>NZ_CP135920.1:0-4800000 GCF_032395985.1 Paraflavitalea speifideaquila
ATTTGGTATCTATAATGTGTATGCCCGTAAAAATGCCTACACCGTTTATTTCAGGCAAAATGAGGATGAGCCTCAAAAGAAAGAAGCCGTGAAATTGGCAATCCTTGGCTCCATCATTCCTTCTATTACCTGGAATTTCAAGTTTTAATAAGAGCTACCAGGAAACGCCTATTGAAATTTTGTCAAAGAGAACAATTGCCAGGCGTTCGAGCTGACCTAAGTAAAAATAAAAATGAACAGATGAAACATTATAAAGTATATATAGTTGCGCTCATAACCTTATACACCTTATCCTCTTGTGAAAAGGTGATAAATATAGACCTGCCGGATGGCCAGAAAATACCTTACCTGGATGCCTGGATCACGGACAAACCTGGCAAGCAAACCATCAAATTTCTACGGGCAGTCAATTACCTCGAAAACAAAGCTCCCGAAGCGGTAACCGGCGCCCAGGTAGTAGTAAAGGATATTACAGCTAATAAAACATACAACTTTACTTTTAAGAACGGCGCTTATGAATACGATGCCGGCGCTGCCGCCATTGGTGTGATTGGACATACGTACCAACTGACCATCAATTGGGATGGCGAGCAATTTGAGGCTACAGATGTTTTGACGCGGGTAACAAAGATTGATTCCATCTCTGTTGAGTACCGTGACGAAAAGCAAACAGAAGGAGATGGAAAAGTGGGTTACTATGCCGAGCTGCATGCCAGGGACCTTATCGGTGGAACCGATTATACCTGGATACGCACTTACAAGAATGGATCACTCAACTACCATGTTACTGAAATGGTGGCTATTGATGCCTCCTTTTATGAAAATGTTTCGGACGGATACACATTTATTGAGCCTTTCCGGGAAGGGATTACATCCGGTAAGAAGCCATATGAAAAAGGCGATGTCGTAAAAGTAATGCTGCGTTCAGTGAGCAAGCCAACTTACGATTTCCTGGATCAGCTCATCGATCAGTTATACAGCGGTGGTTTATTTGCTAAAGTATTACAAAACGTACCCTCCAATATCTTTAATAAGCAAGCTGGTAGCCAAAAGAAGATCTATGGTTGGTTTGGCACCACTGCTGAAACAGAGTTGTCAAAAACAATTAATTAGATCCTGATCCGGGCCCCAATCACTGATCAGGTATTAATGTCATTTAGTTAGGCGTGTTCCCCTTTAAGGTGAGTCACTCTGCCGCCCGGCGGATGCAGCGCTGCAGAGTGGCCCCTTTATGACTAGCAAAAGCTTTCTTAACTACATGACATTGAATCAAGTATTGTCATTATAAAAAGCAATAACATGAAAAGGAGTATTTTGATGCTGGGCGTATTGTCGCTTTTATTATTCGCAACTTCCTGTAAAAAGAAAATTACCGGAGAAGGCCCATCTATTACACAAACAAGGACGGTGACTGATTTTACAAAAGTTTCACTTAACATTTCTGGTGTTTTGTACGTAACCCAGGAGCCGGGGTATAAACTCACCATTGATGCCCAGCAAAATATCCTTGACATTATAGAAACGCCTGTTTCGGGTGGGGAGCTCAGGGTCAAGTTTAACAACGACAAAAGGATAGGGTCGCATGATAAGATAATTGTGCGGGTAAGTGCGCCACTATTCAATGGGCTGACCATTAGCGGGTCGGGTGATATTAGCAGTAGCAGCACCCTTCAATCGGCCGGTTTACGGCTGGGCCTGAGCGGTTCGGGCTCCATTACCCTGTCGGGTGTGGAGGTGACAGGCAGGCTGGAAGGGTTTATTTCGGGTTCTGGTAATATACAGGTTAATGGGGGCGTGGCAGAGAGTGGTGACATTAATATCAGTGGTAGCGGCGGCATTGAAATGCTGGGCGTTACGTTCAAAACTACAGATGCCCGTATCAGTGGTTCGGGGATATCAAAGCGGGGGTGACCCAGCAATTAAATGCGAGTATTTCGGGCAGTGGCTCTGTGTATTATAAAGGAAATCCACAGGTCAGTTCAAAAATTTCAGGATCAGGATCTGTTAAAAGGTGCAATAAAGGCTGGAGAGCAACTGCTTTTAACTGCTGGTAGTGCAACGGGGTTTATTGGCTTGTTGTCAATAGCATAATAAACCATGAGGCATGAGTAATATGAAGTATTGGGTTTTCATCGTTTTATTGACAACCTTATCCTGTAAAAAAGATCACGATTTTAAGACTCGTTATTTTGAAGTTGGATTAAATTATACACCGCAGGATTGGAGAGACAGTTCTTTTGTAGTGGCCACCTCCGACCCTGCACTTCTCATCCAGGTAGATGAGCAGTTGAAACTGCCCGTGGCCCAAAGAAGTCATATAAATGGACGGATAGAGGCAGGAAATGGAGGATATAATAAAAATGGCTCCTATTCCTTTTCCTGGCATTTTGATGAGAACGACTGGCGTTTTGCCAATCTGAGCGTGGAATTATACGATGGGATGGCCTAAACCGATCTTGATCTGAACAACCCTTATTGGCTTAATACGGTAAAAAGATTTGCTCCCTGGGGCTCCTATGTAAAACGAGAGATCACTGAATAAACGATTATTGCGTGTAGTGCATCCCCTGGTCAAGAGGTTATTTGTGTTGGCTGGGAAGGTGCACTACACATAATAAAAATATTCTTTCTGTCTTGCGGCATAACCGGTACCGGTATCGTACTTTTGAACGGGATTCTTGCTCCTGCGTACATCTAAATACCTTGTTATGTCATCATCCTTCAAAAGGATAACCATTAAGCTCCTGAAGTTGGGCGGCCTTTCCCTGGGCATTGCCCTCTTGTTAATGTTTCTCCTGCCCTATATATTTCCCGGATTCGTTTCTACTAAAATTAAACAGTGGGCCCGGAGCAGTATCAATGCAGAACTGGATTTCTCAAAAGCCCGCCTCTCTTTTTTCCGGCATTTTCCCGCCCTTACCCTTACCTTATATGACCTCTCTGTCAACGGATCGGCTCCTTTTGAAAAACAACCCTGGTAAAATCAGAGGAAGTTTCACTTGGTGTAGACCTGTTCAGTTTGTTCACCAGCCAAACCAGTGTAGATAAGATATTCCTGACCAATGCCAATATCAATATCCTGGTCGATAAAGAAGGTCATCCCAATTATAATATCTATCAATCCAAATCAAAAGACACTGCAACAACCGTTGCCGACTCCTCGGGCGTTGCCCTAAAGATCGAAAAGATATTGATCGAAAAAGCCACCTGGTATACAATGATCAGTCCATCCACATGGTGCTCAACATGAAAGGACTTAACTATGAAGGGACCGGCGATCTGAGTAAGGCCATTTTTGACCTGCACACGCACATGGTGGTGGACTCCCTCGACTTTTATTATGACAACCAGCCCTATGTAGTTTCCAAAAGATCAATGCCGACCTGATCACCAAGATCAATACCAATTCACTGGCCCTCATCTTTGAACAAAATAACCTGACCATTAATAAATTGCCCCTTCGCTTCAATGGCAAGTTTGAGTTCCTAAGCAATGGTTATGACATGGATTTCGTGCTGAAGTCGGCCGAAAGCGACCTCCATGATATATTTACCGGCCTTCCTCCCGAAGTTACCCGCTGGCTCGATAAAACAGATATGAAGGGTTTTGGTGATATTGATGCTACCCTCAAAGGCAAGTATTTGGCAGATAGTAGCCTGATGCCCGACATGGCCCTGAATGTGAAGATCCGCAACGGGTATATTGCCCATGCGACAGCCCCTCCCCCGTAACCAATCTATACCTAAACCTGCAGTCTAAATTACCCAAACTGAATCCAGATAGCCTGCAGTTGACCATTGATTCCATTTTCTTCAATATCGATAAGGATTACTTCAGCTCCGTGATCCGCCTCAAAGGATTGAAAGCTCCCCATATATATGCCAAAGTGAATAGTGAAATGGACCTGGAGAAATGGGACAAAGCCTTTGGATTTCAACCCATGGACCTCAAAGGAAAATACTCCATACACTTATTGGCCGAGGGTAATTATGCCAGGTCGGTAGTGCCCAAAGGCCTTCGGGGTACGGATACCGTAGTGAGCAGTATCCCTCAATTTACCCTCCGCTCTTCCCTGGCCAATGGTTATTTTAAATACAGCAGCCTGCCACAGGCAGTAGAAAATATTAGTTTTAATCTCAATGCCTCCTGCCCCGATCATAATTATAAGCATACTAGCTTATCTGTAGAAAACCTCAATGCTTCGGTACTCAATAACTTTATCAAGGGCTTTTTCAAGATGGGCAATAGCAAGGACTTCCCGATCCATGCCCAACTGCAAAGCATTTTTAACCTGGCTGATATTAAGCATTTTTATCCGTTGGACAGTTTAACCCTGGCCGGGAACTTGGATATTGACGTGCAAACCAATGGCAAGTACATTCCTGCCAAAAGGTATTTCCGGTAACCCAGGCAAAACTCAGTGTAAAAAACGGACTTATCCAGACTAAATACTATCCCGCTCCTTTGGAGAATATAGAGGTTAGTGCGGTGGTGACCAGTAAAAAAGGTTCTATGAAGGATCTGGCTGTGGAAGTTACCCCCGTAGCATTCCGTTTTGAAGGACAGCCTTTTTTTGTAAAAGCTGACCTCCGTAATTTCGACAACCTCAAGTACCATATTGCTTCCAGAGGTACACTGGATATTGGTAAAATATACCGTGTATTCTCCCGGCAAGGTTACGATCTTAAAGGGTTTATTGAAACCAACCTGTCACTTAGGGGCCTTCAAAGTGACGCCACATCGGGGCATTATGAGCGCTTGTTCAATGCAGGCACCATGAAGTTGAGGGATATAACCCTCCGGGCCGATCTGTTTCCCCATCCCTTTTTCATTCGTTCGGGCAACTTCAGGTTTCAGCAGGATAAAATGTGGTTCGATGCCTTTAAGGTAAATTATGGAAAGAACCAGCTCACCCTAAACGGCTACCTTTCTAATGTGATCAATTACATGATGGAAAGAGGAACTCCTTTAAAAGGGCAGTTTGACCTGGCTACCAATTATTTCCTCGTGGATGAGTTCATGGCTTTTGCCGATAATAAAACTGGGAGCCCTGCCGGGAATAGCAATGTACCACCAAAAGGAGCTTCCGGTGTGATCATCGTACCCGCCGACCTGGCCATCGCCTTTAAAGCCGATGCCCGTAAAGTACATTACAATGGCATCGACCTGAATGATTTTAAGGGGCAGGTAACCATCGACAGCGGCGCTATTAAACTGCAGGAAACCGGTTTTCAGCTGGTAGGCGCGCCGGTGGTCATGAATGGCAGCTATAAAAGCCAGTCGCCCCTGAAAGCCGTTTTTGATTACCATCTCAACGCCAAAGAATTCGATGTAAAGAAAGCCTACAAAGAAATAAAACTCTTTCATGACCTGGTGCCGGCTGCTGCCAATGCCGAAGGCATTGTATCACTGGACTACCAGCTTTCCGGAAAGCTTAATGAGCACATGAGCCCCATATACCCGTCATTAAAAGGCGGCGGTGTATTATCAGTAAAGAAAGTGAAAATGAAAGGCTGGAAACTTTTCAGCGTGGTGAGCAAGGAAACGAATAAGAATATTGACAATCCGGACCTCTCCAGGGTAGACATTAAATCCACGATCAATAATAACCTCATCACCATTGAACGCACCCGTGTAAAGGTATCCCCATTCAGGTTGCGTTTTGAAGGACAAACCAGCTTTGATGGAAAGCTGAACCTGAAAATGCGGATCGGGCTTCCTCCCTTTGGGCTCTTTGGTATCCCGGTACATGTTGCTGGCACACAGGATAAACCCCTCATACGTTTACGACGTGGCAAGAACGGAGAACTGGAAGAAACAAAGGACGATGAAGAAGGACAGCAAGGAGATGAACTGTAACTTATTCAAACCTGATACTGAATTCAGTAACCTATGAGCGGTAAATTAAAAAGTTAAAGAAGGGGACGACAAAATGTTAAGGATGCCAAAATCGGCCAACAAAAACCGGGTACACCTAAAAGTTAAAGATGCAACCTTTCTATTGAAGTTACTTTAAAGCGCCTGAATCCTTCAAACCTGGAACGACTTTAGAGGCAGTTTCTTTGCCATTTGTGGCGCTATCTGCCTTTTTGAGGCATCTACTGGCATTATCGGTAAAGCTGCCTTTGAGCCTGCCGGAGCCTGTTCTTTACCATCATTCACTCCCTTTAAATAGGCAATAGGGACGGCCAGAATAGCGGTTATTACCACCGTAGCAACGATCCGGGCAGGCTCATACCAATACCATTTCTTTTTTGGGAAATCCTCAATCCTTTTGGATGCCTCTTCTTTCGCCTTCCATTGCAAGTATGCCTCATGACCACCTAAATCCTGGGCTTTTTTACCAGTTTCCGTTAGTTGGTCGGTCGGGATCGCATAATTAACACATATTAAATAATCCCAATCAATAGGAGTTTTCTGATTTTGGCCGATTGATACAGCGAAAGCTGAACCATTTCATTATACACATCTTCCGGGTGCTGGTCATGTTCGCCTATCAATATGTTGTACATTGGCCCCTGAAAACCGAAGGGCGTGTTTCGGGGACACCTCAAGAGTGCCTTATCCATCAAAATAGCCTCTGCTTTGGTCATTATTCAACGTTGTTAAATAGTTCTTACTTTGTTACTGGCAAATCCACACAAAAAAAAGGGCTTGTATAGCCCTTATATCACATTCATTCAAGTTACTTGATCTCCTTGAGAAAATCATCGGGATTTATCTTCAGCCCATATAATACCTTGATAAAACTACTCAATAGCATGTCTCCTCCAGCCTCATACCGGGCCAGAGCGCTCCGGGAAATGTTGACCTCATAAGCAAAGTTGTCAAGGCTGCTTTGCTGTTTCCGCTTGGCTTTTATTGCCTTGCCAATCTTCTTCAGTATCTTCTCCACCTCCGCTGCTGACAATTCCGGTGCAACTTGCTTTTTATCAATCGGTTTCTTGGTTCTCATGGGGCTAAATAATTGAATAAATCCTTTTATAAAAACCCCTTACTTGACATCCTAAAATAGAAGTCCTTAAAAGAAAGTCCCGAAAATAGGACGTTTTGTTTTAAAAATCCCTATATTGTGCATCATAGGATAAGGTTTAATGGTTAATGATTTTGATTAGTGCGCCTCCCTTTAACAGGGAGGCTTTTGTTCTATTATACTATATCTTTGCGAACTCCATACAATATTTGGAAGCTTTCGCTTTGATTCCCGTCCTGGAAAAGGGCAAATTTCATACGAACGGGATGATAAGTGATGAGCCCATGCCTTTGGCGTGGGTTCTCTCTTATACGTTCGTAGGGCCTGCCCGGCCTCCAGGACAATAAGTTGAGACCTGCGCCATTTTCTTTTCTCTAAATGAGCACTCGCCTCAACGCCTCATCCTCTCACACTTAATTTATTGAATATGTCACAGCAGGCCATTAAGCTTTTTGTGGTGGATGACCATAAGATGTACAGGGAGTTTATTATCGAAATTCTTGCATCTAAAGGATTTGACATTATAGGTGAGGCGGTGAACGGAAGGGATTTCATTAACGCCATAAATCCAGCTCAACTCCCGGATATAGTAATTGTTGATTGGAATATGCCGGAAATGGATGGCTTGGAAACTGCGCAGTGGATAAAAGCAAACCACCCGGCAGTAAGGGTCATTATTAATACGACTGAAGCAGAGTATTACAAGCTGCGAAAAATCAAGGCATCGAAAATTGAAGGCTTTGTCTCAAAACATCATGAATTTGTCAACTTAATAAAAGCACTCTATGCCATACAGGCTGGTAATACATACTATTTGGAGGAGGCGTAATCCTTACCCTGGGCAATACCAAAAGGCTGTCTCCTATGTTTGCATAAACGGGAGATGGCCGCTTTTTCATTTTTAAATCATAACCCATGAATGATGAGATGAAAATAAGATCGCACTCAATAGCCAACGACTTGTGGGCATTGCACCATGACAATGCCTTTGGTGTTTTGCGAGTTGCGTTTGGGTGGTGTGAATTGGATGAGTATTTGACAACACTTTGGGAATGGTTGCAAGCTGCTTTAGGGAATGATAACAGTGCTTATGAATCTGCACCTCGTCGTATTGATCTAATGAAATATTATAATAGCGTTATACCGTTAATTGAAGCCTTAAACACCCTTAATGAAGCGAACAAACATAAGATGCTAACTGAAGATCAAGAAAAGAGTCTATTGACCAAACTTGACATGCCTGCACAATGCAAAATAACCATTGAACGATTTTGTAACTCGTTTACCTGGGACTACAGTAAAATGGAATTGTGGGACTGGTATGATGCAGGCAACTCAAATAATCAATACTATAATCAAGGGACAGACCGCTCCCTCTTGCTGCTTACCTGCCAATGTGTGTACAGTTTATTAAAAGCATCCTATCTAATACACGCAAACTATAAAGAACCTCAACAGTAACTATCAAATTTCACAAGTGGCCCTATAACAAAAAAAAGCCGCTCAATAGCGACTTTTTCAAAGTACAACTCTCTTTAAGGTATCAATTATCATACTCCAAAACAAAAATGCAGTCACTCTCCAGCTCCATTGAAAACGGCCTTACATGAAGTCTACCTCCCTGTACCTCTTGTAAATCCAGACTGGTGATTACAACTCGCTTCTGCTCATTGGGCGGCACTCCTGGAGTAAGTAAAAAAATATCAGTTAAGGCATTCTCCAGATTAACAGCCGTATTTGTCTCAAAGATCAATTTTAGCTTCTCAAGCTCTGACTCTGGAAACTGTCTGTCTTGCCCTATCAAAAAACCCTTGATCCCTATTACATAATCATCAATACTGTATTGCTCCTTCACTGTCCCCTTTCTTTCAGTCATAGGAGTTTTGATGATATTCTTTTTGCTACTAATTTTCACCACTACATATGGCAGGTACATTAGTAGATTTGGCCCCTGATAAAGTCGCACAGGAAGCATTATCTCCACCCCGTTCAGGCTCTCTGAAATTATACCGCCTTTTGATGTGAACTTGTTTAATGCTGAAGTTTGCGGCAGTTGAAACATTTCAGTTGTGTCCTGTGCAACTTCTCCCTCTTCATTGATGACATAAGGATGGGAGCCGAACGTTTTTTGATAAAGCTTGGCGAGGTCTACTATTACAGATGTGTTGCTCATAAAAATTACCTTTAGATTAGAACGCTTTTTAAATCGGTAGTATCACCATGATAAATGCGGCCACTTAGATGCAAGCTTTCGCTTTAAGCGATCAACTGCAATGTCTTTATACTCGCTTTTTTTGGTTGCCAACATTGCATAATTGTCATCTATGATCTTCGGTATGGTAACCGTGCTAAGAAAGAACTCAACCGAAAGCTTCTCAATTATCACCTCATACCGGTTTTGGGTTGTAAAGCCATAATAGAAATAGCGATCAATCAAGCACTCATTTCTTTTTGCATTCAACTCAATGCTCCTGCCTTTTTTTGGCTTAGAACCCTCTTGAGTTGTTTGCTCACTAAAAATGTCCTTGAATATTTTATTGTTACCACGGATCACCTGACGCATAAGGCAGAATAGTTGTTTTAAAACAAAGCGAGTACTATACTTTTATAGGAAGCAAAATATGGGAGTAGCGCTATTAAGGATCAAGCACTACTTCCATTGCTTCAACCTAAACAGCAGTAGCTTTTTTGAAATAAGGATTGCTGTTGTAATTGGAGACACCCGACACCTTTATCCGGGAAACACCATTGGTGGATTCAAATACAGTTGAGACAATTTCACCAATAGGCTTTCCAGGGTGCATCTTATCAATGCCCAATTCGTAATACTTTTCTGCGACACCCTTTGCAAACTCAAGCATAGCCTTTGCCGCATCAGTTTCAGCAAACACCTTGTTGCCGTTTTCAACCGACACCTTCAAGGATTCTTTCAAGATAACAGCACCAGCCTCATTTAACTCAAACAAGGCAGATAAAGTGGCCGGGGTAATTTGCAGGTTTTGTGGTGGATAAAGTGAATCAGCCAGTTTTTTTACAACCTCACCGACCTTGTTTAATAACTGGTCATACCCTTCTGGCTTTTGTAATAGCTCGATAGCCTTTTTCTACATAGTTGAACATTGCCAACAACAATAGGCTGGCCATCTGTCATTTTATCAAGCAACAACGCCTCTGGCTCCTTAAATAGCCTGTATAAGCAATTAGTAGTAAGTGGAGGCAGGCCCGATGCCAAATAAAATGTTACTACCTCTTGTATCAAATCAGCAGCGGCCTCAAAGCTGGCGATCTGACTACGGTAGCTTCCTTCCCTGAACTCAATCAATACTTTTTCCATGTTTGTGAATTTTTGATTTATGATTTATAATCGCGGTTGAATGTCTGCTTGTATTTCGCTTTAAACCCTTCTAAATCCCTTTCTTTTAACTCCTCAAGCAAGCCCTGCCTATCTAAGGTTTCCCATGAGCAGTATAGCAAGGCAAGCCTTCTATTATCAGCATATTCCTCCAGCGCTTGAGCCAACCCTTCCGGGTCATCCTTATATATAGTTCTTAACTTGTGTAGGGTCTGCTCATTGATGGTATTCTTTTTAAACGCTTCAGAAAGCTGCTCATCAATATTTTTGCAGCCTTTTGGGCAGCTTTGCCCTCCAGCTTTTAACAGGCGCATTTTCAGCTTTCTTCTTTTCAGTCCTCAAGTCACTCAAGTTTACCGGCTGACCGTTGACATCGAATAAGGAGAGGCTATTCATATTACCGGGAATATCAACCAAAGAGCACTCTCTATGATACCATTTGGTGATTGTCGGGCCTGTTTGTCCTGGCTTCTTTAATGAGGGTTCATCACTCGACTCAACCACAACGATATTACCAACAGAGGCACCATTCAAAAAACCATCCTGAATCTCTTGAACAGTCTGCTCCCCCTTGGGTGGCTCATGTTAATAACAGGTTTTGCATATACAGCATCACCCTCGACGCGAAAACCCTCCCATCGAACCAATACACCCTCTTCACGCTTGTGCATATAATACCCAATAGGATTCTTTTTAAACTCATCCATCAGGTAGCCTGACGTTAGGAGCCTGAAGCCGTAAACATTGACGGTACTATCAGTAATCAGAAATTCTTTATTCAGCTTGTTCATTTGGTGGAGTTTGTATGAATGATAAATAATATTGCCCGGAAACCCGCTGCTGCATGTGAGTACACCGTATTTAAAACTTATCGAATGACGCTCACTTGTATCTAATCCATTAATAAAACCAATGAAGTGCAACTCTGCTGTTGATCCAACAGCAGCCTGAAGATGTATGAAGATTGATGGAGATGGAAAGCTTAAAGATGCAGAAGCTTGCAGTAAAGATAGATCAGACAGATGGTTTAATAAAGTTCACATATTCACGGTCACAGTCACCCGCTTATAAGTATTCCAAATCCACCAAAAGAGTCAACAAACAACCCATTATTAGCAGCATAAAGAGCATGAAACACCATCTATTTTTTATTGAAAAGACTCCAGATTGATCGTAATAAGGCCCGAAAATCACAAAATACTCCCTATAAACGTGGTCAAATACCTATAAAATCAGCACTACCAATTGAATATCAGCATGTTGTGTTATTTCTATAGCTCAAAAGAGGGATTTCATTGTATTTATGCAGCGGTTTTAAGGGATATAGTGCGGGCTATAATGGATATTTGAGGGCCTCTATACCCGCTGACTCCACACCTTAACAACCGCAAAAGGGATGTTGAGGCAATAAAAAACCCACTGTGGAAACAGCGGGCGTTCAATCTTCGCCTCTTCAGGCTATTCTTCATCATGAAACACTTTTTCCGGGTAGTACCTGTCTTGCAGCTTTTTCAGGTAGGCAAACCACAGGTCTTTAACCTGGTTATGTATAGAGGGGTTGGTACTCCTTACGTAATTCAGGAAATAGCCAAAATACAGGTGAAAGCCTCCGGTCTCCTCAATGGCCCCTTTCTTCGCATCCTTCCACTGGTATCTGTGATACCACTTTAAAACAGTCTTATATGAAACATCAATTGCACTGGCTGCATCTTTACAGGTAAACCCTTCAACCGTGATCAGCCAACGGGCTTTGAGGCGCTTGCCAACCATTTCCTTTTACTGTAAATGCTATTCTGTTTCATGTTATTGGAATGAGTTCATTAAAGCAGAGTCAGTCTTGGCCAATTGTGTGATCCGTATGAGCTGCCCTGGAGAAAGGAGCATCTCTTGAAGCAGTGCTTTTAGAGCAAATAAGCCGTTTTGAGCTTCCCTGCCCGCCCCTTCATGATCCACCAAAGAAACAAGCTCCAGTAAGCCTGCTTGCATATTGGCAAGCTTTACCAATGGAGCCTCATGCTCTGTTGGTATTTCGATGATCAGGGAAGTATCAGTTATTTTAACCATAGTAGGATTTTTGGGAGATTAAAGATTTTGTACAGTTTAGGCTGGGTTTATAAGAGTCATATGCTTTTGGAGTGCTTTTTAAAGGAGCTTTCAATGTGTAGCTCTTCCAGTAAAGAAGATGTTGCTTTAGCAGCTTTTTGCTCAACATTCTTGCTGACTATTTTTTTAAACTGGCTAACTACTTTTACCAACTCGCTGTATGACAAACAGCCGATCTCTTTTTACAGCCCCCTGGTTAAAAGAAACTGATTGAGCTTTATGGTGTTCATTTTTTTATCCTCCAGGGTATCACCCCATATAATACCAGCTTCATAAGCCAGTGCAAAAACCGTCCTACGCATTTTGTCACAAGGATCATATTGAGCAAGAGCCTTGATTAAATCGCTTGCCTCTGTAAGCGTCATTTCCTTTGTGCTCACTGTCCTGCCATTGGAAAAACGGGCAACCAGTTCATTTTTGGAGTCCATTAAATTTAACTGGCTTAACAGTATGTGAATCTTTACAATTTGTGCATTTGTTGAGTAGGTCATAATTATTGTTGTTGTAGTTTGGGAATAATATTTACTCTGTATCTGTGGAAGCAATAAGGTCAATCTTATATAGCAGGATTTGGTTTAACAGGTCACCAAAACGCTTGTTACTGTAAAACTCTTTAACTGTTGCCTTGTCTGTGATTTCGTTTTGAGCACACACAAACTCAATCTCATCCCTGCTCAATCCGGTCATTCTATGCCAAAGGTTTACCCTTCTTAAAAACTCTGCACATCCTTCCTTTTGCTTCCGGGCATGTTTTTAAGGTTCTCTTCAAAGTAGGGCATACCTGCCAGGACAATGCCGCAATTGTTGATTGTGTAGTCTCTCAAGTCATGTAAATACTGCATAACCGTATGAGGCAATTTACCAGCTTCATCAATGATCAACAGGGGAGATGTCAACACGTTTAACTCCTCTGCAATCCTGTTAACCATGTCATACTTATTGCCTTCAAAAACAATCCCCAATTCTTTCAGGATAGTGCACAAAAACTGCCGGGCGTTCATTGTCTTTTTATAGACTATATAGAAAGTATTCCGGCCTCTTTTAATACTTTCCAATGATCTTGTCTTACCCATTCCGGTATCACCGGTTAGGCCGATCATAAGCCGGTTTTTACGGGCGGTACTGCAAAGCTTTTTAATAGCCAAATGATCAGCAGTATTGAACAATGGCTCCTTGTTACCAGTACCAACAGCATTCCATATCTTTCTCCACATTTCCTCACTAATGACATTCCATTTCCCGGTTAGAACGTTATTGATTGTAGCATCACTTACCCCAATTTTGGTAGCGGCTACCCTTTGAGAAACCCCTTTGGCGTTGCAGTACTCACGCAAGGCTTCGCAAATGTTTTCTTTTGAGACCTCTTCTGTTTTAACTACTTTTGAGTTCATATTGATTATATTTTGTTTGAAGTTTTAAGATTCAAAAGTTGCCTCCCTTGCTTGCAAGAGAGGCTTTTTATTAGTCAAGCAACTCTTCATCATTATCAATGGCAATCTGATGTTTGCCGTCAACTTTGAAAGGCGTTTTATTTTCCAACTTGCTTTTAGGTTGAAGTGATTCAAGTGTGAACTCATCAACAGGTAAACCGGTGACTACTGTTGTTAAGTCAATCCCCAATTCTCCGGCCCTGTATCGTACATAGTTGTTCTCAAGCTGTTGAGATAATTCTTTGGGAGCTTTGATTTTGTTGAGGTCTGCAAAAGCATCGGGATGCGCCTTTGATTCGTTTTCCTTTTTGGCTTTGGACGTATAACCCTTTAACCTCCCCTTATTCTTTAAAAGCAATTCAATGTCTTCGGGGTTTGATCTACTTTGGCACCATTGATGCCGCGCTTTATTTTTACTACTCCAATAAAGCTGTCATTCTTAATATTGAGATGTAGATTTCATCGTGAAGGTTCTCATACCGGACAAATACCTCTTGGTTATTGTATTGGTGCATCAGGTCGGCGCTCAATTGATACTCATACAATACGCCTCTTCTTGTGATATTGATTTGCCCTCTCTGTACTTTAGCTTTTTTGCAGGGTATGAATATTCGCGCTTGCTCAAACAGGTTAACCTCTATAGCATGAGGCTTGCTGCTTTCTGAATACATTTGAGCAGGCGTTTTACTGTGCTTTTTCAGGACAGTATTGTTATAATGCTCAACCGCCTCAATTACATTGATCCTGATTTGATCTTCAGTGAGGCGGTAGCCTGCTTTTTGAAACTTATCAATATACTCTTGAGCCGGTCTCCCTTCTTTATCCTTTGTTAATATGCCTTGGCCTGTCCACCCTGGGTAATTCTTTAAGAAGTGCTCATTAAAGTGCTTAAACGTGCGCTCAAGTATAGATTTATAACGGGGGTTGTGAGAAACAGTCCAATGGATGCCGTATGAGTCCAATTTTGTTTTTAGGTCTTTGGCCTCATCGGTTTTGTTGAATGAGTGGTTATCACAAACAAACTCCGCAGGCAGATAGCCAGTGTTTGAGACAGCATCCTTCAGGGCTGCAAAAATTACAAGGGTGTTTTCAGATTCACCAAAAGAGTAACCCAACATTTTTTTGCTGTGGCTGTCAACTACAGCAAAGAAGACCAACTTATTATACTCTCCGATCTTTCCAAAGTAGAAGGGCAGTGTGAAGCCATCAATTTGCCATTGAGAGTTTGCGTTTTTGGCATGGTTTATTTTGGCATAAGGCTCTAATTCGTTAATGGCAGCTTGAGCACCATACCGACTCTTAAAGATTTCATGATTCTTCAGCGCCCTTCGCCTGTGTTTTTTTACCCATTCTACACTTGGCACCACATTGATATTAGCCTCCTTGCAGAGTTTTACAATGGCCTCATGAATCTTTGCATTTGTCAACTTAACAGGAGAGCCGGATAGCTGACGGAGCCAGTTGTAAACAGCAGGATCATACCTTTCTTCCATTTGCTCCTTTAGAGCACGTTTATCAACGGCAATAAATTCAATGCCTTTTTGTCGGGCTTTGGTGAGGGCATTATAAAAGCGTGTTCAGAGTCATAGGGGCGGGCTACCACTTTATTGTATGCTTCAAAAGCTGCTTTCTTCTCTCCTTTATCTCCATCCAATTGCAACACGCACTCTATTGAGACCGCTTTAATGGCTGCTTCTCTCAATTTTTCCGTTGGGAGTTGAGGGTATTTTGGTTTGAAAAGGTTGAACCACTTTGAATAATTGGCAGATAGTGCGCTCTCCAGCTTTGAGGTAATCTCTTCAGTGAGTATCTCTGCCTTTTGCGTCCTGTACGTTGCTTTGATAACAGCTTCTGGAGGCAGCTTCCATCTTGTTTGGTCAGGAATTGAGGAGTAATCAATGTACGCCTCTTTGCCTTCATAAATTCGTGATCCTATTTTTCTCCTTCTCCAGGCGCTTATTGTCTGTTCTGGAATACCGAAAGAGGCAATGAATTTATAAGAAAGGTAAAGCGCGTCATTTCGAAAAAGTATTGGCTTTCCCATAGGAGTTAAATTGGTTTTTCAATATCCAAGCTATCTACCGTGTTGGCTATGGCATCCTTTGTGGCTTTGAGGTCATCCAAATACGTCTTGATGGCTTTTAATGCTTTCAGGTTTTGAGACTTCCCGGATAGAACATTTTGAACAGTATCACGGGAGACTTTGGCGAGTCTGGCAATCTCTCCGATAGCTCCATGTGGTAGGCTTTTCTTTATATTTTCGGCTTTAATAACTACTTTGTGCATAGATTTATCAATTTTAAATACCGAAAAACGACAGTTTTTACCGATATTTTAGGCAATTTAACTGTATTAATTCGGTATTTGTAACTTTTTCGGTATTTTTTTATGGACAAAGCAATTAACGAGCGGTTTAAAGAGGTTAGAAAGCAACTCTTTAAGACTCAAGAAGAGATGGCGCAAGCTTTAGATGTTAGCCAGGGAACCATTACAGATATTGAAAGACAGCGTATTGGTGTGAGTAAAAAGTCTCAAAAAAGCTTTTGAATTACTTAACGTAAATGTAGGGTGGTTCAATACCGGAATCGGTGAAATGTTTACCGATAAATTACCGAAAATGCAGGGTCATGGTGCAGGGGGTAATGTAGGGGTATCGCGAAAAGACAATAAATATTGGAATCGGCTATACCAAAAACAAGAGCCAGCTAAAGACGAAGTGTGGTTTAAGTTGTATTTGGAGGTCGAAAGCCTGCTTAAAAGAGCGTACTTCCTTTATCAGCGGATTATTGGTATTAAATTATTAATACCCAATACTTTAGACACTGAACGAGAGAGGGGCTTAATTACTTATGAGATGGATTTGATGGATACCGTTTTTATGGATAAGGCATCAGGCTACATCAGAGCTAAGTACAGTGACAAAACGGAACTTGTCACGTTCCGAGAGGAGCTAAACACCCTAATCCAAGTGTTTGATTCCAGATTTTTTGAGCTTTTGATATACTCTATAGTAAGTTGAGGCGGGAATTGATGGAGAGTGTATTAAAATCAAAAGACGTTGACTTGCAGTAGTTTACATCCCCTTATCTGCGTAAAAACAAACTTCTTTACATATCCTGACAGTAAGAAACTATACCGAAGATTTACCGAAATGGAAGTTTTAACTTTTAGGTGTACCCGATTCCTACGCATTAAATAGATAGTTTTTCGATTGACTCTCTGCCCCGAAAGTCAAGCCTGTAGCAAGTTTCAGGTTGGACAGTGCAATAAATGCACTTTTTTATTCTACTATAATCTTTAACTTATTCAAATACCCCCATAAACCCATGGTTCAATTGTTCTTAGCGAAAATTCATAACCATGGTTCAGTAGTATTTCCCGTGTAAGCGTAAGGCCGATTCCCTGCCCATCCTTCTTAGTGCTGAAGAAAGGCGAGAATAACTGTTCTGCAATAGCGGGAGCTATTCCAGTGCTGCTATCACACACAATCAGTTCCCGGGGATAGGAACGCGTAATAAAAGTAATAACGCCTTGTTGGGGAATGGCCTCTATGCCATTCTTTATGATATTAATAAGCGCCTGCTCCAGTTGTAGCGTGTCGGCATGTACCATTATAGGGGTTGGCGACAGCTCAAAATGAAAGACAATTTGCTTTTCACCCGCTTTTAATTCCATTAATTGAGCCGTATGCCGTACCAGCTGGTGCAGGTCGGTATTTTTCTTTGCGGTTCAGGCAGCCGGACGATGTCGGCAAAATTGCGCATGAACAAATTGAGGTTGTGATTGCGGTCCATAGCTACCTGTAAGGCATTGTTAATGGCGGCACTGTTTTCTTTCGCCTGAAGCGTTGATTGGAGAATAGAATTAACAGGCCCTACCGTATTGTTCACTTCATGCGCCATCATCCGTATCACTTTGTCATAGGCCTTCTTTTCTGCCGCCAGTATTTCCGCCGTCAATTCTTCCAGCATAATAAAATACCGTGCAAACCCGCCAAAACACCAAATAACCCAAGTGCTACATTAATGACCAGGAACCCTGCAACGATCATTAAAATAATACTGGGAATCAACGTGAAATTGTTTTTGGCTATCCGTTTGTTGGTAAGATGCTCAATTTCCATGGCACTACTCTTTAAATAAGTGGAAATGGACTTATACAGCCTTCCTTCAAAAGCAAGGTCGGCGCCAGGTTTAACCTTAATGAGGATTTGCGACATCCATTTGTAGGCACTTGTATCCGCACGCCGATAGAGCCCGTATTAAATTGACTGATAATCGCCTTTTTCCTTGATATCATTGATTACCCCTATTACCTTCATGGGGTTTTCGGATTCCTTATCAATTAATTTACCAATGGCATCCGCATTACCAAATACCTGTTCTTTCAGATACGCATTGATCACCACCGGCCGGTATTTTGTCCCGGCATCTTCTTTGAAAACCACCGGCCTGCCTGCAGTATAAGGCCCAATGTCTTGCTATAACCATCCTCTACCGTATAATCATTTACCCGGTTAAAATGTCGGCCTTCATATTTCAGGTCGGTTTGTAAAGTATTCATCGAGAAAGGAATATTGTTGCTGCTAAAACTTAGATGCTCTATTTCCGGCATTGAACGCAGGTGATTCTTGAGCGCTTCAAAATAAAGAGATAAGGAATCATTATTGGCGGGCCTTTGTTCTAATTCAAATTGAACAGCCCATACCCTTTCATAGTCAAAATTCATGGGCTTCCGGTAGTTCTGATAATAATAAACAGCCATCGTAAAAATAGCAAAGATCACCAGGAAGGAAACCAGGATTTCCAGCATCAACACAAAATTCTGTTTCTTTTTATTCCAGATCAGTTTAAACAAATGTTTCAACATAAAATACAATTAATAAGATGATCAATAAACCCCTGCTATGCTTTCAAGGCAGTTACTACCTGTAACCGCGACATCCACCATGCCGGGTATACTCCTGAAAACAAGCCAAAGACAAGACAGAACAATAATGCCCAGGCTAATACAGTAAAATTGATGGTCAGGTACATGTGTGGAAGTAACTGGCTATTATTGATCAGGAAAATGATGATCGCCGAAAACACAATTCCCAGTATTCCACCAATCAGTGTTAGAATAATATTCTCAATAATGAATTGGTATACCAGGGTACGGGACGAAGCGCCAAATGCTTTGCGTACCCCTATTTCGGAAGATCGCTCCATAATACGACTGATATTAATGTTGATCAGGTTAAGGGTAGGTAGCAACATAAAGAACAGGGCAAAAAGACTGACAAAAAGAATGAACTTATTCATACCCGATCCCTCATCTCTTCCGAGAACCATACGGGTGAAACTAGTCAGGTAGGTGTCTGCATAACTCAGGAATTTATCAAAGTCAAGCTCCTTCAGGGGCAACCGTGCAATTACCTGCTGGTATTCTTCCTGTAACTTGGGAATGTCGGCTTTGGCTAGTAATATTGCAGAGTAACGGCCATCAAAACCCTTATTATCGACTTCTGTCTTTGATAAAGTATAGGGCAGGTACATATGGCCATAAGAAAATATAATCGTAATGGGTACATTTTTTACCACACCGGTAACCCGGTATTGCACATTGTCTGTTTCTATAAATTTACCAATAGCACTTCCCTCTCCAAAGTAATCTCGTTTTGTTTGCTCCGTGATCACTGCTACCCGGTCGGCATTGGCTATCTCTTGTGTCGTATAGGGCCTCCCTTCAATGAATTCAAACTCCTGTACATCCCAAAAGTCGGCATTGGTAAACTTTACATCGACCACCAGCTTTTTGTTATTAACATACGCATTCGTGGGAATGAAAATGGAAGCAATGCCTACTTTTTCAGGCGTTTTCATACAATATACATACTTATTCAAAAAGTAATAACTCAATGGCCCATTAATGTAAGATTGAGTCTTTGAATTAGTTCGTATGGCCGTGTTGATATATAGAGACCGGCTGCGCTTGGTGTCGGGATACTGCGGGCTGATCAGGTGATCCAGGAATGCTGTCAACACAATTAAGATCGTTAGCGTAAAGCTGATGCCAAATAAGCTGATGAACGTAAAAACTTTCTTCGCTTCAGCACCGCAATCGCTATTTTAAAATAGTTCTTTAAAATAAAATGTAGAATATCATTATTAACATAAAACAATTAGCACTTAGTTCGCTCACAGCCGTTTTCACCCACAATTTACCAGCCACATCACTAGCTCACTTGCGATCCGTCAAACAACCTTACCAACCGGTGCGTTTTGCGCGCCATATTTTCGTCATGCGTTACCATCACAATGGTGGTCTTTTCCGTATTGTTCAGGTGTAATAGTATATCCATGATCTCATTCCCCATAGAGCTGTCAAGATTGCCCGTGGGCTCATCGGCCAATATGATCTCAGGCTCTCCCACAATGGCCCTGGAAATAGCTACCCGTTGTTTCTGTCCGCCAGAAAGCTGTGTAGGAAAATGCTTAACCCGGTTACTTAAACCCACTTTCTCCAATGCCGCCTTAGCCAACTGCGTACGTTCCCTGGCCGAACTACTGCGGTATAAAAGTGGCAGCTCTACATTGTCCAGTACCTTCAGGTCATTGATCAGGTGGTAACTCTGGAAAATAAATCCCAGCTTCTTATTCCTGAAATGAGCCATCTGCTTATCCGATAAATGAGTGGTCGATTCACTATCGATCTTTACATCTCCCTTTGAAGGAGCATCCAGCAGTCCCATAATATTAAGCAGCGTACTTTTGCCACAACCCGAAGGGCCCATGATCGACAGGAATTCCCCCTTTTGCACCTGGAGGTTTATATTGTTCAAAGCCAGCGTTTCCACCGTGCTGGTGCGATATACCTTTTCAATGTTCTGTAATTGTATCATACCGTTGTATTATCTGGTTTTAATAAATAATGTAGATTTTATAGTTTTTATCTCCCCAATCCATTGCTCGCAGCTCACCGCTCGTCACTTCATCTATAACTGATCTTCTCCCCTTTGTCAAAATCATACAAAGAAAGATACCTCAATTGGTAATATGCCCCCAAAGATCCCGTAGCGCATACACATAATCCCGTTTTGCCTGGTCTTTTTCCTGGAAGGCGATACTAAGGTCTGTGATACTTAAATGACCCAGTACATACCGCTCCCGTGCAATCTGGTATTTTTCAGAAGCGATACTGTCTGCCTGTGCCGTCAGCGTCAACTGATCCTGCATCATTTCAAATAAGGTAACCTGAGTAAAGATTTCCTGCCTAAAGATCTGTTGATCCTGTTCAACAGCATATTGCACAAATTGCTGGTTGGCCTGGGCTGTTTTTAAACGCGAGCGCGACCGGCCCCAGTCCAGGATGGGGATATCAAATACCAATTGAAATAATTGCTGGTCCTTCGGTGACTTATAAACACCTGGCAAGTTAAGGGCGCTTTTGGCAAAACCCAGCCGCGCTGTAAGCGTAGCGTTTAAACTATTATCACCCTTTGCCTTAGCTACATCCCTTTTCGCTTCAATCACTTTGCGTTGAAACGCAATAGCATCCGACCGATTGGCAAACGCCTCTGTCAACACCTTTTCAGCCGAAACCTTTATATTGATGGCGGTGCCAGGTAATTCCAGCGACACCTTTTCATCACTTTGAATGCCAATATAAGAACGCAGGTTAAGCATAGCGATCTCCATATCCCGCTTAGCGCTGGCCACCGATTTTTCGACTTCAGCAGTTCCAGTTGTAATTGTAATATTTCATTGCGCGACACTTTACCCAACTCGTACTTTTCATTAGCGATCCGGAGTATATTGGTGGTATTGTTGAAATTCGTTTCCGCGATCTGTAGATTTACCTGCGCCAGCAAAAGCGTAAAAAGTAATTAGAGGCATTGATGGCGATTTGCTCCATTGATTCAATATACTCCTGACGGCTTTCCTGGTATTTCAACGGTTCAATCCGTTTGTCCCATTTCAGGCTGTTGAACATGAATAAAGGTTGACTATACCCCAGGGCATACGGTACCCCATTGTATAAAGTATTTTTACGGTCAAAGTCGTCGAACCTTTGCAGCTGCGTAGTGCCAAAAATAGTTCCGCCCGTTTGGGCAATACTCTGTTCAAGCGATAAGTTGAGCGAAGAGTTGTTATTCTTCACCGGCTGAAAGTCAATACTTCCATTTGGCTGCAAGATCTCCTGGTACGTTTTACTATAACTAGGTAGTCGGCCATCCAAAACCAGTTGCGGTTTATAATTGATTGATACGTGCGCCATTGCCAATACCGGTTCTCTTTTAAGGTCGAAGCCTGCCTGGATGCAATGGATTTGCCTTTGCCATGTCCACCACTTGTGCCAGGTTAAGTCGAAGGGTATCTGGGATTGATTGAGCCAGTAGCCTGCTGCAAAAAAACAATAGTGCGATGCCTGTATAACTGATCCTGGTCATATATTCCGCTTAATCTTTGATGGTGATTTCCTGTTGGTGCTCGTATTGTTTCATATCCGAGGTAATGATCATTTCGCCTGGTGTTACCTGGTCTTTTAACTCTACATAATCAAAGTTCGATAAACCTATATGTACTGTTCGCCTGACCGCTTTTCCATTTTGTACTACAAAAATATCTTGTACCCCTGCGGCTTTAAAAGCTGCTCCATTGGCTATTCGCATAACATTTTTACTCACGGCTGTCACCAGAAAAATATCCAGTTTCATGTTGGGGCGTAATAACTTATTACTACGGTTGTCCAATTGCACATCGAATGACAGGATATTGTTTTGCACTGTCGGATGAATATTCATGACAATGCCTCCTAATAAGGAATCATTGATTCGTGCTATTACTGGCATGCCCGTATGCACCTGATTGGCAAAAGCATCAGATATACTACCTGTTATTTTAAAACTTCCCAGGTCGGCTACTTTAACCAGCGACACCCCTTCATTGATCTTCGACCCAATATTCTTATTGACCCAGGTAATTACCCCATTGCGGGTAGCTACAATATTGGCTTGTTGCAGTTTTCGCTCCAGTTCATCCAGGTCTTTGTATTGAATTTGTGCAGCTATCTCCGATTCCCGCATATCAGTCCGCATAGCCATTTGCTTATTCCGGATCTCATGCTCCAATTGGCGTTTTTCCAGTTCTGCTATTTTAAGGTTCAGTTCCGCCTGCTCAACTTCCTCACGTGTACCCCTCCTGCTTTGAATAATCTTTTGGCGTCCTGTACCGCCGCCTGCAGGCTATTGATCTTTAATTGTTTGATCGAGTCTGTCGCCTTCAGGTCATAAAAACTCTTATCTAACTGTAGTTTAAGCCGGGCAATATTGTTCTGCTTTAGTTCCAGTTGAAACTTCAATTTCTCCAACTCCAGGCGCGTAAATTCTTTGTCGAGTTCCAATACCGATTGACCCACCTTAACCGATGTGCCGGCATCGAGCAGCACATTTTTGATCACCGAATTAATGGGACTCGTAATTACTTCTTCAAATTCAGGGAGTATTTCTCCGGTTGCAGTAAGGGTATTGACTACATCCCCTTTTTCCACAACGGCCACCGTTATAGCCGACTTTTTAATGCTGGTGGATAGTGAATAACGAAGCAGCCACACACCGATCAGGAAACCAATCACGATAACAATAAACCAGCCAATGAATTTTCTTTTGCGTTTACGAATAATCTCAGGGGCTATAACGCTGTCCATACTTTCATTCAATTTGAATAGAGGTATTTCAATCCCAATGCCAATCGTATATCATTCAGCCTCATTGAATTGCCAAAATGCCTGGCCTTAAAATGTCCGGTATCGAACATTTTGCCCGATAACCTGATTGGTCACACTGATTTAGACAAAAGGTGAGTCACCCTGCAGCCCGGCCAGGCAGCGCGGCAGGCTGGCCCACCTTCGACAGGAAGACAGGGGACCAGTATAACCTGGTATCAGGAGTTTTGACAAGGGCGACAAGCTCTGCTTGATTCCTCCTTGATTTAAAGACAACTTTTCAATTTGTAAACCACAACTCTTGGTTCACTCCGTTAATTTCTTTAGATTTGGAATCTCAATACCATAGTAATATGAAAGTCTCCACATTCCTCGGATATATCGTTAAGTAATCCAGGAGCACATTTAGTTACCCCCTTTGTCCGCTCATATAGCGGTCTTCACAGTATTTTATTTATTTAATCAATTCAACTCAGAAAGGAGTTTGTATGCCATTGAATCAACCAACCAGGAAAACATCTGTTTTTTCATTTATTAAACAGGCCCTTAAAGGAGAAAACCAGGATTTTACACAAGGCAGTATTCGTAAAGGAGTACTCATGCTGGCCATTCCCATGATCCTCGAAATGATTATGGAAAGCATTTTTGCATTAGTAGATATTTACTTTGTCGGTCGCACCGAACACGCCCGGCAAGCCATATCTACCGTAGTGTTAACCGAATCTGTTCTTACCATTTTATACTCTGTTGCTATGGCCCTGGGTATGGGAGCCACTGCGGTAGTGGCCCGCCGGGTAGGGGAGAAGAATATGGAAGCTGCAGCAAAATCAGGCGCGCAGGCCATCAACCTGGCATTAATAATCACCGCCGTAATTAGCATTGCAGGGCTACTCTTTGCTCCCAACATTTTACAAATTATGGGAGGTTCTCCTGAAGTACTCACTTACGGAACATCTTATACCCGTATTATGTTTGGCGGCTCTGTGGTGATCATGCTATTGTTCCTCATCAATGGTATTTTCCGCGGTGCAGGCAATGCTACCATTGCCATGTGGTCCCTGGGCATTGCCAATGTCTGTAATATCATCCTCTGCCCCATTCTCATTCATTTTTATGGATTGACCGGCGCTGCTATTGCTACTACTACCGGAAGAGGCATTGGCGTATTGTTTCAATTGTACCACTTATTCAAGGGCAAGGGACTGATACGTATTAAACGATCACACTTCAACCTTGATCTCCGGATATTCAAAACCATTTTTGATCTTTCCTGGGTGGTCTTTGTGCAATTCTTCATTGCTTCTGCCAGCTGGATGTTCCTTGCCAGGCTCATTACTCGTTTTGGCGATGATGCAGTAGCCGGTTATGGCGTGGCCATCCGTATACTCATGTTCTTCATATTACCGGCATGGGGCCTAAGCAATGCGGCAGCTACCCTGGTGGGCCAGAACCTGGGCGCTCAACAGCCTGAACGGGCTGAACAGTCTGTGTGGAAAACAGCTAAATACAGCGCCATCTTCATGGCTATGGTGATCCTGATCTTCCTGGTGGGATCAGAGTTCATCACTTCTTTCATGAATAAGGATCCGGGCGTAGTAAAAATTGCTACCGAGGCTATACATATAGTTAGTCTTGGCTATATTTTTATGGCGTGGGAATGGTCGTTACCAGCGCATTTAATGGTGCGGGCGATACCAAAACACCTACCTGGATTAATTTGGTAGCCTTTTGGCTATTCCAAATACCTGTCGCTTACCTGCTGGCCGTTACCCTCAAATGGGGGCCTACAGGTGTATTTATTGCAATTGTTACAGCCGAAGCAGGTATCAGCATTGCCGGTGTGATCATTTTCCGGCGCGGTGCCTGGAAAAAGGTAAAGATTTAAACTTGTTACTGGTTACCAGTTTCTGAAACTTTATGTGTAGCTTGTTGATTGATAATTTAATAGCACAACAGGGTACACACAAAACCCGGATACTGGTAACCAGTAATTAATAACCTGTAATTAGCAACTGATCTATGAATACCATTCCTAATAATGCCATACGCCAGGTATTACTCCTGATCATCATACTCCTCATCGGAACGGTATTATTCATTTACATGAAAACCTTCATCCCTGCATTCCTGGGCGCTTATACCTTGTATGTGCTCATGCGCAAATACATGTTTGCCTTGCAGGGTAAATATAAATGGAAAAAGAGCCTGGCTGCAGCCATACTCATGCTGCTCTCCTTTTGATCATCATGGTACCTATACTGGTGTTGGCCAATTTAATGACCTCCCGGATCACCTGGGCCATCAACCACTCCTCCGAAATCCTCACTTCCATCCAAAATTTCATAGCCACCTTTGAAAAACGGTACGATATTCAGATCCTTACCAGCGATAATATCCGGCGTATCTCTACTATGGGGGCCGAAACCCTGCCCAAGATCCTGGGCGCCACCTTCGATACCCTTACCACCATTGTCATCATGTATTTTATTCTATACTTTATGCTGGTAGATGGGCGTAAAATGGAATCTGGTTTTTACGAATGGGTACCGCTTAAAGACGAGAATATATTATTGTTGCGCAAGGAACTTAACTCCCTGGTTAATTCCAATGCCATTGGTATACCCCTCATTGCCTTGTTACAAGGCGTAGTTGGGCTTATCGGATACCTTATTTTAGGTGTTGATGAACCCGTCTTTTGGTTTGTAATTACCTGTATCGCAGCCATGTTACCAGTAGTAGGCGCTGCCATGGCCTATATACCCCTCAGTTTGGTGTTTTTGCCAAGGGCGACACGGGCAAAGGCATTATTATGCTTGTATATGGATTTGGTGTGATAGGAACCGTAGATAATGTCTTCCGGTTCTGGCTGCAAAAAAGCTGGGCGATGTACACCCCTGATCACCGTTTTTGGGGTCATTATTGGCGTCAGTATGTTTGGGTTTATTGGACTCATCTTCGGCCCCATTCTTATCTCCCTGTTCTTGCTTATGATCAAGATTTATGCAAACGAGTTCAGTCAAAAGAATGAACCCCAACAGCAATCAGGTCAATAACTTACTGATAGCTAAAGCGATTAATATTTTTCGCTTGTTTTCACATACCTGCAATTGTGTATATGAATAATTGCCTACCAGTTACAGCACAATAAAAATCTCACCCGGTGTCTGGAATTGCTCATACTATTTTCTCCTTCACTGCCGTTTATAAAACAGTCAGCAATGAGGCATCCGAACCCGGTTGATGCAGATCAAACTGAAGCCAGGTGTAGGTTTGGCCCTTAAGTGGTTCTTGATGTTTTTGTTTTAATCCGTTATTATAAGAAGAGTGGCTGTTGCCTCTGTGAAAACCCTAAACCCATGTATCGCCCAATACGATCTATAATTAATATTGCTTTATTATGCCTTTTTGTGATATGGCCCGTATTTATGTCGGGCAGCAATAATGAAAATCACACGAGCTATAAAATACCCGTTCCTTTACTACTGTATAATGCACCGGCTAGCACCGTTGTTAAATCAACACAGGACAGGGTATGTGAAGAAGCCGCCTTTTTATACGATACCTTACACCTGAAAGAATTGGGTTTGCGCAGAGAGGCCCTGGAGTATGCCCTGAAGGGGTATAAGCGCTTAATAAAAGAGGAAAGCCTTCCGAATGACAGCGTATTGTCTATTTGCGATTTTAGTCAATCCTCCAGGAAGAAGCGGTTGTATGTAATTGACATGGCCCAAAAGAAGCTACTGATCAATACCTATGTGGCTCATGGAAAACGCTCAGGCAAAGAATATGCCTGGTCATTTTCCAACAAGCCCGAATCCTATAAAAGCAGCCTGGGCTTTTATATTACCCGTCATACTTACCAGGGAGCCAATGGACTTTCTTTAAATATTGATGGGCTAGAGCAAGGCATTAATGACAAAGCCTTTGAACGCCGGATTGTGATCCATAGCTCAACCTATGTTGGCAAACCCTGGTTAAAAGCAAATAAAATATCAGGAAGAAGCTTAGGCTGTCCGGCGGTTCCCGTTAAAGAATTAGATCAGGTAATTGAAACTATTAAGGATGGTTCATGCCTTTTTATTTACCATCCTACAAAATACTATCTGGTAAGGTCCAACATATTGAACGGCTAGTTTGGACATGAACTTCAGATGGTTTGAAGGCGGGAAAGCTCATTATAGGTTTCGTACCCTATGATCGGGCTTTTCTTTTTATAGCCACCAAGCCACTAACTGGCAGGCAATACCTGTGAAAAAGCCCAGGTATATCTCCGTCTTCGTATGGTCACTTACAATAAAACGGGAAGTGCATACAATGCCCGCTATCAGCAAAGCCACTGCAAAGTATTGACCTGTTACTTCACGCCCCAGAAGGATCTGCAACAGAAAAACATGACCAATCCGCCTACGGCAGTGCCATGCATGCTCACCTTCAGACGAATATTCCACATCCAGGCGCTACATACTGCCAGGAAGCTACCCAATAAAAATTGTACGAAGAAGATCGGTGCTTTTTGCTGATTGCGGAATACATACCATATCCAGAAATAGAAAATGATAGCCGCAGCATAAGGTATGATCCGTTCACGCTGTGTGCGTAGAAAAATAGATTGTACAAAACCCAGCCTTTGCATCAGGAAAACAGAAAAGGTCGGCAGAAAACCACTGCTGAAAAATACTGCTGCCATCACAAAAAAACTTATCCCGGTCGCCATATCCGGCAAATGCTAATGGATGCACATACAGCAAAAAGGCTGTTACATACGTGGGGATCAATATGGGGTGGAACACATAGGAGAATAAATGTGCCAGAAACCGAAGGACAGCAGACTGCCGGTATTTTTCGCCGCCATTTAACGATGCTGCAGGAAGAGTAATATTTTCCATTATAGTTCTTTACGTAACCTTGCCACCGGAATATTCAGTTGTTCGCGGTATTTGGCTACAGTTCTTCGTGCAATATTATACCCTTTTTCCTGGAGCATATCCGTTAATTTCTCATCACTAAGCGGTTTCTTTTTGCTTTCTCCCTCAATCAGGTCACTCAATATCTTTTTCACTTCCCGTGTACTCACCTCTTCGCCGCTATCTGTACTCAGCGATTCACTAAAGAAGAATTTCAACCGGTAGGTCCCAAACTCTGTTTGTACGAATTTGCTGTTGGCAACCCGGCTTACCGTAGAGATATCAAGACCAGTACGTTCTGCTATATCCTTCAGGATCATGGGCCTTAAGGTCGTTTCATCACCGGTTAGAAAGAAGTCCCGCTGGTATTCCATGATCGTTTCCATCACACTGGTCAGCGTATGCTGCCTTTGTTTGATGGCATCAATGAACCATTTGGCAGCATCTATCTTTTGCTTAATGAACAACACAGCTTCCTTCTGCCGCTTATCTTTCTTGCTGCCTTTGTCGTACTCTTTCAGCATGTCCCGGTAGCCTTCACTGATCCGCAGATCGGGCGCATTTTTCGAGTTTAAGGTTAGTTCCAGCTTTCCCCCATTGTTGTAAATGAAGAAATCCGGCACCACATAACTCTCTGCCTTATTAATGTCTGCGTGATTGCCTCCTGGTTTGGGGGTAAGACGGATAATATGACCAATTACCTCCTTCAACCCCTCATCGTTTATATTAAGCCCCCGTTGGATCTTATCGTAATGCTTTTTAGTAAACTCGTCAAAGTAGTTGGTGAGTACATCAATGGCCAGATCCACCTTCTTGCCATGTACCTTTTGCCGTTGCAATTGTAGTAACAAACACTCCTGTAAATTACGCGCTCCTACGCCCGCAGGGTCAAACTGCTGGATCAGCCGGATCACCGTTTCTACTTCCTGCTCATTACTGTCGATATTTTGGCGGAATGCCAGGTCGTCCACTATGGCCGAAGCCTCACGACGCAGATAACCATCATCATCAATACTGCCCACAATCTGTTCGGCAATCCGGCGCAGGCGATCATCCAGCTTTAGCATGCCCAATTGCTCCAGCAAGTGCTCATGGAAAGAGGTCTCTATGCGGTAGGGTACCACTTTGTTATCATCAACTTCGGGGTAATTGTCGTCCTTCATTTTATACTCTGCAATTTCCCCGTCATCATCACTTACATATTCGCTGATATCAATGTTGCCATATTCATCTTCACTTCCATCCGGCTCAAAATCATCCTCCGAACTCTCGAATTCATCTTTTGTTTCATTATCAAATTGGTCATCATGATCTTCATCCGAAACCTCCAGGGCCGGATTTTCTTCCAATTCCTCCTTTATCCGCTCTTCCAGGTTGGCAGTGGGGACCTGCAGCAGCTTCATTAACTGAATTTGCTGGGGGATAGTTTTTGTAATAGTTTTTGCTGTAAGCTTTGACTCAGTGCCATGGTTCGTCTGGGGGTTTTTATCCACCAATGCCAAAAAAATTTGGAAAATCGGAGGCAACCACAAAAATCAGGCCGTAAATTTACGGACAAATGTAATGAACGTGCACCAACGATTTTATAAAAATATTGTTGCTCTGGCATTTTCTTTAAAAATGTTAATGTTGCAAGCCCAGCAAAATATCCCACAGCTGTCATCAATTGCAGTACCAACAATAGTTTCGGCCATTTCTTCCAAACCCTGGTACAATACCAGTGTTCTCCATTTTAACAAATTGCGCCAGCCAGTTGATACCAGCACCCCTACTTTAAGCTTGATGCCAGTACCCTCTTTACTCATAAGCAATGTACTGACGCCTGTTTCTCCTATTCGCCAGGATTTCTATACACAGCATTTTGGATTCTTTTGCCGGCAGGAATTACACTTGGAAAAGTTGTCCAGAATGCCCTTGCGCTTCCGGCTGGGTTCTTTAAAAGACTGTAACTACCTCGAAGGCAAATAAAAATGGCAGGCCGCCTTTGTAAGGCAACCCACCATTCTCGTTTTATTACTTGCAGCCCGCACTTGCTAAGTTTCAGCAATTAGCTGACTACTGAAGGGCGGCGTATCAAGAGATTCACAAGATTTCTCTCACGTTTCACTTCTCACGTCTGACCTCTACACGGCCGCCTTTTGCTCCGCCAATACCTTCTTCACTGAATTAACGATCTTTTCTCCCTTCTCCTTGATCTGATCTTCTGTCCAAAGCAAACTAATGGCAGTGGAGATACAACGGCTCAGGATCGCATCACTGCTCGAAAAGTCCTTATTGGCATGATGGATCACAGCAGCTTTCAAATCGGGATGTAAGGCATTCAATGTAAGCGACTTCTTAAGGTGATCCCACTTGCGGATATAATGCCAGTTATTATTGAACCAATAGAAATTGCCAGCCAGCACATTTTGAGCTTTCAGTTCAGCTACCACCGCCTCAGTGATCTCCTGAGTGGGGAGGAACCAACTTACAAAAGTGCAGCTGTCGCCAGCTGGATCGGGAATACGGCGGAAGCTGATCTCCGGTACCTGCGATAAAATGGCTTTCAGCGCTCCATGATTCTTGCGCTGGATGGTCAGGAATTCCTGCAGCCTTTCCACCTGCGCCAGGCCTACAGCCGCATGCAATTCAGAAATACGATAGTTGTAGCCAATAAAAGGATGCAGATCGGCTCCGCGGTCTACTCCTTTATGGTCGTGCCCGTGATCGCTAATGCCATCACTATCCGTATAAACATCTTCCCGGTTGGTCAATACTACACCCCCTTCGGCACAAGTGATTGTTTTTACAAAATCAAAGGAAAAGGTGCCCGCATCTCCTATAGTGCCCAGGTACTTACCTTTATACTGAGCTCCGATACTTTGACAGGCATCTTCTAGTAAGATCAGCTTATGTTCTTTGCAAATAGCCTGCAACACATCCAGGTCGGCCATACTGCCACACATATGCACTGGCATGATGCATTTGGTTTTAGCAGTAATCGCTTTGCGCACCGCTGTAGGGTCCAGCGTAAGCGTATCATCCACATCAACCATTACAGGTACTGCCCCTACACTCAATACCGCTTCAAAGCTGGCTACAAAGGTGAAAGCAGGCATGATCACCTCATCCCCATATCCATTCTCAGTGCCGTCAACGCGGTAGTAAGTGCGGCTGTACCACTGGATACCAACTGGGCATACTTTGATCCAAACACCCTATTAATGGCTTGCTCCAATTCCTTGGCTTTCCAAATCCCTTTACGCGGCCCGTCAAATCCATACCGCATCAGGATCCCTGTTTCCATTACATCATTTACATGTTTGCGTTCAGAAGCGCCAAATAATTCATAACCAGGCATATAACTAGTTTTTAATTGCTGAATAAGGTCCCAAAGGTAAATAAAATCAACCGGTACCATAGCCTTGTCATTTACCAACCCATAATACCCCCATTATTTAACAATCCATGCTTCATTTTCCAGCTTTTCAAAATGCAGGGAAACCGGCCAGTTGGCATAAGGCAAACTTTCATTACCCTGCTCATCCAGCGTGGTTAAATAAATAGTGGCATATCTTTTATCGGCAGGCAATTGGATCCGAAACATACACGAATCGCCGCTTGTCCTGATGGCTACCGGCTTGGTATTGTAAAAATTAATGAAAGCTTCGTTGATATCTGCACTTAAATAGGCCCTGAAAGCCTTGATATTCTTTTTTTTTCAAGGGCTGATCTAACCACCGTGATCTCAAAAGTGGAGCTGTCTACAACTGTAAAAGATCTTACATCAGGTGCTACCGGCCGCAAGGAATCAATCCAAACCATCCCTGGTATCAAGGCTGGTTCACGGTAATAATTCAAGCGAAGACTATCATTCCATCCATTGGGATTATTTCTGAAGGAGGTACTGCTGAAGTAAATAGCCCCTTGTATCTCGGGATAGTTCCGCAGTGCAGCAATTTGCCGGGGCAATAACGATTTGTCGCGCCAAATGCCATTGCTGTTGGCGCGAAATGGCGCCAGACCAATATAGCAATGCCTGCCATACGTATGTTTGCTCCACCATTCCAGTAATACCTCATAAGGGGCTGCCTTATGACCAAACTCCCAGTATAATTGAGGGGCCACATAATCAATCCACCCATTTTCCAACCACAATAGAATATCGGCATACAAGTCATCATAATTCGTTTGCCCGGCCGTAGTAGCACTTCCTTCCGGGTCATCCCGCTGATTGCGCCATACCCCAAACGGAGAAATACCAAAACGAACGTACTTGTTTTCTTCCTTAATAGCTTTACCAAGCTTCACAATAATCGAATCTACATTACTTCTGCGCCAATCATCCTTACTTAGCCCATTCCCATATTTTGTATAAGTCTTGTTGTCCGGGAATTCCTTGCCGGCAATACGGTAGGGATAAAAATAATCGTCAAAATGGATCGCGTCTATATTATAGCGGTGAACAACATCCCGGATCACCTTCACTACAAACTCTTGTGCATCTTTATTGCCCGGATCAAAATAACGCTTACCGCCATAAGCCAAAAACCAGTCAGGATGCTGTTTGGTTACATGATTGGCCGCTATGGATGATTTGCCTATACTGAATTCCGCCCGGTAAGGATTACACCAGGCATGGAATTCCATACCCCGCTTATGCGTTTCCTCTATCATAAATTGCAACGGATCGTAATAAGGAGAAGGCGGTTTACCCTGCTTGCCAGTAAGCCACTCACCCAGGGCTCGTGGGGCGAAGGATAAAAAGCATCCGTGGCTGGCCTTATCTGCACAATCATTGCGTTTAGCCCATTGCGCTTGTGCATGTCCAGTTGTGCAATAAACTCCGCTTTTGTAAAGCTGTGTTAAAGTTCCCTTTACTGGGCCAGTCAATATTGTCTACCGTAGCTATCCAGGCTCCCCGGAACTCGTAGGTTGGTTGTGAAAACGCGGATACCGATGCCCAAAGACAGGCAGCAAAAGTCAAAAATTGTTGTTTCATAATTCGGATTAACTAACCTCTCATTTTGTCCAACAGCCCATTCAGTGTTAATGCTTCATCTTCTGTAAGACTTCCAACAGATGCATCCATATCATCATTGCAGCCATCCAGCTCATTTAATAAACTCAAACCCTTCTCAGTTATTGTTACATCGACTAGCCGGCGGTCGGTTTTACAGGTTACTTTCATCACCAATTCCTTTTTACCAGCCTGTCTACTATCCGGCTGGTATCACTCATCTTATCCAGCATGCGTTGCCGTATCTGTAAAGTCGAAAGCGGTGTACCCGCTCCGCGTAAAATACGCAGTATATTAAACTGTTGCGGTGTAATGTCCGCATTGTCAAAAAACTGCTTGTGTTTTTCCATCAACCAGTTACACGTATAGATGAGATTCACCGATACCTTGTGGTGTTCATTGCGAAACTTCGCTTGTTGTATATCATTTTCTATACTCATATTGCATCAGTAGTTGGGTTGTAAAAGTAGCGATTTTAGGGCTGTTGAAGCCGCAGTTCACGCGTAAGCATGAACAAGTGATACAGATGATGGCCCTCATGAAGCAGAAAAAGCCTGTCCATTCCGGAACTGTCAACAGCCCATACCGGGGTGCTCTCCTGTTCTTTGCAAGGCATCCGCAGTAAGGCCGGTGAGGTAATTGGTAATCATCAACCTGGTGTCAGCAAGCGCTGCCAGCAAAGCGGGTAATGACTTTTGCAGGTAAGTGCCAAACAGGGCATCCTGCTCAGCAACATAACGTTGAAAGGCAGGACTGTTTTCCCGTTCTATTTTATACAGACGATCCAGGAATATAGGTTGGTAGGCAGTTAGATGCGCTATTTGTTCAAAGGCGCTCCACTTTCCAGGCTGCACCATTTGCTTCAATTGCGTTTCTGATAGCCCAGCTATCAGCTCCTGTATCGATTCATGTTGATATTGAAGTCTTGTGGTAGTAGACACAGACAATGCCATAGGCTAATAATTCAAGGGTGTAAAAAGGGTAGGGAATTAAAAACAGCCCGCCGAAGTAGGCTTTAGGGTGGGTCGCCTTTTCTGGGCGGCTCACACTGGTTAAAGAGACTTGCAGCTAATGGCTAAAACCTAAAAGCAACACCTAACACCACTATTCACTCCACACCTTTGTTCCTTCACTGCAATTGGCGCAGATATCAATATTCTTGCGGCTCTGTAATATTTGGCGGCGAAAATTTACATAATCATCACTATGCCATACTTCCTTAAAACTTTTTCCTTTCAGGTCCCCAGCGTATGCTGAGCATCCTTATCAAAGCAACAGGGTACCACCAATCCATCCCAACTGATCACAGTAGCATGCCATAAGCGCCAGCAATGATTCTGCAGCGAATTTTTAAAGGCAAACTCCCCTTTCTCATTCTTGCGGTAGCGGCTGTATTTATCCAGTGTAGGAATTAGGTTATTGGGGTCCTGTTCATAATCATATACCTGGGCCGTTTTAAAACGTACATCATCCACCCTATCTCTGCGGCCAGCCGCTTTACATCTTCAATCTGGTGCTCATTGGGCTTTACCACTAAAAACTGGAAGAATACAAATGGTGTTTTACTCCTCAGCTCCTGCTTCCATTTCATGATGTTTCGTGCTCCAGCCAGTACTTTTTCCAGTTTCCCGCCCACCCGGTATTGTTGATAAACATCCTGAGTAGTGCCATCAATAGAAATGATCAGGCGGTCAAGTCCGCTTTCTACCGTTCTCTTGGCATTCGCGTCATTCAGATAATGAGCATTCGTAGAGGTGGCCGTATAGATACCTTTTTGAGAAGCATATTTTGCCATATCCAGAAAATCCGGATTGAGGTAAGGCTCCCCTTGAAAATAAAAGATCAGGTACAACAGGTCCCCGAAAGTTGATCAATCGTATCCCTGAAAAAATTTTTCTGCAACATACCCGTAGGACGGGTAAAAGCGCGCAACCCACTAGGGCATTCCGGACAACGGAGATTACAGGAAGTCGTGGGCTCAAAGGAGATCGATACCGGGTACCCCCATTGTACAGGCTTGCGGGTCCATTTACTTAAGTAATAGCTACTCAATACCTTACCCGCATTCCACACGCGGCGAAAGGTAAGCTTGACATCAGATTGATACTATCGTGCCAGTTAAATGCGGGCATTTTCTATGATAAAATTAGGGGTAGTTCCTTAATGTGCAATGTTTTATACCACGTAACGTTTAAATAAGGGCATTGTTTGAGCATCCATGGGCCTGAAAATCCGGTATATTAAAGCAATAGATCCAACCTTTACCCATCATCGCTATGAAAAACTATACTTTCTTTTCCTTTTTGTCGACACTTTCGCAGCAGCTCAGCAGCCCGGGCAGCTCGAAAACCTATGCCCAACATTGCCCAAATGGAACAAGCAGCCCGGATGCGCCTGCTTGACGCCCAGGGTGCCGATGGTATAGCCGCTTTTTCACAAGCCAGCCATAACTTCGATATCCATTATTATCAGTGCAACTGGAAGCTCAACCCCGAAATAAATTATATCACCGGCGCCATTACCGCCCACTTTAAAATTACTGCCAATTCCGACAGCATTGTGTTTGACCTCGTCCGCTCCCTTTCTGTAGACAGCGTAAAGTACCATAATAATAAAATAACCTTTTATCAAACTACTGACAGTGCCCTGGTCATTAAATGGCCTGCCACTATCAGTGCTGGTCAGCGAGATTCTGTAACCATTTTTTACCAGGGAGTTCCTGTTACCTATGGGATGGGTAAAATTTACCAGGGTTTTCATAGAGGCGCCTATGCCTTTTGGACCTTGTCCGAACCCTACGGCGCAGCGGGCTGGTGGCCTTGTAAAAATGGACTTACCGATAAAGCCGATTCCATTGATATTACAGTGACCATCCCTTCGGCCTACACCGTTTCTACCAATGGTGTTCTCCAGCACGAAGAACAGGTTGCTGGTCAAACAACCAGCTATTTTAAACATAGATACCCTATTGCCACCTACCTGATAGCCCTGGCCATTACCAAGTACGCCATTGCAAAAGACAGTGTTTTAATAGGCAACCGGCAGATGCCCGTTTTGATGTATTCCTTCACCTTCGATGTAGAGTATTATAAACCGGCTACTGCCCAGGTAAAACAATGCCTGGCTAAGTTTTCAGAGCTTTTTGGCTTGTATCCTTTTTACAAGGAACAGTATTGCCAAACCCAATGGGGATTGGGAGGTGGAATGGAACACCAAACCAATAGCCATATTACAGATCGTTGGACCAACCTGGTAGCCCATGAGCTGGGGCATCAATGGTTTGGTGATAAAGTTACTTGTGCTAGCTGGAAAGAACTTTGGCTCAATGAAGGATTTGCTACCTATACAGAATTCATTTATTACGAGCACATTGAAAAAGCATATTATTACACCAACCTGACCAATATAATAAAAAGCGTTACTGCCCAACCTGGTGGTTCCGTTTTAGTTTCCGATACAACCGATTATGCCCGCATGTTCGGAAGCCGCCTTACCTATAAAAAAGGAGGCATGGTTGTTCACATGCTTCGATGGTTATTGGGAGATAGTACCTTTTTAAGGGCATTCGTGCCTATCTCGACGACCCAGCCATTACCTATGGCTATGCCCGTACCGCCGATCTGAAAAGAGTGATGGAACAGTCAAGTGGCAGGAATCTCGATAACTTTTTCAATAAATGGGTCTATGGCGAAGGGTTTCCCAGCTACCAGCTGGCCTGGAGCCAAAACCTCAACCATTGGGCAAAGATCAAGCTCAAGCAAACCACTTCCCATCCTTCTGTTTCTTTCTATGATATGCCTGTTGCCATCAAATTTAAAAATGCCGCTCGTGATACCATCATTATAGTTAATCACCAATTTAGCGGTCAGGAATTTTCCGTTAATGTTGGTTTTGAGGCCGACTCCGTTTTTATTGATCCGCAAATGAAATTGCTGTCCAATAACAATACCGTCACAAAAGAACCAGGTAATACCACCGCCAATCAGCTGAAAATATACCCTAATCCATCCCCGACAGGCTTTTCATCACCCTCAATAACCCTACCGGTAAAAAATTGTCCATCCGGTTGTTCAATACCCTTGGACAACTGGTCTATCGCAAAGAGATTGATTTGAACGGGAACGATGAAGTGCGGGATATTCCCATGCAACGCCTCGCCAAAGGGGTCTATTACCTAAAGCTCAAAGGCGAAAAAACCATTGATATTGTCCAAAAGATCCTGCGCTAAACATTTGCACAACACATTTTATCATTTCTCCAACGGAATAATCCATCGAAAAGAAATGCTGACAACTATATTTGCACCCGCGTCCATGGCAGAGAACAAAAAAGAAATATTGGTTGGAAGATCCTTATAGGCCTTATACTGGCAGGTATATTGGTTATGTTGGGATTTCAGTTGTATGAGTGGTGGCTTGCTCGCAGAGCCCACTTTGTAAGGTACCAGGCTTTTGGTATTGAGATCCCTACCAATTATGGCATCCATGGTATCGATGTATCTAAATACCAGGAAACCGTCGATTGGGAAAGCGTCAAAGGTATGCAGGTAGAAGATGTCCAGATTGGGTTTGCCTTTATAAAAGCTACCGAAGGAAATGGGAATGAGGACCGTTGCTTCAAACGCAACTGGAAAAAAAGCCAGGGAAGCAGGTGTCACAAGAGGAGCTTACCACTTTTTCATTGCCACCAAAAGCGGAAAAACCCAAGCCGAAAACTTCATTTCCACTGTTGAGCTGCAACCAGGCGACCTGCCTCCTGTACTCGATGTAGAACAATCTTACGGCGTAAAGTCCGACAAATTGCGTCAACGGGTTAAAGAATGGCTGGAAGCCGTAGAAAACTACTACGGTGTAAAACCCATTCTGTATACCAACGTAGATTTTTATAAGCAGATACTGAAAGACGAATTCGATCATTACCCCCTTTGGGTGGCCCATTACCTGCAAAAGAAAAGCCCCGTATTTACCGCGACTGGCATTTCTGGCAGCACAGCGAACAAGGCCATGTAAACGGTATCCTGTACAAGGTAGATTTCAACGTCTTTAATGGCGATTCAACCGAGTTCAGAAACCTCCTGATAGACTGATCCGGCCTCGCTAAGTCCATGGCCCCTCATTCAAGGATCACTATTATCCAATGTGTTACACCAATGCTGAATCAAATAGGCTAAAATCGTAATTTTAAGCTATGCCTTACGCCGAAGATGACCCCCGCGACTTTTTGAGACGGATAGTTTGGTCACTATTCCTGGCATTGATATGGCTCATAAGCACCTTGGGTATTGGTGCTTATTATGAATTATTAGTGCCTGGAAAAAAACTGGGGATAGGCAATATTATCTTCTATATATGGATGGCACTTAGCCTCATCGGTCTTATTTGGGTCAATATGCGTATTTGGAAGAAGAAATTCCCCATGGATAACAACCCTTAGCTACTGTGGTCAACAGTGATCACCCATTTGCCCTTTATCTTCCGTAATAAAAGATTGTAATGACCACTTACGTCTCCGGCATTTCGCTTCAGATGCCATTTGCCTACCACAAAGTAATATTCGGGGCTCAGCCGCTCTACCTTGATCAGGTTAAAAGTTAGCGTGCCCATCTGGTCCGGGCCATTATAGTTTTTCTTGTAATTATTCAGCGTATTTTGATAACCGTACGTAACCCCATTTTTGCCTACAAACATCAGGGAGTCATTTTCCCAATAACCCTTCATAAAGGTTTCCAGGTCGCCTTTGTTCCAGGATATGGTTTGTTCATTCAGTGTTTGGCGGATCGCTTTTTCATCAGCCGATTGTGCCAGGATCGTAATTGGCAACAGGAAGATAAGGTAGGCTGCTAGCAGGTAGTTTCTCATACTATTAATTGTTACAGTAAGATACTACCCTTTGAAGGATCTTTTTACTTTTTATGAAGCCCCAGGACCGTCTTATATTCAGTAATAACAATACGCCCCCTTTTTTTTTTCAATTTTTGATACCGTAGAGACATTCATATCTTTATCATTAATAATATAATCTATTTGATCCAGGTTGGCGATCTTCCCCAGGCCCCGCCCGTCAAACTTGTTGCTATCCGCCGCCACCACCACCGTTTATGCCAACCCAATCATCTTTTGATTTAAACTTGTCCCTGCAAGACTGGAAATAGATTAGCCAGGTGCTTGGTCAATACCGTCAACCCCCAAAAAGCCCCAAGCAACATTTCTTACCCCGCGTAAAAACTAAAAATGCTGCTTCAGCAGCGCCTCCAGGGCAGCCAGGCTGAAGCAGCATGTATAATTTTCTTGAGAGGATCTTTTTAAACTTAACTCAAATTCGAGCAAACGTACTGCCGATTGCCGTCTGCCAATTCACGATTCAATATTGTTTAGTTAGGCTTTTTGCACTTTTAAGGTGAGTCACCCTGCCGCCCGGCTGATCCAGCGCTGTAGAGTGGCCAACCTTTGTAACTGGCCAAAGTTTTCTAAACGATATTGATTCACGATTTCCGATTCACAATTGCCATCAAAGGCTCAACTTATTCATGTATACGGCATCTGCTGCCGCTGCCTTCAGTGGTGTAGTACCTTCATAGCGCTCCTGCTCTACAATATAGTATTGCATTCCTTGTTTCTTGGCTTCCTTCAATATTTTACTAAAATCAAGATAGCCAGTTCCAAGATCAACAGAAGCATCATGCTGTTTGGGATCAGCTCCTTTCAGCCTGTCTTTTACATGGCATAACCGGAAGCGGTTGGGGTATTTTTAAGCCAGGTTATTGGATCTTCTCCCGGCGTGGCTACCCAGTAAATATCCATTTCAAAATCTACCGTGTCCGGATTCGTATTTTGCATCAGCGTATCCTGCGGCATTACACCATCCAGTGCCGTGAAAGTATAACCATGATTATGGTAGGCAAACCGCAAACCATTCTTTTTGCAGATATCTCCCAATGCATTGAACTTGTCGGCAAACTTTTTATAGTCATCCAACGTTTTCTGTGCGCCGATATAAGGGCTGATCAGGTATTTCATTCCAATCTCACCCGCTTCAGCCGCCTTACGTTCAAAGTTATTATTGATATCACAGTGCGTGGAGACCATGGTGATGCCCAGGTCATCGGCAAATTTCTTGAATTCTTTATTCGACATCCCCAATAGATGCCTTTCGGACCTTCATACCCTTCAATTTGCTTATAACCAAACGAGGCCACTTGCTTTAGGATACCTTGCGGGTCCTTGGGAAGGTCAGCACGAAGCGTGTATAGTTGAAGTCCGAATTGTTTCAGTGGTTTATTGGCGGCAAAAAGGTCCGTTGTAGAACCCATGGCCAGCGCAGAAGCAAAAACGCCTCCTGTTTTTAAAAACTGTCTCCGGTTGTATCCCATAGTACAGTGCAAATATTATAAGTAAAGAAATAAATTGACTCCTATACCCCGGTTTAATACAGGATTGGCACCTGGTAACCGGTTACTGGCATCTAAGATTTTGTAGCTGGTAAAAACGGCAACTTTAGGTAGCCCAGGCTTTATCACCTTTTTTATAAGGCATACAACCATCGTACCTTGCAGGCACAGCTTCATAACGAAGCGCTTGCGTAGCGCCTATTTTGGAGGTGAAATAACCCAGCAAGGTCAACTGCTTCATCAGTGTAAAATAATGCGCAGGGTCTTCCTTCTTTTTCTGCTTATTGTAATCTTTTTGTTCAGTGTCCAAGGCTGTCAGCAACGACTTACGTTGTTCTGGTGTAGCACTCATGAACGAGGTAGAATGCATCTTACGAGTGGCTTCATCCAGTTTCGTCATGCCTTCCAGGAAGATCTTTTGATTCTTCTCATCATAACTGTCCTTCACCATTACCGTCATAAACTTACCTACCTCGGCAGCCTTGGCGCCGGGTGTATCCGTGGTAGGAATGATCGTCTCGGCAATTTCATCCAGGTAAGCAATATCCTCTGGTTTGAAATCCAGTGTGGCCGCAATTTTTTTATCACTGGCTTTACAGCCCGACAGAAAAAACTCAGCTCCGATAACCGTGCCACCCATCAACAGGGCAACTCTCGATACGGCTTCTCTTCTGTTCATATTATATCAATTTTATAATGTACAAATTTTGTAATGAAATGCTGTCCTTTTGATCAGGTCCTTTGGATTAAGCATTGTCACATTACCACATTTCAATCCTGGCGCAAGGAACTGTCATCCAAATTTTATTTGTTTGCCCCTGGCGAAAGGTGGGTCGCTCTGCAGACTGGCAAATGCAGCGTTGTAGAGCGGCTCACCTTCATCAGGAAAGAGGTGACACCTTTCCCTTACCACGAAAACGAAAAGGTGTCACCTCTTAGCCCCTGGCGCAAGTAGGCAGCCTGGCTAGCCGCACAGCGTGCTTGTGCCAAACCCGCAATCGCCCCATTACCACATCTTCAAATTTTCAAATTACCACATTAAACTACAAGTTCCCCTTCTTCAATTCACTCACCGCATAATCTGCGGCCCGGGCCGTCAAAGCCATATAAGTAAGCGATGGATTCTGACAGGCCGATGAAGCCATACAGGAGCCATCCGTAATAAATACATTCTGCACATCATGTATTTGGTTCCATTTGTTCAATACCGATGTCTTAGCATCTTTCCCCATGCGGGCCGTACCCATTTCATGGATACAAAATCCGGGCGGTGGGGCATTGTCATATCCTTTAACATTCTTGGCCCCTGCCGCTTCCAGCATTTCAATCGCACTTGCTTTCATATCTTCACGCATCTTCATCTCATTCTCCTTAAACTCACAATCAATATCCAGCGTAGGCAATCCCCACTTATCTTTTTTTCTCCTTGTTCAACGTTACTTTGTTATCATAGTAGGGCAGGTGCTCTCCCCATGATCCCATACCCATATTCCATACACCCGGCTCCAATAAACTCTCCTTCAACTCAGCGCCAATCCCATCCTGCGAACGTGCCCGACCCCGGTTGGCCCCACCCTGATAACCAAATCCACGCACATAATCCGTACGCATCGTTTGCGTACTGATATTGCGGAAACGAGGTATGTAAATACCATTTGGCCGGCGGCCAAAGAAATACTTGTCCTCAAATCCTTCCATATCCCCACTCGCGCCTACACCGTAATGGTGGTCCATCAGGTTATGCCCTACCTGTTCACTACTATTACCCAATCCATTCGGAAATACCTCCGAAACCGAGTTTAGCAATATAGACGTTGTTCCCAGCGTAGAGGCATTCAGGAAAACGATCTTCGCGTAATACTCCTCCGTCTTCATCGTCTCCGAATCCATGATCCGCACCCCTTTGGCTTTCTTAGTTTCCTTATCATAGATCACTTCCAATACAATAGAGTAGGGCCGCAGCGTCAGGTTGCCTGTTTTCCGGGCAGCTGGCAGCGTCGCTGAATTACTGCTGAAGTAGCCACCGAATGGACAGCCTTCCTGACAACGGCTACGGTACTGGCAAGGGCCGCGATCCCCACCTTGGCGGTATGATTCGCCGCACGGCCAATGATCATAGCCCGCTCTTTAAACCGTTCCTTGATACGCGCTGCCACATGCTTTTCCACACAATTCATCTCCATGGCAGGCAGAAACTCGCCATCCGGTAATTGAGGCAATCCATCCCTTGATCCACTGATCCCCGCAAACCGTTCAACATAACCGTACCACGATTCCAGGTCTTTATAACGAATAGGCCAATCTGCCCCATGCCCGTCTTTCCCATTCGCACTAAAATCAATATCACTCCAACGGTAACTTTGCCGGCCCCACATCAGCGACCGTCCGCCCACATGATAACCCCGTATCCAGCTAAAAGGCTTTACCTGGTTATAGGGATTCTCCAGGTCATTTACAAAGAACTTCTTCGACACCTCATTAAAAGCATAACACTTACTTTGGATGGGACTAATGTCGCGGTCTGCCTGAGTCAGGTTGCCATGATGCGGCAATTCCCAGGGCGCTTTATCCGTATCCGTGTAGTCCTTAATATGAACCACGTCACGCCCTCTTTCCAGCAACAACGTTTTAAGTCCTTTCTCACAAAGCTCCTTGGCGGCCCAGCCTCCGCTGATCCCGCTACCCACTACAATCGCATCATACGTGTTTTGTGCAACTGCTTTGTTATTAATAGTCACATTCGGTGAATCCCCGGGCATAGAATTAATTTGTTAATAAGCTAATTAGCTAATTTGAAAATATCGGGCACAGTAAAATTCATGTTCTTGCAAACATTCAAAACCTAAATAAGCATACTAAATGCATTTGCACATTATCCAATCCTCACAGTAGCAATTATCAAAGATTTCCTTTCTTTAATTCACTCACCGCAAAATCAGCCGCTCTGGCCGTCATAGCCATATAAGTAAGAGATGGGTTCACACAGGCCGCCGAAGTCATCGCTGCACCATCTGTTACAAACACATTCTTACAATCCCATACCTGATTATGGCCATTTAACACTGATGTCTTAGCGTCTTTTCCCATCCGGGCCGTACCCATTTCATGGATACCCATCCCCAGAGAATAATCACCTTTAAACCCATGAACCTGCTTTACTCCGGCTGCTTCCAGCATTTCAATACCATCCTGCTCCATATCCTTCTGCATCTTCTTCTCATTCTCCTTGATCTCTGCATCTACATTCAGCACCGGTAAGCCCCATTTATCTTTCACAGTTTTGTCAAGACTTATTTTATTATCATGGTAAGGCAATACCTCACCAAAAGCTGTCATGCCAATCGTCCAGTTACCTGGCTCCGTCAAAGCATTTTTAAGTCGGCGCCAATACCCAACTCCGCTACATTACGACCCCAGCTTCCACGGCTCGCAGCACCTTGATAACCAAAGCCACGCAGGTAATCCCGCTTTTCTCCAAACAGATTGCGGAAACGGGGAATATAAAAACCAGTGGGACGGCGGCCGAAATAATATTTATCATCAAAACCCTCTACTGTGCCCGAAGCGCCTACCCGGAAATGGTGATCCATCAGGTTATGACCCAATTCACCACTGCTGCTGCCCAATCCACCAGGCCAGATATCTGTGGCCGAATTGAACAATACCCAGGTACTGTTCATAGCCGATGCACAGAGGAAGATCACTTTGGCTGTATACTCTATCGTTTTATTCGTTTCAGCATCTACTACCTCTACTCCTTTCGCTTTCTTCGTATCCTTATCATACAATACCTTGGTAACAATAGAGAAGGGGCGTAAGGTCAGGTTCTTGGTAGCTTGTGCTGCAGGCAGCGTTGACGACTGCGTGCTGAAATAAGCACCAAATGGACAACCCAGCCAGCATTTATTCCGGTATTGACAGTTCGTACGTCCGGGCAAAGGCTTCGTAATATTGGCCACCCGCCCAATCGTTAATAAACGCTGACCTTTATAATGATCCTTGAGCCGCGCAGCTACATCCTTTTCTACACAGTTAAGATCCATGGGAGGCTGAAACTGACCATCAGGTAACTGCGGAATACCGTCCCGGTTACCACTGATCCCCGCAAATTTTTCTACATAGTCATACCAGGGCGCAATGTCTTTATAGCGGATCGGCCAATCTACACCTATACCTTCCTTGGCATTCGCTTCAAAGTCAAAATCACTCCAGCGATAACTCTGCCGGCCCCACATCAGCGACCGACCCCCTACATGATAACCCCTGAACCAATCAAACCTTTTTGTCTCCGTATAAGGACAATCTTTCTCATTCGTCCAATAATCCAGGTTCGTTTCATTTAAAGGATAATCACGGTTCAATACAGGATAGTTCTTGATCATTTCCTGCGTCTTTCCACCACGGTGCGGAAATTCCCAAGGATCCTTATTGGCATTCACATATCCGGTTTTATGCTCAATATTATGACCACGTTCCAGTAACAATACTTTCAAGCCTTTTTCTGTAAGCTCTTTGGCTGCCCAGCCACCGCTGATGCCACTTCCTACTACAATCGCATCATACGCATTCTCTGCCATAGTATTCGGAGTTTAAATGTTTGTCGTTATTTATTTTTATTACAAAGCAAACGGCTCGTAGCTCATAGCTCGCGGCTCGCAGCTTCCTCGAAGCAAAAGATTCACTATTCACCTGGTATCGAAGCAAATGCCTCTCACTTCTCACATCCCCCTACACATCACATATCTTCACCGCTTTCTCCAGCGATACAAGCCTTTCTTCATTCGTTTTGCGGGCAGGGATGAATTCCTGCGCTACATAACCTTTAAAGCCTGTATCAACGATCGCTTTCATAATAGCCGGATAATACAATTCCTGCGTTTCATCGATCTCATTCCGTCCCGGAACACCGCCCGTATGATAATGTGAGATATAAGGATGGCTGCTGCGGATCGTAGCGGTCACATCCCCTTCATCGATCTGCATATGGTAAATATCATACAACAACTTAAAGTTTTCTGAACCTACCCGTTTGCACAACTCTACACCCCAGGCTGTTTTGTCACACTGATAATCTTTGTGGTTTACCTTGCTGTTCAGCAACTCCATCACCAGTGTTACCTTATGCTTTTCAGCCAGTCCCGTCAATTGCTTCAAACCTTCAGCACAGTTGTTCCAACCCGTTTCATCATCAATACCCCGCCGGTTACCACTAAAGCAGATCAATTGCTTATAACCAGCCTGCGCTACCAAAGGGATCATCTCACTATAATTTTTGATCAGCTGTGCATGGAACTTCTTGTCATTAAAGCCATCTACCAGGTTGATCTCTGCTCCATTACACATCGAAGAGTACAAGCCATACTTTTGCAGTACCGGCCAGTCTTTAGGACCCACCAGGTCAATGGCTACAATCCCCATCTTTTTTACCGCGGCGGCAAACTCTTCCAGCGGAATGCTGCCATAACACCAGCGGCATACCGAATGATTGATATTTCCTTTCAATGTGGTTGATTTAGTTGCTTCTGAAGCTGAAAAAGATGACAACATGCCCGCTGCGCCAATGGCTGCTGTTCCTGCCACAATATTTTTAGCGCATCACGGCGTGATTGGTTGTTGGACATGTGAATCGTTGAAATTGAATGTACGAAATACTTACTGCCTATATCTTTAAAAACACATCATTAACATATTGAACACTAAGCTCCTGCTACCGCCAACTGCCCTGTTTTCTTACGGCCACGCATATAGATCACCAAACCCGCAAAAGCTACTGTTAGTATAATAGGTATTACCAATGTAGCATTCAATATTTCAGGCCCGGCGGCTTTCTTCGCTTCTGCCAGCGCTCCTGCCATTTCCGAACCCGCAGCCGCTCCATTATAATCTGCCAGGTTAGCGCCAGCTGGCAGTTTATTCCCTACCAGCTTATCATAATAACCACCCATAAATATCATATAAAGCGATACAGCAAACATGCCGGCGCCACCCATCAGGTTCAACCCAACTGCACCCGTCTTAGGTAGGTTTTCAGACACAAAGCCAAGCATCGTAGGCCAGAAGTAACAAACACCCATACCAAACACCAGCGCGCCTACAAATACCATATTGCCTGTTGTGTGCCCCAGCAAATAAATGCCTGCCGCAGCCAGAATGGCCGAGATCAACAATACACCCTGAGGAGAAAAACGATGAACCACAGGCTCTGCCAAACCACGGCCTACTACCATTACACCCGTTGATACAGCCAGGATCAAAATGGCATTATCAGTAACATTCCTTAACAATACATCAATCCACTGACCCGTAAACAATTCGGTAATGGCTGTACCAAACATGCAAATGATCATGAATATAAAAAGCGGATTGCCCAACGAACGATACATTTCTGATGTAGATACCCCGGCAGCTACCCGCTCTGTAACGGGAAATTTGAGCCTCGAAAAAGATATCCATAAATAACGGTAGGGATCAGCATCGTTCCCACCATCACCTGCCATCCAATACCCGCTTTTTCAAAGAAATAGGTGATGAGCGTGCCTATTACAATCCCCCGGAAACCACAGGTGAAAATGGTTCAGCTTGGTGGTTTTATTTTCAGGGTACAAAGCCGTCACCAGTGGATTACAGGCCGCTTCAACCGTACCGTTTGCAATACCTATTAATAAAGTAGAGATAAATAAAGTCCAATATCCGCTGGCAAAAATGGTGAGCAATATTCCCGCCAGGTGAAAAAGAAGGCCAGCATAAGCAATCGCTTCATACCGATTGAATCTACCACCAAACCGCCAATCACTACCGCCAGCGGAAATCCCCAGAATGCAGTAGCTGCAATAACACCTAGTTCAGAAGCATTTAAGTGAAAATCCGATCCCAGTTTGTTGAGGATACCAGCCCGTATACCAAAAGACAAAGAAGTTACCAAAGAGCTAAACAACTGGCCCAGAATAATTGACCACGTTGGATGGATGATTGCATGGCAAGGAGTTTTTATTTGTAAAAATCGTTAGGAATCTATTGGGAACCTGCCCACAGCCATTTTGCACCAGGAACCCCCTTTTGTCATACACAAAGACTACGCCCACTGGCTCCCGAAATCTTTCAGGACCATCTACCACCCCCTTTCTGTCGAACTTCCGGCCATGCTACCTAAACACTTCACCATCTTTCTGTCAATCCCACACTTAAATGCATTCGGAATCCAAATCAAAAATGGCCCATGGACGGAAGAGGCCTTTCGACCCCATAGCGAACAACTAATAGTTAACCGACCCTTCGAAGCAAACGGCTCGCAGCTCGCGGCTCAAAGCTCGCAGCTTTTCCAGCTCAATGCTTATAGCTTGCGGCTCACAGACTTTTGGGCGTTTTGACTTCAATGGGCCATTCAAAGCAAAAGCATTCAACATTTACAACCGGAATTAACCGATTAATTGTCCATTAATTTGCAAAACTTATGATATCCTGCTTAACTTTAGCACCCATTACAACCCATTGAATAATTTTCAATATACGGTCGTAAATGTAAAATATTTATTTTTAAATCACATTCTTCTTTTAACAATTTATAATACTTTCTAATCATTTTTACATGAACAGAAAATTACGAATGGGAATGGTTGGTGGAGGCAAGGATGCCTTCATCGGCGCCATTCACCGCCTTGCAGCCAATATGGACGGCCTCATAGAACTCGCCGCAGGAGCACTTAGCATCAATCCCGATATTGCTGTTGACTCCGGCAGATCCTTATTCCTTCCCGAAGATCGCATATACCTCAACTATGAGGATATGATCAAAAAGAAAGCCAGCTTCCCGCTGATAAACGCATCGACTTTGTAACCATCGTTACCCCCAACTTCGCCCACTTCGCTCCAGCCATGATGGCCCTCGATCACGGCTTTCATGTGGTCATCGAAAAACCCATCACCTTTACCCTGGACGAAGCACAACAACTGAAAAAAGGTCGACGAAACAGGCCTCATCCTGGCACTTACACATACCTATTCCGGCTACCCAATGGTCAAACAAGCCCGCGCCATGGCACAAGGGGGTACTCGGTAAGATCCGTAAAATATGGGTAGAGTATCCCCAGGGTTGGTTGAGCAAACTCAGCGAACGCGAAGGCAACGCCCAGGCTGCCTGGAGAACAGACCCTAAAAAATCAGGCAAGAGCGGCTGTATGGGCGATATCGGTACCCATGCCGCACACCTGGCAGAATATATCTCCGGATTAAAGATCACCCACCTTTGCGCCGACCTCAATGTAATGGTGTCCGGCCGCGCACTGGACGATGATGGCAATGTGCTGTTGAAGTTCGACAATGGAGCCGCCGGCGTACTTATGGCCTCACAAGTAGCAGCCGGAGAAGAAAATGCATTGAAGATCCGCTTGTACGGTGAAAAAGGTGGCATCGAATGGGCACAGCATGAACCCAATACCCTCCTCGTAAAATGGCTCGACCAGCCCACGCAGATCCTGCGTGCAGGAGCCAATTATACCGACCGCCTTTCCAGCTTCGCTACCCACAATTGCCGCACCCCGGAGGGCACCCCGAAGGATACCTCGAAGCTTTCGGTAATATTTACCGCAACTTCGCCCTCACCTTATCAGCCCGTATTGACGGCAATGAGCCTACCAAAGAAATCCTCGACTTCCCCGGGTGGAAGAAGGTATCCGCGGCATGGCCTTCATCGACAATGTAGTAGCCAGCAGCGCTTCCGACCTTAAGTGGACGGAATTCAAGGTATAAGCCATTGTTTCAATTAATGAGCATCGAAAGTTGAACATTGAGTATTGAACATTATTGTATTCCCCAGTCGCCAGCCTCTGGCTGGTGACGCATATTTACAAGCCTCCGGCTTGTTCAAAACATTAAAATGAAAACAATAAAAGGACCTGGTATTTTCCTCGCCCAATTCATGGGCGATAAACCACCTTTCAATTCCCTCAAATCCATTTGCCAATGGGCAAATGAATTGGGTTTTATTGGTGTACAGATCCCTACCTGGGATAACAGGTGCATCGACCTCAAAAAGTCGCCGAAAGCAAAACCTTTGCCGATGAATACAAAGGCACTATTGAGGAAGCAGGTATGCAGATCACCGAACTGTCTACCCACCTGCAAGGCCAGCTCATAGCTGTACATCCTGCCTACGATACCTTATTTGATGGCTTTGCTCCCGAAGCCTGCCGCAATAATCCCAAAGCCAGGACCGAATGGGCGGTACAACAGTTAAAATGGGCAGCTAAGGCTTCCCAAAACCTGGGCCTCAATGCACATGCTACCTTTAGTGGCGCGCTATTATGGCCTACCGTTTACCCCTGGCCCCAACGGCCTGCCGGACTGGTAGAGACAGGTTTTAAAGAGCTGGCCAACCGCTGGTTGCCCCTCCTCAACCATTTCGACGAATGTGGCGTAGATCTATGTTATGAGATACACCCGGGTGAAGACCTCCATGATGGTATTTCCTATGAAATGTTCCTCGGGCATACCAATAATCACCCAAGGGCCTGCCTCCTGTACGATCCCTCCCATTACGTATTACAATGCCTCAACTACCTCGAATTCATCGACAATTACCATGAGCGCATTCGTATGTTCCATGTAAAAGATGCTGAATTCAACCCTACCGGTAAACAAGGCGTGTACGGTGGGTACCAGTCCTGGATCAATCGCGCTGGCCGCTTCCGTTCCCTGGGTGATGGACAGGTCGATTTTAAATCCATATTCAGCAAGCTTACCCAATACGACTATGCCGGCTGGGCTGTCATGGAATGGGAGTGCTGTATCAAACACTCCGAAGATGGCGCCAGGGAAGGAGCCCCCTTTATCAGGGATCATATCATAAGAGTAACAGAAAAAGCATTCGACGACTTTGCAGGCACCGCAAGCGATGAAAAATTTAATCGCTCAGTGTTGGGTTTGTAAAGTAAATTGCGCCCGCTTTCGTCATCCATTTGTCATATATCTAAAATAGTAGCACAATGAAAAAGTTGATGATCGCTTTTTTGATCTCCGGAGCACTCGCAGCCTGCGGGGAGAGGAAAAAAAGCCTGCAGAAGGAAAAACAGAAGAGAAAAAGCCGACCCCTTGCCGTTGCAAACCAGAAAGGACTTGAGTTGATTGGCTCTAACGACTGTACTACCTGTCACAAGATCACCGAAAAAAATATAGGACCAGCTTATACCGATGTGGCCGCTAAATATGAAGCCACCCAGGCCAATATTGATACATTGGTCAATAAGATCATCCAGGGCGGACAAGGTGTTTGGGGCCCCGTTCCAATGACTCCTCACCCATCCCTCAGCAAAGAAGATGCTACCGAGATGGTGAAGTACATCCTGGCGCTGAAGAAATAGATTTTCCCAATTGCTAAATAGGGTATTGCAACAGGACCAGGCCCCGCCACCTGCTGCAATACCTGTTTTATAGCCTCCCAGGCCGCCGGGCAAACTCCCCTCATTCCCGAAACCTTTCGCCACCACCTGCCCCTCGCCATTCCCCCACTCCCTTTTGATTACATATATTTTTTCTCGCGATCAATAAAATTCCCGTACTTTCAACCCAAATTTTTTACAATGCTAAAACGGTTTTGCCTCCTGCTCTCTATCGTTGGCGCCATCGCCTGCTCTACCCCTAAAAAGCCTCCGGACCAACATCCCCAATACCCTTACCAGGGCGGAAAAAAGGACGGCTGGCAACTCCTGTTTGATGGCTCCACGAAAAATGGATGGCGTATTTACAACAACCGTACCGATGGCGCTGCCTGGAAAGTAGGCGAAGGAGCACTCTATTTTGAACCCACCGCCAGGGGGCCCAAAGGAGAAGGCGCTGGTGAACTCATTACTACCGACTCTTTCGAGAATTTTCACCTCAAATTGGAATGGAAGCTCACCGCAGGCGGCAATAGCGGTATCATGATCCTGGCCCGGGAAGACCTCAAATATCGTTACGCCTATATTACAGCACCCGAAATGCAGATCATCGATAACGACAAGCACCCGGATGCTAAAAACATAAAGCACCGCGCTGGCGACCTATACGACTTTATCACAGCTGCACCCGAAAATGTTCGCCCCATCGGCGAATGGAACCAGGTGGAAATCGTACTCAATAATGGCAAACTCGATCTCTATCAAAATGGCGCCAAAGTAGTATCAACTACCCTCTGGGATGACAACTGGGCCGCTATGAAAGCGCAGAGCAAGTTCAAAAACACCCCGATTTCGCTGCTTTCCACAAAGGACATATTGTATTGCAAGACCATGGCGATAAAGTGTTTTTCCGGAATATCATGATCAAAAACCTGTAATGAGCCCCAAAACATACTTCAAAGAGGCTGTTCCTATATAAGGAATAGCCTCTTTTGTTTTGTATCAGAAAACTGTCGTTTTGTCTGTATTTTTAGTGACCATCACCTGCAGGTAAACTGCCCAACTCCCATAGAATAGCCGTATTTCAGCAGTAGTTTAACCGTTCTTTAGCCTACTTTTTGGTAAACCAAACGTAAACCTAAAGTAAACTTGAAGTAAACCTGAAGTAAAGTGAAAAGTTAGAAATAGGGGCAAAACCCGGATTTAGCCGGTTTTCACGGCCCGTAGAATAATAGAGAAGGTACTTTTGCATAGCTTATTTAATAAGCTTAATCTGAGTATAAAAATACTGATAAAATGTCAGTTGGTTAACATTTGGATCACAAAAATTATATTCAATCATGTATCTTGAACACACAAAAAAATCCACATTTATGCGATCCCTGCTTGCTGCATTTGCACTGGCTTCTGCTTTTAGCGCCTGCCAGTCAACTGAACAAACCCCTTCAACCGACGCCTCTAAAAAAGATACCATGGCGGCAACACCAGTTACAGCTCCCGAAAACAATAGCCTTACCGCAGCCGAACAGGCCGACGGATGGCAATTGCTTTTTGATGGCACCTCCAAAAAGAACTGGCATGTATTTAAAAACCTGTCCGACGGCTCCGCCTGGAAAATAGTAGACGGTACATTCCACCTCGACCCTTCACAAAAAAAAAGGATGATAAAACAGTAGGCGGCGGTGATATTGTTACCGATGAAGAATACGACAACTTCCACCTCAAACTAGAATGGAAACTCGATTCCGCCGGCAACAGCGGTATTATGTTCTATGTGAAAGAAGATCCCAAGATCGAAAAACCCTACCATACCGGCCCCGAAATGCAGGTACTGGACAATGCCGGCCACAAGGATGGAAAGATCAACAAACACCATGCAGGCGATCTTTATGACCTCATCTCCAGTTCTCCCGAAACAGTAAAGCCCGTCGGCCAATGGAATCAGGCAGAGATCATTGCCAAAGAAAGCACCCTCGAATTTATCCTCAATGGTACCAAAGTAGTCTCCACCAAAATGTGGGACGATAATTGGCGCAAAATGATTGCTGGCAGCAAGTTCAAAGAATGGTCAACGTTCGGCACCTTCAAATCAGGCCGTATTTGCTTGCAGGACCATGGCGATCCCGTATGGTACCGCAATATCAAGATCAAAAAATTGAAATAATGATCTTTTCTGCCCAAAAGTGAGCCTTGAAAAGTAATCATTATAAAAACCAAACAGGGTGAACTGCCTTTCAAAGCAACTCACCCTGTTTTATTTTCAAAGTGTCCCACAAATCCTAAGATCCATTAAACCCTGGTTCAGACAATCTTCGGCAACTTATATCCATTAAAGTATTCCTTCACCAGGTACTCCTTGTTTACTTTATTATCCGTAAAAGCCTCTTTCGTTTTATCCCATGCCAACTTCTGTCCTGTGCGGAATGCAATATTTCCCATCTGCGCTACAGTAGCAACATGCGCCCCTGCCTGGATTGAACAATGCAAGTCCTCCATTTTTCGCGATTTTACCACCTCCACAAAATTCTCCCAATGCTTATTCAAGCCATTATCAGAAGATTTTACCAATGGTTTGGATACCTTACTCTTGCTTTGCCTTTCTTCTATCACTTCCCAGCCATCGCGATTGAGTATCAACGTACCATTATTGCCAATGTAAGCAATACCATGATTACGGCCATAAGAGCCATTATCTATACCCATGGCCGAATCCCATACCAGGTTAAAACCATCAAATTCATATAAGGTGGTCAGCGTATCAGGCGTTTCCTCATACAGATCAGGGTAGGCAAACTTACCACCCAATGCAGCAATCGTTTTGGGCGTGGGAGCCTTCATACCCAGCAAAGCATAGTCCAGTAAATGTACACCCCAGTCCGTCATCAATCCACCTGCATAATCCCAGAACCAGCGGAAATGAAAATGAAAACGGCTGGCATTAAATGGCCGGGTAGGAGCAGGCCCCAGCCAGGCCGCATAATCTACTCCCGCAGGAGGCGCACTGTCAGCACGTACAGGTTCGGGATGCATCCAGCCCTGGTAACACCAAACCTTTACCGTTCGGATATTTCCTAGCTGACCACTTTGTACAAAATCAACCGCATCCCTGAAATGCTGCTGGCTCCGTTGCCATTGCCCTGCCTGCACCACTTTATTATACCGCTGTTGTGCAGCCACCATCGTGCGGCATTCTACAATAGAATTGCCTACCGGCTTTTCTACATAAACATCTTTACCCGCCTCACAGGCATGGATCATTTGCAAGGCATGCCAATGATCAGGAGTTCCTATGATCACCACATCAATATCCTTTTGTTCCAATAATTTCCGGTAATCCGTATACACACTTACTTTCGATACATCTACATTCATCTTGCCCAGGTCCCCCTTGCGCTTGTCCAATACATTCTTATCTACATCGCAAATCGCCACCAGGTTTACCCCCGGCACTTTAAGTGCCGCATTCACGTTCGCCCAGCCCATGCCATTAATACCAATGGCCCCTATATTCAGTTGGTCGGCAGGCGAAATTCGGTTGCGAAATATCGAAAAGGTCCGGTTGTCGAAAGAAGATAACACCGTAGCCCCTGTTACCAGCGCGGCTGTCTGTTGCAGAAATTTCCTGCGATGGCTCATAATCGTTGAAGTTTAAAAAGGAAGGTTATTAATAGTGTCTAAGTTACAATTATTTAACCAATACTACCTCCTCCATTCTGCTCAACTCACCCAACCCATCCTATCCCAATCTGTCCAACTCCTCCCAACCTGCGCAACCCATCCAAATCTGTGTAATCCGCGATTCCGCCACTTCTACAAAATATTCCCCTTCAAATAACCAATACTCTTGGCTATACTGTCAAAGGGCGATCCCGGACATACATCCTGTTCTACGAAGAAATATTTCATGCCACTCAACCTGGCATTTTTAAAGATCGTCTTGAAATCAATCACCCCACTACCTACCTCCGTAAAAGACTTTTGCGGTGTATTGTCCATATCTTTCACATGCCACATACTGAAGCGGCCAGGGTGTGCCTGGAATAATTTAACCGGGTCATGGCCCGCTTTTACTGCCCAGTAAAGGTCCAATTCAAATTGTACCAGTTTGGCATCTGTATTCTGCGTGAGAATGTCAAAACCCGTTTGACCATCTATCGTGGTAAATTCAAAATCATGATTGTGATAGGCCAGCTTCAGCCCTCCCCCTTTTGCAAATCCGCCTGCTTTATTCAGCCCTTCCGCAATTATCTTATAATTATCCGCCTTGTTTCGGTAAGCCTCCTCCAGCCAGGGAATCGTAATGTATTCCTGCCCCAGCTTTTTGGCATCTTCTACCGCCCTTTTCCATTCATCCTCCCAGCCGCCCTTCAGGAAAAAGCTGCCGGGATAAGTGTGCCCGCTGGGAGAACGCAGACCATTATTCTTTAAAATAGCAGATAATTCACCAGGAGAAAGATTGAACCATTTGCGATTGCCATAACCAAAGGTTTCTACTTGCTTGTATCCCAGTTTAGCCACCTTTTCCAAAGTGCCCCTGGGATCTTTACCGATCTCATTACGAAGTGTGTATAATTGTACACCTGCAGCAGTAGGTTTCTTAAAGATGTCTCCTTTATCCAGGAAAAAAACAGCCGTGAGAAGGGAAGATTGTTTGAGAAAGTCGCGACGGGAAGCAGGCATCGTATATGTATTAGATACACAAAATACTAAAAATACCACGTCGTTCCGTAAGCAATTCTTTTAACCCGCTCACTCCTCTTCCATCTGGTTCAGCAGGTTTTTCAACTTAGTAATATGCCTGCCGTATAATTTATTGACATACCAAACATTCAGAAAATAACTTCCAATCGCCAGCGCTACACCCGATACCGTGAACAACACAAAATAGTCATGCCCGGTAATATGGGTAACCATGGGCGGAATTTTGTCAGTAGACCGCGGAGGGGTTTTGAAGAACACTATAAGACCGGCTACAAAATAAGCGGCAGGCGTAAGTACAGTGCCCGAAACAAAATAAAAACGAACATATTTTTCCAGCGTGTGTAGTCTTTGTTCCAGGTTCGACTTTACCTCACAATCTACCCGCTGCATTTCTTTTAACAGTTTATTCTTGCGGAAGTAATAAACCACAAACGACAAACCAATGATCGATAACAATACCGCAATTTCCCAATATTGTCCATGCCATGCTGTGATATAGTACCATATTGTAATCGAATACAAAACAATGATCACAATCAGTTCAGTAGCCAGGTTGCGCTTGATACGGGCAATCGGATTCTGCGACCGCTTACGCAAAATAGCAGCAATCTCCTCCTCATGACTGGCCACATCAGGCACTATCCCTCCTCTGTTAGTAGGATGGAAATCCTTCTGGTCCAAATCCTTCCAGATCTCTTTGAGGTTATCCAAATCCATGTTCAACAACTTTAGTGAGTTTACGTAATTTTTCCTTGATCCGGTTCATCTTTACACGCAGGTTATTCTGATTAATACCCAATATCTCTTCCATCTCATCATAACTTTTATCCTCCAGGTACAACATCACAATACCCCGTTCTATTTCGGGAAGCTGATGAATAGCCTGGTACAACTGCTGTAATTTCTCCTCTTTGTCCTTATTATATTGAATATCCTGAATCTCAGTCGGCAGTCGGTCTGGTTCTACACTTTGAATGTGCTTTTTTGCTTGCGAAGGTCCGAGATCGCCGTATTGAGCGCAATACGATAAAGCCAGGTACCAAACTTGGAATCGCCCCGGAATCGTGGATAAGCCTTCCACAGTTGGATTACGATCTCCTGGAAAAGGTCCTGCTTATCGTACTCCGATGAGCAATACAGGTTACATACCTTGTATAACATACCCCGATGTTGGTTTACCAACACTATAAATTCATTTTGGTCAGGCCTGGACTGCAAACTTGGGTGGTTTTAGCGAAAAGATACTAATTGGACGGCGAATGTCGGAAAATATTACAGTTGGAACATTTGTTTTTACCCTAACGAGAAGCGAAGGATTAAAAACCAATGAATTAAATTGCGCCCGCTATGAAGAAATTCTATCACCTCGGAAATTGCACCACCTGCCAGGCCATTATTAAAGAAACTGGTATCGACAATGCTGGCTTTACCATGCAAGACATTAAAACAGAGAAAATTACACCTACCCAACTGGAAGAAATGAAGAAATTGGCAGGTAGTTATGAAGCCCTTTTCAGCCGCCGGGCCCTCAAATACAAAGAGTTGGGATTGAAAGATAAGTCGCTTTCCGAAGCCGATTACAGGGACTTCATTCTGGAAGAATACACCTTCCTCAAACGGCCCGTCGCCATGCTCAATAATAGGATCTTTGTGGGTAACGATAAAAAAACAGTCCAGGCCCTTAAGGAGGCGATTAATTGATGTTCAGTGAATTTGCTCTACGTTGTATCCACCCCGTCAAAGTAAGCGATTTCACGTTTCACGATTGATGTTTCACGTTCACGGCCTCCCCTTCACTACGCCCCTGATCAGCCCTTCCATGTCAATGACCGTTACATGAACCAATCCCCTTCGCCCTGAATAATCGCCGGCAGAACTGTATACATAGTCCTCGGCCAGAAACACAATCTTGTCACGAACCGGATTTTCATGCACATAGGCCAGGTGCTCTTTTACCCGCAGGGGCTGCTTAAAATCCACAAACTCAGGATTACTGCAGCTTTGCCATACCTGGTACTTCTCGATCTTCTTCAAACTTTGACTGAAATGTTCAAAACGTCCCAGTATCCAGTCGCGCCGTAAATCGGGCTCCATGGTAATAGCGTCCAATATATGAGTGGTAGTTATTCGCTTGAAATCACGTTCTATCATCGACAAGCCAGTTCCATCCTTGGCCTGTAACAAAAGGTGCAGGTGATTGGTCATCAGGCACCAGGCATATACCGTTAAGCCCCTGGTAGCTATAAATTCATTCAGCGTATTGGCAATGATGTGTTTATAAACCGGCTTGATAAACACATCTACCCAGTCCACCGTATTAAAGGTAATATAGTGGCATGTATGCTGATTGCTTACACTGCTATTTTCCTGCTTCATAACACTGCGGTTTTACAACAATCACTCCTTGATAACCGGCTAGAATTGCAACCCTAAAATTACAAATACCATTCCGTTCCACATCCATTTGCAGCATTTAAAACATATACTTAACCCAGCTCCCCGAACTGGGGCGCCAGTGCAACATTTTCACATATTTGTGCGATTGCCCTACCCCGCATTATAGAATAGGTTTGCATATTATTTAACAACCGGCCCGAATACCATTTAACCTGGTAACAACATTTTAGCCATGAAAAGTGTAAGCCTATTTGTATTAGCCTTTGCGCTAATGGCCACTACCCTAACCAACATTTTTGAAGACCTCAGCTTTACAGAAGACGACGCGAAAGAGAACGTCATTGCTTCTTTTGGTGGCGGGTTCATCTCCACTTCCTATGAAGTGATCAGGAAAGCCAAGTCCTTACCGGTAGAGCTCAAGGTGGCTGGCACCCGTCAGTTGATCAAATTTGCCAGGGAATATACCAAGACCAGTGAGTTCCAGAAAAAGTATACCAAATGGCGGAATGAACGACTTGGATACAAGAAAAAGAAATTGGGCATTCCCAATCCGATGAAAATGATTGACAATGCCATCGACAAGCAACTCAACAAAGCTGAGGATGAAAAGAGATTCCCTGCCAACGCGCATGAGCTCATCAAACAAAGACTAAAAGAATTCCTCGATATTGCTGCTACCGTCGATTTTGATGCCAGTCTCAATGGCTCCATGTTTGCCAATCCCGAATATGAAGCCAAAAGCGGCCAATGGAAAATGTGCTATCGGGCCGGTAAAGAAGTAGTTACAGCAGCCCGTGAAGAAGCACAGGCATGGCTCAAAGAATTACAATAACCAACAGGATAATTTGCGTGTAGAAAAACGGGTGAGCATGTAACAGTGCCTCACCCGTTCGTATTTTATTAAGGGTTACAGAGCTTGGCATTCAATAACCAGTAATTAGTAATTAATAATCATCTATCCCTCCGTCGACCAACGCCATTCGTCGACCATATCTAGTTTAAGTCGCCATTCTCACCTATCCGGCAGAACATTGCTATAGTTGATCTACTTTATGTTTTTACACGGCCATGCCTTATAATTTTATGCTTGTTAGGACCACTATTATTTTAATACCCACATCGCTTTCCAAAGGGGGCCTGTGGAAAGCATCACAAAATGAAATGATAAGCCATGAAAAAGTATTTAACAACATTAACCGTGCTGGCCTTCTTACTCATCGACCAGGCCACTGCCTTTGCACAGGAGGAAGATACCCCAGTGCCAATTACACCACGTTGGGTTTCGGCCAAAGGATATTGGGTCGTAGAATCCAATGTGCATAACCCCAAACAATACACCATCAGGTTTTATAACAACGACCAGGTAATGGTGTACAAAGAGCAGGTGCAGGGTATAACCTTAAAATTGGAGAAGCGAAAAGTAAAAATGAATTTAAAGCGTGTACTGGATGCTGCCGTACTGGCCTGGGAAAAGAAACCTCAGGTAAAAGAAAATGAAGGATGGGTCGTGAATGCCATTCGATAAGAAACAAAAATGATGACAAATCTCATATATGCATGTTATCATTACCCCTTCCTGTTCTCCGGAAGGGGTTCTTTTTACCTATTGCTTTACATCAAATACTTTGATCTTCCTTTTCAGTGAAGGACCGGGCTCAAAACGATAGGCAGCATTCAGCCGTACATTGCCGGTGCGAATGGCATATTCACCGGTCTTACCCTTTGTTTGTACCGTACTATTCACCCACAATAAACTAATATTCATGCGGTCGCTGTTGTAACCAATACCCATGCGGGTTAGTATATCCGGGCTGACAGACAATTTGTGTTCCTTTTCATCATTCCGCAACTGCTTTTGGAAACTAAGCGGCAGACTCATGGTTATACCCCCTGTGGCATATAAATGCTCTCTTCTTACATAAGTATACGCATAACCAATACCAGGGCCAATATCAAAATAACGCATCTTGGTTACGCCTGCCTGACTATATTCACTGGCTAAAGTACCAGGTACAAAAGCACTATCTCCCTTATTTTGACCATAATAAAATTCAGCGCCTAGTAATAAACTACCGGCCGAACGTTTCTGCCATTCATTCTGTAAAGCGGCCGCTCTTAGCGAAAACTTCTTCCAGTTGTATATATAATACCCAGCAGCGCCAAAATGCCGCACTTTAATATCGGGCCGGTAATACCAGCTATCAATTTCCTGGGATACGATCTTTTGGGATAAGCATAGAACCCGCGGTATAGCTGACCAAAAGGTCAATACTCATTTTGCGCGTATAAATATGAGATTGCAGATCGAGGTAGCGCGTTTTCCCTTCGACCTATCCTCCCGGTTTAGAAAATCAAACCCATAAGCCAGGTTCAGTGTAAACCATCCGTACGTGGCGCCTACTCCAAAATTGAGCGTGGTATTGGGACGATATTCCAGGTCCTTACCCCGCTCCGAAGCCCGGATACGGAAGGCCGAATATTTCTGCGAAAAGAATACACGGGAAGTAATGAGGTCTGTGTACGATTCGTAGTACGCTCTATTAAACTTCTTAGAGCTGTCTGTTTGAGCAAAAGCTTTGGTATAGAAGGAAATACAGGAAAATGTAGTAAGTAATGCCCATTGAAGGGTCCTTGGACATTTTGCTACCTTGTCTGCGGCCTTTCTTTGCATACCTGCAATATCATTGATTTCAGTGAAATATGACAAGTATATGCAATAATGCTGCCTATCCTTTAACAATGTATTCAAAAATAAGGGCCTGCGCGTTCCATCGTCGGTCGTAATAATAATATCTGATGCACGGAAGCAACTATTAAAATCACTCAGTTGCTGCTTATTCGGCCGGGCGCCTTCTGGCAATTCCTGCGTACCCTTGGCCAGTAAGCTGCCCTTGTCGAGCCGTATAATACGCCCCTTGGTTTTTCCTGCAGGCGCTTGTATAAGTCATCTGCAGGCATCTTCCAGCCCTTTTTCCCTTGCTTTTTAGCTACCGCTTCATCCACGGGTATCATGGCTACCAACTCCTCGCTCGTCATTAATTCCAAACCATGCTTGCGAGCCGTAGCATTATGACTGGCATGATGACCTACCTTATAAAATACCGTACGCTCCAACAGCGAGGCGGCGGTTACCGTTTCCTTCTTTCCTTTTTTAGTTACCTGCCATTTTAAGCGGGGTTCAGTGCTTTTTTCATCCACCCCTTCCGTCCAGCTTAGCCAATTTCCAATCTGCGCATCCGCTGGGAACAGCAATACCTTCTCACTATCTTCCAGCTCAATCGCAATTACCAGACTGGTATTGTTGGTATAAGAATCCAGGTTAAGCGCCAGCGCCCCCGCATTGTGCAGCCAGTCTGTGCCAATACTCCGCCAGTTATGCTTCTTGTCGTAATAGAGATTCCACACATGCTCATTATCCCCTTGTTGCTCAGCCGTTGATCCTGATGCATCCCATTGGTAACGCTTGTGAAAGGGCGATAACGTATCCTTATTCTCTTCCTCCTCATTATGCGTCAATGCCATAAAAAAATTATCAGAAAGCCCCATCTCAGTCAAATACATTTCAATATGCTGCGAATCCTCCATCACCCGCAGCTTATCATAATCCTTGGGTGGCCCCAGGAAATAGAAATTTATACCCGGCAATCCGGTCGATTTAACATCTGCCAACTCGCCGGGATTCCAGAAATTAATATCAGGGCTCCCCTTAGACCGGCTACGATTAATAAAATAACCCATCGCATCTTTCATCGTAAGCCCCAATTCCGAACCATTGGCCCCAAGACCAGCCACATCCCCTTGGCCAATATCATAAAAGCCCAGCAATTGCTGTACAGCCGTAGCATAACGTTGCTGAGCCGCATAATAATCCGACCCCTGGTATTCCTTATCCATCATCGTCCGGTGGTCCGCTTGCTGAATCGAAGCATTGTATATCTGCAAGGCTTTTACCAAGGCCTTCTTTTTCTTGTCCTGCTTTTGCTTCAATTGTATCGCCAGTTCATCCCCTTCACTACCTATATTTTCTGTCCAGGCTAGCCAAACCCTTTCCACTTCTATTTCATCCCACAACAATTGCTTTTTTTATCCCGCAGGTTAAACCCCGAAATATGATCCTTGTGTTCATGCGTTTGAACCACCAGGTTCAGCTTTCCCCCACATTCTTTTTTGATATGGTCAATAACCTGCCTTAACCGGTCCGAATCACCGGTCAGCATGCCACAGTCGATCAACATCCGGTAGATCGGCTTCGATTTACTTAAAAGGTTAACAGAAAGCAATCCCCAAATCCATGCGCATACATGCGTATAGATACACTATCTGCTTTGCCAGCTGGAATAGCTTCCTTGTTAGCAGTCGTTTTCTTAGCAGCCTTTTTTACTGCTTTACCCGCCGGCTTTTTGGTAGGTGCTTTCTTCACGATTTTTTTACAGCAGCCATAGGTCTATTATAGAATTTTATGGATAATGGCAAAGGCTCCGCTTCCAGGTTGCCATAAGCCGTTCCGAAATAAGTAGCGTTCAGCGAAAAATCATTGTTGTTGAAAAGCATGCGGTATTGCCGTTTCATCCGCTCTTTATCATTAATATCCTTACGGATAATATATTTCAATTTCACATTATCCTTGCTGAAGGCATAGTTCAGGTCAAAGATCAACGTACAACCACCCCTGAACACAAACCAACCTTTGGGTAATACCTTTTCACTCCCTTCTCCCGTGAGACCTTCCGTTTTTTCGGGATAGGCGTATTTCTTCCCAGGCTTTCCGCCTTCCGGAAGCCCATACCACCCATCCTCTGGCGAGTCAGCCACAAAAACCCCTTTACCTCCACATTCCCATAAGCATCTGTTTCACAAACCACTCCCCGCCGTTGCGTAAGCGTAACCAATATCTGGTTCACTACATTACCACTGGGGCCCACCCGGCTGGCCAGTTTTAAATTGTGTACCTCCAACTTGGGAGCCCCTTTTTGTATTCTGTGCCGTAGATCGCCCTATACCCTGCTGGTCTATCAGGCTTTCATCCAGCAATAACCCCGTAAGCTTACTGAATTGCTTCACCGCCTTTTCTCCCATGAACTTAACATTGAGCCGCTGATGCAGGCCCATCACCCGATTGGTACCCCGGTCAGACTTCCCTTTTTTCGTTGCATCTTGCCTGCCATCGGGGGTACTAATGTCGCCCCCGTAATAAAGATCTTAGTAAGGCGGTACAGATCCTCCCGGTTCGTGATATAACTGATCTTCTCCTTGAACAGTTTAAAGAACTCCAACAGGTTGGTGAATTGGTCCTCAAATTCCTCCACCTCATCATCTACCTTGCACAACAGGCTTTCAACACTCATATTCTTTACATTCTCCGGGAATATGCCCCTGCGCTGAAATGCCTCTATGATCCCTATTCGATAATCCATATTGTCTTCTTCCACCAGGTCATAATCGGCCGTGATCATAGCCCGCAGGTAATCCCCAAAATTGATATCCATTGGTGGACAGTAATCCAGCGCCCGGATACATATTTTCAGGATCTGGCCAGCTGTTTTACTGGCTTCCTGTGCCATGCGGTTTACCAGGTCGGGATGCAATGATCCTGGCGATAACATACCCGTTCCCCCTGTTGCGATCCGTAGCAGGTCGGCCACGCGCCGTCGATAAATATTGCTGAATATATCAAAGATCGTAGCCACCAGGATCGAGCCCCGCTCATGCGGCTCAATCACTTTCTGATAACTGGCAGGGTCGGGTACCAGTGGTTGCCATTTACCCGTCTCCTCATTGATCGTGCCCAAGGCATCCCGCAGGCTACCATAATGACCAATAGCTTTACCAAATTCCTGCGCCAGCTGACCCAACAGGTTTTGGCTGGCCAGGTCACCACGCGTACGGGCTATCTGGTCTTTCAATACCTCAGGAAAAGTAAAGTGTTGGAACAACGCTACAATGTCCGCAAAGGCTTCATGAAACGCCAGCGAGTCCGGATGCGTCGCTTCAATATAGCGGCGGTGCATACCGTCCAGCAAAGCATGGGTAATTTCATGCGCAACAATATCATGGCTTAAGCAGGTAAACACCGTTCCTCCGGGCATTAATAAACTAGGCGTGTCTGGAGCTGCACTGAAATAGCCAAACAACAATGCTTTTTTTGCGGACTATAATAGGCATTGGCTTCCCTCAGGGCATGGGGATAGATGCGCAAACGCTGTACATAGCCAGCTGCATAACCATCTTTATCCCGGTAAGGGCTCCACAATATTTTACGTCCTAAGGCCCGTTCAAAATTCTTAATGGTGATCATAGCCACCGCATATACCATCTGCTGGTGAAACTGCGGATTACTTTCTGCCGGATCAAGCCCATCCTGTGCCAGCGTATAAGGATCATCCAGGTTGACCGGCTTATAGAAGCACCCACTGGACGGATCAAAATCCACTACTTCAATATATTCTCCCACAGGCCCTGGCTTTAAAGCCTCCCAGGGCACCTTATAGACAATATTATTGATAACACTCGTATCCAGTTTGAGCGACAGGGAGGGATCAAAAGTAAAAGCCCGCAATTTTCGGAAGGCAGGCTTTAAAGAGGTAATGTTGAAACAGTCTTTCATGATGGTTGCGTTAGCGTAGGACAATACAGCCGCACCTGTAATTCGGTAAGGTTAGCTGCTTGTATAGCAAGATAAGTAAGTTCTTCCTTAGATAAAGGAGTTAGATTCGTTCCTACGTTACGTGCAATGGTAAGTTGGGGAGGTTTCAGGTTGCGTTGCAATATAACCTTATAATTTACCTCATTTTCCAGGTAGGTCGTAAGTTCTTTACGGTACCGGTTGGGGTCGGCCACCCATTCGGGCTTAAACTGATGCGCGTCGATAACCTCCTCCGTGATCTTCCCTTTCACCAGGTTGTCAATAAAGCCCGGTATACACTGCTCCAGGTTCCAGCCCAATGATAAGTACGCGATCTGCCGCCCGGCATTTGCCGCATTATTGTAAATATCTTCGATGATCTGGAAGTTTTTGATCCGCGCCATAAATACATCCATCGTTCGGATCAGCAATACCAACAGGTTATTAAAGGAGCCCTGGAAAGGTAATTTATTACCTGCATCACTGGTGATCACAATATCACAGGCATACATACTGCCCGTTTGCGTGAGCTTCTGAATACCCTGGTTATCATATACCCCTCCATCTACCAGTTGAGGATTTACGCGAAGCATATCTGTGGGCGTTTCAAAAAATCCTTATCAATATGTACCGGCGTAAAAGCGAAAGGAACACAGGAGGATGCCATTACTGCCCGCGCTACAGGAAATGCATCATTCTTGAAACGTACAGGAGGGTCCATATGGGCATAAGAAGAATCTTCCATCTTCAACCGGGAGAAAGTAAATGGCCTGGCGGTTTGCAGGTTGGTAGAGCCGACCGCCAGTAATGGCCTGTTCGTTAACTGGGAAAGGGTTGCGTGCTTATAAAAGAATTTATTATAGGCTTTCTCCACTTCCTTACTTACCGGGAAAATGCTAAACTGAAAACGGATAAACAAATACAACATCAACACGATCAGCGGTAGAGATAACCAGGCATAAGCGGTAAACAATATATATACAGCAGGTACCAGGAATACAAGGAAAAACAACAAGGTCCTGATAAAAGTGAAGGAAAGAAAAACCTGCCTGATAACACTTTTGCTACCTAGAGACTCCAGCATGTATTTTTCAAAGGCATCAAAATTTTTATTATTCAAACAATAGTAGGCCCCCGTAATGGATCCGCCCGATATGGTAGACACTACATCTACCTGTTGTAAAACCCCATATCATGCAGTTTCCGGAGCGTGCCCAGGTGAAACGCAGCAGCCCTGTATCCTCCACCCGACAAGGATAATCCCAGCTTTTTTCAACAGCCATAATCTTTGTTTACAGTTATGTTATAATGACATGAGAGGCAGCGACAGGGAATCAAACAGTTATGCTAAACTGACGCTTTTTAAAACACCGCCAATAGTATAAGTACTTAATCTTTAAACTACTAAATACCCCTGAATGAGCTAGTGGGGGCATAAAAAATAGCAGTATGGCAACTTATGCCCCGGGAAATGGCTTAAAAGCGAAAAGTGCACTCCGTAGGGAACACACTTTTCATGAACGCTTTTTCCTTTTTATTTTATCTGCTATCCGCTTATAGATAGCTGACTTTTCTTTCCAGGAAACCACCGTTCATTATACTGGTAATACCATAAAATCCGTGCCACCACACGACTCCTGAACCCATCTCTGTATATCAGTCAATTAAGTTCTTGGGTCATTGAATAACTTAATTTATGGGGTCAATTCACACCTCTTAAAAAAGCATTCTGTAGAATAATGCCCGCATCCGGCCGCTCTCACCCTGTATCCGGTACATCTACTCCCCGTCCGGCTTTCAATAATCATTATTACCTGGCCACAAGAGGAAATACCTGTTAAAATTATTTTAACAGCCCTTCCCGGCGAACCAATTGGGGCCTATGATCGTCTATATGGTTCGTCACAATTTTTATCAATTAAAGAGCAAGATTAAAATCCATGCGGCCTACTATAAAACCTTTCATATTCTTACTGGTATTGTTTGGATGTGTAACTGCGGTATTGGGAATGACGGTACTTTCAGAACCTGTAGCTAAACATACACCTACCGCGCCTGCCCCCGCACCAGTAAGTAAAACGGCATTATACGATAGCCTGCGGCTCGATACCATGTCCCTTTCCCCGAAGCTTTTCTATTTGCTATGCAGGGGTACAAAAATGCAGGACGCTGGTGAATTATCCAACTCAAGAATGCTTACCATTGTCGATTTTAGCCTGCCCTCCTCCAGGAAGCGATTGTTCATTATCGATATGGAAAGTAAGAAATTGCTGTACAATACCTATGTATCCCATGGCAGGAACTCTGGAACCGATATGGCCACCCGTTTTTCCAATAGGCCCGAAAGCTTTCAAAGCAGCCTCGGTTTTTATATTACCGGCAACACCTATAATGGAAAGAATGGTTATTCCTTACGGCTCGATGGCATGGAGCAGGGCATCAACGACAATGCCCTCGAACGCGCCATTGTTATGCACGGTTCAGCCTACGTAAATGACCGCATCGTTCATGCAAAGGGTTATATCGGTCGCAGCCTGGGATGCCCGGCTATCCCTGCCGCACTGGCCAAGGTGATCATCAATACAATCAGGAATGGCAGTTGCCTGTTCATCTATGGTCATGATACCAGTTATCTGGCCATGTCAAAAATGTTGTCACAACCAGGCCTTCCTTCGCTGTCTGATACCATGATGGCAGATAGCATGGGGTAGTGATCCCCACCAGTATTCATACAGAATAGGGTAGCTAGAATGGCTCGTTGCCTTTTAATAAAACATTTTCCTGGCCAGCCTTTCATCATGCTGGTAGATATCATCCCTGAATTGTAGTTGATTGTTTTCATCTACCCAGGCCGTATAATAATAGATCAATACAGGAACCGGATCTTTAACACGCACGTATTTCTCTTTACCACTGTTCATTGCACTGTCTATACTGGCCGGCGTCCACTGCGGTTGGTTTACCAATAGGTATTCAGCAAGCTTTACAGGTTCCTTAAGCCGGATGCAACCATGACTAAAAGCACGCTTATCCCGGTTAAACAATTCTTTAAAAGGCGTGTCATGGAAATAGATATTGAAACGATTGGGAAATAGGAATTTTATTTTGCCCAATTGGTTTTTAGCACCCGGCAGCTGCCGTATCTCCGGTATGCCATCCTTTTCTCCCGTGACCTCCATATTATTTTCGGCGAGGTAGTTACTATTCGTGGACAGCTTTGGTAATATTTCATGCTTTACAATGTTCTCAGGCAGGTTCCAGTAAGGACTAAAAACCACTTGATTCAACATCCCTGAAAACATAACCGTACTATGTCCTTCTTTCCCTACAACAATATCCATAGTAAACAACTGCTTACTACCATCCTGCACGTATAGTGTAAAGGCAGGAATATTTACCCAGATCAGATTACCCGAGGGTTCGGCAGGCATCCACCGCATGCGCTCCAGGTTTACCAGCAATTGCCCGATGCGCTGTTCCACCGGTACATTAAGCGCTTTGATCAATCCAGGGGTGATATGGCCATCCGCTGTAAGGCCATAACCGTGTTGTACCCTTTTTACCGCTTCTACCAATGGATCATTGAATAGGCTGCTGCTGTCTTCTGCGTCTAGTTGTCCTGTTGCCTGCAGCCTCTTTTTTGATCAATACCACAACAGTATCAATAGCTCCCTTTTTGAGTTGTTTTTGCGGCAAAGGGATGCTGCCCCATCCACTTTTTTGTTCAATGGCCATATAGCGGGCCAATTGTTCCTTTAACGCTTTGTAATTCTTATTCGGCGCTTCCTTATTGTCCAGTTCGGCCTGGGCCAATTCCTTGACGGGGTATTTCCTGGCAGGCACCAGTTGCGTCAAGGCAGCCAGGCGGGCATTTTTACTGTTGTAATGATCCCATATATAGTTTACGTAACGCCAGGTGAGCATGAACTCCGTTTTCAGGATAGCGCCATCCGAGGCCGAAAGCTGCAAGCTATCTTCAGCCATCAGGTTCTCCAATTTTCTGTCAAGTGCTTTTTGCGTTGTACCGCTGTCTTTCGTGTAATCGTACAAATTACGGAAAGCCAAGGCCTGCTCCGTAAGCCCGTCACTGGCAAACCAGGCATATTGGTAATTGCGAGCATTGTAAAAATTACGCATGCCCGAAGTAACCGTATCATTCAACTTTTGTGCGGCTATAAATCCTTCCATGGCCATACTGTCCATGAACAAGTCGCTATAACTATTGGCCCTGGTAATACCAATATTGCGGGCAATCAGCTCATCATCTCCAGGGGTAATACCATTGGCTTGCCGGGAAGCATCAGTACAGGCTGCGAACAATAAAACAGTGCTGGTAACAACAAATAAGTAGCGCATACTCCCTGTCTTCAAAAGCTATGCCCCTGGCATATCTCCTATGATTAACAACAGTCTGCAGCATTTCCACCTGGGGCATACCTGCTACATAATTCAGAACTTTCCTATTTTGCAGCTCCGCAAATGGCTTATCATGAAAACGAAATATCTCTTAATTGCATTAGCCGCATTGATCACCGCTTGTTCTTCCAATAAGAACAAAAACCCTCATATAGAGATCGAAACCCGGATTGGTGATATAGAAGTTGAACTTTACCCCGGCCAGGCCCCCAAAACAGTAGCCGCTTTCTTGTCTTACATCGAGGCAGGCTATTATAAAATGCCAACTTTTACCGGGTGCTGAACGCCGATAACCAGCCTTCCAATGCCCCCAAAGCCGAATTGATCCAGGGCGGCTTATATGGCTCAAAAAGACCCGAATTACCTGGCATACCCCATGAAACCACCCAACAAACAAAGATCCTGCACAAGGATGGCGTCATTTCTCTGGCCCGCCTGGAGCCTGGGTCAGCCAATACCGAGTTCTTTATTTGCCTGGGTGATCAACCCGGATTCGATTTTGGAGGAGAAAATAACCCCGATAAACAAGGTTATGCAGCCTTTGGCAGGGTAGTAAAAGGAATGGATATCGTAAGACGTATTTACAATATGCCCGAGGATGATCAGCGCTTTGACCCCCAGTTCCTATTTATGACATTAAAAACTATAAGATGATTTTTGGCTGTTTTAATTAAATGTTACTTAATTGTAATTTAATTAACTCCTACCTCCCTTAAAAGGGCATTTTTCTGCAATTTGTTAAAATTCATATAATTAGGAACTATTTAAAGAAATTATAATAGGCCAGTAGGATGAAAAGGCCCCAAGGCAGGAGTTAACTAAAACACATAACAATCAATTAATATTTAAGGCCTAAAAATCGTTGGGCATGAGGGCAAAATGACGCTGAAACCCTTTACTGTCAGGCATTTTGTGTTTTCTTTAAGACCTTTGAGATCATTAAATAGCCCAAAACTTGATTTACACAGGTAAAAATTCCACACTACTTTTACATCAGAAACAGAGACGATAGGTAAGCAAAGAGGAAAAAGGAAAAGAGGAGATCAGAAAGCTTAAGCAAGGCAGCAAAGAGGCTGCTACATAAAACAGATTTTTACGTTTTTTCATATGGCAAGCAATCGTTAGAGGTCAGCTGTTTCTACAGGTGACCATTTTTTTTTATTTAACTCCTGGCCCATTATCCAAACACACCAGCTGCCAAAACGCCCAATTGCCCATTGCTTCCCATTAGCCAATTTCCTGTATACGCCGGTTTTTCTATTGCCTGCTCCAGACAATGATTTGCTTACAAATGCTTTGCATGCTTTCCATATCTATCCCTGCCCATAGCTAACAGCTGGTATAGGCTCCTAAAGCCCGTACACAACAAGGTTTATTAATACTATAAATACTTACATCATGAAATCAATTATTAAGCAGTTATTTTTCGACAAAGAATTGGTTGGTCGCATTAAACAAACCAAAACAAACAAAGCTGTGCTGTATAGTGCCCTGCTCGATGGCCGGATTACCCTGGCCGAATACATGGCTGCTACAAAAGCTTAATCAAGTAGCAAAGATCACGTATCTCGTTAGGCGCTTCCCTTTTCCTGCTTGCCTCTTGCCAGGTCTGCCAATTGGCAGTCCCGGCAGCCTTAAGGGTTTTTATCCCCGCTTCTCAACCCGCATCTACTCCCCCTCGTTGCCTCCATGCCTTTTGCCGCGCCTCCTTAATATGACTACTATCCTGGGCAATGCCCCCGAAGGTGTACCCTTCATACCGGCGTATAACAGTCCCATTCAGCAATGCCTGCTGGTGGTAAACCCGGAGAATGATGGAGTTATAAAAGTGCATAAACCAAGGAAGATATAACAGACCATTTCCTTACTTTTGCCCAAAATCACTTATGGATATCAGCGGAAAGATCTTACAGATGCTGCCCTTGCAAACGGGTCAGGGCAAAAATGGTCAGTGGAAAAACAAGAGTTCATCCTGGAAACAGCCGATACCTACCCTAAGAAAGTATGTATTGCTGTATGGGGCGATAAAATTGATATGAGTGGCGTTACACCTGGTGCACAGGTTACCGTGTCATTTGATGTAGAAAGCCGCGAGTTCAATGGCCGCTGGTACACTGACGTTAAAGCCTGGAAAGTGGTAGCAGGTAATAAATCAGGCGGTGGCGCTTCAGAACCAGTTCAGTCTTTCCAGAACATACCTCCCAGCGGTGGAGATGATGACCTGCCTTTCTAAGCATTGATCCTTTCTGTAGAAACTCATACCATGCCGGCTGTAACAGCAATTTGTTATAGCCGGTATTTTTATTTTAGATTCGCTCAATCATGAAAGCAGCCACTGTACACGAACTCAAAGATGAACTACAGCAACTGCCTGCCAAACAGCTGGTGGAGCTTTGCCTGCGACTCTCTAAATTCAAGAAGGAGAATAAAGAGCTGCTCACCTACCTGCTATTTGAGGCCCACGACCTGCCGGCATACATTACCAATGTGAAACTGCAAATGGACGAAGCTTTTGAAGCCCTCAATGCATCCCAGATCTTCCTGGCTAAAAAAACCATCCGCAAAACCCTGCGCATTGCCAATAAACATATCCGGTTTACCGGTAGCAAACTGGCCGAGGTAGAGCTCTTGATCCATTTCTGTAGTCTATTGCAGAACGCCGGTATTAACCTGGCCAAAAGTACCGCCATGCTCAACTTGTATCAGGCACAATTGAAAAGGTCCACACCGCCCTGAAAGGATTGCATGAAGATGAACAGTATGATTATAAAAGGGCGGTAGAGAAGTTGAAAGTATAAAAAAAGGGACAGCGTTTCCTGAACGCCGCCCCATATATCGCCGCTTTCCTATAGCCTTGGCTTTATCAACCAAAGATAATGGTTACATCAATATGGGGTCGTGTTATTCGTACACTTGTCTGGCTTTTTGTAGCCTTTTACTGATCCGGGAAGCCAGCACCTGTGGAGCTAATATCTTCAGGTACTCTCCAAATCCCAATAGCTCCCGTTCCAGCTCGAAATTGATCACTACATGAATACTAATAATAATACCTGTCTCGTCTTCCTTTAATACCTGTTGCGACTGGTGTATGGGTTTGGTCAACACATAAGGTGCATGGTACTTATCAATAAACAACACTACTTTCTGTGTCCTGTCTTTCTCTGTTTTAGTTACCCCCAGTACATCTGCAAAGTACTGGTCAAAATCAACGCCATCATACGCTACAAAAGGCTCTTTTAAAAGTTCCTGGAATCCGATGATCCTATCCAGGGCCAGACTTAGCAACTGCTTACCTTTTTTGGGTTTTACTACCAGGAACCAGCGGTTCCGGTATTCCTTCAACAGGTAAGGGAAATAAATGTGTTGCTGTGCATGGGCTGCCTTGAAGGATTTATAGTCAATCAATAGCGCCCGCTTATGTAGTATGGCCTGGTAAAGCGGGGTAATATGTTCCAATCCCTTCAATAAATGGTTATTCTCAAATTGTATATAGTTACCACCTTTATGAGTACTTCGATACAAATTATTCTCCAGCTTGGCAATCAACTCACTCATCTCTTCAAAATAACTGAACCCGTTGAATTGCTTTAGAATACCTACAATCTCCTTCATTTTTTCCACATCAGCAGGATTGATGGGGGCCCGGGAAATACTGTATTCGGCATCCGTATAGGCATAATACTTTTATCAATAACCGTGATGGGGGCATTGTATCCAAGTTTATCACTGCGCATTACCTGAATATCTCCTTGTATCGTTCTTTTGCTCACCCCCGATCCAATACCCTCCTGTTCATACAACACAGCAGCAACCTTTTCAATCAAGTCCTCCAAAGTCCATTTACGATACCTATTCCGAAGACATTCATCAATGGTCTTATAACGTATCAGGGCCAGCTTATTGATCGACATAAAGTTTGTTTTCCCTGTTAAAAATAATACGCCTGCATTTAACTACGCAATACAATTGCGTAATAAAGCGGAGAAAGACAGTGTATTACTATTGTATAAGTTTAAATTATTAAAAATCAATGCGATAAAAATATCCTAAATTATTTATTACTACGCAAGTGGGCTGCGTAGTAGTGCATGCATATTTGTGTTATCACAAACAGGTCAAGAATAAGTTACTCCTTACTCATCGTCAATGAATCCACTTATTCAATTACCTTTTTGATAATAAAAACAGACCATCATGGATCAATTACTAACAATCAGCCTTCGCCAAAAGGCCATCTATATTCCCGAAACCGACAAGGCTAATAAGGGGCTTACAGAAACAACAGCCCTGTTAGTGGCCAACCTGGCCAAAGTAGGATTTGGGGTTACCGAATCCTTGTTAAAGGCATTGAATAATACAAGCCCTGCTTTCCAGGCCAGCATTTTGAACACCATCCAACAGGTAATGGGAGTTAAAAATAATTGGGCGCCCCTGGTAAAAGGATGGGACCATCCTACCGGTGAATCCATCATTGACCATATTTGTACTGCATGGGCTACTATTTTTAAATCGAAAGGCCACTCCTTGCCTTGTGGGCATATCATACCAGATAATACCTTCCCCTCCATCGTTACAATGGCTGCCCTTTTGTGGTACCCCTTTGTTGTAGCGCAAATAGAGCATTATAAGCAAGGAAGCCACCAGAAGGTATTAGAACTTTGGACAGAGAAAGATATTACAGCGTTTCTGGAAGACCTGCTTTCATCCAAAACAGCACTCGATGCTACACAGATTGATAGCTTAAAGATCCTGCTGGCTGTATGGCCATTGCCTGCAGTCAAAATAGGAATGAAGGAAACGTTGATGACCGTCATTGATATGTTTATCAAAGAGGGCCAGGCGCAAAAGGCCCAGGCATTATTCACTTCACCGGCCGATATCCTGCGTTATCTCTGGTACAAGCATACTGGATTTTTGCAAATAATAGAGCCAGGAACCATTGTCCGTGCCCATACAAAAAACAATAGTCATTTGAGAAAGCCGCTTGATACCAGCCCTATAGCCAAAATAGCAACTAAAAACGGCTTGAAATTAAAATACAACCGAAAGGAGTGTTTAATGGTTGCCGCCTGGCTTAACAACTTGGCTATGGATATCGGTAAAATGGGTGAGGCCATGCATGCAAAACGTGGTATCTGGGTCCGCTTTATTAGAGCATTGCGACTGGCCGAATACAGCAAACGGAAGGGGTTTGAAAAATTGCATCAATTGATGGATCTGTTCTATAAAGAAGAATATACCGTTTGGCAAGGCCAGGTTAATCAATACCGCCTCCGGTATGATGCGGTCAGTACGTTCAGGTTGCTACAACAAAGGCCAGGCTTATTTGCACGTTCCCTATTCGCCAATATGTTATGGTTTGGTAAGGACGATGCCATTGCCGCCTTTGCTGCCATAATCGATAAGGTACCGGCACGCCTGGTTTTCACCTTGGAAATGTATGCCGCAGATTATTTCGATCCGTTCAACCATCGTTCGGTGAAACCTTTGGGAGGGAAAAGCAGAAATATTCCGGCCAACCAGTTATTGTCCCTGTATGATGAAAAACAGCTCCTGGCCATGTATGCGGCAGTAGCCAGACTTTGTACCCTGGCAGTTGAAAAACGGTTTGCTTCCATCGGGAACGCCAACAAAACCATCTATATCGACCCGGCTTTGTTCAATATGCCTGTACCTATTGGCGATAGGAGCGATACCCTCCAGGACCTGCCTGGTGCTTTGATGGGAACCCGTTTTCCCGTTGACGGCGATAAGCTGAGGCTTTTTATGCAATGGGGTGCAGGACTGCCTGCCCAGCACTTGGATATGGACCTTAGTTGTTTGATAGCGTATGCATCAACTACAGACTATTGTTCTTTTAGCAGGTTGCATACTACGGGATGTAAGCATAGCGGCGATATCAGAAGCATTCCGCATAAGACCGGAACAGCAGAATACATTGAAATCGATCTGCCAGCCTTAGAAAAAGCAGGAGCAGCATACGTTTCCTTCACCTGTAATGCTTATAGCAATGGAAGCATTACACCCAACCTGGTAATAGGGTGGATGAACAGTAAATACCCTATGAAGATCTCTGAACGAACAGGAGTTGCCTATGACCCTTCCTGCGTACAGCACCAGGTACGGGTTGTCAATAGCTTAGCAAAAGGACTGCTGTTCGGGGTATTGGATGTGCAAAAGCGGGAAATAGTTTGGCTGGAGATGCCATTCCAGGGACAGGTTGTACAGAACCTAAGTGCGAACAATGTAGAAACGCTCTTGCGTAAATTGAATAGCAAAATAAGCATTGGACAATTGTTACAGGCCAAAGCCTACGCGCAATGTTTAGAACTGGCCGATATGGCCCAAGCTGATGAAGTGTACACCAAAGAATGGGCATTGAATTCGGCAGCCGTAACAAAGCTCCTGATAAATTAAATCACCAGGCCCTGCTAGTACTAGCCGGGACCTTTTCAAAAACAGCTGATGCAAACAACTATAATAAACAAACTGGAGGCCATAGAACGTGAGCACAACATAAAAATATTGTTTGCTTGCGAATCGGGAAGCAGGGGCTGGCAATTCCCCTCCCCGACAGCGACTATGATGTTCGATTTATTTACGTACGTCCCTATAAATATTATCTTTCTGTCCTAAATAGGAAGTATGAATGTAGCTTTCCAATTAATGATGAATTGGATATTTATGGATGGGATATTCGCAAGGTCCTGCAACTAATGGGTAAATCAAATACTACTCCTTTTGAATGGCTGCAATCGCCCATGGTGTACCGGCAACAAGAAGGATTCAGAGATGAGTTGTGGGCGTTGTGTAACCAGTATTTTGGCCGCCGCTCTAATATTCATCATTACCTGGGCATAGCGAACGGAGCACTCGAAAGCATGCGAAACGGCAATGAGATCGGGATAAAAAACTGTTTTATGTATTGCGCCCATTGCTGGCAGCCAAATGGTGCCTGGAAAGAAACACCATTGCTCCAATGACCATAGGCCCCCTGATGGAACTTTTGCCGCCCGATTTACACAAGGAGGTAAGCCGGCTGATCACGCTTAAGGCTGCAGCGGCTGAAAGTTTTGTGATCAATATAAGCACCAGGCTCATCACCTATATCACCCAACAATTGTTTGGCATAGACCTCCATTCGAAGGAATTGGAAAGAGATCATTTTTCTGTAGACAAACTGGATGATTTCTTTATAAAAACCATCAAACAGTATGACTATTGAAGAAATAAAAGACCAAGGACTATTGCTGCTGGAATGTATCAGCGGCAGTAAAGCCTATGGGCTTGATACAGAAAAATCAGATACCGATCTAAAGGGGGTGTACTACCTACCCAAAGAACAGTTTTATGGATTGGAGTACATACCCCAGGTGAGCAATGAAACAAACGATGAAGTATATTATGAATTGGGACGTTATGTAGAACTACTGTTGCGCAACAATCCCAATATACTGGAATTGATGGCCTCACCTCCACATTGCATATTGTACCGGCACCCAATAATGGATCGTCTAAGTCCTGGCATGTTTCCATCCCGGCTGTGTAAGGACACATTTGCCGGGTATGCACTTACACAGGTGCGTAAGGCCAGGGGTACAAAAAGAAGTTCGTTAACCCGGTGGAAGGGCAAAGGAAGTCTGTGCCCGATTTTTGTTTCATTTTGCAGGGAGTTGCCTCTCTGCCCTTGAAACATTGGCTCCAGGAGAATAATTATGAGCTAAAGCGTTGTGGACTGAGCAGCATACCCCATACAAAGGGTTTGTTTGCGCTGTTTTATGATGCGACCGATGCCCTTCGTTACAGGGGCATCATTAACAGCGAACTGTCCAATGAGGTGATACTGTCTTCGATCCCTAGGGGTGAAAAAGAAATAGCGTACCTGTATTTTAATCAGGAGGGCTATTCTGCCTACTGCAGGGAATACCGTGAATACTGGGACTGGGTGGAAAAACGTAACGAAAACCGATACCTTGGCAATGTGCATCATGGTAAAGGATATGATGCCAAAAACATGATGCATACCATCCGGTTACTACAAGTAGCAGAGGAAATATTGAGTGCGGGTATCCTGCAAGTAATGCGGCCCAATAGGGAAGAACTATTGGCTATTAAAGCTGGCAATCATCAATATGATGATTTGCTGGCTTTGGCCAATATTTTAATGCAGCGAGTTGACAAAGCGGCACAAACCAGTGCCCTGCCCGATGCGCCAGACAGAGACAGCATTGAAAAGGTGCTGGTGCAAATGAGAAGGGAATTGTATCAATAGCAGGGATATTGCCTCAGGCAGTACCCTGCAATTCCCTTTACCTAGGAAGTAGTTGTATATCGCGCGACTGATCCATAATACAAACCATCCTGCCAGTAACCCACCGAGCAATCCGGCAGGGATACCCCAGGATAGCATCGTTTTCAGTGAGTATCCCACATTTCCATACGTTTTTACTTCTACGTACCATGTCGGTTCCTATTGAAGTATATAGTGGTTGGGATACAGGACAAAGTAGTATTTTATAGAGTGCAATCCAAACCCATCCTATCCCTTCTATGCACGAGCGAATCATATAGCCCCTCCTTATTTTCCACCTCCCCTTCGTCCATTGGGGATAGTTTTCCAGGGGCCTGGGAGCTACCTGGCGCATTTGTAACACCCCAATCCACCAACAAACCTCAGGCCGCACCCCTTCCCCAAGAAATAATCTAATAATTAGTAATCAATAATAAACAACCCCCAACCCGCCTTTTACAGCTATTTTCCCGCCGTTTATAGGGGAAATCAGGCTGCCCGACGAAACCATGGCCCCCGCTGCACTAGGTAAAATCTTGTATTGTGCGCACTTACAAATATTTATTTCTCCTGTTCCATTCGTTTTTCACCGTATTTATACGCACCTTTGCAGTAGCTGCACTTTATCTTTGAAAATTCTTTCACCATATTACCGTACCAAAACGCCTGCCTGCCAAGCATACGAAACAAGTAAAAACAACGATATAGATGTACACACAAGTTTGGGCTAAGTACCTGCCTATTATAAAAATCCTGCTGAAAAAGTCAATAAATGCAGATCAGGAACTGCCTCTGAACCGCATTGATTTTGAAAAGCTGGGCATCGCCCGCAAGGCTGGGTACAAGTTCACCATCATTTTTGAAGACGGTAAAGCTGCCAATACCATTGGTGGTATCCAACTAGCCCGCGACCTGGCCACTGTATTATTGGAAAACAATGATACCAAATACCTCTTCAAACACAATACCTATGAGGTAACCCTAACCACCAAATTCGTATTGCTGCTCACCAATAAAACCAAGAATCCCGTACCGTTGCCCACAGCGGAACCGGAAGAAAATACTTCAGTCGAAGATTAGTACTTCGACAATCCGGGGCGGAAAGCTGAAAATGGCAATCAGTGATTGTTTTCAGCTTTCCCGCCCCCGTTTCATTTCCAGCCGACAGCCCCTCCTCATGCGTATAAAACCCTTGATCCCCGTCCCGCTTATACACCCCGCTTCTCAACTCATACAGGGCTTTTACCACCTTATACACCCCGTACAGCGAACACCCTTCAACCGGTTGTTATTTGCATAAAATATAGCCATGAAACAAGTGTATGCATTGGCCCTGGTCACCGCATTGGCGACCTCGTGCAGCAAAGATGAATCTCCCTTACCCCACAACCCGCAGCAGCCCGAAATGATCTATACCGACCTGCATAACCGGGAACTGAAATACCAGCAAGGTTTATCCATAGATCTTAACCATGATGAACTGGCCGATATTGATTTGCCACCTGGTTTATTGGCGATCCCATTGAAAAAGAAGATGAGACACTCTTCTTTGCCAGCTCCTACGAACAAAGTAGCCTATTGATCAATGAGGACAACGGCTCTCCCGCCTTTAACCTGGGAGATACTATTCCGGTTAACAACTATCCAGATCACGACTGGTACCGCGTATCACTGGTAGAATTGGCATTGAAAAATACGCCTGTAAACAGCCTGCCCTATTGGGAAGGGGCCTGGAAACAAGTAAGCCACAAATACCTGGCCCTTCAGGTGGGGGTAGCCCAAAAAAAAGATACAACGGTTGGATCGAGGTTTCCTTCGATACAGCTGGCGAAAAGCTACTCCTTCACAAAGCAGCCATAAGTAAAGAAGCAGAAAAACCAGTACTAGCCGGAAAATAGGGCGTACTCCCGGGACAGGGGCAGGTTTAATTCGTTTTTGGACCGATATACTAGCGGATCATTTTTTAAATAAAATAGATACGAAAACGGATTAAACAGGCCCAGCTCCCCTCTTTTGTCCGAGTTTGGTCCCTGTTTGGTCCCTGTTTGGTCCGTCTTTGACCCCTGAAAAAGCCTATCCAGGTAACCCGGCAGGTCATTGAAAATGGGCTGTGTTAAATACCTTGGATCGGTTACTTTTTAAGGACAAGGTCCTCTTTCGCGGCCCACATACCGATATCCTGCTTGCTAAGTGCAGCAGCCATCAGGTCGGGAAATTTATCGGGTGAACAGGCAAATACAGGAATGCCCAGGTTGGAAAGGAATTGAGCATTTTGGTGGTCATAAGCAGGCGCCCCCTCATCATTGAGCGCCAGCAATACGATTACCTGAACACCGGCTGCTACCAGCTCTACCGCCCTTTTTCGCATATCCGCTTCATTGCCTCCTTCATACAGGTCGGTGATGAGCACCAGCACCGTATCCAGTGGTTTCGTGATGATCTGTTTGCAATAAGTAAGCGCCGCATTGATATCCGTACCTCCGCCCAGTTGCACACCAAACAACAGCTCCACCGGGTCTGTCAGCTCTTCTGTAAGGTCGGCCACCGCCGTATCAAATACCACCATTTTGGTTTTGATGGCGGGAATAGAAGCCATCACAGAGCCAAAAATACCTGAGTACACGACCGAAGTACCCATCGACCCACTTTGGTCAAGACACAAAACCACATCCTTCAGCGAGCTCCGTTTCCGGCCATAACCAATCCTTGTTTCAGGAATGATCGTCTTATGATCAGGTTGGTAATGTTTCAGGTTCTTCAGGATCGTAGCATGCCAGTTAATTTCATTGTGTCGTGGCCTCCGGTTGCGGGCGCTTTTGTTCAAACTGCCCACAATCGCCTGCTGCGTCCGTTGCGCCAGCTTACGCATTAACTCCTCTACCACCTTACCCACTACCTGGCGGGCAGTATCCTTTGTTTTGTCGGGTATCACCCGGCTTAGCGACATCAGCGTAGCTACCAGGTGAACATCGGGTTCTACATTTTCCAGCATCTCCTTCTCAAACAACATTTGCGTCAGGTTCAACCGTTTCATCGCATCCTGCTGCATCACCTGTACCACACTCGATGGAAAGAACGTACGGATATCACCCAGCCACCGCGCCACATTGGGCGAAGAAGCGCCCAGCGATCCTTTCCGGTCATTGTCATACAACGCTTCCAGCGTTTTATCGATCAATAAGTCTTGCTGCTGCAGGGAGAAACCTGTCCCATCATTTTGCTGTCCACCCAGTATCAGGCGCCATTTACGCAAATGCTCTTCATTCGTCATGCTGTTGTAGTTTGAGTGATACCTAATAATTGCAGCACTACAGGAATACCTCGTTTACCCCTTTCCGGATCAATGCTATTGTCTGTTACAACTGGTGCCAGCGTACCGCCACTGCCCGATTTTACTTTCTCTCCCAGCTTTCTTCGTTCCGGCTGAGAATAGTTGGCAAATGTTCTGCGCAATAAAGGAAGTACCTGCGTAAACACATCTGCCGGGATCGTAGCTATCCAGTTATTCACCAGGTTCCAAAGTTCCTGGTCAATTAGCAGGATCGTTCCACTGCCTTTTAAGAAGCCTTCCAGCCAGGCGGCTGCCGTATCGGGTGGGGTAGCGGCACTCATAGCATAACTGAATGCCCTGATCAGCCTGTCTCCTTCCAGTATCTTATAATCTGTCAGCAGCCGCGTAGCATAACCCCTGATCACCGGGGCGCTATTGTTGGAGGCTGATATTAGTTGCAATGCTTCCTGCCATTGCTTTGTGATGCTGGTGTTCTGCAACAGGCTCACCGCATCATTCAGTTTGAAAAATAGCTCCAGCAACTGCTGGGCGGCTTCTTCATTCACAGCCGTAGTCGCTGCCGGCAGGCTCACGCAGATCCGTGTGATCATACTATCCACAATACCCAATACCAGGTCAGTATCCGTTTTACGCACATTGCCATACCGCGTTACATTCACCAGCGCCGGTATCACTTCCATCAACTGTATCACATCGCCGCTGGCTGCGGCCATATTGTTGAGCTGATCGATCAATCCTGCCGTAGCCCCATGTATTTCGGCCGGTATGGCCTTTTGTAATAGTTCGCAAACCGTGGCCAGCGAATCCGCCTCCCGCCCTTTTTTGAAGCGCATACTTTTCAGCCGCTTCTCCTACCGTATTGCCCCAATTGCCTTTTTCAATCACACGGATCGATAATTCAGGCTCCCATTGTAAGCGCCAGGATTCCTTAAAGGTTCCCTTACCCGATACCCCCTGCTGCTTTCCCCAATATATTTCCAGTAACAACAGCCGGTGCAGAAAAACACTGCGCTCCAGGTCATTCTCTTTACGAAGGTCCAACGTATAATCCTTCCAGTCGGCCGTGGCTGGCAATCGCAGCCGCTTCTGTAGTTTTTCAATGTCCAATTGCAAAGGCGGCTTGGGTATGGCTTCCGGCACTTCTCCTATCCGGTTGCTGACGATCAGTTCATCATGGATCAGTTGCAGCAAAACACTTTCACCACCACACAACACACTCCAGGTCGCTTCATTCAATTCTTCCAGCCCTGCTTTCGATAAATTGCGCAGCGATGCCAGCGATTCAGCCAGCCGTATCGCTTCGATCACATGCGCTACCGAGGTATCCATTTGCTCCTTCCTGAACAATTGCGCTACCTTGGCCATCCACCGGGTACCATCATCTGCCGGATGCGTCCACACATGGTCATACCAGCCCGGCGAATTGATCCCCGCCCCATAACCACTGTTGTAACTTAGCCGGCCATACGTCCAGGGTATCCAGGTGCATTCGATCTTTACTTTCGGTAAGCCCTTCAACAATTCATTGTCCTCCTTTTGCGAAGGCATTGTTTGTAAGGCCGGCGCATGCCAGGCGCCACAAACCACCGCAATGGTGTGGAACATTTCCTTCTCTGCCTGCCGTATACATTTACGCATCCAGGCTTCCCGGTACCGCTCCAGCTTATCTTCCTGCCGGGGTATCGTTTCCCGCAATACCTGCATCGCTTCCGATACCGCTTCAAACACCTGCTCACTATTTTGCCTGTGCTCAAACATGTGTTCCCACCATTTTTCTCCATCAGCAAAGCCTGCTGCTTCCGCCAGGTAACTGATCGGGTCCTTTTTTGAGCATAACTGCCGGCCCCTCTTCCTCCACCGGCACATTAATATCCGACAAGCTATCACTGGCTTTTTGCCCTTCTTCATCCAGGGCTGTTTCACTTCCTGCCCCCGCCGCCTTTTCTTTATCCAGTGCAAACTGGTGTGCGGCTGGCAAATCCATAAAACGTACATGGATCTTTTGCGCCCGTGCATATTGGATGGCCTGCCATTCCGGAGAAAATGTTGCAAAGGGATAGAAAGAAGCCTGCTGTGCATCATCCGGCTGGTATACCAACATCGCTACAGGGGCTTGAGCGCGGGGTGGTCGGCCCATTCCAATAAACCATCCGCTTCCGGCGGACCTTCCACCAGCACAATATCTGGCTTCACTTCCTCCAGGAAGGCTTTTACATTCCGCGCCGATCCCGGACCATGATGCCGTATCCCAAGTATATGGATTGCCATAATTAATTATCAATAATAAGGTTGCCTGTATTTCAATTGAACATTCCCAACGAGGCATGCGATTCAAAATTGACTAATCGCAAAAGCTATCGAAGCAAACACGCCCTCGTCACCCACTTCGTCAACGCATTACCACATCATCACATTTTCAAATCCTCAAATTAAAGTTCCCTACACGCCCTATAAATATCCTTCCACTCATCCCGTGGTTTCACCACCGTTTCCAGGTACTCTTGCCACACCAGCTTATCCTGCACCGGATCTTTTATTACCGAGCCAATGATCCCTGCTGCCAGGTCAGCCGCTTTCAATTGTCCATCGCCAAAATAGGCAGCCATCGATAGCCCACTATTTACAACAGAAATCGCTTCCGCTGTACTCAGAGTACCACTGGGTACCTTGATCTTTGTTTTGCCATCCAACGTTACCCCATTCCGCAATTCCCGGAAGATCGTTACGATCCGCCTGATCTCCTGCAAGGCTGGCGGCTCAGCGGGCAGCTCCATCACCTTTTCAAAACTTTCTACCCGGCGGCGTACAATGTCAATTTCCTCTTCAATCGAATCCGGCACAGGCAGGATCACCGTATTAAAACGGCGCTTCAATGCGCTGGACAATTCATTTACCCCTTTGTCGCGGTTATTGGCCGTAGCGATCACATTGAATCCCTTTACTGCCTGCACTGCTGTATTGAGTTCTGGTACCGGCAACGTTTTTCAGAGAGTATCGTGATCAAGGTATCCTGCACATCGGCCCCAATACGGGTAAGCTCTTCAATACGTACGATCTTTCCATCTTTCATGCCCCGCATCATGGGCGTTTCTACCAATGCTTTCTCCGAAGGCCCTTCCGCCAGCAATCGTGCATAATTCCAGCCATACCGGATGGCTTCTTCTCCAGTACCCGCCGTTCCCTGGATGATCATGGCCGAGGTGCCACTAATGCCTGCTGCCAGGTGCTCACTTACCCAGCTTTTGGCGGTACCTGGCAAGCCATACAGTAGCAAAGCCCTGTCGGTGGTGAGCGTAGCCACGGCAATTTCCATCAGCCTTTTATTGCCAATGTATTTGGGCGATACTTCAAAGCCGTTCTTAAGTTTTCCGCCCATCAGGTAGATAACTACCGAAGCAGGCGTGAGTTTCCAGTTGGAAGGGCGCTTGCCACCGTCCTGTTTTTGTAGCTCCTCCAGTTCCTGGGCAAACAGTTCTTCGGCATGCTGGCGTAAAATGACTGACATGATATTATTTTATGGCGTTAAAAGATTGAAATAATTGTGTTTTTAATCCCACCAGTTTTACCAGGTAGGCGCTTATATTGCTCCATATCGATTTATAACTTTCTGTTGAAGGGGCATATTTGTGCAGCTCCCTGCCAACGATTGCCGGGATCCGTTCTATATGCTCATGATAGAATTGCCGGTTGTATTGATAGGGATTTTTACAGTATGCTGTATTACCAGTTCTGTAAAAGCCAGGCTCCATTCATCTGTCCGTTGTACCGCATAGTTGATAATGCTGTCGGCATGCTGACTAAAGAACTGCTGACTGTAAAACTCTTGTTTGTCCACCGGCAATAAGGGAAGGATGTCCAGGTAAAACGTATCACTTTGTTGCATAAAGGCCAATGCCCAGCGTTTATCTGCTCTTAATACCAACGCATCAACCAGGGCAGGCAGTAACTTTTGGCCGTTTTGTCCTTTTGCAGCAATTCAATCACCCCCTCCGGCTCCTTGCCTAGCTGTTGTTCCCAGAACGAAAGCGGTGTTACCTGCGTCAACTGATAAATGATGAATTCATCGTCCGTAAAAGCATGGGTATTACTTAACTTATCAATGCCTGTTTTAAAGATGCCTTCATCCAGGACGGCTGGTAATTGAATCTCCAGCGAGGACCTTTTCGATAAACCCAGTAGCCCCTTTTCTGTTTGTAAGGTGACTGCCTGCTCCATGATCCTTTGATATTGCTGCACAATGGCCGAACCGGGTATTTGTTTCAGTAGCCGTACCGCCAGCTCTTTCACCTTCTTGCTTTTTCGGTTGATAGGCTTTCCAGGAAAGCCATATCTGCTTCGCCAATATTATTGGATAATATGCCCAGCAATTCCGTTTTCGTATTGGCGTCCTCTTGCGCCCAGGTGGTCTGCAGCCATTCGCGTGCCTGGAGCGCGTTTACTGCCCGTACCTCCTGTAATACAGATTTCCTTTGCTCCAGCGTCCCCGTTTGCCATATTTCTTCATGCGTCGTACTGGTAGAGAAATTCCAGTCCGGGTTAAATTGCATGAGCCAGGCTCCCCGTTTGCCACAGCAAGCTCCCAACAGCGGTTGCAGTTTTTATATGGCCTACCCAGCGACAGAACTACGGGTAACAAATCTGGTTGGATCAATAGTTCCCGCTCCCTGCATTTTTCTAACCACAAGGTGAGTAAAGGAATGTTTTCCGCATCCAGGATATCTTTCAATACCTGCATGGAAGCCGGAGAACAATATGCCCTTTCCTCCTCCCCGGCCAGATCTATTCCCATCGTTTCTTTTTTAAGGCCAGTACGCCGCATTGCCGGTAATTAAATGCCAGTGCAGCCAGTTGTAAAACTGCTCTTCTTTATCAGAAGCCTTGCCTTCCACGATCAGCCCTGCCACCCCTTGCAGATCAGTGGGCAGCCCTTCTGTAGAGGCCATACGTTTGTCTGTTCCCAACAACGCCGTATTCAATATTTCTTGCCACAGGTCCATACTACCTTATAAAAGTTTATACTCATTATGATGCCATACCCCAATAGGGGTAAATGTTTTTTCTTTACCAATTACCGCCATATTCAATGCCTCGCCCCCGCTTAGCGACAATAACTTCCATATATTCTTGAATCCTGTACTCACCGGCATCAGTGCCTGCGCTGTATCCTGCAGCCACCATTGCTGGTTATACAGTACCGGCCGCAGTTGTTCAATAATATAAGGCCGCTCATTCCTGAAGGGCACCTGGCTGCTGAAGCTGGTTTCAGCTTCCGTTACCTGCTCCCAATGTTCAAACCCCTTGAAGGCCGCTGTACCGTTGGAATTGATTTGCTTTTTGATGATTGCCCGCAACGGGATCACAGAAGGATAGTACACCAGTTCCGCTTCGATGAAAAGGCCCGGGGTCAATGGCAAAGAAGTAATACTTTGCCCCGCGCAAAAACTGAAGTACCAAAGCATACATCTTGCTATGAATGCCATATAGCCAGTTTCGTTCTACCGCAAGATTGTCTTCTTCCGATGTTTGCTTGCCCATGATCAGCCAGGTATCAGTAATCCCTGGTTGCTCTTTCAGCGCTTCCTGATTTTGTGTAAAACCGATTGCCTGGCGAATATCTTGCTGCAACCCCTCACCAAGCTGCTCACTCTGCATAAAGCCGCTTAATACCAGGTAAATGCGTACTATTTGGTCCAGGAAGGCAGTTTGCCAGCCCTCCTGATAAAAGTTCACTTCACCCAGACCTTTCACCATATTGGCCAGGCCCGGCGCCTGCGCATCCACCATCCGCTTCGACATATTTTCAAAATAGACAGCTTCCTTCTCCGGCACATTTACCAACCCATTCCGGATAATATCTTTGATCCACAACAACAAGTCCTGCACACCATCCTCTACTTTTTGTTGCCTGGCCTGTTGGCGTTTTGCTTGCGCTGCCTCATCTACCGGCTTGTCTTTCTTCTCTGCCTGCTTCTCCTGTTTTTCAATCCGCTTGCTCAGCCATTCTGTAACCCAGCCAGGCGGCTCACCCACAGTAAAGCTGCCTCCATGCCGTGCATGCAACAACAACAACCCGATACCATGTTTACAAGGAAATTTTCTACTGGGGCAGGAACACTTAAAGGCAATATTCAACAGGTCAACCTGCGTTTGGTAAGGCTTGCTGCCACTGCCCTGGCATTCGCCCCAGAGTGCTGTTTCGCTGGCCCCCTTGCTCACCCATTTGGCGGGATTGCAAAGGTCCTTCCCCGATTTCTTCGACGGTTCATCCGGTGCCAAGGCCAATACCTGTTCTTCCGTTAGGTGCAAGGGGTAATAATTTGAATGGAAAATAGTAAAACTGCCAGTAAGTTAAATAAACCTCCGAAGTATAAAAAGTTCCCCATATATGTATATTTTGCAGATACCATTACCTTACCCAAATACATCCATAAATGGCTGCCTCTTTAAAGATAGATTTCAATAACCTGTACGAAATAGATAATATTTCCCACGACCTGAAGGTGAGTACCTTCAATACCAAACTCAACAACGGCCAGGCCCTGCCGTTAATCGTCAAGATCAGCAACCAGTCACATGCCCTGTTGCCCAATGTATACAACCTCTCCTTCGGGCCGCAGAACGCCAAAGGCAAAATTGACGACAAGGCCGAGTTGACCCATTCCGATTATTCCAAAGTCTTCTCTACCATTCTCTTTTCTGCCCTGGCTTATTTAAAGACCAACCCTGGCCATTACCTGGGTATCGACGGCTCAAACAATGCGCGGGCCTACTTTTATTACCGGGCCCTCAAAGGAATTTTCCTTACCTCAACCAACACTTCCGCATGTTTGGCGTTAAGTACTTTGTGCGCATTACCCGCTTTGGTAAAACCCAGTATGATAACCCGTTTGATTTTGAAGACATCATGCCTTACCCTTTCCGGATAGAGAAAGGCGCCCTGATTTCTCAGGATCACATGTATAACTATTTCATTTTCAACTTGAAATAGGAGCGTGCAGCAGGGTTTCTAAATTCAAAAAAACACCGTAAATTTGGGGAACATGAACAAGACAATAGAACGTAAGTTGGCCGCCCTTACCAAAAGGCTAAGGGAACAGGCAAAAAAGCCGAAGTTAAATTGGCGCCCAGTTCTTCCCTGCACCAGGTTATTAAAACCAAGGAGCAGGCCGCACTTTTCATGAAATTATTGAAAGAAGCATAGTCAATCTATATTCAACTTATTATAGTAGCCCGCTTGTAAAGGCGGGCTTTTTAATGCTCATAAATAAGGCAGACTTAACAGAACTTTCCACCCCATAGCCGATGATCAGTATTGCCGAGATATATACAGATGGTAGTTGTCACACCCTGGCCAAAATAGGCGCCTGGGTAGCCATTGTATTGGTAGGAACAGAAAAGCACCTGCTCAGCGGAACAGCCAGCACTACTACCAACAATGCCATGGAGTTAACCGCTGTTATCAAGGCCATCGAATATGTAAATGACCAATATACCGCCATCAACAACATAAAGATTATTTCCGACAGTCAGTATGTGGTGGGCCTGATAGCCCGTCGGGAAAAATTAATAAGATTTGATTACTGCAATCAAAAAGGAGCGCCACTGCCCAATGCTACATTGGTAAAACAACTACTGCAACAGTCCTTGTCTTTCGAACTGGAATTTGTTAAAATAAAAGCACACCAGAAAGTAAACGAACACAACCAATACAATATCCAGGCCGATACCCTCGCCCGGAAGCTGGTAAGAGATGCCGTAAAAGAGACCGGGAAGATCACTTCTAATTGATGCTGACCGCATACAAATGCCCATCAGCACTTCCAAAATACGCTACACCAGCCCTGATCACAGGGGTCGACAAAATGCTGCCCAGGCTCATGATCTTTTGCTCAGAGGCCAGCGTCACCGGATCATTGCCATACATGGTGAAGTCCTTTCTGAAATGGCCTGTTTCATTGTACACAGTACTGTAGTTCCTTTTGCTGCCATCAGTCTGGAACTTCCAGGCCACCTGCCCTTTCTTTTCTCCAAATCCATAGAGGGATCCATCAAAGCAGCCTGCTAAGATGAGCGTGTCATAAGCTACCGGTGTATTGTAAGTACGTAAGGGCAGTGGCGCTTTCCATTGCAATTCACCATAAAAGCTATTGAGGGAATAAAAGGCATGAGAATCCGAAGTACCGAAAAACAGCTTGCCATTCTTTTCCAGTGGAGTGGAAATGATCCAGCTGCCCTGTTCTTTCATATTCCAAAGGCCAATACCTGTAGATCTATTCAGCGCATAAATATTATAGTCCCGGCTGCCAAAGTAAACAGCCTCCTTGGTTACCAGCGCTGCTTTCTGCACCTCCCCCTTGGGGAAATTCCGGTCGCCAATGGTTTTGAACTTCCAGAGCAGCGCTCCTGTTGTGCTGTGCAAGGCATAGAAATAGCCATCAAAACTGCCGATAAAAACCGTATCATTACTTACTACCGGGTCGGCATGGACAATACCCCTGTTGTAAAATGCCAAAGCTCCTGGCCATTTTTCGCATCAATAGCATATACATTGCCATCACCACTGCCAATGATCACCCGGCCTTTATGGGCTACAGGCGATGACCGGTAATAATCCCACAAGTCATAATTGCGCTCTCCCTTCGTGGCAAACTTCCATTGTAAAGCCCCTGTGTGTGCATGCAGGGCATACACCTGCCCGTCCTCACAGCCAAAATACACCTTGCCTTCCGCTACCGTAGCCGACGACCTGATGGGTTTGCCTGCAGCGTACTTCCACAACAAGCGCCCATCGCTGATGGCATGACAGTAAAAATTTCCGTCATCATTGCCGTAATAAATATGTGCACTGTCTACAAAGGGAGTGGTTGCGATCTTGTTTTGGGTAGGATACTTCCAAACTAAGGTTCCGGTTTTTACCTGAGCCTGACAATAGATAGCGGTCAATAGGCAAAGCAATAAGGTTCCTTTTTTCATAAGCAGCATCTGTTAGGAGTATTTGTAAATATAGCGCATGTTGCATTGCCGGATAACAAGTTTTCTTGACCCTATGATAACTTTAAATATTTGGCTGGGCAGCTTGAAAATAATAATTTGTATAAATGGCGCCTGTCAAAAGAAACGTAAAATAGCGGAAATACAATATTGGTAGTACATTTAGAGAGCCTGTTAAGCACTTTCACTGATTATATAAAACACTAAATAATAGAATTATGATTTTCATTAATCCACAGTGGCAAGGTTCAGGTTTCACGGATGATTTAAAAGTAGGAGCTGAGACTTTCATTTCTTATTTCAAGGATAGTGAGACCACTATTATCCCACTTTCAACCAAGCCTTTAACAACAATCAACAACATTAAGTGCTTTGAACCAATACTTGAACAGACAAAGCTTTTCAAAGAAATAATTAGTAACAGTAAACTGGATAAATTATCAGTTATTGGAGGCGACTGTGGAATTGAGGTCATACCTATTTCCTATCTAAATAAGATATACCAGGAAGATATAGGTGTCATTTATATAGATGCACACGCAGATCTGAATACTCGGAAAGCTCCCAAGCAAAACATTTCATGGAATGCCATTACGAATGCTATTGGGAGAGGGAAACCCGGAATTTATTGGCTTACTGTTTTCAAGACTGAACCCACAACAAATATGTTTTGTTGGATTGAGGGACTTAGATGAGCCTGAAAGGGAATATATCATACAACAGAATATTACAACCATTGCAGAATGTCAATTTGAACACATTCAAGATAAAATGAAGCGTTTTAAAAACGTTTACATTCATCTTGACTTAGACGTTTTGGATAAGTCCGAATATGAGTTTTCAATGTTTCCGACAAACAATGGTTCTTCAGTGGCGGACGTTGCTGAACTTATAAGAAAAATCAAAGCAAATTATAATGTCGTTGGGTTTTGTATTACAGAATCAACAGCTACAGCAGTAGAACAGTTGAATACAATAAAATCAATCATAGACCAAATTGATTTAAACAACCAAGATCAAAATGGTTGACCCAACGGCCATGAGATGCCTAAAGTTTTGTGGGGCGTGAGCGATTCGAACGCTCTGTGTTTCTAATGTAACAGATTTACAGTCTGTCGTAACGCCTCCATCGTTACCGACGCCCCTGGAATAAATTTAACTGGCGGAGAACGAAGGGATCGAACCTTCACCACACCTTTCGGCATGGAACATCTTAGCAGGATGCCGCAGCAAACCAATATCTGCCTGCTCTCCGTATTTTTAAATCCCATCCTACACAAACTGTGTATTAATGAACAAGCGGAAGGTGCAGGACTCGAACCTGCAAACGCATTACACGTACGGCAGTTTTCAAGACTGCTGCATTACCAATTATGCTAACCTTCCCGTGAGAGCAAGAAGGGAATCGAACCCCTGTTGAATTGGTTTTGCAGACCAACCCCGCTGCCAGCATTGGGTACTTGCTCTTGAGTAGTCGTGCCGGGATTTGAACCCGGACTGTACAGGTTTTAAATCTGTTGTCTCTTCCAGTTGGACTATACGACTTGAATTTTACATATCAACCAAAGTAAACGACTGCCGACTGCCGAATCAAGACTGCCGATTCACATTTTACGTGTAGCCCCTGTGGGATTCGAACCCACACTGATCTGTTTCTAAAACAGGCGCCTCTTCCGTTGGGCTAAAGGGCTGACTGGACAAAACATCCCCACTTCGGTTATCCGGTATATTGAGTAGCGCTATACTACCACAACCGGATATCCCAAAGGATAAAAACAAAAAACCCTTCAAGTACTGGACCTGAAGGGCTTTTCATGCATTTATAAAGTGTATCTTATTGGCTAAGTATTTGATACGCATACATGTAACTGCCCTTCAGGTTGCTACTATAGCAACTGAGTGATAAAGACAGTAGATATGTATTGTTGCGAATCATGCTACAAAAATAAGAAAACAAATCAATTGGCAAAACAGATATTGAAAAAGATTTAAAAACAATTGCTCTATCCTGTTAGGAATCCCTCAATAATATCCTCATCTGCCAGATACCCGTTTTAAGGTATTTCTTCACCAGGGCTACGGGAAACCGGAATGATTTTTGAATCCGGGCCAATAATATTGCACCGGGTAGGATAGGAGTTACGCACATCGCGGTTATAAAAATTACATCCCCTGCCGCGAAAAAAACGTAATATCGTAGTATCCAAACTAAATTACTAACCCATGACTATTCTGTATATGCTGCTGGCGGCAGCCCTCCTACTGCTGCTTGTCGTAGTAGCGATCCTCGTGAAGATGGCTGGCAAAAATGAAAATAGTCAGCTGGCTGATATCCGCTTTAATATGACAACCCTTGCTGGTGAAGTGGGCCGCATAGAAGCGGCCGTAAAAACCGAGATCAGCGTCAATAGGGTAGAAGCCAGTACGACCAACCGCGACGCCCGGGAAGAATTGACCAAAGCCTGCAACGCTTTGGCGAACAATTGAGCATTGCCATGAAAGATAATGCCACCCGCCAGAAAGAACAACTGGAAGCCTTCTCTAAATCCCTGGGTGAATTCAACACTTCCCAGAAAGAAAATTTCCTGGCACTGCTGAACAAACAGACTGAACAAAATACCACCACAACCCAACGGCTTGACCAGTTGAGAGAAACATTGGAAAAGAAGATCGCCGATATGCAAACAGGTAATGAAAAGAAACTGGAAGAGATGCGGGCAACAGTAGATGAGAAATTGCAGAAAACCCTTGAAAGCCGCCTGGGTGAATCCTTTAAACAGGTGAGTGAACGCCTGGAAGCTGTACACAAAGGCCTGGGTGATATGCAGCAGCTGGCTACCGGTGTGGGCGATCTTAAACGCGTACTAACCAATGTAAAATCCCGTGGTATCCTGGGCGAATACCAATTAGAAAGTATCCTCGACGAAATCCTTACGCCTGAGCAGTACGGAAAGAATGTAAGAACCCGGGAAGGGTCGAATGCCCTGGTGGAGTTTGCCGTTAAATTGCCGGGCAGGGATGGCAGGGACAAACATATATGGTTACCCGTCGACTCCAAATTTCCCAAAGAAGACTTTGAGCTGCTGATGGATGCTTATGACAAAGCGGCTCCCGAACTGGTAGAGGAGTTTCGCAAGAGCTTTATCAAAGGAATCCGGAAATGCGCTTTCGATATCTCCTCCAAATACATCGACCCGCCCAATACCACCGACTTTGCTATCCTGTTCCTTCCCTTTGAGAGCCTTTATGCTGAAGTATTGCGCATGCCCGGCTTGTTTGAGACACTGCGAAGAGATTATAAGATCATTATTACCGGCCCCACAACTTTATCGGCCCTGTTGAATAGCTTCCAGATGGGCTTCCGCACACTGGCTATTGAAAAACGTTCCAGTGAAGTATGGCAATTGCTGGGCGCTGTGAAAACAGAGTTTGGCAACTTTGGCGGCATCCTGGAAAAACACAAAAGAAACTGCAGGAAGCCAGCAATGTGATCGAGCAGGCCGGCGTACGCTCACGCGCTATTGAAAAGAAGTTGCGTAATGTACAGGAACTGCCCAAAGAGGAATCGGCCAATATGCTGGATGATATCATGGATGCTTCCTTTGCCGATGAGCAGGAAGTTGGGTAAGTGAGAGCTTAGACATCCACCTGCATAAGCAAAATGGTAGCTCCCATTTTGTATTCCCGTGAAATAATATGCCGGTCCCTGGCATCAATTAAGTAAGTGGTTTCCCGCACCGTTGAGCCTGTGGGATTTTTTTCATAAAACCTGATTTCCCAGGCTTTTACGGAGCGCCCCTTTCCTTCCTGTTTCAATTGCAGTCCCACCACTTCACCCGTTGCCCAAACCTGGCCACCCCTTTCATAAATGTATTCGGAGAACTTAAAAGCAAGCCCCTTTTTAAAGGCAAGGCGCCTGGCAATGATATCCTCATAGTAAGAATCGAACAAAGGCCCTGTGGTGGTATGCCGTACAGGTTCCATACGCTGATTTGCAGAATCCTTATAGGTAATGCTGCCCGACACCAGGGCATCCGTAAAGTCAAACCGCATCACCTTATTGCTTTGGTACGATCGGTGATAAATAGGCTGTAAGGATTTGAACTCCGCAAGACCACTATCGAGGATGTTATTGGTGCCAAAGTTTATCTGGCACACCCGCAGATAGCTTTTCTCTCCCCATGCGTTACAATGCGCAATTCCTCTTTAAGGCCGCCTACTTTTTGTTGCTGTCCGTTTTTGGTGAGTAAGAAAATAAATGCCGTAGCTCCCTCATTCAGGGGCTTGCCTTTTAATAGCCGGTGCCCGGGTGTAAGCAGTACCGTATCGGTCTGTTGGGAAAAAGCGGATGGGCCAGTGAATACAACCAGCAAGGCAATGCTTAATGCAATAACTGTTTTCATAACAGCGAAGTTTTTAAGATAAGCGGGATGCCGGGTGTAATACCAAGATAATGCTTAAGACAAATACAAGCCTGTCAGCCTGTACAAACTGTTATATTCTTGGTCTGAAGTGACAAATCACTGTTGGCGTCTCACCGCTTACCTCCTATGCCTCCACTTTCTTTTTGCTCAAAAACTTCGACCTGTTTTCCTGGAACTGCATAATACTCATATCGTACACCACACTGTCCCGGTGATTACGCCGGTACACAAAATGCACTTTGGAAATATAAGGTTCTACAATTTTCACCTCATCGGCTTTGGCAGGCGATACCACCATCAACTGCAGGTGCAACTGCCGGCACAGGTCCATCAGGTAACGCGCTTTTTCCTCATCCTGCCGGCTGAATGCCTCATCCACACAAATAAACCGGAAAGAACGCGTCTCATACCCATCACTATGAATACCAAACTGGTGGGCAATGGCCGAACCCAGAATGGTATACGTTAACTGCGCCTGTTCCCCACCACTCAGCTTTTCAGTGCCCGTATAACTGCGGTGTACCGTTTGCTTGTCTTCCGCTTTGATCTCCTTGGCCGTAAACTTCAGCCAGTTACGCACATCCAATACTTCCCGGCGCCAGCTTTCCTGTTTGGTAAGATCATCCAGTAGTGTTTTGATCTTTACAAAACTGTTCTCCAGGATGCTGTCATCCTGTGTCCGTTGATACTCTGCCAGGTTAGGCTTCCAGTTATTGAGCTGGTACTTGAAATCCTTGATCTGTTGATTCAATTCTTCCTTGCAGTCCAGCTGTATAAAGGTTTGTGGATTTTGCCGGTAGGTAATATTCTTCAATGCCTGGTTCAGCTTGCCAATATTGTCCTTGATCCTGGCAGCCTCCGCATCCAGGTTTTCCTTGAAGCTACTCATGCGGTTGATCATTTCCTCATTCAGGTACTTCTTAAACCGCTGTTGCTGCTCCTTCAGTTCTTCCTGTTGCAGTTTGCGCAGCAGTACAATATACTCCCCTACAAACTCGGCACTGTCACTCAGGGTAAACGTGCTGTTCTTCCAGTCAGGAAACTGTTGGTGCAAACTGGCATCGTCAGGATTCTTGAACTTACGCATCGCCTGTTCCAATTGGCGGGTGGTATTTTGCACATCATCCGTATATACCCTGGCCTTATTGCGAATAGCTGTCCGGATCTGGTTCTGCACTTTCTCCAATACATCCAGATCAATCGTATAATCAATTTCTTCTTTTACATAGCTTTCTATCAAGGGCAGGTGAGCTTGTACATCCGAAGCTCCATAGCGCCGCTGAATGTCTTCCGACCTTTGCACCGCCAGGTTCCAGGCTTCCACCTTATTCTTTAAGCCTCCCATTTTCTCGGCCAGCGCTTCATTTTCCTGCTTCAATTGCCGCAACTCTTCCCGCAATAAAGATTGTTGCTTACGCAAAGCATCCAGCGTTTTATTCCCTTTCTGCAAATCCTGCAGTTGCTTGGTTTGCTGCTGTATAGTATTGCTGGTACTTTTCCAGTCGATGACTTCAAACTCCTTGATACTGATAATTTGTCGTAACACCCCTTGCTTCTGCTCCAGCTCCCTGATGTGACCTTCCAGCTTTTTCCCCTGTCGCTTCGTTTCGTCTATCGTTTTTCCAGGTCAGCTAGATCCTTCACCAGCGATTTGATCTTGGCCATATTATCCCATCCCAGTACATATTGCTGGCGCCGTTTGGCATCCGGACTATCATTCTTCTCATGCCGGTGCTTGTTCTTCGTAAGTCCCTGCATGGTGATGGCCCGGTCATATTGCTGCAGTTGCTTTACATTCTGTACGGCCGCATAATTATAAGATTGTAACAATTGCTCATACACCCAATTGCCGTAGGGCGAGTCTTCCTTTATTTCCAGTTTGTGTAGGATACTATCCCGGTCCGCTTTCATCATACGGCCCAGCCCCTCATCTTTGTGGTAATGGTGGTATACGATACGGCCCCGCAGGTCATTGTCATTAATGAAGCTGGTAGCCTGCTGGTAATACTTGGTAGGAATGATCATGCGCAAGGCAAAGCCATGCAATAGATTTTCAAGCGCAGGCTCCCACTTACTTTCTTCGGGTAACACTTGTATCAGCTCCCCAATAAAGGGGATCTCATTAGCCGATGCCCCACAATGCTCAATATCTCGGCCCGGATCTGAGCTACCCGGCCCGTAATGTTATTCTTCTGCTGTCGCAATAAGGCGATCTCCTGTCCAGCTGATCATACTCCCGTTGCTGCACCGCCAACACATCTTCCGAACTGTACAATTTTCGCCGGGCAATGGCCAGCTCATTGTCTAAGGAAGACTGTTGCTGCCCAGCCTTCTCCTTATATCTTTCCAGTTCCAGCTTGGAAGGGTTGACGCCAAACCCTGCCGTGCGCAGCCATTCATTGAGCGCGTCACTTTGCTCCTGCTGTTGTACCTTCTTTACTTCCAACAAGCGCAGCTCTCTTTCCATATCGGCTATCTGCCGGCCCATATCACTATTGCGGATATCACTGTCAATCTTCCGCTCCCGCTCATCCGTTCCGGCAATATGGTTTTCCAGCTCCTGTTTTTCTTTTTGGCCGTGCCTAACTGCTGATTGGCTTCTTCTATTACATCTGTCAGCAGCTTACCCTCCAGGGCCGCAAAATAATAAGGTTGTATTTGTTGCAGGTTCTCGTAATAATCAGATTGCTTCTTTAACTCCTGTTCTTTCAGGTGCAGTACCTGTACTGGTTGCAACAGCTCAATTTGCTTAACCGTTTTCTCAATCGCTGTATGCGTATCACTCAGCGTTTTGAATTGTTCCTTCAGGTTAATGAACTCCTGCTCCATATCATTCTCTTCCAGCATCTGGTTGCGGATAAAATCGTCCAGGCTACCCAGTATCTTCAAACTGATCGTTTGGTTAAACAGCATCTGCGCCTTCTCACTCCGCATCCCAAAATAATGACGCACCTTCTGGCCATACTCCTTGGGGCCATCAAAGAACTCGATCAAGTCCTTGCTGCCCCGCTTGGGAAACTGCTGCCGCAATACCTTCTTCCAATTCCCTTGCGCATCAAAATGCCTGAAATGTTCCTGTATATTCAACTCGGCATGCGCGATAATAAAACTCTTTTTCAACTCCGCCCCGCTGAACCAGCGGCATTGCACCAGGGTTACAAAGCGGTCCTCATTTTTGAAGGTGCCCAGTACAATGGAATACGTCTTCGTTTTGTCATTGCGCAACCGCTGGGCAGTTTGTATACCCGTATCACTATCCGTCTCTTCACCATATTCACCCAGTACATAACTTTCCTCACTCCGCTCATTCTTCGTCTTCCCTTCTGCACTCTGGTTAAAAGAACGCATCCGCCGCTCTGCCGCCAGTAACGTCAGCATGGCATGCACCAGCGTCGTTTTACCACTACCATTCGCCCCCGTTAATAAGCTGTTCTCACTTTCCGGATTGATCGTATAAATGGAGCCATCAAAAGTACCCCAGTTGTACAACTGCATCTTATGTAAACGAAAACCAGCCTTACTGCTATCTGTACTAAACAGGCTTAACATCTTCTTTCAGTTGATTTAGAAAATCCAGGCATACATCATTGCTGAACCGCGCCTTAATGATCGTGCGCACCTCAAACGTGTCTTCATCCCGGTATTGCTCATCACTTTCCGTTACCTTAATATAACCCAGGTCCAACACCTGGTTAATATAACTATCCAGGTCTTTCAATAGTTTTACCTTATTACTCTTCTCCTTGAAGAAGGTTTCCAGCTCGGCGCGTAGCTGTTTGCGCTTCAGGTAAAAACGTTTATTCTCCGTATTACTGATCTCAAAATCATCGAGCAATTTGCGCAGCAACACACACAATAAGCTTACCTCATAGGTCAATGGCCTCCTGCTGATCAGGCCAATTGTGGTGCCTCGGTCATCCAGCTCCGTCTGCCGTATAAAAGCGTACCCGTCTTCTTTTTGGATCACCGTATCCAACCCCAGCCCGCTAAAATGCTGAGTGATCTCCACCTGGTATTTTAGCAACTGGTTCCAATACTCCTGGTCATCAAAGTATACCGGGCCTCGGAGCAATTGCACAATGGCTTTTGCGTATGGCAACAATGTCACACTCATTTATTGAATATAATTTGCGGTAAACGTAAATGCTTCTTTTGCAGTGCGTCGAACAGTATGTCTTCTGTTGCGGCTTCACTCACCGCATGTTTTTCATACTGCTGTATCAACGTAATATAAGCCAGCAACTCGGCCAGCCCTTTCTTCAAAGGATAGGCTTCCACCACTTGCTTCAGGCTTACCTGCGTTTGCTTGTTGAGCAGGCTCTGTATATTCTTCAGCAATAAACCTTTATCGATCATTTCATCCCCATACAGTCCATTCAGTGCTGCCGCCGCATCCAGTTGCAGCGTGGCTTCCTTCGGCGTAGCATCAAACTTACTCTCCACAGGCTTTTCTCCCGGCTTCCTTTCCAGCGGCATTTTGATATCCGGCCTTTCATCTACCGTAATATAGAAAGCCCTTTCGGTTACCGGCTTTTCCAGCCGCTGAATGGCCACCTGGAATACCTGCTGCAGGGTTTCCTTCAAAGCCCTCCGGTCAGCCTGTTCCTTTTCCGCTACAATGCGACTAAGCTTATACCCCAGCAGCTCATTGGTATCCAATACCTTTTTGGCGGCGTAGTGCAAGCGCGTCTTCAGCTTGCGTAGACTTTGATGCTCTGTAGTCACCTGGTGCATTTCCAATACCCGGTATACCGCATCAGTTAGCTGGTTCAGCTCTTCCTGCTTCTCATCATTCATCAGGAACATCCAGAAAGCATAAAAACTCTTGCCCTGGTCATTATTCCTCAATTCATCCAACGCATCAAAGGTTAGTTTCAGTAACTGACCCTTTGTTAGTTTGGCATCCGCATGCTCCAGGCTGATCTGCCGGTATATATCTTTGAAATTGTCTTCTACTTCCTTGAAATCGCCTGTCAGTTCATTGCTCAGGCGAACGATCTCTTCCCAGCGGCTCTTTACCTGGTACCCTTCAAAAGTGGTAGCTGTATTGCTGCGTTTGATCTCATTGATCTGCTGCTGCAGTTCTTTCTTTTCTTTTTCCAGTTGCAATATGCGCTCATCAGGATTACTATTGCTATTCGTTACCAGCGCCTGCAATTTCTGGAACAGGTCTTCAAACTTACTTTCTGTACCTACAAATTCCCGCTCCTGCAACAATTCATATACCTGGAACGCTTTGGCCGTATGACGGCTCAGTTGGTACATGACCTGCTTGCTGCCATCATCTATAAAATTGTGCAGATAGGCTTCATCCGTCCAACGGTTGATGTAGTTACGCGCCTTGTCTTCGTACGAATATCCCAACTCCCGCACCGCCGTTTCCTGGTCGGCATCCGTGTAATCGATCTCCTGCAGGTAATTGGCCAGGTGCTGGATCAGGTCGGCGCTGCTAATGTAGATTCGATCCGTATCCCGGAAGGCTGTGTGTAAGAAGCTGAGGATCAATGACGCATTGCCCGTTCGCAACAATTTCAGCGCCACAGTATCCTTTATAAACTTCTGATAAGTAAAAAACGGATGCGTCATTCCCAAATGGTATAGTGGCAAATCTAAGCATGTATTGGGCTCAGCAATCAGTTTGCCCCAAATGTGGATTTTATGCTATGCGCGGTGGGGAAATAAAAAATAATTGGGTAACCAACCGGTTTCCCTATATTTGTAACCGAAGGGTTTCGGATATTGCATGATGAGGACTGCAGCCAGGCCTACTGCCCCGCCCTTTAGGGCGGGGCCTGATATTGCTACAGTCGCTAGCCTTCCCGCCACATATCGGGATGACGCCTGGTTTCCGCTACAGTCGCTAGCCTCCGGCTAGTGACGCCTATTTTCAAGCCTCCGGCTTGATAAAAACAATAATGCATCCAGGCCATTAGGCCTGATATTTATATAAAAATGCTAATTAAACACCATCCTTATGGCCGATCCTAAAATAATCCTCTCCAGCCATTTCGGCACTTTCCACAAAACCGGGGAGATCTATGATATCATTTTCGAGCGTTACTTCAATCATCCCATCCATGAAGTATGGGAAGCCATTACCCATCCCAATAAAATGAGCCAATGGCTGGGCGCTACTACCATCGACCTTAGAGAACAAGGCGATATTACCATCCTTATGCAGGGTATGGTGATCAATGGCAAGATCCACCAGTTAAAAGAACAAAGCCTGCTGGAATATACCTGGACCAGTAAGTCCTTTCCCAATGATATTTCCGTGGTTCGCTGGGAATTGTTCCAGGAAACCGATAACACCTGCCGGCTACGATTTACTGAGCGCCTTGTTGCTCCTGTTTATCTTACTGGTGCTGGCCCTGGCTGGCATTATATCCTCGATACCTTGTCTATGGCGCTGGATGGCAAACCGGTCCCTCCCTGGTCCGAAATAGCCTGGCAACAGGTGGCAGAACAGGCCCGGGAAAAATACAAAGCCATCCTGGCCGAAACGAAGGATGGTAAAAGCCTGGCAGCCCCGCCGGTGGCCAAAGCTTCCCTGCTTATCCGCAAACCCGTAGCCGAAGTATTTGAAGCTTTTATTGATCCGGCCATCACCTCCCAATTCTGGTATAGCCGTGGTTCGGACCGGCTCGACGCCGGCAAACCCGTTACCTGGTATTGGGACGATTATGGGGTTAGTACAGAAGTTTCCCCACATGCCATCCTGAAAAACAAATTGATCTTTTTCACCTGGCCCGGGCCTGGGGGACTGGTGACGACCGTTGACCTTACATTTACCCCAAAGGGAAAGGAGGCTACCTATGTGAGCGTTGAAGAAAAAGGCTGGGATGCAGGCGATAAAAAACTGGTAGAATATGTAGTTGGACAAACAGAAGGCTGGACCTTCGTATTATCGGGACTGAAAGCCTTTTTGGAATACGGCATCCGCCTGAACCTGGTGTCCGATCACAATCCCGATGTATCAGCAACACATCAGGAACCCGCTCTCAATAGCTAAAAATTTAATGGTTATAACAGCACAATCTGATACCACTAAGCACTTTATTTATCCTTGCCCATTGTGGCAAAAAAACATCCAACACCATGACATCTTCACCTGTTATCATTGAAACCAAACTCAACGCTCCTGCCGAAGCCGTATGGTCAGCCATCACCGATAAAGACAAAATGAAACAATGGTATTTTGAAGTACCGGAATTTAAACTGGAAGTAGGATTTGAATTCAAATACATTGGAGAAGACCAAGGTAAGAAATACCCTACCTCGTGCAAGATATTAGATGTCGTACCCGGACGTAAACTGGTCCATACCTGGAGCTTTGATGAGTTTCCCCATGAAACCATTGTAACCTTTGAGTTATTCCCGCAGGGTGATCAAACCTTGCTGCGTTTAACTCACGAGGGACTGGATAAGATGCCGGCGCAATACCCTGCCTCTGTATCAGCCAATAGCCACCGCGAAGGTTGGACCCAAATTCTGGGTACTTTCCTCAAGGAGTACCTGGCCAAACAGCCAGCTTAGTAGCAAACGTTTCACCATTCACCTATCAAAAGGTTGGTCGCACTTCAGGCACGGCTCACCCTTTGCCTGTCGTTACTTGTTGAAGCCGTCTGTAGAGACTGTTCACTTTTCCCTTGAAACCCTTCGACAAGCGGTAAACAAAGGTGGGTCGCTCTGCAGCACTGCATCCGCCGGGTGGCGGAGCGGCTCACCTTGCTGGAGATTGTGGACGTTGATTCTCTATTACCTGTTCACCTTACAACAGCTTCTTTAACTCTTTCCACACATTTCCGGCTACTATAATGGCGCCCTTGGCCGTAGGGTGTATGCCATCGGGTTGGTTTAATTCTGGTACGCCACCCACTCCTTCCAGGAGAAAGGGGATCAGTGGAATATTATTCTTTTCGGCCAGTGTCTTGAATACCGCCCTAAACTCGCCCGCATACTTGCTGCCCATATTCGGCGGCACCTGCATGCCTGCCAGTAATATTTTGGCAGTGGGGTATTTGGCCTTTACCCGGTCGATGATCGCTTGTAGGTTCTTACCTGTTTCACTCACCGGTATACCCCGCAGTCCGTCATTACCGCCCAGCTCCAGTACAAATACATCCACCGGCTGCTGCAATAACCAGTCAATCCGGCCCTTCCCCCAGCCGTGGTTTCACCACTTAGCCCTGCATTCACCACTTTATAAGGCAATCGTAAAGAATCTACCATTCCCTGTATTACCGCCGGGAATGCCTCTGTTGGATCGAGGCCATAACCGGCCGTCAGGCTATTGCCAAAAATACAAGATGCCTGGCCGAATCCTTCGCAGCAGACTGACTGGCCGCTGTTGTTTTGGCCGCCGGGGTTTCACTGTTCTCTTGCGTAGCCGGCTTGTCCTTACAGCCTGCCAGTGCCAGCATCCCTGCCACACCACTTATCAGCAATATTTTCAGCATATAATATTTTATGGTCCGAATTATGATTCCATTAAACATGTAGCGCGTTTTTATGTTCGTTTTATAGGCGTATTTTCAGGAGGGTAGCAGCCCATATTAAAAAGATGGCCAACAGTAATAAAAGAACGACCCGCCCGACTATATAAATCAACATCATTCCAGTGGTGGCCGGTATGCCGTTCCACTACCTATAAACAAACTTATGGAGACTATTCTGAATATCCGGAATTTAAGCAAAACTTACGAAGGTGGTGGCCATACCCTGCATGTACTCAATGACATTAACTTTTCTGTAGAGGCGGGTTCCACTATTTCCATTGTAGGCCCTTCGGGCAGTGGCAAAACCACCCTGCTGGGCCTATGCGCCGGGCTCGACCGTGCCAGCAATGGCGCCGTGGAGCTTAATAATATCCGGCTCAATGAATTGAGTGAGGATGAGCGGGCCCAGGTGCGCAACCGCTATGTAGGGTTCATCTTCCAAAACTTCCAGCTATTGCCTACCCTTACCGCATTGGAAAATGTAATGGTGCCCCTGGAATTAAGGGGAGAAAAGAATATCCGCCCCCGTGCCCTGGAGCTGCTGGACAAAGTGGGCCTGGCCGACCGCGTACATCATTACCCATCCCAATTGTCGGGTGGAGAACAACAACGGGTATCCCTGGCACGTGCCTTTTCCAACAATCCCCGCATATTGTTTGCCGATGAACCTACCGGCAACCTCGATGCCGAAACGAGCGATAAGGTGATCAAACTACTCTTCGGCCTGAACCAGGAAGCAGGCACTACCCTGGTTATTGTAACCCACAACCTGGAATTGGCCGCCCAAACAAAACGTATCATTAAGATCAAAGGCGGCCACCTGGTAGGGGATGAACATAATTAATAGTCCTGGCCAACAGGCAATCGAGCCTTTCTGCTTTATAACAACCCTACACAAAAGCAACCGTCCTTAGACATTATTAAATTTTGAAACCCGCATAATGGATAGAGAAAGATTCATCTATAAAAAGAAGCTGAACCTAAGGTGGCTATTGCTCATGGCCTGGCGCGATAGCCGGCGCAACCGCTCCCGTCTCCTGCTTTTTATCTCGTCTATTATATTGGGCATTGCGGCCCTGGTAGCCACTTTTTCCCTGGGCGATAATGTGCGCAAGGATATAGATGCACAAGCCCAAACCCTGGTGGGTGCCGATCTGGTGATCGAGAGCAATAAGCCCATAGCTAAAAGCATCCGTCCCCTGCTCGATTCACTGGGCGATCAACGGTCCGAAGAACGCATGTTTGCTTCCATGATCTATTTCACCAAAAGCCAGGGCACCCGCTTGGTACAGGTACGTGCCCTGCAAGGCGATTTCCCTTATTACGGCGCCTTGAAACCACCCTGTCAAGGCTGGCAAAGCCTTCCGTTTACAAAAACAGGCCCTGGTAGATAAAACCCTCATGCTGCAATTCAATGCCCAGGTAGGCGATTCCATACAAATAGGCGATGTAGCCTTTGCCATTGCAGGCGTACTCAACAAGGCCCCGGTCGTACAGGTCTTTCCACTACCGTGGCTCCACCCGTATATATACCCCTCCAATACCTCGAAAAACAGGCCTGGTACAAAGAGGCAGCCGCGTAGCCGTTAATTTCTATTATAAATACAAAGATCCCACGCAGGTAAATAAAGTGGTAACCACCCTGGAGCCGCGACTGGAAAAAGCCGGACTGGATTACGATACCGTAGAAGAACGTAAAAGAAATACCGGGCGCTCCTTTGATGATGTCAACGAGTTTCTTACCCTCATCAGTTTTATTGCCCTCCTGCTTGGCTGTATTGGAGTAGCCAGCGCCATTCATATTTACATGAGGGAGAAGATCAGCTCCATTGCCATCCTGCGTTGCCTGGGTGTTAATTCCTCTCAGGCATTCCTCATCTACCTGATCCAGATCATTGGTATTGGTATTATCGGCTCTATATTGGGCGCCCTTGTTGGTACCCTTATTCAGCAGGTATTGCCAACCGTATTGAAAGACTTTTTGCCCATCCAAATAAATGCCGGCATCTCCTGGCCCTCTGTGGGTAAAGGCATTGCCCTGGGTGCTGTCATTGCTGCCCTCTTTGGTTTGTTGCCTTTACTTTCCGTACGCAATGTATCCCCCTGTATACTTTGCGTTTATCTTTCGAGCCCACCCGCTTTTTCCGCGATCCCCTCAAATGGCTCGTGTACCTCCTCATCCTTGCTTTCATCGTCCTGTTTACCTGGTGGCAGGTACACAGTTGGGTACAGGCCATTGTATTTACCATAAGCATATTGACTGCCTTCCTCGTATTGGCCGGCATTGCACAATTGCTGATGTGGCTCGTGCGTCGTTTCTTTCCTTCCTCCTGGAGCTACTTGTGGCGGCAGGGATTTGCCAACCTTTACCGCCCCAATAACCAAACCCTCATCCTCATTACCACCATTGGCCTGGGCGCGTTATTCATCAGTACCCTGTACTTTATTCAAACCATGCTCATCAACCGCGTAAGTTTAACCGGCAGCGGTAGCCAGCCCAATATGGTACTGTTTGATATACAAAGCAGCCAGAAGGATTCCGTAGCCGCCCTGGCCAAACAATACCAGTTGCCCGTATTGCAACAGGTGCCCATTGTTACCATGCGCATTGAAGCCATCAACGGAAAAACAGCGGCCGATGTAAAAAAGATACCACCTCCAAAATATCCGAACACGCCTTTGAATGGGAGTTTCGCGTTACTTACCGCGATTCCCTCACCGATTCGGAGAAACTTACTGCGGGCAAACTTTCCAAACCCGTCAAATACCCTGGTGCAGTAGTGCCCATTTCCATGGAAGAACAATATGCCAAACGCATCAATGTAAAAATGGGCGATAGCATCCTGTTCAATGTGCAAGGCGCCCTGGTACCTACCGTCATAACAAGCATGCGCCAGGTAGATTGGCAGCGCGTGCAAACCAATTTCCGCGTCGTGTTTCCTCCAGGCGTTCTGGAGCCTGCACCCCAATTCCATGTACTTATTACCCGCGTACCATCACCCGAAGTATCTGCCCGCTTTCAGCAAGCCGTGGTACTTCATTATCCCAATATTTCCATCATTGATCTCCACCTTATCCTAAAAGTATTGGATGATGTGCTTAGCCAAATTGGTTTTGTCATCCGCTTCATGGCGGGCTTTAGCATCATCACCGGATTGATCGTACTGATTGCTTCCGTTCTCATTAGTAAATACCAGCGCATGCAAGAAAGCGTACTCCTGCGTACATTGGGCGCCAGCAGAAAGCAAATACTCATCATTACAGCCCTCGAATATTTTTTCCTGGGTGCATTGGCAGCAGCTACCGGCATCCTGTTGTCATTGGTAGGTAGCTGGGCACTGGCCACGTATAGTTTCAAAACGCCTTTCTCGCCCAGTTGGTGGCCTATTGTTATCCTGTTTGCAGCCATCTCACTGCTGACTATTCTAATTGGCATTTTTAACAGCCGCAGTGTGGTGAACCGGCCGCCACTGGAAGTGTTGAGAAGAGAAGTTTAACAATTGTAATGGGGTAACAATCAGCATATTCAAAAAACGCTACCAGCAATATAGCGAACAATCAGGCCCCAATAGCGTTATTAATGTGTAAAGCCTGCAAAATATGATCAACCGCAATGAAGATATCTTTCAAAAGTATCTCTTACCGGTCGATGAACACCAGAAGGACATCGTAGAGGGCCGTGATGATACCATGTCTGAACTGCAGGGTTTTGCCAAAAACTTTTTATTCATCCCGGGCCCAACTGATTAAAGTACAGCAACAACAGGCATTCCCTGTTTTACTATAATGATTTTATCGTCGGCTTCTTAGATAAAAACAAACAAGTGGAGTCTTTATGACTCCATTTGTTATTTATGCCAGTTGCCAACTTTGGCGGTTTACAAAAGGATACCGCCATTACCCTTAACTGCAATACATAAACCACTATAAAACGAAATAAGGCTGACTCCCCGTGGGAGACAGCCTTATTGTTAAAATGGTAGAAAATTGATTTATTCAACCAGGTTACTGGTTTATGCTGATCGCTAAAACTATCAGCCAAATCCTCGTTATCATTTCCCCTTGCGTTCCTGATCTCCATCCCACTTTAATAGGTGGCTGGCGTTCACCGGAGATGTCCATCAGTACAGAAAAATGAATAACCAGTGGCAATAGCCCTCAGCTGTAGTTAATAACCAACAGCACCACTAACCACGAACAGCCAATTTGTTTACAGCTAACTCCTAAATGCTAACCACTAAAAGCTAACCGCTAACTCCTACAACTAAAAGCTGGCAGCTCGAAGCTCACCACTCACAGCTTGTATTCAGTGTTGCACAACACTTCTTCATCATCATCAACCGTGCTTAGGGGCCCCATCCACACAGTCGATCTGTTCAACACAAACATACAACTTCCAGATACCCATTTCCAATACCCCATTGCCGGTTTATGTCGTTTCGGCTATAAATCGACGTCAATTACGTCGATTTATAGCGCTTTCGACATAAAATAACCGAATCGACAATTGCATATTTGGATTTGGCATACCCTGTGTTGTATGTTTGCCTGCAGCCAGGGGAAGACAGCCTGACAGTAGCAAGCCGCTAACCACAATAATTAATGATCAGTAATTAATAATCCGGCATCCCTGCAGTATGCCTTCTCCATAGCTTCAGTATACCTTCCCTATGGATAGAGTATCCTAATAGCACCAAACACAAAAACAGCCACTTTTCACAAAGACTGTGCAGGCACCTGGCGCCCCTGCCACAACTATTGATATCCTCCTCCTAAAAAAAAAAGGGCCTCCCGGGCCCTCTATCGTTATAATGTTTTATCTCCATTATACTTGTGCCGGTATTCTCCCGGCGACATGCCTACTACTTTCTTAAATACATCCCGGAAAGCCTTTACATCCGTATAACCCGTATCATACATCACTTCATTCACCGTCTTCCTGCTGCTTTCCAACTGCTTTTTGGCTGCCTCCACCTTCACCCGCTGCATGTACTCAAATACCGAATTGGAAGTAGCCGTTTTAAACCGCCGTTCAAAATTTCGCCGGCCCAGCGATACATGCGTAGCAATCTCATCTACCGTGATCTTTTGCTGATAATTGGTTTCAATATACTCCTGGGCTTTCAGTACACTTTCATCATTGTGGTGCTTATAACCCTGGAAGATGATAAACTGCGACTGGCTGGTACGGTCCATATCCAAAGCAAATACCTTGGCTATCAGGATAGCAATATCGCGGTTGGTGTATTTTTCAATTACATACAGGATCAGGTTGAGGTAGGAGAAAGCAGCCCCACTCGTATAAATGCCATTCTCATCTGTCATGATCTTATCGGCTACCAACAATACGTCCGGGTACAAGGACCGGAATTCATTCAAATGAGCCCAATGCGTGGCGCAGCTCTTGCCTTTTAACAAGCCTGTCGAGGCCAGTAAAAAGCCCCCGTACACAAGCTCATCACCTCGGCCCCCTGGTGTATTGATCCACGATCCAGGGTACCAGCGCCTGGTTGTTCTCCGTACTTTTCACTACATCCCCGTGCAGGCCTGGGATGATCACCAGGTCCGATGTAAAATCTTCCGTGATCAGGTGATTGGGGTGTATGCTAAAGAAATTTTCTTTCAGCGTATGACTGCGTTGACGCCCTACCAGGTGTACCTGGAAAGCAGGGGCTTTCCCCGCCCGTTGATATGCCTTGTTTACCTCCGAAAAGATATGGTGTATCCCTTCCACATTCGTAACACTGAAATCCCCTTCCGGGATCAATACAGAAATGAGCTTCATTCCTTAAAATTAAGATTTAAGCCCTTGTTGCCTCTATCTCTCATAACAAAGTCGCTTTTACCCCCTTCCTTGAAATCGATCCCCTGGTATTCCACCTGAGTTTAATATCCCGGTTGACCGATGTGCTTGAGCCTCATCCTTGAAAATTCCACCCGGCGCCTGCCCGTATTTTTTGCCGTTTGTCAAGAAAATAATTGATTTTATTCTCAAAATACCTCCCTCTTTTCCTTTCTCCCATCCGCTGAAACCCTTTGCCATCCTGGCAGATACATATCTGTCAAATAAAACAAACGAGGCAGGGGGCAATTTTTAGCCCTATTCAAGGAACGACTTTTCCTTATTTCTTAACCGCTGTGAAATGGCATTGAGTAATTGCTCCCTGCCGATTTCATAACCAAACTATGACTGCTATGATAAAAATGGTTTCCCTGTTGTCTGCTACGCTGATATGGCCGGTTGCAACAACTTTGGTTGAAACTGTCGACAAATCATTTGCCAAACCGGTTGCCTTTCACATTAAACCAGCATTGGTTCCCTTGAAAACAAGTGCCGCCAGGCAAGCGGCCAGGTAATAACCATTCCGGTCAGCGACCTGGCGACGGGTAACTATTTCCTGTACCTGCAAAGTGGTGATGAGAAACAGGTGTTGCAGTTGGTGAAACAATAAGAGAGTGAGGTTCCGACAGATAAAAAGCCATCCCGCTACAAAGGGGTGGCTTTATTTTTTTCCAGGCGGTTCAGATCAGCGCCTGCTCCCCGCTTCGCAAATAGAAATCACCGTATAGAGGAAATAAGCTCATTCTCTGAAGATATCCAGGTGGTGATCTTTTTCTGTTATCAACGATGTATCCACGCAGGATCCCTTTTACTACGAAATACATATAAGGACAGATAGCGCCGGATTGATGCAGCAGAACATGCTTTTTTACTTCCACCACTACAATTTTTTTCTTGAGATAGTCACTGCATGCTTTACTATAGGATTAAAAACAGAGAGATACCCGATTGCTGTTTCTAGAGCTGCCTGATGAGCTTTTTATCTTTTGCTGTTGAAGTTCTGGTGCCTGGCATGGAAAGAAATAGTTGGAAGCTAAGATACACTTTATGGGGATCAAGTTAAAAAGGTGTGCGATTTGTGTGAACAGCCAACCCATCGTCCTGATTCCTGCCCTCACGAACCTTTCAGGCTACAGCCCGTAGCTGTTTTCTGGATTTATTGGATAGATTTGCCCTAAGCCATGGTTCGTGTCCGCATGAACCGGACGTAAGCCACACCATTATGAAACAACTGCTTTTCAGCTTTGCATTGCTGGCCACCTGCCTACAGGGGCTTTAGCCAATAACGATAGCTTATTGACGGAACTCAGCAAAGCCATCCGGCAAACTGCCAGCTATGATGATGCCAGGCTGAAAGAGATTGACCAGCTTAGGCAATCCTTACATGCTCCCGGTCAGCCATTTGCTGTGCGCTTCGACCGGCATGAGAAAATTTATGAAGCCTATAAGATATTTAATTACGACTCCGCCTACAGCTACGCCATCAAGCTCGTACAAATTGCCCGGGAAATGCGGAGTGCCTCCTACAGGGTAGCTGCCCAGATGAAACTGAGCTTCGTCCTCCTGTCTACAGGCTTGTACAAAGAAACCTACGATTCACTCTCTTCGCTGGCCAGCCAGCCCATACCAGATTCCCTGAAAGGCGAATATTATACTTTATGGGGAAGGTATTATTATGACCTCGCCGGATATGCCAACGATCATTACCATTCCGTAGACTATGATATAAAGGCCGATAAATACCTTGACTCTGCCTTGACCTATTATCCGTCCGGCTCTTTCGAATTCATTTATTACAGCGGCTTGAAAAACTTCAAACAGAATAAGAAAAAGGAAGCCGCTGTCTTTTTGATCAGCTCATGGCCAATCCCGCACTCGGGCATCATCAGTTGGCGTTGACAGCCTCTACACAAAGCGCCATTTACCTGCAGAACGGAGATATAGACAAAGCCATTGACCTCCTGGTACAAGCCACCGTGGCCGACATTAAAACCTCTACCAAAGAAACCGTCGCCATCTTTCACCTGGCGGAGCTATTGTACAAAAAGGGCGATCTGCGGCATGCTGCCATGTGTATTGAAAGCGCCATTGCCAATGCAGAATTTTATGGCGCCCGGCAAAGGAAAGTACAGGCTAGTTCCATCCTGCCATTAATAGAAAGCGAACGCATCAATGGTATCGAAGCACAGAAAGGTCTGCTGGTAAAATACGCCGTTCTGGTAACCATCCTGGTACTGGCCCTCGTGGTCCTTACTTGGATCATCCTGCGGCAGGTAAAAAGCTGAAGCTGACCCAGCAGGCATTAACCGCTGCAAATGCCACACAACAGCTCATCAATCAACAGCTGCAGGATTCGAACAGCCGGTTGGAAGAAGTGAATGAAAAACTCGAAGAAGCCAATAAGATCAAGGAAGAATACATTGGCTACTTCTTTAATATGGACTCGGAGTTTTACAACAAGCTCGATAAAATAAAGACCACCATCGAACAAAAGCTCCAGGAACGAAGGTATGAAGACATCAAATTCTTCCTCAATAAGATCGATGCCCGCAAAGAAAAAGAAGAGCTGCTCCTCAGCTTCGACAAGATCTTTCTCAAACTCTTTCCCAATTTTGTGCAGGAGGTCAATGAACTTCTCAGGCAGGAAGAAAAGATCGGCCTCCGGGATGGCGAGCTCCTCAATACCGACCTCCGCATCTTTGCCCTGATGCGGATGGGTGTGGCCGATCCCGAGAAAATTGCCCGTATCCTCGAATACTCCGTCAAAACCATCTACTCCTACAAATCCCGGATCAAAAACAAAGCCCTCATACCCGGCGATGAATTTGAAGACCGGATTATGCAGATAAAGACATTATAACCCGTAAGGCTTGTCAAAGGGTAGGTCGCCTTCCAAAGACGGCTCACCCGGTCCAAAGGAGCCTGTCGAACCCTCAGGTGGGCTACCTCAAATGTATTCAGCCCCATCGGGGCTGCCGCTTTGTAGCCAAAGATCGACACCAGGGTATTCGGCCCCATGGGGGCCGCCCTCTACCCCCTCCACATCAAACGGTTTCCGCTCAAAAGCTCAGGGCTCGCAGCTCGTAGCTCGTCGCTCATGGCTGTTTTCCAGTCTCAAATCATTCTATAATAAAAAAATACAATGTTTTTAATTCATTGTCTGTCAGTGTTTTGATTCCCCCAATCCCGTCATTTCCTGATTTTTATTTCCATTGCGCTTATAAAACTTGGTGTTGCTTTCCTGCCATTGTTCCTTTATCATCTCAATTTTCTCCTTGCTCATTTTAACTGATTGCTTAAACGTTCAATTCAACTTGTCATTATGAATCTATCCAGCCTCTCCAAAATGCTTTTGCTCCTGTGCATCGGCAGTTTGGCCCTGTTCCAGGCAAAAGCGCAGCAACCCTCCGGACAAGTGTCCGGCTCCGTAAAGAACGAAAAAGGAGAACCCCTCCCGTCCGTCTCCGTTAAGATCGCTGGCACAGAAAAAGGGACCATCACCGATCCCAAAGGAAATTTTACCCTTACCGTGGCCGACAATATCCTCTTGGTATTCTCCTACGTAGGGTACGATACCCTTCAGGTAAAGGCCCAGGCCAACCTGGCCATCACCCTTACCCCTTCAGTCGGGGCCCTCAATGATGTAGTGGTTATCGGTTATGGTACCCAGCGGCGCAAAGAGCTCACCGGCTCCGTAGCTACCGTCACCGCCAAAGATTTTCAGCAAGGTAGTATTACCACCCCCGAGCAATTGATTGCCGGTAAGGTGGCCGGTGTGTCTGTTACCTCCAACAGTGGTGCCCCGGCGCAGGCAGTGTGATCCGCATACGCGGCGGCGCCTCCCTGAATGCCAGCAACGATCCCCTCATCGTGATCGATGGCGTGCCCCTGAGCGGCAATAATATTTATGGCGCCTCCAATTCACTTAGCCTCATCAACCCCAATGATATTGCTTCCTTTACCGTGTTGAAAGATGCCGCCGCCACCGCCATCTATGGCTCCCGGGCGTCCAATGGTGTCATCATCATTACGACTAAAAAGGCGTCAGCGGAGCGCCCGTATTCAATTTTACCACACAGGTATCCGCAGCCACCCGCGCTAAGAAAATGGATGTGCAGTTTGCCGCCTCCTTCCGCAAATATGTAGACTCACTCGGCGGCGGCACCTACGACAATTTCCATACTTATAAATCTTTACTCGGTACCGCCAATACCAATTGGCAGGATGAGATCTTTCAAACAGCCATCAGTACCGACAATAACCTCAGCATAGCCGGTGCCTACAAAAACACGCCCTACCGCATATCCGTAGGTTACCTCGATCAGCAGGGCCTGTTGAAGACCGATCACCTCCAGCGTTTTTCAGGAGGCATCGCCATCAGCCCGCGTCTGTTGGACGATCACCTCAAAATAGACATCAACCTCAAAGGCGCTTACAACAAAGCCCGCTTTGCCAACGGCGCAGCCATCAGCTCAGCCGTCTACTTCGATCCTACACAACCCGTTCACGCCACTTCTCCCTACGGCAACTATTTTGAATGGGCTTCTGTAGATCCTGGTTCCGGCGCCATTACATTGAATAAACTGGCTCCCCGCAATCCCGTGGCCCTCCTGGAACTGTATAATAATACCAGCAACGTGTACCGGAGTTATGGCAATATCCAGTTCGATTACAAATTCCATTTCCTGCCCGAGCTCCATGCCAACCTCAACCTCGGTTATGATATAGCCAAAGGAGATGGCCAAACAGATGTGCCCGCATTTGCCGCCCAGAACTTCCTCGATGGCGGACAGCGCAACAAATACTCCAATAAGATCAACAACAAAGTAGGAGAGTTCTACCTCAACTACACCAAAGACCTGAAAGAGATCAAAAGCAATATCAATGCAACCGCAGGTTATGGCTATTACAATAATTTGTCTACCAACGACAATTACCCAGCCCTAAGGGCCAATGGCGATACCATTCCCGGCAGCAAACCCTTGTTCCCCCTCGACAAACCGGAGAATACCCTTATTTCTTATTATGGTCGTTTGATCTACACCTACAACAACAAATATATCCTGGCAGCATCCATTCGTACAGATGGTTCTTCCCGCTTTTCACCCGACACACGTTGGGGCACCTTCCCTTCCATGGCCCTCACCTGGCAAATGAGCAGAGAACCCTTCCTGCAAAATATAAAGGCCCTGTCCGATCTGAAACTGCGCCTGAGTTATGGCGTTACCGGCAACCAGGATGGTATTTATAACTATCCTTACCAGTCCATCTATTCTTTAAGCGGCAGCGGTTCCGTGGTGCAGTTTGGCAACAACTGGTACAGCATGGGCACGCCCGCAGCTTACGATGCCAGCATCAAATGGGAACAAACAGCCAGTTACAATGCAGGCCTCGACTATGGTTTCCTCAACAACCGCATCAATGGTAGCCTGGATGTGTACTTCAAGAAAACAAAAGACCTCCTCAACACTATACCCATTCCTGCAGGGTCCAATTTCAGCAGCACCATTTTGACCAATGTGGGTAATGTGGAAAATAAGGGAGTAGAGCTGGCCATTAATGCCACGGTGATCAAAAACACCCGTTACAGTTGGGATGTGAGCTTCAATGCCGCTTACAATGAAAATGAGATCACCAACCTCACCGCCACCAAAGACTCTACTTATCCCGGTACCTTAACAGGCAATGGCGTCATACAGATCAACTCCGTAGGCTACCAGGCCAACGCTTTCTATGTATACCACCAGCAGTACCTGAAGGGAAGACCCGTGGAAGGAGTTTATGCCGATCTCAACGATGATGGCATCATCAACCAGAAAGACCTCTACAGGTACAAGTCGCCCTTCCCCAAATTCATACTGGGCTTTTCCAGCCAGTTCACCTATGGTAAATGGGCAGTGAGTACCGTACTGCGTGCGAATATTGGCAACTATATGTACAATGGCATTACTACCGGCGCGGTGAAATCAAACGTCCTCAACCCCTCGGCTACCTGGCCAATAGCCTCAATGATATTTACAACACTGGTTTCACCAACGGACAGAATCAATCTGATTACTACATTCAGAATGCTTCCTTCCTCAAAATGGACAACCTCGGCCTGGCCTACAACCTGGGAAGAATTATTAACAACAAAGTGGGACTGCGCATCACCGCCAATTGCCAGAACGTATTCACCATCACCAAATACAAAGGCCTCGATCCCGAGATCTACGGAGGAATAGACAATACCATCTATCCACGACCACGCACTTTCCTACTCGGAACAAGCCTTCAATTTTAGTGATCATTAAACATTGCGATTATGAAAAACATTTCAATATATACACCGCAGCACTGTTCATGGCGACCATGCTGCTGTCTGCCTGCCACAAGGATCTCGACCTGCAACCTTTAAATGCCAACACTTCCGAAAAGCAATACAGCAACTTCACCGGCTACAAGCAGGTGCTGGCCAAAGTATATGGCTCCTATTCCCTCGTGAGCAGCAGCGGCGTGGGCGTGTCTGATGTGAACATTGCCGGTATCAGCGATGCCGGTACCACCGATTTCATACGTGCCTGGTGGAACCTGCAGGAGCTTACTACCGATGAAGCCCTCTGTGCCTGGAACGATCCACTCCTGCTCAGTTTTCACAACATCAACTGGACCTCCTCCAATGTATTCATCAATGCCGCTTATGCGAGGAGTCTTTTCCAGATCACAGTTGCCAATGAATTCATCCGCGAGTCGACCGACGAGAAACTAACAGCCCGGGGCTTCAAAGAAAATGAGGCAGCTGAGATCCGTCACTTCCGGGCCGAAGCCCGCTTCCTCAGGGCCTTTCAATATTGGGTATTGATGGACCTCTTTGGTAATCCCCCTTCGTTACAGAAGCTGACCCCATTGGCAAATACATACCAAAACAGATCACCAGGGCCGATCTCTTCACCTATATAGAATCAGAACTGAAGGCCATTGATCCCGATCTCGTAGCGCCCCGCCAAAATGAATATGCCCGCGCCGATCGTGGCGCAGCATGGGCCCTCCTCGCCCGCCTCTACCTCAATGCTAAGGTGTATACAGGAACTGATCGTAATACCGAAGCCATTACCTGGGCCAGCAAAGTAATAGAGGCTGGTTACACCTTAAAGTCAAACTACAAAACACTCTTCATGAGCGATAATGACAAGAACAATCCCGAAGTCATTTTGCCCATTGCCTTTGATGCGACCAATTCTCAAAACTATGGTGGTACTACCTTCCTCACATGTTCCTCCCATGGCACCAATCCTGCCGATAACCAGGCCCATGGTATTCCCGGTGGAGGATGGCTAGGCAACCGCAGCACCAAAAACCTGCCCACTGTTTTTGGCGACTATAGCGGTAATGCAGATAAACGCGCCTTATTTGGTCCCGGCAACCTGGAAGTGAACGATGTTATCGTCTTCAATGATGGCCTCAGTGTTTATAAATTCAACAACATCACTTCCGGTGGCGTCATTCCTCCTTCCCCCAATGGCGTATTGTGCAGCATCGACTTTCCTTTATTCCGCCTGGGCGAAATGTACCTCATCTATGCCGAAGCAGTCCTGCGTGGCGGTACCGGTGGTACTACAGCCAGGGCATTGGAATATTTCAACCTCCTGCGCACAAGGGCTTATGGAAATGCCAATGGCAACCTGGGGGCTATTACCATGAATGATATTTTGAATGAGCGGATGCGCGAATTGTATTGGGAAGGATCTCGTAGAACCGATCTTATCCGATATGGACAATTTACCGGCAGCACTTATCTCTGGCCCTGGAAGGGAGGCGTGAAAAATGGTACAGGTGTAGATGCACATTTTGCCTTGTTCCCGATCCCCGCCGCCGAGACCATTGCCAACCCCAACCTGAAACAAAATACCGGATACTAAGGAAAGGTGGGTCGCCCTTTCGGGAACGGCTCACCCTGGTCAATGATGTCTTCGAAAAACCCAGCTTGACAACGTAGTATAAAGCAGTTTATCTAAAGGTTTTTCTTTCGGACTTCCGGTCTTTCCGACTCTAAATTTAAAACACGATTGTATGCGCACAATAGTTAACTATATACTTATCCTCGCAGCAGCACTCTCCTTGTTCTCCTGCAAAAAGATGCAGAGCAATTCGACCTGCAGCCAGGCACTTTTACCACCAATGCCTTAAAGGCTTCTGCTACCGCAGTGGTATTAACACCCGCTAAAGAAAACGATACCGCTATTACCTTTCAATGGTCTGCTGCTGCCTTTGGCAAACAAGCAGCCGTCAGCTACATCCTGCAATTGGCCGTACCAGCCGATACAGCCAATAACTGGGCGAAGGCAAAAGTCTTCACGGTAGATGTCAAAACACTGCGCTATGCTTTCATAGTGAAAGACCTCAACAACCTCTTGAATGGAATGGGACTCACCCCGGTTTGGCCAATACCATTGCCGTAAGGATCAAGGCCAATGTGAACCAATACAATGGTGCGGAATCCACCGTGCCTCCCGTATATTCCAACACACTCACACAGCAGATCACCTCCTATGGCCTTAGCTTGTATGTGCCCGGCGATTACCAGGGATGGAATCCCGGCACTGCGCCACAACTGGCGCCCGTAACCGGCCGTGCCGGATTGTATGAAGGATATGTGAACATAACAGGCAGCGGCGTGCAATACTTTAAATACACCAACTCGCCAGATTGGAACCACACCAACTATGGCGATGGTGGCAGCGGTACCTTCAGTACCGATGGTGCAGCGGCCGGCTTATCCGTACCAGGCCCGGGCTATTATTATTTAACGGCCAACCTCAACAACAATACCTGGACAGCCACCAAAACCACCTGGGGTATTTTAGGCGATGCCTCTCCCGGCGGCTGGACCACCGACACGCAGCTCAGTTACGATGCCAGCGCACAGGTATGGAAGGTAACAGCCAACATGAAACAGAATGGTTCCTTTAAGTTCAGGGCCAACAATGCCTGGGCCCTCGACTTTGGTATTGATGCTGCCGGCAAACTCCAATATGCCGACAATCCCTTCCTGGGCTATACGGCCGGCCTCAACAACCTGGGCGTTCCCGCAGATGGTAATTACACTATTACCCTCGATCTGCATACCGCCGGTAACTATACCTATATACTACATAAGAATTAAAGAGATCAGATAACCCAATTATGAAAATGACTATGTTCACCATATTACTATCCTGGCTACTAATTGCCTGTAGCAAAAAGACGATACGCCTGAAGCTCCACCCCCTACCGCCACCCGATAATACACCCGTTCAATACGGCACACCCTTTGCCCAGGTGCCCGCCCCGGCAGATGCTGTTATTTACCAGGTCAACATCCGGGCCTTTAGTCAGCAAGGGAATTTCCTGGGTGTTATTGCCCGGCTCGATTCTATCAAAGCCCTCGGCGTTAACGTTCTCTACCTGATGCCCATTTACCCGATCGGCAGTGTCAAGGCCGTTAACTCACCTTATTGCATTAAGGACTATACAGCAGTCAACAGTGAATTTGGTACCCTCACCGATCTCCGTGCCCTCGTAGATGGCGCCCACAACAGGAACATGTGTGTCATATTGGATTGGGTGGCCAATCATACCGCCTGGGACAATCCCTGGATCACTGCCCACAAAGAATGGTACATGCAGGATGCAGGCGGTAATGTCATAAGCCCGCCCAATATGGGATGGAATGATGTGGCCCAACTCAACTTTGGCAATGCCGCCATGCGCCTGGAAATGATCAAGGCCATGAAATCCTGGGTATACAACGCCAATGTAGATGGCTTCCGCTGCGACTATACCGATGGCCCGCCCCTCGACTTCTGGAAACAGACGATTGATACCCTCCGGAATATTAAGTCCCATAAGCTGCTCCTGATGGCCGAAGGATCACGCAATACCAACTATACGGTGGGCTTTGATTACAACTTTGGCTTTGGCTTCTTCGGCCAGCTGAAAGCTATCTATAACAACAACCGGTCGGCCCTCACCATCGACAGCCTCAACCAGGCTGAATACATAAACGCCACCAGTGGCCAGCAGATCATCCGGTATATTTCTAACCATGATGTAAATGGCGCAGAAGGCACGCCACTCGAATTGTTTGGTGGGGTCAAAGGATCTATGGCTGCTTTCACCATCGCTACCTGCATGAAGAGCGTACCCATGATCTACAACGGACAGGAAGTAGGCATGGCCGACAGGATACCTTTTCCCTTCACCAGCGTAAAGATCGACTGGACAAAGAACCAGGATATCACGGCAGAACATAAAAGGCTTATTGCATTCAGGAACAGCAGCGCAGCTACCAGGCGTGGCCAGTTGACCCCCTACAGCAATGCAGATGTTTGCGCTTTCACCAAAGTACTCAACGGTGAAAAAGTATTGGTCATAGTAAACCTGAGAAATACAACGATGAGCTACAGCGTGCCTGCGGCCATAGCCGGTAACTGGAAGAATGCTTTTGGCGGAGCCAGTGTTAACATGACCGGCCAGCTATCTCTGCAGCCCTATGAATACAGGGTACTGCAAAGCCCATAGCTATTTAAACTTTACAAATATGAAAGAACACTAACATTGCTTGCTCCTGCATGGAGCAAAAAGGCCTTCTATTGTATCTACGTCACCTTTAGTTTGCTTCTGTTGCAGGGTTGTCCTGCGCATGCCCAGGATCCGCCTCAATACGGTACGCCCTATGCTGGTGTGCCCGATCCCCGCGATGTGAACATGTACCAGGTGCATATTCGTCCTTATAGTGCCGCAGGCAACCTGGCCGGCGTTACTGCCCGCCTCGATGCCATCAGGGCCCTTGGTACCAATGTCATTTATTTAATGCCCCATTATCCCAATGGCACAGACTCTCGCAGCTCCATCTCACCTTATTGCATCAAAGACTTCAAAGGGGTGGGTGCAGAATACGGCAACCTTACCAACCTGCGGGCCTTGGTAGATGGTGCTCACAGCAGGGGCATGGCCGTGATCCTCGACTGGGTGGCCAACCAAACTTCCTGGGACCATCCCTGGATCACCCAGCATCCCGATTGGTATGTACGCGATGGCAACGGCGTCATCCAACCTCTCAACCCTTTCCCTGATGTAGCAGCACTCAACTTCAGCAGCAGCGCCATGCGCACCGAAATGATCAACTCCATGCGCTATTGGGTATTCGCTGCCAATGTAGATGGTTTCCGGTGTGATTATGCCAACAATGCTCCCCTTGATTTCTGGACACAGGCCATCAACAACCTAAGAGGAATCACCACCCATAAACTCTTGATGTTTGCCGAAGGCGATCGCTTAGAGAATTTCAATGCCGGCTTCGATATGAACTTTGGCGATCAATGGTATTATGATGCCATCAGGCAAATTGCCGGTGGTGCTTCCGTAGCCCAAATTCAGACCACCACCAACACCGAATACACTTTCGCCGGCGCCAGCCAACAGGTGGTAAGATATACCGCCAACCACGATACTGAAGGCGATGCCACACCCTTCAGTGTTTTCCAGAACCATGCAGGCGTGGTCGTCAACTTCCTGGTATCTGCCTATATGAGAGGTGTTCCATTCTTAACCAGTGGGCAGGAGGTAGGCCACAACCAAACCATTCCCTGGCCTTATACCTCCGTAAAAATAAACTGGAGCGCCAACCCTACAATTGCAGCCGATTTTACCACAGTCCTCAACTTCAGGACCACCAGCACAGCCATCCGTCGCGGCGCCATGACCAACTATTCCAATACCAACGTATGCGCCTTCACCAAAATATCCGGCAGTGAAAAAGTGGTCGTCATGGCCAACCTGCGCAACAACACACAGACCTTTGTGATCCCTGCTGCATTGGCAGGCAGCTATGTGGATGCTTATTCCGGCGCATCCGTAACATTGACTTCGAGCAACCCAATCACTGACCAATTTTCAATACCGCGTATTGACCAATGCCAACGTGCCCACTGTACCCGTAACAGGTGTAAGCGTATCGCCCACCAGCACCAGCATCAAAGCAGCCACTACTACACAGCTTACTGCTACCGTAGCGCCAGCCAATGCTACCAACCAATCAGTCAACTGGTCATCTGGCAATACGGCTGTTGCTACAGTAAGTGCCAGCGGTCTGGTAACCGCCATTGCAGCCGGTACTGCCGTGATCACCGCCACCACGGTAGACCAGGGCAAAACAGCCACATCTACCATTACCGTCACACCGGCAAACACCTTCACCGTTAATTTCTACAAACCCACCAGCTGGGGTACCGCAATAATGATATATTGGTGGGATGCGCTACCTGCGGGCTCATTACCCAATGGTACCTGGCCGGGCGTGAATATGACAAATGCCGGGAACGGTTGGTATAGCTATACTTTCACCAACATTACCTCCACCAACCTCATCTTCAATGATGGCGCCAACCAAACCGCCGATCTCAACAGGGATAAAACTGGCTGGTACCTCAACGGCGCCTGGTATGATACCAATCCCGGCAATCCTGGTACCATTACTTACTACCAGATCCAGAACCGCTGGCAACCTACCTACTTTTTGTATGATGGTGGCAATGGACAGGTAAAGTATGGCGCCAACCCCGGTACCAATCAGGCCTACCAATGGTTACAGGAGGATGCCGGCAGTGGTTATGTATTATTAAAGAACCGCAGCAGCGGCAAATACATTCATATAGAAAACCAGAATGGGTCAGTACAATGCAGTACCATCACCCCGGGCTGGTATAGCGCCATGTGGTCCATTGCTGCCGCGCCCGATGGTTGGAACTATATCCAGAACAGGTGGCAAACTTCCCAGTGGATCAACATAGAAGGCCTTCTGGGATATGCACAATACAGCGGCGCACAGGCAGGCTGGCATAGTGCGATGTGGAAGTTCGTGAACCCTATTACCGGTCTGATGGCCAGTGTCTCCACTTCCACATTGACTGCTTCCTTAACAGGCGATGAAATAGCGAATACCCCCACTGTAAAGCTATTCCCCAACCCATCCACCAGTGGGTATTTCTTTATCGACCTGCCCCCATTACAGCACGGCAGCCGCACAACCATTGCCGTCCGCAATATCAGGGGTAAACTCATGATGCAGCAAAATATCACCGGCTCATCCAAGGTGCAGCACCACCTCCCTGCCGGTGTGTATTTTATCAATATACTTTCTGGTCAGCTAAATGAGAGCAGGAAGCTGATCGTTCAGTAAGAGGTAATAATGGGTATCTGCAAAACATCCGATTACCTTGATGGCCACTGGTTCACTGGTGGCCATCTTTTTAATACTGCGCTGGCAGCGTGCATGAACACTTACTATATATTGATTGTAGTAAGGGATATATTTCGCCAACCTGTATTTTAATAAAAATTAGTCAGGAATATGAGTGATCAATTTAATAAAACTGTTCATATCAATGCCCAACCCGCCGCTATCTGGATGGCCTTAACCGATCCGGAGCAAATGAAACAATGGATGGGTGAACCGGAAATGGACTTGGAGGTCGAAACCAGTTGGCAGGTAGGTAGCCCCTTCCTGATCAGCGGATTTCACCATGTGCGGTTTATTAATAAGGGAACCTTACTCCAATATGATCTTCATAAAACCCTTCAGTATACCCACCTGAGTTCCATATCCCGGCTGTCTGATAAGCCAGAACATTATACCTGGTTCAAATTTGAACTGGCGCCAGTAGAAACAGGCACTGCATTAACCCTCACCATTGATAATTTCCCTACAGCGGTGATCTATCAGCACCTGAACTTTTACTGGCGAACAACCCTTGAAAAGATCAGATTATTTGTAGAAGCCCAGGCAGGGGCGCCTGTCAGTCCCACCCAACCAGGTATTGGGCAACTTGCCCAGGGATCATGATGGTTTGTGTAAGCTCATGTCTTCTTATTTTAATGCGTGTTGTTTTTCTCCCAGATGGGTGCGCTAAAAGTTACGCCAAACCGCTTTCCATGTTCCCGGCTATTGCAGGGATAGGGTATTACCTCATTGTCCGCAAGTTGTAACTCCAAAACCGAGGTGCATACAATGCCCGGGTAGGGCGATTTTTGGATCGTATTGTGATGAACATTGATTTGGCTAAAAGCGCCAGCCAGGGGAACCTGTGCTAGTCCATTGGCACAAAATACCGACAGCACACCTGGCGGCATGCCCTGGTTGGTTTTTTCAAACATGCATTCAGAAAGGCGGTTGTATTTGATCTCCACATGGTACGCAAAACCTCCACCCATCCAGTGAATTTCGGGCCCTACTAAAATACCATTCATAGCTGTTCCCGTAATTTCATTGTTGTGCACCAGGCCATTGCCGCTTTTGATGAGAATACCGCGTGACCGGTTATACCCCACTTTGTTGTTGCGGATGACAAACCCTTTGCCCGTATGGTTTTCATTGTAAACAACATCGCCAATGCCCATGCCTGGCAAGCTATCCAGTTTTATACGAGCCCCTTTTGTATAACTGGTTTTAAACAGCAGATCCGGATATAGCGCTACGATGGCCTGTTGCTCTGCGGCCGTAGGAACGTAGGGGTCCACCGATTGGATTTTCATTTGACCACCCTTAACACCTGCATACAATACCTGTTGTAGCGTATCGCCTACGTAGAACACCGGATTGGCTTCCCTGCTTAAAACATAGATCGTTTGCGTCGCGCTATCAATTTTGCAAACGGGAAATGAACGTCCGCATACAATGATACAATCATCCCCATTGTGTTTTACCTCACAGTTTTCTACCAATGGGCCAATACTGGCCAGGCTGCTATGGATGCCATCTGCATTTCCTGAGCGCAACCGGGCTTTGATACCAGCTGGCACTGGCCCTCTCAAAACTTTGCAACGATTGTAATGCGAGGCGCTGCAGTTTCTTTCAAAGAAAGAAAAGCTATTTGACCCGTAGATCGTGATATCCTGTACCGTAGCATTTTGACATTTTTCAAGTTGAAAGGCATGGGCGGCAGGATTGACCTTGGTAGATACTACATCCAGCACTACCAGGTCGCCTACTGCTTCATTGGCAACCCAGGCAGCCTGCTTGGTTAATTTGAACCTATTGGTGCCAATCTTTTCAAAAGCTGCATAATGCCCTTCGCCGGTGGTGATGCTGTTTTTAAGTTGCCTGGTGGCCGGATCATAAAATTGCACCCGGGTATTTTTTACCTGATCAACCGCGTACCCTTCGTCTATCTCCACCTCAAACCATAAATTTTTCACAGCATCTTTAGCCACAATCGTTCCTTGCGTAAAACAAAGCGGATCGTAATCAATGGAAAAACCAGATACCGTTATATTGGTACAGTTATAAAACTTAAATGCCAACTCTTGCGAATTGCAAATGATAGAGGCGCCATAGCCATTGATCGTTACATTATTGAGGTTGCTAAACTGATACGCGCCATGCGTTAAATTGTTGAGCAGGTAGGTGCCCGGTGGAATAGTAATAACCGGATTGTTCTTTTGTGCATCCAGGATGGGCTTTAACCCGGGTAGTTGTTGCGTTGGCACTGAAGTCGTATCCCCAACAAATGCCTGCACAAAGTAATTGGATACCAATAATAACAATAAGATAAAGGGGGTGATTTTTTTCATACGGCAATGCTTATGATAACAAGTAACAGCAAAAAGCCATTGCCTACCCTTGAAAATAACTCCTATTTTTAGTGGGAATGTTCCCATCTTCAGGGAATGTTCCCATGCCATCTGCGGAAACCTGCCTGTTCAACAGCCAATGTCGCATTGACCCTTTAGTTTGTCCCATTCAACCTCTATCGAAACCCCATTTTACTTCCATCTTTGTTGTGCAATAAAAATTCATTGTATGTCAAATAATGTTTCACTACACAGAGTACTTAAAGCTTCTCCCGAAAAAGTATTCCGCGCATTTACAGAAGCTACCGCCATCGCTTCCTGGTTACCACCTTATGGATTCCTTTGTACTGTCCACAATATGGAAGCAGTACCCGGCGGCTCCTTTAAAATGTCATTCCATAATTTCTCAACTGGCAACAGCCATTCATTCGGGGCGTTTACCTGGAGATCAAACCTAACGAGTTTTTGAAATATACCGATAAGTTTGACGACCCCAACCTGCCAGGAGAAATGGTTACCTCCGTATGGCTTCGGAAAACCATCGTGGGAACTGAAATAAAAATTACTCAGGAAGGAATTCCTGCCGTTATACCTGCTGAAATGTGTTATTTAGGCTGGCAGGAATCACTGGAAAAGCTGGCTAAGCTGGTAGAACCTGAAATCCCGGATGCTTAAGCGGGAAAGATGTTTTACGCCCACAAATTATTGTTAGGAAAAAGGCACCTGGCCATCCCATGCCAGGTGCTTGATTATTTATAATGCCCCATTTTTTATTCGGATCAGTTTGCCATTGATCTCATCAGAAAGTATATACAATTTGCCGGCGGGACTTTGTGCCACTTTCCGAATCCTTAGCCGGCTATCTGTAAAAAGTTCCTCGGCGCCTTTAATAGTTTCCCCTTCTATTACCAGGCGCCATAAGCTACCCCTGGATAGACCGCCAACGAGTAGGTTCCGGTTCCAGACGGCAAACTCTTTCCCTGAATAAAAATGCAGGCCTGTGGGGGCTACGGTTTGCAGCCAGTAGTAGGCAGGATCGGTATAGATACTCCCCGCAACAGGTTGAGGTGCATATTCGGCATAACGGTATTTGCCCGTTGTTTTTACCGGCCAGCCATAATTGGCCTTTGCTTTCAGCACATTGATCTCATCTCCCTGATGCGTACCATGCTCGCTGAACCATATTTTGCCTGTCACCGTATCAAGCGTGAGCCCTTGTGCGGCCCTGATGCCGGTTGCATAGAGGCCAGGTGTGGCTTTCCCTCCAAAATCAGGATTGTCGGACGGGATGGTTCCGTCAGGGTTGATCCGATAGATCTTGCCCCGCCTGTCCTGTATGTCCTGAGCTATTGGAACAGCGGGTTGATCTTTTTCCGTGAACAGGCGTTCGCCGATCGTAAAATACAACTTGCCATCTTTACCAAATACCATCCCGCCACCATAATGAAAACGTTCATGCGTATAGGGTTCTGCTACAAAAAGCACTTTTATATGTTGTAAAGAGTTATCCTCCAGTACAGCCCTGATGATCTTGGTGGTTCTTGCAGTACCTTTTTGGCGGCGTATGATAGGTAGATGTATTTGTTGTTGCTAAAATCGGGGTCAAGTAGTACCTCAAATTTGCCAGTATTATCGCCTGGGCCACTGAGACTGTCTTCCATATCTGCCGGGAACCCGGTGATCCTGGTCTTTTCTTTCTTCACTAGATTGATCTTTACGAGATCGCCCTCTTTTTCCGACACCAGGGCCTCTTCTTCCGCAATAAAAGCAATGCTCCAGGGGCGTTTCAATCCATCCAGGATTGTTTCTTTTTCGAGCCGTATGACATTTATATCAAATGTTTTGTGGGGTGTGCGGGTGGATACCTTATCGGCAATTACCCAACCTTCATCCGTCTTCATGAGGTTGAAATAGTCCGTAAACAAGTCGCGCGCTGTGCTGATCTCTACTTTGGCGCTGCCCATATTATTGGTAATATCAACAGAAACAATACGGGTACTCAGGTTTTGGGGCCGGGGGCGTGGCTTGAACAAACCCAGGTACTGGCTTCTGGAATATTCGACAAATTTTCCGTTGCCGTAGTTCTTGAGGCGACAGGAGGCATGCATGGCTTTGCCCAGTTGCGCCGTATCCCCGTTGCCCAGCCATCAAAATAGAGCTGGATCATGCCTTCTATCTGTTGTCTTTCGGTAGGTGGATTTTGGGAAAAGGCAGGGATTAGACTAACTGCTAAACAGGTTACCAGGATCAATTTCTTCATTGTAAAGTATTTTGGATGAGCAGAACGGGCTATTGGCCGTTCGCCCTCAAAAGTCAGTTATACTGCTACAGGGGAGGTCCTGGAAAACAGATTCCGGCGTACGGTTTTATAAATCCGGACGAGGGGATGGGGGTTAAATGCCGGACGGGACGCCCTTGGGGTGGTTGAACAGTTGAAGATCAGGTCAACCTATTTCAGTGGAAGACACTTAATTGACCATTTGGTTGTGATTGTATTGATTGCTACATGGGTTTGCGTCAACCGACTGAAGAACAAGGGCAACACTAAATTTTTTTTCGATTATGTTGCTTATTTTTAAGTAGGGTTGACATTCCATAATGCTTACACGAAAGCAAAGCCCACGAACGTTGGCGGTCTTTGTAAACAAACACTTAAAATCTATGTGGGCAAAAATCATTTTTACGACTTCTTTTCTTATAATGACGCAGTTAGTTTTTGGGCAATCAGTGTTACAGCGCAAAACAAACTGGACTGTTTCAGAAGTTAAAGAATGGGCAGAAAATAATAAGACTTATCCAACTTGGCACGGTTGGCTTTTATACCAGGGTTCAGACACAGTAACTCATCATTTTATTTCAAGGGTAATGGACGAATGGATATGGTTCAATATCAAGCGTACAGACCTTATGCTCAAAGAAGAACGACCATACAAAAAGACTTCATCAGCACCTTTAGGAAATTATTATGTTGATGCCATGAAGGACTTTCTCAAGATCAAAGATTACTGATGTCAGCTTGCATCTTAAATAGGGGATAATGTTAGTTATAAAAACTCATTTAAACCACCGCCTTCCCGACTGTTTGAAAATTGCTAAAAATAACAATGAGGAAGTATCAAAAATAAAATTAGGGCTTGAGAATCGCTTAAACGGCCTCAAGTCTCCGACAGGGACCCGAATAAAAGAGGGTGTATATACTTTTGAGTTCCTATGTTTGCTCGCTCCCCCAAGCAGACAAGCCTTGAATGAATTGGTCGATGATTTAGAGGCTTTTGCGAATTTACCCGACATGACAGAGTGACGGAAATATCCATCGAAAATGTATTGAAAGAAGCGCTCCCTAAAGATTGAACCATCAAGGATTTCTTGATAGTCGACGGAATGATTCATCAGCTCTTTAGCGTGCGGTAACGAAGACTGGTTGGGTGAAATTAAAGGTTGACCTTATATTTCGTACTGCGCCCCCGCCTTCACCGAAAAGAATGAATGCGCTTATTTCAAGTAGCTCTTGCAAATCCCTCGTAGCCGTAGCTTTGGACGCTTTTGAGATAGAACTGTATTTACCGGCGTTCATGCCGCCCTCAAAACCTTTTGGCCCTTCTTCCAGCATCTTTTTGATGACCGTAAGCTGTCGGTTATTAAGCCGATCTCTGAAGCGATCAAAAATTTCACTTTTTCAGCGTGAAATCAATTTGCTCTTCTGCCTCTATCTGCGCATCCAGCGTGGTCTTTATGAAGTAATGTATCCAAGGTGTGATCTCATTAGACCTTTGCGCTTCCTGAAGGGCATCGTAATAAGCCTTTTGTTTGCTTCTATCGTGCGGGACAAGCTGAGAAGAACTGGACGGTCTATTCCTTGTGATAAAGCCTTTTCCACAATCGCTCGGCCTATACGGCCATTGCCATCTTCAAATGGATGAATGGTTTCAAAATACAAATGTGCAATAGCTGAACGGACGGGTGCTTTTTTGATTTCTTTCCTGCTGCCCGGTGCGGTTTCATTGAACCAGGAGATAAATTGTTCCATTTCCTTTGGCACCCGTGCCGAGGGCGGTGCTTCATAGTGAACTTTTTGCTTACCCATCGCTCCTGAAATAACTTGCATAGGCTCTTCATGAATACGCCATGCACCGACTTCAATTCCTTCACTTGCGGGCAATAACATTCGGTGCCAGGCAAATAGCTTTTCTTGTGTGAGCTCTTCCTTATAGGTATTACGCACATCAATCATAAGTTCGCCGATTCCTACAGCCTTTTTATCCTTGATATGTTCAGGGCTGCTCACCAAGCCCAAATTTTTCTTATGGAAGAAAGAACATCTTTGCGGCTTAGGTATTCGCCTTCTATTTCGGATGTTTTGATAGCTTCGGTCACCATCATGTCAATGATGGCTTCCATCTGTATTTCTTCCGGCAATGCTTTTAATATACCCGTGATGTGCCCTGTCTTTTCTGCAAACATAAATAAGTCGTCCTCAACTCCTTTAAGGTTGTAGGAAAACCCGGGCCAGTCTCTTAGTTGCCAATTATAATGTATCATGAGCCGATTATAGCGTTTATTCGGCTCAAATGTATTAAAAAAGTGAGCCGATTGGAATAAATATTCGGCTCATGGAGTTTTGAGAACAATGACTTTAATGGCTGGTCGAGGTCTCGGAACCATTCGGTAAAACGCCGTAGAGGTTTACGCCCCGTTCCTCACAAAATCTGAAATATGGGTATGATCATACATCCAAAGCATACTGTTTCCCGAAGGAGTTTTCTACTGCGTCAAAATTTTAAGGCTGTACACCCATAGGACACCTGTAAAGTGACCCCATGCTATAAAATTGGTTGTAAGCATACACAAAAACATTGATTCCTTTTGAGCACCCGCGCCCATGAAAAGTGTGAGCCGTTGAAAAATGGTAACTTTCCTATATACAAAACAAGGAGGTTACTATGGTAAAGTCAACAATTGAGTTTGACCAGGTAGTAGCTGCAGGCTGCGGTCTGGACGTTCATAAGAACAGTGTGGTAGCCAGTATTGGAGGTCAAGGGATAGTGGAAGAAACCCGAAGTTTTGAGACTTTTACTGCTTCTTTAGAGCAGTTGCGCCATTGGTTAAAGCAAACTGGTATTACCCACGTAGCCATGGAGAGCACCAGTGTTTACTGGAAGCCTGTCTATAATATCCTGGAAGAAGACTTCGAGATCCTGCTGGTTAACGCCCGGCATGTAAAAAATGTGCCTGGCCGCAAAACGGACAAGGCCGATAGCCGTTGGCTGACCAAATTATTGCTCAGTGGATTATTGAGCGGCAGCTTCATTCCACCTTCAGACATAAGAGAAATGCGAGACTTGTTCCGCTATAAAAAGAAACTCACCGGTCAGATTGCTGCCGAGAAGAACCGCCTTCAAAAGATACTGGAAGACGCTAACATCAAGCTCGGCAGTGTCATCAGTGATGTGTTTGGCAAAAGTGGGTCAGCTGTGATCGATGCCATCATTGGCGGCCAAACAGATCCTGCTGTTTTGACCTCCCTGGCCCTTGGTCGGGTAAAAGCATCCAAAGACACCTTGCATAAATCCCTGCAGGGGCGTATCACTGCTCATCATCGCTTCATGCTCAAGACAATCAAAAAGTCTATAGCCCAAATACAGGCAGTTATCGCAGACGTTGACCAGGCGATCGACGAACATCTGCAAAGTCACCAACTGTCTGTTGATCTGCTGCAAACCATACCAGGAGTTGGGAAAGATAGTGCCGCTACTATCATTAGTGAAATTGGTGACAATATGGAGGCTTTCCCATCTTCACATCACCTTGCATCGTGGGCTGGTATTAGTCCTGGCAATAATGAAAGTGCTGGTAAAAAAAAGCGGCCGAATAACAAAAGGCAACCCCCAACTCAAAACCGTTCTAGTAGAATGTGCCTGGGCTGCTACACATTGCAAGGGCGAGGGAAAGGACTACCTACGTAACAAATATTATAGCCTCGCGGTACGAATAGGCGCTAAAAAGGCGCTCATCGCTATAGGGCATAAGATCCTGTGTGCAGTCTGGCATATGATTAAAGACAAGCAACCTTTTACACAACCCGATCCAATTGTATTACAACAAAAATAAAAACCAAACAGCTTAATGCATATCTGCAGAAGATCAAACAACTCGGATATGAAGCTGTATTGCAACCTTAAAGGCCGAGGCTTTACTGGTATATAAACCGGCACAAAAACTGGCTTCACCTATCAAGCATCCGCAGCTGTGCCTCAGAGCACGTAGAAAAAAATTTGATCCCTTGATAGGTTGATAAGGAACTTCTTGAAGGCTTTTCAGAAAAAGCCCGTAAACATTACGTTTACAGGCTCCATTTGATTCTTTCGCTCCCCCTGTTGGACTTGAACCAACGACCCTCTGATTAACAGCCACGAAAATGGCTTAATCAGGGCTTGCCGGGGCTTACTTGGATTAACTTAACTATTTAAATATCAACCATTTAATGTTTTTGACTAATTTGATCAAAGCCTTCTGAAGGCCATTTAACGGGACTTTGCTGGCAAATTGTTGGCAAATTTTGGAGGTCGGAGAGCCATTTGTGAACACGAAAAATTTAGTCAAATGTCATTTAGTATTTCGATCAGCCTGGACACGCGCCGGGCCAAAAAAAAACAGGGAAGTTTCCGGTAAAGTTGTTGGCAATTTTTAACCGCAAGTCACAGCGTTATCAGACGATTTATGACTTAAGTGAGGCAGAATTCAAGGCTTTGCCCTCTAAGCAAAAATCAGAGTGCCTGAAAAAGATGCAGGAATGCTTCAAACAATTGCAGCGAAAAGCCGAGGAAGCGGCAGCAGATCTTCACCCATTCACGTTCGCGGGATTCGAGAAGGTGTTTATACTAAACAATCCTTCTTTTCACCAGCGGAAAACCATCAAGGAAATAGCTGAACTCGAAAATCATCCCTTCAACCAGGTCATGTATGATAACCGGTTCCCTATTTTCCGGTTGCCCAAGCCGGAGCCGGACACGATCCTGGCGGTATTTCTATTTTATATTAGCAAACTTTTGAACGAGCACCGCATCCGTACAGCCGCCCATTATCAAACAACTTACAATGTCCTTGCCCGCTTTAGCGGCAATGTTCGTTTCGTTGATATCAATGTCATCTATCTTAAGCGTTTTGAAGCCTGGATGCTGGAGCACAAATATTCCAAAACTACTGTGGGCATCTACACCCGCTGTCTACGTGCTTTATTCAACGAAGCAATATTCCAGGGCATTATCAAAGGGAAAGCTGCTACCCCTTCGGCCGCCGGCTTTACCAACCCCTACTTCGAGGAACATCAAAAGGCGCTTACCCTGGAAGATGTAAGTAAGATCTATTATTACCAGCCACAATCAGAACGGGAGCGGAAGGCCAAGGACTTTTGGTTGTTTTCTTACCTGGCTAATGGAATCAACCCTACAGATATAATGCATCTTAAATACAAAAATATCGAGGGCGAGTACTTGGTATTTGAGCGTGCAAAGACAGTAAACTCCACCCGGCTGGATCCCCGGCCAATAACAGTCTTTGTATCAGATGATTTGCAGAAGATCATTGACTATTGGGGTAACAAGGATAAAAACCCGGAGAATTACATCTTTCCTTGGATGGAGCATAATATCACTCCTTTGCGTCAAGTGGAATTGTGCGAGCTGTTTGTCCAGGCTATCAACGACTGGATGCGTAAGATCAGAAAGAAGCTGGGCATTGAAAAGAAAGTGACCACCTATGTAGCCAGGCATACCTTCTCCACCATCCTGAAGAGGTCGGGTGTAAGTACTGAGTTCATTCAGGAATCACTGGGCCATACCAGCATGAAGACCACTGAAAGCTATCTTGACAGCTTCGAGAAGTCGGTAAAGAAGGAATATTCGCTGAAGTTGGTGGCTTTTAAATCGGGCAGTTCAAATTATAACAATGTTCATGAATCATGAACATTGTTATAATTTGAACAAAATTGATCAGAAATCAAAAATGTTCATTAATTTTGGAGCGTTCATGAATCATGAACAAAATAAAAAATGAACACATTTAAAGAAATACATGCTGAAAAACAGCTTCTGCAAACAGCCATTAAAGTACTTAATGGCCTGACTGGCAGTAAGATAAAGGAGATTCCCCTGCCGGAAGAAAATCGAGAGATAGATGCACGGATTACGATTAGATTTGCTGGAGTAGAGCACACTTTCAATGTAGAGCTAAAAGGGGAAGTAAGACAAAGCCAGGCATTGCGGATAATTGAACAGTTTGGGAAGAATAAAAATCAATGGTTATTGATAGCCAGGTATATTCCCCTGCCGCTGAAGGACTATTTTAAAGGTTTTGGTATAAACTATCTGGAGTTATCAGGTAATTGTTATATAAACGTCAAAGGCATATTCATATATGTGGCCGATCAGAAGGTGACATCTATCCGGGAAGTAGCCAGGGGAAAACTTTGGAAATCCACAGGTTTAAAGTTCCTAATGGCTATTATTAACGATCCTGATTTATTAGAGGCATCTTACCGAGAAATTGCTTCTGCCGCCGGGATCGCCTTAGGTAATATCGGGCCATTATTGGGGAGTTAAAGGAAGGAGGTTACACATTTAAGACAGGGAATACTGAAAAACTTGCCAATCGCGGAAAGCTAATCACTCGCTGGACTGAAATGTTCGATGTCACATTGCGACCAAAGCAATTAAGAGGAAAGTTTCGATTTCTGCGGCCAGAAAGCACTAAAGAGTGGCAAAATGTAAAGTATCCAGGGATTTATTGGGGAGGTGAACCCGGCGCGGCGTTACTTACAGGCCACTTGGTTCCTGAACATTTTACCATTTACTCAGAAAAATCAGGAAATGAGTTGTCAAAAATGCTTGGCATTGTCCCCGACAATAACGGTAACATCACGATACTAGAAAAATTTTGGGGGAATTACCAGGAGATAATGCCAATACCGAACATGATGAAAAAGCGATCCCAGCCCCGCGTTATTGATATATGCAGATCTGGCCAATGATCTGGACAGTCGTAATAAAGAAATGGCTGAAAGAATGAAAGAAACATACTTAAATGACAAATAATATTATAAATGGAGTTGCGCTGGAAATGCTGGCCGCATTTGAAGAGGTACTGAAAAAGTTGGAAATTGATTTTTACCTGGTGGGTGCGTTGGCAAGAGATATTGGCCTTTGGGCTAACCCAAGCTTTGCTTCCAAAAGAGCAACTAAAGATGTTGATATTGCAATACTTCTTGCAAGTGAACAGCAATTTTACCAGGTAAAGCAGGCTTTGCTTGAAACAGGCAATTTCACAGCACATGAAACGGAGCCCATAAAATTGTTCTACAAGAATGCTGTCGAACTGGATTTATTGCCATTCGGAGATATCGAAAATGAAGGCAGGGAAATTAAACTTGCAAAACCAAGATTATTTGTGATAGATGTGCCGGGCTTCCAGGAAGTATTTCCCGATGTTGAACAGTATACACTCAATAATGGAATAAGCTTGAAGGTATGTCCATTGGAAGGCCTCATCTTATTGAAGCTTATCGCCAACGACAACGAACCCAGTCGAACAAAAGACATTACAGACATAGAACACATCATCTCTGTATATTTTGACCTAAAGGAAACTGAGATTTATGAAGAATACCTCGATGTAATGGATAATTATGGCGTTTACCAACCAGATTACCTACGAGTTATTAGTGCAAGAGTAATAGGCCGAAAAATAGCTAACATGCTTGATGGCTCCGATGATCTGCGTGAGCGGCTGTTGGTCATTCTTGATCGAAAAACTACCGGTTTACACTGGCCCGAGATTGCAGCGGGCATAAGGGATATACATCCACAGTAAGCACTACGTTTTGTAGTCAGTCTTTCTTCACAAGAAGCAAATATTCTTCGTAGGATGATAGTGTTTAAAATAACAAACAAAATCACACCGTCTGTTTAATATTTCAAACATTATAAAGAACCTGAACCCTTATAACAGAAAGGAAGCTTTTGACCTATTCAGTTACTTTAGCTGGAAACCTTTGCAAATATTATAACTATGTAAAAGTTACACATATACCCCTACCTGTGATTTCCTTTGGACGTTATTTCTTAAATTTCAGTAGAACAAATTATTAGGTAATGGGAAAATTTAGAGACTGGCTTTCCTCCAATATGATATTCCGTAACATATTGGCCGACCTCGGTACCCGGTCTGCTTATTCCGGGGAGCCAGGAGGTTTTATAGCTTATTTCCAATACAAGATAGGCCCGTACCAGCGTGACTATTACCTATATTTCCCAAAAGAGCCTTATAACGTCCGGTACCATAACGAGGTGTTCAATAAACTTTTCGAGTACGCCGCTGATGATATTTTTAAATACCTGGATTTCCATTTCGATACATTCCCTGAAAAAAACGCCTTTGTCTTGTTCCTGGACAGGCAGCTAACGGAACGGTTAAAGAAAAGCTATAGCAAAGAGCACCGGATAAAACTGGAATCTGCCGCCGATTGGGTGGTAGAAAAAAGCTGGCGCTTAAAGATCAGGCCAAAATCACCAGGGAGGACATTTCCCGGGATCTTCAGCTTGTCATCGACAGCAAAGCAGCGGGTAAACCCCAGGAGGCCCAGGAACGATTGGAGAGCCTGGCCAGTAAATTGGAGCAAAAATTTGCTGATGCCATAGACCGGCTGGAAAACTCAACAGCTCTCCTTCCCGCTGCCAAGATCAGTCTGAACAACCAGAATCACCTGGATAAACTGGTACAGGTCTTTTACCTGATACAAAACCTCCAGAATCCAAACAATAGGACTGAACAGTTATTAAACGGCTTCAACCATATAGACTTGGCAATTATCCTCCGGCTTCATTTCCGGGAGTTTGCCGACAAAAAGCCCAACACGGTCGAGAAAAACGCCAAGGCAAGCATTGATAAACTAAGGCAGACCGATCCCAAAGTTCAAAAACTGACCCAGGCAATGGAAGAATTCTTCTACTCATAACCCCTTTACCTATCTTAATCAATCAGGTTTACGCTGCTGAACCTTTCCCAAACTCCCTGTCTTTCAACAGATAAAAATCCATGACCAATCCATCATTGACTTCCCTTCCTGCTTAACCCATCTTGCGTCCATAACACTGAATTTGTATGGACACTTTATTTATTCCGAATGAGAACGATTTCCGGCGGTGGATCAGGGAGGCGCTGAAAGAATGCCTGGAAAATATCCCGGTAAAAGAAGGGCCGTCCACCAATCCGCAGCAGGAGCCATTACTCAGTCGCAAAGAAATTGCCGGCATCTTCCGCATATCCCTGGTTACCCTCCATGAGTGGATGAAACAGGGATTGCCGTTTCACAAACAAGGTGGCCGGGTGTACTTCCTGCGCTCCGAAGTGCTGGAATACCTCAAACAGAAACGTAAACCGCAGGCTAAACTTCCCGGACATGAATAGGCTAACCATCATAGCAGCCAAACAGCTCGACCTGGTGGATTACCTTGCGTCCCTGGGATTCAACCCGGAAAAGGTACGTGGTCATGATTACTGGTACCACTCTCCTTTACGGCAGGAAAAGACGGCTTCCTTTAAAGTGGACCGGGCCAGGCGATTGTGGTATGACCACGGAACCGGGCAGGGAGGGACCATCCTTGATTTTGGGATGGCTTATTTCAGGTGTGATCTCCGGGAATTCTTAAGGCGGCTGGATCAGGATTTTTCTTTTCACCGTCCCATACAGTCAACCGTTCCATCCACTTCGGCAGCCGGTCAACCATCGGTTACCCCGGCTGGTGAAAAGAAAAAGATTGCTGTCCTGTCGGCGGGTCCGTTGGTATCGCCTGCCCTCATTGGTTACCTGGCCGACCGTAAAATCCCCTTTCACTCGCTACCGCTTATTGTCAGGAAGTAACTTTTGAGTTATCCGGCAGGCGCTTCTTTGCCATCGGCTTTAAAAATGATCAGGGTGGTTTTGAATTGCGCAATGCTCATTTTAAGGGCAGCAGCGCTCCCAAGACTTCCACCTTTCTGGATCAGGGCTGCAAAGAGCTGGCTGTATTTGAAGGCTTCTTCAATTTCCTGTCCTTTCTTACCCTGAACCAATACCGGCCCCTACCTGCCGGTAATTTCCTGGTCTTAAACTCCCTTGCCTTCTTTGACAAGAGCAGACCCCTCATGGAACAACATGCCGGCATTACCCTCTACCTGGATACAGACGCCGCCGGTTCACATTGCACCCAACAGGCTTTGAAGCACGGCCCACAATACCAGGACGGTAGCCCCTTTATGCAGGTAGTAAAGATTTGAATGATTGGCTGGTGAAACACTTTCTTGTAGTGGAGCAGGAACATTCCTCACTCCACCAGGCCCGGAAAATCTTTCGGGACAGCCAGCAGTCTCCGCCTGAGATTAGGCAAGGGAACAAAAGAAACCGCCTGTAAGCTTACAGACTTCCTCCCCACCTAACCGCAGCAATTCATTTTTAAACAATCAAAAAGGTAGACAATGGCAGACTTAAAAAGAAAACCCCTTTCACTCAGCAGTGGGAAGCTCCTCAAATTATACGGCAACAGTATTGCCATTTCCAAAAGCCTGGAGATCGGAGAAGGCTATGCGCCCAATATTTTTCCTTCACCGAAGACCTAACAGGCGGGAATGAACCCGGTAAAGTGACGAATACCTACAAACTGGACCGGGAAGATCTGATGGAACTGGCCGACTTCAACATCCAGCTTTGGATGAACCTGAAAGCCAACCTCCGCAAATATGGCATTGATAGCCCGAAGGTATTTAACCAGGAAACCAGCAAATAGTGACCAGCAAGTCACCGTTAATATTTAAAGACAAAGCGGCTTTGCCGCTGCTAAAAATGCAGTGGCTTACCAGCCACTTTTAAACCTGCGGTTTAAGGCAAGCGGTGTTTTTGTAGGACAAAAACGCTTGCCCCCTGCTCCCGTTGGTCGCATGAAAAAAACGAACTGCGTTACAGCTAAATGTGGAAGCTATGACAGTAATGAAAACGAAGAAGAAAGCAGGAGGGCGACCGGCAGCAACCGCTAAAAAGAAACGGTTGTCCGGGTACGGTTCGACAAGAGCGGGTACTTTATCCTGCGGCATAAAGCGGAAAAAGCCGGGTTGAACTTCTCCGCCTACCTCCGTCAGGCGGCAGAAAACGTACTCATTAAAGCCCGGCTTACCCCGGAAGAAAGAGACTTTATCCGTAAGCTGGTAGGCATGGCCAATAACCTGAACCAGTTGGTGAAAGAGTTCAAACAGGCGGGTATATTCAAAACGGCTGCACATATAGAAACGCTACGGGAGCAAGTGGATGAACTTTTAAAACTATTGAGGAATGATAAGTAAAGCTTTTGATGGACATAGTTTTTACCACGCCTGCCGGTATATGTGTAATAAGCAGGGAGCAGATGTGTTGGCAACCGAAGGGGTACGGGGCTACAATTACAAATTGATGGCGGAGGATTTTATCGCCCAGGCGGCACAACGTCCCACTAAAAAGCAGGCTTGCTTCCATGCGGTACTCAGTTTTCATCCCCATGAAAAGCCGGACGATACCAGGATCATAGCAATCGCCAAAGAGTACCTGCAGGAAATCGGCATCACCAATACCCAGTTTGCCATCACCAAACATACGGACAAGGCCCATCTTCATGTTCACCTCATTGCCAATATGGTGAATAATGAAGCCCGGAGCATCAAAGACAATTATATCGGGTTAAGAGGAAAAAAGGTTGCCCAGAAACTAACTTTAAAGCACGGGCTCATTGTAGCTGAAAAGAAAAACCTGGCGCTTACCCACCTGGAAGCCCTCGACCAGTCGGAAGCGAACCGGTATAAAATCTACACGGCCATTATGGAAACACTCCCCAATGCCGGAACCTGGAAGAATTGGAAGCCCGACTGAAAACATACGGCATCGGGGTGCTGTACAAGTACAAAGGTCAAACCCAGGAGCGCCAGGGCATCAGTTTTCAACTGGGCAAAGATGTTTTCAAAGGCAGTAAGGTGGACCGGAAATTCTCTTTAGGCAACCTGGAGAAGTCACTGGCTCAAAGCCAGCGGCAGGTACTTACCCAAGCATCCACAACTGTCAACCACCAACAACCTGGGCGCACGATTTCACAGGAATCCAACAACCTCGCTGGTCAACTGGCCGAAGAACTGGGCAATAAAGCACTGCATTCGGCTGCTGGTATCCTGGATGAATTACTCAAACCTGAATATGTACCCCAGGGTATTTCTCCTGAATTGCTGCGTGAAGCCCGGAAAAAGAAAAAGCGTAAAAGGATACGGTAACAAAGCGTTCCATTTTTTAACCGCTAAAAAGTTGAACCATGAATGAAAATCTTCTAACTACCATTACAGAGATCAGCGACGACCATACGAAAAAACTTCAGCAGCACGATGACCAAATTGGCGCCTTGCAGGAAACACTTCACCAGTTGACCGATTGGAAAGCGACACTCAACCAGCTCACCCAAAGTGACGGCATAATGAATAAGCTGTTGGTCCAATTGCCCGGACAGGCAAAAGAAAGCCAACTTCTGCGCGGAACATTGCAGGAAACCATAACCACCCTTTCGCGGCCACAGGAGCAAAAGCACTACCATCATTTCCCTAAAATTGCCTGGGCAACAGCCGGGCTTTTGTGGTATTGTGCCTTGTAATTACCGGCTGGTATACCACCGCCTCCCGGCTGGACAACTTCCGGGACAATGATACCAAATACCGCTACTTGCAACTTCTCGATAATAGCCAGGTGAGCCGCCTGCTTCATTATGCAGACAGCTTGCAACAAGCACGGCCGGACTTTTTCCGGGACAGCGTGCTTACAGCCGAAAAAGAAAAACAGCGCAGCCTGGAAATGCTGGATGAAGCAATCCGCAAAGAAACAGAGGCCCGACAGCTACGCCAAAAGGCCAAACAGTAATTCTTTAAAAGGCTCCTCTATTAATAAGAGAACCCACGCATTGTATGCACCATTCGTAAACTTTGTTTACAATGATACTCCGTGAGTGCACCATGGCCTCACGCTGCGGGTGTACAAGCACCCTCAATAATATTTTTCCTACGCCACTATTCCACTACCAGCGCAATCCCCGCTTTGTTGGCTTTGTAGGCAATTTTATCCTTCAGGCTATAATAACTCCAGTTCCGCAATAGAAACTCTTCCTCCTTAGCTGCCGTTTCCTTATGCTGTTGCCCGGTAAGCAGTAAAGTGGCCACCCGGTGTTTGATGCACAGGTTGATCAGCCGATGGCTGTATACGTGCAGCTTATAATTCACATAACGCTTTTCTGCTCCTCGGAAGTTCTCCAGGTTTTGCAGCTTCCGGGTTAAGCCGTTCTTTGACCGGTTATAAGTTGCCGACTGCTGGCACCGGTGCAGCGCTTGCTGGATAGCCAGCCGCCGGTACAGGAAATCTTCTTTCGTGCCAATGGAATAACTGCGCCGCCCGATCTTTACCCGGATCGGGATTTCGATAGACAGCGTGGCTTCGGCCACTATCTCCGGTTGAAGGGCATGATCTTCTTTGGAAACCTCAAAGGTGGCCAGCAGGAAGATCTTATGTTCCTTGACTTGGATAGAACTGGTGCACAGCTTATACTCTTCCCGCAGGGCGGCTTCCCATATAGCACGCTTGTCACCGCCTTTCCGCCCGAAATATAGGCGGAAGGTATGGCCAAAGACCTGGCAGGTATAAAACTTTCCTCCTCCTTCCAGTTTTATCTGCCGCAGATCATGGGCGGCTATCGGTATGGGAATATCCCGCCGGAAACTCCGTAATGATCGCTCTCCTTTCCATAACCTGTCCCGTTCCTTGCTGAAGCTGTACACCAGTATTTTATTAAGGCAACCCAGGATACTCATGGGCATCTCTCCTTTGAAATGCCTGCTGAGTAATTGATAAGTGGTGTTGAGTTGTGACGTGGTAAGAATGCCGTCCTTATCTTTTGAATATTGGCCAGCCTTACCCGCACCTCATCCGTGAAATAAAACAGGTCCTTTATCTGCTCCTGGATAAACTGATGTGTATAGATATAATTGGCCGCCCGGTGGCACATGCGCTGCCATTTCCAGAAGGTTTCCCGTGTTTGCCGCTTTACCGCAGGATCTTCCGTATGGATCAACAGTTGAATTTTCCGTGTAAGAGCCACTTTCCTTTCTTTCATCGCTTGGCACTTTTGAGGATTTCATGGGCTGAAACGTATTCTTTTAGGGCTTGCCACATGGGAATATTCAATTCCTGGGCAATTCTGTCAAAGCTGTATTGTTGTTCCAGTCTTAACTGGGAGATTTTGATCTGCTGATCACTTAATAGGTGCTTCCATTGGGCAGGAGGTGAACTGTCTGAAGCAACCTGGCTGTCTGGTTCTTGCATTTTGATTCGTAGGATCATATTCTTTAAGGAGCTGATGCTTTCCTGCACTTCCTGGCTGATATGCTGATAGGGTGCAGCGAAGCGGCTAGCAATTTCTTTGAGGCTAAGTCCGTACCGGAAATACAGCGTCATGATCGTTTGCTGGTTGCCGGGTAAATAGGGAATGGCATCTTTACGAGATTGATGCGTTCCAACTCCATAGCGGAAAAAGCTGCTTGTTCATTTTCGATCTCTGGATCATAAGCTGCTCCCTTAAAATCTTCCAGGTATTCCGGGTGGATAAGTTGGCGGTAAAACCGATTTACCGGTTGCCGAAAGTAGTCGTAGCAGCCCCAACGGGTACACAGACGAATAAAGCGAAATAGATGTAGCATACTTGTCATCCGTTCCCGGAACTGCCAGGCGCGGAGGAATGCTTCCTGGACGATGGTATGGTTGGCGAATTCATCACCTGTAATGCGATTCGCATAACACAGCACCGGCTTGTAAAGGTGCTCATACACATAGTTGAGCCCTGACTCTTCGCCTTTCTTGAAGAGTAGGAAGTATGTATTATTCTCTGGAGTATTAGCCGTAATGTAGTAGCTCATGGCGTCGGCAGCTTGAGAAGTGATAGAAAAGGCTTGGTAAGGACCGAAGCTGCCCAACGCAAAAGGAAGACGTGGGTTAGTCCTTACCGTGCTGAAGGGCTGCGACACCCCGAACCCGAATAAGAACGCCCACGCCTTTGCCTTTAAAGATATAAAGGAAAACGTGAGCGATTTACCTTACTCTCGGATTGTTGAAAAGGTCGCAGTTTTCAGCACGAGAATCAAAGCAAATACGCTTTTAATATTTTTATTAACTCTTATGTCATATCTCCATTAATTTTATTTATTAAAATTTGAGAATAGCTATACAATATTACATAATTGTTATACAATAACAATTTATTTTCTTTCAGAAGCAATTCGAATTAAAAATCAATGATTTATAAGTTTTTAAATTGTGGGCTACAAGAACAATTTGTTTACCTGATGAGTAAATTAATGAAGCCTAAAAAGAAATCAGAACAATTAATTATCAACAGGCTTGCTGCTGTATTAAAGGAAGAACGTGTGTCTAATAAAGATCTTGCTAAAACCCTAGGCTATGAGCCGGCAACAGTTTCAAAATGGGCTACAAATACTATTCAGCCGCCGCTTTCAACATTCTTAAGAATTGCATTGACTATAAATCGTGATTTGAAAGATTTATTTATTTCTACTAAGGAAATTGGGTTAGATGAGAAGAAGATACTTATGAAAGAACTCGCTATTGTTGCAGAAAAAGGAAAGCGGACAGGGAAATGGAAAGGTTGATTCCAAAATTAACAAGCGTGTTGCTACCTCTTACTCGTACGTTCTAACACTGAGATTCCTAAATCAAAGTTATTAGGGAAATATAGGAACTAATTCTTATTTTAGAAAATAGTACCCAAACGTTTATGAAGTTTGTAAATAAATGATTAAGAATACCTTTCGAGATAAAAATATTCTATATGGCATTAGATGTAAAGTGGATACAGGAAGAAATAGCAGATCAGTATTTTGCTGAAGATGGCAAGATACCATGGATTGTCGGTTTTAGTGGTGGAAAGGATTCTACTATGCTGCTTCAATTAGCATGGTATGCTTTGAAAGGGATACCAGAACTACTTAGAACAAGGCCGGTTTATGTTGTATGTAACAATACGCTTGTAGAAAACCCTAAAATTATTCAATACACAGATAAAGTACTTGATAAAATTGAAAGGGCGGCCATGGAGCAATCAATGCCGATCTTTGTCGTTAGAACTACTCCAAAGCTGGAAGACACCTTTTGGGTAAATCTGCTTGGTAAAGGTTACCCCGCCCCAAACAATGCTTTCAGATGGTGTACAGAGCGATTAAAAATTAATCCTACAACCGATTTTATTAAACGCAAAATTAGCGAAGTGGGAGAGGCTATTATTCTGCTAGGTACGCGTAGTGACGAAAGTTCTACCAGAGCCAAGAGCATTGAAAAAAATAAAAGTCATATCTCAGGTGAGCGTTTGAGAAAACATGTACTCCCCAACGCAAATGTGTTTGCTCCTATTAAAGATGTAGAAACACCCGAAGTATGGAAATACTTAAACCAAGTAGTTTCTCCCTGGGGAGCTGACAATAAACAATTAAATGCCCTATATAGGAATGCGAATGGAGGTGATTGTCCACTCGTAATTGATGACACTACACCATCTTGTGGTAATAGTCGTTTTGGTTGCTGGGTTTGTACCGTGGTAAAGCGAGATAAATCTATGGAGGCACTAATTACAAATGGTGAAGTATGGATGGAACCGCTTATTGAGTTCCGGGACATTTTGGTAAATCACCGAAACGATCCTGAATGGCGTGAAGCAAGAAGAAGAGACGGAACGGAAGGAGAGGGTATTCTTGGTCCATATAAGCCAGAGAAGAGGGCTTATATGCTGGAGATGTTATTACGAGCCCAAAAAGAAATATTGGAACAGGAACCTGAAACCACGCTTATTAACTATCAGGAATTGGTAGCCATACAAGTAACCTGGCATCGCGATTCCATTTTTAACCTGAGCGTAGCGGATATTTACAATAAAGTATATCAGACAGATTTAAAGGGTTCTGACTTTAGCGATCAAGCCATTTTTGAAAAGGACATTTTAATTGAATCCTGCAAACAAAATGGCGATTTTAAATTAATTACAGAGTTACTTGAATTGCAAAAATCGAAATTCATTCTGGTGAATAATTACGGGTTACAGAACGATATAGAAAATCACCTAGAGCATTATCTTAAAAATCAACACGCATAATGTTTATAGAAAAAGTGATATTGAATAATTTCCGAGTATATAAAGGTATCAACGAAATTAACCTTTCCGTTAATCACGACCTGAATGTTTCTGTTGTTTCTGGGAACAATGGATACGGAAAGACTTCTTTGCTAACCTCGCTTGTTTGGTGCTTGTACGGAAAGCTAATGGCTGATGTAGATGAACGCTATCGTAAAGAAATATACGAATCAGGCGGATATAAAAGATTCTGCGATAAAATCATGAATCGTGTCACCGCGTTGGAGAGCGAAGAAGATATGGAGCATCTTTTAAAATCGTTAGTACAGGCCACTGCCATTGAAAAAAATGAGATTAATCGAAAAATAACTGACCTTAATTCATTCAGTGTTTCTATACGGCTTACTAAAATCTTTATCCCCTCTATACCGTGCGAATATGTACAAATTACTCGAACATACAACGTTTATTTAAAGGAAGAAACGGTAGAGATCCTCATTGATGGACGGGCCAATGAGCTGACCAAGGAAGTTGGACATGAAATCTTTATCAATGATTTCATTTTACCTAAAGAGATTGCTAAGTTTTTCTTTTTTGATGCGGAGAAAATCGTTTCCCTTGCTGAAATACGGTCAATTGAGGAAAAAGAAATCTTAGCCTGGCCTATGCAGAAGTTTTGGGTATTAAAAAGTATCTGGATTTAAAAGACAACCTGGAGAATCTGCGCTTGCGGTTAAGAAAAAAAAACAGCAGAGACTGGTGATAAGCAAAAGCTGGACAAACTCAGGAAGCAGTTGGATCAAAATAAGAAATTAATATCCCACAGTGATGAGATGATTAAGGAGAAGGAAGAAGAACTAGTATTAAAGAAACTTGCTTCCGACAGACTTCAGGAGCAATTGATACGGGAAGGTACGGCCATTACGCTTGAAGAGTTAAAGGATTTCAAGCAAATGCGGGAGCATTTAAGCGAAGATGGAGCACGTATTAAGAACCGCTTAAAAGAAATGATGGAGCTGGCTCCATTTGCTATTGCGGGTAATAAATTACGGGATGCTGTTCAGCAATTGGAAGCCGAAGAAGAAAACAGCAAAAAAGACGTGTCAGATGCTTTTCTAAACAAACGAGTCTCGGTAATTAAAAAGGCCATAGAAAAAGCAGAAGAGAATTTGCACTTAATGCCCAAAAAGAAGAAAAGTTGTTGGCCATTATAAAAAACGCCCTCATTCCTGACAGAGTAAAAACTTTAAGCCTCTTTTCAATTTCTCTACGGATCAGCATAACAAATTGCTTGCGGTGTTTGAGAATCTGCAAAATGCATATAGTAAGAATTTTCGCCAGCTAATTGCTGATTTAAAAAAGCAGCAAAGTGCTTACAATATTGTTTCAAGAAGGTTGCAGGATGCTGAATCAAAAGAAAACGATCCGGTAATTAAAGCCATCCGTAATGATAAAACGCTGTTGGATATAGAAATTAAAACGCTGGAACATGATTTAGTTGAGCTAAAAGCCAAGCGTCTAAGTCTGCACACTGAAACAACTAATCTGTCTAGCCAGGTTTCAGAGTTAACTAAAAAAGTAAATGTTGAAGGGATTAACAAAGCAAAAGATGAGCTGGCAGAAAGATTGATTGCTGAATTGGATGACTTTATTCAAACACTTAAAATAAGAAAGAAGGCATCTCTGGAGAAAAACATCCTGCGTGAACTCAACCGCCTTATGCACAAATCCACCTTTGTGGGCAAAGTAGAAGTAATTATCAATGGGGATTTGATTGATATTGAGTTGTATGACCGGAAAAACCGAGTAATCAATAAAGACAGTTTATCCAAAGGGAACAACAGCTTTATGCTACAGCTATATTGAAAGCTTTGGTAGATGAATCCAACATTCGTTTTCCCGTCTTTATTGATAGCCCGCTTCAAAAATTCGATAAGGAACATGCGCGAAATATAATCATAGATTTTTATCCCAACGTTTCAGGGCAGGTGATTTTATTTCCGTTATTAGAAAAGGAGTTGAATGAAGAGGAATACAAATGGCTTTTGCCGCGTGTGGGCTGTACTTACTTAATCATCCATGTAGACCAATATCATTCTAAATTTACCGAGGTGTTGCCTGAAGAACTTTTCAGCAACTATCGCAAAATCTACGAATATGTTTACCAGCATTAAAACATCAAAATACAACAAAGAGGTTGTAACACAGCTCACCCGGAGACTTAACCTAGGAGCAGAGAATGTTATTGCTCGAATTGCTTTTGCTTATTCCCTGGCTCGTGATCGTAAAATGGATTTAACAACCATCCAAGATGCGCAAGGGAAAGAGTATAGCACTAAAGTATTGTTTGGAGAGTATACAGACTTTTATGTGGCGTTGATTTGTGTTCATTATAACTTATATAAAACAGATAAAGATATTGCCCGTTATGTGAAAATGCATATTGATGATGGTTTAGAATTAATTGACCAGGAGGTGGCAAAAAAGAGCACCCTTACCGGCGATGAATTTTTAATAAATGCAATTGAAAAAGGACTTAAACATTTAGCCTGATGCCTACCAAAACTATTACTGAAGCTATTATTGAAGTGCTAAAACGCGAGAACAAAATGCTTGACATTAAAGAAATTCATGAAAAGATAGTTCAATCTAACCTGTATGCTTTTAAATCTTCCAATCCCGAACACGTAGTACGCAACCAACTCAGGAGACATTGCGATAATCTTGAGTTAAAAGTTGGTTCTTCCATCAAATATTTCACCCGTATGGTAGACGGGACATATGGATTAAGAAAATTATAACTTATGTTAAGAGAAGTCGACTTTAAACCTGTCTATGCTACCGGCGAAAACGAACCCTCTGAGTTTTTCTTGATGCGTTGATAAACAGTAATACCCTGGATCTAGGCTTAGGCTATTTTAGTTCTAGCGGCTTCCGAGCATTATCCATTGGTTTTGCCTTTTTATCAAGCGAGGAGGTAAAATGCGTATAATTATCAATAATGTGCTCCAAGAGGAAGATAAAAGGCTATTGAGGAAGGTTTGGAAACAGCTCCACACAAACTAATTGAACAAACGATCATCAATAATATTGTTGAACTAAAAAATGTGCTTTCCCAAAAGGATAAACATTTTTTCAAATGCCTTTCCTGGCTAATAGCCACTAAAAAATTGGAAATAAAAGCTAGTGTACCAAAAAAAAACAAAGTGGGCATTGTCCACCAAAAATTTGGGTTATTTAAAGATATTTCCAATGAGACAGTTGCCTTTACGGGATCGGTTAATTTCTCTGCCAATGCTTTGTTTAACAATGTAGAAGCTATCTCCTGCGATTTTTCTTGGCAAAACAATGATATTGGCACGGGTCGTATAAAGTATTTTGAGCACTTATTTCATAAAACGTGGACAGGCTTTTCAGATGTAGTAGAAATTATACCGATAGAAAAGGTAAAAACCGTCATTCAAGAAAGCTTCCCTGTTGAACATGTCAAGGAATTGGTTGACGAGGAATTGGAATTGGTTAGAGATGAAATAAATAGCTATGATCTACCTAAATCCTACCTTAAAAGGTGGAGCAGCTTTCTATACGCTTACAGCCGGTAACCTTAAAGGTTAAGCAAGCAGAAGATTTACCTTCTTTACGTGAATACCAGGAAGAAGCAATTAAAAACTGGAAGGAAAACGATTACTGTGGAATTTTTGAAATGGCTACGGGCACAGGAAAAACATATACTGCCCTATCAGCTATATGGGAGTTGTTAAGGGAAAGGGAACGCTTATTTGTAATAATTTCTTGCCCATTTATTCACCTTGCAGAGCAATGGCAGGATGAGGCTGAAAAATTTTCGTTGGACAGCATATTAGTAGGGGAATCAAAGGCTTTATGGGAAGAAGATACTGCCCGACAAGCACAATTATTCAACCGAGGAAAAATTGACCGGGTTATATTAATTACTACCAATGCCTCTTTTACTTCTAAATCATTTCAGAGTATTATTGCCCCCTGCTTGGAAGAAACTCTATTGATTATAGACGAGGTACATTATGCCGGGGCTTATACAATTCGCAAATTATTACCACAAAACTGCAAATATAGATTAGGCTTAAGTGCCACACCTGAGCGGCATGGAGATGAAGAAGGAACAAAAGCTTTGTTTGATTATTTTGATTCCGTGGTTTTTAGTTTCCCAATTGAAAAAGCTATTGGCGTATTTCTTACCCCTTATTATTACCATGCCATACCCGTTGAGTTAACAAATGAAGAGTTTGAAGAATATTGCCTGTTGACAAATCAGATTATATGTTTAGTTGGAAAAACGGATGCATTAAGCCGTGACAGGTTGGAAAAACTTTCAATCAAAAGAGCTCGTATTCAAAACAATTCCATTAATAAGCTTAATTGGATAAGGCAAAATATAGAAACCTTACCCTTAGAGTATAGTCTATTTTATGTAGGTGATCAGATATTTGACGAGGTAAAACAATTACTTGGAAAAGAACTGAGACTTAAAGTGCACGAATTCACCTCCAGGCAAAGCCGGGCTGAACGGAAGAAATTATTAAAAGAGTTTTCCCAACAAAAAATCCAATCGCTTATTGCCATGAAATGCCTGGATGAAGGGGTGGATGTTCCTCCCACACGCGTAGCCTTTTTTTCTGGCAAGCTCCAGTAATCAAGAGAATTTGTGCAGCGCAGGGGCGCGTGCTTCGTAAATATCCCAGTAAGGAGCATGCCTTAATATATGACCTGATTTCTATTCCCCCAAAAAAGTTTATTGAAGAAGGAAGAAAAAGCAACATATTCTATGCAGTGAAAAGCGCCTTTGTAAAAGAATACAAAAGGGTGCAGGAGTTTTCAGAAATGGCCACCAACAAATTTGATTCCATGAACGAACTTTTTACGATGGCTGATCAACTGGATTTGCTTGATATAACGAAAGATTAAACCCATGAAAAATAAAAACATCGGGCGTTTGCAGGAAATGCTCAACCAAGTAAAAGACCCCAATATTAAGGAAATTCTCAACGGGGTATTTAAAGTGGAGATTAGCTACCGTTCAGCCGAACGGATTAATTTCCCTCGACAGAAAATCAGGGACATTATTGATGGAGTAGCCCGTACTATTGAAAGTAAAACCAAGTAATGATCACTCGATGAAGATTCAAAGAATTGAAATAGAAAACTTCGCTTCATATTACGGTAAGCAGCATCCTATATATCTTGATACACATCAGGGTAAGCCCTTGGTAATCTTCATAGGAGGCACCGGTCATGGAAAAACTTCATTGTTTGATGCCATTAACTGGGCTTTGTATGGGGAAGAGTATGAAAAAGACGTGAGAATCAATAAAGAACGGGGTATTTCGGATTACGTGAATGAAACAGCATTGCAAGAAGCCGTGAAAAAGGAGAGCGTGTCCAGATGTCCGTAACCCTGTATTTTGAGCACGAAAGTGAGAATGAAAAAGCAATGGACCTAGCGAATTTTATATTACTCAAACCATTGTGGTAAAACCTTCAAGAGATAAAGATGGTAGTATAAAACCAGAGCTAGTTGATCGCTCTACACATCTGCGTGAAATCCAGCATGGAGGTGATCATGTAGAAATTCCATATACACGTACATTTTTGGACGAAATTCTTCCCAACAATGTAAAATCCTACTTCCTTTTCGATGGCGACCGGATTCATAACCTGGCTAAACCCGGTAACAGCCAGGAAGTGCAGGCCGCCATTTATCGGGTAGTGGATTTGGAAATTATCCGAAATGCGGCCGAACATTTAACTGATACAGCCATAGAGTTTGGTAAACGGGCGGCAAAATCTGCTATTGGCGAATTGGTACAAGTGGAAGAGCAATATAACGATGAGCTAAAACATCAGAATACTGTTAAAAGTCGTATTACCGATATTAAGAAAGAAAGGCAAGCTATTAAAGATCAGCTAGAGCTGATTGATGATAAGCTCAAAGATTTGCCAGAAACAAGGGCCTTACAAGAAAAAAAGGAATCATATCACTAAAGAGCTTCAACAGAATGAGCAACTTCAAAAGAAGTGAAGAATCGCTTGCGAGAGAAGGCAGCGAAAGCTTCTTTAGGCATTACCATGAACAGTCTGAAGCAATTGCGGGATTTGTTGCATGAAAAAGAGCAAAAAGGGGAAATACCCAAACATATCCGCGAAACTTTTTTAATGACCTGTTCCATTTAGAAGAATGCATTTGCGGAACATGTTTTCTTGCACAAGATGGAGACCCGGTTTATGAAACATTGAAAAAGCGGCTGGAGCAAGAAAAAAGCCGATCCAATGAAGAGGATCAGTTGATAGATCTATATCATTCGCTAAAGCAGGCAGAAGACCTGATCAAAGAAGCGAAGAAAAATGTGGAAGAAGATGATAATACCATGGCTGACCTGGAAAAGGAAGAAAGAAGCTTGATCTATCAACGACAGGAAATTGACAAGCAATTGGGCGAGCTCCCCATTGAAGATGTAAATAAACTTGTAGGCCTTCGCAAAAAGCGTGATGAAGAAGACAAACAACTCGTGGCAGAATTTACTACCAAACAAGAACAATTAACTACATCCGAGAAAAAACTAAAGGACCTTGATGAACAACGGAAGGAGTTGGGGAAAAAGCAGGAAGAGGCCGGAGCCCTACATTTACGGAGCGAATTAGCCAAGAAAGCGGCCGACCAATTAAATGACTTGTACGATTCATTCGCTGAACAAAGCAGGCAGGCAGTGGAGCAGTTGACTATTGAAGAATTTAAAAAATTCGTGCTTTCTTCGTCGGGTTATAAAGTAGCCCTTAGTCAGGATTATTCCTTAGAAGTGTTGGACTCTAACGGCAACCGCGCCTTACAACGATTATCAATGGGGCAATCGCAATGCCTGAGCCTTGCATTTATTACAGCAATATCTAGGGTTTCAAAGAAACACCCGCCTCTGGTAATTGATATGCCGTTTAGTCGTTTAGACCCAAAGGTTCACGAGGCTATCTCAAACGGCTCCCCGAACTGGCACAGCAAACAATCTTATTCTTGATTCCAGATGTGGAGTGGAACAATACCACCCGGAATAATCTAACCAAATACGCCAGTCACTTATATGAAATGAATTTTGATGAAAAAAGTACGGCACACTACTATACAAACCATTAACTAACTTGTATGAAGAATCTGAGGGTATATATTGATAAAGATAAGCACGACATATATGAAAAGCTAGTAAAACGAGGCTCGGATAACTCCGACCATTTTCCTTTTCAGACTATGAAGGATTTGTTCATGCTGGCGGCCTGCTTGGGAGCTAAAAACAATTCATATGAGCCATTGCAGTCGTCAAAAGATATCTTTAACTCGGATGTTTTCGATGAAAAACAGATATTCCTGTGATGTCTGCCTTAGCTTACCAGAAAGAGCTAAACCTTTCCATTCTCACCGATGAAAGAAAAGTGTTAGATGTTGTTCAAGGGTATGCTAATGGCGGAATACATTTCGTAGTAGACGAAGTGATTAATATTCCGGGAAGGCCATTGAATAATCTAATAGAATTGATTATTCAATAGTTATGAAAAGACTGCATAAAGATATTGAAGCTCTGCCATCGAAAAGAATTTATCTTTCCATCATAGCAGATTATCACCTTAAAGCAGCATTATGTGAACTCATAGATAACGCCATCGATAACTGGACGTACGATAGGAAAAGAAATAAACTCACTGTTTTAGTAGACTTGGACTACCAAAGGCAACTTATCCAAGTTTCCGACAATAGTGGTGGAGTTAAAGAGTCAGAAATCAATTTAATAGTTAGTCCAGGACATAGCAGAAATATTGCTGAAGACCCAACTATTGGAATTTTTGGAGTAGGATCAAAGCGAGCAGTAGTAGCGTTAGCAGAAGATATAAAAATTTACACCCGCCATAAAAGAGAGAATACACTTTTAGTTGAAATAAACGATGCTTGGATAAAAGACGATAACACATGGGACCTTCCTGTATATATTGTGGACGACATTCAAGAAAATAGCACAAAGATTGAATTAGTCAAACTGAGAGATCTAATAAAGGTAGAGCTTGAAGAAGAATTGAGAACTCATCTTGGTGCGACTTATGCGCTATTCCTAAATAAGGGTAACTTTGAACTTAAAGTTAATGGTACTCGTATTGAGCCTATTACTTTTGATAAATGGTCTTTCCCTCCAAATTTCGAACCTAAGAGCTTTACTGGAGATATTTCTTTTGATTCCAGTGGCATGATAAAGCTCGAAATATTAGGTGGGCTGACGAAGTCCGGAGAACCATCTGGTGGAGAGTATGGTGCCTACTTTTATTGTAATGACCGCTTAATTACTAGAGCATATAAAGGAGCAGAAGTTGGCTATAGACCTTTGAAGATTGGCAACCCACATCCTTCTGTCTCTTTGGCTAGAGTTATAATCAAAATAAGTGGCCCTGCGCAACTTATGCCTTGGAATAGTAGTAAATCAGAAATAAACCCCAAACATCCAACCTTTAAGGAAATTCAGGAGCATATTGACCGGGTTCTTACGCACTACTCTGTATTGTCAAAAAAATGGAGTACAGCGGGGGGTGGGAGGAAAATATATTTCAATATGAGAAAGGAGAAATAAAATCTGAGGTTGTCGCAAACATTTCATCCCAATCACGATTGTATCTTCCACCAATTCCAAGACCGAGCAAAAAAATATGCCGACGTTATCAAAGTTAATAACCGGGCAATTGCTCATGACAAGCCTTGGGTAATCGGTTTATATGAAACAGTAATTGCTGTTGACGAAATATGCAAGTTAAAACTCAATCAAAAAACCGAATAAGTCTATTGACTTTAGATAGCATGCTTGAAATTGCTTTTAAAGAGTATTTAGTTAATGATTCGGGAATAAGTTATAGTGCCGCACGATTAGAAAATATTATGAAAAATCGTACGGATGTTCATAATGAAGTAAAAAACACAATTCCCCTCACCATAAAACACTGGAAGAAAATAGAATACTACTACAAGCTCAGATGTGAATTGGTACATAAAAGAGCCACAGTTACTATAACGGATGATGACCTAATAAATTTTAGAAAAACGGTGGAATATGTTCTTGCGAAAATGTTTAACCTTTCTTTTAAAAGGATTAATCCTTTTGATAACAGTAAAATATCAAAAATGCCTAAAGAGATGTCAGATATTATTAGTGAAAATATTTCAAGGTATAAAGCATTATCTATAATTTACAATGATACTATATATGATAGTCTTAAAGAGCCAAGGGCGAAACTAGAGGGAATATTTATTGCGTTGTTGGATAATAAAGGGCAAGAGTATGCTTTACAAAAGAACAACTCTGTATATGCAGCAAAATACTACCATGTAAAAAGTCGAATTAAAGCTACCGATAATTTTTATGAGAAATTAATACGAAAAAACATCGGCTTGACCCTCACTAATAAATATGATTTGATTCAAAATGAGGAGAACCTTAACCTAAAAAAAGGGGAAATAATAACGGATATTCAAAACTTAGATGATATTATTGGATTGAGAATTGTTACTGAATTAAAGAAAGATTGCGTAAACGTATATGAATTGCTTGAAAATAGCGGGGATTTCTTTCAGGAGAAGCAAATTAAATTTAAAGACTTGAAAGGCCAACCCCAAAAAATGAAAAATGGGTTGGATATTTATAGAATTAAAGGCATATTTCAAGGAATTTTTGGTTTCGAATTACAAATAAAAAGTAAAATAGATGAAGCCTGGGGTGAGCTGGATCATACTTTATTTTATAAGGATTATAGTATCTCTCCTATTAAAGACACAGTACAGGTTACCATGAATAATGTTGGTGAGCTTCTTGATAGAATTGAGTATTTACTGTATGATTTAAGAGAGTCGGGGTCAAATTATATTGAAAATGCGGAACACTTGAAATTTCAGGAAGAACTAGAGCATGAAATTTCGGTACTTCTTAAAGAAAAGTTCGAAACTCCATACAGATTGAAAGAAATTGCACACTATCTAAAATATTTTAGAGATAAACTCGGAGTAGGAGAAGTAAGACTGGATAGTATAGGATATAATCATTTAGAATGGGCGGGCGCATCAACTTTTACCAACTCATATATTAAAATTAGAAACTCTAATTTCGATTTATTACTAATAGAAACCCTTTATCTAAATTGGAAAAACTAATTGGGAAAACTGAAATATTACAAGCAAATTATGAGGAGTATCTTAATGAGTTCCTCTCATTATTTTCAGAATTTATTTCGAAAGCATTAAAAGATCCTCCCGAAGCTTTTTTAATATACCTAAAAAATCTATTAACATACTCTACATCTCCCGAACTCTTCCTTTCAACATTTAAGCACCAACAAATAAAAGAGGTGACAAATAGATTGGGTTCGATGTCTACTGAAGAGGATGATATTAAATCAAATTTAGAAGAATTGAAATCTTGTTTTCAAATAAGTATGTTTAATGGAAGCATTGAAGAATATTTAAAGCCTGTGTTAGAAACAAAAAAGATAGAAGATGGTTTATTCAAAGTAAGAGATCTGGTAAAAGACAGTCGAAACAATCTTGATAGAAAGATATATATTATTTCATCCGAAATTTTAGAAATCGTCAGAAAAATGAAAATAGATGAGTAACAAGAAATATCCAATTATACGTTATCGACAAAATGGCTTATCATATATTAGTTTAGTTCTACCTTTTGAAGTGGTGGACGCAATCAGTCATGTGTTAATATATGGCATTGATCCTGATGGTTACCAAAGAAAGCCAAACAAGATTCACTACAATAAAATAAAAAGGGATGCTCTCTATGACCAAAATTTTAGATTGCCAACGTCTATCATATTGGGTGTAGACGAAAATACTATTCAACCACTAGTAGAAACAGACCAAGACGGGCGAGATTACATTAATATTGAAACTTCAAAAAGAATTTTAGAATTGTTGATGGTCAACATCGCATATATGGTTTAAAGGAAGCTGTTAAGGAAAAAGCTGACCTTTCAAGTTTTTACTGAATATTATTATTCTTATATCTAAAGCAAATGAACGTTCGATAGAATTAGATGTATTTACAGATATCAATTCAAAAGGCAAGCGAATAAACACTGATTTAGCTGAGCTAGCTAAGCATGACTATCAGATAAAGGAAAAGCGAATTCGAGAAAATGAGATCAACAGACATATCGCTATTAAAACTGCTTACTATTTAAAAAGTGCGGGAGAAGATAATGTTTGGCTAAACGCAATAAAATTTGATATACACTCGGAAGTTACACTAGGTATTATTGGGGTTAGCATCTTCTGTGAATCTATTAGCAGTGTTATTGACAAATACATTAGTGAGCAGTTATACACAAAGAATGGGGTATTACTAGATGGAGATGATTTAATTGAATATTGTAATAATGGAGCAAAGGAAGTGGGCGATTTCTTATACAAAGTTTGGAATCAAATAGTAAAGATTAAATGGGAGAGGGCATTTAAAGGAGATATAGTCAAAAACGATGAAGGTGAAGTTGTTAAAGTATTTTACGATAAGGATTATTACATACAAAAGGGAATAGGAATAAAATCAATTAACCCGATCATTGGTGATAAAGTAAAGCAATCGGGAATTAATGATAATGCTTTTCAAGAAATACAGAAAATAATGTTTGAAAGCAAAGTGAAAATTGATGACTGGCGAAATGGAGGCCCGTTTTCTGGTTTCAATTCTGAATCTGGTTTTGGTAAAATTAGACAAATGATACAAAACAATTTACCTGTCCCGCAGGAATAAATAAATATAAATCAAGTCATGTATTCATCAGCCTCAAGCTTAAAGCGATTTCTTTAATTGATTCTACTGTGATATCTATTTCGGGTTGCGTATTAAACTTCCCCAAACTTAGTCGAAGAGATGAATAGCAGTCAGTTGGGCTTAACCCCATGGCCATTAATACATGTGAAGGTTCTACCCGGGTAGAAGAACAGGCAGATCCATTAGAAACTATTATTCGTTGCAGATCAATAATCATTGCGTCAGCATCGACCCCTTTAAAACAAATATTGCTTACATTATAAATGCGTTTTTGCTTATTTCCATTTATAAAAGTATTACCAATCTTCATTAGCTTGCATTCGAGGTAGTCGCGTAGTTGCCTCACATTTTCAATATTCATCTTCATTTCCTTATTGGCAAATTCAGCAGCTTTCCCGATCCCTATTATCCCTGGTACGTTCGAGGTCCCACTTCTAAAACCGTTTTCATGTCCACCACCGTGTAAAATAGGTGTTAACTTCACCTTGTTGGGTCGCTTACTTCTTACATATAAGACACCTATTCCCTTAGGCCCATAAAATTTATGTCCTGAAAAACTCATCAGATCAATTCCCATTTCATCTACTTGTACAGATATTTTGCCTATAGCCTGAGTTGCATCTGTCATAAATAGTGCGCCTTTATCATGAACCATTTTGGCTATGTCTTTTATAGATTGAATTACACCGGTTTCATTGTTTACTAACATTACACTTACCAGAATAGTATCTTGCCTTATACTTTGCTTTACTACATTGAGATCCAATATTCCATCATTCCCAACAGGCAAATAGCTTACTTCATAGCCTTTTTTTCTCCAAATGTTTACAAGTATCTAGTACCGCTGGGTGCTCAGAAGAAACTGTTACAATGTGCTTCCCTTTCTCGCTATAGCTTTCAGCGACTCCTTTAATTGCCAAATTGATTGCCTCAGTCGCACCAGAAGTAAATACCACTTCATTATCATCACATCCAATTAGCTCGGCGATACTAGCCCTGGCCTCCTTGACTTTTCGATTGATAGAAACACCAAAGTTGTGATTACTGGCAGCATTTCCATATTCGTTAGTGAGAAAGGGCATCATGGCCTCTAAAACGCGAGGATCAATTTTAGTAGTGGCATTATTATCCAAGTATATTAGATTTTCATTCATGCCTACAATTTACTCTGGTTCTATAATACGTTAAAATGGTACTACAAATTTAACAGGAAGCTACTAATACTCCATTCCTATCCTAATCAATCGTATTAAATACTTAACTTTAGTACGTATTCAGCTTTTTACATCCTCCACCAACCCTGCGTTGGCAAATTGTTGGCAAAAAACGAAAAAGGCCGCTTGCGCGACCTCTTAAATGATTGATTACCAAGCTCCCCTGCTGGACTTGAACCAGCGACCCTCTGATTAACAGCCGCCATTTTGGCTTAATTTGGGCTAACTAGGGCTTACTGATTTTATCTTAACTGTTTATATTTCAGACAAATACATAGATTTCGATAATTTTACTTGAACGCAATTTATGCCGGTTTGGCAGGCGTTTGTTTGAAAATTGTTTGAAAATTTCTGAGGCAGGGAATCATTAACCTGCAAAATTTTCGGTCTATGTTAGTCACAGTAAATGTCTTTTTGGACACTAGGCGCATTAAGCAAAGAACAGGTACCTACCCGATCAAGGTCCGAGTAACCTATGATCGAAAGCCCCAGGAGTACCAGACAATCTTTGATCTTTCTGAGGAAGATTATAAGAAATTGGCCAACCCGCGTGGAGGCGGCAAGTTACTCGAAATAAGGGGAAAACTAAAAGACATCGAGTACGAGGCCGGTCAGGTCGCCAAAAAGCTCGACCCGTTTACTTTCGAAGAATTTCAAAAAGATTACATCCTAAATCATCCCTTTTTTCTTCAACGCAAAACCATTCAGAAATCCATTTTGCCCGCTGAATACCTCTTTGATCGCACGCTGTACGAGCACAGGTTTCCCATATTTAAAGAAAAAGAGCCAGCACCCAATACGATATTATCGGCCACATTGGTCTATATCGACCAACTCCTGCAGGAGCATAGGATCAGGACGGCTGTATCCTACCAAACCTCTTATTATTCTTTCGCCCGCTTCAGGGGTAATATGCGATTCACGGATGTAACCGTATCCTACCTCGTACAGTACGAAAAATGGATGCTTGAAAAGGACTACTCCAAAACTACTGTGGGGATCAATGTACGACAACTGCGTACACTTTTTAACGAAGCAATAGAAAAAGGTATTATCAGGAAGGAGAAATGCTACCCCTTCGGACGTCGTCGGTATCAGCCTCCCACAAGCAGAAATATTAAAAGTCCCTTACGATAAGGGATGTAGAATCCCTGTATAACTACGTTCCCAAATGCAAGCAGGAACATTGGGCTAAGGATTTCTGGTTTTTCTCCTACCTGGCAAATGGCATCAATGCCCAGGATATTGTCCTGCTAAAATACCGGGATATTCAGGGGATTACCTGGTTTTTGAAAGAGCCAAGACCAGCAAGACCAATCGATCTGACCCAAGACAGATCACCGTCTATCTTTCCGACGACCTCAAACAAGTCATAGATCGTTGGGGAAATCCAGACAAATCACCCACAAACTACATTTTCCCAGTCCTTTCTCCTGGCTTAACGCCAATGCGGAGGTACGAGTTGAGTGAATTGTTTGTGAGGTCGATAAACGACTGGATGCTGAAGATCAGGCTTAGCCTTGGTATTGAGAAGAAGGTCACTACTTATGTGGCCAGACATACCTTCTCTACGATCATGAAAAGATCCGGGGCCAGCACCGAGTATATACAGGAAGCGCTGGGCCATACCGATATGAAAACGACGCAAAACTATCTGGATAGCTTTGAGAAAGAGGCAAAAAGGGAATTCGCCCAAAAGTTGATGCCATTTAAAAAGGTGGTCGATACTGTTCAACCCAATATTTCATCCATAAAATAAATACTGCCGCATGAACCTTGAAAGATATCCGGTCACTGCGACAGATCAGTTTCGCAGTTTTGAATTTTTAAGCGAAGGCCCACAGGGTACCGTCAAGAAGGTGGTGTATTTCCAGGATTACCAACTTGAATTTACAACATTGCCTTCGGTGATTGGGATGAAATGAGCCAAAAAAATCAATGATTTAGCAAGAAGCAACAATAATGATCGCGACAAGGTGGTTGCCACTGTAGCCTTTACCGTCACAGAATTTTTGACACATTATCCTGGAGCTTTCGTACGTGCTCGTGGAAGTACGGCAGCCAGAACGCGACTTTACCAAGGCGGGATAAACAGACACTGGCCTGAACTATCCAAGTTATATATAGTAGAGGGCTTTATCAATAATGATTGGGAGCCGTTTAAGCCAAATACTAACTATAATGGATTCCTTGTCTATAATAAACAAAAGCCGTAAATTTGATTAGTACAAAAAAGACGTATTATGGCCCGAGTAACCAATAAGAAAAATGATAATAACCTCTCCAATGGTATCACTATAGTTAAGCACATGCGGGACTATAGTAAGGAGCCGTTTTTTTTAAAGAAATTGGAAGAGGCTGACCGCTTCTTTAAGAAGCACGGCCTGCCGAAAAGTGTTACAAAAAGGTAAGGAGTAGTCCTATTATTGAAATATGTAGCCCGCAGCCTTAACGACTGCGGGCTTTTTCATGTGCGCCATGCATGGCGATAAACTTGACGGTGTAAGTCCGTTATGGGGGTATGTAATCGCCAACCATTAGCCAAGAGCAAGGGTGTCCATCGCGAGGTGGAATCTGAAGGAAGCTGGCGGCAAAGTTCCGGCCCGAGGAACACGAACATTATGAGGCAGACGCTGTGTGGATGAGCTTGCATGACAAAGCGAAGTCCTAAGATTACACGGACGCAGCGCTGTAAATAGTGCGGGTATATGGAGCGAAGGTTTATCGTCTTACCATGGGAGATCTCACAGACGCGTGGAAACGGCGTAAGAAACGCGGTTGAAATAAGATTTGCTGTGAGAAGTCAGCCGAGACCATAGTATGGCAGAACGACTCTTGCGCAGAAGGGTCAAACCTTAAGAAGTAAGTAGTAAATGAATGTTACCGCATGAAAGGTAGAAAGCAGAAAATATCGCAAGATAACTTCCTACAGAAAAACAGGACAGCATCCGAAGACTATGTAGGAGTGCAGACTTCCATGTGGATAACTGAAAACAACCTTACAAGTGTTGAGCAAACAGGGTATGGAATGTTAGAACAAATCCTGTCACCAGCGAACCTGAATGCAGCCTATAAAAGGGTGATACAAAACAAAGGAGCCGGGGGCGTAGACGAGATGGAAGTCGGGTCTTTGAAGGACTATCTCATTGAACAAAAGGAAGCGCTGATAACATCCATACTGGCGGGAACTTACCGGCCCAATCCAGTACGTCGGGTATTGATACCCAAAGAAGATGGCAGGCAAAGACAGCTTGGCATCCCGACCGTTGTTGACCGGGTGATACAACAGGCAATTACACAAGTGCTGTCACCGGTTTACGAGAAACAGTTTTCATCACACAGTTACGGGTTCAGACCTAAACGCAGCGCCCATCAGGCTCTACGACAATGCCAGCGTTATATTACGGAGGGCTACAACTATGCCGTGGACCTTGATCTGGAGAAGTTCTTCGATACAGTCAATCAAAGTAAACTGGTTGAGGTGTTATGCGGAACAATCAAAGATGGACGGGTGATATCCCTGATCCACAGATATCTTCAGGCGGGAGTGATTACAGCTAATAAGTTTGAAACTACGGTAACTGGCGTACCCCAGGGCGGCCCACTAGCTTTACGTACACACCCACAAACATTGAGTTTTCCAGGCGGGCATCGGTTAAAAGGGGTAAATTTTTATAATACCATAAAAAGTAGTACATTTATGATAAATGGAAAGATCACAGAATTCGGAATTAGCCAAACGCATCAACCAGGCTTTTGCTCTGCTGCAAAAGGGCAAACCTCAGCCGCAGATTGTAGAGCGGTTGATGCAGAAGTATGGGGTATCTCAAATCCAGGCCTATCGTTATATCCAATTAGCCAGGGAAATCAACGAAAAGATGTCGATACCGGAAAGTTCTGTCGTGTTTACCGTCAAGTTGCCACCTACACTGATCAGGCGGATAAAGAAGCTATCGGGATCCAGAGGGTTATCGATCAGCAAGGTGGTCCATACTGCGCTGGAAGAATTTTTAGCAAAGTCGGATCATGCCCAAAAAGGAGAAACAAGTTAAGATATCATTTACCTATGACAGGTTGTGGGAGCAAAAGCTCTCGCAGGTATATCATCTCCTCATTCCCTCCAACAGGCCAGTTGTTTTCACTGAACAAGTTTCTACTCAATTAATAGAAAAATGTCAGTATATGAAAACAGGAGCGATTTATACGAGAGTGTCCTCGGGTCAGCAGAAGGAAAATAAGACTATCGGCAGTCAGGTGGATGAGTTGTTGCATTTTGCACAAGAGCAGGGTTACCTGATTCCGGAAGAATACATATTTAGAGACGAAGGGTACAGTGGTGCCATACTGGTTCGTCCTGGGCTTGAAAAAGTAAGGGATTTGAGCGCTGAGGGTCAGATACAGGCAGTATTAATTTATAGCCCTGACCGGTTAAGCCGAAATTATGCATACCAAGTCGTTTTACTGGATGAATTTGCATCTTGCGGTACAGAAGTATTATTTATTAACTCACCGAAAGCAGACACGCCCGAAGAAGCATTGTTGTTACAGTTCCAGGGAATGATCTCTGAATATGAGCGGGCCATTATTAAAGAGCGGTCACGCCGAGGTAAACGTTTTAAAGCAAAGTCGGGAGTAGTGAGTGTATTATGTGGCGCTCCGTATGGCTATAATTATATTAAGAAGACAGATGATGTGGCAGCATGCTATGAAATAAATGAGCAGGAAGCTTTAGTTGTAAAAGAGATGTTCCGTATGTATGCGGAAGACTTTTGTGGCATAGGTGCTGTTGCCAAAAAGTTTACTGCAGAAAAGATACCGACAAGAAAAAAATATAGGAAAATGGGAACGATCAGTAATCTGGGCAATGCTGCGTAATCCTGCCTACTGTGGTAAAGCATGTTACGGAAAGACTGAACATGCAGAGCGTCAAAGAATAACCAAGCCTTTAAGGGCAAAAGGTGGATATGTAGTACAGAATGGTTGTAACAGAGAAAAGCCCAGAGAAGAATGGATAGAGATCCCTGTGCCGGCAATAGTCAGCCAGGAGACTTTTGATATTGCTCAGGAAAGATTAAAGACCAATAAGCTTCATTCCCAGAGGAACACGAAAGTGGAAACCTTACTACAAGGAATGATGGTGTGTAGCGAATGTGGTTATTCATTGTACAGGACGTATACGGAAACCTCGGCAAAGAATAGGATTTATTATTACCGTTGTTTTGGTTCCGATCCTTATCGCTTCGAAGGAGTGAGAAAGTGTAATTGTAAACCCCTAAGGCAGGATTACCTGGACAGCATTGTATGGCAGCAAATAGTGCAGTTGCTGGAAGAACCTATGCTTATCCAAAGAGAAGTAGAAAAAGAGTTGAAGAAACCAGGAAGGCAAGTCCCGTGGTACAGCAAAAGGTTGCAATAGAAAAGCAGAAAACAAAATTATCTCAATCAATGGATAAATTGTTAGATGCATATCAGGAAGGCCTTATTACTATAGTGCAGTTAAGAAAAAGAATGCCTGAGTTGCAGAAGCGGATAAATATGACTGAGAAAGAGCTAGAGAACTTAAAAAATCATGAGCTCGCACTGGATCAGCGACTTCAATTATTGGATGCAGGGAGTTTTACCAGTCAGTTAGGTCTAAATGTTAATCAACTGGACATAAAAGAGAAAAAGAAGATTTTAAGGCTGCTTGTAAAGGAGGTTATAGTAGGGGATGATATCATAGATATCAGGCACTCCATACCCCTAAAAGAGGCCCAAAATGAGCAAAATAATAAAAGTTACCAATTGTGTAAGCGGAGTGTTGAGCCCGCTATTGAGCAATATCATGCTTAATGAGTTGGACAGGGAACTGGAGACCCGGGGCCACTGCTTTGTTCGCTATGCAGACGATCTACTCATTTTATGCAAAAGCAAACGAGGAGCAAGTCGGACAATGGGAAGCATCATAAGGTACATTGAGCAAAGACTGTATCTGAAAGTAAACGTTGAGAAGAGTACCGTTGCCTCCATCACAGGAGTTAAGTTCCTTGGCCACTCCTTTTATCAAATAAAGGTGAAGGCCGCCTGCGAATCCACCCAAAGAGTATAGGAAAGATGCGTAGTCGGATCAGGGAGTTAACTTCAAGAAGTAACGGCTGGGGAAATGCGAGAAGGAAGGAAGCACTCAAACAATTTATAGTTGGATGGGTGAATTACTTCCGGCTGGCAGATATGCGCAAACTGATGCTAAAAGCTGACGAATGGTATCGCAGGAGAATCAGGATGGTTGTGTGGAAACAATGGAAACAGATCAAGACCAGAATGGCGAATCTTGTGAGATTAGGCGTCAACAAGGCCAAGGCCGAGAATACGCGAACTCGCGTAAAGGTTACTGGCATCTGGCGAACAGTTGGGTGTTGTCAACGACCCTAACTAACGAACGTCTGAGGGCAGCTGGGTATACAATGCTGACGGACTCTTATCTGGTGGCTCAACAACTAAATTAAGGAACCGCCGTATACCGAACGGTACGTACGGTGGTGTGAGAGGACAGTAGGGGAAATAATCCCCTACTTCCTACTCGATTGACACCGTAGTACCTGTCTTGGCCGAGCGCGAACGGTTATCTCTTTAGATTCTGTTAAAAAAGCATTAAAGAGATGAAGTTGAACTAAAATAAGTCCTGTTTACTTTAGCCTGGCTAACTTTATTCTTAGGTAGGTAGGCAATACTGTGAAAGTGTTTCCGAAATTTTACTTATATTACTTATGGCTGATGACATAAAATTTAAACCTGAAGTGTCATGAGCTTAAAAAGATTTTCTTCCGCAAAAACCTGCTTCGTAATATCCTCGGCGACCTTGGTTTTCGCAAAAGGTCGGGATTCACACCTTACTTTCAATATAAGATTGGTGGCTATGAAGAAGACTTCTATCTGTATTTCGATAAGGAGCCGTTTGCTGCACTTTATTACAATGAGGCGTTCAACCAGCTATACGAGTTCAGCCCGCCGGAAGGAACTAAATACCTTAGATTTCACTATAACGAGTATTCCGATAAAGGCGCTTTTCTGACCTTCTTGAAAACGGAGCTGAACGCCCGCTTGAATCTGAAGAATGGTTATGAGAGAGCCAAAAGGCTGCAGGCTGCCCTGGATTGGGTTAACAATGAACGGGTTGCTTTAGATAAGCTCTCTATTACTCCTGCAGTTAGCGTGTCACCTGCTACCACTCTTGTTGACTCTACAGGTCCACTAACCGCAGTTCAAATAGAGGAGGTTAAGAATCAATTGACGGCTACGATCAAGGTGTTGCAGGAAGACTATCTGGTGGGAAAGATAAAAATCACCAACACTACTCACATCGAATCTTTCATTCAACTATTGTTTACTTTACGGGAGCTAAGAAGCGTTCAAGGGAAAGGTAAAGTTGGCGTGAAGCTTTTACTCAGTTTTCCCAAACAGATGTGACCTCTATTTTGCGACTTCATTTTGAGGATCAGCAGCTTCGGAGATTTAACACGGTTAACAAGCTTGTAACAGAAACAGAGGCTGCAACCAAAACTGGCGATAGAAGACTGAAAAAGCTTGAAATTGCATTGAGAGAATTTTTTTATGGTGAGGACGATATTAGTTAATGTAATTGAAGGTTCGATAGCTTTTGGCTTCTTCGCCTATCATCAGATGTATTGTGACTTTCAATAATCATGATTTCAATTCGTGATACATAGTCCTGTGCAAAAATGGATATGCGTCTTCGCTAATTTCACGAGAAAGCGGTGGTGGGTGGTGGTTAAAAGTGATTTGGGTATATTACCCTTATCCATAACTTTGTCTATTCAGCAAGCTGAATAGACAAAAACTACTCATCAAAACTAAACAACCGTTGCATTGCCATGTACAACTTGATCATCACGGCGCAAGATGATGCCTGGAATGGTAAGACCTTTACCATTGAAAGGGAGAGGTGCGTTACTACGAAGGAATATACTGACGCATCGATCGTCTCCCGGTTAGGAGACTTTTCCGCCAAATCAATTGACGAACTCAAGTCAATACCCTGCATTTTTGCATTTGAATCCTTTTTGAAGCAGCCACCATTATTCGGGTGGTTGACTAAGGTGAGGGTACGATCCAAAGAGATCTTGCTGGACTATGAAATTCATCAACTACACCCTTGGATTGATGAGAACCAACTCAAAGATCTTCAGTCGGCCTTGGATATTCAACGGTATGAATTTAACAGATCCCATTGGGCTGTAAAGGATGTCGATTTGCGTGAGGAGATGGAGGCGCTTGGGATCAAGGTCCCGGTTGGTCATGGCCCAGTAGATACGATGGACGTTGTTAAGGGTATTTTTGAAGTTGCCTTTTCTTTTCCTGGTGAATCACGGACTTTAGTAGAGGACGTTTTGTCCGAGTTAAAGAAGATACTACCCGCTGGTAAGATTTTCTATGACTTCGATTACCAGTCTGCTTTGGCCCGACCCGCCCTAGATCAACTTCTTTTAGACCTCTATGGTAACAGAGCAAGGTTGCTGGTGGTATTTTTATCGGGGCACTATGATATTAAAAAGTGGTGTGGACTGGAATTTAGGGCAATTCAGGCGCTCCATTTCAACAAGGAATATGACCGAATCATGTATTTTAAGGTTGACGATAAGCCTGTTAAAGGAATATTGCCGACCGATGGGTACATCAATGTTCAAAGCTTCACTCCTAAGCAAATGGCCCAGTTTATTTCCGAACGTGTCCAGGTTGCACGCCGAGCTGCCATTTGAATTGAACATCTAGGATAATACCAGCCGTTAGCCTATTATTTTCTGCCATGCGAGTACAGGCAAGGGCAAGCCTGCCGAGCATGATCGCGGCACCACTAATAGCGCTGAGGGCTGCTTCTCTGCCTCTATCATCCGCAGAAGTGGCGACGGACCATTTACCGTATCTTTTTAATACCCTTCGGTATGACCGATATAGGTTTATGGGATAAACACCCGCTAGTGAAACCTGCAGGGCCGGGCGCAACAGTTTTAGCTCGTTTAGGGAGATTGACCTCATATCCCACCCCCTTTTAAGGTCAGCCAGTTTGAATTTTGGCTGGTTAACGCGCCAATCTCAATCAATGATCTTCCAATTGAGTGTATCCGATATTCAAAATTGATCATGTACTCCTGGGTATAAGTTCTATTTGCTATCTATAATCGACTTTAGTCGAGTTTAATCTAATGGTACGCCGTACCTGATTAATCCCTCATTGTTTTTGTATTCCGCTAATCCAGATTTGTGTCTATAAAACTTTTTTTATGGACACTTTCTTTATTCCAAATGAAAACGACTTCAGGCGGTGGATCAGGGAGGCACTGAAGGAATACCTAGAGAACAACACGCTGAAAAGTGCCGAGCCAACCGACGACGAACCCGAGAAACTCTTGTCCCGAAAGGAGATCGCTGGAAAATTCCGGGTTTCCCTCGTAACCCTTCATGACTGGATGAATAAGGGTCTACCATTCCACAAACAAGGTGGCCGGGTTTACTTCCTGTATTCCGAGGTGCTGGAATACGTGAAACAGAAGTCCAAAAACCCCTTCAAAAATCCAGGACTATGAAAAAGGAACTTTGGCAAAAGGTCAAGGCGATCGAGCAGACGGAGTTTATGGCCTCCCATGCGATCAATCCGGTAAGGTTGAGCGGTAATGATGCCTGGTATTTTGCTCCCGGTAGGGAAGAAAATACCCCTCCTTTAAAGTTGATCGGGTGAAAAACCTCTGGTTCGACCATGGAACGGGAAAAGGAGGAACGATTATCGATTTCTGCATGATGTCCTTCAGTGAAACCTTTAACCAGGCCGTGGTCCGGCTGGAAAACTATCTTTCTCTTCACCAGCAAGTTCCCCGCATTTCCCAGTCCGGCGACCGACTTTTCCCCGGCCAGCCTACGCAAGCAGCAAGCGCGGTGGCCGGTGAAAAGAAAAAGATCCGAGTGGTGTCGGCCCTGCCCCTGTCGGCCGCCGCGCTCCTGCGGTACGTGGACGAGCGATGCGTGTCACTTGACCTCGTCCGGCAGTTTTGCCAAGAAGTGAGGTACGAACGGGGAGACCGGCAGTATTACGCTATCGGATTTCCAAACGACCAGGGAGGCTATGAACTTAGAAATCCCTATTTCAAAGGAAGTTGGTCGCCCAAAGCGACCACTTTCTTTGACCACCAAGCGAAGGAAGTCGCCGTTTTTGAGGGATTCTTTAGTTTCCTATCCTACCAAACCCTCAACCTGATCTGGCAACATTCCGAGATCAATTACCTGGTCTTAAACTCTCTCTCCTTCGTTGAAACCAGTAAACCACTGATGGAACGCCACCGGCAGGTAAACCTGTACCTCGATCAGGACGATGCAGGCCGGAAACGTACACAGCAATTATTAAATAGTAGCCTCCTCTACAAGGGCCGAAGTACAATTTATCAAGGGTACAAAGACCTGAACCACTGGCTTATTCACCTGCACCAGGAAAGCCAGTCGCTCGCCCATGCCCGAAAGATCGCCCTGCAGATCGACCAGGCCCGCCAACAAAACGGCCACTCTCGCAGGCAACATTTGTAAACCTCCCGGCACAAAAAACATAGCCGGACAAATTTATCACCAATAAAAAACAAGATTATGGCAGACATCAAAAGACGTTCGCTGCTTTTCCTGAAAGGTAAAGAGATCAAACTTTTCGGAAACAGCCTGGCCATCAACAAATCCTTTCAGATCGGTGAAGGAGGCACACCCAATATTCTTTCCTTCACCGAACAGCAGGTAGAAGTCAAAGCAAAAGAAATTCCTGCAGAGGGAGCCGAAGCACCGGCGAAAGCACCACCCAAGAAGACCCGTACGACCGTGTTCAATCCCTACGGTTTAACCGAAGAAGACCTTTTGAATTGGCAGATTTTCAGATAAGGATCTGGGTTGAGTTCAAAGACAGCCTGCGCAGAAATGGGTTAACACACAAATTGTTTAACAGCGATACCAACGGATAACCGAAAGTTCACCCCTGGCAAAATTGCCACGCTGCCAGAAAGTCCGCTCTATATTTGGGGTACGTGCTGCCTGCAATGCCACCTGAAATCCTGCACGGCAGGCCCTTCCAAACACCAGCAATACCATAACGCGTGGTAGCCTAAGCGCACCACAGGTACCGCGATCTTATCGCCGGTGTGCTACCGCTTAGCCCTTAAGACAAGCGGTATAATACGGGCCGCGTAGGCGGTGTACAGACTTCGTTGCCAGTAGCAGGTTTCCTGCCTTGTGATAGGAGCGTTTTTCGAAGCTGGAGTAGCCAGCTATGTTTTGGTAATACCAAAACTGCTGGCCCCTCATGCTGGCGCATTCGGGGACGATTTTTTCTCATGCTATCGCATTCAAAAATTCAAAGACATGGAACCACAAAAACAGGCCGATAAAGGCAAGGGCGGTCGACCAAAGAAAGACAGCCGAAAGCGAAAAACGAAGATCATCACCATCAAATGCTCAGTCTATGAAAAGCAGGTAATACAAGGGAAAGCGAATGCATTAGGGTATTCCGTCTCAAAGTTCCTGGTAACAATTGCCATGAATAGACAGGTTGACAGTCCGGCAACCAAACAGTTGAGGGTACCGCAAAGTGTGCTATTGGAACTAAACGGCCACCTGGGTCCCATCGGCAATAACCTGAACCAACTGGTAAGATACTGGCATACCAGGGCACAAGTGTTCACTTCCGAAGACCGCAACAAGGTCCGTGACCTCGCCGAGGGTCTTTGGAAGATCGTCAAACAACTTCAAGATTACCTGCAATGATCGGCCGCTCCAAAGTAGGAAAAGGGTTCTACGGTTGTATCAGCTACAATCTGAACGACAAACGAGAGTTGTCCGAGGAGGAGAAGGAACGGATGATGAAGGAGGACGGGCTGCAGCATAAAGACAGGGCGGAGGTGCTGTATTATAATAGGTGCTACGGTAATGCCGCGCAACTTTCAAAAGAATGCATGCGGGTCGCTAAGCAAAACGACCGGGTAGAAAATCCAGTCTTTCACTTTTCCCTGCGCCTGGCTCCCGGTGATAGCCTTTCAAAAGAACAATGGGTAGACATCGCCCAGAAGTTAGCTCGTGAATTCAACTTCCAGGATAACCAATACATAGTGATCCTGCACAATAACACCCTGAACAACATATACATATTGTTGCCAACAGGGTTGGCTTTGACGGCAAGGTTGCCAGCGACAGAAACAACTTCCGTAGAACGGCCGAGTTCTGCCGGCGGATGGAACAGGAATACCGCTTGAGAGAAGTGCAAAGTCCCCGGCAGTTCCAGACCCAGGAACAGCGACAGCAGCAGAGACATGATTCCCGAAAAGAAAAATTGCGGGTAGACATCGCCCAAACCCTCTCTCGCCATTCCACCTACCAGGGTTTTGAGCAGGGGATGAAAGACCTCGGCTATCAGGTATTGAAAGGCCGGGGATCACCTTCATCGATGATAAGAAAGTTAGGACAAAAGGTAGTGAAGTCGGGTTCTCCCTGGCGACCATCGAGAAAGCCCTTGCTCTCAATACCCGGTTATTCGAAAAGGTGGCCGAACTGGAACGGCTGCAAAAACAGGCTGTCGCCGAGCCCCCAATGCCAAGACCAATCACCGCTACTCAACAACTTCTTGCCAAGGCAAGGGCGGAACACAAGTACAAATCTTCGTCAGCATACAAGGTAAGCCAGGAAATAGAGGAGCTGTCTATTTCGATAGGCAATCTCCTTCAGGGTCTGTTTGAGCCGGTACATGGTTCCCAATCCATCGATCCGGAATTCCGACTAATCCAGAAAAAAAGAAGATAAAGAAACCACGTCCTTAATAACTACTAAAAACGTAAAACTATGAGTACAAATAATCAAGAACAAAGCAAGATTGAGAACCTGGAATTGCTGATATCCCAGGTCATCGAGCAACAGGAAATCATTTCAGGTGTGTTGAATAATATGGCTGGTAAGGTTGGGCAGCTACACCAGGAAGTAGCCACTTTCAAAGAACGTGTGGCGGCGCTTAAGGTGGAAGTGCCGGCAGTGGACCTGGCGCCGTTAAAGGCTGAGGTCAACCGTGGTATATATAAGATGATCCACGCGATCTCCCAGAAGCCCCAAAGCATTGTGCGAAAGGTTGAAATCCTGCTGTTCCCTCCCCAGGATGCGAAACTGTTTTATAAGATTGTTTTCGGGCGGTGGCTAATGTGGCTAGCGGTTGTGATCGGGATTATGTACCTGTATCAGTATTGTGTAAATTGGCAGAACAACCAAACCTCCCTGGAAATACTCCGGCTTGAAAAAGATCCCGTCATCAAGGGCTGGCAGAACCTGTACAACAATTCGGGTAAGGAACTTCGGCAAGAAATGGATTCTATCCTGGTCCATGCGGCCAAACATGCAGGGGCCTTTGTGCCTGAAACCTCCGCTTCTGCTGATGGATCGAGAGCCAACCCTAAACAAACAAATTAAAAGCAATGATACTCGTACTAAAAAGTGGGTTTTTGAGTATTATTCGGCTTAAACTATTACGACCTCGTCAACAGAAAACCAGCCCTTCTGAATGACATTATTCTGAAGTCTTGCTGGATCGTCCGTATAGGCAACTATTACTAGGCTTTTTTCCGCGCGGCTACAGGCTACATAAAAAGTCTCATTGTTCTGTCGACGCTCGTCTCCTTGCCATCTCGTAAATTTTTTTGTCACTATCCGATAAAGGCTGTACACCGAATAGCTTGCTATAATTAAACATAAATCCTCTAGCTTCTTCATCGTCAATAATCACCATAACTCGGGGAAATTGTAAACCCTTTACACCTTGATGAGTATCAAAGCGGGACTGACCTGTTATATAATAATTATAATGCTCCAGTTCTTTCCATGAACAGTTGAGCGCTTCTTCCCAGGCTGCTATTGATGTATCACTCTCGTCCTCTTCCCCATCAGTGTCATTCTCGGCTTCATTCAGTTCTTCGTCTTGGACTTTGATAATTATGGAAAACAATTCCGGCAAAGTAAACAAGCCTGTATCGGCGACCTCATTTATTATGTCAATCAGGCGGGGTACATTATTATCATTCCAAAGCAACAGAAGGGACTGGACTGCTCGATCTACTTGCTGATAGATATCCCGGGGATTTTCCGCTTCCTTTATGAGTTGCTTCGCGAGCAGAGGAGAGGCTTCCTTGGTGATTCTTGCGATAGCGAAGGAATCTCCATTAGCACCGGCTTTTGCAATAGGAAGGATCAATTGTGTAAAGAAACGGATGCCAGCCAGCGAACCATCTAATAATCCGGTTCGCAGCTTCTCGTCTTTTGACAAGGCTTCGAAAAGGGTTGAAAAGCCCATTCTGCTGGCTGCCATGTGATGTTCAAGGGTCAGGATTTTTATGTCTGCTCCGGCGCCACTCCATAACTCATCTTGTGTAACTTGTGACATCTGTGCGGCGATGTTGTTTTCTATCGAATCCCTATCGCCGCCATTTCGGGTAGCAATAAAGAGTCTGGCGTGCCCCTCAATCTGATTTTCTCGGGGCTTCTGCATTTGGTTGTCGACCTGGCTTCTGATTTTGTTGATCAGGGTCACAACGCGGACCGGACAGCGATAGTTGATGGTTTTAACAGGCTTTAACCAGTCTCCGGGAAGGTTCTGTCCCAAATCTATCTTCCCATCTGCATAGATTCTTTGCATCATATCTCCAAAGAGGCCCAGGCTGAATCTTTTGCTGTGTGCCTGTTGCACAGCGAAAAGCGCGTCAATGAGTGCGCGGTTGGTATCCTGACTTTCATCTATAAATAAAATGGGGAACTGACTTACCAGAATTTCCTGCATCAGAGGTTTTGTTCTGAGGAGATCTGCCGTCATCTTGATAACTTCTGAATGATTAAGGGAATCTCTGCTGTTATTCTGCCCGGTAGGGCTATAGGTGAATTGTCTGATATTGTTAAGGCTTGCCAGCCTTGTTTGCTTTTGCTGAATACTTGCATCTCTCTCCGCGGCAGCTTTTGTGCCGGTTCTTCCTTTCGCATTTTCCGCCCCTAGCTTTTTGATGTCCTCCTGGATTGACTTGCTGAGCCAGTCACGTATATCAGTCTGATAGGTTTTAATAAGCTCCCAAACGAAGCTGTGGATGGTGGAAACCAGAAAAAGAGGATTATAATCAAGGCGATGTTTGATCTCGTCACTGGCTGCATTGGTGTAAGTAATCACCGCCACCTGCTTTCTGTTTAACCTGAGGGTCAGATCGGATTGATCTCGTATTCTCACCAGCACATTTACTAGCGAGCGAGTTTTTCCTGAGCCTGCTCCTGCGAACAAGAAAAAGCTTTTGGGATCATTGAAATCGAGTCCAGCGTATATCTGGTCATCAAGCGATTGGTCACTAGCTGTTACGGCTATATCAGGCATAATTACTTGGCTGTTTTAGTTAACTTATTTTTCAACCACTCCAGTCCGCCGGATATGTAGGCCGGTGTTTTCAGGCTTGCTGGATCTTCCAAGTACAGTAGCTCCAGAGCGAATTCAGCCTTTTTACCTTTTTCCAGCGCTTCAAAAGGTTTTGATTGGCCTCGGCGACTGTGGTGAGCTGTAACGCAGCATTGAATTTTTATAAGCCCATTACCGGCAAGGTTGCTAAATAGTGTAATGTTTTCAAAGGCGAGCGCAATTTCAAACGTGTATGGAATAACCTCTACCTGTTCTTTGTCATTGCTAAGCTTGCTATAAAGCGGCTTCTGATATAAAACCTTTATTGCGGAAGTATCTGCAGGATCGTCTTTGACATCCACTAGGTCGTCAATTGATTCTTTGGCGGGTTTCCAGTGTTTTAGCGTGGTATTGTTGGTGAGGTACCCTTAGTTTCTCTCTGGCAATACTGAGGTGCGGTCTTTTGCCGGATCGATGGTGTCAATATCTGTGATGATGAGGGTAATGATGCCCAGATCCTGCAGTAATGGTTTGAGGGTATGAGAGTGGCTGCCTCCGATTTCCAGCAGGGCGATATAGCATTTTGCGAGATCGGGGTAGTGATGTTTGATGAAATAAGGTACCAGCATGCGTTCCGCCGGGCCTTCTATCAGGATGACTGCGTCGGCAAAGAACAGGTCACAGTGTGTGGTACGCAGATAGCGGATGGCAAATTTTGTGGTGTCCGTTTTATCACCAAAAGTGGTGGAAAGGAACGGTAGTGAAGAGTTGAACCTTCAACTCATAATTGTGGCCGGGTATGAGTGTAATCTGGTTATCTATCGATATGTCCTGCTCTGCTGTAGTATTGGTAGCAAAGTATATTTGGGTACTTGTGGTAATGTCTTTTACTGTCACCTCGGTCGGGGCTGTTACGCCCGTAAAATTATATCTTGAAATAAAAATATTTATCCTGGTGTCTGAGGCGCTGGACGAAGGGAAGGTAAATGTATTCACATCGGTCAGTTGGATATCAGATACTGCTGCTGCAGTTTTGCTTACCGGAACTATTACCTGGCCGGCATAATACTGGTGGGGCTCATAAACAAATTCAGTCTTTCCACCTGTCGGCCATGCAATTGTTTTTAACATCCACCCCTGCATTGCATTAACATCGACGGACCGGTTAGCATGACCAATGGAATAGGGAGCTGTCTGCCAATAAACTGTTTGCGCCGGAATCAGCGTATAGTTCCCATACTGCCCATTATTGAAGCCCCATTTGTCTTGCCCGTAAATACCACGTGGCACCAATGGGGTAGCATTATAGTCAAAAGAATACAACTTGGGAGAGACGGTGTTATTTCCATATTCAGTAATGGAGTTTAATTTTAAACTAAATTGTGTAGGATCGTTATTGACAATGCCTGGAGGTTTATAAAAAAAATTAGAATGTGCTAGGGACATTTTCAATAGGAAACTGTCTTTCTAAAAGTTCCAGGAAAACAGAAGTAATCCGGGAAGCAGCATTCTTATGTTGGTCATAGTTTTCCGAAGGCTGCAATTTTAATGCTTCGTGAATAATCAGGTTAATGTAATTACGGATCAACTCATCTTTATAGGCATAATCTGTCTTTTGTTCATCAATCATTTTCCGGAAAATGGTATTTAAAAATTCCGTTGTTGCTTTGATATCTTTAAAATGGGTGTACCTCCAATCTTAAACAAAGGTGATTGCTGAAGACTTTCAGAACGGTCTGAAATTTTTAAAAAATCTTCGGAAAACAGGCAGGTATAACCTACATAGCTAGTAGAGATGGTTTCCCAGGAATAAGGAATATGTGGATTGCCAAAAAACAAAATGGTGCCGTCCATCTCAAAGCTATTGTCGGCATAGTGAATGATGCTTTTACCTGTCGTAAGGCAAATTTTATAAAAATCCTTTCTACTGTAAATACGTGTGGCATTCCCATCACTTTCTATCTAGAACACATTAAATCCCTTAAGCTTTAGATCACTATTGAACTGCGAAACCGAACGCACTTTTTTCTTATCCATGAGATCAAAGTTAAGAAAATCAAACAGGTGAATTTATAAAAATTAGTATAGCTGAGTAAATCCGTGGAATTCTACTTAATCTTTAAGTCAGGCAAAAGTGGGTCGGTATCAATCAACTGAAGTTCTTTTACCATTGTCAGCATAGCGTTAAAACTCCAGGCTTAAGTTTCACAGATGTTTTAATTTGCTCTGCTCCTACCTCACTCGTTGCAACTTTATTCCATGGTTTATGGCTTTGCCGATTGTTGCTTATAAATCCCAAATGTATGAATCGCCGTACAAGCTTTACCTGATGTAATTCTAAGCCGGACTTTTGACGCTGTTACCGGTTTGAATTTGATAATCCATTTATACCCGATGGATTGCTTCCCGGTTGCTTCCGGTATCGGTGTCCAGCTCTTGCCATTTATTGAATAGTCAACCGACCAACCACTAGTGCGATGTCCTAACTCAATTACTTCCTGCAACATTAATATATCAAATGTCTTTTTGGAGCCTAAATTAAAAATTATAGTATCAGTGGCAAAAGCGTCAGACGTGGCATAATAACTCTTCTCATTATTATCCACCATATTGAGTGGAGTATAATTCGCTCCTCGCGGATGTAATGTTTTTATTTTAGCAGCGCTGGCCAGATTGGTATTAAAAGTACCATAAATCAGATAGCGGAGACTATCTGTGCGTTGCGCATCAATAGAAGAAATCAATCCTTCTTTATTCGGCGGATAGTTCAATAACAACACACTATTACGACCAACTGATTTTAAATAAATATCCCAAAGTTCCTCAACTGTCTTTACTCTAATATCTTCTTCGGGATGGTAAAACCAGCTTGGGCGGATGGAAACATCAGATTCGGCAGGTATGTAAGCCGTACCATTGATTTCACCTTCATTCAATTCTTTGATGTGCTGTGCTTCATCTCTTATGGATGAAGGATTGATCGTTGACCAGCACGGATCACCCGCTATGCCAGATTCATTACCCACCCAGCGGCAGTCGGCAAAAGCATGAGAATTCTTTGTTCCAAAGACAACACAATTGGGTTGCAATTTGCGAACTGTATCTGCCCAGCGTGTATAGTAAGCTGTGGTCAACTTATCAGCACCAGCACCATCCCACCATATTTCCCAAATAGAACCATAATTTCTCAACAACTCCGATAACTGATCGGCGTAATAGTCAGCATAGTCATCTGTTCCATACCTTGAATCATGTCGGTCATGAGGCCCCAGGTAAATAGCTGCTTTGATACCTGCAGCTTTACATGCATCTGTGAATTCTTTTACAACATCGCCTTTCCCATTTTTCCAGGGACTATTCTTTACTGAATAATTGGTGTGGGCGCTTGGCCAGTTGCAAAAACCATCGGCATGTTTGGCAACCAGGATGGCACTGGTGATGCCAGCATTCTTCAGTACGTTTATCCATTGGTTGCAATCCAACGCGGACGGGTTGAAGAGTTTTGGACTCGCTGTTCCATCACCTTCATTGTCATTAGTAAAAGTATTCATGCCAAAATGAAAAAATGCTATTATCTCACGGTGATACCATTCAATTTGCCGCGCATTTGGCACCGGCCCTATTGGCAGCGGAGCTGTTTGTCCATGAACTGCCGATGGTACGAGAATACCTGTTATAACAATGACAACAATACATTTTCTTATTTGCAATAAAAGATAGCTATGATTCATGATAATTTTATTTGTATATAAACTGTTAGAAATTTAAAATTAGAAAACAGAATTTTTGTCGGCACACTAATCCACTTTTCTTCATTCAAAACCACCTTGTCCCCGATACAATTTTAAAGGACCATTTAATTTCAATTCAAGTACGGTCATGTGCTCATCGGTTTCTTTTTGCGGTACATCAATAAATAACAAACCGGGAATGGACGACACTTTACCCACTATTTTATGCGACAGTTTTGTGTTATTTCCCACAACAGATATTTCACAGACTGTATTGTCCAGCCCTTTTACCAAAACCTGTCCATACGTTTTCGCGGGAAGAAAAAGATAAAGTGTAGTGGAATCTTTCGAAAGCGTTGAAGGCCCAAAAAAATGTCCCTGCGGAATTCCGGCAATTGTACTAAAGATGGCCCGTTCGTGTTTCTTTGTCCATTTACCCAATTCTTTCAAAACATATACCTGCTCATCGGGTATGGTACCATCTTCCTTTGGCCCTATATCCAACAATAGATTACCGCCATTATAAATAACATCGGCAAACACACTGATGATCTCGCCGGGTGTTTTCCAGTTCATATCCTTATGCCGATACCCCCAACTATTGTTGATCGTATAACAAAGTTCCCACCACGGAAATTGAGGACGGATCACCGGTATGTTTTGTTCGGGAGTTGTGTAATCACCCCACCCTTGTAATCTTCCGTTGATAATAGTATTTGGATTACGCGAAAGAACGATCTGCCGTACTTTTTGCGATTCCCATTGTTCAGCCGTTTTTTCCCAATCGGCATCAAACCATAGTAAGTCAGGTTTGAACTGATCCATAAGCTCGATGATCTGTCCCTGGAAATAATTTCTGTACTTATTCCAGCGGGGATAATCATCTTCTATTTTGTATCGTGTACTATCGCGAAGAACTCCTGGATAATCTTTATTCGACCAGTCAGGCAGTGAAAAATAAGCGCCGCATTTAATATTATTTTTCGTAACGCCTGGTAAAACGGCGTCAATACATCTCTTTTGCCTGTGTTTTTTTCGCAATGCTGAGATCACTCAAACGGGTATCCCATAATGCTACACCATCGTGATGCTTGGCGGTAATGACTGCATAGCGGGCGCCGGACTCTTTAATAAGATCGGCCCATGCCTGTGGATCGTAACGGGATGCAGTGAATCCATTCAACTGTAACATATAATCCTGGTAGCTCATTGTCCTGTGATAAAAACTATGGCTTTCCAATACACCATTCACAGCATAGATACCCCAATGAATGAAGATACCCAGCCTGGCATCCTGAAACCATTGCATCTTTTTTTCGATAGCAGCAGGCTCAATATAAGTTTGTGAGAAAACCTGTTTTTCTGTAAGCAGGCAAATAGCAAGCAACAAAAACTTATTCATGTGTTATTAGATTCGCTATAAAATTTAAATACTTCCCTTCAGCTACACGCAATGGTTTATTAAAAAGCAACCGCCCTTTCGAACGGCTGCTTTGTCTAACTAAAACTGCCACTTGCTACTTGCTGAAATCGGGCAATGGTGACCACACCGTTCAATGCTATCTTTATATTCTTATTTTCCCACTAATACTTGCCTCAATTAAATATGTTGCTACCAACCAGTATTCTGCGGTTTTAAATTTGGATTTAAGGTTAATTCCTGGATGGGTATCGGGTACAGGTACATTTTATTATTCCACACCCGGGAATTAATGTTTGTATACAGCCGTATATAATTATTGGCATCTACCTGCACGCTGTTTACCTGGCCGGGAGGATATTGAGCACGTATAGCAGGCACCAGTTTCATTCCTAAAATAGTTTCAGGATTTTCAATAAGGTTGCCGGCTTTCCAGCGCAACAGGTCATTCAAACGAAAACCATCCAATGCCAGTTCCACTCTTCTTTCACGGCGTATCTCATCCAATAAAGCAGGTAATGCAGGGAAATCTGATTTTGGGTCTTTTACCAACGCACCTAATATCATATGTGGCATGCCCACCCTGTCACGTATCTTATTGATAGTTTTATCCAACACTTCCTGCGTACATTGCCCTAACTCTGCTTTTGCTTCCGCTTCATTTAATAATATTTCAGCATAGCGAAATATGAACAGATCCAGCGTAGATTGTGCAGCATTCCATTGTGCCGGATCAGGAGAAAGACCTTTAATGATCATATATCCAGTCGGAGCTGTGGAAGTACCTATTTGCGGTAGTGTAAAAACATCCTGCGATCCATCAGAATTCTTTCTTAATACAAATCCTTTTGTAGCGATCAGTTGCGAAAATCTTGGATCGCGGTTGGTAGCTTCCGCATCGAGAGAGTCATCACCTTTGTACAAAGGACTCAATGCAGTAGGCAAGCCATCTTTGCAAAGAAAAGAACGGGCGAAATTCTTGCTCAACCCTGTACCACTTTCTCCCAATTCCCTGGTCAAATTGTGCGTCAAAGCGTTTTGAATATATATCTTGGGCAGAATAGCTTCTTTATTACCGGAAAGATCTTCCTGGATAAAAAGATTATAATAATCTGTATTCGGCTTACCAGTTGACCATATCTCATAGTTGCCAGAGTTGATGATCGCTTCGGAAGCCGTAACGGCTGCATTTAAATAAACGGTTTCATCACTCAATCCATGATATTTTCTGTATGTGCCTTCCCACAAGCCTATCCTCGATAGTAATGCCAGTGCTGCATACTTATGAAGCCGGCCGGGATCAACCTCACTCAGGACAGGAAGATTGCTTACGGCAAAATTTAAATCTGCCAATACAGAATCCATCACCTGTTTATGTGGAGTTTTAGGCGCATACAGTAATGATGCTGATGTATCCGTAAGATCCCTGTTAATCCAGGGTACATCACCAAAACGTATTACTTTTTGCCAGTAAAATAATGCCCGGAAAAAACGAACCTCGGCAGCGTATTTGCTTTTGGTGGCAGCATCCGCATCGGCTTTTGATACCGCTGCAAAAATAGTTGCATGACCTGATCTGGCCCCAATCCCAACCACCGCCGGTAACAGGAACTGTATAATTGCCCGAAAGAAAATCGTCGCGGTCAAGTGGTACTTCGTTGTCAGAGTTTGTTTCTGTCCATGTACTGTTTTGAAGCGGCAGGCTTGAATAAAACTGGTTACAAAACAATGCAAGGTCGTTGGCATTTTTAATGAAAGTGGGTTCGCTCAATGAATCTTTTGGATAAAGATCGAGTTGCTTATTGCAGGCCGAAAACAATAGCGCTGAAATAATCACTATATATATAATTTTCGATTTCATCTGTATATTTTTTATTGCTTTTTGCCAGATGGAATTCGCCATAAAAATTTTCTTCACGATTCGTATGAATTTGTTCGAAAATTTTATGGCTCATTTCATGTGTTTTAAAATTTAATCCTTCATGAATGTTTATTATAAACCCAATTGCACCCCAAATGAAATAGCGCGGCTTAGCGGGTACGTACCAAATCCGATGATCTCCGGATCATATGCATCAAAGAGTTTAGTAATTTCAAACAGGTTTTGGCCCGTTGCATAAACCCGCAGGCTTTTTACTCTTATACAATTGATGATATCCGTTGGGAGCGTATATCCTATTGAAAGATTTTTAAGTCTGCAATAGGCTGCGCTTTGCAAATATTTGGTTTGCGTTTCGAAATTGCTTCCACCACCAAATCGTAAACGGGGGAAATAAGCATTTGGATTTTGTGGCGTCCAATGATCTTTCATATAAGCAAACGGAACGCTCCATTCTGAATAAAAACCAAAGAAGGCATTGTCACCGGGCAGAAAATCTCTTTTACCAACGCCCTGGAAAAAAACAGCGAGATCAAAACTCTTGTATCGTGCAGTAAGATTGATGCCATATTGGTAGCGTGGCGTACTATTGCCAATAACCTTACGATCACCTGGATTGGATACTGTATTATCTCCATAAGTGATCTTACCATCTTTGTTGAGGTCTGCGTATTTAATATCCCCGGCCATTTGTGTATTATTGCTCAATTGAGACTGGTCATAGTTGGCGCCTTCAGCGTCCGTGGCAAAATATCCCTCGGTAACAAATCCCCATATCTCACCAAATTTTTGTCCTACGTAATAACTTCCTAACGATTTCGTCGGGTTCAAATCATATTTAGTAATGGTAGATACATAATCAGACAAACCTAAACGAACAGAATAATCAAAGTCCTGACCGATCTTGTCACGCCAGTTGAGGCTCAGCTCCCATCCTTTGGTTTTCAGGTTCGCTGCATTTCTCAATGGAGCTGAAGTACCTAATACGCCCGGCAATGGCTGACCGCCAACCAGCATATTCTTCGTTTCTCTTATATACCAGTCGAAGCTACCTGTCAAACGGCTTTTAAATAAAGAAAAATCTAAACCAATGTCTTTTGTTATTACATCTTCCCAGGTGAAGTCAGGACTAACCAGGCCAGGAGCACCTGCATAGATATTTTGCTGCGAACCGAAGATATGGCCCGACATTCCTGTAGGCAACAAGGCTATATATGGATAAATGCTGCTGTTGGATGGATTGGCAGGGTTAAACAATTGGTTAGGTAATTTGCCATACGATACCCGTATCTTCAGATCATTAATCGTCCCTTTCAGCGGTTCAAAAATTTCTCTTCCGAAATGCGCCAGCCGGCTGATGCAGAAGGTGACCAAACAAATCGCTTGCCTTTTGGGAAAGATGATGTTCCGTCATATCGTCCATCAATTTCAAGAAGGTATTTATTATTGAAAATATAATTAAGCCTGTATAGAAGACCGTTCAAAGCCCATTCATATTCATTTCCTCTTACAAACGGTTTATCATCCGAATTCAAGCCAATAAAAGGAGTGCCAGGATCAATCAGGTTTTTAGCACTTGTATTAATTGTTTTATAATACCTGTACTCCTGGTTATAACCAACGGTAGCTTTGAAGTAATGCAAACTATTGAATGTATTTTCATAATTGGCATACAGGTTAAGCGCATTGTAATTATTGTTGGTGCTGGCCTCATTTGTTGCATCAGGATACGTCCAGGGATAATAGTTCAGGAATGTATGATCTACGCCGTATTCCGGGAATTGTTTTTGCACCTGCTGACGAAAACCTGAATAGTTATTGAATGTATAATCCGCGTTGATCCTTACATTCTTTAAGGGAGTAAGGACCGCTCCGCCGGTAAACCAAAGATCATTGGCGGTAAGTATGTCACGACCATTTTGCATCATTACCGCAACGGGATTGGTCCAGCTTCCCTGTCCGGCAAAATCAACACCATTCGGGTTATACACCGGCATATTAGGTCTTGAATCACCTTGTATATAACTGTCGGAATTACCATTAGTTGGCCTGGTGGGTGCGTTACTCCTGATGTGATTCAACGTAGCCTTAAGATTAAGTGTCAACCATGATGTTGCTTCCGTGCTGATCTTCAAACTGGGATTCAAACGCTGGTACCTTTCATTTGAATATTTCAAAATGCCTTCCTGGTCAAAATAACCCAGAGAACCAATGAATGAAGTTTTTTCTGAGCCACCTGAAATGGAGATATTATGTTGTTGTTGTGGTCTCCAATCAGGATACAGCACATCTACCCAATCTGTATTGCCAACATACCGGTATTTAGAAGAATTACTGGGATCAGGATAGCCACCTGGATTATTAGCGGGGTCTGTAAAATATTTGCCCGCCATGATTGAATCCGTTTCAGTGAATGGGAAAGAAGCCGTCCAGCCACCGCTAAGTTGCCCGTTGCGGTCTGCTTCACGATGCATACCGATATAATCTACAGAATTGAGATATTTAGGTAAGCGTGTAGGATGCGTGATCGTATAAGAACCGGAATAGTTAACACGCAAGCCGCTGTTTTTTTGCCACTTTTGGTAGTGATGAGTATTACACCAAAAGCGCCACGGCTTCCATAGATAGCCGCTGAAGCCGCGTCTTTTAATACTGTTACACTTTCTATATCCGCCGGGTTGATAAGATTGGGATCCATTTGCGTACCATCTACTATAATCAATGGCCCTCCTAAGCCTTCACCATTTTTGGTGCTGCCTGCATTAATAGAAGTAGTGCCCCTGATATTAAAATTGGCCCCGGTGCCCGGTTTGCCGTTAGTAAAATCAATATTCAGGTTAGGAACCAATCCTTGCAAACCCTGGCCGAGAGTGGTCAACGGACGGCTGTCTAACTCTTTGGAAGATACTGTTGCTACAGCTCCCGTAAGATTTTCTTTCCGTTGTGTACCATATCCGACTACTACCACATCGCTCATGGATGCTATATCGGGAGAGAGTGTAATATCGATAGTCCTCTTTCCTTTTACGGCTACTGTAGTTGTTTTATAACCGATATAACTAAAGCTCAATACTGCATTCTCGGAAACAGTGATGGAAAAAGTGCCTCGGTCATCTGTACTTACACCTTGTTTCTCACCGATCACCAAAACGGATACACCAGCCAATGGCTTTCCTTTATCGTCGTACACTGTTCCTCTTATATCAATAGGTGGAGGCCCCGAAGCCGGTGATTGTTCCGGTTGTTTTTCTTTAATGCTGATCACATTATCTGAAATGGTATAATGCAGGGGTTGATTTTTGAAACACTGTTCCAGTACCTCTTCGATAGTCGCGTTCACGACGTTAATATCAAATCGTCTTGCTTTTTGCAATATTTCATCCTTGTAAAAAATTCATAGCCTGTCTTACGATGTAGTTCTCTAAATACTTTTTCAAGTGTCGTATTCTTTTGAGATATCGATACCTTCTGCGCCGTCCCCTCGGCACTTACCTGTAAGCAGGCTGCAATTAATAATACAGCGGTAAGTTTCATAACAAGCAAAGTTTTGTTGGCTATTGCCACCCATTGTGCAGGCAATGGCAAAGCAGATCGTTTTTTCATATATTTGTTCAGTTTGGGTTAAACAATTAAGCAATCAATACCGTTTGCAATTTTAAAGGCCCAAATACCGGCCAGGGGCGGTGCGAACGCTCCTGGTTTTCTTTTAACAGGCCAGGAAAAATAAATCGTTATAGCAGTTTAGTTCTTTGAGTTCCTCCTTTATATTTTTGGTTATAAAAAATGCTTAATGATTTTATAGTACAGTTATTTTTTTCCCTTCCACCTGAGCTGCACACCACCATCCTGTAGAATTTTCAATACACGTGAGATATTATTTTTCCGGCTTACAATACCGGAAAAACCTCCGCCCGGAATTTTGTCTTTGTAAACAACCTTTATATCGTACCATCTTGCTACCTGCCGCATGATCGTTTCAATGTCATCACTGCTAAATTGGAAGTAGCCATTTTTCCAGGCAATAACTTGTTCAAGATCCGCGTCTACTACATTTATATCGCCCTTCAGATTCATTTTTGATTGCTGACCGGGCGTCAATACTTTTGCGGACGAACCTTTTGTTACACGTACAGATCCTTCAAGCAGTGTTGTTTTGATCGAGCTTTCATCGCCATACGCCATTATATTAAAATGAGTACCTAATACTTCTACATACATGCCAGATACGGAAACCCTGAAGGGAAGGGTTGGATTTTTTGCCACTTCAAAATAGGCTTCACCGGTCAATTCTACTTTACGCTCTTCCCCGCTGAATTCAGTCGGGAACCGGATAGAAGAAGAAGAGTTTAGCCAAACTTTGCTGCCATCCGGTAATACTAGCTGAAACTGGCCGCCGGTGGGAGCAGAAAGCGTGTTATAAACAACTCCCTGCTGATCACCTGCAACTTTGTTATAAACCAATGTCCCTATATTTAATTTAGTGATACGTGCATTTCCCTGTTCTGGCAATGATCCACTATGCAAAGTGTCAAGCACAATAGTAGATCCATCCCCAGCGTTAGGGTAGCTTTATCACCACCTGGAACAATGACTTCGTTTTTATCAACAGGGGCATCTGAATGCGCTATATCCTGTTTTGTCTCCTTATTAAATAAAAAATAAATACCTGCGGATACGCCTATAAGAACCGCCGCGGCAGCTGCAACTTTTTCCAGCTGAAGCTTTTTTGTTGAAGCGGCATTACTGGAACTGACTCTTCCAACTTCTGCAAGGATATTATTTTAGCCAGCATTTTCTCTCGCTCTTTACTGTCAAACACCTCATTACGAAAATCAGTTTGCTCCCATGCCTCGGTCAATAAAGTTTTCACTTGTTCATCATACTCCTCCTTTTCCAGCAATGTCATTAGCTCATTCCACTCGTCGAAACTGGCCGTTTTATTAAAATAAGCCTTGAACAAATACGCCAATCTTGAATCACTCATGTGTGAATTTTTATAGTAAAACGGAAAAATTTCTACAGCCGTTCCGTAAGTAAGACAATGGGAAGAAGAAAAGAGGTAATGAGAACAAGAATTTTTTATCGCTTCAGGAAACCTGTGATAAGGAGGAGGACTCCGAGGTGCGTCTGCAAGTAATTTTAATGGAGCGCAAGGCCAGTACCATGTGTTTTTCACCGTTTCAAGCGATATACCCAGTTCGTGGGCTATCTCTTCCTGTTTAAGTCTTTCCAGGCGGCTGAGCAAGTATACTTTCTTTTGTTGAGGGGGCAGCTGCTCCACCGCGGCGTCAACGAGCGTCCCTAGATCAATTTCAGGAGTATCGTTGATATATTCTACGTCCTGCAAAACACTTTTGATCCATTCTTTTTACGGTTCCGTTCTCTGGCTATTTGCTTCAGACAATTGAATGTATGATTTCTGGCTACTATAAAAAGATAAGCCCTGAAAGATTCCACTTCAGCGAGAGTATCCTTACTGATCCAGATTTTCAGAAAAACATCCTGCACGATTTCCTGCGTCAACGGCTTTGATTCAACGATGCGCATGATGAAATCGCCTATTTGGTTATAATATAGGTTAAACAGTTGCTCAAAGGCCCTTTCATCACCCTTTGATACTCTAATAAGCAGTTGTTTTTCGATGTTCACTGTGTTCGCAGGCAGATAATTTTGCTTGAAAGTTTATACACTAAAACTATCGAATAAAAGTCTGCGAAACAAAAAGGCATTCTTTATTGTTAAACCCGGCGGACTTTGGTTAATAATTTATCAATATTTGTTGTAATGCTTAAAGAAATAATACTCGCTATCAGTACTGTTTCGATGTTGAATAAATAAGTTCTTTGAAATTGTTGTCTGTATTGGGTTTTAGCGGATTATTGAATGGAAACGATTTGAAATCTGCAATATATTGACTTGTTTTAAAGTATTGACATTCAATACTTATGAATCAGGGCAAATATGTATTCTCACAATTAATGGAACTTGTTTCGCACAAAGCATTTTATGGTTGTGTTGAACGATACAAAGGCGATTTTAAATCCAAACAGTTTTCATGTTGGAAGCAATTTCTTTGCATGGCTTTTGGTCAATTAACGCACCGGGAAAGTCTTTCAGATACTATAGTCTGTTTACGTGTCTAATACGGAAGTCACTGGGCCAGGTAAAACGGAGCATAGGGGGCCAGTCAAAACGGAGCATGCTGGGCCAAAATTCACAGAGAGCATTTAATGACGGAGGCCAATGGGTCAATCTGATTTCCGCGCAGGTTGTTTAACGGAAGTCATTGGGCCATTTTGTAATGTTCCGGATCCTAAAACGGAGGTCAATGGGCCAAATTGGAGCCGTCAGCTTTATAATACGGAGGTCATTGGGCCACTTTCCATGATTGCAATAGCCTTGTACAAAAAAACAGGTACATGGCGGGTCAAAGAATCAATATCATGGAAATACGAACAATCATCTCTTTAAAGCAGAAGGGCTGGAGTAACCGTAAAATCGCCGGTTTTGTTAAGTTGATCCGTAAGACGATCGACAGCTATATGGCCCGCTTTAAGGCCCTGGAACTGCCTTGTGAGACGCTGCTGGAATTGGAAGATGTTGAACTGGTTGACCTTTTCACAGAAGATAGTCAGACCGAGAAAGAGCGCTATGAGACCCTGGCCGGTAACTTCAGCTATATCGAACAGGAGTTAAAGAAGCCTGGCGCGACGCTGGCCACCCTACACGAAGAATATTTACTCAAACATCCGGACGGATACCGGTATACACAGTTTTGCTGGCATATACGGCAATGGAAAAAACGCATAGATCCCAGCGGCAAACTCACTCACAAGGCAGCAGAAAAGCTGTTTATAGACTTTTGCGGTAAAAAGCTCTCCTACATTGACAAGGCCAGTGGCGAAGTTGTTGAAGTGGAAGTTTTTATTGCGGTCCTTCCCTGTAGCCAATACACCTTCGTAAAAGCGGTGTCTTCCCAAAAGCGGGAAGACCTGATCAAATGTTTGAGTGATTGCCTTCACTGGATGGGTGGCGTACCCCAGGCCATTGTATCAGATAACTTAAAATCGGCCGTCAGCAAGGGTCATAAGTATGCCCCGCTGATCAATAAGACCCTCGCCGATTTTGCCCTTCACTATGGCTGTGCCGTCGATCCGGCCCGTCCCTATCATCCACAGGATAAGGCCCTGGTCGAACGATCAGTGCAGATTGTTTATCAACGGATCTATTATCCGCTCTCACGACACACCTTCTTCAGTCTGGACGACCTCAACAAAGAGTTGTCGCTACTGCTACCCGCCTATAACGACTACCTCTTCGCTCATGGCGGCACTACGCGTCGCCAGCAGTTTGTGGATACGGAAGAAGCCCTGCTGCAGCCATTGCCACCAGGCCGCTATCACCTGCGGCAGTACAAACGGGCAAAAGTTCAAAAGACAAGCCATATCTACCTGAGCGAAGACAAAAACTATTACAGCGTTCCTTACCGGTACCAGGGGCAGCATGTGGAAGTGCAATACAACCAGGACAAAGTAGAGATATTCTACAATCATACACGCATCGCCAGTCACAGACGATCCTATAAGGCCGGTGACTATACGACCGAGGGAGATCATATGCCCTCCAGCCATCAGGCGCACAACGAGTGGAGCCCGCCCTTCTTCGAACAAAAAGCCGGGCAGGTAGGTGCTCATACGCTGGCCTATATACAAAGATTGTTCACCCAATACACCTACCCGGAGATCGCCTATAAGCAGTGCCAGGGCATTTTATCGCTCGCAGGCACTTATACACCCCAAAGGCTGGAGCAAGCCTGCCGGCGCGCGCTCGACTACCACCGGTCGGGCTACCACACTATTGAACGGATCTTAAAGGCAGGCCTGGACCGATCCGAAGAAGACGCTGCAGAACAACAACGTATCCCACTACACGACAATATCCGCGGAGCCGGATATTATCAATAACAGGTCATCACAACACCACAATCAATTAGTATGAACGAGAACAGTACAGTAGAAAAGATGCGCAGATTGCATCTGAAGACCATGGCAGGCCTGTATCACCAGAGCCTTACGGATCAACATTACAGGCATTGCACCACCGACGAACTCCTGGCCCTGTTGGTGGATGCAGAATGGGAACACCGGCAGAAAACACGCATCAACAGCCTGATCAAGCTGGCAGCCTTCAAACAAAGCGCTTCACCACAGAACATCGACTACCAGGCCTCCCGGAACCTCGACAAGAATGTGGTTGACCGCCTGCTATCCCTGCAGTTCCTGGATAAGGCGGAGAATATCATTATTACTGGTCCTACCGGATCGGGCAAAAGCTATCTGGCGCAGTGTTTAGGCGTCAAAGCCTGCCAGTTCCTGTTCAGGACGCATTATTACGCCACAAGCCGGCTACTGGACAAAGCTAAACTTGCCAGGCTGGATGGGACTTACCACAAGATGATTAAAGCAGTTGGCAAAGTGCCCTTATTGATCCTGGATGATTTTTACTAACTCCGGTGGACCAGGCGGCACGCACCACATTGCTGGATATGATCGAGGAACGCTACGATAGGGCTTCCACAATTATTGCCACGCAGATACCGGTTGACCAGTGGCATGGCCTTATTGGAGAAAGTACGATGGCTGACGCCATCCTGGACAGATTGGTCTATGCTTCGCACAGAATTACATTACAAGGTGAATCGCTCAGAAAGAAAAAGAAACTAAGTGCATAATCTTAAATCATTACCCTAACATTGCATCGGAAAGTGGCCCATTGACTCCGTAATCACTGGCCCAATATGCTCCGTTTTGACTGGCCCATCATCGCCGTAATAGACACATTAACGAAATAGCGGTATTAATTTTTACATCCCGAGTGGCCTGTAAACAATAGAAGTTTGTTGGGAAGCTTGCTATTGAAATCAACAAGTACACCTAGTTATACTTTGAGCATTTATTTGCAAGACAGAAGCGATACCGGTAGCTAAGTAGTTCGCGCTGGCAGCAGAACTAAACAATGTAAATAAAAATTGCAAGGATTACTTGTGGGTTATGATCGGTAGCTAAGAGAAGTGAAGTTTCAACGGTGCATGTCTTTATTTACTTTACGTATTTTTGCACCTATAAAGCTCTTTCAAAACACCCTGTCTCGAAGTGTTTGAAAATTTGTTTGAAAATTTTAAAAGCCACCGAGTGGTGGCTTTTAAGTAGTTGATTATCAGTGCTCCCCCTGCTGGACTTGAACCAGCGACCCTCTGATTAACAGTCAGATGCTCTAACCAACTGAGCTAAGGAGGAATGTATGTCCCAACTGCCTTTTACAGCCCTGGTAATGCCCTTTTGAAGGATGAGTGTCAGGCTTTTAGCCGGCCTTTCCACATCATGTCCCCAAAGGGGTTGCAAAAATAGGGATTTTTGGATTTCATCGCTCCCGATCGGGAAATTTTTCTGACAGAAATATTTTCGCTAGCAGCCCGCCATTTTCCTCGCCTCCCCAAACAAATTATAGTAACTTACTATTTGATAAGCTCCCCATGGCTTCACATTAACCTTTGATACAGAATATCCATGAAGACATATATGCCCATCTTCTTCGTGCTGTTGATCGTATTGGCAGGGGTGGCTTTCTTTATCTGGTCATCCTGGAAAGATAGCACCCGCGCACAAAGCGCCCAGGAATCACTCACCCATACCAATAATGTTATTAAAGGGCTCGACCAGGTACAAAGCCTCCTCACCGAATCAAGTGCCACCGTAACCGCCTATGCCGCCACAGGCGATACTACCTTTATTACCACCCTGCCCACACAAAACAATACCATCCTGGCCAGCGTACAACTGGTAGCCCATCTGGTAGCCGATAGCCCTCCGCTGCAAACCCGCATACAACAACTGGAACAATTGATCCATCAAAAACTGAATTACCACCAGCAGGTGATCCAGGCATTCAATACCAACCCCCAACAAGCAGTACAGCTCATCACCAGTCCCCGCGACAAAACGCTGATGGAGACCATCAAAGCAGCCCTGGCCAATATGAAAGCCGATGAAAATGAACTCCTCCTGGCCACCACCCTCAACAATCAGGAAGCAGGCCGTAAATCACTGCAAACCGCCATCATCGCATCACTGGCAGTACTGCTGATCATCGCCATCCTGGTTTTCTTTCTTTACCGGGATATTCAGCTTATACGCAAAGCAGATAATGAATTGGTGAAAAGTGAAACCCGCTACCGCGAGTTTGTAGAAAATGCAGGTGTTATTACCTATACGGCCGATATCAACGGCATGTTTACCTTCATCAGCAAACAAGTAGAAGACCTCACCGGCTATACCCCCGAAGAAATGATGGGCAAGCATTTTTCTACCCTCATCCGGGAAGATTGGATTCCCCGTGTAGCTGAAAAATACATGGAGCAGTTCACGAACCGCACCCGCGAATCGAACTTCATTTTCCCCATCAACTATAAAAACAATGGTACCCGCTGGGTAGAACAGGATGCCATCCTGCTCGAAAAAGATGGCAAAGTACAGGGCTTTCAATGCGTCGTAAAAGATGTGACCGACCAGGAACTGATGCGTCAACGATTGGAAAAAAGCGAAGAAGAACAAAAGGAATACCAATACCGCGTACAAGCCATCCTCGACAATGCCCCCTCATGATCTATGTAAAAGACCTCGAAGGGCGCTACCTCCTCACCAACAAACAATGCCGGGAAGTATTTGGCCTTACCGAAGATGATATCATCGGAAAGACAGTGTTTGAAGTACAGGACAATAAGAACTCTGCCGATAAATATGCAGCCGCAGATAAAGAAGTGATCGAAACACTTAAATCCGTAGAACTGGAGGATGTACTACAACTGCCCGATGGCGAACACCACCTGCTCACCATCAAATTCCCGCTGTTTGATAAAGACAACCATCTACTCGGGTAAGCGGTTTCATGAAAGACATTACCGAAATGGTCAAATCAAGACAGGAAATGATCCTGGCCCGCCAAAAGCCGAGACCGCCGAAACCTTACAGGAGCAATTCCTGGCCAATATGAGCCATGAAATACGCACCCCCATGAATGGCATCATCGGCATGACCAGCCTCTTAATGCAAACCCCACTCCAGCCACACCAGCAGGAATACGTGCAAATGATCAAACAATCATCCGATAACCTCCTGGTACTGATCAACGATATCCTCGATCTCTCCAAGATCAAAGCCGGTAAGATCAGCATTGAAAAAATACCCTTTAGCCTGGGCGATATAGTCAAAACCATCAATGCTACTTTCAAGATCAAAGCTGAAGAAAAAGCGCTCAACTTTTCAACCCTCCTGCATCCTGCCGTACCCCTTTACCTCGTAGGTGACCCTCACCGGCTTAGCCAGGTATTGACCAACCTGCTCAGCAACGCCATTAAGTTTACCGAGCAAGGCTATGTAACCCTCGAAATAAACGTACAGGAACAGGATCGTAAGCAAGTGATCCTTTGCTTGCAGGTGAGCGACTCGGGTATAGGTATCGATGCCAAACAGCTAAGCCTCATCTTTGAAAGCTTCTCGCAGGCCTCCTCCGATACTACCCGCCGCTTTGGCGGTACGGGCCTTGGCCTGGCCATTACCAAGCGGCTGGCCGAACTGCAGCAGGGTAAAGTACATGTAACCAGCAAACCCGGCGCAGGCACCACCTTTTCCGTATTCCTTCCTTTTGGTACCAGTACCGAACAGGAAGTGATACGGGGCAACACAAAACCCATAATGCAGCCCAATGAGCTGGAAGATTACAATGGCAGGCATGTACTAATTGTAGAAGACAATGATGTGAACCAGCGCGTATTGAAGTACAGCCTGGAACAATACCACCTGACCGTTACAGTGGCCGAAAACGGGAAAGAAGCCGTTCGCTGGCTCGAAAGGAACACCACCGACCTGATCATGATGGACCTCCACATGCCCTTAATGGATGGCTTTCAGGCTACCGATTATATTCGCCGGCAGCTGAAACTGGATGTGCCCATCGTTGTTTTAACCGCCAGCGTATTGAGAAATGAAAAACAACGCTGCCTCCAGATTGGCGCCAACGATTATGTGGCCAAACCATTTGCCCCGGAAGAATTGCGTCGTTGCCTGGAAAAATTCCTGCTTCAGCGCAAGGAAGAAGCGGCTGAGGGTACTCCCTCATGGCTTACAAAGCAGGATATCCCGTATTCGATATTTCTGTATTGCTGCAGCTCAACGATTATAAGGTGATCAGGGAAATACACAAAGTATTTGAAACCATGGTACCTGCTGGATTGGAAGAAATGAAACAGTCCGCCATCAAAGAAGATTGGAAAACAGTATTTGAATTGGCCCATAAACTTAAAAGCAGCCTGGGCATCATCCAGGTGAAAGACCTGTTTTCCAAAATGACCTCCATTGAAGCCAATGCCCGCTCCCATCAACAATTGTCCGGGATACTGCCCATGATCAATGAATCAATAGCCGCTTATTACCATGTGGCGCCAATGATCAAAATGGAGATCGAAAAAGAAGTCGTCTGATACGAAGAAGGAGAGAGGCTCTCCAAATGAAATGAAAATTGAATAGGGCGGGATAAAACCTTCACCAAAGGCCAAATAAACCACTATCCGGCAGGCCAATAAACAAACCCTCCTCCCGCTGCTCTACCGGGTAGGTTTTGAGATAATACCCCTCGCCACTGGTATTGCGCCCATTCTTAACACTGAATTTGTAGCGGTGCAACGGACATACTACATTGCCCAGCGCATCAATATATCCCTCAGCCATAATGCCCCCTGCATGAGGACACTTATAAGCAAAGCCAAACAGTTCCTGCTGATATTGCCCCACACATATCTTTTTGCCATTTACTTCTACTACAGCAATATGTCCATCACCCATGGCCACTTCGGCCAGACTTTCCGCCACCTTATGCCAGGTATATTTCTTTTCGCTCATGGATACGATTACAAATAACTGGTCTTGTAAGGATAGCGGATCTGGTATAACTCCTTCACCTTCGTCAGGATCGTATTCCTAAGCTCTTCCAGGTTTCTACGCTCTAGTGCCGAAATAAATACACAGTTACCTTGCAGCGTGTTCTCCCAGCGCTCTTTCAACTCTTTTCCAATCTCCTGCTTTACCTCGTCTTCCAGCCAGGGGTCAAAAGTGTTTTTCTCATACAAGTCCATCTTATTGAAGATCGTGATCACTGGTTTGTCATAAGCCCCTAACTCCTGTAACGTATGGTTTACAATACCGATCTGGTCTTCATATTGCGGATGCGAGGTATCTACTACATGCAACAGGATATCTGCTTCACGCACTTCATCCAGCGTACTTTTAAAGCTCTCCACCAAATGGTGCGGCAACTTCCGTATAAAACCAACCGTATCACTTAGCAGGAAGGGCGTGGTTTCAAAAACCACCTTGCGCGTGGTGGTTTCGAGTGTTGCAAAAGTTTGTTCTCCGCAAATACATCACTTTTGCTTAGCAGGTTCATGATCGTCGATTTACCCACATTCGTATATCCCACCAGCGATACCCTGATAAACTCTCCCCGGTCTTTGCGCTGTACAAAAGCCTGCTTGTCGATCTCTCCCAACCGCCTGCGCAACAAAGTGATCTTATCTTTTACAATTCGACGGTCAGTTTCAATTTCCGTTTCACCAGGTCCTCTTGTTCCGATACCACCGCCCAACCGTTCCAGGTGCTTCCACATCCCTTTCAGGCGCGGTAGCAGGTACTGATATTGCGCCAGTTCTACCTGTGTTTTCGCCTGTGCGGTTTTAGCCCGGCGAGCAAAAATATCCAGGATCAGATCCGAGCGGTCAATCACTTTTATCTCCAGTACTTTTTCAATATTTGTGATTTGCGAACCTGTTAGCTCATCATCGAATATGATCAGGTTAATATCTTTTCCCGTAACAAAGTTCTTGATTTCTTCCAGTTTACCTTTCCCCAGAAAGGTTTTACTATCAGGGTGCGGCAATTTCTGAATGTAACGCTTTACAGCCGTGGCCCCGGCTGTTTCGGCCAGAAAGGCCAGTTCTTCCAGGTATTCCTTTACCTGCTCTTCCGTTTGGTTTTTGTATACCAGCCCTGCCAGTACTGCCTTCTCCTCTTTTTGAATAATGTTCTTGTTCTCTAACAACGATTAAAATTTTGTGTGCAAAAATAACCATAATAATTCCAAAGGCAGCTACTTCAACGGCTTTACAACCCATAAACTGCCGCCTTTACAGGTTTGCCCTTACCCTCCTGCCTGGGCATCAATTGGCTACCTCAATAGCCGGAAGCCTGTAAAAACAAAAAGGAAACAGCTTTTGCTGCTCCCTTACTATTTTATATCAGCGAAATCCGCCCAGTTTTTAAATCTGCAATCCTATTTTTACTTATCAGCGAAATCCACTCAATCAGCGATTACAAACCACTCAGCGTCAAACCGATCTGGAAAGGCCGTACATCCGGACCAAAACCTTCTTTGATAAAGGCATTTACCTGGTAACTGCCGTACAAGCTCAATGCTCCATAACCTATGCGACCAGTAACGCTAAGGCGGGTACTGTTGAAGTAGCGTTTGGATTTTTCCTTCAGTGTATAAGCGTTGATGGTATTACCCGCCTTGTTCTGTAAGGTTTTTCCTTTTACACTGGCGCTCATCATGGTGCCGATCTTACCTCCAATGGCTATCTTCCAACTTTTGTTGGTATTCTCCGGATTGAAACGAAACGCAGTTCCACTGGTGCTTCCAGGAAGGTGGTGGCTAGTTTGTACTTCTTAAAATGGTTGGTATCAGCCATATTGCGGAAACCAAGTTTGTTAGCCCGGCGACCGGTAATATCAATTTCCATTTTATCGAAGAACATATTGTCTGTACCTACACCCACTCCAATACCAACACTGAAACGGGGATCACTTTTAAAAGGGAGGTCAAACATGAAATAAGCATTGAAACTGCGAGACAGCCCTTTGGTGTTGATCGTATCTGGCATTTGTGACCAACCATTATACCCTAATTGAAACATCAGGTGATCATTGGGGCGGTTGCTCAATTTCACCTTACTCCAGTCCCTTTTCTTCTTTTTGGGGGTTACGGTAATGTTGGTCGTAGAGTCCTGGGCCATAACAGCAGTCATAGAGGCCAGGGCAACGAAAAGCGTCAGGATTTTTTTCATACCAGATAAATAATTGATCAAATGTATCCTACGAACGGTTAACGAAAGGTTAAAGAAAAAACTCACAGCATTTGGCTGTGAGCACTTATTTAAGACGAAGCCTGTTGTGAACTTTTATGGATGAGTTCTTCAATTCGTAACCTGTTCTTCCATCCCTTCAACTGCTTTTCTCTTTTAAGGGCAGTCGCTTTATCAGGGTAGTATTCAGTTAAACGAACAGACCAATCAGCTGCCTTTCCCGTAAATCCTTTGTGATTGGCTAAGTGTTTTCGCAATCTTTCTTCCACATCTGCTGTTACACCGATATAATACCTATCCAGCTCTTCAGAATATAGAATATACACGAAAAAGCCATCCGGCAACTTTAAGATGTGGGCCCTGTTGGTATCGAACCAACGACCCCCTGATTATGAGTCAGGTGCTCTAACCGACTGAGCTAAGGGCCCTTCTCCCTAGGGAGTAAATAATTAAAATAAAGAACTATCGAACCAACGACCCTCCCGACTTTAGTCGGGATACTCTAACCGACTGAGCTAAGGGCCCTTCTCCCTAAGGAGTAAATATTTAAAATAAAGAACTATCGAACTTACGACCCTCCCGACTTTAGTCGGGATGCTCTAACCGACTGCGCAAAGGGCCCTTCTCCCTAAGGAGTAAATATTTAAAATAAAGAACTATCGAACTTACGACCCTCCCGACTTTAGTCGGGATGCTCTAACCGACTGCGCAAAGGGCCCTTCTCCCTAGGGAGTAAATAATTAAAATAAAGAACTATCGAACTTACGACCCTCCCGACTTTAGTCGGGATGCTCTAACCGACTGCGCAAAGGGCCCTTCTCCCTAAGGAGTAAATATTTAAAATAAAGAACTATCGAACTTACGACCCTCCCGACTTTAGTCGGGATGCTCTAACCGACTGCGCAAAGGGCCCTTCTCCCTAAGGAGTAAATATTTAAAATAAAGAACTATCGAACTTACGACCCTCCCGACTTTAGTCGGGATGCTCTAACCGACTGCGCAAAGGGCCCTTCTCCCTAGGGAGTAAATATTTAAAATAAAGAACTATCGAACTTACGACCCTCCCGACTTTAGTCGGGATGCTCTAATCGACTGCGCAAAGGGCCCCTCTCCCGGAGGAGTAAATAATTTAAAAGAAAGAACTGTCTACAATACACCGGTATTTCCGGCGAGTGGCAAAATTAGAGAAATTCAGTTACTATGGGGAAGAAATCTGCTTTATTTTTTGATTTACCTTGTGTAGGCAGCAATGCTGCAGAATGGATGGTCTTTAAATAGTCGGTTGCTATGTCTAAGCTTGCTAATATCAAGGAAATACAGCGTCGTATAGCCCTCTATGACGATGAAGCCGCTTATAAGGAGCTGTTCTGCACTTTTTATAAACCCCTCTTGCGCTTCGCCTACACCTTTTGCCATGTCCATGAAATGACCGAAGAGATCGTTTCTGATGTTTTTATCAATATCTGGCAACGCCGCAGCCACCTCGAAGAGATCAATAACCTGAAAGTTTACCTATATATAAGTACCAAGAATACCGCCCTGAAATACCTCCTTAGGCAGCAAAAACAGGTGTCCATTACCATTGACGACCTTAATGTGGAACTCGAGAGCCAATACAATAACCCCGAGCAACTGATGATGACCGCCGAAATGCTGGCCCGGGTGGAACAAGCTATTACCCACTTGCCGCCCCGGTGCAAACTGGTATTCAAACTCATCAAAGAAGATGGTCTCCGCTATAAAGAGGTCGCCGAAATATTGGGTATCTCCGTAAAAACCATTGACAATCAATTGGCCATCGCCCTCGCCAAGATCGGCAAAGCCCTTAATGTAAACCTCAAAAGATAGTTCGCTTCTAACTTCCCTGCCTCCTGCCATCCCATTTCTACCGGATTTTCATCCTCCCGTTATCCGGCCAGCTCGTAGGAGCCCTTGCTTTGCCCTGCCAACTTATCGCGCTAAATTTTTTTCCTGTCCTTTTAGGGGATTGTTCCCATTCTAGGCTCCTTAATGGTTATCAACCAATAACAACCAGGCAAGCAACCGTATGGCTACTGAACGCATTTGGGAACTGATGGCGCGAAAACTCGCCGGTGAAGCTTCTGAAGAAGAGCTGAAGGAGCTGGAGCAGTTATTACGTACCCACCCCGACCTCCATTTTCCCATCCAGGCCATTACCGACCTATGGCAAAATGCGTCACAGCCAGAAGGGCAGCAGGATATGTCAGTAACCAGTAGATACGAGCAGCATATCGCCCGTATGCAGCAAATGGGTATCCCTATTGGCCAGGCGCCAGACGACAAGGCATTATTGCTGGAAGGGTCACGACAACCTTCCCGCCGCCGCCCCCTGCTTTGGGCAGCAGCTGCCGTATGCATACTGGCTGCGGCATCGTTTATTTATAATCTGTACTTCTCCTCTGCAGCCAAAACAATATCCCAGGTCGAAAATAATCCACCCAGTGAAATAACTACCCGTAATGGCTCTAAAACCCGGGTCCAACTACCCGATGGCACCCGCGTATGGCTCAATGCAGGTAGTAAACTTACCTATAACAAGGAGTTTGGCAGTACAGTACGTGAAGTGACCCTTATAGGGGAAGGCTATTTTGATGTAGTAAGGAATGAAAAAAACCTTTTGTCATTCACACCACCAAAATGGATGTAAAGGTGCTGGGTACCCAATTCAATGTAAAGTCATATCCCAACGACAAAACCACCGAAGCGGCCCTTATCCATGGCAGCATTGAAGTATCACTCAAAGACCGGCCCTCCCAAAAGATCATCCTCAAGCCCAATGAAAAAAATTGTAGTAGCAAACAGGGATACAGTACCCAATGCCGAGAATACTTCCAACCCCCGCCAGCAAAGTCAGAACCCCTGGTGACCATCACCCATTTAACATGGCAAAAAGTAACAACTCAATTGCTGAAACCTCCTGGGTTGAGAATAAACTGGCATTTGAAGACGAATCATTTAAGGAGCTGGCACTAAAAATGGAACGTTGGTATGGCGTATCCATCCAATTTACCGATGAAAATATTGCGGCCCTGCGCTTCACCGGCGTATTTGAAGATGAAACCATCAACGATGCCATGCGGGCTCTTACCATCACAGCATCATTTACTTACAAGGTCCAGGGAAAAACGATTACAATTTCCAGATAACGATTACTAACCAAAATTATGACTGCCAATGCTTCAATCAAATAGCACATGAACACATACAAAAAACAGGACTCCGTTGGCGCGGAATCCCGTTTGTAAATGAAAAAGTATTTCGGTATGCTAACAACCCTCGGAAAGTTGCAGGTACCAATTAATAACCCTTTTCAATGCTTAAAGTATGAAAAAATAAGGACTTTACCCGATTTGTTCGGGAGGCCTAACCTTTTAAAGCTTGCATTTATCATGAAATTAACGGTTGCCATCCTCCTGGTCAGTTGCCTGCATGTGTCAGCCGGAGTCTACTCCCAATCCCGGGTAACCCTCAACATGCAATCGGCCGACATAAAAAAAAGTACTGTCGGCCATCGAAAAAAAGACCAATTATCGTTTCTTATACAACCAGAGCCTGCTCAATGCCGACCTTAAAGTAAACATTACGGCCGTCAATGAAGAAGTGTTATCTGTTGTAACCCGGGTATTGCTAAACACTTCACTTACCTATGAGGTACTCAATAGTAACCTCGTAGTGCTCAAACAGGCCAATACCGTCATATTACCTGCCCAGGTAAGCGGCCGTGTCACCGACTCTACCGGCAATCCCATAGTCGGGGCCTCTGTACGCGTAAAAGGCAGTAATGCAGGTATCTCCACCGATGCCAATGGCGCTTTCTCCATCACTGTGCCCGACAATGCTACCCTTGTTTTCTCTTCCGTGGGATTTATCTCACAGGAGATCCCTGTTGCGGGGCAAACAGTGATTAATGTAGTATTGCGACCCTCAATCTTCAATTGGAACAGGTAGTGGTAATCGGTTATGGTACCGCCAGTAAAAGAGACCTCGCAGGGTCCATTGTTAAAGTAGCAGGGAAGGAAGTGGCCGATAAGCCCAATACCAATCCCGTAGCTTCTTTACAGGGTAAGGTTTCAGGACTTTCAGTAGTAAATAATGGCCGGCCCGGCCAGGAACCGGATATCAGAATAAGGGGTACCATCAGTCGTTTCCAAACTAAACCACTGTATGTTGTAGACGGATTGTTGAATGATAATATCAACTTTATCAACCCTTCGGATATAGAATCCATAGAGATCCTAAAAGATCCTTCCTCCCTGGCCATCTTTGGGGTGCGTGGCGCCAATGGGGTGATCATCGTTACAACCAAAAAAGCAAAAAGCGGAATTACAAATATTACCCTCAGCTCATCCATAGGGTTCAAAAAAGTAGTAGATAAGGTGGAACTCACCGATGCCAATGGCTTTAAAACCTTGTTTAATGAGCAAAGAGCTTTACAGGGCACAGCTCCTTTTGCCTATTATGATAAATTCACCGGCAATTCCAATTGGGTAGACCTGATCTCAAAAGATAATCCCATCATCACTTCCAATAACATCAGTATTAGCAGTGGTACCGAGAAGAATAAATTTTACATGGGTATTGGTTATATCAAGGAGGAAGGGCTGATCAAATTTGAAAAACTGGATAAAATACTCCTGAATATAAGTGATGAATTGAAGGTATCGAGGTCTATTAAAGTAGGATTTAATATCAATGGCTATAGAGCTAGCCTGCCTCAGTTGCATGATTACACAGCCGCTATTAACGCTACCCCCATTGTAGAGGCCTTTAATAAAGAAAAGGGAGTCTATAATAAATTGCCCAACGAAATTGGTGGCCCCCAGATTGGGAACCCCATGTTGATTGACGCTTATAAGTACACCGATATTTCCAGGGAATACAGGGTGGTTGGAAGCGTTTTTGCCGAGATCAATTTCCTGCAAGATTTTACTTTCCGGGCTACCTATTATGGCGACCTTGGCTTTAACAACCAAAGGAAATATACCCCCTCATCAAAGTATACGGTGCAGAGGATAACTCCGTGGCCAATTATGCCGGATTTACACAAACCGAAGTATACCAGAAAGAGAACAAATTTTCCAAATACCAACAGGAATACCTGTTGACCTACAGAAAGAAGTTCGGGGAACATTCTTTGACCGCCATGGGTGGTTTTATTACCTACTTTAACGACTATTCAGAAACAAATGGACGGGTAAGGCAACCAGCCACAGGTACGCCAATTCCTTATGACAAGCGTTTCTGGTATCTCGATAACTTCTTTGGCGACCCTGCTTCCAGGGTTTCAGGTATCTCTCCCGGCGATGACATATTTGGCAATCCCAAGCCCTTGCAATGGGAGCAGGCTACTGTTTCCATGCTGTTCAGGGCACTGTATAACTACAAAGGAAAGTATATGCTGAATGCCTCTTTCCGCAGAGATGGTTCCTCAGAAATTTCACCTGCCAACCGCTACCAGAACTTTATTGCCGTAGGCGCTGCCTGGCAAATGACAGAAGAGGATTTTATGAAAGACCTGACCATATTTGACTTCCTGAAAGTGAAAGCCTCCTGGGGTATTTTGGGTAATCAATACGTAGATGTACATTATCCATTCTATCCACAATTGGTGAGCGGTGCAACTGCTGTTTTTGGCAACAACCTGATCCCCGCTTATACACCTGCCTACCTGGCCGACCCTAACCTGAAATGGGAAACCATTACTTCCATGGAAGCCGGCGTTGAGTTCTCTACCTTGAGAAACAGGCTGCGCGTGGAAGCCAATTATTTTAATAAGCTCACCAAAAACCTGTTGACCATATTCCCGGGTATTCAAGGAAACAAACCGGGTATTACCAATGCAGGAGAAGTACAGAACAATGGTTTGGAAGTATCTGCTACCTGGAGCGATAAGCTGACTAATAAGATCGGCTATACCATCAGCGGTAATATTACTACCCTCAACAACAAAGTGAAATCCCTGTATAAACCAGGATTTGAAATTATTGACGGTGCTTCCAGAACAGCAGAGGGATACCCTATCGGCTATTTCTATGGATATGAAGTAGAAGGTATTTACCAGTCCTATGCCGATAAATTAAAATCCCCTGTCGCTTCTTCCCTGGGCGATTATGGTCCTGGCGACCTGAAGTTCAAAGACCAGAATGGTGATGGTGTAATTGACGATAAAGACAGGGTAAAGATCGGTAACCCTACACCTGATTTTATTTATGGCTTTTCGTTGGGTGCCGATTACAATGGCTTCGACCTGGGCATCGACTTCCAGGGTGTGTATGGCAATGAGATTTACAGGGCATGGGGCAATGGAAGCACCTTTGCACCATTCAACTACCGTGCCGACCGCCTTGGCCGCTGGACTGCGCCAGGTACCTCCAATTGGGAGCCTGCGCCTACAGGGCATAGCATTAACCTGCAGAATTCAAACTACATGATTGAAGATGGCAGCTATTTAAGGATCAGGAATGTACAGCTTGGCTACAACTTCAAGCCATCTTCTTTGGCGGGCGTTAAAATTAAAGCACTGCGTGTTTTTGTGAATGCGCAAAACCTAAAGACGTTTAAAAGAATTCAGGGTTCACTCCCGAATTTGGGGGCTCGGCTATACGGTTTGGTGTGGATGATGGTTCTTATCCTGTACCCGCCATTTACTCTGCAGGCTTTAATGTTACATTCTGATAACAACTAAAACATTTAGATATGAAACAATATAGGATCATCCTATTTCTTTTTGCACTGGTGCCGGTATTGGTGGCCATCAACGGGTGCAGTAAGTTCCTGGATCGAAAACCCCTTGGTACCGGTACAGAAGACGATATCGTACAGGGTGGTGTTGAAGGCGATGTATTCGGCTTGTATGGTGCATTCCGCACCAAGGAAGGCATGTCCGGCTGGCCCATGATCTGGTTTAAGAGCATCCGGTCAGACGATGCCATGAAAGGAAGTACCCCCGACGATCAAAAACTCAATGGCTCACGGTACGACCAGTTTAAATATGATAAAGTAAGCGACCAAAATGTTGCCGTTGAAAACTGGAATGACCACTATAGTTTTATTGCTCTTTGCAACAATGTTATTCATAAAATTGACTCCCTGAAACTGACAGATGCGGCAAGCCTTACCAATTTGGGCGAGGCGAAATTTTTCAGGGCCTGGGCTTATTTCGACCTCGTGCGCGACTATGGTGCTGTTCCTTTGATAGATTTTAAAGTGTATGAAAACTCACAGTCCAACGTTCCTAAAAATCTGTTGCAGAGATATACCAGCTCATTGATGCCGACCTGCTATTTGCATCTGCTAATTTGCCCCTGTCATGGGATGCCAAATTCGTAGGCCGTGTTACAAAGGGAACCGCCAACACACTGATCGCGAAAACAAAATTGTACCGCAATGATTGGGGTGCAGCACTGGCAAAATGTGAAGAAGTGATCAGTTCCACCCAGTATACACTCCAAAGCTCCTTTGCCAAATACTTCACAGAAGAAGGAGAGAATACCAGCGAATCCATCTTCGAAGTGCAGATGTATGAAAATACCAATGGTTCAGTGAAATATGGTAATAGCTATAACCAGGTGCAGGGCGTACGGGGCAGCGGCGATTGGGATCTTGGATGGGGTTTCAACGTACCTACTGCCGATCTCATCAATGCTTTTGAAGCCGGCGATCCACGTAAAGCTGCTACCGTCCTTACTTCCGGCGGTCCCGAAGGAGTGCCCGCTTCACTGGGTGCCATCCAACCCAATTGGAACAAAAAAGTGTATACCGATCCCGCACGACGCCTGGCTACCGGCGACCGCTTTGGCTTTTGGTTGAACGTGCGTATGCTGCGTTATGCCGACGTATTGCTCATGGCCGCCGAAGCCGCCAACGAAGTGGGAGGCGTTGCCAATACTACCAAAGCCCTGGGCTACCTGGAACAGATAAGAGCCCGGGCAAGAGCCGGCAACAATGCTGTTTTGCCCCCAGTTGTTACTACCGATAAAGCGGCTCTGCGTACTGCCATTCGCCATGAAAGAAGGATAGAAATGGCCATGGAGCACGAGCGATTCTATGATCTCGTTCGCTGGGGCGAAGCTGAAACAGTACTGGGGCCACTGGGATACTTGCCTAAAAACAGGTACCTGCCCTTCCTGCAGGCTGATATAGATAGGAGTGGCGGTGTGCTGGTGCAAAACCCTGATTATCCATAAACCTTATCCCAGGTTTGTACCGTTTGGCAAATCACATTTAACACTAACATTTAAACTTAATACAATGAAAAGAGAAAACAATAAGGTAGCATACGCTATACTTTCTCTTGTATTCATTATAGCAATGACTTCCTGCCAAAAAATGGACAGGCCATCTTTGGGGAATTATCCGGAAGATAAAAACCCGCCCGGAGGACCATTAAAATTCTATGCGGCATTTGATGGCACTACTGCCGACAAATTGATGAATGCAGTCGACAGCGTTAAAGCTACCTTCCCCTCCGATAACCCCTTGGCTAGTACCGATGGCATCAGTGGCAAAGCACTGAGCGGAGAAAATAAGAAGTATGTAAAGTATCCGAAACCCAATGACTGGGCGCCTCTTTCAAAAAGCTTCACCATTTCATTCTGGGAGAAAAAGAATGGACAAACCAAAAATAATACCGGCACCAATGGCCCCGAATATCCCTTTAGCTTTAAATCCAGCAATGGTCACTGGTCAGGCGGTAATTTTTTCCTCTTGTTTGAAGGTAATAATGCTGCCTGTGCCCTTAAGTTTGTGGCCGTTGATGCCAAGATGGCCGACAACTGGTTTACCTGGGAAGGCGGCAACATGATTGCCGGCTTATTGGACAATGCCTGGCACCATATAGCCCTTGTATATGATGCAGCGACCAGCGGAGTGACTTTGTATGTAGATGGTGTGGCCAATAGCATCGTACCTAAATGGGGAACCCATGGCGATATCAATATTGATGATTCCAAGATCAGTGAATTCAGAATTGGATGTGGCCCATCTTCCAATTTTGATACCGATGATTGGTTGTCTTCTACCTGGAAAGGCGGACTGGATCAATTCAGGTTTTACAATACCGCCCTCTCTGCTAGTGATGTGAACAACCTTTTTAAGAACAAGCAATAATTTATAATTAGAAACAGGCAAATACAGGAGCTGAATGTTAATCAGCTCCTGTATACCTGCTTGTACCGTCCACCCTACAATATTCACTTAACTTTTCTTTTTACATCCCAATGACCACCGTACGTACCATAATCACTTGCCTGATCTTAGCCACTGCATTTCTTCATTGCGGAAAAAGCTCATCCGATACCCCAACACCTCCACCTCCCGCACCTGCCAATTTCAACATTACGGCATGGACCGTAAACGATGTACCTGCCATTACCAATTATTATGATGTGACGATTAATCCTGCCATAAAAATTGTTTTCCTGCCGCCATCAATCGTCAAAGCGTAGCAGGAAGTATCTCCATTACTGAAACCAATGGCACCGTAGTTAATTACAATGCGACCTACGAAAAGGCCGATAGCATCATTGTATTGCAACCTGCCCAGCCTTTGGGCAACCTTAAAAATATTCAATAGCCGTCTCAACGCTATTAAAGTCTACAACTGGTGGCAATCTCACCACCCCTATAGCCCTTAACCTGGTTACTGCGATAGACCCGGCAGATAAATTTCCCCGCATCAGCGATGATGAGCTGCTCACCAGGGTGCAGCAACAAACCTTTAAATATTTCTGGGATTTTGGTCATCCCGTCAGCGGCCTTGCCAGAGAGCGCAATACTTCGGGCGATGTAGTAACCTCAGGCGGTTCTGGTTTTGGTATCATGGCTATCTTAACCGGTATTCACCGCAATTTCATTACCAGGGCCGAAGGATTGTCCCGTCTGCAAAAATGGTGGGATTCCTTCAAAACAATGCCGCTACTTTTCATGGCGCCTATTCCCATTGGCTCAATGGCGCTACCGGCGCTGCCACCCCGTTCAGCACCAAAGACAATGGGGCCGATCTCGTTGAAACTTCCTACCTCATACAAGGACTGCTTACTGCCAGACAATTTTTTAACAGCGCCGATGCTGCCGAAACAACCTTGCGCAACGATATTAATGCCATCAGCGACCGGGTTGAATGGAGCTGGTTCCGTAAAAACAATGAAAAAGTATTGTACTGGCATTGGAGTCCCAATTATGCCTGGGATATGAACCTGCCCATACGGGGTTGGAATGAATGCCTGATTACCTATGTACTGGCAGCCTCTTCTACCACCTATGGCATAAATAAAGAAGTATATGATAATGGCTGGACCAATAATGGCGCCTTCAAAACCAACAGATCCCATTACGGCATCCAGTTACCACTTGGCCCTCCCTATGGCGGCCCTTTATTTTTGCTCATTATTCCTTTCTGGGTATCAACCCCACAGGCTTAACCGATGCATGGGCCAGTTATTGGGACCAGAATAAAAACCATACCCTCATTAATTACAATTATTGTAAAACCAACCCCCTCGCCAATTTTGGCTATAGCGAACAATGCTGGGGCCTTACTGCCAGCGATATCCCCAATGGATATGCTGCCAGCTCGCCTGCCAACGATATAGGGGTCATCGCGCCAACTGCCGCCCTTTCTTCCTTTCCTTATACGCCAACAGAATCCATGAGGGCCCTGAAGTTCTTTTATTACACCTTGGGCGATAAAATATGGAAAGAGTACGGCTTTGCAGATGCCTTTTCCTTAAGAGAATTATGGTTTGCCAATTCATCTTTGGCCATTGACCAGGGGCCGATTATTGTGATGATCGAAAACTATCGCAGCGCCTTGTTGTGGAACTTGTTTATGAGCTGCCCCGAAATAAAAACAGGTATGAAATCCCTGGGTTTCCAGGGCCCCAACCTCTGATCAAATTTGAAATGTCTGACACTTATTGCAATAGGTAACAGTTTTTTTAATCAAAATTGTATTCGTATGAAAAAGATAACCTTCATCCTTGCATTTTTATTTCTGATTACAGTTAGTTTTAGTTTCAATAAAGTTTCATCCGGCGCTAGCGCAAAAGCTTAATTGATGTATACTGCGCCACCAGCAATCCGACAAACGATTATATTTATGTGCACCTCTGGAATGCAGGACATAATTATAATTTTTCTGTACCCCCACATGCAGCTGCGGGTTATATAATGGGGCAGATCGAAGCAGAATGTGGTTACACCGTTACCCTTACCTCCTCCGGCGGGCCACATACCATGCAGTTTTACTGGTTTTATGCCAGTAATGTTGTTACGGCTACCAGTCCGGCAGGCGATATGTGCCCAACTTGTTCCTCCTGCCCATCACTAAGAATCTATAATTAAACCTTATTGCTAATAAGCGTCAGACATTCTATTTTCTAAACACAAATACTGACATGGAACAAAGAACAGGTATATACCAGCTTACAGACACTAAAATCAAACGAATGAAGAACAGGATGACGTTAATGCCATGGTCCTTTGTTTTTTTGGTCGCATGTGCCTCTCCCACCAAACAGCCTGCCAATACCCAAACCGATACTACCCAAAAAGAACAGGCTGTTTTATCCGATAGCGCCTTGTTCCGCTTGGTACAACAACAAACCTTTCAGTATTTCTGGGATGGTGCCGAACCTGTAAGCGGTATGGGAAGAGAAAGATTCCATGCAGATAATATCTATCCTGAGAACGATAAGCACATTGTGACCAGCGGCGGAAGCGGCTTTGGCGTAATGGCCATCCTCGTGGGCATCGAAAGAGGGTTTATTACCCGCGAAGAAGGAAGAATAAGATTGCTAAAGATCGTTCAGTTCCTCGAAAAGGCCGATCGTTTCCATGGCGCCTGGTCCCACTGGATCAATGGCGAAACAGGTAAAGTAAAACCCTTTGGTCAAAAAGACAATGGAGGCGACCTTGTCGAATCCTCCTATATGCTTCAGGGACTACTATGCGTACGCCAATATTTTGCTAATGGCAGCGAAGCCGAAAAGCAATTGGCAGCAAGGGCCGATAAGCTTTGGAAGGAAGTTGACTTCAACTGGTACCGAAACGGGAAAAATGTATTGTACTGGCATTGGAGTCCTGATTATGCCTGGCAAATGAACTTTCCTGTGCGAGGATACAATGAATGCCTCATCATGTACGTCCTCGCCGCATCTTCTCCTACCCATGGCGTACCGGCCGAAGTATACCACGAGGGCTGGGCCGAAAATGGAAAGATCATGGCCAATCCACCCAGTAAAACAGGAGCCGCAACTACTACCTTCCCATACCAGTTACAACTTCGCTACCAGGGCAATCCCCCAATGGTGGACCACTGTTCTGGGCCCATTATTCTTACCTGGGCCTCGATCCCAGGGGGCTGAAAGATCGTTATGCCGATTATGGTGAGGAAACCAAAAACCAGGCCCTCATCAACTACCAATGGTGCGTAACCAATCCTAAAAATACAAGGGATACGGATCGGATAACTGGGGCCTTACCGCCAGTTATTCCGTGACCGGTTATGCAGCCCATGCGCCCGATGACAAAAACGACCTGGGCGTAATATCCCCCACTGCTGCCTTGTCCTCTTTCCCTATACCCCCGAACAATCCATGGCCGCCATGAAACATTGGTACCATAACATGAAAGATAAACTTTGGGGCCCTTATGGATTCTATGATGCTTTTAGCGAAACCGCTAACTGGTATCCTCCCCATTACCTGGCCATCGACCAGGGACCTATAGTTGTAATGATGGAAAATCATCGTACAGGATTGCTGTGGTACCTGTTTATGAGCTGCCCCGAAATAAAGGCTGGTTTGAAGAAGCTGGGCTTTAAAAGCCCCATGATAAAATAAAAGGCATGCGAAATATATTATTGGCAGGTTGCTTTTTTCTCGGGCATACTATAAATGCCCAGGAACCCCGGCATGATAAAGTGTTTTTGCAAACAGCCGGATGCCCAACTATTATTTTTTTAGCGAAGCCACCTATACCAACCCTAGCTGGATTAAAAATACAAACCATAAACTTCCTGTAAGCGAAGAGGTGGTTTTTACCCCTGGCAATGCACTTGAATTGCATTATATCTCAGCAAAAAGTGGGAAATGGAAAGCAAGTATTCAGTATCGGCCAGGCAGAGGAATTGATTATTTTAAACCGGCTACACAATTGACCTTTCGCTTATATGTTCAAACAGCAACCTCACCTGCAGAACTGCCAGCCATAGCTGTCGCTACTTCAAACAAAAAACAGTCCCCTTTTTTACCCATACAGGACTATATAAAAGCATATCGAATCAACGAATGGTTAACAGTAGAAGTGCCGTTACAAAAGTTGATAGCAGCGCGAATTACCGCTATAAACGAGATCAGTACAGTTTCTTTTCAACAACAATCGACAGAAGGCAAAGAGCATCACCTCTATATCGACCAGATCGAATTATCTACCACAGAGCCCCATTCGTTAAATGCAATCCCCCAAAACCTGACAGCCAGAGCTTATGAAAAGCACATAGACCTTTTCTGGGGAAAGATCACCGACACAGCCATTAAATACATCAAGATCTACCAGTCATCAGACGGGCAACAGTTTTACCCCGTGGCAATAGAGACCCCGGCCATACAACGGTATGCCGACTATGTGGATACAGTAGACCATACATACCATTATAAGATCAGTTTTCTTAGCTACCATTATCAGGAATCCCCTTGTCCAAAGCAGTCAGTGCAACAACACACCTGATGAACGATGAGCAGTTATTGGATATGGTGCAGGAAGCCAACTTCCGTTACTATTGGGAAGGAGCAGAAGCACACAGTGGCCTTGCCCCCGAATCCATACCAGGTCGCACCAACATGATTGCATCAGGAGCCTCAGGATTCGGCATCATGGCCTTGCTCGTTGGTGCAGAAAGAAAATTTATTACCAGGCAGGAAGCGGCCGACAGGTTTGATCGAATAACAACCTTTCTTACAAAAGCAGATAAATTTCATGGCGTCTTTCCACATTTTATAGATGGCCCCACTGGAAAAGTAGAGCCTTTCTTCGGACCCAACGATAATGGGGAGACCTCGTAGAAACAGCCTTTTTATTACAGGGATTATTAACAGCAAGAGAATATTTCGATGCCAACAACCTGCTTGAAAAAAACATACGCGACCGCATTACAAAAATTTGGAAAGAGGTAGAGTGGGATTGGTACCGCAAAGAACCAAACGGAAATTTTTTATATTGGCATTGGTCGCCCGATAAACAGTGGATGCTGAACCATAAGCTGATTGGTTGGAATGAGACCATGATAGCCTACATACTGGCAATAGCATCTCCCACACATGCTGTCCCCACCAGTTTGTATTATACAGGCTGGGCAAGCCAGAGCGAAGAAGCACAGCAATACCGGAAAGCCTGGGGAAAAACTGGGCAGGGAGCCTCCTATACCAATGGAAACGTTTATTATGGAATACCACTTAAAGTAGGCGTCTCAAACGGAGGCCCCTTGTTTTTTGTGCACTACTCCTTTCTGGGCCTCGATCCAAATCAGGTTAACGATGCCTATACAAACTATTTCACCAATAACCGGAATATAGCACTGATTAATCAGCGATACTGCATAGAAAATCCGGGACAATACAAAGAGTATGGAGCCGATTGCTGGGGCATTACCGCCAGTGATGGCCCCTGGGATTATTCGGCCAATGAACCGGTTACAAGAGCAGATGAGGGCAAACTGACTCCAACAGGAGCATTGGCCTCATTTCCTTATCTCCCGGATGCCGGCATGAAAGCCCTGAAAAATATTACCGCCACCATGGGAAGTTTTTGTGGGGGCTTATGGGTTCCGGGATGCCTTTAACCTCCATCAAAACTGGTGCTCCGAAATTTATATGGGATTGAACCAGGCCCCCATTGTAGTGATGATAGAAAATTATCGAACAGGGTTACTCTGGAAGCTATTCATGAAAAACCCTGAAGTACAAAATGGATTGAAAAACTAAGCATAAAACCCCTTATAAAAATTAAATACATTGATATGGCACACAATCTTTCCCGGCTACAGTTTTTGCAGCAAACAGCTATGGCCGGAGTGGGACTGCTGCTTGCATCCGTAGAAGGGTTTGCCTTGGAACACGAACAAAAGAAAATAAGAGTGGCTGTCATTGGCTGTGGCAGCGTATCCGGCCAATACCTGCCTCACCTGTCTAAATCACCTTATGTAGAACTCATAAGCACTTGCGATATTATACCGCAAAGAGCTGTTGAACGGGCTGCTGAGTTTAAAATACCGCACCATTATCCTCATATTGATAAGCTTTTGGCTGGCGCACCTTTCGACCTGTTGGTCAACCTCACCGATATGCAGGAACATGGCCGTCTAAACAAACAGGCACTGGAAGCAGGTAAGCATGTATGGAGCGAAAAACCGATGGCCAATACCTATAAGGAAGGCAAAGCCTTATTCGATCTGGCCCAGCTTAAAAAAATACGTATATGGGGCGCCCCTGCCGTAGTGAATAGCCCTCAGTTTGCCTTTATGTCAAAAGCTATTCAGGATGGAAGGCTTGGAAAAATAGCCGCTGCACATGCCCATTACGGCCACCTTGGCCCTACCTGGTCTGCTTTCTTCTATGAAAAAGGAGGAGGCAGCTTGCCCGATCTGGGCGTTTATAACCTGGCCACCCTTACTGGCCTGCTGGGGCCTGCCAGGTCCGTCGTAGCCGTTACCAGCATCCTTACCCCCAACGTACCGTCGACAATAAAGGCACTATAAAAGTAGTGGCCGAAGACAATGCCATGGTCATCATGGAACATGGAAACGGTACTTTATCCCATGTACAGTGTGGGTTTAACTATTTTGATCCTTACGGCCATGAAGGAAAAGGGCAGGAAAAACCTACCATCACCATCTGGGGTACCAGGGGCAATATGGGATTGGTAGGGTACGACTGGGCTCCCTTTGGTGTTGACCTCGCCGAATCTTTTACCGAACCTCCTAAGCGCTACCTGCCCGATCCCGGTACCTATGTATGGCAGCAGGGCGCCTCTGTAATTGCCGAATCCCTGTCAACCGGGATAGAACCCCGAATTGCCGCTTTACATGCATTGCATGTACTGGAAATAATTGAAGCAGCCCGCACCTCTTCCGCCACCGGAAAGAGAATAACTTTACAGTCCACTTTCCAATGGCCCATGGTATAAAAACAATAAACACTTCCTTTTTATGGCACACTTTCAGTTAACACCCGAACAGGTCACCGCCTTTAAAAGAGATGGCTATATCATTGTCAAAGATTTTTAGGCGCAGCCGAAGTGAACAAACTATATAGCATTGCAACCGAAGATGATGCTGTAAAAAAGCATGCCTTTGATCTCAATGACCAAACCGGCAAAAAACAAAACTTACCCTATGGTATACCCCTGGCAATGATGCTTATGGCTTGCTTACCAAAAGCAGGAGAATGGTAGATTCCGTTGATAAATTGCTGGACGGCGAGGCCCCGTTTGCCACTTCCATTCAAAGCTCATGCAAAAAGAACCCAAAGTGGGCGGTGCGTGGGAATGGCACCAGGACTACGGCTATTGGTATAAGAATGAATTCTTGTACCCCGATCAAATGATATCCGTCATGATCGCCATTACCGAAGCCAACAAGCAAAATGGCTGCCTGCAGGTAATAAAAGGATCCCATAAAATGGGGCGCATTGAACATGGATTTGCCGGTGAGCAGGTCGGTGCTTCCCAACATTATGTAGACCTGGCCTTGAAAACCATGGAGCTGGTATATGTAGAGATCATGCCCGGCGATGCCCTGTTTTTCATAGTAACCTATTGCATCGTTCCGAAGCCAACCTGTCTGATAAAGCAAGGTGGTCCTTGATCTCCTGTTACAACAGATGTTCCAATATTCCTTACAACGAACCTTCACAATCCAGTACCATTCCTTTAACCATCGTGCCCGATGAGGCATTACTGGAAGCTACAGCCACTGGTTTGGAGGAGTCCTCCGACTTCTTGGAAAAAGAAAAAGACGAAGCATTGAAATAAACAGTACGCCAATCGTATCCCGATGAATCATTCATATTCGTTTCCTGTACAGCATTTAGTGACAGCAAAGACCTTACCCAAATGGCTCTTGTGTGTATTGACAGTGCTCTCTACATCATTTGTTGCTGTTTATTCTCAAACCGCCCCTTCTACCTATTGCAACCCCGTCAATATCGATTATGGTTACACCCCCATTCCCAACTTTAGCGAATGGGGTAGGCACCGCGCTACCGCCGATCCTGTGATCGTAAATTACAAAGGCGACTTCTATTTATTCTCCACCAACCAATGGGGTTACTGGTGGAGCAGCGACCTCAGCAACTGGCATTTTATTTCCCGTAAATTCCTGAAGCCCTGGCACAAAGTATATGACGACCTTTGCGCTCCTGCCGTATGCGTAATGGGCGATACCATGCTCGTATTCGGTTCCACCTATTCCAGCAATTTTCCCATCTGGATGAGTACCGATCCCAAAGCCAACCAATGGAAAGAGGCTGTAGATTCATTTGATATCGGTGGTTGGGATCCTGATATTTTCCTGGATGATGATGGCAAACTGTACATGTACAATGGCAGCAGCAACAGGTATCCCTTGTATGGCGTGCAAATGAACCGGAAAACCCTGCAACCCATTGGCGCCCGCAAGGAACTCTACCTGCTCGAAGATTGAGGTATGGCTGGCAGCGCTTTGGTGAATACAACGACAATACCTTTCTCGATCCATTTATTGAAGGAGCTTGGATGACCAAATACAAGGGTAAATATTACCTCCAATATGGAGCGCCCGGTACCGAGTTCAGCGGTTATGCCGATGGTGTGGTCGTAGGCGATCATCCCCTCGGCCCCTTTACCCCACAGCCCGATCCACTTAGCTATAAACCAGGTGGCTTTGCCCGTGGTGCGGGTCATGGCAGCACTTTCCAGGATAATTACAACAACTGGTGGCATACCTCCACCATTGCTATTTCAGTAAAAAACAATTTTGAACGCCGCATGGGTATTTGGCCGGCAGGTTTTGATGCCGATGGCATCATGTGGTGCAATACCGCCTTTGGCGACTATCCCCATTACCTGCCCGATAGCCGCTTTTTTGCCTTGCCTTATCCTTCCAACCGCCAGCCGGGATTGTTCAGGGGGTGGATGCTCCTCAACTACAATAAGCCCGTCACCGTATCCTCTACCCTGGGGAGCTATTATCCCAACTATGCCGTTGACGAAAACATCAAAACCTACTGGAGTGCCGCTACTGCCAATAAAGGCGAGTGGATACAAACCGACCTCGGCAACCTGAGCACCGTCAATGCCATACAGATCAATTATGCTGATCAGGATGTTTCCTTTCCCAAAGAAATGGATACCATATTCTTGGGCAAAACACTGGGCCTCTGCCACCAATACAAACTCTATCATTCCCCCGATGGCAAAAATGGCAACTGCTGGTCGATAAAAGCAACAATACCACCGATGTACCCCATGATTACATAGAACTCCCTGCACCTGTTCAAACCAGGTATATTAAACTGGAAAACCTCCATATGCCCACCGGTAAATTTGCTTTGAGCGGTTTACGCATCTTTGGTAACGGCAATGGCCCCCGGCCCGATACCCCAAAAATCTTTACAGTTCTACGTACCGAAAAAGACAAACGCAGCGCCTGGATCAAATGGTCGCCGGTCGACAATGCCTATGCCTACAATATTTATTTCGGCACCCAACCCGGTAAATGGTACAATAGCATTATGGTCCACAATGCCAATGAATACTACTTTAAAGCCATGGACAGAACCTTGCCTTATTATTTTTGTATTGAGTCCATCAATGAAAATGGCGTTTCCGAAAAAGCCCATATCATTAAAGTAGAGTAGTAATTTGCCGTACTATTTTTTCAACCAACCAATTATGCAACACCTACAACCATCCCTGAACCGTTTTTCATAAGCCTCTTGCTGCTGGTAACCACCCTACAGCTACAGGCCCAGGAAGGCCTTTGGGGCGAAATAAAGGCCTTTAAAAAGCAGGATAGCCTGCAGCCTCCACCAAAAAATGCTATCTTGTTTGTCGGCAGCTCGTCTTTCCGTTTGTGGCATGATGTTCAGTCCGCTTTCCCGGCCTTTACCATCATCAACCGTGGCTTTGGAGGCTCTACCTTACCCGATGTATTACAGTATGCCGATGATGTCATTTTTCCCTACAACCCCAAAGAAATTGTGATCTATTGTGGCGAGAATGATGTTTCCTCTTCCGATACCATCACCGCCAAAACAGTCTTCACCCGTTTTGAAAAACTCTTTACCCTCATCCGTAAAAAAATGCCCAAAGTACCCGTGGTATTTGTAGCCATGAAACCCAGCCCCAGCCGCGAAAAATTCCATCAGAAGCTTTTACAGGCCAACTTACTCATTAAGAACTACCTGTCCAGGCAAGCCAAAACAGCTTACGTCGATGTATATAAACTGATGATCGAAAATGGAAAGCCCAATGAAACCTTGTATGTAAACGACAGGCTCCACATGAACGCCAAAGGGTACGCCATCTGGCAAAAAGCCATACTACCTTACTTAATAAAATAAATATACCCGTACTTAAAACCCGGAAGTCCATAAAAAAACGAATATGTTCAGAAAACTAATAACACTTGCCTTGCTCATCGTGGCCATGCAAGCCAATGCCCAGTTAGCAAAGGAGGTCAAAATGAACCAGTTCATTACCACCCTGATGCAGAAGATGACCCTCGAAGAAAAGATTGGCCAGCTCAACCTCCCTTCTGTAGGTTTTGATGTTACCGGCCCCATCTTAAGCCAGGGCGTGGAAGAAAAATAAAGAAAGGATTAGTGGGTGGTGTATTCAATACCTATACCCCTGTGGCAGTCCGCAAGCTCCAGGAGATTGCAGTCAATGAAACCCGCCTCAGGATCCCCTCCTTTTCGGATACGATGTCATCCACGGCCACCGTACCATATTCCCCATTCCCCTGGGTTTATCTGCCACCTGGGATCCTGCCCTCGTACAACGCACCGCCAGCGCAGCGGCCGATGAAGCTACCGCCGATGGATTGAACTGGGCATTCTCTCCCATGGTCGATATTGCCCGCGATCCCCGCTGGGGCCGCGTAAGCGAAGGCGCCGGAGAAGATCCTTGGTTGGGCGCTGCAATGGCCAGAGCCATGGTAAAAGGCTATCAGGGTACCAATTTTGTCAACGAAAATACCCTGCTCGCCTGCGTAAAACACTTCGCTTTGTACGGCGCTGCCGAAGCAGGCAGAGATTACAATACCGTAGACATGAGCCGCCTGAAAATGTTCAACGAGTACCTGCCTCCTTATAAGGCCGCCATTGATGCAGGCGTAGCTTCCGTAATGACCTCTTTCAATGAAATTGATGGTATTCCCGCCACCGCCAATAAATGGCTCCTCCAGGATCTGTTACGCAAACAGTGGGGCTTTAAGGGCTTGATCGTAACCGACTATACCGCCATCAATGAAATGATCGCCCATGGTATGGGCAATGCAAAGAAAGTAGGCGAACTAACCCTCAATGCAGGCAATGAAATGGATATGGTGGGCGAAATATTTATCCAGCATGGCGTAGACCTCGTAAAATCTGGTAGGGTTTCCCAGGCCGTTATTGATGCCGCTTGCCGTCGGGTACTCGAAGCCAAATACAAACTGGGCCTATTCCATGATCCCTACCGTTACGTGAATGAAGCACGTAACAAAACAGCCATCATGAATCCCGAAAAATACTCCTTGCCAAAGAAGCAGCTATCAAAAGCATCGTGCTACTGAAAAATGACAACCAGGTCCTGCCCCTCAACCCTGCTAAAAAAATAGCTTTCATTGGACCCCTCGTTAAAGACCAGCGCAACCTGATTGGTAACTGGAGTGGCGCCGGCGATTGGAAAAAGCAGTTAGCATCTGGTCCGCACTGGAAGAAAAATTCGGGAAAGATAAATTCCTTTATGCCAAGGGCTGCAACCTGGTCGACGACCCCGCCCTCCGCAAACGGCTCAATGACCACGATGGTCAGATACTACCCGATATATTAACACCTCCACAGCTAATTGCCGAAGCAGTACAAACTGCCCAACAGGCCGATATAGTCGTAGCAGTATTGGGCGAAGCATTCGGCATGAGCGGCGAAGCCGCTAGCCGCAGTATGATCGGGCTGCTCGACAACCAGGTAGAACTCCTGAAAGCCTTGAAGCAAACAGGTAAACCCATAATATTGGTGCTGATGAATGGCCGGCCTCTCACCCTCTCATGGGAAGATCAAAATATCCATGCCATCCTCGAAACCTGGTTTGGTGGTACCCAGGCAGGTAATGCCATTGCCGAAGTATTGTTTGGCGAAGCCAATCCTTCTGCCAAACTCTCCATGACCTTCCCCGTAACCTAGGTCAGGTACCCATCTATTACAATGCTAAAAATACAGGCCGCCCTTTCGATGAAAACCAGAAATACACCTCCAAATACCTGGACGTGCCCAATACCCCCTGTACCCTTTTGGGTATGGCCTTAGCTATACCACCTTCAGTTATGGAGATATTAAACTGAATAAAACAACCATCATCCCTCCGATAAATTACAAGTCACCATACAGGTTACCAATACCGGCAATTATGATGGAGAAGAAACCGTGCAACTGTACATCCGCGATCTGGTGGGTACCATTACACGTCCCGTAAAAGAATTACGCCGCTTTGAAAAAGTAACCCTTAAAAAAAGGCGAAAGCCGTGAAGTGAGCTTCACCCTGACCATCGAAGACCTGAAGTTTTACAACAAAGACCTCAAATGGACAGCTGAACCCGGCGACTTCCACCTATTTGTTGGTACCAATTCACAAGAGGTAAAACAGGCGGCATTCAGTTTGAAGTAATAGCAATAGATGATCGAATAGGTTAAGGTGGGTCACCCTGCTACCCGGCATAGCAGCGCGGTAGCGTGGCTTACCTTAAATTTGAAGAGGTGATACCTTTCCCTGGCGACGCAGACGAAAGGTGTCACCTCTTTAAACTTAACTTTATCACGTAACCCAATCCCCCATCATGACGAATCAAAAAAATGGCTATTCCTTAGCATCGGCTGTATGCTTTGGCTGACATCGGCATTGGGCCAGTCAGCCACCCGCACAAAACCCATGAACATCATTTTCATACTGGCCGATGACCATCGCTATGATGCCATGGGCTTTATGAATAAAATGAAGGGCCTGCAAACACCTGGTATGGACCGCATGGCCAAAGAAGGCGCCCACCTGGCCAATGCATTTGTATCTACCGCACTATGCTCTCCCAGCCGCGCCTCTATATTGACCGGCCAATATGCCCATACCCACACCGTAGTAGACAATGAGGCACCCCTGCCGGCCAACCTTACCTTTTTCCCCCAATACCTCCAGAAAAGCGGATACCAAACAGCTTTCCTCGGCAAATGGCATATGGGTAATACCGACGATAAACCCCAGCCCGGCTTCGACCATTGGGTAAGCTTCCAGGGCCAGGGCGTTTATTACAACCCCACTTTCAACATCAATGGCAAAAGAATAAAACAACCCGAAGGTGGCTATACCACCGACCTCCTTACCGATAATGCCATCGAATGGCTCAACCAGCGCAACAAACAAAAGCCTTTTTTTGTATACCTCTCTCACAAAGGCGTACATGCCGGATTCAAGCCTGCCAAAAGACATGAAGGCCGCTATGCCAACCTGCCCATTGTATGCCCACCGTCCATGTACCTGACTGCTACCGACAGCAGCAAACTGTATGGTGAAGTAACCGCCCCCACCACTACTGTTAACTATAAAGACATTCCCCAATGGGTACGCAGGCAGCGCTATAGCTGGCATGGCGTGGACTACATGTACCATGGTGATATTAAATTCAACGATTTCTACCGCAATTACCTGGAAACATTATTGGCCGTAGATGAAAGCATTCAGCGCGTGGTGGATTGGGTAAAAGAACAGGGATTGGAACAAAATACCATGGTCGTATACATGGGTGATAATGGTTTTTCTTTTGGTGAACATGGGTTGATCGATAAGCGTCATGCTTATGAAGAGTCCATGCGTGTACCACTCCTTTGTTGGGCGCCCGGACTGGCAAAACCCGGCACCACCATACCACAGATCATCATGAATATAGACATTGCCCCCACCTTCCTCGAAATGGCAGGTATACCCAAACCTGCCAATATGCAGGGCAATTCATTTGGCGAGCTATTACGCGGTAAAACCATTCCCTGGCGCGATAAGGTATTTTATGAATACTATTGGGAGGCTTCCTTTCCCCAAACACCCACCATTTTTGCTATCCGCACCAATCAGTACAAGTACATCTATAACCATGGCGTGTGGGACATTAATGAGCTGTACGATCTTCAAAAGGACCCCTATGAAATGAATAACCTGATCCGTGATACCAGCCTGCGCAAAACAGGCATTGCCCTCAAAAAGGAATTATTCCAATGGCTCGAAGAAACCAAGGGTTTGCAAATACCCCTCAAACAACCCCCGGGCAGGATTGACCACCAGTTCCGGAATACCTATTAAGCCATACATAGTGAGCGCTTTATAAAACATACCCCGGGTAATGACGCCCGGGGTATGCTTTTTTCTTCAGTCGCCAGCCTCCTTCAGTCGCCAGCCTCTGGCTGGTGACGCCTATTTCAAAGCGGCTGGCTTTGTTGTTGTCTAAAAGTATTTGTCCCTGGCACAATTTGCCCGGGGTATGCATTTTGCATAGCCTGCATAAACATTTGCTTATGCGTGCTATCAGTATCATTCTCCTGATAGGAGGTATCCTCCTGGGTTATTTTGGCTACCAGAAATACAATGACAACAAAGCCAATATCAAGATTGGTGATCTGGAGCTTACCGCTAAAGACAAAGGCAATACCACCATGGCCTATATCATGATGGGAGGAGCTGTGGTTGCCCTGCTGGCAGGCGCCATTATGCTTTCAAGAAAAAGCAGTTGATCACCAGCCCGTGACAAGTAACTTGGCTGCCGCTTTTACGCCACAATGCTGATAGCGGTCATAAGCTATGGCCGCACGTTGACCTATTTGTGTCGGCGTTTCCCGGTTAAGCCATCCTGCAATACCTGCTTCGAGCGTATAAGCTTCCGGGCTCATTAGCCCCGTACTCCAGATCAATGGGGTGGCGCCCGCTTTGTAGCAACATGTTAGGCTACCCAATGCGGCGCCATAGGCGCCCCTACTCCTTACCACACATACGTACCCACCGACCCCGCCGCCAGCGAATGCGCCGTCCATTTTCCTTTGAAACGGATATTAAAAGTTTCCCCTCCATTACCATCATTCAATACGATCAATACTTTTTTTCCCGGTAGGCGTTAGGAAAGCCACATTCTGTAAACTACCACTGATATTACTGCCGATCCGTACCGAACCAGCCGGTACAAATTTAGAAGCATGCCCTACAATGTAATAAGCCACATTACGCGTCACCGTACTCCCAATCGTCAATGCCCCCTTACACGTAGTACAGCCACCAGGCGTGTGCGGCCCGAAACCCGCATCATTCGCCAGGTTCCATTCCAATGCCGTTTTACTCCAGTTGCGCGTGGCCCCAATGATCACATTCTTCAGGTGCCATTTCAGGTCCCCGTCAAAACTACCTGTAGAAGCCGTGTATTGTTCCGTAAAATATACATCCTTGTCAGGATGTGCAAGGTGCACCTGCGACAAAACATTGATATCACCCGCATACAAATGAAAAGCACTGCCGTTAATGAAAGCTTTAGCCGATGCATCATTTAAGATCGCCAGCGGATAATCTGGCCGGTCACAATTATGATCATACACAATGATCTTGGTAGTTAACCCGGCTGCCTGGAAAGCCGGCCCGAGGTGATTCTTGATAAATTCCGCCTGTTGCCCGGCTGTCATATACAAACTGGGATTATTGCCCGGATGCAATGGCTCATTTTGCGGCGTGATCCCATCTATCCTAATCCCTTCCCCTTTCATCTCCTGTATATACTTCACCAGGTATTGCGCATACACACCATAATAACCAGGTTGAAGACTGCCCCCGATAGAACTCCCATTGTCCTTCATCCATACCGGCGGGCTCCAGGGAGTGGCCAGCAACTTGATCGAAGGGTTGATCGCAATGATTGCCTTGAGCAAGGGAATCAGGTCTGTTTTATCCGGGCTAAGACTGAATTGAGCCAGGTTCACATCCGTTTGTCCTGCTGGCATATCATCATAACTGAATACTGAAGCACTTAGGTCAGAAGCTCCGATACTCAGCCGCAGGTAACTAATGCCGATTCCATTTTCTTCCGTACTGAACAACTCCTTCAACAGGTTGGTTTTCTCCGTGCCATTCATTCCATTGATAAGCGCGGCGCTGCCTCCTGTAAGCGTATAGCCAAACCCATCAATGCTTTGGAGCTGCTGAGTACTGTCTACATCAATAAAAGAAAAGCATTAGCGTTGGTGCCAAAAGAAAGCACCACCGGTTGCTTTTGCAGCAGCGACAATTGATCCCCGTGGTTACCCAGGCCGCTACATCGGCGTTGCCAACCGGTGGATTGGGAGGCGGATTACCCCCGCCACCACCATCATCACCCTTCTTGCCCGAGCAGCTACAACTCGATAACCAGGTAACCAGTATTAAAAAAAAGGACGCGATATTGCATGTACAGTAACGTTTAATAATTCGGGTTTTGCCGTAAATACGGATTCAGGTCTAGTTGCGCCTGCGGTATGGGATACAATAGCCGGTAGGGCTGTACATTATAATTCAGGTTTTGCCCGTTACCATCTTTTTGCGCATTCATGACCTCCAGTGCCTTGCCTGTTCTTAAAAGATCATACCATCTATGCCCTTCAAACGCCAGTTCCAGCCTTCTTTCCGTAGCAATCACCTGCCTGGCCGTGGCGGCATCAACCGCTGTTTTGGGCCCAAGGTTTACCCGGGCCCTTACCTGTGCTACCAGGTTCATAGCTCCCGGAATATCACTTTTTCAACTGCCGCCTCTGCCCTTAACAACAGAATATCAGCCAGCCTGATCATATAAAAATCATTGATACCCCCGATGGATCATTATACTTCGTCAAAAAAGGATAATGCGTAACCGGCCAATGAGCATCCGTCCACTGCCCCGTAATATCCAGAAAAGTAAGCGTAGCATTTTGCCGGATATTATCCCCTTCCGCCTGGTACACATTGACAAGATCATTCGTAGGCGTCGTGAACTTCTTCCAGCCCCCGCCTTCATAATGACCAATACTCCCCCCACAAATATCGAGGGCGCCCAATTGCCTACCTGGTCCCCGGCACTCCAGCCGTCATAATTGATTACCCAAATCGCCTCACTGTTATTATCATGCTGATTGTCCCAAAGGAAATTATAATTGGGCACCAGCGCATAGTTTGGAATCACCTGATCACAGTAATACCGTACCGAATCCCAATTGGGGGTAGGTTTGGCAGCATATACTTTGGCCAGCATCCCATTCACCGCACCCTTTGATATCAGGTACCGCGATGTAGAGGCCCCAATATCCCGCACACTGCTTTTTGCAAACCAGAGATCTTGCAGGATCACATCGTATACCGAATCAGCAGACGATTGCGGTACCAGTACCGATTTCAACAATTCTTCTGCCGTCTTCGTAATAGGAGGCGTTAACATAATGGGCACCCGGCCAAACATACGCACCAGGTCAAAATAACCAATGGCCCTTAAAAAACGGGCTTCACCCAGTATCTGATTTTTACGTGCAGCCGATAAAGCTGGATCAACACTTTTAGTTACCTGGTTGATCGTAATGTTCGTACGTGCAATTAACCTGTAAAACCCACCCCAGTCACGATTGATATTTTCATTCAAAGAATTGAACGTGAAAAGGTCCTGAGTTATATTATTTGAATTGTCGCCTCCCGCATACCCATTGTCCGAAACCACATCCCCGTGGTAAGCCGGTCAAAAATATTGAACTCAACACCGTCACTCTTTAAAAAACGGTAAAGCCCTGCAATTGAGTTTTCCGCATCCGTAGCCGAAATAGTAGTTGAATCTTCCGGAGTAACAATTTGCGTAACCGGTTCTTTGTCCAGCAACTTATTACAGGCCGATAACATTATTGCCAGTGCCACTGTAAACAATATATTGATTGCAATTTTCTTTGTTTTCATCTGAAATAATTTAATAGAGGTCAATAACTTCAACGTGTACAACGCCCTTATTTCAGGCTTACATGCACACCCAGTAAAAACACTTTTGCCTGCGGATAAGCGCCATAGTCAACACCCAAAGCAATATTCCGGTTATCCGTATCAGGCCTTCTGTTTACGTTTACTGCATTTCCATAAGTACTTACTTCCGGATCAAATCCTTTGTATTTCGTGATCGTAATGAGGTTTTGCCCGGAAATATATACCATCGCAGTACCTAACCCGATAGGCCGCAACAAGTCTTCTTTAAACCGGTACGACAACGTGATCGTTTTAAACCGCAGGTAAGAACCATTTTCCAGGAACCGCGTCGATATCACCGTATTATCATTGCTCCCTGGACTAACCCCTGGTATATTCGTGATATCCCCGGGTTTTTGCCACCGGCCCAATACAGCCGTACTCTGATTCCTCGAATCTTTCATGCCCTCTGTTTCTACCCGTACCCCATTAAATATTTGATTCCCTGAGAACCCTGGATGAAAACCGTCAGATCAAAATTCTTGTACGAAACATTATTCGTCATGCCATATACAAAATCAGGCTGAGCATTACCAATGATCTGCCTGTCCGAAGGTGTTGTTTCCGGGTAAGGAACACTTTTGCCATCCTTAGTTCTATACAACTGCTTACCCGTAGCAGGGTCCACACCCGCAGCCACATAACCATAAAAAGTACCCAATGGCTGACCCGCTTCCAGCGCCGACGCATTGCCACGCTCATAAATATTTCCAAACGAACGCATATACCCAATGCCATTACCAATATTCAGCACCTTATTCCTGTTGAAGGAAATATTCAGGTCCGTAGTCCATTTTACAGCCCCACTCACCAGGTTCCTGCTGGAGATCACAAATTCCTGTCCGATATTCCGCACCGTACCCATATTGATCAGCGCATTGGGAAAACCTGCCTGATCAGGCAACGGTACACTCACCAGTACATCATTCGTTTTCTTGATATAAAAATCTGCTGAAAACGTGATCCGCCTGTTCAGTATACTCGCGTCAATACCAATATTCGTTTGCGTACTCGTTTCCCACCTGATATCTTTAGAAGCTACTGCTACTGGATTTGTTGAGCCATCCTGTGGATTGATGTTCGATAACGAAAGATATTGATAACTGCCTAACCCTTCCTGGTTACCATTTTGCCCCCAGCCTACACGTACCTTTAATTCATCCACCACTTTCACATCCCTAAAAAGTCTTCCTGTGAAATTCTCCACCCACCTGAAAAGGAAGGAAATGTAGCATTGCGATTGCCGGGTGCAAACTTGGAAGAACGGTCCATCCGCACATTCCCCTGCAACAGGTATTTGCCAGCATAATCGTAGGTAACCCTGCCCAGGTACGACATCAGGGCCCAATCATCTACCGTTTTGGTAGGCGCATTTTTCGTCTGCGCCAACATCAATATCTTACTATAAGATTCATGCCGGTAAGAAGCATTAATTACCGTACCCGAAACAGATGTTTCATCAAAATGCGAATCCTGCGCCGTCCAGCCCGCCAGTGCAGTTAACCGGTTTTTATGCCAGTTAACACTGTAGTTCAGCAACTGCTCACTCAGCCAGATCAATTGAGTATTCCGGGTTTCAGTGATCCGCCCTTTATTATTACGGCCATCCTGCGTCATAAAAGGGTCCAGGAATGAATTGTATAAGTTCGTCTGGTAGTCGATACCCAGGCGCGATTGATACACCAACCCTTTCCACAACCTGATATCCATTCCCAGGTTCGACAGTATCCTGTCCGAAGTGTTTTTATTTCTCGTGCCCTCAATAGCGCCTAATGGGTTTTCCCATCCCGTAAGCGGGTTTTGAGCTACAGAGCCATCCGGCCGGTATTTGCCTACCGTAGGCGGTGTAGCCAGGGCCGACAATACAACACCTCCTTTGGCAACACCCGCATTATCCGTTACCCCATACGTATTGGCACGCGATAACAACGTGGAGCTGGTTAGCGTAAGCCAATTGTTCACTTTTGAATTGAGGTTCACCCGCGCCGTTAACCGGTTGAAAGTTGCAGGCCTGATCATACCCTCCTGGTCATTATAATTGAGCGAAATATAATGCTGCAACTTCTCACTTCCCCGGCAATCGCCACTTGATAGTTGGCCTGACTGCCATGCCGGAACACCTCATCAGGCCAGTTGATATTATTGGCCCTTACCATACTATCCGTGATCGTATTCGCACCATAACTTTCATTCATGTACTGCTGATACTGCGAAGCATTCAATACATCCAGCTTCTTAGTCGTCGAGGTCGTGCCATAATAGTAGCCAAAGTCAATCCTCGATTTACCCGCTACCCCTTTTTTTAGTAGTGATCACTACCACGCCATTGGCAGCCCGCGTACCATATATAGAAGCTGATGCCGCATCCTTCAATACCGTCATCGACTCAATATCCCCGGATTAAGCATCGCGATATCCGTTGTAGGAATACCATCCACTACATACAAAGGCTCATTGCCCGCACTGATCGAAGATGAACCCCTGATCCTGATAGCCAGGCCCGCGCCAGGCTTACCCGAATTAGAAACCACCTGTACACCCGAGGCTTTACCCTGCAATACCTCCCCCGCATTCACAATAGGACGATTGGCAATATCCGCAGCCGTTACGATCGACACCGCCCCGGTTACATCTTTTCGCCGTTGCGAGCCATAACCCACCACTACTACCTGGTCCAACTGCGCCTTGGAATTTTCCAATTGAACATTGATTACATTTTGACCATTAACCCCCACTTCCTTTTGCTCGAAACCGATATACGAAAATTGAAGCGTAGCTTTTTCATCAGCCGTAATCGAATATTCACCACTATTATTCGTCGAAGTACCAGTCATTGTACCCTTCACCTGTACCGATACCCCACCCAACGGTTCATTATTACTCCCCGTTACCTTACCCGCGACACGGATCTCTTGTTTTTCCTGAGTTTGTAAAATGATTGCTACCAGGTTATTGTCCAGCAGCTTGTACGTGAGGTCCGTATTACTAAGGATCTTATCCAGCGTTTCCCGGATACTGCTATTCTTAACAGCTACATTCACCTTGCGCTTCAATGCTTTCAGGTCATAATTGTAGAGAAACCTGAAGCCTTCAGTTTTTTCAATCCTGGTCAATACTTTGTCGATCGAAGTCTGCTGCAAATTGAGCGTTATGTTGCCCTGCCCATACACATTCGCATGTACATGACAAACACTTAGTACAACAAGGAAGAGTGTAATCTTCATAATCACGAACAGTTTAAAGAGCGATGGGGACAGTCCATACCTCCGCCTGGGAGGCGTACTTTTTTCATATATTTACGCTTTAAGGTGATCAAATCAGAACACCGGACCGATTTACCAGATCTATTTCCGGGATTCTGTTACTGCCTTAACGGGATTCCGCTCCAACGGGATCCCATTTATATCTTATATAACCATGCCCAAATTACCCCGCTCCAACAGGGCATTCAGGTTTTTAACTGCGTTGTAAAAAGCCCCACTCACCTATCTATACTGTATTTGCTCACAGCTCGAAGCTGTCTTCCCACTACTCCACCACAATCTCCTTCCCTTCTATCTTGTATTCAAAAGGTGTAATGATCTGCAATGCATCCAACGCCTGTCGGATCGTTTCATTTTCAAAACTTCCCTTCAGCCGCGTATGTTTCAACCGGCTGCTGTTGATCGTGATCTTAACATCAAACCACCGTTCCATTTTGATCGCCAGCTCCTCAAAACTATCCCCGTCAAAATTCAACTTGTTGTATAGCCAGGAGGTTTCCTTGATAATACTGTCTGGTTTGTTTTTGGGAAGCATCGTTATTGAAATACCCGTTTGCAGCCCTGTCGAGAGCGGCTGGATCCGTTTGCTGCCCGTTGTGTCAATGTCTACCAGGTCTTTCTTATTATACACCAGCTTTTCGTGCTGTCGAAGGATCACTTTCGGTGCAGCCGGATCATTCTTTCTTACCACCTCAATCGATCCTCGTAATAAAGTAGTTTCTATTGTTTCGTCCGATGCGTAGCTTTTACATTAAAAGCCGTACCCAATACCTTGATATCAATACCCGAGGTATGTACAATAAATGGCCGTTGCTTGTCATGCGTTACATCAAAAAGGCTTCCCCTTCCAGGTTCACTTCCCGTTTATCCGTATTGAAACTAGGCTGATAGCTCAATCGGCTCTCCCCGTTTAACCATACTTGCGTACCATCTGGCAATACCAGTTTCGACCGGCTGCCCGATTTGGCCACCACTTCACTGATAGGCTTATTGGCTGCCAATGTATCGGGCCCGGCCAGTTCTTTTCCAGACTGGTACCTGTAAATAAAAAAGTACTACCCGTTATCACGATGATGGCTGCCGCATAAGCTAGCCAACGGCGCAAAGCGATTATCCGGCCGGTAGGGGCCGGGTCATTTATTATAGTGGGTATTGCTGGTGGGGAAGTAGCATCCAGGATGCGTTGGAATCTTTCTTCTTCATCAGCTCCTGCTTCCTGTTGCAGGTCGGGGCCTGCTGCCAGTACGAAGAAAGAATTTCAAACAGGTATTGATCGCCGCCATTTTCTTGAAGGTAAGTCTGTAGTTCCTCCAGTTCGGCCTGGGTGGCTTCCCCGGATAACTTACGGGCAATCAGTTCATAAATGCGTTGTTGAGGCATTCAATGGCAAGCTTTGTACAATAAGACAACCATTTTAAATTCATCTACTAAGCCGCTCGTATCTTTTTTGAAGATTTTTAAGCCTGGAAGAACCTGTAAAAATGGCAGGTTTTTTAGCCCCTTCTGGAAGAGCGCCGAAACATCATAAGTAAAGCAGCTCCATAGCATAGCTATAGATCAGCCGCCTTTCAGCCGCAGATCTGCCATCTATCGGGTAAACCGGAAGTAAACTTAAAGTAAACTTGAAGTAAACCGAAAGTAAAGTGAAAAGGTGAATTCCTTGTTACGAAGGCGCCCAGGCCGGAAATAAATTGTCCCGGCAATGTGCTGGATAGCTTCTTGGAGTGGGAAAGAAGTCATAAAAAACAAGCCCCTTTTATGACTGTAAAAATACTGCAATAATGGCAGGAAGAGAAAGAAAACCTTATGATTTTTGGTAGAGCGTCGGGGAATTTTTCAAACTCTTTCCGGACGGCTTCCGTGATCCGTTGGATAGCAATGGCCATTTGCGCATCAATCGTATTGATGGAGATATTGAGTATTTCCGACACTTCCTTATAACGAAGCCCGTCTTCCCGGATCAGCTTAAAGATCATTTTACAACGTGGCGGCAGCCCTTCTACCGCCTGCCTGATCTTTTGATACGTCTCGGCCGTGATCATGATCTGCTCCGGCGATACCCCCGTTTCCTGCAGTGCAATGTCAATATTGTCAAAAGGCTCAATAATGCTCTCCTTGGCTTTGCGCGACAAATAATTGAGCGCCGTATTCTTGGTAGCCGTGTAGAGATAGATCCTAAGATTATTGATTCCCGTAACCGTAGCCCGTTGATTCCAGAGCCGGATAAACACATCTTCCACGATCTCTTCTGCCGCCTCTTTCGTTTTTACCAGCGCCAGGGCAAAATAATGCAGCCTTTTATTAAATAGATGATACAACTCGCGAAATGCAAGCTCGTCCCCCTTCGCTACTTTCCGTAACATTGGTTCAATATGCGCAAGATCATGATCCTGTGAATACTCCATAAACGCAATCGTTAACAAGCAGGTCAATACAATCGTTTATAACCCCCATAAAAGGCAAAGGCCCGTACCCTTTCTCCAACCCCACAACAATACACCTCCTGCAGCCCCTTAACTCGACAATCCAGTCCCTTTCTTGGCTGCTTTGCCACCCAAAATACAATAAAACAATAAGCTAACAACCGTTAGCAAAGCGGCAAATTATAATTACCTTTGATTCACCTAAAAACTTGTTACCATGTCTGTGCAGGAACTGGAAAAAATTTTTCAGCATAAAGTAGACCAGGAAATAAAGATTGAGCCCAGAGACTGGATGCCCGATGCTTACCGCAAAACACTCGTGCGTCAGATCAGCCAACATGCCCATAGCGAGATCGTTGGTATGCTGCCCGAAGGCAATTGGATCTCCCGCGCACCCAGCCTCAAACGCAAAGCCATCCTCCTCGCCAAGGTACAGGATGAGGCCGGCCATGGCCTATACCTGTATTCCGCCGTGGAAACATTGGGCACTACCCGCAATCAAACCATTGAAGACCTGCACAGCGGCAAGGCCAAATATTCGTCCATCTTTAATTATCCCACCCTCACCTGGGCCGATATGGGCGCTGTTGGCTGGCTGGTTGATGGGGCGGCGATCCTTAACCAGGTGATGCTTTGCCGCGCCTCTTATGGCCCCTACGCACGTGCCATGGTACGTATATGTAAAGAAGAAAGCTTTCACCAACGCCAGGGATTTGAAATATTACTCGTTCTTTCCAAAGGTACGCCCGAACAACAGGCCATGTGCCAGGATGCTATCAATCGTTGGTGGTGGCCATCCCTCATGATGTTTGGTCCTAAAGACAGCGAATCTACCCACTCCGACCAAAGCATGACCTGGAAAATAAAACGCAAAAGTAATGATGAACTGAGGCAGCAATTTGTTGACATGATTGCGGAACAGGCCAAAATATTGAATATTACCCTGCCCGATCCCCACCTGAAATGGAATGCCCAAAAAGGCCATTACGATTTTGGTGAAATTGATTGGACAGAGTTCTGGAATGTCGTCAAAGGCAATGGACCTTGTAATAAACAACGGCTGCAAGCACGCCGCAATGCCTGGACCGAAGGCGCCTGGGTACGCGATGCCGCTGCCGCCCACGCCGAAAAACGCAAAGCACGGCAAGAAGTAAAAGCCGCCTGATTATTGATTAATTAATAATTGACAATGAACTTACGAGTAACAAAATACTATTACGGTGACATACCTGAAGAGAATGGAAGCGGTGCCATTGAAAGCAAAACATCCACTGCCAACTGGCCCCTGTGGGAAGTATTCATCCGCAGCAAGCAGGGCCTTGATCACAAACATGTAGGTAGCCTCCAGGCTGCCGATCCACAAATGGCCATTGAGAATGCCAGAGACGTATATACCCGCCGATCAGAAGGCATCAGTATATGGGTCGTAGAAAGCAAATACATCCATGCCTCCAATCCCGATGATGCCGGCGCCTTCTATGAACCTGCCAATGATAAAATATACCGCCACCCCACTTTCTATGACCTGCCCGATGAGTTGAAGCACATGTAGCGGCTTATCATCGAAGATCGAACAGTGAGAGTTGGGCATTGAAAATTGAGCATTAGAACATTTAATATTCAGCATTTGAACCAGACTTTAATCAACTATACCACCCATCTGGCCGATAACACCCTGATCCTCTCCCAGCGCAACAGCGAATGGTGCGGCCATGGCCCCGTACTGGAACAGGATATTGCCATCACCAATATTTCTCTCGATCTTATTGGACAGGCGCGTAGCCTGTACCAATACGCGGCTGCCTTAACAAATGCTGATAACAACCGATCTCCGGGCCGCGGCGAGGCCACTGAAGATTCCCTGGCTTACCTGCGTGATGAACGCCATTTCAAAAACTGCCTGATCACCGAATTACCCAGGGGCGATTGGGGGCAAACCATCCTCCGACAGTTCTTCTTCAGTGCATACCAGTACCTCCTGTACGGGCAACTCCAAAGATCAAGCGATCCTACCCTGGCTGCCATTGCAGAGAAATCTATGAAAGAAGTAACCTATCACCTGCGCTGGAGCAGTGAGTGGGTGATCAGGTTGGGTGATGGCACCGATGAAAGCCATGCACGTATGCTCAAGGCACTCGATGCCCTCTGGAACTATACCGGCGAATTCTTTATACCGGCCGGCTACGAGACGGCCATGGCCGCTGCCGGCATTGGCGTGGATGTTCCTGCCTTGCAACAATCCTGGCGCAATAAAGTGCAGGAGATCTTTCAGGAAGCCACACTGCCTTTTCCTCCAGCGGAGCCCTTCATGCATACCGGAGGTAAAACAGGGCTCCATACCGAATACCTGGGTTACATCCTGGCCGAAATGCAATACCTCCAACGTGCCTATCCAGGCGCCGAATGGTAAACCCGTTTATTGAACAATGAATATTGAGCATAGAGCATTTGACTACAACTACAAACATATCAACCCCAGAGATTTGGTCCTTACTGGAACAGGTTCCCGATCCGGAAGTGCCGGTACTGTCAATTATCGACCTGGGCATTGTGCGTGAGGTAAAAGCGGCGGCTGATGAAGTAGAGGTCACCATCACCCCCACCTATAGCGGCTGTCCCGCTATCGACGCTATAACCGTCAGTATCCGCCTCCTGTTGCTGGAAAAAGGATTCAAAAAAATCAACATCAAACAAGTATTATCACCAGCCTGGACCACCGACTGGATGAGCGAGGCAGGCAAACAAAAACTCCTGGCTTATGGCATAGCACCCCCAACCCCATACAGCAGGTTTGTAATGTACAACTGTTTGCCGAAGACGAAGCCGTTGCCTGTCCCCTGTGCAGTTCCTTCCATACCCGCCGCATCAGCGAGTTTGGTTCCACCGCCTGTAAAGCACTTTATCAGTGCAATGATTGCCAGGAACCCTTCGACTATTTTAAATGCCATTAAAAACATACCTATTTTTATTCTTCAATCCATCAACATGCCTTCTATTCTGTTTCAGATCGACAACAACGTAGCCATCATCACCCTCAATCGCCCTGATAAGCTCAATGCGTTTAACCGCGAAATGGCTTTACTCCTCCAGCAAAAGCTGGATGAGTGCGCATCCTTACAGGAAGTGCGTTGCGTGTACATGACCGGCGCTGGCAAAGGATTTAGTGCCGGTCAGGACCTGGCCGAGATCGTAGCGACTGATGGCCCCACCATGACACAGATCCTTAGCGAACATTATAACCCCATTATCGACCGCATTCGCAAAATGGCAAAACCTGTAATTGCAGCAGTAAATGGCGTTGCAGCAGGCGCAGGCGCCAATATCGCTTTGTGTTGTGATATCGTAGTGGCTGCTCAATCCGCCTCCTTCATACAGGCTTTTTCCAAACTGGGCCTCATACCCGATAGCGGGGGCACTTTTTCCTGCCTCGCCTCATCGGTTGGCAAAAAGCATCCGCCCTTGCTATGCTGGGCGATAAAATAGCGGCCGACGAAGCTGAGCGTATGGGCATGATCTATAAAGTAATTGCCGGCGATGGATTTGCATCTGCCACATTGCAACTGGCACAGCAGGTTGCTCAAATGCCCACCCATGGATTGGCCCTCACCAAACAGGCCCTCAACCAATCCTTCACCAACAATTATGAACAGCAACTGGCCTTGGAAGATCAATTACAACAAGCTGCAGCCCTTACCGACGATTACAAAGAAGGCGTCAACGCATTCCTGGAAAAAGAACACCCGTTTTCCAAGGCAAATAGTCAAACTATATAAGAATAAACAATATGCAGGCAGATCAATTGGCCGTACAGGTAGTCGATAAAATGATGCAGAAAGATGCTTTTAGCCAATGGCTGGGCATCAAAGTAATTGAAGTGCGTGAAGGATATTGCAAGCTACAAATGACCCTAAGAGATGAAATGCTCAATGGCTTTGGTGTTATACATGGCGGCATTACCTTTTCCCTGGCCGATAGCGCCCTGGCATTTGCCTGTAACAACCGCAATAACCTTTCCCTGGCATTGGATGTGTCCATCACCTTTACCAAATCCGGCTTGCCGGGCGATCTATTTACCGCTGAAGCCAAAGAAGTGCACAATGGCCGGAGTACTGGCCTCTACCTCATCAGCGTTACCAATCAAAACAACCAGCCCGTAGCTGTTTTCAAAGGCACCTGCTTCAGAACCGGTAAGGAATTGATACCTGTTGAGCTCACCACCGGCGAAGTATAAAGACGGGAGGATCATGTCGTTTAAGCTGTCCTTCTTTGAGGGGTGTTTTTAGCCCCTTTAGGGGCCTAAGCTTTGTAGAAAAACGTATTCAAAGAGTATTGTGCGCTGTAGGCGCACCACCCATACCCGGTGAAGCATAAAGACTGGTCAATAATCAATAATCAGTAATCAACAATGATCTACTCCTTCAAGGGTTTCATTCCCGTCGTTCATCCATCTTCATTCATCCATCCACAAGCCGCCGTAACAGGCAATGTGATCATTGGCAAAAACGTATACGTAGGCCCGGGCGCTGCCATCCGGGGCGATTGGGGGCCATCATCATTGAAGACGGATGTAACATTCAGGAAAACTGTACCATTCACATGTTCCCTGGCGTGACCGTTTTGCTGAAGGAAGGTGCGCATATTGGCCATGGCGCCGTTATTCATGGCGCTACTATTGGCAAAAACTGCCTCATTGGTATGAATTCCGTTATTATGGACAATGTGGAACTGGGTGATGAATGCGTGGTGGGCGCATTGTCCCTTGTGAAGGCCAATGAAAAAATTGCCCCGCGTAGCTTAATGATGGGCAATCCCGCCCGTCTCGTAAAACAGGTAAGCGATGAAATGATTACCTGGAAAACCGCCGGTACCCGCCTATATCAGGCCCTCCCCGCCGAAATGCAGGAACAATGGGAGCCTTGTGAACCCCTGCGCGAAATACCCCATGATAGGCCTGTGCAGGAAGTGCTCTACAAAACCTGGAATAGTATAAAAGACCAGTCCGAATAGCTAACAACTCTTTTGCACGGTTTATACGCACAATGGCCCCTTAATTCCCTCCTTATTATACCCGGCCCAAACCCGGAACAATTTGCCCTATCTTTGCACCTCGCAATGGAAAAGACAAACTTTGTAGACCAGATCAGGATATTTTGCCGCAGTGGGCATGGGGGTGCTGGCAGTAAGCACTTTATGCGTACCAAATTCAATGCCCAGGCTGGCCCCGATGGCGGTAATGGCGGTAGGGAGGCCACATCATTTTACGGGGCAACAAGAACCTTTGGACCTTATTACACCTTCGTTACTATAAGAACGTACTGGCCGAGAACGGCGAAACCGGCAGCGGCAACAATTGCACCGGTCGCAGCGGTAAAGATGTTATTATAGAAGTACCCCTGGGCACCGTGGCCCGGGATGAAGAAACTGAAGAAACACAAGCCGAAATACTGGAAGATGGTCAGGAGATCGTCTGGATCAAGGGCGGTCGTGGCGGATTGGGCAATGCCGAATTTGCTACCCCCACCAACCAGGCTCCTGAACATGCCCAACCCGGCGAACCCGGCGAAGAAGCCTGGAAAGTACTGGAACTCAAAGTACTGGCCGATGTGGGACTCGTGGGTTTTCCCAATGCAGGTAAATCTACACTCCTGTCCGTAATGACCGCTGCCAAACCCAAAATTGCCGATTATGCCTTCACTACCATTATTCCCCAATTGGGCATGGTAGAATACCGCAATGGCCGCAGCTTCTGTATGGCCGATCTGCCAGGTATCATTGAAGGCGCCGCCGAAGGCAAAGGCCTGGGCCACCGCTTCCTGCGTCATATTGAACGCAACCCCGTATTGCTATTCCTGATCCCCGCCGATAGCAATGACCATAAAAAGAGTTTGAGATCCTCGTCAATGAACTCGAACAATACAATCCCGAACTCCTCCATAAACAATTCATCATAGCCATCAGTAAAAGCGATATGCTGGATGACGAGCTCAAAGAAGCCATTGAAAAAGAACTTCCCAAGGGCGTCCCCATCTCTTTATTTCCTCGGTTATACAAAAGGGCATCCCCGAACTGAAAGACCTCCTCTGGAAAGTATTGAATGAAGAAAACAACAAGATCTAAGAGTAAGTATATATCATACCAACAGCCTCCAACCGGAGGCTGTTTCGTTCTCACCCTTCCATAACCACCCTCAACTACCTGCCCCAATAATGAGTAATCAATAATCAATAATTCTCTCCCTCACTAACCACTCCCTATTAATTCCTTAGCTTTGGTATCTTACTAACCAATGCCTGTCTTATGTCAATTGTTGACTCAAAGTTCTGGAGAACTACCTGGTATCTCCTTACACACATCCTGCTTTTCATTTCACGGCTCCTCAAGTCTATCTGGCTTTTCTTTCCTGGCATCCTGTTCCTTGTATTGGGCATGTGGACCTTTTGGACCCTCGGCCAGGGCAAAGACATCATTGTGGCCTTTACCGAGAACCACCAGGCAAAAGCTTTCTTTTTATTGCCATTGCCTTCTGGATCTACGTAAGCTGGTATTCCGCAAGAGTAGTGGCCTACCTCAAAAAAAGTAAACAGGAAGACAGGATACTAAAGATCATGGGCACCTGCACACCCGATGAAGTAGCCAGGAAAATAACCAATACACAATATTTTGAACTGCCTCCTGTATGGTTGCATATCTTTCCCCATATTATCGGCTATGCCTGCCTCCTGGTGATTGAACTGGCCGTATTACAATCCCCCGTTTTAGGCGCCGATGCCATGGCGCCCGGCAAAGCTGCTTTGTACTTCTTCCTGGGTATGGTTATTTCCTGGGGCCTTGATGACATTGTACGTGATTTTGCAGAGAAGCACTTAAAACTATCCCGCATCCTTTTTATGTTCTATTGGCCATCTTTCTGCTGGCGGCTACCCTTGTGATCAGCAATCCCAAAGGATCTATCTTGTCATTACTGTGGGTACTCCTCCTCCTCCATGCTGTATTCCTGTTGTACATCAACCTCCGCAAAAAAATAGTGCCCAATCCTCCTAAGACCAAGCCGTTTATTATTACCCGCTGCATGTATGTGCTAATGGATTTCTTGCGCATACCCCGTACAGAGATCGGGTATTTTCAATGGTTCAATATTGTTGCCGTAGCTGGTTTGATCGTTTACCTCCTGGCCATCAATTCCATTCCTGTTTCCTGGCAATTGGGCCCCTTTCCCTTTGTGCTCCTGGCTTTCGCCGTATTACTGGGGTTTGGCAATATCCTTACCGCCCTTTCCGTAAAGACCAATATCAACCTCCACTTCATCATTTTTATCATTGCCTTCCTCCTTGGGTCAAAAGAAACCCATTACGTACGCACCAAACAGTTTGATACCCCGCCCAACATGGCATCTATAACCAACGCCAGGATATACAAACCTATACCCGGAATTGGATTACAGACCGCGGTGCAGCGATCGACAGTGCCAAAGGCAGCTATCCTGTATATTATGTACTGGCCAATGGTGGCGCTTCCCGCTCTGGTTATTGGACCGCTTCCGTACTCGGCAAACTGGAAGACGCTACAACCAATACCCCCGACCCTTTTTCCCGCCACGTATTTTGCCTTTCCGGAACCTCTGGAGGAGGAGTAGGCGTAGCTACTTTCTTTTCCCTGCTTTATGAAAGGAGTAAAATGTCGGGCAATGTGAATGTATCCTACCTCAGGTCTGCCCGCCTCTTCCTTAAAAAGGACTTTCTAACCCATACCCTGGCCCATATGCTGGGGCCCGATTACTTTAAATACATCTTTCACATCAACAACGATGATCTTTCCGACAGGGCCGGTGCCCTGGAAGAAACCATTGAAGCCGGTGCACGCACCGTGAATGATACCTTGCGTGCTCCAATGGATCAACCCTTTTCAAAAATGATTGCCCTGCGCAACCAGCCTTATAACCTGCCCGTGCTTTGCATCAATACCACCCGTGTGCAGGATGGCAACCCGGCAGTAGTAACCAATATCCGTTTAAACAAAGAGATATTCAATAACCGCGAAGATGTACTGGATGTACTCAACGATACCCTCGATATGCGCCTCAGTACCGCCTCCATACTGGGTGCCCGTTTCCCTTACATCAGCCCGGCAGGCCGGATAGACCAGTGGCTGCCCGAAAGAACACGTGTGAAGAAATCAGACAGTATGCTGATTCACTATTTTGTAGATGGCGGGTATTTCGATAACTCTGGTGCAGGTGTGGTGCAGGAAATGATGCGGGCCATGCTTATACAGGCTGATACCTCCAAAGACCTGGTATTCAAACAAAGAGTCGCCAAACTCCACCTCGTCGTACTGCACATTACCAATAGCCCCGTAGGCGTAGCGCCACTGGGAGCCGTTGGCCCCTTGAAAAATGACCTCTCCTCACCCATCCTTACCATCATGGGCGCCTATGATATGCAAACTACCGTAAACGATAAGCGGTTGATCAACTTCCTCAAAGACATTGACCGCGACTCCACTTGTAATAGCGCAGAATACTATCCCCTGCATTTATACAAAGACCTTGCTGAAAAACAGGAAGAAAGGAAGCGGGGCGATACCCTCAAAGAAATTCCCTATGCCATGAATTGGTTCATTTCCGATACTACCCTCAAACGAATGGATAACCGCTTATTGATACAACCTAAACTACAGGCCCTTATTAAAAGAATGACACCTTAAGTTTATAAAGAGGTTACATAAAGAGGTGACACCTTTCATTTACGCAGCTAGGGAAAGGTGTCACCTCTTTTCAACTATGGGTGGGTCGCCTTGCAGCGCTGCTCTGCTGCATGGCAAGGCGGCTCACCCTGTTGTCTGTTTTAGTGTCTTTTCAATGAAAGCTACTCCATTCCGTTTCAGTGTTTCTACATGGAAACATAATGATGACTTAACCCTTCCAGGCCCTGCTTTATTTGCTGCATTAAATAAAATGACCTACTTTTATACTATACGTTACTTATCCCTCCAATGATTGTTTCCCCTGATTGTGCTGCCTCCTTGATTGCTATCCACAGCGTTGCTTGCGCATACAACTATTAATCATTTATTTAATTCCTTTTTGTATGAAAAAGCAATCCATGTATGTGGTGAAAACCATCCTGTTAACAAGATTCCTGGCAATTACAACAGCAATGATCCTATTGACCCAGATTTCCGTCGCTCAAACCAGGGCCGTAGCTGTTAGAGAGCCCCTTATCGAAACAGCCAGTGTAACACATATCGGCAATACCAAAGGCAATGTCGTATTTCAGGTGCAATACGATAACCAGGCCGGCGATAGATTTTCCTTGATCATCAAAAGTATCGACGACACTATACTATTCCAGGATAACTATACCGATAGAAAATTCAATAAAAGATTTCAGTTGCCAGAGCCGCTCTCCGATAAACTCAGGTTTATTATTAGACCCTTTAAAGGCAATCAGGTACAAACCTTTGAAGTAAATACCAGCACAAGAATAATAGAAGAGATCGTCGTAAAGAAAGCCAGCTAATCACAGCCTTGAATAACAAAGAGGCAACTGTTTTTACAGTTGTCTCCTGCATCAATTTACATATGTCTACGGGCCATTGCCGACTGCCGTTCCCGGCTGCCACTTGCCCCTCAATACGTTCTTCCAATCGTATCACAAGCTGCCTTTAATAAGGAGTTGCCATCATGCGCATCCTGCCCCTTTTCCCACAACATAATGCCATTGGCCTGTTGTTTGGCAAGTGCAGCTTTCTTTTAATGGTAAAAGTACCATTGTAATAGATCATATAAGCCGTAGGCCAGCCCGATGCCGTTACCATAGCCGAATCAGACAATGGGTTGCCACCCTGGCCAATAATGCTGTTATAGGATAGGGTAGTATTGGATTGTGTAATGCCCGATGGCCTTCCATAGGCTGGTAAGCCCAATACAAACTTCGATTTGGGCATGCTGCGGGTGGTAAGCCAGTAGTTCATACAGGTTTGTACCAACGCCATATCCGAATGGTGTTTATAAGCTGCCGTAGTACTGAAATCATCATACACCATAACATTGAACCAGTCTACATAAGTAAACAATTCTCCTTTAATAGCGTCCCGGTAACTTCCCGCATATTTACCTGCTGTAATAGCAGCAGTAAGGTAATACTTACCATCCCGGTGGCAGCTATCACTTAACTCCTTCATTAAATTCGTAAACATAATATCAGATCCATCAGCAGTACTGGGAAATTCCCAGTCTACATCTACACCATGTACCTGGTAGTTGCGAACCTGGTTTATGACCTGCTTAATAAAACCATTGCGACCAGTAGCCGTGGCAGCCATCGTACGGAAATCGGCCGATGCCCCATTGATACTGATCATCACCTTGGCATTGTTGGCTTTTGCCTTGGCCACCACTGCAGTAAAAGTGGCGGGATTGTTGACTACCAACGTGCCGGCAGCATTGAGCGTAAAGAACGCATAGTTTACCACATTCGTCATACGGAACTTGATATCCGGTACTGCATTCGCGTCCCTATACGATGGGAAATATCCAACCACCTTGAAACCAAGATCAGGTGGAGCTTTAATGACTACAGCCGGGGGATCCGAGACCCCATCCTTTTGCTACAGCCTGCCAAAATATAAAGAAAGACAACAGATAAGTAAAACAGTTGACGGTGAGACATACTATTTGGTTGGGTGCGCTGTGTTTATCATACACAGCAGTTGTTTGAATAGGGGATACCTGTTAAATATAAACGATTCCCTTTACACGAAAGTGCAAAACCAGCAGCAATAATTTTTTTGCTGCGGGTTATTAAGGATTCCCCGTATCCTTTGCCCCTTCTCACTTTCAGCCCATGCATTATTCCGCAAAAAATCACCCCATTACAAAATTTTCAAGTACGTTTGTCGTCTAAATTAATCTCTGTATGAAAAAGCTTTTCATAGCGATTGCTTTAATGATTTCCGTATTCCGATCCCTGGCCGATGAAGGCATGTGGTTGCCCCTGCTATTGGGACAACAAGTTTATAATGACATGGTAAAACGTGGCCTTAAACTCACCAAAGACCAGCTATACCATATTAACAAAGCCTCCATCAAAGATGCCATCATCATTTTCAATGGTGGTTGTACCGGCGAAATTGTAAGCAATGAAGGCCTCATCTTTACCAACCACCATTGTGGATATGATGCCATTGCACGCGCCAGCTCCGTAACCAACAATTACCTCAAAGATGGTTTCTATGCAAAAACTAAGGGCGAAGAGATCCCTTCTCAGGGATTGTATGTTGAATTCCTCCTTAAGATCGAAGATGTAACTAAAGAAATTGAAGATGCTGCCAAAGATGCATCCGGTGCCGACCGTATTGCCAAGGTAAATGCAGCCATTGCTGCCGTTAACCAACGTTACTCCGATGAGTCCAAAAGTATAATTGCCCGCGTAAGCCCCTTATTCAAAGGGAACCAATTCCTGGTTTTTGTTTATCAGCGATATACCGATATCCGCCTCGTAGGTGCCCCCTCCGAAAGCATTGGAAAGTTTGGTGGCGATACCGACAACTGGGAATGGCCACGTCACACCGGCGATTTTTCAGTTTTCCGTGTATATGGTAAAGACGGCCAGCCTGCCGTTTACGCCACTGATAATACACCCCTCAAGCCTAAATATTTCCTGCCTGTTTCCATCAAAGGCATCAAGGATGGTGATTACGCCATGATCTATGGCTATCCCGGTGGTACCAATCGTTACGAATCCTCCTTTGGCGTAAAGCAAAAGATCGACATTAGCAATCCAACACTGGTCAAGCTGCGCGATATACGACTCAAATACATGTTTGAGCAAATGAAAAACGATCCCGCTATTAAGCTACAGCTCGCTTCCAACTATGCCTCCATTGCCAATTACTGGAAGTTTTTTGATGGCGAAACAAAACAATTGATCAAATACAATATCTACGATCAGAAGAAAGCAGCTGAAGCCAAATTCCAGCAATGGGCCAATGGTAAAACCGAATTTCAAAACCTCTTCTCCGACTGGTCAACTGCCTATGATGCCTGGAGACCCTACAGCAAACACCAGGTGTATTTGAATGAAGGAATATTCGGCTCCCCCTGCTTGCTTTTGCAGCCAGCCTGCAACAAGTAGAGAATGCCATTGTAAAAAAGGAAGCTCTGCCGACATCAAGAAAGCCGTCGATGCAGCTAAAGAAGCCAGGACCAATTTCCTCAAAGGAGAAAACAAGACATCCGATCAGCAAATTGTAGGTACTGTCCTCATGATGTTTTATAACGATGTTGATAAAAGTCAACATCCCATCAGCTTCTTTGAAAGCCTGCGGGGCAGCTTTGGTGATCTGAAGGACGAGGCCACCTATAAAAAGTTTGCCAACAACTTGTTTACCAACACCATGATCCTGGACGACAACAAATGGAATGCCTTCTGCAATAATCCCGATGCTACCGTTTTACAGGCCGATCCTGCCTATGCCACAGCTACCGCCTTTGTAAAGAACTGGATTGGCAAATACCTGCCCCAATCCCAACAATTCAATGCAAAGAATGCCGAATTGGGCCGTATCTACCTCAAGGGCATCTTGCAAATGGATACCGTCAAAGCCAAAAAAATGTATCCCGATGCCACCTTTACTATGCGCGTAAGCTATGGTAATGTGAAAAGCTATCAGCCTCGTGATGCTGTAAAATATGATTACGTAACCACCATGAGCGGCGTACTGGAAAAGTACCAACCTGGTGATTATGAATTCGATCTGCCAGCCAAACTCCTCGAATTAGCGAAAAAGAAAGATTTTGGTCAGTATATCGACCCTGTTCGCAAAGACCTGGTGGTAGGCTTTATTACCACCAATGACATTACCGGCGGTAACTCAGGTTCCCCGGTCATTGATGGCAATGGTAACCTCATTGGCCTGGCATTTGACGGTAACTATGAAGCCCTTAGCCATAAAATTGCCTTTGATCCAGTATACAATCGTACAATCTGCGTCGATGTACGCTATGTACTCTGGTGCATTGATAAATTGGGCGGAGCTTCCAACATTATTAAGGAGTTGAAATTGGTGAAATAGCCCTGAAAATTGATCTTTGTCAAACCCTGCAGTGGCCATCCGGCAACGACTGCAGGGTTTCTTTATTGCGTATACACAGTTCTATTTTGGATTCAGTAAACTAAGCGTTTCCACATTTTCATATATCAATTTATTTACGTTACTTGTAGGGAGAAAGTCGAACCCAACCAATCCCGTTCCATGAGCCCAACCGTCAGTGAAAACCTGTTGCAGGATCTTGAACAGGAATTAACTTCCCCACAAGATGCCAAAGCCCAATTGCGCTTTGTCAACTACGTTATAGACCTCCTTAGCTTTTATACTATTGTAATAATTTGCATCATCCTGATAGCCCTTACTGCCTATGGAAGTAAAGTCTTTCAAGTGATAGAAAGCATGTCTGATATATCAGACTTTGTACTACTCCATGTACTTTATGGGATTTATATGCTGCTTGTAGAAGGCGTGTTCAAAGGCAAAACATTGGGCAAATTGATTACCCGCACCCGGGTAGTGCATCTACGTACAGATTCCTTTAGCTGGCGCGATGCCTTTAGAAGAGGCTGTATGCGTATGATACCCCTGGAATATTTTACCGCTTGCGTAGGTAGCCCCTTTCATGATCAGTGGACCGAAACCAGGGTTATTAAAGAAAAAAAACGTTCATAGGTTTATACCCCTTATTTATTTCTCTGGACTATTGTCTTTCCAATGCCATAAATGTATGCAGGCATACGTGCGGTACGGGCTCCATTTTCCGGAAATGCGCAGCAAGTCAGCCCTGAACTTCTTTTTGTCCTCCCGCTTCAACTTGTATATCCCGATCATAGCATTTTGTATACCCAGGTCGTCTATAGAAAATACATCTTCCCGGCCCAGCGCAAACATCAGCAACATCTCTGCCGTCCAGCGACCCACCCCTTTTATCTGAGTAAGATAGGCAATCACTTCCTCATTCTCCATCCTGTACAATTTCTTATGGTCCATTCCCTGTTCTATTGAAAAACGCGCCACATTATGCACATACATTGTCTTGGCATTCGATAAGCCAATACTTCTTAATGTAGGCAATGGTGTATTAAGGATCTGTTCAGCCGTGGGTTCTTTGCCATCATATAAATTAAGAAAGCGTTGGTAGATCACATCCGCCACTTTGGTAGATAACTGCTGGCTCATAATAGAAGCGCAGAGATAAATGCAGATGTTCTTGCGCTTCTTTAAGGTAACCCCCTCGTGCGTTTCAACAAGCTTTTGAAACGCTTATCCTTGCTTAAATGCTCTTTGTATACCATAGATCAGGTTTGATGTAACAAGTGTTTAGGTTTCTAAATTAATAAATTTTGTCCGTGCTATCCCCGCTCAATAGCTTTGCAGCATGGTAGAAAGGGAAATCATGATAACCGCCGATGGATCTGTCACCATCGCTATACCAGAACTGAAAGTTACTTACCATTCTAAACACGGCGCCATCCAGGAGTCCAGTCATGTATTTATTGAAGCCGGATTGAAACCCCTGTTGCAAAGTCAACAAACCATTTATATTTTTGAAATGGGATTGGGTACTGGTCTAAATGCCCTTCTTACACTCGTGGAAGCTGAAAAGCAACAACAAAAATACATTACCAGGCAGTCGAGGCTTTTCCATTAGAAACTACCATCGTAGCCCAACTTAATTACTGCGAACAATTACAACAACCTGACCTGCACCCCCTTTTTGAACATTTGCATACCTCCCCTTGGAACACTCCCATTAGCCTTACATCCTGGTTTGCATTTCAAAAGTACCACTCCAGCCTTTTCAATCTGGCAACTCCCCAGCCTGTCAACCTAATCTACTATGACGCCTTCGCTCCTGGTGCCCAGCCGGAGCTGTGGACCGTAGATGCCTTTACCCATTTATTCGGCATGCTAACAGCAGGAGGTATTTTGGTTACCTACTGTTCCAAAAGCGATGTGCGGCGTGCGATGATGGCGGCAGGATTTGTCGTGAATAAAATACCCGGTCCACATGGTAAAAGAGAAATGGTAAGAGCAGTAAAACCAGCTGCGGGTCACGAGACTTAAACCACAAGGCTGTCAATAAAAAAGCCACCCGCCGAAGCAGGTGGCTGACATTATCCTAACGATAAGATTAATCAAAAGAATAACTTACCCGTCCATCCTTCTCGTCCTTTAATAAAATGCCTAGCTGTTGTAACTGGTTGCGTATTTTATCAGAAGTAACAAAATCCTTGCGTCCGCGTGCATCTTTCCGTATTTCAATCAACAGATCCAATACTCCAGTCAGCTTGCCATCTTCATTGGCCGTTTCCCCTTTCAGACCCAGTATATCTTCCAGGTAAGCCTTGAAATATTGCTGCAAGCGGTTGAAGCTGTTTTGAGAAATAGCAGTAACCGCAATAAGTTTATCCCGCATAGAATTAATGACCGGCAATATTTCAAACAGGTTAGCCAACACCTTGGCCGTACTGAAATCATCATTCATAAAGTCATCCATCTCCGATAGCAACTTGTTAACCTTCGCATCTAATTCCTGATCAAACGATTCTGTATTCTGTATTCTGTATTCTAAATTCTTCGAATGCTCATACCCTTCCCACAGCCTTTTCAGTCCTTTCTCTGCAGCCTGTAGCGCCTCATTACTAAAATCAAGCGTGCTACGGTAATGCGTTTGAAGGATCGAAAAACGGATCGTCATAGGACTATAGGCCTGTTCCAGCAAGGGATGCGTACCTGCAAACATCTCTGTTAGCTTGATCTGGTTATTGTAGGCTTTACCCATCTTTTTGCCGTTCACCGTGATCATATTGTTGTGCATCCAATAACGCGCCGGCACATGTTTATTACAAATCGTACTTTGTGCAATCTCACTTTCATGGTGCGGAAATTGTAGGTCCATTCCTCCTCCATGAATATCGAATTCCGTGCCCAGGTACTTGGCACTCATAGCCGAGCACTCAATATGCCAGCCCGGAAAACCTTCACCCCAGGGACTTACCCAACGCATGATATGTTGCGGGGGCGCTGCTTTCCATAAAGCGAAATCCTGCTTATTCCTTTTCTCATCCTGCCCTTCCAGATCCCGTGTCGTTTCCAATTGCTCATCCAATACCCGTCCACTCAATTTCCCATATGGATAATGTGCTGCATATTTCTTTACATCAAAGTATACCGAACCATTTACCTCATAAGCATATCCATCAGCCATGATCTTTTTAATCATTTCAATTTGCTCCACAATATGCCCTGTAGCCGTAGGTTCAATACTCGGTTCCAGGTTGTTGAACTCCAACATCGCCCAATGGAATAAGTTGGTATATTTTTGCACCAGTTCCATTGGCTCCAGCTTTTCCAGTACCGCTTTATTAGCAATCTTATCTTCTGCTTCACGCCCCTCCTCTTCAAAGTGGCCTGCATCCGTAATATTGCGTACATACCTTACCTTATATCCCAGGTGCGTCAGGTAGCGATACACCACATCAAAAGTGATATAAGGCCGGGCATGGCCTAGATGACTTTCACCACTTACAGTAGGGCCGCATACATACATGCCCACATGCCCTGGTGTAAGGGGGTGAATACTTCCTTCTGTCTGCTATAAGAATTCAGAACTTTCAGTTCACTCATAAAAAATCGTTGATGTCAGTCTGCGAATTAAGTAAAAATGGGATAATTAGTACGGCACACAAAAATAGATTTATCCTGTGATAACAGGACAGGGAAAACAACAGGGGAAGAAGAACGGGGACGCCATAAGGCAAATATAGGGATTTTATTCAGCGGCCTTCAGCTTCAGGTCCGCCAATACTGGGTAATGATCTGAATAGGGTACTTCAAACCGTTTGCATTGAACCACCTCAAACTTTTTATCCGCCATGATATAATCAATTCTAAGCGTGGGGCCTATATCCCGGTACGTACGCCCAATCCCATTACTGGCGGCTATGAAGGCGTCTTGCCGGCTACCACGGATGTGAAAATACGTGTAGGAATTGGGCACATCATTAAAATCCCCGCATATAATAACCGGGTAAGGACTTTTATCCAGCTGTTCCCGCACAATATCTACCTGAGTGCCCCGCGAAGCATACCCTTGCCGCAGCTTTTTCAATATCGACCGGGAGGCATCCAGGATACTGTCATCGGCCGTTCTGATAATGCGCAATCGCTCATAATCTTCTTTCTGGAACAAGACCGATTGAAGATGCGTATTAAATACCCGCAACGTTTGCCCCCTACTGTAATATCGCAGGATATAAGGCTTTCTGCGGCCCTTAATTTGACCGGACCGGGATACTTGATCTGCAGGCTATCAATGATGGGAAACCGGGAAAAAATGGCCACGCCCACTTCCAATGGGCCGCCTTTACGACCATAATCGATCACCTTATAGAAATAAGGATAATTCATCTTTTGAATATCCTTTAAGTTGCTGTAATTAACCTTGTTTGTTTCAAAATATTCTTGAAAGCATAAGATATCAGGGTCCTGCTCTTTGATAAAGGCCAGCATCTGCTTACGGCTGGGATATGCACCCTTGGTGATTCGTTTCTGCTCGTCAAACCACCGCACGTTCCAACTCAGAACACGAATACTTTTCTCCTGCTTGGTAGGGGTAAAGCCGCCAGGATGAAATCCAATGAGTGCCCTGATATTGGTATAACCCAGCAGTAATGCTGCCAGTGAAAGAAAAGCCCAGCGGGAGCGGAATAAAGACCAGAAAAGGAGGAAGAGGACCACCAATATGAGCAGGAAAGGAAAGGCTAGACCCAGGAGCGCAAAAAACCACCATTTTTCAGGATGCAGAAACGCATTGGCACAGGAAAGCAGGAAAAGTGCTACTATACCAATGTGAGAGATGATAAAAAACGCTTTGCGATGGTTCGTATGGCCATGATTAAATTTACAACTCTTCATCCTCCGAGGCCCGCTTCAGGATCTCTTTCTCTTCTTCTGTGAGGAAGCGATATCCCTGTTGGTTGATCTTGTCCAATATTTCATCAATTCGTTTCTGCGTAATATTGGGAATCTTTTTATATGGCTGAGTGCCCTTCGATTTATAATGCAGTTCCTCTTTGGCTGTCTTTTTCCAGCTCCGCTTGTCGGGATTGAACAGGTTATTGACCCAGTCAAAAAAGCGGTTCATCCAGGCACTCCAGTCGCGCCCCGGCGCAGTTGGTACACAAAAATAAAACCCGTAGCGGCGCCTGCCAGGTGCGCCAGGTGCCCACCGGTATTACTGCCCGTGATCATGGCAAAATCAAGCACCACAAAAACAAGCGTCAACACCCATAAAGGGATACCCCCATTGATCATGGGAAAATGCGGTAACCCGGCGCCAATGCAGTGGTGGCAATTGCTACCGCCATTACCCCAGCCGAAGCCCCCAGTAATTTGCTATAGGGCGCCACTCCGGAAAGTACAGGAATAAGGTTAAAGCTGATAACATAAAATACCCCCCGGCCAGTCCGCCATATATAAAAACAGGGATCAGTTTCCGTGGCCCGGCCAGGTCTTGTAAAATATAGCCAAATGCCCACAACCACAACACATTGCCAATCAGGTGCATGGGCTCTGTATGCATGAACATATAAGTAAAGATCGTCCAGGGGCGGGTAGCTAGCGTGCTTAGATTGGATGGTAAAATAAACCAGTTGAGGATCTCCGCATCAAAAACCGGTTCTTTGGTGCCCGACATCCAGTATACAATCCACAAAAACTTGAAAAGGCAGAACACAATGGCCAATATAGCCAGTAATAAAACCAATGCATTACCATCCTGGCCCAGCAAAATGCGTTTCCTGTATCGATCTTCCCGCAACACAAATATATTTTTGGTGAATGTACAAAACCCTGCTCACAACGCCTTCCCCAGGCATTACGATATTGGTAATTAATTAACAGTCAAATAGGTCCTAATGTTGCCCTTAGAATAATTTACGTCGATTACCCCTGCGGTAGCTAAAATATACTATCAAAAGCCTACCAGGCCGCCGCCAAGGTGGGCAACGTGTGCCACAGGATCCTGCGGGTTGTTTTGGATAGCCGCCCACAACTCAAGGCCGCCATAGATCAATACCAGCCATTTCATTTTGATGGGGAAAAGAAAGTAGATCATCACCTGGTCATTCGGGAATAAATAGGCCACCCCTGCCAGGATGCCAAAAAGCGCCCCGGATGCACCTACCATTTGCCTGCCGGTGGCTGCCGCCTTTATTTGGTCAGACATATTGAATATCGCCCTGGGTGCGATAGGATCATCGGGATTTGCGTTCAACAAATTCGTAAACTCGGAAGGAACGCTCATCCTCACCCAATCATATTTACTTAAAAGCATATTAAAATTCCGTACCGTAGGATGTTCCTGTAAAAATTCAGGTCACTGATTACCGGATACGTCTCTACCAGCGTAGCCAGGCCACTGATCAGCCCGGCTCCTATACCACAGATCAGGTAAAAGGTCAGGAAACGCTTGGCGCCCCACACCATTTCCAGTTTCGTACCAAAAATACACCCCCAGCATATTAAAAACAAATGCTGGAAAGAGCCATGCATGAACATATAGGTAAGGAACTGGTGCGGGCGAAAATCCTTCGACAAAAAGTGATGCTGGGCAAACAGCTCGTCTACAGGAAACTTATTCTGAAAAGTCATTTGCGCCAGAAAAATAAGAGCATTAACGATCAGCAGGTTCTTAACTACGGGCGTCATGGGCAGAAACATTCTGTTCGAATACACTAGTATGCTTTTTTAGGTTTTACAATTGCAAAGTCTTATTTTCTGATCTTTAGTTGCACCACGTTCTCAATATGATGCGTATGGGGGAACATGTCCACAGGCTGCACCTTCGTCACCACATACTTCTCATCCAGTTTATTCAGGTCCCTGGCCTGAGTAGCCGGATTACAACTCACATATACCACCAGCGGCGCTTCCATATCCAATATTTTTTGTACCAGCTTTTCATGCATACCAGCCCTCGGGGGTCGGTTATGATCACATCCGGCCTTCCATGACGTGCAAAAAGGCATCATCACAAATATCTATAACATCTCCGGCGAAAAATTGTGCGTGCTCTAAATTGTTCAAAGCCGCATTTTCCTTCGCATCTTCAATAGCTTCGGCAATAACTTCAACCCCGATGATCTTTCCTGCCAGCCTGCTCACAAATAATCCAATACTGCCAGTACCACAATACAGGTCATAAACCGTTTCCTTTCCCGTTAATTCAGCAAAATCACGGGTTATCTGGTACAACCTTTCCCCCTGCCTTGTATTCGTCTGAAAAAACGACTTGGGGCCTATTTTAAACTGCAGGTCCTCCAGTTTTTCTGTAATATATCCTTTTCCATAATATGCCTGTGGTTGAAGATCATAAATCGTATCGTTCTTTTAGGGTTAATAGTATACAACAACGTGGTAATTTCCGGCACCTGATTCAGCAGATAGTCGAATAATTCCTTCCTTGCCTCCTGATCATCATGCCCCAAACAAACATTGACCATTATTTCTCCCGTAGTACAAACCCTGATGATCAGCGTACGTAACCAACCCTGGTGTTCACGAATATCGTAAAAACTATATCCATGCTCCATGGCAAACCCGCGAATCCCATTCTTGATCGTATTAGTAGGCTCTGCCATCAGGTGACAGGTATTGATATCAATCACCTTGTCAAACAGCCGGGGCACATGAAAGCCCAATGCGTTTTCCTGGTCTATAGTACCTGCACCGGCTATTTCCTGCGGGAGGAGATAACGACGGTTGCTAAAAGTAAATTCCAGCTTATTCCGGTACCGAACAGTACTTTCACACCCAACGATGGCAGCAATACCAGGCAAAGCTATCTTGCCAATACGCCGCAGGTGCTGTTCCACCTCATGCTGCTTGTACTCCAATTGCTTGTTGTAAGGCAGCATCTGCCACTTACAACCCCCGCATACACCAAAATGTTCGCAAAAGGAGCTACCCGGTCCCGGGAAAACTCATGAAAATGCACCGCTTTCCCTTCTGCCCATTCCTTTTTATTCTTCGATAGGCGTACATCTACCACATCACCCGGTACCGCTCCTTCAATAAAAACCACCTTCCCGTCTATTTTAGCCAGCGCTTTGCCCTTAGCCGCATAATCCTGTACCACCATTTTTTGCAGTACCACATTCTTTTTCTCATGGCGCAAAGATAACGGATAGCCCCGGAGCATTTCCCCTTTTCCATTTTGCCAGGCCAACCCGCTATTTCCCAGCTCCCATTACGGCAATTCCCTTTCCCTGTATTCGCTCGCAGCTCATCGCTCAAAGCTCGTAGCTCTTCCTTAATTTTACCCACAAACACATAACCAACCTTTTATGTACGCTGCCGGCCAAACCAAAGCATTACAACAGCTTTCTACCACTTTATTGGATAAGATCACTAAGAGTAAGTTAGATCCTGCCAGGGATATAAATGATCTGCGGGAGGTACTTCGCTTTCATGAATACCGCTATTACATCATGAACGATCCCCTGGTGGCCGATTTTGAATACGATCAGCTGTACAAAGCCCTGGAAAAATAGAATCCCGGCAGCCGGAACTGATTACCTCCGATTCACCTACGAAACGGGTGGCCAAAGACCTTACCAAAGATTTTCAGAAGGTTTTCCACCTGGTACCCATGCTTTCACTCGAAAACTCATACAATGAGGAGGATCTGGTAGATTGGGATCGTAAGGCGCGGGAACTAGCCAAGGTGGACCAGATTGAATATTGCGTGGAGCCCAAGTTTGATGGGGCCAGTATATCCCTGATCTATGAAGATGATATATTGGCCAGGGAGCTACCAGGGGCGATGGCGTTGAGGGGATGAGATCACCACCAATATCAAACAGATCCGCTCTGTTCCACTAAGTGTAAAACTCTCAGCTTACGGGATTCAGCAACTGGAAATAAGAGGAGAGGTATTATTAACCAAGGCCAATTTCAAGAAATACAATAATCAACTAATAGAGCAGAACCTGGCGCCATTGGCCAATCCTCGCAATGCTGCTGCAGGCTCCTTACGCATCAAAGACCCCAGGGAAGTAAGTAAGCGTAACCTCGAAGCCTTCCTGTATAATATCAGCCACTATGTATTGCTTCCGGAAGCCACAATCCCTAAACTGCTGGAAACACATAGCGGCTCCCTCGAACTGTTGTGGGAGCTGGGTTTCCGTAGCCCCATGAAAGAAAAAAATGGTATTCAAAGGCATAGAGGCCGTTATCAAATATTGCCATGAATATGAGGAAAAACGTGACGACCTGCCCTACGAAATAGATGGAATGGTTGTCAAGGTCAATAAACTGGAACTACAGGACCAGTTGGGAATGACCACCCACCACCCACGCTGGGCCATTGCCTATAAGTTCCAGGCCAGGCAGGCTACCAGCAAATTAAAAACAGTAGAGTTCCAGGTAGGCCGTACCGGTTCCATTACACCCGTTGCTAAAATTGAACCCGTTCCCATTGGAGGCGTAACCGTAGGCTCTATATCCCTGTTCAATGAAGAGGTGATCCAGGAAAAAGACCTCATGGCGGGCGATACAGTCCTCGTAGAACGCGCCGGAGACGTGATCCCTTATATAGTAAAATCACTACCAGAACTTAGAACTGGAAAAGAAGAACCCATTATTTTTCCTACCGTATGCCCGTCTTGCAACCAAAAATTGGTCAAACCCCCCGGGGAAGCTGTTTGGCGCTGCGTGAATAAATACTGCAAAGCACAGGTCTTACAGCGCATTTTCCACTTCACCAGTAAAGACGCCATGGATATACGTGGCCTGGGAGAAGCCATCGTGCAGAAGTTCTACGACCTGGGCTTTTGAAGGACATACCGGGAATATATGCTATTCCTTTTGACAAAATAAGAGACCTGGAAGGCTTTGGTGAAAAAGCATTACCAACCTCCAAACGGCTATCACTGCCTCTAAAGAACAGCCGCTCCATAGACTCATATTCGCCCTTGGTATACGATACATAGGCGAAACAACCGCCAAAACCCTTGCCCATGCTGTAAAACACCTGCTTGATTTTGCTCAATTTTCACTTGAAGAACTACAGGCCCTGGAGGATGTTGGTCCCAAGGTGGCAGGTAGCGTTTACCAGTATTTCCGTGATTCTGATAACATTAAAATGCTTCAGCAACTGGAGGCCCTGGGATTAAAGTTGAAAAATGATAAAAAGATATAATTGTCGACGGCAACCTCACAGGACAAACGTTTTTGTTCACCGGTACCCTGCCTACCCTGAAACGTAATGAGGCCGAAGCTTTGGTGGAAGCCAATGGGGGTAAGCTATTGGGTAGCGTGAGCAGTAAACTGACCTACCTGGTGGCTGGCGAAGAGGCTGGTTCCAAGTTGGAAAAAGCCAAGAAGATCACCTCCGTCAAGATCATTAATGAGGCCGAGTTCCTGACCTTGGTTAACCGCTAATTCACATCTTTCTTACAAATGATTTGATTTTCGCATATCATTCTTTTGTAACTTTAGCCAAAAGGAAAAGGCGATGATAAAAAAACTCCCCAACGAGGTGTGGAAACCTTTACAGTTTCCAGGCTGGAAGCACCTTAGAAAAAAGTATGCGCTGTCATCACATGGCCGCATAGCCAGCTACACAGACGATGTTATTGATGATGGTAAATTGTTGCAGGGCTCATTAACTACCGGTTACCGGACCTTGAACCTGCACAGACCCGGAAACAATGGCACACTGTACATTCACCGCGAAATTGCCCGGCTATTCCTGGGCAAGCCCTCGGCGAAAAACAAGTATGTGATTCACCTGAATCACAACAAACTCGACAACACAGTGAAGAACTTGAAATGGGCCTCACTGGAAGAAATGATCTCTCACCAACAAAACAGCCCGGCTAAGATCGCTTACAAGAAAGTGCAGGCCAACCGCACCGAAGGTCTTAAGCTGAATGCTAATCAGGTGAAGAGCATTAAAAAAGTCCTAACAGACAAGAACCGGAAAATCACCATCAAAAAACTTGCGGAAAAATATGGCGTCAGTGAAATGACGATGTACCGCATTAAAAGTGGTGAGAACTGGGGCAGGATCTAAACCCCATTACCGGAAAATGTAGTATAAGTGGTGTGCACAGATGTGAGCGAGCATCTACACACCACTTATCTTTTTGTCCCACTCAATACCCATACATACCTTTAAAATAAAACGTATGCTGCTGCCTGCTACTATCAAATTCCTGAAAGACCTCAAAAAAATAATGATAAATCCTGGTTCGATGCCCATCGCCCACAGTATGAAGCCGCCAAAAAGACTTTGAACAGTTCATTCAAGCCGTTATTGATAAGCACAGCAAACAGGATGCTACCATTAAAGAATTGACAGCAAAGAGTTGCATGTTTCGCATTAACCGTGATGTGCGGTTCTCAAAAGATAAAAGCCCCTATAAAACCAACTTGGGCGCCAGCATTAACCGGGGCGGCAAAAGTCTATCTATGCCGGGTACTATTTTCATTGCGAGCCAGGTGAAGCTTTTGTGGGTGGAGGCATCTGGATGCCCATGCCCCGGAAGTAAAGAAAATAAGGCAGGAAATAGATTACTGCTTCGATGAATTCAAGAAGATCCTTGCCAATAAGAAATTCAAAGATGTATATGGAGCTTTAGACCTGGGCGTAGAGTATTCCCTGGCCCGCGTACCCCAGGGTTTTGAAAAAGACAACCCGGCAGCCGACTACCTGAAGCTTAAAAGCTGGCTGGCCATGGAAAAATTGAAAGACAGTGACCTTACCTCAGATACCCTGGTCAAGAAAACAGTGGCGGCTTTTGAAGCCCTGCAGCCCCTGATCGTTTTCATTAACCGTGCATTGGACGAATAGCAATTAATCAGCGTAATCTGCCCTAATCCGCGGAATCTGCGCAATCAATAATAATCCGCGTAGTCTGCGTTTCAATCTGCGAAATCAGCGTCAATCAGTATAATCTGCGATTAAAAAGTCCCGCCCCTGTGAGACGGCGGGACCGGGAGTATGGCTATACCTTCCCTTTTAATACTATAATAGGTTTTTAGAAACCAGGTATTCCGCAATCTGTACCGCATTCGTTGCAGCCCCCTTACGCAGGTTGTCACTCACAACCCAAAGGTTAAGCGTATTCGGCTGCGTTTCATCACGCCGCAGGCGACCAACAAATACTTCGTCGCGGTCGTGTGCATCCTTAGGCATGGGGTATTGCTGAGTGGCGGGATCATCTACTACCACTACACCCGGTGCACTGCTCAATAAATTGCGAACATCTTCCAGTTGGTAATCATCACTGAACTCTACATTCACACTCTCACTATGACCTCCCATTACCGGGATACGTACCGTTGTTGCAGTAACACGGATCGCTTCGTCGCGCATGATCTTCTTTGTCTCATTCACCATTTTCATCTCCTCCTTCGTATATCCATTGTCCAGGAACACATCAATTTGAGGTATCACATTCAAGTCAATAGGATATTTATAGGCCATCGGATATTCGCCATTGCTGCCTTTTTCCGCCTTGCTGCGTTCTCCCATCAGTTGGTCCACCGCTTTCTTACCAGTACCCGTTACACTTTGATAGGTAGACACTACAATTCTTTTGATATTGTATTTCTTGTGCAATGGGTTCAGCGCTACCACCATTTGGATAGTGGAGCAATTGGGATTCGCAATGATCTTATCATCTTTACCCAACGCATCCGCATTGACCTCGGGAACGATCAGTTTTTTGGAAGGGTCCATGCGCCAGGCAGAGGAATTATCAATTACAGTAATGCCCGCTTCAGCAAATTTGGGCGCCCATTCCAGCGAAGTACTGCCGCCCGCAGAAAAAATAGCCACAGCAGGTTTGGCTGCAATAGCATCCGTCATACTAATGATCTTATATCCCTTGCCCTTGAACACTACTTCCTTGCCAACTGATCTTTCAGATGCTACCGGAAGAAGTTCCGTTACCGGGAAATTACGTTCGGCTAATACCTGTAACATCTTGGTGCCTACAAGGCCCGTGGCGCCTACTACTGCAACTTTCATGGTTTGTTGATTGCTTGTTTATAGATTAACAATAATGTCTTTAAGTTCTCTCGTCAGCAGGTGCCAAACAAAACGGCCTTCCTGGTGGGGAAGGCCGTTTTGAATATCCTGTTATACAAAGCAGTACTCAACCTTCCCAACGTCTGGAATGCTTCTTCGTGCGCTTTGTATGTTTCATCATTTTTGCATAACGAGCAACAAAAGTAGTTCCCAATTGCAGAATCCACAAATTTTTATTGATAATCCTTGAAAATTCCCAAGGCATAGCCCGCTACAATAGCAGGAATAAAACAACTAACAACCAGTAGTTTAAACCAGGCTCATTTAATTGGGAACCTGTATTGTTCGTTGCTCGCAGCTCAAAGCTCGTTGCTTGCTCTTCACAACAAATTATTTTATTATATAATGTTTTGTCTTTACTTTCATTCCCCGTATGCGGTTTGTGCTAACCGTCATATCCTTCTGAAAAACAATAAAAACCAATGAATTTAAAACTGCTTGTTGTATGGCTGCTTGTGCCGTTTACCAGCCTGCAATCCCAAACACCCCAGCGATTTGATATAGTAATTACCGAACTTTTTCCCGATCCTACTCCGCCTGTAGCATTACCCAACCATGAATTTGTAGAATTGAAAAATGTGTCAGGCCACACCATCAATCTGAAGGGATGGAAATTGAGCGATCGTTCTGCAACAGCTACCATTCAGGCAAATATTGAAGTCCGGCCGGATAGCTTTATCATCATTTGCTCCAATTCGGCCCTACCCCTGTTTGCGATCCATGGTACCGCCGTAGGTGTGAGCAATTTCCCATCTCTGAACAATGAGGAGGATATCATCACCTTATCTTCACCCGAAGGAAATACCATACATGCAGTACCTTATACCGATCAGTGGTACCGCAACAGCCTGAAAGCAGGCGGCGGCTGGACCCTGGAAATGATTGATCCACACAACCCGTGTACGGGGGCAGATAACTGGAAAGCTGCTATAGATCCACTGGGCGGTACCCTGGTAAAGAAAATTCTGTAACCGCCCAAAATCCCGATGATATTCCCCCGGCATTGCTACGAACCTTCACGATCGATAGTATAACCATTGTAGCTGTATTTGATGAGAGCCTGGATAGTACTGTTGCTGCATCAACCCATCACTATACCTTCAACCAGGCCATAGGCCATCCTGTATCGGCCGAACCACAGACTCCTTTATTCAACGAAGTAATACTCAGGTTACCTGCCCCCTACAGGCAAGCCAGGAGTATCAGCTCGTCACCAGGGAGCTAACTGATTGTAGTGGCAATGCCATTGGTATGATGAACAATGTCAAAGCCGGATTGCCCGTAGCAGCCAATAACCAGTCAGTTATTATTAATGAATTGTTATTTAACCCCCTCCGGGAGGATTTGATTATATAGAGTTGTACAATCGCAGCCCTGATGTGCTAGATGTAAAACAATTGTATGTGGCCAATCGTTCTGCATCTGGTGCACTGGCTGGTTTACAGCAATTGTCATCGTCATCCCGTTTGTTTTTTCCGGGCGAGCATATAGTTCTAACGGAGGATGCCCGTTGGCTGCAGCAACAATACCAGGTTAAAGAACCAGCCACCATCCTGGAACTGCCTGCTTTGCCTTCCCTGCCAGATGATAAGGGTACCCTCGTGCTGATTAACTTGCAGGAAGAAGTGGTAGATGAATTGCAGTACAACAGGAGCTGGCACTTTTCACTCATCAGCAACGAAGATGGGGTGGCGTTGGAAAGAATAGACTATAGCAAGCCGGCACAGGATAGCCATAACTGGATGTCGGCCGCTTCTACAGCAGGGTTCGGTACCCCGGTTACCGCAACTCCCAGTTCAGGGCCGATCTGCAGGCAAAGGGTACCATTACTGTTACGCCTACCGTGTTTTCGCCTGATAATGACGGGGTTGACGATTTTGCTACCATTCAATACCTATTGGCAGAACCCGGTTATGTGGCCAATATAACCCTCTTTGATGCAGGGGGCATACCTGTACGCCAGTTGGCACGCAATGCCACACTGGGTAAAGAGGGCGTTTTCAGATGGGATGGGTTGGACAATAACCGCCGTCGCCTGCCCCTCGGCACCTATATCATATTGGCCGAAATATTCAATGGCCAAGGCAAAACAAAAAAATTAAAAATACTGTAACATTAATACGACGTTTTTAACTAATATTAAAAATTAAAACCACCTTCTGCATGAAAAAGACATTTTTCGCCTTTGCAACCGTATCAACCCTGGCATTATTCTCCTGTAAGGACAAAGCAAAAGAGGCAGGTGGCGATACAGCAACTACTCCTGCTGCAGAGCAAACTACACCAGCAACTGAAACCAAGCCCGCTGCCAACGAACCCAAGACCTATAAAGTAACCTTTGCGCCTGATACCGCTTACCTGGGTAAGAAAAAGGAAGCATTTGTGAAGGTTAAAAATGCCAAAGCCGTGGCTTTGCAAGACCCCGATGGTAAATCCGAAGGGATCGAGCTTACATTTGATATAGAAGTTACCAACAAAGCCGCTATGGGAGGTTATAATGTTTACTTAGTATCCAGCGAATCCCGGTTGACACTCGACAATGGTAACAATATCACACAACATTCTGGTACCAGCGTAAACGTTGAGCCTGAGTCCACAAAAGACCTTGCTGAGGTTGTTTATAAAATACCAGCAGGCGCCAGACCAACCACACTCAACCTGTTCTATGATGGTACCCGCGTAAGCGTGAGCGTAACCCTCGAATAGCAATCCTGTTAACATATAAAAAGAGAGCTGCTTTTCGGGCAGCTCTCTTTTTTGACAGTCAACTGCCATATTAATGCGTTAGCTCTATATCAAAATTTACCAGGTTCACAAACTGCTGGATGCGTTGATCTATATCTGCCTGCGTAATTTCCTTCAACCTTTCGGGGCCAAACTTCTCTACACAGAAAGAAGCCATCGCCGAGCCAACAATAATAGCAGTTTTCATATTCTCAAAGGAGATATCACGCGTACGCGCTATATGACCCATAAAACCTCCGGCAAAAGTATCACCCGCGCCTGTAGGGTCAAACACCGCTTCCAGTGGCAGCGCAGGCGCAAAGAACACCTGGTCTCCATGGAACAACAACGCACCATGCTCCCCTTTCTTAATGATCAGGTATTTAGGTCCCATCTTCATGATCTCTTTGGCAGCCTTTACCAGCGAAAACTGCGCGCTCAATTGCCGGGCTTCACTGTCATTCACCATCAGCACATCTACCAGCTTCAGCGTCTCTTCCAACTGAGGCATCGCTATTTCCATCCAGAAGTTCATCGTATCCATAACGATCAGCTTGGGGCGGGTTTTTAACTGCGTGATCACCTTTTTCTGGATCACCGGGTCCAGGTTACCCAACATCAGAAATTCGGCTCCCTGGTAAGATTCTGGCAATACTGGATCAAAGTCAAGCAATACATTAAGGTCCGTAACCAGCGTATCCCGCGTATTCATGTCCATATGATACCGGCCACTCCAGAAGAAAGATTTCTTGTCAGCTATCACTTCTACACCATCCAGCTCTACACCTCTTTTCGTCAATTCGTCCATTTCTTCCTTTGGGAAATCGAACCCTACGATAGACACCTGCTTAATAGGCCGTACAAAATTACTGGCAGCATAAGCTACATAAGTGGCCGATCCACCTATGATCTGGTCTGTTTTGCCAAATGGTGTTTCAATAGCGTCAAAGGCCATCGTACCTACGGAGATCAAAGACATAATGTAAGGTTGAAATTTTAAATGTTTTAATAATCAGCGCGCAAACCTACACGAAATTCCGGAGGCTATGAAACCAGCACCTCACTTAATTGTTCTACACTCAATCCAATCCCCATGCCCGTCCTGCTCTGGAGGCCATCGCCAGTGCCTAAAGGTCGTTAGCCAGAATGTTTAACCATTTTGTGGATAATTAGGATTTTTTTGCTAACGGGTGTTAGTTCTTTTGTTATCTTTGCCCATTCACCATATATGGCAAAGATTAAAAATAATAGGAATAGCACCCGCAAAGAAGTGATCATTGCCGAGGCTGCTAAATTGTTTCGTGAAAAAGGGTTCAGCGCTACTTCCATGCGTGACCTGGCAGAGCATGTGGGCGTAGAAGCTGCCAGCCTGTATAACCACATCAGCTCCAAAGCCGAAATACTACAGGAGATCTGCTTCAAGGTGGCCAACCAGTTTATGACCCATATTGAGGAAGTTGACAACAGCCACCTATCGGCCATTGCAAAAATTGAGGAGATCCTGCGGTTCCATATCCGGCAAATGGTAGAGCATTATGAGGAAGTGTATGTGAGCGACCGCGAGTGGAAGCACCTAACAGAGCCCTACATGCAAAACATGCAAAGCCAGCGCCGCGCCTACCGGCAAAGGATTGCACTTATTATTGAAGATGGTATCCGGAAAGGGGAGGTCAAGCCTATTGATGCGCCAACCGCTGTGCTGATCATGCTCCACGCCGTAAGCGGAATAGAATCCTGGCACCGCAGCACCAAAAAGATTGAGGGTAATGTGCTGGAAGATAATATGGTCATGATACTCGTTGAAGGATTGAAGAAATAAGGTATTCAGCACCCCATTTCATTAAAACAATTTCTCTTGGCTACCCATTTTCATACACTAACCATCGCTGCCGTACAGAAAGAAACTCCGGAATGCATTTCCATCGTTTTTCAAGTACCTGAAGCACTCAAAACAGCTTACCAATTTATACAGGGTCAGAACATCACCCTCAAGACCATACTTAATGGCGAAGAAATACGCCGTTCTTACTCCATCTGTAGTAGCCCATTTGATAACGAACTGAGGGTCGCCATCAAAGTCGTAGAAGATGGCCGGTTTTCTTCCTGGGCCAATAACCATTTGAATAAGGGCGATAGCGTAGAAGTGCTGCCTCCCAGTGGTCGATTTTTACAGAATTGGACGCTGTCCATAAAAACATTACCTGGCTTTTGCTGCAGGAAGCGGTATTACTCCCATCCTGTCCATTATTAAAACAACCCTTGCCATAGAGCCCCACAGCAGTTTTACCCTTGTATACGGCAATCGCAACCGGGCTTCCATTATTTTCAAAGAACAACTGGAAGCAATTAAGAATCGGTATATGGACCGCTTTACATTGCACCATATTTTGAGCAGGGAAAAACAGATACCGCCTTGAACCATGGTCGCATTAATGAGGAAAAGTGTAGACAGCTCGAAAAGCTCATTCCAGTCGCAGGCATGGATGAGGTCTTTATTTGTGGACCAGAATCCATGATCTTCTCCGTCAAAGAATGGTTGGAAACAAAAGGACTTGAAAAAAAGAAAATTCATTTTGAATTGTTTTCCACCCCGGAGAGCGAAACTGGAAACTCGAAGCTGGAAATAGTACGCCTGATGCTCAATTTCAGACCGCTGGGAAAATAAGCCAGGTTACAGTAAAACTTGACGGCATTTCCTTTGACTTTAACCTGCCATTTGGTGGCCAGTCCATCCTGGATGCTGCATTACAACAAGGCGCCGATCTGCCCTTTGCCTGTAAAGGCGGTGTATGCGCCACCTGTCGCGCTAAACTGGTGGGAGGTAAGGTAGAAATGGATATCAACTATGCCCTGGAGCCGGAAGAGATAGAACAGGGTTTTATACTAACTTGCCAATCCCACCCACACACAGAAAAAGTTGTCGTTGATTTCGATGCTAGGTAATTAATTTGCACACTACACACTTGTCATCTTATTAATAAATCGAGGCAAAAGACTCGCTACACCTAGCCCTAAGCTCCCAGCTTTTCTTACATTTGATCCATGCAACCAATACAAAACATCATCTTCGACCTCGGCGGTGTACTCCTCAACCTCGACATCCAAAAAACAGAAGACGCCTTCACCGAAATGGGCGTAAAGAACTTCAAAGATTTTTTTGCATTAGGACATGCCGCTTCCTTTTTTAAAGAATACGAAGTAGGCAGTATCAGCGATGATGAATTTATTACCGCCTTGCAAAACCTGGCAGGTCTTCAGCTTGAACGGCCAGCCGTTGTAGCAGGATGGAATGCCATGTTGCGCGATTTTCCAACAGAGCGCATTGAATTACTCATCCAGCTAAAAAGAAGTATCGTCTCTTCCTCTTCAGTAATACCAATGCCATCCACTTGACCGCCTTTCAGAAAACATATAGCGATTCTTTTGGCGGCAACCAGTTGGATAGCCTCTTTGAAAAAGCCTGGTATTCCCACTCCATCAACCGGCGCAAGCCCGATGTACAAGCTTTTGAATATGTATTACAGGATGCACAATTGGCGCCGCATGAAACATTGTTTATTGATGATGCACTGGTCAATGTTGAAGGCGCCCGGGCTGCCGGTATGCAAGCTTATCACTTGGAACCCGGTAAAACCGTATTGGAAATAGGTGGAAAATTACTCTCCTGAATCTTTACTTAAGGAGATACAGATGGCCACGTAGCAAATCTTAGCCGCAGGAAATGCTCGCAGCTCGTTGCTCAAAGCTCGCAGCTAGTATTTACTTTATTTCTTCGAAATCAATATAGTCGCCGGATTTCTCTTTGGGAGGAGTGGTGGATTGTTGTTGGGCAGTGGCCGACTGCTGGTAGGGCTGCTGCCTGAATTGCTCATTCTGAGCCTGCTGCATATGGTTTTGAAAATCCTTTACTTGCCTTCTCATCTGGCGGGAAACCTTGAAAATGGGCAGCAGAAAACTGAATACAAACCTGTACACGAAATAACCAAGCAATATCCAGAGAATAACACGTAACATAATATTTGCAAATGTACTATCTAATGATTGAATAAACTGTTAAACCGATATAACAGCCATTACCCGGTTTTGTTGAATAAAAATACCTGCAAACTATTGAATATCTTCTGATTCAGGCAGTTGCTGCCTACGTATTCCCAACACACGCTATAGGAATACTACCCGCCTGGGCAATACCTGGGCAATATCTGGGCAATACCTGGGCATTGGTTAGGCAATACCCTGGCCAGTTGGCTGCAACCCAACCGGAGTGGTAACTCGTCTATTGATACCGGTCCTTGGTGGCTACACCCTCCCAAACCAGTGGATATAATTAGCTGGATACTGCCAAATGCATTACCCAACTTTTCAGGATTTGGTGCGAATAGTTTATTTACCTTACATTTGCATCGGAAAAAGACGAAAAGAGAAGGGAACGGGGTCCGTTCCCTTCTTTATTTCCTATGCTGGTTATGATTATGGATACGCAAGTTTCGACAATTGAAAAAATGGTGGGAGACATACTGGCCGATGATCCCGTACATTTCCTGGTAGAAATCAGGATTAAGCCCACCAACAATGTGAAGGTCTTCCTGGACGGAGACCACGGCATTACAATTGAAAAATGCATTAGCATTAACCGCGCTTTATACAAAAAACTGGAAGAGGCGGCCCTTTTTCCTGGTGATGACTTCTCCCTCGAAGTTTCTTCGCCCGGACTGGATGAGCCCCTTAAAATGTTCCGCCAGTATAAAAAGAATACGGGTAGGTTGGTAGAAGTGTTACTGAAGGATGGTATTAAAGTAGACGGAAAGCTACTGGAGGTACAGGACCAGGAAATCGTAGTAGAAGAAACCAAAGGAAAGAACAAGAAGAAAGAAGTGATAGTACACCGCTTACCTTTTGATGCGATCAAATCAACTAAAATTCAAATAGTTTTTAACAAAGCCGCCCATCAACCAGGGTGCACCGAAAAACCAGGGCACACACACATTTATCTGATACTTTACGTGTGTTAATCCCCGCTTTTCGTGTAATTCATGGTTAAATTCGTGGCTACAAAGGTTTAAAAATGTAGTATATGGCAAGTATTAACCTTATTGAGGCTTTCCAGGAGTTTAAGGAAGCGGAAAATATTGACCGTCCCACAATGATGAAAGTGGTAGAAGACGTGTTTAAAACATTGCTGCGCAAGAAGTTTGGTAGCGATGAAAATTTTGACGTTATCGTAAACGCTGAAAAGGGTGACTTGGAAATCATGCGTCGCCGTACTATTGTGGAAGATGGCGCTGTACAGGATCCACTGGCAGAAGTGGCCTACAGCGAAGCCGTAAGAGTAGCTCCCGACTTTGAAGTAGGGGAAGAACTATATGAGGAAGTAAATATCCTGGATTTTGGTCGTCGTGCTATCCTCGCTGCCAAACAAACCCTGGCCAGCCGTATCAGTGACCTGAAGAAAAATGTGTTGGTTAAGAAATATGGCGACCGGGTAGGCGATATCATCAGCGCAGAAGTATACCAGGTATGGAAAAAGAGATCCTGATGCTGGATGAAGAAAGCAATGAGCTAATACTACCCAAATCAGAACAAATACCCCAGGATTATTTCAAAAAAGGTGAAAATACACGGGCTGTAGTAAAGAAAGTAGAACTAAAAATAACTCACCCGTCATCATCCTTTCCCGTACTTCTCCTTCTTTCCTGGCTAAATTGCTGGAAATTGAGGTGCCGGAAATATTTGATGGCTTAATTGTTATTAAAAAAATAGTCCGCGAGCCCGGTGAAAGGGCTAAGGTTGCAGTCGAATCTTACGATGACCGTATTGACCCTGTAGGTGCCTGCGTAGGTATGAAAGGTAGCCGGATCCATGGTATCGTACGGGAACTGAAAAATGAGAATATCGACGTTATCAACTGGACCAATAACGTTCAGTTGCTGATCCAGCGGTCTTTAACGCCAGCAAAAATTACCAGCATGGAGCTGGACAACGATAAGAAGCAGGCGAATGTCTACCTTAAGCCCGACCAGGTATCCCTGGCTATCGGCAAAAAAGGGGTCAACATTAAGCTCGCACAAGAGTTAACTGGCTATAGCATAGACGTTTATCGTGATACCGAAGGCGAACCCCAGGAGTTCGACATCGACCTCGAAGAGTTCAGCGATGAGATCGAAACCTGGATCATTGATGAGTTCAAACGCATTGGTTGCGATACAGCCCGTAGCGTATTGGACCTTACCGCCGAAGAGCTGGAGCGTAGAACAGACCTGGAAAGAGAAACAATTGATGAGGTTCGGAAAGTGTTGAAGGCCGAGTTTGACAAAGAATAGTTGAGATGTTAAACAGGTCAAAAGAAGTTTAAACCATGCAGTTGGCCTAACTTGTGGCCACTTTTGCAAGCTATCTTCAGGAAATGACTTTTATGACGCCTGAAGATTGGTGAACTTTTAAGACCTTTAATGCCTGTTTGACTGATTAATTTTCATTGCCAAACAGCAAACAAAACAAAAAATTGTCTTACAATAACGAATGGCAGAATTATTAACACCCAGATTGATGGCCGCAGCCAAGGAGTTTAACATCGGTAAAGAAACACTGGTGGACTTTTTGGTGGGCAAGGGATTTGACAAAGACGAACTAAAGCCTACGTCAAAGCTGACGGAGGATATGTATCGCGCTTTGCAACAGGAGTTCCAGAGCGATAAGGTGGCGAAGCTCAAGAGCGACCAGATCGATCTTCCAAAAGGAAGCCTGGAGGCCAAGAAAAAGAAAGAAGAGGAAACCATTGTATTCAAAAAGGATACACCGGCTCCCAAAAAAGAAGAAGAAAAGAAGGACGAGCAACCGCCCCAGCCTCAACCCCAGCCACCGGCGCCAGTAGTGGAAGAACCCAAGCTCGTAGTGGTAGTGGAAGAGCCTGTTCAACCTGAGGTAGTGAAAGTAGAAGCGCCAGAAATAGAAGGGCCCAAAATAATCGACAAGATCGATCTGTCTGCCATCGACTCTTCTACCAGGCCTAAGAAGAGCGTCAAGAAAAAGAGGAAGAGGTAAAACCTGTTCCGCAGCCCGAAGAAAAGGTAGAACCACCCGTTGTAGTAGAGGAAGTACCCGTACCGGAAAAGCAAGAAGAAAAGAAACAAGAGGAGAAAGAGCCCGAGCCAGTGATTGAAAAAGAGGTAGTTGCTGAAATACCCGAAGTGGTAACACCCCAGGAAGAGCCGAAACCGGTAGTTTCAGAAGAAAAAGAAGAAACAGGACCCATTATAGAAAATATTAAAGCCGAAAAACTGGAAGGCCCCAAGATCCTTGGCAAGATCCAGTTACCCATCGGCGGGGATAATCGCCCCAAGCCACAAAGCCAGCAGCCCCAGGCTCAAAATCAGGGAGCAGCAGGTGCCAACAGCGAAGAAAAAGCGCAAGCGTAAACGCATCCCTATTGAAAAGAAGGATACTCAAACGCCACAACAACGCGCACAGCACCTGTTCAAAAGCCCGAGGGTACCCAACAACGCCAGCAAGGTGGTGGGCATGGGCAACAAGGTCATGGTGGTCAGCAAGGCCAGGGCGGCGGTCAGTTCAGGCCAGGTCAAAACCGTGGAGGCCATAGCGGCCCTCGTCCGGGACGTCCTACCATTACCCGCGAGCCCAAAGAGATCAACGAAAAAGAGATCCAGAATAAAATACGCGAAACCCAGGCCAAACTGGCCGGTACCGGTGGTCGCGGTAAGAGCCTCAAGGCTAAATACCGTCGCGAAAAACGCCAGGAACATGCCGATCAGGGTGCGGATGATATGCAGGACAACAAACTGCAGGTAACAGAATTTATCAGCGTAAGCGAGCTCGCTACCCTGATGGATGTGAACTTTGCCGAAGTTATCAGCAAGTGTATGAGCCTTGGATTGATGGTGTCCATCAACCAACGCCTCGACGCGGAAGTAATCGAACTGGTAGCCAATGAATTCGGATATGATGTAGAGTTCATTGACATGGAAAAGCAAATGGAAATGGAGGAGGAAGAAGAGGAGGACAATGTAGAAGACCTCCTGCCACGCGCCCCCATCGTAACCATCATGGGTCACGTTGACCACGGTAAAACCTCTTTGCTCGACTATATCCGTAGCGCCAATGTGGTCGCCGGTGAGTCCGGAGGTATTACCCAGCACATCGGTGCTTATGAAGTTACCCTGGCAAATGGCAAAAAGATCGCCTTCCTCGATACTCCTGGTCACGAAGCGTTTACCGCCATGCGGGCCCGTGGTGCCAAAGTCACAGATATTGCAGTGATTGTCGTCGCAGCCGATGATGCCGTGATGCCACAAACGCGTGAGGCCATCAGCCACGCACAAGCCGCCGGCGTACCCATGATCTTTGCGATCAATAAAATAGATAAAGACGGCGCCAACGCTAAGAAGATCTACGAACAACTGGCCGGTATGAACCTCCTCGTGGAAGAATGGGGCGGTAAGTACCAAAGCCAGGAACTGAGCGCCAAAAAAGGCTTCAACGTAGACCTCTTGCTGGAAAAAAATATTGCTCGAAGCCGAACTGCTGGACCTCAAAGCCAATCCCAACAAGGGAGCCGGTGGTACCATCATTGAAGCTACTCTTGATAAAGGTCGTGGTTACGTAGCCACTGTACTCGTACAGAATGGTACCCTCAAACAGGGCGATCTGGTTGTTTCCGGTCAGCACTTTGGCCGCGTTAAAGCCATGTTCAATGAACGTAACAAACGCGTGGACGATGCACCTCCTTCGACACCCGTACTCATTTTGGGTCTGAATGGTGCCCCTCAGGCTGGTGAAAAATTCAAAGTGTATGTCGATGAGGCCGAAGCCAAAGAAGTGGCCAACCGCCGTGCACAGATCCTTCGTGAACAAGGTATTCGCACCAAGAAACATATTACCCTCGATGAGATCGGTCGCCGTCTGGCACTGGGCAACTTTAAACAGTTGAACCTCATCATCAAGGGTGACGTGGATGGATCGGTTGAAGCCTTGACCGACTCATTGCAGAAACTGTCTACACAGGAAATCGTGGTGAGCGTGGTATTGAAAGGGGTGGGTGCCATCACAGAAAGCGATGTATTGCTGGCTACCGCTTCCGATGCCATCATCGTTGGTTTCAATGTACGCCCATCTGCACAGGCTGCACGCCTGGCCGAAGGCGAAGGCGTGCAGATCAAACTGTACTCCATCATCTATAACGCCATTGATGAGATCAAGAGCGCTATGGAAGGGATGTTGGAACCCAAGATACAGGAGAAGATCGTGGCCAATGTCGAAGTGCGCAACGTATTCAAATTTGATAAAGCTACCGTGGCCGGATGTTACGTACTCGATGGAAAGATCCTGCGTAACTCAAAGATCCGCGTTATCCGCGACGGTATCGTAGCATATCCCAAAGGCGAAGGTCAAAGTGCCGAACTGGCATCACTTAAACGCTTTAAAGACGATGTCAAAGAAGTTCCATCCAATATGGAGTGCGGTTTAACCGTGAAGAACTTCAGCGATATCCAGGTTGGTGATATCATCGAAGCTTTTGAAGAAGAAGAAGTTAAAAGAACATTATAGAATACTCAACAGTGGGTCGCCTTTTAAAGGCGGCTCACTGTTGAGTTCATTCCTGCTTTCCGTTGCCTGCCCAAGTCAGGCAAATTTTTGTTAATTAACAGGCACCCTGTTGCTGTTTATCTCGCCCAAAAAGTATTTTTGAGTTTATCCCGATTAATATGAAGCAACTTTTTACCGTATTTACAGCCCTCTTGTTGGTAACTGCAGCCTTTTCACAGGCTCCCCGTAAAGTAGTAGCCGATAAAATTGTAGGTATAGTAGGTGATAAGATCATATTACGTTCCGATGTATACAATGAAATACTCGATAGGCAGCGTCGTCAGGAAGCCGTGCCTGAAAATGCTGAATGCATGATCCTTGAGCAGATCCTCGGCATGAAAGCCCTGGTTTTGCAAGCCGAGAAAGACTCTTTACTGATAACCGATGATGAACTCGAAGCTTTATTGGATAACCGTATCCGCGCTTTCATCCAAATGTATGGCGGTAAAGATAACCTTGAGCAAATTGCTGGCCGGACCATTTACCAGATCAAAGAAGATTTCCGCCAATCCATCAAAGAAGGTAAAATGGCGGAGAATATGCGGGATAAGATCGTAGGAAACCTGAAGATCACCCCCAGGAAGTAAAAGAATACTGGGATAAAATACCGAAAGATAGCCTGTTGTTTTACGAATCCGAAGTGGAAATTGGAGAGATCGTGAACTACCCAAAACCCAGCCGTGACCTGGAAAAACTGGCCATGGATGAGTTGAATGATTTTAAACAACAGGTGGAATCCGGCAGGCAGAAATTTGAAACCCTTGCAAGACTGTATACAGACGATCCGGGTAGTAAAGAAACAGGCGGGCGCTATGCTATCAACCGTACCGAAAAAGCTGGGATCCTGCATTTATCAACAATGCATTTCGCCTGAAAGAAAAGCAAATATCTCCTGTATTCAAATCCAAGTTTGGTTACCACATCATTTACATGGAAAGCCGTTCCGGTGACGATGCCATCGTGCGTCATATCCTGCGCATCCCTAAGATCACTGAGGCCGAAACAAACCAGGCCATTGAAAGACTCGATACAGTTCGGGCCAAACTTATCGCTGGTACACTTACTTTTGGAGAAGCTGTTAACAAATACAGTGATGACGATAACTCAAAATTCACAGGGGGATGCATCCTCCTGTAACCATCGATCAACTGGACAAGGATATGGTAGAAATGATGAGTAAGACGAATATGAAACCGGGTGAATTCTCAAAACCCACCTCCTTTTCTGATGAACGAAAAAAACAGGGTGTCCGTATCGTTTACCTTAAATCAAGATCACAACCCCACCGCGAAAACCTGAAAGATGATTATGACAGGGTATCCCAAAGAGCCCTGGAACTAAAGAAACAACAGGCACTCGAAAAGTGGTTCGCTTCAAAAATCCCTTCTTATTACCTCATGGTAGACAGTGACTTTACCCATTGTGCCAACCTCAGCAATTGGTATCAATATGCTGCCAAAGCAGTTAAATAGGTGTAAACACTTATGGCAGATAGAAAGTAAGGTTACTTGCTAAATAACCAGTCCCTTTAAAGTAATTTGGTAGGTATTTACCATTATGGTCATTGCCGTATCCCTCCGGAAATGAATATAGTGGACTACTACCCGTAATGCTACAGCAGACTACAAATCCCAGGCGCGTTGAAGGTCAGTCCTTCAGGCTGTTTACTGATGCGCACGACTGTATTTTAGCTGCTTCAGTTAACAGTACGCCAATCGCGGGGAAAAATGCTTGCCAACAACCACTGGTTGACCATTTTATCGAAGAACCTGTGCTATCGCCACTTGATATATTCTCATCATTCGACAACATGCCTGCCATGGTACGTTTCTCCAATGCGCAGCATCAACTCCTTTATTCAAATAAGTGCTGGACAAAGTACACAGGGATTGCCCGGGAAGAGTTGCAGACCCTTGGTTGGCAGGCAGTAGTTCATCCCGAAGATCTGCCCGGTATCCTCAATAGCATCCAGGAGCAAATGCAGATTCGTATACCCATTACGTTCGAATACAGGCTTAAAACCGTTGCCTCTATTTATCGATGGGTACGGGATACAGGCATCCCCGGTTTTCAGCCCAGGCTGTTTTTGAAGGGTACCTCATTACGACTACAGATATCCATGAACATAAAACAGCCAGTGAAGAGAGCTTCATGCAGGCACAGGCTGTTAATAATGTTTCAGATGTGATCATTTCTACCGACCTCCAATTTAGAGTAACCGTATTTAATAAAGCAGCGGAAAGTATGTACGCCATTAAAGCGGCACAAATAATAGGCTGTTCTATACGTGATTTTATTGACCACAAATACCCTGAATGCACAAGAGAGGAAGCACTACATGAACTATACCTGAAAGACGCATGGGAAGGATTGGCCTATTATGATCGGGCCGATGGGAAACGTATCTACATGAACTGTTCATTGGCTTTTATTAAGGATCATGAAAACAGGCGCATAGGTATTGCTGGTATTCATCGTGATATCACCTCCCTGCGCGAGGCCGAAACTGCCAGGAAACAACAAGAGCAACTCCTCCTGCTTGAAAAACAAGTACTGGAAATGAATGCCTTGCCTGGCATATCACTTAAAACCATCACCGATTTTTTCCTCGAAGGTATTGAAGGTTTTTCCCGGGAATGTTGTGCTCAGTACTAACAATCGATCCCGATGATGGAGGCCTGGCCCATCTTTCTGCCCCCAGTATATCTGCCGAATATACCAGCCTCATACGGCATATAAAACCTGGGCCTGCTGTTGGGTCCTGCGGCACTGCCATTTATCGAAAAGAGCCTGTTATTACCGTTGATATTTATCAAGACCCCTTATGGGAGAAATACCTTTACCTCGCCGATCGTTTCGGCCTTAGATCCTGCTGGTCATTGCCTATAATCAATAGCCAGGGAGAGGTATTAGCTACCATTGCAGCTTATCATAAGTTTGCCAAAGCGCCAGAACAGGACCAATTGTCCGTATTAGAACGGGTATCCAATTTGTTGCGTGTTATTATCGAAAATAAGAATGCCGAAGTACGTATACGCGCTAGTCATGAAAGATACCTCCTGGTTACACGCGTTACCAATGATGTTATATGGGATTGGGATATATTGAATAATGATAACATGCATTGGGGCGATGGTTTCTATGCCCTTTTCGGCTACCCCCTGCCTATATCCGTAAAACAAATGGTTTTTGGGAATCTTGCCTCCATCCCGATGACCGTGAGCGGGTAATTAAAAGATTGGATCAGTTCATAACCGGTAATAAATCAAGGATCTGGGAAGATGAATACCGGTTTAAAAAAGCTAATGGAGAATATGCACTGGTTCATGATCGTGGGTTTCTTATTTTTGATCAGGAAGGAAAGATTAACCGGATGGTTGGTTCCATGCAAGATGTAACCGAAAAAAGAGAACTGGAAAAGCAATTGCTGAAACAGGAGCTGGACAAACAAAAATGATTGCCCAGGCCGTAGTGAACGCACAGGAAAAAGAAAGAGCTGATATCGGGAAGGATCTTCATGATAATGTAAACCAGATCCTTACTACCGCCAAACTGTACCTCGAAATGGCAAAACATGAGGAAACAGAGCGTATGCCACTCATCAATCGTTGTTCCGATAATATCGCCGACGCGATCAATGAGATCCGTAGTATCTCTAGATCATTGGTGCCCGCCAGTATCGGCGATCTGGGGCTCGTAGTCTCTATTCAAGACCTGGTAGAAAATGTGAATGCAACCAGGCAATTGGAAATGGAATTTAGCCACCAGGGCGATATTGATGCAACGATTGATGAGAAAAGGAAGCTCATGCTTTTCCGGATCATCCAGGAACAGGTCAATAACGTTTTGAAACATGCAGGGGCTGATAGGGCAATTATTGGTCTTACAGTCCATCCTGGCATAATTAACCTGATCATACAGGATAATGGCAAGGGATTTGAACCTGAAAAAGTGAAGGCAAAAAAGGCGTAGGCCTATCAAATATTGCCAGCCGTGTGCACTTATTTAATGGAACCATCAATATAACCACAGCTCCTGGAGAGGGCTGTACCATTACTATCAATGTACCGCTATAAAAAGCAAAACACCTTAACTTATGGAAAAGATCAGTGTCCTAATTGCCGACGATCATAAATTGATCAGAGAAACCTGGAGTTACATTTTGAATAACGACCCACGATTCATGGTCGTAGCCGAATGTGGCGATTCGGAAGAGGCCGTAGAGCATGCCAAGAACAAAAGCCCCAGATTGTCCTCATGGACATTAACATTGCCCCCATTTCTGGATTTGAAGCCACTGAAAAGATCAGGAAGCTATCACCAGGCTCCAAAGTAATTGGGATTTCCATGCACTCCCAACCCGCCTATGCCAAAAAAATGCTTCAAATAGGAGCCAGGGGTTATGTAACCAAGAACTCTTCCAAGGATGAAATGATTGAGGCCATCCTCTCTGTTCATAGCGGGAACAAATATATTTGCGATGAGATCAAGAATAATATCTCTGAACTGGTACTGGATGATAAGCAGGAGATGCCCAATGTGAATGCCCTTACCGGCCGTGAAATAGAGATCATTAACCTGATTAAAGAGGGGCAGTCTTCCAAAGAAATAGCTACCATTCTCAAAATATCCCTTAAAACAGTCGAAGTTCACCGCCATAATATCCTCAAGAAGCTCAAATTGAAAAATGCAGCTTCCCTGGTCAACTATATCAACAACCTCGCAACCAGTTTATAATCACCCTTTTCCATCCTATTTGGCAAGCCACATTGTCGGTAAATCACTGACAGCTAAGGGTATACCCGTAAAGAAAACTGAAAAATTCCATAGGTCATTGAAAAACAATGACCCGTTTAGCTATCCATTGACTGAAATCAAGCATCTTGCATCGAAATCAATGCCTGTTATGACCCAGGCCCTAAATCCTGAGTATAACCTCAATTCTATGAAAAAAAGCTAATCTATTGGTTTTGAACCGTCATAAACCGTATTAGCACCAAATCCAATCCTTTTGAAAAGAACCACCCCCATGTTCCTATGAAAACTGGGGGCTTTTTTTACCTCCCTCCTAGCCCCTCCCTCCCTCTTTCTCTCTTTCTCCTCTTCCCCTCCTAGCCCCTCTCTTTCCTCTCTTCCCCTCCTAGCCCCTCTCTTTCCTCTCTTCCCCTCCTAGCCCCTCTCTTTCCTCTCTTCCCCTCCTAGCCCCTCCCTTTCCCCTCCTAGCCATTTCATTAAAAACCAGAAACAATCCTTACCTTGCGCCCTTAACCAGGAGTAATCCATGAGTGATGAAATAAAACATGAATGCGGATTGGCATTCATACGTTTACGCAAGCCGTTCTCCTATTATCAACAGCAATACGGTACAGTAATGTGGGGCCTGAATAAGCTGTACATCCTCATGGAAAAGCAGCACAACCGGGGTCAGGATGGGGCCGGTGTAGCAGCAGTTAAACTGAATGTGGAACCTGGTTACCCCTTTTTGAACCGCATCCGCAGCAATGCCAACCAGCCCATAGCCGATATTTTTACCAAGATCAATAACGAGGTCAAGGAACTGGAGCAATACCAGCCCGATCTGCTCAAACATCCAGGCCTCATGAAGGGCCATATCTCCTTTATTGGGGAATTGTTGTTAGGGCACCTCCGCTATGGTACCCAGGGCAAAAACAACGTAGAATTTTGCCATCCTTTTATCAAACGCAATACCATCCCGGCGCGCAACCTGGCGTTAGCGGGAAACTTCAACCTGGTCAATACCGATGAGTTGTTTGCACTCATCAATGTGGAGCCTGGCGATTTCAAAAACAAAGCGACCTGGCGGCCATGATGGAAGTCATTCATCATTTTGCCGTTAAAGCCGATGAAGAATCTCCCGGCAACCTGGATGTGCTCAAGGTATTGCGCAAAGCCGTTCCTTTATTCGATGGTGGTTTTACCGTTGGCGGTCTTATCGGAAATGGCGATTCCTTTGTATTTAGAGATGCCAATGGTATTCGTCCGGCTTATTATTATATTGATGAGGATGTAGTGGTAGCGGCTTCTGAGCGTTCCGCTATCCGCACAGTATTCAATGTAGGAGAAAATGAAGTACAGGAGCTCATGCCTGGAATGGGTCTCATCGTTAAAGCTGATGGCCAGATTGCAGTAGATCAGATCCTGGAACCCAAAGAGCGCCGTGCCTGCAGTTTTGAGCGCATCTATTTTTCCCGTGGCAGCGATGAAAAGATTTACCGGGAAAGAAATGCATTGGGGTATAATCTCAGCGATCAGATACTCACCGCTATCAATCATGACCTGAAGAATACCATCTTCTCATTTATACCCAATACCGCCGAAGTAGCCTTTTACGGATTGCAAAAAGGCCTCGATGATTACCTTAAAAAGTCAAGATCGAGCGTATATTATCCTGGGGTAAAGATATTACCGGGGATAAGTTATCCGAAATGATCAATCGGAAGATCCGCGTTGAGAAAGTGGCCATCAAGGATGTGAAAATGCGCACTTTCATTACTGCCGATACCAGCCGTAATGAAATGGTGCAACACGTATATGATATCACCTACGGAACAGTAGAGAAAGGAAAAGATACCCTTGTTGTTATTGACGATTCAATTGTGCGGGGTACTACCCTCAAAGAAAGTATTGTACGCATGTTGGCCAGACTCGAGCCTAAAAGATCATCGTAGTTTCTTCTGCCCCTCAAATACGCTATCCCGATTGCTATGGTATTGACATGAGTAAACTCGGCGATTTCATAGCCTTCAGAGCAGCCATCGAATTAATGAAAGATAAGGGCAAAGAAAACAACCTCCAGGAGATCTATGAAAAGTGCAAGGAATTGCAGCGCCTGGATCAGTTGCATACAGAAAATCTGGTGCGCCTTGTTTATAAGCCATTTACTCCGGAAGAGGTGTCAGACAAAATTGCCCAACTCATCACTCCCAAGGGCCTTAAAATTCCAGTACAGGTAATTTTCCAAACCATTGAATCCTTACACCGCGCTTGCCCTACCAATACCGGCGATTGGTATTTTACCGGCAATTACCCCACACCAGGTGGAAATAGAGTGGTCAATAAGGCATTCATCAACTTCATGGAAGGAAAGAACGTTAGGGGGTATTAATGCGCAAATAGAGCATAACCTGTCCGGCTTCCCTGGATTAGAAAATTTACTATTCCTGGTGGATACGCTACTTTGTTGCAGACACCTGTTTGCAGTTGCCGTTTACTTTTCTGTAAAACCCGTTAAGTAAATCCCTCGAAAATATTTGAACAAAAATATTTTTCTGCACCCGCTTTTAGTACTAACCCCTGGATTATTTGTTATAATATTAAAAGGATAAGGTTTAATGGTTAACGTATTTGATTAGTGTCGCCCCGCTTTTCCAGGTGGGGCTTTTTTATGCCCGGAACAGGTCAGGTTGTGATGGCCACTAAGCATAAGAACACTACTTCTATAAGCACTATCTTCAGCTACCCCCTAAATGGAATTGAATAATTCAGAAAAAATCATAATATCATATACCATTTTGGGGCATAAGTTTTATTCTGTAGAAGAAGGCTGTTATCATGGTGAGGCCTAAACATTAGTAGCACCACCAGCAGTAAAAAAGATAGTTCCTATCTTTCAGGTAAAGTGTGCCTTTTGCTTACTCTAATACGCCATAGTAAAAAGAAAGTCTTATGAGCAGAATTTCAATCATGATTGTAGATGATCATACGCTTATCCGTGAAACCTGGTCATTTCTCCTGGGACGCAACGAAGGGTTTGAAGTGATTGCCGAAGTAGGCGATGGACAACAGGCAATAGAAATTGCACGCGATAAACGGCCCAACATAATCCTGCTGGATATAAATATGTCCCCCCTCAATGGTTTTGATATCTTAAAAATGGTCCGTAAGCTTTCTCCTGGCTCAAAAGTAATAGCCGTGTCCATGCATTCTCAACCCGCTTACGCAAAAAAATGCTACGCCTGGGAGCGCGCGGCTATGTCACCAAAAACTCACCTCGTCAGGAAATGTTGGATGCTATCAACGAGGTATATCACGGTCAAATTTACGTATGCCAGGAAGTAAAGAATATTATTTCCGTCCAAATGCTGGGCGATGAAGAGAGCCTGCCTGGACTGAACCAGTTGTCCGAGCGTGAAATTGAGGTTATTAACCTCATTAGAGATGGACTGGCATCCAAAGAAATTGCTGCCAGGCTGAATATCGCTATCAAAACAGTGGAAGTTCACCGGCATAATATCCTCAAAAACTTAAAGTGAAAAATACAGCTTCCCTGATCAACTACATCAATGCAAGTGGCCTCTGATGACAGGGTTGACAAATTATTGGAAAAAGCAAAAATAATTTCATTTAATCCCCCTTGTGCTAAAAATACCCAGTTCTGGCAAAGATTTTGCTTGTAATTACTCGCCGACCGTTTAGCTTCCTATGGGGAACCACCACTAAAACAGGCCTGTTTAATATTGTCTGATTCCTTTGATTGAAACTTATTAAGTACTTTAAGGGGAGTATTCCCCTTAAATTTTTCTATGAAGCATATCCTTATTATCCGGCACGCCAAAAGTAGCTGGGCCGATCCGTCCCAGGATGATTTTGACCGCCCATTGAACGAACGGGGTAAACAAGATAGTCCGCAAATGGCCCAACGCCTGCTGGCTCGTTCCATCACTATTGATGCATTTATCGCCAGCCCGGCAAAACGCGCCCGGAAAACAGCCGCCCTTTTTGCTGCAGAATTCAACTACCACAAGGAAAATATTCTTCTTGTTCCTGAATTATACCACGCTTCTCCGGCCAACTTCTACGAAACAATTGCCAGGGCGCCGTCATCAGCCAATACCATCGCTGTTTTTCACACAATCCCGGCATTACTGAATTTGTAAACATGCTTACAGAAGTAAGGATTGATGACATGCCTACATGTGCTATCTTTGGCGCGCAGGTAGATACCCTAAACTGGGCTCACTTTAAAGAGGCGCCTAAAACCTTTTGGTTTTTTGATTATCCCAAATCTTTATCAGTTTAAGACCCGCCAGTTTACATCGTTCCGGATGGCACGATTTTTACTGATATGAATAGATTGGCTTACTATTTATAGGAAGCCCGCCCCGATTCGCACCCTATAAAAAACCGGTTCACCAACTTACCACCACACCTATTCAACTTCCTTTGAAGGCTATACATCCAATCTCAGCCTTTGATACCACTATTTATTTACTGGTAAAATCTTATCTATGCCATTACGGCTACCTGCTCTTGTGCAAAAAACGATCTGCTTTATTGCGATGTTATTAATTGAGTATACTGCCTCGTCACAGTGTACCCCGGTCAACCTGGAAAGAATATCCCTACCCTCCAATGAGTGGATTGGCAATGGCTATATTAAGGGATTGCTAAGGTTGCTGCCAGCCGACTATGCTGCCAATCCCACAAAAAAATATCCTGTTATCATTTATTTTCATGGCAACCAGGCTGCGGGCGATGGCTCACAAGACGCACTGTGCAAGATTATTGGGGATGGCGCCTCCGCCCTACCCGGTAAGATTGAATCCAACGAATTTCCCACTACCGTAACTGTAAATGGGCAAACCCATTCCTATATCGTATTGATGCCCCAATATACAGGATACAGCGAGCCTCCCTATTATGCCGATAAAATAGAAGCCTTCATTGATTATGCCATGTCGGCCTACCGTATTGATCCTACCCGGGTTTACCTTACCGGTATGAGCAGTGGTGCCAACCATGTTATTGATTATGTTTCCAGCAGTGCAAGCCGCGCACAGCGCATTGCTGCCATAGCCATGAGCTCCATGTGTTGGCGGTTATCCCTTAATCCTGCCGGTCCAGCCAATATTGCCAATGCTGGTTTGCCCACCTGGTTTGTTCATTGTGCCCTCGATAATCCCTGTGTGGTCGCCTGGCCCGATGAATGGGTCAATGCCATCAACAACCAGCCCGGTGCCATAGCTCCCAGGTATTCAAGGCTCGATCAAACGCCCAATCCCCAGCCCTTCCCTTTCCCCCTATCTCAGCAATTGCTCTATTGCAGGCCCTTTCCTCATGATACCTGGTTGGCTTTGTATAGCCCCTTATTTACCCCCGCAGGTGGCCCCAATCTCTACCAATGGTTGCTTCAACATAGCCGCAGCACCCTGCCCGTACGTCTTAAAAACTTTTCAGCCCGGTTAACAGCAGGTAAAGTACTCCTGCAATGGACCACTACTTCTGAAACCGAAAATGCTTCCTTTATCATTGAACGTGCAGGTAGTGATGGCCGCTTTATGCCATTGGCCACCAGGAAGGGCAGCGGCAATTCAGGGATAGATAAACAATATGACTATAGCGATGAAAAACCTTTGCCCCAGCTCAGCTATTACAGACTGGTACAAGCCGATATCGACGGAGACAAGCAATACCTGGGTACAAAAACGATTGCTAACAGGCAAGGGCTTCGGCAACTCATCATCCCAGCCTCCAATCCATTTACCAATAATATAGTGGCCTATATCAATGTAGAGATAACACAAAAAGTGATCGTAGAAGTGACCGACATGAGCGGTAGGAAAATAGCCGGATTGAGTGGCATATATGCATCCGGAGCTACAGAAATTAACCTCCCTGCTACACAACTGCCCAAAGGAATGTATTATCTAAAGGCCCGTAGTGGATCAACAACAGAAACCTATAAGATCGTAAAACAATAAGATATAGTTCTACAAAAATGAAAAAGAGACAGGGCAACCTTCCAAAGCCTGCCCTGTCTCTTTTTCATATACCAACCCAAATGCGAAACAAAAGCACTTACGATTCTCGACTGCCGACTGCCGGCCGCTCCATCCCCTCCACAAATTCCCGCACTACTTCCTTGTACGCATCCTTCGGCAGATCAGGTATTTTATAAGTGAATTTTCCTGCTTCTTCCAACGCCCGGTCAAGTTGAAATCCCTTTTGCGGCAGCGTATAGGCCCACTGTTGTTGCAATAGGTGATGCGCCAGGTACTCCTGCTCCGCCTGTCCCGGTGTAGGCACCAGGATCGATTTCTTCCCCATCAAAAACAAATCCATTACTGTAGTATACCCACAGCGGCTGATCACCAGTTCTGCCTCACAGATCAGCGCCTGCAACATATCCGCCGGGGCATGATTCAATAACTTGCAATGATCCGGAGTGGTAGGCAAAGCGGTAGCTAATGGAAGTCCTCTTACCATCACCACCTGGCCCGTATAATCCTTCAATTGTTCCAGTAATACCTGTTCAAAAATACTACGCAGCGGTTCAGGCCCCGACAGAATAATTAGTAATAGGCCTTTACCTGCTACAGAACAAGTTGCCATACGAGATAGCGCTCCGATGTACCGCACCGGCAGCGAAGGCATTATCCGGGGATGGGATAGCTCACCTGATAAAGAGGGGGCACCCGCCTCGTCTGGTACCCAACAAGTCGTGAACCGGTTAATATGACGGTAATTCCACCGACGCACAAGGGCATCTGCCCGCTGCCCAAGTCCTGTTTTGATTTGTAATTGATGCGTAATAAAAATAGAAGGGAGGCCAGTGGCGTACAAGCCAAAGCGATTGTCGGAAATGACAGCATTTACTCCTTCCTGCAACAAAAACGTTCTTAACCAACGGTTTTCCTGCTTGATCCGGATCAAAATTTTAAGCGATTGGAGCATTAGCCTGGCTAGAGTGGCGCCTCGGGTCTTGCCATACAGGATACCATATCCTGCCAGGTGGATATAGCGGCAATGATCCTGAAATTCAAGGAATAATATTTCCTTTTGCGTTGAATTACAGCCGATAATAACCTCACAGCCCAGGCCCATCAGTTGCCGGATCAGTGGGATGCAACGGGTAGTATGGCCCAATCCCCAATCCAGCGGACAAACCAGCACTAAGGGTTTTCGCGTAGAACTGTTAAAATTTAAAGATACCACCGGCCTTAAATAATAATTTTGTGTGTAAAATAGTTTAATTTAGTAAAGATCAGTATGAAGAAGATTAAATATCAATTGGTTTTGTTGGCCATAGTGTTGAGTGTACTAATGACAGCTTGCACCTCAGGTAGAGGTATGGGTGGTTCATCCAAAAAATGTGGCTGTGGCCTGAACAAAGGATTTGTTGGCTATTAATATCCTGATAGAAAATGAAAACGCCCAATCGCGATTTGCTTGTCCTAATGAAAGACGAAGGTCTTGATAAGGATGCTATGGAAAATGAACTGGAACAATTAAACCAGTTATTGCTCTATTTTGAAACCATGGATAACTTTTGCATGGCCCATGAAGTATTTGATATGAACAAATACAGGATCATTCATCAGCCGAAAGTTATTCAAAAGATGATCAACCAGCCCGAGTTGAAACCATTTGTATTTATCTGCAATAAGAACTAAGAACAACGTTTCTGATATAACTGAAAAAGATGACTGAGTAAGTCATCTTTTTTTATTGTCCCTCCTCCTAAAAACGCATACTTGCTTACACGGTTTTGCTCGATTTTAACACACTTATCGGGCAAATCTGCACACCTGCTGGTTTGTGCTAGGCCATTCAAAAGCACTTTCCTTTATTTGCACTGCTTTAATGTATCCCCCTTTGTATAACTTACTATAAAGATCCATATCCAGGCGAAGAGCCTGAATCAATTTCTTTTTTGTAAACCCAGCCCAAAACCTTACTGCGTATATGGGAAAGCCATATTCGTACATACCTTCCTATGCCCTGACTGTTGTATTGGTCCTAATCATGACCACTGCTTCGGCTCAGGAACAATCAAACAAAGCTGCCGCCGATACATCCAGGCCGGCCCCCAGGCTTTACGCAAGATCACCGATTCCGTTCGTTCTCTCACCGATACCGCCATTAAAGGCGTGAAACAACTGGCCAATACCAGGGCAGTCAGCTGAAAAATCCATCAAGTCAAAACGCTCCTATTACCAACGGCGCCCGGTTTACCCAAAGGAAAGGACCTGCTATCTAAGGACTCGCTACGTTTTGATGTACACAACCCGTTCAAAAATTATTGCTGGCCAAACCCCTGGTAAAATTAAATGGCGGTTATGTGAGCTACCAGTTCAACTACCGCACGGCTATTGACACGCCGTATGTAGAAAAGAATATTGCCCAGCATAATATTACGGGCAACCTGTCGCTCACCCTGGCCGGGCATTTACCGGTGCGGGTGACCTGGTGGTCGCGCCAAAGCAATTCAGGATCTTCCGTGACATTACAGATGTACAGGTGTCTTTTGACGGGGCAGCCTATAAACAGCAATTACAAAACTCGCTAAGGCAACGTTTACTGGCCATGGCGCCCAACCTGCGCGATTCGCTGACAGAAAAGTTATATGGGTTAAAAAAATTACAACTGGATAGCCTGAAAGCAGGCATGCTGCGTTCCTTCTCACCGCAAGACCTGGTAGAAGCGCATGAAACCCTGCGGGTGCCGCGCATTACCTGGACGCCCAGCCTGCCCGACAGTGTGAACCAGGCGCGGGAAGACTCACTCAAAAAAGTAGCGGGTTTATTCCTGGACCTTTACGATAAAACCAGGGGGAATATGACCGGTTGACCAGGCAGGTGGATTCACTGAAAGGGGCTTACGAACAAAACCGGCAGAAAGTGCAGCGCTTCAAACAACTGGTGGGCGGACGCTGGGAAGAACTGACGGCTACACGTGGCTGGACGGATAAACTGCAGGAATATGGCATGGGCAAGGTGCAGGTGCCTGCCAAATACCGCTGGCTGATGGGATTCCGGCAATTCAGCGTGGGCAGGAAGTGTAACGAACTACAGTGAGCTGACGGTAAAAAATACCAGCGTTAACGGGATCAACTTTGAATACAATAGTTGGTATTACCTGGCATTGAGTGCCGGCCTGGTGGATTACCGCTACCGCGATTTTGTGGTGAACGGGTCGAATAAAAAACCGCAATACCTGTACCTGGTAAGGGCGGGTATTGGCCGGCTGGAAAAGAACTATTTTATCCTCTCGGCCTTCCGGGGTGAGAAACAATTGTTCCCCTCCAATGGCTCCCGGCTGTCTTCTATTACGGTCACCGGTTTTAGTGCTGAAGCCAAGATGCAGCTAAACCGTACCAGTTATATAACCGCTGAAATAGCCAAATCACTGGCGCCCGACTTCAGACACAATCCTTCACAGGGCAATACCAAGTTCTCGCTCTCGGATAAGAGTAACCAGGCTTATTCCGTCAAAGCATTTTCCTATATACCTTCTACTGGCACACGCCTGGAAGGCTATTATAAACATACAGGCGCCAATTTCCAATCCTTCAGCAGTTTTCAAACCAACAATGCCCTGGAAAGCTGGATGGTAAAAGCAGAACAAGGATTCTTCAAACGCAAATTGCGGCTGACAGGCTCCCTGCGTAAAAATGAATTTACCAATCCCTTCCTGCCACAGGATTATAAAAGCAATACGGTATTCAAAAGCCTGACGGCTACCTTCAAAATGCGCAAATGGCCGGCAATTACCGTGGGCTACCAGCCCATGAGCCAGCTAACGGCGCTGGACAGTGTGGTGATCGAAAACCGGTTCCAGGTATTGAATGGCAGCGCTTACCATACTTATCATATAGGTACCCTGCGTACGGCCTCTACGCTGGTACTCAACAAATTTTACAATAGCGGCCGGGATACAGGTTTTGTGTACTTCAATGCCACCCATGTATTCTGGGCGCAGCAATTCTACTTCAACAAGTTTACCACGCAGGTAGCTATTTCATATACAAAGAATTCCAGTTACCGCCTGGTGGTGATGGACGAAGGGATACAATGGAACCTGAGGCAATTGGGATCAGCCGGGTTTGGGGTAAAGATCAATGCACTGAATGATCAACTGGTAAAAACAGGGGGTATGTAAATGTCAACCTGAGGGTATACAAACAGGATTTTATTACGCTTAGTTATGAATCGGGTTATTTGCCTGGATTCAATAAAGGGTTGATACAAAATGAAATGGCGACGGTGCAGTTTGTGAAGAGCTTTTAATCGCAGGTTACGCAGCGGGAACGCAGATTACGCAGCAAAGAAGGATTGCAGGAAGGGCACAAGTACGCCGGTACACGGGGCCTGGCTGCCTACTTGCGCCAGGGGCTAAGAGGTGACACCTTTTCGTTTTCGTGGTAAGGGAAAGGTGTCACCTCTTTCCTGATGAAGGTGAGCCGCTCTACAACGCTGCATTTGCCAGTCTGCAGAGCGACCCACCTTTCGCCAGGGTGCAAACAAATAAAATTTGGATGACAGTTCCTTGCGCCAGGGGGAGAAGAGTTTTTAATCGCAGGTTACGCAGCGGGAACGCAGATTACGCAGATGAGAAGGATTGCGCAGATGGAGGAAGAGGCAATAATGAATTACGAAATAAGACTTATGAGAAAGATATTTTTATTCACGGCATTGATTGCACTGGGCCTAAGCGGTAACACACAGGTAGTGCTCAACCTGCAGTTACCGCCATTGGGCCTGACCATCAAACCACAGTTGTGGAACTTATCGCTGATCAATACGTCGCAGCAGGATATGCAGGTGCGTATTGAAATGATAATGACAGATGTGGCCACCAACCAGCGGGTATTGACGGGCACTTCCAAACTGATCCACCTGCCCAGGGGCTAAAGCAGGTACAGCTAAGTGATGTGATACCCATTACCTACAATCCGGGCAGTGCGGGCTATGCAGTAGATCCTTCACCCGAAGGCTTTTTACCCATTGGGTTGTTCAATATTTGTTATACAGCTATCCGCATAGAAAGTGATGCGGTAGACAGGCTGGGCGAGGAGTGTGAAACGATCGAGATAGAACCGGTCAGCCCGCCCCAGCTGATGATACCGATGGATGAAGAACAGGTAACCATTACCCGGCCCTTTTTGCCTGGATACCTCCTTCGCCATTCAGTACGCTGACCGGCCTGCTGTACGACTGGACACTGGTAGAAGTACAGGCAACCCAAAGTCCGGCCGATGCCATCCAGCAAAATGTACCCCTGCTGAGCAGGCAAAATATTTCATTCACCAATTTTCAGTATCCCCTTTCATCGCCCGAACTGGACAGCAGCAAGCTGTATGCCTGGCGCATAACCGCCAAGAACAACATGGCGCCTATTGCCAATAGTGAGGTATGGAGCTTTAGGGTAAAACAGTTTGGTGTTGACAGCAATATCAATATAGTCGGTGGTCCCTATTTTTCAAAATTAACCCGTACCGAAGAGGCGGCTTATGTGATCAGCAACGGCATACTGCGCTTTGAATACCTCCATGAGTTGAATGAACCGCATGTAGAAGTGAGCATTGTCGATATCAGCGATGCCGGCCGTAAACAGGTACAGCTGGATTCCACCAAAATACCCGTACAATTCGGTCAGAACTTTCAGCAGATGGATTTACGTCAAAACAATGACATGAAAAACAAGCATATGTACCTGCTGGAATTGATCAATGCACGGAGAGAAAAATGGTACCTGAAATTTGAATACAGGACTCCCTAACTGTTTACCATTCGCTGTTTTCAACCAGCCAATTAATAAAAGACGATTCACGACTAAAATATCATTTGCATGTTAGTTACCCTTGCGCGTTATCAAAAGTCCATTGCCTGGTTTTTGGCAGGACTCTTTTACCTGGAGTTGATCATTACCCCCGTGATGGCAAGGGCCGCAGTAAGCCGGCCCGTTATTCATGCTCCTGCCTTCCGGCCAATGGCCGGTGCAGGTCTTCCAATTAAAAGTGGTCTTGCTATGCCTCTGCCACTTAATAAACTGCACAATTTACCTGCACCCATGCCAGCCCCTGCCGGGTCAGTGGAGAAGAGAGGACCCGGCTCAGCGAAGCAAAAATTTACCACCGGACCTACCCAACCCGAAATGCAAAGCTTCCAGTCCGTCAACGCCAGTAATATGGTAGACCTCTTCACCGGCGATTTCTCCTATAATATTCCCCTACTCGATGTAGGTGGCTATCCGGTCAACCTAAGCTATGGAAGTGGCATATCAATGGACCAGGAGGCCAGTTGGGTGGGCCTCGGGTGGAATATCAACCCCGGCACGATCACCCGAAACATGCGCGGATTGCCCGATGACTTCCAGGGCGGAGAAGATGCCGTAACCAAAACCATCAGCATGAAACCCAATAAAACCGTGGGTATCACCGTTGGCGGTAATATTGAATTATTGGGTAAAAGCCAGTTTTCCCAGGTTGCCGGTAAGCCCGACCCCGTGAAGGGACGTCCGGGAACAGTGGGTATTTCCTTAGGCGTTTTTCACAATACCTATAAAGGGTGGGGTACTGAAACCGGCCTCAATGTGAGCATCAATTCTGGCCTTGGCGCTGCGGGTGGCCTCACCAGTGCTTTATCCATCACCAATAACTCGCAGAATGGCCTCGATGTAAGCCCTTCCTTTGGTTACCACCTTAGCAAAAATGAAGGCAAGACCAGGGGCGAACTGACCATTGGCACCAATTACAATTCCCGCTCGGGAATACAAGACCTGCAGATCACAGGACAAGTCAAGCAGCATGTGGCCAGCTATCATTCACAAAACTATAGCATTGGGGTGGCCATTCCCTCTTATATATCCTTCTCAAAGCCTTCTTATACTCCTACCATTTTAGTGCCTTACACCTCCTCCCAGGTATCTTTTACAGCCAAAGTGGGGTCCGAACATTGGGCATTGCACCCAAATGGTTATATACGTGGCTATAGCTCTACCCAGAAAATAGCTACCGACGACCGCACCGTCAAAATTCCGGCCTATGGATACCTCAATTATGAAAAAGGAGGCGCCAACAAGAACGTATTGCTGGACTTTAACCGCGAAAAGGACGTGGCATTTAACCAACAAACGCCCCATATAGCAGTACCCATATATACTTATGATACCTATTCTATAACCGGAGAAGGTACAGGAGGTATGTTCAGACCCTATCGGGGCGATATTGGTTTTATCCATGATCATACCATGGCCACAAAAAGCAACAGCGACCGCCTATCGGTCGATATTGGATTGGGTACTGTTGTGCATGGAGGCATTGATTTTATCAATAGCAATTCAACCACCTCCACTGGCCCATGGCTGTCTGAAAATACGCTGAAGGATGTAACTGCATTCAGGCAGCAGGATACCGTATTCGAAAATGTATATTTTAAAAACCCGGGAGAAAAGACCGTCATCAATTCCGGTTTTCTCAATGCCATTGGAGGCGATAGCCTGGTCCGGGTTGACCTCTCTCCACTCGACAAACAGCAGCTTCCTTCTTACTTTGCTACCCGTACACTCTCCGTTTTCAATGCCGCCCGGATGGACAGAAAAGTCCTCTTAACAGGTAATACCGTACGAAAGGAACGGGATAAAAGAACACAGGTGATCTCCTACCTCACCGCCCGCGAAGCCGCTATCGTGGGCATGGATAAGGTCATTAAGTATTATCCCGTCAACGTATTTCCCAACAACTACTGTGGTATTAATTATAATACCCTCGAAAGAATTGACAACAAAAGACAGCCCAACCACCTGTCAGAAATAACCGTGCTCAATGGCGATGGCAGGCGCTATGTTTATGGTATCCCCGTATACAATACCCGCCAGGAAGAAGTAACCATGTCTACCGATACAGGTAGTACTACTACAGGTTTGGTGGGCTATACTGGCAGCGACAATTCGGTTGACAACAGCCGGGGTAAAGATGGCTATTTCAACAGGGAAGAAATGCCCGCTTATGCGCATTCGTTCTTGTTATCGGCCATTGTATCGCCTGACTATGCTGATCTTACCGGCGATGGTGTTTCCGAAGATGATAATGGAGATGCTGTAAAATTCAATTATAGCCAGGTCTACAACAGCAATGCCCCTTACAAATGGCGGGCCCCTTACCAGCAAAACAAGGCGGCTTATAACGAAGGCCTCAAAACCGATAACCGCGATGAACGCGGAAGCTATACCTATGGCGAAAAAGAGATATGGTACCTCAACTCCGTAGAGTCCAAAACCATGATTGCCACTTTTGTATTGGAAACCGCCACACCCAGGCTCGATGGTTATGGCGTACTGTCCAAAGATGGAGGCCAGGATGCTGCACAGAAATTATACCGCCTGAAACAGATCAACCTCTATGCAAAGGCCGATTATACAAAGAATGGCCCTGCCAATGCCAAACCCATTAAATCTGTACATTTTGAATACAGCTACGAGCTGTGTAAAAAAATCCAGGATCATTAAACGATTCCGGCAAGCTTACCCTGAAGAAAGTGTGGTTTACCTATAATAAAAACAACAAAGGAGCTTTAAACCCTTATGTTTTTACTTACCATCCTAAAAACCCCGATTACCAAAGCGGCGCTACCGACCGTTGGGGCAGCTACAAGAACCCGGCAAAAAATCCGGGTAGCGGTAAGCCACTCACCAATGCCGATTATGCCTATGCATTGCAGGAAGGCACTCAATGGAATGCCGACAGTGCAGCCGCCAATGCAGCTCCCTGGACGTTATCAGAGATTAAGTTACCCTCTGGTGGTAAAATAAAAGTTACTTATGAAAGCGATGATTATGCCTACGTGCAGGACAAAGAGCCATGCAGTTTTTCTCCCTGGCAGGAGCTGGGTTTGCTGCCAGCTCAGGTGCCACAGGTAGTAACAACCTGCACCAGCCGGGCGCTACTTCCAACGACTACCTCTATGTATTGGCCAATGTATCAGAGGCTGTTGCGGATAAAGCCGATATCAAACGCAAATACCTGGAAGGTGTGAGCCAGCTTTTCTTTAAACTGGCGGTCAATATGCCGGATGATATATGGGGTAAAGGATATGAGGTGGTTCCCTGCTATGCAGATATCGAAGACTATGATGTGAAAGCCGGATCCGGAAACAAGATGATCTGGATAAAAGTAAAAGCACTGGACGGTAACAAGAGCCCCATGGCCACGGCAGCCGTCCAGTTCCTGCGCCTTAACCTTCCCAGTAAGGCTTATCCTTATTCCGAACCGGGTGACAACTTCAGTCTTAAGAATGTATTGGGCATGCTGGCCTCTGTGGCTGGAAATATTAGCAATACAGTAAGTGGTTTCCCCAACAACGCCCGTAAAGGCAATTGGATAAATAATGTAGTACTGGACAAATCGTTTGTGCGGCTCAACAATCCGGTATATAAAAAGTTCGGTGGCGGTCTCCGTGTAAAAAGGGTAGAAGTAAAAGACAACTGGAACAGCATGACCTCCGGACAACAGGTAGAAGCTACCTATGGACAGGATTATTCCTATACAACTTCTATTGATGTGGATGGTGCACCTGTCACTGTTAGTAGTGGGGTGGCTGTTTATGAACCGGCTGTGGGCAATGATGAAAACCCCTTCCGCGTTCCGCATAAAGTATATACCGAAAAAGTAGGGGCCCTGGCGCCTGTAGATTATGTGTATACAGAAGAACCTTTTGCGGAGACTTTTTCCCGGCGCCCATGATTGGTTATAGCCGGGTGAAAGTGCAAACCATTCATAAAACAAAGAAATCGGCCAACGGATTTGATGTAACTGAGTTTTACACCGCCAGGGAGTTTCCGTCTATCGTTGAATTTACTCCCTGGACGATGAAAGCAAGAAAACATTCAATCCACCCATCGCCAATGCATTAAAATTCAATGCCCGGAATAATGTCACGTTATCCCAGGGCTTCAAGGTGGAGCTGAATGATATGCACGGGAAGCTAAGATCACAGGCTTCCTACGCCCAAACCGACACAGCTCACTATATCAGTTATACCTATAATTACTATAAACTGGAAAACAATGCTGCTTTGCGGCAAAAATTATCCAATAAGGTAAGTGTAATTGACTCTGCTAATGGCGTTATCCGCCACAATGCGGAAATAGGCAAGGAAGTAGAATTGATGATTGATCTGAGGGAGCAGGTTTCTACAACCACCGGTATCAACCTGGAAGCCAACCTTGATTTCGTACATACCTGGCCACCTATTTTCTGGTTGCCAATGATCCCCTTACCAACCATGGAAACCAATCAATACAGGTCAGTAGCTGTTACCAAGGTGGTAAACCGGTATGGTATATTGGACAGTGTGCTGCATATTGAAAAAGGAAGCAGGGTCACTACCCGCGACCTGGTATACGATGCCGAAACAGGACAGGCCCTACTCAACCAAACCAACAATGAATTTGATGATCCGCTGTACAACTTTAACTATCCGGCACATTGGGCTTACAGCGGTATGGGACCTGCCTATAAAAATATAGGCGTTACACTGGTTAAGAAAATAGTACGCCAGGGAATTATGCTCAATACCGATGGCACAAGGTTCAATGCCGACCGTTATTTTGAAAGTGGTGATGAAATACTGGTATCAGCCCGCGACCAACGAAATTCAACTGTAACCGATAGCTGTTCGCCCTTTTTCTATACCTATAAAGATGAACTCAAGCCCAACAGATTATGGGCCATCGATGCCGGCAGAGGTATTCAACAGCACAAAGGCATCAATTTTATAGATTTTGAAGGCCGCCCTTATAATGGAGATATTGAGACACTGAAGATCATTCGCTCCGGTAAACGCAATTTATCAGCAGCGCCCCTGGGGACAGTAACCACCATGGTAAACCCCATTAAAAACGTGGCAGGAAAAGACCGCATTGTGATTGATTCTACAACCGAAGTGATAGCCGCCAGTGCAGCACGTTTTAAAGACATGTGGAAAATAGACAATGTTTGGAAGGAGTATGATAGCATTGCTATTGAATATACACAAGGCATTAAAGGCGGTATAAGGATCACGCCGGTTTTGCTACGCCAGCATAGGAGTGGCAACGGACAGCTTACCAATGTAACAGATTATAACTTTAACAGACTGGTTGCCAGCTACCAGCGCTATGGCAATGATGAGTTCCGTACCAGGGCATTGCTTAAACTGAAATGGGAAGGTATTCCCGATGGCGCCATTATCCAAAGCGCTAAAATGAATTTTTATGGAAGCCCTCCCTTGAATATGTGGGGACATAGCCCCTGGAATTCCCTGAATTATTCTTATGAAGGAATAGGAGAATATACAGCTGGCGTACTATTCCGGTATCCGTATCCATTTTATGGAAGCGAACAGGTGCCCTGGGCCAACGAGACCAGCCTTAATAATGCTGCCGGCCCCACTGCAGCGCTTCCAACCAGAGGCTACATCAACTCTTGCGAAAATTATGGGAACATAGATGTGACTTCCATCATACAAAGCATGCAGTCACTGGCGCCCGAATACCGCAACCTGGTCTTAAAACTGAATACAGAAGCCCGCATCGGTAGTGGCAATAAAACAGTTCGGTTCATGAGTTTTTATGGCGTCGATAACGTATCAAGAGTGTGCAATCCGATCATCCCTTGCGCCAATCCTTGTCCCGTAACTATACAGGTTTCCTATCTCGTGCCTAATGAGGTACGGTACAAAGTATGCCGCTCGAAGTCGTCAACAATGATACACTGAATCCCTACCGCTATGGCATATTGGGCAATTGGCGCATAGATACTTCCTTTACCTATTATGCCGGCAGAAAACAATCCGATTTTGCAGCAGCTACAAATATCCGGACCGATGGGGCCATTAAAGGGTTTGTTCCTTTCTGGGCATTACAATCGGGGTTCATGAAGCTCGTTCCTGATTCCACCCGTTGGGTATGGAATAGTAAGACCACCCTCGTCAACGGTAAGGGCGTTGAAATGGAAAACGTTGATCCCCTCAACCGCTACAATGCCGGCTTATATGGATACAATAAAACCTTGCCGGTAGCAGTAGCGCAAAACAGCCGGCACCGGGAAATTACCTTTGATGGATTTGAGGACAGGGATTATAAAACCAGTCCTTGCGCTACCTGCGACGACAATGGCTGGATAAAACTGGCCGATTATACCGTGGCAGGCCGAACAGACTACATGAGCCATACCGGCCGGTATAGCTATAAAGTATACGGCTCCAATAGTACAGTAACCAAAGTGCCCATCGCTACCAGTCAGGCTGATACTGCTTCTACCCGTATCTCCTTAAAAGTAGATTCCCTGCCGCTTGTTACGCAAACGGTCACTCCTAAAGGAAATGGCCTGCTTACCCAGTATGGTATATACAGGGCACGCCCCGCATTGAATATCAATCCCTGCGTAGGGCACAATATTACAGGTTCTACCATTGAATGGTCTCCCACAACTGCTATCACCTTGCCCAAGGACTCCTGGAAACGGGGGCAGGGGCCATCGCAGATATGTGCCAAAGAATATTTCGCCGTAAAATGGACAGGTAAATTACAACCCCAATATAGCGGCAACTATACCTTCAAGGTAACAGTGGACGATGAAATTACCCTGAAGATCGGAGGCGTTACCATTATAAGTTATACGGGCGTGGGGCCTGTAACCCGGTTCTCGCCTTTTATGCGACTCAACGCCGGACAGCTCTATGATATAGAAGTGTTGATGAAAAACGGGGATGGTGATGGGGGCATTGACCTTACATGGGGTAACGGCTATGTTGGTTTACAGGTACCCATTCCTGCCAGTTGCCTGTACCAGACGGCGGCACAAGCCAACGGCTCTGTGGTCAACGATACCACCTGGTGCGTTAAGTTCAGGAGCCCGGTACCAGTCAACGCCATTCACAACAAGTTCTCTCCCTTGCAGGGAAGTAAAATGGTATTCAGCGCCTGGGTAAAAGAAGAGATACCCTGTCCTGCCGGAAGCAGTTACAACAGCGGAAGAGTTCGCCTTACGTTCAACAATGGCAGCGGCGTTACCTACACCTTAAAGCCCAAAGGAAATATTATTGAAGGATGGCAGCGCATAGAAGAAGTAGTGGATATTCCGGCAAATGTTACAGAAATGAATGTATTCCTGGAAACAGCAACTTCTACTGCGGCTTATTTTGATGACCTGCGCATGCATCCGTTCAACAGCAATATGAAGTCCTTTGCCTATGACCCGATCAACCTGCGGTTGATGGCCGAGCTGGATGAGAACAACCACGCTACTTTCTATGAATATGATGATGAGGGAACCCTCATCCGGGTTAAAAAGAAACAGAGCGGGGAATAAAAACCATCAAGGAAACCAGGAGCGCCATCCAAAAATCAAATAACTAACTGAGTATATGAAACAAATAATATTAAAACTTAGCCTGTTGATCATGCTGGCCGCCTGTCTCAACAGCGCGTTAGCAGCTCCGGACAATATGCGGGTAGATACTTCAGATGCCAATGAATCCCTAAAGGACCTGAAATCCGTGCTTGATAACAACTGCGTTTTTGATTGGATCTCCTACTTTAGAGAATATGTCGATTCTTCCGGGTTACTGATCAGGGACTCTACCTACATAGCAACGTATTCAGCTTACAACTCCAACTTCAAACTTGCTTATACAAGAATGTATCCTAATCCCGGCGCCCCTCCTACTTATAAAGGCGAAATCCATATTCAAAATGACGGGGAGCATATTGTTGTTGAAGACAGCACGAAACTAATCGTTATAAATAAGCGCATCAGCGTGATGCAGGCTTTTTCCAATTAGACCTGTTAGATCCTCAGTTTGTAGAGGACAATATTGAGCGAATGTATGCTATCGACTCTTTGGGATTTAAGGTCATTAAAGCGGCGTTCAAGCCCGAGTCCCCCTACCTTTCTTATAGCTTAAGTTATGATACAGCTACATTAAACCCCAAAAGGTAACCTGTGTCAGAAAATTGGAGAACGGAAGCGGCACAAGCGCTTATGATAAAGTAGTGATTCAATTTATTGGTGGCTATGGAACGAATTGTTCTGGCGGAACCTATCCGACCGACCAATACTATACACGTATTAATGGGGTCTATGTGCTGACGCCAGCCTATTCCACCTACGAAATCGTTGATGTCAGTGCATACTAATAAATATACTAGCATGAAACGCTTACAAAATATTATAGTTTTTAGCCTGTTGCTGATCGCCGGTTTATCTTTACCAGGGATGGCCTTTGCCAGCAATGAGCCCTATGCAGCAATGCCACTCAAAGGTAATCAGCTGCGTAAAGACTCCTTCAATTTGGTAAAGGATACCGTTTACTTTAATGCAACCTTAAAGCCACTGCAAACAACCTTTAAAGTGCGTAACCTCGTTACCTTTAAGGTCAATGAGTTTGCCAATCTTAAACTGCCGGACACCTTTGATATTACCGTAAACTTCAAAGTGTATTTTATCCGTAACGTAGGCAGCAGTCCCGTATCCGATTCCACCGGCATCATTTCCCTCAATATCAAGAGTTATAAGAGTGGCCGCTATACGCCAAAGGCGGTGTACACTTTTACCGGGGGCACCAGGCGCAGGTGAAAATTACCAGTATGACGGTGATTAGCGGCAACCTGGCGAATGTGGAGAATTCATTGATGCTGGAGAATGAGCTATTTGTAACGCGCGAGTATGCCTTCGACTGTACCAATAATGCGGTTTCCTCACTCTATGCCCCTGCGTACAATACTGATAAGGGAGAGCTGGATGTATCTTGGAGCAGCCAACGGGCAGCCGATGAATACGACCTCGAATGGACCTATATAGATGATTCCGCAATTGCCAATTATTACATGCCAGGCAGCACAGCTAATTTTGATGCTTTAAAGATCTTTAAGTTTAACGCTACAAGAGTAAGCATCACCCAAAGCCGTTATTTCATACCCCTTCTGTATGATGGCAGCGGCCATCTTTTTTTACCGGGTCAGGGCCGTGCAAACCAAGGCAAACAATCAACGTATTGAATCCATCTGGAGCACGAGCCTGGGCGACTATTCCTTTACGGGCCATGAGAATAAATTAAACTGGCAGGCCTCTACCAGCTTTGCAGAAGAAGGCAAACGAAAGGTCGTAGTTCAATATTTTGATGGGTCATTACGCAATCGCCAAACAGTAACCAAAGACAATACAACCGATACCACCCTTGTTGCGGAAACCTTGTACGATTACCAGGGGCGCCCCGCTATACAGGTATTGCCATCACCCTCCCTCAGCAGCCTCATAAAATACACACCCAATTTTAACTTGCCTGTCAACGGAGCTGAATACGATAAGGACCGGTACGATGGATTACTGGCCGACTCTTGCTATTGCAAGCAGGGAGCGCCAGCCATGGGAACCCTGAGTGGAGCGTCCAGATATTATTCGCCTGCCAATCCGCTGGTTAATACCAGTTTTCATAAATACATACCCGATGCCAAAGGGTATCCCTTTGCCGAAACAAGGTATACACCCGACAATACAAGCCGTGTAAGTCTGCAAAGTGGGGTAGGCGCCGATTTTCAGATTGATTCCGGCAGGGCTGCACGCTACTTTTACAGTGCCGCCGACCAGGAAGAGCTGGATGTGCTCTTCGGAACCGAGGTGGGCAACGCCTCTCATTATTTTAAGAACATGGTGCGCGATGCCAATGGTCAGTATAGCATCAGTTATGTTGACATGCATGGCCGTACCATTGCCACAGCACTGGCGGGCAAACCGGTCACCAAAATGGATACCCTGGCTTCCAGCAAATCCTTCTATTTTACTAAAAAGCTGATTGATAGTACCACCAATATTATCAATGGCACCAGTATAGAATCAATAAAGGACTGGTGGTAACGAAGGCAGGCGACCATCGTTTCAAGTATTCTTTATTACCCGATAGCATTAGCATTAAGGATTGCAAGGATACCTCCATTTGCTACGATTGCAGCTATGACCTTGAAATTACCATTACCGATGAATGTAACAATTCTACACTACCCGGCGGGATTCCGTATAAGATTACAGCCAGTAACCTTACCGTTGATACCACCTGTAATGCGAATACACCATTCCCTGGTGTAGACCAGTCTGTCTACCTGCGTGAAGGAAACTACCTGGTTGCTAAGAAATTGACCATCCGCAAAAAAGCAATGGATACCTACCGCGACATTTTCCTGCGTCGCAATACCTGCAAAACATTGGATCAATTCATTGCCGAGCAGAAAGCAAGCCTCAACATCCAATGCCAACCAACCTGCGCTTCCTGCAGTACTGCCCTCGGCACCTGGGCAACCTTCCGTCCCAACTATATGCAACAAATGGGTATCGCAGTGAGTGACTCAGCCGCATATAGGCCTGCAGCCCTTCTGGCCTGGCAAAAATTGTCAGCAGATTGCGAAGAGTTATGCATAGGCAGAAGTCTGGATAAAAGCTATCGGGATCAGATGCTGGCCGATGTTACCGCCCCTGATGGTCAATATGCTGATCCGGAAAAACAACGGATGGATATTCAATATTTTTGGCCGATGCGAGCGGCAAACGACCTTACCAAAATCTGTCCTACCTCGATGGAAATGGATTCAATGATCCATTGAACCCCCAGGGACTGAGTGTAGTTGATTTTTCACGCGAATTCAAAAAGTCATGGGCCAATACATTACTTACCCTGCATCCCGAATACCCCAAACTGCAGCTTTTGAACAATGGAAAGCCAGCCATGAGTGGGATCTGCGCTTTGAAAATACCGAAACTTATCAGGAGGCTATTGCTAAGGGTTACCTCAACCCGGCCAACTTTACCGGCCTGCCTGCCAACGCAAAATATACACATCAACCCCTTCAGGCTGATCCCTTGTTTACTAGTCTCCTTACTTCTGCAAAAGCAGCTATGCAGGATTCCCTGTTCAATGCGGTCAAACTGCAGTCGGAACCCAATATCAATGCCTGGTCTTTTGCCACCATCATGGCCCATTGTCCGGATAAAGATGAAGCTTGCCGGCAATCTTATTCTAATATCAACCAGGCATTCTCCATGGATGCTTCCTGTTCAGGCGAACTGGATATTGCCTGGCGCTATTTCAGGGAAATTTACCTGCAAAAGAAACGGGAGATCATCGATGCCCAGCTAAATGCTTACGCTGAAGGAATAAAAAATGATCCAGGATACTATGCACGCCTTTTTGCTTCCGGCCATGCTGTTACCTTTATGAGTCCCGCTATGGCAGCGGCAGGCCAGTTGAGTGGATTAGTCGACGATGAAGCTGAGGGGAAAGACAGCATCAATTCCTTTATCTTGGACAATTGCCGCGCCTATGCCATGCAATGGTGGCAGGAGCTGAAACCATGCAGTTTTAGCCAAAGCGACTCCGCAGCTATAATCAACAGGCTGATACAGGTGTGTAAAGAAGGTGGTGACGAAGCTCATCTATTCGGCGCCAGCACCGTAAAACCTGCCAGCACCAACCTCGACAGAAGTTTTGAGCAGGTCTTAAAAGCCTATGCGGGCAGCAATTACAATACTACTTGTAATGTATACCTGCTTACTGCACCAAGGCCTTATGAAAACCAGCCCATCCTGTATGATAAACCCATCATGCAAAAACCCGATAGCTGCGAATGCGCTACCATCGGCAATTTATATAGCCAATACCAGGTAGCAGCCAGGGATGCCAGTTTTTCCGATTATATCTATCGTACTACCAACACCAGGATCTACGAAGGGGTACTGGACACGCTGCGCAAAGTGTGTGATGGCACTATTAATTGCAGCTTTTGAAGGAGCCGCTAAGTCTGCCACCAGTTCTTCAATGTGGTGGAGGAAAAGAAGTATGTGCAACCTGCGAAATGGTGGATCCTTTGTACGCCAGTTACAAACAAGAGTTTCCAATAGCCATTCCTACCTATGATGATGTTGATAGCCTGCAGCGGGTGTACAATAACCTGTTTGAAAGGTATATGAACACCCATCTGGGATTTGGTAAAAAGACAGCCGAATACCTCGATTTCATTAATTCCTGTACGAATACCTCCGATAAATATTGCAACCAGGCCCTGTCATTTAATGGTATGGCCGGTAAACGCAGGGTTACCATTCCCGTACGCAATAATCGCCTCAAGTTGGGTACCGGCGATTTTACATTTGAGGTAAGAATGAAGCCCAAGACCCATAGCCCGTTTAATGAGATCATGTCCAATAGAACTTATACCAACGGGTCCCTTAGCAATGGCTTTAGCTTTCTCATGCAAAACGATGGCAAACTTTTGATCAACCTGGAAGGTTGTTACAATTATCAAACCACCAGCACCGGCGGCATCAATGTATTTGATGGTAAGCCCCATCATGTAGCGGTTTCCAGGCAGGGCGATTCCTTAGGAATGTATATTGATGGCATTAAATTATCCTATTCCATTGTTTGTACAGGACCTGTAACTACACCACCTTCTCAGCGTAATATTTCCACCAATGGACCCTGGTACATTGGATATGATTCAGCCACTGAAGTAGCATCTTATACCCCAGCTGCTTTCAACGGCTGGATAGATGAAGTGAGTGTGGAATATTGCCCGCACACCGGCCCAGATCGCTGCCAATCTCAATACCCGCTTAACACCTCAGGCCAACCTGATGGGGTATTACCTCCTGCGCAGCAAGGATACCTGTACACAAAGCATCCAGGACTTATCCATTGTCGATAAAGCCCTGCAAAATGACGGCTACCTGGGTAGTTCTCCACTCAAAGATATGCTAGACCCGGTATGGCTTGCTGCGAACCAAATATCCTACACGGGTACAGATCCGGTAGGTGTAACCAATACCTGTGCCTGCACAGGTGGAGGCAGCACCGTGGTGTGTGATTCCTTGCAAAATATCCTCAACGAATATAAAAAATATGGCGGCATACCCCACCTGGATGCCAGCGGCGCTGATACCACCAACTGGAAAGTTGATTTTGGCGGATGGAATTATACAGCAGGTGTGCCCCTGGGTGAAACCATCAGGAATGGTATCTGGAAATTGCCCAATTATTATACCGATACGTTGCCGAATGTTCATCCTTACAATGATGTTGATTTTGACCGGATCCGGGATACTATTTGCCTGGATGCCGCAGGTTTCACTTTTGATATACGGATGAGGCTACCCGATAATGAGGTGATCACGAATGCCTTTCAGGATTCATGGTGGATTGAACTGGGATCGGATAGCAATACGTCGGGTGCTTTGCTGGTTTCCCTCAAACTTAATCCCACTAAAGGGAGCTGCCATTTGCATCCATCAAAACGATTCAAAAAAACAATGTATAGAAGAGAATGTACCGCACCTGCCCATGGATGTGTGGCGCAGGATCAGGCTGCAGTTCAGGGGACGCAACTTCAGCTTTTACATAGACTCCATGCTGGTTAATACCCGTGTGTTGGATGCCCCGATGACAAGGATCCACCGATGGACCATCAAACAGTTTGCCCAAACCGGGGAGATAGACTATATCAGGATCTATGATACCTCGGGCAGGTATTTGTATAAAGAGGAATTTGAAGATCCTTATCATTTGGCCCGCCCGGTACCAGCCACAGAGTGCCTGGGCTGCCAACCGGGTTTTGTAAGCCATTTCAACCAACGTACAGGGAATAATTATACCTATAGCCAAATACAGGCTATTTACAGTAGTACCTGTGGCATCCAACTGGGCGATTGTCCCGAATATGAAACACCCCTTACTCTTTGCGGTCGTACAGAACCAGTATTCCCGCCGGTGGCGCTGCACCAGCATTCGCCTTGTGATGACGCTAATTTGTTTGCCGTATCCAAAGGAACCCTGTTGTATGAAGCCTACCGCGATTCGCTGATCAATAGTTTCGACAACCGTTACCTGGCCAAATGCCTCAATGCCCGGTACAGGGAGAGCTTTACAGTAGATCAGCCCATCAGTGAATACCATTATACCCTGTATTACTATGATCAGGTGGGTAACCTGGTGAAGACTATTCCGCCGGCAGGAGTGGATGTAAGCAAATTTGCCTGGGCGGCCAGCTACAGCGATTCAGTAAAAACCGCCCGTCGCAACCGGCAGGTATTAAAACCCAACCATGGATTGCTCACCGATTACCGGTACAATACACTGAACCAGGTGGTGGCGCAGCGATCGCCCGATGGCGGCCTTACCAATTTCTGGTACGATAGACTGGGAAGGTTGGCTGTATCTCAAAATGCCAAACAAAAAGCGGTAGGCAGCAGCAATGACCAGGACAAGCTGTACAGCTACACAAAATATGATCCGCTTGGCCGTATTACCGAAGTTGGGCAGTTAAAAATACCAGTTCCAACGGTATAATGACCAATGCCCTGAGCCGGAATCCGACCTTGCTCGACAATTGGTTATTAGCACTCAATAACAGGAGGGAACAGATCACACAAACAATTTATGACCAGCCCTACAGCGGCTTTGTAGGAGTGATTGACCCCAGTACCGTAATAGCACAAAGGAACATGCGCAACCGGGTGAGTTATGTAACCTATACTGAAAACAGTAACCCTTCTGCCTACAACCAGGCTACTTTTTATACCTATGATATATTGGGTAATGTGGACACCCTGTTGCAGGATTATGGCTGCGGTACCTGCGGTACCCTGGCAACCTACAATATGATGAACAGGAACGGGAATGCCCGTAAGAAGTTTGCTTACCAATACGACCTGAGCGGCAAGGTGAATATAATGATGTACCAGAATGGCTGGAACGATATGTGGCTGCACCGGTATAGCTATGATGCGGAGAACAGGCTTATTTTAGTCGAGACCAGCAATGACAGCCTGGTATGGGAAAAAGATGCCCGTTATGAATATTACCGGCATGGGCCACTGGCCCGTACCGTCCTGGGCGATCAGCTGGTACAGGGTATAGACTATGCCTATACTTTGCATGGCTTTCTGAAAGGTGTAAACAGTACCGGCGCTACAACTACCCAGGATATGGGTGGTGATGGAAAGGTGGGCGATATCAATCAATATGTGGCCCGCGATGCCCTGGGCTTCAACCTCAACTATTTTGGAGGAGATTATGCAGCCATCAACAGTACAGTAGCACCCTTCCCCAAATATTATGCCCTTACTACCGGTGGCTTACCTGATAGTATGTACCGGCCTTTGTACAATAGCAATGTCAGCAGCATGGCTACCTATATCCGGCGATTTGAAGGAGCCGAACCTGCCCAGTTGAATGTGTACAAATACGATCAGCTCAACCGGTTAACGCGGCAGGATGTATACAAAGGGTTTAATACATCCACCAACAGTTATTCATCACTGGCATCCTCCAATATGTTCCGCGAGCGGGTAAGTTATGATGACAATGGCAATATCTCTACTTACCGCCGCAATGCGGGTGGAGAGTTTGATAACCTGATGGATGACCTCACCTATCAGTATTACCCAGCCGGCAATCAGTTAAAGAGGATAGAGGACAAAGTGGATTCCAATCGTTATGGGGCCAATAGCTGGGACATAATTTTGGATATTGATAGCCATTTGGATAGCAGTAATTATGTGTATGATGCGATAGGGAATTTGATCCAGGACAAACGGGAGAAGATCACCAATATCAAATGGACCGTATATGGTAAGATTGCAGAAATAACACGCAGTGCCAGTGCCTCCGATAAAGTCAACACTACGCGTATATCATATAGCTATGATGTGCAGGGCAACCGCATCAGCAAGGTCGTGGAAAAGGCCGGCAGTACCGTTAAAGACTTTACCTGGTATGTGAGAGATGCACAAGGCAATTTGGTGGCAACCTATAAGGCCAGTGGTAGTGTTGATACGACTACCTTGCAAAACCTGGGTGTGAACTTGGTTGAACAAAACATTTATGGTAGTAGCCGGCTGGGTATGTATGCCTTTGGCGGCAATGTGGATGGAGGCCCTGTAAGCCGTCAATTCTACAGCGGCAGCTATTTTGAGCGAGGCTGGCGGCAATATGAGTTGTCCAACCATTTAGGCAATGTACTGACCACCATCAGCGATAAGAAATTTGGTGTATCTTCAGGAGGTATTGGTTCTTTGATAGACTATTATGAGCCGGACATGGTGAGCGCCAATGATTACTATCCCTTTGGGATGGTAAGCAAGGTGGGGCAATCCTCTACGGGAGTTTCCTACAGGTTTGGGTTTAATGGCAAGGAGGCTGACAATGAGGTTAAGGGATGGCAAAATCAACAGGATTATGGCATGCGGATATATGATCCGAGGATTGGAAAGTTTTTGAGTGTGGATCCGTTGACGAAGAATTATCCATGGTATACTCCCTATCAGTTTGCAGGAAATACTCCAATTCAGGCAATCGATTTAGATGGCGCTGAACCTTCAACCAGAACGGGCTTCTGGATTTTTGAAAAATGGCTACAATTCAAGAAATGGTATAATACTCCAACTGATTTTGCACGAGACGCATCAATTGGATATCAAATGAATATGGGTCATGTGCCTGTGGTTGGTGAAAAACAACAAATGGAACAGCACTAGGATGGGCAGCGGCAGCAGGGGTGTGGAGTTATACAGGTCAGTATATGTATATGCCGATGAATTTTCAACACCATGTCGAAACTGAACTTCCTGTTTCACCTGGTAATAGTACAACGATGGGTAAGGCACCTCAAACAGGGGTTTCTTCAACCCCACATGCCGAACTAGAAGTTCCGGTCCTTACAACTCCTAATGCTGCAAGTTCTAACACAACTACTAAAACCGTAGCACAGGCAAACAGCGGAGTTATAGAGCCGCTTGTGGCCAACACCGTAAGTAAATCTGACCTAAAAAACAGCTTGCATTAAAGGTTTTCAGGGCTACGGGCAAGTCTGAACGCGCAATAACCTCTTTAATGCAGACTATAGAGTTTAATAAACCCGTGAAGGAAATCGTATTGGAAGCTGGGACTAAAGTCTGGAGATTCGAAAGAACATATGGGGCTATAGAAACAGAAAAACATTTTTATACAGATGCTTATGGCGCCGATGCTGGGGCGCTATCGGTAGGCTTTGCAAACGCAATGGGCTATAAATTAGTAACCTATGAAGTAACACAGAGAACGACGGTTTTGGAAACAACAATTCGATCTACAAAAACTAAACAATATTTCAGCACCGAACTGCAAAAAAATATAAAAACTGTATCAGAAGAATGATAATAAATGATTTAAAAATGATGGATCAGGTAATTAACTTGATCAAAGAAAAAGATGACACTCTTAGTTATTTTAGCCCCCTATTCTTTACCATTTCGAGCTTCGTTTTTTATTATGCATGGATATTATACGATTTGAACTTCAAACAAATGGGAGAATTTCCGATACTACTGCAGATGCAATGAGCCAATTGTTTACGTTCGGAGCTTTTGAATATTATTATAGGGACTTTCGTTATATCCACGAAAGATGTATGGAGTTATTTGATAAATTAACCATCTACAATCAGGCCCTCAAAAAAAATGACTTGCCCGGCGAGATTGGCTTTCACAATGAGAAATGGTGCGACTTTTTCTCAACAACAATTACTTATTTACTCAGATAAAGGGTACTTCAACCTTTACGATCTGTCTACAATAAGGCGTCAGGATATCCGGACGGGTAACGACAAAAAAGTGGCCCCGCTCTCCCTAACTGGCGCATGCAGGGTCCAGCCTTGTGCGGCAGGGTACTTGTGCCTGGATAAATAGCTCGACCGCTGGTAGTAATATCAGCGGTCTTTTGTTACATAGATTTTGTTATTTTTATTAATAATCTCAATATCTATGAGCTCTAAATACAAGTTCCGGAAGAATACCCAAGAAAAAGGCCAGCAATATGAAGGGATGATACGATAACTTACCTCCCGGCGGGGAAGCGGGTAAGGGATGCGACATAGGGACAGCGGGAATACTTTGGTTGTGGGGATTACATGGAAATAAAGGGTAATTTTTATCACTTATCCTTTTGCCATTTGTTCAAACAGGAACCGCATGGGCGGGGTAACAATGGCTGCCACATAAGTATCATCGAATACAACACAACCTCCGTGTGGACTGACAATGGCTTCTATTTGTGCTCTGTAGGGTTGGCATTTGTGCAAGACCAATGTAAAAGAAGCAGCCTTACTTTGTTTGAACAGGTCCTGCTCCATCAGCAACTGTATGTTGCGCAATACTGCCTGCATGTCATTGGCGCGCTCCATACCTGTCTGAAACAAAAAGGCAGAAACTGCATCAACGGCAATAAAAAGGTATGCATCTTCTGCATTATTAATGGGGATCTCGATGGGATAAAAACAAAAGACTTCGCCGGGATGTGTGGGTGTTGATAGTTGATCTGGCATAAGGGGTAAAAGGATTATTTTATTCCATTTGCCGTAGGTAATTTACTTCCGCTTACCGGTGCATGAATCACCCTGCCGTTTTAAGCAAAAAGGCTGTTTATCAATGAACGCTATTTGTACCCTATTACTACCCTTCGACTACCCTATAACTACCCTTCAGCTACCCTACAGCTTCCCTCCCATCAAGGGCAATTTACTTAATCAGGGAGGTTATTCTATCTGGACTTGTACACTTTCGGCCGTTACCGGCTAAGATGACTTCATTTGGCTACTTCTGACCAGTTATGTGCAAGAAGCAGCAAGTAGCTCATGTACGGAAGCTTGTGATGTTTACAAGGTACAATACCAAAATCAACAAGGGCTAGGAGCCCTTATTGTACACATAGATAGTAACCGGCGGCAGGGAACTGAAGGAGCAGCCCGCCAGCAGAATGCAGCCGGCATACTGCCGCAGGAAGGCGGCCTGCTGGGCGGGAAAGACAATGTAAGCGCGGCACTGTTCAATACCGACGAGGCAGCAACTGGAACTGGCCACTAAATAAACTTGCATAGACGATACAGTTAAGTAAAAAAACGAGCAGCATAAGCTGCAGGGCAGCAAGCAGGGCGGCATGGGCGCAAAGCCAAAAGGAGAGCGGAATAAATGGGTGGATGGATGCAGCTGAATGGCTTGCTGAAGCTGGTGCAGGCTTCCATGCAGAACACGCACAGGGGCTTTATGCCGTACCTTTTGGCGGCCTCTGCGGGCAAGGATGCCGCCCTACCTTTGCTGTGCTGCAGCTTTTTGCTGCTGCTGTATAGGCAAGGGATGGTGGCCAGGTGCAGCGGCGGGAAGGAGCAGGGCAGTGGGCATGGCTGGCGGGGCAGGCATGTAGCCTAAGGACTGCTTGCTTGTTTAGTACAGGAGCTTCTTCTAAATGGAAATTTGCTTCAGGCATCGGGGACCGCTTATTGATAATTATTTGAATTGTTTTTAGCTACTTACATTACTAACAGCGCAGCACATTTGTATATTTGCAAACGCTCTTTGACATATAGATGAATAATGAACCGGACGTACAAGAGAGTGACACAACGGCGGCTGAATAGCAGCACTGGAGCTGGCTACCTAATAGTGCTTACAGAAACAGCGCTGTGCACTAAGGAACCCAGGCCAATGTACGCAACCGGGTGAGTGACGCCTGCCCCGCCACCGGCGGGGTGACGTATACGGATTCACCGGGCGTTACCAGCTCGTTCAACCATGCCAGCTTTTACAGTTATGATATCCATGGTAATGTAGATACTTTGCTGCAGGACTATGGCCGGTCGGACAGCCGGGCCAACCTGATGAACAAAAATGCCAACCGCTGGAAAAAGGTGGTGTATGAGTATGACCTGATCAGCGGCAAGGTGAACAGGTAAAATACCAGCCGCAGTACAGCGACCAGTTTACCCACCGGTATTTTTATGATGCGGAGAACAGGCTGACGGAAGTGCAGACCAGCCTGGATGGCTATACCTGGGAAAAGGAAGCCAAATATGAATACTACCTGCATGGGCCGCTGGCACGCACCACGATCGGCCAGCAACAGGTACAGGGTATTGATTATGCCTATACGCTGCAAGGCTGGCTGAAAGGCATGAACAGTACGGGGGCTACGGCTACGCATGATATAGGGGGGATGGCCGTATAGGCCACATCAACCAGTATGTGGGCCGCGATGCGCTGGGCTTTAACCTGAATTATTTCCACTGGGTGACTACAAGCCCATCAATGCGGGGTGACGCCCTTCCCGGCCTACAAGACTGCGGGAACCGGGTTGCCAGACCAGCAATACCGCCCGCTGTACAATGGCAATATCAGCAGCATGGCCTACAATATCCGCATGTTTGAATCGCAGGGGCATACAACGGTATTTCTACGAACTACCGGTATGACCAGCTGAACCGGTATAAAGGGCAGGACAATTACTTCAGGTTTGACAAGAACGCAAACAGCTATACCGGTACCTGGGAATCTGTGTATACCTACAAAGAGCAGGTAGGGTACGATGCCAATGGCAATATTCAAAACTATGACCGGTATGGTATCAACCCGGGCCCATCTAAAATGGATGAGCTGGGCTATCAATACTATCCCGGTACCAACAGGTTGAAGCGGGTAACAGACCAGGTAGCTGATAATGCTTATGGCAATAGCTGGGATGTGATACTGGATATAGACAACCAGGTGGACAGCAACTATATCTATGATTCCATTGGCAACCTGGTAGCCGATAAGGCGGAAAAGATCACGAGCATCAAGTGGAATGTGTATGGAAAGATCACGGAGATCAACCGGAATGTTACGCAATACGACCAGGTGACCACTACGCGCACGCGGTATACGTATGATGCGCAGGGCAACCGGATCAGCAAGGTATGGAAGGATTATAACAAAGACAGTAGCCGGTGGGAATTGAAGTATAGCTGGTATGTACGGGATGCGCAGGGTAATTTGTTGAGCACCTACACGACCGTTAATACGGATACGGCAGGAGGGAACCTGGATAGCCTGTACCTGACGCAGGCCGACGTACAGTTGTATGGCAGCAGCCGGCTGGGTAGCTTGTTCCCGCAAAACAGTGTTGTGGACAATGCCCAAACCAATAGTGGCCCCTGGATCAACCCGGATTACCGGGGCACCACTTTTTACCGGGGCAACCGGCAGTATGAGCTGAGCAACCACCTGGGCAATGTGCTGACCACCATCAGCGACCGGAAAATAGGTGTATATTCGAATGGCTCTTTGACATTGCCAGGCGGATTTACCATCCCCGTGGTCAATTACTATGAACCGGAAATGCTGGCGGCCAATGATTATTATCCCTTTGGGATGTTGAGCAGGACGGTTGGAAGTTCAGCTAAATACAAGTTTGGGTTTAATGGTAAGGAGAATGACAATGAGGTGAAGGGGTATGGAGGGCAAGTAGATTTTGGATCTAGGGTTTATGATCCCAGACTAGGCAGGTTCTTCTCCGTTGATCCTAGATCAGGCGATTCGCCCGAATTTTCACCCTTTAGCTTTGGAGCAAATAGCCCTATTTATTTAGTCGATTTTCTTGGGGAGTATCCCGAACCATTTTTGCGTACATGGTTTAAGAATTATGCTCAAACTCAATTGGGCTTGAGTACAAATAAGAAAGTTGGGGATTTTTATGAGAAGTTAGTAGTTACATCATTACATAAAGGAGACAAACTTGTCGTGCATAATACTTTTCTCAATTTTCCGAGCGACTACAAAAGAACAGTAAATGCTGGCGTAAAGCCGATAGATGTTCGTCCTGACGCGATAGCTGGCAAACTCGGAGTCGCAACTCAAAAAAGGTCCACGACCAATTACCCTTGAAAGAATTCCAACTTTCTACGAGGCCAAACTCACTGGCGCAACCAATACAAAAAAATAGAAGATCTCAGTTGTCAGGAATGATAGAAGTGTTAGGGAAGCAAAGACACGACAATGGCGCAACTTTTGGTCAACTATTTCTTATTGTAACACAGGATATGAAGATATCTGATGACTTGCTGAAGTTTGCTGCGGATAGAAGTATATTAATCAAAGTTTCAATTCTTATGTACGATAAGGAAACTAATGAGTTTTCTGTGAGTGATGCCCATGCTATGAATATGGGATACATCTATCAAAATGGCAAAAATCTTACAGTGGCGGAAGTTGCAAAAATGGCGAAAGTAAACAAGTATAAACCTGTTAAAAAGGAAGAAGTAACCAATACTCAGAGCTCAGATGCTTCAGACCCAGATCCAGCAACATATGACGACAATTAAAACACTGGTTGCATTTTTGCATATTTAATATTGCAACTGCAAAAGCACAAGAAATGAAAAAGATAAATCTTCCAAACGGCCATGTAGTCTTCTCGTTAAGCGAAAAAGAAGAAGCAATTGCAAAGGATAAACTTGCGCTATATAAAGAATTGAGAAGGGACACAGTGGAGGATAAGATTTATGAAAAGGAGGATCGAATTTTTGTATTATACAGAACTGATGACAATAAGTTATTGTTCGACTTCGGGCAGATTAAGTTTTTTACTTTGTCTGATGAAAATACTTACGATTACTACCTCTGCAATGAAAGGTTATACCAGATGGTTCATTCGATGGATTTTGTTACACCTGATGTCGGGCAGGATTTTATTAAGAATATGAATGATCGTATTGACGATTTTTGCTCACGCAAGAAAACAAACAGAAGTAAGCTAAATCCTGGCATGTTGCAGGATGACATCATTAAGGGAATACATTGTACCAGTATTTTTGGAGCAAATTGCGGTGTTCTGTTTTTTGAAATCTGAGCAGGGCTTTGAAATAGAAATTCTTGAGCTAAATGGTTCACTGAAAAGCAATGTTATTACCATGGTTAATAAAAGCGGAAAACGGATTACACCTAGTCAGCTGATTGCGAAAATGTACGAACAAAAATTACTCAATAGGTTGTAATAGGGTAATCGGTGCCCGGCAACCTTCACAACGTGTTGACGATTAGCGATCCGGATATCCGGATCGCGGAAAAATAAGATTTACACTGTAAGGTGCACTTAAAAGGTGAACCTGTACAAAGAAACAGGCCAGCATATAGAGTTAACGAAGCTCTTTGTGTCGGTCTGTTTTATTTTCAACCGGCGGGTAAGACAAAGGAGTGTAATCTTGAACATCCTCTGACTAAGCTGGGTCTCAAAAGCACAAGCCGGGCTATTGATAAAAGAAGACCAGCCAGTAAAAAGTCTGCTTACAGTTGGCTTACTTAAAAGCCATAGCAACAAGCGGCTTTCTTGTTGGTGGCTGTCCGGCTGGCCCTGGCAGTTGCAATCTGCTGATGGTATTGAGCAGGATCGTACTGTTGGCCAACAGATATTTTACCTTATTTGATGTTTATGTGAGCCATGGGCAGCTTTTATTGCGGGCACAGAAAAATGAAACGTATTCCCATAATATTGATATAGTTTTTTTAGTACAAGATATATTCAGCTGTATACTATGCTTTATGGTGTTTCTATAAGTGAAATAGATAAAAATGAAATCACTAACTACAACTCAGTAACGGAATATCTAAGCTATGACAACAAGCATTTATTTGAAATATCGAGTGGGCAAGAAGTTTATTATTTAGCTGCGTCTTTTCTGAAGGTTTTTGAAAATGACTTAGACTTTAATGAAACAAGTCTTGGCGTTCTAGAATACAAAGGGCGCGATAACGAAATAGCAACCAGTATTAAAAGCTAACGGCAGTGGGCAGGGCAACCTTGACGACCTTTTGATAAGCAGGCGCCCGGATCCCTAACTGGCGCTATGCAGGGTCTAGCCTTGTGCGGCAGGGTACTGCCTGGATAAATAACTTGACCGCTGGCAGTAATATCAGCGGTCTTTTTGTTACATAGATTTTGTTATTTTTATTGATAATCTCAATATCTATGAGCTCCAAATACAAATTTGGGGATCAGGAAAACTGTATTTCGAAACGTTTGCTTTGGTGTACTGGATTGACCTCTTTGTACGCAATGAATACAAGGATTTTATGCTGGATAGCTGGCGGCATTGCATAGCCAATAAAGGTATGGAGCTGTATGGCTGGTGTATTATGACAAGCCATGGGCACCTGATCATTGGTTCTCATGGTGAAAAGCTGGAAGACATAATGCGGGATATGAAGCGACATACTTCAGAGAAGTTAAGGGCCGCAATTCAGCGCCACCCTGGTGAAAGCCGCAAGGAATGGTTGCTAGAGTTAATGGGCAGAGCCGGTACCGCCAATAGCAATAACAGCGGTTTTCAGTTGTGGCAGCAGGACAATCATCCGATAGAGCTTACTACCCCAGAAAGGAAACATCAAAGGTTGGATTATATACATCGTAACCCGGTATTAGCCGGGATTGTAGAAAAGTCGGAAGAATATACCTTTAGCAGTGCTAAAGATTATTATGGTGGGAAAGGGCTTATAGAACTATTGCTGATAGATCCGATTTTAAAGTAAAGGGCACAAGTACGCTGCCACACAAGCCAACCCTGCATACTTGCACCAGTGGAGGGGGTACGTTTTCAAAGGCTGGCTTAGGGCTACCGGAAACTATAACGGATGGGGTGTAGAAAATACGCTCGGAATTAAAAAGAAAGATCGAAAGTATCCATCCATATATGAAATGTATATTAAGAAAATGGTTGATGAGTCAAGAGCTGCAACCCCTAGCGACTATTAATAATAAATCATCATGCGAAAGATAGCAAACAGTATTCTTCTTGTATCATTTTTCTAATCTCTTGTACACCTAAAGCTGACCAGGAGGTACATCAAGAGTTTACCAATAAAATCGAGGATCTGGTTATCAGCGAAGACAACGCTGGTCAAGAATATCGATTTGAGGTAGTAATGGATAAACACATTTTGCAATACAGTATTACTTATATTGGTAGCTTAAAAAAGAGCAACCGTGATATTTTAAAGGTGCTATATAAGACCGTTTTAAGCGGAAACGAAACACCTCAAGCCAACTCTTATTTGGTATTCTTTGACAAAACGACAAGGCTATTGGGCGTTACGATATAGGATCAACAGATGTCCCTAAGGTGTCGGGGCAAAACCTGGTATTCAGAGATGAGTTTGGTGAGTGTAATGAGACAACGACCATAAGCTTTAAAGATAGCATCCCCTCAAACAATTTTTATTAATTGTAGTAAGGAGAATGGGAGAATGTTTGGAAATGAATATGGGTTTACGAAGTAAGGTTAAATTCTAGTATTGTTCCGGCAGTGTACAACTTATCACCTTGAGTGGCGAGGTTTTTGAGCGCGGCCCCGATAGCTAAAAGCTATCTGGAATTGACGCCATATCAGTTTGCAAGTAACACTCCAATTCGGGCAGTTGACCTGGATGGATTAGAATCTGCAATACTATCCTATGGCTATAGAGTTACTGCTATCTTCATTACGGTAGCGTAAATATTGGCGCAGGAATTGATTATAATGGTAATGTGAAAATATTTTATTCATGGAGTGCGGGGCTTGGCCTCGGAGCTTTTGCAGGAGGAGGGTTATCCGCCTCGATTTACCCGCTGGCTACCATGGATCAAATAATGGGAGACGGATTTAATTTCGGTGCGAATGTGGGTATACCTGGAATATCACTAGGATTAGACTTAAATACATCCGTTCAAAAGGATGCAATCACAAATCAGGTAACGGGTATCAAATTAGGAACCACTATGGGATATAAAGTAGGAAGTTTCGGCCCAGGAGGTGCAGAAGTACATGTAGACTATTCTAGTACAACACCGATACCCGGTTTAGAATTTAATATTAAGGATATTCCTCAGAATGTATATGACAAAATAAAAAAATATGTGGACATGACTGATGACCAAATAAAAATTTTGTACAATACATTGTAAGCGTTGAAGAGGCGTTAAAGAAAATCCACATAGATAACAATCAATCCTCTGAAGTAAACCAACAACCAATAAATACTCCCACTCCTTTGCCAAGCCAAAAGCCTCCTAGTAAACCTCAGCAAGTGAAAAAGAGGATCAACCATCGACCGGGAAACAGGCTAAAAAAACCAACACAACCCAACGCCCCCTCCAGCAGAACGGAGCTCGTAAAAAAGCAACGAGCACCACTGACACAGGTAGCTCACAAAATGACACACCAAAATTGAGAGGTTTCTAAAGTTCACTAAAATTATTATTAATGAAAATAACGCCCTTTTTACGAATCTTTTATGAAACTGATGTTGGTCAGAATGAGATTTCGGATAGACTAAAACAAAACACCAAGGAAAAAGATTGGGAGTTGAGCCTAAGTAAAGCAATTAATAATAGAGTGATGGAGGGTGATATTTCAAACACTTCTTTTACAATAGTAATGGGGAAGTATGGATTAACCTATGGAAAAACAAGCCTTCTCCCCATAATGAAAGGGCAAGTTTGGGAGGACAAGAGTAAGGCTAAAACTTTTATCAGTATCATAATCCGTCCATTTAAGACCGGTGTAATCATTTTGTCGTTTTTTTATGTGTTGAGTTTAATCGGTTTGGGAATTGGCATACAAAGAGGGGATTTAAGATTATTGATTGTCATATCATTATTTCTGATAGCGTCTTATTTATCTATAATTACAAAATTCAATTCCGAAGTCAAAACATATACTAAATTTATGGAAGACACTATTCTACAGGGTAATTACAGTAAGAGATAATGTGTCAAGCTTGTTAATGCGTAATTTGTTTCCCCTATTCGGCAAGTATACAGGGATTGACTATTCAAAATATGAGCAAAAAAGCTGGGAAAAGGTTTATGATAACATACAAAAAGAAAATGAGAAACCGAAATCAGAAATTCCTCAAAAATAGTAAATGAAAAAGGCCTATATTTTAATAGCATTCACAAGTGTTCTTTACTTAACCTGCCAACGAAATAAATATCAATTCTCTACCGACGGTGAGTATACCATCGTGAATAGCGCTATTTTTCTAACAGCTATGTCGAACGAAAAACAAATTTTTGCAATAGCTGTATTACTAAAAAGTGGTTATAAAAAGCAGGAAAATATACATAGATCCAATGTGTGTTGACTCCGTTAAAAGGGTTTTGACCGATAGTTTCTTCAGATCTACCATTGATAAGTTTCCGGTCTCCAATGAAAAATCATTCAGCTATTTTATGAGTGGCCAAACCGAATACCAAGGACAAATATTAGCAGTCAAAGCAATGGCAATATTTCCAGACGGATCGAATGATTCTTTGTTCCTGGTCAAAAAAATGACAGTATATATTATCTATTAGAGGACCCCTACATATTAGAAATGAGAAAGAATAAGTAGCATTGTGTTGAAGTTTAAGATTTATTAAGGAGTTGATTACTGTCAACTCCTTTTACTGTTAACAACTATTGAAGGGAAGCAACAATGTTTCCCTTTTTCCCCTAACTGGCGCTATCCGGCCCGGCTCAGCGCTTAGGGTACTTGTGCAGTGTCCAACTTGTCACCTGTATAGATTTTAAATATCTAAAGGATTGGTTCAAAGCCAGTCCTTTTCATCTAAAACAGTCTCCATGACAAACAACCCTGAACTCAATACAGACAACCCTGAATATTTTACATGGCAGTATGAACAACTGCAAATAGCAATCCTCGGAGGATTGAAAATAGAAGGGCTAGACAGGATGCGGATAACCCTCAAAATACAGTGGAAAGAGCAGGCGGTAAGGCAAAATCTGGATTTATACAACAGCCCTGCATTGGATAAGCTGATCTGTAACTGGCATAAATTTTCTTAACTAAACGATATTGAATCTTAAATACTATACATGATAATATGAACAAATGCAAATAGCGATGTGGGAGGCATGAACATAGAAGGACTGGACAAAAAAATAGCCCCGCTCTCACGAACGGGGCCATTGCATAAGAACACCAGGTCAATACAGGTGATTGCATGCATTGCTGTATATGGGTACCATACATCGAAATGTTGAAAAAATGGCTACATCACCGTTAGCTCCTAACAGTTCAAGCCAAGGCCCTTGTCCCGGCCAAAACCTGCCTTCCATTCCCCGCTGCATCCGTTCCTGACGCAAATAGGTAGCCCGGCAACTATGCCAGGCGTACTCATGTCGTCGAGCCCTGGTGGCTGGCTCACCAAAGCCTTTCATAGATCACAGCAGCAAAATGAAAATCAGTGGCAATAGCCCTCAGCCGGTAGCCATCAACAAACTGCTAATGGCGAGACCTTAAGGCCAACTGCTAAAACCCAACCGCTAATAGCCAACCTGGTCGCTAAATCCTGGCTGCTAACAGCTGATAGCTAACATTAAACCTTCAACCTTTGATGGTTGACTGTTCAATGCTCGCAGCTCGCAGCCCTGGCGCAAGTTTGCAGCTCAGCAAATGTGTGCTGGCGTACTTGTGCCCATACTGAAATCCAAACGCCTCAATTCGTGTTGCACAACACTCCTCATACATCAACCGTGCTTAGGGGCCCCGTCCACACAGTCGATCAGCTTCTTTATGTATACTCCGCCAAACCCCTCAAAAGAGATCCAACGAAGCAAAAGTTCATAATCCGTGTAATCCATTTAATCCTTGCATCTGCGATTCAATCCGCGAAATCACTTTAATCCCTTAATCAGCGATTAAATCTGCGATTCTATCTGCGATTACAAACATACAACATCCACCTACCCGTTTCCAATACCCCATTGCCGGTTTCTGTCGTTTCGGCTATAAATCGACGTCAATTACGTCGACTTATAGCGCTTTCGACATAAAATAGCCGAAACGACAACAACATATTTGGAAATGACATATCCTGTGTTGTACGTTTGTACAGAGGTGTTACAAACCGAAGAGACCATAGAGTAATTCCAGGAATTCAAAAAAGTCATAAACAATGAATCAGAGACAAACATACAACATGCAAATACCCATTTCCAAATCTGGTATGAGCGATATCGCAATTTTCGTTTGTTTCTGGTTATTTTGATTGAGAAAATCAACCATTATGCATCGTTTCTCACGAAAATTTCGATAACTGTCATAGGGCATTTGGAAATGACCTGGCCTTTGTCGTACGTTTGCCCTGCAGTGTTACTGAAAAAGAAAAGAAAGACCCCTATCCCTTCAGTATAGCTTCTCTATAGCTTCAGTATACCTTCCCTATAGATAGAGTATGCTAATAGCACTAAACACAAAAACAGCCCATTTTTGCACAAAGTGGCAGGGAAGCTGGCGCCTCCCACCCAAAGCAACAATGGATGTAGATAGGTTGCACCGCGGGCAACAGCTTCACAAAGTTCTTTGATCGGGTGACTTGTGTGCTGTCATTGAAAATTGAGCATTGGGTATTGAACATTTGATAATCCAGGCAAAAGCATTTCCATATCTGGCCATAATTGGCGTATGCGGCAGCGGTTTGTACGGAAGGGTACCTTGTGCCCAACCGATAAACCAACCAGGCATTCAAACCAACAGGTCGTCTAAAGTAAATAGCCAAAGCTACAACTGGGGAGGAGTGAGCCCGTCTGGCCGCCCGGAGGGATCGGGCCAGACTTGATTTTTGGTTCTTTTGCATCAAGGCAAAAGAACAGAAGAAAAAATGCCGACAGGCACCTCTGGCAAAAGAACAAAAGAATATTCAAAGGAAAAGGAACCAGATACATCCGGTTCCTTTTCAAAAAAAAATTCAAAGCAATAGGACGCTATAAGTAAGCCATAATCAAAAAATCCCAGTCAGTCAGTTAGGCCAGCTTCTTCAATGCTGCCCTCAACTGGTTGATCATGGCGGGTATTTCCTCTACCTTACAGGTACCTACACTCAGGCGGTACCAGGGCGAAGTACGATCCGCACCAAAAGCATAAAAGGTACAATAGCCAGTTTAGCTTCATTGAGCAGGTAAGCCGTTACATCACTTTGATCTTTGAGTAAACTACCATCCGCGGTTGTTTTTCCGGCCAGGTCTATTTTAATAGTGAGGTATATTGCCGCTTGCGGTGTTATGGCATCTACAGAATGGCCTTCGTTTTTAATTGTTGCAAACCATCATAAATACCACGCAGGCGGGCTTCTACAGCGGCCCTGAATGTATGCAGGTAGGCATCAATGTCCTCATGCATGTACAGGTATTTCGCTACCGCCTTTTGCTCTGCCATCGGCGCCCAGGCGCCTACATGACTAAGGATAGCCTTCATTTTATCCATGATGATGCGGGGACCAAAAGCCCAGCCCACCCGTACCCCCGTAGCTGCAAATACTTTACTGATCGCATCAATATACACCGTATAGGCCTTCATTGCCGGCCGTAGATTTACAGGGTCATAATGCCTGATCGTTCCAAAAGTGAGCTGCCAGTACATCTGGTCATACATCACGTATAATTTTTCTCCCCCTCTCCTCTGCTGCCATTCTCTTCCAACACCATATCACAGATCGCTTCCAGGTCGGCCTTCGTAAAAGTGGTACCTGTAGGATTTTGAGGTGAGCACAAAGCCAGCAAAGTAGCCCCTTAAGGTGCGGACGGATATGTTCAACCGTAGGCATGAAGTTGTTCTCAGCAGTGGCTTCTACCACCACATGCTGAGCGCCTACAAAATGTGTATAATGATTATTGTTCCAGGAGGGTACCGCATAGATTACCTTATCCCCTGCATCACATACAGCCCTGAATAACGAATAGATCAGCGGACGGCCACCCGATGCTACCAGTATCTCCGCAATCGAATAATCCAGCTTTTCACGGTCTCTCAGGAATGCAGCAATCGCTTCCCGCAAGTCCGTATTGCCTTCTCCCAGCGGATAATTGGTAAAATGTTTCCGGTATGCAGTAACTATTTCATCTTCAAGCGCCTGGGGAATGGGGAAAATCGAAGGATCAAAGTCCCCCCACCGTAAAATTGTATATCTTTTCCCCTTTACTGATCTTCTCGCGGATCTCACCGCCTAGTTTCACAATTTCCGAACCAATAAGCGTTTCGGATAAATGGCTAAGTTTCATAACCCAAAAATACAGAAACGAAATCAAGTCAAAAGTCGGGAAGTCTGCAAGTCCGAAGGTTAAGAGGCTATTTCTTTCCGACTTCCGGTCTTTCCGACTTCCGGACTTTCCTCCTAATCGTACTTCTTCAAAATATTCAATACCTCCGGGTCCACATGCGTTGCCGTATCCGATTGCGGCTTACCAAAGAACTTCGTCTCATATTCATTCCGGTATACCCCACTTGCCTGCTTTTGAGCAAAACGCCCTTTATCCAACCCCACGTACAATGAATAACCTGCCGCAAAAACACCCAACGCCAGGTAACCTGCCAGGTACACCCGGCTTAAGCCTTTTAGCCAGCCTTTGCTATTAAAGGAGTTTGAAGGATCACTACTACCAGTAAAGGCAGTACCGGTACCCAGAAACGGGGGTCATAATAAGGCCAGTTCATAATGATCAGCGAGTAAAACAACAGGTACATCCTGATATGGAAAGGAATAAGACTATCTTTTTTAAACGTATTGTACATCAGCCATCCAAAAAGCAGGATGCCCAATACTACAAACAAACCTGCACCGATAGAGCCCGGCAGGTAGCCCATTAATTTGCTGGAAGGCATATTAAAAAATACCTCCGTCAGTTCCGTAAAGTGATTCTTAAGATTCTCACCAATAAAATTACCTACCCCTTTTTCCAGCGGGCCTTTAAGCAGGTTCGTATAATCCGTGATCTTCAGTTTACTGGCCGAGAAAACAATACCTGCTATGCCCAATACAACAATGCCCAGCAACAATAATTTATTCTTTTGTACGATGCGTTTTAATTCCGCCCGGTATTGCCACACAATTCCCAATACCAGCGCAGGCAACAGGGATATACCTACCGTTCTTGTCAACACCGTTAAAATGCAGAATAAGAAGGCCAGTGCCAGTTGCAGGTAACTCTTCTTCTTGATATATAGGTGGAAGCAATACAAGCTGGCGCAGGAGAAAAAGATATATTGCATCTCCGAAAGCGGATGCGTTACAAATTTGATCACCGTCCAATTGAACAATGCCAGCACAGCAAATACAAAGGGATGCACCTGTCCGGCGAAGATCTTATACACAAAATACAGCCCGGCAAAAACATAGAGACAATTAACAAATACAATAGAGAAAGAATTCAGGATACCCAACTTTGAAAGCCCTATCAGCAGTCCTGTATAGCCATAAGGAAGATAGTCCGTTGCTGCAAAGGAACCCGGTGTGCAGCCAAACTCAATGCAATCTTTGATATTATAGTAGCGGATCGAATCAAAGTGAATATGTAATGGAGTAAAGCAACCCGCCAGGTATACCATGGCCATGGCAAACATAGCCAGCTTGAACAAATTTGAAACCGTAGCCTTGATCGGAGAATAAGTAGGTTGCACCATAAAAAATTTAAACACTTTTAGTGAGTTTTGCGGCCAACACAAATAGTAGATAATCCAATTGAATGAAAACTTATTGTATCCACAAACTTTATGACAGGCATCAGCTTGTCATAAACCATTAATTGTTTCCGGGGAATAAGCCGCTTCCTTAAAAGCCCCCGTCAATGACCCAGCCAATAATACCTGCTGCATTGAAATACTGCTGATGTATTACCGTAAGCCCTGCCCCTCTTGCAATTGACCAAGCGTGCGCGCTGTATATCGTCTGTAATGCCCCAACTCTTCATCAAACAAATTATACAAGGATTGAAAGGCAGGTACAAGCACTACCAATTGTCCGCCTGGTTTTAACAGTTGAACACAATTGTCAATGGCCTTTTTGTCATCTTCAATATGTTCCACCACATTCAGTGCTACGATAGTGTCAAATTGCTGCAGTAAATGCCTATAGCCTTCCGTAAAATCAGGTGCCACAAGGTCTAATAGCGTTACACCAGCCAATTGGGGATGATCGCCAAGTCGCTGTTGCAGCAAATCACCATACTCCTGCCGGAGATCACTCACCGTAAGCTGGAAATTCCCTTCCAGGAACAATTTAGATATATTGCCAATGCCGCTACCTACCTCCAATACATGCCCTTTACAATACGGGCGAACCGTATCAAATAACCACCGGTTAAAGTGGGTGGCCGCTGCAAATCGTTCTAATGTTTGTAAACCTGTAGGGTCCGTTTGATGGAAGTGGGCCGGCGCCGTCATCGACTGAAGAGATTGTATTTTACTATACAATAGATCGCCCGGAATCCGTCTTTCCAGTTGATCTTCTTGCCCTCCGCATAAGTACGTCCATAATATGAAATACCCACCTCGTAGATCCTGATATCTTTTACACGCGCTATTTTGGCCGTCACTTCCGGCTCAAAACCAAAGCGCTTTTCTTTGAGAGGTATCTGTTGAATAATATTTGTGCGGAACAATTTGTAACAAGTTTCCATATCCGTCAGGTTCAGATTGGTAAACATGTTCGATGCCATCGTGAGCATCTTATTACCGATCGAGTGCCAAAAGAACAGGATACGATGCGCATTTCCCCTAAAAAGCGGGAGCCAAATACCACATCCGCATTGCCTTTTAAAATGGGCTTAATCAGGTCATTGTATTCTTCCGGATCATATTCCAGATCCGCATCCTGAATGATCGTATAATCGCCCGTTGCTTTTGTAATACCGGTATGTAAAGCTGCTCCCTTACCCTGATTTACTTCATGCTTAAAATACTGGATATTCAGCGCGGGGTGCTCGGCTTGATATTTAAGGATCGCCTCTTCCGTATTATCCCTCGAACAGTCATTTACAATAATAATTTCCTTCTGAATATTATTCAATAGCTGCACTTCTGCTATTCTGTCCAGAATAAGGTGAATCGTGGGCCCTTCATTATACGCTGGAATTACAATGGAGAGCTTGTTAAATGGATGCATGTTGATTGAAACGTTCATTTTTTTATATGGTTATACAAGGAAAGCCAGGTCAATTACTATTAGCGATTATAGAGCTACTGAACGGGGAATTTCAAGGGAATTGGAGGGGTACCTGGTTGCCTGTTACTCAAATCAGGCCGCAACTTAATAATAAGAGCGCTTTTTATGCAAGCGTTTGATTTTAAATATTCTCTATATGACTGCCATTTTAATACTTTTGAGTAAAATACCCACCTCCACCAAACCCCGGAATATTTTTGCCGTATTCCCATTCAAAATAGTATTATAATTACCTTTATTGGCGTTTAAACATTAAAACAATCTGCATTATGAAGAAATTATTCCTTGCCACTGCCGTAGTTGCCGCCTCAGCCCTTGCCCTGGTTGCTTTTCGCCCTGCTTCCTCCCTGCCAGGTAAATTGGCAGCAATAGCCTCCGAAACAAGGGCTGGAAAATGGACCCTCGACAAATCCCATTCCAACGTAAGGTTCACCATCACCCACAATGTAGTATCAGAACTGGATGGCGCCTTTACTACCTTCGATGGCTCCCTGGAACATACCAAGGCCGATTATTCTGATGCTAAAGTAACTTTTACCATCGATGCCAACTCCATCAATACCTATAATGAGAACAGGGATAAACACCTGAAAAGCGCCGATTTCTTTGATGCTGAAAAATTCCCCCAAATAAAGTTTGAAAGCACCGCCTTCAAACCCCTGGGAGGCAACAAATACAAACTGGAAGGCAATATGACCGTAAAAGACATAACCAAAGCCGTAAGCTTTGATGTTACCTATGGCGGTACCATCAATACCCAGCGTGGTGCTAAAACCGGTTTTAAAGCCAAAACCATCATCAACCGTTTTGATTACAACCTTAAATGGGATCGCGCTACCGAAGCTGGCGGCCTGGTGGTAGGAAAAGAGGTGGAAGTAACCATCAATGCAGAACTTAACGAAGTAAAATAATTCATATATTTACGCGGAAAGGTGGACCACTCTCCCAGCAGTGTGCCACCTTTTTTATTGCCCCTGTCCATAGACTATTCCTTTTTAAAACCCGTTTATGCCTGAGACCAGGCTGTTCTGCAGCTACCCCGGCTAATGGAGTAAACCCTTAACTATAGAAAGCCCGTATAGCAATCGAAAGCGATAATTACTTCCCCCATAACCATGAATTAACAAGTTTTGCCTTTATTTTGAATAAATTTAGTGCCTCCGACCATGAAGAAAATAGTATCCCTCGTATGCCTGTCTACCCTTATTACCCTGGCAAAAGCACAGACTGGCTATAATATCAACATAACCCTTAAGCCCTACAAGAACACCTATGTTTACCTGGGGTACCATTATGGTAAAATGAAAGCCCTGGCCGATTCAACTTTATTGGACGAAAACAGCCAGGGCGTCTTCAAAGGGAAAGCCGCCCTGCCCGCCGGTATCTATTTCGTCGTATCTCCCCGTAAAGAGATCCTCTTTGAGCTACTGATCGATAAACAACAAACTTTTTCCATAAAAGCCGATAGCGCCGGCTTGCCCAATAGCGTTGTATTTACTGGTTCGCCCGACAATACAGCCTTTCAGGGCTATACAAAATTTGCCAATACCACTGGCATGGCCATCAGCAAGATCAATGGGGAGTATGCTGCCGCTCGGAATAGTAAAGACTCTGCTGCCATAACCGCCAGGGTTAAAACCTTTTCCGATAAAATGCAGCAACACCGGGATAGCATTACCAATAAACAACCCAACTCAATCCTTTCGGCCCTCCTGTTGGCCATGAAAGAACCTGTAGTACCTCCGGCTGCCAAACACCCCAAAGGGAAATACGATTCAGCCTATGCTTTCTATTATTATAAATCCCATTACTGGGATGGCGTTTCCCTCACCGATGAACGGTTGATCAGAACACCCTTTTTTGAACCCAAGCTCGAAAAATACTATAAGGACCTGGTATCCCCCAATCCCGATTCCATTAACCGCGAAGTAGACCATATGCTGCTTTACGCAAGGACCAATAAGGAAATGTTCAAATTCCTGCTGGTACATTTTGTACAGAAATACATCAATCCCCAATACATGGGGCAGGATGCTGTATTTGTTCACCTCTTTGAAAAGTACATCAATACCGGGCAGGCCGATTTCTTTACCGATCAGTACAAAGAACACATGGTCAAAAGAGCCTACAGCCTCATGGCCAACCTCATTGGCCAGCCCGCAGCCAATATGGAAATGGTCGATACACTGGATAAACCCCTTCCCTATATAATGTACAAAGCGATATGGTGGTCATTTGTTTCTGGGATCCTACCTGTAGCCATTGTAAAGAAGTAGTACCCAAAGTAGACTCGATATACAACGCCAAATGGAAAAACTCGGCGTCACCGTATATGGAGTGATGGTGGACGGTGGCAAGGATCTCTGGTTACAGTTTATCCATGATCGGGGCCTCAAAAACTGGTTGCATGTGTACCAGCTGCCTGCCCAAAAAGAGGCCGAAGCCACTGCCGGCAAAGCAAGTTACCGCCAGCTATACGATATTTACCAAACGCCCATTCTCTATTTGCTGGATAAAGACAAACGCATTATTGCCAAAAACTCGATTACCAGCAATTGGATGAAGTCATAAACCTTAAACTAAAAACTCAAAATCCAACTGATCAGCTTATGCCTTTCCTGCGAAAAATTATAACCGCATCAGTATGTACTGCTTGCCTGGCCACAGCCAATGCCCAATCCCTGTTTACTTATGGTGCCAGGTCCGTCTCTAAAGACGAATTCCTGAAGGCCTATAACAAAAACAACACAGAAACCAATCCCTCCGAACAATCCTACCGCGAATACCTCGATCTCTATACACGTTTTAAGATCAAAGTGCAGGCTGCATTGGATGCCAGGCTGGATACCCTGCCCGGCCAGAAGGCAGAACTGGCTGCCTTTCGCAACCAGGTAGTGGAGAATTATATGAATGATGAGGCCAGCGTTAACCTGCTGATGGACGAAGCCATCGAACGGAGTAAAAAGACAGGCATATTGCCCATATTTTCATAGCGGCCGGCCCCAATGCCACCGCCGGACAGGTACAAACGGCCCAACAAAAGATCAAGGCAGCCTATGCACACTTGCAGGCAGGCGATGATTTTACCAAAACAGCACTTGCTTATTCCGAAGATCCTGCTGTTCAAAGTAACAAAGGTGATCTTGGATTCATTACCGTTTTTATACTCCCTTATCCATTGGAAAACCTGGCCTACAATACCCCGGTGGGCAAGTTTACAGAACCTTCACGCAGCAAGAACGGTTTCCACATCTTTAAGATCCTGGGCGAACGCAAAGCATTTGGCAAAATGAGAGCCGCCCAGATACTGCTTTCTTTTACCCCCGACGCTACCGAGACGCAGAAACAAATTATTTCAAAAAGAGCCGACTCACTCTATACTGCTTTGCAGCAGGGCAGCGATTTTAAACAATTGGCTGCTGTTTTCAGCAACGATAACCTTACCTACCAAACCGGAGGCGAAATGATGGCCTTTGGCGTAGGCCGCTACGCCCCCGCTTTTGAAAATGCCGCAATGGCATTGGAAAAAGATGGTGATATATCCCGGCCTGTTTTGACCGAATTTGGTTACCATATTATAAAACGATTACAACACCTGCCCGCCCTGGGCGATAAGACCAATAAACAATGGCAGGATGAAATAAAGCAACAAATACTCCAGAGCGATCGCATGGAAGTATCCAAAAAGTATTGTACAAAAAGTATTGCAGTCTACCGGCTTTAAGAAATTGCCCGTCAATGAGAAAAGCTTGTCTTTATATACTGACAACATCATTGCGAATAAACCAGCACCCTTTCCGGCAGGCCTTACAGCACTTACTCCCTTATTTATCGTGGGCAAACAAACATTCCGGGTAAAAGACTGGCTGGCCTATCTCGAATCCATCAGGGGCGTAGAGGATCTGCGGGCCGGAAAACCAATGCCCAATTGCTGGATCAGTTCATCGGGTTATCTGCACTTGACTATTACCGCGAAAACCTCGAAACTTATAACAAAGACTTCGCTTACCAATTAAATGAATTTAAGGAAGGGAACCTGCTGTTTGAGATCATGCAGCGGAATATATGGGATAAAGCCGCAATTGACAGTTTGGGTTTAATAAAGCATTACGAAACACATAAGAACAACTATTGGTGGGAAGCCAGCGCGGAGGCCGTTATTCTTACAGCAGTTACCGAAGCGGCTGCCGAAGAGGCGAAGAAAAAGCTGCAGATCGATTACAAGAGTTGGAAAAAATACTCGAAAACAGCGACGGTACAATTCAGGCCGATTCCGGACGCTTTGAACTGGGACAGATACCAGTAGTAGAACGTACCAATTTTCAACCGGGCCTCATAACCGCATCTGTGAAAAATGAAACCGATCATAGCCTCACTTTTGCCTATATCATCAAAGTATACCGCGACAGGGAGCCCCGCGACTTTAATGATGCACGCGGTTTTGTGATCAATGATTACCAGGCATCCCTTGAAGATAAATGGATTGCTGAACTGAAAAAGAAATACCCTTTAAAGATCAATGAGGCGGTAGTGAAAACCCTCCCCATTAAGATCAATATATTGGATGCCGTCCCGGCATATCCCGAAAAGAAAAAGGTGGGTTGCTATTGAAAGCGACCCACCTTTTTATATCATTTGCAGCTTCCCTACACCAACTCCTTTACCGCATTAAAGATCACCTTTGGCTTACCCAATGTATAATAGTGCAATACAGGTACATTCGCCGCTTTCAACTCTTTCGATTGTTGCAGCAACCATTCTGTACCTATTTGCTCCACATCCAGGTCCGTTTTTGCTTTCAATATCTCGTTACTTAGATCCGTTGGGATGTCAACATGGAAAGTGCGGGGAATTACACTCAACTGCTTCTTATTCGTGATCGGCTTCAGTCCCGGAATAATCGGTATCTCAATGCCTTCTTCCCGGCAGCGTTTTACAAAGTCGAAATACTTCTGGTTATCGAAGAACATCTGAGTCACTACATATTCCGCACCTGCTTCCACTTTGGCTTTGAGGTAGGAGAGGTCATTTTGTAAATTGGGCGCTTCAAAATGTTTCTCTGGATAGCCAGCTACACCAATACAGAATTTCGTACGGAATCCATCCCGGATATCTTCTTCCAGGTAAATGCCATTATTCAGGTTCATCACTTGTTTCAGCAAGTCCAGCGCAAAACGGTTGCCACCAGGTTCCGGTTCAAATACCGTTTCATTCTTGGCCGCATCCCCACGCAGTACCAGTACATTGTCGACCCCAATGAAATTCAGGTCGATCAGGGCATCCTCAGTTTCCCGCTTATTAAAGCCCCCACAGATCAGGTGAGGTACCGCATCTACCCGGTAATGGTTCATAATAGCCGCACAAATACCTACCGTTCCCGGCCGTTTACGCACTTCTACCTTATCAAAAGTGCCATCAGCTTTCTTTTTAAATACATGCTCACTACGATGATAAGTAACATTGATAAAGGAAGGTTTGAACTCCATCAGCGGATCCAGGTGGTCAAAGATAGAGTTGATCGTTTTCCTTTCAGCGGGGGTAATATTTCAAAAGAGATCAACGGCTTCGTGGCCTGCTTGATATGGTCAATTACTTTCATTAATTAGCTGTTATAACTGGTATATTTCAATTCTCAGCCGTCCGGCTTCAAAATTGCCTGCAAACATAATCAACGAATCCCGGATAGCAAATACTTGTTACACATACTGTTTAACATTATTTTGTAGCGAATCCGGACTTACAGCCAATTCAAATGGATTAGTTCCGGTATTTTTGTTCCTAAACGTAATAACACGTGATCAGTGAAATTCATACCCGCGACCTGGTAAAGATCTATCGCAACCGTACCGTTGTAAACCATGTATCGGTTAGTGTAAAACAGGGGGAAATTGTAGGGCTCCTAGGCCCCAATGGAGCTGGTAAAACCACCACCTTCTATATGGTCGTAGGCCTCATCAAGCCCGATGAAGGCCAGGTGTTTCTCGATACAGAAGAAATTACCCGCCTGCCCATGTATAAGCGGGCCCAGTTGGGCATTGGTTACCTGCCCCAGGAAGCTTCCGTATTCCGTAAGCTCACCGTAGAGGAGAACATCATGGCCGTATTGGAAATGACCAAACTGAAAAAGGCACAGCAAAAGAAAAACTCGAAGCCTTGCTTGATGAGTTTCGCCTGCACCACGTAAGGAAGAACAATGGCGATAGCCTAAGCGGTGGTGAACGTCGCCGTACAGAAATTGCACGGGCCCTGGCCGTAGATCCCAAGTTTATCCTCCTTGATGAACCCTTTGCCGGTGTAGACCCCATTGCTGTAGAAGATATCCAAACCGTAGTAGCCCGTCTAAAATACAGGAATATTGGTATCCTGATCACCGACCACAACGTAAATGAAACCCTCTCCATTTGCGACCGGGCCTACCTGCTCATCGATGGTAAAATATTTAAACACGGTACAGCCGAAGAACTGGCCGAAAATGAACAGGTACGGCGCTTATACCTGGGGCGCAACTTCGAGCTCAAGCGTAAAGACTATCTCCACGAAGAAGCCATGAAAGGCCAGCAAAATATGTCGGCATTGAATGAAATAGAAGGTATAGAATAACCCAATTCATTAAAAACAGTGATAAATGCCGACTTCCCTTCATGGCCGGCTATTCTATCATGATTATTCTTTATTTTGCTGCCAGTGAAACTATTGTCGCCTGCCATATCATCACTGGCCCGTATGAGGTTATGGCGCATTGAAGGTTGGAAAAACAATCCTGCTGATGCGCAACGTGAAGTATTACAAGACCTTGTAACCTCTGCCCAGAATACCGAGTTTGGTCGCAAATACAACTTTTCCGGGCTATTCAACATCAGGTCCTTCAAGCAAACCGTGCCTATTCATGAATACGAGGATATGAAACCTTATATCCAACGTACCATGGAAGGCGAGCAGCATATCATTTGAATACCCCCATTTACTGGTTTGCCAAGAGCAGCGGCACCACCAGCGATAAAAGCAAGTTTATTCCCGTAAGCGATGAGAGCCTGGAAGACTGCCATTATAAGGCAGCCAAGGATGTACTTACTTTCTATTACCAGTTCAATCCCGATTCTGACCTCCTCACAGGTAAGGGCCTGGTATTGGGCGGTAGCCATACCATCAATCCCCTTAACCAGGAGGCACAGTATGGCGACCTTAGCGCCGTATTGCTACAAAACTCTCCTTTCTGGGGCCACTGGCTGCGTACTCCCGATCTTAGCATTGCATTGATGGATGAATGGGAATCCAAAATTGAATTGTTGGCCCAAAGTACCATTAAAGAAAATGTAACCTCTATTTCAGGAGTGCCTACCTGGACATTGGTCTTGTTTCGCCGCATATTGGAAATTACAGGCAAAAACACCATGGCCGAAGTATGGCCCCACCTGAGCTATACATGCATGGAGGCGTTTCCTTTACCCCTTATAAAGAGCAGTTCCAGAAACTCATTGGCAAGCCCATCCATTACCTGAAATGTACAATGCCAGCGAAGGCTTCTTTGCGGCACAGGACATACCAGGCGAAGAAGGAATGCTACTGTTTGTTGACCATGGTGTTTTCATGGAATTCATGCCCATTGAAGAATATGGCAAAGCCCAGCCCGAAACCATTGGCCTGGCTGAAGTAGCATTGGGAAAAAATTATGCCTTGGTTATAAGCACCAATGGTGGCCTATGGCGATACCTCGTGGGCGATACCATACAGTTTACTTCCCTCAACCCCTTCAGGATTAAGGTAAGCGGCCGCCTTAAGCATTATATCAACGCCTTTGGCGAAGAAGTGATCGTAGACAATACCGATAGGGCAGTGGCCATTGCTTCCGAAAGAACCGGGGCCATCGTTAATGATTATACTGCCGCACCCATATATTTTAGCGATCATGGCAATGGCGCCCATGAATGGCTGGTGGAATTTGAAAAAGAACCCGATAATATCGACACATTTACTGCGACCCTCGATGCAGCCCTTAAAGCCATCAATAGCGATTATGAAGCCAAGCGCCACAAGGATATGGCCTTGCGCATGCCCCTGCTGCGATCCCTGCAAAAGGCATCTTTAATACCTGGCTCAAAAGCAAAGGTAAATTGGGCGGGCAGCACAAAGTGCCCCGTTTATGCAATGACCGTAAATACCTCGAAGAAATAATCACTATTGCCAACCAATAGCTCAGCTTAATACCTTTTCAACTCCTTGCTTCCCTGCTCGGCGAAGGACTGGCAGATCCACTCACAACAGGCTGTTCCCAACTCACAATTGCAGGATTTAGATGTTTTTAATACATTCGGGCCCTAATTTATTATCAATATGAAATTACTGGAGAACAAAGTGGCCATAGTTACAGGTGCTGCCCGGGGGATCGGGGAGGCCATTGCCCTTAAACTGGCTGAACAAGGCGCACATATCGCATTTACCTATGTTAGCGATAGCAGTGCTGAAAAAGCAAAAGCATTACAACAAAAATAGAAGCACTCGGTGTAAAAGCAAAAGCTTACCAAAGCAATGCGGCTGATTTTGCAGCCAGCGAAACTTTTGTAAATGATGTGGTAAAAGAATTTGGAACCGTAGATGTGTGCGTAAACAATGCCGGTATTTCCAAAGACAACCTCCTGCTGCGTATGAGCCCCGATCAATGGGATGATGTGATCAATGTGAACCTGAAAAGCGTTTACAACATGACCAGGCAGGTTATTCGCCCCATGATGAAAGCCCGGAAAGGTTCTATCATCAACATGAGTTCTATCATCGGTATCCGTGGCAATGCCGGACAAAGCAGTTATGCAGCTTCTAAAGCCGGTATTATCGGTTTCACCAAGTCTATAGCCCATGAGCTCGGTAGCCGCAATGTACGTTGCAATGCCATTGCTCCAGGTTTCATTGAAACCGATATGACCCATTACCTGAAAGATGGCGATGCCTCCAAATCATTCCTGGAAAAAATTCCCTTAGGCCGTTTTGGTAAGGCCGAAGAAGTAGCCGATACAACTTTATTCCTCGCGTCTGATCTTAGCTCTTACATTACCGGCCAGGTTATCAGTACCTGTGGTGGACTGAATATATAATGACCTTCAAGAGCTTTTGGCTGCCTGAGTCCCGCCCACGCGTGGGAAAGCCTGATAAAATAAAGGGTGGGTCACCTTCCAAAGGTGCCTCGCCCTTTATCTTGTATCTTAACCGCACTCATAACTGACTACTACTACTCTTGTTGCCACGTGTTTCTAAACAAAGCTTTTCGCGATTGCCGATTGTCGATTCACACCTCTATGCCTTTTTTGCCTTAAACGAAGCAATGGCATTTTTACTAAAAGCACTCAATACCAGCTTACCGCTAATAGAAGCACGTTCCATCAGCAGTTGGTCCCAATGCTCCGTGCCTTTCCACAATACATGCTTCAACTCCAGCATTGCTTCCGGACTGGAATGTGCCAGCGTATGCGATAACCTCCAAACACTTTCATCCATATCCGAAACATTGTTGTGCAACTCGGCATACAAGCCTTTTCGCTTAGCCCAGTCGGCGCTGCGCCACATGGTGGAGTCGATGGCCAGGTGACCAAAGGCTGCCGGGCCGATCTTGCGTTCTACCGCAGGACCTACTACAAAGGGGCCGATACCCACAGCCAATTCACTTAATTTAATATCTGCTCCTTCCGTGGCAATCGCATAGTCGGCTGCAGCAGCAAGGCCTACACCACCTCCTACACATTTGCCTTGAATGCGGGCAATAATAAACTTAGGGCATTTGCGCATGGCATTGATCACATGGGCAAAGCCACTGAAAAACTGTAACCCCTCTTCCTTGGTATGGATGGCCGCCAGTTCATCGAAAGAAGCCCCGGCACAAAAGGATTTGTCGCCTGCCGAGCGCAACACAATTACCCGTGTATCCCGCTCATTGCCGGCCCCGTGAATAGCATGCACCAGTTCTTCCAGTATCCGGTGTGGAAGCGAATTACTTTGCGGATGAAAAAACTCAATTGTTGTCACCGCATTGTGCGTTTCTGTTTTTACATAGCCATTTTTAATTTCATGGATCATAAAACTAAGCGTTTAAAGAGTAAAACGAGGACCAGGAGCATGCCTCCATATTTACCCACTATATTATATAATCTTTTTATTGCCCCAAATTATTGAATACCCTGTGAACACCGTTTTTCATCAGATCTACCTTAAAGTTTAACAATAGCCCGTTTTTTATTTTCATTAGCTTTAGGTACGTCTGTAGCTGCTTGTAGTGTAATGCCAGAACATTTTCAACTGATTTGATCTCTATTATTAGCCTGCCATCAACCAGTAGGTCAAGTTTGTAAGCATCATTTATTTGCAAGTCTTCAAAGTAGATCGGCATTAACAATTGCCGCTGGATCGGTATATTTCTCTTTTGAATTTCATGATGTAATATTTCTTCATAGACCCTTTCAAAACAGCCTGGTCCAATAGTGGAATGTATTTTTATGCACGACTCTATAATTGTGCCGGTTAGCTGGTTCATTTCCATAATATTGGTCTTTCTTTATCAAATCACATTAACTACTTATCTCTTTTTCTCTTTCGCCTCTTCCTCTCTTATCCCCCACCTTCCTTGTTACTCCCTCTTTTTCTCTTTTACCTTCTCCTCTCTTATCCCCCGCCTTCCCCTCCTTGTTACTCCCTCTTTTTCTCTTTTACCTCCACCTCTCTTATCCCCCACCTTCCCCTCCTTGTTACTCCCTCTTTTTCTCTTTTACCTCCACCTCTCTTATCCCCCGCCTTCCCCTCCTTGTTACTCCCTCTTTTTCTCTTTTACCTCCTCCTCTCTTATCCCCCGCCTTCCCCTCCTTGTTACTCCCTCTTTTTCTCTTTTACCTCCACCTCTCTTATCCCCCGCCTTCCCCTCCTTGTTACTCCCTCTTTTTCTCTTTTACCTCCACCTCTCTTATCCCCCGCCTTCCCCTCCTTGTTACTCCTTCTTTTTCTCTTTCACCTTCTCCTCTCTTATCCCCCGCCTTCCCCTCCTTGTTACTCCCTCTTTTTCTCTTTTACCTCCACCTCTCTTATCCCCCGCCTTCCCCTCCTTGTTACTCCTTCTTTTCTCTTTCACCTTCTCCTCTCTTATCCCCCGCCTTCCCCTCCTTGTTACTCCCTCTTTTCTCTTTTACCTCCACCTCTCTTATCCCCCGCCTTCCCCTCCTTGTTACTCCTTCTTTTTCTCTTTCACCTCCTCCTCTCTTATCCCCCGCCTTCCCCTCCTTGTTACTCCCTCTTTTTCTCTTTCACCTCCTCCTCTCTTATCCCCCGCCTTCCCCTCCTTGTTACTCCCTCTTTTTCTCTTTCACCTCCTCCTCTCTTAGCCTCACCATCGTTAATATAGTAGCTACAGCCACCTGCTCACCCATTTGATCCGTTACTTCCACCAGCCATTTTACGATCCCCTTTTTCACTTCATCCCCTTCTTTCTTTTCCTGTACCGTTTTCTCTTTACAGGTAAGCTGTACCCCAATCGTTGTACCTGCATATACCGGCTTCAGAAAACGGCATTCTTCCAAACCATAGTTCAACAATACCGGTCCTTTTTGGCATCTACAAACAGTCCTGCAGCCGCACTCAGTATAAAATAGCCATGTGCTACCGGTTTTTCAAAAATCGTTCCCTCCAGCGAGGTATGATCTGTATGTGCATAGAAGTGATCCCAGCTCACGTTGGCAAAGTTCACAATGTCCGCTTCTGTTACCGTTCGTTTATGCGTGATTACCGTATCGCCAATCGCCAGCTCTTCAAAGTATTTGCGGAAAGGATGTTTTTCATCCTCTTTTACGGCGGCCCCTCGTTGGTATACATTCGTGATGGCTGTGATCATCGAGGAGAGCCCTGAGCGCTACCCGCTGCATATAATGCTTTACGCCACGTACCCCACCCATTTCTTCTCCGCCGCCGGCACGGCCGGGCCCTCCATGTACCAGCAAGGGCAAGGGCGATCCATGCCCTGTACTTTCCTTCGCACATTCATTATTCAATACCAAAATGCGGCCATGATAAGCGGCTGCTCCCAATACAAAATGACGCGCAATACTTTTATCTGCTGTTACGATAGAACATACCAGCGAACCTTTCCCTTTTCTGGCAAGCTCAGTAGCTTCCGCCAATGATTTATAAGGCATGATCGTACTTACCGGGCCAAAGGCTTCCACTTCATGTACCGCTGCACTTTCAAAAGGCTTTTCATTCAGCAGTAATAAAGGGCTCATAAAAGCTCCTTTCTCTGCATCAGCATCCAATACCTGTACACTGTCCAGCGACCCGAAAACTATTTGGGAGGAGGCCAACAACTTTTGTACCTGACTTTTTACCTCTTCTCGTTGCGATTGCCCTGCCAGGGCGCCCATACGTACTTGCTCATTCAATGGATTGCCAATCGTAGTTTGCCCAAGCGCTTTTGCCCACTGCCTTCCATACATCTTCCAGCTTATTTTCCGGAACAAAGATGCGGCGTATGGCTGTACACTTTTGTCCTGCCTTGATCGTCATTTCCTTCCTTACCTCTTTAACAAACAGGTCCCATTCAGCCATTCCGGGTTCCACATCCCCACCCAATACAATACAATTGAGCGAGTCGGCTTCCATATTAAAAGGCACACTTTCCGACAGCACCCGGGGTGCGATTTTAGCTTTAAGCCCGTAGTAGCCGAACCCGTAAAAGTGATCACATCCTGTGCATGCACATGGTCCAGTATATCGCCTGCCGAGCCGCACAATAATTGAAGGGCGCCAGGAGGTAAAATACCGGAAGCAATAATTTCCCTTACCACCGCTTCAGTGAGATAGGAAGTGACCGTGGCCGGTTTTACAATCGCAGGCATGCCTGCCAGTAAATTAACAGCAATCTTTTCCAGCATACCCCATACCGGGAAATTGAATGCATTAATATGGATGGCAATCCCCTCTCTGGGCACCAGGATATGCTGGCCCATGAACGAACCATTTTTACTCAATCCTATACCTTCTCCATCAACACAAAAAGTTTCATCCGGAAATTGCCTGCGCAAAGAGGCATAGGAAAACAGGTTGCCAATACCCCCTTCAATATCTATCCAGCTATCCGCCTTTGTAGCGCCTGTTTGGTAGCTGATCTGGTAAAACTTGTCAAGATGATTCCGCAGGTGCAGTGCCAGCGCGCGCAGCATACGGCCCCGTTCATGAAAAGTAAGTTTCCGTAATGCCGAACCGCCAGTTTGCCTGCCATAGTCAAGAATGCTGGCAAAATCAAGCCCCTGTGTCGAGGCATGTCCTATCAAAGCGCCATTTACGGCATTATACAAGGCCTGTCCGGTTCCGTCGCCTGTGATCCATTGTCCGGTTACATAGCTAGCAAGTTTATTCATATAGCAAATCAATTGATAATTATAGAGGCCGCCAGCGTGGCATAACCCCTTTGTGTACGCTGGTAACCAAAACCCGTCCAGCCGAATTGTATATTGATCCGGTTAAAGTTTTTCGGCAAATTAAGTCCACCAGCTATCCCATATCCTGGCCGGAAAGCAGCAGCCCGCATATCATTCATCAAAACCAGTTGAGCCCCCACGCAGCGATACATACGCTTCAGGTGCCAGGTAGGCTTTTATACCTACCAACAGGGGCAGCGCGAATGCCCTGTTTTTGGCAGCTTCATAAGTCACCTTGTCGCCTGTAAAATAAACATAACTGGCTTCTACTTCTGCTGCAAAGTTCTTGAAAACCGGTGTTCTGCGCCTGCCAGCCCGCCAATGCCCACATTATTGTTTGTGATCTTTGACAAGCCAAATGCTATTTGTGCACCAAACCGGTAACTATACGTGGATTTAATTTGCGAGGAACCAATCATTGGGATCAAAAGAAGGATAAGAAAACCCACACGGCGCATTTTCATAAACATCCGGTATTGTGCTACTAAAATAGTGTAAACCTTCATTAATATGGATTGTAATTTTGTCCTTACATTCTATCAGACACATTAAAAGCAAAGAATTATGCATAGCAGGATAAAATTATTTATTGCCATTGCCGCCATCCTTACCATTGCCTGTAATGATAACCCGACCGATACCCCAAGAACTGATGGATTCAGCGCAAAACCCCAAACCAAAGAAGATTCCCTCCACCACCAGGTCATGGAAGGTCATGATGTGGGGATGGCAAAATGGGCCGTTTGCGCAAGTACCTGGCTCAGATACAACAACAAACCGATAGCCTTAATAAACTGCCTGTTAAACAACAGGATAAGACATACCTGCAAGCTTTGATTGCCTTACAAGGCGACCTGAAAAGTGCTGAAAATGGAATGAATATCTGGATGCAGGAATACAAAGATGATTCCGCTAAGGGCAATGAACCCCTGCGTATACAATACCTCGAATCAGAAAAGGAGAAGGTAAACCTGGTAAAAACGCAGATATTGCAAACCCTCCAGCGTGCCGATTCCTTATTGTTAAAAACACGTTAACGACCCTGGCCCCACCCCCCGGCTCCAATGCCAGCCTGTCAGAAAAAGATTTGGTAGCCTATTTGACCGTATAAGTATATGGAAAACGCAATACCCGTACAGGTAGTACAGCATACCGATGCCGCCCTGCTGGATACCTATTCAAATATAGTTACCAGTGTAGTCAATACAATCGCCGAAGCCGTAGTGCATATACAGGTTACTAAGAAAGTGCTGGACCGGCAAACCCGGCAGGAACGATTAACACCCGGCAGCGGTTCGGGATTCATCATTTCATCCGATGGTTTCATTGTTACCAATCACCATGTGATTGAAAATGCTACTACCATCAAGGCTTCCCTGGCCGATGGCCGGCTGGTAACCGCCGAATTGAAAGGTGCCGATCCTTCCACCGATATCGCCGTTTTAAAGATCTATGAAACCAACCTGAAGGCCTTGACCTTTGCCGATTCCGGTCAGCTCCAGCCCGGACAGATTGCCATCGCTATAGGCAATCCATTGGGTTTGCAACATACCGTTACCGCAGGCGTGGTCAGCGCTTTAGGGAGAACCTTACGGGCATCCAATGGCCGCCTGATCGATGATATCATTCAAACCGATGCATCCCTCAATCCTGGCAACTCTGGCGGACCCCTTGTCAATTCCCTCGGTCAGGTGATAGGTGTAAATACCGCCATGATACCTACCGCTCATGGTATCTGCTTTGCCGTGTCCTCCAACCTCGCCGCTTATGTGGCCGGGAAGCTTATCATTCAGGGCACTGTAAAACGTGCCTGGCTCGGCATTGCCGGACAATCCGTTAACCTCACCGAGCGGATGCGCGCTGCCAATAAGCTCATCGCAAAAACAGGGGTATATGTTTTTGAGATCGTGCCCGATGGTCCTGTATACAATAATGAGTTGCGTACTGGCGACATTATTGTGGGCTTTGGCGATAAAACCGTAGCTTCTGTTGATGACCTGCACCAGCAATTAAATGACCAGGTCATTGGCCGCCGCACACAATTACAGGTATTGCGCGGCGGACATAAAGTATCACTCACCGTTATACCCGGCGAATTGAAATAACAAAAAAGCCCTTCACAAATTTCGTTTGTGAAGGGCCTTTACTATTCGTTGAGTATCCAGGCTCGCAGCTCGCAGCTCATAGCTTGCCTTCTACCGCACCACCAGTTTCTTCAGATAACTCTTGTGGTCATGCTGTACTTGCAGCAGGTACACTCCTGGCGCCAGTTTGCCAGCATCTACCGGCCTGGTATAACGGCCAATAAAGCCCGGTGTACGGCTGGTGAATACCCTTTGACCGATGGCATTTACTATCATAATAGCCAGATCGGCTTTCTTGCTCACAGAAAAGTCAAGCATAAAACGCCCATCGTTCGGATTGGGCATCACCTTCAAGCCAATCTCCGAAGGGTCAATATTCGGTATACCCGTTACCGCAAAATTAATTTCGTTGGAACGGCTTTGGCAGCCCAGCGCCGAGGGGATGATACTTTGGTATTTGCCGCTAACCGTTGCAGTATGCGTTTGCCCCGTAGCGCCAGGTATCAGCGTACCATCTACGTACCATTGGTTGCCGCTGGCTACATTGCTGGTGAAAACATTGTCATTCAAAATGATCACCGGCGTAACCGGTATCGTAGCCACAACAGGCACCCTGCTGCTGGGACAGCCATCCAGGCTAACCCGCATATCATAGAAGAAATAATAGAATCTTTGATAGTAATTGGGATCCGGCGTAGTACTATTATCAACCGCATTGTTGCCCGTGATCGAAAATACATTGGGTATTGTAAATGGATAAGGATAAGGGTTGCTTTGCGTACCGCTATTGTTCCTGTAAATGGTTGCTCCTTCCAGGCAACGGATAATGATGATATGATCGCCAGCAACCGGTACCGGTATGTTTAGAGCAAATACAGCCCCCGGGTCATCTGTGGGTGAAGTGCCTGTTGCATACACATTAATCGTGGTGGTATAGAGGGGGTTATACGTATATTGGGTACCGGTAACAGTGCCCAGATCCGCTAACGTAAATTCTATCTTACCAGGGGCCCCTATATACAATCGCGCCCTGTCGATCGTTAGTGGCACTAGGTTGGTAAACTTGACAAAATTATTTACAAAGGAATTATAACCGCCCGCACCCAGCTCATCCCTCGTGGCAGGCCCTGCCTTTCCAGCCTGATCATTCTTGCCTACATAATAGGTTTTATCGGCCCTGATGACCGTACTGCTGGTGGGGCTTCCTGTTGCAATTGATTTTTCACTGATGCCCGTTTCATACCACAACAGGAGATCCGTTCCCGCATTCGTAGCATTAAAGAATACCTGCTCATTATTGCAGATCTCTGCCTGCGCAATCGGATTGGCCGGCGCTGCTTTCACCGCCAGCGTTATCGTTTGCTCATCATTATCCGTTTGCTGATCACCTGCAATAACCGCTTTCACATTGATCGTATACGTTTTGCCGGCAGCAGAGGCAAAGGTTCCAGGAAAAGTATATTCCGCTTCACCTGCCGTATTCAGCGTGGGTGCATAAGTACCCGATAAGGTAGTTATTAGATTAGCGCCCTCTTTCACAGTACCTGCTAATGTAATATTGGATTTGGCACTGGCGCCAAAGTTCTTCAACCGTACAGTTACATACTGTGTGGCATTGGCACAGCCAGTACCATAGGGTGCCGTAATGGTGGTTACCCCTACATCATTCGAGCGAATGGAAAAACGTAGGCGGTAATCCTGCGTTTGTCCCTTACCATAAGCCCCGCAGGGCGCTACATCCCCGGCATTCGCTGTTTCCTGCACAATTACCCGGAGAACCCCATAATTATCAGCAGTGAGATTAGCTGGTATCGATACATTCAAAGTACCTACTCCATCCCCGTTAATAACCGGGCTGGTACCAACCAATTCTCCTGCATCATCAAAATCACCATCATTGTTGAAGTCGATCCAGGCCCGTACGATCTTGTCTACAGCTCCACCTGCACAGGCATTCACCCGCACATAAAGCGGCATGGTACTATTGGGTTCTACCGTACCCGTGATGTTGGTAAAATTATTGTACCCCGTACAAAGGCCACTATTGAGCTTTTGAATACCACCGAAGGATATACTGTCAATGCGCGCCCCATTGGCAACAGTAGGCGCCGATGTTTTACAATACCCTGCACCACCCACTCCACTTACGATCAGCGAATAAGCCTGCGAGCCCCTGGCCAAACTGTTTTTGTGCGAGATCGTAATAGTATACGTAGCCCCTGGCTCTGTATCCATCACATCTATCTTTTCTACATTGTCGCGAATATTATCCCCTGTTGTAGCTGCTGCCGCTGGTACACTGGGATCCAATATCCAGGGTAGGTATGTAGTGCCCCCTTGGTAATACGGATGTCCAGGTCGTGGATCAATTTAAGGACTGGATTATTGATGGCCACCGTATGCGGAATACCCTTGGGGTCTGTCCAGCAAAGCGTGGCGCTCAATATCCCCTTGCCCGATGCTACCACATCAAAACTTTGAGGCACGTTATTGAGCAGGGTATTTTCCCGTATCAGGATGGTATTGCCATTGTTGGCCCCTGTAATTAGTCCCGCCGCCTTCGCTGTATTGACAACTCCCCAGCCATATACATAATCCGGGCCGGGTGCTGCACCTGCTTCATCGGCCGTATGGATGGCCAGCGCCTTTAAAGTGGCCGAACGCATAAACGTACCTCCATGCAATTGCGCATAATATTCCTGTAACAGGATCAATGACCCCGCGGTGGAAGGCGATGCCATAGAAGTACCACTATAAATATCATAAGCATTATCACTGCCGCCTACCGATGAAAATACCTCTACCCCATCAGCTACCACATCAGGCTTGATACGCCCGTCATCTGTAGGTCCCCAACTGCTGAAGTCAGAGATCGTAACATCCTGCGGCCGGCTATAACCCGATGGCAGTGGATCGATAGCCCCTACCGTTAAAATATTCTTAGCAGTACCCGAAGTGGGGATAATATCATAACTATTGTTGCTGCTAATGCCCGCAGGCCTGGTACCAGCATCTACCAACGTTCCCGAACTATTAAACCGCCAGTAAGGCTGCCCTACAGCAGGCCCGCCCTGGTTGCGGTTATTGCCGGCCGACTTAACGATCAGGTGAAAAGGCGCATTATAAGCAATCGAGTCCCATACCTGCGCCTCCTCACTATAATAACCGAATTTATAATCCTCATTGGCATTAAACTGGCCCCTGAACTCCCAACGGCTGCCCGTATTATACCAGCCGCTGATGGTGCCGTACGAGTGGTTTGATATCAACATATTGTTACCCGATTCCGTCAACATCTCCGAGATATTATTGACGAAATCATACACCACCAATCCCTGAAAGCCAAAAGCCATACCTTTTGCACGCGGGTTGATCCCCGACGCAATCAAAGTGCCCGATACATGCGTGGTATGATCATTTACCGGTACACCCTCTTTATTGTTGATGCGGCCAGTGAGCTCTACATGCGTTGGCCTGGCACGCCCTCCATCCCAAACACCCAGTTTGCCCTGTACCGAGGCAGAGGAGCCCGATAGGTTAAGCCCCGTACTGCCACCAGCCCATAACCTGCTGGTACCAATAGTACCTGCCGCCACAACATTGCTTTCCGTACTGGTGTATAGTGGATAACCTTCACCATCAATACCTGTTAATACGACTAGATCACCTAGCTTACCCTTGAAGCTAAGCGGCCAGTTCCTTTCCTTGGCCACTTTTTGAAGATAGGTCGCATAGACCTTTTCTTTCACAGCCTGTTCCGTGGCAGCACGTTGCAGGATATTAGTTCTCGTAACTGTTTGTGCGTACGAGGAAGCCGAATAACCTGTAAGAAGAATAAAGAGGAGTACAATTTTCTGCTTAGGCATAAAGTTTATTGCAGTTAATAAAAACGATAGTTTAAAAATCTTGGTTGCTATGGTTCAATAAATTTACTCATAAACCTTCCGAAAAAGAGCAAAAAGCTTGTAAATACGCCGTTATTAATGCCCCTGCTCCTTTCCCACTGAATAGATACGGGTTTTCCTGCAAAAAGGAGGGTAGTAAAGGAGTTTTTAAGGGAATTGGGTATAATGCAAAAAGCCTCCCCGATATGGGAAGGCTTTATTTATCAATCACCTGTTCATTTACCATTTGTTCCTGTGATCACGGTCATCATCCCGGCGGCCATAATCCTGATCCCTGTCCCTGTCACGTCCCCATTTATCATCACGGCCATAAGGATCAAATCCCGATTTCCTTACCACTACATAGTCATTGCGATTTATATTCAGGTTGACCAGTTGGTCCGGTGCTACAAATACATTGTCATTGTAGATCATCTTGGTTCTTGCACGACCAAATAAACCCCTCCGTTCTACCCGGTAAATTTCTACCCGGTGACTACCTGGTCTGATACTGTTCAGTACAAAATCATTTCGGTCCATATTGTATTGTTGCCCATCGATCTTTATAAAGATCGTACCGTATGTATTGCTGGTAACTGATATTTTTCCTTTTTTTGGACGATCAGCGGCAAATGAGGCAACACTAAAACCAATCAGGATCGCGGCGAGTGTAAAGATTCTTTTCATAACTTGTTTCCTCCGTTTTGTTTTATACTATAATAGAAGGTAAATAGGCCTCCTCGTTTACAAAAGCTATGTTAAAGACCTGACAGCCTGCGCTAATGAATTTACGGGCAATACATAACCCTTCTTCTGGTTTTTCTTGCTATCTTATAGCCTGCTAAAATAAACCTGCTATGAGATACCTGTTTACCAGTTTCCTCCTTATTGCTGCTACCTATGCCGGCTTTTCACAACAACCCATTTCAATTACCTGGTCTGCTAAACACAGTAATCAGCCATTGGATGGCCGCCTGTTGCTCCTGTTGTCAAAAAACAATCACACCGAACCACGATTTCAGATAGTCGATGGCCCTCAATCCCAATTAGCATTTGGTATCGATGTGGAGAATTGGAAAGCCGGTGAATCCAAAGCCATCCCGGTCACCGCTTTTGGTTACCCCTGCAAAGCCTGACCGAAGTGCCCGCCGGTGATTATTATGTACAAGCCCTGCTGCATCGTTATGAAACCTTTCACCGAAAAGATGGCCATACCGTAAAGCTGCCTATGGACAAGGGAGAAGGCCAGCAATGGAACCGGGCGCCCGGCAACCTGTATTCCAAACCCGTTAAAATACATATTGATGCCCGCCTGAACAACCTGGTCAGGATTGAATTAACAGAGGCCATTCCCCCATTAAAGAACCGGAAGACACCAAATACATCAAACACATCAAGATACAAAGTAAGCTCCTGACCGAATTCTGGGGCCGGCCCATGTACCTGGGCGCCCATATCCTTTGCCCGAAGGGTGGGATACACATCCCGACGTGAAATACCCCCTCGCCATCTACCATGGTCATTTCCCCGACGACTTTGATGGCTTTCGTACCATACCACCCGATTCAACCCTCAAACCCGATTTCATCGAACGTTTTAACCTGACCGGGTACAATAAGATCGTACAACAGGAAGCTTACAATTTTTACAAGCAATGGACAGGTCCCCGTTTTCCGCGCGTTATTGCCATAGAGATACAACATGCCAATCCTTATTACGATGATTCCTATGCCGTCAATAGCGCCAACCTGGGCCCTTATGGCGATGCCATTACCTATGAACTGATACCCGAAATAGAAAAACGTTTCCGGGGCATTGGCCAGGGATGGGCCCGTTTCATGTACGGCGGCAGCACTGGCGGGTGGGAAGTCTTGGCGGCACAGGTATTCTATCCCGATCAATACAATGGTTGCTATGCCGCCTGCCCCGATCCCATTGATTTCAGGGCCTATACGGTAGTAGACCTGTATAAAAACAAGAACGCTTATTTCCTGGAAAGCGAATTCAAAAAACACCACGTCCCGGAGCACGCAATTATTTAGGGCATATAAGCGCCACTTTGCAGGAGATCAATTACCGTGAACTGGTGTTGGGCACCAAAAGCCGCAGCGGCCAGCAATTTGATATCTGGGAAGCCGTTTATTCACCCGTTGGTGCCGATGGCTACCCCAAACCCATCTGGAATAAACGGACAGGTGTTATCGACAGTACCGTGGCGGCCTACTGGAAAGAACACTACGACCTGTCGTATATTATGAAAAGAGACTGGGCTAAGATTGGAAACAAGTTAAAGGTAAGGTCCATATCTATTGCGGCGATATGGACAATTTCTACCTCAACAATGCCGTATACCTTACAGAAGCCATGTTGAAAGCCCTCGATAGTCCAACCTATGATGGAGAAGTAGATTATGGCGACCGGGCCGAACATTGCTGGAATGGCGATCATACCCAGCCCAACTATATTTCCCGGCTGCGTTACCACCAGATGTTTATTCTCAAATGGGCCGAAGAAATGAAAAAGAGCCCCGGCCAATGCCGATATCAATAACTGGAGATACTGATGAGGAACATTGAAAATGCCGCATTGAACATTGAGCGTTGATCATTTTCTGCTGCGCATGTTCACCGATCAATGCTCAATAACCAATTTTCAACACTGCTATACCTTAATGAGAAGTGGCTAATAGTGAGCATCTCTTGCTGCTCACCACTAGCCACTTGCCTATAGAATGATTTTATGCCAACTGGCGTGATTCAATTTGCCTGCTCAGCGAATGGAAGATATCGTCAATAGTACCTTCTCCTTTCACATATACTACTTTGCCAAATCCGGCATAGTAGCTTGCTACCGGCGCTGTTTTGTTTTCATATTCAAACTGGCGGGCGCGGATAACATCCTCATTGGTATCATCACTGCGGCCAGAGCTTTTGCCACGGTTCAGCAGGCGTTTTACCAATTCTTCCCGGTCTACTTCAAGGCCAGCACAATGGCAATTTCAGAAGCTTTTCCCGTCAGCAGGTTGTCCAGCGCTTCTGCCTGGGCCACCGTACGGGGAAACCATCAAATAAAAACCCCTTCGCCTGAGGATTGGCATCCAGGGCCGAACCGATCATACCAATTACTACGGCATCCGGTACCAGCTGTCCCTTATCCATAAAACTCTTTGCTTCCAACCCCAGTTTGGTCTGATTAGCAATCTCTTCACGCAGCAAATTGCCCGTGGAAAGATGGATCAGGCCATACTTCTCAATAAGCTTCTCAGACTGTGTTCCCTTTCCGCTTCCGGGTGGGCCAAATAAAATCAGGTTAAACATGATACTACTTCACTTGATGAATGGACAAATATAAAGGAACACCCTTAAAAATCCTTTAACATTCCCCGGTTTCTGATTAAAAATAGTGGGAAAAGGTGGAGTTCCTTTGTAGAAAAGAAAATGTTAAGTTGTGAGCATTGTCACCTGACCGACAACCCCGACGAACCCTTACTACGTAAATTTGTTATAAATCATGCTGATGAAACGATTTACCCAATACCTGTCCTTTCTCGCACTGGCAACCCTTTTTGCAGCATTGCAGCTATTCACAATCTGCCAACCAACCGAAAAAAACAGTTATGAATACATCAAAAAAGACAGTACCAATCCCGTTTATTCCCGGACCGACACGTCAAAAGTGGATATCTCCAACGAAGAATGGAAGAAAGTACTGCCCGATGACATCTATTATATTGCCCGTATGAAGGGCACCGAACGTCCCGGCACCAGCCCATTTGAGCATTCCAAAGAGGTAGGTACCTATTATTGCGCCGCCTGTGGCAATGCCCTTTTCAAAAGCGATACCAAATTTGAAAGCGGCTGCGGCTGGCCCAGTTTCTATGCCCCCATCAGTAAAACCAGCATCATTTACCTGCCCGATCATTCCCATGGTATGAACCGTACCGAAGTAGAATGTGGTCGCTGTAAGGCCCACCTGGGTCACGTATTTGAGGACGGGCCACCTCCTACAGGCCTACGTTATTGCATCAATGGCGTGGTTTTGGACTTTGAAAAAGCCAAAGAAGCCGAAACCCAGTACAATGAAAAGAAAAAGAAAGGCGAATAAATTAGCCGCAAGGCATGACAGGGCAACCCCGGAGGGTTGCCCTTTTTTGGCGAATCCTGGTTGTTATCCTTCAATCAAGGCCCCTTTTTGATAGAGTTAAACAGGGACCAAAGACGGATCAAACAGGGACCAAACTCGGACAAAAGAGGGGCAGAAGCCAGTTTACCCTGTGTTTATTCACTGTTTGTTTTGTATAGCCTGTACTTAAAACTTGGAATTGTTGCTATTGTAAGACATGACCAACCTATGGCGGCTGCATCACCCCCACATCATTCAAAAGATGGTTATGCACTTCGTGGTCAGCCCATTTCAAGTAGGTTTTAAAACAGGTGCAAGCGTAGGTGGTTCCCTGTGGGCCTGGCCGGGAAAGATCGTTAAAGACGGGTTGCTGCTCGATTGCCTGAGTAGGAAGTGAATAGGGGTAAATAATTGTAAATCATAATAATTGAAGATGCTAAAAAAATGCCATAAAAATGTGCAAGTTCCTGAAATTCCAAGACCTTTACGTCAAACCTTCCAGCCTTATTTCCTTTCCATCTCCTTACCACCATCGTGACCAGGCAGTCTGTCTGGCCACCAAACCATCCCTGAATTCCAACCGGTCGCATTAAAATCTGGCACAGACTTAAAATTTATTAGGAATTGTGTATGAATTACACATTATATTTGTGTAGCAGATACACATTATTTATTACACCTAAACGAAAGCTTGTTTATGATGCCGAAACGATCGCTTGTGGGGATCCTGACTCTCCTCTTGTGTCTTCCCGTTTTCTCATGGGCGCAAAGCAAAACAGTTGCCGGTAAAATTACCGATGTCAGCAATGGCACCCCGGTTGCCGGAGCTTCGGTCACTGCAAAAGGTTCAAAAGTAGGAACCTCTTCCAAAGCAGATGGCAGCTTTTCCCTCACCGTTCCCGCTGCCACTACCACTTTAACTATTTCCGGCGTTGATTTGAATCACAGGAAGTTCCTGTGGCAGGTGATATTATTTTGGTATCCCTGAAAGCTACTGCTTCCAACCTCAATGAGGTGGTCGTAATTGGCTATGGCACCCAGCGTCGCCGCGATGTAACCGGCGCCATTACCAAGGTCAGTGCCGAAAAGATCACTTCCATTGCATCGCCCAGCTTTGAAGCCGCCTTGCAAGGTAAAGCCCCCGGGGTGCAGGTGATACAAGGTAGCGGTTTGGCCGGCTCGGGCTCTGTGATCCGCATCCGCGGCATTGCTTCCATCAGCGCGGGCGCCGACCCCTGTATGTGGTTGATGGTATTCCCATCATTGCAGATGCCTTTCTGCGCGGCAACAGTGGTGGTATGAACCAGAATCCCTCGCCGCCATTAACCCCAACGATATTGAATCCATCGAAGTACTGAAAGATGCTGCTGCTGCCGGTATTTATGGTAGTCGCGGTTCCAATGGCGTGATCCTCATTACCACCAAACGTGGTAAAAATGGTACACCTACTTTCAACTACAACAATAAAATAGGGATCTCCACCTATGCCAATAAGCCCGATTTCCTCAGCGGCCAGGAATGGCTGCAGCTTCGCCAGGAAGCCTGGGAAAATGATGGTAATACCGGTAAAGCCCCACTCCCCGGTGGTCTTACCTGGGAGCAGGCACAAAAAAACAATACCGATTGGTGGGATCAGCTTACGCGTACTGGCTTCATCAATGAACATAGCCTGAGCATGACACAGGGTAATAAACTGGTGAAAAGTTTTGTGGGCGCTACCTATGCCGAAAACCAAAGTTATCTCAAGAACAATAGTTATACCCGCCTCGGCCTGCGCACCAATTTTGATTTTACCATTACCCCCAAATTCAAAGCTACCCTAAGCGCTGCATACAATCGTGGTATCAATAAACGTGTACCTGCCGCATGGGCTGGTGGTCTGGGCGATGCCATGAGTACTGCCCTGCCCATCTATCCTGTTTATAACGATGATAAAACCTGGTTTACCGGTGGCGCCAATCCTGTGCGCCGGTTGAATGAAACCACCTGGCGTAATACCGACCATCGCCTCATTGGTGGACTGATGCTTGATTATGAAGTGATCAAAACCTCAATGTTCGTGTCAATGGATCTTACGATTACCTGAGCGGCATAGATGATCAGTGGGAATCGGCCAACTGGATAGGCAGAACAGATGTGCCAGGTGTTGCCAAACGTTCGCCCTATCGCGGTAAGAACTGGGTGGCTTCTGCTACGGCTACTTATAACTGGACCTATAAAGATGATCACCGCTTCAACTTCCTGGCTGGTGTGGAATTCCAGGAAAAGAAATTTGAGAACAGGGTTTATGTAGAGAAGTTCTCCGATAAACCATTCTATAAGAACAGGTCTTTATATAAGCACGCCCTTGATTCTTTAAAAGACCTGGGTGTACCATTGACCACGGCTTCCGGTGCGCCGGAAACCTTTGCCAGCGTATTTGGCCGTGTGAATTATATCTATAAAGAGCGATATGCTTTACAGGCATCTGTCCGTCGTGATGGTTCTTCCAAATTCGGTCCCAATAAAAATATGGTGTATTCCCCACTGTATCTGCTGGCTGGACCATTAGTCAGGAAGATTTCATGAAAGATTTCAAATTCATCAATTTCCTGAAACTGCGCGCCAGTTACGGTTTAACAGGTAACTCAAATATTCCTGCTGCTCAATATTATGCTACTTTTTCTGTTGGCAACAACCTGTACAATGGCCTCAAAACCATTTACCCCGGCAACCTGGGCGACTCTAACCTGCATTGGGAAGAAACGACCAACCTGGACCTCGCCATCGAATTTGCCGCCTGGAACAACCGCGTAACCGGTGAAGTTGCTTATTATAACAAGCGCACAAAAGACCTGCTCCTGGAGCCAGCTATTGCTCCTTCTATGAGCTTTGGCAAGCAGTTCCGCAATATTGATGGCAGTGAGATCCTGAACCAGGGTGTTGAAATAAGCCTGAATGTAAAAGTGATTGACGACAGGGAGCTCAAATTCTCGCTGGGCGGTAATATTGCCAAGAACTACAATGAACTGGTTAGCCTGGGTGGTTTAAGTGCCGATGCGGCTGGAGGTGGTACCAACGATACCCGTGCCATCATTGGTTACCCCGTAGGTACCAACTACCTCGTTCGTTACTATGGTGTGGATCCCAACGATGGATTACCTATCTGGTACGATAAGGCCGGTAAACTGACCAAGACCTTTAGTCTTGATCACCGCGTACCGGTGGGTACCGTACTGCCCGATTGGATTGGTGGTGTGAATCATAACCTGAGCTATAAAGGATTTGAGTTTTCCAGCTTGTGGACCTTCACCATTGGCGGTAATATTTACGATGGTTCTGCCAAAAGACAGGCTGGTGTTGTGACCGATTGGGTAATGCGCCGGGATCTGCTGGACCGCTGGAGAGAGCAGGGCGATGTAGCCAAATTTCCCCGCCTCACTATGAATACAGGTACCTATGCAGGCTTGAGCAGCGAATGGCAATACAACAGTACCATATTCCTGTATGATGCCTCTTACCTGCGTTTACGTGAATTGTCTGTAGGCTATCGTTTTGCAGGCCCCATGCTTTCAAAACTGCATGTGAAGGGAGCCCGCCTGTTTATTACCGGTATGAACCTGCTCACCTTTACCAAGTATCCCGGCGGCGATCCTGAAATTGCCCGCGATTTTGAAAGTGTAACAGACCGTAACATGAGCCCCAATGTTACTTACCTCACGCCTCCTCAGCAGAAGTCATGGGTAATTGGGTTAAATGTTACTTTCTAAACAACTAAACGCACGTAACAATGAAAAAGATCCTATATATCATATTCGCAGGGAGCATTGCTCTGGGCACACCCTCCTGTGAAAAATTCCTGGATAAAAAGCCCGTTAATCAATTGCCGGAAGAGGATGTCATAAAAACAGAAGCCGACCTCCAGGCTTTAGTCAACGGCGCTTATTCCGACTACATCAATAAAGTATACAATGGTAAAATGCAGTGGATACAAGACCTGTTGGGTGATCAGGCCATTGGTACCTTGTATACCGGCGACGATGGAGAGATATATAAACGCAAAACTTCCATATTTGGCGACTATAAAAATGGCATGTATACCGATGTGTATCGCCCTGCCTATATAGGCAATAAAGTATTGGAGAACCTTGGCAAGGCTGCGGCAAACAAAAACGTCATTGAAGGGCAGGCCTGTTTCCTGCGGGCTTTGAGCCATTTTGATGCTGTACGTTTATGGGCACAGCCCTGGGGTTTTACAACCGATAATTCCCACAATGGCATTGTATTGCGTTTCTCCTCTGAATTAAAGGCCGGCCAGAGAAGTACCGTGAAAGCAGCTTATGAATCCATCATTGCTGATCTTAAAAAGGCGGAAGGCCTGTTGGGCGATGAAGTAACAACTGGTTTTGCCAACAAATGGGCTGCCAAAGCATTCCTGGCAAGGGTGTACTTCCAGCAGAATGATTTTGCCAATGCTTTTACCTATGCCGACCAGGTAATTAAAAGCAATAAGTTCCAATTGGATGCTTTATACACCAGTCGTTTTTCTGTAGGTCTTTCAAGGAAATCGTTTTTGGCTTTAAGAATGTGGTCGGTAGCCTGGAGCCCGGCGGTGAATTAAGGAGCCGGTACCGTACAGATGTCAACTTTAGTCCCCAGGGCCAGTTCTACATGACCAATACATATTATTCGGCAGCCACCACAGCGGGTGATGTGCGCGCTGCCGCCTGGTACAGCAATACCCTAAGGCCCGGCTTCAATGTGCTGACCAAATACAATAAGAACAATTTTGATGTGGTGTTAATGGGCTTTACAGAGATCAAGCTCATCCGCGCAGAAGCAGGGGCCGAAACCGGAGGAAGCAACCTGGGTGTTGCCATTGCGGATATCAACGAACTAAGAGACCGGGCCTATGGCGGTACCAAAGCTCCCCTGTTACCCGCCACCCCTGCCGCAACCGTGATCGAAACCGCTCGCCGTGAACGTGAGCTGGAGCTGGTAGGAGAAGGCAACCGCATACAGGAAATCAAACGCATAGGCGCCCGTACCGGTCTGAACATTGATCGCCGGGGCGCCCGTTGGAACTGCCCCGGACTGGCATTACAATTCCCGATCAGTGAACAAGCTGCCAATGCATCCTTCCCCATGAATCCGGAAGGCGGCTGCGATTAATAAACCCATTTAACTAAGTACTATGAAGTCAATATATTTTCTGGCCATCCTACTCATTACAGGTCTCACATTCACTGGCTGCCGCCCAGATGGTTTTGAACCTGTTGGTGATGCTAATGATAATATTACTCCGCTGGCGGGCACCTGGAAGTTGATCAAGGTTACGCAAACAGATGCCGAGTCACAACGCAAGGGATTCCCCTATGCAGTGGAGGATATCACTTCTCTTTTAGCTATTCCACCTTGCAACTCACCTTCAACCTTAGCAATGGCGCGCCTGGCACCTTCACCATCAACAATGGTTCTGCACCTCCTATTACTACTATTACATCAGGTACCTGGACCGTGGACAATGCAAAAACCCCGCAAACCATTTCACTGAAAAATGGTACGGTGACAGAAACCATGACCCTGGGCGCTTATGTCAATGCCGTCAACAACAAGCTAAAAGTAAAGGTTACCCGGACCGATGCAGCAACCAATACCTTGCTCATCGTGTATAATTATGAATTTTCCCGCTAACCTCCTTAAAAGAAAATCAATGAAAAAAGTAATCATAGCCTGCTTGTGTTTTGTGCTGCTTAGCCACCTTGCAAGTGCTCAGGACCCATTCAAGGGTTTTACAGTGAACCCTCTGGTGTTTACTGCCGAAGATGAAATAACCATTACGGTAGATGTTACAGGCACCAATGTAGCGGGGGCAACAGATGTTTATATCTGGACTTGGGCCAACGAAGAGCCTGGAGTTGCAGCCGTCAACAGCATCGTCAATACCGCGTGGACCAATTCACCTGATGCAGCCAGGTTTACACCGGTAGCTGGTTCTCCCAACAAGTTTACCTTTAAACTGAAAGGCACCCTCATCTTTAACCTTACCCCTGGTCAGTTGAAACACTTTCAATTCCTGGTAAAAACAAAAGACGGAGGTAAGCAATCGAACAATACCAATACCATTAAGTTCGATCCCCTGGTGTTTACCCCCAGCATGATGCGTATTTTCCCAGCGCGTGTAGGACAAAACGATGTTATCTCTCTTTATTTCCACCAGGACCTGGCTACCAGCATCAATGAGCAGCGTATGACACCCGTATCGGCTACGGTAGAAGTATTTGACAATACAGGAGCATCCGCCGGTCAGCCCCTTACTCTGTCATTGAACAATACCAGCGGCCAAATGTGGCGGGCATTTTTGTGCCTACCCGTTCTTATACCCCAGGCGCAGGAAAGAAGTTTACCCGCTTTACCTATAAGTTCAATGGAACCGTACGTGATGTGAATAACCAACCGGTGGCTGTTACAACGGCTGTTGCCGAAGTGATTTTAGCCGAAATGAAATAAACTCCTGCTAAACATTAATAATGATGTTGCTTATGAAAAAGATATTAATGCTAACTGTGCTAACAGCCATGATCTTTGCGGGCTGTCAGAAAGCAGACTTTGACAGCACAGTCACCGGTGAGGGACTGAACACCTTTACCCTGAATACACCCCTTGCCAATACAATCATTGCACTGAATGCTGCTACGCCCACCTCCAAAGTGGAAATAAGCTGGACAGCTTCAAAACCAGGTGTCGATAAAGTACCTACCTATAAATGGGTAGCTGCCTTACGCGGTACAGGTAACTTGGATGCACCCTTGTTGGAAATTGCTAGCGATAATAGTGGTAAGGATACCAAATTAACCCTTACCCATAAACAATTGGATGATGCTTTAAAAGCAAAGGGAATTGCCGATGGCGTTAAATCCGAACTGATATGGAGTGTGAAGGCGGACAATGGATCATTTCAATTACTGTCCTCCGACACCAGGAACATCACCATTACCCGTATGAAAGATGGCGCCACCACATTCATCCTACTGGGCCCGGCTTCCAGTGGTACCGTTCAGGCCATTGATCCCAATAGCACTACCCAGGCTATGAAATTCAACTGGACAAAGTCCATACCTGCTGCTGGTGGCAGCGCTATGAAATACAAAGTATTGTTTGCCGAAAGGAAACTCGATGATAAAGGTAATGTGCGTCCGGTGGATTGGACCAATCCCTTATTTGCCGTGAATGCCGATAATAGCGGTAGCGATTCCCTGGCCTCTATTGTGTACAAAGCCATCAGCGATTCATTGACCAAAAAAAGGATTTACCAATACCGAATTGCCGGTTGACCTGTTGTGGACGGTGGCAGCAGTTTCCGGTACCTGGACCCAATATGCCGATTACGTGAACCAGGTAGTTATTCTGCGCGAGATAAAGGTTTTTGTGGTGGGTAGCGCTACCCCCGCTGGTTGGACCATCGAGAATGCCTCTCGTCTTATTCCCGATCCACGTTTCCCCGGCACCTTCTTTACCTATATCACCCTTTCTGCCGGTGAGTTCAAATTTGTAAATGGTCAACAATGGCCTCCTGCACCTGGTATTATTGATTGGGGGCAGGACCCTGCCGGAGCAGCCGGTACCATTACCGACAACAATGAAAACAATATTCCTGTTGCTACCGCCGGTATATACCGCGTAACCTTCGATTACGCCAATAAAAATATTATGTGCAAACAGCTGGCACTGGTGGTATCGGCGCATTGGGGCTGGTAGGAGCCTTCCAGGGATGGAGCCCTGGCTCCAACATACGCATGGGTAATATCGCACCCAATAAAATGCTGGTGCTGCAGGATATGACGACTAACGACGAATTCAAGTTCCATGATGGTTTTGAATGGGATAATGGCGCCAATAACAAAAGCAGGTGGTTCGGTCCCGAAACAGAAGGAGGTACTAAATTGATCGTTGATGGTGGTAGTGCCAAAAATGTGAAATGGACAGGCACTACCGGCCGTGTACGTACCATCTTTGATGGCAGCGATGTGAAGAACCTGACTTATAACTTATCACCTGCTACCGAAATGCGGGTAGTAGGTAATGGTATGGCAGCATACCCCGAATGGAATCCCGGCGGTTCACCCCAAATGACCTACCTGGGCAATGGCAAATGGCAGATCACCCTCGACCTGGTGGCCGGCGCTAATAAAGAGATCAAATTCCTATCGGGAAATGATTGGGGCGCCTTTGATTATGAAGATGCCGGCAATGGAAAGATCAAATATGAAGGCGGCGATAATTTCAAAACACCTGTCCTAACTGGCAGCTACCTCATCACCCTCGATGAGCAAAATGCTACAGTAACTTTTGTGAAACAATAAGATCATTAAGGTGGGGCGCCCTGCTGCGCAGGCTCTTACAGCAAAGCAGGGCGGCTCTCCTTACCAACCCACCTCGCTGGTTTAAACGATTGCTGATGAAGTCACTTGTACTTACCATATTGTGCGCTGTGCTAGGCTTCACAACAGCCACCGCCCAGTTACTCACTACCACCCCTGCATTCCCTGCCGATAATGCCGCCCTTACCATTACGGTAGATTGTACCAAGGGCAACCAGGGATTATTGAATTATGCCAATACCAACGATGTATATGTGCATATTGGCGTGATCACCAACCTTAGCAGTAACAATGCCGACTGGAAATACTCCAAATTTGCCTGGGCCAGTACCGATGCTGCTGCCAAAGCCACCTGGATTGCTGCCAACAAATACCAGTACACCATTGCCAATATCCGCACTTTCTTCAATGTGCCAGTTGGCGAAACCATTCGCAGGGTGGCCATCCTTTTCAGAAATGGCGCAGGTTCCCTCGTACAGCGTATTGCCGATCCCGGTGTAGATATGGGCAATATGTACATCGCCGTGTACAACAATGCCCTTACCGGCAAGTTTACGGCCCCTCCGATGGATCCCCGGTTTATACCTATTCCCGAACCCATCACCAAAACAACCGGCGAATCCATTGACCTCACCTACCTGTCGAACAATACGGGCAACCTGCAACTGTTTTTCAATGGCACCGAGATCACTAATATTACCGGAAATACCACGATACAGGCCTCACCCACCATTACAACGGCCGGCAACCAACAAATAGTAGGCAGGGTAACAGATGGCATTTCCACCCATTCTGATACCATTAATTTCTTTGCAGCCCCTGCGGTCAATATACTACCCCTCCCGGCAGGCGTACGCGATGGCATCAACTATGAACCCGGAGATACATCCGCCATCCTGGTTCTCTATGCCCCCAATAAAAACAAAGTATCTATCATTGGCGATTTTAATAACTGGACCGAGTCGGTAAACTACCAATGCAATAAAACGCCCGATGGCCTGCGCTATTGGAAACGCATTACAGGCCTTACGCCCGGTACCGAATATGCGTATCAATTTGTGGTCAACAATACCCTGAAGATAGCCGATGCCTATACCCAAAAAGTATTGGACCCAGCCAATGACCAGTTTATTACCGCCGCCACCTATCCCAACCTCAAGCTATATCCTACCGGTAAAACCACCGGTATCGTAAGCATATTACAAACAGCTAAACCAGGCTATACCTGGCAGATAAATACTTTCAATCGGCCTGATAAGCGCAATCTCCTTGTATATGAATTATTGCTGCGCGATTTTGTGGGCAACCACGATTGGAAAACATTGAAAGACACTTTAAGCTACCTCAAGCGCCTCGGCATTAATGCCATTGAGCTCATGCCATTTAATGAGTTTGAAGGCAATATCAGTTGGGGTTACAATACCTCTTTTTACTTTGCACCTGATAAATATTATGGACCGGAGAATGATCTCAAAGCCCTGATCGACGAATGCCATAAACAAGGCATGGCTGTGATCATGGATATGGTGCTTAATCATTCCTTTGGCCAGTCGCCCATGGTGCAATTGTATTTTGATGCGGCCAACAACCGGCCTGCTACCGAAAGTCCCTGGTTCAATACCGCTGCCAAACACCCTTTTAATGTAGGATACGACTTTAACCATGAAAGCCCGGCCACCCAATACTTCGTTAGCCGGGTGGTGGAGTTCTGGTTAAAAGAATACAAGCTCGATGGTTTCCGCTTTGACCTTTCCAAAGGATTTACCCAGAAAGCCTCCTGCGATCCCGATGGCAATAATTGCAACCAGGCCAACTGGGACGCCTATGATGCCAGTCGTATTGCCATCTGGAAGAAATATTATGATACCCTTCAACTAAAATCCAATGGCAGCTATGTAATACTGGAGCACCTGGGGGTGAATGACGAAGAGAAAGAATTGGCTGCCTATGGCATGATGCTGTGGGGCAATATGAACCATGCTTTCAACGAAGCTACCATGGGATATACCAGTGGCTCCGACTTTAAAGGGGCCATCCATGTAGAAAGAGGTTGGAGCCAGCCCAACCTGGTAGCTTATATGGAGAGCCATGATGAAGAAAGGCTCCAATACAAGAACGCCCAGTTTGGTAATGCAGCTGGCAGCTATAATGTAAAAGACCTGGTTACGGGCCTGCGCCGCAATGAAATGGCTGCTGCTTTTTACCTGACCATTCCTGGTCCTAAAATGATCTGGCAATTTGGTGAGCTGGGCTATGACTACTCTATCAACTATTGTGAAAACGGTACCATCAATAATTCATGCCGTACTGATCCCAAGCCGCTTAAATGGGATTACCGGCTCAATGCTGACAGAAAGAAACTGTATGATATTTACAGCGTCATGCTGGCCCTTCGTAATCACCCCGCATATAAGAATGGGTTTGTTACCGACCGCATTACCTGGGATCTTTCCGGAGGTTTCAAATGGTTGAAGTTGACTACCGATACGTCTAATATACTCGTCGTTGGAAACTTTGATGTTGCTGCCCTTTCCGGGTCGGTCGTATTCCAGCATGCCGGCACCTGGTATGATTACCTTACCGGTCAAACCATTACTGCCACTGGTAATTCGCAAACCATTTCCTTGCAACCCGGGGAGTATCACGTATATTTGAATCGAAACATAACAAATATTCTTACACCTGTTACCGACCTGGACAACCAAGGTAAGAATACCAGGTTAAGTATCTATCCCAACCCTGTCACATCGAACTCTACCATTGAATATGAACTACCGCTTAATACCGGGGTAACGTTATCCTTACTGAACTTGAACGGTCAACAGATCTCCCAACTACAAGCGGGCTTTAAAATCAAAGGGGTGCATCAGTTACCTTTGTATAGATTAGGACGGAATAAACCAGTACCCGGACTGTATTTTATCCGGATGCAGTATGGCAATAACAGTATAACCAGGAAACTAATTATTAATTAAGCCTTTACCAGTATAATTGCAATATTATGGGAACCGCATTACAGAAAACCATTCAACAGCTACGGTCGGAGAACAGGGAATATTTTCAAATAGCCCTTTCTGTAGACTGCGTGATCTTTGGATTTGATGAAAATGAGTTGAAAGTACTGCTCATTAAATCCGACCTGGAAGAATTCAACGATCAGTGGTCTTTATTGGGTGACCTGGTGAGTCCCGATGAAAACCTCGATAGTGCCTCTTATCGCGTACTGAAAGAGCGTACCGGCCTGGATGATGTGTACCTGGAACAGGTATATACTTTTGGTGATGTAAACCGTCACCCTGCCGGCAGGGTAATTACTACTGCCTGGTATTCACTCATCAATGTGAAAGACCACCAGCTCGACCTGGCGCATAATGAGTTGCATTGGCATCCTGTAAGTGAAATAACTACGCTGGCTTTTGACCACAAGAAGATATTGGATACCTGTTTAAAACAACTGCAATCCAAGATCGACGAACATCCCATTGTATTTAACCTATTGCCCGAGAAATTCTCCCTGCGTGAGCTCCAAAGCTTGTATGAGTCCATCCTGGGCACCAAGCTCGACCGCCGCAACTTCCGGAAGAAATTCTTCCTGATGGATTGGCTCATCGATGTAAATGAACTGGAGCAGGATGTACCCCACAGGCCCGGCAAGTTGTATCGCTTTAATGCCGCCCGCTTTTCTAACGGTAAAGTAAAGTTGGAAGAAGCCGTACATTAATAGTAATCATTCCGGTATCACCATTCGCACACCTTTTCGCATGTTCAGGCGCATGTGAAAAGGTTATCTTATGCTAGCCCTATCAACTATCCGCGATCTTTTTTACCCTTTTTTCTTTGTATTCCTGACACTCATTCTACAGGCAAATTGCCTGAATAACTTTCCATTAAATTGATTCTCTTATTCTTATCGTGACTAAACATATGGGGTTTGTATCCTGATTGCAATATTTTGGATGCAAAATAAGTGTTATTTTTTTTGACATGATAAGCAAATAGGTTATATTGTGTATAAGCTACACGTTTTATTCCGCCATTTTATAACTACCTAACTGATTGCTATGACATCAAGACGATTGTTCGCAGCATCTGCTATGCTATTGCTGGCGTTCTGTTTAAGCACCGCCAGTCTCGCACAGGAAAAGATTATTACAGGAAAGATTTCCGATTCAAAAGATGGTTCACCAGTTGTTGGGGCTTCTGTAGTTCCCAAAGGGGTCTGCCAAAGGCACTTCTACCAGCGCCGACGGAACCTTCCGGCTCAATGTGCCTGATAATATCAGCATATTGGTGATTTCCTCTGTAGGATACACTGTACAGGAGGTAAACATTGCAGGAAGTAATGTCGCCAACGTTACACTCGTTCCAAACAACTCCGATTTGAACGAGATCGTGGTAGTGGTTATGGCACTGTTCGTAAAAAGACCTTACAGGTGCCGTGGCCTCTGTGAAAGCCAAAGATTTTAATCAGGGTATGCAAACCTCTCCCGACCAGTTGATACAGGGTAAAGTGGCGGGTGTGCAGATACTCAACAACAGCGGCCAGCCTGGCGGCGGTACTACCATCAAGATCCGTGGTAACTCTACCATCCGGGCAGGCAGCAATCCACTCTTTGTAGTTGATGGCATCCCCCTCGACGGTCGTTCTGCCCGCCCCGGAGGCTCTGGCGCAGGCATTGGTACCTCACCTGGGGCTAATCCCTGAACTTTATGAACCCCAATGATATTGCCTCTATCGACGTATTAAAAGATGCATCCGCCACCGCTATTTATGGCTCCAGAGCAGCCTATGGCGTGGTGATCATTAATACCAAAAGAGGTACACTGGGCGCCCCCAGGATCGATTTTAATAACTATGTAGGCTTCAGTAAGATCATTAAACAACTGAAAGTGCTCGATGCCAGTGAGTATCGGAAAGCACTGACTGATTATGGTCTTACCTCGGGCGATTTCGGCGGCAGTGTAAATGCCATGGATGCTATCCTGCGTACTGCCTGGACACAGAATTATGATATTGGCATCAGCGGCGGTACTGAAAACTCAAGATTTCGTATTTCTGCAGGATACCTCAACCAGGATGGGATCGTTCGCAAATCAGGCTTTAAAAAATACTCCACCAATATAGCCGGATTCTTTAAGTTTCTACAGAATAAAAGCCTGGGTATTGATTATAACCTCATCGCCTCCCAAACCATTGAAGAGATTGCCCCCGTATCGACCGATGCAGGATTTACAGGTAGTATCATCGGCCAGGCCTTACAATGGAATCCTACCATGCCCCTGATGATAAAAAAGCCAATGGCGAAGATTCACTGAATATTCTCAGAGGCTCAACTACCGTGAACCCCTGGCTATGTCTGAAGCCTATAACGACAATTCAAAAGTGACCACCATATTAGGTAGTATCACCCCTTACTTTAAGATCACCAAGGACCTCGAATACAGGATGCTGTTCAGCATTAATTACAGTACAGGTGTCCGGAAAGGGCAGATTGCTTCCTTTATCAACCTGGAGAACATTGTTGACCGGGGTGTTGCCTTTACGGCAAACAATGAGCTGATCACCAAGCAGTGGACCAATACGTTGACCTATAACAAAAAGCTATCCCCCGCTGTCAACCTGAATGCCCTGGTCGGATATGAATACCTCCGTTTCGACAATAAAGGGAATGGCATGAACGCAAGCGACTTTGGTAATTTTGGTATTCCCTATTATAACTATTTCCAATTCAGCTCTCAGAATACCAGGGGCGTATTTTCATTTATCGACCCCACCACCGAATTGCAATCTTACTTTGCAAGAGCTACCGTGAACCTCAAAGAAAAATACCTGCTTACTGCCACCATCAGAGCCGATGGTTCCACCAAGTTTGGTAAAGACAATCGCTATGGCTATTTCCCTTCTTTCTCGGCTGCCTGGAATGTTGATCGCGAAGACTTCATGAAGAACCTTGAATTTGTGAGCTTTCTGAAGCTGAGAGCAGGCTGGGGAAAAACCGGTAGTCAGGATGTGCCGGCAGGATCAGCCCAGGACAGGTATTCCTTTACCGGCCCCGGTGCAGTAGGCCCCTCAATAGCCCCAATCCCGCCTTAAAATGGCAGGCCGATCAACAAACCAATATTGGTCTGGACTTTGGCATTTGGGATAATAAAATAACGGGTACCATTGATTTCTTTAATAAGAAAACAACCGACCTGTTATACCCCTGGTATCGGCCCAGCCAGTAGCCCCAGGCGCTCCCCCTACCTGGGCCAACCTTCCTTCAAACATTATTAATAAAGGGTTGGAAATTACCCTCAATGCCAGTATCATAAGAAAGAAAGACCTTAGCTGGGACTTTGGCATCATCGCTTCCTTCCTTAAAAATGAAGTGCGTGATCTTTCTACACCCATTCCAACAGGCGCCCTCCATGGACAGGGTATATCAGGAGCTACCGTACAGCTGATTGCCAATAACCAACCCATCAATGTGTTTTACCTGAAGAAATACCTGGGCATCAATAAAGCAACAGGTATCGCCGATTATGAACAGGAGGGATATGAAAGGTATTATGTAGGCAACCCAAATCCCAAAACAGTGATTGGTATTACCTCTTCTGTACAGTACAAAAACTGTTTGCAGTAGTTAATTTCAATGGGTCATTGGGAGTAGACATATACAATAATACCGCCAATACGGTACTACCCATCGGTAACCTGAATGGTGGCCGTAACGTGGCCAGGTCATTGATCGGGGGCGATGTAAAAGAAGCAATCGCCAACCCCATCACCCCTTCTACCAGGTATATGGAAAATGGCAGCTACGTAAAACTGGCCAATGCCAGTGTTTCTTATCAGATAGGCAATATTGGAAAATCTTTAAAGGATCTGAGTGTATTCGCATCCGGTCAAAACCTGTTGGTGTTTACACACTTTACCGGATTCGATCCGGAGGTGAACACCGATAAACAGGTAAATGGTGTTCCTTCTGTTGCCATTGAATACACCCCTTATCCTTCTGCCCGTTCATTTCAGGTAGGCGTAAGATTTTCACTTCAATAGAAAAAAATAACATTATGAAACATACACGATTCCTATATTTCATGTTGCTTCCACTGATCATGGTTGGTTGTACCAAACTGGAAGAGAAACTGAATGGAGAAGTGCCGGGCTCGGCCGTTGGTGGTGGTTCAGCCAATACTGCTGCCCTCGTAAGAGGCCTGTACGATGCTATGCGCAGCCCCTACCAGGACCAAAGCCGTTTCTGGGCTGCACAGGAACATACCACCGATGAATGCATCGGGCCTACAAGAGGGGGCGACTGGGACGATAATGGGGTATGGAGAACCTTACACGTGCATAAATGGGATGGTGACCATTTATTTCTTCGCCAAACATTTGAAGACCTCGGTGGTGTGATCTATGCCGCAACAGACCTCCTGCGCTATTCGCCCACTGCCCAACAAAAAGCCGAAGCCCGTTTCCTAAGAGCCTTTGCCATGTTTTCCTTGCTCGATGGTTGGGATCAGGTGCCCTATCGGGAGCCCGGTGGAAGTATCCTGGAAGCTCCCAAAGTAAGGAAAGGTACCGAGGCCCTGGATTATATCATTTCGGAAGTTAATGCCATTATTCCCGACTTGCCGGCAAGTCCTGTCAATAGGGCCAATAAAGACGCAGCCAGGGTATTCCTCATGAAATGCTATTTGAATAAAGGCGTTATTGCCAATCGCGCCACACCCACCTTTCCAGCGGCCGATATGGCCCAGGTTGTAACCCTGGCCGATCAGCTAATAGGAAGTGGAAAGTACACCCTGGCCAATAATTATTTTGATAATTTTGCCCCCAATAATGATGCTATCTCTACAGAGAACATCTTTACAGCCGAAAATATTGGCGGTTCTTCCAGTGGTAACGTACGTTCTCGCTGGTTCTGCACCCTGCACTACAACAACAACCCCAGCGGTTGGAATGGGTTTACCACCCTTTCTGATTTTTATAATAAGTTTGATGCTGTGGATCTGCGCAGAAGCCAAAGCTATCCCGGTACTACCAATATCTCGGGCATCAAGCCTGGGTTCCTGGTAGGCCAGCAATTTGATCAGAATGGCGTAGCCCTTAAAGACAGAGGCGGCCGGCCCCTGGCCTTTACACCCGAAGTAAAAGCCATTGAGATCGGCACCAACCTGGAAGTAACAGGTATCCGTGTTATCAAATACCCCATTGATTATAATTCGGGCGATAATTCCAACAACGACTATGTTTATTACCGGTATGCCGATGTATTACTCATGAAGGCTGAAGCCCTCCTGAGAAATAATGGCGCTGCTGCTGCCTTACCCATCGTTAACCAGGTGCGAACAAAAAGAGGTATCACAGCCCTTGGTGCAGTTACCCTGGATCAACTCCTGGATGAAAGAGGCCGCGAATTCTATTGGGAAGGAATGAGAAGAAACGATCTTATCCGCTTTGGTAAATACCTGCAGCCCTGGCAGGAAAAAGCAACCGATGATCCCAAAACCTCTTATTCCCTATTCCCAACCAACAAGTGGCGGCTAACCCAAATCTTATACAAAACCCCGGGTATTGATCAATAAGTTGGTTAATTTACAGGAGGTCATTTGTAGAATGACCTCCTGTTTTTTATGAAACATCGTCCCATATTTGCCTGCCTGCTTCTTGCATTCGCTGCCTGCCTGTCCTGTAAACAAAAGGAAACCCCTGCTCCTTTGTTTGAACAAATGGACCATACCGGCATCAGCTTTACCAATACCGTACAGGATTCGCCCGATTTCAACATCTTCACCTACCGCAATTTCTATAATGGCGGTGGCGTAGCCATAGGCGATATCAACAATGACGGACTGAGCGATGTATTCTTCACCGCCAATTCCGGAAGCAATAAATTATACCTCAACAAAGGCAACTGGCAATTTGAAGACATTTCCGAAAAAGCAGGCTTTACCAATAAAAGAAATGGAGTACCGGCGTAGTAATGGCCGATGTGAACCACGATGGCTGGCTCGATATCTACGTATGTAATGCCGGTTATCAAAAGGAGTAGGGCAGGAAGATGAACTTTTCATCAATAACCATCAATTGCGATTTGTCGACTCAGCCACAGCTTATGGACTAACCGACAATGACTATACCACCCATGCCTCCTTCTTCGACTACGACCTTGATGGCGATCTCGACCTGTATTTACTAAACAATAGTTTCATACCGGTTAATACCCTCAACTATGCCAATAACCGTGATCTCCGTGCAAAAGACTGGCCCGTAGCCGATTTTCTGAAAGGGGGTGGAGACAGGCTTATGAGAAACGACAATGGCAGGTTTACCGATGTAAGTAAAGAAGCAGGCATCTATGGCAGCCTCATCGGCTTTGGCCTGGGAGTTACTATAGGAGATGTGAACAATGATCAGTACCCGGATATCTATATCTCCAATGATTTCTTTGAACGCGATTACCTGTACATCAATCAGCAAAATGGTACCTTCAAAGAAGAGCTGGAAAAATGGACCCAGCATATCAGCCTATCATCTATGGGCGCCGATATGGCCGATATCAATAATGATGGCTACCCCGATATTTTTACCACCGATATGCTGCCCGATGAGGAGTACCGGTTAAAAACAACCGCTTCTTTTGAAACCATTGACGTAAACCGCCTCACCATTAAAAAGGCTTTTACCATCAATACATGCAAAATGCACTCCAGGTAAACAATAAGAACGGACGTTTCCTGGAAACCGCTCACTATAGCGGAGTGGCAGCCTCCGATTGGAGTTGGGGCGCACTGATCTTTGATGCCGACAATGATGGCCTTGCTGATATTTATGTTTGTAATGGCATTTATCGTGATGTAACAGATCAGGATTTTATTGATTTTTTTGCCAATGAAATAGTGCGCAAAATGGCCCTTACAGGCAAAAAGGAACAGATAGATGAGATCATTGCCAAAATGCCTTCACGACCCTTAGTGAACAAAGCCTTTAGAAACCTCGGTAACCTCCGTTTTGCTGACGCCGGCTCCCAATGGGGCATCACACAACCCTCTTTCTCCAATGGCGCCGCCTATGGCGACCTGGACAATGATGGCGACCTTGATATGATCGTGAACAATGTCAACGAAAAAGCATTTGTGTACCGTAATAACAGCCGTGAAACCTCAGGTAACCATTATATCGGTATTTCCCTTAAAGGCAATGGAGCCAATACCTTTGCCGTTGGCAGTACCGTCAAAGTATACCAGGGCAACCAGGTGATGAGCCGGGAAATTATTCCCGCCCGGGGCTTTCAATCTTCCATAGACTATAAAGCCATCATTGGCCTGGGCAGTAACAAGATAGATTCAATGATCATTCTATGGCCCGATCGTACTCTTACGCGTTATGATCATCCGGCAGTAGATTCAGTATATATCCTTCAACAGCCAGGGCAAAGTGCCGGGAAGGCAGTTCTGCAAGGGACTGCCGCACCTGTACAACCACTATTGGCCATGGTTGGCAACTCTTTCGACAAACATAAAGAAGACGATTACGTTGATTTTTATTACGAACGTAATATTCCCATGATGCTTTCCCGCGAAGGTCCCAAAGCCGCCTGGGGAGATGTGGATGCCGACGGCCTGGCCGACCTGTATATCTGTGGTCCATCAGGTCAAGCCGGCCAGCTTTATTTGCAAACGGCCAAGGGTTTTGTAAAAAGCCTGAAAAAACATTTGATCAGTTTGCCAACTTTGAAGACGTAACCGCCTTGTTCTTCGATGCTGATAAAGATGGCGACCTGGATCTCTTTGTAGGTACAGGCGGTAATAACCATCCCGTGGGCAGTCGTGAAATGCAAAACAGACTTTACCTCAATGATGGCAAAGGCAATTTTGAGATCAATATATTGGCCCTGCCACCGAATGCCGGTAATACCGCTGTAGTGCTGGCCGCAGACTTTGATAACGATGGTGATATGGACTTGTTTGTGGGTAGCCGCAGTATACCCGGCAATTATGGAACCGCTCCCGATAGCTACCTGCTTTTCAATGATGGGCATGGAAAGTTTACCGATATCGCAAAAACGAAGAACCCGGATATTGCCAATATTGGACTGGTAACAGGCGCCGTGATGGCGGACATGACGGGCGATCAGAAACCCGAACTGGTGATTGTAGGCGAATGGATGACACCACGAATGTTTTTTGGGTAGGCGACCATTTTACAGAAGTACATTCCAATCTCGATCAATTATACGGTTGCTGGCAATCCCTTGCCGCTGCAGATCTGGACAATGATGGTGATCAGGATCTGGTGCTGGGCAATATGGGAGAAAATTTCTACCTGCATCCCACAGAAAAAACGCCCCAGAAAATATGGATCAATGATTTCGATGCCAATGGCATCATGGATAAGATCATCACACACACTGTCAATGGGCGCGAGGTGACCGTTTTTATGAAACGTGATCTCACCGATCAACTCCCTTCCGTGAAAAACTAACCCTCAAACATGAAGATTTTGCCCAAAAAACCATCCAGGATCTGTTTCCTGCCGATATCCTCAATAAAAGCACCGTGAAAACCATCAATTATGCCCCTTCTTGTATAGCCGTTAATGAAGGCAATGGCAAGTTTACTATACAAAAACTGCCCCTCTCTTTACAACTTTCCTGCGTCAATAGCATTCTTTGCACCGATCTGAATAAGGATGGTTATCCTGATCTGGTAATGGGAGGCAATTCTTTTGCTTTCCTGCCCCAGTTTGCCCGTATGGATGCCTCTTTGGGTCATGTATTGCTAAACAATACCAAGGGCGATTTTACAGCTTTGTCCAACAAACAATCCGGCTTGGAATTATGTGGGGTTATTCGGGATATTAAAGAGATTCCTTCAAAGAATGGCCGGTACCTCCTTATTCTTCAAAACGATGAGTGGCCGGCACTGTTCCGGATTAAATAGCAGGGTAAGCGCTACGGGGCTACATGATGATAACCTTCCCCAAGCCGGGCTCTTTTTGTATTCTAAATTCTGTATGCTGTATTCTCGTTTCTGGCTATCTTTGATTTCTATGAAACAATTCGTCCTCGCTGCTACTTTTTGCTTATCAGTAGCTACTATTACCGCTCAGGATCAGGATTGGAAAGCCATGCAGGAGAAAGCAAAAGCTTTTACCCGTCAGGGCGATTATTCCAATGCCATCATGGTATTGAACCGCGCACTGGAAAAGGAAAACAATAACCTGGAACTTAAAAGGACCTGGCATTTACCTACTACCTGAACCGCGATTATGTAAGGGCCCTGGAAGTTGCCAAACCTTTACCCGAAGCTCAGGATGCCGATGTACAAAGCTACCAGATACTGGGTATGGTGTACAAAGCCATTGAGGAGGCAAAAGATGCAGAAAGAATGTACAAATCGGCGTTGAAGAAATTCCCCAATAGTGGCGTCTTGTACAACGAGTATGGCGAAATGCTCTGGAGCAAAAAGTCCTATTCCGATGCCATCAAACAATGGGAAAAGGCATCGAACTCGATCCCACCCATTCCGGCAATTACTACAATGCAGCCAAATACTACTACTTTACGAAGGATAAAATTTGGGCATTGGTCTATGGTGAGATCTTCGTAAACCTGGAGAGCTACTCAAAACGTACCCCAGAGATCAAAACCGTCCTCCTCGACTCCTATAAAAAGTTGTTTACCGACAGCGACCTGGCCAAAAACCAGGATGTTAAAAATGAATTTGTAAAAGCCTGGCTGGATATCATGCAAACCCAATCAGGCTATATGGCGACCAATGGCGTTACCCCGGAAACCCTGTCGGCCATCAGAACCAAATTCGTCGTCAGTTGGTTTGAGAAATATGCCAAAAGACTCCCTTTTCGCTTGTATGAATACCAGCAACAATTGCTGAAATCGGGCATGTTTGAGGCTTATAATCAATGGATATTTGGTACTACCGCCAATTTGACCGCCTACGAAAACTGGACCAAAACCCATACAGAAGAGTACAACCAGTTCAATACCTTCCAGCATAACCGGGTTTTTAAACTGCCAGCCGGCCAGTATTACCAAACCCCTTCCAAATAACCCTTCCCGATCTCATTAAATCAATATACAGCCCTGCTTTGGCGGGGCTTTTTTATTAGTACTTATTTGTTAATTTGACCTCCAATAGCCGGGAAAAACAACAACAAGGAGTGTCCGGATGTTGTAATCAGTGAGCCCCTTGCATTAACTACACGTAAAACGATTGTTATGACCGAACCCAGGCGACTTTTTGATTGTATTCAATACCAGCTCGAGGGCAATCCCCTGCCCGTTATGCTGGCCGGCAAAGAAAATGGTCAATGGCGTACTTACAACACACAGGAAGTAAAAGAAACGGTCGATAAATTAAGTGCGGGTTTACTGAATCTTGGTGTTACCGCCGGTGATGGAACTGCCGAAGGCCGTGATAAGATAACTGTCATGAGCAAGAACCGCCCCGAATGGCTGATGCTCGATCTGGCTGTTCAACAACTGGGCGCTGTACTTACACCCGTTTATCCCACCATCAGTATCAGTGAACTGGAATTCATATTGCAGGATGCACAAGTGAAAATGGTATTCGTGAACGACGAAGAGCTATTTCATAAAGTGATGCACGTAAAAGACAATATACCCTCTTTAAAAACGATCTATACATTTGAACAAGTGCCCGGTGCCAATCATTGGAAAGAGATACTGGCCCTTGGCGATGCTGCCGCAGCCGAAAAGGTAAAGACTATTGCAGCATCCATACAGTTAGAAGACCTGGCCACCATTATCTATACCTCGGGTACAACGGGCAAACCTAAAGGGGTCATGCTTTCGCACCACAACATACTTAGCAATGTAATGGATTCCATTCCATGCTTTCCGCCGGGTGAAAATATGCGTGCCTTGAGCTTCCTGCCCCTCAATCACGTATTTGAGCGCATGGTGAGCTATATCTATTTATTCAAGAGAACTTCCATTTACTATGCCGAAAGCCTGGAAACCATTGGCGATAACCTCAAAGAGGTAAAACCTACCATGTTCACCACCGTACCCCGCCTCCTGGAAAAAGTGTACGACCGAATTATGGCCAAGGGGCAGAGCTGTCAGGTATTAAGAAGAAACTCTTTTTCTGGGCGCATGAACTGGCTACCCGTTTTGAGATCAATAAGAATATGGGCTTTGGTTACCGGATGCAACTAGCCTTGGCCAATAAACTCATATTTAGCAAATGGCGCGAAGCCTTAGGCAATAACCTGTTGTGCGTTGTTACTGGCGGTGCTGCCTGCCAGGTACGGCTCATACGCATCTTTACCGCTGCGGGCATCCCCATCATGGAGGGTTACGGATTGACCGAAACCTCTCCCGTGATCAGCGTCAACCGCTACCAGGAAGAAGGCAGGATGTTTGGTACCGTAGGTCCACTCATTAATAACGTTGAAGTAAAGATTGCAGAGGATGGTGAAATACTTTGTAAAGGCCCCAATATCATGATGGGCTATTACAAACGTCCTGATCTTACGGCCGATTCCATTGCCGGTGGCTGGTACCATACCGGCGATATCGGTATGATGGTCGATAACAGGTTCCTGAAGATCACTGACCGGAAGAAGGAAATGTTTAAAACAAGCGGTGGCAAATACGTTGCCCCCTTGCCGATAGAAAATAAACTCAAAGAATCACCTTTTGTAGAACAGGTAATTGTGGTAGGCTCCGAAAGAAAATTTGTAGGCGCCCTGATTGTTCCCTCCCTGAGCAATCTTAAAGATTGGGCACGCCAGCAAGGCATACAGGCAACCACCAATGGCGAACTGATAAAGGATCCCAAGGTCATACACCTGTACAAAGACCTGGTAGAGAATTTCAACAAGTATTTTAACCACGTAGAACAGATCAAGAAGTTTGAACTACTCCCCGACGAATGGAGCGTAGAAACAGGCGAAATGACCCCCAAATTAAGCCTCAAACGCAAAGTGATCATGGAGAAGTTCCGAGATGCGATTGAACGAATTTATCATGACGCCAAACCGGAAGCTGTTAGCTAACCTATTTGCATAACTCTTTTCAGACAAGGGCAGCACTTGGGCTGCCCTTTCTCCTATAACACCGCGTAATTCAATACCATTCGTGTTGTATTGCGGTTTTTCCTCCATTTCATCCCATCAATACCGCAATTCAGGCATCCCTCCATTGCCCGCGCATTTGGTATGGCAGACATTTGTGCCGTATCAGTACTTGTTAATTATTTACCAGCCAACACCTTTGTATGAAAAAGTTAGCCATCCTGTTGTGCATTTTTGCCTCCATGGGATTTACCGTAGCCGGAGAAAGCGAATCCGGTGAATTAGCCGCTCGCCCAATACCTAAAAAAGTAGAGAGGACCTATGGGTATATCGAAACCACATCCCCTCAATCCTATACCATCATCTTGCAATAAAACGCCTAACCTGTTGATATACCAGCAATAGATAGGAAGCCTATCGCTTTGTCAGTCTATTTGAAGTTTAAACGTTAAGGGCCCTGTGCATCCAGCTATTCAGCCGGATCAACTGGGCCCTTCGGCTTTAGTATTCCTCCCCCCTCCGCCTTAAGAACTGTATTCAATCCGCGAAATCCCTAAAATCCTTGAATCAGCGATTGATCCGCGAAATCTTTCCAATCCCTTCAATCTGTGATTCTGATCTGGTTAAAATAGAAAAAACTGAATCTGTTTTTAATCAGAAATTCAAGGGAAATTTGTATAGTAAAAACAGATCATGCTTTCAAGGCTACTTGAAAATAGGCAAGATTCAGGTTGCTGCCTGTAAAGCACTTTTACATCTTCACATAGTCATAAAATAAACCCATGCTGAGTATGAAAAAAGTACCGGAGTTATTGGAAGAAGAAACATTAGACCCTGTGGATTGGTCTTCCTTAAGAGAGCTGGGCCATCGCATGCTCGATGATATGTTTGATTACCTGCAATCAGCCCGCCAAAGGCCAGCCTGGAAACAGCCCACTAAGTTTGCACTGAACAGCATGCAACACCCCCTACCTCTGTTTCCACAGGATGCGGCAGAAGTATACGAACACTTTTTCACACAAATATTGCCCTATAATACGGGAAATACACACCCCCGCTTTTGGTCATGGGTGCAGGGAGGAGGCACCCCCTTGGGCATGCTGGCCGATATGCTGGCCGCTGGCATGAATGCCAACGTTAGCATTGGCGATCATATGCCCATGTATGTAGAAAACCAGGTAATAGCCTGGTCAAAAGAAATGATGCGCTTTCCGGATACCGCCAGCGGTATTTTATTAAGCGGAGCTTCCTGGCTAATATTACAGCCCTTACAGTAGCCAGGAATCACTTCAACACAACTATCCGGAAAAAGGATTACAGTCCGTACCTGCCCAAATGATCATTTATGGCTCTGCTGAAACCCATAACTGTGTAGTGAAAGGAGTAGAGGTAATTGGCATCGGTAGCGACAATTTCAGGAAAGTGCCTGTAGATGAGCAGTACCGAATTCGGGTGGACCTATTAAAGCAAATGATCCGGGCCGACCGCGAAGCCGGTCACCTTCCATTTTGTATCGTGGGCAATGCCGGCACCGTTAACACCGGTGCTATTGATCCGTTGGAAGAATTGGCCGCCATTGCGAAGGAGGAACAATGTTGGTTTCACATTGATGGCGCATTTGGCTCGGTGCCTAAAATATTGCCCGAATTTGAGGATCGTTTAAAAGGAGTGGAATTGGCCGATAGCCTTTCCTTTGATTTCCACAAATGGTTATACGTAAACTACGAAGTGGCTTGTGTACTCATACGCGATGCAACCATTCATCGGGAAGCCTTTGCTGCTGCCGTCAATTACCTTGTACAACATGAACGCGGATTGTCGGGAGGCCCCGACTCCTTCAGCAATTATGGCATGGAATTATCCCGCGGTTTTAAAGCCTTGAAAGTATGGATGTCAATTAAAGAAAATGGCCTGCACCGCTACCAATACATGATCCGTAAAAACCTGCGACAGGCCCAATACCTGGCAGGATTGGTACAAGCTGAACCAACCCTCGAATTGCTGGCCGATGTACCTCTGAATATTGTTTGTTATCGATTCAATCCGGGCGGCCTGGAAGATGAAGAGCTGAACATTATCAACAAAGAGATACTGATGCGCTTGCAGGAGCAAGGTATTGCCGCCCCATCCTATACACTATTAAATGGCAAGTATGCCATCCGCGCAGCCATTACCAACCACCGCAGCAGGATGGATGACTTTGACATACTGGTAGAGGAAACCTTGCGCATCGGCAAGGAATTGATCGCGTAGCCTGGTAAAGAGGGAAAGCATCGTTGATTTTGAAATAAACGTCACTTTTTAAAATATTTCATCATGGAACTCACCACCTCATTTTCCATACAACCCGTCAAACAGTCCAGGATCGCTGAAGTTGATTTTGACCACCTGGAGTTTGGCAAGTATGTGGCCGACCATATGTTGGTATGCGGTTATGCCAATGGCGTATGGGATACACCCCGCATTATCCCTTTTGGCGATCTTTCCTTGTCGCCCACCTCACTGGCCTTGCACTATGGACAAACAGTATTTGAAGGCATGAAAGCATTCCGCCTGGAAGATGGCCGGATCAATGTTTTCAGGATACATAAGCATTATGAACGATTAACAAAGTCCCTGGATCGCATGTGCATGGCTATTGTGCCCGAGGACGTTTTTGTAGAGGGGCTCCGCCAGCTGATATCCCTTGATAAGCATTGGGTGCCTGCTGCTGATGGAACGGCCCTGTATATTCGCCCTTTTGCTTATGCCAGCGAAGCAAAATTCGGCGTGAAGGTATCTGACGAATACAAGTTTGTCATTTTCTCTGGCCCGGTGGCGGCAGCCTTTCAAAAGCCACTCCGGGTAAAAGTGGAAACCAATTATGTAAGAGCTGCCAGGGGCGGTACCGGCGCTGCTAAATGCGGCGGCAATTATGGCGGTGCTTTTTATCCCACCCAACAAGCAAAAGAAGCGGGTTTTGACCAGGTATTGTGGACCGATAGCCAGGAGCATAAATACATAGAAGAATCCGGTATGATGAATGCCATGTTTGTTATAGATGGTACCCTGGTAACCCCACCCCTTAGCGATTCTATTCTCGATGGCGTTACCCGCGATTCCCTGCTCACCCTGGCAGGTGATCTTTCCATCCGTGTAGAGACCCGTCCGGTGTCAATTGACGAACTGGAAAAAGCATTCCGGCAACATACCATCACCGAAGCTTTTGGGGCAGGAACTGCCGCCATTGTGGCTCCTATCGGCACCATACATATCAATGGAATTGATTACCATTTACCAGCTTATACCGCTTCGTCCCTGATGTTCCGTTTACGCGATAAACTGGAAGCAATACGAACAGGAAAAGACGAAGATATACATCATTGGAACTATGTGTTTTAAAAGGATCAACCGGGTCCATGTTGGTTATAGCCGGCGTTTCCACGCCGGTTTTTTATTGTCCAGCCTCCCAGCCAGCAATTATAGTTAAAACTACCCGCAAGCCTTAAATTTGCAATTCAATCAAACTACCATGGCAAAGACAATAATTATTACCGGCGCTAATGGCAATCTCGGAACAGCTGTTGTAAAGAAATTCCTCGATGAGAATTATAAGGTCATCGGTGTCGACCATTCTGGCAGTCACCTGGGGTTTGCCAGCAGTCACCCCCAATTTGAACTCCATGCCGTAAACCTGGCCGAAGAAGCTGCCAGCGATACTTTTGCCAAGGAGGCCATTAGCCTCTACAAAAGATAGATGGGGCCTTATTGCTTGCCGGAGGGTTTGCTATGGGCGATATTGCCGCTACTGACGGGGCGGCCCTTAAAAAATGTTCTCCTTGAATTTTGAAACCGCTTACTACCTCACACGCCCCCTTTTTCAGCACATGCTGGAAAGCGGTTATGGACGCATTGTATTAGTGGGCGCCAGACCAGCCCTGGAGCCTGCTGCTGGGCAGTATATGATCGCTTATGCGCTTAGTAAGTCATTGCTTATAAAACTGGCAGATATGCTTAATGAAGCTGCCAGGGGAAAAATGTAACTGTTTCTGTCATTGCTCCCAGTATCATTGATACACCCGTAAACCGCGCGGATATGCCCAATGCCGATTTTAGCAAATGGGTTACCCCGGCACAAATTGCCGGCGTGTTGGAATTCATTTGTTCTGATAAAGGCGATCCCCTAAGAAGTCCCTTTTACAAAATTTACGGTGACGCATAAAAAAGGTGTAAAGGGATGCGCCATTTTGATAAAGCCCATCCTTTTACACCTGTAGTATTTCTTCACAAGCTATACAGTAAGTACACTGTACCAGCCACAAACCCCATCGGGTTCCCTCAACTGGTTCTCAATGTCTTCCGTCCACATACGCCCATCAATAAAGAATTTGTAATGATACTTGCCCTGTGGCAACATTGGGATCTCGATCAGCCACATGCCATTTTTGACCGGCTGCATTTTTAATTCATCCTGTGCCCAGTGATTAAATGTACCTGCTAGCGTAATGTGATCAGCACAACTGTTGTGAATGTGGAATTCGATTGTCTTCTTCCGCTTGTTGATGTACGGTGACAGATGCGGTTTCATAGTTCTCCTTTTTTGAAGGTGACAGGAATGATGTTGGATGCCTGGGTATCCATAAACGCTTTCATAAGGTAAGGACCTCGGGAATGATTAAAACGGGCTGATAAAACAAAGCGGGCGGGCAATCGATAATGATACTAGGTAGCTAAGCCATGCACAGTGAGATAGTGCCTTTTACTTCCTAAAAGATACGAACTGTTTTCCGGATTAAAGATCGACTCCCAGGAATTATTTATTAATTTAATTAGGGAAGAATACCGGCAATGGGCTTGTATTTCCCTCCGGAAGGGACACTAGGGGAATGTATAATGGGCGGGATTTCTTGGCCAACTCCTGAACTGGGTCGGAAGTCTACAATACTTCCTAATTGGGTGATTGATTGTCAAGGAATAGGGTACGGATTGTCGGATTGTAATAGACTTAACCAATGTTGCTCCAGACTGGCTTACCGGGGTATGCCCAGGCGACTGACCGAACTACTGTTTAGCCGGATGCTATCCAGTAGTGATTGTAACTTTGATATCTCCTTTGAAAGCCGGAGGTTTACAGATAGAATAGAATCATTTTGAAGGATCAAGGTATTATTTTTGTCACAAGCTTTGAGTTTTTCTGCCCAAGTCCCACACCGGCAATAACTACCAATACCAGGCACAATAAAGGGACCCATCGAAAAAATAGTTGATTCTTCATACCAGCAGATTGTTCTGTACTCAAATATGCTCTATTGCTGTTAAACAGCGATTAAACGCGCATTAAAAGACAATTAATTAAAACCCTTAGTGTGCAGAGAACGCTTTAACAGAGGGTAGCTGGATGGTGAAAACTGTTCCCTTATGCAGGTCTGACTGTACTTTGATATTGCCCCGGTGTAAGCTGATGATCCTCTTTGCCAGGGCCAAACCAAGGCCAAAGCCTTTAACGTGTGTAGCAGCGTTAGTACGGTAAAATGGCTGGAAAATATGTTCCATTTCCTCCTCGGCAATCACATTGCCATGGTTTTTAACCTGTATGATTACCTGGTCATCCTCAAAAGAAAGATCAACCCAGGAAAGATGGTCTGGTGAATACTTGCAGCCATTCTCTACAAAGTTTTTGATCGAACTATATAACAGGTCATTATTGCCAAATACCAGGAATCGCTTCTCATCTTCCGGAAATTCTCCAAAATGTAATTCCACCTGGTAGCTGGGGCTTATTTTTGTACATCACTCATTACCTTGAACAGCACTTCATCAATGCGCACTTCATGCAGTTCTATCGTACCCTGTGATCCTGTTTTGGCAATTTCCAGCAAGCTTTTAGTAAGTTGCCGCATTTGCTGCACATCTTCATAGATTGATTGCAATACCTGGCGGTACTCTTCCGTATTCCTGTCCTTTTGCAGCGTAACCTCTAATTGACTCGAAATAGAGGTAAGCGGCGTTGATAATTCGTGCGATGCGTTGGAAATGAATCGTCGTTGCGTAGTAAAGGAATCCTGGAGTCGGTTCAGTAATTCATTAAAGGTATTGGCCAACTGGTGCAGCTCATCATGCCCACTACCTGCTTCTATGCGATGTGAAAGACTTTGAGAGGAGATATCTTTTACTTCCCGGATGATTTGAGTGATGGGCATAAGCAATTGCCGCGAAAACAGGAAGCCCACAATGGCCGCCGCTGCAATCCCAATCAATAAGCTGGTCATCAACAACTTTTGTAATTGCGAAAGCCGGTTCCAGCCATCCAGGTCATAGGCTGCTACCACTACCACGATCCGGTTTACCGAATCAATATGGTGAAATGCGATCACATCCCGGGTCAGAATTTTATAATAAGTTTCTCCATCCAGGCGGGCCCTTTCCAGCATTGAAATATTAGTAGTAGGTGTTTCTACCCCATGTGCATTGAATTCATAGACGGGCTGGTTGAGGTAGTTGTAAATAACCACGCTTTTATCCTGCAGCGTATTGGTCGATCCCGAGTCAAAGCGCTTTAACATCGTGGTGCTGCTATCACCAAAATAAGTATACAGCTGCGCATTGTTATTTGCGCGGCCTTTGAGTCGTTTTTTGAAAGCTTCCAGCCTTTCGAGCGAAGTGAAATAGTATATCGAAAAACTAAGTAGTAACAGAATTGCCGTAACCAACAGCGTAAAGAGCGCAGTTATTTTAAATTTGATCTTCACCTATGCGTGCTCTTTTAAAATATAGCCCATTCCAACTTGCGTATGTATTAGTTTGCTATCGAAATCCTTGTCAAGTTTCTTACGTAGGAAATTAACGTACACGTCAATAACGTTCGTTTTTGTGTCGAAATCAATATCCCACACATTCAAAGCGATATCTGCCCGGGAAACCACCCGGTTCTTATTCCGGACCAGGTACTCCAGTAGCTGGAATTCTTTGGCCGTCAGCGAAATCGGCTTTTCGGCTCGTGTAACCTCCTTACTGTCCAGGTTCATGACAAGGTCGGCCACCTTGAGCATATTACCTGTAGGTACATTCTGATAAATACGTTTCAACAAGGCCCGGATTCGTACCAGTAACTCTTTAAAATCAAAGGGTTTTACAATGTAGTCATCGGCCCCTGCATCAAATCCCTCAATTTTATCTTCTGTGGCGCTAAGGGCTGTGAGCATCACCACCGGGATGCGTTCATCCCTTTTACGGATCTCCTTACAGAGTTCATACCCATTCATCCCAGGCAGGTTAATGTCAAGTATTACCAGGTCAAAACTGTACGTTTCAACCATTTTTTTTTCCCAATGAGGCCATCATATGCTACCTCCACATGGTACTGCTGCTCCATTAATCCTTTCTTAAGAGCCTCTGCGATCTTCTTTTCATCCTCTACCAATAAGATTTTAACTTCTTCCATATCGTAAGTAGATGATTGTGCCGACAAAAATCTGAAATATTGGCCATCAAAGGGTTCTCTCTTATAAATATCGCATTAAAATGGAATTAAAATGACCATTATGGGCATAAATCGGGGGAAATAACAAAAATCCGGATTACCAGTTTGCATGCTTTCAGCAGCGGAGAGTTGCTGTTCAGCAGTAACCGGTAATCCGGATTAAAACAGTCAGGATGTACAAATCGAATGGTGGTCCTTGCATGATCCCGTGCTCCTGGCAAATAAAGCTGGCCAGCGTTTTAGCACAAAAAATTGGATAAGGTAAGCACAAACACTCCCCTGAGGTTGGATTAATACCCCTTTGGGTAGTAAAAAATGATGCAGAAAGAGAGGATGCCATTAAACCGGGTAGGGCACGTAACATGTTGTAGCCTGGCTATAGCATTTACTCTTCCTTATTTGTGGTTTTTCAGTATAACCGTAATAAGTAAATAATTCCTACCTGTTTCTCAACAGGAATCAAGTTAAGGCTTTGAGTGTTGGCAAATGATGCTTGCCAAATGCAACTTTCAGAGAGTTTTAACCAAGTGTGAAGCGTCAGGAATAAAAAATCTATACTGATGAGGCTACTAAGGTAAAGTTATTTTTTAATAAAAGCTACAACGAATATTAAAATTGCACTTAGTTAGCCGGGTTATCATGCTTATGCATAGTGGTAGTTATTATTCTATTTGCTATATCCCCATTTTGGGAAAATAATAACCCATCATATCCTACTACCAATAGCATACTATATATTGGAAAGCCCTTTTTTCTTTAAACTGCCGGGCGAATAACCATGGTGTTTTTTGAAGATCCAGATAAAATTGCTCACTTTTTCATACCCTAATAGCGTGGCCGCCTGATAAACGGTCAAAGCTTGCTCCAGTAACAGCGTTTTAGCAAAATTCATCTTCTTTTCCAGGTAATACTCATACAAGCTCTTGCCGAAAATGATCTTAAAATGACGCTTTAAAGTCGATTCACTTAAGGACACCTGCTGTGCAATGGTAATTACATTGGGCAGATTACGCTGCAAATGAGCTTGTAGTATGGCCTCTGCCTCCATTACCTTAATAAAATGCGTGTCATTATTACCCGGTACCTGTGGCACACGGCTATTCAACGTTTTATTTAGAAATTCAAGTAGCAACGAGATCCCTAATTGCGCTGCCCGGTTATGATCATGTTCACTGCCCATTACCGAATCGAAAAGCATATTTACATCATTCATGACTGAACCCGTGCAAATACAGCTCAGGATGAACGGGTTCTCCTTTTCATACATTCTATCCAGTAAATTTTCTACCGGTAGTCCTGCTTTGCGCATTTGTTGCGACAACCAGAAACTATTCGTGCTGATCTCTATTACCTGTACCGGCTGGAAGGGAACGATATCATATCTTAGGTCTATATCATTGGCCACCATCAAAGTACTGCGTGTTTCCGTTGGGTTGAATTGCTCATGGCCCCCAATACTTTTCAAGCGGCAACTGCCCGGCGTTAACACATAGATAATGGTAATGCTTTTATCGTTGGGTTCATAACCAGGTCTATGCAATTCTACAGCATGATTAAAGACTACATTCCAGGCCCGCATACAACAACCCGGCTGGATCTGTTCTCTCTTTACCAATCCCTTAGCCAGCCCTCCAGATAGTTGCACAACATCTTTCTCCCTGACCTCTCCATTCAGGTCATTGGCAAATTGTTCAAAATCCTGCTCACATTCAACGGCAGGGAATTTAATACTGTAATGTCTTGTAGGTAGCTTTTGATTCATAAACGGTTTTGAGTAATAACAAATAGGCTTTGCAAAACAACTTGTCAAAGGCAATTAAAGGGGGACCTTAGCTAAACCTGGAAAACAGTTAATGCAATGTTGTTGCCTTTGGTTAAAGGCATTTGGAGATGTTGCTATAAGTATTCTTTGATCTTATCCGGGTATTTATTGATTTCTTTTGGGCAGCTTTACCACCCATCCAAAGCCTTGAGGCTATACAAAAACCACCATTCTTCTACTTCAACTTCCTGGTAGCCTCACATCACATTGAAATTGGCAACTTTAAACAGTTACCTATATATGTAACAAGTAAACTGCGGTAACGTACTAAAGGCAAGACCGTTTTTTTGTCTTTTTTATTGTTAATAGCGATCAACTGTTAGGGTTGCTGCTATTTGTACATAGAAAATCCCAATACGGGAAATGTTTTGCAAGGAGGAATGGGCATAAAAGAAAAAGAATATTTATTTAAAAACAAGCAATCCATGCAGCCATGTAATTCGTATAATCTTTAGCGATACTGCTAAAACAAGCTCATCGTGAAGTTCAGGAATTAAGTAATCAGGTGGGGATCGAACAACGCGTGATGAATAGTACGCCATCTTGTTGCAGGCTAGTAAAGCGTATAGCCATGAATTTACTTTGTCTTGCACACTGCCATCGTAGTAAAATAAAGATCAAAATATTGGTATAAGCAGGGTCATCATTCAATAGGGTATCAATTCACACAGGCGAGCCACCCACCAGGGTGGCTTTTTTTTTATGCCCCATACCCCCATTTAAAAACACTAGCACCTTATTGTTTAAACACCTAATTTTGCTGCTTGGCAACTTGCCAACCCCCTGTTTCATCAACATGTATTTATTGTAAAACCATAAAACTATTCTGCGTGAACGCTTAAAAATAAAGGCGATACGATTAAAAGATATTTTATGGATGCAAAAAAGTAGAAAAGATCTCCAAAGCCCTGGCCGACCCCAGCCGGCTCATGATCCTGAAAGAACTCCGGAAAAATAAGAATTGCTTGTACTGTACAGATGTGTATGATTTCCTGGATCTTACCCAGCCTTCCATTTCGCATCATTTGAAGTTATTGACTGATGCTGAATTGATTATACCTACTAAGGAAGGCCGTAACATGAAATATACACTCAATAATAAAATGATCGATCAATATGTAGGTTTTTTACAGACCTTAAAGGCTTAACAAAAATTTTTTGAAGAAAAACATCGAAAGATTTCAATGTTTCTATAAGTTTGCAGTCCGGTTTTACAAAATGCTTGTCTTCCCACGGCACAAACAGTTGTAATCATCCAACATAAATTGAGCGCCGCGTTTTCCATTATTGCCCTTAGGTAATAGCGGCTGGGAAGCCTGTATTTAAATACATCGAAACATTTGAATATATCAATTTAAACACTGAAATATGAATCACCCACACTTGAAAAACAAAAATTACTGGCTCCTCCTGTTATTGTTGCCCGTAATCATCTTCATCCAGGCTTGTGAAACACAGGCCAATGAACCAAAGCCTGCGATAGCCGCAGCGGCACCCAATCCTGCCGTTCCTGCAGATGGCTATATTGTTCAACCTACTTCTTTCAGCGAAGAAATAGAGATCACCGGTACCCTTGTAGCCAACCAGGAAGTGACCATCGCCAGCGAACTACTGCGCAAGGTGGTGCGTGTACAGGTTAGGGAAGGCAATTATGTAAGCGAAGGCTCCCTGCTATTCCAATTGGATGATGCCGACCTACAGGCCCAACTGGAAAGGCTGCACCAGCAGGAAAAACTGGCTGCTTTGAACGAAGCCCGCCTGAAAGACCTGATTGCCCATGATGCTGCTATTCAGCAGGATTATGACCAAGCCATTACCAACCTGAATGTGCTGAAGGCCGAGATACGCCAATTGGCAGTAACCATCGACAAAACACGTATCCGCGCTCCCTTCAACGGGCGTATAGGTATCGTACGTGTTTATCCGGAGCCCTCGTATCACCCAATACTGTACTGACCAATATTGTAGATGATACCCGCATGAAGGTAGAATTCTCTGTCCCGGAAAAATACGCCAACCTTGTTGCCATTGGTAAATCACAGCGCTTTTCTGTGCAATCCGATACCGCAGCTTACTTTGCCAGCATAGTGGCTAAAGAATCAAAAATGAATGAGCAAACACGTACGCTGCTGGTACAAGGCATTGGCCCCAATCCGCATGGAAAACTGGTGCCTGGCCAAAGTGCAAGGTTAAGTCTGTCTTTGCATAGTTCCAACGACGCCTTGAAGGTGCCCAGCCAGGCCCTCATGCCTTCTTCACAAGGGTATGCCGTATATATAGCCGGAACAAAAAAGTACAACTGGCCCCCGTTACCATTGGTCAGCGCGGTGCCCAGGAAGTACAGATACTGAATGGATTGAACCAGGGAGATACCGTCATCACCAGCAACCTGCTGCGCTTGGTGCCGGGAGCGGATGTAGACCTGGTAAAGATCAAATAGCAGCCAAGCTGCTCTAGCCGCCCCGATTTTATTTATTTAATACAACATTTGTATGAGTGCCATTTCTCAAATGAGCATCTCCAGGCCCGTATTGGCCGGAGTGATGTCTGTCTTGTTAATTCTTTTTGGTATCGTAGGATATACCTTCCTCGGTACCCGCGAATATCCCGTTACCGATTCGCCCATCGTTACCGTTACCACGGTATACCCGGGTGCCAGTGCCGATATTATTGCCTCTCAGGTTACCAAACCACTTGAAGAAGCCGTGGCCGAGGCCAATGGTATCCGAGCTATGTCTTCTGTTTCCCGTGAGCAGGTAAGTATTATAACCGTTGAATTCAACCTCAATGCCGATCTCGAAGCTGCAGCGAACGATGTGCGCGACAAAGTTTCCAAATCGCGGCAACAATTGCCTACCGATATAGAACCTACGATCGTTGAGAAAAGCGGCCCTGCCGACTTTCTCGTGTTCCTCACCGTGCAAAGCGATACCAGAAGTCTGGAAGACATTACGGACTTTGTAAACATCAATATCAAAGAACGCCTTCAATCCATACCCGGGGTTCGATTGGTAGACAGCTATGCCGGACGTAAGCGTGCCATGCGCTTACGCATGGATCCTGTAAAACTGGCGGCCTATGGTCTTACCCCAACGATATTCAGGCGGCCCTTCAAAGAGAGAATGTGGATCTGCCCAGTGGCCGTATCGAAGGACAGAATACCGAAGTAACCCTCCGTACCCAGGGAAGGCTGGTAACAGAAGAGGATTTCAATAACATGATCATTAGCCAGAAGGATGGCGCTATAGTTCGATTCAGAGATATTGGTAATGCCATCATGTCTTCACAGAATGAACGCACGGCCATGATAGTGGCCCATGGCAAGCAGGCCCAATACGGCGTAGGTACCGGTGTGCAACCACAACGTGGCGCCAACTCACTGGCTATTGTGGAAGAGTTTAATAAACGATTTGAAGATATTGTAAAAACCGCCCCCAAGGATTTTAATATCGTTCTGGGTAAAGACTTTACCGTACCTGTACGTAACTCACTGTCGGAAGTGGAAGAAACCTTGTTGCTGGCATTTGGACTGGTAACCTTGATCATCTTCATCTTCCTGCGCGACTGGCGAAGCACGTTAATTCCGTTGGTGGCTATTCCTGTATCTATTATATCTGCCTTCTTTATCATGTACCTGGGCGATTTCTCTATCAACGTACTCACCTTGCTGGGGATGGTACTGGCCATTGGGCTGGTGGTGGATGATGCCATTGTGGTACTGGAAAATATCTATAGTAAGGTAGAGGAAGGGATGAAACCCCTGGAAGCAGCCCGCAAAGGGGCCAATGAGATTTACTTTGCCGTAATCTCCACCACCGTTACCCTTGCTGCTGTGTTCCTGCCCATCCTGTTTTTAGGGGTATTACCGGCCGCCTGTTTAAAGAGTTTGCCATTGTGGTAGCAGGTTCTGTATTGATCTCGGCTTTTGTGGCCCTGACACTTTCTCCCATGATGAGCGCCTACCTCCTCAAGCCGGGTGCTTCACATGGTTGGTTATATCGTAAAACGGAACCTTTCTTCGTGAGCCTCAATAATGGATATGAACGTTCACTCAAAGCCTTCATGCGCTATCGTTGGTTGGGTATTCTTTTACTCCTGGCTTCCTTTGGCCTTGCTTACCTGCTGGGCCCTAAGCTGCCATCCGAACTGGCGCCCCTCGAAGATAGGTCCATGGTAGGCCTCGCAGTAATTGCACCCGAAGGTACTTCCTATGAAAGTATGGAAGAAACCATGAAGGAGATCAATGCCTATGTATCTGATTCTATTCCCGACCTCAACAACAATACTACCTATGCTGGGATTGCGGCTACGGTGGGTACCCTGGTTCAGCCTGTGAATGGTGGGTTCCAATGGATATTCCTCGAAGATCCCCAAAAGCGGAAAAGCAAAATGAGCCAACAGCAGATCTATGATAAGCTGGTAGTGGCGTCACAACGTTTCCGTAATGTGATCCTCATCCCCATACAAATACCTACCATCGGCGGCTTCTCTACCTCCCAGCCTATTGAATATGTAGTACAAGCGCCATCACTCGACAGCCTGATAGCGGTTATGCCCAGGCTGATGGGCGAGGTATACAAGAGTCCCAAACTGGCATTCCAGAACCCCGACTTTAAAGTAAACCGCCCTGAGATCAGTATCTCTATCGACAGGCAACGGGCGGCGCAGTTGGGTATTTCAACACAGGAAATAGGGCGCACCTTACAGCTGGCCCTTAGTGGTCGCCGGTATGGTTACTTTATTTACAACGACCGCCAATATGAGGTAATAGGTCAGCTGGAACGCGTAGAAAGATCAACTCCTGAAAACCTGCGTTCCCTATTCCTGAAGTCGGCCAGCAATGAAATGGTATCCCTGGATAACCTGGTGAGTTTGAAGGAAGGCATCAGTCCGCCTGCTATCTACCGCTATAACCAGTCGTACAGCGTTACCATTGGCGCAACTCCAGCACCTGGAGTGAGCCTGGGTGAAGGCATCAAGGAGTTGGATAAAATAACCGCCAATGTATTGCCCAAAGGATTTAGAACGCAGCTGGCTGGACAAAGTCGTGATTATGCCGAAAGTAGCTCCAGCCTGATCTTCGCTTTCATCTTTGCCATCCTGCTTATTTACCTCGTGCTGGCGGCTCAATTTGAAAGCCTGATCGATCCGTTCATCATCCTGTTAACCGTTCCTATGGCTGTTACCGGTGCCTTGTTGAGCTTATGGCTAACGGGTGAATCCATCAATATCTTCAGCCAGATCGGTATCATTATGTTGATTGGGTTGATCACCAAAAACGGTATCCTCATTGTTGAGTTTGCCAACCAGCGCAAACATGAAGGATTGAAAGTGAGAGATGCTGTTGTATCAGCTGCTACCTCCAGGTTCCGTCCCATCCTCATGACTACCCTGGCCATGATCTTTGGTACCCTTCCCATTGCCCTTTCGCTGGGTACTTCTTCCGGAAGCCGTACCTCATTGGGTATAGTAGTAGTAGGGGGCTCATCTTTGCCGGTATCCTTACCCTATATGTTATACCTGCCGTGTATTCATACTTCTCACGGCCAGCAAGAAAAATAGCAGGTGATGAAGGTCCCTTGCCCCATGGCGCAATACCAGCACCTGCACCCGTTTCATTGAATACAAATGCATCAATATGAGCACTAAGAAAAAAATAGTGTACACCCTTTTATTGTCAGCAGGTTTTCTCCTGCCAGGTGTACACAGTATTGCACAATCATTATCCCTGTCATTGCCAGATGCTGTAAGCCTGGCCATTAAAAACAACCGGTCGCTGAAGGTGTCTGCACTGGATATTGATAAAGCGGCGGAGGAAGTACGCGTAGCCCGCAGCCTGTCATTGCCCACTGCCAGTTTGGGCGGCCAGTACCTTCATTATTTTGTATTACCTGCTTTCTTTGGATTGGGAGAGAGCGGTGGGGAGATAAAGTTCCCTATAGCCGCATCGGCGGCAGGGATCAATTGGCTGCTACCATTTCTGTAGCCTATCCCATTTACAATCCATCGGCAAAGCCTGCCCTGCGCGAAGCACAGTTAAACCAGCATGCACGCCGCACCAACCAAAAATACAATGAGGTCGATGTGTCGGCAGCTGTAAAGCGCATCTATCTGGGTATGTTGGTACTAAATGAAAGATTACAGTTGCAGTATGAAAGCCTGCAACGTAATGAAAAAGCCTTGCAGGATGCCCGCTCCCTATTGGCGCAGGGCAGGGGCTTACGGGTAGATACTTTACGGGCCTATACCTCTGTAAAGAACCTGCAACCCGATATACTTAAACTGAATTATGCCATACAGGTGGGGAAACAACAATTGGTAACACTAATAGGCATTGATTCCGTGCAGGATATTCAGTTAACCGATTCCTTGTCGCTGGCAAAAGATGAGCAGATACCTACAGCAGAGATCATTTATGATGAGGCCAAAACACAAAGGCCCGACCTGCAGCTCCTGGCTATTAACCAACAGATCAGTGATCAGCAGGTATTACAGGCCAAAGCGCAGCGGTTGCCCCAGGTAAGCTTGGTAGGTCAATACCAGGTGCAGAGCCAGGCCAAAGGTGTTAATTTCTTTGATGCTTACTGGCCCTCGGCTTCCTTTGCCGGCGCCCAGGTGGTATTGTCCCTGTTCAGCGGCTACAGGCACCAGGCCAGGATCAGCCAGGCCAAGATCAATAAAGAGCAAACCATCGTGCGGTTGACCGATGCTCAACAACAACTTAAAACAGAAGTAGCCCAGGTAATAGCCAATTTGAATGAAACCTTTGAGCGCATGAAAACACAAGTGCAGGTAAAAGAGACCGCTAAACTGAGCTATGATATCATTCAATACCGGTATTCAAAAGGAGTGGCCTCCAGACTGGAATTGACAGATGCAGAACTGGCATTGACTACCGCACAACTCAATTACCTCGAAGCAGTATTTGAATACCTCTCAGCAAGGATAGAATTGGATAGAACCCGGGGAAGGAATTAAGCAGAAAGATGGTTGTTTACAAGTAGGGTTAAGAAAAAGGCCTGCCAGGGATATTTCCGGCGGGCCTTTTCGTTATTAAGAGGTGACACTTTTCCTTAACCACGCAAGCGTAAAGGTGTCACCTCTCTTGTTTAATGCAAAAGAGGTGAGCCCTTTCCAAAAGGAGTCACCTCTTTTACGTTATTCTCTTCAGTCGCCAGCCTTCCCGACGAATGTCGGGATGACGCCTATTTCAAAGCCTCGGGCTTTGTTCCTAACACCTAAAAGCTAATAGCTGTGTTAGAGAAAGCCTAACTCCAGCTTCGCTTCTTCACTCATCATATCGCGGTTCCAGGCCGGTTCAAATGTGAGCATTACGTTTACGTCTGTTACATGCGGTACTGCGCGTACCTTTTCATCTACCTCCCGGATGATATCCCCTGCTACCGGACAGCCCGGTGCAGTAAGCGTCATCGTGATCTGTACATAGCCATCGTCTTTAATGTCGATGGTATATACCAGGCCCAGCTCATAGATGTTCACCGGTATTTCCGGATCATGCACTGTTTTCAGTGCTTCAATGATGTCCTGTTCCAGTTGCTGTTTGTCTATCATACCTTCACTATTACTATTAAGTAGCCTTGGTTTGCAAGGCCACGGCATACAATTTCATTTGTTTGATCATGGATAGAAGTCCATTTGAGCGGGTTATAGAAAGAATGCCTTGCAAGCCGATCTTGTCTACAAAATACAATTCAGCCTGGGCTATTTCAGTAGGCGTATGGCCTGTCAATACCCTTACTACCATACTTACCAATCCTTTGGTGATGATGGCATCACTATCGGCGGTGAAATGAAGCAAGCCATCCCGGTAATCGGCTTGCAGCCATACCCTGGCCTGGCAACCCCGGATCAGGTTTTCATCCTTCTTATATTCCGCTTTGATCAATGGCAGTTCTTTGCCGAGTTGAATGATGTATTCATATTTCTCATTCCTATCCTCGAAAAAGGAAAACTCATCGATCAATTCATCCTGTATTTCATTAATCGTCATAGTAATATTCTTTATGTACCTGTCACCCTGAGCTTGTCGACTGTCAGGCTGAGCTTGTCGAAGCCGTCTTAAGGGTGGGTCGCCCTTTCCGGGCGGCTCACCCTGTGTCTCCCTGCCTTTTCGCTCGCAGCTCACAGCTTGTTTTACGTCAGCATCGTCACCGCACGCTTTACGCCTGCTACCAGTTGATCAACTTCTTCTTTCGTATTATAAAAAGCAAAGGAAACACGCACCGTACCTGGAATGCCGAAAAACTCCATCAAAGGTTGGGTGCAATGATGCCCTGTGCGTACCGCAATACCCAGGTTGTCGAGAATGACCCCTACGTCATAAGGATGTACTCCCTCAATAATGAACGACAATACACCCGATTTCTTAGCCGCAGTTCCTATGATCCTCAATTTATCAATGGCGCTCAATTTTTCAGTAGCGTATTCCAGCAATTCATGTTCGTATTGCCCTATGGCTGTTAATCCAATATGCGTAAGATAGTCAATAGCTGTGCCCAGGCAAATGCAGGCTTCAATATTGGGTGTGCCCGCTTCAAAGCGGAAGGGAAGATCATGATACGTCGTCTTTGCAAAAGTTACCTGTTTGATCATGCTGCCACCACCCTGATAAGGAGGCATTTGGTTCAGCCACTCTTCCTTGCCATATAGGATGCCAATGCCTGTAGGTCCGTAAATTTTATGGCCAGAAAATACCAGGAAGTCTACATCCAGTTCCTGTACATCCACAGGTATATGCTGTACTGCCTGTGCGGCATCCAGTAATACCGGGATATTATGTTGGTGTGCCGCTTCAATGATTTCCCGCACCGGGTTAATGGTGCCCAGCGTATTGGAGATGTAGGCTACAGAGATCAGTTTTACTTTGTCGTTCAGGAGCTTCCTGAATTCGTCCATCAGCAATTCTCCTTGCTCATTGATGGGGATCACTTTCAGGTGAGCCTTGCGGTCTTCACACATGATCTGCCAGGGTACAATATTGGAATGGTGTTCCATGGCCGATACAAGCACTTCATCACCTTCTTTTATGAATTGCTTGCCATAGCTATACGCTACCAGGTTGATGGCATCGGTAGTCCCCTTGGTAAAGATCACTTCATGTTCATGCCGGGCATTGAGAAAGGCGGTAATTTTTCGGCGGGAGGCTTCATAGGCATCCGTTGCCTTTTGGCTCAGGTGGTGTACACCCCGGTGTACATTGCTGTTGAGCTGCGTATAATAATCTTCTATTCCTTTGATCACTGCCCAGGGCTTTTGTGCGGTGGCCCCATTGTCGAAATAGACCAACGGTTTACCATATACCGTGGTTTGCAGTATCGGAAAATCTTTTCTGATTTGCTGGATGTCCAATGTAGAAGGAGCTACCATAATGTCTGTACTCATGGTCTTTTTAAATTAATGATGAACAATGAGTGTTCTAAGGGACCTTTACGGAGCTATGTTGGTTAAACAAACTACCCTGCCACCCTAATGGGGACAGGGTAGTCTGTATATTGAATATTTCTTTATCCGTGTTCGTATTGCTCACTCACTACTCTCTATTCACAAATGCTATCGAAGCCAACGTTTCTGTCTTCTGTATGCTACTTCAAGCCCTGCTCAATCAACCCATTGATATGCGACTGTACTTCTGGAATAGGAATTTTCTCCGTTACGTCAAAAGCAAAGGCATGGATCAGCAGTGCACGCGCTTTCTCTTCTCCGATTCCCCTTGATTTTAGATAGAACAATGCCTCCGGATTAAATTGCCCCATGGTAGAACCGTGGCTGCATTTTACATCGTCGGCAAAGATCTCCAGCTGCGGTTTAGAATCTATCACCGCTTTTTTGCCCAGTAACATATTGTTGTTCTGCTGGAAGGCATTTGTTTTTTGCGCATCCTTACGAACAAATATCTTTCCATTGAATACACCGGCCGCTTCATCTTTCATCACCCCTTTATACAACTCATTGCTGTTGCAATGTGGTTTGCGGTGATCTACGATCGTATGGTTGTCTACCAGTTGGTGACCGCCTGCCAGGTACAATCCGTACAAATGACTTTCCACGTTCTCGCCATCCAGCGCTACATTCAAATTGTTGCGCCAAAGGCTGGTACCGGGAAAAGAGGCTTTGTAATTATTGTAGGTGCTATTTGCCAGTTGGTACACTTCTGTATGGTGCACATAACGCGCATTACCATCGCCGGCTTGTATATAATAATGTTGTACCTGCGAGTTTTCCTGCAGTACAATTTCTGCTACATTGTTAATGAACACCTGTGCTCCATCAGTGTCAGTAGCATAACTTTCAATGATCTTGATCGAAGCGCTGGTGCCTACTACAAATAACTGCCTGGGTTGAAAATAAGTAGGTTCACTCGTGGTGGTAATATGGATCAGGTGCAAGGGCTTTTCCACCACCGTATTACGCTTCACTTCAATGAACAGGCCATTGCGGAAAAGCGCCGTATTGGCGGCAGCAAAGTGGAATTTCTCCAGGTCAATGTATTTGCCAAAATGCTGTTTGAAGGCCGGTTTGCCCGTAGCATCAGCCAGTGAAGAAAGATGAAGACCTTCTACTGGAACTGCGTCCGACAGGTCGGCCCGGTATTTACCATTTACCAATACAATATGATAACAATCCAGTAATTGGATGGCTGCTTTGGCTATGACCGCTTCTTTTACAGAAAGTACCTCTTCATCCTGCTCCAGTTCATAACCTTCTTTAAAGGTAGGAGCCAGGTTGGTATATTTCCAGTCTTCCACTTTCGTAGAGGGAAGCCCAGTTTCTTAAATTGTTGGAAGGCCTGTTCACGCAATGCACTGAGTTCGGCTCCTTCTGTGGAGGAGACCGATGCCCGCACTGCGTAATCAGCAATGCACTGATCGTATAAAGAGCTGCTTATTTGTGTAATCCTGTTTTCCATTCCCGTTCTTTTTCTGCTGGTTCAATAAATCGTAAGTGGCCGGGCTTCCTTAGCGCGGCAGTAAAATATCTGCTGCTGCTGTTTCTTTGGAATCTTCTTTCAGCCAGTCATAACCCTTCTCTTCCAGTTCCAGTGCCAGCTCTTTGGTGCCCGATTTTACGATCTGACCTTTATACAGTACGTGCACATAATCGGGTACAATGTACTCCAGCAGTCGCTGGTAGTGCGTAATGATGATGAAAGCATTTTTGCCCGAACGTAGCTTATTTACCCCCTGGATACAACGCGCAGAGCGTCGATGTCCAGACCAGAGTCTGTTTCATCCAGGATGGCCAGTTTGGGATCCAGCATAGCCAGTTGGAAGATCTCGTTCCTTTTCTTTTCACCACCGGAAAATCCTTCATTCAGAGAGCGGTTGGCCAGTGCAGCATCAAACTCCAGCAGCTTCTGCTTTTCTTTCAGCAGCTTCAGGAATTCTTTGGCTTCCATATTGGGTTGCCCTTTATAAGCCCTGATCTCGTTGAGCGCAGTCTTTAAAAAGTTGATGTTGGAAACGCCAGGAATTTCAACGGGGTATTGAAATGCCAGGAATACGCCTTCCCGTGCACGGTCTTCGGGTGAGAGGTCAAGAAGGTCTTTGCCTTCAAATATAGCCTGTCCGTCGGTAACCTCATAGTTATCCTTACCGGTGAGTACAGAAGCCAGGGTGCTTTTACCGGCGCCGTTGGGCCCCATGATGGCATGTACTTCGCCAGCCTTCACTTCCAGGTTCAACCCTTTCAGTATCTCCTTACCTTCAACAGATGCTTTCAGATTCTGAATACTTAACATTATTGATGCTTTGATAAATTTACTTGTTGAAAAACCTATTATCCTACCGATCCTTCCAGTGAAATGGCCAGTAATTTCTGAGCTTCCACTGCAAATTCCATGGGCAGCTGGTTCAATACTTCCTTCGCATACCCGTTCACAATCAGTGCTACCGCTTTCTCCGTATCAATACCCCGTTGGTTGAGGTAGAAGATCTGGTCTTCCCCGATCTTGGAGGTGGTGGCTTCATGCTCTACCATGGCCGAGTTGTTCTTCGACTCGATATAAGGGAAAGTATGCGCACCGCACTCATCGCCTATCAGCAATGAGTCGCACTGCGTAAAATTGCGGGCCTGATCTGCCCCGCTGCCTATCTGTACCAGTCCACGGTAACTGTTCTGCCCATGACCGGCAGAGATACCTTTGAAATGATACGGCTGCGGGTATTTTTACCAATATGGTACATCTTCGTACCAGTATCGGCTATTTGCTTGTTCTTGGTAAGGGCAACAGAGTAAAATTCACCGGTTGAATGATCACCCCGCAATATCACACTGGGATATTTCCACGTAATGGCCGAACCTGTTTCTACCTGTGTCCAGGAGATCTTGAATTCACTCCTCTGCAGATGCCACGTTTCGTAACGAAATTGTAGATGCCGCCTTTGCCATCTTTATCGCCGGGATACCAGTTCTGTACCGTAGAGTATTTGATCTCTGCATTTTCCAGGGCGATCAACTCTACCACCGCTGCGTGCAATTGATTTTCATCACGCATGGGTGCTGTACATCCTTCCAGGTAGCTTACATAACTTTCGTCGTCTGCTACGATCAGCGTACGTTCAAACTGTCCTGTATTTTGGGCATTGATACGGAAGTAAGTAGAGAGCTCCATCGGGCAACGTACCCCTTTGGGGATGTATACAAAGGATCCATCGGAGAAAACAGCTGCATTGAGCGCTGCAAAAATATTATCCGTATGAGGTACTACTGTACCGAGGTATTTCTTCACCAGGTCGGGGTATTCCTGTACTGCTTCACCAAAGGAGCAGAAAATAACGCCCATTTCTTTCAACTTGCCTTTGAAGGTGGTGGCTACCGATACACTGTCAAATACAGCATCTACCGCTACACCCGCCAGCATTTGTTGTTCCGTCAACGGAATGCCCAACTTTTCAAAAGTGGCCAGCAGCTCAGGGTCTACTTCATCCAGGCTATTGTACTTGGCTTTTTTGCGGGGAGCCGCATAGTAAGAGATTCCTTGTAGATCCATTTCGGGCATCTCAAAATTCTGCCAGGAGGGCCATTCCATTTTCTCAAATTGACGGTAAGCCTTCAGGCGCCATTCCAGTAACCATTCCGGCTCATTTTTCTTGGCCGAAATAAACCGGATCGTTTCTTCATTCAACCCTTTGGGGGCAATTTCCATCTCAATATTCGTAGTAAAGCCATACTTATACTCTTCCGTTGAGACGTCTTTTAAAATATCTAAATCAGTGCTCATGTTCTTCTTCGCTTGGTTAAGTCAAAAAATAACCGTTGATGATCTTATTGATTTCCAATGCTCGATTACCTATCAAGTCCCAATTTCCCAATCACTATCGAGGCAAACGTCCACTCCCACTTACCCTACAAAATTGTATTCCCTCGTAGCTCACAACTCAAAGCTCGCAGCTGTATTCCCTACAGCGCAAAACTCTCACCGCAGGCGCAGGTCCGGGAAGCATTGGGATTATTGAAAAACAATCCTTTACCGTTCAATCCGCTCGAATAATCCAATTCGGTTCCGTACAGGTACAACAGGCTTTTCATTTCCACTACCAGTTTCACACCCTTGTCTTCAAATACCTGGTCGCTTTCCTTCATCTCCGTGTCAAATTTCATTTCGTACGAAAGGCCTGAGCAACCGCCCCCTTTACCCCTACACGCACAAAGCTGCCGGTGGCATACCCTTCCTTTTCCATCATTTGATGGATATATTCCTGAGCGCTATTGGAAATTGTAATCATTTTTAGTGCTTTATTGGTGATAATAACCAATATAACAATGCACAAGCCCTTTAGTTGCCTGCGCAAGTTATAGCTATAAATCCTAACAGCATTGATTTACAGCAAATAACAATGGTCTTTGGACAAAATTTTAAAAACCTGCAACCAGGAAGCCCAAAACGGCCATTTCAGACTGCAAAAATAGTGTATAAACCCCGTGTTTTTGTGGATTTCTGGCCTTTTGGACAAACCCAATCCACATTAACAACACCCTGGCCGATCCTCACCACTATCCAGGCCTACAGTATTGCTCAGCCCCCAAAGCACAGGCCCTTCCCGGTAAAATCGGTTACAATCGGAGGGTTTGGTGACAAAATGGCGGTAAAATACCCAAATTGAAGAAACCGTCTATTACCAGGTCTTCAGGAAAAAGAAGGAGCGGAGGCGGGCGGGCACGGCCATGGATCAGCCGCAGATGAACCATAGATCAGCCGTAGTTCAGCTTACTTTGAAGTAAACTGAACATAAACCAAACGTAAACTTAAAGTAAACTTGAAGTAAAGTGAAAAGGTGCTTTTTCTGGTTTTAAGAGCATTTCAGGCAAAAGGTGTCCCTTCTGCCCCTCACAGCCGCCACCCGCGCTTTGACTAAAAAGCCGGCGACACCAGGCGGAAGAAAGAAGATAAATGGACCAGATTCATTCCTTAAATATACGATAAAATAATGACAAATTGTCCGAAAAGAACAACCCTCCATTCATAGCCGAAAAACATTATATTCGTTACACCGTTAAACCAAGCCACGCTTATGATCCGCTCGGCTAAAATTGACTTGTCAATCAATATTCTGGCGCTCCGCCAGGAAATTCTCCTATTACCCAATACATGGTCGCCCCATTTTAATACCTATCATTATGAAGGTGAATGGACTGTGCTGCCCCTTCGATCGCCCGGCGGGCATAAGGATACCATTATTCCCGATCTGATGAAGGAAGACCTGTATGAAAACACCCCCTTGATGGAAGTTTGCCCGGCGGTGGAACAATTACTGGCTGGTTTTCAATGCCCTATAGGGGCTGTGCGCCTGTTGAACCTGAAAAGTGGGGCCATCATTAAGGAGCATCGCGACCTTGACCTGGCTTTTGAACATGGAGAGGCCCGCTTGCATATTCCCATTTATACCAATGAGCAGGTGGAATTCTGGGTACAGCAGGAACGTATCCGTATGGAAGTGGGCGAGTGCTGGTACATCAATGCCAACCTGCCCCATCGGGTGGCCAATTATGGTCCCACCGATCGCATTCACCTCGTTATAGATTGCACCGTAAATGACTGGTTACGGGAAATATTTGAGCGTGCACAGAAAACCCAGGTGGCCGAAGAACGTAAAACGGGCGAATTGTTGAAAATGATATTTGAGCTTCGTTTACAAAATACCGCTATAACCAACCGACTGGCCGATGAGCTGGAACAAAGCTTGCTCGAACAGGCGTAATTACCTTCATGCTACTGATTCAATTGACAGGACTTTCCGGCGCGGGCAAAACATCCATTGCATTTCGCGTGCAGCAGATGCTCTTGCAAAGAGATATTGCAGCCGAGATCGTTGACGGCGATGCCTACCGCAAAACGGTTTGCAAAGACCTGGGTTTTTCACCTGCCGACAGGCGCGAGAATATACGCCGGCTGGGCGCCATTGCCCATGACCTGGTACGCCAAAATACCATTGCTATTATTGCTGCCATCAATCCGTATGATAATGTAAGAAAGGAATTAAAAACCAAATACCAGGCCCATACGGTTTGGATACACTGTGCCCTGGATGTGCTGGTAGAAAGGGATACCAAGGGGCTTTACCGGAAAGCCTTATTGCCGGGCGACCATCCTGAGAAGATCACCAACCTCACCGGCGTAAATGATATATATGAAATTCCCATCCATGCCGACCTGGTTATTCATACCCATTCTGAACCACTGGAAACATCCTCGGTAAGACTCTTTGCATTTATACTGGATCATTTACTGGAACACGAGTCGTGAGCTCTTCCGCCTGGCCTCTACCTGGTCATAGAGGTCCATAACCGGCAAGAGGTTATCGGGCATGGGTTCCTGGTCAAGGGGCTCCTGAAAAACCTGATTGGGGTATTTGGCATGAAACCGGCTACGCTCCTCCATTTGCTGCAATTCCTTTTCTCCGAGAATAATGCCTGTCATTCCCGCTATCTTTTGCATGGTGTCCAGGATCGGTTCATTATAATTGACCAGCAGTGAATGCGCGTCCACACTGCTTATTGCAAGCATAATGGTAAAATAACGTTCCAGCACCAGGGCCATGTATTCATCCAACGAATACTGATCGATTACTTGTCTGTCGAAACCAAAGATTTCAGGCTCTACTACATGCTGTACCGACTGCATGCCCCGCTGCCTGCGTTGTGAATGGATCACCTCGCCGGGTTTCCGGTATAGTAATATGAAAGGAACAGTAGGATACAATGCCCGCAATTGCTGGTAAAAGCAAAGGTGCCAGCTATCGGCTTTTATAAATAAATGCTTTTCGATGCCCTTTCTTTTTTGCCCATATAACTGTAGGGCGGCAGGAAAAACACGCGATAACAAGGCCCCATCCACGTTCTTGTTTTGAAAGGGCAAACGAAGCAACTCATCCAGGAACGGTGTTTCGGCCAATACAATATGCGCTTCATTGAGGCCGAGCAATTGCGCCAGCAATGTGGAACCACAGCGTGAAACATGAAAGATGAAAGCTGCAGGCGGTGCTGCATCCACTGCATCGGCCCAAACAGGCAATATGTCCAATGAACTCATACTTCTGTAGGGCTGTGAATTTTGCGGCAGGCTGCGGCAAATGGAGATCGTTTCATCAAAAAAGGGGCTGTAAAAGGTTGGTTGCCCGTGTATAACCAATAACTATGCGGCTCATCGCCAACCATTGTTAATCTAAAAGGTATCCATGTATGCAGTGCGGACGAAATAGGGCTTTCCATAAAAAGGTTTTACCGATGTCTTACTAATGTAAACCTTTTTATCATTCCGTTGTTACTCCCAGTTTCCGGTTTTAGTGAAGGGCTGTACAGGACTAAATCTGTAACTTGCCCCGCATTTCCTTCAACCCGTTTTACAATTCTACTATTGCTTGCACCTTAAAATAGCCTACAGCAATTTTCTGTGGATTGAAAACCTGTATTAAGTAGTAAAGTCATGACCAAAAAAATATTACTTCCTGGTAGGATTACTGGGAGCGCTTACCACCATTGCCCCTTTTTCTATTGATATGTACCTGCCCGGCTTTACAGCCATTGGTAAAGACCTCGACGCTACCGTAGCCGAAGTGGCCCTTACCTTATCCAGTTTTTTTTGTGGGTATATCCCTGGGTCAGTTGCTGTATGGCCCGCTGATGGATCGTTTTGGCCGTAAACGTCCTCTGTATATGGCCCTCATTCTATACATCATTGCATCATTGGCTTGTGCTTTTGCTACTTCACTCGATATGCTGATTGCCGTCAGGTTTATACAAGCCATGGGCGCCTGTGCAGCTACCGTAGCCGCCAATGCCATGGTGCGCGATTTTTTCCGGTGGAAGAAAATGCCAAAGTGTTTTCCATGCTGATGCTGATACTGGGTGTATCGCCCATCATTGCTCCCACAGTAGGTAGTTATATTACCTCTTTCCTGGGCTGGCAGGCTGTATTCATCATCCTGGCCGTAATTACTACCATCATTTTAATTACCATCTATTTTGGATTGCCCGAAAGCAGCAAGCCCGATACTTCTTATTCCCTGAAACCCGCTGCTATTGTACGCAGCTACCTGGCGGTATTCAGAGAACCGGCATTCTATACCTACACGTTTACCGGTGCCATTGCTTTTGCCGGTTTATTTGCCTTCTTGTCGGGATCGCCTTACCTCTATATGGAACTGTTTAAACTATCCGATCGGGCCTATGGGTTGGTATTTGCATTACTGGCCGGCGGCCTGATATTGGCCAGCCAGGTCAACCGGCTTTTGTTGAAACGTTACAAGACCGAGCAAATTATTACTTCGGCCTTGATTGGTATGAGTATTACGGGCTTGATGTTGATCCTTACAGCGCTTAATGGCTGGGAAAGCCTGGCATTAATGCTGGCGCTACAGTTTATTTACCTGAGTTGTCTTGGTTATATTTTACCCAATGCTTCGGCCATGGCTATGTCGCCCTTCACCAAAGGTGCGGGTAGTGCTTCGGCGTTGATGGGTGCCTTGCAAATGGGCATTGGCGCCGGTGTTAGTATTGTATTGAGCCTGTTGCAAAATGGTACCACCCTGCCCATGATGATTGTGATGAGTGCTTGCGGACTGCTATCCTTATCTATTTTATTCATTGGCCAACGCAGCATGCGGTATAAGATCAGTGAAGCATAAGCCACTGCAGGGAAGAGGTGACACCTTTCGTTTTCGTAGTATAGGAAAGGTGTCACCTCTTCGCTCACACCAAAACTCCAGTACCCCCATTTGTAACTCCACCGTTACCCGCGCTGGTTCTTCCAGGCTAATCAACTCATCATCTGCATGCAATAAAGTATCTTCTGTATGTATGGCTACTTTGCTGGCTGGAATAATGTTGAATGTATACGCACTTGTTTCATCATCTATTTTGTGTTTGATCCAGTTGGCCAGCTCCTCCCGTGCTTCCTCCCGTACCAGTACAATTTCAAACTGCCCATCGCCGGGATCGGCCTGCGGCGATAACTCCAGGTTGGGGCCAATTGAACGGCTGTTCATGACTTCAACCAATAGAAACCGGCCCGAATGATCTGCGCCATCTACCTGTATATGATAATGTCGTGCTTCGGCTGAAAGAACAATATGATGGAGTTCTTCCAATGCTGTTTGCAAGGCCTTTTCAGGCGTATCCTTTTTTTCTTTGTCTACCTTTTTCATCACCTTCATCAGCCGTGGAAAAATACCATATCCAAAACCTTCTACCAGGAAATGCGTTTCTTCCAATCCTTCTATCCGTCCGATATCATACTTTTTTACAACACCTTTTTCCCATCCTGCAATTGTTTCAGCAACCGTACCCGTAATACCCAATGATTTGGAAATATTATTGGCAGTGCCCAATGGTAGTACGGCAATAGGTAGTTTCTTATCCGAGAATTTGTGTTCCAGTAAGGTCAGCGCTGCTTTCCGGATGGTGCCATCTCCGCCTGCCACCACCACGAATTCCGTATCTGGTTCTATCTTATCCCATCCCTTCTCTTTTGTAGATGAATATCTACATTCCCAGCCTGCTGCTTCAATCAGCGGAATCAGTTCCTGCTTTGTATGATCTTCTTCACCAGCCGTTGGATTGTGCAGCAGCTTAATGTATTTCATCGTGTTTGTTGTTGGTTTTAACCAATTCCTTAATAAATGCATACCACCCTGGCTTGGCACAATTATATTGATTACAATCACTATGAGAATATTAGTGACCAATGATGATGGGATCTATAGTCCAGGTATTGCTACCCTGGCCAAAGTGGCATTACGATTTGGCGAAGTACAGATCGTAGCTCCTGATGTGGAGCAATCTTCTATGGGCCATGCTATTACTGCCTCCCGGCCGCTGTACTATAAAAATCACCCATTACTTTTGAGGGGTTGGACGCTTACCGGGTCAATGGTACCCCAGCCGATTGCGTAGCCCTGGGTACCCACCTATGGGCCAAAACGGACGTGGTATTGTCGGGCATCAATATGGGTCTCAACCTGGGAAATTCCATGTGGCATTCTGGTACCCTGGCTGCGGCCAAACAGGCAGTATTGCTGGGTATGAAAGGTATTGCGATCAGTACACCCGCCGGTAAAACAGAACCCGATTTTGAAAAACTCGATCCCTATGTGGAGAAAGCCTTAGCAGCGGTGATCGACAATCCACACCTCAACCTCATCAATATCAACCTGCCGCCCGATCCTGTAGGGTTGCAATGGACCCGGCAGTCTGTGCGCCTGTATGATGGTAAAATAGTACCCGGCATTGATCCCATGGGCCGTAAACATTATTGGTTTACCGTAATCCCCCTCGAACCTGCCGAAGAAGGTACCGACCGCTATGCGGTAGACAATGGTTATGTATCCATTACGCCATTGCGACTCGACCTTACCAATGAAGCCGAGCTCACCAAGGCCCTCCAAACAAAACCCGTTTCCTGATCGCTATTTGTGCCCTCCAATGACTCGATTTTCCCCATGAAAGCGCCCTCTTTGTCTCCCAATTACCAGGAAGGATTGATTAATTTGGGAGTTTACCCAACGCTTCTGTTACAACTTTACGTAATAATTAACAGTTAAAGGCAGGCTTAAAACGCAGGTGCATAGCCATATCTGCAATATTTGCGGTGATAATCCCGTTCGGGATAAATACACTAAATTACTATTGGTGGATAGGGCTTGCAAAATCATAAACAATAGCTTATTTGGCAAATAGTATTGCCGATACGGAGCTGATTAACGGTTGTATTAACAATAGCCGTCGGGCACAGGAACAGCTATATAAGCAGTTCTACGGGCCGATGGCATCCATATGCCTGCGCTATACCCGTAACCAGGAAGATGCAATTGAAGTATTACACAATGGCTTTTTGAAAGTGTATAAAAACATTCATACGTACGATGCTGCAAGAGCCTCCCTGTATACCTGGATACGGAAGATCATTGTGAATACTGCTATTGACTTCATCCGCGCACGGGAAAAATTCTATACCAAGGTCGAACTTGAAAAAGTGGAAGAGCCTGCTATTGAAGCAGATGCTGTACAGCGCATGAGCGCGCAGGAGCTTTTACAACTCGTTAGAAAATTATCACCTGCCACACAGGGGGTGTTTAACTTATACGTAGTAGAAGGATACAATCACCGGGAAATTGCCACCCTGCTGGGTATTAGTGAAGGAACCAGCAAATGGCACCTGAGTGAAGCCCGAAAACAATTGCAACAATTATTACAAACCATGCAAGTGTAACCGTAATGAATGAACGTCAACCATACGAAAAACACTTGGCAGACAAACTGCAGAACCTGCCACCACCGGGAGAGGTAGATCAATCCTGGGAACAGATGAGAACATTGCTGGATAAGGAAATGCCTCGTGGAGGAGGTATGCCCGGCCGCCGACAATGGTGGTTATTGGGCATTGCTATCGGTGTACTATTCATGGCCACCTGGTTATCCGGACGATCTTTCCTTGACAAAGAGAAAGCTGATTCCGTTGCACAAACAACCAATGGGACAGGGTCATTTAATGACAAGCCTACAATACCAGCTGCTAAACTGCCTTCATCTTCCACCCCATCTCCAATGGCAGCGGTGGATGGTAGTGCCGCCACTGGCACGGGCAGCAACAGTAACGACAAACCTGCCACTGCAGCCAACAGTGCATCCAGTAGCCAGCCGACGACATTACCGCCCGATAATAAAGACGCGCCTGTTGCCGCAGTACCTGCTGATAACAAGAGCAACCATAAAAATAGTATTAGTAATAACGAACCCAAGGCCGATGAAGCAATAATTACACATAAAGACAATCGTACAGTAAAGTTTAAGACCGCAATAAAGAATAAGAACAAGGGTGATCAAGCTGCCAGTAGTTTCCGGAATAACAAAGGAATTACCAATGAAAACAAAACTGGCAGTAAGGCCAACAATGAACCGGGCCTCCAAACAGCAGTCAATACCGGCAACAGGATAAACAGCTACCCCGGGATGCTTCCCAACTGTTGACAGTAGGTAGTTCACCTGCCGCACCTGCTGCTTATACTAAACAGGTACAAGCAAGTTTGGTACAAGCTCCGTTTCCTTATGCCGATCAACCAGGGCCTGTGCTTACCCCTGGAGCCACCATTGAGAAAGACTATGCCCGTAAAAGCGCCAAGCTACCCGATCCGCCGGCTGATAAAAAAGCTGCGCGGAAGAATCTCCTGCGAAGCCACCAGGCTGGTACTTTTGCCCTGGGGTTTACCTTGCCCCTGGCATTTCCCTGGGCGACCAACGGGCCATGGGGTACAACGCATGGGCTGGCCATAATACGGTATCTGACTACCTGCCATCACCCCATTTACAGTACCATTTCAGCAGTAAAACCTTTATACAAACAGAGGCCCAATTAATGTCGCCCCAGTTTATAAGGCCCACCTTGCTGGCGTACAATACCACACAGTTAGGGCCAAGTCCCGGTTACTATATGTCCAATGCCGTGTATGCTCAAAAGTTGTATTATTTCAATGTACCGGTAAGCATACACCACAGCCCTTTCCCCGGCTTTTATATGGGTACGGGTATCCAGTTCTCTTCTATGATCAGTGGCGTAGCCATGACCGAGCAAAGAAAATGGAGCCCTGGTGGTGGTAATATGTTGGTGAGTGAAACCTTTAGCCGTTTTAAAAACGACAGCTTATCCCAGAAGATGAACAATAGCGAATTCAGGGTGATGCTGGATGCCAATTATTATTTCAATTCCTTTACTGTGGGGTTAAGGTATAACCAGGCACTGAGCAACTACATCAGTTTCCGCCTATCGCCCGGTACCCCATATTCGTTTGATAAGAACAGGGCACTCCAGTTTTACCTTCGCTATAACCTATGGGAAGAAAAGAAAAAGCCAGGTACCAATAAAACCATGTTAACGCTTAAATAGCTGTTCCAGGTAATCCCGCTTAAACTCAATATAAGTGGGATTGCCGCCGGCTGTAATATTGGGCTGTTTACATTTGAAGAGATCATCGATCAGCATACGCATTTCCCTTTCCGAGAGTGCTGTACCCGGCTTGATAGCTTGTTGCCAGGCCAGTGAACGGATTAGCTTTTCCCTTTTTGAAAATTTGAGCTCACTACTAAAATGCTTGAACTGCTCCAGCAGGTTTTCAATGATCATTTTTCATTTCCCTGCTCCAGGTCGGCCGGTGTACCCTGTATCACAAAGGCATTATTGCCAAAGGGTTCAATAAGATACCCCAGTAGATTAAGATCGCCCATCAATTCATTCATCAATACCGCATCTTGAACAGCCAGTTGTAAGGTAACCGGGAATAAGCTGCGCTGGGTAGCCATGGCCTTATCCGTAGCGGCCAATACAAAACGCTCGTAGAGGATACGTTCATGCGCCAATTGCTGGTGTACCAGCATAAACCCCGGTTGGTAGGTACAATGATGTATAGGTGATGCAACTGCGTAAGCGGCGCGTGTTCACTGATCACCAGGTCCAGGCGCGCTTGCGGCTGTGCGTGGGGTGTGGTAAGTTGCGAGTAGCCACCGAATGCCGGTAGACCGCCGATGTCGCCAATTGTACCAACACCAGTCGGTGCATCATCCTTTCTCAACTGATCCAATAAGGAAGTAAACTTCCTTTCTCCCCCAGAGCCCATGTCTTCCGATTGCCGATTGTTCCCGCCCGTTGGCGGGACCGATTGCCGGTCATCACCTTCTGTATGCTGTGTTCTGTCTTCTGCATTCTTGTTCTCCCCCTCATAAAAATCCTTCCAATGCTTCAGTTCACTTTTGTTGGTAGGCTGAATAAAATGCGCCTGGTGTTTTTGGCTGAAGTTTTTAAACAGGGGCGAAGCGGTAGCTGCTTCCTGCTTATCGTCTGTAAAAGGTTTATTGATGGCGTCCAGCTGCTGGATTTGCGGGTCCAGGTCAAACTCCAGCGTGGGCGTAACGCTGAACTGCGCCAGCGCATGTTTTACTGCAGCCTGTACAAAGGCATACACTATTTTCTCATCTTCAAACTTGATCTCCTGCTTGGTAGGATGCACATTGATATCTACCTGCGAAGGGTCCAGGTCAATAAACAATACATACAAGGGGAAGCTATCTGCTGCAATCATTCCCTGGTAGGCACTCATCACCGCATGGTTGAGGTAAGGACTGCGGATGAAACGGTTGTTGACAAAGAAATATTGGTCGCCCCGTGTTTTCTTGGCCGTTTCGGGTTTACCTACAAAACCATATATATTAAGATAGTCTGTTTGCTCTTGTACTGTTACCAGCCTGGCATTGTATTGACTGCCCAATACTTGTACGATACGTTGTTTAAGCGTTCCTTTTTCCAGGTGGAACATTTCGGTGCCATTGGAAGACAGGGAGAAGAAAATGTCGGGAAAAGAAAGAGCAACCCGGATAAACTCATCCACAATATGCCGGGTTTCGGCCGCATTGCTTTTAAGGAAATTGCGCCGGGCGGGGATATTGAAGAACAGGTTCTTCATGGCAATGCTGGTGCCTGTAATGGCGGCAATGGGTTCCTGCTTGGTGACGAGGCTGTTTTCTACCTCCAGGAAAGTGCCTGTAGTGTCTTCCGTACGCTTGGTTTTGAGCTCTACCTGTGCTACCGCTGCTATGGAAGCCAGTGCTTCGCCCCGGAAGCCCATGGTACGGATGCGGAACAGGTCGTCAATCTGGTGTATTTTGGACGTGGCATGCCGTTCAAAGCACATACGGGCATCTGTTTCACTCATGCCCTTGCCATTGTCTATGACCTGGATCAGCGCTTTACCGGCATCCTGGAACAATAGCCTGATCTCCGTGGCGCCGGCATCTACCGCATTTTCCAGTAGTTCCTTCACCGCACTGGCGGGCCGTTGGATCACCTCGCCGGCAGCGATCTGGTTGGCAATATTATCGGGTAATAATTGAATGATGTCTGGCAATCTTCAGTCTCCTTATTTGGCAGCGAAAATACGGGAATAATTTGGGGGAGTGGCAGGTACCACCTGGATAGTGGCTTTAGCTCCAAATATCAAGAAAGGACACATTGATCTCACAGCCTTTTTCAAGGTTGAAAGTGAACTCCTGGGGCTGATGGAAACAGGCTGGTACTTCCCCTCAATTAGCTGGTAGATCTCAACTTTCTTAAACTTGGGGTCCACAATCAAATAATAGTGTACACCCTCCTGTTCGTATAATTCAAACTTCTCGTGACGGTCTTTTAAAGCTGTAGAGGGCGATAAAACTTCAACTACCAATGAAGGGGCAAATTCCAGGAAATCTGTATCGAACTCTCCGCAAACAACCATCAGGTCAGGTTGAACAACAGTATTATCATTCACCTTCCAATCAAATGGCGACATAAAAACTTTACAAGCCTGACATTGAGGAAGTATAGCTTTATCAAAAGCTTTTCCAAAATTGAAATTAGTTTCCTGGTGTACCCTGACCGGCGATGGACTCATGGCATAGGGCATGCCATCAATCAATTCCCATTTGCCTTCCCACTGCACATAGTCAGCGTAGGTATATTGAGGCCTGTATTTGTCAGCAATAGACATAGGTCCAAATTTACGATTATTTTTCTACACCTTTTGACGTTACAATTACTTCATATCCCGAACTGGTAAGCAAGTATCCTGAATAGTGCAGCCAGATTAAATGTTGGGCAGGCATCCGGGGAACAAAGCAGCAGGTACCGGTGATATACAGTAGTGCGGGGAAGGGCCTAAAAAGAAAAAAGGGTCTGAATAGAAATTCAACCCCGTTTTAAAATCAATATCCTATGAAAAACCGGAATAGTATATCAAGCCCCGTGCCAATTTGTGAATAGCCTGTAATCAACGTGTTATAACAACATGACCTTTCCAATCCTTCCCACCGCAGGAGGCTTTTTCTATAAAAGGGAATGAGCTTGCCAAAAAGAGGTCTGATTGCGGTAATCTGCATGTGGAAGAAGCAGGAGTATAAAGTTTATAAAGCCTTCACTTACAACTTGGCATAGATATTAAAATTGGTACCCGTTGAAGCCCCGTTCATCCCTTTTGTGGGTGTTTCTTCTTAATTTCAGCGGCTAAATTCGCTTTTTAAGTTCATCATCATGAAGAGAATACTATCGTTTGCGATTGTTTTATGCAGTATTGCCACGGTTCAGGCACAACGTTCTTCCTTCCTGCCCGCCAATCAATGGGTGGACAGTGTTTTCAAAACCCTGACCAAAGAACAGAAGATTGCCCAATTGATGGTGTTGCGCTTGTCGTCTATCGGCGCCAACCGTACCATCACGTTTTACGACAAGGAGATCGAAGAGGCTATCCGGAAATACAATATTGGCTCTATCTGCTTGTTCCAGGGCGGCCCTGTAAAGCAAGCCAACCTCATCAACCATTTTCAAAACATTGCCCAAACACCACTGCTTGTATGTATTGATGGCGAAAACGGCGTAGGCATGCGCATGGATAGTGTTGTAGGATTGCCCCGCCAAATGATGATGGGCGCCGTACAAGACCCGGCCCTGATCTATCAATACGGACGGGTAGTGGGCGACCAATGCAAACGTATTGGCATTCAGGTAAACTATGCGCCTGTAGTGGATATCAACAACAATCCCAATAACCCGGTGATCAATGACCGCTCTTTCGGGGAAGATAAATACCGGGTGGCTGAATATGGCGTTCAATACATGAAAGGTATGCAGGATGCAGGCACCATGGCTTGTGCGAAACATTTTCCCGGTCATGGCGATGTAGATGTAGACTCCCATTATGACCTGCCGGTGATCAACAAAACAAAAGAACAGCTGGACTCGCTGGAGTTGTACCCCTTCCGCGAATTGTTTAAAGCAGGTGTAGGTAGTGTGATGATCGCCCACCTGAGTGTTCCTGCTATCGACAATACGGCCAACAGGGCCACCTCCATTTCTAAAAATAATGTGACCAACTTATTGCGCAAGGAACTGAAATATGACGGTCTCACCTTTACCGATGCCCTGGAAATGAAGGGTGTTGCCAAATATTACCCCGATGGTGAAATATCACTCGAAGCCCTGATTGCGGGCAATGATATGCTTTGCCTGCCTGGCGATATTCCCGGCAGTATGGAAAAAGATACTCAAAGCCATCAAAAGCGCAAATTGAGCTGGAGCACGATTGATGCGCGGGTAAAAAAAAGTACTCCACGCCAAATACCAATACGGATTGGCCAACTGGCAACCGATCAATACCCAACACTTAACAGAAGACCTTAACAGCAAATCAACAGAAATGCGTCGGCTTATTGCTGAAAAGGCATTGACCCTGTTGCGCAATGACGATTACGCCATTTATCCCCTTACCGAAGGAAAACGCGTGGCCTATGTTGGTTTTGGTCTTACCAAAGACAATGTATTTGCCGGGCAGGTACGTAAGGATTACGATGCCCAGGTATTTTACTTTGATTACAGGCTCGATTCCAGCAAGGTGGCCCCTATGTTGGAACTGTTTAAGAGCCGCTATGATGTAGTGATTGTTGGTATGCATAATTATGCCCGCTACCCGGCCAATAATTTCGGGATCAGCAATGCGGCGCTCTCGCTTGTGAAAGGGTTGCAACAACAACATAAAACGATCACCCTGGCCTTTGGCAATCCCTACCTCATCAAAAATTTCTGTGATGCCAAGGTATTGCTTGCTTGTTATGAGGATGATGACATTACGCAAACAGTGGCTGCCGATATGATCTCCGGCCGCCTCCTGGCCAAAGGAAAACTGCCTGTTACTGTATGCGAATCGTTTAAATATGGTGATGGTATTGTAGCCAAACGCCTGATGCCCATAGCGCCAGCCGGTACCCTGGGGTTTAAGCAGGCCCAACTGAATAATAGCATCGACTCCATCGTAGAGGATGCTATCCGTCAACAAGCCATTCCCGGCGCCGTCGTTCTGGTAGCCAAAGATGGCAAGATCGTTTTTGAAAGATCTTATGGCTACCTGACCTATGATAGCACTGAACCAGTATACCCCGAAACGATTTATGACCTGGCCTCTGTTACCAAGATCATGGCCACTACTGTATCCGTGATGAAGTTGTATGATGAAGGCAAGCTGGACCTGCAAAAGACGCTGGGCGATTACCTGCCCTGGGTAAAGGGCTCCAATAAAGAAGGACTTAAATTATGGGACATCATTCTGCACCAGGCCGGCCTCAAATCATTCATACCTTTTTATAAGGAAACCGTAAATGCTACTGATGCCAATAGTCCCAACTATAGTTTCTACACCCCCAAGCCTGATTCTACCCATGCAGTCCGCGTAGCCGACCACCTCTTTATGCGCAATGATTGGGTGGACACCATTTATAGCCGTATCCTGGCCAGTAACCTGGAGCCTGGTAATAAATATATTTATAGTGATAATGATTTTATTTTCCTGGGCAAGGTAGTGGAAGGGATCACCGGTATGCCATTGGAAGTGTATACCAGGAAAACTTTTTACGATAAACTGGATATGACTTCCACTGGTTTTAAGCCCCGCGACCGTTTTCCGCTCAATTATATTGCTCCCACTGAAAAGGAAGCCGGTTTTCGCCAGCAACTGATCTGGGGTGATGTGCATGATCCGGGCGCTGCTATGTTTGGTGGTGTGGCAGGTCATGCAGGATTATTCAGCAATGCCTATGATCTGGCTATCTTGTTACAGGTAATGCTCAATGGCGGGGTATTGAGCGGCCAAAACTTTTTCAGTAAGGCTACGGTTGATTATTTTACTGCTTACCATAGTGATATCAGCCGGCGTGGATTGGGGTTTGACAAACCGGAGAAAGACAATGCTACGCGCAAAGAACCCTATCCCACTTTGTCCGCCTCGCCCCTTACTTACGGCCACACGGGCTTCACGGGCACCTGTATTTGGGTGGACCCGCAGTATAACCTGACCTATGTTTTTATCTAACCGGGTCAATAGCCCCGACCCCAATAAATTCCTGCGTATGAGTGTACGTCCCAAAGTACATGAGGCCATTTATCAATCGCTGTTGCATTAATTAATTTATACTATTAAGCATCATATCAAAGAACCAGGCAGCAATGCCTGGTTTTTTATTATCTTACATAATCTAAATTGATCTATATGAAGCTAGCAGACCGATTGCTTTTGGAGAATAAGGCCTGGGCAGCAGAAAAGATCCAGGACGATCCGGCGTTTTTCAGCCGGTTGGAAAAGATACAACAGCCTGAATTTTTGTGGATCGGTTGCAGCGATAGCCGGGTGCCGGCCAACCAGATTACCGGTACCCTGCCGGGCGAGCTGTTTGTACACCGCAATGTGGCCAACCTGGTGGTGAATACGGATGTGAACCTGCTGGCGGTACTGGACTATGCCGTGAATCATTTAAAAGTAAAGGATATCATTGTATGTGGTCATTATGGATGCGGGGGTATTAAGGCCGCCACCACCAACCACGATTATAAACTGGTGCTGAACATGTGGTTGCGCAATATCAAAGATGTATACCGCTTGCATCGGGATGAACTGGACAATATCCAGGGCGAAGACCAGCGGGTAGACAGGTTGGTAGAGCTCAATGTGGTGGAACAGTTAAAAACCTGGCCAAAACCTCCATTGTACAACGCGCCTGGAAACAGGAAAACAGGCCCCACCTACACGGATGGGTATATGGCCTGCACAATGGGCTCATTAAACCCCTCCTGGATATAGAAGCAGGAACATTGATTGATTCCGTATATAGATATGATGATCTCTGATGTGTATTGTTATCAATCTGTAAAGAAAATAATCCCTGCGAATAACTGTTCATTTATTGCTTAATCTTCCCTTCTGAAATATTAAAATCTTCAGATTGGTTTTTGTAGGTTTGTCCCCATGTCAATTGAAGTAACCCAGCTTACCAAGACCTATGGTGAGCAAAAGGCTGTCGATAATATTTCCTTTAAAGTAGGTAAGGGAGAGATAGTAGGTTTCCTGGGGCCCAATGGTGCCGGAAAATCTACCACGATGAAGATCATTACCGGTTATTTGCAGCCCGATACCGGCACCACTATTGTATGCGGTATTGATGTACAAAAGCAACCGCTGGAAAGTAAAAAGAAAATTGGCTACCTGCCCGAGGCCAACCCCTGTATTTTGACATGTATGTGCGGGAATACCTGGATTTTGTAGCGGATGTACATGGAGTAGGGGATAAAAAAATAAGATTGAAACAGTCATAGAAACAGTTGGCCTTAGCCTGGAAAGTAAAAAAAAAAAGGTAGGCCAGTTGTCCAAAGGATATAAACAAAGAGTGGGATTGGCCGCCGCCCTGATCCATGATCCGGAAGTGCTGATCCTCGATGAGCCTACAACCGGCCTCGATCCCAATCAGATCATTGAGATACGCGAGGTGATCAGGAAACTGGGGCAACAGAAAACGGTACTCTTCTCTTCTCATATATTACAGGAAGTAGAAGCGATCTGCGACCGGGTAGTGATCATTAGCCGGGGAAAACTGGTAGCCGACGATTCAGTTACCCAGCTTTTGCACCAGACAGAAAAAAATGAAGTATTGAAGGTAAGTTTCCAGGAAACCTTGGATGCTGCCTGGTTTGAGAAGTTAAGTAGTGTAAAGGCCATTCATAAGATGAGTGCTACTGAATGGGAACTTACCTGTACGCATGCGCAGGAAGCCCAACGGCAATTAATGGAGCTGGCACTGCAGCAAAACCTCCATATTACTTCCTTGCAGGCAGGCAGTCAAAGCCTGGAAGAAGTGTTTAGAACATTAACCAATAATAAAAATAAAGATGGGAACCTGGGGACATAGAAATTTTGAAAATGACGCCGCACTGGATTTTGTAAATGAAGTAGAAGACAATGGAATAGATGTTATAGAAGATACGATTCAACGTGTAGCCAACCTTCCGGAAGAGGATTACCTGGAAGATGACGACAGTGCTTCGGTACTGGCCGCTATTGAGTTCATTGCCGCTGCCAAGGGAAAACAATCAGAAGATTTTCCAGAGTCGGCAGAGGATTGGCTCGGAAAAGCAAATCCTGCCACCCTGCTGGCAGTCGAAAAAGCTCAGTTAAGTAAGATCATTGAAAGAGTGAAGAACAATTCCGGCCTGCGCGATGCCTGGCAGGAAGAGGGTGGCGAACCCACCGAGTGGCTGGCAGTACTGAGCGACCTCGAAAATCGGGTCAGCTAAGCGAGATGCCAATTAATTAATATAAACTTCGTTTCTTTGCCATCCGGTACGCAGCATCCCTGCGTTCTGCTAACGAGCGTTTGCCAGCCAATTATTAAAATTACCAGCAAAACACACAACGAATCATGAGTTACATTGCCGACATTCATGCAAGACAAATATTAGATAGTCGTGGTAACCCTACAGTTGAAGTAGATGTAGTTACTGACAATGGCATCATTGGCCGGGCTGCTGTGCCCAGTGGCGCTTCTACCGGTAAACACGAAGCCGTAGAACTGCGCGATGGCGATAAAAAGGTATATGTAGGTAAAGGCGTTCTGCAAGCCGTAAAAACGTAAATGATATTATCGCTGAACAACTGATCGGTGCAGAAGTAGTAGGACAGGCGTTTATTGATAGTGAACTGATCAGGATTGACGGTACAGAAAATAAAGCCAAATTGGGCGCTAACGCTACCCTGGCCGTTTCCATGGCTGTTGCCCATGCCGCAGCCCAGAAAGCAACCTGCCTCTTTTCCGCTACCTTGGCGGTGTAAATGCTACTGTACTGCCCATGCCCCTCATGAACATCCTTAACGGTGGTATGCATGCTGATAACAAGATCGACTTCCAGGAATTTATGGTGGTTCCCATTGGCGCTCCTTCTTTCAGCGAAGGTCTCCGCTGGGGTGTTGAAATTTTCCACAACCTGAAAACAGTGTTGAAGAAAAAGGATACAGTACCAACGTTGGCGATGAAGGTGGTTTTGCTCCCGATATCAAGAGCAATGAAGAAGCGATTGAAACTGTACTGGAAGCCATCACATTGGCTGGTTACAAAGCCGGTGAGCAAATTGGCATTGCTATGGATGCTGCTACTACAGAAATGTTTGACGAAAAGACCAACAGTTATAAATTCCACAAAAGCTCTGGCAAATCCATCAGTAGCGATGAAATGGTGGCTTTCTGGGCTGATTGGGCTAAGAAATACCCCATCGTTTCGATTGAAGACGGTATGGCTGAAGATGACTGGCAGGGTTGGAAAAACCTCACTACCGCTATCGGCAGCAAATGCCAGCTCGTAGGAGACGACCTGTTTGTTACCAATGTAAAACGCTTACAGGAAGGTATTGAAAAGGGTATTGCCAACAGTATCCTGATCAAAGTAAACCAGATCGGTACGGTAACAGAAACGATCAATGCGGTTCAACTGGCCCAGAACAGTGGTTACAATACCATCATGAGCCATCGCAGTGGTGAAACAGAAGATACAACCATCGCCGACCTGGCCGTGGCCCTGAATTGCGGACAGATCAAGACTGGTTCTGCCAGTCGTAGCGACCGGATGGCCAAGTACAACCAGCTGCTCCGTATTGAAGAATTACTGGCTGGTAATGCGGTTTATCCTAAAGGAAGGATTAAATTTGGTAAATAAGAACTGAAGCCTGAAGCAGGAAGTCTGAAGTTTGAGGTCTGAGCGTTGGCTCCTGCACCTGACTTCAGACTTCAGGCATCAGACCTCCCACTTCAATGAAGTTATTACAACACATACCCGCCTGGTTAAAAAATAAGTACCTGCTCACCTCCCTCGTGTTCGGTGTATGGATCTGTTTTTTGATGACCAGGATATTGTTACTACTCACTTTAAGCACAAGCACGAACTCCACAAACTGGAAGAAAGTCGTGATTATTTCCTGGGGCAGATCGAAAACACCAAAAAGAATTGGAACAATTAAAGTCCGATCCTGGCACCCTGGAGAAATATGCCCGCGAAAAGTATTGGATGAAAAAGGATAATGAAGACCTGTTCATCCTGCCCGAAGCCAAGCAGTAGTATATTTTTCTTTCCTATTTTTAATGTGCTGAATAACACTGATTTGAATGGTGGCGGTGCCAACCGTTAGGAACAGGGATCAACTGTATTGGTCAGTGCCCGGGTTGTTCCTGGCCGGTATGCCAGCTGCTCCTGGTTAGTATATTTCCTACTGTTATTTTTAAATTATTTTCTCTACCTTGAACCCGGATTTCGCAACTCCTCCCCAATTTCCTTATCCTATACAATAAGACAAACCCAACCAACGTTTATTACACGGACGGACTCCGAAATTGACTCTTTCGGACATTTTATAAGGACATAAATGGTTTTGCCTATGACTATTCTCTTTACACCAGAGGAGCTCATACAGTATTTGTATCAAGAAACCTCCCCAGAGAAAACCGCAGCAATCGAGACTGCCTTACAGGAAGACTGGACGCTTCGCGAAAAATTAGAAGTACTGAAAGCATCTGTAAAAAGCCTTGACCGGGTAGTTGAATCTCCCAGGCCACAGGTTATACTTAACATTCTGAACTATGCCCGTGAATCGGCTACAGAATCTGTTGAGTAAACAGGCGTTACAGCTTTTTAATTGATTGCCTGATTCTCTTCCCGTAATTTCGCCGTCATTCCAATAAAGAATGACCAGGAAAGAACGCTTCAGTTTTGTTATCAGCTATTTTCAGCAACATGCTCCCAATGCGGAGACGGAATTATTGTATGACAACCCCTACCAATTACTGGTAGCAGTTATCCTTTCAGCACAATGTACCGATAAAGGGTCAATATGACCACGCCGGCTATTTTTGAAAAATACCCGGATGCGGCCAGCTTGTCTAAAGCCAGTTTTGACGAACTCTTCCCGCTGATCAGGAGCATATCATATCCGAATAACAAAACAAAACACCTCATCGGCATGGCCAATATGCTGATGGATAAATTCAATGGCCAGATTCCCTGACCATTGAAGCGTTGGTGCAATTGCCTGGCGTAGGACGAAAAACAGCCAATGTAATTACCTCGGTAGTAGACCAGCAGCCAAATATGGCGGTTGATACCCACGTATTCAGGGTATCCGCCCGCATTGGTCTTACCCTGGGGGCTACTACTCCCCTGGCTACGGAAAAGCAGTTATTGCAGTTTATTCCCAAAGACCTGGTTTACATTGCCCACCATTGGCTCATACTCCATGGCCGTTATACCTGCATTGCACGTAATCCCAAATGTGATCAATGCGGACTGACGGAAGCCTGCAAATATTTTCAAAAGAATAAGGCAAAAGCTGCCAAATGATCACCCTGATGACCGCCTGCGGCACCCATTGCCGCCAACCTGACTATAATCCGCCAAAACTGCTTTTCCCCGTTGCCTTGTTGCCTTAATGCCTCGATGCCTTTATTTCATTGATTATCTGTATAATGTAAGTTAAAAAGGACTGCCGGCCGAACTTGCTATCACGCATGATACCAAGAATTGAAATACTGGTGCAACTTTTGTTTCTCTCTACGTGTTATTAATTTACCGTTAAATTCACCCCAATAACGGGGATAGCCAACCCTATTAAAATAGCTACTTTTACAATATCCAACCCGATCAACCGTCTACCTGATTATAGCGCAGAAAAACAAAAATGTTATTTACATGGACAAAACTTCTACACATAGTACCATTAATTCAGCCCTGTCCTTCAGGCCATTGATCAGGGCCCTGGAAAAGACCGTCCAGGAAGGAAGAGAGGGGTTGGCCAGTTGTATAAAGAACTGCTGGATAAAGTATATCAACAGCCGGAATTACTGGAACCCATCCGCGATATGGAATTGGTGGAAAAGCATAAACTGCTCATCGAGCAACTGATGTCTACCGTATTCCCCGTAACGCTTTCAGATAAATCAGATTACTATGGGGCTGGGGTACCTTTCCAGTTCCAGATGTTCTATGCTTCCCGCAAAATGCAGGAAGAATTTTTGGACAACAGTGGAAGCAAGATCAAAGCACCGGATTGTGATACCGACGACAGGATCCATATAGAAAAGATTACCGGCGCTTACCAGATGATCCTGAACCGGTTTTTAATGCCAATATTAATAATGGTGTTATGACCAGCGTGTATGAAGTGAAATGCCCCGATTCGGGCCTCACGATCTATACCGAACTGGAATTAGACGCCCGTTTTATTGAAGTAAGGGCCAAGGGTGAATTGCCCAGGCTGGACATTGATTGCAATGCCCATTGTCATGATGTGACTGATCTTATGCCGCTGGAAACATTGAAAGAATTGTTGCCCCTGGACCTGTTTGAGTTTGAAGGCATGATCATCCTTCGCCTGCGTGATGTAACCGAACGAGAGGTTTTGAATATTATTCGCAACCGCCTGCTGGACCTGCATACCTTTTCCGATTCCAATGTGTTCAATGAATTGCAGGCACAGGTACAAAACCTCATCGGTTTACCTGGTGTGTTTACGGCTGTTAAACCTTTCTTCCGGGTCAATAATCACCTGGTATTGTCTGAAGTGTACAGCAGTATCAGTGGTGCAGAACAGAAAGAACCTACACCCGAACAGTTGCAGTATATGTACCAGGCGGTGGTAAAAGCCTTTAAGCACAGTGGAAAGCCTTTGCTCATTTCGCAGATCAATGATGAGGCGGTGATCCGTTACCCTTCATCACCATGCTGGCCGAGCTGGGATATAAGAGTGCCATCATCTGCCCGCTATTGGCCGATAACCATGATATGCTGGGTGTGCTACTTATAGTAAGTGAAACAGCCGGTACTTTCAATACATCCCATATTGCTAAAATAGAGCCTGCCATCCCCCTGTTTAAACTGGCGATGGAAAAGAGCCAGGAAAACCTGGACCACCAGGTGGACCGGGTCATCAAAGATCAGTTTACAGCAGTACAGGATGCCGTAGAATGGCGCTTTACGGAAGAAGCCCTGCGTTACTTAACCCGTAAGAGCAAGGGGGAACAGGTAAAGATTGAGCCGATTGTTTTTCAGAATGTATACCCGATGTATGGTGCCATTGATATCCGCAATTCATCGGTAGAGCGTAACAATGCCATCCAGCTCGACCTGCTGGAACAATTGAACCTGGCTAAGGAGATTGTTCAGTTGGCGAAGAAAGAACATCCTTTTCCGCTGTTGGATGAAACTTCTTTTAAGTTGCAGAAGTTTGCTCATTCTGTTTCCAATATATTGTTTGCCGATGAGGAGATCGCCATCCTGCATTTTCTGCGGGTGGAGCTGATCAACCTCTTCAAGCACCTGCAATCCATATTGCCGGCCCTCAACAAGGATATCAACCGGTATTTTGAAGCGATTAATTCGCCGGTTGAAATGGTGTATCACCACCGCAAGCAATATGAGGACAGCATTACTACCATTAATAATGCGGTGGCCAGGTTCATAGACCGGGAACAGGAAGCGGCACAGAAAATATTCCCCATTACTTTGAGCGTTTTGTAACGGATGGGGTCGATTTCAATATTTACATTGGTCAGTCCATCAGCCCGGATAAGAAATTTGATTTCTTTTATTTGAAAAACCTGAAGATCTGGCAACTGAGTACATTGGCCAAGGCTGCCCGCCTTACCCACCGGTTGGAAAAGGAGCTGCCCCTGCGTTTGCAAACCAGTCAGCTTATATTGGCCCATAGTCACCCAATTTCCATCAGTTTCCGTACTGCCGAACGTAAGTTTGATGTGGATGGCGCCTACAATATCCGCTACGAGATCATCAAGAAACGGATTGACAAGGTGCATGTGAAAGATTCCAATGAAAGGCTTACCCAACCCGGTACCATTGCCATTGTGTATTCACAGCCACAGGAAGCACAGGAATACCTGGAGTACATTGAGTTTTTGCAAAATCAGGGATTGCTGAAAGGTGAGATCGAGAAGTTTGACCTGGAAGAACTGCAAGGAGTTAGTGGATTGAAAGGCCTGCGGGTAGCTATTAACCTCGAAGAGGAAACACCCCAGGAGCCTAAGAAAGAAGAAAAGAAATCTGCCCGTATTAGCAATTAAAATACCAGTACATCCCGGCCATACCTGTATGACCGGGATGTATATACCTTTACCTGCGGTATTAATTACAGTCCTCCGCTTTTGAAGTCGAAATCAAATTCAAACATTTTCTTCGGATGCATGCCCATTGCATTGGCAATGGTTACCACTGTAGCAATAGTAGGGCTGCTTTCTCCTACCTCAATTCTGTAAACTTGTTTGGGTTCAATACCTGCCTGGGCGGCCAGCGCCTCGCGGGAGAGTTTCTTGGCGGTTCTCAATCTTTTCAGGTTGGCGCCAAATGCTTTATTGTATGCTTCGTTACGGATATTCACGAGGTGAAGGTCTTATTTATGTGAAAATAAGTTGCGTCAATTTTGACGTAATGGTAATATTTTTCTCGGCTGTTGAACAGGTAAGGACCCTTGTGGGCATGTACAACCCGCCAGGGGCGCTATTTTCCCGGGGTATATGGAAATTTCAGAATAGTCCCTTTGCCATCAACGCCTTCATTAGAGATGAACATATCGCCATTGGGCGCAAAAGTAATACCTTCGGGTTGGGGAAACTGGTCGGGATTTAATCGCCAGGCGGCTTCAATTTTTCCATCCAGTGTGCATTGCAATATGGCTTTGCCTATGGATGCTACAATAAAAAGGCGGTTTAATAGGGGATGGATCGCGGCAGCCGAAGGTTTGAACTCGGCATTATTGTCTTTGAGGTGTGCATGGATCTCCTTGCGGCGGATCTCATATAATATAGTATCTGAAAACTGCAGGCTGTCCATGTCGAAAGTATAAGTAATTACTCCTTTTTGGTTTCCCGCTGTTCTTTCGACATCAATACCAGTTTCTTGAGATGGGGGTCATAGTAGAGGGTTTCAAACTCGATCTTTTTGTCGCGGGGAAACTCATATTCGTCTTCCGTATTGGATACGGCTACCGGCACCCGGTGAATATTGCCATTACTTTCCAATACATAATAATAGTTACCTACCATCACCACATCTTCATAGTCCCTTTTCCGGCCAAACTTGGTTACGGTGTAATCCCCTGTGGTACTATTGACCAGGAATACTTTACCATCCTCGTCATTAATGGCGGCAATCCGCGTATCGGGCAGGTAGCTCATACCCGATATTTCCAGTAATTCCTTATCCAGTACAATCACTTGTTTAGTGGCGGTATGATAGCCCGGTATGGCAGGCACGAATGATTTTCCTTGCCGGCTACATGCTGTAGAGGAGGAGGCCAGTAATATATACAACAGAAAAATGCAGTTTGTAACTTTCATAAAGACAAGGGCATTAAAGTGCAAAGTTGCCGATTAATTCTTCTAAATATACAATCTTTTATTGCTTAATTTAGACGGCTAAAGTAACCCAGGTATGTCGATGGACAGTCAAGCCTTACTGCAGGAAACCGAGCGTTTTGTGACTCATTTTTACGCTACCCGCGTAAAGCCGGATTTTCTGTTCCACAATATTGATCATACGAAGGATGTGGTGAAAGCTGCTACCCTGCTGGCCAATAATTACCAACTGCCCGAGAATGAAAAGTTGGCGGTATTACTGGCTGCCTGGTTCCATGATACCGGTTATTCCAGTGGTATTGCCCGCTGGCATGAGAAAAGGAGTAAAGAAGTGGCTGTTGATTTCCTGCAACAACACCAGGTAAACGGGACAATTATAGAAGAGGTGGGCGATGCCATTATGGCCACCCAATGGCCTCAGTGTCCTACCAACCTGTTGGAACAGATACTATGTGATGCCGACCTTTTTCACCTGGGTACGGACCAGTTTGATGAAAAGAACAAGTTATTGCGGAAAGAGTTGAATATTCTGTACGACAAAAAACTGGGCAAAAAGAATGGCGTCAAAAGAACATTCTTTTTCTTCAGCAGCACCGGTATTTCACCGACTATGCGCGTAAGAACCTGCAGCCTGTTAAAGACAGGCATTTGCAGGAACTATTGGCCAAGGATGGGGATGGAGAATCACAACAGCAAGAAGAACAACCTGCCCTTCTCAAGGCGGTGTCTGTAAAAGGAGGCGAAGTGCCTCACCATGCGGAAGCCAAAGCAGGGAAAGATAAACTAAAAGCCAATCGTACTGAAAGGGGTATTGCTACCATGTTCCGCATCATGTCGGAAAATCACGTTAACCTAAGCCAGATGGCCGATAGCAAGGCCAATATCATGATCTCGGTAAATACCATTGTGATGTCGATCATGGTATCTGTATTACTGGGCAAGCTCCAGTTTTATCCTGAGTTTATTGTGCCTACCATTATTTTATTGGCGGTTTGCCTGGGCGCCGTGGTATATGCCATCCTGGCTACCCGCCCCAATATCACCAAGGGTACTTTTACAGAAGAGGACATTAAGAATAAGAAGGTAAACCTTTTGTTCTTTGGCAACTTTTACAATATGTCGCTCCATGAATACGATTGGGCCATGAAGGAAATGATGAAGGACAATGAATACCTCAACAGCAGCATGATCAAGGATATTTATTTCCTGGGGTGGTATTGGCGCGTAAATACAAATTCCTGCGTATTAGCTATAATATCTTCATGTTTGGATTGATACTGGCCATCCTGGCTTTTGCGGTGGTGTTCTTTTTCTCCGAAAAGAATGTAACGGCCAATTAAGCGGGCCACAGCATAAAAGGAATGTCAGGCTGATTTTATCGAAGCCGATTTCGACAGGCATAGACTGACAGATGTGAGGTTACAAGGTTGTATCCTTCATTCAATGACATTGAATGAGCTTCTTTTAATTGGCCAATCCCAGTATTTCCCGCAGCTTCATCACCAGTTCGGTTTTGGTAATGGGAATACCCATGATCTTGTTATACCCCTTGGCGTCTACAAAGTACTGGTCGCGGATAATTTTAATCAACTGGCCATTATTGATCTCTGGGATCAGCACCTGGTCAAAATTCCTAAGTATGTCTCCAAGGTTTTTGGGAAGGGCCTCAGGTGCCTCAGATGGGCATGGCTTACTGCATATCCTTCGGTTTGTAATTCGGCTACTGCGCTTTTAATGGCGCCATAGGTACTGCCCCAGCCCAATACGAGCAGCTTACCTTTTTCCGGGCCACTGTCTAACTTTTGCTCCGGGATATAGTCAGCGATCTTATCTACTTTTTCCTGCCTGATCTTCACCATTAGCTGGTGATTGTCCGGATCATAACTCACATTACCGGTAATGTTCTGCTTTTCGAGTCCGCCAATACGGTGTTCCAGTCCTGGTGTGCCGGGAATGGCCCAGGGCCTTACCAGTTTTTCGTCACGCAGGTAGGGTTGGAATTGATTTTCGCCATGCCCCAGGTCAGTTTTGAACTTCACTTCAATCGGCGCCAGGTCATCACTTAGGGAAGCGCCAGGGTTCGGCGCCATTGGCAATGTAGCCATCACTTAGGAAGATAACCGGTGTCATGTGTTGTACAGCTATGCGTACGGCTTCATAAACGGCGGCAAAGCAATCACTGGGTGTGGAAGCGGATACGATGGGCATGGGGCATTCGCCATTACGGCCATAGTACGACTGTAGCAGGTCGCTTTGTTCGGTTTTGGTAGGTAAGCCAGTGGAGGGGCCTCCGCGTTGAATATTGCAGATCAGTAAGGGGATCTCCAGCATTACCGCCAGGCCCATTGCTTCGGCCTTTAAAGCCATGCCGGGCCCCGAGGTGGTAGTAACACCCAATGAGCCGCCATAAGCGGCCCCAATGGCTGCTGTAATGCCTGCAATTTCATCCTCGGCCTGGAAGGTTTTCACCCCAAAAGCTTTGTGGCGGCTTAGCTCATGTAGGATATCCGAAGCAGGGGTAATGGGATAGGAGCCCAGGAAGATGGGCAGTCCGCTTTTTGCGATGCTGCGATCAGTCCATAGGAGAGTGCCTGGTTGCCCATGATAGAACGGTACTCACCGGCGTCCATTTTGGCTTTCTCCACCCGGAAGGTGGTGGTAAAGGTTTCTGTGGTATCTCCGAAATTATAACCGGCCTGTAAGGCCCTGATATTGCTTTCCAGGATATCGGGTTTCTTACCAAATTTATCTTTAAAGAACTGGATGGTGTTTTCCATCTCGCGGTTATACATCCAGTATAAAAAGCCCAGTACGAACATGTTTTTGGCACGGTCCTTTTCCTTGGTGCCCATGGTGATATCTTTCAAAGCCTCCCGGGTCATTTTCGTTACATCCATCTGAATAAGCTCATAATTGCCCAGGCTGTTATCGGTTAAAGGATTGATGCCATCGGGATAATTGGCCAGTCGTAAGTTCTTGGCATCGAACCCATCGGTATTGGCAATGATCTTACCGCCTTTTTTTCAATGACTTGAGGTTGGCCTTGAGGGCGGCGGCATTCATGGCTACCAGTACATCACATTCATCGCCAGGCGTAAAGATGCGGTCGCTCGAAAAGCGAAGCTGGTAACCACTTACGCCTGGCAGTGTGCCTTGCGGCGCCCGGATCTCGGCAGGGAAATCGGGAAAAGTGGCCAGGTCAATACCCAGTAAGGCAGTATTGTTGGTGAATTGGCTGCCGGTCAATTGCATGCCATCGCCGGAGTCGCCGGCAAACTTGATCACCACATCCTGTAGTACTTCTTCTTTTCGACTCATAGGAAAATGTTGTAACTGTAAATTTAAGATAATTCATCAATCATGATCGGGAAAAGGTGGGGATTGCTATTCGGATCAGGAACGTGAGACGGCTTTGTTTCAGGTTTCACTTCTGACTTTTCACGACTTCCGCTTTCCGATTTCTCTTTCGCGTTTGACTTTTCACATCTCACGCATTTAAACAATCTTTAACCAAAACAATTTGCATTTGGGCCCTTCCCTGTTATAACTTAATAGTCATAAAATTTCCCCTCAACAAGTATGGAAACCAACAATGACGAAGGCGGTCCCACTGCCTTTTCGTCCTACCGCCCGCTCCTGCTTTTGCTGGTGCTGATGGCCTGTGCCAAATCAACCCGCCGAAGCGAAACCAACAACATTTTACTTAACCACCAATCCACGGTAAAGGTGGTGGAGAAACCAACTCCACCGGCTCCGAAGAAGAAAAGGAAGAAGATCTACCTCACCTTCGATGATGGCCCCAACAGAGGTACCCGCAAAGTGCTGGGTATTGTACAACAGGAACAGGTACCCGTTACTTTCTTTCTCATTGGCGAACACGTGTTTGCCAGTACCTCCCAACGCGCTACCTGGGATAGCCTGAGGATCGACAGTTCCATTGAGCTGTGTAACCACAGTCATACCCATGCATGGAAGAACCATTACAACAAGTTCTATGACCAACCCGATTCTGTAGTTAAAGATTTTAAGCGCTGCCAGGACAGCCTAGACCTTATCAATACCATTACCCGTACGCCGGGTCGCAATATCTGGCGGGTAGATACCCTGCGTTATACTGACCTTAGAAAAAGTGCGGCGGCAGCGGATTCCCTGCAGCAGGCCGGGTTTACGATCATAGGCTGGGACCTGGAATGGCATTATGATCATAAAAGCTTTTCGCTGAAGAATAAATCGGATGAACTGCTGCTGCAGATTGATAGCCTGTTTGCTGGTAATAAGACCAAGATACCTGAACACCTTGTATTGTTGGCCCATGACCAGGTATATGATGATCCCAATGATTCGTCCGAACTGCACCAGCTCATTAAAAGTTGAAAGCCCGGGATGAATATGAATTATTGGTGACGAGTAAGTATCCTGGGGTGAAGAAGGAGTGAGTCTTTTGCTTCGATAGGACCGGCAGTCGTCAATCGGCAGTCGGCAATCTTTTGCTTCGAGCCTTTCGATTCGATGGTATGGTGAATTGTTTGTAAAGAAAAACCCGGTCAGGCGAATGCCTGCCGGGTCTTTGCAAGGGGTACACAGACTACCATCACAATATAGCGTAAGCCGGTTCTTTTACCTGCGGAGCAATGTCATACACTGGCTTTAAAAGGCCATCTTTCAAACCATATACCCATCCGTGGATATGCGGGCGGGCGCCTTTTTCCCATGCCCGGCGGATGGTATCGGTCTTCGACAGGTTGATCACCTGTTGGCGAACGCTGAACTCGGACAAGAGGTTTACCTTGGCTTCCGGATCGGTCACGCTGTCAATCACCGAACGGTTGTCCTGGTAGGTGTTTTTGATATTGACCAGCCATTGATCCAGCAGTCCCAGGCTTTCATTGCCCAGGGCGGCTTTCACGCCGCCGCAGCCATAGTGGCCGCAAACGATCACATGTTTTACCTTCAGATGTATAACGGCATACTCCAATACACTCAGCAGGTTAATATCATTTTCTACTACCAGGTTGGCGATGTTCCGGTGTACGAAAATTTCACCTGGCTGGGTATTGGTGATCATATTGGCTGGTACGCGGCTATCGCTACAACCGATCCACAGGAATTCTGGTGTCTGGCCTTTTGACAGGCGATCAAAGAATCCGGGATCTTCCAACTGGGTTTCATAAGCCCATGCCTTATTTTCGAGGAGTAACTTTTCAAATGAGTTCATAATAAATTAGTTTTTGGATAAAACAAGTTCTTTCGGACTGGGATTGTTAAATCCCTGTTCCTTATACACGCTTTTCTTCAGCTCCACCGTAATGTTTTTCAGGGGTGCATGTTTTTGAAATCCTCTATTACTTCAATTACATCCTTGTCGATAAAGTCGGCCCTTGCTGCATCGATCAGTACATAAGAGTTTTCGGGTACTTCTTCCAACTTTCTTTTGATGATGGGTTTATTGAGGAAGGATACATCTTTCCGCAGGCGGAAGAGGTATTTGTTTTCATCGTTCACTACAAATACAGCCGATTTGAAATTGCTGCGCAGTACGAAGATCAACCCTACGCAACAGCCAATGAGGATACCCACCAGCAGGTCGGTAAACAGGATGGCTACCACGGTGATCACAAAGGGCAGGAACTGGTCCAGGCCTTTTTGTAGTACTTGAGGTACAATGCAGGTTTGGTGAGTTTATACCCCGTATAGATCAGTACGGCGGCCAGGGAAGAGAAGGGGATCAGGTTCAGCAATCCTGGTATGAGGGCCACACAGGCCAGCAACAATACACCATGGCTGATGGCTGATACTTTGGTTTTGGCGCCGGCATTTACGTTGGCCGAAGTACGTACCACCACTGAGGTAAGTGGTAAACCACCGATGAGGCCGGATACGATATTACCCACACCCTGTGCTTTCAACTCCCGGTTGGTAGGCGTTACCCGTTTGTAAGTGTCCAGTTCGTCCGATGCCTCAATGTTCAGCAGGGTTTCCAGGCTGGCCACAATGGCAATAGTGAAAGCGCTGGTCCATACGGTAAAATTGCTCAGAAACTGAGGTCCGGATGGGTAAAGAAGGAGAAAAACTCCTTGGGAGTACTGGCCATCGGGATAGACACCAGATGGGATGTACCCAGTGCCAGATCAGGTTTGTTGGCCTTGAGCCATTCATTGATGAGTACACTTAATACCACCACGATCATGGCGGAAGGTATAAGGCGTAATACTTTTGATTTGGTGGAAATCTTTTCCCAAATGATAATGATGACCAGTGAAAGCACACCAATAGCCAATGCTACCGGCATGATGTTCTTAAAGGCATAAAACACCTGGGTAAACGTATTCTTGCCATCGGGCTGTGCAAAGTTTTCATCGCCCTGAAATCGGCTTCATCACCTAGCAGATGAGGTATTTGTTTCAGGATGAGGATCACACCAATGGCCGCCAACATACCCTTAATAGCGGCTCCAGGGATATAGTCGCCAAGGATACCGGCCCTGACATAACCCAGGATCACCTGGATGATACCGGCCAGTACAACGGCTAACAGGAAAGCTTCATATACCTGTAATTTGGTAATGGCTGTCAATACGATGGTCGTCAGACCGGCAGCCGGTCCGCTCACACTCAAATGTGAACCACTCAGCGCTCCAATAACAATACCGCCTACAATACCACCAATAAGGCCGGCAAAGGGGGAGCACCTGATCCGATGGCAATGCCTAAACAGAGGGGCAGGGCCACCAGGAATACAACCACTGATGAGGGCAGATCGGCCCCGAGAGAACGTAAATAGCTTTTAGGCTTTTGCACCATAACAATAATTTAGAGAGAATGAGTTACGAATGTATATCAGCGTAATAGTAACTGCCGCTGAAAACGCGGTGATTACCATTGCATCGGCAACCAATACCTATCCTGTAACAGGAAAGGGGTTAACAATTAAGATTTGCTTGAAAGGTTAGTATAAACAGAGAAAGACTACGCTTTGGGAGGGGCGTTAAGAGTTCAAAGTGAACTATCTGTAATTTCTCTGTTTCGTGGATCTTATGGGCAAATAAAGGATCAATCCAGAAAGGATGTGCTAATGCAGGTCCTTCATGAATATATTCTTCGTTTACAGAGACTGGTTTGTTGGGTGCTTTTTCATCCGGGCCGGCAGGTGAACAGGGATTGTTCGTTTCCGGTGATTCTTCTTCATTGGTGGCAGACCAGGATGTTTTGATGGAGGAACCGGGTGCAGCATAAATAAAGAAGTTCATGCTGGTAAGCAGGAGCAATAGGAGCATCATGCCCACGGCGGAAAGACCTTCCGGGGAGTGACTACCTGGTATTTTTACTTGCCTGCTTCATAATCAATTTACTGACAATGCAAATATAACCCGCGAATGGGGGAATTGTTAGGTCGTTTGGTTTTTTTAACAATTTGATGACGCTGGCCAGACAGTTCTATTGCGGATGAACGATTTCTGGTTGTTGCTGCCATTAAAACGGTCAACTGGCAATATATTGTGTTGTTTTATAAACATTTACCAATTGCATAATTATTTGGAGCAAGAGGTAAATGGATTCATTTGTGACGAAAGCCAACAAGGTGTGACCTCTTGTTTACAGTTCAGTCGAATCTTCGGGCAGGTGCTCATATTCGCCCTTCCAGGCATAATAGCCAAAGATCATGAGGCCAAGGGCAATAGGGGTAAAAATGGTGATGATGATGACCCAGATCACCGGATTGTTGATGTCTTTTTTGCCAGCGGGGTCAATATGGGTAATGGCGCCCTGGACCAGGAAATAGATCACTACCGGGCCTATTAGCAGCCATACGAGTCCTAATATTTTCTTTAAGCTATTCATACAATTGGCTTTAATCAGTTACGTCTTTGTCAATTTTATTATTCAGGTAAATGGCCCCGATCACGAAACAAAGGGCAGCCACCCCTATGGGATACCAAAGTCCTACCAGGGGATCGCCGGGATAGGTAGTAGTCAATAATAGTCCAATAAAAGGAACCAGTCCACCAAATACGCCATTGCCAATATGGTAAGGCAAGCTCATGGAGGTATAGCGGATCTTGGTGGGGAACATTTCTACCAGGAAGGCGGCAATGGGGCCATATACCATGGTGACCAGTACGATCATGATCCACACCAGGAAAGTGAACCAGATGTAGGTGGAGGTATTGACTTGTTTATTGATGAGTATGGGATTGGGATTGTCGATGAATATACGTACTGCGCCTGCGTTGTTATCTCTAAGGGTATCACTAAATACCTGGGAATATTTTGATCCATTGGGTGTTTCATAGTGGGCAGTGCGCTGAACAATGGAACCTGATGCGTGCACCGATGTTTTCCTGTCCTCCTGTATGATCTTATTTTCAGTTTTAATCCATTCCTTAGAGTCCGTATCCTGCAGGAAGGTAGAGAAGATAGGACGATACAGCAATACGCCCAGCAGCATGCCGGTAAGCATGATCCATTTGCGGCCTATCTTGTCACTTAGCCAGCCAAAGAACAGGAAGAAAGGTGTGGCAAAAGCAATGGCCCACAGCATGATGGTACGGCTTTGTTCAAACTCAAGGCCGCATTTGGTTTCAAAAAGCTTTGGGCATAGAACTGGCCGGTGTACCATACTACGCCCTGGCCCATCACGGCGCCAAACAAGGCCAGCAGTACCATTTTAAAATTGGCTTTGTTGCGGAAGCTTTCTTTTAATGGATTGCTGGAGGTCTTGCCTTCTTTTTCAGTTTGCTGAATATGGGCGACTCCTCCATTTTCATCCTGATATAGATTGAAACGATGACCAGGAGAATGGATACCCAGAAGGGATAGCGCCAGCCACCCCAGGGGCGTTGAACTGTTCATCGGTCATGTTCATCTTTACCAGCATGATCACGCCAAGGGCTACAAAGAGGCCCAGGGTAGCGGTGGTTTGTATCCAGCTGGTGAAGTAGCCCCGCCTATTGGCTGGTGAATATTCGGCTACATAGGTAGCGGCGCCGCCATATTCACCACCCAGGGCCAGGCCCTGTACCAACCTTAAGGTCAATACCAGCAGGGGAGCAGCCAAGCCAATGCTTTTATAGTTGGGCACCAAACCAATGAGAAAGGTGGAGCCTCCCATTAATATAAGGGTGAGCAGGAATGTATACTTGCGGCCGATCATATCGCCGAGGCGGCCAAATACGAGGGCACCAAAAGGACGTACAATAAACCCTGCGGCAAAGATGGCCAGGGTACTCAATAGTGCGGCAGTGGAATTGCCTTCGGGAAAGAACTGGGTACTGATGGTTTTGGCGAGCATGCCGAAGATGTAGAAATCATACCATTCGATCATGGTGCCCACAGAGGATGCGATGATCACCTGACGGATAATGCTTGGGGAGCAGCAGTCGTTTGATTCATGCAGGGAAGATAATTTGAAAAGTTGGTAATTTGAATAACAATGTATGCAATCGTTCACGGAACAGTCTATCAATCTGCCGGAGTTTGTTATACAATCATCAATTTTTCCCTATAGGCATCCCCTTTAGGGCAATAAGTGGCAACGCTGCCGTAAATAATTTTCAAATTTTCACATTAGCTCATTTTCAAATTCAAACTGTTGTATTTTTAAGGCCCAAAAACAAGGAAAACGATCAGTCTATGTCTTATCCCTACCAGATCAGGTCAGCAGAGCAATACCAGGCAGCTTATAAAAGAGTGTGGATCATCCCGAAGAATTCTGGAGTGATGTAGCTTCTCAATTTCAGTGGCGCAAGCCCTGGGATAAAGTATTGGAGTGGGATTTTAAGCAGCCTACTATCAAATGGTTCAGTGGTGGTAAATTGAATATTACGGAGAACTGTATTGACCGTCACCTGGAAAAGCTGGGCAATAAACCTGCCATCATCTGGGAGCCCAATGATCCGGAAGAGTACCACCGGGTACTTACCTACCGTGAATTGTATAATAAAGTGGTACAGTTTGCCAATGTGCTGAAGAATAATGGTGTGCGTAAGGGCGACCGTGTATGTATCTATATGGGTATGGTGCCCGAACTGGCCATTGCGGTACTGGCCTGTGCAAGGATTGGCGCTATTCACTCCGTGGTGTTTGGTGGTTTCAGTGCACAAAGTATTGCGGACCGCTTGCAGGATGCCAAAGCCGAATATGTGATCACTTGCGATGGCGCTTACCGGGGTAGTAAAGAAATTCCTTTAAAGAGTGTGATAGATGATGCGTTGGTACAATGCCCGTTTGTAAAAGGGTAATTGTGTTAACACGCACACGTACCGCAGTATCTATGATCAAGGGCCGCGATGTGTGGTGGGAAGATGAAGTAAAGAAAGTAGAAACACAAGGCAATCCCGAATGTGCAGCCGAGGAAATGGATGCCGAGGATATGTTGTTCATCCTATATACCTCCGGTTCTACGGGTAAACCCAAGGGGGTGGTGCATACCTGTGGGGGATATATGGTATATGCCAATTACTCTTTCGTAAATGTATTTCAATACCAGTCTGGCGAAGTATTTTTCTGTACTGCCGATATCGGCTGGATCACCGGACATAGCTATATTGTATATGGTCCGTTGAGTGCCGGTGCTACCTCTCTGTTGTTTGAAGGGGTGCCAACTTATCCCGATGCGGGCCGTTTTTGGGATGTGGTAGACAAGTATAAAGTGAATACGTTGTATACGGCACCTACTGCCATCCGCAGCCTGATGGGCTTTGGTTTGGAGCCGGTGGAAAAGCATGACCTTAGTTCCCTGAAAGTATTGGGAACAGTAGGTGAGCCCATCAATGAAGAAGCCTGGCATTGGTATGATGAAAATATTGGTAAGAAGAAATGTCCCATCGTAGATACGTGGTGGCAAACTGAAACGGGTGGTATCCTCATTTCCAATATGGCCGGTGTTACGCCTGCCAAACCATCTTTTGCCACACTGCCTTTACCGGGTGTACAGCCCATACTGGTTGATGAAAATGGAAAAGAGGTAGCAGGCAATGGGGTGAGTGGTAACCTCTGTATTAAATTCCCCTGGCCTGGTATGTTGCGCACTACTTATGGTGATCATGAGCGCTGCCGCCTGAATTACTTTGCTACGTATGATAACTTATACTTTACGGGAGATGGTTGTTTGCGTGATGAAGCAGGCAACTATCGCATAACCGGCCGGGTAGATGATGTACTCAATGTAAGTGGTCACCGCATTGGTACCGCCGAAGTAGAGAATGCCATTAATATGCATACGGGTGTAGTAGAAAGTGCGGTGGTGGGTTATCCCCACGATATCAAAGGGCAGGGTATCTATGCCTATGTCATTTATCAGGGCAATTCGGATCATGATGATAAATTAACCCGTCAGGATATTGCACAAACTGTTTCCCGCATCATTGGCGCCATTGCGAAACCTGATAAGATCCAGTTTGTAAGTGGCCTGCCCAAGACGCGGAGTGGTAAGATCATGCGGAGAATACTACGTAAAATTGCAGAGGGGGAAACGGATAAATTGGGTGATACTTCTACCCTGTTGGACCCCGGCGTAGTGGAAGAGATCAAGAACGGAAAGCTGTAAAAGTGAAGATATAAAAAGAAAACCCCATGGCTGGAGTGGTTATGGGGTTTTCATAGAGACGGAAACATTGGCCGTTTTCTAATTACCAATGTAATATGGATTATTCTATCTCCCAATATTTATTGGGTTCTTCAAGGATATCAGGGTTCCACAATTATGTGCGATATTCATGCCAGAATCGGCGGCAATTCATTCCCTGATAAGGAATTTAATCAGTCCCAAGATATTGCTCCGTAAATATACCCACCCTTTCCATGAGACTATTACGTAAGGCAATATGGACGCTTGTTATCCTGTTTGTATTGCTCAATACATTGGCCATATTTCATGCCTGTAAGTTCACCTACTTTTACAACAACGGTAAGGCTACTATAAAGAAGCCGGAACAGTTGAGCACCTGGGAGAAAACAAAAGTGCTGCTGCTGGGTGTTCAAAATCCCAAGTCGGTTAATAAGGCCGTACCCCGCATACCTTATGACACGGTTTCTTTATTGACCGAAGATCAGTTGCGGTTGCGGGGCTGGTACATGCGCAATAAGGAGGCCCGGGGTACTGTGATTTTATTCCATGGTCATGGTTCGTCGGGTGCAGGGATATTAGAAGAAGCCTATTACATGCACAGCCTTGGATACCATACGTTGGTGATTGATTTTAGGGCGCATGGTAATAGTGAAGGGAATGTATGTACGATTGGTTATTTTGAGGCGGCCGATGTAAAGGCGGCTTATGATTATATCCGTAAAAAGGTGAAAAGAACCTTGTATTGTGGGGCGTGTCATTGGGCGCGGCCACTATTACCCGTGCCATTGCGGAATATGGGGTGAAGCCTGAAAAAGCAATACTGGAGTTGTCTTACGGTACGCTGCAGGATGCTGCGAAGGGAAGGATACGTACGATGGGACTGCCGGAGCAACCTATTGCGGGATTGCTCACCTTTTGGGGAGGTGCGGTACGGGGGTTCTGGGCTTTTGGCCTTAAGCCTTCGGTTTATGCCCAACAGATGGATTGCCCTGTTTTGGTGCAACATGCTGCCAAGGACCCGCGGGTAACGCTGGTGGAAACAAAAGCGATCTTCAAAAGCATTCCCCACAACCGCAAATTGCTGATCGTATATGAAACAGCCAAACACGAATCGTTGTGTAAACGGGAGCCAGAAAAATGGAAGCGGGAAATAAAAAACTTTCTATTTCAGTATTAACGGCGTACAATTACTTTGGTGCCAATGGGTAGATAAGTTTCCAGCTCATCCAGGTCATCATTCTTCAGGGCTATGCAGCCATTGGTCCAGTTGGTAAAATCATCCACTACTATATTGTCATTAGGCCAGGTTCCGTGGATGGCGATGCCGCCGCCTATTTTGGCGTTTTGGGAATAACACCCCTTGCTTTGCGTTGATTGAACCTCTCTATGCTTTCCTGGGTGGGGAAGTCGAGCATCAGCATCTTATGCCATTTTTGGTGGGGTTTCTTGGAAATGATCCTGAAAGTACCTTCGGGCGTTTTGCGGTCGCCCTCTACCATTTTATCGTTGAGGTCTTTATTGCCAAATACTACGGGGTAGGTGGCATACCAGCCTTCCTCATCATATACCTGCAGTTCGTAGTCCGATTTGTCTACAATAATGTACACGACACCGGTGGGCTCATTGTGGAAGAGCCGTTTCATGATTACCCGGGTTTCGATGGTTTTAAAGTCGGCGAGGCCTGCACCTGCAAAAAGGATCAGTGCAACGAGGTATTGGCGTTTCATGGTAAGCTTGGTTTGTGTAGAGACCAGGCGATGGTAAGCTGTTTTGTGATTAAATAGTGATGAACAGGTTCAAGACCTTACAAAATAACGTATATGGAAATAAAAATATTTTTCATAAGGATAATTTTAATCTGGTATCTAATCAATGGGTTCTGGGTATTTTAATAAGCAATTTTTTTGCCATTTCTGGTTAAGGAACTGTTGTACCTGAAAATGTGTACCGGACCTGCCGCCGGGTAAATTGTATTTTCCATGATATTCATGAACTTGCCGGATCAAACTAACAAAGTAGATGAAATCCTTTTTCTATATACTACCTATCCTGGCGGGGGTGGCCATGACGGTGCAATCGGGAATCAATGCGCAGCTGAGGGCCGCCATTAGTCATCCCATCCTGGCAGCTTTTATTTCTTTTTTTGGGTGGCACCATCGTACTGGCGGTGATGTTGTTGTTTTCCAAACAAGCTTTCCCTGCTTTATCGGCCTACAGTGATATCAGCTGGTATAAATTCACCGGCGGCCTGCTGGGAGTATTTGTGGTGACGGTGGTATTGCTGTCGGTGCAGGAGATTGGGGCCGCCAATATGTTTGTACTCATCATTGCCGGGCAGCTGTTTACAGCGGTATTGATGGATCATTTTGGGGTGTTGGGCATTAAGCAGAGCCCTATTACGATGCAGAAAATGATCGGTATTGTGTGTTTGATCATCGGGGCTTATTTGGTGAACCGGAAGTAGCAATCGCGGATTACACAGATTGAACGCAGATTTCGCGGATTAATACAGATTAAGCTTTCGTCATAATAAAGGTATAGCGGGACTCTTAACAGGGGCCCGCTTTTTTGTTGCCGATCAATCGCAGATTAAACAGATTTTTCGCTGATTTCGCAGATTCGGAACAGATTACACGGATTGGGATGGGTTGTATGGAAGGATGTGGGAGTGATAGGTTGAGAAGGTGCGGAGCCCTGGAATAGCTGCTGATATGGATGAAATACGGCGGAGCTACGGCAGTGCCCAGGATGTGAGTAGGCTAAAGGTCGCTATAAGGTCGCTAAATCGTCGCTGAAAGTTCGCTGAAAGGCCGCTATTGGATCGCTGTAGTATCGCTGGAAGTACGCTGTAATTGAGGGTTAAAACAGCTAAAATTGCAATAGTTATTAAATCTTAGTGTCATGTGTTTTCATTTATAAGTATAGCAATCCATCCGATTTATCGTTCATTATTAAAATCTATGTTTTATGGCAAAGCTTAAACTGACTGTTACCAGGTTGCAGGCTCTATCCTGGATGTGATAATGGTTCGCGGCAGGAATAACTGGATAGGAGCCATGTATAGGCCGCAATAAACCTGCCAAAATGATCATTGATGCCATAATAAACTTCAATAAAAAATCGCCGAGATTAACCGGGTTGGTTAATGCTCGGCGATTGCTTTTTCGTGGCTATTGTTTCAATGGTCAGTAGTCCTTTACTGTATTTGCTCTTGGCTCAAAGCTCTTGGCTCGTAGCTGTATTACCAGCTGCTGATCCGTATGCCTACGCTGTAAGGGGTGAGGTCGAGGCCGCGTTCAAAAATGCTTTGGGAAGCGTAGTTGCCATATAATTTGATAGGGCCCAGTCCCAGTTCGGCCATATAATTCAATTTCCAGGGGCGCAGGTCGAACTCATCACGCTTTTACGTTTGCCATCGGCATCGGTAATGGTCTTTTGCCGGCTGGCATACAAGTATCCTGCACTGGCGCCAAAGGCAATTCCGAATCCACGTTCACGCTGAGGGGTAAAATTGAATTCCAGCAGCATGGGAACAGTGATATAATCTGCCGCCAGTTTATTCTTTTTATAATGGGTGGTATTGTCGATCACCACATTAATGTCGGGCTCTGTTTGGAACTTGATGGGCTCTTTGAAGCGGTAATTGTTCATGCCAATACCCAGACCGTATTTCAGGTTCACCACATGCTTAATGAGGTTGAGGCGCTGCATGAAGAACCAGATGTTGACGTTGGTTGATTTGACAGCTTTGAGTTTGAACCAGTCTTCATTTGCACCGGGAGCAAAGGTTTGCGCTTCGGCACTGCTGTAATTGGTTTGGTCATTGAAATTGGTGAAGCCCAGGTCAAAGACAAACCAGTTGGTGCTGATGTTGGAGGGCTTGTACTTGCGGCGGTAAATGCGGGTGGATTCGCGGTCATTGTCTGCTTTGGCGCTTCCTGGTGAGCGCACGATGATCATTTTACCAATCCTTATTGTATCAGATTTGGGTTGTTGGGTGGTGGTATCTGTTTGTGCCAGGGCCGAACATGCCATACCTATTCCCGCCAGGAGAATCAGCATCCTTTTCATACTTCAAAATTTACTTGTGTAATGGAGGTTATTTTAACGCAAATTCAAAACTCGCTATCCGGATAGACTTTTCATTGTCATTATCAGCATGGGTAGCTTTATCAAAAACACGGGATACTTTTCTGAAGAAACCGCGCATTTTATTTTTCTTGTTATCTGTATTCACAGCATAATCTGGTTCCATCTCTACTTCTCTTTCTGGAGTATAAGTAGTAACCTTGGCCAATCCTGAGCTTAAATGACCTTCACGTACGGGTACATTTACATTAGGTGTATTGGTGGGGTCGATCTTAATGGTATTATTCAGCGCCATTGCATTGGTATTCCTTCTTACAGGCGATGTTGCTGAATCTTCTACATCGTTTCCTGTTTGTGGTACGTTTGGCACGGTCAGAATGTTACCAGGCTTATTGTTATTTTTTTCTTCTTTTCTGTTATTGCCTGCAAATTCTTCTTGTTTATTGTCTTTAACAGGCAGGATAACCACTGGCTTTACCGTTGTATTCTTCTGTTGCTTTTTGCTTACTTGATCATTGATGACTGCGAGGTCTGCTGCCTGGTTGGTTTTGCCAGGATCAGTAGCTGCCAAAGGCGCCTTGGATGGTTCCTGTATTTGAGGTACAAGTTGGTTTGCCTTGGGTTTATCAGCTACAGAATACTGCCCATCAGTTGTTGTATGGTTATTGCCTTCCCGGGTGAGGGTATACCAGGTGGAGCCTCCAATCAGGAGGAGTACGGCTGCTGCGGCTGCGATCTTCCACCAGCGCATTCTTACTACTGGTGCTTTATCATCTTCTTCGCTGCGGTATAAGGCATATTTATTGGGAAATATGATGGCGGTATCAGGCATCAGCCTGGCCTGCTGCATTAATTCAAAAGCAGCCTGGTGTTGTGGGTGCCTGTATACAAATTGCTCTACCTGGTCTTTTTGCTCATTGGTCAGCTCATCATCGGCGTAAAGGACAAAGTATTCTTCGCAATTGGTTTCATTGACGGGGTTGGGTGCTGCGGAAGACTTGAGCAGCGACTGCTTATTAGAGAAAACGATCTTTTCATCGGCCGGTAACACTGATTGCTGGAGCATGATAAGCTCGGGGCGGAGATCAGGGTTTTCTTCCACGAATGTTTCTACTGCTTTGCGTTGGGCAATGTTCAGTTCATTGTCCACATACAGCAGGAAAAACTCTTCGTAATTATGGCGAGTGATGTTCATGCTATAACACATTTTCGGGGCTGACCAAATAATTTTTAACTGCACACGGGCACGGTGTAAATATACTTTTACCTGACTTTCGGTCAAACCGGTAATCTGCCCGATCTCTTCATAGGAGTAACCTTCATAATCTTTCAGCAATACGAGTGATCGCTGGGTTTCATTAAGCTGTGCCAGGGCTACTTCCAGTACTTTGCGGGTGTTGTGCATGGGCCGGTCGTAAATTTTGGCATCCTCTCTAAACTCATCCTTCAGGCTTATTCTTTTGGCTTTACGCAGGTGGTCGATCATCTGGTTATAAGCCACGGTAAACAAATAGCTCTTGCACTTGGCGCCATCCACTTCGGCCCGGTTGACCCACATTTTTTCGAATGCCGTTTGTACCACATCCCTTGCGTCCTCCTCATGGCGGAGGTTTTTAAGGATGAACCGGTACACGTTATCCGCGTACGTTGTGACACATTGGTTGTACTCTCTTTCAGTCATAAGCTTAGTCCTATCTCTTAAATGTGCTTGTAAAGCTTGTCTATTTGTTATACGTGGAAGGGTAATTAAATGTTACACCTCTGTAATACTTTTTACCTTAAAAAATAAAAAGAGGCTGTTAGGGCCTCTTTTTATTGTAAGAAGTTGATAATCAAAGTCTCTTAATGGGCAGTAATCATGACTGCCCGGTTCAGGGCCTCCAGGATAATGAACTCGCCCTGGGCCTTTGTTTTTCTTTTTGGTCCTTCGATTCACTGCACACATCATCATCGGCTGTTTTGCCTGGCCGGGTGGCGGCAAATACCAGTATGCCGGCAGTAATTACCGCCAGCAAAAAAACGCCCGTATAAAGGATCTTTTAAACATACAAGAGGCCATTTGAACTATAAGACGAAGTTAGTCGCAAAATGTTACAGGAATGGTAAAGAAATCTAAAAATTAGGCGTTTGAGATGGATTACCGGTAAAATTACCCAGTCTCCACGCGACGCATTCCGCCTCTCGCGACCTTTTTGTGCAGGAGGGCGGACTTGACCTCGCCTGGGCGTGGTACAAATTGGCATTGGGGTGGCATTTTCCGGGGAGGGTGGTAAAACCTGGCAGTATTTGCTGGTTTATGCGGCCGGATTAGAAAATTTCAAATGAGCAGCTTGTCAAATTGCTATTTTTGTGCCCTTATCTAAAAAACGCTCTTTCCATGAATGAAAATTTAGTCAAAAGACTGGCTACAGAACTTGAAGACATCAGGTCTGCAGGACTGTATAAAACAGAACGTATCATTGAATCTCCTCAGGGAGCTGAAATAGTAGTAAACGGCAAAACGGTGCTGAATTTTTGTGCGAATAACTACCTGGGTTTGTCTTCGCATCCTAAAGTAACGGAAGCGGCTAAAAAGCTGTTGACCACCGGGGTATGGATTGAGCAGTGTACGGTTTATCTGCGGTACGCAGGATATACATAAGGAACTGGAAGCAAAGATCTCTCAATTCCTGGGTACGGAAGATACAATCCTGTATGCAGCAGCTTTTGATGCGAACGGGGGTGTTTTTGAACCACTCTATAATGAGCAGGATGCGCTTATCTCGGATGAGCTGAACCATGCATCTATTATTGATGGGGTGCGTTTGTGCAAAGCGATGCGTTACCGTTATAAGCACAACAATTTGGAAGACCTGGAAACGCAATTGAAAGCGGCACAGGCACAGCGTAGCCGGATCATTATTACGGATGGTTCTTTTAGTATGGATGGCACGATTGCGCAGTTGGATAAAATTGTAGCACTGGCAGAAAAATATGATGCGGCCATTATGATCGACGAATGTCATTCCAGTGGTTTCCTGGGTAAAACTGGCCGGGGAACGCATGAATACCGGGGTGTGATGGGCAAGATCGACATCATTACAGGTACGCTGGGTAAAGCATTGGGTGGTGCTTCGGGCGGATTTACGAGTGGCCGGAAAGAAGTGATTGAAATATTGCGTCAGCGCTCCAGGCCCTACCTGTTTTCGAATACCCTTGCTCCCAGTATTGTGGGCGCTTCGATAGCGGTACTGGACCTGTTGACAGAAACCACTGAATTAAGGGATAAACTGGAATACAATACGAAATACTTCCGCAGTAAGATGACAGAAGCTGGTTTTGATATCAAACCCGGCGATCATCCTATTGTTCCCATCATGCTGTACGATGCAGTGGTAGCACAAAAATTTGCTGCAAAGTTGCTGGAGGAAGGGATCTATGTAATTGGATTCTTCTTCCCGGTAGTAGCGAAGGGATTGGCGAGGATACGGGTACAGCTGAGTGCTGGTCATGAACAAGCGCACCTGGATAAAGCAATTGTGGCCTTCACGAAGATTGGAAAGGAATTGGGCGTGTTGAAGTAATATTTGTATTTTTCGGGGAATAAACCCCGAACGCCCGATCATGGAAGAAAATCAATCACCTTCCACTACAGTCTGTGCAAGCTGTCAAAGCATTGCTGTAGTGGAAGGATATACCACTCCCTTATGCAGGGAATGCCGACAGCAATTCATCAAGTATCCCATCCCGCTCTGGATTAAAATTTTTGCCGGCACTATTGGCGCAGTAGTCGTATTCTCCCTATTTTCTTTTCCTAAAAATCTTTCGATGGGTGTACACCTGGAGAAAGGGAAAAGGGCTGTTGAGCAACATAAATACCTCACGGCACAACGCGAGCTGACTGTTTTTACCAAATCAAATTCTGAAAATATAGAAGCACAGGGCTACCTGATGCTGGCGGCTTTTTATAATAACGATCATGTATCTTTTTCCGAAATAGGCCGGAAAATAGTTAATCAGCCTCTTGACAACAGTAAGTTGCTGGGTGACCTAAACTGGTTGGCGAACAGGTTTGATGAATATTATCCCAGTGATTCTCTCAAGCACCTGCTGGAGTCGAATATTGACAGTATCAAGTCGTTGCCGGACATTGTTTACAAGGGCTACCTGGAAGATCATCCGCAGGAGGTGTATGCATATTTCAGTTATGCCAGTAGCTTGTATGATCAAGGGCGTTATGGGGCTTGTGATAGTGTGTTGGAGATCGTGCTTGCTAAGGACGAAGCTCATATTCCTGCATTGCGTATGAAGACGAGTGCGCAAAGGGAGCTGGGTAACTGGGACGCCTCTGTAAAGACTGCCGACCGTATTTTAGCGATCAATAAGGAAGCGGCTTATGCCATTGCTTCCAAGGCAAGAACACGCCTGAAGCAGCACGAGGATAAAGAAGCCTTGCGACTGGCGCTGCAAAGTGTGGACATGGATAAAGAGGATGGCTATAGTGCTTGTACCCTGGTGCTTGCCTATCATTTCAATAACCAGCTTAAAGAAAGGGATGCATTGATCAGTTCGATTGAGAAAGGTGGTAATCAAGATATGATAGAGTACCTGACATTTGCGCAGGATGTAATCAGTAAAAAGAACCATTCAGAAATTGAAATAAACCGAATTATGTTTATCCCTGGTATAGTTATTTCCCTGGTTACGTTTCCTGGTGTTATAGTGCACGAACTGGCCCATCAATTGTTTTGCCGTTTGTACAAGGTGCCTGTGTTCAAAGTGGTCTATTTTCAGATGGAAAATCCTGTAGGGTATGTAATGCATGAGCCGCCTGCTAATAAATGGCATAGTATCATGATCAGTATCGGCCCTTTTTTTATAAATACGTTGTTGGGAGCACTGGTGGCCCTTCCGGCGTCCATTCCGGTATTCATGCTCGATAAGGCAGGCCCGCTGGACTACCTGCTGATCTATCTGGGAGTTTCTATCGCGATGCATGCATTTCCCAGTACGGGCGATGCGAATGTAATATGGGAGGCGGTAAAAGATAAGCACACCAACCTCCTGGTCAAGATACTGGGATATCCCATCGTAGGGCTTATTTACCTTGGATCGCTGGGTAGCTTTTTCTGGCTAGACCTTGCTTATGGGGTTGGTGTGGCTACTGGTTTTCACAAACTTATAATTGGCCTCTTCCTGTAAATGACTGTTTATTTCCCCGCAATTACACTGATCTCAACATTCACATTCTTGGGCAAGCCTTTTACGGCCACTGTTTCGCGGGCGGGGAAATTGCTTTGGAAATATTTGGCATATACTTCATTCACGGAACCAAACAATCCCATATCGCTCAGGAAAATGGTGGTTTTTACTACATGACTGAAATCCATACCGGCTTCGGCCAGTACGGCTTTGAGGTTATGCATCACCTGGTGGGTTTCGCCAATGACATCGGTAGCTTCTACATTGCCGGTGGCGGGATTGATGGCAACCTGACCGGAAACAAATAATAATCCTCCCAATTGAACTGCCTGGTTGTAAGGGCCAATGGGAGCGGTGCACTGCTGGTATTGATGATCTTTTTTTCCATGAATCAAATGTAAGAAGTTTCAGCATTCAGGATTGGGTGCCGGGAATTGACAAAAGCCTGCCGTTTGTCTTTTTCTTGCGGGATGTTGGCCCCTAAAGGCATGTTTCCAGCTCTACCCAGGATTTTGCCCCGCCAGTCCTTAATTGCCGATTCCCGATTACAGCTTAATTTGCGTAAATTTTTTACCATGACGATTGCCATACTGGCCGATGCGGTGTTGAAGAAGGAATGGCTTGCCAAGGAAGCAGCTGCGGGGTGGAATTGATCTGGGTCGATTCGTTGCGTTCGTTGATGATGATGGAGGCCGATGCCTATTTTGACCTGCTATATACACCCGATCCGGAAAGGAAGGACAGGTTGCGTCCGGTAAATGGCAAACCGCTGTTTGTGAATGCAGTATCCTGGCCTGGGAGGGTCACGGGGCGGCAAGTAATACGGATCAATGCCTGGCCTACATTATTACGCCGACCTGTAACTGAAATTGCCTTGACGGATGAGGGGCAGGCGGATGCGGTAAAACGGGTATTTGAGGCGCTGCAATGGCGTTACCAGCTGGTGCCGGATGTGTGTGGTATGATCACACCCCGGGTATTGGCGGCCATTGTGAATGAAGCCTATTTTACGCTAGGGGCCGAGGTAAGTTCCAAAGGAGAGATTGATACAGCTATGAAGCTGGGTACCAATTATCCCCTGGGGCCATTTGAGTGGAGTGAAGCGATTGGATTGGCCCATATTGGTGTATTGTTAAGGGCATTGAGCGGATTGGAAGGGCGTTATACGCTAGCTCCGGCATTGGAAAAAGAACTGGCGGCGGCAGAAGTGTAGGCTTTAGCCGGGTGATAGGATGGGTTTGACAATCTTTTGTATTGATATTTATGCAATTACTACCTGGTAGGCATCTAAAGGAAACCTTGTCTGCAGGAAATAAAAATATTTGATCATTCATTTTTGACCATGGGGCTGATATTGAATATTGACACGGCGACAGAAATAGCAGGTATATGTGTGGCAAAGGATGGGGTGGCCATTACGAATATGGTAAACCGTGAACAGAAGGATCATGCCAGTTGGATCCAGCAGGCGATTGCGCAGACGATACAGGAGGCGGGTTGTACCATGCAGGATTTGGAAGCCGTGGCTGTAACGGAGGGTCCAGGCTCTTATACGGGTTTGCGGGTGGGGATGGCTACGGCCAAGGGATTGTGCTATGCGCTTCATATTCCGCTTATTACAGAAAGCACATTAAAAGTGATTGCTTATGCAACGCGGGAGGGGATGGGGTTGTCAACCGGCCAATCTTCCTTGTACCCCACCTTATTAAGTCCTATGATCGATGCTCGCCGGATGGAAGTCTTTACTGCCTTATATAGTATGGATTTGGAGGTAGTTATTCCGGGTGGTGCCCAGGTATTAGACAATAATTCTTTTAACAAAGAGTTAGAGAATAAAATTTTAATTTTCTGTGGGAATGGAGCTGATAAGTGGAAACCCCTATGTAATCATTCAAATGCAAGGTTTTATGAAGGAGCAGGTCATTCTGCGGCGCACCTTGCACGGCTGTCTGAACAATGGTTTCAGCAGAAAATGTGGGCCGATCTGGCCTATGCAGAGCCCGCTTATCTCAAAGAATTCTACTCTCATATAAAAAAATTAAACTAAGTGAAACTTTTATAGACCTTTAATTCACATAGTATTTTTTTCTTGTAAATTTGGCACTCGCTTATCCTATTAAATTTTTAAAAGCTCTGATGTGCACATGAACGTAACAAGCAACTACTCCATGGTGCTGAATGCAGACGGCGTACATGGGGATTCCGTAAAGGTTGACTTCCTAAACCTGAAAAAGGCCGCAATGATCCTGCGGGCGCTCAACCACAAGTTGCGCCAGCAGATTCTGAAGCTCATAGATGAGCAAAAGCGCCTCACCGTCACTGAAATCTACGTGCGGCTTAGACTTGAACAGTCGGTAGCTTCACAACACCTGGCGATTCTTCGCCGGGCTGGGATTGTAAAAACAGAGCGGGATGGCAAGTTCATCTACTATTCTGTGAATAGTGCCCGAGTGGCGCATATCATGGAATGTGTAGAGGATCTGAATAGCTGATCAGCCGGTTTAACCTTTTGATAATCTGCTTATAAAGCAGGACATGGCAAGCCATGTTCTGCTTTTTGCTTTTTAAGAATTAACTTTGCAACCATGTTTATAAAGCAATTATACACTGGCTGTTTGAGTGAAGCAGCGTATTACATTGAGCATAAAGGCGAAGCGGCCATTATTGACCCGCTGCGTGATGTGGATGTGTACCTGGCACTGGCCAAAGAAAGGAATACTACGATCAAATATATTTTTGAAACGCATTTCCATGCCGACTTCGTAAGTGGTCACCTGGACCTGCAAAAAGCTACCAGCGCCCCCATTGTATATGGACCGGCTACGGAAACGAACTTCCCCATTCACCTGGCCAAGGACGGCGAGTTATTTAAGTTAGGAGACCTTACAATTGAGGTGCTACATACGCCGGGTCATACGCTGGAATCGACCTGCTACCTGCTGCGTGATGAAAACAATGCACCGCATGCCTTATTTACAGGTGATACGTTGTTTGTGGGCGATGTAGGCCGGCCCGACCTGAGCAGTGGTAATTTGACGAAGGAAGAACTGGCTTCAATGCTGTATGATTCGCTGCAGCAAAAAGTAGCCACTTTGCCCGATGAGGTGATCGTATATCCTGCACATGGTGCAGGCAGCAGTTGTGGTAAGAACCTGGGCCCCGAAACACATAGCACGATTGGTGAGCAAAAGCAAACGAATTATGCCTTGCAGCCGCAGAGTCGGGAAGACTTTGTAAAAGCGGTGACGGATGGACTTGGCTTGCCGCCTCAGTATTTTCCCATTAATGCCCGTATCAACAAAGAAGGCTATGATAGCCTGGACGGTATATTGAACAAAGGATTAACACCGCTTTCTGTTGCAGCCTTTAAAGAATTGGCGAAACAGGAAGAGGTGATTGTATTGATACGCGCAAAGCCGCTGAATTTACGCAGCAGTTTGTACCGGGTTCTATCAGCATTGGTCTGGAAGGACGCTTTGCGGAATGGGCTGGCAGTCTGTTGCCATTTGATAAGCCGATCATACTGATTACGGAAGCTGGGCAGGAGCAGGAAAGTGTGGTGCGCCTGGCGCGTGTAGGTTTTTCGCAGATGGAAGGTTACCTGCAAGGTGGTATGGAAGCCTGGAGGGCAGCGGGTGAGCAAATTGACCTGATCATCGACGTAGAAGCGGATGAGCTGGCTATGGACCTGCCATATGATAAGAACCTGGTAGTAATAGATGTACGTCGGGAAACTGAATTTGCCGATGGGCATATCGCTGGTGCTGTAAACATACCGCTGAATGAAATGACCGATCCGGGCACGATGGCCAATATTCAGGAAACGCAAAACCTGTATGTACACTGTGCAGGTGGTTACCGCAGTGTGATAGCTGCCTCGCTGTTGAAACGCCAGGGTATCCATAACCTGCACAATGTGCTGGGTGGCTGGGGCGCTATCAAAGACCAAAAAGGTGTTGAAGTGGTGAAAGAGAATAGTGTGTTGAATTAATAGGTTATACTACGAGTCTTAAGATATTTCTTAAAGCGCCCTTAGTGGCGCTTTTTTCTTTTAAGGGTATAGTATGAAATAGGTATAATCCGGAACATAAAAACCGTCTTTTACGGTTTTGACGATAAGGCAAGCAACCTAGATTTGGTGATTATTCATCACTTAAAGCGTATTTATGCCGGATAGATTATTAAAAACAAAAATGGCAGTGTGCTGAGGGCTCCAGCCACTATTGATACCAAGAAGCCAACTGCAGGCGTTAAGCAAACAACGGTTACAATAATTGTTCCTATCGAAACCCAACCGACAAAGAATCCTCCTCAGTATTCTGAAACGGAAAAAGCAGAAAATAGGCAGATCGTTGTAGATAATACAACCAATCTCTTCCATTCCAAGGTTTCAATTGTTGCACAGGAAGTGGCTGGAGAAACTCAATTGGTTATTTCATTTCTGATGAAATCCAAGATTCCCGGTACTTCCGGCTAAAGGGGTGATTGTTGCTGGAATCTCTCCAGGTAGGTAGAAATAAAGTTATCCCATTTAAAGAGCCTTGTAAAAGTGGTGGCCCCTCGTTTGCTCTGCATAAAAAGGAAGTTAAAATCATCGCTTCCTAATATGTCATTGGTGTCTTTGGGAAAGAAAACGCCAATACCGCTTAACACCTGGAAGGGGCTATTAATAAGGGCTTCTAGCGGGTTTGGTCCTTTTGGATTAACAGCAACGTATTTCTGGATGATGGCCGATTTGATGAGTCGTTTAATTGTCGTACTGTCTTTTTCTGTCAAGGGGTAATATTTGTTCAGTTTCATAGAAGACAGAAAATGACAGATATCGATCATTTTGTAATCCTCATTTAAGGTTTCTATTTTGCCCCGGCCTTCATTAATGAGTCGGAATCTGATCTCAATAATTTTGATCAGTCGAGTTGAAAGCCTGTCAATCCACGCTCCTATTCCCAAATAATGATTGAGGTTATTGGCAAATAAAATGGTGTTGGCCAGTTCAAATCTTCTGATGGAACTATCGGAAAACGCTTTGGTCTTAAAGGAGCTGACGGCAATACAGGCCAGCTTTCTGGGGCTGATCTCGGGTTGTGTATTGATTGCTTCAAATATCGCTTTGTAGTTATACCCATTAAAGCTGATGGTAGAAAGAGGGGCCACCAGGTAGTCAACGGCACTGCTCAAGGTAAAGCCGATGTCAAAGAACTGCATGTTACAATTCATCATGATCAGCAAGTCAATCTTCTTGTAGCCAAACCCCCATTTTATTGCCTGAGCCAGCTCACTAATGGAGAGCTTATCGTGCTTGGGTTTGGTTATAACGCCCCTTTTGACAGGGGATACACCCTCTTGTATGCTTTCCCCGTTTGTTTCCTGCTCTTTCAAATGATAATTATACTTGTCCATGACGCAGGCTGCATCAAATGAAGAGGTGGCCTGGTTATAGATGGCATTATTATCTATGACCAGAAACGAGTAGTTTTTGGATTGTGGAATGGGTCTGTCTATGTTTTCATTTGCAATCTCCAGGTGTGCCTTCGATTCAATAAAAGTAGTAGCATCCTCCCGAAATATCCCAAACTGGGTACTGTGATCCCAGGTAAACAACAGGTATTTGTCGGCAGTATAATGAATCAATATTTTATTCTTAAAGTAATCCTCTAAATCTCTCTGATTACTGAGCTTGAAGTCTACATTTTCATCAATGAGGGAAAATTGATTATTGCCAACAGGGCCCTCTTTCTTAATCGTGAAAAATATAGTAGTGAGTGAGTCCTCACTACGGTTGCTAGCAGGCGTATAGTCAAACGGTAATTGTTTGATGGCCTTGATGGTTCCCTGCAGGCAAAACAGGTATTCTACCTGGTTATTGTCGGCAATTGCTAAAATCTCCCTCAGCATCAGGTCCGCAAAAAAATGAATGTTCTCCAACTGCTTTTATCAAAAGACAACTGTCCATTCTCTTTTGTTTCCTTTTTCATAATTTTAGTTTGAAGTATGTAGTAATGCTCAAGATTGCAGCCCTGATATTTTTAAACTTCTCACTATACCTTACTTATGGGCAGGATAAACAGTTTGTGACATTTCATAAGTACACGCAGAACGAAGGATTAAGTAGTTATAATATTACAAAAATTATTCAAGACCGGTATGGCTTTATTTGGGCCGGCACTCAGGATGGGCTTAACCGGTTTGATGGGGTTAGGTTCTTTTCCTACAACCAGCAAGAAAACAGCAAGTACCATATTCCGGGTACCAATGTTTCGGACATGAAAGAAGATACCGCCCGGAATTTGTTATGGGTGGTTACTTCTTATGGCGGTATTGCTGCTATAAGTCTTAATACGCTGGGGTTACAGAAAAGATAGAACGCATTGATAATGTGGATCTTTCTGAAAAATGGCTAAGATCGGTAGAGGTAAGCGGTAATATCCTTTGGGTGGGCAGCAATAATGCGTTGTATGCAGTTGATATTGCTACCAAAAAGCAACTGGAACTGAAATTGGAGGGGTTTACTGTCAAGCCGGCACTGTTTGATATCTCCAGGCTTTTCAGGGATAAATATAATCGGATATGGGCCTTTTGCAATAACCAGGAATAATGGTCTTTGATGGTAGTTCGGGTAAGTTACTTCAATATATCCCCATCACTGAATTGAGGTTAAGCAAAGCTGTTGATCCAATTACGGTTTGGGAAGTAATAGGAACTGCCGGTGATGAAGTGTTTGCTGCAACCAGTGTTGGTTTACTGGCATTCAAGAGTGGTCGTAATAAAGTATTGATCAATGTAGTGGGGCAGAATCCTTTTTTGACCCGTATGGGTACATTTGGTTGTGCAGTTGATAAGGAGAACAATGTCTGGTTTTCAACTGCCACTGATCTTTATAAGTATAACTTGGTGTCAAGGCGTGCTGTCAGGATTGCGGATGCAGCATCCCCGTCTGACGCCTGGAACTCTACTATTTATTACTTATTCAATGATCGCGATAATAATATCTGGGCCGGGTCGCAGATGGGGCTTGGGTATTTTGGCACAAGCGAAGGCGTGTTTACTGTCTATAATAAGTCGCTTACCTCCGAAACGAATATTGCCCATGCCTATACTATTTATCCTGCCAATGATTCTACGATATACTGCGGCGCTACGGATGGATTGTATAAAATACATACACGGACACGGTCAATTAATAAATTGGAGCAAGGGGAATATTTCTTCCTGATCTTTAAAATGCCTGATGGAAATATCCTGGTATCATATAGCCTTGGATTATTTGTATTCGTTAATGATAGACTCGTACCGGTCGCTACTATATATCCTTTTTGGAGGGAATAAAAAGCGAGTTACTCAATAGTGCCTTACAGATAAACGATTCGTTGGTATTAGTGGGAACGCAAACACAAAAGGAATTTATCTATTGGATTTCAAAAACAAACCCTAACGAATTATACGAATGAAAACAGCGGCTTGGGGCTAGACAAAAATATTGTAACTGCGCTTTTTAAGGATAGAGAAAATAATATTTGGGTATTATCGGAGAGCATGATCTTGCTTTTTAATCCTTTTACCAGGCAACATAAGGTAGTTAGATTAACCAATCCGTCAAATGGAAGCAGGTACAGTATATTCTATGATATGTGTGAAACGGCGAATGGTTATTGGATAGCTGCCTATGGTACCGGTCTTATTGAAACAGACAAGTCGATGAAATTAAAAAGGGTCATCTCTTCAGCCAATGGGTTGTCTAATAATGCGGTCTATAAAGTCTTTGCATTTCGGGACAGTATGGTGATAGTAACATCTAATAATGGCCTTTCTGTGATCAAACCCTATGAGAATAGTATTAAGAATTATTATCAAAGTGATGGTTTGCACTCCAACGCCTTTGAGAATTTCTGTGGATACCAGGATGAAAAGTTACTATATGCCGGTGGTGTAAATGGATTTACAGGTATTAACCCGGCAGCTTTTTCAATTAATTCAATCGCCCCCAAATTGTATTTTACTCAGATTCAGACGAAGACCAATTCTTCCTTGCTGGATACGAGTAGTTTGAGTATGGACCAGTTTTCGATTCCGCATAATTGGTTGCAGGCTACCATCTTTTTCGGGCCTTAATTACGCTAATCCCAAGCGGGTGACCTATCAATATAAGATCAAGGAGATTGATACGGGATGGAATAATATTGGTAACCGGAACTTTGTAACGCTTATTGGGCTTGCCCCGGGAGCTTACCATCTTCAGGTGATGGCTGCCAATGAAGATGATATTTGGTCGGCTCCTATTGAGCTCACGCTTCTCTTTCTCCCCAAATGGTATCAAACCTGGTGGTTTAAGGCCCTTATGGTCTTGCTGCTTATGAGTATCTTGTATACTCTGTACCGTTATCGATTGGCGCAAGTAAAGAAAGAACAGGCCATTCGGCAGCGGATTGCAGGCGACCTACATGATGATATTGGGAGTACGCTGAACAGTGTGAAAGTATTTGCCAACCTGGCTCTGATGAGACCGGAAGACAATAGCTCGTATCTGATACAGCTGAAAGAGGGTGTGCAAAGTGCTATTGTGGGGGTGCGGGACATGGTATGGGTATTGGACGATAAGCAGGATACGCTGGATCACCTGTTAAGCCGGATTGAACAATTTATCAGTCCACTTGCCGCTGCACAAGGCATTCAATTGGTGAAATCGATTGACCCATCACTGGCCGAAAGGATACTCGAAAAGGAAGAGAAACGTAACCTGTACCTTATTATCAAAGAAGCGCTTAATAATAGTATTAAATATGCCGAAGCCAGCACCCTCCAATTACTTATAACAAAATTACCGCATGATAAATACAGTATTACCATTCAAGACAACGGCAAAGGCTTCCATACAGAAACGGTTCAAAAGGGCAATGGATTGAATAACCTGCACTACCGGGCTCAACAAATAAAATACGGAATTGAGGTGGTCAGTTCCCACGGAAAAGGGACGACTATTATCCTAATTAAAAATTAGATCTGGAATATGCCGTTTTTGATGGCATAGAGTACGAGACCAACCCTGGTTTTGGCATTGAGCTTATCGAATAAAGCATCGCGGTAACCATCGATTGTACGTGGGCTTAAATGCATTTTATCGGCAATCTCCCGATAGGTGAGTTCGGTACAGGCCAGTTTCAGAAATTCAATCTCCCGATCGTTGAGGGAGATGAGTGGCTTGATGCTGTGGGTGTCATCCTCCAGGTTATTGAGCGCGTGGATCATTTTGCCTGTTACCATTTCAGAATAGTAGTAGCCTTTGCTGATCACAGAATCGAGGGCGCACTTAAATTCTTTGGGCTCTGTTTCTTTGAGTATATAACCCCGGGCGCCATTTTTCAACATGCGGATAATGGATTGCTCATTGTCGTACATAGAAAGGGCCAGTACGCGCATGTCGGGATGGTGTTGTTTTATCCACATGGTGGTTTCAAACCCATCCATTTCGGGCATATTGATGTCCATAAGCACCAGGTCGGGTATGGGATTTGTTTTTAGCTGGTCAATAAAATGCCGGCCATTATTGGCTTCCATCAGTACTGAGTAGCCGTCAAAATTTTTCACCATACTGGCCAGTCCATTGCGCAGTAAAATGTGGTCGTCGATCAATGCTACCCGGGTATTATTGTCTTGCATAGCATGCAGGTTTAGTGATTTGAAAATGGAAAGGTGATATGGATGGTCGTTTCGTTTTTCTGCAACTGATCTACATGCAGGCTGGCGCCAATCAACGCCGAGCGGCTATAGACCATGCTCATGAGCTTATCTGCTATATTGACTACCTGTTGTGCTTCCTGCTGCATTTCTTTATCGGTAATGGTGATCAGCAATACATCTTCCTGGCCCTGAACCTGTACAGCAATGAGTGAACTATTGCTGCGTTTAATAAAATACTGTATACCTTCTTGTACGATCCGGAAAAGCATCAACTCTTCATCCCTCGTCAATGGCCCGATAGCGCCCGTTACAGTATACAAGGGTGCCGCTGCCCTTTGTTTGGGCATATAGCCAAGTTCATAGTCAATCGATTTTAACAAGCCTACCCGGCCGATATGGTTGGGATCCAGATGCCTGGCCAGGTTTCGCAAGTCTTTAATCGCTTTGCCTATCAGTTGGTTACTGTTAAACGTTTTTTGAGCTACTTCTTCAGGCTTTGAAAAATCCAGGGTACCTAAATGTAATTTGGCCAGACTTAAAATTTGACCAATATTATCATGAATTTCCTGTATTGTATTTTTAGTGCCTGCTCTTGTATTTCAAGTTTCGTTTTGATGATCTCATGTTCGTGTATACTCCCCATTGTCTTTTCATTTGATACGAAGATGCGTTGTGTAATTTACTGAATTGGGTAGAGGTTTGACGGATGTCATCTAAATACCGTGTTTTATGGCAGCAAAAACGAGAAAAACACCTTTGGCATAAAAGGCTGAAATACCTGCTGTTGCAATAGATGACAGGAAAATTGGGGGCTGTATCAGTGTATCACACCCCGGCGGCCTGGTTTGCTATCAGGGGTAATTGGAGGGTAACGGTGGTGCCTGCGCCCAGGGTGCTGGCGATGGAAAAATGGGCGCCAAGGAGCTGGGCGCGTTTGTGCATATTGCGGATGCCCAACCCAAACTTACTGTTATCGCCGGCATTCAAAGGGGTAAGGTCGAACCCTATGCCATTGTCGTTGACTGCTATATTGAAGGTTTCGGGTTCATAGGAGATCATGACCAGGATGGTATTGGCCTTGGCATGTTTAATGATATTGTTGATGAGTTCCTGAACAATACGAAATATGATCAGCTCTTTTTGGGCTTCCAGTTTAACCGGCAACCCTTCGGTTTTCAAGCCTGTTGTATAGGCCCCGCTTTTACGGATCAATTCAAGTTCGTAGCCAATGGCTTGTACCAAGCCCATTTCGGACACATAATCGGTATTGAGGCTTTTTGATATATCCCGTAGGTCCTGGATGGCTTTGCCAATAAGCCCCTTTGAATCATCTATTTTTTGTAGCAACTGATCGGGTTGGCTTATATCCATTGTACCCAGGTTCAATTTGGCAAGGCTTAATACCTGCCCAATGTTATCATGTATTTCCTGCGAAATAGTTTGCAAGGTCTGCTCCTGTATTTCCAGTTGCGATTCGAGGAGGATCTGCTGAAAGCCGGTTTGCAGATCGGCTCTTTCCTTAATATAACGTTGATGGCGTTTCTGATAAAGGAAGATAAATGTTACTATAGCGGAGATAATCAGCAACAGAAATAAGGTGCTGACGATGACCGTGATAATTATATCTGTTGTGAGCGATTGCATCTGAAACCAATTATAAACAAGATACACATCATTGCAAATATAATATTATGCACTAGCCACAAAGAGGATGTATTGGGGTTTTTATTCTGGGAAAGCAGCCTGTAGCTTGAAAAAATAAAAAACACCCCCATAGTAAAGAAATAAGCCTGTTACAAACCAAAATGACCTGGTGGAGGTAATATTCTCCACCTCGGGTTTGTTTAACTTGGAGAAGTAATAGATAGAGGCATAAATGCTAATGAGTAATGCTACCAGGCTTGCGCTGCTGCTATTGTATGCTTCCAAATCTTCATACAATATCATTGCTAACAGTAACAGGGTAATAAAGAAAAAGAGCCTGTAGTATTGCCCCGGGCGGAAATTTTTGCTATGCCCTTTCCATTTTGCATGAAAGTACAGGGAGATGATGAGAAAGGAAATTAAGCTGTTGACCTGGTAAAGAAACAGGTTATTGGGTGGTTTTATAAACAGCATGATGTATTTACTCCATGCATTCAAGAGGACCTGTACCAATAAAAAAGCAAGGATATAAATATGCTCCCCAATTTCTTTTCTTTTCTGAACAGCACAAAGAAAAGAGCGATCAGGGGAGCTATGATATCCAGATAAGGAAGGATGTTATTTAAAATAGTAATTATCAAGCGGATACCTTTAATGAAGCTGGTGGCTGGTTGCCGGTAAAATGGGTAGCTTGTTTGGGTTCGATTTTTACCGTGCCGTCAGCCTTCAAGCAGGTTAAAGATATAAAAGGTTCCATTCCTTCGCCTTTGTTTTCTGCTTCTAGGTGTACAATAAACTGGTTCATGTTATTTAATACAAAGTCATTTTCATCTACCAGGGTGAAAAGTTCGGATTGCTCGATGGCGAATTGAGGTGTCTGGGTGCTCAGCCGGCTGCGATCTACAGTTGAAGGGGGATATCACCCGACCAGCCGGGAGGGGTTGGACATCCTAACTTGCCTTGTGCATTGGGAATAGGTTCGTCTCCACTGTATGCTTCTGCAAAGACATACATGTAGGCTTCTGTTTTCCGGGGTTTGATTAGGTTGACCAGCGAGAATACGACCAGGTCGCAATCTTTTGTTTTAATCAGATCCAAAAGTTCTTGGCGATTAAACGCGTAGGTAAGTGAAGTAGCCATAGGTTGAAAATTTTACTGTGAAAAATATAAGTTGCTACTTCGAAGATAGTGGGGAGCATGAACCTGGCGGATCGTCTAAAACACCGTTTTAGGGGGTCTTCATTGACGCATACAGGAGGAGATAAACACGGTAGGGATACCTGTTAATCACCCTGTACAAGCCAGGTGTTATAGGCCATTGCAAATATGGTAATGCTAAGTAATCGGTGCGGGCTGTTCCTGCCCTATCCATAGTTTTTGGTAAGCTGAGTTCCAATCATGTTTCCATCTCCTATGGCTCCAGAGCCACATATCGGGATGCTGGCGGATGGCCTTCTCGAGGAAGGTGATATAACGGCGGGTGAGTTCGCCTTCGGGCAGATCACGTGGATTGTCAGCGCCTACTTCGAGGTGGGCGCGATAGTAACCACGTTTTACTTTGTAGAGCTGGGCAAAGACGACAGGAATATTTCCGATGCGGGCGCCACTTTCAGGACCGCGTACAAAAGGCGTGGGGCGGCCAAAGAAATTGAGCCAGTAGGCTTTGGACACATCGCCTGGTGCCTGATCGGCTACGAGGGTGAGCATGTATTGTGTATTGCGGAAGGGTACGATGGCATTGCGCATGTCAGTGGCAGGTAGCATGACGGATCCGGTGCGCGTGCGCAGGTGCATGAATAAGCGGTCTACAGCCTTGTTCTTAATGGGCATGTAGACGACAATAAAAGTATAGGAGGTATAGAAAGGCATGGCTACATTGGCTACTTCCCAATTGAAATTGTGGCCCAGGTGAAGCTGGCACTTACGGCCTGTTTGCCAGATAGGCGTGAATACATCCTGATCGATCACAAACCGTTTGGTGATAAAGTTTTTGCTGGCCGACAATAACTTGATGGTTTCTATGAAATTGTCGACAAAGTTGTGGTAAAACCTTTTGCCGATGCGCCTGCGTTCGGCTTCCGTTTTTCAGGGAAGGCAACCCGGATATTGTCGAGCACTACTTTTTACGATAGCCAATTATATGCCAGGTAAGGCTAGCCAGGAAATCGGATAGGAGGTACAGCACCGGCATGGGAAGCAGTGACAAAAGATATAATGGAATGTATACGAGGTAATACATACTTATATTAACGATACGTAATACCGGTTATAACAGGCAAGGGGGTAAAAGGTTGAGCCTAGTTGACCCAATTCTTTTCATCCTGTACATGGTGCCTGAGCTCGATCTTGACCCTGAACTTATTGCGCAGGTGGCGGGCCAGTGCATCGGCTGCATATACACTACGGTGCTGACCGCCAGTACAGCCAAAACTGATCATGAGGCTTTCAAAGCCCCTGCGCATATAATCTTCTACGGAGATATCTACAATGTCGAATACGCTGTTGAGGTATTCGGGCATACGGGTTTGCTGTTCCAGAAAATCTTTCACGGGTTTATCACGGCCGGTTTGTTTTTTGAATTCATCCAGGCGACCGGGATTTAGGATACCTCGGCAATCAAATACAAAACCTCCGCCATTTTCGCTGTCGTCAACGGGTATCCCTCCTTTTTTATAAGAGAAGCTACTGACATGAACGGTCAATGGGGTTTCATCAGTGGCGGTTAAAGGAGTGAATCTTTCGATGATATCCTCCCCTACGCATATTTCAAGTACCCTCTTGAATTCAGGTACGGCGATACCCAGGCTTTGGTTGTCGATAAACCATTTGAGGTTATGTAGGGCTTGTGGTATGCTGGTAAGGAACTGGGCTTTGCGTTCAAACAAACCACGAAAGCCATAAGCCCCCAATACTTGTAACAAACGGATAAGTACATAACCGTTGTACTGGCTTTTGAAAATGCCTTTGTCGAGGGGCTGGCCAATGATGGATTCAAAAGAATCCATATAGTCATTGAGGAGGTTGGCTTTCCAGTCGTCTGGTAAATTGGCGCGTGCCTGCCATATCATACTGGCCGCATCGTATTGAGGAGCTCCGCGCATACCGCCCTGGTAGTCGATAAAGTGTACGGTATTATCGGGCTTTATCAGGATATTCCGGCTTTGGAAATCGCGGAACATAAAATATTTGTACTCTGTAAAGGTGAGGTAGGTACTCAAGGCTTCAAAATCATCGATCAGCTTTTGCTTGTCGTAAGGTTTCCGTAAAGCATCGAGGAAATAATATTTGAAATACAGGAGGTCGGCCAGGATGGCTTGCTTGCCAAATTCCTGATTGGTAAGGCAGCGGGTATAATCCAGTCCTTCGTGTCCTTTTACCTGTAAGAGCGCCAGTTGGTGCAGACTGTTGCGGAATAGGGCATATACGTCATCGCACAATCCTTCTCCTTCCAGCCGGTTCAATAAAGAAACATCACCAAAGTCTTCCTGCAGGTACAGGGTTTTGTCGTCACTAATGGCCAGAATTTCAGGAACTGGAAGGGCTTTTTCACCGAAGTGCTGGGAGAAATAGAAAAAGGTTTCATTTTCCGGAATATTGTTCCCATAGGTAGCAATGAAGGTTTTGCCGGCAGCATAGATCCGGAAATAGCGCCTGTCGGACCCCGACTGTGGCAGTACTTCCACCTGGTCGCAGGGTTGGCCGCTCCAGGAGGTATATAGGTCTTTGATGGATTCTATCGTGAATTGCATGTGGTGGTTGTGGTATATAGAGTAAAAATAATGTATGCAGGGCCGATCACAAAATATGTTGCCTAAGGAAACAATTCTTCTGCAATGGTTACTGCTTCGGGTTTACCTACATCAATGAATTTTGAATAGCTGTGGTCAAATCCTTTGATGGTGTGTTGCCGGGCCAGTTGCAAGTATACATCCACTATGGAGAATTTTCCTTCCTGGCTGATCAGCGGAAAAAGGGCAGGTGATACCAGGTGAATGCCGCTAAAGGCTTTGGGAATATGGGGGTAACCTGGCGGCTGATCTTTTCTTCACCGGTCTTGGTGTTCTGCCAGCCGCAGAGGGTATTGTTTTCATCAAACAAAAAGTACCGGGAGGTAACGCGGTTGGTAATGGCCAGTGTAGCCAGTGGCGCCTCGCGTTCATGAAAACGGATCATGGCGCCCAGGTCAAGATCGGTCAGTATATCGGCATTGATGATGACTACAGGTGTATCACCCAACAGGGGAATTGCTTTTTTAAGACCTCCACCAGTTTCCAGTACAGCGGCTGTTTCATCGCTGATGGTTACCTGGCTTCCCAGCCTTTGTTTTGCTCAATGGCCTGGATGATCTGATCGGCAAAATGATGCACATTGACCACTACCTGTTCAATGCCATATTGCTGTAAATACTCAATATTCCTTTGTAAAAGGGTTTTGCCATTGATCAGGGCGAGGGCCTTGGGATGTTGGTCGGTCCATGGTTTGAACCTGGTGCCCAGCCCTGCGGCGAAGATCATAGCCTGTTTGATAGTGCTCATACCTGTATAACGTATTTACAGCACAATATTTTGTACCAGTGATTGTTTGTAAGGATAATCAGTGTTGAAATGAAGGCCGCGGCTTTCTTTGCGGAAGTTGGCGCATTTAACGATCAGGTAGCTCACGGTGATCATGTTGCGCAATTCGCAAAGCTGAGGTGATAAGGTAGTGGCTTGGTACAGCGATTCCGTTTCTGTCCACAGCAGGTCCAGCCTTTTCATAGCCCGTTCCAAACGTGTATTGGTCCGTACGATCCCTACATAATCGCTCATGATCTGCTGTACCTCTTTGAGGCTTTGGGTAATAAGGATCATTTCTTTGGGATCGGTGGTGCCGGTAGCATTCCAGTCGGGTATGGCGCCTTCCCGCACGCCATCGGAGAGTGTGGAAAGTGTTTTGGTTTGTATCTTTTGGGTGGCATCCATGAAGCAGCGATGGGAAAATACCATGGCCTCCAGTAAGGAATTGCTGGCAAGGCGATTGGCACCATGCAGGCCGGTACTGGCGCATTCGCCTGCAGCATACAAATTGATGATGGAAGTGCGGCCCCATTCATCGGTTTTGATGCCACCACAGCTATAGTGGGCAGCGGGAGCCACGGGTATTAAATGCTTGGAAATATCAACACCGATGGATTTACATTTCTCATAGATATTGGGAAAATGCTCTATGAACTTATCCAGGGGCATGTGCCGTACATCCAGGAAAACATGTTCGGTACCGGTGATCTTCATTTCACTATCGATGGCGCGGGCTACAATATCACGGGCGCCAGGTCTTTGCGCTCATCATATCTTTCCATAAAGGCTTCACCATGCTTATTGCGCAGGATACCGCCATCGCCGCGTACGGCTTCGGTAATGAGGAATGACTGACCACGTACACCGGGTTCATACAAGGCGGTGGGATGGAACTGGATGAATTCCATGTTCTCAATGCGGCCTTTGGCGCGGTAAACCATGGCCACGCCATCGCCCGTAGCAATGTAAGGATTGGTGGTAGAGCGATATACCTGGCCATTGCCACCTGTAGCCAATAAAGTAATATTGGCCAGTATCTTTTCAATCTTATTGGTTTCTCGGTTCAGTACATATACACCGTAACACTCAATATCGGGGTTGATTTGGTAACCAGGTAGCCCAAATGGTGCTGGGTAATGAGGTCTACCACAAAGCAGTGTTTGATGACCTCTATGTTTTTGTAGGTAGCCAGGGCATCGAGTAAGGCCCTTTCCATTTCACGGCCGGTTACGTCTTTGTGGTGCAGGATGCGGAATTCGCTGTGGCCGCCTTCCCTGCCCAGTTTATAATCGCCATCGGCTTCTTTATCAAAACGGGCGCCCCAGTCGATGATCTCGCGGATGCGGTCGACGCCTTCTTTCACCACAATTTCTACTACGGCTTTATTGCAAAGGCCATCGCCTGCAATGAGGGTATCTTCAATATGTTTATCGAAACTGTCTTTCTCAAAATCTGTTACCCCGGCAATACCTCCCTGGGCATATTTGGTATTGGTTTCATCGGCCTGGGTTTTGGTCACTACCAATACTTTTTATCGGGGAATTGCTGGGCTGCCTTCAGGGCAAAAGTGAGGCCTGCAATACCGGAGCCTATAACTAAAAAGTCTGTTTGCATATCGTGCGGTTAGAATCGCCAAAATTATGGAAAAACTGAAGTCGGGAAGTCCGAAAGATCGTCCCGATAGCTATCGGGAGGAAAGTATGAGGTCGGAGATCTAAGGCTCGATGGCGGGCATCAGATCTCAGACCCCGGATTTTAATATTCTAATGTATAAGCAAATTTATCAGGGGTTTCCAACAGATCCAGGAGGTTGTACCGCAGGGTAACTGTTTTCTTGTCATCTGATAATTTGAGCAGGAATTGTCGGATTTCTTTACCGGCCTGGGCAATTTAATGGTAGTAGTGTAGAGGATCTCCATGCCACTGCTGCTCATCTTTTAGCCTGTTCCATTTCCGGGCGGGACAGGAGGGCCTTGTATTTTAATGAATTGGTCTTTTTACTGATGAAGCCATTCTTTACGACTACATCGAAAATACTGGCCAGGTCCTGCATATCGGGTTCTTTGGCTTCATCAATGATCAGGGTGGTATCGGCATTGGCTTTTTTCCGCCGCCAAAAATCCTTTGAATACATCTGATAATCCGGCCCCGCTATTGCCTTGACCTGCCATGAGCTTTTGGAGGTTGTCGTAACCCGAATAAGGGAAGTTCAGGTCCATCTTGAACAGTTTTTCCTTGATGTTCATTTGCATTTTCATGATACCGCCGGCCATCAATGCTTTTTGTTCGGGGGTAACATCTTTGGCGGAATCCAGCATGTCTTTCATGCGGATGGTGGTATCTATGGGTCTGTCCAAACCTTCTTTGGAAAGCTCTTCTTCCCCCGCAAACGATTGCATCATTTCAATCAGCTGGCTCATGTCCATTTTAGTAACATAGGTGCCGCTGCCATCTTCATTGATCACGATCTCTTCATTCACTTCATAGCAGCTGGCCAGGAAACCAAGGAAAACCAGGACAAGGACATATCTCATGAGCTTCATACACACTGTATTTGGGGACAAAATAGGCGTTTTATTCCACACTCAATTGGTACCATACGTTAAAAGTAGCCGTGTGCCGGGACGCTAATAAAATGAGTCCCATACCATTATTAAAGCAATTGGGCGCACCGCTCAGGTTCTCAATAGCAATGCTGGTGCGATGATCCGGTGTATAGACCTGGAGATAGGGATAATAGGCATTGGTATAGAAGGAGAGGGTAAGCCCATTTTGCGGATTGCGCAATACGCAGCAGGGGCTGCCTTCCTGTACTTCGAGCAAAAAGCAATTGTCGAGCTGCCGGTCATGCAGTAAAGTGGGTTCCAGGAAAGTAGCATCATACAGGGGCTGCCCGGTAGGAATGAGTTGCTCATTGAACTCCAACATGGTATGAGAACTGAATTGGAGCTCATAATCATTAATGGTGCTGCCGAGGGTAAAATAGGGATGCCAGCCATCGGCCAGGGGAATGGTATAATCGTCGAGGTTCTGCAGGGTGGTTTGCACCTGTAATACCCTGTTGGGATGTAGGGTATAGCGCACCTCGCACATATAATCAAAAGGATAGCCGGGGTCTTCGCGTTTATAATGATAACGGAAGGAGGCTGAGGCCGATTGGTCATCGGTAAATTGGTTCAGCAGGTTGAATGGTTTATTGGCCAGTAAGCCATGGATAGCGGTACCATCCATGAATTTGCGGCTGAACTCAAACTCCTGTTCCTCAAACTGGTATTTTCCGCCGGCAATACGGCATACAAAAGGTGAAAGCCGGGCACTCTTGTAGGAGGTGGTGATCCCTTGGTCTGCCTCCTCCTTGCTGGAATAATTGTCAATGACATTGAAACTTTTTCCGGCCAGGGGAATTTCAAAGGCATGCAATAGGGCGCCATAGGCAGGTAAAATAGCTACCATTGCTCCCGTTGCATTATCTTGCAGCCGCAATAACGATAAGTCGTTAGTCTTGTACCTGTCAATAGTAAAACGCATACATCAGTTAATAGGGGATTAAAATTAATTTTTTTGTAGTTATGATTGCAGACCAATTACGCCAGCAATTCCAGGAAAAGTACAATAATAATCCGTTGATCATTGCCGCACCCGGACGAGTGAACCTGATAGGAGAGCATACCGATTATAATGAAGGTTTTGTATTACCCGGGGCAGTAGACAAAAAGATGTATGTGGCCATGGCCGAAAACAACTCCGATACGGTCAATGTATATGCCAACCAGTTTAATGAAACCTACTCTTTTCAATTGCAGGGCATACAGCCAGTGGATGGTTGGATGAATTACCTGCTGGGGTAACGTTTCATATCCAGGATCGTGGTAAAACCCTGCGTGGTGTGGATGTGATTATTGATGGCGATGTGCCGGTAGGGGCGGGTATGAGTTCTTCGGCCGCATTAACTTCTGCCTACGGATTTGCTTTAAATGAAATATTTGACCTGGGCTTTAGCCGCATGGACCTGGCCTTTATTGGCCAGAAAACAGAACACACATTTGTGGGAGTAATGTGCGGTATTATGGACCAATTTGCCAGCCTGCATGGCAAGAAGGGGCATGTGATGAAGCTGGATTGTCGTAGCCTGGAGTATGAGTATATTCCTTTTGATTTTACCGATTACAATATTGTACTTGTCAATAGTATGGTAAGCCATTCCCTGGCAGGTTCTGAATACAATGTGCGCAGGCAGCAATGTGAGGAAGGGGTAGCTATTCTTAAAAAACATTACCCGGCTATTAACTCCCTGCGCGACGTAAGCCTGGAAGTATTGGGTTTGCACCAGCATGAGTTGCCGGCCATTGTTTATGACCGTTGCTGGTATGTGGTGAGCGAAGAAGTGCGGCTTACAAAGGGTTGTGCGGCTTTGCAAAAAGGCGATCTGATCACTTTTGGTCATATGATGAATGCTACGCACCAGGGATTGAGCAAGCAATACAGCGTAAGTTGTACCGAGCTTGATTTTCTGGCCGAGCGGGCGGGTTTTATTGAAGGGGTTGCCGGATCACGTATGATGGGTGGCGGCTTTGGCGGCTGTACCATCAATATTGTGAAGAAAGAAGCCGTAGAAAATTTCACTAATAAGATCCAGCAGTCATTTAACCAGTTGTTCAAAGTAGTGCCGCATGTGTATGTAACACAGATTGAGGACGGAGCCAAAGCGATATAGAGGAATACAGGAGACAGAATATTAAATACAGAAGCCTGAAGAAAGATATAAGAAAAGGGGAGCGGAAACGGTCCCCTTTTCTTTGTTACCACTGGTATAATGATAACCTTTTTGTTTTTCGTGGCTATTTACTTGCTTATTGTGGAGCAGCGTATTTTACGATATCAATACCTACCCCGTTAGGATCATAAACGGCGAAATGACGATCGCCCCAGGGTTCATCCCGGATGGGTACTGTAATGTTTACCCCCAGGTCTTTAATGCGTTTGTATTCACTGTCTACATCATCAACTTCAATTGTTAGGAACATGCCTTTCCCGTCAAAGGCAGGTTGGAAGATGGGCTGTTGGGAGGGATGGTTGGGCAACAGGAGGGCAAATTGAGCTTGTTGATCGGGCGTATGCATCAACACATAGAAATCATTTTCAAAGTTGACGCCAAAGTTTAGCACCCGCTGATAAAAGTCCTTGCTTTCGGCTAGTTTGGCGGTGATAACGCCTGCATTCAGTTTCATACTTGCTTTTTTATATTGCTAGAAGATTGAGTTGTTGGGGGCTGATTACTTTGCGTACAATGGGTGCCTGCCAGTGCAAATACCAGTGCCAGGGCAACCCAGGTGGAGAAACGCCTTTTCATATAGGTTGTTTTAGATTACGCCCATTTGTACCTGGACTACATTGTTTTCTTCCTGTTGAAAATCGATGTTGAGGTAAATTTCCCGGCATTCTTCCGTCATCGGTATCTTATTGGCGTCAATATGTTGCAGGATGTCGCCATAGGTTTGGGTCATGCCGGTCCAGGCTCCTTCATGCATGTGGGTTACGGCCTTGAAAGCTGGTAACTGCTTGATAGAGAAGCGGGAAGGTTTAAATTCTCCCTGTATTGGGATGGCAATGGTAAGGGTGAAAACATTATCGGGCTTTCCATCCATACCGTGGTATATCCAAAGGGGGCGCCACTGATCAGGGCATTGTTTTGTACGGCTTCGGCGCAAAGGTCTTTGACCACCGCACCAATGTACTGGTTGAGTTGGGGAATGGTTGTCTGATAGCTGCTGTAGAGCACCGTTACCGGGGATGTGTTTTAACATGCATATCGCTGTAGGTTTATTTGTTACAAAGCAACCACGGGGTAGTGACAACCCTATGTCAGTAGGGGTATAATTTTTAATAGAATAAAGCCGCAAAGGGGGCAGCAGGCGGTTTCAGTCGAAACCGTCAGGTAATGCTATTGGAGGGATAATTATTGGTAATGGTCCTTCATTTCGGCCCAAAAACCCTGCATCATGGTTTGGAGAGAGTCGGGTGATTCTACGCGTACACTATTGGTAAACATGAGGAGCCAGCGGCCAAGGCCCTGAAGGGAGGAGGTTACAAAATACATGCGCACAAAGTCCTGCTCTACTTCCTCCCGTACAAATCCGTGCCAGTATTTCTGGTTATGAAGGTATTTCACCACGTCTTTGTCGAAGCGCAATACCACTTCATGCAGATCGTGACTGTGGGTCATCGATTTGATGTACTCTTGTAAGGAAGGATGGACTGATAGGTCAAATTGCTCGTCTTTTAGTTGGAGTCTTTTAATGCGGCTAACCCTGAAATCGCGGTAACCGTTTCGCAAACGGCACCAGCCAATCAGGTGCCAGTTGGCGCTGTAATGGCACAAACCTATGGGCTCAATTACCCGTTCACTTACCTCTTCGCTATAATTGGAGTGGTATAAGATAAAGATGGAGCGTTTGTCGGCGATGGCTTTTTGGAGTGCGATGAGGTGTTGACTGGGGCCTCCTCATCGGGTACCCTGGAGCGAAGGATCTCAATTGAATCGGCCAGGATATCCATCTGCTCTTTATCGGTGGTGCGTAAAACTGCTTTGATCTTGAAAAGGGCGGTCTCAAAGTGTTTTTCACGGAGGCGTCTGTCATGTGGGCTGCCAGTTTACCTCCCAATAAAAGTGCCGCTGCTTCTTCCCGTGTAAACATAACAGGCGGTAGGCGGTAGCCTTCCATAATGGTATAACCACTGCCCGCTTCGCCAATTACGGGCACACCGCTTTCATCCAATGCTTTGATATCCCGGTATACGGTACGCAAGCTCATGTTGAAGCGGTCGGCAATTTCCTGGGCCGTAACGCGTTTCTTGCTTTGCAGGTGTGTAAGGATGGCATGCAGCCGGTCTATCCGATTCAATGCAGAAGTTTATAGTTATTGTTTATCGTTGGCTACAGTTTAAAGCTGTGAGCTGCTAGAATCTGGCGGTTAGCGCTTTTGCCTTGCTAATACCTAAAAACTAACCGTTAATATCTATCTGGGACGGTTCTATCCAAGCCTCATTTTCTTTCAACAGGTTCACCAGTTCTTCTACAGCTATAAGGCTGTCTACATTCCTTTTACTACTTCTTTCCCTTTATAGAGTGTTATTTTACCGGGACCGCTGCCTACATAACCAAAGTCGGCATCTGCCATTTCACCGGGGCCATTTACAATGCAACCCATGATGGCAATCTTTACACCCTTGAGGTGATTGGTGACCGACCGGATCTTTGCGGTTGTTTCCTGCAGGTCGAATAAAGTGCGGCCGCAGGATGGGCAGGAAATATATTCTGTTTTAGATATCCTGGTACGGGTGGCCTGCAATATAGAAAAGGCGGTGTTATTGGTAAACTGGTAAATGTCTTTGATGGCAAGGTAGGTACGGCCGGTAACCTGTATGTTCTCCATTTGCGCCTTGCTGCTATAGCCGAGGCAAATACCATCGCCAAATCCTTCTAGCAATAAAGCGCCTGTTTCTGTAGCAAAGTGGATGAGGTGTTCATCGGGTGTTTGCCAATGGCTATCGGTGATCAGTATAACCGGGTTTTTGATCTTCCGGCTTTGCAATTCCACCATCATGCGGCGAACGGACTGCATCGCATTCTGGTTGGTGCTGCTAAGGCAAATGACTACGGTAGGATCGTTGGCCAGGGCATCGAGGAAAGTGTAATTATTGATGGGTGTTTCATCGCTGAAGCAATCTACCATTACAAAGTTGAGGTGATCGCTTTTAGCGGGCGCCGCGGCATAGCCACTATCGCCAAAGATGGGGAAGTGTTTGGTTTTATCGGCTGCCTGCAGCCAGGTAGCGGATAGCTAATGACTTTCAATGTACCTGGTAAGGCAAAATCAATGAGCTTATTGCCGGTAAAAATATAATCTGCAGCTGCATCGCTGATATTCCATTTGTCGGTAGCCTCATCATAGGTATAGCCTGTGCTCTGCAGGGTTTCGGGTATGATGGTTTCCACCTTGCTCAGGTCGGCAATGACTACTGGCACTTGTTTACCGCCGATATTGTCTACGGTGAAAGTTTCTCTTCGCTGGTACTCGAAAGGACTATAGGTGATCTTCTCTATCGGGGGCACTCGTGGCTCGTGGCTCGCAGCCTGTGGATCACTGCTATATCGCTTCACCAGGTCTTTACATACTGGTATTTCAAATTCAGGATCTTCGGTAAGTGATACGCGGATGGTGTCGCCAATGCCATCTTCCAGCAGGGTGCCAATACCGATGGCCGATTTGATGCGTCCATCTTCTCCGTCTCCAGCTTCTGTAACACCCAGGTGCAGGGGGTAGCATTCATTGAATTCGGTGGTCATGTTTTGCACCAGCAGGCGGTAGGCCTGTACCATTACCTGGGGGTTGCTGGATTTCATGCTCAAAATTACCTGGTGGTATTGTTCATCCCGGGCGATGCGCAAAAACTCCATGGCGCTTTCTACCATACCGATGGCGGTATCGCCATAACGGCTCATGATGCGATCGCTCAGTGAGCCGTGATTGGTGCCAATGCGCATGGCTGTTCCATATTCTTTACAGATCTTTACCAGGGGGTAAATCTTTCCCGTATACGGTCAATTTCTTCGGCATATTCGGCATCTGTATAATCGATCTGCTCAAATCTTTTCTTGTCTACATAGTTGCCTGGATTGACGCGCACTTTTTCCACAATGCGGGCGGCAATTTCTGCTGCATTGGGGGTAAAGTGGATGTCGGCCACCAGGGGCGTATGATACCCCCTTTTATGGAGTTCATTTTTATGACGAGGAGGTTCTCTGCTTCTTTTTACTGGGGGCGGTAATACGCACCAGTTCCGCCCCCGCCTCTATACAACGGATGGATTGTTCTACCGTGGCAAGGGTATTCATGGTATCCGTGGTGGTCATGGTTTGCACACGAATGGGATGGAAATTGCCTAAGAGCAAATGGCCGATCTTTACTTCACGGGTGGGGAGGCGCTTATAATTGGTCAGTGATTCGCAGTAAAGCTGCATGTTAATGTGTAATTGAGTTGCAAAGGTAGGAATAAGCTTCGAGCTGCTAGCTTTGAGCTGCTAGCAATACAAATTAATGATAGGGGGTGATTAACAACGACTTGCCTCAATATTGAGGCGTCCTGCAGAAAGATATCTGCTCGTAACGGACTTTTGAAGTACCTGGCTGTATTTAAGGGCTCGAAGCTCGTGGCTCAAAGCTTGCAGCCGGCCTTCTTACCAGTCCTTTTCTGGCTGGCTGGCGGCGCGGGTGCGGTTCTGCTGCATTTTACGCTGTACTTCCTGTTCTTTTTGTTCCAGTGATTTGAGGAATTGCTCTATCTTTTTCTTGTCGAGGTTTTGCTTGGGCTGAGGCTTAGGTTCCTGCTTTTGCTGTTGTTTCTTTTGGTCTTTTTGCTGTTGCTGTTTCTGCTCCTTCGATTCGTTTTGCTTCTTTTGTTCGGCCAGGGCTTTTTCCAGGTTGAAGCGGGTATCCTGATCCTGCGGATTTAAGCGTAGTGATTTTTATAAACATCAATACTTTCCTGCAGCTTCTTTTGTTTGGATAAAGAAACGCCCTTGTTGTACAGGGATCTTTGTTTTAATTCATTGGTGGTGGCCACTGTGGCGGCGGCCTCAAAATTCTTCTCAGAGCCTGTAAAATCGTCCTTGCGGAACTGAACATTGCCCAGGTTATAATGACTTACCGGATTGTCGGGATTTTGTGCAATGGCCTTTTCATATTCGGGCACAGCCTTATCATATTTGCCTTCTTTATAATACTTATTTCCCGCACGGATGGTCTTATTCTCTGTTTGTGCCTGAGCTGAAAAGGCCAGTACACCGATACAGGTTGCTATGACTAATTGCCTCCTCATGCCGTTTTCCATTTACGTTCGGGATAAAAGAATTCCAATACCAATAGTAATAGCGTTGCTCCCAGGAACCAGGGGAAATAATTCTTAAAGTTTTTGAAGGCGCTATCATCCATCGAAGTTTGTTCAATGGTACTCAACTGCTTTTTCATGGCGCTTACTGCTTCTTGTGTATCGGCCAGTCTGATGTATACTCCCTTGGTAGCGGCGGCCAGTTGCTGTAATTCTGTTTCATTCAATTTCGAGATCACGGTATTGCCGGCCTGGTCCTTTTTGTAATCATTCGTCGCTGGGTCGAGAATAGGAGAACCTTCAGGTGATCCTACGCCCACTGCATTGATCATTACGCCATCATGGGCCAGTTGTTGTGCCAATGGTACAGCGCCGGGATCATGGTCCTCCCCATCGGTAATGAGTATAATGGATTTATACTTTCTTTCTTTGCTGTTAAAAGCGGTATTGCTCATGCGCAGGGCTTCTGTAATTACTGTTCCCTGAGCGGGCACCACATCGGGACTAGCTTGCTGTACAAACATGCGGGCGGCGCTGTGATCGGTAGTCAGGGGCATTTGCATATAGGCCCTGCCGGCGAATAATACCAATGCTATCCGGTCGTCGGGTAATTGGTCCATCAGCTTATACACCATTTGGCGGGCCCTCTCCAGCCGGTTGGGTTTAATATCATCTGCCAGCATGCTTTTACTTACATCCATGGCAATAACAATATCAACGCCCTTGCGTTGTACCTGTTCCATCGCCCCAGGCTTTTGCAGGTTGGCTGCACCGGTAATGATAGCAGCCAGCCCCACAGCCAGCAACAGGAACTTAAACAGGAAGTTTTTAGGGGAATAGTTACTAACCAATTGCTGTACCAGCCTGGCATCGCCAATCTTGTTGGTTGTTTTCTTTTCCAATGCAATACCCACCAATACAGGCCAATGACCAGCGGAATGGCTGCCAGTCCAATAAGGTATTCGATATGTTGAAAACGATAATCCAAATTTGTTAATTAGCTAATTTGAAAATGGAGAAAAGGATAAATCCCGTTTGCCTTCTAAACTCAATAATCAAACCAGATTAGAAAAATACCATTGTTTTCGCACATAAACTAAAGTAAAACAGCTATTTATCAGGTAATTAACGACAATGCAATTAGCACATTCTCAAATTAGCAATTACTTCTTCCCCTCCATAAATCCGTAATGGTTCAATATATCCTTCAGCATTTTAATGCGTGCGGGTCTCATATCGTAGTTGCGGTCGGGCGATTCTAGTTGCAAAGCAAAGAAGTAGGGATGATTATTTTCTTCTATCCAGCCTACGATCCAGCCAAGGGCATGGTTCTTTTCAGTAAAACCCCAGCCTGTTTTATAGTAAAGGGTATAGTTGGCATCTTTTTCCCACAACATCATATCCCTTACAATACGCTGTGAACGTTTTTGAAAGGGCAGTTGGTCAAAGTAGAGTTTTTTAACAATACCCAGTTGCTCATCGGCTGTTACTTTGACCGAATTGTCGAGCCAGAAGGTATCCAGGTTATTGCCAATGGTGAACTTGCCATAGCGGCGGCCATAACCCAGGGTATCCAGCCATTTTTGCATGGCGGGTTTGCCGATGCGGCGTGCCATTTCCATATACCAGGGAGCACAGGAAATGCGGAAGGCATCGCGCATACTCATGTCCTTGTTACATTCCGGGCGACCACGATCACCCCCATCCCAGGCAATAATAGTTGTGCTATCCAGTACCGCACCTGTTTCCAGACCGATCAGTGAGTTTACGATCTTAAAGGTCGATGCGGGCAGGTAAGCACTGTCGGTAAACCGGGGCAGGTTATATACCGTGAATTGCCCCAGGCCGTTGTCAAACAAGCCGAACGTGCCAGTTACTTTGTTTTCATCAAAATATTTTTTCAGGTCATTGTCTACCTCAACATTGTTGGGCGAACAGGAGAAAAACGATTGGCAGGAGGCAGCAGATTATCCAACGGCTCATGGTAAAAATTTGTGCGAAGGTATTTGAATTTGCCCTATTTCTTGTGCAGTACGGCCTTCTGATAGGAACGGATTTGATAACTGTCTACTTTGGGCGAATCATCCGTACCATAGCCGGTAGTGGCTATTGGTTTGGTGGGATAAGAAAAGAATTCCAGGTTAAGCTGCCCGTTTTCGAGCCAGTAACTGTTTACAATCGTGGTATTGCCTACTGAGAAGGCTCCGGAAAATTTGCCCCCTTTCCAGTATTGATCCAACACAATCCCATTTACTTCATCAATCACCCAGTGCCCCTTAGCGGTATCTACTGGTTTCAGCAGGTAGGGGCGATTATCTTCTGTAGCCTTGCCATAAATGATATGCCAGAAATACTGGCCGGCGCTGTCTTTGGAGGGTTGGATATGCAATTCCATGTTTACGGGCTTGGCGCTGGTACTGCCATCGGCATACCAGTTGAGGGTTCCATACCAGTGACCAATAAATCCTGCGGGAAAGGAAGTTTGATCCTGGGCTTTTGTTAGTATACCCGTGAGCAGGAGACTGATGATCCATACCGTTTGTTTCATGTTGCCCTTTAATGAGCAACATAATACTAAAAAGCAAGCGGTGCAAGGTGAATCGGTTGAACGGCTGGCGCTTTATTTAGTTTGTTTCTTTGGGCAAGCCGTATTTCGTGATCAGTTTCAGCAATACCCCATTGGTCCAGCCAAAGCCATCCTGCCCCGCATATTCACCACCCCCGGCTTCCAGCCTGGTATCTGCTACATTGTATTTTTCCATCAGTTTACCGGTACGATTAAATACATCCACATTCAGCTTGATCCACCGCTCGGCAATATCCCGGGCCAATTCACGCTGTCCGCAACGATCGAGGCCCCAAATGGTCATCCATTGCAGTGGCGCCCATCCATTAGGGGCATCCCATTGTTCGCCTGTGGCATTGGCGGTGGTTTGAATACCCCCATCTTTCAGTAGTTTTTCTTTGATCACTTCTCCTGCTCTGCGGGCCAGCAGGCTCATATAATCCAGTTTGCGGGTAAAGAAACAGAAGGGGTACATACCTGCCGGTGATACAATGGCCGATTGTTTACCTGTTTTGTAATTGTAATCAGTATAATAATTGAGTTTCTTACTCCAGCAGTATTTGTCAATGGCCAGGATACGCTTATCGGCACTTTTACGAAACCGGATGGCAATACTGTCTTTGTGTTGTACCATATAACCTTTGGCAATGACCATTTCCAGCTTATAGATGAGTGCATTCAAGTCAACCGGGATATAATGGGTGGTTTGAATCGTCGTTAATTTCTTTTCATCGGCAAACCATCGGCTGCTAAAATCTATCCCACTCTCCGCTCCTGCCCGCAGGTGCTGGTACATTTCTGCTTTATTGCGTTTTGATCTTTCGACTGTTTCCAAATCTTCCCGGTAACTTTCCTGACGGGGCGCCGCATTGTCGTCCCAATACCGGTTCATGACAGTACCATCTTTTAATTTTACCACCCGCTTTGCTGATTGTCCGGGCTGTAGTTTGGAAGCCCCTTCCATCCAATATTGGTATTCTTTTTCCAGTTCGGGCAGGTAAGTGGAATAAATGGAATCACCTTTTATTTCAGCCAGCAGCTCCACCATCAAGGCAAAGAAAGGAGCTTGTGAGCGGCTGAGGTAATAAGTTCTGTTGCCATTGGGAATATGCCCGTAGGTATTGATGAGGTAGGCAAAATTCTTCACCATATTTTCGATCATCCCTGTTTCTCCACTTTCTTTCAAACCCAACATGGTGAAATATGAATCCCAATAATAGATTTCACGAAACCTGCCACCCGGAACGATATAAGGATAAGGTAAAGGCAATAAAGAACTGCCTTCGTAGGCTACGCCACCCATGGGAGGAGCGCCAGGCGTAATGTCTGGTTCCCTGCGTAGTACGCCCCATAGGTTTTGATGTGCATGACTACATCTTTCTCGCGTGTAATATAATTGAGCTGGGGTGTATGGGGCAGGTCAAAGTTCTCTTCTACAAATTTCTTCAGGTCTAGGTTGGCTCCTTTTCGTAATCCATAATCATACATAATGTCTTTGGGACTGCGTTTGGGAATACAGTCTACAAAGGTTTTGCCATCCGGAAATATTTTGTTCATCTGCACCTGGTGAAACAATTCGCCATAGATCTTATCGGGTGTGGCAGGCAATTGAGCCACAGCAGACAATAAATACCCTACAAACGAAATGAACAGTATCGTTTTTTTCATACGCCGACCGGTTTGGATACTTCTAAATTAAGCATAATATCTCCCACATAAAAATGCGCCCCCGTGGAAACGGGGGCGGTGCCATTTATAACTACTATAGACTAAATAAGTAAGAATTGTCAAAGCGTAGCGCCTACACTAAAATCACCGACCTGCCATCGGAAGGATACAATCCTCCGGGGCCGGGGAAAAAGGGCGGTCGCTCCGTGAAATATTGTTTGTTGAACAGGTTATTCAGGGCCAGTTTTACATTGTAATGTCCGGCAAAACGCCAGGTAAAATTCCAGTCTACCAATTGATAACCCGGTACCAGTCCAATGGTGCCACTACTATTGGGTGTTACTGTATTCAGTGCATCGGCATAAGATTTCCCTGTAATGCTGTACTGGAGGGTGGAGGAAAGGCCTTTATAACCTACCTGCAGGCCATTGCGGCTGATCCATTGAGGGGTTGTTTCGATCCGGTTACCTTTTACATCAATATTATTCCCGTTCACAGCCACTCGCCCGCTGGTATAGCGTGCATGGATATAAGCGGTGGAGGTAAAGAGGGAAAGGCGGAAGGGAGAACGGTAACCTGTAAGCCATTGCATGGGCTGAAATTCCAGGTAGAGTTCAACTCCCCGGGTTAGGGCATTGCCAATATTGGTTTTGTAGAGATAGGTCTGACTGTTTTCCGCCAGGGCGATATTGCCGGTACGGTTACGGTAAATCATGTTGAACAAGGTCATGTCAAAATGCAGGTAATTATTGATCTTTCCCCGGATGCCCAGTTCGGTATTGCTACCCGCTGCATCCTCGATATTGTGATCAATTTTATTGAGGTTGGTAGTAGGAATAATATCAGCAAAGATCACCGGCCGGTAAGCCTGTGCCCAATTGGCAAACAGCGAAATATTTTCCTTCCAGTTGTATTGCAGTCCGGCCCCCAATAAAGCAAAACGGTGCGGGATATTAAGTGGTACCTCACCAGCCGTATAATTCTTGATGGTGCCATTCATGTTGGTTTCACCATTTTTATAGCGTATACCGGCTGTAAACAGTAGTTTGGAGGACAATTGCAACATCTGCTCTGCAAATAGTGAGACATTCTGTGTCTTAAAGTACAGATCACGGCCCCATTGCGGATCGGTAAGTGTTAGGTCATAATCATCACCTGTGGTACCCTTGCCCAATTGCATCCGGTGCAGATCATTGTTGATGTAGCGGATACCTGCCACCAGGGTAGCTGGCCGGAAGAATAATGCATAGTGATGACGCAATCGCAGCTCATTGGAATAGCTATGGTATTGGTCAATATCCACCTGTCGCGGATTAAAACTACCGAGTGCGGTGTTGAAGGTGTCTTTTACTGTACTAAGTGCAATGAACTGTACACTGTTGCGCGAACCCAGGATGGCCGAGCTAATAAAATGGAGGGCGGTGTTTTTATTGATATCGTAATCCAGCCGCACAGATGGTACATGAATGGTGGGACTGTAATAATTACGTTTACGGGTTGATTGCCTGGGGTTTTCATAGAACTGGGCATCGATCAGCCCCCATTGACATGGTTGGTATAATCCATGTAATTGTATTCCACCCGCAGCTTTAATTGAGCGGTAAGCTGGTAGCTTAGGTGGGCATGGGTGGCAAAATAATGATAGTCGCTGTTTTCACGATAGCCATTGGATTTCCGGTAATTCATGTAGGCATAATACTGGAGTTTTTTGTTTTGCCACCTATTGCATTGTAGGTGCTTAACAGACCATAAGTGCCAGTGGCATTTTGTGTTTCAAATGTAAATTTTCTGGTACTATCGGCTTCCCTGGTAATATAATTGACCATGCCGCCAAACTGCGCCCCATATTGAAGAGCGCCGCTGCCACGTACGATCTCAATGCGTTCAATGGACTCAGTAGAGGCATTAAAATGACTGGCCGGATAACCATAGAGATCAGAATTGGTCATAACATCATTGAGTCGCACGTTCATTTCCCAGGATCGGTGGGCGGTGAGGCCCCGCGTGGCGATATTGATCTGGTTGCCGGTGCCATCATTTTCATAGACAAATACACCGGGTACTTTTGCAAAGATCTGCCGGGGATTGTTGTCGGTAAGATTAGCATCGGATTTGATAAGGCTGACAACCTCCGATTTCTTTGCTGCAAAAAGATAAGTGCCCTTTATAGCAGGCAGTGATTGCATTACTACCTGCTTCAGGGAGGCAACGATGGTAATGCTATCCAATGTTTTTGCTTTCAGTGTATCAGGTGTAGGTGATTGCTGAGCTGATAGGGTAAGGCAATAAAAGCAGCCTGCCAGGGGAGCAGGTGCTTTAAGGTGCTATAAGTATGAATGTGTTTCAAAATAAAGGGGTGAATTGAATGAGCCCATCAATTAATTTCCTGCGCCATCTGTTTTGGCGCGTTCTACGGCGTATCCTCCAATATTCTTGCCCACCTGAGGCCCACTTCACAATCGGCCCGGTAATGGATTCCGCCATACATACGTGATAAAGAAGCCTCTGCCGCCATATCGTTGTAAGTCGTGGCTTTTTCAGGAACAATATGCGCCAGAATAGCGGCGGCGGCTCCACTGAAAGTAGAGTGGCCGGATATATAAGCCGGAAAATTGGGAATACCCGTAAGCGTTTTGATCCGTGGGTCCAGCTGTGTAGGCCGTGGATTGAAATAGAAATACTTGGTATCCCAGCATACGATGGCCGCATCCATAAGTGATATATTCAGCAAGGCCATATTGCGGGCCCAGCGTAATTCACTATAATTCTTTTGTATGAAATCTTCGGCGGCAATGGCATCCCAATGTCCGGGAGGGGTATAAGTACCTACCCCATCGGCCCAAAAATGAACGATACGCAGCCGTTCACGCGTAGGGTTGTTGACATAGTCGTAGATCTCATTGGTTTCTTGTTTCATTTTATCGCTGCCGGTTAACGGTGGTGGGCCGGGACAAAGTGACACAGCGGTGAGTGAATCGAACAGAAAGGGTTTTACTTTCCCAAAGATGGGCAACATAGGAGGGCGCTTGGGTACTTCCAGGCTATACCAGGGTTTTTCGCCCCGGGCTATTGCGTCAGTTTCCATTTGCGTCCATTGCGCCTGGTTGCCTACTGCGGCACCTGCCCGGTCGCCACGGGCGCGGGTAACAAATTTTTGAGCTACTGCTTTCCCCAATGCTTCGCCAGCCTCAATATCGCTGCGTACATTGGCGCCAGCTATAAGGCGGGCACGTTTATGCTCTTCAGCTTTTTGCTGTATAAGATCCTGGTCGCCGGGAAATAATAGCTTCAGTAATTCCACTGCAGCGCCTGCTACTACTGCGTCTTCTGAAGGATAGGACGGCAGATCGGTTTGAGGCACCAGCACTTGCAAGGTGGCATCTGTTTTATAAGGCGCAGGCCGGTTGTATAGTTTTTATAATGCCAGGCGGCTACCAGCGCATCATATTGAGCAGCACTTATATAGGCATAAGCACGGGCGGCATAGGGTGGATTGGAAAAAGGAAATTGTGGATAGGCCAATGGATTATTGGCATTGGGAATTGGATAGGTGCCATCCGCATTTTGATAGGGTGGCAGGTTGTGTTTGGCCACCAGTTCACGCAATATTTCATTCCAGCGCAGTATCGCCCCGGCACTCCAATATTTTACTATGCTTTTTTCTTGTGTGGTAAGCGAAGCCTGCCAGGTCTTGATCTCATTGATCTGTGCAATATAATCTGGTGTATTGGTAGCGGCAGGAGCAGGTACGGCAAACTCTGCCGGCCCGGTGAGCAATACAGGCTTCCAGGTGCCGCCATTTTCAATATCTGTTTTAGCTGGTTGCAAGGGTGCTAAATCATCTGTTCTTCCTTTTACATCCTTGGAACAGGAGAGTGGAATAGCCACAGCAATGGCTACTATGGCAGTAAGCAAAAACAATAGCTTTTTCATATCAGTTGGTTTTGGAAGATGAAGGTTGGGAAGATGATTTTTTACCTTTTACATTCAGGACATAGAATAGGCCGCCATTGACGCTGGTGGCTTGTCCCATATTCCTGCCGGCAATTGTATAATTGCCGCCCCCGATGAGAGAAAGGCCCTTAATGGCTTGTAACTCCCATTTGAAATTTATGCCCAGCCTGGTGGCATTCATCTTATTGCTGGGGAAGGGCATATTGTTGCGCGTAATATCAAATCCTCCCAGGGTGGTCCAGTTGTCCAGCACTGCTTCGGCTATAATGCCCCTATGCCGGTAACCGCCCCTGACATTAAATGAAGCCGCATCGGGCATATCCACTTTATTGGTAAGGTGCATTTCGGTAGTGTAGTAGGCCGAACGGTCAATGGTGATATTGCTGCGCTGCACCCAGGTGCCGGAACCGGTTACAAAGAGCCGGCCCAATTGATAATCGGCCATGGCTCGCAGGTAGATATTCCTGCTGTGCAGGCCAATGGATAAGGGTAGGAAATCGGCAGCATAATTTGACATGGGAAAGGAGTAGCCCCCAATAGCATAAGCCGAAAAATCGCCCTTGCCGATCTTCGCTTCTATTGGCATCCATTTTATATATAGGCTTAAGTCTTGTACCCCTTCCAGCCCATGTAGCGTACCGGCCGATGCTTTGGTAGCTACATAGGGCAAACTAAACAGTACATTCAGTTTATCTGAAATCCCATAGTTGCCCATTACTCCAATCATTTGCGTCGATACCCGTCCCAGGTTTTCGTTTTCTCGCTTCAGCGTTCCCTCCCAGTAATTGGTCCAGCTACTATAGTTGTAAAGGAGGCCACTGCAGAAATTGTTTTTCGTCATCATAATTCCATCAATATCCGTTTGACCTATGGCGGAAGCACAAGCCAGGGTGAGGCAGCTTGCCGCAATAAAAAGGTGTTTACAGTAGTTAAGGCAGTTCATGCGATGGTTTAAGCAGTTAGTAATAAATTGTAGTTGTTACAGCCTGAAGGAACATCCGATATTAATAGAGTAATCGGCAAAAGCAGCATCTCCCTGGGCATAGATGCCTGTAATCCTTGTTCTTTCTTTGTCGGCATAACTTTGCGTGCGGTCGCGTCTAAGTGCTATAGGAACTGTAGCAAAGGCGCTCATTTTACCAAACTGGTAAGAAACGGCTGGTTCTGCAGAGACCACATAACCCGGCCTTCTAAAACCACTGCTGCCACCGATCAGGTCTTTTGCAGGCACACATTCCATACGCATACCAGCAGAAAAGGTGAATTGCTGCATCGAAATATTCACACCTCCCTGGCCATATACTGGTCGGGTACACTCATCACACTACTGCCATAAGTAATAGCAGTAGCCGCTACCGCGCTTCCCCGTCCTGTAGATACTCCATTTTGTTCCCTCGGGTTGAAGAGATAATAAAAGCTGCCATAGATGCTAATCAGCTTGGTGAAATTATAATACCCGTTGATCTCTGTAGTAAACCCGGTGCCCCCATCCCCAGTTGGATGGACTGATCTACAGGCCCAAGTATTTTTGTAGTATCATTCTTAACAAAGAAATCCTGGTATTTGTAATCTCCCGTAGGAGTTTGATACCCAGGCCAATTTGTATATTACCATTGGGAGAAATAGCAGGATCAAGAATCCAATAGTAGCCTGTGAACCGGATATCCCCAATGCCAAAAGAATGTGTTTTATGACGGGCATTTTTTGCACTGTTGCCTCCATGCTCATACAACGATGAGCGGGCATTAGATAAAATAGGCAGGTTCATAGCCAGTGACCAACGGTTGTTGAAATGACGTACCAGCGCCAGGTCAAGACTATGCTGCCAGTTGATTACTTCTGTATTTTTTTCCAGCCGCTCTTTCTGTTCCTCCCGTCCAACAAAATGACGGAATGACCTGAAATAACGATAGGTTGTATTGAGCTGCCAGCCTTTTTTGTGCATCCTTGGTAGCATGCGGTTTGGTGCAAACGGCCCCTGTACTGCGTATTGCTACACACCCCTGGGATAATGCAAGGTTGTTCAATAACAGCAGGAGGATGGTAGAAAGGAGAAGTGCTTTTTTCATAAACAGCGATGTTGAAAGTAATTAGTTATTGAGCAGCAAGTTTTTGCTTGCTGCTTGTTGGTTGTTAGTTTGGTCATAATATAATTACCCAGGCGGATGCCCTGGTCCTTAGCCACAGCAATAGAACGTTTGTAATGAATGCCTCCATAGAACCGGCTAATGCCCGCTTCGTCGGCCGCCTGACGCAACGATTGAAAATCGCGGTCGGGCCAACCCCAGGCCCGTTCGGTTGAATCACGGAAGGACACCTCTGTACCATACAGGTGTTCCAATACCGTAGCTGTAGCACTCGAAATTTCCGAATGCCCGCTCGTATATTCCGGGAAAGGGGCGTTTGCAAAAAAGGCTTCCAGATGGCGTCTATGTACTGGTTAATAACCGATTCCGGGCGTATCAATGCCCAGGTATACTTGGCATCCCAGCAGGAAATGAAGGCATCCATCAATGCAAAAGATGCCAGGGTATAGGTATGGATCGTTTTTGAGAGGTCAACATTTTTGTCTTTACAGACAATGCCAATGATCCCCATCCAATGGCCACCTGGCGTCATTGCCTTGGTAGCAAACATGGCATGGCCTACAATATTTACTTTAAACCCATTACAATCCCAGAAACTGGCTATTGCTTTTTGTTCGTCCGTAAGATTGTTTACTGTATCATACACCTGTTTTGCCCAGCCGTAAAATTCACTCGTAGAGTCTTTATTAAAAGGCGCTGGAGGCGGTGGAGCAAACTGGCTGGCGCTATCCATGACGATGGAACGGATGGTGCGCCAATGTGGTTCCACAGCCTGTATATAGGCTGGCGGAGTGGGGATCCATTTACCTTCTTCCTCGGGTACTGTGTATTTAGGTGCCGAGCGTGTTTGTGCATAATTGTCCTTTTACTCCAAGCCAGTACTGTCCTGGCTACACTAAGCCCATACGCTTTTGAATGCGCTTCCATCGAATCGGGCATGCCATGTTTCTGCGCCAGGGACTGAAGCGAGTTTACTATACTGTCCATGGTGGCATTGGAAAAAGTAAGCGTTTTACCCACTTCCATAAATGCGATCATAGAAGCATAGGGATAGTCGATCAGTTTTCCGGCTGTTGGTTTGGGTATTTCACTAAAACCCTTCAACTGTCCGGTCAATGATATGTAATTACTATCTCCCTGTGCCATTACTTCATAAGCTGCCAGGTGTGAATAGGCATATACCCGGCTGGCTACCGGCGGCGTAAAAATGTTGAAGGTCATTATCTCCGTCAATTGTCCGGTAAGCTTGCAATATAGAACCGGATCATGCAATACCTGTTGATAATTATTGGCACGGTGGCAGGATGAGGCTATTGCCAGCACAATTATGGCTTGGAAGATCTTTCCCATGAAAGAAGAAGATAAAAGTGATTAGCCGAATATTCAACGTGAGGCTATAGGTGCCAAACGTGAAATAAGACAGCTACAAAAGAAAACCAACCTGATAAATGATTATGGGATGGATGCCCCGGTTTACAGGTGATCCATCAATAAGCAAAAGGGCGAAGTCCTTAACATTCCGGAGGCCGTTCAGGTGTAGAAGTATAACACCCTTTTTAACTACGGCATTCGCGTTTCGGTAAAGTAGTGGTTGATCCAGGAGTGCAGTGAAATGCCAGTCATTTTTGTGACCAGTACTCTGCAGAGAAGTTATTATAGGAAAAAGAATGATTGTTATCCGATTTCTTATTCTGTGAAGGGTGTTGCAGGTCATTGACCAGCTTGAAGAATTCTTCGCGGGCCGTTTGCAGTCGCATTTTAGTTTCATTGGGCAGGCAAAGCAGTACCAGTTGCCCGTCCTGAACTTTGCGCTTTACGTACTTATAGTGGATGCCCTCAATTTCGATATCTCCATCTACCCGTTCAAAATCGTTCCAGTTGGTTTGATAAGGCAGGTTCAGCGCTACACGCATTTCCAGCAGCTGAGATTCGTCATAATCATTTTGATCAAGACGTGCTTCCAGTTCAATATCAGCTTGTTGTTGTAATATATCGGCCAGTATCCGGTAACCGAACCAGTTGAAGAATAGTATTCCCAATAGTAGTATGGCGGCGAGTTTCCTCAAAGCAGTCGTTAGTGTGTACCATACACAATATAAAGAATTAAAAATAAGACCAGTAAAAATCTTACCTGGTAATGACCGCCAGCAACTACAACCCCTCACAATGAATAGAATTCCACTGCATTGAGCCCAAACACCTTTTCCTTTCTTCCACCGTATAATTTTCCATGTACTTCTCCAACAGGCTTTTCCATTGCACATACATGCCACTTAACAACATGACCGGCCAGTCGCTGCCAAATAACAGGCGATTGGTGCCAAAGGCCTCAAATACCACATCCAGGTAAGGGTAGAACTCGGCCGCACTCCAGGTTTTCCAGGCAGCTTCCGTAAACAGCCCCGATAGCTTGCAGCATACCTGTGGATTATTTGCGATCTCTTTCATCAACACCTTCCATTCGTCTATCTTCTTGTGCCGGATATCCGGTTTGGCACAATGATCAATAATCAATTTTTGATCGGGAAACTTCGATACAAATTCAATGGCTGGTTTCAACTGGTTGGGGTAGATCAGCACATCATAAGTATAATCATAGGCTTTCAGCGCTTGTACACCACGTTGGAAATTGGGACGCAATAAAAAGTCGTCAGGCTCGGCTTGTACAACATGCCTATAGCCCCTTACAGCTTCGTATTGCGAAAAATGCTCCAATCGCCCGGCCACATTATCGGCCTGCAGATCGATCCAGCCAACTACTCCCTTAACGATTGGGTGTGTTCGCGCCAACTCCGACAGGAACCTTGTTTCCACTTCTTCCTGGCTGGCCTGCACGGCCACCACCCCATCTACTCCATTTCTTTTAAGTGTAGTGGCCAGGTGTTCGGGCAAATAATCCTCCTGCAGGAGCTTCATATTATCTGTGATCCACGCATCCCGCTGCTTGTCAAATTTCCAAAAATGCACATGTGCGTCTATAACCATGATTATATAGCATTTATACGCCTAAGCTACTCCTTTTTAATGGATTAGGAAATCAAATCCCTAAATGCTAACACTCATTAGTTTTTGAATTAACTTCGCGGCTGGATCGTAATTCCTACATGATATGAGTTCCACCAACAATACTGTTCGCATTGTAACAGCAGCGTCCCTGTTCGATGGGCATGATGCTGCTATCAATATTATGCGCCGCATTATGCAAGCCAAAGGCGCCGAGATCATTCACCTGGGTCATAACCGCTCTGTAGCAGAAATTGTAGAGTGTGCCATTGAAGAAGATGCACAGGGCATTGCCATTACCAGTTACCAGGGAGGCCACGTGGAGTTTTTAAATACATGAAAGACTTATTGGAGGAGAATGGCTGTGGACATATTAAGATCTTTGGCGGTGGCGGTGGAACCATCCTTCCCCAGGAAATTGAAGAGCTGCACCATTATGGTATTACGAAGATATATAGTCCCGATGATGGCCGTAAACTCGGACTGGAAGGGATGATTGAAGAAGTGATTCGCCTTTGCGACTTTCCCGTCAATGGCAATCCGGCCAACTTTTCTACTGCCATGAAATTGGGCGAATGGAAAGACATCCGGCAGATTGCCAGGAGCATTTCCAATGCCGAGAACAACAGGAATAATGATGAAGTAACTACCGTACCCGCCTTGCCCCATCCCCGGTATTGGGTATTACAGGCACCGGAGGCGCAGGCAAATCATCGGTGACGGACGAAATTGTACGCCGCTACCTGAATGCGTTTGCCGATAAAACCATTGCCGTCGTTTCTGTTGATCCTTCCCGCAAAAGACGGGCGGCGCCTTACTGGGCGACCGTATCCGGATGAACAGCATCCATTCGCCCCGCGCCTATATGCGTTCCCTGGCTACCCGCGAAAGCGATGTGGCCCTTAGTAAATATGTAGAAGATGCCGTAAATATTTGTAAAGCCGCCGGCTTTGATTTTATTATCCTCGAAAGTGCCGGCGTAGGACAAAGCGACGTAAGTATCCTCGATTATTGCGATCTGAGCTTATACGTCATGACACCTGAATATGGAGCTGCCTCTCAATTGGAAAAGATCAATATGCTTGATTATGCCGATGTGATCTGTATTAACAAGTTCGACAAAGCAGGTGCGCTCGATGCCTTGCATGATGTGCGTAAGCAATACAAGCGCAACCACAACCTGTTTATGGCGAAGGATGAAGAGATACCGGTGATAGGTACCATCGCTGCTCAGTTCAACGATGCCGGCGTTAATGAATTGTTTGAGAAGCTAATGATAACGGTGAAAAAGAAAACAGGTATTGAGTTTGGCGCTATCGAGCTACACCAGCATACCAGTGATACCAGCACCAAAAGCCAGATCATACTACCTAAACGGGTACGCTATTTATCTGAAATTGCAGAGGGCAGCCGCAGCTACGATGGCTGGGTAAAAGACCAATGCGTAATAGCCACCCGGCTGTATCAAATTAATGGCGTCCTGAAGCAAGCGGTGCCAATGCGTCTTATTCCAAAGACCTGGAACAACTCAAAAGGATTTTGAAGCTCGACTCAATCCTGGCTGCAAACAATTAATTGATCAATGGCCTGCTGTGGTGAAGAAATACCAGGCCGACTTATTTGAATACCAGGTAAGGGATAAAGTGATCAAACAACCCCTTACTACAAAAACCCTCAGTGGTACCCGCCTTCCTAAAGTGGTACTGCCCAAATACAGAGACTGGGGCGATATCCTGCGCTGGCAGTTAACTGAAAACCTGCCGGGCGAATTTCCTTATACGGCTGGGGTATTTGAACTAAAACGCCAGGGCGAAGACCCTACCCGCATGTTTGCCGGGGAAGGCGGTCCCGAACGCACCAATAAACGTTTTCACTACGTATCAGTAGATCAACCGGCCAAGCGCCTCTCTACCGCTTTCGATAGTGTGACCCTGTATGGGGAAGACCCTGCTCATCGTCCGGATATCTATGGCAAGGTAGGTAATAGTGGGGTGAGCATTGCCACGGTAGATGATGCCAAAAAGCTCTATAGCGGCTTTGATCTGTGTGATCCCAAAACATCGGTCAGCATGACCATCAACGGCCCTGCTCCCATCCTGCTGGCTTTCTTTATGAATGCCGCTATTGATCAGCAATGTGAAAAATGGATCGAGGCCAATGGACAATGGGAAGCAGTAAATAAAAAGATAGCTGCCAAATTTAAGCAGTTGCCCAAACCGGTTTATTATAATCCGGCTTCGCCCGAACGGTTGCCCGAAGGCAATAGCGGCCTGGGCCTTACACTACTTGGTTTAAGCGGCGATGAAGTATTGCCGGCAGATGTATATGCAAAACTGAAAGCAGAAGCTTTGACGCAGGTGCGGGGTACGGTGCAGGCCGATATCTTAAAGGAAGACCAGGCGCAGAATACCTGTATTTTCAGTACTGAATTTGCCCTGAAACTGATGGGCGACGTACAGCAGTATTTCATTGAACAGAAAGTGCGTAATTTCTACAGCGTGAGCATCAGCGGTTATCATATTGCTGAAGCCGGAGCCAATCCCATTACCCAGCTGGCTTTTACCCTGGCCAATGGATTTACCTATGTAGAATACTACCTTAGCCGGGGATGCATATTGATGATTTTGCCCCCAACCTGTCCTTCTTCTTTAGCAATGGCATGGATGCCGAATACAGTGTCATAGGAAGGGTGGCCAGGCGCATTTGGGCCAAGGCCATGAAAGATAAATACAAGGGTAATGACCGCTCGCAGAAATTGAAATACCATATTCAAACCTCAGGCCGGAGCCTGCATGCCCAGGAAATTGATTTCAACGATATCCGTACTACCCTGCAGGCATTGTATGCTATATACGACAATTGTAACAGCCTTCACACCAATGCTTACGATGAAGCAATTACAACGCCCACCGAAGAAAGTGTACGCCGCGCAATGGCCATCCAGTTGATCATCAACCGGGAATTGGGTACGGCTAAAACCGAAAACGTTACGCAGGGGTCCTTCCTCATTGAAGAACTGACCGACCTGGTAGAGGAGGCCGTATTGACCGAATTTGATCGTCTTACGGATCGTGGTGGCGTACTGGGTGCGATGGAACGCATGTACCAGCGTAATAAAATACAGGAAGAGAGCCTGTATTATGAAAGCCTTAAGCACAGTGGCGAATTGCCTATTGTAGGCGTCAATACCTTCCTTAATAAGAAAGGCAGCCCTACCATAATACCCTCTGAAGTAATAAGAAGTACCACGGAAGAAAAGGAACAACAAATACAAAACCTGCAGGCATTTCAAAAGCGTAATGAAAGCAAATGTGCTGAAATGCTGGATAAACTTAAAACCGTAGCAATTAACAATGGCAACCTCTTCACCGAATTAATGGAAACCGTGAAATACTGCTCACTGGGACAGATTACCAATGCCCTTTATCAGGTAGGAGGGCAATACAGAAGGAATATGTAATTAAAATTTGATGTCGCAATTTGCGACATCAAGTTTTAAAGGGAGTGTACCCAGAATGAAGTATTCCCATTGCATTTTATATAACTAATCCTGTTCATCCTTTCTTCTAAATCCTATTTTTCTTCGTGGTGGCACCGGAGGAATTAGTAATTGCCTGAGGTGATCAAATATTACCACAATTTGTTCATCATGGTTATTCAAATGTTTTTCCATCTTTCTTAATTGTAGTAATATATCCTTATGGGTTAACATCATTTCCCGGATCTTGGTAAATACGCGTATTATCTGGATATTGACATTGATGGCTGTTTTGCTATTTAATATACTGGAAAGCATTGCTACTCCTTGTTCTGTAAAAGCCAGGGGAGTTTTCTTCGACCACCCCAACTTGATGTCGCAAATTGCGACTTCAAGTTTTTAAATTCCTTCTGAGTTAGCCTAAACATAAAGTCAGAAGGGAACCGTTCTGCATTTCTTTTTACCTGTTCATTTAAACGCCTTGTCTCAACCTGGTACAATTCTGCTAAATCCTCGTCAAACATTATTTTCTTTCCCCTGATTAAGTAAATTTTACTAATAATTGCTTCATTCGGGAGTAACAGTTTCGCTTTGGTTTTAGCCATAGTATAATGATTTGATTAACGATTTGGATATCACAATCTGTGATATCCAATTTACTTTAATGGTAAAAAGTTTGATCTCTGAATATGACTTTTGGTTGGATGCTGTTGCCAGAATAAGTAGGAGCTGTAGCAGGTAGGGCTCACGTAAAGGGGCATGTAAAATAGTAAATATTTTTAATTTGAAAACAAAAAAGCCGCCTATGCGGCTTTGATATAGTGGGTGGGATCACAATTTGTGATACCACCTTGATGTTTTTCGTCATTCAACAAATGTGCAGGAAGGCTGCAGTTTGATTCTCAAAACCCCTTTGCAAGCTTTCATTGGTTATTGTTTCCAATGCATTGATAGCGCCAGCCAAACCCTCATCATATACCTCCCCGGCACAAAAATTTATGATACCTGATCAACACGCAATTCCAACCATGTTACTAATGAGACGTAAAAGACTAACCAATAAAAATAAGATATATACGAGCGCTTCCGAAACCACGGTTTCTCTCAATTATTCCCCGGTTTCGGAAGTCCTGAAGTCGAATTTACCGGTGGTAAGGTGTATCATTATCTCCATGTGAAGCCTGAAGTGTGGGAGGATTACAAAACCCTTATTCGGTTAGGAGGCTCCTCAGGTGGGTATGTGAACACACGCATTAAACCGTTTTATGATGGTATTAGGTTGGAATAAGGGCCTTTTAAGGGTCTCCAGACCCGCCAGACCAGGCCCGTTGTGAGTTCAATTTTCTGCCTCATCCGCCTGATTTAGAAACTAGTGAATTGAGAATCGTTTCCAGCGTGTTTATTTTTCATATATAAATCGCTCAACATAAAAACAATGTCGAAACACCCTTGCCATTCGTGGGGAATATTTGCCGCTGATGTATAGATTGTCACAAAACTGTAACATCCGGATAGCTTTGCCGACCAAATTTGAAAATAAAAATAGCCATGAGAAAGTTGACCTTATTGACTTTGCTGCTAATGTTATGTGCTGCCCTGACCCAGGCGCAAAATATTACGGGTAATGTCAAAGACGAACAAGGAAAGAACCTATCCGGTGCTTCTGTAGCACTTAAAAGGTAAAAGACTCCGCCACTGTAAAATTAGGTGTGACCAACAGCTCCGGTCAGTACAGTTTTACAAGCATCAATTCTGGCCAGTATTTTGTCAATGTATCCTTCGTTGGCCATGAAGTTAAAAACTCCCCTCGTTTGAATACAGTGGAAGTGGTGATGCAAAAGGCCCAGATTTTTCTTTAGCCAAATCTTCCGGCAACCTGAAAGAAGTAACTGTTGCCTATCGCAAACCAATGATCGAGGTAAAAGCCGATAAAACCATCCTCAATGTAGAAGGCAGTGTAAATGCAGTTGGACAGGATGCCCTGGAACTGTTGCGCAAATCACCGGGTGTATTGGTCGATAAAGACGATAACCTGAGCCTCAGTGGTAAAAATGGTGTACAGGTATATATTGATGGCCGCCCAACTCCATTATCTGGTAAGGATTTGTCTGATTACCTGAAAACTGTTCAGTCCTCTTCTATTGAAGCCATTGAGATCATTACCAATCCTTCTGCCAAATACGATGCTGCAGGTAATGCCGGTATTATCAATATCAAGCTCAAGAAGAACAAGTCTTATGGAACCAATGGTTCTGTAAATGCGGGGTATGCAATTGGTACCTTCCCCAAATACAATGGAGGTATCTCTTTGAACAACCGCAATAAATTTATCAACGTATACGGTAACTATAATTACAACAAGAGCGAGAACAGGATGAATATGTGGTTGTACCGTAAAGTATTGGATACCTTGTTCGATGGTGCCACCAAAATGAACATGGACAATGAAACCCATGCCTTCAAAGTAGGTGCTGATATGTCACTTAACAAAAGAAGCACCCTGGGTGTAATGGTCAATGGAAACTATAATGACAATGGGTTTAACAACTACAGCCGTACCCCCATCAGCTATATACCTACCGGTAAAGTAGACAGGATCCTTGTAGCCAACAATACCAGCAGTGGTAAAAGGGACAATACGAACTTCAACCTCAATTATCGCTATGCCGATACATCGGGTCGTGAGCTGAGCATGGATGCCGATTATGGTATGTTCCGTAATGAAAGCGATCAGATGCAGCCCAATACTTATTATGATCCAACAGAGACTACCATCATTACCCATCGGGCATATAATATGGTAGCTCCTACGGATATTGATATGTACACGTTCAAAGCTGACTACGAGCAGAATTTCAAAAAAGGCCGTTTGGGCATCGGTGGTAAAACTTCGTATGTAAATACCACCAACGATTTCTCTACTTTCAATGTGCTGAATACCGGAAAAGAGTTGGACAAAGACCGTAGCAATGATTTTGACTATAAAGAAAACATCAATGCAGGTTATGTTAACTATAACAGGCCATTTAAAGGATTTATGGTTCAGTTTGGTGTTCGCGTAGAGAATACCATTGCCAAAGGTCATTCCAATGGCTTTAAAAAGGATGATAACAGTGGGCAGTATGTAGTTTATGATTCCACTTTCAAGCGGAATTATACCGACTTCTTCCCCAGTGCAGCCATCACTTTCAACAAAAAGCCGATGAGCCAGTGGACGCTCTCTTATAGCCGCCGTATTGATCGCCCGGCTTATCAGAACCTGAATCCCTTTGAATTCAGGCTGGATGAGTATACATATCAGAAAGGTAATACCAACCTGATGCCTCAGTACACCAATAGCTTTGCCATTACCCACGTGTTTAAATATACATTGACTACTACCCTGAACTATAGTCATGTAAAAGACATGTTCTCTCAGATCGTTGATGTAACGGAAAAGTCAAAAAGTTATATCACCAATAAAAACCTGGCTACCCAGGACGTGATCAGCCTTAATATTAGTTACCCCTTCCAATACAAGTGGTACAGTGTATTTGCCAACCTGAATACCTATTATTCTAAATTCAAAGCTGATAATGGTCCCAACAGGAAAATTGACCTGGATGTATTCTCGTTCAATCTTTATGCCCAACAAACTTTCCGCTTCGGCAAAGGCTGGACGGGTGAGTTGAGTGGATTCTATACGGCACCTTCTATCTGGCAGGGTACCTTTAAAAGCATTGGTATGGGCGGTCTCGATGGAGGTTTGTCTAAAAACGTGCTGAAGAACAAAGGAACTGTGAAGATCGCAGTAAGTGACATGTTCAAGACCATGAAATGGAAAGGAACGAGTGAATATGCCAACCAGTACACAAGGGCCAATGGTAACTGGGAAAGCCGCCAGTTCAAGATCAATTTCACTTACCGATTTGGTAATAACCAGGTAAAAGCCGCCCGTCAGCGCAATACCGGTTTGGAAGATGAGAACAAACGTGCCAACAGTGGTGGTGGTGGTTTGGGAGGTAACTAATCAACTCCCGGCAGTGTAAAAACATCCCCAAGGCGTTTTATTCCTGCCAACCCGCCCTGTTCTAAACGACGATTGAATTTTTCTCCCATAAAGTCCCGGGGCTGACCCAAAAGGTCAGTTTGTTTAAAGAAGTAAGGGTTGACCCCAAAAAGGTCAGCCCTTACTTTTTAGAGTAAGGGCTGTTTTGTAATTTTAAGTTACCACACTCAAAAATTACAATGGCTAAAATAAAGACTTCCGTAATATTTAAGCAATACAATCAGCAACAATCTTTATTGCTACCCCCTTCTCTGGAAGAATTAATTGGCGAAAAGCACCTTGTCCGGGTAGTCAACGAAGTTGTAGAGTCTATGGATATCAGTGACTTAATTAATCTGTACAAAGGCGGCGGCACTAGTTCCTACCATCCCCGGATGCTGCTGAAAGTGTTATTATATGCCTACAGCGTCAAGATCTACACTGGCCGTAAAATAGCCAAAGCACTCGGCCAGGATATACATTTTATGTGGCTCAGTGGTATGAGCCGGCCTGACTTCCGGACAATCAATAATTTCCGTAGCAGCAAGGCCAAAGAAGTCATAGAGATCCTGTTTAAGGAAATGCTGGAATTCCTGGTAGCCCACCAATACATAAAACTGGAGAACTATTTCTGTGATGGCACGACCTTACGGGCCGATGCCAATCAACACAAAATGGTATGGAAGAAGAATGCAGAACGCTATGGCGCAAAGAATATAGAAAACTGCCGGTCGTTGTTTAAGCAGATCGATGAGTTGAACAGGCAGGAAGAAACAACTTACGGTACAGCAGACCTGGAAGAGCATGGAAAGGCGTCCTTTATTACACGGGAAGCCATTGCAGAGAAAGTAGCTGAATTGAATGATACGATCCGTACAACTACAGCCAAAAGAAAGCGTCGCAAGGCAATGACACTGAAAAAGAAGCTAAAGGAGGCTGAACATAAAATAGACAAGTATAACAACCAGATCACCAAAGCAGGCAAGCGCAGTGGCTACAACAAAACAGACCCTGATGCCAGCGCCATGATGATGAAAAACAAAGTGGAGGTTCTCCCTGCCTACAATATAATGGCTGGCAGTGAAGAGCAGTTCATTACCGGTATCAGTGTTCACCAGACAACCAATGATGGTGTTTGCTTTGAAGGTCACCTGCAGCAGATAGAGCAACAACAGCCCTGCAAACCGGACAGGATCATCGCTGACAGCATCTTTGGTACAGAACAGAATTACGAATTGTTGCAGAAAAATGAGATAGAGAATTATATGAAGTTCCCACTTTATCATAAGGAACAAACAAAGGGGTACCAGAAAACCTTTTTCTAAAGGAGAACTTCTCCTATGACCCTGTAACCGACAGTTACGGATGTCCCAATAATGAGCTGCTTGTTTTTAAAGGCAAACATCAGAAGACGCATAAAAGAACCGGTTACAAGTCTGAAGTGAGACTATATGAGTGTAACAATTGTGCTGGCTGTCCCTTATACCAACAATGCTGCAAATCCACCAAAGGGTACAACCGGAAGATAGAGGTGAATGAAAAGCTTGAAGCCTATAAGCAACAGGCCCGGGAGAATCTTCACACAGAACTGGGACAGGCATTAAAAAAGCGACGCGGTACAGAGATCGAAAGTTGCTTTGGCGACATTAAGCACAATATGGGCTTCCGTCGCTTCCACCTGCGTGGCCTGCGCAAAGTAAAAACAGAGATTGCGCTGGTAGCCATGGCCCATAACCTTCGAAAGGTATATCTCAATGGTGACAAAAGGGCTTCCTGACTGCAAAAACAGGCTCTCAAGGGTAGCTTTACTCCCTGATCTTCTACACAAGCTCATAAATACCCGAAAAACTTACTGCCATAAAAATTATATAGCCCGACAGGGCGGGCCATATAATTTTCTTTTTTTGGCGGGTATTGACCTTTTAGGTCAGCCCCTTTATGTTATCTTTACAGGAATTGGTTTTTAGATAATATCGTATTTATATTCAATTCGTTTAATGAATTTTACAGAATTTGGACTTGATCCTGCCTTGATGGAAAGCATAGAATCAACTGGTTATGAGGTGGCTACACCCATCCAAGAGCAGGTTATTCCTATCATTTTACAGGGCAAGGATATTATAGCCTGCGCCCAGACTGGAACCGGCAAAACTGCAGCTTTCCTCCTGCCCATTATCAACCGCCTCCTCCAGCACAGCAACGACGGACAGGTAAATTGCATCGTACTGGTACCTACACGGGAGTTGGCTATTCAGATAGCTCAAAACCTGGAAGGGTTATCCTACTTTACCTCTATCAGCTCTATAGCTGTATATGGAGGAAATGACGGGATGAACTTTGCTACCGAAAAGAATGCTCTTTCCAAAGGAGTTGACTTCGTCATATGCACCCCTGGCCGCCTGATTGCCCACCTCAACATGGGTTATGTTAAACTTACCGGACTCCAATACCTGGTATTGGATGAGGCCGATCGTATGCTGGATATGGGCTTTCATGATGACATCATGAAGATCATTTCCCACCTTCCCGCCAAACGCCAGAACCTGCTTTTTTCTGCTACGATGGCCGAGAAGATCCGGTCACTGGCCCGCAAGATCCTTCACCAACCCGTAGAGGTCAATATCGCTATTTCCAAACCACCGGAAAAGATCATTCAGGAAGCGTTTGTCGTTTATGAGCCTCAAAAATTGCCCCTGGTTCAATACATTCTACGTAATACCCATTTTAAAATGGTACTCATCTTTTGCTCACGCAAACAGAATGTAAAACAACTGAACAGGGAACTACAAAGGGCCCGCTTCAAGATCGCGGAAATGCATTCAGATCTGGAACAGGCTGACCGTGAAAATGTATTGCTCGATTTCAAAAGTGGACGCACTCCCATCCTTGTAGCAACCGACATCCTTTCGAGGGGTATTGATATCGACAATATTGACCTGGTTATTAACTATGATGTACCCCACGATGGAGAAGATTATATTCACCGTATTGGCCGTACAGCAAGAGCTGAATCCGATGGGATGGCCATTACTTTTATAAGTGAAAAGAACAAAGGCGTTTTGCCGATATTGAAGCCCTCCTCGGTAAGCCCGTTAAAAGGCCATAGTTCCCCAGGAACTAGGTCCCGTTCCCGATTATCGTGCTCATCATGCATCCCGCGCCAAGAGTAATAACAAAAGAAGATACGGTCCTCCACAACGCAGGAGATAATGATGCCGTCCAGGCTGTTTTACTGAACAAATTATCCCTCTATGCAAGCTATTGCCCGGCTATTGCCCATTGTTTGTATTGGCTTGATCATGGGAGCAGCTATCAACAGCTGTTCGCCTAATCCATACGCTACGACTAACAAAGTATATAAGAAGCAATCCAAAACCCTGTCCAAAAGCCTGCAGCCATTGCCGCCCCCACTGGCACTCGATTCTGTCCTGTCGCCAAAATATGCCGTGGGTACCGTCAACTTTGATCTCCGCAAGCCCAATTTTGTGATCATCCATCATACTGCTCAAAATTCCTGTGAGCAAACCCTCAAGACATTTACCCTCGACCGCACCAAGGTAAGCGCTCATTATGTGATTTGTGAGGATGGAACCATCCATCATATGCTCAATGATTACCTGCGTGCCTGGCAAGCCGGCATTTCTAAATGGGGCAATAATACGGATATCAACTCCTCTTCCATTGGTATTGAGTTGGACAACAATGGCTATGAAACTTTTGCGGAACCCCAAATAGTGAGCCTGCTTAAACTACTGGATACCCTCAAAAGAAAATATGCTATCCCTGCTCCAAACTTCATAGGTCACAGTGATATAGCACCAAAACGTAAAGTTGACCCCAACGTATCTTTTCCCTGGCAACGCCTGGCCCGACGTGGGTTTGGACAGTGGTATGATGATACCACCAATATTGTGCTGCCGCCTTCTTATGATCGCCTCACAGCCTTGCGCATCGTGGGTTATGACCTGGCCGATACTACTGCAGCCATTCGTGCTTTTAGAAGGCATTTCCTGCAGGATACCCTGGGGCGCGTACTTACCAGCCCCGATGACAAAATCCTTTACCAGTTGATGAAGAAATACCAGTAAGAGGCACGATCAACTCACAACTGACCACTCACTACATTATCTTTACGCATGAACTGGCAGCAACTCTACAGCGCGCGCCGTACGGGCTCCGAAAATAAATCGACTACTTTTTCCGATGCTATCCGCACCTCCTTCCTGCGTGATTATGACCGCATCATCTTTTCTTCCCCTTTCCGCCGGCTCCAAAACAAAACACAGGTCTTTCCTTTACCAGGCGCTGTCTTTGTACACAATCGCCTCACCCATAGCCTCGAAGTGGCTTCTGTAGGCCGCTCCCTCGGTAAAGCCGTGGGCGATGCCCTGGCTGCCAAATACCCGGAAGCTGAAGAGGATTTCAGGGAGTTTTATAAATATGAACTGCCTTCTGTTATTGCCGCCGGCTGCCTCGCCCACGATATAGGCAATCCCCCTTTGGTCATTCGGGAGAAGATGCTATCCGCACTTTTTCCGCGAGCTGACCGGGAAGCCAAACTACGATTTGAAAGCCAGCTCACGCCTAATCAGCAACGCGACTTCCTGTATTTTGAAGGCAATGCCAATGCTTTCCGTACATTGACCAAAAGCTTTGGCGAAAATACAACCGGTGGCTTCCGCCTTACCTATGCTACCCTGGCCTCTATAATTAAATACCCTTCCGATTCATTAAGCGGTTTCAACAAACAGCGACTCGTTACCAAAAAGTCTGGGTTCTTCGATTCAGAAATAAATACCTATCAACACATTGCTCAGGAACTGGGTATTCCGAAACTTGATGCACAAAAAATATTTACGCCCGCCATCCCTTTGTATACCTGGTAGAAGCAGCCGATGATATATGCTACCGTGTCATAGATTTTGAAGATGCGCACCGACTTAACATCATATCCATTCACACCCTGAAAGACCTCTTCCTGGCTTTCTTCGATGAGGGAGAAGGCTATGATGCCCGTGAGCATGTGGAAGAGATCTTCAACAAGATCAACGATGACAATAAAAAGTAGAATTCCTGCGGGCGAGGTTAATTAACCTGCTCATCAACCGGGTAAAAGCGGTGTTTATGGAAAAAGAAGCAGCATTGCTCAATGGCACAGTAGAAAAGGCCCTGATCGATTACCTGCCCGAGCGGGAGTTGAACCTGATAAAGTCTATAGATACCTTCTCTGTAGCCCATATTTATAACCACCGGTCGGTAGTGGAAATCGAAATAGCTGGTTACAACGTAATTGGCGAGTTACTCAAAGAATTTTTGCTGCAGTGATTACGCCTAAATCGGCCAAATCCTTCAAATTATTGCAACTCATTTCCAAACAGTTTGCTGTTACCGGCCACCCGGATAAGCTTTATGAGGACACTCAATCCATAGTAGACTTTATTGCCGGTATGACCGATCTCTATGCAGTTGATATCTTCCGAAAAGTCACCGGTATCACTTTTCCAACAATCAGGTAAAGCTGCCAGTATGGCTGGGCTTTGGAGCCCAACACATCTATCTGCCTTTTGGCGATTTTGAAAATTACTACTATTGGCTTCGCATTATAGTGCCTTTGAGTACTATTGAAAAGTTGTCCTGTACAATTAATTCGTGTATTGGGTACATATTGTAGTGTTTATAAACAGGTTGTTGTTGAAACAAACAATCTTTAAACACGGAGTAAACAGGCCGCTTGCTTGTCTTTTGTCCGAGTTTGGTCCGAGTTTGGTCCCTGTTTAGTCCCTGTTTAAGTTCGCTAAAATCTATTCATTCTATCGTTGAAAAAGGGATGCGACTTCTCTTAAATCAGTGCTTTAACGTGTATTTTACCCTGGTATGAAGCATGAGCATCCCGGGTTTACCAAGGCTAAGCCGGAACTGAATGGACGTCCCGATCAGAAAGCTGGCTAAAATCTGCTGGTGTAGTAAATACGATTTTGTAATTCCTCTATGCAGCGGGGGGTAAAAACAGGGGTAATTTAATTACAGAGGGGTATGAAAAAGTGACAAACTGTCGGGATTTTGAACCGGAAGTAACTAACGGAGGGCTCGTTCTTTTCAGCCAGTAATAATCTGTTACTCCAGTTCCTCACAGGAATACCCTGCATGGCTTAAGGTATGTTCGACCAACCGTGGGCACAGGTCTTGCGCTTCAATACGCAATACCCTGTCTTTATCGTGCATGTCAACATTCCACCGGATAATGCCTTGCAGGTTATTGAGGTGTGAGCCAATGTGGTGAATGTTCTTCCGGTACCGGAGGTTAGTTTTGAAAACAAGGATGTCCATATAGAGCAGTTGAATAAGGAATGTATATTACTCAGTGCCTGTACCTGGTTGCTCTTTGGCAGCTTCGTCCTTGCTTGCATCATTCCAGGCATTTTTCGGAGGGCACCAGCGGCGGCCAAAACGGTTTTCCCATGACTCTTTAAACCTGTTGCGCTCCTCAGGGGTCATATCCTGCCACTTCTCGTTTAGCTTCCTCTTCCATTCATGTTTTTATGTCCCCAGCCGCCAAAACCGCCAAACAGTATTTTAGATAATACGAGTATACCCATCGCTTGCCAGAAGGTGATAGTCGTTACATGCAACACATCTGGTAGAATAGCATTCCACAACTTCATCACGATAAAACTGAACAGTGATATAAATCCAACTACACATATCAGTATCATGAATGCTTTTCCGCCCCTCGATCTTCTATGTCTCATTCTTGGTCTCATAACACTCATTTATAGGGTTAATAATTTAATAATTCATCCTTTAAAACACTCAAACGTTCACGCAAATGCAATACGGCATACCGTTTCCGGCTGATCAACGTATTTACGGTTTCACCCGTTTGCTCGGCCAATTCTTTAAATGCAATTCCTTCCAGTTCATGTTTAATAAATACATCTCTTTGCTCTGCGGGTAATTCTTCCAATGCAGCATTTAGTTCTTCCCAAAATAAAGTTCGCAGGTATTCCCGTTCAGGATTATTGGAAGCATCAAACAACAACTCACTCCAGTTGATTCCGTCTTCCCCATCTTCGTTGCTGAATACATCTTCCAGCGCCTCCGGTTTGTGCTTGCGTTGTCGGTCGGTGATCTTATTGCGCGCTACCGTGAATAACCAGGCGCTCATTTGCTCAATGGGCTGGGTATTGCCCACAAACTGGTAAAACACATCCTGCAGTACATCCTCGGCATCGGCCTCATTGGTTACCCGCTTACGAATAAAACCCATCAGCCTTTTGCTGTAGTCATTAATGACCTGGGTGATATTGCGTTTCGTTTCTCCAGCCATGCCCGGTGTTATCGTCAGGGTCTTCTCCATTGTATAAATAGGTAGACGCACAAAGACCCTGTATATTTTAAAGATGCGAAAAAAAAGCTAATCAATTGATTGTTTGAACATTATCCTGCTCTTGGATACTGTGGCTAAACGCTTGTATCCTAAAACATTATAAGTAGATTTGAGGCCAATAAAATAGTTGTATGGATTTTGGAAAGGTTCCCCAGGATCAGTTAAATAGCATCGATTTTACCCTTCCGGCCGAGCCTGCCGATAATAAGCCCGTCCTACCGGGCACAAAAGCCGCCCGCCCCCAGGTATATTTTGGAATACCCCGTTGGGGGCACAAATCCTGGATAGGTAGGATCTATCCAAAAGGCACCAAGGAAACTGCGTACATGGAGCAATACATCAAACAGTTTAACAGTGCCGAACTCAACGCCACCCATTATAAGATCTACACGCCCGAAGAGATTGGTAAATGGGCGGCAAAAGCTGCCGGTAAGGATTTCAAGTTCTGTCCCAAAGTACCGCAACTGATTAGTCATTACAGCAACTTCAATAACGTCTTCGATCAAACCTCTGCTTTCCTCGAAGGAGTACTGGCATTTGGTGAAAACCTGGGCCCTGTCTTTCTACAGGTCAGTGAAAGCTATGCCCCCAATCGCCGGGAACCTTTATTCAAATACCTTGCTTCTTTGCCTACCGACCTTTCTTTCTTCCTGGAAGTCAGGCACCCCCAATGGTTTTCCGATCCCGTTATCAAAAAGGAGTTGTTTGATACTTTGCGTTCTTTGAATGTGGGAGCCGTTATTACCGATACCGCGGGCCGAAGAGACTGCGCTCACATGCACTTGCCCGTACCCAAAACATTTGTACGTTTTGTCACCAACCTCCTCCATCCAACCGATTATACCCGGTCGGATGCCTGGGCAGAGCGCATCATTCATTGGATCAACAGTGGCCTGGAAGAGTTATACTTTTTCATACACATGCCCGAGGAAATGTATTGCCCGGAATTGATCGCCTACATCATTGATAAGATCAATCCAGCCTGTGATCTTCACCTGCAGAAGCCTGTATTTATTCAACCTGGTAAACCAACAGCAGGTACACAGATCAGTTTCTTTGATTGATGTAACTAGAAAAAGGGCAGCCGTTTTGTAAACCCAATAATCAATAATTAGCAATCAATAATCTTACTGCAAGCTCCCCGCCGGTTCAGTATCCCCATATTCCTTTCTCACCTGAACCAGGTCTTTCTTCATTTTCGTGATGAGCATTTGATGCTCGGCAGCGCCAATGAGGTTATGTTGTTCCTGGGGATCTTTTGAAGGTCATAAAATTCCCACTCATCTACTGTATAGAAATAGATCAGCTTATACCTGTTTCCACGGATACCCAGGTGTTGTAATACCGTATGATCTGCTTTGTATTCGTAGAAATGATAATAGAGGTAGGGGCGTTTCAATTCTTTTTGCCTGCCTGTAAGGAGCGGTACGAGGCTCAATCCTTGCATCCAGCCCGGTACTGCCACCCCGGCAGCGCTCAACATCGTAGGTGCAAAATCAATGTTCTGTACCATGGCATTGCTAGCCGACGCAGCTTTTATATGCCCTGGCCATCTTACCAGTAACGGCGTTTGCATACTTACATCGTACATCCACCTTTTGTCGAACCATCCGTTTTCACCCAGATAAAACCCCTGGTCACTGGTATATATTGTCATTGTTTGCTTGGTCAAACCTGCACTGTCAAGGTAATTCAACACCCTTCCCACATTTTCATCAATACTTGCTACACAAGCCAGGTAGTCTTGCAAGTACCATTGAAATTTATAGCCCAGCAATTTTTACCACTGGGATGTTCGCGCTGGATTAACTCACCCCGTTTGGCATAGATCGCTTTTATGCGGCTTCGATCAGGTTCCGGGATCCGGTTCATGATACTGTTGTAATAGGCTACCTCTGCTGAATCGGGTTTCAATGCAGGGATATCCATCAAATACTTTGGATCCACCTTGAGGTCGCTGGATAACTTAAGGTCGGGCAGGATGCTCATCGTTTGTAATTGCCAGGCTTTGCCGTGGCCAACTGTATCTGTATATAAAGTGGTGGGCTCGGGGAATTTTTTATCCTGGTAGGCTTCAATGTATTTAAGTGGTGGCAGGAAATAGCGATGTGGGGCCTTGTGATGCAGTAACAGCATAAAAGGCTTATTGCGGTCCCGGTTCTTTAGCCATGCCAGCGCTTCATTGGTGATGAAAACTGTTGCGTAACCCTTATACGTTGAAGTGTCCCCATTCATTTCAATGATGCGTGGATTAATGTACTGCCCCTGGCCGGGAAGGATTTTCCAGTAATCAAAACCAGTGGGATAAGATTGTAAATGCCATTTGCCAATGACGGCTGTTTGATAGCCAGCCTGCTGGAGCACTTTGGCCATATTATTTCGTGTACCATCAAAGCGGTCGCGGTTATCGCGGAAGCCATTCTTGTGCGAATGTTGCCCTGTAAGCAGGGTGGCGCGGGAGGGGCCACATATTGAATTGCCCACAAAGGCCCGCTTAAATTGCATCCCCTCTTTAGCCAACCGGTCAATATTCGGGGTAGCAATCAGCTCTTTATTATAAGCACTGATGGCATCAGCATCATGATCATCACTCATGATGTATAGTATATTGGGGACTTGCTGGGCAGAGGTTTTCAGCGAAACCAAAAGGAGGAGGAGAGATCCAAACCGCATGTGGTATTTTTCATCAATATACAGCATTATGCCTTGCCGGCCGGATGGAAACGATTGCGTAAGTTCTAGTCAATAGTACGGCAGCAGGAGGCCGATTCATGTACAGCAAAAGTTGGGGGAGCCTTATTTTACTTCAAATAATTCATCCCACCTGGTGGTGTAGCGGGAGCTGTGCAGCTCTTGTCGCATTTTCCAGTTGCGTGTGGTGCCCACAGTAGCAAACTTTAATATATCATCCCGCATGCTGAAGTTTACATTGTCTACTACATCCATTAAGAACCGGTTATTATTCTTTTCTGGCGCTACAAACAAATTGCCTTGGATTGATGCATCTGGCACCAGTCCGCTAAGCATAACCCCTGCTTTCTTGTATTCCTTGCCCTTCGTGTATAATTGATCAACCAGTTCCACCGCCGGTTTGATCAGTTCCTGCGTAATAGAGGTCGGGATGGCCAGCGTGGTGTGTGTACTGATGGAGGGACCATGGTGGAAATCGATCAGGTGGTCCTGTTCTTTGCTTACGATGAATACGCTCACAACTTTAGCCGCACTGTGTTGCCGGCGAAGCTTTTCTGCTGCGCGGGTGGTATAGGTGGCCACTGCTTCCTTGATGGCGCCGATATCTCCCACTGGCTCGCCAAACATACGGGTGGTGGCAATCATCTTTTTACTTTCAATGGTTCTTCCAGGTCAATAGCGGGAATGCCTTTCAACTCCCTTATTAATCTTACTCCCGTAATGCCTCCCATATGGCGGTGGGCCCATTCTTCCGGCATGGTACTTAACTCCCAGGCACTGGTAATACCCTGGTTAATTAACTTATTAGCAAAAGATCGACCCACCCCCAAACATTGCCTACCCGGGTGCTTTGCATGGCGGATGCCAATTGCTCTCCCGTGGCCAGTACCTTGATGCAATTGCTGACTACTTTGTTTTTCTTGGCGAGGTAATTGGCCAGTTTAGCCAGCGTTTTTGTTGGTGCTACTCCTACCGAAACAGATATGCCCGTCCACTCCTCTATCCGGTGGCGGATTTGAAGGGCAGCTGCTTCTAACTCATCGGCTGGAACATGGCTAAGATCCAGGAATGCTTCATCTACAGAATAAATTTCTACCATGGGCGAAAGACTGCGCAGGGTTTCCATCACCCGCCAGCTCATATCACCATAGAGATTATAATTGGAGGAAAAAACGGCAATATTGTGTTGTTGAATAATGGGGCGGGCCTGAAAATAAGGGCCTGCCATTTGTACGCCCAGGTTTTTAGCTTCATCGCTGCGCGATACAATACACCCATCATTGTTGCTAAGTACTACCACGGGCTTATTCCTGAGGTCGGGCCTGAAAAGCCGCTCACAGGAGCAATAAAAACTGTTACAGTCAACAATTGCCTTCATCCGTGTATGTTTAAATACTTCACAATACAAAAATGGGCCAACCAAAAGGGATTTAACAAACAGTTTAACACCGGGTAATAAAAGATGCTTTTCAGCTACACGTATCTGTAAGTTTTCATTCCCTTCCTGGTTAGCCCCTGTCCTTAGGATAGGTTTAATGGTATGGACAGTTATTTTTATGGTGCATGGATCACCCAGGTTACTACACCCCATACTTCGAATGAATCACAAGAGCCATCTATTTCTATGGTGGCCAGTTTGGATGTTTCCGGTATCAGGCGAAGCTTATTGAATGTTTTTTCCATACGGCGTATCAACATCTCTCCATTCAATACAGCAATGATCACCTTGCCACTTACTGCTTTTGCACTGCGATCTACTATTACGATGTCTCCATCATGAATACCAGCATCCACCATCGCATTGCCCCGTACACGCATAAAAAAAGTGGCCGCTTTGTTATGGATCAATTGCTCATTAAGGTCAATGCCTCTTTCCATATAATCATCAGCGGCTGCTCCAAATCCGGTTGCATCAGCCGTTTTCACTTCCCATTGGTTGTATTGCCTGGAGCCCTTATAAGCAGGGTTATAATAAAGATCCTCCTCCATAAAAATAATTTTGATCTACTAAATAATTTAGTAAATTTATGCTAAAATAATGATCAGGTAAAATTTTTGTTTATGGAACCTGCGAAAAATAATGTTCATCAAAGCTGGGCCGAATATGGGCTGTATGAGTACCTGCTGGTAGTAAATCCTGATGCCGCTGTACAGGATAAAGTGTTGACTCAGAAGCAGGAATTCTATGATGAGTACCGCGAAAAGGCGGCCATTAAAACTGGAACACATATTATGGTGGCCAGCTTTCTGGCCCGTGAAGCCATGGAAGGTACCTTGATACGTTGGATACAACGTATTTGTGATCAACAACAACCCTTTAAGGTAACCCTGAACAACTATAGCGGCTTTCCGCCGCATACTATTTTTTTAAGGGTACAGGACCCCATTCCTTTTTGCACCTGGCTCAAAAACTGAAAGCTGTAGACGACCTGGTACGATCCTCCTCCTGCCCACCGGTAAGGCTTATCGCCAAGCCACACCTTAGCATTGCACGTCGCCTGCCCGAACCTGTATACACAAAGGCCATGTTCAGCTATTCACAAAAACATTTCATGAGTCCTTTATGGTTAGCGATCTGCGACTTTTTGCGAAGAGCCCACCAATTCGACAATTGTAAAACCATCAACATATTTCCTTTTGCCCCCGGAGCCCAGCCCTGGTCTGAGGTGGCGTGATTTAAACCTTTAAATGAATAAAAATGAAAAAGTATATGCAATTTTCACCCACCAAAAAATACATGGAACGCCCGGCGCCTTCTATAATGACTATACCAGTCAACTACGGGTAAATGAATACATGCTGGTATTATTGCCACATGAAGAATTGCGTAACCGGATCTTGCAGATAAGAAAAGATTTTTTGAAACATACCAGGCTCCTTCCGCATTGGGAGCCAAAGTGCACCTGGCATTGGCCACTTTTACCCAACTGGAAATGATGGAAGAACGGATCGTTAACCGACTCAAAACAGTAGCCATGGGATATCATCCCTTTAAGGTAGAGCTGAAAGATTATGGTAGCTTCCCAGCCACAGTTTATTTATTAATGTAGTGACCAAATTACCCATCCAAAACCTCGTACGAGAGATCAGAGACGCACAACGCCTCATGAAACTGGATAATGAACATAAACCTTATTTTATTGATGAGCCGCACCTCACCATCGCTCGTAAACTACTGCCCTGGCAGTATGAAAAAGGATGGTTGGAATACTCACACCGTCACTTTACAGGCCGGTTTATTGCGGACAGCATGTTATTGCTGAAACGAAGGGCAGGTGATAGATCCTATCAAATCGCACAACGATTTGAGTTTATGAACCTGCCTGTAAGTACCAAACAAGGGGAGTTGTTTGTCTGAGCTTTTTCAGCAGCATTCACACCCACCTGATTCCTGTTCCCGCTGGCTTGCCTGTTTCCACAGGTGTCTGCCGGGGCAGGAGGGTGTGTTTTCTTGTGATCCCCACTAAATGATAAATACCATGGAAACACCAATGGAAGAACGGCCCGATACCTACTTCAAAGGAAGAGGTGCCCAGATCAATACCAAAAATAAATTCCTGAAGAACGAAAGAGTACGAGAACATATTGAATCTATTGACGACTGGTCTGATCCCAATGTCCCTACCCAATACCTCGAAGAGCATTCAAAAAGCTTTGTCAATAAAGTTGATAGTCCAGATGTGGGTATGTTCTATAGTATGAACCCTTACCAGGGTTGTGAACATGGCTGCATCTATTGCTATGCACGAAATTCCTTTGAATACTGGGGATATAGCGCCGGGCTCGACTTTGAGCGCAAGATCATTGTAAAGAAAAATGCTCCCCAACTACTTCGTAAATTCCTGATGAACCCTAAATGGCAATGTGTACCCCTAAGCCTAAGTGGAAATACAGATTGCTATCAACCGGCCGAAAAGAACTTTGAACTTACACGCCAATGCCTCAAAGTTTGCCTGAATTCAATCAGCCCGTGGGCATTATCACCAAAAATGCCATGATCTTACGTGACCTGGATATATTGCAGGAAATGGCCAAAAAGAACCTGGTGAGCGCATTGGTCTCTATTACCTCTCTCGATGAAGAGCTCCGCCAGGTAATGGAGCCTCGTACAACCACTGCAAACCAGCGATTTAGGGTAATTAAAGAATTGAGTGAAGCCGGCGTTCGGATGGGAGTAATGCTGGGACCTATGATCCTGGTCTCAATGAACATGATATGCATAATATCATTAAAAGGCCAGTGAGAACGGAGCCACCTTTTCGGCCTATACTTTTATAAGACTGAATGGAGCCATTAAACTATTGTTTCACGATTGGCTTTATAAGAACTTCCCCGACCGGGCTGATAAAGTATGGCATATGATTGAAGATAGTCACGATGGAAAAGTAAATGACAGCCGATTTGGCGTTCGAATGCGTGGTGAAGGAAATATTGCTGATATGGTGGCTATGCAATACAAGAAATACACCAATAAATACGGCTTAAACCATGAACGACTAGAGCTGGACTGTTCCCTATTCAGAAGGCCTGGGGAACAAGGAAAGCTGTTTTAACCTCACAGGTCATCCTAAGCCAGGTAACCTGTTCTCCTATTGAGTTTATTTAATACCTTCTTTGCCCGGATAATCTCGTTGCATATGACCGAGATCTCCCGGGCATTTTCCAATAAGTTTAAACCCTGCAGGCGAAGCCCCAGTTCCTGTATCTTTTCAAGATAATACCCCGCATTGTCTCCAAGGAATTGCCGATGCTTAATAATACCGGTGATTTTGGGCTATCAATAGAAATGGCTGCTACTTTGGTATTGGCCAGGTCCTGTTGTTTCATGGTGCACAGTTTTAAGTGGTTTTATGCAATCACACAAGAGAAATACGGTTTAGGGAAGGAGGCTGCTAAAAGGTTAGTGGGGTCAGAATCTTCAGGCAACCCAAAGTTGTCACAATAAATTGTCATTGGCAAGCGATGAAATACTGGATGTATATAGTAAAGTATGTAGGTAAAATGAGTAGTTCTACGTGAGGGGCGGCTGAATGTTTACGAATATCTTTAGCCACTGTTTGACTGTTTAAACCTCAAAAATCAGTTTTATGACAACTAACCTCAGAAAATCATTTTTTCCAATGGCCCTGTTCATGGCAGGAGCAGTTTTTGTAGCCCTTTAGTCGTTTCTTGCGGAGGCCCCAAGGAAGACGGCGTTTGGATCCCTAATCCCAAAGACTCTTCCGCGCTGGGCTTGCGGGACCATTTTATCCCTAAAGATTCGATTGCCGCTTACAGAAAACGTTATGAAGTGGTAAGAGACACTTTGCAAGTGGTAATGCCCTCCCTGTTTATTCCCTTTTCCGAAGCTTACAACAAAAGAAGCATAATAGAACTGATGAAAGACCCCCGTTGTATCGGTATCAGGGTTTATTATGGTGCTACAGCCTTTGGAAGTAATGGTAAACAGGATCTGCGGCTAATCCTGGTAGGTGTGGATAAACTGGGCAATGACCTGTTTGTGAAAAGAGGGTCTGCCATTGCAGCACAGGCGGGCGATGATGGCGAAGGTGGTTTTGAATATGGTCAGTGTGCTCCCCCTTGCTACGGCGACTCATCAAAGCATTAATCTAGCTCGTCATGTCAGTTACCTATTAATTTATTACCCCATGATATTTTGCTAATGGACAACACGGTTCACTTTGTTCTAAGCCAAAGCATCCTGATTGCCTTTATCATAGGGATAGTAAGGTACCGGAAGATCGATCCGGCTTACTATCCCTTCCTCTATTATACGTTTGCAGCCGTTTTGATGGAGTTACTGGCTCATGTGTTTACCTTATACAATCGCCCGGATCTTCACCTGCCGGCCCTACATATTTACTCTTATGTGGAGTTTTGCCTTTTCACCTGGCTTTTCCATAACTGGGGCTTATTCAACCGCCAGAAAACAGTATTCATATCAATCCTCATTGCCTTCCTCATTTTTTGGGTAATTAGCTCCTTTTTTATTCATGGGTTCAAGGAATTGAATTATTATTTCCTAACCGGCTATTCTTTTGCACTTATTTTCTTCAGTGTCAGTACCTTTAACAAGGTGGTGGTGCATGAACGGGGGAATATTTTCCGCAATCCAAAATTCCTGATCTGCCTTGGGATTATTATATTTTATACTTTCTTTATCCTCGTTAATGTCACATCGCTATCTGTATTTAAACAAAATGTTAGCAAAAGCTTCAGAGCAAACTTGCAGCAGATAAATGTTTATACTAACTTATTGGTAAATTTATTATATGCAGTAGCGACGTTATGGATACCTCGGAAGCAAAACTTTACGACTCCCTTCTCATCGTAGTAGCGGTAATAGGTATCATCCTTTTTACTACATCATTACTATTATCCGCTATCAAAGAAGAAGTCTTCAGATGAATAAGGAGAAGATCCAGGCAGAAATTGATACCCTGGAGAAAGAGCGCAAGCGGATTGCTTCCGACCTTCACGATGAACTAGGTCCCTTACTATCAGCCGTCAAATTACAGATCAATAGCCTTGATACCGACGACCCCGGTGACCAGGAAGTCATTGGCAAATCAAGCGGCCATATCGACACCATCATTGGAAAGCTACGGGAGATTTCCAACGATCTGATGCCCAATACCTTGGTCAGGAAAGGGCTACAAAAAGCCATAGAGGAATTTGTTAACAACAACCAGCAAACCTATGGTCTTCAGATTAAATTCATCTGTGAACAAGAACTACGCCTCGACCAGCATAAAGAGATCAATATCTACCGCATAATACAGGAAGTCCTGCACAATACCGTAAAACACGCAGAAGCTACCTACCTCATCATTAAAATTGTGATTGAGGCCGACCGGCTTTTGCTGATGACTGCCGATAATGGCAAAGGATTCAATTATTTTGCGAAAGTAAAAGACAATCCAGGCCTTGGACTTCGTAACTTGCAAAGCCGGGCAGAAGTGATGGGAGGAGAATTGAGTTGTCAGTCTGAGTCCGGAAAAGGTACCATGTATACATTTGACATCCCTATCTGAATCTAACCTATTTGTATGAAAATACACGGCAATATAAAAGTGATTATTGCTGATGACCATGAGATCTACCGTGACGGCTTACGCATGGTATTGGTAAAACAGCCCGATATTGAATTAATAGCTGAGGCTGCCGATGGCAAAGAACTAATTGACCAGGTAAAGGCCATGCAGCCCGATATCGTGATCAGCGACGTGAAAATGCCCAATATGGATGGGGCCACCGCCACCCGCCACCTGGCCGAGCACCACCCCGAAGTAGGCATCATTGCCCTTACGATGTTTGATGAAGAAGATCTGATCATCGACATGCTCGAAGCGGGAGCCAAAGGTTACCTGCTTAAAAATGCTGATAAATACGAAATTGTAGAAGCTATTAAGTCAGTCTACAACCAGCAGCCCTACTATTGTCGCCATACTTCCAATAAGCTGGCTCAGATGGTGGCCAAAAGTAAATTCAATCCCCATAAACTTCACAACAAGCCAGAGTTTAGTGAACGTGAACTGGATATTATTACTTATATCTGTAATGGCCTCACCAGCAAAGAGATTGCCGAAAAGATATTCCTAAGCGTACGTACTGTAGAAGGACTGCGTATGAAGATCATGGAGAAAATGGATGTGAAAAATACTGCTGGCATTATCATTTATGCCATCCGCCATCACCTGTACAAACCGGGCCGGGTATAACCCTGGGATCGTGTATTGATATGGGTGGATTATCAACCTGAAAAATATTTTTCACAAAAAGTTGGTGGGAATAAAAAAATAATTACACCTTTGCATAGATAAAAATTTAAAAACACAAGATCATGTCACGCATACAAATGCATATTGAAACAGCGAAATGGTTTAATCCCGGTCAGGATTATTCCAGGTTTGCGGGGCATGTTATGTTACCAGGTAATTTGTAGAACTACGAAACCGAAATATAACGAAAGCCCCGCCTGACGCGGGGTTTTTTGTTTTTACACTATGAAACTAAAAACTCAAACCATACGAATGATGGTATTGGCAGTTGATCACAGCATGTTCAACAGGCCATGCTATGTCCTCAACTTACTGGGCATGAACCTCAATTGTATTGACCAACGAGAACTGTTTAAACGACCGGAAGATATTCCTGCACAGGTATAAACTGTGTTATTAAGAATAGGAAACCCGGTCAATTCAATGACCGGGTTTTTTGTTGCCCCGTATAAGCAACAACGAAAGGAGGTAACCATGAAACTAATTTAGCTGTCTTATCAATCCGCTTGATCGTGGATTTATTGACAAAGAAAAGAACAGACAAAAACAAAACCATGTACAAGGGTGATGTTGGAAAAATACAACACCCGGCAGAATTTGAATTGCGCTAAATAAGATCCATTACAGTAAACCTGTAAATGCACCATTAATCAGAAGGAGGTATAGCCATGAAATTTAACATCAACCTGCGCAGAAAAGCCCCTGTCCTAAATTATGAAGGAGAAAAGGCTTTTGCATTGACGCCCGAGATGGAGTTGTACACAGCTGTAGTAACCACTTCTCTCAGCAACAAGTTCTATGAAGGAAGCCTTGAACGGTTAGAACGTATCCGTGTCCTGATCTCTATCTGCGATCCGGCTTTTGTAGCCAGGTTGGCCATATATGCCCGGGAAGTATTGAACCTGCGCAGCATTCCATTGGTGCTGGCAGTAGAATTGGCCAGATTGCACCAGGGCGACAGGCTTGTTAGCCGCTTAACCAACCGGGTAGTACAAAGAGCGGATGAGATCACTGAAATGCTGGCCCTGTATGGGCAGGCTAACAAACGCAGCGGCAGGAAGCAATTAAACAGGTTGAGCAAGCAAGTACAAGGAGGGCTCGCAACAGCCTTCAATAAGTTTGATGAGTACCAGTTTGCTAAATACAACCGTTCTGCACAGGTTACCCTGAAAGATGCTTTATTTCTGGTGCACCCAAAAGCAAAAGATGAAGATCAGCAGGCAATATTCAATAAGATTGCAGAAGACGGGCTGAATAGCCCTTATACATGGGAAGTAGAATTGAGTGCACTGGGGCAGTTGCGGTATGTGAATGATGCAGTCAGAAAGGCTGCTTTCTGTGAAAAATGGGAGGAATTGATCTTCAGTAAGCGGCTGGGCTATATGGCTACCCTGCGCAACCTGCGCAATATACTGGAAGCCAATGTAAGCGTGGAGGCGATTGATCAAGTTTGTGAATACCTTACTGATCCTGGTGCAATAGCCAAAAGCAGGCAGCTGCCATTCAGGTTTTTAAGTGCTTACAGGGAGCTGAAAGCCGTTCCTCATGGACAAGCGGGTAAAGTACTGGAGGCGTTGGAAAAGGCAGTTCAATTTAGTACTGCAAATATTGCGGGTTATGACGAAGCTACAAACGTATTGATTGCCGCTGATGTGAGTGGTAGTATGCAGAAAACCATCAGCTCTCATAGCAAGGTGCAGAACTTTGATATCGGCCTGATGCTGGCTATGTTGCTCCAATACCGTTGTGCAAATGTGATCACCGGTATGTTTGGGGATACCTGGAAAGTGATCAATCTACCACGTAAACAGATATTGGCCAACGTGGATGAATTTCATCGACGTGAAGGAGAAGTGGGATACAGTACCAATGGTTTCCTGGTAGTAAAAGACCTGCTCCAACGGAAAAAAATGGTGGATAAGCTGATGATCTTCACCGATTGTCAGTTGTGGAACCCGGATAACAGCACAGATAATATTGCCAACTTATGGTTGCAATACAAGCGGGTGTCGCCCCATGCAAAACTCTACCTGTTCGACCTGGCTGGATATGGTAATACGCCATTGAAAGTACAGCATAACGATGTATATCTGATCGCCGGATGGAGTGAAAAGATCTTTGATGTATTGAATGCCATTGATCAGGGAAGTGATGCTTTGAAATTGATAGGTTCAATAGAACTATAACATAATTAGTTGCAGAAAGGGAGGATACAGTAGCCCTTCCACGATGCTGTGGGAGGCTACTTTTCCAAAAAAGAAATTAAAATGAAGGAGGATTTTATGAGTAGGATAAAGGTAGAACTTACCAACACCTTTGATGAAGTATATGGTTGGTTCGATGTACCCGATGAGAGATTGTATTATATACCTCAAAATGGTGGATGGAGCATTGCTCAGATATTGGAACATATAGCCCTAACCAATCATTATTTATTAATACTGATACGGAAGGGTACAATAAAAGCGCTTGAAAAGTCAAGGAATGTAAATTACCGGGACTTATTGAAGGATTATGAATTGGATTGGAGCAAGCTCGAATTGATTGGGCAACCTGCGGCATTCAAATGGCATAGGCCGGAACACATGGAACCTGGCGGTGTAAAACCAATGGGATTAGTAAAAGCAGATCTGCAATTGCAGGTGAAGGAGTGTATGGACCTGATGGATCAAATGAACCAGGGGGAGGGCATACTGCATAAAACGATGATGACAGTAAATGGACTTGGCAAAATTGATGTGTACCATTATATCTGTTTCCTTGTGCAACACGCAAAAAGGCATATTGTACAAATGCAGCAACTGGAACAAGAATAAGAAGGCTCTGTAGCTTAAAAGGAAAAGCTGCCGTAAATGCTAAAGACAATAATAACCATAGCAGCATTCCAATGGTTGGATACTTCGCCTGGAACGAAGAGGGTGCAGGTTCGAGTCCTGCCTGTTATACAAAGGTGCCGTAAAGAAGGGTTACTTCGGCTCCATTAGTTCAACCTGGCTAGAACAGGTACGCATAGTACTGGTGCGGGTTCGATGCCCGTATGGAAAAATAACCCTTCTAATTGTTGCCCTTTTTGGGTCTGTTCGTTCAATGGCCAGGACGCAGGACTTTCACTCCTGTAATGAGGGTTCGATTCCCTTACAGACTACCTGGCGTGCCGTAGAGCAATGTTACTTCGATTTGAAACCGATACAAAAACACTGCTTACTTATTGCCGCTATTATGAACCAGTCTATTGGTGTATGGGACAACACCCCGGATTGTCGATCCGGAGAAACGGGTTCGAATCCCGTATAGACTGCTAAGCCATACCAGGTAGTGTAATAGGCTAACATATCACACTTTGACTGTGATGTTCTCAGTTCGAATCTGAGCCTGGTAACAAATGTTGTCTTTAGTTTATCCCGATGCATATCGGGAAAAACCCCTCACTGTGAATGAGGAGAACAGGGTTCGAGACCCGAGGACAACCCATCGGCTTATAGTTCAATGGAAGAACGGTACGCTACGAACGTACAAATAGAAGTTCGAATCTTCTTAAGCCGTCAACAGGTGTCGTAGGAAAGAGATACTTCGATGGGATACATCTGACACAAGTTCGAATCTTGTATCCCGGAGTTCCGGGATTAGCTCAGTGGTAGAGCAATGTACAAAGCCTCTTTCCGATTGGTTACCCTGTTTGGGAATATAGTTCAATGGCAGAACGCTCCGTTGTTAACGGAAGAACGGATGTTCGATCCATCCTGTTCCCGCATTCATAAAAGGACGAATAGCTCCAATGGTAGAGCTGCCCGTTGAAGCCGGGTGTGTACAAGTTCGAATCTTGTTTCGTCCACCAATACGGGTTTATTGTAACTGGCAACAATCCAGACTCCAAATCTGGCCATGTAAGTTCGAATCCTGCACCCCGTGCTAAAATTTAAATGTTATGCGCACTCTTGTAATGAAATAGCGAACAGTTTTTTGCGCCAGCCCGTATAAATGTACAGGCAGGATAATTACTGGTTAAACTATTTCAACTTAAATATGGACAATACAATTGAACAGAGAATTATCAATGCCAATAGCATATTTGATAATTATTATATCAACAGCAAGGCATTATATATGTATTGCTTTTCAGGGGTGCCGTGCGTAGACATGGTAGATGATATTGCAGGCTGTTTAACAGACCCTGATTTTATTGATCTGCTCATTGATAACCCCAATAGGGTGGTAATCATTGAGGACGCAGAGAATGTGATCATGGACAGAAGAACCAATCCGCAGTCGTCAGTGTCTAATTTGCTGAACATTTCAGATGGGTTGCTGGCTGATTTCCTGAATGTGCAATTGATCTGTACATTTAATAATTCAGTAACAATGATAGATAATGCCTTGATGAGAAAAGGGCGTTTGATCGCACGCTATGAATTTGGTAAATTGAGTATCGCCAAAGCACAGCAATTAAGCGATCACCTGGGATTTGATACATTAATAAAACAGCCTATGACAATTGCCGAGATCACCAACCTACATGAGGAGGTCAATCAACCACAACAAATGCAGGTTATCGGTTTCAGGAGGGCTGTTATTGAAAACTAACAAAGTATGGCAAAGTTAAAATTGAAAGGAAAGGATCTGAGAGCAATTGGATATCCGGAAGGACCGGTGATCAGCATTGCTATGAATGTGATGGAACGTAATTATAAGCACCATTCAACCGAACAGGCAATAGACATATTAAAAGAGGTATTGGCTACTCCGGCTGAATATGCGGAGGATGCTATACTGGCGCCCGTGGCGCAACAATTATTGCCGAAGCCGGTTCCGGAAGGGACAGAGATATCACTGAATACAACCGGTATACAGTTCAATGTGTTCGGAGGAGAGTTTATCGAACCCGGGGCCATGAACCAGATGTACCAGGCGGCAAAACTGCCCGTATCGGTAGCAGGCGCTTTAATGCCCGATGCCCATGCTGGCTATGGTTTGCCAATAGGGGTGTACTGGCTACAGAAAATGCTGTGATCCCTTACGGAGTAGGTGTCGATATAGGGTGCCGGATGTGTTTATCCATATTCGATATTGATCCGAAAGAACTGACACAGCGTGAACACTATTTCACCCGTGAATTGAATGAAGCCACCTTGTTTGGTGGTGGTCGCCAGTTTGAATATTCCACAGAGCATCCGGTCATTGACCGTCTGGAATTTGGTGAACTGCCTTTGCTGAAAGCTTTACAGGGAAAAGCAGCCAAACAATTGGGTTCTTCCGGTTCAGGCAACCACTTCGCAGAATTCGGGATCGTGGAGATCAAAGAAAAGGATGCTCAATTGGGTGTCCAAGCAGGAACTTACCTGGGATTGTTGACACACTCGGGTTCCAGGGCGTTGGGTGCCAATATTGCCAACCACTATACCAAAGTGGCCAAACAAAAAAGGCGTCTGCCGGGTGAGGCCAATAACCTGGCCTGGCTAACAATGGACGAACAGGAAGGGGTTGAATACTGGATGGCCATGAACCTGGCGGGCGATTACGCAAGCGCTTGTCATCATGTGATCCATGCCAAAATTGCTAAACAGCTGGGAAGACAGCCATTGAAAATGGTGGAGAACCATCACAACTTCGCCTGGCGGGAGCTGTATGAAGGCCGGGAAGTGATTGTTCACCGGAAAGGAGCTACCCCGGCAGGAAAAGATGTGTTGGGGATCATTCCAGGGTCCATGACGGCGCCCGGCTTTATCGTGAAAGGGAAAGGTGAATTGGCAGCTATCAATTCAGCATCGCATGGTGCAGGTCGAAAAATGAGTAGAAATGCTGCTTTAAATGCAATAACCAAACATGCTTTACAGGAAATGCTGACAAAGCATGGTGTGAAGCTGATCGGTGGTGGGCTGGATGAAGCACCACATGCCTATAAGGATATTTTTACTGTGATGAACGCACAGCAGAACCTGGTAGATACTGTGGGGACATTCTATCCTAAGATCGTGAAGATGGATGGTACGGCACCGAAGCCTTGGATGAAAAAGGCAATGAAGTCATGGGAGAGTAGCTGATTGCCGGCGGCTATACCAGTGAATCGAAAATATAATATAAGGGTGATTCCTCCAATACTTTTCGAAGAGTCCCTTCATCAGTAGATTCCCATTTGATAAGCCGGATGAAGCCATCCGCTATTTCAATGCCTGTAATATCCCCATCACTGAAACAACAACATCCGGTGTTAAAATAACTGGGATGCGCCATGGTTTTGACAAGTTTCTTACCGGCGTATTCCAGTTTTCTTTTTCCAAATCCTCCGCAATTGATTTGGCCAGCATTTCATCCCCTGTCCCAATCGCCTTTTCCAACTGCTTGCTAAGCCTGTCTATATGATCCAGGGAGGCAAAAACAGGCTTATGCGTATGTCCCGAAACAAATAAGAGATTCTTTTGCGTTGCACTCCATTCATACATCATAATATTGTGTCGATCCACCAGCTCAAATGAGTCTGCAGTAGTATTGATACTAATCTCCAGCAATCGCTGGATGGGTGTCCAGATTGCGGCAACTACCCATTTGCTCAACGGATTACCGTCGCTTTTTTATCCCCCCTGGTGTCCATGTGTAAGGAATACAGCATATTCCTGTTGATTGTATTTCGTGTTTAACAAGATACCCTCATATACTTTAAGTCGATCACCGAAGATCGGCTTCAGGTATTGATTCTGTTGTATGAGGTAGTTCCATTCAAGATCATGATTGCCAAATATACGGTAGTACCGGCCTTCCTGCAGAAATCTTGCCTCTTCAAGCAAAGTGAGGCGGTTCTTTTCTATTACGGCCTTGGGAGTGTTCTCCCACAGTTCTTCACAATCTCAATATTGATGAATGTAAAACCATGATCATAATAATGTTGAAGGGCCTTCCGGTAGTTGGCTTCGGCCGGAGCGAAATCATCAGCTGGATCTTTACACCCTTTATGCTGGTCGGAGAGTATTATAAACTTAGCAGTATCAATATCGAATGGCAGTACCATGCCATTGTTTCCCTTCCCTTTTACAATGTCTTCTTGCAATTTGGTTAACGAAGAGAATACAGCCCCTTTATCGGGGAGGATGATACCTTTTCTGCCAGCCAGGCTACTGGCCTCCTAAATAGCCATTGAAGGAGCTTTTTCATAACATAAGTTATTGAAATTATATGAGTACTGCTACCATTATACCAAGAGTAAAAGCTATCTGATAGCTCCATATTGGAAAATTGACTACTTTTAAACAAGACTCCCCCTTCATTTTGAATTTCTGCTAATAATTCATCTTACCATGAAAATAACCTATGCAGCTCCCACTACTTCCCTGCGACGTTGGTTTTGGTGGTTGCTCCTGATGAATATATTATTTATTGTTTGTGCAGATATCTATCTCCGACCACTTACCTATGGCGAATTAGTGCGTTTTGAAGTGGCAAAAGAAACCAATGTGGCAGAGGCCATCCTGAATACATGGAAGCAGTTGGGAAAATTGGATAAGGTAATACAAGGCATTTATATTAATTACCTTTTTATTGGTTTATATACCGCAGGTCTGACAGTAGCCTGTGTGTATTTAGCAAGGTTAACTGGCCATGAAATATTAATCCGAGCAAGTAAGACTGCCTTCTGGTTATTGGCAGGCGCGGCCGTATGCGATATCATTGCAAATATTGCCATGATGCGAAGCTTGCACCAGGCCATTACCCATTGGAGTGTAACACTTGCCTACGATATGGCAGCCGCCCGGTTTTCTGTTCTCATTCTGTGCCTGCTTTTTATCCTGGTTTGCCTGATATTCTGGTTGGGTAATAAGTTCTTTAGTAAGGACAGTATGTCCACATTTTATTAGAAACAATATGTCTTTTAGATGAAAGTTATCCTGCAAAACCTGCAGCCAATAGAAATGGTATTTTTCCTTATACTTTGATGTATATTTTTTTCTTATCAAGGAAATAGACGATCGACCAATAAAACGCAATCATACATAACGCATATAGCAACGATCCGTTCTTCAGGTTATAGGAAATGGGTTTACATACATGTTCGTAAAACCAAGGGAAGGCACTGGTATAAATAGGCTTACCATTCTCGGAAACATGATCCACCCAACGGAACAGACCGAGAAAACGGGGAAGGAAGCCACTTAAAACAAAAATAAAGAGGGGTTCTTGCCAAATACATCAAAGAATTTGCTAAAGCTTCTGGTCAATCCTTTTTGCTCATGTACATGTTTAAATTCGATCAGAAAGATCAGGAAAGAAAGGACAAAGATTGCCAGGCCGGTAGTATACAGCACAAATGAACTGGTCCATATCTTTTTATTAATAGGGAACACCATGTCCCAGGCAAAGCCTGCAAAAATGAGCAAACTACCCGCAACAAAGAGATTCGTAAGCATTTCGTAAGTCTTGCCCTTTTGCTGAATATAATGTCCAACAAAATACCCAAATATAACCTGGACAATGGAAGTAAGCGTACTGGTCAGCCCTTCCGGATCGAATGGAACGCCTTCACCTTTGTACATATGGGCTATTCCGAGAACATTTTTATCGACCTCTGTTCCAAAATATCCTTGCAAACTGAACGGATCAGCAGGGTTGCCTACCAGGCACAGTACCCAATAGCCAAAGAGCAGTAAAACCGATGCAAAAAAGCTCCTCTTATCTTGAAAAAATAAACGATCAGAGAGGCAAAGCAATAGCTGAGCGCTATCCGCTGCAGTACGCCGAGTATGCGTACGCCAGAGGGTGTTTTTCCTTCCACAAAAGGGTCAGCCCACGGCCTGAATGCCAGAACTCCGTCTACCCATCTTACAAAGGGTGCCCAGTTAAGAAATAAGCCGATGGCGAATATTAAGAGGGTCCGCGTAAACACTTTTTTAGAAATACAGCCGTGCCGGCAGCTTCAAGTCGTGGCATCACAAATGACATGGCATTACCTACCGCAAAGAGAAAGAAGGGGAAAACCAGATCGGTAGGAGTACAACCATGCCAGGGAGCATGTTCAAGGGGTGCATAGATATGTCCCCAGCTACCGGGGTTGTTTACCAGGATCATCAGGGCTACGGTAGCGCCCCTGAATACGTCGAGGGAATAGAAGCGTTGGGTCAAAGTGGTGGATTTTGAAACGAAAGATAAGGAACCTGGCTGAAGGTACAAGAACTAACGGACCCATAGGGAATTGCATAATTTAATACGAAATGAAATGTTTCCTTGGTTTTTGGTCTATGGTTTGTAATGGGTGAGCTGCTCAATACCAATTATTGGTTATGTATTACCGCTAATGGATGACTGATACGAGGAGCGTTTAATCTTTATAGTTTCCTAAACCGTATTGAAAAGGATTGCCTGACAAATGATGGAGATCAATCAAACCTTGGGTTGGGTGAGCTACCTATCTCTGGATAGATTAGTTCAAATAGCCATATCTGCCAATATGGGACCAACCTCAATTTGTGACTGAGGAATTGCCATTTTTTATTGAAAAATAATGGTTTAAGTATTTTAATGGTATGATTTTGCACATTGAAAATCTCCTATATTTGCAATCGTCAAAGGAAAAGTTGGCAGTCCAATTGATTTTTGTTGACCTGGAACGAATACCTGTGAAAATATTAATAACACGCATTTTTTACAAAATAATGGAAGGGTGTAAGGAGTACTTCGTTGAAGACTCACTTGTGCCCTTTTCGCATTAAAGAGGCAAAAAGGGACTTGTTTATATTGATAATCAGTTATTTATGTAAAATATATGTGACTGAAGTGGCGAAGCTCTGCCTGATAATAGGACAAGAATTCATCAAAATGAGACTGCAAGACCAAGGTTAAAAAGGTAATAGTTGATCCGTTTTTCCTATGAGTAATGGTATAATAAAAAAATGGTATGCAGTATATACAAAGCCCCGATGGGAAAAAAAGGTGCATACACTCCTGGTGGAGATAGGTGTTGAATGTTATTGTCCATTGAATAAGGTGCATCGTAAATGGAGCGATAGGATCAAAATTGTGGAAGAGCCCTTGTTCAAATCTTACGTATTTGTGCGGGTAAATGAAGAGGAAAAGACACCAGTTCGCATGGTAAGTGGAGTCGTGAATTTCGTATACTGGCAGGGGAAACCTGCTGTAATTAAGGATAAGGAAATACTAGCTATCCGTAAATTCATGAATGATTATGAAGACGTAGAGGTGAAACAATTGGATATTGCTACTGATGCAATAGTAGAAGTAAAACAAGGGTTGTTGATGGGGAAAAAGGCACGGTAAAGCGTGTAATGCGAAAAAAGGTAGAAGTGCTTATTGAAAGTATTGGATTTAGCCTAACTGCTTATATAGATAAGTCAAAAATTGGGGTTATTGAAAAATAGTAGATTTGATAAATACCTTAATATGATCTTCATGCAACGTTTGTCGGGCATTTTGCTCGTGATCTTCGTTATTATATTGGGAAGCTCTTGCGGGAATGTAAAAACCTCCAATATGTACAAGGGGCTTTTGATACCGCTCGGCTAAGTAAAATTCAATTTGCAGAACCAGTTATCCAACGTGGTGATTTATTAGGCATCACACTCTTTAGTGATGATGCTGCTGCAACAGCAGCGGTAATGGCCCAGCCGTTAAATGTAAATGTGGGCGTGGCAAACACTACTAACTCTTCGGGCAATAGCTCTACTTCAACAAATGCGCCAGCATCTTCTACAAGCGCAGGCTTTCTGGTTGACCAACAAGGTAATATCCGCTTGTATAAATTAGGAACTATTCATGCAGAAGGGAAAACCAAAAGGCAATTGGCAGATTCAATGGCGGCCTTATATGTACAAAAAAACCTCTTACTAAATCCCCATGTGGAAATTCAGTTTTTGAATTATAGGGTTACCTTGATTGGCGAGGTTACGAAACCAGGTACTTACATCATACCAACTGATAAGATTAGCATTTTCGAAGCTCTTGGCTTAGCAGGAGATATAACGGTATTTGGAAAGCGTAATAATGTACTGGTGGTGCGGGAAAAAAATGGTGTCCTTGAATTTGGCCAGTTAGACTTGAGCAAGCCTGAAGTCTTTACCTCATCATATTTTTATCTGCAACAAAATGATATGGTAATTGTAGATGTGGCAAAAAAATAAGAGCACTGTTAATGATCAAGCAACTGTACGAAACATTACAGTAGCAGCCAGTATACTATCTACTATCGCGATTTTTATAAACGTCTTCAGACGATAGAAAATTCTTTATGCCAGAAGAAATCATAGAAAAACAGCGTAACAAATTCAGGATAACTCCCCGGGAAGTTATTTTCAAGTATATCTGGTATGTTCCCTGGCTGATTATATCAGTAGGGGTCATGATGGCAGCGGCTTATATTAAATTACGTTATTCTCCATCTTTATATAACGTATCCGGTAAACTGCTGGTGAGTCAACAGAACTATAATAATGGTGGTGAGAAATTTGACGACATCTTTATGATGCAGCGACCCGATAAGATTAATGACGAGATTGAGATAATTAGGGCACGTTCAATGGCTGCTCGGGTAATCAAGTCTTTGGGTTTGCAACGGCAGGTTTTTAATAAAGGCAAAATCCGCTCTTCAATAGTATATGTTCGGGATGTGCCATTTAACTTTGAAGTACTATCAATAGCAGATTCCCTGGTGGGGTTTAGTTTACTGGTGACACTAGAAGGCGATAATGGGTTTATTTTAAATGAGCAACCGAAACGTTATTTTTTTAATCAGGTAGTAGATGCCCAGGGTGTTAGATTTCGCATTACAGGTAACAATGGTAACAGGGCTGCTTTTTCAAGTAATGATTTTGTGATTTCATGGGTCCCGTTAGAGAATATGGCGGCAGGATTGAGTGGCAGTATTGGAGTGAATAGGGTAAATGAAGGTACAAACGTATTGGGAATATCTTATCAAACTGAAAATACAAGGCTCGGAATAGATATTGTGAATCAGTATATGCGAGAGTATCAATTGGGAAGCCTTGAAGATAAACGGGAGATTGCTGCAAAAACCTTGTCGTTTATAGATGAACAATTGGATACCGTTTTCCGTCGACTCTCAAGGGTGGAAACAAACCTGCAACAATTCAAGGAAAATAAAAGGATTTTTAACCCTGAGACACAGACCGATCTAATTCTCAATCAATTAAAGGATAATAATAAGGAATTGTCATCACAGGAAGTACAAATGTATGTGATTGACTATCTCATTAATTACTTATCCGATGGCCGCAATGAGCGTAATATCATTAGCGCCTCAATGTTAGGTGTCGAAGAACCTACGTTGCTGCAACAGGTAACTGAATTTAACAAATTGCAGTTGCAAAGGGAAACTTCTAAAAATATTCCTTCAGGTAACCCGGTGGCAATAAGCATAGATGCTAATATTGCACGGTTGCGTAGCGACATGATAGAGAATCTTGGTAACATTCGACATGCCCACGAGCTTGCTTTGAATGAATTAAAAAATAAGAACAAGGAAGTAATTGCGCAGATAGGCTCTATGCCATCCCGAGAAAAGCAGCTGGTAGAGGTAACCCGTCAACAAAATATACTACAGGAGTTATATTCCTATTTATTGCAGAAAAAACTTGAAACAGCAATTGCATCCGCTTCAACTATCTCTAACATTAAGGTAGTTGAAAGCGCCATGTCCTCGGGCGCGCCTATCAGTCCCAATAGAAAGGGGCTGTACATCATAGCGCTTTTTATTGGTATTGCTCTACCTGTCGGAATTGTATTCCTGCTGGAATATTTAAATGATAAGGTTAGCAGTAAAAACGAAGTTGAGCAAATGACTTCTGCCCCAATTTTGGGTGAGGTAGGTCATGCAGGAAAAGCAGGAACCCTGGTAGTGACCCGTAATAACCGGAAGTTTTTGGCAGAACAATTCAGGATTATTCGTTCAAATCTCCAATACATCCTTCCTAAGGTTGAAAAACCTGTGATCTTGGTAACATCTTCCTTTAGCGGAGAAGGTAAGTCTTTTATAAGTACCAATCTGGGCTCAGTACTTGCTTTGTCTGGTAAACGCACAGTAATCCTTGAGTTTGATATTCGAAAGCCTAAAATATTAAAGGGACTAGGGTTGAGCGAACGAAAAGGTATTACCAATTACCTGGTAAGTAATATTTCATTGAAAGAGCTGATCCATCCTGTACCGGAAGTGGAAAACCTTTTGTAATTCCTTGTGGTCCGGTGCCTCCCAACCCCGCAGAAATGTTACTTAATGAGCGCATAGAAATATTGTTCCGTGAATTACGCGATGAATTTGATGCTATAATTATTGATACTGCGCCAGTGGGGCTGGTAAGCGATGCCATCACGTTGGGTCGTTTTGCAGATGCTACTACCTACATTGTGAGACATAACTATACATTGAAGAAACAAATTCAACTCATTGACGATATTTACCAACAAAGAAGTTGCCGCATTTGTCCATTGTGATTAATGACATTAATGTTAAAGGCGGCTATGGTGGATATGGTTATGGTGGGTATGGATATGGATACGGATATGGGTATGGGAAAGAGGGCGTCAATTATTTTGAGGGCGGAGATGGTAAAAAGTCAATATGGAAAAGAATATTTGGCCTTTCAGGAAAGAAATAACAACCTTTAAAAATGGCTGCATCAACTGAAGAATTAATTATTGAACCTGGTAGGTCGGAAAAGAACTATTGGAAAGACCTCTGGCGTTACAGAGAGCTTTTTTATATACTGAGTTGGCGAGATATTAAGGTTAGATATAAACAAACGGTAATTGGGGCTGCATGGGGGTGATCAGACCTCTTCTGACGATGATAGTTTTTACATTCGTGTTTGGAAAGATTGCAAACCTGGAAGATAAGAATGTCACCATACCCTATCCTATCATCGTATTTGCAGGGCTACTACCTTGGCAGTTTTTTGCAACAGCGCTTTCTGACGCCAGCAATAGTTTGATTGGAAATTCCAACTTGATATCAAAAGTATATTTCCCTCGCATGATTATTCCGGCTTCCTCTGTAATTACGAGCCTTGTAGATTTTGGTATATCTTTTGGGTTACTCTTAATCATTATGGTTTTTTATCAATATTTGCCACCCTTGCAAATATTATTATTGCCTGTATTTATTCTAATGGCCTTTCTGATTTCAATGGGTGCTGGTTTATATGTTACTGCTTTGAATGTAAAATACCGTGATTTCAGATATGTAATTCCTTTTATTGTGCAATTCGGTATTTACATTACACCGGTTGGTTACACCAGTGCAGTGATTGCAGAGAAATATTCAGAATCGGTAAGGTTTTGGTTTTCGCTGAACCCGATGGTTGGTGTCGTTGATGGCTTTCGTTGGTGCATAGTTGGTGAACCTCTTTATTTACCCGGTTTCTTTTTATCTCTTTGTATGATTGTAATCTTGGGTTTCCTTGGTATTTGGTATTTCCGGAAAACTGAAAAATCATTTGCTGATACTATTTAAATCTTTCTATGGCGGTACCTGTAATTGAAGTTGAACGCCTCTCCAAAAAGTTTATTATTTCTCATGAAACGCAGGAAAGATATACTGCGTTAAGGGATGTTATTAGCAGAAAAGCTAAAAAGTAATTTCCAGGACTAAAACCAATATCATCAAAGAAGAGTTTTTGGCTCTTAATGATATAAATTTTAATATTCAACAAGGCGATAGGGTTGGGATAATTGGCAGGAATGGAGCTGGTAAAAGTACTTTGCTTAAAATTCTTAGCCGTATTACGGAACCTTCTTCCGGACGTATTACTATTCGTGGTCGGGTAGCCAGCTTGTTAGAAGTTGGAACAGGCTTTCATCCGGAACTAACGGGCAGAGAGAATATATTCCTCAATGGCGCTATTTTAGGAATGAATAGGACTGAAATCCGAAGCAAATTTGATGAGATTGTATCTTTTGCAGAGATTGAAAAATTCTTGGATACGCCTGTTAAGCGTTATAGCAGTGGTATGTATGTACGCTTGGCATTCGCAGTGGCGGCACACCTGGAGCCAGAGATATTGGTTGTTGATGAAGTATTGGCGGTTGGAGATGCTCAGTTTCAGAAAAAATGCCTGGGCAAAATGGAAGATGTTAGTAAAAACCAAGGTAGGACTGTGCTGTTCGTCAGTCATAATATGGGCGTAATTGCCAATCTATGCAATAAAGGTTATTTGCTGCAAAACGGGAACCTTGTTTTTACAGGAAAAGCATCTGAAGCTATCAATTTGTACCTTGATAGTGCTGATAAAACTCAAGGATATCAAAATGATAATAACCAGTCAACCAGCTTTAATAAAGTGTTTTTCAATTCGATTGATGGCGGATATAAAAATGAATTTGCACATAATGAGCCAATAAGGATTAGCCTTCGGCTACAAGGGGTAAGCCAACGAAGCATTGATGTTGGAATCGCTGTTTTGGATAAGTTTAAGAGTAAAATATTTACTACAATCAAGAATATTCAAGTTAACCCTGGCGTCAATACTTTTGGCGTGGAATGTGAAATCCCGGATTCCTTTTTGGCTCCCGGAACCTATAGCATAGATGTGGCGCTCTTCAATTCAAAAGTCACAACTTATGAGTATATAAGCGATATTTTACCCTTCAGGGTGATAGATAATGGAACTGAATTGGCTGCATTTGAAAATGCAGACTATGGTAATGTTCTTTGTAATTGCACCTGGACCACCTTAACGCATTAAAAATAAGGGTTGTTTTTTATTAAAAACTAAAGTCGTTATTTGGGGAAGGCAAAACCCTAATATTTCGATAGGTGCTACTACAAGAATTTACAGTTCAGCAGTTGTTGAGGATAGGAATGGTGGGTCTATTAAAATTGGAGAGGGGTGTGAGATATTTGATGGTGCTCTTATATTGAGCTACGGTGGGCATATTCAAATTGGCAACAATTGTAGTATTAATCCTTATGCTGTTATTTATGGACATGGGGGATTAAAAATTGGTAACAATGTACTAATAGCTGGCGGCGTAATGATAATTCCTAACAACCACAACTTTAGCGAGAAAAACAAAACAATCATTGATCAAGGATGTACCGCTAAAGGAATTGTTATTGAAAACGACGTTTGATTGGACATGGCTGTACCATCCTGGATGGCGTGGTTATTCGCGAAGGAACTGTTATTGCGGCTGGAAGTGTAGTTAATCAATCAACGGAACCTTACTCGGTTATTGCAGGTGTTCCGGCTAAAGTGATAAAATACCGTAAATGAAGTCGGTTAAAGAATTTCTCTTTTTATCTAGAAGTTGTGGTTTTTCTATGCCATTTTTTACTTGATGCACAAGGCTCATTTGAAATGGATTAACGCTGGTATTGTGAAATCCTGGAAAAACTCAAAGAGACTTGGTTAAATAAAATTGACGGGGCATTATTCTATTCCGCCAATGAGTCGACAAAAATCGCCCAGAGGGAATATATAAAGGTGAAGCCCAATACAAGTAGCTTAATATACTTAAGACCATATACAAGCGATAAGGACGTTTATCTCCAGGTTTTTGTTAATGAAGACTACAAAAGCGTTATCAGTATCTACGAACAAATATTCAAAGACAAACCTGTTAATATTATTGATTGTGGCAGTAATATTGGACTTACTACGGTATACTTCAAAGAAAAGTACCCTGAAGCCGATTTTTAGCCATTGAGCCGTTTGCTGATAATGTCTCAATGATGAAATTGAACTTTGAAGTGAATAATATAAGTAAGACAGCGATCATTGAAGGTGGTGTTTGGAACAGGAATGAAAAACTATTCCTTAATAGAGATTTCAGAGATGGAAAAGAGTGGTCAATTAGTGTTGGAGCGCCCAACGGTTCTGGGGGAGAAATTCAGGCATTTTCTATTCTGGACATTATTAATCAAAAGGAGATATTGATATATTAAAAATTGATATAGAGGGATCGGAGAAGGAGCTGTTTGCTGATATTGAATATGCGAAAAATTCCTGCTTAAGGTAAAGTGTGTTGCAATTGAGATTCATGATGAATTTAATTGCAGGGAAAATATTTATGAGGCTTTTAGACAAAGTAATTTTTTCTATTTCGACATAAGTGATACGACCATTGCTATCAACAAATCTTATATGTGATCAGGATAGCCTTTTGAGATATGGCAATTATTAGTATAGTAATGCCTTGCTATAATGCAGGGCAGTTCATTGGTAAGTCAATAGAATCGGTTGTTCAGCAAAGCTTCCTGGATTGGGAGTTGGTGATTGTGGATGATGGAAGTACTGACAATAGTAGGGAAATTGCTTTACGCTATGGACAATCCGAAAACGTATTCGCGTTGTGGCTAAGGAAAATGGAGGCTATGTGAGCGCCAGGTTACATGGATTAGGATTTATTTCACCGACTAGTCAATTTTTCCTCTTTTACGATGCTGATGATGTCTTACACCCAGATATGTTGCAGACAATGTATGGCCGTATTATTGTCAACGATCGTGTTGGTGCTATCTATTGTAACCATAAGTTAATTGATAGCAATAATGAGTTGTTGGGAAACCCAAACTATGGAACCAGGGTGGTTCCCACGCTTTTGGATGAAGTCCTTAAGAGAAGATATTCCGTTTACTCCTTTTATTTCTATTTTTTGCTGGGCTACAAGAATGATCGAGCCAATGACGCTAATCAGACGAAAGGCTTATGACTCAAGTTCAGGATGGGATCAGCGATTTGGAAAGGGTAAGGGGAATATAGGTGATGGGGTTTTGTTATTTTCAGAGATTGCACTTACATGGGATGTTATCTATATAGATACCCCTTTATATTTTTATCGAAAGCATGGTGGGCAAATAACTAATTCCACAGAATTAAATCAAAAGGCTGGTGACAAGGTTCTGATGATATGGGAAGAGAAAATTAAAAAGGATAAGAGATTTGAAAAGGATATTCGAGCGGCTATCATTTGTTATAAATATCGACTGTATGCCTTCTTAAAAGTAGGATCTGTGAAGCATACGTTTAGGTACAATCCTATTGCTGCAATAGGGTTGGTCGCCTCAATGGTTTATTATTATTGCCTGTCATTGCAGCTATTGTTCTATAGACAAACAAAAATATTTCAGTATTGATCGCTTGTTTACTGACCCCCAAGCAGCATTGAGTTACTTTCTTTATGGCAGCTTGTCTAAACTAAAGACTGCATGATGCAATTTATTGCCCAAAAAATTAATGGATTTAAAAGAGGTGGAGAAATTACCAGTATGGAATAACCTACTTAAAATCTTCTGGTTTTAGAATACCCGACCTAATAAAGGTTAATGGTGCAAGAAAACGGCTTTTTTCGATAATACACTCTCAACCCCCTTTATTTACGAGTTCTCTCAGATTTGTATTGATGATTGTTATAAGCTGGGCATGATAAAAAGAGAATCCACCACGTAAAAAGCATAGTAGATATAGGAGGTAACCAGGGGCTCTTCTTGTTATCGGCCAGGCAAACGTTTCCAGAAGGGAAGATATGCTGCTATGAGCCTAACTATAATTTAAGAAAGTATTTGGATAATAATACTGAAGCTTTAAATGCTGTCTGTTATTATGAGGCTGTGACAAGAAAGAACTGCATGGTTACTCTAAACTTCACTGAGAATGATTTAGAGACAGTGACTAAGGTATCGGAGGAAGGAAATGTTAGAGGTACTGCTTTTACAGAGGTAATTAAGCGAAGTGGAGGGCAAATTGATGTCTTGAAAATGGACTGCGAAGGCGCTGAATGGGATTTACTGGAAGAAAAAGAGCTCTTCAAAATGGTAAGAAGTATTACTATGGAGTATCATTTGTGGGCAAAACCTGGTATGACTCTAGGTCTATTGATCAAAGCTATTGAAGAAATGGGATTTGAGGTTATTTTTACTTCTGAGATATCTTATACTTTCGGATTGCTGGTTGCTGTGAAGCCGTAAGATCATGAAGAATATATTGATTGTTATACCTTATTTCGAATTGTATCCTCCAATGAACGGGGGATGCTACGATGTTTTCATTTACTTTGTCAGCTTTCCAGGTATTTTAAAGTAACAGCCATTGTGCATCAAGGAAAACCAGAACTGACGACTGCATTTAGCCAGTTCCCTGAATTGAAGGAATGCGAAATCATTTCTACTAAGAATTTTCCTGAACCCAAAGATGTGTTCTCTTTGCTGCCAGATAACATGAAAAATAGTTTCCGTTATCGATATTGGAAAAGGTCTTTGAAGGGTCCTGCGGATAGTAGTTTCTTATTGTATTATCCTGTTTTGACTTTTGCTTTAAAGCGAAAAAAATATGATTTTGTAGTGCTTGAAAACTTGAGCACACTAAATGCCATACCTGTGATTCGTAAGCTAAGCAAAACTGCACTAATTATTTATGATGCACATAACGTCGATAGTCGATTAGTAGAAATACCTCTTAACGGTCACAGTATCGCTTCCAACGACCATATTGAGAAAGTCGAATCTTCTCTTCATAAGCAGATAGATGCCTTAATGGCTTGTAGTGATATTGACTTGCAGGTGTTTGCTAAATTGAATGGCGGTCGCTTAAAAGGAGTAGTTGTTCCCAATGGAATCGAGCTTCGGCCTATGCTTCCTGCTCATTCCAATGATCAACAGCATCAATTAATTTTTGTGGATCATTGATTATGGACCGAATCGGGAAGGGCTTTTATGGTTTTGTACAAAAGTTCTGCCTAATCTTGTGAAAATTAATTCTTTGATTAGGCTCATTGTGATTGGGAAAGGTGAGCCTGGAGTTGAATTACGAAACGCTCTCGACGCATCATATATTAACTATCACGGAAAGGTAAAGGATGTAGATCAATATTATCAACAGGCTAATGTGGCGGTAGTGCCCTTATTTACAGGAAGTGGTACCCGCTTAAAGGTGCTCGAAGCTATGAGCAGACAAGTGCCAGTGATATCCACTACTAAAGGCGCAGAAGGTATAGATTATACTGCTGAAAGTGACATTCTTATTGCTGATGAAGCAGAGCTTTTCGGAAAAAAAAATAATTGAACTGATACAAGATAAAGAAAGAATCAGGACTATTGCATTAAATGGCTATCAATTAGTTAAGGCTCGTTATGATTGGAATGTGATAGGGCGTAATTTGGCGGATGTGTTCAATAGAAACTTCAATTAAGACAGGAATGGCAATTGGAAAGTTGGGGTTCATTAAAGAGCTGGATACGTTTAGGTTTATTGCAGTCGTTTTAGTAATTGTTTCACATTGGGTTCCCGATAGCGTGATGAACAAGCTACCCAATGGGTTTATGGGCGTTACATTTTTCTTCGGATTGAGCGGATTCCTTATCAGTCATAATTTGTTAGTGGTCCGCAAGCAAATTGATGAGGAACATAAATCAACACCCCGCAAGGCTTTAATTAATTTTTACCTGCGTAGGACATTGAGGATTTTCCCTCTTTACTACCTTGTAATTATTTTACTTTATGTAGCTAATAAGAATATTTTTGATGGAAACACTATTTGGTTTGTAACTTATAGTAGTAACATCTTATTCTTTATCAAGCAATCATGGCAAGGAATGTTGTCACATTTTTGGTCTTTGGCAGTCGAGGAGCAATTTTATTTGGTTTGGCCAATCGTAATACTGTTTGTTCCTATTCGCTATATGCTACGTCTCTTTATTATTACCATTGCAAGTAGCATCACCTATAAGCTGATAATGGCTGCCTTTTGTCCAACTCTATTTTACCCTGACCTACTTCCTATTGGGGCATTTGACTCTTTTGGATTGGGTGCAATATTGGCTTACAAATATGTTTATAAGCGAACATTTCGCATATTGGATACTCGGAATTTGCTATGGGCGCTCCCTCTTTTGTAGGAACCCTCCTTCTATATGTCTTTGGATTTACAACCTGGATATTGATTTTTCCATTTATAACCATTTTGGTGATCCATAAAACGGTTAATGGATTCAGTGGAATAGTAGCAACAATATTAAGAAACCCTATTACAGTATATTTAGGTAAGATTAGTTACGGCCTGTATGTTTACCACAATTTTATGCCATGGCTGGTGCGTTGCTTTAGGGGTATTGAATCTGCATATCCAATACCTATTCCACCCTTGTTAAAAGACTTTGGCTCAAATACCTTAGCAACCTTAAGCCTCCAATTTTTGTTGCTAATTGGTATATCCTCGCTGTCATGGTATTATTTTGAAAGGCCTTTAAACAAACTCAAAGTATACTTTGAATCATAAGAGGAATGAAATTATATACAATGAAAAGGATTCTGCAGATATTAAAAGCCTAGAGTTGGTTAACTATTGAATTGTATGAGTGAGCAACCATTAGTAAGCATTTTAATGACATCCTACAATCGGCAGCAATATATAGGAGAGGCGATTAAGAGTGTATTAGAGTCAACGTATAAAAATTTCGAACTAATAGTTGTAGACGACTGCTCAAAAGATAAAACGGTCGAATTAGCCAAACATTATGAAGCTCATGATGCCAGGGTGAAAGTATATGTAAACGAACAAAATTTGGGTGATTACCCAAATCGAAATAAAGCAGCCAGTTATGCATCAGGAAAATATTTAAAATATGTTGATGCAGATGATACCCTTTATCCCTGGGGGGATAGAGTTGCTGGTATTAATGATGGAACGGTTTCCCGAAGCTGGCTGGGGATTATGTTCTTTAGACCAATATATTAAAGCCCCATTTCCAATTCTGCTTACTCCTAAGGAAGCCTACGTATATCATTATAAAGGGGCTGGTTTATTTCATAAAGCACCATTATCTTCCATTATTAAACGCGAAGTATTCAATGCCGCTGGAGGTTTTTTTCAATTAGAATGGCAGGCGACTACGAAATGTGGCATAGATTGGCGCAAAAATATAGTGTAGTATTGATGCCGCAAGGGTTGGTGTGGTATAGAGAACATAGTGAACAGGAAATGAATTCTTATTACGCGTACCAACATGTATATGAATCAATAAAGATAAAATACCTTAAAGACAGACATTGCCCTTTAGAATCTTCTGTAGCAAGGTCTTTACTAAAGGAACATAAATTGGCCCTAAGGAAGTCTCTTCTAAAAAGTATTTTGACGATGAAGGTACAAGGAGCTATTTCCATTATCAAAAAACTCCAGTTGTACAAATGATTAAAAGGGTGAAATATTTTCTTCAACGCCCCTGCAGTTGCCAATCGTTTTAATAACAAAGATTCCTTTTTTTCGTTTTATTCACGAAACACAGGATTATCAGAATCGGATTACATTTGAAAATTGGTTCAATCAGAAAGTGTTGAATAAAGGAGGAAATAAGAAAGCATACTGGCCAGTACATTATACAAGCAAGGTTTATGATGCGGAGAATATTTTAGTTGGAATTGATGCTTATCCAGGTATCATGAACGGATGTTATATTCAAGGAAAGGGAGGAATTGAGATTGGTGATTATACCCAAATTGCTCCAAATGTGGTTATAGTAAGCGCAAATCATAATGTTTATGATAGCAGGCAACATCTGGAGGCTAAAGTAAAAATTGGCAAATATTGTTGGATTGGAGCAGGGGCCAAAATTATGCCTGGGGTAGAATTAGGTGATTGGACTATTGTGGGAGCAGGGTGTGTAGTAACTAAATCATTTTCTGAAGGGTACTGTGTTATTGGCGGCGTTCCTGGTAAAGTGATCAAGTTCTTAGATAAAGAGAAATGCATTCCTTTCCGAAATAAAATTGATTACTATGGATTTATTCGGGGAGACAAATTTGAGGATTATCGCAAGAAGTATCTCAAAATATGACAATTGTTATTGTTGATTATGGTGTAGGGAACTTGACCTCTATCCAGAATATGTTGAAAAAGGGGGGTAAATCTGCCATTATTAGCGGGGACGCGGATGTTATTGCTACTGCTTCCAAATTATTGCTTCCTGGTATGGGGCATTTCGACAATTGTATGCAGAAATTCAATGCCAGCGGCTTAAGGTCTTTGGTTGAAGAAAAGGTCTTTATAGACAAAATTCCCGTATTGGGGATTTGTGTAGGACTTCAGATGTTTATGCGTTCAAGTGAAGAAGGTAGTGAAGTGGGCTTGGGTTGGATTCCTGGAAAAACGATTCGGTTTAACCCAGAGCTAATGAAGAAAATCCATAAAATCCCCAATATGGGTTGGTTAGATATAAAGTGGAGGAAAAGTTCTCCTTTAATGGAAGGATTGCAAGACGCCCGCTTTTATTTTGCCCATTCTTTTCATATTCAACTGGAGCGTATTGAAGACAGCCTTGTGGAGGCTGAGTATGGATATTCATTTACAGCTGGTGTGGAATATAATAACATCCTAGGGGTTCAATTTCATCCAGAAAAGAGCCACCGCTTCGGAATGCAGTTATTAAAAAATTTTGCAGAAAATTACTAATGCATGGAATAAGAGTCATACCTGTTTTACTATTGCAAGGGGGATTGGTTAAATCCGTCAAGTTCAAGAAGTTTACTTATGTTGGAGATCCAATTAATGCTGTGAAAATTTTCAACGAAAAGGAAATCGATGAAATTGTGATTCTGGATATTGATGCCAGCAAGGAAAGAAGGGGCCCCAATATGCAAAAGATAAAAGAAATAACGGGTGAAGCATTTATTCCATTGGCTTATGGTGGAGGGATTTCTACTATAGAAGAAATTAAGGAGCTTTTTTATACCGGCGTAGAAAAGATTGTTTTAAATAATAGCGCTATTAAAAACCTCAACTCATTAGTGAAGCTGCAAAGCTAGTAGGAAGTCAAAGCGTGGTTGTTTCTATGGACGTAAAAAGAATTTGTTCGGAAAATACAAAGTAACAGGTAGAAACGCGACAGAAACTTTGAATGAAGATCCAATTGTATTTGCAAAAGGATGGAGAATGCTGGCGCTGGAGAAATATTTCTTAATTCTGTAGATAAGGATGGGACCTATGAAGGGTATGATTATGGACTGGTAAAACAGGTAAGTGAAGCTTTAAACATTCCATTAATTGCTTGCGGTGGGGCAGGATCCGTTGATGATTTTCGACAGGCTGTACAGCATGGCGCTTCTGCTGTTGCGGCTGGCAGTTTGTTTGTATTTCAAAGAGCTCATCGTGCTGTACTTATTAGTTACCCTTCACGGCAAGAGCTTAAAGACAAATTATTTTCAAAGATTGCATAATTATTTCAGTAGATATGGTACTCAGTAAAGAAGATCCTGGCTACAGACAATGTTCAATAACAATTATGGATAATATTGCTGATCCTGACATCAGTTTTGATGAAAATGGGGTTTGTAACTATTATTATGACTACCAAAAGGAACAAGCCCGGAATGTTTTTACTGGAGAATCAGGCAAAGAAAAGCTAGATGCTTTGGTACGAAAAATAAAGGAAGCTGGAAAAAATTCTCCTTATGATTGCCTGATAGGTTTAAGTGGTGGAGTCGATAGTACATATGTTGCTTATTTAATAAAGGAGTTGGGGTTGAGGCCATTAGCTGTACATCTTGATAACGGCTGGAATTCAGAATTGGCGGTCAAGAATATTGAGAATATCATCACTCGCTTGAATATTGACCTGTATACCCTGGTGGTAAATTGGGAAGAATTTAAGGATATTCAATTGTCTTATCTGAAAGCTTCTGTTGTAGATATTGAAGTAGTTTCGGATCATGCCATATTTGCAACAATGTATAAACTGGCGAAAGAAAAGAATATCAGTTATATAATTAGTGGGACAAATGTAGTCACGGAATATATCATGCCTCCGAGCTGGCTGTACAAGAAAATGGATTTTAAAAATCTAAGAGACATTCATAAACAGTTTGAAGGCGCAAAATAAAGACCTATCCTACTTTTGATTTTAAAAAGTATGTGTACTATTCTGCTGTCCTGAAGTTGACACCTATCACTATATTGAATTATGTGCATTATAATAAGCAGAAGGTTAAAGAGTTGATAAAAAGCAAACTTGGATGGCGCGATTATGGGGGAAACATTATGAATCAATATTTACAAAGTTTTACCAAGCCTATATTCTGCCTGAAAAATTTAGGATTGATAAGCGTAAGGCTCATTTATCAACCTTGATATGTTCTGGACAGATTACGAGGGACCAGGCTTTGAAGGAAATGGAACAACCGCTATATACAGAGTTTGATCTTATGCAGGATAAGGAATATGTACTGAAAAAGCTTGGACTGGATGAAACTTCATTTACTGCAATTTTGCAAACCCCTGTAAAAAAGCATGAGGATTTTAAAACTGATACTCATCTAAAAGAGGGATATATGAACCTCTTAAGGAAAACAGAAAAGCTGAGGAGGATCATAAAAAGAAAGTAACCAGTATGGAAAAAAAGAGTAAGATTTGGGATTATAGGATGTGGGCGAATTGCTCAACGGCATGCCGAGCATATCAACAAAAAAGGTGCCTTGGTAGCTGTATGTGATACCGTGCCCGAAAAAGCTGATAAACTTGCAACTGAATATGGAGCTAAGGCATATTATTCTATAGATGAATTATTGAAAGGCGGTGATGCAATTGACGTCTTGTCTGTTTGTTCTCCCAATGGGTTACATGCACAACATGCAGTTAACGCTTTAAATGCTGGTTTTCACGTGCTTTGTGAAAAGCCAATGGCTTTAAGTGTAGTCGATTGTGGCGAAATGATCAAAGCGGCTGAGCGGTCAAACAAAAGGTTGTTTGCAATTAAACAAAATCGCTTTAACCCCCGGTAGAAGCAGTTAAAAGAGCGATTGATGAAGGCAGGTTGGGAAAAATCTATAGTATACAACTTAGTTGTTTTTGGAACCGGAATGCTGACTATTATAAGAATTCCTGGAAAGGTACCCTCAGTCTTGATGGCGGTACTTTATATACTCAGTTTAGTCATTTTATAGACTTACTTTATTGGATGATAGGAGATGTAAGGCAAGTAAAAGCTTTGATGGCTAATTATGCACACCAAGGTATAATTGAGTTTGAGGATACAGGGGCTGTGATGTTGGAGTTTTATAATGGCGTCATCGGGACTATTAATTATACGGTCAATAGCTATCAGAAGAACATGGAAGGGTCGCTCACAATATTTGGTGAAAAAGGGACAGTAAAGATTGGGGGCAATATTTGAATGAATTGGAATACCAACAAATAGAAGGGTTTACGATTGCAAACTTGCCGGAAGGAAATAAAGCAAATAATTATGGCACCTACCAAGGTTCTATGAGCAACCATGATAAAGTGTATGATAACCTTGTTGAAGTACTTCAAAATAATGCTGCGATTTCGACCAGTTCATTTGAAGGATTGAAAACTGTTGAGATCATTGAAAAAATCTATCGGGAGGCTATAAGATTATGAATAATCCTATAATGTTGTCTGCTCAAATAAAGGATGTCGTTTTTGGGGAACAGGTAAAGGTAGTTGAACCTGTAAATCTCTACGGCTGTACTATAGGAGATTCATGTTTTATAGGTCCTTTTGTAGAAATACAGAAACTTGTGACAATCGGGAATCGGGTAAAAATACAATCACATAGTTTTATTTGTGAGCTGGTTTTTATTGGTGATGATTGCTTCGTAGGCCATGGAGTAATGTTTGTTAACGATCTATTTGCCAACGGAGCCCCCGCTGGTGGCGATAAGACAAAGTGGAAGTCAACCATTATCGGGAATAAGGTTTCTATTGGGTCTAATGCTACAATATTACCAGTTACTATTTGTGATGAAGTAGTCATTGGTGCAGGAGCCGTTGTGACAAAAAATATTACTGAACCCGGTATTTATGCAGGGAACCCAGCTAAAAAGCTACGCTCAATTTAACCTTACTACTTTTTAATATTATGCATGTTCCTTTTGTAGACCTAAAGGCTCAATATAAAAGCATACAGCCAGCCATCGACAAAGCCATCGCTGATGTGATCAACGAAACTGCATTCATTGGAGGGAAATACGTTGCAGAGTTTGAAAAAGATTTGCTGAGCTGTACGGTGTAGATCATGTTATTCCATGCGCAAATGGAACAGATTCATTGTATATAATAATGAAAATGTTGGGAATTGGTGTTGGTGATGAAGTGATCACCGTGGCCAATAGCTGGATATCGAGCTCTGAAACAATTTCACAAACAGGCGCACGGCCAGTGTTTATTGACGTACACCCAAGTTATTATAGCCTGGATGAAACAAAATTTGAAGTTGCCATAACGAAAAATACAAAAGCGTTGATTGTTGTGCATCTCCACGGGCAAATGTGCGATATAGAGGCTTTAAAACAAATTTGTGATCAATATAATATAGCACTGATTGAAGATTGCGCTCAATCTCATTTCTCGGAATACCGAGGAAAGAGAGCAGGTATCACGGGAATTGCTGCTTCTTTCAGTTTTTATCCAGGTAAAAACCTAGGGGCTTATGGTGATGCGGGATGCATGATAACAAATGACGCAGCGTTGGCCCAAAAATGTCGCATGTATGCAAGTCATGGAGCTCTTAAAAAGCATTTTCACCAGATGGAAGGCATTAACAGCAGGCTTGACGGATTACAAGCTTCTATTCTTACCGCAAAGTTGCCCTATATCCTTAATTGGACAGAGCAACGTATTGGTGTTGCTGCATTATACAATCAATATTTAAGAGATATTCCAGATATTGTACTGCCTGCTGTGAGACCGGAGTCAAAACATACATATCATTTGTATGTGGTCCGTGCTAAAAGAGGAATGAATTAATGGAGTTTCTAAAAGAAAAAGGCATTGAAACAACCTTACATTATCCTACTCCTTTACCATTCCTTCCTGCCTATGCATATTTAGGACATACAGCTGCCGATTTTCCTGTAGCAACGCAATTACAGCAGGAAATTCTTTCCCTTCCCATATATCCAGAGTTAACGGAAGAGGCAGTCTGTTATGTAGGTGAAATGATTAGGTCTTTTTATGCTAACTAACCAGCTATTATCTTGAAGAAAAATGCAAAATGAGAGTAGAGCAGGATTGACTGGTAAAACCATTCTTATTATTTCCCCACAATCTTGGGGAAAAATGTTTGTTTCAAGCATCATTACGCTGTCGAACTCGCCAAACGAGGGAATAAGATTTTTTTCTAAACCCACCGGAAGAAAAAGCGGGCAGTTTTGGTCGTACAATTGTAGAATTTTCAAAATTGTCTGATAATTTAATACTTGTACAGCACACATTAGGCTTTCCCTACCGCATTAAATTTCATGCATTGCCATTGTTTCATTGGCTTATGAAATTTCATATTCGGAAATTGCTAAAAAGACTGGTGCAATAGATATTATCTGGTCATTTGATTTGGGTAATTTGTATCCATTCCAACTCTGGGGAAATAAGGTTTATAAAATTTTTCACCCTGTAGATGAACCTTTAAACAACACAGCTATTAATTCCGCACAAAAGGCTGATGTTATTTTTCGGTGACCCATGAAATACTTGAAAAGTATAAAACATTTCCTGCCCCAAAGCATTTTATTAATCATGGTTTATCTGGAGACTTTATAAATTATGTGAATCAAAGTGATAAGATGGGTTGTCCTATCCATGTTGGCTTTGCTGGCAACTTACTTAGAGGGGATATTGACAGAGATGTATTGATACAAATCGTTCAGGATAATCCGTCTGTCGTCTTTGAATTTTGGGGAGTTATACCAGCGCGCAATCCAATATCGGCGGAGGAGAGAATGAAGCTACACAGATATTTATCTCTACGCTGAAGCAATTGAAGAATATTATTTTACACGGACCTGTACCGCCTGCGTTCTTAGCGAAAGCTATTAACAACATGGATGCATTTCTGATTTGTTATGATGTACAAAAAGATCAGAGTAAAGGGACTAATTATCATAAAATAATTGAATATTTAAGTACTGGTAAAGTTATTATTTCCAATAACGTTACAACTTACCAGCAGTATCCTGGCTTGATAGAGATGATACCAGAACGAGACAATAATCAAACCTTGCCAGGTTTGTTCAAGCAAGTAATAGAAAGATTACAACAATATAATAGCAGCACTAAGCAAGCACAACGAGTATCATTCGCACGGGATAATACCTATAAAAGGCAAATTGAAAGAATTGAAACAATCCTTAATGCAAAGTAAGATAAGAATAGCAGTAGTTGTATCTCATCCTATTCAGCATTTCTGTCCGCAATATGTAAGCTTTTCAAGGCATCCAGATTTGCATTGTAAAGTTTTTTTGCTTCAGCTTTAGGCCTTAAAAAATATGTAGATCCGAATTTTAAAAAAGAAATATCCTGGGGAAATCTTCAACTTGAAGAATTTGATCATATTTTTTTAAATGGTGATGTGGCGTTACAGCCAGACAAGAACCTAGATGCACCATCATTGGATTCTGCTCTTGAGGCATATCAACCTGCAATTATCATTACATATGGGTATTTTCAAAAATTGCAACAGAGAGCTCATTCCTGGGCAAGGAAGAACAAGGTGAAAATGGCTTATATTTCTGATAGCGAAAAGCGGCAACAGCGTACCTGGCTGAAAGAGTTACTAAAGTATCCTTTTATACGACTCTATTTTTCTCCGATCCATTTTTTTGTCGGTAGGCGATGCAAATGAAGGATTTTACCGTTCCTATGGCGTACCCGATAAGAAAATTATACGAATGCATTTTCCTATTGACGTATATAATTATGAAACAAGCTTTCGTCAACGGGCGACTTTGAGGCAGCGAATCAGACATCGCTACAATATTGGCACTAATGAAATTGTTACAGCTGTTGTAGGTAAACTGGTCTCCTGGAAAAACCAAGTTCATATTATTGAAGCTATGCAAATGTTGGAGGAAGAGGGTATTTGCCTCCACTTGTTTATCATTGGATCGGGAGATTGTGAGAATGAGTTACGAAGCAAAGCTGCTTTATTGAAGGATAGTAAGGTGCATTTTACAGGCTTTGTGACCATCGAAGAGCTTCCGGCTTATTACGCAGCGGCTGATTTTTACACACACCCAGCCGAAATCGAACCACATTCAATAGCCATTAGTGAGGCTATTTATATGGGGTCCCCGGTTGTTATTAGCAATAGGTGCGGAAGTTATGGAGAAACCGATGATGTGCAACATGGTAAAAATGGATTTGTATATCCTTTTGGAGATATTAGGTTATTGGCTGATACAATTAAAAAAATGTGTTTGACCCCTGATATGGTGAAAGTAATGAGTGAGTATTCACACAAAATAGCTATGCAATTTCAAAAACAATCTCACTCTGGAGTATTAACTGACCTATTAAAGGCCTCTGAAAATGTATAAGCACTATGTGCTTGCGGAATTACCTAGAGCTGGTTTAGGAAACAGGTTACTGGTTTGGGCAAGAGCTTGCGCTTTTGCCCAAAAAAATGATTTTCCTTTAGTAGTTAGAGGGTGGGATAAATTCTCTATTGGCCCCTGGATACGAAGGGAAAGAGTAAAACGATTATATTTTGGGTACTTCCGAAATAGTAATGATCATTTCTGGTATCGTATAAGGGAAAAGCTGGGTTCGGGTACGGGAATTTTAGATGAGCCCTCATTTGAAAGTGAGAAGTCGGCCTTGGAAGGATATAAAGTAATTAGGTTTAAGGAGATTCCACATTGGTCCGATTTTTTTGAACATATACGGGACGCGCGTACATTAATAAAAGAGAATTATCATTAATGTTAAGCCCACATGTTATTTCAAAGTTAAACGATTTGGGTTCGCCGGCAATTGGTCTCCACATTCGGATGGGCGATTTTAGGGAATTGAAAGCTGGTGAGGATTTTAATAAAGTTGGCGCTGTACGAACACCTGAATCATATTTTATTGATATGATTAATCTTATCAGGAAGATAAATGGTGCTCAATTGCCTGTAACTATTGTAACTGATGGTTACCGTCATGAGCTTGAAGGACTTCTTGCTCTACAGAATATAAAGATAATGGAAGGCAATCCAGATATAGTGGATATGCTGGTTTTGAGTAGAAGTAAAATCATAATAACTTCAGCTAGTAGTACATTTAGTTATTGGGCAGGCTTTCTATCTGATGTGCCAGTGATTGTGCATCCAAGTCTAAGGAATTTAAAACTTAGACCTGATGGTTTTTATGAAGGCCCCCTGGAAGAAAGCAATGAATCCCTTGTGAAATATATTAAGGACCTGCCCTCTTAATTAGATCGAAAGGTTGATTATTAGCTGCGCTGACGATTTTGGGTACTATTCACAACTTTGATATGAAGCGGACGTTAAATAAATTCTTGCACAAATTTGGTGTTGAGATTCACGGCACTGGATATTTACAGGCATTGGCTAAAAATGAATTCAAAAGGATGTATTTTCAGTCAAAAAGGAATTGTTAGGAGCAAATGTGAACGTTATTCTTGATGTTGGTGCCAACCGGGGTGATGTTACACAAACATATAGTAAGGCATTTCCGGAAGCGTCTATTTATGCATTTGAACCATTCCCAGATTCCTATTTAATATTGCAACAGAGGTTTAGTGAAAATTCTAAGATTTCTTGTTATCAAAAGGCTGTGGCCGAAAATAATAAGACAAAAACATTTTATGTAAATAAAAACGTGGATACGAATTCCTTGTTAAAGCCACAGAATACAGGGTTATCTTCCGATAAGCAAGTAGAAAACCTCAATCAAATTGAAGTTGAGTCTTTGACATTAGACGAGTTTTGTGAGTCGAAGAAGATTGATAAAGTCGATATCCTTAAAATGGACATTCAGGGCGGAGAGTTTAATGCATTACATGGAGCGCGTAATTTATTAAAAGAAGGTAAAATATCACTGATCTATTCTGAAGTATATTTTATTGAGCAATACGAAAAGCAACCTTTGTTTCATGATGTTTCAAAACTGCTTTTTCAGTATGGGTATACTTTGCAGGATATATATAGCCCTATTTACGGGAAAGGAAATATTGCTTGGGCCGATGTTGTTTTTGTAAAAAACAAATGAAAGTATGAAAGTTTTAATTGTAGGGTCTGATGAGGTATATTCCATTGAAAGGTTTTATGAAACACATTTACTAAATGCTCATATTCATGTAGAGAAATTTCCAGCTCAAAGTGTTTTTATGCCTATTACCAATCTTCCATAATTAATAAGGTCTTATTTAAGTCTGGGTTGTCTATGATAACCCAAAAAATTAATCAACAGTTTAAGCAAAAGGTAAAAGCGTTTAAGCCTGATATAATATGGGTTTTTAAGGGAATGGAAATCCTCCCTTCTTCTTTGGAATGGGCCAGGAAGCAATCAATTAAATTGATTAACTATAACCCCGACAATCCTTTCATATTTACCGGGAAGGGCAGCGGGAATAGCAATGTTACTAATTCTATAGGCCTGTATGATCTTCATTTTACATATAATTTTGCCATAAAGAAAGAGCTAGAAGAACGTTTTCAAAGCAAGGTTGCTTATTTACCCTTCGGATACGAGTTGCCATCTGGTATTCAAAGAGCAATGCCAGGAACAAAAGGAAGTAATTAAATGCTGTCTATTGGGCAATCCTGACAAAGAAAGAGCAATTCAGATTCAAGAGTTGGCCGAAAGAGGTGTGGAGATAGATTTATTTGGAAATCATTGGGAGAGGTTTGTGTCGCACAATGGTATTTCTATCTTCCCTCCCGTATATAGTAATGATTTTTGGAAAGTCTTGTATCGCTATCGGATTCAACTAAATATAATGCGGGTGCATAACCTTGAATCCCATAACATGCGAAGTTTTGAAGTGCCGGGTATTGGAGGTATTCAATTGGCACCTGATACACCAGAACATCGACTTTTTTGCTCCTGGAAAGAAATATTCCTGTATAAAGGAATTTCAGAATGTATTACTACTATCGAAAAGCTTTTGTCTTTAACAGCGGAACAAGCGCGGGAAATAAGAAGTAATGCGCAAGCTCGCTGTGTTCAATCAGGGTATAGTTATCACGATAGGGCGTTGCAGGCGTTAGAAGCGTTGAAAGAAGTAATACATGATTAAACTAGCTATTGTTCATTTCCAGCCATTAGAAAAGTATCCGCCTGTGATCAATATGCTTCGTTATATTGCTGGGTTACAGATTGATGGCCTGCAATTGCAGGTCATTTCTACAGAAGCTGATAATGGAAAAAAACTTCTAGAGGTTGAGGGCGTTACTATTCATCGAGTGGGGAAGATGAAAGAAGGCCTTAATCGGATTGATCGCCTTTTTTTTATACCAGATTTCAGACAAAAGCTTTCTCATTACTGCGTGCTCATAAACCTCAAAAAATATTGTATTATGAGTCATTGTCTGCTGGCGCGCCATGTTTCTATAAGAACTGGTATGATAAAAAATGTGAGCTATTTATCCATTATCATGAATATACCTCCCCAATTGAGTATAAGCAAGGTATGATTGTCGGACGTTGGCTACATTACCTGGAAAAACAATATACAAGAAAGCAACTTGGGTTTCCCATACAAATACCTACCGGGCAGAATTATTTAGGAATGACATAGGTAAAGCTGCACCTCAAAAAATTCAGGCAATACCTAATTATCCTCCTCAAAGTTGGAGTCAGCGATCCGAAAAGAGCGCCAAGCAAAGTCAAGATAAATTAAGATTTGTATATGTTGGAGCGATGAGCCTTGATACAATGTATGTAGAAGCATTTGCAAGGTTTATTGCAGAGAAGCCCAATGATTATTATTGGGATATTTATTCCGACAATTTTACCCCTGAAGTATTGACCTTTTTTGACAGCTTCAAAGCGCCCAATATTTATTTTCATGGAAGTGTTGAATACGATGCTTTACCAGAATTGTTGCCGAAATACGATATCGGCATTGTTTTGTATAAAGGGCATATACTTAATTATGTTTACAATGCTCCCAATAAAGTATTTGAATATCTGGCATTAGGGCTGGATGTATGGTTCCCGAAGGAAATGAAAGGGTGTGAAAGTTATATGACCTGTAAAACTTATCCAGAGGTTCTGAAGGTAGATTTTCAAAAATTGAATTTTTCAGAAGTTGTACCCGGGGCCCGAAAACCTCAATACCTGCCAAAGCAAAATGATTATTATTTTGAGAGTCATGTTTTGCCCTTGGTATCTAAGTTCTTGGATATTACATAGTACACTTGAGGGGATGGACTATATTTAATCGAAGGTTTGCAAAGATTGGCTATGTTCCTGTAAACCAGATTGTCGACTAGTTTTTGCCCCAAAATCAAGCACAATTCAATATGTAACTTGTAACTAAATCACCTATTACTTCTCCTAAAATGAAGATCAATAGCCGGTATATTTACAGTATTCTTATACTGCTTATCAGTGTACTTTCACTAGTAACTGATTGGTATCGCAATCTGATACTTGCTCTTTTTGTAGTTTTATTGATAATGATCATCGATAAAACTGGCAAGGGAATTGTGTTCAGAGAGTCTACATCAATTTTATACGTATTTACTTGTTTGGTAATGCCCCTGGTTGGGTACATTTATTTTACTTCTGACAATAACCTGGCACGCATATGGTCAAAATATATGCCCGTTAAACAAGAAGTTTATTTTGGTTATACACTACCTGCTATTTCCCTTTTCTGTCTGACACTAACATGGCCACTAGGGATAAAAGAATCGATTGATGAAGGCAAAAATACTTCAGGAGTCGTTTAAAAGATCAGGCAGGTTCTTGGGAATAAAAAAACTCTAGGCATCTATTTAATGGCTGTTGGAATGGTCATGAATACGGTTGCTGTTTTTTTGCCTGGTGGATTGCAATTCTTTGTCACTTTATTCTTTTTGCATCCTTTGCCGGATTGCTGTATGTTTATTTTGCCCCATCATTCAGGTATAAAAAGATAATTATCATAGGATTTATATTTTATATCATTAGTGTTGCTCTGGGCTCTGGTATGTTTACTATTGTGGCTTACATGAGCATAACCCTCTATTCTTTTTTTATTGTTTCTGAAAAAGGTCCTTCCTAAAGAATGTAATAATTTTAGTAGTTGCTGTTGGACTAATGCTAGTGTTACAAGCTGTTAAAGGATCATATCGGAAGTATGTTTGGAAATCGGTGTATACAGGTAATCGGGTTGCACTTTTTACTGACATTTTTATGGAGACGATCAAAAATGGTGATTTACTGTTTGAAGAACGCGCTGTATTCAACACCTATATTAGAACTAATCAGGGGTTTAACGTTGCGCTTGTTATGCGGAGGATACCGTCCTACCAACCCTACGATAATGGAAATAATCTATTTAAGGTAATGGCAGCTTCAATTGTCCCTCGTTTTTTATGGCCAGATAAACCGGAGGCTGGAGGAAAGTTTAACATGAAATATTATGCTGGTTATTCCATCAAAGGATGGTCTACCAATATTGGGCCTTTAGGAGAAGCGTATGGTAGTTTTGGAGTTGTTGGAGGAATACTATTTATGTTTCTATTAGGAATTTTTATCCGGTGGTCTTACAAGTTGGTATTTACAATCAGTAAAAGAATTCCATTATTGATTTGTTGGATCCCTGTTCTGTTTTACCAAATTACTTATTCTGGTGAAACGGATACATTGCAAATACTTAATTCGCTGGTTAAGTCTGCTTTCTTTATATGGTTATTGTACAAGTTACTGCCTGGGTGGTTTGGGATTGAAAAGCAAAAAAATAGCAAAAAATCATTCATTAAACCTGCAATACAATAAGGCATTTGACCCCATGTACCCCAACCATATTGCATCGGTAAGGTGATTTAATGGAGAGTATGAGAATTAGTTTTATTTACAGAAAACCGCGAGAAGGCTATTTTAGCATTGAGAAAATTTTCCGGCAAATAGCTTCTATACTAAATAAGCAAGTAAGCATAAATCATGTGTATGCTAAGCATTCACGATTAACTCTTTGGAATATAGTGCAGAACTTCAATGTTATCCGAAAAGTAACTTCAGAAGTATATCATATAACAGGTGACGTTCACTATCTTGCTTTGTGCACACCTGGTAAGAAAACGATCCTCACCATTCATGATTGTGTTTTTCTTTACAATACTAGCGGCTTCAAACGCTGGTTATTGACTTGGTTTTTCTTAAATTACCAGTGCGGCATTGCCGATTGATTACTACCATTTCTGATAAGTCACGGGACGAGATAATAAAATTCACCGGATGTATTCCTGATAAGGTAGTAGTCGTACCTAATCCTGTCGGAGATCAGTTTTATTATTTAAAAAGAGACTTTAATACTTCTCGACCAGTTCTCCTGTTCATTGGATCTACTCCCAATAAAAACCTTGAAAAGGTTATAGCTGCTCTGCAAGGCATTCCTTGCCAGCTAGTTATAATTGGTCAATTGGACGAAATGAAAAAGACTTTCATTGGTTAATGCGGGTATTTCTTTTCAACAATTAAGTGGATTATCTGAACAAGTGCTGGCTGATGTTTACGCGAATGCCGATATGGTCTTATTCCCCTCTACTTATGAAGGATTTGGGTTGCCGATCATTGAAGCCCAAAAATCAGGACGTGTAGTAGTCACTAGTAACATAAGTCCCATGAAAGAAGTGGCCGGTCAAGGTGCCTGTTTAGTGGACCCCTTCGACGTAGGGTCGATTAGAAAGGGCATAAAGCAAGTGATAAGCGATAGGGCTTACCGGGAAGACCTTGTTCAAAATGGTTTTAAAAATGTAAAACAATATGAAGCAGCAGTTATCGCAGAAAAATATTTGGGGCAGTATAATAAACTAGCGAAGAATTAACCTTTTATTTAAAGTGTAAAATCCTTATTTAATAGCATTTTAATTTCCAAGTTGATCCAATACTCCTGATTTTTAGTAATATGCAACGGCTACCTACTTTTGTAATATTTCTATCTATAATATTGTGGAAATCAGTATATAAGATAATATTCAAGAATGCAGGTATGCTCCCTCTGAATCCGATACCGACATGGAATCCCTTATGCTCAATGTCGCTATCTTATGAATCTAATTCGACGCACAATCCGGCCACAGTCATTCTTTACTCAAAGAGTAAAATATTTACTTGTTTTCCTAAATGGGTTTTTATTGGCATTGCTGATCTATTTCTATACAGAAAAGCAATACGAAAAGAACCTTTTTCCTCAATAGCTACCTATATTCATAATCCTACGACTTCTGCCAATTCATCATCAGTAAATTCCGAAGATAGCATCCTTGTAAGAAGTTTGCACCTGGTGCATGATCTGGGGAAAGACGCCTGGCTGTATTTGAAAAAATCATGTTGATGGAGTTAAGGCTAGTTATATTCAGCCGGTTAGTGTTGATCTAATGACTGCTCAAGGAGCCTGTGGTAGCCATGCTTATGTACTTGCGCGGCTATTACGTGAAATGAATGTAGATGTGCGTATTCCCCAAATGACGGTAAAGGGTCAAAGTGCGGGGCACATTATTGTTGAAGCAAAAGCTTCCTATGGTTGGGTTGTGCTGGATCCCTTAAGTAATGTTTATTTTAGAAGGCTCAATGGCCAACTGGCTGGTTTTAATGACGTTAAAAATAACTGGAGTTATTACCAGCAGCAACTACCTGCTAATTATAACATGGCTTACAGGTACGAAGGGGCACGTTATACCAATTGGGATAAGATTCCCGTTGTGATGCCTTTGATAAAAAACATTATGTATTGGACAATGGGCAAAGAAAAACAGATAATTATTCTCTTCGGAGTCTGGGCCTAAACAAATACAAGGTTTTATTCAATATTACCCTTGGTGCTTATTTCCTGGTGATTTTGTTCTCAATAAACATGCTTATTAAGGGCAGGCGCAAGGCCCTAATTCCTATAAGGGAAACGAATTCCCAGGTCGATCAGGCTGCCATTCAGGTTCAATCAATGAGCTGACCACTCAATACTATCATTTTATTTTTGCCGTTCCGACTACTCGTGCCAATTGTTGGATTAATCGATTATTAAGCTATTGGTCACATGGAGTAGTTATAGTTTCTCTTTATTTCTTTAGCTTTTACTCTTAAACTTCTTTTTATTGTATGTGCGGCATTGCCGGTATTCTTTATTTTAAGCATCCTGTTGCGGATCAGACCCTGATTAAAAAGATGACAGATGCTATGGCCCACAGGGGACCTGATGCACATAATGATTACGTCCATGACCGGTTAGCATTGGGGCATCGTAGACTCTCCATTATCGATTTATCAGACGCAGCTAATCAACCATTTGCAGACCATACTGGTCGTTATCGGATTGTTTTTAATGGAGAGATATATAATTATCAGGAAATCAAAGATCGCCTGACCGATTATCCATTTACTACCAATGGGGATACCGAAGTATTGCTGGCTGCCTATATAAAATGGGGTATCGATAGCCTTACTTACCTAAAAGGCATGTTTGCCTTTGCTATCTGGGATACTTTAACGCAGGAGTTATTTATAGCTCGAGACCGCATGGGGGTAAAACCGGTTTACTATTATATCAACGATGAATTTTTCTTTTTGCATCTGAGATCAGGGGGCTACTTGCCAGCCGCCTGGTTCCTAAAAAGATCAATACAGCTGCAGTAAGGGAATTTCTTAGTTATCAGTCCGTCGGCTTTCCTTTATCTGTTATTGATGGTATTCAGCAACTGGATGCCGGTTCTTGTATTACCATCCGTGATACACAAGCTGTTACAAAGAAGTATTGGGACATTACTGCTGTAGTCTCCGAAGAAAACTATGGAGATCGGGAGCAGGTATTGAAACGTATTCGGGAATTACTCAGAAATTCTGTGGAGCGACGTCTGGTGAGTGATGTGCCTATAGGTGCTTTTTTGTCTGGAGGAATAGATTCCAGCGCAGTTGTAGGATTGATGGCCGAAGTAAGTAAATCACGGCCCAATACTTTTACCATAGGTTTCAGTGAAAAAGAATTCGATGAATCGGAGTATGCGGCACAAGTAGCCAGAAAATTCAATACACACCATAACCAGGTTTTGTTAAAGCCATCGGTATTCCTGGATGAACTTACCAATGCTTTGGATGCGATGGATACGCCTAGTGGAGATGGTGTAAATACGTATGTAGTATCGAAGGCCATCCGGCAAAGCGGGCTTACGGTAGCATTATCGGGAGTGGGTGGGGATGAATTGTTTGCCGGGTATCCATTTTTCCGGCAATACCTACAGTTGAAGAAATATAACGGAGTATGGGGAACTATGGGCTGGGCAAGGAAGTTGGCTGCTGGGGCTTTATCACTTAAAGGTTCCAACAAGGTCGGTAGGGTTCAGCAATTGTTGAGAGCTTCGACTTGCTCTATAAACGCTTTCTATCCAGAGTTCAGGAGAATTTTTGCTCCTTCCTTATTATCAAAATTAACTCATCTGGGTGAGGGAACCACAGCACTTGAAAGTAATCTGTTGGCGCTGAATGGAGGTTTTGAAAAATTCCCGGCTTTAAGTCAGGTCTCGATAGCCGAATACCTCGGGTATACACAACATACATTATTGAAAGATACCGACCAAATGAGTATGGCGGTATCCTTGGAAGTAAGGGAGCCTTTCTTCGACCATGACCTGGTAACTTATGTATTGGGCGTTTCTGATGGTTTGAAGTTCCCGCACACTCCTAAGAGCCTGTTGGTGGATTCGCTGCAAGGGATTTTACCTCCTGAAATTGTACATCGCCGTAAGCAAGGGTTTTTATTCCCTTGGGCAGTATGGATGAAGGGCGAGTTGCATGATTTTTGCGATCAGCGTCTGAGGCGGATAGCAGAACGTGATTTTATACAAGGAAAGGCGCTGATGGATTATTGGGCACGCTTTAAGAAGGGGATCCGGAAGTACGGTGGATGGAACTGTGGTTATTTGTAGTATTGGCCTATTGGATGGAGAAGAATGACTTCTAATAATGTTATTTAAGTAAAGATCGTGCGAAAAACCATAGTAGTATGTATAGACTGGTTCGACCCGGGTTATAAGGCGGGCGGGCCAATCCGTTCTGCCGTGAATTTTGTAAGGCATATGCAGCATGATTATGATGTATATGTTTTTACTGGCGATAGGGATTTGGGGTCTGATTCCGCATACCAGGGTATTCAGGTAAATGAATGGTTGACCTATGATGAAAAGGTAAAAGTCTTTTACTGCTCACCCGACCATCTCAATATACAAACCATTTCCAACGTCTTGAGTGATCTGAACCCTGCCGTAATTTATCTCAACAGTATGTTTTCGAGGTATTTTACGATATACCCGCTATTGATCAGCAGGCGAAAAAAATGGAAAACAAAGGTGGTACTGGCACCTCGCGGTATGTTGCGTAAAAGCGCCCTCCAGTTTAAATCATTGAAAAAGAAGGTATACCTGATTGCTTTCAAACTCTTCGGATTCCAAAGACATATTGACTTCCAAGCAACGGACTTAACTGAATTTACAGATATCAGTAACATATTTGGCCGCGCCACTAAAAACGTATTGGCACCAAATTGGCCAGGCTATATCCCGCCTTATCCCGGAAGCCTTTCGAAAATGCCTGGTGAGTTGAGGATCATTTTTATAGGTCGCTTGCATCCCATCAAAAACCTTGATTTCTTATTGGAATGTCTCCGGCAAGTAACAGGAAATATTATTCTCACAGTAGTAGGGAATGAAGAGGACAAAGATTTTGCTGCACGATGCCGGGCAATGGCAGCTGCATTGTCCCGAAATCTCCGGGTGGATTTCAGAGGTGAGATCCCCAATAATAAATTGGCCCCTATTATTGCTGAACATCATATTTTTGGCCTCCCTACCCGGGGTGAAAACTTTGGGCATGCTATTTTTGAAGCCCTTGCGAGTGGGAAGCCTGCTTTGATTAGTGATCAAACACCCTGGAGGAACTTACAGGCTGGTCATGCAGGATGGGATCTTTCATTGCAAGAGCCACAACAGTTTATTAAGGCCATGCAGGTGGCGGCTGATTTTGGGCAGGTAGAATATGATCAATGGTCGTTGGGCGCCTGGCAGCATGTTCAGCAGACGATCAATAATGAGGAACTAAAAATAATTTATCAAAAGCTATTTAACTGAGCGATGTATATACTTGGAATTAATGCCTATCATGCGGATTCTTCCGCAGCAATTTTTAAGGATGGGATCATGATTGCAGCTACAGAAGAAGAACGTTTCCGGCGGATTAAACACTGGGCAGGGTTTCCTTCCATGGCAGTTCAATTTTGTCTTCAGGAAGCTGGCATCACCTTGGCAGAGGTAGATCATATAGCTATCGGCCGGGACCCTTACGCCAAACTGCGAAATAAAATAATGTTCTTACTTAAGAACCCAGGAGGTGGTTGGAATGCTGTTGTAGACAGGCTTAAAAATGCCCGTAAGGTATCTACGCTGGAAGATGAATTCCTCACACTGGACAATAGCCTGGATAGATCTGTGATAAAAGGCAAAATACATCAGGTAGAACACCATCGTAGTCACCTGGCTTCAGCCTTTTTGCCTCCCCCTTTGAAGAAGCTGCCTTATTGTCGATTGATGGATCAGGCGATTTTACCACTACCATGATTGGTGTTGGTAGAGGCAATAAAATAGAAGTTATCGACTCTATTGACTTTCCGCATTCTGTTGGCCTTTTTATACAGCTTTTACCCAACTACTTGGTTTCCCGCACTATGGAGATGAATACAAAGTAATGGGATTAGCGCCTTATGGTGAACCTAAGTATGTAGACAAGCTAAGAGATGTCTTGCTTTTTAATAATAATGGACTATTTACGCTGAACCTGAAATATTTCAGGTCGGCTAAACAGGGTATCGTGTCTTATGGTGATGATCATATTCCCGTAGTGGCGCCACTGTTTTCTCCTTATATGGAGGAAAAGTTTGGGGCTGTTCGTAAAAAAGAGGAACCACTCTCTCAATATCATAAGGATCTTGCTGCCTCCATACAGCGGATTACTGAAGAGTTAATTTTTCACCTATTAGAACATTTGAAAAAGCGAACTGGCCTTCCGGCTGTATGTATCGCTGGCGGGGTAGCTCAAAATTCAGTAGCTAATGGCAAGATTACCCGAAAGACAAGTTTTAAGCAGGTCTATATCCCTTCGGCGGGCCATGATGCTGGTATATCTATGGGAGCTGCCCTGTATGTTCATAATCATTTATTGCACCAGCCAAGGGCAAATCCCATCTGGTCGGCTTATACAGGAAGCAGGTTTTCGAACGAAAGTATTGAAGCTTACCTGCAATCCAGGAATATTCAGTACACACGATATACTGATGAAGAGTTGTATGAAAAGGTAGCCAGTCGGCTGATTGATGCCGGTGTAGTGGGCTGGTTTAATGGGCGGGCAGAATTTGGGCCGAGGGCATTGGGTGCCCGTTCAATCCTGGCTGATCCCCGCAGGGTGGATGCCAAAGAACTCTTGAATTCAAAGATCAAACGCCGGGAAAGTTTCAGGCCATTTGCCCCTTCCATATTAAAGGAGTATGTCTCGGAATACTTTGAGGTATCGGATGATGTACCTTTATGGAGAAAGTGTTTCCCATCAAGCCAGAAAAGCATGCTGCTATACCTGCCGTTACCCATGTGGATGGCACAGGGCGGCTACAAACTGTGGACCGGGCGGTAACGCCCCGCTATTATGAATTGATTGAGGCTTTCCGCAAAAAACGGGTGTGCCCATTTTGCTAAATACTTCATTCAATGAAAATGAACCTATTGTAAACTCGCCTGAAAATGCCTTGAATGCTTCCTGCGTACCAATATGGATATGCTGGTGTTGGAAAATTGTGTGATTACCCGGAATGGTTAATATGAAAATTACCATTATTACGGCCACTTATAATAGCGCCTCCACGGTACGTGACACGCTTGAAAGTGTTGCCTGTCAAGGCTACCACCCTATCGAGCATATTATAGTGGATGGTTTGTCAATAGACAATACCCTGGACATTGTGAAAGAATTTCCCCATGTAGCCCAGGTAGTTTCAGAAAAGGATATGGGTATCTATGATGCGATGAATAAGGGGGTAAGGTTGGCCACCGGTGAGGTAGTGGGTATCCTGAACTCGGACGACTTTTATGATAATCAAGGGGTCATATCCCAGGTTATGACGGCATTTAATGACCCTTTAGTTGATGTTGTATACGGTGATCTGCAATATGTTAAGAAAAATGACGTTTATGTTGTCACCCGTAATTGGAAGAGTGGGCAGTACAAGAGGAGATATTTTTATTATGGTTGGATGCCCCCGCATCCTGCTTTCTTCGTACGCCGGAAGATTTATGATGAGGTAGGACTTTTCAACACTGATTTACGATCTGCAGCCGATTATGAAATGATGCTGCGCATTCTGGTGCGAAACAATGCCAGTGCAAGCTATATTCCCAATGTTCTGGTAAAAATGCGTTCAGGAGGAATGAGCAATGCATCATTGAAGAACAGGCTTAGGGCCAACCGGGAAGATAGAAAGGCCTGGGCCATGAATGATCTCAAACCATTTTTTTACGACCTGGCTCAAACCCATGCGTAAAATTATTCAATTTATAACCAGATAAACACTATGCCAAAAGTTGCATTAATTACCGGCGTAACCGGACAGGATGGAGCTTACTTAACTGATTTGCTATTGAAGAAGGGATACATCGTTCATGGTATTAAGCGTAGAAGCTCGCTGTTCAATACCGAACGTATTGATCACCTGTACCAGGATCCGCACGAGAAGAATGTGCAACTGAAATTGCATTATGGTGATCTAACTGATTCTACCAATTTAATACGGATCATCCAGGAAACACAACCGGATGAAATTTATAACCTGGCGGCCATGAGCCATGTGGCTGTGAGCTTTGAAACGCCTGAATATACTGCCAATGCTGATGGTATTGGTACCCTGCGCATCCTGGAGGCTGTACGCTTGCTGGGTATGACCAAGAAGACCAAGATCTATCAGGCATCTACTTCTGAATTATATGGGAAAGTGCAAGAAATACCCCAGTCTGAAAGAACGCCTTTTTACCCCCGTTCTCCTTATGCAGTAGCTAAGATGTATGCTTACTGGATCACGGTTAACTATCGCGAAGCTTACGGAATGTATGCGGTAAATGGCATCCTGTTTAATCACGAATCGCCACTGCGCGGTGAAACTTTTGTAACCCGTAAGATCACGCGTGGCGTATCAAAGATTGCGTTGGGACTGCAAGACAAGATTTACCTGGGTAACCTGGATGCAAAACGTGACTGGGGGCATGCAAAGGATTATGTAGAAGCAATGTATCTGATCTTGCAGCAGCCTAATCCGGAAGATTATGTGATTGCTACTGGTGTTACCACTCCCGTTCGTGAATTTGTACGGATGGCCTTTAATGAGGTAGGAATTGAAGTAGAGTTTAAAGGAAAGGATGAAAAGGAAGTGGGTATCGTTACTGCCTGTAAAAACCCTGATTTTAAGGTTGCGATAGGAAAAGAAGTGGTGGCAGTTGATGCCCGCTATTATCGTCCTACGGAAGTAGATCTGTTGATAGGTGATCCTACCAAATCGCAAACACAATTGGGATGGAAGCCTAAATATGACCTGGCAGGGCTAGTTAAGGAAATGGTAGCCAATGATGTCGAGTTATTCCGGAAAGAAGTATTGCTGAAGGATTCAGGCTATTATGTGCGCAATCAATTTGAATAATAATTAACTAATTTTACAAATTATTATAAGTTTTTGCACCTCATGAATAAATCAGATAAGATATATGTAGCCGGTCACCGGGGCATGGTTGGGTCTGCTATTACAAGAAAACTGAAGGCAGAGGGGTTTAACAATCTGGTATCGCGTACGTCAGCAGAATTGGATTTGCGGAACCAACAAGCGGTCGACGATTTTTTTGCACAGGAAAAGCCAGACTATGTTTTTCTTGCAGCAGCTAAGGTAGGCGGCATACAAGCTAATAATAGTTACCGGGCGGAGTTTATTTATAGTAACCTAATGGTCCAGAACAATGTAATCCATGCATCTTATGTGCAGGGGGTTAAAAACTCATGTTCCTTGGATCATCCTGTATCTATCCTAAGCTGGCTCCTCAGCCTTTAAAAGAAGAGTACCTGTTAACGGGTTTACTGGAAGCGACCAATGAGCCCTATGCCATTGCAAAAATTGCGGGTATTAAAATGTGTGATGCTTATAGAGCGCAGTACGGCTGTAATTTCATTTCGGTGATGCCTACGAATTTATACGGCCCCAATGACAATTACGACCTGAATAACTCACATGTTCTGCCAGCCCTGATCCGGAAATTCCATGAGGCGAAGTTGAAAAATGAGCCATCAGTAGTGATGTGGGGAACAGGCAGTCCGCGAAGGGAATTTATGCATGCAGATGACATGGCAAGTGCTTGCTATTTTCTGATGCAGCAGTTTAATGAGGAAGGGCCGATAAATGTTGGCGTTGGAGAAGATATAACAATCAAAGACCTGGCCCTAATGGTTAAAGATATTGTTGGCTATTCCGGGGAAATAATACATGACCTCAGTAAGCCTGATGGCACACCTCGCAAATTGATGGATGTAACGAAGCTGAATAAGATGGGTTGGAAGGCAAGTATAGAATTACGGGAAGGAATCGAAGAGGTATATAAAGATTTTGTGAAGGCAGAGCTTGTAGTGCAATAAGTTTGGCATAAAAATAGACACTGCCACAGCATGTTCTCTATTTTCAAAAAAAAAAGAGTTCTGTTAACGTTGACCTAAGTGACCTGGGAACAGATATGCATTCGCACCTGTTACCAGGAATTGATGACGGTAGCCCCGATGAGGCAACTTCTCTTATGTTGATAAAGGGGTTGCAGCAATTGGGCTACCGGCAATTTATTACTACTCCCCATATCATGTGGGACGTACATCAGAATGATGTAAACAGCATTTCCAACGCTCATGGAGTTTTACAAGGGGCAATACAACAGGAAGGATTGAATGTACCCTTAAAGGCAGCTGCGGAGTACTTCCTGGATGATCATTTTGAAGGGCTATTAAACAAAAATATTCCCCTGCTTACTGTGAAAGATAACTGGGTTCTGGTGGAATTTTCATTCGTAGCCCCACCCAGGAACCTTAAAGAACTGTTATTTGAACTTCAGATAAAAGGCTATAAGCCTATTTTGGCTCACCCCGAGCGATACAGTTACCTCGTTTCCCAGAAAGGTTGGTATGATGAATTGAAAGAAGCAGGCTGCTATTTTCAACTTAACCTGTTATCGTTCACTGGCTATTATGGTAAAATACCTAATGAGCTGGCACAATACCTGGTTAAAAAGAAATACATCGACTTGCTGGGAACCGATCTGCACCATGAACGTCATCTGGATGCATTACGCACCTCTCCCTCCCTGATGGATGGCGTTAAATCCCTTCTTGATTCAGGCAAAATATTAAATGCTTCCCTGTAGCAATTATTGTTATAAGATCTCGTCCAGGCTTTCTTTGGTAGCTTTTATTGTAGCATCAAGGTCTTCCTGGGTAAGGGCATTATTTAAGAACCAACTTTCATATGCCGAAGGAGGCAGGTATACCCCTCTTTTCAGCATGGCATGAAAGAATTTATTAAATAGTTGATTGTTGGCAGCTGCTGCAGTAGCGAAATCAGTTACCGGATGATCACTGAAATGTATACTGATCATTGACCCCAGTTGATTGATGACATACGGAGTGCCGGAATCCGCCAGTGTTTTATCAAGTCCGTTTTTGAGATAAAGCGTTTTGTCTTCAATTTCTTGTAATAATTGCGGTTGTTCATTTAGAACACTAAGTAAAGTGTAACCGGCAATCATTGCTATGGGATTACCACTTAAAGTTCCTGCCTGGTATACATTGCCTAAGGGAGAAACGACTTCCATGAATTGTTTCTTCCCGCCAAATGCTCCTACCGGCATACCCGCACCAATTACCTTTCCATAAGTAACGAGGTCGGCATCAATGCCCAATCTTTCCTGTGCACCCCCTTTAGCAAGCCGGAAACCGGTCATCACTTCGTCGAAGATGAAGAGGATACCTTCGGCATCGCAAATTTTTCTAAGCCCTTTCAGAAAGTCAGGCGCTGGTAAAATACAGCCCATATTGCCTGCTACGGGTTCAATAATGATAGCGGCAACTTGTTGTTTGTTTTCCTCTACCAGTTTTTCAACGGCTGCCAGGTCATTATAAGCGCAGGTAAGGGTGTCTGCTGCTACGCCAGCCGTAACACCCGGTACAGTTTGAATATTGAAAGTGGCTACTCCACTGCCTGCTTTTACCAGGAATGAATCGGCATGGCCATGGTAGCAGCCTTCAAACTTAATGATCTTATTTCGCCCGGTATAGCCACGGGCAACTCGGATAGCACTCATGCAGGCTTCCGTACCACTGCTTACCATACGGATCAGGTCTACATTGGGTACCATGCTTTTGATCAGTTCAGCCATCTTGATTTCCAGTTCAGTAGGAGCTCCATAGGAGGTAGAATAAACAGCTTGCTTCTGGATAGCCTTTATAACTGGTTCATAAGCATGCCCCAGGATCATAGGACCCCAGGAAGCGATATAATCAATATACTGATTGCCATCTGCATCATACAGATAAGCGCCTTTTGCTTTTGATATAAATAATGGAGTGCCGCCTACACTCTTAAAAGCCCTTACGGGCGAGTTAACACCGCCGGGAATAGATTGCTGCGCACGCTGGAATAAAGATTGGCTTGTTTCGTACATACCTTGTTTGTAAATAGTGAATGGTTAATACTGCCACATCGCTGGTGGACAGCAACCTTTTCTTTTATTATTTATGAAATGAGCTTCACCGCGTCCTTCGCAAAGTAGGTAGCTATCAGGTCGGCGCCGGCGCGTTTAATGGCTGTAAGTGTTTCCAGGATGGCTTTCTCTTCATTCAACCAACCCATTTTGGCGGCAGCCTTGATCATGGCATACTCGCCACTAATATTATAAGCACTCACCGGTACATCAACGCTGTTCTTCACTTCCCGGATAATATCCAGATAGGCCAGTGCAGGCTTTACCATCACAATATCAGCGCCTTCTTGAACGTCCATCAGGGTTTCTTTAATGGCCTCCAGGCGATTGGCATAATCCATTTGATAGGTCTTTTTATCGCCAAATCCTGGGGCTGAATCAATGCATCACGGAAAGGGCCATAAAAGCAAGAGGCATATTTAGCACTATAGCTCATAATGCCTGTTTGGGTAAAGCCGTTTTCTTCCAGCGCACTACGGATGGCGCTGATACGACCATCCATCATATCACTGGGCGCCACAAAGTCGGCTCCTGCCTGGGCATGGCTTACACTCATGGCGGCCAATACTTCTACAGTGGCGTCATTAACGATCTCTGTACCTTCCACAATACCATCATGGCCATAAGAAGAAAAAAGGATCAGGGCTACATCTGTCATCACCAACATCTCCGGGCAAGCGTCTTTAATAGCCCTGATGCTTCTTTGCATTAATCCCTGGGGGTTGAGCGCTTCTGTTCCTTTATTGTCTTTCAGTTCATCCTTGCATTTAATAAAGAGCAATACACTTTTCAATCCCATATTCCACAATTCCTTTACCTCTTTCACAGTGTTATCCAGGCTCTGGCGGTAATAGCCCGGCATGGAGGGGATCTCTAGCTTCACATTGGTCCCTTCATCAATGAATAAGGGAACAATAAAATCATTAGGGGTCAATATGGTTTCAGCTACCAGTGATCGGATGGCTGGTGATTGCCGTAATATCCTGTTTCTTCTTTGTAGATACATACGATTAATTTTAAGGCTCGCTGCTTCCCGCAGGCAACCATTATTATATCCAGTTTACCGGTTGTAGGCATACCTGCTGCAACTTATATTCTTCTGTTCCCGGCTCCGGTTGGTAATTGTAATCAAACCGAACGGTAGGGGGCAGGCTCATCAGGATGCTTTCAATACGGCCGTTGGTCTTGAGCCCAAAGATAGTGCCTCTGTCATGTACCAGGTTAAATTCTGTATACCTGCCCCGGCGTATCTCCTGCCAGTATTTATGGTCAGCTGTGTAGGGGGTAGTTTTCTCTTTTCCACAATCGGTACATAGGCGGGTATAAAAGCATCACCACAGGCCTTACCAAAGGTCATCCAATAATCGGTTTCCTGGTTTACTGCCGGACGCTGATAGTCATAGAATATGCCGCCAATGCCCCTGCGTTCGTTGTTGCGGTGTTTATTTACAAAATATTCATCGCATTCTTTCTTGAACTTCCCGTACAGGGCAGCGTCAAATTGGTCACAGACTTCCTTATACGTGCGGTGAAAATCTATGGCGTCTTCTTCAAATAAATAATAAGGGGTTAGATCTGTGCCTCCACCAAACCAACGGTCAATTACTTTATGGTTGGCATCATACAATTCAAACATGCGGTAATTACAATGTACAGTGGGGACAAAGGGATTGCCGGGATGCAGTACCAATGACAATCCACACGCAAACCAGTTATCACCATCTATTTTTAATTGCGTACGCATGAGATCAGTTACCGGTCCATATACAATGGAGGTATTAACGCCGCCTTTTTCAAAAACGTTACCACCTGCAATAACCCTGGTTTTCCACCCCCACCTTCCGGACGATCCCATTTATCTTCTTTAAAGGCGGCTTGTCCATCAGCCTGCTCAACAGCTTTGCAAATGCGGTTTTGCAGATCATGGATATAATTGATCCAGTTTTCTTTAATAGGGGACTTGATATCTGTTCTGTGCTCATGATAAATGAAATTGTAAGAGGGCCAGAATAAGTCAGTCAGTCGCATTACAATACTTTTATAGGACGATGTTTTTGGTCAGGACTGGTGACGGTAATTCTTTACCGTGTTCACAAACGCTTTTGCATGCTCTACCGGAACGTTGGGTAAAATGCCATGTCCCAGGTTGGCAATATGCCCATGGGGGCCAAAGGCTTGCAGCATTTGGGTAACCTCCTGTTCAATAACAGGGATGGGGGATAAGAGTTTGGCGGGATCAAAATTACCTTGCAATACTACCTTCTTCCCAGCCAGCTGCCTGGCCATTGCAGGCGTGATGCACCAGTCGATACCTAAGCCATGAGCGCCGGTGGCCGCCATGCCTTCCAGGGAATGCCAGGCGCCTTTGGCAAATACGATGGTGAGCACTTCATCCTTAAGCGCTGCTACGATCTGGCGAATATAACGAAGAGAGATGTTTTCAAAATCAACAGGGCCCAATAACCCTCCCCAGCTATCAAATATTTGAATCACATCGGCACCGGCTTTTACTTGTTCTTTTAAATAAGCAATTGTTGTGTCGGTGATCATTTGTAAAGGCGATGGGCGGCTTTAGGCTGGGTGTAACAGAATGCCTTGGCATCATCAAAAGTTTTGGAGCCTTTGCCTTGTACCATATAGCAGAGAAGGGTCAGGGAGCGCCGGCAAAGCCAATAAGAGGTACGCGGCCATTCAGTTCTTTTTAGTGAGGCGAAGGGCGTCAAAAACATACCCGAGTGACTTCTGCACGTCGGGGATATGTATCCTGTTGAGGTCACTGACCTGCCTGATAGGATCAGGTAAAAAAGGGCCTTTGCCTTCCAGCAGCTGTACTTCCAGGCCCATGGCCTTGGGAATTACCAGGATGTCGGAGAAGATAATGGCTGCATCTACACCTACCTGGTCAATTGGCTGAAGGGTGATCTCTGTTGCTAATTCAGGTGTTTCACAGCGTTCAAAGAAAGAATACTTTTCACGCAGTTTGATATAGTCGGGCAAATAGCGGCCTGCCTGGCGCATCATCCATACAGGGGTACGTTCGGTTTGTTCTCCACGCAACGTGCGTAAGATGAGGTCATTTTGCAGCGTTGTGCTACTGGTATGGGCGGCTGTGTTCTGTGTGGATGATGTCATTTTATTTGTTCTATCTATTTATATTAATCAATTTGTTGAAGGTAACGCCATGCGGTATTCAATATAGCTTCCTGCGTGGGTTCTTCGCTGGTTATTACCTTATTGCCGGTATAGTTGCTAATGGCTGTTGCTGTGGTGGAACCAATGGCAAAACAGGCTGCATTATCAGGTAAGGTGTTGATCGAAAAGAAGCTCTTTACTGAACTCGGACTAAAGAATAAGGCGGCGTCGAAAGCATCGTTGATCCTAATGGGCGTAGCGATGTTTTCATATACTACTATTTCTACCACTTCAATGTCAGCTTCTTTTAACAGGTTGGGTATGGTGCCCATGCGTTGGTTGCCACAAAAGAATACCACTTGTTTGAATTGACCATTGGCAATGATCTTTGCCGCCAGTTCTGTTGCGTTGGGGGCAGTGTCAATTATTTGTTCTTCAGACAACAGTTGAACAACCTGCTCTTTTGTAGTGCCGTTCAGGCAAAATGCCATCCATTGTTCCGGGCTATAAAATGCGTCGCCACCATGCAGGTATTTATCTACGGTATTCACGGCATACTGGCTGGTAAATACCACAGCAGTATCGCCGGCTTTGATCAGCCAGGGCCATATCTCTTCGTACTTGCTCATGGAAATCACCGGCTTGATGGTAATAAAAGCTTCTTCCAATACTACAACGCCTTTTTGTTCCATCTCTATCTTAAGAGCTGGTTCAATTATTTTAGTGCTGAGTATGGTGTGCCGGGTCATATATTAGTGCGTGGTACCTGTTTTCTGAATACTGTTTGCAATAGCCTGCCCGCCATTAGCCAATAATTCTTTGGCAAATGTGTTTCCTGCACCCGTAGCTGCATCACGGGTTATTGTTTTTCTATGCTTACTTTTTGTTGGCCATCTATGGAAAGGATATTCCCCTGGAAGTAAATTTGCTCATGTTTTATTTCGGCCAGGGCACTGATTGGGGTAGAACATCCACCCAGCAGGGTACGCAGGAAATCGCGTTCTATCCGGGTACAGATGGCTGTATCCTCATCATTAAAGGCCTGGCAACTGGCTGCCATATCCTGATCTTCTTCCCGGCATACTACCATAATGGCGCCTTGGGCGGGTGCCGGTAACATCCAATCAATTCAATGGATTGTTCGGGGCGGAGGTTAATTCTTTCCAGGCCTGCCGCTGCGAAGATGGCTCCCTGCCAGTTGCTATTGGCTACTTTGGCCAGGCGGGTATTTACATTACCGCGCAGGTTTTCAATAGTATGTCCAGGATAGCGGTTAAGCCATTGTGCTTTGCGGCGAATACTGGAAGTGGCTATTGTGAGTGGTGAGCCGGAGACCGTCCATTGTCCATTAGCATACCCTAGCTTGGCACTTACCGCTTGCCACTCGCCTTTGTATACCAGGAGGTCTTTCCAGGAAGCTCTTTTCAGGGCGGCGGCGGGTATAATACCCTTGGGTAATTGGGTAGGCACATCCTTCATGGAATGTACGGCAATATCGATTCGGTTATTGAGCAGGGCAATGTCCAGGCTGCGGGTAAAGATGCCTTGTACCCCCATCTCATAGAGGGGTGTTTTAAGGTCAATATCACCTTCACTTTTAATATAAACCAGTTCGGCTGCTATGTTTTGACCGGCCAGTAGTTCTTTTACCTGCATAGCCTGCCACACGGCCAGTTGACTTTCCCTGGTGCCGATGCGTATCGCTTGTTTCATGCAACAAAATTAGTTAGAACCCGTGGCAATAAACTCGTTGATGGCTTCAATATAATAGCAGCCGCGTTGGTTTACCTGGCGCATCTTGGAAGCCATGCCATTGATCACGCGCTGGATTTTTGCATCAGCGTCGATAGTGAAGGTTGTTGAAACGGGAGAAAGGCCCTGTAAGTAGGGAGGGAATGCCTGGATTTCCTGTAATTTGGTTTTTACGGCCTTCAATACTGGTACATGCTTACGCATTTCGAACCAGTCCATGAACTCAACCATATGCTCATCAATGATAAGCCTGGCTTTGGGAACTTCCGCTTCACGCTTCTGCAGTGTCTCGTCCTTCAGTTTTGACAGTTCATCTACATTTACCAAATGTACATTGGGTAAATCTGAGCAGCTATCTCTACATTATAGGGTATTGACAGATCGATGATCAGTTTGTCTGTCTTGCCTTCGAGGTGCGATTTTAATATGGTAGGGTGTGCCGCATTGGTGGCCACCAGTATAATATCAGATTGGTCGATGTATTGGGGCAATTGATCAATGGAGGCATGATACAGGCCCAGTTCATTGGCTAGCTCAGCTGCTTTATCTGCCGTGCGGTTGATCAGGGTGATATCCTTTGTGCCAAGGTAATCAACCAGGTTTTTACAGGTACTGCGTCCTATTTTACCGATGCCCAGCAACAAGATCTTTTTACCGGAAAGGTTATTGATCTGTTGCTTGATGTATTGTACTGCTGCAAAGGAAACTGATACGGTTCCATCGCTAATGGCAGTTTGATTTTTACGGCTTTGGAAGATTGAAGTACGGCATTGACCAGCCTGTCGAGGTGGGTGCCTACAAAACCCAGCTCACGGGCAAACTTTACAGCTACTTTCAACTGGCCTACAATTTCATAATCACCCAGTATCTGTGAATCAAGGCCGGCGCCTACTGAAAACAGGTGCTCAATGGCTGCTGATCCTTTTTTGATATAAGCTAATTGGGAAAAAGTATCCTGATCGCCTGCTGTTTGGGTACAAAGCAGGCTGATGAGTTGTCCTGCTTGTTCGGCAAAGCCATAGATCTCAGTACGGTTACAGGTAGAAAGTACAAATAATTCATGTAAACCATAAGTCGGTGCGAGGGAAAGGAGGGAGGCATATTGTTCATTGCTGATCGCAAACTGGCCCCTGATCGCTGCATCGGTTTTCTTATAGTTAATCCCTGCTATAAAAAACTTCGATATGTCTTTACTACTATGTCCGTGCATGAGGTAAATGGTTCAGAGAATTGACACCGCAAAAATACTTTCGCAAGCGTCAATCACCTAATATATCTGTCATTTCACTGTCATTTTACCCCCGATCCCCATCACATAAAGTGGTGAGCTAAATCAACCCATATTGGGATGTTTTTGACGGAATTGGCCATGGGACAGTGTTTTCACATATGGGAATACCGTGTGCAAACGTTTCCGGGTGTGAAAAATAAAGCTTATGTGAACAATTGTTTGTAACATGTTATGTGATATCGCTGTTATTGTGTAGTGTAAAAAATAATTGTTGGGGCAGCTTACTGAATTACTTTTGCAACCTATTTTATGCGTATGAGTGCAACTAAAAGAGGTATCGTTTTAATGAATCTCGGTTCGCCGGATTCTACCGAAGTAAAAGATCTACGTAAATACCTGGATGAGTTCCTGATGGATGGGCGGGTGATAGACACGCCATTATTATGGAGGGCCTTATTGGTAAAGGGGATCATTGTTCCTTTCAGGGCTCCTCAATCGGCCAAAGCCTACCGGTCTATCTGGACCAAGGAAGGTTCTCCCCTCATTGTGATCAGCAAACAATTGCAGCAGGCATTGCAGGAACAGGTCGATGAACCGGTGGCACTGGCCATGCGGTATGGTACTCCTGCCCCCTGGACAGCCTTTGACGAATTGTTGGAAAAGCAGCCCGACCTGGAAGAGGTGGTAGTGGTGCCCCTGTATCCCCATTACGCTATGTCGAGTTACGAAACAGCTGTAGAATATGCCAAAAGATCCATCGTAAAGGCAAATACAAATTTAAATTGTCATTTGTACCTCCATTTTATGATGATGCCGATTACCTGGAGGCATTGATCGAAAGTATAAAACCTTACCTGGATAAAGAATACGATCAAATAGTATTCAGCTATCATGGTATTCCTGAGCGGCATGTTCAGAAAAGTGATGCAACAGGGCAGCATTGCCTTAAGTCGGCAGATTGTTGTTCTGTTGATTCCGAAGCTCATAAAACCTGTTATCGGCATCAGTGTATTGTAACTACCAACCGGGTGGCGCAAGCCCTGAACATCCCGGCTTCCAAATACAGTTTCTCTTTTCAATCCCGTTTGGGGAGGGATGAATGGCTGAAACCCTATACAGCCGTACGTTTGGCCGAATTGCCCAAAGAAGGGATCAAAAGCTGCTGATCCTTTGTCCGGCCTTTGTAAGTGATTGCCTGGAAACACTGGAAGAAATGGGCGAAGAAGGCCGGGAAATATTCCTGCATGCCGGCGGTGAGGAATTTACCTTATTGCCATGCTTAAATACACATCCTTTATGGATAAAGGCAGTCAAAAGGTTGATAGAGAAAGTGGACAGTTCTTCTTTGGTGAATAGCTATTGATAACGCATTACGCACAACTCACAATATGTATCTCTACATCAAAGCCCTTCATATTGTCTTTATTGTTACCTGGTTTGCGGGTATGTTCTATATACCAAGGTTATTTATTTATAATACGGAAGCGGCTGCCAAACCGGAGCCTGTGCGGGATGCCTTGCGGGAGCAATTTGGGGTGATGACGAAGCGGTTATGGTATGGCATTACCTGGCCATCGGCCATATTGACCTTATTACTGGGCTCAACAACCTGGTATTTATTGGGAGTAACACCTTCCTGGCTGGTGATCAAACTGGCCTTTGTTGTTGGGTTGTACGCTTATCATTTCTCACTCCATGTAATATTTAAACAACAACAACAGGGAATTTTTAAATACAGCTCACAACAACTGCGCATCTGGAATGAGGTGGCTACCATCTTCCTGGTAGCCATTGTGATGCTGGTAGTAGTAAAACAAAATCTCAGCTTTGTTTGGGGCATTTCAGGATTGATCCTCTTTGTGATCCTGCTCATGAGTGCCATTAAAATTTACAAGATCATACGGGATAAGAGGTCTTGAGCCAAACGGAGCATTCCTATGTCTTTATCAGCCAGGTTATCACCTTACCTCGCTGACCACTGACTTCTCAGACTAAAATAACGATACAGTTACCGGAATTTGCTACAGGGGATTAGGTCGTAACTAAAACTGAATGAAGTAGTTATGTTATTTTAGCGCACCCAACTTTCAATTTGATCCTTGTATTGTTTAAATAAGTCAACACCATTGTCGGGAAGTTGCGAAATGGTGGGCCGCAATAGGGATAAGATCCCTGTTGTAGGTTACTGTGCAGGTCGATAAAAGGTATCAGTAATTAAAAATACCCAATGAAAGGGGTATTAAATAAATGAAAAGCAATAAGTTGTAAGGAAAATAAATCCGGGAGGTATATAAATGAGAAAAACCTTTCCAACGCCATTAGAGTTTTTAAAGGAAAGGGGAGCAGGAATACTCCCCTTTTTAACCCCTAAACCCTAAACCGTAGAAAAGGTTTTTCATGTAATGCATTATAAAAATAAATCAAATATCTTAATTAGTCGCAGTAAAATTTCTTAGGATATGTTGCAAATTTTGAACCGTAAAATCACCATCCTATTTCTTCTTATCAATTTGCAATTACTGCGTCATCGTAACGAGGAATATATTTCCATAAATTATGCCAAACGTGAATTTTTGGGAAAAACTATTTCTATACCACCTGGTTTGTTAAGGCTTTTAATGCATTTTTAACGAATCAATGTAACAGAGCCCGATTGCCTCAAGAATTTACCGTGCAGATCAATTCCTTCAATTACCCAATAGTAGGTACCCACTGGTAATAATTGTCCATTTTTTTCCCATTCCACACATAATTGAGGTCTTTACTTTCAAATACTAACTGTCCCCATCGGTTGAAGATCCTCAGGCCATTTAATTTAAAATACCCGGTTACCCCGATCCGAAACTCGTCATTAATCCCATCATTATTGGGTGTAAAGGTGTTAGGGATATCTAATTTGGTCATATCTATGACCTTGATGCTCACCTGCCCCGGATTGCTGGTACAGGGGCCCGCTTCATAGGTAATATAATAACGCACATCTTCAGGCACTTTGGGAAGGGTAAAAATGCCTGTTTGATTTTTTTTCAACCAGGGTATTGGTTGTAGCCTGGTACAATGAATAGATAGCACCAGCCACGGGATCCTTTACTTTCAGGGTGCCATCTGTATGCCGGGGATGGTTATATTATCATATCGCGGAGCGGGAGGGGGCTAACTACTTGTGTTATAGCATAATCATTGCTTTTTAATGTGCAACCATTAATGTCGGTAATAATCAGGTGGTAGGTTCCGGCCTTTTGCCCGGTGAGGCCCGCCTGGTTGCCCGTCTGTTCTCCAGTATTATTATACCATTGGAATTGGAGGGAACCTGCGGCGCTGGTAGCTGTGATACCCGAAATACTACCGGTTCCAAAACCACATTTGTCGGGTTGCGTCACCACCCCCTGCTCATCCATTGCGGGTAAAGGTTGCATCAACAGGGCTTTTTGTAGATCGACTGTTCACATCCGTTGGTGTCGGTAGCAACAAGATAATAAGTTGCCGGGTTTAGGTTGGATATTGAAAGGCTGGTACCAATAGGCGAAATATTATCTTTCAGCCAGCGGAAATTGAATAAAGCCGCGTCATTGTTTAGCTGGTTGATCTGGATACTGCCATTGGATTGATTGCAGGTTGCATCCCTGGTATTGGCTTGTGTTACTGCCAGGGGCAATGGGAGAGCAATACCAATTGTATAGATATGGCTTTGTGCATGGCAATTGAAAGTACTGTTAACAGCCCATAGTTGGTAGCTGCCTGCCGGCATATTGGTTAGTTCTTCACTATTGCCTACCACCTGATTGGTATTCACATTATGCCATTGCCAGCTGGTGGCGCCGGTAACCTTCATGCCGGTGATGCTGCCGTTGATCCGTGTACAACCGGTGGAACGAACGGTGAGGGCACTACTATCAAGTGATACCGAACCATTGTCAAATATTTCAAACACGGCAGATACTACTGTATCGCAACTGCTCCTGTCTTTTATTTTTAGGCGGTACTTGCCTGCATTTACTGATTGAAGGTTCAGCGTATTACTTACTACCACATCATTTTCATCTACCCATAAGGTTACTACCAGTCCGGTGGTATTCGACGTGGTAATGTTCAATATGCTGCCATTGGCTTGACCACAGGAGGCAGGATTTACCTGGGCGGTAGTGGTAACTAAGGCCGTTGCGGGGGTGGCTGCAACGGTAATCCAGGCGGTGGAATCGCCGCAACCCGCTGTATTGTCTAATACAATCAATTTATAACGGCCTGCAGGTGCATTCAGCAGGTTGGCGGTAGTAGCTACCACATCCCTGTTTTCGTTGATCCATTGGGTAGTCGCGAAGTTTATATCATTAAGTGCAATGCCTGTTATAGCACCATTGGCCTGATTGCAGGTAGTGGCCTGAGTTTGAAGGCCGGTAATATCTATTTGCGGCGATACATTGCCAATGGTATAGAACCGGGTGTATTTACCACAGGAACCATCACTCACTTTAAAACGATAGGTGCCCGGTGGTACATTAGAAAGGCAGGCAGCTGTACTGATGGTATTACCGGCTGCATCTTCCCATGACCAGCTAAGGGCGCCGGTGGCTTTGATACCGCAAATACCACCATTGTTTTTATTACAGCGTGCCGGAGTGATCGTAATGCCGGCACTGGAGTCAATTTCGAGGGTATTGGGTGGTACGGTAAAGGTGAATTCTTCCTGGCAGGTACCTAATCCAATGGGAAGCCACAAGGTATAGGTGCCGGCGGGAACATTGGTAAGACAAGTATCGCGGCCTACCACTGCACCAGTTGCATCTCTCCATTCCCAATCGACGCCACTAACGATCTTCAGTCCACAAATGGAGCCCAGCGCATTACAAGTAACGGGCTTGATGATCAGGTTGGTTTGATAAGCTAAAGGAGTCGAGTATTCGGAAGTAGCGCCCATTGGATCGGTGGCAGTAACTACAATGCTTTTACCCGTAAGCGCGGCGTGGGTATAAGTCCATTGGCCTGTAGCATCCGCAGTAGTTACAAGGCCCAGATGGGTCTTACCCTCACAGTTGGGGCAATCATCATCGGCATAAAGTCAATGGTAGAGTTGGGCAGAGCCGTACCCCGTATAGTACCCGTGGCCTGGTTAAGTCCGTTAACTGTAATAAAGGCCTTGGCCTGGCTCCATTGGCGGCCAGCCAGTTATAAATAAAGAGACCTCTTGTATTGCAATAAGTGCTGTTGTGGCGCACTGTAATATCGGAGGTGCTGTTGAGTAAAACGGCCATTATGCGGCAGTAGCGGATTTGGTTTTCATTACCTGGCCCGCTGTCGCCTAAAATGCCCATGGCACAGTCTGCTAAACTGATACCGTAATCAATAGAGGCATTCCGGAATGGTACCCCTCTTTTCTCCGCCAATGAGATTTTGTTCAATAGCAAAAAGCTTTCAATACCCGAGAGTCCAATACCAATATTGCGTGATCTGCCGGCAATGTAATTCTTCCGGATAATGATGCCTGCATCGGCCCTTGTAGTGCTATTTTGCTTATTGTAAAGTTGAATGTAAATACCGGTAATGGAGGCCGTAGGCAGCATATCATCATTGATATCTATTCCTAATTTATTATTAATGATCAGCAGGCTGTCGTTGACGGCAGGGTCGGGATGACCTTCACAAAATATTTCATTATCGGCATTTAAGATATTACCCCGGGCAGGATCTTCTCCTCCAATAAATAGGTCGGTCGCCTTGTCAAAATACAGGCAATGATCATTAGTTGCGGGTACATCCGGATCACCCGGGCGCTGGCCGGGAAATAGGATGGTGGAAATACCGTCCACATTTAAGCCCATGATATTGGACTGCACCGTGATGTGGTGACAAGCCGCTCCCCTGAAATATTCCGCATTGACGCCTTTTTCCATCCACTGATGAGGTTGCCTTTGCCGGGAGCGCCAATGATCACTTCACTGCTGTTGCGCAGGTGGATGGCATCGAAATGCTGCGGCGTGGCGCCCGTACTACGATTACCTACTTGTCCCCATAAAAACAGTCCATAGATCTGTATGTTGGTGGCATTAATAGCTTGGAAAATATAGTAATACCTGGTATCGTCCGTAAAAAAGCCTTGTATGGCTACGGCTACCTTGGCATCGGTAACACCGAGTTTATTGCCGGGTTGCGAACTGCCATTAATGATAATGTTGGAAGTGAGGGTGGGCAGCGGCGTGTTGGGATTGAGTAAGATAGTTGCTGGCCCCGTCGGGTAGGAAGGTCGAAGGTGATATAGTCAGTAACGGCAGTGCCGTTGGCATTGGCCTTTTTCAATAGCCTCTCTTAAACTGCCGGCACCCGTAGCCAGGGCGCTGGTTACTACAAAAGTATCAGCCCGGGCGGCGTGGAAGCAGGATAAGGTTAGGACTGCCAACAGGTATAACGGGTGCAGTTTTTTCATGTTAGTCTGGTCAATTTAAAGATACCAAAAGAGTGCCGGATTAATCGCTGAGGCGGCAGATTTAGCATCGCAGATGAAACAGGTTACGAAGGCAGATTTCGCAGATTTTAGAACACTGATTGCATCGCTAAATGATGCTCATGGGAAGTGGGTTGACTGGTGGATAGGTTTACAAGGTGAGCAGGAAATCCGGAAGGCGGTTAATGCGGGCGAATTAAGTAGGAAATTGTTTCGGTTCCTGGCGGAAATGGTACTGGGGCAGGTTTTGACCGAAAAACAGGCGAAATAAATTATCAATAAAGTATCTCCATAGAGGGATTAAACAGACTTTCAGTCCCTCTTTCGTCCCTGTCTTACCTGCCTTTAGTCCGTCTTTTGTCCGAGTTTGGTCCCTGTTTGGTCCGTCTTTGGTCCCTGTTTAGCCTGATTTTGGGCAGAACAAAATAGAAGCTTCCTGTTATGGAATTCATATGCTGCCTTGACCTAAAATAGCGCGGCACTTCTCTCAAGCGATATTGTATGTGTTTATTTTAAAATGGATTGAAGAGTTTTGTTGTCAGGAGGCAGGTTGCCGTCGGGAGGGAGACCCTATATAGGTATATTTCTGTAACTTTGCACACTTTTTAACTACAATTTTTACCTGGCTTAGGCTATAATTATTATGTCGTCCAAATACCGAGAGTTTTCGCATTTGAATTTACCTGCCATGGAGCAGGAAATACTGGCTTTGTGGAATGAGCAGCAGGCTTTTGAAAAGAGTGTATCAGTAAGGGAGGGAGCTACCCCTTTTGTGTTTTATGAAGGGCCGCCGAGCGCCAATGGAATGCCTGGCATTCACCACGTAATTAGCCGTACGCTGAAGGACCTGGTATGCCGTTATAAAACGATGCAGGGTTTCCAGGTTAAGCGCAAGGGTGGCTGGGATACACATGGTCTTCCTATTGAATTGGGCGTGGAAAAGGAACTTGGCATTACAAAAGAAGATATTGGTAAAAAGATCTCTGTAGAGGAATACAACCAGAAATGCCGGGAAGCGGTATTGCGGTACAAGGATAAATGGGATGATATTACCCGTATGATGGGCTATTGGGTTGACCTCAATGATCCGTATATCACTTTTGACAACAAGTATGTTGAAACGCTGTGGTGGATATTGAGCACCCTGTATAAAAAAGGATTGTTGTACGAGAGCGTCAGCATTCAGCCCTACTCTCCTGCCGCCGGTACGGGTTTAAGTTCGCATGAGCTGAATATGCCCGGCACTTATAAGGTGGTGAAGGATACTTCGGCAGTGGCTATGTTCAAAGCGGTAAGGGATGCGAAGGCGGAATTTTTGTTTAAAGCTGTGGGTGAACAGCCCGAGGTGTTCTTCATGGCATGGACGACCACTCCCTGGACGCTGCCTTCCAACCTGGGGTTGACGGTGGGTGGCAATATCAATTATGTGCTGGTAAAAACTTTCAATCCGTATACGCACCTGCCCATCAATGTGGTACTGGCCAAGGACCTGGTGGGCAAGTATTTCAAACCCGAAGGGGAGAATGCGGATTTCAGCGCTTATAAGGAAGGTGATAAATTATTACCCTGGCAAATACTGGCAGAGTTCAAGGGGCGCAATTAGAAGGGGCTCATTATGAGCAGTTGCTGCCTTTTGAAGCGAATTCATTGGAGTCTATCAATTTCAGCATGCCCAATGTCAACCCTTTCCAAGTATTGGTGGGGGACTTTGTGACTACGGAAGATGGTACAGGTATCGTGCATACGGCGCCCGATTTTGGTGCGGACGACTACCGGGTAGGTACCAAGTATCGCATTGGCTATTTTACAGGGATTAATGAATACGGCAAGCGGGATAAGTTGGTGCTGGTTGATAAGCAGGGCAAGTTTGTGGATGGCCTGGGTGAGTTCAGCAACCGGTATGTGAAGAATTATAAAGACGATCCGGCTTATGTGGATGTGAATGTAGACATCTGTGTAAAGCTGAAGAAAGAGAATCGTGCTTTTAAAATAGAAAAATACGAGCACAATTATCCGCATTGCTGGCGTACGGATAAGCCGGTATTGTATTATCCGCTGGATGCCTGGTTTATCAAGACCACAGCGCTCAAAGACCGGATGGTGGAATTGAATAAAACGATTAACTGGAAACCGAAATCAACCGGCGAAGGCCGCTTTGGCAACTGGTTGGAGAATATGGTGGATTGGAACCTGAGCCGTAGCCGCTTCTGGGGTACACCTTGCCGATATGGCATACAGAAGATGGTCAGGAGGTTGTTTGTATTGGTTCGATCAGTGAACTGAATGCAGCTATCAAGAAGGCCAATGAAGTGCTGGGTGGAGATGTTAATAAGCACTACCTGCATGAGGGCATCCTTGACCTGCACAAACCTTATGTGGATGAGATTGTGTTGGTAAGTGCATCGGGTAAGCCGATGAAGCGGGTGCCCGATCTGATCGACGTATGGTTTGACAGCGGTGCGATGCCTTATGCACAATGGGGCCTGGATTATGATAAACTGGCGGCAGGCGATCCACGCCCTTTCAAGGCGCCTTTTGACCAAAGTTATCCGGCCGATTTCATTGCCGAGGGGTTGACCAAACCCGCGGTTGGTTCTATACCCTACATGCCATATCGTCTTTATTGTACGAAAATGTAGCATATAAGACCTGTGTATCGAATGGACTGGTATTGGATAAGAATGGCAATAAGATGAGCAAGCGCCTGGGTAATGTGATCGATCCATTCAAGACGATCGAGCAGTTTGGGGCCGATGCTACCCGTTGGTACCTGATCACAAATGCTTCGCCCTGGGATAACCTGAAATTTGACCTGGAAGGGATCAAGGAGGTGCAACGTAAGTTCTTTGGTACCCTGTACAATACATATCAGTTCTTTGCCTTATACTCCAATGTGGACGGTTTTGCCTTTAAGGAGGCCTATGTACCGCTGGAGCAACGTCCGGAAATTGATCGCTGGATCCTTTCTTCGTTGAATACGCTGATCAAGAAGGTAGGGGAATACATGGATGATTATGAGCCTACCCAGGCTGGAAGGTTGATTGAAGAGTTTGTGGATGAGCATCTTAGCAATTGGTACGTGCGTCTTTGCCGCAGGCGGTTCTGGAAAGGGGAGTATGAGCAGGACAAGATCTGCGCTTACCAAACGCTGTATGAGTGCCTGGAAACCGTGGCCCGGTTGGTGGCGCCTATTTCACCTTTCTTTAGCGATATGTTGTTCAGGAACCTCAATGCGGTAACCGGCCGATACCAGGAGCAATCGGTGCACCATGTATCGTTCCCAAAGGCCAATGAAGGGGCTGTAGACAGTGGTTTGGAGGAGCGGATGCAGCTGGCGCAGGACATTTCGTCACTCGTTTTATCGCTTCGGAAGACATCCAGGTTCAAAGTGAGACAGCCGCTGCAAAAGTGATGATACCGGTATTTAATCCAGCCGTGAAAGAACAGATTGGCCGGGTTGAAGACCTGATCAAGAGCGAAGTAAATGTGAAAGAGATTCAGTATCTCACCGAGGATACGGGATTCATTAAAAAGAAGATCAAGCCCAACTATACAGCCCTGGGTAAGAAGCTGGGAGGTAAAATGAAGGCGGTAGCTGCCGCTTTGGCCGGTTTTACACAGGAAGATATAGCCCTGTTAGAAAAAGAAGGGTCTATTTCATTGTTTATTGATAACGAACCCTTAATATTACAGGTTAATGAAGTGGAGATCGCCAGCGAGGACATACCCGGCTGGATGGTAGCCAATAAAGACTCTCTGACCGTAGCACTCGATGTAACCGTAACCCCTGAGTTGATCAACGAAGGCAATGCCCGCGAATTGGTTAATCGCATTCAAAAGATTCGTAAAGACAACGGCTATGAATTGACTGACAGAATAGCAGTGCAGGTAACCGATAACCAGGATCTGAAACAATCTATAGCCCAGTTTAATAATTATATTTGCGCCGAAATTTTGGCAGATACGCTGGAATTGGTATCTGAATTGCCCAATGGCACTGAAATTGAGGTCAACGATATTTCACTAAAAGTGTTCGTTACAAAAAAGCCTAACAGTATGGCAACGAAGAAGAAAGCAGCTAAGCCAGCAAAAAAACGATTGCACCTAAGAAGGCAGCGCCGGCTAAAAAGCCTGTTGCCAAGCCTGCTGGTAAAGTTAGTAAGCCCGCTCCCAAGGCCGCAGTAAAGCCTGCAAAGCCGGCGCCGAAACCTACAAAATCGAGTGGTAAAGCTGTTCCGGAGAAAAACCGGCTTCTAAAGCTGTTGTGGCCGCTAAACCTGCTGTAAAAGCGGTTGTGAAACCCGAACCCAAGCCATTGGTGAAAAACCTGTCCCTGAACCCGTGAAAGTGGAGAAAAACCCGAAGCCCCACCGAAGGAAGAAGTAAAGAAACCCGAACCGGTTCCGCCTCCACCGCCGCCTAAAAAGCCGGCTGTGCCAGCCAAACCAGTCAAGGTGGTAATACCTGAGATCAAAACAAAAACAGTTCGTAAATACGAACCTGATTTCACGAAATCCGTATTGGATCAACCAGAAAACATTCAAACAGGACCAACCATGCGTTACAGCGATGCCGAATTAGGAGAATTCAGAGAACTGATTCAAAAAAACTGGACCAGGCTAAGAAAGAACTTTCTTATCTGCAGGGCTTGATCACCCGCAAAGATGAAATGGGTGGAGATGAAACTGAAAACCGTTACATGACCATGGAAGATGGTAGCATGAGTATGGAACGGGAGCAGTTAGCACAAATGGCCAGTCGCCAGATCAATTACATTGATCACTTGGAAAAGGCGATGATGCGTATTGAGAATAAGACATACGGTATTTGCCGTGTGACAGGTAAGCTGATCGATAAGGCCCGGTTGAGGGCAGTACCGCATGCTACCTTGAGCATCGAGGCCAAGCAGATGATGAATAAATAATAGTTTCTTAACTTAAATAGCCTACAAAACAGGTTGCTGAAAAGCGACCTTTTTCGTTTATATACCGTAGGTGATGATGAGATTGGGAGGCGGGACCGGGAGTCCGGAAGACCGGAAGTCGGAAAGACCAGAACAAAAACAGGAATACTATTATTGTATTACTTACCGACTTTCGGACTTTGCTGACTTTTCGGATTATATCAACTGGCAGGGCGGCCTTCGAGCCAACCCCTGAAATCGGCTACGCGTTCGCGACTGATGATCACATCGGCGCCTGCATCGGGATGCAGTTGTAAAATAAGCCGGCTGTTGTAATACGTAAGTATCTTGCGGATGGCATCAATATGAACGATGTACTGGCGGTTGATGCGAAAGAACAAATGCCTGTCCAATAACTTTTCTACCTGGTCTAATGAATAATCCAAAGGCAGCTTCTGGTTATTATTGGTAGTAGCATAGGTAACCCCTTAATAAATTGCAGGTAAGCAATATCCCTGGCCTTCACATAGATAAGCTGATTGTTCAGCCGGCCGATAAAGCGGGTACTCTCTCTTCATGAACTCTTCGGCAATGGAGGCAATATTGATCGTTTGCTGCTCCACAGGTTTAAACTGCTGGTATTTGGCCAATGCATTCTTTAACTCCTTTGCATCTATCGGTTTCATTAAATAGTCGATGCTATTGACCTTGAAGGCCTGCAGCGCAAAATTGTCGTATGCAGTGGTAAATATGATGGGCGTTTTTACATTGGCCTGTTTGAATATTTCAAAGCAATTGCCATCAGAAAGCTGGATGTCCATCATCATCAGATCGGCCGTATTGTGTTGTTCCATCCATTTTATACCGCCTTCTACAGAGTCAATAACCGCCACCACTTCAATGGTGGGGTCACATTGTTTTAAAAGCTGTATGAGCCTTTCCGAGTTGTGCACTTCATCTTCAAATATGGCTACTTTCATAGTTGCTCAATTATAGGGATTTTAACCGTAAACACCTCTTCCGATTGGGTAACGGTGATGGCCTGACCGCTGGACAGTTCATAGCGCTTGCGGATATTCTCCAGTCCGATGCCGGAAGAGTTTTCAGGATGTAATTTCTTCCTCATGGCATTCCTGATCAATAAAAAACCAGCTTCACTTTTTACACTGATCACCAGCGGTTCATTTACAGAGAAGCGATTGTGTTTAATAGCGTTTTCGATAAGCATCTGCAGGGTGGCAGGAGGTATCATGCCTTTGGTTCGTGCCCGCTCGTCTACCTCGGCACTGAATTGTATGCTGTTTTGGTGGCGAATGCCGATTAGAAAAAGATAAGACTCCAGGAAATCCAATTCGGTTTGTATGGATACCAGGTTCTCAAATTTCTTGTCAAGGATATACCGGTAGATCTTGGCCAGTTGGGTAATATAATCGGCCGACAGGTCGGCACTTTTATATACCAGGTTGGTTAAAACACTTAGGGAGTTGAAAAAGAAATGGGGGTCGATCTGGTTGCGAAGGGCATCGTATTTGGCCTGGATATTTTCGCGCATCAACCGTTCGGTTTGTACCTGGTATTCTTTCCGGCCTTTGTAATAAAATACAATGCCGTTGAAGGCCAGTATCATCATATAGAACAGGAAAGTGCCGGCAAGCATATTGTAGCTGATGCTGGTAAAGCTTTGCCAGGCTTCGTGGCGGTTAAAGAACAGTATATCAGTAAGGCCATACACAAAGCCAAAGGCAAAAGCCGCCAATAAGCCATACAGGATAAGGCTGCCGCAAAGGATCAATAACCTGCCGGTGAGTTGGATGGTTACCGTACGTTTTTCAATGTATTTTGTAAGTACTACCGCACCCTCCCATACCAGGAGGCCAAGGAGGATGTAAAAAAAGCTAAAAACCTGTGAGCGGATATTGAAAGTGCCCAGGTCTCGAATGAAGGTGAGGTCGAATGATTTGAAGATAACACTGAACAGGTAGAGTACCAGTATGCGGAACAGGTAGCGGAGCGGCCGGCTATTGAATACTTGTTCGCGGTGTTTAAAATCCATTGTTGATGTCCTGTTTTTAATGATTATCAACCTGAGCCACGTCCTAGGCGGTTTCGATAAACTCAACCAGACATTACTCAACAATACTTATTTTCTTTAAACCAGGCCCATGCCTGCGCAAGGGCGGTTTTCATAGGGGTATATTGAACCAGCAATTCTGTTTCCGATTTTTGCCCGAATAATAATTGTCCAGGCATAATAGCCAGGCACCGGAATAAGTGAGCTTACCTGCTTTGCCGGTGACCATGCCTTTCAGTGAACCCATCATACCTGCCAATTTCAGCAGCAGGGCGGGTATTTGAATCATCACCGGCCTTGCTTTTGAAATGGTGTTGAGTAGCCTGAAAAACTCGCCATAGGTTAAATTGTGCCCTGCTAACAAATAGCAGCTGCCGGTTTTTCCAATGGCCAGGGCATTGATAATACCCTGACAAACATCCTGCACATACACAAAGTTCTTACCACCCGGCGGGTACAAGAGCAGCTTTTTATTCAATCCATATAACAATAGTTTGCCCGAGCTGGGTTTGAGGTCATGGGGACCAATGATAAAGGTAGGATTTACTACAATGGCAGGTAAATGCCGGGCCTGTACCTGTTCCAGTACATATTGCTGGGCCAGGTACTTGGTATTGATGTAGCCCGAATTGGCCTTGAAAAGGGAAAACCCATTCAGCTCAGTAGCTGGTTGTTTTTTAGTACCTGGTTCAATGGTATTGGCCGTACTTACGTGGATCAACTTTTCAACCCGGTGCAGCAGGCAGGCTTCTACAATATTCCGGGTACCTTTAAAATTGATCCTTTCATATTCTTCAAAACCAATGCCCCATTGATCGGTAATGGAAGCGGCATGAATAACGATATTGCATCCTTGCACCGCCTGGCTTACCTGTTCGGGATGGTCAATGCGGCCATAGCTTATTTCAACGGGTTGCCGGGCCGGGCCGCGCAGGTCGGCGCCGGGCCGCACGAATATTTTAATAAAATAGCCGAGCTTGAAAAATTCCCGGGCAAGGTTAATGCCCAGGAATCCATTGGCGCCTGTAATTAGAACCTTTTTCATAGGGATCATTTAGAGAGCCTGGTATTGCATTTCTTTTCTAACCTCGCGCGAAACGATCTTTAGTTTTAGTTCCAGGGGAAGGAGGGTCATTAGTACATGGTTGAGTTTATTCATGAGGCCAGGTATGATGGTAGGATAGCCGGCCAGGGTTTTACGAAGGGCTATACGGGCAATGGCCGATGTGGGCAGTAAGCCCATTTTACCTTTTAGGCCCTGACTGATTACGCGGCGGGTGGTATTGGAATTGGTCATAATGGGGCCAGGGTACACCACGCTGATAGAGAGACCAGTGCCTGATAATTCTTCCCGCAACCCATGCGAAAAAGAGGATATGAATGCTTTGGAAGCGGGATAAACCGTTTTATAGGCTATGGGGGTAAAAGCTGCCATACTGGAAATATTCATGATATAACTGCGCTCATTGTTCAATAAATGGGGGATCAGCAGGTGGGTGATCATCACCGTACTACGTACATTCAATTGTATGATCTGGTCTATTCTTTCTGCAGATGTTTCCATGATGCCGGCAGTGCCTCCAATACCGGCATTATTGATCAGGAAATTGACCCGGTAATGGGCCGCAATATGCTCCAGCTGCTTTTTAAGTTTAAGGCCATCGGTAAGGTCAAATTCAAAGACCTGTACATGGATGGCAAAATTACTTATGAGGTTGGCTGCCAGGTCCCTGGTATTGGTTCCGGGCAGGGCTATCAGGATGAGGTTCATACCGGCTTTTGCGCACTGGATAGCAAATTCCTTTCCCAGTCCGGCGCTGGCGCCTGTGATCATTGTATAGGGTGTTGGAGACATCATAATTTTTATGGTTGGTCACTGTTACAAAAGTGATGTATGCGCAGCAAGCGGCGATGGTTTTTCCATTGAGCTGTTGGATTAAGGGGTTGAATCGTGAATCGGTTCCGCTCAATTGCGGGCGCAATCATCAATCAATACCGTGTAGTTAAGTAAGTTTTTGCCGGGCGAAAAGGTGAGGAGCTCTGCCGCCCGGTGTATGCAGCACTGCAGAGCGGCCCAGCTTACTGGGCAGATTTAACTAAACAACATCCAATTCTGAATCCTTTGTATCGGGGCATAATAAAAAAGGGACTGTCAATAGACAATCCCTTTTTTAGCTCAAAGTATATTTACAGGCTTAGAATCCTCTTCTGCCGGTATCGGGGCTGCTGATAGTAAATACGGCGGGCATGGGTTTGCCCAGCAGGTTTTTGTACCAGAAAGCATAGGCTTCATTGCGGTTATGCTGCCCTTTCTTCATATTGTTGCCACCAATACCATGCCTTTCGCTGGGATATACCATCAACTCAAAATGTTTACCCAGGTTCTGCAGCTTATCAATAAGGGTAAAGCTGTTTTGCATGTGCACATTATCGTCGGATGTACCATGTACAATGCGCAATAAGCCCTTGTATTGATCGGCATAAGTAGCCACCGCGGTGTTCTTATATCCTTCAGGGTTTTCCTTGGGTGTATCCATAAATCGCTCGGTATAGTGTGTATCATAGAACTGCCAGTCGGTAACCGAGGCGTTGGCAATACCATAAGTAAATACGTCTGCACCATAGGTAAGTGCCATGCAGGTCATATAACCGCCAAAGCTGCCGCCGGTCATGGCTACTTTGTTGGTATCTACCCAGGTTTGTTGGCGCAACCATTTACCGCAGGTCATATAATCTTCTATTTCCCATTTACCCAATTGACGGTGGATATAGTTTAATCCCACTTTTCCAAAGTGACCACTGCTGCGGTTATCGAAAGCCACCTGTATCATGCCTTCCTGTGCCCACCATTGTGTAGCGCCACCGGCAGGCCGCCAGCGGTCGTATACCGTACCGGCATTGGGGCCACCGTAAATGCTGATGAGTACAGGGTATTTTTATTGGGATCAAAGTTGATGGGGTAAGTAATCGTTACAGGCAGTTCAAATACGCCATCGCCCGATTTTACCCTTACCATTTCTGTTTTGGGTATGGCATAGGCATCAAAATCATTGCCCTTGCTATCTCCCAATATACGGATCAGTTTGCCTTTGGCATCGGCCAGGGCCATTGTGCTAGGAGTGGAGAGATTGGAATAAGTAGTGATAAAATATTTACCATTGGGCGACAGGTTGATCTGATCATGCGAATAATCGCCAAAGCTTAGGCGTGTTAATCCTTTTCCGTCCAGGCCTACTTTGTAAAAATCGAAGCGGGCCGAATTCTCTTTGCGTGCCTTGAAGTACACCAGTTTGGCTTTCTCATCAATCCGGGTAATGGAAGTGCCCCAAAGACTGCCTGTAGTCACTTGGTTGATCAGCTTGCCAGAGGCATCATGGTAATACAGGTTTTCCCAACCATCCTTATCACTTTTCAGGATAAAACCTTTGCCGGCTGAAAGAAATTCTATGCGGCTCGCTTCATCCAGGTCAATCCATGTTTTTTGCTGCTCGGTATATACTTCTTTTTTGACGCCGGTAGTAAAGTCGATATTGTAAATGGCCAGGTTATCCTGTCCGCGGTTCATCCATTGTACCCAAAGCTGCCCTTCAGGTGTCCAATAGGGGGCGCCAAAATATTGATCATCCTTGGGGTTGAAGTCGGCCCATACAGTAGTGCCATTTTCGATAGTGGCAATACCTACTTTCACTTCGGGGTTTTTCACCGGCTTTAGGATAGTGCTCATTCTCCAGGTAACCATCCTGCCCATCTAATACATAGATAGGGAATACAGGTACCTGGCTATCGTCGAAGCGCATATAGCATACATGCTTGCTATCCGGCTCCACCAGAACGCTTTGTAGCGGCTGGCGCGGCCCAGTATCTCTTCAAAATACACCCAGGAAGCATAACCATTCTTGATGTTTTCAGACCCGTCCTTGGAGATCTGCGTTACATTTTTAGTAGCCAGTTCCATGGCATAGAGGTTATTGTCCTTACGGGTATACGCCACCCATTTGCCATCGGGTGAGGTAGTGACGTTACGCGCATCAGTAATGCCGATGGCAGGACTGGCCTGTTGACGCGCTTCGGCAGGTACAGCACCGGTATACGGTTTTGATTTGCCGGTTTTCACCTCTACAGAAAGAAAGTTGGTCTTGCCATCTGCGTCCTTTTGAAATTCAATGTAGTGTTCATCATCTATCCATCCACGGATAACAGGGAGGGGCTTGCTAATATTGGAAGCCGCATTTTTAAATAACTGGTCGTACGTAAAGTTCTTTTTTGGGCTGTTGCTGATAATGCAATCGTCAATAACAGCAAAGGGGTTGTGCCTAATAGAATTAGCTTTCTCATGTAATGAAATATTGAAGCGGTGAATGTACGAAAACGGGGGAATTAGGGAGGGCCGGGGTATTGGTTTTGATAAGTGGTTGAGGATGCTTAAAGGGGTGGTTATTTGGGAGCCTTTCTACCTTTTATCCTGTTTTTACATTATTTTCGTTCCAAACCCCAACAACCCAACCATGATACTCAGTTATCTGAAGAAATCCTTTGCCCGGAAGAAGGCCAGGAGAGTTTTTAGTGAATATCCTATTCAGGTTTCTTCCTACCACCTTGCTGATGAAGGTACTATCGAATTTGGCAACTGGATGAATCCCCTGCTTGGCGAGAAAGTAATTACCCAATCGGAAGTTGATTTTTTTAAGCGCTTTATTCCCAAAGGCAGCCTGGCCATAGATATTGGTGGCAATACGGGCGATACTACCGTGCCCATGGGACTTGCAGCCGGTAAAGAAGGCCTTGTATTGGGTTTTGACCCCAACCCCCACGTTTTTAAAGTGCTGGAAAATAATGCCGGCCTGAACAAGGATAAAACGAATATAGTAGCCCTGCCCTATGCCATTTCTAATGAAGATGGCGAATTTTATTATGGTTCTTCAGAAGCATCCTATAGCAATGGAGGGATCAGTGCGGAAGCGACCGGGCAGCACGGCAATTTTACCTTGCCGCAAAAAATAAAAGGAGTTAACCTGCAGCAGTACCTGGAGAAAAATTACAGTAGCTGGCTGGATAAGCTTTCTTTCATTAAAATTGATACCGAAGGGTACGATAAGGAAATCATTAAGTCCATTGCCGGATTGATCATCAAATACAAACCGATCATTATTTCGGAGGTGTTTACTCAACTTACCAAAGAAGAGCGGAATGAATTGTATGATGTGATTGCCGATAAAGGATACGATCTATTTTACTTCGCCGATTTTGACGCCAAGGCAGAAGTAAAGCCCATTCAGCGTACGGATATGACCAATTGGGGGCATTTTAATGTGTATGCATTGCCTAAGAAGTGAGAAATGAAATGTGAGACCGTGAATCGGTTCTGCCAAGCGACGGGATGGATCGGCAATTTTTGCTTCGCAGAACACAAATAATGTAAAGACTTCTAATTAAAGAAAAGCAATACCCTGAAGTGTTGCTTTTTCTTTTAAGCTATTTCGGATAATTTTTTTGAAGTATAAGTCTCGCGTTTCACATTCACTTCTTACCTGATTTCCCCCTACTTCACTTCCTGCATCTCCACCAGTTTCCTGTAAAAGCCGTCACATTCGAGTAATTGGTCATGCGTACCGCGTTCTACGATCTTGCCTTTTTGGAGTACAATGATCTCATCGGCATGGCGGATGGTACTCAGGCGGTGGGCAATGACGATACTGGTGCGGTTTTCCATCATTTTATTAATAGCATCCTGCACCAGGCGTTCACTTTCCGTATCAAGGGAGGAAGTAGCTTCATCCAGGATCAGGATAGGCGGGTTTTTCAATACCGCCCTGGCAATGGTAACACGCTGACGTTCGCCGCCACTTAACTTGCCGCCGCGATCTCCAATATTGGTTTGGTAATTTTCGTCCTTGTGCATAATGAAATCATGGGCATTGGCAATGCGGGCTGCCTGTTCAATTTCATCAATGGTAGCCACCGGATTGCCCAGGGCAATATTACTGGCAATGGTATCATTGAACAAAATAGGTTCCTGGGTTACGATCCCCATCTGATCCCGCAGGGAAAGCAGGGAATATTCTTTGATATTGATACCATCAATCAGCAGTTCGCCACTGGTTACGTCATGAAATCGGGGAACCAGGTCGGCCAGGGTAGATTTACCGGCGCCGGATGACCCTACCAGGGCAATGGTCTTGCCTTTTTCTATGGTTAGGTTGATATTATCGAGGATGGTAACGTCTTCGTATTTGAAGGTTACATTGCGGAACTCAATGTTCTTGTGGAAGGTAGTGAGTGTTTTGGGATCAGTGGCTTCTTCTACAGCCAGGGGAGCCTTCAGTATCTCCTCAATGCGCTGAATGGCGGCTGTACCACGCTGGGCGTTGTAAAAAGCAGTAGATAAGGCCTTGGAAGGATTGATCAATTGGGTAAAGAATACGATGTAAATGATAAATCCTTCGGGATTCAATCCTCCTTTGCCCCCAATACCAGTTGACCACCTACCCATAATATACAACTAAGCACCAGCACGCCCATAAATTCCGACATAGGCGAAGCGAGGTCACGGCGGAAAGACATTTTCACCCGTATATTATTGAGGAAAGTGTTGGTGCTAAAGAAACGGGAACGTAATAACTTTTCGGCATTGAAGGCCTTAATAACCCGTAAGCCGCCCAGTGTTTCGTCGAGTATGGAAAGAAGATGCCCCTGCTGTTCCTGGGAAACCGAGGATTGTTTTTTGAGGCTTCGACTGATACGGCCTATGATAAAGCCGGTAAGCGGCAGCAATATCAGTAAGAACAAAGACAGTAATGGACTTAAATAGAACAATACACCCAGGAAAATGAGGATGGTCAATGGCTCACGGATCAGGCCTTCCATGGTGCCAATAACGCTCCATTCAATTTCGTTCATGTCATTACTCATCCGTGACATGATATCGCCTTTGCGCTGCTCGGTAAAGTAGCCGATGGGTAAGCGCAGTATCTTATCATACAGGTCTGCCCGGAAACGTGTCATAATCCGGTTGCGGAGGGGATAATTACCCGGTAGGAGAGGTATAAGAACAGGTTCTTGAATAAGATGGCCAGTACTACGGTAATACAAACTGCTGCCAGGGCTCTTGAGTGTCCATAGGTATCGATGAGATTTCTCAGTAAGTATTTCAGGTAATCCAACACATCGAAGGATGTGATAGAAACATCAGGAGCAGTTGTAGGAGCATCTTTATCCAATCCGAAGAGTATCTGGAGAAAGGGAGCCAGCATGGTGAGGGAAACAAGTGAAAAACGATGGACATCAGGTTGTAAAGAGGTATAGCGCCATTTGCCCTTTCTGATCCCGGAGATAATAGAGAATTGTTGAAAATCGCTTCATGAATTTTAAAATAGATCAAATAATATCAGCCTTTGCCTGCCTTTCCACCACTTAATTCATCGGTTATTGGTGCTAATCTGCGCCGGGAATGGCTATAAACAGCGCAAAGTAACTAATTTTACCACGATAAAATCGTTAATGATATGCAAGAAGGGAAACGCCAAAAGCAAATAGCCGGGTTACTGAATGAGGAATTGAATGCCATTTTTCAACGGCTGGGCCTCACCATGATCAATGGTGGTATGGTATCGATTGTGACGGTAAAGGTTACGCCCGACCTGCTGGAAGCCCGTATCTACCTTAGTTTGTTCCAGGTAGGCGATCCGCAGGCTGCCCTGAAGAAGATCGAGGACAGGGCCTGGGAGATCAAAAAAGAGCTTACCGCACGCGTAGCCAAGCAACTACGTCGTATGCCCGAATTGAGATTTTATATCGATGATACCCTGGATCATGTGTTCAAAATGGAAGATCTGTTCAATAAGATCAATGAAGAGAAGAAAGGGGAAGGAAACCTCCCGCCGGAGCAGGACAGCCAGTGATATACTAATCGGGAATGACCACTCCCACAATGGGATAAGCTGTAAACCGGCAGCTTTGTGAGCGATCGGAGGTTTATTGTGAATGGCTTGTTAAAGTGGAGCCAGCTTGAAATGCAGGGGCAGGGGCCTGTGCTAACTGCCAATCCGAAACTCAAAATAGTCCTGATGAACTTCCTTTTTGCCTGGCGTTATTTTAAAGCAAAGAAATCTACCAATGCCATCAATGTCATTGCATGGATCAGTATGGTAGCTATCATGAGCATCACCTTTGCATTCATTGTGGTGCTAAGTGTATTCAATGGCTTTGAAGGGCTGGTGAAATCCCTCTATTCGTCTTTTTACCCGCATGTACTGATCACTCCCCAGGCAGGCAATAAAACCCTCTTCGTTTCGCCGGAGCAATTAAAGCAGTTGACAGGTGTAAAGGATGTAGTGCATTATTCAGGTATCATAGAAGAAAAACCTTGTTGTTGAATGGCGATATTCAGGTGCCGGTAGAACTGAAAGGGGTGGATGATGCGTATAAGGAGGTCACAGGAGTAGCCGGGAATATTATTCGTGGTGAATACAATACGGGTACGGCCGACAGACCGGTAATTGTGCTGGGCAATGGAGTAGAAGGCGCCCTGGATATAGAATCGGACAAGAACTTGTTTCCGCTTACCGCCTATATTTTCAGGGGGGAATCGGCCAATGTGGCCGACCTGTATCAATCAGTGGCATCTGAAAATATGATTACTGGCGGCACCTTTCTCATCCAGGCCGATATTGATAATAAGTATGCTATTACCAATATCAATTTCATGCGGCGAATGCTGGCGTTCAAAGACAATGAATACAGTCGTATTGAAATAAAACTAACCGACGAGAACAAAGCAGCAGCTGCGGGTAAAAGCATTCAGCAAATATTTGGCAAAGGATATGTAGTAGAAACCCGTTATGAACAAAATAAGAGTTTGTACAGTGTGATGACACTGGAGAAATGGGCTATTTATGGTATTCTCACCCTCATGTTGATCGTAGCGGCCTTTACCATGATCGGGGGTCTTACCATGCTGGTATTGGAAAAACAAAAAAGACATTCAGGTATTGAAAGCTATGGGGGCTAATAACCAGTTGATCCAAAAGATATTCCTGAGTGAGGGATTGCTACTGGCGGGTATTGGAGCCTTTACCGGCATTATCCTGGCGCTTATCTTTTGTTGGGCACAGGTTAAATTTGAACTCATTCCCCTGGAAGGAGGCACTTTCCTCATTAATTATTACCCCGTAAAAATAGTGGCCGGCGATTTTCTGCTAATCGTCATTACAGTACTGATTGTAGCTTTTACAGCTTCCTGGTTTCCTTCCCGTAAGGCAGCGCTGCAGCCTATTGAACTGAAAAGTTGACTTATAGTTTTTATCCATCCTAAACAATTCGATCTATGCAGCCTGTTGAGATCCGCTATGCTACCATTGACGACCTGGAAGCTATTCGCGCTTTGTACCATGCAGTTACCCTGCAGGGCAGTGGGATAGCCCGTAAAACACATGAGGTTACGGACGACTACATTCGTTCTTTTATCAAGAAAAGCCTTGCGCACGGAATTATCCTGGTAGCCCAGCAATCCATCAGTGGAGAACTGGTGGCAGAAGTGCATACCTCCCGCATGGAGCCCCAGGTGTTTAGTCACGTACTGAGCGATTTGACGGTGGTGGTACATCCGGCATTTCAGCAGTATGGCATTGGCCGCAATATTTTCCAGGCCTTATTGAAAGAAGTGGAGGATCGTCATCCGGATATTCTGCGTATTGAGCTGGTGGCCAAAGAAAGCAATGAGCGGGCCCTTCATTTTTATGAGCAATTGGGTTTTGTGAAAGAAGGGCGCTTTGAAAGGAGGATCGTTAGCGATACGGGGGATTTGAAGCCGATATTCCCATGGCCTGGTTTAATCCGAAGTTCAGGTAGGGGAGAGAAGACTGAATATAGAAGAAATACAGGACGCGTATATAATGTAAAATCCGGAATACGAACCATGTTTGTATTCCGGATTTATTATTAAAAGCTTTGAGCTATTTATTTTACCAGCTTGCCTGGCACCTATGATTTGCCGCAACACTTACGATTGCCGATTCACGATGCCTACCCCTAATAATCACCCAAAGTTTCAGGCAGTTGGGCCAATGCTTTTGCCAGTTGTTCATCGTTGGGGGCGATGCCATGCCACTCATGCGAACCTTCCATGAAATCAACACCTGCTCCCATGGCGGTAGTCATGAGTATTACAATGGGTTTACCCTTGCCTACAAAGGTTTTGGCTTTTTCCAGGGCCGCTACTACTGCCTCTACATCATTGCCTTTTTCGAGGCGGACCACTTCCCAGCCAAAAGCGTCGAACTTGGCGCCCAGGTCGAGCAGGTTCATTACTTTTTTGGTAGGGCCATCAATTTGTTGACCATTCCAGTCCACAGTGGATATCAGGTTATCTACCATGTGGTGGGCTGCAAACATCATGGCTTCCCAGTTCTGGCCTTCGTCCAGTTCTCCGTCACCGTGTAAGGAATACACAACGTTTTTCTCTCCATTCAACTTTTTGGTAAGGGCGGCGCCGATGGCAACGCTCATACCCTGCCCCAGGGAGCCACTGGCTATGCGGATGCCGGGCAGGTGCTCATGCGTAGCGGGGTGGCCTTGTAACCGGGAATTGAGCTTCCGGAAGGTAGCCAGTTCCTTGATATCAAAGTAGCCAGATCTGGCTAAGGTGGAATAAAAAACGGGCGAAATATGGCCATTGGATAAGAAGAAAACATCTTCGTTGGTGGCGTCCATATTGAATTGTGGGTTGTGCTGCATTACCTTAAAGTAGAGGGCAGTAAAGTAATCCGTACATCCCAGGGAACCGCCTGGGTGACCGCTGGCAGCGCCATGTACCATCCTAACTATATCGCGTCTTATCTGTGTGGCTATGTCTTTTAATGGGGGCATAAGCTAACTTTAAATGTGGAAGCAAAACTACAGGAATTTGCATTTGACCCATGGGAGGGACGCATTTTTTTATTGTTTTTTATGTCTCAAACCTTCTTATTTACAATAAAGTAGCTATAACAGAAGTTGTTATTTCAGAAATAGGCCGTAGTTTTGCTCCCGGCACCAAATTTGCCCCAACGGCCCTGATTAGCAGCACGTAGATAAATTTGGTCACCAAAACCAGGCTAATGTTTGATGTATTACTATCAATAGCTATTTCTTTTACGATCACATTTTGGCAATCCCGGTAATTATTACTGTGGCGGAAAGAAAAACTTTTCGACTTGCCCAATGAGCGAAAGATTCACCAGAATCCTATCCCTTCGCTCGGTGGTCTGGGTATCTTTGCTGGTTTCGTGATGGCATGTCTTATTGCCATCCAGTTTCACGCTTCTCCCGAATTCCAGTATTTCCTGGCCGCTAGCTTTGTGATCTTTTTCCTCGGTCTAAAAGATGATATACTCGTTATATCGCCCATAAAAAGTTTATTGGCCAGGTATTGGCCGCCTTCCTGATCATTTATAAGGGCAATGTCCAGATCAGAAGCATGCATGGCTTTATGGGCATTCATGAACTGCCAGAATCTTTCAGCTTACTGCTCACTTACTTTACCGTTATCGTGATCATCAACTCGTTTAACCTGATTGATGGTATTGATGGTTTGGCGGGTAGTCTTGGCTTAATGGCTTCTATTGTATTTGGCTTTTACTTTTTGCAAGTAAATATGCCTGCTTATAGCATCCTGGCTTTTGCGCTGGCCGGCAGCCTGGCCGCCTTCCTGATCTTTAATTTTCACCCTGCCAAGATCTTTATGGGTGATACGGGCTCCTTACTAATTGGACTTATTAACTCCATACTGGTAGTTAAGTTCATTGAGGTGGCCAATGCAGTGAATGTGCCCTACCCCATCGTTGCTTCACCAGCTATCGGCTTCGCCATCCTGATGATCCCTTTATTGGATACATTAAGGGTATTCGCTATTCGTATCGTAAACCGCCGTTCTCCCTTTAGCCCGGATCGCAATCACGTACATCACCTATTACTGGATAAAGGCCTTTCCCACCGCAGCATTACCTTAATGCTGGTTACCATCAATCTATTGGCCATTGTGGCATCTTATGCCCTGCGTAATTCAGGATGTACCTGGATCATATTGGCCATTGTGCTCATATTTTTACAGGTATTGCTGCCTTGTACTATACCCGCCCAAGACCACGTCTGTTTGTAGCCCGGACGGTAGAGACCGAGAACAAGAATTCCCGGATCGTGCCGCTCACCAAGGATACTATTCTGGAACAGAAGAATTAGGACCAGAATCGTGCATTGTCAATCCCCGAGGCGGGACAGGTGGTGAATGGGAAGCAGAGGCTAACGGCTAATACCTTCTTATTCTGTCTTCTGTATCCTGTTTTTCCGTATTCTTCCTACATTTGCAGCGCATCAACATTCATACATTATGTCAGACGAGTTAAATATAATTGAAGAACAGGTGCTGGAAGGCATGGATAAGGCCATCAACCACCTGGAAACTGAATTGATCAAGGTAAGGGCCGGAAAGGCCAACCCCAATATTGTTGATGGGATCGTAGTAGATTATTACGGAACGCCCACTCCCATCAACCAGATCGGTAACGTAACGGTAGCCGATGCGCGTACACTGAATATACAGCCCTGGGAAAAGAATATGCTGCAGCCCATTGAGCGCGCTATCATCAACTCCAATATTGGTATTACCCCCAGAACGATGGCAACATTATTCGCCTGTTCATGCCGCCTTTAACGGAAGAGCGCCGCAGGCAACTGGTAAAAACGGCACAAGGTGAGGGAGAGCATTCTAAAGTGTCTATTCGCAACATCCGCCGTGATGCCATTGAACAAGTGAGGAAGCTGCAAAAAAATGGCCTGAGTGAGGATCTTGCCAAGGACTCTGAGAAGAATATCCAGGAAATGACGGACAAATACATTGTGCTGGTAGATAAACACCTTGCCGCAAAAGAAAAGGAGATCATGACCGTATAGTTTTCTTCTATGTAAAAATCATATTGGCCATCCCGGTATCGGGGTGGCTTTTTTGTGTGAATACCAGCTTTTTTTATAAGCATAAAATATAATACCTTAATTGTCTCAAATAACCACCTATGGGCAGGATCAGACTGGCAGATATTTCCACAAGGGCACCTAAAGAATTTGATAAAGAGACCACAAAGGCAAAAACACAGGAGATACTACACGAGTTGGAAGAGCTGCAAAACCTGCTGTATGCCGAATCAAAACATGCGATACTGGTTATTTTACAGGGACCCGACGCCAGTGGAAAAGATGGGGTTATCCGGAATGTATTCACCTCTATGAACCCACAGGGTACAACTGTCAAATCATTCAAAACACCTACGGCAGCCGAACTAAGCCATGATTTCCTGTGGCGGGTGCATGAAGCCACTCCTGCCAAAGGCATGGTGCAGGTATTTAACCGCTCCCAATATGAGGATATCCTGATCACCCGGGTACATAAATGGATCGATGATGAACTGGCACGTAAACGGATGAAAGCCATCAATGACTTTGAAAAGCTATTACAGGAACACAACAATACCCAGATACTTAAATTTTACCTGCATGTGTCGCCAGAGGAGCAGCAGGAGCGGTTGCAGGAACGTATTCAGGATCGTACCAAGCAATGGAAATACAATGAAAACGACTTTGCCGAAGCAAAGTTGCTGAAAGAGTACAGGAGTGCTTACGAAGACTGCTTTGAATACTGTAATGATATTCCCTGGACCATTGTACCTGCCGATCAGAACTGGTACAAGGAATACCTTATTGCTGCTATGCTCTTAGCCACTATGAAGAAACTGGACATGCAATTTCCCGGGCTGAAGAAAAGCAACCAGGGATTTTAAAACCATACAACCCCATACGTAGAAGTGTACCTGTTTTATCAGGTATTCAATGAGCAGTGTGCAACAAGCCGACAAATTAATTTTGTCATAGATAAGTAATTGCCATTGCTATTTATTATATATTATTTAATTTACTATAGTTTTTGAATTTTCTAACCGTTAAAACAGCTAACCATGGGATTCATTAAAGAGTTTAAAGAGTTTGCAATAAAAGGAAATGTAATTGATCTGGCTGTGGGTGTGATCATCGGCGGCGCTTTCGGAAAGATCATTGATTCGGTTATTAAAGATCTTGTGATGCCCATTGTTGCCTCTATCATTGGTGCACCGGATTTCACTAATGCCTACCTGCCGTTAAAGGCCGACATTCCCAAAGGGCTGGCATTGGCCGAGGCGCAGAAGTTAGGGCCTGTATTTGCTTATGGAAGCTTTATTACGGTAGCCATCAATTTTCTGCTATTGGCGCTTGTGATATTTCTGATGGTAAAAGCTATTAATGGTATGAAGCGCAAACAGGAAGCAGCACCCGCCGCTCCCACACCCCTACCGCAACCGAACAATTGCTGGCCGAGATACGCGACGAGTTAAAGAAAAAGGCTTAAATGCCTATATATCTCGGGCATTTTGAGTAACTTCAGAAGCGTCTTATAGCAAACCAAACTACTAAATTATATGAGAAAATCGCTTTTACTCACGGTATTCAGTGTGTCCTGTTTGTTCACCCTGGCACAGGATGGGAGTATAAAAGATATGAAAGCCCAGTCCGAGAAAAGGTAGCAGCCGACACTTCGCATAAATCCGGCTGGAAGAAGGGCGGCGTCTTTTCCCTCAACGTAGGTCAGGGCGGAAGTAAGAACTGGGCAGCAGGTGCCGAAAAATTCTCTTTTACAACAGCCGCTTACCTAAGTGTGTATGCGAACAAAAGAGCCGGGCGGTTCACTTGGAATAATACATTGGACCTTGGTTATGCCATGGTCAATACCACCTCGCAAGGCGTACGCAAAACCGATGATAAGATCGATCTGTACAGCAAGGCAGGTTATGATCTTTCCAAAACAGTCAGTGTTGCCGGTGTAGTTAACTTCAGGAGTCAATTCACTGACGGGTTTGATTATGATTATCGTGGTAAAGGTTACAAACGCAGGATCTCTGGTTTTTTTGCTCCGGCCTACCTGGTGGTAGCGCCCGGTTTGGACTGGCATCCTACTGATTATTTCAGCATTTTCTTTTCTCCCATTTCCGCCCGTTGGGTATTTGTAACCAATCAGCCCAAGAGTTACTATTACCCTGCCGGTGACCCGGGACCTGATGGTGGTGGCTTTGAAGCACCCCTTTCTACCTTTTATGGCGTAGATCCCGCCCGTGAAGTGAAGGTAGAAGCAGGCGCCTACGCATCCGTCAACTTTAATAAGGAAATACTGAAAAATGTAACCTTTAAAAGCCGTCTCGACCTGTATTCCAATTACCTGAAAACATACCGTTTTACCCCACAGGGCCCGACCAATTACAAATCACCGAAGTGAGCGCAAAGCCACAAAATGTGGATGTGTTCTGGACAAACGCCATTGTGATGAAAGTGAATAAGTTCCTGAATGTTACTTATAACTTTGATCTGATATATGACGATGATGTGCGCCAATTTGGTCCCAATGAAAATGCTGCCGGTGTGCAGTTAAGGTCATTATTGGGTGTGGGTTTTTCTGCTAAATTCTAATCAGGGATTTCCTTACATTTGTCGTTCACAAAGGGTCCGAAAGACCGCGAGTCGGAAAGTCCGTAAGAAGCTACAAGGGTGTACTTCTTACGGACTTTCGGTCTATCCGTCTTCCTGACTTGTATTACTAAAATATACCCAGTGAATCAATCCAGTTACCAGATCAAGTTACCGCAGTTTGAAGGGCCTTTTGACCTCCTGTTATTCTTTATTGAGCGGGATGAACTGGATATTTATAATATACCTATTACCAAGATCATCAAGGATTTCATGGATTATATCCATGGTGGCGATGGTTTGAATATTGAGTTGTCGAGTGAGTTTATTCTATTTGTTTCGACCTTGATGCGCATTAAGGCGAAAATGCTTTTACCCCGCAAAGAAATAGATGCACAGGGTAATGAAATTGACCCCGGCAGGAATTGATTGATAAGATCCTGGAGTACAAGCGCTATAAGGAAGCTGCTGTGAAAATGGCCGAAATGGAGGCCATCCGTATGTTGATGGTAAGACGCGGTAACCTGCAAAAGAGCTCTCCACCATCGGCGAAGAAACTGGTGAAGGAACTGAAATACAGACCATTACGCTATTCAAGCTGATGAAGACCTTTGAAAAGGTAATGAAAAGGCTGGAACAGCGCAACATCAAGCCGGTGCATACGGTAGTACGGTACAACTACACCATGGATGGAAGCCGGGAACACATGCTGAACTCGGTAAAGCGCGAAAAGGTAATGTCTTTTGAAAAGATCTTTGAGGTCTGCGAAGATCGTATCCATGCTATCTTCCTTTTCCTCTCTATGCTGGAACTGGTACAAATGAAATACATGACCCTCATGGTAGGGGAAGGCCGCAATAATTTCATTCTCGAATTCAACGAAAACCGCGAAGAAGACCCCATATTAGACGCCCGGACGCTGGGCTTAGAACCTCCTGATAATGAAGCGCCTATCGGCGGATTATTTGGTGAGGCTTCTCCTGCTGACGAACCGTCGGCTGATGAGCCACCCGCTGACGAAACGGCGTAAATAACTCCCTTAATACTGCCAGGATGCAATGGGTATAATAGTTGGTGTTTAAACGCCGAATCTATTATTTATTACCTGTTATCAAAAAGGAGTATTTATGACTACCAGGACTGTGTCACAAATAATCGATGCTACCAATGAAAGCGTAGGGCCATTCAAAATTAAGAACGTATTGCCTACGCGTACTTTGAAGCAAGTAGACCCCTTCCTGCTGATCCACCACATGAAACCCAATGTACTGCAACCGGGTTCGGAGGTTAGGATTCCGCCGCATCCCCATGCTGGTTTTGAAGTGGTCTCTTATTTATTGGATGGTGAATTTTTTCATCGCGATAGCAAGGGGCACGACCAGGTGGCAAGAAGTGGTGATATTAACTGGATGACAGCAGGCAATGGTGTTGTGCACTCAGAAGGTCCTACAGATCCTTTTTTAGGGCAAGGCGGAACAGTACAATTATTACAACTGTGGATCAACTTGCCGGCCGATAAAAAAACACTGGATGCCTCATTCAGGCATTATACTTCGGCTACCCTGCCCGAACAAAATCGGGAGGGGGTATGGGTAAAAACACTGATAGGCAGTTACAATGGGCAAGAATCACCCATTGCTACGCATACGCCCATGTTCCTGCACCATGTGCGATTGAAAGCCGGATCTTTATTTGCCCTGCCCATTGATCCTTCATACTCTTCGGCTTTGTATGTATTGGATGGGAAGATAAAATTACTGGGAGAAGAAGTGAAAGGCGGACAGTTGGCCGACTTCCACATCGATGGTGATCAATTGGTATTTACAGCAACCAGTGATGTTGATTTCATTGTTTTTGGCGGACAGCCCATCAAAGAGAAAGTAGTAAGTTATGGCCCTTTTGTAATGAATAGTTTTGAAGAGATACAAGAGGCGATCAGGAAATATGAGATTGGCAAAATGGGTGTATTGGATTACTAATTTGATAATATGGCAATTTGAAAATTTGAGAATGCAAAGGCATTAAGCATTGATCAGATCAATAATATTCAATTAGCTTTTTAGCAATAGAGGCATTGGTGTATTCCATTATCAAATTTTCAAATTAGCACATTTCCAAATTACTCAAAGATCCATAACAATATTGGCCGTGACGATCCATCGATCGTTGCGGCCATCTTCTTTAGAAAGGAGGGTGATACCGTGGGGCAGCCATCGCTTTGGCAAATGGGATAGGGGTCTACTTCGGCGGCTGGTACACATTCGTGGGAATGTAATACCACAAACCTTTTGAAGGCATTACTGTTGGTGGTATCCTGTCCGTGTAGCTTATAAGCCAATCCAAACTTTCCCTGGTAAGCAGCGCCTACTTTGTATTTTCCCAATGAGGTACAGCCACAACCCACTTCATTGCCATAACGACGGCCTTTGAGCCAATCCTCATTACACCGGCCATGAGTAACCAGACCGGCATCAGTAATTGAGTCATTTTTCAGGTTGTATAGGAAGAGCCTATTCTTACCCGATTCAATACTCATATCTACCAGGATGCAAATTTCTGTATTGTATTTATTCTTGCTGGTATATTCCTGGCAGTGGCAGCCCGGTTTTCTAATTTGAGCAGTATCTTTTTGTTTATGTCGGCCATTATCATGCGATGAGGAGATGCAGCCGATGGCCTCATTTTGGAATAATACCAGGCGGCGCTGCCTAACACAAACAACAGAAGGGTGGCCAGGGCCACTAGCAATATGCGTTTCATAAATGGGGGTTATGGCGTAGAGATCAGATGCCATAAGAACGCCTCTCCATAAAATAGTATTTACAAACTGCTGTTAAAGATTCCTGAAAAGAAGATCATGATAGCTATTGGGATAGAAATCTTGAAGAAAAAGAGAGGTGACACCTTTTCTTTGCAGGATAGACAAAGGTGGGCCACCCTGCTGCCCGGCATAGCAGCGCGGCAGGGTGACTCACCTTAATAAAAAGAGGTGATACCTTTTCTTTGCCGCGAAAGCAAAAGGTGTCACCTCTTATAATATAATTCGGTTTTAAGCTCGCCGCTTGTAGCTCATAGCTCGCTGTTATTATTGCAATAACGTTCCCACTGTCACTTTATCTTTCATCATCTCCCGCACCGTTTGTGCAATGCCCGCCGCATCATAACCACACTCGCGGTGTAATTCTTTGGGCGTGCCATGTTCTACCAAACGATCAGGAATACCCAGCATTTTCACAGTAGCACGGTAATTGTGTTGCGCCATAAACTCCAATACAGCACTGCCAAATCCTCCAATAACAGTACCATCTTCAACCGTAATTACCCGGTCAAATTTGCTGAACACTTCGTGTAAGAGTGCCTCATCCAGCGGTTTGGCAAAGCGCATATCATAATGGGCCGGGTTAAGGCCTTCAGTTTTCAGTTCGCGGATAGCCGCCGTGGCAAAATTGCCGGGATGCCCTAAGGTCAGGATGGCAATATCATCCCCATCCTTCAGTTTACGACCCTTGCCGATAGCGATTTCCTCAAAAGGTGTTTTCCAATCGGGCATCATTCCTTCGCCACGGGGATAGCGGATCACAAAGGGAAGTTGATTGCTTTCCAGCTGGGCCGTATACATGAGGTTGCGAAGTTCGCTTTCATTCATGGGCGCACTGATCACCATATGAGGAATACAACGGAAATAAGGAATGTCATAGGCGCCATGGTGCGTAGGGCCATCTTCTCCAACCAATCCGGCACGGTCGAGGCAAAAGATCACAGGCAGCTTTTGTATGGCTACATCATGCACCACCTGGTCATAAGCACGCTGCATAAAAGAGGAATAGATATTACAAAATACCCTAAGGCCCTGCGTAGCCATACCGGCACTAAGTGTTACAGCATGTTGCTCACAGATACCCACATCAATGGCACGATCGGGCATTTGCTCCATCATGAATTTGAGGGAGGAACCCGATGGCATGGCAGGCGTAATACCAAAAATGTTCTTGTTCTTTTCCGCCAATTCTATAATGCTATGTCCAAACACATCCTGGTATTTAGGAGGTTGTTTGGTTTCAAAGGTCTTTTATAGATTTCGCCCGTGATCTTATCAAAGAGACCGGGTGCATGCCATTTGGTTTGGTCTTTTTCGGCCAGTGAATAACCTTTGCCCTTCACCGTAATAATGTGCAGCAGCTTAGGACCAGGGATCTTTTTCAGGTCTTGCAGCGTATCTACCAGTTTAGTAATATTGTGGCCGTCAATAGGTCCAAAATAACGGAGCTTCAAAGCCTCAAACAGGTTACTGCTTTTGTTTACAAATCCTTTTACACTGTGCTCCAGCTTACTGGCCATTTCACGGGTAAATTTTTTACCTACCGGCAATTTGCCCAGCGCCTTCCAGATATCATCTTTCAGGCGGTTGTAAGTATGCGAGGTGGAGATATCAGTAAGGTATTCTTTGAGCGCACCCACATTGGGGTCAATGCTCATATTGTTGTCATTGAGAATGATGAGCATGTCCGCATCCGTTACCCCTGCATGGTTCATCCCTTCAAAGGCCAGTCCGGCTGTCATAGCGCCATCACCTATGATGGCTACCGACTTGCGGTTCTCTCCCTTGTGTTTGGCAGCGATGGCCATACCGAGGGCGGCAGAAATGGAAGTAGAAGAATGTCCTACACCAAAAGTGTCGAATTCACTTTCACTGCGTTTGGGAAAGCCGCTAAGGCCATTGTACTTGCGGTTACTACTGAAATTGTCCCTGCGGCCCGTCAATATTTTGTGTCCATAAGCCTGATGCCCTACATCCCATACCAATTGGTCAAAGGGTGTATTGTAAGCATAATGAAGTGCAACAGAAAGCTCTACAACGCCAAGGCTGGCACCAAAGTGACCGCCATGAACACTCACTACGTCAATGATGTACTGACGTAATTCATCACACAACTGATGCAGCTGTTCCCGGCTAAGCTGCTTAACATCTGCCGGTGATTCAATCATTTTGAGTAAAGGGCCAGGAGCAATTTCCATTAGGAGAAAATTTATGGGTCAAAAATACTATTTTATCGGTTGAAATTCAGGGATTGGGGCATTTAGAGGCCCAATGGACGATTGGCAAGGCGAAGCAGTTAAAAACAAGGTTGGATAATAAGTCCCAATTTGATATATTCGATTGATTTTTAATAGAATGATGTCCAATCGACAGTAAAAAGGTGCTATACACCTGCCGATAGCCCGGCTTTTAAGCCATATATCCAAAATACAGTAGGAGGGCTATCCAAATGTATAGTTTTGCTAAGACCCAAATTCTGAAATGGCGAAAAGAAATTCATATTACTGGCTTTGCCAGATAGGTGGCTGGGGCCTGGTTGGCCTTTCCATGCTGTTCTATGCTTTTACCTTCAAAGAGGAAATATCAAATGCCTACCTGTACAGGATACTTATCTATGTTGTTTCAGGAATTGTAAGTACCCATATTCTACGGGAGTTTCTTAAACGAACCAATTGGCTTTTATTGCCCATCGAAAAGATGGTGACCAGGTTGGGGGCAGCCGTAATCATTACCAGTATCCTTTATGGGTTGTTGGTATTGGGCGCTTATGAAGTGTTCAAATTTGAGAACAAGAACAAACTGGATTTTTCCACCCGCCTGTTTGCCAATGTACTCAACATTGGTATTTTCATGATCCCCTGGATCTTATTGTATTACTTCTATCATTACATTGAGAAAAGCCGTCGCCAACAGGTAGATACCTTAAAGTTGGAATCCTTGGTGAAAGAATTGGAGCTAAAGACCATCAAATCGCATATCAACCCCCATTTTATCTTTAATGCACTGAATAGCATCCGGGCATTGATCGATGAAAATCCCAATCGTGCACGCAATGCGATCACCGAATTGAGTAATATTCTGCGTAGTAGTATGCAGGCCGAGAAATTGGAAACAGTGCCATTTGAAAAAGAGCTGAATATTGTAAAAGACTACCTGGCACTGGAATACATTCGTTTTGAAGACCGCCTCAGTATTGAATACCAGATAGATGAGGATACCCTGGACCAGCCTGTGCCGCCCATGATGCTGCAAACCCTGGTAGAAAATGCCATTAAACATGGCATTGGCAAACAGGTCAGCGGGGGCATTGTGAAAGTGATCTCCGATTTTAAGAATGATTTCCACGAACTGGTCGTATTAAATTCAGGCTCCCTCAATGGCCACTATAATGGGGATGGGTTTGGGCTTTCCAGCACCAAAAACCGGCTGCAATTATTGTTTGGTGAAAAAGCTAACTTTGAAATCAAACAGGTAGACGCAGGATTGGTAGAAGCAAGGATCTTAATTCCTGTTGAAATAAAATAAAGGATCTATGATCAAAGCGATTATTATTGATGATGAAAGACTTGCCAGGAATGAACTGAAGAAACTGCTGATGGAATTTCCTGAAATTGAAGTGGTGGCCGAGGCTGCCAATGCAGGCGAAGGAATTGAGAAAATAGAGCATATAAATCCCGACCTGGTATTCCTGGATATACAAATGCCAGGTAAAACAGGTTTTGATATGTTGTCCGAACTGGACAGAACCCCCAACGTAATATTCACTACAGCGTATGATGAATATGCACTGAAAGCATTTGAAGTAAATGCCCTGGATTACCTGTTGAAGCCAGTAGAACCCAAGCGGCTGGCAGATGCAATCAAAAACTGCACATGCAGGATGAGCGGGGAGAAACCAATCCCTTGCCCCTGAATGTGAACCGCTCCATACTTAGTGAAAATGACCAGGTGTTTGTAAAAGATGGTGAGCGATGCTGGTTTGTGAAACTATCCGATATCCGTTTGTTTGAAAGCGTGGGTAATTATGCCAAAGTGTATTTTGGTCCCAATAAGCCACTCATCTTAAAATCACTCAACGCCCTGGAAGAAAGGTTGGATGAGAAGACTTTTTTTCCGGGCCAACCGCAAGCATATTGTCAACCTCCGACTGATCGATAAAATTGAGCCTTATTTCAATGGTGGCTTACTGTTGGAGTTAAAGGGTGGTGAAAAAATTGAGGTCAGCCGTCGTCAAACCGTGAAGTTCAAAGAAATGATGAGCCTGTAACTATTTCGGATGCTGTATTCCCGATATAGTATAGCTAACCGTTATCGGCGGCTGTATTTTTCTAAATTCCCTGTGTTATTAACCCTTAACTGCTATATTTATCCCATGATGAAAAAGTAATTTTCCCTGTAGCCCTGGTTGTCATCAGTAACCTTGGCTTTTCACAGTCAATTGACCAGATCATTAATGTTACCGAAGTGGAGCGCGTAGAGCGCATACTTTCGGCCGATGATATGCAAGGCCGTAAACCATTTACGCCAGGCATAGAAAAAGCAGCTGCCTTTATTGCGGCTGAGTTTCAAAAGGCCGGCCTGAAGCCCGTAAACAAAGGATCATACCTGCAGTCTTTTGATATGATCCGTACCAAATTTGTCTCAGCAAAAGGCACCTTGAATGGGAAACCATTAGAGGAGAAAGATATCCTGGGGGTAACGGCAAAAACAGCCCTCACGATTACCGAATCGTCCAAATATAAAAAGCTAAACGTAGCAAAGGACAGCCTGTACCCGGTGTATGCACGCCTAACCAAAACGCCCGGTAATTACCTGCTGGCGGTAGATACTGGCGCCCGTAACCTGTTTAATGGAATAAAGCGTCGTGGTACTTCTTTTCCTCCCGCCTCCAATATCATTGCCGTGCTTACTACCGAAGACCCTGCTACCTACAGCATAGAGTTTAACCAGGAAGTAACTACCATGCCATTGGCCAATGTGGTGGGTATATTGCCCGGCAAAAGCAAGAAGAAAGAATATGTGATCTTTTCTGGTCACTATGATCACCTGGGTATTGGTAAACCCAATGCAGCGGGCGATTCTATTTATAATGGCGCCAATGATGATGCCGCGGGTACTACCGCTGTTATTATGCTGGCGCATTACTTTGCCCAGCAAAAAAATAATGAACGTACCATTGTATTTGCGGCCTTTACCGCCGAGGAATCGGGAGGTTTTGGTTCGGGCCATTTTTCACGTCAGTTTGAACCTGAAAAAGTAATGGCCATGTTCAATATTGAAATGATTGGCACCGAAAGTAAGTGGGGCACTAATTCGGCTTATATAACAGGCTATGAAAAAACCGATATGGGAAAGATCCTGGAGAAAAACCTGGAAGGAACCGACTTCAAATTCTATCCTGATCCTTATCCCCAGCAACAGTTGTTTTATCGTTCCGATAATGCTACCCTGGCCAAGCTCGGTGTGCCGGCCCATACCATTTCTACTTCCAAAATGGACAGCGAAAAGTATTACCATACACTGGACGATGAAATTGAAACACTGGATATGAAGAATATGACAGAGATCATCAAAGCGATTGCCCTGAGCTCTACTTCCATTGTAGCAGGGAAGGATACCCCTTCACGCGTTGACACCAGTGCCTTGAGATAATTTGGTAATGTAGCAATTTGGAAATGTGCTTATTGGCGAAGAGGATAAAAAATTATGCAAATGCCGCTATTCATATTTTAAATATGAAAGCGGCATTTGCATATCATTAAATTTATTAATTGGTACATTTCATTGAAAACCAGTGCCAATGGGCCTGTATTACAAAAAGCTGTATATTTATTTATCATTTAAAGCTTTCCGGTAACATTTTTGAAGGAGATGCTTTATTTTACTAACCTTAAAAGAATTTATTATGGCAGATGTACAATTGACTGCATACAATGTAAAGACCAAGGAGAAAGGAGTACCTATGCAGGATGCAGTGATTACTAAAACCGCCAAAGGAGCTTATATGGCACAAGGGCATGATGGTAAGGGGAATAAGCTCACTACCCTGTTGGGCGAAGAAAAAGCCCTGGCAGCTATTAAAGCTGGCGTGGCAAAACAAGGCTGGGAATAACCAGGAGCGGTAACATCAGCACCAGGCTGAATTATCCATCTATAGCATAAAAGCTTTACTGTACTATTGTCAAAAGGCCGTTTATTAACGGCCGGTGATTGAAACACGGTCTGATCGTTACTGGTCCGGCCGTGTTTTCTTTATAGGGGGTAATAAATATAATTTAACACTAATCTGTTTTCGGGAAACTACTGCACATGAGACCTTGCCTGCTATACATGCTGCTATTGCTGTTGGCCAGCGTTTCCCTGCCTGCACAAACCAACGATAATTATTTCCCCAACGGCTCTGCCTTCCGCGAAAATTGCAATTGCTATACCCTCACCAACGAACAGAGTACCCAATCAGGCTCTGTTTGGAATAAGATCAAGATCGATCTTACCCAATCTTTTGATTATAAATTCAACATCAACCTCGGTAATCGCGATGCCGATGGGGCCGATGGGATGGTATTTGTGCTGCAAAATATTAGCCTTAGCATTGGCTCCACCGGCGAAGGAATGGGATTTGGTGGCGTAACCCCTTCAATTGGTATTCCCATTGATACCTGGCAAAATGGAAATCAGAATGATCCGGCCTTTGATCATATTTCCATCAACCGCGATGGCGATGTGAACCACACTTCTTCCAATAACCTGGCTGGGCCCGTAACCGCTCTTGCTGGTAAAGACAATATTGAAGATGGCCAATGGCATACCCTTCGCATTAGCTGGAATGCCGTTACCAAATCAATATCCGCCCAAATTGATGGAGTAGAACGTGTGCAGGCAACCATTGATCTCGTAGCGCAGGTATTTAATAATAACCCCATCGTTTATTGGGGGTTTACAGCTGGAACCGGCGGATCTTATAATCGCCAGCGTTTTTGTACCTCGCTCAATCCGGGATTTTCATTGGCCCCCAATCAACTTACCTGTTTCCCCGCTTCTATTCAGTTTCATGATAATTCCCTTTCCTTCGGCACCATCTTAAATTGGTATTGGGATTTTGGAGATGGCACTAAGGCCGATGTACAAACACCACCTCCACATGTATATCCTTCACCAGGTATTTACCAGGTAAAGCTGAATATATTTGGGAATGATGGGTGCCTGTCCGATACCTTTAAAACCACCGTGGTGGTAGGCTCCAAACCTGTCGCCAATTTCGGACCTCCACTCCCTCCCTATTGTAATGAAGCAGTAGTGCCTTTTACCGATTCCTCCAAAGTACAATTTGGCTCCATTAATACCTGGGAATGGCAAATTGATGGCCAGCCAGTGGTTAAAACCAGCCCGGGTTATGAGCAGGCATTTACTTATGGACCACATACCATGAGCCTGCTGGTAAAAACAAAGGAAGGCTGTGTATCGGATCCAATAACACGTACATTAACCATGTCGCCCGCACCTGTAGTAGATATGCGTTTTTCTGATACCTGTTTCCGCACGCCTGTTTTGTTTACCAGTAGTAACCTTACTCCAACCATTCCTGTCAAACAATGGTATTGGTTGCCGGGCGATGGCTCCCGGGATAGTTCAATAAGTATTGAACATGTATATACTAAGGGCGGACAGTACACCGTTAAACTCTATGCCGTAGCTGAAAATGGTTGTTATGCCGATACCGTTGAAAAGCCAATCCGCATCTATGAAACCCATGCATTTGCCGGCAATGATACCGTGGTTACCGATAATCATCCCCTGCCACTTCATGGATCAGGCGGCGAATTATACAACTGGTCGCCACCTGATGGCTTAAGTGATCCTGACATTGCCAATCCCATCGCCTTCATCAAAAGCAGTATGAGTTATGTACTGACAGCATACACACCCATGGGATGTGAAACGAAGGATACCATCCGGATCAAAGTATTCAAAGGGCCGGCCATTTATGTACCCAATGTGTTTTCGCCCAATGGCGATCAACGCAATGATCGTTTCCGCATGACAGCAGTAGGCATCTCTGATATTTATTTCTTCCGCATTTTTAACCGTTATGGCCAACTGGTCTATAACTCCAACAACTCAAAAGAAGGATGGGACGGCACCATCAAGGGGCAGCCGCAGGCTACCGGAACTTATGTATGGATGGTAAAAGGAAAAGACTTTACCGGCCAACTGCATGAGCAAAAAGGTACATTTATGCTAGTCCGGTAAAGTGGTAAGAGAGGTAAGCACATAAGTAGAAAGGCAAATTCGTAAGTCAGACTAGATAATATTAAAAAAGTTTAAGCTGAATTAAAGTTTCACATTGCCTGTCGAACCCCGCTGTCAGGTTGAGCCCGTCGCAACCGGCTTAGCCGATCTAAAGGGGGCGCACGAAATGTTTTCCCGTGTGAGATACTTGACAGCTCTCCCCCTCACTAACCCTTCCCCAATATGAAATCCACGCCAAACGTAAATGAGCTTAGCAAGTGGAAATTTACATTGGATGATTTGCTGATGGGAGTTCCCCGCTTTTGTTCCGGTTGTGCACATAACCCAGTCCACCGAAATCTACATTGACCAGCAATTTGGGTAATGCCTGATAATATAAGCCAGGGGTTACATTGACAGTGTACCCTGTATAGGTGTTCTTAACCTTTCCACTAGGGTATGTTTGCACGTTTCTGCCAGTCGAAAAACCAGCACTGGGTTCCAGGTACCAGCCAAGTTGCTTTTTGATGGTCATGTAATGCCTCCAATATATAGTCGTGCCGATACTGGTGTTGTTACTTTTGTCAGAGTTGGTTTCAGATTTAGAAGTTTGGTATCCAAAGCCGACCTTAAGACCCAATACCGAGTTATTACCGATGGCATAGCTTATACGGGGAGAAAGATTGCTATTGGTTGAAGACCCATTGAGGTTGCTGCTGCTACCATAATAAACACCCATGGTAGCGCCCAATAACCAATCACCCTTTTGTACCTGGGCAGTTAGTGTTGTAGTAAAAGAAATTGTAATAACAAGCAATAGTAAAATTTGTCTTTTCATAAAAGTGTTTTAGTGTGCCACAAATATGAAAAGTAAAAAGGAAGTAAAGAATAGTCCTTACTTCCTTTCACACAGATTTATGTTAAGCAAATTAGAATGTTAACAGCCCTTAACTGATGGATCCATAGCCCATATAACTATGAAGTACAGGCGGCAATTGTATGCCTGTTTCGGCCTGGTTGTTTTCCAGCAGGCAAGCCAGGATACGGGGAAGCGCCAGCGAACTCCCATTCAAGGAATGTACCAATTGGTTTTTACCATTGCTATCCTTAAAGCGTACTTTCAGGCGATTGGTTTGGTAAGCTTCGAAATTAGAAACAGAACTAACTTCCAGCCATTTTTCCTGCGCAGCACTGTACACTTCAAAGTCATACGTCTGAGCCGACGTAAAACCCATATCACCACCACAGAGGTTTAATATGCGGTACTGAAGACCCAGGTTCTGCAACAGCTTTTCTACATGGCTCACCATTTCTTCCAACACATCATAACTTTTATCGGGATGTACCAATTGCACCACCTCTACTTTGTCAAACTGGTGCAGCCGGTTCAATCCACGTACATCTTTACCATAACTGCCAGCTTCCCGGCGAAAGCAGGGCGTATAGGCAGTCATTTTAACCGGCAGGTCCGATTCTTTCAACAATTCATCGCGGTAAATATTCGTTACCGGCACTTCGGCTGTTGGGATCAGGTAAAAATTATCCTCCGTTACATGATACATCTGACCTTCCTTATCGGGCAACTGGCCGGTGCCAAAGGCAGATGCTTCATTCACCATGAGCGGGGGCATAAATTCCGTATACCCTGCCGCTGTATTATAATCCAGGAAATACTGGATCAGCGCACGCTGCAACTTGGCCCCTTTGCCTATATAGACCGGGAAGCCACTGCCCGTAATTTTATTGCCCAGTTCAAAGTCAATGAGGTTGTATTTTTAGCCAGGTCCCAGTGCGGTACCGCATTGTTATGCAGCGTGGGTTTTTGACCGCCTTCCCGTACGATCACATTCTCTTCGGGTGTTTTACCTGGGGCACTTTGGCCGATGGCATGTTGGGCAACCTTACGATGCTATCCTGCAATTGTTTTTCTACCAACGCCAGGCGGTCGGCAATCGGCTGCTGAGAGGCCTTTAAAGAAGCTACTTCCTGCTTTTTGACATCGGCTTCCGCTTTTTGTCCTTTTGCCATTAACTGCCCAATCTCTTTGGCCGAGCTGTTTAGTTTGGATTGCGCATTTTCCGATTCAAGCTGCAGTTTTTTTACGTTCATCATCCAGCGAAATAATTTCATCCACCAGTTGTAGATCCTTAAAATTCTTGATCGTCAGTCGTTCCTTTACCAGCGCTGTATGCTGGCGAATAAATGGTACCTGTAACATCGCAATTCAAATTTGTGGCAAAGATAATTGGGGATTGATGGATTTTGGGGATTACGCCGATATTTTACCGCTTAATAAGTTGATTCAGAACATTACTGCGTATCAAGGGAGGTTTTTATAGACATCCGGGTTGCGGATCTGCATAAAACGATCGGGCTGGGGTAGTGGTGTAAATCCCAATTGAGCATACAAACTATGTGCATCCCGGGTTGCCAATTCGATACGTCTTAACCCCTGCAGTTCGGGATGTTGTAAAATAACTTCCACCAGCCATTTACCCAGCCCTTTGCCCCGTTGCGATTCATCAATAAATACATCGGCCAGGTAAGCATAAGTAGCCAGGTCCGATATCATCCGGGCAAACCCCACCTGCACTCCATCCTTATAAACCCCAAAACAAAGAGCGCCATCTACCGAGCGCTGAACCGTATTAACAGGGATCCCTTCGGCCCAGTAAGAGGTGGTGAGGAAGGCATGAATGTAGGGAATGTTTAATATATGTTTGTCTGTCGAAATCGTATAACCATCTTTTGTAACTGTCATGGCTGGAACCGTTTCAGCAAAAATAAGTATTGAAAATTGGCTGTGAGCTATGTGCCACGAGTTTCAGTGAATAGAGTGCGGGCTTTACCCTCACTGCTCAAAGGCAATGGCTGGCAGCTCGAAGCTCGCCGCTGTTTCCTTATCTTTGCGCCATGCAAATACAGGATGATCTGCAGAGTCGCTGGTGGAATCTGGAAGCCAGCTTAGTAGAGCGGTTTGGAAAAAAACCGGATATGGAAACCATACTATTTCTGATTGGGGTCCAGGAGTTTGGAGAAATACGTCCAAAATTTACCAAGGAACAAAAACAGGACCTCATACATGTTGCTGTATGTTCACTGCTTTCACAAAGCGGGTATTATGAACTGACAGCAGTAGATGAGGATGGATGGCCCCATTTTAAACAATTAAAAGTCTTGCCAGAATTCAATATGATTGACCAGGAAAACTTTCTGAAAGACCATATTTTATTATATTTTCAACAGAACGGATTCCAATAGGAAAACAGACCACTCGCTTTTTACCCCTAGCCCAGTATATTAATCATGAAAAAGGAACGGGTTACTCTTTTATACTTCTCCTCACAGGAATGTTGTTCATTGCTGCCTCCTGCAACCCCTGGTTGGGAAACGGCTTACGTAAAAACGACCGGCGCAGGGATGTGGAAATGGTTACCGATAAAGGCACCCTCGTGATCCGTTTGTCGGATAGTACCCCCCTGCACCGCGATAATTTTCTCAAGCTGGTAAGACAGGGCTTTTATGACAGCATCTTGTTTCATAGAGTGATCAGGAATTTTATGGTGCAGGCAGGTGATCCCAATAGCAAAAAGGCAAAGCCGGGCGAGTCATTGGGTGATGGGGGCCGGAATATACCATACCGGCCGAATTCAGGACCACCATGTTCCATAAGAAAGGGATGGTAGCAGCAGCCCGTACCGGCGACAATATCAACCCCCAGCGGGCCAGCAGCGGTGCTCAATTTTACCTGGTACAGGGCAAAATATTCAATGATAAAGCCTTGGATTCAGTGGAGCAATTCAGGCTCAAAGGCCGCAAATTGCCTATTGCCCACCGCGAAGTATATAAGACCATTGGAGGTGTACCGCACCTCGACCAGAATTACACCATTTTTGGGGAGGTGATCAAAGGGCTGGCAGTAATAGACAGTATCGCGGCAGTGCCAACCAGTGGCCGGGAGGGGGCGACAGGCCCTTGCAGGATGTACATATCATTAAAGCCAGGCTGGTTAAGAGAAGATAGCTGAAAGGTGGGGGCGACTGGCAATCCGGGCAATGAGATCCCGGGTAGGTCGGATTTATAACGCCGGACTTTCAGTCTAAATGTCTTTCCGACTTCTTGTCTTTCCGACTTTTCCTGTAATATTGCAGCACAAAATTCAACAGCATGAATATTCCAGCTAATCTACGTTATACCAAAGACCACGAGTGGGTGTTATTGGAAGGCAATACAGCAACAATAGGCATTACAGATTTTGCACAAGGCGAATTGGGAGATATTGTATACGTGGATATTAGTGGCTTGGGTAAACCACTGGCTGCGGAAGAAGTGTTTGGAACCGTAGAGGCCGTAAAAACCGTTTCCGACCTGTTTTTGCCCTTAGCAGGTACCGTTACTACTGTTAACCCCGAATTAGATGGCCAGCCCGAACTGGTCAATTCAGATCCTTATGGAGAGGGTTGGATGGTAAAAGTTACTGTTAATAACCCCGCAGATGTAGATGGGTTGCTGGATGCAGCGGCTTATGGAAAATTAGTAGGGGCTTAGAAATCCAACAATATTTAAATTACGTTTATAAAGAGTGGGTAATTCCACTCTTTTTTTGGTTATATTGAGCTTCGCTTTGGGTAAAACACATTTTTGAGCGCCATTCCTACATATACGGAACAGGAACTGGTCTCCCTGCTTAAAAACAGGGATAATAAGGCTTTTGGTTATCTCTACGATCATTATTCAGGCGCTTTATACAGTATTATATTGCAGATATTGGGTGATACGGAGCTTGCCAATGACGTATTACAAGATGTTTTTGTCAATATCTGGCGAAAGATAGAAAGCTATGACTCCACAAAAGGAAGGCTATTTACATGGATGTTGAATATAGCCCGTAATGCTTCTATTGATACGCTACGTTCCAAAACCTACCAAAACGACCGGAAAAACCAATCTATGGATGACCAGGGTGTAGGACACCTGGTGGCACTTGTTACCCAAGTGAATGTAGACAATATAGGCTTTAGGAAAGTATTAACACAATTGCGGGAAGAGCAACGTTTATTAATTGACCTGGCTTATTTCAAAGGATATACACATGAGGAAATTGCAGAAATGGAAAATATTCCATTGGGCACTGTAAAAACGCGCATCAGAAGTGCATTGACTCAATTAAGGGGATTTTTAAAGTGAATATAAAAGATTACATATCAAGTGGCATAGTTCAAAGCTATGTATTGGATCAGGCAGATGCAGCCGAGCGCGCAGAGTTTGAAAAACACTGCGCCCAATACCCAGAGCTTGTTGCCGAACGCAAAGCATTCGAGGAAGCCCTCGAAAATTTGCTTTTGCAAAATGCGGTTGTACCACCGCGACAGGTTAAGGACGGATTTTTAGAAGCTATTCAGAACCCTTCTATAAATCAATCTAAAGTCATCACAATGGAACAACACTCAAACACACCTGCTCGAAAGAATGGCGGATTACGTTTCATGGCCGCTGCTTCTGTGGTATTACTGCTGGTCAGCGCCTGGTTTGCCTATGATTTTTATAACCAGGCAACTACACTGCGAGAATCAACAAAGATCTCAGGCCAGGGTTGATACCGCTGAAAACACCCTGCAAAAGATCTCTGATGAACAAAAACTCATCAAAGATCCCAATGTAACCGTTGTTAACATGGTGGGATCTACCACTGCTCCCCAATCTTCTGCCAATGTTTTCTGGGACACCGCTTCCGCTTCTGTATTCCTGATGGTGAAGAACATGCCCCGCCTGCCTTCCGATCAGCAATACCAGCTATGGGCCCTCATTGAAGGCAAACCCAAAAGCCTCGGCGTATTCGACTCCCTGCAAAACAATGTGGTGCTGAAAATGGACAACACCAAGAAAGCTGATGCCTTTGCCATTACCATCGAAAAGAAAGGAGGTAATCCATCTCCTACCCTTGAAAAAATGCAATCCTCTGGCCGGACAAAAGCGCCACTGTAAAACATTTATAGCAGTTTAATCCCTGCTCAAAGGTCTTGCAACATACTACCCCAGGTAGCATGGCAAGACCTTTTCTCTTGTAGCCTGCTATTTTGATTTATCTTTCCCCCAGTATGAGATCCCTATTTCAAAAACTTTGCGCAAAGAAGTTGTTTCCCATTATTTGGACCCTTATTACAATTGGGCTCCTATGCCTTCCCGGCTACTCCATTCCAGGCGATGGTTTAACGCAGGAAATTCCCCATCTTGATAAAATAGTGCATGTAGTATTATTTGGTGGGATCGTGCTTTTTGGGGCCTTTATTATACCCTCAGGCCCCGCCTGGGCCAGCGTTGGCAAAACCTGGTTATTTTATTGGCTGTTTTGAGTACCGGACTCGGAATTGTCCTTGAATATGTACAATTTTACTTTATTCCCCAACGCAGTTTTGACAGGTTTGATATTGTGGCGGATGCTTCAGGCGCCCTCGCAGCTATGCTTTACTTGCTTTTTCGCTATCCTGGAAGATGGGTTAAGGACTGATATACAGTTTATTGCAAAAAAATGGCCCTTGTGGAAACAAGGGCCGTAACCAAAACTAACTGCTTATGAGAAAATTGACTGCTTTATGTGAGTCTTTAAAAAGAACTTCTAAAATATAGTAACGCAAATCCAGTGCCATTAGTATGATCCCCGCCGTTAAAGAAGGTTTAAAACCAGTCCTGGGATTTGCTGAAAAAGATCGAAAGAAAGAGCTCAATTGTTTGACATCACAAAGGAACGACCCCTGCACATATTTTCCATTCTCTTAATGGATTTTTTCAAAATGTTAACATTCCCAAGCAGCAAAAACAGGGTTCAATAGGTTATTTCAACAAGTAAAAAAATAGGTTTCTATTAAAAGAATATTAAACTTATATGTATTGGCCTGTATTATCGGCCAAAAGGCCTTTACCGAATCCAATATATTGCCTCCTCCTTGTCCGCCTGAGAACATAGCCATTACATCTTGCAGGTCCGTATCACCATCACCATCTATATCCAACCCCCTTGCGTAACCTTACTTAGGATACCCTGAATGTTTATGTTTTGTGATTTGCCTCCCGAAAGCTGATTGAATATCCCTTGTATATCAAAACTATTATCACCCGGATCATTGGTTTTGCTGACCAGTTGCTGCAACACATTGGGCACCAGGTTGCCGGCGATTCCATTAGCCGACTGTTGGTCAAAACCAAACTTGTTCATGAGCTGCTGAATAACATTCCCCGAAAGGTTTTGTACGACAGGATTGGCATTGGTAGGCGCATCTTGTCCGCCAAACAATTTCAATACATCTTTAAGGCCGCCTGAAGACAGGACATTTTGCAACCCGCCTGCAATCGATTGACCGGTTTCTGCAATGACCTCTTCATTGCGCTCATTCGGTACTGTGGGATTATTAATAATAGCATCCCCTGCCTGTTCGCGTACCAGGTTGATTAAATTGTCTAGCATAAACGTTGTATTTAAAGTGATGAAGTAAAACGTTACGTAGAGCCAGGGATTACAACATGCTATAAAGGGGCCTTCTTAGTTTTGCTTCGCTATTTTCTCTGCATTTTCTGCAAACTGTAAGGCATCTAAAAATTCCTGAATATTTCCGTTCATAACATCATCCAGGTTATAAACAGTTAAACCAATACGGTGATCAGTTACCCGACCTTGCGGGTAGTTGTAAGTACGGATCTTGGCGCTACGGTCGCCCGTACTCACCAGACTTTTCCGGTGCCGGGCTATCTCATCTTCCTGTTTGCGTACCTGTTCTTCATATAACTTGGTACGAAGCATCTGCATGGCCTTCTCCCGGTTACCCAACTGCGACCGTTCTGTTTGGCAAACTACCACCGTGCCGGTGGGTATATGCGTAAGCAATACTTTTGTTTCTACCTTGTTTACGTTTTGTCCCCCGGCACCGCCACTTCGGGCCGTCTCCATTTTCACATCCGCCGGGTTCAGTTCAAAATCCACCTCTTCTGCTTCCGGCATCACAGCTACCGTTGCAGCCGAAGTATGTACCCGGCCAGAAGCTTCTGTATCCGGTACCCGCTGTACACGGTGAACACCACTCTCAAATTTCAGCGTGCCATATACATCATCACCCGTTACTTCCAATTGAACTTCTTTGTAGCCGCCTACCGTTCCTTCCGTTTCACTAAGAATGGCCGTTTTCCAGCCTTTCCGTTCACAATAACGAAGGTACATACGCAGCAGGTTGCCGGCAAATAAACTGGCTTCATCACCACCTGTACCGCCCCTGATCTCCAATATAACGTTTTTCTGGTCCTGTGGATCTTTGGGTATTAGCAATTGCCGGATCTCCGCTTCCAGTTTTTCCTTTTTCTCTTCCAGCAAAGGCAACTCCTCCTTGGCCAATTCACGCAGCTCCTCATCATCCCCCTTCATGGCATCCCGGTAACTTTCCAGGTCATTCAACACTTCCTTATATTGAGTATGGGCCGTCACGATCTTTTCCAGACTACGGTATTCCTTACTTAACTCCGTGAATTTCTTGTTATCACTAACAATAGCAGGATTGGTCAATGCTACCCCCAGGTCCTCAAATCGAGCCCTGATCGCTTCCAATTTGTCTAACATGTTTGCTGTATTTTTATGTAGTCAGAAAGTCGGAAAAGTCGGTAAGTCCGAAAGTGAACCTGTTAAGGGGTCAATCTTTCCGGTCTTCCGGTCTTTTCAAAAGGCTTGCAAAGTTAATCGTTTCAACGTTTACATGGAGTATAGAAAATTCACCGCCGACCATTTATTTACCGGTAGCCGATTATTGGAGAATCAGGTGCTGGTTACTGATGAGAAAGGGTTCATAGAAGCTGTCATTCCCACTTCCGAAGCCGGCAGCGAGGTACAAACCCTGGCAGGCATACTGGTGCCCGGATTTGTCAATGCCCATTGCCACCTGGAACTCAGCCACCTGAAAGGCGTCCTGGAGCCCCGTAAAGGCATGATCGACTTCCTGCTGGGGGTCATGAGCCAGCGCTTTGTGCCGGAAGAAAATATATTGCAGGCCATTGCCGATGCCGAAACAGCCATGTGGCAAAACGGTATTGTGGCCGTAGGCGACATTTGCAATACCCCTCATACCCTCCCTCAAAAAGCACTGCGACGGTTGTACTACCACAATTTCATAGAAACAACCGGTTTTGTACCAGCCACCGCACCTGCCCGGTTTCAAACAAGCCGCGAACTGTGGGAGCGGTTCCAGCAGGCCGGAGGCCCGGCGGCAAAAAATAATACCATCGTTCCCCATGCCCCCTATTCCGTTTCTCCTGCTTTGTTTGAGCTCATAACCAGTTGGGAAGCCAATACCCTGCTCACCCTGCACAACCAGGAAAGTAAGGACGAGGAAGCTTTCTTCAGAACCGGCAAAGGCGATTTTAACCGCTTGTATGAAGCGCTGGGCCTGGACATATCATTTTACAAGCCAGAGGGAAAAAGCAGCTTGCAAACCTGCCTTCCCCGGTTCCATAATGGCCAATCCCTTATTTTGGTTCACAACGTACTAACCAGTGAGGATGACTTGCGATTTATCAACAAAAGCGTTGCCCTGCCGGATTGCCATTTCTGCCTATGCCCCAATGCCAACCTGTATATTGGCAATGGATTACCCGATCTTGATATGTTACGCAGCCATGGAGTGTCCATTGTAATTGGTACCGACAGCCTGGCATCCAACGAACAATTATCCGTTTTGGCCGAAATAAAGACCCTCCAGTCTCACTATCCCGGCGTGCCCCTGGAAGAGCTGTTACAATGGGCTACCCTCAATGGCGCCAAAGCATTGGGCATCCAGCATGTTTTTGGCAGTTTTGAAAAAGGGAAAACACCGGGCGTGGTGCTCTTGCATCCTGATTTATCAGGAATACAGCGGTTCTTTTGATTACCCGTCACGACAATCGGCAACTCAATGTCATTTAGTTAGGGAGGATCCCCTTTAACGGTCGTTTTGCGCCGTTAGGTGCACAGCTTTGTAAAAACCAACTGCGTGCTCAATGTGGCGCCGTAGGTGACGCTACTTGCTGTTTTATGACCCTGTATATAAACTAAAATACATTCATCGGTAACCAGGCAACCAACTGCTAGCTCAATACTTCCTGAAGGATGGGCAAGGTTTTCAAGGCGCCAAAATCGGCTACATGCAGCGCATAGAAGGTTTCATAGGCTTTCAGTAATACCCTCCTCATGTCCTGGTTCAGTTGAACCTGTTTCAATTCATGTGGCTGCATTACTTTCAGCAACTGCGAAGTGATAAAACTATACTGCCCCTGCAGGAAATAAGGGTGAATAGGATGTTCAGTTACAAATTCACCTTCCTGCAGATCAAGGAATGGATGTTCCGCCGAATAATCGTCACTAAACCGGAACCCATAAAAGCTGGTCAGGTGCAAGGCGAAGAAAAGTGAAAAATTGGCTGTCACCCCTTCGTCTGCTTCATCCAGGTGAATAAAGGCGTCTTCAATAAAATGAAAGAGGTCTGCATTAGCCTCTGGTTGCTTCAATGTTTTCTGTAGCAGCTCAACCATGAACAGCGCTACGGAGTTTTTAACCACATTGAAAAACAGGTGTTGGTATATATGTCCCCATTTGAATTCCTTGAGCCGTTGCAGATTCTTCAGGTCATTGTGATAAACAACCAGGTCCAGGATGGCCGATGGCTGGAATAAATTGGCCTTGCCCGGCCCTTTTTGGTAGAAGTCCTAACTCCATTTACCAGGTAGGATTGTATGCCAAACAGTTCCGTATAGATGGTGACGATGACGCTGGTTTCGCCATACTTCACTGTTTTTAATACAACTCCTTTGGTTGAATGGATCATTTGCCTACAAAAACGATTTTAGTAACTGTTTTTCCTGTTTATTATCATCACTTACCAATACCAGGTAAATGCCTGTTGAGATCGTTCTTCCCCGGTAATCCTTGCCGTTCCACACCGCTTGCCCCCCAAGGCCCTTGTCTGGTACACCAGCCGGCCATCCATTTCTGCAATTTTTACAAGCCCATTGTTTGCCAAACCCCGGATAGCGATCCTGCCATTATACCCAGGTGGAACCGGATTCGGAAACACCAACACATTATTATTAGCAGTGCTGCCATCAGTACTTTCACCCCGGTACGAACAAATGCCCTTATTCGTAGAAAAATAAACCTCTCCACTATTCCCATCTACTGCAATTTGTTGCACATCATCACTCAACAGCGGGCTATTGGCTGTTGTGAAACGCGCGATCGTTTTGGATCCGTCGGCGTTGATCAGCCACACCCCATTTTCGTGCCGATCCATTTCCGGTCGGCCCCATCTACCGCAATACATTGTACCTGCTCATCACTAAAAAGATAACCGGCAAAATTGTCCTGCTGTACCACCGGTAATAATGCCTCACACCCACTGGAAGTAAACACTTCCTGCGGACATTGGATGATGCCAATACCCTGCCGGGTACCGATCCAGATAAATCCACTTTTATCCCTGGCCACACTCAACACCTGGTTATCGGGCAAATTACCATTACCCCTGCCGGCCCGGTACCATTTCCATCGGTCATCGGCGGGATTGTCAATCGTTTGACCATGATTAAAACAAAACAGCCCATTGCCATTGGGAGCAATGATCCATTTCTGATTTACATCATCAATTACTATTTGTGCTACCCCGTTTTCCGGGATCGAATAGGGAATAAAGAAAGTGCGCCAGCTGCCATCTTGTTTTCTCACCAACACATTTTGTAGCCCTCCATAGTTGGCTATCCATAGATTATTTTCCGCATCAAACGCCAATCCACTTACCCGGTAACTGCCGGGTGCAAAGTAGGCAGGCTGCAAGGGGAGTTTTGTTTATAGAGCTGCGTCGAACCGTTTTGGTTCAGTTGCAATAACCCGCCACCAAATGACCCGGCCCATACCGATTCATCAACAGCGTCTACAGCCAGTGATACAATATCCGGAAAACTATCCATGAAAGGAAGGTTGCCCCTATTAAAATTACGCCAGCTGTCCTCACTAAATGAATACAATCCATCCTTATTTCCGGCGGGAGCCCAGGTGGCAGTTACCGACCCCGCAGCCGCCCAAAGCTTGCTATTGATCACCTGTAACCGACCCGTAGCAAGCGAGTAGGGTGAATTGGGAATAAAGCTTTCAAATTGGCCAGCGGCATAGCTGGATAAACCCGATAAACTGTCTGCAATCCAATAGCGACCACCTGCAAAAATAGCTTGCCGCGGGCGCCGCGTAAGCAAAGCGTTTTGAATAAGTTCATCCACAATTCCGCCTGCTGATAGTACCGTTACCCTGCCGGCGTCAGCCAGCCCCTCACTAACCATTAATTTATCCGCGGAAATATTGATACCACTAATCGTCCACTCATTGCCATACAGGAATTGCCATTGGTTGTTAACAGCGAGGAATAAAGAATCATTTTTAATACCACCAGCTGATCCCGCCAGGCTACTGTGGCCGTTACAGCGCCAGCCGTTAACCCATTGATGCCCGAGATATTTTGCCAGCTACGGAAATCCGCCAGGTTATTACCATTCACTCCAGCCTTTTTCAAGCCTTCATCCGTTGCGGCATAAAAGAAAGCCCCTCCAACTGCCATTCCATTCACCCTTACTTTATTGCCCGTATTCCCAATAATATACGTGTCTTTTACTTCATATTTCGCCAGGTTAATAACCATAATCCCCAGGCCTGTACTCAAATAAGCCTGTTGTCCATAGCTAAGAATATGGTTGATCCTTTTATCGCCAGTAATTGGGGAGTTCTTGATGGCATCGATTCGATGCACCATTTTATTCTCCAATACATCGATCAAACTATTGTTGTAGCCAATCACCAATTGGTCCCCTGTTTCATTGAGGCCCATGGCACTGATGCCTGCTTCACTGAGCCCGTTTACCTTACTGTAACGGTCAATATTATGATCTGCCATATCTATCGAGAAAATGCTCCAGCGTGTGGCGCACCATATTTGATCCACAGAGCCGGCTACTTGCAGCGCCTGGTGATAAGACAGATGGTCCCGCCATTGTCCCAGTGGCGGTGTTTGCGATCGTAGGCCTACTGGTAGAGCAAAGACGAGATAATACAGAAAAAAACGCGTATTGGCATATTAATCAAAGTTAATTGAATGAAACCAACCAATTAAAACCACGAAAACTTCATTAATCCCTTCAAATTAAGTTTCTTTGCCTCGCCTGCCGAAGCCTTTGGCGTAGAAGCGTGCACCCTGAAGCATACTTCCAGGCGGCTTTTCTCGTTATTATTCTTCATTAAATTGTTGATTACTCATGTGGGGACCCCTTGCACGCTTTATTCTACAATTCCGCTGGTTATTACTTTGTCTCCTCCTCGCCGTGACCGGGTTTATGACCTGGCATGCCATCAAAGTCCAGCTGAGTTATGAATTTACCAGGGCCATTCCTACCGATAATCCCAAATACCAGGCTTACCAGGCATTCCGGCAGCAATTTGGAGAAGATGGTAACCTCCTCGTCATTGGTGTGCAAACCGATCAGCTTTTTACCGAAAAACTATTCAATGCCTATATTCAGTTAGCTGCCGATATGAAAAAGGTGGAGGCTGTTGAAGATGTACTAAGCGTTCCCGCTGCCACCAATCTGTTGAGAGATGCAGCAGCCGAAAAGCTCAATGCTTCCCCATATTTCCTGCCGGCAATTTGTCGCAGACCACAATCGACTCCTGTGCCGCCGTATTTCGCAGTTTACCTTTTTACCAGGGATTATTGTACAACCCCGCTACCAATACCTGGTTGATGGCCATCCGTATTAACAAGGATGTGCTCAATTCAAAGAAAAGGAATGATGTGGTGGCCAAAATTGTAGAGATCGGCGATGACTTCGGAAAAAGCAGGGGCTCGATATGCATTACAGCGGCTTGCCACTTATTCGTACCAATATAGCAACCAAAGTTGCCCGCGAAATGCAATGGTTCCTGTTGGGATCAATTGTATTATCGGCTATCCTCCTGCTGATCTCTTTTCGCAGCTTTAGCGCCATGGGACTATCACTGGCCGTTGTGATCATTGGCGTATTGTGGAGCCTGGGCACCATGGTATTAATGGGCTATAAGATCACCATCCTCAACGCCCTCATCCCCCATTGGTGGTAGTAATAGGAATACCCAACTGTATCTATTTCTTAAATAAATTCCATACGGCCTGGAACGATACAGCCACCATTCCCGATCCCGTATTGAGAAAGCGTACCGCCCTGACTGAAATGATTAGCCGGATGGGCGTGGTAACCTTGTTCTGTAATATTGCAGCTGCTATTGGCTTTGGTGTGTTTGCGTTAACAAAAAGCGCCGTGTTGAAAGAATTTGGTTTTGTTGCAGGTATCAATATCATGGCCCTGTTCTTCATTTCCATCATCATTATCCCCGTAGTGTTGAGTTTTCTGCCAGCGCCCAAACCCCGCCACACCCGTTACCTGGATAACAAATGGCTCCTTTCTATATTGGACAGGCTGGAAATATGGTCTGTAAGCCATCGGAAAATGATCTATGCCCTTACCGGTATTATCCTCATATTATCAGTAGTCGGCATTTTTCGCCTCCGTTCTGAAGGATTCATGGTCGATGACCTGCCCAAGACTGATAAGATCTATACCGACCTCAAATTCTTTGAAAAAAACTTCAAAGGCATCATGCCTTTGGAAATAGTAGTGGATACCAAAAGAAAGAATGGACTGCGCGCCAATATGCTCCAAACCTTTGCTAAGATCGACTCCTTATCCGGTTATATTGCAGCACAGCCCGAAATGGCAAGGCCGCTTTCTATTGTTGAGGGTTTAAAGTTTGCCAGGCAGGCCTACTATGAAGGCGATAGCGTGCAATATGGCCTGCCCACCAGCTTCGACATTGGTTTCCTGGCTCAATACTTAAGTAGTAAAGGCGACGACAGTACGGGCAAGCAGAATAACTTCACCAGGGTAGTGCGTTCTTTCATGGATAGTACCCGCCAGCGTACCCGCATCAGCGTTAACATGGCCGATGTAGGCAGTAAAAAACTGCCCGAATTGATCCAGTCCATTGAAATGAAAAGCGACCAGCTTTTGATACAGCCCGTTATAAAATTGAATTTACCGGCACTACCGTTACCTTCCTGGAAGGCAGCGCGTTTATCATCAATGGTCTTAAAGAAAGTATAGCGTGGGCCTTCCTGCTCATTGCACTTTGTATGCTTTACCTGTTTAGGTCCTTTAAAATTCTTTTGTGCTCCCTGGTGCCCAATATTATCCCCCTTATCATTACCGCCGGCGTGATGGGATGGACAGGCGTAGCCATTAAGCCTTCCACCGTATTGGTGTTTTCTGTGGCACTGGGTATTGCTGTTGACATTACCATTCGTTTTTGGTCAATTATAAGCAGGAATTACAACGTAATAATAAGTCTGCACAAGAAACAGTAATTGATACCATACATAAAACGGGGATCAGCATTATTTATACCTCACTTGTATTGATTGCAGGATTTATTATTTTTTGTTTCAGTGGCTTTGGCGGTACCCAGGCCCTGGGTTGGCTTACTTCACTTACCCTGGTATTAGCCACACTTACCAACCTCATTTTTCTGCCTACCCTGCTGATGAGCTTTGTGAAGAAAGAGCGAAAGAAATAAGGAGCCGTATACTTGTCATGAATGTGTTGAACAAAGGTCAATAGAAAGCAAGTACTGATATAGATAATACCCATTTCCGGGTATTTTGTCGTAAATCTTGATTTTTAATGTGGAAAATACCAATTAGAACAAGGCTTAACAATATCTTTACGAATGACATCCCGGCTGTTTAAAGACAGTTGCCCAATTTTAAACCATATAGTTATGAAGAAATCCATACTAACCCACCCCTTCTTCAGCATACCCACAACGGAGATTTCTTTCTTATCATGTTCCTGCAGTTTGCCATTTAATAGTAATTAAACAGCGTTGTTCAGTCAGTGTAAATATTGGCCACAGTTACTCCGTTGATATACCTGAATGAACCGTTGATACAACGCATCGCTGAATTCATTAGGAGTTATGCAGCTTTCAATACCCATACCTTGTCCCTTTTAATAGGCATTTATCGCTTTTACTTATATAAATTCAAAATCAACGTTCATGAGGAAAATTTTATGCGCGTTTCTTTGCGCCCTGCTGACGCTTAGTCAGTTGGGAGTACAGGCACAGGAAAGAACGATTTCCGGAACCGTACGAGATGCCGCTGGCGCCCCTGTTACAGGTGCTTCTGTTACAGTTAAAGGAACTTCATTGGGTACTACTACCCGTGCAGACGGAACTTTTACTTTAAATATTCCTGCCGCTGCAAAAGCAATCACCATTACTGCTGTTGGGTATGCTGCCCAGGACCTTTCCATCGGCAGTAAAAGCGCCTTCTCCGTATCATTGGCCGTAGAAGGCAAGGGCCTTGAAGAGGTCATCGTAACTGGTTATGGTAACCAAAAACGATCTACATATGTTGGCGCTGCTTCCAAAGTAGAGGCCAAAGCCATCAACCAGGTGCCCAACGGTAGCCTTGATCAGATTTTGCAAGGCCGTGCACCAGGCTTATATGTAACAGCCGGTTCTGGTCAGCCCGGTTCTGCTGCCAATGTCATCATCCGTGGTGTAGGTACCATTAATGGTACCAGTGCTCCCTTATATGTGATGGATGGTATTCCCGTGCAGGCGGCCGCCTTTGCTGCTTTAACACCGGGCGATATAGCCTCGGTGGATGTATTGAAAGATGCCGTTGCTACAGCACTTTATGGCTCCCGTGGTTCCAATGGCGTGATCGTTATCACCACCAAAAGAGGAAAGAGCGGAAAGGTCACTTTCGGCGTAAAATCTCAATACGGTTTCTCCGACCGCACCAGGCCCAAATTTGATATGATGAATTCAGCCGAACACCTTCAATTTGAAGAGGAAGTAGGAGTGGAAGGTGGATACAACATCGGACCAGGCTGGTATTTGTCAAGAAAAATCCCAAAAACATAGGATTACCCGAAACGAGGCTCGCCAGATATGATCAGATCCTGGACAGCTTGCGCAAAAATACAACCGACTGGAGTGATGTCTTTTTCCGTCGTGGTAAAACCCAGGAATATGAGGTCAATGCATCCGGTGGTGGTGACCGTACAGGATTTTATTCTTCGCTCAACTACTTTAAGCAAGAAGGTATAGCCAATCGTTCACAACTGGAGCGCATCTCCTTCAGAACCAATGTGGACTTTAAAACCGATAGATTAACCATTGGGCTTAGTACTACGTTGAACTATGCATCCAGCAGCTTCATTGAAGGCGAAAACGGTACTTCCATCGTAAACCCATTTTCTGCGGCATATTATGCATTGCCTTATGAGCTGCCCTATAGAAATGGTGTATTGCTGCATGGTGGAAACACCTCTGGCCCCGATTTAAGTGACGCTACTTACGATCCGCTAGTGCCTGCTGATCCGGATGGTGCGCTCGTTTATGATCAGCGCGAAGGATCCGCAGCTCTCGAGCGCCAGAACGCTACCACCAGCAAGCGCAATGAAATTAAAGCAGTATTGGGAGGCACCATCAGGTACAAAATATATGATGGCCTTTCTGCCATAGGTACTTTCGGCATGGATTTTCGCGAGCTGATGACCGAACGTTTCATTGATCCCAGAACCTTTGCCGGAAGCCAGGTAACCATTGGCGCACAGGGCTCTTTCTCTGAAGGAACAAACCGCTACATGCAACTATTTGGTAACGCCGGGTTGAATTATAATAAAACCTTTGTTGGCAAGCACCAGGTAGATGCCTCTGCCTTGGTAGAAAATATAAAAGCTACCAACCGTGCATTCTCGTATGTTGGCTATGGCATAAACCCCATTTTGCTCAATACCCCCGCTGCTATTACTCCGGGTTCGCCAGGAGGCTTCATTCCAACAATAGGCGGGGGCCGTGATGGCAGTGCTACTAACCTCGTTGGCGTCACCCAGTCCCTGATTGGTATCCTGCGCTATACTTATGACGGAAAATACTCCTTCAATGGTAGCTACCGCTTGGATGCTTCTTCGGCAGTACCCAAAAAAAAATCGCTCCATTTCTTATTTTGGTGTGGGTGGTTCATGGAATATCTTGAAGGAAGACTTCATGTCTAAGGTTGATTTTGTTTCCGACCTGCAGTTGCGCGCCAGCTATGGTACTTCAGCTAGCCCCTTCAACAATGCCTTTGGATACTTGTCATTGTATGGCAACTCTACTGCTCCCTACAATGGCCAGCCTGGCTATGTAGTAACTCAGTTACGTAATGACGATTATGATTGGGAATACACCAATACCACCAATATCGGAGTAGATTTCAGTTTATTGAATTCCCGCATCCGTGGTACCATAGAATGGTATAATAAAGCCTCCCACAACCTGTTCATTTCTCAGCGTCTGTCTGCCTGGTCAGGAGCCACTTCATTGAATGTAAATGCTGGCGAAATGCGCAACCGTGGTGTGGAACTGGCATTGTCGGGTGATGTAATTGCTAAAAACGATTTCCGCGTAACAATTGGTGGAAATATGGGTATTAATAAAAACGAGATCACCAGCCTAGGCCAGGTAAATGAGTTCCCCCTCGGAACTTCCATCATACGGGTAGGATTGCCCTATGGTTCCCATTTTACACCTAAATGGGGCGGAGTTGATGCTGCTACCGGTAATCCCCTTTATTATAATAAAGATGGTACCCTCACTACCGCCTACAATAGCTCTACTCAAAGTGTAGCTGAATTTGGCAGTTGGTTGCCCAAGGTAACCGGAGGTTTCAACGGTAGCCTCAACTACAAAGGGGTTTATGTAGAAGCCTTCTTCTCTTTTGCAGCCGGTAACAAACGGTTCAACAACGAAGATTTCTTCAATGAAAATTACACCTTTGCTACCAGCAACCAGTCTACCGAATGGTTCAAACGTTGGAGAAAGCCCGGCGATGTTGCCAAAGTACAACGATTTGGTAGCCCAAGATCCTTCTCTTCCAAAGATGTGCAGGACGCCTCTTATGTACGTTTCAGGAACCTTAATGTGGGATACAATATCCCTCGCAAGTACCTACAGCAGCTCAACATATTCTCTGCTGCTACTGTCTTCGCACAGGCTCAAAACCTCTATACATGGACCAACTGGAGAGGCTTCGATCCTGAAGACAACAACAACATCAGTACGTTCGAGTACCCCAATGCCCGCACATTTACCTTCGGTATCAACTTAACCTTCTAAGAAAAATTCAGTATATGAAGATGAATAGAATTTTATGGATAGCAGGTTTGGCCTTAATAGGTGTTTCCTGCAAAAAACAACTGGAGCTACTGCCTTCGGATCAAATTATAGAAGAAACCGCCATGACCACCGTTCCATTCCTTGAAAAAGGTATGGTAGGTGTTTACATTAATATTAATGGATCATATGATGCGGAGATTTATGCAACCAGCCTGTATTCAGATGAGGCCAACCTGCCTACTGAGAACAATACCGGCCGGGGCGTAATTGCCCATCGTTGGCAAACCGACCCAGGCAATGGTGAGGTGACTGCCGCCTGGGGCCGCTATGCTTTTGGTGTTGATCGTGCCAATCGGGTAATTGCCGCCGCTGATAAGCTCACGGGCCTCTCTGCCGTTGATGCTGCCACCAGGGATAGGATCAAAGCCGAAGCCATTGCGATAAGAGCCTTTTGTGAATTTCAGGTGCTCATCAACTTTGCAGAGAACCTCCAATCAGGCTCCCTGGGTGTTCCCTATAGTGCCGAATCAAAAATTCAAAAACCGGCACGCCTTACCGTAGGTGAAGTACTCTCAAAGTGAATGCTGACCTCACTGCAGCTGCAGGATTGATGCCTGCTTCTTTTACTGATAATACGCGTATTACAGCAAATGTCATCCGTGCCATTCAGGCCAGGGTAGCCCTCTACCAGAAAGATTGGGACGCAGCTATTACGGCAGCTACTGCAGCCATCAATGCTGTGCCATTGGCAACACCTGCCCAGTATCCCGGTATTTGGACTGATCAGGTTGAAGCTGAGGTGATCTGGAAACACAAAAGAATGTCCGGTCAGGCTAGGTTAGGTGATTCTTATTACGATCGTACCTCTTCAAAAATTATGTATGCGGTGTCCTACAAACTGTACAATACTTTTGCAGCTAATGATATTCGCAAAGCCAGTACAGTATTCGACCGGGGCGGCGGCCGCTATTCCGTAGGGAAATACATTGGCGGTACTCCTTCAGAGGCAGGCCGTGCCGACATTAAAGTGTTCCGCACAGCCGAAATGTACCTCATCAGGGCCGAAGCTTATGCCGAAAAACCAGGTAGCACTGGGTGCTGCCGATCTGAATGCTTTACGCAAACAAAGGATTACAGGTTATGTCGACGAAACCTTTGCTACCAAAGAATCCCTGATTAACGCTATCATACAAGAGCGCTTTAAAGAGTTGGCTTTTGAAGCTCAGCGTATGCATGACCTGCGCAGGAAATTATTACCCGTTGTCAGACTTCCACAGGATGCTGTGAATGCTGCTAATAAAACAACGCTCAACCCAACAGACAAGGAATATTATTACCCAATACCTGGTACCGAGATTCAGGCCAATGAAAACATGGTCCAGAATCCTACGTACAGGTAGTACATAATATATTCCATTCATTCACCCAGTCAATTTTACTTTATGACACAAAAAAATAGTTGCTTTACTACTCATAGCAGGCCTGGGGTACGGGTTGGCGGGTTGTAAAAAAGAAAAACAACCATCCCTCCCGCTGAAGCGCATTTCAACTATAAAACTTCAGGATCCTATTTTGTTACCCAGGATGCTGGTACAGTATATAAAATACCTGTAGGGATGACCACCACGTCCGATCAGGACAGGACCATCCAATTCACCATTGCTTCTCCTACCGGCGCAGCCGAAGGACAGCAGTACACCCTGGATAAGAAAACAGTAACGATTCCTGCAGGTAAAGCAGTGGATACCATTTACCTGAAAGGAAAATTCAGTGGTTATCCTACGGGAAGAAAGGATACCCTTGTTTTCACAATTACCGGTGGTGATGTGGTGGCGATGCCTGGTTTTAATGAATTCAAAGTGATCCTGCAGAAATATTGCCCTGTTAATATCAATGATTTTACAGGTACATACAATGCCCAGGATTTTAACGAGGCAGGTGTCGGTGGAAGTGCCTATACCTTAACGATCACACCGGGTACTACTACCGGCAATTCAGGTAAAATAACCGTTATGGGGATGAGAGGGTATGCTGTTCCATTTACAGTTAATCTTAACTGGGACAACCCGGCAGCTTTTACTACCGAGGTTCCTTCACAACCCTGGTTTGTGCATTCTACTTATGGTCAAACTACTATTAAATCTAACGGAAAAGGTACTTTCTCCAGTTGCGATAATAAGTTTAGGTTTGATTATGAAGTAACTGTTTCGGCTGGTACCTTCGGAAAAATGTATACCATATTGACCAAATAAAGGGATTCGTCCGATTTTCGGCAAACAAAAAAACATTGCAGGATTTTCCTGCAATGTTTTTTTATGTGCCTACCACAACCTATTGTTCAGTCAGCAATTTGGTTGGTTCGGCTGTACAAAATGTCATTTCATGTTACTCATGGAAATAAAAGAGTCAGGAATGCGATCATGAAAAGAATTTTTCGCGTATGAACTTGAAAAGTTTAAATCTCCAGCCTATTTCTATAATTATCTTGATTAAGAGTTAGAGGAATATTTTTATTAACAGCACATCATAATTCATCGAGGCGTATTAAAAAATGAGCGATCACATTTTATAAGAGGTGTTGCTAAACCGTGCTGGTACTGCATTTCAGAAGAAATACATTTTTAATCGAAAACCAATGTTTTCAAAAAAGTGTTTTTTAATCAGCCAATCCCATACTTTTGCGGTCTCTTTTTTTTGAACGTGTTTAATATTATTTTTAAACCAACTAAACTGTCATGAGAAAAATCTTGGTTATGGCCATGGTCATGCTATTGTTTACCGGACAATTGCTGGCTCAAAACAAAACTATTTCCGGTAAGGTTACAGATGATAAAGGAAATCCCGTTGCCAATGCATCTGTTATCGTTCGCGGTTCCTCTGTAGGAACTACTACCAAATCAGATGGAACTTTCTCCCTCACTACTCCTGCTAATGCAAGGATTCTTCAAATTTCTTCCCTTGGCTTCGACAGAAAGGATGTGGCTATTGGTGCCAATAACGATCTGGGTATAATAGGCCTTAAACAAAAGAAAATGACCTCGAAGAGGTCGTGGTTGTGGGTTTTGAAAGAAAAAAGAAAAGAGAAATAGCCGGTTCGGTGTCTTCTGTTAAGGCAAAAGATATTGAACAATTGCCTGTACAAAGCTTCGATCGAGCCATCCAGGGCAAAATGGCAGGTGTGCAGGTTACTGGTGTAAATGGTATCCCCGGTGGTGCCGTTCAGGTTCGTATACGGGGTATTGGTTCAATTAGCGCTGGTACTGCACCATTATATATTATAGATGGTGTACAGGTTTCTTCCGGCGACCAAACACGTAACTTCCCTTCCTCCAACGCATTGAGCGCACTCAATCCTGATGATATTGAATCTATCGAAGTATTGAAGGATCCTGCAACCGCCGCTATCTATGGTGCCCAGGCTGCTAATGGAGTTGTGATTGTTACTACCAAAAGAGGTAAAGCAGGAAGAACCAAAGTAAACTTCAATACCTATACTGGTTTCTCCGAAGTCACTAATAAAACACCTGTATTAACTACCCCGAGTTGGTCCAACTGGCCTATGAGGCAGTAACCAATGCCAGTGGTAAAGCTGCTGCTGATAAATTTGTACAGGATAATTTCGGTACATCCAAGTTTGATTCCCTGCCTACCTATGATTGGCAGGACCTGGTTTTCCGGACAGGATTCATCCAGAATTATGAATTGGGCGCGAATGGCGGTAATGAAAAAACTACTTTTTACCTCTCCGGTTCCTATAATAAGTTCAAAGGCCATGTAGTTTTCTCCGACTTCGAAAGAGGTACCATGAAACTTAACCTGGACCATAAGCTGAACGAGAAACTGAGCTTTGCTACCTCATTGAATGTAAGTTCTTACAAGCAAAATGGAGTAAGTAGCGCCGGTGCTTTCGCCAATCCCATGCGCTCAGGTATCCTCATGTGGCCTGGGAATAATCCCTATAATGCAGATGGTACCTATAATACCAATTTCTTTGGTAGCTATTACATCAACCCACTGCAAAACGGAGACTACAATATCTACAACTCCCGCACACTCAAGGCCATTGGTAATGTGTCTTTGACCTATAAGATTTTGCCTGAATTAAGTTTCCGCAGTGCATTCAACATGGAATTTACTGATATTAAGGAAAATCAATACCAGGATCCCAGAACCCCTGATGGCAACTCTGTAAATGGACGTGTAAGTAAATTCAACTCTGAATTTGTTGACTGGCAAACTGACCAAACCCTGAACTATACCAAAGTTTTTGGTGGCCTGCACAGCGTATCTGGTCTGGTAGGTATTCAATACCGCTCCAATGTATTCAATGGCTTCAATGCTACAGGCACTGGTGTTCCAACTTATCGCTTCACTACTTTAAGTGCAACTGGTATCCCCGCTGCTGTAGGTGCTGGTTTCTCCAACTGGAAACTGTTTGGAACATTTGCCAAAGCATCTTATACTTTTGATGAAAAGTACATCGTAACCGGTACCATCCGTCGTGATGGCAGCTCCCGCTTTGGTAGCAACAACCGTTATGGTTGGTTCCCCGGCGGTGCCGTTGCCTGGAGAATTAACAAGGAAAACTTCATGAACAATGTCGATTTTGTAGATGAATTGAAACTGAGAGTTTCTTATGGTGTTACCGGTAACAGCGCATTATCTAATTACGGTAACAGAGCCCTGTTGGGCCTTTCAGGTGAATATGGTGGTTTACCAGGTGCCACTCCTTCTCAATTGGCTTCTCCTAACCTTAGCTGGGAAGAAAACGTAAGTGCCAATATCGGATTGGATTATAGCTTCTTGAACGGACGTATCGCGGGTGCTGTTGAAGTATTCCAGAACGACCGCAAAAAATTGTTGCTCAACAGACCAATACCCAGCACCAGTGGATTCACCAGCATCAATGAAAATGTGGGAACCCTGAGGAACAGAGGTATTGAGCTCGAAATAACTACCCGTAACCTGGTAGGTGAATTCAAATGGACTACCAGCTTTAATATTTCATTTATTAAGAATAAGGTAATTAAACTGTTGAATGGTCAGGACAGGCTTACTACTGCAACACTCGTTGGCAGACCATTGAACTCTATCTTTACTTATAAGTATGCAGGTGTGAATCCCGCTGACGGACGCCCCATGTATTATGATACATTAGGGAATATTACTTATATTCCTGTATTGCGTGATCGCTATTACTTGGATAAAACATTTGATGCCAATTTCTACGGGGGTATTACCAATACCTTTAACTATGGCGATTGGGAACTGCGCGCATTCTTCCAGTTCTCTGGCGGCAACTTTGCCTACAACCAGGACAGGATTTTTGCTTCCCGTTCAGGCAGCACCTACGATCGTAACCAATACCGCGATCAGTTAAGAAGGTGGCAAAAACCTGGTGACATTACAGATGTACCAAGACCCTATAACGGCGGTACCCAACCTGATGCTAACGCGAATGCATTCGGCAGTGACCGTTTCTTTGAAAGAGCCGACTATATCCGTTTGAAAGAAGTAGTAATTGCTTACAACTTTACTAAGCGTATTGCTCAACGAGTGGGTATACAAGGTGGCCGTTTCTATGTGTCTGGGGTTAACTTATGGACCAAAACAGCCTATACGGGTTACGATCCCGAGTTTGTGGATAACAGTGCTGGTGATTTCGGTGTATATCCCCAGGGAAGACAAATGACTGTAGGTATTCAAGTAACACTCTAAAAAAGACTGATCATGAAAAAGCATTTAATATATAGTGTATTATCTGTGTTTGTGATAACATCCAGTTGCAACAAAATTCTGGATACACAACCTAAAGAATCTATCGAACTCGACCCCGCTCTTAAAAGCGTAGAGGCTATGAAAGCCACTATCACAGCCATTTACAATGGCTTGCAGGCTACTGGTTATTATGGACGCGATTACATTGCTGCAACAGAAGTGCTTACCGATAATGGTGAGATCACTACCAGCAACTCAAACCGTTTTGTTGCCCAGGGACGTAATACGCCCGGTAGCCACGTAGGTATTTTTAACGCCGCTTATTCCAACATCTTCCGAGCCAACTTTGTACTGAAATATGTAGATGGAACCGAAGCTAGCGATGCCGATAGAGCAAGACTTAAAGGGAATGCCTATTTCCTCCGTGGCCTGTGTTATTTCGACCTCGTTAAAAACTATGCTCGCAACCCCGCATTCATAGTAAATGGTTTCGACCTGGGTGTTCCAATTGTAACAGATGCCATCCTGGATGTTTATAAAATTGAATACCCTTCCAGGGCAAAAGTAGGAGCCGTATACACGCAAATTATTAATGATCTAAAACAGGCTATCACTCTGTTGGATGATGCTGAGGCGCCCAAAAGAGCGTCTAAAACATCTTCACAGGCTTTACTGTCAAGGGTGAGCCTTTATAATGGCAATTGGGACGATGCTGAGAAATATGCTACAGATGCTTTAGCTACCAAAGTGGCAACATTCGCTGCTGATAGCTCTTCTTATTTAACTAAATGGGGTAATGGATATCCCGAAATGATCCTCGGTCTGGGTTATGAAAGTTATGAATCATTGGGTACAGACTGTATTCAAGGTATCTTCTTCCGCTACAACGGTATTACTGGTTATGGCGATATCACTGCCCGTGCAGAATTGCTGAATGACTATTATACTAATGATCGTCGTAGGAAAAACCTGATTGCTATCCAGACTAAAGGTACCCAGACAGTAAACTACACCTTAAAGTACCCCAATGAGAAAAAGGTTTTTGGAACCGATGATATCATGTTGCTCCGTATTTCCGAATTGTACCTCAACAGGGCCGAAGCAAGAGCGCGTAAAGCAGCTGCTGATGAAGTTGGGGCCATGGACGATTTGAACAAAATTCACGTAAGGGCTGGACTGGCTCCACTTGCCGTATTAACAGGCCAAAGCCTGGTAGACGCCATCTGGAGAGAAAGAAGACTGGAGTTTGCTTTTGAAGGACATCGTTTATATGATTTGTTAAGAACTGGGAAAAATCTGGTGAAGGGAACTACTACTATCAACTGGGATGATTATAAGTTGATAGCTCCTATTCCAACAACAGAATTGGATACCAATCCTAACTTAAAGCCAAACAACCCCGGGTATTAATCTATTTAAACTGAAAGAAGATGAAGAAACTATTAATATCAGCTATAGCCTTTGGCACCCTGATTACCATTATCTCTTGCGAAAAAGAGAGAATCATTACATATGATGGGCCAGATGCCATTGAGTTTTATCCAGTAGCAAGAACGGTTTATACACCTACGTTTGTGTATCCCGATAGTGCAAAAATTCAATTTGTTGCTCCACAGCGCGTCAATGATGCCAAGGTAACTTATGGCATTGATGCAACCAATAGCACAGCAGTAGCTGCTACTGATTATCAAATCACTGGTACTACGGGTGAAACAGCAGTTCCTGCTAACACCAGCTTTGCTTTCATCAAGTATAATTTATCACCTGCAACAGCAAGCAAAAAGCTGATCTTTACTTTATCGGGTGGTGACAATGTAAAAGTGAGCGAAAACTATAAGACGCATACTTTAACGATTGCACCAACGCCTGTTATTTTTACGCCAAATACTAAAGCAATTACTTTTGCTGGTAGCACAGCTACTATACGTGATACCGTAAGGGTTCGTTTAAATGCAACGGCAGCTAGGTTCAGCCAGCCAATGACTTTGAACTATACAGTTAGAGCAGCTTCCACAGCAGTTGAAGGCACTGACTATGCATTTGTAAGCGTAAAAGGCGTTGCTACCGTTCCAGCCAGATCAGCAGATGCATTGGTGATCCTGGACATCAATCCCGTAGCAGCACAGAAAACCCTTGTACTGGATGTGACAGCTGTAACTGGTATCAGCCTTACAACATCCACACGGATTGTAACCTATACCATAAAGCCTTAATTTAATCGCTTTATAGACATAAAAAAAAGGCTGTCTTCAAAAGAAAGGGACGGCCTTTTTCATTTTATAGCGCTATATGGCGTGTAATAGAATAGCGTCTTGTGGGATAAGTAAAAAGATGGGTTAAATTAACCGATGAAGATTTTGAAGCAGGCTTTTGCTTGTTTTTCAGGCTGCTTTCTTTCTTAGTTTGTGTGCCAGTGCCAGTAAACCGGTTTCTACTGTTACTTTTTCAATACCACGCGGCATAAATCTTTTGAAGTGGTGGTTGTGTTTGATATTGCCAAATACCGGTTCGGTATCAAAGCAACGCTGTTTTCTCTTCTGTATGCCCCGGCTGTTCTTTAACCTCCTTTCTGCCGCCTCTTTCAGCCGGACGTTATTCAGAAAAACTTCTATTACCCGGTCGCCCTTCTGTGTATTGCAAATTCCATTTAACAGGCAGCTTTTACAGTCTTTGGCTTGGAACTTATCAATGATCTGCGGATAGCCGCCTTTGGTTTCTTCAATTTTACAACCCTTGTGCTTCATTGGCTCACCTATCGGACACAGGTACTGGTTCTTTTGGGCATCATACTCAAGCCGGTCAACGGCAAAAGGTTTCTTATTGCGGATGTTCTCATTCTGCATCCGGTCGAACTGGTTATACTTAATATAAGCAGTGATCCTTTTTTTCTCCAGCCACTGGTAGTTCTGTTCACTGCCATAACCGGCATCGGCAGCTATATTGTTGGGCTTTTGTTTAAACTGTTCAATATGACGACTGATGTGACCTGTCAGGGTATTGGTATCGGTCGTGTTCTGGTGGAGGCTGTAAGAGACTATATATTGGTTATTGGTGGTGATCTGTACATTAGAAGCAGGTTTTAATTGCCCGTTCTTCATCCCGACAGAATCGAGACAAGTCGTGGTCTTTCTTCATTCGCATAAAAGTGGCATCAGTATCTGTCTTGCTGTAACTGCTTCTGTTTTCGCTTAATACCTTTTCCTGTTGTTCGTATTTGTCAAGTGCCGCAGGCCAGTTCTTCCTTGCGTAATTGAGTTTTTGTTTAATGCCTTTATCTACCTTTTTATCCTTCAGTGCTGCATTAATAGTGTTGATGGACTCCGTCAGCTTCTCACTGTCTATCTTCTCAAAGGTGGTTGGGTCAGTATCGTCCAACTCTGACGCTGCTACCGATTGAGCATATTGCCATAGCTCACCCAGTTGCTGCTTCATCTTCTCCCTGTTGGTTTTGATGAGTTGCCCCAGACAAAGCTGTAGCTGTTGGCATTCGCTTCTATTATAGTTCCATCTGTATAGAGGTCCTTGATACTTAACAATCCTTGTTCACACAGCAGCATAACTACCTGGGTAAAGATCGGTTGAAGGCTCTTTTGCAAACGCTGGCCACGGAAACGGTTGATGGTATTGTGGTCAGGTCTGCTCATACCTGCCAACTACATGAAGTTAATATTCTGGGAAACGGCTTCTTCGATTTTACGACTACTGTAGAGGTTGTTGATATAAGCGTACACCAGCACTTTAAGGAGCATCTGCGGATGATAGCTACTGGTGCCGCCATGCTTATACTGTTGCACTAGCTGGCTGATATCCACCTTTTCAAGCACTGCATGCACAACCCGCATCGGATGGTTTTGAGCAATCATATCATTTAGGTCTGGTGGCAATAACATTCCTTGATTCCGGAAGTTTTGCTTAAAGACTACTTGTAGTGTTTTACCTCTGGCCATGCCCAATAACTCCACAAAAACAATCCTAAACAATATCTACAATCACGTCGTTTTATACAAATATATAGATAAGCCAAAACCCTAAAACAAAGAAGCTGCCTCAATTACTTTTTAGTTCCTATGTTTGAAAAAAATCATGACTTCGAGGAAGTGTAAGTTTAATTACAAAACTCAAAGTCATGATTTTAAACTCAATTAAAGGTAAAGATTTTACCGGTCAGAATATCTATGCAGGTATAGATACTCACCACAAAAGCTGGATGGTTAGTCTTTATAGTGATGAATTTGAATTAAAGACATTTAGCCAACAACCAGATGTAGATCAGCTGGAAAGATATTTGAAAAAGAATTATCCAGGTGCCAATTATTACCTGGCATAGGAAGCTGGGTTTAGTGGGTTCTGGATTCAACGTTCATTCGCAAAGAAGGGCATTCGATGTGATGTAATTCATCCTGCCGATGTGCCAACCAGCGATAAGGAAAACAAACGTAAAACTGATAAAGTTGATAGTAGAAAGATAGCTAAAGGCCTAAAGAATAGGCAGCTTAATGCCATCTATATCCCTAATGAACGTCAGGAGGCCGACAGGTTGTTATTAAGGGCGCGCGCAAACATAGTTCGTGATGTTACCATGGTCAAAAATAGAATAAAGGCCTTTTTGAAAATAAAGGGCATCTCTGTACCAGACAGTCACAAAAATGGCAATTGGACCAAGTCATTCATTACATGGTTGCAGTCATTAAAATTTGCAGAAGTCGCATGGAAAGCATCATTTGACGTATATATAGGGAAGCAATTTTTTTAATTGATCGTGAAAAGCAGTTACGAGTAGCTATCGGAGATTTATCTGTAAGCGAAAGATATGCATCCAATATAAAACTGCTTCTTAGCATACCATCCATAGGCTTGGTATCAGCAATGACGATACTGACAGAGATAGGAGACATAACGCGATTTAGGAAGCTGGATCATCTTTGTAGCTATTGTGGCCTGACTCCCAATAGCCATAGCAGCTGAGAAACAGAACGAATTGGTGGACTCAGCCGAAGAGGCAATCCCTTTATTAAAGTTATTTTGATAGAATGTGCCTGGATGGCTATTCGAAAAGATCCAGCATTGCTACTTTATTATAAACAATTGTTGCCTAGAATGAATGCAAATAAGGCAATTGTAAAAGTTAGCAGAAAATTACTTAACAGAATAAGATATGTGCTTTTAAGCCAAAAGAAATATGTTACAGGCGTAATTAGTTAGCGAGGATTTATTTTTTTCAGTTTTATAGGGTCAGGATATAATATAGTCTTATAAAAACTCAGGTGCGCCAATAAATGCAGGAGGCCGTCTGTGGCTTGCTCGCAAGACCACTCTTTTGAGTTTGCATTTGGCAACCTGTAAAAAATAATACTGGAAATTGCAGCTTGAACTATCAATGTCTGCCAAGAGAAGGTTGTTTTTATAGGACTTGAAAAGAATTGCACCAACCCGAAAGCTGGTGCAATATTGAAATTTTAACACTCGAGGCTTGGAATTCAACATAGAAGACTGCCTCTTCTAATTTGAGACATTGTGACTCTCCTTTGTTTCACACTTATGCATCGAATCTGCACGATTATACCCCTAAACTGCACGATTATGGGTTTGTACTTGCCGGTTCAATAGATAGTACCTACCTTCAGCTGACTAATCAGTACTACCGTCTATTATTTTATTAACAACCTAAAACCTGAATGTCCATGAGAAATAGAACTGCTTATTGGCCTCTGGGACCAAACTCATCGAATATTATTCGAATTCAGACATCATACTTTAACAACCTTCTTCAGAGGTGATGTTTTCTTAAAATATTTACTATAGTTACTCCTTACGTTCAGCATCTTCAAAAATTCCTGGAATCACGAATAGACTTTTGTGAAGACACCCTATCGCTAAGATGCTTAGGCATATGGCTGTAGATAAAAAAATATGAATTGCCTACACTTGTATATAACGCTTATGAAACTCTCCCAATCTATTTACGTATTAACTGCCATGCTTTTTTTTTCAAACTACCATAAATGCACAGCTAGGCTATGAGACATCAAAATTTCCGGAAATAATAGCGCCGTCACCGCAGGCATTTTCGATGACTAAATATGGAGACCTTCCTATTGGCTTATTTACCGGAACGGCACAATTCAACATCCCATTATATAATATTACCTCGGGAAAGATCAGTCATGCTGTTTCAGTTGATTATTCTACAAATGGTATCAAGATTGATGAAATACCTGGCAGCGTTGGTTCCAGTTGGTCCCTTAAGGCTGGCGGAGTTATCACCAAAACGACTTTGGGATTACCCGATGATGTTGGAAGCGTATTCAGAAATAAACCAGCTTCACATGAAAATAATAGCTTGGAAATGTATCATTTCCTAGTCAATAATGTCGAGCCGGCAGATCCACAACCCGATGTGTATAATTTTTCATTCGACGGATATAATGGAAAGTTTATAATTGTTGACGGTCAAATTAAGCAGGAAAAGCATGCTGCAATAAAAATTGAACGTCCAACTGCTGATGTATTCCGTATTACGACTCCCAATGGATTTCAGTATTACTTTGGAGAGAACATGGCTTACGAAGAATCAGAGTCTAAAAATACAATGAATTAGAACGTCCCACAATTTTCAACAAATCAAAAACTGCTTGGTTGCTTACTAGAATTATTAGCACAACCAATGATACTTTGGGTTTTAATTATTCAAGTATTTCAGGTAGTGGATCCTTCTTTACTGGGGTTTCTGAATATTATACTCCCATTCTTGGTTCGGGGATTGGCAATATTAACTATTATAATTTTTATACTGGAAATATAGAAGTGCCAACTCTTATGAACTGTGTGTCAGGATCAGAGTTCCAAAATTCATTCCATATGTCTAGTGGGGTCGGCTGGTTATTGAATGAAATCCTTTTAAGAATGGAAAGCTGAAATTCTATTATTCACCAAGGGAAGACGAAGGGATAGGTAGATTGGATAGCATCAGGATCAGCAACAAGGCCGGTGAACTGAGCAATATTTTTAGGTTTTCCTATATATACGCAGCTAACCCATCAACAGCATATGATACTAAATATACCAATACAACTATTCAGGCATTATACCCCGCGTTAAGAAAAAGATTATTTCTCACTACTATTGAAGAAGGGGGAATAAAGGAACTGTTGGACAAAAGCATAATTTCGAGTACAATGAAATGAATCAATTGCCTCCAAGGCTAAGTTATTCCCAGGATTTATTTGGTTTTCTAACGAAAAGAGGAACGAACGATTTATTCCAAATAATACATATGTAGATGATATATACTTCGAAGAAGTAGGAGGTGACCGCTCATACGATTTCAATGCTGCAGTGAAGGGCACTTTAAAAAGATTACCTACCCAACCGGCGGTTCAACTTCCATTACTTATGAACCGCATCTAATATTTGGGTATAATAAAAGAATAATTACCAGGGATACGATGTATATGAGTCTCATAAATAGTATAGCACGTGGCCAAGTGGTAAACTCGCCCATGTGGACAAGACCAAGGATGTTCTACATAAAAGCCGAAGTAATGTGGGCAGGTACACCACCCCCACCTGAAGCTATTAGAGGAGATGAGGGAATTACTTTATCGGTTTTTGATTCAGCTACAAATGTCGCTATAATCAATAATATTCCAATTAAGGCAGACACCATTATTGAATTAAAAGTATTAAACAATATTTATGAAAACAGCAAATTCTATACTAGAATTACAGCTACTTTTCCTGGCATTACAGCTTACGTAAGCATTATCCGGAAAGATGCTTTGTTGATTAACAACATAGACCAACCTTTAGCCGGGGTTCGCGTTAAATCAATATTCGACCAGGATGGCGTTACTAATGTAATCAAAAAGAAGAAGTACCTATACCATAAGTGGAATACGCCCAATCACAGCAGCGGACAATTATTCTACCCTGGGATACCGGAAACCAATTTTGTTGGAGTGGGCAGACATTTTACTCAAATGCCCAATGTTGGCGACTATATGTGTGCTTTTTATTCAATAAGTTCTAGTGGTACTTCCAACCTATATTTGAACGACTATAATACTGTTTCTTATACCGATGTTATTGAAGTGTTCGAAAACGAGGCAGTGGTTGGAGGCATTGAACATCAATATTTGAGTATGCCAAAAAGCCAGGCACACCCGTTGGGTAATACTTGGATGACAAATGTTTGGGATAATTCGCCGGTTTTGATTCCTGGAACACCTAGCGATAACGACGACTTTAATAACGGTTCTGAAGTTTATACCGGAACCTTCACCATGAATAACGGTGTTAGGAAATTCTCACAAAAGGCATACAATTATTTCAGCAAAGACAACCGGTTGTTTACTCAGGATACAGCGTATGCTGTTAGAAAAATGATCACCCGCAACAGTTATGATTTGAGATGGAGGTACAATGCCGATTATGACGTAAATAGATATTTTATTAATCATTTTTGGACCCATATTGATAGCAGCGTTGTTGTATCATATGAAGGAAATGATTCTATGATCAATAAAACTTCCTATGAGTATAATAACCTGGTTAGCCTTTCGCCCACCAAAGTCAATATAAGAAACAGTAAAAAGACTTGATTAGCAATGTATTCGGGTATTCTAACGAATTAACTGCTCCGGGGAATATCTACCAATTGATGGTTGATCGGAACATGACCCAGGAAGTTGTCTCAAGCAGAAAAGAAAAGAACGGAATACCTCTTTTGTCTACTACCAAAAAGTTCAAATTCTTGACCAACGGTAACTTTATACTCCCCGACACAATTATCAACAAAAACGAACTGTCAGGAGCAACAGAAAAACTAATATTTGAGGAGTATGATATTGCTGGAAATCTAAATAAGTTTTATAAGGAGAGCGATATGGTTACCCAGGTAATTTGGGATTACAATCTTTCACTTCCAATCGCCAAAGTTCTTTCTGGAAAGGGCGGTGTTATCGCTTATTCTTCCTTCGAAGCCGATGGTACCGGTAACTGGTACTTGGATCAGCCTGGCATGATCACCAGCTCCGATGGCCTTACCGGCACCAGGTCCTATGCCATCAATGGTGCCCTGGCTCGTTATGGCCTCGATCCTGCTCAAACCTACACAGTCTCCATCTGGACAAAAAATGGTATTCCCAACTACAATGGCTTTAATGGTACTACCCAGGTGATTGCCGATAATAATGCCTGGACCGCCGGACCTACCATTAACGGCTGGACTTACCGCGAAAAGAAATTCACCGGTGTAACCACCATCAATATTTTCGGCGGGGGTCTGGTGGATGAAGCTCGCCTTTATCCTTCCAACGCCCAAATGGCCACCTATACTTACGAACCCTTGGTAGGTATGACCAGTCAATGCGATGTCAATAACCGCATTACCTACTATGAGTACGATGCCTTCGGTCGCTTAAAGACCATCCGCGATGAGAACAAAAATGTGCTCAAAACCATCGACTACCAGTACCAGAAAAACCAAAACCAATAACCCACCTTATCCCTGCAATCATGAATCAGCATACCACTAACCGTCAATATGAGTTGGGCCCCTGCCTGCTACTGGTTTTCCTGGTCCTGCAAACCCTGGTCCAGGCACAAACCCCTGTTCCATTAAAAGACCCCTATAGCAGCAATACCAAAGTCAACTTCATCCGCACCTGGGATGCCAAAGCGCCGGAGCAAAACCCGGCTACCCTCATCACCCGGCCTCTGCGCGATGTACAACAAACCACCGCTTATTTTGATGGCCTCGGGCGCCCCTGCAAACCGTGGTCAAACAAGGTTCCCTCACCACCGGCAGCAGCCCGGTGGATATGGTGAACGCCGTAGTCTATGATGAATTTGGCCGTGAACAATACAAGTACCTGCCTTTCAGCGCCAACAATGCAGGCAGCAATCCTTCTGTCAACGATGGCCTCTTTAAAGCCAATCCCTTTCAACAGCAGGCACAGTTTTACAATAACCAGCTCACAGGACAGCCTGGCGAGACCAGCGTGGGGTCCAACAGCCTCAACTGGGCTTATGGTCAGACCATCTTTGAAGCCTCTCCCTTAACCGCGTACAGGAAAGCTTTGCACCAGGCGCCAATTGGGTGGGTACTAATGCACAGGTCAATGAAGCCAACCGTCGCTCTACTAAAATCAAGCATTATTTCAATACTGCCACCGATGACGTGAAGATCTGGTCCATTACCGATGTGGCCAATGGATGGGGACCTATGCAGTTACCGGTGTATATACCGCCAACCAACTCAATAAAACCATATTCCTTGATGAACAGGGTAAACAGGTCATTGAGTTCAAAGACGATCAAGGCCAGATGATCCTCAAAAAATACAATTTGCTGCCACCGCCGATAATGGCAGCGGAAGCAATTATGATGGCTGGCTTTGCACCTACTATATCTATGATGATTTCAACCAATCTCCGCCTTGTTGTACAACCCAGGGGTGTGGAATTACTGATCCAGAATAGCTGGAACACCACCTGGAACAACAGCGTCATCCTCAAAGAACAGTCCTTTCGTTATGAATACGATGCCCGCCGCCGCATGACAATGAAAAAGTACCCGGCGCAGGGGAGGTATGGATGGTCTATGATAAATGGGATCGGCTCGTGCTCACACAAGATGCCAATCAACGGCCAAACCAAAAGTGGCTATTTACCAAGTATGACCAACTTAACCGGCCCATCATGACCGGTTTTTATACCAATTCTACTCAAACTTCTTTAACTGCCATGCAGGGTTACCTCAATACCCAAAACCTGGCCCGCTTTGAAACCTATACACCCGGTACGGTAGAACGGTACACTTTTACAAATTCTTTTCCGGTAAATACCCTGGCCAATGTCCTGTCGATGAACTTCTATGATGATTATAGCTGGAGTGGCTGGCATGGACCAGATTGGAACAATAAAGACAATAGCTTCGACAACTATTTACTCACGGCCAGTACCACTCTTTTCCCTTATGCCGAACCGGTTATCCAATCTGTCAATACCAGGGGTCTTGTAACGGGTGTTTGGCAACCCAATTCTGCTCCGGGTTTATTGGTTAGCTATGTATATGATAACAAAGAAAGGGTAATACAAACGAAAAACTTTAATATTACCGAAGGCCGCGATATTACCACTACCCAGTATAGTTTTAGTGGTCAACCCCTGGTCATTGTAAACCACCTGGATAAAAAGGCACCAATCCGCAAACACATACCATCATTACCAAACTGAATTATGATGACCTGGGACGCCTGCTCACTACTACAAAAACTGTCATTAGCAATATTAATGGGCAAGTTCTTAGCAAACCCGAGCAAGTCATTGCAAGCAACGAATATGACCCGCTCGGTCAGTTAAAAACAAAAAATATCACCAGCCGGAGGTCCAGGCGGCGGGCCGCTGGAAACGCTCACCTACGACTACAATATCCGAGGCTGGCTGCTGGGCGCCAACCGTGGTTACCTCCTAAATCAAGGAACTGCCAGTTATACCGATAAATATTTTGGGTTTGAGCTGGGTTACGACAATTGTACCCAGAGTCCCGGCTCCTGTGCCGATGGCGTGTATCAATACAATGGTAATATTTCCACCAGCGTTTGGAAAAGCAAAGGCGACCAGGTACGCCGTAAGTTCAATTTCCAGTACGATGCTGCCAACAGGTTGGGCAAAGCAGGTTTCTACCAGAATTCCACACCCGGCACCGGGGGAACTGGAACTACAGTGAAGCCAATTTCAGTGTCGGTGGTTTTGATGCCGACAATGGGTATATGATGAAGTACGATGCCAATGGCAATATCCTCTCCATGATACAACATGGCATTAAACCGGGCAGTGCTGATTTCTACCTGGATGCCTTACGTTATAAATACAAGGAAAACTACAGCAGCAATCAGCTTGAACAGGTATTGGATGAATGGAATGTTCCCGATACCAAACTGGGCGATTTTCATTATACTGGTACTAAAACCGATTCAACGGTAGATTATACATACGATCCCAATGGCAATCTCGTATCCGATGCTAACAAGAACATCAGTTCCATAACCTATAATCACCTCAATCTGCCACAAATAATGCAAGTTAGTGGTAAAGGAAGTATAGAATATGTGTATGACGCCTTTGGGGGCAAGCTAAAAAAACAGGTAATCGATTTGACCCAATCCCCGGGTAAGGTCACCAATACCTTGTACCTGGGTGGAGCCGTTTTCCAGGACGACACACTCCAACTCATCGGTCATGAAGAAGGGCGCCTGCGTTATGTGAAAAGAAAGTTCGTCAATGGCGATAGCACCTGGAACCTCGTGTACGATTATTTCCTCAAAGACCACCTGGGCAATGTGCGCATGGTACTTACCGAACAAGCCGATACCGCCCAGTACCTGGCTTCCATGGAAACGGCTTACCGTACAAAGGAGGAGCAACTCTTTTCCAATATTGCTCAGACCGCTATTGCCAAAACCAGCGTACCGGGCGGTTATCCAACCAATCCCAATCCCGTTACAAGCCCTAATGATATAGTGGCGGCAGTAAATGCCAGTGGTAATAAAATCGGCCCGGCCATTGTACTGAAGGTCATGAGTGGCGATAAGGTCGATATTGGGGTAAGCCATTTTTACCGCAGTGGCGGCACCTACAACGATGGCGCCAGCATGGTGCCCACCATCCTGTCTTCCCTGGCCGGTGGTATTGTAGGCGCAGCAGGACAGGCCAAGGGCACCCTGGCCCAGCTCAGCGCCAATCCCGGCCCCCTGGCAAGCGCCGTGACCAGTTTCCAGACTGCTCACCAGCCTTCCCAGGCTGGCAACAGCAAACCCAAGGCCTACCTCAACTGGATATTACTTGATGAACAATTGAAATATGTGGCAACCAGCAGTGGCGCCCTGCCCGTAGGCGGCGCCAATGCCGTTCTTCCCCTTGCCCAGTCATCTATCCCCGTGACTAAAAATGGGTTTCTGTATATTTACGTCAGCAATGAAACCCAGAACTGGGACGTGTTCTTTGATAACCTGAGCGTACAGCATATTACCGGCCCCATCATGGAAGAAACCCACTACTACCCTTTTGGACTTACGATGGCAGGGATTAGTTCCAAAGCCGTTGGCAAACTGGATAATAAGTATGAATACAATGGCAAAGAAAAACAGGAGAAAGAGTTTAGTGATGGTAGTGGCCTGGAATGGTATGATTACGGTGCCAGGATGTATGATGCACAGATCGGGAGGTGGCATGTGATTGATCCTGCGATTGAAAACGGACATCATAATTATACGCCATACGCTTATGTATATAATGATCCTGTAAGGTTTAATGACCCGGATGGGAAAGACACCGCACAGCGCAATAACGCCACAAGAAAAGCACAAGAATACGTTGATAAAAAGAAGATGGTAATCAATATGTCATGGGCGCCAAGGGAAAACCTGGAGAAAAAGTTGATTGCTCAGGTCTGGTATCTGGATGCGTTTTAGCAGGCGGTGAGTCAAACCCAAACAGTGGAGACAAAACTTCAGGCGTGTTAAATATTGAAAGCAATGCCACAAAAGTTGAGGAAAAAGATGTAACTGCCGGCAATATCGTAACATTTCATTTTAGTACAGGGTATCCGTATCATACAGGAATGGTAACTGATGTTTCTAAAGACAAGGATGGGAATGTCACTAGTTTTACAATGATACATTCGTCTGGCGGAGTCGGACCAAACAAGAAAAAGTCACCATGGGGAAGGGAAATTAGGGGAAGGAGTAAATGGTTTTTATAAGTGGGATTCAAAAGCAGATGCCAAACCAAGTGGAAAGCAAAATGAGGAATCTGCACGCTTGCTTCGAATGGCAAATTATGCTGAGGGAAAAGGATTAAAAAATGCTGCTGCTTATCTAAGAAAAGAAGCAGAGAAGGTAAAAAATAAGTAAACGAATATGTCTAAATATTAAATCATTAATTGTAATGAAGTATTTTAATCTTTTAGTATTTGCTCTACTTTTTATTGGATGTGGAAATGAACCAAACCAAGCTTCGGGTGGCTCCTTGATTCCATAAAAACAATGATAGTACTTTGCCTGTAAAAATGTAATTGACACATCACACGAGGACCATGAAATCAATGATATTATTCATGGGTATACACTAATGTATGACAAACCTACACATATCGACTCCTCCTATATGTTTTCAAAAGACACCTTCAGGATGACATTGGAGCATTATTGTTTAAGAGACAGCGCAATAACAGTCCCTAAAAAGTATGTTGAAATTTACAATCTTAACGGCTTCACTACCCACAATTTTAACACTAGACTTACTATTAAAAAAATGGAGTAAAGGTTACCGAAAGAAACATTACAAAATCGGATTTTGAAAATTACCTGGACGTTAATTTGCGTAATTATGGAGTTCTCCTATACCCCGAATTTGCAATAACGGATAGTTCTGTCAAAGTAAATTACAGTATATCTATACCGCTTACAGATGTTGGCATTGGCGTTAGTGTGATGATAGATAAAAACGGCTATATCAATTTTAAATCCTCAAACTAAACTCTCCGTCAGGATTGATATCTTCTATAATTCCTTCAGTATATCAAAGGTGGAGATCGTTGATGATATCTTTCATAAACTAATAGATCACTATAAACTTACTGACTAGATCATATCTATCGGGTACCGTGATAAGTTGCACTTACATGATGAGAGCCATTCATTCAAAAGACATCGCCGGACGGATATTCTCCCTGGCCACCGGCATCATCGGCGTAGCGGGAGAAAGCAAGGGAACACTGGCATCTCTGAGCAATGGCGCCAACAGCCCCTTATTGGGTGCATTGGGCAGTTTCCGTTCTGTAAACAATCCCAGCCAGACTACCAAACCTAAAGCCTACCTCAATTGGATATTACTGGATGAACAGTTCAACTATGTGGCAGCCAGCAGCGGAGCTGAGCCCTGCAGGGTGCGGATGATATAAGAACACTCTCCCCGGAACAGTCAATATGACTAAGAACGGATATTTGTATATTTACGTGAGTAATGAGACCCAGAACTGGGATAGCTTGTCCCGACAGTAACTGTCGGGATGTTCTTTGATAACCTGGTGGTACAGCATACTACCGGCCCCATTACCGAGGAAACCCACTACTACCCTTTTGGGCTTACCATGGCGGGGATTAGCTCCAAAGCCATCGGCAAATTGGATAATAAATATGAATACAACGGCAAGGAAAAGCAGGAAAAGGAGTTTAGTGATGGCAGTGGTTTGGAATGGTATGATTATGGCGCAAGGATGTATGATGCGCAAATCGGGAGGTGGCATGTGGTGGATCCATTGGCAGACCAACTGCGCAGGCATTCCCCTTTTAGCTATGCTTTTAACAATCCGATAAGGTTTATCGATTTGGATGGCATGATTCCATGGCCTAAAGTCGTAAACTACACAAGAGTTTCAAGTCAGCAGGGATGGAGAATTCATCCTATTCATGGAACAAGAAAATATCATGGAGGACTGATTTAGCAGCACCTACAGGAACAGATGTTCATGCTATGGCCAGTGGTAAAGTTGTAAGAGTTGCATGGGATGGAAATGGATTTGGAAGATATGTTGTTATACAACACAGAAATGGTTACTATACTATATACGGACATTTAGAGAAAAATGGCGTTAAAGTGAAAGTTGGGGATAAAGTAGCAGATGGAGAAAACATAGCGTCTTCTGGAAACACAGGAGGAAGTACAGGCCCTCACCTGCATCTGGAATTGGTAAAAGCTAACTCCTTTGCTGGAGTTTTTGATAAAAAAATAAAATGGATCCTCAAGAGGTTGGAGACCTGGAAAATTTTCTCGACAATGGATCGAGCGACAATTCAGCACAAACTGAAAAGTCGCCTGAGGATCAGAATAACGATGGTCAGAACAAGAATGATAAAAATAAACGAAAGAAGGAAAAAACTGAATACTTTTCTCCGAAACAGTGGTTCGAAATAGCTTCTGATAAATTAAATAAGAATTACCAGAGTGGGCGCTTAGAATTGAGTGAAGAAGTAAGGAAATTATTTGACAGCATGCAGTGTATTGGATGCACCAATCCTTTTAATGACCCTCCTAAACCCAACACTAATAATTAAAAAAATATGAGATCATTTCAGAGTTGGTTACTGTTTTGCCTACTCTATTCTTGCGGAACTAACGAGGCTAGACAAAGTAGGGTACAAGATGAGGAATTTGATGATTTTTATAATCACTTTCATAATGATAGTATATTCCAAATAGCGAGGGTTCAATTTCCTCTTGATGGATTTAGTAGTGAATTACACGAAGCCTCAATTGGATCGAACGATACCACGTTGATTGCAGAAAATAAGGTTAATATCAAATGGGAGAAAAAAAAATTGGAAAACTCACCACTTACTACAAGACACTTCTACCTTTAAGATGAAAAGGGTTGCTACAGATTCGACTGTGGAAGAAATGATTTTCATACCTGATTCGGACATCATGATTAAGAGGTGTGTCTCCGAGTAGCCTAAAAAAATCGTATTGTTTAGTTGCCTAATTTTGCTTTAAGCCGTAGTGATGGCTTGTGTTTTTTTCCACTGGTGGGGTAAGAGTTTCCTGAGTTGCGCGGTAGTCATCTCGTTGATGTTATGACTAAGCACTTCGCGGAGCCACTCATAAGGGTTTACGGTATTAAGTTTGCAGGTAACCAGCAGCGAGTATAAGAGGCCTGCTCTTTTGGCCGCTTCATGCGAGCCACAGAACAGGTAGTTTTTGCGTCCGACAGCCAGGTTTTTCATACAGCGCTCTATGGGATTATTGTCAATATGCAAATGATTAGTAGAGGCATAGAGACTTAAGCCGTCCCAGCGTTTGATGCTGTAAGCTATAGCCTGTGCTATAGGGCTTTTCGGTTTTAGCTTTACATACACCTGCTTCATCCACTCTCCCAGTTCTTTTAAAATAGGCACAGATTGTTCTGTCCGCCGCACTTTGATCTGGTCCGGGTTGAGCTGCTCTTCTCTACATTGCTCCTCGATCTTATAAAGCTTCGCTATCTCGGTCAAAGCATATTCTGCCCGAACTTTATCATTGCCTTTCGCCTCATAAAAATGACGGCGGGCATGGGCCATACAAAAGAACACATGTATTCCTTTGATGTCCAACTCTTCATAGACATCATAACCATCTACCTGCAAGTGACCCTTAAAATGTTGTAAGATATGCTTGGCTGCCAATGTATCCCTCCCCGATGATAATCAAAGTAGATCAGTTGCCCGTTATGCGTTAAGTACGTCCAGTAATACCCCTGGTGGGTATCTTTCTTCTTATTCCTGTCCAGAACCTGTATGGTTGTTTCATCACCATGCCAATAATCATATTGGTACATCTCATGCAGGTGCAGATGGCCCAGTGGCGCTACCACGTTCGCAACCTGCCGTACCCAATCGGTAATGGTTGAATAAGCAATGGTGACATTACTTCTCTTGAAGCAGTCCAACTGACGATTCAGCGGTTTATGATCTATAAACTTATCTATAATGATCTGTGCTAACAACTCCGGCGTGGCAATGCTCTTAGACAAGGCTTGCTCTGGAAGATGCGCCTGCACTATACGATGCTGATCAGGCCGTTCTGCTACAGAGCATTTATACTGAGGGATAATAGTACGTTGGAGAAATATTTCTCCCGGCTTCCAGCCAAGCTGTTCCTTTACTTCTTCTCCCACCTTCTCGCATCCGCTCACATCTTCCGGAGGCTCTATCACGGTCTCTTCCACCCGTAGATGATCCGGAAAGGCATTGGCTAACCCGTTTTCCCGTTGAACCTGTTTTTGCTTTACGTAACTTATCTTTTGAACATCAGCAAGGTTGGTTGCTTTATACCCCTGCTCAAAGGAAAGGCCTAATTCCTGCTGTTGCTGTAAAGGGGAAGGAACAAACTTCTCAGTCTTAAAACCACCCAGTAACTTCGTTAGTTGATACAATTGATATTGAAGCTGCGTTACCTGATCGCGTAATTCTTTATTGCTTTGTAATAGCTCCTGGTTGTTTTGTAGTAATTGTCCATTATTTTGTTGCTGTAGTTGCAGCATTGGAAGCAGTTGCTCATAGAGCGCTTTGTAATCTATATTTTCTGCTGCTGCTGACATTATACAAAGATAGCCCGGCTATGCATTTAAGCTATATCGTATAACCGAAAGTTATACAGCCGATGCGTGGATAAACCCGCATTCAAAAATGATTTTAAAAACAGCACCAAAAATGTGGATAACCCGGCCTGTTTTTCTTAAAATAAAAAACGTTGCCATTTTTCGATGGCAACGTCAAATATATTCAACCCATGATCCATAAGGATTACATCGTACCGATGTACCGCTTTCGAAAAACGCTTTCTTCAAAGAAACGCCCTGTAAGATCATACTTAATTGTTTAGCCGTAATACTACTGTGAGTGCCTTCCATAATACCTGCCGGTAACTCAAAGGTACCTTCCTCTAATCGCTTATAGTATAAGCTAAAACCATCCCCTTCCCATTCTAACGCCTTCAGGTGCGTTTGCCGTTTGTTCAAAAGATAAATACATCACCCGTCTGAATTTCCATTCCCAGTTCGTTGGTAACAAGCCCGCTCAAACCGTCAAAACTCTTCCTTACATCCGCCCACTTATGATACAACCAGTAATGGGTGCCGTTGTTGATCTGTAACATAAGTTAACTGATTAAAGCTTTTAAAAAACTCACAGATGGCTCCCGGTAAAAACGGATGCCCCGGTATTCCGCAAAGAGATCCTGGGAAATGGAAACCTCTTGCTGCCCTGTCACTGTTAGCAAAGTGAAACTACTTTGATTCTCCATCGGCTTATCTTCCAACCGGGCGTGATATTTCTTCTGCCAGTAGTGATATGTACCAGGTGAAAGATCATACAACTCACAAAAATCTTTTACTGTCATCGAACTGGCTTCATGTTCAGCTATCAACGCGAACATTTTTGCTCCTTCGATAAGCCACTTGATTGCTTTTGTTCCATACGTTTACATTTTTGATAAGCCCAAAAGTAAACTTTTTATAATATCTTAATTTTTAGCTACTCGGAGGTACACATTAAGAGAACGTTTAAACTGTTGAACCATAAGTGGTATTTAACATTCTATCATGATTAATACACCTTCACTGGCACAAGGTAAAGGTATGCCACTTGGCATTAGTGCAATGCGTACCTGTGCTTGGGTTAGCAATTAAAGTCAGATAATTAGCACGAGGATGCAATGAAGGACTTCCGGGTTAATGCCCCTCACAAAAAAACGAACATTATCTGGGTATTAATTATGAGCTAAATAGAGAAGACTCCCCGTGATATCTCGAGCCCTGTTCCAGCATTAACAGAACAGGGCTTTTGTTGTTTTTTGGGGATTCGCTTACGCGGTGCTGCCTTACATCACCATAGTTTTAGGCCAAAACTGCACGGTTAAGGATTTGCGTTTTACCAGTTAGGTAATTCGTATTTACTACATATACACGGATCTATTGCTGGTTATTGTCATAAACACAGCTTCTTGATAAAGGCTTTTAAAACAATGCTTAGTCGGTAATAATCACTACCCCATTATTTTTTATTATTTCTCCTTTTATTTTATTCCATAAAGATATCTCATTTTTGTAAATGAAAAATTGACATTTAGATTGTACCCCCAACTGGCGCAAGGAACTGTCATCCAAATTTTATTTGTTTCTAAAAAAATAGGAACTTTAGGATATGGAAAGAGAGCGCCGAAGTCGAATTTCGACGGATGCGTTCATCTAGTGTAGCTCTGGTCTATCCAGAGCTACTTTTTTATGTCTTATGGAAAGAGAGCGACCGAGTCCCCATCTCCGGATGCATGTCCTGATTAAATGATTCTCCCTTTTTCCATATTGTATAAATGAGAATAAGTAGCTTTCGCTGGACTGCTACATATGCTTTCATTTTTACCAGTGTTCTCATATATACCCTGACATATAAATCAGTAAATGGTTTGATATTGTACCTCACCACGCTAAATGCCGGCATGAATAGGATTCGTCTTATACGGCTGTTGCCAATTTTTGATATTTTTGTGTTCCCCTGTCTTTTTCCTGATTGATTTTTGACTACATCGTATCCACAATAACTTACCAGTTGCGCCTGGTTTTGAAATAAAGTAAAGCCATCGGTCTCGGCAATAATAGTAGCTATACTGATCAGGCCTACACCTTTAATGGAGTTAATAGCTTCCACTTTTTCCCATAAGGCAGCATCCTGACGAAGTGTTTTTCGATAGCAGCTGCTACCTGTTTAATTTGTACTTCGACTTCTGCAAGGAGCGTCCTGAAGCCCAAAGTGACGGTGTCGTTTTCCGTCCTGGCGTAAGTCATTGTCTGCAACTGATTGCGAAGCATGGTTCTGGTATCCTGAAGCTGTTGATGGAACCGGGTAAGTTGTCTTAATTCATAAATCTGATTGCTGAAGGGCACCCATAATTTCAGTGTTTGTTGAGCTGCCATCATTGCCAGGCCTTTTGCATCTATTTTATCGTCTTTTGATTTGATACCGAGGGAACGCATATAATGCCTGGCTTTATTAGGGACCAGAACACTTACGGGATGCTCTTTTGATATAGAAACCAGACAAGCTGTTCATAATAAATCCCTGTCGCTTCCATGCAAAAAAGGATGGGCGCCTGAGTAGAAATATGCTTTTTACCCAATGCAGTAACTCGTCAAAACCTTTGGGGCTGTTGGAAATCCCTGCTTTGCTGGACCTGATAGTCACCTTTTGCGTCTCATCAATTACGGCCAGACATGCGTCAAACTTGTCCTTGGCGATGTCCAGGCCAATTGCATACTTAAGTAGCTTAGCCATAGAACATTGTTTTAGATATTAACTATGGAAATGACGGTCTTCCTGGCTTTTACTCATAGATGCTAAGTGACAAGTTTAACCTGTCCTTTTGGGAACTGTTCAAGCTCGAAAGAAGATAGAAGTCGGAGATATCCCTTGCGCCCTAAATCGTTTTTGACGTTTTTGTATGCAGTAAAAGGTGCTCCGACTACTTGTCATTTTATGGTAAAGGTATGATATGAGTATGCAGTAGAGCCTCGTGTGAGGAGTACTTGTGCCTGTATTAGCGTCAATCTACAATAGCGTTCAACCTTAATAATAAAAGCCATCCACCACGGATGGCTTTTATTATTAAGGCAGTTGATATAACTGATTCCATAACTGCGGCAAGAATAAGACGCTGGACTTCCATAATAGCGCCTGGTGCCTGTCCCTAACTGGCGCAAGATTGAGGGGTAGGTCATGAGCGTTAGCATCTTGTGCCTGTATAAAAATACTGAAGCCACCATTACTGGTGGCTTTATCATATTCAGGAAGCATAGGCCTGTTTGGTTTTGTAGTCTCTGACGTAAGCGGAGATAATTTTTATCAATACCCCCTGTTCTTCTTCGGGCAGGGCATCCACTTCTTTAAAGCGTTGTATCAGTTCGGAGTTTTTCAGTGATGCTTTAGCCTTCTCTGTTTTATCCCCGCTGATCAGGTAATCAACAGCAGTGCCCAGCATATCGGCCAGTTTGTTCATAATATTGGCCGGCGGCTGCACATCTTTGGTCTCATAGCGTATGTACTGGGATTTGGAAACTCCTATTTTATCGGCGTGCTGTTGTAAGCCATCCCCATGACTAAAAATGGATTTCTGTATATTTAGGTCAACAATAAAACCCAGAACTGGGATAGCTTGTCCCGATATAAATAACATGGAAAAGTTAATCCAACAAGTATGCCGTTGCTTACTGCTGCAATTTGCTTAATTATGGTAGGAGTAGTGATAAAAGATAATATTTTCTATTAAATCACCTGAGATGGGAAGTACAGAAGGGAATTACTTAATAAATATTAAGGCGACAATCATTGCCAATAACCAATATGAAATTTTAAAGGTATTAGATCTTGAAATTATTGTGGCTTCCTATTTTAATCAAGAAGAATATTCAAGCATATCACAGTTAATTAAAACTGGAGAAATCGCTAAAATAAAAACATGGGAAAGCAAAAAAATGCAACAGAGTATGTCGATATTTTGCTTTTTAGAGACCAGAATGACAGAAAGTTTATTGTTAGTATTTATGACAAGGAAGAACTATGGCAGGATCCGGAAGTTATTGAGATGGTCCCATTAGCAAATTGAACCCCTCTTTCATCTATTTTAATTAATGCAAGAATGTTGAGCCTTGTGGATAAGATAATTATGTCTGGATTAGTAACTGTCTTTTGGGAGGTCCATAAACTGAGCAGGCAAGAAAAACACATCTAAAGACGGCGGTATGTTGAGGGTACAAGTTTTTACGGACGGAAGGGATGAGCGCACTGGTGGAAGATGATGCTGTGGTCCTCAAAGCCCTTGGCGAAATGGAGGAATACTCCTTTGAGAGTCTCCGGGAGCTGATTTTCGTGTATAATACACGTGCCGAAAAATTGGGCAGACAGCAATGGAACTACTCAATAAAGCGACGCAGCTATAAAAATAATACAATACATAAGGGCACAAGTACGCCATGCGCATAATCAACGCTGTATACTTGCACCAACCAGGAATTAATGGCGCGCTCTCCTGCCGACCTGGTATACATCCATAAAAATCCCCTCTTTTAATGAAGTTCTTTGGTCGGGCAGTCTTCCTGTCACTGTGCACTGCTGAACGTTTGAGGCTTTACGGAAGGCGCCTTCGGCAAAGCCTGGTGAGTTATCAGTTGCGCGCAAAAAGACCACCCGATCAAAGAACTTTATAAACGGTTGCCCGCGGTGCAACCTATCTACATCCATTGTTGCTTTGGGTGGGAGGCGCCAGCTTCCCTGCCACTTTGTGCAAAAATGGGCTGTTTTTGTGTTTAGTGCTATTAGCATACTCTATCTATAGGGAAGGTATACTGAAGCTATAGAGAAGCTATTCTGAAGGGTTATTGATTACTGATTATTGATTGCTCTGATCTTTGTAAATTCTTTACTGTTGTCTTCTGTGCTTTGCTTCTGGTCCTTATGCTTATCCTTTCTTTTCTTTTTCAGTAACACTGCAGGGCAAACGTACGACACTGGATAGGCCATTTCCAAATGTATTTTTGTCGTTTCGGCTATTTTATGTCGAAAGCGCTATAAATCGACGTAATTGACGTCGATTTATAGCCGAAACGACATAAACCGGCAATGGGGTGTTGGAAACGGGTAGGTGGATGTTGTATGTTTGTAATCGCAGATAGAATCGCAGATTTAATCGCTGATTAAGGGATTAAACGGATTTCGCGGATTGAATCGCAGATGCAAGGATTAAATGGATTACACGGATTATGAACTTTTGCTTCGTTGGATCTCTTTTGAGTGGTTTGGCGGAGTATCAATAAAGAAGCTGATCGACTGTGTGGACGGGGCCCCTAAGCACGGTTGATGTACGAGGAGTGTTGTGCAACACTTGGGAATACCAGCTTGGAGCGACGAGCTACGAGCTGTGAGCCTTAGGAGTCAGCAGTCAGGTTTTAGGTTTCAGCTATCAGCCTTGGCTTTTAGCGGCCAGGTTGGGCTATTAGCGGTTGGGTTTTAGCAGTTGGCCTTAAGGTTTCGCTATTAGCAGTTTGTTGATGGCTACCGGCTGAGGGCTATTGCCACTGGTTTTCATTTTGCTGCTGTGATCTATGAAAGGCTTTGGTGAGCCAGCCACCAGGGCTCGACGGCACAATTACGCCTGGCACAGTTACCGGGCTGCAAACTTGCGCCAGGAACAGCAGAATGGAAGGCAGGTTTTGGCCGGGACAAGGGCCTTGGCTTGAACTGTTAGGAGCTAACGGTTATATAGCCTGTTTTTCAACATGTCAATGTTTGGTAAGTATATACAGCAATGCATGCCATCACCTGTATTGACCTGGTGTTACTATGCAATGGCCCCGTTCGTGAGAGCGGGGCTATTTTTGTCTGAATGTGGTGCCTGAATAGTTAGGACGTGGGCAGTAGCCTGCTGTTCAGAACCGCGAAAACGTAGCCTCATTGATCTTCTTACGCAAGTCCGGCAATTAAGAGAATAGGCCTGTAGTTTCCCGTGGGTGCGGCAGGTCGGGCCAAGGGCACCCAGGCCCAGCTCAGCGCCAATCCTGGTCCCCTGGCAAGTGCCGAAACCAGTTTCCAGACTACTCACCAGCCTTCCCAGGCCGGCAACAACAAACCCAAGGCGATATTAATTGATGAACAATTGAATTATGTAGCGGCCAGCAGTGGCTACCTTCCGGTTGGCGATCCCAATGCCGTACTCCCCTGGCCCAGTCAGCCATCCCCATGACTAAAAATGGATTTCTGTATATTTACGTCAGTAATGAAACCCAGAATTGGGATAGTTTGTCCCGACAGTAACTGTCGGGATGTTCTTTGATAACCTGAGTATACAGCATATTACCGGTCCTATCATCGAGGAAACGCATTACTATCCGTTTGGATTGACTATGGCAGGGATATCCTCCAAAGCCATTGGTAAACTGGATAACAAGTACGAATACAATGGCAAGAAAAGGAGTTTAGTGATGGTAGTGGTTTGGAATGGTATGATTATGGGGCCAGGATGTATGATGCGCAGATTGGCAGGTGGCATGTGGTGGATCCGTTGGCGGATAAATTTCATTCGTGGAGCCCCTATGTATATGCCTTTGACAATCCAATAAACTTCAACGATCCTTCAGGCATGGAACCTGATAGTACGCAGTCACTAGTGAAGTCCTCTGCATACCTGACATATACAGTAGTGAGCGATGATAAAGAGGGACACTCCAAATACTCACATCAATTTCAATTAGTAACCAATACAACTATTACGAATTTCTCAATGGATGAACAAGGTAATGAAATTAAGACTGTAAACACTACAACCACAACAGAAACGTTACAGATTTCTGTGACGGCGAAGGAAGATGGAGGCCAAAACTGGACAATTGATAAATCTACAATCTCAGCAACTTCTGTAATTGAAATGTATAAAAAAGTAGAAACAGAAACTAAAATGGGGTACGGAGAATACGGCACAAAAATCTCATGGGAAAAACTAAACCTGATAGCGTATTTTCTGTAGGAGAACGTCCTATGCAAAAACCATCTACTGAAGTTAGCCAGGCTTTTAAAGGGCTCAAAACATGGGTTAGAGATTATAACGGAGGGTTAGGAATAAGAGCCAATCCTTGAATGTCCCATTCTGGTCGCTTGATGCGGGTTTCTTTTTAGGAACAGGTAGCACTGCTCCACTTATAGGTGTACAAAGGACAGGTGGTATTGGGGCAGGTATATATCTTGGGGAACGTTCCCGAAATAAAGACAGTCATAAAGGTTGGAGTAAGACAGCCAGAATTCGATAAATACAAAATTATAAGTGGTTGAAAAAAATAGAAATAAGCTTCATTGTTGCCAACCTTGGTTTCTGGTTATCCATGATGCTACTTTATTTGAACAAACAGGGAAACATAATTTTTGAAGGAAAAGAATTGTCGCATGATTATCTGATTTATATAATCATAGCCAATGCACTTTGTTCCATTTTTCCCGTTATATCATATTTAGTTTACAAAAGGAATGGAACGGTTTTTATAAAATTTAGGAGACCCAATGCTATAGTACAGTCCTTTTGTTTAATGGCACTCATAGGTTTGATCATTCGTTATGACGTTATTAGCCAAAATATACGTTTTTAACCTACCTAATTTCAGTAATAACATTCACAGCTATCGACAGCCTATTATCCGAGAAGAATACATCATTTTAGCCCCCCAAAAAAAAAAATTGGCGCAAGATTGAGGGGCGGGTTTGTGTGATGGCATCTTGTGCCTGTATTAAAAATACTGAAGCCACCTTTACGGATGGCTTTATTATTTTCAAGGCAGTTGATCTTGCAAAATCCCATAACAGGCGCAAGAAAGAAGCACCTAATTGATGCAAGCGCGCTGTATTGCGAAAGACCTGCTTGTCACGGGAAAGGAAATGTACTAAGTGTACTTGTTACCTGAATAAACTGCACTCCATCCTGTTTCTATCTGTGAAATCCCTCTCAAATCCCTATAATCCGCGTTTCAGCTAGTCCCCACCACCTTCAGCCCCCGGTAACTAGCCACCTCATAAAACCGCTTTACATAAGTACCTCCCGTAACCCCCAGCAACACTACATAGGGGGCTGTAGCCGAAGGCGCAGGTACTTCCAGCTTCAGTGCTCCAGGCTCCTCTGAAAAGGGCGTCATCGAACCAGCAGCGATTTCCTTGCGCACACCCCCTTGGCAAAAGAAGGATACAACACAACCACCTGCAACTGGTAATGCGTCATTTTCTTCACATCATTTTTCTTTGGGGCTTTATCAAGTACAATCGTAATCTCCAGTGTTTTACTCCCACGTTCAACCCCTACCTGGTAACAAACTCCCAGTAACCTATCCAAGGGTTGTTTCGCATCACATTCCAGTCCCGATAGCATGCCCACATGCGGCTTTAAACCTGCTTTGGCCTGCTTGAAAAAACAGACAACAACCGCCACCACAAACTGCCATCCCGTTGCTCATCCTTTAAAGCATCAAAGATCCCTTTGGCTTGCTTATTGCAGGTCATTAGCTTGTCCTTGCAAAACTTCATCGTCTTGTTAAGCGAAATAGGCGTATAAGTACCACGCTCCATACGTGTATGAGGACCATATGTTGGACTGTCCACATAAGTTACATTCCCCAGCGTTCCCTTGAACTTAAAAACAGCAGATATATTCTTTGCCATATCCTAAGCTTTTGGTTTCAATAATTGGATTTCTGTGGGGCCACCCTCCACTTAAACCTATCTACGAAATAAAATAGAGGATAGATCTTACAGAGACATTTTAGAGACCTTTCAGAGAGTTTTTAGAGACCTTATAGAGACTTGGTCCCCGGGCTGTTTGTAAGGGTACTCTGGTCAGGTTCCGGGCATACTCCCCCATCATCTACCCCTTCCTCACCCTCCCAATGCTTTAGGTACAGGAACAAAAAAACGACCCACCTTCCAGTGAGTCGTTTCTATTATTCTATAATCTTATTACCTTTTCAACCTGTTACCTGCTACAACTAATCTGCATATTCAGCGATTAATCAGTGTAATCCGCGATTCAATCTGCATTTCAATCAGCGAAATCTACCATTGATCTGCGTAATCTGCGATTCCTATTGCAGTACTTCTCGCAGTTTACTCTCCAGCGCTTCACCCCGCAATCCCTGCGCAATCACCTTACCATCAGGAGCTACCAACACATTAAAGGGAATTCCTTGAAACCCGAAGGTATGCACCGCCTTACTATCCCAATAAGCCAGGTCACTCACATGCGTCCAGTCCAACTGATCTTTTTTGATCGCCTCCAACCACTTGTCCTTTGTTTTGTCGAGCGATACACCCAGTATCGTAAAGTTCTTGTTCTTGAATTGATTGTACGCAAACACCACATTGGGGTTTTCATCCCGGCAAGGGCCACACCAGCTGGCCCAGAAATCAACCAACACATACTTTCCTTTGAAGGAAGACAACGCAATGTTTTTCCACTGGCATCAGGCAATACCAACTCGGGCGCAGCCTTACCCACCCACGAACCTGCACTGGATCTTGCTTCCTGCTGCGCTTTGAACGATTCATATTTCTTTTTCAGGTCAGTCAGGTTACTGTCCTGCGGAAACTTCTGCGTTAATTGACTGAGCGAGGCTTCAAAGTCTGTGATCGGCAAAGTCTGAGCCGCGCGTCCCAAAGCAAAGGAGGCTACCGTTGACTGACTGGCATTGTTCAGAAAGTTTTTCAGGAACCCATTCAGTTCATTCATCGCCTGGTTCTTCTTATTCGTAGCAGCCAATATCAAACTGTCCCCGGCTTGAAACTGCTTCAGGCTGTCCAACGCCTGCATCTGCTTTTCCACCGTACTCCGTTGGTCACTATATGTGAAAATAAAATCTTTCAATTGCTCACTCGCCGGAGAACCCTTTACCGTATAAAACCGCGCTTTATTTGCAAAATCAATATCCACCGTAATCGACTTACTGTCATTGATCAGTGGCAGTACAGGCCCTTCCCCAATGGCAATATTATAAAGCCCCCATTGATAAGTGCCGCCCCCTTCAAACGAAATGATTTTTGCGTAACAGGGATCGTAATTGTATCTAATAATACTGGTTGTGCTTTATCGCCACCAAAGGGAATCTCATAGAGCGACAGCTTCACCTTGCCATTATCCACCACACCTGGGTAGTTGGCCGCTATTTGTTCTACATGTTCCATCGAACCTTTAACTTCCAGTACATTTTTATCGTTTTCCGAGCAGGCCGTCAGCGTCACCATGATTGCCAGTACGAGCCAGCGCAAAGGGTATTTCATATTTAGTTACGATTGTAATTTTTTTAACAGAATATCGTTCGTCAGTTTGGGGTCGGCTTTTCCTTTCGATATTTTTTTTTACTTCCCCACAAAAAGCCCCATCAATCCTTTTTGCCTTTCTGGTATTCAGCCACTTTATCTGGCATCTTATTCAATACCTCTTCTATCCAGGCCGCTACATTCCCTTCATCCGAATCCTGCAACAGGTTCAGCTCTTTGGCTACTTCCAGCGGTGCTTTACCTGGCGATTTTAATAAGGCTGGTAATACCCGCGTCGAAGCTATTGAGAAGTTCAGTTGATTACTATCTACCAATCCAATCAAAGCAGCCAGTGTGGGAGCGGGGAGGGGAAAGGTATCGATCGAGGCATTGTTGTCATTCAGCCACGATTTGACAGGCCCCAGCATCCAGTTCGCAGCCCCTTTATAATTGCTCGTATGTTCAATTACCACTTCAAAATAATCTGCTGTTTCCTTTTCATCACATATCACCCGCGCATCGTAATCCGGTAATTGCAATTGAGATACATACCGCGCGATCCGTTCTTCCGGCAGTGCAGGAATATCCTGCCGGATCGCCGCCAGCATATCCTCCGTTACCCGGAAAGGCGTAAGGTCAGGATCCGCAAAATACCGGTAATCATTCGCATCCTCTTTCGTACGCAAAGCAAAAGTAGTTCCATTGCTTGCGTCAAAACTTCTCGTTTGCTGAATAATAGGTTCTCCCGTTTCCAGCAACCCGATCAGCCTTTGCGCTTCAAACTCGATCGCTTTCTTCACATTGCGGATTGAGTTCAGGTTCTTCACTTCTACCTTGGTACCCAGCTTTGTATCCCCTTTTTTCGTACCGAAACATTCGCATCACAACGCATACTCCCTTCTTCCATATTGCCATCACAAATGGCCAGGTAGCGCAGCAGCTTCCTCAACTCCGTCAGGTAAGCATAAGCCTCATCACCACTCCTGATATCTGGCTCTGTTACAATTTCAACTAGCGGTACCCCCGCCCGGTTATAATCTACACAAGTACTTTCGGGATCAGCATCATGGATACTCTTACCCGCATCTTCCTCCATATGGATACGGTTCAGCCGGATCCCTTTTTCCCCTTCACCCGTACGGATCGTTACCCGGCCCCCAATGCATACCGGCGTAGTGTGTTGCGACAATTGGTATCCCTTCGGCAGGTCAGGGTAGAAATAGTTCTTACGCGCGAAATAATTATTCCGGCTGATCTCACTGTGGCAAGCCAGCCCCATCCGGATGGCATATTCAACCGCTTTTTTGTTCAGCTTGGGCAGCGTGCCCGGATGCGCCAACGTAATAGCACTGATATGCGTATTGGGTGCACCCCAAAAGCCGCACTGTCACCACAGAATAACTTACTTTCTGTCAGCAACTGCGCATGCACCTCCAGCCCTACTACTATTTCGTACATGGTATCTTGCAATTCAGCCATAGTCTTTTAACGTCTGCTAAGCCCACAAAAATACCTCATAAAAGGCGGATTTCCCATCCTTTCATAATCAGGTAATCCCCTCTTGCCTGATGGCCCTTTCCCCACCCCTAAGATGCTAATGCACAGACCCCAAAAACTTAGTCCCTCCCATCGGGCGGCGCCAGCCATTCTCAATGCTGTATTCATAAAAAAGCCTCCCGGTTTCCCGGAAGGCCCTATAGTGCTGTCATGCAGAATGATTACAGGTTGGCCGTTCTCAGCTTCCTGGGCGTTTTGATCTCCACCGTTTGAGATTTTCCATCACGCGTCAGTTTCACCGTTACAGAAGCCTTTTCCCGCGATTCACGCGCAGCTTCTGCCAGCTCATCCGCACTGTTAACCACTTTACCATTAAACTCGGTGATGATATCATCTTCTTTGATACCCGCTTTGGCCGCAGCCGATTCATCATCCACATCCAATACTTTCACCCCCTTGCCTTCCTCTGTATCCTGTGCTTTGATACCCAGGCGTGGACCCCGGCTCATCAATACCCGCGGACCCGAGCCCTCCTGGTCCCAGTTAAAATTGAAGTTGGGCATCTCTATATTGGGGGCTGCCATACCTTCCATATTGCCCAAAGCCAGCCCAGCCGCTGCTGATCTTTTACCCAGCGTAGCCGTGGTTTTCTGTTCCTTGCCTTCACGTTTATAAGTAATAACCACTTTGTCAGCCGCTTTATGCTTTTTTACCTCTTTCGATACATCATCCTGACTGAACACACCCTGGTCGCCGATCTTGGTGATCACATCCCCTTTTTCAAACCTGCTTTTTCAGCCGGACTTCCCTTCGTCACCTCATCGATCTTCGCTCCTTCCTTACTATCATCCGTCGATACACCCAGGAAGGCCCTGTTGCCATCCTTCATGAACGAATCAAAATTCAGGTTGTCACTATTGAAACTATAAGTGCCGCCATTACTCCGGAAAGGCGAATAACTGCCCGGCGCAGAGCCCGATCGGCCTCTGCGTACCGACACATTTTCATCCTCAAAATCACTAAGCGGCTTTCCGTTAATAGTAACTTCGCCATCCTTGATCTCAACCACTACCTTGCCATCCTTATCACTCTTTTTGCGGATGATGATCTCATCATATTGCTTGATCTTGTTTTTGCTTTTTCGCCGCTCTTGTCATCTTGTGCAGCTACCGGCTGGTTCAGTATCAGCAGCAAAGCTGCCAGGCCGGTGAGGGGTAAGAAATATCTGCGCATCGTTTTGTTTATTTAATGATTAGAACTACGTTGACCTTCGTACTTCAAATATAGGGAAATAATTGAAATACGAAAAATTTCGGAAGTGTGGTACCGGCTTTAACAGATTGTTAGGAATCAGGCGGGATACAAGCGTATTTGCATGGTGCAACAATGAAAAAGGGCGGGTCGCCTTGGCCAAGGCGGCTCACCCTTTTAAATTATCTTGTTGGCCACGCTATTGGCTCAAAGCTCGTAGCTCGCAGCTGTTTTCCTACCTGCTGATCTTCCGGACTTTCCGTCTTTCGGTCTTCCCGACTATAACAATGACTTCACCTTCTCCATCACCGCCTTCAACCCCCGGCATCTTGACCACCGGCAGTAGCCAGGTTCTTCTGACCCCCGCCACCGCCTTTGATCAGGGAGCCACCAGCTCTTTAATGATCTTGCCGGCATCCAGGTTACGGGCTGCCACCACCGTATCGGCAATACCAATGGCAACAAACGGTTTACCACCAATATTGGCGCCCAACACCACTACATAATCGTGCAGGTTATTTTTCAGATCAAAGCATATTTTCTTCAAAGCATCCGGGTTGCTCACCTCTATAATTTCACCGATATAAGTTACCCCATTGATGATGGCGTCTTTCGTGAGCAATTCATTCCGGATACCCACCAGCATCCTGTTTTCCAGGTGGTCCAGCTTCTTCTTCAACTCAGCATTCTCAGCCGACAACCCTTCCACCCCTTTAATAATATCCTTGGGGTTTTTCAGCGATTCCCGCACACCCCGCAGCAATCCAAACTGCTCATTGATAAACCCTTCAGCTGCTGCACCACACACAGCTTCAATCCGGCGCACCCCGGCAGCTACCGCTGTTTCCAGCTTTATTTTCAAAATACCCAGTTCACCAGTAGCACCCACATGCGTGCCACCACACAACTCCACCGAATAGTTGGGATCAATCGTCACTACCCTTACCACATCACCATATTTTTCACCAAACAGCGCCATCGCGCCCGATTGCATCGCTTCTTCCTTACCCATTTCTTTGATCACCACCGGGATGTTTTCCCGTATTTTCTCATTCACCAACCCTTCCACTTGGTTCAATTCCTCTTCTGTGATCTTGGCAAAATGCGAAACGTCAAAACGCAGGTACTCATCATTCACCAGCGATCCCTTTTGCGCCACATGCGTACCCAGTACTTTGCGCAGCGCAGCATGCAACAAATGCGTGGCCGAATGGTGCACCATGATCTTACGGCGCCGTTCTGCATCTACCTGTGCATCCACCACCGCTGTAATGTTTACCGGTAATCTATCTGTAAAATGAACGATCAGGTCATTTTCTTTCTTCGTATCCGTGATCCCTACAATCTCTCCATCAAAATAAAGCTGCCCTGTATCACCTACCTGTCCCCCGCTTTCTGCATAAAAAGGCGTGGTCTCCAGCACCAGTTGAAACGATTCTTTCCCTTGGCCTTGATCTTCCGGTACTTCACCACCTTCGTCTGCACCTTCAACTGTCCATAACCCACAAATTTTTGCCCCTTGCTTTCATAAATATTTACCCAATCCTCCGTATCTAAAGTCGTAGCAGCCCGGCTTCTTTCTTTTTGCTGCTGCATTTCTTTTTCAAAGCCGGCTTCATCTACCGAAAGCTGTTGCTCACTGGCTATAAGTCGCGTCAGGTCAACTGGGAAGCCATAAGTATCATACAACTCAAAAGCCGCCGCCCCATTGATCGTTTTATTTTGCGCCTGTGCTACCAGTTCATCTATCTTCTTTAGTCCTTTATCAAGCGTACGCAAAAAGGCTTCTTCCTCTTCCTTCACTACCTTACCCACAAAGTCAACCTGTTGTTGTAGTTCGGAAAATACCCCTTTGAACTGCTCCGCCAGTACCGGCACCAGTAGGAACAACAAAGGCTGCTTATAATCCAGGTAAGTATAATAATAACGTACGGCCCGGCGCAAGATCCGGCGGATCACATACCCCGCCCCCGTATTGGAAGGCAGTTGCCCATCAGCAATCGTAAAACTGATTGCCCGGATATGATCTGCGATCACCCTAAAGGCAATCGCTTCCTTACTGTCTGTGGCATCATATTTTTTATGAACGATCTTCCCCGTAGCTTCAATGGTGCCACTGAAAATATCCGTATCGTAATTCGATTGCTTGCCATGCAATACCCGTACCAGGCGCTCAAAGCCCATTCCTGTATCCACATGTTTAGCGGGCAGCGCTTCCAGTTTACCATCTTTCAGGCGGTTAAACTGTATAAACACATTATTCCAGATCTCGATCACCTGAGGGTGATCATTATTCACCAGTTCCTTCCCGGCCTGCTGTTGACGTTCTTCATTCGTCCGGCAATCCACATGGATTTCCGTACAGGGGCCGCAAGGACCCGTATCGCCCATCTCCCAAAAATTATCCTTCTTATTCCCCAGCAGTATCCGGTCTTCAGCGATCCATTGCTTCCATTCATTGATCGCTTCCTCATCTTTGGGCAATTGCTCCTTGCTATCCCCCTCAAATACCGTTACATACAAGCGGTCTTTAGGCAACTTAAATACCTCCGTCAGCAATTCCCAGCTCCAGGCAATCGCTTCTTTCTTGAAATAACCGGCCCCGGGATTGGCAGGATCGCCAAAACTCCAGTTGCCCAGCATTTCAAACATCGTATGGTGATACGTATCTACCCCTACTTCTTCCAGGTCATTGTGCTTACCACTTACCCGCAAACATTTTTGCGTATCCGCTACCCGGTTATGCGGCGCTTCCTTATTACCCAAAAATAATCCTTGAATTGGTTCATCCCCGCATTCGTAAACAAAAGCGTAGGGTCATTCTTCACCACAATAGGCGCAGAGGGAACAATAGTATGGCCTTTGGAACGGAAAAATCCAGGAAATGCTGCCTGATTTCGGCACTCGTCATCGTTGTCATATATTCGGAACAATCTTTGTTAAGTCGTGAATCACTATTAAAGACGGACAGTAAATGGCCGGTACGTGGCATCGTCACTAACCGCTACACTTTACCCTTTTAATCAATCAGTACCTGGAACACTAAATCCCGAACTCGAAACGTTAAAGCTTCCACTACGTAATCGGCAAAAATCAACATTTTCGTGTAGGTTTGTAGCCTTAGCCCTGATTAACGTGGTGCAAAGGTAATTGAATTAAGACTGTTTTAATGATGGAAACAAACCCTTTCGCCCCGGGCACGCTGCATGAAAAAGATCAAATATTATTATAACACCAACACCCTCCGCTACGAAAAGCTGGAGACACCATTGCGGGTAAAACTCCTGCGGGTATTAGGTTTTATATCAGCTGCCATCGTTACTGCCATCATCATTGTTTCCATTGCTTACCGCTATTTCCCTTCCGCTACTGAAAAAGGTTGATTGCCGATAACCAGGAACTCCAACAACAATTTGAAGTACTGGAAGAACGCACCAAAAAGATCCAACAACAGATCACCGAACTGGAAAAGCGCGACAACGAAGTATACCGCACCATTTTTGAAGCCGATCCCATCCCCGATAGCGTACGCGCCAAGGAAATAGCCCAACAGAAAGAAAACCAATTGGTTATGCGTATGGCCAACTTCCAGCTGGAGAATTCCATCGTGGAAACCATCAATAACCTGTCCAATCGCATCAACGCCCAGGAAAGGTCTTACAATGAAATTGCCGAGTTTATAAAAATAAGGAAGAACTGCTGGCCTCAACACCTGCAATTCAACCAGTTAGCAACTCCGAACTCAAACGCGTGGCCTCTGGTTTCGGCTACCGCATCGATCCCGTTTACAAAACCGTGAAGCTCCACAATGGGCTCGATTTTGCCGCCCCCAGGGTACGCCCATTTATGCTACCGCCAATGGCGTGGTCCGCACTGCCGCCAATACCGGTACAGGTTATGGTAACCACGTGGTTATCAATCATGGTTATGGCTATGAAACCCTCTATGGCCATATGTTCCGCATCAAAGTAAAAGCCGGCCAAAGAGTAAAAAGAGGCGAAATTATTGGATGGGTAGGCAGTACTGGTAAATCCACCGGACCCCACTGTCATTACGAGGTCAACAAAAACGGCCGCCACCTCGATCCTGTTTACTTTTTCTACAACGACCTGACCCCGAACAATACGACCGCCTCCTGAAACTGGCGGCCTCCAGCAACCAAAGCTTTGATTAAGTCCGAAAAGTCAGTAAAGTCCATAAGTCAGTAAGTAATACAAATACAGTGTTGTATTGCTGTTTTTCTTCCGGACTTCCGGACTTCCGGACTTCCCGTCTTTCGGTCTTTCAGACTTCTATTCCATTTCTGTCACTCCCCATGACTCTTTGTCTCCCAATGCACTATGACATTAATATGACTTGAACAGGCGCAAACCTTTTAGGAACTTTAACGTTGTAACTGTAATTTTGCACACCATCATGTTACAACCGCCCGACATATTATCATTTGCGTACAAGCAACCCATGATGCAGGGACAGCTAGACCTCCTGTATGAAAAGGAACAACAAATTCCTGGTTCCGTACAGTATGTGATCAGCCGTTACCGCAAACATTCCCAATGGGCGGTAGACGATGCCGGCATGATGGTCTACCATTATAAGAAGAATGAACCCACTAAGAATTATGTAGAACTCCGGTTCTGCGTATCGGGTAATGTGTATTGCCACGAGAAAGAAACCGAATGCGATCAGTGCAAGCTCGGTGCTTCCCGCAATTGCAATGACAGGGTCGATAGCATTGATGTACTTAGTTTCCGCTTTGCACCTGTTCACCTCTCCCAGTTCCAGAAGCCCCGGCGCCAGGACGATGAGGCAAACATCAATGACAATATCCTACAGTTTACCCATCCTTCTTCCTTCTCTAAGATTTTGCCTCTCTGTGGCCGCACCCGTATGGTATTGGAAGCACTCCTCAACCATTCCTATACCGGTAGCCTCGAAAATATCTACATCAACGCCCAGGTACAAATGCTCCTCCTGTACAGTTTAGAGTGCATGCTGGGTGAAGACAAAGGCGAAAAAGCCATTGAAACCTTCCAGTGTAAGTTCCTGGCCAATGACGCCGACCGCGAAAAGATTGTACGCGCCAGGGAAATATTACTCCAACACATCGGTGAGCCCATCACCATTAAAGAATTGAGCCGCAAGGTGGCCATCAACGAATGCTACCTCAAGAAAGGCTTCAAAGAATTGTTCGGTACCACCGTGTTTGATTTTTATCAAAGCCAGCGTATGGAACATGCCCGCTACCTCCTGTATGAAAAAGGACTCAGCGTAACAGAGGTATCTATGATGCTGGGTTATTCCTCCATCTCCCATTTTTCCACCGCATTCAAAAAACACACCGGCCTCAAACCTTGTGAGTTACTGTTGCATTAAGTAGCCTTGTTAGGCTATAATTAGTCGATTGTCATCCCTCGAAGCTATTAACGCAAAAGATTGCCGATTGCCGATTCACGATTCTTTTCCCCATCGCGCAACTCCATTTTCCTGTTTGAGTAAACATCCCGCCCGGCTCCGGTCTACATTTGCTGTACTACCTTAGTAACAGCCATGTCTCCTTGCGGTACGCAAGGGAATAAATAACCTATTATGACTGTAAGAAATTACGGCAGCACCCTATATTGGTGTGTGTGATGCTATGCCTATGCATCTACACATCGGCCCAACAAACCCGGCCCGATACCCTCTCCTGGAAACCTTTACAGGACGTGGTGGTAACAGGTCAGTATGCCCTCAGTCCGTAAAGAATTCCGTGTACAGGGTCCGCACCATCAACCGCGAGCGCATAGCCCTGCGCGGGGCCACCGATATTGCCGGCGTATTGAACAACGAATTGGGCATACGCATCGAAACCGATTATACCCTAGGCGAAAGCGATACCAGGATCATGGGCTTGGGTGGCCAGCGTGTAAAAGTCCTCCTGGATGGCGTTCCCCTCATCGATAGAGATGCTACCAAACAAAGCCTTGGACAGATTGATATCAATACCATTGAGCGCATTGAAATAGTCGATGGCCCCATGAGCGTCATCTATGGCACCGATGCCCTGGCCGGCGTGATCAACATCATTACCAAAAAGGTAAAAGCACCGATAACTTTACCATCAATGTCCGCCTACAGGAAGAAACAACCGGCAGCCGCTATAGCCCCTTTGCCATAGAAGGCATCCACAATGAAAACTTAAGCCTTAACTGGCAACACAATGGCTGGCAATTATCGGCCTGGGGTACCCGCAATAACTTTGGCGGCTGGAATGATACCGCCCCTTATCCCGCCAAAACCTGGAAACCCAAAAACAATGGATGACCGGTGCTACCATTGGCTACCGTTTCAAAAAACTCCATGCCTGGTACCGCCTCGATTACCTCAACGAAGAACTCTTTGCTGCCGGCCCCATGTTTACCACCAGCTACTCCGGCCTCGATAAATATTATATTACCAATCGCTACACCCACCAGGCACAGGCCGATTGGACCGTCAATGGAAAGCTCAACATCAATACCGCTGTTTCTTACCAGCATTACAAACGCAATACCGAATCCTATTCCATCGACTATCGCGCCGGTACCAAAACCGTTGCCCAGGGCGATGGCTTTTGGGATGTTTCTAAATTCAACACCTTCTTTGCACGCACTACTGCCCAATGGCGTTTATCACCGGCTATTTCCGTTCAGCCGGGTGTTGAACTAAAGACCGATAAAACAAGTGGACAACGCATCAGCGGTACCCCTTCCATTACCGACTTCTCCCTGTTTGCCTCTGCCGAATTGAAACCAACCGCCCGTCTATTGATCAGGCCCGGCGTGCGCTTCAGCAACAATTCCATCTATGATGCACCACCACTGATACCATCACTCAATACCAAATTCATCCTGAATAAAAACCTCGACCTGCGCTTATCTTATGCTCGCGGTTTCCGCGCACCCATCCTGCGCGAACTCTATTTCAACTTTCATGATGCCAGCCACAGCATTGAAGGCAATCCCAACCTGAAAGCAGAATACTCCAATAGCTTCATTGGGTCCATCACCTGGCAACAGTCGAAAACGGCCAGCGTAAACATTACCTCCGCATTAACAGGCTTCTACAACGATTACCACGATTTCATCGACATGGCCTTTGATCCAGCCCGCCAGGTGACCACTTACTTCAACAACACCCGCTACAAAACTGTGGGCGGTACCCTGGAAAATACCCTGCAATGGGAAAACCTGACTGCTACACTCGGTCTTTCTTATATTGGTTACTACAATGCCTATGCAGGCGATCAATCGCGCAAGGGCGATCATACAGAGTTTTCCTGGGCGCCCGAAGTCAACTCCAATATTACCTACCGCCTTCCACGCCTGGGTACACAGGTAGGTCTGTTCTATAAGTTCAATGGGGCCCTTCCTTCCTACGTACTGAACGTCAGTGGCGATATCCTCTTATCCAAACTGGAATCCTACCACTGGGCCGATATTACCATTACCCAAAAAGTTTGGAAATACATCACCGTACAGGCAGGGGCTAAGAACCTATTTGATGTAAAGCGTTTGCAAAATACCGCGCCCTCAGGGGCGCCCACAGTACAGGAGGTCCCGTACTTACCGGTTATGGCACTTCCTTTTTGCGGGCATCAACTTCCAATGGTCAAAACATTAATACGATATATCTACTAAAACCAATAATGAATGTCTACTAAATTGAAACTTTCCCATCTGTTACTTTGCACAGCCTTCTCCATTGCCCTGGCTTCCTGTAGTAAAGATGATAAGATCACCATACCGCCGCCATCCGATGGTAAAACCGAAACCCTCAACGGTGGGGCTGGTGGCGCCAATGCAGCTAATTCAGTATACCTTGATATGAGTACCGATAAACAGGATTCCGCCAAACGCACCTCCTGGGACCTTGGCTTCTACAGCGGTACCGATTTTCGCGTCATCATCAACAATACCACCGCAGCCACTGCGAAGGCCATTAATAAAACCGACCTTTCCCTGGTTACCGTAGCCGATACCACCGGTTTTGCCGATGCCCTTGCCCTGGGACAGGGAGCCGGTACATTCAGTATCATTGATGACGTGGATGGCGATTTGACAAAAACCGTAATCCCCGCTGTATCTGCTACCGATGCCGACAATAAAATATACATCCTGAAGCCTTCTAATGGAATGGTGGCTGCCCCCGCGATTGGTACAAGGTCCGCATTACCCGCAATGGGGCTAATTACAAGCTCCAATATGCTAAACTGTCCGAGACCACCATCAAAACCATCGACATTACCAAGGATGGCAACTATAACTTTAAATACGCATCCCTCGAAAGCAATGCCCTGGTAAATGTGGAACCCGTAAAAGCCAATTGGGATATCGTTTGGACTGTTACTACCTACAAGGCAAGCCCCACCATTCCTTATGCCTATTCTGATTATGTATACATCAATTATCTCGGAGGTGTACAGGCGGCAGAAGTGCTGACCAGTACCGTGTCTTTCGATGCCTATGCCGAAGCTAATATACCAGCTACCTCCTTTAGCGGCAATAAAGTGGTTATTGGTGGCAACTGGCGTAATACACAGCCCCCATTGGCGTAAAAACCGATCGTTTCTATGCCATTAAAGATGCGGCTGGCAATGTATACAAACTGCGCTTCATCTCCTTCCATCCTTCCGATGGCGGCGTAAGAGGTAACCCTAAAATTGAATACAAACTCGTAAAGAAAGCATAATTGTCAGTTGTCAACCGTGAGTTGTGCCCCCTCACAACACATCCAGGCAAACGATCCACTATTGACCATTCATCAAGCACAGCCAATGCCCAATAAAAAACGATACCTTCTTCCTCTTTTTCTCCTTTTCCTCTTTTCATCTCTTAGCTCATCGTCTCTTTGTGCCCAGCAACGCATAGTCTCTCTAAGCGGCGCTATTAGCGAAATGCTCTGCGCCCTGTCACTCGAACCACAAATTGTAGGTGTGGATGTAACCAGCAATTACCCCGCTTCCCTACAACAAAAGCCCAAAGTAGGCCATAACAGGACCATCTCTGCCGAAGGCATCCTGGCATTGCGACCTACACTCGTATTGGGTATCCAGAACGAAATGAAGCAGGAAGTGATCGAACAACTAACCGCGGCCAAAATAAAAGTGCAACTCTTAACAGCTGCCTACAGCGCCGATGGTACCCGCCAGCTATTACAAGATATTGCCCAAGCTACCGGCACTACCACTCAGGCCGCAGTCCTAAGAGCTACCTTTGATAAGCAACTGGCTGCGTTGAAAATTACACCCCTCAAGAAAAAAAGTACTGTTCATCTATGCCCGTGGCACGGGCTCCATGACCGTATCTGGTACCGGTACCGCCCTCGACCACATGATACAACTGGCCGGTGCACAAAATGCCATTACCGGCTTTGCCCAATTCAAACCCCTTTCTGCTGAATCACTCGTGGCAGCCAATCCCGATGTCATCCTCTTGTTCGATAGCGGTCTGCAAAGCGTGGGCGGCCCCGATGGCTTACAGACCGTACAAGGCATAACAGCTACGAACGCAGGTAAAAATAAAAGATCATTTCCATGGATGGACAGTTCCTCAGCGGCTTTGGCTTACGCCTGCCCGCAGCTATTGCCGAACTCCATAAAAAATACAATGAACCCTAAGTGGCTCACCATGTCATTGATCATACTGCTCCTGGCGGCTGTTATTACAGCGGCCGGCATCGGCGCTATGTCCATCACTTCCCAGCAGGTAGTGGCCATCCTGTTGGACAAAGTGGGTATCCATCTCTCCGTTCCTTATGATGAAGGCATGGCCAATGTACTCTGGCAAATCAGGTTGCCCCGCGTCGTAATGGCCGTACTCATAGGAGCAGGCCTCGCTGTTGCTGGTGCCGCTTTACAGGGCTTGTTCCGCAATCCCATGGCCGATCCCGCCCTCATAGGTATTTCCTGGGGCGCTTCCCTTACCGCCGTAGCCGTCATCGTATTGCTGTCTGCACAGCCTATGCTGCACATAGACGCCCTCATTCCAAGATATTATTTACTCAATACCATGACCTTTGTGGGCGCTTGCCTCACTTCCTTCTTCGTATTTCGTTTGTCCAGGGTAGGTGGCAAATCATCCATCATCACTTTATTGCTCGCTGGTTTAGCCATTGGTGCTCTTTGCCGTGCATTGACCGATCTCGTTACTTATGTAGCCAATGATGAACAACTCCGCACCGCTACCTTCTGGACCATGGGAAGCCTCGGCGGCGCCAGTTGGACAACCGTACTATCCTTATTACCCTTTATCATCTTACCCCTGGCCATATTGCCCGTATTGGGCAAATCATTAAATGCCTATGCACTGGGCGAAAGCGAAGCCGCTTACCTGGGTATCAACGTAAAGAAGTTGAAAAATGGCATCATTATATTGGTTACCCTATCCGTTGGCGCATCCGTAGCCGTGGCTGGTATCATTGGTTTTGTGGGCCTCATCGTGCCCCACATGCTGCGCAGCGTGGCTGGCAGCGACCATCGCACCCTATTGCCCAATTGCGCATTGCTGGGCGCTACCTTACTTACCGTGGCCGATGTGGTCAGCAGAACCCTGATAGCGCCCGCCGAATTACCCATCGGCATCGTTACCGCTATATTGGGAACACCCGTTTTCATTGCCCTCCTCCTGAAACAAAAAAACAATTGCGTCACATCATATCATGATCACCGTACAGAACATATCATACAAGGTGGCGCAGAAAAATATCCTGCACAAACTCTCCTTTACCCTTCGCCCCGGTGAGCTTACCGTGGTGTTGGGACAAAATGGCGCCGGCAAATCCACCTTATTAAAAATACTGTCGGGCGAACAAAAACCATCTGCAGGAAAAATCCTGATCAACCAGGATGATCTGCACCAACAATCCTTCCGACAACTGGCCCATAAGCGTGCTGTCCTGTCACAACAATATCCTGCCAACCTGCCTTTCTCTTGCGAAGAGATTGTGATGATGGGCCGCTATCCCCATTTTACCAATAAACCCACAGCCCTTGATAAAGTAATTGTTCACCAATCCATGGAAGAAATGCAGGTAGCCTCCCTGGCCATCCGTGCCTACCAAACCCTTTCCGGGGGCGAACAGCAACGCGTACAAATGGCCCGTGTGCTGGCCCAGTTGACAGATAAAAGTCCGCACAACAATAATAAGGCACTCTTGCTCGACGAGCCTACCGCCAGTATGGATTGTCTCTACCAGCAATTGTGTTTAGCCAAAGCAAAGGAACTGGCCCGCAAAGGCCTTACCATATTGGTCATCCTCCATGACCTTAACCTGGCAGCCCAGTTTGCCGATTCCATCCTCCTCCTGAAACAGGGGAGGTTGGTAACTACAGGCTCCGTTCGCCAGGTATTACAACCCTCCTTTATTGCCGAAGCCTACGACATCGAAGTAAATGTGCTGGAATATGACGAGTATGATTTCCCTATCCTCGTTCCCGCTACACATAAAATCAAACCTGTTTTAGTAAGATCTGTAAACCAATAAAGACATGAGTACTACAACCAATATTTCCTTAAGAGATAAATGGATACATTTTCACAAAGAAAATCCCCGCGTGCGTATCCGCGATGCAGCCAGGCAACTCGAAACAACCGAAGCCGGAATACTCGCTTCATTTGCCGGTAGCAGCGTCATCCACCTCAATACACAATTTGCCGAACTTTGGAAACGCTTACCCCAATTGGGTTATTTGATGGTGCTTACCCGCAACGAATCCTGCGTCCATGAGCGCAAGGGTATATTTGAAGAAGTAAGCGTCAACAGCAAACACGTAGGCGTAGTGGTAGGGAAGGACATCGACCTCCGCATGCTTTTCCATTGTTGGGCTTTCGCCTTTGCTGTATTTGATAATGAAGCCGCAGGCTTCAAAAGATCCCTCCAGGTATTCGACCACCAGGGCGTAGCCATCATCAAAATTTACCTCCAGCCCAATAGCGATGAAACAGCTTTCGATCACCTCGTTCGTGATTTCCAACAAGCCCTTCAACCAACCAGTTTAAATATATTACCTGCCCCCGAGCCACCTGTATATGCCAACGAAAAGGCCGATATCCCGGCCTTTGTGAAAGCCTGGGGCGAACTCAAGGATACCCACGATTTCTTTCCCCTCCTGCGCAATTACAATATTTCCCGCCATTATGCCGTGCAAGTGGCTGGCGAGTTTACCCGGCAGGTAACCAACGATAGCGTAAAACGATTACTGGAACACGCTTCCAATACCAGCCTGGAGATCATGGTATTTGTAGCCAATCACGGAAATATTCAGATCCATACCGGCCCCGTCAATAAGATCGTAGAAATACCCGGTTGGATCAACGTCATGGACCCTGCCTTCAACCTTCACCTGCGCCTTGATCACATAGCCGAAACCTGGGCCGTCAAAAAGCCCACCACCGATGGACCTGTACATTCCCTTGAAGTATTTGATGCCGCAGGTGAACTCATTGTTCAGTTCTTTGAAAGCGCAAACCAGGATCCCCTGAATTACCCGAATGGACCCATTTTATTAACACCTTATAATAGTCATAACAATTAAATCCATATTATATGTGCCAGTACCAGACCTTGTTTTATGACGATAAAGTAGGCTATGTCATCCGGTGCCTCCATTGTGAAAACTTCCAGGTGGGATATGGTAACGTGCTGATCAACCTATATACACCCGATTTTTGCGATTTTGTACAATGGATCAAAGATTGCCGGATCGACGATTATAGCGCTACCGATCCCAGCATCAAATCCATCATCATTCCTACCCCTTGCGATGGACTGAAACTTTTCCTCAGCCAACGTGAATTAAAAAGAATTACACGACATGCTCGATACAGCCGATTCCGAATGGCGATCCCAGGAAATGATTCAACTTTTTTTCCAATAAACCGGCCTAACCACCAATATACCCCCAACAGGCTGTGAGCCATTTGAAAGAGTGGTTCCCTGCCCCAATAATCAGTAATCAATAATCCCTCCTCAGCCCAATAATCAGTAATCAGCAATCAATTAATCAGTCATCCTTCAATAGCACTTTTGTACCTAAACTTGTACGACTTTATATTTTCGTGCATACCCTAAAACCAGCAGGGGTAGTTATCCCGTACATTCATATAAGGCCGCATAATGTTGATTTCCAACTGTTCATTTGCCGCCAGGCTACTCAATCCCCAAAAGACTAGCACAAAAGGTGTATTTGTAAACAATTGGTTAATAGTCGTTTTTGACTTAATTTTTATTATATTTGATTACAGGTTTAAGATTAGCGTATCAAAGCTTAAACACTTTACCGAATTACTATGAATGCGTTTACCATTAAAGATTTAGAAAATCTGTCTGGCATCAAAGCCCACACGATCCGAATTTGGGAACAGCGATACTCCTTTCTAAAACCACGACGCACCCAGACCAATATCCGCTACTACAACAACGATGAGCTCAAAGCCATCCTAAACATCGCCCTCCTGAATAAATACGGATACAAGATCTCCCATATCGACAAAATGAACGCCGACGAGGTGAGACAGAAAATAGTTTCCCTTTCCCATGTCGAAGCACAACAGGAACGACTCGTAAATGATATGCTCCAATGCATGGTCGACCTGAATATTGATAAATTTGAAGACATCCTCAACGATTATATTAAAGCCCGGGGCATTGACCGAACCATCAGTTATCTCATTTTCCCCTTCCTGGATAAGATCGGTATACTGTGGCTTACCAACCATATCAACCCCGCCCAGGAACACCTCGTATCAAATGTGATCAGGCAAAAACTCATCGTTGGCATCGAAAGTACCACCTCACACATGGTATTGGATAAAACGGTGATCCTCTTCCTGCCCGAAGGCGAACACCATGAACTGGGCCTGCTTTACATGTACTATTTATTAAAGAATCGCGGCGTACAGGTTATTTACCTCGGTGCAAATGTGCCTTTACGTGACCTTGAGTTCATAACCAATCTTAAGAAACCCGACTACCTCTATACCCACCTCACTTCCATGGCTGGTAATTTCCATTTCGAGAAATTCTTTCACCAGGTACACCACAAAATGCCACAAATGCCCGTCGTGATTTCAGGGCAAATGGCCCAAACCAGGTTCAAAAAAATACCCCCGGGAATGCACCTGAAAAGGTCCCTGACCGAGGTATTGGAGTATGTTTCGGCATCCTGATCTGTAGTGTAGAGCAAAATTAGGCATCACCTAACTAATTGATTTATTACATGTTAGGATATTTAACATATCTTAATCAACAATGATACCCTCCGGAATTAAACAAATGTTTAAATTTGGGGTGGATTTATTTTTAGGAAGTAAATATTGAAGCCATGTCGACGATAGAATTTAACCAAATGCTGGTGAACAATGCAGAGTTTTTAAAACCCTTCGCTATTACGCTTACACGTGATACAGAAGCTGCCAAAGATTTGTTTCAGGAAACTTTATTCAGGGCCTTAGCCAATAAGGATAAGTACAATGTTGGTACCAACATCAAAGCGTGGTTGTATACCATCATGCGTAATATCTTTATCAATAATTACCGCAGGAAGGCTAAGCAGAATACTATCTTTGATAGTACCCCAATGATTTCCTGCTTAATCACAACCAGGCAGTAACTGCCAATGAAGCGGAAAGCACTTTAAGGTTAAAAGACATTCAGCATGCTATACACAACCTGCCCGAAATATTCAGGAACCCTTTCCTGTTATACTTCGACGGGTTCAAGTACCACGAAATTGCTGAAATGCTTGATGAACCACTCGGCACCATTAAAAGCCGGATACACTTTGCGCGTAAATTGTTGAAAACGCAAATGCATCGGTTCTAACAGCAACCAGAAATTGTTCAAAGGGTGGGCATCCATTGCAGGATGACCCACCCTTTTGCTTAAATTAACCGCGTGGGAAAAAAGCAATCGTTATTGGAAGCGGATTCGCCGGTATGTCGGCAGCCTCTTTTATGGCCAAAGCAGGATGGGAAGTCATTGTATTGGAAAAACACCCTACCCCGGAGGCCGCGCACGCCAATTACAACAACAGGGGTTTACCTTCGATATGGGCCCCAGCTGGTACTGGATGCCCGATGTGTTTGAACACTATTTCTCTTCCTTCGGAAAAAAGTACAAGACTATTACACCCTGCAACGACTCGACCCTTCCTACCGGGTGTACCGCGAACATGGTTATAATGATATACCTGCTGAACTATACTCCTTCAAAAAATGCTCGACCAATGGGAGCCTGGCGCAGGCGGCAGGCTCGACAGATTCCTCCAGGAAGCCGCTTATAAATACAAAACAGGGATGCAAAAACTGGTATACAAGCCAGGCCTATCCATCACCGAATTTCTTGACATAGATATTATAAAAGGTATTTTTCACCTTGATATATTCACCTCAGTAAAAAAGCATATCCATAAATATTTTAAACATCCCCATATCCGCCAATTGCTGGAATTTCCCATCCTGTTTCTCGGCGCCCTTCCCGAAAATACACCCGCACTCTACAGCCTGATGAACTATGCCGACATTGTAGGCGGTACCTGGTATCCCCAGGGTGGCATGCACGCCATTGTGCAAGCCATGTACAAACTGGCAACCAGCCTGGGCGTTCAGTTCCAGTTCAATCAAAACGTAACCCATATTGAAGTAGATGCCGCCACTGCCCGAACAGTAATTGCCGGAAACCATCAATGGAAAGCCGATGTGGTCATTGGTGGAGCAGATTATCACTTTATCGAAAATAACTTGCTCCCTCCCAACTACCGTTCTTACTCACAACAATATTGGGAAAGCCGCTTACTGGCCCCTTCATCCTTATTATATTACGTGGGCCTCCATAAACGCCTCAATAATATCCGCCATCACATGCTGTTCTTTGATACTCCTTTTGAACAACATGCACAGGAGATTTATACCACCAAAGAATGGCCCACCAATCCCTTATTTTATGTTTGCGCTTCCTCTGTTACCGATCCATCCGTAGCGCCCCCAGGAGGTGAAAACCTTTTTTTTTCTGGTGCCTGTGGCAGCTGGCCTGACTGGCGATGATGAAGCACTACGCAATCACTATTTTGATCAGATCCTCCGCCGGTTTGAACAACAGATTGGACAACCCGTCGAATCATCCATTGTATTCCGCCAATCTTTTGCCAACACCAATTTCGTACAGGAGTATAATTCCTTCAAAGGGAATACCTATGGCCTGGCCAATACCCTACGCCAAACCGCTATCCTGAAGCCCTCCTGTCGAAGCAAAAAGGTTAGGAACCTGTTTTATACCGGCCAGCTTACTGTGCCGGGCCCAGGTGTGCCGCCTTCCCTCATCAGCGGAGAAGTCGTAGCCAATGAAGTGTTGAAACATTTTTCCTAACCAAATAAAATAACCAAACGAATGAAAGGATTTTGTTCCTATCCATTAAACTCAACAAAATCCACCGTATTTTCAATCCCAATCACCGTCTCAATCAGTGAAATCCATTAAAATCAGTATAATCAGCGTTTCAATCAGCGAAATCTGCGTTTATGATGCGTTTATTTCATAAGGTTAGCCAGCGATGTAGCCAAATCACTGCTCAGGAGTATAGCACCTCCTTCTATTCCGCCATACGGCTCCTCCATGCCGATATGAGAAACCCCATCTGTAACATCTATGGATTTGTTCGTTTGGCTGATGAGATCGTAGATACCTTCCATGATCAGGATCAGCCAGCCCTCCTGGCCCAGTTCAAAGCAGAGACTTTTAAAGCCATCCAGCGATCCTTCAGCTTAAACCCCATCCTCCACAGCTTCCAACTTACTGTTCATCAATACCAGATCCAACACCACCTCATTGAAGTATTCTTTCAAAGCATGCAAACCGACCTGGTACAGCAATCCCACGACCGGAACACCTATGAGCAGTACATCTATGGCAGCGCCGAAGTAGTAGGCCTCATGTGCCTGTCTGTATTCTGTGAGGGCGATCAACAAGTATACAATAGACTCCAGGCCCATGCCCGTTCCCTGGGCGCCGCTTTTCAAAAATAAACTTCCTGCGCGATATCAAAGCCGATTATACAATACTTAACCGCCAGTATTTTCCAGGAACAGATTTTGGTAACTTTACCGCTTCCATGAAACAGGACATCGAAGCGGATATTGCAAAAGATTTGCAGCATGCCCAGGCAGGCATACGCCAATTACCCTGGAAAGCCCGATTTGGCGTTTATGTGGCCTATAAATACTATTTATCCTTGTTTAGGAAAATAAAAAAAGCCCACCCCGCCGAGATCATGCAACAGCGTATCCGTATACCCAATTACTGGAAAGCTTTGATCCTAGTGCGCGCAGGTGTAAAAAATCAACTAAATTTATTATAGCTTTTGGGTCGGTGCTTTATTTTCTCATCGCCTTGATGCCTTAATACTTTATCGGCTCGATGTCTCGTTGCCTCAATGCCCCGGTGCCTTTAAAGAGTTTGTAAAAAGTAAATTACATGACCACATTGAACCAGGTAATTTTAGTGAATGAGCAGGATGAAGAAGTGGGCGCTATGGAAAAATAGAAGCCCATCGAAAAGCTGTCTTGCACCGCGCCTTCAGCGTATTTATTTTTAATACCGAAGGTGAAATGCTCCTTCAGCAACGCGCATTTTCCAAATACCATAGCGGCGGCCTGTGGACCAATGCCTGCTGCGGTCACCCTTCACCCGGCGAACAAACAGCCGATGCCGCCGTAAGAAGACTCCAGGAAGAAATGGGCTTCACCACCGGACTCCAGGAATTGTTCAACTTTACCTACCGCCATGCGTTCGACAATGGTCTTACCGAATATGAGCTTGACCATGTTTTTGCCGGCTACTGGGATGCACCCGTATTGCCTACACCCGATGAAGTCAATGATTTCTGCTTCCTAAGCATGGATGAAATAAAAAGTCCATGGCCGCCGTTCCATTGCAATATACCGTTTGGTTTCGGATCGTATTCCCCGTGTTGAAGCCTGGGTACGTAAAACTGCATGAGCCTGCGCTATGCTTTAAATGAATAAAAATGCATTGGTTACTATATATTGGCATCTTATTAAGTACTTTTTTATGATGGAAGCCGTTACCTGGCTTACCCATAAATTTGTGATGCATGGTTTCCTATGGTATCTCCATGAAGATCATCACCAGAAACAACCCGGTTTCTTTGAAAAAAATGATGCCTTCTTTGTTATTTTCGCCATCCCCAGTTTTTCGCCATTCTTTTCGGTACCCTCCAGAATATATTTTGGTTACAAGCCATTGGTTTTGGCGTCATGGCCTATGGCTTTGCTTATTTCCTGGTGCATGATGTTATCATCCATCAACGTTTCAAATGGTTTTCCAGGTCCAACAATACCTACATTCGCGCCATCCGCTGGGCCCACAAAATGCACCACAGGCACCTTGATAAGCACGAAGGCGAATCATTTGGTATGTTATACGTCCATAAAAATACTGGGATAAAATACGTCGCGATAAAAGCTCCTGGAAAATAAAAAGTGAACCGTTTCCACTATATCATCGCTGGCACCGGATGTGCAGGATTGAGCTTCCTGGTTCGCCTCCTTCAATCGGGCCAATACGACGATAAAAAGATCCTCCTCATTGATAAAGCGCCTAAGCTTACCAACGACCGCACCTGGTGCTTTTGGGAACAAGAGCCCGGTCTCTTTGATCCAATTGTGTACAAAAGCTGGCAACAATTGAGGTTTTTCCACCCCAGTTATTCTGCTACCTACAACATAGAACCTTACACTTACAAGATGATCAGGGCAATTGATTTTTATCAATACTGCCTCCAGATTATCCGCAAATACCCGAATGTGACCATCGAATATGCAGTAATAAAAAACATACAAAACCACCATGAGGGCGCCATTCTTGAAACTGAACAAGCCATCTACTCCGCCGAGCATATCTTTAGCAGCATCCTATTTGATCAACCCATTTTAAAAAGTCGCCAGTATCATCTACTCCAACATTTCAAAGGATGGGTCATTGAAACACCACAACCCCTTTTTAATCCGGCCGAAGCCACCCTTATGGATTTCAGCGTAAGCCAGCAACACGGAACCGCCTTTGTATACGTAATGCCCTTTACACAACACCAGGCCCTTGTTGAGTATACCTTGTTTACTCCTCAGCTATTACAAAGCGGGCAATATGATATTGTCCTTCGGCAATATATTCACACCCTACTCAATAATACCAACTACCAGGTCCTCCATGAAGAAACAGGCGCGATACCCATGACCAATTATCGTTATCCCACCACTCAACGATCCATCACCTGGCTGGGCACAGCGGGTGGTCAAACAAAAGCCTCCAGCGGATATACCTTTCAGTTTATTCAAAAACAAACAGCAAAGTTGGTTGCTGCCTTACTCCAAAACCAGCAGCCCAAAATACAACAGCCCTTCCTTGCAAAACGTTTTCATTGGTATGATGCTACACTTCTCAACATACTTGCTAATAACAAACTGCCGGGCGATTTTATTTTCAAAGAATTATTTAAACACAATAAAATAACCGATGTACTCCGGTTCCTCGATAACGAAACTTCCCTCTTGCAAGAAATGAAAATCATCACTGTCCTGCCTAAAGCCGTATTTATACGCGCGGCATTGCAACAACTAACTTAGATAAGTTCCAAACACCTCTGATAAACAGCCAATAACCGTCTTTCTGACATGCCTGTATCCGGTCAGTATTTATGAAACGCAAGCTCCATGTGAATTTGATAATAATCGAATTCTGCCTGTTTTTAAAAGTGAGGTACATTTTGGCAGAGTAATTGTAGACTATTCTCCGCGAATAACCTATGTAATTCACTTTTCAAGAAAGTCCTTATGAGAAACCTGATTCTTTGTGTCGTTGCATATATATGCAATATGACACACCTGTTGGCCCAGGTCAATTACACTGCCGATAACACTGTTCCACCCTACAATGGTTATTTCTATTACGGTACCAACGGAGGTTGGTATTGGACCTGGGATGATAAAAGCCTTGCAGATATTGCCGCTGGCAATCGTTCTAAAAACATTAAAGGACTGGATAGTAAAACCTTCAGACCACCCATCCCTGCATGGTTTGTAGACTATTATTCCTACAACGTCCGCATTGCTGAATTTAATTATTACCGTACCCTGGGTGTGCGCGATCTTACCGTGATCTTGAACTCGCCTGCCGATAAAGAAATTGACAGTACCTGGTACCAAAGAGATGGCTCACCCAGCACTTCCAATGATTGCAACCAACATTCCTACATGTTCAGGAACATGTATACCCCTATCTGGGATGGGGGTTTGAATGGAACGCCGTACAATGATACCAACTACTGCGCACGATATATATATGAAGTGGTCTCAAGATATAAGCCCTACACCAAATTCTGGGAAGTAGTGAATGAACCCGACTTTGATGGCTCCCAACAGGCATGGAAACCACGCGGACAAACCGGCAATTGGTGGGAAAACCTTCCTTTCCCTTGTAGCCTGTCCAATATACGCGCCCCCGTGTTTCATTACATCCGCTGGTTACGTATTGCTTATGATATCATTAAAACACTCGACCCCTCAGCTTATGTAGCGCCCGGCGGATTGGGTTATATCGCTTTTGCTGATATTTTATGCCGTTATACCGATAACCCTGTCGATGGTAGCGTTACACCCGATTACCCCAAGCCTGGTTCTGCCTATTTTGATGTTCTTAGCTTTCACAGCTATCCTCAATATGCATTGGGCCAATGGAGCAATGCCGCCAATGGTTTTGTATATGAACGCCACTCCGATAAAGCCGCCCAGAAGTTTATTGGCCTCAAAAATGAGTTCGATAGCGTATTGAAGATCTATGGATATGATGGTATTCAAAAGCCAAAGAAACTATACGTCTGTACAGAAACCAATATTCCTTCCAAAGCCTTTGGTACCATGATCGGTTCCGATCAGGCTCAGGTAAACTATATTTTAAAATCACTTATCCTTAGCCAGAAATACGGTGTCCTGCAAACCTATCCCTTTGTATTGGGCGATAGCAAACCACTGGCTTCAGCCGTTGATGGCTTTGAATTGATGGGCCTTTATGAATGCCTTACCGATAATGGACCCGTTAATGGAGGACCCGGCTATCATCACCGGTTCAAAAATTCCGGTTATGCTTATAAAACCCTTTCCAATCTATTATTATATACGCGCTACGATGCTGCACGCACCACCGCCATGAATATTCCATCTACCCTGGACGGAGCAGCTTTTAAAGATTCCATTGGCAGGTACATCTACCTCCTTTGGGCCAAAACCACACGCGATGGCGATGAAAGCGCTTCAGGCACTTATTCATTTCCCGCTGCAGCCAATGTAACACCCCAGTTGGAAAGAAGAACTTGGGATTGGAGTTCCAGCGCCGCTACTACTATTGTCAACGCTAGCAGCATTCCTTTAACCAGTACACCCATCCTCTTGTCAGAGCATTTCGATATACTGCCCATTGATGATAAACCCAAGCCTCCACCAGCTAATACTGAATTTGCAATTAACATTTATCCCAACCCGGCCTCAACAGCCGCATCCCTCACTTTTACTATACGGGGCAACGCCAAAGTGAAAGCAACCATCTATAACGTCGAAGGCAAGCTTATAACCACTGCCATTGCAGGTCGTTCGTTTACAACTGGAACCCATGTGGTACCCTTGCCCGTACAGCAATTGGCCAATGGCGTGTACTATTGCCGTTTTAAAACAGAGAAATCCGAAGAAATACGCAAGTTCATTATTGCACGATAATATTCCAGGTAAAGCCGCTCTTGATCGACGGCTTTACCTTATTGACTCCCCTCGAAACAAAAGATTGCCGATTCACGATTGACGATTGCTGCCCCCTGCTCGCAGCTCAAAGCTCGTACCTCGTAGCTTTTCTTTAGTTTTGCCCCCACAATGTCAACTTATGCCCGGTACCATACTTCTTATTGATGACGAAGAGAAATTACGTGGCTTACTCAAACGGATCATCACCCTCGAAGGTTTTACCATTTACGAAGCCCCCGATCTCAAAGCCGGCACTAAATGGCTGGATAAAGAACCCATTGATGTAGTCTTATGTGATGTAAAGCTACCCGATGGAAGCGGCGTTGATTTTGTTAAGGAGGTCAAAACCAAATATCCCACCACCGAGATCATCCTCCTAACCGCCTATGGCAATATACCCGATGGTATCCAGGCCATGAAAAATGGCGCCTTTGACTATATCACCAAGGGCGACGACAACGATAAGATCATCCCTCTCCTCATGCGGGCCATTGAAAAAGTGCATCTCAAAAGCGCATTGAGCAACTGGAACAACAAGTAGGCAAAAATACAACTTTGAAAATATCCTGGGCAGTTCCCCCTCATCAAAGAAGCCATTGCCCTGGCAAAAAAGTAGCTCCTTCCGAAGCTACCGTACTCTTACTGGGCGAAACCGGTACGGGCAAAGAAGTTTTTGCACAAGCCATCCATGCCGGCAGTAAACGAGCCGGTAAAACATTTATAGCCCTCAACTGCAGCGCTTTTAGCAAGGAGTTATTGGAAAGCGAATTGTTTGGTTACAAGGCAGGTTCCTTTACCAGTGCCGTTAAAGACAAAAAGGATTGATAGAAGAAGCCAATAACGGCACCCTCTTCCTGGATGAAATTGGTGAAATGCACATCGATCTTCAAAGCAAATTGCTGCGTGTATTGGAAACAAGTGAGTTCATAAAGATCGGCGATACAAAACCTACCCGCGTAAATGTGAGGATCATTGCCGCTACCAACCGCCAATTGCAACAGGAAGTATCCGAAGGCAAGTTCCGCGAAGACCTCTACTATCGGCTGAATGTATTTGAAATAGCCTTGCCCGCTTTGCGCGACAGGAAGAAAGATATTCCTGCTTTGGCCCAATACTATCTCCAACTCTTTGCCAAAAGCCAACCAGCGCATTGATGCCATGAGCCCGGAATTTTTAGAACACCTACAGCGCCATGAGTGGAAAGGTAATATCCGGGAATTAAAGAATGTGATAGAACGAACCGTGATCCTGGCCGATGGCCCCGAATTGACCGTCACTAACCTGCCTGTAGAATTCCAACAACTGTCCAATCCGGCTGGCACTACCAATAATACCCTCTCTGCCTTTTCCCTGGCCAGCATGGAAAAATTACATATCCAGCGCGTATTGAACCATACCAAAGGAAATAAAACAGAGACCGCCCGGCTACTCGACATAGGACTTACCACCCTGTACAGAAAGATCGAAGAATACGGCCTCGCCCGCGAAGTATAAATTACCCTTAAGGTGGGTCGCCCTTTCCGGGCGGCTGACCTTGATCCACATGCACAACTGACTACTCAACCCAACACTTCCTTCGCCTTTTCCATATCCAGCTCCTTCTCCCACTTGGATACAAATAGAGTAGCTACCGCATTACCGATGATATTCGTCAGTGCCCTCGCTTCACTCATAAACCGGTCAATACCCAATATCAGTGCCAGCCCGGCTGCCGGAATATGACCCACTGCCGGTAAAGTGGCCGCCAGCGTAATAAAACCACTGCCCGTTACCCCCGCAGCTCCTTTGGAAGTAACCATCAGTACTACCAGTAAGGTCAGCTGCTGCGAAAGGTCCATGGGTGTATTCGTTGCCTGCGCTACAAAAATAGCAGCCATCGTAAGATATATTGAGGTCCCATCCAGGTTGAAAGAATACCCCGTAGGTACTACCAGCCCTACCACCGATTTGGAACAACCAGCTTTTTCCAGCTTCTCTATCAGGCTGGGTAAGGCCGATTCGCTGGACGAAGTGCCCAGTACGATCAACAACTCCTCTTTCAGGTAGGCCAATAACTTGAAAATATTAAGCCGTATCGAATACAAAATGCTACCAAGGACCACAATAATAAATACCAGGCAGGTAAGATAGAAAGTACCCATCAATGCAGCCAGTTGTTTCAGACTCTCTGCTCCATATTTGCCAATCGTAAACGACATGGCTCCCAACGCCCCAGCGGTGCTACCTTCATGATGAGGTGAATGATGCCAAATAGAATATCCGAAAAACCTTTAATGAAGCCCATTACCGGCTGAACCTTTGGCCCCAACTTTAAAGCAGCCGTTCCAAACAAGACCGAAAACAACAGGATCTGCAACAGATCACCTTTCGCAAATGCATCTACAATCGTTTGTGGTATGATATTGATCAGAATTCAACCGTCGTTTGAGGTTTAGGAGTTGCTGCAATGTCCTTTAAGGCAGTTGCGTCAATGTTGGCAACATCTTTATTCATACCTACACCCGGCTTGAGCAGGTTGATAGCTGCCAGTCCGATCAGCAGCGCAATCGTCGTTAATACTTCAAAATACAGCAAGGCCTTAACGCCAACCCTGCCGGCCTTCTTCATGTCATCCATCCCCGCCATACCACTCACGATCGTACAGAAGATAACCGGGCCTATCAACATTTTCACCAACCGGATAAAACCATCCCCCAATGGTTTTAGCTGTACCGCAAATGAAGGATAATAATGACCCAGCAATATGCCGGTTACAATCGCTATAATTACCTGAAAATAAAGACTCTTATAAAACTTTTTACTTCGTTTGGGGATCATGCCGTCAAGATAGGGCAAATAATTGATCCCTATACATATATCAACTAAACCTGCTGTCTGCCTTTTGACCGGGTAAGTTTACTCATCCTGTCTAAGACTGACCTTGCACCTGCCTGCTGTTAATCTTTCAAATTATCAGTACCCAGCCCCTTCTATTTTCATTTTGAAAATATCCCCCTTTCAAAACGGAAGGGTTTTTATTTCCTTACCCCTTTTGCTGCTATTGCCCAAAACTCACGCAACCTTTTTATTATCAAGCCTTCAGACCGCTTCACCTGCCAGTGGTCTCCCCTCCGGTATGCCCTTTGCCTTTCTTCCGGCAAATAAACAATCATGAGAATATATAAAAAGGCATTTGGTGAGCGGTTGAAACTCCACATCCTGGTGCCTGCTATTTATGTAGCTGTTTTAGTAGCCCTTTTGATTTCATCCCTTATTAATTAAATAGAAGTTATGCTTACAGTTATCTTATTGATCGCAGGCCTTGTCAGTTTTGTCCTCTTTTTCAAATGCGTTGACTTCTTTGAAAAAGTCTAAACCCGTAGCCACAGATTAATCGCCAACGCCTAAAAGCTAATACCTAAATAGTCAGCTATGATGAATTTACTCTTCGCCGTATCCATCCTGGTATTTGTATACCTCGTATACGTGCTATTGAAACCAGAAAAATTTTAACCCTACAAACTGATTGAATAAAATGAATACAGAATTAACAGGGGTCGTCCTAACATTCCTAATCACCGTACTGCTGGCGTTTCCATTGGGAAGGTACATTGCCCGCATGTTTCGCGGCGATCGGACAATCACCGACTTCATGAACCCCATAGAACGGTTCATTTTCCGCATCACGGGCATCGATCCCAATAAAAAAATGAACTGGAAAGAGTTCCTGAAAGCGATGCTTACCATTAATTTGCTGTGGTTTGTATATGCTTTCTTCCTCCTTATTTTCCAGGATAAGCTGCCACTCAACCCTGATGGCAACCCCGGGCAAACACCTGACCTGGCTTTTAATACCGCCATCAGCTTCCTGGTAAACTGCAACCTGCAGCACTATTCCGGCGAATCGGGGCTTACTTACTTTACCCAATTATTCGTGATCACTTTCCTTCAGTTTGTTAGCGCCGCTACCGGTATTGCTGCCCTGGTGGGTGTAATGAATGGATTGAAAGAAAAACCACCAATAACCTCGGTAACTTCTGGAGCATCTTTACAAAGTCTATTACAAGGCTCTTTTTGCCCCTGTGCGTAATAGTTGCTATTATACTTGCATTCAACGGATCTCCTGCCAGCTTTGATGGTAAAGACACCATTACTACCCTGCAAGGCGATACCGTACAGGTTTCCCGTGGCCCTGCTGCCGGTATGATTGCCATCAAACACCTGGGTACTAATGGAGGAGGTTGGTTTGGTGTCAACTCCGCCCATCCCTTGGAAAATCCTAACTATTTCACCAATATAGTAGAGCTGATTGCACAGATGATCATCCCTATTGCCATGATCTTTGCACTGGGTTTTTACATTAACCGCAAAAAGTTTGCTTATGTAATTTTTGCAGTCATGACCCTGGGTATGCTTTGCCTCCTCATACCCACCATTAATTGGGAAGTAAACGGTAACCCTGCCATTGCACACCTGGGCGTAGCACAACCCACCGGAGCCATGGAAGGCAAGGAAGTACGCTTTGGTCCCGCATCTTCAGGATACTGGAGTATTGTCACCACCATTATTTCCACCGGTTCCGTCAATTCCATGCACGATAGTTCCATGCCTTTATCCGGTATGATGCAATTACTGGGCATGATGATCAATGCTTTCTATGGTGGTTGTGGCGTAGGTATATTGAACTACCTCATCTATATTATAATAGCCGTATTTATTGCCGGACTCATGGTGGGCCGTACCCCGAATTCATGGGGCATAAAGTAGAAGCCCGGGAAGTGAAAATTGCCGCCATCGTGACCCTGTTCTCCGCTTTCCTGCTTAAAGCAGGCGTAGCATTGGCTGCTTACTTTATAGCCCATCACCCCGAAATGGATTGGGCCGTAAAACCCGGTAACTGGCTCAATAACCCTGGCTATCATGGTTTCTCTGAAATCCTCTACGAATTTACTTCCGCCAACGCCAATAACGGTAGCGGATTTGAAGGTTTGGGCGATAACAATATATTCTGGAACCTATCCACAGGTGTTGTACTCATCCTGTCAAGGTTTATTCCCATCATCGGACCCGTTGCGATCATAGGGTTATTAGCTAATAAGAAATTTATTCCCGAATCACCCGGCACCCTGCGTACCGATTCCATGACGTTTGGCATGATGACATTCGCCGTAATTATAATCATTAATGCCTTATCCTTTTCCCTGCTCTCACACTGGGACCCCTCGCTGAATATTTCAGCATGAAAATGTGAGTTGTTAGTAGCCTGTTGTGAGTAGGGTAGGTGGGAAATGGCTGAAGTAGAGTTGTCTACCTGTAATCAGCATCTTAAAATAGAAGTCAGCCACCCGCCATTTACCACTCACCACTGGCAATTCACTAAAAACTAAACAAATGAAAACAAACAATAACAATACCCTGTTCCCCCGTGCGATGGTAGCCGCTGCCCTGAAGCAGTCATTTGTAAAACTCAACCCACGCAGCATGTTCCGCAATCCGGTCATGTTCATGGTCGAACTGGGTACCTTCATCATGCTGGGCGTATGTGTGTGGATTGCCGCCGGCGAAACCTCACAAGGCACCCTGGCCTACAACGCATTCATTACAGCCATCCTCTTTATTACCGTACTCTTTGGCAACTTTGCCGAAGCCATTGCCGAAGCACGTGGTAAAGCACAGGCCGATAGCCTCCGTAAAACAAGAGAAGATACACCTGCCAAAAGATCTTTCCCGTAGGAGATATCTATACCAACGAAATAAAGATCGTTCCCTCCTCTCAACTGCGTAAGGGCGACAGGTTTGTATGCGAAGCAGGAGATGTGATCCCCATGGATGGTGAGATCGTTGAAGGCCTCGCTACCATTGATGAATCTGCCATCACCGGCGAATCAGCTCCCGTTATTAGAGAATCCGGTGGCGACAAATCCTCCGTAACCGGCGGTACCAAGGTATTGTCAGACAGGATCGTGGTCAAAGTAACCACCGAACCCGGCGAAAGCTTCCTCGACAAGATGATCGCCCTCGTAGAAGGAGCTTCCCGCCAAAAAACACCCAACGAAATAGCCCTCACTATTTTATTGGCCAGCTTCACACTCATATTCATTATCGTATGCGTAACACTAAAACCTTTTGCCGACTATGCCAATACCTCTATCACCATCGCGGCTTTCATTTCCTTGTTCGTATGTCTCATACCTACCACCATTGGAGGTTTGCTTTCCGCCATCGGTATCGCTGGAATGGACAGGGCCTTACGGGCAAACGTGATCACCAAAAGTGGTAAGGCGGTAGAAACTGCCGGCGACCTGGATACCCTCCTGCTCGATAAAACCGGTACCATTACCATCGGAAACCGTAAAGCTACCCACTTCTGGCCTTCAGGTAATACCCGCGAAAATGATTTTATAGAAGCCTGTATACTCGCTTCCCTGGCCGATGAAACACCAGAGGGTAAATCCATCATTGAACTGGCTGCTAATAAAGGCATCAAACATACACCTTCTGCCAATGGCGTAAAGTTTATCCCCTTCACAGCCGAAACCAGAAGCAGTGGCATTGATCTCGGCGACGGAACAAAGATCCGCAAGGGTGCTTCTGATGCCATTAAAACACTGGTTAAAAAAGCCGGTAACGGATACCCCATTGAAACAGAAGAACGCGTGAAGGAAATAGCCAATAATGGAGGCACCCCACTTGTAGTAAGCCGTAATGAAACCATACTAGGCGTTATAGAATTACAGGACATCATCAAGCCCGGTATCCAGGAGCGCTTTGAGCGCTTACGTAAAATGGGCGTTAAAACAGTGATGGTTACGGGCGACAATCCCCTTACGGCCAAATACATTGCCCAAAAAGCAGGTGTGGATGATTTTATTGCCGAGGCCAAACCCGAGGATAAAATGAACTACATCAAAAAGAACAACAAGGTGGCAAACTGGTTGCCATGATGGGCGATGGTACCAACGATGCCCCCGCACTGGCTCAGGCCGATGTTGGCGTAGCCATGAACAGTGGCACCCAGGCAGCCAAAGAAGCAGGTAATATGGTAGACCTCGACAACGATCCCACCAAGCTCATTGAGATCGTTGAGATCGGCAAGCAATTGCTCATGACAAGAGGCACCCTTACCACTTTCTCCATTGCCAACGATGTGGCTAAATATTTCGCCATTGTACCAGCCTTGTTTATTACGTCCATTCCAGCCTTGCAGGCACTTAATATTATGCACCTGCAAAGTCCTCAAAGCGCCATCCTGTCGGCCGTAATATTCAATGCCATTATTATTCCCGTATTGATACCGCTGGCATTGCGTGGAGTGGCTTATAAACCAATCGGCACCAGTGCCTTACTAAGGAGAAATCTGTTCATTTATGGCCTTGGTGGCGTGATAGTTCCGTTCATTGGTATCAAACTAATTGATATGCTGTTAGGACTGTTCATGTAATAAAATGTCCCCTTTAACGACCACAATATACAATCAGCAATAATTAAACAATAATGAAAAAGTATATACTGCCTTCCCTCAAACTTACCATAGTGATGGTTCTCCTGCTGGCCCTCATCTATCCCATCCTGATAGCCGCCATTGGTAAAATGGCGCCCGGAGCAGGTAAAGGCGAAACATTATCTGTAAATGGTAAGGTGGTAGGTTATGCCCTTGTGGGACAAAAATTCACTGACGATAAATATTTCCAGGGACGCCCATCTGCAGTTGACTACAATGCAGCCGGATCAGCCGGTTCCAATAAAGGCCCTTCCAATCCTGATTATTTAAAAACAGTGCAGGATAGGATTGATACTTTCCTCATTCACAATCCTGGTGTAAAGAAAGAAGAGATACCTGCCGAATTGGTAACCGCCTCAGGTAGTGGCCTCGATCCCGATCTTTCACCTGCTGCTGCTAAACTTCAAATAAAAAGAGTAGCTGCCATCCGCAAGATCGATGAAGGCAAATTGATCGCCTTGGTCGATCAGCAAACCGAAGCCCCTTTACTAGGCATTGCTGGCCCTGCTAAAGTAAATATCCTGAAACTCAACATCGCGTTAGACAAATTGCAGTATTAGGATGTAACTGAAGGTTGTTGCAGATAAATTGTCAGTATTTCGGCCTTTATACGAAGGCGGGTGCCATCAGCATGTCCTTACCCTCAACTGTCGCAAGGAACTGTCATCCAAATTTTATTTGTTTGCCCCTGGCGAAAGGTGGGTCGCTCTGCAGACTGGCAAATGCAGCGTTGTAGAGCGGCTCACCTTCATCAGGAAAGAGGTGACACCTTTCCCTTACCACGAAAACGAAAAGGTGTCACCTCTTGGCCCCTGGCGCGAGTATGCAGCCCAGCCTGCGTGTGGGCGTACCTGTGCCAACGAAACAAAAGATTGCCGATTCACGACTGCCGTCTGCCGACGTTTTCGACGCAAACGATTCACTAATGACCATTCACAATAACAGAACAAAAGATGAAAAAGATTTTTACCGGTGCAGCTTTATTGATCAGTATGGGAACTATAGCCCAGGAATCTAAACCTTCACCACTGACTTTCAGCGGCTATGCAGAATTGTATTATTCCTATGATTTGAATAAACCCGTAGATAACAACAAAGCAGGGTTTATTTACAGCTACAACCGCCACAATGAATTCAACCTCAACCTCGGATTTTTGAAGGCAGCGTACAATACCGAAAACGTAAGGGCCAACCTGGCTTTTGCAGCCGGTACTTACATGAACGCCAACTATGCCGCCGAACCCGGCGTGCTAAAAAACATCTATGAGGCCAATGCCGGTGTTAAACTCTCCAAAAAGAAAAACCTCTGGCTCGATGCCGGTATTTTTGGCTCCCATATAGGGTTTGAAAGCGCGGTGTCAAAAGACTGCTGGACACTCACCCGCAGTATAATGGCCGATAATTCACCCTACTATGAAGCCGGTGCCAAACTTACCTATACCAGCGACAACAACAAGTGGCTCATCAGCGCTATGGCCCTCAATGGCTGGCAGCGCATCAAAAGAGTTGACGGCAATTCCCTCATGAGCTTTGGTACCCAGGTGCAGTTCAAGCCCAATAGTACTACCACCCTTAATTACAGCACATTTATTGGTACCGATAAACCGGATAGTGCCCGACTCATGCGCTATTTTCATAACCTCTATGCCATCTTCAACCTGAGTAACAAACTGGGCGTTACTGTGGGTGTTGACATCGGTTCCGAACAGAAAACAAAAGGCAGTAGCGATATGAATACCTGGTATGCCCCCATTGTCATCCTGAAATACACGATCGATAACAAATGGGCCATTGCTGCCCGGGGCGAATATTATGAAGATAAAAACGGGTGATCATTGCTACGGGTACCCCAACGGCTTTAAAACTACCGGCCTTTCCCTCAATGTCGACTATGCTCCCGCTTCCAATGTCCTGGTACGCCTGGAGGGCAGAAACCTCAGTAGCAAGGACGAGGTCTTTATAAAAGAAACCAATACCAGGAAAAATAATGCATTTGTTACAGCTTCTGTAGCCATTAGTTTCTAAAAATTTGTGTTTTACCTACTCCTTTCTCGAAGATCCCTTCCCCCGTGGAGGGGATTTTCTTTTCCCCATCCTTCCAAATTGAAAAACCACCTTACCAAAATGAAAGGGATGTGCAAAGCCTGCCGTCATTCCGGAATAGGGGATTTTCGTAGAAGCCTCGACCATATTGGTTTGTAGCCAGTCGGCCTTTTTCGATGAGTCATGGAACGGGATTTGTCATACCTAAGCAGACTTTATTCAAAATAACGATCTAATATGATTACCCAGTATGAAGTCCCCTCCCTTCTCAAAGAGGAATTACCTACGATTACCAGTGACAATTTTCCAGCAAGATTAAATATGGATGTCTATAAATCCATGCAGTGCTTTTCTGATTACACCAAAACCGCTGTATTGGACCATAATTTCCACCTGGCAAAAAAATGCTTTTCCCTGGCTGGTAAATTATACCGTCAGGGCGATCATATGGTGAAAAACGTGATCGAGAATACCTTCGTATTTTCCTTCACTTCCTTTATGCCCAACGATAGGGTCGAAAAGCTGATCCTCCAATCTATGATTCCCGCTGTATTATATGCCGTTTATATAAAACAGGTAATGGGAAGCGGTTGCTAAACTATAAAATGAACCACAATGGAACCCGATAGTAAAACTGAACCAGACAGTATTATCGTCCGCGTAGCGGACAACAACGATAAGCAGTATGCACAACAGATAGTAGATGAAATGGAAAGTTCTGCCAAGATCAGGGGAACAGGTATTTCCAAACGATCACCTACCTCCATCATGACCAAAATGGAAGAAGGTAAAGCCGTGATTGCCATTACTACAAAAGGCCAATGGGTAGGGTTTTCTTATATAGAAGTGTGGGCGAAGGGCGAGTTTGTATCCAACTCTGGCCTCATTGTAAACCCCGCTTACCGTGAAATGGGCGTAGCAAAAGCCACAAAAGAAAAGATATTCCAACTGTCCAGGGAAAAATACCCAGAGGCAAAGATATTCAGTATCACCACCAGCATGGCCATTATGAAAATGAATACAAGTTTCGGTTTCCAGCCCGTAACATTCGAACACATTCCACAGGAACAAGCCTTCTGGCAGGGCTGTAAAAGCTGTGTCAATTACGACATCCTGCAAGGAAAACAATGCCGAAACTGCCTCTGCACAGCCATGCTCTTTACACCTACCCAGAAAAACGGTAACTTACAATACAGCCATGCCCGATAAAGATAAAAACGTAGAACATTTTATTGAACTTATCCGCCAGTCCAGGCGAGGCAAGTTCAAGATCTATATTGGCATGAGTGCCGGCGTAGGTAAAACCTACCGTATGTTACAGGAGGCCCATACCTTGCTGCGCAATGGTGTGGATGTGAAAATAGGTTATATTGAAACCCATAACCGCAAAGAAACCCATGCCTTGCTGGAAGGCCTGCCCGTAATTCCCCGCCGCAAGCTTTTCTATAAGGGCAAAGAATTGGATGAGCTCGACGTACAGGCCATCCTAAACCTTCACCCCGAAGTAGTGATCGTGGATGAATTGGCCCATACCAATATTGAAGGCAGTAAAAATGAAAAACGCTGGCAGGATGTAATGGATATCCTCGATGCCGGTATCAATGTGATCAGCGCTGTTAACATCCAACACATCGAAAGCCTCAATGAAGAAGTGAAAGCAATTACCGGCATCGAGGTAGCCGAACGTGTGCCAGACAACGTTTTGAAGCAAGCCGATGAGGTGGTGAATATAGACCTTACGGCCGATGAACTTGTAACGCGCCTGCGCGAAGGAAAAATATATACGCCAGAAAAAGTAGAAACAGCTTTGCGCAACTTCTTTCAATCTGAAAAGATCCTGCAGTTGCGCGAATTGGCCCTTAAGGAAGTAGCTAGCCAGGTGGAGCGTAAAATAGAAACCGAATTGCCCCGCAATGCCAATAGCCGGCAGGAACGTTTCCTGGCTTGCATCAGCAGCAACCATGAAATAGCCAAAAGGTAATACGGAAAACCGCCCGGCTGTCCAGCTACTACAATTCAAAATGGTACCTATTGTATGTACAAACCCCACGCGAAGATGGTGATAAGATTGGCCTGGCTGCTCAACGCCACCTCATCAATAATTTCAAACTGGCAACTGAACTGGGTGGTGAAGTCATTAAAATTAAACACAGTAATATTGCTAAAGGTATTATTGAAGTGGCCGAACAACGCAAAGTAACCACCATTTGCGTAGGCAAGCCACACCTTAACCTGTTCAATGTCATTTTAAGCACCGCTGTATTCAATCAGCTATTGAACAAATTGTCAGCGGCCGATATCGACATTGTTATCCTTTCATAATTTATGTTATGGCTGTCCGTCTAAAAACAAAATTATCATTGGGCCTCGGCTTTCTCTTCCTGGTTATCCTCACCTTTGGAATCCTTAGCCTCTATTATATCAACCGCCTTAGCGGAGATGCCAACCGCATCCTCAAAAACAATTACGAGTCCCTGGTATATTCCAACAATATGCTCAAGGCCCTGGAAGATATTCCGAGCGACTCGAACGCCATTACCATATTCAATGCCAACCTGCGAAACCAGGAAGCCAATATTACAGAGGCGGGCGAAAGAGAGGTCACTGAAGCATTGCGTAAAAACTTTAAAGAATTGTTAAGCCATCGTGACGATTCTGCCAATTACGCACAATTGCGCGAATCCATCCGCATGATCAACGACCTTAACCAGGAAGCTATTCTGAAAAAAAATGCCATCGCCGGCGCCACCGCCGAAAGCGCCCAACTATGGCTTACCATCATCTTTACCACCCTTATCCTGATCGTGCTCACCTTCATTTATAATTTCCCTGGCGTCATTGCCGAACCCGTAGCCAAACTGGCCGAAGGGATTCGGGAGATTATAATAAGAATTACAGCAAACGGATTTATCTCAAACAGGAAGATGAGTTTGGCGAACTGGCCCAGGCCTTTAATAGCATGGCCAGTAAATTGGATGAATACGAGAACAGTAATTTGGCCAAACTTACCTTTGAAAAAAAACGCATCGAAACCATCATCAACCAAATGCGCGATGGGATTATCGGTCTCGACGAAAAAGACATATCCTCTTCCTCAACGCAGTGGCCGAAAAACTATTGGGATGGAAAGAAGCCGATATCGTCGGTAAGTATGCACCCGACCTGGCGCTGAAAAATGACCTCATGCGCACCCTCCTGCAGGACGATAAAGCCAGGAAAGAATTAAAGATCTATGCCGATAACAAAGAAAGCTATTTCAATAAGGATGTATTGAACGTCATGAACAATGGAGAGGTGGCAGGTCAGGTAATTGTCTTGCGCAATATTACTTTATTCCATGAGCTCAATGAAGCCAAGACCAACTTTATTGCCACCGTATCTCATGAACTCAAAACTCCCATTTCTTCTATTAAGATGAGTGCACGTCTCCTTACCGATAATAGGATAGGGCAATTAAATCCAGAACAACAGGAGCTATCCAAAAGCATTACCGAAGATGCCGACCGCCTCCTCAATATCACCAGCGAGCTCCTCAACATGTCGCAGGTAGAGACTGGTAATATACAACTGAAACTCCAACCCGCCCGGCCCGCTACCATAGTCGAGCAAGCAGTTCAGGCTGTCCAATTCCAGGCCCAGCAAAGAACATAACACTTCGCGTTAGCCTGCCTGCCGACCTCCCAGCTGTACAGGCCGATGTAGAAAAAACCTCCTGGGTAATGATCAATTTTCTTACCAATGCCATCCGCTATTCCACTGATACTTCTTTCATTGACATTGCCATTAATGCCAAAGACAATAAAGTGCTTTTCACCGTTACCGATTATGGCAAGGGCATTGACGAAAAATACCTTCCCCGCCTCTTCGATCGCTATTTCAAAGTGCCAGGCACTCATGAACGCAACGGCACCGGCCTGGGACTGGCCATTTCAAAGAATTTATCGAAGCTCAGGGAGGATCTATTTGGGTAAATAGCCTTATAGGTGAAGGCAGCCTCTTCGGCTTCGATCTCTCCCAGACCAAATAATCGACCTCCGTCTTTCAGACTTCCTGACTTTCCAGCGGTTACTCCTTATTTTTGTATGGTATAAATGGCCTTTAGCTACCTATTACGGCTGATAGCTTACACCTAATAGTCAATACCTAACAGCTAATTACATGATCTTTAAAAGAGTAAATCCAGGGGCTGGCCTGGAGAAAATCATCGATTGCTATTGGATCATAGAGAACGAAGACCCAACCCACCATCAACAAAAGATCATTCCTGATGGCTTCTGTGAGCTCATTTTTCATTATGGCGATCCCTATCGGATACGCCTTACCAATACCTGGGAACAACAATCCATTCATCTATTGGCAGGGCAGATAAGCCGGTATTTTTGGCTTTGTACAATACCAGGTCAATCCTCCTTTTAATTTCGCCATAAATACTATATGACAATGAGCCATCCCTTCATGACACTTTTATTGGCCTTATTCATTAACCAAGCCCAGGCACAGGATATTAACAAGGCAACTACCGAAAACTTTAATAAGCTAAGCTGGCTTACAGGTACCTGGAACAGGACCAATGTAAAACCCGGCCGCAAAGCCCATGAGCGTTGGGAAATGACCGGGCCATTCCTTATGAAAGGCTTTGGTGTTTCCCTGAAAGAGAAGGATACACTTTTGTAGAAAAGATACAACTCCTGATAAAGGACAATAATATTTGGTATGTGGCCGATGTACCTCAAAACAAAGAACCTGTTTATTTTAAGCTCACCGCCATCACAAAGGATGGGTTTACCTGTGAAAATCCCAACCACGACTTTCCCAAGAAAATAGATTATAAGCTAGATGGCAATAAACTAAGAGCCACCATTTCAGGGGATGGAAAAGCCATTGATTATCTTTTTGAACGCCAATAAGCTGCTAAACTGTTGGTCCAACAATAGACTTAATCTTTAGTCTTCGCATACAAAGAAAAGGGTCCCACCGAGTGGAGACCCTTTACTTTGAATACGAAGGTATACTGGAAATCCGCAGGCTGTTGAACTTATTTCACTTCAAATACAAAGAATAACTACCAGCATGACCATTACTGTCAATGCCTTGTAATACCCCTGCATACCTGCCTTTCAGGTCCGACGTCCAAAAATGGATACCAGCCTTGCCCGAAGCGTCTGTTTGAATATCGGGGTTCCAATAAAGTAAATTTCTGAAGTCTGGTAACCGGCTGGCTACCTGTTCAGGTGTTTCATAAACCGGCGCATAAAACTCCCGTTGCATTTGCAATCCGTCATAATCCAAAATAACAGCCCGGCTATCTAACTTCAGATCATTCAGATCGCCATGATAGGTAGTAAAACTAATGATCCCGTCAAACGTAAAATCACCTGCCACATACCGGTCTGTAACTACCTGCAATTGACGAAGCTTTAAAGGATCGTATGTCATGATCTTTTGGATACTTACCGGAACGCCATCCAACAAAACAAGCGGGCTGCTCCTGTAATGCCTTTCCGTTTCCCAGTTGAAAATGTACAACTGAAACTGCCCGTCACTCTTCCGTACTGCAACATCTGGAACATACTCTCTTAAGATCTCCTCTGTAGTCGTAAAACGCACATAATCATCCATCAGGTATTTGGGATAACTGCTTCCAAAGAAGGCTGTCGTGTCAATATTGGGTATCGCAAACTGCGTTAAACGATCACTGTAAAAAGCATTTTGTACCTGCATGTTGATACTGCCCTCCGTTAGCGTTTGTTCAAGCGCTGGCGATACGTTGAGCGGAATAGGCTCATGCCCTATATATTTATCTGAAAAGGGATTCTGAATGTCAACATGGTAACTACTATCCTGCTGATCCTCTGTTTGTATGATGATTTCCCCAGGGCCATAATAATTTCGAACATCAAACCGAACATTGCCATCCCTGTCACTGTGAACAGGGTAGAATTGCAATTTGGTGCCTGCGATCGATAAATAGGTTTTCGTTTCCTTTACGGGTGTGCCATCATTCCCGTGCGTAATCATTCCGGAAATGAAATGCCCGGTAAACTCGGGAATATATTGAAATGAAGCCTCACTACTCTTTAATACAGCCTCCCAATCAAACCTTCGCCAGCCATGTACCAGCAACAAATTGTCCAGTGCAGTCATTACCTCGGCACTTTGTGACGTAAAATAATACGCTGGCGATTCTATCGTGCCTTTCAGATCAGAACTCAACCACAGGTAACTCAGGATATTTCCCTGGTCTTGTGCGGGAAGAGAATCTACCCGGTAAACCGATAACGATAAATTAGCTGGTATCCCTTTTCCGGGCGTAGTGAAAGTATTTAGCCAAAGGTTTACCTTTTTCGACTTTCGTATTCCCTTTCCTGCACACTTGCTTCAATGGTAAGCATTTCCTTCAATGGTTTAAAATACAAGCGTTCACATACCGGTTGCTTTTGTTCATTGAATACCGTGAGCTGGGAAATACCCTCCCCAGTTTGTTTTTGTCGATGGTGAACTGTGCTATCCCATTTACAATGGCTTTTTTGATAGCTGCTTTCACTTCCTGGTGGCTGTGTGCAAAAAGAAATACTTCTTCCGCCGGCGCCCTGGATGGCATATTGCTACGCACACTTACCTGCAATTGCCCATTCCCTCCATCCTGTAATTGCATCACATATCCTTGCTCATAAATAGCCGGTAACTCACGATTGATCGTTTTCCCATCCTCTGTTACGACCGTAGCTGTATAAACGTCCCCGGTTGCCGGTGTAAAGGAAAATTGCCCAATCCCAAATTTATCAGGTTTAAACTGTACGATCTCTTCATTACGCTGGTTGGTCAGCCTTCCGCTAAACCTCATCCCCTTGCCATATTGGTCCGTAACCTGGAAAGCTACCTTGCTATGAATGCCCCTTACAAGATTGCCCCTTCTGGGAAAAAACGCACTGCGTACATGCTGCTGCTATCAGGTTTTACCAACGGCAACGGCTTTAGTGTATTGACGATCCTTACCTGCTGCTCAAAGAAACAATCTGGCCCAAAATTTTTCATCCAGTTTGTATAGGCGCGCAAAATATAATTGCCCGCATTGATCGAAGCAGGCAAGTAGAACGAACCATTTCCAAAGCCCTTAATAATTGCCACTTTCCCTTGCATCACCGGTCTATTGTCTTTGTCAAGCAATTCCACATAAGCTACCTTACTCAGGTCAAATGGTTTATTGCTTGTGCCGTCTACATAGTATAGCTTAAACCATAAGATCTCGCCAGCCAGGTAAAACCCTTTGTCTGTATGTACATACACCTTTTCCGGGATCGCTTTTTCACGGTATTCATTGAACCGGGTATTGATCACTTTGCCAAAGTCTTGTGCCTGCAAAGCCCAATTGGGCAGCAACAGGCCGGCTGCCAGTATTGCTAATAAACTTTTTCGTATCGTATGTGATGTCAGGTACATCAAAATTGTTTTAGGTTGTACTATTGGATGTATGATTAAGGCCAGAAGGGAGGTTTTAGATGGACCCCCGTCAGCGTACAAAGGACACAGGTTGGACTGGATCCAAAAAGGCTAAAATCCCACTCACACCAAACTCTGCTACATTCGTAGGCGTGAGATAGCTATGCGCACGTATACTATCTAAATTATTGGGCACCCTTATTTCCTCACAGGGTTGCCGGAATCCCCAGTTAAGTAGATCCGTCATCCGGATGAAAATACGTTTTTCCTGCATATCCGAAACTTCCACAAGTCCAATCACAATTTCTTTCGGATCATTTTTGGCATGTATGTTCCCCACCAATTCCGAAGGCTGTGCATCAAATAAAGTACCTGTTTGTTCTGTATTTTTCTTCATTCTTTGTAAAAACTCATACCTCGCTTTACTAAGTGCATGCTGCCTTACTTTAATACTATATAAAACACTTACCTTTTGTGAAGCTCGCTTGATAGAATGGATCTGCATATCAATACTGTCCTTGGCCAATTTGGCCGATGAACCAATGAGTATACTGGTAGAAGCTTCTGTTCTCCAGCATATATAGTTGGTGGTATCGTGCATCTGGTTGGGATACCGGTACTTGATGCCTGTTATTTCACCCGTAGTACTCCTGGCATATTCCAGCGTAGTACTAAAAGCCGAATGAAACTCCCAGGTCTCTTCCCAATCCCATTGGTAATAGCGCGTATTGTTCAACGGATCATGCGTGTTGATATAGAAATAAAGATCGGTTGGCTGTTCCCAGCGAACAGCATCGATAGGAGGTGTCTTGATGCGCGTTGTATATTCCGAGTTGTATTCCTTTCCATCAGAAGTTTTAATGTATAAACGGTATTTCACATTGTTATTGAGAAATAGCTGGGGTGTACTATAATTTCCCGTCGATGTTTCTGATAGCGGGTAGGAGCTATTGTCTTCCCCCTCTACCCGTACTACTGCATTCCGTTCATATTTCATGCGCGAACTATCGGCCAGGGGATAGCCCGCGAGATTTTGATATTGGTAGGCCCCGATCCACTATTAATGCTTCCCTCCACCACCAGGTACCCATTAACAGGGGTCATTACAGGAGGGTCAAAACGTTGCTTGCAACACAAGCCCAGCAACACAATACAACAATATAAAAGCTTTTTCATACCACTATATTTAGAAACGAATATTGTAATTAATAAAAGGGATAATATTGCCAAATATGGATAGCTTATATCCGTTTACACGCCCCTGCTCCGAAGTGAAATAAACCGAATAGGGATTCTTCCTTCCCGTAAGATTGTAGAGGCCGAATGTCCAGGAATTATGCGTTTTCTGTTTTAACTTATGATTACCTTCCACGATCATGGCGAAATCAGTGCGGAAATAATCGGGGATCCGGTAGGCATTCCTGTCTGAATACAAGGCTCGCCAGGAACCGCCATAGTAATAGCGGCCAATAGGAAGGGTTATTGGCCGGCCCGTACTATACGTAGCATTTAATGAAATACTGAACCGGTGCGTAAAGCGGTAATTGCCCACCATTGTTACATCATGCGGCTTATCGTAATTAGCAGGGTAATACTCACCCCGGTTTATGATCTCACCCGAAGTAGCATCATCCATCTTTAATTCAATACGTGAGTAAGTATAACTGACCCACCCATTCAATTTGCCATTTTGCTTTTTGATCATCAACTCCACCCCATAAGCCCGGCCCTTAGTGCCAATTACATCCGTTTCAATATGATCGTTCATCACCAATGAAGCGCCACTCTTATAGTCCAGGTAATCTTTTATGCGCTTATAATACACCTCTACCGAAGTTTCAATCGAATTCGACTTGAAGTTCTTGTACAAACCCAATGAAACCTGGTCTCCATATTGTGGTTTAATATTAGGGTCACTCAATTTCCAGATATCCGTAGGCGAAATTGCCGTTGTATTCGACAACATGTGGATATACTGACGCAACGAATTATAGCCCGCCTTTATGGAGAAACTGGGCGTGATGCTATACCGTGCCGAAAGCCGCCATTCCGGACCTGAATAAGTTTGGATTACATCACCCTTTTCGTACCGCTTTACCTCCAGGATATTGTCCTCATTCTTGGGAAGCCCTGGTGCATACCTGTTCACATTTCCTGGCCCCAGGTATTGGTACAACGAAAAGCGCGCACCCCCTTGCAACGAAAGCTCGGGCGTAATATTCCATTTTTCCGATAAGTAAACTGCACTTTCCCGAGCTTGTTCCGTAGCCACCTTATCACCTACAATCAATGATTCCTTGCCGATCGGTTCATATTCACCCGGATGAAGTTTGTAATGGATGGTACTGGCTCCAAAATCGATGGTGTGTTCTGGACTCAGGTACCAGGTAAAGTCTGCTTTAACATTGAACTGGTTAATGTCAAAACCCAGCTTATAAGCAGTGATCTTATTTTTTCACTGCTGATATGATAAGCATACCGGTCATAACCCCCTGTCAATATACCCGTTAATTTATTATTGAATATATGCTTCCACTTGATCGATACATTGTTGTTATTGTATCCATAAGTAGTATCGTTGTTCAGGTTAAATCGGTCCTTACTGGTATATCCGGTGACGTAAAGGTTATTCTTGTTGTTGAACTGGTGACTGATATTCAGGTTAACATCATAAAACGATGCCTTGCTATTCTCATATTCATCAGGCAATAAGTTTAAAAGCCAGCGTGCATACGTAGTGCGGGCTCCCAGAATGAACGAGGTCTTATCTTTCTGGATGGGTCCTTCAATATTAAAACGGCTGGTGATCAAACCTAAGCCGGCACTCCCCGTAAAATTCTTCTTATTACCCTCCCGGCTCGATATATCCAATACCGATGATAAACGGCCTCCGTATTTGGCGGGTATGCTACTCTTGTACAATTCTACATCCTTTACAATATCAGGGTTGAAGGCAGAAAAGAATCCAAAGAAGTGCGAAGGATTATAGATCGTAGCGTCATTGAACAGGATCAGGTTTTGGTCCGCAGCGCCTCCCCGTACATTGAAACCCGTACTGGCTTCCCCTACCGATTTTACACCTGGCAATGTGAGCACCGCCTTTAATATATCGGCTTCACCAAAAGCCGTGGGTATTTGCCTGATAGCCCGGATCGTTAACCGTTCCGTACCCATTTGTACATTCCGGATATTGGCCAGCTTCTGCGCAGATACAATAACTTCCTTCAGTGAGGTTACCCGTTCTTCCATATCGATGTCCAGTTTTCCCCCGCCGGCATACAACACTACTTGCCGTTTCGTATCCTTCATGCCAATTCCTTGTACATTCAATACATACCTGCCCTTCGGAACCGTCAATGAAAAATATCCATATTGATCTGTGGCGGTTCCAATCGAAGAATTGTGTATCGTTATAATGGCTCCTACAAGCGGTTCACCACTTTTGATATTGCGAATATTGCCTGCCAGTGTTACATTGGCTGGCCCTCCTGTATTACTTTTATTGCCTATTTCAAATAACTTGTTTTCAATAGAGGCATCTGCCCGCACTTTCTTTTTATCCCCGTAATCAGGCACCCTCCCAGGTCCCGGCGTACAGTATCCTTGGTCGCTTTTGCAAAGAACCCATCCGGCAAGGTCGTTTTGATCGCAGCCCCTTGGTAATAAATACAGTTCCCTTATCGGCCAGGATCGTACAATGAAAAGCCGTGTTCTCAAAAAGTTGCTCCAGTGCCCTTTTCAGCGGCTGGTTATTAATAGCTATGCTTACGCGCATACTATCAAATTGTACCTTGTCATAATAAAAATGATAACCCGATTGTCGCTCTAGCTCCTGTAAGATCACATCAACCGCAGTGTCGGATAAAATGATACTGACCCGTTTGGCGTCATTTTGTTGCCCTGATACCTTGCTACAAAAACACCCCAATGCAAAACCAAGGATCATTAGGAAAGGCAGTCGTCTCATATCAGTGTTTTAAAGAATCGTAATGGATGGCAGCTTCTATAATAGTATTCTCTTTGTCCTTTCTGTATTTCAGCTTTTTCTTTTCAGGTGCTGTTTTACCTCACGGGCATGATCTTTCATCAGTGAGAAAAGACCTTTTTACTTCTGATCGTATGATAGTTCCCATCCTTGTAAACATAGTACTGGTACTGCTCTACAAATTTCCTTTCCAATATTTCCTTTACTGTTTCTTCAATGAATTTGCTTCGACGTACCAATACACTGGTGGGGCCTGTATACATTTGATCATAGAACCCCGTGGAAAGTGGAGAATTACTCAAACTATCTTTAAGGATACGGATAAAATGGTGGTTCATCAGTGAGAAGCTTTTTATCTTTTCACTGAACAGAGACATCCGGAAAAAATTATTGAAGTGCAGGATAACGATCCGGTCTTTCACAATATCATACATCATTTGAACCGTATCATAAGCAATACCATCATATACAATGCTTCCACGCTGCCAGGTATTTTCCAGGTAATAAGGTATGCCTTCGATCTTGGGCGAATAACCAAAAACTCTACTCCATTGTATAAGCGCGATTGCTTGTCGATGTAGTGGTGGTAACTCGTAATGGCATTGTGAAGTGCTATGGCCGGCACACTGTCAGTGGGGGCAGTTTCCTGGGCCACCGATGCATACCCAGAGAGGGTAAGGCAAACAAATAGCAGTTGTTTGAACATTAGTTTTAATGTGTTGGTTAACTCGTTGAGCCAATTTACAGTTTTTCCGTGGTGTCATCGCCGTTTTTCGCTCACCGACCTATATTAATGATGAACTAATATTTGATCTTGCCCGCAACGCCTGTATAAATATCCTTGTCATAATGCAAATACTGCCGGCTTACACCTTATTCATACTAGTGTTGAAAACAGCCGGCTTGTAATGGACTTTATGAAATGGATTCAGATGAAAACACTTCTACTCTTAGTAGCAATATGGGGAGGAGCCTTGGCTACCTGTGCGCAAAACAAGCAAAACACCCTCTCTGTAGGTGTTGATCTGGCTACTCCTGTGTACACCATGGTAGGTGATATGAAGGGAGTGCTTACCGGACTGTTCATTAAAAAGAATGGCGCAGTCGCAATGGGCTGGCTGCTACCGCAAGCGTAGGATACAACTATTTTAAAGGAACCATTCATGCCTTTGATGACAAGGAAACCAAGGACTTTGCCTTTATAAGTGTATTACCTGGTTTGAAATATTATGTTTGGAATAATTACTATGCAGGCTTTGAAGCTGGCTTTAGCATCAAAGCACACAAGCATGCTGCTACCAAACTTACCCTCGTTCCAGCTATTGGTATGTTGATGCCCGTGGCTGGTAAGCAAATAGACCTTGGCCTCCGTTTTTATACCATTCCAACAGGTTTCTCCATTCCCGAAGCTCCCTTACTGCGCAAGGGAGGCTACAGCTTCCTCGGCGTAAGAATAGCCCTTGTATTCTGATTTTCATTGATTATCAGTCACCCGAAGGCCCCTCGTCGTGCCAACCGGTTTGCGCATCCACCCATATATTTCTACTCCTATACGTTGAAAATCGTGTACTTCATTGTATTTTTAAGCAACCCAACTCCCTGCCAATGAAGTATAATACGTTAACTACACAGCGTATTCTCTCCATCGATGTTTTTAGAGGTATCACCATTCTTGTCATGATCTTCGTGAATGATGTAGCTGGTGTATCCGGTATTCCCAGCTGGATGAAGCACGTGCCGGCGGATGCTGATGCTATGACATTTGTAGATCTTGTGTTTCCCGCTTTTCTGTTTATAGTGGGTATGTCACTACCTTTCGCACTGAATAACCGCCTGGCCAAGGGCGATTCCTTTTGGAAGCTCAGGCCCATATTATCTGGCGAACCATTGGTTTGCTCGTATTAGGCATTTTTATGGTCAATGCCGAAGGAGGCTATAACGAAGCTGCCATGGGCATGTCCATCCATATTTGGTCATTATTATTTTACGCTTGTGCCATCCTGGTCTGGAATGTGTACTATTTTAAAAATAAGCGCGTAGCCCTTGTTTTGCAAGCCCTGGGGGTGGCTGGTTTAATTTACCTGGGCATCATCTACAAGGCAGGCGAAGATGGTTCAAAGGGCTCACACCCCATTGGTGGGGTATATTGGGCCTTATTGGCTGGGCTTATTTCCTTAGCTGTACCATTTACCAATTGGTGCGCGGTAGCATCGGCGGATTGCTATTTATGATCCTGGTATGCGTGGGGTGGTATATTGCCGGGCGACTGCCTGCTGCCGAATCAATGCTGCTTTGCGTTGGATCGGGTCCCAATCTGGCAACGCATCTCATACCAGCATTGTATTAAGCGGCATCGTATTGTCCCTTATATTTTTTGAACGGAAGAGCATCAAACCAATACCCAGCGGTTTATTCAGGCCATTGTGTTCATGGTATTGGCCGCCATTGCTGCCTGGATACTCAGGCCCTGGTACCATATTTCAAAAATATACGCTACCCCTTCCTGGTGTTTGTATTCCGTAGCCATCTGTACACTTTTGTTCAGCCTCCTGTATTGGCTGCTCGATGTTAAAAAAATAAGCGGATGGACGGCCTTCTTCAAACCTGCAGCTTCCAACCCCCTTCTCATTTACATACTACCCGCCATTATCTATCATGTACAGGTATGGTTTGGGTTGTATTTTATGCCATCCACTTTTCACCAGGGATGGCTGGGTGTGGCATGGTCGGCTGTTTATGCCATCATTATTATGGGCATCGCCATCCTGCTTAACAAACTAAAGATCAGACTACACTTGTAACGATACCCAAGTCCAAGCAAAAGGCCAGAGTCATTCGTAGCAAGCGACTGCCGATTGTCGACTGCCGATTGCCAAAACGAAGCAAAAGATTGCCGATTCACGAAAAAGGCTGCCCACTTATCATGGACAGCCTTTCTTATAATTAAAAACTAGACTAATTATGATCTCTAATTCACCCCTCCCTTCCGCGTAACTTTTTGTCTGCGCGGGCCAGGTGCCTGGTTCTCCTGTTCTGGGATTCACAGGCAGTACACTCTTTTCACGCGATGTTTTGGTCGGATCTTCACTGGCCATATATGCCAGAATGGCCGTAAGGATCGCATTACTACGTACATCATCAAATACGATCTTATCATAAGTGTCGCGGTTCGTATGCCAGGTATAGTTGCCATACGACCAGCTATTCGAGCTTAAAGAAAAGGCTGGTGCACCTACTGCAACAAAAGAAGCAAAGTCCGATCCACCACCACCCGGTGCGCCGGGAAACCGTGTTTCAACCTGACTGCGTATATCACCAGGTACTTTCGATAACCACCTGCCCAGGTAATCATAGGCATGCAAATATCCCTGTCCCGAAAGATTCACTACCCGGCCTGTTCCATTGTCCTGGTTAAAGAGCACCTGGATATTTTTTACTATTTCAGGATGGTCTTCTACAAAAGCCCGGGAACCATTCAGTCCCTGCTCCTCACTGCCCCAGTGGCCTACCAGGATCGTTCTTTTAGGATTGGGATAGATCTTCTTCAATATCCGCATCGCTTCCATCATCACCAATGTTCCGGTGCCATTATCCGTTGCTCCCGTACCACCGTCCCAGCTATCAAAATGCGCTGACAGGATCACATATTCATCAGGTTTTTCACTTCCTTTTATCTCGGCAATCGTATTAAAGGTGGGCACTATACCCAGCTCCTTCGAGTCGGCACGAACACTGATGGATGTTTTGGTGCCATCTTCCGTAAGCCTGTACAATAAGCCATAATCTTCCAATGCAATATCAATCGTGGGTACCTTGGTAGTATAGGCGCCAAAGATCTTATTAACACCAAAGCCATTTGACCAGTTGGACATAACAATACCTACTGCCCCGGCTTTTTCCAGCGCTGCCGGTAAGGTACGCGCTGTATAACCTGTTTTGCTGATCCGGTTGCGCCAGGCTTCTGATTGTGCTGTACGCTCTTTCTTCATCTTCTCTACGGACTCTTTGGTGCCAAATTCATCCCAATTATAATCAGGCCGTCCTGTGGGTTGCGGCATGGAGATCATTACAAATTTGCCTTTCACTGCTGGCAGCCATTGCTGGAAGGCGATAGAATCGGCCAGGTCGGGCACGATCACCAGTTCGGCCGTTACTGTTTTGCCAGCAGTAGAGGGACTCCAGGCCAACTGCGTGCCTTCCAATGATTTCACCCGGGGCAATACCATATCAATATGCGTAACCCCTCTTTCCCATCCGCGCCATTCGCCCCACTGCTCATTTTTAGCCTGGATACCCCAGCTTTGGTATTTGGCCACTGCCCAGTCATTGGCTTTTTCATTTGCGGCGTACCCACCAGCCGTGGGCCAATGCCATCCATTAATTCATGTGCCAGCTGTTGCAGTTGCGAGTTCTTAGTAGCTTCTTCAACAATACTTTTAACGACTAGGGAGTCCCTGGTTTGGGCTATCACCTCATTGCCTACTAGCAATAAGCCAAGGGCAAATACAGTAACGTTTCTTCTCATAACGAACGATTGGGTTTACTTTATCCACCGAAAGTATTAAGGAATGAATAAAAGCCAGCCCCGTTCGTAATTAAAATTCACATTAAAAGATTAATCTGTTCATTCGTTGATTGAAGCGCTGCATCAGGCCTGGCGAAACCAACTTAGGGTGGGCGCCCTTCCCGCCAGTTGGCGGAACGGCTCACCCCGATCGAAATTCCCAGGTTTCCGCGAACTGGCCGTTGACTGCTGATCAACAGTCAACTTTTTCCGGTCATGATACCTAAAGCGATTGGTACTGGTGCTTAAGGCGCTGTGACAATAAACCGGTAACTGCCGGCTGTAAGCCCATTCAAATTAACCTCACCATTGCTATTGGTTGTGATCGTGATCATGCTGGGTCCAGGGTTTTTGCCGCCTTTTACAATAATGCCACCGATTGGATTACCAGGGCTGGCAACAAGTCCATTGTTTAATGGATTATTGCCCGATTGTCCGTTGCCCTGGTACAAAGGATTCTCCGACTTCTTAACTCCTTTTTCGCTGATACTTCTGCCTTGTGGTGCTGCTTCCCCAGGAGCTGTGAGTACAAAGCGATAGTCGCCTGTTTCCTTAAATGTAAATTCAAACACACCCTTGTTATCAGTAGTAAGCGTCATCAGGTTACCACCAGGATTCTTACCGCCTTTTACTATAACTCCCTTGATAGGCTGCCCCGGACGAGCTGCACCCTGTGCAACAGCTGACGCGCCAGACTGCAATCCTGCATTTACTTTTTCACCAAAGGTTTTGCCTTGCGTTTGTCTTCCCGTGCTGGGCGTATCAGTAGAGATTGCTGCACGCCCGGCTGCATACGAAGCAGAGGCTACACCACCACCCTTCGTTACTTTACCTATCCTGCGGGCAGCCTTGCCTTTCCCAAAACTCCAGCTAAAGCCAGCTTGTACAGTAGTAGTAAGGTGAGCAGGTTCTTTTGAATCGCCCGCTAATGCCAACTTACCTGCAGCCAATTGTGAGGGTTCATACGTTTGCTTATCATTGAAGCCGCCGGCAGGCACCAGTTTATATTGCTAACTGCCACTTCCAGGACCTGCATTAACCGATGTGGCGGCATACACACTTAAGTTGCCGGTTAACTGGTAGCCTACTTTTACCTGTGGGATGATGATCATACCCTGGCTTTTTGCCTTGGGGAACCTGCAAGTATTACCATGCGGGAGCCGCCATTGACCATCACCTGGCTGCTTTGTGTAAACGTATCACGGGTTGAATGAAAGTATCCGGCACTTACGGAAGGCGATAGCGATATTTTTCCAAATGTGAAATCAGCCTGTAGTCCGGTATAAAAAGAATAAGCCTGGCTGTTGGAAGAACCGTATTGCTTATTGGTGATCTCCAGGTTGCCGCTGGGTAATTGGTATTTCGATTGTACACCGGCCATGTCCGGCTGTTGATTCCTGGCCGACTGATAATATCCCCGGCCAGGATACCCAAGGTGAATTTGCCGCTACCTTTCACTGATCCATCCCATCCTTTTCTAAGAAGAGGAACAAATACATCGGCGCCAGCCTGCATACCATTGCCAATCAGCCCTTGCTGTTTTAATGCCGTGGAACTGAAACTTCTTCCACCACCAAGGGAAATGGTAATTGATTTTTGTGTTGATTCCTGGGCTATTGCTATTGTGCTTACCAGTAAGAATAGAAGGGTTGGGAAGCCGTTTTCATGTTGTTGTTTGTGATGAGCGTTTAAATGCTACTCATTACAACAGCATATCAACACAACTCCTGTTTTGTTACCCCCAGGGGGCAGGTTGCTATAAATTGAGCGGCATTCCTGATACCTAGCCCCTATTCCATTCAATATCAGCTAGTCATGGGGCTTACGCCAGTATCCCTGTCCGGTAGCTTTGGTCATATAAAAGGCAAATTCGTCCAGACCATCATAGAGGTGGTAATTAAACCCGGTGATGTCAAAGCCATAGCGTTGGTAAAAGGCGATCGCCGGCACATTCGTATTTTGCGTTTCCAGTTCTACATGCCGGAAGCCCTGTAAACTGGCGTGTTGCAATACCCGGTTGAGCAGCAGGCCGCCTACTCCCTGCTGGCGGTAAAATTGCGATACATGAATGTTCTCAATATAGAGCGTGTTGTTCCATGACCTGGCTGTGCAAATGACAACCCCAATCAATCGATCATTGTCGTAAGCGCCAAAGGAATGTCCTTCTTCCAGGAGGGTGGCATATTCAGCAAAATCGGCGGGGTAGTCTTTCCAGTTTTTAAGGAAGGGAGTTGCCAGGTCTTCCAATTGAACCTGCCATTGAAACCCATTAGCATTGGTGGTTTTGCGAACGCGATAAACCTGCGGGGAAGTATAGCCATTATGACCAAAGGAGGCCCTTTGTTCGATGGTGAAAGTGGAAAGGGAAGTAATACTGATCATAGTGAAATTGAAGTGGCTTCGCCAGGAATCGAACCTGGATCTGGAGCTTCGGAAACTCTTATACTATCCATTGTACTACGAAGCCAATTACACTATTTTATCAAGGTGCCTATATTACTCGCAAAAAGCTTTACGGCAATGGCCAGCAAAATTACGCCAAAAAACTTTCTCACCGCTAATAATCCTGCCGGTCCCAAAAGTTTCGCAATATAGTTCAGGGATTTCAAAACGAGGAAAACAATTATGAGGTTGATCAAAATACCGAATAAAACAGTCCATTGGCTATAATTGGCCGAGAGGGAAATAATGGTGGTGAGTGTGCCGGAACCCGCTATCAGCGGGAAGGCAATGGGTACCACCGCACCCGATTTGTGATCGCCATCACTTTTAAAGAACTCCATCCCCAATACCATTTCCATCCCCAGGATAAAAATCACGATCGAACCTGCTACCGCAAAGAGCTTACATCCAGGCCGAGGACCTTCAAAAACTTTTCGCCCGTAAGCAGGAACAGGATCATCAGGCCCCCGAAACCAGCGTGGCCCTTAGTTCATGAATACCGCCCATCTTTTTTTCAGCGTGATCAGCAAGGGAATAGATCCCAGGATATCAATGATGGCGAATAAAGTGAAGGTAACTGTTATCAGGTCGTCAAAACGCAAGTCCATGGCATTCGATTTTACTGACAAGGAATACTACAAGTTACTACTATTTATAACTTGGCTTATGCTGTTCTTTGCCTGTATTAATATTGGATAGCATTTCATAGCGAAATCCATTGCCTTCCTGGTCGATCTTTACTACACATCCATAATGCAGGGAAAAAGCCGCAAAAGAATCTTTTAAAGGAGTATGTGTAATATGAGCCAGGATACTCCTGATCACTCCACCATGCGTTATAATGGCAGCCTGCTGCCCGGTAGCTGCTACGCCTTCAAAACAACGGCTTACCCGGTCAAATACATGTACATAACTCTCTCCACCCGGAATACAAACATGCACAAAATCATTCATCCAGGGATCGATCACCTCCTTGGGAATATCATTCCACTTTTGCAGTTCCCATTCCCGCAACTGATCTCCTTCAGATCATGGTCAAATTTGATAGGATGAGCCGGAAATAAATGTGCTGCCAGTTTACTGCATCGTTGCAGCGGGCTGCTGTAAACAGCTGCTAACTCGTCAGGCAGGTATTGACCAATGATGTTGGCTTCTTCCAGGAAACTGCCAGTTACATCAATATCTGCCTGTCCATAACAGGTTCCTTTATCAATGAGTGGGGTAGTATGGCGGATAACATAAATACTCATAGCGCAATAATAAGCAAATCAGTTGTTAAAGGTGGGCCACCCTGCCGCGCTGCTATGCCTGGCTGCAGGGTGACTCACCTATTGTTTAAAGATTACTTGTTGACAGGTCGCCCTTCCTGGGCGGCTCACCCTCTTGTTAAATTATATACTGCCAAACGATCAATACCCCCAGGTAAAACGTCAGTTCACTTACCTGCTGAATAGCACCCAGGCAATCGCCCGTATATCCTCCGATCCATTTTTTGAAATACACGGCCATTCGGTAAGCGATCAGCAGTACAGGAATAATAGCCAATGCGAAATGCCAGGGTAGAAAAACAAAAGGCAACAAAGCAAAGAGACAAGCCATCAGGATAGTAACAAAAGAAGGTCGGCTGCTGGTAACCGGTTTCGATTTACTGCCATCAGGGTCAGTAACATAATCAAATAGACAAATGGTGAATACGCCCATCAGCCGGCTGATGGCATGTGCGGCTATCAATACCAATAAGAAGTTCTTATAGTTGAGGAAGATATTGATGGAGGGATTAGCCAGATCAGGTGAAAACTTGGGCAGTTCTTTCAGCAGCAGGAACTTGGCCGACAGGATGCCGATAAGACCGGTTACCCCATAGGTACCCAGTCGGCTGTCTTTCATGATCAGCAGTATTTTTCTTTCGTCCAGCCGCCTCCAAAAGCATCACATACGTCGGCAAAGCCATCTTCATGAAAGGCCCCCGTAGTAAATATCCCTGCAATGATAGAAGCCAGGATGGCAATATCCTCACTTACATATTTATTAAATACCAGGAAGGTAAGGCCGCTGATGAGCGCCACGATCCAGCCTATTAAGGGAAAATAACGTGCCGATTTTTCCAGGTATTCCTGCGAATGGTCGGTAAACTTAGGTACCGGCAGACGGGTAAGGAACATCAATGCCGTAAAGAATATACGAATTTCCTTTTTCATAATGGTATAAGTAAACTTCCGGAAAAGCCCTAAGTCAGTAAAGTCGGAAAGAAATACAAGATGTCCGAAAGTCAGCAAAGTCCGAAAGTCGGTAAATGATACAATAAGTATTGGTGTTTTTCTTCCGGTCTTTTCCGACTTCCCGTGTTTCCGACTACTCTTTATTCGATACTCCTGCCGATTCAAAGGAGGCCATTTCTTCCAGGAACTTAACGGCCGATTGTATCAGGGGATGGCCAGTGCTGCTCCTGTTCCTTCGCCCAACCGCATACCCAGTTGCAATAATGTTTTGGCTTGCAGGTATTGCAGCATTTGTTCATGACCATGTTCTCCACTGGTATGTGCAAAAATGCAATAACGCATTACGCCTGGTTCGATCAGTTTGGCCAATAACAGCGCGGCAGAAGCGATGAACCCATCTACTACGATCACCATGTTTTGTTCCGCTGCCTGCAGGTAAGCTCCCGTCATCATAGCGATCTCGAAACCTCCTACCCGCGATAGCAAGGTAATGGGTTGGTCGTGGAGCTGCTGCAATTGGTGCAGGGCATGTACCTGCTCCAGCGTGCTGATCTTCGTTTGTAATTGGTCGTTGTTCACACCCGTACCCCGGCCCACACAGGCGGATACCGGTAAACCTGTTACCGCACTCATGATGAGCGAGGCCGATGAAGTATTGCCGATACCCATTTCGCCAAAGCCTATGCAATTACTGCCCCGGTCGGCAATCATTTTTACAATGGCTTTGCCTTTTTCAATAGCGGATAAGGCAGACTCTTCGCTCATGGCCGGGCCGGTGAGGTAATTGTCGGTGCCATAATTCAATTTAGCATTGACGAAGATCTCGCCATTCTTCACCCGCAATTGTGTAGAAGCCGGTACCAGTTCATAATTTACCCCGGCATCTACCACCTGTAAGGTGATGTTGTGTTGCCGGCAAAACACATTGATGGCAGCCCCTCCATTCAAAAAGTTCAGCACCATCTGTGCCGTTACTTCCTGTGGGTAGGGATTCACCAAACCTGTTTTGGCAATACCGTGATCGCCCGCAAATACAACGATATGCGGCTGCGTGATTTCCGGCTTTAAGGTGTCCTGGATCAGCCCTACCTGCAGGGCAATATCTTCCAGCAGGCCCAGCGATCCCGGTGGTTTTGTTTTGTTGTTGATCTTGTGTTGTAGATCGGCCTCCAGGGAGGCGGCGGTAATGGTATTTGTTATCATGGCATTAATAGATCACAAAAGTAAAAGCCATACAGCGATGGCTGGTCCATGGGGTTACAGGAATTGTCGGTAGTTTGTGGCGCTTCATACCGCCTGTATACGATCTCGCCCTTGGTATAGGCGATAGGCTGATCGAATACCGGCCCATCAAATACAAAGGAATGATACTCGCCATTCTCTCCACAAACATCTACATGGGATGGCAGGTCGCGTACAAAGGAATCATCGATCAGCCGGCCACAGAAACTTTTATCCAGGAACTTTTCATTCACACATACAATGATGGCTTTAAAGCCCAGGGACAGGAATTCATCCATCAATTCCTGCGTGGATATTTTCCATAGCGGAAACACACACTGTATATTGGTTGTAGCCAGTTTTTGCTCCCGGTACGTTTTGAGGTCCTCCAGGAAAATATCTCCGAATACCGCTTGTGTGTATCCTTCCTTTTTGAGTGCTTCCACTTGTACCATCATGGCCTGTTCATATTCTTGCATACCCGGTTGTTCCGGCAGTTCAATCGTATACAAGGGCAGGCCAATGGCTTTGGCCTGTGCATGCAACAGCTCCCGCCGTACCCCATGCATCGAAACACGGTTATGCGCCGCATTGACACTGGTAAGTAAACAATCAATGCTGTATCGTTCATCCTGCAGTATCCTATGCAGGCACAGCGAGCTATCCTTGCCCCCGCTCCAATTCATATACGCTTTTGTCGCTCCCAATTATTGATTATTTATTACTGATTATTTTATATCCACTCCCTTCAAAAAACGAAGCAAAAGATTGCCGACTGCCGATTCACGATCCACGACTCACCCCTTGATCTCCATCGGTATCCCACTCACCATGAACACCACCTTGCGGGCTTGCGCAGCAAGATACTGATTCATCCAGCCTTGCAGGTCTGTGAATTTACGGCCAATGGCCGTTTCTGCATGTACGCCCATGCCTATCTCATTGCTGATGATGATAAAAGTGCCTGATTGCTGCATGAGCTGTTGAATCTCCTGCTTACACTCGGCCAGGCATTGATCAATATCGTATTTGTTATCCACAAAGAAGTTGGTAAGCCATAGCGTTACACAATCTATTACCGCTACTTTATCGTTGAGGTCAAGTTTGCTGAGCTGTTTTTCTTCTTCGATAGAAGTCCAGCGCTCATCACGGTCATCCTGGTGTCTTTTACCCGTTGCTGAAAATCCTCATCCCATTTGCGGGCAGTAGCCACGTAGATAGGGGAAGGACTTAATTGAAGCGCCAGGTCTTGTGCATAACGACTTTTTCCACTGCGGGCACCTCCGGTTACAAAAATAATACCAGCCTTATCCTCACGTCCATTCATAAACACTTCCTCCATGATTGATTATTAATTACTGATTATTGCTGCGTCGCTTCTTCCCCATTCACCATTTACTCCCAAAAGGTTCCGGAACCACTCGCCTCCTCTTCACTTATTGGCATCCAATGAATATTTCTCGGTAAATAAAACAGAACGTTGTTTCAGTTCCAGTAAACAATTCCTGCACAGGCAGTCTTGATACCGACCTTCTATAAATGCTTTTTCTTCTTCATTGAAGCTAATGTCAAAGCACTGGCAATGGTGTACATCGCCCACTTTGCATTCAAAGTGTTGTTGGCAACGGGGGCAGTTTTTTTGTTCATGCTTACACATGGGCTACTGATTTAAAGAGCGAAGTACATTTATGTTGCAGGTGGGCGGGTACGTTGAAGAGGGTGGGGTGAAACATGGCGGCCAGTATTTCAATACCATCGGTGAGTGTACTGGCGCTGGGTTGGGTAAACAGGTCATAGTCGGCCAGGTATACCGCCTTCCGCTGTACGGCGGCTAGTTGCTGCCATTCCGGTTTTCGCGTCAGCAGGTGTAATTCTTCGGCCGTACGTTCTATGGTAAAGCCGCAAGGCGCTATGACCAGTACTTCCGGGTTGTACCGTACGATCTTTTCCCAGGGTGTTACAATGCTATCGCCGGCCGGGTTCGACAGCATATCGATGCCACCTGCATAAGCGATCTGGTAAGGTATCCAGTGGCCACAATTATAGACCGGTTCTACCCATTCCATCACCATTACCCTTTTGGGTGGCGCTTTATGGGCCCTTAAGGTATCAATGATCGTATCAATTCTTTTTTGCAGAGAAGCCAGGTAGGGATAGGCTGCTTCTTCCTGTCCAAGTGCTGTAGCAATGGTGATGGCTGTTCCAAAAACATCTTCCAGGTTGTTAGGCGTAAGCGGTACCAATTGTGGCTGTTTGTCCAATTTGGCTACCGCCGCGGCTGTACAGGCTGTATCTATCTGGCATACCTCACATACATCCTGGGTGAAGATCACATCGGGCCTAATTGCCTGCAGCAGTACTTCATCCACATAATACAGACTTTTACCCTGTGCTTTGGAGGCCGAGAAGATGCGGTCGATCTCAATACTGCTATAATGCTTGCCTTCCAGTACGCAGCGTACTACTTTCTCTTTTGAGCCAGGGCTGCCGGAGGACATTCAAAAGTGATCCCCTGCAACAGGTGCTGCAGGTTCATATCGTAGATCATTTGGGTGGCGGCAGGAAGAAAAGAACAGGCAACCATACGGGATATTTGAATATTGAATAAAACAAGAAGTGAAGAATAATCCAGGAAGCTCCTGCCTATTCTTCACTTCCCAATACTATTATTATAAATTATAAACCGGCGGGGCGCAAAGCGGAGAACCTTTTTTGCAGCAGCTCAAAGCCGCCAAAAAGATACCACTATACAGTAAAGTGCCCAACAGGAAATTCCATTCGTAGGGAATCGCTGCTACCAGGCTGGCGAAATATCCACCCCAGGTTTTGGGATACATCGACTCGGCAACCATAAAACAGCCTGGGCTGGTACCAATCCAGTGAATGAGTACCGCCACAAAAGAAGCCAGTACCACATTGGTAACAGTTACTTTGCGGATGATCCACTGACCAGCAAAAGCAATCAAGGCAAAAGAACCATACGTCCAGTAAAAACCTTCATAGAAGAAACGCCATTCCCCATAATACACAAACCGGTTCAAGATGACATCGCTCATCCAAAGGGTCAATAAAGGAAACAAGTAAGCCTTATAGCTTTTGCTGAAATAGGCGCCTCCAAACAGGGCCATAGCACCCAGGGGGTAAGCGTAGCCAGGGGCGACATTTTAGCTTCTTTCGTAAGTACAATCCTCACCACGGCTGCCAAGACCATAATTGCCAGCAGCACCATCATACGGGGATTGAATTTCTTCAATGACATATTCTTTGTTTTTATAATTATAAACGTACGGATAAACCCGCATTGAAATTACGCCCTAAAGTGTTATATCCAAGCACTTCCACGTAAGAAGTATTGGTAATATTCTTCACATCTATGAACAACTTTAGCGACTTAATAAGCTGGTATTCTGCATAGAAATTCACCAGCGTATAAGATTTTAATTTAGCAATTGAGGTGGGAAAGGTACTAAAATCCAGGTCAGAACGCTTGCCAAAGTTCTGTACCCCGGCGCTGGCAAACAGGTTTTTGGTAATATGGTAATTGAGCGTGGCCCCAAAGATGCCCTTGGGCCTGCGGTACAGGTTGTAGAAAGCCGTATCCTTGGCGCCGGCCCTGGTATGTACCTTGCCATCTACATAAGCATAAGAAAGGGTGAGCTTGATCTTATCCATGAAATTAATGGCGGGCTCTATCTCAAAACCCCAATCCTTTTGTTTGTCCTGGTTAATATAATAGCTGGCAAATGTATTGGGGTTGGTATAGAACACAATGGCATCCTTTACATCGCGCTTAAACACCGATACCCGTACATTCACCAGGTTATCGGTAGAGTAATATTGGATACCTCCTTCATAGGTAATGGCCTTTTCAGGGTCCAGGTCGGTAGTGGGGTTTTTGTATTCAGAATACATCTGATACAAGGTAGGTACCTTATAAGCTGTAGAAATATTGGCAAATACCTTAAACTGGCGGTCGATCAGGAAAGAGGGGTTGATATTAAACACCCCATTATTGCCATAAACCGAATGGTGGTTGAAACGGCCGCCCGCTTCAATATTGAAACCTTCTTTACTGGCAAAGGTTAAGGCGCCATAAACACCTACCTGGTTCTGTTTGGCCGAATCAGAATTGATGGTGCCGCCATACTGGCCCTTTGTAAGTACACCACCCAAATCATAATACTTGTAAATGCCCATTGTTGTTACATCCGTAATACCATTGCGGTAATCTGCTCCTCCAGTAAAAGAAAGCTCCTGGGTTAAGGGTACATGTACATAGGCATCTACAAAATGCTCTTTCCCTTTGTAATAGCCGGTGCTGAAGCCATCAAAAATAGATTCCTTGATCAGCGAATCATTGAGGTAATTTCTTTTCGTAGAAGTAAAATTATACAGCAGGTTCAGCTTTACCCTGCCCAGGTTAAACTCATTGCGGATACCGGTTTGCAGGTTCTCTAAATTGTAGGTATAATCTTTATCGTCACTAAAAGCATCGATATCCAGATTGCCATTGAACTTACTGTAGCGCAAGTAAGGCGTGATCTTCGCGATGTTCGCTACTTTGAAACCCAGGTTGGCTATAAAGGAGTTTTGCTCATAGCCGTCCTTGTCAAACTTGCCTGTGTTATTCTTATCTGATGATTCGCTGATGCCGTTTGTCTTGAAATGCTTATAACCTACATTATAGTTCAGGAAGTCAGTACTGCCGGTGACACCTGCATTGATCTTCCGGGTTTCGTAGCTGCCATATGTTGCTGTAGCAAAGGGTGAAGCCGGTTTTTGGCCGCCGCCCTGGCGGGTAATGATATTGATCACCCCGGCTACTGCATCTGAACCATATAGGGTAGACTGGCTGCCTTTCAGTATTTCGATGCGTTCGATATTGTCAATAGGCAGTAACCTGAAATCGAAATTACTGCTGGACCCTGTTGCGTCATAGATGGGTACCCCGTCAATCATGATCAGCGTATAGTCGGATTTAGCACCCCTTAAGTAGATCGATTTATCCTTGCCGGGATTGCTATTGGCTCCGTTGACGGAGATACCCGTTTGCTCATTCAATAGCTGCGAGAGGTCTTTACCAGCGCTGCGGTCAAGTTGTGCCCGGGTAATCACCGTAATGACCTTGCCGGTTTCGGATGTTTTTTGGGGTATTTGGTAGCGGTAACCACTACTTCATCCAGTGCCATTTTACTTGTTGAATCTTGCGCCTGCCCGTACATAGTAGCCAGCAGGGCTGTTAAAGTGAGTAACCTTTTTGTCATGCTCATAGTTTGTTAAATGTGATGAACTATGAACCTTCGGAAAAAATGAATACAAACAGAAATGAAATGTCTTTTACAGTAAGACTGTTTCATCCCGGCTTTTCACCCGAAAGCTCGTCGATGCCTTTGCTGATAACTGGCAGGTCTTCTGGCTCGTTTCCCTGGTTCATCACCTTCCCATTCCCTGATGGAACAGTGGTACGAAGATCGAACAGTGTAAGATGCGCGTGGCCAATGACGAGTAGCGAGTGGGGCTTCCCACTGGCCATTTACTACCAGCCACTTGCTTCTTACTTGAAACTTACAGCTACGGGGATAGCACCGGAGTTACACCGGTTTCCCTTTTAATCCTGGCCGCCTGGTGGCGCGCCGGAAACCAATTACGGCGGCAAATGTAGGAAAGAGTTGGGTTTCTGCGCCAGGTACCTGCAGAATCCTGCCTGAACCGGCCATCAAAGCTGCCTGGTACGCACCATAAACCGTTCTGATACAAGAATAACCCGCATTTAAATTGTAAATAAGATATAGGTAAGCCGTAGATAAGCCGTATCTATTAAAAGACAGCTTATCTACGGCTTATCTACAGCTTATATACGGCTTATATACGGTTTATCCACGACTATGAACTGAATAAGACAGCTCCCTGGAAGGGGAAAACACCAGCCCGTGGCATGGACATAAATAAAGCCTGCCCATTCTGGAACAGGCTTTATTTAGGCCCAGTAGAATAGATAATTAGTTGATTTTCAAATTCGTAATGATGGTTTCGCCAGAAAAATTGAGGGTATTAAGTGTTGATTGAACAATTGCTACAGGGATGCAGGGTTTCTAAAAGCTCATAGATAAAGTCTAACGCTTCTTTGAACGATCTTCCATGGCATTATGTCCGCTGTTGGTACAACTCCTTTCTATTTTGTAGCTGTTTTCGGGTTGTATCATAATTAGGAGCTAGAAGTTTTGTTGTGCATTCGCTTTTTAATCCCGTCGATGTTTTGTCGTCCTACGTAGTTTTTTGTGTTGACCATTTCGTGTAAAAAATCATTCGGCCGGATATTCATGTAGCATGAGTTATTAGTTGCTCCTCACATATTTAAGGATAATACCCCTGCATAATTGGCGCCAGCCGCTGCATTGTAATACCGACCTGCGGCTGCATTGATATCATTGCCCAGGCTATAACGTATATTGAACAGGTTATCGGCGCTGGCAAAGAAGTCGGCGGCAAGGGTGCGGGTAATGCGTGTACGCCAGCCGAGCCGGGCGCCCATAAGCTGATAGGAAGAGGCTATTTCGGTATTGGCATCATTGAGGGCGATGGGGTCACTGTAATACCAGGTAAGGTTGGTATAGAGGCCGGGCCGGATGCTAAGGTCGAGCCCGGCAGTGAGGATATGGGGCGCTACACTGGGCAATTGTTTATTGGAGAAATCTGTAGCACCCTGTTTAAAGTCGCGATAGCGAAACTGGCTCCAGGTATGGCTGATCCACAAGCGGGCATTGGTAATAAAGCGCTTGCGTGAAGGCAGCAACTGGTAATAAGCCTGCGATTCCAGTCCTTGTTGTTTGGTGGAGCCTGCATTTACAAAATAGTCTGCATTGCTGGCATCGCGGCGTTGTACAATGGCATTTTGTAACCGGTAATAAAAGGCATTGACCTCAACATACAATCTTTGTTGCAGCCAGCTGCTTTTGATGCCCGTTTCATAGTTCACGCCCTGCTCGGCATTGAGCCCGATACTGATCACTGAGGTAGAGGGCAGCACCTCCTGGGTAGTGGGCGGGGAGAAACCTTTGGCAATGCTGGCATAAAGCAATAGTTCGGGGATGATCTTTTGGATAGCGCTATCCTGGGCGCCCACTCATTGCTGTAGGTTCTTTTAACCGGTACAAAGGAAGGTATGGAGAGACGGGTTATGGTAATGGATGATTTGTTGAAACTTACGCCCGCATCCAAATTCCAGTTGCCGGGCAGGCGCAAGCCAGCTTGTACAAACAGGGAGTAGATCCAGCTATTGATATCATCATCGGTTTGTAGCGTATCGGGGCGCCCCTGTTTATTCTGAAAGGTTTTGGTATTGAAGAACCCGCGTTGGGCTTCGGCTCCCCAAGACAACTTAAGTTGTGCATGATCGAGTGGCTGTAGCCAATTGAAAACAGTGCGGCCACCAAAATGAGGTTCCATTCTTTTTCATAGTTACGGAAGGTGGGATTCCTGATCTGTGAAAAAGCGCCATATACCACCGAATTATTTTCCAGTTGTTCCGTAAGCTGGTAAGTATGGGAAAGGCTGGCCAAGAAGGTTTGTTGCCGGATGGCTGCCTGCAGGGCATCGGCATTGGGCCTGGCGCCACGGGGATTGCTGGTATATTCTGCCCGGGTAAGTCCACCGGGTGTTTCATAATACAAGTCGCCATACAGTACACTGGCCTGCAGGGTTTGCTTATCGTTTATTTTCAGCCGGGTTTCCCAGGTAGCAACATCGCGCCGCATATTGGTATGATCGCGGTACCCATCACTGGTTTGATGCGTATAACCAAAAGTGTTGCGGTTCTCTTCACTTCCCAACCTTACTTGTACGTTCAGGTTGTGCAGGCTATAGCTGCCATACAGGTAACTCATCTCTGCACCGGGCGTCCAGCTTTCGGGCTGGCTATTGAGCAATACGGCGCCGCCGGTACCTGCGCCATAGAGGCTGCCCGCAGGGCCTTTGATCACTTCTATGGAGTTGATATTGTAATAGCTTAATTGGTTGAGGTAGGTGCTGCCACCGGGATCGGTAAAGGGAATCCCATTCCAATACACTTTTATATTACGTACACCAAAGGGCGAGCGAAGGGTACTGCCTCTAACATTGAGGCGGAAGCTGCCGGGCGACCGTTCTTCCATGTGCACCCCGGGCGTAGTATTGAAAGCCGGCAACAAGCTGGTATTGTTGAAACGCTCCAATTGCGATTTGCCAATATAATTAATGGCGCCGGAGACCTCTTTCAGTTGACGGTTTTGTTCGTAAGCCTTCACCATTACAGCTTGCAAGGCGGTGACCGAATCAGGGGTGCTTGTTTGCTGGGCAGTCAGGTTAGTTGCCAATCCGCTGATCAGCAGAAAAAGGAAGGTGTATTTCATTAAGGTAAAAATAGTGAAATACCAGATCGCCGCTTTTCTTTATCTTCCACGAATGAAGTCCAAACTAAGCTTATTCGATCTCACCATGATTGTGATTGGGCTGGTGATCGGAATGGGCATTTTCAGAACTGCTTCTAATTCAGCAAAGGATGCATTAACCCCCGGTGTTTTTTTGCCGCCTGGATCGTAGGTGGGCTGGTGGCCCTTTGTGGTGCACTGACCTATGCCGAGATCGGTTCCAGGCATCCTGCCACCGGAGGTTATTACCGCATATTTTCTTACGCCTACCATCCTTCCCTGGCATTTTCTATTAACTGTCTCATATTGGTTTCCAATGCCGGATCGTTGTCGGGCGTGGCGCTCATTGGTGCCGGCTACATCAGTAAAGTATTATTTACGGGTCCTGTATCCGACCTTACCAAGGTGTTTATCGCTTCCATAGGCATCATTATTTTTATGGGGTGAATTTGCTGGGATTGAAGATGAGTGCCAAAACCCAGAATATATTAATGATTATTAAGATCGGTATGGTATTGATGCTGATCTCGGCCCTGTTCTTTCCGGCTCTATACAATGACAATACAGCTGCTGTGGTGGCAAGTTCCGAAGCGGGATGGGATCAATACATCAAATCATTTGGTTTGAGCCTGGTAGCCGTATCCTTTACGTATGGCGGCTATCAGCAATCCATCAATTTTGGGCATGAGGTCAAGGATGCCTCCCGCAATATTCCCCGGGGTATCTTCATTGGTATTACAGCCATTATCATATTATACCTGCTGGTCAACTACAGTTATTATAAAATTGTAGGATTTGAGAACTTAAAGAATACGAATGAAATTGCTTCTGTCATTGCTTTTAAACTGTTTGGCCAGGATGGCGCGGATGTATTTTCAGGGCTTTTATTCCTTTCGGTGCTGGCCTATGTGAATGTACAGCTGATGAGCAATCCCCGGGTAATGTTTGCGATGAGTGAAGATGGGGTATTGCCCAGCGTATTTAAAGCCAAGAGTGCCAAAAAGAAGTGGTGGTTACTTCCCTTACGGTTTTTACCATTATCTGTATTATCGTATTGTTCTTTGCCAAAACTTTTGATGAAATATTGAGCTTTACCATTTTCCTGGATTGTTTTGGCATGGCCTTATCCGCTGGTTCTATCTTCATGCTGCGCAAGCGCACCAAACACCTCAATGGAACGGGTATTTATTCCATGAAACTATACCCCCTGCAACCGATCATTTTCATTGCTGCCTATGTCTTTGTTTGTATTAGTATCATGATCAATAAGCCGATGACGGCCCTGATTGGGGTATCGGTGCTTACCGGATTTATGATATTGTATTTTTAATGCCGAAAAAAAGCCCAACGAAAACTGATAATTAGCATGATGCCTGACAATGATCTATCATATATCCTCAATGAATTGGGGGAAGAAAGGGAGCAGTACTTCCGCGCTATATCGCCGCCGATAATGCAAACCAGCAATTTCGCCTTCAAGAAGGTGGAGGAGTTGCGAAAGGTATTTGAAGATGAATACAGTACATATCTCTATAGCCGGGGATTGAACCCTACCATAGATATCCTGCGAAAGAAACTGGCTGCCCTGGATGGGGCAGAAGATTGCCTGGTTTTTAACAGTGGGGCTTCGGCCATCTTTGCTTCTGTATTTGCCAATGTGCAATCGGGCGATCATATCGTATCGGTTGGCAAACCTTATACCTGGGCGCAAAAATGTTTGACAATGTATTGCCCCGTTTTGGGGTCTCTACTACGTATGTAGATGGTACCAGGATCGAACATTTTGAGCGGGCCATTCTTCCCAATACCAGGGTCATTTACCTGGAATCGCCCAATAGCTGGGATTTTGCGTTGCAAGACCTGCGGGCGGTGGCCGAACTGGCCCGTGCAGAGGGCATTGTTACCATTTGTGACAATAGTTATTGTACGCCCTTGTACCAGCGTCCTATAGAAATGGGGATCGACATGGTACTGCAATCGGCTACCAAGTATATTGGCGGGCATAGTGATGTGGTGGCGGGGGTACTTACGGGCACCAAGGCGATGATGAAAAAGATCTTCGACAATGAGTTGCTGAATATGGGCAATGGGATATCGCCTTTTAATGCCTGGTTACTGATCAGGGGCTGCGTACCCTTCCTTTGCGGCTGGACCGGATTTCCATTACTACCCGCACGGTGATCGATTATTTAAAACAGCATCCTTCCGTAGAAGAGGTTCTTTTCCCCCTGGATGTTAATTTTCCTCAATATGAACTGGCCAGGGTACAGATGACAGGCGCCTGCGGACTGCTGACCATTGTGATGAAAGCAGAAAAAATGGAAGAGATTGTAACCTTCTGCGAATCATTGCGACATATACTGATGGCGGTAAGCTGGGGCGGTCATGAAAGCCTGGCCATACCCCGTTGTGCCTCCCTGCAACCGGAAGCCTTTAATGCGGCCGACCGGGAACACCGGATGATACGTTTTTATATCGGGTTGGAAGAGGCCGCCTACCTGGTTGCTGATATTGAGCAGGCCTTTGCGGCTGTGCATTAATATTATCCTGATAGTGGCCTGCAGCTTGCGTATAAAAAGAACTGTTAAAAATTTAAGTGGGTACCCTGGAAATGGCCGTTGGCAGGCTCCTGGCGGGCATTGGGAGGTTTTTTTAACCGTATTTTTTTCATGCTTTGCTGGGCATGCTGTATTTTGTGGGGTTATGGTTTTGCGCTTATATAAGTAGTTTTAACAGGCATCCCCTTACATAATAACCACTGATTTATTCTATGAAAAGGAAAATTCTATTACCTGTTTTTTACAGCTTGGGCTAATTGTTACCGGGTTTGGCCAGGATAAATGGGACCTGCGGCGTTGTGTTGAATATGCAGTGGCGCATAATATCTCTATTAAACAGGCGGATGTGCAGGCAAAATTGGCGGATGTCACGCTTACTCAGGCCAAGCGTTCGCAATATCCCAATCTTGATTTTACCGGTCAGTTGGGATTTAGTTCGGGTCGTAACCAGGATCCTACCAGCTTTAGCCTGATTACGCAAAGCTACCTGTCAAGCGGTTATACCCTGCAGGCAGGGATTAATCTGTTTAACTGGTTCAGCAAGCAAAATACCATTGCGGCCAATTCGTTGGATGCACAAGCTTCGCGGGCCAATGTAGAAAAATAAAAAGCGATATTTCCCTCAATGTAGCGGCAGCCTATTTGCAGGCATTGCTGAATAAAGAACAAGTGCACATCAGCGAGGTGCAGGTGAAGCAAACTGTGGCGCAACTGGATAATACCCGCAAACTGGTGGCAGCAGGTACGGTGCCTGAATTAAATGCACTGGAACTGGAGGCGCAGTTGGCAAGGGATAGTTCAACGCTGGTAACAGCCATGGCCACTACCGCCCAATCGGTATTACAAATTAAGGCCCTCCTAAACCTGGATGCAGGTACTCCTTTTGAAGTGGATGCCCCCGGTGGAACAGATCCCGGTAGAGAGCATTGCCGATCTGCAGCCTGAAACAGTATACGGACTGGCCATACAAAATATGCCTATCTCGAAGGTGAATGATTACCGGGTAAAGGCAGCACAAAAGTCAGTAGATGCCGCCAAAGGTAGCTTGTATCCTACTTTTTCCCTATTTGGCAGCCTGGGTAGCAGCAGCAATAGTCGGGCAAAGGGGGTGGATGGCATTACCCAATTACCCGATCAAAAGATTGGGTCTGTAACAGTAGGAGGAACGAGGTATGACGTCACTGCGCCGGATTTTGCTTATAATCAAAGTAAACTGGGTTATTTTAAGCAGTTGGATCAGAACTTCCGCCAATCCATTGGGGTAAGTGTAAGTGTGCCCATATTAACGGGGGCAATTTACGGGCAGCTGTAGACCGGTCAAAGCTGAACCTGCAAACGGCGGAACTTCAAAAGACACAGGATAACCTTACGCTGAAACAGGATATTTATAAGGCTTATACGGATGCTACGGCTTCGCTGCAAAAGTTCAGTGCTGGCAAGAAATCAGTAGAGACTGCCCAGAAAGCCTACGATTTTGCTTCGAAGCGCTATACGATCGGATTGTTGAATACAATTGACCTTCTCACCAATCAGAACAACTTATTCCGGTCCAAGATAGACCTGGTACTGGCACAGTATGATTATGTGTTTAAACTGAAAGTACTGGAATTTTATCGTGGCCAGGGCATTAAACTTTAACCCCAACCAACTAACAAATCAGACGTCACACGTTAACGAAACCGACATAACAATGAAGAAGAAAAACTCTGGTGGATCATTATAATCCTTATCGTCCTGGTCGTAGCGTTGCTGGCGCTTAAATCGGGCGGCGTGATCGGCAAAGAGGAAGGCTTAAAAGTATCCACCGAAAAAGTGGCCAAACGCACCATTATTGAAACCGTTAATGCCAGTGGAAAAGTATACCCCGAAATTGAAGTAAAGATCAGTCCCGATATTTCCGGTGAGATCGTGGAATTGAAATATGCCGAAGGTGATAGCGTAAGAAAAGGCGCTGTACTGGCCCGTATCTATGCAGATATTTATTCTACCCAACGCAACCAGGCTGCTGCGGTAGTAGATCAGCAGCAGGCCAGTGTGGAGAACAGCAGGGCACAGTTGGAAAGCCTCAAATCGGCACAGGACCTGGCCCAGCGCACTTATGACCGCCAGAAGCAATTGGCGGCTGAAAAAGTGATCTCGGCTTCAGAGTTTGACCAGGCTGATAATAACCTGAAGACTGCCAAAGCCAATTATAATGCTGCTGTCCAAAATATCCGCAGTGGGGTAGCTTCCATCGCCAGTGCCCAGGCCAGCCTGGAAAGGGCTGATAAAGACCTTAGCCGTACGGCCGTTCTGGCCACGATGGATGGCGTAGTGTCGCTCATGAATGTAAAGAAAGGGGAGCGCGTAGTAGGTAACTCCATGATGGCGGGAACGGAAATGATGCGCATAGCCGACCTGAGTGTAATGGAAGTACAGGTGGATGTGGGCGAAAATGATATTCCTAAAGTCAATTTGGGCGATTCGGCCCTGATTGAAGTGGATGCTTACAATAACCGCAAGTTCAAAGGCATAGTTACCAAGATAGCCAGCAGCAATACGACTGCGGGTACTGCTGCGGCTGCTACTGCCAATGATGTGACCAACTACAAAGTACATATCCGCATCTTAAGGGATTCATATAAGGACCTGCTGGACCCTTCCAAACCCAGGAAGTTTCCTTTCAGGCCGGGTATGAATGCCAGTGCAGATATACAAACCCTTACCAAGCCCAATGTATTGGCATCGGCGATCAATGCCGTAACTACCCGTGAAAAAGGAACGGATAATGTAGTGGCCGGACAAAAGGATAAAAAAGAAGAAGAAGGTATCCAGGAAGAAACGAAACCCGGTTTGTCGAGTGAGCTGGATGAGGTTGTTTTTGTATTGCAGCCTGGTGGTACTGTAAAAAGGGTAAAGGTGAGAACGGGTATACAGGATATCAATTATATTGAAATATTGGGCGGCCTGAAAGAAGGGGATGAGATCATTACAGCGCCTTATAATGTGATCAGCAAAACGCTTAAAGATGGCCAGAAGGTGAAAGTAGTGCCGGCGGATAAACTGTTTGAAACAAAGAAATAGTAATAACAGTAAAAGAGGCGACACCTTTCGTTTTGCGTTGCAAGGGTAAAGGTGTCACCTCGGAAGAGAAAATTATTAGAACAAAGGTGAGTCACCCTGCTGCCCGGCATAGCAGCGCGGTCCCGCAGCAGTGCGGGAGCCCACCTTTTATCTTAATTGAAAAGAAAAGGAGTCACCGCTGTAACCAGGGCTCAGGCGTTTGCGTCTGAGCCTTGTGTTTTTTATAGGAGGCTCAAAAGGGGAGTAAAGAGGTGACACCTTTCCTTTGTGTCGCAAGGGAAAGGTGTCACCTCGGGTAAAAGGGGTGGGAACTTCCCAAAACTGGACGGTCTCTGTAACAAAACCGGACACCGATGCAAGTGTCTGTAACATGATTAGGAACTGATTGCCAATGGCCTAGTAAAGTGGCATTGCATTGGCTTTCCATAATAAAAACAATTCTGTGATAAAGAGTTACTTAACAATTGCCTTACGTAATCTGTGGAGAAGCCGTGCTTTTTCTGCTATCAATGTATTGGGCCTGGCCATTGGTATAGGTACCTGCCTCATCATTATGCTTTTTGTACGGCATGAGCTGAGCTATGATCGCTATAATAAAAAAGCTGACCGTATGGTGCGGGTGGTATTCCGTGGTCATGTAAAGGGCGAGCAAATGCGGGAGGCCAATGTATTTCCGCCGGTAGCCCAGGCATTGGTGAGTGACTATCCCGAGGTACAGGAAGCTACCCGTATATCCTTTGGCGGATCGCCACTGGTAACCTATGGAGATAAAACATTTAAGGAAAAGACCTTTGCTTACGTTGATTCCAATTTTTTCCAGGTATTTACACTGCCGCTTATAGCAGGTGATGCCCGAACAGCATTGCTGTTGCCCAATACGATGGTCATTACAAAGGCCCTGGCGATAAAATATTTTGGGAATGAAAACCCTATTGGGAAACTGCTGGAGTTTAAAGATTGGAATGCCTCCTATAAAATAACCGGGCTCATTGATCAGGTGCCGGAGAACTCACATTTTCATTTCGACATGTTTGTGTCCATGGCCAACCAGCAGAATGCCCGGTCTACGTCCTGGATGCAGTCAAGCTATTTTACTTACCTGGTATTGCCCGAGGGATATAATTACAAACAACTGGAAGCGAAGTTGCCTGCTACGGTAGAAAAGTATATGGGGCCACAATTAAAGCAGGCTATGGGGCTTAGCCTGGCCGAATTTAGAAAGGGCGGTAATGATATTGGATTGTACCTGCAGCCACTTACTGATATACATCTGCATTCTGATTTCACCAATGATTTTGAAGCGCCTGGCGATATAAGGTATGTATACATATTTAGCGCCATCGCCTTGTTTATGCTGCTGATAGCCTGTATCAATTTTATGAACCTATCTACAGCCAGTGCCGGTAAGCGGGCTAAAGAAGTAGGCATCAGAAAAGTCATGGGCTCTGTAAAAGGTCAATTGGTAGGACAGTTTTTGCTGGAATCTTTTTTACTCACCACCGTTGCGTTGGTATTGGCTGTAGTGTTGGTTCAACTGGCGCTGCCCATATTTAATAGCATCGCAGGCAAAAACCTCCGGCTGGAATTGATCAATAACCGCTGGCTGCTGCCGGGTTTATTGTTGCTGGGTTTGATCACGGGTTTGTTGGCCGGTGGTTATCCCGCTTTTTCCTTTCTTCTTTTAAACCGGTGGCTGTATTAAAAGGGCAGATGGTATCAGGGAAAAAAAGCGCCGGTCTGCGTAGCGGCCTCGTGGTTTTTCAATTCTTTATTTCCATTACGCTGATGGTGAGTACGGCTGTTGTGTACAAGCAGCTTTCTTACATCCAGCATAAAAACTGGGCTATAACAAAGAGCAGGTCTTAATACTGCCTGAAACCTGGATGCTGGGTCAGCAAAAGCAACAGGTACTACATCAACAAATAGCGCAAGACCCCGGGCTGCCAGTATAACGGCCTCCTGGTATTTGCCGGCCGGCCCTTCCAATGGCAACAATTTTTTTGTGTACGAGCACAATACGGCGGAACAAATTAAAACGCTTCGCTACGAAGTAGACTACAATTATATTCCTACGCTGGGTATGGAACTGGTGGCGGGGCGAAACTTCTCCAAGGAGTTTGGTACTGATTCCATGGGTGTTATTTTGAATGAAACCGCTGTGGCGGCCATGGGATGGGATAAAGATGCGTTGGGGAAGATGATTGCCCATAGTGATAACGACGGCAAAAAAACAACTTATCGCGTAATTGGTGTAGTAAGGGATTTTCATTTCAAATCATTGCATGAACGAATCTCACCATTGGTCATGACCTTGAATGATGGCTATGGTACGCTGATCATTAAGACCAATACGAAAGACATTGCGGGATTGGTAAGCACGATAAAAACAAATGGGAACGGCTGGGTACGGGTGCCCCATTTGCCTATACCTTTTGATGAACAATTTACCAAGGTGTACCGGGCGGAACAACATACGGGCCGCATATTGGGCATCTTTGCCGGGCTCACCATTTTTGTAGCCTGTCTGGGACTATTTGGCCTGGCTACTTTCACCGCACGCCAGCGTAGTAAGGAAATCAGCATCCGGAAGGTGTTGGGCGCCAGCGTGACGGGTATCGTATCGCTGTTGTCGAAAGATTTTTTAAAGCTGGTGGGTATTGCGTTTATTATAGCGGCGCCCATTGCCTGGTATATCATGAACCAATGGCTGCAGGATTTTGAATACCGTATTGGAATTACCTGGTGGGTTTTTGCCCTGGCGGCCCTGGCAGCCATTGCCATCACACTGATCACCGTAAGTATACAGGCCATCAAGGCTGCACTGGTGAACCCGGTAAACACCTTACGCAACGAATAAGGCTAAGAGCCGTGACACCTTTCGCTTGCAAGGTAGAAAAGGTGGGCCACCCTGCTGCCCGGCGTAGCAGCGCTGCAGGGCTATTGTGTACCCACATCTTTTTGTAAAGCATATCCCTGATAAATGGTGTAAAACTTAGTTAGTCCATTTATCAGGGTATTAAACCCTGGTTTTCTTTGGGATGCATATCCTTTCCATCCCCCAGTCGTGCTAATATCCAAAATGCCCAGGCTAAGTTTTGCTGCTGAAAGGGATTTGATTGTTTCTCTGTTTTGCCCTGTACCTTTTTATTGATATTTGCCAAACACGCTACTTCCTCATCCTCAAACATTGTTCCCGTATCAGGACTATCCCCTTCCTCCATACCGTAGGCAATTGACATCTGAAACAACTTAATGATCGTGTCCAGCAGCATGAGGGTAAGTTTGCGGATGCTCCAACCACTTTCCAGCTCACTGCCTTCAATATTAAAACATTCCTTTTTAGCACTTTAAATACCTCCTCGATAAACCACCTGCATCTGTACCATTCTATCACCGTATGGGCCTGTTCAAAGTCTTCTACCGGCCAGGTAGTATATAGACGCCATAATATCGGGTCTTCAAAGTCTGTGTTTACCTCCCGCGCCTCTATTACGGTTAACTGTACCGATGACCCTGGCATGGACGCTGCCTTCTTATGAGGCTTCTTTAACTTTACTTTGCCAATTTTTACGGCTATGTCAGCCTCCCTCTTTTTCCTGGTTTTGTCTTTATGCTGATAGCTGATGGTTGTCCTATAATGACCCGCTACGGGCAATCCCTCTATATGATCCCAAAGCTTTACACCCTGTTCCAGCCGCCTGTTATGGTTGCTGCGTACCAGCAAAAAGAACTTGCCATCCTGGGGAGCCATGGCAAACTGTTCATAAAAATCGCCCTCCCTGTCCTGAATAATGATCACTGCCTGGGCTGCCGACAGGCTCTTGTAAGTCTGTTCATTGGAATCCACCCATACCTGGCTCTCCTTTTCTGATACACTCATGCGCTGCTGAACATAATGCGACACTTCCTGTCTCTGATGCTCCCTGGACCACACCTCAATACCCGAGTACCCATAGGGATAGCTCGTTCGGGCATCTATTACCAGGCTCGGATGTAACTTAAAGCCTATCCCTCTTATCGTATCGTTGATCGGACCAAGACTCTCATCATAGAGGATCCGTCCACTATGATCACATAGATTGATCTCGGTGGTATCCTGTATCGATAAAACTACATTGCCAGCACTTACCTTACCGCAACGCTCTACCATCTCCCTGATCAACAGGTCTTCTTGTACTTTATCATTCTTTAAAAACGATAATATCCTTTTTGTTCTGCACGACTATTGGATATCGATTGAATACTACTATAACCTGCTCGAAATAAAGAACTTAGTAATTGTTCCCCGCGACGCTCTATTCGTTTATCCCCGAATAAGTAATTATAATTGCTTTGATTCATAGTCACAAAGCTATTATTTGTGGGTACACAACAGCCCTGCTGCCCGGCGTAGCAGCGCTGCAGGGTGACTCACCTTTATACGAAAGCCGTGTCACCTCTCTAGAGATAGGTGTCACCACTTCCTTTTAGGCATTCAGCAGACTTTCCAACTTTCGGACTTTCCTACTTACTTTTGGGCCAAATAACGATATCCATGAGCGTAGGAGTTATTGGCAGCGGTAGCTGGGCAACAGCATTGGCAAAGATCCTTACTGATAATAAAAACCCCATTCACTGGTATATACGTAAAGAGGGGGTGGTTAAGCACCTGCAACAAAGGCACCACAATCCCCATTACCTGCATTCCGTATATTTCGATACTTCCTTATTAACCCTCAGTACTGATGTAGCGTCGGTAGTAGCCAACAGCGATTGTGTGCTGATTGCCGTGCCATCGGCTTATTTATTGGACACTTTGCAGCAATTGGACAAAAATGCCTTTAAAGGAAAAAGGTCATCTCGGCTGTAAAAGGCATTCTGCCACAAAAGAACCTGCTGCTGAATGATTACCTGGCAGCGGAATATGACCTGCCTCAATCAGATTATTTTACAGTAATGGGCCCCTGTCATGCGGAAGAAGTGGCAGCGGAAAAATTGTCTTACCTCACTTTTTCGGGGTGGATGTAACATTTGCTGAAGCAATAGCGACTTATTTTAAGACGGAATACATCAATACGGTAGTTAATAATGATGTATATGGCGTGCAGTATGCCGCGATCCTGAAGAATATTTATGCTATGGGAGCGGGTATTGCGCATGGACTGGAGTATGGTGATAATTTCCTAAGTGTACTTATTGCCAACTGTGCCGATGAAATGGCTGGTTTTCTTAAAAAGGTAGGCATACAGCATATTGAAGTGGGTATCCATGAAGAAGATCCCATTACCCACCGTAAAGCGGCCAATTATTCGGCGTCTGTTTACCTGGGGGATCTGCTGGTAACCTGCTATTCCTTGTTCAGCCGTAACCGCACTTTTGGTAATATGATCGGTAAAGGCTATTCCGTAAAGGCTACCCAACTGGAAATGAACATGGTAGCAGAAGGGTACTATGCCTGCAAATGCATCTTTGATATTAATCAAACGATACAGGCCGACATGCCCATTGCAACTGCCGTTTATAACATATTATGGCAAAATGTTAAACCTGGAGATGGCTTTAAACTAATAGAAGAGGTACTGGTCTAAAAATGTAACTTACATACAATATTATGCCCCTCTCATTTCAATCATATGGCCCCATTGCGATACTCCTCATAGTAGGGGTACTCTCCGTAGTGGAACTGGTCAAATACCTCAAAAGCCACAAGCGGCAGCATTGATCGTTAGCAAGTATTACTTCAATTACATATAGGTGATAGTACCCTGGATATTTTGTTTATGTTGATGTTTCCTTATACAAACAAATCGCCTGCAATCCCATCGGCAAAGAGTTTCCCTTGTTTGGTTAGTACCAGCCGCCCGTCTTTTTCCTGCAATAACTGTTGCTCGATAAAGCGGGAACTGTTTTTTAGCAATGCCTTACTGCCTTTTTCTCCACTTAATTGTTGTACCTGCTGGAGGCTAAGGCCTTCCATTGTACGCAGGGAAGTCATGATGTATTCATTCAGCCGTTGGTCGGCTGTTAAGGTCTCCACCTCAAAAGGTATGGTACCTTGTTTCAATGATTGAATATACAGGGCATTATTGGCTATATTCCACTGCCTGCTTTGTCCATTAAAGGAATGAGCCGAAGGGCCCAGGCCCAGGTAGTGGGCACCTTGCCAGTAGGCGCTGTTGTGGCGGCTGCGGTGTCCTGGTAAAGCGAAATTAGAGATCTCATAATGTTCATAACCCGCTGCTGCTGTCCAGTCCATCAACTGCAGGAACTGCCTGGCCTGATCGTCGGGCTCTACATTGCTCACCTGGTGTTTGCGGATCATACTGTCCAGCGCGGTTTTAGGTTCAACTGTCAATGCATAACAGGAAAGGTGTGGAATGCCCAGGTTGATAGCCTGGGTTACATTTTGCTTCCACCGCTCATCGGTAAGGGTGGGGGTGCCATAGATCAGGTCAATGGTAAGGTTGTTGAAATGATGGAGGGCCAGTTGCAGGTTGTCGATAGCTTGCCGGGCAGTATGTGCCCGGTTCATCCATTGCAGGTCTTCTTCAAAAAAGATTGTACACCCATGCTCAGCCGGTTAATCCCCGCCTGTTGCCAATGCAATAAGGTGGGTTCACTTATATCATCCGGATTGGCTTCCAGGGTTATTTCGGCATCGTTGCTGACGGTATAATGCGTGTGAAGGGAGGTTAATATGCTTTGGAGTTCCTCTTTTTCCAATAAGGAAGGCGTACCCCCGCCAAAATAAATGGTTTCTACCTGTTCTCCTTGCAGGTATTCTGGCCGGAGTTCGATCTCTTTCAATAAAGCGGTTAAAAATCGTTCTTTAGGCTCAGGGAGGTAGAGAAATGAAAGTTGCAATAATGACACGCACGTTTGCAAAAGGGTATATGTAGGTAAATGCCTGCCATTGCGTTCCGTATTTTTATCGGATATTACAGTTCAATTTTTGAAATGGATGATGACAAAGGTAGCAGTATATCAGAACATGCACAGAAAGGCCCTTTTGTCATCTTCTTCCTATTGCCCATGCTACTCCAGGCGCAATACCGGCTACACATCCTTTCCGTAGACAGGGATTCTGCATTTGTGCACCAAAAATTGAAATTGCAAACCGATTTCAAGAATGACCGGCTTTGTGCCGAATATGTAAGCAATATACCCGCACTCCTTCAATCCAAGGGATATCCCACAGCTTCGATAGACAGTGTGTATTATGATACGCTTTTTGCCACCATCAAGCTATTTGTGGGAGAGCCGCTGAAATGGACACGGATAAACACTGATTCTGTCGACCGCAAAATACTGGAACAAGTGAACTGGGGAGGGAAAAATAAGTGTTCAAAAGCCGTTGGATTTTCAGCAACTTCAAAACCTGCAACAGAAAATACTGGATTACCTGGAAAACAATGGCTACCCCTTTGCCAGTACCAGACTGGATAGTATAACCTTGCAGGAAAATACTTTCCAGGCTACCTTAAAGGTGGAGAAAGGCCCTTTGTACAAGATTGACAGCATCTATAATAAGGGAAATGCCAAGCTTTCGCCGGTATTTTTGCAACAATACCTGGGTATCCCCAATGGTACTATTTTCAAAAAAGAGAAGTTGCAAATGGTGAGTAAAAACTCAGTGAGCTGCCCTATGTACAAGAACAGCAACCCTGGGATATGACTTTATTGGGAACGGGTTCTATCCTGAACCTTTACCTGGCTCCTAAAAAAAGCAGCCAGATCAATGTGTTGGTGGGTTTTTACCAGCCAATGATCAATTGGCGAGCAACAAATTATTGGTTACGGGCGAAGCTACCATTAATCTAAAGAATGCCTTCGGCGCCGGTGAAACCATCGGATTAAACTGGCAGCAGATACAGGTGAAATCTCCCCGGCTCAACCTTTCTTTTGCCTATCCTTATCTATTTAATACCCCTTTCGGCATCAACTTTGGGTTTGATCTCTTTAAAAGGATTCTTCATTTGTAAATATTAGCCTGCTGCTGGGCCTGCAATATGCCCTTTCTTCCAATCAAACGGGCAGTGTATACATTCAAAACCTGAGTACCAGCTTGTTAACAGTTGATACATTGCAGGTTAAGAATTCGCGTCGCTTGCCGATAGAAGCTGATGTCAGGTCGGTGAATGTAGGGATCAATTATGAGTGGTTCAATACCGATTACCGGTATAATCCACGCAGGGGTAATGAATTTGTGATCAATGTTTCAGCAGGCACCAAAAAAAGATCAATAAGAACAGTTCCATTGTTAAGCTCAGGGATGCCGCTGATCCCAGTTTCAATTTTAATAGCTTGTATGATACGGTGAATATGAACGCCTATCAGTTCAAGGTTAAGCTGGCTGCTGCCCATTATTTCAGGCTTACGCGGGCTTCTACCCTCAAAACAGCGGTAAACGGGGCCTGGTTCCAGAGTCCCAGCATTTTCAGGAATGAATTGTTCCAGATTGAGGTTATCGTTTACTACGTGGTTTTGATGAAGAAAGCATATTTGCCTCCCGTTATGCAGTGGGCACGGTTGAATACCGTTATTTGTTGGGCCAGAATTCCTTTTTGTTTGCCTTTACCGACCTGGGCTGGGCAAAAATACCTTGCCCTCGGTAAACAAGAGCAATACTTATTTGGGACTTGGGCTAGGAATGGCATTTGAAACCAAGGCGGGTATCTTCAATATTTCTTACGCAGCAGGAAAACGGGATGATGCCAAATTCAACCTCCGGCAGGCCAAGATCCATTTTGGGTATGTGAACTATTTCTAGGGTTTCAATCGGCCTGGTAGGTAGTTCGGCATTCCTGCTTTGACATGATGATCCCATTTGTTGGGGCACTGCCTATTCCTGGGCTACTTGTTCTTACACAAACTTCTGTCTTTTTGGATAATGAATTGATATACTTTGTCGTTCTCCATTCATTGTTCAGGATTCTTAATACTTTTGCCCACCCAATTATTGCTGGTGAAAAAAATTGTACTACTTGTCTTTTATTGTATCCTGCTACTCCAGTATTCCTATGCACAAGTTCAGGGTGATTCTACTGTGCGGCAACCTGATACAGCCATTCCAAAGCCGCAGGACACTGTGGTAAAAAAGACACCAGTATCAAAAAAAACGCCCATTGTCAGGAAAAAGGTAGATACCAGTGCGAAAATCATTCAGCCCCCAGTTAAAGCCATAAAGGATACTATTCAGCGAGACACGGCGGCTCCATTGGCCATCCTGCCTAAGGAAGATCACCCGCCCGAAAATACCCTGGAAGGCTTTCAGGCAGTTTTACGCAACCATCCCTATTATCAACTCAAGGGCCATACCCGGGTACTGCTGTTAAAGAATGACGGGGCTTTCAACACGGATATTTTATTCTATTTTCTCTTTGGGCTCCTGTTTTACTATGCCATTATCCGGATATTCTTCTATAAGTACCTGAGCAATATTACCACCCTGTTCTTCCGTGCCACTATGCGACAGCAGCAACTCCGGGAGCAATTGTCGCAGGCCCCTTACCTTCCTTATTCCTGAATGTACTTTTTGTGTGTGCAGGCGGGATGTTTCTGGCCTTTGTGGCCTTATATTTTCAGCTAACACCCGAACAAAACCTGTGGATATTATGGGGTTATGGGTGTCTTTTGGTGTTGGCCATCTACCTGGGTAAGTTCATCATTCTCAAAATAATCGGCTGGATCTTCAATGTGAGCAATGCAACCGATACTTACATATTTATCATCTTTATGGTTAATAAGATGGTCGGTATTATCCTGGTGCCGGTTTTGATACTGATGGCCTTCCCGTATGGGTCGTTTTTACCGGTTACAATGACGCTGGCATTCATAATGTTGGCATTATCACTGGCTTATCGATTCATAATCTCTTATAAACCAATACGAAGCGAAATAAAGGTAAGTCGGTTCCATTTTTTTGTATACCTTTGCGCCTTTGAAATAGCACCCCTATTGCTGATTTACAAGGTGTTATTGATTTTTGTGGAAAGAAGTTATTAATTTGCAAATCCATACGGCACAAATATGGTAAAAAACGGGGCTAAAAACGTAGCAACTGATCCTAATTCGATTAGTGTGATTAAAAAATATTGATCACCCAACCTAGACCAGAGACCGACAAATCACCTTACTTCGAGCTTGCCAGGAAGTACAGTGTGGAATTGCAGTTTCATCCTTTTATCCGCGTAGACGGTATTCCCTCCAAGGAATTCCGCCGCCAAAAGATTGAAATTGCGCAATACTCTGCTGTCATATTCACCAGCCGCAATGCTATTGACCATTTCTTCCGTATTTGTGAAGAAATGAAAGTAAGTGTATCGCAGGATACCAAATACTTCTGTATTACCGAGGCTGTCGCCTTATATCTCCAAAAATTCATCCTCTATCGCAAACGCAAAGTGTTTTATGGGGCCGATGGCACCAATAAAAGCATGTTTGATGTAGTGAACAAGCACAAAGAGAACGAGAAATTCCTCTACCCATGCTCTGAAAATCAGCAGGATAATGAGATCGTGGGCTGGCTGAAGAGTAACAATTGTGGCTATGCAACGCCCTTTATGTACCGCACCATCAGCAATGATGTAAAAGAAGTGCTGGACAATACCGAATTCGATATTATTTGTTTTTCACCCCAGCGGTGTAAAAAGCCTCTTTGATAACTGTCCACGGTTTAAGCAAAATGGTACACGTATTGGCGCTTTTGGTAGCAATACATCCCGCGCCATTGAAGATGCCGGTCTTACTTTGGACATTAAAGCTCCCCAACCACAGGCACCTTCCATGGTAGCCGCCCTGGAACAATACCTGTCGGGTATTTTTAAGAAAAAAATAAGGTCGTTTTATTTTATTGCGAATTGTCCCGATATTCATCGGGAGTATGTTGAACATTGAGCACTTTTGCGGGTAATGTTCAATGCTCAATTTTCAATACTCAATCTGACCTTTTATGGCCACAAATAGGCTTATCAAAGAAAGTAGTCCCTATTTATTGCAACATGCCCATAATCCCGTGGATTGGTATCCCTGGGGTGAAGAAGCGCTTGACAGGGCAAAAGCGGAAAATAAGCCCATCCTGGTCAGTATTGGTTATGCAGCCTGTCATTGGTGCCATGTGATGGAAAGGGAGAGCTTTGAGGATGAAGACACGGCTATGCTCATGAATGAGCATTTTATCAATATCAAGATCGACCGGGAAGAGCGCCCCCGACCTGGATCATATTTACATGGATGCTGTGCAAACGATGACGGGCAGCGGGGGCTGGCCCTTAAATGTTTTCCTTACGCCTGCCGGTAAACCTTTTACGGAGGCACCTACTTTCCACCCCGGCCGGTGGCCAACCGGCCTTCCTGGAAGGATGTACTTACCGGGGTTTCCAATGCCTTCCGGGATAAACGACAGGCCATTGAAGACCAGGCGGAAAACCTCACCCAGCACCTGGTAAGATCGAATGAATTTGGTCTGCAGCAGGTGACAGAGCTGGCAATTGACCTTCCCACTACTTTTAGCAAGGATAAGACTTTGCTGATGTTTACCAACATCATGAAGAATGCCGACCAGGAAGAGGGAGGGTTTGGCCGGGCGCCCAAGTTTCCCCAAACTTTTACTATTCAATTCCTGCTGCATCATTACTACTACACTAAAAATCCTGCTGCGCTGGAGCAAGCCTGTTTAAGTTTAGATAAGATGATACAAGGCGGTATCTATGACCAGGTGGGGGCGGTTTTGCCCGATATGCTACAGACGGCGATTGGCTAGTACCTCATTTTGAAAAAATGCTGTACGATAATGCCTTGCTGGTAATTGTTTTAAGCGAGGCTTATCAACTCACCCACAAGCCCTTATACGAGCGGGCGATCCGTCAAACCCTTGCTTTTACAGAACGTGAAATGCTGTCGCCCGAATTTGGCTTTTATTCGGCTCTTGATGCGGATAGTGAAGGGTTGGAGGGAAAGTACTATGTGTGGGACAAACAGGAGGTAGATGCCTTGCTTGGGAAAGATGCGGAGTTGTTTTGCGCATTCTATGATGTAAGTGAAACGGGTAACTGGGAGCATAAGAATATACTGAACATTAAAACTGCCCCGGAGGTGTTTGCCACCCAACACCACCTCTCCGTGGAGGAGTTATGGCACCGGATGGATCGGTGCCGTGGCCTATTGATGCAATATAGGAACCGGCGGATCAGGCCCTTGTTGGATGATAAGCAATTGCTGGGTTGGAATGCCCTTATGAACCATGCTTATTGCAAGGCTGCTGCAGCTTTGAGAGATGATCTGTACCGGGAGCTGGCGGAACGGAATATGGCTTTTTGTTGGGACGTTTTCAGGGGCCGGATGGGGCATTTCACCATACTTACAAAGAGGGTGTGGCCAGGTATCCCGCCTTCCTGGACGATTATTCTTGCCTTATTCAGGCATTGTTGCAGCTACAGGAGGTTACTGGCAATAAGGCCTATTTAGAGCAGGCACGGGCCCTTACAACCCATGTACTTGATAATTTTAGTGAGACTGATACGGGTTTTTCTACTTTACACCAACCGGACAGGCCGATATTATCGTACGTAAAAGGAAGTGTATGATGGGGCTGTGCCTTCGGGCAATGCAGTGATGGCCATTAACCTTTATTGCCTGGGTATTATTTTTGATGTACCCGGGTGGCGTGAGCGAAGTGTTCAGATCTGTGCCTTGTTGCAGCAAACAGTAAGTAGGTATCCGGGGTCATTTGGCGTATGGGCAACGATGATCCAGGCGCTTACTTATACTATCCCTGAGATAGCGATTATTGGCGGGAATTTTGCAATGCTTCGCGAGGATGTTTTACGACGATTCATACCTATCCACGTACTTCAATCCGCTCCCTCTGAACCCTCAAATCAGGAATTTCCCCTGTTGGCCAATAAGCCTTATTCAGCCGGCACAGTTATTTTTCTGTGCCAGGCCTATGCTTGCCAACAGCCTGTAAATGAGGCAGATGCATTGGTCCAATTAATGGAAAATGTGTAAAACTTAATCTTTTTCAGAATACAATAATCTGGTTTCAAGCATCGTTTATTCCTATGCTGGAGTTCTGTATTGCAGTTTTAAAAAATAAATTCTAAACTTGTGATGAAGTCGGTAAAACATTATTTTTGCCCAATACCCTTTAATATGATGAAAATGAAAAACCTATCCGCCTTTACAGCCGTTGCGGCAATGTTTTCCATTGCTACAGGATGTGGGCTGGGGAAGTCATCAAAGGATTGCCGAGCGATGGCCAGCTTCATGGTGTATCTCCGGCAGCCAAGTACAATTTGACCAAGCCCCCGGCATGGTCTACATACCACCTGGAACCTTCCATATGGGACCCAGTGATGAGGATGTAAACTATGCGTATACTGCAAGGAACAAACAGATATCCATTAATGGCTTCTGGATGGATGCCACTGAAATCACCAACAATGAATACCGCCAGTTTGTACAATGGGTGCGCGACTCCACGGCCGCTGTTCGACTGCAATATGGTAAAGAAGTGGATGGTGTTTTTGTGATTGATTGGAAGAAAGCCAAGACCATCAAATGGAATGACAAAGCAACCATTGAAAAGATGGACCAAATGATCCTGAGTCCTGAGAATAGGATCTTTGGTAAAAAGAAATTGACCCCAACAAGCTTGAATATCACTCTGAGACCTTCGATCTTAAGGAGGCTGCTAAAAGAGAAAATGCTGGCGTTCCCCGTTCCAAATTCATCAGGAAGAAAGATGTGAAGATCTATCCCGATACATTGATTTGGATACGCGATTTCAGCTATTCTTACAATGAGCCCATGACCAAGCGTTATTTCTCGCATCCTGCCTTCGGTAATTATCCGGTAGTAGGTGTTAGCTGGAAGCAGGCTACTGCTTTCTGTGAGTGGAGAACGCATTACCTCAATTCATTCCTCGAAAGCAAAAAGCGACCAACGGAATCAGATTTCCGCCTGCCTACGGAAGCAGAGTGGGAATATGCAGCCCGTGGCGGCCGTTCACAATCCATGTTCCCATGGGGTAACTACTATCTCCGGAACAAAAAGGGTTGTCTCCTGGCCAACTTTAAACCCGGCCGTGGTAACTACCCTGAAGATGGTGGTTTCTATACAGTACGTGCCGATGCTTACTGGCCCAACGACTTCGGTCTGTATTGCATGGCAGGTAATGTGGCGGAGTGGACTTCTTCCATGTATTATGAAGGTGCTTACAACTTCCAACACGATATGAACCCAGACATTCGCTTTAATGCGGATGACGCTGATCCTCCCCGTATGAAACGTAAAGTTATTCGTGGCGGTAGCTGGAAAGATGTGGGTTATTTCCTGCAAACCAGCACCCGTAATTACGAGTACATGGATACTGCTAAGTCTTACATTGGCTTCCGTTGTGTAATTGACTTGCCTCCGATGCAGAGAAAATAAAATGCTGCTTCCGAGTACTTTTCTGGCTGCTTAACCCGTTATTGATGGCAATGTTATACACTGCGATCAAGACTATATAGTATTGTTTTCTCTAATTTAACCCTATAAAATCCGTTTTCTAACCATTTAAACAATTAAAATTATGGCTGGAGTTTCTAAATCAACCGAAAGAGTGGTGAATGTAGTAGTTTGTATGGGCGCTGCTATCGTAATCTTTGGTGCCTGGCAAAAATTACTCACCAGGCGCTTGCTGACTTCTTCCTAACAGCCGGCCTCATAACTGAAGCTGTTATCTTCGTGGTGTATGCAATATTACCCCCTCCCGGTTCCGAAATGCATGCTATTGCAGAAGCATTACCCAAACTGGCTGGCGGTGCATCATCAGCAGGAAACCCAGCACTGGATAAAATGGATAAAATGCTCCAGGAGGCTGACATTACGCCGGCTAACCTGAGCAAATTGAGCGATGGCTTTAAGAAATTAGGCACTTCTGTTGACAAGATTGCTGATGTATCGGATGCTGTAAAAGCAACCAGTGATTATTCAGCTAAAACAAAAGAGGCTTCTGCCGCATTGGAAACCATGAAAAATGCTTACCAGGGTGCTACCGCTACCATTACGCATTTTAATCATGCTGCAGACAGTACAAAACAATTCCACGAGCAGGTACAGGTGTTGACCAAGAATTTAGGTTCATTGAATGCTATTTATGAACTGGAATTGCAGGATACCAATAACCACCTGAAAGCGATGAACACCTTCTACAGCAACCTGGCTGAGGCTTCTCAAACCATGAAAGGAAGCGTAGATGATGCCAAGAAAGCACACGAACAAATTGCCAAACTGGCTGGCAACTTAAGCAGCCTGAATACAGTTTACGGCAATATGCTCAGCGCTATGCAAGGCCGCTAAAGTAAAGGGTTATTAAAATCCTGTATCCATGAACCAAAGAAGCTCCCTAAAAAGAATTGTTTAAACTGAAAAACCTAAATCTATGGGTCTACCCAAAGAGCCCCGACAGAAGATGATCAACATGATGTATTTGGTGCTTACAGCCCTGCTGGCACTAAATGTATCATCAGAGATTCTCAATGCCTTTAAAGTTGTAAATACCAGTATTGCCAATTCAAATGCGGTAATTACTGAGAAAACCAACCTTACTTATACTTCCTTTTCTGAAAAATTAAAGGACCCCAAACTAAAGCGAAAGCTGAGATTTGGGCACCTAAAGCCGAACAGGTAAAAAAAAACTGTCTGCTGACCTGTACACCTACATTGAGAACCTCAAGCTGGATATGAAGAAAAATCCAAGTTGGAGATCAAAGATGGTGTTGAACATTACTCTGAAGACAACCTCGATGCCCCTACCGCTTTAATGGACAAAGAAGGAAAAGGTAAAGAATTGTACGACAAGCTGACCGCCTATAAAACACAGGTGATCGCTGTACTCAATGCTGATGAATTTAAAGACAATCCCTCTTTGCAGGCACAGATCAAAAAGGATATTGAAGGTTTCCAAAAGTCAATTCCTATTAACATGAATGTGCCCAAAAGTCAAAGTGGTAAAGAATACAGCAATGATGCAAAAGGCTGGACTACCAATTACTTTCACATGACGCCTACGGTAGCTGCATTAACTATCCTGAGCAAATTTCAGAACGATGTAAAAGGTTCTGAATCTCAAATGGTAGATTATCTGCACAACCAGATTGGTACGGTGAAGATCGTATATGATGAGTTCCAGGCTATTGCTACTTCCAATACTACTTATGCCATGCCTGGTGACGCTATCGAGATCACTGCCGGGGTAGGTGCATTTAGTGCCGCAGCCAAACCTAAGATATTTATCAATGGTCAGGCGCAGACATTAACTGCCGAAGGTACTGCCGTCTTCAAAACAACTGCCAGTGGTACTGGTAGCCATGGTGTAGACGTTCGTATTGAGTATGCTAAACCTGATGGCTCTATAGCCACTGTTAATAAGAAACTCAACTATACAGTAGGTGTTCCTTCAGGAGCTTCTGTGTTCCTGGAAAAAATGAACGTACTGTATGTAGGCGTTGAAAACCCGCTCACCATTTCTGGTGGTAGTGTAGGTAGCGAAAAAGTAAGAGTTAGTTTCTCTGGTGGAGCCCCGGTTAACAGAAAAAGTGGCGATAGCTACTTTATCAAGCCCACTGCTCCTGGTTTGGCTAAGATCACTGTAGTTGCCGACGGTAAGCCATTTGAGTTCCCTATGCGGGTTAAATTCCTGCCTCCTCCTACAGCCTTTGTAGGTGCTAAAAAGGCGGTAATATTTCTTCTGCTGAGCTGAAAGCCATTGGCGCTGTGATTGCAAAACTGGATTCTGACTTCGAAGCTCCTTATAAGGTAGTGAGCTACCGGGTAGGTGCAGTAGGTGGTCCCATCCAGATCTATGACGAAAAGGTAAACACTGGTAACCGCTGGTCGGGAGCTGCAGAAGCGCTGATCGGCCGTACTGGCCCTGGTACACGTGTATTCTTTGATCAGATCAATGTTATTGGTCCTGATGGAAGGCAACAAGAGATCCCAGGTTTGCAGTTCACGCTTAAATAATAACATTTTAAACAACAGGGATAATGAAGAACCGTATTATCAAATTGTGTTTGTTGCTCACAGTGATGGCATTTGCTACTGTTGAAGTCGATGCGCAGGTGAAAAAGCCTAACAGGCCAGCTAAAAGCGGGCAGCTGCTACTAAGCCTAAAGGTGGTAATGCCAGCAGGAATAACAATGCTGAGAACAATGCAGCAGCCATTGCACCTCCCAAGGTGGATACTGTTAAGCCGGCGGCTCCTCCTGCGGAAATAAAATTGGCTACCATAAAGCGGTCATTGCGCAATGACAATGCCATTGAGCGGAACCTGGTGAAAGACCGGATTCCCTTAGCTATGAGCACATTCGCGAAGATGATGCGGCTTATCTGCAGCGTGTATGGAGAGAGATCGATGTACACGAAAAATGAACCTGCCTTTTATTTACAAGGCAGATGGTGACCAGGGTAACCAACGGTTCATTAATATTTTGCTGGCCGCCATTAAAAACGACAGCATTACTGCCTTCTCTTCCGAAGATGACCGGTTTACCACTCCCATGACCTACAGCCAGATTTCTGAACAGCTGGTTGCCAAGCCAAGGATCATTTCTGTACCCGATCTTAATCAGGATCCAGATGGTTCTAAAGGCATCATGAGGGATACAACCATCATCGAGGAATTTAATCCCGATAAAGTTGAAAGATATTGGATCAAGGAAGACTGGGTATTTGACAAGGAGTCTTCCAGAATGCATGTGCGGATCCTGGGTATAGCTCCCCTGAAAACAGTAACGAATGAAGACGGATCTTTCCGTGACGTAACGCCTGTTTTTTGATCTACTATCCCGATCTGCGGCCTATTTTTGCCAAACATGAAGTGTATAATGGTAAAAACTTTGGCGCCCGCATGAGCTGGGAGGAATTGTTTGAAAGCCGGATGTTCGCCAGCCGGATTATTAAATCTACGATCAGTAATCCGAACGACGAATTCATTAAATCATACATTAAAGACCCGATCCTTGCTTTGCTGGAAGGCGAAAACATCCGGGAGAAGATCTTTAATTATGAACAAGATCTCTGGTCCTATTAAATTTAATGATAATATTTAATTGAGGCACCGTAGTTTTACGGTGCCTTTTCTTTTTAATTACAGGAAGTACGTAACCCCTAAAAATGAGGACAATTCTGGGCAATCCTGGAGACAATTTTTTTTTAAAATACCCACTATCAGGTATTGTTTTGTGGGTATGATTCACTATTTTTACAATGGTTTTTCATAGGATATTGGATTTTAAAAACGGGGCTGGATTTCTATCCGGGCCCCTTTTTTATTATATCCATTTATCATATATCATTGTGGTTTTTACGAGATATAATTGCGGAATTCACTATCATTTATTACGCGCTCATGTACTCTAAAAACGCCATACTGGATTCTTTACATCATGATAAAAAGAAAGGTCCATTTCTCTTCTTCTCCCTGTTTCCACCATTGCTGACGCAATTCCATACATTTCTTACCATCAAAATCATACTTAGCTACAAAGCGGCTGCGCATTTGCTGTAGTTGAGGGGCATCATCACCGCCAAAAACACCTTTTCGCCACCATCTACTATCCAATATACCTGGTGCCAGGGGCTATGAGCCGCTGTAATTTCATATTTGATGTATCCATCAATAACTCCATTGCCATCCAGCCAGGTAACCTGTGGGGCATTACGTAGTGATTCAAGCTCTTCAGGTATGTAGGATGGAAAGCCTTTCTCGAAGGCAAATTCAAATTCCTTTCGTTGGATATAATATTTAGCCTGTGGAAAGCTCAACAGGGCCGAGGTGAAATCGGGATTGCTCACACCACCTGCATGATCTTTATGAAGATGGGTCATTAATACTTTTGTGATCTCGGAAGGATTAATGCCATTAGTGATCAGGTTTTCATGAAGCTGAAGTTTGCCGGATGCTGTGGTGAATCCCAGACCTGTATCCAGCAGCAGCACATCTTCAGAAGTAATCACCACAAATGGCTGTACTTCTACCAGTAAACTGCCGGTGGGTCTTTGTTGCAACTCATCCGAAGAGAGATCAAAAGGTACGAACAGCTTTGATTTGTCGATTGTGAAAGTGCCTTCGCTAAGTGGAATGATTTTCATCCTGCAAAGTTGCAGGTATTTTTTTATTGTAGTACGATTTAGCGCCTGGTGGTGTATTTGCGAATATAATTGCTGTCATTCGTCATTTTAAACCACCTTCTGGCGCGTAATGAATCTTCCTTGTATTGTAACCTTGGCAGGTAAAAAGGAAGGAGGTTTGTGCCTGCAAGGCGGTCCACTTCTTTGAGCCGCTCGGTTCTTAAGGTATCGGTTAAATATTTTTCAACCATTAAAGAAGCGATGGGTGCTGCATAGGCAGCACCTGTGCCCCCATTCTGGATCACTACCGCCACGGCAATGGTAGGATTTTCACGGGGGCAAAACACACAAACATAGAATTGTCTTTCAGCTCAATCACCTTCCCATCCAATACCATTTTGTTTTGGGCCGTACCGGTTTTGGCGCAGATATTAATACCGGGTATCCTGGCCACCCTGGCTGTTCCCAGGTCTACCACATCCTGCATCCCGCTGATCACCACTTCATATACATTGTCAGGAATATGGGTAAGTACTTCGTGTTTGGTGCGGTATTTTTCAGCAAAGCTGTGTCTTTAACGGTTTCGGCTTCCAGCGATTTTACAAAATGAGGGATATAATAGAATCCCTTATTGGCTACAATACACATGGCATTGGCCATTTGCAAAGGCGTGATGGTCATTTTATCCTGGCCAATGCCGAGGCCACCGCCGGTCATCGTACAGGAGTTCCATGATCCGCGATATTCTTTATCGTATTGGCTGGTATCGGGAATATTACCTCCGTCTTCGCTGGGCAGATCAACCCCTATGCGATGGCCCAATCCAAATGCGGTCATATATTCTTTCCATTTGGTAAGCCCTTTCCGGGCATCGTGGTATTGGGGATTGTCGATCGTTTTTTTGAGCACTTCAGAAAAAAAGGAGTTACAGGACCAGGCAATGGCCTGGCGTAGGTTGGTGGCATGGCCGGCCCATTTTTCCATGCACTTAACAGGTCTGTTACACCCAAAATAGGCTCCATGGCAATCATAGCCGCTGGCAGGTGTAATAAGCCCTTCTTCCAGAGCTACGAGAGCACCTAAAGGCTTGTACGCTGATCCGGCAGGATACTGTCCTTTAATAGCCCGGTTAAACAAGGGGCTAGCTACATCCAACGCCAGGTGACTATAATTCTTTTGTTTATTGGGACCGGTAAGGCTGTTGGGATCATAGGTAGGTCCAGAGGCCATGGCCAGGATGCCGCCTGTTTTTGGATCCAGGGCTACCACTGCACCCAATTTATGGTCGATGAGTTTTTCGGCCAGTTGCTGCAGTTCCATGTCGATATAGGTGTGCAAGTTACGGCCAGCAATAGCGGCTGTATCAAATTGGCCGTTTTCATAGCTACCTACCAGGCGGTTGCGGTTGTCCTTGATCATGTGTTGTACCCCGCGCTGGCCCATCAAAACCGATTCATAGTAAGATTCCAATCCACTTATACCTGTATAATCACCCATTCTATAATAGCCACGTGAACGTTTGATGATCATTGAATCGGCTTCGCCGATATATCCCAGGATTTGGGCGGCGGCATTGAATGGGTAGGTGCGAACTGGCCGTTCTACGAGGGCAAAGCCAGGGAACTGCCAGATACTCTCTTCCAGACGGGCATGTAATTCGGGTGTGAGCAGGTCTTCAAAAATAGACGGGCGGTAAGGGCCATTCTTAAAGCGGGCATCCAGCATTCGCTGCCTGTATTCAGCAGTGTCGATACCCAATATGTCACAAATACCAGCTACGTCTGTTTGTTTTGCCTCCTGAGGGGTAACTACCAAATCATACATGATGGTGTTATTAAGGATGGCCCTGTTCTTCCGGTCGAAGATGATGCCCCGGTCGGGGTATTTTACTTTAGGAAAAACAGCATTGTCCATGGCCAATTGCTGGTATTTGCCTGAGAATACCTGCAGGTTAAGCAGTTGGGCTACAATAATAAGGAATATCCCGAGGAAGATCACCCGGAGAATATTGCTACGGGATTGGTTGAAGAGGGCCATGGAGTTTTTTTATCGCAAAACCATTTGCCTGTCGGCATCAAGTCGGATCAAGATGAATAACATGGTGGAGAAAGTGAGCAATGAAGTACCGCCATAACTTATAAAAGGTAATGGGATACCGATTACGGGAGCCAAACCTATGGTCATACAAATATTGATGGCAATATGAAAGAAAAATACGGAGGCTACGCCATAGGCATAACACCGGCTGAATACGCTTCGCTGTCGCTCGGCAATGTTTACGATCCGTAGTAATAGGAAGAGATAGATACCCAATACCAGGGTGCAGCCTAAAAAACCAAAGCCTTCACCAATGGTGCAGAATATGAAGTCGGTACGTTGTTCCGGAACAAAGTCAAAGCGGGTTTGGGTACCCTTTAGGAGCCCTTTTCCTTTAAAGCCACCACTACCAATGGCAATTTTACTTTGACGTACGTTGTAGTCGGTGTCTTTTTACTGGTAGTGGGAGCTTCTTCTCCTTCTACGGTGTTGAGCTTGGCATATGGGTTCTCTTTACCAATCAGGGAGAATATACGTTCTACCTGGTGTTTTTGCAATACTTTGGTAAACAGGAAGGGTACTACAAATACAATGGTTATGATACTTAGACCCCATATAGCAATGACGGACAGGAGTAATTTTCTTTGACGTTTGATCTGCTTGCGCATGAAATAGATCATGGTTACAGCAATGGCCGAAAGAACAAGGGCTAAAATGATCTTATCTACCAGCAGGGTCGCCACTACCAGTACACCGATAGAGAAACCTGCGATCAGGTAGCCAGCGGGAAAACCTTCGCGGAACATGACCAGGAAGAAGGCAAAGAATACCAGGGCGAGGCCTGTTTCTTTTTGGGCAATGGTAATGGCGGCAGGTACCAATATGATGGCCGATGCAATGAGGTGCGAACGGGGTGTGCTGAAATCTGTTTCTACCCGCGATAAGTACTTGGCCAGGGCCAGGTTCACAAAGACTTTCATCAGTTCGGCTGGCTGCAGGTTAAATCCTCCCAGGCGTATGATGGACTCGGTACCTTTAACTTCGGTATGAAAGGGGAATACCAATAAGAGCAGGAAAATACCTACCGCATACCATATATTGGCGGTTGCCGTAAAGAACTTACTATCTGTGAGTAGTATGAACAAGCCGAGTGTTAGCGAGCCAAGGAAAAAATAGAATTGCTTGCTATAGTCGGTTTTGAATCCGATAAAGCTCTGCACTACACTATCTCCTTCGCGCCAGGTGACTGAGAAAATGCTTAACAGGCCGATGGCTACCAGGGCCAGGTAAAGCCAGATAAGGACCCAGTCAACTCCTTTGGATATAGCAGGATTTCGTTGGCTCATACCAATTTATGCGGTAAGGTTTTTAATGAATAATCTGGGATCGGGTATAACAGCGCCAAGTGAATGCCGCACGGAAGATTTCGATTCTTTAGACCTGGGAAAAGGAGGTCGCGTCCGTTCCCGCTGGAACTTTTTATTGCGGAGCTGTCTCTGTACCGTTGCAACCAGTTAGAGGCCCTGGCCGAATCTTCGATGTACTGCAGATAGGGAATATAGGAAGGCATGAGGCTGGAATGAGCTATCCTGTCTACTTCCTTCAGTCTTTCGGCTGGTAGACTGTCTTTCAGGTATTTTTCCAGCATGAGGCCTGCAATGGGGGCGGCCCAGGTATTACCAAAGCCACTGTTTTCAACTACTACGGCCAGTGCAATTCTAGGATTTTCCCGGGGTGCAAAGCAAACGAATACTGAATTGTTTTCGAGTTTAATGCGCTTGCCCTGGATGATACGGTATTTTTCGGCCGTACCGGTTTTACCACAAATGGTGATGCCGGGTACTTTTGCCCTGGAAGAAGTGCCTTCAATTACCTGCTGCATACCGCTGTGTACAGCTTCGTAAGCTTCATCTGAAATTTGGGTCAATACTTCATGCTTAGCCTTGAATTTATTGAGTATGGTATCGTTGGCGGTTTGTCCGTCGATTTGTTGTACAAAATGCGGGGTATAATAATATCCTTTATTGGCGATGATACAGATAGCATTGGCCAATTGGAGTGGGGTAGACTGCATCATATCCTGACCGATGCCCAAAGTAAGATTGGTACAGGAGTTCCAGGATCCGCGATAAACGGTATTGTAGCGGGATGTATCGGGAATCAGGCCAGGCAGTTCGCTGGTAAGGTCTACGCCCGTGCGTTGTCCAAGGCCAAAGGCATTCATGTATTCCTTCCATTTTTCATAACCTTTTTAACGCCCCTGTATTGGGGATTGTCAACAGCCATTCTGTATACCTGTACAAAATAAGAATTACAGGAGTTGGCAATGGCTAAACGGAGGTTGGCCGCATGCCCGGGATTGCTGTGTGTACAGGCTGGTTTACCATGTCCACAACCGAAATAGCGGCCGGGGCAAGGATACCCATAAGACGGAGTGATCACCCCTTCATCCAGGGCCACCAGGGCGCCCAGGGGTTTAAAAGTAGAGCCTGGTTCATAATTACCCTGAATGGCTCTATTCAACAAGGGGCCAGCCACATCAAGCGTCAGTTGACCATAGTTCTTTTGTTTATTGGGGCCGGTAAGGCTGTTGGGGTCATAGGTTGGGCCAGAGGCCATGGCGAGGATGCCGCCAGTTTTAGGATCGAGGGCCACAACGGCGCCTACTTTATTGTTGATAAGCCTTTCGGCCAGTTGCTGCAGGTCCATATCGATGGAGGTGCGCAGGTTACGGCCTGCGACGGCGGATGTATCAAAGCGGCCGTTTTCGTAGCTACCTACCAGGCGGTTGCGATTATCTTTGATCATGTACTGTACCCCACGTTGGCCCATCAGTACAGATTCGTAGTAGGATTCCAAACCACTGCGGCCCACATAGTCACCCATTCTGTAAAATCCACGTGATCTTTTGATGATGGAGGAATCGGCTTCTCCGATATAACCTAAGATGTGGGCTGCAGCATTGAATGGATATACGCGTACAGGCCTTTCAACCAGGGCAAAGCCAGGGAATTTCCAGATGTTTTCGTCCAAGCGGGCATGTAATTCGGGAGTGAGCAGATCTTCAAAAATAGAAGGGCGGTAAGGGCCGTTCTTAAAGCGGGCTTCCAACATTCGCTTCCTGTATTCGGCGGTGTCGATTTCTAATATTTCACAAAGGCTGAAAGTGTCAGTCTGTTTGGATTCGTTGGGGGTAACCACCAGGTCATACATGATGGTATTGTTGAGGATGGCCCTGTTCTTCCGGTCGAAGATGATACCGCGATCGGGGTATTTTACTTTGGGAAAAACGGCATTGTCCATGGCCAGCTGCTGGTATTTACCTGAGAATACCTGCAGATTGAGTAGTTGAACCAATACAATGAAGAATATACCCACGAAGATGAGCCGGATTATATTGCTGCGTGATTGGTTAAATAGCGCCATAGGATAGCAGGGACTGGTTAAGCGGTATTGGTCCTGAATTTTTCTTTACGGTAAAACAGTAATTCGGTGATCAGTATTAACAATAAACTGACACCGGTAGTTGCCAGTACTTTACCGAGGAAGTACCAGAAGGAGCCAAATTGGATCCATTCCAAAATGACAAGCCATGTATTGTGCAGCAAGGTTAAAATAAGGATGTAGGTAGCATAGGGAGCTAATCCCATACTGGTAATGGAAGGCGATTTATAGTTTTGTTCTGCACCTTCCTGTGGTATCAGGATATTGATCAGAAAAGGGCGGAGGTAGGCAATCAATACACAAGGGGCGGCGTGCAGGCCTGGAGTGCTGGTAAAAAGTCGAGTGTAAGACCAAAAGAAAACCCACCAGGGTTAAGGTTCCGCGGGAGATCCTGAAAGGCAACCACAGGATGTATAGAAAATAGATATACGGTACTACAAAGCGGTGTATGGGAGGTATTTGAAATAATACATACACCTGGATGAATATGAATAAAGCGAAGCGGATTATATTTTTAACTAGATCACTCATTGGTTTTTATTTGATCCTCCAGCTTTTTTGCTCATCCTTTTGCAGGTTTTCTACTACGGTTGCATGCTCTAAGTTATAGAAGTCGGTGGCTGTTTTCAATTTAAGGGTGTAGAAATTACTGGATTTGTCGTCCACTATTTCTGCTACTGTACCGATCATGACTCCCTGGGGATAGCGGCTGGAGTATTGGCTGGTAATAATGGTATCTCCTTTATTCACCTGCATACTTTTGGGCAGGTTGGTCATGGTGAGGTAAGAAGGGTTGAGGCCATCCCAAAAGATCTGGCCTGTTTCACCGCTCTTTTTCAGTTTACCGCTTTGGCGGCTCTGGCTGTGGAGTAAGCTCATAACAACAGCCATGTTCTTACTGGTAAAGACGACGGTACCGGCCACGCCGGAGGGGCTGAGAACGCCCATATCTCTTTAATGCCTTGATTTTCGCCGCGATGGATGGTAAAGTAGTTATTTTGGAAATTAACTGAGTTATTGATCACCTTGGCAGCGCGGAAAAGGTATTTGCGATAGTGGCCCAGGGTATCATAGGCAATGGTGTCCTGTTGAATGCGTTGGGTGGTATCGGGACCTTCGAAATTCTGACGTAACTGGTTGCGTAGTTGCTCATTTTCCTTTACCAGGGCTTCGTTGGTCTTTTTTGAGCTTAAAGTAATACTCAATGTTGTTGTATTTTTCATTGATCCGGCCTGTTACCTCATTGGCTACGCCCATAAAGGCAGCTTCATGGAAGCGATTGTAATGGAACAGGATATACAATGCCACCAGTTGCATCACCATGAAGAACAGGAAGTTAAAGTACCTTCTGATGAAGAGGAAAATATTACGCACCTGATGTAGAGTTTTTCAATTGAAAGGTTAAAGGTCGATAAGTTGAAAGCTGGCAAAAAATGCCTTTCCCGTTCACCTATCAGCTTTTCACCTATTATCGCATTACAAATGGATAGTGTTCATAGTTCTTTAAAGCCAGACCGGTGCCGCGTACCACGCTTTTCAGGGGATCGTCGGCCACATGTACCGGTAATTTGATCTTTTGGCTAAGTCTTTTATCCAGGCCGCGCAGTAAAGCGCCGCCGCCGGTGAGGTATAGACCACGGCGGTAGATATCTGCTGCCAGTTCGGGAGGGGTCATTTCCAGGGCTTTCAGGATGGCCTCTTCGATCTTGAAGATGCTTTTATCCAGTGCTTCGGCAATTTCCTGGTAGCTTACCATGATCTGTTTGGGGATACCGGTTACAAGGTCACGGCCATTAACGGGGATATCATCGGGTGGGTTGTCGAGGTCTTTCATGGCGGCGCCGATATTGATCTTGATCTGCTCGGCGGTGCGCTCACCGATGAGTAAGCTATGGTAACGGCGTAAGGCTTCCATGATATCGGCGGTAAATTCGTCACCAGCGATACGGATACTTTGGTCACAAACGATACCTGCCAGGGCTATTACGGTAATACCGGTAGTACCACCGCCAATGTCGATGATCATGTTACCAACGGGTTCTTCCACGTCAATTCCGATACCCAGTGCCGCTGCCATTGGTTCGTGTAAAAGGTATACTTCTTTGGCGCCTGCCTGTTCGGCACTATCGCGAACAGCGCGTTTTTCTACTTCGGTGATGCTGGAAGGGATGCATATCATCATGCGCCAGCTCGGGGAAACAAAGGTTTTTGGGATAGATCATTTTGATCATCTCCCGAATCATGAGTTCGGCGGCATTAAAATCGGCAATTACACCATCCTTCAATGGGCGAACTGTGCGGATACTTTCATGGGTTTTCTCGTGCATCATTAAGGCACGCTTACCTACTGCCAGTACGGTTTTGGGGTTATTTCGATCCAGGGCAACGATGCTTGGTTCATTTACTACAACTTCATCGTTATGGATAATGAGGGTATTGGCTGTACCCAGGTCTATGGCAATCTCCTGGGTAAAAAAGTTGAATAAGCCCATTTTAAAAGGTCAGATTTTTGGATATGAATATAATGCCTGCAAAATTGATGCAAATAATCCGAATTAACAAAGTGTAACCCTTACCAGAACAGTATTTTTTCAACATCTGTGAATTCTGTTGCAGTTGCCTTCACTACTACTTCGGCTGAGATCGATCTTTTGAGAATTGCGGTTGCCTGCTGTTGCACTAACGTTCGATATCACTGATAATTGTTTTGTCCAGTTTATTTCAAACATTTTTTGTGCATCACCAGGTTAGGGAGTCATCAGGCAAAAAAGGTACCAGAACAAAAAGGGATCAAGGTAAAGTAGCAGTTAAGCGCCGGATTAGCTTTGAATAACATACGATCCCGGGATGTTGTTTGGGTTGGGGTGCAATCTTTGTATCTCTTACCTGGAGCGGGTTCTCTGCGCTTCATGTAGAACCCGCTTACCACGTGTAAGGTATGCAAATACTTTCTTAAAGTATCTGTACGTTTTAAACCAAATGGGTTAATTTTAATCGAATTCATATTACTAACCAACCATAAATGCTAACCTATGGCGGTTACTACTCAAGACAGTGAGTTGCTGGTTCAATTCAGGGATCCTGCTACCAAAGAAAGCGCCTATACATCCATTATCAAGAAATACCAGGAAAAGCTTTACTGGCATGTACGTCGTATGGTGATTGATCATGAAGATGCCAATGATGTGTTACAAAACGTGTTCATCCGGGTATGGAATGCATTGGAGAATTTCAGAGAAGATTCACAACTCTATACCTGGCTTTACCGGATTGCGACAAATGAATGTCTCACTTTCCTGGAGCAACAGAAAAACGGGCTGCAGTGCCCCTGGGCGACGTGGAAAGCGGGCTGGAAAACAAGATCAAGGCCGATAAGCATTTTGATGCCTCCAAATTGGAATGGAAGCTGCAATTGGCTATCCAGCAACTGCCTGAAAAGCAGAGAATTGTATTTAGCTTGCGGTATTATGACGAAATGCCTTATGAAGAAATGTCCAAAGTATTAGAAACCTCGGAGGGTGCATTAAAAGCCTCTTACCACCATGCGGTAAAAAAATTGAGGATTATATACTGAACCATTAAACTTCCATTAACAAAAAAGGTCTCATATTGAACTCATGGATCACAGTGTCAACATATTAAACGAGTTACAGGCAATCAGTCCCGAGGTGGCCCGGATCAACCGGGTATTGCTTTATCAGGCGCCACCCGGCTATTTTGCCGACCTGGCTGCACAGGTAATGGAGCGGATCAGGGCTGGGGATGAAGCACCTGCTTTGTCGCTATTGGGACAAGCAGGTAGCAACCCTTATTCGGTGCCGGCCGGTTACTTCGATCAACTGGCTGATAACCTACTGATGCGGGTAAAGTCAATGGATAGTACGCTGACTGTGGGGGAAGAGTTATCTCTACTTTCTCCCTTATTGAGCAAGCTGGATAAAAACTACCTTTTGAAGCTCCTGTCGGTTATTTTACTGAACTTACGGAACATGCAATTTCGGGCGCCAAGGCCATTGATTTTGTGAATGAAGAGTTGGAAAACCTGCCGCCTGTACTGGCAGCAATCCGGAATAAACCTGTTTTTGAGGCGCCTGCCGGTTACTTTGAAGGGTTACCCGACCAGATATTGAGCCGGGTAACAAGGGAGGGAGTGCCTGCTAAAGTAGTCTCCATCCATTTCGGGCGTAAGTTGATTCGTTATGCCAGTGCTGCTGCTGTACTAGGCCTGGTGGTGATGGCTGCCTGGTGGTTTACCGGCAAACAAGGGACTGTCTCGAAGAATCCTGTAACAGCCAAAGTGGCAAATATCTCTGAAGAAGAGCTGCAGAGCTATCTGGAGAATACAACTGTAGCAGTGCCTGTTGATTTATTAGCGTCTAATGGCAGGCCGGAACTGGATGTCAGTGATGTGCGTGATCTGCTACAAAATGTATCAGATGAAGAAATCCAGAAATACGTTGAACAAAACCTGCTCACCAATCAAACTGGTACGAACTAATTTTATTACGATCATGAAAAAGTTATTATTAATAGCAACCCTTTTCTTAACCATTGGTTCGGCTGTGCTGGCGCAGGATGAAGGCGATGATAAGAAAAATCAAGGGGAAGGGTGGAAGCGTTAAAGATCGCCTACCTCACGCAAAAACTGAACCTGTCTACTGAAGAGGCGCAGCGTTTTTGGCCTATTTACAATAAATACGCAGCAGAGATCCGTAAAGTGCGGGTAGATGGCCGGTTGAATAAAGAGGATGAAATAGAGATTGAAGAGAAGCTGCTAAATATCCGCAAAAAGTACAATGGTGAATTCACAAAGGCCCTTTCGGCCGAAAGGTAAATGCCTTTTTCAAGGCCGAGAAAGACTTTGGTACTGTTTTGCAAAAGGAACTGATGGAGCGCCGGCAACAAAGGCAGGAAAAAGCGCAATAACTAATCAATCTGGTACTTACTTAGGTGTTTTTTATAGGTTAGCATGGCCGGCTCTGTTAAGGGCGGGCCTTCTTTGTCTGGACCATGATTGGTGGGATTTTTAGGATCAGGAATGCATTAATTTTTAGCAGGCTGCTTCGCTACTATTTAAGGTAAAGGTGTTGGCTGCTAAGGGTTCAAAGGCGGGGTATCAGTAGGCTGGTTGGTGCCGGAAAAATGATCCCGAATGAGCCTGGCTTTGGAGGCGCCAACAGATTTTATCAATTCTTCTTCGGGTAGTTCCTTGATACGTTTTACCGATTTAAACTCCTTCAGCAGCTGATCGGCAGTGTTTTTGCCGATGCCTTTGATCTGCTCCAATTCATTTTTAAAGGTGCCTTTGCTGCGTTTCTGGCGGTGGAAAGTGATGCCAAACCGGTGTACTTCATCGCGGATGCGGCGAATCAATTTGAGGCTTTCACTATTATAGGGGAGTTTTACAGATTCCTGGTCGCCAGGGAAAAAGATCTCCTCTTCATTTTTGGCCAATCCTACCAGGGTCATGGTACCTTGTAGGCCCAATTCCTCAATACTTTCCAGGGCGGCGCCCAACTGGCCCTTGCCACCATCGATAATCACCAATTGGGGGAAGGATTGGTTTTCGTCCTGCAATCTTTTATACCGCCTGTATACTACCTCTTTCATGGTGGCAAAGTCGTTGATGCCTTGTACGGTCTTCACATTATAATGACGGTAGTCTTTTTTGCTGGGGATGCCATCTTTGAAACAAACCATGGCCGAAACAGGATAGCTACCCTGGAAGTTGGAGTTATCGAAACATTCAATATGGATGGGGGCTTCGGACAACTGTAGGTCTTCCTGCAATTGGTACAATACTTCTTTGCGTTCCCAATCGTCCTTACCTTCCAGGCGCAGGATCTTTTTCCGCTTTAGTTCTTCTTTAAAATAGTTGACATTCTTCTCCGACAGTTCAAGTAGTTTCTTTTTATCGCCTCCTTTGGGAATGGTAAGGATAATATTGGTTTCGGAATATTCCACCTCAAATGGCACTACGATCTCATGGGCCAGGCTATTGAAGGTGCTGCGTAGCTGGGCAATGGCAAAAGACAATACTTCCTCATCTGGTTCATCCAGGTGGGTTTCCAATTGGGAGGTATGGGTTTGAACGATGGTGCCATTTTCGACCATCAGGTAGTTGACGTAGGCTTGATCGCCATCGCGCAACAGGGAAAACACGTCTACATTGGTGAGCCTGTTGGTGGTGATGATGGATTTGGCCTGGTATTGTTCGAGGTGGTCCAGTTTTTACGGATGATCTCGGCCCGTTCAAAGGCCAGTTGAGAAGCAGCGGCTTTCATTTCCTCTTTAAAATGCTGGATAACTGGGGTAAGATTGCCTTTCAGGATATTCCTGATCTGTTGAAGGCCATCGCGGTAATCTTCGGCAGTTTGCAATCCTTCACAGGGGCCTTTACAATTGCCCAGGTGGTATTCCAGGCATACTTTGAATTTTTCTTTTGTATGTTGTTATCAGTAAGGTTGAGTTTACAGGTGCGCAAGGGGATATTGTTGCGAATAAAAGCAAGCAGTTCCCGTACCCTACCCACTGAGGTGAAAGGACCCAGGTATTCGGACCCATCGGCTATTACGGTACGGGTAAGGAAAATTCGGGGAAAGGGTTCTTTCTTAATAACGATATAGGGATAGGTCTTATCGTCTTTAAGGTTGATATTGTACCGGGGCTGAAACTGTTTGATCAGGAATTTTCCAGCAAAAAGGCATCCTGCTCGGAATCTACAATGGTAAATTCGATGTGATGAATGCGCTGTACCAGCTCATGGGTTTTATAGGAGGTAAAGGTCTTGACAAAGTAAGAACTCACTCGTTTACGCAGACTTTTGGCTTTACCTACATATAAGAGGGTATTCTGTGCATCGTAGTATTTGTAAATACCTGGGTTGACCGGGATGGTATGTGCAATATGTTGAAATTCCTGTGCCGTCATAGCTGATCTGCCACGCCTTAGGGCAGGGTGCAAATTAGTGAATAGAATCACAGATTACGCGGATTGAGAATGCGGATTACACAGATTTTTGGAGATTTTGCGAACAGGGTGTTTACTGATTAAGCTCATAAATATGGATTGCGTTGGTTAATCCTCGAAATGCTCAGGATCCCATATCAGTTTTTCAATGCTGGTGGTGGAGGGGCCCTTTTAGGCTGGCGGATTGTAATAATATAGCAATATTGGCGGATTTTCCAGGTGAGCTTTTGTTGTAGGAGGGTATCGCCTGCCATGGATTGTTTTTCCAGGTAAATCCTGCTTACCTGGTGGCGACCTGAGGAAGTGGGAGTGATATAGGCCACCACATTACGCAAGGCAATGTCAGCATAATTAGGGGTGTATATAAACTGTATCTGCCCGGTGGTTTCGTCTATGATGGAGTTTTCGGTAAAGGACCGGCGGAAGGAGGTGGCTTCCAGTTCAGGCAATAAGAAGGCTGCGGCGGCCTGGCGAAATTCGGCTGGTTTTATAAACAGGGAGTCGGTTTTATCCCTGAGGGTGCTTTTTTAAGGATACCACCCGCAAAGGAGTCCACACGTGTCAGATCCTGACAGAGGAGGTCTAGTAAGGGTATATAAGCTGTGGTAGAATCCTGGGAGGTGGAATCTGTACCCGATGGCTGGGTATTGCTGGCCGGCTGGCTATTGTTGTTTTTACAAGAGATGATAAGCAGTATAACAAATAAGGCCGGGAATAACTTCATGTTTGGTAAATAGATGAAAAATGAAAGGCTGCTGTTGTGTATAACGGCAGCTTTTCACCATAATTGTGTATATACCTTAGCGGATAGTTTTGGTTACGGCTATCTTAATACCATATTCCATCAGGTATTCCCGGATGGGGTATTCTTTAACATAGCTGGAAAAGAGCTGATAGCGGAACTGGGGCCCCACTTGCCATTTAAGATCGCCTGATTTATAGGCGAGGTAAATTTCTGCACCGGTATTAAGGTTCCATCGTCTTACGAGGGAGGGTTCTTTGGTATAGTTCTTATAGTCGGTAGTGATCAGGTAAGTTTGCCGGTTGATCAGGTAGGTAGGCTGTACTGTTCCTGCCATTCCTATCTGTATTTTGCCTGCGCCCAGGACGCGTAGTTCAAATCCTACGGGTAGGGAGAGTTGGAAGTATTGGTTTTGTAAGTTTTCAGATACATCACCGCCAAAGTTACGGATGCGGGTATAGTTGGTCAGAGAATCGTTTCCCCGGCCATTTGAATTGTTCAATGCAATGGTGGCTACATCGGAAGCATAGGAGCCATAAGCCTGGATGGCATAGCGGGAATAATTAAACTGAACGCCGGCCTTCACCTGGAAATCCTTGTTCAGGGCATACAGAAAATGAGAGCCAAGTTCAAAACCCAGGGCAGGTTTATGATTGACCAGTTTATTGGGGTCGCCTGCTACATTTTGGGCAATGGGTACATTTTTGATATCAGAGGGAATGGAAGCATCGCTACCAATCAATTTCCGGTAGTTCATGGTAGGGGCAAAAGCCAGTTGCCAGCTCAAACGCTTCATTTTGGGAACAGTGAGATTGTATACTGCAAATTGCTGTAGCCAATTGATCCTTGCTTCGTCTTCGGCAGCGCCTGGATCAGGGATAACTGCTTTTGGTGCAATGGCTGTTTTTTGTTCGGCTTCAGGCGGAGCAGCCAATGAAGGCTCACTAAAGATGATCAGTGGCGTATTTTCAATAGAAGCCCTGATGTTGTTATCATGTGCCGGGATGACGGCAGTGAGCCGGTCGGCTAATAATGTTTTGGCGGATGGTGTTTTGCCAGAACGCCCAGTGGGTTCTTCGGCCTCGTTATCGGTATTATCTTTATTGGCTTCAGCTTTGGCGTCGATGTTCTGAATGGTAACGATGGTAGGCACCATGCTGTTGGTTGTTTCTTCTGTAGTGAACTTTTCAGGATTCAATACAAAAGAGCGTGGTGCACCTGTTTGATTGCTGTGTGCATCGCGCTGGGTTACCTGGGCGTAGAATGGAACCACCACTGCAGGTTTGCCAGTATTGTTGGTGCTTTTATTGGATGCGGCGATCTGAGTGGCAGGGTTGTTATTGGCAGAAGGTTTTTATTATCAGATGATGGAGTGAACAATTGAACGATGGCGTAATAACTGATACCGGAAACAAAAATGAGGAAACTAAGCCAGTACCATTTTTGCGGGTATGCAATGAACGGTTGATTCCCTTCCACACCTGGTCGGAAGGATACATTTTGTATTGATCAGCTTTTTGCTTTATCAGCTCGTCAAATTCATCAATATAGTAACCGCGCTCCATAATCGTTGGTGTTTGTACGGGTATGTGTTTTTCAAAGGATTAGTTTCATAGCAACAATCAGGGTATTTAAACTATCACTGTCCCGAGGCCATTCCAAGCCAGCTGATCTTTTCTTTAGGCTTTTGGATGATTTTCTTTTTAACCAGTATATCTTCCAGCATTTGCCGGGCTCTTGTATATTGGGAGCGGCTGGTGCTTTCTTCTATGTCGAGCATTTCTGCGATCTCTTTGTGCGAATATCCTTCTACAGCATATAAGTTCAATACGGTGCGGTATCCTATGGGCAAGATGCGGATGCATTCAACAACCTGCTTGGCCTGTACAATGGACGGGACAGATTCTTCCCGTACCTGGATAGTGGTGGCGTGAATAATATCCACACTTTCATTAAACTTCTTATTTTTCTTTAGGTGGTTGATGCAGGTATGAACAATGATCCGGCGTATCCAGCCTTCAAAAGCGCCTTTATTTTGGAAGGTGTGAATTTGTGAGAATACTTTGATAAAACCTTCCTGCAACATATCCTCTGCATCCTCCCGGTTGTGGGCAAACCTGTAACAAACAGACAACATCTTTGGGCTATACCGTTGGTACAATTCCCGTTGGGCAGTTGTATTGTTTTGTAAACAGCCTTGTAAAATGGCGTCTTCGGTCATATAAACCGTTTGGTTGCCCTGTAATTTAGACAATTTCCAGCAGTAAAAGCTGCGTACCGTGGAAAAATAATGCTGGTCAAGATTGATTTTGACTTGTATCAGCAGCGGATCTTGGTGGTGGTAGAATGCCGCATTACCGGAACAAGTTATGGATCGGTAATTGGAATGGGAGCCTGCCTATTGGTTGGTATGTGCTGGGTGCGGGGTGAGGGTGATTCAGGCGATAGGTTCCCAGATGGACGGGGAAGATTGATGCTGTGCAACTTATCCAGGGCCGAAATTACCTCCCTGCCTGCTTTTGACAGGAGCTATGGGTGAAAGCAAAGCCCCGGATTCCGGGGCCTTGCTTTTATTTTGGCGGTTGTATTTGATGGGAAATTATCCGATCAATACTTCTCCGGTCATTTCAGGTGGAATGGGAGGCCCATTTTCGTGAGGATGGTAGGTGCCAGATCGCCCAGCTTTCCAGGCTTTACAGTGCCTTTCCAGTCCTTATCGATGATAAAGAGGGGTACCAGGTTGAGCGTATGGGCTGTATTGGGGTACCATCTTCATTGACCATAAAATCGGCATTGCCATGGTCGGCCGTCAGGAAAACGGTATATCCATGGTCCAGGGCGGCGGTCACTACACGCTCCACGCATTTGTCGACTGTTTGTACGGCCTTAATGGCGGCTTCCCAAATACCTGTATGGCCCACCATATCGGCATTGGCATAGTTGAGGCAAATGAAATCGGCTGTTTCTTTTTCAATTTCCGGAACAATGGCATCGGTAAGCTCATTGGCGCTCATCTCTGGCTGGAGATCATAGGTAGCCACCTTGGGCGAGGGGATCATGATGCGACGTTCTCCTTCAAATGGAACTTCGCGGCCACCACTGAAGAAGAAAGATACGTGGGGATATTTTTCTGTTTCAGCAATACGGATCTGGGTTTTGCCATTGGCTGCTAATATTTCTCCCAGTGTATTATTCAGGTTGTCGTTTTCAAATACCACATGTACGTCCTTAAAGGTTTTGTCATAATCGGTCATGGTGGTATAGTGTAGCGACAGTTTTTTCATACCATGCTCGGGTATATCCGTCTGGGTGAGCACTTGGGTAATCTCCCGGCAACGGTCGGTACGGAAATTAAAGCAGATGGCTGCATCGCGGTCTTTGATCGTAGCCAATGGTTGTTGATCGGGACCAACGATAATTGTGGGTTTGATAAACTCGTCAGTAATATTATGGGCATAAGATTGTTCAACAGCCGCAAGGCCATCGGTAGCTTTTTCACCCTGGCCATTTACAAGTGCGTCATAAGCCAGTTTTACCCTTTCCCAGCGTTTATCACGGTCCATGGCATAGTAACGGCCACTTACGGAGGCTATTTTACCAGTTGTTTTGTTGAGGTGGTCTTGCAGGTCTTTTAAATAACCGAGACCGCTTTTGGGATCTGTATCGCGTCCGTCGGTAAAGGCATGGATGAATACCTCTTTCAATCCTTTTTAGCGCAGAGAGATACAATGGCTTTGAGGTGGAGGGTATGTGAGTGTACGCCGCCATCGCTTACGAGGCCCAGGAGGTGCAGGGGTTTTTATTGTCGAGGGCATATTGTATGGAATTTAACAACTCAGGATTCTTATCAAATGATCCGTCGCGTACGGCCACATTGATTCGTTGTAACTCCTGGTACACAATGCGCCCGGCACCCAGGTTCAGGTGACCCACTTCACTGTTACCCATTTGCCCATCGGGTAATCCTACCGCTTCGCCGCAGGTGACCAGGGTGGTATTTGGGTATTTTGTGTAGAGGGAGCTTACAAATGGAACATGTGCGTTTTGGATAGCATCGGCGTTTTTACTTTACCGAGGCCCCAGCCGTCCATAATTACTAAAATTGCTTTACTAGCTGTCATATAACGATATGATTATGTTAGATTTGTGGAAAAGTCGGGGCAAAGGTAAGTAATACACAGCGTTTAGTATTTTTCAACGTAGACTTACTTTGGCATGTTTTTGGCAATTTTGAAACAGTAAATTGATGCAATTATGAAAAAACATCTGAGGCTGGCGACGATAGCTCTTTCGCTATTCCTGGTCTCATTCACTGCGTTCTACTACTCCATTGATGATGTTGTTGTTGCGATGCGAAGCGGCAATGCCAATCAGCTGTCCCGGTATTTTGACAGCAGGGTAGATATTTCCATGCCCGGAAAAAGTGATAATTACAGTAAAAGCCAGGCTGAAATGATCCTGAAAGATTTTTTTGCCAGCAATAAGGTAAAAAACTTCCAGATCAAACACCGGGGTGAGAATAAGGACGGTTCATTGTTCTGTGTAGGCACTTTGCAAACGAGCAATGGCAATTACCGTACGAAGTTTTTATGAAGCAGAAGGGTGAGCAACAAGTAGTACAGGAAATGGGCTTCGAATTAGTTGAATAAATTCATTGATCCCTGAAAATAGCTGAAGGTTCATAGCAGGAATGCTATGGACCTTTTTATCGCAGATTACGCTAATTGAATACTGATTAAACGGATTGAATACAGGTGTATGTAGTGAAGGCCGGCTGGGGAAAAGTGCGGTGGATCTTTTTTTTTATCTTTGTTTGATGTTAACTTTTGACGAGCAATTGGATATACTCATCAGTTCAGCACTGGCCGAAGATATTGGTGATGGCGATCACTCTACTTTAAGTAGTATTCCTGCTGATACACGTGGAAAAGCCGTATTAAAGATCAAACAGGAGGGGATACTGGCCGGCATGGAGGTGGCTGCAGCGATCTTCCAGTATAAAGAACCTGGCGCGCAATTCACCCCTTTTAAAATAGATGGCGATGCCATGCAGGTTGGCGAAACAGCCTTTGAGGTAATGGCTTCGGTTCATACCATTTTACAGTGTGAACGGCTGGTATTAAATTGTATGCAGCGAATGAGCGGTATTGCAACATTGACCCATACATACAGCTCCAAAATAAAGGACTACCGGACGAAGGTGCTGGATACGAGGAAAACAACCCCCAATTTCCGTTTGCTCGAAAAAGAAGCGGTACGTATTGGTGGTGGGTATAATCACCGGATGGGATTGTATGATATGATCATGCTCAAAGACAATCATATTGATTATGCTGGTGGGTTGGAGAAAGCGATAGAGCGGGCCTGGCAATATGTGCAGGAGGTAAATCCGGCATTAAAAATAGAAGTGGAAACGCGTAACCTGGCCGAGGTGGAAAGGGTAGTGGCGTTTGGAAAAGTTGACCGTATTATGCTGGATAATTTCAATCCGCAGCAATTGGCGGAAGCGTTGAAGTTGATCAATGGTAAAATAGAAACGGAAGCGAGTGGAGGCATTAACCTGGACAATATCGAGTCTTATGCCAAAACAGGGGTGGATTATATAAGCGTTGGGGCGCTGATACACCAGGCAAAGAGCTTGGATTTGAGCTTGAAAGCTGTTATAATTTGAAAATTTGGTGATTTGGAGATTTGATAATTAGCAGTACTGTGCTTGCGAAATGGCGGATAAACTGTATAGAGCGGCGTCTTAAATAATAAATCTCTAAGGCATGAGTAAAAGAATAAGCCCGATAATAAAGGGTTTGTATATAGTACGGACCCCAATTTCCGGTTTGAAGAAGAAGAGGGGGAACAACAAGCTACTTTGCCTCCTGCCCAGCAATTGCTGAAAGTACGATTAGATACCAAGAACCGGGGCGGCAAAGCGGTAACACTTGTACAAGGATTTGTGGGTGTGGAAGAAGACCTGGAAGAGATGGGTAAAAGATCAAGAATTTTTGTGGTACGGGCGGATCGGTGAAGGATTGGGAAGTGATCATCCAGGGCGATCAGCGGGATAAGGTGATGCAGTGGATGCAGAAGAATGGGTATACAAAGGCAAAGAAAATCTAAGCTGTGGACCCCTTGTGCTTTGTGCTAAGGATCGTTACATAGCATCCTTCCCCAATGGTCATTTATGGTTATTTCCTTTTAGTACCTTTTGTCCTTGCTGCCATTTTTAGATGTAGGGCGTTTCTTAGAATTGCAACGATACGCCGGTAAAACGATGGAATACCCTATCCTTCAAAGTTTATTTCCTTATGCCTGCCATCGCAATAGGGCTTGTTGTTGGAGGAGCCACAACGACATAAAGCTACCTTGCCTTTCTTCACTTCCTGGCGGCCATCGGCATGTTGAATGATACACTCGGTATTGAGGAGGTAAGGGCCCCTGGGGCTTACTTCTACTTTGACAATATGCGCGGCTTCGGCTACAGGATCCTTGGTGGTTTCGGCTGCCTCATTCATGTAGTAACTTAAAGCGCCACTGGGACAATGGCGAACCTGATCAATGATACGCTGGGTGGTAGCGCCTTGCATATTGATCCAGGGTCGTTTGGTGGGATCAAATACTTCCTTAAGCCCGTTCCAGCATAATTTGGAATGGATGCATTGTTCGGGCTTCCATACTACGGTTACCTCGTTGTTGGTGTATTTGTGTGTTTGCTTAGGCATGGTGAATAGAATACAGAATTTAGAATACAGTATACAGAATGCTTCCGCGCTTTGCGGATTTCGTCTTGTATGTAAGTTACGATATTTTGAAAGAGTTAAGTGCAGGTGTTTAACCCATAAAAAGGGTCCACAATCTGGTGATTGTAGACCTTTCTATAAAGTATGTTTTATGCTATGTAATTGGGCGTCTTATTGTCCTGCTGCCACACTATAGGCTTTCTTTTCACCCCAGGTGTTGAGCAATTCAGAAGAGCAGATTTTGAAGTTGCCGCTAAGGCTCACATACAGGCCAAGGATATCTTGCTGATTGAGGGTTCGCCATCGAGTGATTCAAAGCGCACATTATATACGTTCACCAGGTTGGTATATACTGATCCGGTTGGCCATACCTGGGTACCGCGGTTACTAATGTTGACCAGCTTGAATTTAACACCTGCATGACGTTGACATTTGGTAGCAATAGACAGGGGTTGTTCATTGCTTTCAATGAACATGTCTACACCCACAATATTTTCATTTACGGATTCTTTGGACTCCATCATGGCATTTTCCTTCAGCTTAAAGGGGTGGGTGTACCAGGCTGATTGGGGAAAACGGGTTTGGGATTGTGTGCCGGTTGTTTGCCAAAGTTGCCGATGATAGCCTCTGCAAATTGGGTGGTATTAACCGATGATTTTGACTTATCGCCAAAGTCGCCGGTATGAACGCCACTTTCGAGGGTATACAGCAAAGCATTTTCAATGATGGCTGCATTTTCTGTCAAGCCCAGGTGTTGCAACATTGATATGCCGCTCAATAATAGGGCCGTAGGGTTGGCAATATTCTTACCAGCAATATCGGGTGCGGTGCCGTGTACGGCTTCAAAGATGGAGATATGATCGCCCACATTGGCCGAAGGAGCAAAACCCAAACCACCTACCAGGCCGGCACAAAGGTCGGAAACGATATCACCCTGGAGGTTAGTGAGTACTACCACGTCAAAAGATCTGGACGGGTAACCATTTTCATACAGAGGTCATCTACAATAATATCATCGGCTTTCAGTTCGGGATATTCTTTGGCAACTTCATAGAAGCATTCAAGGAATAGGCCATCGGTGAGCTTCATGATATTGGCTTTGTGGCCGCAGCTGATGCGTTTGGCTTTTTCTGTTTGGCCATTTCAAAGGCATAGCGGATCACTTGTAAACTACCAGGTTTGGTAATAAAACGACGGCTAAGCGCTACGTCATGCGTGAGCATGTGTTCAATACCACCATAGGTATCTTCGATGTTTTCACGAACAACGGTAATATCAATTGGGATACCTGCTTTGGAGAAAACGGTGTCTACACCATGCAGGGTTTGAAATACTCTTTTATTGGCGAAGGTATTCCAGGTTTTGCGGGCTGTAACGTTTACGCTTTTTACGCCCTTTCCTTTGGGGGTTTCCATGGGCCCTTTGAACAGCATACCGAGGCTTTCAATGGTTTGTTGTGCTTCGGGGTCATACCATTGGAGAAACCTTTATCGAATACCCATTTACCCATTTCAACTACTTCGTACTCGAGAGGAACTTTGTTGGCTTCAAAATTGATAAAACTGCTTCCATGATTTCTGGTCCGATACCATCACCTTTCGCAACTGCTATTTTCATAAGTGAATTATTTAATGTAAATGGGTAATTTTTGAAGAAAACGACTCTAAGCGGGGCAAAATTAGCACCTACAGGCAATAAATGCTATTAAATCTTACCTAATACTACACACGGCCTTTATTTTTGTTTACCTTTAAACGGGCAAACCGATAGTATGGTATCTAAAATCTCCGAGGGAATTGAGATCAGCGTAGAAACTTTCTACCAGCCGGATTACTCAATCCGGTGTCCGGAGAATACATGTTTGCCTACCGCATTACCATTGAAAATCATAATAGTTTCCCCGTAAAGCTCCATCGCCGCCACTGGTACATTGTAGACAGTAATGGAAGTACGCGTGAAGTAGAAGGCGAAGGGGTAGTAGGCGTTCAGCCCTCCCTCCAACCCGGCGAACGGTACCAATATGTAAGTGGTTGCAACCTCCGCAGTGAAATGGGTAAGATGTATGGCATCTACCTCATGGAAAACCTCCACAGCAAGGCACATTTCGAGGTAAACATCCCCGTGTTTGAAATGATTGTTCCGTTTAAGATGAATTAAGATAGTTAAGAGCCCTTTTGCTTCGCGTACCGGCAATCGGAATCTTCCTGCGGAGCAGGACAAGCTTTGCTTTTCGGTGGGGCTCCTTTGACCGTAATAATAAAAGAATGATAAGAGCTATTTAAAATAAAAAGCCACGGACTTTTGAGAAGGTCCGTGGCTTTTTCGTGAAAGGAATATTATTATGATCTTATACTTACGGTTTAGTTGTTGTATCGACCGGGTTCTTTTGCATACCCACTCTGTATAAGATAAAGGCCATGAGGGCAAAGAACACTACACCCATCAGGAAGTATTTATTTTCTCCCATTTTATCTATCAATCCATGTTCCATATTGATCTTTGCCAGTCCTGCACTGATCTTGTCGCTGGAGGAAAGGAATGCTACAATAACACCTGCCAGTGCGCCACCTGCCACCAGGCCGGTAGCAAAGAGGTTGCCTTTACGAAGGTCTTCTTCCTCAGCTGCAACGGCTTCGCCACGTTTCTTGTGTTTATAATCAACAAAACCTCGGATAGCACCACCAATAAAGATAGGCAAAGTGGTAGCCAGGGGCAGGTAAATACCAATGGCAAATGACAGGGCTTTGATACCGCACAATTCCATCATGATGGCAATGGCAACGCCTACGAGTACAAATTGCCAATCGAGGTTAAAGGATAAGATCCCCTTGATGAGGGTGGCCATCAGGGTTCCCTGCGGCGCAGGATATTTATCGGTACCAATGGCGTGGGTAATTCCTTGTTGTACCATTTCTTGTGTTGGCGTATCCAGGATCTTTACAGTAAGACCGATGGCAACAGAAGAAACAATAGCGCCTATAAATAAAGCGATCTGTTGAAACTTCGGTGTGGCGCCTACCAGGTAGCCTGTTTTCAGGTCCTGTGAGGTAGCGCCTGCATTAGCGGCGGCAATGCAAATAAGACCGCCTACTACGAGTGCCATGGGTTCATATACTTTACCGGTCCAACCTACAGCAATGAACACGAGGCAGGTGCCCATGAGGGTGGCAATGGTCATACCACTGATGGGGTTATTGGAAGAGCCGATCAATCCTACAATGCGGGAAGAAACGGTAACAAAGAATGCTCCGAAAATAACCACCAGTATACCGATCAATAATTTGCTGCCAAATCCTGTACCGGGCAGTTGTGGTAAAATGGAGATCAGTGCAATCATCAGCAAACTACCAATACCTACCACTTTCAGGGAAAGGTCGCGGTCGGTACGTTTTACTGCTTCGGTGGAGGCACCACCTTTCAAAGAGCCGAGGCTTCCTTTAAAAGAAGAAATGATGGTAGGGATGGTTTTGATAAGGGTAATGAAACCGCCAGCAGCTACAGCGCCTGCACCTACCTGGCGCACATAGGCGCGGTAGAGGGCGGTAGCGAAATCACCGAAGGTATGGGTGGCCGGATCCCAGGCGCCGGGGCCGCCGGCTTGTGTGATGGAACTGAGGTATCCTAATTTTACCAGTTGAGTAGCTACTACATCGCCGGGTACCAGGGAGGCCAGTAAAGGAATAAATACATACCAGCACAGCACACTACCAGCTACGAGCACACCACCGATCTTAGGGCCTACAATATATCCCACCCCTAAATATTCGGGTGTGATCTCCGCTGCGGTACGGGCTGAAGGAAAATATTTGTTGGTTTGCTGACTTAAATAGCGCGGTGTTTCTGCCACCAGGTGCAGTATTTTTGCAGGAAGGCATAAGCGAAAGCAACACCTAAACCATAGAATGCTGTCTTGGCGAATTCGCCCCCTTTCTCCCCTGCTTTCAGTACAGAAGCGCAAGCAGTACCTTCGGGATAGGGTAAGGTTTCATGTTCTTTTACGATCAATGGTTTCCTTAAAGGGATCATCATTAAGGTGCCGAGGATACCGCCCAATATCGCCAGGATGAGGATGGTGAAGTAGTTAAAATAATCGGCACTATTTTTTTCACTCAGGAATAGGAAGCCTGGTAATGTAAATACCACACCGGCTGCGATGCTTTCGCCGGCACTACCTGTTGTTTGAATGATGTTGTTTTCAAGAATGGTAGTACGCAGGAACAAACGACTGAGTGTAATGGCCATTACCGCAATGGGTATGGATGCCGAAACGGTAAGGCCCGCTTTTAAAGCGAGGTATACGGTGGCTGCACCAAAAATAATTCCAAAGGCCGAACCTACTAGCACCGATTTTAACGTGAACTCAGCCATATTGGTTTCCGGAGAAACAAACGGCTGGAACTTCTTTTCCGCCATAGCGATCTGTTTAAATTAAATCATGTAGTTTTTGACAGTATACAAAAAGAGCCCACGAAGATACGTGAGCTCTTATTAAGCTATTTTACAGTGCCCATGCGTTTCTCCATCCATGAGGAAAGCAAGAAAAGTAGCAAAGCTGCTACGCTGCTCATGATCACAAACAGCATGAAGAAATCATACAGGTTATTGATGGTGAAACCTGCAAATTGGGTTGGACCTTTACTGGGCAACAATGCACCTAATTTGCCACCGAATTTATTAGCCACAGCATTGGATAAGAACCATACGCCCATCAGTACGGAAGTAAAACGGGCAGGGGCCAGTTTATTCACCAGTGAGAGGCCAATGGGTGATAAACACAATTCACCTACGGTATGAAGGAAATATAATCCCAATAACCAAAGCATGCTAACGGAACCGGCAACATCTTTTACGCCATAAGCTATGAGTAAGTAACCCAAAGCGAGGCATAATAAACCCAGTGCTTGTTTTTGGGTGAAGAAGGTTCAATGTTCTTTTGCCCATCCATTGCCAAAGTTGGCTCAGGAACGGTGCTACTAAGATGAGCCACATTGAATTCACGCTATTGAACCAACTGGCGGGAATTTCTTTTAGGTTATAAGGGGTACGCTGAATGTAATGGTAGATAGCCAGTATTATAGCGGCAATAGCCAGGCCTCCAAATACCCTTCTCAGCTCTACGGGTATCAACATGATCCGTTGCAAGAAGTAGTAAAGTACAGCCGCCAATGCCACCAGGAACAAAATTGCTGAGCCCAACTGGGTATTGACAACATAAGCGCGGTTCACGTTTCTTTCGGCAAACAAGGTTAAGGATGATCCGGCCTGTTCAAAGGCGGCCCAGAAGAAGATCACAAAGAAAGCAGAGATGAAGATCACCAATATTCTTCCGCGTTCAGTAGGGGTTAATGAACGATCGAAAATGATCAGGCCGGATACGGCTATCGCCACACTGAAAATAAAGGCGCTGATCCAATCCTGCCCCCCAGGTACATGAATCCAAGGAACAACGCCGCTGCTATACCAGCCCATAAGCCTACCTGGGCCAGGGATGATTGGGTGCTTTCGGGCTTGCGGACTTCGTCCTCTGGCCTAACCATTAGTTTATTGGGCGTAATACCCAGGCCTTTGCCTTCGGGGTCAACAATGTATTTATTTTTAAGCCAGATAAAGGCAAGGGTTCCGACTAACATGGCAAAGCCTGCTGATAGGAATCCCCATTTGAAGACGCCCAAAATGGCTTTACCATTTTCATCATACTGGTTGCCCAACCCGCCACAGATGAGAGGACCAATGAAAGCGCCCAGGTTAATGCCCATATAAAAGATGGTATAGGCCGAGTCTAACCGGCGGTCGCCCTGCGGATACAGTTGGCCTACCAGGGTGGAGATATTTGGTTTGAAAAACCCCATTCCAATGATCAATACGCCAAGCCCCACCCACATGATGGCATGGGCCAAATTGGGGTTGGAGTAATTGGAAGCACTTATAAACATCAGGAATTGGCCTACCGCCATGAGAAAACCGCCTACGATGATAGAGCGGCGGTTGCCCCAAAAACGATCTGCAATGTATCCCCCGAGGATAGGGGTGAGCCATATAAGGCCGGTATAGCTGCCGTACACGCCATCCTGCGCGTATTTATCATTCATTTGCAAGGCATTGACTACATATAATACCAGTAAAGCCCGCATGCCATAGTAACTGAAACGTTCCCACATTTCAGTGAAGAATAATACGAAAAGTCCCTGAGGATGTTTGCCGCTTAAAGGCTGCGCCATATATGTTGGGGGTTGATTTAGCAATTCGTTGTAGGGATAAGATTGGGGGTGGGCATCCGTAGGGGTGACCAGACCCATAGCGGCGTAAAATAGTGATAAATTCTATACAGCCGTCCCAAACACCAATTAAAATTCGCCAATACCCGCGAATCCCCGAAATTCGCAGCGGTTAAAATGTACCATGAACACTATGAATATTTTACTCCTTGGCTCTGGAGGCCGTGAGCATGCACTGGCCTGGAAACTTACACAAAGTCCAAAGTGTCAACAGTTATACATCGCACCGGGCAATGCCGGAACAGCATTGTGCGGCACCAATATTAACATGTCTGTTACGGATTTTAACGCTATCAGGCAATTTGTATTGGACAAGGGAATTGGCTTGGTGCTGGTCGGTCCTGAGGAGCCGTTAGTAAAGGGTATTGTAGACTTGTTCAGGAAAGACAAGGATCTGCAATCCGTTGCCATCATTGGCCCTTCGCAATATGGTGCGCAATTGGAGGGCAGTAAAGCTTTTGCTAAGAAGTTCATGATGCGCCACGAGATACCTACCGCCCGGTATCGTGAATTTGATGCTACGAATTATGAGGAAGGGATACCTTACCTGCAGGAACATGCTCTGCCCATCGTATTGAAAGCAGATGGATTGGCAGCTGGTAAAGGTGTATTGATCTGTCATTCGCATGTAGAAGCGATGGCCGAATTTGAGCTGATGTTGCAGCAAAGTAAGTTTGGAGATGCCGGTAAAAAGTAGTGGTAGAAGAATTTCTGGATGGTATTGAACTAAGTGTATTTGTAGTAACGGATGGCAAAAATTATGTGTTGCTGCCGGAAGCGAAAGACTATAAGCGTATTGGCGAAGGAGATACGGGATTGAATACGGGAGGAATGGGAGCGGTGAGTCCGGTACCTTTTGCAGATGATGCTTTTATGAAGAAGGTGATTGAAAAAGTGGTTGAGCCCACTGTAAAGGGTATTGAAAAGGAAAATATTGACTATAAAGGGTTCGTATTTGTAGGGCTTATAAAGGTAGGAGATGAACCAATGGTCATTGAATACAATTGCCGTATGGGTGATCCGGAAACAGAAGTAGTGATGCCACGATTGAAAACAGACCTGGTTGACCTGTTAATGGCAACAGCAACAGGAAAGCTGGATAGCATCCGGATTGAAAAAGATGATCGTGCTGCCTGTACCGTTATGGCGGTTAGTGGTGGATATCCGGGATCATATGAAAAGGGTTACCCGATCAATGGGTTGAACCAATCCTTCCCGGCTGATAGTATGGTATTTCATGCGGGTACAGTGCCTGTAGAAAATGAAGTGCTGACGAGCGGTGGAAGGGTATTGTGTGTAACTTCCTTCGACCATACGATCAGTGGAGCTGTCAATAAATCAAAGAAGGTATTGCAGCAGATCAGTTTTGAAGATATGTATTACAGGAAGGATATTGGATATGAGTTTAGTGAATAGTGAATCGATTGCTTTGAAAACGTCAGCAATCGGTAATTCCTTTGCTAGGATAGTGGATTACTTCTTTTGGTTGGAATAACAGAAAGTAAAAGTCCATATAATAAGATACACATGGCCCATCAGGATGTACATTACAGCGATTACTTGCAGTTGGATAAGATACTGGGAGCGCAGTTGCCGGAAAGTGAAAAGTTACAGCAACCTGCTCATGATGAAATGTTGTTCATCATTATTCACCAGGCTTATGAACTTTGGTTCAAACAATTGTTGTATGAAGTAGATTCTGTGGCTGGTATTATGAAGAAGCCTTCGGTGAATGATAACTCACCGGAATTGCAAACAGTAGTGCATCGCTTATCCCGCATGGTATCTATCCTCAAAGTGCTGGTGCAGCAGATCGATATCATGGAAACGATGACGCCAATGGACTTCCTTGATTTTCGTGATATGTTGCGGCCCGCTTCGGGATTTCAAAGTTGGCAATTCAAGATACTGGAAGCTAAGTTGGGTTTGAAATATCAACATCGTTTTGGTCAGCAATATTATGTTTCGCAATTGCGACAGGAACAGGTAGACCTCATCAGGCAAGTGGAATCGGAAAGGTCGTTTATTGAATTGCTGAATGACTGGTTGGAGCGGATGCCTTTTGTGGATGAAGCGAAAAATTTCTGGAACGATTACCGGCATATTTACATAACCAGCCTGGCCACTGCCGAACAGGAGAACCAGGCTTTCTTTGATGGGGTATTTGATGATGCTTCTGTCAATGAGGAAAGAAGATTGAGCCCCGGGCCTGCCGGGCGGCTTTGTTTATCATGTTGTACCGGGGATACCCCATTCTACAGCTTCCCTTTCAATTGCTGAATAACCTGCTGGAGATCGATGAGCAGCTGAGTACCTGGCGTTACCGCCACATGAATATGGTGCACCGTATGATCGGTACTCGTATTGGCACTGGCGGCAGTACAGGCCGCGATTACCTCAAAGGGGCTTTGGATAAACATTACATTTTCGCAGAAATAGCCCGTCTTACCAGCTTTTAATAGAGCGGAGAAAACTGCCTGCCCTCCATCCCGAATTGGAGGGAAAGCTGGGCTTTATGCATGGCTAATAGCCTGGATATTCTCTACGTATTCTACTGGAATAGCCTGAACACCCGCTCCCGGCTAGCTAGTCGCTATGCTGTACCTGGTGGTTATGTAGGGTGTGTTTAGTGGGTATTATATGGGTGGTATGTGGATCATCCTACCATGATCTTAGGGTTTGGTTCTCATCAGGTCCTCGTCAGGTCCTCTGTATGTCCTCTACAGGTCCTCGTCAGCTATTTCATATGGTTGTATTTTATAATATCTATTAGGTTGGAGAACAAAAAGTAGCTGATTGGTACCAGGCAATAAAAAGCCCCGGTTTTTAACCGGGGCCTGCAATATGGGTTAAACCCTGGAAGGGTTATTTACGTTTTATTACTTTCTGGGCTGCTTCCACGACATGTGGTGTAGACAGGCCATATTTTCCAGCAATTGGGTAGGGGTACCACTTTCGCCAAAGGTATCGTTGGTGCCCACATACTCAATAGGGATGGGCAGGTTGCGGGCAGCTACCTGTGCAATGGAATCGCCCAGGCCACCAATGATGTTGTGCTCTTCGACAGTAACAGCGCATTTGGTTTTGCTGATGGATTTGATCACTGCTTCGGTGTCCAGTGGCTTAATGGTGTGGATGTTGATCACTTCCACGCTGATGCCTTTTCCTGGAGGATCACGCCGGCTTCAATGGCTTTCCATACCATGTGACCACAAGCGAAGATGGAAACATCGGTACCTTCGGAGAATACCTGTGCTTTACCAATCACAAAGTCTTCTACCTTGGTAAAAATGGGCCATACAGGACGACCAAAACGGAGGTATACAGGACCCTGGTAATCGGCAATGGCCAGGGTAGCTGCTTTGGTTTGGTTATAGTCGCAAGGCACGATCACGGTCATGCCGGGCAACATTTTCATCATACCAATATCTTCCAATATCTGGTGGGTAGCGCCATCTTCTCCCAGGGTTAAACCGGCATGAGAAGCGCATATTTTTACATTCTTTCCGGAATAGGCTACTGACTGACGGATCTGGTCATAAACACGGCCAGTAGAGAAATTGGCAAAAGTAGTGGTGTAAGGAATTTTACCGCCAATGGTTAATCCGGCAGCAATGCCAATCATATTGGCTTCGGCAATACCGCACTGAACGAAACGCTCAGGGAATTCTTTAATGAATTGATTGAGTTTTAACGAGCCTGCCAGGTCGGCTGTTAAGGCTACGATATTGGGATTTTTGCGGGCAGCTTCTGCAATGCCATCGCCAAATCCACTTCTTGTATCTTTTGCCCGGTGGGCTGTATCTCTTTCAGCATGATCAAAATTTGGTGGTGCAAATATAAGTCCGAAAAGTCGGAAAGTCCGGAAGTCCGAAAATACATTATTGTGCAAAGTGTCTCCTTCTTTCGGACTTACTGACTGGCGGTCTTCCGGTCTAATTTAAATCTGCGGGTTTGCTCTGGTAGAATTTTTCGTCGGTTTTGAGACGCTGCTCCCATTTCCAGGCGGTAAGGAGCATATCTTCCAGGGAATATTTTAATTTCCATCCCAGGGTTTTCACTGCAAAGTCATTATTGGCATAAATGGCTATTACATCACCGGGGCGGCGAGGGCCTATTACATAATTGAGGTGTACACCGCTTACTTTTTCAAAAGTTTTAATGGCTTCCAGTACGGTAAAGCCATTGCCACTGCCCAGGTTAAACACCTCACAGCGTTTGGTGCTTTTGCCTTCTTCCAGGAATTGGATGGCCAGGGTATGGGCATGGGCGATATCGCTTACATGGATAAAATCGCGTACGCAGGAGCCATCACGGGTATCATAATCATCGCCATAAACCTGCATCAAAGGCAGTTTGCCAATGGCAGTTTGGGTAATGGCGGGTACCAGGTTGGCGGGTTTGCCAATAGGCAGTTCACCAATTAAGATAGAGGGGTGGGCGCCAACTGGGTTAAAATAGCGCAATAACACACATTGTGCGGCATTGGCTTTGGAAAATTCATTGATGATCTGCTCACCCATTTGCTTGGTATACCCATACGGCGATTCTGCTGGTTTGGGGGCGTCATTTCGGTTACCGGTATCTTATCGGGGTTGCCGTATACGGTACAGGAGGAAGAGAATACAAAATGGGGAATGTTGAACTCCTGCACGCATTTGAGCAGGTTGATGAGCGATACCAGGTTGTTCTCAAAATACATTAGGGGCTGCTCCACGGACTCTCCTACCGCTTTATAGGCAGCGAAATGAATGATGCCTGATATGTCTTCATTTTCCTGGAAAATGGCAAACGTATCATCAAAATTGCAAAGGTCTACCTTATAGTTTTTGATCCTTTTGCCGGTTATTTTTCAATGCCTTCAAAAATGCGGGGTGTGGAACGTGAGTTATTATCAACTGAAATAACCTCATATCCGTTTTCTACCAGGTCTACTATGGTATGTGAACCGATGTAGCCACATCCGCCTGTAACAAGAATTTTACTCATCGTATGTGAATGGTGAGTGGTCAATGATCAATGCTGCCTGAGTAAGCAGGAATCGCGTCATCTGACAGAGCCTTGAATTATCAAAGACCAGGTTGAAAATTGTTTTACTAAAATAGTTCTATTAAACTCCTGTAAGGGGTACGGTATTGTTCAGGAAGTGAATTCGACCGCAAATTAGGATTAATCAGGCAATACATCAAAAAGCGATGAGGTTTGGGCGCCGAGCTACAAGTAGTAAAACCACCCGTCCTGTGGCGGAGCTACTGCCTGACAGCTTATTTCGCACGACCCCTATTCGTTTTTTTCCTTCAGCACATTCATCAGGTATTGACCGTAACCACTTTTGAGCAAGGGTTGCGCCATTGCTTCCAGTTGTTCCTTTGAAATAAATCCTTTTCGGTAAGCTATTTCTTCGATGCAGGCTATCTTGATGCCCTGGCGTTGTTCAATGACTTGTACAAACTGTGAAGCCTGCATCAGGGAATCGAAGGTGCCGGTATCGAGCCAGGCAGTACCGCGGTCGAGAATGGATACGGTTAGCTGCTTGCGTTTAAGGTATTCTTTGTTTACATCGGTGATCTCGTACTCACCCCTTGGGCTAGGTTGCAGTTCGCGGGCAATTTTTACTACCTCATTGTCATAAAAGTAGAGGCCGGGAACAGCATAGTTGCTTTTGGGCTTTAATGGTTTTTCTTCAATAGAGATCACCTGTTTTTGCTTATCAAACTCTACTACGCCATAACGCTCGGGATCGCTTACATGGTAGGCATATACAATGCCACCATTGGGCTGGGTATTTTTAGCCAGTTGCTCACCCAGTCCAGCACCGTAGAATACGTTATCGCCCAATACGAGGGCTACATTGTCCTGTCCGATAAAATCGGCGCCAATTACAAAGGCCTGGGCCAGTCCATTGGGTATAGCCTGTTCCGCATAGGAGAATTTAAGCCCCAGTTTGGAGCCGTCGCCCAGCAACCTGCTGAATTGTGGCAGGTCGTAAGGAGTGGAAATGATCAGTATTTCCCGGATACCGGCCAGCATCAGGGTGGACAAGGGGTAATAGATCATGGGCTTATCATAAATAGGCATGATCTGTTTACTGATGGCGTAGGTAATGGGGTGTAAACGTGTTCCGGAACCTCCTGCCAGTATAATTCCTTTCATCTGTTATTTTATTTTGGCCAGATGGAATCTCGGTATAGTAGTTTCTTTTGTACAGCAAAAATTACTACACGCGGTTTATTAGATCTGGTTGTTTGTGCGCAAAAGTCATTGATTATTTGCCAAAATAGTAAAAAATCTGGAGTAAGCTGTACTGGAATGGCCTTAAAACAAGAAGTCCTGCCGGTCGTGAAACGGGCAGGACTTCTTGGAAGGAAGTTCTTCTATAAAAAGAGTTTTACAATATAATATACAATAGCGGCCAGCAAGGCGCTTACGGGAATGGTAAGTATCCAGGCCCAGAGGAGGTTAATGGTTACCCCCAACGTACAGCCGATAAGCGTTTGGTGGCGCCTACGCCCATGATGGCGCCGGTGATGGTATGTGTTGTACTGACCGGTATGGCGAGGTGTTCTGTTAAGAACAAGGTGGCAGCGCCGGCTGTTTCAGCGGCAACGCCTTCCAGTGGAGTTACTTTGGTAATACGGGAGCCCATGGTCTTTACAATCTTCCAGCCACCACTCATGGTACCGAAGGCAATGGCGGTAAAGCAGGCCAGAGGCACCCAGTCGGGCACGTTTTTAACGCTATCCAGGCTTCCGTTGGCTACCATGGCTGCGGCGATGAGGCCCAGTACTTTTTGGGCGTCATTACTACCGTGGCCAAGGCTGAATAGGGCGGAGGAAACGAGCTGCAGCCGACGGAACCAGCTTTCGGCTTTATAAGGATTGGCCTTACGGCACAAGTTCACAATAATAAGGGTGATAATGAGGGCCATGGTCATACCGATGAGGGGGCACCAAATATAAACAAGAAGATAGGTACTACCACACTGTAGTTGATCACATCAAAACCACCAGAAGAGAGGCCACCTACATGGGCAATGGCTGCGCCCATGAATCCACCAAGCAGGGTATGGGAAGAAGAGGAGGGGATACCGAACCACCAGGTAAGGAGGTTCCAGCAGATAGCTGCCACGAGGGCCGAAAAGATCACGGGCAAGGTAATGAAATGGGAATTGATGGATTTGGCAAAAGACATCCCGATCTTGAACTCACCGATCCAGTATTTGGCAATAAAGAAGGCGGCAAAGTTGAATACTGCAGCCCAGATCACAGCCTGGAAGGGGTGAGTACTTTGGTAGAAACAATGGTGGCAATGGAATTAGCGGCATCATGAAATCCGTTGATATAGTCGAATACCAGCGCCAGTATGATGATGATAACCAGGAAAGTCATATGGTGGAATTTGAAAATTTGAAGATTTGAAAATTTGAAAATGACTGTTGGAAGACCATCTTGTCAAATTTTATTGCTTCAAATTTTTGAGCGGGGAAATTGTTTAGTAATGCTATGGCCTTCGGGGCTTCATTTTCAAATTAACACATTGTCACATTCTCAAATTAATTACGCGTATTTGATAATGATGGACTCGATCACATTCCCTGCATCTTCACATTTATCGGTCACGATTTCCATTACCTGATAGATCTCTCTTTTCTTGATAACTTCTTTGGCATCGGGTTCTGTTTCAAACAGCCTGTCGATACTTAAGTCGAAGATATCATCTGCCTGATTTTCAATGCTATTTACTTTAACCAGGGCATCTGTAATGGCCCGCATATTGCGCATATTACGGAGCTCGAATACTGCATTTTTGATCTGCTCGGAGCCTTGTTCAATCAGGTCGGCCATTTTCTGGATGCCCTGATCATTGGGGTTTACCTTATAAAAGTTGATCTTTTAGCGGAAGCGAAGATGTAATCGGCAATGTCGTCCAGGGCGGTGGCGAGGTAGTGGATATCTTCCCGGTCGAAGGGAGTAATGAAATTCCGGCCCAACTCGGTGAAGATCTTGTGGGTATAATCATCATTTACATGCTCCATGTCCTCAATTTGGGCGATGATGGCAGCCCTTTTATCAAAATCTGGCTCTGTAACCACATCTTTCATCAATTTGCCCATTTGGGCCACTGTAACAGCCACCTGTTCGAACAGTGTATAGAAGATCTTATCTTTCGGCATAAAAATCTTCATAATCGAGTTTAAACCCATATCCCTTATAATTTGGTGGCAAAAATAGAACTAATAGCCTACGGTTAAAGTGGAGGTAAATTGGTAATAATTTCTTAACAATAGCTTTTTGTTCCAAATTACCTTTGTAGCAATGTTATGAATATATGAAATTATTGTTAAGCACCCGCCGGTTGTGGATTTTTATAGTATTGATAATGACGACACAATTGTCGAAAGCCCAGTTTTTGATGGACATGGTAGATACCAGTACGGACGTGGGGAAGGGGTTGCTTTCCATTTATAAGAAGTTTGACAGGATCAATATCAGCGGTTATATGCAGCCGCAGTACCAGGTGGCTAATCACAAAGGGATAGAAAGTTTTAACGGGGGTGATTTTGCTCCCCATTCCAATAGCCGGTTTATGTTACGGCGGGGGCGTATCCGCTTCGATTATACACGATTTAATGATAGGAATCAGCCTTTTGTCCAGTTTGTGTTTCAGTTTGATGGTACAGAGCGGGGGTAAATATCCGGGATTTCTGGGGGCGTGTTTTTGAAAATAATTGGCGCTTGTTTTCCTTCACTGCCGGGATGTTTGCGCGGCCTTTTGGGTATGAGGTGAATGTATCGTCGGTTGACCGCGAATCACCTGAGCGGGGGCGTATGTCGCAAATATTGATGAAGAGTGAGCGTGACCTGGGTGTTATGGGCTCACTGGAGCCAAGGGGAAGATCGAATGGTTGGCGGTACTTTAAACTGGACCTGGGCGTTTTTAATGGGCAGGGGTTAACGGGGCCCAATGAATACGATGGCTTCAAGGATATCATCACCCGGGTGTCATTAAAACCTTATCCTATTACGAAGAATCTCTTTGTGTCGGCAGGATTTTCTTTTTTACAAGGTGGGTTTATACAAAACACCAAATACGTATACAATACGGAACTAATTAATGGGAAAGAGCAGTTTGTGGTAGACTCTTCGGAAGACAATTTATATAATGAGGCACCACGTCATTACCGGGGTATGGACATGCAATGGAAGCTCAAACATGGCTGGGGAACTACTGAGTTGCGTGGTGAATATTGGTGGGGTACGCAAACAGCGACTGCTGATAATTCGGAAACACCCGGCTTATTGCTCAATTCACCTTATTATATAAGGAAATTTGATGGAGCCTTCTTTTACTTGCTGCAAAATATTGTTAATAAGAAACACCAAATAGGTATTAAATATGATTGGTATGATCCAAACACTGAGGTAAAAGGTAAAGAGATCGGATACCCTGGTAGTAATGTTACAGCTGCGAATATCCGGTATGATACCTGGAGCCTGGGTTATAATTTTTATGTAAATGAACACCTCAAATTACTGCTCTGGTACGATTGGGTGAACAATGAATCTACTTCTTTATCTGCCTATGCATCCAATCTTCACGCCAATGTTTTAACCTGCCGGCTGCAGTTCAGATTTTAACAGATCCAGACCGGGACAAAGACCTCGGGTTGGTTGATCCAGCATGTTTTTGTGTGTTTTGAGCTAATAAATAACATTTAAAAAATGTAATGGTAATATTGGCTTAACATTGGACCTGCAAAAGGCGCAGTTAATAATTCCTTAACATTGTAGTAATATGGCGGTAATATGACGCCGATACTTTTGCCCGCACATTAAATAGACTGTTGTGAGCAAAAAGTACTTCCTGTTAGTGGCATTTATATTTGCAGCATTTGTTTCTTTTGCCCAGACCGGGAAAATAACCGGTAAAGTCCTGAACAGTAAAAATGAACCTCTTCAAGGTGTATCGATCAAGGTCACCGGAGCTCCAGGCGGCACTACTTCCGATGTAGAAGGCCGTTTTACACTTTCGCTTTCCACTGATAAAAATATGAATTAACCTTTACGGCAGTAGGTTATGCTGCCAAGGTAGTGAGTGATGTAGAAGTTACTGCCGGCCAGGTAGGCGACTTGTCTATTATTATGGAGAAAGGGGGCGCAGAATTGAGTACAGTGACTGTGACCAGTCGCCGGACACCCGCTCGTCTTGAAACGGTAAATGCGGTGATCGCTTTCCAAAAAAATACAGGTACAGTTGCTTCTGTAGTATCGGCAGAAACCATCCGCCGTTCTCCGGACAGAAATACAGGTGACGTACTGAAAAGAACTCCGGGCGCCAGTTTACAGGATGGAAAGTTCCTGGTGATCAGAGGGTTGGCCGACAGGTACAACCAGGCCATGCTAAATGGTATCCTCCTTACCAGTACAGAACCCGACCGTAAGACCTTCTCTTTCGACCTGATACCTGCCCCCATGATTGATAATATTGTTATCAATAAAGCCTTCTTGCCAGAGTATCCCGGCGAATGGGCTGGTGGTCTTATCCAGGTAAATACAAAAGATATTCCTTCTCAAAACTTTTTGAATGTACAGATAGGTACTGGTTTCAATACGCAAACAATTGGGAAAGACTTTTACAAAGCAAAAGGTGGAAGCTGGGACTGGTTGGGTATAGATGATGGTGCACGGGGATTACCTCCAGGATATACCACCAAATCTAATTTTGATATTCTTGCACCTGCTGAAAAAACAGCCATGGGTAAGCAAATGCCTAATGTATGGACTGCTACTACCTCCAATGCTCCTCTGAATGCTTCGTTCCAAGCCAACGGTGGATTTACCACCAAGGTGTTCAATAAAACGGTGGGCGGTAGTTTTGGTATTACTTATAATAAGACTAACCGCTTTATCGATATGCTGAACCAGCGGAATAATATTAATGGTTCAACCATCAGTAAGAACTATGCTTATAATGATGATAGGTATTCACAAGATGTATTGGCAGGTGCTTTGGCCAGCTTAAGTGTACAATTGAACCCGCGTAATAAGGTATCAGTGAAATCGATCATCAATATTAATTCCGTCAATTACTTTACTAATCGTAATGGGCTTGATTTTGACCGGACGAATGATGTAAGGGGTAGTGAAATGACCTTCAAGCAAAATACCTTCTTTACTACTCAGTTGACGGGTGAACATACGCTGTTTGCTCCGTTGAAACTGAAATGGTATGGCGCTTTTAATATACTGGATGGTTATAGCCCTGACCAACGTCGTATTGTATATACACGGACTACCGACACCCAAGATCCTTATAGCCTGTTAATAGGTAACTCTCTTTCTCAGGAAAGCGGCAGCCGTATTTTTCAGAACCTGAGTGACTATATATATACAGCTGGTGGCGACCTGGCTTATAATTTTGATATGTTTGGCCAGCGCCAAACGGTGAAGGGTGGTTATATGTTGCAGATCAAAGACCGCTTGTATGATGCGAAACTGTTTGCGAATTATCTTCCGCTGGACAATGCCTCACTAAGGCAGTTACCAGCTGATAAAGTATTTGCTTCAGAAAACTTTGGTGACGGCGCTCCCAGGAGCACTATGTTTGGGTTTGATGCTATCAAAGGAAACTCTTTCCGTTATTTAGCGAATACGATAATGAATGCAGGGTTCTTACAATTTGATAACCAGTTTAGTAATAAGTTCCGGGTAGTATGGGGTGTGCGTGTTGAGAATTATGATCAGCTGGTGGGTAGTGTAAAGAAATGGGACCCCCGTCATACGCACAGTGAGGTGCTTGACTGGTTGCCTGGGTTGAATGCTACTTATAAACTGAATGAGAAAACCAATATCCGTTTGTCAGGTTCTCAAACGGTGATCAGGCCCGAATTGCGTGAGCTTTCATTCCTGAACCTGTATGATTTTGAATTGAATGCTTCTGTACAGGGTAATCCTTCTTTGAAAAGAACAAAAGCAACGAATTTGGATCTCCGCTATGAGTTGTATCCTAAGGCCGGCGAGGTATTTACGTTTGGTGTATTCTATAAATATTTTGATAAAGCTATTGAGCAGATATATAATGAAGGTAGTGGCGGTGCCAGCACCTTTAACTTCCAGAATACAGATAAAGCCATCTCTTATGGTGCGGAAGTTGAATTCCGTAAGAAGTTGGACTTCTCCTCTGCATTGAAAAATTTCACTTTACAAGCAAACGCGGCTTATATTAAAAGCCGGGTGCAAGCCAATATACAAGGTATTGAGATCGATAGGCCGATGCAGGGACAATCGCCCTATCTGTTGAACCTGGGCTTGAATTATGATCTGCAAAAGCATGGGTTCAATGCCACCTTATTGTTTAACCAAATTGGAGAACGTATTTACCTGGTAGGTGATATCAGTGCTGGTGCAGGTGCTCCTGATATTTACGAAGCGCCCAGGCCGGTACTCGATTTCCAAATGGCTAAGAAAGTGCTGAAAAGCAAGGGAGAGATTCGTGTAAATGTATCTGACATCCTGAACCGTACACAGTATTTCTATCAGAATGCCGGCGGTAAGAATAGTTTGCAGAAAGATAAAGACCCCTACCGGTTTACACGGAAGTTCGGCACTACCATCGGTGTAACCTTTAACTACTCTATATTATAATCTCTTTAAAATACAAATACAAGAATATGAAAAAGAAGATTTTTTCCTCGCCGCATTTTCGGCACTTCTTATTGCAGGCTGCCGTAAAATTGAAACGGACGGAGAAAAAGAAGTGATTATTGTGCCTGGTGGCGGTGGTGGTAATAACCCCGGAGTAACGATTACCCTGACCGGCCGTATTAATGCGGACACTGTTCTGCGTAAAGTAAATACTTATATTCTGAAGGATAAAGTATACCTGGTAGGTAACCATACAATGACCATTGAGCCAGGTACTGTGATCAAAGGAGCTTATTCAGGTTCTGATGTGGCTGTATTGGTAATTACACGCGGTTCAAAGCTCGTAGCTAATGGTACAGTAGAAAACCCGATCGTATTTACCTCTAATTCGCCCGCTCCTGCTTCTGGCGATTGGGGTGGTATTGTAATTTGCGGTAATGCAAGTATCAATACTACATTCACTGGCACAGGAGGTGGTCCTGGTATTTTTGAAGTAGAAGGTGGTATCAATAATGGTAATGGTGATGCGTTGGCCGGTGGCGGTACTACTCCAAATGATGATGACAGTTCAGGCGTACTGCGCTATGTACGTATTGAATATGCAGGATACGCTTTCCAACCCGATAAAGAGGTAAACAGCCTTACCATGGCTGCTGTTGGACGTAAAACAGTGATTGACCACGTGCAGGTAACTTATGCAAAAGATGATGCATACGAGTGGTTTGGCGGTACAGTGAATTGTAAATACCTGATCGCTTACAAAACACAGGATGATGATTTTGATACAGACAATGGCTTTAGTGGTAGTGTGCAATTTGGCTTGATTGTACGTGATTCGCTGATTGCCGACATCTCAAAATCAGAAGCATTTGAAAGTGATAATAATAGTACAGGTACGAATGTAACACCGCAAACAAAGGCTGTATTCTGTAATGTATCTGCTTTTGGCCCTTTGGCTACTCTGAATAATGTAGGTAGCACCAATTATCTGGGATCGGCTGCACAGATCAGACGTAATTCTTCTATCTCTCTCTTTAATACTGCCATTGTTGGTTGGCCTTCAGGCATTGAGATCAGCGATAAGGATGGTACTTCTACCTCCGAAAATTACCTGACAGCAAAAACACTGCAGTTAAGTGGTGTGGTAATAGCTGGTTGCAGAAAGGCAATTAACTTTGTATCGGGTCCTGGTACTGTAGCTGGTACAACGGAAGCTTCATTGACGGCTGCCTTTAACGCTAATACCAAGAACAAATTTTTGGCAACTGTAGACGATATCCGTTATACGCGTCCTTTTGATTATGCCAATGCTGATTTTGTACCTTTTGGTAATTCAACACTGGTTATTCCTACAGCCTCAAATACATATTTTGACGATCCTATCTTAACTGCCCGTCCTTTCATACAGAAAGTGGATTTCATTGGTGCTATTGCTCCTGCAGGTGCTTACGCCAACTGGCATAAAGGCTGGACAAAGTTCTAAGTATTGAACAATAACGTATTTAGTATTGAAGGGCCGCTTCTCTGGAAGCGGTCTTTTTTTGTGGGATAGCTTTACGGTTTATAGGACTCACTGCCTGGCTGTGGAGAATAGTGGTACACGACTTCATAGGGTATGTTACGCAGGCTGGCCAGGGAGTGGCCAATAGGCAGATCTTCTTTTGAGGGGTAGGCTCACAAATAGAGTATTTGTTGCCATTATAGACGATGGACTTACCCCTCGGTTTATCAAACTGTACAGCAATGGTGACATGCTTGGGATAAGCCAGGACAATCATGGGCAGGTTGTAAATTTCTTTTACCAGGTAAAAGAATAATGCTACGCGGTCCTCGCAATCACTTTGTTCGTAAAATAAGGTTTGCTCGGGCGAAAGTCGCTTTTCGGTACCAAAGTTTTTGGAGTCAGTTTCAAAGAGGAAGGCATAGCGAGTAAACCGCATAAGATAATCTACGCCGTTTTTGGTGCTCATGCGCCGCACATTTTTCTTGAGCAAAGGAATTAGTGATTGGTAGGTTTCTTTACTCAGGGGATGTTGAGTTGAAATTCGTAGTCAACGGTTGGGTAGTTGGTAAATAGGGTGATTATTTGTGGGTTTAGTTTTACTTTAAAATGGTAGTCATTGTCGTAGTAGGTAAAATGGAGGTCCTTTTCCTGGTAGTCGTGAGGATTGAATTCGGGTAGGTGGCGGATTTTATAGGAGAATATCTTTTCTGCAGGAATACCGGGAATGTCTATGGCAGTGAATACCTCTTTTTAAAATCTATCTCCCCGTAATCATGATAATTGAGGCAAACGTATTGTTTACCATTGCTTGTACGGGTAGGAATATTATAAACGTCTTCATTGCAACGTATATAAAAGAGCATGCGGTTGCCTGATATTGTCAACATGGCATCATAACCGGTTTGGGTGAGGAGGAACCATTTGTAAAGGGTATACCTGATATAATCATCGGCCTTGGGGCTAATGTATTGGGCAGTTTTGCGGATCAATTGATAAAATAGCCAATCATCGGGTTTGTATTTTTCCTTGTACATCAGCAAGGCGTTCACCATGGGCTGGTAATATTCGGTATTGATGCTGCTATAGAATGATTGGATGGATTGTTGTGATAAAGGTGATGGCGTGGGTTGAAGATTGTCTTTGTCAAACTCAAATTGAATAGGAGAACCGCAAAAATCGAATTGAATAGTGGTAATTGGGTACTGTGCCTTAGCAAGAATAGGTTGGGTGGTAGCCAAAAGGAGCCATAATATGATCATTTTACTTAGCACGGCAAGCGCTTGTGTGTATCATAATTTACGAAAAATTAGTAAAATGGCAATATTAAGATTGCAACTCTTTGTTATATAAGCATTTCCTAATGGGTGGTCCTTTCTTTTCCTTGTGTATTCTATTCTTAACGGTAGGGTAAACTTGACATAAAGGCGGGATAACAGGAGCAAGCTAACTTGCAGGGCCAAACAGCCATTTTTGCAAAAAGAGATTAAGAAAAGAGTTTAAAGCGTAGAATTTTCTCATGTGACTACAGCCGTACGATTTCCATCGTGACGGCTTTTTTATTGGCAAAGGGCTGTAGTTTTTGCGAAAAATAAGCCTATGAACAGGCTGTTGCAACCTATATATACCTGTTATATGCACTTGTAGAGACATTAAACTGTCCCATATACAAACGTTTTAGGCAATAGAGAAAGCATGTCTGGTATGCTACCTGGAGGCGATGGATTTGGATAGGCAGTCCGGTTTCGTAGTTTTACGAGTTGGCTTATGGAATGATGAAAGGATCATTTGAGCAAAGCCGTTCATAGGGTAAATGCTGCCGGCAATACATTATGCAGAGTCGCATATTTATCTTGAGTTGAAATAATTGGCTGTTTATGCATTCATAATCATATAGGTACGTACCTTTACAGCCTGAATTGAATAATACAACTTTTTATAAGTGAGAGGAATTCTCTCATGTGACTGACGCCGTTCGATTTCTATCGTGACGGCTCTTTTATTTTATACCGCTGGGCATAATTTTGGTGATCCCCTTGTGTGCTGTTAATCATACCCACTCTTACAGCTACTTCTACTTTCTCAAGGCAGCATAATTTCTTATAACAATATCTGATACAGTGCTTGATATTCTTACGCTATTGTTTATTTTTAAAAATTAATCTATGAAAACACTATTGATCGTAGTGGCCGTTCTGTTTACGGCTACTTCACTAAGTGCATTGGGTACTGGCAATCGGGTAATGCCACCAAGTGACGAAAGTTACACCGCTAATTTCAGGACACGACCAAGAAGAAAAAGGACAAAAAGAAAAAGACTCTACGGAGAAAAGAGACACGGCGCTGGCACAGTATCGCCACTAAAAAAAGTGTCATGGGATCAAAAAGGTAAAGTGTAGTCGTACAATTATCAAAAATTGTACGACTTTATATATATAGAAAGAATGGGCGGTTTAATTAAAGATCAGCTCGGGATAAGGAATATCGAGTTGGTGTTTCAGGTTAGAGCAGCGAAACATGAGGATATTAATAATGGCCTCGGTAGAGTACTGGTAGGAGATGGTTGGGGTATTGGGATCGTTCACCCAGTTATTGAATATATCCGGGAAGTCATCGTCCAGTTTATCCAATGTTTTTATGCCTATCTTTTTAGGGCTGCCGCATTGCACATTTGTTCGTATTGACCTTTGATGGGGATGGCAATCATTTTTTTCTTGAGGTGAATAGCTTCGGCAGGTGTTTCAAATCCTGCGCCGCAGATGATGCCATGGCAACTGATGAGGCTTTGGTTGAATAAATCCTTGCCAACCGGCAGAAGGGTAATATGGCCAAAGGTCTTTCTTTCCTTGGTTTGGCGGGAGAAAACTTCAAAGCGATGATCTTTGAAGGGCGCCAGTAAAGCCAATAATTCATTGTCGCAATAAGAAGGCAGGTAAACGGTTATATGTCCGTCGTTGCGAGCCTCTGCCTGCAGGATCTCGGTTTTAATAACGGGAGAAAAGATGAAATCATCGTAGGATTCAAAATGTAATCCTACATATTGTGTAGCGCGGGCATAGTTCTGGAGGATCCATTCACCCACTTTATTGGGCTTTTCAGGGCGTGGCGTTTTATCGGACAAGAAGCTGGCCTGATGTCCAAAGTTGACGGAGGGCACCTTTTACGGGCGCAGGCAATGGAAGTAATGCATTCAAAGTCATTTAAGACCAGGTCATATTTTTCTACGGGCAGGTCCCTGGCTTCCTTCATGATGCGCAAGGGAGAAATGCTGCGTGTAAGTTTCCAATAATCCAGGGAGCCTTTGCAGGTATAGAACAAGCTAAGGCCGTTACTGCGGTATTTAACAGGTGCATCAAGGGGCAGGGTACTATTGGCTCCGCTAAGGAAAAGGTCTACTGTTCCGAACTTTTGTATAAAGGGTAATAATTCCATGGCCCGGCTGATGTGTCCGTTACCTGTAGCCTGTAAAGCATAAAGTATTTTCATGTGTTTGTTTGAGTCCCCTGTTTCTTTTACTATATAATGAATAAATGTATACTACTTTTATATGGCGAGTGAATTGATGTAGAAATTGATCTCATCAGTCACTACATTCACTTTCCGGCTCATGTCGGTTGCTGGCACATGCTGGAAATCTTTTTCATTGTACTCAAATATCTTCCATTCGTTATGGCTGTATTCCAGTGCTGTGAGGTGCTCTACCCAATCACCTGAATTGAGGTAGGTTACTTTTCCCTCCTGGTTCTCGACCACTCTTTTCTGGGGCTGGTGGATATGGCCACAGATGACGTAATCGTATTTTTTCTCAATGGCCAACTCTGCCGCGATCATTTCAAAAGCATCAATTTTGGCCATTTTGTTTACCCCAGCCATTACCTTTTTGGAGATGGACAATTTTTCACGTCCGAAGGATTTCAGGATAAAGTTTACAAACCGGTTAAAGAGGATGAGCATGCCATATCCGTTGCTACCCAGTTTGGCCAGGATCTTGGCTCCCCCTTTAGTTGTATTATCAAATACGTCGCCATGGAATATCCAGGTCATTTTATTATCGATCTCCAATACCAGCTTATCGGTAAGGGTAAAATTGCTCAATTGAAAATCTGCATATCGTCTCAGTAGCTCGTCATGGTTGCCGGTGATGTAAAATACCCTGGTGCCCTTGGTCATCAGGTTCAACACTTCTTTGATAACGGCCATGTGGGAGGAGGGGAAGTAGCGTTTGGAAAACTGCCATCCGTCGATGATGTCACCATTAAGGATAAGAATATTGGGTGCGATACTTTTCAGGTATGCTACCAGTTCCCGGGCATGGCAGCCATAAGTTCCCAGGTGAACATCGGAAATAACCACTACGTCTACTGGACGTTTTTCCATGGAGTTTGGGTTTTGCAAATTTCCAATGCTAATATTACCTCTATCTTAAGCGGATGTTAAGTAATTGTTTTGCAAATATGAACAGTGTATTAAGCGATTACGCTATTTTAACTACAGTTTAATTGGAAACGGGGATGATATATTCTACGAGATTCTATTTTTAATAAATATTAAATTGCACTTAACGTATCCCATCATCATGCAGGAAGATCTTATATTACTGATAGGCGAAAAACTGAAGTCTAAACGGACGCAAAAGAATATTACGTTGGAAGATCTGGCCAATAGGGCCGGCGTTACCAAGGGACTGATATCCCAGATTGAGAATAACCGTACGGTTCCTTCCCTGCCCGTATTATTTAATCTTATACATTCATTGGGGGATGACCTGAAGAGCTTTTTTGAGGATATGCATGAGCATTTTACCAATGGACATGTTTTAATTGTACGAAAGGGGGATGAAAAGCCTTTTGAAAAGGAACCGGTAAAGGGATTTTCCTATAAGCGCATCCTTACCAAAAGCATTGTTGCACAGGCTATTGATATGGCGGTACTGGAGCTCAAAAAAGGGAGCAACGCGTAAACAAATGATACAAACGGATGCTTTTGAATGTAAGCATATATTAAAAGGAAGTATTGAATACCAGATAGAGAAGGAAAAATTCATCCTGAATGCCGGCGATACGTTGTTCTTTGACGGACGCGCCCGGCACAAACTCCGAATATTGGTGATGGCGAAGCTGCCATCCTGATCGCATATCTGTTTTAAGTTGGTGATTTTCATCGGCTCAAGCGCACCTACTTCGTTTTTATAAATACTTAACTCCAGTTTAGTATTTATAAACATTTAATGCTTTGTTAAACTCTGCATAACGATTCCTTTACACCAGGCTTCTACTTTTGCACTACAATTTTAATATCACTCCTTCCATTTAAAAAATCTGTTTATGAGTAAATGCTACCTTATTACAAGGGTGGTACTGGCGTGCCTATTATTTGCCATACCATTGCTATCTCTCGCACAAAAGCCGGTTTCCGGAAAAGTTATCATTACTAAAGACCAGTCGCCTGCATCGGGTGTATCGGTTGTAATTAAAGGAACTGCAACGGGTACAGCTACTTCAGCAGATGGCGTATTTGTTATTGAAGCCAAGGATGGCGATGTACTGGTATTCAGTGGCGTAGGGTTTTTGCCCAAAGAGGTAGTAGTGCGGGGTAGTAAATTGGACGTAGGGCTGGAGCAGGATGCCCGTGCATTGAACGAAGTGGTAGTTACTGCATTGGGTATTAAGAAAGAAAAGAAAAATTGGGTTATGCTGTGCAGGAAGTGAAGGGGGAGGACCTGGTGAAGGCGCGTGAGCCGAACCCTATCAATTCGCTGGTAGGTAAAGTTGCTGGTTTAACGGTAGGCGCTTCTGCCGAAATGCTGGCGGGACCACAATTGGTATTGCGTGGACAAGGCATCAGCCTGTTTGTAGTAGATGGGGTGCCTATTAACTCCGATACCTGGAATATCAGTCCAGATGATATTGAATCTTATACTGTATTAAAAGGCGCCACTGCTTCTGCGCTGTATGGCTCACGGGGCAATCTGGCGCAATCATGATCACCACTAAGAGAGGTACCCGTGATAAGCGGGGATTCTCCATTGAATTTAATTCAAGCACCTTGATGGAGAAGGGTTTTAATGCGATCCCTAAGGTGCAGGACGAGTATGGCGCTGGCGACCATGGTAAATATGCTTTTAAAGATGGTAAAGGTGGTGGTACGAACGATGGCGACTATGACGTATGGGGACCTAGGTTTGAAGGGCAGTTTATCCCTCAATATGATAGCCCGGTTGATCCGGTAACGGGTGTAAGGCAGGGTACTTCCTGGGTTGCACGTGGTAAGGATAACCTGAAGCGTTTTTTGCAAACAGGGCTCCTGTCAACTAATAATATTTCGATGTCTTCAAGGGGTGATAAATATGATTTGCGCTTTTCGCTGTCACATACATACCAGAAAGGAATTGTGCCCAATATGAAGATCAATATCACCAACTTCAATATTTCGGCGGGGTACAAGTTTTCTGATAAGGTCCGTATGGAGGGGTACCTCAATTACAACCGTCAGTATACACCCAATTTTCCTGATGTAAACTATGGCCCCAATAGTATGATCTATAATGTAGTTATTTGGGCTGGCGCGGATTGGGATATAGACCAGATGCGTAATTACTGGCAGCCGGGTAAAGAGGGTGTGCAAAGTATTTATGCGGAATATCAACGTTACCATAACCCCTGGTTCATGGTGAAAGAATGGTTGCGCGGGCATTACAAAACAGATGTGAACGGATATGCCAAACTTACCTATGATCCGGTACGGAATGTGGAGTTGATGGCACGCACACAAGTTACCACTTACGACTTGTTCAGGAATGAAAAAATGCCTTTCTCCGCCCATCCTTATGGACGTGAAGAAGGTCGTGGTGATTACCGGGAAGACAAACGTACTTTGTTTGAAAACAACACTGATTTCCTGGCTACCTATGCCAACCGCTTTAAGGGCGATATTGATGTGAAAGGTTCGATAGGTGGTAATATCCGTAGCTTCCGGTACAATTCGAGCTTTGTAACTACAGATTATCTGAACGTACCCGGTTGGTACAATTTCAACAATACACGCAATCCTTTGCGGGCTTCGAGCTACGTTGCCAATTTGATGACCTTAAGCGGTTATGGATATCTTGACGTTTCATTGAGCAAATATGCCAATATCTCTTTAACAGGTCGTTTTGATAAGTTGTCTACTTTGCCTTCTGGTAACAATGTGTATTTCTATCCCTCTGCTTCTTTAAGTACGGTAGTGAGTGATTATTTGCAATTGCCAGAAGCTATTTCTTTCCTGAAGGTTCGTGGTTCTTATGCGAATGTAAAAGGAGGCTTAACGCAGGCTACGATTGGTGCTACACCACAGGCCAGCTATCCGCTGGGATATGGCACAGAGTATTATTCAAGTTATGATGGACCTTCTTATCAAAATTCTATTGCTTATACTACGCCTCCGGTATACAATAATCAAACGGGTGCGTATTATTCCCAACAATTGAACAATCTGAATATTAAGCCTTTGTCCAGTACGGTGTATGAGGTAGGAGCCGATCTTCGCTTCCTGAACAATAAGATCGGTGTGGATGTGACTTACTTTACAGCTAAGGATGGTCCAAAGATCTTTGTTTCGCCCCTGTCGCAAACAACTGGTTACATAGGTGCCTTGCAAAATGGTATCACCACGGAAAAACGGGCTGGGAAGTAACACTGAATGCCACGCCGGTAAGTACGCGCAGTGGATTTACCTGGACTACGATGGTAAACTGGTCGACATTTAAAGAGGTATATACTAAGTTTTATGGCGATCTGACTCAGCTTGATATTTATAATAAAATAGGTGACCGGGTAGATAAATTTACGGGTTCAGCCTTTGTTAAAACGCCTGATGGCAAGATCATCAATGATGCTGGTGGGCGGCCTATCCGCAATCCGGTTTCACAGGTACAGGGGTATACCAATCCGGATTGGGTATGGAGTTTTATTAATAATGTAAGTTATAAGAATTTCAGGCTAGGTTTCCAGTTTGATGGACGTGTAGGTGGCAAGATGGTCAACTATATCCAACAACAAACTTACCGTGGTGGCCGTCACATCAACACGGTACAGGGCAAAATGGGCGAGGCACGTTTGCAGGATTATAAAGGGGTAAAATCATGGGTAGGAGAAGGTGTGGTGATCAGTAATAATACTGCTATTGAATTCGATAACCTGGGCAATGTGACCAATTATGGCAAGCTGCAATATGCTGCCAATACTACGCCTACTTACCTTCAGGATTATATCAGCTTCTACTACAATACCAACGAAGCTAATTTGATCGAAAAGACATTTGCCAAATTACGGGAAGTGACCCTTACTTATAATGTGCCACAGACCATCTTGGTCAAGAGCTTTATGAAGCAGGCCAGTATTTCGTTGGTAGGTCGTAACCTGCTGTATTTTTCAAAGTATAAGGATTTGGATATTGATCAGTATGCTGGCAGCCAGGGAAGTTCCAATCTGCAAACTCCTACTACCAAGCGTTATGGCGTGAACATCAATATTGTGTTTTAATCAACAAACAGCAAATTATCAGTTATGAAATTCCTGCATTCAATAATAATTATTTCTATAATGGCTTTGGTGGGCAGTAGCTGCCAAAAGAAGTACGATGAGTACCTGGATAATCCGAATAAGCCCACTACGGTATCTCCTAACCTGATACTGACAGGTGTTCTCTCGGATATTAATGGCGATAAACCCTGGAGCCTGGTTACGCGGTGGGGCCAGTTTGACAACTGTAATTATAATTATTATGGGGATCAGCGGTATGACTGGACAGGCGCGGGATTGAATTATTTAACGCTGACAAATGTGGTGAAAATGGAAGAGGAGGCAAAGCGAGTGGGCGAGCCAGAACAAAATGGGTATTCTATATTGGGTAAGTTTTTCCGGGCTTTCTTTTTTTATCGTATGACGAACCTGGTAGGTGATCTTCCTTTGAAAGACGCCTTGAAGGGATTGGCTCTGCCAGAGCCAACCTATGATACGCAGAAAGAAGTATTTCTGCAGATACTTAAATGGCTGGATGAGGCGAATACTGAAATGGCGGCCCTGATCGCAAAGTCGGGAGATGGGAAAATTGATGGCGACATATATTTTACCAACAAATCGGCCTGGCAGCGGACCATCAATGCCTTTCGCCTGAGAGTGTTAATAGCCTTGAGCAAAAAGGCTGGTGACGGAGATCTAAAGATTGCACAAACGTTTACTGCCATCCTGGGTGATGGTGCTAAATATCCATTGTTTCGCAATAGCAATGATAACCTGCAGTATATTTATTCCAACTTCAATAAGTATCCGAGTAATCCTGATAACCTGGGGTTTGATGCTACCCGGTATAATATGTCAGCTACTTATTTGAATAACCTGGTATCATTGAAAGATCCAAGAGCGTTTATAACTGCCGAGCCTGCTACTAAAAGCCTGACGGTAGATAAAAAGACGCCTGCTGATATTACAGCGTACGTAGGAGCTTCTTCGGGGAAGATTTGGCCGCTATGTCTTCCAAAATGTCAAGAGCAGACACGGCTGAGTATTCGGTTCGCAGCCGCAGCCGTTATTATGCCAATTATAATGCAGAGCCTGGTATTCAGGTAGGCTATACCGAAATGTGTTTCAATATTGCTGAAGCAATCAATAGGGGCTGGGTTACTGGTAATGCTGAAGACTGGTATAAGAAAGGGATCAAGGCTTCGCTTGGTTTTTATGGTATCCCGGTGGATGGAGCAGGAATATTTAATAAGGTATATCCTTATGGCGCCACCAATGCTGTTACTTACCCTATCCCCTTTGATTTTGAAAATGTTTATTATCAGCAAGGTGCTGTGAAATATAGTGGTAATAATGCGACAGGACTTCAACAGATCTTGTTGCAAAATACCTGGCATTCTTCCAGAATTCAGGATGGGAAGCTTATTTCAATTATCGTAGAACAGGACAGCCAACTTTCCTGACCGGCACCGGTACGGGTAATAGCAGTCGTATTCCCAAGCGATTCCAGTATCCCTCATTAGAACGTACAACGAATGCAGGTAATTGGGAGAAAGCGGTGAAAGCGCAGTTTGGCAGTGCAACAGATGATATTAACGGGGATATGTGGCTGATTAAATAATAATTCCTTAATCATAGGAATGTGATGTGCATTAAAGTTCTTTGTTAGCTTCGAACCCGGTTTTTGATCTTAGCCATTTAGTGAATAGATCACCACCCGGATTCCTCTGTACTTATTAGAAGTAATCTTCTTCAAATTATAAGCAATCGTAGCAGTTTCTTAATGTTGACGGCGAAGCTTTTCTAAGTTTCGCCCTTTTTTCACCCAACCACTCATTCAAGATCATGAAGCAAATACTTTTATTGGTTGCAGCAACTATGGTTGTTGTAACAGTGATGGCCCAACATCATAAAACGGAGAACCTTATTATCGTTACGCTGGATGGTATGCGCTGGCAGGAGGTTTATAAAGGAGTTGATGCTGTATTGATGAACGACAGTAGTTTCAATAAGGATCAAGAGGGTATTAAAGCTAAATTCTGGGCAGAGGATTTAACAGAAAGGAGGAAAAACTGTTCCCTTTCCTATGGACAACGGTGGCAAAGGAAGGACAGTTATATGGCAACCGTCAGTTTGATAATAAGGTAGACAATGCCAATCCCCATTGGTTTTCTTATCCGGGATACAATGAAATATTCACGGGTTATCCAGACTCGGCAGTTAATTCAAATGATAAGATCCTGAACAAACACGAGAATGTGTTGGAGTTTATTAACCGGCAAAAGGGGTATACGGGTAAGGTGGCCGCTTTTTCGACCTGGGATGTTTTCCCTTATATCCTGAATGAATCGCGTAGTGGAGTATATGTAAATGCCGATATTGATACGATCTCCTTTAAGGCCCCGGGCTTCAATTACTGAATGATATGCAGTTCCTGACGACGAAGCCAATTGGGGTTCGTCCGGATATCATTACTTATATGGCCGCCCGGGAATATCTGAAGGTGTACAAGCCAAAAGTGCTGTATATTGCTTTTGATGAAACGGACGATTTTGCACATGCAGGGTTGTACGATCAATACCTGGGCAGTGCACATGCCGAAGATGCTATGATCCGGGATATCTGGAATACGGTGCAGTCGATGCCGGAATATAATGGCAAAACCACTTTGTTGGTGACGGTAGATCATGGGCGGGGCGACAAGGAAAAATCGAATTGGAAGCATCATGGCCGTAAGATCGAAGACGCGCATGAGATCTGGCTGGCAGTATTAGGGCCCGACACCAAGGCGACCGGAGAGGTAAAGACGCCAGGACAATTGTATCAAAAGCAAATTGCGGCTACCATTGCGCGGTTATTGGGATTGAATTTTACTGCTAATCACCCTGTGGCAGATCCTATTAATACTGTGTATTCAAAATAATCTTTATGAATAATGAACAGGCTCAGGCTATTGCTACCGAAATTATTGGGTTGTACCAGCATCATGGCGGTGCGGAATATGCAGGTGAAAAAGTGACTCAGTTGGAGCATATGGTGCAGGCTGCGCAATTGGCGGAGCAACAGGGGCATGAGGAAGAAGTGATTCTGGCTGCTTTTCTCCACGATATTGGCCATATCTGTGTTTCGGCAGAAGGAGATAATGAGATGGATGGATATGGCATCAAAGATCATGAAGAGGTGGGCGGTGCTTTTTTGGCGGAAAAGGGTTTTTCCAAACGTCTTATCCGCCTGGTAGAAGCGCATGTGGAAGCTAAACGATACCTTACCTGGAAATCGCCTGCCTATTATGAACAGTTATCGGAAGCCAGCAAGAAAACCCTGGAATACCAGGGTGGGCGCATGAATGATGAGGAAGCGCTGGCTTTTGAGCAATATCCGTTATTTAACCTGATCATTAATATGCGGCTTTGGGATGAAGAAGCCAAGATAGAGGGACAGTCCGTGCCTGATCTGGAGAAGTATCATGGTATGATCGTGCGTCATTTGGCAGGCAATAGTTAGTAGGCCATAAGTCAATAGGTTAATAGGGAGAGCAGCCAAAAAGTTAAGGAAAGACAATAATCATAATAGTAAAAGAACGTACCTAATGTCTATTCAACTGGTTGTATTTGATATTGCAGGCACTACGGTGCGTGATAAAGGTAGTGTGGCCGATGCTTTCATAGCGGCTGCAGCTCTATTTGGGGTAGAGGTGCCCAGAGAAGAAGTAAATAAGGTAATGGGGCTTCGTAAAAAAGAAGCAATTCGTATTTTGCTTGATAAGTTTTATCTTGAACAGAAGGAATATATAGAGGCGCTGATTGAAAAGATCCATACAGTATTTACGCATAATATGGTCAGCTTTTATGAGCAGGATGAAATGCTTGCTCCTTTGCCGCATGTAGAAGAAACGTTTGGCTGGTTAAAACAACGAGGCATCAGGATTGCGTTAAATACTGGTTTTACGCGGCCTATTACGGATGCGATCTTGAAACGACTGCAATGGGATAAAAATGATGTGATAGATATGGTGATCACCAGCGATGAAGTGCCCGAAGGCAGGCCGCACCCCTATATGATACATGCCATTATGAAGCAGTTGGGGATTACCGATCCCAAGCAGGTAGCAAAAGTAGGAGATACGGAAGTGGATGTAGAAGAAGGCAGGAACGTGGGTTGTGGCCTGGTGGTGAGTGTAACTACGGGAGCTTATTCACGTAGTCTGCTGGAACAGTATCACCCTGATAGGATCATTGACAGTCTCGCCGAATTTCCACCTCTAATACAATAACCAATTGTCTACTATTACTGCTACTTCTTCTTCGCTTTCCAAAAACAGGTATTAACAGCTTTGTATACTGCTGTGGTAGCTTTTCTTACTTATGCCTCCGTGTATGCTTACCGCAAGCCTTTTACCGTAGCCACTTTTGAAGGGCTTAGTTTTTGGGGCATTAAATACCAGGTACTGCTTATTATAAGCCAGGGATTGGGTTATATGTTCAGTAAATTTTATGGAATTAAGTTTATAGCAGAACTCAAACGGTTGGGGCGCTGGAAAACCAGTGCCATTCTGGTAGGTAGTGCCTGGTTATGTTTGCTCCTATTTGGCATCGTGCCAGCGCCCTGGGGGATGCTCTGTATGTTTGGAAACGGTTTTATGTTGGGGTTTATGTGGGGCATTATCTTCAGTTATGTAGAAGGCCGGAAAATCACTGATTTCATAGGTTCTGCCATGGCGGTGAGTTTTATTTTTGCCGGAGGCTTTACTCGTTCGGTTGCAATGTGGCTGAAAGATGGCTGGGGTGCCAGAACAATGGCTGGCTTTTGTGACTGGTCTGCTTTTTGTAGTGCCTTTAATTATTTTCATGTACCTGCTGGAGCGTATTCCTGCCCCGGATGCAGAAGATATTGAGGAGCGGACGGTACGCTTGCCTATGACCAAGGAGCAACGACTCCGATTCCTCCGTAATTTCGGAGCGGGTACCATTGCCATAATTGTTATCTATCTGTTTCTCACCATTATGCGGGATGTGCGGGATAACTTTATGGGGAACCTGTGGATGGAGTTGGGATATGGAAAAAGCCCGAGATCTTTACAAAAACGGAAACCATCACTTCCATTGTTATCCTGGTAATGATCAGTTTGCTGGTTGGGATCCGTAAAAATATACGTGCGTTCCGGCTGGTGCATGTCATGGTACTGGCAGGTTTTGTGCTGGCGGGTATTTCATCGGCGCTGTTCCTGGCAGGTTTAATGCAAGGAGCGCTATGGATGCAGTTGGTAGGGCTTGGACTTTATATGGGGTACATACCATTTAATTGTATCTTTTTGAGCGGCTGATCGCATCATTCAAGATCGTAGGGAATGTAGGGTTCCTCATTTACCTGGTAGATGCGTACGGCTACCTGGGAAGTACAGTGGTCATGCTTTCTAAAGAAATATTTCAAATAAATTTAACCTGGTCTCAGTTCTATCCTGCCGGTGTAGTAATATTTTCGGTAATTGGAATAGGGGGAACTATATTTTCGTTACTTTATTTCAATCGAAAATTTGAATCGTTAAAACCTGTTTAATGTCAAAACCTTCAGCTATTGTAATTGGTGCCGGTATTGTGGGGCTTGCCACAGCCCGTGCGCTTGCTATTAAGGGATATACCGTGAAAGTATTTGAGCGTACGCACAAAGCTGTTGGCGCTTCCATCCGCAATTTTGAATGATTTGGCCCATTGGGCAGTCCGGTAAATTGTATGACCGTGCCCTCCGCAGCCGTGAGGTATGGAAGGAGATGGGAGACGCAGGTGCATTCTGGTATGACACACCGGGTAGTTTACACCTGGCTTATCACCAGGACGAATGGCAGGTATTGCAGGAATTGTATGAACTCTTCAGGCAGGAAAGGCCTGTAGAATTGCTGACAGCCAAAGACGTGGCCGATAGATCCGGTGCTGCTGTGGAGCAAAACTTGTTGGGCGGGCTTTATAATGCAGAGGAATTGATCGTTGATCCTCGAGAAGCTATTGGGGCCGTACCTGGCTACCTCCAGGAAAAGTATGGGGTGGAATTCTTTTGGGGCAGATGTGTAAGCTATATTTCTGAAAATACCGTTTATATCGGGAATGAGGAAGAATATGAAGGAGATGTGATCTTTATTTGTAGCGGCGCCGATTTTGAAACGCTTTATCCGGAAGCCTTTTCCGCTTATCCCCTCACCAAATGCAAGTTGCAGATGATGCGATTTGCTGCACAACCCAATGATTGGCGAATTGGACCCGCCTTGTGTGGTGGCTTGTCCTTGATCCATTATAAGGGCTTTACAGCGGCTACTTCTTTATCTGCTCTAAAAAAGCGATATGAAGAAGATATGGGTAATTACCTGGATTGGGGTATCCATGTGATGGTGTCGCAGAATGGACGGGGTGAGCTTACGGTAGGAGATTCACACGAATATGGGCCTACGCACGATCCCTTTGATAAGGAGTTCATCAATACCATGATTGTAAACTACCTGCAAACCTTTGCACGGTTTAAGGATAGCAGGATCATAGAAACCTGGAATGGGATCTATCCCAAACTTACAAATGGTGATAGCGATCTGTTCTTTTCGCCAGAACCAGCTGTGTATGTATTGAATGGGCTGAGTGGTGCAGGCATGACACTTTCTTTCGGTCTGGCAGAAGAAGCTACAGCGTTCCTGTAAAATTATGTTCACTAATCACAGTTTCATAGTTCTATAATATTCCGGTAATACAATGGTTATATCTGTTGGCTAGGTTTGTATAACCTATAACCAACATGATCTCCATCATCCGCTCCCTTAGTGGTAGCAGGCAGTATATTATTGCCTTTACCCTCTTTTTGCTAATAACATTTATCTCCTGCAGCTTTTATTCAAAGGCAGACTGTTTTATTGTTCTAAATTTTTCCATGCCGGGTGGTTGGATAATTTTTTTACCTGGTTTACCCTGCTGGGTGATGGCGTTGTAGCCTTTCTGCTTTTGGGGTGGTTCCTCATCCGCCGCAGTTATTTGCAAGGCATCCATATCCTGGCGGCATTTATTAGCTCGGGTATAGTGGCGCAGGTGATCAAACAGTTTAGTCATATGCCCCGCCCCAGAGTATACCTGCAAGCGGGGCAATATCAACATTTTATTGAAGGTATTACGCGTGGTGGCTGGTCCAGCTTTCCTTCGGGGCATACGGCCACCGCTTTTGCCCTGGCTACTATCCTGGCACTACACAGTCGCAATAAGTGGGCTGGATTGCTTTACTTGTTGCTGGCCATCAGTGTAGGTTATTCCCGCATTTATCTGGGGCATCATTTTTTAGAGGATGTGCTGGCTGGATCGATCATTGGTGTTGGCTGTGCCGGCTGGGTTTATATAGCGATGCCGGAATTGAGGATATTTGGACGGAGGATTGGCGGAGAACCTTCACTGGCTCCTTTGGTTATACATAATTAACTTTACGGCACTTGAACTATCATAAACCGCTTATAGGGCTTATCGTTATTTCTTCCCTGATACGCATGGTGGTGGCAGGCAGCATAGAATTGTCGAATGATGAAGTGTATTATTGGACCTACGCGCTGCACCTGCAATGGAATTACTTTGATCATCCCCCTATGATCGCCTTGCTGATCCGCCTTTTTACTGGCAACCTGCTGGTACAACAGGAGTTATTTATACGGTTGGGGGCCATTGTGTGCGCAGCCATCAATACCTGGCAAATATACCAGCTTGGCAAGCGGGTAAAGGATGAGTACACGGGCTGGCTGGCGGCTTGTTTTTTACGGCTTCTATTTATGGCGGCATATTAGCTGGGTTAATGATCTTGCCAGATGCACCGCAAATGGTGTTCTGGTTATGGGCATTGCTGCTGCTTATTAACATTTTTAAGAGTGGTGGCAGCAGGCAAGGTAGGAACCGTCGATTTTTATTGCTGGGTGTGGTAGCTGGCCTTTGCATCATGAGTAAGGTGCATGGGGTATTTATATGGGCTGGCGCTTTTTTATATATCCTATTGCATAAACGGGAGCAACTTAAAACCCCTTTTCTTTACCTGGGTGTTTTGCTTACCTGCTCTATCATGCTGCCCATCTTTTATGGAACCTCGATAATAATTTTGTTACGTTGAATTATCATGGTAACCGGGTTGGTTTTTCAGTCATATTCAGTGGGACACATTTTTCAGGCAGCTTATTGGCGAGTTTCTTTATAATAACCCGGTCAATGTGGTATTGATCGTGTTGGCGTTGTTCGCGCTGCGAAAAATAAAACTCTTAAACGAACCAGGTCAACAACAGCTGCTATTGGTAGTTAGTTTTCCTTTAATAGGGGTAGTATGGTTTATGTCGTTGTTCAAAGATACACTGCCACACTGGACCGGACCAGCTTATACTTCATTGATTCCCCTGGCGGCCGCGTATACGGCAAGGCAGGTGCAAAGTAAATTACCAGGAGTATTAATGCCCGGTGTAGCGAAGTGGGCTATGGGATTGCCGGTATTGTTGCTGGCATTGTTGATCGTTGGCATTCACTGGTTACCACTACGCATGGGTAATAAGGAGGAACAGCATTTAGGAGCAGGGGATCTTTTGTTGGATATGAGTGGCTGGAAGGAATTTGGTAGCGATTTTAATGCGCTGTATAAACAGGATAGTGCAATGGGTAGGATGAAGAGTGGAGCATTTCTTATATCGGATTATTGGTTTCCAGCAGCCCACCTGGATTATTATGTGGCACGCCCTACCGGAATCCATAACATGGCTATTGGTTCTTATGGTGGCATTCACCATTATGCCTGGCTTAATGAATTTCGACCGGCTCCCGTTCCCGGGCAGGACGCCTATTATATCACCGTTTCCAATTACTTCGATCCGCTACCCGCTTCTATTGCAGCAACTTTCCAGCAAGTGGATGCGCCTGTGATCATTCACCAACACAGGCAGGGCATGGCGGTGCGTCACTTTGTCGTATACCGGCTGAAAAACTATAAAGGAGGGATACCGCGCAATGGAGTAACGAATTAAGGTGACCTATTTTTCTAACAGCAGATTATTGCATGACCGGTCAACTGGTAATGGTTAAGCATTTTCTCTTTTGGCTTCCAGTGAAAATCCAATGGTGGTTCCTACATCGGGAGTGCTGCGTACATGTATGCTTTGACCATGTGCTTCAATAATATGCTTGCAGATGGCGAGCCCCAGGCCGGTGCCGCCTTTGTCGCGGCTGCGGGCTGTATCGGTACGGTAAAAGCGTTCAAAAATGCGGTTCAGGTGTTCTTCTTCTATGCCTATGCCGTCGTCTCCTACTTCAATCAATACGTGTTTGTCATCGGTTTTGTAAACACTGGCTACGATGGTGCCATTGGGTTTGCCGTATTTGGTAGCATTCTCTACCAGGTTGATCAGTACCTGCTTGATCTTTTCTTTATCGGCAAATACAGTGATTGGTGCCTCACATCCTTTTTAATGGTGGTCTTTACATGCTTTTCCTGGATCTTGATGGAAAGGGAATCATAGATCTCGCGGATCAGGTCCTGGATGATGAAATTCTGTTTGTATAATAATTGTTCACCACTTTCAAGTCTTGATATTTCATCCAGGTCATTGACCAGGTTAACAAGCCTGTCAACGTTTTTGGAAGTGTTTTCCAGGAATTTCTTGCGTATCACCTCTTCTTCCATAGCTCCTCCCAGGAGCGTATCTACATAGCCCTGGATGGCGAATATGGGGGTTTTGATCTCATGGGCCAGGTTTTGGAGAAACTCTTTGCGGTAAGCCTCATTTTTCTGCAGCATTTCGATCTCCTTGTTGCGCCGCTCGCCCCAGGCTTCCACGTCTTCCCTTACTTCATCAATGCTTTTTTGGGGAAGGATGTATTTAAAGTAGACTTCCTCTTTTTGGTAGCCTTGGTTTGATAGATGAGTTTATAGATGAGTTTGATCTTCCGGTAAATGAACTTTTCCAGGGTAAAGATGATGAGGCCATAACTGCCTGCAAAAACAAGTGCCAGGGAGCCGATACCTACCCGCCAGTCGAGGGTGAATAGAAAAATGCCAATAGCGATAGGAACCGATAAAATACCGGCCGTGAAGGCGGCTAACTGCCGCGGAGAAAGGTTTTTAGTGGAGAACATGCCCCTTGTGCTTAAACCAGGTTTTGATGTGGTACGAAATTAATTCAATCCCACCTTTGTTATTGAAATATATACTCAATGGGCAGTTTGAAGCTCCCGGTTTTGGTTGAATTCAGCCATTTGCCACTGCGGCAGGCACTTATATATCAAACTTATATCCAACACCTTTTACGGTGGTAATGCAGTCGATTCCCAGTTTTTGACGCACTTTACGGATATGTACATCGATGGTACGGTCGCCTACAATAACATCATTGCCCCATACCTGGTTCAGGATCTCATTGCGCAGGAATACCCGGCCTGGTTTAGAAGCCAGTAAGTACAGTAGCTCAAATTCCTTTTTAGCCAATACTACGGCTTTACCATCCACCTTTGCCTCAAACTTTACCGGATCAATTTCCAGGTTGTCGATACGGATCACTTTCTCGCCTTCCGGTTCCTTGGCCGAGGTACGACGAAACAGGGCATTGACTCTGCTAACCAGTATTTTAGGGCTTACCGGCTTGCTGATATAGTCATCTGCTCCGGTTTCCAGTCCTTTACATGCGAACCCTCATCGTTTAAGGCTGTCAGGAAAAGGATCAGGGTATCTTTGAAGGAGGGCTGTGCGCGCAGGATCTCGCAAACTTCTACACCGTTCTTCTTGGGCATCATAATATCCAGCACAATCAGGTCGGGCTGGTTAGAACGGGCTTTGGTAAGCGCCTCATCTCCATCCTTGGCCGTCACCACGTCATAGCCTTCTTTTTGGAGGTTATACTGTATGATTTCCAGGATATCGGGCTCGTCATCAGCTATCAGGATCTTCTTACCTTTAGAATCCATGTTAACAATAAATTTACGCAAAGTTAATTTTCCACTGCATGTGACAAGGCTTGTTCCAATTATGAAATTGTTAACAGATGTTATACGGCAAGCGTTGATTTTCCGTTCTATACAACCAATTGGTAGTATTTTTGCTCTTGTAACTGATGCAGATAGTTGTAATACTGTATGAAACCACTTATACTCGCAAGTTCTATTTTACTGTTAATTGCCAATGCTGGCTATGGCCAAACGAGCGCTTATCCGTTCAAAGTGGCTATGCAGCGAGTATTATGGCATGAAAACATTGATAAACAGCAGATAAAGTTATTTGCGGGCATTTCAAAAACGGTGCCCGATGAAACGGTAGCTCTCAAATAACGGATGCTATCGGCCGCCAGGTAGACGAATTGCAGGAGGAACTGGAAAGTGACTCCCTGCTTCCCAACATGGGAAAGATCAAATACCTCCGAAATGTGGAATCCACGCTACAACAATTGTCTGCAACCAGGGGCAAAAGACTTCCCCTTTGCCTCGGCCCCTACCCTCATCAAAGGCCTTCGTGAATGTATTGCCCTTGATAGAAAGGGAGAAAGTATTGAGCCCATTATTGAAGCCAGCGACTATGGAGTAGGTAAAATGCTTGTAGATGGGTTGTCTTTTTCTAATGATAATCCGGGCATGGCGCCGGCCAGGATCGCCCTTATTCGGAAATACTGTGGCCTGCACCCCGATGAAATTCTGCAAGAGCTCCGAAAGGCCCCTATGGTACCTTTTGCTGATAGTTTACTAAAAATAGCCGCCCATCGCGATATCCGTAAGTTTTACGATTATGCCCAGGCCCGGGGAACACTTGCCAACCGCATTGCCAGCCACCCGGATACCTTGGTGCGAATGATATCCCGTATGGCTACCAGCCGCAACGGGCAATTGTATTTCCCCTTCCTGGATAACCTGATTCGTGGAAAGATCACTCTCCAGGAAATTGATAGTGTAAAAGACAATGACTTCAGTTATTTCAGGCTCTTGGTGAAAACGCGTATTGAATATGCGGGACGGCTGTTGCCTCCTGTACGGGATACCGCTACAGAGTTGAATGCACTGACAGAAATGATGGCGCGTAAAGCCCGCCAGCTTTTTGTACGTGAGATCAATGCCCTGCATGATGTGAATGATCCCAGCGTACGGTTCAGGTCACTGGATAAGCTTACACCCCAGGAATTGTACTACGTTGTTGTATTAAGCGAAGACGAGATCTATACCTCCAGCTATGTTAGCGGCGTATATCCACGTATATTTCAACGAATGCCCAACCCGCGTGGTGATAGCCTGCTGATGAGTGTGAATGGCGATTATTTCCGCAAATTCATTAAAATGGCGGCTGGGTATAATACCCTCAACCATTTCCTGGGTACCATGGGTAAGGAAGAAGCGGAAACACTGATGAAGGCATTTGTAATTGGCCTGGAAAGGAAGAAAAATGACCGGGGTGATGACCTGGAAGATGCGGTAGATGTGGCAGATTCCTACAGCAGCATCATGGATAAGAATAAGGAATTAGCTGGTTTTATCCTCAACGAAGTAAAGTGGAATTACGACAAGAATGTGCAGGATAATAACAAGCGGGGATTGTGATCTATAATTTGCTGAAAATATTGTTTGAGTCGGCTGACACGTCCCGTAAATCAGATCTATCGGCCATGCTGGGCATACCTTCGATCTATGCGCAGGATTACAAGTCGCTGACAGATGATAGCGGAAGAGTAATACAGCAGGTATTTTTCTATGGTGATGAAGATAAGGATGGGCAAAACTCTTTCATCAATTTTATGGGCATGTTCCGTAACAAGGCTGAATGGAAGGTGGAAGATAAACCCGAGTGGGTTACCATCAGGTCAGCCAGGGGAAAGCCGGTTTACATATATGCCAATAAGCCATTATATAAGCCAGAGGAAGACCTGGATGAGAAAGCACAGTTAAAATTGATAGAGTACCTGGAAAAGAAGAACCTGCAGCCAACGGTGGTAGTACACCGCGGACATAGTTACCATTTGCCGTATACCCTCAAAAAACTAGCCCCTTCGGCCCGTATTGTGGTGCTGGGATCCTGCGGTGGTTATAATAACCTGAACGAAGTGTTGACCATTTGCCGGGATGCACATATCATCTCCTCAAAGCAGGTGGGCACTAAAACGGTTAATGAACCCATTCTGAAGCTATTAATGCCAACCTGGTGGCCGGTAAGAATATTGACTGGATCAATATGTGGAAGGACCTGGGAGGGCGTTTTAGGAACGATGCAGGGGCCAAGGAAAAGTTTGACGATTACATACCTCCATATAAAAACCTGGGCGCTATCTTCATTAAAGCCTACCGCAAGGCAATGGGTGAATAAATCATTTTGAATACCGGTTGTATTGATCTGGCTACCAGTCATAATAATTTAACAATTCCAGTGACTGGTGCTAACCGAAACCGGTTATAGTGAACCCGAAATTGGTCTATCTTTGCCCGCTTCCATTATGTCAGAAAAAGGTTCAGCGAAAAGAATATTTGATTTTAGCTTGCTTCGCCGGGTATTCCGGTTTGCGGCGCCGTACAAAAAGAAATTCTATATTTCTTTGGTATTGGCTATTCTGCTGGCCATACTTTCACCTATACGCCCCTGGCTAATACAGGTTACCATCAATAACTATGTGCCCAAGGGGGCAGCCGGTACACTGCTTACCAAGTTGGATGTAGTGAATGTAGTAGTTTGGATCACCATCATCCAGGTAGGTTTATTGTTGTTGGAGGTGCTGTTCCGGTTCTATTTTTCTTTTCTTACATCCTGGTTGGGGCAAACGGTCGTAAAAGACCTCCGGGTAAAGGTATACAGAAAGGTATTGGGGTTAAACCTCTCCCAGTTCGATACCACTCCGATCGGTACGCTTACCACCCGCACCATCAATGATATTGAAGCCATCAATGATATTTTTTCCGAAGGGTTGATATCTATTATCGCTGACCTATTGTCCATTATTGCCATCCTGGTATTTATGTTCTGGGTAGACTGGCGGCTTACACTGATCAGCCTGGCGCCCTTCCCCTTTCTCATTATAGCTACCTACTATTTTAAAGAAAGTGTCAACAAATCATTCATCCGGGTACGAAATGCCGTAGCCAGTTTGAATGCCTTTGTTCAGGAGCATATTACCGGAATGGCTATTGTGCAGGCCTTTGCGTCGGAGGAGCGGCAGTTCAATAAGTTCAAAAGATCAACCGCGAACACCGCAACGCCAATATCAAAGCCATCTTTGCCTATTCTGTATTTTTCCCCCTGGTAGAAATCGTACTGGCGGTAGGTACAGGATTAATGGTATGGTGGGCTGCTATCCATGCGCTGAATCTGCAAGGAGAGGAAGCCCAAAGCCTGATTGGTAAAATGATCTCTTTTTACCTCTGTCTTAACCTGCTGTTCCGTCCACTCCGGGTAATTGCCGATAAGTTCAACGTGTTGCAGATGGGTATGGTGGCCAGTGAGCGGGTATTCAAAGTACTGGACAATGATGATTATATAAAAACAGAAGGCAGTTACGCGCCACAGCAAATGAAAGGCAAGATCGTATTTGATCATGTGTCGTTTGCCTATGTGGAAGATCGCTATGTGCTAAAGGATATCTCCTTTACTGCAATGCCAGGTGAAACGATTGCGATCGTGGGGCATACAGGTAGTGGCAAAACTTCGATTATTAGCCTGCTGAACAGGCTTTACCATATCCAAAAAGGAACACTTAGTATTGATGATGTAAAGATTGAAGATTACAAGTTGGAAGCTTTGCGTAAAAATATTGGTGTGGTATTGCAGGATGTTTTCTTGTTTTCGGGTTCTGTCCTGGAAAATATCACCTTGCGGAACCCGTCGATCAGCCGGGAGCAGGTGATTGCCGCGGCCCAAATGATCGACATGCATGACTTTATCATGCAATTGCCCGGAGGATATGATTATAATGTAATGGAAAGGGGAAGCAGCCTCTCATTGGGTCAACGGCAGTTGTTGTCCTTTATCCGGGCGCTTTTATACAATCCCTCTATATTGATCCTGGACGAAGCCACTTCTTCGGTAGATACGGAGAGCGAGGTATTGATCCAAAATGCCATTGATAAACTGATTGCGGGCCGCACTTCTATCGTTATTGCCCACAGACTCTCCACCATCCGTAAGGCCAGCAAGATCATTGTATTGGATAAAGGCGAGATCAAAGAGATTGGTAATCATGAGGAGCTCATGAAAAACCAAGGCTTCTACTATAAACTACACCAGATGCAGTTTGAAAAACAAGGAGTTGTGTAATTCCTGAAATAGGCATTTTATAGGAAAAAGATAAATAATTTAGTAATTTAGAGGTATGAAAGACTACCAGCCAGGACAACAAGAAAATGAAAATATTGCCCGGGAGGATCCTGCTCCTTACGGCAATTCCGAGGAGCAGGAGGAGGCGCGGTTATTGAGGATAATGAATATGACAGATATGGAAAAGCTACATAGCTTTACGCAAATGCTGCGAAGGAATGCTTTATACAAAAATGCTAAGCCACAAAGATTAAATACTTCTTTTGCCATGGATGTGTTGGATGAAGAATTGCTTCAATTCTGGAAAGGTTTGAATGCCAACCAGGTAAAATACATTATGGTTGGAGGGTTCGCTACAAGGTTTCATGGATTTGACAGAGCAACAGATGATCTCGATATGTGGTTGATGGATACTGTTGAAAACCGGCAAAACCTACGCAATGCATTCAAGGAGCTGGGATATGGTGATTTTTCCTCGCTGGAAATGATGCAGTTTGTTCCGGGCTGGACCAATTTCTATGTTGGAAGTGGAATTGAACTGGACATCATGACCTATATGAAGGGGTTGGAAAATTATTCATTTGAGGAATGCCTTTCCAAAGCGTCTTTTGCTGATCTTGGGGATGTTCAAGTTCCGTTTCTCCATATTAACCACTTGATAGACAACAAAAAAGCAGTTAACCGGCCCAAAGATCAATTGGATGTGCTCCAATTAGAGAAAATAAAGCAAATCCGGGAAAAACAACGTAAACCCTCGTCCTGATTCCTTTCTTGGCCTGAATCTTCAAAATACTTCATTACGGCGATCGTTTTTGACAGCCCCTCCTTATCTTTGCGCCAAATTTCAGGAACAGTATGGCTTTCAAACGTTTCAAATCCTTATCAGTAGCGGTTTTCAGCCTTTTTTTAGTGCTTTTATCCGGTTCGGCCAAGGCCAACGATGGAGAAGGTGGAGAGGGCAAGTTTGACCCAGGTAAGGAAATGTTGGATCACATTGCAGATGCACACGAATTTCACTTTTTCACCATCAAGCACGAAGGCGGCCATGATTTCCATGCCACCCTGCCTTTGCCGGTGATCCTGTACTCTCCTCAAAAGGGCTTAGTGTTTTCATGAGCTCCAAATTCCACCATGGCGAAGAGATCCACGAAGGCTACAAGCTGGTAGGGCACGACATTATACCTGTAAAGAAGATGGTTCCGTAGACGAAACCGTAAAAGTGTATGATTTCTCCCTCACCAAGAATGTGGTACAGATGTTCCTGGCCCTCATCGTTTTATTCCTGATCCTTACCCGGATGGCTAAAAATACAAATCCGGCCAGGGGCTTACTTCTGCTCCTAAAGGATTACAAAATGCTATTGAGCCGGTAATTATGTTTGTGCGTGATGATGTAGCAAAACCCAACCTGGGTGTTAAAGCCGAAAAATACCTGCCCTACCTGCTCACATTATTCTTTTTATCCTCATTAATAACTTGGTCGGTTTATTGCCGGGCAGTGCCAATGTAACGGGTAATATTGCCTTTACGATGGTATTGGGTATCATTGCCTTTTTCGTTATCCTTTTCAGTACCAACGCGCATTACTGGGGCCATATTTTCTGGTATCCAGGTGTTCCTATTGGCGTTAAGTTCTTAATGTTGCCGGTAGAGCTAATGGGTGTGTTTACCAAGCCCTTCGCTTTGATCATTCGTTTGTTTGCCAATATGACCGCAGGCCACATCATTATCCTGAGCTTCGTGAGTTTGATCTTCATTTTCTCGGAAATGACCAAAACGGCAGGCATTGGTTTTACCCCGGTATCCATTGCTTTTGCGGTATTTATTTACCTGATCGAGATATTGGTAGCATTTATCCAAGCGTATATTTTCACTAACCTGACTTCGGTGTTTATCAGTCAGGCCATTGGGGATCATCATTATGAAGAAGATCCTCATCACTAATCTGTAATAAAGTTTCTTTTTAATTATAAAAATCAGAATCATGGATTTAATGAACATCATGTTGGAAGTTTCCGGTAGCTGGTCACACTTTGGTGGTGCTGTGGGTGCTGGTCTTGCTGCTATTGGCGCAGGTATCGGTATCGGTCAGATTGGTAAAGGTGCAACTGAAGCTATTGCCCGTCAGCCGGAAGCTGCAAACGACATCCGTGGTGGTATGATCCTTACAGCTGCCTTCGTTGAAGGTGTTGCGCTGTTCGCAGTAATCGCTGGTCTGCTGGCGGTTCTGAGCTAATCATACTTTCCCAACTTAGTACTGCACCTGAAGCACAGGGCGGAGGGTGCAGTTACTTTCAAACACTGAATTAAAGCTTTATAATACTTTTTCTATGAGTTTATTAACTCCCCATCTTGGTTTTTTTGTTTGGACTTTGCTCGCTTTTATTATTGTGTTTTTGTTGTTGAAGAAATTTGCCTGGAAACCCATCCTGAAGTCATTAAAGGAAAGGGAAACGGGTATTGCCGAGTCATTGGCATCTGCAGAGAAGGTAAAGGCTGAAATGGCCCAGTTGAAGAATGAGAATGAGGCATTGCTGGCTAAGGCGCGTGAAGAAAGGGCGCAATTGCTGAAAGAAGCTCGCGATACCAAGGACAAGATCATTAATGAAGCCAAGGAACAGGCTAAAGTTGAAGCCAATAAGATCATTGTAGAAGCGCAAGCTGCTATCCAGAATCAGAAAATGGCTGCACTTACTGAAGTGAAGAACCAGGTAGGTCATTTAGTGATTGAGGTCGCTGAAAAAGTACTGCGTCGTGAACTGGCTGGAAAAGCAGAGCAAGAGACCTTTATCAAACAACTGACGAACGAAGTAAAGCTCAATTAATTTGATAATTTGAGAATGTGCTGAATAGTTAATGATCAGCCGCTAAGAGCAGGTATTTTCAAATTTTCAAATTGTGAAATTTTCAAATTAATAAGATGCTTAATCCCCGGTTAGCAGGCAGGTACGCAAAGAGTTTGATTGATTTGGCTGTAGAGCGCAATCAATTGGATGCCATTCATAATGACATGCTTTTTATGCAGTCGGTATGCAAAAAGAGCCGTGAATTTGTTGCCATTTTAAAAAGCCCTGTAATTACAGCCGATAAGAAAGAGAACATTTTGAAGGCCATCACAGATGGTAAGGTGAGTGAGATCACGACTGCTTTCAACAACCTCCTGGTTAAAAAGGACGGGAAGCAGGATTGCCAGAGATCATTGATGCTTTCATTGACCAGTATAAAAAGAAGAAGGGTATTCACACTGTAAAGCTGACTACTGCTGCGCCTGTAAGTGAAGAACTGAAGCAACAGATCATTGCCAAGATCCAGGAGCAAACAGCCATGAAGAATATTGAGTTGGAAACGGTGGTAAAGGAAGAGCTGATTGGCGGTTATGCGCTGGATTTGGGTGGTACCTTGGTAGATGCCAGTATTGCTTATGACCTGAACAAGATCAAGAGCCAGTTCCTGAACAATGACTTTATTTATAAAATAAGATAAAACAAACAACAAACTATAAACAGTTAGATATGGTAGACATTAAGCCTGATGAAATATCAGCGATATTACGCCAGCAGCTGAGCAACTTCAATGCGGAGGCCGACCTCGAAGAGGTAGGTACCGTACTGCAGGTGGGCGATGGTATTGCCCGTGTTTACGGGTTGAACAATGTAAGTTCCGGGGAATTGGTGGAGTTTGAGAATGGTGTGCGTGCAATTGCCCTGAACCTGGAAGAAGACAATGTGGGTGTGGTATTGATGGGCGAAAGCGGTAATATTAAGGAAGGCGCTAAAGTACGCCGTACTGGTAAGATCGCTTCTATCAATGTAGGTGAAGGCATGCTGGGGCGCGTGGTAAATACATTGGGTGAACCTATTGATGGAAAAGGTCCTTTGACCGGTGAAAAATACGAGATGCCCCTGGAGCGTAAAGCACCCGGTGTTATCTTCCGTGAGCCGGTAAAAGAGCCTCTCCAAACAGGTCTGAAGGCGATCGATGCGATGATTCCCATCGGCCGTGGACAGCGTGAGCTGATCATTGGTGACCGCCAGACTGGTAAAACGGCTATTGCCATTGATACCATCATCAACCAGAAGGAATTTTTTTGAAGCCGGTAAACCGGTTTATTGTATATATGTGGCCATTGGTCAAAAAGCTTCTACCATTGCCGGTGTGATGAAAACACTGGAAGATCATGGTGCGATGGCTTATACTACCATCGTAGCCGCTTCTGCTTCTGATCCTGCTCCACTGCAGTTCTATGCGCCCTTTGCAGGTGCTGCGATCGGAGAATTTTTCCGTGATAGCGGCCGCCCTGCTTTGATCATTTATGATGATCTGTCAAAACAGGCCGTAGCTTATCGTGAAGTTTCCCTGTTGTTACGTCGTCCCCCAGGCCGTGAAGCTTATCCTGGTGACGTATTCTACCTGCACAGCCGTTTATTGGAGCGTGCTGCCAAGGTGATTAATGATGATGGCGTAGCAAAGAATATGAATGACTTGCCCGAGTCGATCAAGCACCTGGTAAAAGGTGGTGGTTCTTTGACGGCATTGCCCATCATTGAAACTCAGGCTGGTGACGTATCTGCCTATATCCCTACCAACGTGATCTCGATCACTGACGGACAGATCTTCCTGGAAGGTAACCTGTTCAACAGTGGTATCCGTCCGGCTATCAACGTAGGTATCTCTGTAAGCCGCGTGGGTGGTAATGCGCAGATCAAATCCATGAAGAAAGTAGCTGGTACCCTGAAGTTGGACCAGGCCTTGTATCGTGAGATGGAAGCCTTCTCTAAATTCGGTGGCGACCTCGATGCTGCTACTAAGCTGATACTGGATAAAGGTGCCCGTAACGTGGAGATCCTTAAACAACCTCAATACTCGCCATTCTCAGTAGAAAAGCAAGTTGCTATTATCTACCTGGGTACACAAGGCTTACTGCGTGAAGTAGCTGTTAAGCGTGTGAAGGAGTTTGAAGAACATTTCCTGATGGAGATGGACAACAAACTACCTGATATATTGGTACAGTTTAAGAAAGGTAACCTGCCTGAAGATGGTATTAAGAAAATGGTTGCATTAGCAAAATCCATCATGCCTCAGTATAAGTAATCAGTCTACTGAACCTATTAATATAGAAAAGTCCCTTCGTATTTTCACGAAGGGACTTTTTTTTATGGTTGTAAATCAATGCATAACCGAAAAGTGGTGGACATAAGTCAAAAAACTTGGCGGGGACTATTGCATAAACCAATTTTTGTTTCAATCTTTGACCCACGATCAACAACAACGATCACTCCTCCAAGTCCGATACAAACCGTACCAATCTCCCAGTCAAACCGCATCAAGTTTCTTTCATCCAATTCCATTTTACAGTTCTGATTATATACCAATTCCCACGAAAATAACCGGTTCGTTTCCAACCTCCTGTGGACCTAATAATTCGTTATTCCGTCCCTAAAATATAAGTTATGAAAACGTACCTGTACCTAACTGTTCAACCACAACCCATTATTCTTAAACATATTTTCAGGTGGATATTAATGCCCCTGTTGTTAGTAACCTGGTCATTGACTGGTTTTCTCAGAACACAAAGACAAGCTTCAATAAAAGGTAGTATTGAATTGGAATACACCTGTAGCTGCTAACTATAGTCACTTTGTAATCGAGCGTAGCTTGAACAATACCGACTTTTCAGAAGTAGGATTGTTGTTTACGAGCAATGATGAACAAGCAGGTGATAGTAAGAGTTATAGTTTTTCAGACGATGTAAAGAACCTGCGCAAAGGATTTATCTACTACCGGATTAATATGGTGGATATGAATGGTCGTATTCAAAAATCGGCTACCCATACTGTATACACCTCTGAACAAAAGCAAACACCCGTAGTCAAGGTGTCACCTAACCCGGTATCTACTGACTTGCGCGTTACGCTTCCACAAACATGGAAAGATAAGTTTGTGTCTATTGAGTTAATGAATACCAATGGACAGGTAGTAAAATACTTACTGAACCAACAATCGTTACTTACAGAAACCATTTCTGTAAAGGACCTGATAGATGGGATCTATGTACTGCGTGTATCGAATGGTAGTGAAACGATCATCCAACGCATTGTAAAGTCTAAATAAAAATATTCAGCGGTTTTAAAGGGTACGATCAACAAACGCCGTCCCGATTCCTCGGGATGGCTCTTCTAAAGCTTTAACAACATTTTTTCGTACCAGCCATAGGGTTTTCGTTATTTGACTTGTCATTCTAATTAATCGCCATCATTGTGGAACCAGGATATGTGTTACCAAGCTGATTTTTAATCATTTACATACAATTTTATTTTAAAGGGTACGATCAACAAACGCCGTCCCGATTCTTCGGGATGGCTCTTTAAAACGGCTCTTTTTCCAGGGCAGATTTCAAACCCAAACTAACTGCTTGTTATAAAATAGTAAAGATTTTTTAAAGGGTACGATCAACAAACGGCCAGGCTTTTCTAAGCCAGGCCTTCTTTTTAATGCAGGGTAGAACGGTTAAGTTTGCAGTACTATGCACCTGATTAAAAATACTTCCTCATAATCTTCTTACTATCTCCAGTTTTGTCATTTGCTTGCCTCAATGATTATATCCAGACGGAAATGCTTTTCGACAATAATAAAGTGGCCTTGTCTTCATTATTGGATCACCCTGATAGAGTGGCTTACGGCTATTGGCACCATGGCTTTTTTGATGCGGACGTGGAAGCCCGTTGGGATTCTTTGAAGAAGGTTGGGATTGACAAGCTGGATTATAAAGGACTTTCAGATTATGCGGTACTTGAATTAAAGATGGGTGACAGAAAATTGGCGCTTGATATTTTAGAGAAGCTTTATAAGAAGTATCCTCGTGAGTATAATATTATAGCTAACCTGGGAACCGCGTACGAAGTGATGGGCAACAATGCAAAGGCGCTTGAGTTGCTAAAGAAAGCGGTAGCTATTAACCCACACGCACATCACGGATCGGAATGGATTCATATTGGTATCCTTGAACAGAAGCTGGGTGCCCAACTATATGATCAGATCATAAATCTTGGTATTAAGGATTTTCCCCAATGGCTTAACAATAAAAGCTATGTATTTACCCGCCCGGCTGACTCGCTAAAAATACAAATCGCTTTCCAGCTGCATGAGCGTATTGGATTCATCGCACCTCCGGATAGTGTAATAGGACAACTGGTGCTGGACTTTGCTGATATGGTGGCCAAAACGGAAACAAAGGATACAGCTATAGCTTTCTATGATTATGCAGCAAAATACAGCCCTGCTCTTCATCAGGTAATTGCTGCACGCAAGGCATTTCTACAAGAAGAAAAGAAAACCGTACAAGATACTTTCCGGTGGGCCAGTGTGGTATGGGCCATACCCTTAATAGCTTTTTTCTTATCCTGCTGGCTTGGTTAAAAAGCATCAAACGGAATAAGTCCGTAAGTTAAGAAGCCGGTAAAGTACGTAAGACGGGGAGATCGAAGTCCGGAACCAAAGCGATTTTACAACTGCTGTATTTACTTACTGACTTTCGGACTTTACTGACTTTCTGACTATTACGAGAGCTTGAAAGTTACTGACAGGCTTATTACTGACTGACCGGCTTTTCGGTTTCGGATTTCACAAAGTTCCGCATCCTGCTTAGGAACTGAGTAAGGACTTGCATATCCTTGATATTATCTGCTATCAGGAGGAACAGCTTACCGGTTTGTTTGAGCTTCGCATTGTTGGTATACTTCTGAATATAGGTAAGTATTTCGCGGAAGGTATCGGATTCAAAATAGGGAGAATCGGCTTTGTTGATGAAGAAACACTTTAAGGTTTCATCGCGTAATAGCATCTTTTCAAAGCCCAGTTCTACGGCCAGCTTACGGCTGCGTACAGTATCAAACAGGTCTTCTACCTGCTTGGGAATGGGCCCAAAGCGGTCTTGCAATTCCTGGGCAAACTCCTGCAGGGCTGCTTCATCTTCACAATTGTCGAGCCGGGTATATAAGGACAATCTTTCTGTAATGCTTTCTACATAAGTATCCGGGATCAGTATCTCCAGGTCGGTATCGATGGTACAATCCTGTACATAATCTTCCTGCTTGGAAATCTCTTCTTTAAAGAGGGCGCGAAACTCTGTTCGTTTCAATTCTTTGATGGCTTCGTCCAGGATCTTCTGGTACATTTCAAAGCCTATTTCGGCCATAAACCCACTTTGTTCTCCACCCAACATATTGCCGGCGCCACGAATATCCAGGTCACGCATGGCAATCTGGAAGCCGCTGCCCAGTTCGCTGTGTTGCTCCAGCGTTTGCAGGCGTTTGCGCGAGTCATCGGGTAAGGTGCTCATCGGTGGCGCCATGAGGTAACAGAATGCTTTCTTATTGCTTCTTCCTACACGGCCCCGCAGCTGGTGCAGGTCACTCAGGCCAAACTGGTGAGCATTGTTGATGATGATGGTATTTACATTGGCAATGTCCACACCACTTTCTACGATATTGGTACATACCAGCACATCATATTTCTTGTCAATGAAGTCCATGATACGTTCTTCCAGGTCATGCCCTTCCATTTGACCATGAGCAGTGCCAATGCTGAGATCGGGGCATAGGGCCTGGATCAGACCAGCCATTTCACCGAGACCCATTACGCGATTGTGGATGAAGAACACCTGTCCGCCCCGCTCTGTTTCAAAATAAATGGCATCCCGAATCTGGTCTTCATTAAAGACCATGACTTCCGTTTGAATGGGTTGCCGGTTGGGGGCGGTGTATTAATAATGCTCAGATCCCTGGCACCCATCAAACTAAACTGCAGGGTGCGGGGAATGGGGGTAGCAGTGAGGGTAAGACAGTCTACATTGGTACGCAGCGTCTTGATCTTTTCCTTGTGGGCTACTCCAAATTTCTGTTCTTCATCAATGACCAGCAAGCCCAGGTCTTTGAACTTCACTTCTTTTCCCAATATCCCATGTGTACCGATGATGATATCTATTTTCCCCTCTTCCAGCCGCTTCAAGGTTTCTTTCTTCTCTTTGACGATTTAAAGCGGTTGATATAATCTACCGTGACAGGGAAGTCTTTTAAACGCTCCTTGAAAGTTTTATAATGCTGGAAGGCCAGGATGGTTGTGGGTACCAATACCGCTGCTTGCTTGCTGTCACAGCAGGTTTTAAAGGCTGCCCGTACAGCGATCTCTGTTTTACCAAATCCCACATCGCCACAAACCAGCCTGTCCATAGGAGCCGGCTGTTCCATGTCTTTCTTTACATCGGCAGAAGCCTTGCTTTGGTCGGGTGTATCCTCATAAATGAAGGACGCTTCCAACTCGGTTTGCATATAATTATCCGGCGTATGCTGGAATCCCTGTTGGGCTTTGCGCTGCGCATATAGCTTGATCAGATCAAAGGCGATTTCCTTCACCTTAACCTTGGTCTTCTCTTTCAGTTTGTTCCAGGCATCACTACCCAACTTATTCACTTTGGGTATGGTGCCTTCCTTGCCCGTATACTTGGATATTTTATGGAGTGAATTGATGTTTACATATAAAATATCACTGTCCTTATACAGTATGCGTACTGCTTCCTGCAATTTACCATTCACATCTATCTTCTGCAATCCGCTATAAGTGCCTACACCATGGTCAATATGCGTTACATAATCGCCTGGCTGTAATTCCCGCAGGGTGCGTAGGGTAAGGGCCTTATTCTTATTGTACGCTTGCTTTACCTTGTATTTGTGGTAACGCTGGAAGATCTGGTGATCGGTATAGCAAACAGCTTTGAGGTCTTCATCAATAAAGCCCTGGTGTATGGATGTTGGAACGGGGGTAAACTGGATCTCGGCTTTGAGGTCTTCAAAAATACTATTGAGCCTTTCCAACTGCCTGGGGTTTTCGGCAAACAGGTACAGGTGAAACCCTTTGGCAGCCCATTGCTTGAGATCCCGGATCAGCATATCAAACTGGCGGTTGAAGGCCGGTTGATCTTTGGTATTGAAAAGAATCGTGAATGCTTCAGCCCCATTGAAGAAGGGGAAAGAAGATTCGTGACCAAACTCTATGATATGGCGTTTTTGTAATTGTATTTCCAGCATATCGGCTGGCACAAAATCATCCGCTTTGATATTGACTTTTACTAACCTGGTTTCTTCCTCCTCTTCCTGAAACTTATTTCTGGCGTCCCTGCCCTTGGCTGTAGCTGCTGCACTTGCGGCCGCTGCTGCTGCTGCCGCATCCTTTGCAGGTTCATGAACAGGTGAAGGTCTTCTTCCTGTGTGATCAGCTTTTCTTTGGTAAGTGCCCAGTCCTGCATCCATACCACCGTATTGTCGGGCAGGAAATCGAACAGGGATGTTTTTTCATCGCTGTCAAACTGTGTTTCTACATTGGGAATAATAGTTACAGAGAGCAGCTTTCTTTCACTTAGCTGGGTTTCCGGATCAAAGATGCGGATGGAGTCTACATCATTGCCAAACAGTTCAACACGGTAAGGTTTATCATTACCAAAGGAATAAATATCGAGGATACCGCCCCGCAGTGCAAACTGCCCGGGTTCGTATACGAAGTCCGTGCGTTGGAAGCCATAGCCTACCATTTTTTCCATCAGGCCATCCACATTAATGGTATCGCCCGATTTGAGGTAGATGATATTGCCGGAGAGCGAGTCGGGTAATACTACCTTTTCATACAATGCTTCGGGGTAGGTAACCAGTAAGCCGGTGCGGTTGCCTTTTCCTGCGGCCTGTGCTGCAAAACGGGTAAGCGCTTCGGTTCGCAACATGACATGTGATGAGTTCAGTAGCCGGAAGTTCTTCCTGTTCTTAAAAGAAGAGGGGAAGAAATAGACATTGATCGCATTGGTGAGGTTCTCCAACGAATTGTGGAGATAGGCTGCTGATTCGGCATCTTCACAGATCACTACGTGGTTCTGTTGGCTGCAGGAAGGATGCTGAAAAATAGTGCTGATCACAAAGGCGGGTGAGCTTCCGCGGAGGTGGCTGCAGTAAATATGCTGTGGCTGGGCAAAAGAAAGCCTGTCCGCCAGTTGAAAAGGCGGGGGTTACTTTTATAACTATCCAACAACGTCTGCAAATTCATATCAACGGGCGCAAAGATACGAAAAAGCAGGAAGTCTGCGAAGCGCAAAGAAGGAGAAAGAGGGAAAGACGGAAGGCGGGAGCCTGAAATACCTGGAATTTAATGAGCCAGGAAGAGACGAGGTAGTATAAGGTAAAGCGCTCGCCCCTGGGCTACCCCAATTGGCTAAATCATTATAGCAATTGATTGGGATCAAGGAAGTTGGGCGGTAGGGAAATGCTGCTTACCTATGAAAAATAGTAATTCACGAAAGGTGGAAATAAAAAGAAAGGTTTCGTATTACCGCATGGAAAAATGGGCTACTTTAGCACCCGACTCGATTGCTTGCCATTAAGGCACTTGCAGGAGCAGCTTTCAGGCTGCTCCTTTTTCTTTGGTCAGTTTCCCTTTCTTTTTTCCCCCCTGGGCCTTGCAGCTTAATCCGTTTGGATTTTTGTATATTTAAGAAAACTCATCCCATGTTACAACCTTGGCGAACTGGTAAGGTTATACGCATTACCGATGAAACGGCCAGCACTAAACGTTTCTGGATACAGGTGCCCGAATTGGAATCATTTGATTTTACACCTGGCCAGTTTGTAACACTGGATCTGCCGATACATGAGAAACCGAATAAACGCTGGCGTAGTTATTCCATTGCTTCCTGGCCGGATGGGACCAATGTATTTGAACTGGTGATCGTTTTGCTGGAAGGAGGTGCAGGTACACATTATCTGTTCAATGAAGTGAAAGAAGGATCGGAATTAACCCTGCGCGGCCCCCAAGGTGTTTTTGTATTACCAGAGCCCGTGGATCGCGATCTGTTTTTTATCTGTACGGGAACAGGGGTCGCTCCTTTCCGTTCTATGAGTTACCATATCCATAATAACCTGGTACCACATCAAACGATCTACCTGGTATTTGGTTGCCGTAAATTCGGTGATGCCTTGTATGGAAAAGAGTTGAAAGAGCTGGAAGCCAAGGTTCCCAGCTTTAAATATATACCTACCTTTTCACGGGAAGAACCGGGCAATCATTGCACGGGTTATGTACATGGTGTTTATGAAAAGATCTGTCAGGAAAACAAGTTCCCTTCTCCGGACAACCCAGACCTGTTGATGCCCAAGCCCGCTTATTTCTTCCTATGTGGTTGGAAGGATATGATCGATGAAGCCAAACAGCGTATACAGGGAATGGGTTATGATAGAAAATCCATCCATCAGGAGCTATATGGATAGAGCTGGTTATAACAATCCCTTATAGTATAGCAATGCTAAATTGTGTACCTGATTGAGCAGGTAGTTGTAATGATCAGTAAGGTGTTCTGAATGTATTAATGCTTCGTTCCGCTACCGGTTTGTTGAGCAAGTTTCCGCTTAGCGATATCCTGCACTTTGGAATTCATAGCGTCATCCTTAGAAGAAATAGGAATGACAGGGATATGTAATTCCTTCAATTTTTGTTCAAGGTGGGATTTTTCTTTTTGAAGTTCAAGAATGTCTGCATGATTACTCAGCATTTCATTCTCGAGCTCCAGGACTTTCTTTTTAGTTTCTGAATCTGAATTCTTTTAATAAAAATACCTGAAAGGAATGCCAATACGATCAGGCCGCCAAGCAGATAAACATTCACAGGAATAATGATTGCAAGCATAGACAGCTTTTTAGGGTAAAGAACCTCTAGTTTTGAATGCCAGCTCTCCTTTATTGGGGATATTGTCATTTCTACATATATCAACTACAATTGATCTATGTCAAAAGACAGTCTTCCTATAACGGATTGCCAGTTAAATTATTTTACAGTCTACTAATACCAATGAGCCTAACGTGGTAGTCAGTTTTCTAAAAGGACAAGTGATCTGTTTTCAAAAAAGAAGGAGTGAGGTCTTTCAGGAATTAACTTTTATAGCTCTTGTTGCAAGTCAAATATAGAATTAATTAATCTGTTTCTGAACAATTTCCGCGATTTTATTTAACGGTATCCGCTCCTGCTGCATGGTATCGCGGTAACGGATAGTGACCGTATAATCTTCCTTCGTTTGGTGATCTACTGTTACGCAGAAAGGGGTACCAATTGCGTCCATACGGCGATAACGCCTGCCGATCGCATCTTTTTCTTCATAAAAGCAGTAAAACTGTGATTTACAGGTATTCATGATCTCCCTGGCTATTTCGGGCAACCCGTCCTTTTTAGTCAACGGAAGTATTGCCAGCTTAATAGGGGCCAGCTTGGGCGGTAATTTCAGTACCACCCGGCTATCCTGCTTTTCGGGCGTACTAAGGTCTTCCTCAACATAGGCTTCGCTGAGGATCAGCAATACCGTCCGGTCAAGACCAATAGAGGTCTCAATTACATAGGGTATATAGTTCTGATTGATCTCAGAATCAAAATATTGTAACTTCTTTTTGCTGAATAGTTGATGCTGGGTAAGGTCATGATCTGTTCTGGAGTGGATACCCTCTACTTCCTTAAAACCAATAGGAAACTCGTATTCTATGTCACAGGCGGCTTTGGCATAAAAAGCAAGCTTGACGTGATCATGAAAACGGTACTTTTCGGGGCTGATACCCAGGCTTAAATGCCATTTTAGGCGTTCTTCTTTCCAGTATTCATACCATTGGTCTTCAGTGCCAGGGCGGATAAAGAACTGCATTTCCATCTGCTCAAATTCGCGCATACGGAATACGAACTGCTTAGCTACAATCTCATTGCGGAAGGCCTTACCTACCTGGGCAATACCGAAGGGGATCTTCATTCGGCCCGTTTTCTGCACATTGAGGAAGTTGACGAAGATACCTTGCGCTGTTTCCGGGCGAAGGTAAATTTCATTGGCATCTTCGGCCACGCTGCCCATTTGGGTAGAGAACATGAGGTTGAACTGGCGAACATCCGTCCAGTTGGAAGTGCCGCTAACGGAGCATTTTATCTTGTTGTCTTCAATAAGCTGTTTCAGGCCGGCCATATCATCTTTGGCCAGCAGGGCTTCCATGTCGGCTATCAAGCCATCGGCCTCCGCTTTTTGCCCTCTTTTTCCAATACCTCGGCATGAGCCTCGATCAGGTGATCAACCCGGTAGCGCTTTTTGCTGTCCTTATTGTCAATCATAGGATCGCTGAAATTGTCCACATGGCCACTGGCTTTCCAGGTAGTTGGGTGCATAAAGATGGCTGCATCAATACCCACAATGTTCTCATGCATCTGAGTCATGCTTTTCCACCAATAATCGCGGATGTTTTTTTTTCAATTCACTGCCCCACTGACCGTAGTCGTATACTGCGCTCAATCCATCATAGATCTCACTGGAAGGGAAAATAAAGCCGTACTCTTTACAATGCGAAATAATTGCATGAAACTTAGTGGTATCTGTTGCCATAGCGGGCAAAGATAAGAAGGGGTAATATTATCTGTTCCAATGCCTTAAAAAATATAAAGCGTGCAATTTTTTACTGCCGTGGAGCCATCAGAGGGGCAAATAGCTGGTTTCCAAAGCCGGATACTTGAAATTATTCAGTTATTGCGAAAGCTGGGACCGGCTATTATATTTATGCCATTAAATCCACCCCCATGACAAACGTTGAAACAATCCGGGTTGAAATTGACAAACAAATAGCTGCTGGTTTTACAGCTGATGAGATCAGGCACAACTTGCTTTCGCACAACATCACCCCGACGATGTAAATGCAGCTTTTAAACAAACCAATGTGGCTGCCCGGGCCAAATCATCAGCTGGCATTGGCATTGCCTCCGTACTGATCTCCATTTATTTCATTTTCAGTGGTATCATGAAAATGAGCAAATATCCTTCCGGCAGTGTTTCCTATACCTTTGGCATTGTAATGCTGGTAGTGGGTGTGGGCGGATTGATCTATAAATTGGTAGAAATTTCCAGGCGATAATATTTCTTGTTTAAGTATACTGGGCATTCGCACAGTATACTTATTTCAGCTTATCATTGTTGAGATGCCGGTTGGCATCACGGATGTTTTTCTTTCAAAATTCTTTTGCAGGGCTTCAGTCAGGTTTACGCCGGTTTGGTTGGCCAGACAAATAAGTACCCACAATACATCGGCCATTTCATCGGCCAGGTTCTTATCCTTATCACTTTCTTTGAAGGATTGCTCTCCATAAATGCGCACCATCAGCCGGGATAGTTCACCCACTTCCTCTACCAGGATGCCCAGGTTGGTCAGCTCATTAAAGTACCGTACGCCTACCGTTTTGATCCATTGATCTACCTGTTGCTGGGCTTCATTTAAGGTTATTTCCATATTACAGATTTTACTATTTTTTGCGGACAGGGTTACTATTCCTTGTTTTTGGTATCAATGACGATCGTTACCGGACCGTCGTTGAGGAGACTTACTTTCATATCGGCGCCAAATTCACCCGTGCCAATGGCCTTGCCCAGGTCGGCTTGCAGTTGGGCCACCATCTTTCATAAAGGGAATGGCCACTTCGGGTTTGCTGGCGCGGATATAGGAGGGACGGTTGCCTTTTTTGGTGGCCGCATGCAGGGTAAATTGGCTGACCAGGATTATATCTCCGCCATTTTCCTTTACCGAAACATTCATCACGCCCTGGTCGTCATTAAAGATGCGCAGGTTCACGATCTTATTGCTCAGCCAAAGGATGTCTTCGTCGGTATCGGCATCTTCAATTCCTATCAGTACCAACAAACCATTTCCGATGGATGCGCGTATTATATGATGGATAGTAACACTGGCCTGGCTAACGCGTTGAATAACTGCCCGCATAATTTTAGGTTAGTGTGTAAATTTATAGGAAGATTGGGCAACCGTCAAATGCCCGTGTATTATGAATAAGATCGATATAACCAGAGAAATTGTCTTTCAAACCGCCCGGAGTGGCGGTAAAGGCGGACAAAACGTGAACAAGGTGGAAACCATGGTGGAAGGTTATTTCCATATTGGTAACTCCTTGATATTAAATGAAGAGCAAAAAGCAACCTTACTTAGAAAATTGGAGTCAAAGTTAAATTCGGAAGGGTTTTTGCAAGTGAAGAGCCAGGTTCACCGTTCCCAACTGGAAAACAAACAGGAGGTGGTAAAAAGATGCATGCTTTAATGGAGCAGGCTTTTAAAAGGAAAAAAAAGCGCGTCGCTACCAAACCTTCCAAAGCTTCCCGGGAAAAACGGCTGGAATCTAAAAAGAAGCAATCGGGCCAGAAACAAAACCGTCAGAAGGTCCGGCCCCTCGATCATTAACCTAAATCCGTGCAAATGCCAATTTACCAACACTACTCAGCCATGCTAACCAGAATAGCCTTTATCCTCGTGCTCTCCCTGGCCATTGTTTCCTGCCAAAAGGAACTGAAGGGAGATCCAGTAGAAAAGCCCGATCACAATATCGTATTGCGTTTTAAACCGGTAGTGCAATTTGATTCCGTAGAAATGAAATTTGATACAGTAACCTATAAGAACGTTTTCAAAGAGCCTTTTAAGGTAAAAGCATTTAAGTTTTATATCCATAATATTGAGCTCATCAATACCGATTCCAATAAAGTATACCGTGTAGGAGACAATAAGTATTACCTGGTTGATTTTGCCGATGCCAATTCCATCAAGCTCAAACTGGCCGTATTGCCCTATAAATACAATCGCATTGCTTTTACACTGGGGGTGGACAGTGCGAGGAACGTAAGCGGCGCACAAACAGATGCACTCGATCCTGCCAAGGGCATGTTCTGGACCTGGAATACGGGTTACATCATGGCCAAGCTGGAAGGTACTTCACCCGCTTCAACGGCTCCTGCCAATATGTTTGAATACCATATTGGTGGTTTTACCCAGGCCCAAAGCGTAATTAAAAAAGTAACTTTGTTATTCCCCTTTGGTGAAAATGTGGATATGAAATCGGGAAAGACCACGGAGATCAATGTGACCGCCGATGTATATGACTGGTTCAATAACCCGCATGATATCCGCATCAGCGCCAATGCAGCGGTCATGACGCCGGGTACGCTGGCACAACAGATTGCCGACAACTACTCGAAAATGTTTACGGTAGTAGAGATCATTAATGACTAACTGTGACCATAAGATGGACTATACGCATTGCACTATTTCTGATACTGGGAACGGTATGGATACAGGCATGTAAGAAATCGAATGGGGGTAACAGTGGTCCCAATGCTATTAGTTTTGTGATCCCGCCTGGATTTCCGGCGCCTTACTATAATTTTAGTTCCAATCCATTAACAGAGGAAGGGTTTGAGTTGGGCCGGAAATTGTTTTATGATGGCCGCCTGTCGAAGGACGGTAATTTCCCCTGCGCTTCCTGTCACCAGCCTTTTGCTGCTTTTACCACTTATGACCATAACTTAAGTCATGGGTTCAATAACCAGTTCACCATCCGCAATGCACCAGCCCTATTCAATGTAGTATGGCAAAAGCAAACCCATTGGGATGGAGGTATCAATAACCTGGAAGTGCAGCCCCTGGCGCCGCTCACCGCACCCAATGAAATGGCCGAGGATATCAATAATGTGCTCAGTAAATTAAACCAGGACGGTCAATACAAACAACTATTCAAAGCAGCTTTTGGTGATGAAACGATCAATAGCCAGCGTATGTTGCTGGCCATTACGCAGTTTGTAGGATCACTGGTCTCGGCCGATTCAAAATATGACCGGGTGAAAAAGGATTGGCCAGTTTTACGGCCCAGGAGCAAATAGGGTATACACTATTTCAGGCCAAATGCAATAGCTGCCACGCTGAACCATTGTTTACAGATAATAGTTTCCGCAATACCGGGCTCGCAGTAGATCCTACCATTAAAGATATGGGCAGGATGCGCATCACCAATAACAAAGCCGATTCACTTAAATTCAAAGTGCCCAGCTTACGCAACCTTTACACTACCTTCCCTTATGGGCATGACGGACGTTTTGTTTCCATCAACCAGGCACTGGAACATTACAATAGCGGCGTACAGGTGAGTGCTACAGTAGACCCCTTAGTAAAGAATGGCATACCACTTAGCAACAATGATAAAACGTACCTGCAGTTCTTCCTGCGTACATTAACAGACTCTACTTTTATTAAAGATCCACGCTTTGGCCCACCGGAATAAATACGGCAATCGTGAATCGGCAGTCGGCAATCAATCCCACCAAAGGGCGGGAGCAGTCGTTGGCTTTGTTGTTTTATTAGCTCGCGGCTCGTAGCTCAAAGCTCGCAGCTTGTATTCCCACTCAGCTCTTCCGTTCCATGCACAATTCAATCAACACGCCATTGGTGCCTTTGGGATGGAGGAAGCATACCAGTTTGTTATCAGCGCCGGCCTTGGGTGTTTCATTAAGAAGCGTAAATCCTTCAGCCTGCAGTCGTTTCATTTCGGCTTCAATATCTGCTACTTCAAAAGCAATATGGTGAATGCCTTCACCCTTCTTTTCAATGAAACGGGCAATAACACCTTGCGGGTTGGTACTTTCCAGTAATTCAATCTTGGTTTCACCCTGCCTGAAGAAGGCTGTAGTGACTTGTTCGGTAGCTACTGGCTCGGTTTTATAGCAGGGCGTATTGAGTAGTTGCTCAAATAAGGGAATGGATTGTGCCAGGTCTTTCACGGCAATGCCGATATGTTCTACTTTCAACATAGGTATTAATTGAAGTCGTTCAAAGATACCGGCTAATCGGGTACAGGGCAATAAAACTCAAAGCCAGGCATCCAACCAATTGAGGTAAATTTGCGTTAGGATAAAGTTATGTTGCATTTCCCCATATACCTCGATTACAATGCTACTACGCCCTGCGATCCGCAGGTAGTGGAAGCCATGTTGCCCTACTTTACTACGCAATTCGGCAATGCCGCAAGCCGGCAGCATGCGCTTGGCTGGCAGGCGGAAGAGGCAGTGGATTATGCCCGCCAGCAGGTAGCTGCCCTTATTGGGGCCGATGCTACCGAGATCGTATTCACATCGGGCGCCACCGAAAGCAATAACCTGGCACTGAAAGGCGTGGTGGAAATATATGCAGCCAAAGGCAATCACATTATTACGGCAGTTACCGAACACAAGGCAGTGCTGGATGCCTGCAAACACCTCGAAAAACAAGGGGTGCAGGTTACCTACCTGCCGGTTGATGAAAAGGGAATGATCAGCCTGCAACAACTGGAGGCAGCCATTACCCCGGCCACTATTCTTATAGCCATCATGTATGCAAATAATGAAACAGGGGTCATACAACCGGTACAGGTCATTGGCCGCCTGGCCAAACAATACGGGGTTTTGTTTTTTAGCGATGCCACCCAGGCCGTGGGCAAGATACCGGTGAATGTGCAGACAGATGAAATTGATATCATGAGTTTTTCGGCGCACAAGATGTATGGTCCCAAGGGAGTGGGGGCTTGTATGTGCGGCGTAAAAATCCCCGGGTACGGCTTACCGCCCAGATCGATGGGGGCGGGCATGAACGGGGCCTGCGCAGCGGCACCCTCAATGTACCCGGTATCGTGGGTCTGGGCAGGGCGGCCGAACTTTGCCGGCTCGAACTGCCGGCCGCCGGTCCAGCCATTGGCCTGCTGCGCAACCAGTTGGAAGGGGCTTTACTGCAACTGGAGGGTGTTACGATCAACGGCCACCAGCAGCAGCGCCTGCCACATGTAAGCAACCTGGCTTTTCAACAGGTGGATGGCAATGCCCTGATGCTGGGCTTCAATAAAAATATAGCCGTGGCCACCGGATCGGCCTGCACATCCGCCTCAATGGAGCCCAGCTTTGTACTCAAAGCCCTGGGCTTGCAGGATGAACTGGCCCGCAGTTCCCTCCGCTTTAGCCTGGGCCGTTTTACCACCGCCGAAGAGATTAACTACACCATTCAAAAAGTCAGCGAAACGGTCAACACCTTAAGAGCCCTGAGCCATTCCAATTCATAATACCTTCCCTCCAGGCCCCGCAAACTGGCGGTATCACCCGGTCTATTCTTGCTGGGATATTGCCTGCATATTGCCCAGGTATTGCCTACACATAGCCTACACAAGGCCTAATATTGTATATATCAATGACTTATGCTATGTGTAGGCTATGTGTAGGCTATATGCAGGCAGTTTGAAGGCTATAGCCAGGCTGGTGCACCCGCTTTTGCATCCACTCCCTTAAATGGGTACCCCCTTTCCTATTATAGGCCTCAATAAGGTCTCATATACACCAGAAAGGGGCCAAAGCTGGGCCTTATTCAGGGTTAAAGCGCATTGGCCTAAGCGAACCCCGAACAAGTCCCGAATGAGGTACGAATCAGATACGAATGAGAGGCGAAGAATGGGCAAATGACAAAGGGAGTCGAAGGGAGTCGGCAAACACCTGTGCTATTTTAATCAAGTGTAAAGTCCGGTTAGGACGATTTATTAACCTGTATAGCTATTTTAGGACGAGTCAGACGAGTCACATCAGGTTTGTTGGTACCCGAAGGGTAGCTGAAGGGTAGTCGAAGGTTAGTAATAGGGTACAAATAGCGTTCATTGCATAAATCACTTCCCGATCAAATGCCTATAAACGCAAAAACTCTCCGGGTGGAGAGCTTTTGTTGCAGTAGGTTATGGTTATCTGTGTAAAATATATATTTGGCTAATCCGTTAATATTCACGGACGGTTAAACAATAGGTAGTGGATTTTTGTGTAGGAAGAAAGCGAATTTAGGGAAATCCTCTATTCGTTCCTCACTATCCCTGGCTTTTCTTTTTATATACCCATAATCCCTTATTTTCGTACGCATGTGGCCTGTTTGTAAAAAAGAGTTTCGTCAGTTTTTTAGTAGCCTCACCGGGTATATCGCCATAGTGGTCTTCCTCCTTTTGAATGGACTGTTTCTTTTTGTTTTTCCTGATACCAATATCCTTGATTTTGGTTATGCTACACTTGATAAATTTTTTGAATTAGCACCCTGGATATTACTGTTGCTGATACCCGCCATTACCATGCGCAGCTTTGCCGATGAGTTTAAAGGCGGCACTTTTGAGATCCTGCAAACCAAACCGCTTAGCCGCTGGCAGGTGGTAGGCGGTAAATACTTCGGTTCCCTGCTGGTAGTGCTGATTGCCCTCCTGCCAACGCTTATTTATGTGTTTACCATCCTGCAGTTGTCGGAATCAGCCAGTATTGACAGTGGGGCCATTATAGGCTCCTATATAGGCCTTATTTTCCTCGTAGGCGTATTTGTGGCCATTGGCATCTGTTGCAGCAGTTTTACCAATAATGCCGTAGTAGCTTTTATTGTGAGTGCTTTTGTTTGTTTTATCCTATATAGTGGGTTCAATGCCCTTAGCCGCATCCCGGCATTGGAATCGGGGGCGGATTATTATGTGGAAATGGCGGGCATCGACTTCCATTACCGCAGCGTAAGCCGGGGGTAGTGGATAGCCGGGATATTATTTACTTTATGGGCCTGATCGGCTTCTTTTTGGTATTTACAGGAAGGAATTTATTGAAACGATAAAAGCTGGCTGGCTTGCGGTGGGTCGCCTTCCAAAGGCGGCTCAGCCTGAGTCAGACCGGCAGTGCACGCTAAACTTATGAAAAGCTTCTTGCCTCAAAATATTGGTGGTTATATCTTCTGATCGTACTGGCTGGTATTAATTACCTGGCGGCGCAGTTTCATTACCGCATTGACCTTACACAAGAAAAACGCTATACGTTATCGGCGCCCACCAGGAAACTATTGCGGGAATTGGGCGACCAGGTTACGGTAACCGTATTGCTGGAAGGCGACATGCCTGCCGGTTTCAAAAGACTTTCCAACAGTGCGCGGGAACTATTACAGGAGTTCAAAGAAACGGGCAAGGCCAATATCCAATACCGCTTTCAGCGGCCAGGGATGGACCCTGCCGACTCCACAGGCGCTTTTTCAATGGATTCACTCATGCGCATGGGCCTCAAACCCACCAATGTACGGGTGAAGGCCAGGGAAGGGGAGGGGAAGAACAGCGCTATCTTTTCCCCGGTGCTCTGGTCACCTTTCATGACCGCGTAATACCTGTCGATTTTCTGCAAAGCTCAAAGGTCACCGATGGCGACCCTTTAGCACCCTCAACAACGCAGAAGCTTTACTGGAATACAAACTGGCTCATGCCATACAAAAAATTACCGCCGAAACAGTACCTGCCGTTGGTTACCTGTTGGGTAACGGAGAACCCATGAACTATAATGTTTTTGATCTCATTGAAGGTACACTGAAACCCAATTATGGATTTGGATTTATTCCGATCGACAGCGTGCCTGTGATACCGCTGGAGTTTAATGCCATTGTGATCATGAAGCCTGCCGTTCGCTTTTCGGATGCTCAGAAATTAAAGATCGATCAATACATCATGCATGGCGGAAAGGTGATCTGGCTCATCGATAAGCTCGATGCCAGCCTGGACAGCCTGATGCGTAAACAAAGCGATTTTGTAGCTTTTGATTTTGGCCTGAACCTGGATGACCTGTTGTTCCGGTATGGCGTACGCATCAATCCCGACCTGGTACAGGACCTGCAGTGCGACCGGTTGCCACTGGTAGTTGGCAGTTATGGTGATAAGCCGCAAACAGAGTTGCAATCCTGGCCTTATTTCCCATTACTGGGTTCTTATAGCGGACATGCGATTGCTAAGAATATGGACCTGGTGTTATCGATGTTCCCCAACTCGATAGATACAGTTAAAGCCACCGGGGTACAAAAACCGTGTTGTTGGCCAGTTCCGCCAATTCCAGGAGTTTGAGTACGCCAGCCATTGTATCGCTCAACAGTTTGAAAACAGAAGAGGATATGAAGACCTTCAATAAGGTCAATATACCCGTGGCAATATTGTTGGAAGGACGTTTTTCTTCCCTGTTTACCAATCGCTTGTCGCAGGCATCCATGGATACCCTGGCGGGCCTGTACAAACAGCCATTCCGGGCTGCACCAATACAGGATAACAAAATGATCGTAATCGCCGATGGAGATATTGCAACCAATGTGGTGTTGAAAAGCCAGGGGCCCCTTACCATGGGGTACAACCAGTTTACCAATTACCAATATGCCAATAAAGATTTTATCCTCAATAGTATCGAATACCTCGTTAATCCCTCCGGTATCCTGGAAACCAGGGCCAAAGATTATACGCTGCGCCTGTTAGACCCTGAAAAAGTAGCGGCTGAAAAATCGCAATGGCAATTGATCAATATTGCCATACCTGTTTTGCTGGTCATTGTATTTGGTTTTATTTATCAGGCACTAAGGAAGCGGAAATACCAGTAGACACTCCCCTATCTTTGCTGCCATTAATCAATAAGCATGACAAGGGATCAAATTACCTATCTGGTCTTTGGGATTGTACTGGTACTGGCCATTGTAATTGACCTGGGGCTCTTCAGTAAACGTTCCACGCATATATCGCTCAAAAAAGCCTTTTGGGTAAGTGTTTTTTGGATAGCGCTTGGACTTAGTTTCGGTGTTTTCATTTGGTTTGAACTGGGTAAGGGTATGGCACTTGAATATGTGAGCGCCTACCTGATGGAAAAAAGCCTGAGTATTGATAATATCTTCGTGTTCATCCTGCTCTTTAATTTTTTCTATGTAAAAGAAGATTACTATGCCCGGGTATTGCTCATTGGTATCCTCATGGCCATCGTATTCAGGGTATTGTTCATTACGGTAGGCGTGGGGTTGGTACAACAGTTCCATTGGATATTGTACATATTTGGAGCTTTCCTCATTTGGACGGGTTATAAGATGTTTACGCACGACAATAAGGTAGAGTACAATCCGGCCGACAGTCCGGTGTACAAATGGCTGCGCAAGTTTTTGCCCGTCACCATGGAAGACTATGGTGGCCGCTACATTGTTAAGGTGGATGGCAAACGGATTTATACGTCGCTTTTGTGGTAGTGGTGATGCTGGCCACAACAGATATTGTATTTGCGGTAGACTCTATTCCCGCTGTAATGGGCATTTCTACGCATGTACTGGTGATCTATACCAGTAATATATTTGCCATCCTGGGCCTTCGTTCACTGTTCTTTTTGTTGAAAGGAGCGGTAGACAAGTTTAGCCACCTGCAGCAAGGGATCGCTTTTGTGCTCATTTTCATTGGTCTGAAAATGCTGGTAGAGATATTCAACATAAAAGTGCCGGTATATGTTTCACTGCTGGTGATCGTGGTAAGTATTGCCGCCTCGATGGTCTATTCGGTAGCCGCGGCCGACCGCGAAAAAATGGTACGAATGATGCAGGACATAACCGGGATCTGCATTGAAGGGGAAAGACAGCTGTGAGCTACGAGCGAAAACAGTAGGGAAGGGTGAGTGGACAAGTTCAATTTTAAATAAAACATGAAGTACTATATAGAAGATATTATTTCGATTGTAAAAGGCAAAGCGCAACAGCAGCATGACAATGCATTGATTGAACATTTGCTGACGGATAGCCGGAAACTGATCTTTCCTTTTACCACCTTATTCTTTGCCATTAAAGGTCCCCGCCGGGACGGGCATGGTTTTTTGCCGGCGCTCTATGAAAAGGGGGTACGGAGTTTTGTGGTAAGTGAGGAGGTTGATGCCTCTGCTATGCCCGAAGCCAATATTGTACAGGTGAAAGAGGTGTTGCACGCCTTGCAGTTACTGACAGCGCATCACCGCAAACAGTTTTCGATCCCTGTAATTGGTATTACAGGCAGCAATGGTAAAACGATGGTAAAAGAATGGCTGAACCAATTGCTGGATGAGGAGTATGCGATTATTCGCAGTCCGCGCAGTTATAACTCGCAAATCGGTGTGCCCCTGAGTGTGTGGCCCATGAATGAAAACCATGAGCTGGGTATTTTTGAAGCAGGTATATCGCAAAGTGGAGAAATGGATAAGCTGCAAAAGATCATTCAGCCTACAATTGGCATTTTTACCAATATAGGGAAGCGCACAGTGAAGGGTTTTTAAACAGCCGGCAGAAGGTCAATGAAAAGCTGCGGCTTTTCACGCATGTTAAAACGCTGGTGTATTGCAAAGATGCGCCGGAGATCAATGAAGGGGTCGCTACGTTATGGCAGCAATTCAATAAAGGAGGGAAGGGTAGTTTTGAGATATTCAACTGGAGTACGGTTACAGAAGCCACTTTACAGGTACTTACCATCTTTAAGGATGGGGTGCCACGCTGATCACGGCTTTGTATAAGGAACAAACGATCTCTATTACCATACCTTTTACAGATGATGCTTCGGTAGAGAATGCCATCCATTGCTGGTGTGTATTGCTGCACCTGGGTATACAATCGCGCCTTATTGGACAAAAGATGCTGCAATTGGGGCCGGTGGCCATGCGCCTGGAACTGAAGAAGGGAATTAACAATTGTTCTATCATCAATGACAGTTACAGTGCCGATCTTAGCTCCTTCAATATTGCGCTGGACTTCCTGTCGCAACAGCGGCAGCATGAGCGTAAAACGGTGATCCTGTCGGATATTTTGCAGAGTGGGCGTAATGAAAAAGAATTGTACAAAGAGGTGGCGCAGGCCCTGTCACAACGCGGCATCACTCGATTAATAGGCATTGGCGATAAGATGATGCAGCATCAGGGTATCTTCAGGTTATGCCCCATACCCGAGCTGGCTTTTTATCCTTCAGTTGAAAGCTTTAAACATGATTTTCATCACCTCGCTTTTCGCGATGAGACCATCCTGTTGAAAGGAGCGCGGGTATTTGAACTGGAACAAATAGACCGGTTGCTGGAGCAGAAAGTACATCAAACGGTATTGAAATAGACCTCAATGCACTGGCGCATAATCTCAAGCAATACCAGCAATTGTTGAAACCTGCTACCAGGCTAATGGCGATGGTGAAAGCTTTTTCTTATGGCAGTGGCAGTTATGAAATTGCCAATGCACTGCAGTTCCATAAGGTAGACTACCTGGCGGTGGCTTATGCCGATGAAGGGGTGGAATTGCGTAAAGGGGGCATTAACCTGCCCATCATGGTCATGAATGCAGATAGTTCGACCTTTGATGTGCTGGTACAATACAACCTGGAACCCGACCTGTATTCGCCGGGCTTATTACAGGCTTTTGAGGCATTTTTGAAAAGAGAAGGGATACGTCAGTTCCCTGTACATATTGAATTGGAAACGGGGATGAACCGGCTGGGTTTTTCACCGTCGGAACTGCCGGTGCTACTGGAAACATTGAAAGGGGATACTTTTATGGTGAAAAGCGTATTCAGTCACCTGGCAGCCAGTGAAGATGCGCAGCATGATGCTTTTACCCGGCAGCAGGCGGCTATTTTTGATACGATGGTGGAGCAGGTGCAGGGCGTGATCAGTTATCCTTTCCTGCGTCATATTTCCAATACAGCAGGTATTGCACGGCATCCTGATCTTCAACTGGATATGGTGCGGCTGGGAATCGGGTTGTATGGTATTGACAGTGCCAATACACATAAACTGGAGTTGAAAGAAGTATCTACACTGATAGCTACTATTGCGCAGATCAAACATTTGAAGGCAGGCGAAACGGTAAGTTATGGCCGTAGGGGGTAGTAAACCTGCATACCACGGTAGCAACGGTGCGTATCGGTTATGCGGATGGGTATCCGCGTAACCTGAGTAATGGGATCGGTAAAATGTGGGTGAAAGGAATGCTGGCGCCAGTAATTGGAACGGTATGTATGGATATGGTGATGATTGATATTACGGATATTCCGCATGTGCAGGAGGGTGATGAAGTGGTACTGTTTGGCCGGGAATTGCCTGTAAGCCAGGTAGCACACTGGGCGCAAACGATTCCCTATGAGATGCTGACAGGTATTTCGCAGCGGGTAAAAAGGGTGTATTTTGAGGAGTGAAAACAACCGTTTTTGACCAAGGAACTCCAGGGTGAAAGCATTATCTTTGAAAACTAAAAATTTTTGTACGGTGAAGATCAGAACGGTCGCTTTAATCATTATCGGTATCATAGCTATAGATCAGATATTGAAGATCTGGGTAAAAACCTCTATGAATTATGGTGAGCAAATACCCTTGATTGGCAGGTGGTTCCGCCTTTTCTTCATTGAGAACGAAGGCATGGCCTGGGGCTGGAAATTCGGTGGCGAATGGGGCAAACTGGCGCTTACTTTATTCAGGCTGGTAGCCGTGGTATTCGGTGTATTCTATATCCGTAGCATTGTACGAAAAAAAGTACCACCGTGGTTTCATCATTTGTGTAGCCATGATCTTTGCCGGCGCCCTGGGAAACCTGATCGACAGCATGTTCTATGGTCTTATCTTTTCGCCCAGTGATGATGGCCTGCCCCTGGCTAAATTGTTCCCTCAGGGTGGCGGCTATGCCAGTTTCTTGCATGGTAAAGTGGTGGACATGGTCTATGTGCCCATCATTGAAAATAAAACCCTCCCTACCTGGATACCTTTCTGGGGTGGCGAACGGTTTACTTTCTTTTCTCCCATATTTAATATTGCCGATGCATCTATCTCTATCGGTGTTATTGTCATACTTTTGTTTCAGCGACGCTTCTTTAAAAAACATCCGCACGAAGAACCACGTACTACAGTGGAAACTAATTCTCCGGTAAACGACACTGTTCAGGTTTTGTGAAAACAGCTGTGAGCTGTAAGGCAAGCTGTGCGCTTTGAGCTGCGAGCCTGGAAGTCTTGAGCGGGAGTTGATTGGGAATTTATTGATCTACATCATATACTTTCTGGCAGGCATTCATTAACAGCTTGGTATTTACTTCCGGCATGGCAAGGAAGGGCTTACAGGATTGATTTCTCTGGCCGGGCGATCAATGGTCTAATTGACTATTTAAACCCGTGGATATGAATCAAATACAGCGTATTGCTTTTTTGCTGGCTATGGTAGCCGGCATGGTGATCACTGGTTGTCAAAAGGAAACAAGCTTTGAGACCGGCAATGGTGGACCCCTGGGGCCAACGGCCTGGGCATTTAAGGAAGGGGGTAACTCCTTTAAGGGACCAATAGATACGGCCTATTACAACAGCACCGGGGCGTCAACTCCCTGGCCCTGGAAGGGGTATCGACGGACCTCAAAGATGATCTTTACCTGGAAATACTGGGCGCCAATATTGCCACAGGCACTTATGGTACCCCTCGGTAGTTTTTGAGTATTATGCCAATGGAAAGCTGCTGTACAGCAATGACCCGCTGGCTGTGAATAAGTTTACGTTAACCATTACCAAGATCAATTCAACGGAGGTGGCGGGCATCTTCTCCGGCGAAGTAAAAGATACCTCCGGCAATATCAAAACGATCACAGACGGTTCTTTTACCGCTAAATTTGGAACAGCCCCTCCCACGCCCAATACCTGCAAGTTGAGTAATATAGGCAGTTATGAATTGGGCAACGGTGCCAAAATAGGCGGTATTACCAGTTTCTTCAATGCGCAGAACCAGGTTATCAAAACGCTATTAACTGACAGTACCACACAGCCCGTGGGGATAGATTACGAATTTAATTTCAACTACACAGCATCACAGATCAATGTATCTGCCAATCAATATTTCAAACTGGATGGGGGTGGACGTATAACGGAATTCCGTGGTAATGCCGATCCCTCAGTGGATACTTCTTTGCGTGTGATCGTCACCTATTCGTATGATGGCAGTGGCTACCTGGCAACGGCTTCCCTGGCGCTGGAGCTTTTCCCAACGCAACCCGTACTTATTTACAATTATCAGTGGACGGGCAGCAACCTGGCCAAGGTTACCATGAACTTTATAACGGGTGAAAAATCGGTAATAGACTATCAATACAATACTACACCGGCAAAAGGATTCCTGGCATTTCATTCTAATCCGGAAATCATATTATTCCAGAATGCCGTGAACTTCGGTAAGAATTCGGCCAATATCCCGGTTAAATCCACCTGGACGGATTACCTGGCGAATGGTACGCCGGATGGAACGCCTGCTGTGTCGGAATTTAAGAACCATGTGTTTGATACCAATGGTTATGTCAAGAGTTTTGACATAACTGGCGATGGATCAGTATATGGTTCAGAGATCAGGCATGTGCTCTCGTATAAATGTTTTTGAGTAGAGTCGGAAAGTCAGTAAAGTCCGGAAGTCAGTAAAGTCGGAAAGTCAGTAAAGTCAGTAAAGTCCGGAAGTCAGTAAAGTCGGAAAGTCAGTAAATAGATTCGTAGTAGTTGAATCTGCTTACGGGCTTTCGGTCTTCCAAACTTTCCGTCTTTCCGTCTTCCCGACTTTCCGTCTTTCCGTCTTTCCGACTTTCCCGACTCTTTTCTTTATTCTCTTTCCAGCTTAAGTAACGCTTTATTGATGACCTGGTCTTGTTTTTGGATGCGCAGGATATAAGTGCCCGGTAGCACCTGCTCCAGGTTAGTGATGGATAAGGTATTGAACCCTTTATAGATCGTCGTGGATGTTTTTTGATCACCCTGCCATAGGTATCCAATAAACTGATGGTGACAAGGGTATTGCCAGGGCTTGTCAATTCAATATTGATCTTATCCCGGAAAGGGTTTATAATGCTCCTTACCGCAAATTCAAGGTTGCCACCTGTTAGCTGAATGACCCTACTGTATTTACTGGTTTTGCCATCTGTAATACGGATACGGTAATAACGTGGAGCAACCAATACCTGGGGATCGGTAAATTGATAGGTGTTACTTCCTGCCTGCTTGCCATTGAGGGAGCCAATCTTTGTAAAGTGCATCCTGTCTGTACTGCTCTCTATTTCGTACACTGTTCCATCCTCTTCATTGAAAGTGGTCCATTGGAGATGTCCCCGTTCATTGATTACCCTGCCCGAGAATGCCTGGATATCCGTTTTTACCAGTACGGTACAATTGGTAGTGGTGAGTGTTATGAGCGTGGCGGCCGTAAAGGAGCAACCATTGTCGTTCAGGTTAGCGGGCATGGAGGCGATGCGAATACGGTATCGTTCATTGTTGGTGCCCGAGTTGGCCAGGAAAGTAGGGTAGCTGGCTCTGTACTCATATTCTCCGGCATTCAATACCGGCGCTCCTGTTCCGCTTACACCTGTATTGGTCCAGGTGGCACCCCCATCGGTACTTCTTTCCCAGCGCCAGTGAATGTAGTTGGGGGAAAAGCAGCGGATATTGGCAAACATATCGATCGATTGCCCCAAACAAACCGTTAAAGAAGGTGAGGGCTGCAGGTCGAGATTGGGCGTACAGGTAGCCAGGGTCACATCATCAATGGCCCAGTCATTGCCTCCACCACCGGCTGCATTGTTGCGGATGGTGATGGTGAAAGTGGTTTGTGTGGGGCCCGTGAGGTAAACAAATCCTTTCTTCACCCACTGTCCGGTATACTTGAGGTTGCCACTGGTATAGTAATCTACCCCATCCACTGTAAAAGTGAGGTTGGGATTTACACCGGAAGAGTCCGGACCATTGAAATTGGGGTTGGCAAAAGGGACAGCCCCGGACGTCTCATAAGAAGGATCGCCGGTAGAATCACAAGCGCAATACCGGCAGATATTTTTGAACCAGGCTGAAAATTCATAGTAAGTGTTGGGGCATAAGCCTCCAACTGTTTGCTGGATGGCATTGCTGTTGGCATAGGCGGCATTTACCGCTACAAAATAACCACCATTGGCGCCAGGCGCCACCGGCAAATTGCCTGCAGCCGGGTCGGCGGCCCCGGTATGGTCGCCCATAATATCCCAAACTTTGAAAACCCGGTTAGTGGCATTCGGTATGGGCGAATTGGGATTGGTATTACCGGAAGGGCTCATATTGTTGACAATGGAATAGCTGCCATCTTCGGGTTGACCGGTAGCTACGTTCTGGAAAATAAAGCCGGGAACAATAGCAGAGGTGAGCCTGTTTTGGGTAGTGCCGTTACCAAAAGTGCCGCCATAATCGATCACGGCATTAGCGCCAATGGCATTGGCGCAGAGACCTGCATTCTGTTTCAGGGCAATGGTATACTTATTACAGGGGCTACTTACCTGGTTACTATTGTTTCGGAAATAAAAAGCGCCACCATGCAAATAGATGGAGCTTCCATAGGTCATGGATGGATTGACACGGATGCGAAAGGAGGCCGACATGATGCATACCCCTCTATAAAAGAAGGGCGTCCGTCTCCATGTATCAATCCCCCATAGGGTAAAGACCAGGGGTAGTACTGGTACAGGCACCGCCTAAACTAGCGCCGGTGTTATTGGTACTGCCCAGGTTGATGCGCAGGTAGCCTGCGGGATCATAGTAGGCAGGGTCATCTCCCGAAGCATCCGTGTAGGCTTTGAAAGTCAAGCCTTCATTGGTAAGGATCTTCAAACTGCCCGGAATATAAGTGGTGTTGGCGGGAATGGTATCTACATAGTGGGCACGGCTCACTGACCGGGCATCCCAATTGCCTACAGCAATGGTAGCGCGGATCTCTAAAGTATCTCCCGGTTCAATAGTGCCTCCGTTTAAACCTTTGGTAACGTTTACATAACTTTTACCAGTTTGCACAAGGGCCACCTGTGCAAGGGTTATCAGGGGTAACACTAAAGAACATATGCAGAGCAGTATTGGTTTTACTGGTAAATATGTTTTCATAAGTTTTGGATTGGGTACCTTATGGTACCATGGTTAAGCGTAAATGTATAACATGGGTGTCAAACCTACAATCGTATATATACTAGGTCCAGTGCGGGTTTCAGCTATTGTTTTACAGTTAAAAATTACCATTTTCGTAATGTTAAGATCGATAACCCGTTATACCCAACCTTATCCCGAATATGAAAAACAATATCCTGCTACTGCCCACCATTGGTATATTATTTTCTTTTTCTGCAATTGCTCAAAATGAACCTTTTACACGTACAGTTTTAAATGAAAAGGCGGGTGCTGGTAATTACCGGCTGGCACATCCTTTTGATATCGTGTACGGGCCGGATAACCATTTATATATTACAGAAAAAGTGGGTCGCATCTTACGGGTGGATACCGGTACAGGTGTACGGCAGGTAATTCTTGACATCCAGGGAAATGTGACGTTGAATATTACGCGGGATGGCTCCTTTCCCCATGCTGCCTCCAGCATTGGCCAGAATGGTATGTTGGGACTGGCTTTGCACCCTGATTTTAACAATGGTACTGATTCGATCTTTGTAGCCTATAGTTACAATGGCAGTAATATCAGGATCGTTCGTTATTTATACAATGGCGGCGCCTCTCCTTCGCTTACCAATCCCACCACACTGATACAAGGTATCCCTGCCGGGGGTGATCACAGCACTGGCAGGCTGATCATTGGTGCCGACAGAAAGCTGTATTATTCCTGTGGCGACCTGGGCAATAACCAGTTTAATAACCGGTGTACAGAAATACGCTCACAAAAACTGCCTACGCAAACGGATATAAATAATGGTACTTATACATTGTATTCGGGCAAGGTATTAAGACTCAACTTTGATGGGTCGATACCCGATGATAATCCGCTGTGGAATGGGGTGCGGAGCCATATTTATACTATCGGGCACAGGAATCCCCAAGGCCTGGTATGGGAGAAAAATCCTTCCAATGGGGCTACTTATCCTATACTTACACCGGGCGGTAAACTCTTCAGCGCTGAGCATGGCCCCAACACAGATGATGAAGTGAATAGCATCGAGAGTGGCAGAAATTATGGCTGGCCTTATATTGCAGGCGATACTGATGAAGTAAATTATCAATACGTAAACTGGTCTACGGCTACCAATTGTAACCAGGGATTTGTGGAAAGCCCTTTTATATTCCTTCCGGTGCTACAGTGATGCAGGAGAAAAATGCGCCTGCCGCAGTAAAGAGCCTTTTCAAGAAGCCGCTGGTAAAAGCCTATACGGTTTGTACTCCCTTACCTTCCTCGGTTTGTGAGATTGCCAATGGCTGGTTGAAATATCCTACTATTGCGCCCTCCAGTATTGAATTTTATAACCTCAACAGTGGCCGGGGTATCCCCAATTGGTATCCTTCTCTGCTGGTGCCAACGTTGCGTACGGGTATATTGTTCCGCTACCGGCTCAATGCTGCCAAAGATGCGATCATCGGCGATTCTGTTAGGTATTTCAAGTCGGACAACCGATACCGTGACATTGCACTAAGCCCGGATGGCAAAATATTCATTATTACAGATAGTATTGGCTCTACTTCAGGCCCCAGCGGCTCTAACAACCAGGACCTCGACAATCGCGGAGCGATCCTGGTTTTTGAATTTGCCGGTACAATCCTGCCCATCCGGGAGCACCCGGAAGACCTTCCCCGGAAATATACTACCAGTGTGTATCCCAATCCTGCCACCAGTTATGTACAGGTAGAAACAGAACCTGCTGTGCAGAAACCGATCCGCTACCGGCTGATCGATATGAATGGTAAACTGATCCTGGATGAAAAACAGCCAGGAACAATTTTACTATTGAAACGGGTCGTTTTAAAAGAGGGGTATATATCCTGAAATTGTACAATGGATATGGATCGGAGATCAGGATGGATAAGATCATTTTGCAATAAACTGTGGTCAAACGAAAATCTATTGGTAGTGCTGATGTGGAAAATACGGTAGTTGATATAATTTATTTTTTATCATATTGCAGGCTGCATGCAATATCTAAACATTATTGGTAAGGGTTAGGTGTTTAGAAGCATAAAATTAATTTTTGTGAGCATCTGTTTTAATTAATTTTAGTCGAACCCAAATCCAAAACTTGACTGCTAAGATCGTAACCTTATCTTTAGTGGGACAGTGCCTTTTTTTCATTGCCTGGTCCCAAAAAAATCATGACAGCATTCCAACGAGAAGGCTAGTACGTGATACCTTCCCTAACCAATTTCAGATTAAATCTGCGCTGAAGTATTCAAAAGTTGATTCGGCTGTGTTTAACAAGGCACTGTTGGAGCATAATGCTATCCGGGAAATAGCTGGTAATAAACTTCTCCCCGACTCCGGTTTAAGCAGAACAGCAAAAAAGCATATTCAAACTGCCATCTTATCGTTGGTAAATGATTCTACATTTAAAACACAACGGGCGCATGAGGCATTTGATTCCCTGGTGGTTCAAAAGCTGCAGGGAAATATCGAAGCCACGCTACGGGATGTAAAGAAGGCAGGGTCGGTTGATAAGTATGTAGGCCAGTTGAAGAAGCATTTGCCTATACGGGACTCTCTGAAAGTAGCACAGGAAATAAAGCAGTTGGTGAAGGATGCTTTCGTAAATCCGGTTAGTGTAAATAGCGCTGTTGTGAATTATCATGGTTCTGTAGAACCCTATTCTTTTATACTGGTCAGTCATCCGTTGTGAATGAAGTATCTGCATCGCTGGACCTGGGCATATTGGGCGTTCCGGTGTCCCTCGATTACCAGCGATTGGATTATTCGGTATTTCCTGGGAAAGGGATGAATAATTTTTCTATGGATTTTGACAGGAAGGATTATTTACGTGATCTGGGTAACAGGTTGCGTAAAACTGCAGACTTGAAAAACCTGTTGCCTGACGGTTCGGAGTTATTGGGGTCCATGAAACAGCAGGCTGCTAATGCTCTCCAAAATGATCTTAAAAACCTGCAGGAAAGTATGACGGGGTATTGGAAGGAAAGCTGCAGGAATTGGGCAATACAGAGGATCTTTTTAACCAGGATTTGTTTTCTATACAAAAGCGGCTGCTGAATACTAGTTACCTGCAAAAATAAAGGACTATGAAACACAGTATCTGCAATTGCAGGATAAGGTCAACAACGGCCAGCCGGTAGATGAGCAGGTGATGAGCAGGATTAAAGAAGGACTGCATCAATATCAAGGAACATTGGAGCTGATGGAAAAAGTAGCCGCCTGGCGAAAGCGGCTGGAGTCGAATGGGTTAATGAGAAAGATAAAGGAAGAGGGGTGCTGAAAAAGGAAAGCTGGATGAGTTGCTAAGCGATCCTGCTTCTGTAAAAATGCTGGCCAGGAAGTATCTTAACCTGAATGCTTTTCAAAAATTCTTTTTAAGCTTTAATAAGCTCAGCATGGGGCGCCAGGCTGTGTCATTAAGTCCATTTACCTTACAGGATCATATCAGTACGGGGGTACAGGCCGAGCTGGGTAATAAAAAGAATTATCTTTTCCTGGTTGCTGGCCGGCAGGATGATAATAATTCCCTGTATGATATGCCATTTACGAATGCGCTTAATAATACCGGTAGTTTTGTAAAGGTATTCGTATCGGTAAAGGCGAACTGGATGCTACGCATGCACACATCAGTTTTTCTCCTACCAACGCAACGATAAGATAAATACCGGTAATAATTTCAGTACTGTAAGTCCACAGAAGAATACGATAGTAATGACACTCAGTAACCGGCTGGATATCGGCGCCCGGGGAATATATCTGCTGAGATCTCCAAATCTTCCATGCAGTATGAAAATGTACGGAGTGCGGTGGATACATCACAGCAGGATAAATCGGCCATCAACCGGTTGTTGTCCGGCGACCATTTTTCCAAAAGCCTGGCCTTGTCAATGTCGTATGAAGATATGGTTGAAGATATCGGGCTTTCTTACCGCTTCTACGTAAAAAGTATTGCCAATGGGTATCAAAATCCTGGTAACCTGTATCTGCCAAGAGGAAGTAAGGAAGCGGGTATAGACTTCCGGAAAGATCTATTCAAGAAAGTGTTGCGTATTGGTATCCGTGGTGATCTGCGTGAATACAAGTATAACGATGAGTTGGAAAAAAATGGCGTAATACGAATCTTACATTGGATGCCCGGTGGAAAGTAACCAGGGGACAATATATCGGCCTGCGCTATCAGCCCGTACGATCCTTGCGTATTGAAGAAGGGACCCGGTACATACAGAATGCAGCAGACCGCTTTACAATCGATGGTAATTTCTCCCAAAAGATTGCCCGGTTGTATTATCGTAATTACCTGTCGGTCTCCTTACAAAATAATAAGTATGCGATTGCTGCTGATAAAATGGCCTTTAACAGGTCGGTGCTTTTTACCTCTACACAGAACATCACCATCCGCAGGCATATGCTGTACTGGAATACCAGCTATAATCATGTTGGTAACAATACTACCGGCTGGGTCTATTACAACTCTTCTTTGGTAACAGATGTGGGTTTTACGTATTCCTTGTTTGGAAAGGTGAGTGCTTCTTCGGCAATTGGTTACAATAGTATAGAAGGCTGGTATAGGCAGGCTGGTATAAAGCAAAACCTGTCGGGGCAATTGGGGAAAAGGTTTATGATGACCTTATACCTGGATGTTCGTAAAAACCTGCATGTAGAACGACCTGTATTACAGCGTCTGTTCAGGGGCGATTGAGTATTCAATACCTGATTAAATAATTACTAATGCGGAAACGGTTTCTGAAATACTTTTTGATGTTGATAGGCGTATGTGGCATTGTGACCATGTGCAGTGGACAAGTGGTGGTCACTTTTAACCCGGCAATATATGGACAAACCATGGATGGCCTGGCTTTGGCGCAGGTCATGAACTCTTCCGGAGGGGAGCTGCGTGGGTTTATTACCATCCGTGTCCGGGAAAACGGGGGCGGGAAATAGTGGTGATCCAAACTCCCTCTATGTTGTTCAGAACAGGGGAGACGCTGATCAACCGGACTGTTTATGCCAATAGTAAATTCATTTTTTCCCGTTCGGCCATGGGTACTATTGTGAATAATACGGGCCGTTTTCCGGAAGGTGACCTGGAGTATTGTTATGAAGTGAACATCGGGGAATCGAAAAATGCAGCACTGCCGGAAGTATTTGAGAATTGCTTTAATCATTTCAATCAGCCTTTTACGCCTTTGTTGTTGGTAAATCCAATAGATGGTGATGAAATATGCAACACAAGGCCGCAATTCATCTGGCAGCCCCTACACCGGTTTCTCCTGCCATGCGTTTCCGGTTAATATTGGCAGAATTGAAAGACGGACAAACAGCCATCCAGGCGCTCAGCAACAGTGTACCGGTTATTAACCAGGCCGACCTGTTGAGTAATAACCTGGCTTATCCTGCCCAGTTGCCCGACCTGGTTTTGGGAAAAATATGTGTGGCAGGTAACAGCCTATACCGGTACTTCCATCATCACGAAATCTGAAATATGGGCATTTACAATACGCTGTGAGGAAGAAAAGAAGAAAGAAGAGAAAGATTCTTACCGCGAATTAAAAGAGGTACCCGATGGCAGCTTTTATATAGCCAATCGTGTATTGCGTTTTTCCTGCACCAATGCGTATGCGGCTACACGGCTAAATTATTCCATTGTAAACCTGGCCCAGCCGGACGCTTTTGTGAAGCAACTGCCGGAACTGCAGTTGAATGCAGGATTAAATAAGTATGACCTTGATCTTTCTTCATTAAATGGATTCAAGGAAGGGCAGCAGTACCTGCTGAAGGTGGCATTGCCCAATGGGAGGATTGGTAGTTTACGTTTTATTTATAAAGACGAAAAATGAGCAACAGGCAGCTAATTGTTTTGGTGGTTAGTATTTGCATTGCAGGATGTACTGCCAGGAACCGGCAACAGATAACTATGGGGGTGAATGATAGGCGGTATATACAGGAAATTAAATCAGGTACAATAACCATTACGAGTCGATTATTGCCACAGGGGATCAGCAAGGGCCAACACCAACTGTGCAGCAAACTGGCGACTCAGCCAATGATCAGTTTTATTATTTCAATGTACGCATACGGCAAGAAAGTACAAAGCGTCCGGAGAAAGACCAATTGACTTACCTGGTTTTGATATCCAACGGGATTTTGAACTGGTACAGGCAGGGGATACGCTGTTGCCGGCTATTTGCCAGAAGATAGAGAATGGACAGGCAAACTTATATGAGTACATGATCGCTTTTCAACAAACAGACAGCATTGTTCCAAAAGATATAGAGCTCATTTATAACGACCAGGCTTTTGGCGTGGGACGCCAACACTTTACCTATAAATGACCCAATAACCAACAAATCCTAAACCTTCCGGGATATAACATGATGAAGATTGACAGACATCGGAAATTGATTGCCCGCTTTTTCCTGATCTTGATGGCGGCAGAACTCTTGTTGCCTCTTCGATCAGTGGCCTTAACGTCGGGACCTTCTCAACCTGAAATGACCGGGTTTCAACCAATAAGCGGTTCGGACCTGGTAGACCTGTTTACGGGTGACTTTAATTATAATATTCCTTTGATGGATGTGGGTGGATACCCCTTGAACCTTGCGTACCAGGCAGGCTCGGGTATGGACGATGAAGCCAGTTGGGTAGGATATGGCTGGGGCCTTAACCCCGGCGTGTTGAACAGACAATTGAGGGGCCTGCCAGATGATTTTAATGGGCAGGATATGATGACGCGTGAGATGAGTATGAAAGATCATATTACCAAGGGCGCTAAGGTTTCGGTGTCATTGGATTTCCTGGGTATACCCAAAGATAAGATCAAGGCCAAGGCCAAGAAGAAAAAGCAACTCAACCTGACACTTTCGCTTAGTCTCGGTGTAAAGTTTGATAATTACCGGGGTGTTGGTATGGAGCTGGGGGCCAACACGGGGCTTAGTCTTTCTAACTATGTGGCGGGAGATAAGACGGCAAAACCAACGGATACATTAAGTCTTTCCGGCACAAAAACCTGGGATCGGTGGGTTTGAACCTGAGTTCTTTGACGGCGCCAGTACCAGTATCAACGCCAATATTCTAAAGGTCAACCTGGGGTCCAGTGAGAATTCGGCATCCCTTTCCAAATCGATCGGCTTCTCCTATAATTCAAGAGCAGGTCTGGCTGGCATGACGCTGAGTGGTTCCTTTAGTGCAGGTAAGGGGTTTAAGAAGAATAAGGTAGGCAATTTGTTAAGGAATGCAAGTTTTAGCAATAGCTCTTTATTTCTTTTAATAGTGATACTTATACGCCGACGATCGATATTCCTAACAAGACGAACTCTTACAATCTTTCTTTCGAAGTGGGGCCAGAAGTGTTTGTTGCCTACGTGGGATTGGGTATAAGTGGTTTTTACAGTCAGCAAAAGCTGGCGCAAAATGTACGCAGCCTTCCTGCTTATGGATACATCCACAGTGAAAAGGGGAGGAATGCTTCTGATGCATTACTTGACTTTAACCGGGAAAAAGATATTCCCTATAGCCCTGAGGTGAGTTATTTACCAATACCTGTACCTACTAATGATCTGTTTATGGCTACCAGCCAGGGCGGGGTAGGGCAGTACAGGGCTTATCGTGGTAGCTCGGGCATTTTGTTTGATCATAAATCGGAAGGGGCAGCAACGATTATTCCCTGGGTGTAGAACTGGGGGCCGGTGCTTATTTTGATATAGGGGCCAACTTGTATTACCAGGGAACAAAAACGAATAACGGAAAATGGAAAAAGCAAAATGATTTTATCCGGAATGGAGATTTCAGGATAAATTGAACTTTCTCACTCCGCTGGATGAGCCGGCCTATTTTAAAAAGGTAGGCGAATCGGTGATCACAGACAAGGACTATCTTGCTAAAATCCATAATACGCAACCTGTAGCGGTGAGCCTTCCCAAGTCGTTCAGTAATGTGATAGATGGTGCTTCTGCAGGCAATAGCCTGGTCACAAAAGCTCAACGTTCGGGTATTGCAATAGGGAGCGCTGAAGCGGGATAAAAGAGAATTACGAAACGAACCATTCAGCTATCTGCCAGCTTCAGAAGCTGTAAATCATGCATTGGACAAGCAGATCAGGAGTCTTCATCCTGACTCGCTGGTCATTAATAATTGCGGCACTGCAGTAACAAATATTAATCGTTCCAGTGACTATAGGAAAAACACCATATCTCAGAAGCTACTGTTACAGGCAGTGACGGAAGAAGGACTGTTTATGGGATACCGGTATACAACACGTACCAGGAGGAGGTAAGTTTTAGCGTACCTCCGGATCTTACAAAGCGGAACAGGGGGATCATCAATTATGAGCATGGTGTTGATAACTCAGCCAGTAATACCCATGGCAGGGAGAGTTATTATTCAAAAGACATCACACCGCCTTATGCAACTTCCTATTTATTATCGGCTGTGCTTTCGTCCGATTATGTGGACCGTACAGGTAATGGAATCTCTGATGATGACCTGGGAACGGCTACCAAATTCAATTATTCCAAACTGCCTTATGAATATCAGTGGCGTACACCTTATGACAGTGCCAACTACAATGAAGGTTTTTTGAGCGACAACCGGGATGATAAGGCCAATTACGTGTATGGCCGCAAAGAGGTATGGTACCTGCATTCTGTAGAATCCAAAACGATGGTGGCGCATTTCATTGTGGAAGACAGGGCTGATGGTTTGGGGGTAGCGGGGCCTGCAGGAGGAAAGGATACTTCTGCAAAATTGAAGCGACTTAAAGAGATACGCTTATACTCCAAATCTGATCTTAAACTCCATGGTAATAATCCGGCCCTTACCATACCCATCAAGGTAGCCCATTTTGAATACGATTATTCCGTTTGTTCAGGGCTTCCCAATACGATTGGTAATCAGGGAAAGTTAACGCTGCGCAAGGTTTATTTCACTTTTGGTCAAAATCAACGGGGTCGGTTGCATCCTTATACCTTTCATTATGATTCTACTTTCAGTCAATATGCGGTGCGGCAATATGACCGGTGGGGAAATTTCAAGGATGTGGCGAATAACCCCGGCGGCCTTAATAATTTGAGTTTCCTTATACGCTGCAGGACAGTACATTGGGATCAAAATATGCAGCCGCCTGGCAATTAAAGAAGATTGACCTGCCCTCCGGAGGCGCCATCCAGGTTACCTACGAGGCAGATGATTATGCCTATGTTCAGGATAAGCGGGCGGCTCAAATGTGTTTTGTATCCGGAGTAGGCTCACCGGGCTCCTCGGGTGGGTTGGTGGAAGCCGACCATATTTATGTAACCCTGCCCCGGCCGGTTAGCAACGAGCAGGAAATGAGGTTTAGGTATTTCAGAGAGGGTAATAAGGATATGGAAAATCTTTATTTCAAATTTTTATGGATGTTGATGGAGAAGGTCATAAAGAGTTTGTGCCTGGCTATGCATCTATAAAGAGTGTGAGTTATGTAAATTCCACTACTGCCCGGATAACGCTGGACAAAAACAGTGGTATTAATCCTATTGCCAAAGCCGGTTGGCAGTTCCTGCGTATGCACCTCCCCAATATGCTTATCCCGGATCGGATAATTATGAGGACGATGGAGGCGATTTTGTAAAAGCTGTTAAAGCATTGGTAACAGCCGTTGCTTCTATTAAGGAATTGGTGTATGGTTTTGAAAAAGGGCCAAGCACAAAGGATTCTCCAATAATGTAGAGTTATCTAAGTCCTGGGTAAGATTGTATAGTCCTGCATTTAAAAAGTATGGTGGAGGGGCCCGCGTAAAGCGTATTGACATGAGTGACAATTGGGTCAATATGTCGGGAACGCCCGGCGCTCAAACGGCCACTTATTCTCAATTGTATTCCTATACTAATACTATTAAAGACAATGCAGGCAATAAGTTTGTTATTTCATCGGGCGTAGCTTCTTATGAACCGATGATCGGTAACGATGAGAATCCTTTTCGTCAACCGGTATCCTATAAACAAAAACAATTCCTGGGGCTTGATAATTTCTATTATATCGAGCAGCCCTTTTGTGAATCCTTTTTCCCGGCAGCCACGGTTGGGTATAGTAAGGTGTCTGTTAAAAACATAGGGACCGGCGACGCAGAAACGGCCAACAGGACGGGGGAAACTATCAGTGAATTTTATACAGCAAAGGAATACCCGGTAAAGGTGGACTGGTTGCCGCTGGAGCGCCGGAAGCCCATGAGTTCAAACATTCTCAAGCTGGTGAGTGCCGTGGTGGTAGATCATATTGGTCTTTCTCAGGGCTATGTCGTGGAGCTGAATGATATGCATGGGAAGGAAAAATTACTACTATCTATAATAGATCGGGGCAGAAGGTCTCATCCGTGGAGAACTATTATAAGACGGTTAATGAAACCGCCGAAAAGAAAGAGTTGAATAATGCTGTCAAGGTACTTTACCCGGACATGCACGTGGAAGATGCTGTGATAGGTACTGATGTGGAGCTTTTCACGGATATGCGGGAGCAAACGATGGATAACCTGGGTGTAAGTGTAAAGGTGAGTGGCGGGTCTGGAGCTGCCTTGTTCTTTCCATTACCCTTCTTTTTCCCAGGTATCGGTGTTAATTATGAAAAGCGTTCTTACCGGGCCGCCTCCACTATTAAGATTGTAAACCGTTTTGCAGTGCTGGAGAAAGTGAGGAGTACTGAAAACGGATCGTCTGTTACTGCTGAAAATGTAATGTGGGATGCTGTAACGGGTGCCGTGTTGATGGCCAAATCACAGAATGAGTTTGATGAACCGGTCTATAGCTTCAGTTATCCCGCTCACTGGATAAATAGCGGCATGGGGTTGGCTTCCCAAAACCTTGGAACTATTATGTCTGGCTTCAGTACCAATGCGAATGGCGAAATTCTGCATCCCATATACAAGTCTGCGCTCGGTCCGGGAGATGAGCTCATTGATATTGCATCCAGCAATAAATACTGGGTGATCAATACGGCGGCAAACGGATTGGGAGGTAATGAACTACGCCTTATTGACAAATCGGGCATTATTCAGCAGGTATCGGGCCTGCAGGTGCGGGTGTTGAGATCGGGCAAAAGAAATATGCCTGGTAATGCCTTGGCTACTATTGCTTTCATGCGCTATCAGGTCTTTAACAATATTTTGCAGATCAATGAATTTTCGAGGGTACTGGATGCTAAAGCTGCTGTATTCAGTGAGGAGTGGAGCATGCCGTTGGCGCAGACGTGCGTGACGGCCGGTAGTTGCCCATCAGGGTATACGCTTTCGGGAGATGGTAATTATTGTTATCGTTATCTGTACCGGGATGTGATGGATTCGCTGACCAGCAATGTATCGGGCAGTTATTGTTTGCAGGGTAACGGGGCCTATGGTGGCCTGGGTACTGTTATTCATGATAGTTCTTTCAATATGGACGGCACAGGAGGCAATCCGGTAACAATAAATGCAGCCAATACATTCTGGTGGAACTTTGACGGGGGACTGTATTTGGGCCAATGAACCGCGCAGGTGTATGGCCTTGCGGCGATGCCACCACCACTACCTGGCGGGGTTTTACTGCCTACGTAACGGCGCCTGCCGCTAAAAGGTATTATATCGGTATAGCTGGTGACAATTATGTACGCATCATAGTGAACGATACTTTACGCCTGGATGTAACCAATGACGCCAATTTCCAGCAATGGCATATCTATCCGGTCAATTTAAGGGAAGGACCCAATAAAATTCAACTGGTAGGCAGTAATTTGGGAGGACCAGCTCTTTTTGGCGCTGAAATATATAATAATACGCCTGCCGAGATTGCCGCTGCTCAAAATTATGAGCAACTCGATCTGATATTTACGACGAACGAGATCCGGAATATTAATTTTCAGGCCAACGTTCCTTTGACTGCCTATTGCCCGGGTGGTTTTACCATTGACAGCAGCGGCACACCTGTACGGTGCAGGCAACTGGATATTGCCGGCATGCCGGGGCTTCGCATCAATAATGTTTTCAATCCTTATACAGAAGGAGTATTGGGCAATTGGCATCCTATGCAACAATATTCCTACCAGGAAAGAAGAGGCGCGCCGGTTGGCAGCGATGCCATCCCGGGCAGCACGAACATCAGAAGGGCTGGTTATTTCAATTCATATATCCCTCTTTATTATTTCACCACTCAATTCGAAAAGAACGGAGGTCCCAACTGGGTTGCTACGAATACTGTAACACTTTACAATGGAAAAGGAACCGAAGTAGAGAGCAGGGATGTGCTTAACAGGTATAGTTCAGCCTTGTTTGGCTACTTGGAATCGGCACCCACCGCAGTTGCTTCTAATGCCCAATACCGGGAAATCGGTTTTGACGGATTTGAGGACTATTATTTCTCGCTTGATTGCGGAGCTGATACCTGCGCTAAGGGGCATTTTGACTTCAGGCGTTCCATAAATGGAACGGGCGTTGCCCTTTCCAACCAGGCACACAGCGGTAAGTACAGTCTGAGGCTTGCTGCCGGTAATACGCTAACGCTTGACAGACCTTATGCTGCAGAACCTGGTACCGCTTTGTTTGAATTTGATATCAACGGGCAGTATGTTTTGAAATCAGATGCACTGGCGAGGGATTTCTTCCTTTGCGTCAGAAAAATATATACTCAGCCTTTGGGTAAAAGATAATGCCCCCGCGATGCCGCTGCCGCTATGAATGTTTCGTTAAACGGGACCAACCTTATCAGCAGTATCAATAAATGGCCTGTTATTGAAGGCTGGAAACGGGTTGAAATACCATTTGCCCTGGCTTCATCTGCTGTATCATTTACCCTTCAGCTTACGGGTATGGGTTCTACTATTTACGTGGACGATATACGTATACATCCGTTTGATGGTCAGATGAAATCATATACCTACGATGCTTCTAGTCAACGTTTGATGGCTGAGATGGACGAAAATAACTTTGCCACTTTTTATGAGTACGACGATGAAGGTATATTGGTGCGGGTAAAGAAGGAAACAGAGCGTGGTATTATGACCATCAGGGAAACGAGGTCTTCACCAAAACGAACTACAAACTAAGTTGTAAAACCATTAGTGTATGAAACAAGGAAAAGCGTTGTTGTTGATAGTAGGGGTGGCGGGGCTTGCCATTTTGTGGGGATTGGGCGTTGCCCAAATACAGAAAAGGACTGTTGTGGTAGAGCAAGAGGCCATCACCGGCGATACAACCGACCTTGGGCAGCCTACCGGGGAAGACCCGCTTGCAGTAATGAACAACCTGGTGCAGGCCCATTACAGACAGGGGAAAATAAATTATGAAGGAGTGTTGCGATTGTTTGATGAAAATGAAGCGACTCCACGGCTCATGGAAGAGAAACCATTCAGGTACACCCTGTTTGGACAGAACTATGTTTATATCATTGGCAAGGTGGAAATAATCAGGAAGGACCAGCGGTTTATCCTCATTGATCATGAAGAAAATGTAATCGCTATTACACCAGTAGAAAAGAACCCGGCTCCGAAAATGACACCTGGCTTCGATTTGGAAAAGTTCAGGCAATTAATGCAACAGCAGGCGGCGGCGGCGAAAGTTACTGTGAAAGGGCCATTCAAGATATTAACGGTGGAAGGCTTAAAAGAAGCCGGAATGCAGGGATACAGTATTTATTATTCTCCTTTGGATCATCGGATCCAAAAAATAAATATTGACATGTGGCAGTTAACACCGCTTGAAGAAGGTGAAAGGACAGGCGCATCTGGTAAGGGAGGCGCCCCCGTGGAGGAAGGAGATGAAAGTGTTGACGCTTTCAATTACCGGATGGCCATTGAATATTCGGCACAGAAAGAGGAAACTACTACAAGCTTTGATCCTGAAAAGAAGTATTTCTCAGGGTCGGGTAAAAAAATAACGCTGAAAGCGCCTTATTCAGCTTACGAATTGATCAACCAGGAATAACATAAACGCACTGCCCTAGCATGAGAAAAAGACAATGCTAATCAAGAACCTTATTCTGTGTCTATTGCCGGTACTGGCTATGCTGATCCACCAGCCTGTGGTGGGGGCAGAAGAACCTTATGTAAATGAATTGAAAGGCGCCCAGGTTACAGCCGGCCAGTCTTTCTCTGTAACAGATGAAAAATTTAAATCTCCCTCATCCTGGGCACTTATCGATCATTCGATAGCGCAGGTGGCAGATAATATTATTTCCTTTGAGATCAATTTTGATACGTCGGTATATTTTTATTCAAAACCGTTCACCTGTACGGTGAATCTGAACATCACTACCTACAATAACCCCTCCGATACTTCCGAAATAGCGCAGCAGTTTAACAATATATCAATGGTAGTGCGCTTTGACACGACCAGTGGCGGCAAATACAAGGGAGTAGCCTTGTTCAAATTTAAAGGCGCCCATAAATATACAGTTACCATAAATAGTGTTGCCTATTCTTTGGGGGGCGCCTCCACCCATTTTCCGGTTGAAAGGGCAAACGATCATACAGCGAAAATACTTGTTTGAGGATGTTAGCACTGATGTAGCTACTTTTCATAAAACAGGCAATCAGGTGTCTGTTAACTGGGTTGCAGCTAATTACCCCGGGGCGGAATTGTTTGATCTGGAATATACCGTTATTGACAGCAGCAGTGCTGCTGGAAACTCCCTGCAAAACAATTTTTATAGCGGGGGCACTATGTTGTTCCGGAAGATACGCTGGCTGCCTGGTTTACTAATAACAGTTCGCGGGTAACTACTGCTGCTACCAGCTATACGCTCAATATGATATACAACAGCGGGTTCATATTATTCCGCATACGGGGCGTACAGTTGCGGGGCGACAACAACGTATTGCGGTATGAAGGTAACTGGAATTATGCTGCCAAAGAGCTATCTGCTCCTACTCCCGGGAGCGGGGTCGTAAAGTTTGACTGGCACGAGGAACATTTGAACTGGCAATACTCAATTACTTTTGCAGAAGAAGGCAAGCGGAAAGAAGTGATCAGCTATTTTGATGGTACCCTGAGAAGCAGGCAATCGGTGACCTTGAATACTTCCGATCAGGTTGCTGTTGTATTGGAAACGATCTATGACAACCTGGGCAGGCAAAAGGCTTCGGTGCTTCCGGTACCCGTTGCCGATAATACGATCCATTATTTTAAAAGCTTTAATAAGAACCAGGCCGGCGTACCCTACAGTTTTGCTGATATTGATGAGGATAGTTGTGTAACGAATGGTGCTTCCATGAAGAGCACTTCCGGGGCTTCTCAGTATTATTCCCCCAATAATACTTTTCAGCATGCTTACTACTATGCAAAGTATATTCCGGATGCTGAAGGATACCCTTTACCATCATAGATTTTACAGGTGATAATACGGGCCGGGTTAAAAGGCAAGGCGGTTTGGGTCCTGCTTTCAGGATTGGATCGGGCCATGAAACCAAATATTTTTATGGCAAACCTACGCAGGTAGAGCTGGACAGGTTGTTTGGATCAGAAGCCGGCAACGCCAGTCGCTACCTTAAGAATATGGTAGTGGATCCCAATGGACAGATCAGTGTAAGTTATATGAACGCCGGAGGCAAAACTATAGCTACGGCATTGGCCGGCGCCACCCCTCCCAATGTACAAGGTTTGCCTTCCAATGGGGCGGGGGCTTCTACCCGCGTAACGGCCGATCTTATCAAGCCCGATGATTTCCTGAAAAGTACTGAAGACTATTCGCTTTCTGCCAACGCTACCTTCATGGCGCCGATAACGGGTGATTATACATTGCATTATAGGCTTGATCCTGTGCGGTTGCAGGTATTGCATGGCCCTGGCGATAACAGTATTATTTGTAATAACTGTTATTATGATCTGGAAATTGTGGTGAAAGATGATTGTGGTAATACGCTGAAAACGGCCACCCGTGCCGCCGGTATGGTGTTTGACACTACCTGCGCCAACATCCCCGCTGTTATTACTGACTCGCTGGTGATAGAAGTTCCCGCTATTGGCGAATACTATGTAAGCTATCAATTAAAGATCAGTGAGGATGCCCTCAATTTTTACGACAATGTGCATATTGTAAAAATACCAACGTTAAGAAGCTCAATTACTTTTTGTTGGATGAGTTGAAGAATTCAGATTTTTACGGATGCTATAATAATTGTGAAACCTGCAAGGACGATCTCGGAACACCTGCTGAGTTCTTTGGCAGGTTTAAAGGTATGTATACGAGGGATTCCATTGCTTTTGCCCAGGAGGATTCCTTATTCGTACTGGCCTTGTATGATTCGCTCTGGCAGAATTGTCTCCGTATTCAGAGCACTTGTGTGAAATCGCCCTGTGATGAAAAGCTGGAGCTGCTCAAAATGGATGTATCACCGGGCAGTCAATATGCTTTGTACGACAGCGCGAATTATACATTGCTGGAAGCCAGTATCAATGTATTGGCGCAGCGGGGCAGCATCGCTTTCTTTGTTGATGAAACCGGAAAACGTGATTCTGTGACGGTGGTTAATAGTGCAGGGGAAGAGGTATTAACGGATGTAAAGAACTTACCGGACTCCTTATTTATTCGATATTTTAAATCATCCTGGGGCGACTCCCTGGTGCGGCTGCACCGGAATACTGCCGCTACCTGTGGTGTATGGCCAACTCTGGTAGTTACGTCTTTGATGAGGCTGTAGAGAATGATATTGATGGCGATTCGGCCATTACGTTGGATTATTACGACCGTGGTGATTATGCGGCATTGCTTAAGAAAGATCCCTTCTTTTCCGCAGGAAATATTGGAGCTGCGTTCAATCCGCTTATGCAGGATAGCCTGCGCTTGTTTTCACGTACTATTTTTGGGATTTCGCAAACCGACAAAAATGTGCTGGAATACATTGACCGGATGTTGTATTGTAAAGAACAATGCAATGGCTGGAATTCCTGTGTGGTGGATAACGATTGCCGGTCTGCCAACCAGGAATGGGGCTTATATAAACAGTTTTACCTGAACCTGAAACAACGGTTTTATGAGCTGGCCCGGATTAATAGCAGCAACCAGGTTTTTGCCAACTGCGCCAACTGCTATGTAGGCTCTACTCCGCTGGATATTGTGGATACCTGTGCCCTTTCCTTAACTGATTTTAGTGTATCCACTGAAGTTCATCTTTGTACTGGAACTGATAAATGTAAGATTTACCCTGCTGTGCAGATTGCCTACAAAAGGTACACTGAAGATCCCTTACCTTATCCGGCCGTTTATGGAACGATACGAGTATTCCGAACGAATAATACGGATACTGTTGTTGTCAGGAAGATGGATGCGAAATTTTGGTGGCTTTTTGAAATCGGCTTAGCTTCCCCTACTCAGATATTGATTGATAGCGCATGGCTCGAAGCTGTTTCCTGTAAACCTCCCTATTTGGCTTACAATCCCTCCTCATCAACATGCGGTATTCCTGACACATGCGCCAATGGCATTTACGTATCGCTTGATAAGCCGGATATGTCTTTTATATAGAGCGCGGAAGTTCAGACGTATTGCCTTCTATCGTGCCTGCAAACTATGGGAATGCCAGGTTTTATGCCTCTTTTAGTGCGCAGACAGGCAGTAGCAGTTATTGCTCATTCAAAAATGTGTGGGTATGTACCAATGAAACAACTGCATTTACCTGCCCTGCCAATGAAAGTAATTTTGGCGTTGCGTTTAGAGCAGATCCTCCCAGTACAGGTAATCCTAATGGCATTTTCTGGTGTAAGTATTACTATAATGGCCCACGTGGTGGAAGTTATATGGTAACACGCCATGTTACACAGGTCGTAAAAATGTTTGGTCAACCTCAACTTCATTATTTCGATACGGTCATTACTTTTAGAACAGGGATAGATACTGTTTATATTAATTACGGGGCTATGTTTAACGGGATGATGAACTCGCCCTATGTTACACAAAACACGCTTGTTGATGAAACTGTTAGCTGTTTTTCATTGAAACTCCCAGTCCATCAATGTACCGGCGGTTCGAATGACGCTTTATATGCTAACAAGCAAAGACGCTATCCGGAATATGTGGATCCTTCCGCAATGATGACTGATCTGCTGGCTACCAATCCTGAACAGAAGAGTGAAGATATTGAAGAGCAGATTGGCGCAGAATGCGCCTCTAACTGTGAGGCCGTGGCAGATGTATGGATAAAGCAATTGAAAAAATGCACCACAGAACAATACCTGCTCGATGAACTGAAGGTGGCGTTCATTGATATCTGCTCTAAAGGTTGTACCATGGGTAATCCATTCGGAACATCCTCTATTCCTGATAGTATCGAAGCAAACTACCATAGTTTTGAAGAAGCTATTATAGGTGTTTTAGGCATATCAGCCGTTAATGATTCTTGTGCGGTAGAGTTATTGGGTAATATTTATCCCCATGGTAAACTACCTGTTTACGAAAAGAGAATAATATCAGAGGCCGATACCGCAGTATGCAACAAGCTGGCCCTGGTGAAGTCTACCTATCAGTCTTCCGGTTTCAGTGGTTCCTTCCACCGGTATTTGCTGAATAATTTCCCCGGTGATTACAACCTTGATTCCCTGGAGTTGAACGGTTTGATTGATGGCTGCACTAATTGTAATGGCATTCTGAAAAATGATATTGAGCTGCCCATGGCCTTTGAACCAAGCAGCAAACCGTGCCTGGCATGTGATACGGCACAGGCCCTCCTGGTTAAGTTTCAGAATAAGTTTCCTGCAGTTGATAGCACGGAGGATCATTATGAAACCTTGTTCAGTAATTATTTTAATTATCGGCTGGGATTTGCGCTTTCCTACAGTGAGTATAAAACTTTCCTGGAAAACTGCGCCAATGGGCAAGTAAGCAGCAGGCTGTGCAACCAGCCGGTGATCACTGAATTTGTCGCGAATGAAGAGCTCAACCCTTGTACGGCAGAATTATTTGCTACAGCGCTGACCAATGCCAATAATATCTATGTGAAATATATTGACTCTGTGCACAGGGCATTCCGTGATGCCTGGCTTACCAAGTGCATGAGTGTACAACCGCAGCTCACCATGACTGCTAATCTTTATGAATATCATTACACCTTATATTACTATGATCTGGCCGGAAACCTGGCTAAAACGGTGCCACCTGCCGGTGTGCAACTGTTGACGGATGCTGAACTGGAAAAGGTAAAGCAATACCGTTTATACAACGAGGGTAACTGTTACCAGTATTCCGATTCAATCCTGTTCAACAACAATGGCTGGATGTATTTTTCCGGCAATGAGCAGATGAATGCTGGTTCTTCGCCATTTACCGTTGAAGGTTGGTTTAATTTCACTGCTTTTGGCGACCAGGAACTGATGCGGAAGGAAGGATATGAAGATATCGGGATGGAGTCGTTTTTGAAAGGCTGGCGGGTAAATATTGTGGATGGTAAATTACGCGTTAACCTTCAGTCGGTAAACGACAGTATTCGGCCTGCTGTTTCTACGGCAGTTACAGCCAATCTGTCCACGCTGGTATCACCGGGTGCCTGGACGCATATTGCCATACAGCGTATTGCCGATACCATACAGCCTATACGGGTATTCATTAATGGAACTGCGGTGGCTTTGACCTATGAAGCAGACAGCATCAAGAATTATAGCCTTTCAGGCATGTGGAGTTCGGACCTGCTGGTGGGACGGTTTGATGGTACGACTGCAAAATTCACCGGATCAGTGAGGAACCTGCGCCTTTATAACCGTAGTTTAACTGCCAATGAAATTGCGCAACAAGCTGCCAATAGTTGTCAATTGCCGGTCACAAAGCAGGGCTTGGTATTCTGGTCCATACTGAATGAAGTAGGTGAATACGGCGCTTTGGTGGAAGAAGTGTCCAGAAACAATGGTATAATCATTGATCCTAACTGGCAGCCTTTTGTCTGGCAGCCTTACAACGGAATGTTGCCAGCGCACACGTTAACTTCCAACTACCAGTATAATACACTGAGTTCAATTGTATATCAGCAAACCCCGGATGGCGGGGCTACCAATTTTGGTATGACCGGATTGGCCGGTTGGCAGTATCTCAAAACCAACGTCAGCTTACACAAGCTGGTGGTATACCACGCTTCAGCTATACCCGCTATGATGCGTTGGGAAGGATTACAGAGGTAGGTGAAAAACTGCCCTTCTATTCATATGTAATGGATGATAATATAGCCAAAAACCAGGAATCCCTGGATTGGTTCATGGATTTTTTTAATAATAATAAAGAGGTTACCAAAACAATCTATGATGCACCACTGCTCACTGAGCAGGCAGGCAGTACATCCCGCAAGCGGGTAGTAGCCAATGTATTTCAGGCTACGCCAACCAGCGCCGGAGATTCGACCTTTTACAGTTATGATGTAAACGGAAATGCAAAATCAATATGGCAAAGTATAGAAGCGCTAAGGGTTATAGAGAACAATGGCCGAAAGCGTATTGATTATGATTATGATCTTGTGAGCGGAAAAGTGAACCGGGTGGTTTACCAGCTTGGCGAAGGAGATCAATTCTTCTATAAATACCTGTACGATGCAGAGAATCGAATCATTGAAGCCCAATCCGGAAGGGATGGCCTGCTTTGGAATACGGACGCCAGCTATCGGTATTATTTGCATGGCCAGCTGGCCCGGATAGAATTGGGGCACTATAAAGTACAGGGGATAGATTATGCTTATACACTGCAAGGGTGGCTCAAAGGAATGAATGGTGTACAGGTAAACCCGGCAAACGAAATAGCGGGAGACGGAAAGGATACGGGTGTATTCAGCCGTGTGTCTCGTGATGTGTATGGTTTTTCACTTGGGTATTTCGCCAATGATTACAAGCCCATAGGTGGTGCGGGTGCTGCAGCTTTCCGGGTAAACTATCAGGCGCCAGCGCCTTCAGGCTCCGTAACAGGTAGTTCCTTGTTCAATGGCAATATCAGTTATGCCACCCTTGCCTTGTCTGGAATCAATAATGGCGCGCCGGCCGGTTACACTTATTTGTATGATCAACTGAACAGGCTTACTGGCATGAGCCGTCATGCTTTAATGGGTACAGATACGGGCTGGAGTAATACTTCTATAATTGATGCGTACAAGGAGAGAATAAATTATGATGCCAATGGAAATATTCTAAGTTATATCCGTAATGGCGCCGGAACAACCCATAGCCCGCTGGCAATGGATAATATGACCTACCGCTATTTGCCGGGCACAAACAAGCTGGACCATATTGATGACAGTATTGCAGCCACCAACCATAAAGTAGATATTGACGACCAGGATAGCCTGAATTATGTATATGATGCTATTGGTAACCTGATACGGGATGTGTCTGAAGGAATTGACAGTATCCAGTGGACAATTTATGGGAAAGTTGAAAAGATCAAAAAAGACAGTTCTACCATTACTTATGGATATGATGCCAATGGTAACCGGGTTACCAAGGTTTATGCGCCTGTGAATGGTGATACGGTTACTACTTTTTATGTGCGTGATGCACAGGGTAACCCCTGGCTATTTATAGTTTGAAAAATGATAAGCTAACCTGGAAAGAACAACTATTATATGGTAACAGCCGGTTGGGCATTTATCGGTATGACACCCTTCCGCCCGTTTCACCGGCGGTGGTAACAGAGGATGGAACCTATGTTACAGATAGTATTATGTCTGGCCGTATTAATTATGAGCTGGTGAACCACCTCAGTAATGTAATAGGAGTTATTTCCGATAAAAAACATGGCATTGTTTCGTCGACGGATAGTACCAAAACTGCTTATTATGCTGCTGAGGTATTATCAGTCCAGGATTACTATCCTTTTGGCATGGCTATGGCGGGGAGAGGAATCTCAGGTCCTGGCTGTCATGAAGTAGTGGAAGATCTTACAGAAGTGAAAGCTTCCAGCAACCTCGATAGCGGTGCGGTGCAAGATGGACTGGAAGTGAATCACAACGGTGTGAGATGGGGTCGCATGACAACTACCAGTACGATCACCTTATATAACCAGGCCGTTAAAATGACCAATGGGGGCAGCAGTGATGGCGTGTTGGCGATAGTACCTATCAGCCAGGTAGAGCCCAATACAACTTATGTGATGGAGTTTGATATTACCGAAAAGTCCTCAGGCATTAGTTATTTTAGCTGTCAGGCCCATAGTTCGGGCAATGATCAATACCGTGCTACTACACGGAAAACCGGGCTTGGGCATCATAGCGTATTGGTCACCACGCCTGCTACTCCCATTACTTTTTTTCCGGTTACGGATCACTTCCAATGTTGTAACTTCCGGCACTTATTTTGTAGTAGACAACTTTGTGCTGCGGAAATATAAGAAGGCGGAAGAAAGCACTTTATATAGCACCAATTTCAATACAGCGGTGATGAGCGGCGTGAATGTAAACGACAATGGCCAGGTGTGGACACCATTTAACAGCAGTATTACGAGTTTGAGCTTGGTGGGTACTACTGACCGGAAGATAAAAGTAAACTGCACCAATGTTAATGACAGCCGTGTAAAAACAACGCTTCCCCTGGCGGGCGGTTACGATTATATCCTCCGGTTTAACCTGGCAGAGGATTCGGCGGACAAGCGAATGTTCTTGAATGTATTCAGCCGTGTGGGAGGGGTGTGGACAAATACATTTTATCAGGGACTCTTCTATTTTGGAACGGGCAATAATATGGTGAATATGCAATTCCCGTTTGGCGCTGACAGTATCCGGTTAGAATTTCAACGTTCGGGTACTACTCCCCTGCCAGCTATGATGGACTTACCACCCCCTTCACAATTGACAATTTTAGTATTTCCCGGCTTGATACGGTAGGTAGCCAGCGCACCATTATATGCAACGGAGGGGACAGTACAGCTGTCAATGGGAATTACCGGTATGGGTTTAATGGGCAGGAAAAGTCGAATGAGATAAAGGGCGAGGGGAACAGCTATACTGCTGAGTTTTGGGAGTATGACCCGAGGATTGGGAGGAGATGGAATTTGGATCCTAAACCCAGCAAAGATATGAGCCCCTATGCCAGCCTCGCTAACAACCCAATATTATCTATTGATCCGAGAGGAGATACCACGTGGTACTATAGTCAAAAGACTGGAGGATTAATTGAACGGATTGATAATAGCAACCCTAACCAACATTTTGAAATGAATGATAAATTCTATAAAAGTGCAAGAGATATTTACAAAAAGAACATGTCAACTTTAACAGTACAGTCAAGACGGACGTCAACGTAGCTAACGACTTTTCAAAATACATAAGTACTTTTGCTTATGAATCCCAGTTATGGGACTTTAAAGGAGTAATATTTATGAAGGAGATTTTTGAACCATCTTGGACATTACTTGCAAGAACTCAAGTTGGAATACATGAAAAGACATCTCCTTCAACTGTGGTAAATAGATACCACAGCATCAATAGAGAGTATAAACCAGAAACTGCTGGAATGGCTTGGTGTGCTTCCTTTGTTGGGTATTGCCTTTCAAGCACAGACTATGAAGCTCAGTTAGATGCTGGTGCAGCATCTTATTCAAATATCAAAACAAGGCACAGAGCTGGATTTGAAGGATATAAAAATGAAACTTACACTGATCCTGTTTGGGGCGCTAAAGAGCAAAATCCGTTCATAGGTGCAATTGGCGTACATAAATCCGGTGCTCAATACCACGTAACTTTTATTATTGCCCAAAGCGCTAATGGCAATATTTTGTATGGCCTGGGAGGCAATCAAGGAGATCAGGTAAAAATATCTCCTTATAGCAAGTCGAATTTTGTTGCATTCATGAGACCAATTAGCTATACTGTGCCAGAAACTGCAAGAACACTCCCAATCAGGAGCGGAGGGACAACTGGTGAAGCGACTCGATAAACTAATCAATTATGAAACAATTATTAACTTTTATTGCCATCCTATGCACTTGTAAAACAACGAGTGCAAGTAACCTTGATATAAAAACGATAACAGATACAACCATTGCATTTACTTGGAAAGAAAATGGAGAAAGGTTCAAATTAGAGATTTCGTTGATCGGGGAGGCCGGGCCTGATGGTGTAATACCTGGACAAACAACAAAGTGTTATATAAGTTTAAAAAAAGCAAAGGTTAGTCCAAAACAAAATGCCCTTGTTTTAAAATATAAAGACACATGCAATCCCCAGGTTAGCCAGTTGCTTTTTTATGATAGGGATCTTGTTCGTCGAATAATCGCCGGAAAATCTGAGGAATTCTTCTTTTTCTACGAATTTGGAAGTGACGGATTAGATCCTCGGACAATTAAATATATTGTTGTCGGAAAGGATAGGGTATACAGCTCAATAGTTCGTTTGGTATATGATGAAGAAAAAATGAGTTACGAACCTGCTACACCCTTGTTGAAATTCTTAAATGCTCTTCCAGAAAAATACAAACATTATGCTCGCCAGGATTACAAAAAATACTGGACCGGGTCAGGAAGTCAGGAAACTGAGAATCATCGGTAGTGTAGGTTGTGTGCCGATTAGCGCCTGCAGGAAGTAAGATATGTAATGGCATTGACTGATTGACAATGCCATTATTTTTTTGTACATCAATAAGGGGATAAACTGCTGTCTAAAAGGTCGATCGTTTAAAACTGACTATCTATGGACGCAGGTTATGGAAAGGGTTGTAGAGCGTGTTCATAAGTTGGGAGGAGTAGCCACTTTCAATAAGCAAGGCATAATAGCGAATAGGATTGATTATGAGAACAGCGTGACGCTCGAGGATAAGCAGAAAGTAATAAATAGTGGTAATTAACAGGTCAAATAATGAAAGTGAGATCCTTTATATGGGCATTTCTATTAAGTATGCTTTTAAGTATATTATTTGAGTCTTTAAAATATTCAAAGAGAGAGCATTTGACCTATTTTCAAAGTTTATTGGTAATGACTTATGCTTGTTTCGGCGCTTTTCTAACCCATCTTATTTTATTTAGCCTGTATTATCTTTTTTGCCATTTGGGTTGTGAAAGTAGTGGAAGGGATGAATTGGATTTATTTGTCAATGATTGCTTTAGCATTAACCTATGTTTTTACAGTTTCAATATGCGACTGGAACCTTTCACAGCCTTTTAACGGAAATTATTGGGATTATCTTTATGAGGGAGGGCACTATCCGGTTTATGCATTTTTCGTGGTCCTGATAGTGACTCCTTTAAGAATTATAAGGATTAAGCGGGCGAATGAGGTAGAAAAGCAAAAAGAGCAGTAGCATGTCCCCAAACTGTTACCCATTTCGTAAGCTGATTTCCTGATCCCGTAAGCGGGTGTCAAGGGTAGTACCTTCCTTTGCGCCCATGAAAATTAAGCTACTCTTTACGCTGTTTTGCTGTGCATTAACCCTGGCCCGCACGTTGTCCTATGCACAGGGCGGCGGGACCCTGCATGGAAAGGTATTTTCTTCGGATGGTCAGCCTGCAGAGGGCGTATCTGTGGTATTGGTAGGTAAAAACACGCTACCACTACCAATACGCTGGGCGAATACAAAATTACTGGTATAGCTCCGGGCAATTATGTCCTCCGGGTGAGTTCTGTGGAACTGAAACCTGTAGAAAAGGAGATATCTATTAAGGAGAATGAAGCTGCTGAATATGATTTCAGGCTTACAGAAAACCATGCTTTCCTGGAAGAGATCGTGATAGCCGGCAGAAAAACAAATTCTATTCCAAAGAAAGTCAGTCGGTGGCCAAGATGCCGCTGAGCCGGCTGGAAAACCCACAGGTATATACTTCGATCCCTAAAAACCTGCTGCGGGAGCAAATGGTGATCGATTTCGGCAGTGCGTTGCGCAATGCACCGGGCCTTTACAAAGTACAGGGCAGCCGGGGTATTAATGCAGATGGAGCCTCTTTCTACTCTCTGCGTGGCTTCCGCACGGAAGCTTCCATGGTTGATGGTGTGCCGGGACAAACGAATGGTGATTATGATCCGGCCTCTATCGAAAGGATCGAAGTATTGAAAGGGCCTTCTGCTACTTTGTTTGGTGGTGCGGTCACTTCTTTTGGCGGCATGGTGAATATCATTACCAAAAAGCCGTTGGATACATTGGGCGGTGAGGTTTCTTATACTACGGGCAGTTTTAACCTCAACCGGGTGATGGCTGATATATACGGGCCGCTCAACAAGGAAAAGACGGTACTATTCAGGTTGAATGCTTCGTATCATCACCAGCTTAGCTGGCAGGATGCAGGCTTCAAAAAACAATATACCTTGCTCCTTCACTGGAATTGCGTGCCAGCGAAAGATTGAAGATCAACCTGAATGCTGATTTCTACAATGCCGAAGCTACCAGCCCTTCTACGGCATTTCTCAATCGTATACGTCCCTTTGTGGCGCATGGGCCTGATGAGTTGAACTTCGACTGGAAGCGTTCTTATACGAGCAATGACCTTACCATGAAAACACCTACGGTGAATGTACGTGCGGTAGGTACTTACAAATTGTCGGAGAACTGGACTTCACAAACGGTCATTTCCAGCAATACCCGGAAATCAGATGGTTATTACCAATACCAGTTTATCCGTAGGAATACGGATGATTCGCTGGAACGGAATGTGTCCTTACAGAATACGATCAACACGGCACTGGATATCCAGCAGAACTTTATTGGCAACTTCAGGATTGCCGGGTTTAAGAACAGGTTGCTGGTAGGGATCGATTACCTGCGGCTGAAAGTGAATAATGACAATTCACCGTATATCGCGTATGATACTGTGAATGGTACGCTGAATGACAAGAATTATGCGAAGATCTCCAAATATGGGGTGGACCAAAAGCTGATGGCGAGCACACTCGCTGCTACCAGGAACCATGGTAGTTCCTATATATACAGTGTTTATGCATCGGATGTGATAAACCTCACTTCCAATCTGTTGGCCATGCTTAGTTTGCGGGTAGATCGTTTTGACAGCAAGGGTACGATCAACCATGCTACCAATGCGATAGTGGCCAACAGTAATTACCAACAAACAGCTTTCTCTCCCAAATTCGGAGTAGTGTATGAGGTGATCAAAAACCAGGTATCGGTGTTTGGTAACTACATGAATGGTTTCAGCAATGTGCCGCCGGTGACACAGCCCATACCGGAACTGTCAGGCACATTCAAGCCGCAGCAGGCCAATCAGTTTGAAGGTGGTGTGAAGCTGGAACTGTTTAACAATCAGCTCAACTTTACGGCCAGCTATTATGATATTAAGGTAGATAATATTACGCGTCCGGATGTGTACAAGCAAAATGGTGTTGATTACAATGTGACGGTGCAGGATGGTACGCAAACGAGTAAGGGTATTGAGTTTGAGCTGAATGCTAATCCTTTACCAGGACTGAATATCAATGGTGGCTATGCACACAATAACAGCAAACTGACGAAGACAACAGCAGCGTTGCAGGGCAGGCGTCCGGCTGCTGCAGGCCCGGCAGATCTGGCCAATCTCTGGGTGAGCTATTCCATATTGAAGGGTGACTTCAAAGGATTGGGTGTAGGTGTTGGTGGCACTTATACCGGTAAGCATATGACGGCCAATTCGGCTGTCACAGGTGTATTTACCTTTGATCCCTATACACTCCTGAATGCGACGGTGTTTTATGAAACAAGAAGGTTCCGCCTGGGTGTTAAGTTTGATAATATCACTGATGAGCAATACTTCCTGGGTCAGGGTACGATCACTCCGCAAATGCCGATGAATGTACTGGCCAATGTGGCCGTGAAGTTGTAGCAACCTATAGTTTCTGGTTCTCTGTGTAAATAAAAGACCCTGTATGTTTTGTTACATACAGGGTCTTTTATTATAATTCGCTTTGATCCTTCTGGTGTCAGATCTTACCCACCATATTGGCTGGGATTACCCATTCGTCAAATTGCTCAGGTGTTACATAGCCCAGCTTCACGGCCATCTCTTTAAGGGTAGTACCTTCCTTATGTGCCTTCTGGGCTATTTCAGCGGCTTTGTAATAACCGATCCTGGTATTGAGGGCTGTAACCAGCATCAGGGAATTATCAACATGCTTTTTGATATTCTCTTCAATGGGTGCCAGGCCAACTGCACACTTGTCATTAAAGCTTACGCAGCCATCACCAATGAGGCGGGCGCTGTGCAGGAAGTTATAGATCATTACGGGCTTGAATACATTCAATTCAAAATGACCGGTAGCGCCACCAATATTAATGGCCACGTCATTACCCAGTACCTGTGCAGCGATCATGGTGAGGGCTTCACACTGGGTGGGGTTTACCTTGCCGGGCATGATGGAAGAACCGGGTTCATTGTCAGGAATGAACAGTTCGCCGATGCCGCTGCGTGGACCAGAGCTCAACATGCGTACATCATTAGCGATCTTCATCAGGCTTACGGCTACTGTTTTCAGGGCGCCATGGGCTTCTACGATCGCATCATGGGCCGCCAGTGCCTCAAACTTGTTCTCGGCGGTGATGAATGGAAGTCCCGTCAGTGCCGCAATATGTTTGGCCACATTCTCTGAATAGTTAGCGGGGGTATTGATGCCGGTACCTACAGCGGTACCACCCAGGGCCAGTTCACTTAAATGGGCCAGGGTGTTTTTGATGGCTTTCAGGCCGTGGTTCAATTGAGATACATAACCGCTGAACTCCTGGCCTACCGTCAGGGGCGTAGCATCCATAAAGTGTGTGCGGCCAATCTTTACCACTTTCATATATTCCTTGCTCTTGGCAGCCAGGGTATCACGCAGCTTTTCAATACCGGGGATGGTTACATCCACCAGCATTTTATAGGCCGCAATGTGCATGGCAGTAGGGAACGTATCGTTGGAAGATTGTGATTTGTTTACATCATCATTGGGATGCAGAAACTTTTCTTTATCCGTCAGCTTGCCACCTTTGATCACATGACCGCGGTAGGCTACTACTTCATTAACGTTCATATTGGACTGCGTACCGGAACCCGTTTGCCATACTACCAGCGGGAAATAAGCATCCAACTTACCAGCCAGTATTTCATCACATACTTGTCCGATCAGGTCCGACTTTTCCTGGGGTAATACACCTGCTTCAAAATTGGTAATGGCAGCAGCTTTCTTCAGGTAGGCAAATGCACGGATGATCTCTTTCGGCATTTTATTCGTGTCCTGTGCAATCTTGAAATTCTCAATGCTGCGTTGGGTCTGTGCGCCGTATAAAGCATCGGCCGGTACCTGCACCTCGCCCATGGTATCTTTTTCAATACGATAATCCATAACAAAAAAATTTGTGGGCAAAGGTAGGCGGATTAGGCCTTAATGCACGATTAATTCGCTTTTTAATACCACGTTCTCATAGGGAATATCCTGCCGGTTGGATTTGGTGTCCAATAGTTTGAATAACAATTCCGTAGCCCTTGCGCCCTGGTCGTAGGGAAACTGTTCAACAGAGGCTATGGGAGGATAGTCGAGGTACCTGGTTACCGATACATTGGCATAGCTCACAAAAGTGATGTCTTTATCGATCTTGAGTTTCTTTTGACGGGCATAATGGATGGCATCCAGGGCCACATAATCATTAAATACCAGGATGGCCGTAGGCTTTTTCTTTTACTCAACAACTGGTCCAGGGCAGCTTCGGTGCTTTGGGTCGACAGGTCGGTGCTTACCAACAGGCTTTCATCAACCGGTAGCTTGTGTTTTTCAGCGCCTCATAATAACCGGCCAGCCTTTCATTTTTAATGCCCAGCGTAGGTGGGCCCTGTATATAACCAATCGTTTTATGGCCTTTATTGATCAGGAATTCTACTGCTTCAATTGAGCTATGGTACAGGTTGCAGCTTACAGAATGCACATCGGGCACATCGGGCACCCGATCAAAAAACACCACCGGGATATCATAACTCCGTATCTGCTCAAAATGGTCAATCTGTGTGGTATTCTTGGATATAGAAGCCAGGATACCATCCACCCGGTGTTTTTTCATGGTTTCCAATATCTTCTTCTCATTCTCAATATCATCGTGCGACTGACCTATCAGTACAATATAGTTATTCTGCAGGGCGATGGCCTCAATCCCATTAATGGCCGAAGAAAAGAATTCCTCGCGCAGGTTGGGCAGTATGACACCAATCGTAAAGGTCTTGCGCTGTTTGAAGAAAATAGCCGTTTGATTGGGTTCGTAATTCAACTCTGCCGCCATCTTCTTCACTGCCAGCCGGGTACGTAGCCCAATGCTGGGGTGATCATGCAATGCACGGGAAACAGTAGAAATGGAAATACTCAGGCGCTGAGCTATTTCTTTAATGGTAGGCAGTTTTTTCTCCATATAAACGAAAATAAACCGGTAATATATTAAAAAAAGACAAACGATTGCGCATCTTCCTTTTTTTTTTTTGCAGGTTAGGGCAGCGGGATTAATGCTAACTTTATCCGTCAGCCAAACGGTTATCACATATGATTGCTCCTGCTGTAAAGAAAACCTTATTGGTTATTGCTGTTTTATTGGCAGCTGTACTGGTATTTACGTTTAGTACCCGTAGCCACACCATTGACTTCAATACCGAAGTTAAACCCATCATTAATAAGAAATGTATTTCCTGCCATGGCGGTGTAAAACGTCAGGGCGGCTTTAGCCTCCTGTTCCGTTCGGAAGCATTGGCCAATACCGAATCGGGTAAACCGGCCATTATTCCCGGCCGGCCTGATGAAAGTGATATGATCCGCCGGCTTACCCTCAAAGACCCCGAAGAGCGAATGCCTTATAAGCATGAACCACTAACCGAGGATGAGATCAAGGTCTTAACGGCCTGGGTAAAGCAAGGCGCTGTATGGGGCGACCACTGGGCCTATGTTCCGGTAAAAGAAACGCCGGTGCCTGCCACCGCTAATGCCAGTGCCCGCAATGAAATAGATCATTTTATTTATGAAAAGTTGGAGGAAGCTAAGCTGAAGCCTTCGCCTGAAGCAGACAAGGCAACCTTGTTGAGGCGGGTAAGCCTCGACCTCACCGGAATGCCGGTAAGTGATGTCGAAGCCCAGCGGTTCTTAAAAAGTACGGCGCCCAATGCTTATGAACAATTGGTGGATACCTTGCTGGCTTCTCCACGTTTTGGAGAAAAATGGGCGGCTGTTTGGCTCGACCTGGCCCGCTATTCAGATACCAAGGGATATGAACGTGATGCGGGGCGCAATATCTGGCGCTACCGCGACTGGCTGATCCAGGCTTTTAATGAAGACAAACCGTATAATGTATTTCTTACCGAACAATTAGCCGGCGACCTGCTGCCCGACCCCTCCGATGCGCAATTCATAGCTACCGCCTTTCATCGCAATACGATGACCAATGATGAAGGAGGAACAGACAATGAAGAGTTCCGTACAGCAGCTGTCCTTGACCGCGTGAATGCTACCTGGGAAGGATTGATGGGCACTACCTTTGCCTGCGTTCAATGTCATAGCCATCCTTATGATCCGTTTACACATGATGAGTATTATAAGTTCATGGCCTTCTTCAATGATACGCGTGATGAAGATACCTATGAAGATTATCCGCTATTGCGGCATTTTACCGATTCGATGAAACAGGAATTGGTAACGATGGTTAACTATGCTACCAGGTATTCAACCAAAGAAGTGGCCCGCGAATGGGAGTTATTTGTAAAAACCTGGGAACCCTCTATCCATTCACTTACTGCCGATGTAATTGCCAATAGTGCACTGGCCGATACCAAGTGGCTCACCTGCCGAAACAATGGTATTGCCCGTTTGAACCAGGTAGACCTGCAGGATAAAACACAATTGATACTCCGTTATTCAACGGGACTGGCAGATGGGGTATTGAACTTACGATTGGATAGCGCTACAGGACCCATTATTAAAAGATCATGTTGCCCGCTACCAAGGGTTGGGAGATCCATCGCTTTGACCTGCCATTAACGAAGGGGGTGCATCCGCTCTATTTAACGTATAGTAGTGCCAGTCTTACCAATCCCGAAGCCAGTGGGGTTACCTTCGACTGGTTTCATTTTGCAGCGGCTTTCCCGGGCAAAGGGCAACCGGGTTTTGCAGAAAATGAAATGCGTTGGTGGGGACTGCTGAATAAAGGTGTACCTGCTACACCCATTATGATGGACAACCCTGCCAGCATGCACCGGCCCACACAGGTATTTGAGCGGGGCAACTGGCTGGTGAAAGGAAAAACCGTTACCCCCGATGTGCCACATGCACTTAACCGTTTTCCAGATAAAGCTCCACGCAACAGGCTGGGCCTGGCCATGTGGTTAACACAAACGGATAATCCCCTCACGGCGCGTACCATGGTCAACAGGATCTGGGAACAATTCTTTGGCGCCGGCCTGGCCGAAACGCTCGAAGACCTGGGCACACAAGGTATTCAGCCTACCCACCGCGAATTGTTGGATTATCTTTCTTACCAGCTAATGCACCAATACAAGTGGAGCATTAAAAAGCTGATACGGGAAATTGTATTATCAGCTACTTACCGGCAGGATTCAAAAGTGAACCCGGAGCTGTTGGAAAAAGATCCTTTCAATAAATTATATGCAAGGGGTTCACGCGTGCGCTTATCGGCCGAACAGGTAAGAGACCAGGGTTTGTGTATCAGCGGTCTGATGAGTAATAATATGTATGGCGCTGCGGTATTCCCCTTCCAGCCTGATGGTATTTGGTTATCGCCCTGGAATGGCGCCCAATGGCGGAATGCAACCGGCGAAAATGCACACCGGCGTGCCATTTATACCTATTGGAAACGTACAGCGCCTTATCCTTCCATGATCACTTTTGATGGAGCGCCAAGAGAAGTATGCGTGTCCAGGCGCATACGTACCAACACTCCTTTACAAGCACTGGTGACCCTGAATGATGAAGTATACCTCGATATGGCGCGGCACCTCGCTTACCGGATGGAGCAACTGGCGGGTAATATCGTACAACAACAGATCAGTAAGGGGTATGAGCTGGCCATGTATAAACCCATTACAGCAGCGAGACTGGCTACCCTGACCAAATTGTATAATGAAGCCCTGCAAAAATATCAGCAGGATAAAGATAAAACCTGTGCTATGATTGGTGTCATGGATCAACACAATAAACCCGAAATGGCCGCGCTGGTAGTCACTGCCAATGCGATGTTGAACCTGGATGAATTGATCACCAAAAACTAGCAGCAATCCGTTACTAACATGACTCAAAAAGAATTGCATAACCAACGCCTCCTCAATGAAGCCAATGCGCGGGCGCTGCATTTTTTACCCGGCGTAACTTCCTGCGGGAAAGTGCGATGGGATTAGGTGCACTGGCCCTGGGATCGTTGCTGGGGATGTGTGGCCCGGGTAAGGAAGAAGCTGTAGCCAATACCGCCTTTGATGCGGCCAATCCATTGGCGCCCAAACTGCCTTTGTTTCCCGGTAAGGCAAAGTCGGTGATCTACCTGCACATGGCGGGCGCTCCTTCCCAACTGGAGTTATTTGATTATAAACCTGCACTGATGAAATTGGATGGACAAGATTGTCCGCCTTCTTTATTGGAAGGGAAAAAGTTTGCTTTCATTAGAGGTGTTCCCAAAATGATGGGACCACAGGCTGCATTCAAACAACGTGGACAAAGTGGTGCCTGGGTATCGGACCACATGCCACATCTGGCTACCGTGGCCGATGAAGTGAGTTTCCTGAAAGCAGTTACTACCGATCAGTTCAATCATGGCCCTGCTCAATTGCTGATGCATACCGGCGCACCACGTCTTGGTCGCCCCAGTATTGGCTCCTGGGCTACCTATGGCCTGGGAACAGAAAACCAAAACCTGCCCGGTTTTGTAGTGCTCACCTCCAGTGGCAAATTTCCCGATGCAGGTAAAAGCGTTTGGGGCAGTGGTTTTTACCCAGCGTTTACCAGGGTGTTCAATGCCGTAGTGAAGGTGATCCCGTATTGTTTATCAAAGATCCAGACGGTATGGACCGTGACCTGCGCAAAGCGTCGATAGATGCTATCAATGAAGTGAACCGGCAACAGTATGCCGAGTTTCAGGACCCGGAAACCTTGTCGCGCATATCGCAATATGAAATGGCTTATCGCATGCAGATATCCGTGCCGGAAGTGATGAACATCAATGATGAGCCTGAATATATTCATGAAATGTATGGCACCCAGCCAGGCAAATCATGTTATGCCAATAATGTATTGCTGGCCCGCAAGCTGGTAGAAAAAGGAGTACGCTTTGTGCAACTGTTCGATTGGGGATGGGATAGCCATGGTACCGATTCCAACCTGGCCATTGATGTAGGGTTCATCAACAAATGCCGACAGGTAGATAAAGCCACTACGGCATTGCTGCTGGACCTCAAGCAGCGGGGTTTGCTGGAAGATACGCTGGTAGTATGGGGTGGCGAATTTGGCCGCACACCCATGATGGAAAACCGGGATGGCAAACAAAACCCCTTCAAAGGCCGGGACCACCACGTAGAAGCCTTTACCATTTGGATGGCCGGTGGTGGTATCAGGAGGGGCGCCAGCTATGGTGAAACAGATGAAATAGGTTATAGCGCCATCAGCGGTAAAACAACCGCCTTTGATGTACAGGCTACCATCTTGAGCCAGCTGGGATTTGACCATGAAAAATTTACGTATCAGTTCCAGGGCAGGCCATTCCGGCTCACGGATGTGCATGGCCGGGTCATTGAGGAGATCATTGCATAAGGAAGGAAATGTCAGGTTGAGTCCCGCCAGCTAGCGGGAAACCGCCTTCGACTAGCAGAGAGGTGACACCTTTCGTTCTCTTAGCAAGCGAAAGGTGTCACCTCTGGGAAGCCTTTAGCTCGCAGCTTGAAACGCACAGCTTGTATTCCAAGGCTCGCGGCTCGTAGCTCAAAGCTCGCCGCTCCAAGTCTACAGTCTGATCAGGAAGTGAAAATGGATAATCATTTATTATCAAAATAAACTAAGGACAATGCCATTATCCCGTAGAAAGTTTTTTGGAATGGGCGCATCGGCCAGTGCCGCTATGATGTTAACATCATTTGAAACATTGGCCATGGAAAAGCCGGCATTCCATACCAACCAGGGTTATTCATTAAAGATCATGGGTACCAACTGGGGTTTCCGGGGTACAGTGGATGAGTTTTGCGCCAGGGCAAAAAAGAAGGGTATGATGGTATTGAAATGTGGTGGCCAGGTGATGCAGCAGGACAGCAAGAGTTATTTGCTGCCCTAAAAAACATGGACTTGATATTGGCTTCCTTTGCGGCGGATCATCCAGTAACTGGCAACAACACCTGGCCGATTTTAAGAAGGCCGTGGATGCAGCAGCCAACAATACCAGCCAACGACCCCTGTACATCAACTGCCACTCGGGCCGCGATTATTTTTCTTTTGAACAGAATAAAGCCTTTATTGAACATACTACCCAACTGGCCAAACAAACGGGTATCCGTATTTGCCATGAAACACACCGGTCGAGGATATTGTTTGCCGCTTCCATTGCCAGGCAGTTCATGGAACAATTGCCCGATCTGCGCCTTACACTGGATATTTCGCATTGGTGTACAGTACATGAAAGCTTCCTGGGCGATCAACCCGAAACGGTAAAACTGGCCCTGGACCGTACGGATCATATCCATGCGCGCGTAGGCCATCCCGAAGGGCCACAGGTGAGCGATCCCCGTGCACCCGAATGGGAACCGGCCGTAAAAGCACATATCGCCTGGTGGGACAGCATCGCCGAAAAGAAAAAGAAGGCAGGACTGCCTTTGACCATCCTTACAGAATTTGGTCCGCCCGATTATATGCCCACCCTGCCTTATACCCGGCAGCCATTGGCCGATCAGTGGGCCATCAATGTGCACATGATGCAATTGCTTAGAAAACGATATTCTTAAATAAGCGGCGGGCCTTGTGCTACGAGCTTCGAGCTACAACCTAAGGGGGCTCAAAACTTGTATTTCAAGGCTCGCGGCTCAAAGCTCGCAGCTCGTAGCTTGTTTTCAACTATGTCTTCATTCATTGGTCATTTCCACCCCGTATTCGTACACCTGCCCATTGGGATTCTTATACTCGCGTGTATCCTCCAGCTGATAGAAAAGAGAAAGCCGGGTACTGATTTTGCGCAGGCTATTACCACTTCCCTGTTGATTGGTATGATCAGTGCGGTTATTGCCTGCATTACCGGTTATTTTTATCGCACAGCGATGATTATGATGAACAAATGGTGAATCAGCACCAATGGCTGGGTATAGGCGTAGCGGTGGTTGCCATTGTATTGTATTTTCTGCGCAGGCGCAATACCGCACAACGCTGGCATTGGCCCTTGATGATCTTATTGATTGTGCTGGTAAGTATTACGGGGCATATTGGTGGATCACTTACCCATGGTTCGGATTATTTAACCAGGGCATTTACAGATGGAGCCAGGGAGGCGATACAGCCAAACGCGTGGTTATTGCCAATGTGCAGGAAGCCGGAGCCTATAAGGAGGTTATACAACCCCTGCTGGAAACCAAATGTTATAGCTGCCACAATAAGAACAAACAAAAAGGTGGCTTGCGTATGGATGAGCAGGCACTCCTGCTGAAAGGCGGAAAGAATGGAGTAGCCTTAACACCCGGCAAGGCTGCCGAAAGCGAAATGATGAAGCGCCTATTGTTGCCGCGTGAACATGATGACCATATGCCGCCCAAAGAGAAACCTCAAATGTCCGAAAGCGAAATAGCCCTGGTACATTGGTGGATCGAATCAGGCGCTTCCTTCGATAAAAAGTAAAAGAACTGGAGCAGCCCGCCGCTATAAAACCAGCACTACTGGCCCTGCAAACGCCCACTATTGAAAAGAAGGCATTGCCTGCCGCCATTCCGGCCGAGCCAGTAGGTAAAGCAGATGACAGCGCACTGAAAAGAATAAGAGCGCTGGGCGTAGTGATCATCCCGGTGTCGAAGGCCAGCAATTACCTGTCAGCCAATTTCATAACAGCCGGCGGGGCAAAGAATAAAGACCTGGAATTGTTATTGCCTGTAAAAAAACAACTGGTATGGTTAAAACTGGGCATACCCTCCCTGAATGATACCGGCTTACATATTATTGCCCAATGCAGCAATATCACCCGCCTGCAACTGGATCATACCAATATTACCGATGCCGGCTTACAGCAGTTGAAAGGACTTAAACATTTGCAGTACCTCAACCTGGTAGGAACGAAAATAAGTGCAACGGGCCTTCTCCAATTGAAGGGGCTTGAACAACTCCAATCTATTTATTGCTATCAGACCGCCATCCGGAAAGAAGACTATGCTCAATTACGGCAAGCCTTTCCCCATGCCCTCATTGATTCAGGCGGATACCAGGTACCGCTGTTGACGACAGATACCCAGGAGGTAAAGCCGATGCTGAATAAGTAGTCCGAAAGTCCGGAAGTCCGAAAGTCCGGAAGACGGGAAGTCCGGAAGACGGGAAGTCCGAAAGACGGAAGTCCGGAAGTCCGGGTTTGGAAGCCTGATGTCCGGGGTCTGAAACCGGACAGTGAAATTTGACAGCTTTTTATTTGCCTTTGAATACAGGTTTTCTTTTTTTTTCCAAAAAGGCGGTGACGCCTTCCTGCATATCTTCCGTAGCAAAGCATTCTCCAAATTTCTGTATCTCCAGGTCATATCCCTTTTGCGTATGATCAAATTGATTGATACACTCAATAATATTGGCAATGGCAATGGGCGCCTTGGATTGTATGTTTTGCAGGATCTCTTTTACCTTGGGCAACAGTTGATCAAGCGTTACTACCTCATTCACCAGTCCGTATTGCTGTGCTTCCGCTGCGTTGATCATCTTCCCGCTCATTAATAGTTCCATCGCCCGGCCCTTACCTGCTGCCTGTAGCAGCCTTTGTGTACCACCATAGCCGGGAATTAAACCCAGGTTCACTTCGGGTTGTCCGAACCTGGCATTGTCCGAAGCGATCATAAAATGACAGGCCAGGGCCAATTCACAGCCACCACCCAGTGCAAAACCATTCACGGCTGCTACAATGGGTTTGGGAGCGTTTTCTATTTTGAAAAAGATATCATGGCCCTTTTTAGCCAATGCCATACCTTGTTCTTTGGTCAATCCCTGAAACTCGCTGATATCAGCACCTGCTACAAACGCTTTACTGCCCGATCCGGTAATGATAGCCGACTTAATACCCGTATTGTTATATACTTCATCAATAGCTTTGCTCAATTCATCCATCACTGTTTTATTCAGTGCATTCAATTTGTCGGGACGGTTGATCGTAATAATACAAATTTGCTGTTCTACTTCTACAAGCAATGTTTCGTACATAACAAAGATTTTTCCAAATCTAAGGAATGTCTTCTATATGCGCTGTCAACCGGTTCTCTAATTTCCCTTTTCCGTATTTGTCCCAAAGGGTGACTGCAATATGGCAATCCTGGTCCCCGATAGGAAGTTCAACTATGCTTTTGACTATAAGTGTGAAACGATGAGCCTGTATCAAAATCCAAAGCTCACCATGATCTGGAAAGGGCCTTTAAAAATAGAATTGAACAGCAACCGGGAAAAAGCGCCGGCATTTAAAAAGCCGGTTCGACAGGTAGAGTAGGTTAGAAGCTCCTGTGCTCCTTTACCCAGTTGGTAATATAACTGGCAATATCATTGGTGGAAGTGCCTGGCGCAAAGAGTTTGCCTACACCCATGCCATTTAATTCCTGCATATCATCTTCCGGAATGATGCCGCCGCCGGTAAGCAATACATCATCCATGCCTTTGTCCTTCATCAGTTGGATCACTTTGGGGAAAATGGTCATGTGGGCGCCGGAAAGGATGCTGATGCCAATAGCGTCAACGTCTTCCTGCAGGGCAGCATTGACGACCATTTCGGGTGTTTGCCGCAAGCCCGTATAGATCACTTCCATCCCTGCATCGCGCAAGGCTGTGGCAATTACTTTTGCCCCGGTCGTGCCCGTCAAGGCCTACTTTCGCCACCAATACGCGTACAGGTCGGTTTAATTTATCATTCATATAGCTTGTTTTAGAGCTATGAGCTGTGAGCTTCGAGCTGCGAGCCCTGAGCATTTGCTTAGGTGGACTAGCTAGCAAGTTGCAACAAGTCGTTTATTTTTTTAACTTACTAAGGAAGCTCATTAGCATTTTTTGCTCTTCATCTATTTGCTGAAGCAATTCGTTAGTTAGGTTGCTGTCCCCAAAATTGGCTGCTTTTGCAATCAGCAATTGGGTTTCTAATTCAAAACTAGATCCAAGGGAAATTTCAACAAAACGGCTGTAATCTTTTCCACTGTTCCGGCTACTACCTTCTGCAATGTTGGAAGGGATTGACACCGCTGCCCTGGTTACCTGCGAACACAAGCCAAACTTTTCTTCTTTAGGAAAAGTACTTGTTAATTTAAAAGTAAGCACAGCAATATCAAAACCCTTCTGCCAGATCTTTAGATCCTTAAAGTTTCTCATAAGCATTGGATTTAGCAATGGATTTGCATTAGCTCGTAGCTCGCAGCTCGTGGCTCGTAGCTACGAGAGCTGGCTCAGTGCCATCTTGATCCGCTTCAATGTTTCTTCTTTCCCAATCAGTTCAGCAATATCAAATACGCCCGGACCGAATTTACCACCCACCAGCATGATGCGCAAGGGCAGTAATACTTCTCCGGGTTTTATATTCTTTGCGTAGCCAGTGCTTTGAAAGAGGCTTCCAGGTCGGCGGCCTTCCAGCTGCTGGCAGCCTGCAGCTCATCGATCACTGCATCAAAGAATGCTTTCTTATCTGCATTCCATTTGGGCTTTACTGCCTCCAGGTCCAGTTGGACAGGTGTTTCAAACAAGAACTTCGATTGCTCATAAAAGTCGGTTAGCAACGTACAACGGTCCTTTACAAGGGTCATGACCCTGGTGAGGTAATTGTCATCGGAAATGATCAGTCCTTTTTCTGCCAGGTATGCCTTTACAGTCGACTGGTAGTGTTCAACCGGCAGTTTCTTGATCCATTCGTGGTTGAACCATTTGGCTTTCTCATAATCAAACTTGGCGCCACCCTTATGTACCCGGTCCATCGAAAACTTGGCGATCAACTCTTCCAGCGTAAAGAGTTCCTGGGCTGTACCATCATTCCATCCCAGCATCGCCAGCAGGTTGTCGAAGGCTTCGGGCAAAAAGCCCAGTTCCCGGAAACCTTTGGTTTGTTCATTGTTCTTAGGATCTATCCAGTTCATGGCAAATACCGGGAAACCCAGGCGGTCGCCATCACGTTTGCTTAATTTACCATTGCCATCGGGTTTCAGGATCAAAGGCAGGTGCGCCCACTGGGGCATGTCTTTTCCCAGCCCAGGTATTTCCACAACAGTACATGCACTGGCGCACTGGGCAGCCATTCTTCGCCCCGGAAAGCGTGTGTGATCTTCATCAGGTAATCATCTACTACCACCGCGAGGTGATAGGTAGGCATACCATCTGCTTTCAAGAGTACTTTATCATCTACCAGGCTGGTATTAAAACTTACTTCACCCCTGATCATATCGTTAAAGCTCACCGTTTCATTTTCCGGCATCCGGATGCGGATCACATGCGGTATGCCATCTTCCAGCAAGGTTTCAGTTTCTTCCAGCGTAAGAGAGCAGGAGTTACGCATTTGCAGGCGTACCGTACGATCATATTGTGGCGAGGGATTCTCGGCAGTTTTGAACCTTTCGCGCATAGACTCCAGTTCTTCGGGCCGGTCAAATGCATAATAAGCATGACCAGTTTGTACCAGGCGTTCCGCATACTGGCGGTACATGGCCTTGCGTTCACTTTGGCGGTAGGGGCCATAATCACCACCCACATGCGGACCTTCATCGGGTTCCAGGCCGCACCACTTCAAGCAATTAATAATGTATTCTTCAGCGCCGGGTACAAAACGCGTTTGGTCTGTGTCTTCAATACGCAGCACAAAATCGCCCCCTTGTTGGCGGGCAAACAGGTAATTGTATAAAACTGTGCGCACACCACCCAGGTGCAGGCCACCTGTAGGACTGGGTGCAAAACGAACACGTACTTTTTTTTGCCATAGGGGGCAAAGATAAGGAGTCGCAAGTAGAAGGGATAAGGTTGGTGACGTTGGGAAAAGTACTATTTTAGATCATCGGTCGTTATTATTATATACCCAAGCTGTTCTTCCTGCTACTGTTGTGCTGCGTTGTAAAACGTACACAGGCGCAGCTTACCTACCAAAACCTGGAGGTGGACTATGACAGTACCTGGGAGCACAAAAACCTCAAAATAATACCCATCCGTCCCAAGGGTGGCGGAGCCGGCAATCCCTTTGCCTTTCCCCAACAACAAGGCAGGCCCATCATTTCTCTCAGCCAGGCATTGAAACTGGGGTATGTAAAAATAAGTGAGCGGGGAAGCGCCTCTACCGAAAATGTTCATTATTTAAGGATCAACAACAGCTCGGATACCGCCGTATTCATTGCTTCGGGCGAGATCATTACCGGTGGCCGGCAGGACCGCATGGTTACGAGAGACACAGTACTGGCGCCCAATGGGAGGGATCAATACATTGATGTGATGTGTGTGGAAGAAGGCCGCTGGAGTGATAAGGAGAAAAAGTTTGGCTATTATGGATACGCCAATCCCGCTTTGCGTAAGGTGCTCGATCAGTCCAGGAATCAGGTATTGGTATGGAAAGAGATCTTTGGTCAGTTGGAAGGCAGTGCCATCAAATCGCCCACCCTGGCCTATACCGCCAGGAAGCAGGATAAGAAATACATGCTGCAGGAAACGGAATACTTCCGCTATTTTTATGACAAGATCTTACAGGATAGCAGCATAACGGGCTTTGTATGCGTAAGTGGCGATAAGGTGATCGGGATGGATGTATTTGCCGGCAATAACCTGTTTCAGGAAGAGCTGGAGCCTTTGTTAAGAGGCTATATAGAAGCGGCTATTGAACAAGGAAGCCCTGTAACGATCAAGGACCCCGCTGTTAAAACCTACCTCGACAAGATACTGACCAGCGAACGGGACCAGGAAGTATACCTGAAAAAGCATGGTAAGATTTTCAGGTACGAGCAGAAGGTATACCATATAACCGGGTATGCCGAATAATTTCTGCTACCTTTACGCTGAAGCCAGGTGGTAAACGGGGAGTCGCGGGTAAATGCCTCCAACCACTGGCACTTACCACTAACCACTCGCCATTATGTTCTATTTTGTAAAAACTCCATGGCTGCTCAAAAGCTGTACCCTGGTTGTACCTGGCATATACCCACCCGGGAAAAGATCATTTACCTCACTTTCGACGACGGACCGCACCCCATGGCTACCCCTTTTGTGCTGGATACCTTACAGCAATTTCAGGCCAAAGCCACCTTCTTTTGTATCGGTAAAAATGTGGTGGAATACCCGGCTATTTACCGCCGGATCTTAGACGAAGGACATCGTACGGGCAACCACACCCACAATCACTTCAATGGATGGAAAGTAAAGAACGATCAATATATCAATAACATCCTTGAAGCTGCGAAATATATAGACTCAACCTGTTCCGGCCACCTTACGGCCGGATTACCCAATTTCAAGTAAAAATACTGTCTGGCACAGCGGCGTATAAAGGTTCCAACCAAGCCCTTAAAGTGATTATGTGGGATGTGTTAAGTGGAGATTTTGATAAGGCCCTTTCTGCTGAAAATTGCTCACTCAATGTGATCAATAAAACAAAACCGGGTAGCATAATTGTATTTCACGATAGCGAAAAAGCTTTTCCGCGTATGCAAAAAGCATTACCAGATATGCTGCATTATTTTAGTGAAAAAGGATTCCGGTTTGAGGCTATTCAGTTGTAAAAAAATAATACTGTAAGACTGAAAATTTGTCGTGTATTAGATTCCCAAAATTGGAGAAGGGTCCCTAAAAATTTGGGCCTGGGTAGACACCCTGGCCCGTTTTTAATCCGTACCCTATGAAAACTGACTTAAAGGTAGAATAATTTTTGATTAAACCAAAGATATTTCGAATATCACCCCATTCACCGTAAGGGTAGCTTTCCGGTCACATTGTCCGGTTCCGTAATCCAGCACCCCGATGGGGGTATTATTGCGACTGATGGTAATGGTACCCTGGCTGATCCACCAGCAGGTCAGTTTTTTGATCAGTGGGCTGGTTATGGCCGCCGTCCATTGATAGGTTTTGTCGCCCCTTTTCAGCGTGCCGCTGGCCTGGCCGGTAATACTGAACACATCATCCGTGAAATCCAGCAGGGTTGCCATGCCCCGGTCTGCGTAATCGTCTTGTTACTGCTCCAGGTACTGAAATTACCGTTGGGCTTGGTTAGCTTGGCATTGGTCACCTCCACCGTGAAGCTCCGCTTGTCTTGTGTGCTGGTATTCGTCACTTTATGCGTGCCTTCTACCTGGATCGAGTCGAGGTAAAAGCCTTCAAATGTGGTGGTGGCGCTGTTGCCGGGTAATAATAGCCTGCCGGAATAAACGATCGTCATCTTTCCTTTGCGTATTCTGCCGTCAGCGCCCGTACAGCCGGCGCCAAAATCAATGACCACCTGCAGGGGAAGGCATTGGTTCCATTCAACTTAGTTGCGGTAACAGTGAAACAGGTAGGGCCTTCTACACCATTTTCTTTGCCATTGATGGGCCGGCCTGCCCTGGCAAAAACACCCGTACCGCCGATAGCTACTTCACTATTGACACCCAATACATTATTGAGTACATCATCAAATACCGCATCCGACTCTGCATCGGCCCGGGTACTATTTGTGGCAAAATCCTGTTGTTCGGCCTGGATCTGCGATGAATCGTCTTTACTATCCTTTTACAGGCCGTAAAAGAACAGCCGCCATAAAAGCGGTGACAAAGAGAGATTGGGAGAGCTTGCTCAGTGTTTTCATAAAAGGGATTTGTGATAAGTATTTAACGTCGTGAGACGGGAAGATGGGGTGATAGTTTAAATATTCTTCAATTATTTTTGCCGTTCAGAAACCTGTGATTATGCAAATAGTTGATACTCATTGCCATTTATATAGTGAGCCGTTTTCCGGTGATATTGATGCCGTCATTGGCCGGGCGGTAGCAGAGGGGTAGAGCGCTTTTACCTGCCTGCCATTGATAGTGAAACCCATGAGGCCATGCTGGCCCTGGAAACCCGGTTTCCAGGTCAATGTATAGCTATGATGGGTCTGCACCCCGTTTCCGTGAAAGAAAATTACCAGGAAGAGCTGGCCATTATTGCCGGCTGGCTGGGCAAAAGACCTTTTGCCGCCGTAGGGGAGATTGGCCTGGATTATTATTGGGACCGGGCTTTCGACCAGCAGCAGGTAGCGGCTTTTCATCAGCAAATAGAATGGGCTTTGCAATACAAACTGCCCATTGTGATCCATTCCCGCGAGTCAATGGACGATTGTATAGGCATTGTACGGGAGCACCAGAATGGTGCATTGAATGGCATTTTCCATTGTTTTACTGGCACGGCTGCTCAGGCGCAGCAAATTATTGATGCGGGGTTTTACCTCGGTATTGGCGGTGTATTGACCTATAAAAATCTACGCTGCCCGGGGCCCTCAAAGATATTCCGCTGGAGGCCATGGTACTGGAAACCGATGCGCCTTACCTGCCGCCGGTGCCTTTCAGGGGTAAAAGGAATGAAAGCAGCTATTTAAAGTATGTATGGGAGAAGCTGGCGGAGGTAAAAGGAGTATCCAAAGAAGAGGTCGCAAAAATTACTACCGCCAATGCCCAAAAATATTCGGTTGATAGGGTGTTAAACTGTATTTTTGCCACCCATTTTTAAAGGAGACGTGTCCGAGTGGTTGAAGGAGCACGCCTGGAAAGTGTGTATACTCGAAAGGGTATCGAGAGTTCGAATCTCTCCGTCTCCGCCTCTGCCCGCCGTAGCATAAGCCTAGGCGGGTTTTTTATTTATTACCTCTCTGTTTACCCCGATTAATCAAATCGGGTTGAAAATTTGGAAATCAATTCAAAGAACTGTGGCCGATTTTTTTGCTGCAGGATCAAACCTATACCTGGTAATCAAACCCAAACCTTGGGCGCCATTGATCATTTTCGAAGTTTAAAAATTGCATGCTCTTTACCAGCCCCTGCCCGGGAGCGGGTTAACAGGTTCGCGCTTCCTGTTATACCCAGGCGAAATCCCCTTTAGCAGTAACTGATAGCACAAATCTACAGCAGTCTCCACTCCTGTTTTTCAAAAATAGGTCGGTCTCCCGGAAACCTGGGACGAACGCCTGATGTCTTGGGACGAACAGCATTTTTTCCCCGAAAACACTTTCCTATTTGGGACGGCCCGAGGAAACACCTGGGACGAACAGTGAACGTCCAGGGACGAACAACACAAAAACCTTGTTTGTCCTCTTTGCTTCCCCGGATCTTCCTCAATGCCTCCTCTTTGGCTCCTCGGGCCCCGAGGAAGCAATGAGGACCCAAAGAGGAGGATGTGTGGACCTATCGAGGTACCATTGAGGACAACCACTGAAAAATGCAGCCGAATGGAAGAGCTTAATTTCAGAAAATCAAACTATCTGTTAAAATTCCTGGCAAGGATTACCTGATTTTAGCAAATTTTTGTAAACTCGAAGCCTGTGTTTTCTGGCGTAGTTCAGGCAAGGCAAGCAACTATTTCGTTGATGATAATTTTAAAACTTATGGCTCTATTTTCAACATCAGGTGGTCGGGTTGCAGCAGACAAATAAGGTAAAACCTGACCTCTACAGATCTGTCAATACATCAGAAAAGAAGTCGCCCGTGATTTGTGAAGTTGAGCCACCGCTTCGCAAATGAGTAAGCTTGCCTCTTCATCAATACCCCTACTATGAAAGTAGCATCTGTTCAATAGCATATAGTAACCGTTAACCATTATCTTGTGTTGTAAAACACGATCCATAATATGGAAGCTATTATGCCCAATCAACAGGACATCGACGCGATCAAACAAGTGGTAGCAGATGCACAACGATACCAGAGTGATGCTGAAAGGTTCCCGGCACTGCTTACACCTGATGTTAACCTCATCAATTTTGTAGGTCTCCGGGTTGTCGGCAGGGATACAATTGCTGGCATGATACAAGCTGCTCTTCAAACCGCCCTTTCTGCATTGTTACCCAACACAAATTACTGGAAATTCTTATGCTAAGGCAAGACGTTGCCCTCGTAAGTTGTATCAAACACGTATTCCTGAAAAAGAAGACCGGCTGGAAGAAACAGCCCAGGCCAGTCTCACCTTTGTAATGCTTAAACAAGAGGGAAAATGGCTGATCGCCTCCGTGCAAAATACGCCCATTCAGCAGCAGGCTATTGACAATATCAAGGCATCAAACATCCAGTTTGCCGGGCAACATTTTAATAATACCAGTCAGTAGATTGGGGAAAAAACTGACTTAACATTTGTTGATAGAATTAAACTCCCAAGTCTTATATTTGAGGAGAGCGACAACCAAAAATTTATTACATGCGCTTTATCCGATTGCTATTCGTTTTGCCCCTGTTTATCCTGCTTTGTTGCAAACCCAAAGCGGCCAAGGTGGCGGTAACGCTGAACCAGGAGAAAACAGATCTTGAAAAATAGTATTGACCGATCTGGAAGGCCGATCCATCGACCTGGCACAATACAAAGGCAAAACACTATTCCTTAATTTCTGGGCCACCTGGTGCAAACCCTGCTTGCGGGAAATACCTTCCATCCAACAAGCGCAACAAATATTGCAAAACGAGCCCGTAGCGTTTTTATTTGCTTCGGATGAAACCCTGGAGCAAATCAAAGAATTTAAATCGGATGGTAATGATGCTTTCAACTATGTAAGGGTTGAAAATGCCGCCGAATTAAATATCATGAGTTTGCCCACGACCTTTATCTATAACCCAGCCGGTAAATTGATATATTCCGAAATGGGCTTCCGGAAATGGGATGAACAAAAACAAATCGATCTAATACGAACCATTACTACTTCCAAATGATCAAACTACTTACCCCCGCCATCCTGTGTGGTATATTGGCCTCCTGTGCTGGTACCAGCGATACCAAAGACAAAATAACTGGCCCCGTTGACCCCGAAGCATTTGCTTCGCCTGCGGCAGATTCCTGCGCCGAACCATTCCTATTCACTGATAAAAATGGACAAGTGCTGCTTTCCTGGGTGGAGAAAAAGGAACCCAAAGCACACTGAAGTTCTCGACCCTCGAAAATAATAAATGGACCCCTCCAGTCAATATTAGTACCGGCAATAACTGGTTTGTGAACTGGGCCGATTACCCGATCGTTGTAGCCGATGGCAACAACAACCTGGTGGCTCACTTCCTGGAGAAAAGCGCTCCGAATACTTTTACCTACGATATAAAAATGGTTACTTCTTCCGATAAAGGCCAGTCCTGGAGCAATGCCCAATTACTACACCAGGATGGTAAAAAGGCCGAGCATGGTTTTGTATCCATTGTACCCTATGGCGAAAAATATTTTGTTTCCTGGCTCGATGGAAGGAATACTGCTAAAGAAGGAGCACACGGCGGACATGAAGGCCATCACGGCGAAATGACCATCCGGGCGGCCATCCTGGGCAAGAGCGGTAAAAAAGAAAATGAATGGGAACTGGACAGCCGCGTATGCGATTGCTGTCAAACCAGTGCAGCCATTACTGCCAATGGTCCTGTTGTGGTATACAGAGACCGGTCGAACGACGAAATAAGAGATATGTCCATTGTTCGTTATGAAAAGGGTGCCTGGACTTCACCCATACCCATTCATTCCGACAACTGGAAAATAGAAGGTTGCCCGGTGAATGGGCCACGAATAGATGCTATCGGCAACAACCTGGCCATTGCCTGGTTTTCGATGCCTGCACAACAGGCACAGGTGAATGTGGTTTTCTCTGCTGATGGTGGCGCTACGTTCAGTAAGCCAGTTCGTATAGATGAAGGCAAGACGATTGGCCGTGTGGATCTGTTGATGATCAATGATACAACTGCCTTCGTTAGCTGGATGGAAGGTCCTGCTATTAAAGCCGTAAAAGTATATGCCAACGGTACAAAAGATACTTCCGTTATCATTGCCTCCTCTTCCGAATCCCGCTCAGGCGGCTTTCCGCAAATGACCCGCTCAGGAAATAATATTCTTTTGCCTGGACCGATAACAAAGAAAAAACAATCAAACTGGCCAGTATTGCCCGCTGATGAGTAATACGGCCATTGATTTTCACCGGTGCTGAAAATGATCAGGATTACTATCTGTTGATGGCCTCCTTGTTGTCGATGGTAACAATTGGATCATTATCCTGACGCGTATTGCCAGGGGGAATGGTTTTTAGTACCTCGCAAAGAAAATCATCCGGTACAAAAATACGATCACACAAAAAGCTGAATCATTAAAGTATTCTACCAGGCTGGCTCCCTTCCGTACAAATACACTACTGCCCTTTTGTAATTCAAAGCAACCTTGCGCCATATGCCAGATGCGACGTCCATCCATAACATACACAATAGTATGAGCGGTGAAGCCATTTAAATTGCCAAACATTCTTTCATACGATCAGCAGGAGAATTAAAACCAGCTGTCTTGTCATGCATTCTTAATAATCAAGCGTATCATTGCGCCCCCTAACATAAACTGTAGCTTATGATTTTACGTTACTCAATATTTACTTTATTTATTTTATTTTGTTTTAATGTACCTGTCCAGGCCCGGCAGGATGTTTTTGGCAATGGTACTGGCCGTAATGGTGCTTCAACCATTATGGGCTCCACCGGCGTCGTCAACATTTATGCAATAGTGACAGCACCTGTAGCACCGGGAGATCTTACTATTACTTTTGGTTCGTCTACAGTGCCGGGAGCAATTGCAGCCGGCGATCTGCTGATGATATGGCAGGCTACGGGCTTTGTGCCAGCGCCTGCGGTGGGTTCCCAGGCGGCCATTAACCTTTCCAGTGATCCTGTTGGGCGTTGGGAGTTTGCCCGTGTGGCTTCGGTAGCCGGCAGTACCATCACTTTCACGGCAGCTTGCACAAACAGCTATGCTGCCAACGTTACCCAGATAATTCAGGTGCCGGAGTATACCAATCTTACCATTCCTGCCGCACAGGGTATAGTCGCCATGCCCTGGGATGGCGTCAGAGGTGGCATTGTTGTTTTGCTTGCATCGGGAACTATAGATCTGAATGGTTCTATCAATGCCTCGGGAAGAGGAAACAGGGCCGGAGTGTATGTGGATGATCTGACTGGTAATATGGGATCCACTGGTCTTAATGAAGCAGCGCCCTCCGGTGCACAAAAAGGAGAGGGCATTGTGGCCAACTGGTATGGTGCTACATTTACAGGCAGAGGCAATATGGCCAATGGTGCTGGCGGTGGTGTGGCCCTTAATTCGGGCGGTGGCGGCGGCGGCAACAAAGGAGCTGGCGGCAAAGGTGGCAGAACACATTCGTCGGATGGGTCAAGAGGGATGGGTGGCCTGGGTGGTGTTTCCCTGCTCTATTCTCCGCTGGATCATTTGTTGATGGGCGGGGGCGGTGCCGCTGGCCATGGCGATAATAATGCGGGTTCGTCTGGCGGTGCAGGAGGTGGCGTAGTGTTCATTCGCTGCAATCAAATGACAGGTACAGGAAGTCTCCTGGCCAATGGCGCCCTTGGAGGGACCTCGTCGGATGATGGCGCCGGCGGCGGCGGTGCAGGAGGCACCGTTTACCTGCGTGCCACAGGTAATGTAAATTTTGGCAATTTACAGGCTACCGGTGGAAACGGCGGATCACCCGGCAGCCCCGAACATGGCCCCGGCGGCGGCGGCGGTGGTGGCGCTGTTTTAATACAGGCTTGTAATATTGGTGGTAGTCGGGCAGTAAATGGGGCGCAGTCAGGTACACAGTCCAATGCATTTGCGCCCGATGGAATCGCGTATGGAGCTATCGCAGGAGCAGCTGGTTCAATTACCGTTATTCCGGGTTGTATGACCATTCCTGCGACGCCCAACATTGTTACACCTGCAGCAGGCGGTGTAGTCAAGAACCTGACAAACATCTCTGGTACCGGCCCGGCCAATACCTCTATAGCGCTTTATTTAAATAATACGTTGCTGAATACGGTGACCTCCGATGCGGCAGGCAATTTTACGTATAACCATCCGGGTACCATGGCCGATGGGGTACATACATTGAAAGTATATGCTATTGCACAAGCCCTGTACAGTTCACCGGTTACTGTATCTTTCAATACTTTGGCTACGCTTCCCGTTCAACTGCTATCCTTTAAGGCGGTTAGAACAAATAATGGTGTTGCCCTGAACTGGACCACGGGTGAAGAAAGCAATAGCCATAGTTTTTCATTGGAGCGTAGCAATGATGGGCGTTCATTTACGGCATTGGGTAATGTGCCTGCTGCCGGTTTTGCTGCAACACCCACAACCTATGCTTATACCGATGCGCATTCTGCACCCGGCATCAACTATTACCGCTTAAAAGCATCGATCTCGATGGCCGCTTTACCTACAGCAACATCCTGATTATTCGTTTGAATAGGGCGCAGTCCTTCGAGATATTCCCCAACCCGGTAGCAGATGTGCTGAATGTTCAGCTGCAGACCAAGGCCGGACGGCTGGTGATACAGGTGGTGGATGCAAACGGAAAAGTGGTGCTGAAAAAGGAGCTGGTAACTGATGGCGCTACCTTATCAACCTTTATCAATGTACAATCTCTGCAACCGGGTGTATATTATATACAGGCTAATGAAGAGAAACGGAAATTCATCAAACTTTAAACAAGTAACTTATTCAATAATGACCGGCCTGCAAAGCATTGAATTTGCAGGCCTTTTTGCATCATGCCTGTGCCCTCGGCGGAAATAATACTGGAAACGGTTACCCTGCACAATAGTTTTCCCCATATTTCGTAATTCATCAAAAACTTTATTATCTTAGTTATACGACTTACTGTTCTCTCCCACTTTATACTCTATAGAAAATCAGGCCCTCGTTTAGTTAGCACTGTCATTTAGTAGGCACCATTCTATCAGTATGCACTGGTAAGCATATCCCTGCCACGCAAGCCATCATACATGGGTTCGCTGTTAAAAACTGTACCTGTTCCATCAATGTCTATGCATTGAGAGAGATGGCTGTTGTATGCTCCTCATTCATTGAAAGCTTTGCTTTTTATAAACTGGTTTGATCTCATATACCTGATATATGCCAAGTTCGCAACCTTTAGGAAAATGGTTTGGACCCTACAAAACACCGGGCAACTCACACACAGCAGGCGATAACCTGGGCGTTTTTGTGATCCATGCCGTCATGCTTCATACGGGAAAAGTTTTGTGGTGGTCAGGCCATGCCGAAACCATTCACTATATAGCAGAAGCCGTGATGTGGGACCCACTGGCAGCTACTGTTCCTGACCCTACCCCCAATGCCGAAACCGTTCATGGCAGTACTACCATGCCCGATATTTCCAATGCCACCATCATTACCTTTCCCGGAGTAGATATTTTCTGCTGCCACCATGTCCATGCTGCCGACGGCAAAGTGATCACCATGGGCGGTGCAGGTGCCGGCCCCATATAGGAGATGGAACAGGCCAGCACGGACGGGGCATCAGGGATATCAATATGTTCGATCCGGACAATCCAGGAGCTGGATTTGTGAAGCTGGGCGATATGACCGAAGCAAGGTGGTACCCCACAGCGGTGTTCATGGAAGATGAAAATATACTGGTGTTCTCCGGAAGGAAAGATGTGTTGTCGGGTGCCTACATTGCCGAGTCGGTAGAAATGCTAACGGCAGGCAACTATGGTACGGCAAGAACAGTGGCGATGGATGGCGTACACAAGGCCCAGGCGGCGGCATTCGCAACGTATCCCGGTATGCACCTGGTAAAAGGAAGTGACGTATTTCATACAGGCACCAACTGGCGGTATGAAAGCACAGCCCAGCCTACTGCACTTAATGGCGTACCAACAGTTTCCTATATGGTCACGGCCAATGCTGCTGCAGGTGTAAGAGCCAATTGCCTCGCCTACCTGCGCCCGCCAGGACCTCCAGACGTATTCCTTGAACCCCACGTTAAGTTCAGGGAAGAAGGAACCTCCATCTTACTGTCGCCCGCTCAGGATGGCAATATATTATTACTGGGCGGCGCCAAAATGCCGGCCAATGGACATACTGATCCACCGAGAGTCGCCGGCTTTCGGGCGGCTCATCCCCTGGTGGCCGGTTCCAATCCCAAAAGCGCCGAGCTACTGGATACCAAAGTGTTGCCTTATGCCTGGACAACACTGCCCGAGATGAACAAAGACCGTATCAATGTAAGTGCGGTAAACCTGGTCAATGGAAAAGTGCTGGTATTGGGCGGACATGATTTTTACAAATGGTGCCCTGCTTCGACAATGGCCCTTGAATGCGATATATTCGATCCGGTAGCCAGAACATTTACGCCCGTTGCTTCCTTGCACGACCCCGGATATACCATTCAGCCGCCTTACTATTGCCCGATGGTAGCGTGATCGTGGCCGGTGGCGTAAACCCCAATAGAGATGAAGATTCCGTGACTTTTCCAGGCATGGCCGAAAACCAAAAGAACTTTGAGATCTATAAACCTTCCTATCTATTTCTTTCGGGACCAAGACCAACGATCACTTCCGTTAAAAATGAAAGAAATGTGGCCAATGAGATTTGTTATGGCCGTCCCTTCTTTGTTGAAACACCCCAGGTCAATGATATTGTTAAGGTCGTGCTCATCCGCCCCGGCGCCATGACCCATCATACCGATACTGAACAAAGACATATACCCTTTGTAAAAGAGATTGATTTTACCGTAGAGAATGGCAAGCTAAGAGTGAACATGATCAGCGATCGCAGTGTGGCGCCCCCGGTATGTACATGCTGTTCATCATCGATAATTTTGAAGAAGGCCGCCCTTGTGAGCGCGCCAAATTTGTAAAGCTCGTTTCCAATCTTGCCTCCATTACAGGTACTTCCAGCCGGTCCTGCATCATCGCTACCGTTTGTTTTGACACACCCGATCATCCCAAGGTGCAGCTTTTAAAAGCTATCCGTGATGTAGATATGGCCGCTACCCGGTTTGGTCAACACTTTGTTTACTACCTCAACAAAGGATATTACAGTTTCAGTCCCGCTGTGGCTGGTTACCTCAGCAGGCATACCCTGCCACGCAACCTGGCGCGGGTATTGGTTATACGACCCATCATATTGTACATGCAGGCTGTTAAGAAAATAACTGCGGGCTTATCCTCAGCCTCCTTAAAGAGTTTGAGCCTTATCATCGCCTTTATGCTGTTGCTGCTAGGTGTAACTGCTGCAGCGGCCTGGTTGATCAGCTGGTGTTATCATTTATTCATTTACCAACTAAATCAATAACATGCCCGCCAGAGGAACGATAGAACTCATCGGTATTGAATTGGGCAATGTGCTCAAGCCACTGGAGCAGCGCCTCCAATCGGGCCAGGTATTGGTGTTGATGTCCGAATTGGGATTACAATTTCCACCCACCCTGCTCAATAATGTAGCCCTAAGCAATGCCTTTGTACAAACCGGTAATGAGGCCGGCCAGCTGGCCCCCAAAATTACAGCCCTTATAGCAGCCATAGAGGCCGATAATACCGGCGATATATTGAGCAAGTCGGCCGACCTGCTCACCAGCGTCATTAACATCATTACCAACATCAAAACCATTGCCGATGAGTTGGGAGCCATTGGCGGTATTGGTACCATCCCACCCGCTGAAGTAGCTGCCTTTGCACAAAAGCTTCCCGAAAACCTTTTTGGATTCCTGGTCATCCGTTATTGTGAAACTCGTTTCCCGATTGTAGGTTCCCTCTTTGAATTTATGGGCCTGTTCGATAAAGAAGAGATAGCTGCCGATCCCGTCAACCTGGCCAAACCAGCTTATACAAAACGAGTCGTTCGGTTTGATCGTTTCCCCAAACTCTTTACCAAACCACAGGAACTATTTACAGAGATATATAAATGGGGCGCCAATGATTTTGATGGCAAGCAATTTATTCCCCGCATTCACTCCGTATTGAAAGCCTTCGCCATACCCGTCACTTTACAAAGAGCCAGTGAAGGAGAAATTGGACCAGCCCTTCGCTTTGGTATCTTCCGGCTAAGGCCTACCAATATCACCAACCCACCTGGACTGGAAGCACTGATCTTTGGCGAAGTAGCCAGTGCGCTCAGTTTCACCGTTCCTTTATGGAACCCTGCCTGGAAATTTGGGATTGACCTGGCAGGCAGCCTGGCAGCAGGAACCGGTATCAGGATAGTCCCTCCTCATAACGTAAGTATTATTCCGCCTTCCGGTTCAGTAAGCGGTTCAGCCGCTTTCAAACTGATCGGCAAGCCCGTCAATCCACCACGTCCCTTTATCTTGTTGGGACAAGCAGGTGGCAGCCGTGTGGAAATAGGAGAGGTAAGTAATGGCGTTACCGTTTCTTTTAATTGGGATAGCGGGGCCAATGCGGCCAAAGGCGCCATTGGTTTTGAATCGTCCCTGAAGAATGGTAAGATCATTATCGACTCTTCAAAAGGCGATGGCCTCATCAAAAAATATTATCCGGCATCAAAGCCGAAGCCGATTTCGATATTCTCGTCGGTGTATCCTCCGACAAAGGATTTTATTTCCAGGGTAGCAGTGCCCTGGAAATAAAACTACCCATCCACGTAGATATTGGCCCCATTGCGTTGGAAGGGTTGACCCTTACTTTGAAAATGGAGCAAGGGAAATTTCCCATCAGCCTGGGCACCGATATCAAAGCCTCGCTGGGTCCCCTGGTTGCTGTGGTACAAAATATGGGTGTTACTGCCACTTTTTCCTTCCCGCCCAACAACAGTGGCAATATGGGGCCCATGCAAGTGGATTTTGGATTCAAGCCACCCAATGGCGTGGGCCTGTCCATCGATACAGGCGTTATCAAAGGCGGTGGTTTCCTCTACCTTGATTTTGATAAAGGCGAATACTTTGGATCACTCGAACTGGAATTCCAGAGCCTGTTCAGCCTCAAAGCGGTGGGCATTATCAATACCAAAATGCCCGATGGCAGCCAGGGCTTCTCCCTGCTGATCATCATTACTGCCGAATTTACACCCATACAACTGGGCTTTGGTTTTACCCTCAATGGAGTAGGTGGGTTATTGGGATTGAACCGAACTACTAAGGTTGATGTTTTGCGCGAGGGTATTAAAACCAATGCCATCAAGAGCATCCTGTTTCCCGAAGATGTGGTGGCCAATATCAACCGCATTGTAAGTGATATCAAACAGGTATTTCCCCCTTACCCCGATCATTTTATTATTGGCCCCATGGCTAAGGTGGGATGGGGTACCCCTTCTCTCATTACCCTTGAGCTGGGACTACTCATCGAAATTCCCGTTCCCCGGATCATCATACTGGGTGTTATCAAAGCAGTACTACCTACTGAAGAGGCAGCCTTGCTGCGCCTGCAGGTAAACTTCCTGGGCATCATAGATTTTGAAAACAAATACATTTCTTTCGATGCCAGCTTGTACGATTCCCGCTTACTCGTATTCACCCTTACCGGCGATATGGCCTTCCGTTTATCGTGGGGCGATCAGCCGGTATTTATATTAAGTGTGGGTGGTTTCCACCCCGCCTTCCATGAAGCGCCGCAGGACCTGCAGAACATGCGCAGGCTGACCATTAGCTTATTAAGTGGCGACAATCCACGTATCTCCATTCAATGCTATTTTGCTGTTACCAGCAATACCGTTCAGTTGGGCGCCAAAGCCGGTGTATGCCGAAGCCTGTGGCTTCAATGTATATGGCTACCTGGGCTTTGATGTGCTTTTCCAATTCGATCCTTTCCATTTTATCGCTGCCGTATATGCCGGCCTGGCCCTGCGCCGCGGTACTTCCGTTATTATGGGCATCCGCCTCTCAGGCGAACTGTCGGGCCCAAGGCCATGGGATGTGAAAGGAGAAGCCAGCTTTACCATTCTCTTCTTTGATATTACCGTCAGCTTCCACGAAACCTGGGGCGATGACCCTGATGATACCGGTAAAGAAAAAGTTGATATCATTCAGTTACTTACCAATGAGGTGAATGACAACCGTAACTGGAAAGCCGATATACCCGATAACAACAACCTGCATGTTTCCATCAAGGAGATCAAGGATACCGGCGATAAGCTCGTTATTCATCCTTTTGGGGTACTTACCTTCAGCGAAAGACTGGTACCGCTTGAACTGGACATCAATAAGTTTGGCAACAAACTACCCAAGGATGCCAAACGCTTTGAAATAAAAACCACCGATGCCAGCCTTAAAACAGTAGAAGTAAAAGAGCAATTTGCGCCGGCCAATTTTATAGAACTGAAGGACAATGAGAAACTGGCCCGACCCTCTTTGAATCCATGAAGAGTGGATTTAAGATCACCGGCTCCTCGGCTGTACAAACCCCTGTAGCGGTTAGCAAAAGCGTGGATTATGAACTGACCTATTTGAGAAAGAAACGCGTGTTGGTATTTGCCGGTATTTATAAATATGCCAAGGGCCTCTTCAAGGCCAATACCAAAGGTGGCGCTGTGGCCAAATCTACTTTGTCCAATGCCAACAATAAACTCTCTTCCAATGCTCCGGAAGCCGTGAGTATGACAACCGAACAATTTGCAGTGGCCGGTAAGAGCGATATGAAACTATATGGCAAAGACATGGTAGCTGGTAGTTATACCGAAGCCGTGCAACTGTACAATAAGTTGGTGAAGGACAATCCGGCGCTGAAAGATGAAGTGCAGGTTGTATCACATTATGAATTAAACCCAAACTAAGCGTATGAGCGTTGAAATCGCAAGATACCAGTTTCACTCATGGGCACGTAAGGGCATTGCCGGTAATATCATTGAGAGCGATGACCTCGGTACGGGTAGTGGTACTACCGTTGAAAGGGCCGAAGTGCCAGTGGCCGTATCCCTGAATGGGGCCGGTATGGCCAAGAATTTTGCATTGATTGGTCCGGGCGATATTACCGGCATCAACCACAATATGATCGTGCGGGTGGAACCCCTCAACTGGATCACCGACTTTGAGCCCAATTACCTTTCCTTCATAGAGTTTTATGATGAAGATTTTGCCTGGCGTTATACCCCGGCCGCACCACAAGGCTCTAAACTGCGTCCCTGGATCTTTGTGCTCGTATTAAAAGAAGATGAGTTCGACCGCACCAAACGAAAGATCCCGGTGCCTTCTATTACCGTCAAGAAAAAGAAGCCTTCCCACCCGTCAGCGAAACTTGGTTATGGGCCCACATGCACAGCAATGCCGATATACCGGATAATGAATTATCGGATTATGAGAAGTTCTTACTCTCCCTGAATAAAATAACTACCGACGATCCCGACCAGGTATATTCCAGGATCATGAGCCCGCGCAAACTGGAACCCAATACAGCTTACCATGCTTTTTTGATCCCTGCTTTTGAAACGGGCCGCCTGGCCGGACTGGAGCAGCCCACTGCCGGCGTGAATGCCCAACAAGCGTCCTGGGATAACAATGGCGCCCGGGGCGAAATGCCCATATATTATGAATGGTTCTTCCGCACCGGTACCAATGCCGATTTTGAATCATTGGTCAAACTGTTGCAGCCAAGGCCCATGGACCCCAAGGTAGGCATCCGCGATATGGATTGCTCCCGACCCGGATTTGTGCGCGCCGATAATCCCGCATTGGAAATAAGCGGCACACAACCACCCATTATTGGATTAGAAGGCGCCTTGAAATCGCCGTCTACCATTTCCACTGTTTTTCCCAATCCGCCAACGGCCAAAGATTTTCAACAACAACTACAGGAGATCGTCAACCTGCCTGCTACCATTATTGGTAAAGACGATTCAGGCGATCCCATCATTTCCGTACCACTGTATGGTGGTAAACATGCTAAGAAATCGGCCAATGAAGTAGTACTCCTCGATATCAATAAAACCACCTGGCTCCACGATCTCAATAAAGATCCGCGTACCAGGGTGCCGGCGGGTTTCGGTACCCGCATCATCCAAAAGCACCAGGAGAAATACATGCGCAAAGCCTGGACGCAGGTATTAAAGATCATAGAAGCCAACAAACGTATACGGGCCACCTTGTTTTTATGAAAGTGTCCCTGCAGTTTACCGTAAAAGTTTCAGTAAACTGCCTACCACTACCTTACTGGCCATCAGCAAGCCCCTATTGCCACGCATTATGGGCAGCCCCACTACCATCCACCAGCAAATACAGGAAAGTCGGCTGCCCCTGGCTGTTTTTCAGGTGCCTTCAGGCGAATCATTCGCCCCAATGGCAAATTGGCCAGGCGCCTGGGCAATAGCCTGCCTTTTAATTATGGAAACCTGGTTACCCAACTGAATGAAGGAACCGTAACCGCAGCGCCGCCGAAAACCACCCCGGCGGGCATGCCCAATACCGCCGGCATCGCCAGCCAGGTTTTTCCTTATAAATTACCCGCCTGGCTACTATGGTTATTGAAAAACTTTGAACTCTTCCTACTCATTCTATTACTCCTTCTTGTACTACTGGCCTTCATTACCGGTGCATTCCTGGTATTGGGTATATTGGCCGTATTGGCTGCAGTGGCCTATCCTTTCCTGAGCAAACTAAAAGCAGATGTGGTTGCTGCCGAAGCCATTGCTGATCCACAAAAACAAGTCGACGCCATTGCACAAATACCCGTACGTCCCAATTTTACCTTAACCCTTAGCGACGAAACCACCAATCCCGGACCTACCCCCACCGGTACCACCACCGATAGTGTGGAAGCCAGGAACTTCAGAATGGCCCTCACAGGATTTACCAAACGCCTGGCTGTTGTACAACCCGTACGCGAAATATTGCCTTTGAATTTGGCCAACGCTTACACCAAGGTAAGCACCGCCATTCATCCACATACTTCCTTCCCTTATCGCTTGTCATCACTGGTGCAATTCCCGGCCTATATTAAAATAGATCGCCCGGAAACCATTTTCCCGGCCATGGCTTACCCCGATTTTGAAGAACCGATGTATAAGCCCTTGTCTGATATTTCCGGCGAACTGTTGCTGCCCAATCTCAAACTGATACCCAACAACACCATCTCCCTATTAAAGACCAACCAAAAATTCATTGAGTCCTATATGGTGGGCCTCAACCATGAAATGGGGCGGGAATTGTTGTGGCGTGAATATCCTACCGACGAACGGGGCAGCTATTTCCGCCAATTCTGGGATGTGAAGGGTATTATTAAACCGAAAGAAAATAAATCCGAAGCAGAACTGACCGAGGATTACAAGGATATTAAACCCATACATACCTGGCCCATCAGTAGCGACCTGGGTCGCCACAATAACCGCGATGCCCAGGGCGATGCAGAACAAACCGTATTGGTGATACGCGGTGATTTACTGAAGCGTTATCCCAACACCCTCATCTTTGCACAGAAGGCCATCGCCGGTAAATCAGAAGAAGAACCCGAAATAGACCTTGACCTTACCACCCAGGAATTTGAACAACAGGTGAAGTTCCCTTATACAAAGCTGAATTGCCACCCGATATTAAATTCTTTGGGTTTGACCTGACCATTAAGCAGGCCCGTGGTATTGATCTTACCCCGCCGTTTACAGATCACCTCGGCTGGTTTTTTATTATCCAGGAATTACCGGGTGAACCAAGGTTTGGTATGGACATTAGTTTCAACCAGGGAAGTGATGGCCTGTCGTGGGACGATCTGGCCTGGACCAATTTACCCGGTAATACAAAATTTATTAAAGCTGGCGTAAGGCCCACTATACACCCCTCCGATGATTTCAGGTGGGGAGCCGATTCGGCCAATATGGCCTTTGTATTGTTTCAAAAACCCAGTATGGTGGCGGTACATGCTAAAGAAATGCTGGACACCCTGCCTGCCTGATCAACCAAGTGTTAAACACCTATTATGGAAAGCTGGAAAGAACAAATAGCTGCTATTGAAGTACAACGGAAAAAAGTGCGCCAACTGGATCAGCAATTGTATACCGATAAAACCGAATTGCTGAAGACCGAAAAAGCACTGCAACAAGCTACCCGGGGTGATACCCGATTGCCTGCTGATGCCCAGGCCATCGCAGCATTGAGAACATTGATTGCCCAATTACAACAAGAGCTGCAACAACTGAGCAGTGAAATGAATGCCCTGGATGATTTTCAGGCCGCATTGAATGATAACTCCAGTCGGATTGAATTCCTCAAAAGAAAATTGCCACTACCAAAGATCAAATAGTACGGGTAAAGGAAGTGCTGGAAGAAGCAAGACATGCACAAAACCCCGATCCCAAAGAGATAAAGGAAATTGAGGCGCAGTTAAGAACACTGGAACAATTGTTGATTGAACTGGAAAAAGAATTAGCCGCGGCCGAAGTAAAAGCAGCCAGCTTGCAGCAGCAACAACAAGAAGTTAACGCACGCCGCGAACAATTGCAGGAAAAAGAAAAGACCTGCAAGCCCGTTTATCACAGGCCCGGGAAAACCTGGGCGCCGCTTTACAATCACCTGCAACCAATACGGATGAGCTGGAAGCAAAAGAAAAGAACTGATTGCCAAAGCCAACAAAGGGAAAAATGATTTAATAGATAACCGCATAAAACTCCAAACCACCATTGGTGCCATCTATGTAGATCCCCACCCGCGCGAACTACTTACCCACCTCGACGACAGCATTCCTTTTTTGATGATGCCCGTGCGCATTGAAACAAGGTTTATTGCTACCCGTGAACATACAGAGTTGTGGTTGCGTATTTATCCCGATGACATCGCCGTGCACACCCACGAAGAAACACTGACGGGCGAAGAAGTGATCGAAGGAACTAAATACTGGATAGCCCTCTTTGATGCTGAAAAAATGGCGGTGATGAAAAGGAGGATATTAAGAAATCGGCCTGGAGTGATATGGTTACCTTGTTTGGCCCCCAACGCAGTGCCTGGGTAGCCAGCCAAACACAACCTCCCAACTGGCACCACCTCGATGAACTGAATGATGCCAGTGAATTGCATTTTCCCGAACATGACCTCACCAAAACAGCGGCCTGGAGCCGGGCTCCCCGCACCCGGGTATTGCCCGATCGGTTTGTGGTGATGCTGTATGAAGGCGCCACCAGGAAAGAGGTTGTAGGCAACCCTATCCCCGATGAACTGTTTGTTGGTCCCGATCCCATGGAAGTGGAAGATGCCTTTATTACCAAAGATGAAAAACTCGTATTTGGGGAAGCCTTCGACTGGACCTCCAACTTCGACAAAGCGGTACAATATGGCATGGGTTTTAAAATACCCCTCAATGCCACGCAGGCTGTCAATGGCTTTGATAAAATATTGGTATTGGGTCTTAACCTGTCGGCCGATGAAAAGATGAGCAAGGCCCAGCTGGAAGAATTGATCGATAACCACCATTACTCACCCAAAGGATTTAGCCTCATTAAACAAGGTTCGCCTACCAATAATACCGAAGCCGATGGATCGGGTTACACCAAGAACGATCCCTTTAGCGAGATCAGTTATTTTGTAGAAACACAGGAACCCATGTGCTTCCCCGGCGATGATTGCGATTGCGATGGAAAGAACCTGGCCGATGCCCTGGGCATTGATTATGTACCGCTGGAACATATCCTGAATTGCGATACCACCGATTATACCGAATCCGTGGCCATGAATACCGCCCTGTATCCTTCCACCCTGGGCTATTATTTCAGTACGATGTTGAGTCCGGGATTAACCGAAGAGGACCAGGATAAGCTACGTGATTTTTTTGTGCAGTATGTTACCGGTCGTGGCCCCTTCCTGCTTTGCGTGTAGGCAACCAGCCTTATGGTGTTTTATTGACCAGCGATTTCTCCAACTGGCAATGGCAAAAAGAGAAGAATTCCTGGGAACTCCGTTCCTCAATAAGCTATACACATTACTGACACATTATCAATCCCTCTACGAATCAATCCTGCCCCAGTTAATGTATGTAGGCAAACCCAATGAAGACCCTTCTAAAGTACTCATGGATATCCTGGGTTTACAACCCGGCTCCGCTTCTTTTACCAACGTGTAGGGTACAGTACCGATTACCTGAAGAACCTCGACGATTTTCAACACAACGGGAAATATGGGGCTGATATATCCAAAACCTTCGACAGCAAAAACGACCTGCTGGCATTGTTCAATGCCTGGGGCAATTCCATGATGGACGATAAAGGCGTGTTGCAGATACCCCAGCAGTTTCGCCTTGTATTTCAACATTATCAAACCTTGCTGGATGCGGCTAACCTGGTCGACAATATGCCTCTGTCGGAAAAAGACAGCATCCATTATTATAACGAAGCAGAAAAAAAGAACTACCTCAATTGGTTAAAGGAAGCCAATACCATCGCCGCCCTCGAAAAGCAGGATTTTGGCGCCGGCATCAAAGCCCCTTCGGCCTTGCTGTATATGCAGCTTAGAAGAGCGTTGATTCTGCAAATACATGATGCTACTGTGCGTTGGTTCAGAAAGAAAGACATACGGCTAAATCAAACCATCAAGCCCGTCAACTTCCACAACATCCGGCCACAAGGCGATCTTACCAAATGGGAAGTGATGAAGGCCAAGGTGGCCGTAGCCGATCCCAACCACTGGCAAAAAAATAAACTGATATCCGAATACCTCTTGTCAACCGGCAAGAGAGAAGACGAAGCTGCCTTTCTCAATAAGATCAGGGAGTCATTGGACTACCTGTCGGACTTGCCCACGGCGAGGCTGGAACGCTGTTTTACCGAACACCTCGATACCTGCACCTACCGCCTGGATGCCTGGCAAACAGCCCTGTTCAATACCCGGCTGCGCAAGCAACGCAAGCTAAAACCAGAGATATCACATGTATCACCCGATCATAAACACGATGGTACGCCCCATACCCATGAGGGTGCTGCCCATGGTCCCGCAGGTGGGGATGCCCCGGGGCGGTGATCATGATGATTTGGAACACGGAGGCGATCATGGTGATGAGCAAGGAACAGGTGAAAGAAAAACAGGTATTTATCTCGCCTCCTTCGGATGGGTCGAAAATGTAAAACCTGCCTCCCGGCGGCAGGTAGTGAGAGATACCGTGCCCGGGAAACTCGTTCCTAAAAACAATGCGCCTCTCTTTGAGTATATCGACAACGGCGGTTTTGTGCATGCACCCTCACTAAACCAGGCTTCGGCAGCAGCCGTACTGCGCAGTGGTTATATGAGCCATGCTACACCGGCCAGCCCCGATACCATGGCCGTTAACCTATCTTCCGAACGCGTACGCCGCGCCTTGTTCATATTGCAAGGTATTCGTAATGGACAGAGCCTGGAAGCCCTGCTGGGATACCAGTTTGAAAGAGGCCTGCACGACCGCGCTTCGGCCGACAACAGTTTGAAAAAACTAAACCTGTACATCTATAATTTCAGGGATGCTTATCCCTTCAACCAACACCGCGTGCGTCAGCAGGGAACCAATGAAACCACCGAGGCCATACCAGCTAATAACGTAGTCAATGGTGTTAAGCTGGCCGAGGTAACCACCGTTTTCCCATTTGGCGCCACAGGTGATGTGGTAGGCGCCAGTCCCGCCGAACGCATTGCCATTATACTGGAAAAAGACAGACTGGCCGATTCCTCGATGCTGTAAAAGACCTCCTGCTTAGCGAAAGCATGTACCAGGTGGTGCAGGGAAATTATGAACGCGCTGCCGCCCTGGTCAATGCACTGAAAGACGCACAGATACCACCCGATATTGACATCATCAATACATCCCGCGGCCACCAGTTTACTTTTACCAACCGCGTTACCATTCACTTTGATAACCTCGATCCCAATGATCCTGGTAACAATCCCTGGTCACCCATCCCCATGACACCCCGTGCCAAAATGGAACCCGGCATTAACCAGTGGTTGAAAGGCATTGTGGGGCCGGCCGAAGACCTGATATTTCATGTAGCCCACCTCGATGCCCTGGGTAATGAAATAGCGTCTGATGATATCACCATCGATAAACTGCAACTCCAGCCCATTGATATTGTATACATCACCGGCAATGAACTGAATACCGGCGAAACACAGAACAACAAAGAAAGTAAAACTTCCACCTCCGAGCTGGAAAGCAGGATCGCTTATTATTATCGCCAACTGAATGCCCTGGATGATACCATCCCCGTAAAAATTGAATTCCTGCGGCCCGATACTATGCCGGGTAAAAAGCCCCTGGGCAAACTGCTTCCTTTATTGAGGCACCTTAAATCATTGATTGCCGATTCAAGACCCTTGCATGCCCAGGATTATGAACCACATTCCAAAACCAGCCTGGCCGATAAGAACAACCCCAAAGGATATGATGATGTGCAGTTGCTCAACCGCATTACCCCCATTCATACAGCTTATCAATTATTATTAACCGAACTCAATAATACCCCGGTACAAACCCAAATAGAAGATGAGAATGGTGTAGTGACTGTATTCAACGACCTGAAAGATGCCGTTACTGCCTTGAACGATAAAAACTGTCTTTTAGCGATGTGGTATTTACCCTGGGCAATACAGAAGCTGCCCAGTTGCAAAATACCTTGGTACACATTGCTGTTTTTGGATTGCCCGATTCCTTCCCCCAGGTAAGTGCTGCCCTGGATGATGCGGCCAAAACCATCTTGCTCGACCAGGCAAAAAGCGTGTGCCGGAGGATGGCCCTGGCCGATGCTCAAACTACCAGCCTGCTTACAGCAGCGGCAGCAGCTACCTTGATGGATAAGAAGATTGAAACACTGATCGAAGCAGGTAAAACAGTACTGTCGGAAGTATTTAATATACTACCCTTATTTGCATACAACAACGAAGCCGATATACAACAATCCAATACCGACAGAACCCAACTCCTTCAACATGCTACCGATCAATTGAAGATGACCTTTGTGGCCGACGAATGGATGCAGAATGCAGCCCATGTAAGGCCCAAACTGGCCCGCTGGGATTATATCCGCACCTTGCAGGAACTGTTTAATGGAACTACTTCCCTCGACCTGGATCCCGTGCAATTGCCTTACCGCGCCAAAGATTCCTGGCTGGCTGTAGCATTTCCTGATAAAGATCCCATTGATCCTACCCAGCCTTTCAATATTGCCCATGATACCTTGTCCGTATGTATACAGGGCAAGGCGGCCTTTATACCCGGCAGCAAACAGGCTGGCTTATTGATCGACGACTGGACAGAAGAGATACCTGCCAAACAGGAAGTGACCGGCATTAGCTTCAATTACAACCAGCCCAATGCCGCGCCACCCCAGGCCCTTTTACTGGCCGTAACACCCAGGGAAACAGGTGCATGGGATTGGGATAAACTGGTAGGTATTTTAAATGACACCCTCAAGCGGGCCAAACTAAGAGCAGTAGAACCACAATTACTGGATAAAGTAAATAAGCCCGAATTGGGCGTGTTGTTGCCGGCCTTATTGGCCAGCTTCAATGAGTATGACCTTGATGTGTCATTGGATTACCGGCTCAACCTGGTATTCTTTGCCCAATCAATACCCATACTGTCTGTAATGACCGCCACCAATAATTGATACCGATTTAAAAAGTTACATTATGCCAGAACTTGTATTCCAGCCATCCATGTTACTTTTGCAGGAATATCGCATTCCTTCTATAACCGCCTACAACAGGCTGGAGCCAACACCCCGTACGGCAAATTTCGACCGCAGCCTGAAAGCCGAAGTGCGCGATGCCCTATGGATGCTCACCCGCCAATGGCAGTTTGGTGAGTTCCAGGGCGAAGATGCTGCTACACCAGTCACCGCACAAATATTGGGCGAGCATACGACGATGGACAGGGTAGGCTTTCCCGCCAATACCTTTTTGCTTATGATGAAGCTACCCCATTGGAAACTAAAGTGGAAAGAGAAAAATTAACCGCCAACCTGTTCTTTGCTGTTCAGATGGGACGTTATTTCCTGCGCCTCATAAAACAAAAAGCCCTGGATGCCTGGATACCCGGCTTGCTTACTAAATACCAGTTGAATTATACGATCGATAAAAACGATGCCGAAGGCATTCAGTTGATGGCTGCTTCAAAAGACCTGCTGCCCGATGGATTTATCCTGCATGTTGATACCGTAACAATGGATGGTCCTCAAACCCGCTTTGAAAAATGGATGAACGACAACGCCATTCCCAATGGTGATCAAACAATATTTAAAGACATCGTATTACTATTCCAGCGTTGGCATGAAAGAAATTATAGCCAACCCGATCCGGCCATTGGCTCCGCCTGGTTGCCCCAACAACTCGAATACCAGTTTGCTGTAGCAGGCGCCCAACAACAGCAACAACAAAAAGTACTCACCGCCGATCAGTATGCCGAAGGCCACCTGGATTGGTATTCCTTCGACCTGAACCCCGGCCGCTCCCTGCCATTAGACCCCGAACCTGCCGGGCATGAAGCCATAGAAAACTTCGTATCGTTTATACCAGCCCCCATTGCTTTTAAAGGCATGCCCAACCCCAGGTTCTGGACCATGGAAGAGAACCAAACCGATTTTGGAAAGATCGACACTACACCCACAGGGGCCATGCACTTATTGCTGGCCGAATTTGGATTGATCTATTCCAATGACTGGTTTATGCTGCCCTATACCCTTGATGTAAATACCTTGTGTGAAATTAAAGGTATGACCATTACCGATGTGTTTGGACAGCATATCCTTATCAGGCCGGCAGGCCGTGGCGCCCAAACCAATTGGCACAAGTGGGCCATGTTCCAACATACCAATACCGCCAATAAAGATTCCAATAGCAACCTGTATTACCTTACGCCCTCTATTACCAAGGCACTCGAAGGCGATCCCCTGGAACAAGTGAATTTCCTGCGCGATGAAATGGCCAATATGGTATGGGCCGTAGAAAATACCGTTCCTTCACAAGCGGGGAAAGGGGTGAGCGGTAATGAAATGGCTTTGAAAGAATCACAGCCTGCTCCTTTTGTGCCAGTAGCCAATGCACCCATTCGTTATGTGTTGGGCACTACCGTGCCCGGGAACTGGATTCCTTTTATACCGGTACATATAGAAGGCAGCGATACCGAAATAAGATTACAAAGAGCCGCCATGCCCGGCGCCAAAGGCGCCCTGGGTGTAATACTAAAAGAAAAGCCGGCCCCTTATTACGTGAATGAAGAAGAAGTACCCCGTGCAGGTATTATTGTAGAGCGATCTTTCCAACGCACCCGATGGTTCAATGGCAGCACCTTCTTGTGGATTGGCCGGTTTAAAGAAGCCTGTAAAGGCGAAGGTTGGAGCAACCTGAAATTTGACCAGATAGAAGACATACTACCCAAAAATCCATAAATGCAATTGCTTAGGGTGGGTCGCTCTTTCAGAGCGGCTCACCCTGGTCATAAAGCGCTTCAGTCGCCAGCCTCTGGCTGGTGACGCCTATTTCAAAGCCTCCGGCTCCGCACTCGCTCGCCTCTGGCGAGTGAGGCCATTTCAAAGCCTCCGGCTTTGCTATTTTAATTCCATTTCAATACCGTCTCCGCCTAAATCAATTAAATTAGACCTTTTATCTTCAGCATGCATAGAGAAAAGGCGGAGCAAATCTTACGATCGGCCATCACAGCCGTACAACCTGCACAATTGTTACAACAACACCTCGTTGCTAACAACGGGTCATTGACTATTTGCGGACAGGTCATTGCCAACAATTCATTCAATAATGTATATGTCATAGGTGCGGGAAAAGCAGCCGCAGCCATGGCAGTGGCAGTAGAAGAAATACTGGGCAGCCAGATCACCGATGGCCTTGTTACTACAAAATACCACCATGCACTACCCACCCGGATGATCAAGATCAGAGAAGCCGCTCACCCCGTGCCGGATGAGAACAGCGTGCAGGCCGTTACCCAAACCCTGCAATTATTGGAAAAGGCAACACCAAAAGATATTGTGATATGCCTCATCAGTGGCGGCGCTTCCGCTTTGTGGTGCGACCTGCCACCAGGAGCCACCTTGCCCGAAGTACAAACAACCTTTGATCAGTTGATCCGGTCAGGCGCTGCCATCCAGGAGATCAATACCGTACGCAAGCATCTATCCGGCATCAAAGGCGGTCAGCTGGTACGCCATTGCAAGGGCGCACGTGTATTTTCTTTGATCATCAGCGATGTGCCAGGCGACGACCTGGGTATTATTGCCAGCGGCCCCACCGTGGCCGATCCTTCGACTTTTCAGGATGCATACGCCATTCTTTCCATTATCAATTGCTGTCCCTATTACCCCCAGGTATAATACAGCATATCGAAAAGGGTAGGGAAGGGGCTGCCCCTGAAACGCCCAAACCCGGTGAACCCCTTTAACAATACCCTCAATACCATCATTGGCAATAACCACATGGCAGTCGATGCTGCTGCCAGTGCCGCAAATAAAATGGGCTACCAGGTGCATACCATTCCCCATTTAATTACCGGAGAGGTAGAAGCGGCCGCCAGGGAATTATTGCAAACCGCCATCCATTACGATGGCCCCAAACCCGTATGTATCATTCAGGGCGGCGAAACCACCGTAAAGGTTACCGGCCAGGGCAAGGGCGGAAGGAACCAGCATTTTGTATTGACCGCTTTGTATGAACTATCCCAACAACAGGATCAAAGCCTTATTGACAACATGACTATATTGAGCGGAGGCACCGATGGTACTGATGGTCCCACCGATGCCACCGGTGCCATAGGCGATAAAACAACGCTAGTCCGTGCCAAACACCAGCAGCTTGAAATGGCTGATTATGTAAGCGCCCATGATGCGTATCATTTCTTCCAACTAACCAACAGCCTGATCATAACAGGCCCTACACAAACCAATGTAATGGACCTCATGATGGCCATTGTACAATAAACATCCGTAGCATGACAACCCCTTACTACCTTTTACTACTCCTGATAGCCAGCATCGGGTTCATTATCTGGATCACTGCTTACAAAAAAGTGAACGCCTTCTTTGCTTTGCTCGTAGCTGCTTTGGCCGTAGGATTACTGAGCGGTATGCCCCTGGAAAATATTGCGGGCATCCTCAAAACCGGCTTTGGCCATACCATGGAAAAGATTGGCCTGCTCATTATATTCGGTACCACTTTGGGGTTATACTCGAAAAAACCGGCGCTACCATTAGCATGGCCAACGCCATCCTGCGCATCGTAAAGAAAAGAATGCTCCCGCTGCCGTAGCCATCACCGGTTTCATTGTGGGCCTGCCTATTTTTTGCGATAGCGGTTTCATCATACTTAGCGGATTAAATCACTCACTGGTGAAGAAAACACATTTTCGCATGCCTGTCATGGCGGCCGTGCTGGCTACTTCCCTGTATGCCGTGCATTGCCTGGTGCCGCCACATCCGGGTATTACAGCCGCCGTGGGTACTGCCGGTGGCAACCTGGGTATGGTGATGCTATGGGGTATTGCCCTGGCCATCCCCGCAGCCCTGGTAGGTTATCTGTGGAGCGTGTGGCGTGGATCAAAATTACCCATGAATACATAGAGCCTGAAACCACCGATCCATTGCCCCGTCAATTACCCCCGGCCAGCCGTTCCTTTCTGCCCGTGGTATTGCCCATTGCCCTGATTGCCGCCAAGTCCATGATGCAGCTTTTTACACCGCAAAACACGACCCACGGCTTCTTTCAAAAAATGATTGCCTTCATGGGCGAGCCGGTGATCGCATTGGCCATTGGCATATTGGTGTCCTTTACCCTCATCCGGAAAGAAGATAAAAAGAAGCGTCCCACTGGCTTACCGGTGGTGTTGAAAAAGCCGGGATGATATTGGCCATCATTGCTGCGGGCGGTATGTTTGGCGAAATGCTGCAGGCTACCGGTATGGGCAAGAACCTCGGTGACCTTCTCAGCGGTTTATCACTCGGCATATTCTTTCCTTTCCTCATCACCGCTATCTTAAAAACAGCCCAGGGCTCCTCTACCGTGGCCGTTATCACAGCGGCTTCTTTGGTTACCCCCTTGCTGGCCAGCCTGGGTTTACAATCACCTACCGCCATTACCCTGGCCATCTTATCCATGGGCGCCGGCAGTATGGTGGTAAGCCATGCCAACGATGCCTACTTCTGGGTTATCAGCCGCTTTTCCAACCTCGAAACAGCTGCCACCCTTAAAGTATACAGCGTGGCGACCCTCCTGATGGGCTTAACTGTACAACTCATTATTTGGGTACTTTTTATCGTATTTGGATAGCGCTCACCCGCGGGTGGACATGTGGAACGGTTTTTATATAAGGCTTCAGGTAGTACTTTGACCGTAACCTTATTAAAATCTCCAAAAGTATTCTATATGAACCACCTCAAATGTTTGGCAACGATTGCCCTGTTCATGATACTATTTAACGGGATCCAGGCCCAGGAGCATACCAGAAACCAGTTCTATATTAAAGCGGCAGGCGGATACTTCTTCAGCGTATCCAATGGCCAGTTTCCCAACGTAGGCCCTTATCCCCCGCACGACGAAAATGTAGCCATCAATCCAGGTACCGGCGCTACTACCACCCTGCGACAAAAAGTATTGACCGGCTCCTATGGCGAAGGCGTACGGGGTGGTTTAACCGCAGGCTATGTGATCAATAAATATTTTTCCGTGGAGGCTACATTCAACTATTTCCACAGTGCAAAAACCTCATGACCCGCAGCATCACTACCATTCAGGGCACCAATACCGTGGTGGGCAGCATTGAATCAAACGGTCATGTCGATGCCGTCGATTTTGCCCCCAGTATCGTATTAAGCCCTGGCTATAAAAAATTGAATCCTTATATGCGCTTTGGATTTGCTGTGCCGCTATGGGGACGCTTGTACATTGAAACCGATGCCGCCAAAACAAGTTCAGTACAAGGCCAGCCCCGGTAGTGGTGGCACAAACCACCATCCACCGCAAGGAAGAAATAAAACCCTATCCCACCATTGGCTTCCAGGGCGCCTTCGGCGCAACCTATGCCAGTAAGAAACATTTCGATCTCTTCCTCGAAACAGAATACAGGAATATACCCGTTAAAAGTAAAAGCAAAGAAATAACCACCTATGATGAACTAACGAAGATCATCAACACCACCACCGGGCAGGAAATAGCGCCCCAACAAAAAAGAGGATTGGCCGACCTTAGCGTTGCAGAGCGCAATACCGACTACGTAACCACCCTGGATCAAAATTCCAATACACCCATTGGCACATCAGGTACCAAAACAAATTATAAAGACGACAACAAACCCGCCAACGACCTCAAATCATTCATCAATATCGGCGGCCTGGGCCTTAACCTCGGTGTGCGTTTTAAGTTTAAGTAATCTATCAGGAACTTGATAGGGATTCTTTTTGTTCTTGCCTGAACATTGTGGGAGTTGATGAGCTAGCAGCATTAGTTGTTAGGGAATTCGGGATATAATCAGGAGTACGTAAACACGGGGGAATAAAGGTAGTAATAACGAATGTCTTTAGGCGGAAAGTTATTTAGGGATATTATAAAGGTCGACGAAATATTGGGGATGGAATCGGCGCTTGTAATCAACTGTAGAACGTTTTTGATATCGGATTGGGGCAATGTTCCTAAAAACCGGCCCTCTCGAGTAGTGATAGCTCTACATACGTTGATATAGTTCCTTTGCTTTATTTCAGAGCAGTCCACAAACGACTGATGTGAAATAAACTGGCGACCCTTACTTGGAGTAATATGATATTGTAAAGCAATCAACTCTTGAGAGCTTACCTTATACATGTTCACATCAGAGTTGATAAAAACCGTCCCAATTTCAAACTGATCATTTGAAATTCCAACAACTACAGATATCTTTGGCTTGGGAGGCTTGGACTGATCATCGTGAAATAACTCAAATACTCTACCTACAGGTAGGTCAGCAATTGAACACATAAGCAATTGGCTACATTTTCTCTTGAATATATTTCAACATCTCATCATTAACTCCAGCACTTTTTGCAATTTCAATAGTAGACATGTGATCATTTCTAGCAGCCGCTTTCCATGCTTCGTCATGTGACGCTTCAGTTAGTTCTCCAAAAGATTTTCCACGATACTTACTAATTGATTCGTCTAGGAACTTAATCGCGCTTCGAGACAAAAATTTCCCATCAGCTTCTTTTAGTGGGATAACAATATATGGGGTTGCTGTCGCTATGTGTGCCGACAACTCCTCAACGAAATCAGTTTGCACCGGCAATGTATATTTGCCTTCAATTATCTTTACATAGTCGTAAAGTCGCGAGGGTACTGGGCCATTCAACATTGCAACATAGACATCTTCTGTGAAGGTGCGGCCGTAGGCTGCTATATGGGCTTTGTCAGCGAAATACAGAATCTTGAAAAGCTGATGCTTGTCAAGTTGTCCAGTCTTACTAAGCACATATAGTACTGGGGCCAAGAAGCGAACGATATCATTCTTTTTATCCATTAAAGGGGCTTTTTCATCACCTATATTATATAACGAAATATCAGAAGAGTAAGTTGCATATTAGTGTGTATTGCTAATATGCTAAAAATGAATGGGTTAGAAATGGACGCAAAGCGTATGCAGAAAATATCACTTGCAAGATACTAAACCATTGGATTATTTCAGCTAAATGTATCAAGATTAACATCCGGTTAAGGGCAACCCCTTAACAATCTAAATGATCATTTTCGGCAGATTTGCTTGGCTTATTTGTAGTTTTTTGCCCTCCCAATCATTGTATACTTGAGTTTAATCTCTATCCTTGGCTCCCGGTACACCTGTTCTTCCTCGTTACCTGGCTTACAAATATTAGAGGTTGGGCCTCCTGGGTCATGGTGCCCCCTTTTTTTTACATGCTTCCTCCATTGGAGGACTGATTGCTGGCTACTTCAAATGGAAAAAGAAAAACAATGGTAATACCGATGTTCCCCTGATCGCATTATTGCCCTTGATCCTTTCACGGTTGAAAAGCCATTGGTCATATTCCGGGACAGTACAAGGCATATACTTTTTTGATATTACAGCCAACCGGGAAAAGCTGTGGAGTAATGTAACAGGAATGCGGGAAATGTACAGTCATTTCAAACTTTCCACCACCTTTAATTTTTATGCCAGCGTTTGGGCTGGCTGGATCATGAAAGATATTCAAAACAATATTCTGCAAGTGATCAAAGCCCGGGCGCAACAAAAATAGGACAAGCTGAAAATGATTCGGCCAGTCACAGCAGGTGGAAAACTGCCAGGAATTTGTTAAATTGTTGCATGAAGATAGCCCTGGCGCAAATAAGGTCCCGCAAAGGCGATATACAATACAATCTAACAGCGGCCAACCATTTCCTTGACATGTCCTCGCTCCATGGCATAACTACAATCGTAATGCCGGAGCTTTCCATTATTGGGTATGAACCCGGATTAGCCAATGAGCTGGCCACCACACAGGAGGATAGCCGCTTCGATTTTTCCAGGACTTCAGCAATGCCAATCAGGTAACCATTGGAGCAGGCATGCCCATCAGGTCAGCGAAAGGAATACAGATTGGAATGGTGCTTTTTCAACCCCACCTGCCCAGGCAAACCTATGCCAAACAATATTTGCATGCCGATGAACTGCCTTATTTCGTACCGGGCGATCAGCAGTTGTATTTGACAGCAGGTGATACCAGGATTGGGCTCGCTATCTGCTATGAACTATCAGTTCCCCAACATGTGGAGAATGTACATAACAATGGCGCCAATATTTACCTGGCCAGCGTAGCCAAAACCATTCCCGGCGTAGAAAAAGCCATTCAAACAATGGCACAAACTGCCGCCCAATATGCCATGCCTGCTTTAATGGTCAATTGCGTTGGTTCATGCGAAGGCCTTCCAGCCGGCGGCCGGTCTTCCGTATGGAACAGCGAAGGCCGGTTACTTGGTCAGTTAGATGCTGAACAGGAAGGCCTGTTAATTTTTGATACCCTTACACAGCAAGTCCTTACCGTGTATAACACCAAATAAAAAACTACCCTTTTACCACTGCTGTCGCCTCAATTTCCACCAGCATCCCTTCCAGCGCCAAGGCAGGAACCGGGATGAGCGTATTAATAGGGAATTGCTTATCCGGCCACATCTTTTGAAACGCTTCGATCAGGATCTTTAATTTATCTCCATGGTGGTCTACTATTAGCGTGGTGACTTTAAATACCGATTTCATCGTGGCCCCTGTGATTGTAAAGCCGTTTGAATATTTTTTAACGCAAACTGAACCTGTGTGCGGAATGAAACACTTAGTTTGCCAGTAGTATCTTCTTCCCCTCCCTGGCCCGCTACATAAATAAGCTTACTGCTACCTGGAATTACCGCTATATGCGAAAACCCATAAGGTGTTGGATCGAATAGGCCAGCCGGATTGTGTCGTTTTTGTGCATTTGCCTGCGTCATAGTAAATAAAATGAGTACCGTAATCAATAGATATTTCATGTTTTTGATTTGAAGATCAATGAATACCTATACAGACAAACAACAGTTTGGAAACGTGACCAAAAGATGTGACCAGGGAAAAATAGACCACTTATTCCTTCAGGTGCGCCATGATACGGGCCGTTTCATCCGGGTATATCCTGATGAGGGCATGCGGATCGAATCGGGCGTAGGGCTTGTTTGCCCATTCGCCAGTAAAGTGATCTTGCTTGAGGGAAGCGCCGGCTTATGACAGTCGATACAGTTCTTCACCAGGGCGGTGGCAGGTAGCGTAGTTAACGTACAAAAATTCTGATTGTCAGCCGTATGACAACTTTTTTCCCCGAATGTCTATTTCTTCCCCAGCCTTGTTAACACATTGTGAAAATGCCACAATGCAAAGCACGATCGTACATAACACATACAGCAGTCGGTTGGTCATAGCCTTCAAATGTTCCTACAATATACCGATCCATTCCCTTTTCTACAACTCAATAACCCCATTCAACACCTCAGCAGAAAATCATAGGCCCAGAGCAATGCAACGTTCATTTTTGTACCCTGATCATTAATTGATCGTTAAGCCTTAACGTAATTACTTATCCTGATGAGATGAATTTGTCCCCCGCAATAGGGGTTTGGCCTCTGGAAACTGTCTTTTAATAATAAAACAAATGGCATGAAAAACGTACAAGTGCTTGGCTGTCTTCTCTTAATGCTGGTGCAGTCATTGTATGCCGGGGCAACCGGTGAGGGAGAATTTAAGTTGGTAAAGCAAGATGAGGTCCTTTCCTTGTATGAAAGGTGGATACCGGGCGGGCAAGGCGAGCAGGTGAGAGAGATCAAAGCCGTTTTTATCGTACGGTCCGATGTAGAATCAGTGATCAATCTCCTGATCGATCAGGCAAAAGGGAAGGAATGGAATACCAATGCCCGTAAATACAACGTATTACACACTGGTAACCGTACCAATTGGATCACTTATACCAGGTACAGCGTCCCTTGGCCTTTTGGCGACCAGGATTGTTGCCTGTCCTATAACGTCCATAAAGAATCGGCCAATCCCCGCATGGCCGTGATCAGTTTTGAAAGCGCACTGAATAATCAATTCCCCGTTACAACCTCCGTTACCCGCATTACCGGTACAAAAGGCAAATGGTTGTTGGAAGATGCCGGCTATGGACACATGAAAATATCCTACATCGTTTCCTCCCACCGAAGTAAAAAAGTACCCCGCTGGATAGCCGATCCCATTGTGAGGAACAACCTGTTCACTACCATGACCACTTTCAAATCTATATTGGAAAAAAAGAGAATCCTAGTTACATGATACTACTCGCCATTTATTACTTGCTACCTGCTATCATCAAAGCAATCAAGGCAGCAAAAATGTATTCAGAAAATTCACTACATCGTTGTTGATTAAATGCCGGCGTTCCAGCGAAGCACCTAGAATCGAATCACATAGGTTGCCCAGTAGCCCGGCCAGTAAAATAACGCCACTGTTTTTCCCGAAACCAACAAACATCGAATAAATGCTGGCAATAACCCCTGCCCCTGCCAGGCCCCAAAGGGTACCTTCTAAACTCACCACCCCATCCAACCCTTTTTCGTCTTTTTTGAAGCTTAGGATATTGTAGAAATTACGACCATATACCATGCCCAGTTCCGATGATAAAGTGTCGGCTGTGGCCGAAGCAAGACTACTCCCTGCCATGAGTAAATACAATTCCTGGTGCTTAGCGTCCACCATAGCCAGCAATCCCAGCAGCGCAGCCATACCTCCATTGGCCAACACCTGCCCCGTATTTCTTTTTGCGAATGCCCCTCCGTTAAAACGATAGCCGCTTTCCTGTCTTTTTTGTGTGCCGTAGCCAACACCCCCAATACAAAGAAAGCCACCAGCATCAGGATGCCCGCATAGCCACCTCCCGTAAATACCAGGAAGCCCACCAGCGCACCCATAAGTCCCGCGCGAAGCGTTAATTTACCTGCTTTTACACTGAGCAACATACCTGCCAACAGTGCAACCAGCATTAGAACATAAGGAGTAGTAAAGGTCGTATTCATACTGCCCCACGAAACTATACAAATTTCCCTTCCTGTTCCAAAGCTTTGGCAGAGACTGGCCACCCGCCACCCTCCATGCGCCATTCTCACAACCCGCAAAATCTGCGCAATCCTTCAATACCTGTACAATCTGCGATTTAACATTTCCTACAAACAATAAAACCCGAACAACCGCGTTTTTGCGCCCGCATCGGGTAAAACCAACTACACCTATTATTTCTCTTAATAAATTATTAAAAGCTGCACCACACCGGCGTTTTATATTTTCTTTATCATTCCCTTGCATCAAAATCTTCTACATTTAATCAGCAGCAACCCTTCCTGTATTTATTGCATACTCAACAGGTTTTAATATGAACAAACGACCCGGTAGTTTTTTGGGCGCTATGAAAAATTGGTTGATCCCGGAAAGCACAAAGGATGCTCCTGCGCCCATAACTAACAACGATGTCTTGAAAGAATTACTGGATTGCTTCGACGACTCCTGCAAAACCGAGTCCGTAGGCGCCAGCCTGGTATTCAACATGCACTTCCTGGTGATCCTCCATCCCGATGTATACGAACAGCGCCTGCCTTCCTTCCCCGTGGTGGTCAAAGAGGCCGTGAAGATGTATTATAAAAAGCTGGAGCAGTACAAAAAGAATTATGAAGACTTATCCCCCGTTTCCTCCCATTGGCAATTCAGGTTTGGCCCGGCTGCAGATTTCAACAACGAAAGATAGGCCCTTATGATATAAAGGTCATTGGCATGCTTACTGGCATTAAATCAGGCGCCCTGGGAAGCGAAAAAGGCATACCGCCAAAGTAACCATGAAATCCAGGGCCACCAATGTATTTGATAAAATGGATATCAATCTCGACGTACTACGCCATATCCATTTTGCCGAGAGTGGCAACTTTACAGTGAAATTCAGCAACGACCTTTCATTGGGCGGAGGCTCATTACTCAAACAGGCCCGCAATATGGATAGCGGCCTGGCCAGGATCGATTACTTCATGGGCGATAAGAACAAGGCTGATACCTATATCATGAGAGACACTGAAATTGTAATAGCCCGCAAGGAACCCGAAAACCAGGGCTATAATAATTACCTCCTCATCGATTCCAGCTACGTGTCCAATCCCCATGCCCGCATCCGGTTCAATGAGGCTGCTGGTAAATTCCAGGTTGCAGCTTTCAGTACCAACGAAACCAGGGTAAATGAGCTGGTCATTGCCAGGAGCGATGTCCATAACCCCCGTTGGTTCGACCTGGAACCCCAAAGCCAACTATTATTGAATGGCATCATTACCCTTGAATTTAAACAACAACCATAACAATGGCAACCATCCTCAGTACAGTGGCCTTTTGTTTATTGGTAATTATCCTGTTGATCAGGCATTTCAAAAACCTGCCCCGATAACATGAGAAGCATATTCTTAAATGGTAATACAGACCCGGGCAGGCGTCGCAAAGAAAATCAGGACGCCTGGATAGCAAGGCAGCTATGGTCAACCGATAATGCTTTAATAGCCGTCATTGATGGGGTAGGAGGGTATATGGGTGGCGAAAAAGCCGCTGCTATTGCCAGAGAAAGTATCGAACAGTATATGCAGCTACCCAAGGGCGATACCTTGGCCATGTTACGTGAGGCAGTCGTCTTTGCCAATAACCGAATTGTAGAGGAAAGGAAGAAAGATCAATACATCAGCGAAATGTGTTGCGTGCTTACCGCTGTAGTGGCCGATGTAGCAGCACAATCCCTTTATTTTGCCCACGTGGGCGATACCAGACTCTATCGCTACCGGGCCGGCAAATTACAAAAACTCACCAGGGATCACTCCTTTGTGGGCATCAGGGAAGATGCGGGTGATATGACCGAGATCGAAGCCATGCACCATCCCCACCGCAACCAGATATTGCGCGAGGTGGGCTCTACCTTCCACCGTCTCGATGATGAAGACTTTTTGGATTATGGAAAGGAAGAACTCCTGCCTGGTGATCATTTACTATTGTGCAGTGATGGACTCACCGATATGGTGACCGTACAACAAATGACCACCGTATTGTCTACCGGGCAACCCCTGGCCAATAAAGTCAATAGCCTGATTGCCCTCGCCAACGAAATGGGAGGTAATGACAATATTACCGTTGTGCTTCTAAAAAGCAAACCAGCCAAGGTAAAAAAACAGCCTACTACACCTACCCTTCCTGGCGAGTCAAATGATAACCTGCAGCCGCCTCACCCGATATCGACGCAGATGACTGCCGGTTCATCCGTTACCGAAGCAAGCGATTCATCCCGCCCATTGGCGGGACCGTCTCCCGCCTCACCGCTCACCGCTCAGGTTTCCCGCCCCTGGCTTCTCTGGGCGGCCCTCTTGCTCTTACTCATTGCAGGTGCAGGTTGGTATTTTTCTCCGCCCAGACCCATCGACATTCCGCCACCCGAAGTCATTGTTGTCGATAGCAACCAAAATGCCCCCTCTTCTGTACGTGTGAGCCACCCGGCCGTACCTGGTCCCGTGGTAGAAGAAAAATAGATACCCTGCGTATTGCCGCTACCCAAAATTGGAAACAGCTAAAACAGTATGCCGATAGCATAGGTAAAACCCTCCTGATCCTGCCCGTTAAAAACAACCCGGCAAAATTTGCCGCCATAGAAATAAACAAACAATCAGCCCGGCCTGGTGATACCCTCCTCTTGAAAGATCTGCGCCTCAGGGATTTGAAACCGGTATCCGCATCACCGTGCCCATTTTACTTAGAACAGATAACCTTGTCTTTGAAAATATCAAATATCCATTCAATAATTCTGTGAAATCCGACAGCAGCCATACCTCACTTTTGATCATGAACAACGTCAAGCGATAAAACATGGCCACTTCGATATTTAAGGAGTATTTCAAGGGATACGAGATCCTGGGAGAATTGGGTCGCGGCAATGCCCGCGTATTAAAAGCCAGGAGCCTTCAAACCGGTGAGCTCGTGGCCATCAAGCATTTTGCTTTTAATACCGAGCCCGATACACTCAGGCGTTTCCAACGCGAGAGCGAGATCATGAAATCCATCCAGCATGAGTACATTGTTAAGATCATAGAGGTACACCTCGATGCGGAGCTCCCTTATATAGTGATGCAATTGGTAGAAGGCGGCGATTTGCGCAGCCTCCTTAAAATGCACCGTACACTCGATATACCCACCATCATTCGCCTGGCCCACCACATGACCGAAGCCCTGGATGCTATTCATGCCAAAGCCGTGGTACACCGCGATGTGAAGCCCGAAAACATCATGTACAGGAAATTGCCCGGGGCGATATCCATTTCCTGCTCACCGATTTTGGTATTGCCAAATTGCGCGAACAGTCTGATACCATCACCGTAACCGGTGCTTCCATGCTTACCTATGATTATGCTTCCCCGAACAATTCAACCAATCCAAAAATGTATCTACCCCCACCGATTATTATTCTTTGGGCGTAGTAATATATGAATGCCTCACAGGCCTGGTGCCCTTTGAATATGAACAGGACGATCTCCTCATGCACATCAACCGGGTCATTGCTTCTCCTGTGCCGGTTCCCCGCATGCCCGAGCACCATTCATTGCCACCCAGCATGATGTTATTGCTCGAAGGCTTGCTCACCAAACAAGGGTCACACCGCCTGGCCGATCCCATACAGGTACGCCACCTCCTGAAAATGGCAGCCATTGAAGACCTGCGCGGTATCAGAACCTTACCGCCAGTTGAACAGCAGCAAACCGTTAAATACCAAGCCCCTTACCGCCCGAACCTATTCCGGCTCTAAAAGAGAAATTACCTTCATTGCCTTAGTCCTCTTGCTCATCAGCGTAGCGGTTTCTTTTCCTGGACTACCCTCGTTAGATCAAGGCCCAGGCTGCGGAAACTACGCCGCCTGATATAAAGCCCTCCCAGGTTCAGCAAGTAAAATATACCCCATCTGCCGCCAAAGAAAGTACCCCAATACCCCCATCGAAGCACCAGCCCTGGCTGTGATGCCCGTGCAGGAGGAAACAGTACAAATGCCCGGGCACAATCCGGGTATTCCTTTAAACAACGGTATTTATTTTAATGATTTTAGCGATCCTCAGGATAGCGTATGGGATATAGGTAAAGACGAGACCAGCGAATACAACCTCAAAGACGGAAAATATATAATGAAGGGATTGGCAGATAGCCTCTCCTATTCCACAACCGTAAAGTTCAACCTCGATATCCAAAAAAGATTTTACCATAACTGCCAATGCCACCCATTGGGGCGAAAGTGCAGGCGATCCTTTTGGTATTAACTTTTGCGGCGATCAGCAGCAGGATTCCTACTTCGTGTTCTACATTACTTCCAATGGTTATTTTTCCATCGGCGCCCTGGTAAAAGATCAATGGAATGTTTTGGTCGATTGGACTCCCTCTGCCAATATCCGTCCCGATGCAGGCCTCAATATGCTTACCGTCGAAAAGCAAGCCAATTCCTTACGTTTTCTGATCAACGACAAGTTGGAAAAACCTTATCCTTCACAGGCGGCTTCGGTAACTATTTTGGCCTTCGTGTAGATGGTGCTCAAACCGTTTCATTCGATCAATTGATTGTAAAAGGATCACAATAAAGTGCTATGTCCCTATAGGGGCTACTGCTTTTTGGAAAGATGTTACAAAGGCCTTCGTGCCCCTTTAGGGCAATCGCCTTGTAGAAAGAATATGTATAAAGAATTTTATGCCCCTTTAGGGGCAACAGCTTTGTAACCCGCAAAAGATATATGGCCGAACGCGAAAAAAATACAACCAGGAGCCCAGCCAAAGAAGGATGGATATTATTAACAGCTGCGGCATTGATCCTGTTACTCCTGTTCTTCAGGCTGTTCCAGGCCCTTAGCCCACAGCTGGAAAAACAAATACCGCTTTACTCCAGGGCAGCGCCCTGAAACTGGAAAGCGTTGTCAACAAAGAAGTATTACGTCAGGTAATCGCCGATGGCAACTATTATACTGATCAACGCGATGTGAACCTCCTGGTGGATTCCCTCGCTGCTAAATTATTGCAATTGGGGCAGCCCGATAACCTCGGGGCACTCAATAAAGCAGCGTATGCCATTACCGCTCCTCTTCCCTGGAAAACAACCATGGGAGGTCTTGATTTTCAAGACCGGTTACGGGCATCACGTCAAAGACTTGGGTTCGATTCTGCTTTATACGTACAGGAACTTGCCGGCCCCGTCATAAGTGAAAAACAGGGAGAGACCCATGCTGAAAGTCTCCTACCCATGTCGACTGGTGATCTGGAAATGACGGGGCGGGTCCTGTACCAGCATCAGCCCATGCAAGGCGTACTCGTTCAGTTAAGACAACACATTCCTTCCCTGGAAGAAGATTCACTCACTGCCATTATCGGCTACGCACGCACCAATGCCAAAGGAGAATTTGCTTTCACCCATTTGTTTCGTGATTCCGGTTACAGCGTATTGCCACTGAAACCCGGGTTTGAGTTTGGTACACGCAAAGGCACTAGCCGCCTGGATAAAAATGCCGCCTGTTCCTTTGTGGCCAAACCCCATAAAATAAGATTGATAGGTTCCATCGTATATGGACAGCTAAAAGAAGATGGGGTATTAATTGTCCGAACACCCGAAGAGTTTAAGACCAGCTTCCAGGTAATAGCCGGTAGCCTCATCCTCGCATTTTTATTGTACACCTCATCTTGTCAGTAAGGAGAAAACGACCTGATATTTTCCTCCTGCCCATTCTATTGCTGTTGTGCGGTATTTCCATATTAACCCTCTTTAGCATTCAGCATCCACTCACCGATTCACTGCATGCTTTTCAAACCTTGCAGGGTGTAATCGCCGGCCTCATTGCCTATACCATATTGTGTTCCATTAACATCGGTAAATGGTATACCCGTTGGTGGTTTGACGGCTTGTTTAATTTTAAGCACAGGAATATTTACCAGCTCAAAGGGTGGACCTGGTTGGCGTTGGCCGTGCTATTGGCTGTACTGACCGTGTTGATTGGAACAGGTCCCGAAGGCAGTGGCGTAAAAGTAAACCTCCAACTGGGTGGCTTCACCTTCCAGCCCAGCGAGATCACCAAATACCTCCTCCTCTTTTTCCTGGCTGCCTTCTTTGCTGCCAATGCCGAAAATATCCGTAACCTGTCCGATATACGTTGGCGATTCTATGTCAACTGGGGCGTTTTTGCAGGTATCGGTGTCATCCTCGCCTTATACCTTTTCATGGGCGATATGGGGCCTGCACTCGTAGTTTGTTTTACCTTTCTTTTCTTCTATAGCATTGCCCGGGGCAACCTTCTGTTCACCGTTCTCACAGCATTGGTCTATGCCCTCTTATTATGGCTACTGCCCGGATGGATGGCTACAGCCGCCGCCTTACTCCTCGTTATCATCGCATTGCTTATACAGGGTAACCTCCGTAGCATAAAATGGTACGGCGCTTTTGCTGCTATTGCCGATGCCCCCGTTATCATCATCATGGTAATGGCAGCCTTTGCTTTTGGTGATCGTGTGCCCGGTATTGGACAACGCCTGGCCGATCGTAAAGCCATCTGGTTAAGCCAGTGGAACAATGATGTGTTTGGTGGCGATCACCTCGCACACAGCTATTGGACCCTCTCTTCCGGCGGATTTGCCGGACAGGGCATCGGTCGTGGATTCCCCAATACCATGCCAGCCGCCCATACCGATATGATACTGCCCAGCATTGGTGAAGAATTGGGATGGCTCGGCCTCATCGCTGTTTTACTCCTATTCGGCATCCTTATCCACCGCACCTTCCTTCATGCACGCCGATCCGGACAACCATTTACTTTTTACTTATGTGCTGGCATTGCCATTACCATCGGCATTCAGTTATTCATCATTGCCGGAGGTTCCATTGGGCTACTCCCACTTACCGGCGTGGCCGTACCATTTTTGAGCTATGGGAAAATATCACTCATCATCAACCTCGCAGCCATAGGCATTGTAGCGGGTATATCAGCACGTGAAGGGCAGGAAGTACAGCGCGAAACCATGCAGAAAAACTATGACCCCGTATTAGCCACCGGCATTCTTTTCTTCCTGGCCGGCATCCTGGTACTGGCAGTTAAATTATTTTTTGTCCAGGTCATCGACCGCGAGCAATACCTGGTAAAACAAGCCCGCGTGGTCATGCGCAACGGTGTACCTGTATATAGTTACAATCCCCGTATCGACAAACTCATGCGCGTGCTCGCTGCCGGGAATGTATATGACCGCAAGGGCCTCATCCTGGCTTCCAGCGATGAAGCCGCCATCCGGCTAAATAGCGACAGCCTTCAACAGGCAGGTTTAACAAAGACCGGTCTGCAGCAAGTGATCCAAAAGAGTAAGGCGCTTTTATCCCTTTGGTGAGGACCTATTCTTTTGGACCGGCGATTACAACACCCGCCTGTTTTGGGGCCAGGCCAACGGCTATTTTGCCGAAGCCCGCCACCTCACCAGCCTTCGTGGCTTTGGCATCACCCGCGAAATACAGGATTCCGTATATACCTTGTACCAGCCCGACCGGTTTACCAAACCATTCTATAAAACCGTACCAATGGCCCGGTATGATTATACCGCCCTTATTGATGGATTGAAGGCTGGTATTGATACCAATGCGGCCGCCATCCGGAAAATAAGAGACAAAGACCGCAACGTTCAATTAACTGTAGATGCTGCACTGCAGGTAGAGATACAGGATTCCTTACACACCAGCCTCTTCCAAAATAAACGTATCTCCGTGGTGGTGCTGGATGCTGGGTCGGGCGATGTCCTGGCTTCTGCCTTGAACCCATTACCCAACCTGAAGGCCCCGAATTAATGCAGTTGCCCGATAGAGAAAGAAACCAACTTGAGACCATCGTTACAGAACGCGACCTCGGCATGACCTATTCCACTGCCCCTGGCTCCACTGCCAAAATACTGACTGCCATGGCTGGCCTCAATAAAATGGGCATGGTGGCCAACGAAGTAAAGTATACCGATATCTACCGCAACGAGATATTTCGCGATAATAAAAAGAACAGGAACCATTTATTCCCAAAGTACCCTTCGTTGATATGCACGAAGCCATCCTCAACTCCAGCAATATATTCTTCATCCGCCTGGCCAATGAAAACCACCTCGAAGAAGAAATGGCTGCCCTGTACCAGGCAACCGGCATGAACATCGAACAGCGGGGCGGGTATAATTATACTTTATCCAATGACGCCCTCAAGCAATCGGCGGACCTGGCAGCCTGGCGCAAAGAAGTGCTCAACCACGACCGTAAGCAATACAACAATCCCAACTATACAGGCACTACCAAAGATACCGCAGCGTTTTCTCCGGCCTTGCCTGGGGACAAAGCGTATTGACCGCTACCCCGGCATCCATGGCCAGGATGGCCGGCTCCATCGCCAACCAGGGCATACTTCAACCTTCCCGGTATGTATTACACGAAGCGGGCCACGGAGATAGCTTGCCCCAGGGTATTAAAGTTGCAAAAGATACTGCCTATGCTTCTTTGCTGAAGCAATTCATGATCGACCAGTCCAGCACCCCGGAAAACTAAAGATCAAAGATACCAGGGTAGCAGGCAAAACAGGTACACCCGAACGCATCATCAAGGGCGAAAAACAATCAGATGGATGGTATGTATTTTTCGCTCCCACACCTGATAATACATCACATACAGTAACCTGTATACGCATAGAGAGTGGCCAAAGTTCAGCCAATGCCGTGCTCTTGGCCAATACCGTAGCAAAAATTTTACAACGCAGGGAATACCTGGGATCGTTTTTAAACAATGCACCTGTAAAACAACCCTTCCTGCTGGCCAGTAAACAAAAAATGCAAGAATGAAAAACTTACTCAACAAACTCAAAAAAGCTTTGGCCTCGTAGAGGAAGAGTCAGTTAAAGATCAAACCGTCTCCACCCCTGAAGAGCCAACCGTTTCCTTCATTCCGGCTACTCCCGTGAAACGCGATGCCATTATTAAATTTATCATACAGGCATTGAAACCTTATGTCGACGAAAAAGCATGTCAGTGGCTGGCCTGCGGTTTTATATAGTGTGCCCCGATCAGGAACAGGAAGAGGCCGCAAGCATTGCCTTATATACCGATAAACCCGGTATGTTTAAAACCGAACACCTGGAGCGTAAGCTGCTCAACCATTTTATACAACTGGAGCCCGGTTGGTTTTTTGAATACCAGGTGCTCAAGGATCAACTACCCGAAAATTGTATTCAACAAGGCAACTTTGGCCTCAAGGTCACCCGCGCAGGCGAACATATCGTAGAAAAATTTTCAACCGCCTGCCTGCAGGTATTGGTAGGCCAGGCCGAACAATTTGAATATGTGCTCGATCCGCATATTCAACTCCGGTATAATATTGGCCGAAGCAAAACCCCGCAACTATCTTCTGGTAAGATCCAAATGAACGATATCGTTTTTCTCGCTGTGGGCGATCCTGGTTTCGATGAAGTAGCAGGTAGGGCCAACCTCCACATAAGCCGTAACCATGCCTATATAGCCTATGATCCAAAAGCGAATAAGTACCTCCTGTATCCCGACAAAGGCGGTCTGCCTGATAGTGGCAACAAGATCAAAGTACATACTGCCGACGACAAAGTGAAGTGGTTAAATATGTATGGTATTGCCCATCACCTCCAGGATGGCGATCAGATCGAACTCGGCGGTGAAGCCATCCTGAGGTTCAAAAAAGCTTGACCCCATTCATTGAGGCTTTTGTCTTCTACAATACCAGGTTTTCGTGCAACTTCTCCAGCGTAGCCACTGGGTCAGCACATAATCCAGGGTGTACTTTAGAACATTGTACGATCGTGCTGCGGGTAGCAGTAAGCCAGCGAAAACGGGAAGGCATATCCAGTTTGCCGATGGGGCCGCCGGCAACATCACCCTGGCAAATATGTTCAAAGGCGCAGAGATAATTTTTTATTTCTTCAATATCCAGCTTTGCACAAAAAGCCAGCAGCTTGTCCGCATCCAACCTATACCGTAGATCCAGGAACGCAGGTCGCTTGCAAAGAGAATAACACCCACGTTCAGGAATTCTTCCCGTTCTACCCTGGGCACCACCCGGATCACTGCATACTCAAATAAGTGTTGTTCTTGCATACTGCGCTTCTTTTACAAAAATGGGTGACGAGGCTACACGAGTTAACAAAAATTGAATATATACTTCCCGGCGGTCATAGGCAGATCCGCCTTCCGATCCCCCTTCAACCATTCATCAGGCACCAGGTCCACAATGCTGCGGATACGCTCTTCCGAAAGCAAAGGCCCATATTCAGCATTCACGGCATCCAGTTCACTGGCTTGTGGCAACAATACATGGTCCTTTACATTAACAAAAGCACGTTTGGCCTGCTCTTCCCAATTATTCCATGAATGATGAAAATAAAGAGATGCTCCATGATCGATCAGCCACAATTCTTTATTCCAAACCAGCATATTCGTGTTTTTGGCTGTACGGTCCACATTCGTAAGCAGGCAGTCCAGCCACACAATTTGCGAAGCCAGCCTGGCAGGAAGCCGTGTAACGGCCGGGTCATACGTGATAGACCCTGATAGGTAATGCAGCCCGAGGTTCAAGCCCACACTTGCCTTGAGCAGGTCTTGTATCTCTTCATCCGGCTCTGTACGCCCAAATGCCGTATCCAGGTTGGCAAATACAATTTCAGGTACTTTAAGGCCCAGCAGGCGCGCCATCTCTCCGCCTATCAACTCCGCTATCAACGCTTTAACCCCTTGCCCGGCTCCCTGAATTTAAGTACATACAGGAACTCGTCATCCCCTTCTGCAATAGCGGGCAGCGAGCCCCCTCACGCAAGGGCGTCACATACCGGGTCACCTGTATTGTTCTCAATGATGCTTTATTATTCATAAGCTGATGATCTAAGCCTCCAGCAGCGAACTACAACCCGTTCCCTGCAAAATAATGCCTGAAATTAAGCCCATTTTCCTTCCTGCACAAACAAAGAGCGGGCATCCCCAGGGATACCCGCTCTTCTGTATTCTGTCTCCTGTATTCTTGCCTTTCTATTTGAACGCAATATACTTCGACTCCGCTTTGATGATCTTATTAAAGAACATTTTCAATGCCGCATAATCAGCCGGTAATACATCATCCCGTTGGATCTTCGCCCTACGGGTGATCTCCAGCTGCGTATTCGACTTCTTTACAAATTGAAGACTATACGTGCTGCCATTGAATGTACAGCTTTCATTCTTCGGAATTTCTACAAACTGTTTGCTCGTAGGCGCAGTAACCGTGATCGTCGTTTCGTATTCATCCGTATCCTCATAACTCCAGTATTCGATCGGAAACTTGCGCTCATCTTCCGTAAGATTATCAATAGAAGCAATGATATCTCCAAAAGGGATCTTGATCATACCCATATCACCCACTTCAGTTACCTCATTCGTCACCTTGTATTTGCACTCAAAAGAAACAGAATCCGATAAAGACTCCAACCCCGTAAAGGAAATACTCGTTAGTTTAACCGGATTTTTATACCAGGAGCTAACCGATTTTTCCATCTCCTCTTTCTGCTTCTCATTCGTCAGTTTACCAAAGTCGCTCCGCAAACCCGAACTCAGACTACCCGTTTTAACAGCTTTGATCGACATCTTAATATCATTGCCTTCAATAACCACCCCTATATTGCGCCTTACCCTGTCCTTGATCCGGTTTGTTGTGTACAGATATTTTAATTGAGCGCCAGCCGTATCACTGCTTTTTTCTGGTATCACCAGGTAAGCCGCCTTATACAGGTTGGAAGGCAAGCTGGCAAAAGGCAGGTCATTATCCGTAAGTTCCAGGAAATATTCTTTTCCGTCCAGCGTCGTCTTGACAATACAATGGTTGAACTCCACCGAAGGCATCGCCATCGAATGCAAGCCATTTTCCCGCGTATTCACCAGCACCAGGTTAGCTTTTACCCCTGCCAGTTTGGCCAGCCCAACAAATAAACTCGACAGGTCCTTACAATCTCCCAGCCGCGTATTGATCGTCACGGCCGCCTTTTGTGGAACATAAGCACTTTGCCTGAACGATACCGAACTGTATCGGATATTACCCGTAATATACGAATAGATTATTTTGGCGCATTCTGCTTCACTCATCATCCCTTTCCCCTTGGGAAACAATTCCTCGTATACCTGCTTTACCTCAAAATCATCTTCCGTTTTGGATGAAGAAAGATCACTATACCAGGCCGCTATATCGGCCCAGGAAGAAAGCGTGGATAAATAAAGCGCAGGCCCTACATCATTCAGTGGCGGCATAAACTTTTCAGGCTTCGCCACTGCAGGGTCCTTCATTTCCCAGCTATACAATACAAAGTCGTCATAGTTGCTGATCGTAGGTTTTACCGGCGCATTCATCATTTTATGATGCAGCGAAATATTCTTGGCTACCAACAACGAATAACGCGCCTTTTCTACTGGAACATAGGCATTAAACGTATACCTGTCCCAAAACTCCTTGGCAAGCCGTCCTTGCGAATAGTGCTGTATTTTGTATTTAATATACAACGCATCCCCTGCTTCAAGACCCGTAAATACCAGCTGGTTGCTACTTTGTTCAGCCTTGATCTTATTGCCATTTTTCTTAACAGCCTCTGCCTTTTCCACCAGCAGGTATTGTGAATTGGAATTGTAATTCAAACTTACTTCCTTCCAGTTGTCAATACCTTTTTCATTAATGATCTTAACCACCATCGTAATGTATTCTTCCGTGGCCCCTTCCGGATAAACCACCGTTGCTTTTTCATCCAACAGGTAATACGAATTGTGGTCATACGTTTTACCCGCCGATTGCTTGATCAACTCATACACATCCGTCTCCGGGAAAGCTTTCCATACCGTAGGCTTTTTTGCAACTCCCGCAATTGTTCACGGGCCGTATATTTATTGGCATCATAATACAACGCTTTCCGGAAATTGTCCATCGCCTCATTGTCCTTATGCTGCTGTTGCAATTCCAGCCCCAGCGACTGCCAATAAGAAGCTACATACGGCGCCTGTACCAGCGCCTTCCGCGTATGTTCTTCTGCTTTGCCATATTGCTGCTTGTCATAATAAAAGTTGGCAATCGCCATGTATTGTTCAGGATCATAGGCAAACTTCTCCTTCAACCCCTCAAAAGTTGGAGTGCCTTGTCCGACATACCTTGTTCATTATACTCCGACGCCAGCGATTGGATCATCTGGTAATTGTAATTCCGTTTCAGGTACGTCTCATACACCTTCAGCGCACCTTTGGCATCCTTGTACCCATTCTTCTTCAGCCTGAACATCATCGTCACCAGGTCCGTATTCTCGGGATACTTATTATAACTGTCCTGCAGTAACTTAACCAGTTCATCCATTTTGTTTTGGGAACCATACAATTGGATCCGGCTCACCAGGATGTCCTGATCATCTCCCGTTAATGCTGCCATCTTATCCAGCTCCTTCAGCGCCTCCTCATATTTTTCATCCTCCTTTAACTGCTGTATGTTCATGTTGTGCGTAAACACACAATTGGGATCCGTTTCTTTCATCCTTTCCACTTCCTGCGACAGCAGCGTCCTGTTCCCTTCCTTCAGTAAACATTGAATGAACTGGAACCGCAGCAATGAATTGTCTTTAAACCGCTCCAGCGCTTCCGTCAGCAACTTCCTGGCCGCCGAGGTCTTTTTATTACGCAGGTACGTTTGACTAAGTAAAATATAATTGACAACATTCCCAGGCTCCGCCTTCACCTTCTTTTCAAAAAGCTTCCGCAAAATGCGGTAGCGAACGCGGTTCCGTACTTACTTTCGGTGCCTTGGGGTAAAGCTGTAAAGCAGCCGTATAACTCAGGCCCGGTATTACATTGTATTGCTCGTCCGTTAAGCGGATAATGAAATTAGGACCACTATTATCCGTATAACCCAATTGAACCAGTATCCGGTTATAACCCTTTTTAGCGTTACATAATTCTTATAGTAATCCAGCTCCGTGACTATTTCTTTCGATTCAGATAGGACCGGCTGGTCATTTACCCAAACTTTCAGAGAGCCGTTTACCCCTGCATTCAGCAATACTTTCATATCCTCAGGCGCCTGTACAAAGCTTTGTGCATAAATGATCGCTGTATTATAGCGGATATGAGAGTGCGGGAACGTCCAGCCCTCCATATTCATCACAGGAGGCGAGAACCAACCGATCGAGGCATTATTCAATGAGGTGAAGGTGGCCCCTGATTCAGGATGCTCCAGCGGCCCATAGCTTTTATAGAAGCCACTGCCCGAAAGATTATCGAAGGGGCCGGCTAACTGCCATAAAGGACCTGCCGCTCCCATCAACTTCCATTCCTTCGTAGCATCTGAATATTCATTGCCATACAAGTAATGCATCGCCTTTACATAATGTGCGGCCGATTTGAGCGACCCGTTAATAGCCCCATCACCCATTACCTTCTCCAACAGATCCATATGGTGCGGTTTTTTCTTACCGTAGGTCCCCATTACCGCCTCATTGAACCAGAGAGCATAGAGGTAGGGGTTGGCGTCCGGTACCTTTTGTAGATCCTGGACATAAAGTCTTTCACTTCAGTTTCCCGGCCTTCAAAAGTTTGCAGGTACACATACGTCAGGTAAGCGTCTACACTCGTCGACGACTCCTGCATCGCTTTCTCCAATAAGGCTTTCGCTGTTTTTCGATCATTTTTATGCAATGCCTTCCAGGCTTCTTCATAATCATTCGCCAGGCTGGCGCTATACAGGCACACCAGTGCCGGTATCAACAAAAGGATACGATGTAACATAATTTCGGTTAGGGGTTATTTGTGACTTTATACGATCAACACAAAATTAGTATCCAAAACGCACAATTAATTAATGGATGGTTGAATTACTTGACCCGCTCCATAGATTGGAGGCTCCAACTTCCAACTGCCCAATAAGCGGACAACCCATTAAAAAAATCAATAAATTTATGCCCGGCGCGCTATTTAGATAAAAAGCCTAATTTGTTACTGGCAATCCATAGACCCACTCTTAGGTATCTTAGTAGCATAAATAGCAGATATTCAACCATTTCGGCCCATTTTAAACAAGGGCTTCCCAACTCCCGGCACATGAGGTCAAAGCACTGGCACAATCCCGGTACACCCTACCTATTCAATGAAACATCGACCATCACCATATTAACGCTAACATGACCGGAATGAATATGCACCGCCTTCTTGAAAACCAAATAAAACGTACCTCGCCCCCGAGTGGCTCAACGACCAGCGATTCCTGACCTTCATAACGGCTGTGAGCGATTCCTATACCGATTATGACCGCTACATAACCGATAAAAGAACACCGAAGAACTCCTGCGGAGAAATGAGGAAAAATACCGGGGAATCATCTCCAACATGAACTTTGGATTGATTGAAGTAGACCTGGAAGACAGGATCCTGTTCGTTAACCAGTCATTCTGCGAAATGAGCGGCTTCAAACAACAGGAACTCTATGGGCGACATGCAGCAGCCCTGTTCATGAGCGAGGAAGATCAACTACTGATAGCCGAAAAGAATGCGACACGCCTTGAAGGCATTGCCGATGCCTACGAAATGCAGGTACACAACAGGATGGGTGAAAAACGTTGGTGGCTCATCAGCGGCGCCCCCGGTACAATGACCTGGGTAAAATTGTAGGCTCCATCGGCATCCACCTCGATATTACAGAGCAGAAGATATTAGAAAATGACCTGATAGATGCCCGCCGGCAAGCCGAAGAATTATCCCGCTCCAAAGAAGCTTTCCTGGCCAATATGAGCCATGAAATACGAACACCCATGAATGCTATCCTGGGGATGGGCCGCCAGTTGAGAAAAACCAAACTGGATTACAAACAGCTACTTTACCTCGATACCATCAACCTGGCAGCCGAAAACCTCCTGGTCGTTATCAACGATATCCTCGATATCTCCAAAATTGAAGCCGGCAAACTCGTTATTGAACACATCGGGTTTAGAATGGATGACCTCCTTACCCGCGCCACCCGCGTGATGATACACAAGGCCGAAGAAAAAGGCCTCCGCCTTTCTTTCTCCATCGATAAAAATATACACCCCGTTTTGCTGGGCGATCCCTATCGCCTCAATCAGATCTTGCTCAACCTCATTAGTAATGCCATCAAGTTTACAGAAAAGGGATCCGTCCGCATAGCATGCTCCCTGGCCGATAGAAAAGGCCAGCTGGATATCCTTAGCGTGAAGGTCACCGATACAGGTATTGGCATGGAGCCCGCTTTCCTGGAAAATATCTTCCGGAAATTTTACCAGGAAGACGGTACCGTAGCACGTAAATACGGCGGCACCGGCTTGGGCATGAGTATATGCAGACAACTCACCCAACTCATGAATGGCTCCATTGATGTTAAGAGCGAAAAAGGCATTGGTACCGTTATTACCATCTCCATCCCCTTTACAAGAGGCGTCGAATCCGATCTGCCCATTAAAAAAGAAGTAGTCCCCGGCACCAATAAATTAAATGGCAAAAAGATCCTCCTGGTAGAAGACAATGAGATGAACAGGTTGGTAGCGACCGTGATCCTGAACAATTATGGCGCAATCGTATACAAAGTAGCAAATGGTGTAGAGGCTGTCGAAGCAATAAAGAACAATCAGTACCACCTGGTACTGATGGATATGCAAATGCCCGTCATGGGCGGCCTGGAAGCCACCCGCATTATCAGGGAATCCATTGATACCACCACCCCCATCATAGCACTTACCGCCAATGCCATCAAAGGAGAGAACGACAAATGCCTGACCGCAGGTATGAATGATTACCTATCCAAACCCTTTGAAGAAAACGAATTGATCCGGATCATTACCAACTGGCTGGATAAAGAACCGCCCCTTGGCGCCTTTCCCGCGAAAATAACCGTAGAGCCACCCCTGTATAACCTGTCCAAACTGGAAAAATAGGCCAGGGCGACCAGACTTTCATACAGAAAATGTTGCACCTCTTTTTGCAGGAAGTACCTGCCGCAGTAGGCGCCATCAATATGGCCTATAAAAGCCATGATTTTGCTACCATTCATCATTGCGCCCATCGTATAAAACCTATACTGGCCAACCTGGGCATTGTATCCCTGAAAGAAGATATACTTGAAATAGAACGAACCGCCCTCGAACATCAGCCTTCCTTGCGCCTGGAACAACTCATCCATAAGTTAGATACTACCGTGGCTTGTGTTGCAACACATATTCGCAGCTACCTCGAAGAGCATGCCGGCCACACCATCTGATTAGGTAAAAGTCCATTCAATTTGTGAAGGGATTTTCACCTAATTTCATTCAAAAATCCAGGCATTCATGGCGGTAACACCCCTATTGGAAATTGGGAGATCAGTGGCTAATGCTCCTTTTGAAATTCACACCATGGAATGGATCGCCCAAAACAGGTTCCAGCAAAATGAACTGCCCCATCGGCATACCTACTTTGTTATTATTTGGGTGAAAAACGGCACTGGCGTTCATTTTATTGATGTAGACAGGTATGAGCTGGAAAACAATACCATTTATTGCCTTACCCCTGGACAAATACACCAACTGAAAATAGAAGGACCCATTGATGGCTATGTCATCTCTTTTACAGCCGAATTCCTAAGCCTCAATGAAGATAATTTTAACCTCCTTTTCAATACAGGCCTCTTTTATACCTTCTCCCATTCTCCCGTCATCAAAGTGTCCGGTGAAATGGACGATGACATGGGAGGCATTGTTGCTAAAATGATGAAGGAATATGCTAATTTCTTTCTCCTTAGGTCAGAAATACTGCGGGGGTTCCTCAAAATATTCTTGATCTACCTTACCCGGCAGTTTGAGGGCGTCGACCAACAGGCTCAACAGCCCAGGAATATTGAATTGGCCAAAAAGTTCCTTTCCCTCCTTGAACAACAATTCACCACCAAAAAAATGGTGGCCGATTATGCCGATCAATTGGCCGTAACCCCCAACTACCTCAATGAGGTGATCAAAAAAGTGTCAGGCTTCCCAGCAAGCCACCATATACAACAACGTATTGTTTTGGAAGCCAAAAGGCAGGCTGCCTGGTCCGATACCAGTATGAAGGAAATTGCCTGGCACCTGGGCTTTGACGATGTGGCCCATTTCAGCAAGTTCTTTAAAAACGTTTCAGGAACCAGTTTTTCCGGTTTCCGGAAAGAACTCACCATCCGGTAGGGTAGTATCCGGCCCACTGAACAAACAAACGCCATGTAGCGAACGTATTGACGATTGCCGACTCCCGTTTCCCTCGAAGCAAACGGCTCGCAGCTCGCAGCTCGTAGCTCGCAGCTCGCAGCTCGTAGCTCGCAGCTCGTAGCTCGCAGCTCGTAGCTCGTAGCTCGCAGCTCGCAGCTCGTAGCTCGCAGCTCGTAGCTCGCAGCTCGTAGCTCGCAGCTCGTAGCTCGTAGCTCGCAGCTCGCGGCTCGCAGCTCGCAGCTCGCAGCTCGCGGCTCGCAGCTCGCAGCTCGCAGCTCGCGGCTCGCAGCTCGCAGCTCGCAGCTCGCAGCTCGCAGCTCGCGGCTCGCAGCTCGCAGCTCGCGGCTCGCGGCTCGCAGCTCGCGGCTCGCGGCTCGCGGCTCGCGGCTCGCAGCTCGCAGCTCGTAGCTCGTAGCTCGCAGCTCGCAGCTCGCGGCTCGCGGCTCGCAGCTCGCGGCTCGCGGCTCGCGGCTCGCGGCTCGCGGCTCGCAGCTCGCAGCTCGTAGCTCGCAGCTCGCAGCTCGCGGCTCGCAGCTCGCGGCTCGCGGCTCGCGGCTCGCAGCTCGCAGCTCGTAGCTCGCAGCTCGCAGCTCGCGGCTCGCAGCTCGCAGCTCGCGGCTCGCGGCTCGCAGCTCGCGGCTCGCGGCTCGCGGCTCGCAGCTCGTAGCTCGCAGCTCGTAGCTCGCAGCTCGTAGCTCGCAGCTCGTAGCTCGTAGCTCGCAGCTCGCGGCTCGCAGCTCGCGGCTCGCAGCTCGCAGCTCGCGGCTCGCGGCTCGCAGCTCGCAGCTCGCAGCTCGCAGCTCGAAGCTCGCAGCTCGCAGCTCGCAGCTCGCAGCTCGTAGCTCGCAGCTCGCAGCTCGCGGCTCGCAGCTCGCAGCTCGCGGCTCGCGGCTCGCAGCTCGCGGCTCGCGGCTCGCAGCTCGTAGCTCGCAGCTCGTAGCTCGCAGCTCGCAGCTCGCGGCTCGCAGCTCGCGGCTCGCGGCTCGCGGCTCGCGGCTCGCAGCTCGCGGCTCGCGGCTCGCAGCTCGCGGCTCGCAGCTCGCGGCTCGCAGCTCGCGGCTCGCAGCTCGCGGCTCGCAGCTCGCGGCTCGCAGCTCGCGGCTCGCAGCTCGCGGCTCGCAGCTCGCAGCTCGTAGCTCGCAGCTCGCAGCTCGTAGCTCGCAGCTCGTAGCTCGCAGCTCGCAGCTCGCAGCTCGTAGCTCGCAGCTCGCAGCTCGTAGCTCGCAGCTCGTAGCTCGCAGCTCGTAGCTCGCAGCTCAAAGCTCGTAGCTCAAAAAGGTAAAATGTACAAATCTTCCCACTGTTTATCAATGGTCGGTAACAGAGAGTAATATAGCTTTGTAACCAATCCATAAACAATAGCTTTCCCATCGGGTTTAACTTTTGTATGCAGATAACTAATTTCTTCAGCAGGGACATCAGTTGGCTTTCTTTCAATGAAAGGGTATTAATGGAGGCCGCAAAAGACACTGTACCTTTGGGTGAACGCCTAAAATTCCTTTCCATCTATTCTTCCAATCTTGATGAGTTTTACCGCGTTCGTATGCCTGCCCTCATGGCATTACAGAAGATCAATAGATCCAAAACCAGCAAGGAAGAGATCTATACCGGTGCACTCGAAGAAGCAAAAGCTACCATCCACCGGCAGCAGGAACTATTTGGTAAAACCATTGCCGGGATTGTTCCTTTATTGGAAGAACAACAGATCCGCCTCCTGTACAACCAGCCCATTCCTGAAGAAGTATTGCCGGGCCTTACCGGATACTTCTTTACCCAGGTATTGGCTTTCCTGCAACCCGTTTACCTGTCCAATATCAGGCCCGACTTCTTCCCCGGCAACAATAAATTATACCTGGTGGCTGTATTACAGTATACTGCCAAAGAGTCGGATTATGTGATAGTCAATATTCCTTCCGGCTCACTGCCCCGTTTTAAAGCCTGTACCCTTCATGGCATCACCTATATTGTCTTTCTCGAAGATATCATCAAACACCACCTGCCTTACCTGTTCAGACAAGCCATCGTGGCGGGAGCCTGGAATTGTAAGATCACCCGCGATGCCGAACTAAATCTGGAAGACGATTTTGAAGAAGACATGGCCGAAAAAATAGAAAAGCAGATCATGAAACGCGATTATGGCTTTGCCACCCGTTTCCTGTTTCAGCCTGGTTTGCCCGACCCTTGCCTGGATGCTATGATCACTCATTTCGGCCTCGCCAATGCCAGCATAGTGCAAGGAGGCGCTTACCACAACCTGAAAGACCTGGCTTCCTGCCGCTCAATAATAAAGTGGCCCAATACGAGCCCTGGCCACCTGTCATGCATGCAGCTGCCTCAGAGACCCGTTCCCTGTTTGATACCATTGCTGCCAAAGACCTCATTATCCATACCCCCTATCAATCGTACAATACCGTACTTCGTTTTTCAATGAAGCCGCTATTGATCCTGCCGTATCAGAGATCTATGTAACCCTGTATCGCGTAGCCGATGACTCAAAGATCGTCCATGCCCTCATCAGTGCTGCCCGCAATGGCAGGCAGGTAACCGTACTCGTAGAACTGAAAGCCCGGTTCGATGAAGCCAATAATATCCGCTGGGCCCGCCAAATGAAAGCCGCCGGCGTGAAGATCATCTACTCCGAACCATCCCTGAAAGTACATGCCAAGATCGCCCTGGTAAAACGAAAAGATAAAATTGGCATATACTATGCCGGATTATTGGCCACAGGCAACCTGAACGAGAGTACCGCCCGATTCTATACCGACCATATCCTGCTCACGTCAGATTATGCCATGCTGAGCGAGATGGAACAACTCTTTGTATTCCTAAGCCAGAAAAAAATCGGCCAATGCCAATATTAAATTCAATCACCTGCTGGTAGCACGGTTCAACCTGCTGCCTGCTTTCATAGATAAAATTGACCGCGAAATAGCTTGGGCCAGGCAGGGCAAGCCCGCAAAAATGGTGATCAAACTGAACAACCTGGAAGAAAAGACCCTCATCAGCAAACTGTATGAAGCATCCCAGGCTGGCGTGGAGGTTCATTTATTGGTAAGAAGCATCTGCTGCCTGATGCCAGGCGTAGCCGGTATGAGTGAAAATATTACCGTGCGGCGTATTGTTGACCGGTACCTGGAACATGGTCGCCTGTTCATCTTTCACAACGGCGGCCAGGAAGAAATATACCTGGGTTCTGCCGATTGGATGAATAGGAATATTTACCGGCGCATAGAAGTTTGTTTTCCCGTATATGATAAAGACCTCCAAAACGAATTGAAACACCTCATAGCATTGCAATGGAAAGACACCCAACAGGCCGTACAACTCGATAACCGCCTCCAAAACCAACCCATACCAGAAGCCATAGAAAATACACGTTCCCAGGAAGCGATTTATCATTACCTGAAGAACAAAGCACTATAACACCTATTCGTATCTTAATTTTGTTATATTAGAGTAATTGGCTAATCGCTAAAGGCAAACCACTAGAGGCTAAAAGCTCACCGCTTGCCTTTCGCTCGCAGCTCGCAGCTCACAGCTCGTAGCTTGTATTTCAAAGCTCGCAGCTTGTACTTCTTAAACTAACTGACATGAAAAACACTATCTATATTTTCTGCTGTTATCCTGCCTTCCCTTCCTCTCCCATGCACAGGACAGCATTGTTCACCGCATCATCCTGATCGGTGATGCCGGTGAGATCAGTAAAGAACAAAAACAGGTAATACCCCTGGCCGCAGGAATGGTCATGAAGGACAAAACAACCGTTTTGTACCTCGGTGATAATATTTACCCTACAGGTATGGAGCTGCCTGGCTCTAAAAACGAAAAACAAACACAGGATATCTTGCGCTCCCAATATACACCCATGCGCACCAATGGCGCTGCCGTTTACTTTGTGCCGGGCAACCATGATTGGGATAGAATGGGTGTAAATGGCCTGGCAAAAATAAAAGCCAGTGGAGTTTTCTCGATCAGCAAAACGACCCCCTCCTCAAAATGGTACCCCGATGGATGCCCCGATCCTGTTGAAATTAATATTGATAACAACCTCACCATAATTGCTTTTGACAGCGAATGGTGGTTATTCCCCTATAAAAAGACAACCCCGATGCCGATTGCGACTGCCGCACCAAAGAAGATGTAACTGCCCGCATGTTGGAACTCCTGTACAAGAACCGGTACAAAATGATCCTGCTGGCCGATCACCATCCCTTTCAATCTTATGGCCATCACGGCGGTTACTATTCCTGGAAGGATCACCTCTTCCCCTTTACCGCTATCAATAAAAACCTATTCATTCCGCTACCTGTGGTAGGCTCTCTCTACCCCATTTTAAGGAAGGCCATTGCGAACCCCGAAGACATGGGGCACCCCCTATACAAAACCATGATCAGGAAAATAGATGCCATTGCCAGCCGTTTTCCCAACCTGGTCCATGTAGCAGGCCATGAACACGGACTCCAATTCATTAAAAGCGATCAGGTGCAGGTAGTAAGTGGGGCAGGGGCTAAAAGAAATTATGCCAGAAAGGGTAAACATTCCTTGTTTTCCTCCACCCTGGCAGGTTTTGTAACCGCCGACCTCCTTACCAACAATAACCTGCGCTTCACCTATTATACACAAACCGGCAACACCCTTACCCCTTCTTTCACCTATACCCAACCTTATGTAAAAGTGGCCGGGAACGAACAGTTGACTATTAATGCCACCCCCGGGATAGCATCACCGTAGTACCCCTGGCCCGGTTCGATAGCGTGGGACGTTTCCATCGCTGGCTCTTTGGTGAAAACTACCGGAAAGATTATGCTACCCCTACCACCTTCCCAGTTATTCGCGTTTCTGAAGTGAAAGGTGGACTGAAGCCCAGCCGCCTGGGAGGTGGCCACCAATCCAAATCATTACGCCTGTTGGATAAGGACGGCAAAGAATGGGCATTGAGAAGCGTTGAAAAATACCCCGATGTATTATTACCCGAAGCCCTGCGCGAAACCTTTGTAAAAGACCTCCTTTCCGATAACATGTCTTCTAATTACCCTTATGGGGCAATGGTGGTACCCCCATTGCCAAACACCTGGGTATCCCTCATTCCAACCCCATCATTGGCTGGGTAGCCCCCGATACCGCATTGGGTATCTATTCCAATACTTTTGCCAATACCTTATGCCTGCTCGAAGAAAGGGAACCACTCGGCAATTCCGACAATACCCCAAGATGCGCCGCAAAATGGATGAGGACAACGACAATAGCTTCGATAGCACCTTGTACCTGCGCGCCCGTATGCTCGACCTCCTGATAGGCGATTGGGACCGCCATGAGGACCAATGGCGCTGGTTGCCCGAAAAAAGACGGCAAAGGCAAAAGATACAAAGCCATTCCCCGCGACCGTGACCAGGTGTTTTATACCAACCAGGGCGTCATTCCCGGCATGGCCAAATGGCGCTGGTTACTCCCTTTCCTGCAGGGTTTCACCAGCAATTACCACAATGTAGAAGGGATTCTTTGGGAAAGCAGGGCCCTCAATGGACGGTTCCTCGTACAGTTCAGCTATGAAGATTGGATGCGCATTACCAACGAATTTGTGGCTTCAGTAACCGATTCAGTCCTGGAAGAAGGATTGAAACGCCTGCCCGCCTCAGCCTATCAACTCCGCCATGATCAATTCCTGAAAATATTCAAAGACAGAAGAGATAACCTGCCCGGGGCCATGAAAAGGTATTATAACTTCCTCAATAAGATCGTAGATATTAAAGTAACCGATAAACATGAACTCGTAGAGATCACTGATGCACCCGGAACTGGCATCACCGTACAGATCAATAAACTGTCCAAAAGCAGGAAATCCGAAGACCTGCTGTTTAAAAAAACCTTTGATCCCGCCCACACCAAAGAAATACGCCTCTACCTTTCCAAAGGCAATGACAGCGTACGCATCAACAGTACCAACAATGACGTGAAGCTGCGCATTATTGGTGGAGAAGGCAGCAAAACCTACCAGGTAGCCGATGGTAGCGGGCGGATAAAACTCTACGAAAGAAAAGACAATGCTACCTATACAGGCCATGTGAACAGACTTCGGAAGCGCCTGGCCAACGACAGCGCCCATACTGGTTTTAACCCTGTTGACCTGTACAATATTACCCAACCCCTCGCCTCCATTGGCCTCAACGTCGATGATGGCTTCTTATTAGGCGCTGGTTTCAGACATGTGCGCAAGCAGGGCTTCCGCAAAAGCCATATACCAAAATAGCACAGTACTCAGGTGTTCAGCAATTACTGGTTTCACATTCCTTCTCCACCGATGCCTTTAAGATCGATTACAAAGGCGAATGGATACAGGTGCTGGGTAAAGCCGGTATCATTACCGAAGCATTGATCAAAGCCCCCAACAATACCATCAATTTCTTTGGACGCGGCAATGAGTCTGAATTTAATAAAACCGGTAACTTCAAAAATACTACCGTACCCGTTTCAATACCTACCAGGCTTATGCAGCTTTGCGCTGGGGCAATAGAACCGGCAGCAGCATCAGCGTAGGACCTGCCGCACAGGTTTACCGTTTTGATGATGAGGGAAATAAAGGCAGGTTCATTGAAAATACTGCCCTGATTGGCTCTTATGACAGCGCCACCATAGCAGATGATAAAGCACATGCCGGTCTTATTGTCAACTACATCAATGATAAAAGGAACAATCCTATTCTTACCGCCTGGGGCTCCTATATTAATGTCCGTGTACAGGGGTTTGCCGGATTGAACAATTATTCCAAATCCTTTGGCCAGTTGATCCCTGAAATAGCTTTCTATATGCCCCTTAATGGCAAAGGTACCATGGTATTGGCAAATCGAATAGGGGGAGCCGTAACAGTGGGCAAAACTACTTTCTACCAATCCGTTACCCTGGGCGGTCATGAAAACCTGTTGGGTTACCGGCAATACCGTTTTTCAGGCGACCACAGCCTGTACAATAACCTGGAACTGCGCCTCAAACTCACCGATATCGGCGGCTATGTATTACCTGGCATCATGGGTATGGTTGCTTTTTATGACATTGGCCGTGTTTGGCAAAAGACGAACATTCCAACAAATGGCACAACGGCGTGGGGGCGGCCTCTTCTTTGCACCGGCACAAATGATCGTGATACGTGCATTAGCTGGCTATTCCAGCGAAGGATGGTTACCTTTCGTTGTAGTAGGAATGAGATTTTAGAAAGCCAGGTACGCGTACTGCCATTTATAGAACAGGCACCCATCACCCCTTATACAATGACCAGGGAAGGAGCACCATGTCAGTTGATGACCTGGCTGTGGCCGTACTGGAGGAGGCCGAAACACCACATCACAGCCGGCAGCGTTTTACCGTGGGGTATTGATGTTCCCCTATCCATGATATATACAACTCTTTCCGCTGTTTGGCAATCATATACCTGTCCGTATATTGTACCTTTGCTCATTCAATCGATTACAATATGAAAAAGATTGAGCATATCTTATATGGCCGTGAAAAAAAGATCACCGAAGAAGAAACCGTAAGGCAGCCCCTTCCACATAAAGACTTCCGCTTTGCCAATCCTTTCATTGTATTACACCATGCAGGCCCTGCAGTAGTAGAAGCAGGCCAGGAGCTACGGATCCATCCCATCCCCATCGCGGCTTTTCACCTTACACCTTCATGCTGCAGGGGGAAGGTTTTCACCGCGATAATACAGGCAACGACGAAACCATAAAAGCAGGCGATGTGCAGTGGATGTTTGCAGGTAAGGGTATTCTTCATAGCGAAGGCCCCACAAAGCAGGTACAGCAAAATGGCGGCGTACAGGAACTCATTCAACTTTGGATCAATGCCCCTCGTGCCAATAAATGGGATAAACCCTTTACCAGTCCGCCAGGAAAGAACAATTACCCCAGGTATTGCAGCAGGAGGGCGTACACCTTCGGCTGGCAAGTGGGGAATATGACGGACAAGCCGGACCCATTCAAAACTTTACCCCCGTTATCTCAGTAGTAGGAGAGATTGCACCGGGCAGACAGGTATTATTTCCTGCTACCCCGGTTATTGGGCTTTATTGTATGTAATAAAAGGAACAGTTCTGGTGAATGATAACGAAACCGTTCCACTTCATAACCTCATTGTTTTTAACAAAGAAGGCCACGGGTTTACAGTAAAGGCCACCGAAGAGGCACAGGTACTCTTTCTCTCGGCCGAACCCCTGGATGAACCCGTGGCTGCCAAAGACAATTACGTAATGAACACACCCGAAGAAATTGAGCAGGCCATAGAAGATTATAAAAATGGCGTATTTGGGCAATTGGATTATTAATTTACCCGATAAAATGTACATATCTTCCCTGCATATATCAATTGATTACATTTTCGCCCAACCATAATTTTGTATCTATAAATCAAAATTTGGCTACAGCCTATGGTCATATTATATTCACTATTCAATGAGGTAGCAGGTATCGTACCCTAAGTATTAAAGGTTTCGTGTATGGAAGAGATAAATAAGGAAGCTGTTTGGGTAATCGACCCCGTCCATTCAAGGATACGGTTCGATACCAAATACCTGTTACTTACACCTGTTTCAGGGTGGTTTGCACAGTTTGAAGGATCTGTAGTATCAACCGAAGATAACTTTAATGCCTGCCAGATTCAATTGACCATCTATACCAACTCCATCTATACCGGCAACGAAGAAAGAGATACCCACCTCAGGTCTGCCGATTTCTTTGATGCTGCCAACCATCCTGTTATCACCTGGAAATCAAATAACGTGATCACCCGGGGTGACCTGCTCGAAGCTACCGGCACTTTGACCATTAAAGGAGTCGAACAAAATATCAGCTTCCAGGCCAGGCATGTAGGCTCCTGTCCCGATCCCATGGGCAACACAAAAGCCGGGTTTACATTGGATACCACCCTGAACCGAAAAGATTTTAATATTACCTGGAACCAGTTTATTGATAAACAGGGACTGCTCCTTTCCGATGAAGTAACACTTCATTGCGATGTGCAACTGCTTAAGCTATCCTGATTTCCTTACCAGCCTGTACACTTCACCCAATAATCCGCCCCGGGCCCCCAGGCAATCTTTTTGCAGTATCCCACTCATTTCCCGATCCCTCAACCTGCCCCCTCTTGCCTTATGCCCGCTTGTTGTATTTTTACTCAAACAACACTGCGCCAAACCCCGTAGCCTCAATGCCCGCTTGCGAAAGAGCTGCCGATCCCTGAAATCAGTACCTGATCCGTATAACCCGCAATTGATCCGTATAATCCCTTTTGATCCGTATAATCAGCGATCAATCAGCGATTCCATAATATGTACAACTCTTTCCGCCGTATAGCTATTCCCTGAACTAGATTAATGTTGCAACTTTGTATAGTCAATATGACAAACAAATAAATTGATAATCAATAAATTAACACAACATGTCAAAGACTAAATGGATACTTGATCCCGCACACAGTGAAATTCAGTTTAAAGTAAAACACCTGATGATCACCACCGTAACCGGTTATTTCAAAAAGTTTAACCTCGAAGTGGAAACAGAAGGTGATGACTTTGTCAATGCCTCTAAAATTGAATTTACAGCCGATGTAGATTCTATTGATACCAACAATGAGCAAAGAGACAACCACCTGAAGTCAGCCGATTTCTTTAATGCTTCCGAGTACAAAGAAATTAAGTTCAGTGGTATTAAATATACCGGTACCAAAGAAGAAGGTAAACTACAAGGCGCATTGACCCTTAGAGGTGTTACCGGAAATGTGATTGCCAATGTTGACTTTGGAGGCATCACCGTTGACCCCTATGGGCAAACCAAAGCCGGTTTTACCGTAACAGGTAAATTGAATCGTAAAGAATTTGGACTGGGATGGGGCGCTGTAACAGAAGCGGGTAATGTGGTAGTAAGCGATGAAGTGAAATTTGCAGGTGAGTTCCAGTTAATCAAACAAGCGTAAAAGAGCCAGTAGCTCATAAGGAGTTTTTATGAACAACAACATATTGGGCTTGCACCATATCACTGCCATAGCAGGTAATGCCCAACGTAATTTTGACTTTTATACCAGGGTACTTGGTTTAAGATTGGTAAAAAGACAGTGAACTTCGATGATCCGGGAACCTACCATCTTTACTATGGCAATGAGGTAGGTACCCCTGGTACCATCCTTACCTTCTTCCCTTGGGAAGGTATTACAGCAGGTTATGCCGGAACAGGCATGGCCACCGGGATCGGTTATTCCGTTCCCACAGGCAGCCTCGACTTTTGGAAAGATAGGTTCGATCAATATAAAGTAAAACAAGAGCCTGCCGGCGAAAGGTTTGGTGAACTGTACCTTCCTTTCCAGGACCCTGATGGTTTGCAACTTAGCCTCACTGTTCCCAAAGCGGTGGATACCAGGAAAGCCTGGACTACTGCCGATGTTTCAGAACAGGCCGCTACAAAAGGCTTTCACAGCATTACCCTGACCCTTAAAAGCATCAAGGGTACAGTGGCTGTGTTAACCGAAATATTCGGGTATAAATTGTTGGAGCAGCAAGGTAACCGGTATAGGTTTATCACAGATGCGGTGGAGAATGCCGCCATCGTAGATATTATTGAAGATCCGCAGGGAAAACAGGTCAGGTAGCTGGTGGTACCAACCACCACGTAGCCTTCCGCGTGGCCAATGATGAGATACTCATGGAGTTCAGGGAAAAGATTGAAAAACGTGGTTTTAATATCACGCCTAAAATAGATCGTAATTATTTCTTCTCTTTGTACTTCCGTGAACCAGGTGGTGTATTGTTTGAAGTAGCTTCCGATAACCCCGGTTTTGCTACCGATGAATCAGTAGCGGAATTAGGGACCAATTTAAGGTTGCCCGCACAATATGAACCCATGCGGAAAGACATCGAAAAACAATTACCCGTACTACAGTAAAACCTTCAGCGAATGGGAAAATTAATAACAGGTATTCATCATGTTACCGCTATTGCCGGAGATGCTCAAAAGAACCTGGAGTTCTATGCTGGCATCCTGGGTGTGAGAATGGTAAAGAAAACAGTGAATTTCGACGCCCCGAAGTATACCACTTCTACTATGGCGATGAAGCAGGTCACCCCGGCAGTATCCTTACTTTCTTCCCCTACCAGGGATTGGTAAGAGGCCGTCATGGAAAGGGCATGCTGAATACCACCACTTTCTCTGTGCCTGCTATTTCACTTGATTACTGGCTTAACCGGTTGAAGAAATTCCGGATCCCCTACAAAGAGCCCGAAGAACGTTTTCAAGACGAAGTAGTAGTCTATTTTGAAGATACCGATGGATTGGGTTTGGAGCTTGTCTTCAATGATAAAGATGCCAGGCCCGCTTATAGCAATGGTATAATACCTGCCCAACATGCCATCAAAGGGTTCTACAATGTGGAAATATGGGAAGAAGGGTATGAGCGTACCGCCGGATTGTTGACAGAACAACTGGATCACACCCTGATAGCAGAAAAAGCTAATCGTTTCCGCTTTGCAGCCAATGATGCGCCCGGTAACTATGTGGATATTATTTGCTCGCCCGATAGCCTGAAAGGACTGGGAGGCAGTGGTACCGTTCACCATATCGCATTCAGTACCCCCGACAGAACCGCCCAGGAGGAAGTAAGGACCAGGATAATAAAACGGATGTTGAACCCAACACCTGTTCTCGACAGGAATTATTTCACCTCCATCTATTTCAGAGAGCCAGGTGGCGTATTGTTTGAAGTAGCCACCGCAGGACCAGGATTTGCCATCGACGAAAATATAGAACACCTGGGCGAAGCACTCAAACTGCCTCCCCAGTTTGAGAAAAACCGTACCCGGCTGGAGCAAACACTTACGCCCGTATCCCTGAACCTGAAAGACTATTATTCTTAATTCAGCAATACCCGGACTGATCTGTGTAATTGGCCATTCGATCTCCCTGTCGCTGGCCTCCGGCCAGTGACGCCTATTTCAAAGCGGCTGGCTTTGTCACAGGTATGTTTTCTCACCTTGAAAGATTTTCAATTATGCATCAGAAAGATATTCTAACAGCAGGAAAGAAATTATCCGAAGCCAAAAGGTTTTGATCATGATCCATGGCCGGGGTGGAACAGCAGAGAATATACACTCCCTGGCTCAACACCTCCACCTGCAAGATTATGCCCTGCTTGCGCCACAGGCCACTGACAACACCTGGTATCCTTATTCCTTCATGGCCCCCTTACAACAAAATGAACCTTACCTTTCTTCTGCCCTTTCTGTAGTGCAGGATCTCGTAAATGATCTCATTGCACAGGGCTTTACCGAAAAGCAGCTCTACTTCCTTGGTTTCTCCCAGGGAGCCTGCCTTACCCTGGAATTTGTTGCCCGCAATGCTTCCCGCTATGGCGGCGTAGTAGCCTTTACCGGTGGATTAATAGGCGACAGGATTTACAAAGACCATTACACAGGCGACTTCAAAAATACCCCCATATTCATAGGTACTTCTGATCCTGATATGCACGTGCCTGTTGAACGTGTTTATGCTACTTCCAACATCCTCAGGGATATGAATGCCAACGTTACCGAAAAGGTCTATCCCAATATGGGCCATACCATCACCCAGGATGAGATCGATCAGGCAAATACCCTCATATTTAATAAATAGTTGCTAAAATCAATCGGTGATCTTTAACTTCATGGGCATATTACAGCATGGCTGTCGGGCTGTTCTTATTCAGGCCCGGCGAAGCCTGTACCTGTTGCCCTAAGTATACTATGTTCAAGATTCGATACGCCATATCACTAATTGCCTTATTGTCCATTGCTCATTTGCCCCTTGCTCAAAATACCATTGGCATACCCGCCATTATAAATTACTCCCGGCAGGCCTACAACGCCGGCAACCAGAACTGGAATATCGGCCAGGATCAAAATGGCCTTCTTTATTTTGCCAACAACAAAGGCTTACTCGTATTTGATGGTACCTCGTGGAGAACTTACCCTTTGCCGGGAGGTACCATTGTAAGATCTTTGGCCATTGGCGACAGCAATAAAATATATGTAGGCGGGCAAGGAGAGTTTGGTTACTTCGCTCCGGCAAAGAATGGCGAACTGGTATATACCTCACTCAAAAAACTGGTTTCCCAGCCCGGCAATGATTTTGCAGATGTTTGGAATATCTGCATCTGGCAACAACGCGTATTTTTTCGATCCAATAAAAGGATCTTCGAGCTGGAAGGCAATGTAATTACCGTACACAAAAGCATTGATTGGGCATTCATGGGTATTACTCCTGCTGGCCTCATTGCCTGGGAGTTTACCAATAAACTGGTTACCTATAATAGGGGTGAATGGCAACCCATTATCAAAGTGGGAGCCTTACCTGACGATGTACGCCTGACTACCGTTTTACCCATTGGCAATGATAGCACCCTGCTATGTACCCTCAATCACGGATTGTTCCTGCTTAAAAAAGATACCGTTTCCAGGTTCGACGCCCCTGGTATAAAAGCATCATTGGCAAAAATATCTACAGCGCTTGCCTTTTGTCACCCGACCGGATAGCCCTCGTAACCAATATTGTAGGTTGTATTGTCATCAACAAACGAGGAGAATTTATCCAGCGGTTCTCTAAAAAGAAGGGATCCAAAGCAACAATATATTAAGCATCAAATTAGACCGCGATAAAAACCTCTGGCTGGGCCTCGATAATGGCATTGACCTCGTTACCTACAACAATGCTATCAAGAACATTTTTCCTGATGGGGAAGACAGAAATGCTGGTTATGCATCCATTTTTCACAATGATCAATTGTACTTTGGCTTATCTACCGGACTTTACAAAGTAAACCTCCCGTCCGGTAATAAAGATTTTAGCTATTCCACCGGCACCTTTGAATTTGTTCCTAAAACAGAAGGGCAGGTATGGGGCCTCTCCTCAGTCAACAACCAACTACTGCTGGCCCACAATAGGGGAGCATACCAGGTAGAGAATGATAAGATCAGCGTGATTGACGATAAAACAGGTTTCTGGACCTTTAAGCCATTGTACAATACCCTGCCATCGCCCGTAATCATTGCAGGCACCTACAACGGCATCAACTTTTATAACTATAACAACGCCGGCTTTACCAATCCCGTCATTCATGCCCAATTTGAATCTGCCCGTTATATAGCGATTAATAAAGACACGATCTGGATAGCCCATCCCTACAAAGGCTTATACAAAGTAGCTTTCAATGCCCAGGGACAACCCTTTGCCATCAATTACCAGGATAAAAAGGCATCCTGTCGGCCAACCACAACCACCTGTACAAATTGGGTGATCAACTGGTACTCACCTCCGATAATGGCATCTTTGAATACAACAATACCGAAAAGGATTTTATTAGATCAGCTTCCCTGGAAAACCTGTTTGGGGCTGCTCCCTTAAGCTACCTGAAAGAAGACCAGTTTGGCAATATTTGGTTTTGCCGTGATAAAAGAGTTGGTATAGTCGACCGGTCGGCTAAAGAACCGCGCATCACCTACATTGCCGAAATTGATGACAAAGTAATGGGCAGTGGTTTTGAGAACATTAACGTGATCGATAGCAACAATGTGCTCATTGCTGCCGAAAAAGGGTTTATCCACCTCAACTACGCGCAGTACAAAAGAAATATTCATCCTTTACAGGTACGCATCAGGATCGTGCGGTCTGTCACTCCAAAAGAAGGCCTCATTTTTGGCGGCTATGGAAACACCATTGCTACCACTCCGGGGCCCCTCATTCAATACAGCGATAACTCCCTCCATTTTGAATGTGCATCCAGCGTTTATGGACAGGAACAAAATACCGAGTACAGTTACTACCTCGAAGGTTTTGATAAGGAATGGTCACAATGGATCAAAAAAACAGAAAAAGAATATACCAACCTGCCAGAGGGTGATTACACCTTGCAGGTAAAATGCCGCCAGTCGGCCGATAATGAATCCGCCATCGCAACCTGGTCATTCCACGTATCCCCACCCTGGTATAGAACCTGGTGGGCTTATCTGCTCTTTGCCTTTTTACTCTTCGGCTTACTGTATATCTTCTACAAACGCCAGCAGGAAAAATACAAACGTCTCCAGCAGTTGAAACTGCAGGAGCAACAGCGTAAGTATGCCGAAGAACAAAGCCAACTGCAGGTACAGCACGAATTGGAAATTGGCAAAAGCGAAAAGCAGATCATACAACTGGAAAATGAGAAACTCGAAGCTGAAATAGGTCACAAGAATGCCGAGTTGGCATCATCCGCCATGAGCCTTGTCCGCAAAATGGAAATACTATCCCGCTTAAAGGAAGACCTTGTACAATACAAGAGCAGCAGTGGTACCGACAAGGGCAGTAAGGAATTTCAGAAGATCATGCGCGTGCTCGATAAAGAACTGGATCACGATGGCGAGTGGGAGCAATTTGCCAATCACTTCGATACTGTTCACACCAATTATCTCCGCAAGCTCAAAGAGCGTTGTCCGGAGATCACCGCCTCTGAACTGAAACTCGCGGCCTACCTGCGTCTTAGCTTATCTACAAAAGAGATCGCCCAACTGATGAACATCTCCATTCGCGGTGTGGAGACCAGCCGTTACAGGTTACGGAAGAAATTGGGCCTGGCCAATGAGGTCAACCTTTTTGACTACCTCATCTCCATTACCCGGTAGCTACACCAATCACACCACCCGCCACGCGTCTGCTACAAATACCTATTGATCGCATTCAGTAAATATAACTTAGGGTCCGAAGAGTACTCCCAGAACATGACCCCGCCCAACTTGTGTTTTTACATACCGGCATTTATACTTCACAGAGCGCTCATTGTCAAAAGAGGCAAACTTTTTCTCTTCCGCATTGAATAAGTAAGGAGCCTTGGCCTTCTTATCCCAGTATTCCTTGAAACCTTTCTTATTTATCAGGCTGTCTTTAATATAAGAGTAGCCACCTACCCTGAAGGGCCCATTGATCTTTGCTTGAAGCCGTTATTGTCAGTATTGCCTACTACACCTCCGCGCCCATAGAAAGCGAGCCCTACTACCAGCTTGTGTGCCGGAACACCGGCGGCCATATAAGTGGTTACCGATTTATGGGCTGAATTTTCCTTGTCATAATCCGCCGAGGGAAATAAATTGGTATGATGCCCTGCTTCGTTATAACTAAAATCATACGTCATCAGGTTCACAAAATCCAGGTATTCCTGCGCTTTTCCCATTTCCGTATGTTCCAGGAATTTGGGGGAACCCGCGGTAGCCGTTGTCAGCAGGTAATAACGGCCCGTTTCCTGTTGCAGCTTCGTCAGCTCTTCCCGGATCGCCTGGAACATTAGCGTATTATTTTGCTTGTCTTCCGGGCGAAATACATTCCCGTCACCTTGCATGCCCGGGTACTCCCAATCAATATCAACCCCATCCAGCTTATATTTTTCATGATGCCAACTGAAGAGATCGCAAATGCCCGGCGGCTCGTATCAGTGAGTACAGCGTCGGAGAAATTCTTACTCCAGGTCCAGCCCCGATGGAGATCAATATTTTGAGATCAGGATTTTGTTCTTTCAATAAATTCAGCGTCCTGAAATTCACCGTATCCGTTTTCTCATTCGTCAAAAGGCACGGTTATGTTGTACATCTACAAAAGCATAATTAATATGCGTGAGCTTCCTGACATCAATTACCGCCGTATTGACAAGCCCCCTGTAACCGCCTACATAACCAATCACTACAGGTTTGCTGGCAATAGGAGTTTGACTTTGAACAAATGCGGAAATCGTTAAAAAAGAAAAAGGATAGCAAGCGTTTTGATCATAGAAAGCATTTTAGCGTATCGTTATCTGGTTAAATTATTTCTGGTCAATGTACCACACCATTATCCGGTGCTTGCATTCGCCCTTAGTTCAATGTCCTTCAGTTTAGATGTCTACTTTTGTCTTGTAGCTTTTCTGTCTTTCCGACTTCCGGACTTTCTGTCTTCCCGACTCTTTTTGTCTTGTAGCCTTTCTTCAAGGCTTTCTGTCTTTCCGACTTCCGGACTTTCTGTCTTCCCGACTCTTTTTGTCTTGTAGCTTTTCTTCAAGGCTTTCTGTCTTTCCGACTTCCGGACATTCTGTCTTCCCGACTCTTTTTGTCTTGTAGCTTTTCTTCAAGGCTTTCTGTCTTTCCGACTTCCGGACATTCTGTCTTCCCGACTCTTTTTGTCTTGTAGCTTTTCTTCAAGGCTTTCTGTCTTTCCGACTTCCGGACTTTCTGTCTTCCCGACTCTTTTTGTCTTGTAGCCTTTCTTCAAGGCTTTCTGTCTTTCCGACTTCCGGACATTCTGTCTTCCCGACTCTCTGCCGCCCAGAAAATAGCATTCCGGAAAAGCCTCGTATAAGCCCTGTTCTCAAACCAGCGCCATATACCATAACCATCAAACTCATCCAACAAGCCGGCATGGTGAAACCCTTGAACCCAATAAAAAACAACTTGATGAATTTTCCCATTCCTTTCAAATTACAGTGCCATGAAATTACAGGTTGTAATGTCCCGATCAGCCGCCAGCGTAGCAGGAGTATACCTGGCGTAATAATAAATGGCTGATAGTCAATGTTTAATTTTTAAACTGTAGTGGTTTTGGCGTAGTATTAAATTTGGAGTCAACCCTTGTAAATCAGCACTTTTGACCTTTCATTGTTCAAGCTGTTGTAAGCAGGATAAATCCTGTTGTCAACTCCCGGGCCCCGGTCGTCAAAAGCGAATGATTAATCCTAATGGATGCCGGAATTTTGAAAGCCTGGATTGTATCAGTTTACAGAAACTGAATGCCCTTAGATCACTTAAAAATTTATAACTAGCCAGATGAAAAGAATGCTTGCCTTGTTATTGGTCCCCGCTTGCCTGTTTGTGCAGGCACAGAAAAAGGTTACCGTTTATACCACCGCCAGCCAATCTGAGCTGCGCCTTTCACAAAATGCCCAGCTATCCTTTAAAGAGTTTAAACAACCACTGGAGACCCAGCCTTGCGTATTTATCGATCCTGCCAACACATTTCAGTCTTTTATAGGAATTGGAGCAGCACTCACTGATGCGTCGGCCGAAACCTTTGCCAAACTGCCCAAAAACGAACAACAGGAACTACTTCGCGCTTATTTCGATAAAGACAAAGGCATAGGCTACACCCTGGCAAGAACTACCATTCATAGCTGCGATTTTTCCAGTGGCAGCTATACCTATGTCAACGACAATGATACTGCACTCAAATCTTTTAGCGTAGCACACGACGAACAATACCGCATTCCTTTTATTAAACAGGCTATTCAGGCAGCGGGCGGAAAACTCACTACCTACGTAAGCCCCTGGAGTCCTCCCGCCTGGATGAAAGACAATAACAATATCATCCAGGGCGGTAAGTTAAAACCGGAATCAAGACAACAATGGGCCAGCTACTTTGTAAAGTTTATCAAAACCTATGAAGCCAAAGGCATACCCATCTGGGGCTTATCCGTACAAAACGAACCCATGGCCAAACAAAGATGGGAGTCCTGCATTTTTACCGCCGAAGAAGAACGTGACTTTATCAAGCAATACCTGGGTCCTACCTTACAAAAACAAGGACTGGGTAATAAGAAACTCATCGCCTGGGACCATAACCGCGATCTCCTGTATCAACGCGCCAGTGTTATCCTCAATGATAAACAAGCTGCTAAATATGTATGGGGCATTGGCTTCCATTGGTACGAAACCTGGACCGGCGGACCCATGCAGTTTGATAACCTGCGTCTTGTTAACCAGGCCTTCCCAGGTAAGAACCTCATCTTTACCGAAGGTTGTAAAGAGAAATTCCATATCGACAGCGTCAACAATTGGTCCCTGGGCGAAAAATATGGTTACTCCATGATCAACGATTTCAACAATGGTACCGTAGCCTGGACCGATTGGAATATCCTCCTTGATGAAAAGGGAGGCCCTAACCATGTTGGCAACTTTTGTTTTGCCCCTGTTCATGCCGATACACAAACCGGTAAACTTATTTATACCAATGCCTACTATTATATAGGCCATTTCTCCAAATTCATTCGCCCCGGCGCCAAAAGGATCGGCGCTTCTTCCAGCAGGGCCCAACTACAAACTACAGCATTTAGAAATACAGATGGAAGCATCGTGGTAGTGGTGATGAATACAACAGATCAAAACCTACCCTATCATTTGTGGTTGAACGGCAATGCCGCAGCTACCGAATCCTTGCCCCATTCCATCAGCACCCTGGTTATAAAATAATTGATCATACCCAACCACATAGTAATGATTACAGCCTATAAAGCAATTGGATTAACACTTGTATTGGCAGCGGGTTTACAAACCTATGCACAGAAAGGACCAGTGGATGTATGGCTTACCGATCCTGATAATAATATACTTTTTCAACAACAAGCTGCCAAACCTGCTTTTACTTCAAAAGCGGCTGGTCAATCAGTAATCACTGTCGACGATGGTCCCAGGTTCCAGCGGATAGATGGTTTTGGCTGGGCCTTAACCGGCGGCAGCGCCGGCCATCTGAAACAAATGAGCCCTGCCACAAGAACCGCCCTCTTAACTGAATTGTTTACCGCCAGTGCCAACAATATTGGCGGTAGTTACCTGCGCCTGAGCATTGGCGCTTCTGATCTCGACGAAAAAGTTTTCTCCTACAATGACCTGCCCGACGGACAAATAGATACCACCATGGAACATTTTGACCTCGGCCATGATCGCATTGCAGTAATACCCATTGTAAAAGAAATACTGGCACTCTTCCCCAAGATCAAGATCATGGGCTCTCCCTGGTCGCCACCCGTATGGATGAAAACCAATAAAGACACAAGGGGAGGAAACCTGAAACCCGAGTACTACAGCGCTTATGCAACCTATTTTGTAAAATACATCCAGGCCATGAAGGCCGAAGGTATCCGCATAGATGCCATCACCGTACAGAATGAACCCCTCCACCCCGGTAATACGCCCAGCTTATTGATGCTGGCCCCTGACCAGGCTATTTTCGTTAAGAACCACCTGGGCCCTGCCTTTAAAAATGCCCGTATTGACACCAGGATCATTATTTATGATCACAATGCCGATAAACCCGAATACCCCATATCGATCCTCAATGATCCTGAAGCCAAAAAGTACATCGATGGATCAGCCTTTCATTTATATGGCGGTAAAATAGAGGCCTTGTCAAAAGTCCATGAAGCACATCCCGATAAGAACCTTTATTTTACCGAACAATGGGTGGGCGCTCCCGGTAACCTCAAGCGGGATATTGCCGAACATGTGCGCAACCTCATCATTGGAGCTTCACGCAATTGGAGCCGCACAGTAATAGAGTGGAACCTGTCTTCCAACTCCCGGTTAAAACCACATACCGACCGTGGCGGCTGCGATCGTTGTCTGGGTGCTGTTACCATTGATGGAGATACCGTGAAACGCAATCCTGCCTATTATATCATTGCCCATGCCGGCAAATTTGTACGTCCTGGTTCCGTACGAATTGCTTCCAATATTACGGGCAACCTGCACAATGTAGCGTTCAGGAACCCACAGGGCAAAACCGTACTCATTGTACTTAATGATGGTAAAGAAACAGCCAGCTTTGAAGTACAGTATAAAAAGAAAGCATTTTCTTCAACACTCAATGCCGGGGCCATCGCCACCTATATCTGGTAAGCCTCTCTATTGTCACCCCGGGCTTGTCGAAGGGGGACGAAAGTAGCTGTAGGGCGACCCACCCATACAGAACGACCCACCCTGGTAAAACGCCCTGGTTTTCTAAAAAAACGTTAACCCTGATACTTATGTTTAGACTGATCTCCGTTCTCGCCGTAGTACTCTTGTCCCTCCATACCCATGGTCAGGGCTTTCTCAAAACAAATGGTAAACTCATCGTCAACGAAAAGGCGAAAAGGTCATCCTGCGTGGTATGGGCCTCGGAGGCTGGATGTTGCAGGAAGGATATATGTTCAAACTGGGCAATATTGGCCAGCAATACCGCATCAAAGCCAAAATAGAAGAGGTCGTAGGGAAAGAAAAAACGGAGCAATTCTACAAAGCCTGGCTGGACAACCATACCACCAGGGCCGATATTGATTCCATGGCTGCCTGGGGATTCAATTCCATGCGCCTGCCCATACATTATAACCTGTTCACCCTACCCGTAGAAGAAGAAAAATGCCAGGACAAAATACCTGGCTCGATAAAGGCTTTGCTATGACCGATAGCCTGCTGCAATGGTGTAAGGCCAATAAGATCTACCTCATCCTCGACCTTCATGCAGCTCCCGGTGGACAAGGTAACGACCTGAATATTTCGGACCGCGACCCTGCTAAGCCTTCCCTCTGGGACAGTGAGGCCAACCAGCAAAAAACAATTGCCTTATGGCGTAAACTGGCCGAACGATATGTCAATGAACCCTGGATAGGAGCCTACGATATCATCAATGAACCCAACTGGGGGTTTGAAGATCCCAAAGATGTACGCGGTACCTCCGAGAAAAAGAATGAACCCTTGCGTAAGCTGATGATCGATATTACCAGGGCCATTCGTGAAGTAGATACCAAACACATCATCATTATTGAAGGCAATGGCTTTGGCAACAATTACCGGGGCGTATTGCCCGCTTGGGACAATAACATGGTATTGAGTTTTCATAAGTATGGTAATTTCAACACTACCGATGCCATTCGTAATTTTCTCGCCTTACGCGATCAACACAATATTCCACTTTGGCTGGGCGAGTCGGGCGAAAATTCCAACACCTGGTTTGCCGAGGCTATATACCTGGTTGAGAGCAACGATATTGGTTGGGCCTGGTGGCAAAACAAAAAAATGGGCCTGAACAATCCACTCCAAATTGCAACCCCTGCCGGATACCAGCAATTGTTGGATTATTGGGCAGGCAAGGGACCTAAGCCATCCGGGGAAGAAGCCTGGAAAACCTTGCAGCAGTTCCTGGAAAACCTGAAGATCAAAAACAACATCCCACATCCCGATGTAATAGATGCCATGTTCAGGCAGGTACGATCTACTGCCACTATTCCATTTAAACACCATACCATAACTAAGAATACACTTCTGCAGGCTGTTGATTTTGATATGGGAAGACAAGGATTTGCCTACTACGATAAAGATACCGCCAGCTACCATTATACCCCTGGTGTTAATACCCGCGGTAATAGGGGAGCTACCTACCGCAATGATGGCGTGGATATTCAGGCCGATAGCGCCGGTCCATGGATCTTTTCAATCGAAGATGGAGAATGGCTGCAATACACCATTAACGTTCCAAAAGAAGGGAAGTATGATATCTCTTTTAACGTGTCCGCTACCAGCGATACCGGCCGTATTACCGTACTGCTCGGCGATACGCCTGCAAGCGAAGGCATCATAGTGCCCAATACCGGCGGCGAACACCACTGGCAGTTTACAAAACCACAATACCTTTACCTCAAAGGTAAAGCCTTGCAGTTTCGCGTGTTGGCGAATAAGGGTGGATTCAACCTGAAAAGCATACAATTAACCACCAGAAAATAAACCGCCCCGGTGCAGCTACCACCAATGCCCCGGACCTAAAGAAAAAATGGCCCCACTCTCACGAGCGGGGCCATTGCATAGTAACACCAGGTCAATACAGGTGATGGCATGCATTGCTGTATATACTTACCAAACATTGACATGTTGAAAAACAGGCTACCTAACCGTTAGCTCCTAACAGTTCAAGCCAAGGCCCTTGTCCCGGCCAAAACCTGCCTTCCACTCCGCGCTGCATCCGGACCCTTGTCCACGTTCCTGCCGCAAGTATACAGCCCGGTAACTATGCCAGGCGTACTTGTGCCGTCGAGCCCTGGTGGCTGGCTCACCAAAGCTATTTATAGATCACAGCAGCAAAATGAAAACCAGTGGCAATAGCCCTCAGCCGGTAGCCATCAACAAACTGCTAATGGCGAAACCTTAAGGCCAACTGCTAAAACCCAACCGCTAATAGCCCAACCTGGCCGCTAAAAGCAAAAGCTAATAGCTGATACCTAAAACCTGACTGCTGACTCCTAAGGCTCACAGCTCGTAGCTCGTCGCTCCAAGCTGGTATTCCCAAGTGTTGCACAACACTCCTCATACATCAACCGTGCTTAGGGGCCCCGTCCACACAGTCGATCAGCTTCTTTATGTATACTCCGCCAAACCCCTCAAAAGACATCCAACGAAGCAAATGTTCATAATCCGTGAAATCCATTTAATCCTTGTATCTGCGATTCAATTCGCGAAATCACTTTAATCCCTTAATCTGCGATTCTATCTGCGATTCAATCCGCGATTCATTCTTCGATTACAAACATACAACATCAGGATACCCGTTTCCAATACCCCATTGCCGGTTTATGTCGTTTCGGCTATAAATCGACGTCAATTACGTCGATTTATAGCGCTTTCGACATAAAATAGCCGAAACGACAAAAACACATTTGGAAATGGCATATCCTATGTCGTACGTTTGCCCTGCAGTGTTACTGAAAAGAAAAGAGAAGAAAGGATAAGAACCGGAAGCAAGGCACAGAAGATAACAGTAAAGCATATACAAAGCCCGGAGTAATCAATAATCAGTAACCATTCAGTATAGCTTCTCTATAGCTTCAGTATAGCTTCAGTATACCTTCAGTATAGATAGAGTATGCTAATAGCACTAAACACAAAAACAGCCCATTTTTGCACAAAGTGGCAGGGAAGCTGGCGCCTCCCACCCAGGGCAACAATGGATGTAGATAGGTTGCACCGCGGGCAACCGCTTTATAAAGTTCTTTGATCCGGTGGTCTTACTTCACTCAACTGCTGGCTCTTCAGGCTTTGCCGAAGGCGCCTTCCGTAAAGCCTCAAACGTTCAGCAGTACACAGCGATACAAAACCTGCCTGATCAAAGAACTTCTTCTAATTCCGGTTTATTGCGCATTAAAAGCGATCATAAAACTAAAATCTGTTGAGATCGTTTCCTTGCCATAAGTAATGGCAGCACCCTTATGACAGGTAAGACAACTGGCATTGATCAACTGAAAGGTTTCCAGGCTACTATTCCCAAGGAAATTGGGCACATTGGGACTGTTTTTAACACCAGGATCAGCGGCTGTCCACTGGCTGCCGATCAATTTGTAATTAGCCCATACCGTACCCTGTAATTTATTTTGCCAGGCCTTGTTAACCTGTTCCGTCCTGTAATAAATAGGATACATCCGTTGCGCTTGCGTGCCATACACCTTTTCTCCAAAATGTTCGCCTGCTACCGAGTCTGCATAACGTTTGGCATAAGGCTTCGTAGAATCAAACTTGTACGTTTTATTATCTCCCGGTTGAAAGGCAGCAGGCTGGTTGGGTGTTAACCCAAGCGTGGAAGTATTGTAATACGACCATCGATGCTTTACCTCATCCTGCGCTGCCTGCATATTGTCGGGCGTATTGTCTACATGCTCAAATGTACTCCACACCCAGGTTGTAAAACGTGCTGTTTTACGCACAATATGCATCCCTGTCAACCCAACTAGCGCTTTGATCGTAAAAGCTTTGCCACTTACACTATTATCAGCATCTACATATATCAGTGCTTCCCTTGTATAATACCGGCTGGGGATATCCCCTTTGCTTGTGTCCAGTATCCGCCACGAAGTTTTGATTTCCATCGACCCTGCCGAACCTTTTTGTTCTTTGTTGGGTATTACACTGGGTGGCAAGGCAAACTGTTTACCATTTTTCCTGTAAAACGAATCGATCCCTTTCTTCGTATTCAGGTTATTGCTGATAATAAAATTCGCCTCTACCGGGTTGGTATTGACTGCAAATACCGCGAAATTCAGGTTGCGGTCAATCAGCGGTTTCTCATCCGGGTTCAGTACTTCATTCAGTGAGTCTGCCGGGATCGAAAACTTACTGATCATATAAAAGGCCTTTTGTTTATTCCTGCCTGCCTCCTTTACTTTCAATAATAAGGGCGTTTGCGCATCAAATACTTCAGCAATATCCGGGTAATGTTCCCATACCCGTGGCACATCCGCGTAGGCGCCTATGCTATTACCAAGGGGATTACCCGCCGAATCTGCCGGCCAGTTCAGCGCTGCAAAACTTTGCCAGCTAAACATATCAAAGGCGGGCTGAATTTTCGGGTCCAGGATAGCAGTATAACCTGCCTGGAAAGGGAAATCAACATCATAAGGAAGTTGCGGACAAAGGTTATTGCCCCGAGCGTATCCGGGCAATATTGCATTACAATGGGGTCATCTGGTCCGGTACCTGGAGTGGGGGTGTCTCCAGTTGATTACATGCAAGAACTACAGCTGCCAGCAGCAGCGCGATAATAAAATAACTTTTCATGTATGGATGGTTTATTGGTTTGCGGCTATAGGTTAGTACTAGTACTTTCTGTAGCCTTAACCTAAGATACTTCTTATCCCCCTTTCTCCCGCCGTTTGTTTAGTAAATGGGCCTTCCTGGCACCCTTTCCCGTACGCCAAAAATGGACAATTGCCGTATCAAAACCGTACACTGAAATCAATATTTTATAGCTGTATATTGTTGAATTTCATTGATATAGAAGGTCGGCACCTTTTTGGTACGGTAAGGCGTCAAGTCATTGATTATTCACTATTGACCATTCACCATCATGTTTAGGAACCATATCAAAGTCGCTATCAGGAACCTGCTGAAGAACAAAGCCCATGCCTCCATCAATATTGTTGGCCTGTCTACCGGTATGGCCGTTGCCATGTTGATCGGTTTGTGGATCTATGATGAATTATCTTACAATACTGTTCATGAAAACTATAACAGCATTGCCAAAATAAGGCAACATGTAAGCGTTAATGGTGAGATCAATACCGATAAGGCTGTACCATTTCCCTTGGCCACCGAACTACGCACCAATTACAGCAATTATTTCAAATACATTGTGCTGTCTTCTAATCGCGCCGGCCATATCCTGTCGGTGGGTAACAAAAAACTTTCCCACCATGGCGTGTACCTCGAGCCGCAAGCACCCGATATGTTTTCCCTCCACATGCTCAAAGGCTCCCGCAATGGATTACAGGATCCTTCTTCCATCCTGTTGTCCAAATCAGCCGCCAGCGCATTTTTGGAGATGCCGATCCCATTAACCAGCTCATGCGGATCGATAACAAAGAAGAAGTGAAAGTAACAGGTGTTTATGACGACCTTCCTGCAAACTCCACCTTTAGCGCCGTTAAATTCATCGCCCCTTTTGATCTTTATTTACGCAATGCCCCTTGGGTACAGAACGCCCGGCAGGCCTGGGATAAAAACGCCGTGCAAGCTTATGTGCAAGTAGCCGATGCGGCAAATATGAGCAAAGTCTCCAGCCTTATCAAAGACCTGAAATTGCAAAAGATAAGCGGCGAGGAAGCCAAATTTAAACCGGTCCTTTTCCTGGAACCCATGAATAGGTGGTACCTGTATGCCGGATACGAAAATGGTGTTAACACAGGTGGCAGAATAAAATACGTGTGGATGTTTGCCATCATTGGCGTATTTGTATTACTCCTTGCCTGTATCAACTTCATGAACCTCAGTACAGCCCGCGCCGAAAAGCGTGCCCGCGAAGTAGGTGTCCGGAAAGCGATTGGATCACTTCGTAAACAAATTATTACTCAGTTCTATGTTGAATCACTCCTGGTAACAGCCATTGCTTTTTTAGGGGCCTTATTGCTATTGCAAACCTTACTCCCCTTTTTCAATATAGTCGCTGCCAAAAAAATAACCATTCCCTGGGATCAACCTTTGTTCTGCATGGCTGGCTTGGGTGTAAGCCTTTTCACCGGTATATTGGCGGGCAGCTACCCTGCCTTATACCTGTCATCCTTCCAGCCAGTAAAAGTTTTGAAAGGAACTTTCCGGGTAGGCCGCCTCGCAGCACTACCCCGTAAGGCCGCTGTGGTAATACAATTTACCGTTTCCGTTGCCCTCATTATTTGCACCATAATTGTCATCCGGCAAATCCAATTTGCCAAATCGAGGCCCCTGGGGTACAACCAGGAGGGATTGGTGGTGATGCCCAATCCTGCCAGAAGTACAAGCGCACAGTTTGAACTGGTAAGAAACGAACTGCAGCGGCAAAATACGATCATTTCCTTAGCAGGTTCAGAAGCCCCGGCTACCGATACCTGGGGAAGTACGGGATCATTGGACTGGAAAGGCAAAGACCCGCAGACTACCTTCGATTTTCCCATTACAGGGGTATCTGTTGATTATGGGAAAGCCGTTGGCTGGCAATTGATGGCCGGCCGCGATTTCTCCAACCCATACCCTGCTGATACCACCTCACTCATTGTCAACGAAGCGGCTGTGCACTTCATGAAATTGACAAACCCCGTGGGTGAGATCATTACCTGGAATAAACAGCCATATACCATTATAGGCGTTATTAAAAACGTAGTTACAGAATCTCCTTATGAGCCCGTAAAACCTTCCTTCTTTTGGAGAATGAATGGAATACCCAATTATGTATTTGCAAAGATTAATCCTGCTGCCAGTCCTTCCGTTGCCTTGCAATCCATGCAAGCCGTATTCCATAAATACATCCCGGCTGCTCCCTTTGAATATAAATTTGTAGATGAAGAATACCACCGCAAATTCGGTAATGAAGAACGTGTGGGTAAACTGGCCGGTTTCTTCGCTGTTTTAGCCATCCTTATTTCCTGCCTGGGTTTATTTGGACTGGCCTCCTTTATAGCCGAACAACGTACCAGGGAAATTGGTGTGCGTAAAGTATTAGGCGCTTCCGTATGGAGCGTGTGGCGTTTATTGTCCGGCGAATTTGTGATGCTCGTATTTATTGCCTTACTCATGGCCGTGCCATTGGCTTACTATTTCATGTACCAATGGCTACAAAACTATCAATATCGTGTTCCTATGTCCTGGTGGATATTTGCAACCACCGGTGCTGGCGCCATCATCATTACCTTATTAACGGTTAGCTTTCAGGCCATGAAAGCCGCCCTCGTTAACCCCGTAAAAAGTTTGAAAACAGAATAAGTACACAACCTTTCATACAGCTTTAGCCCCGGTAGCCAGTACCCTTTGGTCTGACTTGAAAGTCGGTACATAAAAAGTTTCCTGAACAAACCTGTCACGGTCGTCCATGATATCCATATATTCGTCTTTATCCTTTACCATTAAATAATCCTCTTTAATATTTTTGAAGCACATCATGGTGCCCCAAAAACCTTGTCCATAAACACTATAATCGGAATAAGCACAGCCATAGCAGCATTTTAAGTCGAAGCCCTCCGGTAACTTTGCTTTAATGGAGTCAAACCCACCTTCAAAAAGCTCTACTTTATTTACAGTGATATCCTCTCCTTCAATGGTTAGGGTAAAAGTTGCAGTAGTTTCATTACCAAGCAGCGCTGAATTTTTCAAAGCTATTTCCATGGTGAGCGCCGTTTCCATATCCTTTCCGTTTTTAGAAGAATAAGCGGAATACGGCATAATAGACTGCAATCTGTCAATTCATTAAAACGGTTCAGGGAAAAACGGGATGGCTTGTTGTCGCTGTTTTCAATAACAAAGTCATTAAACCATTTACTTACGAACCTTGTATTGTCAATGGTGAGCGTTAAATTTTCACCATCATTCTCTATAGTTGTATTTACGGAGCCTGTTTTGTCAGTATAGGTCGTAGGGATTATAAGTTTCATATATGTGGTGGGATAAAGTCTCAATAAGTAATTCATTATAGAACCATCGCTAATATCAGCATATCCCTTGCCAATATACCATTTTCATATATAAACACCTGCTATCATTTTCCACACACTTTTTTATCACCTTCTCTACCCGTATCCGTTTGGTGTCTTTTTCTATTTCGCCCAGGCGGGCGCTAAGCGTTTTAATAAAAAGCGCCTTGTTTGTATCGTTGATAACCGGCAATGCTTTTTCCGCATACATAGGCAACTGGTTGGTTGGGCTCTCCAGCAGTTGCTCTATAAATAATGGAAAGGCCTTATCCGCATATTGCTTTAACGAACACAAACTAAGTAAGATGTTCACCGCATAGTCTCTGGTGATCACCGATCCTTTGTCCGCTGTTGCAAGGATCGCGGGAAGCGCACCATAAACGACTGCCGGCTTTTCAAGCGTTATGGTATGAAGCGCCGTCATCGCCCCCATTGAAGCCGGTTATTTTTACTGCCCAGTAAACCCACAAATACTTTGGCATAGCCTGCAATCAAGATGGCATCCTGTGTCCCGATCTCATACAACACTTTTATACAGTCGTGTTGAATATCCTTGCTTTTATTACCTAAATTATCAACCAGCTCTTTAATTCCGGCTTCGTCTTTCTTTTTAACAATTTGTTTTGCCAATTCCTGGTTGGGTACCTCATCCCTTCGCCCCAGGGTAAATGCCAGTTTGTCGATGATGCTCATAGTTTTTCATTTTGATCCACTTGCACAACTGTGACTTCCAATACCTGGTAAAGCCCTTGTTAAACTTCAAGTTACGAAACAATTCCCCGTTATTATAATACCCCCAGCAGGCCCATGATAGAATAACCTCATCAACCATTTTACACCTCCCAATCGCCCTGTTTACCGCCCCGGCCCGACATTTTTCCTTCGCCAGGGTAGCCGAAGGGCAGCTGAAGGGGAGTCCAGGGGGAGTCCAGGGGTGCCGGAAGGGTAGTAAAGGCGCATTTTCATAAAACCATTCACCGGTAACCACCCATTACAGAATAGTAAATAATTAAAGATCAACCATTAATAATTCTAAAAGAATGATAAAATGTGACTATGCCTTTATCCACCCCTTAGTCCCACTTAGTACCTGATGTTTGCTTTCCTCCATCACATGACAGAACCACTCACCATTCCCCTTTTATCCGTATTTTTCATGCCCATATATGAGTGAAACCATCCTGAATAAACTGGAAGCTTCCCGCAAGGAATTATTAGACCTGGGCCTGCGCAATCCATTGCTGAATTATAAAATCCCTGCAGCCAGGGGCCTGCAGATAATAGCCGAAAGATCCGCGCCCGTGTACGAGATGTTGGTGCGGCAGCAAAAAGCCATGACCTTTCTTAGTAAGCCGGACAAAGAAGATAATAAACCCGCGAAGGCCACAGCGAATAACGGAATACCCGGTGAACTCTTTCCCCATCCGGCGGTCAATCCCTTGTCCCAACAGGAAGACGACCAAATTCCCGGTCAGGATGCCAATAGCCAGTATGCACTACTTCCGGAAAACACCTTGCCGGCACAGGAACCAAATAACCTGCCCGAACCTGTTGCTGTAGAAACTTACACAGATACCAAACTACAAACCAACGAAACCGACAACAACCTGCAGCGCAGGTTACTGAATACCTATTACGACGCCCACACCAGTATTGAAGAACAAGGTGTCAATATCCTGTACCTTTCCCTGGGTATGCTACATTGGTACGAGGCACCCAATAGCCAGGAGCTTAGGAAAGCGCCATTGGTCCTGGTTCCCGTCACCCTCGACCGGTCCAGCGCCCGTGAACGCTTTCGTCTTCGTTATACCCTCGAAGAAATGGGCGCCAATATATCCCTCCAGGCAAAAATGAAAGCCGAGTTTGCCATTATCCTTCCTGATATGCCCGAGCCGGAAGATTTTGATATCAACCGGTATTTCAATGCCATCGAAAAAGCCATTGATAAAGCACCCCGTTGGAAGGTTGAACCCAATGAAATAGAGCTGGGCTTTTTCTCCTTCGGTAAATTCATGATCTATAATGATCTCGATACCAACAAATGGCCGGCTGATAAGAAACCAGCCCTTCACCCCATCCTCATTAATCTTTTTGAAAGCGGCTTTGCACACGAAAACATAGACATTCCCGAAGATGCCCATATTGATGAGGACACCAATGCCCATCAACTGTTCCAGGTAGTTGATGCCGATAGCTCCCAGCTCCTGGCCATGTTGGCAGTTAATGAAGGAAAGAACCTGGTCATACAAGGGCCTCCCGGTACAGGGAAATCCCAAACCATTACCAATATCATTGCCAATGCCATTGGCCAGGGAAAAAGGTATTGTTTGTAGCCGAAAAATGGCTGCCCTCGAAGTGGTAAAACGACGGCTCGATAATATCCACCTGGGCGAAGCCTGCCTCGAATTACACAGCCACAAAGCCAATAAAAAGAACTTCACCAGGAATTACGCCGTGTCCTCGAACTGGGTAAGCCAGCATGGCAGCAATTGCAGCAGCATGTAACCTTACTCGAAGCACAAAAGGAGGAACTGAATATCTATTGCTATGCCATCAATTCTCCCATTGCCAACAGCGGCCTTACGCCTCACCAGGTTATTGGCCACCTATTGCAGATCAAAGACCTTACGGCCAACCAATCAGTTGCGAATATACCACTGGAAGATATAGAGCAGTGGGATGCAACCCGTATGGCAAAAGCCGAAGCATTCTCTAATCGCATACAGGCAAGACTAAAAGAAATTGGCATGCCCGCTAACCTCCTCTTTTGGGGTAGCCGTCTATTGGTATTGCTACCCAATGATCAGGAAAGGCTGGTAAAACAATTGGAAACGTCCACTGAGATCACTAAGGAAGCCGAAGGGGCAGCTGCTCAATCTGCCCAACATATTGGCTTAACCGCCCCTGTGAGTTATGAAGAGGCAACCGCCCTCGTATCCATTTTGAAACTATTGTCCCTTAAACCGGACCTCGAAGCACTCGCCATAAAACACAAAGCTTGGCTGTCCGGTCAGCATGCTATTGAAGAACTGCTCGAAACCGGCAAACGTCTTACCAGCCTGCGTGAAGAATACAAGGAACTATTTATTCCCGAAGCCTGGCAACAGGAAGTCATCGAGGTCAGGCAAAATCTGCTGGCCCATGGGAATAAATGGTACAGGTTCATGATAGGCGCTTACAACCGCAGCAACCAACAGTTGGCTGCTTTGTGCAAAGCCCCCTTACCTAAGGAAAATAACAGCAAGCTGCAATATGTTGATGCCATACTGGAAAGCAAACGCCTGGAAGTTGCTTTACAGGAATATCAATCATTGGCCACTGAACTATTTGGCCGGCGCTGGCAACAATTAAAGTCCAATTGGTCCGCCCTCGAAGCAGCTAACCGCTATTTACTCATTGTTCACAAGCAGGTTGCTGCTGGCTTTTGGCCTCCGGTCGTTTTGGATTACCTCGAAAAACACGAGGACCCTGCCATCGCCAAAGCATTCCACGACCAACTAAACACTAAACTGGAGGATCATAAAAATGCCATTCAACAGGTTGTTGAGCAATTGGCATTGGAAGAAGCGCGCCGGTTTGGTAACAAAGGATTACTTCAACAACCTTTTGCAACCCAAATAACCTTGCTGCAGAATTGGCAAAATGGCATTACCGCTATTCATCAGGCCATTCTATGGAACAACCTGGAAGAAACAGGTACTGCCGAAAACCTGCTTTCCCTCATCCATACAGCCAACAATTGGCCGCAGGCGAAAGACCTCCTGACCATTGCCATGCAAAAACATGGTATGAATACCTGTTTCAACAAGCCATCACCGCCCATCCTTCCCTCCGTAAATTTGAAAGGGCAAGCCATGAAGAAGTCGTACAACAGTTTAAGCATACCGATAAGCTCAACCTGCAATACAACCGGGCACGCGCGGCTGCACAACATTGGGAAAACATGCCACGCCTCGAAGCCGGAGGCCAGGTAAATACCCTGCGTACCGAATTCAATAAAAATCAAGACATAAACCAATCCGCAAACTGGTAGAAGAAGCCGGACTGGCCATACAGGCCATCAAGCCCGTATTCATGATGAGCCCCTTGTCCATTGCCAACTTTCTGCCCCCGGTTCTGTTGAATTTGATATCGTTATTTTCGATGAAGCCAGCCAGGTACGCCCAGTCGAAGCATTGGGTGCTATCCTGCGTGGAAAACAAGTAGTCGTAGTGGGCGATACAAAACAATTACCGCCTACCAGCTTCTTTGATTCATTGACCAGTGAAGTAGATGAAGAAGACAATGTGACCGCCGATCTGCCCAGCATTCTTGGCATGTGCGATGCACAGGGCGCTCCACAGCGCATGTTGAGATGGCATTACCGCAGCCGCCATGAATCACTGATCATGCTTTCCAATCACGAGTTTTATGAAAACAAACTCGTAATATTCCCCAGCCCAGGTTCCAAACAACGGATGGGATTGGTATTTCACCACCTGAAAGATACCGTATACGACAGGGGGAAAACGAGGACCAATCCCAAAGAAGCCGAAGCCGTTGCAGAAGCCGTACTGGATCATGCGCGTAGATCTCCCGGCCTTAGCTTGGGCGTGGCCGCCTTTAGCAGTGCACAAAGACAAGCCATACAGGATGCACTGGAAACCAGGCGAAGACAACATCCTGAACTGGAGCATTTCTTCAATGGCCATGCCGATGAACCCTTCTTTGTTAAGAACCTGGAGAATGTACAGGGTGATGAACGCGATGTGATCTTTATCAGCATAGGATATGGCCGGTCAGCCGAAGGAACCGTAAGCATGTCGTTTGGCCCCCTTAACAACGAAGGAGGAGAACGCAGGTTGAACGTATTGATCACCCGTGCTAAATTGCGCTGCGAAGTGTTTACCAATATCACCGCCGGTGATATTGATCTGAGCCGCACCCAAAAATACAGCATCCAAACCCTCAGGAGCTTTCTTCATTTTGCACAACATGGTAAACTGTACCTGCCAGGAACAATAACAGGCTTGCCAGCCGATAGTCCATTTGAAGAAATGGTAGCAGCCAAACTGGTGGGCATTGGTTATACCGTTAGAACACAAGTGGGGTCACAGGGATACTACCTCGATCTGGCCATTGTAGATGAGAATCACCCCGGCAGGTATATCCTGGGCATTGAATGCGATGGCGCCGCTTATCACTCAGCCCGGTCCGCCCGTGATCGCGACCGCCTGCGTGAGCAGGTGCTGGAAACCATTGGATGGCGCATTTACCGCGTTTGGAGTACTGATTGGTTCAGAGACCCGGACCGTGAATTAAAAAGACTGGCAGCCGCCATTGAACAAGCAAAAGAAGGTCAGCACATAGATGATGCCATTGAGGAAGAAGAGCCCGTTGAACCTATAGTCCTGGAAAGAGAAGAACTGCCTGAACCTGCCATGGATATTCCTGATTATGAATTTGCAAAAGTTCCAGCCGATATTGCCGCCCAGGAGATCCACCTGCATTCAGTACCCAAACTTTCCATCTGGATCGAGGAAATCGTAAAAGTAGAAAGCCCTGTTCATTTTGATGAAGTAGCCAGGAGGATGATCGAAGCCGCTGGCATTGCCAGAATTGGTTCCCGTATACGCGATTCCCTGCAGCAAGCCGTAAAATATGCCGAAGCCAACAAATGGATCAGGGTCAGTGAAGATTTCCTCTGGCACCGCGAAATGAAAATACCTTCACTTCGCGACAGGAGTAATTTACCCCCGCCGTAAAAAAACTAAAATACATTGCTCCCGAAGAAATGATCCTTGCCATTGAAAAGTAGTACGTGCATCCATTGCCATACAACCCGACGCCGTAGTACCACTGGTAGCCCGCATCTTCGGTTTTGCCAGAGTCACAGAAGAAATGAAGGCCGAAATAATTGGTATGATTGGCAGAGGCCTTCATCAACAGCATTTTTATCAGGAAGGCGGTTTTTTAAAACCAGTTAATTAGGCCAAAGCACGTCAATTGCCCTTATTTTTTGTTAACTTACAAGCATACCTTTAAGCGGATTCCTGATCTCAACCTTGATGTATGACCTCAATCGATTGCGTACGCCATTTTAAATGGTTGTGGGTGGTCAGTGCCCTGTGCACCACCATTGCCATAGCCGCCATAGCCTGCACCAACAAGACAGCTTCCGGCAATTCCACCGGCGCCATTAGCTACAATTTTCACATCAGGCCCATTCTTTCAGATAAATGTTTCGTTTGCCATGGACCCGATGCCAACAAACGTGCCGCTCATCTCCGCCTGGACAATCCCGAATCGGCCTATGCACCTTTAAAGGAAACCAAAGGCGCCTTTGCCATCGTACCCGGCAAGCCCGATCAAAGCGAAGTCTACAAGCGCATCATTTCCACCGACCCCACCTACCAGATGCCAGCTCCCGGATCACACCTCGGCCTGCTTACCGAACAACAAATTGCACTTGTCCGCAAATGGATACAACAAGGCGCTAAATATGAAAAACACTGGGCCTTCATATCTCCCGTAAAACCTACCCTTCCCGCCGTGGATGATCAGCAATGGGTAAAGAATGAAGTGGATTACTTTATCCTGTCTGCCATCCAGGAAAAAGGACTTAACCACAATGAAGAAGCAGATAAAGAACGTTTGCTGAAACGCCTGGCTTTTGATCTTACCGGTTTGCCGCCCACCGTACAAATGATGGATGATTATTTGAACGATGCCAGTGCCAACGCTTACGAGAAAATGGTCGATCGTTTACTCACCAATACCGCCTACGGAGAAAAATGGCAGTGCATTGGCTCGATGTTGCCCGCTATGCCGATTCCTACGGCTACCAGGATGATAATATCCGCACCCAATGGGCCTGGCGCGATTGGGTAATTCATGCCTTCAATAAAAACCTGCCTTATGACCAGTTCCTGACCTGGCAAATTGCAGGCGATATGCTGCCTGGCGCCACCAAAGAACAAATACTGGCAACCGGCTTTTTCCGCAACCATAAATACACCGAAGAAGGTGGCGTGATACCCGAAGAATACCGGGTAGAATACAACCTCGACAAAACGAAAACCTATGGTAAAGGCATCATGGGTATTACCATCGAATGTGCCCAATGCCATGACCACAAATATGATCCCTTCAGCCAGAAAGACTATTACCAGCTCTTTGCATTTTTCAACAACAGCAAAGAGTTAGGCTTTGAAGGCGATATTACACAGTCTAAACTCGCAAAACAACCTTTCCTCCAGGTATCACAGGAGGAAAAAGAACAATTACTCAATTTCATTAACCATAAAGACACCAATACCCTATTTGTATCTGTGATGGGCGAAAAAGATACCCTGCGCAAAACCTATATCCTGAAACGGGGTGCCTATGATGCCCCTTCGGATGAAGTGCGGGCTGCAGCAGTGAATGCCATCATGCCGTATGATACCCTGCAATTCCAGCGCAACAGACTGGGCCTGGCAGCCTGGACCGTGAACAAGAACAACCCCTTACGGCCCGCGTATTTGTTAACCAGCTTTGGCAGGAGTTCTTTGGAAAAGGAATTGTAAAAACGACCGGCGATTTTGGTATGCAGGGCGAATTACCTTCCCATCCCGCCTTACTCGATTGGCTGTCCGTCGATTTCATGGAACACAATTGGGACATTAAGCGCCTCGTAAAACAAATGGTATTAAGCGCTACCTATCGTCAATCCACCAAAGTAACAAAAGACCAATTGGCCATCGACCCCGAAAATGTTTATCTCTCCCATGGACCCCGCAACAGGTTGCCGGCAGAGTTTATCAGAGATATGGTGCTGGCCAGCAGCGGCCTGCTGATAAAAACCATCGGAGGCCCCAGCGTAAAACCTTATCAGCCCAAGGGTTTGTGGGAAGCCGCCACCTCAGGCAGGGGCGTACTGGCTACTTACCAGCAGGATCATGGTGATCAATTGTACCGCCGGGGCATGTATACCTTTATTAAATTAACCGTGCCGCCACCTTCCATGCTTTTATTTGATGCCAGCAACCGCGACCAATGCGAAGTAAAAAGATTAAAGACCAATACACCTTTGCAGGCACTCATCATGATGAACGATCCTACTACACTGGAAGCTTCCCGTGTATTGGCCCAACAACTGGAGACCCAAAGCGGAACTACAAAAGATAAATTAGCCACAGCCTTCCGCAAGATCATTTGCCGCAAAGCATCCGACAAAGAACTCCTGGTATTACAATCTTACTATGACGAACAACTAAAACTATTTACCCAAAAATTATTGGATGCTGCTAAAACGTTACAGGTGGGTGAATATCCCGGTAATCATACACTGGATATCAACGCCACTGCCGCATTAATGAAAACAGTGAATACCATTTATAACCTGGAGGAAGCAATCTCTAAATCTTAGCGCCTGCATGCCAGGATTGTTGCTGATATAAATAATGCTTTATGAAAAAGAAATGCTGGAACATGGCCTCTTCCAAAACCGACGCAAATTCTTGTCAAAACTTAGCCTTGGCATTGGAAGCGTGGCCCTGGGTTCATTATTGATACCCGACCTCTTCAGCAAAGATCCCGAAGAAGCCATCATGGCTGGCCTGCCCCGTTTTGCTCCCAGGGCAAAACGCATCATCTACTTGTTTCAGAATGGTGCCCCTTCTCAACTAGATCTCTTCGATCATAAACCTCTCTTGCAAAAGATGCACGGGCAGGACCTGCCAGCCAGCATCCGTATGGGGCAGCGATTAACAGGTATGACCAGCGGACAGGAACATTTTCCCCTGGCAGGCTCCATTTTTCAGTTTGGTGAATATGGAAGGGCCAGGGCACAGATCAGTGAGTTATTACCTTATACTGCGGGCGTCGTGGACGACCTTTGTATCATCAAAACCCTCTATACAGAAGCCATCAACCACGATCCGGCACTTACCTTTTTTTCAAACGGGCGCACAGGTAGGCAACAGGCCCAGCATGGGCGCCTGGTTAAGTTATGGCCTGGGCAGCGAGAACAAGAACCTCCCTGCATTCTGCGTACTCCTGTCTAAAGGAAAAGGCAATGGTCAGGGTGTGTATGGGAAACTGTGGAACAACGGTTTCCTCGATTCTATGCACCAGGGCGTACAATTCAGCAGTGGCGAAAATCCCGTATTGTACCTCAACAACCCGGAATCAATTGATAAAACTGATAGGCGCAGGATGTTGGATAAACTGGCCGAGCTGAATGAAACATCCTACCAGGAGTTTGGTGATCCCGAGATCAAAGCCAAGATCCAGCAATATGAAATGGCTTTCCGCATGCAAACTGCCGTGCCCGAGATTACCGATATGAGTAAAGAACCCGAATCCATTATCAAACTTTATGGGCCCGATTGCCTCGTGCCTGGTTCCTATGCCGCCAATTGCCTGCTGGCCCGCAAGCTCAGCGAAAGCGGTGTGCGCTTTGTACAATTATACCACCAGGGATGGGATGCCCATGATAACCTGCCCGGTCAGATAAAAGGACAGTGTAAAGATGTTGACCAGGCCAGTGCGGCATTGATCACCGACCTGAAACAAAGAGGTTTGCTGGATGAAACCCTCGTCATCTGGGGTGGTGAATTTGGCCGTACCAACTACTGCCAGGGCAACCTCACCAAAGACAATTATGGAAGAGACCACCATCCACGATGCTTTACCGTATGGATGGCTGGTGGTGGTGTGAAGCCCGGCGTATATGGCGAAACCGATGAGTTTGGATACAATATCGCCAGCAACCCGGTACACGTGCATGATTTCCATGCTACACTTTTGCACCTCATGGGCCTGGACCATGAGCAACTGGTATTCAAACACCTGGGCCGTCGTTACCGCCTTACCGATGTGGCTGGCAATGTGGTGAAGGACCTGATTGCCTGATGAATGAACATTGAATAGCGAGCATTTTGTATTCAATATCGTTTAGTTAAGCTTGTCACTCTTTTAAGGTGAGTCATACTACCGCCCGGCTACGGCAGCACTGCAGCTTGGCCCACCTTTGACACGGGTAAAAACTAACTAAACGACCCTGATTCAACATGTAAACCGTCCCGGTTACAGTAACAACCTTGTAATCCAAGCAACAGCATGAAAATTAAAAAAGCAATTGCCGTATCCCTTTTACCACTGAACGTACTGCTGCTATTTTTTATAACCTTCAGCAGTAAAATTGTTGTCCCTGCCTGGCTCCAGGTGCCAGGGCGTACCCACCCGCTTTTGCTTCATTTTCCCATTGTGTTGATCCTCCTGTATGTTGCCTGCCTATGGTTTGCTCCACGCACCATAAAAACACAGACTGGTATAAGGCGGTTGCAGAAGGCCTCCTCCTGGCTGCTTGCTTTACCACAGCCATTACTGCTTTGTCAGGTTTCCTCCTATCTAAAGAACAAGGCTATGAAGAAGGATTGCTAACCTGGCACAAATGGATGGGGGCAGCCCTTTCCTTCCTGCTCTTCTTCCTGTATACTTACCGCGAAAAATACAACGCCCCCTTACTTTAAATGCCTTTGCCCTGGGAATAACTGCTATTCTATTGCTCGCTGCTCATTGGGGTGGTTCCATTACCCATGGACAAAATTTTGTCCTCGCCCCCATTACGCCTGAAAAACAAAAACAAGTACCCCTCCTGGAAGAAGCAGTTGTATATGCCGATATTATTGAGCCTGTTTTGCAAGCCAAATGCATGAGCTGCCACAACAACAGTAAGGCCAAAGGCGAATTGATCATGGACACTAAAGAAGCCTTGCTGAAAGGAGGAAAGAGTGGGGCCTTATGGGATACTACACAAGCCGATGGCGGGTTGCTGATCCAAAGAGTCCATTTACCGGAGGAAGCAAAAAAGCATATGCCCCCGATTGGCAAACCACAACTTACCCCTATGAAATAAACCTCCTCAAAGCATGGGTGAGGGGAGGTGCTTACTTTGATAAGAAAGTGATCGAACTGCCGGAAGGCGATACCCTGAAAACCCTCGCGGCTACCATCCTTAAAACGGCTGAACAGGATTCCTACGATTTTGAGGCCGCTGCTGATGCCCAAATAAAAGAACTGAACAACAATAACAGAGTCATCACTCCCCTGGCTGCCGGCTCACCGGCATTGGAAGTAAATTTCTATAACCGCCCTTTTACAATGCCAAAGAATTGCATGCCCTTAAACCCCTGGAAACACAGGTGGTAAGTTTGAACCTCGATAAGATGCCTGTGAAAGATGAAGACCTGGCTATCATTGCCCGGTTTAAGAACCTTAGAAAGCTCAACCTGAACTTTACAGCCATCACAGGCAATACACTGGCACAATTAAAAAACTGGAACAGCTAAAAAGCCTCTCCTTAACCGGTACACCCATTACCGTCAGCCAGTTGAAGACATTGCTTGCTCTGCCCCGCTTAAAAGCAGTATATACCTGGAATACCCCGTTACCGAACAGCAGGTCACCCAGCTTAAGCAGGCAGCTCCTGCCATTAATTTCTATAACGGATATAAAGATACCGCCACCTTAAAGATCAATCCCCCGTTATTGAAAATGAAGAAGTAGTTATTACAACCCCTGCTGCTTTGAAAATGAAACATTATATCCAGGGAACCGAAATACGTTATACCCTCGATGGGAAGGACCCCGATAGCATTGCTTCTCCCCTGTACAATAAGCAGTTAATACTAAAGGAAACCGGGCTCGTAAAAGCCAAAGCCTATAAACGGGGATGGATCAGCAGTGAGATCATACAAAAACAATTTTATCGTTCTACCTATAAAGCCGATACCGCCATCCTGGCTCCCGCCCCCGATCCTAAATACACGGCCAGTGGAGCCAGTACCATCATTGACCAGGTAAAGAGCGACCCTCCTTATAACAATGGGAAATGGATTGGCTTTCATGGTCAGCAGGTAACTGCTTTTTTACTCTTCCATAAGCCCAGAACCATCAGCAACCTTACCCTTAGTATGATGAAATCCGTGAACGAACATATTTTCCCACCCGCTTCTATCCAGGTATGGGGTGGAACCGATAAGGATCATTTGACCCTCTTACAAACACTGCGTCCGGCAGCACCCGCTATGGACGACCGGGCTAAGGAGAACATTACATTCGATACACGGTTTGCACCACGCGAGATAGCTTGTATTAAACTCGTACTTACACCCATTCCCAATATCACCAAATGGCTCAATGACAAAAAGCCAAAAGCTGGCTCTTCATAGATGAGGTATTTATCAATTGAAAAAGCAGGCCACTTGCCAGCCCGCCTTTTCATGCTATATTCCAACAAATAATGCAAGTATATTGTTGCTGACTGCGTTGGCCTGTTATCCTGTCATAGCCGCCGCCACACTCACTACTACTTACTACTTGTCTTCCCTTTGTCGCCGACTACAATAGCAGCCAGTATATGCCCTTCCGGAAGCTCTTTGGAAGAATAGTACAATTGGAGTTTCCCTTGTTGGTTTTTTTGCAGTGCCAGGATATCTCCTACTTTGCAACGCATGCTTGATTTCGTACTGCTGCCATCACCAAATTGCCATTCTTTTAAGGTCCGGTTATTCTCATCTTTAATGGCAATACTCCTGCCTTTACCAGGCTTGCCGCAATGACTGTAATAAATACTTAATTCGTCATTGACATTTGCCTTACCCAGTTCAAAACTTTTAACCCCGCCTTTCATCGCTACATGCTGTTCAAATACCAGTTTGTCGTTGAGGAAGATGCTAAAGCTATCACCACCACGATAAGAAGAGAAAGAGAATAGCGTGGCGCATACGGCCAATAAAGCCAGTGTTTTGCCTATAAGGCGATTGCTGTTGTTAAGTTTCATAACTAACTATTTTGAGGTGAATAATTACATTACACCACAAAACAACAGCATTACCCCACCCCTAAATAATTACTTTGACGAACCAGTCAATAACCTTGACGTTTTGCAAAAAAACACTCCTCAATCCAAGCGTATGCACCATTCAATGTCATTTAGTGCTGCTTGTACCCCTGAAAAGCGGGTCACACTGCCGCCCGGCGGATGCAGCCCAGTCCCGCAGCAGGTGCGGGAGCCCGCCTGGGCACTTTGTAAAAGTTGCTTAATGGCACACAGGAGGAAGGCTAAACAACAGCTTGAACGCATATTTTTAAGCATAAATTTAGATACCAGCATTCGCCCTGTCTTGAACAAATGAAACCTTTGTCTCCTGTTCATCATATTGTTTTTGAAAGCCCCTTAGGGGCTTACGCTTTGTAGAAAACGTAATCATCATGGCACACAGGAGGAAGGCTAAACAACAGCTTGATCGCATATTTTTAAGCATAAATTTAGATACCGGCATTCGCCCTGTCTTGAACAAATGAAACCTTTTCCTCCCTTTCATCATATTGTTTTTGAAAGCCCCTTTAGGGGCTTGCGCTTTGTAGAAAACGTATCGTTGTTTTTTTTTGTGCGCTGTAGGCGCACCACCGGTAGCGTCACCTGCGGCGCCGCTTTGAACCTTCCAACAGGCTTCTACAAAGTTGGAGCACCTAAAGGGGCAAAAAGTTCTCTCAATGAATGTAAAGATCACTCACCGCGCCCCATCTGCCTGCTGTATCATTTTCCTGTATTCCCCGGGTGTACAGCCCATCAGGCTTTTAAAGGCCCTTGTCAGGTGTGGCTGATCGGCAAACCCACAATCATAAGCAATGGCTGTTAATGACTTTTGCGACAGGGCCAGCGCCTGTACAGCAGCTATTATTCTGGTATAGGTACGGAACTGTACGGGCGACAGGCCATATTGCTTCTTAAATCCCCTGGCCATGGCCACCCGGTGCAGTGAGAGTTGATCCGAAAGCGCCTGTATGCCTTGTGGCTCATCCAGCCTGGTAGCCAGCATCTCCCGCAGGGCTTCCGGCCAGTGTAAAGGGCGGGCAGGATGTCCTTCCTGTCCGTATTGCGAGAGCATGATTACAAACTGGTCAAAATGTCCCATCAATGATTTTTCACCCTGTACCCGCTGTACCTGTGTCCACAACCGCATGGCCGATACATGTATCGCCGGGTGATTGATCCATTGCCACTTGGCGAATCGGCTTGTCAGTAGCTCATTGTCATTAAAACTGATGGAAAGTAAGTGCAGGGGCTGGCGCCAAACCTGTTTTCATGCACTACATAATTGGGTTTTATGACCACACTATTGCGGTTTGCATTTACTTCTCCCTGTTCCGTTGATTCCCACAATTCTCCCTCCAGTATGATACTGATGCGCGATAGCTTATCCCTGTGCGGTGCCATGTACAAACCGGGTGGATATACCGACCGCTCCACATTAAAGCGATCAAAATGAATGATATGCGAATCCCTGCTCATATTGTCTGTCCTCCCTTCCAATTTACACATTGTTGGCCCATTTATAACTTTTTGTCCCGGCTACATCCGCATGGCGTATTTTAGCCCCCATTAAACCCCTGCTTATTATGAAGTTTTTCGTTTCCCTGATAGCACTGCTATTACTGCTGGCAACTACGGTGCCGGCACAGAAAAAGAACCTGACTCCTGATGATTATGGCAAGTGGCAAAGCCTTGCTGCTGCCGATGTATCGCCCAATGGCGAATGGGTAGCTTATATTGTTGCTTCCCAGGAGGAAAATGATACCCTCTACGTGGTAAACAGACTTACCAATAAATCCTATAAGCTGGAATTTGCTACCAATTTTGAACTGTCTAAAGACAATCAATGGGTGGCCTGGCAGATCGGGGCATCTTACAAAGAAGCAGAAAAACTGCGTGATCAGAAACTCCCCATCCGTTATAAAATGGGCTTGTTGAACCTGGCTACCGGAAAAAAAGAGGTGATCCAGGATGTAAGCAATTTCCGTTTTTCCCGCAGCGGAAAGCTCCTGGCCATCAGCCTGGAACCCCCAAAGAAAACAAAGATAAAGGAGCCGTACTCCTGTTGCGCAAACTGGCCGATAGCAGCACCCGTACCATTGGTAATGTGACCGCCTGGTCCTTCAATAAAAAAGCGATTACCTGGCTTATATTGTTGAATCCGCCAATATCGCCGGTAACTCAGTAGAGCTCTTTAACCTCGACAATTACTCCCTGAAGGTCCTTGCCAGCGATACTTGTAAATTCTCTAAGCTCACCTGGCAAAAGAAGGAGAGGGCCTTGCCTTCTACAAAAGCTTTAAGAAAGAAGGGTTTGAGGAAGAGAATGTCATGGTCTACGCGTACGTAAATATCTACAAAGTTCCCTGTTGAAGCTATTTGATCCTACCAGCTTTAAAGGTTTCCCCGACAGTATGCGGATCAACAATGCCGCTAACCTCACATTGAGCGATGATATGAGTGGCGCATTTTTCGGTATCAAGAGCTGGACAGCCAAGCCCAAAAAAGAAGATAAAAAGCTACTGATAGCAGCAAGATAAAGACAGATACCACCAAAAAGCCGATACGGGAAAGAACCTGGCGGCAACGCCGGTTAAGAAAGACGATAAACTGGCAGCAGTTGACGTATGGCATTGGAAAGATGCAGAAATACAACCCCGTCAAAAATTACCTATCCCCAGGATAAGGACCTTAGTTTACAGGCCGTATGGAATATTGATAACAATACCTGGTTTCAGTTGTCCAAAGAAGAAGCCCCTTTCGCCAACTTCAGCGACAACCGCAAGTATGCTGTTATTTCTACCAATAAAAATACAAGCCCGCCTTTAAAGAAGACTATGCCGATTATTACCTGGTCAATACCAGGACTGGAGAGCAGAAACTGTTATTTGAAAAATGCTGGCTGGCTTCTTTACTTCACCACAGCCTTCTCCTGAAGGAAAATATGTCGTGTTCTTTAAAGACAAAAACTGGTGGAGCTACAATACTGCCACCGGCCAATCCATTAACCTGACCGAAAAACAAACGCCACTTTCTGGAATACCCGCGATGACCATCCGGCTACCAAGCCTCCCTTTGGCTTTGGTGGATGGATCAAAGGAGATAAAGAACTGTTGGTATACGATGAATACAATGTGTGGGCTTTAAATCCTGATGGCAAGGGCGCCCGTAAATTGACCGAAGGTGATAAAGACGAAACCATATACCGGGTCAACAGGCTCGATTTTGAAGATCCCTTCCTCGACGATACCAAACCCATTTTCTTTTCTGCCTATGGCGATAAGACCAAGAAGTTTGGTTACTATAAACTGGAAAAGAACAAACTCACCAAATTGCTGTTTGAAGATGCTATGGTAACAAGGCTCAGCAAAGCCAAAGATGCCAATGTGTTCACCTTCTCAAAACAGGATTATAATGTATCTCCGGAATTTTATGTAACCGAGAACTTTACCGACAACAAAAAGCTGGTAGCCACCAATCCACAGCAACAGAACTATTACTGGGGTAAAAGTGAGCTGGTAAGCTTCACCAATAAGAAAGGCAAACAAATGCAGGGAGCTTTATTCTATCCAGCCAATTATGAGCCCGGTAAGCAGTATCCTATGATCGTGTACATTTATGAAATACTGTCCAATACCGTTCACATGTACACTTCTCCTTCTGTAAGGAGTGCCTACAATACTACTAACTATACCACCAATGGCTATTTCGTATTCAGGCCCGATATCGTGTATGATATTAATGAGCCTGGTACCAGTGCCGTGGATTGTGTAGTTCCCGCTGTAGAGCAGGTGTTGAAAACCGGTATGATCGACAAAAATAAGGTGGGCCTCATGGGGCATAGCTGGGGCGCTTATCAAACCTCTTTCATTATTACACAAACCAACCTGTTCAAAGCAGCTTGTGCCGGTGCACCCCTTACCGACCTGATCAGCATGTCCATGTCCATTTACTGGAACAGCGGCACACCCGATCAGAAGATCTTTGAAACCAGTCAGGGACGTTTCGATGGGCCCTGGTATGATCGCATGGATGCCCATATCCGCAACTCTCCCATGTTCAATGCCGATAAGATCAAAACTCCGTTATTAGTAGCTTTTGGTGATAAAGATGGTGCGGTTGATTGGCACCAGGGTATTGAAATGTATGGTACGATGCGCCGCATGGAAAAAGAGCATGTTATGTTGGTATATGCGGATGAGAACCATGGCCTGGCCAAAAAGGAAAACCAGATCGATTACCAGAAACGTCAGCGCGAGTGGTTCGATCACTTTTGTTGGGCAAACCTGCCCCTTCCTGGATTACGGAAGGCACCAGCTATCAGGACAAAATGAAAGCAGTAGAAAAAGAAAATAAATCATCTCAATAAGCGCGTTAAGTGAACATGAAGAAAGTTATCGTTACCGCCAAAGTGCACAATTACCTCGTGGAGCAATTGGAACTGAAAGGGTTTACAGTAGAGTATCTTCCTCAGATCACCTATAAAGAATTGCTGCAGCAGATAAAAGAGGCTACCGGCTTAATAGTTACAACCCGGTTGAAGATCGACAAGCCCATGCTTGACGTGGCCGGGAAATTGCAATGGATTGGCCGGCTGGGCAGCGGCATGGAACTCATCGATGTGCCTTATGCCCAATCCAAAGGCATTACCTGCGTAAGTAGCCCCGAAGGCAACCGCAATGCAGTGGCCGAACAGGCCCTGGGGATGGTGTTGAACCTCATGAATAAGCTCAACAGCTCCATGCAGGAGATCAGGGATGGCAAATGGATCCGTGATCTGAACCGTGGCACTGAACTCACGGGTAAAACCGTAGGTATTATCGGTTTTGGTAATACCGGCGCCGCTTTTGCCAAAGTACTGGCTTCCTTTGAGGTGACTATCCTGGCCCATGACAAATATAAATTTGGCTTTGCTAAGGACCTGGTCAGGGAAGCCAATGCGGCCCAGCTGGCCCGTTATGCCGATGTGGTGAGCCTGCACTTGCCTTTAACGGAAGAAACTTTTCACTATGCCAATGATGACTTTTTCAATGCGTTGGAACGGGCGCCTTTTTCATCAATACCTCCCGTGGTAAAGTTCACCATACCGCTGCCCTGATACGGGCATTAAAAAGTGGGAAGATTGCCGGTGCAGCACTGGATGTGCTGGAAAATGAGAAACTGACCACCTATACGGAGGAGGAAAAGCAACAGCTCGACTGGCTGTTGGCACAACCCAATGTGCTCATTACCCCCATATTGCCGGTTATAGCCACGAGGCCTTCTATAAAATGGCCAAAGTAGTACTGGACAAGCTGGGTATTTAGATAAAAACCGGGCCACTTGTTTCGTGCGGTCAGTGCCGCCTAAACGAGTGGCCCACTTTTAGTATGCTTTCCCACCCCGGCTCAATGGGTTTGCGTACCGTCAACACAAAATGCCTCCCAGGAGAATGTTTTACAGGGGATTAGTCGATAGCCAGGAACCAATGAGCAGGATACCCGTTTGAACAATATTCCAGTTTATTGAGGTACTAATTCAGAAATTAGTTATATTTTTGCTTAGTTACAATCATGCAACGCTTCAGCGGGATACCTGAGGCGTTGTTCTTTTTTTCTGTTACCGGAAAACAGGACCGTTTCCGGATTAAAAACAAGGAGGTTATTATGAGCAGTGTTTTATATGTAAGTAAGGAAACACTTGAGCAAATGAGAGAGGAATTATTAAGTATGCGTACGGTAGACAGACCCGCTGCTGCCCGTGCCATTGCTGAGGCACGTGAAAAAGGCGATTTAAAAGAAAATGCAGAATACGATGCAGCCAAAGAAGCCCAGGGCATCCTGGAAGCTAAAATTAAAAAGCTCGAGGGCGATCTGGCCACCGCACGTATACTGGAAGCAGATAACGTGGATACCAGTAAAGTATCCATCCTGACCAAAGTCACACTTAAAAACCTGACTACTAAAAAAAGAACTTACCTACCAGATCGTTTCTGAAAAGGAAGCCGATCTTAAATTGGGTAAAATATCCATTACCTCACCCATTGGAAAAGGGTTGCTGGGCAAAACCGTTGGAGAAGTGGCCGAAGTGCAGATACCCGCCGGCGTGGTTAAGTTCAAGATCGAAAACATCACCGTATAAATTGAACCAACAACTTATATACCAGCCCCGCCCCCAGGGCGGGGTTTTTTATTAGCTTTGTCCCATGAAAGGAATATCTTTCATACGACTCAAATCCACATTGCTTAACCTTATATCCAAAATGACGGGCGGTATGACCATTTTTTCAAGGATCATAGCAGGTGAGATCCCTGCCTATAAAATTGCAGAGAATGATCAGTTTTTTGCCTTCCTCGACATCTTTCCTCTGGTAGAAGGCCATGTGCTGATTGTTCCCAAATTAGAAGTAGACAAATTTTTTGATGTGCCCGATGAATACCTGGCCCGGATACTACTATTTGCCAAACCCATTGCCCATGCTATTGAACAGGCTTTTCCCTGCAACCGTTGTGGCATGTCAGTTGTAGGATTGGAAGTGCCCCATGCACACCTGCACCTGATGCCCATCAATAGTGCCGACGACCTTAATTTTACCCGTGGAAAATTGAAACTAAGCCCTGATCAGTTAAAAGCAGTACAGGAAAAGATTGTATCTAAACTTTGAAGAAGTCCGTAAGTTGGTAAAGTCCGCAAGTCCGCAAGTCGGTAAAGTCCGTAAGTCGGAAAAGTCGGAAAGTCGGAAAGTCGGTAAAGTCGGAAAGTCGGTAAAGTCGGAAAGTCAGTAATCCCGCGTTTTTATTTACATCAAAAGGTTTTTCTTCCGGACTTCCGGTCTTTCGGACTTTCAGTCTTCCAGTCTTTCGGTCTTCCCGACTCTATCCTACTTCTTAACCCCTATTTACATCAAAAGGTTTTTCTTCCGGACTTCCGGTCTTTCAGTCTTCCAGACTTTCGGTCTTCCCGACTCTATCCTACTTCTTAACCCTTATTTACATCAAAAGGTTTTTCTTCCGGACTTCCGGACTTCCGGTCTTTCAGTCTTCCAGACTTTCGGTCTTCCGGACTCTATCCTACTTCTTAACCCCTATTTACATCAAAAGGTTTTTCTTCCGGACTTCCGGTCTTCCAGACTTTCGGTCTTCCAGACTTCCGGTCTTCCGGACTCTATCCTACTTCTTAACCCCTATTTACATCAAAAGGTTTTTCTTCCGGACTTCCGGTCTTCCAGACTTCCGGTCTTCCCGACTCTATCCTACTTCTTCACCCTTCCCGGATTGGCTTTAATAAAGTCTTCCCAGCCCTTTGCCTTACTACCGGTATCCTTTTTACCATCCGTTCCTGGTAATGATGGCAAACGGCTACGGCCAGCGCATCAGAGATATCATGGTTGGAAATAACAGTACCTTGTAGTGTTAGTATCGTTTGCAGCATTTTCCATACCTGGTCTTTATCGGCATTACCATTACCCGTAATGGATTGTTTTACCTTTTAGGAGAGTATTCATGTACCACCAATCCTGCTCCCATGGCTGCGGCAATGGCTACACCCTGAGCCCTGCCCAGTTTAAGCATACTTTGTACGTTTTTGCCAAAGAAGGGGGCCTCTATAGCAAAGTATTGTGGCTTAAAGGTGGCAATCAGGTCAGTGATCTTTTGATGGATCAGTCGCAGCCGTTCATAGTGGTCTTTCCGGGCGTTCAACCGCAGTACATTCATTTCGAGAACCGTTATCTGGCGGGGTGTAGCAGCAATGATACTGTACCCCATCATCATGGTGCCGGGGTCAATACCAAGAATTATTTTGGGTGAGTTTTGCAAGGAGTGCGTCAATTCAGTTTATTTTGTACCTCATTGTTGCCAGCCAGTACCTGTTGAAGCCGGCTTCTTCAGTATCCTAATGACAACATAATTAATAGCCACTGAACAAAAATATCAAAATAATCCTCAACTATGTGATCGGCCCGTTGGTGTTCTGCCTGCTGGCCTGGTCCATTTATCACCAGCTACAGCGGCAACCCAATTGAAAGCGTCTTTTAAACATATCCGCCTGGCATTTACAGGTGCAGAGATTTGGAAACTCTGGCTGGCCGTCATCCTGATGCTTGTCAACTGGGGTATTGAGGCCCGGAAGTGGCAGGTGGCTATCCGTCGTATTCAGCCTATTTCCTTCCTGCAGTCCTGAAAGCCACTTTTACGGGCACTACAATGGCCTTTTTACACCCAACCGCATTGGCGAGTATGTAGGACGCATTTTATACATCCAGGAAAATAAACGTATTCAGGCCATTTCCCTCACCATTGTTTGCAGCATGGCCCAGTTGCTCGTTACCCTCCTTGCTGGTATGGTAGCCCTCGTGTACATGAAAAATGTAATTGGCGCCCAACAGCCTGCCGATCAATCACTGTTATTCTGGATCAATACCCTGTTGTGCATGACAGCCTTGGGTACCCTCATTTTAACATTATTTTATTTCCGGTTGGCCTGGCTCGTCAAGTGGATCGAAAAATACCGGGGATCAAGCGGTTTGTACGCTATATCCAGGTATTGGATTCTTTTAACGCAACTATCCTCCTGCGCATTTTGTCTTTATCTGTAGCCCGTTATCTCGTATTTATCGGGCAATATTCTTTGCTCTTTGCAGTTTTTGACGTGTCACTCACCCTTCCGCAGGTATTTGCCTCCATTGGGGTGGTCTTCCTGGTCCTGGCCGTGGTTCCCACCATTGCCGTGATTACCGAACTGGGCGTAAGGTGGAAGGCCAGCATAGAGTTGGTACAGTTTTTTAGTACCAATACATGGGGGTATTGGCTACTTCGTTGTCAATATGGTTTATTAATTTAGTAATACCTGCATTGATTGGGAGTTTGCTAATTTTAGGAATCCGTATCTTCAAAAACAGGTAAGGGAATAAACCCCTGGCATGATTGGTTCGTATTATTATAAGAATAAGATTGTTACATGAAACTCTATCGACCTTTGGCTTTCCTCCTGCTCACGGTGATCAGCTTTCCTATCCAGGCGGGTAATGGCTCGGGCAATGGCTTTTGCGATATCAGGAACACTGCTTTCCATGCCGCCGAAACGTTGACCTATAAGGTATTCTATACAGTAGTAGGCGCCTATTTCGGAGCTGGTGAGGCCACTTTCAGGTCCAATATCGAACAACTCAACAATAAACCCGTATACCATATCATAGGGAGGGTAAAACCTTTAGCTTTTATGATGGCATCTTCAAAGTACGCGATAAGTATGAAACCTATATCGATACCGCTACATTCCAGCCCTACCGTTTTGTACGCAATGTGAATGAAGGCAGCTATAAGAAATTCGAACATGTTGATTTCAACAAAACCACCAATGCGGCAGTAACGAATGACGGCGTGTACAAAGTGCCCGAATGCGTGCAGGATGTATTAAGCGCTATTTACTATGCCCGTAATATCGACTTCAACAAATACAAGCCCGGCGATAAGATCAACTTCTCCCTCTTCCTCGATAAAGAAGTATTTGAAATGTATATCCGGTACCTGGGTAAGGAAACCGTGAAAACCAAATATGGGAAATTCAGGGCTATTAAATTTAAGCCCCTCCTCATCAAAGGAACCATTTTTGAAGGCGGCGAGAAAATGACCGTGTGGGTAAGTGATGACAAAAACCATATTCCCCTCAGGGTGGAAAGCCCCATCTCTGTAGGCAGCGTAAAGGTGGATATGATCAGCTACCGCAACCTTCGCCACGATCTTACTTCCTTGATCGATGTACGTTAAACCGGCATTGGTATAACCCATGCGGCTGTACTTCTCATTACATGATTACCTGTCATCTGCTGCATTCAGACCTCAGACTTCATGTCTTCCGGACTTCCCGACTTCCGGTCTTCCGGACTTCCCGACTTTCTGACTTCTAACCTCAGATATCCTCCAATCTGAACACTTCCTTGTGCCGGATGCCCTTCTCTGTCAGCTGTAGCGTACAGCACTCATTTAGGGGTCATGTTCAAAGAACAGGATATAATCATTGTCTACAGCTTCAGTCAAAAGACTTTCTTTTCCTGTAAAGTGGTCAGCGGAAACATATCATAGGCCATCACGTAGGGCAGGGGGATATGCCCGGTAGAAGGCAGCAGGTCGGCCATAAAAACGATGGTGCGGCCTTTGTACCGTATTTGCGGCAACATCATGGCATCCGTATGCCCGTTTACGAAACGGATGGAAATATGGTCGGTGAAGTTGATCCCATCCAGCGGTTCTATATATTTCAATTGCCCGCTCTGTTCTATGGGAAGGATATTTTCTTTGAGGAAAGAGGCTTTCTCCCGTTCATTGGGTTGTGTAGCCCATTCCCAATGCTTCAGGTTACTCCAGTAAGTGGCATTTTTAAAAGCAGGGACCAATTGGTCTCCCTCCCGGTCAATACTGCCCCCGCAGTGGTCAAAATGCAGGTGGGTGAGGAATACATCGGTAATGTCGTTCCGGTGAAAGCCCAGTTTACTGAGTGATCCATCCAGCGACTCATTGCCATGCAGGCAATAATGCCCCAGGAATTTAGCATCCTGTTTATTGCCAATCCCGTTGTCTACCAGGATCAGCCGTTTGCCATCTTCAATCAGCAGGCAGCGCATGGCCCAGCTGCAAAGATTGTTATCGTCGGCGGGGTTTAACTTTTGCCAGATACTTTTGGGTACTACCCCAAACATAGCGCCACCATCCAACTTAAAATTACCCGTATGTACAGTATGTAGTTTCATCAGGAAGCTTTTGTTGCTGCTTATACAGGGCCGAATATAACCAGACCAGCCCGATGGCAAAGAAAACGATTAATGATAATACGGAAGCTTTCATACTGCCCGTTTTCTCTTCAATAAAGCCGAAGCTGAAAATGCCAATCACAATGGCAATCTTCTCTGTAAGGTCATAATAGCTAAAAATGAAGCAGTATCTTTTGTTTCCGGCATCAGCTTGGAATAAGTTGACCGGCTTAGTGATTGTATACCCCCATTACCAAACCTACAGCCACAGCCAATCCATAAAAATGAAACTCCGGGTCCACTCCATTTTCTTTCAGTACGGCCGTATAATAGGCGGCTACGCAAATAAGGATCCAGAAGATCACTACCCCCATCAGTACTTTCAGGTTTCCGAACACAGCCGATAACTTCGACATACCCCAGGCGCCAATAATGGCTACCAGCTGAATGATCACTACCGTAAGGATCAGCTTGGTTTCATTGAGTCCCAACATCTTACTGCCAAACATGGTGGCAGCTAGCATTACCGTTTGCACTCCCATGCTATAGAAAAAGAATCCACGCAGAAAGCGTTTCAATACCGGCATTGCCTTAACCTGCCCATACACTTTTTTGATTTCACTGATACTTTCTTTGAATACCCCGGCTGTATGTTTTTCGATGGAAGGGATTGAAGGGGCAATACCCTGAAAGTGATCTGGGCAAACCCCAGCCACCAGATACCGGTAAGCAGGAAGGTGATACGGGAAGCCAGACCTGCACTGGGCAATACGATCACCAATACAAAGCCAATGATCTGCAGCAATACGCTGCCGACATAACCAAAGGAATAACCTCGCGCGCTGATCCGGTCCCTGTCCTGTTCCGCTGCTATTTCTGGTAAATAGGAATTATAAAATACCAGGCTGCCGCAATAGCCGATGGCTGCCAGTATAAAGAAGAATATTCCAAACTCAACATTGGCTCCATTGAAGAAATACAGGGCACTACAACCGAGCGCTCCCATATAACAAAAGAACTGCATGAAGCGCTTTTTATTACCCCTGGTATCGGCAATCGAGGTAAGCAGGGGATATAATAAGGCTATGACCAGGTAGGCAGCCGCAATGGCATAATCGTACAAGGCCGAATTAATGTACTGCCTGCCCAGGAAAGTGATATGATCACTTTTGAAATGGTCCTTGGTAGCTGCATTAAAATAGATAGGAAAGAAAGTGGTTGTAATAACCAGGTTGTACACCGAATTGGCCCAGTCGTACATGGCCCATCCGTTAATTACTTTTTTGGAAGCTGTTTGCATGGCAGAAGGGTTTATTACATAAAGTACACTCCACGCCGCTGAGGGCTTACCTTACTCACTCGGTGATCACCTGGGTATAGATCAGGATCAGCAGTATGATACCGGCAATAATGCGGTACCAGCCGAACAAACGGAACCCCCGTTTTTGTAAAAAGCCTATGAAAAACGAATGGCCAGCATCGCCACTACGAAAGCTACAATATTACCTACAATAAAAGCATACAGGTTGCCCGGGGTACTCATGATCAGCTCATAGCCTTTTGAGGCCCCTCCGGGCCTTTCCACGCTTTCAGGAACAGTGAATAGCCGCTGGCGGCGCACATGGTAGGCACAGCCAGGAAGAAAGAGAACTCGGCAGCCAGCTTACGCGTAAGCTTTTGTTGCATACCGCCAATGATGGTGGCGGCACTGCGGCTAACTCCAGGAATCATGGCAATACATTGCCAGAGGCCAATGGAAAATGCCTTGCCATTACTGATCTTTTCTTCAGTATCAACCTGACTGGTCGCCTGCTGGTTGAAAATTTTGTCGATAAACAACAAGACAATACCACCCGCCAACAGCGTGATGGCTACCGTGGTAGGGCTTTCCAGTAATGCGTCGATCTTATCGGAAAAGAAATAACCCAATGTAATGGCAGGGATCACTGCAACGATCAACTTCACATAGAACTGCCAGCGTTTGAAGTCGAAGAATTTCTTCCAATACAATACCACTACCGCCAGGATCGCTCCCAACTGTACAGCTACTTCAAAAAGTTTGGTAAACTCTTCCTTGTGAATATCCATCAGGCTGCTGGCAATGATCATATGCCCGGTGGAAGAAACAGGAAGATATTCAGTAATGCCTTCTACAATGGCGATGATAATGGCTTCAAATATGCTCATGGGAGAATTTGATAATTCGGTAATTTGAAAAGGTGGTAATGAACTGCCAACCGGCTAATCAACAGATTTCCATTTTCAAATTTTCAAATTGACTCTTTGTCAAATTAAGCTAGCCTTTCGGTTTCCGGAAAATGGCAAATACTTCAATGCCCAGACCCAGCAGGATAACAATGGGGGCTACAGTAATGCGCCGGAAGCTGTACACTTCATTATCCGTAAATATATTGGGGTCTTTACTGTTGCCACCTGCCATCAGGAGCAGGCCCAGTAACATGACCACCAGTCCGGCGAAGATCCAGATATAGTTTTCCTTCCCAAACAGGGTAGTAGAAGGTTGCTTTTTTCAGTGGTTAACTTTTCGGCCATTATCCATTAAAATTAGGGCTGCAATATAGGAAATAAGGTAGAAGATACAAGTTTCACGCTCAAAGTAATAGACGGGAGAAAGTGGCGAGCAGCGACCTACGAGCTGCGAGCCCGGATACCTTGTATTTTGCTCGCAGCTCGTAGCTCACAGCTCGAGGCTAATATAGGTCGTCCAGCTTCATTTTCAGGTACTTTACCACACTCCGGTAGGTGCTGAACAACGAAATACTGATGCCCAGCAATACCAGGAAGGCAAACAACAGGATCAATTTGCCATTATCACGCAGATCGCGCAGGTAAGGCAGGAAATACTCACTCAGCATCATCACAATGTAGATGATGGCAATGGCCACAATGGCCGATATAGTACCGTTAATAATGGCCCTGACAGTCATGGGCCGGGCTATAAAACCACGGGTGGCGCCTACCATTTGCATGGTTTTGATGATAAACCGGTTGCTGTACATGGCCAGGCGGATGGTATTATCGATCAACACAATGGAGAAAATACAGAATATACCCGCCAGGATGGCAAAAGCAATCAATCCTACCCGGACTGAACTACTCATTTTTTCTACCACAAAAGCCGGGTATTGAACACTCTCGATCACCATCGACTGCTTTTCCAGGTCGGCCTTGATCGCTGTTACACTATCTTTTTGTACGTAGTTGCTTTTCAGGTTCAGGTCAAAAGAAGCAGGCAGCGGATTTTCGTCCAGCAGCTCCTTAAAGTCATTCTCCCCGCTTTTCAGCCAACGCTGTTTGGCGGCCTCCTTATCAATATATTCGTAAGATTTAGTATATGGCTGGGCTGCAATGAAGGTTTTGAGGGTCTCTACATCCTGGGGGTAATGTTCTTCCGGAGAAACAACTGCACTTTCACATCCTCTTTCATTTCCTCGGTATATTGACGGGCATTCAGCAGCAACCAACCAAAAATGCCGACAAAGAAAAGTACAATGGTGACCCCAAAATGGCCATAAAATACGAGGGCTTTGAACGCCTGGCCGATCCTTTACCTAATTGCGCCATGAAACAATAATTTTGATGGGTTAGTTAATAAACGGATAACGGCAAAAATAGCGGTTTTATCCAGCTTAAGCCGGATAATCCGTATTTTTGACGCCCTACTAACGGTTGCAGGGCCGGAAAAATTTTTCGGGGTAACGCCTTTTAACGTTTCCTCAACGAAATAATTCGTCTTTGAAATAATAGCAGGTATGGCCCTGCAGTACCAGCCCGCATGCAGCGGTACAAGAATAATACCATTAAAACAATCAGAATCGTAACGGATATATGGAATACAAATTCAGCCATATTGAGAAGAAATGGCAACAGACCTGGAAAGAGACCAACGTTTACAAGGTGAGCAATGATAACAGCCGGCCCAAATATTATGTGCTGGATATGTTTCCTTATCCCAGCGGAGCCGGCCTTCATGTAGGCCATCCCCTTGGCTATATTGCCAGCGATATATTTGCCCGCTATAAAAGACTTCAGGGATTCAATGTGCTGCACCCCATGGGTTATGATGCCTTTGGCCTCCCTGCCGAACAATATGCCATTGATCATGGCATTCATCCTGCCGTATCCACCGACGACAATATCAACAATTTTCGCCGTCAACTCGACAATATCGGTTTTTGTTACGACTGGAACCGCGAGATCAAAACCTCCGATCCCCAATACTATAAATGGACCCAATGGATCTTCCTTCAACTCTTCCACAGCTGGTTCAACCGTAAAACCAAAAGGCCGAGCCCCTTGATCAGCTGGTAAAGTTGTTTGAAAAGGAAGGCAATGCCAGCCACCCTTGTCCTGGCGATTCAACCCTTAAGTTTACTGCTCAATTATGGATCAGCTTTGAAGAGGCGCAGCAGATGGATATCCTGATGCAATACCGCCTGGCTTATTGTGGTATTGGTGAGGTGAATTGGTGCGAAGCCCTGGGCACCGTATTGGCCAATGATGAGGTGATCAATGGTGTAAGTGAGCGCGGTGGTTTTCCTGTGGTGAAGAAAAACTCCGCCAGTGGTACCTGCGCATTACTGAATATGCCGACCGCCTCCTGGAAGGCCTCGAACAGGTTGATTTTAGCGATGCCATGAAGGAAATGCAAAGCAATTGGATCGGCAAAGCTATGGCGCTGAGATCAGCTTCGAGCTACGAGCCATGAGCCACGAGCAAGAGAAAAGCGCGCAGCTCGCAGCTCACAGCTCACAGCTGGTTGTTTATACCACCCGTCCCGATACCATCTTTGGGGTCGACTTCATGGTCATTGCCCCGAGCATGAGTTGATTGACCAGATCACTACCCCTGAACAAAAAAAAGGCGGTAGAAGATTATATTACCTACGTGAAGAGCCGCAGCGAGCGGGAGCGCATGGCCGAAAAGAAAATATCCGGCGTTTTTACCGGCGCCTATGTACTCAATCCTTTGATGGCCGCGAAATACCCGTCTGGATCTCCGAATACGTACTGGCGGGATATGGTACCGGCGCCATCATGGCCGTACCCTGTGGTGATGAGCGTGATCATAAGTTTGCCAGGCATTTTAATATACCCATTACCAATATCATCGGCAGCCATTACAATGGCGAAGAAGCCAATCCTACCAAGGATGCGGTATTGGAAAACTCAGGTTTCCTCAATGGACTGGTCATGCGTGAAGCGATAGAAGTAGCTGCCAATAAAGTGGAGGAATTGGGCATTGGTACCCGGAAGGTGAATTTTAAAATGCGCGATGCTGCTTTCAGCCGCCAGCGTTATTGGGGCGAACCATTTCCCATTGCATGGAAAGAAGGGGTGGCCTATTCCCTGCCCGAAACCGATCTACCCGTTGTATTGCCCCATATTGATGAAATAAAACCCGGTAAAGAAGGAGAAGGCCCTTTGAGCAATTTGCCCGACTGGATCAATGCTTCTCCCATCGGCGGACAAAGGGAAAGTTCCACCATGCCCGGTTATGCCGGCAGCAGCTGGTATTTCCTGCGCTATATGGACCCCCATAATGACAGCACTTTCTGCGATCGCAAAGCAAGTGATTACTGGGGACAGGTGGATCTTTACATTGGCGGTACCGAACATGCCGTGGGGCACCTCCTGTACAGCCGCATGTGGACCAAGGCCCTGTATGACCTGGGGCATATTGGTTTCGATGAACCATATAAGAAACTGGTGAACCAGGGTAAGATTGGTGGCGACTCCAGACTGGTTTACCGGGTACGGGGTACCAACCAATTTGTATCTGCCGGGTTGAAAGACCAACATGAAACCGACGAACTCCATGTGGATGTATCGTTGGTAGATGGATTGGAACTGGACCAGGAGGCTTTCAAAAAGTCAAGAACTGAATATTATACTGCTACTTTCATCCAGGAAGAGGGCAAATATATTTGCGGCTCCCGGTTGGAGAAGATGAGCAAGCGTTATTTCAATGTGGTGAATCCAGATGATATCGTCAATAAATATGGTGCCGATACCTTCCGGATGTATGAAATGTTCCTTGGCCCGGTAGAGCAGGACAAACCCTGGGATACCAAGGGTATTGAGGGTGTACACCGCTTCCTGAAGAAACTGTGGAGGTTGTTTTATGATGAGGTGAAAGGACAGGTATGGAATACCAATGCCCCTACCGATGCGGAATGGAAGGTATTGCACAAAGCCATTAAGCGGGCAGAAGAAGATACCGAACGTTTCTCTTTCAATACAGCCGTGAGCACTTTCATGATCTGTGTGAATGATCTCTCCGATCTGAAATGTAATAAGAAAGATATTCTGCAGCCCTTACTTATTTTGCTGGCGCCTTTTGCGCCCCATGTGTGCGAAGAGCTTTGGAGCTTATTGGGCAATACTACTACCATCCTGGATGCAGCCTATCCCAGGTTTGAGTCGAAGTACCTGGTAGAAAGCAATAAGGAATATCCTATTTCAGTAAATGGCAAGCTGCGTACCACCATCAATATCGCTATGGATGCTGTACAGGAAGATGTTGAAAAGCTGGTACTTTCCAATGATGTTATCCAAAAATGGATGGAGGGCAAGCCCCACAAGCGGATCATCTATGTAAAGGGAAAGATGGTCAATGTAGTGGTATAATTCTATAAGGTGGGTCTCAGTCGCCAGCCTCTGGTTGGTGACGCCTTTTAGCAAGCCTCTGGCTTGCTTTTTATTGGTCTCCATCCTGTTTGATCAGTCTTATCAGCGCGCTGCTGTTTTCATCCGCATGTAACCGGGCTTCATAGCGTTTCTTACCCACGATGGCTACCATGAAGGAGGTATTGGGTGGTATGGAGCCCAGGTTCAGCTACCATTACCAGTTCATTGTCATTGTCCAGCTCATCGGCATTCAGGAAAATGGTGTAAGGCTGTTCGGTGAGGCGGATGTTTTTAATGATCAGTCTTTTGTTCAGGAATAGCGCAATGCTGTCTCCATCTACCTGAGCATTGTCATAAAAGCGCAGTTCGATCTTTTTATCCGTGACAGGTATTACCGTCTGCAATTTATTGGTACGGGCAGTGAACTTGTCTTCCGGTGTAATAGGTTTGCCAACGATCTTCTTTTCTTCCGGAGCTGATACCACCACCGGTGGAAGCGCTTTAATGGCCGGCCCGGCCACTATAACCGGTGCGGTAGGAGGCAGACTGGTAGCGGTTAAGTTACGATCAGCAGGTATTACTTCTTCTGTGGGCGGTACTGTAAAAGATAGCCGCGCAATGCTGTCAATGATAGCCGGGTGATTAGCCCCCACCATATAGTTTTCGATCACATAGTCCCACTCATCCGTAAAGCCGGGACTATTCACTTTTTCCAGGGCTACCGGCCCTTTGGGTTTATCTTTATGGTCCCGCGCTGTACTATTGCCATCCAGTAACATTTTATCTTCACCAGGGCAGTTAAAATCAGCTACCGTAAGTACCGGTTCTTTGAGGAACCAAATAGGCTGCCTCCGCCTTTTTCTTCTACCAGCGATTCATCCCACCATACCACGGCATTCGTTTGCCCGTCGAAATAACCCCGTACTCCATAGCGCCGGTAATTGGCCTTGGAAGTATAATAGTAAACAGTGCCCAGCAGGCTATCCCCCTTTTTAACCAGTTTCAATTCCGTACGTACATTACCTGTTTTCCCTTTCCAGGCACCTGTAATGGTTTGGGATAGAGCCGTTTGTTGAGTAAGCGCAAAGGCGGCCACCAGGCAACACCACGAAATGGCAATAGTTTTCAAATAGTTATTGTTGGATGATACTAGTAGAAACGCCCCCTACACTTGAATATTTTGTGTTTGGTTTCTTTTAACGAATGTACCAATAAGGGCATATAGAATAAAAAACGGTGGACTCCTTCAAAGGTGGTCCACCGTTTTATTTAAACCTTATCATCTGTGCTCATCAACCTTGTCTGTGAGCTATTTTGATCACGCAGTGGCTATTTTATACTGCGCATTGTGTATCTCCGTTTCCCGATGCTGAATTATCGGTATTCATCCGTATAATCAAATCCATTCCGCATAATCCGTGATTACCTGTATTCATCTGTGCAATCAACTCCAATCTGCGCAACCTGCGATTCATCTGCGATCAGAAACCTTTCTTCGGCGACTTCTTGATCTCTTCCAGCATTTCCTTCACCGCCCTTTCCAGTTGCTGGTCATAACCTTTCAGGATAGACTTAAAATCATTGGGCAACTTAATATCCGGTTCCAGTTGAAGGTTCTCCGTGGGGCGGTTTTCTTTACCAATGGTGGCTACCATGGGAATACCGAATACCAGCGTGGGGTCGATCTGTGTTTCCCACCATACCGCTGTACCGGTGCCTGGTACCGGCATACCGATCAGTTTACCCAGGTCAAGACTCTTATAAGCATAGGGGAACAGGAAGGCATCAGAATAGTTGCTTTCACTCATCAATACACAGGAAGGGTTGGCCCATTTATTACGGGGTTCGCCCGAGGTAGGCGTTACTCCCTGGGGAGAGAAATTCATGTATTTCTTGCCACCCAGGAAGGTCACCAGGTCATCATGCAGCCAGCCGCCACCATTAAAGCGCGTATCTACGATCAGTGCTTCTTTATCCGCGTTTTTGCCCAGCACTTCTTCATATACCGTGCGGTAGCTGCCATCATTCATACCCTGTACGTGTACATAACCTACCTTGCCACCCGATAATTCATCTACTTTTTTACGCATCGTCTTTACCCAACGACCATATAACAAGCCTTGTTCTTCGCCTTGGGAAATGGGCTTCAGGGTTTCTTCCCAACGTTCCCTGGTTGTAGGGTTATACAGGCTTAGCAATACATTCTTACCCGATTTACGGTTCAGTAATTTATTCCAGTCCAGGTTTTCAGCAACCTGCTCGCCATCTATCTTTTCGATCACCGTGCCGGCAGCGATCTTTGTTTTGGCATTCAGTAAGGGGCCGCCTTCTATTACTTCCATCACTTTTACACCTGCCCCATCATAGGTTTCATCATACAACAAACCCAGGCTGGCCGTGGCATCTGTATTAACCTGTGGTGGTGCATAACGGCCTCCTGTGTGTGAGGCATTCAGCTCACCCAGCAGTTCACTCAGCAATTCCTGGTAATCATAATTGTTGTTGATATAGGGCAGGAATTTTTCGTAGGTTGTTTTATACAGTTTCCAATCCGTGCCTTGTAATTTGGGATCATAGAATTTCTTCACCACCTGCCTCCAGGCATGCTCAAAAATATAGCTCCTTTCTGCTGCTGCATTCAGGTTCATTTCCCCATTTACCGTTACCGGCGATATCCTGCCCGCTTCTGCATCTACTTTCATGATGCGGCCATCACTGGCTACAAACAAGCTCTTACCATCTTTGGTAATTTCCATGCCGGCAGCACCCCATCCAGCTTGGTCAATATTTTTGTTTCACGCGTGCGTGTATTGGTCAACCACAGATCATATCCTTTTTCTACCCGGGCCAGGTAATAGAGCTTCTCTCCATCGGCCGAAAGGATATAGTCAGAAATATTACCCGAATTGATCGTGAGCCTTTCCTTGCGGTTGCCCAGGTTTTCAAACAGCGGTTGCCAGTCTTTTTCCTTTTTAGCTGCCAACACTTGCAAAGCAGAATCCTTCTTTTCTTTCTTGTCATTCTCCTCTTTCTCTTTCAGGAGCGTATAATCGTCTTTATTGAGCTTAAAGCGGTCATACAGTTCCTGGTCGAAGAACATCGCATAAATATCTACTTCACGCGCTCCCTGGAAAGCCAGGGGTTTCTTGCCATCCCGGTCGGTTAACCACAACAGCGCTTTGCCATTAAAAGCCCATTTGGCCGATCCATCCGAAAAACCGCTTTCTGTTACATTTTTTCTTTCGCCCGTACCATCTGCTTTCATCAGGTCTATTTCTGCAGTACCCCACTTACCTTCTGCTGAATTGAAGGCAATCCATTTACCATCGGGCGACCATTTGAAACTCTGGTCTCCATCCGCATAAGAAAAGTTAATACCCTTGGGTACAATGGTGCGGCTCTTTTTAGAAGCGATATTGTATACCTTGATAATATTCCTTTCTTCGAGGTAGGCAATTTCTTTTCCGTCGGGTGATACCACCGGCTGAAACTCTTCAGCTTCTGTGGCTACCAGCGGTTCTTCTTTCAATACCGTAGAGGCATAGAAATAGGGTTCTTCCTTGCGGTCGATCGTAGTACGGTAAATATCCCAGCTATTGCCCCTTTCGGCGGCATAGATCAGCGAACGGCCATCAGGTGTAAATTGTAAAGTACGTTCCTGTTGCGGTGTATTCGTGATGCGTTTGGTGATACCACCTTCTACCGATGTTACAAATACCTCACCCCGTACAATGAAAGCGATCTCTTTGCCATTGGGCGATAAAGCCGTTTGCGTAACCCCCGTATTGATAGGGATGATCTTTTCTGTATTTGTGCGGCCATCCGTATTGATGCGGATGTTTACTTTTCTGGGTTGATCGCCTTCCTTCAGCGTATAGATCTCTCCATCATAAGTAAAACAAAGCGTATTGTCGTTGGCCCGGGAGAGGTGACGCACCGGGTGGTCTTTGAATTTGGTCAACTGCTGCTCCGCCATCTTTGTTTTAACAGGCGCCTTGTAGATATTCTGATTATTGCTATTCTTCTCGCTCAGGTAATAGAATGACTGGTCATCGGCCGAAAAGAGCGGCTCCCGGTCTTCTCCACCAAAACCCGAGACTTGTTGGTAATCATCTTTCTTCACATCATAGATCCAGATATCGCGGGTAACAGCCGAAGTATGGTGCTTGCGCCAGGCATCTTCATATCCTTTCCGGTCCTGGAATACCAGTTGGTCGCCTTTACTGTTAAAACGTGCAAATTCGGATCCTGCCGACAGGAACATAACCGAGCGCCCGCCTGTAACCGGTACCTCATATAACTTCTGAAACAGGTTGCGCTGGGGAAAACGAGCACTGGTATAAATATCATTCCGGTTGGTGCCAAAGATCACCTTCTTGCCATCCGGTGTAAAATCATAGGGATAATCATTGGCCGAATGATAGGTGAGGCGCGTGGCCTCGCCACCACTGGCCGGCATGATGTATACATCGAAATTGCCATAGCGGTCACTGGCAAAAGCAATAAACTGACCATCCCGGCTCCATACCGGCATAAAATCATGCGCTTCATGCAAGGTTAAGGGAATGGCATCTCCACCAGCCGCCGGCACCTTATACAGATCGCCTTTGTAACTGAATACGATTGTTTTGCCATCCGGTGAAAGGGCTGGATACCTTAGCCATAAAGGGGTTTGTTGGGCTACTGTTACCTTGACCATAATCAATAGCAGGACCAGGAATAGGGATTTATTCATAAAACAATACGTTTTAGAGATTCATATTGATTTAAAGGTAGCAAACCGGGATATTTGCAATTGGCGGGAATGCATAAAAGCAGCAAATTGCTTACAAACGGCAGTTTTTATCCTTAAATCCTGTATATGCCCTCTGTTTTTGAAAATACCATTCGTAAATACCAGTCTACCTTTCATCCTGTAGTGAAAGTGGATCCTGAACAGGATAAGTTATTGCTGCTTGATTTTACAGAAAAGAACAAGGAGCTGCATGAAACCATCATTGACAATACGGCCCGGTTCGCAGCTTATATAGATAACAAGCTACAAACTACCCACAGCCGTTTTGGTATTGGCGGGTATGATGAGCATAGAACGGTATACAACCGCAGCAAGCTATTTGATGCAACCCAGCCAGGCGAGGAGCCCCGGCGCCTGCACCTGGGTATCGATATCTGGGGAGCGGCGGGTACACCGGTATATGCTTTCATGGGCGGTATGGTACATAGCTTTGCTTTCAACGAGCAGTATGGCGATTATGGCGCCACCATGATCCTCTTGCACCAATTGGACGGATTACCCTTTTATACCTTATACGGCCATGTTAGCCTGGCCGATATACAGAAACTGGCCAGCGGTCAATATGTTTCTATCGGGCAGCAAATAGCCCGCTTTGGCCAGGCGGCCGAGAATGGCCATTGGCCTCCCCACCTGCACTTCCAACTGATCCTTGACATGGAGCTAAAAAAGGCGATTACCCGGGCGTGTGTAAGTACTCCGAAAGAGAAAAATACCTGGCCAATTGCCCCGATCCTGACCTGGTATTGCAGTTAATGCGTTATGCAAAACCCACCTAAACCTCCCCTTAAAGTTCAACAAAAAGGGCTATATATTATCTTTTTTGCTATATTTCAGCTTGCGGATGCTTTATGATTGTTACTCCCACTGAGCCCACCAGCCCCGGCTATATGCCATAACCCTCCTCCGTTCCGCCCAACTGCGGTTATATCTAATAGTTTTAAAGCAATCGCTTTTCTACCACTCATTTTTTATTCATCTAAAAATGTTTTGTTTATGTCATTCAACCTTCTTGATTCTGTCAAAGGCCTTTTTACGAGCGACCTTACTTCCAAAATGGCTTCTTCTTTCGGAGAAAGTGAGGGTGGGATCAAAAAGCCATTGGTGGCGCTATCCCTACTGTACTGGCTGGTCTGCTAAATAAAGCAGGCACTGCAGACGGGGCCTCCAGTATTTTAAACCTGTCAAAAGAAGCAGCGGGTAGTGGTTTGCTTGGCAACCTGGCCGGATTGGCAGGTGGCGGCAGCCTGGTAAGTAAAGGACTGGAATGGATAAAGAAACTTTTTGGTGATAAAGCAGATAGTATCATCAGCATGATTGCCGGCCATGCTGGCATCCGCGATTCATCTGCAGCCTCTGTACTGAGCGTAGCAGCGCCGGCAGCCCTGGGTACCCTGGGCAAACAGGTAACACAGAACAATTTAAACGTATCGGGCCTCACTTCCTTATTGGCCGGTCAAAAGATTCCATCCTGGGCGCCCTGCCATCAGGCCTGAACCTTGCTGGTGCACTGGGCTTAGGAAGCCTGGGCGACCTGGGCAGTAAGCTTACCGGCGCCTTCAGCAATGCTGCCGGTACCGCCAGGGCCACTGCCGATAAAGCAACCAGTGGAGGTAATAAATGGTTATTGCCCTTATTGCTGGCCCTGATCATCATTGGCGCTTTGTGGTATTTCATGAAGGGCTGTAATAAGAATGCAGGAGAGGGAACAGTACCGCCAACCGATACTACTACCACGCAGGTAACACCGGCCCAGGAAACACCTGCAGCCGCACCTGCTGGCATGGAATCCATCAAGGTGAAACTACCCGATGGTGTAGAGCTGGATGCTTATAAAGGAGGTATTGAAGATAAGCTGGTCACTTTCTTGAATGATCCCGCCTCTAAGGGTGGTAAAGATGTGTGGTTTGATTTCGACAACCTTAATTTCAAATTGGGCAGCGCCGAGCTAACCCCCGAAAGCATGGTGCAGGTAAATAATATAGCCGCTATCCTGAAAGCCTATCCCAAATTGAAGATCAAGATAGGAGGTTATACCGATAAGAGCGGTGATGCATCCATCAATAAAAAACTATCCCAGGAAAGAGCCGATGCTGTACTGGGTGTTTTAGGTAATTCAGGTGCCAACAAGGATCAACTGGTAGGTGCAGAAGGATATGGAGCTGAATTTGCCAAAGCCGCCGCCGATGCACCCGATGCCGAGCGCAAACTCGACAGAAGGATTGCCATTGGCGTAAGAGAGAAATAAAAGGATACATGTAGATAGCAATTACTCCCGGTAAGGCAGGTTACCTATAGGGACCTGCCTCCAAATTAAAAAAGCATGAAGTTATTCTTCATGCTTTTTTAATGCTGTAAGGGCATCTTATAAAAGCGCTTTTACAATTTCTTCCCATTCCTGCTCCAGTGAATAACCCGGCATCCGTTTATCGGCTTTATTGTACCAGTAATTGGCATTGAATACATCGCCTTCCTTGCGGTGCAGGTAGGCATGAATCCAGGAAGCTGTTTTATCGGGAACATCCTGTATTGTATTATGTGAAGCCTCCCAATCGCCTTTAGCATCCTGCCACAAGGCTTGCAAATAAACACTCAACCCCTGGGGAGGAGTGGAGTGCGTTATGCTGGCATAGAATTGATCGTAATTCATAGTGTTTCAAAGATACAAAAGTGGCGACACCTTTTCTTTGTAATGCGGCAGAAGGCGAGTCACCCTGCCGCCCTGTTATGCCGGGCTGCAGAGAGGCCCACCTGTATGCGAAAGAATAGGCGGTCTTATTTTGCTATGCCAGTGAAAGCTGTCGCCGCTTTGATTGATCATCCAGATGAACAGTACCCCTGAAGATCAATTCATATAATTCGTGCAATTGGTGTTATCCCTTAAGCATTGTAGGCTGCTGCAAATGTCTTTGCAAAGTCATCCAGCTTCACTTTACCCAGGGCCTGCTTGTGAGCCCAGTAATCTTCAAACATAACGCCACTGTCTATGGCATGACCCATCTCAATATAATTATCGGCCAGGTCCGGTGTAAGGCCGGCCTGTACCATACCGCCTTTTGCCTGCTCGTCGGCAAATTTAACCCAGGCCAGCGCTGGCTTGCCAATGGCCTTACCCAGCGTGGCGGCAATGGTATCGGTGCCTACTTCATCACTAACGATATACCGTACATTATGCCCTTTAAATTTCAGTTGCAGGAGTTCTTCGGCAGCCACGGCGGCAATATCGCTGGTATCAACAATGGGGAATTTATTGGCGGCTACATTGAAGTTGCTGCCCATGATGCCCGCCTGTTTGATCAACCCGATATTGGGCATCAGGTTATAATAGAAATAAGACGGACGCAGATGCAGGATGTTGGCGCCGGGCAAACTACGCAATGATTGTTCTACCCGGTATAAGCCGCTTACCGGTCCCACCCCTTGAGGCAGGTGAGCGCCTATACTACTCAATTGTACTATATAGGGCGTTTTATTGGCCTTCAGGGCCGTTGTATAGTTATTGCCCACCCTTTCAAGGTTGGCTTTTACCTCATTGCTGGTATAATCGGGGGATTCATGATATACACCGCATCGGCCCCCGCAAAAGCTGCTGTTAAGAACGGAATATCAGTAACCGTTCCTATGGCCGCCTTAGCCCCTTTATTGACCAGTTCCTGCAAATTGGCGGCATTGCGCCCAATAATGGTAACCTGGTGCCCTGCTGCTAATAATGTTTCTGCCAGGGGTTTTGTAATGTGGCCTGCGCCACCGGTAAGTACGTAATTCATAATAGTTGATTTGAGAATGATTGTGTTTTATTATTGTATATACAAGTATTGGGGTAAAAAAAATTAATCGCCTAATTTGTCTGCCAGGCAGGCCATATTTTCCACCATCCGTACACTTTCTTCCTTGCCCAGTATACTGGAGTAATCCTCAACGAATTGTGTAATGCATCCCAACAGTACCGGGTACAATTCTTTGGCCTTATCGGTAGGATAAACCAATGTTTGCTTGCCTTCTGTATTGCGGATGACCAGCCCTTTGCCTTCCAGTTTTTCTATTAGCCGGGTAATCGTAGAGGGGGTCAGGATCAATTGTTCACTCAAGGCCGTTGGTTGAATACCTGGATTTTCAATGGCCAGCATCAAAAGATAGGCGTGACTGGGGGAAAGATCCACCTTTTTCCAGCTTTCAATGGCCAGTTTCTCAATCCTGCGGCCCAATGCATTGGCTACAAAATATAAACAATGCCGGTATTTACTGTCAGATGCCTTCATGTACAGAACAAAGGTAAGGGCTTTTTATTTGTATATGCAAATATAGAAAGAAAAATATTAAATTCCCCGGATGGAAGAATATAAGACATTTCTATTCAGTTATTTATGCCGGCATAAGGCTGTTGTAACCGGGAGAGGTTTGGGTTAACTTCATCAATAACCTGTATTTAACCTGTCTGTAACTTGTATGTAACCTGAAGATAAGCCGTATCTATATAAGGATGGCTTATCTACGGCTTATGTACAGCTTATATACGGCTTATCTACAGCTTATCATTGAATAAGGTCTATTTCAGGCAGCACTCAGGTATGCCTGGACAGTCTACCCAGCCGGGGTTCAATTGCCAAAAGATCGGCTTACAGTTGCAGGAAATGGGAAAGGAAAGTAGCGAGGTGTTGTTGCTGACTGGCAACGAACCGGGCGCTTTGTTCCTCCATGAGCGGTCCCGGTTGGATACATGGAGCGGGTACCAACTCTTGTTGTCCGTGGATTACCATTTGTTGTACCAGGGCGGGTGTAGCTTCCAGGTGGAATTGTAAACCTGTCACCTGCTTATTCAATAGGAAGCCCTGGTGAGTACAGGCGCCGGTGGCGAACAGGTGGTGGGCGCCGGGTGGCAGGTCGAACGTATCGCCATGCCAGTGAAAGGTGATGAAGGTAGCGGGTAGGGAGGTGGTGAGGGGAGCTGTGTGTTCATTGCTTATTTTCTGTATGGGCCACCAGCCAATTTCTTTTTCCTTGTTGGGATATACTTTTGCGCCGCATACTTCGGCGATGAGTTGAGCGCCGAGGCAAATGCCCAATACTTTTGCCGGCATCGATCACGGATCTGATAAAGGCTTTTTCGGTAGCAAGCCATGTATAGGTATCCTCTTCATATACACCCATGGGGCCACCCATGATCACCAGCAGGTCCATGCTATTGGGCGGCGGAAAGTTTGCTGCTTCAAATATTTTGGTAAAGCTGGTGCTGTGTTGTTGTGCTGCTGCCCATTCCAATAAATAGCCGGGCGTTTCAAAATGTACATGTTGTATAAAATGCAGGTGCATGGTATTACTGGCTTACTTTTGTGTAGTTTTACAAAGTTGAGCGAAAAGCATGGCCAAACCAAACTTACATACCGAAAAGAGTTCCTTATCCGCTGCAGATAAAGAGTTTGAAAACAATATTCGACCCACAGAAATTGAAGATTTTGCGGGGCAGGGTCAGATCATTGAGAACCTCAAAATATTTATCAAAGCTGCCAAGCTGCGTGGTGAGGCATTGGACCATGTATTGTTTCATGGCCCTCCCGGACTGGGTAAGACCACGCTGAGCCGTATTGTGGCCAATGAGATGGGCGTGAACATCAAAGAAACTTCCGGGCCGGTTATTGAAAAGCCGGGCGACCTGGCCGGGCTGCTCACCAACCTGGAGCCGCATGATGTATTGTTTATTGATGAAATTCACCGGTTGAGTACGGTAGTGGAAGAATACCTCTATGCGGCGATGGAAGATTATCGCCTGGACATTATGATCGATAGCGGACCCAATGCCCGCAGTATACAGATCAATTTGAATCCCTTTACACTGGTGGGCGCTACCACCCGCAGCGGATTATTGACAGCACCTTTATTATCGCGCTTTGCTATTAAATCGCGCCTGGAATATTATAATGCCGAAGTATTACAAAAGATCATTAATCGTGCGGCTGGCATTCTGAATACAAAGATCACGTCAGATGCGGCCAATGAAATTGCCCGTCGCAGCCGGGGTACACCCCGTATTGGCAATGGCCTTTTGCGCCGGGTGCGCGATTTTGCACAGGTATTGAGCAATGGGGTGATCGACCTGGCTATTACCCAACATGCCTTGCGTGCATTGAATGTGGATGAATATGGCCTGGATGAAATGGACAATCGTATTCTACTTACCATCATTGATAAATTCAAAGGCGGCCCGGTGGGCATCACCACCATTGCTACGGCCGTAGGAGAAGAAACAGGTACGCTGGAAGAGGTATATGAACCTTTCTTAATTCAGGAAGGCTTTATTAAGCGTACACCCCGTGGCCGCGAAGTAACGCCCAAGGCTTATGAACACCTGGGCCGCAAACATGGCGGCAGTGGTGAGCACTTGTTGTTTTGAGGCTGGAAGATTGTTTTATAATTGTGTGCTGGTTTAGGAATGAATGTAGCTTCTTCAAAGAGTTCATTTTTTCTTTTTCCCATTGCTATTCTTGAAACTCTTTACATCGTTCTCCAATTCTTTCAGGCTTTGAGTAGCCTCTATTGTTCTTTGTTTGACAGTATACTTTTCAAATTCTTTTTCGGCCAACTCATCTGCAATCTTTTTGCTGATCCTGCCTGCATCCAGTAAAACTTCTCTTTGATTGATGGTCAGTATATCATTTAATTTATTTGACCAGTCAACCATATACATTGGCCTTTGAGCAAGTGCCTGAGCTTCGGCAAAAGCCAGGAATTGTTCAACCAAAAGATTAAGTTCCTTCAGTTCTAATTCTGATAAATAATTCTTCGCAATTGTAACATCACCTTTCCTGATCTTATCAGATTTCCAGGTGGTTAATCCCATATTGTCTTTTTCGGCATCTGCTCTGTTGTATATTAACTCAGCGGCTGTATGTTTATGGATTGCCCAGTGTAATTTGTTTTGTACTTAGCAAAAAAGTTTCTGTTGTTTTAGCACCAGGGTCATAATCAATACTGGTTGTATAAATGTCTTTGACTCTTTGATAAAATACTTTTTCCGAGGACCTGATATCCCTTATCCGGTCCAGTAATTCCTGAAAATAGTTGGGCTGATTGCCGGACTTTAGTCTTTCATCGTCAATAGTAAAGCCTTTAATGATATATTCTTTAATTCGTTGTGTTGCCCAAATTCTGAATTGAGTGCCCTGATGACTTTTTACCCTGTACCCAACAGAAATAATAACATCAAGATTATAATAAGAAGTGTTGTAAACTTTCCCGTCTGCAGCAGTTGTTCGGTATTTCCGAACAACTGAATCTTCATTCAATTCTCCATCCTTAAAAATCTCTTTTATATGCTCACTTATTGAAGATTTCGCTTTTTGGTATAGGATGCCCATCTGCCCCTGACTTAACCAAACATCATCGTTTTCAAGTCGAACTTCAATTTTAGTATTCCCCCTCGGTTTGATATATTAATATTTCGCTTTCCATTTTCTTTTTGTTTATGATTCGTTATTGATCTTTTTCTATTCTTTCTCTTCTTTCGAATCTGAAAATTCGTTGATTATCAATGGATTGCTCGGAAATGTTAAATGCGACATATTCATTGATATAATCGACCCTTAAGTTATCGAAAAGGGCTTTGGTATTGATGTAATAGTATTTACCAGCTTTGCTTATGGTGAACGCCCCTTCCTGTTTGTGCGGGTAAATGACGATATATAAACTAGGATCGGCCTCGTTCTCCTCATTCATGCCAATTCCTGCTGATTTTTCGACTGATAACTGCATTTTTGGGCTGCATCCATCGAAAACCCAAGCTTGCCAGTTTTATGAACCGTAGCTTTAAGGTTTTTATCCAAATTATTTGGATTAAAGAATTTAATTTTCATATATGTAAATATAATGAATTTTATTTGTATTTATTTTAGTTTCTTATTTGAATTTTAATTCAATCTTATTTGTATTTTGTTTGGATTTTCCTAAATCTTAGATAGGAATATGGCGCCCGGGCTATTGCTCAAGTTATTAATAAAGGCTATTACATTTTTAATGGAATAGCTATTGCCGGAAGCTGAAAAGAAAGAAGCTAGAATTTAGACGAGCTTCAAAAAAGCGGATTTCTTATGATAGCTGGAGTGTCGCTAAATTTTTACTATCTACAACAGTTTTAGTAATGGCTGCTTTATTTTGTTCGGGGAGTTGTACAGTATTTTATTTTCAAAATATAAAACCAACCACCATATATTTTCGTAAGTGGTACTCTTTTTGATTAGCAGTTAAGTCTGTTTGGTTAGCCTTTCACTACACCCCACTTCCTGATTGTAAGCCTAATTTATTCTTATTGCTATGAGATTATTGAAATCCATTGTGATACTATGGGTAATGTCTTTGTGCGCCCATACCGTATCAGCCCAATACTATTTTTATGATAATGAACTATTGGAGCCTGCTGTACTGTGGGAGGCCGGCGTATCAATAGGCGCCATGAATTGTTTTACCGACCTGGGTGGTAAGAAAGGCGTAGGCAGGGGATTTATTAAAGACCTCAACGGGCAGCAGTTTAACTTTTCCGGTGGTTTTTATGTAGGCGCACTTTATCAGCAAACCATTGGGGGCAGGTTGGAAGCCACCTTTGGTACGGTCAGTGCGGCTGATAATATGTTGACAGGCGATGTAGGTGCGGCCAAAGGCCGGTACATGCGCAACCTGCATTTCCGGAGTAAGATAACAGAACTGGCCTTGCTGGCCGAGTTTCATCCGCTTACCCTTTTCCAATCACTCGCTAAAGAGCCTTCTCATTTTTCGCCGTATATCGTAGGTGGGGTAGGTATATTTCATTTTAACCCCGAAGCATTTACAGGATGGAAATGGGTGGCCTTACAACCCTTGCGAACAGAAGGACAGGGCTTTACTGAATATCCCGACAGAAGGACTTACCAGCTGACGCAGGCTAATTTCCCTATGGGCATTGGCGTTAAATATGAGGTATCTGCCTGGCTAAATGCAAGATTGGAAATTATGCACCGCGTCTTAACCACCGATTATTTGGATGATGTAAGCAAACAGTATATTAACCCGGCATTGTTTGCAGAGAATTTGCAGCATGGGGAGGCAGAACTGGCTGTGAAAATGGCCGACAGGCGGCAGGAGCTGGACCCTACCATTGTGACCACTGAAGGAAGTATACGCGGCAATCCAAAAGATAAGGACGCTTATTTTACAATACAGTTCAAGTTGAGCATGTCGATAGGCAGAACAAAAAGGGTGAAGTTTTAAAATGAATAAGTCCCGCCATTGCTAAGCGGGACTTAATATATTGTAAGTATGTAATATCGTATTATGCTACGGGCGCTACTAATCTGAAGCCATTTCCGTGGATGTTTACGATCTCTATTTTTTCATCTTCTTTCAGGTACTTACGCAGTTTGGCAATGTACACATCCATACTGCGACCATTGAAATAAGTATCGCTGCCCCATATTTTTTTCAATGCCTGTTCGCGGGGAAGCAGGTCATTCATATGTTCGGAAAGCATTTTCAGCAATTCATTTTCTTTGGGCGATAAGGTCTGCGTTTTACCGGCATGGCTTAGTTCGCGCAATTTGGGATTAAAGTGATAGCCGCCCAGGTCGAACTCTTTGTTTTCTGCTTCGCGGGTAACTTCTTCATTCCTTTTGAGGATGGCCTTGATCTTCATTAACAGTACTTCACTGTCGAAGGGCTTGGTAATATAGTCATCGGCGCCGAGTTTGTAGCCCTGAATGATATCTTCTTTCATGGTTTTAGCACTGAGGAAGAATAATGGAATATCGGGATCAATATCGCGGATCTCTTCGGCAAGGGTAAATCCGTCCATGTGCGGCATCATGATATCCAGCAGGCAAAGCTCGAATTTCTCCCTTTGAAAAGCTGCCAGTCCCAAGCGGCCATCGCGTTCGAGGGTTACATCAAAATCATTTAACTCCAGGTAATTCTTCAATACACTGCCCAGGTTCTGATCGTCTTCACACAATAATATTTTCGGTTTCTTTCCGTCCATTGTTTGGTAGATTTAGTTCGATAGTGTAAATAAAATTAATCTATTTGCTATAACCGACAAGTGCCGTGTAATATTTTGTTAATAAATGGGGAGGGCAGTGAGGAGTGGTTAAAGGGGATAGTGGTAAATGGCAAGTGGGGTTACAGGCTAGTGGTGCTGCCATTCGCCGGGAGGCGTTTGCGTGGCAAACCTTGATTCCGGCTGTGGCGGGAGGCGGTTATATATGGCAGGTTACGAACAAATATCCATAAAAATGACCCTCCAGGGCACCACTGGCTACCCGCCTCTTACCACTCGTCTTTTATCGTATTTTTGTAGCTTAAGATTAATGATATGCGACTGACGAACGATAATACTTTTAAGAAACTGATAGTGATCGGTGACCGGGTTTTGATACGGCCTTCCAAAGCCAATGAACGTACGGATAGTGGGCTGTACCTGCCTCCCGGCGTCCAGGAAAAAGAAAAGGTGCAACAAGGCTATGTGATCAAAACGGGACCCGGGTATGTCATTCCCATGCCCGTAGAAGATGAATCCTGGAAAGGGCAGGAGGAACAGGTGAAATATATACCCCTGCAGGCCAGGGAAGGTGACCTGGCTGTATTCCTTTGAGTGGCGCCACTGAGGTATTGTATGAAAGTGAAAAATACTATATCGTACCGCAAAGTGCCATCCTCATGTTGGAGCGGGAAGAGGATATGTAGTGACGAGTGGGCAGCTAATTACATACAGATAACAAGTTTTTGTGATTGATATTCGGTCAATCCTGTATCTTTCCTTCTATAATATTGCCTTATGCCAAACACTGAAGCATTCCTGCAAGCTGTGCAGGGTGGTTATACTTTCAAAGGAGAATTTGCTGTATTGGGAGTAGGTATGCTTGATAAAGCAGCCGTTCCCGGGGCGTTGGTAAAGCTGCCCCTCAAAACCATGAACCGCCACGGCTTGATTGCCGGTGCTACGGGTACAGGTAAAACGAAAACCTTACAGGTAATTGCAGAAGCATTGAGTGATGCCAGCGTGCCGGTATTGTTGATGGATATTAAAGGCGACCTAAGTGGTATTGCCGCTGCGGGGGTGGAAAATGAGAAGATCAAAGAAAGGATGGCTGTTATTGGAGGGGCATATAAGCCCGCTGCATTTCCAGCAGAGTTGATGAGCCTGAGTAATGAGAAGGGAGTACGGTTAAGGGCTACGGTGAGCGAGTTTGGCCCGATACTGTTGTCAAAAATATTGGACCTCAACGATACGCAACAAGGGTTGGTGGCCATGATCTTTAAATATTGTGACGACAATAAGTTGCCCTTGCTGGACCTGAAGGACTTTATTAAAGTACTTCAATTTGTAAGCAATGAGGGCAAAGCGGAGATAGAAAAAGAGTATGGTAAAATTGCCACCACCAGTACGGGCACCATTCTACGTAAGGTTATTGAATTGCAACAACAAGGAGCTGATGTATTCTTTGGAGAACCTTCTTTTGAGGTGGACGACCTGATGCGTATTGCCGATGATGGCCGGGGATGATCAGTGTACTGCGGGTAACAGATATGCAAAACAGGCCGAAGTTGTTCTCGACCTTCATGCTGCAATTGCTGGCCGAATTGTATGCCACACTTCCGGAAGCCGGTGACCTGGATAAACCCAAGCTGGTGATGTTCATTGATGAAGCGCACCTGGTATTCCAGGAAGCCACGGATGCGTTGATGCAGCAAATTGAAACGGTGATCAAGCTTATCCGCTCCAAAGGGGTAGGTATCTTCTTCTGTACGCAAAATCCGCAGGACGTACCGGCCAGTGTATTAAGTCAACTGGGTTTAAAAGTGCAACATGCTTTGCGTGCCTTTACGGCTGCCGATCGTAAAACGATCAAACAAGCTGCTCAAAACTATCCGGAAACAGAATTCTATAAAACAGAGGAATTGCTTACCGAGTTGGGTATTGGTGAAGCGCTGGTGACGATGTTGAATGAAAAGGGTATACCCACACCGCTGGTGCATACCATGCTGGTATCGCCCCGGTCGAGGATGGATGTATTGAGTGATGGTGAAATAGATAAGCTGGTGAGCGGATCGAAGCTGGTAAAGAAATATGCTGAAACAGCTGATACGGAAAGTGCTTATGAAATACTGAATGCCAAGTTAGAAGAAGCAGCACAGAAATCTGCTGAAGAGAAAGCTGCGAAAGAGGAAGAAAAAGCTGCTAAAAAGACTTCAGGTGGCAAGCAGGAAAAGTCTACCCTGGAACAAGTGCTGGATAATTCAGTAACGCGCCAGATAGGACGTACTGCTGCCAATGTGATTACGCGTAGTTTGCTGGGTGCATTGGGATTGGGTGGTAAGAGCAGCAAGAAGAAAAGTAGTAGCTGGTTCTAAACGCAGATTACACTGATTTAATCGTCATTGTGCAGAGTTGAATGCAGATTTTGCTTGAAGATGGGCCACCCTGCTGCGCTGCTTTGCCGGGCTGCAGGGTGACTCACCTTAGTCTAAAGCTGCTCTTCGACAAGCTGCGGGAGGCAGGAAGCAGGTCTAGCGTGACAATTTGATCAACCCGTTTTCATCAACTGATATTTTTTGTTCGGCCTGGAGGAAGTTAATCACCTGCCAGGCTTTTTCTTTTTAATACCATTGAGTTGCTGCAGTAAAGTATCGATGCTAATGGGGCTGACGCCTAGAATGCCGTTGATGCGCTGGTGGATCTGTTTAAAATCTTCGGCTGATAATGGCTGTTCCTGCCGGTTGCGGCAATTGTCGCAAATGCCACAATCGCGTACTGCTTTGTCGCCAAAATAGGCCGCTATGTATTGGCTGCGGCATTGTTTCTTTTCCCGGATATAACGTATAATGGCGGCTATCCTTTCTTTGTATTGTTGTTTGCGTTTTTCATAATCCGCCATATTGATAAACAGGTTTTCGGCTTTCACGCGTCGGCGCAGGAAGTAAAGCTGTGGTTTATCCTTCTGTGGTATATATTCAATGATGGCATTGGCATCCAGTATTTTTAATTGCTTCACCACTTCCTCCTGTTCTTTTCTGAGCAGGAAGGCCAGTGTTTTTTCGTGAATGCTTACCGGCACATCATAAATGCCCTCATAAGTCCTTAACAAGGTTTGGATAAGGGGTTCCAGTAAGGGGCTGCTTTTTTCAAATCCATACAACCACTCTTTACCGGTTACAAACTGTACTTTGGAAGGCAGGAATACCTGCTCATTAAAACTAAGCCAGCCATCCTGTTCCAGTGCCTTGAGGGCATAGGTGGTAAGCCAGGCATCCAGTTTGAACTTGCTGCCAAAGTCGGTTATGTCGAAATCATAATATACGCCTTCGCCCAGACCGGTAGGCACCTGGAGGTAGTTTACAATGGCCTGGTATACCAACCGGATATTGTCGAGGGTAGGGAACCGAACATCGGGCAAAGCTTGCAGTTCGTCCAGCTCTTTATTATCATACACCAATACAGCATAGGCTTTCTTCCCATCTCTGCCTGCACGACCTGCTTCCTGGTAATAGTTTTCCAGGCAATCGGGCACATCGGCATGGACCACGGTACGTACATCGGGCTTGTCGATGCCCATGCCGAAAGCATTGGTGCAAACGATGATGCGGGTTTGATCCTTTATCCAGGCTTCCTGCTTCTTGTTCCTTTCATCCTGCGTAAGGCCAGCATGGTAGTAATCGGCCTGGATACCTTGCATATTTAGCAGGTCGCTGATGGATTTGGTGCGTTTGCGACTTTTGCAATAAACAATAGCACTGCCGGGTACCTTCTGTAGTATATCGACAATCTTATTGTTCCTGGCCTCTTCCTCAAAAAAGGCTGTACGATAGGTTGGGCCTTTCAAAAGACTGGCGGTAGATATTGGGTTGGGCAAATTCCAGCTTCTCACAAATATCCTGTTGTACGGTGGGAGTTGCCGATGCCGTAAGGGCCAGGATAGGGACTCCTGGCAATTCTTCGCGCAGGGCGGCAATACGCAGGTAAGGTGGTCTGAAATCATAACCCCATTGAGAAATACAATGGGCTTCATCTACGGCAATGAGGCTTACATCCAATGCCGGCAGGTATTCTTTGAAGAGAGAGGTTTCCAGTCGCTCGGGTGATACGTAGAGGAACTTACAATTGCTATCAGTAGCCACCTTCAAGGCATTGATAACTTCCTTACGGCTCATGCCCGAATAGATGGCATAGGCTGTGATACCTTTCTTGCGCAGGTTCTGCACCTGGTCCTTCATCAAGGCAATCAATGGGCTAATTACCAAACACAATCCTTCCTGGGCCATGGCGGGCACTTGAAAGCAGAGTGATTTGCCGCCGCCTGTAGGCAGAAGGGCGAGGGTATCTTTCCCATCCAGGATGGAGGTAATAATCTCTTCCTGTAAGGGCCGGAAGGAATCATAATTCCAATAGTATTTTAGTATGGAGTGAATGTTGGACATGGAGGCGAAACGTGAGACGTGAAACGTCAATCGTGAAAAGGTCGCTGATCATTATAGTGGCTGATTGCCGTCGGAACACGATGACTGGTTCACGGTCAGGTTACTTTTTTAACAAACAAACGTACAGAATTAATCCCTAACACCACATCGCTTAATCCCATGACCAAGGCGCCGAAGGTGGGGGTGAGTAAACCAAAAGCAGCAACGGGAATGGCAATGATATTATAAAAGAATGCCCAGAACAGGTTTTGTTTGATGGTAAGAAAAGTATGCCGGCCCAGGCCCAATGAGAGGGGTAGGTTCCTGATGCCCTGGTTCATGAGCACTACATCGGCCGTTTGTACGGCTATCTGTGATGCCTCACTCAATGAAATCCCAATGGTAGCTTTGGCCAATGCCGGGGCATCATTAATGCCGTCGCCCACCATGGCAGTAGGACCTTGCAGGGTAAGGTCTTCTACCACTGTCAGTTTCTCTTCGGGTGTTTTTTCGGCAATCACTTCATCTATGCCGATGAAGGTGGCCAGTTGCTGACATTTAGCATAGCGGTCGCCACTAAGCAGGATGGTACGTATATTCCTGTGGCGCAGGTATTGTACAACCTGTATGGCTTCGGGGCGTATTTCATCTTTTACATCGATCCAACCCAGTAGTTCCTCATTTTTGAGGATGTATACATTGTGGCTTTCATCGCGGGTATGGGCCATGACAATGCGGTAAGAGCCTGCCTGGTATACATCGCCTTCTTTGGTGGTGGCTTTCATTCCCTGGCCCTTCACTTCGTCGATGGTTTGCCAGCGGATCACTTCCGGATGTTTCCATTCCGTGGCAATACTTTGCGCGATGGGGTGGTTGGAATATTTTTCCAGGGAAGTGGCTATCTTTTGAATTCGTCCAGGGTAATGTTGTCTGTTATCAGTTTGTAATCGGCTACTACAAATTTGCCGGTCGTGAGGGTGCCTGTTTTATCAAATACCACCTGCCTGATATTGCGGAACAATTCAAGGCTTTTGGCATTGCGGAAGAGGATGCCATTGCGGGCTGCCCTGCCCAGGCCTACTGCAATGGCGGCGGGCGTAGCCAATCCCATGGCGCATGGACAGGCAATAACCAATACGGCGATGCTGCGCATGAGGGAGGCAGTGAAGTTTTGCAGTACAATAAAGTTTACGATAAAGGTTACAGCAGCAATGCCCAATACAACAGGTACAAACACAGCGCTGATCTTATCGGCCATTTGTTGTACCGGGGCTTTTCGCCCTGAGCTCTTTTTACCAGGTTAATGATATTGGCCAGTACAGAGTCTTTCGCTTCTGTGGTAACCTGGGCCCTGATGGTGCCATCTATGAGGAGGCTGCCACCGATGAGGGTGTCTTTTGATTTTTTATGGAGGGGCATGCTTTCGCCGGTCAGGATGGCTTCATTTACCGTGGCTTCGCCGGATAGAATTTTACAATCAGCGGGTATCTGTTCTCCATTTTTGATGAGGATGAGGTCGCCAGGGCGGAGGGCGGTATTTTCTACTGGGAATACATTTTCCTGTCCTTCGTGGTAGGCGATCATATTGGCCATCACTTTTTGTGAGCGGGCCAGTTTATTCAAAGCGCGTTGGGTGGATTGTATGGAAGCATCTTCGAGGTAATTGCCCAGGAATACGAGGGTAATGACAGAGGCGGCTGTTTCATAAAAAAGAAAGCCGGTACCCAGGTTAAAGCCGGTGCCTATCAGGCTATATACAAAGGCGGCGGTGGCGCCAATGGCTACCAGCACATTCATGTTGGGCATGCCATTGCGGATGCTTTGGAGAGCACTGCGACCGAAGAAATCCATGCCTACAATAAAAACGGGTAAACAGAGTGCTAACTGTATCCAGGGGTTCATGAGCCAGTGAATAGCAACCCATTTGTCGAGCATGTGGAGCATGAGGGGCGCTGTAAACAGGAGGCAGAATAAGAAGCGTTGTTTGTGGTTGGACAGGAATTTTTTCCTGGCAGGGGGAATGGCACCCGTTTCGTCATGAACGGTATAACCTAAGGATTCGAGGCCCTTAACGATCTGCTGGCTGGTGGTGTTACCGCCATTGATGCCAAAGCTGACGTCGCCACTGGCCAAACTCACTTTAACATCTTCCATACCTTCTTTTTCAAGGTATTTGTGGATGGTTAACGCGCAGTTAGAGCAGGTCATGCCTTCAACTTTCCAATTCACTGTTTTCATTTACTAGCCGGGTTTTGATCTCGCTATGATATTACTGTTGATCAATGGGGATCAAACAGTTCATAGTGAATGGGTGTTCTTACAAGTTGGTTGGCAGTTCATAGAATTTCTATGGGACTATTGCGTTCAGGGGCTACTGCAAATTTACCGCGTAATGACGGGGTACGGCGTGAATCTACGATTAATATCTTTACTGGGTTGCAATTTCCTGTTAGTCTGGTCTTAAAACATGGTTCCCGGCTGTATCTTTGCGGCCTATGGAAATACGGTTCTCCTTGAGGGTATTCAGGATGCGGCCAGGCAGTTCTGGCAAGTGGCCGGGCAGGCAAAGGTCTACGCTTTTCATGGCGCCATGGGAGCCGGTAAAACCACTTTTGTTCATGCTTTGTGTGATGTGAAAGGGGTAAGCAGTACGGTAGGGAGTCCTACTTTTTCCATTATCAATGAATATGCCTGGCCGGGTGGAACGATGTTCCATATTGATCTGTATCGGTTGAAAGATGAAGACGAAGCTATACAGGCCGGGGTAGAAGATTGCTTGTATTCGGGCAAGATATGCCTGGTAGAATGGCCCGAAAGGGCCAAAGGGATCTTTCCGGATGATACGGTACCTGTTTTCATTGAGGCCCTTGATCCTCAAACCCGTCTTCTGAGGATCGGGGATAAATGAGTATATTTGATGGCTTTCGGCCATAAGTTTAAACAATAGCAACCTGAAAACTGAAAACGCTTCATGTCTCAGCAAAAACCGATCATCAGCACCTCTTTCAGTTACGAAACACTTGAAGAAAAACTTGATATAAAACCCAAGGGGGCTCAATTACATATTGGTATACCGAAGGAAACCGCTTTCCAGGAAAACCGGATAGCGCTTACGCCTGAGGCTGTAGGGGTATTGATCAGCAATGGTCATGAGGTGATCATTGAACACAATGCAGGCGAAGCTGCTCATTACCGCGACCGGGATTATAGTGAAGCGGGTGCGCGCATTGTATATGACAAGGCGGAAGTATTCAAATCGCCCATATTGGTGAAGAGTGCGCCTGTGGTGGAGGAGGACCTTCCTTACCTGCAATTTAACCAGGTGATCATTTCGCCCATCCATCTGTCGGCCATGAAGGCAGAGTTGCTGCAGAAAATGATGGACAAGCGCATTACCGCTATTTCATTTGAAACGCTAAAGGATGACAGTGATAGCCTGCCCATTGTACGCAGCATGAGTGAAATTGCGGGTAGTGCCGTGATGCTGATTGCGGCGCAGTACCTGGGTTCGGCCAATCATGGCAAGGGGGTATTGCTGGGAGGTATTTCCGGTATTCCGCCTACCAAAGTAATTATTCTGGGAGCGGGTATTGTAGGTGAATTTGCCGCCCGTGCCGCTTTGGCCCTGGGAGCTTCGGTAAAAGTATTTGACAACAGTGTATACCGCCTGAAGCGGTTGCAAAACAATATCGGTCAGCGTATGTGGACCTCTGTGATGGAACCACGCATCCTGGCCAAGCAGTTAAAGACCTGTGAGGTTGCCGTGGGAGCCCTGGCATCGCAAAGTGGCCGTACGCCGGTGGTGGTAACAGAAGAAATGGTGAGCAATATGCGCCCGGGAAGTGTAGTGATTGATGTGAGTATTGATCGCGGGGGTGTTTTGAAACATCTGAAATTACCAGTCATGAGCAGCCCATCTTTATGAAGTATGGGGTTATTCATTACTGTGTGCCCAATATACCATCGGGTTTTGCCCGTACGGCCTCTCAGGCCATTAGTAATGTATTGATGCCATTGTTGCTGGAAGCCGGCGACGAAGGCGGGTTTGAAAACCTGGTATGGCATAAGGTGCACCTGCGCAGTGGCATCTATATCTTCAAAGGGGCGCTTACCAATTTCCACCTGAGTCAGCGTTTTGATCTCAAGTATACGGACCTGAATTTATTGATAGCTAGTCAACGGTAAGTTAATTTGAAAATGGCTGCAATGTTTATTGCTGAGTTGGGCCGGGTAATTGTTTTCTACTTATAATCGAGTATACTGATCTTCTCTTTGCAGAATCCATATTCCTGGATATCATTACTACTTACAATAACGAGGCGTGTGGTGCAATAATCATTAATGAGTTGCTGGTAGAGGGCAATTCCTTCGGCATCGAGGTTGGTGCAAGGTTCGTCCAAAAGTACGCAAGGGACGTGGCTGAAGATGGCCTGGACCAGTTTGATGCGTTGTTTCATTCCACTGCTATAATAGCGAATCTGTTTGTGGGCGGCTTTGGCGAGGCCTACCACTTCAAGGGCCTGGGTGGTAGCAACGCCTGGCAGGAATGGTTTGAATTGGGTATGAAATGCCAGGAATTCGGTAGCGGTCATTTCTTCGATCACGTCGAGGTAAGGAGCGGCAATAGCGATGTGTTGATAAAGGTTGTCAATTAATCTGCTATTTCCGGTTTCCTGATGCTGGTTTCCGGATACTCCCACCTGATAACCAAGTGTTCCTTCACTCATCATCAGTGCGCCGCCTATTACCTGCAATAAAGTAGATTTACCCGAGCCATTGGGGCCGGTGATGGCATAGGCATTGCCAGAAGTAAATTCGTAATTGACGTTACGGAATATCCAATCGCGGTTGAATCTTTTGCCAGCTTTAGTCAGCGATATCTTCATCCAGGCTACCTTTTACATAGCGTTTGATGATACCACGACCACTTTCGCGGATGAAAGTTACGATCTCGTCGCGCTCATCTGTTGCGGGGAATTCTTCTTCCAGGAATTCGAGGGCCTGGCTGGTATTCATTCCTTTGTTGTAGATAACACGGTAAATATCGAGGATATGATTGATCTTGTCAATGGTGAAGCCCCGGCGTTTAAGACCTACCGAGTTGGCGCCGGAATAGCTCAATGGCTGGCGGCCAGCTTTAATATAGGGGGCACATCTTTGCCCACCAGTGAACCTCCGCTTACAAAGGCGTGTTGGCCGATCTTTACAAACTGGTGAACAGCACACATACCGCCCAGGATGGCCCAATCGCCTACTTCTACGTGACCAGCCAATTGGGTATTGTTGCTCAATACGCAATAATTGCCTACCACACAATCGTGTGCCAGGTGACTGTAGGCCATGATCAGGCTATTGTGCCCTACTTTTGTTTTCCAGCTATCTTTGGTTCCCCGGTTGATGGTTACAAATTCACGGATGGTGGTATTGTCGCCAATTTCCACAATGGTATCCTCTCCTTCAAATTTGAGATCCTGGGGCATGGCTGCAATAACAGCGCCGGGGAAAATGCGGCAGTTTTTACCGATGCGTGCTCCCTCCATGATGGTAACATTACTGCCGATCCAGGTGCCTTCACCAATTTCTACATTTTGGTGAATAACCGTGAAAGGATCGATCTTAACGTTGGTAGCCAACCTGGCATTGGGATGAATATACGTATGAGGATGGATCATTGTATTGACATTCTTAAGTGTAGCCTGAAATTGGCTTTTTGAGCTACAGACATCGGTTCCCCCTGGGAATCCGGCTGATGCTCGCCTGGCGTATACTTATGGATTGGTTGATGTTTGATATTAAATGATTGTACTAAAATAGACAAAAGTCATGCAATTAACCCCTATAATCAAATATAATTTATTCTGTTAAAGCGGGTTGCCTGCCTATAATTGCTTCGTTAGCCACGTTTTACCAGTTGTGCCATCAGGTCGCCTTCTGTGGCGATCTTATTGCCGATGTACACTTTTCCACGCATTTCACAGATACCACGGCGTATTGGAGCTAACAACTCCATTTTAAGGATCATAGTATCTCCGGGAACTACTTTTTGCTTGAACTTAACATTGTCAATCTTGAGAAAGTAGGTATCATATTCCCCAGGAGGCATGGCATTGATACAGAGAATACCGCCCGTTTGTGCGAGGGCCTCTACCTGTAATACACCAGGCATAACCGGGTTGCCTGGAAAATGGCCCTGAAAAAAAGGCTCATTAAAGGTGACATTCTTGATGCCTACTATGTGGCGATCGCTCAGTTCAATGATTTTATCGACCAATAAGAACGGAAAACGATGCGGTAACGTTTTTCTATTTGCTGTAACGTATAAACCGGCGGTTGGTTTGCATCGTATACAGGAATATCTTTTACGTGTTTATTCTTTTAATGTATTGCTTGATCTTGCGTGCAAAGTCAACGTTGGTGCTATGGCCCGGGCGATTGGCAATAATATGTGCTTTGATGGGATAACCGATCAGGGCAAGATCGCCAACAACATCCAGTAGTTTATGGCGGGCGGGCTCATTGGAAAAGCGCAACTCCAGGTTGTTGAGGTAGCCTTCGCTTTTTACTTCCATTTTCTTGCGGCCAAAGGCTTTGGCCAGGCGCTCCATTTCCCCATCGGTAACGGGCTTGTCTACTACAACAATAGCATTGTTGATATCGCCTCCTTTGATGAGGTTGTGCTCCAACAGGGCTTCCAGCTCATGCAGGAAAACGAAGGTGCGGGAGGAAGCTATCTCTGTTCTGAATTCCTGCATAGATTTAAGGCCGGCATGCTGGGTGCCCAGTACGGGGCTATTAAAATCTATGAGTGTAGTAATCTTGTATTCCGTTGCAGGAAGGGCAGTCATTTCTACCCTTTTCTTTTCGTCGTAGTGGGTGATATTGGTATCGATGGTATACCAGGCCTTGGCAGCTTCTTGTTCTACTACGCCGGTTTCCTGGATGATCTCTACGAAAGGGGAAGAGCTTCCATCAATAATGGGTATCTCCGGACCATTCAGTTCGATCAGGCAATTGTCTACGCCCATACCAACCAGGGCTGCCAGGATATGCTCTACCGTGCTCACTTTGGCTCCATTTTCTTCCAGGGTAGTACCTCGGGAAGTATCGGTAACCAGTTCACAATCAGCCTTAATAATGGGTTGACCGGGTAGGTCTATACGTTGAAATTGATAGCCAAAGCCAGCATTGGCTGGTTTTAAGGTCATATCCACGTTGATACCGGTATGTAATCCAGTACCTGAAATGCTTACTGCCGAGCCTAAAGTATGTTGTTTATCCGGATTGAAGGTAGCGTCCATTCTTGTTTTTAAAGGATGGCGCAAAGATAGCTGAAAGTTTGTTTGCCGGGCTTAGTTTGTCTGATTGTTTGGTATAAACGATTGTTAATGAGGGCTTCTACAGGCAACTACAGGTTTACTTTTTCTGCCAATAACTGTTGAACCAGCTTTTCCAGTTCCTTGATGCGTTTTCCATATCCGGCAGGTTGCGGCTGAGTGCCTGGCTGCGGAGGGTACTGGTATAATCAAATGCAGGTGAACCCGTTACAGCGGTATTGGGTGTTTTGATGGATTTGCTCACACCGCTTTGGGCATTGATGCGGGCGCCATCAGCAATAGAAAGATGGCCTACAATACCTGCCTGACCTCCAATCATGACATTATTGCCCAGCTTGGTACTGCCGCTTACACCTGCCTGTGCAGCTATAACTGTATTGTTACCCACTTCTACATTATGGGCTATCTGGATAAGGTTATCCAGTTTAGCGCCCGATTTAATAAGGGTAGATCCCATGGTGGCGCGGTCAATAGTAGCATTGGCACCTATCTCCACAAAGTCTTCTACGACTACATTGCCAATCTGGGGTACTTTTTTGAAGCTGCCATCGGCCTGGGGAGCAAAGCCAAAGCCATCACTGCCTACAACGGTACCGGCATGAATGGTTACATTTTTACCAACCACGCAATCATGATACACTTTCACGCCGGGATGGATAATGGTATTGTCGCCAATCTTCACATTGTCGCCAATGAAGGTATTGGGGAATATTTTTACATTATTGCCCAGGGTTACCTGCTCACCAATATAGGAGAATGCGCCTACGAAAATGTTTTGTCCCAGTTTAGCCGATTTGGCAATATAGCTGGGCTCCTGGATACCGGCCATTTGTTGAGTAACCATTTCCTGGTATTTCGACAGGAGGGTGGCAAAAGCGGTATAAGCATCCGGCACACGCAATAGGGTGGCGCTCACGGGTTGTTTTAGCTCCTGGGAAGCATTGATGATGATGATAGACGCACTGGTAGTATACAAATGGTCTTCGTATTTGGGATTGGCCAAAAACGCCAGTTGTCCTTTTGAGCTTCTTCAATCTTTCCGAAGGAACCCACAGCGGCATTGGCATCGCCTTCAATGGTTCCGTTTATGAGCATGGCTATCTGGGCGGCCGTGAATTGCATGGTTGTGTTTTTTGGAGCTGTGAGCTATGAATACAAGCTGCGAGCTGTGCTCCTTGAGCTGCGAGCTAAAACAGCAAGGTCTCTGCCCGCTGCCTGAAGCTCAAGCCTCGAAGCTAGTTTAAAAAGCAAATGTAATATTTTTTCACAGGGCTGGCGAGTGCCTGATGGATCAAAGCATTGTCGACCCGGGAAATATCTTTTACGGAGCCATCTTTGAACAGAATATTGATCTTTTCCTCGCGGGGATCGTAGGTGGTATTTTCGGCTACGCCGCCAAAAAGAAAGTAATGGCAATCCCGTTCCTCAATTTGCATTTCGCGGCAAATCCTATTCCGTTGTTCTTCCATCCATTCAGTATTAACAGGAGTGGCTGTTAATTTAACTTTTAGCAGGCGGCGGGTAACCAGGCAGTGGCAGAGCTTGGCTAATACCTTATCCTCATGGAACATCCAGTTTTTGATGGTAGCCAGTACATCGTAATCATCCAGCAGGCAAAATTGTTCCAGGTGGGCCTCAATGGAAGTAACGTTTTCGTGGTTTTGTAGGAAGAAATCAAATACGGGAGAAGTGGAGGTAACGGTAACTCCCCGGGTAATTAATTCCTGGGCTCTTTCAACAATTTTCACCAACATTTTCTCTGCACAGAGTACGGTTTTATGGAGGTATACCTGCCAGTACATCAGGCGGCGGGAAACCAGGAATTTCTCAATGGAATAAATGGCTTTTTCCTCTACCATGAGCTCCCCATCCTGCACGGTGAGCATTTTGAGGATGCGATCGTAACCAATCACCCCTTCGGATACACCGGTAAAGAAACTATCGCGGGTGAGATAGTCCATGCGGTCTACATCCAACTGGCCCGAAATGAGCTGGTGGAGGAAGGGTTTGGGGTATTTATTGGTAAAAATGTCAATGGCCAGGGTCAGCGCTCCATCCAGTTCCTGGTTTAGTATTTCCATGATCCGGATGGAGATTGTTTCATGGTGGATACCCTTCAGCAGTTTATTTTCCAGGGCATGGGAGTAGGGGCCATGGCCAATATCGTGTAGCAGGATGGCAATTTTGGCGGCTACCTCTTCCTCAGGGGTAATACTGACCCCTTTATTTTTTAATTCGTACAGGGCATTACACATGAGGTGGTAAGCTCCCAGGGAATGGTGTAAGCGGGTATGGACGGCGCCGGGATATACCAATTGGGCAAATGCCATTTGATGAATACGCCGCAAACGCTGATACCAGGGATGGGCTATTACCTTAAAAATAAGCGGATGATCGAGGGTAATAAAGCCGTAAACAGGGTCATTTATAATCTTTCTGATGCCGGATGCCATTTCGCTGCTTGCTGTTTTGTTAAAATTACTACCAAATGGAGCGGACAAAAGTACATATTAACTGATTGCACCGGGAATAATGTATTTTGGGAGTCGGGAAGACGGAAAGTCGAGAAGTCCGGAAGACCGGAAGACCGGAAGTCGGGAAGTCTGCAAGAAAAACAGCAACATCACTATTGTATTACTTACCGACTTTCAGACTCTACTGACTTTCGGACTATTTGAGAGCGTGGCTTTTGAATTGCTGAAGATTAATGTAGACAACCTTTATAAACAACAACATTTATTAAAAATTTTACATGGCATTAGGAAAGATACTCTGGGTAGATGATGAAATAGAAAGCTTACAATCCCAAATCCTTTTTTACAGAACAAAGGGTATGAAGTCAGCGCACTAACCAATGGTTTTGATGCGGTAGATTTTGTGCGGGATAATATCGTAGACGTGGTATTGCTGGATGAAACGATGCCGGGCATTACGGGACTGGAAACAATCGCCAAAATTAAAGAGGTAAATCAGCACATTCCGATCGTAATGATCACCAAGAATGAAACGGAAAACCTGATGGATGAAGCCATTGGCAGTCAGATCACCGATTACCTCATCAAGCCGGTAAACCCCAATCAGGTATTGCTGAGCCTGAAAAAGATCATTGACAATAAAAGGCTGGTGGCCGAAAAGACCACCACGGCTTACCAGCAGCAGTTCCGCAACTTATTCATGGCCCTGAACAGCAGTCCGGATTACAATGAATGGATGGATCTTTATAAAAAGCTGGTGTACTGGGAACTGGAGATGGAAAAAGTGACAGTCCGGAAATGCAGGAGGTGTTCCAGTCGCAGAAAAGTGAGGCAAATAATGAGTTTTTCAAGTTCATTTCAAAGAACTATACCAAGTGGGTAGGTCCTAAATCGGTAGAAGGGCCGGTGATGTCGCATACCCTGTTTAAATACAAGGTAATGCCGCATGTAGAAAAAGGTACGCCTACCTTTTTCCTGTTGATCGATAACTTGCGATTTGATCAATGGAAGGCTATTCAACCCATATTTGCCGAGAGCTTCCGGATACTGGAAGAAGAAAGTTTTTACAGTATTCTGCCTACGGCCACGCAATATGCCCGTAATGCCATTTTTAGCGGATTGCTGCCCATGGATATTGAGAAGAACTACCCGCAACAATGGAAGAATGATGATGAGGAAGGTGGGAAAAACCTGTTTGAGGAGGAGTTTTTCCGGTCGCAATTAAAACGTATGAAGCGGGATGATGTGCGTTTTTCCTATACCAAGATACTCAATAACCAGGCGGGTCAGGACCTGGTTAACAATATCCATAACCTGCTGGTGAATGACCTCAATATCATCGTGTACAACTTCGTTGACATGCTAAGTCATGCGCGTACGGAAATGGAGGTATTGAAGGAACTGGCGGGGATGAGATCAGCTATCGTTCTGTCACCAAAAGCTGGTTTGAGCATTCGCCTTTGCATCAGGCCTTGAAGAGAATAGCCGACAAGAAGATCAATATTGTGCTGGCTACAGATCATGGTAGTGTGCGGGTGAAAACGCCGGCCAAGGTGATTGGCGACAAGCAAACCACCACCAACCTGCGTTATAAGCATGGCCGCAATCTGAATTATGAGCCCAAGGAAGTATTGGCATTCCGCGATCCTAAAGAGGCGGGTCTGCCGGTGCCCACGGTTAATTCGTCTTTTATTTTTGCCAAGGAAGACTTGTTCCTCTGTTATCCGAATAATTACAATTATTACGTGAATTATTACCGCAATACCTTTCAGCATGGGGGGTGAGCCTGGAGGAAATGATCGTGCCGGTGATCAAGATGACGAATAAATAGGCGAGTGGGGAAGACAGCTACGAGCGGCGATCTTCGAGCAAATACAGATTGGCGAGGCAATTGGGAAAGGCTAATTAAGAGGTGATAAATAGGGGAGCGGGATGGAGGCAGCACTATTTCAGGGTATTTTTAACGTTTATTGTGAGAAGTGGATGATTTTCTGTCCACGAGGTGTGGAAAACATTAATAGTCGATAATCTGTGTACCGCAGACATTTGGCTAATTTTGATAGTGAACTTTGGTAGTACGACTATGAAATATACCCAGAACACATTAGATAAGATTGAGCGGATACTGGATGAGATGGAATATGTGGTTCGCTATGAGCGGGGCAATTTTCAGAGTGGCTATTGTATCCTGGAAGCCAGAAAAGTGGTGGTGTTGAATAAATTCCTTCAAATGGAAGGGCGTATCAATACCCTGATCGATATTATTCCCCAAATGAATATAGATCCCGATATACTTTCTACGGAGGTGCGTAAAACCTACGAAGATGTACTGGCCAGGCATGCAGCAGCAGAGAAGGAGTAAATCATACCCCCATACTTCGTATTTTTATTCTGTGAGTTATCCTTCATTAAAGATTACATTCCTTGGAACGGGTACCAGTAGTGGTGTACCTATGATTGCCTGTGATTGTCCGGTTTGTCAATCTTCTGATAAAAAGACAAAAGATTAAGGGCTAGTATCCTGGTACAGTCGGCCAATACTACCCTGGCGGTAGATGCGGGTCCCGATTTCCGTTACCAGATGTTGCGGACTAATGTAAAACACCTGGATGCGATTGTATTCACGCATCCGCATAAGGACCATGTAGCGGGATTGGATGATGTGCGGGCCTTTAATTTCTTCTCGCAGCAGCCGATGAAGGTATTTGCCAATGAAATGACGCAGGAAGTGATCATCCGGGAATTCCCTTACGCTTTTATGAAACCCGGTATCCCGGTTTGCCGGAGATCCAGCTTACAACTATTGACCTCACCCCTTTCATGGTGGGAGATATCCTGGTTACCCCAATACAGGTATGGCACCTGAAAATGCCGGTAATGGGTTTCCGTTTTGGGAAGTTTACCTATATCACCGATGCCAATAATATTGAAGCTGCCGAAAAGGAGAAGATCCGGGGCAGTGAAGTACTGGTACTAAATACCTTGCGTAAGGAAAAACATATCTCCCATTATAGTCTCTCCGAAGGAATTGAAGTGGCCCGGGAACTGGAGGTGCCCAACACTTATTTTACGCACCTTAGCCATCAGATGGGCAAACATGCTGATGTGGAAAATGAACTTCCTGCAGGCTGTCACCTGGCCTGGGATAGCCTGGAAATAAATCTATAAAATATTTATATCGTATATAGCTGTATAGGCTGGTGGTAACGCTGCCGGCTACTCCATTACTATACTATGAAAAACCTCAAGGAATATTTCACGTTTACCAAAAAGGAACGAACAGGCATCATTGTATTACTGGTGTTGATTCTGGCCACCGTTCTCATCCCCTACTTGTTGCCTCCACAGGCTCTTCAAACCGACAAAGTTGCTTTTGAAAAACTACGGCAACAGGTGGCCGCCCTGGGGGCGATCAAGGATTCGGGCAGTGGGGAAATATACCGGGCCGTCACAACCAGCCGGGTGGAGGAAAAGTGGGAAAGTGGAACAGGGGAGGAGACGGAATTATTTGAATTTGATCCCAATACTTTGCCGACAGCGGGTTGGAAAAAGCTGGGGCTGCAGGCGCGTACAGCCAATACCATTCATCATTATTTAGCGAAGGGGGCAATTCCGCCAGCCCGAAGACCTGTACAAGATCTACGGGTTGAAGAAAGCTGATGCTGACCGGCTGCTCCCTTATGTGCGGATAGCCGGACCGGCTCTGAAGCATTTTCCGGCCCGTCTAAGCGTCGATTCTGGCACCAGGAAATATAGAAGAGCGTTTGCTAAACCAGCTATCCTCGATATTAATATAGCTGATACTGCAGCGTTCATTGCATTATGGGGAATTGGCAGTAAACTGGCCCAGCGCATCATTAATTTCAGAGAGAAGCTGGGCGGCTTTCATACCATTGAGCAGGTAGGAGAAACCTATGGCCTGTCCGATTCCACCTTTCAGCAGATCCGTGCTTTTTTGGATTGTCCCTCACCGAAGCTACGTATTATCAATATTAATACAATCGATCCTTCCTTATTGGCAAAACATCCTTATATCCGCTGGCCCCTCGCCAATGCCATCATTCAATACAGGGACCAGCATGGGGCTTTTTCAACTGTGGATCAGTTATTGCAACTCCAACTTGTTACGCCTGAAATACTGGGCAAAATACGGCCTTACCTGGCCGTTCAGTGAGGAGGAAATATTTATATTATTTTAGTGCTAACAATTGTTAGTTTTTCAAAAATAGTATTATCTTGCAGCAGCCTCTAAGGGTTCTTGCCAACGAATTTATCTTATGAATTTCGAGACTTCTGAATTAACACAACAGGTAGCACAGACTGCCCGGGATTTTGCGCAGCAACATATTAAACCCTATGTAATGAATTGGGATGAGAGCCAGGAATTTCCTATCCAGGTATTCAGGGAAATGGGAAAACTGGGCTTGATGGGTGTGATGGTTCCTGAAAAGTATGAAGGAGCCGGGCTGAGCTATTTTGAGTATGTAGCTATTTTGCAGGAAATCAGCAAGGTATGTGGTTCTATTGGCCTTAGTGTGGCCGCCCACAATTCTCTTTGTACGGGTCATATTTTGGCCTTTGGCAATGAGGAACAGAAGCAAAAACACCTGCCTAAACTGGCTACTGCGCAATGGCTGGGCGCCTGGGGTTTAACGGAACCCAATACCGGGAGTGATGCAGGTAATATGAAAACCACGGCGGTGCGGGATGGCGATCATTGGGTGTTGAATGGCACCAAATGTTGGATCACGCATGGTAAAAGTGGTGATGTAGCCGTAGTGATTGCCCGGACGGGTGAACCGAGAAGTAAGGACAATGCCACTGCTTTTATAGTAGAGCGTGGTACACCTGGTTTTTCGGGTGGTAAAAAGAGAATAAGCTGGGTATGCGCGCCAGTGAAACGGCCGAAATGATCTTTGATAATTGCCGTATACCGGATGCCAACCGCCTGGGTGAGGTAGGAGCAGGATTTAAACAATCCCTGAAAGTATTGGATGGCGGACGTATCTCTATTGCAGCACTGTCGTTGGGTATTGCGAAAGGGGCTTATGAAGCATCCATTCAATATTCGAAAGAGCGTCACCAGTTTGATCAGCCCATTTCTAATTTCCAGGGTATTTCATTCAAGCTGGCAGATATGGCTACAGAAATTATGGCTGCGGAATTGCTCACCCATCAGGCTTGTGATTTGAAAATTCGTGGTCAGCAGATGACCAAAGAAGCGGCAATGGCTAAATACTATGCCAGTGAGGTGGCGGTGAAAGTGGCCAATGATGCAGTACAAATATTCGGGGATATGGTTATACCAAGGATTTCCCGGTTGAAAAATATTACCGCGATAGTAAGTTATGTACTATCGGAGAAGGTACCTCTGAAATCCAGAAACTGGTTATTTCGAGGGAAGTTTTGAGAGCCTAAAGGTTACGAAAGGTTGCTTGTCACGTCAAGAGGCTCCGTTGGTTGCGGGGCCTTTTTTATTGTCGTTGCGTCAGCCGCTTTGTATGACAGTAAGAGGCTTGGAATAATAAAAATATATAATGTATCAATGTGTCGATGACCGTTAGGGTTTAGGTGTTTATTTCTTGCCTGCTGGTTGTTTGGGTTGTAACTTTAGGGTATGAACAAAGAAGTCGCATATGTATGGCAGGGCTTCTTGTTGTTGTTAGTAATATTGGCTGGTTTGGGCATTGTTGAGAAACTGGCAACCGCAAAACCTACCCTTTCTTCCGATGCTTCCCTTGTTTTGGCGAACGAACAAAACAATTCCTCTTCTATTGCTGCTTATTATAATCCACGGGGACAAGCGCTGTTCAAGGCATATTGTGAACCGTGCCATAATTTAACCAGGCATGCTGAAAACTTCGATTTACCACGCGTGCAGGACAGGGTACCTGACCAGCAGTTGCTGCGTGGCTGGATACGCAATAGTGATTCAGTATTGAAGACGGGCAATCGTTATTTTAATGAGCTCTATGAAAAGTGGAATAAGGCTGGTATGCCGCCTAATCCGAACCTAACTGATGCAGATATTGATGAGATCCTGGAATATATCTGGCGGTTCAGGAAGTAGCAACCTTGTTAAAAACCTTTTATATGAATAAGGAAGTCGGTTATGTTTGGCAGGGCTTTTTTCTTTTGCTGGTGATATTGGCCGGTATGGGGATTGTCCAATTATTGGCCTCAATAAAAGAACCTGTTGAACAAGATACATTAACTGGTAATGCCATTGAGCAGCCAATAGCGTACATAGGTAGTTCAAATGAAGGCAAAAAAATATTTGACGACTATTGTGCTCAATGCCATAATGTAATGAAAGACATGACGGGACCTGCTCTGAGGGGTATCGAAGAACGGGTTAAAGACAAGAAGTTATTGTACAATTGGATCAGGAACAACCCCGCTGTTCTAAAATCAGGCAACCGTTATTTTACTGATCTATACAACCAGTGGAATAAATTGCCAATGAATGTTTTTCCTAACCTGACCGATGAAGAAATAGGAGATATACTTTCTTATATACGCCAATACATAGTAGCCGCACCCAGCCCTGCAGCTCAAACAGTAATAATAGAATAGGCCGCTTGCTTAGGGCATAAAGTCGTCGTCGTTCTTCTTAGCGTACTTATCGAATACTTTGTCGATCGCGCCGCCGAAGATGGGGAACTTTTCTTTGGCAAAGTTTTTCACGATCTCCACTGCTTTATAAGCCTGTTGTTCGGTAAGGCCCTCTGCCATGAGTTTTTGATCAGCTCATCCATTGTGTGTAGAATTTAAGTTAGCTACTAATAGAAAAGAGGCATAGTTGCCTATGCCTCTGTAAATTAATGGAAATATGTTTATGAAGCCTAGGCTACTTTCAGCAGGCTCATTTTGCTCTTATCGAATTTCTTCACGGCATATTCCAGGGTAAGGTGGAATACCTGTTGTTTGGAAGAAGGCATTTCAAACATGGCATCGGTAAGGATGCTTTCGCAAATGCTGCGCAGACCCCTTGCTCCCAGCTTGTATTCAAGGGCTTTGTCGACCATGAAATCCAGCACATCATCATCCACATTCAATTGGATATTTTCCAATTCAAACAGTCTCTTGTATTGTTTGAGCAATGCGTTCTTGGGTTCTGTAAGGATAGAACGCAGGGTTGGCTTATCCAGCGGATTGAGGTGGGTAACAACGGGTAAGCGGCCGAGTAATTCAGGGATCAAACCAAATGACTTCAGGTCAGTGGCGTTGATATACTGCAGCAGGTTCTTTTTCATATGCTCCTGCAGGTCCTTGTTTACATTAAAGCCGATGGCATTGGTATTTACCCGGCGGGCAATTACCCTGTCGATACCATCAAATGCACCACCACAAATAAAGAGGATATTCTGTGTGTTGATCTTGATGAGCTTTTGTTCGGGGTGTTTACGGCCTCCCTGGGGTGGTACCAATACATCGGTTCCTTCCAGTAGTTTTAACAGACCTTGTTGCACGCCTTCACCGCTCACATCGCGGGTAATGGAAGGATTATCGCCTTTGCGGGCAATTTTATCGATCTCATCTATGTAAACGATACCCCTTTCGGCAGCAGGAACATCGTAGTTACAAACTTGCAGCAAGCGGGTGAGGATGCTTTCTACATCTTCTCCTACATAACCAGCTTCTGTAAATACGGTAGCATCTACAATAGCGAAAGGAACGTTGAGTAATTTGGCAATGGTTTTCGCCAGCAGGGTTTTACCTGTACCGGTTTCGCCTACCATTACGATATTGCTCTTTTCAATGTCTACTTCACCTTCGGCGACCTTTTGTTGGAGGCGTTTGTAGTGATTGTAAACGGCTACTGCCAGTACTTTTTAGCATCATCCTGGCCGATCACATATTCATCGAGGAAGCGTTTTACTTCCACTGGTTTTTTTACGTTCAGCTTGAAGGAGGGTGAAGCGGCAGGTGTTTCACTACGGATCATTAGTTCCTGCTCAATGATCTCCCGGGCATGCTCTACACAGTTCTCGCAAATATGCCCTTCCTGACCGGCGATAAGGATCTTTACCTCATCACGGCTACGCCCACAAAAAGAACAATGTAAGGTTGTCTTTGCCATTATTATATTAATCTCCGGCTACAAAGGTATTTAAAGGGAGCTCTATATCCAACTAAATAGCCTGCAGGCGGTATATTGGGGGATTTGATAAAGCTCAATGTTGTTAAGTATTGAGTTTTAAAGTGTTATATTTTCTCGACGAGCTTGTCTACGATACCGTATTCAACTGCTTCTTTGGCATCCATCCAGTAATCACGGTCAAAATCTTTCATGACCTGATCGAACTTTTACCGCAATTCTCGGCTAGAATCCTGGCACTGATCTCTTTTACCCTTTTGGTTTGTTTGGCCTGAATTTCCAAGTCGGCACTAACACCTTGAATATGACCACCCAGGCTTGGCTGGTGGATCATTACTTCACCATGGGGGTAGATATAGCGACTGCCCTTGGTACCGCCACTTAAGAGGATGGAACCCATGGAAGCTGCCAGACCCATGCAAATGGTACTTACAGGGCTTTTAAGCATCTTCATGGTATCATAGATCACCATACCGCTGGTTACAATACCACCGGGGCTATTGATAAAGAACTTGATCTCCGTGCCAGGCTTGTCAGCATCGAGCAACAACAATTTGGCGGTTACATCCCTGGCTGATTTGTCGTCAACGACGCCCCAGAGGTAAACACCACGGGTTTCAAAGAAATATTGCTCCAGCTTTTTGCTGAACATCATGAGGTCCGACTTGGGCTGCTCTTCCTTTTCGTCTTCATCGTCCATGTGAAAAGGCAGTACTGAATATTTTGAGTAGTTCATATATTAAACTGTTGTTTGTGGTTAGTCTTCTTTTTTCTCTTTACGTGGGTTGATGAGCAAAACTTCGTCTACGAGGCCATATTCCTTGGCTTCGAGGGAAGTGAGCCAGTAATCACGTTCACAATCTTTTTCTACCTGTTTTACTGTTTTGCCGGTATGGTAGGAGATGATGTCGTAAAGGTTTTTCTTGATCTTCTTGATCTCGTTGACTGTGATCTCGATATCGCTTGCCTGACCACCAATGGCACCACTAGGCTGGTGCAACATGACCCGGCTGTGTTTTAAGGCAGTACGTTTGCCCTTGGTACCTGCAGTAAGCAAAATGGCCGACATGGAGGCTGCCATACCGATACAGATGGTAGATACGTCGGGGGTAATGTATTGCATGGTATCATATACGCCAAGGCCGGAGTATACGCTACCACCGGGAGAGTTGATATACATTTGGATATCGCGGGTGCGATCGGTGCTTTCCAGGAATAATAACTGGGCAGTCACAATATTGGCTACTTCATCATTGATGGGATAGCCAAGGAAGATGATCCGGTCCATCATCAGACGGCTATATACGTCCATAACAGCCACATTCATAGGGCGTTCTTCAATGATATTGGGCGTAAGATTGGTTACCTGGTATTTTTGGTAATCATTCAACGTATTGCTGGAGATACCCCTGTGCTTCACCGCATATTTTTCAAATTCTTTGCTGAGGTTCATAAGATTTTTCCTATTGATTTAGTGAGCAATTTAAGTCATTTGGGAAATCAATTACCGTGCTATATAAAAATCGGACATTTTGCCATAAAAGCAAGTCAACACCAGTAAAAAGCAGGACCAGCAGTTGTGATAATGGCAGTTCGCCTTACCCGGAATGAGGCGGGAAAGGTTGTGTTTTGATATTTGGTGTTTATTTTATATATTTGTAATGCATCGAGCCACTGGCTTGGCGCCTAAGCAGCAGGGCGATCGCTCCATCCGGGGTGATCGCCCTGACTGTTTACAGGCAATTTAAAACAGCCTAAAATTTCTTAGTGTTGATCATTTTTCTAGGTATAATCAACAGATTATTATCATGAGTAATGATCCATACCTCCTTTATACTTCTATCTCGGTCTGCTTGTAAAGTTGACAGCAGTGCTTCTTTAACATGACTGAAGGAAAAGCTGGCTTTAAAAGGTTAATAATTACAATCTCTACCTTTTGCTGTGCTGCCCGGTAAATAGCATCTTTTAAGGCTGTTTTTCTTGCCTCTTTTTTGTTAGGAGTTTTGATATCGGCAATAGCTTTATTCCTTACCCGGACATCCGGATTTTTGTTGCCAAATACGTCGGGCAGCAGGATTTGTCTTAACACAATTTCCTCTCGATCAAGGCATGGTAGTAATTGAAGTTGGTAGCCCTTTTGAGCAAGCAGTGTACATGCTTCCAGATTATCTGGCAATTCATCTTCTCCATGTAAAGGATGCAAATCTACCCATCCACCGGATGCACTCTCATAAACTCTTAAATAATGTAATTCCATTCGCTATAACTACAGGATGATCAATGGTAGTTAAGCTTTGATCTGCATGGGTAAATGGCGGGTTTCAAATATATTGATATCTGACCATCGGTCCTGGTAGTGTTGAAGCTGCTAAACAAAAAAGCCACCCGGGATGCGGATGGCTTTTGATTATATGATCGATCACCGATTAATGATGGTGATGTTGGTGTTTTTCCAATTCCTTGGTAAACTCTTCCACTGTAACAGGCTTATCGGTAGCATTTACCTGTGTTTCGGCCCAGCCAAATACTTTCTCGGTTTGAATACGCTGGAAGGCATCTTCTACAAATTTCCTGTCCTGCATCATACGGTTGATGTAGTCGGCCACCCAGGGTTGTTCTTCACCACCAGCAGGCATACCCATATAGCTGAACAGCTGGTTCCTGGCAAAAGCCTGCAGATCTTCGGGCTTTACTTCAATATTATTCTCACGTACCAGCTTATCAATGATCAACGTCCATTTAAGCTGATTGGCAAATGTGGGGAACTCATGTTCTGCTTCTTCAGCAGTTTTAGGTTGTTCGCCACCTTGTTGTATCCAGCGTTTCAGGAATGTTTCGGGGAAATCAATTTTAGTATGGTCCAGCAATACATGATACAACTCATGTTGCAGGTGGTTGCTGCCTTGCTTGTCCCAATAAGATTGGATATCAGCTTTCACCGCATTGCGAAACTCTTCTTCGGTCTTGATGCCTTTGCCAGGTAAAGCTGCTTCAAAGAACTCTTCGTTCAGTTCGGCCTTTTCTACCAGGCCTACTTTCGTGATGAGCATATTGAAGAATTTGCCAGCTGCAGCAGCGTTATGCTTGTCAAGGCCAAGATCGCCCAGTACCCACTCTCTTTCTTTTTCGTCGAAAGTTTTGCTCAACTGTACTTGTACAGCATCGTCCTTCTTTCTACCCATGAGGGTTTTGCGGAAGTCTTCTGCAAAATATTTTACCAGCAGGGAATTGTCTTTCTTGATACCACCTTCTACTTCATTACCTTCTTCATCAGTTTCGGTGAAGGTTACATTTAGTACATTATCGTCGCCGGATACTGTTTCAGGATCGGTCATTTTACCGTGGCGCAAACGCAAACGATCAACTTCTTCATTGATCATTTCATCAGTTACGTTTACTTTATAGCGGGTAGTTTTTCAGTAGCCAGGTCAGCTACTTTAAATTCAGGTTTCAAACCAACCTCAAAAGCAAAGGCGTATTCTGTTGGTTCATTCACGTTCAACTGACGGGCGTCATTTTCAGGCAAGGGGAGAGGCTGGGCGAAAATTTCCAGCTTTTCATTTTGCATGAAGTCAGTCAATTGTTTTTCTACTGTTCTCAAAACTTCATCAGTGAAAACGGACTGGCCATGCATTTTTTGATCATGCCGGAGGGTACCATTCCTTTCCTAAATCCTGGTATATTGGCAGTTTTGCTATAATTCTTCAGGGCTTTTTCAAAAGAAGGCAGGTAATCTTCTTTGGCCACTTTAACAGTGATCCTGTCATTCAGCAGGCCTATATTCTCTCTGGTAACTGTTGCCATATTGCTTTTTTTATTGGGGTGCAAAAGTACGGGAAAAATCTGAAGTGGGAGGGCTGAAGCCAGCAATCGGAGGTCAGAAGTTGGAGGATAGGAGTTGAACATGCCGGACCTGCAAAGGCCAGGAGGCCGGCAACAGGAATGTCAGTTGAACCGTAAAAAAGTATTTTGTGTTGATAATCAATGCTATAACTGACCTGCATTTACTCTTTATCCTGCAAGACCAATAAGGGGATCTTGGTTTCATATGCCATGGCAGTGGTACGGCTTTTGGAGAAAATGCGTTCAAAAAAGGTATGGGTATGGGCTACCATCACCAGTAATTCACTGGCATGATGCTGTAGGTACTCATTGATGCCCTGGGTAACGGAATTATTGCTAACGTTCACAAATTCATGGGCATACCCGCTAAAAGCCCGCTCGGTGCTTTTGCGGCCTGCCAATTCTTCCATCTTTACCGTTTCTTTTTGAACATGGAGCACCTGGATCCCGGCGCCGAGGGTTTTGGCTATTTTCAGCAGGGGGTGAAAAGGTTAATGCTGGTTTTGTAGCTGAAGTCGCTGGCATAGGTAATATGCTGGATAGGCTTGTAACCGGCATCGTGGGGAATGATGAGAACAGGTGTTTTCACTTTACGGATCACATTGGTGGTTGTACTGCCAATGATCTTATCCAGTCCTCCGGCTCCTTTCATGCCCATTACAATCAGGTCAACAGGCTGCTCTTTGGTGAGTTCTTTGATTTCGTCCGAAGCAATACCGATACGGACAAGAGATTCAACCTGTACGCCATAGGTAGTATGCAGGTGCTCTGCCTCTTTTTCAGGAGCGTTTCATTTTCCTGCTGCATCTCATCGGCGGTGACCATTACATAAGGCACTTCGCTAACGGGGGTTGGCAGCATATAAGCATGGAATAATACCAGGCGGCTATTGAAAATCCTGGCCAGCTCGGCAGCATATACAGCTGCGTTGCGGGAAACTGGTGAAAAATCTACGGGAACGAGTATCGTTTGCATACTGAAAAGGTTTGTATAAAGTTACCAAAGGTTGGCCGAGGATGGGATAACAAAAACGAATACCAGTATGGCAGATAATAAGCAGTAACAGTGCCCTGAAGCATTGCCACTGGGTCTTATGGGTTAATAGGCTTAGTTTATGGGAGCAGGAGTCAAAATCGGGTTGGGGAGTTTGTTGCCCATTCCGGGAGGGGTAAGATCAGATCATTTTATCTTTTACTATTTTCATCAGATCGGCTTTGTAATTTTCACCAGCTACAATGGTTGCCGTAATACCTTTTAATAAAACCTGGTTGCCTTCTATGCCAGTTATCCGGTCGATGGCGATGATAAATGATTTGTGCACGCGGATGAAGTGTTTGACTGGCAGGCGTTCTACGATGTCTTTCATACTGGTATACACCAGTATTTTTGCCGACCGTATAAATGGCGATATAATTTTTCATGCCCTCTATATAGTCTATTTCGGTCAGGTTTATCTTCAGGAGCTTGCCTTTGGATTCTGTTTTTACAAATATATAATCATCTTCCGGTAACCCTTTGTCTATATCTGTCAAGGTATTGTTCAGTGCCGTGGCCGCTTTTTGTACAGCAGTTAAGAACCGGGGCAGCCGGATGGGCTTTAATAAATAATCCACTACATCCAGTTCATACCCTTCGAGTGCAAACTCACTGTAGGCGGTAGTAAGAATAATTTTGCATTTTCCATTGATGGACCTGATGAAGTCGATGCCCGATAGTTCGGGCATTTGGATATCCAGGAAGATGAGATCAACCTTTTGGGTGGCTACTATTTGCAGGGCTTCCAGGGGATTGGTAGTAGAAGCTACCAGTTGCAGCAGTGGTGTTTGGCCAATATAATGCAACAATATATCGAGCGCATGCTGTTCATCGTCAATAATAAGGCAGCGTATCATCTTGAATGGATGGTTAAGTGTGTAGTGTAAAGTTCGTGTTCGTCTTTTATAATCAGGGCATACTGGTCTTTATAGGCAAGGTCCAGTCGCTTTTGATATTGTCAAGGCCGATGCCGGTTGATAATTCTTTGGGGCCTGTTTTCTTTTTGTTGCGGCAAAAGAATTGGAGGCTCTTGTGTTCAACGATCAATTTGATGTCTATTGGATATTCGGAACTTTTGAGATCACCATGCTTGAAAGCATTTTCTACAATAGTAATGAGTACAAAAGGTATGATGGTGATGCTATTTACTATCCCATTCACTTCAAAGTTTACCAGCAGGTTGTTATTATACCGTAGCTGGTGTATCCTGATCACGTTGCGTACATGCTCTATTTCGTCTTTCAGGGCGGCTTTCCCTTCCTTGATATTTTGCTCACTTAAGGCATAGCGCATAATATCACTTAGTGTAAGTATGCCTTCTGATAATTCATTGGAATAGGGTAGGGATTTGGCATACAGGAAATTGAGGGTATTGTGAAGGAAGTGGGGGTTGATCTGTGCTTTCAGGAAGTTTAGGTTGGCGTTGGTTTTTTCTATTTCCAATTGTAGCTTTTCTTCTTCCAGCACCTTTCTTTGTTTTTTTCATCTCTTAAATTGGCGATAAATGCAATGACAATAGAGGGCGCTGCGGAAAGGATAAAGCACATAAAAAGAGGGCCATTGCGATGGGGGCACTCCAGGCGCCTTCTTTTGCATCTGGCTTCATGTAACCATCTATAATAAACCAGGCAAAGAGTATGGTTGTTACCAGGATTGTTGACAGTAAAAAATGAAAGAACCCTTTCTTTTCAGCCAGGAGATGGTAAAAATGGTTCAGGCTGAAATAGTAAAACCAGGTATAAAATACAAAGCCTACGGCTATGTTGATCAGGGTCCAGGCATCCAGGAGTGATTTCAGAAATAGGGATTGTTCCTATCAGGTGTCATGATGTAGGAAAGCTCTGCAATCACCAATACCACAATATGTATGGTCAATACCATCCAGCATACTTTCCTGACCGAAAACCTTTTTTTATGGGGCAATATTCTAAACAAGGTTGAAACTATTTTATTGGCTGATGATGGCTTTAAGATAGCAAACATAATGCACACGGGATTTTATCGGTATAAAGGGATAGGTTCATATTTTCCGGCCATGCGTTTTCAGCATCATTTCAAGTGCATCTGATCCAGCTCCCAGGGGAATGGCTTCCAAATCGAAGCCTGTTTGATGCGTAGTATCGCTGTCCATTGGCTGAATGGGGCTAGCGATAACAGCTTTTGTAGTTGGAGGATGTAGGGTAGGCCAATTTTCTGAAGTACCTGTATTGTCGGCAACCAGGAAGAAGGTGGTGACCCGCTGCCGGCAGACCAGTTTTGAAGGGATAATGATTACCGTTGTGCGGGTAGGTGGTGTGAATTGGCTGTCTGCTTTGAGTAAACTGGTGTCGGTCCTGTGCTGGGCTATTAAGGCCATGGTGGAACCAGGTGATAGGTGGAGGGCCACGCTATTGGAAGTTTGGGCATGGGCGGAATTTTTGAACAGGATGAGGAGGTAGAAAAATAAGCGGAACATAACATTAGTTTTTTGTTTGATAGAATAGGTTGTTATCATTCATGGATCAAACTTATAAAGGGCTGGAGACGGGGCGAAAAATGTTATACCAATAGGGGTATTGGCGGTACAAAACGGTCAGGGGCCTTGTTGCCAGGTCAAGGGGTAATACACCGGGTCAAAAAGTCGGCAGAGGAGGTCTTGTCTGGCAGATGAGAAAAGGCTGGGCTGGCAAGCTGACACCTATTTTAGGGTGGAATTGCAGGATACAAAAAATGGTACAAAATTGGGGCAATAGAGAAAGGTGGCTGAAAATGCAGTTTGCCTGCCTACCTGGCCACACCGGCATCCGTCCACAACCTGCTGGAATTGAAAGAAAACGCTTGATCTTAAGGGATAAAAATAAAAAAGCGGGACTAATAAGTCCCGCCAGGTGCGGATGACAGGAATCGAACCTGCATGGGTCACCCCGCTAGATCCTAAGTCTAGTGCGTCTGCCAGTTTCGCCACATCCGCAGGGTTGAAAAATCCTAATCACCTTGATTAGGGGTGAAAAGGATTGCAAAAGTAGGAGATTTAAGAGAAAACAGAAAAACACTTTCTTTTACTGTAAATTCGTTTGAATACAAATATGGATACTGTAGCTGCGATACCGAAATATAATTTGAATGAGGAGCAGGAGAAAAAGCTGATACTCCGCGAATACCGTGCTTTATTGCGAGCCCTGAAGCCCAAATTAAAGCCGGGGATAAAGAGCTGCTGCGCCGGGCCTTTGAAATGGCTGCGGATGCGCATAAAACCATGCGTCGTAAGAGTGGAGAGCCCTATATTCTGCACCCGCTGGCGGTAGCCCGGATTGGGATAGAAGAGATCGGCCTGGGGGTTCGGTCTACCATTTGTGCGCTCTTGCATGATACAGTAGAGGATACGGATATTACGCTGGAAGATATTGAGCGGGAATTTGGGTCAGAAATTGCCCGGATCGTAGACGGGTTGACTAAAATTGCCAACGTAATTGATGTAAATGCATCGCAGCAGGCAGAAAACTTTAAAAGATCCTGCTGACCTTAACAGACGATCCGCGTGTGATCCTGATCAAATTAAGTGACCGGCTGCACAATATGCGTACGCTGGATAGTATGAAGCGGGAAAAGCAGTTGAAAATAGCTTCGGAAACCGTTTATGTATATGGTCCGCTGGCACACCGGATGGGCTTGTACAATATCAAAACGGAAATGGAAGACCTGTCCATGAAATACCTGGAGCCGGAGGCCTATCGTGAGATAGCGCGTAAGCTGGCCGAAACGAAAAGGGAACGGTCGAGGTATATCAATGAGTTTATCCGTCCTATCCGGGAGAAGCTGGAGAAGATCAATTTTGAGTTTGAGATATATGGCCGCCCCAAGAGCATCCATTCCATCTGGAATAAGATGAAGAAAAAAGGGGTATCTTTTGAGGAGGTTTATGACCTGTTTGCCATCCGGGTAATCCTGAACACTACTCAGGAAAAGGAAAAAGAAGCTTGTTGGAAAGTGTATTCCATTATTACGGATGAGTATACGCCTTCGCCGGAACGTTTGCGTGACTGGCTCAGCAATCCCAAATCAAATGGTTATGAAGCATTGCATACTACGGTAATGGGGCCCCAGGGTAAGTGGGTGGAAGTGCAGATCCGTACAAAGCGGATGAATGAAATTGCCGAAAAGGGGTTGGCGGCGCACTGGAAGTATAAGGAAGGTACGAATGATGAAAGCCGTTTTGATAAATGGTTCCAGCAAATACGGGAGGTACTTAATAACCCGGACAATGATTCCATTGATTTTCTGCAGGATTTCAAAACCAGTTTCCTGGCGGAGGAAATCTATGTATATACGCCGAAAGGGGATGTGAAAATGCTGCCTGTCAGCTCTACAGCGCTGGATTTTGCCTTTTCCATTCACAGTGCGGTAGGATCGCAGTGTATTGGTGCCAAAGTGAACCATAAGCTGGTGCCCATTAGTCATAAGTTGCGCAGTGGTGACCAGGTGGAGATCATTACTTCGGCCAAACAAAAGCCTTCTGAAGACTGGATCAATATTGTAATCACAGCCAAGGCCAAAAGTAAGATCAAGGATGCGCTGAAGGAGGAAAAGCGAAAGGTAGCCGATGAAGGAAAGTATACGCTTCAACGAAAAGTAGAAGCATTGGGTGCTGCATTTAACCAGCACAACGTTGATGTGCTGACGGCGTTTTACAAATTGCAATCACCACTCGATCTGTATTACCAGATATCGATAAAAGCCCTCGATCTCAAGGAACTCAAGGATTTCCAGGTACTGGGCGATAAACTGGAGCCTCCCAAGCCCGTTAAGCCGGTCATTGAGCATAAGCATGAACAAACTACCCTGCCTAAAAAGGATGCCGAATTAATCATCTTTGGAGAAAGCAGTGATAAAATTGTATATACACTTGCCAATTGTTGCAAACCGATTCCAGGTGATGATGTATTTGGGTTTGTTACAACTGGAAAGGGACTTACTATTCACCGCACCAATTGTCCCAACGCCACGAAACTACTGTCTAACTACGGACATCGTGTGGTAAAAACCAAATGGGCGCGCAATAAGGAGATTTCATTCCTAACAGGTCTCAAGATCGTAGGTATTGATGATGTAGGTGTGATCCATAAGATCACCAACCTGATATCTGGTGAGATGAAAATCAATATCAACGCGATGACGATTGAGGCTAAGGATGGATTGTTTTACGGAAATGTGAAAGTGTATGTTCATGATAAGGAGGAGTTGGATGAACTTGTAGAAAGATTGAAACGACTGCCTGGTATTGAAACAGTCGACCGGTATGATACAGAAGCTTAATTGTTTGGATAAACTATTTTTTTCCCCTATCTTAGTGTTTGGGTTATTGTTATACAAGCACACCTTTACCTCCATTTGTATTCTGTATCCGTGTGCAGCTTAAAGCTAATCTCCATTGTCTTGAGCTATATCCGGTATAGAACAGACATTTTTAAAACCAACCAAAACGAAACAACATGAGAAATTTTCGCAACAAGATAACTTAGCTTACGGCCTCTCTCCGACGTGATAATTCTCCAACCTACTCTCAGATATCGTAAAGTCCGTACTATCAATGCATTCACAACATGCAGGATAGTTATTTATTGACGTAACCTTCGCCCCGGCAACCCTCCCTTGCTAACCCGTACCGTGTCCGTATCTCATCAGGTACTGCGTGGCACTGCCATGCCTTACCGGTCCTATAAAACACATATTCATAACCAAAAAGCTACACCAACATGAGACAAATGTTGAAACAGGCGCTGCTTGTGTTCATGGCCGTTGCATTACCAGCAATGTTATGGGCACAGATAGCGGTGTCTGGAACCGTTACAGATGCTTCCGGCAAAACGATTCCGGGTGCTTCTATCAGACTTAAAAATTCCAACCTCGGCACTTCCACAGATGTCAATGGAAAATTTAACCTAACGATCCCTGGTACAGGAGGGACGTTGGAGATCTCTGCAATCAGTTTTAAATCACAGACCTTACAGGTAAGTTCGGCCAATGCCAGTTTATCCATTCAGTTAGCAGAAGATGTGGGCAAATTGGATGAAGTGATCGTAACAGGTCTTGCTACGAGTGTGAAAAGAAGGAACCTGGCCAATGCGGTGGCTACCATATCGAATAAAGACCTGAATGGTACTGCCCCTGCACAAACCTTTGATGCTGCGCTGAATGGTAAAATTACCGGTGCTTATATCAATGCGAACTCCGGCGCTCCGGGGAGGTATTTCGGTAAAACTGCGTGGCGTAACCTCTATTTTTGGTAATACACAGCCGCTGTATGTAGTGGATGGTGTATTCATTGATAATACGTCTACCTCGGCGGGTCTGACCTTTGTAACAGGTGCGGTGAGGAATGCTGCCACCAGTAACCAGGACAATCCTTCCAGCCGGATAGCCGACCTGCGGGCTGACGATATTGAGAATATTGAAATATTAAAAGGCGCTTCAGCTGCTGCTATCTATGGGTCGAAAGCTGCTGCTGGTGTAATTTTGGTCACTACCAAACGTGGCAAACAAGGAAGGACGAAAGTTAGCTTTGCTCAGGATATCGGTTTTGTAAAGGTCAGGAAGTTGTTGGGCTCCCGGCAGTTGACCTCTAAAATTGTAGCCGACCAGGGATGGGATGTTGCAGAATACAATGCAGCAGTAGCTGCCGGTAAGATATACGATTATGAGAAAGAGGTCTTTGGTGAAACAGGGCTTACCCGCAATAGTACGATCAGTTTGACGGGGGGACAGAGAAAACGAGTTTTTATTTTTCTGCCTCACAAAAAAATGAAGCAGGTATTGTTAAGAACACCGGATTCCGGAGTAATAGTCTGCGGCTGAATGTAGATCACCGACTCAATGATGATGTCAAGATTGGGGTATCGGCCAACTATATCAATTCATCGGCCGACCGGGGTGTTACCAACAACGATAATAACTCTATTTCTTATGGTGTGGCCCTATCTTCTACACCAGGCTTTACAGAGTTGCATCCGGATGCCAACGGCAATTTTCCCCGCAACAAGTACAGTGGTTCTAATCCGCTGGAAACGATCGCCATGGCAACGAATAATGAAGGGGTGAACCGTTTTATCACCGGTTTCAATATAGATGCAATATTTCAAAGATCAACCAACTCCACCACCCGTTTCATTGGCCGTGGCGGGGTAGATTTTTATAACTTGAAAACGCTTGCGCTTTTCCCGAATACCCTTCAGGGGCAGGAGATCAATGAGGGTACTTCAGCACAGGGGTTTGCTAAAAGCTTAAGTTCCAATTTCATCCTGTCTTTGGTGAATAACTTCAATCCATCACCTGATGTAAGCTTGACTACTTCGGCAGGCATTACACAGGAAAACGGCAATTTTGATAACATATTGAACATTGCTACACGCCTGGTAGGTGGTCAGTCCAACATTAATATGGCGGGCGCCCTGACGGCCATACAATTCCGCAACAAGAACCAGGATAATGGCATTTTTATACAGGAGGAGGCCAGTCTTTTCGATGCGGTTACGCTTACTGCAGGCATTCGTTTTGACAGGTCGACCAATAATGGGGAGGCGTCGAAAAATTTTGCATATCCCAAAGCAGGCTTGTCCTGGAACCTGACACGTATGAATTTCTGGAAAAGTAATTTGTTTGACAACCTGAAGATCAGGGCGGCTTATGGGCAGGCAGGTAACTTCCCGGTATTTGGCAGTAAGTTCAACTCAATGGTTGTGGCCAATACGAGCGGTTTGGTAGGTACCCTGGTAAGCACTATACGGGGTAATACGGAAATTGAACCGGAAAGAACAGCCGAGTTGGAAGCGGGCATTGACTTCAGTATGCTGAACAGCAGACTGAATTTTGAATTGACCTTTTATAACAAAACGATTACGGGATTTTTGCTGCAACGTCCGGTGGCTGGCTCCACTGGTTTCAGTACACAATGGATCAATGCGGGCGACCTACGTAACCGGGGTGTTGAGATCAGTGTAAACGCACTACCTGTAGCCGCCAAGGATATCCGTTGGACAACAACGGTCAATTTTTGGATGAACCGCTCTAAAATAACCAAGCTGGATGTTGATCCGGTAGAGCTAGGTGCTTTTTCTACTGGCCTGGGTATATTCAGGATTGAGAAAGGGGCAACAGCTACGCAGATCGTAGGTAAGGATGGCGCAAATGGCGTTCATAAGCTGGGCGATATAGAACCCAAGTTCCAGATGAATTTCTTCAACGAAATAACCATCCTCCAAAACATCAGTCTGCGGTTCCTGCTGCATTGGAAGCATAAAGGGGATAACCTGAACCTGAGTGAGTTCCTGACGGACCTGGGTGGTACCAGTCCTGACTTTGACAAGGATGATGATGGTAATGGTGTTGTAAATGGTATACAGCGCGTCAATGATTACCTCAGTCCTTCTGCCCGCAATTTTGTGCAGGAAGCTGGCTATTTGCGCTTAAGGGAGGTCGGGTTGTACTATACCTTCTCCAAATTGCCCACGAATGTTATTAAAGGGCTTCGCGTGGGTATTTCTGCCAATAATTATTGGACCAAAACGAAATACAGGAGCTATGATCCGGAAGTATCGAACTTCGGAACAGGTTTCTCGACCAATGTGGAAGTAATGCCATTCCCGGCTTCCAAGCGGGCCACTTTCCACCTGGCAGTTGATTTTTAAACTACAAAAGAAGAACAATGAAAAAGAAATTCATCATCTATATCATCGCCGTTTTTGTGGGGCGGCTTTATTTACCTCTTGCAAAAAAGAGATCGGCAACCTGAATAATCCGATCATTGAGGATTATTTTCCCAATGCATCCAAGCCGCAATTGGATAACCTCATAATAGGAACCGAATCGGGCTTGCGTAATAACATGGAACTGTATTTGGAAGTAGTAGGGGTGATAGGGCGGGAGCTATACCGGTTTTCCAGTTCGGACCCACGCTATGTAACGGATCTTTTGGGTGTAGGATCCACTGTACTCGACAATAACGCTTTCTATTTGACCAATAACTGGAATGCGCGGTACCGGGTAGTGAAAAACTGTGATCTATTGATCTCTGCTACCAATAGTACGAATGCTGATATTGCGGCTGCTGTTAAAAAGGGGTATCTGGGTTTTGCGAAGACGATTAAAGCTTACCAGTTGTTATTGAACCTCAACCTCACTTATACGAATGGTGTACGTGTGGATGTAGTTGATCCCGAAAATCGGGGCCCTTTTTTAGGATATCCCGAATCACTGCAAGCTATTGCTGGTTTGTTGGATGAAGCAAAAACCGATCTGACAGGGGCTAATATCCAGTTTGCGCTTTCAAGGGTTTTGATGGTTTCAACAACGCTGCGGGGTTGATCAAATTTAACCGTGCCATAGCCGCCAGGGTAGCGGCCTACCGGCAGTTATGGCCTGCTGTGCTGACAGCGCTGAATGAATCGTATTTCGATTTGAATGGCGCTTTCGATCTGGGTGTTAAAATGGTTTATTCAACAGGCCCGAATGATCAGGTAAATGGGGCTTTTTTCCCTCAGAATAGAGGGGGAGAGGTGAGGCTGGCGCATCCGAGCTATGCTACTGATATCCTTCCAGGGGATGACAGGATATTGAAAGCCTCTTTGCGTAATAATCCTGCTTCCTACGGTGAATTGAGCAGCAACCGGGATGTATGGGTGTTTAAGAGTGCTACCGACCCTTTTGGAGTGGTCAGGAATGAAGAGTTAATCCTGTTATATGCGGAGGCCAAGATCCAACTAACGCAGATACCGGACGGTGTGGTGGCTTTGAACAGGATCAGAACAGGGCATAACCTGGCTGTTTATGCCGGGGCTGTTACACAGGCGGCCCTACTTACTGAAATGTTGTACCAACGCAGGTATTCTTTGTTTTTTGAAGGGCACCGCTGGTAGATATGAGGCGGTATAACCGCCTGAACCAGTTGCCGATCGACAAGCCCGGTTATGATGTGTGGGATAAATTCCCAAGACCATTGACAGAGAATTAAGATACTGGTAATTAAGTGCCTGACAGGTTTATCAAGGTTGCAAAAATAACCATGGCAACCGGGTGTAACCTGTCAGGTTTTTTATTTCCCGTTTTTAACACATTCGCCTATTTTTGCCCTCCCGTTGCTTAGCGGGTTCAGCAAATCATACAAATACTCAGATAGATGGTTGATGTTTTATTAGGTCTTCAGTGGGGCGATGAAGGCAAAGGGAAAATTGTGGATTATTTTGCTCCTTCCTACGATGTTATAGCCCGTTTTCAGGGTGGTCCCAATGCAGGTCATACCCTGTATGTAAAAGATAAAAGGTTGTACTGCACCAGATCCCTTCTGGTATATTCCATGAAAATACGACCAACCTGATCGGTAATGGGGTAGTATTGGATGCGGTAACGCTGCGCAGGGAATGTGAAACAGTCCAGTCTTTTGGCGTGGATTATCGTAAGAACCTGTATATCTCAGAAAGAACGCACCTTATTCTACCCACGCACAGGGCACTGGATAAAGCATCTGAGTTGCAGAAAGGCAATGAGAAGATCGGTTCTACCTTGAAAGGTATTGGGCCAGCTTATATGGACAAAACGGGCCGTAATGGTCTGCGGGTTGGTGACTTGCTCGACAAAAGCTTTACCACTCAATATATTAAGCTACGTTTGAAACACCAGAAGCTGCTGGATAGCATGAATTTTCATGAAGATATCTCAGCTTGGGAAGAAGAGTTCTTCGATGCACTGGAGTTTATGCGCCAGTTCAAGATCGTCAATGGAGAATATTTCATCAATGATAAGATCAGTCAGGGCAAGAAGGTGCTGGCCGAAGGTGCACAGGGAAGCATGCTGGATGTGGATTTCGGTACTTTCCCTTTGTGACTTCCTCTAATACCATTTCTGCCGGTGTATGTACGGGCTTGGGTGTAGCGCCTCAAAAGATCCGGGATGTAATAGGTGTTACCAAGGCCTATTGTACCCGGGTGGGAAGTGGTCCTTTCCCTACGGAATTGAATGATGTGATGGGTGAAGAATTGCGCCGTATTGGCAATGAATTTGGTGCCACTACCGGAAGGCCCCGCCGTTGTGGCTGGATTGACCTGGTAGCCCTCAACTTTGCCTGTATGGTAAATGGGGTAACAAAGCTGGTGATGACGAAGGCCGATGTGCTGGATGCTTTTGACGAGCTAAAAGTGTGTACTTCATACGTGGTAAACGGGGAGAAAACGGCCCAGGTTCCCTTCCAGATGACCAGGGTGGCCATTGAACCCGAATGGAAATCCTTTAAAGGTTGGAAACAGGATGTAAGCGGCCTTAAATCGGCGGCTCAACTGCCTGCGGTGATGACAGATTATGTTGGATTTATCAATGATTACCTGGGTGTGAAAGTTGCTTATATCTCCAATGGGCCAGGCCGGGATCAATTAATAGAAATATAGTATTTCTGGTGAAATATTTGTTTCTTAGAGAACGGGATGTATCTTACTAGTATATAATAAAATGTGCGGATAAGATTGGCACAAATCATTGTGAAAGTTGGGAAAGTATGGTTTTATTATAAGTACTTTGAAGTGTATATTTACCAGTAAAATTTTTTAATAAAAAGTTTGGCGAATTAAAAAGTTCGCTGAAATTTACAGCATAATCTTACCAGACAATGGCAGCAAAATCTGACAAAGAAAAAAAAAGACCGGCGGAAGCCCTGCACCAAAGTCTTCTAAGGAAACTCCTAAAAAAGCCTCATCGAAATCTAAGAAAGAAGAAGATGAGGATGATGAAGACCTTGAGGATGATGATACGGAAACAACACCCAAAGCCTCTAAGAAAGGTGGTAAAGCCTCTGCTAAGAAAAGCGATGAGGAGGATGACGATGATGATGACGACATCGGTGATGATGATGAGGTAGATGATTGGGATAAACCTGAAGAAGAAGAGGAATGGGATCCTGACTTCGAAGAGTTTGACTTACCCAAGTCAAAGACTAAGAAAGCTGGTTCCAACGGTGGCACAGGCGCTGGCAAAAAAGCAGGAAAAGATGAGGATGATCTTGGCCTTGATGATGAATTCAAGGATATGGATCTCTTTAATGATCGTGGATTTGATGACGAAGAAGATGATTTTTAATCAACAGCGTTCTTGAGGCGCTACGGCACGCGTGAGCAGAAGTTTTACTTCATTCCCGATAAAAGATTTTAAGCAAACTAAATTGCAAATGTTGAACTGGTGTAACCGGTTCAACATCTGTTCTTTCCTGGATAGCCAACTATACCCATCCTCTTTTCAACGCTATGAATGTTTGGCTGCGGCTGGTGCCATTCATTCCATTACACTTCCAGCTTCTGAAACAGTCTTTACCAATCTAAGGGATTTTTATGAACAGCATGGCGACTGGCTTTTTGGCCATTTGGGATATGACCTCAAGAATGGCTTAGAGCCATTGGTGAGCGAACATCCTGATGGCATCGGTTTTCCAGACTTGTTCTTTTTGTGCCGCAAGTAATCATTCAGTTGGATGAGCATTCCATCCTTATTGGTTCTTTACAGCAGGACCACGAGCTCATTTACCAACAGATCATGGCGGCAGGGTTTCCTGAAGTAACATCCCATAAGACAGCTTTCACCATTCACCCGCGACTTGAAAGGGACGAATACCTGCAGATAATTCGAGCTCTACAACAACATATTTTGCGGGGTGATTGCTATGAAATTAATTACTGCCAGGAGTTTTATGCTACTGATGCTGTGATCGATCCGCTATCGGTATACCTCTCGTTGGGCCAAACTTCGCCCAATCCTTTCGCGGCTTACTACAAAGTGGAAGATCATTACCTGGTATGTGCCAGCCCAGAGCGTTATCTAAAAAGGAAGGCGCCAGGTTATTCTCCCAACCAATCAAAGGAACCTGGCAAAGGGACCTTAGGAACGAGGAAGTTGATCTTAAGAATAAAGAGCAATTGTATCATAGTGCCAAAGACCGGTCGGAGAACGTGATGGTGGTAGACCTGGTGCGGAATGACCTTTCTAAAGTGTGTGAGGAAGGGACGGTGCAGGTGGAGGAATTGTATGGTATTTATAGTTTTCCGCAAGTACACCAAATGATCTCAACGGTGAGTGGTCGGCTACGGGAGGACCTTCATTTTATGGATGCGATCAGGCATACTTTCCCCATGGGTTCTATGACTGGGGCGCCAAAGCGGCGGGTGATGGAATTGATTGAGCAATATGAAAAATAAAGAGAGGGGTTTTTCTGGTGCGTTGGGATATATTACGGCTGCTGGCGACTTTGACTTTAATGTAGTGATACGTAGTATTCTATATAATGCTTCTACCCGGTACCTCTCTTTTCAAGCGGGGTCGGGCATTACCTTTATAGTAATCCGGAAGGGGAATATGAGGAATGCCTGTTAAAAGCGGCAGCTATTAAAAAGTCTTGGTGGGCCAATAATATAAGGTTAAGTAAATCTAACCGAATTGCAGGCGAGTGCAGATCAGGGGAGTGGTCACAGAAACGGCCTGTTTTGGGAGCTGTAAAATCGCTTGGATACGGACTTGGCATCTATTTTCTAGCCAGTAAATAAAAAAAAAGGGTGGGCAACCTGGAAGGCTACCCACCCTTTTGTATAAAGCATTTTGTTATTTACCTTCTTTGGCTGCAACGGTAGCACCGCTCAGCAACAGTTGAACTGATTCATTTAGGATGGTGTACTTATTTGCCTGAAAGAGTTCCATTTTATCTGCAGGCAATTTCAGTTCATAAGCATTATCGGCGCTGGCCATTCTTTTGTCGAAATCGGGATTGTATCGATTGAAAGCGGCCTGTTCCATTGCAATGTGACGGGCAATGATGGCCGAGTGGTACTTACCTGATACGGTAACGCTTTTGGCTTCGCCAAGTTCCTGTACACTGATATTCCTTTTCAGGAGATAGGTAGCAGTTACGCCCATTTGTTCGGTGGCTTCGGCCTTGGTTAAGGTAGTTACACTGCCTTGACCTTCAAATATATAATGTGTACCGATAAACTTTTTAACGTGGGTCCGGGATTCGGCTGGCAGGTAATACTGCAGGTTCCAGAAGTTGCGGCTACCGCTTTTGCGGATGGCGCTGTACACATTACCGGGACCTCCGTTATAGGCAGCAATTACCAATAACCAATCGCCAAATTCGGTATACAGGTCTTTCAGGTATTTGGCCGCTGCGTGGGTACTCTTGAAATAGTCGGTACGCTCATCGTAGCTGCGGGAAACCTTCAGGCCCAGGATACGGGCTGTGGCGGGCATTAACTGCCAGGGGCCTACAGCACCAGCCCAGGAAACCGCTGAACGTTTCAGCCTGGATTCAATAACGGCGAGGTATTTCAGTTCTGTAGGGAGGCCATATTTATTGAGGATATTCTCCATCATATTAAAATAAGGACGTCCCCACTCCTTGATTTCCAGGAGGTCTTCCGTGTTTTTCTCCATATAGTCCTGTACAAAGGTGATGGCGCGGGGATTCAATCGCACATTTGAATTGGCTTCAAATATGGAGTTGAAACCCGGATCAGCCAGTGAATCTGACTTAGCGGGAGATTGAATGGTGTCATTCAATACAATAGTGGCCTTTACTTTTGTGGCCCGTGTTGATTTGGCTGTAGGCTTTTGGGTAGAAGATTTTTTCTTTCCTCCGGTATCAAATGCCATCAGTAACCACACCAGACTAAAAATACTGGCGTAAACTAGCTTTCTTTTCATCATCGTTTTTTAGCACAACAATGCCGACTCTCAGGTATGGATTAAACGGATGATGTTTTAAATAGGAACAGGATCGTCTTTCGAGATAGGATAGGAGGAAAATGATGCAGTGCAGATTATAACGCCGGGGAGTCGCAAATTTGGGCCTTTCATGTTAACCGGCGAACCTATACTGCTGCAACCACTGTTGGGATAGCTGGAGCAAATATAATTCGCAGAATCGGTTTGTCATAATCTGCAGCCCATAAGGCATGCCATTACTGTGCCAAAAAGCGGGATTGAGATACCGGGAATGCCGGTTAGGTTGGAAAAAACTGTAAAAATGTCAGCCAGGTACATGGCGATGGGGTCGTCCATTTTTCGCCCAGCTTGAAGGCGGGGGAGGGGGCGGTGGGTAAAATGATTGCGTCGAACTGGTTGAATACCAAATTGGTTTTTCTACCAGTAGTTGTCTTACTTGCTGGGCCTTCGTAAAATAGGCATCGTAATACCCCGCGCTCAAAACGAAGGTGCCGAGCATGATCCGGCGCTTGACTTCCCACCCAAAACCGTCAGATCGGCTGGACTTATAAAAATCTGTTAAGTCCAGGTTTTTATCCACATTTGGGGTGCGGTAGCCATATTTTACCCCATCGAAGCGGGAAAGGTTTGAGGAGGCTTCGGCGGTGGTCAATACATAATAGGTAGGAACGATGTAGCCGAGGTACTCGAAATTGACGGATTCTACGGTATGACCATCAGCCCGTAGCTTGTCGATCAGGGCCAGGATATTGGTTCTTATTTCATTGTCCAGGGCCGGGCTTTCGAGTGCTTCTTTGAAGTAGGCGATCTTTAAAGTGGCTGGTAATGAATTGGTTGCGGTTGAGTAGGCTGGAACAGGGTTGTCGGATACGGTGCTATCGAACACATCGGGACCGGCCATTACTTCGAGGGTAATGGCTACGTCGGGTATATTGTTGGCAAAGATACCGATCTGATCAAAGGAGGAGGCGTAGGCTATCAGTCCATAGCGGGAGATCCGGCCATAGGTGGGTTTGAGGCCTACGATGCCACAGAAGTCGGCGGGCTGGCGTACGGAGCCGCCTGTATCGCTACCCAGGCTTACCATGCAGAGGGCTGCCTGTACGGCTACTGCCGATCCACCGGAAGACCCCGGGCACCCGGGTTTCATCCTGGGCATTGAGGACCTTGCCATGGGCTGAGTTTTCGTTGGTGGACCCCATGGCGAATTCATCGCAATTGGTATTGCCAATAATAATGGCTTCCTCGGCCAGGAGGCGTTCAACAGCGGTAGCGCTATAAATGGACGTGAAGTTTTGTAGGATCTTCGAGGCTGCGGATACGGGGTGGTCTTTATAGCAGATCACATCTTTCAAAGCGATCACTACACCATGGAGTTTACCCAAGGGTTTACCGGCTGCACGTTTTGCATCCAATTGGGCCGCTACCAACAAAGCCTCCTGATCGTAGACCTGGAGGTAAGCATTGAGGTGGCGTTTTTGATCAATATTGTGCAAAAATGCTGAACGGCTGCTACGCAGGTAGTAGTGCCCTTAAGCAGATCAGCATGGTATTGGGTTATTGATTCGAAGGTAAACAAATCCTGGTGCCGGCTTTGAGAGAACAAATCGGTTTGGAATCCCCGTTAAGGAAGGAACGAAAAATTATTGCGCAGGAGAAGAAGGAGCTTTTTATCCTTTTCGTTCATGCCATCTTCGATCTCTTTCTTTACATTACTCTTGGCATCATTGAACTCACGGATACCTTTACCGATACCTCTCATGAATTCAGGGATTTTACGACCACCAAAAAGGATCAGTACAGCCAAAATGATCAACACCCACTCCATACCACCTGGCATCGAGATCATCAGGAAATTTGTAGCTACAAGCATGGTACTCTTTTATTTTAGATTGAAATACGAAATTACAGCTTTTCATAGGTAAAACGTATAATCCTCAACACAAATTACCCGCAAGTGCTACCTGAAGAAGGTATTTTACTTGCGATTAACAAAATGCACATTATATATACGTAGCCATTGGCAGAAAAGGACAAAAAAGCGGAAACCAAGTGGTTTCCGCTTTCCTATATTTTGTAACGAGCTGAATGTTAAGCTTTAGCTGCAACAGCCTGGCGTTTTTCCTTGATACGGGCGCTTTTACCGCTACGTTCGCGTTGGAAAAACAGTTTGGCGCGGCGTACGCGACCAGTCTTATTCAGTTCGATAGATTCGATGTTGGGGGAGAAAATGGGGAAGGTTCTTTCAACACCTACACCATCAGATATCTTACGTACGGTGAAAGTAGCAGTACCGCCTGTGCCCTGACGCTTAATTACGTCTCCACGGAAACCCTGGATACGCTCTTTACCACCTTCAATAATCTTATAGTTAACGGTAATGTTATCGCCAGCTTTAAAGCTAGGGAAGTCTTTTTACCGATTAATTGCTCTTGTACGAATTGAACTGCTGCGTTCATGACATTCAAATTTTAAGGAGGGCAAAGGTAGTAGTTTATTTCGGATTTCGGATTTAGATTTCCTTATTTTTTAAAACTTATTACCTTATCTGCTGCTTCCTGTTTATAATTTAGTTCCTAAGTTCTTGTTTGTGAGCCTTCACGGCACTATTGATCATTTTACCTGGCTACGTTCACAGACCGTTTTTCACGGATCACGGTTACTTTGATCTGGCCGGGGAAGGTCATTTCGGTTTGGATCTTCTGGGCTATTTCAAATGACAGCTTATCGGAATCGGCATCGGATACTTTCTCTGCTTCTACAATAACACGCAACTCACGACCGGCTTGTATGGCGTAGGCTTTTTCTACTCCATTATAGGCGAGGGCCAGGTTTTCGAGGTCCTTGATACGCTGGAGGTATTGTTGCATGATCTCACGACGGGCACCGGGTCTTGCGCCGCTGATGGCATCACAAGCCTGTACGATGGGGAGATCACGTATTGCATTTCCATTTCATCGTGGTGAGCACCGATGGCATTCACCACGGCTGGATTTTCGCCATATTTCTCGGCCAGTTTGGCTCCCAGGAGGGCGTGGCTCAGTTCAGACTCTTCATCAGGGACTTTACCAATATCGTGCAAGAGACCGGCACGTTTGGCGAGTTTTGGATTGAGGCCCAGTTCGGCTGCCATGATACCGCAGAGGTTGGCTACTTCACGGCTGTGCATCAATAAGTTTTGTCCGTAGGAAGAGCGGAAACGCATTTTACCGACGATACGAACGAGTTCTTTGTGTAAACCATGTATACCCAGTTCAATAACGGTACGTTCGCCGATCTCCATCACTTGTTCTTCGATCTGACGACGGGTCTTCTCCACGATCTCTTCAATACGGGCCGGGTGGATACGGCCATCGGTAACCAGCCTGGTAAGGCTTAAGCGGGCAATTTCGCGGCGCAGGGGATCGAAGGATGACAGGATGATGGCTTCGGGGTATCATCTACGATGAGGTCTACACCCGTGGCGGCTTCAATAGCGCGGATATTACGTCCTTCACGGCCGATGATCTGTCCTTTGATCTCGTCGCTTTCCAGGTTGAAAACGGTAATTGAGTTTTCTATAGCTTGTTCAGCTGCAGTACGTTGTATAGACTGGATAATGATCTTGCGGGCTTCTTTATTGGCCTTTTGCTTGGCATCATCAATGATTTCCTGTTGGAGGGCCAGGGCCTGGGTGGTTGCTTCTTGTTTGAGGCTTTCTACCAGTTGCTTTTTAGCTTCTTCACCGGTAAGGCCGGCTATTTTTCCAGGCGGCGGATATGCTCTTCCTGGTGTTTTTCCAGTTCGGTGCGCTTGAGGTTAACCACTTCAATCTGGCGGTTCAGGTTGTCCTTGATGACTTCATTATCCTTTACCTGTTTTTCCAGTTGGTCTACCTTCTGGTTGATGGTTTGTTCTTTCTGGCGAACCCTGTTTTCTGAATCAACGAGCTTGCGATTGCGTTCTCCTACCTCTTTTTCGTGTTCCCCTTTTAGTTGTAAAAATCGTTCTTTGGCTTCTAATTGTTTTTGTTGTTTTACGGTTTCGGCCTGGGTTTGAGCATCGGCAAGCAGTTTTTTAGCCTGTTGGTCTGCCTCATCGACCTGGCGTTGGGTGTTTTTAGCGAAAATGAACTTTCCAGCTACAATACCGGCCACCAGCGCCACTCCTCCAATTATATAGGTTAATGCGTTCGGATCCATTGTGTTTTAAAAATTTAGATTGTTCTACCATATTATGTATCCTCTCTATGTATAGTATATTGTCCATACGTGAGACGTTAATGTGCGAAAGTACGGAAATAAAACAAGCATTTTTTGACCGGTGAACCTATTTGCATAATTTCTGTTTAGAACGCCCCTTCGCTGAAAAGTGTATAAAAACAGGCGCTTTGCCATTTTGCGTGATGGGTGGGAGCTGAAAAAGCTATTTATTCTTTAATATTGTATCGTTCACCACTCAAAACCATCTTACGATGAAATATCTACTATTTGCAGGGGCCGGTTTGCTACTGGCTATCCAAACGCATGCTCAGCAATTTGCCCTGAAGGGAAATGTGTCAAAAGCTGGCGAACCCATTGAATGGGTTTTCATTTCTTACTCGGTTAATGGGGACCGTAAAACAGACAGTGTACAGGTCAAGGACGGTCAATACCAATTTGCGGGTCAATTATCGAATCCTACTATGGGTAATCTCCGTGTAAAGTATCCAGCGGGTTCGGAATCGGCCAAAAGAAGGGCCATACAGCGTGATTTTGCTACAGTTTTTCTTCAAGGGGTGATATAACAGTCAATAGCGTAGACTCGTTCAGCAATGTTATGGTTACAGGATCCAAAGCGCATGATGAGTTTGTGAAGCTGGGGACCAAACGAAGGGTTATAATGAAAAGCGCCGGGAGCTGGCCAAGGCTTACGGAGAAGCTATTAAAGCAGGTAATAAGGAAGAAGCTGCCAAACTGGATGGGCAGATGGATGCTTTGTATGAGGAAATGAATGAAAAGGTATATGGCAGTTATGTGAAAGCCAATCCGCAATCGCCCATTGCTTTCTATGCCTTCCAGCAGTTTGCGGGTTATGATATTAATGCCGGGAAGGTGGAACCCGTATTTAAAGGCCTGCCCAAGGACGTGCGCGAGTCGAAAGCGGGCAAAGACATGGCAGAGCGTATAGAGATTGCCAAGAAAACCGGTATTGGTCGCGTGGCCATGGATTTTACTCAAAATGATACTTTGGGTATTCCTGTTAAGTTGTCTTCCTTTAAAGGTAAGTATGTGCTGATCGATTTCTGGGCCAGCTGGTGTGGTCCCTGCCGCATGGAAAATCCCAATGTAGTAGTAGCCTATAATAAATATAAGGACAAAGGATTCCATATATTGGGCATATCGCTGGATCAACCTACGGCAAAAGAAAAGTGGATAAAGGCGATCCATGATGATAAGCTTACCTGGACGCATGTTTCGGACCTGCAATACTGGAAAAATTCGGTAGCGGTTCAGTATGGTATCCAGGCGATCCCACAGAATTTTCTGATCGATCCGCAAGGAAAGATCATTGGAAAGAACCTGCGTGGAGAAGATTTGCAAAAGAAGCTGGCCGCCTTGTTTAATTAAGAGTCGGGAAGTCGGTCCCGATAGCTATCGGGACGGAAGAAAACGGCAACCCAACTACTGCATTACTTACCGACTTTCGGACTATTCTTTTAATAAATTAATACAGGAGTGGGCTATTTGCCGCGGGCGATGGCCCACTCTTTTTATTTTTGGTGCCACCATGAATCATAATTTCACCGTCTCTTTGTAATATCACATCCAATTTGGTTACAAATATTTTATAATAATTGAGAAATATGAAAAAACTGTTATTTATCCCTTTATCTCTTGGTGTAGTATTGGTACATGCGCAATCTCTGAACCGTAAAGCGGTATTTGCTCAAGGGCAGCAACTGGAGCGGGTGGCTGCTGTAAAAATGGCTTTTGGAATGGAAATGATGGGCCAAACGATTGATATGAATAATAACAATACCATTACTTCGGTGGTAGAGGTTAAAACGGCCACGGGCAAGGACTATGCGATAGCCAGTACGGTAAAGCGTGTGGTAACGAGTATGAGTGGAATGGGGCAGGAGATGAATTATGATTCGGATAAGAAGGATGAAGCGCCCGATGAAATGGGAAAGAAAATGGCAGAATTGGTGGGCAAAACCACGAACCTGACAGTGAATACCAAGGGATTTATTACGGCCACTGATGATACTACTGTTAATGCCATTGCTGAGAAAGCGGGTGGTTTAATGAGTATGACTGGTGGTTTGACGAGTGCGGCCAATAAGCCTGGCAGCAGTTATGACCTGGTTGCCAATTTGCCCGAGAAGGCATTGAAAGCGGGAGATAGCTGGATAGATTCAACGGTTTCCAAGCAAGGCAAATCGGTAACGAACTATAAGGTACTTGAAATTAAAGGGGATGAAGCGATTGTAAGTCTGGATGGTACGGTGACCCAATCGGGCGAAACGGAGAACAATGGAATGACGATCAACCTCAATATTCAGGGTACCTCCAAAGGGCAATATTCTATGGAACTGGCTACGGGTATTATCAAGAAACGCTCGATGGTGTTGGATGCAACAGGTACTATGGAAATGGCCGGCCAATCGGCTCCATTTACCATGAAAGTAACTATGGATGAAGGGATTACGAAGAAATAAGGTCGGGGGAAGTCCGGAAGACGGGAAGTCTGCGGTTAGGGCACCTGGTCCGATAATGAATCGATACCATATAAGCTTCCAGGCAACCTTTCCGGTTTAGGTCTGAAGGATCTTGTCTAAGAGTTTTTCCATAGACTGTAATTGTTTATCTGCTTCACTAGATATAAGCGGCTGGTCTCCGGCCGCTTTTTGTTGTGTGGCATACCAAAGGACTACCATGGCCACATAATCCTGCATGTCTTTGCCGGCAAACTGGGTTTTAAACTCGACGATCTTGTCGTTGATGAGTTTAATGGTTTTACGAACCACTTCTTCATCGGATGGGGCGATGCGGATCCGGTAGGTTCTGTCGCCGATTACTACATTTATGGGAATTAATTCTTCCATTGCTTGCAAATTTGAAAAGAGTATTCTATATTTATCCACACAGAATTAACAACTGGATATCTGATACACTTTGGACACTAATGGATCGTTTTGGATGGTTAAGGATTAGGAAGACCCGTATTCTATGATTACAAACACCAAAACCAAGCGAACTATGTTTGCAAAAGTAAAGTCGTCCATCTTTATTGATGTCCTGACACTCGAATTAGTAGCACCTATCCGCTCCAGTTTAAGAGCCATTCTACGAGATGAAAAAGGCGATGAATGCAGTCGCCTGGAGGCCAGTGTACCTAAGGGTGACAATACGGTTACCTGGAAAGGCCTCAATGACCTGCCTTATGGCATCTACACTTTAGAGCTTTCACAGGGAGACGATGAAATGAAAATGCGTTTAGTGAAACGAGTATAATTGAATTTATTGGCTCAGCATAGCAATACACCGGTCGATTTCCCGGATGTACTGGTGCAGGCGTTTGTCCAATTCTTTCTTATCGGCTTCATTAAGTTGGCCGGTAGCAGTTTTTAAAGCTGCCATCTTAATTTCCAATTCTTCGATCTTTTTGGCCTGCGAAGCATCCTTCGATCTTAGTTCCTTGAGCTCTTTGGTCAGCCGGTCATTGTCTTTTGCAGCACCTGGTGTTGCTGCAGCACCTGCTGCAGTTTTTCGTTGATGCGTTGCCAAGGTTGCTGTGTTTCTGACATGCCAATTGATTTCGAATAAAGGATTCCGGGTTATGGAATCCCCAGCTGTGGCCGGGAATTCCTGCTTTCCGGTTTATTTTCTAATCTCGGCCTGGAGGTCTTTTTCCAGGGCGGTCATGATCTTATTCATCATTCCATCGATCTCCTTATCGGTGAGGGTTTTTCCTCATCCAGGAAGGTGAAGCTAATGGCCAGTGATTTTTGTCGACACCTATCTTCCCACTCTCGAAAATATCGAACAGCTGAACCTCCTGTAGTTTACCAATCTGTACCTTTCTTACGGTAGCCTCAACGTCGGCATAGGGTAATGTTTTCGGAACGATCATGGCCAGGTCGCGGTGAACGGGTAATTGTTTGGGTAATTCGGATACTTTGAGTGTGCCTTTAGCCACTTTCTTCAGGAGTAATTCCCAGTCAATATCGGCAAAGAAAACCGGCTGTTTGATATCGAAACGTTTCAGTTCATGGGGGCTACGGTACCTAATGTGGCAATCACTTCATTGTTGATCTTTACTTCCAGGCTGTCGGCCAGTTTTTGGGTAGTGTTGGCTTGCCAGCTTGCTTTAGTAATGCCGGTGAGCTGCAATATCCTTGCCACGATTCCTTTAATATAGTAAAGATCAACGGTATATCCTTTGGCTTTCCAGGAATCTTCTTTTACCTGGCCAGTAATGTACAGGCAAACATGCTCCTGTTCATTGTAATTGCCAGGGGCTATTTTGTGGTAGGTTTTACCAAATTCAAAGAATTGGAGGTTGTGGTTTTTGCGGTTCAGGTTATGGGCAATGGCTTCCAAACCTGTTTCGAGCATGGAGGGACGCATGATATTGTGGTCGGCACTGAGGTTATTCAGCAGGCGAACGGCAGTACCCAGCTCTTCCTCATCGAAATAAGCGGCATTGGTAATGGAGTTGGTGAAAATTTCATTGAAACCCAATCCTACCAGGTAGTTGGCCGATTTTTCGCGGTAAGTATGTTTGTAGCTGTCTGTTTCAATAGAAGGGGAGATCATAATGGAGGTAGGGATCTCTACATTGTCTAGTCCGTCAATGCGCATGATCTCTTCCACCACATCGGCGGGCAAGGAGATATCGGGTTTGCTATAGGGGGCATTGACCCAGATATTGTCCATGCCTTCTTTAATGATCTCGAAGCCGAGGGTGGTAAGGATCTTTTTCACGGTATCGGGATGGTAGTTCTTACCACTCAGCTTACGGAGGTAATGGTATTTAAGGACTACGGATGCTTTTTCGCGAGGGTCGGGATAAATATCTACTACATCGGAAGTGATCTCACCGCCTGCCAATTCCTTGATCATCATGGCGGCTCTTTTGAGCACATTCACGGTATTGCTGATATCGACATTCTTTTCGAACCGGGTGGCTGCGTCGGTACGCAGGCCGTGGCGGAAAGAGGTTTTTCGGATATCAATAGGATTGAACCAGGCGCTTTCGAGGAAGATGTTCCGGGTATCAGCTTTTACACCACTGTGTAACCCACCAAATACGCCGGCAATACACATGGGTTCGCAATCGCCATTGCAAATAATGAGGTCTTCGGCATTGAGTTTCCGGGTCTTTTCATCCAGTGACACAAAGGGCGTTCCTTCGGGCAGATTTTTAACCAGTACTTTACGGCCTTTTATGGCATCTGCATTGAATGCATGTAAAGGTTGACCGGTTTCGTGGAGGATGAAATTGGTGGTATCAACAATGTTGTTGATGGGGCGCAGACCAATGGAGCGCAATTTGTCCTGCAGCCATTGAGGGCTTTCCTTTACCTGTACATTGCTAATGGTTACCCCGCTATAACGCTGGCAAGCATTGGCATTCTCAATTTCTACGGCAATGGGCAGGCTGGTATTATCGGTCTTAAAGCTATTGTTGAAGGGCGATTTAACGCGGTAATCCTTTTTATCATGGTGTACCAGGTAGGCGGTCACATCACGGGCAACGCCCAGGTGGCTCATGGCATCCATGCGATTGGGGGTAAGTCCGATCTCAAATACCCAATCGGTATAGGGCTTAAAATAAGCGGCTGCGGGCGTACCTGGTTTTACTTCGGCAGGCAGTATGAGGATACCATCATGGTGATCGCTAAGGCCAATTTCGTCTTCGGCGCAGATCATACCGTGGCTCTCTACGCCCCTGATCTTTGCCACTTTCATTGTGAGGGGATCGCCGTTTTTGGGGTAGATGGTAGTTCCTACAGTGGCTACAATTACTTTTTGTCCGGCAGCTACATTGGGTGCGCCGCAAACGATTTGCAGGGGATCGCCACTACCAACGTTGATGGTGGTAACAGAAAGTTTATCGGCATTGGGATGCTTCTCACGGGTCAATACCTCTCCAATAACAAGTCCTTGCAGGCCACCTTTCATGCTTTCATATCTTTCCAGGCTTTCTACTTCCAGGCCTACGGCTGTTAAAATCTTGCTCAAGCGCTCCGGTTCAATGGTTACCGGTAAATATTCATGTAACCAGTTATACGAGATCGTCATTACTTAGTTTGATCTTTTGATGTTGAATTACTTGCGTTGCCCTCCACCGAAGCCGTCTATATGATCTGTTCCGGCTCATCAGGGGTATTTGGGCGAGGGGCAAAGATAAGGATTAGCCGGGAAGGATGAAGGGCTGTCCAAACGGCTCCTGTTTGCACAAAAGGGGCTCGTATCCATGATATTGCATTAAAGTGTGTAGGCAGGTAATTAATTGGTTATTTTTCTTTCACCGCCGAAACCAGCAATGAAGTTAATGGCTGCTATGAGGTTGCCTCCTTTGGAGATGGTGCCATCAAAATTACGACCGAATGAAAAGGTCAGCCTGCGGTTTTTACCAATATCATATTCTGCATTGAAGATAAGCCGCCAGGAGGGATCGAGCTCACTATTGCCCAGTATGCTTCTATACAAGGCTTCGCCGCTTAGGTTCAATTTGTCGTTCAATGCACTAAGTAAAAAGCGGGCGCCTGCATCGAAAGTGGAAACCTTGTCGGTGCTTAGTTTACCTGCGGGATCGGCAAAGATGGCATTGGGTTGGTAGAGGTACCTGGCTATGAACATGGAGGTAATGCCTTTGTTGCCATTTTCATGCCCTCCGGTTAGCCAGGCTCCTGCTTTTTGAAGGTAACTATTGTTAAAGCGGTTGTCGGGAAAGTCGAGTGAAAAACCGCTGGTGAAATCGAGGAAGAAACCTTGTCTTTCGGATTTAAAGCTGGTGGCTGCTTTTGCACAGCGAGGTAGCTTGTTGAGGTATTGGTGGATAGCTGGTTGTTGGTATCGTCATTGATCAGCACTTCCAGGCTGTCGATAACATGGGCCAGTTGGGCCAACCTGATTGCTTTTTCTACGGCACTGATGGTGGTATCGCGGTTTACAGCTCTTAGTTCTTCTCTTTTCTTTGCATATACTATGTAGGAAGCGTGTTGTTTTTCATTTTTCTTAAACTGCTCCAGCAGTTCTTTCTGTACAGCGATCAGGTTTTCATAGGCTGTTTTGGTAGCTGTTGACCACTTGGGGCGTATGATGGAGAATTTAATGCCCAATGCTATTTTGGTTGTTTTCAAGCTATCCACATCTTCTTTTCCTTCAGGCCCCATGTGGGTAAAGCCGGCGGAAACAATGAATGTTTGTGGAATGGTGTATTGCTTATTGTTGAAATCATTCAGGGTATATTTTTTGGACCCCACGAGGAAGGGGCTATCTCAAAGGCGTAACTATTGGGAATGGTGGTAAAGTTCTTAGTGGCATTTTGGATGGATACGCGAAAAGCATTGAAGTCGGTATACCGCTCAATAGCACTGGTTCCTATACCCAGCATATTGAAGGCGGGAGAAACGGGTGACTTTAACAGGTCGAGATTGATGGTGGTATCAATATTGGGTAGTTGCGTAAAGGCAGCGGAATACATGCCTGTGAGGAACAGGAGGGAGGTAATTATTTTTTTCATAGGAGTTATGCGTTTTGGGTAAAGAAAATAGTGACCTTATAAACGATGGAAGCTCCCTGGCTTTGGAGGGTTTTCTGCATCGAGTATTTATAGGGAGCTACTCCTCCCTGCAGGCTAAAGTCGAAACTGGTGAGATCGGTTTCCTGGGAGGTATCGGTAATCAGGGTGTACACTTCGAGAAATTTCCCTTCGAGGTTGGTATTGGTTCCCAACTGGAAATTGGTGATGGTACCTACTGTGCCTTTAAATAAACTGGCGCCATCGAGGTTGGCATCGGACACGGCAGACTGACCATTATCGCCGGGCTGTACGGTTAGGCTAATGGGATTGTTGGTATTGTTTGTTTTGTAGAGGTCAAAATGAGCAGTCTTGGTATTAGACTGGTTGAAGATTGTTTTCAGTGATTTTTGTCTTGCCATGGTTATATGTTTTTGAGGTGGATGATTTTATTTCACTCCCCCGCTCCAGAAGAAATTGCCGTGGGTATCCTGGTACCAGCGGGGATTGTTGTTGACAGGTTCACCATCGGGTACAATGGCCGCGAACTCGAGTACGGTACCAGCAGGTATAACTTGTACGATGGCGGCGCGGGTGTTGGGGGCTTTACGCAGGTTGAGCTTTACGGTTACTGTAACTGTGCCTGATTGTTCGGTAGTGGCTGGGGCTGGGGCTGCATTGCCTGTGCAGGCAAGGAATTCTGTAGCTATGTCGCGTAGCAATTGTTCGTAAGTACGGCGACTGCGGGCTAGTCCGGTTACGGGATCTGTTTTGCGGGCGGGGTCCAGGAAAAAGTGGCCCACTATATCCCTGGCGGGGTCCAGTTGGAATTGGAAGCATAAGCGGGCCAGGGTCCACACAAATTTTTCATAGGCTTTATCGGCATTGATGGCTCCGCCATAGCAATATTCCACACCAATGGCGCCATCATTGGCGTTTACGCCATAGAGCTCATTGTCTTTGGTCACCTTTTTCAAAACATGGAATGCTTTTTCGGGCTTTGCGGTGAGGGCCGGAACGCATTCCAGTATTTCTTTATCGTCTACAAACAAATGGGCGGAGGCTGTTTTAGCAGGTTCTACGGTGTGGGCGGTATTGGTATAGAACTGTATATTATTGGCTGCCGTAGAACCGGGATTCCCGGTATCATGAGCTACCAGGAAGCGTACTTTTTGGATGGGGTTCCTGCCCGCCTGCGCGAAGGAACAGGCAGGTAGCGGGCTATAATGATGAATTTTTCGATGAATGTTTCGGGCATGACTGGTCAATTTAAAGGTTAGCCAACTGCTTTTTCTTCATCGTCCTCTGTGCCTTCTATAGGAGGCGGTGCGGTGTTTTCTGATACAGACAGCATCCTTTTATGAAGTACGGTATTGCCTTCCGGGTCGGAGATGAGCAGTTGTAGCTGGGTCTTTTGTTTGGCTTCTTCCGGAATGGTATAGGGAAGCTGACCTCTTCATCAGTGACCCGGGGATTGGGGATCTCCTGGTCGTCTATTTTGATCAGGAGTTTTTGGCTTTTGAGGTTAGCTCCCTTGATCACCATTTTATTTTCGCCTTCTTTGGCCAGCTCATCTGGGGTAACGGCGTTTATTTTGATGGCAGGATCGGTGAGTTTATTGGGGCGATTGTCTTTGGGACTGAAGAGTACGTCAAATACTTCTTTGAGTTTTTGGGTAGCGATATCGGTAAAAAGGCCTGAAAGGATGGCTACTGTTAGGATGCGATCAATATCGGCGTTGGCGGGATCGTTGGTGGCGCCGAATGCGAAGTACAGGGCGAGGGCCAGTGCGGAGGCGGTGAAGGGGCGGACCCAGTACCATAGTATCCAGCTTTGCTGAAATTTTCCGGCGCCTACAAAGGTGGTGAAGGAAGTGGCGACATGGATCATATTGCCGAGGAAGCCACCAGCGGCCACCAGCAAGAGTAGAATAATATTGAGGTTGATATAGTGATGTGTTGAGGAGGTGCCGGCTGTTTTAACAGGTATGGCCACCGCCGGAGAATCGGCTTTTGGGCTGGAGGCTGATTTTGAAAGGGCGTTATTGCCTGTCGTATCTGCTTTTGTTGAATCAGGGGCGGCTTTGGCAGGGCCTTATGGGTTGAATCGGCTATGGAGTCGGGTAGGGAGGGAGCTTGTTTGCAGGCACTGGTATCGAGGGTCATGGCAAACAGTTTAAACTGATACTGGGCGCATTTTTGCCGGGGTCGGGTAAGCGGTCGGGCCAGAAGGCAATAATGGTGATGATAGAAATGACGGTGAAGAAGACGAGCAATATGCCGGCAGTTATTTTGCCTCCCCGGGTGATCTGGGGATCTGCCAAGTTGTTGTTGGCCATATGGGTTGATTTGAAAGGTTAGTAATCTTTCGTTACCAGGTAGTCTGATCAGAGGGCAAGAAACAAGGTGGATAGCACCTGATTGAACCGGATTAAAGGTGACTGGTTGGGAGGGGAAGGGCAAAGCTGGGAAGAATTTCTGGTTTAATCAATACCACAAATAGGGTAGGTAGGATAACCGGATTATTAAGGGGGGATGCCTTGGATGTGGATATGATATAGGGCAACCAGGGAGCTACAGGCAAGGAAGAGTAAAGGAATATCGCTATAAGGTCGCTATAACCTCGCTATAAGGTCGCTGTAAACTCGCTATAAAGACGGTATAAGCGTTCAGTTCTTGCTCATGAGGAAGCTGAAAGGGGGGATGGTTTCGGCCAGGAGGCGGTGGATACGGGGAGCGCGGCGTTCCATGCGATAGTGGCGTATGCGGGCGATTTCGATGGTATTGGAGAAGGCGAGTGCTTTGGTGGTGAGTAAGCGGCTACAAAGCTTTTCATACTGGATCAGGAGTTCCAATTCTTCTCCTTGCTGATCATTCAGCAACACCTCATAATGCCTTAGTTGATATACCCGCATGATGGCTTAAAATTGATCTCACCACTAATATCGCTCATAAAACAATAGCAGTAAAGCTTTGTTCATTTTTTGTGTTTAAAAATAACGATTTTATGCGAGTTTGAGCATTATGAATTGGTTAAAACGCAGGCGCTGTAAGAGTTTTCTTATATCCAAAACAGGTAAACCCTTAGTGCTGCTGTATCTTATCTGAAGGACCTATTTACCAAATTTTTGGGGTATAATTCTTTCGCACAAGGGTGTGTGTATTTCCTTTGGGAAAGGGTGTCAAACTTTTGTAAATTGGGAATATCCTGCACATCAATGTGGATAACCCGGCAAATGATGTGAATCGGCTCGTGAATTGCGGGTGATTAAATATAGGTTCCAGAAATTTTTTTTCGGGACGTTAGGGGGTTATATATTCGCCGTCCTGACTAAAGCGGTAACATTCAGGTAACCCTGGATTAACAATTTCGTAACACAAGTCTGGAATACTAACCCGCCAGTCATTGATTGGATTTCCGATTGAGTGACCAGGAAAACCGTCCCCTAAAACAGAAACCATCGTTCAGTGGATTGTATTGCCAACGTTCTCATTTACTTACTGACCAATTGAACCAATGGAGCTAACGAATTTTAATAAAGACCGCAAGCAGCGCCGGAAAGGAACCATCGACATGAGTACGATGGTGTATGGCAAAAGTACCTCCTCAGGCCAAAGACCTGGAAGAGGCTGTACTGGGTGCTATTATGTTGGAAAAGAGCGCTTTCGATACAGTGATCGAGATCCTGAAGCCGGAATGTTTTTATGTGGATGCGAACCAGCGTATTTACCGGGCGATGCTGAGTCTTCAGCAGAAGAACCAGCCTATCGATATTTTGACGGTAGTGGAGGAGTTGAAATCAAAGGACGAGTTGGAAATGGTGGGTGGTCCCTACTATGTAACCCGGCTTACGAATGCGGTGGTATCTTCTGCCAATATTGATGCCCACTCCCGGATCATACTGCAAAAGTTTATCCAGCGTGAGTTGATCCGTATCAGTGGTGAAATTATCAGTGAATCATACGAGGATAGTACGGATGTATTTGATCTGCTGGATGAAGCGGAAAGCAAGTTATTTGAGATCACGAATAATCACCTTCGGAAGAATTTTGACAGTATTGACAGTGTGTTGGTGAAAACGGTACAGCGTATTGAAGATATGCGCAGCCGTACAGAAGATATTACGGGTGTGCCCAGTGGGTTTGTTTCGTTGGACAAGGTGACGTATGGGTGGCAGCCTTCTGACTTAGTGATCCTGGCCGCTCGTCCTGCGGTAGGTAAAACGGCGTTCGCCCTCAACCTGGTGCGGAATGCAGCATTGGATCCGCGGAAGCCCACGCCGGTGGCTTTTTTAGCCTTGAAATGAGTTCGGCCCAGCTGGTACAGCGTATCCTCTCGGCCGAGAGTGAGATCTGGTTGGAAAAGATCTCGCGAGGTAAAATGGAAGAGCATGAGATGAAGCAATTGTATGCCAAGGGTATCCAAAAGCTGGCACAAGCGCCCATCTTTATCGATGATACAGCTGCATTGAACGTGTTTGAATTGAGGGCCAAGGCACGGCGTTTGAAGAATAAACACAATATTGGCCTGATCATCATTGACTACTTGCAGCTGATGAGTGGTGGTGGTGGTAAGAACCAAAATCGTGAGCAGGAGATCAGTACGATCTCGCGTAACCTGAAAACGCTGGCCAAGGAGTTGATGGTGCCGATCATTGCACTGTCGCAGTTAAGCCGGGCGGTGGAAACGCGTAAAGAGGGTAATAAGATGCCGCAGTTGAGTGACCTTCGGGAATCGGGTGCGATCGAGCAAGATGCGGACATGGTAATGTTTATTTACCGGCCTGAATATTATGATATTACTTCCAATGAAATGGGAGAAAGTAATAAAGGGGAAACGCATATCCGGATAGCCAAACACCGGAACGGTTCGCTGGAAACGATCAAACTGCGTGCCTTGCTGCACATCCAGAAATTTGAAGAGATGGAAAATGATGATTTTGGCGGTATTGGCGCCGGCGGTGGTGGCGGCAACTGGAAGCCAGTACCTACGGAAGGAGCTGATGGTGGTGGCGCCAAACTGTTTATCCAGGCCGGTAGCAAAATGAATGATATGCCTTTTGGTGATGATGACGATGCACCGTTTTAATTAAGGCCACGAGGTATAAAGGCATTGAGCCAACGAGCAGGAAGGCAGGTAAAAAGGTCAACAGGTTGAAAAGTTGATAGGTTAACCAGGAAAGATCAGTGAGCAGTTGAGCGTATTAAAAGCACTATAAAGATTATTATAAACTTCTGAGGTTTCTATCCTAAGCCCTCCCAAATATGCAACGGGGAGGGCTTTTTACTGCCTGCTAGTTGATGGCAAGGCTGGTACAAATTTCTTTCACTTAATTTGCATTATGAGCCTACCGATCTTCTATATAGAAGCTACCGCCTCGGTAAATGGTATCCTTACTTTACCAGAAGAAGCTTCCAAACATATTATACAGGTTTTGCGCAAGCAAATTGGTGAGCAGGTACTGTTGACAGATGGAATGGGTAACCTGTTAACGGCAGAGATCATCAACGACCATAAGAAGAAATGCGGTGTACGCATTCTGCAAGGGCAATTTACGCCGGCGCCCGCACGACGTATTACGGTGGCGATCTCATTGCTGAAGAATGCCAGTCGCTTTGAATGGTTCCTGGAAAAAGCTACAGAGATAGGCATACAAACGATTATTCCCTTGCTATGTGAAAGAACGGAAAGGGAGCATTTCAGGTACGATAGAATGCAGGGTATTCTTATCAGTGCTATGTTACAAAGCCAGCAAAGCTGGTTACCTGTACTGCACCAGCCAGTAGGATATGAGCAGTTGTTCCGACAGGAAGAGGTCATGCTCAATGAGCAAAAGTTTATTGCGCATTGCATGGAGGAGGCCCGTCAGGAATTGCAACAGGCAGTGCAAGCAGCTCAACCATCGCAGATCATCCTGATTGGACCCGAAGGTGATTTTACGCCCAGAGAAGTAGCATTGGCATTACAGCACCAGTTTATTCCGGTGGTATTGGGTAATAATCGCCTACGTACAGAAACTGCTGGTGTAGTGGCTGCTACGCTACTGAAGATCGTTTAGTGGGCTACATCGTCCTTGTTTTCTTCTGTGGAGGGCAAGGTAGGAGCATTCAACTGCACCACCCGTTTTGCCTGCCGTTTTCGCATGGTCATATTCAGGAGTTCCACCCCAAAAGAGAAAGCCATACCAAAGTAGATATAGTTCTTCAGGTGAAGTTCATGGGCTTTCTCGGAATCCCAACCTTCAATGACCAGGCTTAATCCAATCATTACGAGGAAGGAGAGTGCCAGCATTTTAATAGTAGGATGTTCATGTACAAAACTGGAGATGGCGGGGCTGAACAAGAACATCACGATCATGGCAATGACCACGGCTGCAATCATGATCTCTACATGTTTGGCGGTACCGCCCGCTGTAATAATGCTATCGAAAGAGAATACGGCATCTATCAACACTATTTGTCCCAAGGCTTGTCCCAGGGCTAAGGGCTTTTTATTTTTGTAGAAGCATTGGGGTCTTCTCCTTCGAGTTTATGGTGTATTTCCATCACTGTTTTATAGATCAGGAATAATCCGCCGGCCAGCATAACGAGGCTTGCCAGGTCGAAACCTTTGCCAAACCAGCTTTCGGGAATAACGTACTTGCCTTTTTGTTCCAGTAACCAGCCGAGGGCCAACAATAATAGGCTGCGCACAATGATACCGCTGATCATCCAGAAGCGCCTTGCCTTATTTATTTCCTTCCTGGTGTTCAAGCGATTCATGATGATGCTTACAAAGATCACATTATCGATACCCAATACAATTTCCAGGATAACCAATACCACAAAGCTGATGATACTATCCGTCGTAAATAGATGTTCCATTTGTATATATAAGTTGTATAAGTTGGTATTTATTACACCAGGTGGAATATTAATCTATACTGTCCTGCTTAGGTTAATGACTGACATATATTTTGCACAATACCCGGGCCTTCATAAATAAATCCTGTCCATACCTGTACGAGTGCTGCACCTGCCTGTAATTTTTCTTTGGCATCAGCGCCAGTAAATATACCGCCTGAAGCAATTACAGGTATTTGTCCATTGGTTTTTGGGTGATGTATTGTACTATTTCAGTCGACTTTTTAGTGAGGGGTTTACCACTTAAACCACCTGCCCCAATAATCGTAAGTTCGGCTTCGGTGGTTTGCAGGTTAGATCGATCGATGGTGGTATTGGTGGCTACAAGTCCGTCCAGTTTGATCTCCAGGGCGAGGTCAATCACATCGTCAATTTGTTCCTGGGTAAGGTCGGGGGCAATTTTAAGCAATAGAGGTTTGGGCTCCTGCTTAGTGCCTGCCAGTGTTTGATTGATGGTTTGGAGGTGGGATAAGATCTTTCTTAAAGCGTCTTTTTCCTGCAGCTCGCGCAGGCCAGGGGTATTGGGAGAACTTACATTTACCACAAAATAATCCACCCAATTAAATAGTTCGTGGAAGCAGATCTCATAATCCTTCCAGGCGTCTTCATTGGGGGTTACTTTATTCTTACCGATGTTGCCGCCGATGATGAGTGGCAAGTGGTGAGCAGGGAGCGGCGAGTGGGTAGTTCCCGATTTGCCAACAAGGCTATCTATTTTCAAGTTCCTGATCTCTGCTTCCTTCTTCTCTTTCCAATCTTTTAGGCGTTTGGCTACTACTTTTACGCCTTCATTATTGAACCCCATGCGGTTGATGAGGGCTTTGTCTTTAGGCAGCCGGAACAAACGGGGCGGATCATTACCTGCCTGTGGTTTGGGGGTAACGGTACCAATTTCTACATAGCCAAAGCCCAGTGCTTCCAGTTCATTGAGGTAGAGGGCATTTTTGTCGAAGCCTGCAGCCAATCCTACGGGATTTTGAAATGCAGGCCAAACAGTTCATGCTCCAGGCCTTTGCGGGCGGGGGTGCTTTTCTTACTTACAATACGCTTGATAAAACCAACCTTACAGGCCAGCTTTAAGGCATTCATGGAAAAATAGTGTACTCCTTCGGTTGGAAACAGGAACAACAGTTGTCGGATAAACGTATACATAGACGGCTGCGAAGATATTTCTTTATCAAATGTTGGCGCTGCAAAAAGGTAATATTTTACGGATACCATTCAGGGTAGCATGCTAAACAGGGTGGCAAGACGGTTGGGTAAGGCCTTTCATTTTCTCTACCCGCCAAAGACTGGAAATAGTTGTAACTAAATGATTGTGAACGGATGATTATGACTGGGCAGGGTGTTTTGAAAACTACTTGCTTCTTGTTACCTTTGGTATACAAAGTTGCATAAACAACTAACTTAATTCAGAAACTATAAACATCTTTATATGCAAGAGGCTTACATCGTAGCAGGATTTCGTACTGCTGTAGGTAAATCAAAGCGGGGTGTATTCAGGTTTTACCGGCCTGATGACCTGGCGATAGATGTGATCAAGGGGCTCATGGCGTCGGTACCACAACTGGATCCCAAGCGGGTAGATGATGTAATTGTAGGGAATGCGGTACCTGAAGCGGAGCAGGGGCTGCAGGTAGGGCGTATCATTGCGGCCAGGGCCCTGGGTTTTGAGGTGCCGGGTATGACGGTAAACCGGTATTGTGCTTCGGGACTTGAAACAATTGCCATTGCTACTGCGAAGATCAGGATGGGACAAGCGGAATGTATAGTGGCCGGTGGAACGGAAAGTATGAGCCTGGTGCCTACTGCGGGATGGAAAACGGTTCCTGCTTACTCGATTGCGAAAGATGATCCGGATTATTACCTCAGTATGGGGCTTACTGCCGAAGCGGTGGCCAAAGAATACAATGTAAACCGTGAAGACCAGGATGCTTTTTCTTATAACTCGCATAAGAAGGCGATCAATGCTATTGAACAGGGTTATTTTAAAAGTGGCATATTGCCGGTGACGGTAGAGCAGGTATATGTGGATGAAAAAGGGAAGAAGAAAACAAAAAGTTATGTAGTAGATACGGATGAAGGACCGCGCCAGGATACCAGCGTGGATGCCCTGGCAAAACTGAAACCGGTATTTGCTATGAATGGATCAGTAACGGCCGGCAACTCTTCGCAAACATCGGATGGTGCCGCTTTTGTGATTGTGATGGGAGAGAAAATGGTGAATGAGTTGGGGCTGAAACCGATTGCCCGGTTGGTCAATTGTGCTTCGGCAGGGGTACACCCACGAATTATGGGCATTGGTCCGGTAGAAGCGGTGCCCAAAGTTTTAAAACAGGCTAATATGAGCCTGGGGCAAATTGACCTGGTGGAATTGAATGAAGCATTTGCTTCGCAGGCACTGGCCGTAATTCGCAAGCTGGAAATGAATCCTGCTATCGTGAACATCAATGGCGGCGCCATTGCATTGGGACATCCGCTGGGTTGTACGGGTACGAAACTTACTATCCAAATTACCAATGATATGAAACGGCTTAATAAAAAGTATGGTATTGTAACAGCCTGTGTAGGTGGTGGGCAAGGAATAGCCGGGATTATTGAGAACATTAGTTAGAAGAATACAGTAAACAGTATACATGAAATGCTATGTTTTGCGATTGTCGCAGACATAGCATTTTTTTATGGATATAACAGTGAGGTCCATGTTATGACTTTGACTTTTATATATCGCTGGCATTATGGATTGGCTGTTTTCTCTGGCTTCTGTATTCGGAATTCTGCATTCTACCTGCCTTTCAATCGAGTTCTTACGAAAAAAGCAAGGAAATGTACTCGTTGGGGTGATTTATGGCCAAATGGCAGCATTTTTGTTTGTAGGAGGAGAGTGAAAGCGATCGTCTTAATCAGGATTAACCTTTCCTGATCCAGACGACCACCCCAAAATCAAACCTATGGATAGAAGAACATTCTTCCTGCTTAATAGAAAAGCCAGTGCGCCTGCGGAAAAGGCTTATGCTGGTTTACGATTCATCACTTCTGGTTTAGCTCCTTATGGAGGGCCGTGGACTTCGGCGGAAGTAGCGCACCTGCTAAAGCGTACGATGTTTGGCTCTAAAAAAGCAGACATAGATTATTTCAGGTCGATGTCGGTATCCCAAGCAGTCGATGCTTTATTAACAACCTCTCCGGCTCCAGCGCCTCCGGTAAAAACGTATGATAATACAGGTATTGCAGGTGGTGACGCTGAATTGGCGATTGCCACGGGTAGTACCTGGGTTAATACACCTACTACGGATGAAGAAGCGAATGATAAACGTATCATGTCCTGGAAAGCCTGGTGGGCTGGGTTAATGATCAACCAGGATCGTAGTATCACGGAAAAATTGATCCTGTTCTGGCACCACCATTTTACTACTGAAGCCAGTATGTATAGGAATGGGATTGCCGGTTACCGGCATTATGTATTGCTTCACCAAATGGCGCTGGGCAACTTTAAGCAGTTGGTGCGGGGTATTACGCTCGACCTGGCCATGCTGCGCTACCTGAATGGTTTTCTCAATATTAAAGATGCGCCGGATGAAAACTATGGGAGGGAATTGCAGGAATTATTTACGTTGGGAAAAGAAAATAATCCCAATTACACCGAACCGGATGTAATGGCGGCGGCCCGGGTATTGACGGGCTGGACGATTGATAAGGCCACGGAAACAGTGAAATTTGATCCGGCCAAACATGATACCAATAGTAAAGCGTTTTCATCCTTCTATGGTGTTACGATCGCGGGCCGCAGTGATGCTACGGCCGGTGATGCGGAACTGGATGATATGCTTACGATGATCTTCAATAAAAAGTACAGGTATCGGAGTTTATTGTGCGCAAGTTGTACCGCTGGTTTTGTTATTACATCATCGATTCCAGCACGGAAACGAATGTGATCAAACCCCTGGCGCAACAATTCCGTGATGGTAACTGGGAAATAAAACCAGTACTGGCTACCCTATTTAAGAGTGAACATTTCTTTGATGTGCTCAACCAGGGCTGTTTGATCAAAAGTCCGGTAGACCTCACAGTGGGGCTTTGCCGTGAATTTGGCATCAGCTTTCCGGCTGCTGGTGATTATGGGCATGTATATAATATGTGGGCTTTTGTGCAGGATCAAGCGGGCAATATGCAACAGAATATTGGCGATCCGCCCGGCGTATCGGGCTGGCCGGCATATTATCAATTGCCACAGTTTCATGAAATGTGGATCAATTCGGATACGTTGCCTAAGCGTAATATTTATGGTGATATGCTGGTAACGATTGGTTATATGCGTGACAATATCACGCTGAAGATCGATCCGGTAGCCTTTGCTAAAACACTGCCCAATCCGGGAGATCCCAATGCGTTGATCAATGATTCGCTCACTGTATTGTACCGGGTACCCTTGTCGGATGCATCCAGACTAACGATCAAAAAACAGATACTGTTGAGTAACCAGGAACAGGATTATTATTGGACGAATGCCTGGAATGCGCATATTAACAACCCGGGCAATGATACAGCCTATCAAACGGTAAACATGCGTTTACAGTCGATGTACAAATATTTCATGAACCTGGCTGAATACCAGTTATCCTGACACCCAACCCAATAGCTATGAAACGCAGAGATTTTGTCAAACAAAGTTTGCCGGCTGCCATCACGATGCCGGCGCTGATCAATGGCTTTTCTGTAAAAGCTTATACGGGGCTTCGCCGCTGGTGCAGGCCCTGATGAGTGCTCCGCCAACAGATACTGATAAAGTATTGGTATTGGTGCAGCTCAATGGAGGTAATGATGGGCTGAACATGGTGATCCCAATTGAGTTTTATGCCAACTATTATAATGCGCGTAAAAATATTGCGATACCACAGAATAAGGTATTGTCATTGAATGGAACTACGAAAACAGCACTTCATCCGGGAATGCCGGGCATGCAAATACTATTCAATGAAGGTAAATTATCGATTGTACAATCTGTTGGTATCCCTGCTCCCAGCTTTTCGCATTTCAGGGCTACGGATATCTGGATGAGTGCTTCTGACCCTGAAGAAGTGCTTAGTTCAGGTTGGGCGGGCCGTTACCTGGGCACGCAGTATCCTAATTATCCAAATGGTTATCCCAATACGCAGGTACCGGATCCGCTGGCTATTCAGATAGGCGCCATCCCTTCGCTGGCGTTGCAAGGGCCGGTGATGAATATGGCCATGAATATTTTTGATCCCAATAGTTTCTATGACTTTTTGGATGGGGTACAAGATCCTGTGCCGGATACACCCTGGGGAAAAGAATTGAAATATATACGGCTCATAGCTGGTCAAACGGAACAATTTTCCAATGTGATTAGGGCGGCAGCGGCAAAGGTTACCTCACAGGGCACTTATCCCGGCAATAATTACCTGGCGCAACAATTAAAGATCGTGGCGCGGCTGGTGAAAGGGGGCTTAAAAACGCGTATTTATATGGTGACGACAGGTGGGTTTGACACGCATTCGGACCAGGTAAATTCATTGGATACGACGATTGGAACGCACAATAATTTATTGGCGGGCTTATCCAGTGCTATTAAATCTTTCGTGGATGACCTGGAAGGGCTGGGTGTGGCAGACAGGGTGATTGGGCTTACCTTTTCTGAATTTGGGCGCCGCATCAAATCGAATGGTAGTATGGGAACGGACCATGGTTCGGCGGCACCGATGTTTGTATTTGGGAAAAATGTGCGACCCGGCATCGTGGGGAATAATCCCTTCATTCCGGGTGGGGCATCGGTAAATGATAATATCCCCTTTCAATATGACTTCCGCAGTATTTATGCTTCGATCCTGCAGCAGTGGTTTTGTGTGAATGCGACGGACCTGGAAACGATCATGTTGCGCAATTTTCAGCAAATACCGCTTGCGGTGAATGCGGCCTGCGGTACTACTGGCCTGGATGATATTATCAGGGGATCGGGTGAGGAGCTGATCACTAATTATCCCAATCCTTTGTAGAAAGCACTAAAATTACATTCCGCACAAAGGGCGGTCATACGCTTATACAGGTAATGGATAGTTTGGGCAGGGTAGTGCGTACGCTCACGGACAAGGTGTATGCCCCGGGGTCTATACGTTTAGTTTTGATAGTTATGGGATGCCTACAGGGGTATATTATGCCCGCTATCAGAATGGCTCGATCCAGCAGGTGAGGTCGATGCTCAAGACGCGGTAAATTCAGGTTCCTACCTACTGAATACGAAATTTAAGCCCCGAAAGGGGCTTTTTTGTATCATATAGTAAATAGTTTTAAATTGCTGGTGATTGGGAATCCATACAATTCGATAGCTTTACTAAAAGTAAACCGATTCGAAACCTACTATGTTGAAACTGTTTATCACTGACGACCACGAATTATACCTGGAGGGCCTGACATTGTTGTTGAACAAGCAAGAGGGGATGCAGGTAGTAGGGTCGGCCTTAACCGGCGAAAGCCTGTTGCAAAAGCTACCCGAACTGGAAATAGATGTACTGTTATTGGACGTGAACCTGCCTGATATTGAGGAAGAAGACCTTTTGAAGAAGATCCGGGTGGTAAAACCTGATCTGAAGATACTTTATTTGACGATTATGCGGGGTACCCGCTATATTCATAAGCTGGTTAAATATGATATTCAGGGATATCTGCTCAAAAACAGCAGTATTGATGAATTGAAACTGGCACTTCATTCCATTGCGGATGGCCAGAAGTACTTCAGTAAGGAAATTAATATCCTGGATACGGAACAGGATTTCCGCCATACAATTACGATCGAGGACAAAAAGGTGGATGAAATACTCTCCCGGCGGGAAATAGAAATACTCACCCTCATTTGTAAGGAGTACAGTAACTCGGAAATAGCGGAAAAGCTGTTTCTGAGTGTAAGTACGGTAGAAACGCATCGAAAGAACCTGATTGCCAAGCTGGGCGTAAACAATACGGTAGGCCTGGTAAAATTTGCGCTTAAAAACAGGCTGATCGATTAGTTTAATTAAAACTACCCAAACACCAGAATTCGTTATCTTGCCGCAGTAATCTGTTAATCAATGAAATATTGGTTACTGGTCCTTTCCTTATTCTGCGTGTTTATCAAGGCCCCTGCCCAGGTTGATACTACCTACCTGAAGGCACTGTATGACCGCTGCCTGGATTTTTCGGAAGACAAGATTGATTCAATGTTTCACTATGCGGTACTTATCAAAAAAGAATCAGACCGGCTACAGTTTGTGAAAGGGGATGTACTGTCCCTTCGTCTCAAAGGCATCTATGAGGAGATGAATAATAATTATTCTGTGGCCATTGAGTATTACCTGCAATCGCTGGATGCTTCCCGGAAATTAACGGATGTGGCCTATGAAAAAGCTGCATTGAGCGACCTGGCAATAGCCTATGCCAATATCAAAGAACCAATAAAGGCCAAAGAGTTTTATATCCAGGCTGCCAGAATTTCAAAAGGAACAGGGGATGTATATGACCTTGTGAATACCTATAATAACCTGGCGGTTATTTATACGCAATTGAAGCAATTTGATAGTGCCCGGTTATTACTGAACGATGCGATCCGATATGGCAAGCCTTATGAAAAGGAGCTCGACCTATCAAGTACCTATAACAATATGGGTAACCTGTTTTGCCAGGAAAAGAATTATGACCAGGCGCTTATCTATTTCCGGCGCAACTATGAGCAACACCGGGTGGCTAATAATCCCGGCGATCTATGGGTTGACCTCTTGAACATGGCGGATGTTTACAGTGAACAAAAGCGGTTCGATTCGGCCACAAAGTATAGTCAACTCGCTATGAAGTTGGCGCAGGAGTTGGAATCAAAGGGAAAAGAAGCTGATTCGTATGCAATTTTAGCCAAGCTGGCCGAATACAAAGGAGATTACCGTACAGCTTACGATAACCTAAAAAAATGGTATAAGCTTGATACAGCCATTATTAATGGGGATACGTATAAAAGGATTGCTGAGTTGCAGGAGCGGTTTCATGCAAAAGAACGGAAGTAGCAAATAAGCTGTTGAAAGAACAGGTGGAGAAGGAGGCGTTGAAAACTAAAATAGTGACGATCCTGGCCATTGCCATGGCAATAATTGGGGTACTAATTGCCATTGCCTTCATTACGAAACGGAATGCTAATCGTCGGTTAAAGAATATCAATGAACTGATTGTTCAGCAAAATGAAAAACTGGCTGAACTTAATTATGAGAAGAACTCGCTGATCAGTATTGTATCGCACGATCTGAGTACTCCTTTTACCAGCATCCAGGTATGGAGTCATATACTTCAATCGGAGCCGGGGCAATTGACGGAGGACCAGCAAAAGGCTTTGAGTAAGATCATGCAGGCCAGTAATAATGGAGAAGAGATGATCCGCCGTATCCTGGATGTAGAAAAAAAGGATATTGCCGAACACAGGATGCAACTGGAGAGTTTTGATCTGACCATTTTTGCAGAGGAGGTAATTGACAGTTTCAGGCCGGTGGCTGCCCGGAAAGCGATTAACTTACATGCCGAGATGCCCGGTAAAAATCTCTTTCTGCTTAGTGATAAGCAATTGGTGGCCCGTATTTGTGAAAACCTGCTGTCGAATGCCATCAAGTATACACCACATGGTAAAAATGTATGGATCAGCATCAGCGATGAGCAGGATGCGGTGAGCATCAAGGTGCGTGATGAAGGGGTGGGTATAGAAAAAAATGAAATGCCTTATCTATTCTCCAAATACAGTAAAATATCCTCTCAACCTACTGATGGCGAAGCTTCGACAGGACTGGGGCTTTCGATCGTAAAGCGTATCGTGCAGGAGATAAATGGTAAGATCTTTTGTGAGAGTGAACCCGGTAAAGGGTCATTGTTTACGGTGGTACTTAAAAAATAAGCCTCCTGGTTACTATAACGAATTGTTTGGTAGCTGGTTAGGGTACCGATAACCATTCATTAGGAAAATAATATGCTTGTTGTACAGTAATTGCTTTAATTTGCAACGCAGTAGCAATAAGATTGAGCCTTCAACATCCCATATTAAGACGTTCACTGGCAGGTATATTACTGGTGCTTTTTGCTTTCAGTAATATGCCCAAAAAAGTGCTGCATGACTGGATCGTTAGTCATACAGACGGGATAAGTACGCAGGCAAAATCGACCCTGACGCAAGTTGGCAAAACAGGGTTTAATTGTGAATGCCAGAACCTGGTAGCAGAATCGCCCTTTACGGCCGAAAGCACTCGCATTAACCTGGTATTTCATCAGGACCATACCGTAGTACCTTGCTCCTTTTCCAGTCAGGTTCATTCAACTACCTTATTCTCTTACTCCTTACGAGGCCCTCCCGCTGTTTGTTAATATCATGTAATTCATCAGCTATCATGGCTGGTGGAACGATTGGCATTTACCGGTAACGGTATCTACGATTTCTATATTGACTGATAAAACAAACTATGAAACAGCTTTCTATTTATATAGTCCTGGTTATAACAAGCTGCCTGGGTGCCCGGGCGCAATCCGCTGCCCTGCATACTGCCCCTACCCCAAATAATGTAGTGTTGAATGTATTCTTTACCGGAAAAGTAACGGATGCTAAGACAGGTGAAATTTTGGCTGGTGCCTCGATCCTTTTTCCTGATGTTAAAGTAGGGGGTACTACGAACCAACAGGGGGTATTCAAACTTCAGAATATTCCTTCTGGTAAATACCTGGTAGAAGTAAGTTTTGCAGGATATGCTTCCATTGTTGAATCAATAACACTGAATGGCAATACGGAAAGGATTTTGCGCTTTCGCGCTCTTATGCTGAAAATGAAGCTGTAACGGTTACCGGTGTATCATCTGCCACTTCGGTACGGAGAACGCCTGTACCGGTGAACATCCTGAAAAAGGAAGAATTGTTGCGCGGAGTAAGCACCAACCTGATCGATGCCTTGAGCAAAACACCAGGGGTTGCTCAAATTTCAACAGGGCCTGCTATTTCAAAACCTTCCATCCGGGGACTGGGTTATAACCGGGTAGTGGTGGTAAACGATGGTATCCGTCAGGAAGGACAGCAATGGGGTGATGAGCATGGCATTGAGATAGACGAATACAATGTAACGAAGGCCGAAATACTAAAAGGACCTGCCTCGCTGATGTACGGTAGTGATGCGCTGGCAGGGGTTGTGAATATCATTTCGATTTTGCCTGCTCCGGAAGGAAGTATCCGGGGAAATGTATTTGGTACTTATCAAACGAATAACAGGCAGCGGGGCATGCATGCCGATATTGGAGGCAACCACAACGGTTTTATTTGGGGGCCTATGGCTCTTATAAAGGAGCTGCAGATTATAAGAACAAATATGATGGTTATGTTTTCAACTCCAAATTCAATGAGCGCAACTTTGGAGGTTATATTGGGTTGAATAAGCAGTGGGGGTTCAGCCACCTCTATGTGAGCAATTTTGACCAACGAGTGGGGCTGGTAGAAGGAGAGCGGGACGATGCGACGGGTCAATTTTAAAGCCTGTGGATAATAATGGTGCGGCTGAAGAAGTGATAGCTGGCGGCAAGGATTTTACTTCAACGGATCCATTTATACCCCGTCAGCGCATCCAGCATTTTAAGGTTGCTACAGACAATAGTTTTAATATAGGAAAAGACCGGCTGACGGTGCTGGTAGGTTATCAACGTAACCAGCGGCAGGAGTTTGGCAATGTACTGGACCCAGGAGAAAAAGAACTTTATTTTGACCTGAATACGGTCAACTACAATGTGCAGTACCATTTTGCAGAGAAGGACAACTGGAAAACCACGATTGGGGTGAATGGCATGCAGCAAAGCAACAAGAATAAAGGGGCTGAGGTACTGATACCTGAATACTCCTTATTTGATATTGGCGGTTTTGTATACACGCAGAAAAGGATCAATAACCTTACTTTAAGTGGTGGTGTACGATTTGATAACCGTTCGTTGGATTCTAAAAAGCTGGAAGATGGCGGGGATGTTAAGTTCGAGGGCTTTACAAAGAGTTTCTCCAACGTATCGGGCAGTGCAGGATTGAGCTATGAAGCGAGTAAAGCAGTCACTTTTAAATTGAATATAGCCCGTGGCTTCCGGGCGCCCAGCATTCCTGAGCTGGCCAGTAATGGAGCCCATGAAGGTACTAATCGTTATGAATACGGTGAGCAGGACCTGAAGTCAGAAACGAGCTTCCAGGTGGATGGGGGAATTGAGTTGAATACTGAACACGTATCATTGGCGGCCAATATATTCTACAATGCGGTGAAGAATTTCATTTATTACCGCAAGCTGCAATCGGAAGGTGGTGGAGATTCGTTAGTGGTAGATGGAACAGATGAGTTTTTTGCTTTTCGTTTTGACCAGCACAATGCGCGTTTGTATGGAGCAGAAGTGAACCTGGATATTCACCCGCACCCGCTGGATTGGCTGCATATTGAGAACACTTTTTCGGTGGTACGGGGTACTTTGAGTCAGGAGCAGGATGGCAGTAAGAACCTTCCTTTTATACCCGCTGCCCGTTTGATCAATGATGTAAAAGCAGAATTTGCTGCCAAGGGAAAAGTGGTACGTCATGTATATATAAAGGCGGAACTGGACAATACCTTTGCACAGAATAATCCCTTTATCGGTTATAATACAGAAACGAAAACATCGGGTTATAGCCTGCTCAATGCGGGGCTGGGTGGAGAATTTGTCAGTAAAGGGAAGACTTTATTCAGCTTGTATATTGCGGCTAATAATATTACAGACGTGGCTTATCAAAACCACCTAAGCAGGTTGAAATACACGGCTGTAAACAATGTAACAGGCCGCGCCGGGGTGTTCAATATGGGCAGGAACTTTAGTATCAAGCTGAACGTACCCTTGTCATTTACCGGGCTGTAATCACGCAATACATAATAATATTTAAAACGGATCGTTATAAATGGGTAGTACTAACCCATTTTCATAGGATTTGAAAGCCCTTCGTTGTTGCGGAGGGTTTTTTATGGCTTGCTTTGTCGGGTTGAAGCAGGCCGGGCCTTTGTTATTTGTTGCCTATAGGAAATGAATGGCAGCTTTTGGGAAAAGTAATTGGTAAGTAAAAGTACTGTATGGAGTGAGGTGGCCATACAACACCAGTAAAAGTATCTAAACTCGGTATCTGCCTGGTAGATGAAAAATTGTGGCAACAGGTATAGTAAAGCTGAAATGGCAAGGCAAAGGCCTGCCTTCCTGAAAATGGTAGATGGCAGGCGTAGGGAAATGATCAATTGCAGGAAGGGTAGGAGTAGCCAAAACCAGGGCTTCATGTAGGGCATGTTCTTGTTGGCGGAAATCAAACCAGAAATGGTTGAAAACAGCCAGCCTTTCTTCAAGCTAAATCCGTAATCATTGTGATATATGTAGGGGTAATAATAGTAAAAGGTGGTATCTGGTCTTTGTTTGATCTGTAAATAGTATAGGAACCCATCAGACCGGTTTTTAAGGTAGGTAAAGGTGTTTTCATGAAGGCTCTTTTTCCAGGCCTTTATTAATTCTTTCCGGGTTTGTTCATTGAGAGGGGGAAGATCTTCTTATGTTCATTGTTCCACCAGATATTATCGAGGGTAGCGGTGGTAAAATGGCTGCTAATATAATTGGAATCAAACCCCGGATGCCGGGTAATAAATGCCGGGAAATAGGATTTGCCTGTAGCGACATAAATGCCGGCTATATCGTGGGCCATTAATTTATATTCGGCATAAGATCGTTGTGGTTTCAATACAAACTTATTGATGGATAAATTGGCAATGAGCAAGCCAGTTAAAACCAGTGCCAGTAATCCTGCTTTGCGGGTAATGGAACCGTCATAAATATCCTCTACCCATAGGTAATAAAGGGGATGGCGCCAGGCAATGCATTGATGCGTACCATAGTGCCATAAGTGAGGAGTAAAAAAGTAAAAGTTGCTTCCCAGGCAGTCATTTTCCTTTTGTAATAAATAGCCCGGAGCATGATGGCTACAGCCAATAGCCAGCACAAGGCCATTTGAGCATCTTTTACGATAAGGCCTGCAAAGTTTTGTATATAAGGTGCGCAGCCGAATAATACCAGCAGGCAAATTAAGGGCACTCGCTTTTTGCACCAGGTGGTGGCTATCAGGTAAAAACTGCTCCAAAGGAGTAATAGCTGGAATATCAACATTACCTGGGGGCCTTTATGTATGAAATTTAGCAGGCTCCAGAAACCAGCCATAACAGGCGGATGCCAATCGGTATACCTGAAGGTAATGGCTTGTGTGTATTGATCTACTGTATCTATGTACATAAAACCAGGATAGAATGCCAGCAGGTCAATCATGAACCCTCCAATTGCAACAAGAAGTAGGTATTTGTTCAATGAGAATTGATTCTTATGTAAATTAAGTGTTTATCATTTCATTTGAGGCTGTTTTTCAGCGAAGGTAAAACGGAATTACAGGGGCTGTATTATGAATTACCGTCCTGTTTTGCAGCTAAGATTGTATTTTAGTAGCAAAATATGGACATGGAGTTATCCATTACAACCCCTGCTTTGTTATTCCCTGCTATATCTCTATTAATGCTGGCCTATACGAACCGGTTCCTGGCTTTGGCAAGTTTGATCCGTAATCTGCACGATAAATATAAAAAGACCCTGATCAGAAACATATCGTTCAACAAATACGCAATCTCCGGACAAGGATCAGGTTAATCCGTTCCATGCAGGCCCTGGGCGTGATCAGTTTCCTATTTTGTGTAGTTTGTATGTATTGTATTTTCAGGAATTGGACGGATGCCAGTTATATCATTTTCGCTATTAGCACAGCTGCATTTATGGCTTCCCTGATCATATCATTGTTGGAAATTTTCCTCAGTACAAAAGCACTGGAACTTGAATTAAGTGATATGGAAAAAGAAACCAGGGTTAATTTCTTTACCAATATTTTGGGGGTACGGGATGGCAGGGAGCAGGAGTAAATTATTGGTAATAAGTTATTGTTGGGTATTTTTTCTGTGGTCTTGCCCTTATAATCAGGATCATATTGTACAAAAAAGTACAGGTAGATGACCCTGCTGAGGCGCATGAGCCAGGGCTGTAGAAAAATAAGGAGGAATACGTTGATGCCCAGCCAGAAGAAAAACGATTATCGGTAGTGGACATGCCAATGAGGACATACCAGGCTACGAATGTGGTTACCGAAAGCGCTACGGAGAGTGCATAGCTCACATAGGCCGTTCCATACCAAAAGCCTGGTTCCAACTCATAGGGTTGTTTGCATTCGGGGCAGCTTTCGGGCATATCAAAGACTTTCTTGAGCCTCCATGGATTGTTGTTGTTGAACATGAGTCCCCTGCGGCAACGAGGGCATTTCATGGTAAAAATGCTCCAGAAATAATTTGGTTTGGATGATGCTGGCATGGCAGCAAAGATACGCTATCTGTTACCAGTTGCAAGGCATGACAAACCCCGCCCGCTTTGCAGCGGGAATAAACCAAACTGACAATGATGAGCTAAACAGTTAAGCTGCCAGCGTTTTCTTTCTTTCTCCGATCTGCTGACGCCACATGGCATAATAAAGGCCTTTGTCTTCCAGCAATTCTTCATGGGTACCCGTTTCTACAATATCCCCTTTTTCCAAAACAAAGATGCGGTCGGCATGCATGATAGTAGATAGGCGGTGTGCAATGAGGACAGTGATCTGATTACGTTGTGAAGACACCTGTTTGATGGTATTGGTGATCTCCTCTTCGGTGAGTGAATCAAGGGAAGAGGTAGCCTCATCAAATATGAGGAGGTGAGGTTTGCGTAAGAGGGCCCTGGCTATGGATAAACGCTGTTTTTCGCCCCCTGATAGCTTAAGCCCCCTTCTCCGATCATGGTATCTATTCCTTTTTCGGCCCGGGCCAGGAGGTTGGTACAAGCGGCTTTCTGCAAAGCATCCAGCAGGTCATCGTCAGAAGCAGCGGGATTAACAAACAGTAGATTTTCTTTGATAGTACCGGAAAATAATTGGGTATCCTGGGTTACAAAACCTATCTGGCTGCGCAGGTCATCATACTTGATGGCTGTTTCATCAATGCCGTTATATAGTATTTTACCTTCCTGGGGGCGATATAGGCCTACCAATAATTTCATCAGGGTGGTTTTGCCTGAGCCGGAAGGGCCAACAAAAGCAATGGTTTCTCCCGTTTTGGCAGAGAAGTTTATATTGTCGATGGCTTTCTGTTGAGCCGTTTGATGTTTGAAGCCCACAAACTGGAATTCGAGTGTTTGTATATGGCCCAGGTGTTTAGGCTCTGCAGGCTCTGGTTCGGGCTGCTTCTTCATCAGGTTTTCAAAGTTGTTGAGGGATACTTCAGCTTCGCGGTAGGAGAGGATGATATTCCCTATTTCTTGCAAGGGGCCAAAGATGAAAAGGAGAAGATCTGCATGGTTACCAATTCGCCACCATTCATTTCTTTTCTAAAAACCAGCCACATCATAATGAAAAGGATCACCTGACGCAGGGTGTTGACAAAGGTTCCTTGTACAAAAGCTACACTACGGATGCGCTTTACTTTTTTACTTCCAGCCCCAGAATTTTATAGGTATTGCGGTTAAGGCGGCCTACCTCCTGTTCGGTTAGTCCCAGGCTTTTGACCAGCTCAATATTCCTTAGTGATTCAGTAGTAGCCCCAGCCAGAGAGGTTGTTTCTTTGACAATGCTTTTTTGGATGGTTTTGACCTTTTGCTTAGCAGGTTAGATATGAACATAAGTACGCCAATTCCTCCAAAGTATACTAAGGGAAGTGACCAGTGTATCCTTGCGGCAAATACGGATACCACGACGATGCCCACTACTACTGTAAAGAGGATATTGACAAAGTAACCAATGAATTTTTCGGTATCGGCCCTTACTTTGGTAAGTACAGAAAGGGTTTCACCGCTGCGCTGGTCTTCAAATTCCTGGTAAGGGAGGCCCATGGCCTGCTTAAGGCCATCTGTAAATACTTTGGCTCCAAACTTTTGTACAACGACGGTCATGAAATAGTCCTGGAAACTTTTGGCTATCCGGCTCACCATGGCCACAGAGATGGAGGCCAGTAACAGGGGAACGACCCCCAGGGGTTATTGTTGAACAGGAACCTATGCCAGTTAAATGTATTGGTGCTGGTTTGGGTCTGGTCTTTATAATAGGTAGCAAAATTGACCAGTTTACCGAAGATGATGGGATCCAGGAGAGAGAAGCCAATATTAATGGCAGCCAATAGTAATACAAGGAAAACCAGCCATTTATATGGCTTGAGATAATTTATTAATATTTTCATAGCTAACTATTACTTGGGGAATTAGGAATTAACCGGAAATGGTCTAGGAATGTTCAAATTCCGTACAATTTCGTTAAAAATGGCAAGATGGCAGTATGAAATCAACAAATCATCCTGGATGCTTGGAAGGCCGGATAGCAGAACAGACGGAACGCGATAGTTTTTTTCAAGGTAGCAACGCGTGAACAATGATTGGTAGGCATTGATGATCTTATCCCAATTGTATAATTGTTCTATTTTCAGGCTATTAGCAATTAGGCGACTGGCAGCAGCTGGGTCTTTTGATAATGTTTCGGCATATTGTTTTACTTCTGTGGCTGTGCTAAAATAGTAACCATGCTCCTCTAAAACAGCTTTGTTAAAAACATTGTCCTGTGCCACAATGAGTGCCTGGCTGCCCATGGCTTCCAGTAGAGAAGGATTAGTGCCCCCAACGGAGTGCCCATGAAAATAAAGATTGGAGAAGTATATGAGGTTATTAATGTGTTGTTGGTTATATACAGAACCAAGGAAACGTATCCTTTGTCGGCGCTGAATTTTTTTATAAGGTAGCTTCCAAACTTATTATTGGTATTGCCTATCACAATAAAATCACGTGGTGATTGTGAAAGATGATATCCATCAAGGATCATTTCAATATTGTTTTCCGGTTCCATACGGGCCATCAGCATGTTGTAACCTTTAGAATGGAGGTCATAGTTCAACAAAAGAGTTGCATCGGGCATATTGAAGACAGTTGCACCATAGGCAATATAGGTTGGGTTTACCTGATATTTCTCCTTCAGGTAGGTTTGTATGTAAATTGAATCTGCCACAAAGAAATCACTGTATTTGATGGCTAGCTTTTCTGAATAATGGAGAAATCGCTGTATAGCAGGTGGGTATTTGGTACGCTTCCATTCCAATCCATCCATATTAGATATAATGGTTGTGTTGGAAGGGTATAATGGCCCCCATATGGCACTACTGGTATAGCCAAGGAATAATAATACATCATAGTTTCGTTTCCTGGCATCAACAATACAGTTAAGATCATAGATAAATTGACCGGAAGTGCCTAATAAATGCTCGGGATCATAGCAGTGTAAAATATGTACGCCATTCCAATTCGATTGCTGGTTGGGGTGATTATGCGAGCAATAAACATATACTTCATGGCCCTTTTTACCAATCCCTGTGACAGGTGTTCTGCAAAATATTCAAACCCACCATAATTATTGGGAATGCCTCGTGTACCTAATATACCAATGCGTAGGTTCATTTTTTTGCAGTACCAGTTTATAAGCTGTAAGGGTTTTTCTGCCGCTTGCTGCCAGGTATAGTTGTTTAATATCTTATCTCCAAGTTGATCTGGATATGGAGCATTGGCTGCCTGGTCAATGGCCCGCCGGATGGATTCTGGGGACGCAGGATCGCAATAAAAGGCGTAATCTTCAAAGTATTCCCGGGTGTATCCTTTATCAGTAATGACAATGTTGCATCCCATGGCGGCAGCTTCCAGTGAAGACAGACCGCAGGTTTCGAACCAACTGGGTAGTATATGTACTTTGGCTTTCTGATAATAGGATGCTAATTCCTCTTGGGGCAGGTAGTCGATAAAAGTAATGTTTGGGGCTGCCAGTTTACGGGAATTGTTATAATACTGACTTTGATTTGGAGCGGCCGCACCGATGATCACCAATTTATAATGGGTATTATTTAGGGCCTTTATGAGGTTTTGTTGATTTTTAAGTCCCTCCACTCTGGCAACACAAAGAACAAGTAGTGGATCTTTGGGGATATGGTCGTTAAAGAAAAACAACTTTGAATCTATGCCATTGGGCACAATGAAATGAGGGGGAGATGATGATGGTGCTCTGCCAGTCGATTATACTCAAGAGCAGAGTTCGGCAGTATAAAAGTGGTTTGAGCCAGGATATGCTCTATGCTTTTCTTTTGTCCCCTCCATAGGTAGGACCAACCAGGGAACTGCTCCTTTAGAAATAGCCATCGGGCAATCCGTTTACTATATTCTACTTTATTGGCTGATAGAAGTTTAAAGAGAATTCCTGCAATACCATGACGGTAGCTTTTATCGTACAGGCTGTAGTCGATCCATATTGGTGACAGGATACAAGGGATGGTGGTTTTTGAAAGATGGATTAGGGTATCTGCAGGCCGGGTGAGATTAAAGAAGTGCAGTAGATCGTACCTGGCATAATCTATAGGACTATTAGTAGGCTTAATATCCACCGAAATACCTGCACGCTTCAGGTGCCTGGCAATATTGATCGCCTGGATAGTATCTCCCCCAGGGAGTTGAATAGTGTGGAACGGGTGATGATGGCTACATTCATAACGCTACATTCCTCCTATTCGCAATAAAATAAACAAAGGTTGCCTATAGTACAAACTTACTAGGGGCAACCTTTACTACAGACTGATTTTAACTAAGCTGGCATGCTAAACGAGTAGAAAACTAAGATTTAGGTTTTTCCCAAAAACAGGGGTAATTATCAATGTTGCAAGCAGGGAGAGCAGGAAGCCGTAGATAAACATCTGGCCATAGTTTGGATAGTTGGTTTTGTTGAGCCTTAAGAAGGGTTGTATGACTTCGATGTTATCCATTAACTTCAGGTTTTGGTCGATATCCAATTGCTCCCTGATATAGGATACCTCTGCCTGGTAAATCGAAACAGGATTAATGGGTTCACCTAATATGATTCCCTGTCCTTGGCTGCGTGGTATTATGCTTTGGGATACAATGCCTTGCAAGCTGTCAAGGCTTTTCAATTTTGTATCAAGAGAAGCTTTGAAGGACTGTAAGGTTTGAATTTTAGCTTCTTTACGTCTAATTACATAAGGAATATTCTCGAGGTAATAAACGATTCCTTTTGAGCAGAATCAATGTATCCCATATTGTTGAGTATCAATTCAATTGTGAAAATAGACATGGAGGTATCATTTTTATCAATTGCAATTGTATCCTGTACCGGATCAAGTTTGATACTATTGATGCTGCTAACAGCTTCCTGACTGATTTGTAGCTTCTGGGCTAATAATGGGAGATTTGCACTACCTTTTAAATCGTTGAGGTTTTCGATTAAAATTTTGCAATACTTGCCAGGTAATACCCTTGACATAAATATGCCTTCAGTTTTGTAGGAAGGCTTCATAAAGTAACGCAACGAGTAGGCCGCACCAGAAATTAAAATAATAATGCTAAAAAGAGTAATCCATTATTAGTGATTCGGAAATAGTAATTGTTGATCCATTTCCTTATTGTTTTTAATCCTCTTTTCAGCGGTTGAAAAAAATAAGCTAGATCAATTTCCGGTGATGAAGCGGGCTGTTTTTCTTCCATAATATGGGTTGTCTTTTAAGGTAATTGTTTAAATGTTTTAATATGATCAGCTGTCCAAAGGGTCGCTGAATGCAAGTATCGAATTAAAAAAGGAGTACCATATGATCCCTTTATTAGCTTCTAAAGTGGCTTCTGTAAAGCAGATGGCGCAAAATAAAAAAGAAAGAGGAAATACATTTTGTCAAATGTCTTTTTTTATAAAATGTAAAAGGAATAAAGATGCAAAGAATTAATAGCACCAGTCCCACTATCCCATTCGTTAACCATGCCTGAAGATATTGATTATGTGTATTGTACCGGTTATATCTTGATGCAAAATAGAACTGGCGATCTTCATAGGCTACCTGAAGGCTATCTTGCACATCGCCCGTGCCTACGCCTGCCAACCAATGTTTTTGGATCAGGTCCTTGCTGCACTTCCAGATGGCCAACCTTATGGCTTTTCCTCCCCAGCTTTTACCCAAAGATGCATCCTGATCCAGTTGTATGGTGTTAGTGGTTGAAAAGTCTTTAAGGTCTTTCCATTGGGCTTGTAAGGAGGGAATCGTGATGAATGAACCGATCAATATAGCTACCAGGAAGAGGATAACAGCTAAACGGGCATAAAGACCTTTAATGTAATTCTTGAAGGTCATTAACAGAATGATAATGAACCAGCATGCTATAACAAGGCGGATGCTAAGTAGAATAATGATCAGGGAAAGGAAAATTGCAAGAAAATAGAGTAAGCGTTGTTTGTTCTTGGAAAAACTGGGAAGTAATTGAAATAATATTATTATTGACAACAAACAAAATATACCCATTACGTATGGATAAATGTCTGGGAAAAGAATCAGGTTTTCGTTGGTCAGCATTTTAATATTCCTTGACATTATAGCTTTGACCAAGCCGTAAATAAAGCCAGTTCCACTAGCCAATGAGGTAGCTATGAGGAAATGCAGTAAAATTGCTCTTGTTGTTTGTGAAGTTAAAAATTGGGTAGTTCCAAAAATAACTGGGAAAAGTAATAAGGCCGATTTTTGCTGTAGTATGGTCATCCCCTCTTTCATATTAGTGGTATACAGCAGCCCTGCCACAGCCATCAGGTATAGAGAGGTAAAAAGTAGTATGAAGCCTTTCCTTGTGCCAGCAATCTCTTTATTCTTCCTGCCAAACAATAGCCAGAAACCCGCGAGGGCGATACAAAGGAGTGAATTGAGTAGTGTCCAAAAGACTAAAGTATAGGCGATCCCTATACATAGGTAAGTATAGATGGGTTGTTCATATTGCCGAACGAATGCTCTTAGTTGGTGCCACTTTTTCATATTATCCTTTTTTTAGCCATGCTTTTGTTAATAACCAGATGAAATAGCTATTGGTATATAAATACCTTCTGAACATTCTGCGGGGTTCCTGAAGGAGGCGGAACAACCATTCTAATGACATATCCTGCATCCATTTGGGGGCGCGTGTCTGAACGCCTGCCAATACTGGGAGTGCCCCGCCAATACCAAGTAATACGGCATTTATTTTGTTATAGTTGTTGGCCATCCACTTTTCTTGTTTTGGGCACCCGAGGGCTACATACACTACATGCGAACTGGACTGGTTGATCATGTCAATGTGATGCTGTAGCTCCTGTGGTGTTAGCGTCACTCCGAAGGGAGGAGATATGGCACCACCTATTTTCAGATTAGGGTAGAGCGAGGCCACTTTGGTTTTAAGCGTAGCAAGCACTTCAGGGAAGATCCATAAAAGAAAACAGTGCCACCTGCCTCATTAAGGGCTTCCAGTGATCGGGGCATGAAGTCCATTCCGGCTATACGGTCCTGCTTTTTTTTATACAGCAACTGGCAAGCAATGGACAAGGGCTTGCCATCAGCCAATAGAAGAGCGGCATCCTTCAATTGGTTATTGAATGACGGGTCTTTATAAGCCTCTATGGTCATGTGTGCATTTGCAAAACACACAAAGGAAGGTTTATGTGCAAGCCCCCAGTCTACAACAGTAGACAAACTCTCATTGAATGATATATGGTTTACGCTAAGGCTAATTATTTGAAGTTTTTCGGACATCTAACTGTTTATTTGGCTAATTGCGTCTTTATAAATTTTAAAATTGAGCTATAATGGACTTCCGGATGATAGTTTTCCAGATACGACTTACGGGCATTTGCTGATAATGCTTTTTAGCTGGATCGGTGAGTTCGGCAAATTGGGTGACTTTCTTCTGTAAGTCTTCAATATTCGATTTGTGAAAATGAAACCCGTTATATCCGTTGCTTACCATACTTTCCATGCTTCCTAGTTTTGAAGCAATAACAGGAGTTCCCGTTGCAAATGCTTCTAGAATTGTAAATGGTAATCCTTCATACCAAATGGATGGAAATATGAGCGCCTGGCTTTTTTTCAAAAATGATAGTACATCCATGGATTGCATGCTACCCATGAAGGTAATATTAGAGCAGTTGTGGTATTTTGACTGCAATGCTTCCTTCTCTGGACCCTCTCCAATAATTAGCAGATTGTGCTGAGGCATATTTGCAAATGCTTCCAACATGATATGTCCACCTTTTTCTCTGGAAAGCCTGCCAATGAACAAAAAGTAGCCTTCTCTTGGCCACTGTCCTTCCTGGGGTCGGGAATAAAATTGGGCTTAATCAAGAATTTATTAGCTGGCAAGTTCAATGACGAGTCAAGTAACCGGGACTTCGAAAACTCATTGAGAACAATATAGGAGGTTACCTTATTTTGCCAGGTGTGCAATAATTTGTGTATGCTGGTAATGGTTGTAACCAAGGCACTTTCCACTGTTGAATCGCGATAGCATTTATACTTTATTCCAGCTAAAGGGATTTTTGGGATACGCATAATTCGCAAACCTGATTTTCTCGCAGCAACAAAGCATTTGCGCAAATTAGTCTGTAATTATGCAAAGTGATGATAACGGGAATATGGAGTTTATGGGCGGCGAATAAAACGGCGGGCGAAGCTACAAAGAATAGGTTATGTACATGGATGAGATCGGGCTTGAAATCCTGGACATATTTTTTACCATTTTTGCCGAACTGGTATTGTAAATAGCCTGAACCCCGGCTTTTAATTTATTGAACATGCCGGGAAGAGTTTTATTGTCAAAAATCAATGTTTCGACAATATGGCCTTTTTCTATCAGAATAGCGGTTTCTTGTTCGACTGCTACATCCTCGCCTCCACGATGTTGATACTTGTTATGGATGAATAAAATTCTCATGGGTTGGCGTAGGCTTTGAATGATAAATGGGTCCGGTTACTGATAACTTTGGCGACAAGCCCTAAAAGCAGCCAATACCCACCAGAGTAAATGGGTGATTCGAGCACTGGATTAAAAAGCGCAATAACGGTTGTGGCGAAAAAGCTCCAGAAAACAAATATTTCGTTGTTGCTATAGTAGTAACTTTTATAGTAGAAATATTCCCTGAATATTGTCCTGTAAATAAGTACAATAAGAATGGCATAAACAATCCCTAACCGGCCAAACAGATATACAAATGAGTTGTGTGCTCCTATTATGTAGGGAAGTGTCGACAACTTACTAAAGTCCTCAACAGGGTAATAGTGAATTAGAGGCGTTCCAAAACCATAGCCGAAAAGATTGCCTGGGAAATTATCGACGATCACCTGTTTCCATAATATTAATCTCCACGTACTGTTTCCATCCAGGGCCAGTATGGGGTGAGATTTCATGACATTAAAAATGGCATTATAGGAATGCGGATCGAAGTTATGGGTGATAATGGCCAGATAAGGCTGCAGGTAAATGAATATGATTGTGAAGCCAAGGAGGCCGGTCAATACTGTTTGTTTGAAAAATTTGTAGCCTGGTGAAACAAAGAGGAAGAGATAAAAACCTGTTAATACAAGTGTGGTAAATGCATCATAAACGAACCCATAAATAGTGGTCAGTACGAGTAATAGCAGCGGTACCCAACGCTTGTTGGCCTTGCCAAATAGAGCTGGAAAAACGACTGTCATATTAAAACGTTCCAGCAAAAGACGAGGCAAGGGAATAAAAATCAGCAGTGACAGTTTGCGAAGCGTTGGCCTTGTTTTCGTAAGAAAACTACTGAGATATTTGTAGCAATAAAATCCAATGAAAAAGCACATCATTGAATAGACAATAACCATATTTCTCAGGTAGAAATAAAAAGTATCCATCCGCAGGAGGGATACTACAGCATGAATCCCCCACAGTAATAAAAACAACATGCAAAGGCTAATGGTGTCATTCCCAATACGAAACCTTTTATATATTAATAGAAAAAGGCCTATTGCAGAAAGCAGTTCATTGAACAGGAGCTTTTTTTCCAGGAACCAGGGCCATAGTATATAGCATAAGGCGAGTGATAAAATACCATGTGCTATGATAGATTTTTTTATCATGACACTTTCTTTGCCAGTATTATGTTGTTAAAATATAATGTATGATTGGATGGGAATAATGGAATAAGGATACTGCCGAAGATGTTTATAGGAATAATAAATAGCAGGGATAAAGCATATCCAACGCGCCCACACTTTTTAAATAATTCGAAAAAGTATAAAGCCCAAAGCTGGAAGATTACCCGGACAAAGGAGCCACTTTTCTTGAGTTCTATCACTTCAAAGCCATTCTTATTAAGTAGGCTTGTAATTCCAAAAGAACTATAGCGGGCATAATCAAACGGAACTTCATGTTCATTCCAGCAAAATGGGACGGTTATCAGGGCCAGCGCATCTTTTTCAATACACGATTTATTTCCGGCAGTATTTCGTCCGGATTGAATACATGCTCTATTACTTCGCTACAAAAACTGAATCGAAGGTTTCATTCGGGAAAGGAATATGCTTGCCATCGTAATAAAAATCAACCTTTGAATACTTGTGGTCATGCCCGGTTTGTTCTATATCGAGGCCAATGTATTCTGATACAGTGAATAGATTTTCAAAGGGTTTTTGACCACATCCAAAATCCAATAACCTGCCTGTTAGGCGGGAAGAGAAACTTTTATTCCATGGTTCAGGTTACGCCGTATAAAATAAAAAGGATTGATAAAAATGCTTATCAGTCCGGGGTGGAAGCTTTGGTGCCGGAGGTATTTTGCTAGTCGACTATTTTGCATTGATATATGGATTAGCCAATCTAAAGAGTTGAATTTAACTAAGCTGAAGAAGCATTGTTCTCGTGGCCTGGGGTATATGCTCCGGGTTATTTGATTATAAGTCTTCCAGTATAATCAATGCGGTGAAAGTATATATAATTTGCTTTTTCAAAGTATTCCACAACTGCCTTTTGGCTCCATCCCAGTGGCCAAAGTCATCTATAATTAATACCCCTTTTTCTATTAAAAGTGGGTAAAGGAGTTCCAATTCAATTTTTGTTGATTCGTACCAATCAGTGTCCAGACGCAACAATGCCAGTTTTCCGGGCATATTACTGCTTAAGGTATCTTCTACTTTGCCTTTAATAAAAAATAAGTTTTCTTTGGGATATCCTGTCGAGTATAGATTATCCATTACCTCTTCTATTGAGAGTAGCACCAAATTGAATCTTTTGAGTCATCTTTTTTTTTCCTTGGCCATCAATTCATTGGCTGAATCTCCTTTGATCGAGGTGTCAAATTTACCAGGTTCACTCATTCCTTCAAAAGTGTCATATAAATGCAGTTTCCTGTTTGTTACATTGCGTTCTTTTAGTAAAAGCGCCATTAACCTTGAGCTGCCGCCTTTCCAAACGCCACACTCAACCAAGTCGCCTGGAATATTATTGTCAAGAACATAATTTAGAGACTGATACAAGCTATACATCCTCTCAATACTTGTCATCGTATACCCGCTACATTGTTCATATAACCGTAAAAACCGGGCATCGCCATATATATCGGGAGGAGACTTCTTTTTTTCTATTTTAATCTTGTATCCGAATTTCCCTGCAATTCTATTAGCAATTTGGACTAACATATAGGTTAATTGAATTATTTTTCAGAGCAAATATAATGTACTTGAGGATTAAAGCTGTGAATATTGAATTGAGGCTTTATAGGAGCCCGGTTTGGGTTTAGACTTGTAATGAAGCATTGAATGATTTGTAATGAATAATTGCTACCAGGCATGAAAATAGGACAAGGGCTATTACAAAGAAACGGGGGCATCGCCCACCAAAAATCGTAATAAAACCGGAACTCCGACAAATAACAGATTTTTCAGTAAAAAGACTACCCGCTCTGTTAATATTACGGGACGTTTAATTAGCACCAGCATGCCAATTGCAAAGGCAATTTCACCAGTTACCAGGCTAATACCAATAGCAAAGGGGCCTGCCAGAAGTAGGAGAAAATTATGGAAATTAGAATGGTAAACAAGGCAGAACATAATGATATTACGGCGTAAGGTATATCCTTCTTTTCAAGCATAGCCTTGATTATTAAACTTGAAAACATGGAGTAAACGAGGCCTGCAATCCCCAATAGTATAAAAAGGCCTTATGAGGGATGTATTTATTTCCAAAAAAGAGGCTTATAAATGTGGTTGGATAACAAATTATAAAGCAACAGAATGCGAGTCCGATAATGCTTGATAGTTGATCTACCTTGAAGCATATATCATAATCCATCATTTCCTTAATAAAGGTTTGATGAATTATCCTTAATACGCCTTTGAAAATCATATAAAACTTAAGGCCTGCAAAAGCAACGGCAACTACTTCAATGGTATAAAAATACGGGATGACTAAAATGAGCCCTAACCCAATAAAATACAGCGATAGTACCACTATTCCAAGGGGTAGGCTTTGGGCGTATAGCCAAAGATCTTTGAGGTGAGGGAAAGAAAAAACAGGGGCGTTAAGGATCTTCGAAATATAAATATTGCTAACAAGGTAAATGACTATTAAAGCTGCTATGTATACCAGCGGAAGGAGTTCTGGTGATTTATATGAAAAGATGACTAATAGGGTGAAGGGAATGAGTAATCGTAGAAAAGCGATAAAAGCGGCCGTTACTGAATACCCTTTGGAGTACAGGGCATAATCACCATTCCATGCCAGCAGGGAGACAGCAGAAAGATCAGGTAAAATTTATTAAAGAAAGCTAAAAATGAGAGGCTCATCAGAAGAATACCCAACATAAAACGGGCTGATTGGGTTTTATGGTATTTCTCTTTCCAATCCTCTGATAGTGCCAGATCGCGCATGGCAGTAGACTGCAGCCCTAAGCCAATTACGGTAATAATGAAAAAGAACAGGGAATCTATTTCAGCAATAGCTTTTAGTTGTGTTGAGTAACCCTGCTGCCCTATATACTTAAGCGTAAAGATGGTCAGTAATTGCCCCAAACCAGTAAAAACAGCTATATACAGTAACCTCTTTAACATCATCAGATTTTATGCGTGCGCCTTTAAAATGGGGACAAAAGTAACATCAAACATTTAAGAAACAGCATAAAATGGTCAATTAAGGTCTTGTAGGCATAATGATTTATTGGCATGTGATTTACAGGGATATGAAATTTCTGGAGATTGATTTTGCATATTGTAAAATTCATTTTCTTTGCGGCATAGAAAGGCGAAAGGTGAAATCTTTTTAACATTCTTTCCTTATTGAGGGAAGGACAAGTACCTATTTTATTATGAGTAGAACAGCCTTTTCTCGTATTCAGTTTCCTGGAAAAAGCAGGCGCATCCTCCCTGCTGTATGCTTCGCAACTTGTGCTAGCAGCTTTTTAATTATCTATTTATCAGTTGTTTGATGAAATAAGTATTATTTCTTCCATGTGTTGGTCAGTGTCTTTATGCTGATCAATAGGCAAAATTAGTATTCCGTTATAAACACTGATTTTGGTGATACATATTTAAAAAAATATTAGCAAATAGCCTTGCCGCTCCAACCCAGGCTTTAAGTATTTCCTAAAACCTCTCCCTAATATGTTTAAAATGTTAATCAAAAAATTTGATCCACGGAACAGTGCTTCTATCAACCAATATTTCAGGCGAAAGAGATTTAAATTTTTCTCCGATCTAATAGAAAGGGTGCCTAAGCCCTTGCAAATTTTGGATATTGGTGGACATCAGTCATATTGGGAGCAAATGGGCTTCATTAATAACAAGGACATACATATTACGCTTTTAAACCTTGAAGCCGAGCCGGTAGTATTGCCAGGTTTTTCGAGTGTGGTTGGCGATGCTACAGATTTGAAAGAGTTTAAGGATAAGTCATTCGATATTGTGTTTTCAAATTCTGTAATTGAGCATCTATTTACCCTGGAGAATCAAAAAAGATGGCAGATGAGATACAGCGGGTAGGTAAGGCATATTATGTTCAAACACCCAATTATTATTTCCCTTTTGAGCCACATTGGTTGTTTCCATTTTTCCAGTATTTTCCAACGAAACTGAAAGTGTTTCTCACCAACAATTTTTCATTGGGGCATTATCCAAGGTTAAAGGATAAGATCCGTGCCCAACGCAGGGTTGCAGAGGTTAGACTGTTAACTCCATCAGAAATGAAGCGTCTCTTTTCAACTGGTAGCGTTTGGAGAGAAAAGCTCTTTTTCTGACCAAATCAATCGTATTATACAAGAACAACTAAGTGCATGGGATCCCTTTTACAAGGCATGCAATTTGAAAGCAATGTATCAATGGGCAACTGCTATATGCCTTGTATTCTATCCGGTGGGCATATCCTAATAAATTGCGGGCCAAAAATAAATTCTGAAGCGCAACGTTTATATTCAGCCCGTTGTCAGTTAGTAAATATTCGGGTTATCCGGGGTTTCTTAAATTTTTAACAAATCTAATGGATACGTAGTCTTGAATGTTAGCAAAATTTGCTTTCTTTGCAGCTAGAAAGGCGTAAGTAGAAACAAATTATTATTGAATGGCCTTCCCTTTTGGGGAGGAAAAGCACTATTAACGATGATGATAACGACCTTTTCCAAAGTCCAGTCCTTTGAAAAAAAGACAGGGCCTTTTGTTGACACTACCGCCTTAAGAACTTATCTTACTGAGAAGCGTAATTACTTCTTAATCAAGCGTATATTTGATATTGTACTTTCTTCTCTGGTTATTATATTCCTTTTAAGCTGGTTATTTCCCATTATTGCTTTACTGATAAAACTCGACTCATCAGGGCCTGTTTTCTTTGTTCAGCGCCGCGTTGGCCGTTGGGGAAAAAGCTTTAAATGCCTGAAATTCAGGACAATGGTTGTAAATGACCAGGCCAATGTAAAGCAGGCTACGGAACATGACAACCGTATTACCCGGGTAGGTAACTTCCTGCGTAAATCAAACCTGGACGAATTTCCACAGTTCTTTAATGTACTTATTGGAAATATGAGCATTGTAGGTCCCAGACCCCATATGCACTCGGACTGCAAAACCTTTTCTGATGTGGTTCACAACTATAAATTCAGAAATACAGTTAAACCTGGTATTACCGGCTTAGCTCAGGTAAAAGGTTATCGCGGCCCTACCAAGAACTTTGAAAGCATCTTTCATCGTTACCAGTTTGACGCCTTCTACATCCGCAATGCCAACTTTTGGCTGGATATGCGTATTGTACGCAAAACAGCAGGGCAAACCTTTAAGATGCTCTTCTCCAAATTCTTCCCTGATGACATTAAAACTGAAGAGGTAGAAGCACCTAAAAAATGGGCTACATCTTTCAGAAGCTTGAATTAATCTTTCATTCACAAGAGACGGTTCCGGTTATTTTCCCCATCCATCCCTGTCCAGACCTCGGTATTGGATAGCTTCGGCAATATGCTCGGGTTTAATATCTGTAGCGCCGGCCAGGTCGGCAATGGTACGGCTTACCTTTAGTATCCGGTCATAAGCACGGGCAGATAAATGAAGCTTCTCCATAGCTGTCTTAAGTAAGTGTAACCCTAACGTGTTGATTGTACATATTTGTTTTAATTGCCTGCTGCTCATCTGTGCATTACAATATATACCTGTGGAGGCTTTAAAACGGGCAGCCTGAATTTCCCTGGCCTTGATAACGCGCGCTCTGATAATGGCAGATGTCTCTCCATTCTTTTGAACCGTTAGCTCTGAAAAGGCTACGGGTGTAACTTCTACATGAAGGTCAATCCTGTCTAATAAGGGGCCAGATATTTTGCTTAGGTATTTTTGAATATGCCCTGGAGGGCAAGTACATTCTCTGGTTGGATGGTTATAAAAACCGCATAAACAAGGGTTCATAGCAGCTACGAGAATAAAGCTCGCCGGAAAATCAACCACCATTTTTGCCCGGGAGATGGTTACCCTCCGTTCTTCAATAGGTTGCCGCATTACTTCTAATACCGTTCTTTTGAATTCGGGCAATTCATCCAGGAATAAGACTCCATTATGGGCCAGCGATATTTCACCAGGCTGGGGTACGCCGCCACCGCCTACCAGGGCTACATCACTCACTGTATGATGTGGGGAGCGAAAAGGGCGTTTAGCAATTAACATGGCGTTATGAGGCAGCTTACCTGCTACCGAATGGATCTTGGTGGTTTCAGGGCTTCTTGTAAAGACAGTGGTGGCAATATGGTGGGCAATCGTTTTGCCAACATGGTTTTGCCTGCACCCGGTGGCCCTACTAAAATAGCATTGTGGCCACCTGCAGCGGTGATTTCCATGGCCCGTTTGATGTTTTCCTGTCCCTTTACATCGGTGAAGTCAAAATCAAAATTATGCTGGTCAGTAAAAAGCTGTCCCGAGTATCCACTATGACAGGCTGTAAGGATTGTTCATCCTGGAAAAATTGAATGACCTCATTGATATGGCTCACACCATATACAGTCAGGCCATCAACAATGGCTGCTTCCCGGCAATTTTGCCGGGGTAATAGAAGCCCTTTGAAACCTTCTTTGCGGGTAGTGATGGCAATGGGCAATGCTCCTTTGATGGGTTGTATAGAACCATCGAGGTTCAACTCTCCCATGATCACATACTCTTTTAATTTTTCAGGATGAAGTAATTGTTCTGAAGCTGCCAGGGTGCCAACAGCGATGGCCAGATCGAAGGCGGAGCCGGTCTTTTTAATGTCGGCAGGCGAAAGGTTGACCACCAGTTTGCGCCTGGGCATAAAGTAATTGTTGGTTTTGAGAGCGCTTTCCACGCGTTGGAGACTTTCTTTTACTGCATTGTCGGGGAGACCTACAATATAATATTCGGCCCCACTCATTTCATTTACTTCTATAGTAATAGTAATGGCTTCAACGCCATACACGGCGCTTCCAAAGGTTTTTACAAGCATGAATATTGGCTATTTATCTTACTGGTTGGAGCAGAAAGATAAATAAAATAAATAATACATGGTGCAGCGGTTAGGTATCAAATGCAGGAAACAGCCGCAGTAGGCAATTAATTTTTATGGCCCCTTCATACAATAGCTTGGTACCTGGGTCGGGTAGTATCTCTTCTACCTGGCTGTTGACGGGTAGCTGTAGGGTGGTTTCTTTATCTTTTATGGATATCGTTTTATTAAAAGGAAAGTATGGTCTTTTCCATAAAAGGATAGCTCAGGGGAATTGAAAAGGCGTATCCTGCTCCTGGCGAACAGTAAACGATACTGCTTTTTTATCCTTATTGTATTGCCAGTTCATAGCCAGTACCGGGTGGCCGGGTGTATACAACCATTGTTGAAAAAAGGGCTTAAGATTGCGACCCGAAACCTCTTCCATGCTTTTGCGCAGGTCGTCTGTGCTGGCATTTTTACCACTGAACTTGGCATAATAGGCACGGATGCCTTTCCAAAACATCTCATCACCCAACTGGTCACGTAGCATATGTAATACCCATCCTCCCTTTTGGTAGGAGTTGGGATTGAGCAAGGCCATATAGTCTTTAACAGATGAATCGACGATCGGTTTCTTCGTTTTCCTGGTATAGGCTATCACCTGGCTACGGTCTTCCAATAACATCTTACGGGCCGTATCTTGTCCGTATTTATTTTCAAAATACAGGATGGTCATATAGGTGGCAAAGCCTTCGCTAAGCCATATATGCGCCCATTCAGTTTCTGTGGCCATATCGCCAAACCATTGGTGGGCTATTTCATGTGTCAGCAGGGATTCCGATTTACGGGTACCCGTTACAGAATTTTCGGAATAGAAGATAGCGCCTGCATTTTCCAAGCCGCCAAACATGGTCTTGGACTGCACATTGGCCAGCTTTTTATAGCCATAGGGGCCTACATTTTTGATAAAGAAGGGCAGTATTTCCGTGGCCTGTGCATAATCGTAAAAGCCCTTGTCTTTGTTCTCCGGGTATACCCAGCTGTATACAGGAATACATTGTACATCTCCGGCATACTGTACGGCAAAATCCGCCACCCCAATAACCATGATCTTCATGGGCAGGGGAGTAGTCTCTTTATAATGGGTGAGCTTAAGGTTATTGGGAAGCGATGTTTCTTCTACCTGTATGCCATTGGCCACTACCTGGTAATGGTTGGGGGCTGTAACCAGGAAATCCACAGGGGCTTTATCGGCAGGATGGTCAATGCAGGGCAGCCAGTTACGTGCGCGGTTGGGCCAATTGTCGGCAAAAAGCCCCGGTGCTTGTATTTATTGTTGGCAATGATGAGGCCATCGGCGGGGATACCTTCGTACGTAATGGCTACCACTCGCTTTTCTCCTGCTTTTGCTATCAGATCAAGGTGGATGGAATCGCCGGATTGACGAAAGGTAATGGGCTTATCGTTTTCCGTCACTTGCTGTACCGTCATTCCTTTTCCATCAGCGCGTTTGGATACCAATTCAAAGGTGAGGGCAGGAATATTTTTTAGTACCAGTACTTCAATGCTTGCTTTGCCTTGTATGCTGTTGTTGTCGTCATTTACAGTAACTGCAAACGTATAATGCTGTACATCAATAGGAGCGCCGGGCATTTGTGCCAGGGAATGATGCATAGCTGCCAATACCAGTACCAGGATACCAATTTTCTTCATGCCGGGGATTTGTTGATGAAGATATAGGAAAACCTGAAATATCGGATGGCATAGTGAAGAGCGGTCACAACCGTTCCAACAATTCCACTACTTTCTCCCGTTTCAGGATCAGGTAGCCCAGGCGGTCATTACTGATGCCTTCTTTTAGTTGGTAGCTGAAATACAATTGGTCTCCATTCACCGTGGTTTCAAAATACCGGAATGAGATATTGGGATACTTTCTAAGTTCTTCACCTATTTCATACAGGTGGGTCGAGAGGATAAAGAGGGCACTCTTTATTTTGATCAATCCCTGGATCACCGTATAGGAGCACTTCATGGCATCCTGTACATTGGTGCCTTTGAATAGCTCGTCGATCAGTACCAGCCATTTACGGCCATCATTGATCTTGACAATGGTATTGCGGATGCGCTGTACCTCATTAAAGAAATAGCTTTCTCCCTTTACGATATTGTCAACAACATTGATATTGCTCAGCAAGCCATCAAAGGTGGTTAACCGCATAGCCGCGGCGGGTACACCCATGCCCAGGTGTGCCAGGAATACGGCGGTACCTACCGCCTTGATGAAAGTACTTTTGCCGGCCATATTGGCCCCGGTAAGGAAAACGAAATTGCTTTCTTTACTCATCTGCACATCATACGGTACCGGGGTGGGCAGCAGGATATGGTACAGTTGTTTGGCGTCGATCAGCGGTTGTTCCTGAACCACAAAATCCGGGAAAGAAAGCTGATAACGCTGCATAGCAGTGGCCATGGAATACCAGGCATCAAAGCGGCCATAGATATTGACCAGTTCAAATACCTGGGCTTTAAAATGATCCCTGATATAGGCGCCGAAATAGATCGTTTGAGTGGGGGTGAATTTAGTGCCTGCCGGTACCTGGCGCAATTCATGGATCTCCTTCCTGTTCATCAGGTCTTTGGCGCGATGGAGGTAGGAGCGGATCAGTACCGGGGCCTCATTTTTCTCGAACAATTCAATCAATTGGTGCAGGCCCCGGACAAAATCGGCAAAATGGGAAAGAGAGTACCGCACCAGTGAAAAGTCGGCCGCATGAAATACTTTATAGGTCAGGGCATTTAATAAGTTGGCCCCGGGCATTGCATCAATATTGCTGTCGTAAAACCGCTCAATAACCATTACAGTACCATTGGTAATGGTGAGTGGCCAGTCATTGATATTGTTGTAAATGGTGCGGATGATCTGCTGGGTTTCCTGGATCTGGCGCAGCTCACTAAAGGGATTACTGAAGAATTTCAACAGCCACTCCCGGCCTTCGGTAGTACGGGTAAAATTCAGCTTGTGAAAAATAGAGAACTCTTCTTCATGCTGAAAAATGGATAGGTCGTTGTAGGTGGTGTTGTCTAATTCCATAGTGCCCGGACAATTTAAGTTATTTATCGATCAAATGATAAACGTTGTCCCTTCTTAGATTCATCCCATACCCCATTTCCATAAACCTGGTGGCCATTCACAAAAAGTATTGGTTACTGTAGCCGGGAAAGTAACGCCTTCCAGGGGCTCCAGCCGCATTTATACAATAGATTGGCGGGGGTAACGGTAGAAGGTTGTTGCAGGTCTACAATCACCAGGTCGGCCCGGTAGCCTACCCGTATATAACCACGGTCAGCAATCTGAAAACAGGTAGCCACGGCATGGCTCATTTTCTCTACTACTTTTTCGATAGAGATAGCGCCTTGTTGCACGTAATGCAACATCATAAGCAGGGAGTGCTGTACCAATGGCAGGCCAGCATGTGATTTTTCATAACCATGGCCGGCCAGGGGTTGTAAACTACCATCAGGTAGGCGCTCTAACCATTTTTCTTCCAGCGTATGCGGGGCATGATCGGTGGCAATAACGTCCAACCGGTCGTCCAGCAGGGCTTCCCATAAGGCTTTGCGGTTATGGGGAGCTTTGATAGCCGGGTTGCATTTAATGCGATTGCCCAGGGTAGCATAATCATCACTGGTAAAATGAAGGTGATGTACGCATACTTCGGTGGTGATACGCTTCTGGTCGAGGGGTATCATATTGGTGAAAAGCTGTAACTCCTTTTCGGTGCTGATATGAAGTATGTGCAGGCGGCTATTGTGTTTTTGGCAAACTGGATAGCTGTTAAGGACGATTCAAAGCAGGCATTCTCATCACGGATCAGTGGATGATCAGCAGGCTCCAGCGTGCTTTTTTCTTTTGATGCGTTCCAGGTTGGCCTTGATGATCTTCTCATCTTCACAATGGGTAGCGATCAACACTTCACTACCGCCGAAGATCTTATCCAACGTCAGGTAATTGTCAACCAGCAGGCCACCTGTAGAGGAGCCCATGAAAATCTTTACACCACAGATATCCTTTTTACGGTCGTTTGTTCTAAGCACCTCTTCCGTATTGTCATTGCTGGTGCCCATAAAAACGAATAGTTGGCCAGGGAGGTGTTGGCACCAATGTTGTACTTATCCTCCAGCAATTGCTGGGTAAATACCGGGGGCATGGTATTGGGCATTTCCATAAAGCTGGTAATGCCGCCGGCTACTGCGGCTTTGGATTCGGTATAGATCCTGGCTTTATGGGTAAGGCCTGGTTCCCGGAAATGCACCTGGTCGTCGATAACGCCAGGTAATAAATGTTTTCCTTCGCCGTTTATTTCTGTAACAGCGAAGCCGGGCTGAATAGAGCTGCCAATCTTTTCAATTCGTCCGTCCTTAATCAATACATCATTGACTACCGACTTGCCCTCGTTGACTACTGTAATATTCTTAATCAGGTAATTTTGCATATCTTGAATTCTGAATAGTATGTTTTTTGCTAACTTATAGTTCCGTGAAATTCTCTTGATAACACGGCTCCGGGGCATGCGCCCCTAAACGCACCTATTTTAAACAATCGAACATGCAATTTATCGCAAAATCCATTCTCCGGCTATCCGTTTTATTGTTTCCTGCTATTTCATTGGCACAGTCTGGTTACCTGCCACAGGGAAATAAGCACCAGGCTATATTGGACAGGCTGGAAATCAAGCTGCAGAATAATACGGACCTCAATGTTTCGACCCTTAAACCATTGAGCCGGCGGTTGGCAGTAAGAGCGGGCGAATATGCCGATTCCCTGCAAAAAGCAGGGGGTACCCTGTTATCGGCTGTGGACCAGTACAAACTAAGAAGCCTGTTCATGAATAATTCAGAATGGGTGCAAGGCGATACAACGGGTTTTGCCAGTAAGCGACCTATCTGGAATACCTTTTATAAAACGAAGGCCAATTTTCTGGAAGTAAATGAAAAGGATTTTTTCCTGGCGGTGAACCCGGTCATACAGCAACAACAATCCATAGAAAGTGATAATACGGACCAACGGATATTTTTAAACGCCAAGGGGATTGCAATACGGGGTATGATAGCCAAACGACTGGGCTTTTCGGCTTATTTTACCGACAACCAGGAAAGAGGGCCTTTGTTTGTACAACAGCGTATCAAGGCCATGGATGCAGTACCGGGCGTGGGCTTTTACAAAGATTTTAAAACCACGGCCACTGATTATATTGATGCCCGGGGCTCTATCAACTTCACGGCGGCTAAATACCTTGATTTCCAGTTTGGCTATGATAAGAACTTTATAGGCAATGGTTACCGCAGCTTATTCCTTAGTGATTTTGGCAATAGTTACCTGTTCCTGAAGATCAATACCCGCATCTGGAAGTTGGATTATATGAACCTGTTTATGGAATTGGTGCCGCAGACGGTTGATATCAGTGCCGGCAATAAATTGTTGGACCGGAAGTATACAGCGATTCACCACCTGAGTATGCAAATGACCAGGTGGCTTAATATTGGGGTATTTGAAGCCGTTACTTTTGGGCGTAAAAATCATTTTGATCTGCTGTACCTGAACCCCATTATTTTCCTGCGGGCTTCTGAACAGCAGGCCGGCAGCGCCGATAATGCCATCATTGGACTTGATGTAAAAGCCAATGTAGCCAAGCGATTCCAGTTTTACGGACAGTTGATGTTGGATGAATTTAAGCTGAAAGAGATCAAGGGTGGTAAAGGATGGTGGGCTAATAAGTTTGGCATACAAGCCGGCGCCAAATATATTGATGCCTTTAGTATAAGGAACCTGGACTTGCAGGGTGAGGTGAACCTGGTACGCCCATTCAGCTATTCCCACTTCGATTCACTGGCCAATTATACCCATTATAATCAACCCCTGGCGCATCCCCTGGGAGCTAATTTTATAGAGGCCATTGGTATTATCCGCTACCAGCCGCATCCCAAATGGACTACCTCGGCCCGCCTGATACTTTGGCAGCAGGGTACCGATACGGCCAATAGCAATGTAGGCAGCAATATTTTTGTGACGAATAATACCAGGGCAAGCGATTATGGTTACAAATTGCCCAATGGTCCTAAATCTACCGGCATTAATGCCCAGTTGCTGGCCTCTTATGAGCTAAAAGAAAACCTGCACCTGGATGCCTCCATCCTGATACGACGCCTGACCTCGGATGTGGTAGCCGATCGCAATACCTCTTTATTTACCCTGGGCGTTCGTATGAATATGTTCCGCCGGGAGTATGATTATTAATGCAGGTTGGGGAATCGTGCATCCCTATAATACAAAAGCAGGGGCACTCCTGACACCCTGCTTGTTGTAATAGATATTTCCCCGACGCGGGGTCTAAGGGTAATACCCGTAGGAAACCACCATATAGGACTGACTAAATCCCGAATAGCTAAAATACAGCAAGGGGCCACACGGCCCCTTGCTGTATGTGAGGAACAGTATATTGTATGTGAATGTAAGAAATGAGCGGGTGAAGGTGAATTACCTGAAGTCGAAATTTTTAGAAACGCTTCTTTGTAGTTGCGGCCAATAGGCAACCCGGCTTTATTGATCTGCACCTCCTGGTCATTGAAAGACTGAATGGCATTGATATTAACGGCGTAAGACCGGTGTATGCGCACAAGGGGTTTGTAATTGATCTTTTCCAATAGCTGGCTCAATGACAAACGAAGCACCAGCTTTCTATCGAGGGTAATAACATGCACATAATTGTTGTCGGCCTCCATGTACAGTAGGTCGGCCAGTTTGATCTTTACAAATACATAATTGTTCTTGACAAAGATGTAGTCATTCATTTGCAGTACCGTCTCTTTATCGGCCGTGTCGGGTATGGGGCGATCAGTATTTTTCCCAGGGAATAACCTTACCGGCTGTTTCCTGCTGCCGGGCTATGGCAAAATTATTGATGGCCAGTTCTATGGCTATCCGTACGTTGATAACACTGTAAGGTTTGGTAAGAAGGCAGCTGCCTGAATATGTTTTACCCGGCTTATGGTAGCGGGATCGGTGAAAGCCGTGAGAAAAATAACAGGTACCGTTCTTTGTTGAAGCAATTCAATGGCTGTATCAATGCCATCCTTATCTCCTATGATGTTTACATCCATCAATAGTATATCTACTTTGTGGGCGGTGAACAATTCCCGGGCTTCTATCGCATTGTCGGCAATGCCGGCAATATGGTAGCCGTCATTTTCCAATCCTGCTGCCAGGTCCAAGGCTACAATCGATTCATCTTCTACTATTAGTATGTTTATTTTTTCAGACAACATGAATTTGTTTTTCAGGTTCATCTTCCGGGTTAAACCACCTGCCTGGGTATGGTAATGGTAAACTCGGTACCTCTATTGACCACCAGGCTTTGTTTGGCCCGCATTTGTTTGCATAAGGCGCCGATCAGTTGCTTGCCAAAGGAATTGCTCTTTTGCTTCCAATGTTCCTCATTGATGCCTATACCATTGTCCCTGATCACAAAGGTGAGGTAGTGGATGTCTTCTGTTAAACTGATCAACAGCGAAGGGTATTGTATATCCTGGTAGGCGTATTTGAGGGAGTTGGTGATCATTTCATTAATGATCAAACCAATGGGCAGTGCCTTGTCGATATCCATCATTTCATGGTCCATCTTTATTTGCAGGTCAAAATGGTCACGGTCAAAACCATAGGAGGCAAGCAATGATTCGGCCAGGTCCGTCAGGTATTCTTTCATATTCACGGCCGTGAGCTCTTCTTTTTATAGAGGCGCTGGTGGATAAAGCTCATGGCTTGTACCCGCTGCTGGCTTTCCCGTAATACCGATACGGCTCCCGCATCCTGTATCTTATAGGTTTGCAGGCTTAGTAAACTGCTTACGATTTGCAGGTTGTTCTTTACCCGGTGGTGCAATTCCTTCATCATCATTTCCAGGTGGTTCGACTGGATAGCGATCTGCTGCCGTTGATTTTTTACCCGGCGGTAGAGCCATATCATGCAGGCTGCCAGCCCGGCAAAGAGCAGGATACCAGTTGCCAGCCAGGCGATCCGGCGGTTCTTTATACTGCCTTCGGTTTGTAGCTTTTGTATTTGTGATTCTTTCTTGACCGTTTCGTATTTCGTTTGTAGCGCTACTACTTCATTGGTCTTGGCCACATTGTTGAGTGAGTCGTCCAGTTTATCCGCCCGTACATAATACAAAAGGGCCGAATCAGCCTTGCCGCCAGCTTTGAATGATTCATACAATTGCCGGTAGGCATTGACCAGCCGTTCCGGGCGTTTTAGTTCCAATGCAGTGGCTTCCATTTTCCGGGCATATAGCAGGGCTTGGGTATTGTTGTGCAGTTTTACGTAGGCATTGGAAATATTGCCGTAATTAAAGGATAAGCTGGATAAATTATGACGGCTTTTATTGAACTCAACTGCCTTGAACAGGTATTCCAATGCCTGGGTATAATTCTTCTTATATTCCAGGTATACCTGACTCATATTGTTGTACAACTTGCCGGCATATTCGCCTCCCTTGCCCGATTGATGGATCAATTGCAGCGCCTGGTCATAAGCTTGCCTGGCAGTATCATAGTAATGGTCCTGGCCTTTTATTTTGCCTTTATCGCGGTAAACAACCCCCAGCATATTAAAGGTATTGACCATGCCGGCGGTATCGGCTACGGACCGGTATAGTTGATACGACTGCAGGCTATAGGCAATTCCTTTGTCCAGGTATTCTTCGGTGAGGTTATGGCCCGACATATCCTTGTATACCTGGGCCACCTGAAGATGGGCTCCTGCCTGGGGCTGGTAGCTTTTAATTGCTCATACAAGTTGATGGCTTGTTGAAACTCTTCCAGGGCAGCCGTATAATTCCCTTTATTGCGACTGGCTATTGCCAGTTGTATAGTAGCATCCGCTATACCCTGGTCATAGTGCAACTGCTTTGCCAGTGCTTTGGCCCGCCCGGCAATACCGGCCGTACTGTCCAAATTGGTCTGAATGTAATGAGCTGCCAGTTTATTCAGCAGGTTCACCCTGGCCGTATCGGCCTGGTGGGTTAATAATACTTTTTGAATACTGTCTTTCCAGGCAACAGGTTCCTGCGCTATCGTTGACAGGCAGACAAAAACAAGCATCAAAGCAGCGATGCTTGTAACATATCGTGTTTTTTTAGGCAGGGATGGTGGGTTTCCTGCCACGAAGCTAATAGAGAAATCCCCTATTACATAATCGCTTTAGTAAGCGGTATATTAGCTTTTTTTCACTTGCCTGCTGCCGTCTTTTTCAGGTTCTTGGGCTTGTATACATATTGTAAGATACCTGCTTCCAGCATGGCCGGAACAACCAACTCGCCATTGGGTGTAAGCGCAAAATCGGCCGGGCCTGCTATCAACTCCTGATTGATGGTGGTTACATTTTTGGTTGCAGGGTCTACAGCCAATACCAATCCTTTCTTCTCAAAAGCTACCCAGTCTGATACCACCACTATTGAATCGCCGGCAAGGGCTATGCCATCATAACTTCCCGGGCGGTCAATGAGGCGGGTAAAATGGGGGAAGTAGCGGTTAGATCAATAAAGCCCAATTCACCTGCAGGCGTATCCCCAAAAATAAAACTACAGGCATACAGTTTATTTTGACGGGCACTGTATACCAGCCCATTAGGTCCTTTAAGCGGGTTGGTAAGTACCAGTTCCTCAATGGTGGGTTTGGCAGATAAGTGAATGATGAAGATCTTATCGATGTCCATGGCCGATACAAACAAGGTTTGTTTGTCTTTTACTGCCACATCGTTGAGGAATACACTGCCTGTACTCCTGCAATCAATATCATATACCTTTTTCCTGTGCCAAGGTCAAAGCCCAATACATGGTCTATATCGCTTAAGAATAGTATGTCATTGTTGATAACAGCTCCTTTAGGGGCATTCAGGCCCTTCACAAAAGCACTGTCGCCGTAGGGCCGGCCTGCTTTGTCCATTTTCCAGATTGTACCATCGCCATCTTTATCACCGGCTTTCAGTTCCTTACCAATATCTGCTATATAGTAATAGCGGCCATCAGTAGCTACACTTTCTGGTGTTTGTACAAAGTGGCCCGTATTGATCTTGCGTTGAGCCTGTAAGGGAGTAAGTGCGAAACAGAAGACAATTAATAAGCAAAGGAATAAGAATGGGCGCATAAATGTTTTTTACAAAACTATTCAGTAAGTGCCCGGGGAGGTAGCAAAATCAGTTCAAAAATTAGCAGTTTTAGCCCTGGTAGCTTCTTTTGGGGTATTGCCAAACCGGGCCTTGTAACATTTAATGAAGTAGGACACATTCTCAAAACCGCACTCATCCGCTACCTCATTCACGTTTTTGGAGGTTGTTTCCAATAACCGGTTGGCGTGCAGCAGGCGCTCGTTATTGATCCATTCTTTGGGAGCCGTATTGAATAACCGCGCAAATTCGCGTTTAAACGACGATAAGCTCAATCCGCACAATTTGGCATAATCCTGCAGGGCAAAGGGTTTTAGCAGGTTGGCCTTGATGGTTATTTCCATGGCATCATCACTTTTATCAAACAATTGCTGCAGAAAATGGAGGAAGAGCAGTTTGTATTCACCTGCCAGCAATAGCAGAAATAGTTCTTCCAGTTTTAACTGCAATAGTTTCGTTGTATTTTCATGCGGGTGCTGTATATAATGCAGGATGTTATCACGAACACTGGTTATTTCTTTTGAGCAGGATACCAGCATACGGGCATGTTCAGTGGAAGAAGTGATGGCCTGGAGGTCCGTATGTTCCGCTACAAACTGTTTCAGGAAATCGTCGTCCATACAAAGCATCAGGGCCGCAAATCCATCTTTTTCGGCCAGGAAAGTGGACATAAAATAAGCGCCCCGTTTTAGCAGTATAAGCTCATTGACTTTGGCATCAATGGCCTGATCGCCCAGGTGTATTTTCTTGGTGCCGCGAATGATGAATATGAGTGTATGTTCGGTTAAGAAGCCTTCGGTTTTAGGTACCATTTGGCTGATCTTATAGAAGGCGAGTACCGACTTACCGGCATGATAGGTCACTACATTGGAAGGCGCATTGTTAAACTCGCGGGGAAATCTTGGATACACAGTAAAAAGTATTGAGGCCCAAAGGTAATAAAGGCCACGCTTGTAGCAGGTTATAAAAAACCTCCCGTTCTCGCGGGAGGTGCACTAATCAAAATGCATTAACCATTAAACCTTATCCTATGATGATATAAAGATATATAAAATATTAGCCATTTCAATGGCTTGTGCATAATATGTGCTTATTTAAGTATTTGTGTGGATAGTGAATTTTTAGCGATTATAGATATCCCAGAGGGGTCAGCTTTCACTTGCGACGAAAACGAAAGCTGTCACTTCTTGTCATTTTTAATGGGTGTTGATAGATCACTACTTACACCTTTCGGTCCAACCACTGGCCAGCAATCGCAATTCATGTTGACTGGTTTTAGTTGCGCAGCACTTTTAAGCTCCTTTATGACCTTGCGTAATTCAATACCTGTTTGTGTGGCTGCTACCTGTAATTGAATGTCGGGGATGCCCATTTTTTGATCTCCAGTTGAAATATTTCCTGTGTAACAGCCGATAAGGTTAACGTAAGCTCCTGTTTGGTGGAAGTAGTGAAGGAGGTGCTGGCAAACAATATTTGTTCGCTTTCCTCGCCTACTGCAAATATCCAGGCTTTGGTATTTTGCGGCAAGTTGATCTTTCCATCATCTGTAAGAAAGCCATAGGTGTCTGCTGTGTCTTGTAATTCCCCGGCTTGTGTAAGCACTTTCATATCAGGTATGGCAAGGTAAAGTTCAAAGTTTTTACGGTACATGCCCTGCATCCTAACGATGAGGGTACTTTCTTTCAAGCCGGGCAAGTTCTTTAATAAAATATCAACGTTATACCAGCCGAATGCTTCAATGGTAAATTGGTAATACAGTGATTTGCCGGGTATAATTTCAACCAGGTTTTCAGGTATCTCAACTGGTACAGTTGGTAAAGTGGTATTGTTAGTAATAAGTGGTAAGCTGCCTCGAAAGTCGTTCACCATTTTTGTACTGTCCTGCTCCAGTTGTTGTTTCAATACAATCAGATTTCCTGCCACTTCATGGTAAACCTTACAACTATCCAGGCGCCGCATGATCCCATTATCGGGAACGGGTAAATGCAAGCGGTCCGATTCATTTTCAATATATCCATAGAGGTTGTCAAGCTCATTTCGGGTGAGGTTGGGAAAACATTCATAGGGATCTTATTCCATTGGTGGTACAATTCCTGGTAATAACAGTCATCGATAAGGATCCGTGCGTTATTCCTGGTAAAGTCGTAGGGGTGGGCAATACCTCCCTCTCCCGTATAAGGACCAAGCCGTTTCATTATATGCGCCAGTGCAGGTGCCGCGAGGTCTTTATCAATCCTGTGGCAGGAAGCGCAAAGATCATTAAATAGTTGCTTGCCCTGCCCCAATTGCGCTTGTAAGGGATTTGCTGGCAGGGGTTCCGGATCGGTCCAGTTGATCGTACTGTCCTTATTCATCGTTCCCTTAAACAACTGCATACCAGGTTCTATAAAAGGAGTGGGGATGGATATGGCAATGGCCTTTGTTATTTTGACCTTGTTTTCGCTCACGGCATTGATGTAGATCATACCGCCACTGCTTAAAGGTTGCCCATTACTTTGTGTAGCAAGTCCTGCAGTAATGATATCCTGCATCGTGTAGGCTTCTTTTATTTCCAGTTGTACAATATTGCCTCCTGCTGCTTCCAGGGTTCCTGCAGGCAGTTTAATAACAGCTCCCTTAGGAGTTAGAAGGAACGTGTCTTTGGAAATATCAATGGTGAACAATTGGGAAGTTAACCGGGAAGTGCTAAGAAAAGAATTTAAAACCGGGGCCGGGAGCTGGCAGCCAAAGATAATAATAGCAAGTAAGCTCCCTACGATAAGGACCTTTTTCATAAAGCGGGGTTTTGTATGTAAGATAATATAGCAATCAGGATTGCTATAGTGATATACCCACTTTATTACTGTCGCTACAAGACCTGCTTATCACAAAGCAATCAGGTCGTCGCTTTATGCCATAACGGACAGTGATACCTTTTTGTTTATCCCTCGAAAATTAAAGAGAATAAAACCATTCTTGAGTTGAGCTTGTCGATGGTATTGGAGAATTTCAGGTTCACATCGCGTGAATGAGTGTTCATGAGGCCATTGCTGAATTTGATTTCCGGCGAAAGAATAAATACGGGGAAGTAGAAACTAAACCCAATGCCGGCTTCTATCCCAAAGTCGTACTTGGATAGTTTTACCAATCCTTCGGCCCGGCGGGCGGTGGAATTGGAGGCCAGGTCATATTCAAATTTGGCGCCGCCAAACATGTATACCGGAAATTGCCGATTCTATCGGACCTGAATTTAAGGTGGATGGGAAATCCCACCAGGATCGATTCTACCCGTTTGCTCATCACCTTTTGCTCTTCTTTAGCAGCATCGGGTGTTTTTAGCGTATAGGTCAGGTTTTTATAAGAGAACAATAACTGGGGAAAATGGCCCTTATTTCAAAACGGGGCGACAGGCGATAAGTATGCATGCCGGCCAGTCCAAAGCCCCCTTGACCTTGTGATTCAATAGACTGTATACTATCCTGTTGAAGGAAGCTGGGGTGATGGGCAATACTAAAACGTGAGGTATTATAGATCAGGGCGATGCCTAAAAAGTACTTCTTATCATCGTGATTGGGAAGATTCAATTCCACTTCCTGCGCCCAGCTGCGTGAGCAGGCTGCCAATAAAGTAAACACATAAGCCAATCGTATCAACTGGCGCTTTTTCTGCCGCAATAAATAGTACATATTCCTAAGCTCAGCCTTTTTAGTGAGGTATCCGAAAACCCAACTTGTTGTAAAATGTGTAGAAATGTTTCGCCTTCAGGAAATGCTTTAACTGATTTATTTAAATATTGATACGCGTCTTTATTCTTGGACAGCCAGCGCCCCGCCTGGGGTGCTACGATATTCATGTACAGGTTGTAAAGCCCTTTAAACCAAATCTTTCGCGGCTTTGAAAACTCCAATATCACCAATTTCCCGCCTGGTTTCATCACCCGGAACATCTCTCCCAATCCTTTCTCCAGGTTTTGAAAATTCCTGACCCCAAAACCAGCGGTAATGGCATCAAACGAATTGTCCGGGAAATTTATTGCTTCACTATCGCCTTGTTGCAATTCTATATGATTATTTAACAACAGCTTGGCAATCTTCTGCCGGCCCAATTGGAGCATTCCTTCAGAAATATCTATGCCAATTATCTTCCTTGGTTGTAAGTATTTCCAGGTAGCGATGGCCAGATCGGCTGTGCCCGTAGCTACATCCAGCACCTCCTGGGGTTTCAAATCTACTAATTCTTTGATCGCCCGCTTACGCCAATATACATCAATACCGCCCGAAAGTACGCGGTTCATGAAATCGTACCGGAAAGCGATCTGGTCAAACATGCTGGCCACCTGCTCTTTCTTGCTTTGCTCCGACCCCTGGAAGGGCACTATGGTATCATGTGAATGATTGGACATGGAACGCAAAGTTAGGGTAAAGTTGCTGGTTTTCAGTTCCTGTGGGCGCCAACCCTTCCCGCCTTCTTGTTCGGAGTTACTTCACCCCATATTATGGATAGAATTTGGAATAAGTTATTATTAACCTGCCATTAAGTTGATAGTAAGCCGTAGATAAGCCGTATTTATATAAGGACGGCTTATCTACGGCTTATGTACAGCTTATATACGGCTTATATACAGGTTATCCCCTTATTTGGTAGCAGGATGGCCCCTACCTGGTGCGGCAGGTAAGGTGATAGCGGTTTTACCTGTCAGCCTGAGAACCCTTCCCCAATCTCACCCGCTTATCGGTATATTTACCCTTAAATCAATTTCTACTGCTTGCTGCTGCGCTCCACGATACAATTGCTCCGCTTTCATTTTCTTTCTTCCTCCTGCCGGTGTACCTGTTTGCCCTGGGGCAGGCACCAGCCATCAAACCAGCCACGCCTTGCTGATCTTTTTTATTCTCCATTTCCTGGTCTACCCGGCCAGTAATGGGTACAACTCTTATATGGACAGGGATGAGGGGAGTATTGGCGGGGTCCGGAATCCCTTACAGCCTACCCGGCAACTGTTCCTGGTAAGTGTGGCCATGGATTGCCTGGCTGTACTTTTGAGCTTTGTGGTTGGCTATTTATTTACCCTGTGCATGATTGCTTATATCCTGGCTTCCCGGGCCTATAGTTACCGGGGTATCCGGTTAAAACAATACCCTTTTATTGGATACCTCACCGTGATCCTTTTCAGGGGGCGGTTACCTTTTTATGGTGTACCATGGCAGTAGTGTAAACAAAACAACGGATGTGCCGTTAACGGGTATGGCGGCAGCCAGTTTACTCATAGGTGGATTTTATCCACTGACGCAGATCTACCAGCATGTGGCCGATAGGAAGGATGGGGTGCAAACCATTAGTGCGTTATTGGGCTACCGGGGTACTTTTATTTTTACGGCCATCATCTATTCCGTGGCGATGGGTTTATTGGCCTGGCTGTTTATGAGCAATGGGCAATTCATAAAATTCGGGGTTTTGGCAACTTGCATGCTTCCTATTCTCGTATATTTCTTCTGGTGGGCTGCCAGGGTATGGAAAAATGAAAACGTAGCCGATTTTACCCATACCATGCGCATGAATTTATTGGCATCAATGTGTACCAATTTAGGTTTCCTCATATTATTAACCTGGCATTTATTTGAGTAAGATCATCTCTATAGGCACCGCTGTACCGGCGTTCAGGCACCGGCAACAGGATATTATGCAGTTTATGCAGTCGGTATATGCCCTTACAGAAGCCGATCAGCGCAAGATCAGGTTCCTGTATCACCAAAGTAGTATCGATACCCGCTATTCGGTCATTCCTGATTATAGTCGCCCTGCGGCTGAATGGAAATTCTATCCATCCACGGAGAACCTGGAGCCTTTTCCCTCGCTGGAACAGCGTATGACCTGGTACCATAAATATGCCGCTCCTTTATCCATTCATGCGGTAAGGGATTGCCTGGATGGAAAAATAAAGCAGGCCGACATAACACACCTTATTACCGTAAGTTGTACGGGCATGAGTGCACCGGGGCTGGACCTGCAATTGGTTGAATTGCTGGAATTGCCCCGGAACGCCTGGCGCAGTTCCATCAACTTTATGGGGTGTTATGCGGCAGTACATGCGCTTAAAATAGCCGACGCCCTTTGTAAGGCCGATAAAAAGGCAAAAGTGTTGATCGTGTGTACAGAGCTTTGCACCCTGCATTTTCAGCGCGAGGCTTCGGTAGATAATATCGCCTCCAGCCTCCTGTTTGCCGATGGCAGTGCTGCTGCCCTTGTTACGCATAGTGATGACGCGCATAAGGGATTGGAGATAGATAGCTTTTATTCAGAAATAATTCCAAAAGGCAAAGGGGATATGTCATGGGAGTTGTCTTCTTCCGGATTCCTGATGACGTTGAGTAGTTATATTCCGGACCTGGTGGGGGCGGATTTTGGGGCCCTGACGGGCCGGGCATTGGCGCAGGCAGGTATTGGCCAGGAGCAGGTAACGCAATGGTGTATTCATCCCGGCGGGAAAAAGATATTGGAGGCGGTAACGGAAAGTTTGCAACTGGACAAAGCAGCTTTGCATACCTGTGCCGAAGTGCTGAAAAACTATGGCAATATGTCTTCCCCTACCATCCTGTTTGTATTGAAAAACTGATGTTGCAAATGGCCGCTACTCCTCAACAGGAAAATAAGCAAACTGTTTTTGGTGCGGCCTTTGGACCGGGATTGACGATGGAAACGTTTGTAGCTTCGATGTGAATCGTGAATCGTCAGTCGGTTCCGCAAGTATGCGGGATGAATGGGGCGTAAAAAGTAAATCGCTGAAAAAGGCAGCAAGCCGGCTTTTGCAGCAACTTGAACTGCCGATTGCCGACTGCCGTGAATATAAAGTAATAACTTCAACCCCTTGAATTTTCGCCACCGCTCATACCAACTTGAATTATTGGACAGGGATGATATTCCCTTTGCCGATATCAAACGGAATATGCAGGAACTTGATTTTATCAATACCTGGCTGGGTGGGCATGCTATTACCCTGGCAGGCCTTCGGCAGTTGGTAAAGGGTCAACAGGCTATTGTTGTTTGTGAAATAGGCTGCGGTGGAGGCGATAACCTGGTGGCCATCCGGCAATGGTGCGAAAAAAAGGCATGGCAGTAACCTGTATAGGGGTCGACAAAAATCCGGATTGTATTGCAGTAGCGCAGGAAAAAGGGTTGCCCTATTGCCAATGGATAACGGCCGATTATAAAGATGTGGTATTTGACAACAAACCAGATCTTATCTTTTCTTCCTTATTCTGCCACCATTTCCCGGAACGGGAATTAACCACGCAATTGCAGTGGATGAACCATCATGCGGGACTGGGTTTTTTCATCAACGACCTGCACCGGCATCCATTGGCGTATTATTCTATTCAATGGCTTACCCGGTTGTTCTCTAAAAGTTATCTCGTGAAAAACGATGCGCCTTTATCGGTTGCCAGAGGATTTGTTAAAAATGATTGGGAACAACTTATTGATAGCGCAGGAATTACTACCTTTTCGATCCAATGGAAATGGGCGTTCAGGTGGCTGATTGTAGTGAGACGGGAGACGTGAGAGGTGGCTCGCAGTTTATTACCGGCAGTTCGTACCTGAAAAATAATACATCATTAATAGCACTGTTTGAGTCTTGATCCCAAATACGATATTGCCATCATTGGAGGTGGATTGGCAGGCCTTGCCTTGTCTATACAGTGCGTGCGGGCGGGCTATCGTACCATTGTATTTGAACGGGAGAAATACCCCTTTCATAAGGTTTGCGGAGAGTACATCAGTTTAGAAAGCTGGAATTTCCTGGAAGAACTGGGTGTACCCCTGAGTGATATGCAATTGCCGGCCATTACCCGTTTACAGGTCAGTGCGCCCAATGGGAAGTACATTGAAAGTGCCCTGCCCCTGGGCGGGTTTGGCATCAGCCGGTATCTGCTCGACCAATTGCTGGCCAATATTGCCCGCCGCGAAGGGGTGGTGCTATTGGAAGAAACGAAGGTGGTGAATGTGGTATACCGGAATAATGCTTTTGTTATTTTTTTCGTCAAGGGGCGAAACAGAGGTCACCATTGCAGCAGGAACTTATGGGAAAAGGAGTAATTTGGATGCCAAATGGAAAAGGCCTTTTACGCAGGTAAAGCCCAATAAGCTCAACCATTTTGTGGGCGTAAAATATCATATCGAGACCTTTTTCCCGGAGGATATGATTGCCCTGCATAATTTCGAGAATGGTTATTGCGGTATATCCCGCATAGAGAACAATAAATATTGCCTTTGTTATCTTACCACCGCCAGGAATTTGCGTAAAAGTCACAACGACATCCAGGCGATGGAAAAGAACATCCTCAAAAGAACCCTTTCCTTGAAAAATATTTTCCAATGCCCGGTTTCTGTATAGCGAGCCGCTGACGATTTCCCGGATATCCTTCAATAGAAAAACCAGGTAGAGAACCATGTGCTGATGATTGGCGATGCCGCAGGGATGATCACCCCGCTTTGCGGCAATGGTATGAGTATGGCTTTACACGGCAGTATGCTGGCCTTTGAAGAGATCAGCCAGTTTATGAATGGCCGTATTACACGGTATGAAATGGAGCTGCAATACACACAGCAATGGGAAAAACAGTTTGGCCGCCGCTTACAAATTGGACGCATTATGCAACGTTTTTTGGTAATGCTTCTCTATCCAATATCCTGATAACCCTCGTAAAACCTTTTCCAAAGTTCGTTGCCTTTTTAATAGGGCAAACGCATGGTAAACCTTTTTAGTAGCAACCTTTTTTTAGTAGCATGTTCAGAACCTTACCTTTTTGGCTGGGCTGTTAATGGCTCAGTTGGCAGTTATTGCACAAAATTATCATGCAGTGAATGGCTCCTCCTTTGCGGGCAGCCTGGGCATAGGTAATAATCCTGCCTCCATGGTCAATACCCCCTTTGCCTGGGATATAGATGTATTTTCCGTACAGGTAAAGCCGGCCACCAATGCCCTCACACTGCACAACTATTCCCTCCTTTCTGCTGGCGGTAGCTCCGAATACCAGTTTGATAAAGGCTTCTATAGCCGTTTTGCCAGGGCCAATGCCAATGTGAATTTGCTCAATGCCCGTATTGCGCTTAACCGCCGGGCCGCCATTGCAGGGGGTATCAATATCCGGAGTTATACCAGCGTTAAAACAAGTCCCTATGCTTTTGCGGATACCTTGTCCAGTGCCCGGTCATTTTCATAATGAATGGAGGAAATACCAACTATAATGCAGAGCTCACTTCCAGCAGCTGGATAGAGTTATTTGGCAGTTATGCGCAAACGATCTTCGAGGATGACCGCCAACGGTTGAATGCCGGTATTACAGTAAAGGTTTCGCGTGGCCTGGCCGGCGGGCATGCCAAACTAAGCAGTGGGGAGGTAGAGCGGGTCATTGAAAATGGGCAGGAGGTCTATGTACTCAAAAATGCTGCTGCACGCTATGGGTACTCCTCCAATATTGACGGCTGGAAGAAAGAAAAAGTACAGGGCAAAATGTGCGCGATTTTGTAAACACTACCGAAGGCGGGGCTTCCTTTGATATTGGATTGGAATACCTGATAAAACCACCCATCATTGCCGATTTCAATGATCCGCTGGAACATTACTATGATTATGAATGGAAGATCGGTATTTCATTATTAGATATCGGCTTCAACCAATACAAGCACAGCATCAACAGCCGTACCGTAAGTGGATTTAAAGGCGAGGTAAGGGATATTGACCTGGATAAGAAGTTCAGGAACCTGGATGGGATTGAGGGGTTTAATGACAGCCTGGCTACTATTGTAAATAGTATATCGGGATTAACCGGCAACTTCAATGTGCTGAATCCTACCCGGCTGGTGATCAATGTAGACCGGTATTTGTTCGATAATTTTTATGTGAATGCTGATATATCCATTAATCTTTCTCAGCTGGCGGGAGATAAGCGGTTATATGTGCGCGAAACCAACTTGCTGGCAGTAACACCACGCTGGGAAACGCGCAACCTGGGTTTTTACCTGCCGGTATTGTACAATACAGAAAAGCAATTGCGGGTAGGCGGCGCATTTAAGGCAGGTCCCTTATTGTTAGGCATCCACAACTGGGCCACCCTGTTTGCCAGGAACCGGATGCAAAATGGTGGTGGCTACCTGGCCCTGGTGATCCGGGCAGGCAGAGACAGCCGGGAGAAACGAAGCCGTAAGTATGATTGTCCGCCATATTAAGCCAGGGATGCTGGTGGGTAGGTAGCAGGGCCGGGAAAATTATGCTGGTTTCGATTGTGTAAACCCGAAAGATTGTGCATCTTGCAGCTAACCCATCCTACTATGTTAGTACGCCTTTTAATTACTCCCCTGCTCTTATTAGCTGTTTTCAACCTGTACAGCCAGGATCGTTTAAAAGACTATTCAGATAAGGTGAACGATACCTGCTGGCGGGTAAACTATTATTTGCGAGGGGGCCGCTTGTTATGATCGAATCCTATAAAGACCGGCGGAAATTGACGCCTCATGGCCGCTTTGCCTTTTATGATGAAAAGGGCTGGGTTGATTCAGCCGGTTTTTACCTGGATGGGCAGCGCAATGGCACCTGGTATTTTTACCATAACAAAGGCAAAGTGATGTTGTCCAGGGAGTATGAAATGGGGGTTGTGAAAAGTCAAAAATTGCATGAGGAGGATACTACTTCCGGGAAAGACCCAGCACCTGTAGAAGGTGAGACTGAATCAACGTTTGAGGGTGGGGCCAAAGGCTGGCAACTGTACCTGATTAAGAACATGCGTTACCCGCGGGAGGCTATCATGGGAGGGGTACAGGGCGATGTACGGGTGGCATTTTTAGTAGATGATAAAGGAGCCATACAGGATGTGTGGCTCGTCAAATCGGTGGAACGCTCACTGGATGAAGAAAGTATGCGGCTGATGAGAAAGTCGCCCCTGTGGACGCCTGCTGTTAAAGATGGGCACCGGGTAAAGAGTTATAAAATACAACCTTTCCGGTACCGGGCGGAGATAATGAGGTGATCCGTTTATTGCTTCTTATTGCTTGATTTTTATTAGGCAATTATATATTAGTTGAGACAAGACCATCCAAATAAAAGCCCCTGAACTGGAAGGGGATATAACATCGCTTATTCCCATTTATTTAATATTATCATTTTGGTAGCCAGTAGGTTATACAGAGGTGTATACATTAAAAATATTGTTTTGATTTAGCATCCTCTGTAGATCCATTCATATACATCAGTACTATTGAGTAATCTTTATAGACAATGTGATAATAGATAGCATAGGCCACGACTGTAGCGGCAGGAGTATTTTTTACAATTTTCAGTTTCATTTCAGCAGCGTCTTCTCCATCTATTTTTACTTTTCGATATGAAAGAAAAGCGCCCATGTCCTTAGCCACATCCCTCATATATTTTTCAGAGGTAATGCCTTTCCTTATTTCTGCTGTATACTCTTTAGGGATTTTCTTAATGGTGATATTCGAACTTATTGAGGTCGTATCATTGAAGTTATAGGTGAACTTCACAGGGATATGAGGATGTTGTCCCTCTTTTTGAGTCCAAGCTGTTGGGATAGTAAGTTTAACCTTTAGCCCCAAGAACTTTCCGCTTCCATCGGATTCATATACGCGAGTACTTTTGTTGAAATCTCCGACCGATTGACCCCAAGCAGATTGTAGGCATAGGAATACCAAAAGAGCAAACAATACATTTTTCATTGCAGATGTTAATAGTAGCCTTGGTCCCGACAGGCAGGTAAAGGAATAAAAAGCGTGGGACTTTAGTTCTTACCTGTCTCCGAGGCACGACCAAGCGCCTATAGTACATAACAAGACAAAGCACCCAAAGTTGGCGTGGCGCTTCGCTGGCCTTTGTACTACCCTTAAAATTGGTCGTTTTCGGAGACGAGGAGAGCTAACGCAATATTGTTATCGCCTCAAATGTATAAAACCTTTATACAAAAAGAAAGAGGATTAATCCTCTTTCCCTATTGGTTGGTTATACTTTAACCTTCCGTTGCTTTGCTGGATAGTCCATTCAAAGCGTTCGTGGTCTTTAATATCACGGGTATTATACCGGGCTTTAAACTCATCACAATATACTTTGTAAGTGCTTACGCTTACTTTATGGCAGATGCCATAGATACCCTTCAAGGAGGCCTCAACAGTTCTCTACGCCTTTGGTATGAAATGCACCACGTACGTATTCGCCCTGTATATGGTTAACGCTTACGTGGAAGTATTTAGGCCCTACTGCTTTTTGAAAATGTTGTTTATCTGATACCGTAATAGATCCGGACTTAATGGTTTCATATATTACCGGTACAGAGGCACCCTTGCAGATGTATTGAATGTATCTGTAACTCCAGGTAAGCAGGAAACACCATTGAAAAGGCTGCCAAGAAAAGAAGTAATCCCCCTCCTCCATTGTTCTACTCGCTTCATTGCTATTAACTTACCCGCTGTCCCTACTCGTATATAATTGAATTTCATTACCCTGCTGCCGGCAGGGTTTCTTATTTTCAATAATATTTGAAAATTCAGTAAATGGGTATATCTTTATACCTGAAACAGTAGTCTATGAAATTAAGCGATGCCAAGCTAAAGTTTATTGATTCCTGGGGTTCCTTTGGAACACATTGGGGCATTAACCGCACCATGGCGCAAATACATGCCCTGTTGCTGGTTAGTCCCGACCCGCTGAGCCAGGATGATATCATGGAACAGCTGAGCGTAAGCCGGGGTAATGTGAACATGAACATCAGGGACCTGATCGACTGGGGCCTGGTAGAACGTACCAGTATTCCCGGTGAGCGCAAGGAGTATTTTATAGCTGAAAAAGATATCTGGAAAGTAGCTACCACCATCATTAAAGAACGTAAGCGCCGGGAGCTTGATCCCATGTTGAAACTAATGGACCAGTTGGCGGCTGTGGAAGGCGATAAGAAAGATAAGGAGGTGAAGCAGTTTGTGGAAACCATGCAGGGCATTAAACGTTTTGGCAACCAGGCCGATAAAATGCTGGATGTATTGGTAAAAGCCGATGAGAACTGGTTTGTAGGCAGCCTCATGAAATTCTTTAAATAATACTATGCGTACTTTCAAGGTAATAGATGCTATTGTTCAGATTTTGCTGGTCCTTGGAGGGTTTATAGTTGGGGTTATTAGCTTCCAGCATAATGAAGATGTTTTTTTAGGATGCTATTTTGTGGTAGGTGGGGGCAGATATTGAGTGTAATTGTCCATGCCTTCATTTATACACCTACCCACAAAAGTTTACTGCGCAGGATATATTTGATCACACTGGCTAGTGTAATAGGGTTGTTACTATTATCGGCTGTAAGTTTATCGTTGTATGCTTTGCTTGGACTCCTGTTCGTTTCACCGTTTATGGCCATTTATTACATGGCTACCTGTATAATTGAAACCAAACGATTGGATAGAATGGTGGAAGTGGTAGGCCAGGCATCAGAAATGCATTAAATTGGTTTGTAGGCAGCCTCATGAAGTTCTTTAAATAACAGCGTAATGAAAACATTTAAGCGTATAGACTGTGCTTTACAGAGTTTATTGATCGTAGTGGGTTTATTGATGGTGCTTTGGTCGGAAGACAAGTTGAGTGATCCCACTTTTTCACCGCTTATTTCCTGGTAGGCGGCTGGCAATTGATCAGTGCCATCGTACATTTCTTTTATGCGGCACCCTATAATACCAGGATGCGTAAGATCTACCTCATCTTATTGGGCGTGTTAATACTTGCGCTATTGATTTCTATTCCAACCGGAGATGGGATCCTGATGATGCTGTTTGTACTCCTGATCATTTCGCCTGTTTTGGCATTGTATTACCTGATCACTTGTATTAATGAAACCCAAAAACTGTCACAGATCATGGCGCAGTCTGTCACTGTAAATCCCGTGAATCCCGAGAAACAGGTGGGCTGAACAGGCTACTAGATCATAAACCGGGAAACCGGTTCTTTTTATACCGTATTATTTCAGTTATTTCTGAAAATATGAGAAACAAAAAATAGTCATTGCAGGCGGAACTGGCTTTATTGGCCAGGCGATGGCGCAATATTTTGGAAAGGACAATCATGTGGTGATCCTTACCCGGCAATCAGTCACCAGTCACAACAATAACTATAATAGCCAATTGGTAAAAGCGGCGGATGGGTATAATATTACTTATTGGCGTTGGGATGGCCGGCATGTAGAAAAGCATTGGCTCAATGATATAGAAGGGGCCGATATCGTGATCAACCTGGCGGGCAGATCAGTGAATTGCCGGTACAACGACCGCAATAAGAAGGAGGTGCTGGAAAGCAGGGTAGATGCTACCCAGGCTATTGGACAGGCCATCAGGCATGCCAGGCATCCTCCCCGGTTATGGATCAATGCAGCTTCGGCCACTATTTACCGCCATGCGCTCGACAGGCCACAGGAGGAAGATAATGGAGAGATCAGCGACCGGAAGCAGGATAATATGCCTTATTCTTTGCTGGACCGTTTACGCTTCCGGTGGAAAAAGCCAGGGCTGGCTTAAAGCATGGTAAGGACTCGAGCAGGTCAAACTGCTGGACAAAGATTTTTCGGTAGGTATTTGCCAGCAATGGGAGCAAACGTTTTTTGAGGAGCATACACCCGGTACCCGGAAGATCGCTTTGCGGGCAGCTATTACATTGGGTGCAGGCGGGGTAATGGTGCCTTATTTCAACTTGCTGAAGGCAGGCTTGGGAGGCTACCAGGGCAATGGCCAGCAAATGTATAGCTGGATACATGAAGAAGATCTTTGCCGGGTAGTGGAATGGTGTTATGAACAACCCGAAGCAACAGGCGTATACAATTGTGCAGCGCCCAACCCCGTAACCAATACGGTTTTTATGCGCACTTTACGCAAGGCAACGGGCCATAAGTTTGGGTTGCCTGCTTTTACCTGGATGTTGGAGTTGGGGGCCAGGTTGATAGGAACGGAATCGGAACTGGTATTGAAAAGCCGCTGGGTATTGCCTGGCAGGTTGCTCAAATCGGGATTCCGGTTTAAATACCAACAGGCCGATGAGGCCTTGCAAGACATTGTGAGCAAAACACCACGGCGTAAATATCATTTGTTCTGAAATAGCATGTCTGGTCGTTTGTAGAAGGGGGCAAAGGTGGGCCACCCTGCCGCGCTGCTATTCCGGGATGCCGGGTGACTCACCTTTTGCCTGGGCCAGCGCCTGGCGATCTCTCACCCGCCACTCACCATTCGCCATCTCACAACCAAATAACCGGTACATTCGTTATTATATAAATCATTTGGTATGGGCACAGCTAAAAGACGGTGGTATTGGGCGCATCAGATAATCCGGAACGTTATAGTTTCCTGGCAATTAACCGGCTACGTGCCAATAACCATCCTGTGGTAGCTATTGGCCGTAAAGCAACCAAAGTGGCAGATGTAGAAGTAGGGACAGCTCCAACGCCTATTAGTGATGTTGACACTGTTAGCATGTACCTGAACCCTACCAATCAAAAGGAATACTACGACTATATCTTTTCCCTGCATCCTAAGCGCATTATCTTCAATCCTGGCGCCGAAAATGAGGAGTTGGCTACCCTGGCCAAAGAAAAAGGCATCCAGCCCATGGAAGCCTGTACGCTGGTTCTATTGAGTACGGGACAGTTTTAATACGGCAATCGTGAATCGTCAATCGGCAATTGGGTTCGCTGATGGGCAAGTCGTTTATGAATCAGCGTCTTGTACGGGGGTAAAATAATTTTAACAACCCTATAAAATAACTGTTTCTCCTGTCCGTTTATAATGCAGACCCTGCTACGTATTTCCTTGTTGATCGTACCCCGCTGTCCAATTCCTGATCGTTAAATTAATAACTTGTATGAAAAACCTTTACACTCCAAGGTGCTCATCATTCCATTTTTCTATACTGTTTACTAACCCCATATTATACAACCGGCTTACAACCGGTTAGAACACGGAATCCCTACCCTGCAGGGTGGGCTGTTCCTTCAATGTGGAATGGCCCATCCCTTTTTTAAAGCCCTTTTAACGCCGCCCTTTACAATGCCCTCCGTTCTATGAAAACAAGGACTTCCGTACTCCTTTTTTGATTTGTTATGACGGCCATCTTTATACGTGATGGGAAAGGTAACAGTAGGTTAACAATACTCCTTTTTGGTAAAGCAGTGATTTTTCGGTAAATTCGAAAACCCATTTCATTATGATCTGGAGAAAGTTTAACGGCGATCCGCTCGATCTACCCATTTTTGATGCTGTTGAAGCAGCCATCAAACGCGAAAGCGACAAAGGCTATCACCTCAAAGTGTGTATTGGCACCGACTCACAAGTAAAAGGTTCCGAAACTGAATTTGCTACCGTTATTGTTTTCCTGCGTGAAGGACATGGAGGTTTCATGTTCATTCACAATGAGAAAACAAAACAGCAGTATTCAATTAAAGAACGTATGTTGGTGGAGGTGGCTAAAAGCATTGAGATAGCGTATGACCTGTGTCATCTTTTTACGCAGTATGATGTGGATATGGAAGTACATGCAGATATTAATACCAATCCGCACTTCAAGAGCAATGATGCGTTGAAAGAGGCCATGGGCTATATACTGGGTATGGGCTTTGCCTTCAAAGCCAAACCGGAGGCCTTTGCCAGCAGTAGCTGCGCCAACAAAGTAGTAAACTAAAAACCCTCGCTGTTACAGTCGGGGGTTTTTGATTTAAAGTTGTGACCTGCTCACAGCTAAGGGCTTCGTCTCCTCCAAATGAACACCGAAAATTTAATCCGGTACAAGGTGGGCCACTCTGCAACGCTGCACCTGCCGGGCGGCAGAGTGATTACCTTAAAGAGGAAGCAACCTTGAACTAAATGACATTGAAAGATCAATGTTCATTTTCAGCGATAGCCTTATTGCACTGATCAATGAACTGCAATATTTTATCCCTTCCCATTTTCTTGATGGCACTGGTTACAAAACTCTGTGGCAGGAATTGCCAGGTTTTACGCATGGCATCCAGGAACGATTTTACATTTTTACTTACCTCACGCTGAGATTCCTTATCGGCTTTTGTAAATACAATGGTAAAGGGCAGTTCCCATTCACCCAATTGATTGATAAAGTCGAGGTCTACTTTTTGAGGTGAGTGCCGGCTATCGATCAGCACAAATATATTGGTGAGGTTTTCCCGCTTGCGCAGGTAATTCTCGATCATCGTTTCCCATTGCTTGCGCTGGCTTTGTGATACTTTGGCAAAACCATAACCCGGCAGATCGACCAGGTACCAGGGGGTAGCGATGGTTTTACCGGGTACTACTTTATCGGGCAGGCTCTCAATTTCAAAATGGTTAATGAGCTGGGTTTTACCAGGAGAGCCCGATGTTTTGGCCAGTTTATGGTTATCGCACAGCATATTGATGAGTGACGATTTGCCCACATTACTGCGGCCAATGAAAGCATATTCCGGCCTGTCGGCCTTAGGGCATTGTGTATAATCCGGACTGCTGATGAGGTATTTGGCAGATTTAATAATCATGATAGGGCCGCAAGATACGGAATCCATCTCCAATGGGCATTTCTGCATAGTGCACTACTGAATGGCTATCCATAAAATGGCCTGCAGGCACAAACCGGCAATTAAAGAAATTTAATTGTTAATCGTACCTTATCTGCCTTGTAACTGCCGATGGCGGGGTACAAAAAACACTATATTGGCAGCATGAAAAAGATTACCCTGCTTTGTTGTTTATTAGCTGTGGCTTACCTGTTGCCTGCACAGATCAAACCCTTTCGTTTTGTTCATATCAGCGATACGCATATTGGTTCGCCCAATGGAAGTGCAGAGGAAGACCTGCGTCGTACAGTACGGGATATTAATGATATGAAGGATATTGCTTTTGTAATTATCACCGGTGATATAACAGAGCTGGGAACGGATAGTCAACTGAAACTGGCCAAACAAATATTGGATAGCCTGCAGATCAAATACTATATCATTCCCGGTAATCATGATAGTGGCTGGAGTGAAAGTGGGGAGTAAGTTTTACCACGCTTTTTGGGTATGATAAGTTTCAATTTGATTATAATGGGGTTCGTTTTATTGGTTGTGCGTCGGGGCCCTATGTACGTATGAGTGATGGGCATATTCCACGCAATGCGGTGGTATGGTTGGATGAGGTGTTGAAGAAAACAGACAAGCAGCAACCCATTGTATTTTGTAATCATTACCCGCTTGACAATGGACTGGATAACTGGTATGAAGCTACCAACCGGTTAAAACAGTACAATACCATCCTGGCCATTTGCGGTCATGGGCATAATAACAAGGCGATGAATTTTGAAGATATACCTGCTGTGATGGGGCGGTCCAACCTGCGGGCAAAGGCCACTGTAGGAGGGTATAACCTGGTGGATGTACGTGCCGATTCAGTGATCTATACAGAGCGCCGGCCCGGAGTAGAAACCCTGCAGCCCTGGACTAAACTGGCTGTTCAAAAACACAACTATACAACGCCTTCCAAACAATTTGAAAGGCCTGATTATAAGGTAAACCAACAATATGCACAGGTAAAGGCCAAATGGACCATTGCTTCAGATGCCAATGTGATCTCCACCCCTGCCGTGTATAAAGAGGGCGTGATTGTCGGAAACCAGAATGGGGAGGTGGTTTCCCTTTCGCTCAAGAATGGAAAACGGCAATGGTCATTTACTACCAGCGGTTCTATCTTTTCCTCGCCTGCGGTTAAGGATGATAAAGTGGTGCTGGGTTCGGGCGATGGAAAAGTGTATTGCCTGGATGCCCGCAATGGAAAATTACTTTGGGCGTATACTACAGGTGCGTCGGTATTGGGATGCCCCTGATTGCCGGTGATACAGTCTTTATTGGCGGCAGTGATCACGCTTTCATAGCCCTCGGTTTGAATGATGGCAAGCTGCTTTGGAAGTTTGACGGGTTAAACGGGCCGGTGGTAAGTACCCCTTTGTTGTATGAAGGGAAGCTGATCTTTGGGGCCTGGGACCGGAATCTATATGCGCTGGACAAGCAGGAGGGAAAGTTGTTGTGGAAATGGAACAACGGCTCTTCTGTGATCAATTTCTCGCCGGCTGCCTGTATACCCGTGGCCGTGAATGGCGTGGTATATGTGGTGGCTCCCGATCGGGTGATCACCGCCATTGATGCACAAACGGGCCTGGCTTTATGGCGCAATAATGAAACGCGTGTACGGGAATCGATTGGGATATCTAACGACGGTAAATGGGTGTATGGTAAAACCATGCAGGATACCATCGTTGCGTATGCTGCCAGCCGGGAAGCCCAACGCCCTGCCTGGACAATGCATGCTGGTTTTGGATATGAACATGTGCCCTCCATGCTGATAGAGAAAGAGGGACAGGTATTTTTGGTACGCGCAGCGGCGTGGTATATGCCATCAACCCTGCCCAGCAAAAGGTACTATGGGCGCATAAAATTGATAACTCCATGGTCAATACGGTAAGGGTATTGGACAGTAAGCATATAATAGCATCCACCATGGATGGGAAGGTGGCTTTGCTGGAAGTGAAGTGAGGGGAAGAAGTTAGAAGTTAGAATACAGAATACAGAATACAGGAGATAGAATACAGAAGAAAAGGTATGATGATAAAGAAAAATTCCGCTGTTAAAGGTGAGCCACCCTGCAGCGCTGCTATGCCGGGCAGCAGGGTGACCCACCTTTGAGTTAAAAAAAGAAGCCGCTGGATTATCCGGCGGCTTCAATATGATAGTGATAAACCTGTAATGTTTATACCAGCATGGTCAGTGGTTCTTCCAGTAAACCTTGCAGGGTTTGAGGAAGGCTGCACCCGTGGCGCCGTCTACTACACGGTGGTCACAAGTGAGAGTAACCTTCATGATATTGCCAATTACAATTTGACCGTCTTTCACTACCGGTACCTGGTTGATGGCGCCAATGGCCAGGATACAGGAGGCCGGGGGATTGATGATGGCAGTAAATTCTTCTATGCCAAACATGCCCAGGTTAGAAATGGTGAAGGTATTGCCTTCCCAATCGGAGGGCTGTAACTTCTTGCTCTTGGCTTTTTGAGCAAAGTCTTTCACTTCTCCGGCAATCTGCGACAGTGATTTCAGGTCGGCAAACCGTACAACGGGCACCAGCAATCCATCTTCTACGGCTACTGCTACGCCAATGCTGATATGGTGATTAACGCGGATAGTATCGCCCAGCCAGCTGCTGTTGATGGCGGGGTGTTTCTTCAATGCTACGGCGCAGGCTTTCAGCACCATGTCATTGAAGGATATTTTATTGGGCGCTATTTCGTTCAGTTTGCCACGGCTGGCCACGGCTTTGTCCATGTTGATCTCCATGGTAAGGTAAAACTCAGGAGCCGAGAATTTAACCTCCGACAGGCGCTTAGCGATCGTTTTGCGCATCTGTGAAACCGGCACATCGGTAAAGCTTACCTGACCGGCTACAGTAGCTTGTGCTGGTGCGGCAGTACCTTGTTTGCCGGCAGTGGCAGCAGGTGCGGCAGTTGCTTTAAAGTCGTCCACATCTTTCTTTACAATACGACCGCCATCGCCACTGCCTGGTACCTGTGAAAGGTCGATGCCTTTTTCACTGGCTAGTTTTTGGCCAGGGGAGAAGCTTTACGCGACCATTTTCTGTATTGAAGCTGCGGGTGCGCTGGCAGCGCTTTGCTGGACGGCAGGTTGTGCGGCAGCAGCTTGCTGGGCAGGCTGGCTGCTGGTAGTGCTCGCGGTACCACCACCTTTGGCGGCAGCTACTATTTTATTGACATCTACTTTACCTTCTTCGCCGATGATGCACAGTAAGGCATTAACGGGTACTTTATCGCCCTGTTGAGCGCCGATGTATAGTAATTTACCTTGCTTGTAGCTTTCCAGTTCCATGGTAGCCTTATCGGTTTCCACATCGGCCAGCAGGTCGCCTTTATTTACTGTATCGCCTACTTTCTTATGCCAGGCGGCTATTACGCCTTCTGTCATCGTATCACTCAGGCGGGGCATCAGGATCACTTCCTGCATATTGGCCAGGTCGAGCGATTCGCCGGATGCGGCAGGAGCAGGAGCGGGTGCTGGTTTGCTATCGGCGGTCGGTTGGGCAGGTGCTGCTGCTGTAGGAGCAGGTGCAGGAGCGGCAGCTTGTGCGCCACCACCAGCTACCAGAGAGCTAATGTCTTCGCCGGGTGCACCAATGATGGCCAGCAGGTCATTAACCTGTAGTTTACCACCTTTATCTGTACCAATATGTAAAAGGGTGCCATCTTTATAACTTTCCAGTTCCATGGTCGCTTTATCAGTCTCCACTTCAGCTAACAGGTCGCCTTTCTTTACCGTATCCCCTACCTTTTTATGCCAGGCCGCAATTACGCCTTCTGTCATCGTGTCACTCAGGCGGGGCATTAAGATCGCTTCAGCCATAATCTTTATTAATAATTTGAAAGTTAATACCTCAGGTTACTAATTGAGGGCCGAAATTACGGCAAAATGGTGAGAAACAGAATACAGGAGATAGAATACAGCATGTAGAAAAATACAGGAATACGGGAGGTAGTATTCAGCAAATAAAGGTTAGTCGGAGGACAGCAATAAAGAGGTCAATAGTAGACATATAGAGTTTAGCAGAGGCAGGAGAACGCAGGCACAGAAAACCATCCCTGGCGCACGAAGCCATTCTGTATTCTGTCTCCTGTCTTCTGTATTCTTGTATTAATTGTCTACATCCAGCTTGAGGCGGTCACGCAATTCTTTTACCAGGGGATATTGCTCTACGATCTGCAGGTATTTATCACGCAAGGAAACCGGCTTTTCAACAGGCTCCAGTGCGATCACCGCATTTTCATTGACCACAATGGTGAACAGTAATTGCCGGTTATTAAAGGCTTGCTGGAGGAATTCAGATAAAACGCGGCGCTCACCCTCAATGAACTTTTGTTCCAGGTTATTATTGGTTTGTACTTCAAAGGTCTGGTGGTCCTGGATCACCAGGGTGGCCATATTGAACGACTGGTTGGCGGGGTTTTTGGCGTCTTTTAGCTGCTGGGTAAATTGTTGCCAGTGTTCCATTAATTTGATCTCATTCAAAGGAATAGGGGCTCCGGCGCTTTCAATGGGTTTGCCAATGAACTGCTGCCGCAAGGAGTTCAGTGAACCTAACTTGGAAGAACCTGCAGGCTGGGTATTGGTGGCTGGCTGCTGGTTGCCCGTTGCTGTTGGTGGGGTATTGGTAGCTGGTGGCGGAGTGCTAGTCGGCTGTTGCTTATTGGCTACAGGCTGCTGATTGCTCCCGCCCGTTGGCGGGACCGATTGCCGACTGTCGATCTTCGTTTCAATGATCAGCTTAGCCTCTTGGGCAGGAGCTTGCTTAGAAGCGGTTGCTTCTTTAGTCTGGATGCTGGATGCTGACTTTTGACTTCCTGCCTTGGCTTCTACAACGGCCAAACTCCTGAAAGCAACCGGCTTTGCTTCATCAATCAGTTTTTTTTACTTTGGCCATCGCTTCCCGATGCCATGTCTACCGCTTGTTGCAGGTAGGCCAGTTTGATAAGGGCCAGTTCTACATGCAGGCGTTTGTTGCGGGCCGATTTATAATTGATCTCGGTTTCGTTCAGAATATTCAGGGCGCTGATGAGGTAGGCAACAGACACTTGTTTGGCGGTGCTGATATAGCGATCCTGAAGCTTTCTACCACCTGGAGCAGGTTGGCTACTTTTTCATCCTTACATACCAGCAGGTTGCGGATGAATTCGGCAAAGCCATTTAATACCAGGTCGCCTTCAAAACCCTTGCGGTCAATATCGTCGTACAACAACATGGCGCCGCCAAGGTCTTGTTGCTGCATGCACTGCATCAACTTGAAATAGTAATCGGCATCCAGTATATTGAGGTGCTCCAGCGTATTCTGGTAACTAACTACGCCATTGGTAAAGCTCACAATTTTATCCATGATGCTCAGCGCATCACGCATACAACCTTCGCTCTTTTGGGCGATGAGGTGCAGGGCCGGTTTCTCGGCATTGATCTCCTCTTTTTACAAATATCCTGCAGGTGCTCTACCGTATCATTGGCCGTAATACGTTTGAAATCGAATATCTGGCAACGGCTGAGGATGGTAGGGAGGATCTTGTGTTTTTCGGTGGTGGCCAGGATAAAAATGGCATAAGGAGGCGGCTCTTCCAGCGTTTTCAGAAAGGCATTGAAAGCCGAAGAACTAAGCATGTGTACCTCATCAATAATGTATACTTTATAACGACTGCCTGCAGAGGGCGCAAATCGCACCTGCTCTACCAGGCTCCGGATATCATCTACCGAGTTGTTGCTGGCCGCATCCAGCTCATGAATGTTCATGGAAGTGCCCTCATTGAAGGAGTGGCAGGAGTGGCATTCATTGCAGGCTTCACCATCGGCGCCTACATTTTGGCAATTGATGGTTTTGGCCAAAATACGGGCACAGGTGGTTTTGCCCACGCCACGTGGACCGCAAAACAAGAAAGCATGCGCTAATTGCTGATTCTTAATGGCATTCTTCAGGGTTGTGGTAATATGTCCCTGTCCCACTACCGTGTCAAAAGTCTGTGGTCTGTATTTTCTGGCTGAAACGATAAACTTGTCCATGTATATCCTCTTGCGGCAAATGTATGTAATTAACAGAGGTTTGCGAACTAGTTCACCTACCTCCGGTTGAATACCTGCAGCTAATGGGAAAAACTTGTGCCCAGAAAGAAATGGCAGCGAGGGGATTAATCCGCGAAATCCCTTAAATCTTAAATTAATCAGCGATTTGTTTGGAAACTTAACAGTGTTAAGTATATTTGTGCCGTTAATTAAGAAATATGGGCATTTCGGAAAGAAAAGAGAAGCAGAAGACGGAGATTAGAAAGATGATCCTGGATGCTTCTATGCAATTGTTTGTAGAACAAGGATTTGCGAATGTGTCGATCCGCAAGATCGCCGATCTGATCGAGTACAGTCCTACCACCGTATACCTATACTTTAAAGATAAAGACGATATCCTGTTCAGTCTCCACGAGCTGGGCTTTCAGAAAATGGCAGAATACAATGAAGGCCTGTGGGATATTAAGAATCCTTTATTGCGCTTGCATAAGATGGGAGAGAACTATATCAAGTTTGGACTGGCCAATCCGGAATTCTATGACCTGATGTTTATCCAGCGATCGCCGATGCAAACCATTGAAAAAATGGTAGACTGTGAGTGGAAGAGTGGGGATGTAGCATTGGGGCGGCTGAAGGATACAGTTCGCGAAGGAATGGATATGGGGCTAATTATTAAAGGAGATGTAGATGTGGTGTCCATGGCTGTATGGAGTACCGTCCATGGCCTGGTATCCTTGTCCATCCGTAACCGGTTTGATAAACTGGTACCTCCGGGAACAGAGATCCCTATGATGAACCAGGCTGTGAATTGGTTGCTGGAAAGCATTGATATGACCATCAGGAAATAGGGGTGGTTTTTTTTGCCCAATCACTTAACAGTGTAAATAATCTTTACAATATAAACAGTTAGCCATGTTATGGACATTCATCCGCACAGGAGTACTGGTGGCAGGGATGCTTTTTGCCCAGGTCGCCATAAGCCAAACCATTTTGGAGGGCTATTTGAAAAAGGGGCTCGATAGCAACCTGGCGCTACGACAACAGTCATTCGACCTGCAAAAAGCGCAACTGGATTTGAAACGGGCGCGTACCTTATTTTATCCGCAAGCCAATTTCAGTTCCCAGTATACCCTGGCCAATGGGGGCGCACCCAGGATATTCCCATCGGAGACCTGCTCAATAATGTATACGCCACACTGAACGACCTCACCTCCTCCAGTAAATTTCCGCAGGTCCAAAACCAAACCATAGCCTTCCTTCCCAATGATTTTCATGATACCAGGCTGGAGGTAACCGTACCGGTGGTGAATATGGACCTCCGCTATAACCGGCAGGTGAAAGAAGAGTTGATCCATACGCGCAAGGCCAGCATTGATGTATACAGGCGGGAATTGGTGAAAACGATCAAACAGGCTTATTACCAATACCTGCAGGCTGGTAAATCCGTGGCTATTTATAACAATGCACTTTCGCTGGTACAGGAGAACCTGCGGGTAAGTGAAAAGATGGTCAATAATGGAACGGCTACCAAAGAAAGCACCTTGCGTGCCAAAACACAGGTGAGCCAGGTACAGGCTTCATTGATTGAAGCCACGAATAACCAGCAAAACGCCGCCGCTTATTTCAATTTTCTACTGAACCAACCACTGGAAACAACAGTAATAGCAGATAGTACCATTGCCGGGCAGTTTAGTACGCCCATACCTGTATCGTTGGAAGTACCTGCGGGCAGGGAAGAACTGAAGCAATTAAGGAGTACCAAAAATTATTGGCTACTACCCTACGGATGAACAAAAGCTATCTAACGCCTACACTGAATGCTTTTTACAATATCGGTTTCCAGGGTTTCCGGCTCAAATTTAACAATGATCAGTTTTACCAGTTGGGCGGACTTCAACTGAAATGGAATCTTTCCGGGCCAATGATAACAAGTATAAAATACAACAATCGCAGATCGACCTGGATGCCCTGGCCAATCAATACAAAGAGGTGGAGCAGCAATTGAGCCTGCAGGTACGGACGGCCTACAATAACTACTACTCTTCACTACAAAGTGTACAGGCGCTGCGTGATGAGGTGTATAGTGCGCAGGAAACTTATCGCCTTACCGAAAGGCGTTTCCGGGAAGGGCAGGCGCTGCAACTGGAGTTGATCGATATACGCACCCAATTGACCAACGCACAGATCCGGTATTCGCTGGCACAACTGGCTGTTTTAACAAGGGCCGCGGAAGTTGAGCGCGCCACTGCTTCTTATACTTTTTAAAATAATTGTTTATGAAAAAATAGGGTATTCATTCCGCTTCCTGCTCATTACAGTCGCTGCGTTTGCCGTGGCCCGCTGTAACGAAAAAGCCAGGCCAGTACAAAGGCTGATGATGACAATGCAATAGCTGTAAAACTGCAGCCGGTAACACAAACGCAATATGCACCGGTATTGCGCTATTCTGGTACGATCGCTTCGACCAGCCAAGCCACCCTGTCGTTCAAGACCGGGGGCATTATTTCAAAGATATATGTCAAGGAAGGCGATCATGTAGCGAAAGGTCAACTGTTGGCCACACTTGACCTTACAGAGATCAATGCACAGGTACAACAGGCTGTACAAGGATCCGAAAAAGCACAGCGTGATGTGACCAGGGCCAGGAACCTGTACAACGATACGGTGGCCACGCTGGAACAGTTGCAAAATGCTACCACGCAACAACAGGTGGCAGCAGAAGGCTTGCGTATTGCGCGCTTTAACCAACAATATGCACAGATAAGGGCTACGGAAAATGGTACCATCCTCAAAAGAGCATGAATGAAGGTGAGTTGGCTGCCCCCGGCTCACCCGTATTCTACGTGAATGGCAATGCAGGCAGCGATTGGGTCATGCGCTTTGGCGTATCGGATAAGGATTGGGCCGTATTGGGAAAAGGGAATAAAGGGGTGGTATCCCTGGATGCTTATCCCAACAAAACATTCAATGGTATTATCAGCCAGATTGCCGAAGGAGCGGATATAGCCAACGGTACTTACCAGATTGAAGTAAAAGTATTGCCCGGCGGTGTACGTTTTGCCACCGGCTTATTTGCTACAGTTCAATTACAACCTTCCAACCTGCAAACGGTAACACTGATACCCATAGAAGCATTGGCGGAAGCTGATGGTAAAACGGGTTTTGTGTATACAGTCAACAGCGATCAGAAAACAGTACAGCGCCATGCTGTTACCATTGCTTTTGTGGAAAAAGACCAGGTAGCTATTGTGAACGGGCTCGACAGTGTGCAGCAGGTGATCACAGAGGGAGTAGGGTACCTGACAGAGAAATCTTTGGTGAAGGTGATCAAGTAGTGGTGAATGATGGGTGATGAGTGATAAAAGGTAGATCAAAGCAAGGGATATCCAAGCTGCCTTCAACCAACCCCTTTAGGGGTTACCGCTTTGTAGAAAACGCAATTAATGGTTTTCGTGCGCTGTAGGCGCACCACCCGCGAGGAACGTCATTCCTCGGAAGTGGCAGCATCGCATCGAATACCCAACATGTTTTAAAAAAGCTAATCATGAAAATAACTGACTTCTCGGTCAAGAACTATCAATTCACCCTCATCGTTTTTGTGATGTTGATAGCCATTGGTCTTAACTCGCTGTTCAATATGCCGCGTGGCGAGGACCCTGATATGGAAGCGCCGCAGTTCTCGGCCATTGTCATTTACCCCGGTACCAGTCCACGGGATATGGAAGAACTGGTAGTAGACCCCATTGAAAAAAAGCTCAATGAACTGGATGATGTGAAGAAGCTGAGGACGAAGATTGATGATGGGCTGGCAGTAATAAGTATAGAATTCAAATATGAAACTGACCCGGAAAGGAAATACCAGGATGTAGTGAGAGAGCTGGATGGCTTGCGGTCAAAACTGCCACAGGATATATTGAGTTTGGAAGTACAGAAATTCACCCCTTCTGATGTGAATATTATTCAGGTAGGGTTGCTAAGTGAAACCGCTCCCTACAAGGACCTGGAAGAATGGAGTAAGAAACTAAAGGAGCGGCTGGAAAAGATCAAGTCGCTGAAGAATGTAGAGAACGTAGCTTTCCCCAGCAGCAGGTAAGGGTATCCTTACACCTGGAAAAGCTGGCACAAAATAAAATACCACTCAATAAAGTATTGGGGGCCATCCAAAGCGAGAATGTAAATATTCCTGGTGGCAGTATTGAAATGGGTGCCAAAAAGTTCAATGTAAAAACGAGTGGAAATTACAAGACCGTAGAGGAGGTAAAAATACAATCGTAAGCAGTGCCAATGGTAAGTTGGTGTATGTGAGAGATATTGCAGAAGTTGGATTTGATTATGAGGAGCAAGGTTATATGGCCCGCCTCAATGGAAAGCGGGGTGTATTTGTGGTAGCCAGTCGCAAAGCAGGCACCAATATTTTTGCGGTCGAAGAACAGGTGAAACCTGTGCTGGAGCAATTTCAAAAGGAGTTGCCTAAGAGCATCGGTTACGAACAAAGTTTTGATAATGCAGAAAGCGTACGTAAACGACTGAGTGGCTTTACCGGTGATTTTGGTATCGCTATTTTCCTGGTATTGTTGACCTTACTGCCATTAGGTTTCCGGGCTTCGCTGGTGGTCATGATCTCTATTCCTTTGTCCCTGGCTATTGGTTTGTTTTTGTTGGATATGTTTGGCATTACCATTAACCAGTTGAGTATTGTGGGTTTGATCGTAGCATTGGGTTTATTGGTGGACGACAGTATTGTGGTGGTTGAGAATATTGAGCGTTACCTGCGTATGGGGTACAATAGAAAAGAGGCGGCAATGCAGGCTACCAAACAGATTGGGCTGGCCGTATTGGGTTGTACGGCTACCCTAATATTTGCCTTCCTGCCATTGATGTTTTTACCCGAAGGGGCGGGTGATTTTATCCGTAGCTTGCCTGCTGCTGTGGTCACTACCGTATTGGCTTCCTTATTTGTTTCCCTTACCATTGTTCCGTTTTTGTCGAGCCGTATTTTAAGTCCGCACCATAATCCGGAGGGGAATATCTTTCTGCGTGGTTTGAAAAGATTTATAGGAGGTTCCTACCGCCGTTTATTGCACAGCGCGATCGCTCATCCTGTTATTACCTTACTGGTGGCGCTGGTGGTCTTTGTGGGCAGCCTGGCCTTGGTGCCGATAGTTGGTTTCAGTGTATTCCCTGCCTCGGAAAAGCCCATGTTCATGGTAAATATTGAAACACCGTTGGGTACCAGCCTCGCTGCTACAGATAAAGTAACCCGGTATGTAGAACAGGAAATCAAGACCATTCCCGACCTGAAGAATTATGCTACCAATGTGGGGCATGGTAATCCGCGCATTTATTACAATGTAATACCCCAGAATGAAGCCAGTAACTATGCCCAGTTATTTATCCAGTTGAAGGAAACACCCCCTCTAAAAAAATAAAACTGATCGATGAGTTAAGGAGCAGGTTCAGGAATTATCCCAATGCCAGGATCGAGGTAAAGGATTTTGAACAAGGACCACCGGTAGACGCGCCCATTGCGATCCGGTTATTTGGAGAAGACCTGGATACTTTAAGATCCTTATCATTCCGGATAGAAGACCTATTGAAGAAAACACCGGGCACTATGTATGTCAACAATGAACTCACCACCTTGAAAACGGATATCAAGATCAAGGTCAACAAGGAAAAAGCCGGTATGCTGGGTGTTGCTGTGAATGAAATTGACCGGTCAGTGCGTATGGCTATTGCGGGCCTCAATATCGGCACCTTCCGCAAAGAGAATGGAGATGAATACAATATCAATGTAACCTTGCCCCGGGGCAAACACCAAACGTTGGATGCCTTGCAAAAGGTGTATGTAAGTACAGCCAACAATGCTCCTGTTCCTTTGAGCCAGGTAGCAGATATACAATTTCAGTCATCGCCTACCAGCATCAAACACTATGATAAGGATCGTTATACCGTGGTGACAGCCTTTGTTCAAAGTGGGTACAATACGACCAAGGTAACAGATGGATTATTGAAAAACCTGGATAATATGGCGTTCCCGGCCGGCACACACTATGTAGCAGCAGGAGAAGTGGAAAGTAAGCAGGATAGTTTTGGCGGGCTGGGAACCATTGTGCTCATTACCATCTTTGGTATACTGGGTATCCTGGTGCTGGAGTTTAAAACATTCCGTGGTACTTTGATCGTACTATCCGTAGTGCCACTGGGTATCATCGGCGCTGTACTTATCTTACTGGCTACAGGCAATACCTTTTCTTTTGTAGCAGTAATTGGTCTTATTGCGCTGATCGGGATCGAGGTCAAAACTCCATCTTACTCGTTGATTATACCGATCAACTGCGCAAAGGAGGGATGGGACTGGATGATGCGATACAGGAAGCGGGCGAAACCCGGTTTGTGCCTATCATCCTGACCACGCTCACCGCTATTGGAGGTTTGATGCCGCTCGTATTGGAAAACAATCCCTTGTATACCCCCTGGCCCTGGTGATCATTGGCGGGTTGATCAGCTCAACCTTACTCACCCGGGTTGTAACACCGGTGCTCTATAAGTTGCTGGCGCCTAAGGTGGAGGTGGAGAAAAGTGAGTAGTCAGTTGTGAGTATGTTTGTCCTGAGGAGCTAATAGCCGATGGTAAATAGGGGCTAATAAGGCAAAGAGGCTGGTTAAATGGTGAACCATTTGGCCGGCTTCTTTGCTTTTTAGAGTTATTGTTCCGGTTTTATGGATTTGGTTCGGGCTGCTGTTTTTCTGTAATTGATTGTATATATTCGTATCTTAATCTCTTACAGGCATGGATACTCTCCCTGATCGCGTTTACTCCTTCCTGGATCGGTATAAGCAATTGAAACAAACCGAGGCTGTGAAGCGACGGTCTTCTGTGCTGGACCTTTTCGGCCGACACAAGGCACTCAAGGCACGTTTATTGAGATCAATCAAACTGAAGCGGAATTCTTCAACGTCTTCAATATCCTGAAGATCAGGTATGCTGAAGTGAAGCTGCACACTCCCTTTATAGCACATCTGCTCGACCCCGCTGGTACGCATGCCCAGGGGCCCCTGTTTTTCAAAACCTTTATTAAAAAACTTCTGCCTGATACACTTTTTGAAAATTATGATCCTGCATATGTATCCGTAGTAGATGAACTGTGGTGTGGTGAAGGTGTGGGTCAGATCGATCTGTTTATCAATCATAGCGCCAGGCATAATCCATATGCTATTGTTATTGAGAATAAGATCAATGCGGGTGATCAACAACTGCAATTAGTAAGATATAAGAATTATCTTGATTCTTTAAGGCATATTCAGGCTGGTAGTAAGCGTATTTTTTACCTTAAACCATTGGGTGGCTTTCCCAGTGAATATTCTGTTGAGGCAACATTATTGGCGGATTGGCAAAGTCAAGGCCTTTTCCAAATGATCTCTTATAAAACGCACATCATTGAATGGCTGGAGGACTGTATGGATAATATTAAGGCCATCAAGGTCAGGGTCATGGTGGAACAATATTTGCAACTATTAAAGTCTATCTGTAATGAATAAGTATCAAACTGAATTATATCAATTTTTTACTTCCGAGGAAAACTTTGACGCTGCCTGTGATGTAGTGGAACAATTTGCCAGCGTAAAGGATATCCTGTTTGCTGAATTCTGGAACGAAGTGGCTGGTCAATTCCGGCAAAGGATGGCCACCTACCCCGGATGGAAAGTTTTTTGGATAAAAACATTGATAGCAGGTATTCAAAGCTTTGTCTATATAGAGACGAGTTTTGTGGTTCACCTGATCATGCCGAACTATCCATTTGTATTGAGCAACTTTCGGGGGCGCCCTATTATGGGGTGTGGCTCAATAACCAGTTTAGAACCACCCGGGCAGACCTTGTAAGAGCTTATATCAGTGAAATAAGAGAAGGGTGGAAGTCGAACGGCCTGGACAGTCATTGGCCGTTATGGGATCATACTGGCATCAATTTTAATAATATGGCTGATGTACGTCGTTTACAGTCGTCCAAAAGAATTGAATTGATCAATGAACTATTGAAGTGGGTGATGGAGCTTTTTGTGATGGTAAAAGAGAGGTTGGAGCATATATTTTTACCCGTATAAATGCTGATAATACTACTCGTATAAATAAGAAGGTGGATCGCCCTTAATAAGTGATCCACCTTCTTAATGTCGACTGCCGGCCTAATTCAATTTCGTTTTCGTAGTATCCCCTTTCAGGTGTTTGTCCAGGAATTGTAAGATCTGGCCATATCCTTTGATCTCATTTTCTTTTTCAGGAAGCCATGACCTTCATCGGGGAATACCACATAGTCTACAGCTACCCCATTCTTTTTTACAGCAGCTACTACTTCATCACTTTCTATTTTTAATACACGGGGATCATTGGCGCCCTGTAATACCATTAAAGGTTTTTGATATTGCCGGCATGTAGGAGCGGGGAGAACTGTTTCAACCGTACCGTGTCGGCCGTATTGGGATCGCCAATTTCTTCATACAGTGCCTTTTGAACGACTCCCAGTAAGGAGGTACTTCTTTCAAGGTGCGCAACCAGTTGGCTACGCCAAACAGGTCAACGCCGGTTTTAAATTCATCCGGCTGGAAGCACAAGGCCGCCAGCGTCATATAACCACCATAAGAACCGCCGATGATACCAATCTTGGTAGAGTCAATGTAAGGCAGGGAAGCCAGGTGTTTTTTACCCCATACACAATCTTGCAGGTCTTTCTCTCCATGGTTGCGATTGTCCATTTTAAAGAAAGATTTTCCATAACCACTACTGCCCCGGTTGTTTACGGCCAGGATAACATAACCATGGTTTACCAGGTATTGGATCAGCGAGAAATAGCCGGCTCTTGACTGTCCGCCGGGGCCGCCATGTACCCAAACCAGGGCAGGTACTTTATTGGTGGCGCTTGCCTGCTGGGGCTTGTAATAGATAGCGGGGATATCCAGCCCGTCGAATGATTTGTACCGTACAATTTCGGCCGATACCAGCTCATCTTCTTTGATCTCGGGGTTCAGCGTATTCGTGAGCTTTTTTGAGTTCCTTGGTACCAAAGTCGTATACATAGATATTGTTGGGCGATTTGGAGTTACCTACCGTCAGGCGCATCTTGTTTTCACTGCGGGAAATGCTGACGCCCTGCACATCGCCATCATCCAACTTGGGGAAGTCGATAGCCTGACCTGTTTTGTGGTCAAAGATGTAGATCTTGTTCTTGCCATCTTCATTGACACCTATTACCCGGTATTTTTCATTATACGAAAGGTACATGTACATCACATCCCAATTGGTGCTGTACAGCTTTTCCTTTTGCCTGTAGCGATATCATATTTTACCACATACTGAAATTCGCTGCCATCATCTGTTGAGTAATACAGCGTACTGTTGTCCATCGAAAATTGCAGCGGGGCATTGCTGCTGGACACACTATCTGTATTCAGCAATTTGGTTTGCTTGGTTTGCTGATCGGCCAGGTAGATATTGGTGGAGGAGGTGGTAAGCGTTTGCACCAACGCCAGGTAGCGTTCATTGTCGGACATAGCACCTACATCAAATCCATTATCATTTTTATAGATCATGTTCGATTTCCAGCCGGTGGTATCCATCTTGTACAGGTCGAAGTAGCGGGGATCGCGCTTATTGCTGCTGTAATAGAGCCATTTATTATCGCGGCTCCAGCCATAGAAACTGGCTTTTTCTTTGGCGCCCGGCGTCAGGTCTTTTATACTGCTATCCCCTTTATCGAGGAAGAGGTGGTCGTTCTCATTGCCGCCCTTATCGGAACTATAAATAAAGTGCGTGGTGCCGGGTACATAGTCATTTCCAAATACCGATTCTTTGGTAGAAGTGGTCAATGGTCTTTTCTGTCCACTGGCAATATCAATTTCATAGGCATTGTAGATGCCGCTTTCATTGCTGCTGATGAGCAGCTTTTTATCGTCCGATGAAATGGCGCCGCCGCCAACATTGGTGCTTTTATAAAACTGCTCAATACTGTATTGAGCTACTTGCCGGGCTGTGGGTTCTTTTTCATTGGCTTGTTCGTTGTTACAGGCCGCCAGACTGCCTGCAACGGCAATCAGGAGAAGGTGTCTTTTCATGTCTAATGAAGGTTTTAAAACAGAAGATAATGAAATATAGGCTTCCGGGACTGGGTATAATTATGGACGGTAGGAAGAAAAAAAGGGAGGCCTGGACGGACCTCCCGATATAAGGTAAGCACTGACTCTGTACTAATATACGTAGGAATAATGCAAGCGGTTTGTTACTATATCTTAAATTAATGTTATCAGTCAAAAATCACCACTCGCCATTTACCACTCACTACCTGCCACTTACCTCTTGCCATTCACCGCCTGGTCATCGTGACTGGCTTTGGGGCCAAACACAAACTCGCCCACCAGTACCCCCTCCTGTTTGCCGCCTTTTTCCATCTGAAGCGTAATCAGTTTGCGCTCCTGGTGGCCATCGGCATAATGAGTAAAGATCTCGGCCATTACCGTAGTGGGCCCACTGAACTTAAATTGCTGGTCGCCGTAATAATTGACCTTGACCTGGTATTTGCCGTTGATGGCTTTCTTGAGCAGGAACTGCTCAGGGCCATATCCACGGGTGAAATCATTGGACATCCGGCCTCCGATTAAGGTTTCCTTGTGACTGTAATAACAGGTCTCTTTATTGGGGTCCGTTACCCATAGGTCCATATCCGTATCGTTTTTGTTCCAGTTCAATACCACCCGTATATCCGTGGGCATGGCATGGATCAGTTTATGGTCGATGCCGGCCAGGTTTAATTGATCCCTGTGCAGGCTGATCAGTTGATTGATCTCGGTAACAATGATCTCTTCAATGCCGCGATACATGCCCGAAGTGCTTTCGCTGTAGTTCTTTTAAGGGCGGCATACAGCGTATCCAGGGCCTGCTGATACTTGCCGGCATCGGCCAGGGCCAGGCCATAATCACGGTAACTATGTGGTTCCTGCGGCCGCCATTGGAGTATCTTCCTGAAAACGGTGATGGCTTCCTCACAGGCGCCGGCCTCACGGAGCTTATAACCCAATAGTTTGTACAATTCATGATTTTCCAGGTCGATCTCGGCCATATTCGTCAGTATCTGTAAGCCGGTCAACGTGTCCTTTTCCCGGAAGAAGAAATTGGCTACATCATAGTAAAAAAGTGGGTGTATAGAGGTATTCTTTGCGCAAGGCCAGGTAGGCAGCATATCGATTGCCGGCCTTTTCTTTGGCCAGCGATTGCAGGTAGCTGCGTTCCGGTGTCCATTGTTTGATATCAATGGAGGTCCGCTCTTGCCGGGAAACATCACCAACATACCCAGACCTTACCTCTTCATCCTTGGCAACAATTGGACTGCTGGCGGTCGGAATAGCTGTCCGCTTTGCTTGGGTAACATGTAATCCCGGAATCCGTCCTGCCAGCTGCTTCATTAAGCGATCATCTGAGCCGGTGGCTATGCTGCCGGTTAATTCCCTTTTACGACTTGTACCATAACCCACTACCACTACTTCCTCTAATTGAGCTCTTGGGGCAGCAGACCGATCAGCTGCCGCCTCCAGCCTGGCTGGATCGGGTGCCTGGTTATTAAAACTGACCGTATCTGTACGCGTGGGCCTGTCGGGCCGGTAGGGCTTGCCGGGCTTTGGACTTGCCTGTGCTGTAAAACTCCTGTTCCACCAGGTTACCAGCCCATTGAGCTGTTGCAGGGCATTGGCCAGCGTAACTTGTAGCCTGCTTTCCCGTTGCGCCAGTTGTTGCTTGATCAGCCGGTCGTATTGATCCCTTAGATCGGCAGGCGGCTCTATTTCATAACGCACATAGTCGTTCACCGTTTCCAATACAATAAGAGAAGTATTGCGGGTAACGATGGAAAACTGTTTGCCTAAAAAGCTGATCAGTTCCTGGTTCTGTTCATACTGAATATCCAGTTCACCGATCTTCTTTTGGGCCCATACCCGGGCCAGGTTTACAGCACTTACTTCCTGCTTGCTGTAATCCAGCGTTACCGTTTTTCGCTCGTTACCGTACTGCCATAGCCAAATTGCAGGGTAATGGTGGCGGTAGGTTCCGTCACCATCCCGGCCAGCGAAAAATTGCTGATCACTGGTTCGGGCAGCGAAGGGTACGTCTCACTCACCAGTCTATTGCGTTTAACGCCGATGAATTGTAAGGACTGTTGGGTTAGTAATTTCTCTGCCTCGTTTATTTTCAAGGCATCCAGGTTAATGAATGCGCCGCCTGTCTTTTGGGCTATGTATTGAGATTGGCGAAATCGGAACGTGGTGCCGAACTGATGGTATATACGGGTTTATTGGGCAGTTTGATTTCCTCGCCGGCACTAAGAGAAGACAGGCCATCCGTGAAAAAGAGGTATTCGTCACTGCCGCCAAAGTTGATCTGGTTATAATTCGTGCCGCCATCATAAGTCAATTGTTCAATAGCTTTTTAAGCTCCTGCCAGTTGCCCTGACGAATGGTGAAGCTGCCTGCTTTGCGGAAAGTATTGTTGAGTACCGTGAGGTGCACCACCAGGTTGTCGTTGTGCTGAATATAGCTGCCCAGCAGTTCCAGTTCTTTCTTTATGTTCCTGTTGAGGCCACTGAGTGAGGCATCCCATACAATCGTGGCTTCATTTACCCTGGCTTTGGGCCTGCTGTCTTTTTGTGGAAAGCAATTGACCAGGAAATAGTAGTTGCCGCCTGATTGCTGCATCATCACTTCGGCATTGGCAGATGATTTGGGAATGGCGATGGTAAGCGATTGTTCCGGTATAAAATGTTCTTTGCTAAGCGAGGCCGTATAATTGTGATTCCATTCTTTAAACCGCAGGTCGCCGTTGGGCTCCTCCTCCAGTTCGGGTTTAAACGCCTGCTGCAATACAGACACATTCAATTTGAATTGGTCTATGGGGCTTTTATAATCCATGGGCAGGTGATAGCGCAGCGATTGTTTATTCGTATATACCAGTTCTTCTTCATAGGCAATGATCACCGTACGCGTGCCATTGGCAGGCAGGGGATATATGCGCGTGCGGAAATTATTGCCTTCCACCCTTTCCAGCAATCCGGGGTCTACCCGCTGCCGTTCGATCTCTTCAAACACCTGAGTGGCCTTTTCTTTCTCCACGGGCACCGCTTCCCGCATCTGTCCGTTAATATCCAGTGCATAGCGGCTAACAGATATGCCCTGTGGCATGGGAAATAGCAGCTCTCCTTCCAATATACGGTTATGTTTATTGTGGAAGGTCATTTCCATGGTCGTAATGGCAATGGACCCAGCTACTTTAACATCTATGGATAGTTTGCTCAGCGTCACTTTAGGATCTTCCTTATCCCCGATCTTCAATTGCGGTAGTTGAGCCTGGCCAGGCGTATAACAGGCCAGCCATAGCAGCAGGGCCGTGCCAAAGCGGATTCTTTTCAGCATAAAGGTGCGTTTCTATATAGATGCAGGGGAGGGGGCGTTTACATAAGCAGGCCGCTCCCTTTAATCAGCGAAATCCATCTACATCTATGTATTCAATGACTCTCCAGGGCGGCCCGAAGGTACCGGAAGGGTACTCGTAGGGTACCGCTTCCCTATTAAAGGCGCATTTCCTTAAAAATGGTTGAGCCCCAGCCCCTTTCTCCTAAAGCGCACGCCCGCCGCCTGGCGCGCCGTCTGATCCACATAATCCGTGGAATCCTTTCAAATCCGTCTATTCAGCGATTCCCTGGTGTTTCCCTGGTCATTCCCTGGTGTTTGCCTGGTATTTCCCTGGTCAACTCCTGCCTAAGCCCCGGGTAAGTCCTGCTCATACCCTGATCAACTTCTCACCAGCTCCTGGTCAAGCCCTGGTCCCTTTAACCCGATTCTGCGTAATCTGCCTTTCAAATTGAGTAACCAGCGATTCACTTCCGGTCTTCGCCCAACCCGCCAGACTAAAATAAATAGTTAATAATCAATAATTTAATCGATTCATAAGCAATGGCGATTAAGTTTAATCCGCCTGCTTCATCCACCAATTATCCCCGGTCTTTTATATTTCTTGCTTTCTATATCCAAATTCTCTTTCTGTCCCTTACCTTTGCGGCCTGAAAACACCCCCTGTTAAAAGGTGGTTAATAAAACAATACATTCTTAAAACATATGGCAAACGTTGGTAAGATCAAACAGATCATCGGCGCGGTAGTGGATGTGCAGTTTGAAGGAAAGCTCCCGGAAATTTATAACGCATTGGAACTGAAAAGACCAAATGGCGATACCCTGGTACTGGAAACACAACAGCACTTGGGTGAAGACAGCGTACGCTGTATCGCTATGGATGGTACAGAAGGCCTTATTCGTGGCCTGGAAGTAACTGATACCGGCGCAGCTATCGCGATGCCAACAGGTGATGCCATTAAAGGCCGTTTGTTCAATGTAACCGGCGATCCTATTGATGGTTTACCAGCTGTATCTAAAAAAAAGGTGGTCGTCCTATCCATAGTAAGCCCCCTGCATTTGAAAACCTTAGCACGTCTACCGAAGTACTGTTTACCGGTATTAAAGTAATTGACCTTATCGAACCTTACGCTAAAGGTGGTAAGATCGGTCTGTTTGGTGGTGCCGGTGTAGGTAAAACCGTATTGATCCAGGAGTTGATCAACAATATCGCGAAAGCATATAGTGGTGTATCTGTATTTGCCGGTGTAGGTGAAAGAACCCGTGAAGGAAATGACCTGATGCGTGAAATGATCGAAGCAGGTATCATGAAATATGGCGATGCTTTCAAACACAGCATGGAAGAAGGCGGATGGGACCTCAGCAAAGTGGATATGAACGAGCTGAAAGATTCCAAAGCTACCTTCGTATTCGGTCAGATGAATGAGCCCCCAGGTGCCCGTGCACGTGTGGCCTTATCTGGTCTTACCATTGCAGAATACTATCGTGATGGCGATGGTCAGGGCAAAGGACGTGATATCCTGTTCTTCGTAGATAATATCTTCCGTTTCACCCAGGCAGGTTCTGAAGTATCGGCCCTGTTGGGTCGTATGCCTTCCGCGGTAGGTTACCAACCCACCCTGGCTACTGAAATGGGATTGATGCAAGAGCGTATCACTTCTACTAAAAACGGTTCAATCACTTCCGTACAGGCCGTTTACGTACCTGCGGATGACTTGACTGACCCCGCTCCGGCTACCACCTTCGCTCACCTGGATGCAACAACCGTATTAAGCCGTAAAATTGCCGACTTAGGTATCTATCCTGCGGTTGACCCCTTGATTCTACCAGTCGTATCCTAACACCAGCCATTGTTGGTGACGCACATTACAATACTGCCAACCGTGTTAAGCTCATCTTACAACGTTATAAAGAGTTACAGGATATCATTGCCATCCTTGGTTTGGATGAGTTGAGCGATGAAGATAAGCAAACCGTATCCCGTGCACGTAAAGTACAGCGTTTCTTGTCTCAGCCTTTCCACGTAGCCGAGCAGTTCACTGGTCTGAAAGGTGTACTGGTTCCAATTGAAGAAACCATCCGTGGTTTCAACATGATCATGGACGGTGAAGTAGATGAATATCCTGAAGCAGCTTTCAACCTGGTAGGTACCATCGATGATGCTATCGAAAAAGGTAAGAAACTGTTGGCCCAAGCGCAGGGATAATTAACCAATTTGAAAATGGGCAAATGTGCGAATGACTGATACCCGAAAACTATCTCTTATCCGCACATTGGTACATCGGTAATCTGCACATTAGTTTATTATGAATTTAGAAATATTAACTCCCGAACGTAAACTCTTCAGCGGCGATGTATATGGTGTTCAACTGCCAGGTATTACTGGTTTGTTTGAAGTACTGAATATGCACGCTCCACTGGTAAGTGCGCTGAAAGCTGGCCGGTTGAAGGTGTTGAAAGATAAGTCCAACGACCAGGTATTTTACGATATTCAAAGTGGTTTTGTTGAAGTACTGGACAATAAAGTAACCGTATTGGTAGAAGGCGCCACCACTGTAGAATAGGGAGATCAAAAGCATATTTTATATATCCCGCGCTAGCAGCGCGGGATTTTTTTGCCCATACGATACAAAGAGTTGACACCTTTACCTTACAACTACATCTTCATGTAGTGTTTGGGCTAATACCATAGATTATTTTGTGCCAATACCCATGTTAATCACTCGTTTGAGCGATTGGACAGGGTATTCTATCCCAATAACTTTATCAGCATATCATTACCCAAAAACAAGAATGAATAACATGCCAACCTTATCGGGCCGAATAGCGGCACTACTGATCCTTACGGCTTCCTTTGCCTGCAAAAAGGAGATACTGGTCCCAAAGGCGAAACCGGAGAAAAAGGTACAGCCAACGTAATTTACTCTGCCTGGATGCCCACCAATCCCTGGGTGGCTTCCACTACCTCTACAGGTTCTGGTAAAGCAACCTATTATTTCGATATCGCTTCTACCAAGGTTACACAAGGTATTATCGACAGTGGTACTGTACTGGTCTATGCGAAATTTGTAGCCGATCCCGATGGTGTCGGTATTGCCAAATTGCTGCCCAGCATTTACTATAATGTTGGAGGCGCGGCCACCCAATACCGCTTTCAGCATGGACTACTCATAAATACCATCCGGGTGATCTGTGATGTGGTGCCTACCGGTATTCCCAGCACCACCAATCAGGTAAGATATATTATTATTCCAGGCGGTACGCCTGCCTCGGGCCGGGTGATGAAACCCAACTTTGCACAACTTACTTATAGCGAAGTATGCCGGTTATATGATATTTCCGAATAAATAGTTGCCTGGTAGTACCAGGGTTGGCCAATTCCGCCACTCATGAAGGCAGGGATTGGCTTTTTTATTTGGGCTCTCTCACTGCTTTCACCACGGGCACAGGGGTAACTGACTCACTGCCATACTTTTCACGCTTTTGCGTAAAGGGAAGTTCAATATAGCGATAGCTCAACGCAGAGATACCTATAGAAACTAGGATGAATGCTAACCAGATCATTAATTGATAGGGTAACCCATAACTGCCTTTATAAATGTATTTAAACAGGAAATCAGACAGTACGGTATGTAAGAGATAAACGGAGTAGGATATTTTACTAATGAAGGTAATAGGTGCTGAAAAATATCCATCGTTCTCATATACTGCAGCCAGGGTATAGAAAGTGCAAAGCCCAGGCTGAACAGGGGAAAGATGAGAATGGCGCTTACAATATTGATCTGGTCGGGATGAACAAACTTGAAATACATCCATATAGATGCTGTAAGCAACGTAATGGAAGCCAGGAGTAAGGCTTGTTTGTATTTTTGTAAAAGCTTTTGTAATTGTTCATGAGATAGGCAGTCAATACGCCCATGGCGATGGCATCCAGGCGGAAAAGGGTTATCCGGCGCAGGTGCAGGTCCCAATGGAGATTAAAGCCTGGCCTTGATTGCTGGATATATCCTGAGTCGAGTAATACAAAGGCCGCGGTTCTCAGTATAAAGGGAATCGCAAAGAAGAGAATGATCATCAGCAGGAATGACCTGCGGAAGGGTATTCTCCGGATATTCATGAAGAAGAACAACAATAAGGGAAATAGCAGGTAGAAATATTCTTCGATGGTTAGGCTCCAGGCCGGTACAAAAAAGTAGGGTGGGGCCACATGAAATTTTGTAAAAAAGCGGAAAGAGGAAGGCCGTAAGGGGAACGTGGTGAATGCCTTCAATCAAAATGGTAAGTACGATATTCAGGACAAGAACGATATAATACAGGGGAAGCGTTCTGAACCACCTGCGTACCCAGAATACTTTGAGGCCATTCTTATCAAATTTTTTTCTGGAAAGCCTTGTACATGATATTGCCAATGAGGAAACCGCTAAGTACAAAAAAGATCTCCACCCCGGCAAAGCCCATAAAATTATAGAGGTATTCCCTGGGCCAGGCAAAGGGCAGAAAGGCCAGGGAGTGACTCAGCAAAACCAACATCACAGCCATTGTTCTCATCAGGTCGAAACCGATATATCTATTTCCAGTCATAGGCGTTTGTAAGGGCGTGGTAAAATACAATTTTATTTGATATACTGCCAGCACAAAAAAGGGGCCGTCACAACGTAATCGTGACGGCCCATGCCTTTTCTCAGGATATTGGAAAGAGAACTATTGTTTGATGAACTTACTGTTTAAGCGTACACTATTAGCGATCACTACTTCCGCATGGTATACACCAGACTTCAGTGATGATACATTGATGATCTGTTGGTGCAGTGGCACCGTTTTTTGAAAACCTGTCTTAAGGATCAACTTTCCGGCCATATCATAAATGTTCAGGAAGGAAGAGCCCGTAGTATTGCTGCTGGTTTGCACATGGAGCTGGCCTTGTGCCGGATTGGGATACAATACCAGTTTGTTTTCCGCAATACCAGCTTTCGCATCGGCCAACGATTCGGTAGTAACTGAGCTGGTAGTGGCAGTGGTAGCAACTCGCGCTGCATTGGAAACCACCGTGATTTGCATCGTATCACTGAAAGGCCTCCAGTCATTGCCCCAACCAGTGAGCCTAAACCGGTAAGTACCTTCTACCAGGTTGCTGACGGTGGTTACCTGTAGCAAATTATTGGCAATGGTGTGTTGCGTGGGGCCACTTATCCTGGTCCATGTCCATGCCCTGAATACGCCGGCGGGATCATTGGAAGCCGAACCATTGAGGGTAGTACTGTTTACAGGCAGCGTAAGGGTCTGATCGGGACCAGCATTGGTAATCGTGCCATTGCCAGAAGGTCCGGCTGGACCGCCCGTGCCGCCGCCATTATTGTTGCCATTGCCGGGATTGGTAAGACCGGGTTTTACGATCACCACCATCGTATCGGAGGAAGGAACAAACTGGTGATCCCAGGCAGTAAGGCGGAACTGGTAGGTACCAGCCGCCAGGTCGCTGGCTGTTGTTACAGCTACTTTGGCATTGGCGATGGTGGCTGCTGGTCCACTGATCTTGGTCCAGGTATAAGCATAGATGGGACCATTGGGATTGGTGGAACCCGAGCCATTCAGCGTTACACTATTGGTGGGTAGCGTAATAGTAATATCAACTCCTGCATTGGCTACCCGGCCAGGTATCGGCGGATTGGTAACTGGTGCTGGTTTTACGATCACTTTCATCGTATCGGAAGAAGGTACACTCTGATGATCCAGGGTTGTAAGTTTGAACTCGTAAGTGCCTTCTGTAAGTCCGCTAACTGTTGTAGTTGCAATTTGCGCATTGGCAATGGTGAAGGCTGTTGGTCCGCTGATCTTGGTCCAGCTATAACCATTGATAATACCATTGGGATTGGCGGAGGCCGATCCATTCAAGGTAGCGCTATTGGTGGGCAGGGTAATGGTAACATCTGCACCGGCATTGGCTACCTGAACACTTGGTTTCTGGGGGTGTTGCCGGCTTTAACCGTTACTACTTTGGTATCGGATTTGGGTACCCATGCACTGTTCCAGGTGGTAAGCTGGAATTCATACGTACCTTCTACCAGGTTGGTAGCCGTGGTGATGCCAACGGCCGAGTTGGTAATGGTGAATTGTGAGGGGCCGCTGATCTTGGCCCACTTCCAGGCATTGATATTACCACCATAGGGATCGGAGGAGGCCGAACCATCAAGCGAAACACTATTGGTGGGTAACGTAATGGTAACATCGGGTCCGGCATTGACACCAGAGCCGCTGCCATCACCAGGGTTGGGGTTCGTTACGTTTACAGTTACTGTAATATCGTCGGATACCGTATTGTATTTATCATCAATAGCTGTCAGCCTGAATACATAAGTCCCTGTTGTAATGCCCATTACCTGAGTAGCTGCATAGTTGGGGTCGATGATCTGGAAGGCAGCAGGTCCACTGATCTTGGTCCATTCGTAGCTTACAATATAGCCATCGGGGTCGGTGGCAGTACCTTTCAGGTTCACGATGCGCGTAGGTGGGTTCACCGTAATATCAGCTCCTGCATTTACCACGGGCGGTTTGTTGCCCGCAGGAGGGGAGTGGCCAGACTTACAGTTACCGTAACCGTGTCCAATGACCAGTCGGCGCGGTCATCTACTACCTTCAGTTCATACCGGTAAGTGCCGGGTAGGTTCAATCCGGTAACAGTAGTAGAACTGTTTGTACTAAAAGTACTAGTGGATATAGAACCTGCATAAGGACCGGCTATCTTTGTCCATATATAGCGTACAATTTTTCCATCAGCATCAGTCGATTTACCGGCATTCAGGGTAGCGGTGCCAGGATTATTAAGGATTGCAACAGCTCCACCAGCATTAGCTACCGGGCGTTTGTTTGCGGGCAGGCTTTTATTTTGTCCCAGGAACCATTCATACAGATTGGGATTTTGCCACCTGTATTCTGTATCATAAACACGGCCCCATATCCAGTGGTCGCCGGTAGGCCAGATCGTTTTGTAGGGAGCAACCGCAGGGTTTAATTTGTTGATATTGGCAATGGCGCTATTGGTGCAGGATGCCAGTACGGTACTGTCATCAGCAGCATGGAATGCCCAAACAGGCAGGTTGGCATTGGTTAAATTGGAGAAATTGATGCCAGGGCAGGTGCCGCAGCATACGCCAATAGCGGCCAGTCCTTTGGCATTGTCAAGCGTAGCACCGGCATAAGACCATACTCCGCCACCACCGAGGCTAAGCCCCGTAAGGAAAATACGGTTTTCATCTATCCGCAGGTTCTTTTTGGCATAATTGATCATTTCTTCTACGTAGAAGTTTTGCCATCCGCCATACTTTCTGTCTAATTGAGGAGATAAAACCAGGAAGGTTTCTGTTTTTCCATTCCAGGTGAAGGTCATCGTGTGGCCATTCTTAATGGCGCCAGGTACGCCTAAGCCAGCAATGTTGGGCAATTCAGTTGTTCCATTTCCTTTTTCCCCTACGCCATGTAAAAAGATAATGACGGGATACTTGGTGTTTGGATTTGCATCGTAATTGGTCGGCGTGTACTGGTAAAAGCCAATAAACTGGCCGTTACTTGCAGTCAGGCTTTTGGGTACTTGCTGAGCGGATACAGTTAAGGTGATCAACAGGCTCAGGCACAGGAATAGTTTTTCATAGAGAATTCTGAAATTTAGCACATTGGTTATGAAATAAAATCCCCTGTGGTCAGCTAGTAGTTAAACTAACATGACCACATTGATGACTCACATCATCATTACTGAAATCCAAACTTGTAGGCAATAAGGAAAAATGGCAGCCGGTTAACTATAATTGCGCCCTCTCACTCCGTGGGGTTGTTACGCGTGAAAATGCAACGCCTTATTATTGTACTAACCGAGCTTAAATAGGGAAAGATTGAACGGCAAGAAAAGTCGCAATTACTATACCAATCTCAATAAAATCTTGTGCTATTTTTAACTACATTATAATTTAATTTTTGTAATAAAGAATTGTGTAAGTACTTCTACGAACAGTTATTTAACAGCCCACATTTTTTGTTGAATGCTGAAGTGTTGATCTGTTCTACGTTTCAGCCGATAAATGATGAAACAATATTAACTAACAGTTGATCGCATTGAATGGAATATAAAATATAAGCGGGATGAAATAATTTCATCCCGCTTTCAAAAATAATACAGCGTGTAAGTGTTTCTGTTTAGCGTTTAATGAATTTTGTCACCATTCTCTTCTTACGTTCAATTTGTACTTCTATATAATAATTACCATTTCTGAGGTGGCTGATCGTAAATGGAAACTCCTGGTAAGCCTGCGATTTGATACGCCTATGCACTTCTACTGGTCTGCCAAACTGATCCATCAGGGTAAAGGTTGCAATACCCAGTGTATCCGTAATGCATCGAACCGTAATTTGTGAGGCCCCCTGTGTTGGATTGGGATAGACAGTGATGTTTTCATCGTATCGTAAATTATTTACCACTGAAATGTTCACGCTGTCCTTGCCGGTTGCGCCATTATTATCTGTAATGGTGAGTTCAAAAACATATTCACCGGGTTGCAGGTTGGTAGCCGTGGTGATAACCGTATTACCTCCAATGGTGGCAGCAGCAGGGCCGCTTACCTGTTTCCAGGTATAGGCCGTAATGTTGCCATCTTCATCGTAAGACAATTGACCGTTCAGGGTAGCGGAAGTAGCAGGCACAGCGATCATTACATCCTTTCCGGCATTGGCTATGGGCTTTTTATTTTCCTTAGCCAGTACAGTCAGTTTCACCTTGTCCCTGGCAATACCACCCCTGTTATCGGTTACAGTCAGTTCAAACTCATATTCACCTGCTTGTACACCTACAATCGTTGGTTTGGCAGATGCGGAATTGATAATTGTCAAAGCGCCTTGCCCACTGGTTTTAGTCCAGGTCCAGGCAACGATCGTTCCATCGGGATCATAAGAAGCACTGCCATCCAATTCAATAACAGGGTTGGGCAGGTTTACACTGATATCACTTCCTGCATCAGCTACCGGCAACACATTGGGCGGCAGTTGAACAGTTACCTTTAACCTGTCCTTTGCAATACCGCCTCTGTCGTCAGTTACAGTCAACTCAAATTCATATTCCCCGGCTTCTGCATCGAGGATGACAGGCTTGCTGGATGCTGAATTGATAATTGTCAAACTTCCTGTGCCCCCTGTTTTCACCCAGGCATAAGAAACTATCGTACCATCCGGATCGGAAGAAGTGCTGCCATCCAATTGGATAGAAGGAGCCGGCAGGGTAACACTGATATCATCGCCAGCCCTGGCGATAGGCAATTGATTGGCCGGCATGATCACCGTCACTTTCACCGTATCCTTAGCACTGATATTATAATTATCTGTTACGATGAGTACAAAAGTATATTCCCCACCTGTCAGATTTTCGAGTGCGGTAGTGGCCGCATTGGCATTGCCCAGGAGAAACTGGCCTGGACCTGCCACCTTCGACCAGGAATAGGTTAAGGTATTATTACCATCAGGGTCATAGGAACCACTTCCATTGAGGGTGGTATTGTTGGTAGGCCAGGTGAGGGTAATATCGGCTCCTGCATTGGCCACCGGCGCCCTATTGGGGTTGGGGCTTACAGTAATGACCACGATATCATCATCAGACAAACCGCCATTATCAGTAACTGTCAATTCAAATGTATAAGTACCCGCTACCAGGTTACTCAGGGTAGTGGTAGCTGTATTGGCATTACCCAATGTATATTGGGCGGGGCCGCTAACCCAGCTCCAGCTGTAGGATACAATGGTATTGTTTCCTTCAGGATCCGTTGAGCCTGTACCGTCGAGCGTTACACTATTGGCAGGCAGGGCGATCGTATTATCATTTCCTGCATTGGCCACCGGCGCCCTGTTGGGAATGGGGCTTACTGTAACTACTACCAGGTCGGTAGACGACAAATCGCCATTATCAGTCACCTTCAATTGGAAAGTGTAGGTGCCTTGCACCAGGTTGGTCAATGCAGTGGAAGCCCCATTGGCATTTGCCAGCGTGTATTGAGCCGGGCCAGTTACCAGGGTCCAGGTATAAGTACTAATGGTATTGTTGCCATCCGGATCAGTCGAAGCCGTACCATTGAGGGTTGTACTGTTATTGGGCAGTGGGATGTTGATATCTGCACCCGCATTGGCCACTGGCGGTTGGTTGGGTCTTGGGTTTACCGTTACTAATACCGTATCTTTTGCAGTTAAACCGCCATTATCAGTAATGGCCAATTCAAAAGTATATGTTCCCTCCACCAGGTTGGTCAGTGCTGTGGAAGCTGCATTGCTATTGCTGATGCTAAATTGTGCGGGACCGGTTAATTTGGTCCATGCATAAGTAGTGATCGTGTTGTTGCCATCCGGATCAGAAGAAGCTGTTCCATTCAGCGTAGAATTGCTTACTGGCAGCGTAATGGTTATATCACTGCCCGCATTGGCCACTGGCGCCCTGTTGGGGATCGGATTCACCGTTACTAAAACAGTGTCGGCATGACTAAGTCCTCCATTGTCAGTTACCAGCAAACGGAAGGCATAAGTACCCTGTACCAGGTTGGTGAGTGCAGTAGAGGCTGCATTGGCATTGGCCAGCGTATGTTGTGCAGGCCCGCTGATCCTTGTCCAGGAATAACTGGCAATTGTATTATTGCCATTGGGATCAGTAGAGGCCGAACCATTCAGGCTGGTGCTATTAGCCGGCAGGGTAATTACAATATCTGCCCCTGCATTGGCTACCGGTGGCCGGTTGGGTTCGGGTTTTACAACAATCTGAATCGTATCGTCAGTAGGTACAAACACACCATCCCAAACCCTCAATTTAAACTTATAAGTACCTTCTGCCAGGTTACTCAAGGTAGTGGTAGCTGCATTGGCATTACCCAAACTGAATTGGGCTGGTCCGGAAATTTTAGACCACTGGTAGCCATTGATATTACCATCTGGATCATAAGAAGCACTGCCATCCAGGGTTAAACTGTTGGTGGGCAGCGTAATGGTTACATCATTGCCTGCAATGGCAATGGCGTTTTGATTACCGGCTGGTGGTTGCGGTTTCACCAATACTGTCACCGTGTCTTTGCTGCTGCCTCCCTCATTATCCGTCACCATTAATTCAAAGGCATAGGTACCCAATTCCAGGTTATCCAATCCCGGTGACGCAATATTGTTAGCACTCAAGGTATAATTAGCAGGACCACTAATCTTGGTCCATAACCAGGTGGTGATGGTGCCGTCGGGATCTGTGGAGCCTGATCCATTGAGCGTTGTGGCCGTGGTAGGCAGGTTGATAGATATATCCGAACCTGCATTGGCCACCGGTGGTTGATTAACCGTGGCAGCTGGTTTTACAACCACGCTTATATTATCACTATGTGTTTGTCCGCCATTATCGGTTACCGTAAGCTGGAATACATAAGTACCGGCTGCCAGGTTGGTCAGTGCTGTAGAAACAGCACCTGAATTGGCCAGCGTGTATTGTATGGGGCCGCTTATCCAGGTCCAGGAATACCCTACGATCGTTCCATCAGGATCGGTAGAGGCCGAGCCATTTAAAGTTGTATTGTCAACAGGTAGGGTAATCGTTAGATCAGTCCCTGCATTGGCTACAGGTGCTTGATTGACGGGTGCTGGTTTTACCGTTACCAAAATAGTATCATTACCAGTAAGTCCACCATTATCCGTTACTACCAGCTTGAATGCATAAGTACCTTGTACAAGATTGCTCAGTTCCGTAGCAGCCGCCGCCGGATCGGCCAGCGTATGCTGGGTGGGGCCACTGATGCGGCTCCAGGCATAGGAGGCGATGGTGCCATCCGCGTCAGATGAACCACTGCCATTCAGCGTGAGGCTATTGGCGGGCAGCGTAATGGTAATATCGCCACCGGCATTGGCCGTGGGTGCTTGATTGGCAGGCGTTTTTACCGTTACTTGTACCGTGTCGGCATCTGTCAATCCTCCTGCATCCGTCACCAACAGGCGGAAGGCATAAGTGCCTGCCACCAGGTTGGACAATGGGGTAGAAGCAGCATTGGCATTGCCTAAAGTATGTTGTGTTGGTCCACTGATCCGTGTCCAGCCATAGGAAGCAATGGTATTATTGCCATTGGGATCAGTAGCTGAACCATTTAATGTTGTATTGTTGGTAGGTAAAGTAATGGTGATATCGGTACCTGCATTGGCTGCAGGAGGCAGATTACCGCTGGCCGCCAGCACGGTTACTTGCACCGTATCCGTTTTGGGAACCCAAAGGTTGTCCCATACCGTCAATTTAAAAGTGTATACTCCTTGTACCAACCCATTCAGGGCTGTAACAGCAGCATTAGGGCTTACAATATTGAAGTTGAGCGGGCCACTCAATTTAGACCATTCATACTTAACAAGGTTCCCTTCGGGACTATAAGAAGCAGAACCATCGAGGCTAGTACTGTTATTGGGTAATGAAATTACAATGTCCGCACCTGCATTGGGTACACCATTTTGGTGTGGCGGCTTCACCGTAAGCTTTACTGTATCATCGTCCCATAAGCCATCCGTATCTTTTACTACCAGGCGGAAAGTATAATCACCGAGTACAAGCGCTGTTACCTGGCTCGACGCCGCTGAAGGACTGGTAATATTACCACCTGTAGGTCCTGTGAGCTTTGTCCAGGCATAAGAGGCCATTTTACCTTCGGGGTCAAAGGAAGAAGAACCATTCAGCGTAGCGGTAGTAGCCGGTTGATTGATGGCAATATCGCCACCGGCATTGGCAGTAGGTGCCTGGTTAGGACCTGCGCCCGGCACCACCGTTATCTTAACTGTAGCAAAAGTCCAATCAGCCCGGTCGTCTACTACTTTTACCTCGTATTCATAGGTACCCGCAGAGATCAGTCCTGTTACAGTTGCAATACCATTGGTAGATACCGAGGTGGCGATACTTCCGTAATTGGGGCCCGATTTCTTAGTCCATATATAACGAACAATAGTCCCATCAGGATCGGTTGAGGCCGAGGCGTTGAGCGTGGCTGTACCTAACCCCGTGGTAATGGTTTGTGCCGGTCCGGCATTGGCTACCGGTCGTTGATTGACTGGTTTGCTTTTGTCCTGTCCCAGAAACCATTCATAGATATTGGGGTTTTGATAGTTGTATTCCGTATCATATACACGGCCCCATATCCAGTGGTTGCCATCAGGCCAAATGGTCATATAAGGTTTAACTGCCGGGTTTAATGCGTTAATACCGCCAATAGTACTGGTGGTACAACCTACCCCCACCGTACCATCGTCGGTTGCATGGAAAGCCCATATCGGCAGGTTGGCATTCGTTAAATTAGAGAGGTTAACATTGGGACAAGTACCGCAGGTTACCCCAATAGCATTTAAGGATTGGGCATTGGCCAGTGAACCGCCTGAGTATGCCCATGTTCCGCCACCACCCAGGCTTAAACCCGTGAGCGTAATACGGTTGGGGTCTATATTCAGGTTGGCCTTGGCATACTTGATCATTTCCTCCACATAGAAATTCTGCCACCACCCATAACTTCTGGACAACTGGGGAATCAGCACAATAAAGGTTTCCCATTTGCCATTCCAAAAGAAACGCATGGTATGCCCTTCATTGACATTTCTGGGTGTACCATTGCCTAAAACAGAAGGCAGGTCGGTAGTACCATTTCCTCGTTCGGAGATACCATGCAGGAAGATGATGACCGGATACTTGGGCTGCAGGTTAGGATTATAATCATAGGGCGTAAACTGGTAAAACCAATAAACGTTCCATTAGCAGCGGTGAGGCCCTTGGCCGCCAACTGTGAAAATCCTGTAAATGATAAAAGGGAAAAGAAGAAAATCAATGTGGCGTGTACATACCACTTTCTCCTGGTGCGGGTACAGTTTTTCATGAGGTTGATTTTTCGGATTTAGGATATCTGGGACTAACTGGACTCTTTGGATTACGAATAACAATATACAATAATCCTACCAGGAAACAACTGTGTTGTAGCTTTCGAAACATAATAAGACCCCATTTTTTAAAGGATAGACAAGCAAGCTGTTCTTTAGAGTGGTTTTGCAGAGTACAGAATATGGGTAGTAAGTAAGCAGGTAACCCACGCAAAATAGAGGCCAAATGCGAGTTTCAAGGTTATTAATGGATAAAATGTGGAAAACCTGCGTGAATTGCAGGCAGTAAAAACTGTGAGATCAAATTATAATACCTGGATTGATATTTTGATAATTGTCAAACAGAAAATTGTATAAAGGAGGTTGACATATCTCAAGAAGATGCGTTTTGAGATCTCCGGGGAGGCTTGCTGGTACTGGGTTGTGGGGATTTGTATACAGTTTATAAATCAAAAGCGACAGTACCTACTGCCTCTTATATTGATTTAATGATCTTGTGTGAATGCTTTGGGAGTATGTACAAACTCCTTGCGATCAACCTTCATTTTGAATAAGGCCCTTACAATAGACCACAACATTAGTGGGATATGCGCGAGGGCCCGTACAGTTTGAAAGGAGTAGAAATTACCCGGTATGGCAATGATAAAGGTGAGCAGGTAAATAACTATCAGCCCAAACCACCAACTATAAGCAGGTGACAAAATGGAAAAGCCAGTAAGGTATTCCACCACAAATAAGGCAAATGCCAGGAAGTGGGCTACCAGGAACAATGACCGGGGAGCGGCCATATTACAAAAAAGCTTATTCCAATAATCCTTTGTTTTGGGGAGATAACCTGTTTTCTTATCGAAGAACAAACGTAGGTGGATGATCTGCGACTCCAGCCACCTGGTACGTTGATTTTCAAATACATTTTTATTGCCTACTTTCTCATCCAGTACATAAGCATCTTCAATAAACTCGATGCAGATATCGCCTTTCATCATTTCAAAATCCACCACACGGTCACAAGCAGGGTTGCCTAAAATGGCGGGATTATCATAGATCTCCTTGATCTTTTGAAATTCAAAAGCCATTCCTGAACCAATCGTGGTGGAGGAAAAGCCAGGCGCGCTGACCGCGGCGGAAGAGATGGTTATTTGTTTCTTCACTGATAGCATCCAATACAGCTACCGGCGTATTGAGATTTTTGCCATGCGATGGCATTGTACCGAACGGAACCCTTGTTGAAAGGCTGCATTTACTTTTTCCAGGCAGCCAGGCAACATAACATTATCTGCATCCAGGATGATGGCTACTTCATGTTTGCCTTCGGGGATCCAGTTAAAGAGTTTGTTGAGCGAGCGGGCTTTAGAACCCAATTCAAAATGCACTTCCAATACCTCTACCTGTGGGATGGCCCTTAATTGGATAACCGTTTCGGGCTGTATACGATCGGCAGCTATGTACACCGTGAATTGACCCGTAGCATAGTCATGGGCTGCTGCTTTACGGGCCGTATTGATAATGATATGATCCTCCTTATAGGAGGGGATCAGTACGGCAATGCGTTTTTAGCGGGATTGGGCTGGTAAGTTTTAGGCCGGTGCAATTTGCCCATGATCGCTACTATAAAAAAGTATACCGTATAAGCAGCCAAATAGATGAATAGGATTAAAAAAATAATATGTAATAGCTGTTGGATCATGTTTGTGGTCTGTTTTCAATGTTCATTACTCAATGCCATGCTGCCTCAATACCTTCCTCAAACCTGCGAATAGCTGGAAGAGTATAGATTCCAGGCAGCTCCCTTCAAAAAGAACTTCAAGTGCGTAAATTGCCTTTTCGCCAGGTAACCGATCGTGTTCTTAGGCAGCGCAAACAGGCTGAAATATAGCGTAAATACCAACAAAGGAAAAAAATCCTGCATTGCGCCTCATGTAAAGGATCCGGTTCCTCGTATGATAATATACTTTCATGGGATTGGCCTTGCCCACACTCAGGGATTCTTTATGATAAATGACCGCAGCCGGAGTATACCATATTTTGAAACCAGCTTTTAGTATCCTTGCCGACCAGTCCCATTCCTCATAATACAAGAAGAACTTTTCGGGGAACATACCCACTTTGTCAATCACCCGTTTTTTGACCAGCATGGCACAACCATGGGCGCCAAAGGTGATGCCGGGAATATCATGCTGCCCTCTATCTTGTTCCAGCGTGCCAATGCCCGTAGTTCGGCCCGTAAAATTGTTCATGGGGTTAAAACCGGCATATTGTATCGTATCTGGCATGTCGAAGTATTTGATCTTGGGGCAGGTGACGCCTATCGAGTCGTCCTCATAGAAGGGTTTCAGTAATTCATCGAGCAGGTTATCCGTCACTTCAGTGTCATTGTTCACAATGAACATAAAATCGCCCGTAGCCTGCCGCATGCCCCAGTTATTGCCGCCGGCAAAGCCCAGGTTTTCTTTACTTAATAATAAACGTGTATTGGGATAGTTGCCGCCGAGGATCTTTTCACTGGGATCGATGGCTGACGCCATATCACAAACCAATATTTCGAAATTCCGGTACTTCAGGTTGCGGGTGGAAGCCAGGAAATCGCAGGTTACATCAGTTTGGTTATAGTTCAGGGTAATAATAGATATGAAAGGTTGATCCTTTCGCATGTGGTCTCTTTTTATGTGGTAAGCTACTAAAAAATAACCGCAGAGGCATTGCATACAGTATATAGCATATACCAAATGCGCTCGTCTCTGCGGCGGGAACTATTGTTTAATTCACATCAGGCATTCGTGCGCTGGATCAGGGCCGATGGTGTATTGGCCATGATCCACAGGTCATACATGAAGCTAAACCTGTCGGCATAATCAATATCCAGGTTCAGGCGTTCTTCAATAGACATATCTTCTTTTCCTCTTTTCTTGATCTGCCATAAACCTGTCATGCCGGCCGGAGCCATAAAACGTTTTGCCCATTCGTCAGTGGTCAGCGAGGCTGCTTCATACAAAGGCAGTGGTCTGTTACCTACCAGTGACATATCGCCTATCAGTACATTGACGAGCTGTGGCAATTCATCCAGGCTGGTATTGCGCAGGAAAGCGCCTACTTTGGTAATACGGGGGTCATTGTTGATCTTGAAGAACATGGCACCCGCTTCGCCCGCATTGTATTGGTTCAGGTGTGAGAGCTCACGGATCTTCGCATCGGCGCCTACAAACATCGTCCTGAACTTGAAAAAGTCGAATATTTTATATCCACGGCCCGCTCTTTTAGATATATAAAATATAGAGCCCTTCGATTCCAGGCGGATGGCCAGGGCAATCAATAAGAACAGGGGACTTAATGCCAGTAAAAGGGTGCCTGAGATGAATATATCAAAAGCTCTTTTAAGAATGGGACTGCTTGGGAGGTAACCTGGAGCGCAGTTTCGAGAGAACTGGTATTGTGTTCGTGAACCAGTTTGTGTTTTAACCGTTTCAGGAAATTTACCTTACCCAGCAGGCGCTGGCGGTCATAGTTCTTCAAATAGATGATATCATCAATGAAACTGTAATTTTTGAAGCGCTCAATGTCGGCTGCCTGGGCATATGAACCCTCAACAACTACCGGAATGGGTGCAAGTGGTTTGTGCATCAGCAGAAACAGGTGAAGGTCGCGCAGATGTTCAATAGCCACAGGCGCTTCTACAATGATGATATCGGGCAGGCTAATATTCCTGGCATTATTCAGGAGGCGCCTTAACATGGATTTTGCATTACTTACGGACTCAGCGGCATAACCACTTTCAAAAGCATTGATCAGGTTGCTGATATTATCAGCCTTTTTGCCAATGTAGAAAAACTCCAACTTCTGCTGTTCCGTTGTTTCGGAGGCAGCAGGCAGGGAGTTGATGGTAAAATGTTTATAAACCCTCTTCGTTGTCTTTTCGCCGTGTAAAAATGTTAGTTCCATAAAGTAAGGTTGAGAGATTAAAAACGCTTGTACTACGAATTAACTGGCGTGCGCTACATACGCTGAAGCCACTTTTGTATCGTTATTGATAATCCGCTGAACTGCATTCATAAGGTCAACGGGATTGAAAGGTTTGGTAAAGTTTTCTGCCACACCAAATTCCTGACATTTTGCATCTGCCTGTGCTTTATCCAGTGCAGATATTACCATCAAGGGAATATCACGATAAATGCCACTGGAAGTGAGCTGTTCTATTAATTCCCAATCCTGCATATCAGGAAGCTGGGCATCTGTAATAATAAGATCGGGCAAGTTTCTTTTGGACAGCCAATACATAGCTGAACAACCATCAGGAGCCGTCACCACCGTATAATCTTTGCCGAGTACAGTTTGCAACAAAAAACGTATTGCCTTACTGTCATCAATTGCGAGTATTTGCTTTTTCATGCAGGGAATAAGTTAAGCTTTAGAAAAATCGCAATTTTTCAACAGGCATGCTTTTGGACTAACATGGCTCACAGAGGTATTGAACAATTCAATTAACAGGCAAGCTGTACGCATTCACGTAACAAGCTTTACAGGATGGTATGTGGATTATCTGATGGTGAGATCAGGTTACAGGGGAATTTCAAGGATTTGTGGGATCGAGAATAAGCTGCTATCGTTTCATTTTGGCTTTGAGCCGTTTCCCAAAGGATAGTTGAACTAAGAGGGAGTGGTTTACTTTCGCCGGTAAAAGTAGCAACAAAAACTAATAAACCAAATTTCTGCCCTTATTATCTTTTTATTATATGGCAAAAATCACTATTTGCCGTTGAATTTCAAATACCCGTTACGTGGTATTTATTTTATTCCGTATTACTACGCAACCTTTTGACGGGCTGCTTTTTCCCATAGTACAGTTTGCTTATTGCGTAGAAAACGACTGAATCAATGAATACAGAGAGGTTCATGAAAAGGAAATAGAAGGGGATATAGACAGCTTTGAGACGGATATTGCGACTTGCATAGATCCAGCCCGTAATACCCATGGTATAGAATATGACTTGCAATACCAGTACCAACTGGTAGAATAAGCCACCTGTTTCCATGATTACAATCAATATATTACTAAGGAGTAAAATGATCAGGGCTACTGGGCAAACTGTCCACCGTAGAATGCGGTGTGAAATGAATTGGAAAGAAGCCACTGGATACTTGAACATATTAAAAAGTTCTTTCAAGAGTACCATGGCCTGGAAGGCGCCGGCACAGATGCGTACCTTACGTTTCATTTCATCTTTGATACTGGCCGAAGGAGCTTCTGCAGCATAGGCATTGGGCTCATAGCGTACCACATAACCATTGATCACCAGTTTTAATGACTGTACAAAGTCCTCGATGATCGTTCCTTCCGGCGCCTTTTCAAACAGGGATTTACGGACCGAAAAGAGCTCGCCGGCTGCTCCTACAGTTGTATACAGATCTGAATCCAGGCGTTTCAAGAAGGATTCATATTTCCAATACAATCCCTCTCCGGCTGCCGCTGCGGCATCTTTTCCTTGCTGAAGTATCTTTTTTTCACCCGCTACGCCACCCACTTGCGGGTTTTCATAATGCTTTACGATCTCCCGTATGCAGGCAGTATTTAATAAAGTATTGGCATCACAGAAAATAACCAGGGGTGACTGCACCTGCTGAATGGCACGATTCATAGCAGCTACCTTACCCTGGCGGGCTGGTTGATGTAATAGCAATATCTCTGGAAACTGGCCGATAATAGACGGGGTATTGTCATTGGAGCCATCTGTGATGAAAATCAGTTCCAGCTTGTCTTTGGGATAATCCAGGGCCAGCGTGTTCTGTATTTTTTCCAGTATGAAATCTTCTTCATTATAGGCGGCTACTACGAGCGCCACTGCAGGGTATTGATTCTCCGACTGCAGATTGCCGACTGCCAATTGTCGATCACTCACTGCCGACTTTATCTTTACGATGATCCACACCAGTATGCCATAGCCTACATAACTATAGAAAATTAGGAATAGGCTAATCCAGAAAATTATGTTCATTGTCTTTACCACACTTTAGAAGATCATACGGGATCAGGGCGCAATATTATTCTGTTTTTTCCAATTCCGGGTTAATCCTGGTCAACTAAATGATAAGAATTTACTGGTTTGAAGTTATGCAGTCGTTAAGCATATAGGGCATATTAGGCAATCCGGAGGCTATGTATATATCTTTGAGGGTAGTAATAATAAGGGTGGATCTTCTTTTTGTAAACAATCTTTGACAAGTGTCAAAAATACCCACAAGTGGTTATTGTCCGCAATATATTAGTTAAATAATTTCGCTTTTTAGAAAAGATTATTACTTTTGCGCTTACCTCCAATAAGCCTCACACCAAATATCCCATAGAAAAGCCCCGCTGTGTTTTACCTCATTATTCTTAGACAAAACCATCCTAGAGTCATCTCCAATATGCCTCCTTTACTGTAACAAGTCCGGGAAACATATCCTCATTTAAAGCCGTTTATCAGCTTTTTACAAACTGAATTAACGTTTTTAACCATAGCGTATTATGAAGCGAATACTACTTCTTACCACAACAAGTGTGTTGTTTTGTGTTGCCATGCTGCAAGCACAAAACGTCTTCGATCCCGCTGACCCTATCGTGCGCTGGAATTCTTCTGCGACTTTAGGTACAGCTACTAACCCCAATCCTGGCATTGCCGGGCTGCAAAAATGGGTTAGCGTTGCTTCCAATGGGATCAGCACGGGGAGCGGCTCCTGGGATGTTACATCCTATAAAGCCTATTTCATTAATATCGGTGGTGCTCAGATGTGCTTCCGTTTGAAATTCCCCAAAAGCTACACCAATCCCGATAGTGCCAGCAAGAAATACCCCTCATGGTATTTTTCATGGTGCCGGTGAACCGGGTTGTACTTCTAATGGCGGCGTTTATAACAACGAACGGCAGCTAACCCATGGTGGTAAGCTCTTTAAAGACAGAGTAGACAATAATAGTTATGACGGATTTTTATTTTACCCCAGGTTAACTCGGGCACTTCCTGCTCCAGTACATGGGGTGTTGCTCCTTACTCTAATTACTATAACCTTGTTTTAAGGACTTTGGATTCCTTGGTGAAATATGCGCGTATGGATAATGACAGGGTATTTGTTGACGGGTTGTCCAATGGTGGTGCTACTGCCTGGTCAATGACCGCTGAATATCCTGATCGCGTGGCCTCTGTAGCTCCCAGTGCTGCTGGAACGGGGTCTACCAACTATAGTAAGTTTGTACACATTCCTATTTGGTTTGCCACTGGCGGTAAAGATTCCAATCCCAATCCTGCCTTTGCTCAAAGCGTATATATTGGTTTGAGAGATGCAGGCGCCAATATCAGGTATACTTTATATCCTGATCTTGGTCACAGCGTTTGGACAACACATTGGAATGAGCCCGATTTCCTGCCATTTATGAATGCTGCCCACAAAGCCAATCCATTGGTATTCTTCGGACGTGATGAGTTTTGTCCGGGCGATCCTATCAGTGTAAAGCTGGGTATTACTGATGGTTTCTATGCCTACGAATGGCAAAAGGATGGTGTTACTATTGCTACAACCACCAATACAACAGTAGATAATATCGTTGATGGTACTTCTATTATAAATTATGTGGGAAATGAGATCACTGTAAATTCATTTGGTACTTACAGTGTTCGTTTCAAAAGAACTGCTTCAAGCAATTGGTCTGTTTGGTCACCCAAACCGGCCGTTATTCGTTCTAAGCCTGTTACCCAAACACCCGATATTCAGGTTAATGGTGTGAAGAGCAAGGTATTGCCTGCTCCAGATGGTAGTACCAGCGTTTCCCTGAAACTTCCCGAGGGGTATGTTTCTTACCAATGGTTGCAAGGAGCTACAGTTGTAGGTACCGAGTCTACTTATTCGGCCAGCTCAGGAACTTATACGGCTAAAGTGGTAGAACAATTTGGTTGCGGCGCCCTGCCTTCCAATCCATTTACCGTGATCAATGCCGGTGGTAGCCCCAAACCAGAACCTGCTAAGAACCTAAGTGCTGCGGCAGTTTCTTTGACCAGCATTCAGTTAGACTGGAGTGATAACCCCAATGCCGGGGAAAATGAAACGGGTTTTGAAGTTTACCGGAGTACCAATCCAGGCGGACCTTATCAACTGGTTACCATAACCGCTCCGAATGTAATTACCTATATTAATACAGGATTAACGGCGAATACTCAATACTACTTTATTGTACGTGCTGTAGGTGCATCCGGAGCCTCTATTGTAAGTAATGAAGCTGCTGTTAAAACAGAAGTGGATAATACCGCGCCCACAGCCCCAACCAACCTGAGGGTACTCAGTACTTTCAGCAATTATGTGAACTTAAGCTGGACAGGATCTACTGATAATGTGGGTGTAGATAAGTATGACATTTTCCTTAATGGAGTTAAAACCTACACTACCACCGGAACAGACTTTACAGCAGCCAACCTGGATAGCAATAAGCTATATACCATTACTGTAAAAGCCCGTGATGCAGTAGGCAATCTTTCAGTAGCAAGCAACCAGGTTACTATCAATACAGGTCTCGTATCTAATACGATTGGATATAAATATTATGAAGGCACCTGGACCAACTTGCCCAACTTTAATACCCTGTCGCCTGTAAAATTGGCAATTCACCTAATATTGATATTGCACTTAAGAACCGCAATGATAATTATGGATTCCTGTGGGAAGGGTATATCAATGTGCCTACTACTGCTACTTATACATTTGAAATATGTTCGGATGATGGTAGTAAGTTATACATCGACCAGGCTTATGGGTTTTCAAATACCCCTCTTATTAGCCATGATGGTACTCATGGTGCTACCTGTAAAACGGCCAGTGTTGCCCTGACTGCTGGTATGCATCCTATTGCGTTGGCTTACTTCCAGGGAGGTAGCGGTGCTTCTGTAGCATGGAGCTGGCAAAACAATGCGGGTCTTTCCAAGCAAGCCATTCCGAGCAGCGTATTGTACAGCCCCGGTTTGGTGCCTCCTTCCATGGCGGCTCCTTCCAACCTGGTAGCTACCGCAGTATCTCATGCTAAGATCAACCTTACCTGGACTGATAACAGTAACAATGAGGATGCTTTTGAGATATTACGCTCAACCAGCCCAACCGGCACCTATGCCCAGGTTGCTACCGTACCTGGTACCTCTTATACTGATTCGGGTTTATTGGCCAATACCAAGTATTTCTATAAAATAAGGGCCATTGGTCTTAGCGGTGAGTCTATATATGAAAGCAATTATACCGAGGCAAACTGGAAATTGAACAACAGCAATGCGGATGCCAATGGTAATGCTACCCGCACACTTACCCTTACAAATGCTACTTATAGTATCACGGGCCCCAAAGAAGGTTCCCATACGCTGAACCTGAGCGGTAATAACCAATATGCTACTGTAAGTGGTAGCAGTAGTGGTGGTTTCCCCAGCGATGGTGGATATACCCAACGTACGATTGCTATGTGGATCAAACCAAGCTCTACCAACAACAATAGAGTGATCTTTGATTTCGGTAACAATGTGAATGGTATCGCCCTACGCTTTACGGGTGGTGTTTTGCAAGCTGGTATTTCCAGTGGCACCACATCTGGTAATGCAGTAAGAGCTTTAGCCACTGCCAGCAATACAGCGTTTAATACAAATTGGATTAGCGGTGGCTGGAATCATGTAGCGGTTGTTTACAATGTGAACTCTTTGAAAGTATTCCTCAATGGAGTAGAGGTTGCGGCTAATAATGCCATAAATATTACAAGTATTGTGGCCGCTGCATCTAATAATTCACGGATCGGTTATTCAGGCGCTGCGGGCGACAATGCCTTCAATATTGCTGCAGGCAGTAATGACTATTTCGCCGGTCAGATCGATGATATCTATGTGGTGAATGGCGCCATGGTGGCAGAGGAGATCGGTCATTTGGTGGACTTAACGTTTGCGCCATCCAGCGACACTACCCTGCCTACACCTTCGGCTCCTGCAACCCCCACTGCTTTAGCAGCAACTCCGGTTTCTGCTACTACAGTAAATCTTACCTGGAATGATAATGCAAACAATGAAACTGGTTATGAAATATATAGGTCTACCTCTAATAATACCAACTATCGTGTGGTAGCTACCATACCTGCTGGCGCAGGCGCCCAGGCCAGTTTCTCTGATACTACCCTGTTTGCCAATGTTACCTATTATTACAAGGTACGGGCTAAGGGTATCGCCTTACCATCAGATTTCAGCAATGAGATCAGCGTGGTTACGCCCAATACGGCTCCTGCATTTGCTTATGTCAATGACTTTACCATCAGGTACAATACCGTGCATACTTTAAAAGTAGTAGCAAATGATCCCGATGGTGATCCAATGACATTTACCGTAGGGACATTGCCTCAATTTGTGTCTGCACAAGGAACCTCCGCTAATAGTATAGATATTGTGTCGGTTCCTTCGATTGCCGATCAGGGCGCCTATGCCATTACCGTATATGTTCAAGATGCCTTTGGTGGAAAAGACACCATCATCTATAATATGGAGGTGAACAGTAATAACCTGCCTGTGATCAGCCCCATTGCCAATGTAAATATGAATGAAGGTGAAACGCGGTCAATTGCGTTGGTTGCTAATGATGATGACGACAATGGAACGCTGGTATGGACTGCCGTTGAAAAACCTTCCTTTGCTACACTGGTAGACAGTGGAAATGGTCGTGCTTCTGTTGCACTGCAACCCAACCTGGCATCAGGTGGTTCTTATACTATGACACTGAAGGTGGATGATGGATTTGGTGGCTGGGCTACTAAAGTCATTACGATCGACGTGGCCGAGAAGGATCCCAACGAAACCATCCAGGTGAATATGAAGTACTATACAGCCGGCGGCGCTGGTTGGAATGATGTAGAAACATCATCAGGTGGGGCCTTTAATTTGGGTAGTCTTAAAAACACCAAGGGTGTTACTACTACGGCTGGTATTAGCCTGCTTAACGGTACCTATGGTGCTTCAGATGCCGGTGTACAAGGTGGTGGCGTCTTCCCCAATAATGTAATGAAAGATGGTATTTTCTGGGGCTTCTACTGGCAAGGTGGTGTAGCTGCAGATACCCTGCGCCTGCGGGTGTATGGTTTGGATGTAACCAAGAAATACAATTTCATTTTCATGGGTAGCAACAATTGTACTTTCTGCGGTACCACGCCTACTTCAACCACTACTTATAAGATCGGTAATGAAACTGCTGTCATTCCTTTCTATATGAATGCTAATATTACAGATACCATTTATCAGGTACAGCCTGCTACCAACGGAGAAGTGATCATTACCATGATCGGTGATGCCAATACGGGTGTGGGTGGTACCCTGAATGCACTGGTAATAGATGCACAATATGATGACGGTACAACACCAGCCAAACCAGCCAACCTGTTGGCTGCAGCTGAAGCCGGTGTGGGTGTGAAACTGAACTGGACAGATAAGTCTTATAATGAGTATGCTTATAAAGTATATCGTGCTGCCACAAAAGAAGGTCCTTATACCTTACTGAGCACACTGGATGTTGATGCCAACGCTTATACCGATGAAGCTGTGGCGCCATTTACACAATACTACTATTATGTAACAGCCATTAACAATCATGGTATTGGTGCATCCAGTGATTCAGTAGCTGTTACAACAGCTAATAACAAACCTGTAATTGCAGGATTGGCTGCCAGCATGGCGCTGAAAACAGACGGTACTAATCAGGATGATTTCACAGTAACTGATACCCCTGGTGATATTGTTACTGTTACAATTGTAAACAAGCCTTCTTACGTTACCCTGCAATCATTAGGTGGTAATAACTATAGGCTTACTGCTGCGCCTACTGCCAGCGACCTGGGTAATGTTACCTTCACGTTGAAAGCAACGGATGACAAGGGTGCAGAAGTGACCACTGAGGTGAGCATTGCGGTAACTGATAAAAACACCCGTTCAGTATACCTGAACTTTGGTAACTACGGTGATGATGCAGCAGCTCCCTGGAACAATATCATAGGTTATGGTAATGCAGGGACGACGCTCAATAACCTGAAGGATGAAAACAATGCTACTACAGCTATTGGTTTCCAACTGGTAAATGGATGGTCAGGTATCTCTCCGATCGGTCATCAAACTGGTAATAACTCAGGCGTATACAATGATATGGTAATGAAGAGCGGTTTGTGGGATAATAACAATACGGCCCGTACCATCCGGTTTACGGGTCTGGATAACAGCAAGCGCTACAATGTGGTAATTGTTGGTACCCAGAACGAAGGTCTTGATGCCTCTGCCCGGTATGTTGCTGGTAGTGAAGTGGATACACTCAATGCCCGTTACAATACCAATCAAACAGCCAACCTGAATAACCTGACGCCTAGCAGCGGTGTGATCACGGTAGATATGAGCAGGGTGGCTGGTGCTACTTATATGTTCATGACGGCGGTTCAACTGGAAGAGTTTACGCCAGGTCTTAACCTGAACCCTGTTAACTTGTATGTAGAACCTAAAGACAGAAACAGTGCGATACTGAGCTGGTCAGACAGGACTAACAATGAAAATGCCTTCCAGTTAGAGCGTGCCACAGATGCTGCTTTTGTATCAGCAGTTCAAATTAATCTGCCAGCCAATACAACTACCTATACCAGTGCGGGCCTTACCCCGAACACGAAATATTGGTACCGTGTACGTGCTAAGATTGGTGCTGCCTATACTGATTGGAGCAATGCTGGTAAAACAATTACGCCATCAGCTATTACCTTTGTGAACTTCAATTTCGCTACCGAGTACAATGCATCTTCACCCTGGTATAACCTGGCTGCATTGCCTACTCAGAATTTCACCTTCTCTAACCTGCCCAACCAGTCAAATCAACCTACTGGTATCTCCCTGAGCATAGAGAAAGTAATGAATGGCGATAATAACTTTGGCGTGATCACCGGTAACAATTCAGGTATTGCACCAGATGTGGTACTTCAGTCTAACTATTGGATCGATAATACCCAAGAATCACAGATGAAGCTGACGGGTCTTAACCAGGCCAAACGCTACCGCATCGGATTCCTTGGTAGTATGAGCACCAATGGTTGGTTTGCAGGTAACTATACTTGTACTTATACGATCAATGGAAGAACAGTATACCTGAACTCCTGGATGAACTCAACCAAGATTGTATTCATTGGGGATGTGCAGGCCGATTCTAATGGCGAACTGTTGCTGGATTTCTCTACTACTCAGGAGGCAGTTTATGGCTTCAATGGTGGTTTGGTAATCGAGGCGTATGATGATGTTCCCGAAGGTGGTTCTGTACTGAATCGCAGTGTATCCAATCCTGTAACTGGTACATCTACTGCAGTTGTGGCCAATGATGCGGCTGCCCGCGCTAATACCCAGGTAGCTGGTCATGAGGTATCGGAAGGAAGAATGTATCCCAATCCGTTCATTGATCAGATCAGTCTTGATTTTAACAATACTGCTGCTGATAATCATGTAAGTGTGGATGTGTATGACCTTAGCGGAAAACTGGTGTTCCGTAAAGCATTTGGCAAATTGACGGCAGGTTATACTACCCTGCGTGTTAATACAGGCAGTGCCAACCTGAACGCTGGTATCTACATGATTACTTTAAATGTAAATGGAAAACCGGTACAGGTAAGTAAAATGGTAAAGGCTAATCAATAGCCTTATGGATAAAAGGTGAGCCAGCCTGCCTCGATGGATGGCCCACTTCGCCTCCCGAAAGCATTTCATCTTAAATCAAAAACCGGGAAACCATTATGGTCTCCCGGTTTTTTTGCTACTTTTTCACCTCGAAACACACAAAAAAGAAACCTTATGGATTTGTTGTATCTATTGTACTCGCTGCTACGTAAGAAATGGATCATTGCGGGCTGCACTTTATTGGGCCTGGTAGCGGGTTTTGTATTTACGCTTTTCCAGCCTAAAACCTATGGGTCAGTTGCTCAGTATTCCACAGGTTTTACGATGGAGCAAAAAGTGAGTATTAAGGAAGAAGCTGGACTGAATATCTACGAAATTGATCTGCGCTTTAATAACGTTATTGAAACTTTCAAATCGCCCAAGGTGATGGGTATGCTTGCTTATAAGGTTTTGCTGCATGACCTGGAAGACCTCAAACCTTTCCGCAATCTCAATGAGGAACAAAAAAGGGGCGATACCTATAAATTGGTCAATGTTGAACAGGCCAAACAGATATTACGCCGCAAAGTGGCGGCAATGGAATTGCTCAACCCCTTTGATCCTGAAGAAAAAAGGTATTTGACCTGATGTACCTATACGGGTATGCCCCGGAATACCTGCAAGGCAAACTTTTTATTTCCCGGGCCGATCGTACAGATTATCTCGTGATCCTTTGCCGGTCCGAAAATCCGGAATTATCGGCTTTTATTGCCAATACCATCGGGCAGCAATTTATCCGCTTTTTAACAGCATTTATGGGGTACGTAACCAGGAGTCGGCCGTAAAGCTGGATAGCCTGGCAGCCTCTAAAAAAGAACAGTAGATAGCCTTACAGAAACACTGAAAGCTTTCAGGATCAAAATTGGCACACCCAATGTGGCCGACAGGGCCTCAGCAGCTATGACCGTTGTGCAGGGGGTAACCAGTAATTACCAGCAAGAACAGGCCAAGCTGAATAATTTGAGGGGAGAATTGCGGTCCGTAGAGTTTCAACTAAGAGATTTGGGAACACAAGGATTAGGTACAAGCTTGGTCAATAATAATGCAGCCATACTGGCCCTGGAAAAAGAAAATCAAACACTGGAAATACAAAAGAACGGCAAATCGGAAGAGGAGATCAAGAAGCTATCGGACCAGATCGACGCTAATGTGCGCAAAATTGCCCAGTACAAAAGCACTGGAGGTTCAAGTGCTGACCGACAACAAAGACAAACGAGGGCACAAACACGCCAGGAAGAGTTGGTAGCGCGTAAAACGGACCTGGAAGAGCAGATTTTGGCTGCCGAGAGCAATGTGAAGTTATTTGGCCGGCAAAAGAAGATTATGAGGCGATCACTAAAACGGGTGGGGGCGACCAGGTAATTTTAGATGCACAGGAAAGGGACCTCCGGATCGCTGCACAGGAATATGAACAATTGAAAAGAAGTTTGCAATCTTCACTAGACCTCGATATCAATCCACAAAACAACTTCAAGCAAATATTGGTGGCTGTTCCTGCATTTGCGGCTGAACCATCTCGCCGTTCGCTGGTATTGGGACTGTGTGGCATGTTGATGTTATTTCTATCGGCTTTTATTATTGTGGCGCTGGAGTTCTTTGACTCTTCGTTCAAAACACCATCCATATTCCAGCGGGCTACCAAAATGAAGTTGCTCAGCTCCTTAAACAGGCTTAACCTGAAGAAAAACCTTTAAACGAATACTTCAAGGACAATAGCAATGATGAAGAAAAGGAAGGAGAGGGAAGGCTTTTTGTCGAAAACCTGCGTAAACTTCGTTTTGAACTGGCCAGTACGGGTAAAAAAGATCTTCCTCGTTACCAGTACAAAGCCACAGGAAGGGAAAACAACCTTGATTGAAGCGCTGGCCAATAGCCTGAGCCTTACCAGGAAGAAAGTATTGGTAATAGATGCCAATTTTTCTAACAATTCATTGACCAGGAAATTTGAAGGTAAACCTACTCTAGAGCAATTCACCTTTTCAGGGCAGGGTAATGTGATGGATAAGTTTTGGGGAATTACCAGCATGACTAATATCCCCAATACGAACCTGGTGGGCTGTGCAGAAGGTAATCATACCCCATCCGAAGTATTGCCTAAGAACCACTTGTTGGAAAACCTGCCCAAGATTGCTGAAAGCTATGATTTTGTATTTATTGAAGGGGCTTCACTTAATAAACATGCGGATAGTAAAGAGCTGGCTGCCTGGGTAGATGGAATTATTGTCGTTTTTTCGGCCAAATCATCTTTAGGGCAGGTTGACAAAGATTCGATCCAGTACCTGAATAGTACTGGTGACAAATTTGTAGGTGCAATTCTGAATAATGTGGAGTCCAGGAATATGGATTTGTAGTGCATCATAAACCTTATACCGCTCATGTTCAATTATTTATTCAATGCTCAAAAATACTAAACAGGAGTAGGTATCCCTGGATAGATTATGCCCGGGGTATCACTATTTTGCTGGTTGTTTACCGGCATGTATTTGAAGGGTTGGGAAATGTAGGAGTGGGTTCCGGAAGTTATGATGGGTTAAAGTACTTTAATATCTTTTTCTTCAGCTTCCGGATGCCCTTGTTCTTTATTGTATCGGGCATTTTTGTGGGTGGCAGCCTAGTGCGTAAGGGGATTGGTGATTATATTGGAAACAGGTTCCAGACCATCTTTTATCCATTGATGGTATGGGGAAGCATACAGGTCACACTGCAGCTTTTATTTGCCGGGTATGCCAATGCGGAACGGGAACCGATGGATTATTTAAACCTGATCATCGATCCCCGAAAAATTGAGCAGTTCTGGTACCTGAATGCCTTATTCTTTGTAAGTGTTTTGTACGCACTGGTACACTGGTATGGTAAGATAAAACCCTGGCAGCAACTGGTGTTAGGGGTAATCCTGTATACTATCTCGGGATATTGCCATATAAACAATATCCATATTGGGTTTTGATCGATGTATTGTTTTTTTACCTGTTTTTTGCAGTAGGGCATGTGTTTTCGGATATGGTGTTGAATACAAAAATCATAGGATACTATCGTCCTGGCGTACTACGGTCATTGCCCTGCCTGTATTTGTGCTGGTGCAACATTATTTCACCTACCTTAACCTATTGCATCAGAATGATTATTATGTGCAGTTCCAGCAGCCTGCTATTTTTGCCGTGACGGCACTAATTGGCGGGGCTTTTGTAATACAGGTGTCTTTCCTGCTGGAAAAGCTCAATATCATGCGTTTTTTACGGGTAATAGGCTACCATTCATTATATATTTATGTGATGCACCTCATGATCACTTCGGCTATTAGGAATATCCTGTCAAAATCATTTGGCATAGAGAATATACCAATGCTAATGGTCGTTAGTGTGACTGTCGGTGTAATTTTACCGGTAATATTGTACAATATGGCCGAACGTGCGGGGGCCTGGTGGCTGTTTACCCTTAAAAAGCCTGCTATTACCAGAGAAAAGAAACGGAATAATAAAGAACAGCCTGGGGGCAGTGTAGTAGTGGGCAGTTAATTAATTACAATTGATCGAAATGGAAAACGAACAGAATAAATACAAGGCCTTCGAGATCATCAGCACCTTATTTGCTGTAGCATTTACGGCTGGTATGTTTGTAAAGTTTTTGTTCTTTTAGTCCCTATGATAAAAATGTGCTAAATAAAGCGGCTGCATCAGTACTCCCCTGGCTGCATTATCATTTCCTGGACAGGAAGATGGCTACCTCTTTTGGGATAGCCTTACTAGGCTTTATTGCCATTGCTTTATCGTATATCACTGTACTGGTAGATTCAAAGATCAGCATTGGTATTGTAGCAGGGGTGGGCGGCATCTTTATTTTCCTACTGTGTATCGTGTATCCTAAAATAGGTTATTACGCCACCTATGTCATTACCCTGTTTCTCATGTTCCCGGCGAGACTGTTAAATTCGGCTGCGGTAATACCTACTGGGCTGGTGCCGGAATACCTTTCTTATCTTACCTTATTGGGGGTTATAACCAGGCAGGAATACAGAAAGGAGATCACCAGTAAGTTTTGGAATCATGCGATCACTATCTGGATTGGGGTCTTGCTGGCTTATTACCTGCTGCAGATCGTTAATCCTGCAGCTACGAGTAAACTCGGCTGGTTTAATTTTTTCCGCAAGCAGGTGAGCTTTGCCGCCTTTTTTACATGAGTTATTGCTTTTTCAACTCCCGTAAGGCGATTGAATTCTTTACCAGGTTTTGGGTAATACTTAGCTCTATTGAAGCGATATATGCCTGTAAGCAACAGTGGCTGGGGCTTTTTGGGTGGGAGGAGCGTTGGCTGATGGCCGATCCTGAGCGCGTGGGCCTGTTTGTGAATGGTGGTATGGTGCGCCGTTTTGGATTACTTTCCGATCCTGCTACAGCAGGTATCCTGTATGCCTCTTCTACCGTACTGGTGCTCGTATTTGCCCTACAGGCAAAAGACCTGCGGAAACGTATCCTGTATTATACCCTCACGGTTGTCCATTTTCTCGCAACGAGCTATACCGGTACACGAACGGCCACGTTAATGGTTATAGCGGCCATTGTATTTTATTGTATACTTACTTTATATGAGCGGAGGACGCTCATTTTTCGGGTATTTTTGCCTTCATGATCACCGCATTATTGGTAGCGCCTATTTATGACAATGCAGTCATTAACCGCCTGCGTTCTACCTTTGAAGGCTCTAAAGAACCTTCGGCCATGGTGCGGGACTTGAACCGTAAGCTGGTACAGCCCTATGTGTGGAGCCATCCTATTGGTGGTGGGGTGAATACGGCTGGGCTGGTGGGACAAATGTATAATCCCGGGCATTACCTGTCATTTATTCCGCCAGATAGTGCCTATATGCAAACCATGATGGAGCAGGGGCCCATTGGGCTGGCGCTCTTACTGATCTTTTACTATGTTATCCTGCGCACCGGGATCAAGTATTTTTACCGGGTACGAGACCCTGACCTGAAATCACAATATGCGGCACACCTGGTATCGGTATTCAGCCTCCTGGTGGCCCAGTTTTCACAAATGGCCATCGGTCAGTATCCCAATGTGTTGTATTTTTATTCGGCCCTGGCCATTTTCCTGAAATTACATCTTTACGATTCATCAAACGCTGAAGCAAACAACTCAAAATGAACCTCAGAACCATGAAAAGAATCATTGCAGGCATTTGCTTACTGATACTCACTGCTGCTACCGCCAAGGCCCAACAGCCTACTGGCCGTAATGTATCAACTTACCATGCCAACCTGGATACCAGCCAGATCACAGATATCCGGGAAAAACTGGTACAGCTGGCCATGCAGAACCCCAGTTTCGAGATTGCCGACCGCAATGTGAATGTGGCAACTTACCAACTACGCAGGGCCAAAGGCACCTGGTTTGGCGTGATCTCTGCTTCCGGTAACGTGAATGAGTATACCATCAATCCCAAGAGTGCACCCTCTAACCAGGCCACACTTTACCCGAAATACAATTTCAGCCTCAACCTGCCCCTCGACTTTTTACCAGCAGGGCCAATGATGTGAAGATTGCCCGGGAAAATATTTATATCGCCAATGCACTAAAAATGAGCAATACCGCGCCATTCGACGGGCAGTACTGTCGGCTTATGAAGATTATCTGATGCACAAGGAGAAGCTGGAATTGATGACCCGCATGACGCAGTCGGAATACACAGAGTATAAGCTGGCCGAAAAAGACTTTTCAGACGGCTTGATCACTCCCGAAGTTTTCAAGAAAGCTGAAAATGCTTACTATGAACAGCAAATGCGTAAGGTAGACTACCAACGTAATTTCAGCATTGCCAAACTGGAACTGGAACAAATGATCGGTGTAAGTGTTGATGATGTGCTTGGTAAAAAATAGTACCATTCAATGACCCTGACCCAACCCCAAATACAGCCCTTGCCACCAGCAAACCCTGCCTCCAGAACCAAGGTATTTTTCCCTAACCTGGATGGGTTGCGGTTTATCTCTTTCCTGGTTGTATTCCTGCATCATTGCTATTTGTCATTTTTCAGCTATCTGCAAAGTTCGTCGCCACTAGCCTTCAAGATCCAGTCTTTCCTGTTCAAGTATGGCACCCTGGGGGTTAATTTTTCTTTGTGCTCAGTGGCTTTCTCATTACTTACCTGTTGATCCGGGAAAAAGAAGTAACGGGTACTATCCATGTAGGTAATTTTTATATTCGCCGGATACTGCGTATCTGGCCTTTGTATTTTCTGTGTTTGTTTATAGGGTTTGTCGTTTTTGCCATCCTGAAGAAAATGGGGGTGAAGTACCTCATGAAAGCGCTAATCCCTGGTACTATATTTTCCTCGTTGGTAATTTTGATTATATGCATAACTGGCCGGTGAAACCCGATGCCATTCTTTTATCGGTCCTATGGTCGGTTTGCGTAGAAGAGCAATTTTACCTGGCCTGGCCTGTGATCCTGAAATTCATTCCAGTTAAGTTCTATAAATACGTGTTTGCAGGCATTATTCTGCTATCACTCGTATTCCGGTCATTCTATACCGAAGCTACCGAGGCGCACCATGCCGTGCGGTATTTTCACACATTGTCTTTGATTGGAGATATGGCCCTGGGGGCGATGTTGGCCTGGCTGGTTTCTTTCCCCAATAAATTCAGGGATTTTATTACCCAGCTAAGTAAACCTGCCATTGCTTTCATTTATATTGGAACTTTATGTGTAACCCTGGGCAAAGAATATCTATTTCCTCATGGATTGCCCATTGTATTTGAAAGGCTGGTCATTGGGATCTTTTTCGCACTCATTATTGCAGAACAGAACTTTACCAATAACTCCCTGTTTAAAATGAGCCGCTTTAAGCTCATTAGCAAATTGGGTATCTATACGTATGGCCTTTATTGCCTGCACCTCCTGGGCATGTATGTAACGGTAAAGCTAGTCGTAAAACTGGGTTGGCAGGAAGGGAAATTATGGGTAGCGGTGGCCTCAGCCGTTATTGCACTCTTGCTCTCTATTGTCATCAGTTTGGCTTCCTACCATTTGTTTGAAAAATGGTTTTTGAAATGGAAGGATAAATTCGCTTTCATTACCAAATAATGCAATGTATATTGTGGCGCAGTGTGGTAAGCGCTTGAGATGTATGGCAAACAGGTTTTCGGTTACAACCAATTTTAAACGGCATTAATGAATCGGCGTCCTGGAATTCCGGAGCAACTAGTTGTTTTTACCGGATCATTCATATTCTTTCTATGCACCCTGGCGGCCAATTTCTCTGGCCCCCATGATTCCATCGGTTACCTGAATGGAATGGTAACGGGTAAGCATTTATTTCACCCCCATCACCTTATCTACCACTTTGTTACTCATTATTGGTTGGTATTTGTTCAACCTATTTTTCCGGGGTAAAGGATTATTACCTGGCCGAGGTATTTACCGCACTATGGGGTAGTGGCACCATGGCTGTACTATATAGTTTTTTCGTAATCGTTTCCGGCTGCCTGTATTGCAATCGGTAGTAAGCTTGTCAGTTATCGGCTTTTCTTTTGGTGTTTGGTTCTATAGCGTAAATATTGAGGTGTATGCCCCCTATGTTCTTTTTGCTGTTGGCCTTGTATATCATGACGAAGGATGATTTTGGTAAGGCCGACCTATGGAAGGTGATCCTCTTGCATGTGATGGCCATCCTTTTCCACCAGGTCCATATACTTTTGCGGTGGCCATACTATATAAATTGTGGCAGCAGCGCAAAAGGCTCAATTTGTCCATTTCACTCTTGCAATATGTGGTTGCTGGTATCCTGCTGGTAGGTGGCGCTTATTTCATAGTAGGTTGGGTTATAGAGGGGTATAATAGTGTTCCCAAATGGATCAGCTGGTTTGAGGGATATACCCAAAGCAATGATTACTGGAAGCCGCTAAACAGTAAAATGCCGGTGTTAATCGCCACGGGGTATTCCCATGCTTTTATTGGAGGGCATTTCGTTTTCCGCATACCAGCCGTAGAGCAATACCTGAGTAGTTCTCTATCTACCCATTCCCTGGGCGATGAAATGTACCTGGCCCGTCATATTTCCCATTCCATGGCCATTTTCCTGGCCGGGCTCAGTGTTTTACTTGGATGGGTGATGCTTTGGCTCGTAGTCCGGTTTGCCCGTTATTATAAAACCATCAGTTCAAAACTGGGAAACGTAGTAACCCCACTGATGATTGTTGGTATTGTGTACTCAGTCTTTTTCTGTTTCTGGATGCCCGAGATATTGGAGTTTTGGATCTTTCAAACCATCTTACTTTGGCTATTACTGCTGGGTACCCTGCAATATGCTGGGCAAGGCATACCTGTTTTTAAAGGGTGGGGGCAGTGAGGCCGGTAGTAATAGTAGCTGCCATCAGCATCATGTTATTCACCATCAATTTTTTTGGTAGCATGCGTTGGTTATTAAGCCTTGAAAATGACCAGTATTATGCCAAAATAGAACAGGTAAAAGCAACAGTTCGGGAAAAGGATATGGTGTTACTCCAGGATGCCTGGCAATTGAAAGACTTCCTCAACTATTTTACTAAAAATCAGGTATATGAGGCGCCCGCAACCGATTCGTTAAAGCCAGCTGTAAATAAAGCCATTACGGATTGCCTTATCAATGGCGGGAAGTTGTATATCTATACGGAAGCTACCCATTACCAGCCCCAGGGTACAATTTATATCGATTCCCTGCTGAATGTATATGGAGCAAGGAAGAAGGTATTTCCAGACCCTACAGCAACCATAATAGTTGTAGAATAGCCTGTAGCGAGGCTTTGTTTAAACAAGCTATTATCTGTGGGGTTAATTCTCAACAGTTGATAGAATTGTTCATTATTTTCTTACTTTACTATGTAACTTTGATAGTGAAGATTTCTTCCGGTTATCCCAATATCTTCCTGCCAAACCAGGCTTTATCCTAGGTATTTTTGTTTGCTTTCAGTGGCCGGTAAATTGCTGGCTATAAATGTTAGTGGTACATATACCCAGTATAAATTCCTGTACAATGACTACAGCTTCAGACAGCTCCTTAATCCCCGCCTTTCACAAAAATGAGCCCCAGGCTATAAAGACCATTTTCCGTGAATATTATACTTCAATGGTTCACTATGCCTATCAGTTGATCAATGACCAACAGGAGGCGGCGGAAATGGTGGTGAATACTTTTTTAAAGCTGATTGCCATGCGCAGGAATTTTCAGACGATGGATGATGTCAAAACCTTTTTATTGGTTACTATCCGGAATGGTTGTTATGATTATTTAAGGTGTTTGGACCTGGAACGACCCGCTCAAAAGGAATTGCTTTCCCTCACCGATCTGGTACCAGCCGACAATACGGCCTTACTAAGCACGGAGCAATTATTGGCCTTGTATGAGGGGATAAACAAGTTAACCGACCCTTGTGCTGAAGTATTCAAACTCTATTTCTACAATAAAATGACCACCGAAGATGTGGCTACACAGCTGGGCATTCCCGTAAAAACCGTTAGGGCCCACAAGACTAAAGCAATCAGGATACTGCGAACAACGCTCTCTAAAAGCCTCACGATAACCCCCTCCCTTAATTGAGATTAATCAAAATATTTTCCTTTTCGCATCATTTAGCCCGCCAGGGCGCGATTTTTGGCCTCTCCAGCGAAACCAAGGGCAGGCAGACTGCTTATTTTATGGATTGATTGGTATATTTGATCACCCCGTACGCGTGATAACTTATATAATCCCTCTCCTTATTATTTTCCTGAAAAACCAGGCTTCACATAATATACGTAAACAGCATTGCTTAGCGCTCCCTTTTTATGGGCCAGGAAGTAAAAGATCAGCAGGATGGTTGGTCAGGTGATGACCATATCTCTTTGCATGTTTTGTGTGAGGAGGATTTTCCATGGCTGCTGTTGTGGATGGTCAAAGAAACCAATGCCAGTTTATCTTTATTACTGCAAACAACAAAGGGCAGTTCAGAAATAGTTATTATAACAGGTATTATAAACGAACAGCCCCGTATTAGTTTACTTACTGTTTATGCATCGGCTTTTACGCGTTTAAAAACAGCCTATGTTTTACAAAAGAATGAATTTAGTATTCAACAATTACAATTAAACCCTTTACTCTTTAATAAGCGGGCATTATACAGTCTGCTCGGCACATATATTACTTATCTCCGTTCAAATAAGGGAGCCAGCAAAATACTATGGGAGATCCACCAGAAAGATAAACTGTATGCAAAACTGGCCGAGAAAGCCGGATTCAGGAAATCGGAGACCCAGGATCAGGTACAATACACCTTGTATGAGTTTATAGCGCCTTGACCATTTAGCCGGACCCAATTGTAAACATTGATATTAGGAGTGCTTCTATGTCCCTTTAGTCCACAAAATCACCCAATTATCTGCCTTCTGCTAATATTTTCTGTCTGCTGCTTTTCCATCTCCCGCATTTATCCGACTTTTGAGGCCCTTTTCAATACAATAACATGGAAACAGTGGCTATTCAGGGAAAGTTGACAACGGCGATCATTGAACAATTGAGACAAATTGTAGGCGCTGATTTTATTCTTCTCGATGATGAATCCCTTACTAATTATGGGCATGATGAAACCGAGCATTTATCATTTCCTCCGGAAGTAGTGGTTCGTCCGCGTACTACCGAAGAAATAAGTGCGATTATGAAGATCTGTAACCAACACAGAATACCTGTAACTCCCCGCGGGGCTGGTACAGGGTTAAGTGGCGGCGCCCTGCCCCACCTGGGTGGTGTATTGATCTCTACGGACCGGATGAATTCCATTTTGACGATCGACGAGCGGAATTTGCAGGTAATCACCGAACCAGGGGTTATTACCGAGGTATTGCAGAATGCGGTAAAAGAAAAAGGGTTATTCTATCCTCCTGACCCCAGTAGCCGCGGATCCTGTTTCATTGGTGGCAATATTGCCGAGAACAGTGGCGGCCCCAAAGCTGTGAAGTATGGGGTAGTAAAAGACTATGTACTTAACCTGGAGCTGGTGTTACCCAATGGTGAGGTTATTTGGACGGGAGCCAATGTATTGAAAAATTCTACTGGTTATAACCTCACTCAACTGGTAGTGGGAAGTGAGGGCACCCTGGGTATTGTGACGAAAATTGTTTTAAAGCTGATTCCACTGCCTAAATACGACCTGCTGATGCTGGTGCCTTTCCAATCGCTGGAAAAAGCCGGGGAGGCAGTAAGTGCTATTTTCCGTGGCGGTTTTGTACCCAGTGCACTGGAGCTGATAGAAATAGATGCGCTCAGGATTGTGAGCGCATTCGTAGACAGTTCGGCAGTGCCGGTAACAGAGGGTACCGCCGCCCACCTCATCATTGAGGTAGATGGCAATCACCTGGATACGCTGATGATAGAAATGGAAACCATTGGAACGCTGCTGGCTGACTATGATGCCGGGGAGCCCTATTTTGCCGATGATGCCCAACAGAAAGCGGAATTGTGGAAATTACGTCGTCGGGCGGCAGAAGCGGTAAAGATCGATGGTTATACTATTGAAGAGGATACTGTAGTTCCCCGGGCCGAGCTGCCTGCCCTCATCAGGGGGTAAAGGAATTGGGTATCCAGTATAATTTCAAGGCTGTATGTTATGGTCATGCCGGTGATGGAAACCTGCATATCCGTATCAAAAAAGAAGGGATTGCCAATAGTAATGATGATCCCGAAGTGATCCAGGGAATCCGTGCATTGTTTAAGCTGGTCCATGAGCTGGGTGGCACCATTAGCGGAGAGCATGGAATTGGCCTCTTGCAGAAAAACTATATCGATATTGTTTTTGATGAAACACAGCTCCAACTGATGCGGGGTATCAAGAAAACATTCGATCCCAATAATATCCTCAACGCGGGAAAAATATTTGATATGGCTTAATGTGGACCCTATGGGCCTAAAAAAGCCTAAATCTTAGCCTTAATTATGGTCAATGACTTGGCCCCTGTATATTTGCAGGGGCTTTTTATTTACCAAATTCAATCCATATGAACAGGAAATCGCTGCTGATCGCTATTGTTTTCCTTACCACATTTTGCGTTGCCACCCAGGCACAGGATGATGAACCCAAGCGGGGGTTTGATAGAAATAAACTATTCTTCGGTGGAAACTTTGGTCTGGGCTTTGGCGGTAATAGTACCCTGGTGAATGTATCACCTCAAATAGGTTATCGTTTCAATCCTTACCTGGCTGCCGGTGCAGGCGTAACCTTTCTGTATTCCAGTTACAAATACAGGTATACCAATCCCCAATACAAAGAAAATTATGGAGTAGCTGGTCTCAATGTCTTTGGCCGGGTATACCCCATTGAGTACCTGTTTCTGCAAATACAACCCGAGATGAACTACAACTGGGGCAAGTTCAAATTTTATGATGGTCGACCCGATCAGAAGCTGGATGGTAAAATAGTACCTTCTTTACTGGGAGGTGCAGGTGCAGCCATTCCTGCCGGTGGCGGTGCATTTATTATCATGGTCCAGTATGACCTGCTGCAAAACGACCGGACGCCCTATGGCAACAGGGCCTTCTACAACTTTGGTTATAACTTCGGATTCTAATTTGAAAATTTGCTAATGTACTAATGTGCGAATGCTTATGCATAGCAAACTTGTATTCCATTTTCAAATCAGCACATTTGCACATTATCCAATTAGCTAATTGTATTAAATATCTCCACCGGCGTGCCGCATACAATGATGCGCTCCTCTACTGACTCATACAAAAACCTTCTTTTGCATGACCTTTAGGTGATTGATGAGGTGATTATAATAACCGCCAGAGTTGAGGATATAGATTTTTTTATCGTGTATCTTTAATTGATTCCAGGTTACCATTTCAAACAACTCATCCAGCGTGCCAAAACCACCAGGTAATACGATAGCGGCATCACACATTTCATACATGGTACGCTTGCGGGTATGCATGTCAGATACAATGGCCAGTTCGGTAAGCCCTTCATGCTGATGTTCCCATTCTATGAGCAGTTTGGGGATCACTCCCATTACTTTGCCACCCTGCGCCAATACGGCATCTGCAATAGTGCCCATCAATCCTTTTTCCCACCGCCATATACCAGCTTCATTTCCAGCATGGCAATCAGTTTGCCAAGTTCTGCCGCATGCTGATTGAATACCGGGTTTTTGCCTGTCTTTGATCCGCAGAAAACCGCTACCGCTTCTATCTTCATAAACGTTTATTATTATTTTAATGCGATACTCGGGAGGCCCTTAAATAGGGATTTGCCTAGGGAAAGAGGCCACTGTAGCTGGTTTCGCAGCCCCTAAGATAAGTGGAATGCCGGCAATTGATCACAATTTTATTATCTTCAACCCCGATTCTACTGTATGTTTGTCAACTAATATTTATCTATGTCTGCCACATTGCTGTTCTCCTTTGTTATTGGTTATTTCCTGGTTTTACTGGTGGTTGCTTATTTTACCTCGCGCAATTCCAATAATGATTCTTTCTTTATTGGTAACCGTAATTCTAACTGGATGCTGGTGGCATTTGGCATGATCGGCACCTCATTGAGTGGTGTAACCTTTGTAAGTGTACCCGGAGCAGTAGGTAGAGAGTCATTTGCTTATTTTCAGATCACCTTGGGATACCTCATAGGATACCTGATTATTGCTTACGTTTTATTACCACTGTATTACCGGCTGAACCTTACCTCTATCTATAATTACCTAAGTAGCCGCTTAGGTTTCAGGTCGTATAAAACGGGCGCCTCTTTCTTTATTCTGTCAAGAACATTGGGTGCTACTGCACGTCTCTACCTGGTGGTTAAGATCCTGCAGGATGCCATACTCAGCAGTTTCGGTGTGCCTTTCTGGCTCACTACGCTCATCATCTTAATCATGATCTTGCTGTATACCTATGAAGGGGGCGTTAAAACCATTGTATATACCGATACGCTGCAAACTACTTGTATGTTGGCCGGTTTGGTAATATGTGTGGTATATATTCTAAAGACGATGGATATTAGTTTGGGGCAAAGCCTGCAGGCCATGGGAGAGAAGGGGTACTCAAAGATCTTCTTTACCGATCCCAGTAGCCGGTATTTCTTCCTGAAGCAAATAGCGGCGGGTGCCTTTATTACTATTACCATGACGGGGATGGACCAGGAGATGATGCAGAAGAATATCTCTGTTAAAACGCTTAAAGATGCGCAGAAGAATGTGGTTACCCTTTCGCTGATCATGTTGGGCGTAATTCTGTTGTTCCTGGTATTGGGTGGTTTATTGTACCTGTTTGCTGAACAAAAAGGTATAGCTGTAACCGGTGATGCTTTATTCCCTACGGTTGCGTTGCAGCATATGCCGCCGGTCATTTCAGCTATATTTATCATTGCCCTTATTTCGGCCTTGTTTCCCAGTGCTGATGGGGCTATTACCGCACTTACTTCCTCTTTCTGCATTGATATATTGGGTATCCAACGCAATACGAGCTGGAATGACCAACAGAAGAAAAAGATCCGGCAGCGGGTACACCTTACCTTTGCCGCCATTTTCCTTTGGTTGGTCATGGTATTTAAATGGGTCAACAATCCCAGCATGATCGGCGTGATCCTAAAGGTAGCTGCGTATACGTATGGACCTTTATTGGGATTATTCAGTTTCGGTATCCTCACCAAAAGAGTGGTAAACGATAAACTAGTACCTGTCATTTGCGTGGCTTCACCGGTTATATGCTTCATGCTGGATAAATACCAGAAACAAATATTCGGTTCCTTTGAAATAGGCCTTGAGCTCCTCATCATCAATGGCTTGCTCACCTTCCTTGGTTTGTTAGCAATTTCAAAAAAAACAGCAACTGGCGTAAACTAATTTATTCATTCGCCCGTTATTCATATAGGTTACACGTAGTTGACCTACTCTAATGCCATCCGCTGAAACGGATGGCATCATAGTCTTTAAGACCTGGTTTGTGGCTACGTACAAACCCAACCTCTAAACGTTTAGTGTATGAATGGAACCATTAAGATCTCAAAACAACGCCGCTGGTCCGAATCCAAAGCCCACTCTAGCTGGCAGATCTTTAAAATAATGGCCGAATTTGTGGATGGTTTTGAAACATTGGCTAAAATAGGCCCTTGCATCTCTGTTTTTGGCTCTGCCAGACCCAGCCAGGCCATGCTTATTATGAATTGACAGTAGATGTTGCCCGCAAGCTGGCCGAGGAAGGCTTTGGTATCATTTCAGGTGGTGGCCCCGGTATTATGGAGGCTGCCAATAAAGGTGCCCAACTGGGTGGAGGCAAGTCTGTAGGCCTCAATATAGAATTGCCTTTCGAGCAGCACGCCAATCCCTTTATTGACCGGGATGCCAACCTGCATTTTGAATACTTTTTTGTTCGCAAGGTCATGTTCACCAAATACTCACAGGGTTTTGTCATGATGCCGGGAGGTTTTGGCACCATGGATGAGTTTTTTGAAGTGGCTACCCTGATCCAAACAGGAAAAATGTCGCCCGTACCCCTCATCCTCGTGGGGTCGCAATATTGGGGCGGCCTGATGGACTGGATGCAGGAAACCATGCTGCAGAAGTCCAATAATATCTCTGCGGCCGATCTCGACCTCCTCAAAGTGGTGGATACCCCAGAAGAGGTAGTAGAGCATGTGCTGCAGTTTTATACCAAACATCCCCTGGAACCTAATTTCTAGTAAAAAGTCCGAAAGTCCGCAAGTCCGAAAGCCTGTGCTGGCTTGGGCTACTACATTCTGTCTTCCGGACTTTCCGAGTCTCCGTCTTTCCTGAGTTTCGGACTGTGCCGACTTCCGGACTCCTCCCACTTTTCGGACTTCAATCCGTACTTTTGTAGGTTATGGACATAATCTCTTCACTAGTTCAAGCCTATGCCGACCGTTTTCCTCCCCGGAAGATGCGTTGCTGAAACAGGTAGCCGAACAAACCTATGCCTCCCACCCTCAGGCGCACATGCTTAGCGGCCAGGTGCAGGGCAAGTTTCTGGAAATGATCAGCACGCTGTTACAGCCACGGCGTATCCTCGAAATCGGTACATTTACAGGGTATAGCGCCCTCTGTCTTGTTAAAGGTTTGTCAAAAGATGGCCAATTGCATACCATTGAGTTACGAGAGGAAGAGGCTGCCGTTGCCCAGGCAAATTTCGATAGGTCAAATGCCCCTGAAAAGATACTTTTGCACACGGGAAATGCGTTAGAGATCATTCCTACCCTCCAAGAAACCTGGGACCTGGTATTCATTGATGCCGATAAGGTGGGCTATACCGACTATTATGAGCTGGTAATGCCGAGGTTAAGACAAGGTGGAGTTATATTGGCAGATAATGTATTGTTCCATGGACAGGTATTTGACCAGCCCATAACCAGTAAAAACGCAAAAGCCATTCAGGCATTTAATGAACGGGTGCAGCAGGACGAACGTGTAGATAATGTTTTGGTTACCATCCGCGATGGTTTACTGTTGATCCGAAAAAATAAAATCCATGCCATTCAAACGTTTATTGATTGTACTCCCATTATTGGCATCCCTGTGGTTAAAGGCTCAGAAAAGCGATGACATTTATGGGTATATAAATCTCTACAAGGAGCTGGCCATACAGGAAATGGTGCGCACGGGTGTCCCGGCTTCTATTAAACTGGCACAAGGTATTCATGAAACCATGGCGGGTAAATCGGACCTGGTGCTTAAGTCCAACAACCATTTTGGCATCAAATGCAAGAATACCTGGGTGGGCGATAAAGTGTACCATGATGATGACGCCAGGGGTGAATGTTTCCGCAGCTATTCCTCTTCGCAGGACTCCTATATGGATCATTCCAATTTCCTTAAGAATAGTACCAGGTACGCGTTCCTGTTTCAGTTAGATCCCACTGACTATAAAGCCTGGGCCTACGGATTGAAAAAAGCTGGGTATGCTACCAATATCAAATACTCGCAAATCATCATCAAGCTCATAGAGGATTATAACCTGCAGCAATATTCATTGATTGCGCTGGGCAAAATAGCTCCCCAGGAGGAGATACTGGCCGGTAATCCTAAAAGGCCGGTGGAAGGGGAAGGTAGCTTAGCTGCCGGCCCAGCTGTTATCGCTCCATTTGCAGCAGTGGAAGAAGCGGTAAAAGAAACACCTAAGATCACCTGGCCCGAAGGGCAGTTTACCATTAACAATACGAAAGTAATGTATGCCAAAGCGGGCACGGCGCTGCTGGCCGTGGCTCAACAATATGATATTGCTTTAAGGCGCCTGATGGATTTTAATGACCTTCGGCGTGAGGATGTGCTTACCGACGGTCAGCTATTGTTCCTTCAACGTAAAAGGAAAGTGGGCGCCAGTGAAAAACACATCATGCAATCAGGCGAAACCCTGTATGGTATTTGTCAACTGGAAGGAGTTCGATTCGAGTCGCTGTTGGATCACAATCACCTGCAAGAGCAGGATATTCCCGCCGCTGGTGAAGCCTTGTATTTACAGGGCAAAGCTCCTGCCCGGCCCCGGTTGGCCAGTGAGGTGGCCCCACAGGTAGCCCAACTGCAAAATACTCCCCGTACTACTGATATTACTACAGCTGCTTATACCACCCATACGGTACAAACCAAAGAAACACTGTATAGCATAGCCCGGAAATACAATATCACAGTAGAACAACTGAAGGATTGGAATAAAATGGCCGGCTATGAACTGAAGATTGGACAAGAGCTGATCATTTACAAAAACTGATCTATGAGCATTATTCGTGTACATGATAAACAGTTCGAACCGTACCTGACTGCCGATGAAATCAATGCCCGCATTAAAGCGCTGGCAGCGCAACTGGATAAGGATTATGCCGGCAAAAAGCCTTTGTTCATAGCTATACTGAACGGCTCTTTTATATTTGCTGCCGACCTGTTCAAGGAATTGAGCATTGACGCAGAGATCTGTTTTATTAAACTGGCTTCCTACAAAGGCACCAAATCAAGCGGCCAGGTTATTACCGCTATCGGGCTTGATACGGACCTCTTTGGCAGGGAAGTCGTTATTGTAGAGGATATAGTAGATACTGGTAAAACACTCAGTGAATTCCTGCCCCAGCTGCATCATCAGCAGCCCGCCTCCATGAAGATTGTGGCATTATTACACAAACCAGAAGCCACCGTTTTCCCGATCCCTATTGACTATCTTGGATTCTCCATTCCCAATAAGTTTGTGGTGGGATATGGACTGGATTATGATGGATTAGGAAGAAATATCAGGGAAATTTATAAGCTAGTTGAATAGCACATTAGAAAAAGTGGGAAGATAAGGCGTTGAATTTTATAAGATAACCGGGGGCTCATCGTTATTAACAGATGTATGACCCTTGGAATCCAATTCACGATCTCAAAATAACCCCTTGTTGAAAATTGCTGCTGCCATATCCTTATTGTTGATTACCGTGTCACCGGCTTTTGCACAGTATTATTTGCGTGGAGAGGTAAAAGATGAAAAACTGAATGCATTGTCCAACGCTAAAATACTGCTGCATACTACCAGGTATGTATACTATTCAGGCAGCAGTGGCTCTTTTGGTATCTTATCTTCCCAATTAACTGATTCCATCACCGTTTCACTGGAAGGGTATCAACCAGTTTCTGTCAAGCTGGAGGCCGGTAAATTCCAGACCATCGTGCTGAAAATGCTCTATTCTTCGGCCAACTTACAACGGAACAGGCTGGTTTCTTTTACCCGGAATATGCACCCCGAGGACCGCAACTTTCGCCTGCTTACCGGAGAAACCTATAGCTCGTTGGTAGAGAACGATTTTGTATCAGCCAGGAAATTCCCTGAAACGGGTTGCGCTATCCATACTGATAAAGCTTCTTACAGCAATATCCGGCGTTTCCTGGGCATGAATACGCAGGTGCCGCCTGATGCGGTACGGATTGAAGAACTCCTGAACTATTTTAGTTTTGATTATACAGCACCGCCGCCCGACAGCATCTTTGGTTTCAAATCTTATCTCTCCGATTGTCCCTGGAACCCGCATAGCCGGCTTTTATTCCTCCATGCCAGCGCCCGGAAAATTGATCCGGATAAAATACCCCCAGCAACCTGGTATTCCTGGTAGATGTTTCGGGTTCGATGGATATGCCCAACCGCTTGCCACTGTTAAAATCGGCATTCAAATTATTGGTCGATAATCTCAGGGAAAAAGATACTGTTTCAATTATTGTTTATGGCAGTACCGTAGGGGTATGGCTTACGCCTACCTCGGGTATTGAGAAAGACAAGATCCGGCGATCGATTGAGGAATTGTATCCTGGTGGCTCCACGCCGGGCGAATCGGGGATAAGAACAGCTTACCGCCTGGCCAAAAGTCAATATATCTGGGGAGGCAATAACCGGGTTATTCTGGCTACCGATGGTGATTTCAATGTAGGTCAAACCTCGGAGGAGGAACTGGAAAAATGATAACCCAACACCAGCAGTCGGGTATATACCTTACCTGCCTGGGGGTGGGTATGGGAAACTATAAGGATTCAAAACTGGAAATACTGGCCAAAAGGGCAATGGTAATTTTGCCTACCTCGACAATGAAAAAGAGGCCGAGAAAGTATTGGTAAAAGAACTTACACAAACCCTCTATACAGTGGCCGATGATGCCTTTCTCAATGTATGGTTCAATCCGTCGGTAGTAAAAGAATACCGGTTGATCGGTTTCGACAATAAGGTAAATGCATTGGCCGATTCACTAAGTGAAGTAGAAGGAGGGGAAGTTGGATCGGGGCATTCACTGCTGGCTATGTTTGAATTGGTGCCCCTTAGCCAATCATTGGATTGGGGAAATGCCAACGATGGGCTGGCCAGGGTATCGCTGAGTTACAAATTGCCGGGGATTCCATTGGGCGTGTTACCAGCTATACTGCGCCAGTAGCTTATACTGAATTTGCGGAATTGCCCGATTGCTATCGTTTTGCCACTTCTGTTTCTATATTTGCCAGTCTGCTCAAAAACTCACCTTATATGCGCATGGCTACCTGGAATGATGCTGCTATCATAGCCGATGAGTCGCATAACCCACAAGATGCCATTCAAAAGAATTTATCAGTATGATCGCTAAGGCTAAAAAAATATACGGCAATAAGAAAAAGCGGAAGCCGAGAGGTGAATAAGCTTCAACCTTCTGCAAAGCGGAACAAGCTACGAACTGTGTGCTTCGAGCGTTTAGTGACATAGTTGCCTATTGCTCGTAGCTCACAGATCATAGCTCGCAGCTAGTATTTTACGAGAACATTTCCCGTACTTTATCAAAGAAGTTCTTGTCGGATTTATCTGGTTGGGGTTTGAAATTGGGGAGTTGTTCAGCTTTTCCAGCATGGCCCTTTCTTCTGCTGTCATAGTTTGAGGGGTCCATACATTGATGTAAATAAGCTGATCTCCTTTTTCATAGGAATTGACTCCGGGGAAGCCCTTTCCTTTCAGACGGAATATCTTACCACTTTGGGTACCGGCTGGTATCTTGATCTTTGCACGGCCATCAATGGTAGGTACTTCTGCATTGGTACCAAAGGCGGCATCCGGGAAGGATAGATGCAATTCATAGGCTACATTCAGTCCATCACGGTGCAGTTCTTTATGTTGTTCTTCTTCTATTAAGATGATCAGATCGCCGGGAGGTCCGCCACGTTCTCCGGCATTACCCCTGCCACCCACACTTAGCTGCATACCTTCTTGTACGCCAGCCGGGATATCGATGGTCACAGTTTCTTCGCTGTATACTCTTCCTTCACCTTTACAGGCTGTACACTTGGCTGTAACGGTTGTGCCTTCTCCATTACAGGTGGGGCAGGTTGTCACCGTTTGCATTTGCCCCAGGAAGGTATTGGTTACTTTGCGAACCTGGCCATTACCGCCACAGGTGCCACAGGTTTGTACACTGTTCTTATCCTTGGCGCCACTGCCGCTACAGGTAGTACAGGTTACATATTTCTTGACCTTGATCTGCTTGGTAGCGCCGCGGGCAATTTCTTCATAGTTCAACTTGAGCTTGATGCGCAGGTTACTACCCCGCACGCCACGGCTGCGTTGTCCGCCACCGCCTCTTCTACCACCGCCACCAAAGAAGTTTCCGAAAATATCATCACCGAAAATATCTCCAAACTGGCTGAAGATATCATCCATATTCTGACTGCCACCAAATCCACCGCGGCCATTATTGCTCAATCCAGCATGGCCAAAACGGTCATATTGTGCACGTTTATCTGCATCGCTCAGTACCTCATAGGCTTCTGCTGCCTCCTTGAATTTTTCTTCCGCAGCTTTATCGCCCGGATTACGGTCGGGGTGGAATTGCATAGCCACCTTGCGGTAGGCCTTTTGATCTCATCCGGTGAGGAGCCTTTTGATACGCCCAGTACTTCGTAATAATCTCTTTTCGACATTGTGAGTTTTTGAATTAATTACCTACTACTACTTTAGCAAACCGGATGATCTTATCATTCAGGTAATATCCTTTTACCACTTCATCTACTACTTTGCCTTTCAGGGCCTCGGTGGGAGCCGGTATTTCGGTGATCGCCTCTTGGTTGTCAGGATTGAATTCAGTACCAATGGTTTGCATGGGTTTTACGCCCTTGCTCTGCATGGTATTTCTTAGTTTTGTAAATACCAGTTGTACCCCTTCCTTAATAGCGGCGGCATCATTGCTGGTTTGTAACTGCTTTTCGGCACGATCACAATCATCCAGTACATCCAACAGCGATACAATTACATCTTTTCCAGCTGTTTGTATCAATTCCAACCTTTCTTTCGCCGTTCTTTTTCTGAAATTATCAAACTCTGCCACCTGGCGAAGGTACTTTTCCTTCAGTTCCTGTACTTCTGCCTTCAGTTTCTCGATTTCGTCTTCATTGGCTACCGGCTCATTCAAATGGGTAGACCCGCTTACGCTCTCATCGGTGTTGATATCAATGGTTTCGCCATTGTCCTGATTAAAGTTGTCCTTTTCTGTCATAGGTCGTTCTGTATTTTTCGCGTTCATAACTGCAAAATTGACGGCTTTCCCCTTTCCTGGAGAAGTGCCGGGATGCCAAACTGTAAAAATACAAGTTTTGCTTAGCAAAGCCATCTGGCGCAATTATTTTGCCATTCGGGTAATATGGTCAAAAAGGCAGTTAAAAACGAATTCAACTGTCAGAAATCTGAATGCTGGGGAGTCCGAAAGTCAGAAAAGTCCGCAAGTCGGAAAGTTGTAGTAAAAATCGTAACAGCGGGCTTTCCGCCTTCCGGTCTTCTGACTTCCGCCTTCAGTTTTCCGACTTCTGCTTACATTTGCGCCCATGACAAACGTGATTCTCAAAAGAAGATCAGTCCGCGTGTACTCAATGGCCATCCCTGGATATTCGGAAATGAAGTGAATTTGATTGATGGAGATGCAAAGGCTGGCGATGTAGTAGAAGTGCTTACACATGATAAAAATTCATTGGCCAGGGATATTTCAACCCCCAATCTCAAATACCTGTACGGATACTGACCCGCGAAAAGCAGGAGACAGTGAATGAAGCGTTTTTTTACCAGAAACTCAAGCAGGCCTGGGATTACCGCCAACAATTGGGGTATGTGGAAAATTGCCGTTTGATCTTTGGTGAAGCAGATAACCTGCCACAACTGATCATTGATAAATTCAACGATTATTTTGTTATTCAAACCCTGGCACTGGGTATTGATATTTGGAAGCCTGCCATTGTAAAGGCAATTGAAAAGATCTTTCAACCCAAAGGTATTTATGAGCGTAATGATGTGCCAGTGAGAGAGTTAGAAGGGCTAGCCCAGCAGAAAGGGTTTTTATCGGCTCCTTTTGATACGCATATCATAATACAGGAAAATGGCCTGAAATTCTATGTTGACATTGAGAATGGCCAAAAGACAGGTTATTTTTTAGACCAGCAAGACAATCGCCGGGCTATTCAACATATTGTGAAAGGAGCCGATGTATTGGGAGCATTTACCTATACCGGCACTTTTGAGATCCATGCAGCCCATTATGGCGCAAAGTCCGTATTGGGGCTTGATATATCGGCCAATGCCGTTGCACAGGCCAACCGGAATGCCGAACTGAATGGATATGCCAGGAACTGTCGTTTTGAATGCGTCAATGCGTTTGATGTCCTGAAGGTTTGGGCCAAAGAGGGCCGCCAACATGATGTGGTAATGCTTGACCCTCCCTCCTTTACCAAAACCAGGGATAATATACAGAAAGCCATTACCGGTTATAAAGAGATCAACCTCCGTGGTATGAAGCTGATAAAGCCAGGCGGATTTTTGGTTACTTCCAGTTGTACCAACTTGGTGCCTCCTGCTATGTTCCTGAAATCATACAAATGGCAGCCAAAGATGCCCGCCGCAAACTAAGACAGGTTGTTTTTCAAACACAGTCTGCCGATCACCCGATCGTATGGGGTTGGGAGAATACCAATTACCTGAAGTTCCTGATTGTGCAGGTGTTGTAAGATGTGAGAGGTGAAACGCGAAATGTGAGATTTGTAGCTGTTTTCTCGTTGCCTCAATGCCTTGCTGCCTCGTTGCCTTATTTAGAAACCTGAAACTTACCGGCTTCTATTAGCCTGCCTGCTTTGTCGCGTAATTGAAAGACATAGATACCCCGGAAGAAATCGGTGAGATTGACTACGGTCTTGGGTGTAATATCGCTGACCTCATGTACTTTTTGCCAGGCAAATTGAATATCTGCAGGGTGTAAGATTTATCGTAACCACGTTGGAAATCAAAGGTGATGAAGGAAGTGGCAGGGTTAGGATAGAAACGGATGATCTTGGTAATAGGATCCCCGGCCGGGTTGGGCGTAGTACGCTCCTGGCTTTTTACTTCGTTTGTCAATAAAAGGATGATGGATAGTGTGTAAATAATCCTCATGCAGGATAATATTTTACGGTTTAAATCCAAGATATTTCCTTTTAACTAAAGTTACAACTCATTTGCCGAAAACTTCCGGGGAATAGTGGATTCTCCCAATCCCCGGAAGTTTTAAAATTATGTTAACAGCGGACCTTTTGATATTTATCAATTGGTGACGGCCAGGGCCGCTTCAATTGCTTCAAAATTGGGCAAATCGCCAGCATTTTCCAATACTTCGGCATATTGCACTACTCCTGCTTCATCAATTACAAAAGCCGACCGTTTAGAAACGCCTTTCATGTCAAATATCCAGCCTTCATATAAAGCGCCATAGGCCGTAGATATTTCCTTATTGAAATCGCTCAACAGCGGGAAGTTCAGTTTTTGTTCTTCCTTGAATTTGGCCAGGGTAAAAATGGAATCCACACTGATCCCAAATACCTGGGCATTGACCTTGTTGTATTGGGCAATATTATCCCGGATGCTACACAGTTCCTTGGTACATACACCTGTGAAAGACTGTGGGAAAAACAGGAGCAGTACCTGCTTTCCTTTATAATCAGCCAGTGTTACTTTATTCTTTTCAGAATCATACAGTGTAAAATCAGGGGCTTTTTGTCCAACTTCAATTTTCATGTTATGGCTTTTTGAGTAAAGCAAAAATAACATGCCAGCCTGGTATTTGCTATACCCAATCGATGAAAGTGTATATTAAATAAATAAAGTGGGAGAAATACAAGTCTGGCAGACCGAAAGTCCAAGAGATTGTGAAATCCTGCCAGTCACTTTCGGACTTTACTGACTTTTCCGACTTCCGGACTTTCTTAAAACCTTGGGCACAGTACTTTGTTCTGGCTGCTATTGTCCCTGTCCAGGAAACTGATCCAGGATAGGGATAGCTCAACACCACCCCGTCCCTGACTGGCTGTTTTTAATTGCGATACGTTTACATCATAACTAAGGGCTACAGAAAGGGGGTACCGGTCGAGCTTGATAACGGGTATGAGGGCATCTTTCCAGCGAAGGAATGCCCCTGCATGGATAGTATAGAGCGCATTTTCAGGATCATCGCCCAACTTATAAGAATAAAGCGCTCCCCCAATGGTTTCGGTAAAGGAGCCTTGTGTGGTATGATCGGCCTGGATGATAAAATAGGAATATTCATCAACGCCGAAGGTGATACCGGCCGAAAAACGTATTTGGGTTTTAGCTCAATGCTGGCTTTCCGGTAAAAGAGTTCTTGGGCCTGTTGAGGTGGTGGTAGGCTGCTCCTACAAACAGGCTATTGGCTTGTTCTTGTCCAAAGGTGGTATTGAAACTCATGCCCACACTGGCATCCCAGGTATTGAAATTGGGAGCCGTAAAATTTTCACCCGTAGGCGCCGTGGGGTCAAACCCGCCCGGCCGCCATTGATTATCGGTGGTCATTTTAGAAACATCTATGCTTTTACGTACCATACCACCCATGAAGCCCAGACTTAGGTACATGGTTTTTTCATTACTCAAAGATTTATGGTAGTTTATTGCCGGTAAAATATAGGTGGTGGTTAAACCTACTGTGCCAGCTTTGTCAAAAGCACCTGTCCGCCAAGGGTCAGGAAATCATCGCCTCTGCCTGCCGGCATTTTATATTCGGCATTGAGTGAGCCGGTACGATAGGCGTTGGTAAAACTGTTCCACTGATCCCGGTATACCCCCTGTATCCTGATGTCACCAGAATATATACCTGCCAGTGAGGGATTTCGCAAAAGGGGCGTTTCAAAAAAATTGAGAGAAGTGAATGTCCTGGGCATAGGATAAGGTAAAAGCACACACCAATATTCCTGCCAGGGAATATCGTTTCCAGTTCCATAGCTTTTTCATAATACCCGGTTTAATATGGTATAATATCGGATTCATGCGGTTAACGCAGTAAGGTCACATTGCCCCGGTAGGGAACAACAGACGCATTTTCACAAACAAATTCAATGATATAAACATACACATCGGCGCTTGCTGGTTTTCCCTTGTAGGTACCATTCCAGCCTGCCGATGCATCATTGGCCATAAAATTCCTTTTTCATATACCAGCTCTCCCAACGATTAAAGATCTGCATGCGGGTTATCCGGTCAATACTCCTGCCACGTGGCATGAATACATCATTTTGTCCATCACCATTGGGCGTAAAAGTATTGGGCACAAAGTAATTCTCACTATTGCAAATAACCGTTACGGTAATACCCTGCGTAGCCGAACAGCCATAAATATCCTCGGCCCGCACATTGTATAGGGTCGTGAACTTCGGATTGGCGAAGGGGGTGGGGCAATCGGTACAACTCAATCCGGTGGGAGGTGACCAAGTATAGGAAACTACATTGGGACTATAAGTTACCGGTATAGTAATACCGGTACCTACCGGAATAGTAGCATTGCCATTTAGGGATACTGCAGGGGTGGGAGGTACATAAATATTCTTGGTGGTCTTATCCTTGCACCCCAGCTTGTTGGTTGCTTCAAGCGAAACAGTATAAGTACCCGTTTGCGGATATTTTACCGAAGCATTTTGAGTGGTTGACTGGCCATTGCTGCCGAGGTCCCATTTCCAGGTGATGGCTGTATCGGGTACAGTAAGTGAACCCTGCAGCTGCAATACAGCATTGATACAAACAGCCGTATCACTTACGATCACAGGATGCGGCGTACCATATACCCGGATGGTATCGGTAACTGTATTGTCGCATCCGGATTGAGTGGTAACTATATGTTTTACTACAAAGGTGCCCGGCTGGGTAAACTGGTGAATAGGATCTGTATCCGTACTGGTAGTGCCATCACCAAAATCCCAGGTACGGGTCACTACCGGATCATTGCCTACCGTATAGTTGGTAAAGTTAACCGTGCCCTGATCGCAGAAGATCTTTTGTCTACGCCAAATAAAGGCAAGGCGCCAATTACCCGGATGGTATTGGGGCCTCCTACTGAAACCTGGCAGCCAACGCTGTCCTGTAGTAGGATGGAGGGGCATAAAACCCGGGTGATTTATAAAAATGCTGGAATACTTTACTCTGCGAATTGTCCTGGCCGCCATCACCATAATTGAAGGTGAATTTTGTGGAAGGGGAGTAACCAATGAAAAATCTACTAACAACGAATTGCAATTGGTGAGTGGACTATAAGTGAGTGAACTGGCTGTATAAGGATTGTGCACATTAACCGTATCACTTGTTGAATCAATGCACCCGCCAAATCCAATTACATATAATTTAGCCTCATAAGTACCATAGGCATTATAAAAGTGATTGGGTTTGGGCAAGGTAGAGGTGCTTCCATCACCAAAATCCCAATAGAACGATTCATAGTCTGATCCCTGGAAAGTGAATTTAGTTTCCAGCAAGGGACAAATAGAACTGGTATCCTGGATCGTAAAAGCAGGGCGGGGCTTTTTGATGGTAATAAGATTGGCCTTTGTTACAGAGTCTTTACACCCCATCGCATCGGTAATAACCAACTTGACGGAATAAGTACCACTGGTAGCAGTATACCGGTGTATGGGCGATTGTACATTGGAACCGTTCCCGTCTCCAAAATCCCATTGCCAGGACAGGCCCTTGCCCGAAGAAGTATCTCTAAAAGGAAGGTCTGTATTGGGGCAAATGGTATTAAAATCATTCTTGAAACCGGCAACCGGCTTCGTAATAAAAACGGTGTCAGTAGAAGTATAGGTATTCGTACAATCTAAATTATCCGTTACGGTAAGTTTAGGCACAAAGCGCCCCGTATCAGTATACGTATGGGTAAATGGCCCAGCTGTATAGGTTTGTGTGTGACCATCGCCAAAATCAAAAGTCCAGCTCTTAATGCCTACAGTAGAGGTCGACAGGTCATTAAAGTTAACTGTTGTATTGGTACAACCGCCTTGTTGCACCGGCCTGAAATTAGCCGTAGGACCTGTAACAGTAATAGCGCCTGTTACTGTTTTTGCATCCGTACAACCATTAATATCTGTGATGCGCAAGGTAATGGAATGCGTGCCGGTAGTGGGAAATTTAAGATAAATAGTAGCCAGGCCCAAGCTCACCGGAACACCATCCAGCAGCCATTCATACTGTTGGATATTGGCAGGGGTATTGTTGATGGCGGCAAGGGTAACATAGGCATCTGTACATACAGTAGGGGTGCTGATACTGAAGTCGGCTTTTTCTCCCACCAGGCGGATAGCCTGGGCAAAGGTATTACTACAGCCACCAGGATTGGGGGAAGCCACGGTAAGGGTGACAGTGTAGGCACCTATTCCCGGATAGGTGTGCGGAGGCGGCGTGACGGCATTGGATACCGGACTGCCATCGCCAAAATCCCAGGTATAGGTAACAGGGCCATAAACAGCCGTGTTAACCTTCGACCTGTCAGTAAAGTTTACCTGGAGGCCATTGGGACAAGCCACCTGATAATCAAAGCTGGCAATGGGCGGTTTGATATGTATTTGTTGAACGGCCGAAGTTGCCGGGCATTTATTGTTATAAGCAGTTAGGGTAACGTTATAAAATCCGCTGTCTGCATAAATGTGCGTAGGGTGTCGCTGATTGGAAGTGCTGCCGTCACCAAAGTTCCATAACCATTCATCTACTGCGCCGGGAGGCGTGGTAGGCGTAGACAGGTCAGTAAAGTTAATAGCATCCGATGCGCAGGCATCAGTGGGGGCCACTGAAAAGTTGGCCACTGGTAAAGTACCCACCTTTATACCATCAATAAGTTGTACCGACTCTGTACAACCGCCCCGGGTGGTGATGGTTAATTTGATGGTGTAATTGCCTGGTGTTGGATAGGCATGCGTTGGCCCGGTGGGTGTGGTAGTGGTAGCGATAAACCCATCTCCATATTCCCAGAAATAAGTCAATACGCCATCAATAGCATTGACATTGGCTGTTGGTGTAAACGTAAAAGTAGCAGCACAACCGCCGGTGGGTGCATTCCCAAAAGCTACCGTTGGTTTAATAATACGTACAAAAGCCGGTTGGGTAAGAGAATTGGTACAGCCCTGCCGGGAGGTGATGGTAAGCGTAACATCATAGGAGCCTTCTGCATTATATTGGTGCGATGGGTTTTGTAGGGTGGATGTATTACCATCGCCAAAATTCCATTGCCAACTGGTTGCATCCGGTGAGGCGTCCTGCAAGTTAACCGTCAGGGGCGCTTTACAGGCCGTGGTAGCAAGCGATGTGAAATTGACCACCGGCTTATCTACTACTACCAGTCTTCTTGAAAATGAATCCAGGCATTGATCATATACATTGGTAAGCTTAATGGTGTAGTTGCCAGCCAGGTCATAAGTACTGCTGCCATTCAGCGTGGTGGATTGCAAACCATTTCCAAAATCCCAGGTGGTACTTACCGGGGTAGTGGTGGAAACATTTTGAAAACTTACCGTGTTATGCACACAAACTGTATCTGGGCTGGTGAAGGAAGTGCCGGTGCCATTTACAGGCACAGTTTTTTGAATATTACCGGTACAACCATATTCACTGGTTACATTGAGGGTAACTGTATAAGTGCCGGTGGTGCCATAAGTGGCGGTAGGGCTTTGCAGTGTCGAGCCAGTACTATTACCAAAGTTCCATTGATAAGTTAGCGTACCCGGACCACTGGTAAGATCGGTAAAATTAACTGCAAAGGGAGCACGACAGGTGGAAGGGGGTAAATTCAAAATCAGGGATTACCCCTGCAACAATACGGATATACCGGCCAAAGGAGTAAACTGCCTCACAACCTGTATTGCTGGTTACCCTCAGGGTAACCGTATAATAACCCGTGGTAGTATATTGATGAGAAGGATTTTGTAGGGTAGAAGTGCCGCCATCGCCAAAGTCCCAGGCCCATGACCTGATACCGACACCGGCAGGATTACTCTGGTCGGTGAACTGAATAGTAGAAGGAGCGCAACCAATTGTTTGGTTGGCGGTAAACCCTGCAACCGGGGCCGGATTAACAACGATATAATTTGTTTTGGTGATGCCATTGGTGCCATCCGCATTGCGTACCACCAGGGTCACCGTATACACGCCGGGATTGGTAAAATAAATAATGGGGTTTTGCAGGTTGGACAACTCGCCATTGCCAAAATCCCAGTTCCAGAAGGCAGGACTGCCGGTTGATTGATCACGGAATGCGACCCTAAGTGGCGAACAGCCCGATTGGTTATCTACCGTGAATGCAGCAACAGGCACTTCTGCCTGCGCATTTTGAAAGAGGATATGCAGTAATAGTATTAAAAGCAGTTTTCTTGCCAAGGTGCAATGTTTGGGTGGTTTACAGAGACTGGTTTTCAAAAAGGGTACGTCTTGCAAACAATAATAATACCATCTTAACGGATTAACGCCACATTGCCTTTATAATTCAAAACAACATTGTTCTCACACACAATATCGATCAGGTACACATATACATCCTGGGGGCCGGCTGTCCTTTGTGCTGTCCATTCCATCCCCTCGACACATCATTCGGCTGCATATTCATCTGATTATAGACCAGGTCGCCCCAGCGATTGAATATTTTGAATGACTGGATGCTGTATACTCCTTTCCCTCTTGGATAAAATACGTCATTATTGCCGTCTCCGTTGGGCGAAAAAGTATTCGGTACAAATACATTGGCATTGTTGCAAAAACAAACACCGTTACCTTATCCCGGCTGATACAACCTCCTGCATTCACTGTTTCCAGGGTATAAGTAGTGGTTTGTTTGGGGCCGCCACCGGCGTTGCGCAGGTTGCACAGTTCAATCCTGCCGAAGGATACCATTTCAATGTTGTTACATCCTTTGATACTACAGGGCTTAAAGTCACCGAATTACCTACCGGAATCGTTTTATCCTGTCCAGCATCGATCACCGGATAAGGATATACCACCAGCTTTACATAACCTGTATCGGCAAAACAATGCAGGTCATCCCTTCCTATTACCCGGTAAGTGATCGACGTATCGGGTTTTACTTCCGGATTACTCCTGGTGTTGTTGTCCATCCATTGAGAGGGGCTCCAGACGTATTCTTCTGCACCGGAAGCTATCAGCCGGAAAGATTCGCCCTTACACAAGGTATCGCCCTTGCCTACTGCTATAGTAAACGGTTGTTTTACCCTTATCTGTATAGAATCGGTGGCTGTACAGCCAAAATTATTCTTCCCCGTTACCATATACGTAATATCTCCCAAAGGTGATGCCAGGGGCTGGGCAATTGGTGCAGGATAAGGCTGTGGCAGGTGACCAGTTGTATTGAACTGCTCCACTGCCCCTCAAAGTAACGGTATTATTGCGGCAAATTGACTGATCGGGGCCGGCATTTATGGAATGTAAGGGCCAGGCATTCACAGTTTTAAGTACCGTATCGGCACAGCCTGCCGTATTGGTAACGATCAGTTGGGTATTGAAAGAACCGGCTGTTGCATAAGTAATAGCTGGTGGATTTTGTTCCTGCGCGGTACTGCCATTGCCAAAATCCCATCGCCATTGCATTCCTGTCGTATCTGGCCGCAACAAACTGCCCCTGAATTGGAGGGAAGCCGGAATACAGGCCCCGAATCCCCTGAATGGCTGCCAGCGGGCTTGATACAATTTTCAATGGCAGGGGCAGCCGGGCTGAATCCTGACAACCAGCCTGGGTGGTTACTGTCAGCCGCACCGTATACTGCCCGGATTGCCGGTAGAAATGCGAAGGGTTTCTTTCTCCCGAAGTCTGCCCATCACCAAATAACCAGTTATACCGGGTGATCAGGTCATTGGACACCGTGGTATTCGTAAACCGCACCAGGCCCGAATCACACAACAATTCCTCACTACTGGTAAAGGACGTAATAACGCCATAAATGCGGATGGTATCTTTTCCTTGTATGGGTACCCGGCAACCCTGGGCATCCTCCAATATAAGTTTGGGGAGATATTCTCCCATAGTTGTATAAGTATGTGCAATGGAACTATGGTTGCCTTCATCTACAGTACCGTCATTATAGTCCCAAACAAAACGAACACTTTGATTGGTCTGTGCCGTAAAGCGTACCGTAGTGGGAATACATCCTTTGAGTTTGTCATACGTGAAATTACCTTGCGGGCCTTTTACAGTAATGGTCTTGATCATACTGTCCTGACAACCTCCGGGACTGGTAATAATGAGCTTGGCCCGGTATACCCCCGAATAAGTATAAAAATGCGAAGGGTTGGGCAGCGCCGATTTATTACCATCTCCAAAATCCCATAGCAATTGGTTGAAATGCAGTGACTGGTTGGTGAAGTTGACCACCAGTGGCGGACAACTGGCAACAGAATCACTCATCTTGAAACTGGCCCGGGGTTCCTGATGCGGATGTATAATGGTTTGGTGATCGAATCGGAACAACCAAACCGGTCATTGGCTACCAACTTTACCGTATAATCTCCTTCCTGTTGATAAATATGGGCTGGTTGTACGGCTGCCGTGGTTTGCCCATCTCCAAAATACCAGGTATATACCGGGTCATTGCCGGTTGTTTGGTTAATGAAGCGTACAGGTTTGCCCGTGCAGGATAGGCTGTCGGGCGATTCAAAACGCGCTGCTGGCCTGGATATCGTTACCGCGTGTTGCCGGGTACGTGTGTCCGAACAACCCAGGTTATCTACCACCGTCAATTGTACCGGATAAATGCCGCTTTTGCTATAGGTATGCTGAAAGGGGCCACCCGTTAATGTTTCCGTTGCGCCATCACCATAATTCCAGGTCCATCGTTGTATGGGATGCACACCATCCGATTGAGATGAATCGGCAAATACAATCGTAGTATTGGTACAAACTTCCGGATTGATCACACTGAAGTCGGCCGAAGGTCCATTTACCTTTATATACAGTGGCCTGGTAAGCGTATCTGTACAACCCAAAATGTCGGTAATTACCAGCCGTATATTGTACTGACCGGCTGCCGGAAAAGCAAACTGTACAGAACGTCCGGCAGGTGTGCCATAGGTAGTATTGCCCTTGGTAATGGTCCAGGCATAGGCCGCAATATGTTGCGTATTGTTGTTGGAAGCCGTCAGCGTGATAGGTACATTTTTACAAACTTCTGTTTCGCTGGCCGTGAAATCGGCCTTTTCCGAGATCACCAGCACCTGTTGCACCATTTGATGTTCGCAGGTATCATTTTTTACCGTGAGGCTTACAAAATAACTGCCTGGGTTGGTAAAAACATGCAAGGGGTTTCGCTCGGTTGATGTTTTACCATCTCCAAAATCCCAATACCAGGCAGTAGCGCCAATTGACTTATCATTGAACTGCCGGGCAAACCTGGATCTACAGTTAACAGGACTGATATTGAATCGGGCTACCGGCGGTTTAATATCAACGTACCTGGGAATGGTGAGTGAATCCTTACAACCATTACTCCATACAGTAAGTTTAATATTGAAATAACCGGTATCGAGATAGGAGTGACCAGGGTTTTGTTCGTTGGATGTGCTGCCATCACCAAACACCCATAACCACCGGTCGGCTTTGCCGCCTTTACTTTCATCCCTGAACCAGATAAGCTGGTAAGCACAGGATACACGGGGGCTGCAGAAAACGCCACCAATGGTTTATTTCCTACCCGGATGGTTTCATTAATGACTACCGAGTCAGAACAGCCTCCGGCAGTAGAGTAAACCAGTTTAACCGTATAGGTGCCCGGTTGTGTATAGGTATGCGTGGGATGCATTCCGGAAGCCGTGCTGCCATCGCCAAAATGCCATACGAAATCAGTCAATGGATCCACCGTATTCACCGTAAAGCGGGGTTGCCATACATAGGATACACAACCTTCCTGTGGCAGGTTGATCAGCGTTACCTGGGGCGCTTTGATTTGGATATACTTACTTTTTACCAGCGTATCCGTACAACCAGCGGCATTGGTAACAACCAGCGTTACATCGTATTCTCCCTTGATTTGCCAGGTATGTGAAACAGTTTTACCGGTATCCCGGCCACCATCTCCAAATAACCATTGATAGCTGACAGCACCTGGCAATTGAGCCGTAAGCTGGGCGGTGAAAGGAGCATTGCAGGCTGTACTGTCATTGGCTGTAAAGGCTGCTTTTGTTTTGGCCATCACCCGGATTGACTGTGTTATGGAATCTTTACAAGCGCCAAAATCACTCACCAGTTTAATAGCATAATTGCCTGGCAGCGCATACGTTTTTATGGGGTTGAGTTCGCTGGAAAAACTACCATCGCCAAAAGTCCACCTGGCGCCAACGGGTGCGGGGGTACTATTATTGATCAGGGCAAAAGGGGCATTATGGCATACCAGGGCGGGTACCGCAAAGCCTGCCTTTACCGTACCAATATTGATGATATTGGTTTTTATTATTGAATCGGTACACCCCGTATTGTTGTGTACCTTTAATTGAACCGAATAGGTACCTATAGCAGTATAGGTATGTACAGGATTGAGCGTTGTTGAACTGCTGCCATCCCCAAAATCCCATTCAAAAGCAAGCGTACCTGTACCCGTGCTGTTGTTGGTAAAATGTACCGCCGTAGGTGGCCTGCAACTATTGGGAACAGCAAAACTAATATCGGCCTTCACGCCATTATTGAGCTGGATATACCCCGTGCGGGTAATGGTTTGTATGCAGCCATAACTGTTGCGAATACGCAGGGACACACTGTATTGACCGGGCGAGGTATAGCGGTGTTCCGGATTGGGTTCTGTGGAAATGGTACCATCTCCAAAGTCCCATTCCCTCGATTCAATACTTCCATCGTCGGGACTGCTTAGATCGGTAAACTGTACATTGAGTGGGAAACAGCCAGTGGTATCAGATGCGGCGAAGTTGACCACGGGTGAGGAATAAACCGTGATATGGCTCACCTTGATGATCGAGTCGGCCTGACTGCCATTGCGCACCACCAATTTAATCGTATAAGTACCCGGATTGAAATAGGTAGCGGCCGGATGCTGCAAAAACGAAACCGTACCATTACCCAGGTCCCATCGCCAATAATTGGGATTGCCGGTCGATTCGTCGGTGAATTTAACCAGGAGGGGAGCGCAGCCGGAAGCTGGAGTGGCCGAGAAGCCTGCTTTCAGTTGAGCAGTAAGCACATTACTGCATAGCAGAAATAAGCAGTTAGCCAATATAGCACGGCTTATGAGGCTATGAGTCCTCATAGAATATTGGGGATTTTGAGTGATGATCTAATGTGGTTGGGTAAAGCTGTATCTAATTTACAACTTTACTTACTCAAATAAATTAATTAAGATAATATGAACTGTGAATGGGCGGGTAATAATTGAAGTAAGTATATAATATTTGATCTGATAGATAAGTGAAATCTATTATGAGTTAGTGATTAGTGGAGGCAAATAATTGGCTGTCTGATCTATTGATATATGTCAATAGTGTAATCTAATAAGTGGAGCCATAGCTGGCATTAAAATATAATGTTGAAAAATTAATATAGGTCTTAGACCTTCTTACGCAGGCGCAACTGGTTTTTCCCGTTAGTCGTAGTCATTTCTGCTTTTACAAAATCTTTTGAACTGTCTTTGATCTTCCAGGTGCCATTGAGCTTTTGGAGTGGATAGGGAGCGGTAGGGAATTGGGAGGTAATGGAAATGGTGGAGATATTTTCCTGCCAGGTACCTGAATACACTTCTGCAGCCCTGGTTCCTGTGAGCGTACGGTCTTCATTAAAGCGGAACGTATAGTTCAGGAAATCGCTGGTGATATTGGTGCTGTCTTCAATGTATTGCTCTACATACCAATCGCCATTGGTGATGATGTCCATCGCGATCTTCTCCTTTTGCTTGTCAATCAATTTTTGACAGGACGAAGCTGTTACCAGCAAAAGCAGGAGAGAGGGTACAAGTGTTTTCATAGTAGGATATTAGGGAGCCAGCGGTTAGTAGCAAGTAACCAGTGGGCCGTTTGCTGAATTGTCAACACCATTAGCCACTCGCCTTTTTCCACTCGCTTCCCTAAAATTTGTAAATATCCTTGTATTTATCAAGCAGGTACCGTAAAAAGTGCTGAATATCGAGTATTTCTCCGCTTACCTGCTGGCTTAGCTCCTCACTGGTATAGAAGCGACCGTATTGGTGTATACCACTGCGCAGCCATTGTAACAAAGGGGCTGTTTGGCCTTTTTGTACCTGAGCCTCAAGGTCTTTGATTTCGGCCGAAGCTTTGGCATAGAACTGGGCGGCATAAAAGCTACCCAGACTATACGTAGGAAAGTAGCCAAAACTGCCATGGCTCCAGTGCACATCCTGTAGGCAGCCCCGTTTGTCATCGGGCACCTGTACACCCAGGTATTGGTGGTAATGTTCATTCCACCAGGCTGGAATATCACCCGTGCTCAGTGAATTGTCCAGCAATTGCTTTTCCAACTCATAACGGATCATCACATGGAAATGATAGGTCACTTCATCCGCTTCCGTACGGATAAGAGAGGGGCTACCTGGTTAATACCCTGGTAAAAAGTTTCTACCGTTATATCTTTCAGCTGTTCCGGAAAATATTGCTGTAGTACCGGAAAGTAATGTTCACAAAAAGCCCGGCTGCGGCCTACATGGTTTTCCCATAACCTCGATTGGGATTCATGGATCGTTAAAGAGGCGGCTTCGCCCAGTGGCAAACCATAGGCTTCATCGGGCAGCCCTTGTTCATAGAGTGCATGGCCCGTTTCATGAATGCAGCTCCATACCATATTGCCCAGGTCGTTTTCATCAATACGGGTCGTTACCCGTACATCCTTGCTGTTGAAATTGATCGTAAAGGGATGTTCCGATACATCCTGCCGGCCAGCCTCCAGGTCATAGCCCAGGTCTTTCAATACCTGCATGCCAAAGGCCCATTGCTTATCTTTTGGATAATGCCGGTGCAAAAAAGCATTGCTCACCTGCGGCCGCGATCCAATCTTGGTCAGTAGTTCTTTCAAAGGTTGCCGGATGGTATTGAATACCCCATCCAGCAATTGCACATTGGAGCCTTTGTCAAAATCGTTCAATAAAGCATCATAGGGATGCCGCTGATAGCCCAATAACTGGGCTTCCTGCTTTTTCAGGGTAATTAGTTTGGACAGCTCGGGAGCAAACAAGCCAAAGTTATTGGCCTTCCGCTTCCAGCCAGCTATGAAAACATTTATTGATGGTTTCTGTAAGCTCCCGCACAAAATCAGGACTGAATTTCTTTTGCTTGGCATAATCTTCCCAGGTAAGCGATACGTTTTTCTTTTCCTGAAGCGTAAGGTCATTACGGCCATTCAATTCCTGCAATAATCCGCCCAGGCTATCATCAGTAAAGTATTGGTGGGCTATTTCCGTCAGCGTGGTTATTTGTTGTCCCCGTATACCAGCTCCCTTGGGTGGCAGGTAGGTTTCCTGGTCCCATTGTAATAAAGCGGAAGAATAACGGATGTCCGCTATCTTGCGCATCGTACTGATATATTGCTGGTATAACTTATCTGATGAAGTATGCGTCATATATTATTTTTTTCCGCCGCTAAAGTCCGAAAATGTTTGATATGCCCGTCATTTTATTGAATGAGCCAGGATTGTTAGGGCCTTTTAACAATTCGTAGACAAAAATTGTGAATTTTAAGGCAATAAAGCCATTAATTTGTTAATAAGAAACCTGTACATGAAATACGCATCCGTTTTTTATATTTTAGTTACCCTACTCATTGTATCCTTAACTCCGCGCCTGGCCCAGGCACAACAAATAGATTCCATGATCAATGTGTATGGTGAGCGATTTCCCCAGGAGAAAGTACATATCCATTTTGACAAGGCATTGTACAATCCCGGCGAAACAATCTGGTTCAAGGCCTATTTGTTTTCCGGCTTACTGCCTTCACCCATTAGCCGCAACTTTTACACAGAATTGATCGACCCCGCTACGGGCAAACTGTTGCAAAGAAAAATAACGCCCATATTTGAGGGTACAACGGCAGGCTCCTTCGACCTGCCGCTTACCCTCACTAATGCTTCCCTTATTTTCAGGGCCTATACTACCTGGATGCTGAATTTCGATACAGCATTCGTATACAGTAAGAATATCCGGATCGTCAATAAAAATACCGTGGCCGATAAAAAGCCTGTTGATAATAAAACGGTACTTAAATTCTTCCCGGAAGGTGGCGATATGATTGCCGAACTGTCCAACCCCGTGGCCTTTAAAGCGGTCGATAGCTATGGCATCCCCGTAGGCGTAAAAGGCGTTGTAAAGAATGCCAAAGGCGCTGTGGTGGCTAATTTTAACAGCGTACATGATGGCATGGGTAAATTTGAGCTGGAGCCTCAACCCAATACCACCTATTATGCCGAATGGCAGGATGAAAAGGGGAAGTCGTATAAAACCGATCTGCCGGCAGCCCGGCCCAATGGCGCCTTACTGCAAATGACCGGTTCTGAAAAACTGCAATCCTTTATCATCAAACGTTCTTCCAACGCTTCCCCGAACTGCAGAAATTGTACCTGGTAGGCAATATGTACCAGCAGGTGGTTTATAAAGCAACCATTAACCTGTCGGGCAACTTCATGACCAGCGGTACCATTCCCTCACTGAATTGCCCAGCGGTATTCTTGAACTGACGCTTTTCAACAGCAAGTGGGAGCCCCTGGCCGAACGCATTGTGTACATCAATAAGGAAGATTATACTTTTGATGCCACCATTAATGTAGGCACCAAAAATGTCAATAACAGGGGCAAGAACGTAATTTCGGTAGAGGTGCCGGATACCCTGCGTTCCAACCTCTCTATTTCTATTACTGATGCGGCCATGGCCGATAAAGGCGAGGATAATATCATTTCCCGCTTGATGCTTACAGGCGATATTAAGGGATATGTATATGAACCTTCCTATTATTTTAATGTGGTAGATGATTCCACCCGTTATTACCTGGATCTGGTGATGTTGACCAATGGCTGGCGCCGTTTTAAATGGAATGACCTGGCCGTTGGTAAATTGCCCACCATTAAATATCCCCGCGACAATTATCTTTCCTTAAAAGGAGAAGTGTTGGGGATGCAGGCCAGCCAGATCCCTACGGGTTCTTCCATCAATGCCTTTGTGGAAGGAAAAGACTCCTCCCGCCAGTTCTTTTCCCTGCCCCTGGATAGCCGTGGACAATTCAAAGAAGAAGGACTGATCTTCTTTGATACCGTGCGGGTATACTACCAATTCAATAAAGACAAGCGCCTCACCGAAAGGGCCGTAGTGAGTTTCAACAATGGTACTTTGAGAGGACAAAGTACGCTGCCGATGGATTCGGCCTGGCGTATACCAATCCCGCTCGATACCAGTGCTTTGAACCGTAGTAAGTTCATTGCTTCCGAAGCAGCCAGGATAAGACCCGAACTGGAAAGACAAGTCAAAACGCTGGAAGCCGTAACGGTGAGAGCCAAACAGAAGTCTACCAAAGACCTCATGGATGAAAAATATGCCCGTGGTTTGTTTTCCGGTGGTGATGCCATTTCATTCGATATGGTCAACGATCCTTTTGCCCAGTCGGCCACCAATATCTTCCAGTATTTACAAGGAAGGGTAGCCGGCTTACAGGTCAATATGAATGGTGCCAATGGACCAAGCCTCACTTGGCGCCAGTCAAATACCTCCCTCTTTTTGGATGAAATGCCGGTAGATGCCAGCATGGTCCAGAACATACCGGTTTCTGATATTGCCTATGTGAAAGCATTCCGTCCGCCCTTCTTTGGTGCTTCCGGAGGTGGTTCCGGTGGCGCCATTGCCATCTATACCCGCAAAGGCAATGATGCCAAAGCCAATAATGCGTCCATTCCCGGTGGTATGGAAAAGAACCTGTTGGCGGGATATGCTTCTTTAAAAGAGTTTTATCAGCCCGATTATTCCAAAGAAGCGGCACTGCATGATGTGCCCGATGTACGTACTACCCTTTACTGGGCGCCTTACCTGCTGACTGATAAATCGGCCCGCCGGGTAAATATCCAATTCTATAACAATGATGTTACCAGGCGTATCAAGGTGATCCTGGAAGGTATGAATGAAGAAGGCCGGCTGACAAGAATAGAAAAACTGATCGAACAATAAATACCGCTTTCCATCATAGTGATCCGCTATCGCTCATCCCGGTAGCGGATTTTTATTTCTTTACCACTGTAATCGTTCTTGTAGGCCGTTTCACGGGCGCCTCGCCCGGCGTAGGATCTGTCACCTGGGTGGAGTCGACCACCGGTGGCAACTTGTCATTATAGGTAAGTATAAAGGATTGATACATTTTCATCATGGGGCCGTTCAGGCGAAGTTGATCTTTGAGCGGATCATTGATAACTCCTTGTACGCGCAGGGTATCCCGCAATTGATTAATAGCGAAACTGATCTGGTACGAAACCTCCGGCCCCGGCTTATTGACCTCCACATCATAGAACCAGGTATGGTTATAATCCAGGTAAAAAGTAGCCGACGTATAATGCTTGTTGAAGAAGCGGAGGGTACTGTCGATGGGGATCTCCTTCAGTGGAATGGAGTCCTGTTGAAACCAGGCACTGTCCCGATAGGTAATTTCAGTGGGATTAAAAGCTACAAATACACGTATTTTTTTGCCAATACTATCAGGTGTATTGTGCAGGCTGATGGTGTCAAAAGGGGCAACCGGCTTTTGCGGGTGGCAATATAATACATGGCACCACCAGCCAATACCATTACCAGTAAGATTAGCCAGGTAGTGCGCATCTTTTGTGTTTTATGGTTGGGTAATACAAATCTATACAATTTATGTGCCGCCATCTTTTAAAACCTCTGTGTTTAATTTAACCACCTATGGGTTAGGATAGTCCAACTGCAATTGTCAACTTTAGGCCTCCAAAATCTATTCTTCACTTTAAAACACAATTATTATGAAAAACAATCAGTTTTCTCCACTGACGGAAAAAGAAATGATGTCAATTAATGGCGGCGGTATTTTTGATGGTATTCCCATCGTTGGTCCCTTGTTAGGAAGCCTGATCAATATTGTTAAGGGCCTACTGGCTTCCCTTGGATTGAATTTGCCAAATCTGCCTATATAAGGATGTCGGGAATATATAGTCAGAAAAAGGCTGGGCTAATCCCCAGCCTTTTTCTTGTCCAATGGGACCGGTTTATGGGCCATTTAGGCGTCAATGAATGCTAATGGCGCCATTCCCATGATGGAAATTATTGTTGATATCTTTTTAGCCCCGGCTACTGGTGCACGATACACCGGTATTACTCCTTCCCTGCATAATCGATTCATCCTGTTGCCGATCATGCCATAGAATGCCCGTCACTTTTACAACCAGAGACTATAATTTAACCGCGTAGTGGTTAGGTAAAAAGGTGGATAAAGAGCAATTTTAACTCATCAAGCATTCCTTCATTTTATAAATACTATTTTATGAGAACCTTTGATCAATTTGAAGCATTAACTGATACCGAAGTTGCAACTATCAATGGCGGTGGCACCTTCGATGGTTTGGTTAATGGTCTTGGTAACCTCTTCACTGGTGCCGGTAATGCACTGACTGGAATAGGTGGTATTTCTACTGGTGCAGGTAATGCCCTTACACTGCTTGGCGCTGGTGCTGGCAGCACCCTCAACTTTACTGGTATCGCTATTGGCGCTATCGGTACAGGTTTAGGCGTACTCATTGCTGGTATCAAACTGCCTGTATAAGTACTACACCAGGTACCTCACTTAATCCAGGAAGGCGTTGTATTCCCGCACATTGGTTATAATTTAAGCAGGCTAAGGCCTGATAAGGACTGATGAAATAAAACGTATTCACTTGGACGGTGACGGCAAACAGGATTGTGCAAACTTTTCTGAAGCCTTAAAGGCCGGCGTATGCCGGCTTTTTTATGCAGTTCGGCAACGCACTGATAATAACACATTCGGCCCCCTCCTTGTATAACAGCAATAAGCGACCTGTAGATTTGATCTGCTACCAGCCAGGGATACCCTTGTTTGTAGGATAAAAGAGCCAGGCTATGCGGTAGTCTTACAACCTGGGACTATAATTTAATCATTACGTGGTTAGGTATTTAGACGAATTGCCAACAATTTTATGATGGAAAATGTCCCTTCATTTTTAAAATCATTTTTATGAACAACTTTGATCAATTTGAAGCTTTAACAGAAGCTGAAGTAGAAAACGTCAATGGCGGCGGTCTTCTCGACCTTCTTCAGCCCATTCTCATTGTGAACGATCCACTCGGCCTGATAGGCACCGTGGTCGATCCATTGTTCAACGGTGCAACCAGCGCAGTGCACAGTATAGTTGGTGGGGTAAAAACTGTATTAAATAATCTGGTTAATGTCTTTTTGCGTCCCCTATAACTAACAGCTCACCCTTGGCGGTCTAGTAGCTACTTCTACGCCAGACCGCCTTGGGCTTGGGCATTTCTACCATATCCAATAATTCTGAAGGTTTGATCTGAAGTATCTGGCATACTTCATAATACCGGTCGATGGTCATGGGCGTTTTGCCAGTCTCCAGTCGGCTATACGCATTCTGTGATATATGCAACATCACGGCCATGTACTCCTGTGAGTACTCCTATTGCGCCGCAATAGCCTGATCTTGGTGGCAAGCAATTCGGTTGCTGAATTGGTTTCCGGTAGCATAATTTCAACAGGTTTTTGGATTGGCCCTTGATGTCGTTTCCGGCGGCCTTTGTTTTTCATGTCAGAATATATTTGGATCAATCCTACTCATCAGCCATGACAATGGTTAACTGGGCAGGTGGTCATAATACTTCAATTACACCCTGGTGTCGCTCCCACAAGCGGGCATACATCGCCTTATTGGCCAATAACTGTTCATGCGAACCTTCTTCATGTAACTGGCCATTCTTTAATACTACTATCTTATCGGCCTTTATGATCGTACTCAACCGGTGGGCAATGATGATGATCGTTTTACCCGCCTTTCTCCATTTTTGCATCGTGGCCTGCACCAACTGGTCGGCAATGGGGTCGAGAGAAGAGGTAGCCTCATCCATAATGAGTATATCGGGTTGCCGGTAAAGCGCGCGGGCAATGGCCAGCCGTTGCCGTTGACCGCCCGAAAGCGTAGCGCCATGTTCTCCCAGCCAGGTATTGAAACCTGCCGGCAGCTGTTCTACAAATTCAACAATGCCCAGTTCTGTGGCAATAGTAAGTACTCGCTGCATATCCGGCTCAAAATCACCCACCGCAATATTTTCCAATACCGTACCCGCAAACAGGTCTACCTGCTGGGGCACCACACTTACCCGCTGGCGCAAACTCTCCATATCCAGGTATTTGATATCCTTACCCCCAATACTGATCTGCCCTTCACGCAATGGATAGATATTTTGTAATAAAGACATTAAGGTCGATTTGCCACTGCCGCTTTCTCCTACAATAGCTGTAATACAGCCTCCCCGTATGGTAAGGTTGAACTGGCGGAATACTTCCACCCGTGTTCCATAGCGGAAACCTACTTCCTGAAAAATGATATCGCCCGTAACCCCCGGCGCAAGCTTTATCTTGTGCGTACTGTCTTCCTGTTCCAGGTCCATGATCTCAAAAAGCCGGTCGGCAGCGATCAGCGCATCCTGCATACTTTTATTGGCTCCTATAATACTCATAGCAGGGCCGGTGAAATAACCGATCAAAGCATAGAACGAAAGCAATTCACCCGCACTAAGATTACGGTTTACCACCATATAGGCCCCTGTCCATAATAAGGCTACCACCAGTAAACTGGTGGCAAAGCTGGCTACATTGCCCGCATAAATATTGAAGATGCTGGTTTTGTAGATCGTTTGCAGCAGCCGGATGAACTTCGACTCTGTCTTCATATTGGCATGTTCTTCCAGCCCAAACCGCTTGATGGTGCTGATGGTATTCAATGATTCCACCAACTGGCTGCCTAGTTCGGCATTGTTTTCCATCAGCGTACGCTGCCATTTTTATTGAACCGGTTGCTTAGCGCATACAGTAAAATATAAATGGGTATGATGGTAAGTACCAACAGCGCCAGTTTCCATTGGTACAGGAACATTACAAGGAAGGAGAAAGCTACAATGAACACATTGACCACCAGGCCGGTGGCGGTTTCATTGATGAACGACCGGATCTTTACCGCATCCGTAATACGCGAAGTTATCTCGCCCACCCGCATCGTATCAAAGAATTGCTGTGGTAATTTCAGCAGGTGCTTATAATAACCCAGTATTAGCCGGGCGTCAATTTGTTGTCCTGTTTTCAAGGCAAAAACACTTTTAAAACCGCCGATAAATAACTGGATCACCAGGATAAACAACATCACAATACCCATCATGTTGAGAAGGCGGGTATTGCCGCCGATCAATACGTGGTCTACGATGTTTTGAACATACAGGGAAGTGGCAAGTCCTAATATCGTATAGATCGCGGCGCCAAATAGTATCTGCAGCGTCACTTCCTTATGCGGGCGCAACAGGATCCAAAAGCGGCGGAGATGGGATATCTTTTCATTGCCTTCCTTAAAGGACTCGGCGGGCATCAGCAACACAATAACGCCGGTCCATATCTCTTTAAAGGCATCGTGCGTTTGTTGGTGTATTTCCCCATCCGCAGGATCCATTACCTGTATAAAATCCTTGGTCACTTTGTAGATCACCACGTAGTGGCTCAACCGTTTATTGATCACTACATGCGCAATGGCGGGTACCGGCATATTAAACAGCGCTTCAAAACCCCCTTTTACTCCTTTGGCCTCAAAGCCTATTTTTTGCGCCGCTTCAATAAGGCCCAGTACATTGGTGCCCTTGGTATCGGTGCCTGCATATTGACGGATGGCAGCGATGGGTAGCTGCAGGTTATAAAAAGCAGCAACGGATTGCAGGCAGGCGGCTCCGCAATCGGTAATATCATGCTGTTTTACTTTAATTGACTTTTTCATGGTATTGGTGCAAATTGCCGGTTTGGATATTGAAGTGCATTATTGGGCCTTCCCGGTACTGGCTGCTGCCGCCGCATGTGGGTTGAGCCATTTATCGGTCCTTTCATACAAAAGCTGCATAAGCCCCGGCGGGCCAGTATAAAACGGCATTGCAGGGTCATCCCTTTTGAGGTTGCCCTTAACACCATTGGAAAGTTGCAGATAGTTTTTATCAAGCAGGCATTTAACCTTAAAAACAGGCGCATTATTGACAAGCGTGAAATCATTGTCAACGGATTGTACTTTACCGGGAAGGATGCCCCAGGAGTTGTAATTGAAGGCATCTATCTGGCTTTTGACCGGCATACCGGCATAGATATAGCCAATGTCCTGCGGTGATACATATACTTCGGCCAGCATGCCCGAATCGGGCGATATATAACCGATCAGTTCACCGGCCTGCACACTACCTCCTGCATACCGGCCACTGAATTGCTGTATGGTGCCGCTTACGGGAGCCCTGATCTCCAGCATGTCCTTTTCCCGTTGTAATTCCTTTTTCCCCGCCTGCCAGTGCCTGGCCTCCAGGCGCAGGCGCTCCAGTTCTTGCTGCCACTGACTATTTTGTGAAGCTATTGCCGCCTGGTAAGATGCCCTGGATTGCTCATAGGCATATTTCTTTTCCAGGAATTCTTTTTTTTGCTATCACCTTTTCGTCAAACAACTTACTGTACATCTGGTAATCCGATTTCAGCTTGTCCAATATCGAACGCTTCTCGGCCAGGTTGGCCTGGAAACCCAGGTATTGCTGTTTGTAAAGGTTGGAATACAGGCGTGATGGGCCGGCCCCTTTGGCCAGTAATGCCAGGTCGTGCATATGCGTTTCCCGCTGCGAAAGCTCAAAACCCGCCTGGTCCAGTTTATTATTGGTTACATCCTGCTGAAGGCTAAGCAGTAGTTGCCCTTCTTTTACATGCTCCCCCTCCTTCACCCATACTTTGGCAATATTGGCGCTGGTAAGACTATGCAATTCTGATTTTTCCGAAAGCGGCCTGATAATACCAGGCACATTGACCGAAACATCTACTTTAATAAAGATGGCTACAATCAGGGCAGCCACCACCGCACCCGCTACGATAGTATAGATGATCTGGCTTTTGGGCTGCACTTTGGGCAGCCAGGAATAGGCTGAGTCCTGCATCATTTCAGCAGGGAAGATCCTGGGCATGAAGTCACAGTTTGGTTACACAAACAAATTCTAACAGGTCATTAAATCAAGGGGGATCAAACACAGGAATAAATACCAAAAAGGAGTGAGGTTGAAGGTCTTATCCGGCAGCAGAACGCATAAAACTATACGAAAGCATGTTTAAGCCGGATTGCATATTAATCAAAAATAACATAACAGCTCGACATGACCTTAACTTAAAACCTATACGCATATTTTATCCACGTAGGTTTTAAATTATACATCAAAACTCTATTTTAAACCCTCAATTGATAGTTTAGAACCCCTGGCTATAGCTGTTTTTAGGCGAAAATGTTGTTTTAAGAGGCTGTTCATTCGTTAATGGCGGTTTTACCAACCCCTGATCCCTTCTTTTAGATCAGCTCATCCCTCTTGGTGACCCCATTGGGGTCCAATACCTGTCATGTTCTCCCCTTATTAGGGGATAAGTCGTATATAAGCTGTATATAAGCTGTACATAAGCCGTAGATAAGCTGTCCTTATAAAGTACGGCTTATCTACAGTTTATCTACGAGTTAGCTGCAGCTTATAAATGGGTTAAACATGAATCAGTCCATTTCGAGGGGCTGGCCGGGTATGAATATTACGGCGATTTGACGCACTGCCTGGCTCAATGTTTATCTTTGGGCAATTGTTGTGATCGGGTAGTAGGTACCTGACTTATCTGCCCACTTTAAAGCCTCTTTATCATGCATATAGCCGCCATTATAGCCCACCTGGAATCCATTGCGCCGCCCTCTTTACAGGAAGGTTATGACAATGCCGGACTGCTTACCGGCGATGCCGCCTGGGAGTGTACCGGGGTACTATGTACCCTCGATGCTACCGAAGCAGTGATCCTGGAAGCAGTAACCCGTAACTGTAATATGGTGGTGGCCCACCATCCCATCATTTTTGGAGGGTTGAAGAAGATCAATGGAAAGAATTATGTTGAAAAAGCGGTGATAGCGGCCATCAAACACGATATCGCTATTTATGCCATACATACCAACCTGGACCATGTACTGGCCGGAGTGAATGGAAAAATGGCCGACAGACTGGGATTGGAAAAAGGAGCATCCTGGCCCCTAAATCGGCTACCCTCAAAAAGCTCTTCACCTTTGTACCCCTTGCCCATGTCGAGCAGGTACGGGCAGCTTTGTTTGCTGCCGGCGGGGGCCATATTGGCCAGTACAGTGAATGTAGCTTTGGGGTGGAAGGATCCGGTACTTTTAAGGGCGGGGAAGGCACCAACCCCTTTGTAGGACAACCAGGAACCCGGCATGAAGAGAAAGAAGTGAAGGTGGAAGCCATTTTTCCGGCCTGGTTGCAATCGGCCCTTGTAAAGGCCCTGATTGCCGTACATCCTTATGAAGAAGTGGCTTATGATGTGGTTGAGCTGGCCAATGCCCATCCGGGTATCGGCGCCGGCCTGCTGGGCGAATTGCCCGACCTGATGGAGGGAAAAGAGTTCCTGGCCCTGATTAAAAAGCAATTTGACCTGGCCGTCATTCGCCATACTCCCTTGACTGACAAGCCGGTAAGAAAAGTAGCGCTCTGCGGTGGAGCTGGTAGTTTATTGGTTTCAGGGCTTTAGCTGCCGGGGCCGATTTTTACATCACAGCCGACATGAAATACCATGAGTTTTTGATGCCAATGACCGGATGGTAATTGCCGATATTGGCCATTTTGAAAGTGAACAGTTTACCACCGACCTGTTGATTACTATTTTGCAGGAAAAATTTACTACCTTTGCCGTCCTAAAAGCGAAGTGAAAACCAATCCGGTACGTTACTTCGTCTGATCTGGCCAAAGCAATTTGGGTACGTATCTGCAAATAAAAAACCATAAAGCATATATGGCTAACGTAAAAGAGTATTCTGTTGAGGAGAAATTATCCTCATTGGTTTCCCTCAAAAAAATTGAATCTAAAATTGATGAGATCCAGGTTTTGAAAGGTGAGCTGCCGATGGAAGTGAGTGACCTGGAAGATGAAATACAGGGGTTACATGCCCGCCAAACACGTATTGAAGAAGAGATCAACGGTATCCAGGAGTTCATCAATACCAAGAAGAACCTGATCAAGGATGCCGAAGCCCTGATCAAGAAATACGAAAAGCAAAGCGAGAATGTAAAGAACAGCCGCGAGTTTGAAGCGATCAACAAAGAGATCGAAATGCAGCAGCTGGAAATGAAGCTGGCTGAAAAACATATCCGCGATGCCAATGAAGAAATTGCAGAGAAAGTAGTGATCCTGGACAAAGCCAAAAGAATATCGCCGCTAAAGAAGGGGTATTGAATACCAAGAAAGGTGAACTGGAAAAGATCATCGCTTCTACTGAAAAAGAAGAAACACATTTCAATAAACTGTCGGCCGATGCCCGTGAAAAGGTAGAAGAGCGTTTGTTGAATTCTTATGACCGCATCCGCAAAAACTACCGCAATGGTCTTTCTGTTGTACCGGTAGAACGTGATGCCTGTGGTGGTTGCTTCAATGCCATCCCTCCTCAGCGTCAGAGCGAGATCCGCCAACGCAAAAGATCATCGTTTGCGAAAACTGTGGTCGTATCCTGGTTGACCGTGACCTGTTTGACAGTGTAGAAGTGAAGTAGTACAATATGTCTTATAATATTGAAAAGGCGTTCAGGAATGAGCGCCTTTTTTATTTTCCCGCCTCTCACGTTTCACCGCTCACGTCTCACCTTTCATTATATTGCAGTATCTATGAACTACCGGCTATGCTGTCATATCCTATTGCTCTTAATCGTGCCGGTATATACCGCCGTGGCGCAAAAGACTTTCGACTTCAATACGGCCTGCCGGCAGGCTTATAAGGAAATAGTTCAACTGAAACTGGAGAATGGGCAGCGTTTATTGAATGCAGAAAAAGCCCGGCACCCCAATAACCTCATTCCTTATTTTCTTGAAAACTATATTGATTTCTTTACACTATTCTTTAATGAAGATCCGGCTGAATACAAAGCGCGGATCGACCACCTGGAGGAACGGCTTGACCTGATGAATGAGGGTCCAAAGGAGTCGCCATTTTATCTCTATACCAAATCGGTCTTGCATTTTCAGTGGGCGGCCATCCGTATTAAGTTTGGCGAGCGTTGGGATGCAGGATGGGCATTCAGGCGTTCTTTTCTGCAGGCAAAAGAGAATATGAAAACCTGGCCTTCTTTTTCACCCAACCAGCTTTATTATGGCGCCATGCAAATGGTAACCGCTACTATACCAGATGGGTATAAATGGCTGAGTAACCTATTGGGCATGAAAGGCAATATGAAAGAGGGCATGGACCGGGTAAAGCAGTTCCTGGATGGTAAAGATGAATGGACGCAATTGCTGCATGAGGAAGCCGTATTTTATTATTGTTACCTGCAATTTTACCTCAATAACGATAAAAAAGGAGTAGCAGCATTCATTGCCGGCCAGCAATTGGATGTAATAAACAATCACCTGTTTACCTACCTGGCTGCCAACCTTAGTCTGAATAATCAGCAAGCCGAAAAAGCAAAGCAGGTACTGGAAGCCAGGAGCCCATCGGCGGCATACCTGGTTACACCGGTGTGGGACCTTGAGATGGGCTATGCCAAATTGCACCACCTGGAGCCGGATGCTGCTATCTACTTTGAAAATTTTATCCGCCAATTCAAAGGGAAGTTTTATGTAAAGGATGTATTGCTGAAACTAAGCTGGCATTATTACCTGCAAAATGATCTGGCCAAAGCAGATTGGTACCGCAAAGAAATTGGGCAAAGAGGTAATACGGATACGGACGCTGATAAGTTGGCGCAAAAGGAAGGAAAAGTCACCCGCTGGCCCAATCGTTTATTGTTGCAGGCAAGGTTGCTGAATGATGGGGGCTACCATCGGGAAGCCCTGCATTTACTGCATGGAAAAACAGTGAACGATTTTCCGGTCATTGAAGAACGCCTGGAATTTGCTTACCGGGTAGGCCGCCTGTATGATGACCTGGGGGCCGATGAAGAGGCCATCGTTTGTTATAAAGAAGCCATTGCGCTGGGCGAAAAGCGCAAAGAATATTTTGCCGCCCGGGCTGCACTGCATATCGGCTTCATCTGTGAAGAACGAAAAGACAAAGCAACGGCCATCGCCTGGTTTGAGAAGTGCATCAGCATGAAAGACCACGATTTTAAGAACTCACTCGACCAGCGGGCAAAAGCTGCCATCGGGAGATGCAAAGAATAGCTTCGAGCCACGAGCTTCGAGCTGTGAGCTTTAAAACAGCCGGCTTTGCTGCAAGGTTCGTAGCAAAAGGTTGCGACGCAAGGGGCTCGCAGCTCGTAGCTCAAAGCTCACAGCTAGTTTTCCAATGAGGATAACATCTTTATAGAATTACTCCCGGATTAGCTAATTTGCCGAATCGTTGACTCCCTATGCTAAAGAAACTTTTTATTCAGAACTACGCTATCATTGACGAGATCGAAATCGACTTCTCGGCTAAACTGAATATTATTACCGGTGAAACAGGTGCTGGTAAATCCATCCTCATGGGTGCTTTGTCGCTGATCCTGGGCGACCGGGCCGATTCTTCCGTACTATTGGACCGCGCTAAGAAAAGCGTGGCAGAAGGTACTTTTGAAACCAATGGACAAAAGGAAATAAAAGCCTTTCTGAAGGAATATGACCTGGATCCAGAAGAGGAATTGGTGATACGCCGGGAAATAGCCGCCAATGGTAAATCAAGGGCCTTTGTTAATGATACACCCGTGAATCTGGAACAATTACGCCAGTTAAGTTCACTGTTGGTAGATCTGCACCGTCAGTTCGATACACTCGACCTGGGAGCTTCGGATTTCCAACGGGATGTATTGGATGCCCTGGCGGGTCATGCCAGTTTATTACAGCAATACCGTGGGCTATTTATGCAGTGGGTACACGGTCGCCAGGAATTGGATGAACTGTTGCAACAGAAGAACCAGTTTACGAAGGAATATGATTACAATAAGTTCCAGTTTGATGAACTGGAAGAAGTAGCCTTGAAAGAAAATGAATTGGAGGAAACAGAAGTTACCCTGAAACTACTCAGCAATTCAGAAGGTATTAAAGGAGCATTGACCAAAATAGCTTATGAATTGCAGGAAGGTGAGCAGCCCATGGTGCAACAACTTAAATCACTGTGCAACCAGTTGCAGGCCTATACCGGTTTTCATACCGACCTGCCGGCTTTATTGCAAAGATTACTATCAGCACAGATAGAGTTACAGGATATAGCCGACGAAGTAGAGCGTATTAATGACCATGTACAATACGATCCTCAGCGCATAGAGCAATTGAATGACCGCATGGCGGCTGGCTATAAGCTGCTCAAAAACATGCTGTAAAAACAACTGCCGAACTACTGGCCATTAAAGCATCCCTGGAAGAAAAACTGCAGGCGGTATTGAACATTGATGAAGCTATACAAAGTAAAGAAAAGGCGGTGCAGCAATTACAACAGGATGCGCTGGCGGTGGCTAAGACCATATCGGCCAATCGGGTAAAACAAATAAAGCCATTACAGGATAAAGTAAATAAGTTGCTGGCGCAGGTAGGTATGCCCAATGCCCGCTTGCAGGTAGAGGCGCAACAAGGCGAAACATTACAGGCGCATGGATTGGATACCATTGAATTTTTGTTCGATGCCAATAAAAGCAACCGGTTTGAGCCCATCCGTAAAGTGGCTTCAGGTGGCGAGTTGAGCCGGTTAATGCTGTGCATTAAATCGCTGGTAGCACAATCGCTCGACCTGGGTACCCTCATCTTTGATGAGATTGATACAGGTATTTCTGGCGAAGCAGCCAAACAGGTAGGTATTATTATGAAGGACCTGGCCAAAAAAAGGCAGCTCATCAGCATCACCCACCAGCCGCAGATTGCGGGCAAGGCCGATTTCCATTTCTTCGTGTACAAACAGATCAAAGGCGATACGATCAAAACCAATATCAAATTACTGTCTCAGGAAGAAAGGATCACGGCCATTGCCAAAATGCTCAGTGGAGAGAAGCCTACAGCCGCGGCCCTGGAAAATGCCCGTGAAATGGTGATGAATTAATGCAAATGCACCCTATACTGACCAATTTATTTGGCTTATTGCTTTTCCTGGTATTCGCTGTATTGCCGGCCTGGTATACCAATAAATACCTGCTGCAATTGATCAGACCAAAGGAGTCGGTAGCCAGGCTGCTGGCCCATATTATTATCTGCCTGGCAGCAGCCGTACTATATACCAGTATTGTGATTATCGTATTGGTGAAATTTGTATTTCCTTCTTAATGGGTTCTTATGCTACCTATCCTTAAATTATTGCTGTTTCCCCTGCTGATTGGCATCGTTTTCCTGATAGGCTATAGGGTGTACCACTATTTCAATGAAAAGATCATCAGCAGCCGTAACCTGCCAGCTTTACTCTTGTTTTCCTTCTTATTGATTGCTGTTAACCTCGGTATTGTATTGCTGGGAATATTGGCGCTGGTAAGGGTATATGAATGGTTGAGCTGAGTTTTAATTGTCAATTATTCCTATTTTTACGCCTCAACCATAATAAAAACAATAAACTATAAGCCTGCTATGTCGTACAACCTGCTGAAAGGAAAAAAAGGGATCATATTTGGGGCCCTTGACGAAAAATCCATTGCCTGGAGAACTGCTTTGCGTTGCCATGAAGAAGGTGCTCAACTGGTACTGACCAATGCACCGGTTGCCATGCGTATGGGAGAGATCAATAAACTGGCCGAAACAACCAAGGCGCCTGTAATCCCTGCCGATGTAACCAATATGGATGACCTGAAGAAGTTGTTTGAAGGTGCCATGAATCATTTTGGTGGTGGTATTGATTTTATCTTACATTCTGTGGCCATGGGCATGAATGTGCGCAAGGGCAAACATTATACAGAGATCGATTATAACTGGAATCAAAAGACATTGGATATATCTTCTATGTCATTGCACCGCGTATTACGCACTGCCTGGGATATGGATGCCTTGAATGAGCATGCCAGCGTGGTGGGACTTACCTATATCGCTGCGCAACGTGTATTCCCCGATTACAATGAAATGGCCGATGCCAAAGCTCTGCTGGAAGCAGTAGCGCGCAACTTTGGGTATCATTATGGCATTCGTAAAAAGTAAGGATTAATACCGTATCTCAATCACCGGTAAAAACAACCGCTGGTAGCGGGGTAAAGGGCTTTGATGGATTTTTGACCTATGCCGAAAAGATGAGCCCATTGGGTAATGCCAGTGCTGATGACTGTGCTAACTATTGCGTTACCCTGTTTAGTGATCTTACAAAGATGGTAACTATGCAGAACCTTTTCCATGATGGCGGATTCTCTTTCACAGGCGTTACACAAGCTGTGATTGATCAGATGGAGAAATAATTACTAATCGATAGTCGCCAGCTTGTTGGTAGTCGCCAGCGTCTCGCTGGTGACGGTACTGGTGGGCCTCTGGCCCACAGCCTCAAGCCGGAGGTTTGTAAATATCCTCACTCGCCGGAGGCGAGCGGGTAAAGTAAGTAAAAGCTAAAAAGAGAATAGTAAGCCATCCTGCAAGGGTTGACCCACCATTCTCTTTTTGTTGGATTGTATTAAAAAGCAAAGGGTGCGTCGCCTTTTGCAGTCGGCTCACCCTTTGCTTTTTGTGTTTAAAAAAAGAGGAGACACCTTTCTTTTGCCGCGTGGACAAAAAGTGTCACCTCTCTAATACAGAATAAAAAAGCGAACTGCTGAAGTCCGCTTTATAAATAAGTTTGATCGGGTATTAATATTCGTCTTCATTAAAGAAGAAGTCATCCTGGCTGGGATAGTCGGGCCAGATATCCTCAATACCTTCATAGATCTCTCCTTCATCTTCCAACTCCTGGAGGTTTTCTACTACTTCAATGGGTGCGCCACTACGGATAGCGTAGTCGATCAATTCGTCCTTGGTAGCAGGCCAGGGTGCGTCTTCAAGATATGATGCTAATTCTAGTGTCCAAAACATGAGTTGGCCGTTTTAATTTTTTATCAGGAAACTGCCCGTTCACCAGGCCAGCAAAACCTAACAATTATGATCCCGGGAGAGTTGCCTGGAGCTGGATTTCTTTTTCCGGCAGGCGCTACAGTACCCGGCAATTTTTTCGCAAAAGTAACCTTCTTAGGGAAAAACCAAATCAATCTTTGAAAAGCGGGAATAACATTTTCTTAAAAAATACCCCCTCCATTGGGCCGGCCGGAAGCCGATGGTTTGTAGTATCTTGACGCTTTCTTTTACAATTTGCAATAGATGTTAACGGCCACCAACATACAAAAATATTACGATCAGCTGTGGGTACTGAAGGGGGTAGACCTGACCATTCAACAGGGGGAAATAGCCAGTATTGTGGGCCCTTCGGGCTCGGGAAAGAGCACTTTACTCCATATTTTAGGTACACTTGATCATCCCTCCAAGGGGGAGGTAACGATCAATGGCCAGAAAATCAACTTCCTTAATGATAAGCAGGTGGCGGCTTTCCGCAACCGGCATATTGGGTTTGTATTCCAATTCCATCACCTGCTACCCGAATTTACAGCGGTAGAGAATGTCTGCATTCCAGGATGGATGGCGGGCAACCGGAAAAAAAGAGGTGGCCGAAAGAGCGGTACACCTGCTGGAAATGCTGGGATTGGGAAGCCGGCTCGAAAATAAGCCCAATGCTTTGTCGGGCGGTGAGCAGCAGCGCGTAGCCGTGGCTCGCGCCCTGATCAATAACCCCAAAATTGTATTTGCTGATGAACCTACAGGAAACCTGGATTCGGCCAATGCCCGGGAATTGCATCAGCTATTCTTCGACCTGCGCAAGCAGTTCAATCAAACTTTCCTGATCGTTACGCACAATGAAGAGTTGGCGAAAATGAGCGACCGGATACTGCATATGAAAGACGGAAAAATGCTAGTTTGATAATGTGCTAATTTAAGCATTTGAAAATGTGGTAATGGAATACACGGCTGCTTCGAGTGGGGCCACAACTTTGCCTCGCAAAGGCATTTTCAAATTGACTAGTTCTCAAATTACCACATTAAACCCTTGGTTTCCAGGGTATTTCTGGTGCCTGCAGTTGCTGGCCAATAAAACGGGCCAATACAAAGAGGTAATCGCTAAGGCGATTGATGTATTTAAGAATAATGGGTTCTACTTCTTGTCCTTCTAACTCCAATCTTACACAACAGCGTTCGGCGCGGCGGCATACGCAGCGGGCGATATGCAATTGCGACACGGTTTCATGACCGCCGGGCAGTATAAAATGCTTCATGGGCGGCAGCGCCTCCGTCATCCGGTCGATCTCTTTTTCCAGGTATTGAATATCGGTATCCTTCAGATCGGGAATACGCATTTTGGGCTCCTTCACCGGATCGCAGGCCAGGGCCGATCCAATGGTGAACAGGCGATCCTGTACTTCCTGCAGTACCACCCTGCCCGTATTGTCCATGATCAGATCGCGGCATAAGCCTATATAGGAATTCAACTCATCAACCGTGCCATAAGCTTCTATGCGCAGGTGTGATTTAGGCACTTTGGTGCCGCCAATAAGGGAGGTATTTCCTTTGTCGCCGGTTTTTGTATAGATCTTGAAGGCCATATTTGACGATTTTATAGCCGCGAGCTGTGAGCTTCGAGCTGCGAGCCTTTTGTTGCGGAGTTGCTTTTTGCTCGTAGCTCGCTGCTCGGAGCTCGTAGCTAAGGACGTTGTGCTAAGCAGTAACCAATTGATCCGTTTTGCGTTTATCGCTTTCAATTACGCCATCGCGTAAACGTACAATGCGATGGGCATGGTTGGCAATATCTTCTTCATGGGTTACCAGTACTACGGTATTACCGCTTTGCTGGATCTTCCCAAAGATCTCCATGATCTCTATGGATGTTTTGGTATCAAGGTTACCGGTAGGCTCATCGGCCAATATTATGGAGGGGCTGTTTACCAGGGCCCGGGCAATAGCTACCCGCTGGTTTTGACCACCCGACAGTTCATTGGGTTTGTGGTGGCTTCTATCTTCCAGCCCTACTTTTTGGATCACATCCATGGCCATTTCGGTACGGCGTTTTTAGAACACCCGCATAGACCAGGGGCAAGGCCACATTTTCTAAGGCAGTAAGCCTGGGAAGCAGATTGAACTGCTGGAATACGAAGCCTATCTCTGAATTGCGTACCTCGGCCAGGGAATCATCCAGCATCTTACTTACATCCTGGCCATTCAGGATATATTTCCCGGCAGTAGGCGTATCCAGGCAACCTAAAATATTCATGAGTGTACTCTTACCCGACCCGGAAGGCCCCATCAGGGCTACATACTCGTTTTTCAGGATCTCCAGGTTGATACCTTTCAGTACGCGTACTTCCTGCCTTCCCATGAAATAGCTCTTACGGATCTCTTCGAGGTGAATAATAGACTTCATAAATGTTTTTGGTTGATACGTACTCAGGCTTCCGTTTTCCGGATCACCTTGGGTACTTTAAAAAATATGCCATCTGTATCAGGCGCATTTTTAACTCCTTCTTCCCTGGAAACAGATCCCTGCACTGTATCTTCCCGCAATACATGCTCATTATCTGTCATGTGTAGCAGGGGGCCACGCCGGCTGTATCCAGTTCATTGAGTTTGTCGACAAAATGGATCATTCGTTGCAGGTCATTCTTAATTATTTGTTTTTCCCTTTCATTGAACTGCAAACGGGCCAGGTTGGCCAGGTTTTCCACTAAAGCGTCATTGACTTCCATACCAAACAAAAATAACAGTTTATAGGAGACTTTGCAGCCCCAAAGGCTAAAAGCTTCAAACTTCCTATCTTCGCGCCCTATGGAACAGCGTGATCAGCAACAGATTGTTATGAGTGGCATTAGGCCCACCGGCTTTTTACACCTGGGGAATTATTTTGGCGCCTTGCGCAATTTTGTGCGGATGCAGGAAGAATATACCTGCTTTTTTATGCTGGCCGATTTACACGCCCTTACTACCCATCCGGATACCAAAGAACTGAAGTCCAATATACAGCGGGTACTGGCCGAATACATCGCCTGTGGCCTGGACCCCGACAAGGGAGCTCTTTACTGCCAGAGCCACGTATATGAAACCTCCGAGCTGTACCTCTACCTCAATATGCTGGCCTATAAAGGGGAGTTGGAAAAAACCACCACCTTTAAAGATAAGGCCAAACTGCAACCAGATAATATCAATGCAGGGCTGTTAACCTACCCGGTATTACAGGCTGCAGATATCATCCTGCACCGCGCAACATTGGTGCCGGTAGGCAAGGACCAGGAGCAACACCTGGAAATGGCGCGTACCTATGTAAACCGCTTTAACCATCGGTATGGTGAGGTGTTTCCCGAACCCGTTGCCTTCAACTATGGCGAGCAGCTTACCAAGGTGCCCAGTCTGGATGGCGCCGGCAAAATGAGCAAGAGTGAAAACCAGAACGCTACGCTTTACCTGTCTGATACTGATAAACAGATACTGGATAAGGTCAAGAAAGCAAAGACCGACAGTGGCCCCACGGTATCCAACTCTGTAAAACCCGATTATATCGAGAATATCTTTTTGCTGATGAAACTGGTGAGCAAAGAGGAGGTGATCCAAAAGTTTGAAGCGGATTACAACAATTGCACCATCCGCTACGGAGATATGAAAAAGCAGTTGGGAGAAGATATGGTGAACTTCATTGCGCCCATACGTGAGAAGGCCGAAGCCATTCGTAATGACGAAAAGTACCTGAAAGAAGTCATGGAGAAAGGCGCCGATAAGGCAAGTGCCAGCGCCAAGGCTACCATGGAACTGGTGCGTACAGCGATGGGGCTGAATTATTATTAAAAACCCCTGTTTTGTAAACCAAAACCAAAAGAATTAATTACCTTAAATTTTTGGTCCATAATTCTTGGGTCGCTATCCAGGAAACAGGGATCTGATTCTATGAACTAATAACGATGGCAAAAAGCAAAAACCCAAGCATATAGCTGTAGCAGGAAATATTGGCGCTGGAAAAACTACCCTTACAGAACTGCTGAGCAAGCATTATCGCTGGATCCCTCAGTTTGAAGATGTTGACCATAATCCTTACCTGTTTGATTTTTATGAGGACATGCCCCGCTGGAGCTTCAACCTCCAGATCTACTTTCTCAACAGCCGTCTCAATCAATTACTGGATATACACCGTGGTACAGAAACAGTAGTGCAGGACAGGACCATTTATGAGGATGCACACATCTTTGCACCCAACCTGCATGAAATGGGCCTGATGAGCAAGCGGGACTTTGATAACTATTTCCTGTTTTTTGAAACCCTGAAGTCGATGGTACAACCGCCCGACTTACTCATATATCTCAAAGCTTCTGTACCCACCCTGGTGGCCCAGATACAAAAAAGAGGGCGGGAATATGAAGAGAATATTCGGCTGGATTACCTCAAGCGACTCAATGACTTCTACAATAAATGGATCGATAACTACAAAGAAGGTCCCTTGTTGGTGATAGACATCGACAAGAATAAGTTCCCCGAAAATGAAGAGCACCTGGGTGAGATCATTCGCAAGATCGATTCCCAACTGTACGGTTTGTTTTAAAGCATCATCATGGTACAGGAACGCCTGAAAAAACTGTTGCTCACGAACTGGCATTTCATAGGAGTAATTTTGTTTTTTGGTCTTCATGGATACGCTGAATGTGGTCCCATTATTTCTTTTGACAATTTATTGTGGCTGCTGACCGGGCTCATAGCAGGTGGCCTATTGTTGTATTGGCTGAGTACAAAACTATTCAGGAGCCAGCGGAAAGCGGGCATTTTTACTTCGCTGTTTTTCATTATGCTCCTTTTCTTTGGCGCTTTTCAGGATGTGCTGGCCGGCACCTCCCTTTTGCCGGATTCTCCCAACGAAAAATATTGGCGCCTGTTTGTTTTATTACACTGGTCATTGTTTTAATACTGCTCCGTAAAACCTCCCGGCCGTTGAACAGGCCCCTTTTATTTATCAACGTTCTGTTGTGGGTATATGTATTGGTGGATGTTGGCACTATCCTAAAAAATGAATTGGCGCCACCTGCCTGGTATCCCCCTGCTTTGACGAAGGCAGCGTTGCCGGTTTGCGATACCTGTTCAAAACCGCCTGTTTTTCTGATCTTGCTGGATGAATATATGGGAAGCGCAGCCCAGTTGAGTTATTTCAAACACAACAATCAACTGTTTGACGATTCATTACAGCAGGAAGGTTTTCATCTATTGAAACAAACGCGCAGTAACTATCCGTATACCATCTATTCCATGTCGTCCGTATTGGGAATGGATTATCTTGACATAGATAATATTCATGGACGAAACCGCGATGCTTACAAACTGGCGGTGGGCAATATCAAAAGTAATGCGGTATGTAATTATTTTAGCAACCTCGGCTACTCTATTAATAATTATTCCCCTTTTGATCTGAAGCAAAAGGCCCGCGGATATACTACTTTCCTGCTGGCAAACGACCTCAATCTGCTCTCCAGCGAAACGATGTGGAGCCGGCTGGAACCGGATCTGCTCAACCGTATCGCTCATATGGGGCTGATGCATTCCTGGGTACGTAAAATAGAAGATGACTATTTCAACGTCAATGAAAAGATGATGAACCGTGTGCTGGATGATGCCGTTCACAAAGGCTCCCAACCCGGATTTCATTACGTGCACTTAATGATGCCCCACAACCCTTATTTAACGGATAGCACAGGCCGGCGTACGGTTCCCTATGCATTGCGGAAGGGCATTACCCTGGAAGAAGCGGATCAGGATTATCTACAATATTTGATTTATACGAATAAGCGGATCATGCGTTTTATCCGCACATTAAAAGAGCATACGAACGGAAAGGCGGCGATATTATTGATGAGTGATCACGGTTTCCGGGGTGCCATACGAAAGAGCCGGGAACTTGTTTATCACAACCTGAATGCCGTATACCTGCCAGACGGTAATTATGCAGGCTGGTACGATGGCATGACCAATGTGAACCAGTTCAGGGTGCTATTCAATACCCTCTTTCACCAGCAAATGCCCATGTTGAAGGATTCCCTGGTTCCTTAATGGCATTTTATGGAAATAAGGTGTTGTTGCATCTTCTTATAGGCATCAATTGTATCGCCTATGCAAACACTTCGTTTATTTTTATCGTTGATCTTATGTAGCACGGTAACCGGTGCTATTGCCCAAAAGGTGGTGAAGAAGAAGCCGGCTGAAGTTTGGGATCCTGTATTTAAGGCAGTGGAAATTGAAGCAGGCACCAACCGGCAGGATTGGGATAGTTATATGCGAAAAACTGCTATAAAAAAGAACCGGTTATCTTTCTTATTGGTGAGTAGGCATTGGAGTGCCGTAGTTAGCAAACACTTTTAACCCATCCAGGTTATCGGCCAATTTCTTCAGCCATAGATCCTGCTTTTCTTTCTTGCGGGAAAAATCAGTCTCCTTATCATATTCACTTTGGGCCGTATGGTGCAGGACCATCACACTGTCATAGATCCTGTTCACATCATCATTCACCGATTTGGCATTAAAGCGATAGGTCTTCAATGCCTGGTTGAGCTTGCGGGCATGCAATTCGGCAATATCAAAATGCCCTTGCTCATGCAACAGGATCACCTGGTTGCGAATACGTACCCAGGATTTATGTTTATCAAAGCGGCATTTGATGGTGTATTGTAATTCTTCTTCGTCGTAGCCAAATTCTACATTGATAGAGCTGCTGGTAAGGGCCGCATTGGTGGAGGCAGGGTCGGGCGGGGCCTTAAAATCGTCCCAGGTAAGTTTCCGTGAGGCAGACCAATTGATAAGACTGGCTTGTTCGATGCCCGTGAGGGCAGCCAGCAGGAAGGTGAAAAGATGTGTGATCATAGTACGCTTGCGATACGCAGGCAAAGTTTGGTGAAATTCTTCAAACGATATCATAAAGTTGCATAAAAAAACTCTATCCGGTTGATGGGATAGAGTTCTTATAGCAAAAATCGTTTGAGGCCAGGCTAAAACCCGTCAGTACTCGTTTCGTTTGGCAGGGATTAGCAAAGTGTTATAGAAAGACACCTGTTAAATGACAGGCGCTGCTTCCAGGATTTCAGCTTGTACGCCGGCAGCATATTTTTCAAAGTTCTTGATAAACTGCTGTGCCAGGTTACAGGCTGCTGTATCGTAAGCGTTTTTGTCGGCCCAGGTATTCCGGGGATTCAATAGTTCGGCAGGTACCTGGGGGCAGCTTTGGGGCACCGCCATACCAAATATGGGGTGGTTGCTGTATTCCACCTGGTTCAGGTCGCCTTCCAGGGCTGCGGTGATCATAGCGCGGGTATACGCCAGTTTCATACGGTTGCCGGTGCCATAAGCGCCGCCTGTCCAGCCGGTATTGATCATCCACACTTTCACTTCATGCTTACGCAACTTTTCGCCCAGCATAGCGGCATACCTGCCCGGGTGCAGGGGTAGGAAAGGAGCGCCAAAGCAAGCGCTGAAGGTCGACTTGGGTTCGGTTACACCCGCTTCTGTACCTGCTACCTTGGCCGTATAACCCGAAATGAACTGGTACATGGCCTGGGCCGGGGTAAGCCTGGAAATAGGAGGCAGTACCCCATAGGCGTCGCAGGTCAGGAAAAAGATATTGGCGGGTATATTACCTACCGAAGGTTCTTGTGCATTGCTGATGAAATCCAATGGGTAGGATACCCTGGTATTTTCAGTAATAGTCTTATCCGAAAAATTGATCCGGGTGGTGCCGGGATGGAACAGGGTATTTTCTACCAGGGCGCCGGGACGGATGGCATGGTAGATCTCGGGTTCTTTTTCTTCACTCAGGTCAATACATTTAGCGTAGCAACCACCTTCAAAATTGAAGATGCCGTTATTGGTCCAGCCATGCTCATCATCACCGATCAGCAAACGTTGCGGATCGGCGCTCAAGGTGGTTTTACCAGTACCACTTAGGCCAAAGAATAAAGCGGTATCGCCATCCTTGCCCATATTGGCCGAACAGTGCATGCTCAATACCCCTTTTTCCTGGGGTAGGATATAATTCAAAATGGTAAAGATGCCTTTCTTGGTTTCGCCGGTATAACCAGAACCTGCAATCAGGATGGTGCGGTGTTTAAAGCTGATCACGGAAGCATTGTGTTGACGGGTACCACACTCGGTAGGGTCCAACTTTAAGCCGGGGGCCGACAGAATATGCCAGTCGGGGGCAAAGGTTTCCAATTGTTCCTCTGTAGGACGCAGGAACATATTATACGCAAAGAGATTGATGGCCGGCTGTTCATTCACTACCCTGATATTGGTACGGTAACGGGGATCGGCGCAGGCATACCCGTCGCGTACCCACAGTTCCTCCTTGGTGTTGAGGTATTCCACGATCTTCTTGTGGATGATGTGGAAGTACTTCTCTTCCAGGGGTAGGTTAAACTCATTCCAATGTACTGTATTGGCTGTTATTTCATCCTTCACCGTGAACTTGTCCTTGGGGCTGCGGCCGGTAAACTCACCGGTGCGGATAACCAGGGCGCCGGTATCATTTAATACACCTTCCTTCACACGGAGGGTATCTTGTACCAGTTCTTCAGGGGTCAACTGATAATGCAGCGTGAGGTTCTGTCGGAACCCAAGACGGGTCATTTGATCAATGGGCATAGAGATGGTTGGTAATGACATAACAAGCGACTTTATAGATTAGGCGGTAAAGGTAGAATTTAATAAAATCTAATGCAAAGCCCCAAAAGGCTCAAAAATTGAATATCATTCAATAGGATAACGCATTCATTGATGATTATATCGCTAACAAATGTTAGTTTTTATATATGTTCAACAATAAGCTGGTTTCACTGAATCATTCCTAAAAAGAGGAATTTTTAGTTAAAACTTATCAACCCATTGACCGTTTTTGACCTGCTGGCAGATTGGCTTGATGGAGATCAAGGCAACGGGGGAATCAGACAAAAAGGCAAGGAGGCAACGAGGCAACAAGGCAACGAGGGCGGGGTAAACGGTCAGACCCCAAACTTTCCTCCCGATAGCTATCGGGGCTTCCGGGCTTTCGGACTTTCAGTCTTCCCGTCTTCCGGACTTCCCGACTTCCAGCCTCCGGTTTTAAAAAACACTGGAATTCACCCGTTTATCCGTTCATTGGTTATTTTTACCTCATGAAATACTTGCCGCTTGATCCAACCATCTTTGTACAAAACCGGAAGCGCTTTGCCAACAGGATGGAAAAAACAGTATTGCCATCTTTAATAGCAACGACGAATTGCCTGCCAATGGCGATGCTACTTACACATTTAAACAGAATGCCGACCTGTACTGGCTTTGTGGAATAGATCAGGAAGAAAGTATGGTGATCCTTTTCCCCGACAATCCCGACCCGGCTTTCAGGGAAGTGCTGGTTTTGGTACGCCCTAATGAGTTGAAGGAAAAATGGGATGGAAAAAGGCTAAGGGCCGAAGAAGGCCGGAAAATATCGGGTATATCCACAGTGATCTGGCTGGATAGCCTGGAAGGCATCTTACAACCCTGGATACACCTGGCCGATAATATTTACCTCAATAGTAATGAGAATGACCGCAAGGCCAACCTGGTGGCAGTACGCGATTACCGCTATGCCGAGGCCATGAAGCAACGATATCCCCTGCACCAATATAAACGCAGCGCCCGGATCATGAAGGACCTGCGGGCTGTTAAAACACCCCAGGAAGTAGTTGTTTTGCAACAGGCCATGGACATAACACACAACGCTTTTTTACGTTTATTAAAGGTTGTGAAGCCTGGGGTGATGGAATATGAAATTGAAGCGGAAATTATCCATAGTTTCATTTCCCAAAGAGCTACCAGGCCGTCGTACAACAGTATTGTAGCCAGTGGCGATCGGGCCCGCACGCTGCATTATGTTGAAAATAACCAGGCTTGCCTGGATGGAGAATTGATCTTAATGGATTTTGGCGCTGAATATGGTGGTTATTGTGCCGATCTTACCCGAACAATACCCGTGAATGGGAAGTTTTCTAAAAGGCAAAAAGAAGTATATAACGGCTGCCTGCACCTGCACAATTATGCCAAAAGCATTTTGAAACCAGGTATTACCATCGCCACTTATACCGACAAGGTAGGAGCGGAAGCCAATAAAGTATTTCTGAAACTGGGATTGCTAAGTAAGGGTGATCTGAAGAATGCAGACAAGAATAACCAGGCATACCGAAAATACTTGTATCATGGTATATCCCATCACCTGGGTATTGATGTGCATGACCTGGGCACGCGTACCGAACCGGTAACGGCCGGTATGGTATTTACCATTGAACCGGGTATTTATATTGAGGAAGAACAAATGGGCATCCGGATAGAGAACAATGTGTGGTTGACCAAAACCGGTAATAAAGACCTGATGGCTAAAATACCGATCACGGTGGAAGAGATAGAAGCAATAATGAAGAAATAAATAACCAATTTGCTAATGTGTTAATATGCTAATTTTAAAATTTGAAAATGGAATAGAATAGCGCTAGGCAGAGGCATTTTCAAATTATCACATTTTCAAATTCTCAAATTTCCCAACACTCCAATTAAATGAAACAGATCCCTAATCTTTTTACGTTACTGAATTTATTTTTTGGTTGCTGTGCTATTGTATTCACTCTTCAAAATGGTATTGACCATGCTATTGATGAACAGGGCGAATACTTTGTCCGGTTTCCCGAACAGCTGGCCCTGGCTTCCATATTCATTGGTTTGAGTGCAGTGGTTGATTTTCTGGATGGTTTTGTAGCCCGGCTTTTCAAGGCTACTTCGAAATGGGTAAACAACTGGATTCACTGGCCGATGTAGTAAGTTTTGGTGTAGCGCCTGGTTTGATATTGTACCAATTCCTGCGCCTTTCTTATGCCCAGCAACCCGATGGTTTGGATATCAGCATTGGCTGGATACTGCCTGCTTTTATTGTACCCTGTGCGGCAGCCTATCGCCTGGCCAAGTTTAATATCGATACCAGTCAGCAATATGGCTTTAAAGGCGTGCCTACCCCGGCAGCCGGTTTGTTGATAGCCTCCCTGCCTTTGATTTATTTCTATGGTAACCAATCATCTGTTAACCTATTACTCGCCAATAAATGGGTATTATATGCCATTATTGTAATAGTTAGTTACCTGATGGTGAGTAATATTCCTTTACTGGCTTTAAAATTCAAAGACTTTTCACTGAAAAGCAATCTGCCCAAAATTATTTTGCTGCTGGGAGCCGTATTGGGTGCCATTTTATTGAAGTGGCTGGCGGTTCCAGTCGTATTTATTCTCTATATCATTGTATCTTTGGCCTTCAAAAATAAAACCACATGACGTATAATGTTCAGGTTACCGTAATGCCGCTGAAAGAATTACTGGATCCACAAGGAAAAGCCGTGATGGGCGGATTACAAAACCTGGGATTGAATAAAGTGCAGGATGTTCGTGTTGGAAAAACATCACTTTGCAGGTTGAGGCCAATACGCCCGAAGAAGCCAAAAAGATTGCTGAAGAAGCATCTAAAAACTACTGGCCAACCCGGTAATGGAATACTTTGAAGTATCTGTTAATTAGCGAATGTGATAATTTGACAATTTGAAAATGGAAGACCTGGAAGAAGTGCTGCCAAAACAGCAAGTTGCTGGTGGGAAGCCCATTGAAAGTAAAGCATTTTCAAATTTCCTCATTCTCAAATTATCAAATTAATGCTCTATATCGTTCCCACACCCATCGGCAACCTGCAGGATATAACCCTGCGTGCATTGGAGGTGTTGAAGAAGGTTGACCTGATACTGGCTGAGGATACACGTACTACCATTAAATTATTGAATCATTACCAGGTGATACGGCCTTTATCGCCCTTTCACCAGCATAATGAGCACTTGGTTTTGCAGCACCTGGTAAACCAGTTGATGGAAGGCAAAACCATCGCCCTGGTATCTGATGCCGGTACCCCGGTATTTCGGATCCTGGTTTTTATTGGTACGTGAATGTGTGAAGGTTGGCGTGAAGGTAGAGTGCCTGCCCGGCGCTACAGCCTTTGTTCCGGCCCTGGTGAACAGTGGATTGCCCGCCAACCGTTTTGTCTTTGAAGGTTTCCTGCCCCAGAAAAAGGCAGGCAAACCATGTTTAAAAACTGGCCGAAGAAGAACGTACCATGGTCTTCTATGAGTCGCCTCACCGGTTGGTGAAAACCCTGGAGGATATGATCCAGTATTTTGGTGCAGAACGCTTGTGCAGTGTAAGCCGGGAGTTGACCAAGCTCTATGAAGAGAATGCCCGTGGCACCCTACAGGAAGTATGTGAACACTTTAAGCAGAAAGAAGTAAAAGGCGAAATAGTAATGGTCGTTGCTGGATATGAGTCGTAAATGCCGGCTGCCCGTTCCAGGATTTAAGTTTTCCTTACCACAGCCAGGATTGATATTTGTATAACCATCCTAAAATATAGTTCTGTATGAAAAGAATAATCCCCTCACTGTTAATCGTATTGTCTTTGGTATTGACCAATAACGTATTAGCACAAGTACGCAGTGTGCCAGCCAGCGTTACCGAAGCCTTCAAGAGTAAATACCCTTCGGCTTCCAATGTAGCATGGAAAGATAAATTATCCGGATTTGTAGCGGCATTTGATCATGATGGTCACCACTATGAAGCCCGTTTCAACAATAAAGCAGTATGGCAGTATACCGAAGAAGCAGTTGGTGAAAGCGGCTTGCCGGCAGATGTAAAAGATGGATTCAATAAAAGCAAATGGGCCGAATGGAAGGTGGGAGGTGTTACCAAGATCGACCTGCCCGACAATAAAACCCAATACCGGGTACTGGCTGTAAAAAGCGACCTGCAAAAAAAGAACCTGCTATTTAATAGCGAAGGCAGGCTGCTGAAAGAGAATATTACCTTATAATCCATCGAGACCGGAACACGGAAAGTTGAAGGTCCGGAAGAAAGACAGGCAGGTAAGCCGTTTTCTTCCGGGCTTTTTTATTGCCGTTCATAAGTGTTATTTTACCGGAAACAAGCTTTCGGACTTTCCGTCTTTCGGTCTTTGCAGACTTTTCCTACTTTTCCCTACCTTCCCGCTTTAGATTTAAGAACAAAAACCGAGGAAATCAATGAGAAAACACATGCTTGTAATGGCTGGTCTGCTTGCAGTAACGGCAGCAGTAGCACAGCCTGATCGCTGGCAGCAGCGGGTGAAATATGCTATGGACATCAACATGGATGTAAATACCAACCGCTTTACCGGTAAGCAAAAACTGGAGTATACCAACAATTCTCCCGATACGCTGACCAAAGTATATTATCACCTCTACTGGAATGCCTTTCAGCCCAATAGCATGATGGATGCCCGTAGCCAGGCGCTGGGAAAAATAAAAACCAATAGAGGCCCCGATTGGGATGGCCGGGTAAGAGATCGTATTGCCAACCTGCAGCCTGATGAAATTGGTTACCAGAAGATCTTGTCCCTTAAACTGAATGGCGTAGCCCAGCCTTATACCGTGGAAGAAACCATCCTGGAAGTAAAGCTCACCAAACCTATCCTGCCCAAATCCACAGTTACCTTCGATATGGATTTTGAAGCCCAGGTGCCTTTACAAGTGCGCCGCAGTGGAAGAGACAATCCGCAAACCGGTGTACGTTTATCCATGAGCCAATGGTATCCCAAATTGTGTGAGTATGATTATGAAGGCTGGCATCCCACTCCCTATATCGCCAGGGAATTTTATGGCGTATGGGGCGATTTTGAAGTGAAGATCACCATTGATAAAAACTACCTGATCGGTGGAACAGGCTACCTGCAAAACCCCAATCAGATAGGATATGGTTATGAAACCCCGGTGCTAAAGTAACCCGGCCTGCCGGTGATAAACTAACCTGGCATTTTGTGGCGCCCAATGTGCACGATTTCATGTGGGCTGCTGATCCTGAGTATGCGCATATCTCCCGCAATATGGTGAATGGCCCGGTGATCCATGTGATCTACAACAGAGATGAAGCCATGTTGAGGAAGCAGTTTGATGCCATGACTGATGTGAACAAGCGTCGTTATGAAAACGATGTCAATAAATATTTCGCCAGTTATGACGATCAGTGGAAGCGGGTGGCCGATGCAGCCGTAACCGTATTACCCTTTATTGAAAAGAAGTTTGGCCCTTATCCGTACAAGCAGTACACTTTTATCCATGGTGGCGATGGTGGTATGGAATATCCCATGGGTACCCTTATTGTAAGTGCCAGCCTGGGCACCGCCTTCCACGAGTGGATGCATACCTGGTACCAAATGCTGCTGGGCACCAATGAATCAGAATACGCCTGGATGGATGAAGGCTTTACCAGCTATGCCGAAGCATTAGTGACAGAATACTACCAGGCCGTGACCAAAAACCAGGTAACTCAATCGGAAATAGGTACCGGTCCACGTAAACCACAATTGGTAGATTCCCTTACCCACAGCAATACCTTCCTCGGAAAGGAAAGCCCTCACAAAGGTGCCTATCAGGGCTATTTCGCACTTGTAAAGAGTGGCCTGGAAGAACCCCTTACTACCCATGCCGATCATTTTGAAACCAATTTTGCCTATAGCATTGCCTCCTATTCAAAAGGTGAAATATTCATGGAGCAGCTGGGATACATTGTAGGGGCTGACGTACGGGATAAAATACTGTTGGAGTATTATCGTCAATGGCGGTTTAAGCACCCCAATGTAAATGACCTGATCCGGGTGGCTGAAAAGGTAAGTGATATGAAACTGGATTGGTACCGGGAGTATTTTGTGAATACCACCAAGACGATTGATTATGGTATTGACAGCTTATGGGAAGAAGGTGGTAAAACAAAGATCCGCTTGAAACGCATTGGCAAAATGCCCATGCCCATCGATGTATTGTTGGGATATAAAGATGGCACCAGGGAAATCGTCAATATTCCTATGTACCTGATGTTTGGTACTAAGAAGCAAGAAGACGCTTCCTTGCCTTACTCTACACGTGAAGCCTGGAAATGGACGCATACAACTTATACTTTTGAAGTGAACCACCGCTTGAGCGATCTGAAGTTGTTGGAAATTGACCCCTCACAAAGGATGGCCGATGTGGAGAGGCTCAATAATAAGCTGGAGATACCCTAATCTCTTTGAGCATCGAATATTTTAATAAAGGTGAGTCACCCTGCTGCCAGGCATAGCAGCGCGGCAGGGTGGCCCACCTTTCTTTTTCGATCGAAGTATATCATTTGTTTAAGTGCACAACAAATGGTAGCTTATATAAATTTCAATACACATGGCAAAGACTAAAACTACTGCTACCGGCAAAAGTGTAAAGGAGTTTATCACTGCTGTTGACAATGAAACGAAGCGGGATGAAAGCTTCCAACTCATTGAAATTTTCAAGACACTTACTGGTGTTGAACCCTATATGTGGGGACCTACCATCGTTGGTTTTGACAATTATCATTATAAATATGAAAGTGGGCATGAAGGAGATGCACCCTTGGCAGCTTTCTCACCCAGGAAAGATGCATTTGTAATTTACCTGGCCCCCACCTTTGAAGGGAAGGATGAATTGTTACAACAACTGGGTAAACATAAAATGGGTAAAGGTTGCCTGTATGTAAAAAAGCTCATGGATATAGATATAGAAGTGTTGAAGAAAGTGATCGTACAATCGATGAAGGACACCAGGAAATTATATCCTTAGTTGATTTCAATAACAGCAATGTATACAATGAAAAACCGTCTTACTGGAATCAGTAGACGGTTTTTACTAATGATAAGGTGGGTTGGTTAATGTCTGTTTGATCAGCCTAAGCGGAGTGACAGAAAAAAATTGGATAAGGTATAATGGCTAACGTTATTAGACTTGTGCGACCCGGAGCAAAGGTAGAAGGAGCGGTGAGTGAAATCAATACCACTTTGTGGTAGTTTTTAGTCCACAAAACTGGTGACCATTATCAACTGGTAAGGGCTGCTGACCAGTTGGCTGGCTGCTATTCTTTGCGGGGCAATCAGGTATTTCAGTAGCATATAAAACGGCCTTGGTAATCATCGCTATAGGTATGACTGCCAAAGCCGTTTAGATCTATCTGTTAACGTCCAAAGTATTTGTTGATGGCTTCTACCCGGTTGTTCACATGCAGCTTCTCATAAATATGGTATACGTGCTTGCGAACTGTTTCCTGACTGATGAAGAGGCTGGCGGCTATTTCTTTGTACAACATGCCTTTAGCCAGCAGTTCCAGTATTTCTTTTTCCCGGTTTGACAGTACGCTGAGGGTAGAGGGTTCAGCGCCTTTTTCGTGTGGTTTACTGTGTTGAAAAGCGCTTACTACTTTCCGGGCGATCTGGCTGCTCATGGGAGCACCGCCTTCTTGTAATTCCCGGATGGCTTCCAATAGCTTATGGGGGCTGTTTTCTTCAGAATGTATCCACTGGCGCCGGCTGTTAATGCTTCAAATATCTTTTCATCATCTTCATATACGGTACACATCATGAAAAGAATGTCGGCAAATTCGGCTTTCAGGTGCCGCACACAATCAATACCACTTTCTCCTTCACCCAGGTTAATATCCATTAATACTATTTCGGGTTTCAGCAAAGGGATCTGTTGCAAGGCTTCTTCCGCAGAACCAAAACTTCCCAATAACTGGTACCCGTCAGACATGAGGATGATTTGTTCCAATGCTGAGCGGATATCCTTATTATCGTCAACTATGCAAATGCTAATATCCATAACACAAAGTTCAGGGTTTTGGTGAAACAGGGAATACCACTTTGTGGTAGTTTTTAATAAGTAGGGGATGCCTTATACAGTCGGCGAATGTTGTGCATAAGTATACCTAAATGGGGAATAGCCTGTACAGCCACTTATAAAACAGTGTGATGGTCCATGTTAAATGTGGGGAACAAAGAGTAGGTACTTCTCTTTGAAATATTCTTCAGGGAATATTTCAAACATCTCTAAAACGGTTGGTTTGCAACCGCTTTCGGCTATTTCAGCAGCCAAATCACCACCTTTCAGGCATATTAAGCCGGGGTTACGGTGGGGCGTGGCGGAAGGCTTTTTCAACAATGGTTTCGACCATTGCCAAAGGTCTTTAAGCGGGGCTACAGCCCTGGATATGACAAAGTCGAACTTACGGTTCTTAATATCTTCAATACGGCTATGTTGAGCAGTTACATGCTGCAGGCCAAGGGCCTCACTAACGGCCTGTACCACTTTGATCTTTTACCAATACTATCCACCAGGTGAAAACGTACTTCGGGGTAAAAAATGGCCAGCGGAATGCCGGGAAATCCTCCGCCTGTACCCAGGTCAACTACCTCAGTGCCAGGCGTCCATTCAAAAGCTGCCGCAATACTAAGGGAATGCAATACATGTTTCTCATACAAGCTTTCCATATCCTTGCGGGATATGACATTGATCTTGCTGTTCCACTCTGTATACAATTCATCCAATGCTCCAAACTTGTCCAGTTGAGCAGGAGTAAAATCACCAAAGTATTTGGTGATCAATGCCAGTTTTTCTTGGGCTTTTTCCATAATGCCGGCGCAAAGATGCAATAATAAATGAACATCCAGATATCCAATAACCACCACCAGGCAAAAAGGTCTTTCTCGTTCAGCTTATTCATGACCTTATTATAGATAATGGCTTGACTGATACTGCGTACCAGGAAGATACCCAGGCTGATGCGCCAATCAAAGAATATGGCACTGAGGATGAGCAATGGGTAAAATAGAAAATGGGTCAAGGAATACAGGCCCAATAGAAAGCGATGTACAGGTTTATAAAACTTACCGGTGGTGAAATGACGATTCTTTTGCCGCCACCAGTCGCTAAAGGTTTTCTTGGGCGTAGAAAGCGTAATAGCGTCCTGGTCGATCATAATGGCCGTATTGTCCTTATTGGCCACCCGGTTGATGAACAGGTCATCATCACCACTCAATACATGGTTAATGGAGGAAAACCCTTTATTGGCAAAAATAACCCTTTCTTGTACGATAGGTTACGGCCTACACCCATATAAGGCATGCCAGCCAGTGCAAAAGACAAATACTGTAAAGCCGCATGGAAGGTTTCAAAACGGATCAGTTTATTCAACAGTCCTGGTAGCTTATGGTAAGCGCCATAGCCCAGTACCACCGCTGTTCCTTCTCCATACGCATCCTGCATTTTCTGAATCCAGCTTTCAGAGGCCGGCACACAATCGGCATCCGTAAGCAGGATGACTTCATGGTGCGCTTCTTTGATACCGATTGACAAGGGGTATTTTTTTCCTGGAATGCCCTTGGCTTCCTGCTCCAGGTTGACAATATGCAGGTTCTTAAACGTTTTTTGAATTCTTCCAGCAAGTAACGGGTTTCGTCCTGGCTATTGTGGTTTACAACGATTACTTCATGTGTAGTAGGGTAGGTTTGAACCAGTACGCCCGGGAGGTTCCTGGCCAGGTTGCCCGCTTCATCACGGGCACAAATAATAACACTCACAGGGTGTTGCTGTGATTGTATCTTGTCGGATGGCTTAAACCAGGCCAACCGCTGAAAAAGATCCAGTAATAAAGTAATTGAATTAAGGCTACAAGGCAAAACACATAAAATAATACCTGCCACCAGTCAATTAATGACAAAAAGGCCATACATACAATTTAGGGTCAAATGCGAACAAAGTACAAAAATAGGTGACTAACAGGTAGAAAGCCTGATAATCATTTCACAGGTGGGGAAAAACAGCCAGCTACGAGCTTTGGACGGCGAGCTGTTTTGTGGCGGGTAACAGCCGGCCCGGCTGTTGGCTCAGGGCTCGTAGCTCGCCGCTCGAAGCTTGTTTTTCTTATCTTGCGCCCCATTATGGCTGTTTTACAATTTGAACTGGAGGTTACCGATCAGCTGTCCAAAGCACGGGCAGGAACCATTACAACGGATCATGGACAGATACAAACGCCCATATTTATGCCCGTGGGTACAGCTGGTAGTGTAAAAGCGGTATCACAGCAACAATTAAAGGAGGATGTACAAGCCCGGATCATCCTGGGCAATACCTATCACTTGTACCTGCGCCCCGGCCTGGACGTATTGGAAAATGCGGGTGGTTTACACCGTTTCAATGGCTGGGACAGGCCCATCTTGACCGATAGTGGCGGCTACCAGGTCTTTTCATTGGCCGCCAGCCGTAAGATCACCGAAGAAGGGGTACTTTTCCAATCGCATATCGATGGTTCCCGGCACTTGTTTACTCCGGAAAGTGTAATGGATATCCAGCGTACCATTGGCGCCGATATCATCATGGCCTTTGATGAATGTCCTCCTTATCCCAGCGAATACAGCTATGCTAAAAATCAATGGAGCTTACCCACCGTTGGCTCGATCGCTGTTTTGATCATTTCAACAATACGCCCGATAAGTATGGCTATACGCAAAACCTCTTCCCCATCATACAGGGAAGCACCTTTACCGATCTGCGTAAAGCTTCCAGCGAATACATCGCTTCTAAAAATGCAGCCGGTAATGCCATTGGTGGACTTAGTGTAGGAGAACCTGATAATATGATGTATGAGTTCACCGAATCGTGCTGCGACCTGTTGCCCGTACACAAGCCCCGTTACCTCATGGGCGTGGGCACTCCCTGGAATATCCTGGAATGTATTGCCCTGGGAGTAGATATGTTTGATTGTGTAATGCCTACCCGCAATGGGCGCAATGCCATGTTGTTTACTTCCAAAGGCGTGATCAATATCGACAATAAGAAATGGGAAAAAGATAATTCCCCCTGGATGATGGGATTGATTGTACCCTTAGTAATTATTACTCCAAGGCTTATTTACGCCATTTAATGAAAGCCAAAGAAATATTGGGCCTTACCATTGCCAGTGTGCACAACCTGGCTTTTTACCTGTGGTTGGTAAAGGAAGCGCGTAAACACATTCAGGCTGGCGACTTCATCAGTTGGAAGAACGAACAAGTGCAGATACTTCAACAAAGACTGTAGTTAATGTGGTAATTTGAAAATTTGAAAATGTGCTAATGGGCGTTTGCGTGGCTATGCCTGCGAAGCATTTTCAAATTCTCAAATTTTCAAATTAGCACATTTAGGAATTATCTTTTCTGCTTAAAAAGCCATGATAACAGTTCGGGTTCTTTAAATGCATTGTCCCAACTGTTATGGCCTACGCCAGGGTATTCGGAATAGGTAACCTTTGCTTTGGCTGCCCACAGGGCATTGACCATTAAGCGCGAGTTGGCGGGTACTACCACATTGTCCTGATCGCCATGGAAAACCCAGATGGGAAATTTCCTGGCATATATTTTTACCTGGGCAGGGTCGCCACCGCCACAAATGGGGAAGGCGGCAGCAAAAGCCAGGTTTGCGCCACAACAATTCAAAGGTGCCCATGCCTCCCATAGACAGTCCACCGATATAGATCTTTTTCTTAATGACCAGGGGAGCCATAGAATCCATAAGCTGACTTACCAGCCCCAGGCTTTTGCCGATGGGTCTGTCGGAAGGGAAGTATAGCCCATTGAGGGAATCTTTGCGGTTGGGGTCGCGGTCGATCCTGGCCCAGAAATCGTTTTTAGCACATTGGGGAAATACAACAATAGCAGGATAGTCCTTTCTGTTGGCAGGATCGGTAAACAGGGTAGCGCCATGCGTTAATTGGGCTTCATTGTCACTGCCTCTTTCTCCCGCCCCATGCAGCAGCAGGATCAGGGGTATTTTTGGGCAGGATCGTAGTCCAGTGGGTATAAGATGCGGTAACGTAAAGTATCGTTGTTGCGGATAAACTCCTTCTTTTCATAGAGGCTCTTATCCTGGGCCAGGGCAACGGCTGTTACATACAGCAGAAGCAAGGTTAAGGTGGTTTTTAGCATAGCGCTAAAGATACAACTTTAGGCCCTGCAGCCCATGGCCCTAATTATGTTATAAGATTGTGCATTTTAGGGCCTAACGCTGGAGAACTGATCATTTTTACGCTACATTTGCCAGCATTCCGGCAGGGCATTTTGCGCACTATTATGAAAATACTTGATTGGTACATATTAAAGAAATTCATTACCACTACCTTGTTCATTGCTTTGATCTTCTCCCTGATCTCGGTAGTGATCGATACCAGTGAAAAAGCGGATGATTTTGTGAAGTCGGGTCTTTCTACCTACCAGATCATCATGAAATATTATATTGGTTTTGTACCCTTTATCTTATCCATGATCTTCCCCTGATGGTATTCATTGCCGTGATCTTCTTCACCTCCAAAATGGCCGGCCGTTCCGAAATTGTGGCCATCCTGGCTGGGGCGTACGTTTTAACCGCATGTTGCGTCCTTATATGATGGGCGCCTTATTGTTGGGCGGTTTTTCTGGTATGCTACCCAATACCTGATCCCCAAGGCCAATGTGATCTATGGCAACTTCCAGGCTACCTATATCGACAGCAAAAGTTCCTACGAACAGGGTGAAAATGCCAAGAAGTCGAGGAACTATTATATCCGCATCGATGCCAACACCTTTGCCGGCCTGCGTAATTACGATACAGGTTCCAAAGCCGCTACCAATGGGTTTTTATGGACCGGTTGAAAGGCAATGAAGTGGTATATAACCTGCGGGCCGAAACCGTTAAGTGGGATACGGCCAAAAAGTCCTGGAAGCTGGAAAATGCCGTGGAAAGGAAAATTGACGGGATGAAAGAAACCGTTACCATGATCCCTGTTATGGACATCAAGCTCAATGTTAAACCCAATGAGATCAAGCCCGATAAATACCTGAAAGATAAAATGACCACCCCGAACTGAAACGTTTTATCAAAGCGGAGGAGACCAGGGGTACCGAGGGCTTAAATGATTTTAAAGTGGCCCGCTACCGGCGCGATGCTACTCCCGTATCAGTATTGATCCTCACTTTAATAGGCGTTTCTGTAGCCTCGCGCAAAACACGTGGCGGCAGTGGCCTCCACCTGGCCACAGGCATTATTACCGCTGCTATATTTGTGGTCATGGATAAATTCTCCCTTACTTTTTCTACCAAGGGCAATTTCCCTCCCTTACTAGCCGCCTGGATGCCCAATATCTTATTTGGTACCATTGCCATCTGGTTATACCGCACGGCACCTAAATAAAGTCTGAAATCCGAGGTCGGAAAATCCGCAAGACCGAAAGTCGGAAAGAAAGATCTATCCTCGATGCCTCGTTGCCTTAGTGCTTCGATGCCTCCTCATACTGTTGGCAAGAGGAAATAATCAAGCGATTAGGATAAGATTAGAATAAAATAAATTATTGCATCCTTTTATTAAAAGCCTATTAATTTGCCGGTTTTATTGCTGTTTCCGTCAACACCCTTGAATTAATTTTGTTCTATTGAACGAGTTTGATTTAACTTTAGCGGCCAAGGAACCAACACCTGTAAATACTTCGTTTTTTATATATAATCTTGTTGCATCATGGGCATTCTCAAAGAAAGGTTTAAAGCAAAAGCAGATATCGCAGCAGTAGAAATTAAGGACCTGCTGAAGGAACATGGCACCAAAAAGATCGGTGAAGTACAATTGTCACAGGTGTACCAGGGTATGCGTGGTATTACCGGCCTCGTTAGTGAAACCTCTTTACTGGATTCACAGGAAGGTATCCGGTTCCGCGGTTATTCCATTCCCGAACTACAGGAAAAACTGCCCAAGGCAAAGGTGGCAGTGAGCCCCTGCCCGAAGGACTTTTTACCTGATGCTTATTGGTGAACTACCTACTGAAGATGATGTAGCCCATATCAGTTCTATCTGGCAAAGGCGCTCGCATGTGCCCAACCATGTATTTGACGCTATTGATGCCCTGCCCGTAACAGCGCATCCCATGACCATGTTTGTAACAGGTATCATGGCCCTGCAAACAGAAAGCAATTTTGCCAAACGTTATGCCGAAGGCATCAATAAAAAGATTACTGGGAGCCGGTTTTTGATGATGCGATGGACTTGATCGCCCGCCTGCCCCGTGTAGCCGCTTATATCTATCGCCGGAAGTATAAAAATAACCAGCATATCCATCCCAATGGCTTGCTCGACTGGGCAGGTAACCTGGCCCATATGCTGGGATTTGAAGATGAGAGCTTTAAGGAATTGATGCGTTTGTACATGACCATCCATGCCGATCATGAAGGCGGTAACGTATCGGCCCATACTACCCACCTGGTAGGCTCGGCCTTGAGCGATCCTTACCTTAGCCTGGCGGCTGGTATGAATGGCCTGGCAGGCCCCTTACACGGCCTGGCTAACCAGGAAGTGATCAAATGGATCTTTGAAATGCGGGAACAACTGAAAACAGAAACACCTTCCCGCGCACAAATAGGTGAATACGTAAAGAAAACCCTGGGCGAAGGAAAAGTAGTACCGGGTTATGGTCATGCCGTATTGCGTAAGACCGATCCCCGCTTCACCGCTCAAATGGAATTTGGTAAAAAGCATATGCCTGAAGATCCATTGGTGCAAACCGTATGGAATATTTATGAGGAAGTGCCTCCCATCCTCCAGTCGATGGGAAAGATCAAAAACCCTGGCCCAATGTTGATGCCCACAGCGGCGCCCTGCTGGTTCATTATGGCATGGTAGAATATGAGTTTTATACCGTACTGTTCGGTGTAAGCCGTGCATTGGGTGTATTGGCCAGCCTTATCTGGGACCGCGCCCTCGCATTCCCCATCGAAAGGCCCAAATCAGTAACCACGGCCCTGGTGAAAAATGGCTCAACGGTGAAGATGAGATCTGGGGGATTAGGCAAAATTGATCAGGTAACTCCTTACTATATTGTAAACGGCTATCATGCGATAGCCGTTTTTTATGTGGTGGGTTTTTCAAAGCTATGATTTGTCAACAGGCATTGATGCGCCAATGATGCAGGAATATAGGTTTACGGCGTTTGGATACCTCGATCAATTCACCATTCCGCAATTCAATTTTACCCCCTCTCCCTCAATATAACGCAGGATGAATTGTTTGTTGACCAGGTGCGTACGGTGTGGTCTTATAAAATCATTGACAGCCAGTTCTTCTTCAAAACGTTTGAGTACTTTGGCCACCACCAGCGTTCGCCCCGTGGTGAAGAACAGCTTGCTGTAATTGCTGATGGCTTGTATGCGAATGATGGAAGCCGTATCTACAACGGCCATTCCAAGATGGTCGGGCAACAAAATAAGGCTGCTGCCGGCAATTGTTTTTCAGGCATATAATAAAGTTTTTGCTGGCTGGTTAGGTTGAGCAGTTGTTCTAGCGGTAGGGGTAGACAACCAGGCTTGCTGCTGCTGCTTGCCTTCCTGTAGCTGCTCCTCAATGTGTTGAATACGGCGGTGAAAGAACCACCATACCAGCATGGCCAATGACAGGCATACCAGGATCACCACTAAATAATTTCGATGTAGCCAACGCTTATTAGCTGCCATGCCGGCTTTTAAGGCAATATCGGGCTGATGACGTCTTTTCCCATATAACTCTTGGGTATAAAGCAGGGACAGGGAGGGGACATTTTGGGGACAGCATAGTCCGGAAGTTGGCAAAGTCAGCAAAGTCCGTTGTTTATTGTACTAAAGCCTTTTCTTCCTGTCTTTCCGACTTTCGGACTTCCCGACTTTCGGTCTTCACGGTATATGACTTATATCAGATTCACCAATTCATCAAGAGAACCCTCTTCCGGGAGGTTTACCTTCTTGCGTAAACGTTGCCGGGCTTTTTAATCGCATCATAACTCACGCCCAACATAGCGGCCATATCCTTGGGAGGTAGTTGCAATTTGGTCAATGCGATCAGGCGGGTATCCGCTGCACTGAGATCGGGCATTTTGTCCCGGAGGCGGATAAAGAATCCCGGGTATACTTTTTCAAAGAGCTCCCGGAAGGTCCGCCAGTCTTCTTCCGTAAGGATCGTGGCATTGAGCAGGTGGTTAATGTTTTCCATCCGCTCCTTATTTTCCTGCAGGTCGAGCTGCTGTAATTGCTCCAGTTCTTGCCTGAATTGTTCTATGAGCTCGTTCTTTTCTTTGAGTTTATTGGTATAACCTGCCAGCTCTTGTTGGGCAAACTGTAACTGCTGCTGCGCTTTCTCCTGCGCCAGGGCGGCCAGTTGTATTTCTTTATTCCGCTTTAAACGTTGGCGGTTAACCCATAATAATCCTATGATACCCGCCAGCAACAAGGCCATCAATATGCTATTGCGGGCAAATACCTGCTGCCGGCGCTGGTTTTCCAACTCACTGATCGTATTGAGGTGTTTTTCTGTTTCCACTTTCAGTTTAGCCTGATCAAGCGTCCGGTTATTGCGTATCGTGGCCAGGCTGTCTTTGTATAATAACAGCGAGTCCGCATAATACAATGCCAGGTTCGTATTGCCTTTGAACCGGTAATACCGGTACAGGTTTTCGTACCAGTTTTTAAGCGATCCAATCCCCTTAAACCTATATACATAGGGTCGGGCAGCCTCCAGGTATTGTTGCGCCATATCGGCCTTGCCCTCACTAATGTAAATGGTTGATAATACCATGGCGGCGTTGATGGCGCTGCCCCATTCGGCTGCCTTGATGCTGCCGGCATAATCCAACTGTAATAATGGCAACGCCAGTGAGTCCTTTCCTTGCAGGTGATAGGTATAACCCAGGTTGCCATAGGAGAGCGACATATAAAAGGAGTCTTTTACGGCCGCGGCAGAACGATGTGACTTGTTAAAATAATAAATAGCCGAATCATATTGTTTAAGCTGTTGATAACACAACGCAATACTGTTTTCTACACTGGGAAAATAAATGACCGTTTGCCAGTATGCCGGAACGGCAATGGCTTCCTGGTAATGCCGGATGGCTTGTTCATATTCTCCAAACCGGTAATAACATTCGGCCAGGCTACCGGCATACCGTTTCGTGTAAGGGTAATTGTCAATTCCTTTTGTTCAAAGAAGTAACGGGCTTTTTGCATGTATTCAAATGCCGGTCCGAATCTGTTCAGTACAAAATAATAATCCCCTATAAAATACCAGCATTCAGCAGCTACCATGGGCCATCCTTTACTCCTGGCATCTGCTTCTGCCTTCAGCATAATATCAACACTTTGTGGCAGGCCCCGGTAGCGTGTAGACTGATACACCCGTTGCACCAGCCAGGCCTGCTGCATGGGAAGTTCTTGATGTTGATCACGGTAAGTTTGCTCTGCCTTTTGAAGTGAAGCTATGATTGTAGCAGAGTCTTTTGTTTGCAGTAGGTTTTTGTACCATTCCCATACCGTTTTAGCCTGTTCGTCTGTTGAATAGGAAGCAGGCATATCTGGTTGGGCATGTACTACAAAAGCAGCCAATAGATAGAGCCATAATAGGAATGACTTTCGTGTCAAGGCTAGACAGTTAGTTGGTTAATGATACGAAAATACAATTCATGTATAACTATTCTTATGATTACGAATATTTTGTAAGGTTTTCCAATAATGTTAATAACTGATAATGCAGCTTATGAGGCAGTATCATATATTTGAATATATATATTGTTATTGTTCAGGTCTGTCGTAACTTTAACTATGACTCAAACAGCAATTCAGCGGCAAATAGAAATCATCCGGCAAGCTTCAGCCGAAGCCCGGAAGAGCAAAGAGTCTGCTCGTCAATTCCTCATTGAGGCTGGTATCATCAAAGACGAGCAAAAGAAAAAGCCTGAAGAAAAAGAAATAAGTGGCTTACCACCAGCCTTTCCAAATTACAGGTTTTCACAGTTGTGATCGCGAACTGGGATTACGTTTGTTAAACGGTTCAGACGAATTAAGGCCCAGCGACAATCCTTGGGATTGGTTAGGGCCAGGCGTTTATTTCTGGGAACAAAACCCTTATCGTGCTTTGGCTTATGCTGAAGAAGCAGCACGCAGGCATCAAAAATTCAGTGGTAAAATTGCAACTCCATTTGTTATTGGAGCCATTATAGAATTGGGAAACTGCTTGAATTTAATTGAGCCCAATTCTATTAATATAGTTAAAGAGGCCCATACCAGTTTGTTTGAAACAGTAACTGCAGGTGGTGAGGATATGCCTTTAAATAAAGGCGCAAATCGCCAGCTTGATTGTTCGGTTATTAAATTTGTACATCAATCAAACAAAAATAAAAATATGCCCCGCTATGATACTATTCGGAGCCCTTTTCAGGAGGGGGACCTATCTACGAGGGTGCGAATTTTACCGATCGGCTGCATATTGAAATTTGTGTATTGAACACGAATCTAATCAAAGGTTATTTCTTGCCCAGACCGGTTGAAGAGTTTAATCCATATTTGAATAGGGAGTTTATTTAATAAGGGACTGTATTTAAAGACAGGTAAAGTCTTTCCAATTTTCTCTTCCTATTTGTTTCCAATGATCTTCTCCAAAGCCTGTATCTTCTCCAGCGATGGCTTATGAGTAAAGATACCAGTTTCACTATTGGCCCTTACCCCCTTACAAATAGGTAGATGACGCCTCCAAATTGCGTATGGTAATCAAATTGAGTTAAACGGCTTTCCAGGTACTTCTTAACTGCCAGCGTATAAATGAGGTATTGCAAATGATAGTTGTGTTCATTCATCGCCTTTACCAATGCTGCCGGTGAATAATCAGCCAGCTCATTGCCCAGGTAATTCGATTTCCAATCAAGAATATAATAACGCCCTCCCTGCTCAAAGAAGAGGTCGATCTTTCCATTCATCATTCCTTCCAGTTCCTGTCCCGGCATACCATGCAGGTTCCTGATCAATATACTGACCTGGCTATCTGAAAGCCCATGCAAGGTTTCCGGTGGAAATGCCGGTACGGGAAAATCAAACTCAAATTCCGTCATCCGCTTATGCCAGCTTATATCCGAAAGGGTAAACGGGTTGCCTTCTCCGCCGATATTGGTATACAATACCTGTTGCAGCATTTCATGCAGCATGGGCTGGTAGGCTTCCTGCTGTCCGGGTACAAATCGGCGGATGGCTTCTTCCAGCCATTTATTCCATCGACTGTCATCGCCAAAATGAATGTTCTCAAAAATGAAATGCAGGAAGTTGCCCGTTTTCGCACCACGCCGCAGCACATGAAAAATGAAATTGTCATAGGCTTCCGGTAAGGGAATGACCGGGGAGGCGCCTGCTGTTCATTTTTGGCAGCCAGCATAGTATAGCTCAGCTTACGCCAGTGCTCCTCTTTCAAGACAAAATGTACGGGCTGCGTCCTTGCCGATGTTTTCTGTGCCATCGGCTGCCGGTAAGGCAGGGCGGTAGCCTCGGGCCCATTTTCCTGAAAAGCAATCAATGCATCCGTATTATTCTTCAACGTGTTTACAAAAGTGGCCAGCGTAGAAGATTTATAATGCAGGTTCCTGAATATATAACAGCCATATACCCCCGGGTAATGGCCACATATAATAAACGACGGTTTTCCTGCTCAGCTTGTACCTGTTGCCAATGCAGCTGTTTGTCTGATAACCGGGTTCTTTCTGCACCTACATAATCGCCGTTATCCGGATCCCGGAAGCTGAGGAAGTCTTGTGTTTTACTTTCTACAAAATCCAGGAAAGGCGCCAGCACAATATTGTACTCCAATCCTTTACTCTTATGAATGGTGACGATCTTTACCGCTTCCTCATCACTTTCCATCCGTTGGGTATATTCATCGCCTTCAGACATCATACCATCAATTCCTCTCTTGAGCCAGGACAGCAATTCTGGTACCGATAATCCCTTCCGGCTCTCCGCCTGGTGTACCAATTCAATCAGTTGGAAAAGGTTGGTAATGATGCGCTCTCCATTTTCTGTTTGCATGGCCAGTAATACCTGCTTTACACGGAAGTCGGCCACAAAATCCATGAGCGCGGTGTAAATACCATCCTGTTGCCAGCGGTTCTTATAACCGGTAAACAATTCCAATACTGCTCCGTCATCCAGCGACAGCAGTTGTTCTGTTGTAAACCCTGTGAAGGGCGATAATAAAGCCCGGTTAATCGTCGACCGGTCGGGCCGGGCAATGGCTTCCATCAGGTACAATAGGTAACTGGCGTCGACTGATTGCAAAACTTTTGTATCATCGATCGTTACCGATGGGATACCTCGTTTTGACAGGCAGGCTTTCACCTCACGGCCCTGTTTTCCCGTACGTACCAGGATGCCAATATCTGATGGTAGGATATTGCGTACCTGCCCTTTTTATCAATCTGGTATTCCTTATCCTGCAATAGTAAGGCTACCTGGTCGGCTACCGCTTCCAACAACAGGTTTTTCCTAGGCAGGGAAAAATAGTGATCGGGGGCGCTTCCACACCAGCTTCCAGTAAACTACCCTTGGTATTGGGGCTGGGGCTGTCAACAGCGATATAGTCGATGGCATTTTCCTGCTCTTCAAAATAGAACGTATCGAAATCCTTTTCAGGCAGGAAGAACTGGTTCATACCGGCAATCATTCTTTCCGATGACCGGTAATTGTGGTTCATGCCATAGAGATGCGTTACCGCATCCCTTGCTTTAAAATAGGTAAATATGTCCGCCTTGCGCCAGGCATAAATACTTTGCTTGGGATCGCCTATATAAAAGAGGATGGTGCCTGTGCCAAAGGCAGTATTGAATATTTCAAATTGCTGCCGGTCCGTATCCTGGAACTCATCAATAAAAACAGCTTTGTATTTTTTGCGCAATACCGTTACCAGCCTTTCCCTGTTTTTCCTGCCAGCGCATGGTGCAGGTTATGGATCAGGTCATCATACCCCAATACATTATTTCTTTCTTTAAACAACTGGATGCCCTTTCCCGCTTCTTGTATGGCCAGGTAGTAGAGCTGTTGATAAATAGATTGGCGAACAGCCTCCCTTGCTTCCAGTATCAGGTCATGTTCCGCAATAGCCTTCAGCAGGTCGGGAAATAACTTGATCACATAGGCCGTACTTTTTTGTCGCGTACTATTTCTACAAAGCCGGCAGGATCGGAGAGGCTGGGCAATAATGTTTTTTTGGCGTTCGCATTTCCTTCACACAGCGTTCTTAATTCGCCATCATTATCGGTGATATAAGCATGTAACGTGGTTTCCTTTGCAAGGGCCTGCTCTTTCAATAGCCGCAATTGCTGCAGCCAGGCATCCTGCTTACTCTTATTAATAACGTAATGCGTGCTTTCTATATAACCCGGATATTTTTTACCGCTTGAATGGTTTTTCAATACCTCCTTCAGATAGTCCCTCAATGATTCAAACCATATTTGGTGCAACAGGTCGGCAGGCAAGGTGGTAATATGCCTGCGCCAAAACTTATTGAGCTCTTCCTCAATTACAGGAGCAAAATCAGGCTGCATATCGGCCCCAAATAACTGGAAGGTTTCAAAGGCAAATTCATTCAGCGCCTGCTGGCAAAAACTATGAATGGTCAATACCGAGGTTTCATCCAGGAACAGGAGGGCATCTTTGAGTTGTTGCTGTACGGGTTCAATACCTTGCGCTGTGATGGCTGATTGTACCAGCTGTGCAATATTGTTATCTCCGATCTCCTTTCCCTCAGCTGATTTATAAGCGCTGCGAATAAAAAGACGTACCCTGTCCTCCAACTCTGCTACCGCCGCCTTGGTAAAGGTGACCATCAAAATTTCCTTGATGGACAATTTCTTTCCAATACCAACCGCAATACCAAAATGGCGATGGAATAGGTTTTGCCCGTTCCCGCACTGGCTTCAATGAGGTTACTCTCCTCCAGCGACACGGTGGAGGCATTGAAATCATGGTATTGTTTAGACTTGGTCATGTAGTAAACTGTTAATCAAAATAACCGGGAAACACTTCTGCCAGCGGCATAAGGATATGCCTCGCAATAACTTTGTATTGTTCCAGCGCTTCCTCCCTGTTATAAAACCCTTTCCGGTATTCCGGTACTATATAAGGATCATCACTTAGTTCCATCTTTTTTTCTACCAACTTCCTGAATTGCTCAAGATCAAGGTCCGCTACCTGCTTGGGTTTTATATCGAAATCAGGATAGAAAGCGGAGAACCCCGTAAACCCTGCTTTGTAAATGGATACCAGCTTCGTTAAACGTTGCAGGGCTTCCGCTTTATTGATAGGAACCGCCATATAGGCCGCTTCCTTTTTGGCCCCTGATATAAATACAGCACCCGTAATTTCATCGGCTGCCACGCCTGCCAGGTAGCGGATATAGGCTTCGGTCAGGTACTTGGTTTCATTCCTCGACCAGGATACGTGTACCAGCTTTTGATCAAATACACCCCTGATGGTGCCTTTCAATATACTGTTGCCAATAGAAAGGGTAATGGATACAGGTTGTTCCTTGGCCTGGTTGGTAATGCCTTCATACAAACTACGTACGGGTATTACTTCTTCTTCTACCAGGTTGAGTGTTACCGTTGCCATGTTTTTGAGGGCAGTCCACCCGTCATGAGCAGTTTACCCTGCAAGGCGCCTCCGGCCTTGGTGGTAAGTAGGCGGTTCTTTAATTCCCATTGTTGCAGCTTATTCAAACTGAACAGCTCCGTATCGTCCAGCAAAACCTGCTCATCACCATAATAAATACCCAGTACTTTATTGTAGTAAACCTTAAACGGGTTCTTAAAAAAGCGTACCAGGTCGTCCAACATGATCTCTTCAAAGTTCAATGCCTCTGTAGGTTTACCTGGTTGTATAATGGCTTTGCCTGTACCCGTTGCTGCGTCCAGGTAATTATACAATCGTTGGTCTCCCCGGGTATACTGATGACTAAAACTATGCAGTGGTTGAAGCGTTACCAATTGCGCCCTTACTGCTTCCGGATTTTCCGTACCTGCTTCTATATAATCCAGTAACTCATCTATTAGTGCCGATGGCGGGAGTAAACTATTGTCTTTGGCATTTTGCCCCCGGTAGCTGATGTACAGGTATTCCCTGGCCGAAAGAATGGTTTCCAGGAACAGGTGTTTATCATTTTCTTTCACATTCCGGTCACCCTTTTGCCGCTGCCGCGTCATCAGGTTAAAGCTGGCCGCCTGCTCCGCCGGGGAAATTTGTCATAATCCAATCCCATCAAGGCTACTACCTTAAAGGGGATGCTGCGCATGGGGATCATGGAACAAAAAGTAATACCACCATTGGCAAATAAACTGCTGTGTGTAGTAGCAGCCAGCAATTGCAGGAAATTGTGCCCAAACACCTCGAAGGAGATCTCCTCCGTCATGTATTCATACAACAAGTTGTATTCTGCCAGGTGTTTCATCAACACATGGTAATCATCATCCGTATCTTCCTCCGGTTCTAATATCAGGTTGTGTAATAAATATTCAACGTATTCTACCCAGCCTGCAATAGCGCGGGCGCTTTCCTTTGCCGGATAGCATCCATCAGTATCTCCGCAAAATGACAAAAACGGATGATCTCCTGCGCTTCACTTCCTTCCAACAGGTCAAGCGGGTAAAAACGATCTGTACCTGCTGTGTAGACCATATCACCGCTCATGCAAATGCCAAACATGATCCGTTTGATCCCATATTCCCAACTCACCAGGTGCGTATCATCATCTTTCCGCCCATCCAACCCAAAGCGGATATTGGCAGCATCCACTACCTGCCGGATACGCCCCAGATCGGTAAGGCCAAAACGTTTGCGGATCAGTGACGAGTCCAGCAATTGTAATATCGCCTCTGCTTTAAAATTTTCCTCATTCAGTAGTAGAATGGTGTGCAAGGCTGTAAAAATATTATCACTCTCACTATAACTTTCGTCGGCAATGGTAAACCTGAACTGGTAGGGCGCATTGCTGAATACAGCCTTTATATACGGCGCATAACTGTCTATATCACTCACCATGACCACAATATCCCGGGGCGAAAGCGTTTCTTTTCTTTTATCGATCAGGTGTACCAGGTAATTGTACAATACCTCTACCTCACGCGCTACCGTATAACAGGCATTGATATGTATCGATCCATCCGTAAGATCGGCTTGCGTGAGAGGGTTGCGGCTGGTGGTGGCCGCATTGAAAATGTCGTGCTGTATTTTGTGCAGCAGGTTATCCGGAACCGGTGGCAGGATGCCGATATCGTCATAAGCATTTAAAAACTCATCGTGCTGGAAAAACAAGGCAAAGGAATCCTGTACCACGCGGCCCCAGCTGGTAAGCAAGGTATTGCCAATCATATTGCCCTCTACTTGTTTGTACCCTTTTTGCCGCCAGTTGGCCAATTGCTTTTCACTGCGGTCCTCAAACCAGTATACCAGTGGAGCCGGGTTGATAAAATAGAAATGCACGTCTATGATGGACGACAGTTCAAATAGTATCTGAACGTGATAGGCCGTAATAATGGATAGGCCAAACAGCTGCAACCGGGGCAGGCGGGCTGTGAGTTGCGCCCGGGTAGCTGGCTCTTTCAATTTGTCCAGTATCCAGGTGCTTACCATCGTTTTATCGGGCAATGCATCACCCGCTTCTTTTTGGCACTCCTCCATAAATACTGTTGCCAGCTTTGATCGGCATCATTGGTACTAACCCCTTCATTCCATTGTTTGATCAGTTCTGGCCGGTACACCTGGTATTGGTCAAACAGGTCGGCTACTTTTTCTGCCAGCGCTATCCGCCGTGTATCTTCATCTGTTCCCGCATGCGTGAAATAATCGGCTATGGCAGGGAAACGGGTAATGAATTCTTTTTCTCCCAATAGTTTAAATAATAACCAGCTAAGATTAGCAGCGGAAAGCATTTCCGAATAGGTGCCCCCCAGCAGGTAATAAAGCTGGTGTACCAGTTCATTGGGTTTCAGGAAACGGCAATTGGCAGTAATACCTATCTGATGAGCTATTTGCAGCTTCAGCCAGTTATTCATGCCTTCCGTTTGCGTTACAATATAGTGGGGATCAAATACACTTTCGCCAGCTTCCGACAAGCTCCCCGCCAGCCCCGTAGCAAGGCTATCCAATGAATTTGAAATTTTCAGGTACAGTGCCATTGGCTTATTGCGTCGTAATTAGAAAATAAGTTCCAGTTGCCCGGGTTGAAAACGGGCGCCAATTCCAGAGGCCCTTTCTACTACCCGTTGTGCCGCTGCCAGTATTGTTTCTTTTGATCCCTGTACATACACTTTTTTCTTAGCCCGCGTAACCGCGGTATACAACAATTCCCGCGTAAGCAAGGGCGAATCGGCCAGTGAGGGCAGTACTACCAGTACTTCATCAAATTCAGATCCCTGACTTTTATGGATCGTCATGGCAAATACCGTTTCTGCTTCACTAAGGTACCCGGGCATGATGCTTTTGATCGTTCCGCTACTGTCTTCAAACCAGGCCATCAGCGTGCCTTGTTCATTGGCGCGTATGATACCTGTGTCCCCATTGAATAATCCATGCTCATAATAATTCCGCGTCAGGATAATGGGGCGGTTCTCATAAAATGGAACAGTATATTGGATCAGCTTTTTATTATCCAGGTATTTTTCTATCCTGTTATTGATGGCGTATAAACCCTGTTCCCCTTCCCGTACGGCACACAATACCCGCAAGGCGTTCATTTTTTTGAGTGCTGCTGGTATATTTTTTTCCCGGATGAAATCGGCATAGCCAGCTATGAACTTTTCAAACAACTCATGACTGTACAAAGGATCAATAACTACCTGCTCATCCTGGGCAGGCGGGATGAATTGCTGCAAAGCCCCTGCATCATTTCGTATTACCGCCTTACTAAATGAACCTATGCCCGAATGACCTCTAAAACGATGGCTGCGGCGTAACTCTACCAGGTGCTGAAATAAAGGATGCCCATGCTGTTTGCTGATATGGCTATTGCCTATACGGTACTTAGGCTCATCAATAAATTCATTGATCAGTGAAAGTCTTTCACTGGTAAATTGATTAAGCGTAGGCTGCGCCAGGCAGAGATCGCCAAATAAACTGCCTGCTTCTACTGATGCCAGCTGATCTTTATCGCCCAACATGATCAGCCGTGTGCCAGACGCAATAGCATCCAGTAATTTGGCAAATAAGGCAACATCGATCATGCTGCACTCATCTACGATCACTACATCAAAATTCAATGGATAAGCCTGGTTGTGTTTGAAGTAGGGCGTATTGGGCATCGGTTTAAGCAGCCGGTGAAGGGTGGAAGGGTGCAGCGATTGGAACTTTTCCCGGATCGAATCCTCCAATGGTATGGTAGTTTGCCGTAGGCTCTCCGCCATACGGGCGGCTGCTTTTCCCGTCGGTGCTGCCAGTGCCACTTTCAAGTCGGGATTCGTAGCATACAGGATAGATAATATTTTAGCCACCGTAGTGGTTTTACCCGTACCTGGGCCGCCCGTAATGATGGTGAAATTGCTCAGGATGCCCGTAATGGCGGCTGCCAGTGGCCAGTCGGCCAGATCGTCCTTGAATCCAAAGCGCCAGGCGCCGTTTTATGAAATAATTGACTGATATAGGTTTGGTGCTGACGTAATAGCGCCAGTCGTTGGGGCAATTGCTCTTTTTCTTCTGCCAGGAATTGCCTTATGCGCTGCAGGAAACCTGTTTCATACCGGAAATACCGCTGTAGGTAAAGCCTGTTCTGAAACAACACAAAAGGGTGTTTGTCATTCCCATTTTTGCCAACCAGGGGAATACTTTCCAGCGACTGACCATTGCTCAGTAAATGATGGTAATAAGGAGGCAGTTCTTCCACATTGGCCCCCAGCTTATCCAGGTAAAGGCAAATATGGCCTTCACTAAGTTTTTGGATAATAGATAAGCGTACGGTTTCAATGCCGGTATCCCAAAGTATTCGGCAAACTGCTGGTGAACATCATTGAGCGCATGCATGGGCGCAAGTTAGCTTATTGCCCCAATAAGTGAACCCGTTTTTATGCACCTAGGGCCCTCCAAAACAGCCGGCAAGCGGGCATTGGCGCCACTGTTTTTGTTGAAAGAATTGAGCGTCGTGGGAGATTGCTTATTGAAACGAAACCGTCATGGATTGATTGGTTTGAATCAGGACTGGCGATGCAAGCCTTACCACCAGTTCAGTACCCTGCTGTGTATAGTGGGCTGGCACCAGTTGTTTATTCACCACCACTGAAACAGACTTGAACTTTGTTGCCTTTACGTTTTCCAGGCTAATGCTTTGTAACCGCAGTACACCATATTTTACGGTCAAACTGTGTTGCTGTTTTGTTCCTATTACCTGTTGTAAATAAGTTCCCCAGCCGGCGGCTGCCGTGAAAGCGGCTTTAAAATTGTCCTTATTCCATTGGGGAGCAAAACGAATATGACCCTTGGGGCCGTGGTATTCAAAGCCGCAGGCAGTAATAAAAGTACCATAACTGGCCATAGCCCGTGCGTAGTGGTCACTGCATTCTATTTCATTGAAAGGATTTCTTTTGGCTGCATGATAGCGGTCATGAATGGCCCTGGTTAATACCATTGCTTCATTGGTCATGCCTTCGGCCATCATATGACTGGCTACCTGGTGTTCAAATCCACTCATGCACTCATGAAAATAACCCAACTGCCAGGTCACATCCTCGCCATAAGATTGCGGTTCATTAGAAGGGTTCGTATTCATCACCATCCCCCTTCGCCTGCTAAGGCATAAGGCCGGCCGCCTGTATGCGTTTTAATATACGGGCCTACATCCGGTGCAAAATTGTATTGCCACAATGAGCGCAAAGCCTGCAAAGTTTTTCTTTATCCCATAACCTGCCCAGTCCTACCTGGAAAGCCCAGCTTTGTCCAAATACCTGGTCAATATGACAGGTGTTGTAAGAGCCCAGTTTTTCCTGCCTTGGATGGCATCGGGGCGATGAATAAAATAGGAGCCATTGAATAATTTGTCGGCCATATTCTTGCTCCCCTTTGCTACATATTCCTTACAAGTGTTTGCAAAAGAGGGATCACCTACTTCTTCAGCCATCAATTGGGCTGCTTTTGTGTCAGCAATACCAAGCCCAACGATCCACGCAATCTCTCCTTCCCATACCGCATCCAGCGTATTTTCCATGGGCGTATCCGTCATGCCGTCTCCATTCTTATCCTGTGCCAGCAGGAAAACGGTGGCCTTTTTTATTTGGGCCCAATTATTTTTTAGGAAGGTATCGTCAGTGCTCATCTGGTGTTCCCGGTAAATGCGCAGGATTACCCCGGCTTGTCCATCAATGGCCGGCCGGCTTTCATATTCTGCCCGAAAGATAATGCCTCCATCTTCCCGCAAGGCAATGCCCAGGTCGGTTCTTTGCCTGGTATCTTTCTCCAGCGAAGGGAAGATCCTTCCTGCTGCCTGTGCATACATCCATACATGCGTACAATTGCCCTCACAGGCATTAACGCCTTCCCATGCCCAAAAACGATCCGTCCCAAAGCGATACGTATTGGCTGTGGCCAACGTGCCAATATTTAACAGCGACCTTTCTAAAAACCAATGCGGTAAAGTGGAGTCATAATAGGTTTGTTGCTACAGCAGGGTTTGACCAAAAAGCTGTTGAAAATGTTGGGCAATATAGGCGCCTGCTTCACCAGCATTTTTAAAACGCTTACCATAATAGTAACCTTCTTTGGTATCCTTCAATTTAGTCAACTTGGGAAGCGGGTGATTGAAGTGCCAACTGAGCACAAAATTGGCTTCTACTGTTTTTCCGGGCGCTACCACCACCTGCGTGCTAATAGAACCGACTAATTTTTCAGTCGCTGGTTTTTCAACTGGCAGCAGATCCTGTTTGGTAAAGGTGGCGTTGTCAACAGGCCAGGGTGCTGCATTCGTATTTACCTTTCCACCACCTCCCACCAGCGTAATGCAGGTGCTTCCCTCATCCACGGTAGTGGGGGTAGCCAGGTTCGTTGCTTTGAAATCACCCAATATACTGCAATAGGTATCCTGGTGGATGGCTGTGTTTTGCCTTACGCCATCAGGTTCCTTGGCGCTGATCTTTCTAGCCCCATTTTCAAACCAGCCAACGATGGATGCTGTAAGCCGGTGGTTGGTTTTATTTTTCAGGGTAATTGAATAAATCGTAGCAGGAATGGCCGAGCTGTCTGCATCCAAAGGGATGAATATACCACCTGCTTTTACGATGACCTCTACCGGGCAACCAGCCTCCAGGTAATGAATGGTTGCTGTAGGATAGGTGGCCTCAAACTTAATTTCCTCCCAATCTTCCTCCTTTAATTCTTTGATCAACACATGGCCATTGTATTCCAGCTTGATGGCAAATCCCTGTTCCAATACCCGCTTGTTGGAGGCAATAGCTGGCTCCACATAACTGGCGCCATCCCGGTTGCGCACTTTTACTTCCTGAGTACCATCATTCCACAGTACCGTTTTAGGGTCAATACCTTCCCTCGCGTCGTTGTAAATACCCCAAAGCCATAGGCGTCCATCGCCACCCAGGTAAACTGTGCCTGCATGTAATCCGCCAGCCGGCATACCAATGTATTTAAGCTCATTCTTCGACTTGAGATAAGTGGTCACATGTGTCCTTTGGTACAATGATCTTACCCAGGCTGGGTCCAGGTTTTTATTGGCAGGTATATTATGAAGCGGCTGCTTACCTATTGAAACCAGTTCTATCAATTTCTTCGTCCATAAGGGCAGCTTAAATGAAAGTAAGCCAGCAGAGGTTAATCCGGCTTGCCCAATGAATTTACGGCGCGAAGCAATGGTTCTTTCATGAGTTCCCTGCATTTTTGATTGAATCACCCTGGTGAATGACTTGCTGGTAAAAGGAGACTGCTTAAAGCTATGAATTACCAACAACCTGTAAAAGGTAGGTAATTAGCAGGGCTAAATAATGCGGAATCGTTTGCGCTTATTATAACTCCCAGCAAGGTAGGAGAGGCCGGCATCAGCAAGGCAGGAAGGTACTGGTAGGTCAGGCGATTTTCAATAAAGGCTTTGGACGCTCCCTGCGAACGGAACGGCCGGATCGGGCAACCTTTTCATAATAAAGCACCACCACCCCCGAACTGAAGGCCTTGGTTTTTAACAGCCGGAGAGGATATTGTTGGTTGCTTTGCTGGAACAGGGGAATACCCTTGCCCAGCGTTACGGGGTGCACCCATAATACAAATTCGTCGATCAGTCCCAGTTTCATTAACCGCTTTACAATACTGCCACTGCCAAATATGATGATGTCCAACCCGGGCTGCTGTTTCAGGGCGCTTACCTCTTTGGCAATGTCTTTCCTGATCAACCGGGCATTGCGCCATTCCACCGTGCGCAACGTTTTGGAGAATACGATCTTGGCGTAATTGTTCATCTTGTTGGCGTAGTCACAGTCCAGCCTCCCATAGCTGCCGTTATTGCCTTCATAAGGCCAGTAACTGGCCATGGCCTGGTAGGTAACCCGTCCCAGCATAATACTGTCAATCAGGCACAACTGTTCATACGCAAAACTGGCCATTTCATCATTCCACAGCGGAAAATGCCAATCCAATTCTCCGTGAGGGCCGGCCATGAAGCCGTCGAGGGTCATATTGATCGATACAATTATTTTACGCATCAGTTTCTTCTTTGCTCCTACAAATCTACACAGCGAGGGTTGCCTCCATAGCGTGTGGTTGCGACTAATTGAGGGGTTCTTGCGACATGAAAACCAAGGGAATGGCAGGAATTGGGACATGGCGCGGGGCGCAAGGCCGGCAACCCCTGGTTTTGAACCAAATGACTATTTGAATGTTTTATAATGTCCTTAAAATAGTAATGCCCTGTCATCAAAAATCGTTTGAATGTGTAACCATATTGTTATAAATTTGGTTCCACAGAACTGATTTTTTACTCCCCTTACAGTATTCCACATGGCATTTACCTGCCCGGTGACCAGTCATTGCTTTACATGATCCGGATGGTCCGTAAGGATTATCCGGCCAACTAAACAAATAAAAAATACGGATGAAACACATATCTATCCTGGTGCCCGAAGAGGCAGTTTTAACAAGTATTACCGACCCCCGCATGATCTTTACAGCCGTCAATGATTTTCTGGCTAGAGCGGGTCAACCTCCCTGTTTAAAGTAGAGCTGGTAGGACTTACCAAAGAAGTGCGTTTAAACCAGGGCGCCTTTTCTGTACATGCCGATGTACTACTGGAGGATGTTAAAAAAACCGACCTCATTTTTGTGCCAGCCCTTAGCGGCGACCTGGTAGTAGCCCTGAAAAAAACAAAGGTTTCATTCCTGGATCGTAAAACACCACGCCAAAGGAACCGAAGTGGCCAGCCTTTGTATTGGTGCATTCCTGTTGGCTTCCACCGGCCTCCTCAATGGGCGCAAATGCTCTACCCACTGGATCTATGCCAATGAATTCCGGGATATGTTTCCTGATATAACCCTCGTGGATGATAAGATCATTACGGAAGAAGAAGGCCTTTATTCAAGCGGTGGCGCCAATTCTTATTGGAACCTCCTGGTATACCTGGTAGAGAAATATGTAGGCCGGGAAATGGCCATTTTTGCTTCCAAGTTCTTTGCCGTGGAGATAGACCGGAAAAGCCAATCACCCTTTATCATGTTTAATGGACAGAAGAAACATGAAGATGAACCCATCCGGCAGGCACAGGAGTTTATTGAAAAGAATGTAACCGAAAAGATATCCGTAGAAGAGCTGGCTGTAAAATTTGCCATTGGCCGCCGGCACTTTGAAAGGCGTTTTAAGAAAGCCACCAACAATACCCCTGTGGAATACATCCAACGCGTGAAAATAGAAGCTGCTAAAAAGCAACTCGAAAGTAGCCGGAAGAATGTAAATGAAGTGATGTATGAAGTAGGCTATTCCGATACCAAGGCTTTCCGGACCGTGTTTAAGAAGATCACCGGCTTATCACCCATCGACTATAAGAATAAATACAATAAAAGAGCAGAAGTGGCCTAGGTTACAAACCCGCTGCTAAGCCGGTTTTAAGGCCACCAGCATCACTTCTTTTTCTTTGCCTTTGAGCTTAATGGCGCCCAATGAACGGATGATGTAGTTTCTGACCGAATACAATTCTGATAAGAGGTCAGAGGAGGCAATCACCTCTTCATTGAGGTCCCCGCATTTGTCTAGTATGCGGGAAGTAGTGTGCAATACATCGCCCGAATACGTAATATCCCTTTTAATAATACCCACCTCTCCTGCAATGACCCTTCCGCAATGCATGCCCGCTTTAAAGGTGGGTACCAGCCCATAACGCTGCAGGTATTTGCCTTGTAGCTTTTGGATATGCAGTTTCATGTCGAAGAAACACCTGATACATTGCAGGTTTTCCTTGCCATCTTCATAATTCCAGGCTATTACCACTTCATCCCCCACATATTGATAAATATTCCCCTTGTTTTCCAGGATGGGCGCTGTGATATCCGCAAAAAAATCCTTCAGCAATGCATGGTACGTTTCATTGCCCAATTGCTCCGCAATGGTGGTGGAAGCATTCAGGTCCAGGAACATGAATATCCGCTTTTCTTCTTTGGGCGTATTATAACGGCCCATGATAATGTTCCAGAAATCACCCTGTCCAAATTTGCGGTTCACCTGCAGCAATAGCTGAGTAATGCCTACTACAAATCCCCAGAAAATAGTGGCTTTGATATGCGAACTGTCTTTTAAGAACTTTTGAAAGGCTGCCCACGAAACCGGATCAGTCAATGACTTTCCCGTACGCATGGGCACCAGGATCACACCCATCAATACCGAAATAAAAGCTACAATAAGCAATAGCGAAATACAAACAATGAAGATCGTATAACCATAAGGCTTGTCCTGGTATTTTACATTGACATAAAATACCAGCAGGCTGCCGCCTATCAGGGCCCCTACCAAACCGGCCCCAATATTGCGGGTGGCTGAAATAGTAAAAGAATATTTATCCGATAAACCCAGCGTATTGTCTGTAAGCAATACCAGCAGGTCGTAAACCGTCATCAACAATCCCATGAGCATCCAGGCAATGACGATCACTAACAGTTGTTTGAATTTTAGTTGAGTTCCCCTGTTCACTACCTGAATATTTATTGTTTGAAGGTACAGCCAAATGAACAAATACCGGATGTGTAAAAGGACTCTGAAAGGGCCGGTTGCGACTTTCCGCCGGCTCACCCATTCCTGTGAATGGCTCATTGAGGTTTCCCCTTCCCGCCTTTGTATTACAATTTTGGATAAGGATGGAGCCTGTACATCCGCTTTCCCTTTGAAGTGTATTACCTAATTATAAGTTATTAACATGAAAAACAACATCATAAAAATATGCCTGTTTTTGCTGGTCGCAACAGCTGTAAGTTGTAGCAAAGGGGAGGCGGCGGTACGCCACCGCCGGTTACACCTCCTCCTGTTGCAACACCACCAACCATCAGTACCATTGCACCCGACAATGGTGTATTCAATACCGTGGTAACCATTACCGGTACCAATTTTTCAACTACCCCGGCCGACAATGAAGTGAAATTTAACAATAAAGCGGCCAAGATTACCAGTGCCGCTACCACCCAGCTCGTTGTCGAAGTGCCCAAGGGTGCAGGAACAGGCGCTGTAACAGTAACCGTAAAAAGTAAAACCGTTACAGGCCCTGTATTCAATTATACCTATACCATAATGGTGTCCACTGTAGCAGGCAGTACCAAAGGCTACCAGGATGGGGTGGGCGCTGCTGCCCAATTTGATGGCCCACGTGGAATTTGTATCGACCCCAGGGTAATCTCTTTGTATCGGATCATTATAGCCAAAAGATCAGGAAGATCACTTTGTCGGCCGATGGAATTGGCACCGTATCCACCTTTGCCGGCAGCGTGCGGGGATTGGCTGAAGGACCTGGCTCGGTAGCCCTGTTCTGGAATCCACAGGGTTTATGCAGCGATCCTCAGGGCAATATCTTTGTAGCCGACCAGGGTAATGATCGTATTCGCAAAATTACACCAGGTGGTATCGTGTCTACATTTGCCGGTAGCACAATAGGCTACCAGGATGGGGCGCCAGGCACTGCCAAATTCTTCGGCCCGGAGGATATTACCATTGATGCCCAGGGTAATTTTTATGTGGCTGATGCCAACAATTATAAAGTGCGGAAGATTACCCCTCCGGCAATGTGAGTACCCTGGCTGGCAGTAATTGGGGATACCTGGATGGTAATGCAACAGCCGCCCAATTCTATACACCTCGTAGTATTTATTGCGATGCCAATGGTATACTCTATGTAGCTGATTATTTTAATGCAAAGATCAGGAAGATTACAGCTGCTGGAGTCGTTACTACCATTGCCGGTACCACTGCAGGCCACCTGGATGGACCCATTGCTACGGCCAAATTTGATGGGCCAAGAGCCATGTGGGTAGATGCACAGGAAAATATATACCTGGTCGACGATCGCAGCAATACCCTGCGTAAAATAACCAAGGCTGGCATGGTCATTACAGTAGCCGGCAAACCCGATCTTTCTTTTTCAGGATTCCAGGACGGTGATCCGTCCGTAGCCAAGTTTATGAGCCCTTCCGATATGTGTGCCGATACCCAGGGCAATCTCTATATCGCCGATTTTAATAATCAGCGTATCCGGAAAGTTAGTTTTGAATGAGGAAAAATATCATACCCCGTTTGTTGTAATGCAATCAGTTGCTGTAATGATGCCATATGAAAGCCGGTCAGCAGAATTAGTAGTAATTTACAAAAAAGAACCGGCATGGAAGGCATCCGCCCATATGGCCTGCTGCTGCTGGCAATACTGAGTTGTAAACTGTTAACAGCCCAATTGTCCGATAGCCTTCGCTTCAAACGCCTGGGAATGGAAGATGGACTGCCCGATGCACAGATAACGGGCATTGTTCAAGATAAGGATGGGTTTCTGTGGATAGGCACCTCAAATGGGTTAAGCCGTTATGATGGTACTGAATTCAGGAACTTCTTTTACGACCGCGAAAAGAATGCCTTACCTGGCAACAATATCACCAATATCCTCTCCTATGATTCCAATCACCTGGTGATCGCTACTACCACCGGCCTTTCACTACTTAACATACACACCTTGCAATTCAGGAACTTCCTGGTGAAAAGCAAGCCCGTGATGTTTAGTCGCGACAACTCTTTTAGGTCCGTGGTGGTCGACTCCTTCCACAATATCTGGGCAGGCACCCGTACAGCCCTTTATTGCTTAAGCCCTCAACTCGATATTTTGAAAGTATACCGGGGATACAGCGAAAAGGATTATAACCAGGAGCGGATGAATTATGTAGGCATCCTGGAATTATTGCCTGGCAATGAAATATTGGCAACACTGGAAGACAGGCATACTGATCAAGGTGGACTGATGGTGTACAATTACCAGGCTGATACCTTACGGCCGCTGCGAACCCTTACCCGGCATCCTTACCATATTTTGAGTGACTTCATTTCGGGAGGCAGGTATTTTAATGAGAAAGGCAATATTCAATTTATAAAATTCGGGGACGATAGCCTAAGTATTTTCGATCCGGTTACCCAAACCTTGCAATCCAGGCAGTTTCTATTGCAGAATACTGTTATGGGATATAAAAACCAGGCCATTCATTTGGTTAAGGCTGGCGATCAGTCACTGGTCTGTGTTTTTCAGGAAGGCGGTTTTTCCAACCTGCCTTCCTCTTTTATTACCCAAAAAGGAACTATTCATTTATTCAGGCAGTTTGCCGATAAAACCATCAATGCTATCCGGGAAGATAAAGCTGGCACCCTTTGGCTGGCCACTTCAAACGGTTTATTCAAATCCGTAGGTACCTCAAAAATGTACAATCCATCCTGCTGGATAACAATAAGCAAACCGTTTGGAATCTTTGGAAGATATATTTTATTGATGATACCGTATGGGTGGCGGCAGAAGCCTCCGGTTTTTAAGCTCACCAAAGAATTGACCTTGCTGGATAATATTGTAATGAATAAAGACCCGTTGTACCGGATTGCCTGGAGCGTACTGAAAACAGGTGCCAAAGATACCTTATGGCTCAATACCCAGGTGGGCGCCAGGTGGTATAACCCCGCTACAAAAAGTACCGGCCTGCTGGCCATTAAAGGAAAGCCGGCAGCTTTGGATGAGAAACCCGTCACAGTAGCTTTCAAAGACAGCAAGGGCCTTACCTGGATGGGCATTGGGTTTGGCAATGGCGTGGCACAATACAATCCTGCCAGCCGTACCTTTATCCACTATCCATCGCGTGAGGGCGATAACCGCCTGCCTATCCGGTACCCCCTTGCTATAGCCGAAGATCATGAAAGCAACTTATGGATGGGTAACCAGGATGGTGCTGGTTTAGTGCAGTGGAAAAGAAACCTCAATCACTTTGAGATCATTACCCCCGATTACTTCTCCCTGTTCGATAATGCCTTCATCAATGCCCTGTACTGTAACCAAAAAGAAGTACTGTGGATAGCCACCAATAATGGCCTGTTCAGCTATCATATTCCTACCCATCACTTTACCAAATACGATGTAGCACAGGGATTGCCTTCCAATGCCATCACCAGCATTACTGCAGATGATAAAGGAAGGATATGGATAGGCACTTCCAATGGCCTTAGCTGTTTCCAGGTCAGCGAAAACAGGTTTGTGAATTTCATGCATCCCAATTCACTGCCCGAAACCGGAATAACCGATGTCGTATTCGACCCCCGTTCCCGAAAGATATTCTTTACCACCAACCATTACCTCAATACATTTTATCCCGATCAATTGATGGCCGAATCGCCTGCATTGACTATAAAAATTACCAATGTAACCATTGACAATGCCGACCAGCCTGTGCGGCCCAATTATGTGATCCCCACAACCAGAATGATATTAGCTTCAGCTTTACCGCCATCAACCTGGCCGATGGTCCATTGAATAAATACTTCTACCGGCTCAAAGGGCAAGATTGGATTGGGGTGGGCCATCAGCGGCAGATCAATTTTCTCAACCTGCCGGCAGGCGATTACTCCTTTTCTTTAAGGGCGGTAAACAATGCCGGAACATGGAGTAAGGAAACTACTGTGCATTTTACTATCCGGCGCCCCTGGTGGCAATCCTGGTGGTTCCTATTGGCTTCCCTGGCGCTGGTAACCGGGTTGATCACTTTTTGGTGAAGCGAAGGATCAGGAATATCCGGCATGTAGCGGAAATGAAACAAAAAATAGCCGAGACTGAAATGATGGCCTTAAGAGCCCAAATGAACCCCCATTTTGTATTTAATTGTATCAATAGCATTGATGCCCTGATACAAAGCAATGATAAATACCATGCTACCGTATACCTGAATAAGTTTGCCAAATTACTCCGTAACATACTGGATAGTTCCAAACAAAATAGCATTACCCTGGCCAAGGACCTGGAAACATTGCAATTGTACATTGACCTGGAACAGCTGCGTTATGAAAACAAGTTCACTGCCTCTATTCATGCTGATGAATCCTTACTGCAGGATGATTTTAAAGTGCCGCCCCTGATCGTACAACCCTATGTAGAAAATGCTATCTTACATGGACTCAGGAATAAGCCCGGTAATAGGGGTAGGCTGGTGGTTACCATAACCAAAAAACAGGAGCATATTGAATTTGTGATTGAAGACAATGGCCTGGGCAGAGATGCTTCTAAAAACAACCTGTCAGGAAAGAATAGATCCTATGGTATGCAAATGAGCAGCGACCGGGTAAGGTTTTTAATAACGAAAGCAATGCTTCAGTAGTTGTAACCGATCTTAAAAAAATGGTGAAGCCGCCGGTACAAAAGTGCAGGTACTTTTAAAAATGCAATAATGTTAACAGCCATCATCATAGACGATGAACAAAAAGGACGGCTTGCCTTGCGGGAAAAGCTGCACCACTATTGCCCGGAAGTAGTACTGGCCGGTGAAGCAGCCGATGGGGTAGAGGGCCTGCGGCTGATCAAAGAAACAAATCCTGCCATCGTTTTCCTCGATATAGAAATGCCCCGCATGGATGGGTTTCAAATGCTGGCCCAGTTACCCGATAAGCATTTTCACCTCATTTTCACCACCGCTTATGACCAGTATGCCATCAAGGCCATTAAATATGCCGCTTTTGATTACCTCCTCAAACCCGTGGATATAGAAGAACTTAGAGCCGCCATTGAAAGAGTACAGGACCAGCCTTTGGAACCCACAGCCGAAAAACTGGAGGTATTGCAACAAAACCTGCAGACCAAACATTTCCTGGATAAAATTGCCATTCCAACAATGGAGGGACTGCTCTTTTTCAATACCGCCGATATTATACACCTGGAGGCACAAAGTAATTATACCGTCATCCATTTTACCAATCATCCCAAACTGCTGGCCAGCCGTACCTTAAAGGATTTTGGTGTGCTGCCCCCTCATATATTTTTTCGTACCCATCACTCCCATATCATTAACCTCAACTACATCAAACGGTATATCAAAGGCGATGGTGGGCAAATTGAAATGCAGAATGGCAATTGCGTAATGGTAGCCAGGCGCAAGAAAGAAGAATTCCTCAGAAGTTTGGCCATGGCTCATAAGTATCCCCATCAAAGCAGGTGAATCACTATTTACCACTCACCTTTCCACTCACCATCGTTACCCCAACCGCCAGCACCACCAATATAGCTCCCACCCAGGGCGTAGCACCTAACCCAAATGGAGATGCCACGATCAGGCCGCCGGCATAAGCGCCAATAGCAATACCGATATTAAACGAAGCAATATTAAAGGCCGAGGCTACATCTTCCGTACCAGGTAAATACCGTTCAGCAGTTTGCACCACATACAATTGCAGGCCGGGCACATTGGTAAAAGAAAGCGCCCCCATAACGAACATCGTAATGATACCAACAACCGTGTAGTGAACCGTAAACGTAAACAACAACAATACCAGCGCCTGGAAAATAAACATCCAACGCAACGCCTTTAAAGGATTCTTATTGGCCGCCTTGCCACCAACAATATTACCAATAGCAATAGCTACACCATACAGCAGCAGTACCACATTGACCACCGATTCCGACAACCCCATGATCTCCTGCAGAATGGGCGAAAGATACGTGAAGGCAACAAACGTACCTCCATATCCCAGCGCCGTCATTAAGAAACCCAGCAATAAACGTTTATTTGTAATGACTTTTAACTGCGTTTTGAAAGAAGCTGCTTTTTCATTTTGAGGTTATTGGGTACCAGTATCCAACTGGCCACCAAACCAATTACCCCCAACGCGGCCACTCCAATAAAAGTAGCCCGCCAGCCAAATTGCTGACCAATAAAAGTACCAAAGAGTACACCCGTTACAATCGCTACCGTAAGGCCCGCAAACATAATGGCAATAGAAGACGCTCTTTTTTCGACGGGTACCAGGGCTGCCGCAATGGTAGATCAATAGAGAAAAACACCCCATGCGCAAAACCAGTAATGATACGGGCAATGACCAGCGGCACAAAGCCCGGCGCCAGCGAAGCCAGCCCATTGCCTATTATAAATAAAGCCATGAGAGCGATCAGTAATTGTTTGCGCGGAATACGACTGGTTAAGGCTGTAAGGATGGGGGCGCCAATAGCTACTCCTATAGCATACAAACTCACCAGCAAGCCGGCTGATGGGATCGGGATATGCAGGTCGTTGGCCATGGTGGGCAACAGACCAACTATTACGAATTCGGTAGTGCCGATGCCAAAAGCACTGATGGTCAATGCCCAAAGGGCAGCAGGCAACCCCTTACTGCGCTGCGTTTGTGTACCGTTTTCTCCTGCCGGTAGTTCAATAGATTTTGTAAGCGTGTTCATATATTTTAATTTGACTGGGCAAAATTCAGCAAAAAGAACTATTAGCATAATAGCTTAAATTATACATTTGTATCAGAAAACTGATAATGTATGATACTCAATCTGGAGTGGCTCAGGACCTTTAAAGCGATCTATGAAAAAGAAACGTTAACAGGCGCTGCAGAAGCTTTGTACATATCCCAACCCGGTGTAAGCCTGCACCTCAACTCATTGGAAGCCTATACCGGATACAAATTATTTGATCGCTCCGCCCGAAAAATGGTGCCAACAGAAAGAGGTAAAGTGTTGTATAATTTTGTATTGGAACCTCTCAGTAAACTGGAAACGGCCGAGGAGCTTTTCCATAAAAGTTCCAAAGCCGATAGGGCTACCATCAGTATCGGCATGTGCTTTGAAACATTTCAATTCACCCTGGAGAGACATATTTCCTCCCTGCCTTTTAATGTCATCATCAAGTTTGGTGAATATCCCCAAATGATCCATGACCTGGATAAAGGATTATTGGACCTGATCATCACACCCCATAAGGATGATCAAAAGGGCCTGGAATACCAGCCCTTCTCTAAAGAAAGGATTGTATTGGTATGCGGCTCAAAGACCAACCTCAAAACCTTAAACCCTTTAATAAAGGATAATAAGCCCAAGGAAGCCGAAAGCTGGTTAAAACAACAACTATGGTACAGTACAGCCGCTGATATGGGGCACCTGAAAAACTTCTGGCAACTGAACTTTAAACGCCACCTCGATTTTAAGCCCAATTACATTGTACCCAATATCAGTTCCATTGTGCGTTGTTTAAGCGGTGGTCAGGGCTTTTCCGTATTGCCCGACTTTTTATGCAAAGAAGAGATCACCACCGATAAGCTGAAACTGGTATGGGAGGGGCTGCACGTTGTTGAAAACACCTTGTATTTTGGCACCCGCAAGAAAACCCTCTATGAAAAAGAGATCAACATGGTTAAAGATATTTTTACCAACCAACTCCTATAATGCGCAAAGCCAGACCCTGAGATCCAGCTTTGCTTTATCATGGCTCTACTTATTTCAATTTTTCAGGGCAAACGCTACCACATAATCTCCCATTTTAGTGCCCAGTTTACCGTGCCCTCCGGCTGCGATTACAATGTATTGTTTTCCATCTAAGCTATACGTCATTGGAGTAGCCTGACCACCCGCGGGCAACAGGTATTTCCAAAGCTCAGCGCCGCTATGCGTATCAAATGCGCGGAAGTGTCCATCGCGCGAGGCCGCTACAAAGATCAGGTTACCCGCTGTTACAATAGCTCCGCCAAAATTGATCGATCCCCATTTGGGTGCATCCGGATACTTGTCGGGGTCCATCATATAACCCAGCGGCACTTCCCATTTTTAGATCCCGTACGCAGGTCAATGGCTAGTAACGTACCCCAGGGTGGCGTAGTTTGCATGACCACTCCTTTACCCTCGGCCGCTACTTTGAAAAGATAATCCCTGTTCATCACATAGGAGTACCCCGTTGATAACCTGTTTCCCCTCTTACCACTTTACTGCTTTGCCCTTCCAGTTCACTTATCTTTTCCCGTGGCACCATACGTATAACAGCAGGCAACAGGTTGATATTGGTGATCAATACCTGTTGATTGGGATCTACACACATACCGCCCCAATGAATGCCACCTGCATTGCCGGGTGTCATGATAGAGCCTTGGTAGGAGGGCGGTGTATAAATACCCTTATTGACGTATCCCTCAATTCTTTTTTAGCTTCTTCCTTATCCCCTTCCGTAAGCCCCAGGCTTCATTTTCAGTAACACGTTGCAAGCCCAGCGGTGCAGGCAATACCGGGAAGGGTTGCGTGCTCCAGGCTTCTTCACCAGGCACATCAGATGCGGCTACTGGCCGTTCTTCTACCGGGAATAAGGGCAGGCCCGTTTCGCGGTGCAGGATAAAAATATGCCCCATCTTGGTACCAACAATAACAGCGGGTACCTGCTTACCATCTTTAAAAATATTGGTGAGTATGGGTTGTGCCGCAATATCATAATCCCAAAGATCATGGTGTACCACCTGGTAATACCAAACCATTTTACCTGTAGAAGCTTTCAACGCTACAATAGAATTGCCGTATAAGTTTTGTCCCAGCCTTTCGCCGCCATAGTAATCGGGGCTTGGACTACTGGTAGGAATGAATACAAGGTCACGCGTAGCATCCGCTGAAATAACCGCCCAGGCATTGGCCGCTCCCGTTTTATATGCCTTGGGCCCCTTCCAGGTAGGCCAGGCTTTATTCATTGAGTCGCGCGGGATCGGGTCCCAACCCCATTTCAAGGCCCCTGTTAGTACATCATAAGCACGTACCGTGCCGGGGGATAATCAAACCGCTGGTTATCGCCCATCGACGAACCTACAATGATCGTATTACCTACAATGGCAGGAGGTGAGGTAACACTGATATTGCCACCCATACCCCTGTTAAGATCAACCGAACCCCGGTCGCCAAACGAAGCAATGGGTTTGCCTGTCTTGGCATCAAGTGCTATTAAGCGGCCATCGATAGTAGCAACAAAAATCCTTACTGCTGTTTTGCCACCGGCTGGCAGGCCGAAACACCCCGGGAGGTGACCTCTGAATACCCCGTACCCAGGTTGATGGCGGGATCATATACCCAATGCTCCTTGCCCGTAGCCGCATCCAATGCAAATACCCGGGCCGAAGGCGTACTGAAATACAGCGTGCGGCCAATCATGACCGGCGTAGCTTCAAAGGCCGCCTGCCGCATCGCATTCGTACCTTCATACGTGGCCAGTTCGCCCGTTTGATATGTCCAGGCAGGCTGCAGATTGGCAACATTGCGCGCATTCACCTGGTTCAGCGGCGAGTAGCGCGTACCGCCGGCATCATTACCATAGGCAGGCCATTCGACCGCAGGCTTTAAAGTAGATGATTTTGCAATAGTTTGCCCATTCGTAAAACGGGGCACTATCAGTAGGAGCGGGATATAAAGCAGCGCAGCTAATTTCATATAAGGTTGATTTATCCCAAACCTAGTCCATCAACATCCCCGGGTAAAAAATCTTTGACCAAAAGACAGTTTAAAGCCGGGAATGGACGTTTCTGCCCTATACTGCCAGTATTTCTTCCGTCCGGTCGATAGTGCCTATCTGCCCGATCTCTTCTTCCTTCAATTCGCGGTAATGTAAAACAGCCATCAGTGATTGTATTGGCACTAAAAATTAAGCTCCTTTGCACCGATTGATTGCCCTTATACAGGCAATTGAGCCAGGAAAGAAAGCTGTTTTGAAAATACACCGTATTTTGGTGCCCGGAAAACCATGTACCAACAGCGGTAGCATGAAGCGTGTTCAACATTAAACAGGTAAATAGCAGGTAATGACCAATGAAAGGAGCGCCGGTAATGACTGGTTTCCCTCTTTAAATGGACTAAGGGCAATAAGCGTTGCCTTGGTTATCCTGCACCATGTAGGCAAAAATACAGATGCCTTTGAAGCCATCTCCAAACATCGATGGATCATGCCGTTGATGCGTTTCCTGCAGGATGGCCATTTGGGTGTAAATGCCTTTTTATCATATCCGGCTTTTTGATCACTTCCTTACTCCTGCGCGAAGAAGCAAAGACCAATACTATTTCTGTCAGGAAGTTCTATCTAAGAAGAGTATTACGGATATTTCCGGCTTATTATTTTCTGTTACTGGTTTACGTGGTGCTGAATGCTGTCGGGGTGATCCAGATCAGTGCCCAGTCTTTTTAACAGCTTTTACTTACACCAAATACTTTAACTGGAACCTCGATTGGTTTACCGCCCATGCCTGGTCATTAAGCATTGAAGAGCAATTTTATTTGTGCTGGCCCCTGATCTTTTGCGCGGCCCTCAATTCCGGAAAGCAGCTTCCTGGTTTCTGTTTCTGGCAGTACCGGTGATCAGGGTGTTCTTACACTTTCACCCCGTAAGTTGGATGGGGAGTTAACTATCTTCTGGCGCATCGATGCAGTGGCTACAGGTTGTTTATTGGCCTTGTACAAAGACAGGATATTGGCCATGATGCGTTCTTATTGGAATCGGATATTCTGGTGTTCCCTTATCCTATTATTCGTGTTGAGGTACCTGCCTCCATTGGCAGATCGCATACAATTGGGATTTATCTTCATTCCCCTGGGTCGCACTACCTATGGCACCATCGGCAATTGCCTGCTTGCTGCCATCATCCTATATTCAGTTTTTGGCCCAAGGAATTATTGGTTCAAATGCCTTAACTGGAAGCCGGTAAATTATATCGGTACCTTGTCTTACAGCATTTACCTCTGGCAGCAAATTTTTATCAGTGATACCAACTGGTGGGTAGCCCGGTTTCCCCAAAATGTATTGTTTGTCTTCCTGATGGCCTTGTTCTCGTATTACGTGATCGAAAGGCCCTTTCTACGTATAAAAGCAAGGTTTCAAGGATCAACCTGAATTGCTTTTTATGACGAGTCAATGGGCAATAAAAAAGGCGCACAATATTTGTAAACCTTTTTCCTGGGTGGAGTCCGCCGGCAGATTGTCGAACCAATTAAAGAAATTATTTAATCGTATTTATTCTGTAAAACAATTAATAGATAAAATATCATCCAGATAATTCCTATTAAGTCAGGCTAATTCTAGTGCCCTATTCAAAACTTTTAAGTTGCCAATGTATTCGTCAGCGTGCTTCCAATCGGTTGAAAGTTCGGCCCCAATAATTTGCCTGGATATAGCAAGCTGAATAACCGGTTTATTTGTCACCTCGATTAATCCTTCGTCTACCAACTGGGCGTAGCTACATCTTATTCGTTCTTTTTCCATTCTGCCAATTTCTCTTCTGTTTTCATACGTCCGATTTTTGCGGGATTGCCTATATAATCGACAATATCTCCCTGGTTAAGGAATAAAGTTTCACCCCAACCGCCATAATAGAATTCTTTATAGCTTTCTCTTTGTTTAACAAGCCAATCTACAATATATTCTTTGGTTTGATCGGAGCAATCAATTTTGAATACTGGTGCTCCTTCTTCCGGGCCAAAGTCAGTAAGTACCTGGTAAACTAAATAACGTGATATTCTTTCTGGACCAGACCAATCCACCAGCATATAGATAATTGCCCTATTCAGTTTAAGCACATCGAGAAATTCTTGTTCTGTAACCAGCTCTTTTATATTGCTTGTCTTCTCCAGGCTGTTCAGCAGTTCAGATGTAATAATAATTGATTTATCTGTCCTCATTTTATAATTCCTTTATTGGCTGGAGTCGGGAAAGCATCAACATAGTTTACCAAAATTTCCACCAGGGTTTAGCTTTTCTTGCAATTATACTTTCAAAAGCCATTCTTTTTTGCTGTTCATACCAATGATTGGTTAATTCTACAGCCTTTTTCACTAAGGCCCTAAACGGATTTGGTGGCCCTTGAGAAAATTCTCCATAAAGGAATTGTACTCCTGTCTCGATCTTATCATCCTTGTATAAAATATTTAAACAGCATAACCGTCCCTTTTTATCCGGCAAATCATATTTATTTCCCCAAAACTCCTGCATATCTTCAGTAATGAATGGCTTAATCTGGTTAAATAAATTTTCGCTTGTAATGCCAATAAACAAATCATTGTCCTCGCAATCAGGGCTCCCATTGCCCTTCCTGTTAATAGATCCTTCCTCATCAAGTATAATAAACAAGACTTGTTTATCTGCCACTTCAAGGATAATTAATATCTTTTGTATATCGGGTATTGATGCTATATTAGGGAATTTAGATTTGTTTGTTTGATCCTTTTACTAGCCAAAACTTTCCCCCTTAAATTGGTTTCAATAGCGGTTTTATTTTGTTAAAGAATGCCTGATAATCGTTATCGCAGTCAAGTCTCCGTATTGAAGGAAATCCACAATTATCAATACATATTCTCAAATAGTTTATAAATGTTGTGTTGTTTGGTTCATTTAGAAACAAGCTGTCGAAGCTTAGATGTTTCGTGATTTCTAATGAATAAGGTGGGCCACCGCTAATATTATCCTTATGTAAATCGTCTGCCGATAGTTCAAGATAAGGAATTTCTCCTTCCGCCACAATTTCACACATTTCTTCATACCAGTACTTACCCGTCACAGTATCAACAATAGCATCAAGACTTGCTATTTGAATCGGATCTGCAAGATGCCATATAAAGTTTTCGTTAGTGTCATAGTCCCAAACAAAATTTACCCCGCCAACGATATTATAAAAGTATTTTAATGAAAGGGGACAAATCCAAATGGCTCAACAGCTTTATCAAGCTTGTTAAGTAAAATGTTCGTTTCCGGAAGTGGCTTATGAAGAGGACGCTCAAAGTTGTATTTGACTTCCGTCTTGAAAAGATAATCGATGCTTTTAAGCTCGGCATAAATAATGATTAGATTATCAGCTACTCTACTAAATAGCTCCTTTAAAACCTGGTCTACATCGCTCCCATAGCTATTTGAAAAGACTTCATTCTCAAGGTTAGAATTTCCTGACAAACTTGTTCAGTTTGTCCACTGATATATCTGTCGTAGAGTGTCATAAAGTATTAATTGTTGCCCCAATTATACAGACAATTACCTTTTGTACTCTTTTTTTTTTGCAAATATTATATTTTCAGCATTTGGGCATACACTTTTGCATTGGGCACTTATATTAGAGTACGATTATCGTTCCAACGCAAGAATGAAATGACCAACATAAATATTTTTTAATAAACTCTGATAAAAATCCAAAACTATCCGGCTTTAATTTATTTTGATAATATCCGTATACAATTGGATCGGGATTTTCATCAGCCTTGAAGTACCAAAACATATATCCCTGATGCATCATGAAAACAATGCTTGCCCCTGCGGTTAGCCAATAGGCAATAAAAAGGCTCACAATATTTGTGAACCTTTTTCCTGGGTGGAGGATATCGGGGTCGAACCGATGACCTCTAACATGCCATGCTAGCGCTCTAGCCAACTGAGCTAATCCCCATACAATGCCCTTATTCTGATGAAGGCTTCCCTTCCTGTGGCATTTTTCGGACGGCAAAGATAACAGCCTGATTATTTGCTACCAAATAAAAATACGATCAAATTCAAATGCTCCGCGAAACCAGGGTTTGTTATGGAAATGATAGGCAATACATTGATTGTCAGCTCCCGGTTCTAGATGGTTTACCCAGGTTACCACCCTGTCTTGCCCACGGACAGCCAGCCCCTGTCAAAGGCGGCCTCGATGCACACTGCCTGACAATGTACCTCAAAGCTCCTTGCCCCCAAGCCACTTTGTCCCAATCAACAGTACCTAAAATCCATCTCTTTACAGAGACCTTTCAGAGACCTTATAGAGACTTTACAGAGACCCGGTTCTTAGGCTGGCCCTCTCACCCCTCCGGGAGGACCCTGGGCACGCTCCTGCAAGCTGTATTTGTAATTCATGGAAAATCTTTCCTAATTTCAGCCTTCCTTTTTGAGTAGCACTTCAACGATTGCAACACATGAACGAGGAAACAAACTTACTGCTTGAGGTTTCGGCTGGCAATGAAAAAGCTTTCAAACAGCTTTTTGATCTCCATTACTCAAGCTATTCAATTATCTCTTGCGCGTTACCAAGTCAAAAGAGATCGCTGAAGAAATTGCCATTGATATTTTTGTAAAACTGTGGATTGGCCGCGAACTGATCCAGGACATCCGCCACCTCGATGCCTTCCTGCAAAAAGTAGCCCACAATAAAGCCCTCGACTTTTTTAAAGTTGCTGCCCGCGATGCCAGGATGCATAAACTCATCCGCAAGGAAATGGAGTCCACCCGTGAACAGCAAGCCGATCATAAACTCCTCGACAGCGAATACCAGCACCTGGTCCATCAGGCCATCGACCAGCTTTCACCCCAGCGTAAAATGGTATTCACCATGAGCCGGGTAGAAGGACTTACCCACGACGAAATAGCCCAACGCCTCCAGCTTTCCCGCAATACCGTCAGAAATACCATTGCCGAATCACTGAAATCCATCCGCCAGTTCCTCCAACACCACGACCTCTCCGGCGCCGTTGTATTGGGCATCTTAATGCACCAGTAATTACCCTAACATGCCCCGAAGCAAAAAAACACGATTAAATGTCCTTTAGTCAAGCTGTCTCCCTGAATCCCGGTAAGCAGGATAAACTATGTCGAATTGTACTAGATTGAACTTCCCAACGGCGTTTGATGCCGAATGCTACTTTTTAACACATAGACCATCAATTCTTTTATCGTATCCTGTCTTTGTTCTTGACTCTTCCCAAGTGGTATTGCTTGGAATGTGAATGGCAACCCATAAAAAGATAAATCACTCAAATAGGGGTATGCTACATGGCTTATAGGAAAGTTTTAACATCTCTCATGATCTGATCAACAAGTTATCCGTCCCAAACGTAAGATGTTATTTTTCTTTCACTCAAAAATGGGATTGTTTTCCCCTGATAATGTTTTGAAATTTGCAAAAGGTTTATATACCTGAAAATTATTTTTCATTTCCCTGCCACTGTTTTACAATAGTAAACCATTAAACTTTTCATTATGAGTACATTACCTAATGACAACAAAGCGATCGGGAAAGGTCAGCCGCAAGAGAAAATGCTGAATCACAACAATCTAGCGGTTTTATTATCATTCGTCTTGCTGAAAGTTATGCTTATACCGACGGTGATGATCTAATAGAGATTGCTAAAAGACATCAGTTAATGAAATTGCTGTCAATACTGGAGCAATACATGCCCCGGAACATAAGGAGAAGTATTAAAAGCGTTCCGGTACAGAAACTGAGAGAACTGGAAGTAATCGCCCGGGGTACAGGGTTTGCACCCTTTCATAGCCTTTCCAATTACTGGCGATTAGATTATCGCAGTTTTAAAGGGAGCCTGGACAAAGTAGTGGAGTTATTCAACGGACTTGCTGAAGTAGGTCTGGCATATAAAGAAATGCCGGTGTCTGATCCTGCAATAAATCCAACTGATGATATTTTTCTGTTCGACAGGGATACTTGGATGCTGCACCCTTAGGAATTGACGCCCGGTTTGCCTGGACGAGATTGAATGGAGAAGGCGCCGGGATTGGATTTGTTGATCTTGAGCAAGGATGGATAACCACACATGATGATCTGAATGATGCCAGCCCAACATTAATTTTTAATGACAATAGGCATGGGGTTGGAACGTATATCGGTGACCATGGAACTGCTGTATTAGGTGAGGTTGTAGGTCTGGATAATGGTGCAGGAATCGTCGGGATAGCTCCTTCTGTTAGTTATGTAAATATGGTCTCCCATTATGAAGCAGACACAGACACACCATTACATGTGGCAGATGCTATTATTGCAGCAATTTCAAAAATGAATGCAGGTGATGTACTATTACTGGAAGTGCAGCGGAATTTCTTACCCACGGAAACGGACCCGGCAGATTTTGATGCCATTAGATTAGCTGTGGGGAATGCTATTATAGTAGTGGAAGCTGCCGGCAATGGAGGTAATGATCTGGATAATTGGACAAATGCAGCAGGGCAGGATTTACTGGATAGAACAAATCCGAATTTTACGGATTCCGGTGCAATAATGACCGGCGCTTCACTTTCTGTCGTTCCTCATAACAGAGCAAATTTTTCAAACTTCGGCTCCCGTATTGATTGTTATGCCTGGGGAGAAAATATTGTAACTACCGGGTATGCAAACAGGGATACGGGTACGCTTGAAATGATACGACGGCAACAATGAATGATGATTATACAAGTGCATTTGGAGGCACAAGCGGAGCTTCTCCAATCATTGTAGGTGCTGCATTAATAGTACAGGGTATGCATAAGGCAGCTGTCGGATCTTTATTATCTCCCCGTCAAATGCGTGACTTGCTTTCCAACCCTGCAACAGGGACTGCGCAAGGCACTGGCATAGCAGGGAACATTGGGATAATGCCAAACCTGAGGGCTATTATTGAAAATACGCCTGAATTAAGGGTTGATTTCAAGAGTCGTCCGGCAGTATTTCCAACAAATGCGGAAGACAATAAGAAGTCAATTTACGTGGTTAGTAATCACGGGAGATTGTATCAGCTTTGGGATACAGATCATTGGAATCTCGACTTTCCCGCTGAGCTAGCCGGCCATACACAATTACGCTTTCAGCAATTCCCGGCTGTATTTGCAACAAATGAGGAGGATAATAAAAAATCAATTTATGCCATCACTACTGATGGGCGTTTGGCGCAAATATGGGACACGGATCATTGGAACCTTGATTTTCCGGCAGAACTGGCGAATCATGTCCAGTTAAGATTCCAAAAAGGAGTTATTGTCTTCTCCACTGATGCCGGCGACAACAAAAATCAATTTATGCTATAACTACCGATGGACGGCTGGCGCAAATATGGGATACCGATCATTGGAACCTTGACTTTCCGGCAGAACTGGCAGGTCATGGCGGGTTAAGATTCAAAGGAATTCCCGCTGTATTCCCAACGGATGCAGAGGACAACAAGAAGTCTATTTATGCCATCACTACCGATGGACGGCTGGCGCAAATATGGGATACGGATCACTGGAACCTTGACTTTCCAGCAGAACTGGCAGGCCATGGCGGGCTAAGGTTTAAGGAAATTCCGCTGTATTTCCAACGGATGCAGAGGGCAACAAAAAGTCTATCTATGCCATCACTACCGATGGGCGGTTGGCACAAATATGGGATACGGATCATTGGAATCTGGACTTCCCGGCAGAACTGGCGGGTCACCCCCAACTAAGATTCCAGGAAGGAGTCGCTGTTTTTGCAACCAATGCAGAAGACAACAAGAAGTCTATTTATGCCATCTCCACCGACGGACGGTTGGCACAAATATGGGACACCGATCATTGGAACCTCGATTTTCCTGCTGAAAGCGCAGGCCACGGTCAACTGAGATTTCAAGGTCTTGCCGCCGTATTCCCGACGAATGCAGAAGACAATAAGAAGTCTATTTATGCTATAACTACCGATGGAAGGATGACGCAGATCTGGGATACCAATCATTGGAACCTTGATTTTCCGGCAGAATTAGTTTAGCAGTTGCTTAAAAGCTATGTAATCATTTATTAAACCCTTATATAAAACAAAAATATGAAAAAGTATTTTTTTGTATCCATGGTCATATGCTGTTTGATGGCCTGTAAAAAGGTGACACAGGCCCTGAAGGACCAGCAGGGCCGGCAGGTCCCAGAGGCCGACAGGTATTGCGGGAATGCCAACGTAAAACAGTTTACGTATGGAGCCCAAAATCTGGCTTCTACTTTTTTACTGAATTGCAGGTAACCACAACATTGGATACCATGAACAGATCACAATGGTTTGTATGCCTGTATTATCAGGCAGGAGACAGATGGTATTTTATACCAGGGTATGGCCTTGCCGCCGCAACGTAATACCGGGTAAGCATGGGTTTTGCCAGCGGTAAAGTAAGTATTTACATTGACAAGGTAGGTTTAGGAGAAAATTATGCAAAGGCCCGTGTGATAAGAATATATGCCAATAGCGAGGCCACCGGTGGAAGAATGAAGATTGCACCACCAATTGATTTTTGCCGATTTTAAAGCAGTGCAGCAATATTATAATTTACCTGAATAATTGTGTCCGTTTTCCCTGAATTTTTCTCCCTTTAAAAGCTGTTGCAATCCTGAAACAGCTTTTTTTATTTTCAATCAAACGAACCCGCCACTCCAAATTTATTTTCCCCTCAATAGTACTACCCCCTGCCGGCAGTCGTCTTATATGGTTAACAACGATGCCATATGTCTTCCAACCCCATCCGGTTAAAATACCTGTTTAGAAAATACCTGGACAATGCCTGCTCCCGGCAAGAACTAGAAGAATTCTGGCAGCTCATGTCCGAACTATCAGAGAATGACCTGGTACTCCAGGAGTTGCAGGAACAATGGCACCACGAAGAGCATGCCCATCCCACCACCCATGATGAATTGGACCGCGTATTTGAGCGCGTACAACAAAAGATTGATAAGTACGAATCTGGGTATACTACTACCCCCGTACTCCGCTTGGGTCGTCGAAGACTGTATATAAGTGTGGCTGCTTCCCTCTTGCTGTGTATGGCAATAGGTTGGTGGTATTTTAACAGGGTGCCGGTGCAACCGCCTGCATTGGCCGGTCATATCAAAGAAAATGAACGTAGAAAAATTATCCTGCCCGATGGCTCCACAGTTATCCTCAACCACAATAGCCACCTGGATTATCCCGCTGCTTTTACCGATTCCGTACGGGTGGTAACCCTTACGGGCGAAGCTTATTTTGATGTACAACACGATCCCCACAAGCCATTCATCGTGCATTCCGGCGCTTTTGTAACCCGCGTATTGGGAACTGCTTTCAATATCAAAGCCTATTCAACAGACAGCCTGGTGGCTATTACGGTAGAGCGTGGCAAGGTGCAGGTGCAGCGACAGAACAATCAAAAGCCCCTTAGCATTTTGGTGGCGGGCGATCAACTCATCATTGATAAACAATCCGAAGTTCCCCTGTTGACAAAGGCCGATGTAAAACAAGTAATACAATGGAAAAACAATGACCTGTTGTTTGATAATATCCGGTTTGAAGAAGCAGCCCAGCTTATTGGCCATCATTTCAATGTGGAACTGCGGTTCCGTAACGAAGCCTTGCGCAACTGCCGGTTCACCGTTGATCCTGCCGGCAAATCGCTGGAAGAAATATTGGATATCCTGGGACAACTTACCCGGTCATCCTGGAGCAAAGAAGATGGGCATATAATATGGCTGGAAGGCGAAGGATGTAAGAACGAATAATACAACAAGTGTATGAGTAAAAATGGCTACCCTAAGTGGAAGTTAGAGTAGCCGGGTCTTAAATATTGCGTAACATTTAAAACTTATTAAAGGTATGAGATTTCTTGCCAGGAATGGGAGTTTTTGTGTCCATTACCCAACACCAGTTTCACAAAAATGGCTATTCATTATGAAACTAAACTGCTTCATCATTACTTCCCTGCTATGTACTGCTAACCTGCTGGTGGCCAGTCCGGGGAAAGCACAAATACTACGAGATACCAAAGTATCGGTGGGCCTGAAGGACGAGTCGCTTAAAAATGCTTTTAGTCAGATCGAAAAGCAAAGCAACTTCCGATTTGCCTATGTGGAGTCCCAGATATCACCTTATAGAAAAGTGAACCTGCCCCTGCGTACCCGCTCACTACTCACCACGTTGGAACTGCTATTCGACAATACTTTATTGGAATATGCAGTAAAGAACAATACCATTGTAGTGATAGAAAAACTACAGCGCGATTCCATCGATAAGGACCTGCAGATGAATATTGACTGGCAACAGGAACAGGCCACCCGCGATCCGGAGATCAGGGTCAATGGCCTTGTTACCGATAGCAAGAACCAACCCCTGGCCGGTGTATCCATCCTGGAAAAAGGAGCCGATAAAGGCGCCAATACCGGTGCTGATGGCTCCTTCAGTATCCGCGTGCCCGAAAACGCTACCCTGGTATTTAGTTATGTAGGTTATAAAAGACATGAAGAACCCGTAAACAATAGAACCACCATCGCCATCCAGTTGCAGGAAGAAGTACGCAACCTCAATGAGATTGTGGTGATAGGTTATGGAACCGTGAAGAGAAGAGACCTTACCGGATCAGTAGCCCAGGTAAGTGGTAAGGAGGTAAATAGTTTCCCTACTACCAACGTGGTGCAGGCCATGCAGGGCCGCGCGCCTGGGGTGCAGGTATTGCAAAACAATGGCTCGCCAGGTGGCAGCATCAGTGTCCGCATCAGGGGCACCAACTCCATCTTTGGTAATAATGAGCCTTTGTATGTAGTAGATGGTTTCCCGGTAAATGGCAATCCTACTTTTTTGCAGAATGCTGACATCGAGTCGATTGACATCCTCAAAGACGCTTCTTCTGTGGCCATCTATGGCGCCAGGGGATCAAATGGCGTGGTAATGATCACTACCAAGGGTGGTCGTAAAGGCGGCCGTACCTATGTTGATTTTGAAAGTGCATATACCCTGCAAATGCCTTCTAAGAAACTGAAGCTGATGAATGCGCAACAGTATGCCCAATTCTACAATGAACAAGCAGTAAATGATAATGTAGCACCCTTTTTACCCAGCAACAAATTGAGGAGTTTGGTAAGTCATCAGGCACGGATTGGCAAAAACTGGTGATGCACAATGCGCCTCTTTATTCTACCAACCTGAGCGTAAGTGGCGGTAATGATAAAACACAGTTCTCCTTTTCTACTGGTGCTTTTTTGCAGGATGGTATTGTGCGCAACAGCGATTTTGACCGCTATTCCGTACGTACCAATCTTACTCATGAGATCAGCAAAATGTTCAGCGTTGCTTCCAATCTCTCCCTCGTAAAGATCAAAAGCAACCGGCAGAACTCAGGCCGGGGCAACAGGGGCAGTGACCTGATCTCGGGTATGCTTGGCGCGCCGCCTACTTTATCGCCCTATACCCCAACCGGCGCCTACCGGCGCTTGAATACCGCCTACCCCTTTATTTCCAATGCCATCAATAACCCGCTTACTACCATTGATAATGTAACCGATAAAATTGATGCCGACCGTATACTGGGTAATGTAGCTTTTACCATCAAACCTTTTAAAGGGTTTACCTTCAAAGTATCGGGTGGTGTAGAACGCGCTACTGATCGCACGGATTTCTATGCTAAAATTGATACCACTACCAACTATACTGGTTATGCCAGTGTGAGTTCAACCCAACGCACCAGTTTCCTCAATGAGAATGTAGCTACCTGGACCGCTAAATATGGCATCCATGGTATTACCGCCACCGGTGGTTTTACCTACCAGGATAATACCTATACTTCCTTAAATGCAGACGGTACCGGTTTTATCAGCGACAATACCGCCACCTACAACCTCGGACTGGCCGAAACACCCGGCATACCTGGTTCCTATTACGAAAAATGGGTAATGCTTTCCTGGCTGGGAAGGGTAAACTATAGCCTGCTGGATAAATACCTCCTTACGGTAAGTTTCCGCGCCGATGGTTCTTCTCGCTTTACCGAGAAATGGGGCCATTTCCCCTCTGCTGCATTTGCCTGGAGGGTATCGGATGAAAAGTTCTTTGAACCGGTAAAATTTGTGTCAGACCTCAAACTGCGGGTGAGCTATGGATCCGTTGGTAATCCTTCTATTAGTCCTTATGCTACCCTGAACCAACTCTCGGGTTCCAAAACTGTTTTTGGCGATGCTTTGTACAATGCCCTGGCGCCCGGCAGTACCCTGCCCGGCAAATTGAAATGGGAATCAACCGACCAGTTTGACCTGGGTTTTGATGCGAGCCTCCTTGATAACCGCATCAAGATCACTTTTGATTATTACCGTAAAGTAACCCGCGACTTGCTCAACAGTGTACAATTGCCTGCCTCAATGGGTTATACCAATGTATTGCGCAATGTAGGCAAGGTAGAGAACAAGGGTTTTGAGATCGGTATAGATGCCAATATCCTGAACGGACCTGTTGAATGGAATGTATCCGCCAACGTATCGCGCAGCAGGAATAAAGTCCTGAAATTATATGGCGGACAGGATATCCCAGGTAGCAGCTTGTATACAGGCAATCTCAATGATGCAGTGAACCTATTGCGCGAAGGTCAGCCCATGGGCATCTTTTATGGATACAAAGAAACAGGATACAACGACAAAGGCATCCCTGTTTTTGAAGACGTAGATAAGAATGGCAGTATCTCCGCTGCCGATAAGGTCTTTATTGGCAATCCCAACCCTGATTTCATTTATGGTTTTAATTCCAACCTGGCCTGGAAAGGATTTGAGTTTTCCCTCTTTATCCAAGGATCACAAGGCAATGACCTCTTTAACCTTAACAAGGCGGCTACCCTCGACCTGGGTATGGGCCTCAATATGCCGGCCGAAGTGTTTACCGATCATTGGACGCCCACCAATACCAATGCCAAGTATCCCAAGCTGACCCGCACCCTGCCCGGCAATATGAGTAGCCGGTTTGTAGAAGATGGTTCTTACCTGAGGTTCAAAAAATATTCAGCTGGCTTATAACCTCCCCGGCACCGCTATCAGGGCCAAATGGTTGAGGAATGCCCAGTTGTATGTAAGCGGGCAAAACCTGATCACCATTACCAGCTATAGCTGGTACGATCCGAAATGAATGTTTTTGGTGGTTCCAATTCCGTTACCCAGGGTATTGATTATTTCTCGTACCCTACTGCCAAATCCGTTACCGTAGGTATTCGCTGTGCATTTTGATCTCATCACTAACGATTACAACTCTTTATATGAAACACTTTGTTCAACTCATAGCTTGCTCCCTGCTATTGGGCTCCTGCTCCAAAACCCTGGAAGAAAGCCCTTACTCCATAGCCGAAGAAACTTTTTACAATACTGCTGCTGAAGTGGCAGCGGGCACCAATGCTATTTATACCCCTTTGCGTGGCGTCAGCAGCATAGGCGGCTTGTATACCATACAACTCGAATGTTATGCCGATTACATGTATGGCCGTGGCAGCCATGCACCCCTGAATGATTATGCCGGGCTCGACAATACCAATGTTACCCGCATTGGCGATATGTGGCGCAACTTTTACCAGTCTATCCGCAATGCCAATATCATCATTAAAAGAGCTCCCCTGGGCACCAAGATACTACCCGCCGATGTAGCCAAATTTGTAGGAGAGGCAAAGTTTATGCGTGCCCTCAACTACTTCTGCATGGTGCGTAATTGGAGCGGCGTACCCCTACGCACGGAAAACAATATGGAAGAAGTAGATGTAAAACGCAATACAGCCGCCGAAGTATATGCTTTGATCCTCGACGATCTGCTCTTTGCCGAAACCAACCTGCCCGATATAGCCCGCCTGGGTGGCACCCTTCCAAATGGGCTGCCAAAACCCTCCTGGCTGATGTATACCTCAACCTGGGCAAATGGACCGAAGCGAGCAACAAAGCCAATGAAGTGATCCTTTCCGGAAAACACTCCCTGGTAAATGTTACCGTAGCCGATGATTTTGAAAAGCTGTATGGCGCCGAAGTAGTGAGCACTCCCGAAGAGATCTTTTACTTTAAATTCTCCCGCCTGGGCAGCAACCAGGGATTTCATTATGTGATGTATGCCCATTATCCCGGCTCAGGTTATTTTCCGCCAGGCGGCTTTTTATACCAACTACAGCGATTCGGAGGTAATACCCATTATGAAAAACTGGGACCGCAACGACCTGCGGTATATTTACAATTGGTATCCTAAGACTTTTGGATTGGGGCCCACCACCGTATTGAATCGTAAGTTCAGGGACCTCAAAGCTACCGCGGCCAGCAATGCGGGTAATGATTATCCCATGTACCGCTATGCCGATTTGTTATTGCTGTATGCCGAAGCGGCCAACCGGGTTAACAACGGACCTACTGCCGATGCCATGGAAAAGTTGAATATGGTGCGCCGCCGGGCTTATGGCGTTAATCCTGCCGTAGCCAATGCAACCATTGACTTTAAACTGGCCGACTACAATACCCTGCAATCCTTCCTCGACCTGGTAGTGCGCGAGCGGATGTATGAAACCTGTTATGAAGGTAAGCGCTGGCTCGATCTGAAACGCCTGGCCATAGTAAAACAAACCATATTGGCGGCTAAAGGAAAAACAGTAACTGATAAACATTTGCTGTGGCCCATACCCGTCAATGAAACCAATTATAACAAAGCCATCGATCCCCTAAAAGACCAAAATCCGGGATATTAAGAAGCCGTCTTTAGTCAGTCGCCAGCCTTCCCGCCGTATGGCGGATGACGCCTATTTCAAAGCCTCCGGCTTTGTAGTCGAAGGCTGGTCGAAGGCAACTAAAAGTTTTCCTTTCGGACTTCCGGACTTTCCGACTTCCGGACTCTAAAGGAGCTTGTCAAAGCCAGCCTTGTTCAACGATAATGACCATATAAAGCACACTTATGCTGATCAAAAAATTGACAACTATCCTTTGCGCGTGTTTTGCCTTGCAGGCAAGCGCACAAACCACCCAATCAGTCGATATCTGCATTTATGGAGGCAGCAGTGCCGGCGTAATAGCAGCTTATACCGCCAAACAATCGGGTAAAACAGTATTGCTGATAGAACCCGGCACACGCCTGGGAGGTCTTAGCTCGGGTGGATTGGGCTATACTGATATCGGGAATAAATATGCCGTTACCGGCCTGGCGCTTGATTTCTATCGTCGCCTGGGCCATCATTACGGTAAGTTTGAATCCTGGATATTTGAACCCGGCATAGCAGAAAAACCTTTCAATATTATATCCAGGCAGCCAAAGTCGATGTGCTTTATAATGCCGCTCTTTTTGCTGTAAAAAGAACAGGGTACCATCCGCGAAATTGAAGTGAATGATCCTTTGACACCCACACCGCAAACCGCCAAAAAGATTCAGGCTAAAATGTTTATCGACTGTTCCTATGAGGGCGATCTCATGGCCAAAGCTGGTGTTAGCTATACCGTGGGGCGTGAGGCCAATAGCTTGTACAACGAAGCCTACAACGGCGTGCAGCTAAGAGAAAAACACCAGTTTCCCGATGGCATTGATCCTTACAAAGAACCCGGTAAGCCCGAAAGCGGGTTGGTTTGGGGCATTAGCCCCGCTGCATTAGAACCACAAGGACAAGGCGATAAAAAGTCCAGGCTTACAATTTCAGGATCTGCCTTACCAGCCAGCCCGATAACCTGCTACCCATTACCCAGCCCGAAGGATACGACCCGGAAAAATATGAATTGCTATTGCGCGTGCTGAAGAAAAAGCCTGTTGGTGACCTATGGGGTTTTCTCAAGTTTGACCTCATGCCCAACCATAAAACAGATATCAACAACAATGGACCTTTCTCAACCGATATGATCGGTATGAACTATGATTATGCCGAAGCTGATTATGCTACCCGTAAAAAGATCACCGAAGCTCATACTAGTTATATCAAGGGCCTCCTGTATTTTATTGGCCACGATCCCCGTATGCCCGAACACCTGCGCAAAGAAATGTTGAAGTGGGGTTATCCCAAAGATGAGTATACCAACAATGGTCATTGGTCGCCCCAGATGTATGTACGCGAAGCACGCCGAATGATGGGCCAATATGTAATGACCCAAGCCAATTGCGAAGGCAAGGAAACCGTAACCGATGGTATAGGCATGGCAGCTTATACCATGGACTCACACAATTGCCAGCGGCTCGTCGTGAATGGTATGGTAAAAATGAAGGCGATGTGCAAATAGGTGGCTTTGGTCCTTATCCCATTGCTTATCGCTGCATTATTCCCAAGGCTGCAGAATGTAATAACCTGCTGGTGCCCGTTTGCTTATCGGCCAGCCATATAGCTTATGGCTCTATCAGGATGGAACCGGTGTTCATGGTCTTGGGCCAATCGGCAGCCGTAGCAGCCGTGATGGCCATCAATGCAAAGAAACCCGTACAGGAAGTAAACATCACAAAACTACAGGCTACCTTAAAAGCCAATCCCCTGGCCAATGGATCGGCGCCGGAGATCATTGTTGATAATGACGATAAAGAAAAAGTGGTGACTACCGGCCAGTGGACGGTACAAAAGGGTGGTTATGGCCCCTCGCACCTGGTAGCCCAACAAAGTACAACCGAAAAGAAAGCCATCACCTTTACGCCCACCATTAGCCGGGTTGGCAAATACGATGTATACATCTACCTGCCCAAAAACAGCAACATGGCGCGTGAGATCGCGATGCAGGTATATGATGGAAAAAGAATAGCCCGGTTACCATTAGCCCTGCCTCGATACAGGTAGCAGGCCAAACCTCCGGCGAATGGGTAAGCATAGGCTCGTACCAATTGCCTGCCGGGAAAAGATCTTATATAACCATTACAGCAGATGGCGCCGGCGGTACCGTAGTAGCCGATGCCGTACTGTTGATTCCCCGCTAAAAAACCAAACACGCTGTCATATGAAAAAGTTACAACACTCCTCGTGTTGTTCCTGCTACTGCTATGCCGTAACGGGAGCGCACAACTATTACTCCTCGACGATATGGAAGGCAATGGCTCCTGCTCCGGCCGCTGGACTTATTACGCAGGACCCGGCGCCACCGGTAAAGTAGAATTTGGGGTGCCCAATCCCGCCCCCGGGGTTTGAATACAAGCCCCTGGTGGCCAAATTTACTAAAGACACAACCTGCTTTGAATACATGAGTGCAGGCTGCAACATGACCGCCACTTTCGACTTGCTGAGCAATGCAACTTTCAAAATGTTGGTGTACAGTACCACCACCGATGAGATCATGTTTAAACTCCAGCCTGGGACCGATTATACCAGGGCTGTTTATTTTACCTACAAAGTAGGTCAGGTAAACCGCTGGGAGCAGGCCAGTTTTAATTTTCAAAGCGTCAGCAACAGAGCCGATTTCAACCGGATTGAAGTACACTATATCGACGGCAAAAAAGCCAAGGGTACTTTGTATTTCGACCTGGTGCAAGCTCCCAATCCTAAAAGCATTACCCTTACTGATACGCGGGTAAACATGGGACAGGAAGATGGGGTAGTGCTCCAGGCAAAGCTGTACGGTGATGTATTCAGGCCCACATTGACAACTGTCAACTGGATGGCTACCAACCTGCCGCCGGGCGTAACGATTGGCAGTGTGCAACGCACGAACGATACTACTGCCACGATCACGTTAAGCGGTAATTCGCCGGCCAACTATTCCCGTGCCACCTTGCAATTACAGGTTGCCGGACAGGAATTGGTAAACCCCAATACCCCCGTTTATACTGCCAAAGGCAATGTAGTATTTGAAGGCAATCCCAATTGGACCATGATCTACAATGATGAGTTTACAGTAGATGGTGTGCCCGACAAAAGCAAGTGGACAGTTGATCCCAAACCCAAGGGCTGGATCAATGGTGAGCAACAGGTTTATACCGATACCACCCGCGACAATGCCCGGGTGCACAATGGCAGCCTGGTGATTGTAGGTAAAAAGATTTTCCCAATACCACAACCACCGAACCCTGGTCGTCGGGCCGCGTGATCTCCCAGGGCAAGATGGATTTCTTATACGGCAAGGTGGAAGTAAGGGCCAAACTGGCAAGAGCACGTGGTTCCTGGCCAGCAATTTGGCTCATGCCTACTACCAGCGCTTATGGCGGCTGGCCCCGAAGCGGTGAAATAGATATTATGGAACATGTGGGCAATAAGTTTGGCACCGTACTTTCTACCGTGCATACACAAAACAATAACTGGACCAATGGAGGTCATCTATCCGCTTCGCGTTTCCTGCCCGATGCCGATACCACCTGGCATGTGTACAAGCTGGAATGGAGCCCCGATTCCCTACGGTTTATTTATGATAGTACCGTTTGTTATACCTATGCCAATCCACATACCGATTGGAAAGACTGGCCCTTTGATCAAAAGTTTCATATCATTCTTAACCTCGCTATTGGCGGTGGTATGGGAGGCAATATTACAGAGGCCGACTGGCCCGATAGCATGCAGGTGGATTATGTGCGCGTATACCAAAAAGGATTGGGCACACCCATATTGGATAGCATTGCTGTAACGCCCGCCGATCTATTACTGTTGCCAGGCAAAACACAACAATACACGGCAAAGGCTTTTGATCAAAATGGCCGGGCCATGAGCATCAACCCCGTGTGGAACATTACCGGCGCCGGCAATACCATTACGGCTGGTGGTTTGGCCACCGTACAAGCGGAAGGCATCGTTACAGCCACCGCTACTATAGATACAGTAACCCTTGCCGGCACAACCAACGTAAACGTGCGGCCTACCAATTATAAATTGATACCGGCACGCATAGAAGCCGAGAGCTTTGACAACTCCAACGCCTGTTGCACCGAACCTACTGCCGATACCAGCGGCAACCGCAACATAAGTTATATTGGCGCCAATACCTGGTTTGAATACGATATACAGGTTCCTTCCTGGAGGCTGTACCGCGTACAATACCGGGTGGCCGTGAATTCAGCTACCAGTTTGAAAATGCTGATCGATACCACTACCATCCACACCGTACAGCTACCTGCCAGTGGCGGATGGCAAAACTGGGCTACCGTCAATTCTTCGCCCTTCCTGCTGGCGCCCGGACAAAAGACCATTCGCATTCAATCCAATGCCAGTGGCTGGAACTTCAACTGGCTGCAATTCATTCCCGCCGGTGATGTAAACCTTACTAAGATCGTCGTAACACCCGATAGCAGTACGGTAATGGCCGGGCAAATCAAACAGTTCAAAGCCGCTGCCTATGACCAAAACAACAACTATATGAACCTGCTGGCGGGCCCCTTTTGGCATGTGGCGGGAGCAGGTAATAGCATCGATTCAAATGGTTTACTCACAGCCGGCGATTCCACCGGCTTCTATACCGTGCGGGCCATTATGCCCCAGGCCATTGGGAAAGCCGTGGTGAAGATTGTGCCCGTGCCGGTACTAACACGTATTACCCTGGTGCCCGATTCGGCTACCGTTCCTCCAGGCGCTTCGCACCAATTCAAAGCCACGGGCTATGATCAGTTTGATAGCCTGATGAGCTTACCCACTACCAGGGTATGGACAGTGGGCGGTGTGGGTAATAGTGTAGATACAGCAGGCATTTTCACAGCGGGCAACACGCCCGGTAATTACCTGCTTGCTATTACAGCCGGTGCTGTTACCAAAACAGCCCCGGTGAAGGTAGAATACGGTTGTACAGTAAATGGAAAGTACGAAGCGGAAAGCAGCTCCAATTACGCCTCCGGACCTTACCTGCAAGCCTGTACGGATATTGGCGGCGGACAAAACTTTGCCGGCCTGGCCGTAGGGCATTATTTTGCTTATAACACCCTCAACGTACCCGTAGCAGGTAAATACACCATCAGCATAAGGATCAGCACCACATCACCGGCTCAGTTGAAGGTTGGCCATAGCGGGCTGACCTTTGGCATCATCGACCTGCCCAATACCGGCGGCGCCTGGCAAACCATCAAAGCCAACATCAACCTGCCTGCTTTAACCTATACCGGCATTCATGTAGTGTCCGGCAGTTTCAAATTCAACTGGTTCAGCATTGATAATTGCGCGGCGCCTCCGCCTGTACTTTCGCGCCTGGAACTACTGCCTGCTGTATTGGAAATAGCGGGTGGGCAAACCCGGCAGTTCGCGGCTACTGGTTATGATGGCAATAACAACGTAATGCCAGTATCCGGTCTTAATTGGGCTGTAAGCGGCGCGGGCAATAGTATCAGTCAATCGGGATTATTCACGGCCGGTACCAACCCGGGTGCTTATACAGTAACCGTCAACGCCGATACCATTGTTGCTACCGCCCCCGTTGCTGTGTACAACCTTAGCTGTGGCGTTAATAATAAATACGAAGCCGAAAGCGCTTCCAACCGTTCACCTGGGCCTTACCTGCAAGCCTGTACCGATATTGGCGGCGGACAAAATTTTGCCGGCCTGGCCCTCAATAATTTCTTTGCTTACAATACCCTCAGCGTGCCCGTGGCAGGCGTATATACCGTGAGCCTGCGCGTATCCACTACCGCTCCGGCCCAGGCAGGCGTAGGACATAGCGGCGTGATCTTTGGCCTGATAGATATTCCCAATACCGGCGGTGCCTGGCAAACCATTAAGGATACCATGACCCTCCCGGCACTTACTTATACAGGCATCCACGTAAAAGCAGGCAGCTTTAAATTCAACTGGTTCAGTATTGATGATTGCATCAGGATTACCGAAGCTGCCAATAGCGGCCCAAAGACCTTTACGGCCATCACAACTGATGAAGCAAATACCACCGTTAAAACCGGGGTGTTTCCCAATCCTACTGCAGGGCCCTTTGTATTGCAGTTGGCCGGCCAGGGCTGGCGTTCGCTGAAGCTGCTGGACCTTAATGGCAGGCTGATTCATCAATGGGCTATCCGTCCGGGCGAAGCACGCATCAGCAAGGACATCAGTGCCCTGCAAAGCGGCGTGTATATATTGAAACTGGAAGGGATGCAAGGCTCCGAAACCATCCGGCTGATCAAACAGTAAATGATTACTCCCCAACCCGTTTAAACGAACAAGGGCTGCCATTGCGCAGTCCTTTGTCGTTTAGACACAACATCCTATTCCTTTAGACTGCGATGTCAGGTTGAGCTTGTCGAAACCGTCTGTGGGTCGCCCTCCAAGGGCGGCTCACCCTCAACAAGGCTGAAAGTTGACAAGTACCTGACATCTTACCTTAATTCAACTGCCCTGTATTGAGGAAGGTAGGGTGACAAAGTTTATTATTTGTTGCCCGCTAATAATTCCGTAGGGGCGTATCCAAATTGCTTTTTGAAAGCAAACGAGAAATGCGATAAATTCTCAAAACCTACTTCATAGCAAACATCAATAGGTTTCTTCTTTTGATCTACAAGGTGATAGTGCGCCAGTTCCAGCCGCTTTTGCGTAAGCCATTTTTGGGGCGTGGTATTAAATGCCTTTTTAAAGTCGCGCTTGAAAGTGGTGAGGCTTCTGCCTGTGAGGTAACCGAATTTCTCCATGGGCATATTGAACATGAAATTCTTTTCCATATAACTCACCAAGTCAATTTTTCCGGGCTCATCAAAGTTCGTTATTTTGAAATCGTTGACCAATATAGCAAGTACGCCGTTGTAAAGGCTTATTGTTTCCGCGTTATTTTCTTTACCAACTGATCACCCACTTTGGTACCTTGTACCATACCCTGCTCAATAGCATCCATAAAATGAATACCACCATAGAAACGACTGATGGCTGCTTCTTCAGCCGCCTGCCTGAATGAACCAAACTGGCGGGCCGGCAGCCCATAAGATACCTCCACACTGTCCGTATAAGTAAAATGATCCCCAAAGTAATGGGATAGAATAGTGGCCGAAGCAGTCGAGATCACTGAATGCCCACTTAGGTATTCAGGAAAAGGAGGTGTTTGTAACAAGGGCTGCCAATGAGGGTCGATCAACTGACGGATAGCCGTTTCCGGACGAATGCGGTTACTGCGGTATTTTTCATCCCAACACGTAATGAATGCATCCATCAGCCCCATGGCTACCGACGTATGGATCTGCATGCTTTCGCCAAAACCTTTATGCGCCTGCTGACAGGCAATGCCTGTAATGCCCAGCCAATGGGCGCCTGGGGATATCTTTTAAGCCCAGCAGCAGGTGCCCGTCATCCTGCACCGCAAAGGATTGCAATCCCAGAATGCTGCTATAACACGGTATTCCATCGGCATATCTTTGGTGGTTGTATAGTTGCGCAATACCAACTGGTAAAAGTCAGAGTTTTTATCCGTGGCATAGACTATAGGCCGGCGGGGGATGAACTGCGAACAGGAGTCAAGCGTAAAGGGCCTTACCGTGTTGAAATAGGGCTCTACGGCTGGCATATATGCTGGACCGGTCGGAAACCAGCAGCCAGGCTTTTTCACCGGCGTATAACGGGCATAATTGCTGATCTTATTATATCCGTCCGCCTTGGCATAGGCAAGTATCTTTTTTGCTTACCCAGGAACCATAGGCCAGCGATCGATCTATCACCTCCTCCGGAAAACCGATCTTCTTGCAGGAGTCCAGGAACCGCTGCTCATAGTCGTTGATCATTTTACCCGATGGTTGCATCTTCTTCGCTGTTTCCATCATCGCCAGCAAAGCACTAAGCATAGTATCGTACCCTTGCAGCGAATCGGGCTTGTGCAAAGCTGGATATGCTTTTAATATACCCTGCATACTATAATAATTGCTGTCATTTTGGACCATCACTTCATATCCCGACAGACAGGCATAAGAAAAAAACGGGCAGCCAGTGGCGGATTGGTAATATCATGGATCATTACCTCTGTCATTTGCGTAAGTACCTGACTGATATGACTTGTAGTAAAGACCGGCAAAGGCCTGGCTGCCTGCCGGCAGCCGGCAAGGCAGCAACATAACATGATTATCAAACAATAAAGGATACGCATACTTAATGAGTTGTATAGGCTTTAATAGGTTGCTGATTGATGCCGAAGAGCAATTGCTTATTGATGGATACTACACTACGTACATCACCACTGAGATGAAAGCCCGATCGCTGCTGGCTTACATAGGTAAAATGCCCCTTGCCATCACCGCGCAGCAACACGCCATAATTGGCATCATAATTTCAAACCTCAAACGCGCACGGTTAATATTGCCACACAATAACACATCGTCCATACCATCCTTATCGTAATCCAGGCGCGTAATCGTATACACCGGCGATTGCTGCACTTGTTCAGGCAATGCCTGCAAATGGAATTTACCTTGGGCATCACTTAAAAATAAGCGGTGGCCAGGTAATTGGCCTTTAACTCCTTCACCCCTTCCAGTTCTTCCCTCGTAAAGATGCTTTCCATGGTAGCGTCGGCATAACTTTTATAATCCGTGAAACGGGTGCGCATAATGCTCATTTGGTCCAGCAGTTCATCCCGTGTTACGAAAGGATAATTTTTGCCCTGTACATAGAAACAACAAATAGGATCAATGGAACCATTATCATCAAAGTCCTTGTAATAGAGCGAAGCCGGTTGCTCCTCACTTACCCGGCATTGCGTATTCAAACCCTGGTTGCCCACCAGCAGATCGGGCTTGCCATCCTTATTGAAATCACCCACAGTAAGTTTGTTCCACCAGCCACTATATTTTTGTCAAAGTACCGGGAACTGGATTCCTGCAGCCCATTGTTTTTATGAAGATATACCTGTACTGGCATCCATTCACCCGTAATAACCAGGTCATTCTTATGATCCCCATCCAGGTCAACCCAGGCAGCATCCGTAACCATACCTGCTTTTTGCAGCGCCGGGGCCATCGTACTGATCTGATCAGCGAAATGCCCTTTACCATCATTGATCAATAAATAACTCGTAGGTGCTTCGGGATACCTGCCGGGTATTACGCGGCCTCCAACAAAAGATCGGGAAAGCCATCGCCATTGAGGTCGTTCACCCGTACACAACTTTTGCTTACCCGCATCGCTGGTAAGGCATCCGCATTTTTGTAAATACCCCCTTGCCGTTATTGATATAGACCCTGTCCTGTAGCAGCCCATCATCGGGCAGGTAGTTGTGGTAGCCGCCACTGACTACATATATATCCGTATGGCCATCTCCATTGGCATCGAAAAAGGCGGCATCGGCGTCCTCACAATTCTTATCCGCCTCAAAGGCAGTTTGCTTGCTGACCGTAAATTGCCCGTTCTTTTGTTGCAGGTACAATACCCCTGCCTGCCCGCTGCCGCCACCTGCATAAATATCTTCCAGCCCATCGCCATTTACATCCCCTTTTACCAGGCAAGGCCCGCTGAAGGAGAGGGGATTCACCAGCAAAGGCTGCCTTTTGAAATCATTGATGGTATTAGCCGCATAACCGTGCGGAATAGGGAGGTAGTTTCAGCAAATAAAGGGGCAGGCATCACAGCGTTATGGTATATACCCGTAGCTTCTTTTTCCGTCACCACAAGTAATTGGTTGGCCTTGATGCCTTTCAGTAATTGCGTCTTGCCACCAGGCCAAACAATACGCAGCGAATCAATCATATTTACAGCACCCAAACCGGCATGCAGGATCGCGGATACCGTAGAAAGATAGCCACGGGAGGGCATTTGCTCCAGGTATTGTTGCTGATTATTGTAATACAACATTACCCGGGTGCCAATACCTTGTGTATTGCCACCCGCCCCCTGTAATTTTATTTGCAGGTAGTGCTGCTGTCCATTACTTTCATTGCGGTAGATAAAGGCCGGCTCATTGATATTGTTGATCACCAGGTCCAGATCGCCGTCATTGTCCAGGTCCGCATAAGCAGCACCATTACTATTCGATGTTTTTGAATGCCCCATGCTTGGGTTGTATTGGTAAACGATCCATTCCCATTATTGACAAATAGGTAATTTACAATATTGGAGGCAGGTATCTGATGCACCAGTTCCAACACCTCTTCCCGGCGCAACCTGCCCTTACTTTGCGTATAGTCATTCATGTACTTGATGAAATCCATATTCGTAAAATCACGTAAGTACCCATTCGTAACGAAGAGGTCTTTCCATCCATCATTGTCATAATCCGCCAGTAGCGGCGCCCAGCTCAATCTGTGTTGGATATGCCAGCTTGTTGCCCTACCTCACTAAAATACACGTCATTTGCTTTGAACCCTTTGTCTGCTTTCCGCCTGCCATTATTCAACTGCAGCATATTACGCATGTACTGATAATGAAACCCCGAGCGGATATTGAGCTCGAATTTCTCATAGTTATCAGGAGCAAACAATAACTTTTGCCGCCGATTGTCTTCAGGCAGCATATCAAGCGTGAAAATATCCGGTAGTCCATCATTGTTCACATCGGCAATATCATTACCCATCGAAAACTGGCTGTTATGCCCCACACTTTGCGCCAGCCTGTCCGTAAAAGTGCCATTGCCATTATTAATGTACAGGTAATCAGGCACTGCATAATCATTGGATACATAAACGTCCTGCCACCCATCCCCATTCACATCGGCAATGCCTGCACCAAGGCCATAGGTCAGCGATGAACTGCTGAAACCTGCCTGGCGCGTAATATCTTTAAAATGATTTTGGTTGTTTTGATAAAGCCGAACACCAGTGGCGGGGTCTTCCTGTTGCAGGATCACAGATGTACGGGCTTCCTCCAGTATGGGCAATGAATTGGGGTTGTGGTTCAGGAGGAAGAGGTCCAGGTCCCCATCCTGGTCATAATCGAAGAAATAGCCCTGCGTACTGTAAGCTGTGTCGCCCAGGCCATATTGAATCCCTTGCTCACTGAAATGCGGATTTCCTCCGGCATCATTCCCTTCATTGATATACAGTTCATTCCTTCTTTTCTCTCCTTGTAGCTTTCCCGAATAACAGAGGTAAATATCCAGTTTCCCGTCGCCATTCACATCGGCCGTAGTAACACCCGTTTTCCAGGGCCCTGGTCTGCCGGCTACTCCGGCAGCAAGCGTAATATCTTCAAATTGTAGCTGCCCTTTATTGAGGTACAACTTATTATCCGTCATGTTACCTGAGAAGTACAGGTCCGTAAGACCATCGCCATTCAGGTCGCCAACAGCCACGCCGCCACCATTATAGAAATACTCATACATCAATACATTCGTGTTGAGCCCTTCCGTAAGCGTATTGGAGAAATGTACCTGCGTTTGTTCTGGGGCCATCAACGTAAAGAGCGGCGGTTTGGCCGGGGTGGTGTAGGTTGCAGCAGGGTGGTTCTGGCAACTGGCTACCAGCAGTAGGCAGGCGGCCAGAAGGCGGGGGCAGTTGTTGTTGATTAAATACAAGGCAGTACGTTTTAATTAACTGAATTTACGTGTATTATTAGATCATAGGCTGGTTGTTTAAAATAAGTCAGGCCGCTTTACAGCGACCTGACTTTGCTAACGAAAACTAAAACACCAAACGAAAAGCGACTGTCGATTGATTAGTGCTCACTAACACCTAAAAGCTAATACCTGCCATCTTTTCTTTAGTACCCCGGATTCTGTACCAGCTTAAGGTTGGTATTCATTTCATCCTGTGGTATGGGCCTGAAGTACATTTTATCATCCCATCGTCTGTTTTCCAGTGAATTAACTTCTATGGGCGTATAGCTGTACTTATATTTTGTTTCATCGCGTTTATACGGTGATGGAGCCGTAGCGCCTGCTTTTAAATTGCCTATTACATCAATGTACAGCAGTTTACGGCCAAGCGTACTGGGTGCGATCATCCAGCGACGGGCATCATGATAACGCTGGTCCTCATAAACCATTTCTACCCTTCTTTCATTACGGTAACGGTCTTTCAGCGCTGCGCCACTTTCTGTGATCGCAGGCATGCCGGCGCGGTAACGTATTTTATTAAGCCAGGTACGTGCTTCACCATCCTCACCCAATTCTATACAAGCTTCTACATAGTTAAGCACCACTTCTGTATACCGGAAGAAGGGCCAGGGAATCGTTTGGCGTGTATTGTTATCTGCAATGCCCGGATCGGGATCAGTAAACTTGCGTATATAATAACCCGTCCAGCTTCCGTTCCAGTTTTCTATTGAGCTGGACCTGGTATCGAGTCCCGCCGCCAGCGTACCTCCACCTGCATCATACCGGCCACTTTGTATCTGGTTGGCTGGGTCTACATTACCCGATACCTTATCACGTGGCTTCCAGTCGGCTCCATCATAAAGAATGCTGGCATAGAAACGGGGATCCCGGTTCTTATACGGTGCATTTTTCATCGAGTCAACTGCCCAGTTGAATTTTACAGCTCCCTGGTTGCCATCCATATATTCATAATCATCTACCAATTGCTGGATCGGCGCATTGCCTGCCCAGTTGTGGTAGCCATTAGGACCATTATACAAGCCAATTTGCATACCCCCTTCTTCACGGGCAAGCGTCCAGTACCGTCCAAAAAGGATCTCATTTTTAGCAGCTTCATCTACGCCGGGTGCTTTACTGCCCCCGCCCATCGAAAGAGATACAAAATTCTTCTTGCCATCTTCGGCCGAAGCAGGTGCCGTAAGGTCCAGCTTATAACCTTTGCTGGCAGCTTTGTCGAGAAGCGCCTTGGCGGCATTTTTAGCAGCCGTCCACCGCGCTATACGATCACCACTGGGATAGCCCAGCAGCTCAGGTTTTGCATAGGCATTAAGCGTGGTCGATTTGGCTTTTGCCGTCGGCATATCATGCAGGTCACTGGCTGCATAGAGCAGCATACGCGCCTTGAGGGCCATGGCCGCCAGTTCATTGGCCCTGCCGGTAGCAAGCGTCTTGTCCTTCAACAAAAGGATCGTGCTGTCACATTCCTTTATAATGAAGGTTACACATTCATCAAAAGTATTGCGCGCTATAGAATAATCTTCACCCAGGCCATACGACCTGTCTACAATAGGCACCGCGCCATAATAACGTACCAACTGGTGATAATAGAAAGCACGCATAAAATGCGCTTCACCCTGCAAGCGCTCTTTAAGGCCATTAACATTCTCGAAGGTGGCTGTCCGCAAATTTTCAAGCGCCAGGTTGGCTGCCCTGATCTTGGAGTACATATCGTTATTGCCTCCATCTTTGCCCCAGCGATAATTAACATTTACCCATCCCAGGTTAGACGGGTTGAGGGTACCTTCATTCACTACATTGATACCACGGCCAGGATGTGTAAATACGGCTTCATCACTTAAAGAAGCCAGCATCTGTTCATCAAAGCCTCCTTGTCCGAGACCGGAATAGATACCTGTTACAAAGGCTTCCGACAAGGCTCCATCCTTCCAGGTATCGGCAGAAGAAACCTTGTCAAGCGGTTTGGTATCAAGGAATTCCTGCTTACAGCCTGCAATAACGGCTGCGGCAAACAAGGGTATTGTAAAGTATAAAAAGCGTTTCTTCATGATGATCGGTTTTAAAAGGTTACTCTTGCGCCTACATTGATGATCCTCGACTGCGGATAATATTGACCATTACCACTGGTGGACTCAGGGTCCCATATTTTCATTTTATCCATTGTAAGCAGGTTGATGCCATTCACGTACAAACGCAGGCTGCTCATACCAGCCTTTTGACAAATGGCAGCGGGCATATTGTAACCCACTTCAAAGTTTTTCAGTCGCAGGTAGTTGCTGCTACGCAGCCAGTAAGTATTGGCTCCAAAGGCCCCGCCGGAATAATACGTATTACCGCGGTTGGCCAGGCGGGGATCCGTACTACTGGGATTTTCAACCGTCCAGCGATGATCATAAGAGTATTTAAGAAAGTTGCCGATCGTGCCCGACTCGGTGCCAAAGAACAACAGTCCACCCGTAGCTGCCTGGAACAAAATGGTACAATCGAAATTCTTATACTGCAGGTTGATATTTAAACCGCCTGTAAAGAGTGGGTCACGGTTCTTGTCCAATCTTACCCGGTCGTCAGCATCAATTTTGCCATTGCCATCCACATCCCTGATCTTCATATCGCCGGGCAGCAGCTTATTCGTAGCGGCACTGTAATCGATCTTGTTTTTGTCAATGTCGGCCTGGTCTTTAAAAACACCATCATATTCATATACCAGAAACGCAGCTCCATTGGTGCCATAGGTATGACCTTTGGACAATTGGTGCGGTTTCAGGCCCGGACTTTCAGGTAGCTTGATCACCTCATTTTTAGCATAACCGCCATTAACGCTGATGCTGTACCTGAAATCAGTGCTCACCTTATCACTATAGCCGATGTTGAATTCCCAGCCTTTGTTTTTAACTTACCCAGGTTTTCGGGAGGTAAGGTCATACCGGCAGAAGCGGGTACAATGGCCTCATTCGTCATCAGGATCTTGCTCCGGATATTGTAGAAGTAGTCCAGCTCAAAAGTAAGTTTGTTGTTTAAAACAGCGCCTTCCAGGCCCACATTCGAATTGTTGGCTACCTCCCAGGTATAACCCGGATTGGGTACGCCGCTTTCTATAAGCGTTTTCACAATATTGCCACCGGCGATATACGAGTTGAATCCATAAGTAGAGAGATAACGATATTCTTGTAACACACCACCAAAGATGATATTGTCATTACCCATCTGTCCCCAGGAGGCACGCAGCTTCAGGTTGTCAATAAAATGAAGCGGCTTCATAAAGTTTTCTTCCGATAAACGCCAGCCCAACAGGATACCAGGGAAGAATCCATACCGGTCGCTTTGCGGGAACATATAGGAACCGTCATAGCGCCACAGGAATTCCGCCATGTATTTCTCATCGTAGTTATAATTTACCCGGCCAAAATAACTAAGGCGTGCACGTTTAAAGGCGCCGCCATTGTTATTCTTCTGCGCATCATCGCCACCAGCGAAGAGCTGATCGATGGTAGGAGAGATATAGTTCCGGCGGAAGGCATTGAAATTTTCGTTGTCGATCGTTTCCCTGGTCACCGCTGCCAACAGGTTGAGCGTATGGCGGCCAAAGCTACGGTCGTAGTTGATAAAGCCACTCAGGTTTACGTTCAGTTGATCTTCATGCGACTCAGTAAGCCGGGGATCAGTAAAAGTAGAACGCATCGACTTCGTCATCTTGGGCGTTACACCATCGGCTTCATACGTTTTCTTATCCCAGAAATAGAGATACCAGGGTGTTTCCCAACGCTTCGTACGGCGGATGTATTTATCCAGCGCCGCGGTTCCCGTTATCTTCAATCCGGTTACACCAGGCACCTGGAATTCCACGCGGCCATTGGTTTGAAAGTAATCCCTTTTATCCTTGTCATATCCCGTAGCATTCGTAGTGATCACAATGGGGTTTTCACCATTCTCAATATCCGGGCCCGGCAAACCATTGGGCCATACTTCCTGTTCCGTAGGTTTACCACGCATCAGCATACGGAAGATAGCACCTGCTCCTTTGGTCGGGAAAAGCGGAACTCTTCCCTTGCTGTAATACCCAGGCTGGTACTGATGTACTTGTTTACCTTGGCATCCAGGTTAAGGCGCATATCATACTGCTTGTAACCAGTGGCCGAATTTTTATAATAACCATCCTGGTTATTGTAGCCAATAGAGGCCAGGTATTTAACAGTTTCAGAACCACCGGATATTTGCAGGTTGTGTTTGGACTGAGGCGACCAGTTCTTGAGCGCTGTTTTAAACCAATCCGTATTGGGATAACGCCAGATATCCGAACCATCCCCGTGTTTTTTGATGATGTCGGGCGCATAATCGGCAGTGATCTTCGTACCGCCCCCGGCGGGCAGGTATTCACCCGTTTCTTTCAGCGCTTTCCATGCAGCAGGCCATTGATCAGCAGCTAACTTGGAATCAAACAATACCAGCTCATTAACAATGGTGGCATATTCTACAGCATTGGCCATTTTGGGAAGCCGGGTAGGCTGTGACCATCCCTGGTTGAAATCATAGGAAAGCACCGGTTTACCTGTTTTACCACGTTTGGTCGTAATAAGGATTACCCCGTTGGCAGCGCGGGATCCATAGATGGCGGCTGCAGCATCTTTCAGGATCGACATGCTTTCAATGTCAGCCGGGTTTAAACGTTCCAGGCCACCAGCTCTATCCGGGACACCATCTACCACCACCAGTGCGCCACTGTTATTGGGCGTATTGGAACCACGGATACGGATGGTAGAACCATCGTATCCGGGCTCTCCCCGGATTGTATGGCTGTAACGCCGGGCAGGCGGCCAGCCAATGCGTTGGACAGGTTCACCGTAGGCGATTTAGCGAGTTCAGTACCCTTGATCTGGGCCACCGCACCGGTAACAGTTACTTTCTTTTGGGTACCATAACCCACTACCACTACATCACTAAGTTGTCCCGATACCGGTGTCATGGCAACACTAAGCGAGGTTTTACCCCCTATGCTTACCTCCTGGGGTTGGTAACCGATATAACTGATCACCAACACACTTTGATCATCCGGTACACTAATAGTAAATGAGCCAGTGGCATCGGTATTGACCCCCTTGGTGGTACCCTTTACCACTACACTTACACCGGCCAGGGGCTGCCCTTATCATCGGTGATCTGTCCTTTTATTTCTTTATCGGCTGTTTCAAGGCTTACTACCAGTTCATTATCTTCGGCAGCACTGTTGAAGATAAATCCCATAGCTTTAGGCCTGTACAGCACAATACGGTCTTTTACGATTTTATAGTTGATGCCAAAGGGAGCCAACAGCTCCTCTAAAACATCACTTAACTTTTTTTTCTTTCGCTTTGATAGATACTTTCCGGTTTGCTTCAATGGTTTTGGAGCTGAAAACAAATCGTGCTCCAGTTTGGATCTTCAATGAATTGAATACATCTTTCAGTTGTCCTTTGTCTACAGTCAGGGTCACTACTTTATCCATTATTCCTTGTGCATCAGCATGATGATCGTAGGCCATGGAAGTCAGAAAAAGACCAGGAAAATCTGTATAAACGCTATTCTCATTGCAATGGCAGTTAAGGCAACAAGTCGTTGTTTTTTCATAAATTTGATTGTTATTGTTCGCTGAATTTCAAGGCACGTACAATAATGTATCCGTCCGCCGGACGGATGCCCGGCTGGCAATGTTGGTAGCATTGTCAGCTTTTTGCTTTTTTAGTGGGGTGGTATGTTATTTGAGTGTTTTTTCATATACGCTAGTTTTGGTGAGTTGAATAAATGTTATTAGCCGTTTAGTTATCTGAATCTCCTTTTACAAGGATACGTGTACCGCGTACTTCATAGCTCGCCTGTATTGACTGGCAAATGATCTCCAGCTGGTCATACAGGTTTTGCCCCTTGATATCACCCGAGAAAAAGACTTTTGCCCAGGTTGTCATTTTCTGTAATGATCTCAATATGATAGGCGTCCTCCAGGCAGGACAATACCTTGGTGATAGGGGTTTCTTCAAAAACAAAATTCAATTCGGTTACCGTTTCTTCCTGTTGGCTATTGGGCAAAAGGGTAAGGGAACATCCACCAGCGTTGTTCTGAAGTGACCGTCTTGCCGGTTATAGATCACTTTCTGGTTAGGTTTTAAGATCACACCGGTTGATTCGTCCGTTCTTTTATTGTTCCTTGTCTGTCCTTCATGTTCATATACCGCCACCTTACCGGTACGTACCGATACTTCTACATCATGGGTTACCGTATTGGTCTTTACAAAAAAGCTGGTGCCCAGTACTTGGGTGACCAGGTTATTGCTGTATACATAAAAAGGCGATTGCGCATTCTTGGTTACTTTAAAAAATGCATTGCCTTCCAGGTATATTTCTCTTTTGACAACACAAAGCTGTCCGGGTAATAGATCTTAGCGCCCGGTTCCAGTATCACCAGGCTCTTATCGGGCAGGTAAACCGTATCGGGAGCTGACCCTTGATTTTTAGCCTGGTTAAGGTTTTCAGGGAGCTGGTTATACAAATACGATTCCACATTTTCAGAGGAGCCGGTCAACCAATAAATGCCAAAAATATGGCAGCCACTGCGGCAGCAACACTGCTCCAGCGTATATATGCTGGTATTTTTCTGCCTGTTTTAGCTGGTATGGCTAAAGCAGGGATGGGTAATGTTTTTTCCTTAATAACCGGCCAAAGGCGTTCAACGGTTGATTTTACTTCTTCCTGGCTAATGGCGGGCTCATGATCATCATCCAATAATTCATACCACTGCTCCACCAACTTTTTTTCTTCGTCAGTACAATTGCCGTCAGCATATCGCTGTAATAAATGATAAAATGCTCTTCGGTTCATGGGAGATAGTTAAATCCGTCTTCAGGTAGAAGGACTTAACTATCTGTCGGTTAAGATTTGCGGTACCCTAAGGGAAATGTTAAAAAAACTAATGCTACTAGGGATGAGGTTTCAAGTGTTAGGTATTAGGTGTTAGCTAGTAGGAATAGGCAGGTACTGCAAGCTAACAGCTGGTAGCTTAAGGCTAACTGCTAAAGGGTAATTGATACTTAAAAGGTCCTCCTCAATTGATATCCAATAGTAAACGGGTGAAGACACCCAATAGGGTGTTCATTAGAATAAAGTCGCGCAGGTGTAAGCGCATGAATTTAAGAGACTGGGTTACATGGTATTGAACAGCTTTTTCGGAAAGGTTCATGTATTGGGCGATCTCTTTCACTGAGCGATGTTCATAGCGGCTAAGGCGGAATATTTCCTGGGTTTTTTGGGGCAGTTTTTTGATGGTATTGTCAATGGCAATACTCAACTCCTGTAATAAAAGCTTTGATTCAGAAGGGTTTTCGTCTACATGCAATTGTTCTTTGGCAAATTGGGAGTAACGTTCCCGGAGAATTTTTGACCTGATATAGTCGATTACCTGGTAGCGGATGGCAGTATGGAGGTAGGCTTCCAACCTTTCTATCTGGGCTTGTTCCCGCTTGGCCCATAAGCTGATGAACAGGTTTTGAACAAGTTCTTCAGCCACTTCTTTTGAGCGTACTTTACGAAAAGCAGCTAAGAATACGGTTTCACTGTATCTTTTGTAGATCTCTTCCAGGGCAGCTCCGTCGCCTGTTTTGAGCAATTTCAACAGAATCTCATCATCAAATACTTTATATTCCATATGGTTGGGCAATAGCAGTTAGTTGGAATCGTATGTCCAAGGTAAACCAAAAAAACGGAATAATCCAAGTACACAATTATGCAAATAGAACTACTTACAAACAGCTGACCAAAACATACGATTGCATACATTTGTTGTTTGCACTTCGGATTGCGTGGATACTGAAGGCAGGCATTTATTTTGCAACGATAGGGTGAATTTGGTGTAGGGTATTGTAACTGAATGAATATTTTCTATTGCACACTTAATCCTACCTAACTTTCCAGTAATCATAAATTGGTAAAAATTGAATGGAATTTAACCTATGGATGTGAGGCCGAAGAAATTGCTTACAGAACAGGAAGTGAAAACAGGCCTCAGGCTGGTTGTCACAGAAGGTATGGCCACCGAAGCAATGACGACCCTTACGGGTGGCGCCTTCCTGGTAGCCATGGCCTTATTGCTGGGGGCCACCAATTTGCAGATTGGTTTACTGGCTGCCTTGCCCACTTTTACCAATATTTTTCAGCTATTGTCTATCTGGCTGGTACGGCGTTACAATAACCGGCGGGCCATCAGTGTAACCTGTGCCCTGCTGGCACGTATACCCCTGGCGGTAATTGGTGTGATGCCTTTTTTGCCACTGGCTCCATCCAGGTGCTGATCTTTTTCCTTTTTTCTATTACCTCTTTGCATCCATTGCCGGTTTGAGTTGGAACGCCTGGATGAAGGACCTGGTACCGGGTAACCAGTTAGGTACTTATTTCTCCCGTCGCAGCAGCTATATGCAGTTGCTCAATGTTCTATTGAGCCTGTTACTGGCCTTTACCATTGATTATGTGAAAGACCATTATCCCAACCAGGAGCTTACTACCTACTCCATTATGTTTATCATAGCCGGTGTAATTGGCATTACCGGCGCCATCGTATTGTCTAAAGTGCCCGAGCCTCAATCCATGTTGGCCAGGGAAAACATTTTCCAGCTATTCAAACGACCGCTAAAGGATAACAATTTCAGAAAGCTACTCCTCTTCAATTCGGCCTGGGTATTTGCGTTAAACATAGCCATCCCCTTCTTTACGGTGTACATGTTGAAACACCTGGGCCTTTCGATGACCTATGTCATTGGACTAACGGTACTAAGTCAGTTGAGCAGCATATTCACCATACGCATGTGGGGGCGTTTTTCGGACAGGTACAGTAATAAAACCATCCTGGCCATTGCTGCTCCAGTGTACATCCTTTGCATTATTGCCTGGTGTTTTGTAGGTATTTATTCGCGCTTTGCAGCCAACCTGGTATTACTGGGGTTCATTCATTTATTTACGGGTATAGCTACGGCAGGTATAAACCTCTCGCTTACCAATATTGGTTTAAAGCTGGCGCCCAACGAACACGCCATTGTGTATTTGTCTACGAAAAATATTATCACCGCTGTTTTTCGTCAGTAGCGCCCCTCATTGGTGGTATCCTGGCCGATTATTTTGCCCACCGCTCACTCGTCATCAATGCCGAATGGGCGGGGCCGCAGGTCAATAAAGTACTTCACCTGGTATCACTCCACGATATGAATTTCCTATTTTTGATAGGCGCCGCCCTGGCGTTCTTTTCGCTGGAATTCCTTATCCGGGTAAAAGAAGTAGGGAGGTTGAAAAAGATGTGGTAGTACGCATTATGCGCAGCAGCATCAAAAATAACCTCAAAGAATATTTTCTGATCGGCAACCTTATTTCCTGGCATGATCAGATTTGGGGATTGTTTAAAAAGAAACCGCACTAACCACATGGAACTAAAAGAGGCCATAGACCTTATTCGTACGCCCTACCTGGATAGTATAACGCCTCAATCCTGGGCTGACCTGGGCGCAGGCACTGGTATGTTCACAAAGGCGCTGGCTCATTTAATAGGCGACAATAGTACCATCTATGCCGTAGATAAGAATATAGCCGATCTTCAACAGATCCAGGCGCCAGCGCAGGTGGTTATTAAAACCCTGAAGGCCGATTTTATCAATGATCCATTACATCTGACGGGCCTTACCGGTATTCTCATGGCCAATTCACTACACTTTGTGAAGGACAAGTTTTCCTTTCTTGATAAAATACGGGAAAGTATGAGTGAGGGAAGCGCCTTCCTGATTGTTGAGTACGATACCAACAAGGCCAATCAATGGGTACCCTATCCCATTGGTTTTACTATGCTGAAGCAATTGTTTGAGGAGCTGGGTTATGACACTATTGAAAAGATCAACGACATGCCTTCCCGGTATAATAACAACAAGATCTACTCGGCCTGGATAAATGCGAAATAGAACCTGCCATCTATTGGTCAAGTCATTGTTTATTCAATTCACGAAACAACGTGGCCAGGTCTTCTTCATTCCTAAGGTTCAGTTTTTGGGTATCCAGTATCTTATTTATAGCATCAGCATATTCCGGCAGTAGTTTCAGGATATCGCTCTTATTCTTTTGATCTTCTCTATCCTGTAATTGGGAAGAAAGACATACAGGGCTTCAATATCTTCAAACTGCTTTTCCTTGGGCTTGCTCAATTCCCGGAACTCCCGCACGGTTTTTGCCTGTACTTGAGCAATTGCACCTTGCCATTGACCAGTACCTCGTAAAATGTTTCCGCATCATTTTTGTCTATGGGTGTATATCCATTGCGGAACAATGGAGCAGTAGCACTGTCCATACCTAAACAGAATGCCCTTACCGGCTCGGTGAATTCCAGCTGCTTTTCTTCACGCTGAAAAAATACCTTGTTGTTGTAGATATTATACCGCAAAGGAAGACCCTTGGCAATTTTGCCATCCCTGAATTGTACTACACCGGGTGACCAGTCATTGCTGTAAAAGGCTGTGCCCTGTATATCGGCACCGAATTCCATCACAGGACGTCCGCTGAGTGATCTTTCAAACTGAGAAAGGTTAGAACCTTCCCGATCGCTGAGTGTCATTAGATTTTGGGAAAATCCCGGCAGGTTGACTAATAGCATTAGTAGCAGGAGCGTGCTGCTGGAGTCAATTTTTCTCATATACCCAATTTACCAAAAATCCCCGGGCCTGCTTACGTATATTTTATTATGGCATGTGTTGCCTGGGTCGGGGCTTTATTAAGTTTGCGTTAAGGAATTATAAACACCCCGGCAGCAACTTACTTTAGCAGCCGAATTTACCCGAGACTTATGTATGATGCCCGGTTTGTTACATTATTTCCCTTTCGTGTACTGCTCCTGATCATGGTTATGCTGCTGGTAACCAGGCCATCTTTTGCCCAACAAAAACAATGGTTGTTTACGCTGGACCAAACTGAATTATTGGCGAAGCGCCAACCCGACTCGGCCTATATCATCTTAAAAGAGCTGGTAGTTACGGTCAAAGAAAAGAATGACCTACTGGTAGAGGGTATCTGTTTGCAGCAGATAGGCCAGGTATTTTACAATTACAGCAATTTTACCCAATCCATTGACCATTTGTTGCAAGCCGAAAAGATCTTCCGGAGGCTAGGAGAATCCAACCGGCTGGCGGCTACCCTTAATTACCTGGGCACGGTGTATTATTCCAACAAGCAGATAGAATTGGCAGGCCACCAGTTTAGGGAAGCCCTGCAGATCAACATTGACCGCAAGGATAAAAAAGGGCAGGCATTTTCCTATGGCAACCTGGGGCACTGGTACGAAAAGAAGCTGATGTATGATACGGCCTACCAATACCAGCATAAGGCGCTGACACTTTACCATGAATTAGGCGATAGTACAGGCATGGCCAAGATATTTGAGAACATGGGCAGCATTTTAGAGGATTATGCCCGCTACGATTCAGCCCGGCTTTGTTTTGAGAAAGCCCTGGCCATCAACCAACAGCACAACAATACCATTGCCCAAATTGAAATATTGAATAACCTGGGCGATGTGGATCGTAAAACAGGTCGTTACCGGGAAGGATTGGCATATACCCGGCAGGCATTGCAACTGGCCCTGCAAACCCAGTCGCAATATCAACTGGCCAGCGCTTACCGGGATATGGCCAGGGATTTGAATTGCTAAAACAGTTTGACAGCGCCTTTCAATACAATGAACAGTCGCGCAGCCTGGTGGAAAAGATTTATGCCTCGGCCAATAACCAGCAGATCGCTTTCCTGGAAACCGTGTATGAAGTAGAAAAAGAAGAACAACGAGCTCGTCAGGCTTACCTCACAGAAAAAGGTCAATGTGGTGGTAGCCATTGCCATTGCATTGGTGGTGGCCTTACTGATTGTATTGGGCGTGGTGATCATTAGCCGCCAGCGCCTACGCATCAGGAATGAGAAAGCCCTCAACGAACAGAACAAGGACATATATGAGAAAGGGAAGGAATTGATGCAAGTCGAGATCCGCAACAATCAACTGGAGGAAGAGAAACTAAAAACCATCCTCGAAGTACGTAGTAAGGAACTGTCGGCCCATACCCTGCACCTCATACAAAAGAACCAGCTGTTGGAGGAATTGCGTAGCAAACTGCAGGAGATTGCCGAAGATGACAAACGGGACCAGAAAAAGCAATTGCGGCAGCTGGTGCAAAAGATCAGTCTCAATTTTAGTCAGGATAATTATTGGGACGATTTCAGGGCCATCTTCGACCAGGTGCACCAAACCTTTTTACCAACCTCAAACAGCATGCTGATAACCTCACGCCCGCCGAACTGCGCCTGGTAGCCCTGCTGCGCATGAACCTAAGCTCGGGCGATATTGCCACCTTGCTGGGTATTTCGCAGGATAGCCTGCGGGTAGCCCGTTACCGCCTGCGCAAAAATTGAACCTCTCCGAAGGAGAATCCCTCACTGCTTTTATTGGAGGATTATAAATACAAGCTATGAGCTGTGAGCTTCGAGTTTTGGAAGGAAATCCTGGTGGATCTCATAACTTATAACCAGCATTCATTCCTGCCAGGTGGCGGGAGCAACCGGAACCTGGTACAGGTAACCGGCAACTGGTAATATTGCGTTCATCTTCCCGTAACAATTCCTTAATGCCTGTTTTGGCGATACTCAATCAATTGATCTCAAATTGCTTAGTGAATTTGGTAACGGTCTTGTTGCCTCTTTGTTCACGCTGTTGACGGGCCTGTATACCTTTTGTTCACGCCGGTTTCTTCCTTTCCAGCAGGCTAGCGATCAAATTTGCGCATCGAACAAAAACCAATTATGAGAACAAAATGGATCACCTGCTGCTTATTGCTCACCACCAGTATGGGGGCCTGGGCGCAGCAGGCAATTATTAAAGGGAAGGTCACCGATGCCGTCAATAAGGAAGTGCTTACCGGCGCTACCATTACCCTGTCGGGTACCAACAATGCAGCAGTTACTGATGTCAATGGTTCCTTTTTCTATATGCTACACCGGGCAACCGGCAATTGGTGGTACGCTACCTTGGCTATCGGGATACCACCATCACTTTACAATTGAAAGCCAATGAAACCCGTTCCCTGCAAATTGATCTGTCGAGCAGTTATGCCCGCCTGAGTAGTGTGGTGGTCATGGGATTATTGCAAGGGCAGGCCAAGGCGCTTAACCAACAGAAGAATGCCGATAATATAAAGAATGTAATTGCTGCCGACCAGATAGGCCGCTTTCCCGATCCCAATGCTGCCGAAGCCTTGCAAAGGGTGCCGGGTGTGAATATAGAGCGCGACCAGGGTGAAGGACGCTACGTGTTTGTACGGGGCTGGCGCCACAGTTTACCAATGTTAGTGTGAATGGTGAGCAGATACCTTCGCCCGAAGCCGATGTGCGTTTTGTTGCCTTGGATGCCATCCCGGCCGATCAACTGGCATCTATTGAAGTCAGCAAATCCCTAACACCCGATATGGATGGCGATGCGGTGGGTGGGTCGGTGAACCTCATTACCCGAACTGCACAAAGCAAGGTGCCTCGTATCAATGCGTCGGTAGCGGGTGGCTATAACCAGCTGATGCGCAAGGCCAATATCCAGGGGCAACTGCAATATGCACAACGATTGGGTAAGAATGAAAAGCTGGGGCTTATGTTCAACAGCAGTTATTACCACAATGACCTGGGATCGGATAACCTGGAAAGATCACCGCAAGACAATGAAGTGGAGTTGCGCGATTATGCACTTACACGCACCCGACTGGGATTGAGTAGTACCATCGATTACCGGTTTAATCCGCGCCATGAAATATACCTGCGCACTTTGTACAGTCGCTTTACCGACCGGGAGTGGAGAAGAAGGTATGTATTTAAGCCAGAAGATGAAGAAATTGAAAAACTCACCAAGGACCGTTTTGAAGCACAGTCAGTGACGAGCATCAACCTGGGCGCCAAACACAATTTTCAGCAATTCTTCCTTAATTATGAAGCCCAGTTTTCCATGGGGCGGCAGAATACGCCTTATGATAATGAAATTGGTTTCATAGCTGGCATTCCATCTACGCTTGGTTACAACAATCCTAAATATCCTTCTATTGCGGCTGATAATTTTACCGACAATAAGGCTTATGAATTTGATGAAGCCGGTTTTGGTCATACGCTTGCCAAAGACCGTAATATCACGGCCAAGTTCGACCTCGGTATTCCTTATAAGTGGCACAATAATAATGGCCTCATTAAGCTGGGCGCCAAGATGCGCCGCAAAGAAAAAGCTATACCATCAGTCAGGATTATTATGGCGCCATTGCCGATGTACCTACACTTGATGCATTTGATGAAGACCCCATTAAGAACAGTTTCCTGGATGGACGTTATAACCTGGGTCGCCCTTTATCAGTAGGTAAGTTTATCAGCTACTTCAATGCCAACCCTTCCGAATTTGAAGCCTCGCTGGAAGATAAAGCGATCGATGAAGCATTGGAAGCTTATGATGCGGAGGAAAATGTATATGCTGCTTACCTCATGGCCAGGCAGCAATTCAATAAGGTAATGGTATTGGCAGGCCTGCGTTATGAAAATACAAACGTAAACTATCGTTCAAAGGATGTGGTGATTGATGGGGCTGGTGATTTGAAAGAAATTGTACCGGTTACCGGCAGTAGCAATTATGATTTCCTATTGCCCCAGGTGAGCATTCGTTACCAGCTTAGCCGCTTTACCAACCTGAGGGCAGCCGCTACTTTTTCGTATGCCAGGCCCAACTTCAGTGAGATCATCCCCTCGCAGGAAATTAACCAGGAAGATCGTATCGCCACTGCCGGCAATGCTGCCCTCAAACCGGTGAGCGCCTTCAACCTCGACCTGCTGGCCGAACATTATTTTGGCAATGTAGGCGTATTGTCGGGCGGGTTCTTTTTCAAGCGGCTGGATGATTTTATTTACCGCCGGGTATTGTTCAATAGCCCTTACCCACTTACCGGCACTCCTTATATCAACAGCATTGATGTGGTACAGGCGCAAAATGGCAATAAAGCCAATGTCACAGGCGTTGAACTGGCTTTTCAGAATAACCTGAGCTTTTTGCCGGGCGCCCTCCGGTATTTCAGTGTGTACCTCAATTATACCTATGCCCATTCATCGGCCACCCTGCAGAGCCGTAAGGCCAATGAAGCCAACCCCAATGCTACCGAAAAGTTGCGCCTGCCTGGCCAGGCTACCCATGTAGGCAATATCTCCCTGGCATTTGAAAGGAAGAAATTCAATGTCCGCGTATCGTTCAACTTCAATGGTGAATACCTGAGTGAAGTAGGCGGTACGGCATCAGAAGATATTTTTGTTAAGAACAGACTACAGGCCGATATCAGTGCAGGATATGCTTTCAATGCCCATTGGCGCGTATTTGCCGAAGCACTCAATATTACCAACCAGCCTTTTGAACGGTATATGGCCAATAAAACCCAACTCATTCAGCGGGAATATTACCAGCAATGGGGCCGCTTCGGTGTCAAGTTCGATTGGTAAGCCGTAAACTGTGAGCCACCCCAAAGGGTGACCCACCGTTTACCGACCTAGAGCGACTCACCGAATACAAATCAAGGGTGGATCATCTTCTAAAAGGCGGCTCACCGGATACAAATCAAAGGGTGGGTCACCTTCTCAAAGGCGGCTCACCCGGATTAAAAATCTCATTCATCCTCTCCATTATAGCAGTATGAAAAAAATAGGAATACAACTGGCTGTGCTGGTAGCGCTATTAAGCACCGCAGCTTGTGACAAAGAAAATGATGACCTGGTAAAACCATTAACCGGCGACCAGTTTCCCCAGGTAGTGGTATTGTCTGATAAAGGTGATGGCGGCCTCGAAGATGAAGACGCTTTCAGTTTCAAGATCACTTTGTCCGACCGGGTAGGTTCCGCTGGTAAAGAGTTGGGCGGAAAAGTAGTGCACCTTAAAGAAGCCGTACAGGTTAATTTTAAAGTTGCCAGCTTTAAAGGATTCTCCAAAATAGCCGATTACATCAAAGGAGCGGAAGCGTTTTATGAAATAGATGATTGTACTACCTCTGCAGATAAAGGTATTGTAGTGCCCTTGCAGTTTGATGTTAACAATGGTACAGGTACCGTTACTCTTCCGGCCGGCGTAGAAGAAGTGGAGATTGAGTTTGAAGTGGATGAGGACTTGTTTGATGATGCGGTGTTCAACACAAAAAAGCGGGAACTTACCATTCAGCTTACTGGTATTGGTACCAATAATAGCCAGGTACAGGTAAATAAAACAGCTAAATTCAAGTACGAGGTGCAGGATGATGAAGGTATTTATGGCGAGTGGACCCTGGATCATACAGATGCAGCGGCCTTTGCACATTTTAAAGAACTATTTGGCCTGGTGAATGCCGATATTAAAGATCTTCGGGCGGCTGACGTAAAAGAGATCACCCTGGAAGTTGAGTTTGAAGAAGTAAAAGCGGTGGTGGTATTGAAGGCTACCGAACAGGTAAATGACTGCGGCAAGGTAAAAACAAAGTACAAGGTCATAGAAATAGAAGCGGAGATAGAAGAATTGGATGATGATAAGCTGGCAGGTGATATGGAATTTGGAGAAAGGCTGGAACTGAAAAATGACTCCTTTAAAGAATTTAAGTATGCCGGTTCTTTCAAAATTACAGGCAGTAAATTGGAGTTGGAACTGGAAGGCGAACTGGATGATGATAAAACAGCCACTATTGTTCTTACCCTTGAAAAATAATTGATCAATAATTATCTACAACACATGCGCTATTTTGCATCGGCTTTTTAATAATAGGATTTATTGCGAATGCAGGTTGCGGGTCAACTGCCGGGTTAGGACGCTCCAATACGGCCGGTATCATAAGGCCGGTGATTATAACCGATACGGTGCACCATGATACTGACGACCCGGCCATATGGATCAATCCTGCCGATCCTGCTGCCAGCCTGGTACTGGGTACGGATAAGGACCAGGATGGGGCATTGTATGTATTTGACCTGCAGGGCCACATCATACCCAGTAAAGTGGTGCCCAACCTGCAACGGCCCAACAATGTGGATGTGGAATATGGGTTGATGCTGCAAGGAAAGGCCACCGATATTGCTGTCGTCACCGAGCGGTTTACCCATAAACTCCGCATCTTTTCCGTGCCGGATATGAAACCCATTGATGGAGGAGGAGTAGATGTATTTGTTGGTGAAACAGGCCAGGAGTACAGGGACCTGATGGGGATTGCCCTGTACAAAGCTCCCGATGGTAAGATCTATGCCATAGTAGGCAGAAAGACAGGTCCCCGTGATGGTGGCTATTTATGGCAGTATTTGCTGGAAGATGATGGTCGGGGCGTAGTTAAAGGCGCCCTGGTACGTAAGTTTGGTAAGTTCAGCGGCAAAAAGGAGATTGAAGCCATTGCCGTAGACGATGCATTGGGGTATATATATTATTCTGATGAAGGTTATGGCGTTCGGAAGTATTATGCCGATCCGGCAAAAGGAGGGGAGGAGTTGGCTGCTTTTGGAAGGAAGGGATTCAAGCAGGACCACGAAGGCATTTCTATCTATCCTTTAACGGATAGTACCGGCTACATCCTGGTATCGGATCAGCAAACCAATCGCTTTCATATTTTCACCCGGGAGGGAGTGCTGGTAATCCGCACAACCATGTATTGGTAAAAACTGTGCACCTGGCTACCCTGGAAAGTGATGGATCGGAAGTGGTGGCAACGCCATTGAATAGTACCTTTTCCAAGGGCCTGTTTGTAGCCATGAGCACCGACAAAACTTTCCACTTTTACCGTTGGGAAGACCTCATGAAATAGATGGAGAACATCGCCTAAAAGCTAATCGCTAACAGCTTTCTTATGGGTTCACATATTTCCATTTGTACCCATTCCATTGGGAGTATACGCCTTTGGCTACCTGTATGATCTCTTTTTCACCAATACCGGTTTGGCGGGAGGCTTCACTCACACTTTCGTATTTGGCAATGAGCTTGCCCCGGTTGGTATATTGCTTAATGGGTTTGCGACGGGTATAGCCGCCATAGGTTTTAGGCCATTTAGAGCGGTCGGCTATTTTGAGGTAACTATCCTGGCGATCGCGTGTGAATACCCGCTTTTGCTTTTCACTTTTGGTGACTAGTTGCAGGTTGGCTACTTTATTATTATAGCCATCGCCGTCTTTGTTTATCACATACAAACCATCGCGCTGGTAATTGATCTTCTTATTTATAAACGTCAGGTAGATCAGGCGCCGGGTATTGAAGTAATGTTGTACACCATCCATACTTAATGAAACCCGCAGGTCGATCATGGGTTCACCTGTTTTAATATTGTTGTTCTCTGCAATGGACTGGCTTAATATCCTACCTCCTACAAATTGTTGTCCCAGGCGGGCGTGGAGGATGGTGCGGTCGAGTGATTTAATACGGCCATACGTGGAAGCCTGGTAGATGCCTTCAAAACCGGGGATGTCTCTCCATTGTTCGTTCCTGATATCTTTAATAGACTTGTTTAGGAAAGGATAATTAGTTCCGGGCATAGTTAGTTGGCTTGGGTTATACATTTAAAACAGTATTCCAATTTACCAGCTACCTGCTTTGCAACATTCCGTAGTATTACTGATTTTTACGCGTGATGGAGTAAGCGCTTTAGTTTTTGTCTTAGATCAAGTTTTTATACGCGTGGGTATAGCCTGCTGGGAGCGGCTTCTACAGGTTTTCACTTATCATTATTGATCTCGATCCAGTATCCGTCCGGATCCTGCAGGTACAATTGCTTCACGCCATCTACCCGCGTAGTCACCTCTTTGTTGTCGCCCTGCCAGTTGGAGTAAGGAATATTGTTCTTTTCCAGGCGTTGGATGAAGCCTTCTATGGAAGCAACACGAAAGCATAAATGCGTGCCCTTGCCTGGTACGATGATGGGATCGCTGTATTCTATCAGATGGAGGTGACTGTGTGCGGCAATACTAAACCAGGTATGCTTGCCATCATGAAATGGCTCAGGAATCGTATCCAGATGTATGATCTTACTGTAAAAAGAGGTGCTTTTGACCAGGTTCTTTACCGATAGGGCGATATGGTTCAGTTCAGGTTTCCTGGTTTGTGCAATACTGCCCATAGAAATAATAGTCAGTACCAAACAGGTAAGCAGGAGCTTAGTCATGATCTTTTTCATACCACCAATATACTGCGGATTTTACTGCTGGCAAAAGTCAGGCAAAGGGCATACCTGTTGCTACGGTAGAGGTGACACCTTTCCCTGGCCCCGAAAAACGAAAGGTGTCACCTCTGACGCTATAAAAAACATCGGGATGCCATGATAGCACCCCGATGAATAACACCTGAAATATACCCTATTTAAACCCTGTACAAATCGATTATTGAAATGCCGCTTTCTTATTATTGGTCAATAAGTATACACCCGCACTGGTAGACAGGAAAGACACTACGATCAGTCCGGCCGATAACATATAATTTCCTTCATTAAAAGATTGTAACTGGCTAATCCTGTAACTACTGCAATCAGCGGCATCAGGAATGTTAATATTGTTTTCATAATTTTATGTTTAAGTTCTTAATGACTAATTAACTGCTACCCTATTAAGACCGTTGAAGGGCAAAATGGTTTATTAAAGAAATCATAATGTCGGTTGTTATACATCTGTTAATGCACTCAACCTATTACTCATGAATTACCATATACTCGGTCAATCTACACTGGAAGTCAGCGCTATAGGATTTGGTTGCATGTCGTTGGGTGATGATTATGCGCAGAGTGAGCCATTGATTCATCAGGCTATAGCAGCAGGAATTAACTTATTTGATACAGCGGATATTTATCAGCAAGGGCAAAACGAGATCGCATTGGGTAAAGCGATCGCTGCAGTGGGTAAACGGCAGGAAGTGTTAATTGCTACCAAAGCGGGTAACCAACCCCGTGCAGATGGCAATGGTTGGGATTGGAATCCGCGTAAAGCCTATATCCTGCAAGCAGCCGAAGACAGTTTAAAAGATTGCAAACCGATTATATTGATCTGTACCAATTGCATGGCGGAACGCTGGAAGATCCCATGGACGAAACAATCGAGGCCTTTGAACTACTACAGCAGCAAGGAAAGATCCGTTATTATGGTATCTCTTCTATCCGGCCTAATGTAATCAGGGAATATGTACAGCGATCGGCCATATCGAGTGTAATGATGCAATATAGTTTACTGGACCGGCGGCCTGAAGAAACTTGCCTGCCTTTATTAAAACAATCCAATATTGGCGTATTGGCCAGGGGTAGTGTGGCCAAAGGATTCCTGATCAATAAACCGGCCGCCCCCTACCTGAATTACACAAAGGAAGCCGTGAGCCATGCTGCTCTTGCCGTACATTCGCTCACTACCCCTTTACGTGATGCTACTCAAGTAGCCCTCCGGTATGTATTGCAACAAGCGGGGGTAAGCAGCGCCATCGTGGGCATACGTACGCCACAGCAATTGACAGAGGCTGTGAAAACCATTGAATCGCCCTTGCTCTCCGAAGCGGAGCTGGATATATTAAGACAAGCCCTGCCTGTTAATTATTACGATCAGCATCGGTAGGAAGGCAACCAGGCATCGAGGCAACAAGCCAACCAGGCAACGAGGGGTAAAATACAGGATGCATAGTTCAGGCACTTGCGGCGCAGTTGTCTTCACTCGTTGCCTCTATGCCTGGTTGCCTTATTTCTTCTCCAGCTTTTTCAGTTCCTGTTCAATATAGGTTTTACTAAGCCACCTGCCTGCCAGGCATACCCCCTCAATATCTTGTGTGGCGCGAATATTGGTGAGTGGATTACTATTCAATAAAATAAGATCGGCCAGCGCACCGGGTTTGATGACCCCTACATCTTCGCGCTTCAGGAATACAGCGGGATTAACGGTGCCCGTGCGCAGGGCTTCATAAGGAGTTAGTCCTGCATTGACCAGGTAGGTTAATTCATGGTGCAGGGAAAAGCCGGGCACATCAAATATCTGTGGGGCATCAGAGCCCAGCAGTAGGCCTACGCCATTCTTTTGGCAGGCAAGGATCAGTTGACGGCGTATGGCAACAAATTTCTGCACTTCAGCAGTTTTATAGTTGGGGTTGTTCTGTAAGCTCTTTTTGGCATTGATCCAATTAGTCCGGGTGTTGGCCGACATATAGATCATCTCAGGCTCCTGGCCCAATGCTTCGGGTGTTTGATCGGGCGAGATCCATCTTTCGGCCAGTGCCTGGTGGGTACTACCCATACATGATGATCGCGCAGGCCCTTCATAAGTTTGGGTATACGGCTGGTATCGGCCTGGTGGCCAATGAAGGTGGCAAATAGCCCTATTTGTTGCTCGGTCATATTTTCAATACCGGGCACCAGGCTTTCTACAAAGCCATCCATATGGTCGATCGAAGCATAACCTGCGTCGATGGCCCGCCATACACCTACTGCAAAAGAAACATGGCCGGCAAAGGGGATATTGACCTCTTTGGCCGTTTGTACGATGGCATTGAAATTGGGAACGGTAAGACCGGGGTGCAGTTTGAGGAAGTCATATCCGGCCACTTTTTGATCCCGTACCATTTTAATGGCGGTAGCTTCATTGTTGGCTGTTTGTCCATTGATAGAGGGACCAGAGGTATACAAGCGTGGACCAATGATCTCGCCGCTTAATAGTTTACTGCGTAGTTCAAGATGCCGGGGATGGCCCAGCATACCCCGTATGGTGGTAACACCTTTCAGGGCAAAGAGTAATACCACTTCCTTCATGGGTGCTATATCATCTATTGGCGGCACATGGGCGTGCATTTCGGCCAGGCCCGGCGTCAGGTATTTACCCGTGCCATCAATCACCAGGGCGCCGGCACTGTATTTGACCATACGGGCATCACCTAGCAATGAAATCTTGCCATCTTTCACTACCACTACCTGATTGGGCATTACCTGCTCCTTATCCATGGGGATCACATTCACATTGCGGATTACAATTTCCTGTTTCCTGGAGTCGGGAAGTTCCTGGGCTACCAATGAATAGGTACAGGCCAGTAAAAGGATGGGAAGTAATATTTTCATGGAAGGCTATTTACTACAATGTAACAAAAATTACTTTATAGGTGTTTGCCTTTAATCAAATACCGATTGCCGAGTATTGGCTTCTGTATCCTGTATTCTGAATGCTGTATTCTCCCCTCACCTTATCAAAGTAATATCTCCCGTTTTACGTTGTGTTCTGCCATCGGTAAACACTACGTCGAGGGTATACGTGTACACATCCATGGGTTGCAGTTTACCCTGGAAAAACCCGTCCCATCCCTGGTTGCGGTTGGTGGTTTCAAATACCTTTTGTCCCCAGCGGTTAAAGATGCGCCAGGTCATTTTACCAATACCAAATCCGGCTACTTTCACAATGCTGGCCCTATTGCCCCTGGCTGGTGTAAAGGCATTGGGTACATCGAGCAGGGGATCAATAAGCGCTTCCGCCGTGCGCGTAGCGGTATCGGTACATTCAAATTGATTATAGGTAATCAGCATAGCGGTATAAGTTCCTGTGGCATTGTACTGATGTTGTACATTTTGCATATCCGTGGTGAGCGTGCTATCGCCATCTCCAAAGAACCATTTGTACCGTACACCACCTATGGATTGATTGAGGAAAGTAGTGGGTTTATTGACATCGGGTGTAATGGGGTTAATACTGAATGCCGCCTTGGGTTTGGTATTGACAGTAATGGAGAAATCGAGGGTATCCCTTTTATTACAAGTATTGGAGTCTACCACGATCAGGCGGATATTATAAGTGCCGATATTATTGTACAGGTGGGTAGGGCTCATCTCGGTAGAGGTACTGCCATCGCCAAAGTTCCAGAAATAATCATGACCACCCAGGGAAGTGTTGTTGAAGTAAGCATTATAGGGAGCGCAGCCCATAGCTGGTGTAGAAACCCGCGCCACCACATTAGCCACCACACCCAGGTTCAATGGTTTCCAATCACCCTGGTTGCAGAAGTTGGTATCCAATAAGATCAATCTTATGGGATAGGTACCTGCAGCAACGTAGCCATGCGTAACAGGTGCAATACTGGTGGGGGTTATGGGCGTACCATCTCCAAAATCCCAGGCAAAACTTTTGGGGCCAAAAGGTTTACCAGGAGGAGGCTGGGAAAGGTTGGTAAACTTGAAAGTGAGTGACTCGCAATCGCCATCTTTTTCAGGCTTGAAATCAATGACTGCCGGATCATCCCTTACCCGGATGGTAATATAAGCCGTATCGCGTTGGTTACAGGTGCTGGGGTCAATCGCGATCAGGCGCACCCGGTAGGTACCAATGGCGGTAAACGTAAAGCTTTCTTCAAAATTGGTGGTTACCTTATCCGTAACGCCATCGCCATCAAAATCCCATTCATAACTTTTGGCATTGCGTACCGTATCGCGAAACTGGAGGGTGAAGGGTACACAGCCCATGGTATCGGGCAGGTTATTGAAATAAGCCTTGGGGCCAGCGGCTACGCCGGCAAAATTGAAGGCGATCTTTACTGCTGCCAGGTTACAATCACGGCTACCATTGGTAGGAGCCCACACGCCTGGCGTAGTGGGAAAACGCCGGGTAATAGGAAAATCCCTGTCCTGCGCACAATTGGCGCAAATAGCCTGGTAAATAACCCCTGTTCATCGTAGCGGCTGGTACCGCCATCCACATGTTCGCCAAAGCCGCCTTCCTGGCCAAAATAGGAGCCATACAATAATTCCGAAGCATCACGCTTGATCACAATAAAATAAAAGTCCCGATTGTCTGTAGTGGTTTTTATAGCATCGGGGGTGGTGGGCATATTGGCTACGCCATCCATATTGGCAGAGTTAGCATTGGGTACCAGCCAGCCACCCCAGCCAGAGATGTATACATTTTCACAACGGTCTACCAGGAAAGCCACCGGTGATATATTGGGCCTGGCCGAACCATTGCCAAAAACAGTGGAATAGATAAACCCGGAGAGATCGGGCTTTAGCTTGGCAATAAATTGCTTGGAATTGGGATTACTATAAGCTGCGTTGATAACGGGCCAGTTGCCTTCCGTAACGCCCATGATATACGGGATGCCGCTCTTGTCGAAATGAATACCATAGATGGCGTCGAAAGAAGAGGTACCCATATAAGTGGTATTGATAAGGGTAGTGCCGTCATTGGAAATACGGGAAACAAAGCCATCTGTAACGCCTCCCTGAAAAGAGGACTGATATACACCCGGTTTGCTGGTGGGTGGAAAATTACCGCTGGTGGTTACGCCGGCTACATAGAGTTCCTGGTTGGACGGGTTGATGGCCAGTACAAAGGCGCCATCTTTATTATTGCCACCCAGGTAGCTGCACCAGGTAATATCTGTACAGGTTGGGTTGATCTTGATTACCGTACCATCCTGGTCGCCTCCGGAAGCAGGTTGAAATACACCAGGGGTTACCGGCATGCCATCGTCAGGTCCATAAGATTGGGTTTGAGCCGATACATAGATATTATTCGATTTGTCGAGGATCACTTCACTGCGTGAATCATCGCCATAAAAACGAAAGGTGGCATTGGGCACCATGGTAGATCCCAACTGGTCCTTGATGTTCACGCCGTCATTGCCAAGGCCGCCAATACGCAGGGAGCCAATAAGGCCGGTACCGGCAGCATTTAGTTTGGTAACAACAATATCCGATCCGCCTCCTTTGCCCTTGAGGGTGCCCGGATAATTGTTGGAAAATGTTTTGCCCATAATCACCAGGTTGCCCTGGGCATCACACACAAGACTATGCGGGTAATCGTTCCCGTTTCCGCCGAGATAAGTGGCATAAGCCCGTTGTCCATTGGGCGTGAATTTAAAAATGCCCATATCAACGCCTTTCCCGCCGCCCGAACTGGAACCACCTGAATAATCAACCTGGTAAGCGCCGGTGGTAACAGGAAACCCTTTATCGAACACAATGCCCCCGAAAACAGGGAACCATCGGGGCCGGGTGTGGCGGTATAACCATATTGATCGGCAGAACTGCCCGTAAAAGAACAAAATACCAGGGTAGGGTCAATGACCAGGGTACTGGTTTTGGAATAATTGGCTACCCTGAACTTTACCGTGTTCTTATCCACCAGTTCATAACTACAGGTTATTTCTTTTTGCCGGAGGTCATATCAAACTGGTAGGAGTAAGGGTACAATTCTTTCAGGTCGCCCACTGATGTTTTAATGATCAGTTCTTTGTTCCTGATCAATAATTTGTCGGGCCCATCATATTGCATGGCTATTTTACTTACATCGCCACCGGGATGGATGACCAGGTCATATTTCAGTTGGCCGTTTTCGGAGTAATAGCGGATATCGATATTGGGATAAATATCCTTGTATACAATGGCCTGGTAAACGGGTACATCCTGCGCCCATTTGGAAGGATCATTGCCTATGAAATAGCTCGTATTGGTGGGCACTGGTTTTTCGGGTATCACCAAACAGTTTTCATTGGCGCCGGCAAATTGTACGCGGTAAGCATGGGAACGTATTACCGGAGGGCCGTCATTGGGTGGATTGGGTTTGCCCTCCGGGCCCCGGTCGGGCCGGCTTAACCGTATATGACTGTTGTCTGTATGTTGTTCTCCTTCATGGTTGCGGTCGAAAAAGCGGTTCAGGTCATCGCCGTTGTGTTGCAATACCGTAAATCCGTTTTGTTGGAGGAAGAAAGCGCCGGTGGATACGCTGCTTTTAAAACGTATCTGCTTTTCCCACTGGCCTTTGTTTTCGGTAAATTCAAAAGTAGCGGCGCCGCCCTGGGCAATCATTTGCAGGGTGGAAAAGAGGAATGGCATTACAAGCAATTTTTTCCAGGTCAATGGCAATGGCTTTAAGGTGGATCAATAGAAATAAGTTGGTGTGTTGCACCAATCTGCATGCTATGTTCGAATGCTAAACGCCGTATTCGTCCGAATGCTGTGTTCTAAGTGTTGTATGCTCCTTTAAAATGTTGGACACAAGGATTGCCTTTTGTCCCCATTGTACTCGTCATAAAATCCCCGGTTCATCAACGCAAATTCGTAGGCGCCCCGGGTATTATTGTATTGTTTCAGAGAGGAAGTAGTTGCATCGTAAGTGAAAGTAAGCCGTATATTTTTGTATTCAAAACCGATCATGGGAATAAAGGCGTCGCCGTTGCGGTAGTATAAACCGCCCAATACTTGCATTTCTCCCCTTCGCCGGATAAATTGTACTGTGCATAAGCGCCAGCCACCAGTTCATTCGATTTGGCCTGTAAGCTGTAATAGGCCATGGGATTCAGGATCACCTCATCGGTTACCTTCAGACTGGCATTGGCAAAGGCATTGTAGCGGGGTGATATACGTGAGTCGTAGCCTGCAGGGTCTTTACTAAAAAATGATTCCCGCGGCCTGTTGATATGCCAGGCGCTCACGCCGCCGTTGACGTAGACCTTATCACTAGGAAAAAAAAGCGTAGTTGAGGCCCACTTGCACATCAAAATAATTGATATTGGTGGCTTCGGGAATACCATCTGAAGGGAAATTAGAGTCGAAGAACTTGCCATCGAACTGGTCTGGAAATTTCAGGGCGCTGGTATTGATGCGTTTGTTGGACCAGCCCACGTTAAAACCGGCTGATAACAGGTGCGATATACCGAGCATTTGGTGGTAGGCAGCCGAGGCATACACTTTGGTGGAAGTGAGTTGGCTGGAACCTGCTACATCACGCAATATTACACCACCCAATCCCAGCCAGCCGCTTTCAATGCGGTTGCGGAATACCTGGGCATCGCCCCAGATGCTGTAAGTTTTATAAGGAACCGCCATCACATTGGACCACTGGTTGCGGTAATTGGCGCCGATACGGTAATCAGCATCCGGAATAAAACCTGTATTGGCCGGATTGGTAGTAAGCGGAGAATTGAACCATTGGGAGAAGTGTAAGTCTTGCGCGGCCGATCGAGTGCTGATCAGTAGCCCGCTCAGCATAAAAAAGAGGGCGGTTTTGATACAATATGACATTGTACCGGCAGAATCGCCTGCTGCTTCCTGATTCATTCCGCTTGGCTCACACATAGTCAATTTTTAATATTTCGATTGCAGAATCCCTTTACAACCTATGCTTATACAATATACGTTTATCCCCGCTGTTCCGGTTGGCTTTACCAATCATTATTCTTTACCTGATCAAAGTTATATCGCCCGTTTTTCGCAAAGGTCTACCATCAGTAAACACCACATCCAGGGTATATGTGTATACATCCATGGGTTGCAGCTTGCCTCCAAAGGTGCCGTCCCATCCCTGGTTGCGATTGGTAGTTTCAAATACCTTTTGTCCCCAACGGTTATAGATACGCCAGGTCATCTTATCGATCCCAAATCCTGCCACTTTCACAATACTGCTCTTATTACCCCTGCCTGGTGTAAAGGCATTGGGTACATCCAATAGGGGATCGATCAGGGTTTCCACCGTGCGCAGGGCCGTATCCGTACAGCCAAATTCATTATAGGTGATCAGCTTAGCCGTAAACTTACCAGTTGTATTGTATTGATGAGATACATTTTCCATGGTAAAGGTTTTGGTAGAATCTTCATCGCCAAAGAACCAGTGGTATTCCTTGCCACCAATTGATTGGTTCAGGAAAATGGTGGGTTTATTCACCTGGGGTGGTATAGGCGTAACACTGAATGCAGCGGTGGGTTTGGTGTTGACAACAATACTGAAATCGAGGGTATCTCTTTTGTTACAAGTATTGGAGTCTATCACGATCAACCTGATATTATAAGTGCCAATAACATCGTATCGATGGGTGGGGCTCATTTCTGTGGATGTAGTTCCATCACCAAAATCCCATAAATAATCGTGCCCGCCCAGGGAGGTATTGTTGAAATAGGCATCATACGGAGCGCAACCCATCTTGGGCGTTTCTACCCTGGCTTCCACATTAGCTACTACCCCTAAATTGACCTGTTTCCAGTCGCCCCCATTACAATAGTTGGTATCCAGCAGGATCAGGCGGATGGGATAAGTGCCGGGCGCTGTAAAATAGTGCTTCACCGGATCTTTACTGGTAGGTACAATGGGCGTACCATCACCAAAATCCCAGGCAAAACTGGTGGCACCAAATGGTTTACTTGCCGGGGGGTGGAATTATTGATGAAATTGAAACCCAGGGATTCGCAGGGGCCGTCTTTCACTGCATCAAAGTCAATAACAGCCGGATCGTCTCTTACCCGGATAGTAACATAGGCGGTATCCCGCTGGTTACAGGTAGAAAGATCAACAGCGATCAGGCGTACCCGGTAAGTGCCTATGGTAGTAAACGTAAAGGATTCCTCAAAGTTGGTGGTGATGCGGTCGGTAACGCCATCGCCATCAAAATCCCACTCATAGGATTTGGCATTGCGTACCGTATCCCTGAACTGGAGGGTAAAGGGTACACAGCCTACCGTATCGGGGAGGTTATTAAAAAATGCTTTGGGCCCCGAAGCTACGCCGGCAAAATTGAAGGCGATCTTAACAGCGGCCAGGTTACATTGGGGACTGCCATTACGCTCGGCCCAAACACCCGGCGTTGTGGGAAAGGATTGGGTAATGGGATACTCCTGTGAACCAAAACAGTTGGCGCAGATGGCCTGGTAAATCACACCCTGGGCATCATAACGGCTGGTACCACCATCTACGTGTTCCCCTTCACCGCCACTTTGCCCAAAATAGGTACCATACAATAATTCCGAGGCATCACGCTTGATCACGATAAAGTAAAAATCGCGATTGTCAGTAGTCAGTTTGATGGCATCCGGCGTGGTGGGCATATTGCCTACACCATCCATTTGGTAAGGATCGCTGCCGGGCTCCAGCCAGCCACCCCAGCCAGAGATGTACACATTCTCACAACGGTCAACCAGGAAGGCTACCGGTGATATATTGGGTCTTGCCGAACCATTACCAAAAACAGTGGAATAAATAAGTCCCGTGAGATCGGCTTTCAGTTTAACGATAAATTGTTTCGAATTAGCAATGCTATAGGCGGCATTCAATACCGGCCAGGCCCCTTCTGTAACACCCATAGCATAGGGGATACCTGCCCTATCGAATTTAAGGCCATATACGGCATCAAAAAAGCCGGTGCCCAAAAAAGGTAGTACTGATAAGCGAAGCGCCGTTATTGGATATCCTCGATACAAAACCATCGGCTATACCGCCCTGGTAAGTACCCTGGTAAGCGCCCGGGCTATTGGCGCCGGGAAAGCGTGTGCCATCGGTTGTGGCACCGCCTACATACAATTCATTGTTGAGCGGATTCAGGGCCAATACAAAAGCGCCATCATCATTGGCGCCACCAAGGTAACTGGCCCATATAATATCATTGCAGGAAGGGTTGATCTTGATCACCACACCATCCTGTCTGCCTCCTGGTGTACCCTGGAATACACCCCCGGTGACGGGAAACAGGCTACCGCCACTAGTAGATTGCGTCTGAGCGGCGATATAAATATTGTTGTTATTGTCCAGTATTACTTCACTGCGTGAATCATCGCCATAAAAACGTACGGTAGATGTTTTCTGTCCGCCACCTTCAATCTGGTTCTTGATGTTTACGCCATCATCGCCGCTACCACCGATGCGTAAAGCGCCGATAAGGCCGGTACCGGTAGCATTCAATTTGGCTACAGCAATATCAGCTCCGCCACCTGTACCCCTTACAGTACCTGGCCAGTTGGAAGAATAGGTTTTTCCCATTACGACCAGGTTGCCTTGCCCGTCGACGATGAGACTATGCGGGTAATCGTTTCTATTACCACCCAGGTAGGTGGCATAAGAACGCCGGCCATCGGGTGTGAATTTAAAGATGCCCATATCAATACCGCCCAGGCTATTCACATTATCGCCACCCACATATCCGGTTTGATAAGCGCCGGGCGTAGTGGGAAAACCATTGCCAAAAACAATGCCTCCCGAAAACAGGGAGCCATCCGGGCCTGGTGTGGCCGTATAACCATATTGGTTGGCCGGACTGCCCGTAAAGGAACAGAATACCAGTGTAGGGTCAATTACCAGCGTACTTGTCTTAGAATAGTTGGCCACCCTGAACTTCACCGTATTTTTATCCACCAGTTCATAGTTACAGGTCACTTCTTTTTGCCGGTGGTCATATCAAACTGGTAAGTATAAGGATATAGTTCCTTCAGTTCACCTACAGAGGTTTTAATGATGAGTTCATTGTTCTTAACCGATATTTTGTCGGCCCCTTCGTATTTCATAGCAATATTGCTCACTTCACCACCGGGATGTACAATGAGGTCGTATTTCAGGCGGCCATATTCGGAATAATAGCGAATATCAATATTGGGATAGATATTCTTGTAAACGATGGCCTGATAGACGGATACATTAACGGCCCATTTGGAAGGATCATTGCCAATAAAATAGCTGGTATTGGTTTGGACTTGTTTGTCGGGCACTACCACACTGTTCTCATCGCCGCCCAGAAACTGTACCCGGTAGGCATGAGACCGGACCACAGGACCGGTAGGCGTAGGAGCAGGTTGCCCGGTGCCTGGTTTTCCCGGCTTGCTATTGGGGCCACGGTCGGGCCGGCTGATCCCGCCACCGCCACCTCCTTGCGCATCCACTTTATGGTGACGGCGAAAGAAATTATTCAGGTCATCCCCATTGTGCTGTACTACGGTAAAGCCATTCTTTTGAATATAAAAGGCGCCGGCGGATACTTCACCTTTGAAGCGCACCTGTTTATCCCATTGACCTTTATTTTCTGTGAATTCAAAAGCCGAAGAGCCACTCTGTGCAGCAATCTGTAGGGTGGCGGCTATGAGAAGCACAGTAACTATCAAACTTTTCCTACCCAAAGATTTATTTTTTACAAATTACTTAATAAAAACGTCAATTCGCCCCGGTTCTTATAGGTACCAAGGGGTTTTTAATCCAATTTTTAAGCAGTATAAACAGTCGATTATGGGGCTAATAAAGAGTAGCGTTTTTTTCACCGGATATTGAATACTGTATAGATCGTTTGTTGAACTTGAAATGCAAATTACGAAATCTTACTCCAGGCTGTTTTACCTTGTAATGATTGCAGGTATTCCTTTAGTCGCCCGTTTTCTGCAGCAGTAAGATCGGGATCATTTTCTGCAATCTTTTCGGCCACTGTCCGGGCTGCTTCCAGCCATTGCCTGTCTTCTACAATATTGGCCAGTTTGAAATTCAGCAGGCCACTTTGCCGGGTACCTTCAATATCTCCTGGTCCGCGCAATTCTAAGTCTTTTTCCGCCACTTTGAACCCGTCCGTTGTCTCCACCATCGTCTTTAACCGCTCACGCGCATCATTGTTGAGCTTGGTGCTTGTTAATAATATGCAAAAACTCTTTTCAGCACCCCGTCCTACACGTCCACGCAACTGGTGTAATTGTGATAAGCCAAATTTCTCTGCATTTTCAATCACCATTACACTGGCATTGGGCACATCTACACCCACTTCGATCACGGTGGTTGCTACCAGAATTTGAGTGTCGTTGTTCTTAAAACGTTGCATATTCGTTTCCCGCACATCGGTGGTTTGACGGCCATGCACCATGCTCATCCAGTATTTGGGCTCAGGGAAATAAGCTTTCACATTTTCATATCCCTTCATGAGATTTTCATAATCCAGTTTCTCCGATTCTTCGATGAGGGGGAACACGATATAAGCCTGCCTGCCTTGTGCAATTTCGGCCTTGATGAAACCCATTACCTGGCTGCGCGCCGTATCATAACGATGTACGGTTAAAATGGGTTTTCGGTTGGGAGGTAATTCGTCCATGATACTATAATCCAGGTCACCATAGGCCGTCATGGCCAGGGTGCGTGGAATGGGGTGGCTGTCATCACCAGCATATGGGGTGGGATGGAGGCCTTGCCCCATAATTTGGCCCTTTGAGCTACTCCAAAGCGGTGTTGCTCGTCTACAATGGCCATACCCAGGTTTTTGAACACCACCGTATCTTCTATTACTGCATGGGTGCCCACCAGTAATTGTATCTCACCTGCTTCCAGCTTTTTCAGGATCTCCCGGCGTTCTTTTGCTTTGCTTGAACCGGTGAGGATCCGGATATTCACCGGCAGGTCTTTCAATAGTTTGGTGAGGCCGGCAAAATGCTGGCGGGCCAATATTTCTGTGGGGGCTACCAGGCAGCTTTGATAGCCATTATCGGCAGCCAGTAACATAACCAGCAGGGCTACAATGGTTTTGCCACTGCCTACATCACCCTGCAGCAGGCGGTTCATTTGTTTGCCGCTGCCTGTATCCTTCCGGATTTCCTTGATCACCCTTTTCTGCGCCCCTGTAAGTTCAAAGGGCAGGTATTTTTCGTAGAAAGTATTGAAAAGTTCGCCTACCTGACCAAAAACGACTCCCCTGGAATAGCGGTGCCTTTTGGCCTTGACCAGGTGCATTCTTAGCTGGGCGATGAAGAACTCTTCAAATTTGAGCCTGTTCATGGCTTGTTGCCAGGCTTCGGTAGAAGGGGGAAATGTATATGGCTAATGGCCCGGTACCGGGGCACCAATTGAGCGGTTGTAATATATAATCGGGCAGGTTTTCTGGCAGTTCTTTTTCACCCAGGTGCATGAAAAGCCCCTGAGTAAGTTTGGCGATCTGCCGGGCGCCGAGGCCCCGGGCTTTTAATTTTTCGGTAGTAGAGTATACCGGTTCCAGGAAATTCCGGGCACTGGGCGACTCCTCTGCCAGGGGCTCAATTTCGGGATGGGTCATTTGAGGGGCGCCCTGGAAAAAACTTACTTTTCCAAATACCTGGTAGGAATTACCTACCACCAGCATTTTTCGATCCAGGTAATGCCCTGGAACCAGGTAAGCTCCAATATGCCTGAGGCATCTTTGATTTCGGCGACCATCCGTTTGGACCGTTTTTCGCCCATAATACCCATGCTGGTAATGCGTCCGGCAATCTGGATAAAATCAGTTTGTGGCCCAATTTCCCGGATAAGGCTCACCTTGGTTTTGTCGATATGCCGGTAGGGAAAATGCTCCAGCAGGTCTTTGAACGTGAAGATTCCCAGCTCTTTCTGCAAAAGCTCGGCCCGATGGGGGCCTACCCCCTTCAGGTATTCAATTGGACTGGCCAGGATATTTGTGCCCCTGCTGCTGATAGTGAATTCTTTGCGCAAATGTAAGTGTCTGAACCCTGATTTGGGAGGCTCCTGGTGTTTTTAGTAGCCTCGCTGCATGATCAACCCTTAGTAAGTGCGCTTTAAGTGCCTACCTTAAGGCTAGGTTAAGACAACCTTAAGGCAATCTTTTTCCAACCAATCAGGGACCAAAGACGGACCAAACAGGGACCAAACTCGGACAAAAATGGGGTGGCGGGTCTATTTGACCGGTGTTTACCCCTTTTTTTGTTAAGATAAGGAGTGGTTGTTTACCTGACTTTTTACAGTGAAGTAACGGAGCTGGTATCCTACCATATCCCTGCTATTCTGACACCATTGTGATAGAGAGTGTTGGACAGATGAGGGCATGAAAAAGCCTTCTGGTTGGAGGCTGGAATTATTTAGATAGGTTGTATTCTGATTATTGCTCTATTCTTCTTAGAATCATACCATTGGGTAGAACTTTCTTGGATTTGGAAAGAATTTCATTTGCTTTTTCAGCTTTCTTTATAAAAAACTCATCCTTGCTATAATCTACTGTGTCCTTAACAGTAGCCACCTTCCACTTGCCTTTCGCATTGTTTAACTCATTGGAAAATTTGGATGACATAGCAACCTCTTTTTTGATTAATCGAATTTACGATTATTTTTAAATATTAAAAAAGCTTCATAATTGATACCGGAGTGAAACGGATACCATTCATCTTTAATGAAGCCGAAGATCAGGAATGTTTTTTCTATTTCCAGCCGGTAGGCGTTGATACCCATTTGATAAAGCCTGGTTTTGGTAGGCGTAGCACCTACTGCATGAATAGCTATATTGCCACATTTTTCAGTATAGCTTAATACAGTAAATGCAACTGTAGCCAATACCTTATCACGGTCATTGTTATTGGAAATAACCAGGTCATCTATTGTTTGTGCCTCCTGGTTCCAATCTCCAAAAGCAAGGTTAACTACCTGAATATGACCTATATGCCATGGCATTAATTGGTAGTTAACCACCTTTTGATGGCTCCTTTAGGGCCAATACTTTCAAAAACAAAGCTATCGGTGCCTTCAACAGCCTGGCAATCGTACCTGTCCAAATGCATTGATTCCGTTTTTCAAGCTTAGTGTATATCCATTCCCGGGGTGATCCGCCTTTATGTACGATATTATGATTTTTCAGATTTGTTGATGGTTGAATATTTTTTACTCGTCTTTAAGGTTTATGAACCCGGCTTCTGTGCTGGCCGTGTAACCGGTCGGGTTTGGCCTGCGGGACGGGTGGTGGGTCTGGTAGTGGGTTGGGTGGAAGGCCGGGTAGCCGGACGGGTAGTGGGCTGCGTAGGCCTTGTCGTTGGCCGGGTGGTAGGTTGCGATGGCCGGGTGGTGGGTCGGGTGCCGCTTCCCGGATTGGGGGCAGGCCGGGTCACCGGTCTGGTTGTTGGGTTGGTGGGCCGTGTAACAGGCCGGGTGGTGCCAGGGTGGTCGTACCGGGCCGGGTAGGCCGCGTAACGGCTGGCCGGGTCATCACTGGCCGGCCACCATTATCGAAGGCGGGCAGTTTATTGTTGACGGAAGGCGCTTTGGGATGATCTCTTTTGAACATGGCCGAGCCTTCGCGGGCAAGGTCGGGCCGGGAATAGGTGGTGCGGAAGTCGCCTCGCTGCAACCGGGTTTGGTAGATGGGGGCCCGCCGCCTGAAGCCGCCATTGCCATAATAGCGGTTGCGCCAGCCGGGAAAACGGTAATAGTGCCAACGACGGTAATGCCCAAAATAATAATAGTCCCAATAGTAATGATAGGTATAGTACTGGTGCCAGTAAAAAGGCCGCCAGGGCCGCCAATAAGGTGGATAATAACCCCAATACCAGGGTGAGCGCCAACCTATGTATACGGGCTGATACATGAACAGCACAATGGGCCAGGTAGCTACCTGGTAGGTAGTGGTATATTGAACAGTGGCATTGTTATTGTCGGCGCGGGCGCTGCCAGTACTGGCATTGCCCGAATAACCCGGATTGGGTGTTTCGCCGCTGGTATTGGTGCCCGAACTATAATTGGGTTCAACGATATAGTCCTTACCATACAGGTCTTCATCACCTATTACTTGGATTTTGGCCTGACCGTCTTTGTCTTTTCTACAACGATCACTGCCACATCCTGGTCTTCATTACGGCTCATGGCCACCTTCAGAATAATGTTGTGGATATTGCCTTCTGCATTATCACTTACCTGTATATAATCAGTTTCGTTATTTCCATCCAGGTCGAGGTTGTTGATATTGTTGGATTGATCATTGAGGGCTCTTTCAAATCCTTCCAGGGTTTCAGAAGACTGGAAAAGCTTCAGGACTGCGTAGAGATTCAGGTTATCACCCGGCAGGTCCAGCCTTTCCTGTTCCTGTTGAGCGCCTGCTGGCAGGTGTAACAGGCAGCCGATCATAGTCAAAGATAACAGGAGATATTTCATGGGATTAATTTTACTAAATATACTAAATTAATCCCTTTATATGCCTGTTGCCAGGCTGATAACCATCCGGTAACCAATTACGGGCTATCAACTTATGGCTTCACATATACTTCCACCCAGGCATCGGTACTGGGTTTGCGGGGCGCTACAAATACATCCACTTTCTTATAGTTGGCTTGTAATGCTTCCCGTATTTTAAAGGGATAGAAATTGTTGAGGTAAGGAATGTATTCAAACAAAACCAGGTCATAATGTTTGTTTTGAATACGGTTGATGAACATATTGGTTTCCTTATCGAACATACCTACGCCCTTATGGAACCAGAGGGGATATTCGGGACCACGTTCCAACTCGTAAGGTATTTCGGCTGCCAGGGGCGTCAACTCACTCATGTTGAGCACATTCAGGTTCTTGCCATGTTGAACCAGGTCCATATTCATCAGGCGTTCAATACCATCTACTGTGGGATTGGGCAGGAGTACTTTTTCAAATGACTTCAGCTTGGGGGTACGCCATTGGTCGAGGGGAATATCGGTGGTGTCAAGATTGATCATGTAGGTATTGCGGTTCACTACGTCGGCATAGATATGCCCTTCATGAGTCATGGTGGTATAAGATTCACCGCTTCCTTTCAATACAAAACGGTCGATGTAGCGCCAGTAAACATGACTCCACCAGAGCATGACCCCGGCAGCACAAATGATGACGGGTTTCCAGCTGTCGAATTGTATGGGCAGCAATAAAGAGAGCAAAGAAAGAATGAACACAAAAGCAAAGCTGTGGAAGAAGATATTGTTGTCGACCGGTACATAGCTTGTTACCTGGAAAATAGCGGCCTGTGCCAGGATACCCAGGGTAAGCAGCGTAAAGATCATTTGCTGTTTGTTGAGCCAAAACGCTTTCCAGTTCTTAATGGCTACCATCAGCAGCAATACAATAAGGAATAGGTAGAATTTTAGCCATTGGGAGCCTGCCAGGAAATCGCGTAAAATATCGCTGATCGACATGCGGGAGCTATGGGGCGGTTGGCCATGGTTGAACCAGTAGCCAAAAGTGCCGGTTACCGGCAGTATCATGGCCAGGCCGGTAATGAATACCGAAGCGATAAAGACCAGGAGTGGCAGCCATTTCTTTTCGGAGAGGGCGATATAACCCAATAAGGCCAGGCAAATAAGCAGGGCCAGCCCGCCGCCATCCTGTTTGGTAAAGAAGGAGCAGAATATGAAAAAGCCCGAAGTCACCAGGGAGGCATACTGCCACTTGCCGGTGGATGGGGAGAAGATAAAATGCATGAGGAAGGCCAAACCGATCAGCTCATATACGATTACCGTATGGTTGTACCAGGGCCAATAATTGAAAAAGGTATAGGAGAGGCAGAATACCAGTACGGCGGCAAAACGGATGCCTGGCTGCACGCCCAGGCTCTTGAAAATAGAGCGGAATGCCAATCCGGCCAATAGGTTAAGAAATGCCTGGGCCTTGATAAGGGTAATAAGCTGGGGCCCGAATATTTTAAAGAAGGTGGCGGGAATTACCCAATACATGTATCCCACCGGCATGCCGAAATCCTTATAGGGTACCTGCCCCTGGTACATCCGGTAGGCGCCTTCCCAGGAAAGAAAAATATTAATGCGATAGGGAAAGCTGGCAAATACAGGCACCATGGCAATAATCACGATGACCAGTAACTCTGCGGAGGAAAGAATTCTTTTCATATCGGTTGAATGTAGTGAAGCGTACCGAAAGCCGGTTTAAGGTTACGCGAAAGTAGCCTATGGAAAAATAAATTGCAAGTAATTGTACTTTGATTATAAAAAGCTGTGTTTCTGATACTAAGGGGGAGTGGGTAAATTGAAGCCTGCCTGTAAATTATTCTTTAATTCCTGCCTGCCGATTGCCCCGGGGGCTTGCAGGGGCGCTTTTTGTGCTGTATCTTGTGCCCGGAATTGACGTTCAATGCGGGATTATATCAAATTATTACGACCTAAAGACTGGGCAAAAAACCTTTTCCTGTTCATCCCCTCTTTCTTTGCAGGTAAACTGTTTAACCCCTCGGAGTTCAAAGAGCAATTTTTGTTGCTGATTGGCGGCTTTTTTGCTTTTAGCTTCCTTGCCAGTAGTATTTACATTATTAACGATTACAGGGATGTTGAGGACGACCGCAAGCACCCCAAAAGAGCAAGCGGCCACTGGCCTCCGGCAAAGTAAAGAAAGGAACAGGATTGGTCATTTGTATCCTGCTGGCAATTGCCGGCCTGGGTATGAGTTACCTGCTTGACCCCTCCTTCAAGTTCCTGTTCATCACCGGCATTTATTATCTGCTGAACCTGGGCTACTGTTTTGGCCTGAAAAATATATCCATTGTAGATATCCTGATCGTGTCAACAGGTTTTGTATTGCGGGTAAAAGGAGGCGCTTCCCTGGGAAATATCCATATCACCGAATGGCTGGTGATCATGACCTTCCTGCTGGCCCTGTTCATGGCCATTGCCAAACGCCGGGATGATGTGATGCTGAAGGTTGCTACCGGCACCGATATGCGGAAAGCCATTAAAGGGTATAGCCTGGAATTCCTCAATACCCTGCTGGGGCTTTTCTGCGCCATCCTGATTGTTTCCTATATCAATTACACCGTATCAGGCGCCTTGTACAAAGAGTTTGGTCACCGTTTATATTATACATCCCTGTTCGTGATCGCCGGTATTATGCGATATTTGCAGATCACTTTTGTATTGAACAAAGCAGGCTCACCCACCGAAATCCTTTATAAAGACCGTTTTATTCAGCTTACCCTCGTTCTATGGATAGCCAGTTTTTATTTTATCCTTTATTTGAAGGATATCACTGTATTCGAAAAATAAAAACGACTATTCGCATGAAAAAGAAATTGCCAACTGGGGAAATTACCCCGTGATGGAAAGTAATGAACAACAGTTCAGCTTTGACGACCAGTTGCAGCAAATAGTGAAGACCACTAACGGCTTTATTCCCCGTGGTAATGGCCGTTGTTATGGTGATGCTTCCTGGGTGTACAAACCATTTCTACCCTCAAATACGATAAGATCCTTTCTTTTGATGTGCAGCAAGGGGTTTTTGAATGTCAGAGTGGCCTGGTGCTGGATAAATTACTGAAGTAATTGTGCCCAAGGGCTGGTTTCTGCCGGTAACACCGGGTACCAAATTTATTACCGTAGGGGGCGCCGTAGGCAGTGATGTGCATGGTAAAAACCACCACGTGGATGGCTCTTTCTCCAACCATATTGTAGATATGGATATTGTACTGGCCAATGGCCAGCTCATCACCTGCTCACCCACCCGGCATGTTGATCTTTTGAAGCAACCTGCGGCGGTATGGGCCTTACAGGGATGATCAGCCGGGTGAAATTCAGGCTTAAAAAGATCGAGACCTCCTATATCAGGCAAAAAAGCAGATCAAGGCAGATAACCTGGAACATATCATCCGCCTTTTGATGAATACAAGGATTATACGTACTCGGTGGCCTGGATCGATTGCCTCAAAAAAGGCAAAGGGTTTGGACGGAGTATCCTGATTTTGGGTGAGCATGCCACGGTGAATGACCTCAACGACAAGCAGCGCAAAGCCCCTTTGCAGCTGCCTAAAAAGAAACAGATCACTTTCCCTTTCAACCTGCCTTCCTGGGTACTGAATACCTTTACGGTTAAAGCATTTAACTTCCTGTACTACGGCAGGAACTTCAAAAAGGAGATCAACAATGTAGTAGGGTATGAGCCTTTCTATTACCCGCTGGATGCCATTTTGCATTGGAACCGGGGTATGGCAAAAAGGATTTATACAATACCAGTTTGTAGTGCCCATGCATGCCAAGCAGGGATTGATCGAAATACTGCAACGCATCAGCGATAAGGGCATTGGCTCTTTCCTGGCTGTGCTGAAAGTATTTGGCAAACAGGAAAGCATGATCTCCTTCCCCGAAGAAGGATATACGTTGGCACTGGACATTCCGGTACGTAAAGGGCTTTTGAATTCCTGGATGAGCTGGATCAGATCGTATTGAAATACGGTGGCCGCCTGTACATGAGTAAAGATGCCCGTATGAAACCCCAGGTGCTGGAAGCAGGGTATCCCCGCCTGGAAGAATTTAAAGCCATTGTAAAAAATATAACCCGGACGGTAAGATACGTTCTACGCAATCGGACCGGCTGCTGCTGACCTAGTGCCCCGGATGCCGGTAATTGGCAACAGTTTCTTTTACTTCTACTAAAACAATGTTTAGCATTTCATGTCGACTATTTTAATACTTGGTGCAGCATCTGATATGGCGATGGCCATTGCTAAAAAGTATGCGGCCGAAGGTCATGCCATTCAATTGGCTGCCCGCAATGTACAACGGCTTAAAGCCCTGCAATCGGATATCAGCATCCGCTACAATACCAGTTGTACAGCACATGAATTTGATGCGCTTAACTTCAACTCTCACCAGGCATTCTTCGATCAGTTACCAGTAAAGCCCGATATTACAGTATGTGTATTTGGCTACCTGGGCGAAAATGAAACGGCTCGTACGCATTGGGCCGAAAGTGAAAAGATCATCCATACTAACTATACAGGCGCGGTATCCATCCTCAATGTCGTAAGCAATTACTATGCTGCTCAGCATAAAGGGGTAATTGCCGGTATCAGTTCGGTAGCCGGTGAAAGGGGCAGGCAAAGCAATTATATCTATGGCAGCGCCAAAGCAGGTTTTACCGCTTACTTATCGGGCCTGCGCAACCGGCTATTCCATGAAAATGTTCATGTAGTGAGTGTGCAGCCAGGGTTTGTTTATACGCGAATGACAGAAAACATCAGCTTGCCGCCCTTATTAACAGCCCAGCCAGAGGCGGTTGCCAATACAGTGTATAAAGCCGTGGCGAAGAAAAAGAATGTGGTGTATGTAAAATGGTTTTGGCGGTGGATCATGCTGATCATCAAGCGTATTCCAGAATTCATGTTCAAAAAACTGAAATTGTGAGTCAGCTTATTGCATTTTTTGATTTTGATGGAACGATTACCACCAAGGACACCTTGTTGGAGATCATCAAATACAGGCATGGGAAAGCTAAGTTTTACCTGGGTTTCCTGTTGCACAGTCCTTACCTGGTTGCTTATAAGGCCGGCATTATTTCTAACCAAACCGCTAAGGAAAAGGTATTGAAGCTTTTCTTTGGCCGGGTGACGGTTGAGCAGTTTAGCCAATGTTGTACGTCCTTTGCTGCCGAGAAAATACCCGGCCTGTTGCGTAAAAAGCGTTGAAAGAAATAGAACAGTTAAAAAAAGCGGGCGCTGAAGTGGTGATCGTTTCCGCTTCTCCCGAAAACTGGCTACAGCCCTGGTGTGCAACCCTCAACCTGCCCCTGCTGGCTACTCAACTGGAAGTAAGTAAAAATAAAATCACCGGTAAGATAAAAGGGAATAACTGCCACGGGGAAGAAAAAGTACGCCGTATTAAAGAGGCATACGACCTCACAGCTTACAAAGAAGTGTATTGCTATGGCGATACCAGTGGCGATAAGCCCATGCTGGCGTTGGCTTCGCATGCGTTCTATCAGCCGTTTAGGTGATTATTGAATTATTGATTATTTTTGGTCTATGGACCGGCAAGTAAAGCACTCCTTGATTAGGCAGGAACCCAGAAGAGTCGTCAATAATCAATGCTCCTTGAGCTAAGTCATTTACTTTAAAAGGTGTTCAAACATATAGTCAAGGAATTAACCGGTGCTTTTGGACGATGCCTTCCAGCTTTTGTCTGTTATCCCATACCATTTTATAGATCCAGGTATAATGATCCTGTTGCCAGAAGTTGATCACCTGGAAGGTTCTCAATTCTCCGATGAACTGTACCAATGACCTGTATTCGAGGTAGCAAATCATTATATGGTACCAGGTGCTGGTACTGTCGCCACTACCTTGGGGAATAGCTGTTTTGGGATGAGGAAAGAGCGTTCTTATTTCCTTATACGCCCCCTCGCTTCCGGCAGCCGTGTCCAGAAACCAATGTAACTGTTCATGCAGGTAGGTAGCCAGTAACAATTCATCGTCTCTCAAGTGCCGGGTATTCAGGGTTAATATGGGATGGCTATGTGGAATTACATTGAATCCATTTTCAATAGTAACCGTATTGGTAAAGGTCCATCCCGACAGATCATATTCATTCATCAGTCGCAATAGTTGTTCTTTGGTTTGAACCTCCCGCGGATGATTTGTTTTCAGCATGATGTTAAGCGGGGCGCTGTTTTGTGCCTGGAGGCAGTAGGTAATCAGTAAGGCCAGTAGGGATGCTCTTATGGGTTTGGTTGCTTTCATATTGAATGGCTATTTAACCCAACGAATATAAATATTAATTCCGGCTGTCAATACTTAACAAACAGTCATAAAGAGCCAGGCCGCACAAAGCGGCCCGGCGGTGTAATCAACATTCATGGTTATGGTCTCGATGCAAAAACGTTTTATTGTTCATTGGTATTAATCAGCGTAATCCATGCCAATCAGCAAAATCAGCGATTATCTGCGTTTATTCCTTAATGATCTTCCTGATCTCTCGTAACTGGTTACCAATCGTTACTTCCACCAGGTAAATACCCGGTAATAGCTGCTTAACGTCCATCACGGTGGTGATCAATTCTTCCTTCTTCATCCACTGTTTCTGCAGTATGATCCGGCCATCCATGCTCAACAAGCGTAGTTGTAACAACCCTTTATGGTTATCATTTATCAGCACGGTGAGTTGGTCCTGGACCGGATTTGGGAAATACCCGAACTTTGCGGCTGCCCGGTTATTCTCAACCCGTACTACCGTTGAATATTGGGTGGTTTTTCCGCTGGCATTGACCAGTTTCAGGCGATAATACCAAACACCACCATATTCCTGGGCATCGGTAAAGGAATACTGTTGTTGTTGCAGGCTATTGCCGGCCGCTTGTACAGTTCCAACAGCTGTAAAGTTTTTGCCATCGGCACTGCGCTCAATATCAAAATGGTCATTGTCTTCTTCCTGTGCAGTAGCCCATACTAAGCGGGTTTGGCCCGATTGAGCACTGCCCTTGAACCAGGTTAATTTGGTTGACAAAGTCATAGCCGAAGAAAAACGGATACCAGGTCTTGAGTTTTGGCTCCCTTATCATCAGTCGTTTCCAGTTGAAACTGGTAAGTACCAACCAGCAGGTTGGTGAGATCGGGATTGGCTACTGCATCACTGGATAATGTATACACTGCAGGGCCGCCTATCTGGGTCCATTTGTAGGTCAATGCCGAGCCGTCGGGATCATAGGAATCACTGCCATGTAAGCTGGTAGAAGGTAGGCCCGTGGTAATATTGATGCCGGCTTCTGTAACCGGGGGATATTGGGTGCTGTTCCATTGATTGCGGTTATGGTGATGGTTTTCTTCACAAAATCGGCCCGGTCATCTACCACCGTCAATTCAAAAACATAGGTGCCAGCCGTAGTAAGGCCATTGATGCGGGTTAATCCATTGGTGGATACTGAATTGGTCAGGGCGCCGTTAACGGGCCCTGATACCTGTTTCCAGATATAACGTTGGATGGTGCCATCTTCATCGGTAGAACGGGCACCACTGAGATAAGCAAAGCCCGGCGAGGTAGAGATGGTGAAATTAGGACCAGTATTGGGTACCGGACGTTTATTCACCGGTTTGCTTTTGTCCTGTCCCAGCAACCATTCATATACGTTGGGATTTTGCCACCTGTATACCGTATCATAGGCCCTGTCCCAAACACCATGTCCGCCATCAGGCCAAATGGTTACATAGGCTTTTGCGGCTGCCCGGCAGTTATCATTGATGTAATTAACAATGGTGCTGGTACAGTTGGCCGGCGTGGTGCCATCATTTTGTGCATGGAAGGCCCACAAGGGTAAATTGGCTTCGGCAATTGGGCAGTACCCATTGGTTTGACAAGTAGGACAGCAGGGGGCTATCGCATTGAGTTGTTTGGCTTTTTCAACCGACTGGGCTGCAAAATCCCAGGTACCACCGCCACCCAAACTAAGTCCCAACAGGGAAATACGATTGGTATCTATATTGAGGTTGGCCTTGGCATATTTGATCATTTCTTCGGTATAGAAATTTTGCCACCAGCGATAAGAGTTGCTAAGCTGTGGCGCTAATACCAGGAAAGTTTGCCATTTACCATTCCAGAAGAAACGCATTTTATGACCGGCCTTAATGTATTTAGGAATACCATTTATGGTAACCTTTGGTAGCTCGGTGGTGCCGTTGCCACGTTCGTCCATGCCATGCAGGAAAATGATCAGGGGATACTTGGGGCCGGTGGGATTGTAATCAACAGGTGTGTACTGGTAAAAGCCGATTGATTCGCCATTGGTGGCAACCAGGCCTTTGGCTACCTGTTGTCCGGATACAAGTACAGACATAAGGATGCCTGCCATGAGTAAAGTGGTTTTCATAGAGGTTCGATTTTGGGTATAGAACAAGGGGCCGACTTTTCCCTGCGATGCCGGCCATTGCAGGGCGCCCCGATACGGATTAATGTACCTGCCCCAAAGCAACAATTACTATACCACTCGGCCTATTGACAGGTTACCATTGGAGAAAAGGCCGAAAATCGAGGGGTTTTGCAGGGGCATAGTAGATTTCACATGGAATAGCTGGTAGATTTATGGTCCGGAAAACAACATGCTGCAAAAGCTGGTCGCCTGCTTTTGATCTATCTCAATACCAGTGAGGTTATCTTTGCGCAAACATGATAAGTAACAAGCCCCTCATACATCGTATTGCCGCTTCCTGCTTCTTTTTTGTATGCGGGTTTGTATTTGCTACCTGGGCATCAAGGATACCTGCTATCAAAGAGCAGTTTAGTTTAAATGAAGCTGAATTAGGAGCTGTATTGTTTATGTTGCCGCTGGGCGCCCTGGTGGCTTTACCATTTGCGGGTTGGGCTGTTTCGGTACTGGGCAGCAGGATCATGAATTTTGGTGCTGCCATTAGTTACGTCCTGGTATTGATGTGCATTGGGTACAGTAATACCGTGTTCTTTTTGTCTGTTGCTTTATTCTTCTTTGGCTTTTGTGGTAATGTACTCAATATTGCCATGAATACCCAGGCGCTATTGGTACAGTCTGCAATGTATAATAAATCCCTGCTGTCTTCTTTTCACGGTTTATGGAGCATTGGAGCAATGATGGGGGCTGCGTTGGGAGGTTATACCATGAAGACGGGTGCTACTACCAACCAACATTTTATAATAGTGGCCATTATTGTGGTGCTATTATCCATCAGCGGTGTCTTCTATCTGATACGGAGGACGAAACCTGCAGGAGAGCAGAAGATATTTGCCTGGCCCGACAAAACGCTTTGGTTATTGGGGGCTATTTGTTTTTGTTGTGCTATTTGTGAAGGAGCGATGGCCGATTGGAGTTCGCTTTACTACAAGCAAGTACTGAACGATCTGCACCATGTAAGCACCACAGGTTATATGGTTTTTGCCTGCATGATGGCCTTGGGGCGCTTGGTAGGTGATGGGGTGATTGGCAGGTTGAGTTATAAAGGGGCTTTGATGTTGGATGGTGCACTCATTACGGCAGGCTTGTTATTGGCTACTATTTTTCTTATCCGCCGGTAGTGATCGTTGGTTTTGGATTGATTGGTTTTGGGGTTGCTACGGTAATTCCTATAGTATATAGTTTGAGCGCCAAAACAACTACTATGAGTACCAGCGCCGCCCTGGCAGCTGTGAGTACCGTAGGTTTTTCTGGTTTTTGGTAGGCCCGCCTATGATTGGTTTTATTGCTCATCAAACCGGACTGCGCTTTGCCCTGATGCTTTTATCACTGCTTGGGTTCATCATTTTGTGGCTATGCAGGAAGGTGAAGTAGGATTGCCTACATCTTATTTGATAAGATTTCGTTTATAATCCCCTGCATTTTAATATAAATTTAATTACTGTTATAGCCCTGTTAACTATCCCTTTGTGATAAACCCTGGCACCTCTTTTTCCGTCTAATAAGCGTAAAAAATAACGCAATGAAAAACATATTCTTAGCGATTAGCGCGGTCTCGATCATGGGATTGTTGGGAAGTTGTACCAAAGAACCACTGAACAACATCACAGAAGATGAAAGCCGCATTTACATTACCAACTACGATAGTTCGGCTGTTTTTAATCATTATAAAACATTCAGTATTGTAGATTCGGTATCCATCATCAATAATAATAAGCTGGATAAGAAAGCCCTGACGGATTTTGATGCTGCCGTTATAGCAAGTATCAAAAGCCGGATGGGGAACAAGGATATACGTTGGTTAATAAAAGCCAGGACCCCGATCTGGGTATTAATGTAAGCAGGATCTACAATACATATACAGGTATTGTAAGCTATCCTGATTATTGGGGCAGTTATTATGGTTATTGGGATCCTTTCTATTGGGGTTACCCGGGTTATGGTTATGGGTTCCCTGCTTATTATGGTACTTACCAGATCAGGGAAGGTGCACTTTCTATTGATGCGCTCGATTTGAAAGATGTAGGTACGGATAAAAAGATCAATGGTGTGTGGATGGGATTGGTTCGTGGATCGGGCATTTTCCGTACCCCTAATGTACCCAATCATATCAAGAGCCTGTTTGATCAGTCTCCCTATTTTAAAGCGAATCAATAATTCCACGAACAAAAAAAAGATTACAACAATGAAAACTTCCTATAAAATAATAGCAGTGCTGATGGCCGGTCTTTTTACAGCTGGTATGGCACAGGCGCAGGTGGGACGATTGAACGTAAATATCAATTATTCCATCAATACGCCCACCGGCGATTTTAAGGACTTTGTCAATAAAACAAGTTATCGCAGCTGGGCAGCCAGTCTGTTATATGGTATCAATGATAAACTGTCGGTAGGTTTTGGAACAGGGTTCCAGGATTTTTATCAGAAGTATCCACGTCAAGTATATAAGCTGGAAGGCGGTGGTGATATTTCGGCGGTGCTTTCCAATTCGGTACAAGCTATTCCTTTATTGGCACAGGTGCAATATAATTTCACGCCACAAGCCGCTGTGCAGCCTTATGTAGGTATTGGTGTGGGTGGTAATATCATCCTTTACCGCCAGTACCTGGGCGAATTTGGAAATAGCAAGAATAAGTTTGGCTTTGCGGCCAGGCCAGAAGCCGGTGTATTTATACCTTTTCGTAAAGGTGGTCCGGCTGGTATTACCGTACGGGCTGATTACAATTACATGCCGGTCAACTACAATGACTTAAAAGGAATGGATAACTGGGGCGCCGGTATTGGTGTAAAATTCCCCTTACAATAGATTTTTAGGTGCTGAAAGTTTGATGAGAAAGGCCCTGCAATTGATTTGCGGGGCCTCGTTTTTTATAGAAAGTAATTTGAAACCTATTTAATCGTCCATTAAGGATAATAGACGGACCAACCTATTCCAACAAATCGATTGCCGATTGCCGACTGCCACTGTCCTAATTCAATTGCGGGTCTATCGGGAAATTGGCCATCATTTCATAATCACCGCCCAGGTGCTTTAAGGCATCTCTCCAGATCTCGTCGGTATGCCGGTGAAATACCAGTTTCTGGGTGGCTTCGGTGGTCAGCCAGGAGTTTTCTTTTAATTCGTCATTCAGTTGACCACTGCCCCATCCGGAGTAGCCAATAAAGAACCGTATTTTATCGGGGTCAATCGATCCTTCGCGGATGAGATTGATAGCTGTTTCAAAGTCGCCTCCCAGTAAATATCGTCCAGTACCTGGAAGCTACCGGGAATGAGGGTGGGGTATTGGTGCAGGAAGTGGATGGTATCCATCTGAACGGGACCGCCGTAAAAACAGGTAGTTTCAGCTCGTCCAGGTCATTCATTAACTCATTCAGCGTGTGTTCATAAGCCCGGTTTAACACAAATCCAAAACTGCCTTCTTCCTGGTGATCACAAAGGAATACAACCGTGCGCATAAAGTTAGGATCTTTCAAAAAAGGCTCGGCTATCAACAAGGTTCCAGGTCCCGGTTTTATCATATTTCTAAATTAAGATTTATATACTGCTGGCAAAATGATTGTTTAAAAATGGGATTCGTTAAGTAAAACTTCATAAGTTAGCGGTTGGTACACCGGGAAAATGGGTACTGCCAGGGCACTCCGGAAGGAGTGATTTTGCTGTATCATGGTAAAACTTAGTTAAATCAAATCTTCCCGAATGGGTACCTATAGTGGTTCTGTAACCCATTTATTAAATTTGCCGATTGGAAATTACCTGCAGGATAAATTGACGATGACCGGGGCTCACTGTGTGGCTGAGATGTTGAGAAACAGGCAGGTAAATGGAAGTGGCGTTAAAATTATATCAGTTGCAATTACGGAAAGTATTTCCTATCATCATTGTATTGATCAGCTTATCGCTGATAGGAACCATTTATGTGCAGTACAACTGGCTGCAAACAATGTTGGTGGATAAGCAAGAAGAGTTTAAATACAAAATGACGCGCGGCATGGATGATGTGGGCAAACTGCTCATGGACCAGAAAGGCACCCTTCCGTCATTAAAAATTACCGTACCAAGCCCAATTTTACCTGGCCTTCCGAGCAGTTCCAGATGGAGCTGATGAAGCCGCCAACGATTGCGCAGAAGTTTACGGAATTTGAAGTAGAGGAAAAATTACGCAAGGCATTTGACAACCAGGGCTTGCATAGCCTGAAGTTTGAGTTTGCCATTACTTCCAATCTTAACTTACTTTCTTTTGAACTGAAATCGAGAGGATATATCAAGGCGGAGCAGGATATAGATACAGCCACCGGCAATAACCTGATGTTCATTTATATCTTCCAGCCTCCCAGCGGCAGTGACCTGGAAAACCTGGTGCCGGAAGAAATTATGTCGGTAATAGTACCGAACGTAAAAAAGATCATTCTGCAGCAGATGAAGTGGATGATTATAGGAGCCGTGTTTTTACCATCATGATCATAGCAGCTTTCTATGTGACCGTGACAGCCCTGTTGCGCCAGAAAAAGCTGAGTGAGATCAAAAATGATTTCATTAACAATATGACCCATGAATTCAAAACACCCCTGGCCACTATCTCATTGGCTGTTGATGCTTTAAGGAATGATAAAGTATTGCAGGATCGAACCAAGATGGATTATTTCAGCAGCATCATCAAGGAAGAGAATAAGCGGATGAACAAGCATGTGGAAACCATTTTGCAGGCAGCTGTTATGGACAGGCAGGAACTGCAATTGAATAAGCAGCCTCTCCATGTGCATGACCTGATCCATGAGATCATGGACAATTATACCTTGCAGCTGGATGAAAAGCAGGGCAGGGCCGACCTTAACCTGAGCGCCCGCCAGGATTATATAGAAGCTGACCCTGTGCACTTCCGTAACCTGATCTCCAACCTGATAGATAATGCTGTAAAATACTCCAAGGAAAACCTGGTACTGAAAATAACTACTCATAGCACCAATAAGAACCTGGTGATCAGGGTGGAGGACAATGGTATAGGTATGACAAAAGAAACGGTGCGTCGCATCTTTGAAAAATTCTACCGGGCTCATACCGGTAACCTCCATAATGTAAAGGGATTTGGACTTGGCCTTAGTTATGTAAAAACCATCGTTGATGCCCACAATGGAAAGATCAAGGTGGAAAGTATACTGGGCCGTGGTTCGGCATTTACCTTAGAGTTGCCCTTGCTCAAGAAAAAAGCGGTTAGCGAAACAGCAAGCATCCATCACCATAACTTAGAAACCTGAATTCATGTTCCAGCGCATACTGGTACATTTTTTCCAATTGTCTCCTGCAAAAGCTGCTACCAGTAATAACAAGGTAGATTGCGGCTGGTGGAAATTCGTTACCAGGGCCTTGGGAATACGAATGGTATAACCTGGGGTGATCAATAATTGAGTTTTGGTGATCAGTCGTTCCCATCGTTGTTGACCCATATATTGCAAAAGGGAAGTCAGGGCTTTCTGTACAGAGATATGGGAAGCCTCCAATTCATAAGCATCCCATTGATGAATAACCAGTTCTTCGGGTTTCAGAGAGGGATGGAGGATGGTTTTCACGCCCAGCCAGTACAGGCTTTCTACTGTACGCAAAGAGGTGGTTCCTACCACTGTGATGTGCTTATTGGAATAATCAATAAGCTGTTGTATCAGGGTAGCTGGCACATCGATAAATTCGGCATGCATATGATGCCCTTCCATTACATCGGCCTTTACTGGCTGAAAAGTACCCGCTCCTACATGCAGGGTTACATAATCCCGCAGGATATGGCGGGCATCCAGTCGTTCAAAAAGTTCATCCGTAAAATGCAGGCCTGCAGTAGGTGCTGCCACCGAACCTTCGTTGAGGGCATAGATGGTTTGATAGCGGGTGGCATCCGATAGCTCGACCGATCTTTTGATGTAAGGAGGCAGGGGGATCATACCTGCCAGGTGTAATACTTCGGCAAAGCTGAGATGGGCTGGTGTCCAGGAAAGCTCAATGGCAAAGCTGTCCTTTACTTTCTCCAAGTATTTGGCGCGTAATACAATGGTTTCGTTGCCATGGGGATACGTTTGTCCAATACCTGGCCGCTTTTCCATTTGGAGGCTCCACCGATCAGGCACATCCAGGTGACGCGTTCTTTTTGCGTCATGGCCGTGGTAATATCGGGGTATTGTGGATGTGGTTCCAGGCAAAAATACTTCAATGGATGCTCCGGTGGGTTTTTGAAACAGTAACCTGGCTTCTACTACCCGGGTATTGTTGAATAGAAGGAGTGAATCAGGGGGAGGTATTGGTCGAGATTACGGTAAATATCTTCCCGGATCTTTCCATCCTGGTTGATGAGGAGCTTGGACCCATCTCGCTCGGGCAATGGATACTTGGCAATCCGTTCTTCCGGTAATTCGTATGTAAAATCTTTAATGGCTAAACTTTTGGGATGCATAGTGGGTACGGCCTAATAGCCGTAGTTTTTATCGCTTTGATTTAGGTACTACCAGTTTCAGGCCACTCCATTGTTCATTCACTGCACATACTTTGATATCTACCAGGTTATGCTGTAAGGCATATTGGCGGATATGCTCTTCATTGAGATCGGTTGGTATGCCTGCACTTTTTTATACCAACTGACCCAGGTAATAACGGATGAGTTGCTTTTATATACCGCTTTCAATTTGTGCATTTCTGATTCGAATTGCTTTTGGCTGGATGCAAACAGGTGAATGAGATCGGGAATGTCTTTTTACCGACGACCTGGCCTTGAATATCAACTTCCAATAAATCCATGTAATTGGCGGGCGCCTGTATTAAGCGCACTTTCATGTTTTCCTTAATACCCAGTTTTTTCAAAAGTGGCGTACCTGAATAACCTGCTGTTGCCATACCGGGGATTTAGTGGGAATAATCCTGGTTGAGTTGTCTCCGCAAATTTACTGGCCACCGGGCATATCAGCCAATCTTCCCCGAAAGAAGGCCAATTCTTCTCCTTTTCCTCCTCTTTACCTCCTTGATTTGTAGCTTATTCTTAAGGTCTACTTAGGGTATTCCTAAGAAAAATACCCTTTAATAACCTTAAAAATACCTTAAGAAAACCCTAGGATGACCCTAAGATGATAGGCTCTTCTTAGTACCTAAATAGGAGGAAATCCCACTCTTCAGACAAAGAAAAGGGGCGATTAATCGGAGCCAGGTGTTGGAGAAAAGGGATGTAAATCCAGGAAAATAGGCAATGCACATTGAAGCGGGGCTTTCCCACAGGATATGCACACTAATTCACGGTAAATGCACAGGATAAAAGCTCCCGCCTGAACTACGGGGGCTGTAATGGTGATGCAGGGCCAGTTGTATGTAAATCAAGACCTGTGGAAAAAATAAAGTTTCCAAATCCACGTTAGAAAGTGGGAAAATGTGTTATTTTGTGGTAATTAAAAGCGATAGGTAGTTAAGTGGTTAGAAATGAATGGCTTTCTAGGTGAATATGAAGCAACTTTAGACGCAAAGGTCGCTTCCTCTTACCGGCTGGCTTTAAAAAGCAGTTGCCGGAAGAGGCAGGAAGCCAGTTTGTTATTAACAGGGGGTTTGAAAAGTGCCTTACGCTATACCCCATGAAAAGCTGGGACCCTATATTCTCCGAATTGGGCAAATTGAATGATTTTGATCCGAAAGTTCGGGAATTCAGGAGATACTTTCTAAACGGGGCGACGGTGCTGGAGCTGGATGGTGCAGGACGATTGCTGGTGCCGCCCAATTTGAAAGATCATGCCGGACTGGAGAAAGACATTGTGCTGGTGGCGGCTATGAACAAAATTGAGATCTGGGATAAGGATAAGTACCAAAAGTTCTTTGAATCTTTTTCACCCGAGTCCTTCAGTCAGTTGGCTCAACAGGTGATGACGGCCAGCAGCCTGCCGGGAAATCAGCATTAAGATGATGAGTGAAAATGAAAACCATAACGCTGATCCCTCCGCTGCCTCCGGCAATCCGGATTATCATATTCCGGTATTGTTGAAGGAGACGGTAGATGGGCTGCAAGTTCAACCCGATGGCATTTATGTGGATTGCACATTTGGTGGAGGCGGTCATTCCGGAGAGATACTGAAAAGGCTTGGTAGGAATGGACAATTGCTGGCATTTGACCAGGATGCAGATGCAAAACGGAATATGCCGGATGATCCCCGGATCATCTTTGTGCCGCATAATTTCCGGCACCTGCAAAGGTTCCTGCGTCTTCATAAGATTGCACAGGTAGATGGTATCATGGCCGATCTTGGCGTAAGTAGCCACCAGTTTGATGAGGCTGACCGCGGTTTCTCTATTCGTTTTGAAGGTGATATGGATATGCGAATGGACAAGCGGCAGGAGTTGACAGCTTTTGAAGTGGTAGATACTTACGACGAGCAAAAATTGCACAAGTTGTTTGAGCAATACGGTGAGGTGACCAATTCCAAAACACTGGCCCGGGCCATTGTACAGGCGCGGCAAACAGTGTCGCTGAAAACAATTGCCAATTTTAAACAAGCTGTCCAGGCGGTGGTGAAAGGGAATCCCAACAAGTACTTTGCCCAGGTATTTCAGGCTTTGCGCATTGAAGTGAATGATGAATTGGGGGCTTTGAAAGAAATGCTGCAACAAATTCCTTCGCTATTAAAGCCCGGAGGCCGTGTAGCCATTATTACCTTTCATTCGCTGGAAGACAGGATTGTAAAAACTTTTTCCGGAAAGGTGACATGGATGAGGATGAGTCGGCCGATCCGTTTGGACGGAATGTTCCCGCATCTCCGTTGAAAGTAATTACCAAAAACCAATCACAGCTGCACCGGAAGAGTTAAAGCGCAACCCGCGTTCGAGGAGCGCCAAGTTGCGCGTAGCTGAAAAAGTGTGAGTTCTTATCATCAAAATAAAGGGTATAATTTCCAATGTCTGTATGAAAACCGAGTGAACATTCAGCAATTTCATTAGCGGTTGGGTGGTTAGTAGCTGCTCAACCGCTAGTCTTAAAATCATGAGTGAAGAAAAAGAACAAGCAGGTGTAAAAGAAAAGAGGCCCAAACGGGAGCGGAAGCGTTTGTTCAGCTATCGCTGGATCGTAAAAACATTCCTTTCTTCCTGTTCCTCTCGGCCCTGGCGGTAGTATACATTTATAATGGACACTACGCGGATAAAACCATCCGCAATATCAATAAAGTGAGTAAGGAGTTGAAGGAGATGCAGTATGAATACAAAACACTGAAAAGTGAAGTGATGTTCCGGAGTAAGCAAAGTGAGCTGGCCAAAGCAGTAGCGCCATTGGGATTGAAGGAGTTGGTAGTACCTCCGATCATTCTGACAGATTCAATCGATAAAGCAAAAAGTGAGTAACAGCAATAGCAAGTGGAAGTCAAACGCGATATATTATGGAGGGTGTACCTATGCTTTATCGGCATAGTAGTGTTTAGTGTGGTGATTTTAGGACGCGCCGTATACATTCAGCAGGTACAAGGCAGTTACTGGATAGAACAGGCCAAAGATCAGCAACAACGTTTTGTGGAAATAGATGCCGAGCGGGGAACGATCTACAGTGAAGATGGGGCCATGCTTAGTACCTCGATACCGTTCTTTAATATATACATTGATTTCATGGCCGAGGGGCTGAGGGAAAAGAGCGGTAAGCGGTTTAAAGACAATATAGATTCCCTGTCGATCAGCCTGGCTGAATATTTTAAAGACAAGACAGCGGTGGAGTACAGGACCTTATTACAGAATGGATATCGTAAAAAGGACCGCTATTTCCTGTTCAAAAAGAATCTTTCGTTCCAACAATATAAGGCCTTGCGTACGATGCCATTGGTTAAGCAGGGAAGGGATAAAAGCGGTTTTATTCCTGAAGTAAAGATAAGCGCCTGAACCCATATGTGTTGCTGGCTAATAGAACGATCGGATTGTCGAGAGAATACATTGACAGTGATGGGAAGATCAAGAATACGAATGTCGGTTTAGAGAATACCTATGATACGGTGTTGAAAGGAGAGAGTGGCAAGCGGCTGATGCGGAAGATAGCGGCAGGGGTATTGGTTCCGGTAGATGGCTCTGAAATTGAACCGCAAAATGGAAAGGATATCATTACTACGCTGGATGTGAATATACAGGATATTGCTGAAAACGCCTTGCTCAAGGTATTGACAGAGAATCAATGTGAGTATGGAACCTGCCTGGTAATGGAAGTAAAAACAGGTAAGATCAAAGCGATAGCCAATCTGGGTCGTAGAAGTGATGGCAGTTACTGGGAGGATATGAATTACGCTATCCTCGCGTCGGAACCGGGATCAACTTTCAAGCTGGCGGGTTTGCTGGCGCTGTTGGAAGACAAGTATATCTCATTGGATCAGCGGATAAATTTGGACGGTGGGGCCTGGAATATCAATGGCCGGACGGTATATGACAGTGAGAACCATGGATATGAAGTGTCGATAAGAGAGGCTTTTGAAATGAGCTCCAATGTGGGGATGGCTAAGATGGTGGTGGCTAACTACTCAAAAAAGCCCCTACAGTTTGTAGACCACCTAAGGCGGATGCGGTTTGATAAGCGCTCGGGTATTGGCTTGATGGGGGAATCGGCGCCAGTTATTAAAACGCCAAAATCGAGAACCTGGAGTGCTACCTCGCTGCCCTGGATGAGTTTTGGATATGAGGTGCTGGTAAGTCCGCTGCAATCATTGATGTTGTACAATGCCATTGCCAATGATGGTAAAATGATGAAGCCTTACCTGGTACATGCGATAAAAGAAAATGGACTGGTGATCAAGGAAAATCAGCCCGAAGTGTTGGAGCAGGCTGTTTGCAGTGAGCAAACATTGAGGTTGTTGCAGGGCGTTTTAAAGGGGGTGTGTAACGATCCACATGGAACTGGTTTTACTTTATTCAAAGGAGCGCCTTATGCAGTAGCTGGTAAAACAGGTACTTCCTTAATGGCCAACGGAAGCAGGGGATATGCGGATCATATTTACCAGTCATCTTTTGCAGGTTATTTTCCGGCCGATAATCCACAATACAGCTGCATTGTGGTAGTACGGAATAAGCCCTTTGCCAGGTTCTACTATGGGGCCAAAATAGCAGGCCCGGTATTCAAGGAACTGGCTGATAAACTGTATGCAGTCAATGCAGATAAGGACAAAAAGGTGCTTCCCTGCAGTGCACCCAAAAAAGACAGCTCTTTTATTTATATGCAGGTGGCGCTGAAGACATGCAGCAGGTAATGAATACCCTGCAGTGGAAGTATAAAGATTCTGTGGGCGCCAATGAATGGACAAGGTTATATGCTGTGAACTATGCTCCGGTATTGAACGGCCAGCCGGTATCTAAAAAGAATATGCCCGATGTACGGGGTATGGGATTGAAAGATGCTTTATTCCTGCTGGAAAATATGCAGGCAAAAGTGGTGGTAAAAGGCAGGGGTAAAGTGAAAACGCAAAGTGTAGAACCAGGGGCGCTCTTTGTAAAGAACCAGCCCGTCACCATTGAATTGAATTAATCAACCATAATGCTGATCGCACCCTTTGGGCAACCAGGGTAATAAAATTGTATGGCAGTTTTACAGGACATATTATATAAGGTAAGGATACGCTCGGTACACGGAAACGTTTCGGTGCCGGTGAATGCCCTACATATAGATTCCCGTAAAGTGACTACAGGTGATGTATTCATTGCCATCAAAGGCGTAGCTGCCGATGGGCACCAGTATATTGACCCTGTAATAGAAAAAGGGGCTGTGGCCATTGTATGTGAAGAGATGCCCCAAAATCTGCAGGAAGGGATTACTTATGTGCAGGTAGAGAACAGTGGTGCGGCTGCCGGATTTATGGCGCATAATTTCTATGGCCAGCCTTCGGAGCATGTAAAGCTGGTAGGAGTTACAGGTACCAATGGAAAAACCACCATTGCTACCCTGTTGTTCAAATTGTTTTCAGGATTGGGATATAAGTGCGGCTTATTGAGTACGGTTCAGAACCATATTGGGAATGAAGTTGTAGAAGCTACCCATACTACCCCCGATGCCATCAGCCTGAATGCCTTGTTGAAACAAATGGTGGAGGCAGGATGCACACATGTGTTCATGGAAACGAGCTCCCATGCCATTCACCAGCACCGGATAGCGGGATTGAAATATGCAGGCGGTCTGTTCAGTAATATTACCCATGACCACCTGGATTATCATAAAACGTTTGACGAGTATATACGGGTAAAGAAGTCATTTTTGATTCGCTCTCTTCTGAGGCATTTGCCATATCCAATGCGGATGACAAAAGAGGCCCCGTGATGTTGCAGAATACGCCGGCGCACAAGTACTATTATAGTTTGCGTACCATGGCAGAGTTTAAGGGAAAGATACTGGAGAATGGACTGACGGGGCTGGTGATGACGATCAATGACCAGGAAGTGCATTTCCGGTTGATCGGTGAGTTCAATGCTTATAACCTGCTGGCCGTATATGGCGCTGCTATATGCCTGGGGGAAGACAAGTTTGAAGTGCTGCGGGTATTAAGTGAGCTTAGCGGGGCTGAAGGGCGTTTTGATTATATCATCTCTGCTAAAGATAGGGTGATCGGTATTGTGGATTATGCGCATACGCCGGATGCGTTGCTCAATGTACTGGCCACTATCAAAGGATTGCGGAAAGGGCATGAGCAGATCATTACTGTGGTAGGCTGTGGTGGTGACCGGGATAAAACAAAACGACCAGTAATGGGAGAAGTAGCCTGTGAGCACAGTGACCGGGTGATCTTTACCTCCGATAACCCCCGCAGTGAAGACCCTGAACAGATACTCCGGGATATGGAAACGGGATTGAATACGGCGGCCAAAAGAAAATTCATCGCCATTGTGGATAGGAAAGAAGCCATCAAAACAGCCGTAAACCTGGCAGGACCGGAAGACATTGTGCTGATAGCAGGCAAGGGGCATGAAAAATACCAGGAGAGCAAAGGGGTGAAACATCCATTTGATGACAAGCAGGTGCTGATAGCAGTATTTAAGTTATACGAAAAATAGGTTAGGTAGGAAAGACCGAAAGACCGAAAGACCGAAAGACCGAAAGACGGGAAGACGGGAAGAGGGGAAGAGGGGAAGTAAAACCCAGTAGTAGTGAAATGCTTTCGGACTTTGCGGACTTACTGACTTACGGACTAAAAAATCACGGACGGTTCCCAATAGCTAAGAGTAAAAAAGAGCAGAGGAGTAGTTAAGAGACGACATGTAGAAAAAGAGATGCAAGAAGATCGAAGAAACCCTGAACGAAAGTAGCTTACCTCTTTCTCTCTTTCTGTTCTTTAACTCTTAGTCAAACAAGCCAACATGCTGTATTCATTATTCGAATGGTTCAAAGAAATGGGGTGAAATTTCCGGGTAGTGCGCTGTTTCAGTTCATTACTTCCCGGGTATTGATTGCGGTGATCTTATCGTTGGTGATCTCGGCTGTGTTTGGTAAAAAGTTAATTAATTACCTGCTTAAAAGGCAGGTGGGAGAAACGGTTCGTGACCTGGGACTGGCAGGTGAGCAGCAGAAGAAAGGAACGCCTACCATGGGCGGGTTGATCATTATCCTGGCGATACTGGTACCCACGCTTTTACTGGCTGATCTGCACAAAGCCTATATCCGGGTAATGATCTTTACTACCATTTGGTTGGGTATTGTAGGTTTTATTGATGATTACCTCAAGTTGAGGGCCAAAAAGATTGCCCAGCAACAAGGGATACCATATAAGAAAGGTGATAAGGACGGTTTGGCAGGATGGTTTAAAATATTAGGCCAGGTTGTTTTAGGTATTGTGGTGGGAACGGTTTTGATGTTTAATGACAATACGAAGGTGTGGCGGGAATATACAGGGGTGGTGAAACCAGGTGACAGTTCGATTATTAAAAGGACGCTTGACGGGACGCCCAAATACTTTGTAGAAGCCAATGAGCCCATCACAACTATTCCTTTTGTAAAATCGCACGAGTTCAACTATTCCAAGTTGTTGCCGGAAGCGGCCAGGGGGCTTACCTGGATATTGTATGTGATTGTAGTAATATTCATCATAACGGCTGTTTCTAACGGCGCCAATATTACGGATGGAGTGGATGGACTGGCGGCGGGTGTAAGCGCCATTATAGGCGCCTGTTTGGGCATCTTTGCCTATGCCAGTGGTAACCTCCGGTTTGCGGAATACCTGAATATCATGTACATACCCAATCTGGGTGAGCTCTCGATATTCATTGGTGCGCTAATCGGGGCCTGTGTAGGGTTTTTATGGTACAATGCCTATCCGGCACAGGTGTTTATGGGCGATACGGGCAGCCTTACGCTGGGTGGTATCATAGCCGCCCTGGCCATCATAGTGAGAAAAGAATTGTTGATACCCATATTCTGCGGTGTGTTTCTGGTGGAGATATTGAGTGTGACGCTGCAGGTAAGTTATTTTAAATACACGAAAAAGAAGTATGGAGAGGGGCGACGGATATTCCTGATGAGTCCCTTGCATCACCACTACCAGAAACTGGGATACCATGAATCGAAGATTGTGACGAGGTTTTGGATTGTGACCATATTGTGCATCGTGTTTGCGATAGTAACCTTGAAGATCAGGTAAGTTAGTATCATAGATAGTAGTTAATAGGTTCTGCCTCTGATCAGTAAGTACAAAAGTTCCTCTTACGAAAACCAACATAGTAGTTAGCGTAGTTGGAGTAAAGTTCAAACTACCGAAAAACCCCTAATCCGATTCGTGGATATTTCCAATGAACTGGCCTGATAATCATGCAGGCCAATGATCCGTAAATGATTTTGGCAGATACATGAGTAAACGTTTGGTCATACTGGGAGCTGGTGAAAGTGGAGTTGGTGCAGCCATATTGGGCAAGCAGCAAGGCTATGATGTTTTTGTATCTGACGGAAAAGGAATCAAAGACAATTACCGGGATGAGCTGGAGTCTTATGACATTTCTTATGAAGCTGGGCAGCATACAGAAGATAAGATATTAAATGCCGATGAGGTGATGAAGAGCCCGGGCATACCCGAGAAGAATGAGTTGGTGCAAAAGATCAGGCAAAAGGGTATACCGGTGATCAGTGAAATAGAATTGGCGTACCGGTATAAAGGCGATAGCAGGATCATTGGAATTACGGGCAGCAATGGAAAGACGACTACTACATCGCTTGTATTCCATATCTGTAAAGTGGGAGGTATGGATGCGGCGTTAGTAGGCAATATCGGTTATTCATTTGCTAAACAAGTGGCGCTGGATCCCAAGCCACTCTATGTAGCCGAGATCAGCAGTTTTCAATTAGACGATATACAGACTTTTAGACCGGACATCGCCATATTGACCAATATCACTGAAGACCATTTAGACAGGTATGATTACCAGTTCAGGAACTACATCAACAGTAAGTTCCGGATCGTGGAGAATCAAACAGCAAATGATTTTTTTATTTATTGTGAGGATGACCCTGTGACCATGCAGAACCTGGGGCATTTTACTATTAAATCTAACCCACTACCATTCACTATGAGCAGAGAAATTAACCGCGGCGCTTTTATTCAAAATGGGAAAATGACGATCGCAGCAAGTGATGAGAAGATACAGATGAGTATTTATGATTTTGCCCTGAAAGGGAAACACAATCAATATAACACCATGGCTGCAGGTATTGCCGGCTCAACGATCGGTATCCGTAAGGAAAAGATCCGTGATGCTGTACAGACATTTGAAAGCCTTGAGCACCGGATGGAACCAGTGTCAACGGTACGTGGGGTGACCTTTATCAACGACAGTAAGGCTACTAATGTGAACAGCACCTGGTATGCGCTGGAAAGTATGGAAAAACCTACGATCCTGATCCTGGGTGGGGTAGATAAGGGCAATGATTATTCATTATTGAGTGAACTGGTCAAGGAAAAGGTAAAGGCAATTGTTTGTATGGGATTGGATAACCGCAAGATCCATGAGGCATTTCAGCATGAAGTTTCAGTAATGGTGAATACAAGCAGTGCCCGGGAAGCAGTGCAGGCTGCCTTTCACCTGGCCAATAAAGGAGATATTGTATTGTTAAGTCCTGCCTGTGCCAGTTTTGACCTGTTCAAGAATTATGAAGACAGGGGCGAGCAGTTTAAGCAGGCGGTAAGGGATTTGTAGTTGATTTGGGAATGTGGGAATTTGAAAACCAGAGAATGTTTTTGTAATGGGTGAGAGGTGAAATGGGAGGCGTGAAAAAGGGGCTTTGATTGGGGAGTGATTTGAAGACGAAGCGGCGATACCTTTCGTTTTCGTAGTAAGGGAAAGGTGGCACCTCTGAATAGAGTAAAGGGATGGATGAGTATAAAAAGAGATGAGTAACTCAAAAGATATGCGTTTTGATGAGATGGCTTCTATTGGAAGAAGCCCTGGCAGTCTTTTGAGCAGGACGAAGGGGATAAAGCGATTTGGGCCATCGTATTGGTTTTGGCGCTGGTATCTATGCTGGTAGTGTATAGCTCTACCGGCTTGCTGGCTTATAAATACAACCGGGGCAATACAGAGATCTATCTGTTCAAGCAGATCATGTTCATCATCGTAGGTATGGCGGTGATCTACTTTTCGCACCGGGTAAATTATTCTTTGTATTCAAGAGTGGCAAGGATATTGTTTTTAATATCCATTCCGCTCTTGATATATACATTATTCTTTGGGGTTCGACTGAATGAGGGTAGCCGTTGGATAAGGCTGCCTATTATCAATCTTACCTTTCAAACTTCCGACCTCGCCAAGCTGGCCTTGTTCATGTATCTGAGCAGGCTCTTGAGCAAGAAGCAGGATAAGATCAAAGATTTCAGGCAGGGGTTTATACCGGTCATGTTGCCAGTTGTTGTTATTTGTATTCTGATTGCACCGGCTAACCTGTCGACCGCCTTGCTGGTAGGTGCTACCAGTATGTTGTTGATGTTTATAGGACGGGTAAGTACGAAGCATTTGATGATGACCATCGGGTTGCTGGCCATTCCGGTAGTGATCCTTGTTACCATTGCGGTAGCTTATTACGATAAAGACGAGGGAAAAACAAAAGACCTGCCCGCCATTCTGGAAGCAGGGCGTTTGCCTACCTGGATCAAACGGGTACAGAACTTTGTATACGACAGTAAGCTGGCGGATAAAGATGAGAATTACCAGATCAACCAGGCTAAGATCGCCATTGCAAAGGGGATGTTGGGACTGGGGCCAGGGAATAGTGAAACGAGGAATTTTCTGCCACACCCTTACTCTGATTTCATCTTTGCGATCATTATTGAGGAGTATGGTATCATCGGCGGAGCCTTTATCATATTGATCTACCTGTTATTCCTGTTGCGGAGTATCAGGGTATTCCGGAAATGCCCTTATGCCTTTGGGGCTTTCCTGGCATTGGGGCTGAGTTTTACACTGGTGATCCAGGCATTGATCAATATGGCTGTAACGGTGAATTTGTTCCCGGTAACGGGGGTGACTTTGCCGCTGGTGAGTATGGGTGGCAGCTCCTTTCTCTTTACCTGTTTGTCGATTGGTATTATTCTAAGTGTAGCGAGGAATGTGGAGCAGTCGGAAGGGCAGTTGGCGGCAGCGCAAGTAGGGGCAAAGCCGAAGCCGAAAGCGAAAGCCAAGGCAGCTGAAGAAGAAGAGTCGGAAGAGGAATAGTGAGTGTGGAATCGGCAATCGTGAATCGGCAATTCGTTTGCTTCGAGGGGCACAAGTACGATTGCACGCTGAGCCGGGCTGCATACTTGCGCCAGTGAAAGGAGTGGTGAGTGGTGAGTGGTGAGTGGTGAGTGGTGAGTGGTGAGTGGTGAGTGGTGAGTGGTGAGTGGTGAGTGGTGAGTGGTGAGTAAAAATTAGAGCCGGACAAGGTAGTAAAAATATTAGACAGATATAAGCTTGAACAAAAGATCATCATAGCTGGAGGTGGAACAGGCGGGCATATTTTCCCGGCCATTGCCATTGCCAATGCACTGCGGAAAATAGATTCGTCGGTAGAGATATTGTTTATCGGCGCCAAGGGGAAGATGGAAATGGAGAAAGTGCCGCAGGCTGGTTATCCCATTCAAGGACTGGATATTGCCGGTTTCAACAGGAACTCATTGCTGAAGAATTTCAGTTTGCCCTTTAAATTGATCAAGAGTTTTTCCAGGTAAGAAAGATCGTTACTGATTTTATGCCTGATGCAGTGGTAGGGGTAGGCGGTTATTCCAGTTTCCCGGTTTTGCGTTATGCACAAGCAAGGGGTATCCCTACATTCATTCATGAGTCGAACTCCTTTGCCGGTAAGTCGAACATGATGTTGGGAAAGAAAGCCACTCGTGTGTTTGTGGCTGGTGATGGAATGGAGAAGTTCTTTCCGGCCGAAAAGTTAATGATCACCGGTAATCCGGTTCGCAGTGCTATTGTTACCAATTCCAGCAGCCGTGAACAGGGTATGGAGTTCTTTGGATTGGATAAAACGAAGAAAACGGTATTGGCTACCGGCGGCAGCCTGGGAGCCAAGGGGATCAATGAAGCCCTGGACGCACAAATTGAGTTGTTTGTAAAAATGATATTCAACTGATCTGGCAAACGGGTAAACCCTATGTGGAAAAAGCCAGTGAGCGGGCGGTAGAGCATAAGAATATCTGGGTAAATAGTTTTATTACTCAAATGGGCCTGGCCTATGCCGCTGCTGATGTGGTGATTTCCCGGTCGGGCGCCATGGCCATTGCTGAATTGTGTGTAGTAAAAAAGCCAGCTGTGCTGGTACCCTATCCTTTGCAGCGGAAGACCACCAAACGGTCAATGCCCAACACCTGGTAGATAAGCAGGCGGCCATCATGGTAAAAGACAGTGAAGCGAAAGACAAGTTGGTAAGTACCGTAATTGCGTTGGTGAAGGATGAGCAAAAGCAAGCCCAGCTGAAAGAGAATATAGGAAAGTTGGCGATCACAGATGCGGATGATGTCATTGCAAGGGAGATATTAATGGTCGTGAATGCAAACGTGGGCAAGTAATTGATTGACATTTATGATCGAGTTAAAAGATATACAGAAGGTTTACTTTATTGGGATAGGCGGAATTGGCATGAGTGCATTAGCAAGGTATTTCAAGTTTCATGGTCGTGCCGTAAGTGGGTACGACAAAACGGAAACCCCACTTACCCGGAAGTTGACGGAAGAAGGGATACCGGTGCATTATGAGGAGGATCTGTCAAAAGCCCCGCAGGATGTGCAGTTGGTAGTATATACACCGGCTGTACCCAAGACCCATAAGGAGCTGGTGTATTATCGGGAAAATAATTATACGCTGCTCAAACGCAGTGAAGTACTGGGTTTGATCACCAATAGTTCTTTAATATTTGTGTGGCGGGTACGCATGGCAAAACTACGGTCAGCACCATGACAGCGCACCTGTTGCGTGATAGTGGTTACGGTTGTAATGCTTTTTGGGAGGCATTGCTGTGAATTATAACAGTAATTACTGGAGTAATGAGCGGAATGTATGTGTGGTGGAAGCGGATGAGTACGACCGGAGCTTTTGCGCCTTAGCCCTGATATAGCCGTGATCACTTCCATGGATGCGGATCACCTGGACATCTACGGTACGCCGGAAGCGATGGAAGAAGCCTTTATCGAGTTTTCCGGTAAGGTGAAACCAGGCGGTTGGCTGCTGAGTAAATATGGTTTGCCCAGATCGAAAGACCTGAAGGCGGTAAACCACCTTACTTATAGTTTGACTGATCAGGGCGCGTCTGTTTATGCTGCCAATATCCGTAACCAGTACGGCAGTTACATTTTGATGTGGTCATGAAAGACTGGCAGTTGAAGGATGTGGTGTTGAATATGGGGGCTGCACAATATTGAAAATGTGATCGTGGGTATTACGGTGGCGCATCACCTGGGTATTGACGATGATAAGATAAAGGCAGCGGTGGAACGGTTTACGGGAGTGAAGCGGCGATTTGAATACATTGTAAAGCTGCCAGCATCAATGGAGAAAAGTAATGAGGCGTTGGTTTTTGTAGATGATTATGCGCACCATCCGGAAGAGTTGAGGGCATTGATCACAGGAGCTAAGAACCTGTTTCCTGAAATGCAATGTACGGTACTGTTTCAACCGCACCTGTTTAGCAGGACGCGGGATTTTGCGGATGAATTTGCTGCTACACTGGATATGGCCGATGAGGTGGTGCTTTTACCCATCTACCCGGCCAGGGAATTGCCGATGGAAGGAGTAAGCAGTCAGATGATCCTGGAACGCATGAAGAATAGGGATCGACAAATATTGGATAAGCAAGCTTTATTGAGTTGGGTGGAAGGAGAAGTAAATAAAAGAAAAGAAGCTGTTGGAGAAACAGGCAGGGAGCACGCAGGGCGAAAAGGCTGGTTGTTGATAACCGCAGGCGCAGGTGATATTGATGCGCTGGTTCAACCAATCAAAAATATCATTGAACAAAAGTATTAATCATTACCCTGGATTCCAAGGTCTGTTGTACCCATCTGAAGGTCGGGGACTGGTGGATGGGCGTCTTGAATTGAACATGAAATTGAACCGTCATATCAGGAAGTTGTTGTTTGTCGGCCTCTGGTCCATCATTGGGGCTGGTGTGCTGGTATTGCTGGTGGCGGCGATCAGGAATAGAAAGGATAAAACCTGTGCGGGTTATGAGATCAGCCTGACGGGTGAGGGGGGCAATGGTTTATGAATAAGAAGGAGGTGGTTGATATCCTGACAGGTAATGGATCGGTTGCGCTGAAAGGCCGGTCGCTGAAAAGGTTTGACCTGCGTGGTATGGAGGAACGGTTGCAAAAGAATGTATGGATCAGGGATGCTGAATTGTACTTTGACAACAACGAGGTGCTGCAGGTAAAGATTGCAGAGCGGGAACCTATTGCGCGCATTTTTACGGCTACGGGCAATAGTTTTTATATAGATAGCAGTTGTGAAAAACTTCCTTTATCGGATAAGTTGTCGGCCAAGCTACCGGTATTTACTGGATTCCCATCTGATAAGTTGCGGGTGAATAGTGCCGACAGTACCTTATTGCAGCATATCAAACAAGTGAGTCTGTTCATTCAGCAGGATTCATTTTGGATGGCGCAGGTAGCTCAAACGGATATTCTACCTGATAGGAAATTCGAAATGATACCCATGGTGGGCAATCATATCATCGAGTTTGGCGATGGTGCCAACTATGATAAGAAGTTTGCGCGGTTGCTACAATTCTACAAGCTGGTATTGAGTAAGACAGGGATGGATGTTTATGAGCGGTTGAATGTGCAATATGACCGTCAGGTGATTGGGATTAAGAAAGGTAGTTATGTAAGCAGGGTTGATTCGGCACAGGCTGCCCGGAATATGCAAGACCTGGTGGCGTCGGCACAAAAGGCCATGATCGATTCGGCCAATAAGCAAGATGCGCGGGCAGCACAGGTATTGACTTCGGTGAATGCTTCACCGGCTAAAAACGACGACTGAAAAACCTCCCATATCCGTAGTGACCGCCCCGAAGGGGACGAACAACGTGCGTAAAAATTCATCCTTGAAAGGCCTTTCCTATGAAACCACCCGAAAACCAGTGAAGAAAGCGGCTCCTGTGAAGAGGCCTCAGCCAAAGGCGGTGATGCCGAGGAAAACATAGAAAACAGAATACAGGAGACAGAATACAGAAGGAATACAGGATTGAAGTTTGGAAGGGAAGTAGGGGACAAAGGAGAGAAAATAGCATGTAGAATACAGAAAAACAGAAAGCACCTAATCAATCATACCAACAACTAAAAACAGGATAGCATGAACAACGAGCAACAACCCATCATTGTCGGACTGGACATTGGTACGACAAAGATCGCAGCTATTGCCGGCCGAAAGAATGAATTCGGCAAACTGGAGATCATTGGTTTTGGCCGGGCCAATTCCAATGGGGTGAAGCATGGACAGGTATTGAACATTGATGAAACGATCAAGGCCATCCAGATGGCTTTGGACAATTGTTATACTTCCAACCCCAACCTGGAGATCAGCGAGGTGTATGTAGGTATTGCAGGTCATCATATCAAGAGCCTTCAAACCCGTGGCGATATTGTACGCCACCAAACGGATGAAGAAATTACACAGCGTGAAATAGACCAGCTGATCGCTGATCAATATAAAACGTATATCCCTGCCGGCGATCAGATCATTGATGTGATACCGCAGGAGTTTACGGTAGATAATTTTCAGAATATCCCCAATCCCATTGGATATGGTGGGGTAAAGGTGGGTGCTAATTTTCACATCATCACGGGCGATAAGAATGCGATCCGTAATATCAGTCGCTCGGTAGAAAAGAGCGGCCTGATCACGAAGGACCTGGTATTGCAACCGCTGGCTTCGGCTGCTGCTGTAATGGGGCATGAAGACCTGGAAGCGGGCGTGGCTATTGTTGATATTGGTGGTGGTACTACGGACCTGGCTGTATTTTATGAAGGTATTCTGAAGCATACGGCAGTAATTCCATTTGGTGGTGAGAATATTACCAATGATATCAAAACTGGTTTAGGGGTATTAAAAACGCAGGCGGAGCAAATGAAGGTGCAGTTTGGTAGTGCACTGGCCAATGAAGCCCGTGGCAATGCCTTTATTACGATCCCGGGATTGCGTGGTATGCCGGCCAAAGAGATCAGTGTGAAAAACCTGGCCAATATTATCCAGGCGCGTATGAGTGAGATCATGGATTTTGTGACTTACCACTTGAAGCAGGTAGGGCTGGATAACCGCACGCTGAATGGCGGTGTGGTATTAACGGGTGGAGGTTCGCAACTACGGCACCTGATACAGCTTACTGAATATGTGACGGGCCTGAATGCACGTATTGGTTTCCCGACGGAACACCTGGCAGGCGGTCATATTGAGGAATTGGCCAAGCCAACCTATGCTACCTGTATCGGTCTGATCTTAAAAGGATACAGTGATTATGAGCATAACCGCAAGCAGTTTGAGCACCGCTTCAGGAAAGTAGAAGTGCCTGAAGGGTTAAAGAAAAAATGCTGATACAGAAGAGGTGATGCATACAGCAACAGAAGAAATGCCCTTGGAAAGAGTTAAGAATAGAAAGGGTATTAAAGATTTCTGGGGCAAGTTTAAGGATGGCATTATTGATCTGTTTAAGGAAGAAGAGGATCATGCGTTGTAAGGAAATAATTTAGAATACAGAATACGGGAGACAGAAGATTGGATATAGTATTTAGCATGGAGCTTTTTGCATTTAGTGTTAAACATTCAACCTATTGAAAAACTGGATTGGTTATTGGTTTATGGTTCCTTGTTAATTTACTAACCTGTTATTTTTAATAGTCTCTTGATGGGCTTTCAAGGAGAGTAAGGCCTTGGTGAGACAAAAAAGAAAGCTATGATTCATTTTGATTTACCGAAAGAAAAATCATCTATCATCAAGGTTATTGGTGTAGGTGGTGGTGGCAGCAATGCAGTAAACCACATGTTCGATCAGCAGATTGACGGCGTTAACTTCATTATCTGCAATACAGATGCACAGGCTATTGCTACGAGCAAAGTGCCCAATAAGGTGCAGTTAGGACCACACCTTACGCAAGGGCTGGGTGCAGGCGCCAATCCCGATATTGGCCGCCAGGCTACTGAAGAGAGCCTGGAGGAGATTCGCCGTATACTGGAAGTAAATACCAAAATGGCATTTATTACTGCTGGTATGGGCGGTGGAACGGGAACAGGCGGTGCGCCAATCATCTCTAAAATATGTAAGGACCTGGGTATCCTCACAGTGGGTATTGTTACGACTCCTTTCTCTTATGAGGGAAAGAAGCGTCAGTTGCAAGCTGAGGAAGGTATCCGGATACTGAAACAATATGTGGATACGCTGCTGGTGATCAGCAACGATAAATTGCGTCACCAGTTTGGCAACCTTAAAATGAAAGAAGCATTTGCGAAAGCAGATAATGTACTGGCAACAGCCGCCAAGTGTATTACTGATGTGATCAACAGTACTGGACAGATCAACGTTGACTTTGCCGATGTATGCACTGTTATGCGGAATGGTGGTGTAGCTATATTGGGCAATGCTTCGGTGGGTGGTGAAGGAAGGGCACAGCGAGCTATTGAAGAAGCCATGAACTCTCCGTTGCTGAATGATAATGAGATCAGCGGTGCTAAATGGATACTGATCAATATCAACTCTGCCGAAGGTGAACATGAGTTTACAATGGATGAAGTGGATATTATTCAGAATTATTTGTTGAGCTCGGCCGGTGAAGGAACTGATGTGATATTGGGTATGGGCTATGATAATTCGCTGGGCGATCAGATAGGTATTACGCTGATTGCTACGGGTTTTGAGTATAAAGATCCATTTACCAAGAAGGAAGAGAAAAAAGTAGCCCCTAAGAAGGAGGAAAAGATCGTATTGTCCTTAAATCCTGAGCCAGCGCCTAAAGCTACTATGGCTAAGGAGGTGAAAGCAACAGCACCGGAGCCTAAGAAGGAAAAACCGGCGGTGGTAGAACCTCCAATTAAAGAGGAACTGGCGCCCAAACTGGTGGATACAGAGCCTGCTCCTAAGTTTACTCCATTGGTTCTTTTTACGAATGAGGACGATAGTAAAAATACTGTGGACAAAAAGACGGAGGAGGAAAAGATTGAATGGGTACTTTCGCAGCCATCCATACCTGCCGAAACGCCCGCGAACGTATCCAACCAGTCAACAACATCAGCCACTCAATCGAGTAAAAATAATTCTTCGACGTCTGCAGCGTCCGGAGGATACCTGGCCAGGCCTACCAATATTTATGCAGAACCGAAATCAGAAGAATCCATTCCTGACCATTCTCCTGTGAAGGAACCAGTCTTGCATACGAGTGCAAAAACAATCCAGGAAGATGATGCTTCCAACGATATGCAACTCGTATTCAAAGACGATATTCCAGCGGCGGAGGAGCCTGGGGCCCATCAACCTCACCCTATTGTTATGGCGAATGCTTCTGTTGAGGAACCTGCTTTGCAGGACGAAGCAGAGGAACAAAAACGCCGGGCAGCAGAGCGGATACAGAAATTACGTAATCTGTCATTCAACATCAATGCTGCCGATCCTAACAATGAGTTTGAAACTGTGCCGGCTTACATCCGCCGCAATTTGGAATTGTACAATACCATCACCAATGTAGAGAATTTCTACAGCAATTACGAAGTCAAGGCGGACGAAAATAATAACGGGCAGATCTCTACCATCAATACGTTCCTGGATGGTAAGAATCCCGATTAAGATAGTTCTGTACCTCAAGTCCCTGCAAAAATGAAGTCTATTTAAACATGCAGCGATTGTTGTTTTTAGTTGTTTCCCTCCTGATTCCTCAGGAGGGATTTTTTTGATCGCTGATTGAATCGCAGATGATACGGATTTTATGGATTTCGCTGATCATTTATACCTGTAATGTGTGGATCCTGTTGAATTGTGCGGGATGGAATAACGGGTTACAAGCGAGTAAGTTTTTTTGTACCTTGAACGGCGAATCTTTTCATATAAATAACTCTCCTTATGTCAACCATTCTCATTACTGGTGGTACAGGATTGGTAGGGAAGGCGGTCTCAAGTTATTGATCAGTAAAGGTCACCAGGTTATTGTATTAACGCGGGGCGCTTCTGCTGCGGGTAATAGCAATTATTCCAAAGCGCATTGGGATCCTGATCAACAAGTAATTGATGTGGTGGCTATCCAGCAGGCAGATTATATTATTAACCTGGCGGGTGCTGGCGTGGCAGATAAGCGATGGTCAAAAAGAGAAAGCAGGAGATTGTTGATAGCCGGGTGAAAAGTGGAGCGCTGCTGGTAAAAGCGTTGACAGAAAATAGCAATAAAGTTAAGGCTGTAATTAGCGCCTCTGGCATTGGCTGGTATGGCGATGATTTGAAGAAGGCACGTGGCAAACATGCTTTTACTGAAGATGATCCGGCAGGTACTGAATTTTTGGGTGAGACCTGCCGGGTATGGGAAGCAAGTGTTGATCCTATCCAGGACGTATTGGGCAAAAGGCTGGTAAAATTCCGGATAGGTGTGGCGTTGAGTAAAGAAGGCGGGGCCTTGAAAGAATTCTGTAAGCCGGTTCGTTTTGGAGTAGCTGCCATTCTTGGAAATGGTAAACAAGTGATCAGTTGGATACATATGGATGACCTGGCAAGGCTGTTCTTATATGCCATTGAGCATGAACAGGTGCAGGGTGTTTACAATGCGGTGGCGTCGCAACCGGTTACCAACAAGAATTTTACGCTTTTATTGGCGGAAAAGATCAAAGGCCGTTTCAATATCCCCTTTTATGTTCCTTCTTTCGTATTAAAAATCGTAGTGGGTGGCCTTAGCATTGAATTGCTGAAAAGTGCTACGGTAAGCAATAACAAAATAGGGCAGGCTGGATTCCAGTTCCTGTATCCTACTATTGAGGCAGCCCTGAGTGATCTTACAAAGGAGTAAGGCAACGAGGGAGCAAGGCATTGAGGCAACGGGGGCGGCTCCACGATAACTATAAAGCCGGAGGCTTTGAAATAGACGTCACCACCCAGAGGCTGGAGACTTAAGAGCTGCCCCTGGAAGGGCAACCCACCCTGCGATAGGTTCAGGCTGACCTTATAAATCGTCCCGCTCAAATTTGCGACTGATAAAAACAAAATAAGCTACCAGGTACAGCAAGGCTGTTATTAAGAGGGCGGTGTAATTGGGTGCTCTTAGTATCTGGCGTTGGGCATTTTCAAATAAAGGGAAAGGTATGAGGGTATCGGTTGACTCAATGGGAGGTAGCGACCTGTATAATCGAGGTAGCGGTTCATCAATCCGCCTATCAGGTTTTCCAAAACCAATGCATACAGGAAAAATATACCAATAGCCAATCCTCCTCTCTTGAAGAGTATAGCAAATAATAAAGCCACTAAGGAATAGCTTAAAGCCTGGATAAAGAAGTAAAATAGGTACACCATTTTTTCAGTGCTGAATGGTTCACCTTGTGTCAGACCAAATATACAGGCGGTTATGGACACTACTATAGTGGAGATCAGGGCGCCTATAACAGCCATCACCAATTTAAGGGAAATGAATTCACGGCGGCTCCAGCCATCGATCACATTCTGGCGGTGTGTTTTGAAGCTGTACTCATTGGTTACAAATATGATCATGAGCAGGCCGGGCAGGAACAGGAGAAAGCTACTGATATAGGTGGTCATATGCCATACCTGGGGAAATGCAAAGGGTGGCGCACCAATGATCATTTCTGCCATTCCTTTGGCTTGCTTTTCTTCGTAAATGGCCTGTTGAATACGAAATACAATATAGTTTGCCCCAAATATGCTCACGATGTACAGGATGGACAGGATCCAGAAAGTGCGGTAGTTCTTGAGTTTGAGCCATTCTATGGATAGACGTTGCAGCATGATCATTTGTTGTTTTGGGTAAGTTCAAAGAATTTGGCTTCGAGGCTCTTTTGCGCAGGCGCAGGTGATTGAGGGTAATGCCTTTGTCAAAGCAAAATTTATTCACCGCTTCCAGGTTAGCGGTACCTGTAGGGAAAGACATATCTACATGGAGTTCATTCATAGCCACCCTACTAGCGCCCGGGAAGGGTTGCAAGGCTACGAGTAATTGTTGCGTATTAACGGCTCCGGCTTCTACAATATCTTCCTGTATCAGTATTTCATCTACATGACCATGGGTGATGAGGGTGCCTTTTGCAGGATGGCAACATGGGTACAAACTTTCTCTACTTCATCCAGGAGGTGACTGGCCATAATTATGGTCTTACCTTCGCGGTTCAGTTTTTTGATCAGTTCCCTTGTTTCAGCTATGCCTTCGGGATCGAGGCCATTGGTAGGTTCATCAAAGATCATCACTTCCGGATTGCCCAGCAGGCAGGAAGCGATGGCCAGGCGTTGTTTCATACCCAGGGAATAGGTACTGAATTTGGACAGCTTGCGCTGGTCCAGTTTTACCACTTTCAATACATGGTCTATATCTTCGCGGCCACGGCCTTTGATGCGGGCGGCAATTTCGAGGTTCTGCACGGCATTGAGGTAGTGGTAAAAGTTAGGTGTTTCCAGGAAAGTACCTATTTGGCTGCGATGCTGGTTGGTGGGCTTTTCATCAAAGAGTTTAATGGACCCTGAGGTGGGGCGCAGGATATCCATGATAATGCCCAGCATGGTGGTTTTTCCACTCCCATTGGGGCCCAGTATACCATATACAGCTCCCTTGGGAACGGTAAAGGATACACCTTTGAGGGCCTGGATAATACCGTAATTTTTATGAAGATTATCGACAGAGAGAATGGGCATGTAAGCAGGTTTATGCTATAAAGATGGTAATTTCTTTTACTGTTAAAAGTTCCCGGGGAGATGTTTTTCGTGGTACATGCTGGAAAACTCACCTACCATTGCCAAGCCTTGTTGGTTAAAATCCAGCTTATGTAGTTTCAGGGCTTCGATATCGGTTGTCAACACTTTTCGATGCCGGGGATCGAGGGTGCCGCCATCTTGTCCTGGTAAGGCGGTGGGCGAGTATTGAAAAGGTGGATCAACGATGGTGCCACGCGGGTACATAATACCAGGAATACCACCTCCCCGAATATCGAGGTTTTTAGGATGCACCAACCCGAGGGTATGACCGTATTCGTGGGCTGCGGTGGTGGGTGTTTGTAATAGGTTGTCCAATTTAAAGTAGCCTGTGTTGCAGGCTATTTCATCTACAAAGGAAATATTGCCGGTAACAAATTCTTCAATGCGGAAGTAGTTGTGGCGGGGCTGATCATTGTACCATACTTTTTCGGGTGGAAGATCGGCCACATAATAGCCTTCAATATTAAATCGGATGGTATAGGTATGGTGTTTAAGGTTAATGATGGCCCGGGGTTCATTCCAGCAGTTGCTGATGTCTTCAGCAATTTTACCGGCCAGTTCGGGGAAGCGGCATCTCCGTAAAAAAAGAATAGGGAATGAATGATGAGTTCTCCCGACGATTTATTGAGTTCGGCTTCTCCCATGAAATGGTTGGTGGTTAGGATGATCAAGATATTGATTAATTGGGACAAAAAAGGGCGCAACGGTGAATGTTGCGCCCAGGGTTTTCTCATGTGACCCTTTTATCAGTAAACGTGTAACAGACTTGGTTTTAGTTGCGTACGGGCTTTCCGCCTTTCAGTACGCTTTGGATCCTTTCAGGGTCTTCTTTTTCTCCACAGAGGCTCAGGAAAGCTTCTCTTTCGAGGTCCAGGAGGTATTGTTCTGAAACGGTTGATTGTTCGCTCAGATCGCCTCCACACATAACGTAAGCCAGCTTTTTAGCTACTACCACATCATGATCGGTAGCATAGCCTGCTCTCCACATTCCGTTGATACCGGCAAATAAGGCTCCTAGTGCTGAACGGCCCAATACTTTTACATCGGTACGTTGTACGGGTGTTATATAGCCACTATCATAAATTTCCAATACACTTTTTTTCGCTTCTGCTATACGGCGACCCTGGTTCAAAATTACTTCATCATGGCCTTTACGCAGGATGCCGAGGTCGAAGGCTTCGGCAGCAGAGGTAGCTACTTTGGCTGTAGCGATCGTGAGAAAGCGGTTTTTCAAGGTAATGGTCTCGGGTTCATCTTCGTGCATTTCATCGGCAGCACGGAGAGCAAATTCTTTGGTGCCACCACCGCCGGGAATAAGACCTACACCCAATTCCACCAGCCCGATATAAGTTTCAGCAGCGGGACATACTTTATCGGCGTGGAGACTTAATTCGCAGGCACCTCCTAAAGATAAGGCATGTGGAGCTACTACAACAGGTACGGAAGAATAACGTGCACGCATCATGGTATTCTGGAACAATCGGATGGCCATATCCAGTTCATCATATTCCTGTTCGATGGCCAGCATAAAGATCATCCCCACATTGGCGCCAGCGCTGAAGTTAGTACCTTCATTGGCAACCACCAAACCCTTATACTTATTTTCGGCGAGTGATATGGATTTTTGAATGCCTTCCAGTACGTCGCCGCCAATGCTTCCCATTTTGGTATACCATTCCAACCCGATCACATCTTCGCCCAGGTGGTAAGTACGACAGGAGCCGTTCTTCCATACTGTTTGATTTTCAAAGTTCTTCATCACTATGAAGGCTTCGCCACCAGGGAGTGACTTATATGACTTAGACGCCAGATCATAGTATTGCTTTTGTCCATTCTCAACTTTGAAGAAGGTTTTTATACCGGCAGCCAGCATTTCCTCTACCCAGGGGGCTACTGTATAGCCTGCGTCTTTCATTTTCTTGACGGAGCTTCCCACACCCAGCACATCCCAACTTTCAAAGGCGCCTATTTCCCATCCAAAGCCGGCCATCATGGCATCGTCTACACGGTAAATATCGTCACTGATCCCGGGGATGCGGTGGGATATATAGGAGAACAGGCCATAATGGAAATGGCGGTAAAAATCGCCTGCTTTATCCATGCCTGTATATAAGGCTTTTAACCTTGTTTTGAGGTCATCAATGGGTTTAGCAGCCTCTACAGAAGCAAATTTTGGCTTCTTACGGGGCTCATATTCCAGTGTTTTGAGATTCAGTACCAGGATCTCTTTTTCACCACCGCCGCCTTTGGTCTTTTGAAGAAACCCTGCCCGGTTTTATCGCCCAGCCATTTGTTCTCAACTATTTTATCGAGCCAGGCGGGTATGGCAAATGTGTTTTTAGCTTCGTCATCAGGACAGTTATCGTGTACGCCTTTGGCTACTTTTACGAGGGTATCAATGCCCACTACATCGGCGGTGCGAAAGGTGGCCGATTTGGGACGGCCAATGATGGGGCCTGTTAAGGCGTCGATCTCATCAATGGTTAACCCCATTTTTGCTACCAGGCCAAAGATGGCCATGATGCCGTATACGCCAATGCGGTTGGCAATAAAGGCTGGAGTATCTTTACACAGTACGGTGGTTTTGCCCAGGTACAGATCGCCATAATGTAAAAGGAATTCAATGACTTCGGGATCGGTATGCGGGGTGGGTATTATTTCCAGTAAACGTAAGTAGCGGGGCGGATTGAAGAAGTGTGTTCCGCAGAAATGTTTTTTGAAATCCTCGTTCCTGCCTTCGGCCATCAGGTGAATGGGAATGCCAGAGGTATTGGAGGTGATGAGGGTGCCGGCTTTCCGGTATTTTTCTACTTCAGTAAAGATCTGTTGTTTGATGTCAAGCCTTTCCACTACAACCTCAATGATCCAGTCGCAGTCGGCAATATCTTTCATATTGTCGGTGAAATTGCCGGTCTTTATTTTCTTTACAGCTTCCTTTGTATATACGGGGGAGGGGTTGGATTTGATGGCTGCGGCCAGGGCATCGTTAACGATGCGGTTCTTAACGGCCAGGTGATCGATGGGTAATCCTTTGGCCTTTTCTGCGTCGGTCAACTCCTTAGGCGCCATGTCCAATAGCAACACCTGTAAACCTATTCCCGCAAAATGGCAAGCGATACGTGATCCCATGACCCCACTACCCAGTACGGCAACTTTCCTGATGAGGCGTTTTGACATAGAATAATTAGTTAGTTAAACAACTATTTAACCCGAAGGTAATAAAAAGACGGAATAAAAAAGCCCGCCCTGGTATAGCTTAACACCAGGGCGGACAGCTTGTTTGGAAACCCTAGAAAGACTGGACAGGGGGATGCATGCCCTGATAGAGGCAGGAGATTGCCCGGGGACCAGGTCTCTGAAAAGTCTCTATAAGGTCTCTAAAATGTCTCTGAAAGGTCTCTGTATCGATAACCGAACCAGCCAAAGGTGTTATTGATAATCATTGTTTTGCAGCCAGGGAAACTGCACTCCAATCAATGGTTTCTTTTCCATTGTTTACCAGTTGGGTCAGGTGGCCTTTCAGCAGATCGGCCAGGGGCAGGGATTGGTTGGCGGCAGCTCCTTGCTCCAGCACCAGGTTCAGGTCCTTAAGGCCCAGTTTAGCGGTAAAAGCAGCGGGTTCAAACTGTTGGTTCAGGATGATCTTGCTATAGTTTTGATAAATGGGCGCATTAAAGATAGTTTGGCCAAACATATCCCACATTTTATGGGCATCTACACCGCTTTGCTGTGCCAGTTGTATGCTTTCTCCCATGGCTTCGAGGGCGGCGGCAATCAAGAAATTACCGCATAGTTTAACGGTGTTGGCAGTGAGGATATCATCGCCAAAGTCCCATACGCCTACACCACCAGCCTCCTTTAAAAGGGGCGTAGCTTGTTCACGCACTGTTTGTTCTCCAGATATTACGAAGTTGAGTTTCCTGGCAACCGCAGCTTCGGGTCGGCCGAAAACGGGAGCTGATAAATAATGTTGGCCTTTTTCCTGGTGCAGGGCTGCGAGTTCGGCAGCAGTTTTGGCCAGGATGGTGCTCATAGAAATATGCAAGCTGCCGGGTTTGAGGTGTTGCAACAGGCCACCTGGACCTGTTGTGATGGTTTGCAGGGCTGCATCATCGGCTACCATGGTAAACACGATATCAGTGGCTTTAGCGAGTTCTTCTACTGTTGTGCATACAATAGCTCCTTTATCGGCCAGTGGTTGGGCTTTGGCAATGGTGCGGTTGTAGACAAATAGTTGTTGATGGCTTTCCAATAAATTAAGTGCGATGGGGGTACCGAGGCTTCCGAGGCCAATGAATCCGTATTTCATGTAAAAAGAGTTTTTAGGTGTGTGAATCGACTGCTTCGAACTGGGAGTTCACAGATTGGTATCAATAACAAAAAGCCCCTTCCATTGTTGGCAGGGGCTTCGTGATATTATTGTTACCAGGTTGTGTGAACTAAACTTAGCTTACGCCTGATCCTTCATCTACTTTGTTATCGGGATTGACGAAATGTAACTTACCTGATTTGTCTTCGGCCATCAGGATCATGCCATTGCTTTCAATGCCTTTCATTTTCCGGGGGCCAGGTTGGTAACAACTACAACTTGTTTTCCCAATATCTCTTCGGGTTTGAAGTGCAGGGCGATACCGGATACAATGGTACGTTTTTCAAAACCCAGGTCTACTTCCAGCTTCAGCAACTTATCGGCCTTGGCTACTTTCTCTGCGGCCAGGATGGTGCCTACCTTGAGATCTATCCTGGCGAAATCGTCGTAGACGATTTCTGCTTTGGTATTTAGTATGTCAGCCTCTTTTGCTTCGGCGGTTGTTGTTTGCTTAGCCGTGTTTGGTTTTACGGCATTGGCTTTCAGTTTATCTATCTGGGCCTGTATTTCTGAGTCTTCTATTTTTTTAGGGAACAACAATTGTGGTTCACGCAAACTATAGCCTACACTTAATAATTTGGTTTTACCGGCATTTTCCCAATCCAGTATTTTATCAACCACCTTCATTTTATGGATCATTTTCTGGGCAGTGAAAGGCAGAAATGGATTGATCAATATGGCGAGGTTGGCTGTTAATTGCAAACAAACATGCAAACAGTTATCGATGCGCTTTTGGCTTTCAGGGTTAGTAGTTAATGATTTGGCTACTATCCAGGGCTCTTTCTTTTGTAAATATTTATTACCATCACTGGCCAGTCTGATGATCTCAAACAGGGCATCACGGAATTTATATTGTTCCAGCAAGTCTTCTACCTTTGATTTGGTAACTGCAAACGCGGCTAGCATATCTTCATCTTCTTTGTCTGCAATATTGGCATGTAATGGAGGTACTTTGCCATTGCAAAGTTTGTGCATGAGTACAAAGGCACGATTCTCGAAGTTGCCGAATATATCTACCAATTCGCTGTTCACTCTTGTCTGGAAGTCTTTCCAGGTAAAGTCATTGTCTTTTGTTTCCGGTGCATTGGCACAAAGTACATACCGAAGAAGGTCTTGTTGATCGGGAAAATCTTTCAGGTATTCATCTATCCATACGGCCCAATTGCGGCTGGTGGATACTTTCTCGCCTTCCAGATTCAGGAACTCATTGGCAGGTACATTATCGGGCACTATAAAGCTGCCATGGGCTTTGAGCATGGCAGGGAATACGATACAATGGAAAACGATATTGTCCTTGCCGATAAAGTGCACCAGTTTGGTATCCTCTTTTTGCCAGTAGTCGGCCCACTGATCGGTTAGTTCTTTGGTAGCACTGATGTACCCAATGGGGGCATCAAACCACACGTACAGCACTTTGCCCTCGGTATTGGGCAGGGGTACTTTTACACCCCAGCTGCTATCCCGGGTCATGGCGCGGCTTTGCAAACCACCATCAATCCAGCTTTTGCATTGACCGTATACGTTGTTTTTCCATTCCTTGTGACCTTCCAGTATCCATTCCTTGAGCCAGGGCTCATAGTTTTGTAAGGGTAAATACCAGTGTTTGGTTTTCTTCTTAATGGGAACAGCATCGCTTAAGGCGCTGCGTGGGTTGATGAGTTGCTCGGGGCTGAGGGAAGATCCACAGCGTTCGCACTGATCACCATAAGCATTTTCATTGCCACATACAGGGCAGGTGCCTACAATATAACGGTCGGCGAGAAAGGTATTGGTTTTCTCGTCGAAGTATTGTTCTGTTTCCTTTTCTTCAAACAGTCCATCATCGTACAGCTTTTTAAAGAAGCCGGCGGCTGTTTCGTGGTGGATCTTATTGGAGGTTCGGGAATAAATGTCGAAAGAGATGCCCATTTGCTCAAAACTGTCTTTCATCAGGGCATGGTATTTATCTACTACCTGTTGGGGGTGATGCCTTCTTTCATAGCGCGAATGGTGATGGGTACACCATGTTCATCACTGCCGCAGATGAATTTAATATCCTGTTTGCGTGCACGCTGGTAGCGTACGTAAATGTCGGCTGGAATATAACAGCCTGCCAGGTGTCCGATGTGCACAGGGCCATTGGCATAGGGGAGGGCTGCTGTTACCAGGTATCGTTTATAATCTGTCATTGTCAAATCGTCTATTTAGCTTGAAAAACCTTGCCGGGAAGGGTAGCGCCGGGCGGACATTAAGTCTGTAAGCACTTTTATGAACCAGGGCGGCAAAGGATAGCAAAAATAGCTAATTAGGGGCACACATAAAAGGAATGAGCCGCCCAGAAGGACAACTCACCTGCTTAACCTGCATATAAAGCAGGTACTTTATGGAAGAGAAAGGCTAAGTGCTTGCAATTTTTGGCGGAATTGCTGGGGTGTGGTTTCTTCAAAGGCCAGGTTACCAATCTCCTCTTTGTCGGTATTCAATTCCTGAATACAGGCCATGACTTTCCGTTTTTGATGCCAATGCATACAATTTTGACATTTTCTCCCTTTGGTACCTTGCCGAAACTGATCCGATCGTCTTTATAAGCACCAGGCATGACCGATTTGTACCGGGTGAAAACAATATGGGACACCATGCTGCCGGGATCAAATCCGGTACCGGGCTTGAAGGTGAATAATACTCCAGGACCCCGGGTATTGTTGAATTTATCACAATTGAACCAGCCCAGGTTGGTAATGGTGAAATTGTATTTGTCCATAAGCTGGTGACGTTCATCCAGGGCGATGCTATCTGTGCGGAATCTTTCCAGTACGCGAATACTGTCTGCTGGCGACAATAGTTTCTTACGCAGGGCTTGGCGGAAGGTCATTTCAACTGAATCGCCGGCAATGGATAGTCTTTCTGCACGGATACGGTAACGGGCGGTGGGTACTACATGAACGCGTTTTATTTTGATTATTTCAAAATATTCATTGGAGTGTGCTCTAAGTTTGGTCTTCATTTCATCGTTGGACAAGGGGCAGTTCTTGGCAACATAGAACCAGGCTTTTACTTTCCGGCGGCGTTCTACATGATAGGGATCACCATAAGGATCCAATACGATGATGCGGCGATTGAGGGGATCGCTGAATTTTTGTTCTTGTCCTTCGGATATCCAGTCGATATCGCCTTTTTCATCGGTTATTCTTTTGAGGTAATGAACGGTATCGATCATGCGGTTGTCCAGGAATTTGGCTACCGCTGCATTTTTAAGGCTGCTCCTGACTCCCCGGAACAATTGCATTTGCTCGTCGACTTTAGTAGCAGGCATTTGGAGTTTGATGTTTTTGCCTGCACCAAGTCGGGCATTTTCGCCGTTTATGGTAGCGGTTATATTTACCATACCGCCAGAGATCAACTGTTCTCCACCGGAGGTGGTACTCAACTTGGCCGCGATGATATCATCATAGGTATAATATTCCCGCAATACAATGGTTATGACATCGTTGCTTACGACGCCTTTTTTGTTGGCAAAGGCAAAAGCCGGAATAACCAGGCGGGTGCCTTCTTTACCAATAAGTACGGTATCCTGATCGGGTGGAATGTTAAACCGGTTGACGGGTTTGTCGAGCATATTATAAAACTCGTTGATGCGGGCTTCCGCTTCCCGGGGGCTAAGGGTAATTGTGGCGGCGGTGGTTTCTCTTTCCTGCCGGGGTTCTAGTCTAGGTGCCCTTTCTATGTTTTCGATTGATTGCTCATTGTTGGTAGGGAGAGATACCCTGTTTGGTTCGTTGGTTATTGGGTTTTGAGGTTTTGGAAGTTCCGTTGGATTGCGAACAGGGTTATTGGGTGTGGCCTTTTTCGATGTATGAGTATGATCAGCCATTTTAACGCGTATGGGCCGTGGTTTTGAGGTGGTTCCCAATAGGGTAGTAGCTGATAGGGATTGTTTTTGGGGTTGTGTGGTGGCTGTTTTTGAGCCAACACTTTTGCTGTGGCTGCTTTCTTTTTTGACTTGATGGTGGTAAGGGCCACCAGGGTGATCACGGTAACCACGGTAAAGCCTCCCAGGTATTTGATGATATGCCGGGTTGACAGGAGACGATATCCTTTGGGTGCCGGGGGAACAGTGGTAGGTTTCAGCAATCCTCTCATTTGCTCCCAGTGGGTATCGGCATTGCCGGCATCCTGCTGGTACTCTTCTTCCTTTTTACGGAAGAAGTCATCAATATGGTGTTGTTCAGATCGCATTAGAGTAAATTTCTTTTTCAATAAGTTGTCCAGTTTATGTTTTAAGAGGCGCCTGGCTTCATTAACATGCCATTTGGAGGTACCTATGGCGATACCGAGTGCCTGACCAATCTCTTCATGTTTATAGCCTTCCAAGGCAAAGAGGTTAAAGACAAGGGCGGTATTGCGGGGCAATTCCTGCAGGAGGCGCATGACATCATTGGCCGAAAGCCGGTTATAGATATCCGGATGGGTTGAATTGTTGTCGTTGGTTACTATTTCAAGGGGCTGGTGATTGAACTTTGCCTGTCGGCGGCAATGGTCTATACAGGTGTTGACGATGATGCGCCGTACCCACCCCATCCAGTCGCCCCGTCCTTCATATTGGTGTAGGGTATTGAAAACCTTTAGCATGCCTTCATTGTACAGGGAGGCTGCTTCGTCAGCATCGCGGGCATAACGGGCGCACAATTTTATCATGCCGGGATAACAGGCACGGTAAAGGGCTTCCTGGCTTTGCAGATGTTGTTTTTACAACCTTCAATAAGATCCTCCCGGTTAGTTGGCACGATGGGTTTAAAATAGTTGGTGACAGTATCTGGTTAGGCAGGCTGCACTGATTCCGGAACACTTACTTTATTGACGAGGTGCAGGAAGGGAATGGTTGGGGAGAATCGCAGATTACACAGTTTTTCGATTTCGCTGATCGTTTGCGAGGAGTGCAAGGGTGGATTGGGCAAACTATCATCTTGGCAAATGCGGCCGGCTGGCTGGACATTAAAAAGGGCCATCTTCCTGGAAGATAGCCCCTTGCCAATATAAAGTGCAGGTTAATGTTTATCAGTGGTTGCAACTGGAACGGTATACTTTGCAAATTCCCTGTTGTTTTTGCCTGTTGGAATGGTGAAGCCCAGGTTGAGGATCAGTTGATAACTGCCAAAGGCCTGACGGGCTTTGCCTTCATATACTTTCAGGTTGCTGTACCGGGCATAGTCAAACTTCTGTGAAAATTCGAGGTAGGCATACTTCCAAGCGGTAAGGCGGAAGGCGGTTTCAATACCGGTATTCCATCCACCGATCTGAAAGCCGGGTTTATTGGCCTGGCCAAAAAAGCTATTTTCCACGTGGGGATCACAGGTCCTATTCCCGCCTTGGCCAGCATATCCAGTTTCAGGTTATTATTCGGGCCAGGCTGAACCAGTCGGAAACGCTTTACCAGGTTAAACAACAGGAAGTTGGCGCCATTATTCAGGTAGTAATAGGACCCTTCTTTTTCTGAAAAACGCTTGGTAGTGTTGATCTTTTGACCATTGAACTGGCCTTTAATGTTCACATCCTGTTCATCGGCAATAATATATTTGGTATGGTCGAAGTTGATCTCCAGGGCCAGGTCCTGTTTTTCATTGAAGAAGTACCCAATGCGGTAATTGTACTGGGGATGGTCATGGGTTTGGAGAACAAACCATCGTCCCAGCCTGGCCGGTCATGGCCTTTTACGCGTACTAATTTGTAGTCATTTCCCAGGGAGGGCTGCTTTATATGTACGGTGGAGCGGGTATACCATTCGGTATTGTATCCCCAGCTAATGTAAAAGCTGCCATTCTTTACAAAAGACCAATTGCCCTTCTGGGCGTGTACGGATTGGCTTAAAAGATAAGATGCCAAAAGGCCGAAACAAAATTTCCTTGTCATAAACTAAACTATTCCTTGCTAAAAGGTTTTGGGCCGCAAAGCTATGCGAAATATGATAATAGAAAAGATGTATTAACCAGCCGATAGCAAAAATGTGATGGATACATCCTTTCGGTTGACGTATGGCAAGACAACTGGGGTAACAACAATCCTTCTTAATTGTTAAAAAATATTTTATCTGGCTGTAAATTGTGCCTCCCGGTCTCAAATGGAAAAAACGGGCAACAATGGCTATTATTGTCATTTTGGGGCAACCGGTATAAAACCACCTACATGAATCGTAAACATTTTCTTTCTTCTATGCTGGCTGCGGGAACGGTATTACCTGCTGTACCAGGTTTGACTTTGGGCAATTATGCCGATGAATTATCCAAAAACCTGTAATACCGCCTTACTTAAAGGTTGGCGACACGATTGGTATTACTTGTCCGGCCGGTTATATTCTATTGAAGGATATTGAACCTGCCATGCAGCTCATGAAAAGCTGGGGGTTCAATGTGAAGGTGGGGGATACGGTAGGGAAGCGTGATTTTACGTTTGGCGGCAGTGATGTTGACCGGGCGGCCGATTTTCAACAAATGATGGATGATCCGGGTGTACAAGCCATCATGTGCGCCAGGGGAGGTTATGGTTTTGTACGGATTGTTGACCGACTTGATTTTTCAAGGCTGGCAAACAAACCCAAGTGGATCATTGGCTTTAGTGATATTACGGTATTGCATGGCCACCTGAACCGCAATTATGGCATTGCTTCGATCCATTCCAAGATGTGCAATAGTTTTCCTGATGATTGGGCCAAAGCGGAGCCGGTACAGATGGAGACAATCCTTTCTATTAAAAAGGCGCTTTCGGGTGAAACGATGAAATATACGATAGGGCCTTCGGATTTTAATAAACAGGGTGCTGCTACAGGCGTATTGGTGGGCGGTAACCTGAAGACGATTGAAACGCTGGCGGGCAGTAAATCGGACCTTCAAACAGATGGCAAGATCTTGTTTGTAGAAGATACGGGGAATACCTGTATAGTATTGACCGGATGTTCTGGAACCTGCTGCGTACAGGCAAACTGGAGAACCTGAAAGGGTTGATCGTAGGTGGGTTTAAAATAAAGCCGGATGATCCGGGTGATGAGTTTGGCCGGGCCCTACAGGATATTGTTCTGGAAAAAGTAAAAGGGTTTAATTACCCGGTGTGCTTTGATTTTCCGGTAGGGCATCAGAAGAATAATTTTGCGCTGAAGTGTGGGGTGGTGCATGAGTTGACGGTAAATACAGACGGAGTATTTTTAAGTGAAGTATTTTTGAAGTCGAAATAAAGTGTATTTGCTAAAAGCTACGATTTATGATTAAAACTCCTCCCTATCTTGAACCCGGTGATACGATTGGCATCACCTGCCCATCGGGTTATATGGCTGCGGCCAAAGCGCAAACTTGTATTGATACGCTGCAACAATGGGGCTACCGGGTAAAGGTAGGCAGAACCCTGGGCAGTGATTCTGCTACTTATTTTTCGGGTACAGATAAAGAACGCTTACGTGATTTTCAGGCCATGTTGGATGATGTGGAAGTAAAAGCCATCTTGTGTGGCCGGGGAGGTTATGGTATGGGCCGGATCATTGACAGGATTGACTTCAAAGTATTTAAAAAAGAACCCAAATGGATCGTGGGGTTCAGTGATATTACGGTATTGCATTCGCACGTGTATAGCAATTATAAGATAGCTTCGTTGCATGCGCCGATGGCGGCAGCTTTCAATGATGAAGGGTTTAACAATGAGTATGTTCAATCGTTGAAGCAAGCGCTGGAGGGCAAAACGGCGCGGTATCATAGTGATGTACATGAATTTAATCATCGAGGAGAAGCGATAGGGGAACTGGTAGGCGGCAATTTATCGCTAGTGGCCCATAGCATTGGCACACCTTCGGATATCAAAACCAAGGGCCGGATCTTATTCCTGGAAGATATTGGAGAATACCTGTACAATATTGACCGGATGCTGTACCAGTTAAAGCGAAATGGCAAGCTGGATAAGCTGGCGGGCCTTATTGTTGGTGGTTTTTCAGAGAACAAAGATACTGAGAGGCCTTTTGGCGAGACGGTCTATGAAATTATTCACGACCTGGTAAAAGAATACGATTATCCCATCTGTTATAATTTCCCGGTGAGTCACGAAAAAGAAAATTATGCGCTGAAGGTGGGTGTGGGTTATAAGCTGAAAGTGGGCAAAACGAAAGTGATGTTGGAGGAGTAGGAGGATATTGGATAAAGCATAAAGCATACAGCATATTGCATCGTTGGGGTGATTGGGATTGGTGGGATTAATGGCGTGTTCAAACAAATGTTGGCTGTTAATATTTGTAAAGGTCATACCGGATGCTTTGGTTCGGTATGACCTTTTACTTACTTTGCTGATCAATCCTATTGATCAATAAATTCTCTTTCATAGAGAGCTTCTATATTTATGACTTTTGTTCAGTTGGAATATGTGGTAGCTGTGGATGCGTGCCGGCATTTTGCCATGGCTGCCAATCGTTGTTTTGTGACGCAGCCCACGCTTAGTATGCAGATACAGAAATTGGAGGAGGAATTGGGGGTTAAGATCTTCGATCGCAGCAAGCAACCAGTAGTTCCTACAGAAGCGGGGATGGAGATCATTGAGCAGGCCCGTAAAATACTGGCGGAAAAGAATGTGATCCAGGAAATTGTACAAAACAAGAAGGGGATACTAAGGGGTGAATTGAGGATTGGTATCATACCCACTTTGGCGCCCTATCTTTTGCCTTTGTTTGTACAAAGCTTCAGCAAAAAGTATCCGCATGTAAAGCTGATCGTGCAGGAAATGCTTACGGAGTATATTATTACGAGGCTTAGGGAAGGGCGTATTGATGTGGGTATTGTAGTAACGCCTTTGCAGGAAAAAGGTATCAAAGAGCATGTGTTGTTTTATGAAGAACTGCTGGCCTATGTGGCGCGTAAAAATGTAGCTTATAAGAAAACCTATGTACTGGCTCAGGATATTGACCCCGAGAAATTGTGGCTGATGGAGGAAGGGCATTGTTTCCGCTCACAGATCGTGAACCTGTGTGAGTTGCGCAAGTCGAGTGAAATGAGCGCTCATTTTGAGTATGAGGCGGGAAGTATAGAAGCGCTGCGCCGCATGGTAGAGTTGAATGATGGTATTACCATCCTGCCAGAACTGACCACGCTGGATATGGATAGCAAACGTTTACAACTAATACGTCATTTTCAAAAGCCGGCACCCATGCGGGAAGTAAGTATTGTGGTACATCGTGATTTTGTGAAAAAGCGATTGATCGAAGTGTTGAAAGAAGAGATCATCAATGCTATTCCAGAGAAGGTGCGAAAGAACAAGAGCTCAAATGTGGTGCCCATTTAGAGAATACAGTATAGAGAATACAGAATACAGGAGACAGAATACAGAAAGTACAGGCCGGGTTTTGTATTCTTTTGGAGGCTTGTAAACAGGTATTCAACTTTGTATGCTATTCTTGCCTTACTTCAACAAGGAATCGAGCTTTTGCTGGTAAACAGGATTCTCACTAAGATTATTGTGGCTCCCGCCATCGATGGTGATGAACTGGTCAATAGGTTTGAGATAGGGTTTCAATTTTTCGGCATTGCTGTAGCGGATAACGCCATCATCGGTGCCATGAAAAATAGTTACGGGGGCTGTTACTTGCTGCATATATTGCCAGGTGGGTATTTTGAGCCAAATGATCCGCTCAACGGGATAAATGGGAAAGTAGGCGCCGGCAATAGAAGGAAAACTGTAATATGGGCATTCCAAAACCAGGCTTTTGCAATCGCGCACAGCTGCTAACTGGGTGGCAATACCGGTACCCATTGATTTGCCATACAGTATAATGCTATCGGGGCTAAAACGGGCGCGGGCCAATTTATAGAAAGTAAGGGCCCAGTCGTATAAATGTTGCTCGGTGAATTTGCCGGTACTTTTGCCATAGCCCGGATAGTCAATCATCCATAGCTCATATCCCTGTTTGGTAAAGGCAGGCGCGTATTGTGCGTAGCGGCCTATGTTTTGCCTATTACCGTGAAAATACAATACGACACCCTTGGGTAGGGAATCGGAGGTGGTGAACTGTACCACATTCATATTTACGCCGGTGGCATAGGGAATATTGACCTCTTTATACGGTGCATGGAAATTGTAGTTGTAATTGGGGTCCAGTGGTTCGGGATGAAACATGGCTTTATCCTGGCCATAGTACAAGGCGATGCCTATGATGCAATAGATCATTAACAGGATGCTTAACCAGCGTGTGATTTTTTTCTTCATGAAAACTGTGAATGGTCATTAGTGAATGGCTCCCGGAACGTTCCTGGTTTCCTTTTTTGTTCTACCGCTGATAATCAATATTGCAGGATATCACGGATGAAATTGTGGTATTCGGGAAACGAAGGTAGGTTATTATGCATTCCGCCATGAATGCGGATGAGGGTGATTTTGGAAGGATTGATGGCCTGCAGTCTTTCACTATGGCGAATGGGGATGAGCCAGTCTCTGGTGCCATGCAGGATATAGGTATGGCAGTTTACATACTTTATCCATTTGTCGGTGCGCAGGTGGTACCTTAACACCAATCTTACAGGCAGGATGGGCAAGAATCGGGTGACAACTTTGCGAAAATTATAATAGGGAGCATCGAGTATGAGGTAGCGGGGTTTATTATCAGCGGCTATTTTACAGGCAAAGCCGCTGCCAATACTGCGCCCATATACAATGATATGGCCTTCGGGGTATTCTTGCAGTAAGGTATTGTAAACGAACTGCATGTCGGAAAGCATTTCTTTTTCGCTGCGTTTGCCGGTGCTTTTGCCAAAGCCCCGGTAATCGACCATGACCACGTCATAATCATAGCGATAGAAATCACGGGCATACCTTGCCCATCCCTTAATGCTGCGGCTATTGCCATGAAAGTAAAGGATCAAGCCTTTGGGGTTATTGCGAAAGAAATGCAATCCATTGATCCGTATGCCGGGCGCTATATCAAAAAACAATTCGTGGAAGGGAACATCGTATTTAAACTTAAAATCGGCTGGTAAGCGTTCGGGCTTAAAGATAAATTTATCCTGCAGCAACCAGGCAGCAATGGTGAGGGTAGCAATAGCAATGAGTATATACCATATAAAAGCAGGCAATATAGTTGGTTGCTTTGGTTTATTGATAATAGTAGCCTTACCTGAAGATACAATAAAGCTACGAGCTTTTAGCTGGGGGATTCGAGCTAAAGCCTTTCATCATCAATCAGGAAGGATCATCCTGTTATTACTGTTCTTCGGGGTCGTGTATCCTTCTGAGGCCGGGGTTCTCAATAGGCGCCACGATCAGTGGGAATTTTTCGACGGTTACATTGGACACGTCCAGCCCAAAGCCACGTTCTTCAGAAAGGCTCCATTCTTTGATCCAGAAATGTAGTTTCATGATGAACCGCTCAAAAATGGGTAGCTCATTATCCTGACTAAGGAATTTTTCCATGACGACAAACTGGAAGTCGCCTACTACATTGTTTCTTTCCAGGCTTTCATAGCGGCTGGTAATGTTTACTTCTTTATTGGCAACGAGGTCGGCCACTACTTTGCGGAACATGAGGTTGATGCGGGGTTCCATCCGGAAACCGAGCCTGAATTCCACGCGGATGATATCGTTGGGGATGATATGGTCTACCTTGTATTCACAAGTATAGGGGTCATCCAGTGTATCTACGTGTACAAACCAGTAGATATCGGCACGTTTGGGTTTTTATTCAGGATGGAATAGATGATCTTATGCTCAATTTCCTTGGGGTTATTGGCGCTGGTAAGGTATACCAGGTGGGTAGCGTATTTGGGTACGGTTTTATCGTTGCTCAATTCCTGGATCTGTGGGATATAATGTTCGAGCCGTACGAATTCCACATAGCGGTTTTTGATCTTACGACTGCGGTACCAGATATACATAACGGCAAATAACCCGCCGCCCACGATGAGGGTTACAAAACCTCCGTGGGGAAATTTATCGAGGTTAGCAAAAAGGAAAGATAGTTCGATACTGAGGTATACGATCAGGAATAGATAGATTAGAATGGGTTTGGCGCGTTTAGATACCAGGAAATTAGCAAATAGGATGGTAGTAGCGATCATACACATGGTAATGGCCAATCCATAGGCGGCTTCCATGGCAGATGATTTCTTGAAATAGAGTACGATACCACAACAGCCCAGGAATAAAATGGTATTAATACCTGGCACATACAATTGGCCTTTTCCTCTGTTGGATAGTTGATGCGCATTTTGGGCCAAAGGTTAAGGCGCATGGCTTCGCTGATAAGGGTAAAGGAACCGCTGATGAGGGCCTGGCTGGCAATAATAGCTGCAGCGGTGGCTATGATGATACCGGGAATGAGGAACCAATGGGGCATGATGGCGTAAAAGGGATTAAATCCCTGGCTGATCATGTCGCGGGTGATCTTTTGGCCTCCATAGGTGGATAAGAGGTAGGCGCCTTGTCCGAGGTAGTTAACGATCAGGCAGGTTTTCACAAAGATCCAGGAATACCGGATATTGGCCCTGCCGCAGTGGCCCAGGTCGGAATACAAGGCTTCGGCCCCGGTAGTACAAAGGAAAACGGCACCCAATATCCAGAAGCCTCTACCGTCTTCGTAGGTGGTGAGAAGTTCTATGGCATAATGGGGGCTGAATGCCCGGAAAATATGTAAATCATCAAACAGGTGGGCAGCGCCGAGTACGGCCAGCATGAGGAACCAGCAGAACATGATGGGGCCAAACATTTTGCCGATGGAGGCGGTGCCAAATTGTTGTAGGAAAAACAGGGCGGTAATGATGCCCAGTACGATATAAACGATGGTGGAATCGGGTATTACTCCCAGTGCATCGATATTGCGTAAACCTTCAATAGAGGAGGTAACGGAGATAGGAGGGGTGATCATGCCATCGGCCAGGAGGGCAGCGCCTCCTATCATGGCGGGGATAACGAGCCATTTTTTTGCCGCCGTACGAGGGCGTATAAGGAAAAAATGCCTCCTTCCCCGGTTATCGGCCTTTAATGTCAGGATTACATACTTAATGGTGGTTTGGAGGGTCAAAGTCCAGATGATACAGGATAATGAACCCAGTATCAGCTTATCGTTGATCATCCTGTCTCCGGTAATCGCATTCAATACATAGAGAGGAGAGGTGCCGATATCTCCGTAGATGATTCCTAACGCAATGAGTAAGGTTGCGGCGGTAACTTTATCTAATTTGCCCACGTCTGAGTAGCTTATCCCGTTTCAAAGGGTTTAACAATATCATCAATTACAATGCCGGGTTACAGGAACCCGGCAGAACAAAGGTATACGTAAAAAAATGAATTGAGGTAATGTTTTATTGTAGGGCTTTGTGCAATAAACTTAACTTGCTCATCATTTGTTTAAGATCAATTTCCCGGACGGGGAATTGCTGACAGCTTTTTTGGGCCGGGGACTCGTCTTAGTAAGGGAGGGCCGGATTTTTAGGGATTTCCAAAGGCTTTCATTCACTAACAGTTGCCACGATAACCAAATATTTAAAATTGTATGGAAAGTTTGGGTGAGCGTATTACAATGCTTAATTTGGCATGTAAGAATGTATTAATGCATTGCAGCACCATGATGAAATATCCACTTATAGGCAGGTTGCTGGCCGTTGTCCTGATCGTAGCATGGCTTCCGCTGGTATCTTCAGCACAGAAAATTTCGTATTCGGAGTCGGAGCGGGACGATAGCCGCCGTACCAATTTTGAAATTATAGGTAAGGTAGGCGCTAATATGCTGGTATTTAAGAATAACCGGTCGGATAATGCTATCAGTGTATATGATAACGATATGAAGCTGGTAGAGCGGGTAAAGTTGGATTATATGGACGATCGCTGGATCAATGTTGATTTTGTGCCTTATCCCGATCATGTGTGGATGATCTACCAGTTACAGCGCCGGGGTATTGTTTATTGTATGGGGGTAAAGTTGAATTCAGAAGCCAAAAGGCTTACTGATCCCATTGAATTGGATACTACCCGCATTGGCTGGTCGGCCAGTAATAAGATCTATACCACGGTTTTTAGTGATGACAAGCAAAAGATCATGGTATTCAAGATCAATAGCCGTAACCCCAATAACTTCCTGTTTACCACCATGTTGTTCAATAGTGACCTGAAAATGTTGCAAAAGCACCGGATGCAGCTGGCGATGGAAGAGCGCAATGACTACTTTACGGACTTCCTGGTAGATAATGACGGGGATATGGTATTTGGCAAGTTTATCCGCAAGAATGGGAGCGATAATATTTCTGATGTGCGGCTGATCCGGAAAAAGCCGATGAGGAAAAATTCAGCATTACGGACCTTAAAACAGGGGAAAAAGTGTTGGATGAGGTGAAGATCAAAATAGATAATACAAACCGGCGTTATTTATTTACGGCATTGTATTATAAACAGAAACGGGGTAATGTAGAAGGTTTGTATACGGTGATCTGGGATAAGCAAACGGATGCCCTGTTAAGGGAGTCGATGCTATCTTTTTCAGATGACCTGCGCAGGCTGGCCAAAGGACCTGACGCCAACCTGCGACTGGCTTTTAATGATTATTTCATCAAGAATATGATCGTTAAGAAGGATGGAGGGTATATCATGGTGGCGGAGTCGATGTACACCACTTCCCGCGGAGGGGCGTTTAACCGTTGGGACTACTATTCCTGGAATAACCCCTGGTCTTCGCCGATGGATTATTATTACTATTCGCCGTATTATAATTCCTGGGGATCGCCCTGGAACCGGTGGGGTAATTCGCAGGCTACACGCTATCATGCAGAAAATATTATGATCCTTTCCTTTGATAAGGATGGAAATATGGAGTGGAACAATGTGATACCCAAGAGCCAGTTTGACGACGAGAGTGAAGGCCTGGTGTCGCACCAGGTAATGAATACGGGCGGGGAGCTGCATTTCTTGTTTAACCTGTATGAACGTCGCACGCTGTTGTTAAACGATCAGAGCATAGCGCCCGACGGACAGATCACCCGGCGGCCTACGCTGAAGGGGCTCGACAGGGCCATTGAATTTATGCCCCGTTATGGCAAACAGATCAGTGCACGTTCTATTATAATACCATGTCAATACCGTAATTATCTTACGTTTGCCAAAGTTGATTTCTAAACCCTTCTATATCCATATCCAGTGACAGGCCTTTTTAAACAGAAGAATACCGGCAACATATTGGTGTTGCTGATTTACGGACTTATACTCAAATTCGGGATGTTATTGCATCCCATGCCACCGCTGCGGCAGCCAGATGATCATTTCCTGTATATATGGTTACTTGATTTCCTGGCGCCTTTGCATTTGCCACCCATTATTTACTCCCTGATCGCTTTTTTTCCTGCTGTATAGCCAGGCCATAATGTTCAACCGGATATGCAGTGAGCAAAAATGATGGCCAAGCCCAACTACCTGGCTGGAATGGCCTATATGCTAATCACTTCGCTGTTTATTGAATGGAACCATTTTTCGGCTCCTTTGCTCATCAATTCTCTGTTGATCTGGGTATTTTACCGGGTAAGCATCCTATACAATGCCAGCAAGCCGGGGGCGGCCATTTTTAATGTGGGTCTTATTATGGGCATTGTGACGTTGATGTATCAACCGGCCATCGTGTTTTCCTTATTCCTGCTGATGTCTTTATTTATCATGCGTCCCTTGCGGGTGAGGGAATGGCTGATAGGGTTGCTGGGGCTTACTACCCCCTACTATTTCCTGGCTATTCTGCTGTACCTCACCAATAAGTGGGACTGGAAAAAGCTACAGCCGAATATCTCTTTTAACCTGCCGGCCATGCCTTCTTCTATCACGGTTACGGTGAGTATCGTATTGTTGATCCTGCCTTTTATCATCGGTGGTTTCTTCGTTCAGAATAACCTTACCAAAATGTTGATCCAGGTGCGTAAAAGCTGGAGCCTGTTGTTGGTATTCCTAATCGTTTCGATGCTGATCATTGTTGCTAATGGCGGTAATAACTATGTAAACTGGTTATTGTGTGCAGTGCCGCTCACGGCCTTTCATGCTGCTGCTTATTTTTATCCTTCCGGAAAGATCTTCCCCCTGGTAATGCATTGGATCATCTTTGGATGGGCGATGTATATTGGGTATTGGACGCAGTAGGGGCGTGAATCGTCAATCAGTTCCCTATTCTTTTGTATCTTTGTCCTTCCTCAAATTTATACCTATAATGAAGTTTGGTGTAGTAGTTTTCCCCGGCTCCAATTGTGATCGTGATATGCAGGATGCACTGCAAAATGATCTGAATCAGGAAGTTATCATGCTTTGGCACAAAGAGAAAGACCTTAGCATGTTCTCTACAGATGATTGTATCGTACTGCCTGGCGGTTTCTCTTATGGGGATTATTTGCGTTGCGGCGCTATTGCACGCTTTAGCCCCATGATGCAGAGTGTTATTGATTTTGCCAATAGAGGCGGTAAGGTGTTGGGAGTGTGCAATGGCTTCCAGGTATTGTGCGAAGCGCATTTACTGCCCGGTGTATTATTAAGGAATGCCAATCAACAGTTTATAAGCAAAAACATCTTCATCAAAGGCGTAGGATCGCCTGATAAAGCGTTGAAAATACCCATCGCGCATGGCGAAGGCCGCTATTATGCCGAAGCCCATGTACTGGATCAACTGGAAGCCAATTACCAGGTGATCTATAAATATTGCGATGAAACAGGTGCTTTTACGTCTGCTTCCAATCCCAATGGAGCTATACGTAATATTGCTGGTATTCGTAATGCCAACGGTAATGTAATTGGTATGATGCCTCACCCCGAAAGGGCAACGAGCGAAGCGCTCGGCAATCTTGATGGACGTATTATAATAAACTCATTATTAATACATTCCAAAGCCAATGCGGCCAAAACAGCCGCTGCTCCAGTTAATTTTTAAATAATAATTAGCAGATCAGTTTAGTCGTTTCTTCCGTATTTTGTGTTTTATTAAGAAATGCTCATCATGAAGAAATACTTATTACTCACTTTGGCTATTATTGGTTTTGCGGGTGCCTGGGCACAGGAGAAGCCTGTTAGTTGGAATTTCAGTGCTAAGAAAATCGCAGATAAGACCTACGAAGTTTATATCACCGCCAATATCAATGGCGATTGGCATATGTATTCGCAGAATGTAGGTGTAGATGGCCCTGTACCAACCGCCATAAAATTTAACAAGAACCCGCTTCTTGTTGTAGACGGCACTCCCAAAGAAGTAGGTAAGCTCATTAAGAAGAAAGAAGATGTGTGGGATGGCGTAGTGAATTACTATGAAAAGAATGTGAGTTTTGTACAAAAGGTGAAAGTGAAAGGAAGTGCAAAAACCAACCTGGTTGGCAAAGTGGAGTTTATGGTATGTAATGATGAGAAATGTTTGCCCCCTGTAGAAGTTGATTTCTCTGTTAACATCGGCGGATAATTAGTATATGATAATCTAATATAATTGATCAAGACAAACGGGTTCCTGCTATAGGAACTCGTTTGTTTTTTTTCTCCCACAGTGAAACACATGATAAAGACATTTTACCTGCCCCTGCTATTTATCCTCCTTTCTTTAAATGGATTGTTTGCCCAGGATTCCACATCAGTTGCTCATGTACAATGGCAATTCAATGCTTCTAAAAAGGAGCTCATGAATATGTGTTGTCGTTTAAAGGATTGGTTACACCCGGCTGGCGGCTTTTTTCCACTACGGCCAAGGATGATGAACTGAATACGAGGATCGTTTTTGATAGTGCTACTACTGCCAATGTTACCGTTCAATCTGTGACAGAGAATGGAAAACTACAGCAGCTGAAAGAACCCTTGCTGGACAATATGGAGATCAAATTCCTGGAGCAGGAGGCTGAAATTGTGGTGAATATTACTATGAAGGAAGGGTTTGAAAAGATACGCGGAGCGGTTACGTATACGATCATGAAAGGAGAGGAGATTCCCAGCCCGATAGATGCTCCCTTCTTGTTTGTGGTTGATGCAACGGGTAATATCGCTGTACAAACAGGAGGCATTTTGGCCTCTGCCGAAGCTTCCAAAAATTAAAACGAACCGCGATTGATCTAAACAATCCGGTAAGCCCGGTAGGAGGAACCGGTATTGAAGATGATCGTTCCAAAAGCCTGATGGGCATTTTTATCCTGGGGTTCCTGGGTGGCTTGATCGGTTTGTTGACGCCGTGTGTGTTTCCGATGATACCACTCACGGTATCCTTCTTTACCAAACAATCGCCTACCCGTTCAAAAGGCATTTTCAATGCGGTGATGTATGGGGTTTTCATCCTACTGATCTATGTGATCCTGAGTATTCCCTTTCACTTCCTGGATTCCAATAACCCGGAAATATTGAATACGATCTCTACCAATATCTGGTTAAACTTATTCTTCTTTGTGGTATTTGTGGTGTTTGCTTTGTCTTTCTTTGGGTTGTTTGAAATTGGGGTACCCGGTGGATTGGCCAATAAAACAGATTCAAAGGCAGGCACAGGAGGCCTGGTGGGTATTTTCTTTATGGCACTTACGCTGGCGCTGGTATCCTTCTCCTGTACGGGGCCGATATTAGGTTCCTTGCTGGCGGGTTCCTTGTCTACGGATGGCGGTGCTATGCAGCTTACCATGGGGATGGCAGGTTTTGGATTGGCGTTGGCTTTACCCTTTACGGTATTTGCATTATTCCCCAGTTTATTAAAATCATTGCCCCGCTCGGGGGCTGGCTCACTTCGGTGAAGATCGTATTGGGCTTTTTGGAGCTGGCATTGGCCGTGAAATTCCTTTCCAACGCGGACCTGGTTGAGCATTGGGGTATCCTTAAAAGAGAAACCTTCCTTGCCATTTGGATCATCATTGGCATCCTACTCTCCTTATACCTGTTTGGCATCCTGAAATTCAAACACGAAGGGAAGCCGAAACTCACTAAGGTCCGCCTGGCACTGGGAGGCATTGTAGCTGTATTCACACTTTACCTGATACCGGGATTGACCACCACCAAATATGCCAACCGCGCTTTGATCAGTGGCTTTCCACCACCGCTTACCTATAGTATTTATGGCAAGCATGCTTTTAAAGGAGTAGAAGCCCAGGTGGTTAATGATTACCAGAAGGGATTACAACTGGCCAAAGCGCAAAACAAACCTTTGCTGCTTGACTTTACGGGATGGGCTTGTGTGAACTGCCGTAAGATGGAAGAGAATGTATGGCCAGTACCCGAGATCAAGGAGCTGATTGAAAAGGATTATGTACTGGTGTCATTATATGTAGATGACCGGGCCAAGTTGCCGGCTGATGATCGGTTTGTTCACACCTTCCCCGATAGCTCGAAGAAGGAGATCAAAACGGTGGGCGATTATTTTGCCACTTTACAGAGTGTCAACTTTACCAGTGTTTCCCAGCCGTTGTATGTGGCTATTTCGCCCGATGAAAAGTTGTTGACCAGGCCGGTGGGATATACGCCCGATGAAGAGGAATATGCTGAGTGGCTAAAGGCCGGACTGGAAGCGTTTCGGAAGGTACAGCGGCCTGTGGTAGTGCAACGGTAAAAGCCATTGGATTAAGCATAGTTGTTGTACCGGGTAAGGTATTGTAGCTGTGTATCCTGGTTGAAAAGGTTAGAAAGTTATTGTGATAGTATCAATGAATAAAGGGCTCTTCGGAGCCCTTTGCTATTTTAGAGAAGGCCGGTACTTTCATAAATATCCACGAGGGGTATGGATAGTTCTATTGTTTTTATGGGCAGGTGTTCGACTGGTTGTTGATACTCCTGGAGTTCCCAATGGCTGGTTTGATTAATGTACCAGGACTCTATTTTTACTGACTCTGAATCTATCAGGATGTATTCTTTTAGTGATGGTATATCCCGGTAAAGATTGAATTTGTTTCCTCTGTCATAACTTTTGGTAGTGGGAGAAAGTATCTCTATAATGATGGAAGGATTAAGTACATTGTATTTGTCGTCGTTCAGGGTTATGATCTCTCCACAAACGATGGAAATATCCGGGTAAGTAAACAGGGTATTTTGTGGTATATGGATACGTTGGTCGCTGTTAAAGGGCGGCAGGATTTGCCTTTAAGTCGTATTCCTAGTGCGATCAACAGGTTGGAGGCGATCATATTATGTTGAACAGCAGCCCCTGCCATAGCAAATAGCTCACCCTGATAGTACTCTCGTTTAATATCAGAGCGGGCTTCTGATTCCAGATACTCCCCGATGGTATATTTTCTTTTGCTGTAGTCCACAGCGGGTTCTTTTACTTCGTTTTCCATGCACTAAAGTACGAAGAATACAGGGTTCCGGATTGAAAAAAATGAGACAAATTTGACTTGTTTTGAGGGGGGTAAAAATAAAATCCCCGCTCTTCTACCAGCGGGGATTTCAATTAGGCGTCATTCTGTTCCAGCCTTCCGGCTAGCAAGCAATGTCATCATACAAAGGTCGGAGGGAGGGCCAGAATGACAATATCTTTCCAGTCTCTATTTTGGTTGGGTACAAAGCTAATTAGTTATCCGTTCCCATTTTTACGGTCACCGTTAAACTTTTGCCAAGAGACGAGGATTAATATTATAAGGCGATTTTCTTCTGCATCATCATTTTGCGCAGATTAATGAGCCCATAGCGCATTCTTCCCAGTGCAGTATTGATGCTGCAATTGGTGAGGGAAGCGATTTCCTTAAAGCTCAGATCTGCGTAATGACGGAGAATAATGACTTCGCGTTGATCTTCGGGTAAAAGATCGAGCATTTGGCGAACGCGGTCATGACTTTGTTTCTTCATCATTTTCATATCAGCACCTTCTTCAGTGAAGTTGATCACTTCAAAAATGTCGCGGTCATCACTCGTACGAATGGATGGGGTACGCTTCACCTTACGGAAATGATCTACGCACAGGTTGTGAGCAATACGCATTGCCCAGGGTAAAAATTTACCTTCCTCTGTGTAACGGCCTCCACGAATTGTGTCGATAATCTTGATGAGAACATCCTGGAAAATATCTTCGGCCAGATATTTGTCTTTTACCAGGAATAAAATTGAAGTGTACATTTTGTCCTTATGACGAAGGACGAGGGTCTCTAGTGCATACAGGTCTCCATCCTGGAAATCCTGGATGAGTTCATGGTCGGTCTTTTGCGTAGTAAATTCATAAACTTCTACGGTTTTGAAGGTGATAGGATATTTAAATTGAATGGATTTTATTTTTGAACGGCTTTTCTGTGTAGAAGTGACAACGTCAATAGGCAGTAAAATTTTAGTTTTCCAATTTATTGTACAAATAACCAACTAAAGATAAAGCCTTTTTCAAAAAACAAAACTTTAAGAGAATTTTTAAACTTTTTATGGACTCATTGGTAAATGGTTATACTTATTGACATTTCTCAAGTGATTTTATTAGAGAAAATATATATTACAGTATTCTGATATAACTGTAATAAGTTATCTGAAATAGTTCCCCACATTGCAATAATTTTGTGATCTTTCTTATGCCTGATACAGCAAAAAAACGACACCGTAAAATCCATCCGGCCATTGAAAGCCTTTGATAACATTTTTATCAAAGGTGCCCGGGTGCATAACCTGAAGAATGTTTCTGTTGAAATTCCACGTAATAAACTGGTGGTAGTAACCGGCGTTTCGGGATCGGGAAAATCTTCCCTGACCATCGATACCCTGTTTGCCGAAGGGCAGCGCCGGTATGCCGAAAGCCTTAGTGCTTATGCCCGCCAGTTTATGGCCCGCATGGTGAAGCCGGATGTGGACTTTATTAAAGGCCTCTGTCCTGCCATCGCTATTGAGCAAAAGGTAATAACCCGCACCCCCGTTCTACGGTAGGCAGTATGACAGAGGTGTATGATTACCTGCGGTTACTGTATGCCCGGGCAGGTAAAACCATCTCACCCGTGTCGGGCCGGGAAGTCAAGAAAGATGATGTAAAAGACGTGGTAGAAGCCATGTCGAAACTTACCATAGGCGACAAGGTATTGATCCTGATACCTTTCAGGCAGCATACCCACCGCAATGCCCAGGAAGAATTGAACATCCTCATGCAGAAAGGATTCTCGCGTCTCTATGATGGTACGGTGTTGCGGATTGAGGACCTACTGGAAGACCCCAAATGGAAAGCTGCCAAGGACACTTATGTATTAATAGACCGGTTGGTGGTAAAGGATTTTGATGAGGACGATCAGCATCGGATAGCGGATTCGGTGGGTACAGCGTTTTATGAAGGCGAAGGCGCTCTTCAGTTGGAAGTGAATGGCACTAAAAAGCTTTCCTTTTCCAATAAGTTTGAACTGGATGGTATCCAGTTTGAAGAACCAGTTCCCAATCTGTTCTCCTTTAATAATCCATTTGGCGCCTGCCCTACCTGCGAAGGTTTTAGCCAGGTATTGGGCATTGATAGCGACCTGGTTATTCCCGACAAACGCCTGAGTGTATATGAAGGAGGAGTGGCTCCCTGGAAAGGGGAGAAACTGGGCTGGTGGAAAGAGCAATTCATTAAGGGCGCAAAAAGATTGATTTCCCTATCCATAAACCGATCATAGACCTCACCAAGGCACAATACAAAATGTTGTGGGAAGGTAGCGGCGGTGTACAGGGTATCAATGATTTTTTCAAAGAGGTAGAGCAGAACTTATATAAGGTACAATACCGCGTACTCCTGTCGCGTTACCGGGGCCGCACGGAATGTCCTGATTGTAAAGGATATCGCCTGCGCAAAGAAGCCCTGTATGTGCAGGTAGGCGGCAAGCATATTGAGAGCTGTGTGAAATGCCCGTAAAGGACTTGATACAGTGGTTCGACCAGTTGAAGCTTAGTGAGTATGACCAGCAGGTAGCTAAACGGGTGCTGATTGAGATCAACCACCGGTTAAAGACATTAATGGATGTAGGGCTTGGGTATTTAACGATGAATCGCCTGGCCAATTCATTAAGTGGTGGCGAAAGTCAGCGCATCCAGCTTACCCGTTCACTGGGAAGTAACCTCACCGATTCTTTGTACATCCTGGATGAACCATCTATTGGGTTGCATTCGAGGGATACGGAGCGACTGATCCGCGTATTGAAAGAGCTGCGTGACCTGGGTAATACAGTGGTAGTGGTAGAGCATGATGAAATGATGATGCGGGAGGCAGATCATATTATTGATATGGGCCCGCTGGCTTCGCACCTGGGTGGCGAAGTAGTGGCCGCCGGTAATTATGATGCGCTGATCAGCAATCCTAAAAGCCTTACAGGCCAATACCTGAAAGGTGATCTACAAATTGAAGTACCTAAAAAGCTACGTACCTGGAACCGCTCTCTTAAGGTAGATGGGGCGCGGCAGAATAACCTGCAGGACCTAACAGTCGAGTTTCCGCTGAATACCCTTTGTGTGGTAAGTGGTGTAAGCGGCAGTGGTAAAACCACGTTGGTAAAACAAATACTGTATCCCGGTTTACAAAAGATCAAAGGTGAATTTGCTGATAAAGTAGGGTTGCACAAAGCGATCACGGGTGATGTAGATTATCTGTCGCAGATAGAAATGATAGACCAGAATCCCATCGGCAAATCATCGCGCAGTAACCCGGTTACTTATATCAAAGCGTATGACGAGATCAGGGACCTTTATGCCAAACAGCCTTTGAGTAAGATGCGCGGCTTTCAGCCCAAGCATTTTTCGTTCAATGTGGATGGCGGCCGTTGCGATACCTGTAAAGGAGAAGGAGAGCAAGTAGTAGAGATGCAATTCCTGGCCGATGTACACCTTACATGTGAAGTATGTGGCGGAAAGAAGTTCAAGGAAGAGGTGCTGGAAGTGCAATACAATGGCAAGAACATCTATGATGTGCTGGAGATGAGTGTGGATGAATCGCTGGAGTTTTTTAAAGCTGAAAAAGATATCATACAGAAAATAAAGCCGCTGAGCGATGTGGGCCTGGGTTATGTAAAACTGGGCCAGTCGTCCGATACTTTATCGGGTGGTGAAGCGCAACGGGTAAAGTTGGCCTCCTTCCTGGGTAAGGGGAGAGCACAAGGACATATCTTGTTCATTTTTGATGAGCCTACCACCGGGTTGCATTTCCATGATATCAAAAAGTTATTGACTTCTTTCAATGCACTGATAGACCAGGGACATTCCATCATCGTTATTGAACACAATATAGATGTGATCAAAAGTGCCGATTGGATCATCGACCTGGGCCCCGAGGCGGGAGATGGGGGCGGTAATTTGGTGTATACCGGTGTGCCCGCTGGCCTGAAAAAGGTGAAAGTGAGCTATACGGGAAGGTTTTTGTAGAGTCGGGAAAGTACGGAAGTCCGAAAGAACAACCCCTAAAAAGCAGTTTCCCTTACCGACTTCCAGGCTTTCGGTCTTACGGACTTGTATTTGGCATTCGGACTTCCCGACAGCCGGTCTTGCCTTCCGCACTTTCATACTGCTTTAACATTTCATCACCGTTCTTTGCAGCAAAGTTGATCGCTTATGCGTTACTTACTTTTATTGGTAATTGTACTGGGAGCTGTGGGTAGCCTGGATGCCCAGATTAGGGTGCCTTTTGGCCAGAAAAAGGCTGGCGCCTCTACCACTGTGCCCAAGGTAAAAGGCCCGCAGGTGGGGGTAGCGGACTTAATTGAGATGCTCGACTGGAGCACCTGGCAAATTGATACTACCTTGAAGAAAAGGGCTACCTCCTTATGCAGAAAGAGGTCGACTCTGCCAGTTCCCTCTTCCAATATTCCAACGTTAGCCGCCTGGATGATGCCCCTACAACGGTGCGCTCCCTTAGTTTAATGGATGCCACAGTTGGTAATATCCAGGGTCGCATGATCTCTTACCGCACGTATGATAAGAATGAATACCGCGATATTTCTTCCTATTTATTAGCCAATAATTACCACAAAACGAACGAGTTTGCCTTTGATGAAGCCAAACATACACTCTATAGCAATGGCTCCCGCGAATTACGGCTGAAAGTCATTACCACCATTAAAGACAAAAGGACCTTTACGGCTTACGAGATAGAGCTGGGGAAGTGATTACCTGAGGCGATCAAGGCTTTTAACCAGTTTCTGGTCACGGTAAATACCACGGATAGCCAGGATCAGCAAGATGGGTACCACAATGGCTACCACAGCAGTCAGGCTATAGTTTCCTTCTCCGGGAACAAACTTCTTTACCTGTATATAAAAAGTACGAGGTTTATACAGGAAAGCAGGAGGGCCAACAGTCCAAGCCGCATTTGAAGTTTCCTGTCTTTGAAAAGGAAAATGGCCACCAGAGCCAGGAGCCCTGTTGCTACAATTGAAATGGTCAACAGTATATTGTCGGTACCGACCAACTCGGCACGCTGGCTGGGCTGTCCTTCCTTAATAATATTACCGCTGTAAAAAGAAATTTTCAGGGTAAAAAAAAGTGGCCGCTGCCGCCAGTAATAACCAAATAGATTGTATACGTTGGATCATTTGGGAAAATATTATTATCTCAAAAATAAGTAATCCGTTTGGTATAAATAACCTCTTATTAGTAAACACTTTAATAGCGGCCCCCTCTTTCGCGGAGGGGTATCCAAAAATGACAAGTGGCAGGTAACTACTCCTGCCACTTTTTTTTTCGCCATTTTATAATACAAACAAAAAACCGGTATTATTCTCCCTTGCCCGGAGGAATGATCTCGCTCATTTCGCCGTCGGCTACACGGATTAGTTTCCAGTCGTCGCCCTGGTTAAGGTGCAGGATATAAATGAACTGGTTACTCGTTTGGATCTCCTCGGCACTGCATATCGTATGGTCGTACCAGGTACTTTTAACGAGTGCCCTTACTTCGCGGGGAAGCTTTTTCTCCGTTAGGTAGCGGATGGTATACAACCAATTGCCCCGGCGATCATAGTCAAGGCGCACCTGCGTATCGCCTACTTTGTACTTCGCCATAAATCCATTTTGAATGATATACCATCGTTCATCCTGTGCTTCGGGAAAAGTCTGTTTGAAATGCCTTACTGCTCTGATATGTATATCATTGCGGTAAATGGCATCGCCCGCAGGCGTAGTAACAATGTCCGACGAGCCTGTCGCCGAACTAACAAGCTGGTGGCTGCTGTTTACCTTGCTAGCGGCGCAAGCCTGTAGCAAGATAAGAATGACCGGCAGCAGCGTGCCGGTGAGGGTGTTGTGTTTCATGGCTATACTTTGATAATTGTTAGTATGACGCGCATCTCATACTTATGTTGCACTGTAACCGATGTTAAAAATTTGACTAGATAAAATAACAACATCTTTTTGCCGTCTTCTGCAGGTTTTAGATGTATTACAGGATTACCAGATAATAAGCGGCTTCCTGTCTTATTTTTCGATGTACGCCGTTTGTCGAATAAAGTGGAACAAGGGCTTGACAATTTGGTAACTTTAAGCAAGTAAAGCCCCAGGATGTTTAAGAATAAAATGCTCAAGACGAATATCATTTTCTGGACCTGCTTCTTCTTGTACGAATGGCTGGCCAATGCTGCTTATGATAGTATGTATGAAAGAAACCTGGTTTCGGCAGCTTTATTAACCCCACTGGTATTGTGCGCCACCCTGTTCACCCTATTTGTGTTGATCGAAAAACTATACCTCAAGGGCAGGAAAGCAGCATTCTGGCTATGGCTCATTGTCAGTATGCTGGTATTTGGACTTACGAGGAGATATATTAATTATTACATTCTTTACGCTACCTATACGCCCAATTGGATGAAAATGCAGCCTTTTCTGCTGCCCGTCAAAATATTGTTTGAAATTGTAGGTACTTACCTCATTGTTGCCCTCTATAGCATGTTTTACTTCATCCAGAAATGGTATAAGGAGCAGCAACTGGCGCAGGAGTATAAACAGGATAAGGTAGAGGCGCAACTGGAACTGCTTAAATCGCAAGTACAGCCACATTTTATATTCAATACACTGAATAATATCTATTCCCTTTCTACTCAGAACAGCCCCAAAACATCCGATCTGATCTACCGACTTTCCTCTCTGTTGAGCTATACGTTGTATGATAGCCGTAAAACCATTATCCCCTGGAACAGGAGCTTGAATACATTAATAATTATATTGAATTGGAGAAGATACGGTATGGCGAGCGGTTGGATATTGCAGTGAATGTGCTGAATGATACCCGGCATTTAGGTATTTCTCCTTTTCTGCTGTTACCCCTGGTGGAGAACTGTTTTAAACATGGGGTAAGCAATGAAATTGATACCTGTTGGATACGATTGGATATTTTGGCCAATGATGGCTGGCTCATCATCAAGGCCGAGAACAGCAAGTCATCGAACGGGAAGTACAATGGAACCCGAAATGGTATTGGTTTGGAAAACGTTAAAAGAAGATTGGAGATATTATATCCTGGCAAACATGAGTTTAAATGTATAGAAGAAGACCAAACCTTTTTAGCGGTGCTTAAAATAAAAACGATTGCTCATGAAGATAAAGTGCCTGTTGGTAGATGATGAACCACCGGCTATAGACCTGATGACCACCTATATTGAAAGGGTAGGCGACCTTGAAGTAGTGGGCCGGTGCAGCAATGCCATTGAGGCATTTGGGTTTTACAAAAAACAAAAGTAGACCTCCTGTTCCTGGATATTCAAATGCCTAAAATGACCGGACTTGACCTGATCCGCTCACTACACGACCGCCCCAAGATGATTGTTATTACCGCTTACCGCGAGTTTGCAGCCGATGGGTTTGACCTGGACGTATTGGATTATATTGTAAAGCCTGTTTCTTTTGAACGATTCCTGAAAGCCATTGCCAAGTACAATCAATATATTTTATTCAGGCAAACTGAAATGCCTGGACAACAACAGCCTGATGCTTTTGATAAAGCCTATATGTATTTTAAAGAGAATAAGCAGGTGAAGAAAGTATTCCTGAAGGATATCATATACATTGAAAGCATCAAGGATTATGTGAAGATCGTAACTAATGATAAGCCCGTGATCACCTATCAGCGGTTGAGTTACATGGAAGAAAAACTGCCCGAGAATAAATTCCTGCGCATCCATAAGTCCTATATCATCGCCATCGATCGAATATCGGGCTATAATAATGACCTGATCAATATTGAGGGACACGAATTACCCCTGGGTAGAAGTTATAAGCAGGGCTTTCTGAAGGTGGTAGATATGTGAAGTTGGAACAACATGAAAACCCATACGAAACCTGGAACAGCCTGAAATGCCTTAAGATATTTTTTGCTCCCTGCCAATGATATAATACAAGATGGTTCCAATGAAGGGAATGAAAATAACGATAAGTGCCCAGACTAATTTGGTGCTATCCTCACGGAAACGGCTATTGATAATATCTACCAGTGCCCATATCCATAATACGAGACATAATAAACCGATCAATCCAAACGAGAACATAGTTGTAAGATTTTATTCATTAGTCGGGTAATCAAAATGAATATTACAAAATAGGTGGTTTCCCTAAAAGAGCAATGGCGGGCCGCTTAGGAAAGCAACCTGCCATTGGTAGTAATATGTCAAAGGTGGGGCGCCCTGTGGGGCTGTCGTGCAGCCAGGCTGGGGCTCACCTTTGTAGTTTTTTGTAAGTTTATCCTAATTCGGGATAGAGCGGAAATTGCTTCATAAATGCCTGAACATCGCCTTTTACGGACTTGATGACGTTTTCATCATCGGCATTTGTCAATACCTTATCAATCAATCCCACCACAGTTTCCATATCCGATTCCTTCATACCACGGGTTGTGATGGCTGGTACGCCTACACGGATACCGCTGGTTACAAAGGGGCTCTTGTCGTCGAAAGGAACTGCATTCTTATTGAGCGTAATATGCGCTTTATCCAGGGTTTCCTGTGCTTTTTTACCAGTAAGGTTTTTATTACGCAGATCAATCAGCATCAGGTGGTTATCGGTGCCCTGGCTAATCAGGTCATAACCACGGTTCACCAATGATTTGGCCATTGCCTGCGCATTGGTCAGTATCTGTTTGCCATAGGTCAGGAACTCATCAGTGAGGATCTCTCCAAAGGAAACCGCTTTGGCTGCGATCACGTGTTCCAGCGGTCCGCCCTGGATGCCGGGGAATACCGCCAGGTCGAGCAGAGAAGTAATGGAACGGGTATTGCCCTTGGGATCCTTGATACCGAAGGGGTTATCAAAATCATGACGTACCATGATGATACCGCCACGGGGACCGCGCAAAGTTTTATGGGTAGTAGAAGTTACGATATGGCAATGATCAAACGGATCGTTGAGTAAACCCTTGGCTATCAGGCCGGCAGGATGGGCAATATCAGCCAGCACCAGGGCGCCGATCTCATCGGCTACAGCGCGGATGCGGGCATAATCCCAGTCGCGGCTATAGGCCGAAGCACCACAAATGATCATTTTGGGCTTTTCTTTACGGGCAATAGATTCCAGCTGGTCATAATCTACCAGGCCGGTGTCTTTTTCACCCCATAATGCAGGGCTACGTAATTTTTGCCGCTGAAGTTGGCAGGGCTTCCGTGGGTCAGGTGGCCGCCCATGCTCAGGTCGAGGCCCAGGATCTTATCACCGGGCTTCAGGCAGGCTACAAATACCGCCGTATTGGCTTGTGCGCCGCTATGAGGCTGCACATTGGCCCAGCTTGCATTAAATATCTTTTTCAGCCGGTCAATCGCCAGCTGCTCTATTTGGTCAACGATCTCGCAGCCACCATAATAACGCTTGCCGGGGTATCCCTCAGCATATTTATTGGTGGGTACGGTACCCATGGCCTGCATTACTTGTAAGGAAGTAAAGTTTTCGGAGGCGATGAGTTCTATGCCATTGCGTTGACGGTCAAGTTCCTGGTTGATGAGGTCAAAAACTAAGGTATCTTTTGCATGGCGCAAAAGTAATTCAATTGCCATAAATGAGGTAAAGAGATTGATAGATAAAAATTGCCAGAAAGGGAAAATAAATTGCCAATTGTTAGGCGGCATTTATACAAAAATAGGTGTACGAAGAATTTTCCCTATTTTCACGGCTTGGTAAAAACAAACTACTTGTTTTTAAATGAAAGCGATCATCCCCGTAGCTGGTGCAGGCACTAAGTTACGTCCCCATACATACACACAACCCAAGGCACTGATTCCTCTTGCAGGAAAAACAATTCTGAGTATAATTGTTGATCAGTTGACAGAAGCCGGTATCAATGAATTCATTTTCATTGTAGGCTACCTGGGTGAGAAGATACAGGATTACGTAAAGGAAAAATATCCCGGATTACAAGCCCATTTTGTGTACCAAAGCGAACGCCATGGTATTGGCCATGCCATTACGCTTACACGCAACATTGTAGCCGATGATGAGATATTTGTAGTATTGGGCGATACCATTGCCGAATACGATGTACAGCAGGTGCTGGACATGCCGGGATCCGCCCTGGGCGTAAAGCGGGTGGATGACCCGCGAAACTTTGGTGTAGCCGAAATGGGCGAGGATGGCTTTATCAGCCGGGTTGTGGAAAAGCCACAGATACCCAAATCAATATGGCCCTGGTTGGCATCTACCGCATCAAAGAAACCAACCTGCTGTTTAATTGCCTCGAAAATAATATCCGCAACCAGGTGATGAGCCGGGGCGAGTTCAGTATTACCGACGCCCTGGAATGTATGATCACCCAAGGTGCCAAATTCCAGGCTTTCAAGGTGCAAAACTGGTTCGACTGTGGCCGGAAAGAAACCCTGCTGGAATCGAACGCTACCCTGCTTAAAAAGTTTGGTGGTATCATTGCCCCCGAGCACAGCCTCGATAATACCATCATCATCCCACCAGTAAGTATAGCTAAAGGGTGTAATATCAAAAATTCCATCATTGGCCCCAATGTAACCATTGGTGAAAAAACGACCATCAATTACTCCATTATCAAGGATTCTATCATAGGGTCTTTTGCTGATCTGTATGATATTGTATTGACTACTTCCCTCATTGGCAGTGATACAGAAGTGAAAGGGGAAAGCCGCAGCCTGAATATTGGCGACAATACGGAAATTGACCTGGGCGAATCTTGATAAGTTTACTGTATTATTTTACATGACCGGCAAATAGGTCTGGCAAAGAATGAGTAACTTTCTAGAGAAATATGCAACATTCTTTATGGGCTACGTGTCTTTATAAAGGATGGGCACCTGAATCCTGTGATGAGTGGCACAACCAAACTTTGCCAACCTTTTAAATGCTAATTTATGAGAGGAAAGAAAAACTTCTGTTGCTTATAGCAATACTTCCTCTTGCCTTGTTAACCAAAGCTAATAACGGCAATGACGACCGTGGAAAACCTGAACCTGCCATCTCCGGCATGGTCTCTGAATCGGGCAGCAAAAACCAGTACAGGGCGTAACTGTTTCTATATCCGGCAAAGGTCAGGATAAGAAGGAATTTGTTACCGATGCTACTGGTAATTTTAAAGTGCCCCAAATGCCAGCAGGCGAACTAATCATCATCCTGGAGAAGAAAGGGTATAAAACCTATAGAAAAGAGGGTGTTACGCTGAAAGAAGGCGTTCCCCTGAAGTTGAATTTTGATATCAGCAATGAGGGAGCGGATGATGAAAGCGATGTTTTCCATCCCCTGCGTATGATGGACAGTGAATAGATCCAACCTTAAATAAATATATTCAAGCGGCCCCGCCATTAGCGGGGCCGCTTTTTTGCCCCAAGCCTATACAAATAAAAAACGGGGCCTTAGCAGCCCCGTTACCTTCACGCGCGATTGTATGCGCTTAATCGAAATCAATGTCCATATCACCATCTTCTTTCCGGATGGTTACTTTTTCATGGCTGAAATACTTCTTGTATTTGTCTACAACATCCTGCGGTTGCTTTTCACCATTTATCGTCAGGTTGCCTTCTTTGTACTTGATCGTATAGTCACCCTTGGTGCTTAATAATCCTTCTTTTTCCATGCTATAGATCATTTCCTGGTAGCCTTTGAACTCCACTTTTGCTTTATCTATTCCTTCCAGTGCCTCGTCCATCGTTTTCCTTAAGTCCAGTTTTTCCTCGTCCAATTCTTTCATGGCTTTCTTGATGGCCTTATTGGAGGCTTCCAATTCTTTTGTAGCTCCTTCTTGTTGAGCTTTTGGGTCTCTTCTATTTCTTTTTCCAGTCTATGCTGTTTACTTCCTTTTCTACCTCCTTCCTCACTTCTTCCATTTGTTTTTAAGGCCTTCTTTATCTATACTGGCATAAGCCTGTTTGGTTGATTCATTGATTTCCTGCTGGATCTTTTCAAAATCAATTTTCTTCAATGATTCCTGCACTTCCCGGCTAATCTTTTCCATATCAACCTGCTTCATGGCCTGCTCTATCTGCTGCTGAATTTGTTCGGTGTTGATGTTTTTACGCACCTGTTCCATGCTCTCCTTGATCTGATCCCAGTTCACATCCTTCATTTTTCTTTGGCTTCGTCCAACTTACGGATCTCTTTGTCAAGGTCCTTTTCATCGGTTTCACGGATGGCTTTTTTTCTTTGTGCAGGGATGGTGTCGGCGGTGGGTTGCTGACCGGCTATAGGCTGTTGGGGATTGCCTTTCCAGGCTACCAGGGCAATAACAGCCATTAATCCCAGTGTTGGAATTGCCCAATGCAAATGTTTTCTAAAGCGTCGCATGGTATACAATATTTTGGCGGGTTATGAAATACGAGATGCTTCGTATAAATATACGACGAGTTTCGTAAATTGTTGCATGGGACGACGGGCAGCAAGAAATTTTTAACAAATAAGGAAAGTCCGGAAGTCCGGAAGTCCGGAAGACGGAAGCCGGAAGACCGGAAGTCTGAAAGACAGGAAAATAAAAAGTCCGTAAGTAACTTCAACTAAATCAAAGGTGCTTACGGACTTTCCGACTTTACTGACTTCCGGACTATCTCTCAACCCCGGTACTACCGGCAGGCTTTCGTTGCCATCTTCACTAACGGATTGAACGGCAAAGAAGTAATTGTCTTTAGAGTAAGGGAGCTGGATATTCGTTTGGGTAGTATAGATCTTCTTTTGCCAAAAGGGCCAGTTGGTTTCCCGCATTAATATATAGTACCCCCTGGGTTTTCCGTATTTGGGCGTTTTCCAATTGAGCAGCGTATAGTTCGTAAGCCGGCGCACTTCTATTTTTACCTCCTGGGGCATACCGGCCGATTTGGCCAGGTTGGCCAGGTTACTAAGGTTCATCGCCGTGTTTTTGCGGAGGTATTCAAAATCGATGAATTCAATCAGGTCTCCGTATTGAATGCCATTTTCCACCCGTACATCCTGGTGTTGGTGAAAGAAATTCTCATTCATTTCGGTAATGCGCACGGCTGCATAGCCATTTTGTACGTAGGGGGTATGATCGCCGCCCCGCAGGAAACGGTCATTGCGGTAAATGAGTACTAATTCAAGATTGTCTACATACCGCTCACCCGTTTCTTTTACATAGCGGGCCAATTGACGGGCCTTTCCATCATTTTCCAATCCAAGGTTGCGGATATTGTTGGCTGTTTTATCCAATTCATAGGCGGGCAACCCCTCACTGAATACCCGTATTTTGGTATTGTTGATGATATTGGTCTCACTGCTGTTATTGCTGCCCATAATATCATTGTTGAGTACCGCTTCAATATAGGAGCTGTCTTTCTTTTTCTTATCAGCCATGAATTTGGCCCCAGCAGGCCCTGCTCTTCGCCACTCACTGCAATAAAGATAATGGTAGCGGGAAAGCTGCGCTGGCTCATAATGCGGGCGCATTCAATAACGGCGGCTACGCCACTGGCATCGTCATTGGCGCCTGGCGCATCGCCGGTGCGATCCATCACATTGGTGCGCATATTATCGAGGTGTCCGCTGATGATAAAGAGCCGGTCATCTTGCGGGTCCGTACCTTTTAAGGTGGCCACAACATTGCCCAATAACAATGGGGCATCTACCCGGCGGCCATCGGGTGGCAGGGTAGTGGTATCGATCAGGGCGCTAAACCGGCCTCCGGATTGCCGGGCAAACTCATTGAACTTATTCAATACCCATAAGCGGGCGGCGCCGATACCTCGTTTGGGATCGGTTTGGTTGCTAAGGGTATTGCGCGTGCCAAAAGCCACCATACGCGTGATATAAGATTTAAGGCTATCAGCATTTACTTCCCCTACCATCTTTTCAATAACGGGGTCGCGTTGTACCGTGGTTTGGGCCAGCAGGGGGCTGCCAAAGGCAGTTAATAACAAAAAGGAAGGGCCATTTTCTCATGAGGAATGAATTGGGTTGAGCAATAAAGGTAAATAGACGTTATTCCATGTCCTGACTTGTTTTAGATAGCCGAAAAAGTGAGTGGTTGGTGTAGTTGGCCAGTGGGGCCTTGAATTATGAGTTAAGGTTGAATGGTCTGCCTTGCATGGATAAAAAAAAGTGGTAAGTAAGGAGGCAGGGTGTATTACACACCAGTTGCCACTCACTACTTACCACTTGCTATTAACCATTTACCGGTTTATGCTTTTCTAAAAGCCCATTTCCACATTTCCTTCCAGGTAGGTTTTTACCATACATCAGGATACCGGTGCGGTAGATCTTACCGGCCAGCCAGGTGGTACATACGAATCCTGCAATGAGGAACACCATACTTAATATCAGTTCAAGCACTGTTACACCATCCGGAACGCCATGGGCAATCCGGGCAATCATGACTACGGGAGAGGTGAGAGGGAACAGGCTGCCAAATATCGCCAGGTTGCTGGTGGGATCGTTGACCGCTTTGGTCATAATCACAATAGCAAAAATGATGGGCATAGTGATGGGTAGCATCAGGCTTTGTGCATCTTGCGGGTCTTCGTTAACGGCACTGCCCACAGCAGCAAAGAGAGAGGAATAAAGCAGGTAGCCACCCAGGAAATAGAAAAGGAAACAAGGAAGGAGGAGCGCAAAATTGATCTGGCTCAGGTTGGCCATGATGGTTGCAGCCGCGCCACTTTGGGCTGCCTGGCCCATTGCACCGGGAGCGCCGGGCACGTTTTGTATGGTGCTGGCATCAGCGCCAGGCATCATCAGGGGTAGCAGGGCTGTAATCCCAATACTAAGCACGATCCAGATAATAAACTGTACCAACCCTACCGCACCAATACCAAATATCTTGCCCATCATCAGTTGGAATGGTTTCACACTGCTTACGATCACTTCGGCTACACGGCTTACCTTTTCTTCCATTACACCACGCATTACCATGGTGCCATAGATAAACAGTATAATATAGATCAGGAACCCTGCAATAAATCCAACTGCATAACTAAGACCGGCTTTGTTTTTTCCTTTTCTCCCGAAAGGGCCTTGAATTCTACCGAAGAATTGCGTCGTGCACTGTCCAGCTGTGTTTGGGTGATATTGAGCGCCAGCAATCGCTTTTGCTCCAATATTTTGTTGATACGCCGTTCGATGCGTTCCTGGCTGATCATGCCAATTGTTTTACCATAAAAACATTCAACGTATCCGATGAAAGCAGGCTGTAGGTAGCAGGTACCAGGATGTATCCGCTGATTTTTTATTGGTTACTTTCTCTTCCAGGCTGGCTTTGCTGCTATCATCTACAAAAACAAACTTAACCTCTTTGTCGCTTTCCAGTTTGCCTTTGAATATATTGGCCCTGTCGGCAACAGCTATTTCCAGGTTGTCATTCCCTTGTACAGAGAAATAGATCATGAAAGCATAGAAACCAAAAATGGTGAGTGGTAATAATATGGTACTCAGCAGGAAGGTTTTTTTCTTTACCCTGCTGTTGAATTCGCGTTGAGCAACGATCCAGGTCTTATTCATAGAATGATTTTAGGCAGTTAATTTTTCAAATTGTCTGGCAGTGGGGGTATCCTGTACCACCCGGATAAAGATGTCATTCAAGGATGGCAATTGTTCTGAGAAGGCTGTTATGTTTACGCCTGCTGCCAGGAAATATTGCAATACCTCATTAGGGATATGGCCCTCTTTTACTTTAACCAGCAAATGATCGGCTTCTTGTTTTACTACCTCGAAAGCATTGGTAATAATAGGCTCGGGGATGGTATCGAGACTGATGCTGAATAAGTTTTCCTTGTATAGTTGCTTTACCTCCTTTACTGTACCGTCGAGGATCTTCTTGCCTTTATTGACCAGTACAATATGATCGCAGATCTCTTCCACCTCTTTCATACGGTGGGTACTGAAGATGATGCTGGCGCCATTTTGTGCCAGGCGGAATATTTCGTCTTTGATCAGGTTGGCATTCACCGGATCCAGACCGCTTAGTGGCTCATCCAGGATGATCAGTTTGGGCTCATGCAGTACCGTGGTTACAAACTGCAGTTTTTGTTGCATGCCCTTACTGAGGTCTTCCACCTTTTTATTCCACCAGCTTTGCATTTCAAAACGGGTAAACCACTCTCTTATTTTTCCATAGCTTCCAACTTACCCATGCCTTTCAGGCGGGCCAGGTAGAGCGCTTGCTCACCAATTTTCATCTTTTATACAACCCTTTTTCTTCGGGCATGTACCCGATCTGGAGCATGTCATTGGTTGGATTAAAAGGGCGGCCATTTAAGATGATCTCTCCTTCGTCGGGAAAGGTGATCCCGGTGAGCATCCGTATTAGGGTGGTTTTGCCGGCTCCATTGGGGCCTAAGAGGCCAAAAATGCTGCCGGGAGCTAGGGTGAAGCTGATATCGTCTACAGCTTTTTGTGTAGCATAATACTTCTTAAGGTGTTTTACCTCCAGTATTTTCATGTATTACGGTTTTTAAGTTGGAATGGGCCCAAAGGCCGGAAAGATAAAAGAACCGGCTCTTTAGTAGCCAAAAAGGCCGATTTATTACAGAAAGACTAATTATTTGTTATAATACCTTAACAATTTCGGCAACTACCCGCTCCCCATCCATAGCCGCACTTACAATACCGCCCGCATATCCGGCGCCTTCGGCACAAGGGTATAACCCCTTTACCTGTGGGTGTTGTAGGGTTTGAGCGTCCCGGGGAATACGTACCGGCGAAGAAGTTCTCGACTCCGTAGCCACCACCACCGCTTCATTGGTAAAATAACCCCTCATTTTTTTGCCAAATTCCCGGAAGGCGTTTTTGAGTGCATGATGAATAAAGCCGGGGAGTACTTCGTTGAGCGGGGCGCTATGCAGGCCGGGCAGGTAAGAGCAATCGGGCAAGGTAGTGGATACCTTTTGGTCAACAAAATCGGCCATCCGCTGGGCAGGAGCTACAAATTTGCCACCACCATATTCATAAGCCTTTTTTCAACCGCCTGTTGAAAATACATAGCCGATAAGGGATTTTGCACGTGACTCTTGGATTTTATATCCATGTTTTTGGTAGCAGCAGCAATATCCTGCATCTCTACCGAAGCTACCATACCCGAATTGGCAAAGGGATTATTGCGCTTAGAGGGCGACCATCCATTGACCACTAGTTCGCCGGCATCTGTAGAAGCCGGCGCAATGATACCACCGGGACACATGCAAAAGAAAACACGCCCCGCTCACTTACCTGTTGTACCAGGCTGTAGGAAGCAGGTGGCAGCAAATGATCCCTGACCACGCAATGGTATTGAATGCTGTCAATTAATGACTGTGGATGTTCAATGCGTACACCCAATGCAAAAGGTTTGGCTTCGATCAATAGCTGCTTTTGTTCCAGCAATACAAAGATGTCACGGGCCGAATGACCGGTGGCCAGGATCACCGCATCGCCTTCAAACAGGTCCCCATCGGCTGTTTTTACTCCTTTTATATAGTTATCCGTAATAACCAGGTCAGTCACCTTTTTTTTCAAAGAGAAACAAGCCGCCACAATCCGTTATCTTTTCCCGCATGGCGGTAATGATCTGGGGCAGCTTATTGGTGCCTACATGCGGATGGGCATCATACAGGATCTTTTCTTCGGCGCCAAATTGTACGAGGATATTCAGGATACGGTTTACATCCCCCGTTTGGTGCTGCGCGTATATAATTTACCATCGCTGTAGGTGCCGGCACCACCTTCACCAAAGCAATAATTGCTTTCGGGGTTGATGATCCCTTCCTTATTCAACAAAGCCAGGTCTCTCCGGCGGGAGCGTACATCTTTACCACGTTCCAATAAGATGGGCTGAATACCTGCTTCAATGAGTTTGAGTGCTGCAAATAAGCCCGCGGGCCCTGCTCCCACAATGATCACTTTATGGGGAACTTTAGACACATCTTTCAGTGCTAGTTGTTGAACAGCCCGTTCCTGAAACGGCTCATTAATAAACACACGGATGGTGAGCAGTATCCAGGGTTGTTTACTCCTGGCATCAATCGATTGTTTGAGTACATGATAACCTGTGATCGTTGTAGGCTGAATACCAAAATGGGAAGCAGCATATTGCTGCACGATAGAGGAGTTGGCTGCTTCGGCGGGTAGCAGCTTGAGTGTACATTGTTGTTGCATGATGTTAGGCAGTTAACCTAAAAATCTGGTGATTACAAAATTGTCAAAAAACAGCTATTCCAGCTGAAGCGCAAAAATAGCTATATATAATAAGTTCAGCCCTGAAAATTATAGAAACATTACTATAACAAGCATGCTCTATGTGTGGTTGTAGAACCTGTGTGGAGATGTATGACTGGGGGAAATACCGGTGAAAAAAATGAGTACTTATACCCGGAAGTGGGTATGTAAGAAGTTAACTTTTTTTCTGGTACATGAAGGGTAAATGACAAAAAAATATTTTAAATAAGCGGGCTAAAAAAGTTGGTACAATATGCTGTCCGTATCAAATAATTTGTATCTTCAATAGCATCACAACTTATATATGAAGAAAGCGTTTTTTTCCCATATGGCATCCTTTACTTTCTTCATACGGAATTCCTGCAAAACCACCCGGAAGTTAATACCAGTACAGTGTAGAAATTTTATTCAATGGTCGGCTCAACCTTTTACCGGTGCTAGTAACCGGTTATTAAAACCTTGTATCGCCAGTAGCAATAGTATAGATGGGTGTAGTGTAATAAAATAAGTTGGCACCACTTACTTATTTTACCTGTTCGCTTGTTTTTGATGCAATTCAATTGCACTAAAAACGATTAAAACCCTAAGAACTGATTGTGGTACAGGCATGTTGTATATAATAGCGAACAGTAAGATTCATACCTATTCTTTTAAAAAATATAGGCAGCATATTTGCAGAGCATGTGACTGTATGTGAGATTGAAAAAACAAGGGAATAAAAAATTTTTATTCAATAAAAAATTTTGATATTCGCCCCCTGCATAACTTTTTTTTGGAAGTATAGCTTTATCCAACATCCATAGAAAAACACGGTTCAAGGCGGCATGATTAGTTCTGAATAATCTTAACTCAACATAATAAACTGCTGTTAGCATAATGACAAAGTCTTTTGATAAAGTTTGGATCAATTGTTTGGAGATAATAAAGGACATCGTTGAGTGGCAACATTTCAAAACATGGTTCGAGCCGATAAAACCTGTGGAAATAAAGGGCAATGTGTTGGTGATACAGGTTCCCAGCCAGTTCTTTTATGAATACCTTGAAGAGCATTATGTGAATCTTTTGGCAAAGACGTTACGCAGGGTATTGGGTAAAGAAGCACAACTGGAGTATCGGATCATGGTAGATAGTGGTAATCACAATAATAAGCCATTAACTATGGATATCCCTACTCATGGTTACAAAACGTACTCCAGTAATGAAATGGATTTCCCGCTGATCATACACAATCCTGTTAAAAACCCCTTCGTGATTCCGGGGTTGAAAAAGATGCAGATTGATCCGCAATTGAATCCTATCTATACTTTTGAAAATTTCGTAGAAGGCGATAGTAACCGGGTAGCACGCCGTGCGGGTAAAACCGTAGGGGAAAAACCCGGCGCCAGTTCCTTTAACCCACTTGTTATATATGGTGGCGTAGGTTTGGGCAAAACCCATCTGGCCCAGGCCATTGGAAATGATGTTAAACGTTTGCATTCCAATAAAGTAGTATTATATGTAAGCTCCGAAAAATTCATTAATCAGTTCCAGGACCATAGCCGCAACAATGCCATCAACGATTTTATCCATTTCTACCAGCTCGTAGATGTACTGATCATTGATGACGTTCAATTCTTTAACCGGGCCGAAAAGTCACAAGATGCCTTTTTGCCATCTTCAACCACCTCCACCAAAGCGGTAAACAACTGATCCTGACATCCGATAAGCCGCCCAAAGACCTGGAAGGCGTACAGGAACGTTTATTGAGCCGGTTCCGCTGGGGCCTCAGTGCCGACCTGCAGGTGCCTGATTATGAAACTCGTATAGAAATACTGGACAGGAAAATGAAGAACGATGGCCTCGAAATGCCACGTGAAGTAGTGAAATACCTGGCCTATAATATTAATAGCAACGTACGGGAATTAGAAGGCGCCCTGATCTCATTATTGGCACAATCTTCGCTAAATAAGCGGGAAATCGACCTCGATCTTGCTAAACGCGTACTCCGTAATTTTGTGAAAACAAGTAGCAAAGAAATCACCATCGAAACCATACAGAAAATGGTCTGTGAATACTTCGATGTATCCTACGACAAATTGCTGCAAAAGACCGGAAACGGGAAATTGTGCAGGCAAGGCAGATTACCATGTACCTCGCCAAAGCCTTTACCAAGAATTCCCTCAAAACAATTGGTGAACATTTTGGTGGTCGTGACCATACCACGGTTATCCACTCCTGCCAAACTGTTAAAGACCTCATGGATACTGACAGTACTTTCCGCGAAAGCGTTATGGAGCTGCAGCAAAGGTACAGCTTGCCGCCATGTGACAACAATATTAATTGCTTATTAAAAGTCCCGCTCTTCCAAAAGCGGGACTTTTTAATTTGCCTCTGCCTTAAAAGGGGTGTTGACATCCTATTGTTGGTACCGTTGAAACCGGATCTCACCCGAGCTTTGCAACCCCCGGCTGTCAGTAACAGCCAGGAACCAGATCAAAATGCCGACTGGCGGAAGCGGCGATTGGATCTCTTGCCCGTTGAGAACAACCTGCTTCGATTGCCATACCTTATCTTTCAACAAGGCGGTTGTATCGGTAGTAAAGTAGTAAAACATAGGTAGGCAGTGGTAAGTGGTACACCTGACTGTACGGCAGCACTGACGCCCTTCTTTGTAACCTGATAGGATTTAATTAGCGCCAGGGGCTGTGTATCATTCAGGTAACTATTGATGAATGCAGCTATTTCTTCATTTTCCCAACCATAGCGGTGATTGTGTTTAAGGCCAATTTTCACACAAATGTTCTTGTCCTTTACCAATTGTTGGGTTTTGGCATAACTGTCTAAATAAAAATGACCATCATTCGTTCCGTTCACAAATAGTACCGGCATGGTTGCTTTGCTGATATAATTGGAAGGATCGTATTGGTGAACCCATGTTTGCCGGTTGGCTGCCGATAAGAGGTTCAGCTCTTTTTCATGGCACTGCTCTCATGCAGGTAACCACATCCATACACCGGTACGGCTGCTTTGTACCGGTTATCAACCCCCTGCCATTAATGAAGTAATGATGCCTCCCCAACTAATGCCTGCAATGGCTGCACGGTTACTGTCTACCTCGGGCCGGTTACGCAGCAGGTTATGCGCCAGTATCACATCGGCTACAGCCTGGTGCATCCATTGTTCCTGCAGCGAAGTAGTAATGGTATAGTAAGGTGTTTTACCTCCTGGTTCTTCAAAGCCATTATCCAGGTGTATCCTGCCAGGGCCATTTCCCCGCAGGTCCATTGCAATAGCAGCATACCCTCTGCAGGCCCATTGAATGGCCCATTCTTTAAAAGCTGTTCCACCTCCGCCATGTACCAATACAATACCTGGCAACTGGTGGTCGAGGCTTTTATTACCACTGATGGTGCCAGGTGTGGCACAATAAGCAAATACACGCTGTATGGTGCCTTGGTAGTTTAATCCATTGTATACGATACCACTGGCCGAATCGCCATTGCTGATGGTTTCATAAGCCGGTGTTTGATAAATAGCCGGTACATCCCAAAGAGTGCCTTTGATCTGGCTTAAGGCCGGTAAACTAATAAGAATGGTAAGCAAAGCAACAACCGTAGTGCGAGTGATCATGGATTTGATATATGGTTCCGAATTTAGGAGCAAAAGCAGTAATAATGGAGAAAAAGCTGAACTTAGTATACCAAGTATTCCCCTGAACTGGCAACCGGTCCTTATTCCGATAACATAAATTGTTATGCTGATGTACCGAACCATAGTAGCCAGCCTGCTTATTCTTGCTTGTGCCTCCTGTATCAAAGACCCTCCCCTAAATCCGGAGGCCGATATCGAATCTTTTACCGTGGATAAACAACTCCTGTTAAGTGATGTGTTCATTGATCAGGTGAATGGTAGAATTGTTTTACAGCTTACCGATAAAGCTTATGCCGATGGGCTGGCGCCGGTGATCACCACCTCCATAGGATCCCGTGTACAGCCAGCTTCCGGCGAATCCATCCATTTTACGGATGATACCATTCGATATGTCGTATCCTCCGAAGATGGAGCGCATACCAAGACCTACCGGATAGAACTTGCTTCTATAGGTAAATGGAAGTTTGATTTTGAACACTGGGGCCTACAGGATAAAGACAAATATGAATACCTGCTTGAAGAAGATGGCAGCTCGCCATGGACTTCCGGCAACCCCGGTGTGGCCTTATCGGGCGTGAATAAAGATCCTTCAGCTTATCCTACCCGCTCGACTACCGATCACCGGTTCGGAGCCAAAGCAGCTGAATTAGAAACCCTGAAGGGAACGGCGCTGTCGGGACTGGCAGGCATTAAATTGTTTGCTGGCTCTTTGTTTACAGGTACTTTTAATTCTACCAATGCCCTAATAAAACCACTGGAGGCTACTCAATTCGGGCAGCCCTTTGGAGGAAGGCCCCAGCGGTTTACAGGATATTTCAAATATACTGCTGGCCCGAACTTCCAAAACAAAGAAGGTGTTATCCTTCCCGGTATACGTGATTCCTGTTCCATCTATGCCGTACTTTTCAAAGGCAATACCCGGCTCGATGCTACTAATATCAATACCTCCGATCGTATTGTTGCCGTTGCCCGGCTAAAAACAACTGACGACCACTCACAGTTTACCCGCTTTGACCTACCTTTTGAATACAACTCTTCCTTGCCCCTCATCGGCAAGCACATGTTGGCCATTGTAGTTTCTTCCAGCCAGTATGGTGATTCTTACCAGGGTGCTATTGGCAGCCGGCTGGTTGTTGACAGTCTGAATATTATCTATTAAAACGAATTATGAAAAGGAATACCCTTCTCTGTCTGTTTATTGTAGCAGCCTTTTGCGCAACGGCACAGCCTACAACCGATGAAAATACGTATGCGCGTAAAGGCGAAAGCAATATCCTGGGAGGATTTAATATTGGTGGTACAGCCCCTATTTCTTTTCCCAATACCATCCGGAAGATAAATGCTTTCTGGCCCCGGTTCAGTCCTTCCGTTGGGTATGAGTACATTCATTACCTCCCTAAGAAATGGGCCATCGGGGCAGCTTTTAAACTTGATTTCAAAGGAATGGGAACCCGGAGCACAGTGATCTATTTTCCTACCATTATTTCGGTAAAAGATGGTGATCAAACCAATGAATTTACCGGAACCTTCTCTGGCCATAATGAAACCCGCGTAAACAATGCCTATATAACCATTCCGGTATATGCCGTTTACCGCTTTAAAAAAATGGGAAGCCAGGTTAGGTTTGTATTTTGCTTGGTTGTTTAGTTCCGATTTCGAGGGCAATGTTACTGATGGCTATATTCGCAACGGTGGCCCTACCGGTGAAAAGGTAAATATTGATATGGCCACTTTTGATTTTGGTCAGGAAGTTAATTCTTTTGATATGGGCATTTATAGCGCGGGGGATACCGGCTAAGCAAACGATTGTCTGCAACTGCTCAACTTAGTTGGGGACTGCGCCCTATCTTCCCGTCTTCATTTAAGGGCATGGATTTTCCCCTCTATAATATCTATGCTACCCTGGGCGTAAGCTACCACCTCTGATTTCAATCATATTAATTATCTCCGCTTACTTTTTAATCCATATTACTTTGTAATTTAGGCCATGAACCTAAACCGAACTGCCATTATGAAATGCGCCGGGATTATCCTGGGCACCAGCCTCCTGATCGCCTGTCAAAATACGGCAGTGCCTGACCCCAAACAGCCAACTGCGGCTTCTATCACCGGCACCTGGAAATTGCTTTCAGGAACACTTGTTGAAAAGGGTAACACGACGACGACTGATTATACCAAGGGCCAGGAGTTTATCAAGATCATTAATAATACGCATTTCTCTTTTTTACACCATGACCTTCATAAGGGTAAAGATTCTGCGGCTATTTATTCTTCCGGCGGCGGCAGCTATACCCTCACTGATAGCCTTTATACCGAACACCTGGATTATTGTACGGCAAGACAATGGGAAGGCAACACCTTTCATTTCACCGTTACTATCTCAGGCGATACCCTGATCCAAAAAGGAATTGAGAAAATTGAAAACCTGGGGGTAGACAGGATCAATATAGAGACCTACGTACGTGTAAAATAATACACTTCCTTAATTGCGGTTATACAGCATGATCTCTTCCGGGGATTAGTTTCACCTATTTGGAAAACAGCCATTCAATAGGGAGCTTGATGAATGCGTGTGTCCTTTCAATTTAACGAAATAAATATAGGACAGGATCAAAACACCCAGAAATAGTAAGGGGTCAACAATATACATGATGCCGTCGCCAACTGCCGAATGTGCAATGACAGCTGATACCAACGTTATAGCAAATCCTGTATAGGCAAACTCCCTTATCCGTTGGGGATGCCTGGCAGCAACAGAGCCAATACACCTAACACTTTGGCGATGGTGAGTTCCGTTTTGAAGTAGGCCGGTAAGTGCAAATGATTGAAAGCCCCTTCGGGGTAAGTATACCCATCAAAGAAAGTAAAATTGATGATGCTGAATACCATCACTGCACTTACAATGCCTGTTGCTGTCCAGTAAATGATCCTGTCTCTCCTGATTTTTTTTGTTATTCATGGCTATATTTTTATAATCGTGTATGACTTTTACATCAGACAAATGGCTGCTTTGTCCTGTGACAAGGGCATGGGATAAAGTTGGTGGCTTCCTTGAAAGATTGGTTTATTTTTAAGTCTATGAAACAATTGTTAATGGCGGCCCTGCTGTTGATGGGGATAGCAAGCCACGCTCAAAAGACTATTAAACCTTATTTCCCTCCTCCTGGAAGCTGGGAACATCGCGCACCTGCCGCTCTTGGGTTGAACCCTGTCCGGATCGATACGGCCATCGCCTTTGCTCTGCGCAATGAATCGAAACAGCTCCGCAATATGTTAGCCGCCCAGGAGCAATCATTCGGCAAAGAACCTTACAGTGAACCGGTAGGAGTACTGGCCGACCGGGACGATCCAAGTGGTATTATCATTTACAAAGGTTATATCGTAGCCGAATGGGGGAGCCATCAAGGGTTGATATTACGAATAGTGTAACCAAAAGCTTTTTGTCAACAGTAGTAGGATTGGCCGTAGATCGGGGGTTCATCAAAAACGTGCTGGATACTATAGCCCCTTATATGCCTCCCATTGAAGTATATCATCCAGGCGGAGCATCGGAAGTACTGCAGCCATTTACCTCAGCTCATAACCGTACATTGACCTGGGAGGTGATGTTGCGGCAAACCAGTGATTGGGAAGGTACCTTATGGGGTAAGCCCGATTGGGCCGACCGGCCCGAGGGGAATTATACTACCTGGCGTACCCGGCCAAGAAATGCGCCTGGCAAAGTATGGAAATACAATGATGTACGCGTGAATGCATTGGCCCTGGCTGCTACCAGCGTTTGGCGGCAACCTTTACCACAGGTACTTAAAAACCTGGTGATGGACCCTATTGGGGCATCCACTACCTGGCGTTGGATGGGATATACCAATTCCTGGATTGTATTGGATGGGATGCCAGTACAGTCAGTAAGTGGTGGTGGCCACTGGGGCGGCGGTATGTATATCAATGCGTATGATATGGCACGTTTTGGATTGCTGACTTTGCACAAAGGCAATTGGAATGGTGCACAACTTATTTCCCAGCAATGGGTAAAGCAGGCATTAACCCCCACTACAGCCAATACCTCTTATGGCTATATGAACTGGTTCCTGAATACCGATCATAAAATGGCAGCCAAAGCACCTGCAAGCGCCTTTATCCATATTGGCAATGGTACCAATTTCATTTATGTAGACCCCGAACATGACCTGGTAGCGGTAGTACGTTGGATTGAAAACAGGTCTATGGGCGATATGATTGACAAAATAGTGGAAGCATTACCTGCTAAATAACACAGTCAAGGGGCTGACCCAAAAGATCAGTTTGTTTAAAGAAGTAAGGGTTGACCCCAAAAGGTCAGCCCTTACTTTTTAGAGTAAGGGCTGTTTTGTAATTTTAAGTTACCACACTCAAAAATTACAATGGCTAAAGTAAAGACTTCCGTAATATTTAAGCAATACAATCAGCAACAATCTTTATTGCTACCCCTTCTCTGGAAGAATTAATTGGCGAAAAGCACCTTGTCCGGGTAGTCAACGAAGTTGTAGAGTCTATGGATATCAGTGACTTAATTAATCTGTACAAAGGCGGCGGCACTAGTTCCTACCATCCCCGGATGCTGCTGAAAGTGTTATTATATGCCTACAGCGTCAAGATCTACACTGGCCGTAAAATAGCCAAAGCACTCGGCCAGGATATACATTTTATGTGGCTCAGTGGTATGAGCCGGCCTGACTTCCGGACAATCAATAATTTCCGTAGCAGCAAGGCCAAAGAAGTCATAGAGATCCTGTTTAAGGAAATGCTGGAATTCCTGGTAGCCCACCAATACATAAAACTGGAGAACTATTTCTGTGATGGCACGACCTTACGGGCCGATGCCAATCAACACAAAATGGTATGGAAGAAGAATGCAGAACGCTATGGCGCAAAGAATATAGAAAACTGCCGGTCGTTGTTTAAGCAGATCGATGAGTTGAACAGGCAGGAAGAAACAACTTACGGTACAGCAGACCTGGAAGAGCATGGAAAGGCGTCCTTTATTACACGGGAAGCCATTGCAGAGAAAGTAGCTGAATTGAATGATACGATCCGTACAACTACAGCCAAAAGAAAGCGTCGCAAGGCAATGACACTGAAAAAGAAGCTAAAGGAGGCTGAACATAAAATAGACAAGTATAACAACCAGATCACCAAAGCCGGCAAGCGCAGTGGCTACAACAAAACAGACCCTGATGCCAGCGCCATGATGATGAAAAACAAAGTGGAGGTTCTCCCTGCCTACAATATAATGGCTGGCAGTGAAGAGCAGTTTATTACCGGTATCAGTGTTCACCAGACAACCAATGATGGTGTTTGCTTTGAAGGTCACCTGCAGCAGATAGAGCAACAACAGCCCTGCAAACCGGACAGGATCATCGCGGACAGCATCTTTGGTACAGAACAGAATTACGAATTGTTGCAGAAAAATGAGATAGAGAATTATATGAAGTTCCCACTTTATCATAAGGAACAAACAAAGGGGTACCAGAAAAACCTTTTTCTAAAGGAGAACTTCTCCTATGACCCTGTAACCGACAGTTACGGATGTCCCAATAATGAGCTGCTTGTTTTTAAAGGCAAACATCAGAAGACGCATAAAAGAACCGGTTACAAGTCTGAAGTGAGACTATATGAGTGTAACAATTGTGCTGGCTGTCCCTTATACCAACAATGCTGCAAATCCACCAAAGGGTACAACCGGAAGATAGAGGTGAATGAAAAGCTTGAAGCCTATAAGCAACAGGCCCGGGAGAATCTTCACACAGAACTGGGACAGGCATTAAAAAAGCGACGCGGTACAGAGATCGAAAGTTGCTTTGGCGACATTAAGCACAATATGGGCTTCCGTCGCTTCCACCTGCGTGGCCTGCGCAAAGTAAAAACAGAGATTGCGCTGGTAGCCATGGCCCATAACCTTCGAAAGGTATATCTCAATGGTGCCAAAAGGCTTCCTGACTGCAAAAACAGGCTCTCAAGGGTAGCTTTACTCCCTGATCTTCTACACAAGCTCATAAATACCCGAAAAACTTACTGGCTCTAAAAATTATATAGCCCGCCAGGGCGGGCCATATAATTTTCTTCTTTTGGGGGGTATCGACCTTTTTGGTCAGCCCCATAAGCTTCAAAGCAGGAGATCTTGACGTAAAAGTTTTATCTGATAATTGTTTAGAAGCTACCGGCTCATATTCGTAGGTATCTTTTTCCTCATCCACAATGCCTTTTGTGGGTCATTGCCCCGCATCATGATCGACCAGTCCACCAGTTCAAAACCCCACCGGTAGTAAAATTTAATAGCCTCAGTATTGTGTTCCCATACATTTAACCACAGGTATGGAAAATCATGGGCCCTGGCATAGTCAATGCAATGCTCCATCAACAGAGTCCCTATTCGCTGGCCCTGGTACGTGGCCAGCAGGTATAACCTGTCTAACTCAATATACCTGTCTATTTCCTTTCTTTCCGGCCTTGGCTTGGTGCTGATCTTCGCATACCCGGCCAATTCCTGTCCATAAAATGCCAGGAGGAACAGGTACTGCTTGTTTTCCCACTCGATCAGCAATTGTGCCTCACTAAAGGCCGTTCCTATATAAGCCAACAGGTCATCTTCCGGCATTTTTCCGGTATACGCATCCCGGAACGCCTTACCGGCCATTTTCGATAAAGCAGGAATATCGGCCTCACTGGCTTCCCTGATACTAACTTTTTCAACACTTACTATATCTTTATCATGCATAGCCTGATTAAACATTTACGGTAATAATAATGCCGCAAAACTGCTTTATTTCACCCTGCCTGCATGGTAAGATCGGGATAAAAACCGGTACAATCGGGAGGATGGCAGGTAGCCGGAAACGGCTTATTTTTTAGTAGGACAGGAACCATACTTCTTTTTAAAGGCCTTACTAAAATAAGAAGGGAGGAGTAGCCTGTTTCATAAGCCACTTCATTGATATTTTTGGAGGTATTTCTTAATAATTCCCTGGCCTGTTCAAGGCGGTAGCTGATCAGGAAATCCATGACCGAGGTATTAAACAATTCCCTGAATCCCTTTTGAGCTTGAATTCATTGAGCCCACTTAGTTTCGACAGGCCAGTAAGCGAAACCGGCTGCGCATAATGTGCTACCAGGTAGTCTCTTACAAAATACAATTTATCCCTGTCCGAACTATTGGTTACAAAGCGATCTTTACCGTCTTGCTTACCTGCGCTGGCCTGAATAAACAAAATGAATAATTCTACTGTCTTTGAACGCAGGTACAATTTTTTCATATCGCCGGCAAAAGGACATTGGAGGATATCATCAATACATCTTTCAATGCCGGCATTCATGGGGAGCCATTCATTGGAAAATAAGGCTGCACTGCCATTGACTACCTGGTTGGTAAAGGGATCGAGCGTGATGCTGCCTTCTTCAATCAGGTTTAGGAAACAGTCCCGGCTAATTTGCAACGAAAACATATTCGACTGATTGTCGATATGTGATAGCTGGCTATCCAGTTGACTTGTATAAAGCATATTGTGTTGCCCACCCCATAGCGAAAAGCTTTTGGCTAACTGTTGATATTTGATCTTGCTATGACCTTTTCTGTTGAAGTAGAGCTTCACCGCATCAATATCATTTTTGATGGCATAGGTAGTAGGCTGTTCCTGTGTAAGGGTATTATTGGCCAGCCTGAAACCCTCAAAACACCAATTTTGAAATATCATTCCTGCTTTTTCCAGATTGATCCTTTCCGTACTTTCAACCAATACTTTGGAATGAAGGTCATGATCCGATAGGGGATTATTGTAAAAGGCCCTTTTTGCTGGGGTATATTGAACTGTAGCGGCATAAGAAATATTTAACCCAATACCTGGCTGCTTGCCCGGGTAATTAATAGAAATCCATGACTGAAGGTCGCACTTTTGCCGCAAATCCTCCCTTAGTTTGTAGCATTTCCCCCTTTGCCCAAAAGCGTACCGGGCTAGTTTTGTACTATGGAAAAACAAGTCATTACTGTTGAAATTTTTGTGAATGCCCCCGTAGAGGCGGTTTGGCATTATTGGACGGAACCCCGGCATATTATGCAATGGAACCAGCCATCGGACGAATGGACCAATTCCAGGGTGGAGAACGACCTGCGGGTGGGCGGGCGATTCCTGTTTATGATGGAGGCCAAGGATGGGAGCGCCGGATTCGCTTTTGAGGGCGTTTATGATGCCATACAGGGTCACCACAGCATTAGCTACACCCTGATGGATGGAAGGAAAACGGTGAATGTGTTTGCCGCTGTAGGGGCAGGAACCACCATAACAGAAACCTTTGAACCAACGGCAGGATTGCCGGAGCAAGAGCAACGGATATTTTGTACCGGTGTGCTGGAAAAATTCAAAGCCTATGTGGAAAATCAGCAGTAGGTTTACAGGGAGAAGGGGGAAAGCTACTTTCTTTTATTCTTTTTCAAATAACAATATCACTAATAGGCCGCCTATGTTGACTTACAATGATTTTGCAAACCGGTTTGGTGCAAGTTTGCTTGATCAGGAATTCCTGGCTTTCTTGACCAACACTTTTGCTGACCTAACTGAATACAATGTTTTAGAAAGCGATTATATGGTTTCTGAAGAAACGGGAGTTGAGTTAGGCTTTACGAACGATACGGCAGAATATGACGGCGATGACAATGTTGTTATTGACAGGGGAACCCGATCTTTTCTTATTTTAATATTTATCCAACATCCTTGAAGCTAATTAGTCGTTTGCCATTGGATATTAATTTCTCGTATAAGCGAGAGGATGTTATTGAAAAGGCAGGTAAGCCGGTAAAAACATACGAAGGCTACCTGGACATCTTAAACAAAAATTCCTGGTAGACAGTTACCAATTGGACAAGGTTATCGTAGCGTATGATTATGACGTCGATGGTCAAATAATTAATTTTATACAAGTTCGGGATAATACCTTGGTAGACCACCTTGAGCTATAATAGAATGGTGCCGGCCGCCATCTCTGGTTCAATAATAAAACATAGATTGGAATTTCATCGTCAATACTTGTACCTATATGTTTGTAAAGAAAAGCCTACTGTTATTCACGCTATTGTGTATCATTTGTTGGGCATCTGCTCAAAAAATAGTTGAACCAGCCAATACCAATCCTGAATGGAGTAAACCTTATAAGCCATTTCAAATTGCCGGCAACCTGTATTATGTGGGCACTTACGATCTGGCTTGTTACCTAATTGTAACGCGCCAGGGAAATATCCTCATCAACACAGGATTGGCATCCTCTGCTCCTATGATTAAGGCTAATATCGAGGCCTTGGGTTTTAAATTTGCTGATACCAAGATACTTTTAAACACACAAGCACATTACGACCACCTGGGAGCAATGGCCTCCATAAAAAAAAGCGACAGGCGCCATCATGATGGTGAATGAAGGCGACTCCGCAGTAACAGCTGATGGCGGACGATCGGATTACGAACAGGGTGGCAGCGACCCGCTATTTGCTCCGGTAAAGGTTGACCGGGTATTACGCAATGGAGATACCATAAGGCTGGGTGGCATGCACCTGGTGATGCTTAACCATCCGGGACATACCAAAGGATCGTGTAGCTTTTTGTTTGATGTAAAAGATTCAAAACACGCCTATAGGGTATTGATCGCTAATATGCCGAGTATAGTTACTGATAAACACTTTTCAGAGATACCGGCCTATCCCCATATTGCCAATGATTACGCTTATACCTTAAAAGCTATGAAAAACTTATCGTTCGACATTTGGCTCGCATCACATGCCAGTCAGTTTGGACTTCATACTAAACACAAACCTGGCAGTAGGTATAATCCTTCTGTCTTTGTAGACAGGAAAGGATACGACGTGGAGCTTAAAGATTACGAGGAGAAGTATTTGAAAAAGTAAAAGGGAACTAAAAGCAGCAGGCAACTTTAGCGTGACAAATTAAGCATTACAATTCAGCAGCTAATTCAAAACAATTTTATTGCCCGTAATCGAGGTGCTTTTGGTAATAATAATTCGCCTTGGGCATGTCATTTAATGACTCATATACCCGGCTTAAATTAGAATAGGCTGTTGCCACGCCTTTTTTGTAATCCATATTTTGTTTATCCACAGTGTACGCCTCTTCCTGCAAGGCAAGCTGCTTTTCAAAAGCATCCCTGGCATTTTCCAGCTCATTGCGGTTTAGGTGTATTTTACCGAGGAGCTGATAGGATATGGCCAGGCCATCAATGTAAGCAACCACATTCCTGCATTCCTGGTATAGGTACTGCTCCAACTGGTTAAACTCTTGCGCAAACGAGAGCGCCTGTTCAATATTTCCCATTGTAAACTGCAGGTCTGCAAGGAACTGACACATGATTGCAAGCCCATGTGTCATAAAGTAATTGCCTTTATACCTTTCAAGCAATTGCCAAAAAGGGACAGGCCTTCTTCAAACAGCTCATTGGCTTCCTGCAGCCTGTCCAGCTGTTTGTAAGCATAACCGACTTTGGAGCAGCCAGTAGCCAGGCGAACGATATTGTCGTCATCGTCAGGATATGCCGCTGTAAGCTCTCTGAAAGCCTGCAGCATGAGTTCGAAGTTATACAACCCCTTTTCTCTATCCCCTGCATGGGCATGCATTTCGCCTAATTTTTCAAATGAGGCCCCCAACAGCCTTTTGTAACCCTGTTCAGTAGGATAGGAGAAACATAGTTCCTGAGCGCGATGATTCAATTCTTCATAATTCTCAGCAGCTTTAGCGGTATTCCCCATCAGGCTGTTTATCATTCCTGTACGTTCAAGGCAGCACAAAAAAAAGTAATCGTCTTTCAATCCTTCGTATACTTGTTGTGCTTGCAATGTACTTTTTAAGGCTCCCGAAAGGTTCCCCGTCTCCCGGTAGCTATCCGAAAGTTTGAATTGTAGTGCTGCAATATCAGGATCGATTACCATGGATAGCTGAAAGGTCGGTGAATAACTGCAATGAATTTTTATAGTTTTTATTGTCCGGTGATAACTTGCAAAGTGTTTCAATCAATGTTAAACCTTCTTTCAGGTATTGTCTGGCCTTATCGTGTTTTTTCAAAGCTGTTTCTATCAATGCCAGTTTTTCGCAGGCAATGACTAAACTATATTTAAAACTGACATCATCGGGCGATTCCTGGTATGTATGCAGGGAAAGCTTATGGAATTCCTGGTAACTTTTCCTCGCTTTGCTTAATGCCCTATTTTCCAGGTGTACGTTGCCAACAAATTGCCAGGCAATGGCCAGGCCATGGGTGTAGGCCAGGCTGCCGGGAAACCGATCAAGTAATTCGCGGTAAATAAGCCGCATATTATTATACGCTGAAAAGGCTTTTTACCATCTCCCGCCAGGAGGTAAAGCGTACCAATCTTTTCATAGGATGCGCCCAGTTCTCTTTTAAAGTTCATATTCAAAGGAACGGCCGAACATAACTCCTGTTCGTAATCATGGTACTGTTGATAATAATCATGCGCCCTGGGTAGGTCATCTAATAAAAGATAGACCTGTCCTAATTTAGAACAGGCAATAGCCAAACTATTTTTATAGTCTACGTTATTGTTGTCGATAGCATAGATATCCTGTTGCAAGGCAAGGTGTTTTTCATAAGCAATCCTGGCATTTTCCAGCTCATGGTGTGCAAGATGAATGTTGGCGAGGTACTGATAAGAGATGGAGAGTGCTGCGGTATATTCTACCATATCCGGGAATGCTTCATGCAGAATTTCTTCTAACTGGTTAAATTGTTGTGCGTAAGGCAATGCCTTGTCAATTTGTCCCATCGTAATATGTAGTTCTGCAAGATACTGGCATAGGATTGCCACCCCATGGGTAAACGAATTATTACCCTTGTCACTTTTGTATAATTGTATGAAAAGGTGAAGACCTTTTTTGAACAGGCCATTTGCACGTTCTAACCACCCAAGTTGTCTGCAGATATAACCAGCTTTGGAACAGGCTACGGCCAGGCCATTGGTTGCTTCCTCATCATCGGGATATTCATTTCCGATGTCTGTAAAAAGCCGTAATCATTCTTTCGAAGTAATTCAATGACTTTACCCTATCTCCGGAACTCGAATGCATATCACCTAATTTTTCATAGGCCGTACCTACCAATCGCTTGTAGCTCAGGTTAGCGTGATCCGATGCTGCAAGCTGTTCAGACAATAGGCAATATTCTTCAAAGATCGCAGCTGCATGATCGGTTTTTCAAGCAGGCTGTCAATCATCCCAATACGTTCAAAGCACCTGGCATAATAATAAGGCTCATTCAACGCTTCAAAAGCCGTTCTGGCTTCCAGTATATGCTGCCGGGCACTTGAAAGTTTGCCGGTTTCCCTGCAGCTATCTGAAAGACTGAATTGCAATCGGGCGATATCTTGATCGATAATCATGGTATGCTAAAAGATAGAATAAATCTCCTATAGTATTTTCTAAAGTTGTTTTGCCACAGCAGTGACTGATAAAGCAAATCTACACCAGCTTCCGTCTCTTTTTTTTTTCAAATTTGGGTCGGTCTCCCCGGAAACCTGGGACGGGCTTCTCCAAAACCTGGGACGAACAACATTTTCTCCTCAAAAACTCAGGAAATTTGGGACGACCATCTCCAAACCTTGGGACGAACAGCAAATATCCAGGGACGAACAACACAAAAACATCATTTGTTCTCTTTGCTTCCTCGGGTCCTCCTCAATGCTTCCTCAATTGAGCCTCGGGCCCCGAGGAAGCAATGAGGACCCAAAGAGGAAGAACAGTGGACTCATCAAGGTACCATTGAGGGCAGCCCCTGAATGGGGAGGGATATAAAAACAAAAAAGCGACTTCTTACGAAATCGCTTTTTTGGGGTCGGCGCAATTGGGCCATTGTCCAACCGGACTTTACGCAATTGCAATAATCTTCAATCTCTTATGTTTTTAAAACATGGCTATTGGGAGTAAGGTTTGTGTGCAACAAAGAATAGAGGATATGCACAAATGCTATTCCTCTTACAGTTCCTGTCGATAGGAGACCTTATCCATGATCAGCCATTTTCCATCTAGCTTTACCAGGTTAAACCGGTCAATGAACCGAAAAGTACCAAAAGTCAATTGCACCTGGGCTGACCCGGTGTCTCCGTCCCAGCTATACGAAAGGAGTTCGGGCTGGCATTCCTGTATTGTTGCTTGGGCAACCAGGTCCAGGTATTGCGGCAGCGTCCACTGAACCAATTTTCCTTCTATTACGGTCCTGATGTAGGCATCGGCGTGAAAGGCGCCCCGGAGTCTTTCGATGTCTAATATCGGACGGCCTTGAAGATAATCGTTAAGAGTAAGCTGGATCAATTGCTTTTCCTCTTCTACTCCAACCTTGCTTGTTACAGTTTCCATGATTTTTGCCACAAATCTATTTGAATAGGTTGCAACCCTCCAAATGTATATTCGGTAAAACAAAATAGCCGTTTAAGTGTTTTATGCAACGTTAGATAAGCTTGATCACCTTCCTCTTACTTGAATTGCCCACCTTTTCAGAGGGCTATATATCCTTCCCTTCTGCCACACCATCGTTAAGGCTGGCGAAAAGCCTGCTTCTGCGCCAATGACAACCTATTCAACTACGAGTAAGCGTATGATTTAGGGGATATTTCAAAATAAAGTTCAACATTCGTTAGTACCATTAACCAATTCCATTGTTATTATAATAGAATGTTATATGACGGCCAGCTTACCGGCGTCTTTGTTTAAAGAAAAACCATCCAATAACCTTTTAACATTAATCAAAGAAATGAAACGATTAACGTGCCAACACCTAATAACCTTGTTTGCTATTCTATCACTTATTGCCCTTGAAGGTTGTAGAAAAGACAAGGACATCCTCCCTCCGGTGCCAGACCTGAACCAGCTTTATGCCAATGCCATTACTGATGCCATGATTACCGAAAACATAGAAAGCATCGACACGTTGTGGCCTATTTCGAATTCAATAGCAGGTTACAATGGAAAACAGTGAACGGTAAGCAATATGTTTTGATGGCTACTTTTATGCGTTTCCCCTCCAGCTATCCCGAAGGCGATTCCATCACCACCACCTGGGAGAAGCCTGGTTATTTATTCCCCAACAAATGAAAATGCGTATTGCCGGTAGTTTTAAAGCAAGCGCTGCCGATACTTTGACGCGTATATGCCAGCTATTGGGTTTACCACCCGTAAACAGCCGTACGAATACGCATATTGCTGAAATGTGGGTGCCGGTGGATAGCTTGCAGCGCCCGGCCGGCAATCCGGATATTCGCACTACGACTGCCAATGAGGTATTGATCAGCGATGCCTCTCCCTATTATGCCAACTGGTTCAATAATTATATCATTTATGCGTATTACCATACGCTTACCGGCGCTACCGATTTCCACTACCCATGGACCCGGTTAGGCTATACCTTCGACTGGGCGCCCAATAGCCGTGAAGTGGGGTTAAGCGAATATGTATTGCGAGTCAAAACTGGCTGCTGGGTAAACAAAACACGAACCGCCAGCAATTATTTCAAGGATTAAGGCTGCTACCAGCAAGCATTTTGTTATTCCGTATTTACCAGTAAGTTTGCAACAAAAATGTTATTAGCTTCAATGATCAGTAATCTGAGGTAAGCAACGCTCCTGCAATTTCTCTTCCAAAGGCTAGACAGGTACCCACCTGGTTCTATAATACCTCAATACATGTTATAATGGGGAAGTTTTACAGTAATCACCTATGATTTCTTTTCGCCTGTTTTCTTATCACTTTACTTAAACTCATTAACGTTTCGTCTTAATTAGAACATTTTCAATTGATTGTCATTTTGCTATTTGAAATTTTGTTGTATTGGTTTCTCGAACAGTTCATGTAATGGCACCTTATCAAAAATGCAGATGCTTACTGACTGTATGATTTCATACAAGGACTGCTTTAACTGGAACTTCTTCTTTGCGATAACAATTAGGACGTACACTGAAATGGCGATCCAAATCTGAATTTTCACAGCGTTCTCCGATCTGCTCCAAAAGGATTTTATTTTTAGATGCTGTTTGATCCATTTGAAGAACAATTCGATTTTCCATCGATGCTTGTAAAGTTGGGCTATTTCTGTAGCCTTCAATTCAAAGTTGCTAGAAAGGAAAACAAGAACGCGATCATTTTCGGCATCGTAGAACTTTATCCTCTATTTTGCTTATGTTCTCCTTAGTTCGAGCCTTCATAGTGTCATATAAAACAATGAATTGTCATCAGAATATAATTGTAATAAATCCCTTTAATTTAAAAACACTTCAAATCCAACGACTTGAAGGGTTCATTTTTATGGTCGGGATGGGGGATCAATTTCGATCGCGCTGTGCAAAATCCGTGACGTGGGGATTTAGAAAGATGAAACACTTCAACATTAACCGGCAAGTAACCACTTACAAATGCCAAATATTTAAAGCCGCGGACCTACCCACATAAATATGTATATTTCGCCCGGTTTGGCTTAATTCCTGCCGGAACTGTCTACTTTTGGGGTATCAACCCTCGCCAATCTTGCGGAAATGCCTCATATTCATGCTACTCATTTGGGTAAATGTTGGAGCTGCTGCCCAACCCGGCCGTTTTATCTTTGAGCACCTCACTATCCATGATGGACTGTTGAGCAATTTGGTAAGTGCTGTCATGCAGGATAGCAAAGGTTTTATTTGGCTGGGTACCAATAATGGACTGCAGCGATACGATGGCGAGGGCTTCGTTAACTGGCGCACCAGTGTGGGCTGTAAAAATTGCCTGCCTTCAGATATCATTTACAAACTCTTGGAAGATAAGGACCACCAGATCTGGATCATTACCAATGCAGGGGTGGTTATATTGAACCCTGCAACTTTTACTTTTAAACAGGTGACGGTATTGACTGATCCACCCTATACACTGCCGGAAGTATTTGATTTTTTCAGGATAGTAAAGGAGCCATCTGGCTATCCGTTTCCATGCAGGGGTTGTTCCGATACGATCCAAAGCAACAGGCCTTTGTATCCTCCGATCATTTTATGCCTGCTACCCGGTGCACAATACTTCATATACAGGAAGACCTGCAAACTGGTAATTATTGGTTAGGTACCAGCAATGGATTGATGCTGTATGATGTACAGCATCAGGAAATATATAGTTATGCCTATAACCCCAGGTCCATCCCTGTCCTCAATGAAAAAGCCTTTATAACTGTACCGTATATGGATTATACATCGACAAAAGGAGGACCCTCTGGATCAATACCTGGCCAATGGCGCAGCACGTACCCGGCTTCAGTCGGTATGATCTTCTTACTGGGGTATTGACTGGCTATAACCCGCAGCCCCGCCTCAACCACCAGTACTTTGAGGATGGCAAAGGCCGCCTATGGCTGAGGGGAGATGTATTTGATCTGTACGATCCGATAAAGGATTCATTTTGGATAATACCCCTATACAGGACACGCAAAAAGGAAGGAATGAAGTAGTCGTTACTTCCATAGTGGAGGACCGTGAGCATAATTTCTGGCTGGGCACTTCCGGCGGCTTGTATGTATGCAATCCTGACAGGCAAAAGATCACTGTGCAGCGGTTGATCCCGGCATCCACCGGCCAGCCGGCTGATGGTGATATTACCGCCTTCCTGCAGCTCGGCAATGGGAATATATGGGTGGCCTCCTGGGAGCATTTTATTACTACCTACGATAGCACTTTGAAAAGGACCGGATCTTTGCCATTGCCCGCTACCAAAGATGATAATTACTGGCGTCCCTGGTGTCTGCTCGAGACTAGCAAGGGAGATATACTCGTGGGCTGCCAACTGGGTCGCCTGCTGATAAAGCGGGCAGGTAAAACACAATTCGTCTGTTTGAGGCCGGATGCCTTTGATGAACGTACCATCCGTACTATGACAGAGGACAGGGAAGGTAATATTTGGTTTGGTACACAGCATGGTGTGATCGTAAAATGGGATCTGCACACAAACCAGTTCCTGCGCTTTACCGATAGCCTGTACCCGGCAAGGGAAGTATGGGGTAATATTTATAAGCTGCTGACAGACCGGCAGGGCCAGCTTTGGATGGCCACGAACAATAGTGGCCTGCTTAAAATAAATAAGCGCAATGGTGCTGTCATGGCCGTATACAAGGCGCAGGATACAGGCTCGGCGGCCATCACGGCTAATAGTGTAGCAGACATATTAGAATATGATGATTCTACCCTGGTATTGGCAACCTCCTTTGGGATCAATATCTTCAATAAGCGGCACAATACCTTTCAGGCCATTACCACCCTGGACGGGCTGCCTGAAAACAGCATCGTCAGTGTGCAGAAGGATAAGAACGGCAACTTGTGGGCAGGCTCTGGGGTAGGCCTTATCAAGGTCACCTGGCAAAGCAGGAAGATCAATACCTATGGGCTGAAAGATGGTATTGTGAATAGTGCTTTCAATGCCACAGTGGCTTACCGGTTGCATAACAACAACCTTCTGGCCGGGTCCAGCAGTGATTTTATCTGCTTCCATCCCGATAGCCTGGCCGGGCCGCAAGTGCCGCCCGATGTACGCATTACAGGGTTCAAGGTGTTCAATAAGCATTGGATCATCGATTCCCTGCTGGAACAGCACCGGCCCGTCCGGCTGAGCTATATGCAGAATTTTATAACCATTTCCTTCGCATCCCTTGGCTATACCGACAAGGGAATATCACTTATTATTTTCAATTGGAGGGCATTGATAAGGACTGGGTCAATGCAGGCAACTGGCATTTTACTTCCTATACCAATTTGCCGGGCGGGCATTACACCTTCAAAGTAAAATGCGAGAATGGCGAGGGCATAGGCACCAGGAACATCACATCCTTTGATATCTATATCAGACCTCCTTTCTGGGGCACCTGGTGGTTCTATACCATCGTAGGAGGCAGTGCCATTATGGCTTTGTACATGGCTCACCGCTTCAGGGTCAACCGGCTGCTGGCCATGGAAAAAGTACGCAGCCGGATTGCAAGGGACCTGCACGATGATATGGGATCTACCCTCAGCAATATCAAAATACTCAGTGAGATGGCTATCCTGCAGCCTGATGGCCGCGACAATAAAAAGAATGAGTACCTGGAGACCATCAGCGAAAACAGTTCCCGGCTCATGCGCAGCATGAGCGATATTGTATGGAGTATCAATCCTATGAACGATTCAATGCAAAAGATCACAGCCAGGATGCGGGAGTTTGCCGCAGGCGTACTGGAACCTAAGAACATTGAATACAACTTCCAGGTACAGGAAGAAGTGAAGGACGTAAAGCTCGATATGGAGGCGCGGCGCGACTTTTTCCTCATCTTCAAAGAAGCCATAAACAACCTGGTGAAATACGCCCGTTGCTCCAATACCTGTATCGACATCAGCCTGCAAAATGCTACCCTTGTATTGGCCATTCAGGATGACGGGATTGGTTTTGATGCCGCCACGATGGACAATGGCAACGGATTGGGAAATATGAAAAAACGGGCCGCTGCACTCAAGGGCAGCCTGATCATTACATCCGATAAGAACAGAGGTACCAAAGTGCTTTTAGAAGTACCTGTGACATAAAATGTATGGATATGAAAAAGATCAGGATCATATTGTATGAAGACAATAATTCTCTGCGCGAGGGGCTTACCATTCTCATGGGCGGATCGCCCAACCTGGAAGTGGTAGGCGCTTTTAAGAATTGCAATGATGTGGTAAGCGAAGTGGCGGCCCTCAGGCCCGATGTAATATTGCTGGACATCGACATGCCGGGTACGAATGGCATCCGGGCCTTGCAGCTGATCCGTGAACAAAACGATGAAGTAAAGATACTCATGCTTACCGTGTTTGATGACGATAAGAACATTTTTGCCGCTATCCGGTCGGGGGCCAATGGCTATTTACTGAAAGAAACATCGCCGGCCAAGCTGCTGGAATACATCCAGGATGTACATGCCGGTGGAGCGCCTATGACATCTTCCATCGCCACGCAGATATTGCAGATGTTTTCCAAAATGCATCCTCCATCCAAAGAGTACAAGCTGTCCGAGAAGGAACGCGATGTGCTCCAACTGCTGGTCAATGGGTATTCCTATAAAATGATCGCTGCCGAAATGTATATTGCGATCGATACCGTTCGCTCCTACATTAAAAAAAGATCTACGAAAAGCTCCATGTCAATTCTAAATCCGAAGCCGTAGCCAAGGCTTTTAAAGATAAGCTGCTGTAAGCTACTTCGAAGCAAAGGACTGCCGGCTGCCGACTGCGGATTGCCGGCTGCCCCCGTGTGCCACATAAATCCCGGATAAGATCGCCCAATTTCCGTATTCACACATATTCATGCCATTGTACCGTCGTGTCATATCGGTGAACTTTATGATATAAAACAACCGCCATGCACACATCTGTTTTTCTACGGTATATTATTTACCTCCTGGCATTCATCATAACAGGCACCAACGCCTGGGGCCAGGCAGCCAATACCGATAAATTTCCTCCAGCACTTACTCCTGAAATGGTCAAACAGTACGCTGCTATCTTCGAAGTGATGCTGGAAATAAAGTTGGGCAAGGAACAGTTCGATCGCCTGCATAAGGGACTGAACGAATATTGGATAAAAAAGGATGCTGCCGCCATTCATCGTGTTATGGACAACCTGGGTTACTTTGGCAAACAGGATGAGCTCGAATCCCTCCGCAGCAGCAGCCAGCTGGTAATTGTTGAATCGATGCGCAGGGAAAACAAAGATGCGGTAAGTATATTGCTGATAGAAATGTATGACAAGGCTCATCCCGACAGGATAGCGGCAACCCGTGCTCGGAGCTTTGCCGACCTTGTAGGTACGTGGAAAGATCCGATGGTGTGCTGGCCGAAAAAGACCAGGTCAGCAGCCGGTGGGCGCTTCTTTTACCAACAGTGGTTCCATCACCATCCTCGCCAGCGGGCAGTTCATACATACCCGTGTCAACAACCATTGCAGTGGCAATTGCTGCCAGTTGGATGGTATAACAGAAAGAGGGAAGCTTACCACCGATGGCGCCCTGCTGGTGTTCGATATTCAATCTGGCTCCAGCATTATACAGGATGGCTGCCACCCTTCCGCCAACCGGCAAACAAAGATAAAACCACGCAAAGAAAGCTTCCCTGGGCCCTAAGGCCCAACCCCGATAGCCAGGCGCTCACCCTATGTTGGAATACCGGTGCTTCAACGGCTATTTGTTATGAGAAACAATAGGCGCTTCCTGGTGCAACCTGCCCCCTGCAGGAAGTATGCAGCCTGGCTTTTGTGCCTTTGAAGCAAACGCACGCACAGCTCACTGCCCCCGTGTGTCACATATTTCCTGCAAATACCAACTCCTTTTGAATACTCATACATGCTTATGCGCTTGCCGGCATACAATATCCGGTATAGTTTTACACCATCAAAAGCATGACCTCCAACTGCTAAAAAATTATTGATCCTTCAATCGATTTAACATGCCAACTAAGAAAAAGCTATTGCCGCTTGCTGTTTTTATGATCAGTGCTTTGTGTGCCGAAGCCAAGATATGGCGGGTCAACAACAATGCCGGTGTCACCGCTGATTTTGCCACCCTTGCGGCTGCTGTAAGTGCAGCATCTGTCGTCAATGGCGATACCCTCCACATAGAGCCCAGCGCTACCAACTATGGTAGTGCCACCTTGACCAAACGCCTGATCATCATTGGTGCGGGCTACTTGCTCAATCCCCTGGCAGGTGGTAACGCAGGATTGCAAGCCAATACTAATGCCAGCCAGTTAAATGGTTTGACCATTAACAATGGCGCCAATGGATCAAAGTTTATGGGCATCCAGTTCACCGGCAGCAATGGTATTGGCGCCAGTGCAGTTGCCTGGGATCTTGTATTTGAAAGCTGTATAATACAGGCTATGTATTTTGCTGCGGGCAACCATGATGGATTGGCGCTGCGTAAATGTTATTGCACCTCCGGTTTCTCCATAACAGGAGGCAGTTTGTCCAACTGTGTCATTGAGAACTGTCTTTTTATCTTCCCCGGAAACCCCATAAACCTTTCAAATTTTAGTACTACCGGGTGCATTGTCCGCAACAATGTGTTCAAAGTCATTGTCAACACTTCCAATGCCTATTTTGCCAACAATATTGTGGTATCACCCTCCGGTGCTACCCTTACCAATTGTAATGTAAAGAACAACCTCTTCACCTTTGCTTCCCAAACGCTGCCGGGTGGCGCTATAGGCAATCAATTGGGAATGGCTGAATCAATGTGTTTACACTTACCGGCAGCGATGATGGAAAGTACCAGCTTAAAGCGGGTTCTCCAGCTTTCGCTGCCGGTGTAACCATTGGTGGATTGACGCCCGATTGCGGTGCATTTGGAGGCAATGATCCTTATAAGCTATCTGGCATACCTGCCATTCCCTCTATTTACCTGCTCACTGTACCTGCCAGCATTCCTTCCGGCAGTTCTTCCATGAATGTGACCTTCAGCACAAGAAATAATAATTAACGGCCACCATAAACAGGAGTTGCATGAAGCTATTTTTGTTGCTTTCCGTCTTCCTTGCTGCGTCAATGTTCGTCAAGGCGCAGGACCCTGCTTATCCGTCGGCGCCAGGTGTACCGGTCAATATAGTGAAAGCGGAATATTTTATTGATACCGATCCCGGTTTTGGCAATGGGGCAGAAGTGCCGGTAACGGCCGCTGTGGATCTTGCCAATATGCCGGCTGTTGTCAATACCGCCCTATTGGGCAACGGTATGCATCGTATATACTTTCGGACCTTGAATGCAGCAGGTAGCTGGAGCATTTGCCAGGTAAAAGAATTTGTCGTGAACTTCGATCCTCCTTACCCTGCAACCCCAACACCTGGCAACATTACCTATGCGGAATACTTTGCCGATACCGATCCTGGCTTTGGGCAGGGTACGGCCGTGCCTGTTACAGCAGCAGCCAATATTCAGGATGTGATAACCACAGTCAATACTCCTGCCTTAGGCACTGGCATACATAAGTTGATTATCCGCACTTCAAATTCAGCAGGAATATGGAGCATCAGCAATATTAGTGAGTTTACCGTCAACTACGATCCCCATATCCTGCACCGGTCACACCGGGTAATATCATTAAGGCGGAATACTTTGTTGATGCCGATCCCGGTTTTGGCAATGGCATCGCTATTCCTGTTGCTCCGGCTATTGACCTGCCCAACGTAGTGGCCGGGATAAACAGTGCTGCCCTGAGCGTGGGCAATCACCGGCTCTACCTGCGCACCTTCAATGCGGCTGGTAGATGGGGAGGTACTGCAATACAGGAATTTGTGGTGGATGAGGATCCTGTTTACCCTGCCTTACCAGCAGCGCCGGGCAATATCGTGCTGGCTGAATACTTCTTCGATAGCGATCCCGGTTTTGGAAATGGAACGCCTGTTGCCCTTACGCCCGGCATTAACATTGCTGATCTCGTATTCTCTGCCAATATAGCTGCCTTACCGGATGGCAACCATACTTTATTCCTTCGTTCCAAAGACGATTGGAGCATCACGGCAATCGCTTCCTTCCTGAAAGGAAATACTTTACCACTGCACCTGCTTTCTTTCACAGGCAGGAGAACCAACAACGGGGTTGATCTAAAATGGGTAACGGATAATGAGGTCAATACGGCGCATTTTGATATTGAAAAAAGTGCTGATGGGGTCAGGTTTGCCAAAATAGCCCAGGTAGAAGCCCGCAATCTTGCCGGCAGGAATGAATATGCATTTACTGACGGGCAGCCGCTGAATAGAATGGCTTATTACCGGCTGAAGCAGGTAGACCTCGATGGACGATTTACTTTATCACCCATCATAAGCATCAGGAACAATGTTGGAGAACTGGTCTTTTCATTGTCACCCAATCCTGCTGGCGGTTTTATCAATATTGTATATCCCGGCAAAAAGAATCGGTAGCCGTTAGTATATATGATGCACTGGGGAAGCTGGTACAGCACCAGGTGGTCAACAACCAATTGCCCGTCAGAATAGATGTACTGGCACTGAAGCCGGGCATGTATATCATTCATCTCTCAGATGGTGAATTGCTGCTGAAAGGGAAATTCATAAAACAATAAAGCACGCTGGCGCGCTGCTATACGCAAGAGTTTATCAAGGGATAAAGGGTGTAATTCTGCCCCGTGTAACCAAAAGATCTCCCCGGTGGGAGGTCTTTTTATGGCAGGGCAGGTTGCTGTGTGGCACATGTTTACGGTGTTTTCTGTAATCGTATTGTTTTTACATCTTCATGCGCTTGCCTTGCTTCGTATGAGCCTGTAGTTTTGTATTATAATTTTTGATCAACATGAAAAACGTATTTCCCGCAAGGATGGTGATTTTGACAAGTATTGTCATGGGGTCTGTCATACTACATACTCGTTGTAAAAAAGACGGCCATAAGCTGAAAACAGCTACTGCAGTAATCACTCCCATCCAAAGTGGATCGGCAGTGTCCGGCGTACTCAATTTTAGTGAGCTGGCCAATGGAAAGATAATGCTTGACCTCACCGTCACTGTGCCGGCCAGGGCCGACCAAAGCGTGGCGGTACATATTCATGAACATGGCGACTGTGGCGATGGTGGCAATGGTGCACATGGTCATTGGAATCCTACTGGTAAACCACACGGCCAATGGGGCAGCAGTGCTTTCCATGCCGGTGATATCGGTAATATCCCACTGGATGCCAATGGCCGGGGAAGGTTGATGATAGAATCCAACCTCTGGAGTATTGGCGGGGATTCTGTTACCAACATTCTGCACCGCGGCATCATTGTACATGGTGGCGTGGATGATTATACGACCCAGCCATCCGGCAATTCCGGTCCGCGCATTGGATGTGCCATGATCATGGAAAAATAGACAATGACAGGTATTAATAATGCGTTGCCAACACCATATTTTATCAACTTTAAATAATTTATTATGAAACTTTTGCATTCCTTAACTGCGATCATCCTTGGCGGATTTGTTCTTTCTGCAACACTGGCCTGTAAAAAAGCAGCGGCGGGGGCGATTCCAATATAGATGGTACTAAAAGCGCTTCCGGCAAATATACTATACTAAATAGCTCTGCCGTCAACTTTACATCGGGCGAAGCCGGCGCTTCGCTTGGCAATAATGATAAGATACTGAATCTAACCATTAAGGCAGATAATAGCGCCGTTATGACTATTGGTGTACAGCCTTTCACAACTTCAGGCACTTTTAACATAGGTGCAGGCGCGTTGGTTAGTTTTGCACATAGTGCAGCTGGAAATTATACATCCACCAGTGTGGGAAGTAATGGCAGCCTGGTTGTTACCTCCGTTACCAATAACAGGATAAAAGGCACTTTTTCATTCGTGGTATTCAATGGTAGCGGCGGCAAGGTAACGATAGAGAACGGCGCATTTGATTGCCCGCTGATACGCTATTGATTCATTTGAAGAAGTACCATATGATCAACTAATCTCAGGAATATGGTATTATTGGCAAACACCCGGTGAAGTACTATCTTATCAAGGGATAAAAGGTGTAATTCTGCCCCGTATAACCAACAAGGGCTTGGTATTCTACATAGAAGACGCCCTCTTTTTATGGCAGGGCAGGTGACAGTGTGGTACATGGTTGCGGTATTTTCAGTAAACGTATCGCTTTTTATACATCTTCATGCATTTGGCTTGCTTCGTATGCGCCTGTAGTTTTGTCTTGTCATTTCATGTCTTACTTGATTTTCTGAGTGATATAATAAATGTTACATGATGATCATTTGTTTTCTGGTACTGGTATTGACGATGTCTTGTCTCATCACTGTTTTTTGGGGATTGTATGAGGCGCTCAGGCGTACAAGCTATGAGGAGAGAAGGCGGAAGGCCATATTTCGCAATGTGCTGATCATCGTAACCGGCTGGCTGCTGCTGCTGTCCATATTGTCCTGGAATGGATCTTTTGCCGCCCTGTCCGAACAAGTGCCTCTACCTGTGCTGGTATTCCTCCTGCCTTTACCGGCAGTGTTGATCATCGCTTTTTCAAAGTCCTTCAGCAGGATGCTTTATATCATACCACCCACCTGGCTTATCTATATGCAGTCGTTCCGCATCTGGGTAGCCATCATCCTGTGGATGGCGCTTATTGAAGACCATCTGCCTCGGCAAATGACCTTTGAGGGAAGCGATTTCGACATCATGGCGGGTATCACCGCACCGCTGATTGGATATTGTTGTTTTGATAGTAAGAGCTGGCCTGCTGCCGTCGCCGTGGCCTGGAATATCCTGGGACTATTACTGCTCATCAATCTCCTGGTCATGGCTGTATTGTCCTTGCCAGGCCCCTTTCAATATTTTACCAACGGGCCGACCAATAACCTGTTTATCACTTTCCCGTTCATCCTGTTGCCAGGTATATTGATCCCTATTGCTTATTCCATGCATATTTTTTCATTACGACAGTTGTTGCAGCAAAAGCGGATCAGGGCAGCCGCCCACTAATGAAAAAAATTCAGGTAATCTTTAAATAATGATCAACATGAAAAAAATAACCTTCCTGCTCTTCTTCATTACAACTGCTTTTACGCAGGTGTATGGGCTCAATCGAACCCCATAGCGACAGGCGGAAAGGGATCTCCAAAGAAGGGATTGGGTATTGGATTGAAGGCCGGACTCAACTTTTCTACAGTGACCGGTACCACCACTTCATTCAAACCGGGCAATCAAAGCGGTTTTATGGTTGCAGGGTTTTATGCGCCATCTTTCCGGGGATTCGGATACAGAACAGAGCTGGTATTCTCACAGCAGGGGTTTTCTTTTACGACCGATGGAAAAACAGAGAACGTGAAACAGCAATACATTTTCCTTCCTCAGCTTACCACTTTTACCATTGCCAGGGTTGTTCAGTTGCAGGCAGGCGCACAGATAGGCTTTCTGCTGAATGCCAGGAGCACAAAGAAAGACGCACAGGGCAGCAACGATGTGATGAGTTTTTATAACCGCATTGAGTATGGTTTTGCAGGTGGGCTTGAGATCTATCCTTTCAAGGGCCTGCTCATCGGGAGCCGGTACAATCTCAGTTTGGGGAATGTGTACAAGCAAACTGCTTACCCCCTCATCTACCACCCCAATGCCATTTCCTTTCAATATGGACCTGAAAGGAAAGAATGCTGTAATGCAGTTTTTCTGGGCTACAGGTTCTGATCACGTTATGAAAACAAACCGATCAATATGAGAATTTATACCCTGATACTGATGGAAGGCGACTTTACTTTATCCTCTTGCGGAAAAAGCGCAGCTTCAGGCCCGGCACAGACCGATGATATCAGTCCGGCCAGCGGTCCCGTGCTACGGCACAATTCATTTCTCCACAAGGAATAGCGATGGATGCACAGGGAAACCTGTATGTAGCCGATGCCGGTAACAATTCCATCCGGAAAATAGTATTTCAATGATTCATACCCATGCATCAACACCATCATTATCATAAAATGAATTATCATGAAACTTACACAGTCCTTAACAAGGATCATGCTCAGTGGCCTGATCCTTCCCGTAGCTTTTGCCTGCAAAAGGGAGGCGATTCCGGCAATGATACCGGAGGCTCCCAATCTACTTCCGGCAAGTACACCATTCAAAACAATGCAGCAGTGAATTTCACTTCCGGCGAAGCGGGCGCTACCCTCACCTCAGCCAATGCTTTAAGCATTACCATCAAGGCCGATAACAGTGCCGCGCTCACCCTCGCTGTTCAATCTTTCTCCAATGCCGGCACTTTTACTTTTGGCACCGGCGTGTGGGCCAATTTTGGCCATACCACTTCCGGTTCTTTCAGCTCTACCGTTACCGGTAGCAGCGGCACCCTTACTGTTTCATCAGCTACCAGATCAAGGGTAATTTCTCTTTCATCGCTTTTGATGCTACCGGCAAAAGTGACGGTAGAGAACGGTGCATTTGATTGCCCCCTGGTGCGTCTTTAATGTATTTAAAACTATATAGCTATGAAGTTGCGAACAATAAATTACAGCCTCCTTATGATGGCAGGTGTTGCATGGCTGTTGTGCGCCTGTCATAAAGGTAATGACATTACTCCTGCTGAAGACCATAAAGGCATACCTACTCCGGTAGGTGTGGCTGCCGGTGTGCCGGTAAGCGCCACAATAGATGGTAGTGGTGGAATGCTTACTGCTCCCGGCGGCAGCCTCGAAGTTGTTTTCCCGCCCGGTGCATTGAGCGTCAGTACCACGGTAACCATTCAGCCCATCAGCAATTATTGCCCCAATGGTATGCAGGCTTACCGTTTATTGCCGGAAGGCATACACTTTCAAAAACCGGTCTACCTCCGCTTTCATTATCAGGAGCAAGGGATGAACGGTATTCCCGAACTATTGGGTATTGCTTACCAGGATGAAGCGGGTATCTGGAAACGCTTACGCCAATTTACCCTGGATACTGTCCATAAGACCATTATGGTGGAAACAAACCATTTCAGCGATTGGAGCCTCGTGGAAATGATCAGAATTAAACCTGCCGGCAATTCCTTCACCAATACCATTACGGTCAAACCCAAAGAAGAAATTGAAATGCAGGTGATCACAGTGGGCGATCTGCTCGAGGAAATTCCGTATGTCGGTATCGATGACCTGGTGCCTTTGCCTCTGCCCGATGCCCGGGTAAACGTCAAATGGTATGTGAATGCGGCCTATGGGGTAATGCCACAATAGGGACCCTCGATAAGCCGGCAGAAAAGGATGTCCACTATCGTGCCCCCAATAAGTCACCTTCCCCGAAATTGTTACCGTTTCTGTAGAAATAACTCCTACGGGCGGCCGGCACTTCCACTACGATGATAAGACCTTCGATAAAATGATCATCAACAAAAATATACGGATCACCGATAAGTCATTGTTCAGCATTGCCATGAAAATACAACGCACCCTGGGCGTAGGTCTCTTCAACTACGATTACTCGGATGCGGCCACTTGCAGTGTGGGTATTGAAGGCACCACCGTATCGTCCGACAATATTGTGAATGAAGCACCCTCGGCCAATCCGGTTATATCTGTGAATGGCTCCTGCACCTTTACCTGGCTGCAGGATGGAGTAGGGGCGCTGAATGTAACCAGCATTACCGGCGTAGTAGATAATAATTCGAAGGTAGCCACCCTATCCATTGTCAGCAGCAATGCCCACGGCACCCACACCACACTCGTTTGCGCCGGGGTGCCGCCCCAGGATTATAACAATGGCACCCTGCCGCCTGAAACGAGGGTCGTCAGCTTTAAAGTAACCGATTCTATATTTCCCGCTATAAAGCCCGATAGCTATACAACTGTGCTCATAAAGCGGGAGCATTGACCCAATTATTGATTTTCAGTCACACGAGAGTTCTGGTAATGATGTCCATCCTGGCTGTATGCGTAAAAGCATATGGCCAGCCAACGGATTCCCTGGCATGACCGATAGACCTTAGCTGGAAAATAACCTTATAGAAATCCAGCAGTATCTGGATAATATAGAGAAAAAATACTACGCCGCAACTGGACAGCGTTTCAGGAGGTATTAAAGACAGACAGGAGGCTTATTATGGCCTCCTGTCAAGTCAAGTCGGGAAGACAGCACGTGAACCTACTTTTTTGACATTTTTTTAAGACCCCCAAAACAGGCTCTAATAGCACTCATATTTAATTGTTTATGAATTAAATACATGTTTTTATAATTAAACTAGATTAAGCCAAATTAAGAGAAGAAAAGATAAAATGACAACAAAAACGACAACATTAATTACGTCGGGATAACTTTGGCTAAATTTAGTGCCATGAAGTTCAACACCCGGTACAACCTTAGAAAGCAGAAAAGCAAGAAGGCCGAAAAGGTATATTTGATCTGTCGGTTTAATACTGAAAAGTTTGTTTATCCTACTCCATACAGTGTGTTGCCCAAATACTGGAATATAAAAGCGGGCGAAGTACGCAACGTTATTGACGAACCCAACCGGGATATTATCAACAACTACCTAAGAACATTAAAAACCGCTGCCAAAAGCATCTATGAGCAAACCATAACTAACCGTAAGCCGGTAACAAAGCAGTTACTAAAAACTGAACTGGATAAATGGACTGGTAAAACGGATATGGGCAAGCCCAGCTTTTCACAATGGTTGCAACGCTACATTGATACCAGCCCTACCCGAATAAACCCCAAAACAGGCCGCCTGTTGAGCCATAGAACAATACAGGAATACAAAACGACCTTTACCTGCTTAAAAGAGTTTGAAAAAGAAAACCGGCAAAAGCTGGATTTTGATAATATAGATGTATCTACCCTAACAGATTTCCGGGATTATTTAACTACGGTCAAAAGTTTTTCCCTTAATAACATAGCAAAGCACATTGATAATTTCCGGCAGTTTCTAAGGGCTGCTTCTGCCGAAAAATCAGTATTGACCTGGATACCATCAACCCCAAACGTTTTACAGTGGCCAGGGAAATCCCACAGGATGTTTATTTAACCGAAAATGAACTACAGACCATTGCCGGAATTGATCTTTCTGACCGAACCCAATACATTACCATACAACAAGGACAGAACGGCGAAGAAAAGACGGTAAAAGTTCATTATCATACATTAGACCGTGTACGGGATTTATTCATGATCGGTTGCTACACTGGCTTACGGGTAAGTGATTACAACAATATCAAACCGCACCACATTAAAGGCAAGTATATAGACTTGTACCAGCGTAAAACAGGGGAAAGGGTTGTAATACCCATACACAACACGGTTAAAACCATCATAGCCAAATACGGCGGCCAAACCCCGCCCAAAATTTCCGATCAAAAGATTAACCAGTACATAAAAGAAATCTGCAAGCTGGCAGAGATCACCGAAACGATAGAAAAGCAGCAAACCAAAGGAGGCGAGAAAGTTGCCAGTGTTTTGGAAAAATGGCAATTGGTAACCAGCCATACCGCCCGGCGGTCATTTGCTACCAATATGACAAAACAGGGTATTCCCATACAGTTAATCATGAAGATCACAGGCCATAAGAAAGAAAGCGTATTCCTGAAGTATATAAAACTATCTGCGCTGGAATATGCGGAAATACTTCAAAAACACCTACACACTGGAACCAATAATTTAAGCGCCCTTTAAACGGTATTTACTATGATTGATATTGAAAAAGTAGCGGACAGCATAAAGCCTAAAAGTACGGTTACTAAGATTTCAGCGGAAAGCTCTTTGTCAAAAGAGGGCGAAGGGGATGTTTCGGGAGTATCCGTTGAGCCCCAAATATTTAAAGCCAGGGATATAAAGGATTTGAACGACCGAAAGAGCTATTTATTAAAATTGATAGCTGAACAAAAAGAGTATGCTACAACGGATATATACACAAAGCCGCTGGTTAAGGGTTTTACCATAAACGGTAAATGGCATCCTGTAGAACAAAAGGACATAAAGGTAGAGCCTGACCAGCAATTAATAAGTCATTGCGAAAACGAACTACGGTTAACTGAAGACTTGTTGTTTATTGGCAAAATAGTAAATGAGTATTGCAAAATACAGGGGGAAAATGAAAGGAGGTATTATCTTTTTCATGCCAAAGAAGGACAAGCAAAAATGTGTATAGACGGCCAACATACTACACAGAAAATGAGTTTTCCAAAATAATAGAAACTATTGCAGAAATGGTACACAAAGAGGAAACCGCTGCCACTACCCAGGGAATGCCTTAAAACGGTTAGCCTGGAAAGCAGATAAAAAGGACTTGTCCGAACTGATAAAGTCCCTTTCCTTGACAGCTTTTGCCGGTATCCCTGAAACGGAAATCATCAAAGCCTTTGAAAGCATTATTGAATACAAGGGAAAGCCAGTTGATCTATCCAGGCATGAGATCAACAAAAACGAATTGCAGGACAGGAAACCCCGTGACCTGTTTACTTTCAAAATGAATAAAGCAATCAATGAATTTTTTCAACAAAAGTTATTGCCGGATAAATAGCAGATAAAATTATATGTAGCTAAAAGCCTTTACCGGCTTATGTTTTGCCCGTAGGTTACGCCGTAACTTACGGGCTTTTCTTTTCCCGGCATCGTTGCTTTGTCCTCATAAAATTGATTTTTTTATGAAAGGACAAACAAACGTAGTACAGATTGAAGGCATCAACGCAAATGCCCTGTTAAATGCGGTGGAAGATATTGTAAGCCGCAAACTTTCTACCATCAACAAGACGGAACCGGTTACCGACCCGGAATTTCTTACCCGTATGCAGATCGGTGAATTATTTGGTGTATCCCTGCCAACGGTTCATGCCTGGACAAATGCCGGTATCCTTACCGCCTACAAGATTGCCAACAAAACCAGGTACAAAAAAGCGGAAGTATTAGCCGCCTGTAAACCCCTGGCAGGGAAAAGGGAGGAAAGGGCATGAGTAAGCACACTGTAAAACAACTGGCAAAAAAGGAGCAGATCATTGTGACCGCCCTGGATGCTTATGCACCGGTCATGCAATTGGGAATTGATCATTGCACCCAATTGGAAGCGATCAAAGAAACCATTGAGTATTGCAGGACTACCCCGATACCTACAAAATACGGCGCTTTGCTTTCGTGGCATCAGTACCGGATTATTGCGCCGCTGCTGCTGAAAACCTTTTAAAGCTGGTAGCCGTTCAACCTGCGCCCGATCTGCTAATGAATCATTACACTATCGGCCAGTTATTAGGCATTGCCCTGGAATACCTGCAAAAAGCAAAAACAACCCTTTAACCTGGTTAACCCTTTCCAATGTTTGACGGCATCAATACACTTTTCCGGGTAACCGACGAAACCGGCAGCCTTGCGGCTTTGCCGTGTTGGGAAGTGTTGGTGTATGAGCAAACCGGCAAAAGGGTTGACGACTGCAAAACGGCACATCTAAGAGGGTTAAACCTGGCTTACAAACCATCAATAAACGGCGGTTACAATTTTATCGTAAAAGGTAGTTTGCATAAGTGGTACAATGCAGGCAGTGACAACGCCGGACGCTTTTCTATGGAAGATGTGCAAACCGCCGTAAACAGCCTTTGCGATGTGTTTGAAATGCCGCCCGATCAAGCAGAACTACATGGCCTGGAAATAGGGGTAAACATAGTCCTGCCTTTTCCAGCTTTGCGAGTGCTTAAAAATGCCGTTTCGTATAAGGGGAAACCATTTACCGCGATCAATAAGCGCAATGTGCATAAAGGGCTTATCTGTGCCTTAAATGACTATGAACTGAAGCTATACGACAAAGCGGCACAAAGCGGGGTGGATTGCGGGCAGGTTTTGCGGTTGGAAGTGAAGGTAAACAAAATGCGGTTCCTGAAAGATTACCAGTTAACCACTTTGGCAGCCCTTACCGAACCAGCCAAAGCCTACGCCGCAAAGCAAGTGTTGTTTATTGCCCTGGATACAATTATCTGGACGGATACCAGCGCCAACCTTAACACCATGACCGACCGGGAGCAAAAACAATGGCTATACCTGTCCAATCCTAAAACTGGCAGCATATACCCAAGGAAAAAGCCTACCGGCAACGCCAAAAGCTCGCTACCCTTTTGACAGGTACGCAAAATTTGACACCCGGCAGGTGTTGAAGCAGCTACTTACCAATACCTGGGAAAGCTTGTTTACTACCTGGATGGAAGCAGCAAACAGTACACCTTTTCACCGTCCTGGGTGGAAAAGCGAAGCAGGTAAAATAATCACTATTTCACCGCTTGAATGTCAGGTGAAAAGGTTACCCGGTACACAGGGTATTACCGGCAATGCGGATACAACTTTTTGCATTACTCCAAACGATAATATAAAAGTGCAAAAATTGCACATAAGCAAGATTTGCCTATCCGTCATTGTTGTACCTGCGGAAAGGATATAAGCCATCAAAGAAAGGATAGCCGTTTTTGTTCTGCCAATTATGTAGGTGGAAAAGCTGCCCGGTCATGCCGGAATAAGAACAGTAACCAACGCCGGGACTTAAAAAGAAAAATAAAAAGCTATGGAGCAAAACAACTTTATTGCTGTAACCTACACAGACGGTACGGATACCAGTACCCAAACAATACACCCGTCAGAACTACCAAACTTACCCCGCGGGTGGTTTGACCGGGTACAATGTATCGCCATATTGCCAACACGCCGGGATGAGTTGCCGGTAAACCTGGAAGGTGAACAAGCAAAGGGGTATTTACAATCGTTTACCAATCTTCAAAATTTATTGTTTAATCTGTAAAATCATACAAATGAAAAAGAACACAGAACCATTAAAAAGACAATATGCGATCCTGAAAGGCCAAGGAATGCAACAACGGGATATTGCCAAAAAGTTAGGGGTATCCGTTCAAACAATTTGTAAATGGAAAAAGTCATTGCCGATCAGTCATTACCTGCTCATACGTGACAGCATGGTAAAACGACTGGCGGCTATATCAAAAGACAAAAACACCCCGGCTATGGATATTTACAATTTATCCAATGCCCTGGTAGGAATTGAAAGGACAATTGACAAATACACCTACATGAAGGGTATAACCGGTTAGTTTCTATAACGGGGGTGTATAGTAAATACAGTACAGTATAACCGCCAATGTGACGCAACCCGTTTACGACGTTCATAACTACATTTTAGTACCATTTAAGGTTAAGATTATGCCCAATAGACAGAATGCCTTTAAAAACGACATAGCAACCTCAAATTTTGAAGATAAAGGCGGGTTGATAGGTAAGGCGTATCAATACTACCTGAAGGGATTAACGGCCAAAGAAACGGCTATCCTATTGAACGTTTCCGAACGGACAGTACAACGCTGGACAAGTACCTATGAGTTTGCCGCCACCGCCAAACCCAAAACAATGCAGCAAAGGGTGGTTGATCTTCAAAAGTTGGGTTTATCCTATGCCGAAATTAGCAAGGCTTTAAAGGTAAGTCGTTCCACTGTGTACAATTATCTGAAAGCTGCCAGGGTACCCGGTTCAAAGGTGTAACCGGGTACCCTGGTAAGGGCAGACAACAAAAAGCCACTGTTAGCGGTTAACAGTGGCTTTTTATTCATTCAGTTCCTTTACTTTTTATCGCTTAGTATCTTTTCAAGTAGTGCAATCTTTTCCCGTTCGCTTTTTAGCAGTGCCTCATACAGTTTTTTATTTTCTTCTATTGCTTCAACATACTTATCCATTGGATTGAAGGTACAATTATGATAATTTCCTGTTCCGGCAATAACATTTGCGGCATGAGTATTTGAACCTTCATAGTTTGCTTGAATATTTACGATAGCAGCTTCCTCATTAAAATTCTTTATAGCCTCAACAGGCACCTTTAATGCTTTGGCAATTTCTGCCAGTATTTCCGGTTCAACAATTTCCTTTTGCTCTAACAGTGAAACCCTCCTTTGTGTCCAATCGCCACCCAATTCTATCGCTAATGCTTCCTGTTTCATATCCAACATTTCCCGGAAACGTTTGATGTTCCTACCGTGGTGTATTTTATTAGGCATATCCGTTGTTGTCATAGTACAAATATAGATTTATTTTAAAGTAGTACACTCGCTAAAAACACGCTGTAGTCGCTAAGATAAACATTTAAAACTTAGGTATCCCTGACCTGTGCTAATAATTTGGCATTAACCAAACAGCACGCACATGGGCAGTAATATATTCAAAACAGATCACCGGACACTTCAGCAACCAGAAACTAAAACCCCTGATACCAATACACCCGACCCGATAAAGGTACTGGTACAGGATTACCACGACCTGTACCGGGAGGCGCTTATCATGGTTTTGCAAAAAGCGGGTTTGTCATTATAGGAGAAGGCCAAAACGGGATAGCGTTGATTGAAGCAAACCCCACCAATCTGCCGGATATAGCGATTATTAACTACAAAACAAGCAGGCCGGTAAGCCTGGATGTTGCCCGTTGGATAAAGGAACATTACCCAGGTATAAAGGTGGTCATCAACACGCAGTTTAGTCACAGGATACCAGTTAGTAAGCTCCAACAAATAGGGATTGAAGGGGTGATCATAAAAGCCATTCACAGCTACCACGAAATTATTAGCGCCCTGCATGTAGTGTATAACGGCGGGTGCTTTTATGCAGAAAACCCACCGGTTTCACAATAGCACAGTTTACACATATTATTTACAGTACAAAAACAAAAACCATTATGCTGACAACCTTTAGTCATTTACCTAAGAAGCAACAAAACCAATTAAACGAACTGGTACAAAAATTGTGCAGGCTGCTAAACCGGAAAAATAATTTGTTACGGCCACCGTAGTACAGCTTTCCAGGATTGGCGTTGTTTTATGAATGAAGGTAAATATATGGAAAGCGGAAAATGTACCTACGATCTTTTGATAATAATGAAAGAAACCGAAAAACAAGGCAAAGAGGCAATTATCAAATTGGCTGAAAAGCAGGCTACTCAATCAGGATATAAGATATTAGGCGTAGTACACAAGGTAGGAGCAGTAAACAAAGCGATAGCGCAGGGGAACCGCTTTTTTTTGCATTTTATACCATAAGGGTGTATTACTGTATGACAGTACGGGCCTGCCATTGGCAGTGCCCCGGAAGCACCCAATGGAGCGGAACTGATAAAAGAAGTACAAAATAGCTGGTATAAATCGTTTCGTATGGCTCAACGCTTTTTTCTTTCGGCTACTAACAAAATAGAAGGCGGAAAGCCTCAACAAACGCTTTTGAGTTACATCAGGCAGCCCGGTATTCCTGCATGGCCCTATTACAGGCATATACCGGCTATCATTCTATTTCCAATAACCTTATTAGACTATTGGCACTAATAGAACATTTTAGCATTAACCTGACATGCGTCTTACCCCGAATAAATGATGATGAAATTGAACTTTTTAATTTGCTGAATACTGCTTACGTAAACCACAGCTTTAACAAAAGTTATGAGATACCTGCTGGCAAAGTTCAAATACTGTTTGACCGGGTCAAAGAGTTGATGCGAGTGGCAGAGCGCAAATATGCTGACTATATCACTTACCTGAATTTTAAACATACCGTAAGTAAGATTTTTAATAGCGACCAAGGAAAGGAGGATATGCTCAAAATGGTATCCAGTACCATTGGCAGGAATTTATATATGTTACGGCAGTTAAATCAAAAGCCTAAATGAAGTGGCTGCGGCTGTGGGAATTTCACGTAAGTACCTTATAAAAATCGAAAGGGGATTAGCCCCGCGCGTTAGGCATACTGTCTTAATTCGATTGAGCAAATATTATGAAGTATCAGTGGCAGACATTGCAACCGATAAAAGCCCCCAAAGTGAGTAAAGTAAAATTTTCGACAACAAAAACGACAACACCAAAAACAAAAAAGCCTATAAAAAATTGAAAATCAATTAATTATAGGCTTCATAAGTCGGGAAGACAGGATTCGAACCTGCGACCCCCTGGTCCCAAACCAGGTGCGCTACCGGCCTGCGCTACTTCCCGTTCCTGTTACCCTGCCGGCCTAAACCGTAAGAGAAACTTTGTTTACCGGTTTGAAAGCTTGCTACTTGAAATAGCAGTCATTCAGCGGAGAGGGAGGGATTCGAACCCTCGGTACAAGTTTAAGCTCGTACAACGGTTTAGCAAACCGGCCCTTTCGGCCACTCAGGCACCTCTCCTTTTAGGGATCGCAAAAATAAGAGGAAAATCTCAAATAGCAAACTCTAAAAACATTCCCCAGGAAATAAAATACTGTTTCCGGGTAAATAAAGGCTGCCAGCCTACTTTGTTGACTATGAACACCGTCTGCCTGATCACAATACCTTCCTTTTCCTGAAAAACCTCCTCCACTGGTTTTCACCATCACCAGCCGGTTATAGGCCACATTCACCGGAAAAATGGCCGGTAACATGTCCTATTGATGGCCATGGCAGTGGCAGCGGGCTCCAACAAGGGCAACGTTGTAAGGTATTCTTCCAATAGCGCATTGAACCGCACCGGCTGCTCCATCATGGGCGCATGTCCACATTTGTCAATCCATTGTAAGGTTGAATGCGGAATCAGCCGGTTGAAACTTTCCGCAACAGCTGGTGGCGTTATTCTGTCGTTTTTCCCCCAGAGGATGAGTGTAGGTACTTTGATTTCTTTACATTGATCACCAATATAATTGCGTTGGGTAGCCTTTGTCATCTCTATTACAGAAAGGCATTTGCGCAGATTGGTGGTTATGGTAAATATCTCCCTGATCAACTCATCCGTTGCCTCCGCTGGATCAAAGATGTGTATTCTACCCGTTCTTTGATGTATTGAAAATTACCCCGTTTGGGATAAGCTGTGCTGATATTGTTTTCATAAAGCCCGGAACTTCCTGTCAGAATTAAGCTTCTTACACGTTGGGGTGTTTGTGTGCGTACCTCGCTGCCAGATGTCCCCCCAGGGAATTACCCACCAATACAAAATCCTTACAGGTTTAAATTTTCAATCCAACTTTCCAGGCATTCAAGCAGAAATTCAAGCGCCTTGTATCCGGAATATTTTTGTATTGGCAGGAAGGGATCAATATCCTGTATCGCTGATGAAAATGCGACACAACGGAGGTCCAATTACTAAGACTGCCCATTAACCCATGCAATAGGATCATAGGCCGGCCATTTCCTTTTTCAAAATAGGAAAATGCTGAACTTACCATAACTTGTTTTTTGATGGAAACCAAAAATATACGAGTTGCCTGTTTGCATTCGTGATCTCAATCACAAATGGACCGGCTTTCATTCATTAGCGCCAGTCTGGCCCTGCCCAGTGTCTCTACTTAAATTAAGGTACCTGGCCAATTCGGTAATGGAGAAAGATTGTAGTAAATAGGTGTGTTGCTGAAGTATATACCTATACCTCGACACTGGGCTTTTCATGGATAAGAGGTGAATATGTGCCGCCTGTCTTTTTATTACAGTATGGGCCAGTTTGGCGCCAAGCTGCAATAGCTGCTGGTCGGGCGCCGGCCCACCATTCACGAATTAAGTACTTGTTAACGGGAGCTATTTATCAGGTTAATATCAGACCTTAGCTGATAATCAGGTATTAAAATTGTATTAGTACCAGCAATATATTTGTCGTCCCGAACTACATTCATTGTAATATTGTTCCTTCAAACTTAAAAACTACCTAATACTATGGCAAACAAGACCAATAATCGCCGGGATTTCCTCTTCACCACCGGTAAGGCAGGGCTGGCAGCAGCCTTGTCCCTTCCTGTGCTGGATGCCCTGGCTACCGCCTCCAATCAGCCTCCTGCTGTAAGATCGGGCCTGGCAACACCGTATGAGCAGCAACCATTGCCTTATGCTTACAATGCCCTGGAACCGGCTATTGACGCTACCACCATGGAGATCCATTATACCAAACACGCCGCTACCTATGCCAAGAACTTGGCAGATGCTGTTGTGGCCGAAAAAGTTGATAAAAACACTACCTCCCTCGAAACCCTCCTGTCGGGTATTTCTAAGTATTCCGCCAAAATGCGCAACAATGCGGGTGGCCATTATAACCATGAGTTGTTCTGGCAAACCCTCAAAGCCCCTGTAGATGGAGCTAAGCCTACTGGTAAAGTATTGGCAGCCATTGAAAAAGACTTCAATTCTTTCGATGCTTTCAAAACCCAGTTTACCGATGCTGCCAAAAGCCGTTTCGGCAGTGGTTGGGCCTGGTTAATAGTGGGTTCCGACAAAAATTATCCATTGTATCCACCGCCAACCAGGACAATCCTCTAATGGACCTGGCCGAGAAAAAGGGCTTCCCCTTACTGGGATTGGATGTATGGGAACATGCCTATTACCTCAAATACCAGAACCGTCGTCCGGATTATATTACCGCCTGGTGGAATGCGATTAACTGGGATTTTGTGCAAAAGCGTGCAACAGGTATCATCGGATAAGGATACACACTACTTTCAGCAATCATTCCCGCATATTATACAAACAGGACAGCTTGCTGCCCTGTTTTCTTTTTCTGAAAAGTAAGTCAATCACCTATAAGCAATCAATTCGAATCAAACGACTGCCGACCGCCGATTCACGAAACTCCTCAACTGTATTCGCTCGCAGCTCGTAGCTCACAGCTGTATTCATTGCCGATTCACGATTCACAATACATTACGCCCCCTTCTTATACAGTGCCAACACTTGCTTCAAAATAGCCGTTATAGTTTTGATAGGTATATCTTTCTCCGGGTCAAACAACAGGATCTACCTACGCGCTCTTTTTCAATGATCAGTTGTGGGTGATAGATCTTATTACCTTCTACAATGCCCAGGTAAGGTTGTTGGTTTTTCTTATGTACCCATAGATAACAAAACATCTTTCCTTTATAACAATAGAAAGGCATCTTGTATTTCCAGGCTTCCGTGACTTTTGGATCAAAATGCAGCAGGTATTCGCGCAAGGCCAGTAAATAACTTTTTACCGGCTCCTCTTTCTCCAGAAAGTACTGATCAATTTCTCTTAGCATATTTTAAATTGGGTATAACTTTACTCACGGACGACAACTTTCTAATTAAGAATGCTTTAAAGATACAAACTGAGACAATGGCGACATAAAATAGTCTTCAATACGCAACCACTACCCATTCGCCCCTCAAAGCCAAAGCCCCACTCGCCATTTACTACCTGCCCCTTGCCCCTCCATGTTTACCCTTAGTAAACCAAATACCTACTTAATTGAGATCAAATAAATGGCATTTTTAATGCATATTATTTGGGTTTCCTGAAAAAACTTATTAACGTTGCAGTCGCTTTTTTACACCTGATAGTAGCTTCTTAGTAGCAGACAAGCCACACCAACCAACCTTTGGTATTACACCGCCCGTACAGACTTTGAAAACTCACCTGTAAAATCATTTCCCGGTTAAATTTTATATGCTATACCGTGCCAAGCACGGTGAAATAACCTTATTGTCATGTCCATTAAACCTTGGTCTATGTCCAGGCTACACGCTCATGTACTAATCATGAACCTTATCGGCTTTGCCTCAATGGCTAATGCTCGATTTGTTAGTGATCATTCCGATGCCAACCCATTGGCATCGCCTGCCCCTAAAGGAATCAATTCCTTGTGTCTTGATGAATGGTCAAGGCATAAGGAATTGATCATAAATAAAAGAGACAGTTTGTACTATGTCATCGGCGAAAAAGAAAAGTACAACCGCAACAAAGAAAAGATCCAGCATGAGATCAATTCCCTCAAAGCCCGCATGGCTAGCCTGGATAAAGTACTTGACCTGGTCAATACACTGGAAAAAGTGATGTTGAATACATTCTTAAACCTTCATCCAAAGCCGAAGGTTCAACTGCTTATGATACCCACAGAAAGCGTATTGTATTAACCGTAGGCTCAACCGCTAATTTTATACACGAGATCACCCATGGCGGTCAGTATGAAACTGGTGAGATCATATTCGACTCGCTACTCGATAAATCATACCTGCAAGATCTGTATGATGAAACAGAAGCTTACAAAGCTCAATTTGCTTACGACCCATCTTCTGTGTCCGAATTGAAATCCAGCTCGGTGCCCCGTACCATGAATGATATAACGCCTCAATGGGTTGAAAATCTCCAATCACCCGATGGAGAAAAAACATACCGTTACCACAGCAAGGTCCGTGTCAATATCCATTCCGGAAAAGCCGTCCTCATGATGGCCTATCCATACCTGGCCAACCAGTTCAAAGGATGGGCCGATAGCTGGACCATGAAGGAGGCGCCCAATGTAGTGTATAAAAGGCAACCCCTGATCGTACGCTAATACACAAAAAAATACACCGGTGCAGTCCGGTGTATTCAAACACATAAACGAAAACTATAACTGAAATTATTTAACCTTGTTGACTACCGTTTCTTCAACATAACTGCGATTGCGGTTGATCTGATATATTTCCGCTTTGTCATTCTTTTTGCTTTCACTTCAACATGCAGCACATGATCACCAATTTCTTCCGTATTCAGCATGAACTTCTTTGAGATATTACTTCCTTTTACTTTGCCGCTATACAACACATTACCAAACTCATCCCGGAAAGTGATGGAGAACTCATCTTCTTCCACATTGTTCAGGTTCAACTGAAAAACCGGCTGGCTTTCGTATTCACCAATGAATTTAAGTTCTATAGAAGAGCTTTTGGGATTTTTTTCGCCATTAGCTAAAGTGTTGTTGGAAAAGGCTAAGGTTAAAGCGATAACTGCCATCAGCATCATTCCGAAATTCCTCATCTTGATTTTCATAATTCGTATATTTTATTATTTCTTGACTGTGTTACTTCCTATCTGCATCAGATCCTTCGTTTCATGATGCAAACTTACAGCGCGCAATACCCCTTCACAAACCAACTAATCCTTCATTTCAGGATGCTAAAGCCCTTATAAAAATGTTAAAAACCTTTATGGGCATGGATTGTAGAAAATGACAACAATGATCTCAAGCCATATTTGCCCGTCAAATATTATTTTACTGTTATGTATGTGTTCATATTACAGGCAGTTGAAATCTGAATGACCGATCTGTCTTCTAATAATTCCCAGGCGCCGCCTAAACCTCCCGAATATTCGTGGAAGGAAAAGCTTATCTATTGAAAACCATAATTTCTTCATATATTAATGCTTGTGAGTAACATTTTTTTATATTTTGTCTCACCCTTTGATACACCATAAACCCTGTAAAATATGCTTGCGCGTATCCTGTTGATCGATGCCATGTGTAAACCCATAGTTCTGCCATCGCTTACGATTACATACTCAGAAATTAGCAGCCATATTTTATTGCCGGGAACATGGTCATGCAGCAAGCCATTTTTTTCCTTGACAAACCGTAACAATTTCCCTGATATCTAAACTAATATCTTACCAATGGCAATTAACTTACAGAAAGGCCAGAAAATAGACATTGGCCTTTCAAACATCAGTGTAGGACTGGGCTGGAATCCCAATGAAGGAACTGGTTCCGCCTTTGACCTTGATGCTTCTGCATTTATGATCAATGCTTCAAGGGTGATACCCGCGGAAGGATTCTTTGTATTCTATGGTAATACCGATTCGCCTGATGCGGCGGTACATCATACCGGCGATGACCCTACCGGCGGCAATTCCGCAGGTGGCGATGATGAAAGCCTGGTTGTAGATCTTACAAAAATAGATCCTGCTATTACTGAAATATTGTTTGTAGTAACCATTCATGATGCGGCTGCACGCAGACAAAACTTTGGTCAGGTAAGAGACTCCTACATAAGACTGGTAGATAATTCCAATGGCAGTGAAATTGCCAAATATGAACTGGGAGAAGACTTTTCCATTGAAACCGGCGTTGAATTTGGCCGCCTTTATAAAAAGATGGCAAATGGAAATTTGAAGCCTCTGGTATTGGTTACAAGGAAGACCTGGGCTATTTCCTGGGTAAATATTACAAAGGACAAATCATTAAATAAAAACCTGCTTATCTTCTATTACGCGCAAACTGCGAAATCCAGAAAATCCGCGTAATCAGCGATTCAATCAGCGTTTAAACCCTAACAATAAAACAAAAAGAACCTTATTTATGGCAATTAACCTGGTAAAAGGACAAACAATTGACCTTAGAAAAACGATGGCGGTGCCGAATTTGATCTCGCAACAGTAACCATCGGACTTGGATGGGACATAAAGCAGCAAAAAAGCGGTTTCCTCGGCAAGCTCCTGGGCGGCAAACAAGAGGATTATGACCTGGATGCTGTAGCCTTTTTGTTAGACAGCAATGGAAAGGTGGCCAACCTGGGTGATAAACTCATTGGTGGCGATGTGATCTTTACAACAGCCCCAAACATCCATCCGGTAAAGCCTGGTCTACCGGCGATAACAGAACCGGCGCCGGTGATGGCGATGATGAGCAACTGGTGTTTAAACTGGATACACTCGATGCACGCTTTGAAAAGATCGTATTCGTAGTGGCTATTTACCAGGGCCGGCAAAGAACCAGCACTTTGGCCTTGTTGAAAATGCCTTTATCCGCGCTATTGACTCCCGTGGAAAGGAAATTGCCCGCTTCAACCTATCCGGTGATGCTTCTTTCAATGGTATGTGTTCCATGACATTTGCCGAAGTATATCGCAAGGATGGAAGCTGGAAATTCCGCGCCTTGGGTACGCCGCACCAAGCGGACTCTTTTGTAGAGGTCCTGAAACAATACGTGAACGCATAACTTTCAAAATATTATTATGAGAAGATTACCTGTGTATCTGGTACTTGACACTTCCGGTTCTATGACCGGAGAGCCGATTGAATCATTGAAAAATGGTGTTCAGGTGCTTATTTCCACCTTACGCCAGGATCCCTATGCCCTCGAAACAGCTTATTTAAGTGTGATCACTTTCAGTACAACGGCTCAACAACTGGTGCCACTTACCGAATTGTCAACGTTCCAGATGCCGGATCTTCAGGCCGCAGGTACCACCTCCCTGGGAGAGGCGCTGAACCTCCTGTCTCAAAGAGTGGATGCCGAAGTGGCCCGCACCACCGCCGACCAAAAGGCGACTGGAAACCGCTGGTATTCATCATGACCGATGGTGAACCCACCGATGAATGGCAAAAAGGATTGAATGAATACAAGAAACGGAGATTTGGTATGGTCATCGCCTGCGCTGCAGGCCAGGGCGCCAATACCAATGTATTGAAACAGGTTACAGATACAGTAGTACAATTGGATACAGCCGATTCTTCCACCATCAAAGCATTCTTTAAATGGGTTTCTGCTTCTATCAGCACTGGTAGCCAGAAAGTAGAAAGTGGCGGCCAGGAAGTGACTGGTCTCAACGAATTGCCGCCTCCGCCACCCGAAGTAAATGTAGTAGTATAACATGCTGAAAGAAACAAAACATATATCCTTCGACCTGTGGCTGACACTGATCAGGTCGCACAAAGACTTTAAGAAAGAAAAGGCAAAACTTTTTTGCGCTTATTTCAACTTGCACCAGGTAGATCCTGATACGGTAGTGAAGGTTTTCCGGCAAACAGACCTCCTGGTGAATCGTATCAATGAAACCGTGGGTAAAAATGTCGACTCTCTCGAAATGTATATGCTGGCGCTCGATAAACTGGGCATTGATATGTCGGCACTAAGACATGGTCAGTTGGAGGAGTATTACCGGCAGTGCGAAAAATTATTCTTTCAGTATCCGGCACAACCACTGAACGGGGAAGTTATCCCCATCCTGGCTGCACTCAAAGACAGGGGATTTACTATCAGTATAACCAGTAATACGGGTTATATCAAGGGAAGAACCTTGCGAAAACTGATGCAAAACACGGGAATAGCAGCCTATATGGATTTTCAGGTCTATTCCGATGAGGTGTCGGCTTCAAAACCCTCACCCGTCATTTTTGAAGTGATGTACAAGCAGGCCACCGAATTACATGGAGGCCATTTATCCAGGCGCCAGGTAATTCATATTGGCGATAATATACTTACTGATGTAGGAGGGGCAAAGGATTTTGGGATCAATGCTTTTCTCATCAACGATCAAAGCATGACCTTAAAAATATAGAGGATGAGCTCAGTGTATTCGTTGCATAAAATAACGGGGTGGATGCTTTTACCTTTGATCCCGCCGAATATAGCCGTTTCAAATTTGGAGATGGTCATATTGCAGAAACGTATGGTGAATCATTGGCCAATGGATTTCTCCAACATCATGCCGGCGAATTGATGGCAAGCGGCAAACAATTGGTCATTCTGCCCAGCCCATATTTTGCCATCCCAACGGCTTCTTATGCCATGGCTGCAGCCTTTAAGAAAACCGTTAACCGTTTTTGGCCGCCAACCGTTTACCAGTAGCAGAAGAAGCCAAGATCCATCGCTCTAAAACCTATAGCCTGGATTATGGTGAACTTGATGCCGATAGCAGGCTCAACCTGATCCTGAATGATAAATATCATCTCGACAGCCAGTTTCTGCAGGGTAAGCTGTTGATCTTTATTGATGATATTAAAATTACCGGTAGCCATGAACTGGTGATCCGTAACCTGTTGAAACAATTTTCACTACAAGACGAAGTGGCTTATTATTTATACTTCGCACAGTTGGATGCACAAACCATCCATCCCAGGATTGAGAATGACCTGAACTATTTCTACGTCAAATCAATCCACCAATTGGTCAGCATCATCGATTCTGGAAACTTTAAGGTCAATACCCGTATTGTAAAATATATACTGAATACCGGGTTTACAGCTTTTACAGCCTTTATTGACAAGCAACCTCCCTTGTTCCGCGAACAATTGGTAGACCTTGCCATCAGTAATGGCTATCATGAAATGGAAGAATACAAAACAAACTTCCAGCACCTATTAACCATCACTCATCAAAACCATCTAATATGGCTATCAACTTACAAAAAGGACAACGAGCAAAACTTGACCTCCCCAAATTTACCATAGGCCTTGGCTGGGATACCAACGAAGGGCAAACAGGACAAGGCTTTGACCTCGATGCTTCTGTTTTCATCCTGGGCGAAAACAGGAAACTCCTGACCGATGAATACTTCGTTTTCTACAATAACTTAAAATCGCCCGATGGTTCCGTACAACATTCCGGGGATAATACTACCGGCGCCGGTGATGGTGATGATGAAACCATTCATATCGACCTTTCAACGATCAATCCAGGCGCGAGGGAGATTTGTGTGGTGGTTACCATTCACGATGCCCCCGGCAGAAAACAAAACTTTGGTCAGGTAAGGAACTCTTTCATTCGTGTATTTAACGCTGCTACCAATGAAGAGATCATGAAATACGAATTGGGAGAAGATTTCTCTATTGAAACCGCTGTTGAGTTTGGACGTATCTATAAAAAGGATGACAACTGGAAATTTGAAGCCGTAGGTATTGGTCATAGCGGCGGTCTCGAACAGTTTTTAGGCAAATACAATTAATAGACACAACCATTGCCCTGGACTTGTATTGCCCTGGCCTTTAGGCCAGGGATAAAAACAAACATGAGACGACTGCCGGTTTATTTGTTACTGGACACCTCGGGTTCCATGAAAGGAGAGCCCATTGAAGCTGTGAAAAATGGTCTTGAATCACTCGTCGGTTTCTTGCGGCAGGACCCCTTTGCCCTGGAATCTGTACACCTTTCTATCATCACCTTTGACCGCGAAGTGAATAATATCCTTCCCCTCAAAGAACTGGAAAGCCTGATCCTTCCGGAAATAACTACACCCGAATCCGGTCCTACCCACCTGGGGCAGGCGCTGGAGTTACTGTGTACCCTGGTGGATGCTGAGGTATTGAAAAGCACCCCGGATCAGAAGGGCGACTGGATGCCCTTGTTATTCATCATGACGGATGGTAAGCCCAGCGACCTGCAAAAGTACCGCGAGATGATACCTGAAGTAAAAAACGGCATTTCGGTGAAATTGTAGCTTGCGCAGCAGGCCCCAAGGTAGATGATCAATTGCTGAAAGAACTTACCTCTATTGTGGTGCACCTGGATACAGCCGACAGTTCCACCATTAAATCATTTTTAAATGGGTTTCTGCATCTGTTAGTACAGGAAACCGCAGCATGGGCGCTGGTGGCGAAGTTGTATTGCCGCCACCACCTCCCCAGGTAAACATGGTCATTTAGCTGTAGAAGACCCGCTGTAATGAAGTTAGCAGTAGTAAGGGGATTTCGAATTACAACATTGTCGATTCACGACTGCCATCTCATGTTTCACTTTTCACGTTTAACAACACAATATGTATTTCATTATATGGACCTTACTCAACATCCTGATCATAGGTCTTTTCCTTTACGCAAAACTATTGCCTTATAAGGATAGGTTAGATGCCAGGTATAAGCGCACGTTTGATTTTTCAGTAAGCTGTTTAACCCTATCCTGAATTTCCTGCGTGGCGTTTTCAAACCATTCCAGGTGGGCAGTGGATTGTCGGTGGATATGTCGCAAATTGTATTGCTCATTGTTTTATTGCTCTTATTGGGCATAACCAGGTTTTAACACACTTATTCTATCAATACATAACTAAACCTCCCTGCTATGCGTAGATTACCCGTTTACTTTTTAATAGATGTGTCAGAATCAATGGTGGGCGATCAAATGCCTTATGTAGAAGAAGGACTGGCCTCGATCATTAAAGACCTCAGGTCTGATCCCTATGCCCTGGAAACTACCTGGGTATCCATCATAGTTTTTGCCGGGAAAACCAAACGCATTGTACCCCTTACCGAACTTACTTCTTTCTACCCACCCAGGATTCCCATTGGAGGAGGTACTTCCCTGGGAGAGGCTTTGGAATTCCTGATGCAGGATATTGATACCAATGTGGTAAAAAGCACCCCCGATACCAAGGGCGATTGGAAGCCCATCATCTTTTTATTTACCGACGGAGCACCTACCGATAATCCCGAAGGAGCTGTAACCAGGTGGATCAACCAATACAAAAAGAAAGCTTCCATAGTCGCTATAGCCCTGGGCGATAATACTGATACTGCCTTATTGGGCAGGATTAGCAACGATGTATTATTGGTGAAGAACCTGGCTCCCGAATCCTACAAGTCATTTTTAAATGGGTCACTGCTTCCATCAAGACCACCAGCATGAGCGTGTCTGAAAACAATATGGATGGCCCCCAGCTGGCCAAACTGGATGAAGCCGTCATTACTAAAGTAGAACAACCGGCAGTAGCGCCTGCACCCAAGGCCATCGACAATAATTTTGCCGTATTCCTGTCTAAATGCCAGGCTACCAAAAAGCCTTACCTCATTAAGTACAAGCGCAACATCACGCCTTCCAATATAGAAGGCCTTTCACTGGAAACACAATTCTTTAAGCTGCAAGGCAGTTTCCCGGTGGATGATACCTATTTCCAATTGAGCGATAATACCCCTACCAATCAAAAGATCAGCTCGGGCGAATTGGTGGGCTTCCCCATTGTCCTTGCTGTGGCAATCAGTACGGGTTTAGTACCTGTGCCTGTGGCGGTATTATGTGTACAGGCGATGAAGAAGTAAGTACCTGCCCCTGGTGTAATACACAGGCTAAATTTGGCTTCGCATCCGGCCACCAGGACATTAACCGTTCGAGAGGATAATATATGTATAACCAACCCAAAATTCTGTGGACAAGATCGTATTTCCCAACGCTAAAGAAAAAGAACCCTATACCTATACCATTGAATGGGGAAAATTTGCCTTATCTAATATTGGCGATCACCATTTTGAAGGATTGGAAGCCATTGGCCTTGCGTATGATTCCGTAAAAGGCATGGTACACGGCATCCCTTCAAAACCCGGTGATGCGGATATTACCCTGTTTTATAAACCGGCCGACAGTTTGTTGGATCAGCCCCTGACCCGGCCTGTTCACCTCTTTATAAATTTTGATCCCAGAAGCCTGTGGACCGAGCATGAGCCTCCACCAGATGCACCTTATCAAAAATCCCATACCGAAACGAAAAGGGATGCCAGCGGCTCCAAAACCATTATTGGAGCCAGTAAACGTGGTCGTTCACATGCCCGTGAATCAAAATTCAGGGACGATGATTTCGATGCCATCTATAGGGCCGATACCGGCTGGTATGTGATCACCGTAGCCGATGGGGCAGGATCGGCCAAGTTTTCCCGCGAAGGTTCACGCATAGCAACCGATACAGTGGTAGAACATTTATCATTAACCGACACCAATACCAGGTTGGATGAGTTGGAAGCCCTCATTGCCCAATTTGAGGCCAATCCCGGTGATGCCAACCGCAAAGCCATTGGCGATACCTTGTACAATACCGTAGGCAATGCTGTTTTCCTGGCTTATAAGAATATTGCCAAAGAAGCAGAGAATACCCAAAACCTGGTCAAAGATTATGCAACCACTCTGCTGGTTACCGTTTGTCGCCAATTTGCCAATAAATGGTTTATCGGCGCTTTTGGGTAGGCGATGGGGGTGGGCATCTATAAAAAGACAGTGCCCCTAAAATATTGGGCGAAACCGACAGCGGTGAGTACTCCGGTCAAACCCGTTTTCTGACCATGCAGGAGATCTTTGAAGCCACCTCCTTTTATAAACGCATACGTTTTGAACTCGTAGATGATTTCGATGCACTGGTGCTCATGACCGATGGCATTACCGACGCCTGGTTCCATACGGATGCCAACCTGCTCAAAACCGAGAAATGGGATCAACTGTTCCAGGAAATACAAAAAGAAGTAACCTTATCAAGAGACAATGAAAATGCCCATAACCAGTTATTACAATGGCTCGACTTCTGGGTGAAGGGTGAATACGACGATCGTACTATTGCAATACTTTTTAACTATGGCAAACACCATCAAAATAAAGGCAGCCGATGGCTCCGACGTAGAGTTTGTGAACGACATGATCGGTCAGGGTGGCATGAAGGATGTATACTTTAGCCCTGATAGATCCTATGTAGTGGCCTTTTTAGGGATAAACAGGATCCTGTGGCCAAAGATCGTTTACTCACCATTACCGGTACTTTTTACGACAGAATTTTTAAACAAGCAGGCGGTGAATACTGGAAAGATCTATACTGCTGGCCTACCAAAGTGGTGGAGTGGAACGGGCGACTGGGCATTGTGGCGCCTACCTATCAGAAACATTTCTTTTTCCAGACAGGCTCCCGCAACAATGATTTCCTGCAGATCAAAGGCAAGGAAAAAGAAGGTAAATGGTTTGCCAGTGCTTTTCACCAGAATAAAAACCTGGACCCCTCCGAAAAGGGCGATTGGTACAAATATTTTCTGATCTGCATTACCATTAGCCGGGGTGTAAAGCGTATGCATGCTGCAGGCCTGGCCCATTCCGATCTCTCGTACAAAAATGTGCTGATCGACCCCGTAACAGGCAGGGCAGCCATTATTGATATTGATGGATTGGTGGTGCCTGGTAAATTTCCGCCCGATGTATTGGGTACGCCCGATTTCATTGCGCCCGAAGTACTGGCCACCAGGCATTTGGCCAAGGACGATAAGACCCGGAAATTCCCGGGCATCCCTACCGATCGCCATGCCCTGGCCGTAATGATCTATATGTACCTCTTGCGCCGGCATCCCTTGCGTGGAGGTAAAGTGCATGATGCCGATGCCCAGAAGGATGAGGAGCTATCCATGGGGTCAAAAGCATTGTTTATTGAACATCCTACCGATATGTCCAATAAACCCAAACTAAGCCAGGTAAAACCCAGTTACATGCCCTGGGCTGATACCGATAAACAGCCCTATACGATTACCGGACCTTACCTGAAACAACTTTTTGACAGGGCATTTATTGATGGCCTGCATAATCCTCCATGCGGCCAACCGCCGATGAATGGGAAAATGCACTGGTAAAGACCGTTGACCTGATGCAGCCCTGCCAAAACAAGAGCTGCGAAATGAAATGGTATGTTTTTGATAACTCCACCACCCCCAAATGCCCTTTTGTGGTACCCCGTACCGTGGCCAGTTACCCGTATTGAATCTATATTCCAAAAATCCCAAAGGGATGTTTAGCTTTGAAAACCATAGGCTCATGGTTTATAGCAATCAATACATTTATCAGTGGCATATTAATAAAAATATATCGCCCAACGAACGGTTAACAGCCGATCAGAAAAAGCCCGTGGGGTATTTTGTATTCCACCAGGATAAATGGGTACTCGTAAATCAGGCCATCCCTGGCTTAAAAGATATGGATACCGACCAGGAAGTTTCCATAGGCCAAATGCTGGAAATAAAAGATGCACAAAAAATACTCCTGTCAAAGGAAGATGGCGGGCGATTGATCATAGTACAAATGGTAAATAATTAAAATTAGAATACATCATGAATGAAATGATCCAGGATATCCTGAACAACCCCTGGCAGCCCTGGCGGTAGTTGGGAATCTTATTGTTATCGAAAGCTTGCTGTCTGTTGACAATGCGGCCGTACTGGCCACCATGGTCATGGACCTGCCTAAAAACCAAAGAAGCAGGGCCTTGCGTTATGGAATTATTGGTGCGTATGTATTTAGAGGCATCTGTTTATTACTGGCAGCTTATATCATCAAAATATGGTGGCTCAAACCACTTGGTGGCCTTTACCTCCTGTACCTGGTATGGGATTGGTGGAAAGGAAAACAAACCCCTGAAAAAGAAGATGACACCCTCGATAAAAAAAAAAGCAATTGGTTATACCGTGTTACCGTAGGCGCCCTGGGTAATTTCTGGGCTACCGTAGCCCTGGTAGAGATCATGGACCTGGCCTTCTCTATCGACAACGTATTTGCGGCAGTTGCCTTTTCTGATAATATTATCCTCATTTGGCTCGGCGTGTTCATCGGTATCCTGGCCATGCGTTTTGTAGCTCAGGGCTTTGTGAAACTCATGGAAAAATATGCCTTCCTCGAAGCCGCCGCCTTTATTGTGATTGCTATCCTGGGTATTAAACTCATGCTTTCTTTATATGAGCATTTCCAACCCGAAACAGCATTCAGTAAATTCCTGGGAAGCCATGCTGCCGATTGGGGAGTATCCATATTGACCATCAGCATATTTGTAGTGCCCATTTTGTACACCATGCTGACCAAGAAAAAAGAAACACCCTCCTCCTAAAACCGGTCCGGGTAAAAATATAACTGCCACACATATAGGCCATGTCTGTATGCTGTGGCAGTTTCTTTTACTCACCTCTCACTTCTCACGTCTCACCTTTCCCCTCTCATCAAAAAAAAGTGGAACATCCATTGGGGACGTTCCACTCTTACATAAATTTCCTGGCTTTTTACTTGATCTTGCTTACTACTGTTTCTTCAACGTAGCTGCGGCTCCTGTTGATCTTGTAAACTTCTGACTGATTGTTCTTCTTAGCCTTAACTTCAACACTCAATACATTATCTCCAATCTCTTCAAGGTTCAACATGAACTTCTTTGAAATGCTGGTACCTTTTACTTTACCGCTATACAGTACATTACCAAAATCATCACGGAAAGTAATAGTAAATTCATCTTCTTCTTTGTTGTTCAGGTTCAATTGAAAAACCGGTTGGTTCTCAAAATGACCAATGAACTTCAATTCTATAACAGAAGCAATTTTTTCTTTTTCGTTGTTTGCCAGTGTGCTGGTCGAAAAGGATAAAGAGAAAGCTACTAAGGCGATTGCCATAATTCCATAATTCCTCATAATCGATTTCATGATGTGTATATTTAAAAGTTTTTAAAACAACTTTGTAAGCTTTGTATGGAGGGCAATCGGGCAGGCAGGCAATGTAGAAGAAAAGAAGTAGGAGTTTGTATCTCCTGTTGATAACACCAGGTAGGTGTTTTCTTTATTTCATGATGCAAACATACATCGGCATAATCCACCCCAAAAACCAAATAAAAGCCCTTTTCAGTATCGTAAACCCCATTCCCGGATCAGGAAATGCCCTGCAGGAGCGGGTTTCGGTAAAAAGTACCATGATCCCCAACCTGTTTTTAGGTCAGAAAATAAACCAAAATCACCCCGTTTTTGCTATTTCCTTAACAATTTAGACACAATCCAGGCCCTTTTCAGGGTATCTTTTGCCTGATTACCTGTATGTGTTTTTTTATATTTTTCATCTCCTTGATTAGCGGAGCGCCTCGTTATTTGAATGTCCTGCCTGCTTTTACTGGCTGTTTTTCCCATTTCTGTATTTTTCCCGATTTGTCTTTTTATTTGACAATCCTCAACTATTTTCCCATTCCGGGTCCATAGAATGCGTAGTTACACGCAACATTTAAATAAATTCCCAAAACGATACAATTTATCCGGCCAATACAAGTTATATGATTATATATAGGGGAAATATGAATGTATCAAGGGATATTTTCTTTATGCAGAAAGTCGATTAATTTTATGCGCAAAGCATTTGAACAATAAATCCAATATCGATCCTAAAACCGTTTAAAAGACAATTTAAAACCAATACTATGACACTAACCCCTACACTATCCAGGCAATTACAGCCTCCATTTCACCGGGCGATACTTAACTGTCCAGAAACTGGTATGTATAGCAGGAGTTGCTCCACGCTGTACAGCGCTGGTTCATCTATGGCAGGAAGTAATCTATGTATCATTTCATCCCTGTAGTCAATAACCTAATCATTACTTACCGGTAATACCGGTAACGACACTCGTGGTTCTTCCGCCCCAGAGCGGTTGAGCATGGTAATAGATTTCGATTATTGAATAAACTCTATACCGTATGGCTTCTACATCAGGATTTATTCACCCTTTATTTTCATTAAGGGAAACTCGTTGTAAGAAATTATTGACGATGTTGTTCTGTATACTTGTGTGTTCCCTTGGTTTCCACACAAGCGTATCAGCATTTGAACCCGGTCCGGGCCTTTTGCCGGGAGCACCAGATCTAACACACCCGGATACCAAAATATCCAAAGTAAAAGACAGCTCCATTGCCGATGGCAATGACCAGAATATCGTAAAAGCACATATAGTAGACAAGGATGGAATTCCTGTGCCCGGTGTTATCGTATTTTTTGTTTCTTCCTCCGGGGATTAATGCCCGGATATCCAACAGATTCTAATGGAGATGCCTTTTTGCAGTTTCCGAGCGCGGTGGTGGGAGACGTATTGATCAGGGCAAGACTTACCGCTGGCTTTTTAGAAGGCGGCCGTGCAGAGTCTACCCACTTTAAAGCAGGCCCGCCTGCTGTGAATGTTGCTTCAACAGAAATTATTAAACTAGATGATTTAGCGACCGCCGACGAAGTGGATGTAAATCCACTTCGCGCCCATGTTACCGATGATTATGGTCACCCGGTTGCAGGGCAAGACATCGTATTTACCATCGATTCAGGGTTGGCTAAATTTAAAAACAATAAATTCTCTGGCGTTACAGATGCCAATGGGAATGTTGATATTGAATTGATCAGTAAAGTAGCTGGAAAGTCCAGGATCTCGGCTACAGTAAATGGAGTACCATTCATTTTCAATAATCCGGTCAGGGTAACCTTTGTAGCCGATGTTCCGCAGACTGGTAATCCGGCCACCAAATTATTTCTAGGTACTAATTTGGCACGTGCCGATGGTATTGCTACCAATAGCGTAAGAGCACACATAGTAGATGCCAACGGTAATCCTGTGCCTGGCACCAACGTTACCTTTATTATTGAAACGGGCACAGCCTCCTTTGCAATTACAAATCCTGTGCCTACCGATGTCAATGGCGATGCTATTATGACATTTGTGAGTACAGTAGCCGGTAATGTAAGGGTCCGGGCTTCCGTAAATGGTAACCTCATTGCTAATTTTATAGGAATATCTTTCACTGCCGGTCCGCCAGATGTAACCAATACATTTACAGGATTGCTTGTAACAGGTAATGGCGCTATTGCCAACGATATTGCTACCAACCAGGTTACAGCCCGCATCAGAGATCAATACGGTAATGCCGTAAATCTTGCTAATGTAGAATTCTTCATTTATCAGGGCGTCGGCCGGTTAATTGGTATAACCACCAAAAAACCAACCCGAGCGGCCTTGTATCCATTGATATAGCCAGTACCGTTGCCGATACGGTTAAGATTGTAGCTAAAGTAGAAGGAGTAGATATCGTTTTTGGTAGTCCGGCTAAAGTATGGTTTATAGCTGATGCGCCTAGCACAGGTAATCCTGCTACCAAATTGAGTAAAGGTATTGACGGCAGCGTTGCCAATAATACAGCCCTCAACAGCGTGAAGGTTCATGTAGTCGATGCCAATGGTAACCCCGTAAAAAATGCGCCTGTTAAGTTTACCATAGCAGGTGGTACTGCTGGTGCTTCAGCCACCCTGATCGATCCTGATGGCGACAATACCCTGAACACCGATGCCAAAGGTGATGTTACCATGTTCCTGAAAAGCCCCAAGGCGGGTACCGTGATTATTTCCGCATCAGTCAATGGCGCACCCATTCCTGCTGATGGCGGTGGTTTTACCGTTACCGTCACCTTTGTGGCCGGTGTGCCCAATACTGGTAATCCTGCTACACTGTTGAGTCCACTGGATGATAACCGGGTGGCCGATAATGCCGCCCTCAACAGCGTGAAGGTCCATATTGCCGATGTCCTTGGCAATCCCGTACCAAATGCGCCTGTTAAGTTTACCATTGCTGGTGGATCAGCCGGTGGTTCAGCCACCCTGATCGATCCTGATGGTGATAATATTATATTGACCGATGCCAATGGTGATGCCATCATGTACCTGAAAAGCCCCAAGGCAGGTACCGTTGATATGTCGGCAACTGTAAATAGTGCGCCCATTAAAAATGCCACTGGCGGAACTACTGTAACCGTCACCTTTGTGGCCGATGCACCTAGTACGGGTAATCTTGGTACCGTGTTGAGCCCGCTGGATAATAACCGCGTAGCTGATAATACTGCCCTCAATAGCGTGAAAGCCCATGTTGTTGATGCCAATGGCAACCCGGTACCGAATGCGCCTGTTAAGTTTGCCATTGCTGGTGGAACAGCCGGTGGTTCTGCCACACTCGTTGACCCCGATGGTGATAATATCATTAATACCGATGCCAATGGTGATGCCATCATGTACCTGAAGAGCCCCAAGGCAGGTACCGTGGATATGTCGGCCAGCGTGAATGGCTCCCCATTAAGAATGCTACTGGTGGATTTACCGTTGCCGTCACTTTTGTGGCCGGCGTGCCCAATACAGGCAATCCTGCTACACTGTTAAGTAAACTGGATGATAACCGCGTAGCCGATAATGCCGCCCTCAACAGCGTGAAGGCCCATATTGCCGATGTCCTTGGCAATCCCGTACCAAATGCACCTGTTAAGTTTACCATTGCTGGTGGATCAGCCGGTGGTTCAGCCACCCTGATCGATCCTGATGGTGATAATATTATAATGACCGATGCCAATGGTGATGCCATCATGTACCTGAAGAGTCCCAAGGCTGGTACTGTGGATATGTCGGCCAGTGTGAATGGCTCACCCATTAAAAATGCCACTGGCGGAACAACTGTAACCGTCACCTTTGTGGCCGATGCACCTAGTACTGGTAATCCTGCTACCGTGTTGAGTGCCCTGGATGATAATAGAGTAGCTGATAATACTGCCCTCAACAGTGTAAAAGCTCATATAGTTGATGCCAATGGTAACCCGGTAGCCAATGCCCCTGTTAAGTTTGCCATTGCTGGTGGTACAGCCGGTGGTTCTGCCACCCTCGTTGACCCCGATGGTGATAATATCATTAATACCGATGCCAATGGCGATGCCATCATGTACCTGAAGAGCCCCAAGGCAGGTACCGTGGATATGTCGGCCAGCGTGAATGGCGCTCCTATTAAGAATGCTACTGGTGGATTTGCAGTAACCGTCACCTTTGTAGCCGATGCGCCTAGTACCGGTAACCCTGCTACCTTATTGAGCCCATTGGATGATAATAGAGTAGCTGATAATGCCGCCCTTAACAGCGTAAAAGCACATATAGTCGATGCCAATGGCAACCCCGTACCAAATGCACCTGTTAAATTTACCATTGCTGGTGGTACTGCCGGTGGTTCAGCCACCCTAGTTGACCCCGATGGTGATAATATTATTAATACCGATGCCAATGGCGATGCCATCATGTACCTGAAAAGCCCCAAGGCCGGTACCGTTGATATGTCGGCCAGTGTGAACGGATCACCCATTAAGAATGCAACTGGTGGATTGACCGTTACTGTAACCTTTGTGGTAGATGCCCCAAGCACCGGTAATCCGGCTACCTTGTTGAGCCCCTGGATGATAATAGGGTGGCCAATAATACCGCCCTCAACAGCGTAAAAGCCCATATAGTCGATGCCAATGGCAATCCCGTGCCAAATGCGCCTGTTAAGTTTGCCATTGCTGGTGGTACAGCCGGTGGTTCTGCCACCCTCGTTGACCCCGATGGCGATAATATCATCAATACCGATGCCAATGGCGATGCCATCATATACCTGAAGAGCCCCAAGACCGGTACCGTGGATATGTCGGCCAGCGTGAATGGCTCTCCCATTAAAAATGCGACTGGTGGATTAACAGTGACCGTCACTTTTGTGGCCGATAACCCAAGTACAGGTAATCCAGGCACCGTGTTGGTCACCCTGGATGATATGCGTGTGGCCGATAATGCCGCCCTCAACAGCGTGAAGGTCACTATTGCCGATGCCAATGGCAACCCTGTACCCAATGCTCCTGTTCAATTCACCATTGCTGGCGGTTCTGCCGGTGGTTCAGCTACCCTGATCGACCCCGATGGTGATAATATCATCAATACCGATGCCAATGGCATTGCCATCATGTACATCAAGAGCCCCAAGGCTGGCACCGTCGATATGTCTGCTACCGTGAATGGTTCTCCCATTCCTGCCATGAGCGGCGGTACTATTGAAACCGTAACTTTTGTGGCCGATGTACCCAATACTGGTAATCCTGCTACTTTGTTGAGTCCCCTGGATGATAATAGAGTAGCCAACAATATCGCCCTCAATAGTGTGAAAGTACATGTGGTGGATGCCAATGGTAACCCGGTACCCAATGCGCCTGTTCAGTTTACCATCGCTGGTGGAACAGCCGGTGGTTCAGCTACCCTGATCGATCCCGATGGTGATAACATCATTAATACCGATGCCAATGGTGATGCCATCATGTACCTGAAGAGTCTCAAGACCGGTACCGTGGATATGTCGGCCAGTGTGAATGGCTCACCCATTAAAAACGCGACAGGTGGATTGACCGTTACTGTCACTTTTGTAGCCGATGCACCCAGCACAGGCAACCCTGCCACCGTGTTGAGTAAGCTGGACGATAAAAGAGTAGCCGATAATACCGCCCTCAATAGTGTGAAGGCCCATATTGCCGATGCTAATGGCAACCCTGTGCCGAATGCACCTGTTAAGTTTACCATTGCCGGTGGTACTGCTGGTGGAGCAACCCTGGTTGATCCTGATGGCGATAATATCATCAATACCGATGCCAATGGCGATGCCATTATGTACATCAAGAGCCCTGATGTGGGTACCGTAGAGATCTCAGCTACTGTGAATGGCGCTTCCATTCCCGCTGTAAGTGGTGGAACCACCGAGACTGTGACCTTTGTGGTCGGTCCGCCGGATATAACGAAACCTGCAACAGAACTCATTGTGAAGATCGACAGCGTGGTGGCCAATGGAATAGCCCTCAACAGCGTGTTGGCTCATATAGTAGATGCTGCCGGCCGTCCTGTAGCAAATGCCAGTATCGTATTTACACTGGCTTCAGGAGCCGCAACCATAGTAGAAACAAATCCCCTGTTGACCGATGCCAATGGCGATGCTGTAATTACCCTTCACAGTACCGTAGCCGGAAATATAACCATCACTGCTACAGTCAATGGTGAAACCATCACATTTGGCAGCCCGGCTCCTTTAACTTTTGTGCCAGGAGATCCCGATCCATCCAAGCCTGCTACCGAGTTGATTGTTGTTAAAAACCATGCCCAGGCCGATGGAAAAGCCACCAATAGCGTGAAAGCCCATATTGTAGATGCTCATGGCAATAAGGTGCCCAAGGCTAGTGTTGTATTTACCATCGCCAATGGTATTGCCAGTTTTGTGGAAACCAACCCTGTTATTACTGATGCCAATGGCGACGCCATCATTAGACTGACCAGTACCGTAGGGGATACAGTAGAAATTACCGCAACCGTAAATGGCCTTCCAATCACCTTTGGCAGTCCTGCAAAAGTGGTATTTGTTACCGATCCGGATGTCACTGCACCCGATACCAAACTCATCGTAGTGGCCAATGATGCCATTGCTGATGGTGTTGAAACCAATAGCGTGAAAGCGCATATAGTAGATGCTACAGGGATACCTCTATACCAAAAAGAAGTATTCTTTAGAATTGAGTCTGGCGATGCTACCGTATTAACCATACAGCCTGTGCTCACAGATGCCAATGGCGATGCCACCATCTTGTTGGCCAGTAAAACAGCAGGCCCTGTACAGGTTACTGCCAAGGTGGGTGATAAGCAGATCCTCCATGGTAGTCCGGCTAAACTGCGTTTTGTGCCGATTGATATTTATGTTCCCAAGGTCTTCACCCCCAACAATGATGGTACAAACGATATTGTAAAGCCCATTGTAGTAGGCATTACCACCTTCCATTATTTCAATATCTATAACCGTTGGGGCAACCTGGTATTTACTACCAAAGACCCCAATGTGGGTTGGGATGGAAGGTTCAAAGGTGTTTTGCAACCTGTGGAAACCTATCTATGGATTGCCGAAGGACTTGATAAAGACAAAAAGAAGATTACCCGCCGGGGCATGATATCCCTGGTGAGATAAGAACCGATTAGTAATTCGTTCATGAAGTTATTATCCGATATACAATTTAAAACCACGGCCAAATGAAAACGATTTGGTTACTACTATGCGGTGTTTTATTGGCAGGGATCGCCCAGGCCCAGGAAATAAATTTTTCCCGGGTGCAGGACATGGCGGTTTGGTACAACCAATCCCTGAAAACCGATAAACAGAATAGTTTAAAACTAAACTATCGCAACGTGCAATATGGCGGCATCATTGCCTATAACAGCATCAGCGCGATGGTAGATATGCCCTTGCTATCGAAAGCTAAGAAAGAAGCGGCCAATAGTGGAGGTTATTTCAGCGCCAGTGCGGGGGCTGCCTCAGATAAATCGAACCAGGGCATCCTGAACAATACCCTGGGATTACTGGGTATTTCTTATGCGGTTCCTATTGGGGCCAATGAAACCTATGCCGCGATTGGATTCCAGGGCGTTTATTACCAAAGTAACCTCAACATCAATGGCGGCTCCCTTTTTGCCGACCAATATGACAAATATGGCCCCATTGAAGGGATGGCCAGTAATGACCGGATGGCGGCCGGCTGGTCCTATGGATATTTTAATATGAACGCCGGTATCTCTGTTTTTAATAATTCAGCGTTTAATAAATGGTACCTGGGTGTATCCGTCATGCATTTGAATAAGCCTTTTACCGACCAGGCCAAAACCAAAACCTTCCGGCTTTCACAAGCTATTGGCGTACAGGGAGGGTATAGGTTTGCGCCCGGGCAGGATGATGACGAGGTGGGTTTCTTTGCCTCGATGAACTGGCAGGGGAGAGCGTATAAACATTTCTTTAATGGAACCTATTCCACCCCCATTAAACAAATGCCAGGCACAGCAGTTGGTTTTGGTTTGGGTTATCGTTACGAAGATGCCCTCGTGCCCAATTTAGAATTAAGATACATGAAGCTGATACTTGGAATATCCTATGACATCAATATATCAGGGATCAATGCTTCAGGAATAAAACGCAATGGATTAGAGCTAGCCGTAAGATTGGATTTCTAACATACTCGTAACTATGTTATAACCCTTGAAAAATCAATAACCAATGAAAAAGGTAATAATCTGTTTGGCCGTGTGCCTGGTGCTGGCCGCAAAAGCCACCCTGGCACAGGAGGTTGAAAGAGAATGGGACAACAGATGGTTCATATCACCCCTCTGTAAATTCCAGATACAGGAATTCGGAATGCTGGAGAAAAATAAACATGGTTACCTCAGCAATGCCAATGAATTGCCCATCATGGATAAGATCAATGCATCCTTTGCGGCATCCGCCTATAAGAATATTGCAGGGCGGGTATCCTTTAGCGTAGATATTGGTCTTGCTTACGGACATGTTACCAGCAAAGAAAAGTTGATCAGCACAACCGAGGCCAAAACTTATAATTTGCTCAACGCAACTTTGTATTATCACCTGTTAACCCACCGTTACCGCCTCCAACCTTTTATTTCGGCGGGTATTAATAACCTCATCAATGATTCTTCTTATACCAGTGCTCCCTTGGGCGTTGGATTAAAGTTTAATTCCAAAAAAGATCATGATCATGGGCCAGGCCGCTTATGGTTATTCCATCAGTAAGAATATTTCCAACACCCTGGTGTATTCCGTTGGCATGTATCTGGCTATTAATAATAAGAAGAAGAAAAAGCCGATAAAGATAAAGCTGCAGCCGCTGCAGCCGCCGATTCGGCCCAAAAAGCACAGGAAGCCCTGGCCAAAAAAGCTACCGATACCAGCAAGGCCAATGGACAATCAGTTGTCAATAACTTCTATATCAATGTCAATGTAGATTCCTTGCTCAATGCCCGGGCTGGCAATAATGGAACCAACGGCAATCCAAATGGTGGCGCCAATGGTAATCCGAATGGAGGCGTCAATGCCAACCCGAATGGACTGCCCAACAATGGCAATGCCAACGATTGGCAGGGACGCGAGAACGGCAAGGCTGATTATGGCGATTCCCTGGCAGGAGGAAAGACACCACAGGCATTTGACCTGATCGACTTCCAGGTGGATACCATCAATGGCAAACCCGCTATCAAATTCATCACCTATTTCTACTATAAAGATTATTCACTTACCTCAAGGGCATTTGCTACTGTAGATAAGGCAATAGCTCAATTGAAACGTGATCCGAAGAAAGTAGTAGAAATTAAGGGCTATACCGATAATGTGGGTTCTACCGAATACAATAACTACCTTTCTATGCGAAGGGCACAGATGGCCTTCGATTATATGAACAGTAGGGGCGTACCGGCCGAACGCATGATCGTAAGCTATTATGGTAAAGAATATCCAGTAGCCGAAAACACCCCTGCCAATGCCTGGCTGAACCGACGCGTAGAACTCATTATAAGAGATAAAGAATAGAATAAAAAATATTTCTTCACAAGAGAGGGGCCGCCAGGCCCCTTTCCTTTTTCATTCCTATGGGCGATGACCAATCCACTCGACACAAAATATTGCCATTGCCGACTCCTGATTCACGATTCACGACTGCCTGCTGACAGGCTGCGCCATAAATAAAATACCAGGTAGCTTTCCCATCCTTTAAAACCACCGAACAACTCGTCAATGCCCACCGTATCCTTTTTATCCTTTATTAACTGATGATTCAGTAAGGCATTTAAAAGCCCTGCATCTCCATAAGGGATCGCCTGCAATTGTTTGAGCGTTTTCATCAGCGCATAATTAGCTGTCCATATCCCAATGCCCCGGATCCCTGTGAGCAATTTTACCTGTTCTTCATACGAAGCGAGCTCCTGCAACAATCTTTTGCTGATCTCACCTTCGGCAAACATTTTGATACCAATAATAAGTATTCGGCTTTTCGTACCGAAAATTGCTGCCGCCTTAGGTCTTCAATACTGGCGTGTTGCAATACTGCTGGCTCGGGGAAGATATAAAGCGATTGCCCCTTTACTGCCAGTTTTTGACCGTATGTTTCTACCAGCCTGCGTTTGAGCGTATAGGCAAAGTTGAGGTTGATCTGTTGACCAATGATACTCCAGCACAAGGCTTCATACAGGTCATGAATGCCGATCAGGCGGAACCCCTTAAAGTCCCGGGTCATATAGCCCAGCGTTTTATTCTTTTGCAGCAACTTGTAAAAGGCCCAATATCCCGCTCCAGGTCAAACCAGTCCCTAATATATTCCATCAGTGCTTGCTGGCTGGCCACCTCCTGCCCGCCATGAATACATTCAACCACCAGGTGCTGCCCATCTTCCTGTAACGAGAAGGCAATGTTTTCTCCATTAATAGCGATTGCTTTAACCAAACGTCCCGGCTCAATATGATGCAAACAGTCGTCGTAATTGCGGTTCAGGAACCACAAACATTCTTCAAAACTAAACAGCGAGGGCTTGAAATCAGCAAAGTGTTCATCCATCAAATGTAAGCAACCGCCCTAAATCACTGCACCCACTTCTTGCGGATAGCTATCTCGATGCTAAAGACAGCTTTTTCGGCTATTACAGTTGTAGCTAATTAATTAGTAAGGAGTTGTTGTCTTTCCTAATCCTTCTTTCCAAGCCTGTAACCGGGCGCCATCCGGGCCTCCCTGCCGGGTTTGAGATTCTGTATTCTGTCTTCTGAATTCTGTGTTCTCAATTAGTTTTAACAAATTAGTCTACATCCGTAGTAGGAATTTACACCGAAAACCCTTTATATTTGTATTCATAAATCGTTCTTCCTCCAAATGACTTTTCATAACCCATACAAAAATTGTTGTTGCTGTTGTTGTCAACATGCCAGGGTTATTGGGGTGGGCGATAGCCATTGGTAAATACTGAATAGTTAATATTCAACATATTATAAGCTCCACCAACGTGTGGGGCTTTTTTATTTTCTATACCGTTCAATCCAGGTTGAACACTAACAACAATACAGAACCGATGCCATTCCTAACTACAATACAAGTTGATGAAAGGTTACTGGAGAGTGCCCGTTTATTAAGCAGTAAAATTGGCAATACCCCACTATACAGGGTCACCCAATTATTTACAAAACCCCAGGTGACCATCTATGCCAAACAGGAATGGAAACAATTGTCGGGCAGTGTAAAAGCCCGCGCTGGCTATAATATATTCAAGACCGCTATTGAAAAGGCCAGCTTACCCGCAACATCACCTTACTGGATGCTACCAGTGGCAATACCGGTATTGCCTATGCAGCCGTAGGAAACAGTCTCCACGTTCCGGTGACCCTATGCTTACCCGAAAATGCTTCCCGGGAGCGCAAAGAAATATTAGCATCATTAGGCGCTCAAATCATATATACTTCCCGCTTTGAAGGCACCGATGGCGCACAGGCTGCTGCTAAAGAACTGGCTCTTGCCCATCCCGATAAATACTTTTATGCCGATCAATATAAGAACGATAATAACTGGAAGGCCCATTACCATACCACCGCCCTCGAAATAGTGGAAGCCCTGCCTGCTATAACCCACTTTGTAACCGGCCTGGGTACCAGTGGCACATTTGTAGGTACCGGCAGGCGCTTAAAAGAATTAAATCCGGCTATTCACCTCACGGCCCTTCATCCCGACAATCCTTTGCATGGTATGGAAGGATGGAAACATATGGAAACAGCCGTAGTGCCTGCTATTTATGATACCACAATGGCAGACGAGAACCTGGAAGTAAGTACCGAAGAAGCCTATGAAGTATTGAAGGCGGCGTGGAAATATGAAAACCTGCTGCTTAGCCCTTCCGCCGCCGCCAACCTGGCGGGTGCTATTAAAGTGGCCGAAAAACTGGAAGCCGGTAATGTAGTGACCGTTTTTCCGGACAATGCAGATAAATACAGCGAAGTAATTAAAAAAATCATAGGATGATAACCATACAACCCGTAGCTAAGGAATTAATGTTACAAGATGCGAAACAGGCTTTCCCCGATGAATGTTGCGGGTTCCTGTTTGGAGAGGAGGACCCGGAAGGCAATAGGAGCATTAGCCAGATTCAGGTAGTGAACAATGCCAAAGAAGGTGATAAGCGTAGGCGGTTTGTAATAGCCCCATTCGATTATATAAGGGCCGAACAGTTTGCGGAGGAGAATAACTTGCTTTTGTTGGGTGTATACCATTCTCACCCCAACCATCCGGCTATTCCTTCTGAACATGATCGCGTAGCGGCCCAGCCCTATTTCTCTTACATCATCGTTTCCGTATTGGAAGGTAAGATTGGGCCCATACGATCCTGGAGACTTAACGAAGATGCACAGTTTGAGGAGGAAACCGTAGCCGCAATCGAGCTGTCGGTTGGCAGTTAAATGGAAGTAGTGATTTGCATATTATCCTCCAGGGTACTACTAATCCGTGCAATCCATAATAATCAGCGATTTTTAAACAACAAATAACATCAACGACCATGGCAACAGTAATCATCCCAACACCATTACGAAAGTTTACCAATAACACCGCCCGGCTGGATATACAAGCCGATACCATCGAAAAACCGTTAGCGAATTAACACTTAACTTTCCGGAACTAAAGAAACACCTGCTGGATGATAAAGGGCAGATCCGCTCATTTGTCAACATCTTTGTAGGCAATGACGATATCCGCGACCTGCAACAGGAAAAAACCGCCGTAAAAGCAGATACCGTGATCAGCATCGTACCGGCCATAGCCGGTGGAAGCCGATAGCGCAGTTGATCGCTTTTACATTAACTGGCGCAAGTAGGCAGGGTAGATTGGTGCGGTAGGGTACTTGTGCCAACTCTCAAAAGCAAACAGTTAATATCTAATTTGTAAATCATGAAACAATGAGTAATCATTCAAATATAACCTTCTCCAAAGAAGAACTTGCCCGGTATAACCGGCATATTATCATACCTGAATTTGGTCTGGAAGCCCAACAAAAACTCAAAGCTGCCAAAGTATTAATTGTGGGATCGGGCGGATTGGGTAGCCCTGCCTTATTATACCTGGCGGCGGCTGGTGTAGGCACCATCGGTATTGTTGATTTTGATGTGGTAGATGACAGCAACCTGCAGCGCCAGGTATTGTTTGGTGTGGAGTCCGTTGGCAAATCGAAGGTAGAGGCGGCAAAAGCCAGGTTGGAAGCCCTCAATCCACATATTAACCTGGTATTGTACAATACACAACTTACTTCTCAAAATGCACTTGATATTTTAAAGGATTACGACCTTGTGGCAGATGGAACTGATAATTTCCCCACCCGCTACCTGGTGAATGATGCGGCCGTATTATTGGGCAAACCGAATATATATGCTTCCATCTTTCAATTTGAAGGACAAGTATCCGTATTCAATTATCGTAACAAGGACGGCGTATTAGGACCCAATTATCGCGACCTTTATCCAACACCTCCACCCCCTGGTTTGGTACCTAGTTGTGCCGAAGGTGGTGTACTGGGCGTATTGCCGGGTATCATCGGTAGCCTGCAGGCCCTGGAAGTGATCAAAGTGATTACAGGAGTAGGGAGCCGTTGGCTGGTCGTTTCTATATTTTTGACGCCCTCACCTTCGAAAGCCGCACCTTCAATATCTCCCGCCGTGACGATAATCCCCTCAATGGTAAAAACCCTACCATCACCGGCCTGATAGATTATGAACAATTCTGCGGAGTAAAAGCAGTGGAAAAACGATCAAGGAGATCACCGCCAGCGAATTGTATAATTGGCAGGTAAAAGGTGAACCATTCCAGTTGATCGATGTACGCGAACCCCATGAATACGATATTGTGAATATTGGCGCTGAATTGATTCCCCTGGCTACCGTAGCTGCCAATGCTGATAAGTTCAGCCGCGATACCAAAGTGGTGGTACATTGTAAAATGGGCGGCCGCAGTGCCAAAGCCATCCGTGAACTGGAAGAAAAATTCGGCTTTACCAACCTCTATAACCTCAAAGGGGGTATCCTTGGTTATATTGATGAGGTACAGCCAGAGCTAACAAAGTATTGATAGCTATTAGTAGTGATATTTGGTAATGATTGCTGATATTTAAAAAGGCTGATTAAGACTGGTACTTGCTAAACCTGTTTTGATCGGCCTTTTGCATTGCATCAACAGCCCATGTATCTTTTCTTTGGTTCATCCTGGGACCATCTTAGGGTTTTCTTAGAGTATTCATGCCCCGTTAGGGGCTCCCGCTTTGTAGCAATGAATGTCAACAATTTCATTTGCCCTGTAGGGGCAATCCTCTCACGTGGATTGGATCTAAAGGAGCCTGTCGCAGAGTATTCATGCCCCGTTAGGGGTTCCCGCTTTGTAGCAATGAATGTCAACAATTTCATTTGCCCTGTAGGGGCAATCCTCTCACGTGGATTGGATCTAAAGGAGCCTGTCGCAGGGTATTCATGCCCCTTTAGGGGCCCCCGCTTTGTAGCCTGTCGCAGAGTATTCATGCCCCGTTAGGGGCTCCCGCTTTGTAGCAATGAATGTCAACAATTTCATTTGCCCTGTAGAGGCAATCCTCTCACGTGGATTGGATCTAAAGGAGCCTGTCGCAGAGTATTCATGCCCCTTTAGGGGCTCCCGCTTTGTAGCCTGTCGCAGAGTATTCATGCCCCGTTAGGGGCTCCCGCTTTGTAGCAATGAATGTTAACAATTTCATTTGCCCTGTAGGGCAATCCTCCACTGTGCCCGAATGGAAAGCTCGTAACGCAGCTTAGTATTCCGACGCTTTATGCTTCACCGCATTGAGGTATTTCTGACGGATCACGTTTTGTACCGGTGTATTGTTGATCTTGCTTTCCAGCCAGGAAATGATATCGAGGTACATGAAGGCCCGCGTTTCAAAACGGTTGCGTTCATGTTGTTTTAGTTTATTCAACAGTTTTTCAAATTCCCCTTTCAGCTGTTTGGGCTGTACATGGAACGACCTCCGTAAAAAGCGGAAGATCTCTTCTTCCACCACACTTAGGTTTTCCATCTTGGCCATAAAACGGTATACCGATTTGAAGAGGTATTCCAGCAGGTCAAAATTACCCAGTTCATAATGCGCTATCAGGTGCAGCAAACGAGAATAAGCCTGAAGATCAGTGCGGAGGTCTACCTTCCAGTTGATGATCTTATTGAGGTAATCAATGGCTTGCTCATAGTGTCCGCTGCCAAAGTATAGCGAAGCGATCTTGTAATAGAATACCAATATCCGGTGCCTGTCGAGGTACAACCCATATTCCTTTAGTTTCGCTTCCGTTTGAGGCACCAGCGCCAGCCCCTCACTGAAAGTACCTTCCATAAAATGCTTGTTCATTTTCGATATCTGGAGGTATACAAAGGTTTGGATACGGTTATTGTCATTGGCATTTGCAATCTCCGATTGGCCAAAGGCTTCAAACTTGGCCAGCGTTTCATTGAACTTCTGGTAATTCTGCAGGTCAAAATGGGCGCTCAGCAAGTTGTGCATCCCCTTAATATAATGCGCTGTCTCCACTTCCATCATGAAGGGCTCTTTCTCAAACAGCTCTACCCACTTCTGCGTATACCGGTAATACTGCAATAAGTCTTGTCTGATGAACGCATACCAGCAATAACACTGGTACAGGTAGAGTTTTTCATAAAATCCTTTCAACTCATCTGCGCCGGCAGGAAAATGTTGCTCAAAGAAATTACGCAGCGCTACTTCATCTTTCTCATTACGTGCATGTCCATGCTTTATATACCAGCTATACAACAAAAAGAGAGGTTGGATAACTTACTGGTGTTAACCAGTTTGGCATTTACTTCATTCACCTCACTCGTCAACTTTTCTGCCCGGTCTTGCATACTGCGCGTAATATGCAATGCTTCGATCTTCTTTTCAAAGAATAAAGCCTGTAACAGGTAGGTTACCTGGTTATGGGCCCTGGCTGCTTCCTTCAGGCGGTCCAGCACTTTCAGGCTTTGCAGATAAAGCCCTTTGTTGTAAAGGATACGTGCATGATCCATTTGTTCATGCAACTGAATGTCGATATTGCTGTCGTCCTTGATGAGCCGCAGACTCGATAAGATCTGTTTGTATAAATGCGCCTTGATATTGGAAAGCTGCTGCTTCTTGATGCCTTCGTTTTTTCTTAATAGCAGCGCCTCATCATATTCCTCCATCTTGTCCAGTGCATCGAAAAGCTGTACCACTTTCAGCTCCTCGCTGGAGGAATTACGTTGTACATACAGCTTAAAATTCCGTTTTTCTGACTTTTCCAGAGAATGGATCAACTGAAAAAGAGCATCGGTTGAGCGATTGGGCATCGTATTTAATAAACGTTAAACCTATTGAAATTCAAATAGTTGTGTATGGATCGATGAGGGTTAAGAAGTGTAAATTACTTACAATTTTGATTTCACTTGCTCAGTAAACAGAGATAATTTCGGTAAAGCAGGTTGTTTTTCATGTTTTCTCAGCAAGCAACACAAAAATAAACAGCCTGCTCCTTTATCTTATTACCCTTACAAAAATTATTATGCCAGGACAAAAGGTCTATATTTTTGATACTACATTACGCGACGGAGAACAAGTTCCCGGTTGTAAGCTAAATACAACCGAAAAGATTGAAATAGCCCTGGCCCTCGAAGCATTAGGCGTAGACATTATTGAGGCTGGTTTTCCCATCTCTTCACCTGGCGATTTCCAAAGTGTTAATGAGATTGGTAAGGTTATTAAAAATGCAGTTGTTTGCGGTCTTAGCCGGGCCGTGCAAAAGACATTGAAGTAGCTGCAGAAGCACTCCAAAGTGCCAAAAGAAGGCGTATCCATACCGGCATCGGTACTTCCGACTATCATATTAAGTCTAAATTTAACTCCACCCGCGAAGATATTCTCGTAAGGGCTGCACAAGCCGTGAAATGGGCGCGCAACTTTACCGATGATGTAGAGTTCTATGCCGAAGATGCAGGTAGAACAGAAAATGAATACCTGGCAAGAGTAGTAGAAGCCGTGATTGCCGCTGGCGCTACCACCGTAAATATTCCCGATACCACCGGTTATTGCCTGCCACACCAATATGGCGAAAAGATCGCTTACCTGGTTAACCATGTACCAAATATTGACAAGGCTATTATTTCCTGCCATTGTCACAATGACCTTGGTTTGGCCACTGCCAACTCCATTGCCGGTGTTATCAGCGGTGCCCGCCAGATAGAATGTACCATTAACGGACTGGGCGAAAGAGCCGGTAATACCTCCCTCGAAGAAGTGGTGATGGTGATCAGGCAGCACAGCACCATGGGATATTATACCAATATCAACGCCAAACAACTGAACCCCTGAGCCGACTGGTATCCGATACCATGCGTATGCCGGTTCAACCCAATAAAGCCATTGTAGGCGCCAATGCTTTCTCCCATTCCTCCGGTATTCACCAGGATGGGTTCCTGAAAGATGCGCAGACCTATGAGATCATTAATCCGGAAGAAGTAGGAGCAGATGGAAGTAAAATAGTTTTAACGGCCCGTAGTGGCCGTAGCGCCCTGCTCATCGGTTTCAGAAACTGGGCTTCATGTACAACCGCAATGATATTGATGTGTTGTACGAGCAGTTCCTGAAAGTGGCCGACAGGAAAAAGAAGTGGGAGATGAGGATTTGCAAGGCCTGGCACACCAGTACCAGGAAAGGGCGATTGTAGCCTAGTGAGCAGTATTTTCTCATAATCATGTAGTTTTTGTTTAGGCGTGGCGCTTCTGCGCCACGCTTTCATTCAAAACGGAAAAGAACACAAAAGAAAATGGGAAAGACATTATTCGATAAGATCTGGGATAAGCACGCCATAAAGCAAATTGAAGGCGGGCCTGCTGTGTTGTATATCGATAAACATTTCATCCATGAGGTAACCAGTCCACAGGCTTTTAAAGGACTGGAGAAAAGAGGCATGAAAGTGTTCCGCCCTCAACAGGTGGTAGCTACCGCCGATCACAACGTACCTACCCTCAATCAGCACCTGCCTATTAAAGACGAGCTTTCCCGCAACCAGGTGCAACAACTCATCGAGAATTGCAAGCGACACGATATTGAATTGTATGGCCTTGGACACCCGTTCCAGGGCATTGTGCATGTGATAGGTCCTGAACTGGGCGTTACTCAACCCGGGATGACCATTGTATGTGGCGATAGCCATACCTCCACACACGGCGCTTTTGGTGCTATTGCATTTGGTATTGGCACCAGCGAAGTGGAAATGGTAATGGCTACCCAGTGTTTGATGCAAAGTAGGCCCAAACTGATGCGCATCAACGTAGAAGGCGAATTAAACAAAGGAGTGGTGTCGAAAGACATCATTTTGTATATCATAGCACAGATATCCGCCAGTGGCGCCACCGGTTATTTTGTTGAATTTGCCGGTTCCGCCATCCGCAACCTTAGCATGGAAGCCCGTATGACCATTTGCAATATGAGCATTGAAATGGGCGCACGCGGCGGCATGATCGCTCCGGATAACATTACTTTCGATTATATAAAGGGGCGCCTCTTTGCACCAGGCAATGCACAATGGGAAAGGAAATTGAATACCTGGAAGGAATTGTATTCGGATGAGGATGCTGTATTTGATAAAGAAATACATATCAATGCCGCCGGTATTGAACCCATGATCACCTACGGTACCAACCCTGGCATGGGCATGGGCGTTACAGGGCACATTCCTGCCGAAAATGAGATCGATGAAAAGAAAAACCTTCTTTCCTGAAATCACTCAACTACATGGGCCTGAAGCCAGGTACCGGGATCAAAGGGAAAAAGGTAGACTATGTGTTCATTGGCAGCTGTACCAATAGCCGTATTGAAGACCTGCGTCTGGTAGCTTCCTTTGTAAAAGGCAAGAAGAAAGCCAATGACGTACAGGTATGGATCGTGCCAGGTTCAAGACAGGTCGAAAAACAGGCCATTGCCGAAGGCATAGATAAAGTGTTTGAGGAAGCTGGTTTCCAGTTACGCCAACCCGGATGTTCAGCATGCCTGGCAATGAATGAAGATAAAATACCGGCAGGTAAATATTGTATCTCTACTTCCAATAGGAATTTTGAAGGAAGGCAAGGACAAAATGCGAGAACCATGCTAGCTAGTCCATTAATGGCAGCGGCAGCAGCTATCACTGGAGAGATTGTAGACGTAAGAGAATACTTATAATTTGAAAATGTGCAAATGTGCAGATGTTGGCGAAGTAAACGCCATTTTCAAATTATCAAATTTTCAAATTGACTAATTCCCAGATTGACTAATTAAATTAATGAAGCAAATTAATATCATAAAGAGTTCTGCTGTTCCACTCAACATCGAAAATGTGGATACGGATCAAATTATCCCTGCCCGTTTCCTCAAAGCTACCAGCCGCGAAGGATTTGGTAAGAACCTCTTTCGTGACTGGCGTTTTAACAATGATGATGAGCTTCAGCCCAAGGCCGGTTTTGCATTGAACAATCCTGCTTATAAAGGAAAGATACTGGTGGCTGCCCGCAATTTTGGATGCGGATCTTCCCGCGAACATGCTGCCTGGGCTATTAAAGATGCCGGTTTTGATGTGGTAGTAAGCAGCTTTTTTGCTGATATATTCCGGAACAATTCCTTGAACAATTTTTTATTGCCCGTACAGGTAAGCGAAGCATTCCTGCAGCAATTATTTGAAGCAGTAGAAAAAGATCCGGCAACAGAGGTAGTGGTAAACCTGGAACAACAAACCATTACCATCACCACTACCGGCAACCAGCAACAATTTGATATTAATAGCTATAAAAAACCTGCCTGCTCAATGGGTATGATGATATAGATTACCTGATAAGCATGCGTAGCGAAATTGAGGCCTTTGAAATGGCCCGCCCCTAAATAGACATCCGGATCCCTAAACGCCTCTTTACACCCTTTGGTGATAGAGCAAAACAAAAACTACATGGAAAAGAATATTGTTGTAATAGAAGGCGATGGCATCGGCCCGGAAGTAACCCGGCAGTCCGTCAAGGTACTGAATGCCATTGCAGACCAGTTTGGGCATACCTTTCATTATAAATACTGCCTCATGGGCGCCGATGCCATTGACAAAACCGGCAACCCATTACCCGATGAGACCATTGAAGCCGCTTTGAACAGCGATGCTATTTTGTTTGGCGCCATTGGCCATCCTAAATACGACAATGATCCTTCCGCCAAAGTACGTCCTGAACAAGGATTACTGAAAATACGCAAGTCACTACAATTGTTTGCCAATATACGGCCCGTAACCACGTACCCATCCTTACATCACCTTTCCCCATTGAAAGCTAAAAATATTGAGGGGGTTGATTTTGTGATCTTCCGTGAACTCACCGGTGGCATTTACTTCGGTAAAAAGAAGTAAACGAGGAGAGAACCCAGGCCTCTGACGATTGTGTGTACACCCGTGAGGAGATCGAGCGGGTGTCACACCTTGCTTTCAAGGCGGCACAACAACGGCGTAATAAGCTCACCCTGGTCGACAAAGCCAATGTATTGGAAACATCCAGGTTATGGCGCATGGTGGTAAAGGAAATGGCCGGTCAGTATCCTGATGTAACCGTTGATTTTCTGTTTGTAGACAATGCAGCCATGCAGATCATCCAGAATCCCAAACAATTTGATGTGATCCTGACCGAGAACATGTTTGGCGATATCATCAGCGATGAAGCTAGTGTGATCAGCGGATCTTTGGGCTTATTACCATCCGCATCAGTGGGCAAAGGAGCAGCCCTGTTTGAACCTATTCATGGTTCTTATCCTCAGGCTGCAGGAAAAGATATTGCCAACCCATTGGGTTCCATCCTGTCGGCGGCCATGCTGCTGGATTACCTCAATTTAACCAAGGAAGCAGCCCTCGTAAGAGAAGCGGTGGAGTGGACTTTGCAGAATGGTTTTGTTACCAAGGATATAGATCCTATTAATTTCTATTTCACTTCCACCATTGGTGAACTGATCTGTGATTATGTAGCCAATCGTATACCGGATGGAGTGAATAAGGCCAATATCGAGTTGAGAAAATCAACCATTATATAGGATAAAGGAGTTGGAACCTGGGAGTTTGTGAAAACGCAGGCTTCAGGTCTTCCGGACTTTCTAAAATAAAGTTGCTTGCTATAGTTCTTTTTTGAAATGGGGGTGTATATTCGCAGTGCATCAATCCTTCTATGTTGAAAAGCAGAACAAATAATGTCATCGCTGTATTTACTGCAATAATTATTGTGGTGGTCGTGGTCATTATTATTCCTGCAACAAACGGAGGTGGTGTTTAACGTATAATTAAAACAGTTAAAAATACTAAGCGACCCGCCTCCCACGAGGCGGGTTTCTTTTTTGTTTCACCCCGCCGTTCAGGCACTAAAAACTTGTGAATCATGGCATCCTATTACAACGAACACACCATTGTTTACCACAATGGAAAATATGTAAAAGCTTCTGAAGCCAAGGTCGATCTCTATGGTCAAACCTTGCATTATGGACTGGGCGTATTTGAAGGCATTCGTTCTTATAGAACCGTGCAAGGCAATACAAAGATCTTTAAGGCATTGGAACATTATGACCGCTTAAAAGCATCTGCCCTGGCCGTCAATATGCCTTACGAATGGCATGCCATCGACCTGATCGAAGCTACCTATGAAGTATTGCGCCAGAATAACCTCCAGGACGCTTATATCCGCCCGTTGGTGTATGGCCCTGCCAATATGAGCTTTAACCTCAATACCGAATCCCATATCGTGATTGAAGTGTGGGAAATGGGAAAATTTTTAGGCGACAAATTATTGCGCGTACTGGCCTCTCCGTTCCAACGTCCCAATCCAGCTGGTTTTAAAATAGAAGCCAAAGCCTGTGGTCATTACGTAAACTCCATACTCGCCAGCCAGGATGCCAAAGCAAAAGGATACGATGAAGCACTCCTGACCGATATGAATGGTTTTGTGGCTGAAGGCCCCGGAGCCAATATGTTCTTTGAAAAAGATGGCGTGCTCTACACCCCTGCATTGGGTAATATATTGCCGGGCATTACCAGGGCTACCGTCATTGAATTGTGTGCCGGGTTGAATATAAAAGTGGCCGAAGGACAGTTTACCGTGGAGCAGTTAAAGCGGGCTGATGCTGCTTTCTTCTGTGGCACTGCCGCCGAAGTGATTGGCTGGGAATCATTGGATGAAGTGAAGTTCCCGCTCAATTGGAACAATAGCCTGGGCAGAGTATTACAACAAGCGTATAAGGATCGCGTAACAGAAAGCTCCCTGGCGCCTGAAAGATTAGATGGTGTAGGCAAAGGTTTGAAAAGCAAAGAAGCTATTAGAGCAAGGTAGATCACAAAGTAGGGCGCCCTTGTAGATCAAAAGGTGGGTCGCCCTTATAGGGCGGATCACCCTGGAACAGACAACAAGCATAAAATAATAAATCATAGTTCATTCAAGGATCAGTATGAAAGAAATAAACAAATATTCAAAGACGATTACCCAGGATGTAACCCAGCCTGCTGCTCAGGCCATGCTGTACGGTATTGGCTTAACAGATGAAGACCTGAAGAAAGCGCAGGTAGGCATTGTGAGTATGGGATATGATGGCAATACCTGCAATATGCACCTGAACGATCTGGCCAAAGTAGTGAAGCAAGGCGTATGGGATAATGACCTCGTAGGACTGATCTTCAATACCATTGGTGTAAGCGACGGCATTAGCAATGGAACCGAAGGTATGCGTTACTCCCTGGTGAGCCGTGATATTATTGCCGATTCTATTGAAGCCGTTTGTGGCGCTCAATTTTATGATGGCGTGATCGCCTTGCCTGGCTGTGATAAAAACATGCCTGGATCACTCATCGCTATGGGCAGGCTGAACCGTCCGGCCATCATGGTATATGGTGGTACCATTGCTCCTGGTCATTATAAAGGCCAGGACCTGAATATTGTTTCTTCTTTCGAAGCATTGGGACAAAAGATAGCAGGCAATCTTTCTGAAGAAGATTTCAGGGTATTGTACGCAATTCCTGCCCTGGTGCAGGTGCTTGCGGCGGTATGTATACAGCCAATACCATGGCCTCCGCCATTGAAGCATTGGGTATGAGCTTGCCCTACTCGTCTTCCAATCCCGCCTTGAGCGAAGACAAACAAAAAGAGTGTATTGAAGCAGGAAAGGCTATCCGCCTGCTGCTCGAAAAAGATATCAAACCCAAAGATATCATGACCCGTAAGGCTTTTGAAAATGCCATTACCGTGATCATGATCCTCGGCGGAAGTACCAATGCCGTATTGCACCTCATTGCCATGGCCAGGAGCGTGGATGTGCCCCTTACACAAGATGACTTCCAGGCCATCAGCGATAAGATACCTGTACTGGCCGATTTTAAACCCAGCGGTAAATACCTGATGCAAGACCTGCATCAATTTGGTGGTGTACCTGCTGTCATGAAATATTTATTAAAGAAGGGCCTCCCTACATGGTGACTGCCTTACCGTAACAGGTAAAACACTGGCCGAAAACCTGGCCGGGGCACCCGATCTCGATTTCGACCAACAAAAATAATCCTTCCCCTCGAAACACCCATTAAGCAAACAGGCCATTTGCAAATACTCTATGGCAACCTGGCCGAGAAGGGTAGCGTAGCCAAGATCAGTGGTAAAGAAGGCGAACGTTTTGAAGGACCCGCCCGCGTATTTGATGGTGAATTTGAGCTGATCAATGGTATCAATACCGGTAAGATCAAAGCTGGTGATGTGGTCGTCATTCGCCATGTGGGCCCCAAAGGAGCCCCAGGTATGCCCGAAATGCTGAAACCTACCTCCGCCATTATAGGCGCTGGCCTGGGTAAAAGCATTGCCCTTATCACCGACGGACGTTTTAGTGGCGGTACCCATGGCTTTGTAGTGGGGCATATCACCCCGAAGCGTTTGAAGGTGGATTAATTGCCCATGTACAGGATGGCGACATCATTGAGCTGGATGCTGTCAAAAACACCATCGTCCTCAAAGTGGCCGATAATATCCTTGCCGAACGCAGGTCTAAATGGACGCAACCTGCCCTCAAGGTTACCAAAGGCCTCCTGTTCAAATACGCCAAAAGCGTAAAGGATGCTTCTGAAGGTTGCGTAACCGATGAAAACTAAAACGAATTGTCAGCTTGTCGAAGGGTATTTACGCCCCGTTAGGGGCTACAGCTTTGTAGAAATGAATATGAACAAATTCATTTGCCCTGTAGGGGCAATCCTCTGAATCTGACATTAACCATATACGAATAGAATCTTAAAAGAAAATATATGAGCAGTACAATTGAAGCGGCGCCCAAAAAGATCCAGACCCAAAATAAGGCTACCAGCCTTAGCGGTTCTAAGCCGTGCTGGAAGCTTTCCTGGCCGAAGGGGTGGATACCATTTTTGGCTATCCCGGCGGCGCCATCATGCCTATCTATGATGCTTTGTATGATTACCGGGATAGACTAAACCATATACTGGTACGTCACGAGCAAGGTGGTATCCATGCTGCACAAGGTTATGCCCGTACTTCGGGACGTACAGGTATCGTATTCGCTACCAGCGGTCCCGGTGCTACCAACCTGGTCACCGGATTGGCCGATGCCATGATCGATAGTACCCCACTGGTTTGTATCACCGGCCAGGTATTTGCCCACCTGCTGGGTACCGATGCTTTCCAGGAAACCGATGTGATCAATATCACCACCCCCGTTACCAAATGGAACTACCAGGTAACCGATGCTACCGAAATACCTGCTGTTCTGGCCAAGGCTTTTTACATTGCTAAAAGCGGCCGGCCCGGTCCCGTACTGATCGATATCACCAAAAATGCCCAGTTGCAGAAGTTTGATTATGCAGGGTATGAAAAATGTAACCATATCCGTAGCTATAGGCCCAAACCCATCGTACGCAAAGAGTATGTGGAACAGGCTGCTAAACTGATCAATGAAGCTGAAAAACCTTTTGTGATCTTTGGGCAAGGTGTAATACTGGGTAAAGCCGAAGCAGAGTTCTTGAAGTTCATTGAGAAAGCTGGCATCCCCACGGCCTGGACCATTATGGGCGAAAGCGCCATCCCTACCGACCATCCCCTGGCTGTAGGTATGCTGGGCATGCATGGCAACTATGGCCCCAACGTATTGACCAATGAATGCGATGTACTCATCGCCATCGGTATGCGCTTCGATGACCGCGTTACCGGCAGGTTGGATAAATATGCCCGCCAGGCCAGGGTAGTACACCTTGATATTGACCCGGCTGAAATTGATAAGAACGTAAAAGCTACCGTTCCCGTATGGGGCGATTGTAAAGAAACATTGCCCTTACTGACAGAACTGATAGCTCCCAAAGTATATCCCCAGTGGTTGCAGAAATTCCGCGACTTTCAGCAACAGGAAGAAGAAACCTGTATCAATCCTGAATTGAATCCCACCTCTGATGAATTGACAATGGGAGAGGTGATCAAAACCTTAAATGAACTGACTGGTGGAAATGCCGTAATTGTTACCGATGTAGGTCAACACCAAATGGTTGCCTGCCGTTATGCCAAATTCAACCAGTCAAAGAGTAATGTAACTTCTGGCGGATTAGGCACCATGGGTTTTGCCTTACCTGCCGCCATTGGTGCTAAATTTGGCGCAGCCGACAGAACAGTAGTTGCCATCATTGGTGATGGTGGTTTCCAAATGACCCTGCAGGAGTTAGGCACCATTATGCAATTTGATGTGAATGTAAAGATCCTCATTCTCAATAACCAGTTCCTGGGAATGGTACGCCAGTGGCAGCAACTTTTCCATGATAAACGTTATTCTTTTGTTGACATTACTAGCCCCGATTTTGTACAGGTGGCCAAAGGTTACCGTATTGAAGGCAACAGCATTTCCGAAAGGGATAAGCTAAAAGCCGGCCTAAAAGCAATGCTTGACCATAAAGGTGCTTACCTGCTGGAAGTAATGGTAGGGAAAGAGAACAACGTATTTCCCATGGTGCCCCAGGGTTGCAGCGTAGCAGAGATCAGATTGAAATAGTGATTGGTTGATCGAAAGCGAAGAGGTGACACCTTTCGTTTTCGTAGTAGGGGAAAGGTGTCACCTCTTTTAAAATAGTGCCCACACTCGCTCGCCTTCCCGCTGAATAGCGGATGAGCCTATTCTCAAGCCTCCGGCTTGAAACGAGTATAACAATAAACGAATCGACATGTCAAAACAGGAATTCACAGTAACGGTATATACAGAAAACCAAATTGGTTTGCTGAACCGTATTGCCATCATCTTCTCCCGTAGGAAGATCAATATTGAAAGCCTCAACACTTCCCCCAGCGAAGTGGAAGGTATTCACCGTTTTACCATCGTGATCAATGAATTGGAAGAAGTGGTAAAAAAACTGGCCCGCCAGATCGAAAAACAAGTGGAGGTATTAAAGGCCTACTACAATACCAACGAGGAGATCGTGTGGCAGGAATTGGCTATGTACAAAGTGCCTACCGATGAAATTGCAGAGAAGGTGAAAGTGGAAAGATTATTGCGTGAATACGGCGCCCGTGCTGTAGTGATCCGTAAAGATTATACCATTTTTGAAACTACTGGTCAGCGCGAAGAGACCGATAAGCTCATCAGCGTATTGGAGCCTTATGGCCTTATTGAATTTGTACGCAGTGCGCGGGTAGCTATTATCAAAGCCAGCAGTGGGTTTCATGAAAAACTGAAGGAATTTGAACAAACAGAGCCCCGTGAAGAGGTGATCGAAAACGAATTCCTGGGTAAGCAGGATGAAGTGTTTACCATGTAGTATCATGCTTAGTTATCACCCTGTCGACTGTCAGGTAGCCTGTTGAAGGGTATTCACGCCCCTTTAGGGGCAACAGCTTTGTAGAAATAAATGTCAGCAAATTCCATTTGCCCTGTAGGGGCAATCCTCTACGTGGTTGTGATTTAAAGGAGTCTGTCGAAGGGTGAATTCAAAAGGCGCTTAATTAGAAAAACATTCAACATTCATAAAGTAGTTCCAAACAAAAAACTAAAAACCATAAACATTAAAAGATGGCAAAGTTAAATTTCGGCGGTGTGGAAGAAAACGTTGTAACCCGTGAAGAGTTCCCATTGGCCAAGGCACAAGCTACCCTGAAAAATGAAGTAGTGGCAGTAATTGGCTACGGCGTACAAGGCCCGGGCCAGGCGCTGAATCAAAAGATAATGGCATCAACGTAATTGTTGGTCAACGTAAGAACTCTAAAACCTGGGATAAAGCCGTTCGTGACGGATTTGTACCCGGTGAAACATTGTTTGAGATCGAAGAAGCTTTACAACGTGGTACCATCATTTGCTACCTGTTGAGCGATGCTGCCCAGATCCAACTGTGGCCCACCGTACAAAAACATTTAACTCCTGGAAAAGCCCTGTACTTCTCTCATGGATTTGGTATCACCTTCAATGAACAAACTGGTATCATTCCTCCCAAGGATGTAGATGTATTCCTGGTTGCTCCCAAAGGTTCTGGTACTTCCTTGCGTCGCATGTTCCTGCAAGGTCGTGGCCTGAACAGTAGCTATGCTATCTTCCAGGATGCTACCGGTAAAGCCAAAGAAAGAGTTATTGCCCTGGGTATTGCAGTAGGTAGCGGTTACTTGTTTGAAACCGATTTCAAGAAAGAAGTATATTCTGACCTGACTGGAGAAAGAGGAACCCTGATGGGCGCCATTCAGGGTATCTTTGCTGCTCAATATGAAGTATTGCGTAAGAAAGGCCATACCCCTTCCGAAGCATTCAACGAAACTGTAGAAGAACTCACACAGTCTCTGATGCCCCTGGTAGCGGAAAATGGTATGGATTGGATGTATGCCAACTGTTCTACTACTGCACAACGTGGTGCACTCGATTGGTGGAAGAAGTTCCGTGATGCTACATTACCTGTATTCACTGAATTGTATGAAAGCGTGGCTGCCGGCAAAGAAAGCCAACGGTCTATTGATTCAACAGCCAGCCCGACTACCGCGAAAAGCTGGAAGTTGAACTGAAAGAACTACGTGATAGCGAAATGTGGCAAGCTGGTAAGACCGTAAGAAGTCTGCGTCCTGAAAATCAGGCAGCTCCCGCAAAGAAAGCAGCTGAAGTAGCGAATTAAACATATTGCAAGACATTAAAGGCGCAAAGTTCATCTGTTTCTCTTTGCGCCTTTCTGTCTCTGCATACCACAAAAATACCCATGAGCTTACCCGCGCCCCATACTACCGAACTCGAATTTCATATAGCAGCCCTCCGGTTGAAGAAAGTGGTTACTAAAACTCCCCTGATACTCAACCAAAGCCTCTCCCGTAAATACCAATGCAATGTTTACCTCAAAAGAGAAGACCTGCAAATTGTACGTTCCTATAAATTACGGGGCGCTTACAACATGATGAGTAGCCTGCCGGTAGAAAAATTACAGCAGGGAGTAGTATGTGCCAGTGCAGGTAACCATGCCCAGGGTTTTGCTTATTCCTGTAAAAAGCTGGGCGTGAAGGGAGTCGTTTTTATGCCCATCATTACACCCAACCAAAAGGTAGAGCAAACCAAGATGTTTGGGGAAGACCATATTGAAGTCGTATTGATAGGAGATACCTTTGATGATTGTGCTATTGCTGCTAAAGAATACACCGAAAAGAACGCCATGACTTTCATTCCTCCTTTTGATCATGTGCGCATCATAGAAGGGCAGGGCACAGTGGCTGTTGAAATACTGGAAGAACAATCCGACATTGACTACCTATTTGTACCTGTAGGTGGTGGTGGCCTTAGTGCTGGCGTAGGAACTTTCTTTAAAACCTATTCACCCCGTACAAAGATCATCGGACTGGAGCCGAGGGTGCTCCCTCCATGAAGAAGGCCCTGGAAGCTGGGCATCCCGTTACTTTAGATAGCATAGATCGCTTTGTAGACGGCGCCGCTGTTAAAAGAGTAGGCGATCTTACCTTTTCCATTTGTAAAGAGGTGCTGGATGATATGCACCTGGTGCCGGAAGGAAAAATATGCACCACCATCCTGAAACTGTACAATGAAGATGCCATTGTAGTAGAGCCTGCCGGCGCCTTATCCATTGCTGCCCTGGATGATTATGCCGATGCGATCAAAGGAAAGAACATTGTATGTATTGTAAGTGGCAGCAACAACGATATCGACCGGATGCAGGAGATCAAAGAACGCAGCCTGCAATACGAGGGCCTGAAACATTATTTCCTCATCCGCTTTGCCCAACGCCCCGGTGCCCTTAAAGAATTCGTAAACCACGTATTGGGTCCCAACGATGATATTACCCGCTTTGAATACATGCAAAAGCACAATAAAGAAACCGGACCTGCCCTGGTGGGTGTGGAATTACAATCCCCGGAAGATTATGAAGTGCTCCTCCGCAATATGAACAAATATAACATCAACTTCACCGAGCTGAATAAGAACGACAACCTGTTTGGGTATTTGGTATAAACCGTTATTATCAGTTAGCCACTAATTCGTCTCTCTCAAACTGTATTCGCTCGCAGCTCACCGCTCACAGCTCGAAGCTGTAGTCACTCGCAGCTCGAAGCTCTACTGCTGTTGCATCATTTCCATATGCCTGCGCCACGAATTCGTAGACTCCCCATTGGAAGCGGCAACGGGTTGCGGAGTAAGTATCGTGGCTACATCATTCTGTGTTATCCCATCCTCATACGCCACCGACACCCCCACATCCAGCCGGTGATTGGCAGTTCCCTTATAAGTACCTTTCACGGGCGATACATCCATAAAGCTACGGCCCACGGCCAATCGCACATGCAGTTCATTGGCAATACAGTTATTCGTAGGGTCAAATCCCAGCCAGCCATAGAAAGGGATATAAGCTTCTACCCAGGCATGCGTAGCTCCTTCCCCCCGCATACCATTGCGGTTAGGGCATACATAGCCACTTACATAACGTGCCGGAATATCGATCATCCGCAGCATGGCCAGTAAGATATGCGCAAAATCCTGGCATACCCCTGCCTTTAACTGCCATATTTCATCCAGCGTCGTCTCTACCGTGGTCACCCCTTTTATGTATTGGAAATTTTTATACACGTATTCATTCAACCTGTATCCTGCTTCCAATACACCTACCTGCCGGCTTTCGGCTGCATTGGCTATTGCCTGCACTTCGTGTAGTACATTGAATTTCTCCTGCTTCAGGAAGTCAATATAAGGAATATTGTAAGCGAGCGATAGCAGATTATTCCACTGTTCCTCTTTGGGTTGGCTTTCTACTGGTAACTTTCTTTCTTGCGTCACTACCTCCATCCGGGCATCAATGACCAGCTCCTTGTGCGAGGCCGTATACATAAAAGAGCCTGCCTTATTACCATAATAATCATGATATAGGTCCATAGCCGGCTCTCCTGTGATCAGAATTTCATGTTTTAAAACATCCTGAAAATCATCTTCCAGCGGAAACAACATGATCTGGTTGGCACTATCTATTACAGGCACTTCATAACTATACCTGGTAACGTGGTGAATCTTAAATCTTGGCATGAATTACAATCAGTTTTCTGGTCGTTCAATGAACAAAAATAACTTTATTCTGCTTCCTGTTATCAGCTATAGGCAAAGTAATGCTGGCTCAGCGCCGTTCCTATCCCATATAGTTCATTCTTTACGCCTGTTAAAAATTCATGTAAGCCTTGTTGCATAATACTCTCCGGCGTAGAATACCGTACCCGGCTTTTCACTTTGCCAATCATAAAATCAATGCTATTATAAGCTGTAGTCGTTTGCTCACTTTGCAGCCGCTCAAAATACCGGCTTACCTGGTCAATAGAATACATCACCGAACGGGGAAAATGATTGTTGAGTACAATTTGTTCAACCACCCGCCGCGCTTCAAACCCACCCGAGTAATTCCGGAGATAAAGTTCATAGCCCGAAATAGACAATAACAAATATCGCCAGTAAGTAGTATCTGTAATATTCGAGAAGTCGAATTTGCTGTCACTGAATTTTACATCCAGGATGTCGGCACTTTGTATGGCCCTTTCCAGGAAGCGGCCAATATTCATAAAGCTATAACCTTCTCCCCGCGCCATCGTTATATCCGAAGTGCCGTAAAACAACAATCCCTGTTTGATCAGGATATCCAGCGCAGTAATGGGGTCCTCTTTATACAGCCATTCTAATAATTGTTCATCCCGTACCGTATGATAAAAGTCATTGAGGCATTGCCAGAGCTCTTTCGTGATATGGTCCTGTACACTGCGTGCATTTTCCCTGGCCTGCGTAACGATATTCAATACCGAATTGGGATTCTCTTTATCAGAAACCATGTATTGCAATACCGTTCTACCCTGGCAGGCAATCGTGGCGGCTTCTTCATCAGATAAATACGTGAAGATCTTTAATGCCGGTTGCCACGAAAAATATTGCAGATCATCCTGCGATAAGGCATAGTTCGTCTTCAACATCCGCAAAATGCCATCCGTACGTTCCATGTACCGGTTCATCCAAAATAAACTATCAGCTACTCTACTAAGCATGTATCAGTTGATGGTTTTGATTAGTTGTTTCCTCCAAACATTGGGCATTTAACGAAGCAAACGCATGCTCAAATTTTCAAATTATCGCATTCTCAAATTAAACCGTCAGCACCCACGTGTCCTTACTACCGCCCCCTTGTGATGAATTCACCACCAGCGACCCTTCCCGCAATGCCACCCGCGTCAATCCACCAGGTACAATCCGGATACCATTGGGGCCACACAAGGCATAGGGACGTAAGTCGACCCGGCGGGGCTGTAATTTTCCATTCATATAACAGGGGGCAGAAGATAAACTAATGGTAGGTTGCGCAATGAACTGCCGGGGATCTTTCAAAATAGCTGCCTGAAAATCAAGGATCTCTTTTTCAGAAGCTGTATGTCCCATGAGCATACCGTAACCGCCACTCTCATTCGTTTTCTTGATCACCATCTTGTTCATGTTCTTGAACACGTATTCCTGCTCTTCTATATTACCCAGTTGGTAAGTAGGTACATTTTTAGGATGGGTTCTTCATTGAGGTAGTAACGTATCATGGCGGGTACATAGGAGTATATTGCTTTATCATCCGCCACTCCATTGCCCACTGCATTTACAATGGCCACATTGCCTTTGCGGTAAGCGCTCATAATACCCGATACCCCAAGGCGCTGGAAGCATTGAATACAAGCGGATCCAGAAAATCATCATCTACCCGGCGATAAATGACATCCACTTGCTGCAGGCCAGCCGTGGTTTTCATATATACCCGGTGGTTGTCAACCACCAGGTCCCTGCCTTCCACCAGTTCAATCCCCATCATCCGTGCCAGCGTAGTATGTTCAAAGTAGGCTGAATTATAAATGCCTGGCGATAACAATACGACTGTAGGATTGCTGTTTTGACGCGGCGCCATCGATACCAGGTTCTTGTGCAGAATATTGGGGTATTCCATCACACTGCGCACATTGATCAGCGGCAGCAGGTCCGGGAAGATACGTTTCGTGATCTCCCGGTTCTCCAGCATATAGCTGACCCCACTGGGCGTGCGCAGGTTATCTTCCAGCACATAAAAACTGCCATCATAATCCCTGATCAGGTCAATGCCTGCAATGTGTACATAAATATCATAAGGCACCGGGAAGCGCATCATCTCTCGCAAAAAGTGCGGACAACTATAGATAATGGATAATGGCACCAGGCCATCTTTAATGATGAACTGCTCATGGTATACATCCTTCAGAAAGAGGTTGAGCGCTTTCAGCCTTTGCTGAATACCTTTTTCAATATAGTTCCATTCTGCGGCTGTTATGATGCGGGGGATAATATCAAAGGGAAATATCTTTTCTATGCCTTCTCCACTATTATATACTGTAAAGGTGATCCCTTGGGTCATGAACAGCCTTTTGGCTTGCTCTTCTTTTTACCCAATTCTTCTATACTCAAATGTTGGAGGAAGTCTACTACGCCGCTGTATTGCTGGCGTACAGCGCCCGTATCATACATTTCGTCCCAGGTATGGGAATCGGGACAATAGCCATTCAGTAGCTCGTTCGTTAGCATAGCAGGGGCTTTGGTTAAGAATGGCAAGAAGATCGTAGCAAAAACGTTGACCTTTCCAAATATAAGGAAAACAAGTGTACATACCACAGGTTCATGCCACCCTTGCTGCGCCTACCGGCGCTTTTACCGATGCCTGGAAGCCCTATGCCTTTTTCCGCCATGAAGCCAAACGCCTATCCATTGCCTTGGCTTTAAACAATAACGATCCTCATTTTGATATCCAGGTGAGCTATACCAAATGCGGTCTGTTTTATGTAGAACGATATGCGAATAACCGCCTGGCCGGTGGAGCCAATGCCACTTTCTCACCGGGAGAGCGGCATTGCCATTAAAAGGGTAGGCGGGGCCGCAAAAACAAGGTTTTTAGTAGTATTTGTAAAAGTAGAAATAAAAATAATATTTACTTGCGGATAGTATTTTACGACGTTATGGATAAACGTGGTACTATAATGATATATTAAAATTGTAAGTATCCATTAAAAACAGCCATCCCCATCAAAAAACACAAATATTTATGATTTAGATAACATTTTATTAATAGACTAGCAAGCGTTAGTGTGGAAAATAATTGTATGTATCTACGGTTTTCCTTCTTTTTTGTTGTATTTTTAAAGCGTTGCTTGCTGCCATATTGAAAATTCCTATGGAAAACGTGGGTTTTATTGAAAATTTTCAAATCAAAGCTTCTTTTCATGGCAAGCAATCAGGGTCTCTATCATCCTTCTTTTGAACGCGATGCATGTGGAATAGGATTCGTAGCAAACATCAAAGGCCACAAATCTCATCAACACATTTCCGACGCACTTACCGTATTGGAGAACATGGAACACCGTGGTGCCTGCGGTTGCGAAAGCAATACAGGCGATGGCGCTGGTATCATGATCCAAACACCGCATGAATTCTTCTTCGACGAGTGTATTAAGTTAGGCGTGCCACTTCCTCCCTTCGGTCGTTATGGTGTAGGTGTTATCTTCTTCCCCGCGAAATACGTTTACGCGAAGAATGCCGCGATATATTTAACCGCACAGCCGAAAAGTTGGGCCTCGAGATCCTCGCTTATCGCAAAGTGCCTGTTAATCCCGATGGTATCGGATCTACTGCCCTTAGCGTAGAACCAGAAATGGAACAGGTATTCATTGCCTGCCCCGATCATATTACCAATCCCGACGATTTTGAACGTAAGCTGTTTGTACTGCGCAATTATGCCAGTCATACCATTACCAATACCGTTAAGAAAGATGCGATAGGTTTTTACATCGCTTCTATGTCTTATAAAACAGTTGTCTATAAAGGACAATTGACCAGTATGCAGGTACGCCCTTACTTCCCCGATCTTACCAATAAGCGGGTAGTAAGTGCTTTTGGTCTCGTGCACTCTCGTTTTGCTACCAATACCTTCCCTTCCTGGAAACTGGCCCAGCCTTTCCGCTTTATTGCTCATAACGGTGAGATCAATACCTTGCAGGGTAACCTCAACTGGCTCAAGACCAGTGAGCCTGGCTTTGCTTCTCCTTATTTTAGTAAGGAAGAAATGGAAATGCTCCTGCCCATCGTTACCGAAGGTCAGTCAGACTCTGCCTGCCTCGACAATGTAATAGAACTACTGGCCCTTACCGGCAGGTCATTGCCACATGTAATGATGATGCTGATACCCGAAGCCTGGGATGGCAATGAAGAAATGGATCCCGTTAAGAAGGCTTTCTATGAATTCCATGCCTCTATGATGGAGCCCTGGGATGGTCCCGCTTCTATTTCTTTTACAGATGGAAAGATCATCGGCGCTACCCTCGATAGAAATGGTTTACGCCCTTCCCGTTACTGCGTTACTACCGACGACCGGGTCATCATGGCTTCCGAAACAGGCGTACTGCCCATTCACCCCACACTTATCAAAGAAAAAGGACGCCTGCAGCCTGGTAAAATGTTTGTCGTAGATATGGAGCAAGGACGTATCATCAGCGATGGTGAACTCAAACGCAATATCTGCTCACAAAAACCTTATGCCGAGTGGCTCAATAAATATAAGATCAGGCTCAATGAATTGCCCGAGCCAAGAGTCATGTTTACCCACCTGGAACATGAGCAGGTGTTCAAATACCAAAAAGCATTCGGTTATTCAACCGAAGACCTGGATACCCTGATTGCGCCTATGGCCATTGATGGCAAAGAACCCATCGGCTCCATGGGTACCGATACACCCCTGGCTGTATTGAGCGATCAACCCCAGCACCTCAGCAGCTACTTCAAACAATTGTTTGCACAGGTTACCAATCCGCCCATCGATCCCATCCGCGAGCGTATGGTCATGTCCCTGGCCACCTTTGTAGGCAACAATGGTAGCCTGCTGGAAGAAGATCCCCTAAGCTGCCATACCGTGGCGCTCAAGCACCCCGTTCTTTCTAATCACGAACTCGAAAGCATTCGCAGTATAGATACCGGTATCTTCCAGGCCAAAACCCTCCAATGTTATTTCAGGGCCGATGGCAATCCCGGTTCCATGAAAAAGCACTGGACCGTATCTGCCGCTACGCAGTCGATGCAGCACAGGATGGCTTTGAAGTATTGATCCTGCAGGACAGGGCCATTGATTCCGAACACGCACCCATACCTTCCTTACTAGCTACCGCCGCCATCCACCACCACCTTATACGCAAAGGATTGCGTGGTCAGGTAGGTATTGTGGTAGAAGCAGGCGATGTTTGGGAAGTACACCATTTTGCCTGTTTACTCGCCTTTGGCGCTACCGCTATCAACCCTTACCTCGCATTGTCTTCCATACGCGATATGAAACTCTCCGGTAAGATGGAAACCACACTCGATGCAGATCACCTGAAGAAGAACTACATCAAAGCCGTAAATGATGGCTTGCTGAAAGTATTTTCCAAAATGGGTATCTCCACCCTGCAATCTTACCAGGGTGCACAGATTCTGGAGATCATTGGTCTTAATAAAGAAGTCGTTGATAAATACTTTACCGGCGCCACTTCCCGTATTGAAGGAATGGGCCTCGATGAAATAGCCAAAGAAACACTCGCCAAACACACTTTTGCCTTTGCCCGCAAAGATGTGCCCGTCAATCGCCTCCCTGTAGGCGGTGTGTACCAATGGAAACGCAAAGGCGAATTCCACCTCTTCAATCCCCAAACCATCCACCTCCTGCAATATTCAACCAGGATGGGTGATTACAATACCTTTAAGAAATACACCAAACTGGTTAATGACCAGGGCGAAAAAGCCTGCACACTTAGAAGCCTGTTCCGTTTTAAACGCAATCGCCCGGCTATTTCAATTGATGAAGTAGAAACCGCAGAGAACATTTATAAGAGATTTGCTACCGGCGCCATGTCATTTGGATCTATCTCATGGGAAGCCCATACTACCTTGGCCATTGCTATGAACCGCCTGGGCGGTAAGAGCAATACCGGCGAGGGTGGCGAAGATGAAAGAAGGTATGAACTGATGGAGAATGGCGATTCCATGCGCAGCGCCATTAAGCAAGTAGCTTCTGCCCGCTTTGGTGTAACCAGCCAATACCTCACCGAAGCTGACGAACTCCAGATCAAAATGGCACAGGGTGCCAAACCTGGTGAAGGTGGACAATTGCCTGGCCATAAAGTAGACGACTGGATTGGTAAAACACGTCACTCAACCCCAGGCGTGGGTTTGATATCACCACCTCCACACCACGATATCTATTCCATTGAAGACCTGGCCCAATTGATATTCGATCTGAAGAATGCCAATCGTGCTGCCCGCATCAACGTGAAACTGGTTTCCAAAGCCGGTGTAGGTACCATTGCTGCCGGTGTGGCCAAAGCCAAGGCCGATGTAGTACTGATCTCTGGTTTCGATGGAGGAACAGGTGCCTCACCCGTAAGTTCCATTAAACATGCAGGCCTGCCCTGGGAATTGGGATTGGCCGAAGCACATCAAACCCTGGTAAAAATAAACTGCGCAGCCGTATCGTATTGCAGGCCGATGGTCAGATGAAGACCGGTAAGGATATTGCTATTGCTGCCTTGCTGGGTGCCGAAGAATGGGGTGTTGCCACCGCAGCCTTGGTGGTTGAAGGTTGTATCATGATGCGTAAGTGTCACCTCAATACCTGTCCCGTAGGAGTAGCTACACAAGATCCCGAACTGCGCAAGCGTTTCTCTGGTAATGCAGATCATGTGGTAAATTTCTTCAAATACATTACCCAGGAGCTGCGTGAGATCATGGCCGAGCTGGGCTTCCGCACCGTAAATGAAATGATCGGTCAGGTTGATACCCTCGAAATGCGTGACAATATCACCCATTGGAAATACAGCAAATTAGATCTGTCACCCATCCTCTATAAAGAACCCGCTTCCTTATACACCGGTTTGTATAACCAGGAAGCACAGGATCATGGATTGGCTAATGTGCTCGACTGGCAATTGCTGGAAGCAGCCAAACCGGCACTGGAAAAGCAAGAGCGCGTAGCGGCTTCCTTTACAGTAAAGAATACCGATAGAACCATCGGTACCATTCTCTCTAACGAGATCACCAAAAATACAAAGCAGCCGGCTTACCCGACGATACCATCCACTTTAACCTGGCTGGTACCGCAGGACAAAGCTTTGGCGCATTCAATACCAAGGGTGTTACCCTCGAATTGGAAGGCGATGCCAATGACTATTTTGGTAAGGGATTAAGCGGTGCAAAGCTCATTATATATCCTCCACGGCAAGCCTCTTATGTACCCGAAGAAAATATTATTATCGGTAATACCGCTTTTTATGGCGCCACCGCTGGTGAAGCCTATATCCGTGGTAAAGCGGGCGAACGTTTCTGCGTGCGTAACTCAGGTGCTGCCGTAGTAACAGAAGGTACCGGCGATCATGGTTGTGAATACATGACCGGGGTACCGTCGTAATATTGGGAGAAACAGGACGCAACTTTGCCGCAGGTATGAGTGGTGGTATCGCTTACGTATACGATGTGAAGGCCCAGTTTGCCGATCGTTGCAACCGCGAAATGGTCGACCTCGATCCCGTTGATGCCGATGACGCCAGAGTATTGCAGGATATGATCATGAAGCATTACGCTTATACCGGTAGTACCATTGCCAGGTTTGTACTGGATGATTTTGAAAATCAGCTGAAGAACTTTGTGAAAGTATTCCCGGCAGATTATAAGAAAGTACTGCAGGCAAAAAAGCACCCGTACAGGCAGGTAAGTAATGCCATGATCAACGACTATAAACAACTTAGACTAACAACAATAAACTATAAAATACAATGGGTAAGCCATCGGGTTTTTAGAGTTTACGAGAGAGTTGCCAGGCAAATTGCCAGTGCAGGATAGAGTAAAAAATTACAACGAGTTTGTAGAACGCTTCAGTGAAGAAAAGCTGAACCAGCAAAGCGCCCGCTGTATGAATTGCGGCGTTCCATTTTGCCACAGCGGATGCCCCCTGGGTAACGTGATCCCCGAATTCAATGATGCCATCTATCGCAAGAGCTGGGAAGAAGCGTATGATATCCTGACATCTACCAATAATTTCCCCGAGTTTACAGGACGCATCTGTCCTGCACCCTGCGAAAGCGCTTGCGTGTTGGGCATTAATCAGCCTCCTGTAGCCATTGAAGAAATAGAGAAACATATTATAGAGATAGCCTTCGATAAAGGTTTTGTAAAACCACGCAAGCCCAACGTGCGCAGTGGTAAAAAAGTAGCCGTAGTAGGATCAGGTCCTGCAGGATTAGCGGCAGCAGCCCAGCTCAACTATGCCGGTCATACCGTAACCGTATTTGAGCGCGATGATGCACCAGGTGGACTTTTGCGTTATGGCATTCCCGATTTCAAGCTTGAAAAGTGGGTGATCGACCGCCGCATCCAATTGATGGAAGAAGAAGGCGTTACTTTTAAATGCAATGCCAACGTAGGTGTGAATGTAAGCATCAATGACCTGCTGCGTGAGTTTCATGCCATCGTTCTTGCTGGAGGCTCTACCGTTCCAAGAGACCTGCCTGTTCCTGGCAGAGAGTTGAAAGGCGTTCATTATGCCATGACCTTCCTGAAGCAACAGAATAAGCGCAATGCTGGCAAGGATCCCCTGGCCAATCCAACCATTGAAAGCAATATATTCTCCGAAGATATTTTCGCCACCGGTAAAAATGTGGTAGTTATTGGGGAGGTGATACCGGCAGCGACTGCGTAGGTACCTCCAATCGCCAGGGAGCATTATCCGTTACCCAATTTGAACTGTTACCCAAACCGCCTGAAGGCAGAACTACCTTTATGCCCTGGCCTACTTACCCCATGACCCTTAAAGTATCTTCTTCTCATGAAGAAGGAGCGCAGCGTCACTGGGCCATTGCCACCAAATCATTTGTGGGTGATGAGCAGGGTAATTTAAAAGCGTTGAAAGTGGTGGACCTGGAATGGAAGATCACCGAAGATGGCCGCCCCGCTCAATTCGTAGAAGTAGCCGGCAGCGAGCGCGAACTTCCTTGCGAATTGGCTTTACTCGCCATGGGCTTTGTTCATCCCCAACATGACGGCCTGGTCAATGAGCTGGGTGTGGAACTGGATGAACGGGGTAATGTGCGCGCCACCGAAAAAGCCTACCAAACCAATATCCAGAAGATATTTGCTGCTGGCGACGTTCGCCGTGGGCAAAGCCTGGTAGTTTGGGCCATTAGCGAAGGGCGCGAATGCGCCCGGAAAGTGGATGAATTCCTGAGCGGTGGCGTATCCCTCCTGGAAAGCAGAGACCAGAATATCATCATGGCCGTTTAACAAAACAACATAGAGTGCTGAAAAAGCCATTCACCATGAGGTGGGTGGCTTTTGTGTTATGTATACACGTTAGGGTGCACAAACACGCATACCGGTAATTTTATATTGGTAAATGAGTCATTATACCAGCAATAATGCGAGTGTAGAGACTTTGTTTACCTTTTTAAAAATTTATTTTTTAGAAGCTGTCCAAAAACGACAGCTTTTTCTATTTCCATATTCGAAATTCTCTATAATTCAGGTGGGATAATTGTTTCAACCCATAAAACTGCTGTAATACAATAATATTATAAATAAATGCATATATGTGCTGTGGTCAAGAACAGGCAAAAAAATGCTAAATTACATTCACAGTAACACATGCAACTCATTCTTAATTTAACAACTAAAATCAACTGGTATGAAAAAATCACCTTTAAAGAGGTGGCGCCTTTCCTCGTTTTGGCAGCCGTAGCGGTCATTGCGATCTTTATCCCCGCCGTTCCTGATTATGTAGACACAAAAGGGGCTTACAACAATGCCGACATTACCTGGGTGCTGGTCGCGTCAGCCCTTGTGTTTTTAATGACCCCTGGACTTGCCTTCTTCTATGGTGGTATGGTACATCGTAAAAACGTGATTTCCACCATGATCAAGAGCGTAGCCGCCGCTGGTGTAGTAAGCGTTTTGTGGATAGTTGTTGGATTCAGCCTCGCCTTCGGCGATTCCCAGGGCGGATGGATCGGTAACCCCTCCACACACTTATTCTTCAAGGGAGTAGCCTCCGGCGAACCCTGGGGAACCATTCCAAAATCATTGTTTGCCGTGTTTCAGCTCATGTTTGCCATCATTACCCCAGGCCTGGTTGTAGGCGCCGTAGCTGAACGTATTCGCTTTACTTCTTATATATTGTTTATCGCCCTGTTTAGCTTGCTGGTATATTGCCCCTCGCACACTGGACCTGGCACTCTGAAGGCTTCCTGTTCAAAATGGGTGTACTCGACTTCGCCGGTGGTACCGTCGTTCACATCTCTGCTGGTTGTGCAGCCCTCGCTGGCGTACTCGTACTGAAACGCCGTAAAGTACACATGGAACACAAGGAAATACCTCCTGCCAATATTCCCTATGTACTGATCGGTACCGGTTTGCTCTGGTTCGGTTGGTTTGGCTTCAACGCCGGCTCCGCTTTAGGCGCTAACAGCCTCGCCGTTTCTGCCTTCTTTACCACCAATACAGCTGCCGCTGCTGCTGGTTTATCCTGGATGTTCTTTGATGTATTAAGAGGTAAAAAACCTTCCGTGCTGGGCTTCTGTATCGGTGCTGTGGTAGGCCTCGTAGCCATTACCCCCGCTGCCGGTTTTGTAGCCATCCCACAAAGCATCACCATCGGTGTCATCGCAGCCCTCGTATCCAATATTGTAGTCTACTACAAACAAAAATCTAAGCTCGACGATACCCTCGACGTTTTCCCCTGCCATGGCGTAGGTGGTATGGTAGGTATGCTGCTGACAGGCGTATTTGCTACCAAAGCCGTAAACGGACTGGGTGCGGATGGTTTGTGGTTGGGTAACGCAGGATTCCTGTGGACACAATTCAAAGGCATGATCATTTCTGTTGCCTTCAGCTTCAGCATGTCCTTCATCATCTTCAAATTCATCAACTTCATATTGCCCCTGCGCGTATCTTCCGAAGAAGAAGAACTCGGTCTGGATGCTACCCAACACAACGAAAAATACCTCCAGGGTACTTTGCTTGTGCACGATAATGGAAAAATGGAAGATAAACTAGTGGAGAGCGGACATTAAGAAAAAGGTACAGCATCTAAATAAGCTTCTGACACAAGCTCATTCCGCCGTACCCTTTCCTTTTAACACTTAAAATCTTTAACAATGTTAAGAAAATTCTCTGTATTGGCCATAGGTGTGGCCTGTTCTACGTGTGCTTTCTCGCAAGATTCAACAAAAAATCCAATTTTAACCTTTCCGGTTCCGCTGATGTATACTACAGATACAACTTCAACAATTTCAAAGAGAAACCTTGGAACAATAAAACCAGTTTCACCAATTCACACAATTCTTTCGAACTGGGCATGATCTCCCTCAAAGCCGAACACTCCATCGGAAAAGTAGGCCTCGTTGCCGACCTTGGCTTTGGTAAAAGAGGACAGGAATTCTCCTATAATGAGCAAGCCAGCGAAGACGATAAATCAACCGTGGTGATCAAGCAATTGTATCTTACCTATGCGGTAAACGATAAGATCAAATTCACCATGGGTAGCTGGGGCACCCATGTAGGCTATGAAGTATTGGATGCCTATCTCAATAGGAACTACAGCATGAGCTACCTCTTCTCTTATGGTCCCTTCTTTCATACAGGTGTAAAGGCCGATATCAGCCTGGGTGGAACCAGCGCCGTAATGGTGGGTATTACTAACCCTACCGATTTTAAAAGCGCCAGCGCTGCCCTAAAATGTTTATTGGCCAGTTCTCTACCGGTTCCAAAGATGGTAAGTTAAAAGCCTTCTTCAACTACCAGGGAGGTAAATATGCCGAAAAAGCCCGATTGTCCCAATATGATGTAGTTGCAACCTATGCCGCTTCCGACAAGTTTAGCCTGGGTGTTAATGGATCACTGCAATCAAGAAGCGCAAAAGATGCCACTGACAAATGGAGCGATTCCGAAAACTGGTATGGCGCTGCCCTCTACCTCAATGTAGACCCTGTTAACTGGTTTGGCTTAACATTGCGCACCGAATATTTCGATAACAAGAAAAATGTATTGGGTGTAGATGGCTTGGGTACTAGTTTCTTTGTCCCCACTTTATCGGCTAATTTCAAAATTGATAACCTGACCATCATTCCAGAGTTTAGGTTTGACAATGCAAAAGATAAAGTAGACAATACAATTACCCCCGGTGGTACCCTGTATTTTCAAAGAAAAATGGCGAGGCTGTTAAATCAACAGGCAGCTTCGTGCTGGCACTGGCTTATCATTTCTAAGTATAACTGATTAATAATATTGCCTGGTACTTTCATCAGCCGTTTTTACAACAAAACACAAACTGTAGGATCTTCATCAACGATCACTTGTTTTCCACAGAGCTATTTACAGTCACATAGGAGTTTAGTGTTGTTTTGTTAAGAATGAGAGGCACCGGGCGACCGGTGTCTCCCTTTTTGAAAAACAACCCCAAGGAATAAAAACAAATAAGGCTGTCTCCCGGTGGGAGGCAGCCTTATTTGTTGAATGTTAAAAAATAGATTTATTCAACCAGGTTACTGGTTTATGCCGATCGCTAAAAACTATCAACCAAATCCTCGTCATCACCTTCTTGCATTCCTGATTGCTATCTCGCTTTAATAAGTGGCTGGCGTTCACCGGAGATGTCCATCAGTACAGAAAAATGAATAACCAGTGGCAATAGCCCTCAGTGGTAGTTAATAACCAACAGCACCACTAACCACGAACAGCTAATTTGTTTACAGCTAACTCCTACATGCTAAAACCTAACAACTAAAAGCTAACCGCTCACACATACAACCTAAAAGCCCGTAGCTCGAAGCTCGCCGCTCGTAGCTTGTATTCAGTGTTGCACAACACTTCTTCTACCATCAACCGTGCTTAGGGGCCCCGTCCACACAGTCGATCTGTTCAACACAAACATACAACTTCCAGGTACCCATTTCCAATACCCCATTGCCGGTTTATGTCGTTTCGGCTATAAATCGACGTCAATTACGTCGATTTATAGCGCTTTCGACCAAAAATAACCGAATCGACAATTACACATTTGGATTTGGCATACCCTGTGTTGTATGTTTGCCAGGAGCCAATGGAAGACAGCCTGACAGCAGCAAGCTGCCAACAATAGTAAGGAAAGGAGAAAGTACGAAGCAACCAGTAATTGACGAGTAATAATCAATAATCAGTAATCAATAATCCGTATCCCTTCAGTATGCCTTCTCCATAGCTTCAGTATACCTTCCCTATGGATAGCGTATGCTAATAGCGACAAACCCCAAAACAGCCACTTTTCACAAAGACTGAGCGGGCACCTGGCGCCCCTGCCACAATTAATGCGAAATGCCTTAAAACAAAAAAGGTGCCCCCTGCAATGGAGACACCTGCTGTATAGTTTTGTAAGTGTTATGCCTAAGCCGAATTACGCCCCGCATTGATGATACCAAACGAACACCGGATCACCAGCTTCTCAAAGATTTCTTTGTGCGTAGCAGGCGCCTGCTGCTCTTCCAACTGCCTGATACGCGTCATGGCATATTGTTGGATCGTCGTCAGCGGCAATACGATCCTTTCGCGTGTTGTAATAGACGTTTGCTCTACCGGGTAATCATACATCAATTCATTTTTCCCCGAAAGCTGGAAAATGTATTTCTTCGTCAACTCATATTCCTGGAAGATCATATTCCAGATCTCCCCATAACGTGCGTCATTCGATAAGTATTCAGTAAGCGGGAAAAAGCATTTCTTCATCGCCATCTCACAGTTGTCGATCAGCGTTTTGAAGAATTGCGAATTCTTATACAGCTGCTTGATGGCAGGAAGCTTACCTTTCTTATCCAATGCCTGCAAGGCCATGCCCACACCATAATAACCCGTTACGTTTTGTTTCAACTGACTCCAGGCTCCTACAAAAGGAATGGCACGAAGGTCCTTCAAGGATAATTTAGACGAACTGCCCCGTTTAGCCGGACGGCTGCCGATATTCGTTTCACTGTAAAACTTCAGTGGACTGATATGCGATAAGTAATTAAGAAAATCAGGATGATTCTTGAGCTGAGTGTAGGCCTCCAGGCTTTCATCCGCCAGTTCTTTCAGCAATTGTTCATCATCCTGTTGCAGCGTCTTTTCTTTAGCCGAAAAACATAGTTGGAGATCCCCGCATTTAATAACTGCTCAATATTGAACTGCGCCGAATCTACCGTTCCAAAATTAGAACTTACCGTTTGCCCCTGTATCGTAAGCTGTATTTCTTTATTAGAAATATTGTTACCCATCGAGGAGTAGAACTTATGCGTTTTACCTCCACCACGTGCAGGAGGGCCGCCCCGGCCATCAAAGAACACCACATCAATGCCATAATTGCGCGATATGCTCGTAAGTTCCTCCTTGGCTTTATAAATACTCCAGTTGGCCATTAAGTAACCCCCATCCTTCGTACCATCCGAAAAGCCCAGCATGATCGTTTGCCGCTGATTGCGGCGCTGCACATGCTGACGATAAACCTCATTCTTATACAGCGATTCCATAATCCCCGCAGCTCTTTCCAGGTCGTCAATCGTTTCAAACAACGGAACAATGTCAATATCCAATTTGTCCTTCGTCCAGCCACTCAACAGGAACAGGCCAAAAACTTCCATGATGTTCAGCGCACTGTTACTCTGGCTGATGATGTAGCGATTGGACCCTTCTGGTCCATTGTATTCCTGAACACTCTTAATAGCAGTAATACTTTGCAGCGTATCCTTAATAACACCTTCTTCATAAAGATCAGCATGCGCAGTGCCCGTTAAATTCGTGAGCGTATTGATCTTGTCATGCTCAGATAACGATGCATAATTGGCCGGTATTAATTGTTCTTTGGCAGCAATTGCTTCCAATACCGTATTGTGGACCGAACTTTCCTGCCGTACATCCAGCGATGCAAAGTGCAATCCAAATACCTGGATCTTATTGATCAGGTTCTCTACCAGGTGCTGGAACAACCCGTTGTGTTGATACGTAAGTATTTCACGGATCTTGTACAACTCGTCCAGGATACCTTGTTTCGTAAGCGCCGTACGTTGACCGGGAATGAAGATATTATTGTATAGCTGTTTTTCCAGCTCAGCCAGTATCGTATCGATTCCTTTAAAGGTGAGGCGACGTTTCAGCCGCCGTACATCCAGGTAATAACACTTAATGATGCTTCCCCGCAACAGGTCCGCCACCTTAAGCGTAGTATCTGCTGTTACAAAAGGATTCCCATCCCGGTCACCCCCGGGCCAAAAACCCATCGTAATAATGGGGTTATTATCTGGTACCACCTGGGGAAACTGGTTCTTCAGGAAAGTTACAATGCGCCCAGCCGCAGGATAGAACACATTTTCAAGGTACCATACCAGGCTGATCGCTTCATCAAATGGAGTAGGCTTCTGCTTTTTAAAGAAGGGTGTTTTGCCCAATTGCTGCAGGTACATATTGATCTGACTGGCATTATTGTCCGCCAATGCTCTGGACAGGTCATTGATGATACCCAATACCGTACCCGGATAAAATTGCGTCGGGTGCGCCGTCAATACCATCCGTATCGAAAAATCTTTCAACTTTTCAGCCAGTTTATCCTGCGCCCCTTCCTGTATTACCTCCGACTCAAGGTATTTAAGCGTTCCAATGCCATTCATGTCCTGTACTTCCCGGAAAGAAGCATCCTCCAGCGCATCAAACAATACTACCTGACGCTCCACATATTGAATAAACCGGAACAACAGATCACAACGGTCCTGGTCTTTCTGGTAGATCGTATGCTTTTCAAAGAATTCTTCAATGATCTGAGTAGGGCTTAACTTATGCTTATAGCCCTCTTCACAATTATTTAATAATAGCGATAACAGGATCCCTGTTTTCTCAATACGGTGAAATGGAAGTGATGTAAAAAGGCTGTTGTAGAGCTGGAATTTAATACCAACGTAATTCTTAAATTGCTGCAGTCCTCTCGTCGACTGATGGTCCATATGGAATGTATTTTAGGCAATAATCAATTGATACATATAACAAGCAGCAACACAAATGGGGAATGAAAGTACGATGAAAAATCAAGAACCCAAAAAGATCAATACCAGCCTTTCAAGCACCAGCAAAGCAAATACCCACTTACTACTCACGACGCGTATCTCACCCCGCACCACCAGCCCCACGCCTCTCACCACTCCCCGCTGGCTGCACGCCCCTCACTATTCCCTACTCATTCTGTAGACCAATTTTCCAGAAACATTGGAAACTAACACTTGTTATTGCTAAATTGCGTATATTTGATCACCTGTTTAATAAGTGGTACACGCACACGTACATATCATTTCCTCCACCTCCTCTGTAGCTACTACGGCTACAACAACGACTACTACAATTACGACCCGCTAAGGGTTGTACATTTCCATATTACCATTTGGGCTTTTAGCTGATCGTACCTGGGACTGGTATAGTCTATTTATCAATAACTTATAATCAACTAATCATACTCGATATGCAGGTCTTAAAGTTCGGTGGCACTTCTGTTGCCAATGCCGATAATATCAATAAAGTAGTAGCTATTCTTCAAAGAATAATACAACACAATAAAACCCTGGTAGTAATATCCGCATTTGGCGGCGTAACCGATAACCTGTTAAAGGCAGGAACCCTGGCTGCCCTGGCCGACGAATCCTATAAAGAAGTATTGGCCACCATCGAACACCGGCATATTGAAGCTGTGAAGGCCCTGGTACCCGTAGCTAAACAAAGCAGTATTTTAAGCTGGGTAAAACAACGATGTAATGAAATAGAAGACATCTGTAATGGTGTTTTCCTCCTGGGCGAATTATCCGATCGCACCCGCGATCGTATCGTAAGCTTTGGAGAACTGATCTCATCACAAATTGTTACCGCCCGCCTCAAAGCCGCCGGTACCGATGCCGTATGGAAAGATGCCAGAGAGCTCATTATTACCGATTCCAACCACGGCTTCGCTGCCGTTGATTTTCCCGTAACCGATTTTAATATCCGTACCTACTTTGCTGCTGCATCCGAAAACCTCTTTGTATTGCCTGGCTTTGTGGCTTCCAATCCCGAAGGGCTTACTACTACCTTGGGAAGGGGAGGGTCCGATTATACCGCTGCCATCCTCGCCAGCGCATTAGATGCTAAAGTATTGGAAATTTGGACCGATGTAAGCGGTATGATGACCGCCGATCCCAGGCTGGTGCCAAATGCCAAAGCACTTCCTCATATCTCTTACCAGGAAGCCATGGAGCTATCCCATTTTGGCGCCAAAGTGATTTATCCGCCCACCATCCAACCCGTCATGAATAAGAGTATCCCTGTATGGATCAAAAACACATTTGAGCCCGATGCACATGGTACCGTGATCGAAAACGTAGGATCGAAGAAAAATGGCAATAATATCCGCGGTATTACCAGCATTAATAAAATAGCTTTACTAAGCCTGGAAGGGCCTGGCATGGTAGGCATTCCCGGTTTTTCCAAAAGACTCTTTGAAGCCCTGGCTACAGAGCAGATCAATGTGATCCTGATTACCCAGGGTTCTTCTGAACACTCTATTTGCGTTGGTATTGATGAAGCAATGGCCGCCGATGCAAAAGCGGCAGTAGATAAAGCCTTTGCTTATGAGATCGAAACCGGGAAAGTAGAACCACTCCTGGTTGAACCGGGACTGTCCATCGTTGCCCTGGTGGGCGATAACATGAAAAGCCATCCGGGTGTTAGTGGCAAAATGTTTGGCGCCATAGGGCGCAATGGCGTGAATGTCCGGGCCATCGCACAAGGTTCTTCCGAACGCAATATCTCGGCTGTCATCGCCGCCGTGGATGTAAAGAAAGCCATCAACGTATTGCATGAAGAGTTCTTTGAAACCACCTATAAACAAGTCAACTTGTTCATAGCAGGAGCCGGGAATGTAGGAAGCAAGTTATTATCCCAATTGCAACAACAACAATCCTACCTGCAGGAACAATTGCGATTACAGGTGCGTGTGATTGGAATTGCCAATAGCCGTAAAATGGTATTTAATGATGAAGGCATCAACCTCTCCAAATGGAAGGAAGAACTGGAGCGCGGTGAAGCCATGCAGTTAAAGAGGTTCATGGAAATTGTGCGCTCAAAGAACCTGCGTAATTCCGTGTTCACCGATGTGACTGCCAATGACCAGGTAGCTACCTGCTATGCACAGCTATTGAAAAGAGCATTTCCGTCGTGGCCTGTAACAAAGTAGCCTGTTCCTCAGCCTATGCTTATTATAAAAAACTGAAGGACCTGGCCAGGGAATACAATGCCGCATTCCTGTTTGAAACCAACGTAGGAGCCGGCCTGCCCGTGATAGGTACTTTGAATGACCTGTTACGCAGCGGTGATGTGGTGAATCGGATTGAAGCCGTGTTGAGTGGAACCCTGAACTTTGTATTCAACAATTATAATGGACAGAAAAGCTTTGCCGGGGTCGTGAAACAAGCTCAGGACGAAGGCTATACCGAACCCGACCCACGATTGATCTTAGCGGCACCGATGTGATGCGTAAAATTATGATCCTGGCCCGCGAAACTGGCGAAAGACTCGAAATGGACGATATCACCAATACCACCTTTATGCCTCCTTCCTGTATGCAGGGTAGCGTGGATCATTTCTATGAAGAGATGGCTAAACAGGAAGCTCATTTTGCCGCCTTGTATGAAGAGGCCGTGAAAGCTGGCAAAAAGTTGAAGTTTGTAGCAAAGTATGAGAATGGTAAAGCCACCGTAGGGTTGCAGCATATCGATCCCCGGCATGATTTCTATCACCTGTACGGGAAAGACAATGTGGTATTGTTCTACACCAATCGTTATGCAGAGCAACCCCTTGTGGTGAAAGGAGCCGGCGCAGGTGCCGAAGTAACCGCTTCTGGTGTTTTTGCTGATATCATCCGGGCAGCCCATTAAGCCATTAAAAGGTGGGTCGCCCTGCCGTAGAGCATTGCATTGCTGAAGGGCGGCTTCCCTTCGGCCATTAAAGGTGGGTCGCCCTGCCGTAGAGTAATGCAGTGCTGAAGGGCGGCTCACCTTCAAATCTAAAATGCTTTAAAAATCTTAAGATGAAAGAACAAGTAGGAAATAAATTATCCCCTCATTCAGCGTCCCGTGGTAAGCTAGCCGGTGTAAAAGTGTTTGCTCCAGCCACCGTAGCCAACCTGGTATGTGGATTTGATGTGTTGGGTATGGCCCTCCATCGCCCCCAGGACCTTATGTCGGTACGCCTGCGCGATCAACCAGGCATTGTCATTCAACACACCGATGGCTATCAGCTGCCCGTAGAGCCCGAAAAGAATGTGGCAGGCGCTGCCCTCCTGGCCATGTTGGAAGAAGTAACCGATGCCCCCGGTTTTGATATCACCATCGATAAACGCATAAAACCGGGTAGCGGATTGGGTTCCAGTGCTGCCAGCTCGGCGGGTGTTGTGGTGGCCGCCAATCACCTATTAGGTAATATCTTTCCAATGAAGACCTCGTGCGGTTTGCCATGAATGGCGAAAAGGTGGCCAGCGGTGTAAAACATGCTGATAATATAGCGCCTGCCATCTATGGTGGTATTACCCTGATTCGTTCTATTTTTCCGCTGGACATCGTACAGCTAACCGCACCACCTTTGTATGTAACAGTAGTTCACCCGCAGATTGAAGTAAGAACCTCCGATGCCCGTCAGATACTGCGCAAAGAAGTACAATTGAAAAGTGCCATCAAGCAGTGGGGCAATATAGCTGGTTTGGTAGCCGGTTTTATGAAGAACGATTATGGCCTTATTGGCCGGTCATTGGAAGATGTGATCATAGAGCCCGTGCGCAGCATACTCATACCTGGGTTTGACGAAGTAAAAAATACAGCAAGGAAGCAGGCGCCCTGGGCGGTGGTATTTCAGGTTCCGGGCCGTCTATTTTTATGCTAAGCCGCGAGGAAAGCACCGCACAACAAGTGGAGTACGTAATGACCGAAGTGTATGTAAAACTGGGCATAGATTTTAAAACCTATGTAACCACCATCAGTTATGAAGGCGTGAAAGTTGTAGCCGATAGTGAATAAAGGGGGCGAGCTGCAAAGATTGCTCAACAGGCAGCTCGTTGTTTTCCGTCCCTTTAGGGACGAAAGCTTTGTAGCCGATAGTGAATAAAGGGGGAGCTGCAAAGATTGCTCAACAGGCAGCTCGTTGTATTCCGTCCCTTTAGGGACGAAAGCTTTGTAGCCCAATAATCAATAATTAATAATCAGTAATTCTTATATGCGGTATTATAGTTTGAATAAACAATCGCCCGACGTTGATTTTAAAGAGGCCACCATCAAAGGACAGGCCCCGGATAAAGGATTGTATTTTCCGGAGCATATTCCCCAAATTGAACAACCTTTCTTTGATCATATTGAGCAGTACACCAACGAACAAATAGCACTCCGGTTAATAAAGCCTTATGTGGCAGGCGCCATGCCCGATGAAGAGCTGGAGCGCATTGTGCAGGAAACCCTCAATTTCCCCATACCACTGGTAGCTGTACAGCAGCCTGTCTATTCCCTGGAACTATTCCATGGGCCTACTTTAGCTTTTAAAGATGTAGGTGCCAGGTTTATGAGCCGCTGCCTGGGATATTTTGCCCGGGAGCAAAAAGGTAAAGTGGTGGTACTGGTAGCAACCTCTGGCGATACAGGTGGAGCCGTGGCCCATGGCTTTTATGATGTTCCGGGGTGGAAGTCGTGATCCTCTATCCCTCAGGTAAAGTAAGCACCGTACAGGAAAAACAACTTACCACCCTGGGGAAAAATATCCAGGCGCTGGAAGTAAAAGGAAGCTTTGATGATTGCCAGCGCATGGTTAAACAGGCTTTTGCTGATGAACTACTCACCAGCAATATATTTCTTACCTCCGCCAACTCTATTAACGTAGCCCGCTGGCTGCCCCAACAATTCTATTATGCCCTGGCCTGGAAGCAATGGAACGATAAAAAGAATCCACCTGTTATTTGTGTGCCCAGCGGTAATTTTGGAAACATCTGTGCTGGTCTCCTGGCCCATCGGTCAGGATTGCCCGTAAAACACTTTATTGCCGCCTGCAATGCCAATGATGTGGTAACCCAATACCTGGAAGGGGCCCAATACCAACCCAAACAAGCAGTCCCTACTTTATCAAATGCCATGGATGTGGGTAATCCCAGCAACTTTGTGCGCATACTGGAGCTTTTCCACCAGGAATTTGGTGCCTTGAAAAATGTATTGAGCAGTTATTCCATAACAGACGAGGAAACCAAAACGACCATCAAAAAAGTATATGAAAAATACCACTACCTCACCGATCCCCATGGTGCCGTGGCTTACCTGGCCCTTCAAAGATACCTGGGGCAGCATCCTGGTCAGCAAGGCATTTTCCTGGAAACTGCCCATCCTGTGAAGTTTTATGATGTAGTAGAACCTGTAATAGGAGAGACCATTCCCTTACCTCCCGTGGTGCAGGACATGATAACCCTGGATAAACAAAGCCACCTGGTAGAGGCCAACTATGAAGCACTGAGGTCCTTTTTGCAAAGCAGGTATTAGATCAATGTATACACACCTGCCATACCGAACTAAAAGCCCCCATAAATAATTGAGGCTGCCTCCATGTTTTTGCTAACATAGGAGACGGCTTCCTTTTTAGCGGAGTCCGCCGGCAGATTGTCGAACCAAGTAACAACATTCTTTAATCGTAGTAGTACTAAAAACACTTCATAGATAACTGTCAGTGCAAATAATACTATCCTTCTAAAGATCCGCATTATATTGTGGATCTTTAGAAGGATAGTATTATTAATTATTGAGAAGTACCTTTTCGGGCTGCTTTACCTTGGGATACGTGTAGCATAGGCCAAAGAGGGACCATCTTTTGAAACATGATATTCGCCATATTTAATATTGTCAGGCTTCATTGCCATAATTTCCCAATTAACCACCAGGGGCGTTGAAAACGCAATAGTATACTGGAGTTTGGTTTTGGGAGAATCAACAAAGTTCCATGTGCTAATCTGGTATTGTGTGCCATTTGGTGCTACATAAGTGCCGGTATGATCATTTCTGAAAGTAATATATTCATTGTCCAGCTCATGATTTGGACTGCCCCTTTTATAGGAATATGGAATATTACCTATCTGGCTTCTGATCTCGTCAATTTTCCAAGAAACACCCGTCAATATCTGTTCAGGAGTTTTTTCCGGGGAACTTGGATTACCATCTTTGGAACAGGAATAAAGAATTGATGTACATAAAAATAACATAAGCAGTAAAATGCCATACAAACGGATTTTCATATAAGCCCATTTTTGTTTAGAGCAGCAAATAACCAATAAAAATTTAAAGGATAGAACAGGGGCAGCGAAACGGATTTATAGACGGTATTGAGGGGTTCACGAACGGTGTGTTTTTTTAAGAGTGCCACAAAATGGTCTTTGCTCCTGCGTGAAATGGTGAACTGACGGCCATCATTCATTTCTACAAAACTTTCGTATTGATTTACCTCCTTCAAATGCTTCAAATTAATGATGCGAGATTTGTGTATACGTACAAACAGATCAGGATCCAACTGACGCCCGTAAGAGGCAAGATTTTGGGACAGGTAATGTTGTTCGCCATTCTGTAAACTGATCTTTGTATAGCTGCCATCTGCTTCAAGGTCAATTATATCATCCGGATCGATATAAATCCCGCGCCCGACAGTTCGCAATGAAAGCATTTTTTAAATGTATTTTTCTTTTGCCCTGATTCACTAAGCCTGTCTTTTACCTTTTTACCGCAAACACCAGTTCATCAACATCTACCGGCTTTAGTAAATAATCTATGGCAGAAAATTTAAAGGCTTTTATAGCATATTGACTATGAGCTGTGACAAATATTATGTGAAAATCGGGTGTATCAAACCTTTCCACCAGGTCGAAACCTGTTGTCCCGATCATCTCTATGTCAAGAAACAATATATCAGGCTTTGTATCGGTTATCAATTTGTAAGCAGCTCCTATATCAGCGCAGCTACCGGCAACAGAAATTTCCGGGCAATAAGTTTCCAGTAACTTCTGAAGGGTAAACCTGCTTTTGATCTCATCGTCTACAAGTATGGCTTTTATCATTTGTACGGCATTATTTCGGGGATTTCTAAAATTACTTGAGTTCCTGTAACCACACCTTCCTCCATGACATCGATCGTGTTTGAAGACAGGTGATAGTTAAAATGTATTTTCAGCGCTTCAATTTTGTCCCTAATAATTGAAGTACCTGCAGATACATGCCCATCGATTTCGTAATTATTTGCTTTGGCAGCTTCAACCCGTCCTATTCCATTGTCTGTAATTGTACAAACGATCTTACCTTGGCTGGGCCACAGCCTGACAGAAAGAAATGAACCCAGTCTGCCTCTGAACCCATGTTTTATTGCATTCTCAACATAAGGCTGCAACAACAAATTGGGTATCAATACATCATTCTGGTTAATTCCTGCATCAACGTCAATTTCATACATAAATTTTTCTTCAAACCGTAGATTCTCCAGGTCCAAATATAGCCTTAACAATGTCAGCTCTTTTTCAAGAGATACAAAAGTCACACGCGAATTGTCGAGCGTAATTCTTATCAGGCGTGCAAACTTACTAAGATAATTTTGCGCCGAAATCGAATCATTGTATAATATATAGTATTGAATGGAACTTAAAACGTTAAAAATGAAATGAGGGTTCATCTGAGCCCGAAGCGCTCTCATTTCCAACTCCACCAGCTTTTTGTTCATTGCAGTCTTCTCTTCCTCTTTTCGACGAATTTGCATTATGCGCCAGCGAATAGTCATAAAAATGGCTGCGGCAACAATCAGTATCGCTAAAACAATAAACCATATGGCTCGCCAGAATGGGGGCGGACACTAAAATCAATTGACAATAGGTTCTGCCCCGTCCAAATTCCGTCCTTCAGTTTAGCCTGTATCTCCAGTTTGTAATCGCCATACGGAAGAGGGTCAAAAAAATTTCCCTGGCGGAAGTATACGACCAGGTAAATCCGGGTTTACTCAATCGATACCTGTACTGGATATCGCCATTACTTCGGTAGCTGAGTGCAGTATAGAACAATTCGAGCTTCCGCTGTTTATACGATAGATTATAAGTGTTGTTGTTTTTACAGTTTCGCCGTTAATCTTTACTGATGAAATGTAAAAGGGCATGCTATCCTGCCTCTTTTTTGAAAAATTGTAGCATCCATTACTGTAAGGCCGGCGTTGCTTGAAATAAACACCTGTTTATTCACTTGGAGAATGTCATTTATTTCATTTGACAAAAGCCCTCCCGAACACCAACATTCTGAATGATAAATCTTACCGGATTAAAGGAGACCGACAATCTGCTTACACCCTTATTGGTGGCGATCCATATATAACTACTATCAAAATAAATTTTACGAATATTATTACTTGCCAGGCCATCGTTTTCCGAGAGTTGGTACAATGAGTCGGCAGTGATCATTATAAAACCATTACCCCTTGTACCGAGGCATAGATATTTGTTGCGAAACTCTCCTATGTCGGTAATTCTTGATCGTAAAATTTTATTTGAGGAGTCATATAGCATCGCGGTTCGATTGCTGACGTACCAAAGACCTGAGTTGTTTCCTAAGAGCAATCTGTTATGACTATCGCGGTATATTGCGGACACGCGCATTTTTCGGTTAACAACAGCGAATCATTGTCATTTATTCCGTAGTTGGTTCCCACTATAAAACCGCTGCCGCTTCTTATCAATTGGGTGGATCCGAAAACGGGAACAATTTCAAGATCTTTGAATCGCTTCGCCTTAAATGGATCATTTTTTGTTAAGGTAGAGTTGGATGCAGCCACATATATCCTTTTGGGGTAGGCCCGGGAACAATATCATACATATGCGAAACCGGCAATTTTATTATTTCAATACTATTGCCAATGGTATACCGGTAGAGGTTTTCACTGATAGAACCTATCCATATTACCGAGTCGCCCTCTGCAGCCAAATCAGTAAAAGGATAATTGAAAAAATCGTTTTTATTTTAAAATTGCGAACCATCGTGGTTCGTAAATAAAAACCCCTGCGACGAGGTAGAAAACCACATCCCCTCTTCATGATCCATTTCAATAGAAGTAACAGTAAGCCCGTTCAGATAATGTTCTTTGATATTTAAATCTTTATCCAGTATAAAAAAGCCGGCAAGTACCGTAGAAACCCATATCTGGCCATTTTTGTCCTCGAATACATCAAGTATATCAGCATCGATTTTCTTTTCTACAATTTTTTTCCACTTATTTTCACTAAGTAAGCCCCGGAATAAAACAAGAAGCCGCCGTTCTGTAATGGATTTGTGTTCGATTTTTTCCAGGTATCAATTCCGTTAGTCTGACGAAATGATCTTTTCCATTCTCTGAAAACTCCAATATAGAACTCACATGATTTCTCTTTGCAACATTAGCTGTTTTAATATAGGTTATATATTCGCCTGTTTTAGATTGATATGTTTTATAGGTTAACTTGTCGCTCTCTGTAAAATCATTCCTAACATTGCCGGATGAGTCGATAGTTATCAAACCTTCGAATTGCAATCCAAGGCAAACTGTTTCATCCAAATCCACTGCTATACGGCAATACACACGGCCTTGCTGAATTTTTAAAATAGTATTATTGTATTTGTATGGGTGAAACCTGTCATTTTCATAAATAAATAATTTTCCGGAAAATGTAAGCACCCATATTCTTTTTTATAATCCTCGTACAGCGAAAGAACGGAGTTATCAGGCAAATTAAAAGTTTCAAAAGAATATCCATCATAGCGGCAAACACCGTGGTCTGTTGCAATCCACAAATAGTTTTGGAATCACATAGTATAGCATGTGCTTCCGAGCTTGGTAACCCTTGGTTGGGAGTAAATTGCCTAAGCTGGTATCTCGGCTCTTGTGCCTGTAAAAAATAAGGCAAAAAGAGACTCAAAAATATAGCCACTAGAGGCAGATATCTAGGCAGTCTGTGATACATGGAAATAAAGAATTGAATTCAAAGTATGAAACTGTTTTATCAATGATAGCTTATTTGTTTTCTTCCGGTTGAACAGGTGTAAGGAATTCTACAAGGTTATCCATTGCCTGCAGATCGTAAATATTGGCTAGCTCTTTGAGTTGGGATAAGAAATTCATGCGCTAAAAATAATTAAGCCTGCGCAATTAGCGAAGGCAGATTTGTGAGTATTTACCAAGTGCTGATATGAGGTTCGAACCCGTACGTGAAAAAACATCCCCAATAATTTGACTTGATCCGGTATGACCTAGGCAGTATCGATCGCGTATGATGGAGTATAATATGTATACAATATGCAGCATAAAAAAGGCTCACATTGCTGTAAGCCTTTTCTTAATTGGAGTCCGTCGGCAGATTGCCTAACAAATTAAATAAATTGATTAATCGTATTAATGCTGTAAAGCAATTGATAGATGAAATAGCGACAATGTCACCAATCGTTCCGTGAGATTTATTTTCTTTCCATGATATAAAAGACGGTATCAATGAAAAATGATAAGTCGTCTTTGACAATCACGTTTTTATCAGGCATATCTTCTAACTCCAATCCAATTTCCTTGTTATAATAGTCCTGCCGTCTGGTATTCTCAAAACCATTAAAAGTCAAGAGCTCTTTGATATTTTCAAGATCTGGCTGCCCCCTACAATAAATGGTTATCTGTGAACAACGCAAAGTGTATCCTCTTTACCAGAGGTAAAACCTAACAATTCATACACAGTACCTGGAAACAGGCAAAAGCCTGCTTCAAAATCTTCATCGGTTAATTTAACCATTCTTTTTACTTATCTCACAAGACGCTATTCTATTACACGCCATATAGAGCTATAAAATGAAAAAGGCTGTCCCTTTCTTTGACAGCCTCTTTGTTCTTCATGCAAAAACAACAACAAAAAACAGACGAACAAAAATCTTTATTAAAAAGCGAGCTATATGCTTAACACTCACTTGCCTCTCTTAACACTCACTTGCCTCCGGCTCCTTAACACTCGCTCGCCTCCGGCGAGTGAGTCTATTGGCAAGCCTCCGGCTTGCAATAAAGGCGAGCCATATCTTATATAATTCCAGCCAGCTCCAGGCTCTTCTTTTCAACTTACGTATTTCCACATCTTCTATAATAGCCTCTGGTGAAAGGATAAGCGAAGTATTGTTTTCTCTCCACCATCCATTGTCACGTAATTCTTTAAATGGCAACACACCTACCAGGTATTTGCGGTCTGTCTCTGCATGCCATTCTTCTATCCATTCAAATTTTTCCTTGGGAATGTATTTCCAGTCATCAAAACTTACATACACACGTACGTAAAAGTCGGTAGTGAGTTCCTGCGGAACGTGGTGGTATAATTTCTTGTATTCATATTTATATTGGTAACGCAAGGCCGAGAGGTCGCTCAATACAGCAGAAGCGGTAGGAAAGCTGCCGGCTCCTTTACCATAGAAAAATTGTTTGTCCGCAAAGCCACTTTCGATCACCACCCCATTGTATTCATTTTTAACAAAAGCCAGGTGGTCGTCGTGCTTGATGAATTGCGGCAACACAAAGGCGGCTACTTTACCATTCTGTAATTTCTTGGCTTGTGCTACCAGCTTGATGTCAAAATGTTTCTCGGCGGCTACCGTAGCATCACTTCCCTGGATGTTCTGAATGCCATTAAATACAATATTGTCGGTAGTTTCTACAATGCCATAAGCATGCGTAAGCAGGAAAGTCCATTTATTGGCAGCATCATACCCCTCAACATCCAATTTGGGATCCGTTTCTGCAAAACCCAGTTGCTGTGCCAGCAATACCGCTTGTTGATAATCCAACTTGTCTTCAAACATTTTGGTAAGAATGAAGTTGGTCGAGCCGTTAACAATAGCCTTGATCGAGTGCAGCAGGTCATTGTCATAATATTCTTCCAGGTTCCGGATTACCGGGATCGAAGCACAGGCTGCCGCTTCATACAATACAGAACGACCTGTCTTTTGCTGCAGTCCCAATAATTCGGGCAGATGTTCTGCAATCATTTTCTTGCTGGCACTTACTACATCCTTACCATTATTAAGCGCGGTCGATACAATGTCAAAAGCTGGTTCCGATTCATTGATCACTTCTACAATGACATTGATTTCCGGGTCATTCAATAATACATCTTTATCCGTAGTAAATAATTCAGCCGGCGCATCCCTTTTTTACCAGGATTTTTAATACATACCTTTTTAATCGTGGCTTTCAGCGAAGGCGTTTGTTGCAATACCTTATACAATCCTTCTCCCACTACTCCGAATCCAAATAAACCAATTGTTAACTGTTTATGAGCGTCCATTTGCTGTTGCGATTTTTTTGTTCCTGAACTGTTATTTGTTGTTGTTATTGTTCCTTATTGCACCGGCAATCGCCTGTTTCAAATTTGCTGCATTACATGCTTACCGACCATTCATCTTCAATGATCTGCCAATCGTTGAACTTCTCCTGTCCGCCCCTTGTTTTCCAGTCCGAATCGATCGTAAGCTTGGAACTGATACCACCCCTTGATTACAGATCATGACCAGCCTTAACCTTTCCGGATCGTATACCTTTAACAGATCATCATAAATAATGTTTATCAGCCGTTCGTACGATACTACGATATTCCGCAACTGGAAAACATAATGCTTGAAAGACTTTAATTCGATGATCTTCTTTTTAGGATAAAAAGTAAGGTAGATAACCGCAAAATCAGGCTGTTCTTTCACCCCGAGGAACGTAAATTCAGGGATCTTGATCTTGATCTCGTAAGCCTGCGTAGTAGGGTTGGGGATGCCGATTAAGAGACTACTGTCGATGTCCTTGTACGTCTTAACCGGTTCTTTTGTTATTTCCGAAGCCATGTTTTTATTGTGTTGATGAATTATGCCAGTTCGTTTTGTAAAGCAGCTGTAGTACGTACCGTCAATCCGTCCAATGCTTCCTGCAAATCGATGATCAGGTCTTCCGCCTCTTCCAGTCCAATGCTCAGGCGCACCAGGCTATCCGATACACCAGCTGCCTGGCGTTTGTCGGCAGGGATCGACTTATGCGTCATCGTAGCCGGATGACTGATCAGGCTCTTAATACCACCCAGGCTTTCAGCCAGCTTGAACAGTTGTGTTGAGGTAGCAAATCGGGTGGCAGCTTCAAGGGTATCTTCTTTCAGGCTAAAGGAAACAATGCCCCCAAAACCCTTGGCTTGCTTTTTTAGCGATCTCGTGATTGGGGTGCGTTTTGAGCCCTGGATAATACACCTTATCAACTGCCGGATGCTTTTCCAGGAACCCGGCTACTTCTTGTGCCGTAGCACAATGCTGCCGCAGGCGCAGGTGAAGCGTTTCAATACCCCGGATCACCAACCAACTATCGAAAGGCCCCAGGATAGCGCCACAGGCATTCTGGATAAATTTTATCCTGTCGCCCAATGCTTTGTCTTTGGTTATTACAGCTCCGGCAATCAGGTCACTATGACCACCCAGGTATTTGGTAGCTGAATGCACTACGATATCTGCTCCCAGCCCAAGCGGTTTCTGCAAAGCAGGGGAGGCAAACGTATTGTCTACACAAAGCAAACAGTTATTCGCTTTGGCAATTTTAGCAATAGCTTCAATATCCGATATTTTCAGCGTTGGGTTGGTAGGCGTTTCCAGCCAGATCAGCTTTGTTTTGGGGTAATGGCATTGAATACTTTTTCCGGGTCGGACGTGTCTACAAAATGAATCGTAATACCAAATTGTTGGTACACCTGCGTAAACAACCGGTAGGCGCCACCATAAATATCATCTACCGCTACTATTTCATCACCCGCCTTTAATAGTTTGGCAATAGCATCAATAGCAGCCAGCCCACTGCTGAAAGCAAGACCTGTTGCCCCGCCTTCCAGTTTGGCAAGCAGGTTTTCGAGCACGGCCCGCGTTGGGTTACCACTACGGGCATAATCATACCCTTGTTAACTCCCGGCGCTTCCTGTACAAAAGTGGAAGTTTGGTAAATAGGTACCGATACCGCGCCGGTTAAAGGATCTACAGGAATGCTGTGAATGAGTTGTGTTGTCGCTTGCATGATAAACAGTTTTTTGTTCTGCCCAGCCATAAGGAGGGGCCTGAACGATGTTAAATGTTGTGATTATACAGGGTTCTGCGACAGCACTTATCAAGAGTAGTTCTTCGGAAGAGTTTTTTTAAGTGAAGCTCACCAGGTGGGTGAGCAATTAACCCCTTACCGGTAGGTAAGGGTTATAAAACAAAAGCTCTTCCGATCAGTCAGAAGAGCTTTTCAATTATGTTGTTACAGTAATGTTGAAGCTATTGGTCTGACTTATCTGTCTCCGACTTACGTCGGAGCTGGACGTGGCACCTTATCGCGCTTGGTAGCGCGACAGGTTGTCAAGGCTTCGCAGGGCCATTTCCCTCAGCCTTTCTTGATAAGAGATGTAAAAGAACTGGTGCAAAGATATAACCCGGTAATAAATTTCCAAATTTCTTTTCAAAAGAATTGCCAAACCCTCAACCAGCCGGGGTAGGGGCTCATTATCAGCCCTTAACAAAACAGGCTGCCCCCTGGGGACAGCCTGCCGAATAAAGTGCCTGATGGCTTTATAGATCCATTATAACCGGTAGCCCAGCGAAATGCCAAAGCCCGTATTCTTTGTTCTGTAATCCTTTTTGTCAAGCCCATCTATCTTTGGACTAATATTGGCAAGACCCAATTGCGCATTCAGTTGAGCCGAGAACTTATTACTGAATTCATATCCAACCAATAGGTTGGCGCCAAAGTCGAAACGTTTGAACGTATAACCATACTTCAGAATTTCTCCTGGCTTAAGGTTACTGTCAAATTCCAGATCAACATTGCCATTGTTTGTTTTGATTTTACCTCCTAATGCATACGCTGCATAAGGACCGGCACCCAGTAATAAGTTGCCAGTACCCAGGATCGTCTTGTAAACAACATTAACTGGTAATTCAAGATAATTGATATTCACCTTGGTATCCGAGTTGTTGTCAGCCTTGGCGCCCTTGCTGCTGAACAATAGACCGGGCTGCAGATAGAACTCATCAGCAATTGGAATTTCAGCGTTTACTCCGGCATTAAAGCCCACCTTGATTTTATTGTCCAGGTCACTGCCGGCAAATTTTCCATTCAGATTTTGAAAATTAACACCGGCACGGATTCCAAACGTGGTAGTTCCTGCAGCGGATTTCTTAGTTTGTGCCTGGGAGATAAAGGTTCCTGCCAAACAAGCAGCGATCAGTACGATTACTTTCGTTTTCATTTGCTATTGATTTTGTTTATGCTTTCTTGCCGTGGTGTGTTTGTTATTAAATAACAACCTGACTATTAATTGCCGGCCTCTTTCTTCGCATCTTGTTTCATCTTATCATTCGCAGTGATCAGGAAGTTGACACGGCGATTTTGCGCCCGGCCTTCTTCCGTATCATTGCTGGCTACAGGTGCTGTTTCTCCATAACCCTTCGTCGTAACCCGTGAAGCGCTAACCCCACGATTCCGCAAATAAGAAGCTACCGAACTGGCCCTTCTTTCAGAAAGGCCCATATTGTAAGCATCAGCCCCTTTACTATCAGTATGCCCTTGTACTTCAATATCCGTATCAGGATTTTCCTTCAATACACCAACCAGTTTATCCAGGTTGCCTTCCGCTGATGCTGACAGGTTAGACTGATCAAAACCAAACAGTATTTTGTCGCTGAATTCCACCACAATACCTTCCCCCACACGCTCTACCTTGGCGCCGGGAACCCTGTTTTCGATATCCCTGGCCTGTTTGTCCATTTTCTTACCTATTAAGGTGCCGCTAACGCCACCTACTGCGGCGCCTATGATCGCTCCCAATGCAGTATTTCCTGCTACTTTACCCACAACGGCGCCTACAGCGGCTCCGCCCGCAGTACCAATAACTGCGCCTTTCTGTGATTTGTTCATACTTTGACATCCGCCCAATAATATGGCGGCGGCTGCGAATGCTGTGAGGGTGCTTTGAAGTGATTTCATAACATTAGTTTTATGTAAATTAATCCTGATCACCCCTTTCAAACTTTATACCACAATACAAAAAACTGCCATATCTGCCTGAAAATGAGAAAGAAAATCCTCATTCTGGTACTCAACCATTCCATCTGGCATTTGTTCTTATCTTTGACCCTTCCCAAAAAATAATATGGCGAAAGTTAAAAAGGCAGTGCCGGCACAGAACGGACAATCCGGCAGTAACACATCCCAGGATGCAATTGAAGTGTTTGGAGCACGTGTACATAATCTCAAGAACATTGACATTAGTATTCCGAAAAATAAACTGGTCGTAATTACGGGTATCAGTGGCAGTGGTAAATCATCACTCGCCTTTGATACCATCTACGCCGAAGGCCAACGTAGGTATATGGAAAGCTTTGGCGCTTACGCACGCCAGTTCATTGGAGATATGGAAAGACCCGAGGTCGACAAGATCACCGGCCTTTCTCCTGTTATCTCCATCGAACAGAAGACCACCAATAAAAACCCACGCTCCACCGTTGGCACCATTACCGAAGTCTACGACTTCATGCGCTTATTATATGCCCGTATCGGGGAAGCCTATAGTTACAACACCAGTAAAAAGATGGTGAAGTTCAGCGAAGAAGAGATCGTTGAGAATGTGTTCAGGAAATATATGGGTAAAAAGATTACTGTCTTGGCCCCCTCATTCGTGGACGTAAAGGCCATTACCGCGAGCTTTTTGAAGACATTCGCAAGAAAGGATACCTCAAAGCCCGTATCGATGGAGAGATCCAGGACCTCGTACCCAAAATGCAGATAGACCGATATAAGATTCATGATATTGAAGTCGTTATAGATCGCCTGCCAGTTGACGATGACATGCGTGTACGGTTAAGCCAAAGTGTTCAGAAAGCCTTGCAGGTAGGTAAAGACCTTATGTTCCTGGCCGTAGAAGAGGCCAAGGTCTCTGCTAAAAAGAACGCATCGGAAAGCGCGGTGATTCAGTATTCCAAACTGTTGATGTGTGAAGACACTGGCATCAGCTATGAAGAACCTTCTCCCAATACTTTTTCCTTCAATAGCCCCTATGGCGCCTGCCCCGTATGTAAAGGGCTGGGCAACGTGTACCAGATCAGTTTGGAAGCTATTATACCAGACAAGAACCTGACCCTTAATGAAGGGGCCATCGCACCCCTTGGCGCCGAACGCGATGCCCATGTATTTAAGCAGGTACAACAACTGGCTAAAAAGAATAAATTCAGCCTCGATATACCCGTGAAAGACCTGCCTAAAAAGGCCTTGAACCTCGTTCTTTACGGAAATGAAACCCCGCCGGAGGAAGAAGAACAATTTGATTTTGATGATACCGCCACCGGAGGCCCTTTGTATCAAACCGAATACGAAGGCGTAATACCCCAATTAAAACGTTGGTTCGCCGGTGGTAATACCGATGCCCTCCGCGATTGGGTAGAACAGTTCATGGAGTTGAGAGTTTGTAACTCCTGCAATGGGGCCCGGCTAAAAATAGAAAGCCTGTGGTTTAAGGTGGATGAAAAAAACATTGCCGAGCTAAGCGAGTTTAACCTCGACAAACTCATGAAGTGGTTTACCGGCATTGAAAACCGCTTAAGCAATAAACAGAACGCCATTGCTAAAGATGTATTGAAAGAAATACGCGAACGCTTGCAGTTCCTGCTCGATGTGGGGTTGAACTACCTCACCATGAACCGGACCTCCCGCACCTTGAGCGGCGGCGAATCACAACGCATTAGGTTGGCTACACAGATCGGATCACAACTGCAGGGCATTACTTATATCCTCGATGAACCCAGTATTGGTTTACACCAGCGCGATAACATGCGCCTCATCGAAGCCCTTAAAAACCTGCGTAATATTGGGAATAGCGTGTTGGTGGTAGAGCATGATAAAGACATTATGCTGGCAGCCGATTACCTGTTCGATATTGGACCCAAGGCAGGATTCCACGGAGGTAGGATAGTGGCCCAGGGTGACCCTGCTGCTTTATTAAAATTAGATACCCTTACTTCTTCCTATATTAATGGGCATCGCGCTATTGCCGTGCCCAAAGAACGCCGCCGGGGCAATGGTAAGTTCCTGGAAATAAAAGGAGCTAAGGGTAATAACCTGAAGAATGTAGATACGAAATTCCCACTGGGAAGTTTATAGTCGTAACAGGAGTGAGCGGTAGCGGAAAGTCTACATTAATAAACGAAACACTCTATCCCATACTTAGCAAACATGCCTATAACTCCAAAATGAACCCCCTTGAATACAAAAGTATCAAGGGACTGGAGCATATAGACAAAGTGATAGAAATTGACCAATCACCCATTGGCCGCACGCCCCGTAGCAACCCGGCTACCTATTGTGGTTTCTTTACCGATATACGTACCCTGTTTGCTTCCGTGCCCGAAGCCAAGATTAGGGGTACAATGCCGGCCGATTCTCGTTCAATGTTAAAAGCGGTCGTTGTGATGTTTGTGAAGGCGGCGGCATGCGCGTAATCGAAATGAATTTCCTGCCCGATGTATATGTTCATTGCGAAAAATGCCAGGGCAGGCGCTATAACCGCGAAACACTCGAAATTCGCTATAAAGGGAAGTCCATTAGCGATGTATTGGATATGACCGTGGAAGATGCCGTGGAGTTCTTTCAGAATGTTCCCTATATCTATCGGAAGATAAAAGTTTTGGAAGAAGTAGGGCTGGGCTATATTACCCTGGGCCAAAGTGCCGTAACACTTAGCGGTGGCGAAGCACAACGGGTTAAGCTGGCTACTGAACTTGGCAAAAAAGATACCGGTAAAACCTTTTATATTCTTGATGAGCCTACCACAGGCTTGCATTTTGAAGATATCCAGCACCTCCTCGATGTATTGTACAAGTTGGTCGACAGGGGCAATACCGTATTGGTCATTGAACACAATATGGATGTCATTAAAGTAGCCGATCATATCATCGACCTGGGCCCCGAAGGGGGCGATGGGGAGGCAGGATACTGTTTGAGGGTACACCCGAAGACCTGCTAAAGGTGAAGGAAAGCCACACGGCTAAGTATTTGAAAGAAGAATTAAAATAAATAAAAAGCTACGGGCTGTGAGCAGCGGGCTTCGGGCATAAGTGTATTAGCTCGCAGCTCGAAGCTCATGGCTCGCGGTTATTAAAAGCATTACCAATGGAAAGAGTAATTATTGACATGGACGAAGTAATTGCCGATCCCATGGGGGATATGGTAACATGGTACGAAAGTAAATTCGGAAAAAAGTAGATTACACCAAAATGACAGGCTCCTGGCTAAAAGGATTCCCCGAAGAAGACCACGCCGTGATCTGGGAACGTTTAAGGGCCCCTGGTTTTTTTCGCCACCTGCCAGTCATGAAAGATAGCGTAGAAGTGCTGCGTGAAATGAATGAACGCTATGATATCTACATTGTATCCGCGGCGATGGAGTTTCCCAATTCATTAAAAGATAAGTACGATTGGCTTCAGGAACATTTTCCTTTCTTTAGCTGGAAACAATTAACACTCTGCGGTGATAAGAAGCTGGTGTATGGCGATTACATGATCGACGATCATGTGCGCAACCTCGTACATTTCCCCGGCAAAAAACTCCTGTATTCATCCCCCACAACTTTACCGAAACCGAATACCAAAGGCTGGGCAGTTGGGAAGAAGCGGGGACCATCTTTTTGAAATAAAAACAGATAGCCGGCCATTTCTCATAGCCGGCTACCGGAGGATACTGGGTTGACCAGAATTAATTCTTACTTTTCCAATAAGCAAGCGCAGGGAACGATCAATAAAATCTCTTTTTTATCAGGGTATGTGAACTATAGGGAACGGATCAGGTTTTTGACTCAACCGGATATCTGGATTCTACTAACTTTCCCTGCTGCTTATTGGTAATTATTTAAGGATAGCAAACAACAAATAACGCCGGCTTGCTATCGAATAATGACCTGACCATTTTCTAAACGCTCATCTTCACTAAACACTTCATACAGGTAATTACCTTTTCCCATATTGTTTAGTACAGTTGTTTCCTTGTTGCGGATATTAACCTGCTTTATCAGTTTGCCTTCCAGGTTAAATAGGAACAATTGATAGATCTTGCCATCCTCCCCATGAGCGCTGAAAAAAGCACCTGGTGAGTGGCATTGGGATACAACTTGATCTTATGCTTTTTGGTATTCACCTGCTTTTGAACCAAGATCGTATCTGCAGGTTGTTCCTTCATCGTAGAGGAAAAAGCTGGTAAGGCAGAGGAAGATACAGTCGATAATAACATGCCAATGACCAGCAGGGGCATAGTATAACCATGTAGTTTTCTCTCGGGTAAATTTGTTCGCATAGGATGACCTTTCGTTAAAAAGGCAGAATAGTTTTGAAAAGGGTACGGATCAAACAAATACTTTTATCGGAACTATGCACTTAGAATCGGATAGGGCATCGTGTTGAATTGCCATACCGGTCTGTGCTGGTTAATCTAAAGCCTACTTTGAGATTGAAGGTGTAATAAGCATCATTATTAGATGGTGTTCCACGCTTCATACCTGCCTCAAAACGCGTGGGCGTATTGATACCACTCTTGTTAGCCAACCGTTCTGCTACTTGCGCTTGTGCCAGCGGAAGATTGGCATAGAAAGCGGCAGGATCAACATAGTTGGTACTTACGTCATCTATATAATCTGTAAATGTTTTGCGGTGCAGTACTTCAAGACTCACATGGAATGTTTCAGTGATGAAGTATTTTACACCAAAGCCCATCGGAATATTCAGTTGGGTCAGTTTATATTCTTTGCGGTCGGGATACTCGGGAAAACCTTGCCCTTCTGTATGAAGCGGCTTCAGATCTACCCAACTGCCCGTAGCAGGATCAGTACCTTGTGGATTGAATTTAAATACACCTACGCCAATTACACCATAAGGGCGCAGCTTCAGCCAGGTGTCATCAGGATCACTTTCAATAAAAGTAGTGGGATATACTTCCAACAGTAACATGGCCTCGGACAGTTTGGAACGGAAGTTGGAGTTCCGAATTTTACGCGCCTCTTCATATCCGCCTTTGCCTTTAATGATCGCATCGTCACCTTCCAGCGTACCAAAATTTAAAGCAAAGCGCAAACCAATGGCATGTTTATAATGATAACCAAGGTAACCTCCGACCATGAATTTTGTCATCGGGAAGTTATTGTCTTTTAGGAAGGTTGTACCCTTGCCCTGTGTTCCCCCAGGTCGCCCAGGAAGTTACCAGGACCTACTGTAAGGCCTATTTCCCAATAAGAAGTGCTTTCACCAATTTGGCTAAACGAAGAAAAGTTTGCTGACAGGATAATAAGCGTTAGTGCACAACACTTCCGCACAGAAGCGTGTAGATACTGTTTCATGGAATATCAGATTTAGTTTTCAGATGGTCTGTGGATCCGGCGACTAAAATAATAGCCGCAGAATTTCCTTACAAGAAAACGCAGAAATATTTCTTTTTGTGTGCAGTGCGGAAAAATAAATGCTTATTAGGAGTTTTACTATAGCAGCAAAAGGAGATTTAGGTTAGTAACATTTCGATGTGTTCAATACCATCTTCTAAATAAATGTCGCTGGATTGTTGAAAACCAAAGGATTCATAAAACTTTTTGAGATAGAGCTGGGCCCCGATGCGAATTGCCTGCTTGCCAAAAATACGATGCGTAGTTTCTATAGATTTATTCATCAATGTTCGTCCCGCTCCTGATTTTCTCATTTTGGGAGAAGTAACTACACGCCCAATCGATACTTCCTGAAACGAAATGCCCGCAGGCACTAAACGTGTATAGGCTGCTAACAGATTATTGTGCCAACCCATCAAATGCCAGGAATATTGATCCTTGTCATCCATATCCTGAAATACACAGTTTTGCTCCACTACAAATACTTCACTTCGCAATTGCAACAAAGCATAGAGCTCCCGCGTTGTCAATTCATCAAATGGCTTGCAGGTCCAGGTAAGCGTTGTACTCATAATCATGATGATAAAGATAAAAAGGCCGGTAATCACCGCAACAGCAGATGAGCAAATTGCATGAATAAATGTATACTTTCCTTGTTTATTGAGTTAATGACCCGTTAAGTACTGGTAAAGCAAAAGGCTGAATAGCTAATACCCATATTTATCTCCCCAAAGATTTTTCAGATAGCGGCGTAGCTCCTCTTCCCGCGCATTTCTGCCAGGATCATAAAACTTGCTGCCGGCAAGATCAGAGGGCAGGTATTCCTGGGCCGAAAAATTGTTATCATAACTATGCGAATACTGGTAATTTTACCATATCCCATATTCTTCATTAGCTTGGTTGGCGCATTACGGATATGCAGGGGCACTGGGAGGTCCCCATGTTGGCGTACTGCTGCCAATGCTGCGTCAATGGCCATATAAGAGGCATTACTTTTGGCCGAGGCTGCCAGGTATACTGCACATTGCGATAAAATGATCCGCGATTCGGGGTAACCTATTTTCGTTACTGCATCAAAAGTAGCATTGGCCATTACAAGCGCTGTAGGATTGGCATTACCAATATCCTCACTGGCCAGTATCACCATCCGTCGTGCAATGAATTTAACGTCTTCACCCCTTCAATCATCCGTGCCAGCCAATATACTGCACCATTGGGATCACTCCCCCGTACCGACTTAATAAAGGCTGATATAATATCATAGTGCTGTTCTCCACTTTTATCGTACAAGGCTATACGTTGTTGCGCAATACCCATCACTTGTTCATCCGTGATAACAATTGCGCCATCAGCGCTACGGGGTGGGAGGCTTTCTACTACCAGTTCAAACAAGTTCAGCAATTTCCGGGCGTCACCACCCGAAATATTGATCAGTGCCTCAGTTTCCTGCAGTTCAATTTTCTTTTGAGATAATACCTCATCCCTTTCCATTGCCAGGTGCAATAATTTCACCAGGTCTTTTTCCTCCAATGATTTCAATACATACACCTGGCAGCGACTCAGCAAGGCACTATTTACTTCAAAAGAAGGGTTTTCTGTGGTAGCTCAATCAGCGTGACAATACCCTTTTCTACAGCCCCTAATAAGGCATCCTGTTGCCCCTTATTGAACCGGTGGATCTCATCAATGAACAGAATACCCTTTTGTATACTTTTGGCAGTATCTATCGCCTCCCGCACATCTTTCACACCCGCACTAATAGCGCTTAGCGTGAAGAAAGGGGCCTGTAAGGTATGTGCTATAATATTGGCAATCGTAGTTTTCCCGGTACCCGGAGGTCCCCACAGGATCATCGAAGGTACTTTACCCTGTTCTATGGCAGTACGTAAAATGCTTCCTTTGCCGGCAAGATGCTCTTGTCCCACCAGGTCGTCCAATGTTTCAGGACGCATACGCTCTGCCAATGGCGGCAATGTGTTTTTCATGCCGACAAGGTAAGCAAAATCAAAAAAAAGGGCAATATTATTAGGGTACGTGCTTCCTGATGAAGGCCTCTACTTTGTTAAACGAGTCGTCAAGGTTAGGGCCTGTCCAACTATGCCCCTCTGTAGGGTAAAAAACATATTCATTGGGAACCCCCGCATCGTTGAGTTTGGTTACCAGGCGCGTTGCTTGAGCAGGCGGCACCAGTTCGTCTTTCCCTCCTTGCAACAATAGCGTATGAGCTGATTGGGCCGTTACAAAATTGATAGGACTATAAGAATTATACAAGGCTGCATTTTGCGTAGGCGTAGCGCCAATAATAGTTGCCAGTAACGTAGGTACAATGGGCATTCCGGGATTGTTGTACAGATAAGTAAAATCCGTAGGCCCGAAAAAACTGATCACTGCCTTGGGTTTGGCAGTATTACCATACTTATAAGCTTGCAACAAGGCCAGTTGGCCGCCCGCGCTGGCGCCCAGCAGGATGAAGTTTTGAGAGTATTTATAATCCCCGATTTATTCAACAGAAAACCAACTGCCGCTTTTACATCCTCCTCCTGGGCCGGGAATTTATTTTGTCCCGTACTACTATACAACCGGTAGTTGATATTAGCAAAGGCATAATCAGGCAGCCTGCGTTGCAATTCAGTGATATATTCATCAAAGTCCGCCTTGTCGCCATCTGCCCAGGCCCCGCCATGGATCAGGATCATTAATTTGGTTGAACTACTATTCCCATTAGTAGGTAGATAGAGGTCCATTACTTGTTTGGGATCAGCTCCATAAGCAATATTGCCTTTTTCTCATAAGTGCTTGTATCTTCCTTTCCTTTCTTGCAGGAAATCAGACAAATTGTTAGGGTTAAAATGAACAGGAGTTTACGCATAGTCAAATGTACGGCCTGCTGGCCATTGGTGATGGAACAATTTAGTGAACGAATGACAGATCTCGCTTCCTCCTAATCACTATTCAGGAAATTGTTAAGAGAGGCCTCATAATTGCGGCGGATAGCTTTCCGAAGCGATATTTGACTCCATAAAATATAGCTGCCTGTTAATCCCATCACCGCTATGACAGTTGCTACCAGGTAGCCAATTAAATTCTGTTGCAGCGAATTGTTTTTCTAGAGGAGATTTCATAAAAAGCGATTGCTGCCAACGCCAATGCCAGGATCGTTACTAAGAGACATAAAATAAACAGTACCACCGAAAATACCCGCAACTTTTTGCCTGGTAACCGGTCAGGGTAAAATTTTTCAAGCAGGAATAAATTAACACTACTATTGCCCAGTAAGATAGTAGGTACAAAAAGCAACGTTAACAGCGCCAGTATATCATCTTTAGTTTGAAAACGCAAGCCTGTATCCAGTATGATGGCCAGGGCTAAAACTGCAATTAAAACCGTACAGGTCATATGCAGGTAACTAAATACACGAAATATTTTCCATTTTAACGGCAACATAATCAATATTACATTTTAGAGGCCTATTGAGTATCCTGATGGTCAAATTGTTGGTACCAGCCTGTAACCGTATTCTGATGTATTAATTGCCGCAGCCGGTACATCCCATACAGGAATAAAAGATGGAATACAAAAGAACGATAGTCTGGAAGATAAAGAACAGCAAATTGAAAAATAAACTACTCTTTATAATCGTACCAATATTGATAAAAGGCATGATTCGCCAAACAGCCACCGTTTTGGCAAACAGGAAAGCAATTAGAATGAAATTTACCAGGAACAGTATATTAAAACGCCGCTTTTGAGTTAACGTAAGCGGATTATCCGGGAAATTATCGTTTAATATCGACAAGCCCAGGCAAAGAAACAGGAAGATCAATACATAACTGATCACTCCTATCAGCTCACTCCAGGTATTTTTACCCCGAACAAGCGAATAGAACTCATTACCACCGAATACAATACCATGATCAATTGAAGAATACACATTAGCCGGAATACTTTCCAACGCAGCGGAAGTCCATTCATACCCCACAATATAAAAAAACAAAGGGAATCTTCCAGTAATATCGCTTCTTAATATACCCCACCTATGAAGTGATAAGCTTAAATGAATGGGTTTGTTCATGCCTTAACTTATTGTCGTAGTGATTTCTTGCTATCAGGGCATATTTTCATAATGCAATCAGTAAAAGGCCTCATAAACGGCAGTTTTTATAGCCTGCGCAATTTCATCCATCTCTTCCGCGCGGGTAATGGAAGGGATGCTCATAAGCTGCATGGGTATCCCTGCTTCTCCCTTGCGATAATTGCAAAACCTATATCCACTCCGGTTTCTTGTATCACTGTTAGTTGCATGGGTGCATGCGACAATAATTTAAATACCTCCTTCCATTCCTTTCTTTCCTGCAATGGGAAAGATGCTTCATACAGTTGTTGAATGAAAACCAGCGAGGATGTTTTTCGTCATTGATCACTTGTAGCATATAGTTAAAGTTAATAATATCTCCTATAGACTATATTTTTTGTTATAACAACTGTAAATAACGCTCTTAGATATGTTGCCATATCCAGTTGTATCGTAGTAATACGATAGCGCTGAATCAGTTGTCAACATTCTCTACCAATTGCTTCTTTTAGTAAATGTTTTTATAACCTTGTCCTGGATTCCGTGTTAAATTCATACCTATGTACCCTAACTGTACCCATGCATTCAATGCCCTCATTGTATCATATCGCGCCTTTTCAAGGCGCATAGTCCATTTATATAGTGTTACACTCGTAAGTGTGATCCTGCTATCAACGGCAGCTTCCTCACAGTGTATCCCGCCTTCCATGACGTTTAGAAATCCCGTATTGGTTAGTGGAGTGAGCCGGCAAGTTGGCGCTATATACCGTTTTTCCAATGTTACCACTGGTGTCGATGCTACTATCCAGATTATGGCCCTGACGAACGGTGCTGCACTAAGCGATATGGACAACACTACACAAGGTTATCCTGACGCCTGGCAGCCTTACGTAACAGCGGCTGGAAACACTACTTCCTACCTGGATTGGAAAATTACTTTCAAGAAAGGAGGCACCAATGTGGATACTTTATTGTCTTGTCTGGCCATTACCGCCATAGATATTGATGGTGATAACAGTAAGCTGCGGGAGTTTATTGTAGCCTCCACGCCTGGTGCTTATGCTGTTGATCCGAATACCCTGCTCACTGTTTCTTTTGACGGGGTGAATTCCACAGCTACAGGTGTAGTGACCACCGTACCCAGTATTGATACAGCCGCTAGAAAGTTTATGTTCCAGATGAACTTTTCGAACGTAAGTACTATCTACTATAGGAATGGCTCCATCTCACAAAAATCTGCCACCGACCCTCGCCATACCTGTATTTACTTTAAATCCTTTTTTGAAACAGGTCTTATTACATTACCCATAAGGTTATTGGACTTCACTGCTAAAAAGACAATAGAAGGTGTACGCTTGGATTGGACCATTGCCGACGAAAAGGAGGTTGTTCAATTTGAGGTGCAAAGAAGTACCGACGGTACTACATGGGGAGCCTTGGGCAATGTGCAAGCGCAACCAGAAGTGCTCAATTATTCTTTTATTGATAGAACAAGTGGGTCCGGAAGGATCTATTATAGGTTACTACAAACTGCAGTGAATGGTAGTAAGAGCCATTCACGTATCATTGGTATCAACCAGGCAGGTGGACCATTATCTGTGTTCATTCCCTCCCTTGTTAATAAAGATATTCCTGTGCAGTTGGAAGCGAAAACTGGTGAACAATATCATTTTGCTATCTACAATAGCCAGGGTAGTCTGATTAGCCAACGTACCTATTTAGCGCAAGCGGGTGTCAATTTTCTGCGCTTGCAAATACCGGGTCACCAGGCTAAGGGCATGTATATGGTGGCCGTTCGTAATTCCCTGGGAGTTGTTGTAAGCAATACAAGAGTGATCGTTCAGTAGTCGATTTAAACAATACTTAACGATTAGTACTGCCAGGGGCCCTGCCTAACTGGTTGGCAAGTACCTATACACAAGACTATTTCTGGTTGCCAGCCTGTCAACTGATAGGCTGCATTTATGCATTACCGTACAACACGATCAATAAGCTGTTTACTCCCCTCCTGTTTTTCAGCCTTCGCTGGCCATATCAGCGCATGCCGTGTTTGCTATTAACTTTTTTGATCCAGGGATCCATAGAGCTATTTTACGACGAGACAGACAAAATCAGCGTTTTGCCTCAATGGTACCTTGATGAGTCCACTGTTCCTCCTCTTTGGGTCCTCATTGCTTCCTCGGGGCCCGAGACTCAATTGAGGAAGCATTGAGGAGAACCCGGGGAAGCAAAGAGAACAAATGATGTTTTTGTGTCGATCGTCCCTGGACATTGGCTGTTCGTCCCAGGTGTTTCCTCCTTCCGTCCCAGATCGCCAGCATTTTTGAGGAGAAAATACTGTTCGTCCCAAAACATTAGGCGTTCGTCCCAGGTTTCCGGGGAGACCGACCCATTTTTGAAAAGCAGGAGCCAAAGCTGCTGTAGATTTGCTCTATCAGTTACTGCCAAAGGAGTTTTCGCTTGAGGGATAACAGGAAGAGCGAACCTGCTAACCTTCACTTCGGGCAGCGGCTGGGTAAGGGTAGGAAGCTTTTAAAATTCAACATGGTTATCCTGCGCCACCAGGTTTGGTTTTGATCGCAGGACGTAGCCCTAAAAACAAAAAGACGACACCTCGCAGCATCGCCTTTTCACGCAAAAAAATTTCATCTCAGGGGCTCGTTAACCTTGTTGGTTTTTTCCGGATTACTTGGATGTTAAACGGCTCCTTTCACAGGAATGGATTGGTCGGGTTTGTTAGGATTTATTGGACCTTAATCGTTGTTCAGGCTAAAAACTGGAAAGCTTGGTTTTCAAAGGGTGTGATCGCCTTATGGTCTAGGTATGGGTTACTATTTAACAGGCAAAAAAAGAAAAGAAAGTTGACTGACATTGGATTTTAGCTGGTTTCATAGAATATTAGAATTCTTTCTGGACGGTTATTTAAAGGACATTGGACGGTCTGAGGTTGCTAATCCTCGTCAATCAACTTCTATAACAAAAGTAATTGTGGATAACTATGTGGACAAGAGCATATTTGCTTCATTTTAACATGTCGGTTTTTACTAATCCAATCGTAACAAACCCATGAAGTGATGAAAAAACACCTTATATTCAATCGTATTTATCCCATTTAAAATTAGTTTCGACTATATTATTAATTAGTATAATTTCGTAAACATCCTATAGTATTTCTCACGAAATTTTCGCATTTTGTTCGCTGAATTGAGCCGTACCCCTTATATTTTAAAATACAACCCGAATGAAAAACATTGATAAGGTAATCAAAGTAGCTATTGCGGATGACCATGCCCTCTTCCGGGCAGGGGTCAAAACTTCCCTTTCTTCCAAGCGGGACGTGGAATTGATTGCCGAAGCGGACAATGGAATGCAACTGCTGAACCTCCTCAAACACATCGAGCCCGACGTTATTTTACTCGATATCCAGATGCCCATCATGGATGGCATACAAACACTTCCCGAGATCAGGAAAGTTCGCCCCGATGCAAAAGTGATCATCCTGTCCATGCACAACGATCATTCCATGATCAGTAAACTCATGGAAATTGGCGCTAATTCCTACCTCACCAAGAATTCCGATTCCGAAACCATCTACCAGGCCATTAAAACCTGTTACGAACAGGAATTCTTCTTTAATGAATTGACCAATAAAGCCCTCCTCACCGGCCTCCGTACCAAACGTACCGACCTGGCCAGCCCGCAGGAGGTGAATCTCTCCGATAAAGAAACACGTGTATTGAAACTGATGTGCGAGGAAAAAACAACTAAAGAGATTGCCGATATTGTTGAGATCAGTCCCCGTACCGTGGAAGCCATACGCGATAAACTCAAAACAAAAACCGGCGCCAAATCCATGGCAGGCCTGGTAATGTATGCTGTGAAGAACGGCATCATCGACCAACCACAATAGTGATCAATTACATTCACTTCAATGGTAAAATACTTCCTGCGGACGACCCACTAGTCGCCGCAGGAAACCGTGGCCTTCGATATGGCGATGGTCTTTTTGAAACCATGCGCGTCGTACAGGGCCGCATCGTATTACAGGACCTCCACTTTGAGCGCTTGTTCCAGGGCCTCACTGTACTCCAATTTCAGCGCCCCTCCTTGCTTACTCCCCGGCACTGGCCGAAGCCATCCTTGCCCTTTGCCGGAAAATGAATATTGACCAGTCGGCACGCGTACGCCTCAACCTGGTACGTGGCAATGGTGGACTGTACGATCCCGAAAACCATACACCCAATATCATTATTGAAGCCTGGCCACTCCCTGTGCCTCCCGCCATCCATGAAAATGGCCTGGTGGTAGACATTTATACCCAGGCCAGCAAACACTTCGACATATTGGCCAATATCAAATCCAATAATTACCTGCCTTATGTACTGGCATCAATCCATGCCAAAAACAACCAGCTCAACGACTGCCTCCTGCTCAATACCGAAGGTCGCATTTGCGATTCTACCATTGCCAATGTGTTTTGGGTAAAAGATGGCCGTATCTTTACGCCACCCTTGTCCGAAGCCGGAGTAGGAGGCGTGATGCGCCGGTACCTACTCGAAAATACGGTCAGCCATTATCCCATTCAACAAGAACCCCTCACACCCGAAATGCTCAGCCAGGCCGATGAATTGTTTCTTACCAATGCCATCCAGGGCATCAAATGGGTAGGCCAGTACCGCCATAAACAATACAAGAACCAATTGGCTACCCTGCTCTACAATAAATATGTAAAGCCACTGTGGGATTAAACAGGCGACAAACTGTTTAACCTCCATCCCCCTTCACTTCATTTCATTTTCACAAGCCGGATCGATTAGGTAGATGTAAATATCTTGACCCTTGTATCGATATATCATCCCAAAATCCACTTACATTGGTCCCAACTGCCGTCAATATATTTTGGTTTCGCCGAGACCTGCGCCTTAATGACAATGCCGGGCTTTACCAGGCACTCAAACAAGGATTACCCGTTATTCCTCACTTTATCTTGACTGAAATATACTCAACAAACTGGACGTGAAAGCCGACCGCAGGGTGGAGTTCATCCATGAACTGGCTCGTAAACGATGCCTGGAGGTCTATGCAAAAGCGTTGAAGAAATAATAATAAACCGACTATTCTATTGATTACCCTGTTGTCAACCTTCCCGCCGTATGCCGGGATGAAGTCTATTGCAAAGCCGCTGGCTTCCACCTTATAAGAACACCTGTTCTGTTGGCAAATTTGTTTTGTGTACACGCGTGTAAATATCCAGAAATTGTTGCACCGCCGCTTTTCCTGCTGCCCCCAGGTCGATCGAATAATTATTTACATACAGGTCAATATGCTGCCGCATTACCCCTTCACTCATCTCCTGCGAATGCTGTTTTACATAGTCCGTTATCAGCGGGTAGTGGGCAAAAGCATATTCAACACTGGCCCGTATCAATTCATTGATCTTTTGTTGTAAGGCAGCGTCATAACTTCTTTTCATTACAATACCTCCCAATGGAATGGGGCTTCCGGTTGTTGCTTCCCAGTATTCCCCCAGGTCCATCAACTTCACCAGTCCCTTATCCTGATAGGTGAAACGGTTTTCATGAATGATAACGCCGGCATTGACCTTTTGCTGAATCACCAGGTCTTCTATCTGCGAAAACAAAACAAATTGTTTTTAACTGCTCCCGGAAATGCAAGTGAAAACAGCATATGGGCCGTCGTATGCTCACCGGGAATCCCTATCGTACTGTCTTTTACCTGGTCGGCAGTAATACCCCCAGCCTGCGTGATTAGCAGCGGACCAACTCCTTTGCCCAATGCGCCACCTGCAGTCAATACCACATAGTTACTCACTACCAGCGGCAACACCCCATAACTGATCTTCGTAATATCCAATTTACCCTTTAGTGCCCACTCATTGAGCGTTTGTACATCTTCCAATACAACATCTACCTCAAAATCCCCCGTATCGATCTTCTTATTTACCAGCGCGTCAAAAATGAAAGTATCATTCGGACAGGGCGAAAAACCCAGTGTAAGTTTCATATCTTATTCAATTAAACCTGTTAACGAACACCTAACTACCAATACCTTTCTTCAAAATATTGATCAGCTGATCATTCAGCGCTTCAATAGCTTCCTTCATCTTCCATTCCTGCTTGTTTCTTACCCCTACATAATTAGAGATACTTCGCATTTGTAAAAAGGAATACCTTCCTGCAGGCACACATAATGAAAAGCCGCTCCTTCCATTGATTCAACAGTTACTTCATAGTTATGTTGCAATTGCTCAATGCGCGATGCCCGCGTACTGATCTCATTGACAGTTACCCCGCGTACCACCGCCAAACCCTCGTTTTCCCAGTTATTGATATGCGGGTTCACCAGCCACCTTGAGGTAGTAGCATGTTCACCATCCTGCTGTAGTCCCATATCAAACAAGTCACGGAATACCTCATTTTCTTCCACCCCAAGATCGCCCATCATTTCCTGGCCTACTAATACCACCCGTCCTGGTGGAAAATGACTTGAAAAACTCCCCCAATGCCTCCTTGAATGATATAATCCGGCCGTTTTTGTTGAATGCGCCGGCTAAGCTGGTAGGTGGTAGCCATACTCCCAATACCGGTAACGAGAATGTCGGTAGCAGACTTTTCCAGCCCCCTCGCTGCTCTCCTAAAAAATTGGTAACTGCTTGTATCTCAAAGGTTGTGGCTGCTATTAACAGGATATGCATGCTGCAAATATCCTGAAATCCCCATCATATACTACCTTTGCGCCTGATTTTGTAAAACCCGGGCGCCTGACCGGCATCCGGGATTATTATTCCTGTGCATTTTAGAATTGATAATGGTGGTCTATGGTGTACCTCACCCGCGTTGAACATTTTAATGCAGCCCATAAGCTGTATAACCCCAAGTGGAGCAAAGAGCAAAAATGAAACCGTATTTGGCAAATGCGCTAATGAACACTGGCATGGCCATAACTATGAGCTTTTGTAACCATCAAGGGCAAACCCAATCCCGATACCGGCTTTTTATTTGATGTAAAGCAACTCAGTAAGCTGATTGAAAAGTATGTACTGGATAAATTGGATCATAAGAACCTGAACCTTGATGTAGATTTTATGCAAGGGCAAATGTGCTCCACCGAAAACCTCGCCATGGCTGTTGGCAACAGTTGCAACCCCATCTGCCCAAAGAAGTACAATTGCATTGCATCAAATTGTATGAAACCCCAGGATATTCGTAGAATATTATGGGGACTAAGGATCTGCAGGTCCATCCGTACTTTTTATGAACAAATCCGGGTATCTCCTGTTAAGACCGGATTGCCCGTTTTGTCGTATATAGGACAATAAACCCATCCTGGTATTCTTATTTTAGCATTTTTGAAACATGACTAAGAAAGTAGCAGTCTTCCGGAAAGAACATTTCAATGCGGCACATCGCCTCTTCAATCCGGCCTGGGATATGACTAAGAATGATGAAGTGTTTGGGAAGTGTAACAACCCCAACTTTCATGGCCATAATTATGAACTGGTAGTAAAACTGGTAGGGGAGCCTGATCCTGTTACCGGCTATGTGATCGACCTCAAAATACTCAGCGACCTTATCAAAGAAGAAGTATTGGAAAAACTGGATCATAAAAACCTGAACCTGGATACACCTTTTTTAAAACGTTGAACCCAACTGCCGAAAATATTTGCGTGGTTATTTATGATCTACTGCGGCCAAAGATTGACCCCAAGCTCGACCTGCAGGTACGCTTGTATGAAACCGAAAGGAATTTTGTAGAATACCCCGTTTGATTACGAACTCAGAATTCGAAATATAAAAGTATGGCATATAGAAAATCAGAAGAATACGATGAAAAGATCACCTCGGGCCTGATCGACAATTACCGCAGTGCTTTGTCCTTGTTGGGGGAAGATCCTGACCGTGAAGGATTAACCAAAACACCCGAAAGAATGGCCAAGGCCATGCAATTCCTCACACAAGGATACAGCCAGGACGCCCACTCTATTCTTAATTCGGCCAAGTTCAGCGAAACCGTGAGTGAAATGATCATCGTAAAAGACATTGAACTCTACAGCATGTGCGAACATCATATGTTACCTTTTTATGGTAAAGCACATGTAGCTTACATTCCCAATGGTTATATTACTGGCTTAAGTAAAATCGCTCGCGTGGTAGATGTATTTGCCCGCCGGTTGCAGGTTCAGGAACGCTTAACTACCCAGATACGCGATGCTATTAAAGATACACTGCGCCCCCTGGGAGTAGCCGTGGTTATTGAAGCTTCCCATCTCTGCATGATGATGCGTGGTGTGCAAAAGCAAAATTCCGTCACCACTACTTCCGCATTTTGGGGCGAATTTGAAAAGAATGAAACCCGCAGTGAATTTACCAAACTGATATCATCCGACCTGCACTAAAAATATCCCAATAAATTACCCGTGCGTTAATAATAATTCAAAGTTCAGCGTTAGAACAATAAAACCATACTGGTTTTGGTTAGTTAAAGTCTTTGTGGCATTTTTGTTCGTCTAAACCTCTATAGCTAAATATGATGCATGCTTACGTATTCCCTGGCCAGGGTTCTCAATTTCCGGGAATGGGAAAAGACCTTTACCGCCTTAGTGTATTTGCTAAAAAATTATTTGAGCAAGCCAATGAAATATTGGGCTTTCGGATATCTGATATCATGTTTGAGGGAACCGAAGAGGAACTCAAGCAAACCAAGGTTACACAACCCGCTGTTTTCCTGCACTCGGTAATTGCCTTTAAAGGTATCGATGCAGGCAGGCCCGATATGATGGCAGGTCACTCCCTGGGCGAATTTTCGGCCCTGGTAGCCAGTGGCGCCCTGAGCTTTGAAGATGGCTTAAAGCTGGTAAGCGTTCGTGCACAGGCCATGCAAAAAGCCTGCGAATTAACCCCCTCTACCATGGCCGCTGTATTAGCCCTTGAGGATGCCAAAGTAGAAGAAATATGTGCAGCCATACAGGCTGAAACTGGTGAAATAGTGGTTCCCGCCAATTATAATTGCCCGGGTCAACTGGTGATCAGTGGATCTGTGAAAGGTATTGAAATAGCAGTCGAACGCATGAAAGCCGCAGGTGCCAAAAGAGCATTGGTACTTCCCGTAAGCGGCGCTTTCCATTCTCCCCTTATGGAACCAGCCCGCGAAGAATTAAAAGCAGCCATTGAATCCATTACTTTCTACAATCCTACTTGCCCCATTTACCAGAATGTAGTTGCCAAAGCGGTGATTAATAAGGAAGAAATGAAGAAGAACATCATTGATCAGCTGACCGGCGCCGTACGTTGGACACAAAGCATTCAGGCTATGATTGCTGATGGCGCTTACCGTTTCTCCGAAGTAGGTCCCGGTAAGGTTTTACAAGGACTGATCAATAAAATTGATAAAAAGTAGAAACAGAAGGAGTTGATTAATAAATAATGATATTCTATAGGAGCGGTTCACACAATGAGCCGCTCTTTTTTATCCCTGCCTTATATACCACTTCACACCAACTATTTACCAGCCTCTACTCACAAGTTAATTGCACAATTCATCCATCCGTCGTCGATAACTGCATCGTATTTCTTATAGAATTTAATAGCCGGTTCATTCCAATCCAATACCTGCCATACCATGCCGCTATATTTCTTTTCTTTGGCTTCTTGCAATACTCGCTCAAACAACAACTTACCCAGCCCTTGGCCCCGCATGGCTTCACTTACCAATAGGTCTTCCAGGTAAAGCCGCTGACCTTTCCAGGTTGAATAACGAATATAGTATAAGGCAAAGCCTTGGATCACCTCTTCTCCTTTTTCGTTGTTAACACAAGCTACAAAGGCCCACCATACCGGGTTGGCGCCAAATCCACTTTCTTCAAAATGTTCCATGCTCACCGTTACCTCATCCGGCGCTTTCTCAAAAACTGCCAGTTCATGCACTAGTTCCATTAATCTTGCGCAGTCTTCCTTCACTGCCCCTCTGATCTTGATATTCATAAACAATTATTAGATTCTTTGTTGAAGTATGTTGCTTGTTCAAATGCTATTCCCCACTTGCCACTCGCCAATTACCACTAGCCTCCCAACGCCTGATCAATATCTGCAATAATGTCCTGTATATTTTCCATGCCTACACTGATCCGTATTAAACCATCCGTAATGCCATATTGCTCCCGTTTTTCTTTGGGAACACTATAGTGTGTCATCGACGCAGGGTGGCACATCAGTGTGTCACAAGTTCCCAATGAAACCGTTCGTGTACACATTTTGAGCCCGTTCATCATATTGATTCCCGCCTGTAGTCCTCCTTTCAATTCAATACTCAGCATCGCCCCGGGATGCCGCATCTGTCTGGAGGATACCTCATGGTCGGGATGGTCAGGTAAGCCTGTATAATTTACCCTGGCCACCGCCTTGTGCCCATCAAAGAAACCTGCCACCTCCATGGCATTGTGACAATGACGGTCCATCCTTACCTCCAACGTTTTCATACCGTTAATGAGCAGGAAAGCATCAAACGGATTGCTGTTGCCTCCCAGCATCTTATGCACTTTATTGGCCCATCCCTCCATAAATTCAATATCCCTTCCCAAAAACACCCTCCAATCGAAGTACCATGTCCATTCAGAAATTTGGTGGTGCTATGCACTACAAAATCTACCCCAAACCTAAAAGGTTGTTGTAAATAAGGCGTGGCAAAAGTATTGTCGCAGGCAATGATCTTTCCATAAGCCTTACCCAGTTTGGTAAGCGCTGCAATATCCACACACTGCACCGTGGGATTGGCAGGTGTTTCCAGGTAGATCATTTTAATAGCAGGGTCAGCCTTTAAGGCATCTTCGGCTTTATTCAGATCACGCAGGTCGGCAATAACAGCACTCACCCCAAAGTCGGGCAATAACCTTTCCATTAATTCCTGCGATCCGCCATAGAGCGAATAGTGCGAAAGTATTTTATCACCTGTCTTCAATGTACTCATGAACAACGCATTGATGGCAGCCATACCCGATGCCTGCAGCAGGCCTTTTACAGCAAGCGTATTTCCACTACCATCAGTAATGCCAAAACTTTCCATAGCTGCTATTTTATCAGCCGCTTCCGTCATCGTAGGATTGCCCCAGCGCGAATAAATATATCCTTTCTCCTCTCCACTGAAACGGCGCATGCCCTGCTCGGCAGAATCATATACAAAAGTAGAATTGGCATAAATAGGCGTGAGGTGCGCATATCGTGGGTCCTGCTCATGACCACCATGAATAGCCAATGAACTGAATCCCGTATAGCGAAAGTTTTGATCTGCCATAATGAGGTTGTAAATTTAGGAACGTGAATATAATAAATGTGCTAATGAGGTAATTTGAAAATTTGCTAATAAGAAAACCCGTTGAAGCCAGCCAACGGGTTTAAAGTATAAGATAATCAATGAGTGCAAAGTATCGGGATCTTACCAGCTGGGTGTCATTTTCAAATTACCACATGATCTAATTATCAAATTAATATCCCCACTTCACCAGTGTGGCACCCCAGGTAAATCCACCACCAAAAGCAGCCAGCACAATATTATCCCCTTTGTTCAATTGCTTTTCCCATTCCCACAGGCATAGTGGAATAGTTGCTGCGGTAGTATTTCCATACCGTTGGATGTTCAACATCACCTTGTCGTGCGAAAGCCCCATACGGTCGGCTGTGGCGTCAATGATACGTTTATTCGCCTGGTGTGGTACCAGCCAGGCTATATCATCACCTGTAAGTTGATTGCGTTCCAATAGTTCCGCACTTACATCCGCCATGCCCTTCACGGCAAACTTAAATACTGCCTGTCCTTCCTGGTAGGCATAATGCTCGTTATTGGCAACCGTTTCCTGTGAGGCAGGCCTTAACGAACCACCAGCCTTCATATGCAGGTAATTACCCCCGAACCGTCACTGCGCAGAATGCTGTCCTGAATACCATGTCCATCTGTACTAGGTTCCAGTAGTACGGCACCCGCCCCATCACCAAATATGATACAGGTAGCCCGGTCATTGTAATTAACAATAGAACTCATTTTGTCGGCCCCTACTACCACCACTTTCTTATACCGGCCACTTTCTACCAGTGCTGCCCCTGTTGTGAGTGAATAAAGGAACCCTGAGCAAGCCGCCAGCAGGTCAAATCCCCACGCGTTTTTAGCCCCAGTTTATGGCAGGCCAGGTTGGCGGTGGAAGGAAATAACATATCGGGCGTTACGGTACCTACTACCATGGCATCGATCTCTGAAGGATCAATCCCCTTTTTCACACAACTGCCTTACTGCAGGCACTACCATATCAGAGGTGGCAAGCCCTTCCCCTTTTAGTATCCTACGCTCACTGATGCCCGTGCGGGTACGGATCCACTCATCATTGGTCTCCACCATTTTTTCCAGGTCGAAATTCGTTAGCCTGTCTTCCGGAACATAGCCACCTACCGCAGTGATGGCAGCCGTTATTTTTTGACTCATGCTACTATAAATCGCTTTAGATATTGAATAAGAACATTAAAGAGTGGGCAAAATTAGGGAAAAGTTAGCTCGTTTATTGTTTATGCTTTGTTGTTTCATCCTACTCCTTTTCACCCTAACTGATTGACTATTATTAAAAATGACCCCTATCCACACCCGACTGCCAGCCATTAGCAGCTCACCTGGAGATAACCAAACAGTAATAAGTGATCTACCTGAAGCCGGTCTGCGATCCTTTACTTTCGGTCCTGCTGACCCTGCAAAAGGTATTAACTATGCCCTGGCACAGCCTTTGCCAATGATGCCTGGCCAAGCATTCCATAGCTAATGAGCTAGCCGGGAGCAATTGGCCAGGACCTGGATTTTTGGACTCGGACCCTCCAGTCCCCATTTTACGGTTCCAGAATTCATTAATACTAAACCCAAAAGCAGGAGTCCGAAACCTTTTTTCCCTTATTTTCGCAACCATGATTGCGTTTATACGGGGCAATTTTGTAAACAAAACTCCTGCTGTGGTTCATGTGGAAGCGAATGGCGTAGGTTACGAGCTGCACATCAGCCTTCATACCTATTCGGCCATTCAGGAACAGGATAAAGGATTATTGTACACGCACCTGCATATTCGTGAAGACGCTCATATCTTGTATGGATTCTCAGAAGTGGCCGAAAAAGACCTTTTCCTGATGCTCATCAGCGTATCCGGAGTAGGTGCAGCAACAGCAAGGATGATGCTGTCTTCGTTGAAGCCTGATGAAATTGTTCGCGCCATTGCCAATGGCAACACCAAACAGTTGGAAAGTATCAAAGGCATTGGAAGAAAGTCTGCCGAACGTATCGTGCTGGAATTGAGGGATAAAATAAGCAAAACCACTTGGGACGCAAATATTTCCCCCTTGAAAAACAATACGTTGGAACAAGATGCGTTAAATGCTCTAATGGCTCTGGGTATCCCCAGGGCTGCCGGCGAACAAGCTGTTCAAAAGGTGTTCAAAGCTCAGCCGGACCTCACCCTAGTAGAAGATATTATCAAGAAAGCGCTAAAAACACTCTAAGCCTATCGCAAACGTAATTCTACCTTACTAATTCTTGGAGAAAAAGATTGGTCCTTACATTCAACCACATTAGACTTACAGCCTTATGTAGCGCTGCTTTGTTAGTCCTGTGCTGTACCACAGCCCTGGCTTTTCAGGCGCCTGTTCAGGCACCCCCGCAACGTGTTGCTGCCGACACGCTGAAATACCCCATTCATGACCGCCGGGGGACAAATACTCCAACCCAACCAGGTCGTCACTGGATTTGAAAGACCCTGTAAATATTACAGACTCAGTTATATACGACCCCAAAACCAAGCAATATTACATCATTGAAAAGATCGGTAGCTTCTATTACCGCAAACCTACCTACCTCACTTTCGATGAGTTTATGCAACTCCAGTCGCGCAAAATGGAGGCGGAATACTTTAAGAAGCGATCCAATATCCTCAGCAGCCTGAACAAGAAGCTGTTGAAACCCAAAATGTCTGTTACTGATAACCTGTTCAACCGCATCTTTGGGAATGGCAAGGTAGAGATCAGGCCACAGGGCGAAGTAAACATCATTGCAGGCTACCAGGGACAGAATATCAAGAATCCGGCATTACCTGAAAGAGCACGCAAGAATGGAGGTTTTGATTTCGACATGAATGCCAACCTCAGCGTCATTGGTAATATTGGCGATAAACTAAAACTGCCTATTAATTATAATACCCTCGCCAATTTCGACTTTGATAACCAACTGAAACTCGACTATACCGGTACCGACGATGAGATTATAAAACGCATTGAAGCAGGTAATATCGCTTTCTCGTCCAAAGGTTCCCTCATCCCTGGTGCTCAACAGTTATTTGGTATAAAAACACAGTTACAATTTGGTAAACTATTTGTAACCGGTGTGTTGGCCAACCAACGTTCCCAACGTCAATCAATGGGCTTGCAGGGTGGGTCCTCCAATATGTCTTTTGAGTTCAAGGCCAATGATTATGAAGAGAACCGCCACTTCCTCATGGCCCAATACTTCAGGAATAACTTTAATAAGGCCATGTCCAACCTGCCGGTGGTCAACTCGCAGGTTCAGATCATGCGTGTGGAAGTGTGGGTTACCAACCGCAATGGGTCAACTACCGAAACCAGGGATATCGTAGGTTTAATGGACCTGGGTGAACCAAATCCTTCAACCCCATATCCAGGTGGTACCGTATTTCCTCCGAATGGCCTGCCGGATAATCGGGTAAATGGACTTTATCAGCGATTATGGGAAGATCCTACCAGCCGGCGTTCTTCGTCCGTTACTGGTAAATTGGCTTCTATGGGATTAAGGGCCGTACAGGATTATGAAAAACATTTGCCCGGAAACTCAACCCCTCCGATTATTATTTCAACCCACAGGTGGGTTTTCTGTCCTGAGTCAACCCCTCCAACCTGATGAAGTATTAGGTATTGCTTTTCAATACCAATACAATGGAAAAGTGTTCCAGGTAGGTGAGTTTTCACAGGATGTACCCCCGATACTACAGCCTCCGTTTCGGGTACCCAAAAAGTGTTATTCCTCAAATTGTTAAAAGCCACTTCCCAACGTACCAATCTGCCGCTGTGGGACCTGATGATGAAGAACGTTTATTCATTGAAATCAGCCGATGGTAGCTACCTCTCCAGCATCCAGCCCGGCGACTTCAAGCTGAATGTACTATATGAACAACCCAGCCTGGGTAAGAAACGTTTTCTGCCAGAAGGTGATAAGTCTGGTGTACCACTAATTACTATCCTCAACCTCGACCGGCTCAATGCCCGCAACGACCCATTACCCGATGGGGTATTTGACTATGTAGAGGGGTTTACTGTTATTTCACAACAGGCACGTATCATCTTCCCCTTCCTCGAACCTTTTGGTAGAGACCTCGAACAACAGGCCTTTGCTGGCAGTTCACAGGACATTCGACAGAAATACATTTATTATCCCCTGTACGATACCATTAAAGAAATAGCTAAAACCTACGCCAACCTCGACCGCTATATTATACAAGGGTCGGCCAAAGGCAATTCCAGTTCCGAGATCCAACTGGGAGCATTCAATGTTCCCCAGGGATCGGTCAGTGTAACAGCAGGCGGCCAGGTATTGAAAGAGAATGTTGATTATGTGGTTGATTATAACCTGGGTACTGTAAAGATCATTAACCAGGCCATCCTTAATTCCGGTCTTCCCGTCAATGTACAGTTTGAAAACAATGGTGGCTTTGGCATTCAACAACGAAACTTCCTGGGATTACGATTGGATTATATGGCCAAAACCACTGCGCGGGAGTCCCTTCAGATAGGTGCCACCATGGTACGCCTGGCCGAACGTCCTTTCTTTACCAAAACCGGCTATAACGAAGATCCTATTCGGAATACCATGTATGGGGTCGATTTCAACTATCGCACTGAAGCTCCCCGGCTTACCCGCTGGCTGGATAAACTACCTTTTATAGTACCACCGAGATGAGTACCATCACCGCCTATGGTGAAGCTGCTTATCTTAAACCTGGCCACCCCAAACAAATTGGTGAAGGCCGCAGTGGTCTCATCTTTATTGATGACTTTGAAGGTGCCCGAAATGCCATCGATCTCCGTTTTCCGCTGGTTAACTGGGGCCTGGCTTCCACACCAGCCGGTAATGGCCTCTTCCCTGAAGCCGAATACCGCGACTCATTACCTTATGGGTTTAACCGCGCAAAAATTGCCTGGTACAATATTGAACCCGTTTTACAGGATAGACGTGCTGCCAATAACCCTGTGAGAGGGTATGAAGACTTTACCGATCCACGTATCCGTCCTGTGAACGTAACACAGATCTATCCCAACCGGACACCCGACTTCGGACAGGCACAACTGGTTACCTTCGATATGGCCTATTACCCCACTAATAAAGGCCCTTATAACTTTGACGCCATTAATGTTACCCCAGAGGGTAAACTACTCAACCCCGAAAAAGATGGGGTGGTATTATGCGCGGTATTGACCAGGTAGATTTTGAAACCGGCAACGTGGAGTTCATCGAATTCTGGTTGCAGGACCCTTACCTCAAAAACCCTGGTAGCAGTGGCGGCCAATTGTATTTCAACCTCGGTAATATATCTGAAGATGTATTGAAAGATGGGAAACGTTTCTTTGAAAATGGTATCAGTGGTGCTGTGACCAAGGCATTGGAAGATTCTGCCACCCGATGGGGTAAGGTACCTGCCAATCCTATCCAGGTTACACAGGCATTTAGTAATGATCCTGCCGACAGGCCACTCCAGGATGCTGGCTTCGACGGATTGGATGATGAAGCCGAAAGAAGAAAATTCCAGGCCTACCTGAGCCAACTGGCAGCCAATTTTGGCGTAAACTCAGCTATCTACCAGAAAGCCGTACAAGACCCTGCCAACGACAACTTCCTCAATTACCGTGATAATGCTTATGACAATACCAAAACTGGTATCCTGGGACGTTACAAGCAAATCAATAGCCCACAGGGCAACTCCCCTGTAGCCAGTTCTGGGTCCGATTTTGTAAGCGCCTTTACGCTCTATCCCGACCAGGAAGAGTTTAACCGCGATAATACCCTGAATGAACTGGAAGAATACTTTGAGTATAAAGTAGATCTCAAGAAAAGTGAATTCTCGGTAGGCCGCAACTTCATTACCGATAGTATTGGCTTTACACCCAGCGGCGGTATGCACGAAACCTGGTACTTGTTCCGCATACCCATTGCTGGCTACCAGCAAAAAATAGGGAACATTCCCGACTTTAAATCCATCCGTTTTATCCGGATGTACCTGACCGGATTTACCGACTCTGTAGTATTGCGTTTTGCCAAACTGGAACTGGTGCGTAATCAATGGAGACGCTTTAATTATGAATTGGATACTACGGGCCGCTACGTTACCATCCCCCCAATTCTGCTACTACTTTCAAACAGTTAGCCGTAAATATTGAAGAGAACAGTTCCCGCCAGCCTATACCTTATAGAACCCCTCCTGGTGTGATCCGCCAGCAGCAGCTGAGCAATAACAACGTGAATATTTTGCTCAACGAGCAATCATTGAGCATGCAGGTATGTGGATTGCCTATCAAAGAAACACGTGGTGTATTCAAAACCATGAACCTCGACCTGCGTCAATATGGCCGTATACAAATGTATATCCATGCCGAATCTGTTAATTCGAGTAGCGATATCAAGGATGGTGAACTATACGGTGTGATCAGGTTGGGTAATGACCTTATCAATAACTTTTATGAAATCAGGATTCCCCTGAAAATGACCCCCTGGCATACCAACTCGGATGATTTAATATGGCCTGCACAGAATGAGTTGGACCTGGAGCTGGATAAATTGATTAAGCTAAAGGTGCTGCGCAACAATACCAGTAACAATATTACCTACTTCAAACAAACCGAAGCCGATGGTAAAGAGTATGCCATCCTCGGTAATCCCAACCTGGGTGAGGTAAGGGTTATGTTTGCCGGGGTAGAAAACCGCCATCGTGAACTGGCTTGTACCGAAGTCTGGATCAATGAACTACGGCTCAGTGAATTGAATGAAAAAGGAGCCTGGGCAGCACTGGGTCGTGTTGACTTTAAACTGGCCGACCTGGGTACCTTGTATGTTTCAGGTAGTGCCCACAGTACGGGCTTTGGTACCCTGGAACAAAGGATCAATGAACGGTCAAGGGATGATTTCAAACAGTTTGACGTGGCCACTCAACTTGAATTGGGAAAACTCCTGCCACAAAAAGCAGGCATTTCTATTCCTTTTATGCCAGTTACTCCAAAACGGTAAGTTCACCCCAATACGATCCATACGACCTGGATATTCAGCTCAAGGATAAAATAAAAGCTGCTCCAGGCAATCAGAAAGACTCTATCCGCAACGATGCTGTTGATGTGCGTACTATCAAGTCTATCAACTTCACCAATGTGAAGAAGAACAATACGAGTGGTAAAAAGCAGCAGATATGGAGTATTGAAAATATCGATGTGAGCTATTCCTATTATAAAGAAGAACAACATAGCCCGCTGATCGAAAGCAATGAACTGGTGCGCCATCGCGCCGGCCTGGGCTATAACTATTCTTCTACCCCCAAATATTGGGAACCTGCCAAACGGTTATTCAAATCCAAATCGCCCTGGTTGGCCATTATTAAAGATTTCAATATAAATCCATTGCCTTCTTTATTGGGCCTGCGCTTTGATGTTAACCGTCAATTTGGTTCCTTCCGGCCACGCAATGTGGGCGAACCGAAAGGCTCACTCCCTGAAACCTATGACAAGTATTTTACGTTCGACCGTGTATATAACCTTAGATGGGACCTTACCCGTTCATTCAATGTCGATTTCACGGCTACTAATAAAGCCTGGATTGATGAAGGCAGTGGAAGGCTGAACAAAGAGCAACGCAAGTCCATGTGGGATAACCTGTGGAAGGGCGGTCGTACCATCTCTTATACCCAAACAGCCAATTTCTCGTATACCCTGCCCACCAGTAAATTGCCTTTCCTGGATTGGACCACCATCCGGGCCAACTATATAGCCTCCTTTAACTGGATAGGTGCTTCACTCATAGCCCGTAACCTGGGCAACACCATCTCCAATACCCAACAGAAGGGGCTGAATGCTGAATTGGACTTTACCCGATTGTACAGCAAATCCAGGTTGCTGCGGGCATTTGAAGAAGAAAGCCCGGCTGCTCCTGCTGCTCCGGCCGACCCCAATGCCAATAAACAGGATACATCTGGTAAGAAAAAACGGATAAAGCGCGACAGAAGCCAACCCCTGCAATTAAGCAGCGGCGTTAAATTTGCCGGCCGTTTCCTTACTATGCTGAAACGGATGAACGTACAATATTCCGAAAACGCCAGCGCAACTATATTTGGTTATACCGATAGTACCCGCGTTCTGGGTATGAACTTCAAATCCATGGCACCAGGCCTGGGCTTTATCTTTGGTAAACAGCCCGATACCACCTTTATCAATACCATGGCTAAGAAAGGATGGCTTACTGCCGATTCCCTGTTCAATTTCCAGAACATGCAGGATTATACGCAAAAGATATCCATCACGGCACAATTGATACCCATCCGCGATCTTACCATTGATATTAACCTCGATAAAAGCTTTGGTAAGAACTACCGCGAATTGTACAAGGATACAACTGGCAAGGGCACCAATTTTGCCCGCCTTGCTCCTTATACAGGTGGTAGCTTCAGTGTAAGCTGGATTGCCTTTAAAACGTTATTTACACCAGTTAATCCGAATGAAGTATCCGAAACTTTCAAGAAGTTCCAGGATAACCGTATTATCATGTCCAAACGCCTGGCCGAACGAAACCCTTACTGGCAGGAAAAACCTGCTAATGAGAAGTTCCAACCCGATGGTTTTTACACGGGTTATAACCGCTACGCCATGGATGTGTTAATACCTTCCTTTATTGCGGCTTATACCGGAAAGGACCCCAATAGCGTAGCCCTTGTCAAACAATCCAACCCGAACATACGGTCCAATCCTTTTTCAGGTTACCTGCCCAAACCCAACTGGGGTATTACTTATACCGGTCTTACCCGTATTCCGGGCCTGGAGAAAATATTCTCCAACTTTACCCTTTCACACCGGTACAATAGCCAGTTAAGTATGAACAGCTTTAACTCGGCATTGTTGTACCAGGATGAACGTTTCCAAAGTTATCCCAGCTTTATAGATTCTACTTCCGGCAACTTTGTGCCTTACTTCCTGGTACCTAATATTACCATTGGCGAACGCTTTGAACCATTGATCGATTTTGATATGCAGTTTACCAACCAGGTAACGGCAAGGTTTGGATACAAAAAGTCAAGGCAGTTGAGTTTGAGTTTGATCGATTTCCAGCTTAGTGAAGCCCGTTCTACAGAATTTGAAATCGGTGCCGGCTATCGTAAGCGTGGTCTATTCTCCTTCATCAAATGGAAAGGAAAACCATTGGACAATGATGCCAGCTTCAGGCTCGACTTCAGCATCCGTGACGATGTCACCGCCAATAGCCGCTTGGATCAAACACAGGCTTTACCAACGGCCGGACAGAAAGTAGTTTTCATTAACCCAACTATTGATTATGTCATCAGTAACCGCGTTAATATTAAACTGTATTTTGAACAACGACGGGTAATACCTAAAATATCTACCTCACCCCCATTACCAATACCAGGGCAGGGGTACAGATAAGAATATCATTAGCACAGTAAATATTATTCAATAAGCGAGCCGGGAGCCAATAGACCTCCCGGCTCGTTCTTTTATCCATCCCTTTCCCCAACTTGCATACTTCCCCAAGCATGAGATTTGCATACCACATTTTTCCCTTCCACAAGGCGGATCAGGAGAATCAATTGTATTCATCACAAAAATCATGTATGAAAAAGTTAATTCTCGAAGCAGGGCCACAGATTGGATTCAAAGTAAATGAGAAAACCGATAACCAGCAGATAGGCGATTTCGCTAAAAGTACCGATTTGTCCATAGCTGGTGGCCTGGGCTTTCATAGCTCAATGGGATTGGGAATTGGCGCCCGTTATACCGCCGGCCTTTCCAAAGTAGGCGATTTTAGCACCGCCAATTTTGACCCCGATTTCAAGAATGGCGTATTACAGGTTAGCCTGTTCTATACCTTGTTCAACAATAAGAAATAAAATAAAAGGGTGGGCCATTCAACAGGCTCACCCTTTTATCGTAGATAAAGTGAGCAGCCATGCAAGACTGTTTCACTTTGTACTGCTATAAGATTAATCAGGTAGAGGTATTCAATAATTTCGATTGCGTGAAAGAAATAGTTTACCGCGTGCTCCGTCCCTGTTGCTGATCGCCGGGGCCACTTTTCTTCAGTAACATCACATACCCACACAACTTCTTTTTCTTTTTATTGATTTGCACTGGCTTAATCATGTGGTATTCAGTAAACTGCGGAACATAATTGTAGGTAATGATATTACCATCAATATCGCCCCACTGATTTCTTTTATAGATCACTTGCTTTTCATTCCAGTCATACATTCGTACCTCATAAAGACGGGAAGTGGGATCTCAATAAAAATGAATTGGTAGCCCGTGCCCTGGTTCATAGGCATTACAATGGGCATTTCATATTCGCTTTCCATCACCATCGAGGCTTCACGCAATACCGTGTACCCCTGGGAGGCGTAGAACTGCTTCAGGCTATCTACCGTATGCTGGTAAGGATTGCCTTCACAACTTTGTTGCTTAATTACATCTTGTGCCAATAAGGAATTGGTGGAAAAAAAGGAGTAAGACGAATAGTATGGTCTTACATAGGGTCTTAACCATAAAAGGACGGTTTTTATTAGGGATGTGGATTATGATTCAAATCAAAAATACTCAAATCATCCAGAAATCACAATCCCCCTATAATTTTCCTGGTTGCTACTAATTTAATTGAAAATCAATAAGTTAATGATCTTTGTACAAGTACATGGAATTGGCTTGGGCGGTACAGGTCAGCACCAGGTCATTGATACAAACATGTGGCGGAAGCGTTGCCGTATAGTATACCACTTCGGCTACATCACCCGCTGTTAGTGGCTCATATCCCTCGTATACTTTACGCGCCTGCTCCTCATCCCCTTTAAACCGTACATTTGAAAATTCTGTATCTGCCGCTCCCGGATGAATCGCTGTTACTTTGATCCGGTGACGCAGTAAATCAATCCGCATGGCTTGTGAAATAGCATTGACTGCATGTTTTGTAGCGCAATAAGTGTTCCCTTTTCATAAACTTCCTTTCCTGCCGTAGAACCAATATTGATGATATGCCCTTTTCTTCGCTCTACCATACTGGGAATCACGGCTTTGGTGATATATAGGAGCCCTTTTAAATTAGTGTCGATCATGGTATCCCAATCATCGATAGAAGCCTCATCAAAATAATCCCTGCCTAATGCCAGCCCTGCATTATTGACCAAAATATCGATCGCTTTCCAACCGGCAGGCAATTGCTCAATAGCCTCAAAACAAGCCGACCTGCTCCTCACATCAAAGCAAAGCACTACTACTTCAATCCCATACGTACTTGTTAAATTGCTTTTTAATTCCTGCAACCTGTCGTCCCGGCGGCCTGTAATGATAAGATTATACTTGTTGGCGGCAAACTTAATAGCCAGCGCCTTGCCAAAACCCGACGTAGCACCGGTGATGAGTACAATACCAGACATGTGATTTTTTTAAAGGTGCAAGCTAATGCAAAGTCGGGGAAGACGAGTAAGTTGGAAGATCAGGTCGTTCGAATTAATCTCAAAAAACAAAAGCCCGGAAGAAGCTGGCATCTAAGCATCGTTACTTCCGGACTTTCAGACTTTGCCAACTTTCGGACTATCTAATCAGCATGGCTACGCCTTTTTTGATCACTGTTTTTCCCGTATAATCTTTCCCCCGCACTTCCCATACATACATACCCGAGTCCTGCGGTTTTCCACCCAATGTACCATCCCAGCCTGCCCCATGCTGTGTAGTTTGGAATACCAACTGACCCCAGCGGTTGAAGACCCTGAAATATTCCAGTTGCGTAATACCCACTGGTATGGGCCTTAAGCGGTTGTTTTGCGATCCATTGGGCCGGAAGGCATTGGGAACAAATATCTGTGGGTTGGTACGGAATACCTTGATGTTGATGGTGTCCAGGTCATAACAGCCCTCCGGTGTATACACTTTTAACTGATAACTGAAGCTATTACTTAAATTGGCAATGGGGTTCTTGATATCATTCCGGTTAAGATAAGTGGAAGGTGTCCACTCATATAAATCGGCGCCCCGTCCATTCAATTGCAATGGTTCTCCGATCACTACCGCCGTGTCATTACCGGCAAAAGCAAACAATTGCGGCAATACCCTAACCACAATCGTGTCAAAGGATGGTTTGGGGCATCCAAGGTCATCTTCTACCCGAAGGATGTAAGGCGTAGTGCGCCGTGGGAAAGCCAGCGGGTTGAGGATATTGGGATTACTCAACGTATTAGTGGGTGTCCAGGTAAACCGGGCTCCTATTATCGAGGCATTGATACTGGCCGTGTCATCATAACAGATAGTCGTATCAGCACCGGCACGCACAGTAGGGTAGGGCACTGTTTTCACCTGCACATCATCGCGTGATGAACATTTACCAATTTCTGCTAACACCGAATAAGTGGTAAACTCATCAGGAGGTGATACCAGTGGATTTTTAACATTGATATTATCAATAGGGCTGGGAGAAGGATTGGTAGTCCAGGTGAATTTAAGGCCGTCTGTGACAGGGTTTAATCGAATGGTGTCAGTACGGCAAATAGTGATAGGGCCGCCCAATTCCAGGGTCACTACCGGCACTACTCGCACTCGTACACTATCTTCATTTACACATCCGTTCTCGTCCAACTGCAAATGATAGGTAGTAGTCGTTTTGGGAAATACCAGCGGATCGGGTGTATTGGTACGTAATATCTGCACCAGGGGAGTCCAACTGAATAAGCCATTCCCAGCCGCATGTAGTTGCAGCGTATCTTGTACCAATGCATTGCTGCAAATAAGCGTATCCTTAAAGGCCAGGGTGATCGGCGGTTTGTCACGCACATCAGCCTTGAGCACAAGGGTATCCACGCAACCTTTGTTACTTTCTACGATCAACTGCACATCTTTTAACCCGATAGTACTGTATTGCCAGGAGGGCGATTTAATGTGAGATGTATCGGCATCCGTAGTTTCATCGCCAAAATTCCAACTCCATTTATTGGCAAAACCATACCTGGAAGTGGTAAGGTCATTGAACTGGATGGGCTTTAACAAACAAGTACCCGAAATACTGAAATTGGGGAAGAAACCAGGATATACTTTAGCCAACGTAGTGGTTGAATCTACACACTGGCCTGCCAGGATTACCTTCAGCTTGATGGCATAAGTGCCTGTATCGGCATAAAGATGCTGCACCTTTCCTTCAACATCTGTGGTAGTGTCTGCCTTGGTGCCATCTCCATATTGCCAGATGTACACAGAGTTAGCTGGGTTCACTTGCTCATTCTTGAAGGTCACCAGGAAATCATCACAATAAGAGTAATCAGGTTTAAGCAATGCTTTCAACGGTATACAATCCGATACCCGGATATGGATATCCTTCCGGTGCACATTGATCAGTTTGCCATCCCGGTATTCATAGGCACAGGCTGTTACTACATACTGCCCTTCTACACTGGGGCTATACCCGATAAAAGTCCCGTCTTGGAATCAATCTTTACATTGATCCCCAGGGGCGAACTGCCATTGTAGGGCGACCGGTATGGAATGGCGCTATAGGGTGGGGGCCGGCAGGGTCTGGCTGAGCGCAGGTTAAGCAATTATTACTGCTGCTACCGGGGCCGCCGCCATTATAAGCATTGCATAACCGGTAAACAATTGAATCTCCATCGGGGTCATTGGCCGAAAAATCAAAAGTAAAAGGTGATCCATAACAAATAGCTACCGCATCATTGGGATTGAAAAGAGGGCTGGAATTCCGGTAGGCAGGACGGTTTACACCAGTAACCGTGCCTGGAATATCACACATATAGGTAGCTCCATAATCATTACTCCGGCCAGGCATATTTTGAATGTCCTGTATCCGGCAGCATCGCTGGAAGGCAATCGTATATCCAGATGCCGAAATAGGAAGGTCGATGGTGGTTTCATAGTACCTAAGCCGGTAGCACACGTCCGTAGGTGCATTGGTAATACAGGGATTGGAATTAGGGTCATACCTGATATAGGAATCACTGATTAGCGGTACCCGGCGATTCAGGTACTGGCTATTGTTCGACCGGTCAAATACAGTAAATGGCTCATCTGGGTCCAGTTGACCTGGCTGAGAATTACAATCGATGTACAATTTTAATGTAACAATGTACCGTGCCACAGTGGCCGTGGAATTGGCACTATCCCAGCGATAATACATTTCACCGCCCCTTACGTGTGCAGCAAGCAATGGCTGGATAAAACAAGACAGAAAAAGAGATATTAAAAGGAATTTCTTCATGTAATAACCTGCCCCCTACGGCGGTTTAGTGAACAAATTCAAATCCCGGACAGAAAATCGGCCAGGAACCTGTTACTCTGCTCCACTTCTTCCAGCATTCCCATATGCCCCGAATGTTGTAGCAGGTGGATATATGACAACGATGGCAGGTAACTCTGTTGCATCATATGTTCTTTTGGTATAGCTGTATCGTATTCACCTGCAATAAATAACACCGGCCAGGTCGATTTTTCCAGTACCTGTGTCCGGTCTGGGCGGGCCATCATCGACTTGTAATAGTGTACGAGTGATTCGGTGGAAAAGTTGGAATATCGTTCAATAATTTCCGCTATGGCCGCTGGGTGTTCCGCCCGGAAAGCGCCAGCGAACATATTGGGGGTGGTTTGTTGTGTAAAGAGCGCTGCTCCATGCTGTAGCATGAATTCAATACCTTTTTGTCGGATAGCCTTTTTTTCCTCGCTATCTGCATAGGCGGTGGAGTGGAAAAGTCCGATACCTTTCAGCAATTCGGGGTATTTTTCGGCAAATGCCAGCGTAACATAACCTCCCATGCTGTGGCCGATCAATACAAATGGTTCGTTATCCGGCAACTCATCCTCCACGATCAGTTTCACAGCGGCCGCTAGCCCATCCATCGTCATATCCTGGCCAATAGCCGAGCGACCGCTGCCTGGCAGGTCTGGAATAATGAGCCGGTAACGATCCTTCAATGCCGCTTCCTGGTGCTGCCAAATGGTATTATCTTCCGAAAAACCGTGCAGTAACACCACCGGCTGACCATTTCCCGTTACCCGGTAAAAAGAGGGTGTCCATCAATATCTATGAATTTCTCTGTTGCTCCCATGTAAAAACTATGTGTTTAAAAAATAGCTCAACCCATGCTATTTGCTATGGCACCAGGCACGCACAAGAATAAGGCCGAGGATGGGGGCAATGGCGGGATTCAATTCCTGGGGTAGTATGAACCAAATGCCTCCCATTGCAACAGTTATCGCACTCACTGCTTTGAAATAGGTCTTTACCCATTTTTGCCCCGGTTCATGACAAATACCACTGGCAGGTGCAGGGGCAAAGCCCATAAAAGGTTCCAGTTATTGCGGCATACATCATCAATACGGATCATCCAAAGCATTAATAACAAGCATCCCAGGATACCCAATAGCAAAAAAAAAGAAAATATCGAATACCCGTAAAAATTTTAACGACCAACTGCCTTTAAGGATAGACAGAGAAGTGATTAAGAGGAACAAAGCTGTAAACAACAAAAAGGGGTAAACCAGCTGCCTTTCTCTGCTGTTGCAAGAGGTACTTCAAGTATAGTTTGTGTGGCTCCAACCAGCGCTTTATTGCCTGTGCTGGCACTATCAAAACCTTTCATCAGGTAATCCGGCAAGAACATGGCTTCCCGGTTGGTGACCTTTTTATCAAGGTTAGCACCCAGTAGTATATCTATGCCAAATTTGCTCCAGGGCTGATGGCCTTTATCCAGGTAACTGTGTATAAGGTCACGGTAGCTGGGAATGGTGGCTGGCAAAATGTTTTTGAATACTACCGGTTGAGTGGTGTTTTTGATCACCATGTCGCAGGCGCGGGTAGTGCAGTTATCTGTATGGAAATAGTAATTGTAAAAGCGATTTTGTTCTTGCGCATTCTCGCGTAGTGTATTGAATAGGCTGTTTTTTTCAGCACAGGAAAGCTGTAATACTTGTTCAATTACCCCCTTTTTTGCGCCTGGTATTCGTAAACAAAATCATTGAAAGGGTAGGCCGAGAGCGCATAATTCATGAGCCCCTTGGTAAATTTCAGGTAGAAGTTCGGGTCCGAGTCATCAAAAGTGCCATAGTTAAATACGATATCCATGCCCGTAATTGCATCCGTAACCCGTAAGGCCGTATGGCCAAAAGCCGAATACAACTCTTCACCCGCACTGCAGGTAAGCAAACTGATCCTAAGATTACAAGAATCTGACTGCGAATAGGTGTGTTGGGCAATAAAAAAGGAGAACAGGAATAATAAAGCTACCCGGGCTTTTTGCATGGACCTTAATTTCCCGAAAGATAAGAAAAGAAGGGGAAGGTTCAAGTTACTAAAAAGGGAAGCGGTGTGTTGCGAGTAGCTAGTAGGAACACCTAATACAAAATGCGCTTAGAAATATGCCTTTTCCCTACTTGCCACTCGCTATTTACCACTCACCCCTCTTTACCTGCTATAATTGGGGGCTTCCTGGTAATCTCAATATCATGTGCATGGCTCTCTTTCATACCTGCATTGGTAATGCGTACAAATTGCGCCTGTTGCAATGCTTTGATGTCTTTGGCGCCACAGTAGCCCATGCCCGAGCGGAGGCCGCCAACATATTGATAAACGATTTCACTTAAATTACCTTTAAAGGCTACCCGGCCTTCAATACCTTCTGGAACGAATTTCTTTACATCATCCTCTACATCCTGGAAGTAGCGGTCACCACTTCCCTGGCTCATAGCGCCGATGGATCCCATACCCCGGTATTGTTTGAATTTCCTTCCTTCGTAGATGATGGTTTCGCCTGGACTTTCTTCCGTACCTGCAAAAACGCTACCCATCATGACCAGGTTGGCGCCGGCGGCCAAAGCTTTTACCATATCGCCTGTATAACGGATACCGCCATCTGCGATCAATGGGATGCCTTTCTTTTGCAATACCGAAGCCGCTTCCATAATGGCGGTGATCTGCGGCATACCCGATCCGGCTACAATACGCGTAGTACAGATAGAGCCTGGTCCAATACCTACTTTAACGGCATCGGCACCAGCTTCGGCCAGGGCTTTGGCTCCGGCAGCGGTACCAATATTCCCTGCTATAACCTGTAACTTTTTGAAATTCTTCTTTACCGCTTTCAGCGCCTCAATGACACCTTTGCTATGACCATGTGCACTGTCCAGGCAAACAATATCTACTCCAATTTGTTGCAAGGCAGCTGCTCGGTCCAGTAAGTCGCGCGTAATACCTAAGGCGGCCCCGGTAAGCAATCGGCCATAAGAGTCTTTTACAGCGTTGGGATAACTTTGCAATTGTATAATATCACGGTAGGTGATCAGTCCGATTAAAGTGCCGTCCTTTCTGATCACCGGTAGTTTTTCAATCTTATGTTGGCGCAATATCTGGCCAGCCTTTTTCATGTCCGTGCCTTCCGGAGCTGTTACCAGCTCCCTGGTCATCACTTCACTTACTTTGCGGGCATGGGCGGTTTCAAAGCGTAAGTCACGATTGGTGAGAATACCTACCAGTTTTTACCATTATTCACAATGGGGATGCCGCCAATCTTATTTTCCTTCATTAGGCGAAGGGCATCGCCAATGGTGGCCTCTTCATGTAAAGTAATGGGGTCCAATATCAAACCACTTTCACTGCGTTTAACCTTGCGTACCTGTTCGGCCTGCTTTTCAATGCTCATATTTTTATGCAGGATTCCCAGGCCACCTTCACGCGCCAGGGCAATAGCCAGGTTGGCTTCTGTTACCGTATCCATAGCAGAAGAAAGCATGGGCGTATTCAGTGTAATGTCTTTGGTAAGTTTGGTACGGATGTCTACTTCGCGGGGCAATACTTGCGAATAAGCGGGAACCAGTAAAACGTCATCAAACGTTAAACCATCGCCAAAAACTTACTTGAATTGGGGGAATTAGTCCGGAGTGCGGTATTTCTTGTTGCCATGTGCAAAGGTAGGGTAACAGTTCAATATGCTCCAAAAGATTTTTTTACCAAGCAGCCAAACCCTTACTCACAAAGGGTTTGAGTTGTTTTCGGCCGAAAGTTAGTAAAATGTTAAGGTGTTTCAGGCAATTTCTCAGGCTCTCAAACCAGTCTTTGTTTATTGTGAATAACACACAAGATTGTATTGTCAATAAAATGATATGTACTACTATGGTCGGTGGTGCCACTCAGCAATAATACGTTTGTTGCCCGAAGTAAGTACGTAGATATACCTCATAAAGAGTAGACCGTAGGTTGTTTTGATGGTATAATAGCTTCTAAATAACACATAAATGGTATTGTGCAGTAGGTTATTCTGGTGAAATTTTGTAGCCAATAATCATTACTCAAAACGCTACACATGAAACATTCGAAAGTTTTCTTTATTGTGCTTATTGCTTTAACCTCTATTACTGCCTGTAAGAAGGGCGATACAGGCGATACTGGTCCTGCAGGCCCTACCGGTAATGCGGATGTAACAGTATATAATTTTGGTCAGACCACTTTTACCAGCGCTACGAATCTGCTTTTAAATAATATTTCACAGGGCAGGATGGATTCCAGCCTGGTACTAGCATATTATAACCCTGTTCCTGAAGCGCTTACTTCCTGGTATCCAATTCCGGGATCAGGTTCCGGAGGATTGTATGAAATGCGTTATTTCGTTTACCAGTCGGCTACCTCACCTAACAGTGTCTACACATTTGGTTTAAGGGCCATTAAACCAGATGGTACACCTTACGCTACTGCTTTAATCTTTAGAAAAATAAAGATCATTATTGCGCCGGCGGGCGTTGTTATTGCAGGTGGCCGCCAAATGGCTGGTGTAAATACCCTGCCAGTTGATATTAATGATTATCATGCTGTATGCAGGTATTATGGTATTAGTGAGTAGATACTGACAGCTTATACATTCAACTTGTACCGCTTCCCAGGCAGGCATTGTACTACTCCCTGCAGTTCCATATTCAGAATAGCTGCAGCAAGAGTACTACTACTAAGGCCACTGTGCATATTGAGCTCATCAATATGCACAGTTTCTTTTCCTTCAGTAGCTGCGCCAGTTGTTGTTCATCTTTGCTCAATGCTACAAAAAGACCCTGTTGGTGGCTGACAGACCGGCGCGTATCTTCCCAACCCATCATGCTAATGAGTTCTTGCGCATCTGTAAGCAACATGGCTTTATTGCTTCTGATCAGGTAATTGCAGCCTGTACTTCTGCTGTCTGTTACTTTACCCGGATAGGCAAATACATCTTTGTTATAACTGTTGGCTAGTTCGGCGGTGATCATACTGCCCCCTTTAGTTCCTGTTTCAATGACAATGGTGGCATCACTCATTCCAGCTACGATGCGGTTACGTGCCGGGAAATTGTGTTTATCTGGTTGTGTGTGACTGGTAAATTCTGTTAATAAGCCGCCCCTTGCCTCATCATTTCTTTGGCCAGTGATAAGTTTTGTAAAGGATACAGCGTATCCAGGCCATGTGCCAATACGCCAACCGTAGGCAGCTCATGTTTCATAGCTGCTTTATGTGCCAGCGTATCTATGCCTAGCGCCAGGCCACTTACAATCAGTACTCCCAGGCCTTCGAGGTCCTTTACTAATTTTTCAGTAAGGTACCTGCCATAGTCCGAATTATTGCGCGTGCCAATAATGGAAATAATGCGTGATGCATTCAGATTGGTAGCGCCCCGGTAAAAAGCAGCGTAGGCGCATCATAACAATGCAATAAACGTTGTGGGTAATCGGTATCTGTAATAAAGAGGGGCCGTATACTGTATTGCTCTATAAAGGCAATTTCTTTTTCGGCTTCTTCAAATCCGGAAAACCGGCGAATGGAAGCCGCCCTTACCGGGCCAATCCCTTCAATTTTTTCCAATTGGGAAGTACGGGCTTTAAAAATATCGGCAGCGCAGTTGAAATGCTCAACCAGCGTTTTGGCATGTACAAGCCCGATATGAGGAACACGGGTAAGCGCAAGCTGGTATATAAGATCGTTTTTCATAGCACAAGATTATACTACGAATATACCAATTATTAACAATGCGTCAAAAAAGACTTTGCCCCTTATCCCCTTTTTTATTCACACTTTCACCAAAGGCCGAAGTAGTAGACTAAAGAGATCAATGGCTGATCACTTTCATTTCGGTACGCCTATTCTGCGCCCGGCCTTCATCGGTAGCATTATCGGCCACCGGCACTGTAGCTCCAAAGCCTTTAAAGGAAAGCCGTTGCTGATCAATACCCTTTCCTACCAGGTATTTTACTACCGACTGTGCCCGATTATTTGACAATACGAGGTTATCTTCCGGCTTACCTACATTGTCCGTATGCCCGCTGATCTGTATTTTGATGGTGGGATTGTCGCGTAACAAAAGGAACAACTTATCCAACTCTGAGGTCGATTCGGGCTTCAGGTCAAACTGCTTGCTGTCGAAGAATATATTCTTTAGTACAATTGAAGCGTTGGCTTCTAATGGCTGTAAGGGAATATCGATATGATAAGTAGAGTCGGGTGCCTTTTGACTTAAAGAAAAGTTATCCGAGAAAAACAGATAACCCTTCCGGTTTACATTGAAGGCATAGTCCTTGCCAACGGGTAAAGTAACGAGGTAATTGCCCGTTTCATCCGTTTGTACCTTACTCAATACTTCCTGCGTGGCCAGATCGGTTAACTCAATAGCTGAAGGAAGCCCTTTAGTGGTTTTCTTATCAAATACTTTTCCTTTTACCCATAAGGTGCGGGCAGGGCGTATATCATTGCGCAATTCAAAAGTATAAATGTCCAATCCTCCTTTACTGTCACTGCGGTCACTGGCATAATAAGCTGTCTTGCCATCCGCTGCAATAATGAGGCTGCCTTCATTTTCAATTGTATTGATGGGGTAGCCCAAATTCACGGCTTTACCCCAAGTACCCTTAGCCCCCTTTTTGATCATGAACAAGTCATCACCTCCATAACCCAGGTGTCCATTGGAAGTAAAATACAAGGTCTGGTTATCGGCATGAATAAAGGGGCAGCTTTCATCACCGGCCGTATTCACTTCAGGCCCCAGGTTCTCGGCTTCTGTCCACTGTCCATTGGGTAAATAATGGCTTACATAGATATCACTGCCGCCATAACCATCATTGCGTTTGCTGGCAAAATACAAGTCGCGTTTATCGGGCGATAAGGTGGGGGCTGAATCCCATCCATCACTATTTACCCGGTTGCCCAGGTTTACCGGCGCACTCCATCCATCAAGCGTGAGGTAGGAAATATATAAATCACAACTGCCCATACCATCGGGGAAATTACACCCTGTAAAAATGAGCCATTGGCCATCCTGTGAAATGCTTTGCGCCCCTTCATTGGCATCTGTATTGATATTGCCGGAAAGAGGGGTAGCTTTCGACCACTTGCCATTTATACGTACAGAACCAAAGAAATCCTCATTGTAATGCTTTACCCGCCGGGTAATAATCAGTTCATTGCCATCAATGGTAAGTGCTGGATAATATTCCGATACCACCGAGTTGATGCTATCGCCCATATTTTGTGGCTCAAACTTGTATTCTAACAAGTTTTTTTGTTTGTTGTAATCAATGGCAAACTGATAACTTTTCTGCCGCCATTCTCCTGCTTTGCGGCTTTTTTCATTGAGGTTGGGAATGGTCATGAATTCGGTCACAGCCTCCAGTGCTTTGCCAAACTCTCCTTTGCCGGCTAAGTTGATTGAAAATGGCAGGTTATAATCTCTGAAGTATTCCGCATCAATGGCCTTAGCCTTTACATAATTTTCAATGGCGCCCTGGTATTCTTTCATTTCGCCATACATACCGGCAATAGACAGGTAGGCATCCAGGAAACGGGGATCTATTTTAACCGCTTCTTTCAACAAGAGAATCCCCCTTGAAATCATCTTCCTGTGCTTTGGCGATCGCTTTTTCATACAAGGCTGCTGCCTTCTTATTCACCTTGGCAGGGTCATATTGTTGAGCCATGATCAATACCGGTGCAACCAGGAATAATAATATGGTACAGAAGCGCTTAATGCCCATGCTAAATTTTTGTGTTGTTTCAGTCGGTCTTATACCCAGACGGTATTTTCTACCTGTAAGATAGTATCCAAATGTTAAAACGTAAGCGACAAGGGGTTATTTCGACTGGACCGCATCCATTACGGTACATTGATATACTTATGTATTTGAATAGACAGCTCCCATTGAGGATTTTCTTTAATGTATTCAATGATCAGCGGGGTCATTTCTTTCGACTTGTCCCATTCAGGCGCCAAATACAATTTGCAGGAGGGAGATACCTGGGCGGCATGTTTTTCGGCCCAGGCGAAATCAGTTTTATTAAATATGACCACTTTCAGCTCATGGGCCAGGGGGAGTATCTCAGGCAGGGGGAATTTGAATTTTTGGGCGATAGGCAGATCCAATCCCAGTTGCCACTTAGGGGTGAAGAGCCGGAGGTTTCTATATTGGTCTGAATACCAGCTTCATGCAAGGCTTCTGTAAGCGCATCCAGGTTGTGCATCAATGGCTCGCCACCAGTAATTACAGCCAGCTTACCAGGATAAGCAGCCGCGGCCGATACAATTTTCTCAATACTCAGTTGGGGATGTTTGGAGGCATCCCAGCTTTCCTTTACATCGCACCATACACAACCCACATCACAACCGCCCAGGCGGATGAAATAAGCCGCTCTGCCTTGATAAAACCCTTCTCCCTGAATGGTATAGAAAGACTCCATCACGGGCAAACTGATCACGGCCGGTACTGCACTTGCTTCCATAAGCCGCAAATTTACGAATTTAAGGCGGATGCTTGTAGCCGGTGACTGGCAGGTATTATGTTGAATAAATAAATAATATGAACTTATACTAAAACATCTATAAACACACAGTAAACAGACTTACAACCTCTCTTTTGTGCGCCTTTAGTCCGTCTTTTGTCCGAGTTTGGGCCCTGTTTAATCCCTTTTGAATTATTGAAAATTTGGTATTAATGGGTAATAAGGGGTATTCAAATAAAGGCTGTAGAACAGGGATCATTGATTCCCTGCTCTACAGCCCAATCTATATAAGTAATTAGGACCTAATTCTTGGCCAAACAGGCCGCATAAGTATTTTTCATTAGCGCAGCAATGGTCATAGGACCTACACCACCGGGTACCGGGGTGATGTAACTACATTTGGGTGATACATTGGTAAAATCTACGTCACCTTTGATCGAATAGCCACGTTTTTTGAGGCATCTGGTACGCGGGTAATACCTACATCTATTACTACAGCACCTTCTTTCACCATATCGGCCGTTAAGAACTCCGGTTTGCCCAATGCCGCTACAATGATATCAGCCTGCAGGCATAGTTCCTTCAGGTTTTTGGTTTGCGAATGGCAAAGGGTTACCGTACAATTGCCGGGGTTGGTATTGGCGCTTAACAAAATGCTCATAGGGCGGCCCACAATATTACTGCGGCCAATTACTACAGCATGTTTGCCTTTTGTTTCAACTTTATAGTGCTCCAGGATAAGCATGATGCCATGGGAGTAGCCGCTACAAAAGTGGGCAATCCCTGCACCAATTTGCCTACACTGATGGGATGGAAACCATCAACATCCTTGGATGGATCAAGGGCATTGATCACTTCTTCATCAGAAATATGTTTCGGCAGGGGAAGCTGCACCAGGATACCATCAATATCCGGGTCGCCATTCAGTTCGGCAATAATGTTGAGTAGTTTGAACTCACTGATGTCCTCATCCAGGCGGACCAGTGTGGATTTAAAACCGATCTCTTCACAGGTCTTTACCTTGGAAGCCACATATGTTTCACTGGCGCCATTGGAGCCTACCAGAACCGCCGCCAGGTGAGGGATCTTTTACCTTCCAGCCTTAACTGGGTTACATTTAGCTTTAATTCATCTTTTGTAGCCTGTGATACAAGCTGCCCGTCTAAAATTTGCATGGCGCAAAGGTAAAATCTGTTTTGTACATTTTTACGTTAGTTTTTGCAGTCCAAAACCAATCGATTGAAAAACCATAGCTTACCGCATTTCTTGCGCCTATTCTTATTGTCCTGTTCTTACTTTATTGCGATAAAGTCTCATTCACAATCTCTTCGCTACCCGCAGGCTGCGCCCTGGCTGGGTCAGGGAGCCTACAGTTATCATTTTACCGATGTGTTTTCTTGTATGGTCAACCAGGCTGCACTGGCCAATCTGACAAGAGCTGGCGCAGGGGTATTTGCTGAAAGGAGGTTCCTGCAAGATAAACTCAATAGCTACCAGGCTATGATTGCCCTGCCTACAAAAATGGGTGGATGGGGTATTGCAGCCCAATACCTTGGGTCGGGAGCATACAATGAATCACAAATAGGCCTTGCTTATGCCAAAAACTGGGCCGGGTAGACCTGGGTGTTCAATTCAATTATGCCATGATCCGGGCAGCAGGTTATGGCAGCGCTGGAACCCCTATCGTTGAAATAGCCTCCCTCTGGCATATTAGCGACCAGGTACATATAGGTGTGCAGGTATTCAATCCCTCGGGCGGCAAGTATGGCAAACAACAGCAGGAAAAATGGCCTGGGTTTACAAAATGGGGGGCGGGTATGAAGTTTCTGAAAAATTATTGGTCAGCGCTGATATTATTAAGGCCGAAGAAAAGCCGGTAACTGTACAAGCCGGTTTACAATACATACTGGACAACCGTTTTTTTATGCGGGCAGGCATTGCTACCCATACCACTACTCCCTGGTTGGGCATAGGCTGGTGTTGGAAAAATATCAGGGCTGATATTACAGGCAGTTATCATCCTCAACTGGGCATCAGTCCCGGCCTGATGTTGATCTTTATGGCCAATAAAGAACGACAGAATTGAAAGCCCTGTTTACCATAGTGGTCTTAATGGCGGTTAATAGCCTTGTTGCCCAGGAGCCTGTGCAGGAACAACAACTGGAAAACCAGGCCGGCATCACTGAAATAGAAAATGAGGATGATACGTTCTGGCAACAATTAGAATCCTTGCGCCGTCATCCGCTTGATCTCAATACAGTCACCGTATCGGAGCTGGAATCGCTGCCCATGCTCAATGCTATGCAGATAGCTAATTTTTTCGTTACCGGAATCTTTTTGGCAGGTTGGTGAGTTTAGAAGAATTGCAGGCTATTCCGGCCTGGGACCCGGCCACCATCCGGCAATTATTGCCCTTTGTACAATTGGGAATTGCAATCCACAGGTCCATACCTTTTGGCAAACGTTTGTATGCAGGGAATCATTCCCTATTGTTAAGAGCCTCGCAGGTATTAGAAAGAGCGAAAGGATACCAGCCACCTGCAACTAATGATAAAGACCATTATCAGGGTAACCCTATGCGCCTGTTTACGCGATACCGGTATAATTATGCCAACTTGCTTCAATATGGTATTACTGCCGATAAGGATGCCGGTGAGTCATTTTTCAAGGGTGCTCAACGAACAGGGTTCGACTTCTATTCCTTCCACTTTTTTGCACGGCAACTGGGTAAAATAAAAACACTGGCGCTGGGCGATTTTACAGTCAACATGGGACAGGGGCTCATACATTGGCAAAGCCTGGCCTTTAAAAAAGTTCGGCAGTATTACAGGTAAAACGGCAGGGGCCGGTATTAAAACCTTATAGTGCAGCGGGCGAATATTATTTTCATCGGGGAGCGGGGATAACCCTACAACACAGGAATTGGGAAACTACGGTATTTGCTTCCTGGCGTAAACTGGATGCTAATCTTGACCAGGATAGCGTGACTTCTATCCTTACTTCCGGTTATCATCGTACGTTGGCTGAATTGAAGGATCGTCAAAATATGGGCCGCATTACCCTGGGCGGATCTATCAAGTATGTGAGGCCAGCCTGGCATATTGGATTCAATACCGTACAATACCAATTTACCAAACCCTTTAAAAGGGCTACTGACATGTATGATCTTTTTGCCGTTGAGGGAAAGGGTTGGAGTAACCATAGTCTGGATTATAGTTTTACGCACCGCAACCTGCATGTATATGGGGAAATGGCCATTGACCGGCAATTCAAAAAGGCCTTGTTGAATGGCCTGTTGATGAGCCTGGATGCCAAAGCCGATCTAGCCATTGTATACTGGCGCATGGATAAGGCATATCAATCCATACAGGGAAACGCTTTCACGGAAAACTATTTGCCCGGTAATGAACAGGGGTTGTATGCGGGGTTGAGTTTACGGCCAGCACCTGCCTGGCAGCTCGATGCCTATGCCGATTGCTTTCGTTTTCCCTGGTTGAAATACCGGGTCAATGCACCCGGTAGCGGTGCTGAATACCTGATACAATTATTGTATAAACCCAATAAAACGACTGAGCTATTAACCCGTTACCGGCATGAGCACAAACCCAGCAATGGTTTAGTGGAGGATTTTCCTTTGAGGCCTGTAGTAAAAGCCCTGCGGCAAAACTGGCGTTCTCTGTTGATCTTCCAGCCTGGTGAAGCCATTACGATAAAGAGTAGGGTAGAATTGGTTTGGTACCAGGGCGGAGAGAATGCCATAACTGAAAAAGGTTTTTCAGCCTTCACAGAAGTTTTTATGCACCCCGGCATTCCTTTGCCGCTAATATGCGCTTGCAATTTTTTGAAACCGATGGATACAATGCCCGGATATATGCTTACGAACAGGATGTTCAATACTATTTCTCCATTCCCCAGTTTAGCGGCAAGGGCTTACGCTACTATATTAATTATAAGCAAAATCTATCTGACATGTTGGTTCGTAAGCGTGCCAGAAAGATAGACTGTATCCTTTGGATGCGTTTGGCACAGTTTTTATTCCCTGGAAAAATGCTTATTGGTAGCGGATTTGATGAAATGACTACTCCACGCAAGACAGAATTTAGGATACAGCTTATGTTAACGCCTCGTTAATAACACTTATTAATAACCTATTAATGTATGAAGTAAATGTAGGTTGTCCTATTCAGTTAGTGTTTTTTAAAACCTTTTACAAGCTGTTTGGCACCTGATGCAACGTTTTTTTGAATCGCATGAAATGCTTGTTGGTATTGAGTTGTACAAGGGGTAGGATTTTAATACTGCCTAAATTTTCGTGTGTTAATTAGTGTTAACCAGTCGTTAACTTGAATTAAAAGCTGGTTAAAAATGCGTTAACAAACTCTTAAATAAACAGCGTTTTGTTTAATTGCATTGCCTTAATCACCGAAAATTTGGAGGACACTTAGTATGTCTGGCACCGTAACAGTCACATTAATACTCCTTCTGGTTTATTGCATCTTTTTATTTATTAATTAAAATCACACATGAGAAAGATTCTAACGCTGCTAACAGCGCTGGCATTATGCGCTGTTATGGCCCATGGTCAATCCCGCACAGTGACCGGCCAGGTAAAAGACAGCAAAGGAGACCCCATTCCTTTCGCTTCTATCAAAATCAAAGGCACTACTACCGGATCTGCCGCTGATGCCAACGGTAACTTTTCCATTAATGCACAACAAGGAGCTGTTCTTGTGATCAGCGCTTCGGGATATACAAATACCGAAGCAAAAGTAGGCGCCTCCGGCGCTGTCAATGTTTCCTGCGGAATGCCGAAGCCATGCAGGAAGTGGTGGTAACTGCCATGGGCGTTTCAAGGTCCAAAAGATCTGTGGGTGTGGCTGTCCAGGAGATCCAGGGCGACAAACTTACCCAAACGAAACAGGTGGACCTCAATACTGCCCTGGCTGGTAGAGTAGCAGGTATACAGGTATTGGGTGGTTCTGGTGCCAAGTTTGGTACCTCTACTGTCCGTATTCGTGGGGTAAATAGCCTTGGAACTGGTAACCCATTGTATGTAGTGAATGGCGTACCTACCGATGCAAGAGATGTGAACATGGATGATGTAGAATCACTTTCCGTACTTAAAGGACCTGCCGCTACCTCTTTATATGGTCAACGCGGTTCGGAGGGTGTGATTGTGATCACTACTAAAAAAGGTAAAAAGAGTGCAGGTATTGGCCTGGAGTTTAATCAAAGCACTACTTTTGAAAGGCTGGCAACTTTGCCTAAATACCAAAATGAATATGGCGGTGGTTATTCACAGGACTGGTATACTTTCAAATACGATCCTGCCACCGATCCCATTGCCTTGAAGGCTATGGATGGTGCTAAATACTATGATTATTTTGCAGACGAAAGCTGGGGCCCCCGCATGGATGGTTCTCTCTACGCGCCCTGGTATGCATGGGATTCCGAAGATCCTGAATATGCAAAGCAAAAACCTTTTGTAGCACAGCCCAATAATATCCGGGATTTCTACAATACCGGTGTTGCTTATAATACCAATGTGGCTTTCTCAAAGGTGACGGATAATTCCAATACGCGTGTATCATTTACTAACTTGTCGCGTACAGGTATAACCCCAATAGCCGTCAAACTAAAAACTGGTTGTCGATCAATAACGGTATTGATCTCACCAAGCAGTTTACTTTAAATACCAATATCAACTATGTGTATGAGTATTTGTTCAATGTACCGCAAGAAGGGTATGGTACCCAAACCAGCGGTTCATTCAACCAATGGTTTCAACGTAACCTGGAAGTGGGTAAGTTGAAAAGATATAAGAAATCCGACGGTAGTTATACCTCCTGGAATATTAATGATCCCCGAGACCCCAGTCCGAAATACTGGGACAACCCTTATACTGAAGTGTATGAGAATATCTCCAATAATAAGCGCCAGCGAGTTTACGGAAGCATAGGTGGTACTTATAAATTTACTCCACACTTAAGGGCTTCCATATTGGCAAGAGCGGATGTATACAACCAAAATTTCAATACCCGTGTTGCTTCTGGAACGCTGAATCAGGATTCTTATAGAACTTATACCGATAATACCCGCGAATTGAACTTTGTAGGTAGTGTGGAGTATGATAATGAATTTGGTGACTATTCTGTTCGTGCCGGTGCCTATGTAGAGAAAAGAACCAACTACAGGAATTATGTGAATGAGGCTACTGTAGGTGGACTGGCAATCCCTGGATATTATAATATTGCCGCTTCTGTAAACAGGCCCACTACCAATAACCTGGAAACACGGAAAGAAGTCAGAAGTGTATATGGCTACACTTCACTGGGCTGGAAAAATATGGTGTTCCTGGATCTGAACTTACGTAACGATTGGTCTTCAGCACTACCTGCAAGCAACAACTCTTATTTGTATGGCGGCGCAGCAGCTTCATTCGTATTCACTGAATTGCTCCCTGCCAATGATATCCTCAGCTTTGGTAAGATCCGGGCTTCAGTAGCCAAGGTTGGATCTGATATTGATGCTTATAATATTAATCAGTCCTATACTATGGGTACCCTGTATGATATTTATCCTACACTCTCTGTACCCAATTCAATTCCCAATAGCGTATTGAAACCAACCTTGTCTACTTCTTATGAAGTAGGTACCGAACTCCGGTTCCTGAAGAACAGGGTAAGGTTTGATTTCAATTACTATAGCCGTGAGGCCAAGGATCAGATCATTAACCTGACCATTCCAAGTACTACAGGTTATAGTGCTGCCCTGGTGAATGCCGGTAATATTGCCAACCATGGTGTTGAGGTAAGCCTGGGTGGTACACCCATCAGGACCAAAGACCTTACCTGGGATATTGATTTTAATATTGGTTTTAACAGGAATAAGGTTAAGAAACTGTATATGGATAGTAAGAACCTGGTAGTGAATCCTGCCGGACTAGGCTCTTCCTTTGGGTTCGTAGGATCTCCTTCTATCAGCGTGAATGCACGCGTTGGGGAGTCATACGGTATATTGGTGGGTGATGGTTACAAGCGCAATGATGCCGGAAAAATTCTGGTAGACGATGATGGTTATCCCATTGTTGAGCAAAATAAAGAACTGGGTTCTATTTTGCCTGATTATACCGGTGGTGTGTACAACGAAGTAACATATAAAGGTTTTACCCTTGGATTTTCCATTGACTTTCAAAAGGCGGTAAGCTGATGTCTTTGACCAGCATGCAGAATGCGAGTTCTGGGTTGGCAAAAATTACTGTAGGTAATAATGACAAGGGAATTCCCAAGCGTAATGATGTGGCCGATGGTGGTGGCGTACGCGTAGATGGTGTACGTGAATCAGATGGTAAACCCAATGAAGTGTACCTGGATACCAAGGAATATTATGAGTCTGTTCTTTCTTCCCTTTGGGAGCAGTGGGTATATGATGCCACTTTCGTTAAACTTCGTGAAGTAAGGTTGGGATATAACCTGCCCAAACGCTGGTATCAAAAGCTGGCTATCCAAAATGCCACCTTTTCCATCATCGCTCAGAACCCCTGGCTCATTTACAGTACGGTGAAAGGAATTGATCCTTCTCAGTTGCAAACTCCCTGGTTCGACAGTGGTCAGTTACCAGGTACACGCACACTTGGATTTAACCTGAAGCTGCAGTTCTAACCAATTTAAAAGAGAGAATTATGAAAAAAGTATTGTCAAGTATATGGCCTCCTGCTTACTGGTTGCTGCAGTAGTAGCCTCCTGTAAGAAACCAGGCGATTTTGGTGATTTGAATGTCGATCCCAATAATCCTAAAGATCCCAATACCAAATTGTTATTTACCAATGCCATCCGGTCCGGGTTGAGCACAGGTATAGGATCAATAACTGCTGCAGATCCATTATTGTATGTGCAACAAATATCAGAGGTGTTTTATACACAGGCCTCCCGCTATTCGAGCCGCATCTTTGATTACAACTCCTTATACAACGGTGCGCTCAATGATCTGCAAACGGTCATTGATCTGAATACCTATGATTCCACCAAGGATCTGGCGTATGTTTTTCCGAATGGTTCGCATGCAAATCAAATTGCTGCAGCGCGTATATTGAAGGCCTATATATTTATGCAAATGGCTGATCGCTGGGGCGATATTCCTTATTCTGCCGCCCTGAAAAAGCTGGAAGATATTACCCCGGCTTTTGATAAGCAACAGGATGTATACAAGGCGCTCTTCCAGGAATTAAAGGATGCCGCTGCGGGAATTGATGCCGGGGCCGGTCCCACTGGCGATATCCTGCTGGGTAGTGATATGGATTGGTGGAAACAATGGGCTGCTTCTATCCGCATGACCATGGCCTTGCGCTTGTCAAAAGCGGATGCCGCTACCGGTAAAGCCGAGTTTGCAGCAGCATTGGCAGACGGCGTACTCGAAAATAACAACCATACTATTTTCTATAAGTACCTCAGCGATGCCAATAACCAAAACCCCTGGTACAATAACTATGTGGTGGGTAAAAGATATGATTACGCTATCAGTACCACAATGGTTAATAAACTGAAAGCTTTGAATGACCCACGCCTGGCAAAATTTGCCGATACTACAGCCAGTGGTACTTATGCGGGAATGCCTTATGGGCTTACCTCGCCTGTAGGCTATGCAGCCGGTACCGTTGATAGACCAGGTAATATCTCCCTGATAGGCAGGGTATTCAGGCAGCAAAATTCCAAAGCAGCAGTTACTACTTATGCCCAGTTGCAGTTTGCACAGGCCGAAGCTGCTCACCTTGGTTGGATACCTGGCGGAGAAGCCGCCGCAGCTACCTTCTACCTGGCTGGTATCAAAGCATCCTTGGATCAGTTTGAAGCAAGTGGTTATGCCACATATATCATCCAACCGGCGGTAGTATACAATGCAGCCAATGCTGTAGAACTTATTCAAACACAAAAATGGATCGCCAGCTATCTCGGTAACGGTTATGAATCATGGGCAGAGTGGAGAAGAACAGGGTATCCTGTTTTGACCCCTGCACCCGGCGCAGCACCGGTTTCAGGCGGACAAATACCCCGCAGGCAGGCGTACCCCACTACCGAAAGAGATCTCAATACAGAAAATTATAATACAGTCATCGGCCGACAAGGGCCCGACGCGTTGACCACCAGGACATGGGTTGACCAATAACATTTTTTATTCTTTGTGACTGTAATTCAGCCGGTGTAGTTCTCTACAGCCGGCTTTTTTACTGCTTTGGCCCCCATATAGCACCTCCCCCAAATTGAATCCTCCTTTTTACAACGGTTATCTGTAGGATGCAGTTGGTAACTGATCAATCTTAAACTAACACTCATCGATATTCTTAAATAATGATTCTCAATGCGATAAAGTTTTCATGAAAAACATTGCAGCACTTTAAATTTTCCGCTTGTCTACCTATATATACCGTCATCCTATTTTAACATTTTTTTGAGGTTATTCGAAAGTTCCTATATTTACGTTGGTTCATATTTAAAAATTACAGTCACATGAGAAAATTTCTAACACTGCTCGCAGTGCTAGTACTATATACAGTATTGGCATTTGCGCAAACCAAAACCGTTACCGGTAAGATCACTGATGAGCTAGGTGATCCCGTTCCATTCGCCACTGTTGTACTTAAGGGCACCAAGATTGCCTTCGTTTCTGATGCCAGTGGCACCTTCTCCGCAAAAGTTAAATCAGGCGATGTTTTAGTGATCTCTGCACAAAGCCTTACTACCAAAGAAGTTACAGTGGGCGCCACCAATGTGGTAGCCATTACGCTTACCAAAAACAACAATGCCTTGGCAGAGGTAGTTGTGACTGGTGCGTATGGTACCAAAAAACACAGCGTTCTACTTCTTACAACGCACAAGTTGTTAGTAATGAGCAGTTGAACACGATTCGCCAAACGAACCTCAATGGTGCACTGGCGGGTAAAGTTTCCGGCCTCCAGTTTCGTGGCCAATCAGCCGCCAAACTGGGTAACGTAGGTAATATCCGTTTACGTGGTGCTTCTGGGTTAGGTGGTGATGAAGGTATTATCTATGTAGTAGATGGAACCATTTTACCAAGCGCCAACGATATCAACATAGATGATATTGAGGACGTTACGGTATTGCAAGGGCCTGCTGCTGCAGCCCAGTTCGGCTCACAGGGTGCTAATGGCGCCATTGTTATTACCCTCAAAAGGCTAAAAAGAATGCAAAAGGTATTGGCGTTGATGTAAATACCGGTGCACAATTTGAAAAAGTGTATGTACTGCCCAATTATCAGAATACTTATGCTGGTGGTGGTAATGCTGATCTCCAACAGTATGTATGGAAACCAGGTCAGCCCGAAGCCTGGAAAGCACTGGATGGAAAATATTACCACAACTATTCTGATGATGCCAGCTGGGGTCCACGCATGGTAGGCCAGGAGTATATTCCCTGGTATGCCTGGTATGAAGGAACTCCTTACTCCTTTAAAACGGCCAAGCTGAATCCACAGCCTGATAACGGCAAGGATTATTTTCAAACGGCCTCGATCTATAATAACTCCATCAGTTTCTCTAAAGCCACTGATAATATGAACCTCCGCGTATCTTATGGTAATGTGGATGTAAAAGGTTTGTTACCCAGTTCATGGCTTAAGAAACATACGCTTAATATAAACACCAGCGTTGACCTTAACCAACATTTTACCTTGAGCGCCAACGTGAACTATATTTCACAAAAAAGGCAAGGGGATTTCGATGATGGTTATTCCAACCAGTCAACAGGTTCATTTAACCAGTGGTTTCACCGCGATCTCGATATGGGTATCATGAAGGAGTTAAGAGGCCTGAGAACTCCTACAGGTATTTATGCCAGTTGGAACCACAATGATCCAACTTCCTACAAAGCTGATGATCCTGCTGCATTTTACGCAGGAAACTATTGGTATAATTTCTATACCTGGGCCGACCTGGTAAGAAATAACGATGGTCTCGACAGGCTCTATGGTGATATATCATTGACCTATAAGATCAACAATGATCTTCGCGTTAGAGGTACCTATCGCAAACAACAAAATACCACCTGGGGTGAATCAAAATATAGTTCCAACCTGGCTACCAGCGGTACCCAAACTACGGGTAACTGTGGCGAATGTAAAGGTTTCTATAGCACTGGCGAATCCTATTCCAACAGGGAAAACCTGGAGGTTATGGCCACTTATACCAAAAAGGTCAATGATTTTCAGTTTGGTGTTAATGCTGGTATTGATTTCTTCCGTTGGTTGTTTAAATCCAATTCGGCCCAAACCGTGGATGGATTGAACGTGCCGGACTTATTTAATATCAACAACTCAAAGGGCCGGCCCGTTATCGGTAACGGTAGAACAGAAGAAAAGTACAAAGCCATCCTAGTGAAAGGTGATATCGGCTGGCGTAATTTACTGTTTGCCGACTTTACCCTGCGTAATGACTGGTATTCTACGTTGCCTCCTGCAAACAATGATGTATTGTCTAAATCATTTGGTATTTCATTTGTATTTAGTGACCTGCTGAAGGTACCTGCCTTGAGTTATGGTAAGATCAGGGCTTCCTGGGGTGAGATCCCCAAGCATTGGGAGCAACCTCTACAACCTTTGGAGCATACCGTTATCCAGGCTTTGAGTTTGGTGTAGGAGCTAACCCCTGGGGTTCCAACTTCCTGATGAGTACGCCAGATGGATTGGTAGATTCTGCCATCCAGGGTGCTGTAAAATCACAGAAAGAGATAGGTATTGATCTGAAATTCTTAAATAACCGTATCGGTTTAGGAGTTACCTATTGGGACGGTACAGAAAAAAACATCCCCAGGTCAGTACCTGTAAATGGTGCCAGCGGTTTTACCAGCTTGCTCATTAATACAGGTGAGATCACCAAAAAAGGTATAGATCTACAATTTAATGCCCGTCCTTTATGGATGCCTAATTTCAAGTGGGAGATCAATGCTACTTGGGGACGCCTGCTGGAAAATAAGGTCGTGAAAATTGCCGACCAGGTTAAGCGTATCACAGTTGAAGGCTTATGGGGAACCACTGGTCCTATTCTGGTACATGACGAAGGAAAAGAGTGGGGACAGATCTTCGGCAATGGTATCAAGCGCATTAACGGACAACCCGTATTGGACGATCATGGCTTTTATGTTCGTGATGCTGAAGTGTTTTATGGAAACGTCTTACCTAAATATACTGGTGGTATACAGAACAATTTCGAGATCTACAAGAACTTTACCGTTAACGTAAACATCGATTATCAGAAAGGTGGTAAGTTCTTCTCCCTGTCTGATATGTGGGGATCTTATTCTGGTCTTACTGCCCGCACAGCTGCTGTGAATGATAAAGGAAATCCCATTCGTGATGCAGTGGCTGATGGTGGCGGTATGCACATATTTGGGGTAGATGCTGATGGTAAACCTGTAGATCATTATGTGGAAGCACAGGAATACTATCATAACATGTATAATAACAGAACCTTTGATGAGTTTGTATACGATCTCACTTATGTGAAACTGCGCGAATTGTCAATAGGCTATAACATCCCTATTAAAAAGCTGGGTATTGATAAATGGATCACCAGGGCCAATTTCTCCTTGGTAGCCAGGAACCTGTTACTGATCTATGCTGAAACAAAAGACTTTGATCCATCTGAGATCAGCAGCCTAAGTGGTGAAGCAGGTAACCTGCCTGGTACACGTGGCATTGGTTTTAACCTTCGCGTAAGTTTTTAATTTGATTATCCTAAAAGTATTAAATCATGAATATTAAGAAATATATACCAGTACTGTTACTGCCGCTGATGGTAGCAACAAGCTGTACCAAAATAGATGATTTCGGAGATACCAACGTGAATCCTGGTACTACCGGTACGGCTATTCCCAATGCCTTAATGGCCAGTATCACCGCAAGTGTGGGAGGTTATGCTACTCAGGGAAGGGGCGGATTGTATTGCCAGTTTTTCTCTGAAACACAATATACCGATGCCTCCTTGTACAGTGTTCCGCAAGCTGAATTCAGGGATGAATATGCCGGTGTTTTATATGACTGTGAATACCTGAGCAAGCTTAAGGATGCCACTAATAATCAAAAACAACTGGCCCGTATTATCAAGGCCTATGTGTTCTGGACTGTGACCGACCGTTGGGGTGATGTGCCTTACAGTACGGCCCTAAAGGGAATCCTAATCCAACATATGATGCACAAAAAACATTTATGAAGGAGTAATTAAAGAGTTAACCGAGGCAGCTGCCGCTTTCGATAATTCATTTCTCGGAGGCGATGTAGTTACCAATGGCGATGTGGCAAAATGGAAAAAATTTGCCAATTCTGTGCGGTTGGTAATGGCATTACGCTTATCAAAAAAATTCCCTGGCGCTGGTGAATATGCTGCTACCCAGTTTAAAGCTGCACTGACTGCACCAGGAGGAATTATTACTACCAATGCGGATAACCTGATAGTTACTTATCCAGGCGAAGGATTTAAGAGTCCCTGGTACGTTGCATATGATGGAAGAAAGGATGTGGCAGAAAGTAAAACCATGACGGATATGATGGCTGCTCTGGGCGATGGTCGTCAAACGGCTTTTGGTGGTAAGTCCGAACTGTTATCCTCACCTGACTTCAATGTAACCTCTAATGTTGGGGTGCCTTACGGTCTTGAAAGAGCCAAAGCAGAGGCTTTTACTACTGCTAATCCCGGATGGGCTCGTATTCTGCGTGGTTCCTATAGGGTGGAGAAAGCTTCTGTGGTGGTTTTAGGCGCTTCCCATGTAAGCCTGGCCAGGGCAGAAGCGGCTGATCGTGGCTGGACTACCGAAAGTGCACAGGCCTTATTTGAGAACGGTATCAGATCCTCTTTTGATCAGTGGGCATTGCCTGCTCCTGCTGCCAACTACTTTACCCAAACCAATGTGGCTTTCACTGCTCCTACGGGAACAGGGGCCAACCTGAAGCAAATTGCTACCCAACGTTGGATTGCTACTTATCCCGATGGTTTACAAGGTTGGAGCGAATGGAGGAGGACGGGTTTCCCGGTATTGACACCAGCTCCTGATGCAACCAATCCTTCCAAGCAAATTGTGCGCCGGATGACGTACGGTATACATGAATATGGAACCAACAATACTGTTGTAAAAGCAGCAGCGGCCGCTATGCCCGGTGGCGATACACAGGACGCTAAAGTATGGTGGGATCAATAAACCTGCCCTAACACCAATAAAACTGAAAGTATATGAAATTCAACATAATCAATAAAGCACTCCTGGTGGCTGGGATCTGCCTGTTGTTCGCTTCCTGTATCAAGGACGAAGTAACAGATACGACCAATCATGGAAGCACGTTTGTCAAAGTAATGGAGTCACCCGAAAATCAACTCTTTTTGACACCTTTTTCAACGATTAAAAAATAGAGCTGTTCAGTGTTCGGAAAGATGCGAATTCAACTGCCAGGTTGCAGGAGGGGGAGGCGCTGTCAAATTGAAGGCAACGCCTGACCTGTTAGCCGCTTACAATGGTGCTCATGGTACTTCCTACGAATTATTGCCCGATAGCTTGTATACCTGGCATGAAAGCAACCCTAAAGTAGGAGCTCAATTTGAGGTTAAATTCCAGGCAGGTCAGTTTGCCCATGAATTTGCCATTAACCTGAATGGGAAAAAATGGGACCTCTCCAAAAGGTATGCTTTGGGATTTACAGTTACGGATGGCGGAACATATACCCTCACTACCGGCAAGCTGGATATATTGGCTTTATTAAGCATTAAAAATGCTTATGAAGGCATTTATGAAGTGCGGGGTGCTGCCTTAAGGGCAGGTGATCCTGTATTGAGTGGGCCGGTAGGTCCTATAGAAAGGTCATTCGGAACCGCAGGACCTACTTCCATCCAATGGGAAGGACAGGTACCCTGGGCAAATGGAGGAGGTAGTGCTTTGCCTGGTGGCTATGAGCCCAAAATTACGCTGGATGAGGCAACCAATAAACTGTCCATTACAAGTGCTGCTGGTATTATAGCTACCAGTACCTATGACCAGCATTACGACCCTGCTACGAAAACATTTTATATTCAATTTACCTGGGGAGCAGGGCCTGCAGCAAGGTTACATACTGATACACTGATCTATAAAAGACCGAAGTAACCAGCTTTTATCGGGTATTGGAAGCAGTAATAAGCACTGCTCTGTATTTATTAAACGCCCCGGAAATCATTCCGGGGCGTTTGTTTTTCGATAGATACAAATGTTTTATTTATAAGTGATTGATTCCTTTTGCATCATATAAGCTGAGGTAATAATTGTAGGATGATTTGATTCTTTCGGATAATTTTCATCATATTGCAGCTATTACAATGTTGACTTTGTCTAATCCTAATTGTTACATTGGACATTTAAACATTTGAAATAAGTACGCTTTACCAGGTACTTAAAAAGAACAGTCACATGAGAAAAAAGCTATCGCTGCCTACAGCGTCAGTACTTTATGCTACTGCATTATTGGCATCTCCCGGGATGTTCATTACCTCTGTGGTTGGTTTTACTTCAACTTGTTTTTCCCCTCCACAACATTTTTTGCTGTCCCCATCATTTGCACTTGCGGCTTTTTGCGTGTGCGGGGTAGGTTTGGCTAGGATTAATTATGTCGGGAAGCAAACCCATGTGTGAGTACGTTTTTTATACCGATACGCAATTTATTATTTGTTAATTTTTTTAAAAGTATAAAAATCCCTACTTTTAAAAAAGTTTAAAAATAAACTAACAGTCACATGAGAAAAATTCTATCACTGCTCGCAGTGCTGGTGGTCATTGCATTACCTGCACTGTCCCAAACCAGAAAGATTACTGGTAAAGTCACTGACGGAAAAGGCATCCCCATCCCTTTTGCCACAGTCAGAATCAAAGGAAAAACTACAGGTTCCTCCGCAGATCAAAATGGTACTTTTATTATCGAAGCTTCTTCCACCGATGTATTGGTGTTTACCGCAGTAGGCTATGATCAACAGGAAATAACTGTTGGAAACCAGCTTACACTTACTGCAGGTTTACAATCAAATAAACAGCTGGATGAGGTGATTGTAACAGCGCAGGGCATCCGCCGTCGGCCTAAAGAGCTGGGCTATTCAGTAGCCAGGGTAACCAATGAAGACATAACGGTGGGAAGGTCGCCCCAGATAGCGCAAAGTTTATCTGGTAAAGTGTCTGGTCTGGCCATCTTCAATGTTAATAACTCAGTAGACCCGGCTGTTAAAATAGTATTGCGTGGTTACCGTTCCATGACGGGTAATAATGACGCGTTGGTGGTGATTGATGGATTGCCCATGCCACCCGGATCAGCTACCATGCTCAACTTGCTTAACCCCAATGATATTGAAAGTATTTCGATCCTGAAAGGTGGACAGGCTGCTACCTTGTATGGATCGGATGGTGTAAATGGTGCACTTGTTATTACTACTAAAAAGGGAAGCAAAGGCAAAATGAAGGTTACCTATAGCAATGCTACCAATATTGAGCAGATCAGTTTTCTGCCTGAGTACCAGGATAAATTTGGTAGTGGTTCGCACTATGCAGCTGGTTTTGGTACCGGTGCCTGGAAGCCGAATTACCTGGATCGCATGAAAGACAACTGGCGCTCTTATGAGAACCAGCAATTTGGTGATCAGTATGATGGGTCCATGCGTCCCGTAGGCCGCGTTTTGGAAGATGGCAGTGTTTATGAGATACCTTATTCTGCTATTGCAGGTGAAAGAAGGCGTATCTGGAACACAGGCCTGACAACCAATAACCAGGTTTCATTCAGTGGTGGTAATGATAATACCAGCTATTACATGTCGCTTGAAAATAACCTGGCGCAAGGTGTTGTGCCGGAAGACAAGAGCCGCCGTACAGGTGTAAGGCTTTCTGCTGCTCATGAATCAGGTCGCCTGAAAGCTGCTTTCAACCTGGGTTATGTGCAAGCCAATTATGACCGGACCACGTTTGATTTTTATAATGAAACGATCAACCAGGCAGCACATATACCTCTATCTAAGTTGAGGGATTGGAGAAACAATAAATTTGCCAGCCCCAATGCTTATTATAATGATTACTTTACCAACCCTTATTTTCGGTTGGATAATGACCGTACAAAGTATGGTGATGCCAATATTACTGGAAATGTGGAGTTGAACTATAAGCTGTTCAGCTGGATGAATATTTACAACAAACTGGGTGTGCTCAACAATACGCGTAGTCAAAAAATACTGTTGGGAAATACACGTACAGCACCTGGGCCAAGACAAAAGCTTATGTACCAGATCCCTGGGATCAGGATGATGGCGAAGGTATTACCCGTACAGGTGCTGACCTTGCAGGAAGTGTGTATGATATGAATGCTGTAGAAAACATCGTGAACAATGAGTTCCAGATACAAATGAATAAGGACTTTGGTGATTGGAGTTTTAAGAGTGTACTGGGCTTTAGCTTATATGACAGGAAAACCAAAACAGTAGAAGTAAGTTCCGGTTCTATTGTAGTGGCTGGTGTAAATAACGTTGCTAACCGCCAAGGTGAATTGGGCGGTGGTGAAGGTAATACTGAATACAGGAAATATGGTTATTATGCCGACTTGTTAACAGGATGGAAAGACTTGGTATTTATACATGGTACTTTCCGTATGGATGGAACATCCAAGTTCTACAAAGAAAATCGTTCTTCCAGCCTGTATCAATATCCGTATTACGGTGTTGATATCTCTACAAACTTAACTGACCTTGTGCCAGGTTTGCAAACCAACATACTGGATTATGCAAAAATCCGCGCGGGATATAGCAAGAACGTAGCTGATAATATTCCATTATATGGCCTTGATCTTACTTACCCCAATGCCGGTGGTTTCCCTTACGGTAATACGGTTGGTTTGACAGTGGGTGATGTTTTGCCCGATAATAACTTAAAACCTGAAAAAGTAAATTCATTTGAGGTAGGCGGTGAGTTCCAGTTATTCAATAACCGTGTGAACCTTGACTTTACTTACTATACACAAACCACCACTGACCAGGTGATCACTGTAAAAATACCCAATTCTACAGGATATAATAACCTTCGCTTGAATGTAGGTAAATCCAGGAACTGGGGATATGAAACAGACCTGAAAGTACAGATCATCCGCAATACCAATTTCAACTGGGATTTCAGCGTTCGTTATTCCAATAACGAAAACAAGGTAATCGATCTGTATCCTGGTGTAAATGACTTCCTGTTAAGCGGTTACACCTACGCAGGATCTTATGTAATAAACAAGGAAGCATTCCCATCAATAAAGGCTATTTCTTATGTGCGTGATCCTGCTACAAACAGGGTTATTGTAAATAAAACCACTGGTTATCCTTCTCAAGGACCATTGAAAAACCTTGGCCGTGCGCTGCCTAAACATATCCTTGGCTGGGGTACAAAGGCAGGATATAAGGATTTTACATTGGCTGTTAACTTTGAATATCGTGGTGGTAATGTTATTTACAGTGATCTTGGCCGCCAGATGACCTTTACAGGTTCCGGTGGTTGGACAGCAGATCGTGCACCGCATGTATTCCCCAATTCAGCGTATGATGACGGTACCGGCAAATTTGTTCCCAATACGAACGTGAATGTAGCAGAAGCAGAATATTCCCTGTGGGTAGATTATTACCGTTTGATCGCTGAAAACTTCACTGTTCCAGGTTGGTTTATCAAGTTAAGGGATATCAACCTTTCTTATAATTTCCCTTCAACGCTCATCTCCAAGACAAAGATATTTGCCGGCGCCAGCATTTCGTTATATGGTCGTAACCTGATTACTATTGTGGATTCAAAGAACGATTTCACTGATCCTGAATACAGCTTTACAACTGGTAATGGTTTGGGTATCAATAATACCAGCCAAACACCTCCTGTTCGTCAATATGGTATCAATGTAAACCTGACTTTTAAATAATTGCTAAATACAAAGTAATCATGAAACTACGTCAATCTATAATACCCATTCTTTGTATTGCTGTTGCATTGAGTGGATGCCAGAAGAAATGGTTGGATATTAATACCAACCCTAATCAGTTGCCTACGTCTACAGCCGATTATGTATTCACGGCAGCTGTCAATCGTACAGCCGCTGTGCTTGACCCCAATGAACTGGGTTCTTACTGGAGTGGCCAGATGACCCAATCCAGCACCTATATCATCAGCCCGTCTCAATTTCAGTATATTTTTAATAATACCAACTTCAACTATTGGGATACCTGGTATGACATTTTGAAAGATTACCAGTATGTGATCGACACAGCCGATGACCATGCCCAGCCACAACCTTATATGAAGGGGCCGGCCAAAATAATGAAGGCGTATATCATGCACCAGTTGGTGGATGTATATGGTAATGTGCCTTATTCCGATGCCTTGAAAGGAACAGGCAGCCTGGCGCCCAAGTTTGATGATCAAAAGGCTGTTTATGAAGATCTGATCAAATTACTGGATGGTGCCATTGCTGATGTAAAAGCAAATGTATTTGGTGCTCCAGGGGTAAGTGCTGACATTGTTTTTAAAGGTTCTGCTACCAGTTGGATCCGTTTTGCCAACAGCCTCAAGCTGCGTTTACTGATCAGGCAAAGCAAAATAAGTGGCCGTGATGGGTATATTACTGCAGAGATCAATAAAGCAGTGGCAGTAGCAGAAGGGTTCCTTGCAGCCGGTCAGGATGTAACCAGTAACCCGGGATACATTGCCAGCGATGGAAAGACCAATCCTTTCTATGACCGCTGGGGCTACCAGGCCAATAATGCAGTTCGCCCATTGGGTCGTTACCCACGCCCTACAGTATTTCTTTTGATGTATTAAAAGCTTCCAATGATACATTCCGCCTCAAACGCCTATTTTATGCGGCAGGAGGGGAGAATCAGAATAATCCGGGTGTAAGTGCAAAAGGAGATACCCTGAAGCATTATGTGCCTGTTCCCTTTGGCGCCAGTTCTGGTTATCTTGCCCAGAATTCTTCCTACATTGGCCCCGCCCAGATTGTAAGAGGCGTGTTCAATAAGCCAATGGTATTGTTTACTGCGGCCGAAAGTTTCTTCCTGCTCGCCGAAGCGAAACTACGTTATGCAGGAGCTGTAAACCTGCCACTCACTGCGCAGGAATATTATGGACAAGGTGTTAAAGAGTCATTCCGCCTTACAGGAACAGCTTCAGCCGCGGCTACTACTTTGCTGACCAGTGGCAAAGACCTGGCCGATTGGACAGCTTCCACCGATAAGTTGAAAGCTATTTGGATGCAAAAGTGGTTGGCTTTGGTGCACTATGGTGGTTTGGAAGCTTGGAGTGAGTACCGCCGTACCAATTATCCTGAAACACCTGCTTCGGCTTCTGCGGCCGTGGGTCAGAAAAGGCCCTCCCGTCTTTTCTATCCGCAATCTGAAGAATCCAGCAACGAGGTAAATGTAAAGGCACAGGGTGCTATCAGTGCATTTGATACGAAGATCTTCTGGGATGTAGATTAATCTCTGATATTCTAAATAAGAAAACAGGCTGATTCCCGCAATGGAGTCAGCCTGTTTTGTTTACTTTGGCTGCCACGGCAAACTATCCTACTTTTACAGCCTAATTATATAGGTAATGGATAATGAAAATCAGCAACCGAATCAACTTAATATTGAGATCAGCGAAGAAATAGCCGAAGGGATTTATGCCAACCTGGCTATCATTACACACTCTCATGCCGAATTTGTTATTGACTTTGTGAATGTAATGCCGGGTACACCCAAAAGCAAAGTAAAATCACGCATTATCCTTACGCCACAGCATGCCAAAAGGTTTATGAAGGCGCTTATTGAGAATGTTAATCGCTTTGAAACCCTCAATGGTAAAATACAAGACCTGGAAGATGTACAGCTCCCTATGAATTTTGGCGGCCCTACTGCGCAAGCTTAGAAATAGGACAGGCCTACAGGGTGCCCTCATCGGCAAAACTGTAATATCCCTCTTCACCTACAATAATATGGTCCAACACTTTGATGTCAAACAGGAGGGCGGCCTGTTTGATTTTCTGTGTAAGGGCCCGATCGGCCAGGCTGGGTTGGAGGCTGCCCGAGGGATGATTATGGCAAAGAATGAGGTGTACGGCATTTTCTTCCAGCGCTTTCTTAATGATCAGCCGGGGATCGACAATAGTGCCGGTAATTCCGCCCTCACTCACAATGCTAAAACGGGTGATCTTATTGGATTGACTCAGGTATATAACCGCAAAAACCTCAGCTGTCCGGTCTCTTAAAAGGGTACGCAGGTAATTAGCTACATCCCGGCTATTGCCTATGACCGATCGGTCGAAGGCCTCCAATGCATGCCGCCGCCGCCCCAGTTCCAGGGCAGCCACAATAGATACTGCCTTGGTCATGCCAATTCCCTTTAGTCCCATTAACTCGCTGACTGTCAGCTTAAAAGGTTGTTCAAATTGTTATTACTATACTTTAGAATGTCCTGGGCTAGGTCTACAGCCGACTTCCCTTTGCATCCATATTGGATCAGGATGGCCAATAATTCGGAATTGCTCAGGGTAGTGGGACTTTTGCTTAGTAGTTTTTCCCTGGGCCGATCGTCTTCTGCCCAGTGTTTGATAGGGTAATTCTTCGCTTGCATGTATAAAAAGGTTCTGTTAATTTTCACCCTTGAATAGTAACCACAGTGTGTAATAAGCTTACCAAACTGTCGTTATTGTTAAAGAAAATCCAATCCTTATTTAGAAACTTGTTAATCCACAATCCCATGAAACGGAAAACTACATTTTTAGCAATTGGCGGCTATCAGCCTTTCTTTTTCTGCATCGGTATGTATTGCGTGGCGCTTTTCTTTTCCATTTTCATCTGTTCAGCCATATTTCATGTACTAAATCCTAAAATTTCTATTGTTCGCAAAAATGATACTCCTGTTCAAAAAACAGCTACAGCAGCCAGTAGTAAACAGGTTTTGCTTACTGTAACCAAATAAGTTCAATCTTTTTATTTTACTCAGGCCGGCTGCCGGCCATCGCAAAAGGTATATCCTGATACAATCTGCAGGTTTCTGTGGCTGGATCAGGATATGTTTTTTTATCTCACCCCGGGGAAAAATTTCCTGTACAGGTACTGTTAAATCCCTTTCCTTCTCTCTATCTTCGCCGCACATTTACGTGGTATGCAAACGTCTGTCAAGGTCTTCTCCGGTACGGGTTCACAATACCTGGCTGAAAAAATTGCCCGAAAATACGGGATTACATTAGGAAAAATTACAATTTCACGGTTCAGTGATGGGGAAATCCAGCCTGTTTTCCAGGAAAGTATCCGGGGCGACATGGTTTTCCTGATCCAAAGCACTTTTTCGCCGGCCGAGAACCTGCTGGAATTGTTATTAATGATCGATGCGGCGCGTCGCGCCTCTGCCTATAAAGTGGTGGCAGTAATACCTTATTATGGATATGCCCGCCAGGACCGGAAGGACAAACCCCGGGTGGCCATTGGCTCCAAGCTGGTTGCCAATATGTTGGTGGCCGCTGGTGCTGATAGGGTGATTACCATGGACTTACACGCGCCACAGATCCAGGGCTATTTTGATATCCCAGTGGATCACCTGGATAGCTCGGCCATATTTATTCCTTACATACAGCAACTTCAACTGGAAAACCTTACCTTTGCGGCCCCCGACGTGGGAAGTGCCAATAGGATCCGGGAAATCGCCACTTATTTCAATGCCGAAATGGTGATTTGTGATAAACACCGTAAGCGGGCTAATGAGATTGCGAGTATGGTGGTGATCGGGGATGTGACTGACCGGGATATCGTATTGATTGATGATATCTGTGATACGGGGGAACCCTGGCCAAAGCGGCCGGGTTATTAAAAGAGAAAGGAGCCCGCAGTGTGAGAGCTTTGTGTACACACCCGGTTTTAAGTGGTAACGCTTACTCAAACATTGAAAACAGCGTGTTGGAAGAACTAGTGGTTTGTGATACTATCCCGTTAAAGCAAAAGATCTCCAAGATCAAGTTGCTTAGTGTAGCTGAACTGTTTGCCGTAGCTATTCGCAATGCATATGAAAACAGAAGTATTACAGGATTGTTTATCCACAGCCAAATGAGGAATAAGTAATTACGGGCTATGAGCTAAAACAGAGCATACCATTTGAAGGTAGCAGCTCTTGAAAATCAGGAAATTTTTAAATTAAATACAATGAAATCAATTACAATTGAAGGCCAACTGAGGACCGGAACCGGGAAGAAAGCCGCCCGCCAACTCCGCTCTCAGGGTCTGGTACCCAGTGTAATTTACGGCGGTTCACAGGAGATCAATTTTGCTGCTCCTGTGCTGGCTTTCAAATCGCTCGTTTATACGCCCGAATTTTTGTTAGCAGATATTAAAGTAGGTGATAAATCCTATCAGTGTATCCTGAAGGACCTGCAATTTGATACCGTTACAGATCAGCTGGCACATATCGACTTCTTGCAGCTGGTAGCTGACAAACCTGTTATTGCTACCATTCCTTTGAAGTTTACAGGTTCTGCTGCTGGTGTAAAAGCAGGTGGTAAATTGATCACTAAGATCAAATCCCTCAAGGTAAAAACGCTCCCCAAGTACCTGAAGGAAAATATTGAAGTAGATCTTACTAATTTGGAGTTGAACTCCAACATACGTGTGGAAGATGTAGTAGTTGACAATTATGAAATTCTCAACTCTCCCCGTATTCCCATCGCTTCTATTGTTATGACCCGTCAGTTGAAACAGGAAGAAGCTGCTGCTCCTGCTGCCGCTAAGCCTGCTGCAGGCGCTGCGAAACCCGCTGCCGCTGCTGCTGCAAAACCGGCTGCAAAAAAATAATAATAGATATTTTGTCTATATTAGCAAAGCCCGGTATCCATCCGGGCTTTTTTTATCCTTCCAATATTGCATGAATACTATTATGTGAGTATAGGCCGTACTACTTATTTTAACTACTTTTTCCATGTCAAAATTCCTGGTCGTCGGTTTGGGAAATATTGGGGCTGATTATGTAGGTACCCGTCATAATATTGGGTTCGACGTGGCTGATGCGCTCGCCAGGAAACATGGAGCCTTTTTCAGAGTAGATCGCCTGGCCGAAATTGCCGAAGTAAAATGGAAAGGGAGGCAGTTGATAATTGTCAAGCCTGCCACGTATATGAATCTAAGTGGTAAAGCTATCAAGTACTGGATGGACAAAGAGAAGGTTCAGCTGGAGCATATATTGGTAATACTGGATGATCTGGCCCTAACCCTGGCCAAAATACGCTTACGTGCTTCGGGTAGTGATGCTGGTCATAATGGACTTAAAAGTATTCAGGAGACCCTCTTAACGGACAAATATCCACGGTTACGCTTCGGGATCGGGAATAATTTTCTCAAAGGAAGGCAAGTGGATTTTGTACTAGGGCGCTGGGACGATACGGAGCTGCCGGTAGTGAAACAAAAGGTGGAAAAATGCGTTGAAATCATTGAAAGCTTTACTACGATTGGTATCGAAAGGACTATGAATGAAGCGAATAAATTGGAGTTTCCGCTATGATTTGTTAATTTCAATCTTTATTTTCGCCAATAATATCCTACTGGATATTGTATTTTTAGTATCTAATATTCCTGTGAACCTGTACCCCCTGCCTTTCCAGGCTATGAAACTTGAAAACAATTATCTCAGTTAAACCCTTTGTTGAGTATGAAAATTTTCTGTGTAGGCCGTAACTATGTGGCTCACGCAAAAGAATTGGGTAACGAGGTTCCGGACGAACCTATCATTTTTATGAAACCCAAAAGTGCTTTATTACAGGCACACACGCCATTCTATTATCCGGAGTTTACGAACGAATTGCACTATGAATGTGAGTTGGTATTGCGTATATCCAAAAATGGAAAATATATCCAGGATCGCTTTGCCAGCAAATATTATGATGCAGTGACAGTAGGCATTGATTTTACTGCGCGTGATATACAGAATGAGCTCAAAGAGAAAGGATTACCTTGGGAAAAAGCCAAAGCCTGGGATAACTCGGCCGTCATTGGAAAATGGATTCCCCTTCAGAATATCAAAAATAAAAGGACATCAATTTCTGTTTGTACAAAAACAAGGAACTGGTGCAGCAGGGTAATTCCAACCTGATGATCAATAACTTCGATAAGGTAGTAGCCTATATTTCCAACTATTTTTCCGTCAACATCGGTGACCTGGTATTTACAGGAACACCTGCCGGTGTAGGAGAATGTGTAGTGGGTGATGAACTCGAAGGGTTTATCGAAGACGACAGCCTGTTGAGCGTAGGAGTTAAATAAGATCTGATTACATGATAAAGAATATCAAAAGCCATTTCGTTACAACGGAATGGCTTTTTGACTATTTTCCATACATTGTTTGCTTGCCATGATCCATCCTGATATCTTGTTAAAAGCTTATCGCTTAATGTGTACCGCCGGCGCTATGGCTCAAACCTATGAAGCCAACCGGTCTGTTTGTAAATATGTACACTCCACTTCCCGTGGCCATGAAGCTATCCAGTTGGCCGCCGCTTTTCAGTTACTGCCTTGTGATTTCGTAAGCCCCTATTATAGGGATGAAAGCCTTTTATTGGGACTGGGATTTACTCCTTATCAGTTGATGCTCCAATTGTTGGCTAAAGCCGATGACCCTTTACCGGCGGTAGAGAATATTATTCACACCCCAATTACCTGGGAGAAGATAAACCAGGTATTATACATCAAAGTAGCGCTACAGGTATGCAGGTGATTCCTACTACCGGCCTGGCGCAGGGAGTTCAGTACCTGGAATCATCCCTGAATTCCAGGCTAAAAAAGGCCCTAATAGCGAATTACCGGTAGTAATCTGTTCCCTGGGCGATGCCAGTGTAACAGAAGGGGAGGTGAGCGAGGCTTTCCAGGTGGCGGTTTTGAAAAAACTACCAATTATCTACCTGGTGCAGGATAACAATTGGGGTATCAGTGTGAGCGCGGAAGAAGCGCGGGTAATGGATGCCTACGACTATGCTGGCGGCTTTCCTGGCCTGGAAAGAGTACGTATAGACGGCAGTAATTTTGAAGAAAGCTATGACAGCCTGCGGCGTGTGGTGCAGTATGTAAGGACGCACCGTGGGCCCTACCTGGTACAGGCTAAAGTACCGCTGCTGGGACACCATACCAGTGGGGTTCGCAAAGAATTTTATCGTTCAGCCGAAGATTGGGAAAAGCACCTTGCCAATGACCCCGTACCCCGGCTTCGTCAACAACTCATTCAGAAAGGGATTACGGAGGCACAGCTGAAATTGATTGAGCAAGAATCTGCAGATCTAGTGGCCGGGCATTTCCGGCAGGCTACCGAGGCTCCGGAACCCGAGGCTGCCACCGTGGCTGACTTTGTCTTTGCCCCAACGCCAGTAAGCACCGAAAAAGGCAACCGGAACGGTAGTCAGCCTAATTCTGCGGCTGGAAAAATAATGATGGTAGATGCAGCTCTTTTTGCCATCCGGGAAATTATGGAAGATCATCCTGAAGCCCTATTGTATGGACAGGATGTGGGTAGGCGGCTGGGAGGCGTATTCCGCGAAGCTGCAACGCTGGCCGAGCAATTTGGCGATCACCGCGTATTCAATACGGCCATCCAGGAGGCCTATATTATTGGTTCCACCGTGGGAATGAGTGCGGTAGGGCTTAAACCTATCGTAGAAGTGCAGTTTGCCGATTATATTTACCCTGGTTTTAACCAACTTGTCACTGAAATCTCCAAATCATGCTACCTTAGCTGTGGGAAGTATCCGGTTCAAACCCTGATCCGGGTGCCCATAGGAGCTTATGGAGGTGGCGGCCCTTACCACAGTGGCAGTATAGAAACAACACTGTTATCTATTAAGGGCCTTAAAGTAGCCTATCCTTCTAATGCTGCCGACATGAAAGGCCTGATGAAAGCAGCCTTCCTGGACCCCAATCCTGTAATCATGTTGGAACACAAAGGGCTTTACTGGAGTAAAGTACCTGGCACCGAAGATGCCAAAACCGCTGAACCCTCCCGTGACTACATACTTCCTTTAGGAAAGGGAAATATTGTAGTAAAAGCAAGTGAACAGGCTGTAAACAGGGGCGAATCCTGTTGCATCATTACCTACGGTATGGGTGTGTACTGGGCCAAGGCTGCTGCCGTTCATTTTCCCGGCCAGATAGAAATAATAGACCTGCGCACACTATACCCCTTAGACGAAGAACTCGTATTTAGCACAGTGAAAAACATGGCAAATGCCTTGTGTTAACTGAAGAACAACAACTAAACTCCTTTGCTGAAGCCCTGGCTGGCCGTATCTCCCGGCATTGCTTTCAATCCCTCGACGCCCCCGTAGAAGTAACAGGTACCATAAACATTCCAGCCATACCTATGAACATGCAACTGGAACAAGTTGCTCTACCTAATCCTGAAAAAGTAAAAGCTGCCATAAGCAGGCTGCTATTGTTTTAGCAAAAAAGCCAGCTTACATTATTGTGACATTCTACTTATTCTACCCAATTAGTTGGTTTTACATGATAAGTAGATTTTAAGATTCTTGCATACATCCCCTGCATTGGCCGCTTATAATATTTTAACAAATCGGTTATAATAAAATTTGTCTTATTTACGTAGAGTATCGTACTTAACCACCAGCTAGCGCCATGAAAAACAAATACCTTAAAGGCGCCCACCTTTCCGAACGGAAAGTGAGGGAGCTATTGAAATTATTTTGCGAAGACCTCACCGCTACGCAAATAGCAAACATCTCCGGTATAAGCCGGATCACGGTGAACGCCTATTTTAAACTCATTCGCACGCACATCGCGCGGTTTTGCGAAGAGAAAAATCCCCTTCGTTACCAGAACGGTAATGTTGCTTTCCTTCCCATTGACCATGGAATACCTCATCCTGCTGAAAGTAATGGACTTTCGGGGAAGAAACCCTTCTATGGTATTTTCAAAAAAGAGGAGCATATCTACACAGACAAAATGCCCGGCATTGAAACCAGTTGGTTGTATGATTGGTTAAAAGGCAGGGTAGAGGCTGATGAAGATCTATTACAAAAGCACCATTTGTATGTTTACAATGGTATTGCCGATTTCAACAATGTACGATTATTGCGACTGCAGGGAGGCCTCAATGGGGCTGCCAGAGGGCGCTCGCATGTTGATGAAATTGACCTGTTCTGGGGTATGCTTAAGGCACGCCTCGTAAAATTCAGGGGATTAAATGGCAACACCTTGTACCTCCATGTCAAGGAAACAGAATTCCGGTACAATTTCCGCGATGCGGACCTCTTTGAGTTGTTACTGGATATCTTAAACAAACAGCCATTACATCATTCAAAGGTCATTCGGCAAAAAGCCGAAGGATAAACGAACTCCGGGGATTTCGGTATATGCCTATCGCAACTCATCCCTGGATCTACAAAAATAGTTGCGGTATAGAATTTTTCTCATGTGACTCGCGGGTGGTTTCTACCACCTGCTTTTTTGTTTATGGTCAATTTGTCATTAAAATGAGATGGCAGGTGCCCCTTATTTTATTAATCAATGATCGCTTCAATCAATAGGAAAGCCTGCTGCCATTCTTGAATTGACTAGTCATCCCCCTTTCCCGGATTCGACAAACGTGTAAATGCCCGCAGCAAACTTGTATTTCGTGTGAAAGATTATAAAGCTTTACGCTTTTCCTGCTCCGGAAAATGCTGTTGATATGTCTAACTGTGACCTTTGGGGTGTCAAGAAAAACAATTACTATGCGTCGTGCTATTAGCGAAAAAGACAACCCAGGGTACTGTCCGGGATATGACATTCCGGCATACAGGCGAACCCGCCATTCCTTTCCTATCCCCTAGCAAGGAATTTCCATCATCAACGAACAACCTGTCGTCACAGTTAGAAGAGTTGCTTCAATTGCTCAATCCGGAAAAACAGCAGGAGCCTGTTTACAGAAATCGTTTCCTGATCAGGAAAGGACACCAGTACATTTCCCTCCCCGTTACAGATATCCGTTATTTCTATTCAAAGGAGAAAATATGCTTTGTCAAAACCCTGGATAATAAAGACTATGTATTACCCTTTACCATTACACAGATCGAAGAAATGGTTGCGCCTGTCCTTTTTTTCGCGTAAGCAGAAAATACATTATTAGCCATGCCGCCATCGCCAAAATACTCGTATGGTTCAATGGCAAGCTCAAGGTCGGGATCCAGCCGGGTGCAACGGAAGACGTCATCATCAGCCGGGAGCGGGTAAATGGCTTTAAAATATGGTTGGGTGAATAGCGTCTTCGGGGCTGCTTTTACAGGAACGGTTGAAAATACTTAATAAAGCTTTATTAGGGTTAGGCCATTCTGTATAATATTGCTGTGTAAACATTAATAGACAGCAATATTTACGGGTATGTCGGATGCTATGTTTATTCTACCAGGTGCGTTCATGCTCCTGTTCCTCATGGCGGGCACGCAGGGACTGGTGTTAGCAGTTGTTTTGTGGCGGTTTAAAAACAACCGAATACAAAACCAGTTGCTTGGCTGGCTGGTACTTATGTTTTCACTTGGTGTACTGTTCTTTATTGCCACCTATTACAAAGATTATTATTATCATCCACTTTACCCCGGTGTAGTAGCAGGCTGGATATTGGGTACAGCAGGTGCCAATTTCCTGTTGATGTATTTGCGTACTTGTTTTGGGTTAAGGCCCTGGCCACGCATGGCCTGGCTATATTGGCTTCCAACTGCATTTTTGCGATCCTTGTCTTTGTTCGTTATATATATGCATCTAGAAGAGGAGAGGACTATGTGAGTTATGGCTGGCTAGGCCTTACCTATGTAACCGGTATTACCTTTCTTTGTTATTACAAATTCCGTGTATATGCAGTCTGGAGCACTGTTGAAGAAAATAGCCTGAAAACAAAGCTTTACCTGAAATGGATATTGCTGTTCTTTGCTGCTTATTCAGTGGTACAGCTCATTGGGTTTTCGCTTTGGTATTATATTCCATTTGTTATATCCCTGTACGTTTCGGTGTTGGTAAAACTGCTTACTACAATAGGTATTTTTGCCATCGCTTACCTGAATGTACAACATGCACACCAGGTGGCACCTGTAGTAATGGAGATGCCAGCGGGGCCAGCCGAAAAATACAAGTTTTCCAAGCTGGATCATGAAACGGCCCAGGCAATTCAATTACAATTACAACAATTGGTAGATACAGAAAAGTTTTACCTGCAGCGGGATCTTAAACAGAAGGAGGTTGCCGATAAACTAGCTACTTCCGTTCACCATTTATCACAGGTGCTTAATGAACATATGGGCATCAGTTTCCCGGATTTTGTTAATCAACAACGAATTGAAGCGGCCAAAAAGATGTTAATAGCGGGAGATAATAGTAAAATTGAGTCGATTGCACTGGACACAGGGTTTAATAATAAAGTTTCTTTTAATAAGGCCTTTAAAAAGTTTACTGGCTTTACTCCTTCCCAATACAAAATGCAATTAAAGGAGCAGCGGGAACAGGCTGTTGGCCTTTCTAACGTGTAAGGGTTACGCATTTGACAATTGGCAATTGTGACAATTCCATGGCGTAAATTCTCGTTTATTTATACTTTTCGCTTCAGGTAGTAAAATATTTACAGCTTCACTTTCAGTTTAAACAGATGGATTGTATATATTTGCTACGTTCCTTTTATGTGTTGCTTATCAAGAAAGGCTGAGGGAAAACGGGCCCGATGATGCCTTGGCAACCCTTCTTTTGTTTCATGCTGTATAGACATTGTGCATGATGCGGGGAATGAAGGTGCCAATTCCTGCTTCGCACAAAATGCGGAGGTAGATAAGTCTGTGTTCAGCTTTGAAAGGCACTGCCATTGGCATTGTTAAATATTTTCAGGCTCACTTGGCTTATCAGCAGGTGGGCTTTTTTATGCTCCCACCCCAGTAATGAATTAGTAACCATTAAAAGACTTCCCTATTTGCTTCCGTATGCCTGTTTTAAAACCCAGGTATAGCATAGCTGGGAATTTCCAGGAGGGTTTTGTTTCTTCTTATATGTCAATGTCCGCTTTGTCCTTATCCCGGTCATGCCGGGATGGGACACGGGCAAACCGGAAGAAACCAATCAATGACAATAAACTTTGTTTCAAATAGTAGATTTTCTCATGTGACCTTTTGGTTAACCAGGGATTGTTTTTACTCTCCCTGCTTTTTTTTTTGATACAAAGTTTTTACATCCCTATAAAATCCCCTGGTTTATCTATGCAAGAACAATGCAAACTCTTGTACGAGAGGATGTTGGCTGAAATGGAGTCCTGCAGGCAGCAGCACCTCACCGAAAAAGAGCATATTGAATGCGCTTTCCGTACTTGTGAAATGAACTGGAAACAACTACAAAACCTCCTGCATACCTATAGGTTTCACAGTGAATCGGAAGAAGCCTGGTTCTTCAAAACCATCAAACCCAAGTTTACCGGCTTGATTGAGTATTATGCACTGGTATATAAAGCGGCTTTATTCCTTCCTGAAGAAGATCAACAAGACATATACAAATTTTGGCAAAATGAGTTGCTTTTGGCAAGCCGCTTCTTTATGGAGCACGAATCCTTTTATAAGTACTATAAAACGGGCATGACCGAAATGGATACCATTTATTTTGTACGGGCCAATAATGACCCTACCCTGCTGCCGGCAGCGAAGGCCTACGATATTGCGCCGGAAGCTACTACTTCACACGACCACCTGGTAGCCTCTATCATTGCCCGCGAACGCTATATGGAATATGTGAATCAACAAATGCACCGTATCAATAATTAATGTCGCCACTTTAATTGCAGTACATTGATATTTAACGCGTAAATCAACCATTTACTCCATTCTTCATTTGTCCAATTCGTTTTAATTACTGTATTTCGTGCACCCAAATAGGGGTAAGGTTTCTGCCGGTTGTCATATAATAAAGCGCAATTGGCAGAAGCAGTTATATTTGGCGGCAGATATCAAACCGTTCGAATGGCAGTTAACGATACGGGCAACATTCAGTTACGTACTGAAGTGGGCACAGCAGCTTTTGAAGATGTTTTTAAATCACATTTTAAGAACTTGCATGCTTATGCCTGTACTATTGTGAAGGATGATTTTATGGCCGAAGAAATGGTGCAGAACGTGTTTTACAAGATCTGGGAACGTAAGGCCCATCTGACCATTCAAACCTCCCTGACCGCCTACCTGTACCGCGCTGTTTATCATGAAAGCCTGAATTACATCAAGCACCTGAAAGTGAAATCGGCCTATCAGTCCTATGCTACAGCGCGTATGAATCAACACTCAGATAACGCAGAAAAGAAAGTATTGATGGGGAACTGGAAGAACGTTTGTGTACGGCACTGAAAGAATTGCCCGAGCAATGCCGTACCATTTTCCAGATGAGTAGGTTTGAAGAACTCAAGTACCAGGAAATTGCCGACCGGTTGGGCCTGTCCATCAAGACCGTAGAAAACCAGATGGGTAAAGCCCTTAAACTAATGCGTTTAAAGCTGATCGATTTTTTACCGTTTGTGATCTTATCCCTGTTAAACCTGTAAACCAGAAAAAGCTTGAAAGATCATGTACACGATATGAATGATGACCTGCTGGTGAAATACCTGTTGCAGGAAACCACGCCTGATGAAAGCAGGCAAGTGGAAGCCTGGATCGGGACGGGTGCTGCCAATCAGCGTTATTTTGAGCATTTTAAACTGATCTGGGATCAAAGCCGGCAACTGGCTGCTCAAAGTACAGTTGATGAAGACCTTGCCTGGAATAGGTTTCAGCAAAGGGTTATTAATGGCGGTGGTAATGCACCCGCTATTGTTCGTTCTATCAACAGCCGGTTGAGGCCTTGGCGGATAGCGGCTATGATCCTGATCACCGGAGGGGTAATAGCTATGATCCTCTTCTTTGCCCGTCATCGGGTATCAGATGTGTCAGTCACCCTCGCCAGCACCAATGCCAGCCAGGTCGATACTTTACCCGATGGTTCAGTCATTACGCTCAACAAGCATTCATCCCTAAGCTACGCAGGGGCTTTTAATGAAGATGGCAGAACAGTAGCGCTTGAAGGAGAGGCCTTTTTTAATGTAAAGCCCAATAAGCATAAACCCTTTGTGGTCCTTGTTAATGGCGTTACTGTTACCGTAACAGGTACTTCCTTCAATATCAAGACCACCGGCAGTAAAACTGAAGTGATTGTGGAAACTGGTACCGTACGGGTAAGTAGCCACCAGCAAACAGTGTCTCTTACCCCCAAAGAAAAAGTCATTGTCAATCATCCGGATTCAGTGTTGATGAAAGAGCAGGTAACTGATCAGCTTTACAAGTATTACCGTGATAAGACCTTTGTATGTGATCGTACTCCCTTGTGGAAAGTAGTACAGGTACTCAATGAAGCCTATGATGTAAACATCACCATTGAGTCAAATGAGAAGAAAAAATACCTTTGGACCACCACTTTGCACAATCAGCCCCTTGACAGTGCCCTGAATATTTTATCTAAGACGTTTGATTTTACCGTTGTACGTAACGACCCCAAGATCATATTGAAATAAGTTATACGCAGAAAAAGTTATGAAGCAGACAGCAGGATTGGTAAGAGCTATCTTACTTTCAAATATTTTATTGTTTTCCGTTGCAGCCTCGGCGCAAAATGTATTGGGCCGAACGGTTTCGATTGATGTATACCGGCAACAGTTGGACCAGGTATTGGAGATATTGAGCAATAAGGGGAACTTTTATTTCTCTTACAATAGCAATATTATCAAAGGTGATAGCCTGGTTACTTTGAAGGTGTACAATAAAACGGTGAAGCAGGTAATGGACTTGCTTTTTCAGAAGGGTATGAATACCGGGAAAGTGGCAATTATATCATCCTTCGCAAAACGCCCATTAAGATGGCGGTGATCACTAACCGGACCGCCAGCGAAGAAAAGGTTTATTATGTAAGCGGTTTTATCCTGGACGATCAAACCGGTGAAACCATCAGTAATGCCAGTATTTATGAAAAGAACCAGTTGGTTTCCGCCATTTCCGACAAACAAGGCTATTTTAAGCTCAGGCTAAAGAGCCGACATGACAAGGCCTCAATAACCGTGAGTAAAGAGTTTTATGAAGATACCACCATTGTTATACAGCCCAGGTACAATCAACAGGTTTCAATTGCCATCATGCCGGTGGAAAACTCCGATAAAACAATTACCATCAGCCCCTATACTTTTGATGCACCCGACTCCATTGTGATAGCCGTGCGCAAAGCCGATAGTACTCATTGGTTGTATACCTACCGGAAAACAGATTCGACCATGGTCGAAAAACAAAAATGGGGCAATGGCTCCTGTCTACCTGGCAGAAAGTGCAGACCATTAACCTGAAAAAGTTTTTCGTTAGGCGGCCTTATCAGCTATCCCTGCTGCCAGGTTTAAGTACCAACGGGCCATTGAACAGCCAGGTCATTAACCATATTTCCCTCAACATGTTGGGCGGTTATTCGGGTGGGGTGGATGGTGTAGAGCTGGCAGGATGGTTTAACCTGGTCAAAAAAGATGTTCGTTATGTACAGGCAGCAGGATGGTTCAACATCGTCGGTGGTCAGGTAGATGGGGTACAATGGGCAGGTATTCATAATACGGTGATGGACAGTGTAAGAGGTGTACAGGCAGCTGGTATTTCCAATTTTGTAAGGCGGCAGTTTATAGGCGCACAATTAAGCGGTATCTATAATCATGTTGGAAGCAGCATGAATGGGTTGCAGGCTGCCGGTATTGGCAATTATGCAAACAGTGGAACCAATGGAGCTCAGATTGCCGGTATTTTAAATGTTAATGGTGGCAGAATGGATGGTGCACAAATTGCCGGCGTGCTGAATGTCAACTTTAAGGAGGTAAAGGGGGCACAGATTTCCGGTGTGATCAATTATACAAGGAAGCTATCGGGCGTACAGGTGGGCCTGATTAATATTGCCGATACATCGGATGGTTATAGTATAGGATTGATCAATATCATCTTCAAGGGATACCATAAACTGGCCTTCTATGGCAACGAAGTGTTTCCGTTCAATGCGGCTTTTAAAACCGGAAATGCCAAACTGTACAGTATTTTGTTGGGGGGGTGTTGAACCTACCAAAGATAATAAAGCCTATACTTTTGGATATGGCCTGGGAAGGGAATTTTACCTGAATCCTCGCTGGGCAGTGAATGCAGAAGTCACTGCGCAACATGTATACCTGGGTAGCTGGAACTATGCCAACGTGCTCAGTCGCCTGGAAACGCACCTGACCTTTAAACTGAATAAATACATCTCACTCTTTGCCGGTCCATCCGTGTCCATCTACTTTTCTGATCAAAAAACCAAGTTCGACGGCTACAAGCAAAATATCAGGTCCATGTCTAAAGATGATGAATTAAAAATTTGGTCGGGCTTTAGTGTTGGTATTAACTTCTTCTGATCTTCCGGTATATATTCCCCTTTTTTCTTTGGAAAACTTAGTAACCAGCTATTCCAGGTAAGCAAGCGCTCAACTTTACATGCGCATCAGGTTGGGATAGATCCGGATGTACAGTTGTCCGCCAATGGGGTTTTTCCCATAGAGTCCATCCAGCTTTTTATCCGCATGGTAAAAGCTTAGGTGTCCGCCAGTAGCCAATCGTACTGGCCCAACCTTTAGCATTGTATAATTCAATCCGGCGGTTAATGCATGTACAGGAAAAATGGCATCATGGCCATAAATTGTTTCATCGAGGTCCAACTCTTCCGTAGATTTCTGTACCCATTCATACCGGCTGTAAATGGCCAGTTTCCTAAGTTGCAAGGCGCCTTCCAGTAGTACAGCATGTTCTCCATCATGTCCGGCTGTTTTATTCAGGCCCCAAAGAGCAGTAACATTGAGTGAGCCCTCATGCTTCATGGGCAAGCTATAAACCGCAGAGGTAGTAGTGCGGTGTACATCTTCTTCGCCATGGAGCGCTTCCGGGCTTTTTATATAGCCATGACCTACCTGGAAAGCCCAATTAGCGGTAGGGTTGTACGACAATCGTCCGCTCCATGAATCAAACCGGGCTTTGTCAAAATTGTACCGGTCTTCATCCGGCTCACGGCCGGTAAAGGAAGAGCCTTCTAATTTGAATTTGTCCAATCTTATACCCAGGGTAGCCACGCCAAAAGTAATATGGGTACCATCATTCCAGTGGTGGCTGAGCGGCGCATCGGGATTGGGCAAGGCCGAGGGGCGGTGCATAAAGGCTACCGAGCCAAGGGTAGGTTCGCCGGGGTAACCGAAATAACCAAATACATCTACCTTTTTTGAAATGGCATATGTATAGCCGATAGATAGTTCTGAAAACAGATCATGCGGGTGCTGCCTGTCCACCAGCGGTTGCCCTTTCCAGGATTCGCCCGACTGGAACAATAGCGGGTAGCCGGATCCTCCTGCAATAGGAGCATCCAGGGATACCATGGCACTGAACCTGAACAATCCTCTTTCGCCTACTTTACGTTGTCCCATGGCCATGAGCCAGTTGGGCGCATCCCATTTCTCTCCTCCTCTTACCCCTTTATTGCCAATATCCTGTTTGTTATAACGAAGAAATATACTACCATGGATCATATACATCCATTTTTTGGAATGCAGCATCACCCCATACATTGGACTGGCATCCGGCAGCCAGCCTGTGCCGGAACCATTCCGGTTCATAGGCAGGTTTAAAGAAAAAGCATGGCTCATGGGAACCCCCATTTTCATGCTGCTGTCGGGTGTTTCTTGATCTTCGGGCATGGGCATCTTATTCCCCTCGTGGCCGTTTTTTTGTGCAGCCTTGCGTTTTGTTTTATCTACACTATGGTGCTCGTGCTGGGCATTGGTGGCTGTAACTACAAAAACAGTGGTGAGCAGTGTAAGTAAGAATTTGTGCATATTGGTCACTTTTAAAACAACAGTAGGTCTATTGCCCGGTGGTAGGTGATTAATTACACAAAACTATTGCCAGCACCAGACAGCCCTGTTATACCATTCCAGGTATTATTTATATAATTCAGCTTAGTGCCCGATAGTAGGATGGTGGTCTTTGAGTTTCCTGAAATCAGAAGGATTGAAACCTGTTATTTTTTTGAATTGTGCCGATAGATGCGCTACACTGCTATAACCCAGCCGGAAGGCAATTTCAGTAAGCGGTAATTCATCATAGATCATCAGTTCTTTTACCTTTTCTATTTTTTGAAGGATCACATACTTCTCAATGGTGATACCCTCCACTTCAGAGAATAGTTTGCTAAGCAATGCATAATCCTTTTGCATGGCATTAGAAAGCAATTCAGAGAACTTATGGTTTTCATCCAACTCACCTCCCTGTATCAATTGCTGGATGACATCGCGTATTTTTCAATGGTCTGTTGTTTCTGATCGTCCAGTATTTCAAATCCCACGGCGGCCAGCCTGGCTTTTATGTTTTCCAGGGTAGCGCTGGCCGGCTTTTTATCCAGTTCTACCTCTCCCAGTTTTACCTGGAGGGGATGCAGTCCTTCTTGTTCAAATGCCTGCTTTACCACCATGATACAGCGGTTGCAAACCATATTTTTAATGTACAGATGCATAAGGTGCAAGGTAATTTATTTATAACCAATTGCTTATCAGAAATTAAGGAAAACCGATTCTATCCTCGGGCAGACGGCTGCCAAGCCCTGTTGTACTAATATTCACTAGTCGATGTAGCTGAAACCTAGTCTGGTACTAGCTTATACGCCTAATAATTCACTAATAATTGCACTGGTATACTATGATACTTGCACTGCACCATAGGAGGCCAGTGCAAGTCTGTATGGGTTCCAGTGCAAGTATCATAGGGTATTCAGTGTATCCCACATGGATCCGGCTAGTATCCTGACAGGCAGCAGTTGCCCTTCTCCTTATTTGTCGATTGCCAGGAGTTAGTCGAATCCCTTTCTCGTTGTCTTTATGCTTCGATGCCTTGTTGACTTTCTACTCCCCGGTAACAAGCCGTTAACAACTGGCAAACCGACATTTGCGCAGTGGTCGAAAAGGGCATACCGTCCATCTCAACAATTGGGCAATCCGTCTAATTTTATAAACATTTTAATCTGCTAATTATTTGAATTTCATAATTTCGGTTTATGGGCAAGGCGGAATCAATCAGCGATTTTTACAAACGGCTCGGTAGTCCGGTAACGGGTAGCGGACGGGTTATTTACGACAAGCAAAATCAGCGGCAGGAATTGGGTCACCTGAATGTGTACAAGCGTAGTGACTTTTATTGTAAAACCTATTCTCCGTATAACCGGCGCGACTTTTACAAGATATCGCTTATAATTGGCGAGGGTATGTTGTACTATGCCGATAAAGGCATTAAGATAGACAGGCCGGCCTTATTGTTTTCCAACCCTTCCATCCCTTATGCCTGGGAAGCGGCTTCTTCACAGCAGGAAGGATACTTCTGTCTCTTTGATCAACAGTTTGCCGACCGTACCCACAGAAATGAAGGCATCATGGAATCGCCTTTGTTTAAAATAGGGGGCGATCCTATCTATTTTGTAACACCACAACAGGTTAACCTGCTATGCGGTATTTTCGCTACAATGCAGGTAGAGCTTGCATCCGAGTATATTCATAAATATGATCTGCTGCGCAACTATATCAACCTCATTATTCATGAAGCATTGAAGTCGAAACCTGCTGATAGCTATTTCCAGCACACCAATGCTTCCTCAAGAATAGTTGCCTTATTTATTGAATTGCTGGAAAGGCAATTTCCCATCGACTCGCCCGATCATGTACTCAAACTGAAAACAGCCGGCGATTATGCCATCAATTTATCAGTACATGCCAATCACCTCAACCGGGTGGTAAAGGAAATTACAGGCAAAACAACTACAGAACATATTGCCGACCGGATCGTGAAAGAAGCGAAAGCCCTGTTGTTGCATACCAACTGGAACGTATCTGAAATTGCGTACAGCCTCGGTTTTGAATATCCTGCCTATTTTAACAACTTCTTTAAAAACAAACCCTTGTAACGCCCAGGTCATTCCGTGGTGTGGTTGTTTGAATTTTATAGGTTTTTGTTTGAAATGTATAATGACAATCCCTTTAACCCTGGCTACCTTTACTTCCTTGAAATGCAATTCTTCGCTAACGAATAGCTTGCCTCGTGGTTAAGGATATTACAATCTGATTCTCATTCATTTGCAATAGCATGTCAAAAAATTACCCGGTTTCCCTATTAGGGCTTCTAAGTATTGCTTTTAGCTTTCAGGTGGCTGAAGCACAGGTATTGACCCTAAAAGAGGCAGTACAAACAGGTGTGCATAATTATAGTGCGATCAAAGCAAAGGTCAATTATGTCAATGCTTCTAAAGCAGGCGTCAGGCAAAGTGAAAGGGATTACCTGCCCGATCTGGGTATTTCCTTCCAGCACGATTTTGGAACTGTGAATGGAACTACCGGCCCTTCCTATGCTTTGCGGGGCATTAGCAATGCTGCTTCTTCCGGTGCACCCTTGCCCGAACAAAGCTGGCATGCTGCTTTCGGCGCCCTGTACCTCACCAACATTAATTGGGACTTCTTCTCTTTTGGTCGCGCCAAAGAAAAGATCAAAACGGCACAGGCTACCGTGGCCAGGGATGAAAGTGACCTGGTACAAGAGCAGTTTCAGCATGAGATCAGGGTGGCGGCTGCTTATATGAACCTATTGGCAGCACAAAGGCTTACCCAATCCTGGCAAAATAACCTCGACAGGGCGGTGGCCTTGCAGGGTATCGTAACTACCCGGGTAAAAATGGCCTTAATGCAGGTGTCGATTCTTCGCTGGCCAATGCAGAAGTATCGAATGCCCGGATCGTATTGACCCGTGCCCGTGATTTTGAACAGGAGCAGGCCAATCAACTGGCCATTTTCATGGGGTACCTGCACAAAGCTTTATCCTCGATACCTTATTTATAGCGCGTATACCTGCTGCCTTGTATGATTCAGGCTCCCGCCAGCAGCATCCCATACTGTCTTTTATCAACGGCGCATAGACCTGAGCAATGAACAGGCAAAATATTTCAAGACCTTCAATTACCCCACCTTCTCTTTGTTTGGTGTATTCCAGGGCAGGGGATCGGGCTTTGATTATAATTACGGCATCCAGGGATTGGATCACTATAAAACCGATTATTTTTCAGGTATCAATCCTAACAGGTACAACTACCTGCTAGGTGTGGGCATGGTTTGGAACCTTACTACTCCTTTGCGTATACAACAGCAGGTAAATGCCCAGAAGTTTATTTCACAGGCGCTTAAAGATGAATATGAGTTAACTGACCAGCGATTAAAAGCACAGTTGGCATTGTCCGATAACAAGATCAGGAATGCATTGGACAATTACAAGGAAGTGCCTGTTCAAGTGAAGGCCGCTTCGGATGCTTACCTACAGAAATCGGTCTTGTATACCAACGGGCTTACCAATATGGTGGATGTTACGCAGGCTTTGTACGCACTGAACCGTGCCGAAACCGATCGTGCCATTACTTATAGTAATGTGTGGCAGGCCCTGTTGCTGAAAGCTGCCGCCACAGGCGATTTTTCTTTATTTATTAATGAGTTTTAACTGAACCTATCATAGCCATGGGATTGATCAGAACCGCACTTAGAAAACCTATCTCCATCCTGGTAATGGTGGCCGGGTTATTGTTTTTTGGTATTGGGGCTGTACGTACCATCAAGGTGGATATATTTCCGCAAATGAACCTGCCGGTAATATACATATCTCACCCCTTTGGTGGTTATACGCCCAATCAAATGGAGGCCTTCTTTGGTAAACAATACATTAATATATTATTATTTGTAAATGGTATTAAGACCATTGAAACGAAGAATACCCAAGGCCTTAGTTTATTGAAGATCACTTTTTATCCCAATACGAATATGGCTCAGGCGGCTGCCGAGCTGAGCGCCTTCAGTAACAGGGCCCAGGCCATTTTCCCCCAGGTTCACAACCACCATTCATAATACGTTTTGATGCTTCTACCTTACCGGTAGGACAACTGGTACTAAGCAGCCCTACGCGTACCAACAACGAGTTGATGGATATGGCCAATGTATATGTAAGGGCAGCCTTTACATCAATACCCGGATTGGTGGGTTCGCCGCCCTTTGGTGGTAATATCCGTACCATCGTTATCAAAGCTGATCCTGAACTATTGCGGTCGCACCAACTTACACCTGATCAATTGGTGGAAGCCCTGCGACTTAATAACCAGATATCGCCCGGCGGCAATGTGCGTATTGGCGATTACAATTACTTAACTCCGGCAAACACAGTCATTAAAACAGTTAAAGATTTTGAAGGTATGCCCTTATACAAGGGAGGCGTACAGAACCTTTATCTCCGGGATGTAGCTACTGTAGAGGATGGGGCTGATATTACCATGGGTTATGCCCTGGTAAATGGTAAACGTTCTGTTTATTTGAGTATTGCAAAATCGGCTGATGCTTCTACCTGGGAGGTGGTACAGAAATTGAAAGAGGCCCTGCCCAAATTCCAGGCACAACTGCCGGAAGATGTGAAATTGTCCTACGAGTTCGATCAGTCCGTATATGTAATGAATGCCGTGAAGAGCCTATTGAGTGAAGGTGCCATTGGTGCTATCCTTACGGGATTGATGGTATTGATGTTCCTGGGTGATGCCAGGGGCGCCCTGATCGTTATATTAACCATTCCTACTTCCATCATTGCAGGTGTATTGTTCCTGCAGTTATTTGGTCAAACGATCAATATCATGACGCTGAGCGGTCTGTCGCTGGCCATTGGTATCCTGGTAGATGAATCGACCGTAACGATTGAAAATATTCACCAGCACCTGGATATGGGTAAACCCAAGGCCAAGGCCATCTGGGATGCCTGTAAAGAAATAGCCTTCCCCAAATTATTGATCCTGTTTTGTATCCTGGCCGTATTTGCACCTGCCTTTACCATGCAGGGTATACCAGGTTCTTTGTTCCTGCCCTTGTCGCTGGCCATCGGATTTTCAATGATCGTATCCTACCTGTTGTCGCAAACCTTTGTACCCATCATGGCCAACTGGATCATGAAAGGTCATAAGGGTAAGCAGCTTGCCGTATCTGATCATGCGGAAGATTGGGAACTGAAAGCAGCCATGGCCGAAAGAACTGATACCAACCGGGATGGTAAACTTACCCGCTTTGAGAAATTCCGTACACGGTACATGCGTTTCCTGGACCGGTTGCTGCGCTTCCGAAAACCAGTGGCGGCTGTCTCACTCATACTGGCTATCGGTGCTGTAGCCTTATTGCTGTCCAATATCGGGCGTGATGTATTGCCTAAAATAAATGGTTCTCAGTTTCAGGTGCGGCTCAAAGCACCGGAGGGAATGCGTATTGAACGTACAGAAGAGAAGATGGTTAAAATGCTGGCCATTTTGGACCAAACAGTAGGCAAGGAAAATGTAGCTATTAGTTCGGCCTTCGTGGGACAACACCCTGCCTTGTTTTCCATCAGTCCTATTTACCTGTTTACCGGCGGCCCGCATGAAGCGGTATTGCAGGTAGCCCTGCAGGAAGGGTATAAAGTAAATATGGATGAGCTGAAAGAAAAGCTCCGGGCAGAAGTCGCAAAAGCAATGCCCGAAGTGATGTTGTCCTTTGAGCCCATAGAACTTACGGATAAGATATTAAGCCAGGGATCGCCTACCCCGGTTGAAGTGCGGATTGGCGGACGCAACAAAAAGCTGAATGAGGCGTATGCTTATAAATTGATGGACAAACTGCACCAGATCAGCTACCTGCGTGATATACAAATTGCACAGCCCATAAAATACCCCGCCCTTAACATCAATATCGACAGGGTCAAGGCTGCGCAACTTGGATTGGATATGTCGGACATTTCCCGTTCTATTATCGCCTCCACTTCTTCTTCACGGTATACTGAAAAGAATGTGTGGCTGGATGAAAAGGCGGGGCTGAGCTACAGTGTACAAGTACAGATACCAGAAAATAAGATGGCCAGCATTCAAAGCATTGGTGAGATCCCTGTATTGCGCAATGCACCCCGTCCTGTATTAAGTGATGTAGCTACTATTGAAGCGGATACTACTTATGGTGAGAATGACAACCTGGGGCCATGCCCATCATTTCGGTCACGGCTAACCTGGTAAATAAAGACCTGGGAACGGCTACCAATGATGTAAAAGCAGCCATTGCTGCCCTGGGTGAACTGCCACGCGGGTTAAGCGTTGAACCAATTGGATTGGGACAGGTATTAACTGAAACGCTGGATAGTTTGCAATCAGGTCTGGTGGTGGCCATTGTCGTGATCTTCCTGATGCTGGCGGCCAATTTCCAATCTTTCAAAGTATCGCTGGTGGTATTAACCACGGTGCCAGCGGTTTTATTGGGTGCTTTACTTATGCTGTTGGCTACGGGCTCTACCCTCAACCTGCAATCCTATATGGGTATCATCATGTCCGTAGGCGTTTCCATTGCCAATGCGGTGTTATTGATTACCAATGCCGAGCAATTGCGTAAACACAATGGTAATGCTTTGCAAAGCGCCCGCGAAGCTGCTGCCCTGCGTATGCGCCCTATCCTGATGACCAGTGTGGCCATGGTAGTGGGTATGATACCCATGGCGGCCGGCCTGGGCGAAGCGGGCGATCAGGTGTCTCCCTTAGCCAGGGCAGTAATAGGCGGGTTGGTGGCTTCCACATTTGCCACATTGTTGCTATTGCCCTGGTATTTGCCTGGGTACAGGGGAAGACGCCTACAGTTTCCGTGTCATTGGATCCCGAGGATAAAGAGAGCAGGCATTATGTAGGTGAATAAGAAGTATTGGGCGTTGAATATTGAGCATTGATTATGGAGAAGCGTATTTCAAATACAGCAGGATACCTAAAATAATTGAGAACTTTGAAATCTGGAACAATAGCCAACGGCTAACACCTGACCGCTAATTCCTGGATCTTTAAAACAGCGCATATGAGATCAAAACATATATTATTCCTGGCCTTAGCAGGCTGGGGTATGGTGCAATCGGCTTGTAATTCTTCTCATGGAGAAAAGAAGGCCGACAATGCAGTAGCAGCACCTCCGGCAGCAACCGAAGTATTTTCGCTGCAAAAAGAAAAGCTATCTACTTCTTTTCAAACACCTGCCGAATTGATTGCCTGGCAGCAGGTAGACCTGTATGCCAAGGAAAATAGTTTTGTGCGGAAACTCTATGTGGATGTAGGTTCGGAAGTGAAGGCGGGTCAGCTACTTGTTTCCCTGGAAGCGCCGGAGCTTAATTCAAGATTGGCTGCAGCAGAGTCGAGATTGAAATCGCAAGAAGCTATTTACACAGCCAGTAAGTCGCAGTACGACCGTTTGTATGAAACGAGTAAAACACCGGGCACCATTTCGCAGAATGACCTGGACCAGGCTACTGCCCGCAAAAACTCGGATTATGCACAACTCGAAGCGGCCAGGGCAGCCCATAAAGAGGTGATCATTACGCAAGGCTATCTTGAGATCAGAGCGCCCTTCAATGGTGTGATCAGTGCACGTAATGCCAATCCCGGCGCCTATGTGGGGCCATCAGGCAAAGGATCAGAGTTTCCCATGTTTACCTTACAAGAGCAAAGAAAGTTGAGGCTAATAGTATCGGTGCCAGAGGCCTATACGGGCTACCTGGATAGCAAGCATCCGGTACAGTTTACCGTAAAAGCCATTCCCAATGACACCTTTACCGGAAATATCAATCGTCAATCCGGTGCCCTGGATGCCAGGTTGCGCTCAGAGCGTATAGAAATAGATGTGGAAAATAACAACAAGAAATTGCTGCCCGGTATGATCGCGGAGGTGAATATTGCCTTTCCTGCCAAAGACAGTACCCTTATCGTTCCTAAAACAGCCCTGGTCAATTCGCCGGAGCGCGTGTTCGTGATCCGTGTTGTAAATAATAAAGCCGAATGGGTAGATGTGAAAAAGGTCGCGAAGCAGATGGTAAGCTGGAGATCTATGGAAACACCCTGCAGCCTGGCGATCAGCTGGTGAAAAAGCCAGTGAGGAGATCAGGAATGGGGCGGATGTGAAAATTGTTAAAGTAGTTCCTGTATCCCAATAAAGGAAATTCTTTTGGTTATCTGTGGCCAGTTACCGGTTGCCGGTAACTGGTTTTTTATGGCAAATGCGGCAATTAAATGACTGCCTGCATTTCTACAGTTCAGCGGCCCATTGCCTACTGCTTATTTACGACTCAATGTTGTTTAGCTTGTCGCACCTTTAAGGTGAGTCACCCTGCCGCCAGGCTGATGCAGCGCTGTAGCGTGGCCCACCTTTGTAACTGGCCAGGATTTTCCTGACTAAACGACATTGATTGCCAACTACCGATTCCCGGCTGCCGATCTTATTTGAATTTCATAAGTATTGGTTTGAACTTTATAAACACCCCCTGGGATGTCATGTACCTTTGGTATCTAAATTTAAAATAATGAAATACAGAACACTTGCGAATACAGGAGAGCAATTATCGGCTGTTGGTTTGGGTTGCATGGGAATGAGTTTTGCTTACGGACCGGTAGATGATACTGAGTCTATTGCCACCTTGCACCGTGCGCTCGACCTGGGCATCAACTTCTGGGATACGGCTGATATGTATGGAAATGGCGCCAACGAAGCACTGATCTCAAAAGTATTGGTACCTAATCGCGATAAAGTTTTCATCGCTACCAAATTCGGTTTCCGGTTCAAAGAGGATGGCTCCTATTATTTTGATGGATCAGTAGCGCACCTTAAAAGTGCCGTGGAAGCCAGCCTGAAGCGTTTGAAAATTGATACGATTGATTTGTATTATGCCCACCGTATTGATCCCAATGTACCGGTGGAAGACATGGTAGGTGCCATGGCGCAACTGGTGAAGGAAGGTAAAGTACGTTACCTGGGTTTGTCAGAGGCTTCAGTGGCTTCCATTCGCAAAGCACATGCTGTGCATCCTATTTCGGCGGTACAAAGTGAATATGCTGTGGTAACCCGGGGTATTGAAACTGAAGTATTACCTGTACTTCGTGAACTGGGTATTTCCTTGATTCCATACAGCCCGCTGGGAAGAGGATTGATCACCGCGGCGGTGCAGGATAAAAATCAATTGGCCGAAGACGATTTTCGTCGTACGCTGCCTCGCTTTAGTGATGCCAACTGGGACAATAACCAGCGCATGGTAGCAGAATTTGCCGGACTGGCCGAAGCAAAGAACATAACGGCTGCGCAACTGGCCCTGGGATGGGTGCTGGCACAGGGAGATGATATTATTCCCATTCCCGGTACCAAGAAGCGGAAATACCTGGAAGAAAATGCAGCTGCGGCCGAGGTGGTATTAACGGCAGATGATCTGCAAACCATCGAATCCCTGTTGAAAAAATACCCCACTGCCGGCGAACGTTATAGTGAGGGGGCAATGAAACTGGTGAACAGATAGGAGCGTTCTGTGGAGTAAGACAAGTTTTGTTTCGGGTAACAGGGCTGGTCAACAACATTATCTCTTTATTGGATAGTGCTGTTAACCGGCCTTTGTTTTTGGCTTTCGTTATTTTTCTATATCACAATAGTGGTTTTAAGGAGGAGTGATTCGCTGAAATCGCTCTAATTCGTGTTTTATCGCAACTTTCTTTCTAAAATCTTCGTACATTTCTCGTGTATTTGCTGCCTTGTAGCGGGCGCTTCAATTTTCGCTTTTGGGTATAAGGGCTCGTCTAAATTACACAACATGAAAGGACTCTCCATTGCCCGGTGGTTCAGGAACGTATCGATTGCAAAAAAGCTCTATTTCACAGTGGGTATAATGGCCTTACTGATTATCATTGAATTAGGAGCGCTAATATTTTCCATTAACACACTTTCTTCCGTAAGGGCCTATGTAAATGGCGAAGGGCTTTGGTCAAAAGCCCAGAAAGATGCCATGTATCAGTTGCTTGTATATGGCCGAAGTAAAAGTGAAGCAGATTACCAGGAATTTCAGGAATTTATGAAGGTGCCGATAGGTGATCACCGGGCGCTGGTTGAATTAAGCAAACCTGAGCCTAACCTGCAAATCGTCAAAGAAGGGTTGATAGCAGGCCGCAATCATCCGGATGATGTGGAAGGTATGATCAAGTTGTTCAGGAGATTTTATAACAACTATTATATTCACCGGGCAATTGATGCCTGGAATGCAGCAGATAGTCTGGTCCCGGAATTTTATGTAATAGGTGATAAGCTGCATCGGGAAATCAATAGTGCTCAGCCGTCATCGGAGCGTATCAATGCCATCCTGGAAGAAATTGATCCACTCAATAAAAAAATCACCCCCTTTGAAGACAAATTTTCTCTCACCATGGGGGAGGGTTCCCGCTGGCTGGAAAACCTGGTACTAAAGATATTGTTCATTATTGCACTTTCTGTTGAGCTAACGGGTTTGGGCCTGGCCATCATTGTAAGCCGCAGTATACAAAAAGGATTGAATGAAGTGCTCAACTCGGCGCGAGCGGTTACCTTGGGTGACCTGAGTGCCAGGGCAAAGTCTTTCTCCAAAGACGAGATTGGTATATTGGCCAACGATTTTAATATCATGGCGGCAGAGTTGGAACGCATGACGGATGTGATCCAGGAAACGAATGTCGACCTGGAACGAAAAGTAGAACAACGTACGGCAGAGCTGGAGCGAAAGAATAAAGAGTTAGAGCAATTTGCCTATGTAGCCTCTCACGACCTCCAGGAACCTTTGAGAACTACCAGTGGATTTGTAGAAGCACTTCGTAAACAATATAAAGGCATGCTGGATGAACATGCAGACAGGTACCTCGACTATATTGCCCAGTCTTCCGATCGTATGAAAGTACTCATCAAAGACCTGTTGGACTATTCCCGCCTGGGACGCGAAAAGCAATTTGTACAAGTTAACTGCAAGGTTATGTTGACTGAAGTACTGGCCGACCTGGCGACTGTGATCAAGGAAAGCGAAGCGGTTATTCAAGTGGGTGACCTTCCTGTGATCAATGCCTATCCAACCGAACTGAAATTATTGTTTCAAAACCTCATCAGTAATTCTATTAAGTTCAGAATACCCGGCATACCTCCGGTGGTACGGATTGATGTACAGCAAAGGAATGGGTATTGGAGGTTTTCAATAGCGGATAATGGCATTGGCATCGACCCTAGTCACCAGGACCGGATCTTTATTATCTTTCAACGATTGCATAACCGGTCGGATTATGAGGGTTCGGGCATTGGTCTGGCACACTGTAAAAAGATCGTGGAAATACATGGCGGTGAGATCTGGGTGGAATCTTCTCCAGGCAAGGGCAGCACTTTCTTTTTCACCATTGCCGGGCATCCTAACCAATCGGAAAATATACAGCTGGACCACACGCTGCAACCCATAGCACAATAGGTCTTTGCTATTAATCTCTTTTTAATGCTCCAATCTATGAGAATGCCAATTGTTCTTTGATTTTTGCGGGCTGAACTTTGCGTTCAGAGATCAAAAACGAGGCATGCAAAAAAGTTGAACAGTTGGTTCACCCGATAATAAAATATTGTAACCAAATAAACTAAAGCGGCGTAAGCTCAAAATAAATTGCCTTTTACAAAGCACTTTAATAATTTTGGAGCATCTCAGGAAAAGTTCCTGCAACTCTCAGGCAGGTATTATCCAGGATTGACGCCCCAGTCATCCCTGCTTTATTAAAAGCAGCCATGATTACCCATGCAGGCATTTGCGTGTTCCGGTATATTAGTAAATAAATGTGCATTATGAGCAACCTATATAAAGAAAGGCTTTCTGAAAAAAAGAAGATTTTCCAGGCCTGCCTATTGGCTTTAGCTATGCCCCTGCTGTTGCCCGCACAGCAACCAGGTGGCGACAGTGTATTACAAGTGGCCACTATTCAAAATGTAATACAGTATGCTATTAAACGGCAACCCCTGATCCAGCAATCGATGATCGATGAGGAAACGACGGAAACAACCATCAGGAGCAAGCTGGCCGATTGGTTTCCACAACTGAATTTCAACTACCTGTTTCAACACAACTTTGAGGTGCAAACAGCAGTGATTGGAGGAGAGGCCCGTAAACTGGGTGTAAACAATACATCTGCCTTGCAGTTCAACGCTACACAGAACCTGTTTAACCGCGATGCCCTGTTGGCCAGCCGCACAGCAAAGGATGTGCGTAGGCTGGCAAAGCAAAATACCAGCAGTACTAAAATTGACGTAGCGGTTAATATATCCAAAGCATTTTATGATGTATTGGCTACCGAACAGCAGATCAAAGTGACCTACCAGGACATCATGCGGCTAGAGCGTAGTTTAAAGGATGCCAGGGCCCAGTACAATGCTGGTGTGGCCGATAAAACAGATTATAAAAGAGCTACCATTGCCCTGAACAATGCCAAAGCCCAGCTAAAAGGCAATGAAGAACTCCTGAAAGCAAAACAGGAGTACCTGAAGGCCCTGATGGGATATCCCGCCAGCCAGCCAATAGATATTGTTTACGATAGCCTTCAAATGGAAAATGAGGTAGCCCTGGATACCTTGCAAAAGGTGAACTATACAGGCCGTATCGAGTTTCAGTTGTTAGAAACACAAAAAAAGCTGCAACAAGCTAATGTGCGGTACAATAAATGGAGCTACCTGCCCAATGTATATGCTTCCGGCGCTTATAACTTCAACTTCCAGAACGATAAATTCAGTAAGCTATATAATACCAATTATCCCAATTCCTTTGCGGCGCTTACCTTGTCACTTCCACTGTTTCAGGGAGGGAAAAGAAAATACAATATCCAGCAGGCCGAATGGGAATTGAAGTCTTTGGATTGGCAGGAGATCAACCTGAGGAATAGCATCAACTCACAACATGCCCAGGCCCTGGCGGTGTATAAGAGCAGCCTGGCCAGTTACCTGGCCTTAAAGGAAAATATGGAGCTGGCGCGGGAAGTATATGATGTGATCAATCTTCAATACCGCTCCGGCGTTAAAACCTACCTGGAAGTTGTAACCGCCGAATCCGACCTGCGCACTGCCCGCATTAACTATTACAATGCTTTATACCTGTTGTTATCCGCTAAAATAGATGTACAAAAGGCATTGGGACAATTCAATTATTAATATCAAACATCTCAGCATATGTTGTTTAAAAGGATAGGATATTTTACAAGCGTAGGTTGCCTGGTGGTGATGGCCTCTTGTGGAGGAAACAAGCAGCAACAACCCGGAGCACAAGCCCCCAGGCAATCCCTGTTACTGTAACCAAGGTAACAACCAGCCATGCCGTTTTCTATGATGAATACCCCGGCACGGTTACTGCCCTTAACCAGGTAGAGCTGCGGGCGCAGGTTAATGGATACATTACAGGTATCTATTTTGAAGATGGCGCCCGGGTAAAGAAAGGACAACGTTTGTATTCAATAGATCAGCAGGCATATGAAGCTACTTACCAACAGGCGGTGGCCAGCCTGGCAGTACAGGAAGCCAACCTGGTGAAAGCACAAAAGATGCTGACCGTTTTCATGAACTGGATAAACAGGATGCCATTGCGAAGCAACAGGTGGACAATGCCGATGCTGCCCTGGAAGCTGCCAAAAGCAGGTAGATGCGGCGAAGGCCAATATACGGGCTGTACAAACCAATGTACGCTACACCACTATTCTGGCGCCCTTTGATGGCACCATCGGCATCTCGCAGGTAAAAGTGGGTGGCCCCATCTATGCCGGCACCACCATTCTCAATACTGTTTCCTCCGACAATCCGATGGCAGTTGATTTTGCCATCAATCAGAAAGAACTATACAAGTTTATTCAATTACAGCAAAATGGCACCAGGCCACAGGATTCCGTATTCCTGATTGCATTTGGTAATGATGTATATCCTTTTGCAGGTTCCATAGGCCTGATCGATCGTGCGGTTGACCCTCAAACGGGTACCATCAAAACAAGGCTGGTATTCCCCAATCCTAAAAGCATGTTGAAAGCTGGTATGAGCAGTACGGTAAGGGTGAAAGGAAATACTGCCGCTGCAGCCGTGATCATTCCCTATAAAGCCATTACTGAACAGTTGGGCGATTTCTTTGTGTATGTAGAAGGTGATAGTAGTAAGGTTACCCAGCGTAAGGTGGTATTGGGTCGCCAGATTGGGTCGGATGTCATCATCCGCGATGGCTTGCAGGAAGGTGAAACCATTGTAGTACAGGGCGTACAGAACCTGCGCGAAGGTGCTAAGATAATCACCGCAGCTCCACCACAACCAGGAGCAGGTGCAGCGCCCGCCAGGAAGTAAAAACAGGTTACTCCTTTGCTTCCGATTTCGCGTTATTAATTGAACTGAGGACCTTAAAGACGATAACTAATGATAGCAGATACTTTTATAAAACGCCCGGTAACCGCCATTGTAATATCCATCGTGATCGTACTGGTGGGCCTGATCACTATGATCAACCTGCCCATTGCCCAGTACCCGGATATTACACCACCTACCGTTTCTATATCGGGTGTTTTTACCGGTGCGGATGCTCAGACGGTGGAACAAACCACCACCACGGCCATTGAGACCCAGGTAAATGGTACGCCGGGTATGACTTTCATCAACAGTAACAGTACCAGTAGCGGACAGAGTAGCATTACCGTCAACTTTGAAGTAGGTACTGATATTAATATTGCCACACTGGATGTGCAAAACCGGGTGAGTGTAGCAGAGCCTACTTTACCGGACGCGGTCAAACGTTTGGGATTGACGACCCGTAAACGTAATCCCAGCATCATGGTGGCCCTGGCATTGTATTCACCCAATGGTACCAGGAACCCCATCTTCCTGGGCAACTATGCCAATATATATATGAAGGACGCCCTGTTACGGGTAAAGGGCGTAGGTGATATCTTTACCCGGGGCGATGATTTTGGTATGCGTATCTGGCTCGATCCTAAAAAGCTGGCTGCACTGAACATGACCACCTCCGATGTATTGAGTTCTCTTACCGAACAGAACCTGCAGGTGGCAGCCGGTACCATCGGTGGTAACCCACAGCCCAATTTGCAAGCATTTGAATACAGTGTACTCACCAATAGCCGTATCAATACCGTTGCCCAATTTGAAAAGATTGTTGTGCGCACCCGCCCGGCCGATGGTAGTATTGTACACCTGAAAGATGTAGCCCGCGTAGAACTGGGCAAGTTTGATTATGGCAACAATTCATTTGTGAATGGTAAGCCTGCCGCCTTTATTCTCATCTACCAGGCCCCCGGCGCCAATGCCATTGAGACCTGGGATGGTTTGCAGAAAGCCCTGGCAGACCTGAAAGCCGCTTTTCCCAAGGATGTAGATTATGCCGTACCACTTGAAACAACAACAGTAGTAAAGGTTTCAATCAATGAGGTAATGCATACCCTGGTAGAAGCCCTGATCCTGGTGATCGTAGTGGTATTCCTGTTCCTGCAAAACTGGCGAGCCACCCTCATTCCTGTATTGGCCATTCCGGTATCTTTGATCGGTACGTTTATATTTTTCCTCCCCTTTGGATTTACCATCAATACACTTACCCTGTTTGCCTTTGTATTGGCCATCGGTATTGTGGTAGATGATGCCATTGTGGTGGTGGAGGCCGTACAACACTATATTGACCACGAAAAGCTATCGCCCAAAGAAGCCACCCAAAAGCCATGGCCGATATCTCGGGCCCGGTAGTGGCCATTGCCCTCATCCTGGCGGCCGTATTCGTTCCCGTAGGCTTTATTCCGGGTATTGTGGGGCGGCTGTATCAGCAGTTTGCCATTACCATTGCCGTATCAGTCGTTATCTCGGCATTTGTAGCCTTGTCGTTAACACCTGCCCTGTGTACCATTATGCTGAAACCCTCCAAAGCGGAGAATGCACGTAAGAATATACTGGAGAAATTCTTTGCCTGGTTCAACAGGGTCTTCGGCCGGCTTACCAGCTCCTATACCAGGGGCGTAGGTAAGTGGATCAAAGCAACCCCTATGTGGTGATTATGATGCTTTGCCTCTTCGTAGGATTATTCTTCCTGTTCAAAAACAAACCAACGGGGTTCATTCCTACAGAAGATGAAGGCCGTATGTTTGTGACTTATGAAATGCCCGAAGGTTCTTCTACCACCCGCAGCGTGGCCATGCTGAAAGATATTATGGGCCGGGTACAGTCCATTCCCGGTGTGAAAACAGTGGGCGGGTTGGCAGGCTTGAACATCATCAACTTCTCGTTCAAGTCCAACTCCGGTACCATGTTTGTAAGCCTGGATCACTGGGATGAACGACAGGACAAATCACTGCAACTGGAAGGGATCATGGGGGAGATACGCAAACGTACCGGCGATATCAAGGAAGCCAGGATCATGCCCATTGCCCCGCCTGCCATTCCGGGCCTTGGCGCCACATCAGGCTTTACTTTTGAACTGTTGCAAACCACCAGTACCGATAATATACAGGAGTTTGAGAAAGTAGGGCAGAAGTTCCTGATGGCCCTTTACCAACGCCCGGAGATTGGCGTAGCGTATACCTTCTTTTCTACCAAAACTCCCAGTTACCAGGTAGATGTAGATAAAGAAAAAGCAAAAAAGCTGGGTGTACTCGTGTCTGATGTGTATGCTACCATGTCTACTTTACTGGGTAGTAGTTATGTAAATGATTTTAACCTCTATGGTCGTAATTTCCGGGTAATGGCCATGGCCGATAGCAGCTTCCGTTCATCAGTGAATGATTTCCAGAATTATTATGTACGCAATAGCCAGGGAAATATGATTCCCTGAGCTCACTGGTAACTTCTAAAGTGGTAGAAAACCCGGCCGTAATATCTCACTATAATATCTACCGTGCTATTGAGTTCAATGGGTCGCCCAAGCCGGGATTCAGTAGCGGACAGGCCATCCAGGCATTGCGTGAGGTAGCAGCCCAGGTATTGCCAGCCGGCTACTCCTATGAGTTTTCCGGTATGAGCCGTGAAGAGATCAAGGCGGGTAGCAGTACCACTACCATCTTTGCCATTTCCATCGTGTTTGTATTCCTGTTCCTGGCGGCTTTGTATGAGAGCTGGTCTATTCCATTCTCTGTATTGTTCGCTGTACCCATCGGTATGCTGGGTTCTATTATAACACTGACCTTACTTCCCAAGCTCACCAATAACGTATACGCGCAGATTGGTATGATCACCCTTATCGGGTTGGCAGCTAAAAACGCCATCCTGATCGTGGAGTTTGCCAAGGAGCGGGTTGACCGGGGTATTGATGTGGTACATGCTACCCTGCAGGCCGTGCAACTGCGTTTGCGACCTATTGTAATGACCTCCCTGGCCTTCATCCTGGGTGTACTGCCCCTGGCCTTTGCCAGTGGAGCCGCAGCTGTATCGCGCCAAACGATTGGCTGGACGGTATTTGGCGGTATGCTGGCAGCTACCACCCTGGCCATCTTTGTGGTGCCCGTATTGTTTGTACTGATCACCAGGATCGCTTATGGTAAATCGTTGCGGAAACTGAAGGAAAACCAGCGGGAGCAGGATGAAGTGGATAAAAACATCTTATCCGGCGAAAGCTGATCATAGTTAATATAATTGACAGGGGAGGGCCACCGCTACTCCCCGCCAAAAACAGGAAAGGACATCCCTTTCCTGTTTTTTATTGCCGCTACATTCATTTTAGTGTTATATTGACAATAAAAACTACCTTCCTGTTTAAAATGCGTAAACGAGGCGCTACGCCTCTATTGATAAATGCTTGTTTATGAAAACAACCTTTCTTTGGCTAGCCTCAATCATCAGCAGTTTATGGGCCACTGCACAATCGGAAATGGCTATTCCAAGTCCTGATAAAAAACTAGTTGTTACGGCCGGTGTAACCATGGGGCGGGCCTGGTACCGGGTACAATACAACGGTGAAGAGGTATTGCAACGGTCGAAGTTGGGGATCAGCAGGCAGGATGAGCAATTTGCAGAAGGGCTGCTTTTAAAGAGTAAGTCTGCCGTGGAAAAGGTAATAGATAATTATAATATCCTCAACGCGAAGAAAAGCGCCATTACTTACAAGGCCAATAAAGGGTACTGCATTTGCAAAATGCGGCTGGCAAAAGATTGGACATTATATTCCAGGTGTCGGATGACGGAGTAGCTTTCCGTTATTATTTTCCGGATGCTTCTACTGATCGTAAAACAATTACGGCCGAATATACTTCCTGGCATTTGGGTAATGATGTACAAGCCTGGCTGCAGCCCATGCAGGAGGCACAGGGTGGCTGGGAGCATGCATTTCCCTGTTATGAAGAACACTACCTCCAAGCCATTTCTCCGGCTACGCCTTCTCCTGCCAAAGCGGGATGGGTATATCCCGCCTTATTCAGGAAAAAAAATACCTGGGTGCTGATCACTGAGGCGGCTGTAGACAGCTCCTTTTGTGCTACCCGATTGCAACCTGCCGCACCTGGTGGAGAATATACCATTGGTTTTCCCGACCCGCGCGAAGTATTTACAGGTAAGGGACTATTGCCCGAGTCGGCCTTACCCTGGTATTCTCCCTGGCGTATCATCACCATCGGTTCTTTAAAAACTATTGCCGAATCTACCCTGGGCACCGATCTGGCAAAGCCGGCTATAGCAGTCGACACTTCTTTTATTAAACCAGGTAAAGCCTCCTGGAGCTGGGCCTTGCTGAAAGACAATTCCGTGGTATATGATGTACAGAAACAATTTATTGATTATGCTGCCAATATGCAATGGCAATATTGCCTGGTGGATGTGGATTGGGATACGAGGATTGGTTATGATAAGATCAAAGAACTGGCGGCTTATGCGGCCACCAAAAACGTAGGGTTGATCCTTTGGTTCAATTCTTCCGGCAATTGGAATACCACTCCCTACCATCCAAAGAGTGCTTTGCTAACCAGGGAGGCGAGAGAAAAAGTATTTGCCCGGTTACAGTCCATGGGAATTAAAGGCGTAAAGATTGATTTTTCAATGGCGATGGTCGATCGATGATGCAGTATTACCTGGATATTTTGGCTGATGCTGCAAGGTACAAGCTGCTGGTAAATTTTCATGGTGCTACATTACCCCGCGGATGGCAACGTACTTACCCCCACCTTATGAGTGCTGAAGCCGTAAAAGGATTTGAAATGATCACTTTCAGTCAGCAGGATGCCGATGTTGCTGCCAATCATTGCACCATGCTGCCTTTTACCCGCAATGCTTTCGATCCGATGGATTTTACGCCCATGTGCCTGTATAAGATACCACGGATAGAAAGAACAACGACCAGTGCTTTTGAGCTGGCCTTATCCGTGGCCTTTTATCAGGAATTCAACATTATGCCGAAACCCCGGAAGGCATGAGCCAGGTGCCGGATTATGTAAAAGCATTTTTGCGTACCCTGCCCAATCATTGGGATGATGTACGCTTCCTGGATGGCTTTCCCGGCAAGCTGTACATAGTGGCAAGGCGGGCTGGCAGCAAATGGTATATAGCGGGCCTTAACGGGGAGAAAACAGCCAAGGCAATACACCTCAACCTGTCTTTTCTGCGTGGCAGGAAAGGTACCCTTATTACAGATGGTAAGCAGCCCCTTTCCTTTGTCCAGGAGCCTGTTGCTTCACCAGCGGGTAAACCAACAACTGTTAACCTGTTGCCCAATGGAGGTTTTGTGATGGAATTTGAGTAGCCTTTATGGTGGCGGATAGCTTAAAAACCAATGGAGTTACCACCATCTACCGGCAGTACAACACCCGTTATGAATTTAGCCGCATCGCTGGCCAGGAAATAAGCAGCTTCGCCGATATCCGTAGGCTGCCCCATGATGCCCATGGGTGTACGGCCAAAGACCTTTGCTTTCCTTTCAGGATCACTGTCCAGTGCTTTCGCCGTCATTTCGGAATAGATGAAACCCGGCGCAATGGCATTCACGCGGATACCATTGGGCGACAGCTCAACGGCCATGGCCCTGGTCATGCCATCGATGGCTGTTTTACTGGCCGAATAGGCAATCACTTTCGGAAGGCCATATTGTGCTGCCATGGAACTGATGTTGAGGATGCATCCTGTTTGCCTGGTCAGCATGTGTTTTACTACCTCGCGGCTGAGCGAGAATACCGAGGTCAGATTGGTGAGGATCACCTGTTGGAATTCTTCATCCGTAACTTCAGTAAACTCCTTCTTCATATTGATGCCGGCATTGTTCACCAGGATGTCGATCTGGCCATATTGCCCGATAACCTGTTGCACAAAGCCAGGTATGGATCCAAGGTCCGATACATCACAGGGTAGGGCGGTGCATAGTTGACCCAGTTGTTGTTGCGCAGCATCCAGTTTTTCTTTATCCCTGCCTGCAATGATCGTTTGGATGCCATGTTGTACAAAGGTGGAGGCAATGGCCAATCCAAGGCCTGAACCGCCTCCGGTCACAATAGCTGTTTTTGGGCGCGTTGCTGTCATAGTATACTTGATTTATAGTCTGTTCTAAGGTTCTTAAATATTTCAGGCAGTTCCATTTCTTAATGATGACTTGCGGATGATGAGGTCCGAACGGATCACGATCGTATTGGTATGCCTGATATTGGAAATACCCTGCAGGTGATTGATCAGGCTCCTGGCAGCGATCTCACCCATATCCTGACCCCTGTAATCAATGGTGGTTAACGAGGGTTCAACGATCCTGCCAATCGTATCATTGTTAAAACCTACTACCGCAATGTCCTGGGGTATCCGCACCCCCTGTTCTTTTAAATATTGCATGCACACCGCGGCAGAGAAATCATTCGTGATAAAAGCGCCATCCGGCAAGGGTTGCATTTGTAGTATCTGCCGTGCTGCTTCCACCCCGCATTTTTCACTCAGGTCCTTAATCAGCAAATGCTGTTCATCGAAAGGCAATCCACTGTCGGCAAGGGCAGCTTTATAGCCCAGGAAGCGTTGCTCATATACGTTGCGTCCCAGGCTGGCCGTTACCATTACGATCCGCCGGCAACCTTGTTCTACCAGGTGTTTGGTGGCCTGGTAACCACATTGGTAATTGTCGATGATCACTTTTGTACTTTCCGATCCTTCTTCCACCCGGTCAAAGAATACCACCGGTATGTCTTTGTCCTGGAACAAAGCATAATGGTCCAGGCCGATGGTATCGAATGCGAGAGAGGCGATAAGGCCGTCTACCCTTTATGAAAAAGATTGGCTGCATTAGCAGCTTCTTTTGTAAAGCTTTCCGAAGAATGCGCAATGATCAGATCATATCCTGCTTCCGAGGTGATCCTTTCTATGCCCGCCAGCACCGATGTAATGAAGTTACTCCTCAATTCATGTACGATCAAACCAATTGTATTCGTATGCTGCTTCCGGAGGCTACTGGCAAAAATATTACGCCGGTAGCCCAGGAGCCGCGCAGCCTCCTGTACCCTTGCCCTCGTTTTTTTGGTAATGGCGGGATTATCCTGCAGGGCCCTGCTCACCGTGGCCGAGGAAAGGGCGAGTTTTTGGCAATATCATGGATCGTAACCTCTTTTTGCTGGTTCATATTTGCAATCGGTTGCTGAAGGTCGCAAAAATAATCAACTTGTGGTAATTTGTTTTAAGGACACAATACCCACCCTATATAATATAGGTATTCAATGGCTTCAACCTGCCCGCCAGGGTCCAGGCCTTTTGCATTAAAGCAAGATTTAGTATTAAAAAAATGCAATCGGTTGCTATTTTGGATTTTTTCCCTATATTCGTTTCCGCAGGTAAGCCCCTTTACTTGTTCAACGATTGAATTTCTATTTAAAAATTGCCGTATGCAACAACCCAATTGCCTTTCGAGCACACCATTTTCCCCTTGCATTTTCGTCATGCGAGCCGGTTTAGCGGCTGCCTTTTCCACCCCTTTCTTTGGCCTGTCTATTATTGAACTCCGCCCTTATAAGGAACCCTGGCGCGAAAAAATAACTGTAGCCGGCTTAGGCATACCGGGGCAGCTCCCTTATTGAAGCATGCTGATCTCATTTAATAACCATCAAAATTGTCTACAACCAAAACGATGAATATGAAAAAGACTCAAAACCGAAAAAGGTTTATCCTGCTAAGGCTGGTGCGGGAGAAAACGACTGCCATGGTTTTTCTGGTTTTATTGCCCTGTTTTGCAGGAACAGCAGCATTTGCTCAAAATACTGTCAAGGGTACAATAACAGGCAACACCGGCGAGCCTGTTGTTGGCGCTTCTGTAGTGGTAAAAGGAACTGCCATTGGTACCAATACCGGTGTGGATGGCAGTTATTCCATTACAGCAGCAAAGGGAGCCACGCTTGTTGTTTCAAATATTAATTATACCACCCGGGAGATTACGGTGGGTGATAATAACACCATTGATGTACGGTTGACTGCCAAAACAGGCGACCTGGGCGAAGTGATCGTGGTGGGTTATGGCACGCAGCGAAAAGAAGCCGTAACCGGCTCGGTTGCTTCTATTGGCGGAGAGAAGATGCGGGAAGTGCCCTCGCCCAATATCTCACAGGCGCTACAAGGGCGTATGGCAGGGGTAGATATTTCACAAACCTCCACCCGGCCGGGTGCTACCATGCAGATCCGTATTCGTGGTACGAGGTCGCTGACTGCCGACAACAATCCGCTGATCGTACTGGATGGTATTCCCTTTATCGGGTCGTTGGCGGATATCAACCCCAATGATATCAAAAGCATTGATGTGCTGAAGGATGCCTCGGCAACGGCCATTTATGGCTCCCGTGGCGCCAACGGTGTATTAATTATTACCACAGAAAAAGGAGCTAAGAACAGGAAACCCCGCATTAACTACAGTGGATATGTAGGGACCCAGGAAGTTTTTGCCAAATACCCCATGATGAATGGTCCCGAGTTTGTGGCGCTTCGTAAAGCGGCTAACCTATACCCCAACGGACAGGATGAGGCGGACGACATCAATACGGACTGGCAGGACCTGTTTTATCAAACGGGCCTCGTAACAGATCACAACATCAGCCTGTCGGGTGGTACAGAGACTGGCAGCTACAACTTTGGCGGAGGTTATTACCTTAACCAGGGTGTGATCCCTACGCAGCAGTACAAACGCTATTCGCTGAGGGGTTCTATTGATCAGCAGGTGGGTAAATATGTACGGGTTGGCTTCACCAGCAATACCAACTACAATCAAAGTGAAGGCAACCAGGTGGGCTTATACAATACCTTAAGTATGACGCCTATTTCTTCTCCCTATAACGCCGACGGAACTTTGAGAAGAGGTATCAGGATGGCGGCAGATAACCAGTATATATTTACAAAAGACAGGGTAAAAGAATTAAGAGACAATAGTCAATGGATCAATGAAACACGGGGTTTTGCCACCTACAATGCGCTATATGCAGAAGTGAAAGCACCCTTTGTAGATGGATTGAAGTACCGGGTAAACCTGGGATTGGATTATATACAAACGAATAATGGAGCATATACCGGAGCCGGTGTAGGCGATGCACTGAATGCTACTACCCCTTCGGCTGCTTCTGTTGATAACAGAACTACGTATCACTATATACTGGAAAACCTGCTTTCCTACGATCGCAGTTTTGGTAAGCACACGATCAATGCGGTGGCCCTATATTCTGTAGAGCAACAAAAATACAACCGGTCAAACATGGCGGCCAGGGATATTCCTGCCGATGCCTTCCAGTTTTATAACCTGGGACAGGCTGGTGGTCAGTTGACCATCGATCCCAATAACCAGGATTACCAGTTGTCGGGCCTTATGTCGGCCATGGGGCGTGTGATGTACTCGTACGATAACCGCTATATGATCTCTGCAACGGTTCGTTCTGATGGTTCTTCCAGGCTGGCGCCGGGTCACAAGTGGCATACCTATCCTGCCGTGTCGGTAGGATGGAATATCGTCAATGAATCGTTTATGAAAAACGTATCTCTGATCAACGGCTTGAAATTGCGTGCCGGCTTTGGACAAACCTCCAATCAGTCAATTGCCCCTTATGCTACGCTTGGACGGTTGGACACCAGGCCTTATAATTTTGGTCCCTCGAATTATTCTACCGGGTACTATGTGTCGCAACTGCCCAATCCGGCACTGGGTTGGGAGTTTTCCAAGACCTTCAATATCGGCCTTGACTTCTCTATTCTCAAGAATCGTTTGTCAGGTACCATCGAGTATTATATCACGAAGACCGAAGATATCCTGCTTGGGTTAGGCTTGCCACCAACTTCCGGCGTGCTGGGTACTTCAGCCAATATTGGCGCCACAGAAAACAAGGGGTTTGAGCTATCGCTGAATGGTACGATCCTCGATAATGTGAATGGCTGGACCTGGGAGATGGGTGCTAACTTCTATGTGAACAATAACAAGCTGGTATCGCTCGCTTCGGGTACTACCCGCGATGAGGCCAACTGGTTTTTGTAGGGCATAATATCAATGCGATCTTCGATTATGAGAAAACAGGTCTCTGGCAAAAGGAGGATCAATACCTGAGTACGTTGGAACCGGGTGGCAATATCGGTATGATCAAAGTGAAATATACGGGTGGCTTTAAGCCCGATGGAACTCCGGAGCGGGCGATCGGTACGGCCGACCGGCAGATCATGGATGTGGACCCCGATTTCCAGGGAGGTTTCAATACGCGGGTATCCTATAAAGGCTTTGATCTGGGGGTGGTAGGATTTTTCAGGAGCGGTGGTATTCTATTCAGCACCATTCATGGTTCAAACGGCTATCTTAATTTGCTGAGTGGTCGCCGGAACAATATCAAAGTGGATTACTGGACACCGGAAAATACGGATGCCAGGTATCCCAAACCCGGTGGCATTATTGCCAATGACAATCCCAAATATGGCAGCACGCTCAGTTACTTCGATGGTTCTTTCCTGAAGATCCGTACGATCACACTGGGCTATGACTTCAACCGGAGCCTGCTGAAGAATTCTCCTTTTAAATTGCGCATGTACTTTACGGCTCAAAACCCATTTGTGCTGTTCTCGCCATTCCACAAAGAATCGGGTATGGACCCGGAGACCAATTCGTTTGGCAATGAAAATGCGTCGGTCAACCTCAACGCCAACCTGAGGCGTATCCTGACTGTAGGGTATAATACCCCTGCCACCCGTAACTATATTGTTGGCGTTAACCTGACATTTTAAATCATTAGATATGAAACATCTGCTTATAAAATCACTTATAGTATCAGCCTGTTCAATGCTGGTATTTTCAGGGTGTAGCAAGATCCTGGAGGAGCAGCCCCGCAGTTTTTATGAACCGGGCTTCTTTAAAACGGAAAAAGGGGTGCAAGGTGGCATCACCTCTCAGTATGCGCACCTGCGCTTCATATATGGCCAACCCTATTACTACAATATTTTGGAAACGGGTACGGATGAATATACCTGGGCGCAAAGTGCTGATGCTAACTTTAAGGATGCGGACCTTAGTGGGGTAGGCAATTTAACTGCTGCCAGCAGCCGCTCAGATGCCTTATGGGGCGCTGCCTTTTCCAATATCAATACGGCCAGTGGTATTATTGAGAATGCGGGAGCGGTGGGCACCATCCCGGCTTCGCTGATAGCCGAAGCGAGGTTTTTCCGGGCATTTGATTATTTCCTCCTGGTACAAACATTTGGTGGTGTGCCTTTGGACCTGGGCGCCGGTGAATTGAAATTCAATACTGCTCCCTCGCGCAAATCGGTGCGCAATACGGTACCCGAAGTATACACCAAAGCTATCTTCCCCGACCTGGTTCAGGCCATCAACGATCTGCCGGCGGCGCCAAGGGTAACGGGTGGTGTTACTAAAACAGCGGCACGCCTTTACCTGGCGAAAGCCTATTTAACGTATGGCTGGTGGCTGCAGAATCCGAACAATATTCCTACTTATCCACAAAGCGCCAGGACGGACCCCGATGCGCATGATCCTGCCTGGTATTTTCAAAAGGCTTATGATATTGCTACCCAGGGCATTGACCAGCCGGGTGGTTTTGGCCTGGAAAATACGTTTTATGACCTGCATGCAGGAGGCAATGACCGCAACAAGGAAATGGTCTTGTATGCGGACCATACCCAGGAAAGTGAGTTTTATAATGGGGCCTGCCTGGCTTGCTTTGACAATGAAAATGGCAATGGCAAGAATTCGGCTGTGTGGATGGTTACCTCCAACTATACGGTGATCAGAAGCGCTCCGAATGCCGATGGTACGGGCGCCGGCATAAGTTCGGTACAGCGTGAGGCAGCGCAGGCTTTAGGCCGTCCTTATACGCGTATGGCGCCTCCTGTTGGTGTATTTACGAACACGTTTGCGGAGAAAACCCTGGATTCGCGTTATGATGGTACGTTCAGCACGGTGTACAGAGGTAACTGGCCCAAGGGAGGAACTACCAATGCAACGCTTTACAATGCGAATGATATGGCGGTTACGCCGGGGCAGCCTATATTGAGTTTCCTGGAATACCAGGCAGACGCGGTGGGCCTTGTTTATCCTGCAGGGGCATCCTTTCCCGGAAAGACCTCCAATAATGTTGGCGCGGGTGTAATGCCAGGCAGGGCCGATTTTGTGATCGCTCCCCTGGGCATCAGCAGGGTGGTATTTCCCGGCTTATGGAAAATGGGTGTATACCGTACTGATAATGGCACAGGACTGGGCCAGCCCAATGCTACCAGCACCCGTCCATTCAAAATTGCCAAGTTCTCCGAACTCTATTTTATAGCAGCTGAAGCAGCGGTAAAAGGTGCTACTACGGTAGCAGGCAAAAGCGCCCGCGACCTGATCAATGTGGTCCGTGCACGTGCCGGCAAGTGGAAATTTTCCAACAGGAACAATGCGGCGCTTGTTGCTGATAACAGTGCGGCGATGATCGCTGCCACCCCTGCTGCGATCGACATTAATTATATCCTGGCCGAACGGTCCCGTGAATACTTCGGGGAAGGCCATCGCTGGTTCGACCTGGTGCGTACGCAAAAGTGGAATGAACTGGCCGGTACTTATCAGATAGGGGGTGTAGCTTATGGCAACCATACACCGGAAACGTTTACACGTACTATTGAACCAAAACATTATATCCGGCCCATTCCGCAGGGACAACTGGATGGTATGGAAATGACAGCAGAAGAAAAAGCGGCCTATCAAAATCCCGGATACCAGTAAGGCGATATCGTTTATTTAAGTTAGGAGCTTATCATAACGACTTCAAAAGGTGGGTCGCCCTCCAAGGGCGGCTCACCTTGGTCTAAAGGACAATTACTAACCTAAGTAAACGACATTGATCTATCTTCCTTCCCTGTTGTAAAACACCAGACAATAAGCATCTAATAATGAGAACAATCTCCCTCAGTATCCTTTTTGTATTTATGGCTTTTGCCCTGGTGGCACAGGATGGTCATGAACTTTGGTTGGGTAATAACAAAAAAGGAGTGCCGGTAAAGATCATCTGTGCTAAAAACACACCCGCACTTACCATTGCAAAACAGGAACTGCAGGAAGGATGGCAAGGGCAACCCAATGCCATGATTACCCTTACGCTCACAAAAAATAATACACTGAAGCCCGATGGATTCAGGCTTACACCCAATGGGGTAGAGGCCAATACGGATATGGGTATCCTGTACGGGGTGTATGAGCTATTGCGTCGCCAGCAAACGGGTGAAGTAGTACAAGATGAGATTTGCAACCCTTCGTATGGCATCAGGATGTTGAACCATTGGGACAATCTGGATGGAACGGTGGAGCGGGGCTATGCAGGTATGTCGATATTCTGGCGCAAGGATGATGCGTTTGTGGTGAAGGAGGAGGATAAAAAGCGCTGGCAGGAATATGCACGCGCCAATGCCTCGATCGGTATCAATGGCGCATCGATCAACAACGTGAATGCTTCTCCCAATGTTTTAACAACTGATTACCTCAACCGCGCAAAAGCCATTGCCGGCATATTACGTCCCTATGGTGTAAAAACATACCTGTCGGTAAATTTTTCTTCACCCAAAGTAATTGGTGGTTTACCTACCTCTGATCCGTTGGACCCCGGGGTGATGCAATGGTGGAAGGATAAGGTGAAAGAGATATATGGGCTGATCCCCGATTTTGGCGGGTTCCTGGTAAAAGCAAACAGTGAAGGGCAACCAGGCCCGCAGGATTTTGGCCGCACACATGCGGATGGCGCCAATATGCTGGCCGATGCTTTACAACCTTATAAGGGCATTGTGTTATGGCGCGCCTTTGTATACAGCCCCAACGACAAGGACCGGGCAAAACAGGCTTACCATGAGTTTGTACCACTTGACGGGCAATTCAGGGATAATGTGATCATACAGGTAAAGAACGGACCCATCGACTTTCAGCCAAGGGAGCCCTTCAGCCCGCTGTTTGGAGCGATGAAAAACACCGGTAATGCCCGAATTGCAGGTAACCCAGGAATACCTGGGGCATTCAACCCATATAGCTTTTTTATCGACGATGTGGGAAGAATGCCTGAAAACTGATACCTGGCAGGGAGGAGCAGGAAGCACGGTGGCCCTTTGTACCGACGGAAGTATCTATGCTCAAAAATTGACCGCTATTGCAGGTGTATCCAATGTGGGGTTGGATGCCAACTGGTGCGGCCACGACCTTGCCCAGGCCAACTGGTATGCCTATGGACGCCTGGCCTGGAACAACCAATTAAGGAGTGAACAGATTGCCGATGAATGGATCAGGCTAACCTTTACCCCGGTAGCACCTGCCTCAATAGGATCAACGCTTTACTCCAGTGAGTGGAAAGAAAATTTCCTGGTGCCTGTAAAAAATATGATGCTGGAAAGCAGGGAAGCGGTGGTAAACTATATGACGCCGCTGGGCTTGCACCATATCATGTCGTCCAACGGGCATTATGGCCCCGGCCCCTGGTGGGCGCCCGAAAAGATGCGGGCAGACTGGACACCGCCTTATTATCACCAGGCAAGCACAAACGGAGTAGGTTTTGACCGTACGCAAAAGGCAGTGATGCGGTTGGTCAGTATCATGAACCGCTGGCGGCACGGTTCAACGATCCGGCAACCTGTCCGGATATGTTCTTGCTGTGGTTTCATCATTTACCCTGGAACTATACGATGAAAAGCGGACAGCGTTTGTGGGATGAGTTATGTGTGCATTATGACAAAGGGGTGCAGCAAGTGCGTGGGTTTCAAAAGACCTGGGATAAGGTGCAGCCTTATGTTGACAGCGTCCGCTTCCAGGCAGTACAGCGCAAACTGCGTACGCAATGCAGTGATGCGGTTGTATGGAAAGATGCCTGCCTGCTTTATTTTCAACAATTCAGCGGCATGCCCATCCCTTATTACCTGGAACGGCCGGTGAATAACCTGGATGATATCAAAGCAAATGAGTTCTTAAAAAAGATACCGTAAAAAGTTAGCTGTCAGTCTGAGTTTGTCGAAGGGTGGGTCGCCTTCCAAAGGCGGCTCATCCGATCTAAAGGAGCTTGTCGAAGGGTCGTAAAAGGTTTTTCTTTCGGACTTTCTGACTTCCCGACTTTCAGACTTTCTTTAACGAAGAATCCCTGATGATCAGGTCGGCCCGTAGCGTGATGGAATTGGTGTTATAGAGATTGCTAATGCCTTTGAGGTGATTGATGAGGTTGGTGACGGCGGTATTGCCCATGGTGTCGCCTGAGTAGTCGACGGTGGTGAGGTTGGGTTCAATCACCTTGCTGATGGGGTCATTATTGAAACCGGCAAAAGCTACTTCTTCCGGAATGCGCAGGCCGGCTGTTTTGAGGGCCATCATGCAATAAACGGCGGCCGTATCATTGGCCGAAAATACGGCATCGGGCCGTTTTGCCGGAGTAAGGGTAAGGATATGTTTTGCCGCTTCTGCACCGGCGTTTTCAGACAGGTTACTGACGTAATGCATTTTTCATGGAAGGGCAGGTCATGGTCTTTCAATGCCTGCCGGTAACCATCGAAGCGATCTTTATAAACATTTCTAAACATATTGCCGCCCAGGTGCATGATCCGGCGGCAGCCCTGGTCTACCAGGTGTTTGGTAATGTTATAAGCAGCGGTATAGTTGTTGATGACAATAGACGTGCTGGCATTGTGTGGATGCACCCGATCGAAGAATACTACGGGTATATTACGTTTAAAAAACGGTTCCAGGTGGTTGATGTTCTGAGTATCGTAGGAAAGCGAGATGAGCAGTCCATCCACCCGTTTATTGAACATGGTGGCGGCATTGATCTTTTCTTTTTCTGCATCTTCCAGCGATTGTGCAATGATGAGGTTGTACCCATGCCTGTTGGCTGCATTTTCCATACCTGCTAAAACGGAAGACATGAAATAGCTGTTGAGCCGGGGTACCAATACCCCAAGGGTATGGGTGCTTTTGCTACGGAGGCTGCTGGCAAATGTATTGGACTGATAACCCAGCTCTACGGCGGCTTCGGCAATTTTTTCCGGGTATTTTTGTTGACGGAGGGGTTGTTCTTCAATCCCCTGCTCACGGTGGCTGCCGAGATATTGAGGTGTTTGGCGATGTCGTAAATCGTTATTTCCCGGTGTTCGGCCATTGCGGTAGCTGGTTGTTTAACAAAGAAAATGAACTTTTCTGAACGGTATGTAAAAATAGTGTTTATGATATTAATGGAGCAAACAATGCGTTGGTTTGGGCCCAATGACCCGGTAAGTTTATGGGATATACGACAGGCAGGCTGTACGGGTGTAGTAACGGCTTTGCACCATATTCCCGTAGGGGAGGTATGGACGTTGGAGGAGATCAACACCCGCAAAGCAATGATCGAAGCGGTGGGGATGACCTGGACGGTGATCGAAAGCCTGCCGGTACATGAAGACATCAAAAGCAATCGGGTAATTACCGGCAATACATTACGAATTATACTGAGAGCCTGCGCCATATAGCCGCCTGCGGTTTGAAAGTAGTGACGTATAATTTCATGCCCATCCTGGATTGGATGCGTACGGATATTGCTTATGAAATGCCAGATAGAAGCAAAGCCCTGTACTTTGAACGGGCGGCCTTTATTGCTTTTGATCTTTACCTGCTGAAACGGCCAGAGGCTGAAAACGATTATACCACTGGGGACATTGCCAAAGCAAAGGCTAAGTTTGACAACATGCAGGAGGAGGAAAAAGCGACCCTTTTCCGCAATACTATGTTGGGTTTACCGGGTAGTGATGAAGCCTTTACTCCCGGGCAGGTGTTAACTACATTGAAAACTTATGAAGGAATTGATGCCCCGAAGTTGAAACAACACCTGTATTATTTCCTGCACAAAGTGGTACCTGTAGCCGAAGCCTGTGGATTGAAGCTGGCGATTCATCCCGATGATCCACCCTATAGCATATTGGGATTGCCACGTATTGTGAGTACTGCGCAGGATGCCAGGGACTTGCTGGCCGCTGCCCCTTCGCCGGCCAATGGCTTGTGCTATTGTACCGGCTCCTTTGGTGCAAGAGCGGATAATGACCTGCTGACTATGTTACAGGAATTTGGCGACCGGGTTCATTTCCTGCATTTGCGCAATACAAAAAGAGATGCTGAAGGTAATTTCTATGAAGCCGATCACCTGGGTGGTGATGCAGATATGTACGCCATTGTAAAAGAAGTGGTCCACATCATGCAACGCAGGCAGGTATCCATACCCATGCGCCCCGATCATGGCCACCAGATGCTGGGCGACCTGCAAAAGAAAACCTACCCGGGTTATTCAGCCATTGGGCGGCTAAAAGGCCTGGCCGAACTGCGGGGATTGGAAATGGGTATTGCCGGAAGTTTATCGATGTCTTATCCTGGAAAAACTTTACAGTCAGATTTATTAATACGGAATTGACTTTACATCCCGAAGGTACATTGGTGGCTATGCCTAATCCAAATTGTCTGCGCTGTTGTGCCGTGTGTCTCCGAGTAGCCTAAAAATCGTATTGTTTAGTTGCCTAATTTTGCTTTAAGCCGTAGTGATGGCTTGTGTTTTTTTCCACTGGTGGGGTAAGAGTTTCCTGAGTTGCGCGGTAGTCATCTCGTTGATGTTATGACTAAGCACTTCGCGGAGCCACTCATAAGGGTTTACGGTATTAAGTTTGCAGGTAACCAGCAGCGAGTATAAGAGGCCTGCTCTTTTGGCCGCTTCATGCGAGCCACAGAACAGGTAGTTTTTGCGTCCGACAGCCAGGTTTTTCATACAGCGCTCTATGGGATTATTATCAATATGCAAATGATTAGTAGAGGCATAGAGACTTAAGCCGTCCCAGCGTTTGATGCTGTAAGCTATAGCCTGTGCTATAGGGCTTTTCGGTTTTAGCTTTACATACTCCTGCTTCATCCACTCTCCCAGTTCTTTTAAAATAGGCACAGATTGTTCTGTCCGCCGCACTTTGATCTGGTCCGGGTTGAGCTGCTCTTCTCTACATTGCTCCTCGATCTTATAAAGCTTCGCTATCTCGGTCAAAGCATATTCTGCCCGAACTTTATCATTGCCTTTCGCCTCATAAAAATGACGACGGGCATGGGCCATACAAAAGAACACATGTATTCCTTTGATGTCCAACTCTTCATAGACATCATAACCATCTACCTGCAAGTAACCCTTAAAATGTTGTAAGATATGTTTGGCTGCCAATGTATCCCTCCCCGATGATAATCAAAGTAGATCAGTTGCCCGTTATGCGTTAAGTACGTCCAGTAATACCCCTGGTGGGTATCTTTCTTCTTATTCCTGTCCAGAACCTGTATGGTTGTTTCATCACCATGCCAATAATCATATTGGTACATCTCATGCAGGTGCAGATGGCCCAGTGGCGCTACCACGTTCGCAACCTGCCGTACCCAATCGGTAATGGTTGAATAAGCAATGGTGACATTACTTCTCTTGAAGCAGTCCAACTGACGATTCAGCGGTTTATGATCTATAAACTTATCTATAATGATCTGTGCTAACAACTCCGGCGTGGCAATGCTCTTAGACAAGGCTTGCTCTGGAAGATGCGCCTGCACTATACGATGCTGATCAGGCCGTTCTGCTACAGAGCATTTATACTGAGGGATAATAGTACGTTGGAGAAATATTTCTCCCGGCTTCCAGCCAAGCTGTTCCTTTACTTCTTCTCCCACCTTCTCGCATCCGCTCACATCTTCCGGAGGCTCTATCACGGTCTCTTCCACCCGTAGATGATCCGGAAAGGCATTGGCTAACCCGTTTTCCCGTTGAACCTGTTTTTGCTTTACGTAACTTATCTTTTGAACATCAGCAAGGTTGGTTGCTTTATACCCCTGCTCAAAGGAAAGGCCTAATTCCTGCTGTTGCTGTAAAGGGGAAGGAACAAACTTCTCAGTCTTAAAACCACCCAGTAACTTCGTTAGTTGATACAATTGATATTGAAGCTGCGTTACCTGATCGCGTAATTCTTTATTGCTTTGTAATAGCTCCTGGTTGTTTTGTGGTAATTGTCCATTATTTTGTTGCTGTAGTTGCAGCATTGGAAGCAGTTGCTCATAGAGCGCTTTGTAATCTATATTTTCTGCTGCTGCTGACATTATACAAAGATAGCCCGGCTATGCATTTAAGCTATATCGTATAACCGAAAGTTATACAGCCGATGCGTGGATAAACCCGCATTCAAAAATGATTTTAAAAAACAGCACCAAAAATGTGGATAACCCGGCCTGTTTTTCTTAAAATAAAAAACGTTGCCATTTTTTCGATGGCAACGTCAAATATATTCAACCCATGATCCATAAGGATTACATCGTACCGATGTACCGCTTTCGAAAAACGCTTTCTTCAAAGAAACGCCCTGTAAGATCATACTTAATTGTTTAGCCGTAATACTACTGTGAGTGCCTTCCATAATACCTGCCGGTAACTCAAAGGTACCTTCCTCTAATCGCTTATAGTATAAGCTAAAACCATCCCCTTCCCATTCTAACGCCTTCAGGTGCGTTTGCCGTTTGTTCAAAAGATAAATACATCACCCGTCTGAATTTCCATTCCCAGTTCGTTGGTAACAAGCCCGCTCAAACCGTCAAAACTCTTCCTTACATCCGCCCACTTATGATACAACCAGTAATGGGTGCCGTTGTTGATCTGTAACATAAGTTAACTGATTAAAGCTTTTAAAAACTCACAGATGGCTCCCGGTAAAAACGGATGCCCCGGTATTCCGCAAAGAGATCCTGGGAAATGGAAACCTCTTGCTGCCCTGTCACTGTTAGCAAAGTGAAACTACTTTGATTCTCCATCGGCTTATCTTCCAACCGGGCGTGATATTTCTTCTGCCAGTAGTGATATGTACCAGGTGAAAGATCATACAACTCACAAAAATCTTTTACTGTCATCGAACTGGCTTCATGTTCAGCTATCAACGCGAACATTTTTTGCTCCTTCGATAAGCCACTTGATTGCTTTTGTTCCATACGTTTACATTTTTGATAAGCCCAAAAGTAAACTTTTTATAATATCTTAATTTTTAGCTACTCGGAGGTACACGCTAAAGGAGCTACCCCACAGCAAGCTCATGACTACCTATGGAAAACTTATGCGGAATATTGGGTACATTACCAGCAAGCCACCGGCGTAAAGCTCGATACGGGCCCCAAAAAACAATCCTTCCGCCGTGATAAAGATTATGCCACCCGATTGAAACACCGCAACAGCAATCCCAAACGCCACCGGTACCGCCGCATCCTGGGGGCCAATCATTGGAAAAGCAGTTATGATAACACAGCCGGACTGCTCGAAAAGGAACGTAGGTGTATAGCACGTGAAAAGAAACGCCAATGGCTGGAAGAACAATACTTCAAAGACCGCTATAAAGAACAGGAAGAACACCGGCAAATTACTAAATCCAATAAATCCGCGATTCAAACTGCCGCCTGATCCACTTAACCCGTGTAATCCTTTCCAATCTGTGTAATCAGCGATACGCCTACCCCTAATGCAAAAAGAGAATGCCTTCTTTTAAAGACACTCTCTTTTCATTAATAAAAGCCTAGTTACCTTTTTAACCTGTCAACGCCCCAGCTTGCCAACTCCCGGCTCACACAGTAATCGTTTCTGTAAACTCATTCCCAAACCGGTCTGTTGCTTTGATGGTGATCTTTTTAGCAGCAGGAGAAGGCTTGGCAAAGAAAAGGTGGTCTGTTAAAGTAGGTTCTACAAACTTATGTTTTTTGGGCAGTTGTGGCCCACCGTGCAATTCTATCGACCAGGGGTCCAGCTCAACTCTTTGTTCCATCAAACCCCTGGCAACCTCGTCTTCCCACCATTCTATTTTCCATTTGGGATCCCAGTTCCATACATTGGCCACTATTTCATCGGGCGCCGTACTTAGTTTTCCTTTGGCATAGACCCTTAACTGGTGGCCTTTTTCTTTGCCGGTCGATTTGTAATACCATTTGATGTCATCCCCATCCACTTCATATACCCCATAACCATTCGGTGTTCCATCACTGCAAATAGGGCCCGTCCACCAGGCGCCGCATACGGTACCATGTACATGCTCCATCAGGTTGTCCTTTTCCCATTTTTCGTTTACATGGGTATGGCCCGACATGATATGAGCCTTGAAAGGCTTTAACAACTTATACAATTGATTCCTGTTGGCAACCGTACCGCCAATGGCTTCTTCGGCCAGTTTGTTCCTGCGTTGATTTCCAGTATCAGTCGGTATATGGTTGCTCACCACAACTGTTGAGCCGGGCTTCACCAATGCCAGGTCTTGTTCCACCCAACGCAATTGTGCATCAGTAAGGTAACCAATGTATTTCTTAGCTGTGCCAATAAAGAATACATTATCCAATACGATGTAATGCACCTTACCCCGGTTGAAGGAATACCAGGTAGGGCCAAATTGCTGCTTGAAAGTTTTGGCCGATACATCATCGGAACCGCCATCAATATCCATATCGTGGTTGCCAATAACATTGAAGAAAGGAACACCGGCGATGTTTACCGCTTCCTTGTAATCGGCAAACAATTCAAAATGATCCCACACCAGGTCGCCGCAACCAATGCCATGAAACAAGGCTCCCTGGGGATAGGAGGCTACGAGTTGTTTCAGATCGGGGGCAGACTGTGTTTTGAGCAACTCCCCATCTGTTTCAGAAATGATCTGTGTATCGGCCCACACTACAAAATTGTGTTTGGTATCATCTACCGTCAGCTTTTCCAGGTTGAAGTCGGCTTTAAAGCTGCCTTCCTTTTGGGTAATGGGTTGGTAAAATTGGGCAATACCTTTATCATTGGGAAAAGCATGACCCGCCGGTATGCTGATGTATACAAATTCGGCGGCTGAATGTGCCTGTATAGTGTAATTCCCTTTTTTGTCAGTGGTAGTAAAACTATAACCATCGGTTACAGCAACGCCTGCAAGGCCATTGCCATTACTTTGCACTTTTCCTTTCAAGGTAAGGCTGCCAATGGCTGTTACGGGAGCAGCATGCACCAGGGCAACGGGTGCAGTGAATGCAGCCCCTGCCAAACCAAAATTTTTGAGGAAACTTCTTCTGTTGAGCATAGATATTTGGTTGTTGTTTATATAGAATAAGAAAGGTAGTAACTGGGATGATAATTTTCCTTGCAGCTACTTTGTGTTTTTATTAAGTCCGGAAGTCGGGAAGTCGGGAAGACCGGAAGACTGAAAGACCGGAAGTCGGGAAGACCAAAAGACCGGAACTAGTGTAGTGACAAATTAATTATGAAACGTAGTGTTTAGAAAGTTTTTATCTGCGTCCTGCTGTGTAAACTTCCATTCGATGTCACATTTATTACGATTGCGCTTTTTGCTCCAGGCGTGGATGTCAGTGATCAATTTTTTCTTTGATTCTATCCTGCCGCCGGTACACTGCCTATCCATAATATTGATTTCAATTTCTGCCATATTCAGCCAACTTGCATGTTTCGGGGTGTAAATAAATCTTATTCGCTTCAGTATCCGGGAAGCTTTTTGATGCCCCATTGTTTCATAAAAGGAACGTTCAAAATGTGTATTTAAGTTGTCCACGACTAACTGTATGTAATCGGCTTTTGGAAAATGGTTGTTCAGCAGTTCTTCAACGAAGCAGGCAAAGTCCGCCTTTGTTCTTGTATCTGTTACCTTCACGATACGCTTTCCGGCTTTGGGTACAACTGCAACGAATATGTTACAGGTTCCTTTTCGCTTGTATTCGTAATCATACTTTTCCGGATTTCCGGGTTTGGCCGCTATCGGTGAACGGCTGTCCATTAATAACTGTTTACTTTTTTCATCCAGGCAGATCACCGGGTGTTTATCGTCATATGGCTGCTTGTAAAGATCCAGGAGCCGGTACATTCGTTTACGATATTCCGGGGTTATCTCCTGAATGCACCACATCTTCCTTAACCAAGGCTTACATTCATTTTTTTAACACCAGCCGCACACTTTCGCGGCTGATCTGTTCAAAACCGGGTTTGGACCGGATCACTTCTGTGAGTAAACGTATTGTCCAACGCTTTCTGCCTGCAGGGCACGGACCACAGGCTAATGAGGCCAATTCAGCTTCATGATCGCTTGTATACTTCACCGGCTGACCTGTACGACTTTCTTCCTCAATGGCCGCCTCTATCCCTTGTTCCAGATAACGATTCTTTGTGCGCCAGACCGTGATACGGTCGACTCCCAGGAACTCCTCTATCTCTGACGCCTTCTTCCCTTTGTGAAGAAGCAATAGCACATTAATGCGGTTATATCTGCGCAACCCCAAATCCTTACCTTGCTTTTTAGACTCTAGAAAGGATAGTTCTTTCCGGTTAAGCTTTAAGGATAATGCCATATTAGTGTCGATTTAGAGCACTAATATACAAAATGTTTCATAATTAATTTGTCATTACACTAGTACAGAGCTAAGCGGTTCTACTTCCTGACTTTTCGGACTTTCGGACTTCCCCGACTTTCCCGACTTCCCCAACTTTCCCGACTTTGTTATTACTTCAGCTTCGTTGCTGTTTCGCCCTCAATATCAATAACAGGTGATTGCTTGGTAAGCAATATCAGGTTTTGTGTTCTGGCTTTTGTCCATCGGGCCAGGTTCAGGTTGTATTCGCCGCCCAAAACATAAAAATAGCCCTGGCCCGGAGGATAAGCGAGGAACAGGTTATTGGCCCCCTGCCGGAAAAAAAGGTTGACTTTGTAAATTGAGGGGGTTCACCACATCGTACCAGTCATTGTTGGTGATGCGATATCCCATGGGGGTAGGGGTGGAGGTATACAACTGACCGCCGCCATTGATGAACAGCACATCAACCGGTTTGGAATTAACTGTTACATTGGTGCCTTCAAAAATGGCTACCCCGCAGGCATTACCGCTATTGGCCAACAGGCCGCCGGTTGCTTTGCCAAAACCTTCACCGTCTTTGCCTACATAGTCATACGCTTTGATCCAGTTGGAAGTGCTCATACTGGTAGAGCTGGCGCCATTGATCCGTTTGCCGGTGCCCCCTACATAGAAATAGGTGCCCTTGGCAGCGGTGCCGGTAGTGAGGTTAAACTTATAGGTACGCATATTGCCGGTGGCCCATCCATTGGCCGGATAACCACCTGGGGCCGAGGTACCGGCATTGTTGGTAGTAACCATCGAATAAGGGGTGGTAGCGAAATTGATATCCCGCGTAGCCAGGAATTGAACATACTCATAGTTGCCATCACCTCCATCTACATCGCTCATAATACCGCTAATAATAACGGGCGGTATTTCAATCACTGCACTCAATACCACCAGGTCATTTTTGGTGCGCATCCTGAATTGCGGGGTTAATTTTCCTTCAGGCCCATTGGTGTTGAAAACAATGCCATAGAAATTGGCCAGTACGGGAGCGGGTTCATTGGAGAAATTAGCAGTAGCTTCTGTATGCAGGGTCAGGTTGCCAAAGCCGTCATTCACCAGCTTGTCGCCCGATAAGATATCACCCGGTGAAGGCAGTGGGTCAAAACCACCTTTTACGATGATTGATAAAATGCTTTCATAATTTTCGGGGTTGTTCAGGATATTGCTGGACGGCACCCGCAAGGCCAGGTAGCTATTGCCGGAAGATACCCTGGTAATGCTGCTGGCTTCTACTCCTGTAATTTGCAAAATACCATCTACGCGTTTTAATACTTTACCTTCTACGTTGAGTACTACGGAATCACCCGGTTTGTAATTGGCAGCTTCGGCGCCAATGGGAATGGAAATACCACGCAGCAGCGATAAACGTCGATTGTCTTGTATGACCAGCAGACCGGCTGGTAAATTGCCGCCGGAGTGGTCCGATACGACCGTACCGGTGATGGTGGTTGATCCCAGCATATTTTCCCTGGTGAGGGTTACATCCTGGCCCTTAAAGATATTTCTGAGATCATACATGGCGATATAAGGACTTATTTCCCCACCCGGGTACTTATCCTTTGGCATCCCCAAAAGGGAACTGATAACAGCAAAATGAAAGAATATAGTTGAAGCTTTTTCATTGCGTTTTATTTATTGCTGAGCACTTACTTTAATTTTTCATTATTCGAGGCAAACGATTCTCTATGAACTATTCAGCATTCGCTACCCGCCTTTTTACGGCTTCTGCCACCATACCTGTGTAGAGATCACATCCGGACCCTGTTGTGCGACTGCGGCTTTATAATTGGTGGGATTGGTCGATTGTACCGATACCGGGTAGGTCATACGTGCCGGCATTACACCACCATTCCTTAAACCTTGTCCTTTGGGTAACAGGGGGTGCCCTGTACGGCGGTATTCAAACCATTGCTGCATATCGTTGAGGAAAAGGGCATAATATTTTTGCAGGTGTATCTGTTCCATCTTTTCTTCCAGCGTGCCGCTTTCATTATAGCCCAGGTCGGAAGCATTGAGGTAATCGGTGATCGTATAGATCTTGGTAGAGGTATCGGGCCATTGGGGCAGCCATTGGCGGATGCTGTGTAAGGCCCCGCTGTCGTAGAAAGCCTTAGCTAAACCATTGATCCATCCATTGGCGGCCATTTCGGCCTGCATGAAATCTACTTCGGCTACGTTGAGCATCATACCCGTCAGTTGGTCGGTCATCAGGGTGGGGCCTGTATTGGTATTGTTGGTAATAGAATAGAAAGAGGCTTTCTTGCTGGTTACTTGTCCGGGCGAATAACCACTGGGCACACCTACAAAGGCTCCGGAAGAAGGGGCTATGCACCAACGGTTGGTTTTTGTGGGAGAACCTGTTCCATAGGTAGGAATATTAATGCGGGGATCGCTCCAGGTGGTCAGGTTATCAATGAAGAAACTGCAAATGCCTGGCGCCCTGAAATCCTGTTCCCGCACGGACATATAGGGTGAAACATAGGGGCCCTGGCCCGTCCATCGTAAGATAGCCGATTCTTCCAGTTTGGTGATCTTGGGATAAGTAGAGGCTTTCGTATCTACTATTTCCTTGATCTTGGCAATACAGTCGCTGGCTACTTCTGCTTTTCCGGAAAGGCGCAACAGCAAACGCAGGTAAAGTGAATTGCCAAACTTGCGCCATTTGGTGATATCCCCATTATAGACCGGATCACTGGAAGCTACAATTTGAGGTCCGCTGGCCAGCAGTGTATTGGCTTCTTCCAGTTTTTTGAAAATATCCAGGTAAATATCTTTCTGCCTGTCAAAGGGTGGTTCAAACAACAGTGAATCCTTGGCCAGGCTGGATTTAAAGTAGGGCACATCTCCATAGGTATCTGTGAGCAGGGAAAAGACCCAGGATTGCAGGATGAGCGAAATAGCCTGGTACGACTTGTTTAAAGTAGGCGTATCCTTTGCTATCTTTTGCATATCCTTCAGGTTCAGCATTTCGAGGTACCAGCCATTATAAAGATAGTCGGCCCAGGTGGCGCGGTAGTCATACCTGAATACTTTACCTTCTCCATCACCCATATCTACCGTAACCTGCATCAGTTCATTATTGAAGTTGCGGTTGCGGATCATATTATACCCTACTATACTTACCAGGGTAGGGGCCAGCAACTGGTGGGGTTTGGCCGAAGGTGTACTATTGGGGTCGGTGTTCAGGTCGGTGAAATCTTTGGTGCAGGACGACAGTATTAAACTGGTCAGCACAAGTAGAACAGTGAATTTATTGATGATCGTTTTCATTTTTTCAGGAATTAGAGTCCAACAGAAAGGTTAAATCCAAAAGAGCGGGTAGAGGGGAATTGTGCAATTTCAAATCCCTGTACAATATCACTTCCCGTAAGCGTTCCAAATTCGGGGTCAAACATGGGCCAGTCGGTCCAGATAAACAGGTTACGGCCATATACGCCAACGGTAACCCGTTGCAGCCCGATCTTTTAGCAATGGAAGGTTTTAAGGTATAATCCAGGTGAGCTTCCCTGAACTTGATGTAATCAGTACGGAAAGTGCTGCCTTCTGCATTGTCTACTCCAAAATGCGAACGGTAGTATTCATCAATGTCATTAGCGATCACATCATTCTTCCGGTATTTGCCATCTGCATCCTGTATCACACCATTGCCAATGATACCACTGTAACGTCCGGGTAATGTTTTGGTAAGTTTGCCCTGTTCTGATAGTTTGTAATGTGTGAGGGAGTGCCCTACTGCGCCGTATTGTGCGTCGAACAGGAAGCCCAGGCGGAATTGTTTAAAGGAAAACTCATTGCTAAAACCTACTTTCCATTTGGGAATGGTATTGCCGAGGTATTGAACATCTTGTGAAATAAGTGCTACCCCGGTGTTGGGATCATACACAATTTGTCCGTCCGGAGCCCTTACATAACCCCTGCCGTAGAGGTCGCCCATACTGCCGCCTACTTTCGCTACGATCTGTCCGCCACCTACTGGTCCTGTTTGCAACACGATCGAACTGTCGGGCAGTTCTTTTACAATATTGGAATTGGCTGAAAACACAATACTGGTATTCCACTTAAAGCCCGATTTGGTTACCACGGGTGTACCATTCAGGGCTATTTCTATACCCTTGTTGGCTACTTTGCCAATATTGATGAGGGCAGTAGCATTACCTGATGCCCGGTCAAGTTGGCGATACAGGATCTGATCTTTGGTGAATCCTGAATAGACTGCGAGGTCAACGCCCAACCTGTCTTTAAACATTTTCATGGCTATACCTGCTTCGTAGGTAATGGTGCGCAATGGTTTGAGGTTGGGATTATTGCGGGTAGTAGGATTTTCCAGACCACCATTGTACAAGCTGCCTGCTGAAGAATAATAAAAAGAAGTGCGGTACGGGATCGTTTGTCCGCTACCTACGTTGGCAGCAGAAAAGCGAAGTTTCAGGAAACTGATGTCCTTGGGCAGCTTGAAAGCTTCAGAAGCTACAAAACTCAAACTGGCTGATGGATAAAAGAAGCCGGCATTTTCTGTCCGCTCGGGCGTAGCCAGTGCACTGTTCCAGTCTTGCCGTCCAGTGATATCGAGGTACAGATAGTCGCGGAAGCCGGCAGTAGCTACACCATAAAAACTATTGATGGCCAACCTGGTCTTGTAAGGTAAGCTGACCAATGGCCCTGCATTATTGGCCATGGAATATACGCCCGGGTTGGTTAAGGAATCTGCACGTACTTCATCGCGGTTGTAGGTATTGCGCAGGGCGCTTCCACCACCGGTAATGGAGAAATCAAAATCAGGGCTGATACGTTTGTTGTACTTCAACAGGAAATCCCCGCTGGTTTCAATCGAGAAGATATTTTGTGTACGGTAACTGCCATAAGGGAATTTGGAGCCTGCATCATTAGGGCGCTCTTGTGCCCGCTGGTCGTATCCAAAGTCAAGCGATGTTCTGACCATCAGGCTTAACTCCTTATTGAAATTATAGGTAGCCTGGATATTGCCGGTAACTCCGTGACGGTTGGTTTTGTTGATGAATTCATTGACCACTGCATAGGGGTTCTCGGGGAAGGTGCTGTAAGGATAGAATATCTTTTGTTTTTCCTGTCCCTTTACCCAATAGTTCTTTAACCAGTCAATATCTGCATTGGGCTGCCAAAATATATACCAGTACATAATAGACTGGTTGCCGTAGCCGCTGCCTGGCAGGTTGTCACTGTACTTATTGGTATAATTTATTTTGAGCTTACCTGCAGCTTGTCGTTGATCTTTGAATTGACCGACAAGGACACTGTATTGCGTTTATAACCTGTATTGGGGATGATCCATTTGTTGGTCACATTCGTTACCGAAAAGCGGGCAGTAGTTTTATCGGTACCGCCATCCAGACTGATGCTATTGGTAATGGTGCTGCCTACATCAAAGAATTTGCGGATCTTATTTTTATAAGCTACCCAGGGGTGGCTACGGTATCTCTTCCTTGCAGTCCGTTATTAAATTGATAAAACTTTTGACCGTCAAACCGGGGCCCGTAGGCCGAACTGGAAGTTGAATTGGTTGATCTGCCATAATCATAATCAGCTTGTCCATCTAACCCGATACCGTATTCCCATTGCAGGTCGGGCCAGCGGTTGATCTGTTCAAAACCTACATTTGAGTTAAGCGTTACGCCCCAGCCTTTTCTTTTATTACTACCCGATTTGGTGGTAATGATGATGGCGCCATTGGCGGCATTTTGTCCGTACAAAGCAGCCGCGCCCGGTCCTTTCAATACCGTTACTGTTTCAATATCCTCCGGGTTAATATCATTGAGGCTGGTGCCATAATCCGAAGGCATGTTTTCTGATCCTACGCCATAGGCTACTTCCCCTTCAATACCTGTGCGTTTGCCACTGCTTCGGTTGATCACCACTCCATCTACAACGATAAGCGCTTCATTATCGCCTGTCAGGTTATTTTCACCACGCAAAATGATCTTATTTGAACCGGTAGGGCCGGCATTGGAGCGGATCAGGTTAAGACCAGCTACTTTACCACTCAAGGCATCTGTCCAGTTACCACTCATGGCATCCGTCAATTGCTGGCCATCTATAGTAGAGGTAGCATAACCGAGCGCCCTTTCGGCTCTTTTAATACCCAGTGCTGTTACAACTACATTCTGCATTTGTTGCTCATCCTTCTGCAACTCTATCTTTATACTTTGTTGTTCTGCGGCGGCGAATTTCTTTTTCATGGGTAGGTAACCAACCGCTGATATTTCCACGGTTCCTTCCAGTAAAGGGAGTTTTTGCTGAAATGCCCTTTCTCGTCGGCTACGGCAATAGTGGAGCCCTGTCCTGCCTGTTTAATAATGACCGTAGCACTGGCTACAGGGTTATCTCCTTCCCTGATGACGCCCTGCAATACCATGGTGGCGAGCACCTGCCGGGGCGTTTCTGATTTGCGGATGATCCAGCTATTCCCATTGGCAATGGCTTTAAAGTTGGCCGGCGCCAATACCTTGTTCAGCAGCTCGCCTACAGTGGGGGCTTCATAATTGCCTGCCGGTACCCTGATAGCTGTGAGTTCTTCATTGACATAGGCCAATTGCACTTTAAACTGACTGCCAAAGTCCTCGGCTATCTTGGCCAGGTTACCTGCGCCATGCCGGAATTTTAATTGGCTTGTTTGTGCCTGCACTTGCAGCCATCCTGCAGTGAGTAGCAGTACCAAAAAAAAAGGAGAGGTGTTCTACGTTTTACGTTTTCCATGTTTTTTGCATTACAGTATAGACAATAGGTTAGCTTGCTGCTCCACAATGAGCAGAAGCAGTGATGAACCAAGTGGTTATTCCAATGATATGTTAGTGGATATTATAGCCTGTCAGTGCGTTCAGGACCTTTAGGTTATCTGCCAGTGGTATCGTCATATTCCAGGTTAAGCTAATTTTCATGGCCGGGTTGATATGTCCTTTCGATAGTACTACTCCATAATAAGATTCTATACAACGCAGTAAGGTTTCTATAGAAATATTGTACAGCCGTATTTCAGGTTGGGCCCACCAATCGGCTGTCAATGGATCGGCTGTTTGTACAGCACCGGCTTTTCCATGACGGGTAGTTACCTGTTGCCTGGCGGCAAGCACATTCCTGCCGTCCATATTACTAAGTGCTACTTTACCTTCCTTTACTGTTAATTGTATATCGGTCGAATCCAGCTTGTTGATCGTGAACTGCGTGCCCAGTACTGTTACTTCCTGGTTGTTGACACCAATGGAAAACGGACGTGTTGTATCCCGGGCTATGCTGAAAAATACGGTACCCTTTGTAAGTAGTGTATTCCGTTTATGCTTGAAATCGGGATATACCCTTACCACTGAGCGTGGCGCCATCCACAATACCGACCCGTCTTCCAGCCGAACCTTGCGTGTACTGTCGGTAGATACCAGTTCTGTCCAGGCTTCTACAGGTACTTCCTGCTGTGTCCAGGGTATTTTGATCAATACGGCTACCAGTATCGCGGCGGCTGCGCTAAGGCCAATGTAGAATAACTGCTTTTTTTTCCGTCGGCCACTGTCGAATCGTTGGTGAATATTGTGGAGCAGTAATTCTTTCCGGTCGGGGTGGAGGGCATCCGGTTGTTCCCATGCCTGCTGCCATTGCTGATCTTCGTGAGGTGTATGTTTTGGCTTTGATTTACGGGGCATGAGCGCCTTATTTATTATATAGACGTAGACAGAAAGGATCTGGTACTAGAGCGTTTTGAAGAAAAATGGCGAGTTAATAATTTGGTCACATTCGGGGGGGGGACTATAAATATTGAAAATTGAGCATTGAACATTTCGTTTGAGACGCTGAATGCTCAATTTTCAATGCTCAACGTTCAATTAAAATAACAGCTGCACCTGCCGCAATAACTTTACTATGCGTTGCCCGGCTGTATGCAATTGGTTTTTGACGGTTTGCTCGCTCAACTGTAGTTCGGCAGCTATTTCTTTCACAGAACGTTGTTCCTCTATTTTCATGGTATAGATGCGGCGCATCTGGCCAGGTAGCTTTTCCATGGCGCCGCGCCACATATAATACACCTGCTTGTATTGGTATTGTTCATCAGGCTGGGGCGTACCCTCTTCCTGCTCGGGCATATCTTCGGGTAAAGTATATTTTCTTCTTTTACTGGCGCGGATATGATCACTGATACAATGCTGAACAATGGTATAGAGATAATTGCGGAAAGAAGAGTGGATAACAATGGACTGGCGTTTATGCCACAGGCGTATGAACACTTCCTGCAATACATCATCGGCTTCTTCTGACCCGTTGAGGCGCATCCGTATATAGGTATGCACCGGGCCGCTAAAGCGGTTGAAGAGCTCATCAAAAGCAGTTTTGTCCCCGCTCGTAACTGCAACAGTAATGACCCTTCATCGGGGTAAATTCCTGATAGTTCATAATGGCGGCAAACTTAGTTACCAAATGTAACGATGTGCCAGCATGTATTTTATCAAATGTTTAAGTTTTTATACAATTGCAGGTTTTTGCCAGACAAAATGGGACATTTGGGCCTTTATCGCCCCTTATTTCTATGTCAGGAAAAATTAGTAATTTAATGTATTCATAAATGCAAACGATTGCGTTCCTGAGTCCCCTTTATCCCCGGAAAAGCTACTACGTATAGTCCAGTGATCATTTAATAACCATTAACAACTGAGTTTATGATGTGGGAAGACTTTTTAGCTTGCAGGAGAAAGAGGCTGGAACAACAACGTATTGACCAGCTTACACACCCTGCGCAAGAGGATCAGGAGCCGTATGATCAGGCCCGCCGCGCCAGTTTCATCAAAAATTTCCGCGAAAAATGGAGCAGGTCATTACCCCTGCTTTTGGTAAATGCGTTCAATCGCTCAATAGGTATGGCATCGTGGCACAACAGGTAGACCGGATGAACCGGGCTCATCCTCATGTATCTTTGGATATCCGGTATGATACCCAAAGCTATTGCATGTTCCTCCTGGCGCCCATGGAAACGGAAGGTAAAATAGCCATGCGCACGTTAATTCATAAAGGCGATGAATGGAATTATGAAGATGCTACCCGGGTAGAGGTAGACCAGCTTTCTGAATCCCTCATCCGGGAAAAAGTGCAGGAAGCCATTGACGCCCTCGACCCGCAGTAACTGCTTAATACTCCGGTACGCAATATTTTTTTGAAAAAGTCATCTATTCAGGGTGACTTTTTTCGTTTTTGACCATATATCTTGTAAACCCTGTAAAATGGACGATCCGCAGCTTATCGACCTACTCCGATCGGGCAGTAATAGTAAGGCCCTGAAGGCATTGTACAGGTCATTCCCGATGATGGAAAAATGATCCGAGCCAAAGGGAGGCACCAGGCAGGATGCCCAGGATATTTTCCAGGAGGCTTTGATCATCCTGTGCACCCAGGTACGGGGAAAGAACTTGCAGCTTACTGCCAAATTAAGTACCTACCTCTTCAGCATTTGCCGGTACCTCTGGAAAGATGAATTGAAAACGCAAGCTGGATATACTACCTGATTTTGATACCGGCCTCACCCCGGTAGAAGAGCAGGCATTGGAAGCAGGACGCGAAGCAGATCAACAAGCCGGCCTGGCCGAAAAGTATTGCTTGAACTGGGTGAACGTTGCCGCGAATTACTGCTCCTTTTCTACAATGGCGGGTTGAAACTCAAAGACATTGCCGCGAGGATGGGCTATAGCTCTGAGAACACCGCAAAGAACCAGAAATACAAATGCCTGGAAGCAGCCCGTAACAAGCTGAAAGAACTGAAACAAACCACTCAAACTATTTAATCTTTTATAGGATGCGTAAAGAACTTGAACTGATCCAACAAATAGAAGATTACTTAAGTGATCAACTGCCGGCTGAAGAAAAGGCCGCTTTTGAAGCACAACTGACCAATGATCCCCAACTGCAGGAAGCGGTGCAGTTGCAGCAGGAAGTTATGCAGGGAGTGGCAAGGACGGCATTGCGGCAACAAATACAACAGGCAGGCAAACAATTTATACGCTGGCGCCATTTTACAAGATGGGGCTTAGGTGGGTTCGGCATCCTGATATCAGGGGCCTTGGTGTTGTACCTGGTAATGAATAATGGCCATCACACCGGTTCCTATGAGGGTAAGCAATTACCGCAATACAATGAGGTGGGTACCAAGGAATGGGCTGATGCTGATAAGCATATTGCTGCGCAGGCATTCACCATTCACGCCGGCCGTGATACGGTGATTGAAACAAAGGGAGGTATCGTGATGGCCATTCCCGCCAATGGTTTCCTGGATGAAAGTGGCGCACCAGTTGCCGGATCTTTATCGCTGGTGGTGAAGGAAGCACTGGATGCAGCCACGGTCATGCAGGGAGGACTTTCTACTACAAGCGGTAACCAGTTATTGGAAACCGGCGGTATGTTCTTCCTGGATGCCAGGCAGGGAGAACAACGGGTAAAGATCAATCCCACTGCTGGCATTTATGCGGAGGTGCCTGCCGATACCATCCAACCTGGTATGCAATTGTACAATGGCAAACGACTGCCTGATGGCCAAATAGATTGGGTAAATCCGGTACCATTGGAAAAAGACCTGCTAACCGTAGATATTTTATCATTGGATTTTTATCCGCCGGGGTACCTCGATTCTTTGAAGGCATGGGGATACAATAGCCGGGATAAACAATTTACGGATAGTTTGTATTATGCAATGGCTGATTATTATCCAGGAGGAAAGTCGGATATGCTGGATACACCTGTTAAGGAAGAAGATAATATGGGACAGGATAGTGTTTCCGGTATTGTGAGTAATTCGCTCAAAGGCACAACAAAGCCGGATTTGGAGTTCCAACGCTACGCCGATCATGTATCAGGCTGCCTAATCAACCCGGCTAAGATCAAGGTAATATGGAATAAAGTTTTCCAAAACACTTTACTGGCTACCCGCGAATTTGGAGAACGGATGCCCTGGATCCACCGCTCATTTTCAAACGAAGTGCTTGATCTGTATATCCATAACCTGGATAAACCCTTATGGTACATTGATTCGCTGGCTGCTTTACAAGTGCATCCCTGGCTGGCTGAAAAATTCCAGGCATTTGCTGCCCGAAAAGATGGGAAAGTAAAACAGACCTCTGTATCTTTTCAAAAACTAAGGGATTATTATGAGTCAAAAACAACCGCTTATATGGAAGCGGTAAGCAAAACAAATGAAGCTCATTGGAAACAACAAGCGGCTTTGGATGCAAATGCTGATCAAAAGAAGCAACAACATACCAGGGATTCTTTAAACCGGGTTAAGGGAAACTTCGAGAAGGAGTTGAGCATTAACCTGGAAGAAGCAGCCCGTCAGTTGGGTTACGATACCGGCCGTGCATTGCGTTTACCACCTGGTCAGCAATACGCTGTACAGATCGTCAATACAGGGTGGTACAATATTGACCGGGCAGTAATAGAAGCTACAGCCGCCCGCACTACATTGAATGCGACTGATCGCCTTACAGGAAAAAGGCTGTGATCCAATACCTGCCTGTTAGTTTTCAAATTGAGGAGCCAACCCAATTTGACCGCCTGTATGTGTACCTGCTGCCCGATAGCCTTACCAGCTTTATGCGTGTAGCGGGCGCTGATGGCAGGTACGAAGAAAAATTGAATGAACTGATGAAGTATGATGTATTGATCATTGGTTATAAGGGCAACCAGGCATACTGGTATGAACAAAGAGCCATACAACCCCGGGCATATAGCGGTATCAGGCTTACGGCTATTGGTCTTCCTGACCTGGAGCAAAAGCTTAACGGCATGGGCAAACTTAACCAGGGCTGGGCCATACAAAAGGAACAGGCCTATTTTCACTTTGAGGTCATGGACCAGCGAAGGAGCGATAAGGAGGCTGAAAGGCAAATATTAGTATACAGGGTGTTGCAGCTTTTATCGGGATGTGAGGGATTTCCCGGTGTGTGATTTATTTATCCTGTTTTCCGGATTGATGGTTGCTTTAGGAATGGCAGGAAGGGGCCTGCCGGTAGCTGCAGGATGGCTGTAATTTTGACGCTTATTAATTTTGGATGTAATTTTGACCCCTGTTGGTCCTGAAGGACATGCCGACTGTCTTATGCTGCGATGGATGACTGTGCCATATAACCCCTGCTACGCCTGCCTTGCTGCAATACGCCGTTACTGCCGGCTTTTTGCCTGCCTATGCCTACGTCTCCTCCTTTTAGTGCGGGCCTACGCCCAAAGCAATATGCCGGTCGAATACCTCGGTATTGAACAGGGACTTTCCAATAATGCGGTAACGGCCATTTACCAGGACCACTACGGCCAGATGTGGTTTGGAACCTACGATGGCCTCAACAGGTATGATGGATACCAGTTCAAAGTATACCGCAATAAGCCCGATGATACTACTTCGCTCATCAACAATCGCATTGTAGCCATTTGCGAAGACCAGCAGGATAACCTCTGGATCGGTACGAAGCAGGGCGTGAGTGTCTACAGCAACAAAACACTGTCTTTTGCCCCGCTCACTTACCTGCCTTATCAGCAGGCTGTTCCCGAACGCCTCAACCTCGCCATTAATGATATCAAAACCGATGAGCAGGGTAATATCCTGATCGCATCGGGCGGCCGGGGATTGATGGTTTGTCGTAAAGAGCAGCGACAGGCCCGGCAGATACCCTACCGCGAGGGTGCCGATGTATTACTCCGGTATCATGCGCAGGCGATCAGGGTCGACCAGCAGCAACGCATCTGGCTGTTTGTCCAGGGCAAGGGTCTTTGCCTGTATGATGAGCAGGCGGGTGTGGTAAAGCCGGTGAGCAAGGTAGCGCATACAGGCTTCTGCCTCGAAACCGATAATAAGGGCACTTTCTGGATAGGGTCGGAAAACGGGTTGGTATCCTGGCATATGCCCACAGGTAGGGTAAAGGCCTATGATGAGCAGCCGGGCATGCTCACCAGCAATAGGGTGGTGGCCCTTTGCCTGGATAAAAGCAACCGCTTATGGATCGCTACGGATGGGGGAGGTATCAATATGCTCGATGTCGCAACCGGTAGTATTAGCTACCTCTTGCCTGGCCAGCAAAAAAATCGTTGACCAGCACTTCTGTATATGCTGTGTACGAAGACCGGGAAGGCCGCAAATGGATCGGCACCCTGCGGGGAGGTATCAATATCATTGATCCGCAAAAGAACCGTTTTACCACCCTGGCGCATGATCCATTGAACCGCAATAGCCTGGCCGATAATTTTGTATTGTCCTTTGCGAAGACGAGGTTGGCAATTGCTGGGTAGGCACGGATGGCAGCGGCGTCAGCTATTGGGACCGGCGGCAACATACCTGGACGCATTATAAGCATGAGCCCGGTAATGGACAATCGCTGAGTAATAATTTTGTGACGAGTATTGTGCGGGATCACCAGAACAATGTTTGGATGGCTACCTATGGCGGAGGAATCAACCGTTTCAATAAGCATACCCGCTCTTTTGAACATTATAATTGCACTTATCCGGGATATAGCTATGGCGACCGGAATGTATGGAAGCTGTTGGAGGACAGTCAGCACAACCTCTGGGCAGGCGCTATTGCCTCCGGCAGGTTGTTCCGGTATGATCGTACTACCAACCAGTTTGAATCGTTTGACGAAAAGCTGGTGGATGTGATCACATTGGCCGAAGACCGGAAAGGGCAATTATGGGCTGGAACGTTCAACAGCCTGATAAAGGTGGATGTACAACACCGGCAGCATCGTTTTTTTCCCATGCGCAATGCGGTACGCAGCATTTATGAGGACAAGGCCGGCAATTGCTGGTGGGTACAGAAGGCGATGGCCTGTTATTGTTCGACCGGGAAAAAGGGACTTTCAAAGCATACACTGAATCGAAGGGCCTTTCCAGCAATTCCGTGCTTAATACGCTCGAAGACAATGCTGGCAATCTTTGGATCAGCACGTTCAACGGTATTTCAAAGTTCACACCTGCTTCAGGTACTTTCCGGAATTTCTTTGTGTCGGATGGCTTGCAGAGCAATCAATTTAATTACAATGCAGCCCTTCGCCTGAGCAGTAGCGAATTTGTTTTCGGCGGCATCAAAGGGTTCAATATTTTTTATCCGGATAGTATTGGCAATAATAACCACATCCCCAATCTGTTGCTGACAGGGCTGAAGATCGATAATGTGGCGGTTGAGCAGGACAATACGCATTTGCGTGGGCAAACACTGGAAGGCATCGGCCAACTGACATTGCCTTATAATAAGGCGGTATTATCAGTCGATTTTTCAGCGCTCGAATATTCGGCCCCGGATAAGATCGCCTACGCTTATTATATGGAAGGATGGGATAAGGACTGGAACTATGTCGGTAAGTTAAGAACTGCCACCTATTCCCGCCTCAAGGAAGGCCATTATACCTTGCGCATTAAGTCTACCAATGCCGAAGGGGTATGGGAAGGCCCTGAGCGTATTATCAACATTACGGTATTGCCGCCCTGGTACCGCAGCTGGTGGGCTTATTTGATCTATGCCTTATTGATCGCTGCCGCCATTCGTTATTATCTACTGTATAAGAACAGGCAGGCCAGGTTGCAATATGAAGTGCAATTGGCCCGCATCAATGCCGACAAGGAAAAAGAGCTGAATGAAAAAAGCTATCCTTCTTTACCAATATTTCCCACGAGTTCCGGTCACCGCTCACCCTCATCATCAATCCCATCAGGGAGTTATTATACAGTAAAGAACAATTGGTCGATACCGGCGAATTGAATGTTGTATACCGTAATGCCCGCCGCCTGCTGAGCCTGGTGGATCAGTTATTACTTTTCCGCAAAGCCGACAGTGAGGCGGATCAATTGCGGGTGGCCCGGCTGAATTTTTCGGACCTCTGTAAGGAAATATACCTCTGTTTTGTGCAGCAGGCCCGTAGTAAAAGATACAATATGAGTTTCAGTGTGATAACCCTCACCTCGAATTGTATGCGGATCGCGAAAAGATAGAGATTGCCTTGTTCAACCTCCTGTCCAATGCCCTGAAGTTTACGCCCGGGCAGGGAAGGTATTGTTTGCAGTAACAGAAACGGCTGGGCATGTCGAAGTGGTCATTGCCGATACGGGCCCAGGTATTCCCTCCGGCACTGGCAACAGGCTTTTGAACGTTTTTACCAGGTGCAGGACAGGGATCATGTCCAGAAAACGGGTTTCGGTATCGGCCTCTACCTCGTAAAGCATTTTGTGGCAAGCCATGATGGGCAGATTGATTACACCAGCAGGCCCGGAGAAGGTACGCGCTTTGTAGTGGCCTTAAAAAAGGGCCATCAACATTTTCCTGCCAGTAAAATACAGGAAGAACCAGTATCCGGCAGTTCGGGCTTATTGGAAGAATTGATCATGGACCCTGTGGAAGGGCAGGATGACAATTCGGTAACGGAGCAGGAAGAAGACCCCGGTTTGTTGGTTACCGACCTGCCCATTATGCTGGTGGTGGATGATAACCATCAGATCCGTCAATACATCTCCCGGATCTTCCGGAAAAGCTTTCGCATTTACGAGGCCGAAAATGGAGAAGAAGGACTTGTTCTCGCCCGCCGGCACCAACCGGATATCATCATCAGCGATGTGGTCATGCAGGGGCTCACAGGTATTGAACTGTGCAGCAGTATCAGGGAAGACCCTGCGCTCAGCCATATTCCCCTCATCCTGCTTACAGCCAGTTCCTCGTCGGATATCAAACTGAAAGGGGTGGAGTGTGGGGCCGATGATTATATCACCAAGCCATTTGAAAAAGAATTGCTGATAGCGCGGGTAAACAGTATCCGCAAAAGCCGGAACCATCTGCAGAAATATTTTTACAATGAGATCACCCTCCAGCAGAATACCCTCAATATTGCCGAGGAATACCGGGAGTTCCTGGAAAAATGTATTGCCATTGTTGAAAAGCATCTCGATGATGATTCCTTCAGTATCAAGACCCTGGCCGTTGAAATTGGGATGAGCCATTCCAACCTCTATAAAAGGTAAAGTCCATTTCCGGCCAATCGGTCAATGGTTTTATCCGGTTCATCCGCCTGCGCAAGGCCGCCGCCTTGTTCATTAATACCACCTGCAATGTCAATGAAGCTGCTTTCCAGGTGGGAATGACCGATGTAAAGTATTTCCGCGAACAGTTCAATAAGCTCTTCGGCATGAACCCCTCCGAGTACATTAAGAAGTACCGCAAGCCTTTTCAGAAGAACTTCCAGGTGAATAAATAGGCGACATTACGAGATCCTACCCCCAATTTGGCGATTTACCCCCTCTTTTATCATCCCCCCAAATCCTACTTTAGCAATTGTATCTCTGACACTTATATAACATGGAGATACCAATTGCTGTCTTTATGAAAAAGTCCCCGTTTTATTGCTCCTGATCATAGCGGGCTGTTCGTCAATGGCGAATGGCCGGGTGAAGGTTTTGATGATTTCTCCCTTTTTTAATCCTCCCTATGGGGACACTTCCGTGGTTTGGGAAACGGTGCTGGATAGTACTTCTTTTTCCGATTATACCCGTTTTGAACAGCATTGGAATTATTTATACCCCTGGGGAAAAGACCATAATGGATCGGCCAGGATGTATGCCAGCCCCACCAACCACCGGCAGGTAGCCCTGAAAAACAAAACACTTCGTATCCGCGCCAGCTATATTACCCACGATGAAGGTAAAAGCAGGCATGAGCCTTACCAGGCTATTAAGTACCATTCCGGCGCCATTCATGCCAGGCACCAGGTTACTGTATCCAACGAATATCCCCGCTATGAGGTAAGCGGTTATTTCAAAGCCCCCGTCGCCAGGGGACCTGGCCAGCATTCTGGCTCACTGCCGTGAAAGGATGGCCTCCGGAATCCGATATCCTTGAGTTCAAGGGCGATAGCATTAACTGGTTCAACACTTTTATCATTCCACAGGAAGCCAATACCACCAAAGTGGCTGTTCCGGATGCTGCTACTACCTGGCACCATTATAAAGCCATATTGAGAAAAGTAAACGCTACGGATATCGACATCTATTATTATTTCGACGATCAGCTCACAGGAGTACACCGCTGCAATTTTATGAACAAGCCCTTATGGATCATCATCAACCTGCAGATGGAAGGCTCCAGTGGTATGCCTGGGCCACAGGCCGAAACAAATTATTATGTAAAGAAGATATTGGTGCGCAGAAGTAAGCATTGACAACTGTTTGCTGTAATACAAAGGCCCTGCCCGATCCGGGAGACCAGGGCCGCCCCAAAACAAACGAAAGAAAAGTTAACTGCCGTATGGAACATCAAACTACACGATTGCTGCGTGGCATCAGGCCGGCACTGCCCGTTTACCTCCTGTTATACCGCTATTATTTGTACAAAGAACCGGCCGGTTCCCTCCTCCAACGTATACCCGGTTCCGATTATCTCTTCTAAAGTAACTCTTATGCAAACCTATTTATACAAAACCTGCTGCCTGTTGATGGCTGGCGCCTTGTGTGCCGGGCCGTTGGTAGGCAGCCCCTGAACAATTTCAACCACATCAATGCCTGGCAGGTGCCGCAGGAAGCGCCGCTATACACAGGCAAAGTGAGCGATAAGCAACACAAAGGCCTGGCGGGTGTTACGGTCAAAGTGACCGCCTCCGGCCTCAATACCTCTACCGATAGCGAGGGCCGCTTTTCCATCCGCGCCAATGAAGGTGATGAACTGGTCCTCTCTGCACCGGGTTTTTATCCCCAATCCTTCACCCTTACGGAAGCAAAGACACTCGTTTTTACCCTCGAGGAAGAACCGGTGATCGTAGTCAGTAATAAAAAACAGGTAGACCTTATTTATACCAGGGCACCCCAAAACCTCACGGCTGCTGCTACTGGGGTATTGTACAATGAAACGATCGTGAAAATGCCCGTTACCAGTTTGCGCAATACCCTCACCGGCCGGCTGGCAGGTGTGTACACTTACCAGACCTCAGGCGCGCCCGGCAATGACGGCGTATTCCTGAGCCTGCGGGGCATCAGCCCGATCGTGATGATCGATGGCATCCCCGCAACCTCACCATTTTCGACCTCGAAGAGATCGAGTCGGTTACGGTACTAAAGGATGCCGTATCGACGGCCATGCTCGGGGTAAGGGTTCCGCCGGTGTATTGTCGGTTATCACCCGCAAAGGGCAGGCCGGCAAACAACAGCTTTCCTTTACGGCACAAACGGGTGTACAACGTTCATTGAAGTTTGTAAAACCCCTCAATGCCTATGATTATTCCCGGCTGTACAACGAGGCCCTCACCAATGATGGCCTTCCACCGGCTTATACCGATGCCGACCTGCAGGCCTATAAAGATCATTCCGATCCCTATGGTCACCCCGATGTTGACTGGCGAAATGAATTGTTCCGCAACAGCTCCCGTTTCGACCGCTACACCCTGAGTTTTGGCGGAGGCAGCCAGACTGCCCATTATTTTGTTTCGCTCGAACACATCAACCAAAGCGGTTTCCTGCGTACCAGCTCCGCTAACAAGTACAATACCAACAACGATTTTAAGAGTTATGTCATCCGCTCCAATGTCGATATCAACCTCGATAAGCGCCTTACAGTAGGCCTCAACCTGCTGGGGCGTATCCTGAATGGTTATCAACCCGGAGCCGGTACCCTGTCTCTTATCAACGGCATTATGAATACACCCAATAATGCTACCCCGGTTTTCAATCCCGATGGTTCACTGGGCGGTACCACGGTTTACCAGTCCAACCTGTATGGTCTGTCAATGCGTTCGGGCTACCAGTTGAATTATAAACGCGATGCACTGGCCGACCTCTATCTAAGGCGTTCCCTCGATGATATCACCAAAGGATTATGGGTAAGAGGTGTCCTGTCATTCAATGCTACGCTTTCGCAGAATAGTGATCGCAGTAAATCCTTTGCTACGTATAAATGGAATGGAGCCAATTCTTATACCAGGTTTCGCAGCGATGGCACCCAGGCCAACAATACCTATATAGAATACCAGGGCCGGCAAAGCTATGTAGAGTTTGCCCTTGGGTACGAGCGCAATTTTGGCAACCATGGCATCAATGCCATCGTACTTGCCAATAAGGATAATGTGGTCGATGGCTCCAACCTGCCGCTTACTTACCAGGGAGTTTCCGGGCGCGTAGCTTACGACTGGAAAAAGAAGTACGTCGCCGAAGTAACAGTAGGATACAATGGTTCCAACCGGTACCCCGAAGGCACCCGCCTCCGCGCATTTCCCGCTGTGGGCCTGGCCTGGAATGTACAGGAAGAAGAGTTCCTGAAGCCATTGAGCTGGATCAACCAACTCAAATTATATGGCTCCTTCGGCCGCACAGGATGGGACAAAGCCGGTTATTTTGTTTACCGCCAGTACTACTTCGATGGCCCCGGTTATACCTATGGCACTTCAGCTTCGGGTACCACCACCATACGCGAGCAGGTACTGTCTAATCCCAACCTCGATTATGAAAAAGCCAATAAGTTCAATGCAGGGGTAGAAGGCAGCTTCCTCGACAACCGCCTTAGCTTCAAAGCGGAATATTTTTCTACCAAACTGTATGACCTGCTCATGCAGCGTGGTAAGAACTCCACCATCATTGGCAATACCTATCCCGATGAGAATATTGGTCAATACCGCCTGTCAGGTGTGGAATTCACTGCAGGCTGGCAGGCCACGGCCGGCAAGCTGCAATATTTTGTGCAGGCCAATGCCAGCACCCTCAAAACAAAAGTGCTTTTCCAGGATGAGGTCAATCAACCGTATGAATGGATGAAACGTACCGGCCAGCAAATAGTCGCCCTGTTTGGCTACACCGCTACCGGCCTGTTTCAAACACCGGATGAGATCAACAAAAGCGCTACCATCGATGGGTATGCACCACAGCCCGGTGATATACGTTATAAAGACCTCAACGGCGATGGTATTATCAACCAGTTTGATGAATCGCCCATTGCCGGTAATAAACCGACCTTCTATTATGGTGTGACAGCCGGCGCTTCCTGGAATGGATTCGATATAAGCGCCCTGCTACAGGGCGTGGCCAACCGGGATATTGTGCTTTCCGGCAACAGCGAATGGGAATTCCAGTTCAATGGTTTTGGTCAGGCATTCCAACACCACCTCGACCGGTGGACTCCCGAAAATGCTGCCACGGCCACCTATCCCCGGTTAACCGCCGGTACGAATGTCAACAATCATATAATTTCTTCCTACTGGGTACACAATGGCAGTTATGCACGCCTCAAGTTTGTAGAACTGGGTTATGCCCTGCCGCAAAGCCTCATCAAAAAAGTGAAGCTTTCTACGGTACGGGTATTTGTCAATGCCACCAACCTGTTTACCATCGCCGCTTTCGACCGGGTGGATCCGGAAGTGTTTGGCACTGCCTATCCCAATCAACGGATGATCAATACCGGTATCACTATCAAATTTTAAGTGCAAAAAATATTCATTATGGCAATCTCTCCATCAAAATATACTGTGCTTTCCTTGCTGCTGGCAGTGCTCTTGTGCACGGAGGCCTGCAGGAAGTATGAGACAGAACCACTCTATACCATCCAGGACGAGCTGGTATGGGATGAGCTCGATTCACTCGGTACGCTGGCAGGCTGGTTCCTTGCCGATATTTATACCTATCTGCCCAATGGATTTAACCGTGTCGCGGGCGATTTCCTCGATGCAGCGACCGATGACGCCCTGCCTTCGCTGAACAACCAGCCGGTACAATATTTTACCAATGGCCGCATCAATGTGCTCAACAATCCCGATCCCTATTGGGGCAGTGCTTATTATGGTATCAGGGCGGCTAATGTCTTTCTGAAGAATATTGATAAGGTGCCCAATAATGTGCTGCGCACCTTTGGCAAGGCAGAAGCCCGCTTTCTGAGGGCCATGAGCTACTTTGAGCTGGTAAAGCGTTATGGTGGCGTGCCCCTGATCGGTGATACGGTATTTACCCTCCAGGACAACCTCCAGGTTCCGCGCAACAATTTTGAGCAGTGTGTTAATTATATAGTGAACGAATGTGATGCTATTAAAGACCAGTTACGCAAGGAAACCATTGCCGATGGCGATTGGGGCAAAGCCCAGCGCGGCGCCGCCCTCGCGCTGAAAAGCAGGGTGCTCCTGTATGCCGCCAGCCCACTCATGAATGGTGGTGGCGTGGAATCCAATCCCGCTTTAAGATCCCTCACAGGTTATCCCTCCTACGATGCCAGCCGCTGGCAAAAAGCGCTGGACGCAGCCGATTCGGTCATCGCGCTCAAATATTATGCGCTGCAAGCCAGCTTCAACAATGTATTTACCGTCAAGCGCAATACGGAGGTGATCTTTGCCAAACAGCGAGGCAATACTTTCGATATTGAAACCAATAATGCACCCGTGGGTTATGGCGATCCTGCCATCAGTTACGGACTTACCAGCCCCACGCAAAACCTCGTGGACGCCTTCCCCATGACCAACGGCCAGGCCATTACCAGCCCCACTTCGGGCTACAACCCGCAGGCGCCGTATACCAACCGCGATCCAAGACTGGCGCTCACTGTTTTCTGCAATGGCGCAACATGGCTGAAACGGTCCGTGGAAACTTTTACCGGTGGTAAGGACAAGCCGGGTGGTACTACGGTGCAAACACGTACCGGTTATTACCTGCGCAAGTTCATGGCCGATATGTCCAACAATACCACCTACACCAACCAGAGCCACAATTTTATTTACTTCCGCTACGCCGAGATACTCCTCAATAAAGCAGAAGCGCTCAATGAGCTGGGCCGCACCACAGAAGTATACGATCAGCTGGTGTTGTTGAGAAAGCGGGCCGGTATTACTGCCGGAAGCAATAATCTCTACGGACTCACCCCGGGCCTCGATCAAACACAGATGCGGTCAGTCATCCGGAATGAGCGCCGTATTGAGCTGGCTTTCGAAGAACACCGCTTCTGGGATATACGCCGCTGGAAAATTGCGCCGGATGTATTGACCGGACAGGTAAAAGGTATGCGCATTACCAAAGATGCCGGCACCAGTGCTCTCACCTTCCAGGTTGTGGATGCTGCACCGGTTACCTTCAATGCCGCCAAACTGTACCACCTGCCCATTCCCTACAGTGAGATCGTGAAGAACCAGGCGCTTGTTCAAAATGAAGGATGGTAATCGAGGCGCAATCCTTTTACACACATGAATTAATAAAATTGTTATGAGATACTACTTATATATCATTTGGCTGCTGATCCTTACCAGCGCAGGCTCGGCAAGGGCGCAGCAAAAAGTCATCACCGGTACGGTAAAAGATGCGGATGGCCCGCTGGCCGGCGTATCGGTAATGGAGAAAGGGTGCCCAATAATGGTACGACATCCAACGAACAGGGTCAGTTTACCATCACCCTCCGCGGCACCGGCACGGTGCTCGTGATACAATCCATCGGCTTCCTCACGAAAGAAATAAACGTGGCCGGCAAAACCACCGTCACAGTAGAGCTGGAAAAGAAAGGCAATGAGATGGAAGAAGTGGTGGTAGCATACAGTAAGCAGAAGAAAGTAACCCTTACAGGCGCCGTGAGCTCGGTAACCGGGCAGGACATACGACAAAACCCTTCAGCCAGTTTGCAGAATTCCTTATCGGGCCGCCTGCCGGGATTTTTCTCCCAGCAACGCTCGGGCCAGCCGGGCCTTGATGGCGCTGCCTTCAATATCCGCGGTGTAAGCACCCTCGCCGGCGGCAATACCAATCCCCTCATCCTCGTAGATGATATTGAGTTTACCTACGATCAGTTCTCCCGCCTCGACCCCAATGAAATTGAGAATGTCACCATCCTCAAAGATGCTTCCACGACCGCTGTATATGGTATCAAAGGCGCCAACGGGGTGTTGCTGGTATCTACCCGCCGTGGCCGTATTGGCAGGCCCCAGATCGCCCTGCGCTCAGAGGTCAGCGCCCAGCAGCCAACCCGTTTTCCCAAATACCTCGATGCCTATGAAACGGCGAAGCTCTACAACCAGGCAAGGATCAACGATGGAGGGACGGCCTATTTTACCGATGATGATCTGCAGAAGTATAAAGATGGCTCCGACCCCTATGGCCATCCGAACAATAACTGGAAGGAGGTCCTGTTCAGCGATTACAGCGCCCAATGGCGCAACAACCTCGATATCAGCGGTGGTACCGAACGGGTAAAGTATTTCGTATCGGTAGGCTACCTCTGGCAGAACGGGATGCTGAAGAACCTCGGGAAAGACAATGATGTCAACAGCGGTTTTTATTACAAGCGATATAATTACCGCTCAATCTCGATGTGAAAGTGACCGGCACGACCGATCTGCGCCTCGATCTCTATGGCAATGTAGGCGAGCGCAACAGTCCCTATTTCCGCAGCGCCAATGGTATCAATGATGTGTTTTGGGAATACGGCAGCTTCCTCACCCTGTCGCCCTACGCGTATCCCATCTACAACCCCAATGGTTCGTATGGATATAGTACCAAACAACCCGACCGCTACAATATCGGTAATATCGTGGCCCGGCTGTCGCAGGGGGTATGAGCGCAATTTTGAGAACAATATGAACCTCAATGCCACGCTCAACCAAAAGCTCGATTTCATTACCCCGGGCCTTTCGGTGCGCGGTACAGTGGCCTATGCCAGCACCTATTCCTACAACCGGGATATGAACCGGCAGACCAACGACTACCCCCAGTTCATTTACAATCCGGATACCAAGGTATATACCCCCAAAGATGCCAACCTCTACAGGGTGCGCCGCTTCTTCCTTGTATACAATGCGGGCAATACCGGCCGGACAGTGAACCTGCAGGGCATTCTTAGTTACAACCGCACTTTCGGCGATCACCATGTATATGGCCTCGCCCTCGTCAACCAGAATACGGTGATCAAATATGAAGACAATGGACTTACCAATTATATCCCTTCCAATTTCCGTGGTTATTCAGGCCGTATCGGGTACGATTTCAGGCAGAAATACCTCGTCGAGTTCAATGCGGGTTACAATGGTTCGGAACGTTTCATTGGCTCCAAACGCTTTGGGCTGTTCCCGGCGGTTTCTGCGGGCTGGAATATTTCCGAGGAAGGGTTCTTCCGCAACAATATCAAGTTCATCGACCGCTTCAAGATCCGCGGCTCCTACGGCCTCGTAGGCTCCGACCAGCTGCCCAATGGGATGAAGTATTCCTATGAGCAGTACTACAATTCCGGCGGAGGTACTTCCTTCGGTACTGCCGACAACGGGCAAACGATCATCACCGAGGGCACCCTCGCCAATCCGGTCGTGACCTGGGAAAAAGAAAAGAAGCTGGACATTGGGGTCGATCTTACCCTCTTCAACAGCAAGCTTACCCTTACAGCCGATTATTTTGATCACAACCGCTATGACATCCTGACCACCCGTGGTACAGTATCGGCCATCTTCGGACAGACACTGCCGCCCGTCAACCTCGGTAAGGTCAACAACCATGGTTTTGAAATAGACATGACCTGGAAGGACAATGTTGGCAAAGACTTCAATTACTGGGTACGCGCCAATTATTCCTTAGCCCGCAATAAGATCATCTTTTTCGATGAGCCCAAGGCTGCCTATCCCTGGATGCAAGCAACCGGCAATAGTGTAGGCATGATCATGGTGTACCGCTGGATCGGTTTTTATGAAAGCGAAGAGGACATCGACAAGAGCGCCAAATTCGGCAGCCGGCCCAAGGTGGGCGACCTGAAGTATGCCGACCTCAATGGCGATGGCATTCTCGATGGATACGACCAGGAATATGCTGGGTTCCCCAACCTGCCCAATACCAATGTGGGCTTTAGCTTCGGGGCAAGCTATAAGAACTTTAGCTTCAGCGTGCTTTTCCAGGGTGCATTCAATTTCAACGTAAGAGGTGTGGCCGAAGCCATCCAGGCATTTGGCTCCAATATGCAGCCCCTGCACCAGGAGTACTGGACACCCGAGCGGGGTAATGCAGCCAGGTATCCCCGGCTTTCCCTGCAGGCGGGCACCAATGAACCAAGGGCCTATCCCTCTACCTTCTGGTTTATCAAAGGCGACTATATCAGGATGCGCAATGCGGAAATTGGCTATGCCTTACCGGCGAAATGGACCAAAAGGTGGGCATCTCCAACAGCCGTGTATACATCAATGGCTATAACCTTTTCTCCTGGTCCAAAATACAGGATCGCTACCAGTTCGACCCCGAGATCAATTCCGGCAATGACAGGAGCAACTATCCGCCGCAACGCATCATCAACTTCGGCATTACGGCCACCTTTTAACGACAAATCAAACGATCATGAAACATATTCTTATCATACTCACTTCCCTGCTGTTGCTGGCTGCCTGTAAAAGGCCGGCGACTTCCTGGATTCACAAACCACCGGCATTGGTGAAAAGGATGTATTCACCGATAGTGCCCGTACCATGCAGTTCCTGAATGCCGTTTATACCGATGTGGCTTTCAGCTATCGCAAGGATCGCTGGGATAACCACGGCAGCCTCGACCCCGCCACCGATGACGCCGAATACACTTACAGCGGAGCCACCCAGAAAGCGGTAATACTATATGCAGGTACGCTGAGCCCCGTCAATTTTCCGTTCACCGATTTCTGGAATACCCCTTACACCAATATCAGGCGGGTAAACCTCTTCCTGTCCAAACTGCCATCAACGCCCCTGTCGGCCGGAATGCAAAGCCGTACGGCCCTCGAAGCCCGCTTCCTGCGCGTGTGGTATTATTTTCACCTTGTAAGGGCCTTTGGCGGCGTACCCCTCATCGGCGATAAGGTGTTTGGGATAAATGATATCATCAATATCCCGCGCAATAGTTACGAAGAGTGCGTGGAGTACATGGTATCCGAGCTCGACAATATTGCAACGGCAATACCCGTCGGCTATGCCGAGCAGGATTATGGCCGGGCTACACGGGGCGCCTGCCTGGCCCTCAAATCGAGGATCCTCGTATATGCTGCCAGCCCCCTGTTCAATGGCGGCGCTATCGATAAGGCACAAGGCGATCTGAGAAAAATAGTGAGCTATCCCGCTTATGATGTGGCCCGCTGGCAAAGAGCTGCCGATGCGGCCGATGCGGTGATCAAATCTGGCTATTATTCATTATTTGTCGACAATACCACCGAGCCGGGTTATGGATTTTATAATGTATTCCTCAAACGAGTCAACAGCGAATTCATCTTTGCCCGCCTGCGGCCGGCCAACAAGGATTTTGAGAACTTCTACAATCCACCTACCCGTGGCGGCGCCAGTTACCATTGGCCCTCGCACAACCTCGCTGAAGCCTTCCCTATGAAGAATGGTAAATCCATTACCGATCCCACTTCGGGTTACAGTGCAGCCAATCCCTACGTCAACCGCGATCCGCGCTTTGGGTATACCATCACCTACAATGGCGCACTTTATTACCGGGCCAGCGCCAATGCCAAACAGCCGGTATATACTTATGTGAATGCGGCGCAGGATGGTTATGGAATCCGTACCACCACCGGTTATTATGTGGCCAAGATGTGCGATGCCAATACCAGTGCAGGCGGCGGCGCCAATACCGAACGGGGATGGGCCCTCATCCGCTATGCGGAAATATTGCTGAATTATGCCGAAGCGGTCAACGAAACGGGTCATCCCGAACTGGCCTATCCCAAACTCATCGAACTGCGGCAGCGTGCAGGCATCGATCCCGGAGTGGACAACAGTTACGGTCTGGCGCCCAATATGACGGTCGTACAAATGCGGACACTCCTGCAAAATGAACGGCGTATCGAGCTGGCATTTGAAGAGCACCGCTTCTGGGATATGCGGCGTTGGAAGATCGGCGTGGCCGTGGGCAATGGCTACAACAAGTGTATGAAGATCACCAGCAGTGGCAGTACCTATACCTACGAAGTGGTCAACTCCATCCGCCTGCACAATTTCCGGGAAGAGATGTACCTCTTCCCCATCATGCAATCGGAGATATCCAAGATGCCGGCCATGGTACAAAACCCGGGCTGGTGAGTGTCCTGCGACTCATAAAGTGCTGAAAGGAAATGCCATCCCGGAAAGGGATGGCATTTTTACGATTATCCCCTTCAATGAATGAATTACCCCCTCTTTTCTCCCCATCCATCCTTACTTTAGCGGGGCAAAGGCGAATGGCCTGCCAATGAAACGGATTAAATAATTTATTGATGAGGTACTTTCCGGGAAGGGGTGGATCTTATTACTGACGATGCTGCAGGTAGCGACAATACAGGGTCAAACATCGAGGCCCGCACTTACCAGCACTATCGTGGCCGATGGCTGGGCCAATAATTCGGTGAATGTAGTGGTGTTCCGTAAAAACTCGCTGGTCACCCACAATAACTGGCAATACACTGCTTTTTACGACCAGGATCGTTACGTGGTGTTGGGAAAGCGTAAACAGGGCAGCTCTCAATGGACGCTCAGTAAGACAGCTTACCAAGGCAATGCCGCCGATGCCCACAATACCATCAGTCTGATGATCGATGGCGATGGTTACCTGCACCTGGCCTGGGATCACCACAATCATCCACTCCGGTATTGTCGCAGCATAACACCAGGTTCGCTTGAACTAACTGCCAAAATGCCGATGACAGGTGAAGCAGAAGAAAAGGTTGCTTACACGGAGTTTTATAAATTGCCCGATGGCGACCTTCTTTTCCTATACCGCAACGGGCAATCGGGACAGGGTAATCTCGTCATCAACCGGTATGACCGTCGTACCCGTCAATGGACTTCCTTGCACAACAACCTCATTGATGGCGAAGGACAGCGCAATGCCTACTGGCAGGCCTGTGTTGATACCAAAGGTGTTATTCATCTTTCGTGGGTATGGCGCGAAAGCCCGGATGTGGCCAGCAACCATGACCTTGCCTATGCCCGCTCCACGGATGGAGGGATCACCTGGGAAAAATTATCCGGTGAAAATACCGGTTGCCCATTACAGCCGCCACTGCAGAATATGCCTGCCGCATTCCTCAAAAGAGTGAGCTGATCAACCAAACATCCATCTATGCAGATGAGAACAGCAGGCCCTATATAGCCACCTATTGGCGGGAGGAAGGCTCCACCATACCACAATACCACCTGGTATATGCTGATGGCAAACAATGGCAGGTGCAGGACCTGGGCTTCCGAAAAACTCCTTTCAGCCTCAGCGGAGGAGGTACCAAACGTATTCCCATTGCCCGGCCGCAGGTCATCGTAGGCTATTCTGGTAAGCGCATATCTGTCACCCTGGTTTTCCGAGATGCCGAGCGCCAGAATAAGATTTCCATCGCTACGAAAAAGACCTTGCCCGCGGCGCCTGGCAGATCAGTGATCTCACAGAGGATGCCGTAGGCGCCTGGGAGCCTACTTATGATACGGAATGGTGGAAGCAAAAAAGTATTACAGCTGTTTGTACAGCGGGTGGAGCAGGTGGACGGCGAAGGTAAAGCCAATATCCCCCGCAACCGGTTTATGTATTAGAATGGAAACCCTGACTTACCCTACAAAAATCCGACACAATAGATGAAACATTTGTTATTGGTGGCCTGTCTGGCAGCAGACAGCATGGCGGCCATAGCCCAGCGCAACGATTGGGAAAACCCGGAGTTGATAGACCTGAATAAGGAAAAGGCCCATGCTACTTTTATGTTGTTTGATGCGCCCGCTGCTGTAAAGGCAGATGATTACAGCCGTTCGCCCTGGTACCAGTCGCTCAACGGCAACTGGAAGTTTGTATATACCGACAGGTATGCCAACCGTATCCAGGATTTTTATGATCCCGCCCTCAACGATGCCAGGTGGCAAACGATCTCCGTGCCCTCCAACTGGGAGGTGAAAGGTTTTGGCATTCCCATCTATACCAATATTGTCTATCCCCATCCGCGCAACCCGCCCTTCATCGGTGCCGATAACCCCGTAGGTACTTACCGGAAAACATTTACTGTACCTGCGGGCTGGGATGGCCGGGAGGTATTACTGCATTTTGGTTCCATAGCTGGTTATGCCGTGGTATACGTCAACGGACAAAAAGCCGGTATGAGCAAAGCGGCTAAATCGCCTGCTGAGTTCAACATCACTTCCTTGTTGAAAAAGGGCGTCAATATCCTCGCCGTACAGGTATTTCGCTGGCATGATGGAAGCTACCTGGAAGACCAGGACTTCTGGCGCCTGAGCGGTATTGAAAGGGATGTATTCCTATATGCCCTGCCCAAACTCACGGTCTGGGACTTTTTTGTGAAAGGCGATTTGGACAGCAAATACGCCCATGGTTTGTTCTCCGCAGCCGTATCGATGCGCCCTTTCCAGGGCAATACTACCAGGACGGCTACACTAACCATCGAGCTGCACGACAAATTGGGCAAGCGGGTGTTCAGGCAACAGCAAAAATAAACAACGCATCCGATTCCATACAAACCTTCACATTTACCGGCTCTGTAAAGAATCCTGCGAAATGGAGTGCTGAATCACCTTACCTCTATGATTGCATCATTACCCTAAATGACGATAAAGGTAATCCACTAAGTATTACCGGTACCAAAACGGGTTTCCGCAAGGTGGAGATCAAAAATGCTCAACTGCATATCAATGGCATGCCCATACTGGTAAAAGGGGTGAACCGCCATGAGCACGATGATGAAGAAGGACATGTACCGAGGCGTGAGATCATGCTGAAGGATATTCGCCTCATGAAGCAATTCAATATCAATGCCGTGCGCACCAGCCATTACCCCAACGATCCATTATGGTATAAGCTCTGCGACGAATATGGCTTGTACCTCGTTGATGAAGCCAATATTGAAACCCATGGCATGGGCGCCGAATGGCAGGCCTGGTTTGATAAGTCAAAACACCCGGCCTATCTGCCGCAATGGGCGCCTGCGCATATGGATCGAATCCGTCGTCTTGTGGAGCGCGATAAGAACCACCCCTCGGTCATTATCTGGTCATTGGGCAATGAATGTGGCAATGGCCCCGTATTCCATGATGCTTACAACTGGATAAAGCAAAGAGATGCTTCTCGCCCGGTGCAGTTTGAACAGGCAGGAGAAGACTGGAATACCGATATCGTATGCCCCATGTATCCCGGCATCAACTCCATGAAAAAGTATGCAGCTGATACCGCTAAGAAAAGGCCCTATATCATGTGTGAATATGCCCATGCCATGGGCAACAGCAATGGCAATTTTCAGGAGTATTAGGACATCATCCGCAGCAGTACCCACATGCAGGGCGGTTTTATCTGGGACTGGGTGGACCAAGGCCTCAAAACAACCGATCATAATGGTCAATCCTATTGGGCTTATGGCGGGGACCTGGGTGGCTTTTACCTGCAAAACGATGAGAATGGTGTTGCCGATGGCGTGCTGAGCTCTGACCGTACCCCCAATCCCGAATTGTATGAAGTAAAGAAGGTATACCAGGATATCGCCTTTCTGCCACAGGACCTGTGCAAAGGCATTATCACTGTACACAACCAGTTCAATTTTACCAATCTCGATCGATACCGCTTCCAATGGCAGTTGTTCAGGAATGGAGAAAAAGTACAGCAAGATCAGTTTAGCATTAGCCTGGCCCCCATCAGCAAAAAGAAGTAAGACTAGGCTTGCCGGTCATGCCCGCAGGAGACAGTGGTGAATATTTACTCAATGTATATGCCATGGTACCACAGGCTACTGAGTTGTTTCCGGCGGGGCATGAAATAGCGCGTGAGCAGTTTCACCTGGGGCAAGCGAATTATTTTACCCGTACGGCCGATGCCGGCGGCACACTCTCCATTACTAAAGAGCCTGGTAAACTCAGCTTTCAATCCGGTGTGGTGAAAGGGGAGATCGACCTGCGCAATGGTAATATCAATCGCTATACGATCAACGATCAATGGGTGATCGGTCAATTCCCGGAGCCCTATTTCTGGCGTGCACCCACCGATAATGATTTTGGTAATGGTATGCCCGCCCGCCTGGGTATCTGGCGCAATGCGCATGTGAACAGGGTGGTGAAAAATGTACAGGTAGGCGAGCAGTCGGCCACTGGATTGCCTGTCACTGTTTCGCTGGTATTGACAGGTATAGATGTACCGTATACCATTGACTATTTTATTCAGAACGATGGGGCCATCAGAGTAACAGCTGCGATTGACATGACCGGCAGGGACTTGCCCGAACTGCCCCGGTTTGGTATGCGGATGATACTGCCGGCCCGGTATGGCAACCTCCGCTATTATGGCCGGGGGCCCTGGGAAAATTACGGTGACCGCAACACGGCTGCCTTCATTGGACTTTATGCCGGCGAGGTGAAAGACCAAAGTACCCGCAGTTATATCCGTCCACAGGAAAATGGGTACAAGACGGATGTACGGTGGCTGTCTCTTACCAATGCCGAAGGAAATGGTGTGCAGATCGAAGGCCTTCAACCCCTTTGTTTCAGTGCCCTCGATCAGCGTACGGAGGACATCGATCCCGGCTTTACCAAAAAACAACAGCATCCTATTGATATCAGGCCACGCAATGAAGTAAACCTGCATATTGATCTCAGGCAAAGAGGTGTAGGGGGTGATGACAGCTGGGGCGCATTGCCCCACCAGGCCTATCGCCTGCTGGATAAAAAATATACCTACGCCTATATCATCAGGCTGGTGGATAAGAAGTAATTTACATTTGACCACTATAAAACAGCCAACAACAAATATGAACCGTAGTATCACCTGGTTAAGCTATTTATCCATTACCCTGGCCTTTACGGGCCTTGCCTGTAGTCCGGCCCGGAAAGTCACCATTACTCCCGATAAAGGCTTGGTACAATCCTTCGATAAAGGTTTTGTGGAGGCCGGCGCCCAGTATAAAATATTGGCGAAAGACCTGCCTGCTGATAAGTTCCCCAAAACCTATTTTCCCACTACGGGCAAACATGAATACAGTGGCTCCGGTTGGTGGTGCAGCGGTTTTTACCCCGGGACCCTGTTGTATCTCTATGAGCAAACAAAAGATGCCACGTTGTACAATGAAGCCATGCGCATATTGGAACCGCTTAAGAAAGAACAATACAATAAAAGCACGCACGATCTGGGCTTTATGATGTTTTGCAGCTTTGGCAATGCAGAACGTATACAGTCTAAACCTGAGTATAAAGATATCCTTGTCAATAGCGCCAAATCACTCATCACCCGCTTCGACCCTAAGGTAGGCTGTATTAAGTCCTGGGATTCCAAAAGCCTGAGTTCCTGGTGATCATTGACAATATGATGAACCTGGAATTGTTATTTTGGGCTACCCAGGCTACCGGCGATTCTACCTATTATAAAATAGCCGTTACCCATGCCGAAACCACCATTAAGAACCATTTCCGTCCTGATTACAGTTCTTACCATGTGATCAACTACAATCCTGAAACCGGAGCGGTACAACAAAAACGTACTGCACAGGGGGCTGCCGATGAGTCGGCATGGGCACGTGGTCAAGCGTGGGGCCTCTATGGATTCACGGTAATGTATCGTGCTACCAAAGACAAGAAATATCTTGACCAGGCCAATCATATTGCCCGGTTCATCTTATCGCATCCTAACCTGCCTGCGGATAAGGTACCCTATTGGGATTTCAATGCTGCTGGTATTCCCAATGTCCTGCGTGATGCTTCGGCTGCTTCCATTATGGCTGCTGCACTGCTGGAATTGCAATCCTATGTGGATGCTGCCCGGGCAAAGGAATATTTCCAGGCGGCAGAAACCATGTTGCGTACCCTTTCTTCGCCTGCCTACAAAGCAGCGCCGGGCACCAACGGTGGTTTTATTCTTGAACATGGGGTAGGGCACCTGCCTGCGAAATCAGAAGTTGATGTGCCACTTACTTATGGTGATTATTATTACGTAGAGGCCATGAAACGGTATAAAGAGTTGAGTAAATAAGGGTATTCCTAAATACTGCCAAACACTATGAAACGCGCCTTACTTTTTATAGGGTTCCTCGTTGTTGGTACCCTATCTTTTGCCCAAACAGTTGTGAGGGGGATCATGAATCAGTCGAAGCCTTTATTAAACGCACTATGCCCGGCACGACAGAATTGGTTCATCCCATTATTGAAACCAATGTATGGGATTCAGCAGCTAAAGCAATCGTATCTTGATGCCCGTAACAAAGCTGTCAGAAAAATATTCCTGCAGTAGGTGTAGGATTGTTAGCGTCATCGTTGCCCACCTGTCAGGAAAAGCAGGTGGGCTTTTTTGTGCGGCCGTGTGAAGAAATCTCCATTGATCAAACTGACTTCCGCAATCCTTCGTATATTGTTGCCTCACAAAAGAACGAAATGAAAAGAGTTACCCTTGCCATCTGTTACCTGGTGTGCGTCTTTGCCACACAGGCTCAAACCGTCAAGAAATCAATTGCCCTCATCAATGATAGAAAAATGTGGCTGGCCCATCTCGATAAACTGGCCCGGCCTGTATTGTCGAACCTGGCGGCAGGCACTTTAAGGCAAAACATGCCGGTGATCCTGTCTCCCAAAGTTGACAATGCCGGCAACCGTGCTCAGGTGGCCTACCTCGAAGCATTTGGCAGGGTATTAACGGGCATTGCTCCCTGGCTTAATGGCGAAGGTGGTACGGCAGAAGAAGTAGCCTTGCGCAATCAATACCGCGAATGGACCCTCAAAGCGATCGCCCATGCAGTAGATACCGCAGATAAAGATTATATGCGCTTTACAGGCGGCCAGCCCCTGGTAGATGCCTCCTTCATGGCCCTTGGTTTGGTACGTTGCCCCTGGTTATGGGAACACCTGGATGCCAAAGTAAAGGACCAGGTAGTAGCTGCTTTTAAAGCCACCCGTACCATTACGCCCGGTTATAACAACTGGATATTGTTTTCGGGCATGATCGAAGCTTTCTTTTGTAAATATGGATTGGCGTACGATGCTATGCGCATTGACTATGGTATCCGTGAATTTGCCAATAACTGGTATATGGGCGATGGCATTTATGGCGATGGCCCCCAATTTCATTGGGATTATTACAACAGTTATGTGATACAACCTTACATAGGCAATATTCTCGATGTATTACGCAAACGCAATCCCCGGGCTTATGATTGGTATGCACCTAAATTTGAACAGATCAGTAAACGCTATGCCGTGGTGCAGGAACGTCTTATCAATACCGATGGTTCTTTTCCTGTAACCGGCCGTTCTATTTGTTACCGTGGCGGCGCTTTCCACCACCTGGCGGATATGAGCTGGCGTAAACAATTGCCGCAGGAATTAAAACCAGCGCAGGTAAGGGGCGCCTTAACGGCTGTGATCAATAAAACCTTTGAGCCGCCCACCACCTTTACCAAGGAAGGCTGGCTGAATCTTGGGCTGTATGGCAGCCAACCCGGACTGGCGGAAGGATATATCAATACGGGCAGCGTGTATTTGTGTACAGTCATCTTTTTACCCCTCGGACTTCCCGATACTGATGAATTTTGGGCTGGGCCTGCTGAAGCCTGGACGGCCGTAAAAGTGTGGAGCGGACAGGATCTGCCCGCCGACCATGCCCTGGAAATAAAGCCATAAGTAGCCTCTGGCTCAATAGTTAAAGTTTGCCCCTATCAGGCGGTGAATAAAACCTACGATGCTTTTCAGGTGTTTTATTACAGATGAATTATATTCATGTATATTATTATGCATTATTATTCATCTTAAAACACACACAGTATGAAATCATTGCAAATTATCCGAAGCCTGGCATTGCTGGGAATGATCAGCATTCTTGCTGTCACTACAGGATGGGCCCAAAATGACAAGGCGGCTAAGAGAGCGGCCAAAGCGGCCGAAGTGCAGGCTATGATCGATGCCCAGCGATATATATTTAAACCCCAAAGCGCCAATCCTATGCGGGGGCGTACGGTACAGTTAACGACTGAATACAGTGTGAAGGTGAGCAAGGATACCATTGTATCTGACCTGCCTTATTTTGGGCGCGCCTTTACCGCACCTATTGACCCTACCCGGGGAGGTATTCAGTTCAATTCAACCAAGTTTGATTATAAGGTAGAAACGATTAAGAAAGGCTGGCAGGTAACCATCAAACCAACGGATGTGAGTGATGTACAACAGTTCTTCCTTACAATCTTCAACAATGGCTCTGCTACTTTACAAGTTACCAGCAATAACCGTACACCGATCTCCTTTAATGGATATGTGATGGAGCGGAAGTAGCATACAGAGCTACTTCAGCTTCTGCTTCTTCACTCCTTCAAATGTGATCTTCACTGGTAGTATCAGCCCGTCTTTGTCAAAGATCATTTTGTCAATACAGGTTACCCGGTGGTTGGGGTCTGTTTCTCCCAATGGCCGGCGATGATATATGATATACCATTCGTTGCTGCCTGCCACCGGTATCACCGAATGGTGCCCGGCGCCCGTGGCCACTGTTGAATCCTGCTGCAATACTGTACCAATCCTTTCAAAAGGTCCAAACGGGGAGTCGGACATGGCATAAGCTACCTTGTAATGCGGGCCACCCCAGCCACCTTCGGACCACATGAAATAGTATTTATGATCACGGATAAACATGATGGGCCCTTCCACATAACCTTTGGGTGTGATCTCTTTAAACGTGGTGCCATCGGCTAATGGAATAAAGCCGGTGAAATCATCCTTCAGCTTTACGATATTGCAATGCCGCCAGCCTCCATAGATCATATAATATTGACCACCCTTGTCTTTGAATACATACTGGTCAATGGGCTGAGCGCCGTTGTGGAATTTGTCCAGCAGCGGTTTTCCCAGCAGGTCTTTAAAAGGTCCTTGTGGCGCATCAGCCACTGCTACTCCTATACCACCTGCTTCATTGTTGTTTTGGATATCATTGGCTGCAAAGAACAGGTAATAGCGCTTATTCTTTTCTACGATGGCGGGCGCCCACATGGCTTTTTAGCCCATTTCACTGAAGCTGTATCAATGATCCGATCATGCTTTTGCCAATTGATCAGGTCAGGAGAGGAAAAAGCATCCATGAACACTTGCTTTTCATACTTATCCGAATAAGTAGGAAATACCCAGTATTCTTTGTTGATGACCGTAGCTTCCGGGTCGGCATACCAACCTGGAAAGACCGGATTGCCCGAAGTTTTTTTTGATTGTGCGCCGGCCACCAGGCCTGCACCTAATAATCCGGCCAATAACCAATATCTCATGTGGGTAAAGTTGATAAGCCTGCAATATAAGGCCCCTGTAAGAAGAAAAGCTTCATTGGGTGGTTAAGAGCTCTTTAAAATTTATAGACAAATCCTACCCCCAGCAACTCCTTGATCTGGGCCGTGGCGCCGCCTGCTGTACCATTAGCCTTTACGGTCTTTACATCATTGTCATAGATCAAATCAACGGAAAGATTCATATTGATCAGTTTGGTTACCTTAACCATTACTATATTGGTCCAGAATACATCCACATTTAAGGGATCATGCCGGTAATTGGAAAACAGTTCCAGCCTGGTTTTGTAGGAAGTAGTAGGAGTGAGTTTTTATCCCAATTGATGGATGCATAGGCGCCCACCTCCATTTTTACATTCTTGCCACTGTCTACCCCAAAAGCGCCTACTGATGCCAAAGAATCATTTTGGACAATGACCCACCTGGCTGTAATGGGCGATAGGAACAACGAAAACTCAGGCACTGGCTTGTAGTCCATACCAAGCGACAGTACCACATAGGCCGGCGACATGAAATTGGACGTTAATACTTTGGTGGAATCAGTAGGATAAGCATACCCTTTGGCAAACTGACTCCTGAAATTCAACAGGCTACTCAGGTACCATTTCTTATCCAGCTCATAACCGTACTTGGAAACGAAATCGATCCGGTCGTCTGATTTACGCTGTCCCAGGCTGGTCGTATTTACCATACCATAAGCCAGGTCCAAACTATTATCCCAGGAATGACGGCCATGTTTGTAGTGTGCAAATAAATTCAGCAAAGATGTCAGTGACAAAGAGAATTTGTCACCCCTGCTGCCCAGTTGCTGAGGGCTCCCTGGTTTACATTGAGGTTGAAAGTGCCACCTGTTTTCCACTTCCGCTTACTTGTATCAGCAGCATTTTTACTAATGGTACGGCTGGATTCACTCTTTAAACCCTGAATCGTTTTGTCTTGTCCGGATACTTGCAGGCTGCAGATGACCAGCAGCAGGAATACATATTTCATAGCGTTTGTTTTGAAAAAAGCACCCTCCCGCAAAAAAGTTGCCAAATACGGTTGAGTGGAAATATCCGCCGTTGATCACTCACGACCCGCCCTTTCATCGAAACCGGTTTAGTAATAATTTCTTAATTATACCCTCCTTCAATCCTTTTCCCGTAGTAGTAACTTGCGCCGAACGCTTAACTTCCCTCCATGAAGCAATTACTCCTCTGTTTAGTAAATTGTTATGCCATGATGGCCCTGGCTCAACCTGCTGCCTATACTACAGCCAATGCCCATTCGCACAACGATTATGAAAATCCCCTGCCTTTTCGTGCGGCTTACAATGAAGGCTTCGGTTCCATAGAAGCCGACCTGCACCTCATCAATGACACCTTATGGGTGGCCCATGACAGTGCAAAGCCAGGCATCAGCCCCACCTTTGAAAGGCTGTACCTGCAACCCCTCGATAAAGAAGTAGGGCTCCATAATGGTTATCCTTATGCCGACCATACTAAAAAATTGCAGGTGCTCATTGACCTTAAAACAGCCGCCATTCCCACTCTCGATAAAGTGGTAACCGCTTTACGCCAGTATCCTTCGCTAGCTAATAATGCCCATATCCGTTTTGTGATCTCTGGCAGCAGACCCGATCCGGCTACCTGGCATCAATACCCGGCCTTTATTTGGTTTGATGGCAACCTTACGCAAACCTATCCTGCCGCAGCCCTTGAAAGGATAGCCCTAATGAGCGCCGACTTCCATAAGTTCACAGCCTGGAATGGTAAAGGAAGGTTGGTGGCCAAAGAGCTCGATACCCTGGAGCAGCTCATTTCCTCCGCACATGCGCTGGGCAAACCTGTTCGTTTTTGGGCTACGCCTGATAATGTCAATGCCTGGTACCAGTTGATGAAATTGAAAGTGGATTACCTCAATACTGATCGTACTGAAGAGATGGGTGCCTTCTTGCGCAAACTGCCGAATAATAGTCACCGCCAGGATAAAACGTATATCCCTTATCAGCCTACCTATAAGGCCGATGGCGCCAATAAAAAGGTAAAGAATGTGATCCTGTTGATTGGTGATGGTACCGGCCTGGCCCATTGGTATACTGGTTATACTGCCAACCAGGCCCGCCTCAATGTATTTAACATGCGCAGTATTGGACTTTCTAAAACCAGTTCCTATGATAATTTTATTACTGATTCGGCCCCGGGGCCACGGCCCTTGCCGGTGGCGTAAAAACCAATAACCGGTCGGTAGGGGTAGATCATACCGGCGTGGCCTTATCGCTCATTCCTGATTATGTACATAAAAGGGGTTGCGTACAGCCCTCATCACTTCGGGCGATATGACTGATGCCACACCAGCGGCTTTTTATGCACACCGTACCGAGCGCCCAATGGAGCAGGTATCCTGAACGATCTGGCTACAGCTCCCATTCAGTTATTGATGGGTGCATCTAATAAAGCCCTTGATCAGGCGGCAAAGTCGGCGCTCCAAAACCACTGCTTCAAGATCACTACTTCCCTCGATAGCCTGCCTGTTACCTCCCAGGATAAATGGATCGTGGCCGATGAACGCGCCCGTTTATCCATGCTCAAGGGTAGGGGCTCCTGGTCGCAAGATGCTTTTGATAGGTGCATCAATATACTTGCCCGTAATAAAGCTGGTTTTTTCATGATGGCCGAAGGGGCCCAGGTTGATCATGGCGCACATGACAATAACCTGCCCTGGCTGGCTACTGAAGTGATGGATTTTGACCAACTGGTGGGGCGTGCCCTGCAGTTTGCCGATACCAATGGCGAAACCCTGGTGATCGTAACGGCCGACCATGAAACCGGCGGACTTACCTTATTGGATGGCAATTATGACAGTAGTTATATCAGTGCCCGGTTTGTGACCGATGATCATACTCTATTCCAGTACCCGTTTTTGCCTATGGCCCCCATTCCAGGCTTTTCTGCGGCGTGTATGAGAATACTGCGCTGTTTTATAAGATCATGCAGGCCCTGGATATTCCCGTGACCAATACTGCCAATTGAGCAATTCCACATCACTGGCCGGAGTTTTGCAGCTGTCTTTTTATCAACCGCTAAACATGGCTTCATCTGTTTTGATCATTGGCGCAGGGGCGGCGGGCTTAATGGCCGCCCGCGACTTGTTGGCCCAAGGGTATGCCGTTACCATTCTCGAAGCTCGTAACCGTGCGGGAGGCCGTATGGATACCCTGCATCCTGATGGGTTTACCGTACCTGTAGAGGCCGACGCTGAATTTGTACATGGTCAACTGCCTTTAACATTGGGCCTTTTACAGGAAGCTGGAATTGCCTACACACCCGTACAAGGCCGTATGATCGAGGTGCGCAAGGGCCGCTGGCATCGGCAGGATCATTTTGTTGAAGGATGGGATATCTTGCTGGAGCATTTACGGGGATTGGAGCATGATATGACCATCCGTGATTTCTTGAATACCCATTTTCCCGAACATCGTTTTGACGAACTCAGGCGCTCTGTACAGCGTTTTGCAGAAGGCTATGATGGGGCTGATATTAATAAAGCCAGTATTCTTGCCCTACGTCACGAATGGATAAATGAGGGAGATGAAGAGGAAGAGTACCATATTGGCGGCGGCTATGGAAAGCTAACGGATTTTCTCCTGGCCCACTGTGTGAGTCAACGTTGTGTATTGCACTTTAACACGCCTGTAAAAGAGGTGCATTGGAAAGCAGGTGGGGTAGAGGCCATCACCACCGATGGGCGATCATTTGCAGCTGGTAAGGTTATTGTGACCATACCCCTTGGCTTATGGCAGGAAAATGCTGGTAAAAATGCCATTGATTTTATACCTGCCATTGAGCCGCAGATAACGGCTTTTCAACAAATAGGCTTCAGTTCGGTGATCAAAGCAAGTCTTGAATTCAAACAGCCTTTCTGGCAGGAATATGAAAAAGAACTGGGTTTTGTTTTCAGCGAAGAGATCTTTCCTACCTGGTGGACTCAATTGCCGCATCCCGTGCCCTTGTTAACCGGTTGGATCAATGGTCCACAGGCCAATGCTTTCGCCCAACTGCCGCCGGAAAAGATGTTACAATATGCCCTTTATTCACTCTCGGCCATATTTGGTTTACCACTCATTTTCCTCGAACAACAACTGGTGGCCTGGCGCATAACTGATTGGGGTAATGATCCTTTTTCCCGTGGTGCTTATTCCTACGATATGCTGCCTTCTAAAACAGCCAGGCAATTACTCCAACAACCTGTATCGAATACCTTATACTTTGCCGGTGAAGCACTTTATGAAGGTTCACACCCGGGTACCGTGGAAGCGGCCCTGGTAAGCGGAAGAGAAGCGGCCAACAAGTTAATGGCCAATTGACAAGGGCCTATTTCAATTCCTTCAGCCATTGCTGGGCATAAACCCTGGCAGCAGTGATCGTTTCCCGCCCACTACGGAAACAACGCTTCCAATTATCATCCCTGGCTTCCAGTTTGGGATCAACAAAACGCTTACGGCTATCCAAGGGGGCATCAAAATTGATATCAGCAGTAAGTGCCAGGAAATCCTGCAGCCTTTGTTTCACCATATCTTGTGGATTAACAGGAAACTCCTTTTCATACACTTTCATGGCGGCATCAAATTCCGCTTGTGTCATTTCCCCGATACCTACTGTATAATTGTATTGAAGGCTGTTGGGGTCCTGCAGGTCTTTCAACATATTTTTTTGCAATTGAAGCGCCATCTCCAGTAATTTCTTACTATCGGCGGTTGCTGTTTTCAATTCCTTCTCTGTTTCTGCGATCTCTGCTTTAGTTTCGGCAATCTGTTTCTGTATCTTCTCTTCCTTATTAACTGGTTTTTGGGTTTTCCGCTGCACGTACCTTTTATATTCCTCTGCAAATGCTGGTGAATTAGTATACTTACGGATATAATCGCCCAGCTCTTTTACTACTCCGGCCCTTTTGCCGGTAGCCATTCCCTTAATGACCGATGTAACAGGAAAGGTTAGTTTGCTTTCCCTGAAATTGTCGAAAATGCTTTCCTTGGCCTCTGCTTCTGCAATGTCCAGTTGGTCAAAAATACTATTGACGGCTACAAATGCCATCGTGCCCACTACTCCCAGGCACAACAATAGTATACCGGTAATCTTTTTCATGTCTTAATAAGGCTCAGTGTGTTGTTGACCCTAAAATTACCCTGGGGCAATGTTGCTAACCAGCACAAGCCTACAAAATGACAATTTCAATGGATGAATTGGCTTATTGACCGGATCAGCCTGCCCGCGAAGCAGCCCTAAGTCAGGCCACTTCTTGTTCATAGAACACAAAGGGTATTTGGGTAGAACAATAACGGGCACCTACGGCTTTTTGTAATGTAGGGCATACTTACCCGATAATAACCGCATTTTCAACGATTTTTTTTGATGGAGTTAAGTAATATTACTTATTTTCATTACGCGGAGCGACCTATGAAATTAGTTGTTGTGAAAACCATTCTACAATTTGGAAACCCTCAATATTAAAGAGACGCTGAAATCCAAGCTGAATGCCGGCGTCGAACCAGCGGTTGATTTGCTGTATTCCCATTATAGCTCCATGTTGTATGGCTATGTCCTACAGTTTATTCCTGATGAAAAGGAAGCCGAAAAAGTGTTGGTGCTTGTATTCGGTACCCTGGCTGCCCGCCTCCAGGAAGCCTGTACTTCTACTCTCAGCGTATATTGCTGGATGCAGGTAGAAGCCAGGAAAATAATCCTGGATTACAGAAAGCAAAAGGCCAAGGGGGCGAATGGTCAGCCCCATCCGGCCCCGGCAAATAAAAATACGTACTACCTTTCTTTATTACAGAATGCGTCAGACGAGCAAAAACTGGTGTTTAGTGAGATCTATCTCCATGGTCGTGATAAAGAAGATCTGGCTATTCAATTACAAAAGAGGTACAGGAAATCAGCCGTCTCTTGAAGGAGAGCCTGCTGATCATGCAAAAAAATATGCAGTGAGCTTACAATCATACATACAAAGTGGCATTGTAGAAGCCTATGTATTGGGATTGATAAGTGATGCCGAACGGATAGAGTTTGAATACCTCTTACCTGATTATCCCGAATTGTAGCAAGCCATGTTTGCTTTTGAACGTTCGATAGAACGATTGGCTTTTGACCATGAAGTGCCTCCTCCTCCTCCTGAAATTAAACAACGCCAGGAAAACTTCACTCGAAGTTCGCCGGTAGTTCGATACAGGCGCGAACAAATACCACCAGGTGGCGGCAATGGCAACAACCAGTCTCATCCTATTCCCGTATATGAACGATCTCCTTATATAACCGTACATAAGAACTGGCGTTCCTGGTTTTTATTTTCTGTATTGCCGGTAAGATCACGCTTGGGCTGACTATCTATTATGCCATGAAGTATTATCATGCACAGGAAATCATCAAACGGCTTGAGTAACAATTAAATACCCGGGCCAGATAACAAAGTTGCTATAGCAACAACAGGTAGAGGAAAAGGCAAACGAATGGTTGTTCCAGCTAACAGCGCCTATTTGAGCAGCCTGTTTATCTTATCATTGAAATCCTGGTCAAATCCTACGAATTTTTCAACGACTATACCATCCTTGTTGATCAAAAAAGAGGTGGGTATGGCCTGAACGCCATATTTTGTTTTAATAATTCCGTTGTCCCCTTTCAGATCCGAAACATTGGTCCATACTATATTGTCTGATTTACTGGCCTTCATCCAGGTGTCTTTATTTTTGTCGATAGAAAAACTGACTACGGAAATTTTATTATCAAATCTATCATAGTTCTTACTGATCTTTTATTCTCCTTCCGGCAGGGCACACAGGCTGCGCTCCAAAAATTGAGCAAAATATAATTTCCCTTTAGAGAAGATAACCGGAAAGAGGCGCCTTCTAATGTCTGGGCAGTGAAATCGATGAACAGTTTACCGATATCGGCTAATTCTCCGTACAGGTAAGTTCTTAGTGATATTGCCTTCTGTGATGTTTTTAATGTGCTGTCTAGCTCATCGAAAATTAACTTTAGTGTATCAGGAGTTATCTGTTCCCTGTTCCGGTAAAGGATATCCAGTCCAAGCCAGGAGTTGGGATGTTGTTTTCCAAAATTGATGTAAACCTGTTGAGAGATGTCCTGGTTGGTATTGAAAATGTCTACCAGTCTTTTCCTGTCCTGCTCAGTGGTAAATTGGTTATGTTCAAGACTGTCATAAGCGCTCATATAAGTTTTGTCGTACGGGAATTGTAATTGAGCCAGTTTATTTTGAAGCGATTGTTCCCGGCCTCCTTTTGCGGATGCATATAGCCGCATGTTTTGAATAGGGGCTTTAAATTCCATAAGGGTATTTTCAACCTGTAAAATAGCGTATTGGTCCTTGCATTCCAGCCAGCAGGTGGTAGGTCTTTTGACCTTACCACTAAGTGTGAAATGGCCGTTCTTGGAAATGGCAGAGTCAATTCTTACCTGTTCTTCAATATCGAAAAGATAAATAGGTGTATTATTGGTGATACCCTCAATATGCCCTTTGATAATAAATCCTTTTTTGGACGTTTGTGCCTGAACAGGCAAGGTTATGGAAAAGGATAGAAAAATGCCAATAAATGCTTTTGCCGGGGTAGATAAATTCATGGGATTCAGTTTGTAACGGCTAAGGTAACGAAATCCGGGCTGACCCCAAACTGCGGCTAGGGAGAAAGGTGAATGGTTTGGAATTCAGGCTTAAAGAAATGGATTTAGGAATAAAAGGCCAGTTTGGACAACCCATTCTGGATGGAATAAATGGTTAATGCCTGCCTGCTGTTGAGATTGAGTTTCTTGGATACCCTGTCAAAATAGGTTTGAATGGTTTTGGTTTCCACAAACATGATCTTGGCAATCTGGTCGTAGGTCAACATGGTAGCATTAAGAATAACAAAGGTGGCTTCCCGGGCTGTGAGCCCAAAAGCGTTCCCTTTTTTGAAGCTGTTTTCATGTTTCTTCACCACTAAATTATACAATTGTTGTTCATCCAGTTCAATACGCGGATCAAGGAATACCTTGCCTGCCAGTACCTGGGAAATGGCTTCATCGAGCAGGGATTCCATATTTGTTTTTAAAAGGTACCCAACGGTGCCTGAATGCATAATATTGACAATCATCTTCAAACTGTCATAGGTGGACAAAGCGATAATTTTAACCTGTGGAAAGTGATAGCTAAGGTAGAAAGCTACACAAACTCCATCGACTACAGGCATATTGATATCCAGCAAGACCACCTCTGGAAGATTTTTGGCGCTGTTCATTTTCAGCATGAGGTCATAACCATTCACTGCTTCAAAGTTTATGCTGTACTTTTTTTCTGCTGTTGATGTAAGAAGCTATTTTGGTTAAGGTAGGTGCATGGTCGTCCGCTATGGCGATGTTGATGGGTGGCATATTTGCTGATAAGGTTTAAGTAACTGTATATACCTAAAATGAATATACGAAAGCAGTATATCGGGACCAAATTAAATTTAATGCCTTTTGGCATAAACTGTAGTGGTATTCCGTATTGGTAGCTATATCAATTGAAAATAACTTTAGTTACTTATTCATTCGGTAGTAGCCAGAATTATAGAATACTCCTTAAAAACAACATTCATCAAACACAGGCTTTTTATTAACAATTCTTTAGGTAAAAATATTCCCGGCCAGGAAGCGGTTCAGCCTTGTCCGTCTAAAATGAGGCTAGGTAAAAAATCTCCTTACCGATAAACAGGGGATATTTTTAAATCACATCAACTTTATACAATGAATGCTAAGTTAAAAAAACTGATGCTTTGCGCCGTATTGGCTATTTCTGTATATGGCGCTTTTGCCCAGGAGGAAGTAGAAGTACCTGGCGATGGCGGAGCAAAAATGTGCGATGCTTCCAACCAGAATAAGTGCATAATCACCGGAGTAGGTGAAGGTACCGGCAGACTGGTTGCAAATTAATTGCTTCAGTAACTATGGTTAATAGGGTGGCGCCATTTCATGCTGCCTGTTTACTAGCAAGTAGCTAACAGATAGCGCCACCTTATCTTTCTGGCCTAACCCCAGGGTTTTCCCTATCTCAATTGATACCCATGAAGTTCCCTTCCGTTGTTTTACTCATTTTCATTGTATGCTCCACCCTGCAAAGCTGCAATACCTGGCAACAAAAAGATTATGCTTCCCTTACAGGAAGTATTGCAGTACAGTATAAAGACAAAAAGTCTTCCTATAAATGGGATTTTATAAGAAATGTTAATAAGAAACTTAGTGCAACCGGGCGGACTGTATTTGAAGATGGCCGACTGCTGAGTTTGCATATCAATCAATGTACACTGGCAGGGCTCAATTACCAGGCATCCCGGCTTGCCTTCTTCGATACTGCCCTCTCCCGAATCAATCCACTTGAACAAAAAGTAGCCAATTATTTGACCACCAACAGGAACCTGTTGTTTGTTGAGTTTTGGGATGATAGCCTTTTCCTATACGACTTTAGTAACAGGACCATAAAAAGGTACAACGTTACTGACAATTCGCTTATATACAGCCGGCAGTTGCGCGATTCTGTCGGGATTTACAGGGTAGGGCGTCTTTCTGACGATCAATATATTTTTGCACAGCCCAGAGATAGTTTGATGGATGTGGATTTTATCTTGCTGGATGCAGCCAGGGATAGTATAAAAGCTACCTGGTCATTGAATGAGCTGCTACAAATAACCAACAAGAAGCCCTTCCCTTCTATGGCTTATGATGGCCAGTTTATTACTCATAGTACCAGTGATTACCTGGTTTATTATTGCTCCTTCACAGGCCGGTTTATTTACTTTAATAAATCAGGTAAACCAACAGCGGTACAGGGGGTAACGATTGACAAAACCCCTGCGCCCCATGCGTTTTATGTGTCTATCACACCGAAAAATAAATCGTTGGAGATCAAACCTGATATCATGTTTTTCACCAGCGCTTGTTTGTATAACAATGAACTGTACTTATTGAATTCAATTAACGAATCCGGAGACTATGTGGTTGATGTGTATGATCTCGAAAGAAAGGGAAATTACAAGGAAAGCTTTTTTGTACCCCGTAACGGGAAAGCCGAAGGCCCTGTCAGTATAGCCCTACAGGATGGTGTGCTCTTTGTTCTGTATAAAAACCAGTCAATCATTAAATATGCCATCAATCATTTTTAGGCAACCCATGGCAAGCCAGGCTTCCAGGATTGCTCATATACTCATCATATCCTTGCTATTGGTAATTATCTTTTACCTGTATCAGTACAGGGACACGATCACGATTAAACTGGGCATGAGTCATTTTTTTCTCCTGAAATGACCGGGATTATTCCGTGGTGCTTAATAGCCCTTAATACGACAGCTGTGCTTTGTCTTATCTTTTGGGACCATCCGGGCGCTGTATGGCCGGCCATTGTTGCTTTTACAGGATATACACTTTATAGCTTACTTCTTTTCATCAAAACCGGCAGTAATTGTGGTTGTTCCAATATTTTTTTCGACATAGACCTCCGGATACAAGTTGGTGTTGGAGTGATGGCATTGCTACTGACTCTTTTTACTGGCTTGCTGCTAAAAATAAGATAAGCTAAATTTTGCCGGTGTTCCGGCGCTTCAATAAACACTGTTATGCGTACCTGTCTCCTGCTTATGTGGTTGTTTGTTTTCCCTACACCTTATTCTCACAGCAGAAGGGTGGTGGCACTATTACTGGTAAACTTATTGATTCTCTTTCCGGAAAGCCTATGCCATTGGCCACTGTCGCTGTATTTTCTGCTAAGGATACGGTGCTGCTAACTTACAGGATGAGTAACCCGGATGGAGAATTTAAGGTGCCCGGCCTTCCATTGAATACCGCACTCCGTTTACTTATTTCCTACTCCGGGTATGCTGTTTACCGGATAGAATTGGTGCTGACAGAGGAACATCCACAGGGATCACCCGGTACGATCCGAATGGTGCCAGACAACCGGTCATTAGAAGAAGTGCTGGTATATGCTGAACGTCCCCTATTATCATTAAAAAGACACCATCGAATTCAATGCTTCCTCATTCAAGACCCTGCCAACAGCCCTGGTAGAAGACCTGCTAAAGAAACTACCAGGCGTTCAACTGGATGGAGAGGGGAATATAACGGTGAATGGGAGAAGGGTAAACAGGATTCTCGTTGATGGCAAAGAATTTTTTGGTGGCGATACCAAAATGGCTACCCGGAACCTCCCGGCCAATATCATTGATAAGGTTCAGGTAACCAATGATGAGCAGGAACTGGAACAATTTCCGGATAAAGCAAAAGCTTCCATAGGGCAAGTAGTCAACCTTAAACTAAAAAAAGGAATCAAGAAAGGCTGGTTTGGAAAAGCTTATGCCGGGGGAGGAACCGATGACCGGTATGAAGCAGGAACTATTCTCAACCTGTTTAGGGATACCCTGCAGGTTAGCATTTTGGGGTTTGCCAATAACCTGAACAGGCCAGGTTTCGGATTCAGTGATGTGCGAAAGTTGGGAGGGTTTGACAGAAGCGGTATCAGCGCCATTTCAACCGTGAATGGCGGCCTGACGATTAACGGTATTTCATTCGGTGCCACTGGTGAGGGCGTACAGACGTCAGCTGGGGCGGGATTTAACCTCAACTATGTGTTTAAAAGAATGTTACACTGAATACACAATACTTTTACGGCCATTCAAAAGTGAGATTGTTGAATTGAATAACCGGCAGCAATTTATCCGTGATACCATACTGAATACGCGTACCAACAGGAATGAAAACATAGCAAGCTCCAATCACCGGATCAATTTTTCACTCCGCATGAAGGTGAATCCTTCCACAAGGATTGATTTCAGGCCAGGTTTTGTGCTGTCAGATCAACATAGCGACCGGTTTACAACTATCAGTACGGTGAGTAATAAAAATGGGCTTTTAAACAGGAGCAACAACCAGCAGGGTGCTGATGGCAAGGATATTGGGTATAACCATATACTCAGCGTGATAAAGACCTTTAAAAAGAAGGGCCGGACATTTAGCTTCTACCAGCTAGCGAATTTCAACCGGACTGATAATGACCAGATCAACGCTGTGCAAAATATCCTTTATCCTGATGATACCCTATATATTAATCAGCTGCGAAACAGGATGCCTGCTAATACATCGGTCAATACAACCCTCACTTACAATGAACCTTTATTCAAAAACACGAAGATCAGATTGGTTTATGCACTACAGTTTCTTGACAATAAAGACAGGCTTACTACTTACTACCGGAATAATTCAAGCGGTAAGTATGATGAATTGAATGAAACGCTTTCCAATTCCATCTTCAGGAACACCTGGCGTAATAGCTTTTCGGCTGCATGGGTATGGAGTTTTAAAGACCTTACCATCACAGGTTCAGCAAACTATCAGCACCTCGCTCTGAAATACCGTCCAGGCAACAGCAATAAGTTCCAGCAAAATTATAATTACCTCTTTCCTGGCATTGCCATCGATTGGAAAGAACTGAATGTAGAATACAGCGCCTCGGTAACACCGCCGGCTATTTCAGATGTACAAACAGTACCCGATAACACCAATCCCCTGTATGTGATCAAGGGTAATCCTGACCTGCAACCTGTAGTGGTTCACAATATTTACCTGAACTTTTACAAAAGCATTCCCTCCCGTTCTCTTTCCATAAGTGCGTATCTCAACGCAAATTTGAGCAGGAATGGGGTTGTAAGAAGCAGAACGGTGGATGAAACCGGCATTCAAACTACTTATCCTGTAAATGCAAGTGGACTCCAGCATTTTGTTAACCAGGCAAGCATTAATAAACAATACAGGTTAGATAAGGGTGTCCAATTGGTAACCTCAATTGGGTACTCGCTTAATTATTATAGAAACTTAATTATTGTTAATAGCCTGAAAGGTTTTGTAAATACTACTGACCTGAACGGTTTTGTAAGGACTGGGATCAACTGGAAAGATAAGATCGAGTGGAACCTGGGCGTTAGCAAAGGTATTTACAACACCAGGTATGAGCGAAATGATTTTGATAACCTGACCGTGAACCGGTATGGGATCAGTACGGATGTGGTGATACGCTGGCCACGTAAAAATAGTTTGGGAAACCTCCCTGGATCATAAATATAACTCACAGGCAGTGGCTGGTATTCAAAGATCAATTTCCTGCTCAATGCAGGCATTACCTGGCTTTTCTTAAAAGAGGATAAAGGTCAATTAAAACTGGCGGTGTTCGATGCCTTGAATCAGAATATAGCTGTGACAAGGTATTCCGCCGAAAACTTTATCAACGACCGGCAGATAAACATCTTACGCAGGTACTGGCTCCTCACTTTTACTTATAATATCCGAAACTTTAAGCCAGCCAAGGTGGGCGGAAAGCAAAGTCTATTCCTCTTCTGACGGGATACACAGGCCCGATGGGCTATGCAACGGCATGATTTGTAGTGAAGTCTACTAAATAAGTAGATTTATTTTGCATTTAATCATCAGGCCGGTATCTTTGCGCTGGTTATCCAGATTACTTGTCCAACCAAAGGTTACTAAAAGCTATACCATGAGACAAATGCCTACATCGCTGCTGAACCCTTCCCGGATGAAATCCCCTTTCATTCGAATATTCTATCCTACAGCATTGCTCGTTGTTGTTGCTGTATTTAACCAATTGATTTACTGAATTTACCTGGTGCTATCCCAAGGGTAGCACAAACGTTTTATTGCCATTAATGAAGCAAGACCGGTGTTCCGGCTCATTGCTTTATTGCCCGATTTCCCTAACATTCAATTATAAGTTACAATGAACAGGATCATTGCCTTATTGGCTATTATTATTGTATTGCCTGCCAGCCTCGCCGCACAAACCCGTATTGTGCAGGGGACGGTGGTTGACAAGTCAAACAACCAACCTCTGAGTGGTGTTACCATCCAGGCCGGGGTGCTGCAGGCAGCATTACTACGGATGCCAGCGGAAATTTTACCATCAGCATTACGGGTAAAACCATCCTCACGATCTCTTATGTGGGGTATGCCACCCGTCAGTTGCCTGTTGATAGTCTGCAACAAAATGCACAGGTATGGCTTTCCCCTTCCGATAACTCACTGGATGCGGTGGTGGTTACCGCCCTGGGTGTTTCAAACAAAAGAAGTCGCTGGGTTATGCCACGCAGGAATTAAAGGCAAAAGATATCTCTGAAGCCAAGGAGGCCAATATTGTAAATGCGCTGACCGGTAAAATAGCTGGTGTACGTATTACCAATACGCAGGGTGATATGGGGTCTTCCCGTATTGTGATCCGTGGCGAAACCTCCATTGCAGGTAATAACCAGCCCTTGTTTATTGTAGATGGTATTCCCGTTGATAACTCCCAATTGGGAGCGGGCGGCTCCAGGGATTACCGGAATGCGATAGCGGATCTCAATTCGGAAGATATAGAGACCATCAGTGTATTGAAAGGCCCCAACGCAGCCGCCCTGTATGGCTCCCGTGCCGCCCATGGGGTGATCCTCATTAAAACAAAAACGGGCAAAAGCAGGAATGGCATTGGCGTTACTGTCAATTCCAATAGTACCTTTTCCAGTTTGCTCGTATTGCCCGATTACCAGAATGTATTTGGGCAGGGCGCCGAAGGCAAGTTTAGTTATGTAGATGGAAAAGGTGGTGGTATCAATGATGGTGTGGACGAAAGCTGGGGCCCAAAACTCGATGGCCGCCTCATTCCCCAATTCAATTCCAAAGGGGTTGCTGTACCCTTTGTAGCCCATCCTGATAATGTAAGAGACTATTTCAAAACCGGTGTACTACTCAGCAACAGCATTGCCCTGGATGGCGCCGGTGATAAATACAATTACCGCATTTCTTTCAACAATGAAAAACAATGGGGTATTGTTCCCAACAGCGAAGCTGGTAAGAACAATCTTTCTTTTAATGGTTCATTCGATGTAACTCCCAAACTGAAAATAGGAGTAGGCGCTAATTATATTGTAAACAATGCGCCCAATTTACCAGGATCGGGTGGACGCCGTGCTACCAGCACCATGCTCCAGTTCACCTGGTTTGGCCGTCAGGTAGATATTAACCAGCTCAGGGATTACAAAGACGCTGATGGAAATACGTTCAACTGGAATAACAGCTATTACAGCAATCCATTCTGGGTAGCGTATGAAAATACTGTTCAGCAAAAGCGTAACCGCTTTATCGGCAACCTGAATCTTACCTACGATATCCTGGATGGACTTACTTTCAATTTCCGCACGGGCAGTGATTACTACAATGATAAGCGCAAATCAAAAATAGCTTATGGAACCAATGGTACACCTTTTGGCTCCTACCAGGAAACCAACTATATCGTAACTGAGAATAATACCGAAGCCACCCTGCGCTACAATAAAAACATCAGCAGTGATTTTAGCCTCGATGTATTGGCTGGTACCAATGTTCGGACCAAAACCTATGAAGAGAATGATCAACAGGCCCCCAGGCTGGCGGTAGCCAATGTATATACCCTGGCCAACTCACGCGATCCGCTCGTTTCTTCCAGTTACTATTCTAAACTGAGAACCTGGAGCGCTTTTGCTTCGGCCCAGTTGGGATATAAGAACTTTGCTTTTGTTAATGTTACTGCGCGTAATGACAGGTCGTCTACCTTACCAGAGCAAAACCTTTCCTATTTCTATCCATCAGTAAATGCCAGTGTGGTACTTTCCGATGCCCTCGATATTAAAAGCAATATCCTTAGTTTCTTAAAGGTACGAGGTGGCTGGTCGCAGGTAGGTGCTGATGCCGATCCTTATCAACTGATCAATATCTATAACTTCAATGCCCCTTTTAATGGCAACCCTCAATTAAGCACTTCGGGTATTGACTTAAACCCTAATCTCAAATCAGAAAGCACCAACTCAACGGAAGTTGGGGTGGAGGCAGCTTTTCTCAATAACCGCCTGCGGTTGGATGTGTCGTTGTACAATACCAATAGTGTTGACCAGATCCTGAAAGTGGATGTGAGCTCCACAACCGGATACAACCAAAAACTGCTGAATGCGGGTAAGATCAACAACAAGGGTGTTGAAGTGCAATTGGGCATCACACCGGTTAAGTTAAAAGATTTCAGGTGGGATATTGACCTGAACTATGCAGCCAACAGAAGCAAGCTGGAGCGATTGGATGATGAAGGGAAATTGCAGAATTATGTACTAGGCTCCTACCGGAATATCCAGGTACTGGCTTCTGTAGGTAAAGCGTATGGCACTCTGTATGGTAATGGGTACCTGCGCGATGACAAAGGCAATATTGTGGTGAATAATAGTGGTATTCCTTTGGCTAGCCCTTCCAAAAAGGTATTGGGCAAGTTTACTCCTGATTGGATAGGCGGTATCAACAATAGTTTTACTTATAAGAATTTTAACCTGTCTTTCCTCATTGATGCCAGTGTGGGTGGTTCCTTGTTTGCTGGTACCAATTCTACTGGCAGCTATACCGGTGTATTGGCGATGACGCTGCCTGGCCGTGATGCTGACCATGGTGGATTGTACTATTACTATCCGGGCAACAACAAAGCCAATGGTACTGTAGGCCTACCCAAAGGCGGTAATGCGCCGGCTGGCGAAACGGTGTATGAGGATGGTATCATTTTCGATGGTGTTACAGCCAATGGCAATAAAAATGCTGCTATCATCCCTGCTTCCCAATACTATAAGGCCGCCCGTAACATTGAAGAAGAGTTTGTTTACAGTGCTTCCTATGTTAAGTTCCGTGAGCTGAAGCTGGGTTATTCATTGCCCCTGGGCTGGATCAAAAAACTGGGTCTTACCGGGGCTACCGTAAGCCTGGTAGGTCGTAACCTGTGGATCATTCACAAGGATGTGCCCAATATTGATCCCGAAACAGCCTTCACCAATGGCAATGCACAGGGCCTGGAAGATCTTACTTTGCCCACTACCCGCAGTTATGGCTTCAACATCAACGTTAAATTTTAAACTGTACAATCATGACTAAGTATATATATGCGCTGTTGATCGGGGGCTTATCCTTAACGGCCACCTCCTGCAAAAAGGACCTGGCAGAGATCAACAAGAATCCTAATGCCGCGGAAAATCCTCAACCGGATTACCTGCTCACCGCTACCCAAAAAATAACCTCCGATCTCTATTGGGGCGCTGATAACAATTTCAATTCCACCCTGCTGCTCATTCAGCATTGGGCCAAGATCCAGTATACGGAGCCAGACCGGTATATTTTCTCCAATAGTAGTTTCACCTCCCTGTGGAGTACGGGCTATGCTACCAGCATTACCAACCTCAATACTATTTTGAAGATGCCGGACGCAAGGACGAATGTCAATTACAAAGGTGTTGCCACGATCTTGCGTTCCTGGATATTTAGCCTGCTTACTGATGCCTACGGTAATATACCCTATAAGCAAGCTGGTGATATACGCCAATACCTGACTCCGGAGTACAATACACAAAAGGAGGTCTACTTTGGATTGTTGGATGAACTGAAAGCGGCGGGGGCCTCTCTGTCAGCTTCCGGTGGCGCCATTGAGGCGATATTATCTATGGCGGCAATATTGCCCGGTGGAAGAAGTTTGCGAATGCTTTGCGTTTGCGCATCGCCCTCCGCATTGCTGACCGCGAGCCAGTCAAAGCAAAGGAGGTTATTAATGAGGTGTTAAATGATGCAGGCGGGTTGATTGCCGGTATTGACGAAGCTACCCGCTTTGCCTATACTACACCACCCCAGCAAAATCCCGTGGGGGCCTGGTTTGATACACGTGATGATTTTCGCATAGGTAAAACCCTGGTGGACAAACTCTATGGGTTGAATGATCCGCGCCTGCCCATCTTTGCCAACAAACCCACCGATCCATCTGTTACTAATTACGTGGGTGTGCCCAGTGGGTTAACGAATAGTGATGCCAATAACCTGGGCTTTGCTAAAACATCCAAGCCCGGTTCTTATTTTTCTGCGGCCACGGCTCCTGCAGTGATTGTAAGTTATGCTGAGGTGTTATTTGGCCGGGCCGAAGCATCAGCAAGAGGATTTACCACTGAAGATGCGGAAGCTTTGTACAACCTGGCCATTAAAGCATCCTTTAATCAATATGGGATTACAGATAATACTGTTATCAATAATTATACGGCCCAGGCTACTGTGAAGTATAATGCGGCCAATTATAAGAAGTCTATTGGCGAACAAAAATGGATCGCATTATTTGGCCAGGGCCTGGAGGCATTTGCTGAATGGAGAAGGCTGGATTATCCCCAGCTTGTAGCGGGCGCTGCCGGCACCCTCGATGGTAAGATACCGGTGCGGTTTATCTATCCCGGTTCCGAACAGGCACTGAATGGCGATAGTTACAAAAAAGCCGTCATTGACCAGGGTACCGACAATTTATTGACCAAATTATGGTTTGATCGGTTTTAATAGCTTTAAGCATATCACCTTGTATTACCTCACCCCTTAGGGCGAGGGACAAAAAACAAATACAATCTTGGGCTTTAGCCCAATGGATTAACAACTCAGCAAACAGAAAAATATATAAATTCGCTCCATGCACATTGTAGTAAGAAAAATTTGCTTTAGCCTGGTGCTGCTAGCCAGTTGGGTCCTCAGCAGTCAGGCGGCAGCGGAGGCAAAAACCTCCCTGAAACCCGGTATCTATAAAGCCGTGATCCATCGCGCCGATGGCCAACAGATCATTTTCAATTTTGAGGTAAAGCCTTTGAATGGTAAAACGGTGTTGTATGTGCTCAATGCTACCGAGCGTATGCTGGTAGATGATATCCGTCAAAAGGCGATTCTCTCTGGATCACGATGCCTTTCTATGATGCCCATTTTGCCACGGTGATCAAAGCCGATGGCCGCCTGGAAGGCAAGTTCATTAAGATCAGTGGTGATCGCCGGTCAGAGATCCCTTTTATGCTTTGCCAGGCAATAAAGAACGTTATCCCGTTTCAGCCAAATCGCCCTATAATATTTCAGGCCGATGGGCAGTTACTTTCGGAGAAGGCAAAGACGCCAGTCAGGCAGTAGGAGAGTTTCAGCAGGCTACTAATGGAAAAGTAACCGGCACCTTTCTTACCCCTACCGGCGATTACCGTTACTTAGAAGGAAGCATCTATGCCGATACCTTGAAACTTTCGGCCTTCGATGGCAGTCATGTGTACCTCTTTACTGCCAGGTTGGATAATGACAGCACCATTACCCGGGCTGTTTTTTATGCGGGTGCGGCTGGTACTGAAAACTGGGTAGCCCATAAAGATGCCAAGGCGCAATTGCCCGATGGTTTTGATGCAGTAAAACTTAGGCCAGGCGAAAGCAAACTGAATTTCCGCTTCCCTTCTACCGATGGCGACCAGGTATCTATCAATGACGAGAAGTATAAGAACAAGGTTGTTGTGATACAAATACTAGGTTCCTGGTGCCCCAACTGTATGGATGAAACACAGTTCCTGGTAGATTATTACAAGAAGAACAAGCACAGAGGTGTGGAGATATTGGGCCTGGCGTATGAACGTACTACAGAGTTTGAGCGGTCTAAGAAATCATTGGCTACCTTTCAAAAAAAGATTGGGTGTGAACTATCCTTTCCTGGTCACTACGGCTGCTGTTTCTGATCCTCAGCGTACCGAAAAAACGCTGCCGCAGATTGAACCTTTGCAAGGTTTTCCTACAACCATCTTTGTTGATAAGAAGGGCCAGGTGCGCAAGATCCATACCGGTTATGATGGCCCTGCCACGGGTAAGCATTATGAAGCATTTAAAAAGGAGTTTGAAGAATTGATCAGTTCACTCCTTGCCGAAAAATAAACCAGCGCAAAAGCGTGATACTATCGGGTTCCCTTCGAAACATATAGCGAAGGATAGGCATCCCGGTCGATGGCCATTTGCCAAGGCAGGTTCAGCAGTGCTTTATCTTTATGCGTAAGGTGTAAATGATAACTGTGCTGCGGTTGTGTTTGTACCGTTTGCCAAAATGCTTCCATTCCTTTTTGCTGGTGTAGTAATCCGCTCATGGTATCCGTAAGATCGGCCAGGTATTCAGGATGCAGTTTTTCCAGTCTTTTCAGTGTGGCCTGCTTTTCCTGCTGTTGCCAGCTTATCCAACTGCTGTCGGCTGCTTTGGCGGCAGTAGCCTGGATGGGAATGGGCGGAGCTGGTAGTTGTTGTTCTGACATAATACTTGCTTTTTATTCGCCCCTAAGTATTTCTTCATCGTGACCTGGTTGTATACCACCCGGCAGTTCAATGGTGATCCTTTTAAGACAGTAGTTTTGATGCCCATAAGGGCAATCAATTTGCACGGCCAGGGGGCGCTTTTTGTTTGGCGGCTTTCTTTACCGGGTGCTCAAAAGTTTTCCTGTTGATGCAGGGACAGGTTATGCTAAGTGTAATGGTTTCTTCCATGGCTCATTTTTATAAACCGGTCGGTATAAACAACGGGTTAAGATAGTAAATAATCCTTGTAAATTGTAGGGGCCGGATTATCTTTGGAAGCATGACTAACTACCAGCCAGCTTCCAACCGGTACGGTACCATGCAATACCGCCGTTGCGGTAAAAGCGGTATCCAATTACCTGCTATTTCCCTGGGCCTTTGGCACAACTTCGGCCATGTAGATGTATTGGAAAATTCCCGTAAAATAATACGCCTTGCTTTTGATAATGGCATTACCCATTTCGACCTGGCCAATAATTACGGCCCTCCCCCGGCAGTGCTGAAGAAAATTTTGGTAAGATATTGAGGGAAGACCTGGCGGGTTACCGCGATGAGCTGATCATATCATCCAAAGCTGGGTATACGATGTGGGAAGGCCCCTATGGTGATTGGGGTTCTAAAAATACCTGGTAGCCAGTTTGGATCAAAGTCTCCGGCGCATGGGCCTGGACTATGTAGATATATTTTATCACCACCGTCCGGATCCCAATACGCCCCTGGAAGAGACCATGAGCGCCCTGGACCATATTGTGCGACAGGGTAAGGCTCTTTATGCCGGTATTTCCAATTACCCCGCCGAAGAAGCGCGTAAGGCCATTACTATCCTACGTCAGTTGGGTACCCCTTGCCTTATTCATCAGCCCAAATATTCGATGTTTGTGCGTTGGGTGGAAGAAGGTTTGCTGGATGTACTGGAAGAGGAAGGGGTAGGTTGTATTCCTTTTCTCCCCTGGCACAAGGCCTGCTCACCAACAAATACCTCAAAGGCATACCTGCCGGTTCACGGGCTGCTAAGGAACATGGCTTTTTGAAAGAAGAAGAGGTTACCCCGGCACGTGTTACCCAAATACAACAACTCCATGAAATAGCTATGCAGCGTGGGCAGTCATTGGCCCAGATGGCCCTGGCCTGGCTGCTGAAAGACCAGCGTGTTACTTCTGTGCTTATTGGCGCCAGCAGTCCGGATCAATTGGCTGATTCACTGCAATGTTTGAAAAGTAAGCCATTCTCGGGCGATGAGTTGGAGAAGATTGAGCAGATATTGAAGTAAGTAATTGGTAGAGGGTATCCCGAAGGTCACCTTGTAAAAATGCCGGTGGTAAGGTTAAGCCTGTCGAAACCGCATTAATTGATATAAAGCATGTAACGGCTGTAGTCCTGTGCATGTTGAAGACGTTTTTGTAGTCATCCTGGATCAGGTTGAAAAGTAAGGGGATTATTTTGTGTAAAGGAAGTGTGTGCCCCGAGGCAATCAGGTTCATCATGGTGCTGGTAATTTCCAGTAAGGTGTTTGCAATGGCATAATATGGCTTGTTGTGACTACTTTTTGTATCCTACAGTGGGGCGTTTATTTAAGAAAATGCGCCTTTACTACCCTTCCGGTACCCCAGGACTACCCTAGGGGTAATGACTCAAAAGCCCTTCTTCTCCCACTTTAACAGTTTAAAAACTGTTTTTGCGCTATTTTCGCGCCGCCGGGAATTATGAAACAAGGTATGATCAGTAAGATATTGTTGAATTGGAAACAAGTAACCGTACGGACCCAGTTGTGTATACTGGGACTACTGTTCATCGTGTTTTGTAGTTTCACTACCCCACAGTATCAACAAGCATTGACTGGCGATCAACCTGGTTGGTCCCTGCACAACGCCACTACGGCCACGGATTACCTGGCCGAATCGCACCTGGCCTCCAATCCCAACAATGACCTTCATCTTACTGTTAGAAAACAGATCAAGGTAAAATGTGTCAAGAAATCTTCGCCACAGGATGCCCTGGCTGCAAAATGGACACAGGTTGACAATAGCCTCCCCTTTTCACCGAATGGTTATGATCAGGGCGCCCGTCCTGCCTATTATAGTTTCCTCTTTCGGTTTACTTTATTTTGATCCCCCTCATACGGATCGACCAATATGGCCATCCTGGAACTATACAGTCATTCCGGCTGTAATCCTTCCACTCCATTGCTCTTATCAACATTTTAACTGCCGGATTTTCAAACCAAGCAACTTCCGGAATTTACCTAACATTCAAAAAACGGGGCGGCCCAAAGAATTTCCGGACTCATAGCTTCCGGACTTTCCAACTTCCGGACTTCCCGACTTAATAATATGAAATGTCCATCCTGTAATGAGACTTTGCTCATGACTGAAAGAAACGGTATTGAAATAGACTATTGTCCTGTTTGCCGTGGCATCTGGCTCGATAAAGGAGAGCTGGATAAAATGCTCGAGTATGCGGAGCAAAAACACCATGCCGGCAAGGAGGATTACAATAAAGGCCAGGAACAGCATCCCGGTTATCAGCATAATCAACCCCCTTATTATAAGAACGATAACGATCATTACAAACACAACAACAACCATTATCCCAAACCCCATAAGAAAAAAAGGTTTCCTGGGTGAGCTGTTTGATTTTGATTAGGCATTCACAAACAAATTGGATCATTAAAACCTAAAGTAGTATGTCGGCATTGTTGGAACTGTTTCACAACCTTACGAACCCCGATTGGATCATGGCCCATGGGGGCTTATATTTTGTAGTATTTATCGTGTTTGCAGAAACGGGCTTATTTGCGGGCTTCTTTTTGCCCGGCGATTCGCTCCTGTTTATTACGGGTATGATCATTGCGCAGTCTGTGGCCCCCGGTACGGAACCTGTATTGAATTTGCTGTATTGGGTATTGCTCATTTCCGGGGCAGCCATTATTGGCAATTATGTGGGCTATTGGTTTGGTAAACGTTCCGGTGAAATGCTGATGAAAAGAAAAGACAGTTGGTTGTTCAAAAGAAATACCTGGTCCAGGCACAGGCTTTTTATGAAAAGAAGGGTGGGGGCGCCATTATGATCGCCCGCTTCCTGCCCGTAGTACGTACCTTTGCCCCCATCGTGGCCGGTATTGTCAAGATGGAACCCAGGAAGTTTTCGTTGTACAATATTCTCGGCGCCTGTGCATGGGCCGGCAGCATTGTAACCGCGGGTTACCTGCTCGGTGAAAATGCCTGGGTAAAGGCCAACCTTGATAAGATCATAATTGGTATTGTGGTCATCACTACTGCACCGGTACTGATAAAAATGATCACGGACCGGAAGAAAAAGAACCCCTCCCTGCCGAGTAAATAAAACAATAACAGATGGACCATTTTCTGATTCCCAATTTTGCCGACCCGGCAGTATGGATAAGCCTCCTGACCCTTTGTTTCCTTGAAATCGTATTGGGTATTGATAACATCATTTTCATCTCTATTGTAGCTGGCAAACTGCCGGAGGCACAGCAGCGCAAAGCCCGCAATACGGGCTTATTGCTGGCCATGCTCTTCCGTGTGCTGCTGCTGCTCTCAATTAACTGGATCATCAGTCTTAAAGAGGCGGTCTTTACCTTGCCTCAGGTAAAAGGACTTACGGATGGCCCGATTGGCCTTAGCTGGAAAGACCTCATCCTCATTGCCGGTGGAGTCTTCCTCATCATCAAAAGCACCCTCGAAATTCACCATAAGCTGGTCAGGAAAGAAGAAGGGGATAAAGAGAAAGGCGCTGGCAAAAAGGCTTCTATGTCTGTAGCTTCTGTACTGGGCCAGATCATCCTGGTAGATGCGGTATTCTCTTTTGATTCGATCCTTACGGCTGTAGGACTGGTAGAAAATGTGATCATCATGATCATTGCCGTGGTGGTGTCTATTGGGGTAATGATGCTGTTTGCCGGTCCTGTTACCCGCGTCATCAATAAACATCCTTCTTTGCAAATGCTGGCCTTGTCCTTCCTGGTTGTTATTGAGTGGTACTGGTAGCCAGTGGTTTTCACCAGGAAGTAAGCAAGAGCATTATTTATTCCTGCCTGGCTTTTTCACTGGGTGTGGAAATGCTCAATATCAAATTGCGCGGCAAGCAACAAAAGAATATTCAACTGAACGATGGCCAGGGTATGGCTGCTAAAGATCAGGCGGAGGCCAACAAGTAAAACGCCCGACCTTAGTTAATAGCCTGGTATTCGGTCCGGAAGGGTGAACTGTTCAAGCGGTGAATTCTATCACCGTTGGGTAATCCGCAATAGCCAATCTCTTTTGTTCCTCTTAGAATTTGATCTGCAATGGCTGTGAGACAAGTTTATTGTCTTTGTAGTACTCAAATACCCAGGCCCCGTTTTGTTTGAAAACAATGCCGGCTGAGGCACCTCCCTCTGCTATAAAATAATCGGGTTGGGAGGTTTTGAGCAGCGTTAATACTTTTTGGGTGTGGTATCGATCAATTGGTATCCATTGGCGGTTGCCTGTGCGTATAAGGTGCCCGTAGCTTCTGTTATAGCTACTGGTGTGGTGGCTGGTGCTGGTGCTGGAGCAGTTGCCGGCGGCGCTGGCGTTGGTGTCATGGTAGCTGGTGCTGGCTGCATGACTGTGGTGCTGTCATATTGATATGGTGTATTGTTCAGGGAGGTGAAAGCATCCCGTAAAGCGAGTGAGTAGGCAGCATCAAATTCTTTTTCCCTGCTTTTGCCTTCCTTGCTTTTGAAGATGATATTGCCCTGGCAGTCTTTGAGCAGCAGCGTAAGGTTGGTAACAAATAGCCCTCTTTTCTCCACCACTTCGGCTTTCAGTGCATTACACTTGTTGGCAGCTACTGCCGGGGTAAGTTGGTATTGCCCACAAAAGCCGTGAATCCTTTTTCTTCCAGTAGTATTTGGGTTAAACTATTCAACCGGTATTGGTTTTCTGATTTTGCAAAGTCATACTTTTCGGGTACCAGCACGTATTTGTAATTATTGAGCGTAGACTGTGAATAGGCGCTAAGGCTTATCAATGCTAAAACGAATAATGCAGCTGCTTTCATATCTTGCTTCTTGTGGTAGCGAATATACACAAAACTCCACTATCCTGGTTATCTCTATGGTATTCAAGGGTATTGCTGCCCAGCAACTTATCTGTCGGCTAAACCTTTTAACTGGTTCACTGATATGCCTGTAAACCTTATTACATTTGTAGCTTGTTATGCAGGATCAAAGTACCGGATTAAGGATAGAGGCGTCATCGACTATTAAACTGGCCATACCCATCGTAATTGAGAGCTGGCGCAGATGTCATTGCACATCATCGATGCTGCGATGGTGGGAGCCGTTAGTTACAAACAACTTGCAGCTGTTTCCCTGGTGCTGGCCACGGTGAATATCCCCTTTGTATTTGAATTGGCATGACCATCGCGGTATCGCAGATGGTATCCATGGCCAATGGGCGGTACGATTCAAAGCAGGTTTCCCATTATTTTTTCAATGGATTCATCCTTTGCGCGGTTTTCGCGATCATTATTTCTTTAGGCCTCGTATTCGGAAAAAATATCTTATACCATCTTGGGCAGGATCCGGAGGTCGTGCAGCTGGCCATCCCTTTTATGCAGCTCATGAGTTTCTCACTGATCCCCATGTTGCTATTCATGACACTCAAACAGTTTACTGACGGGTTGAGTTTACCAAAACAGCTATGCTGCTGTCCTTGTCTGCCCTTCCTGTCAATGTATTGCTCAACTGGTTGTTGATCTATGGCAATGCAGGATTTCCACGCCTGGAACTAATAGGAGCGGGGTGGGCTACGCTCATCACCCGGACACTCATATTTATTGTACTGGGCATCATTATACTAAAGCACCGGACTTTTAGAAAATATATAGCCGTTAGTAAAAGCCAGTGGAAGCTAAGTAAAAGACGATGGGCGAACTATTGCATATCGGTACTGCCAGCAGTCTGCAATTAGGTATGGAGGCCGGTGCATTTGCTGTTTCCAGCATCATTATCGGAACCCTCGGCGCCGTTACACTGGCAGCACATCAAATTGCACTCAGTCTTGCTTCTTTTACCTTTATGGTATCAATGGGGTTAGCACAAGCTGGGTCCATACGCGTGAGTAATGCGTACGGACGGGAAGACTGGCCGTTAATCCGGGTCATTGGTAAGAGCACGATCTTTACAGCCCTGGGTTATGGCATCTTTTGCGCCATCATTTTCTCCGTGCTGCGCAATGTGTTACCTCAATTCTTCAATAACGATGTGGAGGTAGTAAAACTGGCAGGATTGCTGTTGTTGTTTGCTGCGGTCTTCCAGATATCCGACAGTACGCAGGCGATCAGTGCAGGCTTGTTGCGTGGTATTAAAGACGTAAAAGCGCCTACTATTTTTATAACCATTGCGTATTGGGTGATCGGTATCCCTGTGGGTTACCTGTTTGCTTTTCATTTTGATCTTGGGGCGCCAGGCATCTGGCTGGGGCTTATTACAGGCCTTACATTCGCTTCGGGTTTTCTGATCCTGCGTTTCCGGAAGATGGCGCGTAAAAGCAACCTGATTCCATAGAGGAGGATTTAACGATTACGGTCTAAGCAATTTTTACAGGGCGCCGTATTGCTCATCACTCACTTTTTCCATCCACTCTACCACTTTTCCATCCAGGTTTTCCTGTATAGCTATATGCGTCATTCCACAGGTGGCGGTAGCGCCATGCCAATGTCTTTTATTTGGTGGAAACCATATTACATCGCCAGGATGTACCTCCTCAATGGGCCCTCCTTCCTGTTGTACCCAACCACAGCCGGCAGTAATGATCAACGTTTGCCCAAGCGGATGGGTGTGCCAGGCCGTTCTGCCCCTGGCTCAAAGGTTACATTGGCTGCTGCTGCGCGCCTTGCCTCATTGGCATCAAACAATGGGTCAATACGTACATTTCCAGTAAACCAGTCGCCCGGGCCTTTGCCGGAAGGCTTAGAACCTATTCTTGTAATGTCCATTATGAATGCTTTAAACTTATCTGATGAGATTAGCTAAAGTTAAAAAATGTATTTCATAAGCTGGTTTAAATCAATGGGGCCCTGGCTATTTGGGTCAGTACTTCTTAGTATAAATAAAAATGCCTGCAAGCATAGGCTTGCAGGCATTCATCAATAAATAAGTTAAATTAGAACTTGAAGGCAACGCCGATACGGGCATTGGTAGACCCAATGGCGCCGAGCTCAACAAAAGCTCCGATTTTGTCAGAAAAATAATATTTACCACCAGCCAGGATACCCAGGTATAAGCCGCTGCCATAGCTGGATTTAAGTCCTGTTCCGGAATAACCATCCTTCCAGCTGAAAGTGCGGTATCCAAGTGTAGCGCCGGCATACACATCGAACTTGTTATTTTCGATATTCAATAAGGTGTTGAAATGGTAGGATCCTCTTGCTCCGAAATACAAGGCCGTGAATTTGTAATCACCTAACCCTTTATACTTATGGGAGAGGTAGTCAAAATTAGCACCCACACTGATGTCATCTGTTATGCCCACTTCAAAAGAAGCGCCAAAAGGAATACCACCACTGTAATAAGAATTAAGACCCAGGCCAATATTCAACAATTTATCACCTTTGGAATAGGCTCCATTCTGAGCGAACAGAACTATTGAAAATAATAAAGTACCAGCTAATACACCAATTTTTTTCATGACTTCGTTTTAAAAAGGAAAAATTTCCCGCAAAAATATAGGGCGGACAGCTTGGTAACAATCCTTGGAAATCGTTATTCCAAACTACCGGTATCCAGGTAATTGACTGGTGTGGTAAATTATCATGACTCATGAAAGTTCCACCTGGCATATTCCATCAGAGAAACATGGGCCTTGTAGATTATGGGAGAAGATTATTATTTGGCTTTTGCTTTCTCTTTCGCGGCTGCTGCATTCCTTTTAATATAGTACTTGACAATTTTAGTGATCAGGTCCAATGGCATGGGTTTGTTGAGGGAAAGTGGACGGACCCCCTGCCCGTTTTGTAGGCTGCCAGGTCATTTTCAAAGCTTTTTACACCGGTAGGCGCGGGGAAGAAACCGATATGATTTTTGAAGGCGGCAAATAGTGCCAGGTGCCCGTTGAGTATAAATGCGGGCATTGCATATTTGATGTCTTCCTGTGCAGCAGGTGCAGCGGCCCGGACGGTGGTGCGGATCTGTTGTAATACAGCTTGTACCTCTTTTGGAAAGCCGGCAATATAGGCATCAATATCCGGGGCAGGGGCGCTTTTCATACTGGAAGCCATAAGTCAACTTTTGAGTGTAAGGTAATGATACAAATTTACTGCTTGTGCCGGTTTGCCGGCAGGGTAGAAGCGACAAAATAAGGGTCTCTTGCGACAATTCCTTACCACCTGCAAAACCCACAGTAAATCAACGGGTAACATCTGGCCGGGGCTAAGTCTGCCAGGCTGTACTATGTAAATAGCCTTCGTATGGAGAACCGGTCCGGGTAACCTAAATTTGCAATCACGACTATGCAAGATTCATTTTTCTTCCAGGCCATGCTTTACCTCGCATCGGCAGTTATTATGGTTCCCATCGCAAAGCGATTGGGGCTGGGCTCTGTATTGGGTTACCTCATTGCGGGTATTATTATTGGTCCCGCCTGTCTGAAACTCATTGGTAAAGAAGGGGAGGACCTCATGCATTTTGCCGAGTTTGGTGTCGTCATGATGTTGTTTGTGATCGGCCTGGAGCTGGAACCTTCCGCCTTTGGCGCCTCCGTCGCTCCATCCTGGGCATGGGGGTATGCAGGTAGTGCTTACGGCCATTGTAGTGGCTGGTATTACGATGCTGTTTAATGTCAGTTGGCGCGAAGCCCTGGCCCTGGGCATGATCGTTTCTCTTTCCTCTACTGCCATTGTATTACAGTCTTTGCAAGAGAAAGGATTGATGCAAACTGCCGCAGGTCAAAGCTCTTTTTCTGTACTCCTTTTCCAGGATATAGCTGTGATCCCCATGCTGGCCTTATTTCCCCTGCTGGCTGTCAATAGTGGCGACAGTAGCGGTAGCCACGCAGTTGCCCACAACAATGGATGGGTAGGTGAACTGCCTGCCTGGGCCCAAACGCTCATGACCCTGGGTTCTGTATTGTTTATCATTGTAGCGGGGCGCTACCTGATGCGTCCTTTGTTCAGGCTGATTGCCAAAACAGGGATGCGCGAAATGTTTACTGCCACTGCGTTGTTGCTGGTGGTGGGCATTGCAGTATTGATGACCTCAGTAGGCCTAAGTCCGGCCCTGGGCACCTTCCTGGCGGGGGTGGTATTGGCCAACAGTGAATACCGCCATGAACTGGAAAGTGATATTGACCCTTTCAAAGGATTGCTCCTCGGCCTCTTCTTCATTGCTGTGGGCGCTTCCATCAATTTTGGACTCATATTACCCCATCCTTTCCTCATATTGGGGTTGGTATTGGCTGTGCTTTTGCTTAAAATGGCGATACTGTTTGTGGTAGGGAAGTCATTTCGCATGAGTACTGCGCAGAATTTCATCTTTGCTGTTGGTCTTAGCCAGATCGGTGAATTTGCCTTTGTGCTCATCAGTTTTTCTTCACAGGGCGGTATCCTCTCCAAAGAACTGACGGATATCATGATGGCGGTAGTGGCCCTAAGTATGGCCCTTACCCCGTTGGTGATGATGGTGAATGAAAAATGGATCGTGCCCCGCTTGTGTGCCGTTACAGCCGCCACCCTCCAGGTACGTGAAAGTGATGTACAGGAAGAGAACAATCCCGTGATCATTGCCGGTTATGGCCATTTTGGCAATACGATAGGCCGTTTTTTGCGGGCCAATAAAATCAGTACTACGATCCTCGATACGGATAGCGACAATGTTGACTGGCTGCGCCGCATTGGGTACAAAGTATATTATGGCGATGCCAGCCGGCATAACCTGCTGGAAATAGCCGGGGCCCATAAGGCTAAGCTCATCGTGATCGCCATAGGCGATGGAAAGAAGAGGTTGGAGGTAATTGATACCATTAAAAACATTTTCCCAACCTGCAAATGTTGGTCCGGTCGTCCAATCGGTACGATGCCTACGACCTTATGAATGCGGGGATGCTGCATATTTACCGCGAAACCCTCGATACCAGCCTGCGGGTGGGTGTAGATGTGTTGAAAATATTGGGGTATACAGCCGATATTGCGGACCGTGCCGCCAAGACATTTTTACGCATGATGAAAAGGCGCTCAAATACCTGTCCACCATCCGCAATGATGAGGAATACATCAGTGCTGCCCGCCGTAATATGGAAGAATTGATCAGGCTGGTACAAGCCGACGGGGTAGTGCAGGAACCTTTTCATGAACTGCCTGCCGGGGTGGCCCCGCCACTGGTGGTTTGACAGCGGACGATCTTTCGGCCGAAATGATCAATGCAAGGTCTAACGCTGATGCAACCTATACAGGGGCCAGTTTTCCGGCTGGCGATGGCGTAGAAAAAGCCAGTAGTTAGTTGTAAGCAATTAGAGGGGCATCCCCATTCCCTACTAAATTGATAGAAAATTACTATCTTTCATCCTGATACGTATCCATTTTAACCTGTATTAAACAACATGAAAAAGATCTATTTAAGTGACGCAGGCCCCAAGGTATCACCGGCTATTTATGGTTTTTACCGGTGGCAGGAAGTTGACAACAAGGAAAAGGCCATGGAGAAAACGATCCACCTGTGCCTCGAACTGGGTATCAATACTTTTGATCATGCCGATATTTATGGCGGCTATGCTTGTGAAGAGCTCTTTGGCCATGTGATCACACAGGGTTCTATTAAAAGAGAAGACCTGGTCATCTTTACCAAATGCGGTATACTGGAACCACACGCTTCACGCCCTGATGTGCGCGTGCGCTATTGCGATACTTCCAAAGACCATATCCTGAAAAGTGTGGAAAGTTCTTTGAAGAAACTTAGGACTGACTATATAGATATTTTCCTGCTCAATAACCTCGATCCCATATCTAACCTGGAAGAAACGGCCCTTACGCTCCAACGTCTCAAAGAATCGGGCAAGGTGAAGAATATTGGTGTGGTGAATTTTTCTGTTTTCCAGCACCAGTTATTGGCGGCTCTTCTTAAAACGCCCCTGGTAACGAATCATGTGGAGCTGAACTTATTAAATACGACTGCCCTTGATAATGGGCAGGTAGATTACAGCAAGCAACGTTACATGCGTCCCCTGGCTTCGGCGCCTTTGGCTGCGGGGCAAATTGCCAATGGCCAGTCTGAACAGGCCGTACGGGTACGCGCCAAACTGCAGGAGATTGGTAAAAATACGGGGCCGACCAGGAGTCGATCGCCGTGGCCTGGCTGGTAAAGTTGGGGGCATTGCCGCTTATTGGTACTACCAGTGAACAAAGGATCCGCAATATTGCAAATGCTTTTAACATCGACCTGGACAACCAGGATTGGTACGAATTGTACAATGCCTCCAGGGGTGTATGATAGGCTAGTGGTGAGTGGCTCGCCTGTGGGCGGGCGGGTCTTTAAAAAGTGCTGCGTTTACAAAGCAGCCATTCAACTGTTTTTGCTAATACCACATATCAATGTCCAAGTAAAAAGTCTCCCCGCAATGGGAGACTTTTTTAATCAACAACAATGACGTTTACTTAACCTGTCACCTTGAGCTTGTTGAAAGGTAGACAGTGAAAATGTTAGTTTTAGAAGACGGTTTCGACAGGCTCCTTTAGGCCAGGGTGAGCCGCCCTAGGGAGGGCGACCCACCCTTCGACAAGTACAACCTGACAGAAGTATGCATAAGTAAACGATATTTATTTACGTTCTCCCTCCGGCAATATCAGTAATGGTATATCACTTTTAAAGATCATGGCCTTTGTATTGCTTTTGAAGAACCATTTTTCCAGGAGGGTATGTTTATGTGGCACCATAGCCAGCAGATTGATCTGCGCTGCATGGATAAAGAAATCCAGCGCTTCTGGTACGCTCTTGTTTTGTGTATAGGTATATTCTGTTTCGAGTGTATTGGGCAGGCGGTTTAGCTTAGCAGGCCGGTGCAATAATTCATAAACTTCTTCAAACCGGTCTCTGATCACGCGTACAATGTATAGTTTAGAATGAAAACGTTCGCCAATGGTAGCCAGGCTGTCCAGTGTTCGTGAATCCGTTTCAGGTGCTATATCACTGGCCAGGGCTATTTTATGGGGAGGTCGATAACTGGCTGTTTCGGGTACTACAATGAGGGGTAGTGTGGAGGCTTGTGCCAATTCTGTAACTGTACTGCCAAAGAATTGCCGGAAGGTTTTGCCATGGTTTTTCATGCCGCTGATGATCATATCAGCTCCTTGCGCTACAGCGGTTTCCAGGATGGTCCTTGCAGCGGGTCCTTCACCATATAATAGTTCAATATCAACTTCACTTTCATTAATGGCCAGGAGGTGCTGCCGCAGCCGGTCTTCCACTACTTTCTTCGTGTCGGTTTCAGCTACAAGCATTGCTGTATCTACCCCAGCCAGCACCTGCACCTGGTAAGCATGAAATAGGATGACCTTTGCGCCGAAGGGTTTGGCCATGGCCAGGGCATATAATAAAGCATTGTGAGCTGCATTGGAGAAATCGGTAGCAACGAAAAGTGTTTTCATATCTCCTGGATTTTCATCAAAGATACTACACCTGCCACCGTTTGGTACTGAGTTTACTCAATAATAGCCTTGATAAGCATCAGGCGGCTGCCCCCATTTGCTCCATTTTATAAAAACGCTCCAGGTTTACACGCATATTCCATCCTGACCATGGATAGTTCGATTACAAGAACATATTGCGTAATTTGTTGTAAACACTATTCTTATGATGGGGCGCCTGAAAGGATTTTATAGAAAGAGTTTGATGGCCAGGAGTTTTTTCAGGTCTTTGATGAGGTAGTCTATCCCGGCGTCTTGTTCGTTGACAACAAAATAGCAACCTCTCCCTTCTGTGTGTGCCGCTGATTGCTGGATGATTGTTTTGGTAGCTGATGAAATACTGCTGTCCAGGGCTTCTCCTACTGCTTTTTCGCCCAATACCAGCAGGATTACGAAATACTGATCGCAGGGGATGGAGTATACGATCACCCGTTTATGATATCTCAGGCGAATATGCCAACCTACCTTGCTGTTGAAGTACCACAATTCCTCTGTCCCCGGCCTGTTTTGAAACACATAATCTCTAATGTCTGACCATTGATCATAAGTCCTATCCAGGGCATCCCGGAATAGTTTATGCACAGGCTTTTTGGCCTGGTCAGTGTAGATACTGGTGTACAAGCTAATGGGTTTAAGGAATTATGTAACGGATGAATGATAGCTTATAGTGTGAACTCGTTGCATAAATACTGTTGATTTGGAAAATTTTCGGGCTAAACCTGAGAATGATCAGGTTGTCGATTGACAGGGATCCTACACCAATGGAAGGGCCAAGGCTTATGTACTTCAAACTGCACCAGGGTTGGAATCATTTCCTGATGAAAGTGATACAACCGGGTGTTGAATGGAAATTAACCGGCCGACTCACCTGCAATCAACCCGATTTTCTGGCGGATCTGGGATGAACCCTGCAAAAGCCGCAGGAAAAGAAGAAGGCTTAAGCTTATCAGTAAAATTATTGACAGTTCTTTCTAAAGTAAGCTGTTACAGACGCTACAATGGCAGAAATGTCCGCATGATAAAAGCCGGCGCCATTCATACAGCCACATTCAACAATATAATAGGCATCTCCGCAAAGGCAGATATCCATTACAAAAATATCGTGCGGGGTATATTCCTTGCATCTGTCTTCTGCGAACGTTTTCACAGCGGTCGGGCAACCGGCTTCTTTGGTTAGCTTAAAGTATTCCCGGTATTTCGATGCCGCAATTATTTGCTTATTCACTATCCAAAGGCGCCACTCGTATTGTATATTATAGGGCTCTGATACAACGATTCTTGTATCCAGGTTCAGGTTCAAATTCTCTATCGACGCCAGTTGCTGGTACCAGCCTGCTATCTCACTGAATTTTCTCACTTCTCCTGAAAATGATTTGTCATCGTTATTGGGCCTGATAAATAACATTTTTTCACTATCATGATCACGCTCCATAAGTTCCTTAAAGGTGATGATCGAGGCTTCAAAATTGAGCATATGCTTACCCCAGTGTTCAATATAGTTTTCCATTGAAAAAGCCACCGGGTCAAAAAATAACCCTTTTCTGTCTTGCACACGCTCATGGATAAGGCCCGTAAAAGTGGTTGATCCGTAATAAACGTTGCAAGGCTTTATTTCAAAGGCTGGTAATTCATCCGTAAAAGGAATAATATTTACCTCTATACAATTCACATTGATAAGCTTACATGCCTCCCTTAATCCATCTAAATCGTTGGGGTTGGTTACATTCTTTTGGACGATCCATTGCACGGTATTGGTAGCCTGTTCCATTGATCAAAAATAGGGGTTAGCGTGTCTTCATCAGCAACTCAAATGAAAAAGGATGTATCGTACCCGATACACCCTCTCTCCCTTGGATATTCTGCCCACTAAAAGTTATTTCCACTTACCCATCCTCACAATCGAATAGATCGCGGTTGCAATATCCTATGGGGTATCCCACCACAGTGGTGTCAGTAACCGGTATTTCTCCGAATTATCACCTACTGCTTGTGGATTGCGGTTTTGTTCATTCGTTTCATAGATCATGGCCCGTATCCATTGATTGGGATTGGCTACGTCGAATATCACATTGTTGATATTGGCTGGTCTTCTCAGTGAAGGGCCGTAGATGGCTGTACTGAAATCCATACGCCGCATATCAACCCAGGTTTCGGGGTTGAGACATTGTGTAATGTATTTCTGCCGCATGATATGGCTTAGCCCCTGTGTGAGGTTGTCAAAATGGGTACTTAGCCCATCGGCATCCTGGGCAGTCCAGTAGGTATTGATCTCGGCGGTGGTAACACCCAGCTTGCGCATATTGGCGGTGACGCCTTCGCGGTAAGCAGCCAATGCATCGGGTTTGCTGCCTGCCCGTAAGCTGGCTTCTGCCTGTATCAGCTTCACCTCAGAATAGGTGATAAAAGGGAAAGGTGAAATGGTATTGGTATAATAGCCACTCTTACTAAAGGGCCCATAGTCGGCTTCATTGGTAAAGGTGCCACTGCCATCCATGCCACCTGCCAGTCCTGCGCCGGACCTCAAGCCACGGTATTGCCCATCGGAAGTAGCGGGCTTCATGATGCGGCTGATGCGGGGGTCCTGGTAACTGGTTTCTGTAACCGGGAATTTAGTGAGGATGTTGACAAAGAACTGCGACCAGGTAAAATACCTGGGATTGGTCAGGTCTGTAAAACCTCCCCAGCTCGACCAGGGGTTTTCATCTGTTTGCTGGGCTCCGGCAATATAGGCAAACTGGGCATCCATGCCATCTGCATTGAAAGCATTGTTACAAGCAGCAATGATGTTGGCGCTGTTGTACTGGCTGCCTTTTTAGACAGGTGGTTCATATACCTTGCCCGTAAGCTCCAGGCCAGGCGTTTCCATTTGTTCACATCGCCCTGGTACATAATGTCACCACCACTGAAATTCAGGGGCGTGGTATTGACGCCATCAAACTTGGTAACAGCATCTGCCAGCAGTGAATCAATATAGCGATAAACGGTGGGCCCATCGTCCATTTTTGGCAGGAGGTTGATCTGTGCATTGCCATCATAAAAATCGCGGGCTACGATGGAGCCATATTGGTCGGCCAGCATACCCAGGTTGATGGCCAGTAATACCTGCCCGGCTCCTGCAAAATGCAGGTTGTTTTCTTTTGCCCAGCACGATCAGGTCCATACAATTGGGCATGGTAAATACATAAACATTTTGCCAGAAGAAGTAGCTGGCGGTGAAGCGCCAGGTTTCTGCATTGCGGTTGGTACCTGTGAGCAATTTGGTGACGCCGTATTGGGTTACCCCGCTATTTCCCGTTCGCCCCGCCACATGGAAGCGCCATTGGTGGTGGTGATGGCGCCCACCAACCGGTTATGGGCCGGCAATGCGCTGGGGTTATTGGGATCTTTGTTTACATCCAGGTATTTTTGCAGGAGCTGGCCGTTAATAAGGCCATGGCCAGTATGGTATAATTGAGCTTGGTTTTTATACTTTTCATAATCGGTAGTTTTAGAGTGTTATTTTCAAACTGATGTCCACGCCGCGGGTAGCGGGTATACCCAGGTTATCAAAACCAAAGGAGCCACTGCCTCCAACACCGGCGCCACTACCTGATACTTCCGGATCAACACCCGAATAATTGGTGATCAGGATAAGGTTGCGGCCGGTAACGGATACGATGGCATTGGTAAAAGGCGTTTTGCCCAACAGTTTTTGGGAAGGGTATAATTAAGTGTGGCATACCGCATGCGGTACCAGGAACCATCTTCCACAAAATCGTAACCGATAAAAGGATACAAGGTTTGATAAAAATTCTGATCCAGTACTACGGATTGGGTATTCTTGGCGCCGCTGGATTCTATAATACCGTCAAATACCATAGAGCTGCCCCGGTTGAGTGTTTTAGTACTTAAGCCTGCCCGTACGAGGTAGTTTTCGGTGGCATTGTAAATGTCTCCGCCAATGCGCACATCCCACATAAAGGCCAGTGAGAATTGCTTATAGGTGAAGGTATTGGTGATGCCACCCACCCAATCGGGGTTACGGTCGCCAATATTCTGGTTGGTGGATTGTACTTGCGGATAACCATTATTGGCCAATAATAATTGACCTGCTGCATTGCGTTTCCACACATTACCATTGATGCCAAATAAGCTACCACGCAAGAAGGCAGCACCCTGCGCCACATTGCCGGCGGCCCAGGCATCGGACAATTCAACACGGTCCAATGCGCCGGGTAATGATTCAACTGTAGCGGTATTTTTGGCCAGGTTGAGGTCTACCTGCCAGGTAAAATCCTTTTGTTTGATGGGGGTACCATTGATCATCAATTCCACCCCTGTATTCTTGATGGAACCTCCATTCAGGTAGGCCAGGAATGAACCTGATGAAGGGGGTGTCCGTGTGAGAAGTATCTGATCGTCAGAGACTGTTCTGTAATACGTAAAGTCAAATCCCAGGCGGTTGTCAAGGAACCTTGCCTCAGCGCCTAATTCCAATGAGTTGGTAAATTCGGGTCGAAGGGAAGGGTTACCAAAAAAACTATTGGAGTTCAGGATAAACCCACGTGGGTTGATGGTAAATGTATTGGTGACGTTTGCTAAGGTGGTATTCAATACATGCGATGGGGCATCCTTACCTACCCGTGCCCAGGAAGCCCTGATCTTACCATAGGATAGTAGCTTGCCGGTGGCTTTCACGCCCAGTTCATCCAGCAGATCGGTTACTACCACGGAGGTGCTGAAGGCAGGATAAAAGAAAGAGCGGGCGTTTACCGGCAGGGTAGAAGACCAATCATTTCTACCGCGTACATTGAGGTAAACAATGCCTTTCCAGTCGGCATTGAAATCGCCAAACAAACCTAAGATCCTGCGTCGCTCAATGGTTTGTGAGATAGTTCGGTCGCCTGGATTCACATTGTTGATGCTGGGGAAGGTAGGATCGATAAAATTACGGCCATACCAGTATTGGGTTTGAGACCTGTAATCTTCAATATTATTACCGAGGGTAAGACTTAGATTTATATCATTAATGGCGTGTTTTCCTGTTACCAGCAAAGTAGAAGTGGATATCTGGCTATTGCGGGTATTTTGTGAGAGGGCTCCCTTTTCTTCCCCAAGGATAGTTGTTCCGACAGCACGGATACTGGAAAAGTTATCTGTGTAAAAGTCCGTACCCAGGCGGTAGGTAATGTTTAAGAACCTGAAGGGATCATAGATGGCATTACCTACAAAAATGAACCGGTCGACTTTATCATTGATCGGGTTGTTCTCAATACCCCAATAAGGATTGTCGGTACCAGTAATGGTTCTTTGTGTACCATTTGGCTTGAGGTAATTGCGCATGTCATCATTTTTGGGCCAGAACATGACTGCCAGCATGGTACCTCCACCACCGGTATTGGAGGTAGAGCCATCGGCCACTCCTTTACCTTGTAATACATAACGCCGGTCGGTGCGGGCATAGTTGGCGCTACCGCCTACTTTGAATTTATCGCTGATGCGGGTATCTGCTGCCACCCGGAATGATTTGCGGTTGAAATCGGTTTTCTTTACAATACCATCCTGATCGAAGTAAGAACCTGAGGCATAGAAGGTGGTACGGTCATTGCCGCCACTGAAAGAGATATCGTGCCGTTGGGTAAAGCCCGACTTAAAGAAATTGCCCAGGTTGTCATAAATAGCTTCGCCTGCGTTGAATTTAGGTCCCCAGGAACCTGTGGAGGCCGGATCAAATACACCTTGCTCACCCTGCTTGTAAGTGCTTTGCATATCGGGCAGGTTGCTCACATGATCAAAAGAAGCGGTACCGGAATAACTGATCACTGCTTTACCGGCTACGCCTTTTTTGTAGTAATGATCACGGCACCCGAAGCAGCCCGTAAACCATACAAGGCTGCAGCGGCAGGGCCTTTCAATACGGTTACGCTGGCAATATCTTCGGGGTTGAGGTCAATGGCCCGGTTGGAAGCCGGCGCCGATTGGCCCACCAGGTTGGTGCCCTGTGTAACCTGGGTACTGTTATCCATCGGGATACCATCAATAACATACAAGGGCTGGTTGTTATTACTTAGTGAAGTACCTCCCCGGATGAGCATGATGGACGATGCTCCGGGAGCGCCACCCGAATTGGTGATCTGCACACCGGCTACCTTACCTTGTAAGGCATTCACCAGGTTGGGTTGGTGCGATTCGGTGATGGCCTGTGCTTTCACCTCCTGTAAGGAATAGCCCAGTGATCGCTTTTGGGCGGTTACACCAAAAGCGGTGACTACTACGGTGGCTTCTGTTTTTGTGTCACTGATTTTCAAGGTGAAACTTACGGTAGCCGAAGTACCGCTGCCAACTGTAACCACTTTTGTTTGCGATTCAAATCCCACAAAAGAAACTTCCAGCTTGTAGGTGCCGGGCGTTAATTGGCTGTAGGTGAATTTCCCATCCTTGTTGGAGGTGGTTCCCTTATCGCCGGGCGTAATTACAATGGAAGCGCCTTCAATGGGCGCATTTTTTTCATCGAGTACAGTTCCGTTAATGTTTTGTGCAGCCGCATGGAGTATCCCTGTAAATAGTAGAAGGGTTGTCAGTCGTATGACGCGAAGCAACCTTTTCATTCTTAACCGGGCATCAGCATGCCTGCTTGTGTTACAATTTTGCATACCTGTATGATGGTTTTTGGTTTAAATACAATATCATGAAGTAGGGAGGGGTTCTCTAGGTCGTTGTATAACTTAACTTGTCGATTCGTTTATTCTACATATTGCACCTGTATTGCTGAATTTGCACCTTTCGTTGTTTTGAACTTGCCGTTCAGCATTATTTCCGCTAAAGCGGGGGCCTGCAATACACTGCCCGATGCGAGGTTGCCTTTCAATCGTTTGCTACGGTGATGGATTTTCCAGTGGTTGCCAGGGGTTGGTAAGTACATATTAGTAAGACGATACTTTGTGTACGATTGCTGCACGAACGATTTGCTTTGCCACATAAACTGGCAAGAAGATCATAAAAGAATAAAGCCTGGTGATACCAGGCCTAAAGATACTATTATCGTTTTGGTTATACTGTATTTGTGTTACGGTGTTTTAGCTCGCCGCTCATAGCTAACTCCAACACATCATGATTGAGGATATACCAGCAGTGAATGTTGACTGGCAGTATGGAGGTTGCGCCATACCTGGTTGATCTCAGTGGAAGGGTTGGCGGCAGTAATGCCACAAAATGGATACAAGGTATCCACTTGTTGCCGGGCAATGGTGGCTAGGCGGCGACTGGTATGACTGATGGCTTGCAGTAGCTCAGCAGCAACCGCCTGTTGTGTAAGCATGGCTTGCCAGGCAGTTTCGATGGCTGCATAGAATGCATCTCTGGCCTGTTGCAGTGCTGCGGTTGCCTGCTGCAGGGTCTCGCGAAGTGGTGCCTGGATATGTTTGCTATTGTGGGGATTATTGAGTTTATCTTCAAATAAGGATTGGCAAAGATCGAGGAACCGTACGGCCATGCCGGAATAGTTGACTGCCAGGGTAGCTTCGGCAAAGGGTAGAAAAGGGAAATGGTAAACCGGATGTTCCAGCACTGCTTTGCCGGGCTCAAGAATAAATGTTCTATTGACAGGAACGGTTACTCCTTTCACTTCAAAACCATGACTGGCGGTGGCCATCATACCGATGCAGTGCCAGTTTTGGATGATATTGACCTCATGGGGATAAAACCAAAATGATTGTATCAATGGATTTCCTGCGGCATCTTGCAACAGCACCCCGTCTTTTTCTATTGTACAGTTGGCGGTAAATGCAGTAGCGTGCAAAGAACCGGTAGCATAGTGCCATTCTCCGGTAATACGGTATCCCGCTGGTGTTACCTGGGCAATGCCTGAAGGCCGGCCACTGCCTGCCAGGCAAACCTTTTTATTGGTATAAATTTCCTGTACGGCAGATGGCGCCAGGAAACCGGCAAACCAGTTGGCACCGCTGCACAGGGTTACTGTCCAACCCGTACTGCCATCTGTCCAGGCCAATGCTTCTTCTGTACGGAGTGCAGCGGGTAAGGAAAGTTCCAATCCGCCATATACTTTGGGTACAAACAAATTGAACCAACCCTGGTCGTATATAATGGCCAATTGCTGGTCATGCAACTTGCCGAGTTTTTCTGCCACAGGCGCCAGTTCTCTGATGGTATTTGTTAATTCAGCCGGTATCACACTGCCTGGATGGGCTATTGTAGTCATATATTTAGTCTTCTAAATTCTTTAATCAGTATTCTGTCTTTTGTATTCTAAGCGCTGTATTCTACCTGCTGTATGCTGTCTCCTGTGTTCTGTATGCTTTGTTCTTTCTTCAATAGCTTATTCCACCTGATGTATCCCTGAATGGCTACAATAAACAGGAAAAGGGTGAGGCCGGCATATAATGGCAACTGCTTGTGCAGGAGTAAGGGAATGGCAAAGGCATTTGATAAGTTGAGTAAAAGCCAGTTCTCTAATTTCCGTTTGGCCAGTAACCACATACCTGCCCAGGCGGTGGCACTTACCCAGGCATCCCAATAAGGAACGGTAGAAGGGGTGTATTGCTTGAGCAAGAATGACAACAAGACAAAGCCCAGTACTACAATGAGGGCTACGGTGATCCATTCCTGCCGGCTGCTACGTGTAATTTTTACGGGCGGCTCATTTCTTTTTTGATCCAGTACCACCAGCCATATACACTCATGACAATATAATAGCCGTTCAACAGGCATTCGGCATACAAGCCGGCTTCAAATAAAATAAAGATGGAGAGGCTGGTAGCTCCTATGCCGGTAGGGTACAGCCATATTTTATTGGCCCTGGCAAAAAGCACTTCTGATACGCCCAGTGCCAGTGCGACCCATTGAATAAAAGGTGTTTCGGCTAATTGCTGCCTCAGCAGGGTTATCCATTCTGACAAGTTCATACCTGGTAGATTATTTATGATTGTATGAACCCAAAGGGAGGCAGGTGCATAAGTTATGCACCGGTAAGTATTATTCCTCTTCCCTACGCCGGTATTATCCGGATCAGGTGGCTGAAAGAAGCAAGTTCTTTCAATGGGTATAATCTCAGCCTGTTTTTCAGCGGCCGCTTTTGGCGGCGGCAAGGCACCCCTTGAGTTGAATAGGGCAAAGATAGTGGCTAAAAAAAAAAAAGCTGTTTTCTTTTATGGATTCCTGCCACACTTGAATCTCACCTCCATTTAGTAGTACACCCCCTGCCGGGCGTTGGTTATTCCGGCGCCTGTTTCCTTTTTATCCATCAGTACCAACCTATATGCAAAAGCCTGTTTTATGCTCCGTTATTTGTCTGTTGCTGGCACTTACTGCGCTGGCTCAGCCTTCGTCCATTGATAAGAACAAAGTGCTGGATTATTTCCAGGAACAACAGTTTGATGAAGCCATTGACTACCTGCAACCTATTGTGTCGGCTGATCCGGCCAATCAGCAGGCGCTGCGTTACCTGGGTTATGCGTATTACATGAGTGACCATGTAAAAACAGCCCAGCAATGTTACCGGAGAATGTTTGCCAATGATTCTGTCAACATAACAGCCAATCATTACCTGGCCACGTTTTATTATAACAGGGATCCAGAACTGGCGATGCAGTTCTTTGCACGGCTGATCCGGCTGCAACCCAGTTCAGCGCATTATTACCGGGGGCTGGGAGCATTGCTTAGTCGCAGTAAGCTGAAAGACCCGGCACTGTTGTTCCTTGACCTGGCCTATGCCATGGCGCCTGGCGATGGGAGGAACCTGGTATCGCTGGCGGAAGTACTGATCGACCTGAAAAACTTCAATAGAGCTGATAGTCTACTGGAAATTGGATTGGCCAGGGATTCCATGAATATGTCCTTTCTGCGGTCGCGTATCAGGAGCGCCTAGGAGGCCAAGGATTATAATAATGCTATCCTGCCAGCGGCCGAGGGAAAAGAAAGCTTATGCCTACGTGCAACAAAAATGGGGTAAGAAAAAGAGTAAATAGTACACGCATTATCTTATTGTAAACATCTCTCTTTCATAGTAACTTGGTCTAAATTGCCGGTTTTATGAAAAAATATACCCTATTCTTTTTAGTAAGCCTCTTTGCCTGCACAGGCTGGGCACAGCAAACCAGGTATGTAGTATTGATCACGGTGGATGGATTTCGTCCGGATTTTTATATGGATGCTTCGTGGGGAACACCCAACCTGCGGATGATGAAGGATAGTGGCGTATGTGCGAGGGGGTGAACAGTGTGTTCCCTTCCGTAACTTATCCCAACCATACTACCATCATTACCGGCCAGCCGCCCGCGCAACATGGTATTTATTACAATGCTCCCTTTGAGCCCAATGGCGCCAGCGGCCAGTGGTATTTTCATTACACTGCTATTAAAGTACCCACGCTTTTGATGCGGTACGTAAAGCAGGAAGGAAATCGGCCAATGTGATATGGCCTGTAACCGTTGGCGGGCCCATTGATTACAATGTACCTGATGTATGGTCGCCCAGGTTAAAAACAGACAGGCGGGCCATTACGGCAGCCAGTAGCACACCAGCCACGTTGTGGCAGGAGTTGCAGGAGAAAGCCACGGGGGTTATGGAAGCGGCCGATTTCAATATGGTAAAAGAAGAACTGGTGATGGATGAAAATGTGGCCCGTATGGGAGCTTATATGCTGAAAACGTATAAACCTGCATTTACTGCTTTGCACCTGGCCTGTACCGATCACTATGAGCATGAGCAGGGCCGGGACGGGTACCTGGTGAGGAAGGCTGTGGCCGGCGCTGATAGGGGTATAGGCACTATTTTAGAAGCGCTGGTGCGTGCCGGTATGCAGGACAGTACGGTGGTGATAGTAACGGGCGATCATGGATTTGTAGATATTAAAACCTCCTTTCAGCCCAATGTAGTGCTGGTGCAGGCAGGAATTATAAAAGATATTAAGAAAGACGATTGGAAAGCGCAATTTCATTCTGCCGGCGGTTCGGCCTTTCTCCATTTAAAAGACAAAGGGGATGTACAAACGCTTAACCAGGTACGGCAGCTGCTCAACAGCTTGCCCCAGGAACAAAAGCAATTGTTTAAAATAATAGAGCGTAAGCAATTGGATGAAATAGGCGCCGACCCTAATGCTGCTTTCGCTATCACGGGTATGAACAACACTACGATTGGCGGTGGCCTCACGGGTGGGGTGGTAAAAACTGCCAAGGGGGTACGCATGGATTCTATCCCGATTTCAAAGAGATACAAACCGGTTTTGTAGCGTATGGTCCCGGTATAGCCAAAGGAGTTGTTATTAATGAAATGAACCTGACGGATATAGCGCCGGTCATTGCGCTATTGCTGGGGCTGGATTTTCCGGCAGGCAAAGTACCTGCTGGTATCTTACAAACGAAATGATGTTGTATAGCCGGGTAGTGTATTCGCTGTAGAAGACCTATTGAACACTGTAAAGGATGGGGCGTTATAATTTAGGGAGATTAATATCGTAGTTGTTTTAATTGGTGGTTTAGGTAAATCGTCCTTATTTCGTTCCCTGAACCCCAAAATGATACGATAATAGGGTTAACTTCTGCATCCAGAGCCTCTAATGGTGATATACATAGTTGTTCAATAAAGCCAAATGCCATTCCGAAAGAACGGAAGTTGTTCCTAATTGGATTGATAATTAGCCAGTTCCTGATTATAGGATGTGAATTTCAAGGGGTTAGAGAGCGAAAGAACGAAAAGTTCCAGGTAAGGTCATCAGGAGGTCATCAGTACCGGAATGTTTTCGAAGACAGCTACTTTGCGCTCGGAGATTTCATGGATAGTAGACCTGATAGTGTAGAGGCCGAATTGTGGCAATACACCAACCTGGATACTCAATGGTTTTATTCGGTAATTTTTCAAATGGGACGCCGTTTAATGAGTGGCAATTTATCCTACCTGACGGCAGAAGATTTACCTCTCAATGGAGTTTTTACAAAAACAATATGACTGATTGGAGGTACTAAAAGAAGCGGTAGGATAACTGCTGGTAATGTGAACGGGTTGGGTGCTGCCATTGTATTCAAAGATGGCTACATGATAGGTAGCGCCGCCGGTGATCCCGGTTACTGTAACGGTATTGCCATTGTTGTTGTATACAGAATACCCGCCGCCAGTGCTGGCGCCGCTGCCAAAGCTGATATTGGTAGCTGGTACTGTAGGTGGCGCCCAAGGCTGGTTGGGCAGATGAGCAGCCAGGTTACCAGCCAGTAGTACAAAAAATAAAAGGGAAGTAATAAATTGCTTCATAAAAAGGCTTAATAGCATTTCCTGTTAAAAGATGAATGAATATTGCAGGCGCAAAACAACAGGAAACACGAAGAATGGGGAATGGACCGCTGCATGAATTGGAGGATTACAGACATGATTTGAGCAACCCCAGTAATAGGATCAGGCGTTGGGGACTGCCCAAATTGGATTAATTTTATAGTCATAATTATCCGCACATGGAAGCCTCTGACAAACTGAAAAGGGTAGTAGAAGCCCGTATGAAGCTCAAAGCCCGTTTTGAGGAAAAGATAAAAGGCACTCCTTCGGTAGCCGATGATAAACCACTGGGTACGGAAACCCCAACCGGCATGGTATGCCGGCAGTGCCCATTGGGCAGATCGTTACTAAAAAGTGGCCGGTGCTGGATCTGGGTATCCAGCCGGATATTGCCCTCCATGAATGGCGGCTAATAGTGGATGGCGAAGTGGAACAGCCTGTTGAACTAACCTGGGATGATTTTATGGCCTTACCGCAAACCAATGACACTTCAGATTTCCATTGCGTAACCACCTGGTCCAAACTGGATATGAACTGGAAGGGCGTTCGCCTGCTTGACCTGGCTGCCTATGTACAAGCTAAAGATACGGCCACGCATATTTTGTGTTATGGCTATGACGATTATACGACCAATGTTTCGCTGGAAGAAGCGCTGAAGCCCGATGTATTGCTGGCGCATACGGTGGAAGGGCAACCCCTGCCGCAGGAACATGGTGGCCCGGTACGCATGATCACTCCCCAGCTCTATGCCTGGAAAGGGGCTAAATGGATCCACCGCATTGAGTTCCTGGCACACAATGTATTGGGCTTTTGGGAAGAGCGCGGCTATTCCAATACGGCCTATCCCTGGCGCAATGACCGCTATAGTTGAAAGCCTGCGCTGTAAAGCCTTGACCAGGATCATTTAATTGCACCTTTTTCGTAGTTCCGTTAGCTTGATGCCCTGACCAGCTCATCAGGAATGTGTAAAATCCGTGGTTCTACGTTTGTATGTATTGTATAATCCGCTTATATTAGCAGTAAATTTCTGCGGCCCTGCATTAGTACCACCTTCCTTTTATCCCATCCCTTTTAAGAAAATAGCCCTGCATACCCAATTTACGTACTGTTCACTCATGTACCAGGGTGTTCTGTTATCACAAAGATTGTATTAGCTATTAAACACCTATGCCCGTCAACAACATTATTGATGTTTTTCTGACTGCCACACTGTTTGTGATCAGTGTAACAGCCTGTATTATTCTCCTGCTCAAATATTTCAAAGCGCCACCCAAGGCGCAATCCCTGCCAGTAGCATCAGCCGCAAGCAATAATGAACTGGAAAACCAATTGCTCAAAACCCAATTGGAATTACAGGAACAAACGCTGCAGCAAATTAGTCAGGAGATCCATGATAATATAGGGCAGGCGCTCACCTTTGTAAAGCTCAACATCAATACGATCGACTTATGTAAGCTGGAAGAGACGCAAAATAAACTTACTGAATCGAAAGAGCTTATTTCCAAGGCCATCCAGGATCTGCGCAATGTGGCCAAATCCCTCAATACGGATTTCATCAATGAAGCGGGCCTGGCTGCCTGTATAGAATACCAGTTGCATTTTCTGGAAAAGACGGGTTTATACACCACCCGTTTTTATATGTCGGAAAGCTGGTGCAAAAGCGAGCCTGAAACCGAACTGGTTTTATTCCGCGTTGTGCAGGAACTGTTGAACAATATTGTAAAACACGCTGAAGCAGTTGCCATTGATGTGAAACTGGAATGTGAGGCGGGTAAACAGCTGATCACGGTAAGTGATAATGGCAAAGGTTTTATGCCGGCTGCACAGGTATTGAACCATGGGGAAAAGGGGCTGGGATTGGGCAATATGAAAAACGAATTGCTATTATACAAGGTCATATCCTCATTGACAGTACACCGGGTAAAGGCACTTCTGTACTGATTGAGGTGCCACAAAAAAGCTATTATAGCCACAATACAGCTAACAAAAGCAGTGATATGTACAACTATTCCCCTGCCTGAGCCTTTTATCTTTGTGGCATAATTATTTAAGTTATTTATTATTCTACAAATCAATCTATATGGCAGCAGAAGAACACCTGGTAAAGATATTGGCGGCTGAATTTGTTACGCACAATGTTCGTCGCTTCACCCTGGAGAAACCGGCTGGTTATAGCTTTCAACCGGGGCAGGCTACGGAGATCAGCATCAATAAACCCGAGTGGAAGAATGAGCGTCGTCCATTTACTTTCACCGGTTTGGCAGAGTGGCCTACGCTTGAGTTTACGATCAAGATCTATACGGATCACAATGGGGTGACCAATGAGCTGGGAAAACTGCAACCGGGTGATAGGCTGCTGCTGCACGATGTATGGGGCACCATTCATTATAAAGGGCCTGGTACTTTTATTGCTGGCGGGGCGGGCGTTACCCCTTTTATTGCCATACTGCGGCAACTGCACAAAACAAATCAACTCGAAAACAGTCAGCTCATTTTCTCCAACCGCACGGAAAGGGATATCATTTTGCGCGATGAGTTTACGGCCATGCTGGGCAGCAACTTTATCAATACACTGACGCAACAAACCACTACCCGGTATGATAACCGGAAAATCGATGCGGATTACCTCAAAGAGAAGGTACCAGATTTTAATCAATACTTCTACCTCTGTGGACCTGATGCGATGGTGGATGGTTTGGAAGCTACCCTGTTGAAACTAGGTGTACCGAAGGATAAAGTAGTGCGGGAGCAGTTTTAGGAACTGTTGTGAAACGGTTCTATTATCAGCTTTAAGATATAGCTAAGACAATTGAACCCCGCTTGAAATAATAAACTTTTGAAAGTCGCCAAAACACTTTAAAGCGTGTTGGTAGTCTCCCCTTTTAACGCGGTGAAAACTTTAATGTCCTCAATTCCATCATACCTTGCTGATTGGCTGTAATGAAATAGGTTCATATAATTATTAAAAGCAGTATCGGTGATTGGCATTGCAGGCCGGTGCCTGCCTGATTTAATGTTGTTATTTATTTCAAAGTGCGATTGTCCAATATCTTTTTCCTTTTTTTAGCCAGGGCTTTCAGGTAATGGATGGCAACATAAAATAAACAAGTTAATTTCCAATCATAATACGTATCGGGAAAGTTTTTGCAAATCGAGGTGTGAAAAACATCATTGTGATTTGCATGCATAACGAATTCGTCCATAGGCTAAACAACGGTTTGTACTTTTTAAATGATGATCTTAAAGCTTGTGGTACAAATTGAAAATGGACAGGAATCTTTTCTGATAGCTCTAACGATGAGTAAAAAGTAAGAAAACCAAGTACTAATTCTCTATTGGAAAATGTATCTTCAACAAGGGTTATACCATAAAGTAAGGGTTCTCCTTCTTTTACTTTTTTGAAAGCGGATGAAATCACCTCATCATTTATTGCTCTTTTGATAAAAAAGCAAATCATCTTATCAGTGATTTGGAATAAATTATTGTCGATCTTTTTCCTTGCGTTTACTAAGCCTTGTATGGGGTTAAAGAATAGCTGCTCCAATTCCTGGATATCTGAAGTTTTAGCTCCTAATTCCAGCAATTGCTCTCCATGTAAAAGGGAGCCGGCTTTAGTAGTAATAGACTCACGGTATTTGGTAATAAAGTCTTTTAACTGACTTTGTACTTCTTCCTGATTGGGTATTTGAGGTGGTATTTTTTTGCTTTAGACATAGTATTACAACTGCAATATAATTAAAATAATGTATATAACAATGCTATAAGCAGTACCGTAATATTTTTTTCAATTTAATTAGATGGAAAGCTGTTGTCCATTCGATAGTGTAGGGATTACCTGATGAGGGGTATTGTAACCTGGTATGCCGAAGGATAAAGTGGTAAGGGAGCAGTTTTAGGAGGGATTCGCCATGTAAATATTTGGATATTAATGGGAAATAGTACCCTTTTGAAAGCCCTAAATTGGTATATGTGGGACAGGCTATTTTATGATAAGTGAGGGTAAAATGCCTGGCTTGATCCTGCTCTTTCAGGTAAGGATTAAAATTTGTAGATTTGTTCAATAAACCAGCGAGTTATGTACGGCGAGGCCAAAAAGTTGCATTTGATTGAAGAAATTCTCAAAATTGAGAATGATGCGGTATTGGATGAAGTAGATAATGTAATTAGTAAAAGTAAGCTTCATTCTGTAGAGCGTAAAAGCTTTAAAGAGTTCTCGGGAATCTGGTCTTCAGAAGAGGCGGATGAGATGAAACGTATAATAGAAGAAAGCTTTGAGCAAATAAATCCTGATGACTGGAAATAAAGTACTACTGGACACTAACATAGTAATAGACTTGTTCAAAGGGGACCAGCAAATTCTAACCTTTTGGATGAGCAACAAAATGTGTTTATACCTGCTGCAGTTTTGGCTGAGTTGTATTTAGGCGCTTATCGATCAGCTAATGAACAAAAACATATTCAGCAGATAAAAGGATTTTTATTGCGGTGTACAGTGCTTAGTGCTGATCAAGCTACTGCAGAAGCTTGTGCGAAAGTAAAGGCTGCCTTATTGAAGAAAGGGAAGCCCATACCGGAAAATGATATCTGGATTGCTGCAACTGCTTTACAGTATAATCTACCATTGTATACAAAGGATAGTCATTTCTCTGAAGTAGATAATATTTCACTGTTGTAAGTGCCTACTAATAAATAACAAATTGAATAGTTGGATACCTGTTGCGTAAGTAGCAGGTTTTTTGTATTGATGCTGCAGGAATAAGCTTATTGGGGTGTTGATGTGATAAGTATGCCGAAGGATAAAGTGGTAAGGGAGCAGTTTTAGAAGGAAAGGGGGATAAAATGGGGAGTTGTTTCTTAGCGGTAAGTGTTGATTAATCTTTCGATTGTGCCGCCTTCCTGTGCTGCAGGATTATCCAGGCAGCTTCGGTAAGGCTTTCTAAATGTTCGTAGAGAAAGAGCAGGTTGCTGCGCTCCCGGCTATCCCGGAAATTACTGTTATTGCTGGTAAGCCCGGCCGATAACCAGTTCCACAGTGCTTCCCGTACATCTTTCAGGTGGTAATTGTCGAAGAATGCATCCAATACCAATATTGGATTTTCCTGTTCCTGCTTTGTTAACTTGTGGAGTTGGTGTTGTACTTCAAGTTGTTTGTTTGCCTTTTTCATAATTGTTATATTTGAAGTGAAAGAATAATGGTGTAGTGCTATTAATCAAAAAAGAATAATTGAGTGACCAGCGAAAACCCATTCAGACCTTCAGGATACGCAGCCCTAAAGTTTGAGCATAAAGAAGCCTTGTGCCAATGTTTGGCATACTATTATGAAGTATTCATTACAGTAAGTATTAAGTGATATTCAAATATAAGAAGAGTTTTTCAATGTACCGTATAAGATATATATTATTTTAAATTATTTCTACTTATATCATCATATCCAATGGAGCCAGAAAAGTTAACAAATGAGTTAGTCAAAACTGGGCAGCGTATACGCGCTATCCGCAAGCATAAAGAATTAACTATAGTAGATTTGCAATCTATTACTGGAATGCATCATGGAAAGATCAGCAAAATTGAAAATGGATTGGTCAATATGGAGTTCTATACTATAGCGCGGATGGCTGATGCCCTGGAGGTAGAAATAATGGAGCTGTTTAATTATGATGGGCCTCTCCCCAAGAGTAAATAATTCTTAGTTATCGGGCGTAGGAGGAACTTCAATTGCGATGGCATCTCGTTCAATCTGATCAAGTATTTCTTTCATTCTTGTTTCATCACCACCAGATTCCTTTTTAGCTACATATTTTGCGAGTGCTTGTTGCTTAGCATCTAGTTTGTTTTGATTTTCTATAATCACTTGTAGTTTATTATTAATGCTGTGTAATAAGTGATTGTTTTTCTCTTTAGGTTTCTCTCCAGTGTTGGCAATTTCTGATGATTTTGCATAATTAGGTTCATCCTCATTGGCTTCTTGATTTGTTTCGTTGGGTGTATATGGCTTGGGGTAAGAAGCGAGGTTCTTTAATTTTTCAGCGAACTTCAGTTTGATATTTCGTAGTAATTTTTTGCTTTGCAGCCCTGGGTCCTTCTGAGTTTTCTGGGCCTTTACATAGTTATACCCCTTATTAAGCTCCTTGGCTACCTCGTGCATATTAACGCCATTGGCATCCAAAAACTGAAGTATATAATCAAGCTCGTTAACTGGTTCCAAACTAAGCGGTTAAAAATAATTACAAAATGTTACAGAAAAGCACCTTTTTATGTCATATTTGACCTATATTTGCCCTGTTCCTTTCCAGTTTCACCGGTTTCCAGGGAGGCGATAAGCCTGCTGGCAACCCCTTGTCCAAAGCAAATAATGAGCATGGCAGCAAAGGAGGACTCATCCTTACTGATATGCCAGGGCTGGCTATACCATGCCCAATATGCTGGTAAATACAAAAATGGCCAGCCTCTGCACCTTTGGGTGAGCGGTTAAGCCTATTGGTATTACAGCAGGGCTAACTTACGAAGAAATAAGGAAAGCGCCGCCATCCCGGCAGTGCTTTGAACAATACACAGCAAAAAAGCCGGTAAACATACCGGCTTCATGTAGTTGGAACACATCATCGTGTCCTTGGACAACTCCCCAGCATTATACGATGCCCGTGCGGAGCATGTGTATAATGTCAATAGCAATACGGATACTATGTAGCAGTTCCGTAACAGCCTGGAGGAACCTATGAAAGCCTCCGGGCTTTTGAATTGATCAATTGGCATATTTCTATAGCCGGTAACGATTACAGAGGCTACCCGCCTCCCTGTTACCAAGTCTTTTCTTCCCTGATGTTACCTATATTCCTCTTCAATGCCTTCTCGGCGCACGGCAATACCTTGCCATATCATAGCGGGTAAGTACGCTGCAATGGTTGGTGCTGCCAGCTTGCGGCACTTTAACTAACAATTTTTATCACTAATGGAATACCCGATGCGCTCAACGGTGGCTGTTAATAACCTGCCATTGTATTTGTATTATCTCTAAAGGAGACATTGATCTGTGGACAAAGGGGGTGTTATCTATGACCAATGTGGCTGCAAGATAGTACATGCAGTTGTAGAAATGAATTTCGAGTGCGTCTTTTTTGACAGAAGGTGAAAATGCTACCCCATGCCAGGGCTTGGTAATAGAGATCATGAAGGGATGGAACAAGTCGGATAATGGTAATAAGGGGTAGATATAGACCTGATCAGGAGTAAATGAGGAGGAGACCAGGAGGAAAAGAGAAGGTAACCAGAAGGAATATCGCTATAAGGTCGCTATAATATCGCTGTAAGGTCGCTATAAAGCCGCTGTGAAGTTGGTGTAAGCCCGTTGTAAAAACGCTGTAGTATGGGCCGTTTTGGATATAAAAGTACAATATTTATTAGCATATTTTATCATATATTTTCGTATATTAGCATAGTGATCCCCGCTTATTGTTTCATTTTTAAAACTGATGTCTTATGGCAAAGGTGAAACCCTCTCTTATTAAGCTGGCAGGAACGATTGATGACTACACCATCGTTGATAGTATCAAGTATGGAAGGCATGCCCGGCGAAAACGCGGCACTGTTAAACCCGCCAAACTAAATTCGAACTGATAAAAAGCAAAGAACGCTTATTAAGCAGCAATAAACCTGCCAAACTGATCTTTGATGCCATTCGCAGTGAACACAAAGATGGCAACCTTTGGACGGACTTGTTGTCGCTATTTAGAAAACAATTGAAAGAAGGTAAAGGTTTTAGTTTACCCTCGCTAATTAAGCTGGAATGCAGCCGGCAATACTCGCTGGATAAGGTATTGCACAATCAATTTTCTGTTGAAACAAACGCGCAAAGGAAAAAGATGCAGGTGACAATTGATCTTTACCAACATCCACAGTGGAGGAAGAAAGAATACCTGGAAGGCTACCAGCTGAGTGTGGTGGTGGTGTTTCCTGACTTTAAACAGGATCGTTGTAAGAAAGTGGTATTGCGTGCGCCGGTCACTTCTTTTAATGATGACTTGAAACATTTCCATTTTGAGGTGCCTATGCCATCTACTTCGGCCCCCTGGATATTGTTTCTAGGTGTGGCGGGAGCTGTGAAGGGTGTGGCAAAGGATGTACCTACTACCAAAGCTATGGCCGTGGTGAAAGTGAGTGGCATGTAAAAAAATGTTGTGGGGTTGGTCACGTTTTTCGGACTAGCTTTGTCTTTCACGGAAAACTACAGTTGTGATGGTGCAGGATTATCAGCGTACTTTATTTTCATATGCCTATAATATCCTTGGCTCGGTAGAAGATGCCAAAGATGCCATTCAGGATGTAATGGTCAAATACCTGGGAGGCGCCCGGCAGGATATTGCAGATGAAAAGAATTACCTGATCCGGGGGTGATCAACCAATCGATCAATATCAGGAAGAAAAAGCAGCGTATAGCCGGCGATCCCCTGTGGCTGCCCGAACCGGTAGCCACGGAAAAAGCAGATACAGGCATCAACCGGGAAGAGCTCATTTCTTATTCGATGATGGTATTGCTGGAACACCTCAATCCCAAAGAAAGGGCTGCCTTTATTTTAAAAGAAGCCTATGATTATTCGCATGAGGATATTGCAGCCGCACTTTCTATTACTGTCGAAAACTCACGCAAACTACTTAGCCGGGCAAAAAGCAAATTGGCCAATCCTGTAAAACCTATTGAGGAAACTACCCTCAATGCGCCGGCTTACCTGGAAAATTATATAGCTGTGATCAAAAGCGGAGATATGCAGTCGCTGGAAAAATTATTGGCGCAGGAAGTAGCGGTTACTACCGATGGCGGTGGAAAAATTAAGATCGTCAGCGAATTGACGGAAGGTATTGAGGCTGCTGCCCGCCTTGTCATGTACGTATACCAGCAATACCAGCAACAATTTACCATCCGGCATAGCTTTGTTAACCACCAGCCCGCACTTTTATTTTACGACAAAGCGGTGCTGATCAACTGCCAAATATTTGATATAGAACCAGGTAGTGGCAAGATCAAGCATATCTATTCGATGGTGGATCCTGAAAAATTAAAAAATATTCCTTTTTCTTAAAGTCCTCGTCACGTTTCAGATCACACGGGTGTTTTATTTGTAGCAATACATTTTAGAATATAAAATAACCGTGATGACACCTACTACAACATCTGCCAGTCAGCAAAAGAAGCTACAGCATAAAAGAACGTTTATCATCTGGCTGGCCATTTTTCCACTAATCACCATTTTGGTGTACCTCCTGGAAGGCTACCTGGCGCCACTGCCCCTGGTAGGGAGAACTTTTGTACTTACCCTATTGGCAGTTCCCTTAACCTCGTATTGGCTGCTGCCGCTGTATAATCGCCTTTTTCGTAAGTGGCTTAATTAATTCATAGAGGATTTACAACTACATCGAAGCAAAACCTATCCCGCCCGGCAGGAAGATTCACTATTCACCATTCATTATTCACCATTCACAACTCAATATTATGATCACTGTAAAAGTAACTTACACGGTACAAGCAAACTTTGCTGCTAAAAACAAAGAGAATATTCAAGGGTTCCTGAATGATTTCAAAGTACTGGGCAATGATTTCCGGTATACGGTATTGGCCGGCGCCGATGGTAAAACCTTTGTGCACCTGTCGCAATACAAGCATGAAGCGATCCAAAAGCAATTGTTGGATGTTCCTTCTTTCAAATCGTTCCAGCAACAAAGGGATGCAAGTGAACTGGAAGTGGAGCCGCAGATTGAGTTCCTTGCACTGGTAGACGCCTCGCATAGTATCTTTTAGGGAGATAGGAAAAGTTAGTAAATAAGCCTTTTGATTATGGGTGAAGTACTCAGATAATTAATAAACTCTTCAGTAGAGGAGGTTACCTTGTAATTCCCGAGGTTAATGAATTTATTGGTTCTGCCGGCCTGCTCAATGTCATCTGCATTAATGTAGGTGCCTGTTCTTACTTGTTTGGCGATTTCTTTAATAATCGTGCTTTTGCCTGATCCGTTTGGGCCGGCGAACACACGCATTCTTTTAGCAGGCAGATCTGTTAGCATGCAGTATGGTTCCTTTGGCTATTCTTCTTCTTTTAAATGTTTTGTAGCTGGCCGCTACTTCAAAGATCTTTTGAATATCTCCGGTAGGCATTCTTCTTACAATCCATCCATCTTGCAGGAAGGTTATTGGAATGCGCATTGCCTTGTTTTCGTTCACCGCATTTTTGGCAGCAGTCTGCCCTACGTTTTGGAAGAACGAACGATCAGCAGTTTCCTCAAAATCGCTTAGATCAATAAATTGTCTTGATCGTGCTTTGGCGCTGTAGTGGCTCTTGCTGTTTTTTTCTGTCTTTTTTGAAAGCAACCTGCTTCTTTTTCCGTGTTTCATATTCCTCTTATTCAATTTGCATTTAAAATACAACAAATAACCATAACATATTGACGAAGGACAGCCAATAAATCGTACACTTTACGTATCAAAACCGGACAGTAAAAGGGCTGAAATACAATAGTAAGTCGTTGATTTGTAATATCTTGGTACTTTGGCATTTTAGTAGTGACTGTAATGGCTAAATCAATCAGTAAAAGATAGTTATCATGGGCATGGTCGGCAATTTGCTTCGGGTTTCCAATGCAGCGTTGGAAAGGTATTTGGAAAACAGTTCGCTATTGGAAAACAGGATCTATGAAGATGCATCCGAAGAAGGAGACCCCGGCCTGACAGACATCGACAAAGCCTGGAGCGGTATTTTGTTTCTGCTGACGGGGCAAAACCTGGATGAATTGGATCATCCGCTTGCCAGGGTACTATTTAGTGGACAGATCATTGATGAAGAACAGGACCTGGGTTATGGACCGGGTCACTACTTAACACCACGCCAGGTAAAAGAAGTACATGCAGAAATTGCTCCTATCACTGCTGCCGATCTAAGTAGTAAATATGATGTAAAAAAATGACGGAGCTTGACATTTATCCCACGATATGGGATGAAGCGGATGCGGTGGATTATTTATTGGAACATTTTAAAATTGTCAAAGAAGTATATGCTGAAGCCAGTAAAAATGGCGAAGCGATCATTACCTTCATCAATTAGGGGAATGCCCCTCAATAATTGGGGCAAAACACCAGCTTGAATTGCATCTGGCTAATGCATATTTACGTAGGTTTTACAACGTTGAATCTTGTATTTAAAAACATACGTTATATGCAAAAGCTGATCAAGCAATCTGTGTTGACAATTGTTGCCTTATTGTTGTGTTGGCAAATGGGGACTGCACAAACAATGTCCGGCGGGATGGGCGCCAATATTGGTATTGACGATAAGAGCAAATTCCCTTTCATTGTGCAAGTTCAAAAGGAATGCCCGCTGAACGGATGAACCTGATGTTCTAAGTAAAGTGCCATTAATTGGTGGTGATTCCAGGAATTTTAAGTTCGATTTTGGTGAGTTACACTCCGACAGGAATAAGACTATTATGGAGCTATTGACTATTTCTGTGAAGCAGCATTTAGATACTGTTAGTTTTAATAATGCAAAGGATTTAGCTACGAGATTAACTCAGATAAATTGTACAATTTCGCCAGATATTAGGCAATGTTTTACTGAGTTAGACCCTATGATACAACGAAGGCATCACATAGTTCACCAAGCTGATCGAAATGATAATGCTGGCAGCGGTAATCATAGATATAAATCGATAAGCTATAGCCAAGTATTGAAATGGAAAAAAGCTATTGAGGGTTTTGTAGCAGAAGTAAATTTAAAGACACCTTAAAGAGTTTAAATATGGGTAAGTTTATAATATCGAAGGATAAGAATGGAGAGTTTCGTTTCAAGTTAACGGCGAATAATGGCGAAACAATTCTAGTAAGTGAGGGTTATTCGTCAAAGGCTAATTGTAACAACGGAATTGAATCCGTTCGAACGAATTCTCAGGAAGAAAGTAGGTTCATTAAAAAGACTGCGAGTAATGGCAAATATTACTTTAACCTGGCCGCGGTAAATAGCCAAATAATTGGAGTAAGTGAAATGTATGAAACTATTGCAGGTCGGGATTCTGGTATTTATGCAGTTAAAATGAATGCACCAACTGCCCCTGTAGATGGCATTTGATTTTTACATTATATACCAAAAGAGGGTGTAAAAACGCCATGGTAAATACGTGCATGTCTTCCTGGTAGTGGTAATTGATCTCCCAGCCGTTGAGTAGGCATACCTGCTGCACAATGGCCAATCCAAGGCCGGTGGATTGTATATTTTTAGAACTTTTCCTGAAGCGCTCAAACAATAGTTCGGCCGGGAAATCAAGCGGCTCGCCGGTATTGGCGATAATGAGTTGATGGGGCCATAAGGTGATATTGACCGTGCCGCCCTGTTCGGTATAACGAAGGGCATTGGAAAATAAGTTCGATAGCAATACGTCACACAAATAAGGATCGCTCACCAGGGTAGCCTGCACCAGGCGGGTAGTAATATTGATGTGCTTGGCTGCAAACAGGTCTTCCATGGTTTGGAGTTGTTGCTGCAACACCTCCTGAAAGTTGATGGCCTGTTTGGTTTCAAAGGCCTTATTGTCGAGCTTGGCCAGCAGCAGCAAACTCTTATTCATTTTGGTGAGGCGTTCCACACCACTTCTGGCTTCTACAATATACCTGGCCATTTCTTCATTTATTTCCAGTTGACTTAAACGATCGAGTTTGGATTGTATGATGCCCAAGGGTGTTTGGATCTCATGGGAGGCATTTTCTGTAAACTCGCGCAGGGCCATGTACTCACGGTGACTGCGATCGGTGAGGTCTTTTAAGGCTGCCTGCAGTTCTTTAAATTCGGTGATGGGAGAGCTTTGTAGTTGTAGTGGGGTAGGAGAGCTGACGGTATACTTTTTCAGGTTTTCCAGGTTGAGGAAGAAAGGGGTCCATATCTTTTTGTTGGAGAAATAATTGATCAGTACACCGGATGCTGCCAGCAATAAAATGGCGGCCAGCAACAGGTAAAAGATGGTCTTGTAATAATTGCCCCAGCCAATATAGGCGGTCATGACTTTAATATGGTAGTTGGCACCCCAACCTGCTTTACGATATCGAGGTAATGGTAATCTTCTTTCTGATGCTGTACCCTGTCATAAAGCAGGGTATCGCCATAGATGGGACTGGTATTAACGGGGTCGGTGGTGGGGGTAATTTGGGCAAAAGGGTAGCCGGGGCCTGGCTGGTGGCCAATTGATCGGCTACGAGGGCTGCCTGAAATGTCAACTGCTCATTCATTTCATCGGTAACCTCTTTTGGAGCAATTGGTACATGCCAACCCCAGTGATCAGTAGTATGATAATGGTGGCGGATAAAAATCGCGGGTAGTGCGGTGCAGCAGTTTCATGGCAACATGAATTTATAACCCATTCCATACACGGTTTTAATATAGTCGGTACCGGTATAGGTGGTGATCTTTTACGCAGGTTCATGGTATGCACGTATACGGTATCATAATTATCGACCATATCATAATGATCGCCCCACAAATGTTCGGCAATGGACTGTTTGCTCACCACACGGTTTTTGTTCACAATAAAGTAGAGTAGCAGTTCATATTCTTTTTGGTAAGGGCAATGATATCGTCTTTCCAACGCACTTCCTGGGCTACGGTATCCACTACCAGGTCGTCGATCAAAATATGGTTGCGCCCGCTGAATGATTTTCTGCGTAGCAGGGCATTGACCCGTGCATTGAGTTCTTCCAGGTGAAAGGGTTTGGTGATATAATCGTCGGCCCCCAGTTCGAGGCCGGTGAGTTTATCGGTGAGTGAGTCTTTTGCGGAAACGATGAGTACGCCGGCTTCTTTCTGTTGCTTTTCAGCAGCTCCAGCAACTTCAGCCCATTGCCGCCAGGCAGGGTAATATCCAATACAATGGCATCATACTCATGCAGACTTATTTTGTCTTCACCTTCCTCAAAGGTGGTTGCCTTCTCGCAACGGTATCCCTGCTCGGTGAGGTAGTTGTCCATTTCATCCAGCAATAGTGGTTCGTCTTCTACCAATAATAATTTCATGGGCTTAGCGTATTAGGATGATGCTTCCTGCCACAATGAGCAGGGCGCCGGTAACGGTTTTCCAATCTAGCTGTTCCTTCAACAGCAATACCGATAAGCCAATGGCGATGGGCACACTCAATTTGTCGATAGGCGCCACTTTCGATACGGGGCCGGTTTCCAGGGCTTTGAAATAAAAGATCCAGGAAAGGCCGGTAGCGATGCCACTGAGTATCAAAAATAGTAAGTTATTACGTGTCAGGCTCTTTACATCCTTCAACTGACCGGCGGCCAGTACAATGGCCCAGGAAATAAATACAATGACGACCGTACGGATGGCAGTGGCCAGGTTGCCGCTGATGCCCTTCAAGCCCATTTTGGCCAGGATGGCGGTGAGGCCGGCAAAAACGGCTGATAATAAGGCATAGTATTTCCACATAACACAAATGAACTGGTGAATTCTAAAGTTAAGTTGAAGGAATGAATAATGGGGCCTGGCTAAGCTGCAGGCAGGTGCGGGATAGGAGCTGCCTGGCTGGCTAATTATCCTGGTGCCGGATGCGCTAAACGGGTTTATTGGGTTGAGTAACTGACCAGTGGGTGGTTGTTAACTGTGCTTTAACAAGCTGAATCAGCCAGCAGCACACCTTGCTGCCGGCAGGCCAAGGCAGTGGTTCCTCTTTATTTTCTTCTCCATACAATAAAATTTAGTGGAAGCCTGGGGTAGGGGATACCCGCAATTAGCCGTTTTCTTTAAAATTCCTACAGATTTGGAATTTACGTTTGCTTTAACCCCAACAGAAACTGCTTCTAAAATTGCTTGAATGTACAACAGGATAACTCGTAACAGGTTTGCATTTATTTGGGTGATCATTGGCTTATACCTCATCCTTTCTGTGCTTACCCGGATAGCGCTTTTATTGATCACCAGCTCAGCAGGCATTACCATTGGTCAGTTTGCCGGATTGTTCTTTATTGGCTTTGTGTATGACCTGGCTATTGTTTCCTTTGTTATCATCCCCTTCGTATTGCACCTTTGGCTGCAGAATGAATTTATTTACCGCAAAGGCATGTTGCCGGTGGTGAGCGGTGTTTTTATAGCCCTGCTGGCCTTGCTGCTGTTTACCAATATTATACCCAAGGATTTTAGTCCTCCTTTATTCACGGCCCTTATAGGCTATATTATTTTCCGCTTTGGGGTTTATCTCTTCCTGTTCTTTATGCCGCTTGGTGTTCGCCAACGCTGGCGTACCGGTGTATTATACTTTGGTTTTGTATTGGTGATCTTTTTATTGTTGTTGAATGCGGTGAGTGAGTTTTTCTTCTGGCAGGAATTCTCTACCCGTTATAATTTCATTGCTGTCGATTACCTGGTATATACTACGGAGGTATTGGGCAATATTACTGAGTCGTATCCCATCGCCTTGATCATGACGGTATTGATCGTCACTGCTATTGCCCTGGCTTTTATGAGCCGGCGCCTGATCCGCAACAGTGTTAGTCAGCCGCTTTCTTTTGCAGGCCGTACGCTGCTGGCGGTATGTCTTTTGGCGGTACCTGCGCTGGTATATGTTGGTATGACTGAAAAATGGCGTCACTTTAGTAAAAATGAGTATGCCAATTCCATGGCAGGCAATGGCCTCTATGAATTTGCCCTCGCCTTCACACAAAATGAGCTGGACTTCTATAAGTTTTACCAAACGCTTCCGGATACAACGGCTTTTGCCCTGGTGAAGCAGCAGTTGCAAATGCCCAATACGCGGTTTGCAGGTAATGACCCTTACAGTATAGAGCGGGATATTTTGCCCACGGGCGCCGAAAGAAAGCTCAATGTGGTATTGATCAGTGTGGAAAGTTTCAGTGCCGATTTTATGCAGGCCTTTGGCAGTACCAAAAACATTACGCCCTATCTTGATTCGCTTGCCAGGCATAGTTTGTTTTTTACGAATTTATACGCTTCAGGTACCCGCACGGTGCGCGGGCTGGAGGCCTTATCGCTGTCGATACCTCCCACGCCGGGACAAAGTATTGTAAAAAGGCCCGACAATGGCGGTATGTTTTCGCTGGGTAGTGTATTGCGCTCCAAGGGGTATACCACGCAATACATTTATGGGGGTATAGCTATTTTGACAATATGAAGGCCTTCTTTGGCAACAATGGGTATGCGGTGATTGACCGCAGTGCCATTAAACCGGAAGATGTGCATTACCAGAATATCTGGGGAGTAGCTGATGAAGACCTGTTTACGCTGGCCCTGCATACGCTTGATTCCAATGCTGCCAGTCGGAAACCCTTCTTTACGCAGGTAATGACGGTTTCAATCACCGGCCCTATACTTATCCCGATGGCCGGATAGATATACCTCCTTCCACGCAATCAAGGGAAGGGGCGGTGAAGTATACGGACTATGCGATCAACAAGTTTCTGAAGGAAGCGGCTGCCAAACCCTGGTTTGATAGTACGGTATTTGTTATCGTTGCCGACCATTGCGCCGGCAGTGCGGGCAGTGTAGAGTTGCCTGTAACGGGTTATCATATCCCCATGCTTATTTATGCTCCCAAAATATTGCAGCCCCGGATTGTTGAGGGCTTAACGGCTCAAATTGATGTGGCGCCCACCATACTGGGTATGCTGAATTTCCAGTACCGGTCGAAGTTCTTTGGGCTGGATGCACTGAATACGCCTGTTGAAAAGCAACGGGCATTTATCAGTACTTACCAGGGACTGGGTTATTTGCGGGACGGCAAACTGGTGATACAATCGCCGGTTAAAACGGTACGTCAATTCAAGCCCGACTTTGAAACCGGTAATGCCGGAGCTATCAGCCTTAATGACAGCCTGGTAAATCAGGCCATCGCTTATTATCAGTGTACGAGCTGGTTGTTAAAAATAAAAAACAGGGAGAGTAATCCCTACCCGTAATGCTGGCAGGCATTTACCGGTCAATCCCAACCCAAACCAGGTATCATGAAAGTATTGATTGTGGAGGATGAACCATCCCTGGCGGCCAGTATTAAAACTTACCTGGGTAATGAAAGTTTTGTATGCGAGATAGCCCCCAACTTTGATACAGCACTGGATAAAATAGCCTTGTACGATTATACCTGTATTGTGCTGGATATTACACTACCGGGTGGTTGTGGACTTTACCTGTTGCAACAATTAAAAGCGGCCAATAAATCAGACGGGGTACTGATCATTTCTGCCAAAAACTCTCTCGACGATAAAGTGGAGGGGTTGAACGCAGGCGCCGATGATTACCTTACCAAGCCTTTTCATTTACCCGAACTGGGCGCCAGGGTATTTGCCATCATCAGGCGTAAAACCTATAATGGCAATAATATAGTACAGTTCGATGAACTGCAGTTGGACCTCGCCGAAAAAACAGCCAGCGTAAGGGATATAATAATCGACCTTACCCGCAAGGAATATGACCTGCTCTTGTATTTTATCAGCAATAAGAACAGGGTTATTAGTAAACAAGCCATTGCCGCTCACTTATGGGGTGATGATATGGACATGGCCGAAAGCTTTGATTTTATTTATACGCATATCAAGAACCTGCGCAAAAACTGCTGCAGGCCGGTTGCCCTGATTACATCAGATCAGTATATGGTATGGGATATAAATTAACCCAAAGCAGGCAATAAGGCCTCCATGAAATTAATCAGTCAATACAACCGTATTACCCTCCTGGCCACCATCCTGGTATTTCTGCTGGCCAGCCTGGCTTTTTATTTTTCTTGCAATTTGTATTAATAGAACAACTCGATGAAAGCCTCCATATTGAACAACAGGAAATTGCCAGCTATACCCGCAAATACAACAAACTTCCTGAAATAATACCGGTACACGATCTGCAAATAACTTACCGGCATGTGGATACCCAGATTGGAGAAAGGCTTAGCACGGTACAGGCTACTGATTTGGGCGATCATGAAAAGAAGCCTTCCGGCAGTTTATTTTCAGCATCCCTGTACTGGGGAAATGGCAGGAAGTAACTGTGCGTAAATCCCTGGAAGAAACGGACGATATTATCCGTTCGATCATCATTATTACCGTTATTACCATCTTTCTCATTCTATTGTCGACCATGTTCATCAACCGGGTGGTACTCCGCAATCTTTGGAAACCCTTTTATAAGTCCCTGGGTACCATGGCTGGTTTTAAGCTGGGGCAAAAAGAACCTGTTCATTTTTCTGCCACGGCAATAGATGAGTTTGCGCTGATGAACAATATCCTGACGAAGGTGACAGGGAAGGTGCAACAGGATTACCTGTTACTGAAAGAATGGACAGAAAATGCCGCCCACGAATTACAAACACCACTGGCCATCATCCGCTCACAATTAGACATACTGGTGCAGGATGAGCATTTATCAGAACAGCAGAGTAAGGCGGTACAGGGGGCGGATAGGTCACTGGAAAGATTGTCGAAACTCAATAGGTCTTTATTACTGCTGGCGAAAATTGAAAACCAGCAATTTGCCAATACCTGCCCGGTGGACCTGACTGCCAAACTGGAAGAAAAACTGGTGCATTTTAGTGAGCTATGGGAAGGGAAACAATTGACGATAACTACGCACCTGCAGCCGCTGAAGCTTACCATGAGCCCTGAACTGGCTGATGTGCTGCTCAATAACCTGTTGGGTAATGCATTCAGGCACAACGATACGAAGGGTACCCTGGATATAGTTTTGGATGGGCAACAGTTGCAGGTGAGTAATACAGGCAGGCGGGAAGCCCTGCAACAGGATCAGTTATTTACCCGCTTTTATAAGCCTGTCTCCTCTTTCGACAGTAATGGTTTGGGGTTGTCCCTCATCAAACAGATCTGTGATGTATCGGGGTATACTATTAAATACCAATATACTGGCGGGAAACATGTATTTGCCCTATTGTTTGAATCCAATGGGTAAGCCAAACCTATTCCTGTTCTTTAGATTTCCTCCAGAATCACTCTGTACTTTTAAACTGCTCAAATTGTTTTCCCTGATTAATCATTCATTGTTTGGCGTATTTGCTTATTCTTAAAACAACTAATAATGGTTAAGTTATTTGTGCGTTTTGTTCCCTTGTTGCTGTTGATGGCAAGGAATACCCTGGGGCAATCTGTAGACAGTACCCTTTCAGCAAGGTTGCCTTTGAGTGATTCCCTGCCTGCAGTTACAGCCAGGATAATAGCCCCTGTTAAAAAAACTTTTCCGGTAAGCATGCTTATTATTCCCGCTACGCTTATTACCTATGGCATTACCTCCATGGAGAACGATGGACTGAAATCGATCAATGAGGGCATCCGGGAAGAGATATGGGACGACAAACCGCACCGGCAAATACAAATCGACAACTATTTACAATGGGCGCCTGCAGTTGCTGTATATGGCTTAAATGCTTTGGGTATTAAAGGGGAACATAATTTCAGGGATCGTACCATAATTTATGGTCTATCTACGGCTATCATGGCTTCGACGGTATATGCTACCAAAAGCATGAGCAAGCAATGGCGCCCCGATGAATCGGACAGATCCTCCTTTCCCTCTGGCCATACGGCCACAGCTTTTGCCGCAGCCGAATTTCTGAGAAAGGAATATTGGAAAGTGTCACCTTGGTATGGCATTGCAGGTTATGCTGCTGCGGCCACTACCGGCTACCTGCGCATGTACAACAACAAACACTGGTTTAGCGATGTGGTAGCGGGTGCAGGTATTGGCATTCTCTCTACCGACCTGGCCTATTGCCTGTATCCCACTGTGAAAAGGATCTTTGTGAAGGATAAGAAAACAGCTACCGTAGTAGCTCCTTTTTATCAGCAAGGCGCCATCGGTTTATGCATGGTGCGCAGGTTTTAAAACTTTTTGTTAATAAGGCTGGCCTCCTGGTATACTACAGCATTTCAACAGGATCGTCGTATAGGTTTGTTTTATTCTTTCATAAAATTATCATCGATGAAACATTACATGGTATTGTTATTGGCAACAGGCTTCACAATGAGTGTGCTGGCGCAGGAAGGAAAACCTGTGACGCCCCCTGCCGCAGCAAAAGCAGCTTTTGAAAAAGCGTGGCCAGGCATCTCAGGCGTTAAATGGTATAAGGAAGAAGGCGATTATGAAGCTGAGTTTAAAAAAGAGGGTAAAAAAATGTCAGCGATTTACGACCTAAAGGGCGCCCTGAAAGAAACGGAAGTGGAGATCACTGTCGCTGAATTACCTAAAGGGGTGGGCGATTATGTGAAACAGCATCATAAAGGTGCTGCTATTAAAGATCCCGCTAAAACCACGAGGGCCGATGGCTCGGTGATCTATGAAATTGAGATCAAAGAAACTACGTTGGTTTTTGATAACACGGGCAAGTTTATAAAGGAAGAGAAAGAAGTTGACGAGAAAGATTAAACAGGTCCATGCAGGTAAGGCAGGTTATCTGCCTCATTACAGCCGGTAGCATTAGGCGCTACCGGCTTTTTGTGTATGCCGGCTAGGCATCCACAAACTCCCAGGCGCTTTGCCATGCATCGCGTTGTTCGGCATAGGTAATAAAACCGGCATAAAAGGGCAATTGAGAGAGGGTGCCGCTATCGCCAATCACTACCAGTTTTTTGCGGGCCCTGGTCATAGCCACATTCATGCGCCGTATATCGGACAGGAAGCCGATCTTGTTTTCGGTATTGCTGCGCGTCATACCTATATACACAATATCCCGTTCCTGCCCCTGGAAACTGTCGATGGTGTTGACAGATATCTTGCCATTGTACACTTGTAGGGCAGGGGAATGCAATAGCTGTTCTTTTAATAGTTCCACCTGTTGTTTGTAAGGCGAGATCACGGCAATGGTAGGAAAGCTGCCGGGCTGGTAATGGGCTGCGAGGCCGGTTACCAGTTGGGTCAGGTGTTTGAACAGGAAGGCAGCTTCCTCCGGATTGGTGGTACTGGTGCCATCCTGCTTTTCGTCAAAACCACAACCGGCGGTATCTATAAAGGCCAGTGGCTTATCGGCATCAAACAATACATGGCTGGCTACGGAAGCATGGGCCTTTAACCGGTTGCCATAAAATACACCGGAAGAGTAACCCATGATCATTTCATGCATGCGGTATTGTTCTTCCAGCAATACCACGGCTTCGGGATGCAGGTGTACGCACTTTTCCAATAGAGTTACTGCCAATCCTTTTGAGCTGCTTCATTGCTTTTGATGGTAGGCGGCAGCTGACAATGATCGCCAGCCAGTACCAGTTTTTGTCCTTTCAGGATGGGTATCCAGCAAGCAGGCTCCAGGGCCTGTCCTGCTTCATCGATCACTACGGTTTTGTATTTAAGGTGGCGAACGGTATAATGGTTGGCGCCCACCAGGGTAGCGGTGATCACCTGGGCTTTGGCCAGCAGGTCGTTGGTAATGTACTGCTCTGTTTGCTCCACTTCTCTCATGATCTTATGGGCTTCATCGAAGAGGGCTTTGCGCTGTTCGCGTTCGGCCTTACCAAAATTGCGCTTGTACTTATGGGCCATATCCTTGTAAGAGGCGGCCTGTTTTTTAAGGCGCTTTATTTCTTTGGTGCCAGGATGTTCGGTTACCTTGCTGTCGAGTGTCAGCGCCACTAACTTGTCTGATACCCGTGCCGGGTTGCCTACGCGCAGTACATTGAGTCCTTCATCGGCCAGTTTTTCACTTAATAGGTCTACAGCGGCATTGCTGGGCGCTACCACCAGTACCTGCTGCGGCTCTTGTTTGATGAGAGCTTTGATGGCCTGTACCAGGGTAGTGGTTTTGCCGGTTCCGGGAGGGCCATGGACAATGGCCAGTTCATTGGCGGCTACAATTTTGTGTACCGCCTCCTGCTGGGAAATATTTAGGCGTGGAATGGGATAGGCAAAAATATCGGTCTGAAAGCCGGGGGATTGGGCACCTGTAAGTATTTGTATTAAACGGCCCTCTTCTTTTTTTCTCACTGTGCACAATGGCCTGTTTCAGGGCATTTTGCATTTCCTCATAACTGTTGTCATCAAACAACAGGTCGATGCCCAGTTTCCCATCACGTGCCCAGTCGGGCAGTTCATCCGTACGTAAAGTGATCTTCAGTTTGTTACCGCCCTGCCAGGTAACCACGCCTTCTACGCGGTCGTCTTTGGCATTGTGGTTGGAGAAAAGGGCGGCAGCCGCACCAAAGCGCAACTGGTGTACGATATCCTGGTGGGTGGTGCGTTCCACTTCCACACTCAGGTAGTCACCCCGGGTCATTTCCGTATCGCGGATGGCAATGGGATACCAGGTTAATCCATAGGACCGTCGTTCAATTACGGAAAGGGTTGTAGCCTGTTGCTGGTAAAGCTTTTTATCCTCTTCCTGCTCAATTTTCAGTAGCTCCTGTAGCTTTTTGAAATATTCCATAGCGCAAAGGTAATATGTATAAAATAAAGCTTAAAAGGGCTGCCAGTACCTAAAAAGCCTCCCCGTTTTTACCGGGAAGGCTGCTGAAATACCACAAATTAACCTTCTATGCAAAGTATACCAGTAAGAAATATTTTATTTGCCAAAATCGTTGATGCCATAGAAATATACCTGGCTGCTGCCCGGCAGATGCAGCGCTGCAGCCTGGCCCACCTTTGTTCCGGCAAATTCTTGCTTTTTTAGTGCATATTGGTAAAGTAGGTTACACCTCCCAGCAGGTCTACCTGTACAACAATGGTTTTAGTGTCTTTTTGAAGTTCTACGAAATAGTTGTCTGCATCGTCAAACTGATGGCCGTACAATAACATATCCGTATCATTGTCTTCATTGTCATCAAATAAGATCACTTTCTGGACTGTATAATCTTTGTATTTATTGCTGATGGTTTTTTGCGCTACAGCGGGCAGGCCGGTCATTGCTTTTACTTCGGTAGTACCCACCAGTTGGTTTTGATAATCATAGAAAGCGGTCATGGTATGACCCTCTTTGGTAAAAGTAGCTTCGTCAAAATAATTGGTACGTTTCCAGGATACATTGTCCATCATCCCAAAATCCTGATCAAATTGTTGTTTGGATTGGTAACTGGCTTGTTTGCCTTCCATTTTGCGCAGGGCTTTCTTTTCGGCTCTCTTTTCTTTTTTATGGTGGTTTCTTCTTTGGTGGTTTGTTTAATATCGCTTTTACAGCGGCAATGTCGGATGGAGCTTGTGCATAAACGGCTGCTGTGAGCATCATGGCTATAGCGGCGATCATTATTGTTTTCATCTTACAATATTTTAATGGTAATAATTAAATTGTGGTATAAAGCTACTCCCGGTAGGGTGGCTTCCCATGCGCCGCTCGGCCAACAGGCTAAATGGATCGTTGGCCAGGCCTAAATCATTTGTTATAGTAAAGTATGCTTACTGCAACCTGCTTAGGGTGATTGTTAATGAAATCAAAAGGGTGTGTGGAAGGGCATTTATCAATGGTGTAGCTGTACAAGTGTATGCATTGTGCAGGTTACAAAGTAGTATAAAAGTGGCGGGCTTCTTTCAATGCGGGGATGCAAACATGCTGTACGGCTTTGATATTGTTCCAGAGGGTTTCTTCATCGGCGTCTTCCTGCTCCAAAATATCGAGGTAAGGTTGCAGTTTTTCTGTGAGGCCCATGACAGATACGGATGTTTTCATATTGTGGGCCAATACGCGGATCATAATAAAGTCCTTTCTTTTCCAGGCCAGTTCCAGGCTCTTCAGGTCTTCGGGTATCATTTCCAGGAATTGTTCCGTAACTGTTCTCTCATACTCTTTGTTGCCATTGCTCACCTCGCGCATATAACCCAGGTGGATATGCCGGTAGGCAGCCGGGGTATGTTCATAGGGCGGCTTTTTGGCGGGCACCGCAGGTGTATGCTGGTTGCCTGTAAACTTGATGATGAGTCTGTATAGCTCTTCTTCATGGATGGGTTTGGAAATGTATTCATTCATACCGGCGCTAAGGCATTTCTCTCTTTCTCCTGCCAGCGCATGGGCCGTCATGGCAATGATGGGGGTATTCAATTGTAAGGTATGGCGTATCTGCGCCGTAGTGGTGTAGCCGTCCATACCGGGCATCTGAATATCCATCAGGATCAGGTCGTATGCCTGCTGCTGTAGTTTTTCGATGGCTTCTTTCCCATTGCCGGCCATATCGTAGGGCAGTTCCCAATAGCCTAGCAAATGTTTCATCAACTGTTGGTTGATCTCATTGTCTTCCACTACCAGTATCCGGATATGTTCGGGAACGGTATTCTTTAACGGGGTGTTATTCCACCGGTGTTGGTTGTTGATGGTTTCGTGGCTTATTTTATAAGGGATCATCAGCCGGAAGCTACTTCCTTTGTCTGGTTCGCTGCTTACGGTGATCCACCCTCCCTGCAATTCAACCAGGTCTTTTACAATAGAAAGTCCCAGGCCTGTACCTCCATATTTGCGGGTAATGGAATCCTCTGCCTGGCGGAAGCGTTCAAAAATGCCGGACAGTTTATCCTGGTCAATACCAATGCCCGTATCACTTACCGTGATGCCCAGCGATATGCTGTTTTGCTGGATACCTTCATTATGGATGTTAACGCTGATGGTTCCTTTCTGTGTGAACTTAACTGCATTGCCAATCAGGTTCACCAGTACCTGGGTGAGGCGGGTGGCATCGCCATTGAGGGTATCGGGTACGGATTCTTCGACCCCGGTGATCAGCTGAAGGTTTTTTTCCTTTACTTTTTCGAGGAACATGGTTTCTACTGAATACAGCAGTTCCCGCACACTGAAGGGGGTGGGCTCAATGCGCATCATACCGGCCTCTATTTTGGAAAGGTCCAGGATGTCATTGATGATGGTGAGTAAACTATCGCCCGATCGTTGGATGGCCTGTACATACCCGGTTGAAACAGTGTCCAGCTCGCGTTTTTGCAGCAGGCTGGTAAAGCCCAGGATGGCATTCATGGGGGGTTCGTATCTCATGGCTCATATTGGCCATGAAGTTTTCCTTTATCCTTGCTGCCTCCCGCACTTCCTTTTCCGAAGCATCGAGCTGAAGGATCAATTGGTTTTGTTGGCCTATGCGGTTGATGATGAACCAAAAGAGGATAGTACCACTGATCAGTACCAGCACAATGAGCACCATACCGGAGGTACGGGCCTGCTGGCCATTTTTGTCGATGGCATCTGTTAAGGTGGACAGCAGTTGCTGCCGGCTACTGTCTATCTTATGGGCTGTAGCCGCAATGTCAAGCGTCAACTGCCTGTTTTGAGGGGTGGTAAATACGGCTTCCGCAGCTACTTTGCCCGCCTGGTGAAAGGTATCCAGCACCTGATGACTGATGGCCAGCTTTTGGCGTACCAATGCATCCAGTTGATCAATAAACTTTACGGAACTGTCGTCATCATTGATCTTTTGCAACATGCCCAGCTCCTTTTCCACTTCGACTACCTGTCGCTCGATCCCTACCAGGTTGACGGTATCCCTGGTACTAATGGTGTGCAATACGCCATTTTCGATGGCATGTACGCTCATCTCCAGGGCGCGTAATTCATTGTCGACCTTGAATTCGTCCATTAGCCGTTCATTGCCGGTGATGAGGCCATTGATGTTTTTGGCAGAATTATATTGCAGATAGATCAGCAGTAAGTTGCCCGCAATAAAGGCAGCCAGTATATAATAAATGATTCTTTTACTGGTCATTGCTGGTAAATATTATACTAATGTAGTTCAAAAGGGTGATCCTTAGCTATGCCTGCCCTTGTCCATCGTTTTCAGGAAAGACAGGGCCAACCCAATGAGTAAAAAGGTGTCGGCGATAAATAATATGGTCAGCATTGTTTTCATGTGTAAAAAAACAGGCCCCGGTGGAAACCAGGGCCGTAACCAAAACTAACTGCTTATGAAAAATAGATAAAGAACTGTGTGTATATTTTGTTGTACTTGCTGCTGTAAAATTGCAGCTAATTGCCATAGCCCAAAAGTGCTACACGATGGCGGGGAAAAATGAGTCGTTGAATGGGGAAATGCAGTCGGTGGGAAGTTGGGAAGTTGGGAAAGTTGGGAAAGTCCGGAAGACCGGAAGTCTGAAAGACCGGAAGTCGGGAAAGTCCGGAAGTCTGAAGGACTCGTTGCCTCGTTGCCTCGATGCCTTGTTGCCTCATAGCCTTACAAGATATTCATCCGTTTATTGAGGGCGCTGCGATAGGCGTCGGCTACGGGCAGGGGTTTTCCGTTGACAATGAGGGCGCCATCCTGAATGGTTTCTATCTTGCTCACAGCTACGATATAAGAGCGGTGTACGCGCAGGAATTTGCCGGGCGGTAATCGTTCCTCTACCGCTTTCAGTGTGGTATGAATGGCATAGAATTTCCCGGGGTATGTAGTTTTACATAGTCGCCCATGGCCTCTGCATACAAAAATATCATCCAGGCTAAGGCGCCGTACAATATTGGAATCCCTGATAAACAAAAAGGCATCGTCTGTATACCTGACCTCCTCCTTGCCACTGTCCAATATTTCCCGCACTTTGTCAATAGCCTGTACAAAACGGGCCGGTGTGACGGGCTTTACAATGTAATCGGCCACATTCAATTCAAAGGCTTCAGCTGCATAATCTTTTTTGGAAGTGGTAAATACAATGACGGGCCTTTTGTTGCCCAGGTTGCGGGTGAGTTCAAGGCCACTCATGCCTTGCATTTCAATATCCAGCAGTAATAATTGTACGGGCTGTTCCTGAATAATGTTCCAGGCTTCCATGGCATTGCTGCATTCGGCTACAACTGTGAGGTCGTTTACCTGGCTGGCCAATTGTTTAAGTGTAGTTCTGGCTATTTTATTATCATCAATGATCAGGCAGTTCATATAATAAATATACCTATTTAGCTGCAATTGACCTTGGACCTTTCGTATTACCTGCCTGCAAAAATGATGTAAGACCTTTTGGTTAACAATTCACCAGGTTACAGGGGCTGCCATCCATTTCTACCTGTATGGTGGGATGCTGCACATTTTGAGCCGCCGTAATTTCACGGGCGCTTTGCAATAGTTTGCTAATGCCTGGCATGTCCAGGGTAGGGTTCACCACCAGGTGCAATGACAGGATATTCTTTTCACCGTCCATACTCCAGCAGTGTACATCGTGTACCCCTTTACTTCCGGCAGTTTTATAAGTTCGGCTATAATGGCCTGGGCATTTACTGAGGCAGGCGCTGCCTGCAGGAAGATCTTTAAAGTGGCGATGATATTCCGGGCGGCATTGTAAAAAACAAACAGGGCAATGCCTATGGATAGCAAGGGGTCGATCCAATACCATTGGGTAAAGTACATGATGATGGCGCCCAGCAATACAGCAATCCATCCCAATGCATCTTCCAACAGGTGCAACATCACAGCCCGTTGGTTTAAGGATTGGTGCTTGCCTTTGCGCAGGCGTAGAATGGCCAGGCCATTAAACAGGATACCCGCTACCGCCAGCCACAATACGCCGGTTGTTTTTACGGGTTCGATCACAAAGAAGCGGGGTATGGCCGCCGTTAAGATCATTACCGATCCTACGATCAGTATTAAAGAGGTAAGAAAGGCGGCCAGGGTAGAAAACCTTCTTTTACCATAGCTGAAGGTGGAGGTACGGCCTTGTTCCGATTGTTTTCCAACACCAGTGCAGCGCCAATCGCGATGCTATCTCCCAGGTCGTGAATAGCGTCGGAAAGGATGGCAATGGAATTGGTATACAAGCCGCCAATAAATTCTATGATGGTAAATAGTACGTTGAGTATAAGTGCTACCCGCATATTTTTCACCACGGGGTGAATATGAAGGGAGGCCCCTTGTGCATGATCTGTGTGGGTGCAGGAACCCTGCTCATGGGTATGGGTTGAATGATGGTGGTGTTTCATACTGCAAAGTGACAACAAAGGATTGACCGGGCAATGCCCGCATCCCGGAAAAGGTTGGACTATTTGCGGTATTTCTGCCGGAAAGCCAGGGGCGACAGGCCGGTTATTTTGCTGAAGAGGCGGGTAAAATAGGTATGGTCCTCATAACCCAGCAGGTGGGCAATTTCTTTTACCGTATTGTCGGTGTAATAAAGCATGCGCCTGGCTTCCAGGATGATCTCCTGGTGTATCCAATGGCTTACGGGAAAACCAGTACTTTGTTTGATCACCTCATTCAGGTAAGCGGGAGAGATGTTCAGGGCGGCGGCATAAGCCGAAGGACTTTTCATGGTCTTGAATTGCTGTTGTAGCAAGCTCCTGAACTGCCGGGTAATAATATCAGTACGGTTGTCTGTACGTTCACCCGGTTGTTCCTGTTGCAGGTAGGCGGCGGCAAACAAGCTGATGCAGGCATCGGTGAGTGATCGTAAGGTATGTTCATGAAAGGGTGTGTGAGCGGGGCTTTCATATACCTGCCGTAGGGCGTTGATACAGGATTTTAATGGAGGTATGGCAGGGGCAGCAATGGGTATGGGGGCTTTTTGGTGGGGAGTTTTGGAATACAGCGCGAAAGCTTTCATTCATCCAGGATACATCCAGGGCTATAAACCAGGCGATGGTATTTTCCTGGGCCGCTAATGATTGGTGTACCTGGCCTGGTAAAATGGTTAAAACAGCGGCCCCTTTGACGGTGATCTTTTCAAAATCGACCATGATCCTGCTGCGCCCTTTTTCCTGGAAGATCAATACATAATGTTCATCGCGGTGGGCGGCGTGGGCGGTAGGTTCGCCAGCGGTGTGGTGATCGGCGCGGAGGAGTTCAACGCCGCAGGTGCTTCTTTCACGCAGGGAATAGGTAGGTATGGAAGTGCGGGAAGGCATGGCCTGGTTATACTTTTTCGCCATTCATGGCAATCTTCCGGTGCCGCAAGCCCCAAACGGCCATACTGTCCAGTACCAGGGTAAGCGATTTGCCCGATTTGGTAAGCTCGTATTCCACACTTACCGGTATGGTATCATATACGGTACGTTTTACCATTCCATTTAATTCCAGCTCTTTTAATTCTTTTGATAACATACGAGCTGTAATATTGGGTATGCAACGTTCCATTTCCCGAAAGCGTTTCTTACCAAATAATAAAGTTCCGATAATGGGCAATTTCCATTTGCCACTCAATACATTGAGTGTGTCATTCACTGCCAGGATGAATTCCGAGGAACAACTTTTAACATTTTTTAACTCTTTTTCAAAAGTGGACATATTTGGGGAATTTTGTATATTGCTATACAAAAATATACCGGTATACTTTTGTATAGTGCTTACTTTTGTATAGTAAAGGTAATTATTTTTGTACCGTAAAAGAGAAGAAGCTTCATTAAAAACAATAAAAATCACCCAATGTTCAAGTTTAAAGCAATTACAGTTGTAGCCGCTATTGCGATGATGTCTTTCGCCCTGCCTATGGCAAGCACCTGGAAGAGTGACAGTGTACACTCCAGGTTTGGATTCAGTGTAACCCACATGAGTATTGCTACCTTTAATGGCAGCTTCAAAGATTACAAAATTACCCTCACCAATCCTGGTGCTGATTTTGCTGATGCAACGGTAGAATTGACTGCCGAAGTGAAAAGCATCAATACCGACAATCAAATGCGTGATGAGCACTTACAAGGTGCTGATTTCTTTGATGCCGCCAAATTCCCCCAATTGACTTTCAAAAGCACTTCGTTTAAAAGACAGGCGCCAAGACCTATAAAGTAACCGGCGATCTTACTTTACATGGTGTTACCAGGAAAATTGAACTGGATGCTACGCATGTAGGAAATGCAGTTAACCCACAAAGCAAAAAAGAAATGGTAGGCTTTAAAGTTACTGGCGTTATCAAACGTTCAGATTTTGGTATAGCTACCGGTTTCCCCACAGCTGCTTTAGCTGATGAAGTAACCCTCAATGGCGATTTTGAATTCATTAAAGACTAATCAGGGACTAGATGAAAAAAATAGTTTTATCATTCGCAACACTGCTGGCACTTACAGCAGTGTTTGCCTTCTCCATAGCCAAGAGCTGGGATATCAAAAAGATTACAGTATTAAGTTCTCGGGCGAAGATGCTTCGGGCATATTCAAAACCTTTGCCGGATCTATTGTATTTGATGAGCAAAACCTGGCAGCTTCAACATTCAATGTAACAATAGATGTTGCTTCTATTAATACAGGCAATGGTATGCAGAACAAACATGCCAAGGGAGCTGAATGGTTTGATGCTGAAAAATATCCTCAGATCGTATTCAAATCTTCCAAGATCAGCAAAGCAGGCAGTGGCTGGCAAACAACCGGTACCCTGGAAATGCGTGGGGTAAAGAAAGAGGTAACCATTCCTTTTACTTTTGTACCTAAGGGCAATGATGCTGTATTCTCCGGAACTTTCAATGTGAACCGCAGCGATTTTGGTATTGGTAAACCAGCTACAGGAGCAGCGGCTATGATCAAGCTGGAAGTGTACGTGCCTGTAACTAAAAAATAAAACGTACCCACATGTTTAAAAGAGCATTTTTGTTGGGCCTCGTATCTGGTGCATTGGCCGGAGCAGCATCCCTGATCTATGCCAAGGTGTATCACGATTCATTAGGTGTTGATTTCTCTACCGTAGCTGCTGCTACTTCTATCATCGCGGCATCCTTATTGGGTGGGGTATTGGCGGCAGTAGGGTACTGGCTCTTGTACAAGTTATTAAAAAGCAAAGGGGAGATCGTATTCAATTTTTTGCTTACCATCCTGAGCTTTGCCAGCATTTTAATGCCCCTGGCCTATAGACTGCCCCTGGAAGCTGAAATGCCGGAATTATTTCCCGGCCTGGCGGTGCCCATGCACTTTTTCCCGGCACTGGCCTGGTTTACACTGAAACCCTTATTCATTCAGCAGGTTACAAAGGATTATGATAAGCCCGCGGGTGCATGATCTTTATCACGTAATCTAAACTTATACAAGGCTGCTCCATCAAGGGCAGCCTTTTTAGTGTCACAATTATTTCGAGTCAAAAGATTCACGATTCACGACTCAATGTCGTTAAGTTAGCTACAATTGTTTGTAATTCATAGCAGGAGGTTTCTTGGTGCGTTTTTTTCTGGGCGCTTTTCTTTTGGGCCGGATGATTTCGGTCGTTACCCTTAATATTTTATCAAAGGCTGCTAATGCAGGCCTGATCATCTTTTCAATGAATAATTTATGGGCAATTTCCTGACCATAGCCAGGGCATTGGTGCGATTTATTTTATGAGGATGTTTTCTTCTACCCTGCGCTTGTTCTTGCTTTAGCTTTTCCTCCAGTGGGAAGGCTAACACTGCCATCATAGACATCATGAATACCTTGGCATAAAAGTCCTGTTTGACTGCAATGGCAGTTTTGCCAGAGAAAGATTCAAATTGAAGCCGGCATTTGTACAGTTTATAACCTTCCTCAATATTCCATCGATAATTATATAATTCCCCAAAGTTCTCGTATGGAAGTTTTTGATTATCCAGTACAGATGTACAAAGCACTTCCCGGCTTCCATCTGGCAATTCTATCACTACTAATCGGCATCTTATTTCCCGGTCATTGGTGTTATATTGACTGAGCAGGTCATTATGATTTGCTGGTAATTTAAATGTGACTTCTTTATCCTTTTCCCCTTCATGTAACATCTTCCTCACCTCCAGCCACCAATCATCCCGCATTCGAATACAATAATCGATGCCCTTCATCTTTAACTCAAAAAGCAACGCCAAGCTCGGATATCCTCTGTCCATGATCAGCAGATCTTTTCCTGATTCTACCTGCCCTAAATGTTTGCGGGCCAGTTTTGTTTCTGGTACATCATAGCGATCTATACAGGCATCCAATGTGGTAAAGTTTAATACATCATACAGCATCGATATCCTCGCTACACTTTGGGGTGAGGATGCCTGTGGGCCAAAATTGGTAATGCCGAACTCCTCCGTTACTGTTTTATGTTTAGGCAATACTATAGTACTGCCATCTATGCTCAACAATCGCCATCCTCGCCAGGTCAGGTAAGGCGCGTTTTTATAGAAGGATCTGATGCCAACCTGATTCAACTCAATAAATGCCTCAGGTTTTAACTTCACCCGTGCTTGGCTAAAAGCACCCTTGGTTACATGTTGTATACTAAAATCCTTTGATTTGATCTTCTGGTAGAAGCTATTGAGTTCCCGTTGTATAGAGCGGCTTAGTCCTTGCGTAAGTAATGTTATTAGATCTATGAAGTGTAATTTTCGTTTACGGGAAAATCCATTTCCGCCGTCTTTCGAACGGCTTCTTTCAACAAATTTCTCATCTTCTATGGTTTGAATTACGTCATCAATACAATTTTCCCGAAAATCGATTAAAGGAGTTGGATCGTTTAAACAGCCCCTATAATCTATATCCCAAAAATAACGCCCACAATTGAATTACAACCAATTGTCAAAGAACTTTTAATTTATTGCATTTCGAATGCTTCGAGCATTAACTAAACGACATTGATTCACGACTGCCGATTCACAACCCACTCCTCCTCACCTGTAGCACCACAAGCTTGGATGTAGGCGTATGGCTTTTATCGGCCACGCTGTTAATGGGCACCAGTACATTCGTTTCGGGAAAGTAAGTAGCGGTACAACCCATGGGGATAGCATACGGTACGACAATGAAACGGTGGGCGACTCTTTCTACACCATCATGGTAATTGAATAGGTCTACGATGGCGCCATTTTCCAATCCTTGTTGATGGATATCTTCCTGGTTCATGAGTATCACCCGGCGTTCGTGGTAAATACCCCGGTAACGATCATCCAATCCATAGATGGTCGTGTTGAACTGGTCGTGGCTGCGTATGGTCATCATCAGCAACTCGCCTGGTTGCAGGGTAATGGATTGAGGAATAGCCATATTGAAATGTGCCTTGCCACTGGCGGTATTGAAACTGCCTTCGCGGTTGCAATTGGGCAGGTAAAAGCCGCCTGGTATACGCACCCGTTGGTTGTATTGATCAAAACCGGGAATGGTGCGTTCTATATCATCCCTTATATGGTCATAATGCTGCAGGTATTTGTCCCAGTTCACCGTACTGCGGTTGCCCAGCGTGGCTTTGGCCAGCCGGCATACGATTACCGGTTCACTAAGCAGGTGATCGGAGATGGGCGTCAATACCCCTTTGGACGATTGAATAACACCCATGGAGTTTTCGCAACTTACAAATTGCTCCTCCTGGTTCAGCAGGTCTTTATCGCTGCGGCCCAGGCAGGGGAGTATCAGTGCTTCCTGGCCATGTATCAGGTGACTGCGATTCAATTTGGTTGATACATGCACTGTTAATAAACATTTTTGCAGGGCCGCTGCCGTATACAAGGTATCCGGGGTGGCCGATAGAAAATTGCCACCCATGGCAATAAATACTTTGCCATCACCGGCATACATGGCTTTAATGGCAGCTACTACGTCCCAGCCATGCGCCTGTGGCGGGTCGAAACCAAACTGATCTTTGATGGATTGAAGAAAGCGGGCCGAAGGCTGTTCGTAAATGCCCATGGTTCTATCGCCCTGCACATTACTATGTCCACGTACGGGACAGGTGCCGGCGCCTTTTTTGCCAATGCTGCCTTTAAGCAATAATAAATTGACCAGCTCTTTAATGGTGTCTACCGCATTCTTATGTTGTGTAAGACCCATGGCCCAGCAGGCGATGATCTTTTTTGTGTTGTAACAACTGTGCCAGGGCCTGTATTTGCGGCAGGTCAACTCCTGCAGCCTGTACCAGCTCTTCCATGTTTTGCTGTTGCAAGTGCTGCACAAAAGCGTCGTAGCCTACCGTATTGGCCTTGATAAAATCATGGTCAAATACAGTACCGGGTGCTTGTTCTTCGGCTTGCAGTAATAATTTTTCCACGGCCAGCAGTAAGGCCATATCGCCATTGATCTTTACCGGCAGGTACAGATCGGTAAGGGGAACGGTCATGTGCAACAAGCCCTTTAATTGTTGTGGATTGTTGAAACCCATGAGGCCCGCTTCGGGCAGGGGATTGATGGAAATGATCTGCGCTCCGTTAGCCTTGGCTTTTGCAAGGCGGTTAACATACGGGGATGGTTGGTGCCGGGATTTTGCCCCAGTATCATGATCACCTCTGCTTCATAGAAATCTTCCAACTTTACCGATCCCTTGCCAATGCCCAATGATTCGCCCAGGGCCACACCGCTGCTTTCATGGCACATATTGCTGCAGTCGGGCAGGTTATTGGTACCATAAGCCCGCACAAACAACTGGTACAGGAAAGCAGCCTCGTTACTCGTTCGGCCCGAAGTATAGAAAATGGCCTCGTTGGGTGATGCCAATGATTGAAGGGTAGTGGCTATTTTTTTCAAAAGCAGCCTCCCAGGTGGTGGGTTGGTAATGGGTGCCTCCCTTGGGCAGGTACATGGGTTGGGCGATACGCCCCTTGCGGCCGATCTCAAAATCAGTCAGCAAACCCAATTCCTGTACGGCGTGTTGCGCAAAAAAATCCGGCGTCAGTTTTTTGGCTGTAGCTTCTTCTGCTACGGCCTTGGCGCCATTTTCGCAATATTCGGCAATGCCGCTGCGCTCATCGTCCGGATCGGGCCAGGCGCAACTGGGACAGTCAAAGCCACCTTTTGATTCAGGTGGCTTAACGCTTTTAATCCCCGCAGTACGCCTGCTTCGCCAAATACCTGTTTGAAACTGTTCAATACAGCCGGCATACCGGCGGCACTGGTTTTAACACTGCCCAGCTTTAAGCCGGTAAAGATATCCGGGTTCTCTGCACCGGGTATGGGTACTGTTTCTTCGTTCATATAATTATCCTTTCGCTACCACAATAAATATTAAATCGTTGCTGCCGCAGGAAGCCAATCAGTGTAATACCATATTCCTGCGCCAGGCTCACTGCCAAACTGGAAGGAGCACCCACAGCCGCCACCACTTTTATGCCGGCCATGGCTGCTTTTTGAATGAGCTCAAAACTGGCACGTCCGCTTAATAACAGAATAGCCTGGTTGAGTGGCAACTGGTTTTGCAACAAAGCGGCACCAATTAACTTGTCCAGTGCATTGTGCCGGCCTACATCTTCGCGCAACAGCAACAGTTCACCATCAGCGTTAAACAGGCCGGCGGCATGCAACCCACCGGTATGATCAAATATGGCTTGCTGCGCTAAGAGCCGTTCATGCAAGCCATGTAATAGTTCATCACTTATTAGCAGGTCTGTGGAGATAGGGTCGAAAGGGGAAACGGTTTTAATAGCATCGATACTTGTTTTGCCACAAACGCCACAACTGGAGGTGGTATAGAAGTTGCGGTCGGCTTTTTCCAACCGGGGTAGATAATCAGCTTGTAAATGCACCCGCACGGTATTCATGCCGGGCAATACGGGTTGAATAGCGGCTAATTGCTGCCAGTTTTGAATGATCCCTTCGGTAAACAGGAAACCTGCGGCCAGTTCTTCATCGTTACCAGGTGTACGCATGGTAATAGCCACATTTCTCGACAAAGGTTCGGGGCCATACAGCAGTTGCAGTTCCAGCGGTTCTTCAATGGCCAGCCTGTCATCGGCTTCCACTACCTGTCCGGCCTGTACTTTCCGGATAGTTAAGGTGGTTACTGCCTGGATTTCCATATAAGCATTTTATTATACCTGAAAGGTACCGCTATTTTAAGACTTCAACCTTAGGCACTTATCTTTGTTAGGACATTCTTGTATAGCTCTAATCAAATGGCTTATAGCTCGTTGCCCGAAGCTCGCAGCTCAATAAAGAAATACCATGAATGCAGAACAACACCGTTTAGAACAGTCCGGCTGGAAAAGATGGGGATCGTATGTATCCGACAGGCAATGGGGTACTGTACGGGAAGATTACAGCGCCAATGGTGATGCCTGGAATTATACTACGCACGATATGGCCCGCAGCCTGGCCTGGCGCTGGGGTGAAGAAGGGATTGCCGGCATCAGTGATGAGAAACAATTGTTGTGTTTTGCATTGGCCTTGTGGAATAAAAGAGATCCCCTGATCAAAGAACGTTTTTGGCCTCAACAATAAGGAGGGTAACCATGGAGAAGATGTGAAGGAGCTGTACTATTACCTGGATGCCACGCCTACGCACTCCTACATGAAAATGCTGTACAAGTATCCGCAGCAGGAATTTCCTTATGACTGGCTGGTGCGGGAAAATGCCCGTCGTACTAAACAGGAAGAAGAGTTTGAATTGATGGATACGGGCATCTTCAACGACAATAAATATTTTGATGTAGTGGTGGAGTATGCCAAAGCGGGTACAGACGATATCCTGATCAGGATAACGATCCACAACCGCGCGCAGGTAGATGCGAGCTTGCATGTATTACCCACGGTATGGTTTCGCAATACCTGGAGCTGGGGCAGGCAGGATTATAAACCGGCCTTGTACCAGGTAGGGGAAAACAGCATTGGCATCTCGCATGAAGACCTGGCCGTTTCGTATTTGCATTTTGAGGAAAATGCCAGAACGCTTTTTTGTGACAATGAAACCAATACGCGGCGCTTATACAATTATGATAACAAACATGCCTGGCCTAAGGATGGCATAGCGGATCATATTGTACATGCCACCGATTCGGTAAACCCCGCCATGGAGGGCACCAAAGCAGCCATTGATTTTGATATTTCCATTGCAGCCGGACAGTCGCATACCATCAGGCTTCGGCTGGGGGATCAAAAAGCAGAACAGCCTTTTGATCATTTTGACAGGATCTTTACGGACAGGATCAATGAAGCCAATGGCTACTTTGCCCACCTGCAACATGCTATTCAAAATGAAGACGAAAAATTGGTACACCGGCAGGCCATAGCCGGTATGTTGTGGAACAAACAGTTTTATTCTTATAAGGTACAACAGTGGCTGGATGGTGACCCCGCCATGCCCCAGCCGCCGGCGGAAAGATGGAAAGGACGCAATGCCGATTGGAAACAGGTCAACAATGAGCATATCTTATCTGTACCCGATAAATGGGAGTTTCCCTGGTATGCTGCCTGGGACCTGGGCTTCCATTGTGTTACCCTGGGTATGGTAGATCCCGATTTTGCCAAAGAGCAGTTGCAATTGCTTACGGAAGAATGGTATATGCACCCATCGGGTATGTTGCCAGCTTATGAATGGTCATTTGGCGATGCCAATCCGCCCATCCATGCCGGCGCGGTGTACCGCGTTTTCCGCCAGGATGCCCGGGCCAAAGGCAGGAAGGACTATGCCTTCCTGGAATCGGTATTCCATAAATTACTCATCAATTTCACGTGGTGGGTAAACCGGAAAGACCGCCAGGGCAGCAATATCTTTGAAGGTGGATTCCTGGGACTGGATAATATTGGGGTGTTTGACAGAAGTGCCCCCTGCCCGAAGGCGCGACCATTGAACAGGCGGATGCCACCAGCTGGATGGCCATGTATGCCTTGAATATGCTGCACATCTCTTTAGAACTGGCTACCCACAATAAGGCATATACGGGCATGGCCACTAAATTCTTTGAGCACTTCCTGTATATAGCAGGCGCCATGGCCAGCATGGGTAAAGGGCATACCGGTTTGTGGGATGAAAAAGATGAATTTTTCTACGACCAGGTGCGGGTACACAATAAAGGCATTGTAAAGCTGAAGGTGAAAAGCATGGTAGGGCTGATCCCTTTATTTGCAGTGGAAGTGATCACGGAAGAAACGCTGAAAAACAATCCGGTATTTGCCGAACGGATGCAATGGTTCCTGGATCACCGGCCCGACCTGGCCCTGCTGGTATCGCGTTGGTTTGAAGAAGGCAAGGGCGATGTGCACCTATTGGGACTGCTAAGGGGCCATCGCATGAAAAAGACTCCTGAGCCGTATGCTGGATGAAACAGAATTTCTAAGCGAATATGGTATCCGCTCACTATCGAAAAAATATGGTGAGCAACCATATAGCATACATATTAATGGTGGAGCGCTACAGGTACAATATGTACCTGGTGAAAGTGATAGTGATATGTATGGCGGTAATTCCAATTGGCGGGGCCCCATCTGGATGCCCATGAACTTTTTGTTGATTGAAAGCCTGCGCAAATATCATTTTTACTACAGCGATGATTTCAGGATCGAATATCCTACTGCTTCGGGCCATTACCGCTCATTAAAAGAAGTAGGTACGGAATTGGCCAACCGCCTGTTGAAAATATTCCTGCGTGATGAGCAGGGCAGGAGGGCCGTATTTGGCAACCAGGAACAAATGCAAACAGATCCCCATTTTAAAGACCTTATCCTGTTTCATGAATACTTTCATGGTGATAGTGGTAAAGGGCTGGGTGCTTCGCACCAAACGGGTTGGACAGGTTTGGTGGCCAACCTCATTATCATGAAAAACGAAAATCCATAAGGAGTACAAGCTGCGAACTCGCAGCTGATGAGAGGTGACACCTTTCACTTGCGTCGCAAACGAAAGGTGTCACCTCTCATCACGACTTTTTGCAATTAATGGCAGAAATTATTACATTGGGCGCAGGTCCACAATATGACGCCATCAACTAATACTGCTTTATGGAACCAATTGCGAAATGGTGATGAAAGTGCTTTGTATACCCTGTACAACCAGTATTATGATGAATTACTGCAATATGGACTAAGGCTTTGTAGTAATGCCGACGATAGTAAAGATGCCATCAACCTGGTTTTTGCCGCCTTGTGGAACAACCGTCTCCGCCTGCCTGAAGTTACCCACCCCAAGGCCTATCTTTTTACCTGTTACAAAAACAAACTGGTACGCTTAAAGCAGCAAGGAAAAAAGCTGGTGCCTTTACAGGTAGTGGCAGATGATTTCCTGGCCTCCACCGCTTCAGTAGAAGAAACACTCATTGAACTGCAGGAATATGAACAACTCAAACAACAAACAGCCGCGCTTTTAAGCCACCTCACCGACCGGCAGCAAGAACTGATCAAACTGCGGTTCATAGAAGAAATGAGCTATGAAAATATAGCCCTTCAATTGAATATATCAGTCCGCACCGTTTACAACAGCATCCACGAAAGCATCAAAGCCCTGAAGAAGATATTTGATAAATAAAGCGGTAAAAAGGTGGGCCACCCTGCTGCGCTGCTATGCGGGGCTGCAGGGTGACTCACCTTTATTGGGAGAGAGGTGGCACCTTTCCTGGCGATGCGGACGAAAGGTGTCACGGCTGCCCTCATGCCTCCCCTCGAAGCAAACGACTGCCGATTGCCGACTGCCGATTCACGAACTGCCGCCATTTGCATCTAATCTGTGCAATCCGCCCAAATCGGCACAATCTGCGATTAAAAAATTATCCCCAATCCACGGTAAAAACTCCCCTACTATGTATCTTATATATACAGGGTAATGATTTGCCGGCGTAGGCAACCCTTTTTACCCCTGTAACCCTTTGTATGGCTGACTTTAAGAATTATACCGCTGAAGATTATCTATCCGATCCCTCCTTTGTAAACTACCTGCTTCGCAACAATGAAGCCGATGCCAGCTTATGGCAAAACAGGCGGGATGCCGGCCTGGTACAAGAGCAGGAGATCAACCGCGCCATAACCCTGTTCTTTGCCCTGCGTGATCAATATAAACCAGTCAATATCAATAAAGAGGAAGAACGGGCGAAGTTAAAACAGCTGATCAGTAGAGCGGAAGCGGACAATGGCGACCGGGTAAAAGTGATCTCTGCTGTGAGCGGCAAGCGGTCACGGCTGCGTTATGCCTGGGCGGCTGCAGCAGCGGTAATTATATTGCTGGCAGGCACCTGGTATTTCAGGCAAACCGTCAGGCAAACTACACCCCTGAAGGATTTTGTGGCTTTTGCTACTACCCAAAAGAATATCAGGCAGGTTGCATTGCCCGATGGCAGTACCGTGATCCTGAATGGCAATTCCTCCATTAGCATTACACCAGGCTTTAACCATACCAGACGGGAAGTATTGTTGAATGGAACCGCTTTCTTCCAGGTAGCAAAAATGCCGATAAACCATTTACCGTCATCAGCGGTAAGGTAAGCACTACGGCCCTGGGTACTTCTTTTTATATCCACCAATCTTCCAATAAAGCCCCCACTACAGTATCCCTCCTCACGGGCAAGGTAAGGGTAGAAGTGGAAGGACAGTCGCCCATTCACCTGGTGCCCTATGAAAAGGTATTTATCATACTGAACAGGAATTGGTGAAATCAACTTTTGATCAGAATGCACTGGTGAACTGGACCAAAGGAATGGTCATTTTCAAAAATGCCAACTGGGAACAGGTAAGGAATATCATCGAAGAATACTTTGATAAAAAACTGGTCTTTGACAATGATAAGAAGGACATCAGTTTTACAGGAGAATTCAAGGCCGACCAACTGGAATCAATTTTATCATCGCTGGAATTTACCTATGATCTAAAATACACGATCCACAACCAAACAGTCAACATCGCCTTTTAACCGGGCCGCTTAAACAATACTGCTTATGACCTACACGAAAATGCTGTGGGCAAAGTGACTACTTTGCTCAAAGGAACTGCCTTGCTTTTAATTTCACTCTTGCCCTTACTGGGCTTATCACAAGAGGGCCAAATGGTACAAATTGGCTTTACCGATGTTCCCGTAGAAAAGGTATTCAATGAAATTACCCAAAAAGCCGGCGTTCGTTTTGCCTATGATGCAGGCAAGATCAATCTTACTAAAAGATCACCCTGCAAACTGCCAATTACCGCTTAAAAGACCTGCTCGATAAGGTATGTTCACTGGCAGGCTTTACCTATCAGCTCAAAAACAATACCGTTACTGTAAAATCAATAAGTACTTCGGGCAATGAGGTCAATACTGTATACCGGGGCAAAGTAGTGAATGAACAAGGTGAAGCCATTCCCCTGGCAAGTATCAGCAACCCACGTCTGAAGATCACCGTGGCATCTGACAAGGATGGTGTATTTGAAGTGCCTGCCCAGTTGCAGCAACGACTGGTTTTCACCAGCGTAGGCTTTGAAGATAAAATGGTGGTGGTGCAATCTTTCGATCAGCAGGCTACCATAAGTTTAATTTCTTCTGCTAAAAGCCTCGATGAAGTAGTCGTTACTTCTTTGGGTATTAAAAGAGAAAAGAAAGCCCTTGGTTATGCCATTGGCGAAGTGAAAGGCGAGAATATTGACAAAGCCCGCGATCCCAATGTGATCAATACCCTGGCCGGCCGCGTACCCGGATTGATCATCAGCAATACGGCCGGTGGTCCCGGTAGTGCAGCCAAAGTATTGATACGAGGCAATACAGATATAACCGGTACCAACCAACCTCTGTATGTTGTAGACGGGGTGCCTATGGATAATTCCAATTATGGCGCTTCCAGTAGTGATAAATATGCTTCGGGTTTTGACCTGGGCGATGCGATCTCGGCCATTGACCCCAATGATATTGAATCTATTTCAGTGTTGAAAGGCCCCGCAGCTTCGGCCCTCTACGGAGGCCGGGCTGGCCATGGGGTGATCATGATCACCACCCGCAAAGGCGCTGTACGCAAAAGCCTGGGCATAGAGATTAATTCCACGGCCACTATTGAAACCCTGCTCACCAGGGCCAGTGATAATCAGTATGAATATGGACAAGGCATGAGCGGCAGTATCCCTACCAGTCAGTTGGTATCGCGGAATACCTTGTTCTCTAATTTTGGCGCCAAGCTCGATCCCAATCTTTCCATACCTGCTTTTGACGGCAGTACTGCTCCATATGGATTGGTGAAAAACAATATTGAGAACTTCTTCCGCACCGGTTCCACCTTTGCCAATAATATATCCCTCACCGGTGGCAATGAAACAACCACCTTCCGGTTTTCTTACAGCAACCTGTACAACAATGATATTGTACCCAAAAGCTATATCAACCGCAACACCTTTACCCTGCGCGGAACGAGTAAAATAGGCACCCGGTTAAATATTGATGTCAGGGCCACTTACATGAATGAATATGTAAAGAACCGGCCCGGACTGGCGGATGATCCCAGCAATATTGGTTTCAATTTCGTAGGCCTGGCCAATAATGTTGACCAAAAGGTTTTTGAAAAAGGCTACCAGGACCAGTTTGGTAACTATGTAGAGTGGGGTGGAGGTCAATATCACCTCAATCCTTATTGGGTCATCAACCGCATGAGCAATATTACCCGCAAAGACAGGTTGATGAGCATTATTCAGCTCAACTACAACCCTACTTATTGGCTCTCCCTGCAAGGTAGGATCAACAATGATTTTACCTTCCTGGGCTTTCAGCGGTTCAGTCCCCCCTACCACCCCCGGCGCGCTTACGGGCCGCCTGGATGGTACCGATACCCGGTTTTCGTTTACATCAGCCGATGTATTGATGACCTTGAAGAAGAAGTGGGGGCAGCTTGATGGGTCGGTTAATATTGGGGGCAGCATGGAGTTTTACCGCAACCGCGGCAGTGCTAAAGTAGGCACCAATATGGTGGTAACTGATGCAGTAGCTTTCAACAGTTTTAAAACCAATACTGTCACCGAAACAAATATCCGGAAACGCACCAATTCTTTTTACTCTACCCTAAGCCTGGGTTATCATGGCTACCTCTTCCTCGATGCCACCATCAGAAGGGATATTTCCTCTTCCCTGCCATCCAAAAACAACAGCTACTGGTATCCATCCCTGGGTGCTTCCTTTGTAGTGAGTGATGCCCTGGAGCTGAAAAGCAAATTCCTCGATTACCTGAAAATACGGGCTTCTGCTGCCGAGGTGGGCAATGATGTGGACCCTTACCAGTTGAGCCTTAATTATGGCTTGCATAGCCTGCAACCGTCGGGTACCGTTATAGGTTCTATTTTCAATCCGGCCAATCCCAATGCAGATCTCCTGCCCACCCGCACCCGCAGCATTGAAGTGGGTACCGATATGCGGTTTCTCAACAACAGGCTTGGTCTTGAATTTACCTGGTATACGCAAACTTCCAGGGACCAGATCAACTACGTAAACACGCCTTTCTCCAGTGGCTTTGCCACACAGGTCATTAATGCTGGTACCATCCAGAATACCGGCGTAGAGGTATTGGTAACTGGCAAACCAGTGGTTACCAAAAACTTTACCTGGGAGGTAGCTGCCAATGCCGCTCACAATAAGAATACTGTAAAATCCCTGGCCGAAAGTGTTTCTTTTATCACCCTCTCTGAAGCCAGGTGGCTGGGCATTTCCGTCATAGCCCAACCCAATATGCCCTATGGCACCATGTTGGGATACGATTATCAGCGCACACCCGACGGGCAAGCGATACTTGATCCCGTAACCCTGCAACCACTGGCCAGCGATGAGCGCGTGCCGGTTGGTAAAGGTACCTGGGATTGGACAGGCGGTTTAACCAATACTTTCCGCTACAAAAATATTTCCCTTACGGCTGTAATTGATATTAAAACAGGTGCCGACCTGTTTTCGATGACCAACCTTTTTGCTGTAACCCGTGGTCAGCACAAGATGACCCTGGCCGGCCGCAAAGAATGGATCCAATCCGAAGAAGCCAGGCTGGCTGCTGGTAAACCCCTCGATGAATGGCTGGCATCGGGCAATGCCAAAGGATATGTGCCCCAGGGTGTGGTGCAAACGGGTACCGATGCATCAGGCAAACCCATCTACAGCGCCAACACCAAACCCGTAGATCCCAATACCTATTGGCCCGGCTATTATGGCGATGATAAAGGCATTGCACCTCCTTTTATCTATGATGCCAGTTATATCAAAATGCGCGAGATCGTGATCTCCTATACCCTGCCTTCCAGGTTGTCGAAGAAAATAAGCGCACAAGGCATCTCCCTTTCAGTAGTGAGCCGCAATCCTTTCATCATCCATAAAAACGTACCCAATATTGACCCCGATTCCAATTACAACAATGGCAATGGACAAGGATTGGAATATGGTTCCCTGCCTGGACGCAGAAGCTGGGGTATTAACCTTAACGTAAAGTTTTAAATCTACCTCACCCAATACAACTGTTATGAAACAATATATATCCTTAATAGCTTTGGCAGTGGTGCTGGTAACATCCTGTAAAAAGTTTGGCGACATCAATACCGACCCTACCAAGTCTTCCAACCTCGATCCTTCGATCCAGTTGGGCTATGCACAACAAAAATTTTCCGGCGACCTCAATGTGCAGGAAAGGCTGAACATCATTCTTACCATGCCGCTGGTGGGGCACCTGGGTGGCGCCTGGGCCAACCAGTATGGACAATTCTACATCAAACAAGAACGCTTTTCCTCCCTGTTGTGGGAAGATAACTATGTGAATGAAATAAAAAATATCCTGGATGCCGAAGAGCGTACCCGCAACGTGAGCACCGCCAAAAACCTCAATGGCATGTGCCGGGTAATGAAAGTGTATCTCTTTGCACGCCTGACGGATATCTATGGGGATATTCCTTATTCAGAGGCCTCCAGTGCTTATTCAAAAGAAAAGCCTCTCCCAAATATGATAAGCAGGAAGATATTTATACCGACTTTTTCAAGCAGCTGGATACTGCCGCCACCAAATTCAATGAAGGACAGGATGTGGTGAGCAATGATGCTTTTACAAAGGCAGTGTAGCCAAATGGAAGAAGTTCACCGCTTCCCTGCGTTTACGACTGGCCCTGCGCCTGGCCAAACGCAATCCCACCAAAGCCAAAGAAGAAATACAGAAAGCCTATGCGGCCGGTGTGATCGCCTCGGCTGATGACAATTGCATGCTGAGGCACGATGATGTACAGAACGATTATACCGACTTGCGGGGCAATGGTGTATCAGCCGCCCTTAACCAAGGTGATTTTATTGCTTACAGAATGACTACTACCCTCATTGCCCAATTCCAAAACAGCAATGATCCTCGTTTCTATGTCATGGCCCGTAATTACCTGGACAAAGCTTTCAAGCCCTTCGAGCGCGTTGATATTACCGAGCAGGTAAAAGCACAGGTAGGTTCTTTTGGTGTTAAACCCACCGATTTTATATGGGACAACTGGCAGAATACCATTTATATCAATACACCCGATGCACAGAATGTGCCCGTATCAAACAACGAACAGTTTATACAGGCAGCTAATTGGCTGATAGCGCCCAATGCCCCTTTCCTGCACCTGGGTTATGCCGAAACAGAGCTCCTGTTGGCTGATGCTTCTATCAGGTTTAATATAACACTGGGCGTAAGTGCCGAAGAACATTATAAACGTGGCCTGGCAGCAGCCTGTCGGCAGTTGAGCATTTACCCCAATGCGCCGGCCATTGATGATGCTGCTATTACCAAATTCATTGCCGATAATGCCCTGGCGCCCGGCAAAGAGCTACAGCAGATCAATACTCAATTGTGGATCGTATACTTTTTAAATGGCCCCGAAGCCTATGCCAATGTGCGCAGGAGCGGATTTCCCGTATTGCCTTCAGGATTTAAAAGCGGATATTCAGATGCTACGCAGATGCCGCGCCGCATGGAATATCCCATTTCCGAAAAATCGCTCAATGCGACCAATGCCGGCGAAGCCATTACACGCATGGGTGGCAAAGATGATTGGAACAACCGCGTTTGGTGGGATATGCCATAAACGAACGGAGAGCCACCAGGGTGAGTCGTTCTTACCCAACGGCTCACCCCCTCAAGGGCCCACTGACAGGTAAACATGCTTTGAGCTAAGGAACAGCGTATTGGATCATTTAGAACATCATCAATCAAAATAGTATGCGTATTATCAATAAAAGAACTTTCCCCTTATTCATACAGGTTATTGGTGTGATGGCCTGTATTTCCATATTGCAGGCTTGCAAAAAGATATTGCCGATAATCCTGAATTTGGCGAGGGCGATTATCCCCGGATATTTTATGCCCAGGGCAATTTCCCTGCGGCCATCATCATCAACCAGGGAGGCAGCGCCAAATATGGTGGCATTACCTACTCCCCGGCCGGCAAAGTGAAGATCAGCTGGAAGGTAAATGAAGAAGTAAAATCGAATGATACCAGTTTCACCTTTGTACCCACCGCCGGTGGCGAATACAATATCAAGCTGGAAGTGGAAGTAAATGGATTGATATCCACCCGCAGTTCACAGGTAGTGGTAAAGCCTGCCTCCTATACCCCTAAGAACTTCAACAAAGTGGTGATGGGCTATCTCAGCTATGATGGTGTGGGTACCGATGTAAAATGGCCCTTTATTACCCACCTGGCTGCACAAGTGGGCAAGGTAAGTGCCGATGGTGCTTTGGATATTACAAGAGGCAATGCCAATCAACTGGCCGATGAACTGGTGGCCAGGGGCCATATCAGGGGTATACCTGTATTACTTACCCTGTTTGGCCGCCTTACACCGGTGGATGGCTGGGCCTTGTATGAGAGCGATGATATGGGCCCTGCCCTGCGCAGTGCTGCCTTACGTGCTGGCCTGGTGAAACAGGTAAAAGATTACCTGGCAGCATCGAAAATGGATGGTGTTGATGTGATGATGACCGATTTCAATGGCTCGCCCAGCTATAGCGCCAGCCTTACCGCCTTGGGCCTTTTGTAAAAGAATTAAGGGCTGCTTTACCCGCCAATGCAATTATTACCATCACGGCGGGTACCGGATGGCAACATTGGGAATACCCCGACCTGTCGGCAGTTGATTGGGTCAATGTACGCGCTTTTGAAGATGGGGTGCATGTAGGTCCTGGTGCCCCGGTAGGACAAGCTTCTTCCCTGGATTTTATGAAAACAGCCGCCAATATCTGGGCCCAATTCCACGTGCCCCCTTCCAAGGTAGTAGTGGGTTTCCCGGTATTTGGATTGCGGTATACAGCACTCGATGCCAATGGCAATTGCGCCAGCTGGTCGTCGTATGATTATGCCCCTTACAAAAGCATATTGGCTTTAGATGCTACTGCCGATACCAAAGAATACATCAATTCGGCCAAAGGGATCTATTTTAATGGGGTGCCCCTGATCAAAGAGAAAGCCAATTTCATTAAATCAAGCACCTATAAAGGAATGTATGGCTGGTACATTGATGCCGATGCAGCCGACTCCACCAAATCATTATTCCGTACCGTCTTCAGAGCACTGAATTAGGAAGAAAGCTTCGAGCTGCTAGCTACGAGATACGAGCGGAAAAGGTAAAGGTGGGTCGCTCTGCAGTAGCGCATCCGCTGCGCGGCAGAGCGGCTCACCTTCAAAGGGCTAGGCCTAAGCAAACGAATCAATTTTCACCATTGACTATTTACTAATGAAGCTAATCCATACACTATTTTTTATCCTCCGCTTCGCCTGTACCAAAAGCACGGCCCAAAAAGAATCCTTCCTGGTAGGCGGTTATGTACCATCCTGGAAAGATGGATCGACCATCGATTACAGCAGACTGACCCATGTCTTTTTCATTCGTGAAAGCCAATCCCGATGGTAGTTTACCAGCTTTCAATGCCCAGGAGCAGGCTGCCTTTGCACAGTTTATAAGCCGGTCGGTTGGTAAAAAAGGTTCATCAGCCTGGGTGGTGGTGGCGATCAAACCTTGCCAGCGATGGCTACTACCGAGGCGGGCCGCAATGCCTTTGCACAAAACTGCCTCCAGTTTTGCATAGACAATGACCTGCAGGGTGTAGACATGGATTGGGAGATCATACGCGACAATACCAATGCCGCCAATTATGAAGCCTTGATGAAGGTGCTGTCTGAAAAATTACATGCCCAACAATTATTACTGGTGGCCACCGTGGCCCATGGATGGGGTGGTGAATATTATACGGCCCATGCTTTAAAATATGCCGATTGGATTCAACTCATGGTGTATGACCAATCGGGCTCCTGGGCTGCCAGCCCTTATGGCAACCATGCTACTTTTCAGCATGTACTCGATGCCGTGGATTTCTGGAAACAGAAGGGGTATACCAAAACAGCCAATATGGTGATCGGTCTTCCCTTTTATGGCTATAAATTCAAGAGTGATGCAGGCGGTCTGGCCGATCAGGTACCGTATAATGAAATTGTTAACTGGTTTCCTTTCCTGGGAGCTGATGTAAATGAGCACAACCTCGTAGTATTTAACGGACCTGCCCTGATCAAAGAAAAGACCAGCTATGCCAAAAGAAAAGGTTTCAAAGGCGTAATGATCTGGGAAGTAACACAGGACGTGCCGGGCGATCAACCAAAATCTTTATTGAAGGCGATCGAGGAAGCGGTAAAGGAGTAAATAGATGTTGAATCAGCTTTTATTTTATTCTGGACTGAAGAAGCAAAGAAAAATAGGCTGTTTTCTTTCTGAAGCCACCTTCTTTCCCTGGCAAAAGCAGGTTTCCAGATAGGCATTAGCTTAGCGAATCTTACCGCTTCTTTTTCGAGTGGGGTAAAGGATGCGGTATCACTTTTATGCTGTATGCCCGGGTTGATAATTTGCCCGTCTTCGTCTACTATGAATTGCAACCCTATATAAGATTGAATGTCATCTGAGTCAATTAGAGCTTGAGGAATACGCAGATTTTTGGTGAGGAAACGCTGCCAGGAACCGGGACCTCCGTCAAATTGAGCTTCAATCTCCACCTGTGTGTAAACTGTTTTCTTAAGTGTCTTGTGGTAATAGGATTTGCAGCCGAGATCCAATGATTGTGCCCCTTGGGCGATTTCCTGATGCTGGCCACCAGCTAGCCAAAGCATCGGGATCAGAAATATATAATACGGGTTGAACATGTTGTTTTAGTAATTGGATGCGAAATTCCCTTATTTCCACAGCAGTGTTTTAGAGATTTGAAGAGGTGACACCTTTCCCTTGCATCGCAAGCGAAAGGTGTCACCTCTTATTGCCCCTGCGCAAATACAAGAATCGCAATAATGATCAGCAATACGATCAGGATAGTGAGGACTACCTTGGTAGTAGACACCGGTTTCTTACCATGTATCTTACCCGTTTGCCCATTGATCAGAAAATGATAAGTCTTTCTTTTATAGGCATACGTACACAGCCAGATGGGTAAAAGAATATACTTATAAGTTTGATCGAGTACGAGGTATTGACATCCAGGTCGCGGTAGGTATCAATGCGGCACAGATCAGCGCAGGATTCATAGATGGCGTCCTTCATGATGCCTTCTGCTTTGTCGTACCCTTCATTAACCGCAATATCATATACATCCGCCTTCCAGCCAGATAAGTACTTGGGGTCGAAGTTGACCAGCTCTCCCAATTGGTAGGGGAAAATGCTTTCATATTCCTTTTGTGATAGTTCCGTAGCGCCGCCGATCAGTATATCATCAAAGAAATGATCGTAGGTACCACTGCGGTAGATCCATTCCGTTTTCTGTACTTGTTTCGATTGCCGGTTGCCCTGACTATCTGTATAATATTCCGTTTCGTAATAATACCGTCCGCCATAACCACTCCATTGACTATTCGTTTGCGCGTCGTAGGTCCAGAAGGGGAGGTAGATGCCATGCAGCGCATCATGGCGGGCAACTTGTTGTAGATCACCAGGTGCCCACCAGCCTTTCCCGGTCCAGGTTTTAAATATGGTCAAGGACTGCTGCTGGTCCACTATAAAAGGGATCATGCCCGAAGGTTGTATGATCCGGGTTTTATAAGCTACCGGGTTGACCGCTTCATAGTTACAAAAGCTACAGGTAAAAGTGGGTGTTTCCGTAGTAAATACCGATTGCGAGCCGCAGCGATTACATTTATACACCAATTGCTCTACGGTCACCGCAGCATCCGTACTGCCGTTTAACTGTTGCCTTAGGTTATTTTCTTTAATGAGGTCAGTAGCTTTATCAATGGCTACCCTGGTGCCGCAATGCTCGCATACCAGCTGTTGTAACTTGGGGTTAAAATACAATTGTGCATTACATCCCGGGCAGGGAAAGAGCAATAAGGGTTCTGTTTGTACTTGTTCCATGAATTATGATCGTATCAATCGGGTTTCACATCAGTAAAATCCCTATTCAAATCCGCGCAATCAGTTTTAAATCTGCGTAATCAGCGATTACAGCTTGCCTAATATCTCCGCTTTCTTTTGGTTGAATTCATCTTCTGTTAAAATGCCCTGTGCTTTCAATTCGCTCAACTGCTTTAACACGTCCAGCAGCTTTTGCTTTTCGTTGGGGTCCACTGCAGGTGTATTATTGGCTTGTTGTTGTTGCTGTGGTTGTAACAGGTTCGTGAGGATCACCCCAGCGCCAATACCAGCCGTGCCGGCAGCTCCAGGGTTGTTGGCCAGGTTCTCCAGTGCAATGCCACCCTGCATTTGGTTGAACTGGTTGAGCTTGTCACTCAGCATATTCAGTTGCGTAGTTTTGTCCAGCATCTTTTCCACTTCTTCCGGAAGCGTTACATTTTCAATGTAGAATTTGCCCAGCTCGATACCCCAGGCATCGAACTCTGTTTGGAAGATGGGTTTTAATTTCTCTCCGATCTCCGTAAAGTTAGCGGCCAGGTCCAGCACCGAAATACCGGCTTCTGCCAGGCCCTCGGCCAGTTTGCTCACAATGGTATTCCTCAATTGCTCACTCACCCCGTCAATCCGTACCCAGGGGTTGGTGCCTGCAAATTCCTTGATGAATTTCTTGGGGTCAACAACCCGCATCGTATACGTACCAAAGGAACGTAAGCGCACCTGTTTGAATTCCGGATCACGCACGATCACTGGATTGGAAGTGCCCCATTTCAGGTTGGTGAACTGTTTGGTGCTTACATAAAATACATCCACCTTGAAGGGCGAATTAAACAGGTATTTCCAGGATTTGAGCGTAGTGGTGATGGGCATGTTATTCGTGGTGAGCTCATGCCGGCCGGGTTGGTATACATCTCCAAACTCTCCTTCATTCATCAATATCGCCACTTGCGATTCCCGCACCGTAAGCTGTGCACCATTCATGATCTTATTGCCCTTGTCGGGAAATTTGTAGATTACCGTATCCGTCGTGTCATCTACCCATTCAATGACCTCAATAAACTCATTCTTAATAAAATCAAACAGTCCCATAGAAGTTGTTTTTATTGGAAGAAAGATAACCACCTGTTAGTAGTCAAATAAATAGAAATATTACAATGGCCGGGGTAAAAATACGGGGATTCTGTAAATGCTTGTATTGTGTTGAATATTAATTAATACTGTATTTTCTACTCTTTGGCAGATTTGGTAAATTTGCCCTACTAAGGTAAAAAGCATGCCGTCAAAAAAGAAAGCTATAGTTATTCTTGATACTTCCATTGCTGAATTGAATATTCAGCTTGAAAATGTACTGAAAACAGAACTGGAAAAAAAGTCAGGATGAACCTGCCCCTGGTTTATAGAAATAGTTTCTGCAAGAAAGACAACCAATTTATTCATGAGTATCCCAATGGGAGAAAGTTGCTGATCCAACAGAACAGTAAAACTTCAGAAGAGATCGTTCTTAAAGAGCTTTAATGAAGGTTGTTGAAAAACCACACCTGTGATAAATTGATGCGCAACTGCGATTATCAAGAATCGTTTATACCGCTTTTAGTTTAACTCTGGAATGCAAATAAACCCTTTCAAGTTCAGGAACAGAAATATGTAAAGTAGAGGCTAATTCTTCCTTGGAATATCCTAAATCTGATAGGTAAGCACTAATAATTTCATTAATGATCCCTGGTGTTTCAGAGGGAATATTAACTGGTTCCTTTTTCCGATATCCCAAACTTCCAATTTGTGTCCATAAGTAGCGATATTGATTACCTGTAACCATACCAAGTGTATTGGCATACTTCAAAAGTGCGGCCATCGACACATACCAATATCCTTTTAAATCAGCTAGTTTTTCAATTGTTAGCCTAGTGAGATAGGGGCGTACATTATTTTCAGGAATGAGAAATTCAATGGCAAATTCATAGGCCTCATGTTCCAAATCTCTATCCAGACCGATTTTGTTTCCAAAATGCAATACCAAATGTCCTAGTTCGTGTGAAACGGTTAGTCTATATCTGTCCGGGGATAGATTTTTGTTAACAAATATTACCGGAATACTACCGTTGAAGAAAGTTGAAAAACCGTCTAGCTCACCTAGATCAAGTGCAATTATTACTACTCCATTATCTTCTATATACTTTGTAAGATTTGCAATTCGGCCTTTGGGAATTCTCCAAAAATCTCTCAGGAATTTTGCGCATATAGCTGGATTGCCATCTTCCACAACATCCCACTTAGGCAGTTTGGCTTCGGGTAATTCAACCTCATCCAGCATTGAAATTAAATGCCATTCTGCAATTGTCATTTGCGCAACGTATTGCTTCATTTTCTTAACCGGAATCGAAAATTTTCGCCTGTAATGACCCTCTACCAGAAATACTTTTTATCCTGGTAAAAAAGGTACTGGGGAAGTCTAATGACTTCGAAAAAGCTTTTATAATTTCCTCATCTGCTGGTAAAATTCCTTTTTCAATTTTAGATAATGTACCTTGCTCTATGCCAATACTGTTCGCTAATTCTTCCTGAGTGACACCCCTGATCTCTCTTGCAAGTTTTAATATTTCTGAATTTATTTTTCCATACCCTATTCATTATCAGTACCAGTTTTCTTTTCTCCGTCTTTGCTTTTCCCTTTTAGTTGGATACGCCTTTCAATTTCCCTATTGTTGAATCTTCTTTTTGTTCAAAATCCAGGATCGCTTGCTCCGCAGTGTATTTCCCAAATTCGTCAACCCATTCAAGTGTATCATTAATCCAGCAAGCAACATATATGCCCTTGATAACAGACCAGGTTTTGTCTGGTATATATCCCGCAAATAGGAATGTAGGTTTTTCCGGAAAACCGTCTATTTGCCCTTGCTTCATGTATTTGGTGTGTTGATGAGTATGCAAATTCCTGACTGAATAGGTATTATCCATCTTTTGAATCGAATAAATAACTCCTCTTGCAAAACCATCCCAAATACGCCATTGAAATCTTTTACTAAAATGCCATCACGGCCTGAGAACTGTTCTATTACGTATTTTTCAGTATGGTCATGAATTATGCCAGCCTTCGTTCGTGGCTTATAGTTAACAGGGCTAGCACCAAGGGTTCCGGAAAATTCCCTCATCTTCAGCCAGTCATTAAAACCACTTTGTATTACGTGTAATAAATCCTGATGTACAGTTTATAAGATTGGCTGCGCATCTTTCAGACGAAGAATTTGTCTGGACATATAGCATCGTTTGCACGAAGGTAAGTTATTTGCAAAAATCAATAAAAATATTCCGCATTTCCATGGATTAATATTCCTGATTTAATTTTATATAATTGGTAATGAATTAATTAGGAGAATTATAATTATGCATCGTTATTGAAATGTTGATCTCGTGAAAGGAAATTGCTAACGAGTTCAGTACAGAATCCCTCAATACAATAGTTGCATTAATGTAGAATATTGTTCAATTAATCCATGTTGATTGATCCTAACATTGACAATTCTTTCACTTAAAAAGCTTGTCGTATGTGTCAAAATCATGGCGTAGCCTATGTAAAACCCGTGGTAGTCGAGATCAGGGAAATCGAATACCCCAAACTGGCCTTGGGCAACCGGAAATGTGAACATGGCGTTATCCTCAAAATAGTATCCACCAATATCTGCGGCAGCGATCAGCATATGGTGCGCGGACGTACCACTGCCCCAGAAGGGCTCATCCTGGGTCATGAGATTACCGGACAGATCATCGAAACAGGCCGCGATGTAGAATTTATTAAAGTGGGCGACCTGGTTTCCGTTCCTTTCAATATAGCCTGTGGCCGTTGCCACAATTGTAAAGCCGGTCAAACAGGTATTTGCCTCAACGTCAATCCAGCCCGGCCAGGTGCTGCTTATGGTTTTGAAGCCCGCGGGCATGGGCATGATAGCAATACAGAGCATCCCGCCACCGTATTGAACTCCATTATGGAAATTACCCGTGCAGGCGGCCAATTGGGTATACCCGGCTTATATGTTACCGGTGATCCCGATGCTGTAGATAAAGCCGCTCAGATAGGAAGCCTTAGCATACGTATTGGTTTGGGTTGGGCCAAATCCCATTCCCTGCACACCGGACAATGCCCCGTTATGAAATACCATCGGCAACTTATGAATGCCATCTTATACGATAAGATCAAAATAGCGAAGGCTGTCAATGTGGAAGTGATCACCTTGCAGGATTCTGTGCGCGGATACCACGATTTCGACAAAGGCGTCGCCAAAAAGTTTGTGATCGACCCCCATGGCATGATCCCCAATTAATCAGTAAGTATAGCTTCATTCAATACAGGGCCGCATGGCAAGGTGCCGCCCTTTTTATATATTACCACAATAATCTGCGAAATCCATTTGCTGCCGCGATGGTCACTATCCTTCCTCAATCTTTTACACCTTCTCTCCTTCAACAATACTTACATCTGGAACCTTCAGGTCAATGACCCGGTTAAACTGTAAGCCAGCTTGCTCAAATAGTTGCTGAAATTCTGCTGCGGTACGTTCCCTTCCCCCGGTAACCACCATCATGTTTATATCCATGAATTTGCCCGGGTGAAACGTATTGCCTGGCGGAATTACCGCATCAACAACAAGCAGCTTGCTTCCTTTTTCATGGCGCGGTGGCAGCACTGTAACAAACGTATGGCATCAGCTTCGTGCCAGTCGTGCAGAATATATTTCATAATATAGGCATCGGCGCCGGCTGGGACCTCCTTAAAAAATCGCCACCTTGTACCGTGCATTGGTCGTTCATTCCATTCGCTTCAATAGCCAACTTTGTTTTTCCGCTACATAAGGAGCGTCGAAAACAATGCCCTTTAATTGTGGAGCAGATTTTGCAATGCTCATCAGCAAGCCCCCATTGCCCCCGCCAATATCTACAAGGGTATTAAGCCTGGAAAAATCGTATGCTTCTACAATGGCTTTTTCGGAATATTGTGTAAGCCTCGTCATGGCCTGCATAAAATTCACCCCCGCTTCCTCGTTTGTAGCATAATATTGCCAAAGGTCCATCTTATAATACTGATCAAAAGCCGTACCGCCTGTTTGTACCGTGTGCAGCAATTGTCCCCAGGGATTGTATAATTCTCCATGTTCTGCCAGTATAAAATGTTTCATGGTGCCCGGTGCATCGCTCAATAGGGCAGTAGCATCGGGAGTGAGCGAAAAAACTGCCGTTCCTATTTCTTCAAATATACCTTTAGATGCCAATGCCCGCAGCACTCGGTAAAGGGATGGGGCATGCGTTCCGGTTGCAGATGCAAGCGCCTCCACTGATCTCGGTCCGTTATAAAGATGATCTGAAATATTCAGCTTCGCTGCTACAAATACACAACAGGAGTACCAGTGATACTCAAGTACCTGGAGCATTTTTTTGTGGGTCCGGCAGTATGTTCGTCTTGCATGATGTTGTATTTTTGTTTATTATAAAGATTATTTCCTGAATTCTAGCCTTATCGCTACAAAATAGCCGCTTCCCTGTATCACATTGGCTGCATGTAAAGTGCCGGCAGGTATCCAGATGCTGTGGTTTCCTTCCATTTCGTATGTTTCTTCTCCGAGTTGTATTAGGTACCGTAATGAATCGCCAATCAGGATGTTGATCTCATCAAAATCATTATGTGTGTGTGGCTTTGTATAAGGTGATGGCCGAACCTGCAAATCCTGGACCTTATGGATGGCAAGATGGAGGGGAAGTCCTGGGCAGTGAAACGTTCTATTCCTTCTACATCACTGTGATAGGGAATCGAGCTCAGGGGCTGCTGATATTTTTCACAAATAGTGAATACCGTGGGTAGCTTTGTAGATTATCGTTCATAGTAAGTTGATTAATGAAAAAGTATTTTGGTTTTTTATGGCAGCTTTTCTAATTCAATAATGTTGCATTCAGGGAACCTGTGGGTATGGATTGGATATACTGTAATCCCGCAGATGCTGCAAGTTGTTTAAACTCCTGTTCTGTGCGTTCCTTACCGCCCTGCACTATCAGCATATTGATATCCATGAATTTGCCAGGATGATAGTCATTGCCCTCGGTTAATACAGCTTCCAGCACCAGCAACTTGCTTGCTGGTTTCATAGCTTCCGCACAGTTTTTCATGATCTGCAAAGCCCGCTCATCTGGCCAGTCGTGTAGAATATTTTTTAGAATATAACAATCTGCTCCTGTAGGCACGGATTCAAAAAGTTACCCGGTATAATACTGCACCTTGTTTTCAGCGCTGGTAGGTCTCCAACTTCGGGTATGGCGGCTATAACATTAGGTTGATCAAATAAAATCCCCATGCTTTGTGGTGCTGAGGCCAGGATGCTCCCTAATAGCGTACCATTTCCACCGCCTATATCTGCTACGACTGCAAACTTCGAAAAATCATAAGTTGCTATCACATTCCTGATCACCGGCCTGGTATGATTTTCCATAGCCTGGATGTAATTACTACGTTGCTGTGGATGCAAGCAGTAATATTCCCACACTGGCAGCCCATGTACCTTTGTAAAACTGGGCTGGCCCGTTTGAACGCTATACAGAAGATCACCCCAGGGAACAAACCTTTCTCCCAACATACATAGAATCCAGGACCGCATGGAATCAGGATTGCTGCTCGTTAGGGTAGTGCCCAATGGCGTCAGTGAAAATGTTCTTTCCTTCTCTTCTCTAAACACCCCCAGGCCCGCCAGCGCACGTAATAAGCGATAAAGTCCATCGGGGTTACACCCCGTTGCGCTGGCAAGGGCATTAGCCGTTTGAGACCCCTGTTCCAACATGTCTGCAACTCCAATCCGAACGGCTGTATACAAACAGCATGATCGCCAGAAAGCAATTGAAAGTTCAAACATTTCGCCGGCAGGCGAGGCAAGCGGCTGAGCAGATGAAGTTTCCATAGTGAAAAAGTTAAGTAAACAAATTATGGGAACAACCCAGGCGCCCAGGGCCTGGGGTCTATCTCTTTAAATTTTGCCCGGCGAAAGACGGCCTTCAACTCATAGGGTACGGTACAATCGAATATCGTTTTGCAACTGATACCTTTTCCCCTTATACTGCTATTATATTCTGGTGTCTGTGAAGGGTCGAGCGGATGACACCTCACACCAGGAATGAATATGGTGCTGGCATCTCCCTGAAAACGGGTCGTTAATGCCCACAATACATCGCTGCTATCGAATATATCTACATCTTCATCCACTAAAATGATCTGCTTCAATTCCGAAAATACGCCCAGCGCCAATATGGCGGCCTGTCGTTCACGCCCCTGATCAAGCGGGCCTTGTTTATGGATTTGCATAATGCAGAGCAGCTTACCACCACCCGAAGTATGGGCATAAACGTTTTTAACAAGGCCTGGCCTGGCTGCTTCTACCGCATTGTAAATACTTGCTTCTGTGGGCAGCCCTGCCAGGTTGGTACATTCCTCCCCTGGGCCTACCAGTGTTTGCAGGATCGCATGCCGACGCATCGTAATCGCTTTAATTTTAATAACGGGCAAAGCCGGGTTCGCTTTTCCTTCATAACCTGTAAACTCGGGCATTGCATGTCCTGTATTGGTATGCTGATCTTCCCTGACCCGTATGTTTGGCAAAATTTCCCCTTCAATCACTATTTCTGCGTGCGCTATTGATTTTTGTGGAATAGTAATACAATTCACTAACTCCACAGGTTGCCCCCTTAATCCACCAGCCACAGACAATTCATCAAAACCTAATGGCGTGGTAGGTGCCTCAAAACAGGCTCCTATATAAATAGCAGGATCAAGACCCATATTAATGGATACTGGCAAAGCTTTTCCCGCAGCCTCTGCCTTAGCCCTGAATACATCTATATGGCGCCCGGGTGCAAAAAGATGGATAATTCATCCTTTCCCTGCACACATAACCTATGGATAGTAACATCATTATATCCGGTATCGGGATCAGTGCCAAGAACCAACCCCAGGCAAAAAAATGGTCCTGCATCATCTGGAGCATTGGTGGGTGCAGGTATGATTTTCATAATGTCGAAGCCTGGATCAGTTGCCCTGTACACTATTTCCTGACATACCCCCTGTTTATTTTCCACCAGTACCGGGGAATTGGATTCCTGACTGCTTTTCCAAGATAAATACCAAGTTCCTCAGCCGGGGCCCCCAGCAAAGCAGCAACCCGCTCGCGGCTGGCCATTAATCCTACCAGCACACGTGCATCTGCATATCCTTTCACATTATTGAAAATCATGGCAGGACCTGTACGGGTAGGCCTTTCTACAGTACCACCCGCACCAATGAGCTTATAGATGCCAGCCAGGTCGGCATTAGGGTCTACCGGTTCATCCGTCTGCAACAATTGCCCAGGCAATTGTTCAAGCATAGCCAACGCACTACGAAGATCATATATGACTGGCATAGATAATGAGTCCGGTATTGTATCAAAAGGGGCTATCATTCAGTAAGAAAAGGTTTATAGGTGCACCCAGACAGGTTCGGGTAAAATTAAGTGGCAGTACTGTAATTTTATTTCAGTTGAATACTGCTATTAGGAATATCTATTCCGTTAAGCCAAACACCCTATCCATTAAGCGATCATGTGATCGCCCCTGCTCCCGGTTTAATTTGGTGCTTCCTTAAAACATGATCGATATGAAAAAGTATACTCCATCGTTTATTGCCTGCTGGTACTCTTCACTACCGGCACTGCCCAGGGTATCTACCAGTTCTGGGGCGTTGCCGAGCGTGGTGGCAACAATGACCAGGGTACCCTGTTCTCCGCCAAATATGATGGCACCGGTATCAGGGCATACAATGCTTTCAATATATCCACGCCCGGAGGGCAGCCTTATGATGCAGGGGTGATCGCTGCAAACGGCAAGCTATATGGTATGCTGCCCAGTGCCGGCAAACAAAGCTGGGGCCTCATTTATGAGTACGATCCCCTGACCTTTACGTATACCAAAAAGATCGACTTCTATGATTATGGTATTAATAAGCCCAGGGTACCATGGTAATCCACAATGGATTATTGTATGGTATTGTAGAGGGTGGAGGGATCACAAAGGCAGTCTTGTTTGAATACAACCCCATGAGCAATGCCCTGGCCATCAAACACATTTTCCAGGGTACTACCGGTTACGTTCCGGATGCCAATATCACAGTGGCCTTTGATAAAATTTATGGTACTACTTTCAACGGAGGGGTAGATGCGGGTGTGATCTATAGCTTTGACCTGGAAACGAATGTATTTTCCAAACTGGCCGAATTTCCTCATGCCATGGGGTATTACCGCAATGGCGCTTTGCTGGAGTACCAGCATAAATTGTACGGTACAACGGTTGCTGGCGGTACATTGAATGACGGTATCTTATTTAGCTTCGACCTCAACACCAATACCCTGAACAAAATAGCGGATATGGCTTCCATAGGCGCTGCCGAAGCTTCAGGCGGTATGGTGCGATTTTTCAACAACGGGACCAAGTTCTATGGCGGTACACGGGAGGGTGGTGCCAACAATGGCGGTGTTATTTATGAGTACGATCCGCTGGCGAATAAATTGACGAAAAAGATCGACCTCAGTGCTACCATGGGCACCTTTATCAACGGCGCCATGGTAGTATACGATCAAAAGCTGTATGGCCTCGCCCGTTCAGGCGCTTCGATGAGCCAGGGCACTTTGTTCAGGTACGATCCCGTGCTGAATCAATACCAGCCCCGGCTCATCTTCCAGCGCGAATTTTCCGGCGCTTATCCGGTGGGTACCTTATGCCTGTACAATGACAAGCTGTATGGACTGCCCAACGAAGGAGGCGCCAATAACCAGGGAGCCCTTATTGAATACGATCCCGATGTGAACGGATACCACAGGCGGGTAGACCTCGGCTCCAGCAATGGCTTTAGGCCTGAAGGCAAGCTTACCTATTACAGTGGCAAGCTGTACGGTGTCACAAGTTCAGGAGGTAATTTCAACAAAGGCGTCATATATTCCTACGACATCGCTACGCACACGTATGCCATCCGGTACCATATGACCACCGCAACCGGCAATGTAGATGATGAGGGGGTATGATGCTTTTCAACAACAGGCTTTATGGCGTAACCAAATATGATGACGGCAATGAAGGCGTACTGTATGAATTCAATCCCCTCAATGATCAATATACCGTAAAGCATTATTTCGAAATAGCAACAGGTATGATGCCATTGGGAATCCCCGTGTACTACAATGGCAAACTCTATGGTACAGCTTACCTGGGTGGTGGTAATTCAATGGTGTGCTCTACGAATACGACCTGGCTACCAGTACCTATTCGGTGAAAGTGACCTTTGGCGGCTCCTTTGGCAAATGGCCCTGCGCCGGGCTCACCCTGCACAACGGCAAAATATACGGCACTGCCGCCGGTGGTGGCGCCAATGATGCAGGTACCTTGTTTGTGTACACACCGGCCGGCAATGGTTTTCAGAAATTGTATGATTTTTCGCCGGCCCAGGGTGAACATCCGCGGGCTACCCTGGTGGTGTTCAACAACAAACTCTACGGCACTACCAATATGGGCGGTGCACCCGATGGCAATGGCGTTTTGTACTCCTACAACCTGGGAACGGGTGTATACACCAAACACCATGAGTTCAAATCACCCGGCGGAAATTATCCAATGGCAAGCCTTGCTATACTCAATAATAAATTTTATGGAACCACCTGGCGAGGGGCGATGTATATGATGGCGGTGTGTTGTATGAATACGATCCGGTGATGGATAATTACCAGCAGAGGTCCGCTTTCAATGTGATAAATGGTAGTAGCCCACGGTTTACCCAGCTTACCACTGTGCCTGCCCTCGTAGCTACTGGCGCCCCCGGCTCCTGTACACCCGGTGGATCGGCAATGATCAATACCACCAACAATACTACCTGGGTGCCCTTTACCGATGACGAAGGGTATGCTGTGGCCGAGATCAATGCCAATGGCAATAACCTCGGCAACGTATCTATTAGCTTCTATACCCACAATGGCGCCACGAGAAAAGATGCAGCCGGCAGGTTGTACCTTGACCGCAATATCAGCATCACCGTAGCTAACCAACCCGCCACACCTGTAAGCGTACGCTTTTATATTCGTAAGACTGAATTTGAATCCTTAAAAATACCCCTGCATCTGGCCTCTTGAACGTAAGTGATCTAACCATTTTTAAAAACGAAGAAGCCTGTTCCAGCGAGGTGGGTGCCAAAGCAACCCCCATTATAGCTACCGTCACCACCTGGGGCCTGGATTATGTGTACACAGCACAGGTGAACCATTTTTCTTCTTTCTACTTCGCCAGTAAGGCATACGCAGCCCTGCCGGTAAAACTGGAATATTTTAAAGGTGTAACCGGGCCGGTAACCAACAGGTTGCAATGGAAAGCTTCCTGCACCGAAAACACCGACTTTATCGTAGAACGGAGTACCGATGGCATCCACTTCCTGCAGATAGGTTTGGTATTGGCCACTGTAGGCGATTGCAATAACCCTTTTGAGTTGGCCGATCAAAACCCAATTGCCGGTAAAGCCTATTACCACCTGCAAATGAAAGAAAGCAATGGTGCCATCACTTATGCATCCATCATTATGCTCGATCGTGGACTCGCGCAGCAATTAACTGTTCAATTAATGCCCAATCCCGTTACCGGTAGTCAAGCCATTTTTAGTATCCAGTCGCCCATTGATCAGCTTATTCCGGTAGCTGTCTATGATGCAACCGGCCGGTTGGTAGCGCGTACCCAATGGCTCGTACAAAAGGGCAGCCAGGTAAAGACTTTGAGGTGCAAAAACTGCTGCCGGGTATCTATAATGCCGTATACCAGGAAGGAGGAATAAACCGCTCTATGCACCTTGTGCGACAATAAGAAAGAAATAGCAGCACTATAAGTGAGGATTGGCCCCCAATTAAACCTGCTTTGGGCCAATCCTCATTAGTTGATAACCATCTTTGTAGCCGCTAAGCCGGTGCTATTTCTCCGCCCACTCCACCCATAGCCTCCAGACCGCGTATGAGTATCACCGGCTGGCTGAAAAGAACCTGATTCTCCACTAGCCACCAGCCATTCCTCATTAGCCGCTTCCAAATTAATTTCCCAAACCATGTAAGGGTATTGTTTGGCACAAGGGTTCCAATACTAAAGCAATCACATGCACTACGAAGAGGTGGAAAAGTGCCGGCAATTGACCAGGATGCTACTCTATATGGTGATTCCTATACTGGTGGTTATCCTCGCAGGCATGATCCTTTTACTTGTTGTGCTATTAAGCTGATACTATGTATACCACTGCCGATTATATTACCCGCGGATCCAGGTTTGTACGCAATCAATTACAACCTGCAAAGAAAGTATTGTCCACCCTCATGATCTATGCTACCGATCTGTGCAATTCACGTTGTAAGCATTGCCTGATATGGGCCAAACGGCCAGTGGTCCACCTGCCCAAGGACACCATCATTGAGATCATGCAAAGCGATTGCATCAATAGTTCAACGACGATCGGCCTGGAAGGCGGTGAGTTCCTCCTCCATCCACAGGCTTTTGAAATACTCGAATGGTTTCACCAACACCATCCCAATTTCGATTTGTTGTCCAACTGCCTCCAGCCCGAAAAAGTGATCCGGGCAGTAGAACAATTTCCGCCCCAAAGACTATTCATTTCACTGGATGGCACCCGCGAAACCTACCAACACATGCGGGGTAAAGATGGTTATGATAAAGTGCTGCAGGTGATCACTGCGCTGAAAGCTACATGCAGGATATCTGTGATGTTTACCCTTTCCCCTTACAATAGTTTTGCCGACCTGACCCATGTAATGGAAGTTTGTAAAACCCATGCCATTGACTTGCGGGTAGGCATCTACAACAATATCTCCTATTTTGATACCGTTGAGAAAGCACATGACACAGCCAATGCCAGCAAAGCAGCCCAGGGGGAGATGGCTGCACAACCGGCTGCTACATTCAACATTCCAGCAGACATTATTGAGCAGCTGGGTCATTTTGAAGAAAACCTCGACTTCCTCTTGTTGTACCAGCATTGGCAACAAGGCCAGTTAAAATTGCCCTGCTATTCTATTTTCGACAGCCTGGTTGTTTTACCCAATGGCGATGTACCAATTTGTCAAAACCTCGACCTCAAGCTGGGCAATATTTATCAAGCAAGCCTCGACACTATTTTCAATGATGCCGTAACCATTGAACAGCAAAAGAAACATTGCCGCGATTGCAATGGCTGCTGGATCAATTTTCACCGGAAATATGATATCACCTTATTCCGCCAAATGGAACAATGGGTAGGCCCCGGGCTAACCAGCCGTATCCTGGGTAAATACCAATGGAATGACCATCTGGAGCGGTTTAAAAAAATAATGGCAAAATATGGATCCAACGTTTCATAGACTTTAACAGGTTGTTGGTAGGAAATGACTGCTTTGTTTAGTAAAAAGTGGGAGTATTGTACTTGATTTGCTCCAATTGCCCCTGTCCGGCTCAATACCTGTAGGTGCAACGGTAGGGGGAGATAACTTGTCTATTGTTTTCTAACCCCTTGGAGCGTTTTGAGGTAGTTTTACAGACAAAGCGGGGGGACCTTTTAACGTGTTGAAAGTATCAGGCAATAACCATCAGTTGGCAAAATTTGAACAACTCTTTCATGATTACCATGCAAAGCTGCATCGGTATGCCTTTACCTTACTCAAGGATGCCGATGCCGCCAGCGATATAGTACAACTTGTTTTCAAAAAGCTATGGGAAAAACGCGATGAATTGTTGATGGAAGAGCATATTAAGGCGTACCTGTACAAAGCTACCCACAACCTATGCCTCAATAGCATCCGCGATCAAAAATTAAGGGTCCGGCATGTGCAGGCCATGGCCATGAATGCACCCATGATGGCTGCTAACGCGCGGGATAAAGTGGTGGTGAGCGAACTGTCCGTAAAAATAAAATCCGTCACCGATAGCCTGCCTGCCCAGTGCCGCCTTGTTTTTATTAAAAGCCGCGTCGAAGGCATGAAATACACAGATATTGCTAATGAGTTGAATATTTCAGTAAAAACTGTGGAAGCACAGATCGGTAAAGCATTGAAAATATTTCGTGCTCGATTGGGCGAATACCTTTGCCTGCTTATCTTGTATGCAAATAGTTGGTTATAAATGTAGTAAACAATAGTGAACCAAAACCCTCCCATAGTAATCAATGAATCCCTGATAGGCAGGTACCTGGCCGGTGAAGCTTCGCCGGAGGAAGCTATTGCCGTTGATGAATGGCTGGACCAGTCAAGAGACAACCGCCTTCAATTTGAGGCCCTGGTTACCTTATGGGAACAGGCTTCGCCAGGCAATACCTACCAGGCGCCCGACGATGCCGCCGCCTGGCAACAACTAAGGAAGGGTATTGAGGTGCCCGCAACAGCCCCCGCCCGGAAGCTTTTTCGCGGCCATTTGCCGTTGCTGCGGCCATCCTGGTGCTGTTGGGAGCCGGTCTGGGCAGTTACTTTTTCTGAACCGTACCACCCTTACGCCCCCAACAGGCGTCATTACCGCCGGTAATTCCGTCCGTACCGATACCCTGGCCGATCAGTCCATTATTATCTTAACCAGGAACAGCCGTTTAAAGCTGGCGCCGGGATTTGCTACCGGCAACCGGCAGGTAACCCTGGAAGGAGAGGGATACTTTTCCGTAAAACACCAGGCAGGCAAAACTTTTACCATTGCAGCCGGTGAGCTAAAAATAGAAGTAGTGGGAACGGAATTTAATGTAAACCAGGATACCACTGTTATTACCGTGGGCGTAAAGCAGGGCCTGGTTAAATTATATGCAGGCGCCAGCAACCTATTGGTATCGGCCGGTTCAACCGGTATCTACAACCGCCAAACAAAAGAATTGAAGCTGTGGGATTCCGTTGTGCGCAACAATTTTGCTTATGCCACCCGCGAGCTTTACTTTTACAGTACGCCCTTGCAGGACGTAAAGCAGGCATTGGAAGCCGCCTATGGCGTGAAGATTGTTTTTGAGAACAGTAAATTGGCGCACTGCCGGCTGAATACCCAATTTAATCACCAGTCCATACAACAGATCATGGAGGTAATTGCAGCTTCTTTAGGGATCCATTACAGAATAGAACAACAAACCATTTATATTTCAGGGGATGAGTGCAGGTAAAGCGGTAAGTATAACTGTGATCATTCTTTTTCTTTGTCTATTTCTTTGTTGCAACCCGCTTATGCGCAGCAAAGCAGCCTCAAACAGGAGAAAGAATTGTTGCTGCCCGGTAAAAACTCCGGTTGGATTCGCTGGGCGCCCTCGTTGCCCGGCAAACCGGATACATTTTTCTTTTAATGCCCAAAAGATCAACCCTGGCCTATTGATCTTACTAACCGGCAGATCCATCACCGTTCAAGCCTTACTGCAACAACTCAAAAGCCGTTATAAACTGCGGCACAGGGTTGCTGGTAACTATATCATTATCCACAATGAACCACTTACTACTAAGGAACTGCCCCTGGCTCCAACACCCCCGCCGAATGCAGCTACTCCGGCAACCGTAAAGCGTATACCACCCCTAATACGACCCGACATAAACCCCTTACAACCGCAAAGTCGACAACCACCAGTAATACAAGACCCAGGTCAAATAGCAGCTCCCAGGAACCACCTGTGGCAACTACTACTACTACTACTACTACTACACCTGGCACCAGGCACCAACAACCTGCCCAACGATTGACCGTATTGCCAGCAGTGGTAAGCAATTACGACAGGCCGGGCATTAACCCCAGTGCTATTGCACCACGGGCTACTACTTCCCGTCCATTACTTACACAATCAACAGCCAACAACCTTTCTGCCAATAACAAGCCCGGCGGAAATGCTGGTGGTGGCCGCCGTGGGGGAGAGATCGTACCCGCAGCGGAAATAGTAATTTTTTTGTAGCAGGAGGTTTGGCAGCCGATGATGTTTTTATGCAAGCCCTACCCTCAACGCAGGTTTCCCCTGGCTGTACCTCCTGGCCAAATGGAACACCAATTTCGATGTGCAGGGGATTTCCTATGGCGTAGGTACTTCCCTGCGACTGGGAGATAATAACTGGAAAATAGGCCTTGATGTATCCATGGGAAACCTGTCCAAATCATACCTGCCCATGGATACCATGTCCGTCCTGGTAAAGGGCGTTTGATGCGCCTGGGCCTGCAGTTCGAAAAAGAATTGAATAACCACTGGCAGCTACGCTTTGGACCCGTATTCAATTTGCTGAGCAGTAATTATTATATCAGTGGTAAACCTACTGCCCTTGATACCCGTTTCCCTCCCGGAACAGATATCGACGGTACCTATTACGTGGTCAAACCTGTATATACCATCAGTAATAACTATAAGGCAGGCGTTACCTCCAGCAACAAAAGCTGGATCGGTTTGCAAATAAGCCTGTTGTACAGATTACCTTCCTTTAACAAAAATTAATCAACCGCTCAATTCAATCACCAGTTTTCTTTGGGGAAACTACCCGTTTTTTTACGGGGTACTATACCGGGTAAAAACGGTATTTTTGATATATGTTACCGGGATTTGCTTTTGATCTGTGCATTTGTTGTATTTTCATGCCATAACGCTTATCCCTATGAGTTTAATCACAGACACTGAAGTAAAGAAATTCCTTGAAACAACCACTGCACAAACTTCTTCCCGTATGAAAGCCATTGCCGAAGTACGGAAAGCCCACATGGATTTCAACAGCCTCTATAAATACGTAAGCACCCAATACAACGACAATATCCCGCCCGATGTATTGCAGCTGCTGCAGGAAGAAGCCCAATATTTTGCCGCCAAATACCATCCCAATTCCGGAGGAAGGTAACATTCATACATCCCCGTGAGCCTGTTTGCCCATAGGTCGCATTAGTACAATATTGTATGGGTGATGCCCTTTCTTGCACCTGATTTTCAGGATATTAAGAAAAATAACAAGCAGTTATTGCATACCTGCGTTCTCATTCGTTACTTTGTTGCATGCAACAGTCATCAATTTCGTATGAATACGAGCGTATTGCGGATATAAAACGCTTGAAATTTATTACCGATAGCCTGGCCAAGGCCATCCCGGCCGGAGGCAATATTTTGGATGTGGGTTGTGGTAATGGTGTGATCAGTAGGCACTTAGGCCAATTTGGGTACAATGTGCTGGGCATTGATATCAGCCAAAAGACCATCGAAGTAGCTACCAGCAAAAATACCCTGCCCAATGTAAGGTTTGAAGTGATCAGTGCCGAAGACCTCATAGCCCAGGGCAAGCAATTCGATGCCGTAATATGCAGTGAAGTGCTGGAACACCTGCACCAGCCGGGTATCCTGCTCAAAACCCTCTATAGATCATTGAAAGATGATGGCACCCTCGTAGTTACAGTGCCCAATGGCAAAGGCCCGCGCGAAGTGTTTGTAACCAAGCCTATGTTACGCGCCCGCAAGAACCCGAAGTTGCAAAACTTTATTCACCGCATTAAAGGTTCATTGGGGTATAAGGGTACCACCGTTCAATCACAGGCCGATAACCTGGATCATGTACAGTTCTTCTCCCAAAGCGACCTGGAAAAACTGGCCGCTGCCAATCAATTTAAGATCATCCGCTTTAGCAAGACCAATTTTGTAGAAGACGTATTTCCTTTCTCCCTGCTCACCAAAAGAGTGAAAGCACTCCAGGCACTTGATTGTAAAGTAGCCGAAATACTACCCTACAGCTTCACCGGTGGGTTCAATACCCTCTGGAAAAAAGTGATTTAATAGGTATATAACCATATTGTAGAAGCCTTGCCTGTTTATGGTGAGGCTTTTTTATACTACCAACTTCCTACCCATATTACCCTATCAACTTCTCAACTTGTCAATTATCTTTAATCAGCGCAATCCATAAAAACCAGTATAATCAGCGATTCAATTTCAAAACCCAGTACCATGCTCAAACAATTAAACCAGGTTGCCGTAGCTATCCGCTTGTTGAGTGTCTTCATATCCGTCCTGTTGATGCTGCCTGCTTGTGGTCAGCAATCCAATGCCCCTGTGGAGTTGAAGGCCCAATTCAATCCGCAGTCAGTGCCCATCAACGGCAAGCCCACCGTGTATTATGAATTGCACCTCACCAATAATGGCCCCGATTCCATCCGTTTGCAACAACTGGAAGTGCTGGGAAATAAAGGCACCCGCCTATGGACACTTGACAACAATGAGCTGGGCAAAAGAACCAGCCGCGAAAAGAAAGCGGCACCCGGTGGGTTACCTTGTTGCCTCCAGGCTCCGCAGCCATCATTTACCTCAGTAGCATTGCCGGCTGATAAACCCGGCAAACTCAGCCATCGCCTCACTTTTGAAACCATCCATCACCAGCAGGTAAAAACACAAACCCTGCATGGAGCGCTGACCACCTATCAGCCAACTACGCTGTTATTAGGCCCTCCCTTGCAGACAGGCAACTGGGCAGCCATCTATGAACCCGCTTGGCTCCGTGGCCATCGCCGCGTAGTATATGCACCCGATGGAACCAGTCGCATACCCGGCCGTTTTGCCATCGACTTTATCCAACTCGATTCCCTGGGCCAGTATGCAACCGGTGATGAGAACAATATCAAAAACTGGTATGGTTATGCGGCAATCGTTATAGCTGTAGCCGATGGGGTAGTGGTGGCTGCGAAAAATGATTTTCCAGAAAGCGAAACTCTTTCAGCCCATCCTGTGTATCCTTCGGATAAGGCAACCGGCAACTATCTCGCCATCGACCTGGACAAGGGCCATATCGCTTTTTATGAACACCTTCAGCCGGGCAGCATCAAAGTAAAACCAGGGCAGGCCGTTAAAAAGGAGAACCAATAGCGGCACTGGGCTTTACCGGTCAAACAACCGGCCCCCATCTTCATTTTCACGTGGCCAATGCCAACTCACCCCTGGGAGCAGAAGGTATCCCATTTGCTTTTGAACGCTTTACCTTATTGGGCGCTTATGCTGATATGACTAAATTTGGTAAAGTCGCCTGGAAAGAGGTGGCGCCTGCCGTTATTACCAAAGAACGCCCTGCTCCCAATGCTGTGATCAGGTTTTAAGCGTACTGAAAGGGCGAAGAGGGTAGGGGAACCTGGATTGTTATACAGGTGCCTGTGGCTCCATCGCTTTCGATGCTCATATTGCCCTGGATAGGCGCCAGCCTTTTGTGCATATTGCTTAAACCCAGGCCTTTTAAATTGGGCTTATCTGCCAGTAAGGTTTTATCAAACCCCTTCCCGTTATCCCGTACAGTAATAAACAGACTATCATCAGTAAACACCAATCCTATCTGTATTTTCGTAGCCCCTGCATGTTTTACAATATTGTTGAGCAACTCCTGTACAATTCTGAATAAGACCATTTCCGCATCGGGTGGAAGCCCTTGCGTAGTATCCGGAAAGTCAAAGACCGTTTCGTAAACCCCGGTTTTTTGCAGGTACTCAAGCTGGTATTGTATACCGGTGATAAGCCCTACATGATTAATAAAGCTGGTATTGAGTATTTTCGACAGGTTGCGGAGGTCTTGTATAGTTTTTGTGATCAGGTCTTTGGATTCATCTAATTTGATTTGTGTGGCTGCTGGTTGCTGCAAGTCAACCGTACTGATGCTCAGCTTTACAAAACTCAAAGCCTGACCGATATTGTCATGGATCTCCTGACTTATCTTTTCCAGCGTTTGCTCCTGGATCTCCAGTTGTGTTTGCAGTATTTGCGTTTCGTATTCCTTGCTGATATTTTCCTTCTCCAGCGTGAACGCCTTTCGGGCATTGTCAAAAGCCTTTACCAACAGCAGGATAAATCCTGCCAGCATAACCAGGAAAAGCGTTCCTGTTAGCAGGATGGCAATTATGTTTTCGGTGGATAACTGCATTGAATGATGGCAATGGTTATACAGGTATACAGGAATAATGACAGTACCTGGGTGATGAAGTTTTGTATAGAAGACCCTCCAATATTAATGCTACTTTTTTCTAAGAGGTCATAAACAGAGGCCAGTAAGGAAATGCCCGTATAGAAGATCAATAAGCCAGCCGCCATCCAAAAGCCTGGAACCCGTAGCAGGGATTGATGACAAGCCGGGTTTTTAATTTGCGTATAAAAGAAAAGTAAGCACAGCAGGCTAATAAGGAAAGCGCCAATATTAAGGATTGGCTTGATCAGGCTTTCCCGGTTACCCCATATCAAATAGGCTGTTAAGACGCCAGTGCCCAATGGGAAAAGGATACAATAAAGACGCCGTTTGACCTGCCCGGGCAGGATGGCTATCGAGATCAGGAACCAGCAATAAAAAGTAACTGAAATAATAATATAGGGATTGTATAGCCATACATTGGACAAGTCTTGTGGGCTGTCAGCGATGATGAACCCCCATATCTCCACAAAGCAGGTATACAACAAAAAGGGATCCATACCGCCCAGTGGTGCTTATGCAATGACCGGTAAAGACAACAGAAGTGATACAGGCGATCACTTCTGTTGCAATTTGTATCACTCCTAATATTGTCATGGTTTGGTATGACCCAGGTCGAAAGGTAAATTGCCTGAGGTTTCATAGTTTATTGCTTTTTTCAGGTTTTTATCAAAATTATCGTATACCTGGTCGAGTTTTTTATATTTAGTTTTGGGTTCATATTTACCATTTGGGTTGGGGTATATTCTCCTGTGAGTGGCAAGAGCGACCTCCTTTTCTGTGTACTTAACGGGATAAAGTATAATGGTCAGATTATTGGGTTCAAGTACTGCAGGCCCTTTTATACTGTCAGTATGAAGATAAGCCGTCCTGTGATAAGACCTGGCAAAGTAAAAGGCCACACCCTTGAGGTAATTTGTTTTTGTATCCGGAGTGTCTATGTCATTAAATTGCAGTTTATCTAAATAAGCCTTCAATTCCTCATAGTTATGTACGATGTACTCTGTTTTAGGATGGCCAATCTGTAATATTGATAGCCAAATCGATCCCTGAATTCCTGGGCAAATTCAATAGGTATTTCCCTGCCTGTGAATTGGGGTGAAGAAGACTTACACTGAGGCAGGAGGAACAATATAATTACAACGGCAAGTAAATGGGTGTTGCGTAATAAATAGCCTGGCCATCCAGGCCTTTTAAGTCTTTTCATAAGCTTTAATTTTAAATGTTCACATTAAGTAACATGTAAAATTATTATCTCTTATGAACTACCGTCACCGTTAAAACACCTGATTATTATGGAGGGATAAACGCTATGGATTGTCAGGTTTTTTGGATTGTTGATTCGTTTCTTTGCTTTATATATTGTATTGTACCTAGCACTTGTTTAATCGCTGATGATTAAGGAAGCAAACCCGGTTTGCTATGTCCTTAAAATCCTTATCACTCCCTTACTCCTTCTTAAACTTCTTCGGCGACACCCCAATCGTATTCTTAAACACCCGTGAAAAATGATAAGGGTCATCATACCCCAGTTTATGTGCAATCGTTTTAATATTGTGATGCCCGTCCATCAGCATTTGACAGGCCCGCTGCATTTTGAAGAAAGTAAACAAGTGAATAGGGGAGTACTTCATCCGGCTGCGGAACAGTGCCGATAAATGGCTCGACGATAAATTCACCGCCTTACCCAGTTCATCCAGCCGTAAGTTTTTGTGCAGGTTGGCTTTCATATACCCAATACACTGCTGTATCAGGTCATTTTCATTGATCGATATTTTCATTTCCGATACCTGGAACGAAGCCAAAAAAGCGTACAAACAACTATTGCTGTACACAATATTGTCATTGTTGTTCATCAACTCCAGGTGCTGTAATATATCATCAAACAACATCAGCCGGGTAGCATTACCAATAGCAATGGCCGGTGCATAATTGGTGGTGCCCGTTAAGAGCTTATGATAAAATCCTGCATGATGCCCCGTAAAATGCACCCAGTAAATACTCCAGGGATTCGTCATGTCCGCCCCATATTTATGGCCCACCCCAGCGGGTATAATAAAGTACTGATTGGCGCTTACGGGGTATGTTTTATTATAAAGCGTATACCACCCCGCACCCCCACACAATATATTAGTATATATTGCGCACAACCATTTTTCCTTTCCCGGTCATGAAGCGCAGCTGTGGGATAATACCCGATATCCGTAATATAAAGCTGCTGGCAAAATGAATGCCTGGCGCAATAGTTCCTTTTGGCATGCGTAAGAATGCAGGCCCTTTGCCCTTCAAAGCCTTCTTTTTTGCGTACAACAGCGCCCACTGGCTTCATAATTTTATCCATGAATATCCTGTTTAACGGGTGGAATGAATAGCGATGCCCGTTTTTTGATTTGTTGAATTTCGTAATAATATCCATCTTTTACAGCTTTTTTCCATTGTCCTTTGATTTGATTTAACCCATTTTTGTTATCACAACTGCTTTGCCATGATGGAAACAACACGTTATCCTTTCAAACACGGGTATATTCTGGCCCTTTCTTTTATCTCGGCCCTGGGCGGTTATTTATTTGGATTCGATTTTGCCGTCATCTCAGGTGCCCTTCCCTTTTTAAAAGAGCAGTTTGCATTCAATGAATACTGGGAAGGTTTCGCCACCGCCTCCCTGGCATTGGGTTGCGTCATAGGTTGTATCGTGGCCGGTTCTGCTGCCGATAAGTATGGCCGCAGGCCAGGCCTCATGATGGCCGCCTTTATTTTCCTGCTATCATCACTGGCCATGGCATGGGCTACTACCCGCGGCGTTTTTATTGGCGCCCGCCTGGTGGCCGGTATTGGCGTAGGGATGGCTTCCATGCTTTCACCCCTGTACATTGCCGAAATAGCACCTCCCTCCATCCGGGGAAGAATGGTAGCCATTAATCAACTCACCATTGTCATTGGCATCCTCATCACCAATATCGTTAACTATTCCCTGCGCAATGATGGTCCCGATGCCTGGCGTTGGATGGTGGGGTTGGGGGCAGTACCCTCCCTCTTATTCCTGGTGGGCGTAGCCTGGCTGCCCGAAAGCCCCCGTTGGTTATTGACCAAAGGGTACCAACCCAAAGCGGCTTTGATACTGGCCAGGATCGGTGGCAGCGATTATGCAAAAGATACCTTGCAGGGCATGGCGCCGGTGGTCAGCAACAATAACAAAGTGAATTATGCAGCCGTATGGGAGAGATCAGTATTACCGGCTGTCATCATCGGCATTGGCCTCGCCGTATTCCAACAGTTCTGCGGCATCAATGTCGTATTCAATTTCACCACCACCATTTTTGAAAGCGTGGGTTTTAACCAGGATGATCAACTAAAGCAAACCGTTTTCGTAGGCGTCATCAACCTGGCATTCACCTTCCTGGCCATGTGGCAGGTAGATAAGATCGGCCGAAAACCCCTGATGTTATTTGGTGCGGCGGGCCTGGCTTTCCTGTACCTGGTCAGTGCTTTTTTATTACAGCGCGGATCACCCGCAGCCGCCTGGACATTACTGGCCGCCATTGCCACCTATGCCATGTCACTGGCGCCTGTAACCTGGGTTTTGATATCCGAAATATTTCCCGATAAAGTAAGAGGCGTAGCTACTTCAGTAGCCGTGATCGCCTTATGGCTCTCCTATGCCTTGCTGGTATTTACTTTTCCCATCCTGGCCAGGAATATGGGAGCCTATACACCCTTTTATATCTATGCCGGTATATGCCTAGTGGGCTTTTGGTTCGTGCGCCGCAAAGTGAAAGAAACAAAAGGCAAATCACTGGAAGACCTGGAGAATATTTTTTCAGGACATTAAGACTGTTGTCAGCCTGTCGAAGGCGACTCAAGAGTGGGTCGCTCTTCAAGAGCGGCTCACCCTGATCAAAGGAACTTGTCAAGCTCAGTCGCCAGCCTCTGGCTGGTGACGCCTATTTCAAAGCCTCGGGCTTTGTTGCACTGTCCAAAGGCGGCTCACCATGGTCAAAGGAGCCTGTCGAAGGGTTAGCAGAGAGGTGACACCTTTCGTTCTCGTCGCAAGCGAAAGGTGTCACCTCTGAAAAGTCAAAAGGTTTTCCGCTCGTAGCTCGAAGCTCGGCATTCATACAAGCATTCAACAAGTAAAATCAATACACCAATGGAGGTCAAAGCATGGAAGCAGTTGGTAACCATCCCAACCTATAAGATTGGAGAACCCGATAAGAACCCGATGTTCCTCGAAAAAGAGTGTACCAGGGCAGCAGTGGCGTAGTATATCCCCACCCCGTAATTGATAAAGTGTTCGATGAAAAAGAACCCAAAGAATGGACCGCCCTCTACCTCGAAAATGAATACCTCAAAGTAATGATCCTGCCCGAGCTCGGCGGACGTATCCAGATGGCCTATGATAAAACCAATGATTACCATTTCATTTATTACAACAATGTTATCAAACCCGCCCTGGTAGGATTAACCGGTCCCTGGATCAGCGGTGGCATTGAATTCAACTGGCCCCAGCACCACCGGCCCTCTACTTTTGAACCCACCGACTATACCATCGAAGAAAATGCCGATGGCAGTAAAACCGTTTGGGTCAATGAATATGAGATCATGTTCCGTACCAAGTGTGCTTTAGGTTTCACATTGTATCCGGGTAAGGCCTATATTGAGCTGCATGCCAAACTATACAATGCAACCCCCTTCCCACAAACCTTTTTGTGGTGGGCCAATCCTGCCGTGGCAGTTGATGAGCATTACCAAAGCGTTTTCCGCCTGATGTACAGGCCGTGTACGATCATGGCAAAAGAGCCGTGAGTTCCTTTCCCATCGCTACAGGCACCTATTATAAAGTGGATTATGCGCCCGGCACCGATATATCACGTTATACCAACATACCAGTGCCCACTTCGTACATGGCTGTCAACAGCGATTTCAATTTTGTCGGTGGCTACCACCACCAGAAGAAAGCCGGTATGATGCACATAGCCGATCACCACATCAGTCCGGGCAAAAAACAATGGACCTGGGGCGCAGGCGATTTTGGCCAGGCCTGGGATCGTCAGTTGACCGATACCGATGGTCCCTATATTGAACTGATGTGCGGCGTATACACCGACAATCAACCCGATTTTAGTTGGATCATGCCCAATGAAGCCCGCGAGTTCAGGCAATATTTCATGCCCTATAAAGAGATTGGTTATGTGAAAAACGCTTCCATTGATGCCATGGTCAACCTGGAAATAGAGGGCAATACCGCAACCATTGGTGCGTACCTTACACAAGCCCAAAAGGTCACCATTAACCTCCTGCAAAATGGCAAGTCCATCTATACCCAAACCAAAGAGCTATCACCCGCAGCCACCTTCAGACAGCAGGTTACATTACCACAGCCGGTAACTGCGCAACCCGATTACAGCATTGAGGTCATTGATGAAGCAGGTAAAGTGCTGATCAGTTACCGCCCCGTTACCCGCAAGGAAGAAGCCAATCCCGAACCGGCAAAACCGATGTTGGTACCGGCTGAAATAACTACCCTGGAAGAATTGTATTTGGCAGGCCTCCACCTGGAGCAATACCGCCATGCAACCTATGCCGCCGAAGATTATTATACCGAAGCCATTCGCCGCGATCCTTCCGATATCCGCAGCAACAATGCCCTGGGACTCCTGTACCTCCGCCGGGGTGAGTACCGCAAAAGCGAACCCTACTTCAGGAAGGCAGTGGAAAAACTAACCAGGCACAATCCCAATGCCTATGAAGCCGAACCTTTGTACAACCTGGGCCTCTCCTTAAAATACCAGGCACGTTATGAGGAGGCAGTCCTCGTATTCCACAAATCCACCTGGACGGCCGCCTGGCAGGATACCGCTTATTTACAGCTGGCACAGATAGAAAGCAGGAAAGCCAATTGGCCTCAGGCCCTGGAACTGGTGGAAAAATCATTGGTCAGAAATAACCATAGCCTCAAAGCCAGGCACCTGAAAGCTATCATACTGCGCCACACCAAAAAGTATGATACCGCCCTGCAGTGGATCAACACTTCACTGGCCATTGATCATTTTGATTTTGGCAGCCGGAATGAACTGTACAAAGTATTGGTAGAACAAGGCAATGCCACAGCGGCTTCCGGCGTACTGGCCGATACCCGGCGGCTCATGCGCGATGCCAGTCCTAATTATATCGAAACAGCCATTGATTATGCCAATAGCGGCGCGTATGCCGATGCTTACCAACTCCTATTGCCCCTGGCCGTGCAAAAAGAGATCCCATGGTATTTTATTACCTGGGCTTTTATGCAGCCCACAGTGACAATCACACCGTAGCCAAAGATTGGGTGATCGATGCCTTTGAATGTTCGCCCGATGCCGTATTCCCCAATCGCCTGGAAGATATGGAGGTATTGGAAAAAGCCATGGAGCTCAATCCCGAAGATTACAAGGCCCTCTATTATATGGGCAATTTCTATTACGCCAAACGGCGTTATGACGATGCCGGCACTTGCTGGAAAAAGTCAACCGCCCTATACGATACCTTCCCTACCGCCCATAGAAACCTGGGCATCGCTTACTACAACAAGTTCAACAAAAAGAAAAGGCACTGGTGGCTTTTGAAAAAGCCTTTGCCTGCGATGAGCTTGATGCCCGTGTATTGTTTGAATTGGACCAATTGCACAAACGCTTTAACAAACAGCCTGCCGACCGTTTATCCTACTTACAACAATATGAACACCTGGTGGCAGAGCGCGACGACCTCTATACAGAGTATGTACTACTGCATGCCCTCACCGGTCAATATGCAAGTGCCCAACAATTATTGGCAGCACGCAATTTCCATCCCTGGGAGGGTGGGGAAGGGAAGACCTCCCGTCTCCATATTTTCATTCATGTAGAACTGGCCCGCCAGGCCATCCAGGAAAGCAAATGGGAAGAAGCGCTGACCTGGCTGCAACAAGCACAACAATACCCGGATGGCCTGGGAGAAGGCAAACTCTATGGTGCCCAGGAAAATGATATTCATTATTGGATGGGCGTGGTATATACAGCTTTGCACCAATCCGAAAAAGCACTGGAATATTTTACCCGCGCTTCTGTTGGATTGGAAGTACCTGCCCAGGCATTTTTCTACAACGACCAGCAGCCTGATAAGATCTTTTACCAGGGCATGGCCCTGATGAAGCTGGGTAAAAGAAGCAGCCCATACCCGGTTCAACAACCTGGTACGTTATGGCAGTGAGCATAGCAATAAGAAGGTTAAGCTGGATTATTTTGCCGTTTCCCTGCCCGATCTAACCGTATTTGATGATGACCTCGATCAGCGCAACAACATCCATTGCCATTTTCTGCAGGGACTGGGTTACCTGGGCTTGCAACAATGGGAGCAGGCCGCTGAACAATTCAAACAAGGACTGGCGCTTGATCCTGCCCACGAAGGCATTATCCTTCACCAAGCCATGCTCGATATAAAACGAAAAGAAATGAACAAAGTATTATCCTGACCCAACCAAACCTTTCATTATCCAATGCAAAACCAGATTCCGTAACCTTATACCTATCAAACTGTTTCTGTTTCCGGTTGCTTGCGATTAGTATTGCCTTATCCTTTCTATAGTACCAACTTGGGTATTCACTCGCTCACACTCGCTCGCCTCCGGCGAGTGAGTTGAATGAGTAAGCCGGAGGCTTACTACTACCCAACTACTATTCCTGGCTGCCGGCGTTAACGCTTGTACACATTTATAACGCCAATATGAAAAAGTAACCTATCACCTGCTGCCGCTTTTATGCCTTTGCCTGTTAGGGGTACAGTGTAAAAAGGATGAAAGTGGTGCGCCGGTTTACGGCCCCCATCACAAACCATTGTATTTACCGAAACATCCGATTTTATCATCGACAGTACCGGCAAAACCATTACTGCCAAAACAACCATCCAGGCAGCCAACGAGCTGCAACAAGTTGAGCTCATTTACCAGCCCTGGAACATTGCCAAAACCATTACCAGCTTCCCCAATCCCAAGTCCTATTCCTTAAGTGAGTCCATCCTCATACCGGCCAATGCAGGTCTGAAGATCCATGCTGTAACCATCAAGGCTACCGACAAGCAAGGCGCTACCAACTTTACAGAAGTGAAAGTGGGCTTGCAGGACCTCAATTACAATAAACTTTACCTGGCCGATGTAGCCGATGCCGCTGCTTTAAGTACCGACCTGTTTGGCGTACCCATGGTGATGGATAAAACAGGATCACATACCTACCAACTCATCTATTATGCCCGCACCGCCAATATAAAACTGCGTTTTATTCCCAATAAAACCAGCTTTACACCCGTAGCCATTGGCCTCGATCCGGCCAATCCCCAAAAACTCCTCACCACAGGCAGCCAATCACTCCCCATTACACTGGGCGCTAAAGGATATTATAAAATCACCGTCAATACCCTGCTGCTTACCTATACCGTAGAAAACTTTACCCCATCGGGCAATGCCCAGGCCCAGGTAGCCATCGTAGGCCGGGGCTTCTATGATTTTCCCAATATGAACTGGCAGAATGCCCTGCCCGACCTCATCCTGATGGACAAAGACCCCGTCAACAAATTCCTCTTCACCAAACAGGTTAAACTAGGCACACCACCCGGACAAACTTATAACACCGCTCAATTCATTCTGACCACCAACAATGGCTGGACCAATTTCTGGCGCTTCGATGATGCCCTTAGCCCCGAGCTGGCTGTTTTTAATGCCGGCGCCAATACCGATATTCCTATTACCACCACGCCCGTTACCTGCCTGTTCACCTTCGATACCTATACAGGCCGCGTACAAGCCATCAGACAATAAACCATTCAAAACACTGCAGTATGAAAAATAGCACACCCCATCTCTTTACGATCTTCTTACTCCTCCTCATAACAGGCTGTAAGAAAGACGGCGAAAAACTGCCCGATGCACCCAATCCGCCCAGGATCACCGTATCCAACGATATCGTGATCACCTCACTGGGCGGGGAATTTTATGGAAGCCGACCTGGCCGATTCAGTAGGACTGAAGTCTTTTACCCTGCGTTATGACGATTGGTACCTGTACAATACCGTTACGTTGAAGGATAGCAATTATCCCCGCCAATACCACGTACGGTATAAGTTCCGGATGCCCGATACCGCCGCCAATAAAATTCACAGCATTACCCTGACTGCTACCAATGTAGGCAACAAGGAAACCGCGGCTCAATTCAAGATACTCCTCAATGCCGATTCCCCGAAGATGTACCTGGTAGATGATCCCAACCCGGCCAGGCTCACCAACGATCTTTTGGCCTGCCCATGCTCATCAAAAAACTAACTTCCTATACCTACGAAGCCACTTATTATGCAGCGGCGGCCAATACCAAAATATGGTTCATTCCAGGCAAAACAGCCCTCAAGCCCATCATGTATGGTATCGATCCCGCCAACAATGCAAAGCTTACCGGCGATTACGCCAATGCACAACCCATTATATTGCCCGCCATTGGCTATTACAAGATCAATTTCCATACCCTCAACCTTACCTATTCCGTAACCCCTTTACCCACCCCCAATCCAGCCAATGCTTACCCCCAGGTAGCCCTGGCAGGTCAGGGGTTTTATGAATTCCCCAATATGTTGTGGCAAAACACAATGCCTGATCTGATCTTAATGGATAAGGACCCTGTGAACCCTTACCTGTTTACCAAAACACTGAAATTGGGTGTACCCCTGGCCAAACCTATACAGAAGCCTCTTTCATTTTTACCACCAACAATGGATGGACCAATTTCTGGCGGTTCGACAGCGGCACCGATCCCGAAGCTGCCGTTTTTAATGGCGGCAATACCGGTGGCCCTTTCCCCATCTCGTCTACACCGTTACCTATAAGGTAACCTTCGATACCTATTTAAACAGAAGCAAATTTGAAAAGCAATAAATTCAAAAAGATAGTTATGAAGATCACAACAAAGTTGGCTGCTTGCCTGGCTGTTCTATTGCTTGCAATCACCACCAACTCCCTTGCCCAGGTCAACACCCGGGGCCAGGTAAAAGGACCCGAAGGCACTCCCTTGCCCGGCTCTACCATTACCGAAAAATGGTAAGGCCGTGACCACCACCAACCAGGATGGTTATTTTTCTTTGAAAGTAAGCAGTGGCGCCATAATCATCATCTCCAACATAGGGTACGAATCAAAAGAACTACCTGCTGCAGCCAATATGGATATTGTACTCACCCCAAATCCACCAACCTGGCCGATGTGGAGGTGATTGTAGATAAAGGTTATGGCAAAAGCAAGCGCATCGCCGTTTCCTCTTCCATTGCTTCCGTGCGCGGCAAGGATATCCAAAACCAGCCGGCCTATAACCTCGGTACCTTATTACAAGGTAAGGCCACCGGCGTACAGGTTACCAATACCAGCAACGGATACCCTAAAATTTTGATTCGCGGGTTTACCACCCTCAACACCAATACCGATCCCCTCATCATCATGGATGGTATCAACCTGGGCCGGGCCAACCTCAACCTGGTGAATGTAAACGATATTGAAACCATCGACATTTTGAAGGACGGCGCTGCTGCTGCCATTTATGGAAGCGATGCGTCAGGCGGCGTAATTGTGCTCACCACCAAAAGAGGCAAAGCCGGTAAAACACAAACCGAAGCCAATGTGAACTATGGAACAGAGTTTTATAAAAACCCCAACATGGCCGATGCCAACGAATACATAGAGATACAGAAAAAGGTTTTCCAATTACACCGTACCCACCTGGGCCCAAAATACCGATTGGTGGGGCACCGTTGTAAAGCCTGCCAATGTGGTCAACGCCAACATCAGCATGAGCGGCGGCAGCGATAAACTCACTTCCTATGGCAGCCTGGGTTATTACCGTACCGAAGGTCCTTATTACTATGGCCATACCCAACGCGCTACCGCCAGGGTCAACATAGATTTTAAACCCAACCGCTTTATCAAAGCAGGTACCAGCCTGTACCCCGGTGGGAGAACTGGCAAAACTCAGGATTAGGTGATCTCATGCCCGCCATGCGTACCGAACCTACCTTGCCTATTTTTGTGAGCAGGCCCGGCCAAAATGAATACAGCCAATACTCCGCTTCCTTCATTGAAAGAAATGCCAACCCGGTAGCTGTATTGGCCCGCTCACGCCACAACTGGAATTATTTTATTGGTCTCATCGGTGATGTGCACGTAGATATATCCCCTATCAAGAACCTCACCCTGCGCAGCCAGGTAGGCATCAATACCGGCAATACATTTTCCCGTTCTTATTCACCACCTTTTTATAACAATGCTTTTGGCGCCCGCGATCAGAACTACGACAGCGTGGCTTCCAAACCCGATCAAACAAAAGACAATTACCTATATGCCTCCCGCGCTTATTCTTCCAGCAGGTACAATGTGGATTGGCGTATTACCAACTCCGCCAACTACTTCTACTCCATCGGCAGCGATCACCGGTTCAATTTGTTGATCGGTACCGAATCGAGAAAAGAAAGTGGCGCCAACAATTCCACCGGTCGTGCCTACATACCAGTTGATCAGCCGGGCTTGTGGAATCCCAGCAATGCTGGTACACCTATTTTATCCACCTCACCCAATAACTTTATCAGCGCCGACGGCAGCCGCTATAAAGAAACCTGGCTGTCCTACTTCGGTAGACTGAACTACGAATACGCCAACAAATATTTTATCGAAGCATCCGTACGTAGAGATGGGTCATCCCGTTTCCCGGCCAACAACAAGTATGGTACCTTCCCTTCCGTCTCCGGGTCCTGGATCGTATCCAATGAAAAGTTTGCACAAGGCCTCAAACAACTTTCCTTCCTCAAAATACGCGGTGGTTATGGCACCGTGGGCAACGCCTCCTTCAACGATCCTTCAGTAGGCCTCGATCTGTTGAGCACCCGCATCGTGAGTTACGGTGGCCCCAATAACTATTATGTAATTGGTGGTGCGCCTTCCAGCATTTTGGCCCTGGCAAGGCCAGGCAACCCCGGCCTGATATGGGAAACCACACAGGATATCAATGGCGCCATCGAATCCTATTGGTTAAAGAACAGACTGTACGTAAACCTCGAAGTATACAACCGCCAATCAAAGAACGTATTGTTCTTTGACGATGCTGGCCGCCCCGACCTGGGTATCCGCAGCGGCTCCTGGTACAACCTGGGCACCATGGAAGTAAAAGGTATAGAAGCTGTAGTGGGTTATAAAGACAAACTGAAGAATGGCCTGGTATACGATGTAAGCGTTAACCTGTCCAGGAATCGCGTATACCTCAACGAACTCGGCACCAACAAAGTACCCATCCTGGCTACCTCACAAGGTTCTTATAGGGTGGGGAAGATCTTGGCGGCAGCCTCATCAAGGTAGAAAAAGAAGGTGGCCTGCTGGGCAACTTCTATGGCTATGAAGTATTGGGCGTATTCCAAAACTGGTTTGAAATAAATGCCCATACCGATAAGAATGGCAACAAGATCCAACCCAATGCTGTACCCGGTGATTTCAAATTTGCCGACCTCAACAGCGATGGCATGATCAACGAAAAGGACAAACACGTTATGGGCAATGCCTATCCGAAATTGGAAATAGGTATCAACCTGCGCGTAGAATACAAAGGGTTCGACCTGGCAGTAACCGGTTACGGCCGCTTTGGACACAAAGTATTTTGGGTAGCCAAGAAATGGTTTGAAATGGGTGCCCTGGGCTCCAATGTATTCAAAGGTTCACTCAACAAAGCCTGGAGTGGCGAAGGTTTCACCAACGCTTACCCCCGCTTCATCAACGATGCACAGGATGCCAACAACAACCTCAAATCGTCCAACTCCTGGTTCATTGAGAATGGTGATTATTTCAGGTTAAACAATGTGCAGTTCGGTTATACCCTAAGTCCCCGGTTGTCCGAAAAATTACACATCAACCGTCTAAGGGTCTATGTAAACCTGCAAAACATTGCCACCTTCACCAGTTACAAAGGATTGAATCCCGAAATATTCAATACCGATTTTGGTTTGCTGGCCCCTGGCTTCGATCTGTCACAATCACCTACCCGCAAGGCCGCCACTTTTGGATTGGCCATTGGCTTATAAATTATTTCATTTTATTAAAAGCGTTTGTATGAATACAATAAACAGGATAGTTACCGCGCTCATCGCATTGATCCTGCTAATAATAACAGGTTGCAACAAAAGTTTCCTCGACCGGGAGCTGATTGGCGTCAACCCACAATCGGGATCACTCGACAATCCGGAAAATGCGCGGGCTGCCTTGAATGCCTGCTATGCCTATGTCAATGGAGGCGATTGGAACCAGGCCTTGTTTCCCCGCCTGTTAATGGAATCCAGTACCGACAATGGATGGGGCGCCAACGACTACCAGGACCGCCCCGCCGAGCTAGGCGTTTGTGATTTTACCGGTGTTAGCCCCAATAATTCTTATATCGATTACTTCTATAAGAACATGCACGAGGGTGTGCGCAACTGCAATTTTGTGATCACCTCCCTCGAAAAAGTAAAGACCCTGCCCGAAGGGACCAGGAACCGGTATATGGCAGAAGCCAAATTCCTGCGCGCCTGGTTCTACTTTGAACTGGTCAAGCATTTTGGCGCTGATGTAATGCACAATACCTTCGATGCCAACGATGCTACCTTGTTCCTGCCCAAAACACCTGTAGCCGATATCTACAAACAGATCTACAAAGACCTGCAGGAAGCCAGCGCCGGATTGCCGGAGAGAGATGAATATGGCAGTGCCGATATAGGCCGTGCCACCAAAGGCGCCGCCCTGGGATTCCTGGCCAAAGCCTATTTATTCAATGGCGATTATCCAAATGCCGAGACCACTGCCCAAACCATCATCGCATCCAACAAATACAAACTCGAAACTACTTTCAGTAAAATATTTGAACCCGAAAATGTGAATGGCACTGAAAGCCTTTTTGAAGTGAATTATAAGAATGCTGTAGGTTTTGGCAATGGTCCCATACCAGCCGAAGTAACCGGTGCGGCCACCGTTGATGGGGGCTGGGGATGGTTTGGATTGACCAGCGATCTGGAAAATGCCTACCTGGCCGAAGGCGATGCCGTACGCCGCAAAGCCACCATCAACAAGGCCGGCGAAGTGGTCGACAATGAATTGCCTGCCCGCATTTTCCCATCCCACCTCATCAGCGGTAAACCCGCCCATACCTCTTTCCGTTATTATCGAAAGTTTTATATTCCATTAAATAAACGCGTAGGATCACCCTGGCCCTATAATGACCTCAAAATGCGTTTTGCCGAGGTACTCCTCATTCATGCCGAAGCTTCCGCTTTCAACAACAAAGAACCCCAGGCCCTGATCTCCCTTAATAAGGTGCGGACGCGCGTAGGCCTGGCCGATAAAACAGGCATCAGCAGTGATGCCCTGAAGCTGGCCATCTGGAATGAGCGCCGCCTGGAGTTGGCAGGGGAAGGCACCTTCCGCTGGGACGATATTCGTCGCATTACCATCAACGGCAAAAACTCATTGCCCTGCTCATGGGACCCAATGGAACTTTTGTAAAGTACAATACCACCACCAGCACCGACCCTATTGAAAAAGCCGGCCACCGGGAGGCCATTAATAAAGGGTATTATTTTAAAGAAGGCATCAATGAATTATGGCCCTTCCCGGCCAGCGCCATCAATGCCAACAGCGCCCTGGTACAAAACCCGGGGTATTAAGAATACGTCAAGGGTGGGTCGCCCTTTCAGGGGCGGCTCACCCTGATTAAGAGAGTTTCCGCTTCACTCGCTCGCCTCCGGCGAGTGAGTGTATTTACAAGCCTCCGGCTTGTTGTAGCAAGCCAGCTTCGACGAGCCCCTATAGGGGCTCCCGCTTTATAGAAAAATGTATTTAAGGAGTTTTGTGCGCCATAGGCGCACAACCCTACCGCAAATTCTAAAATTATAATACGTGAAAACCAGAACCTATTTTTATATGATGATCAATTTGATAGCCGCACTCTGCCTGCTGGCCTGTAACAAATTTGGCCCGCCCACACCGCCGCCCGATCCGGTAAACCCTTGTATCTACAATGGCGTGGATACCTGCGCGGCCAATGCTTCCTTGAAAGCAACCATCAGCCTGGGCAGCGAAAAGCAAACCATCCACAGTTTTGGCGCTTCCGATTGCTGGGGCGTTAAATTCATTGGTAAGAACTGGCCCTTGGACAAACGCAACCAGATAGCCGACCTCTTGTTCAGTAAAGACCTTGATGCCAATGGTAATCCCAAAGGCATTGGCCTTTCCATGTGGCGCATCAATGTGGGGGCCGGTAGTTATGAACAAGGTGCGGCCAGTAAGATCAGCTCCGAATGGAGGCGCGAAGAATGCTTTCAAAATGCAGCGGGTGTATACGACTGGAACAAACAAGCGGGAAACCGTTGGTTTGCTCAGGCTGCCAAAGCAAGAGGTGTAGAGAATTTCCTGCTATTCTCCATTGCACCCCCTGTTCAAATGGCAAAGAATGGATTGGCTTTTGGCGATGGGGGAGCAGAATTGGGCAAGCTGAATTTGAAGGCCGATAAATACGATGACCTGGCCGACTTCCTCACAGAGGTAGCCAAGAACTATACACAGGCAGGTATTCCCATCCAATACATCAGTCCTTTCAATGAACCACAATGGGATTGGACCGCCAAAGGAGGATCCGAAGCCAGCCAGGAAGGTTCTTCTGCAACCAATGCCGAAGCATTCCAACTCATCAAAGAACTGCAAACTCAACTCACCAATAAATCCCTTACCTCAAAGTTGGCCATTGGCGAAGTGGCTCAGCACAGCTATGCCTATGGCCCCATTACAGGCAACCCAAACCGCAGCGATGTCATCAATTATTTCTGGAATCCCACCAGCCCTGGTTATATCGGCTCCATGAGTGGCGTGGAAAAGATCATCAGCAGCCACAGTTATTTTTCACAGCCCGATATGGCTTCTTTGATCTCCAACCGCCAAAGTTTGGCCAATAAAGTAACCGCAGCCAACCAGGGATTGAATTACTGGCAATCCGAATATTGCATCCTGAGCGACGAAGACAATATAGCCGGTGGCGGCCGCGACCTCGGCATCAATGCAGCCCTGTACATCGCCCGCGTGATCCATACCGACCTCGCCATTGCCAATGCCAGCTCCTGGCAGTGGTGGCTGGGCATCAGTCCTTCCGATTACAAAGATGGACTGGTATATGTGGCTGATGCAAATGGCAATATGGGTGAGCTGCCTGCTACCAAAAATGATGGCCTCGTCTATAAATCCAAAATGTTGTGGGCCCTGGGTAATTATTCCCGTTTTGTAAGGCCCGGTATGATCAGGGTAGAGGCGACTATTGAGGGCATTACAAGTCCACAAACCGCGGCTGCCAAATTGATGATCTCGGCCTACAAGAATCCCACTACCAAAGAGCTGGTCATTGTGGTGATCAATATGAGCAATACCGGTGAAAAGATCAAACTGGCCGGATTGAATTTCGCCACCGCCCAACTAAAAACCTATACCACTTCCGATAACAAGGAATTACAATTCACTGAATCGGCAGCGGGCGAAAACATTAAGATCGGCGCGAAGTCCATTGTTACATTTACAGGTACCTATAAATAACCAGGCGTGTGAAAACAAGAAACAAATGTCAGATTGTATGCTGTCTACGATGTCAGGTGGAGTCCCGCCAGCTGACGGGAAAACCGTCTTAGGGTGGGTCTCTAAGGGCGGCTCACCCTGGTTGTCAAAACCGCCTTCTTGCACTCGCTCGCCTGGCGGGATGAGGCTATTCCGTAGCCTCCGGCTACAAACATCGGCGGTAAACTGGTACCTTGTCGATACCCTCCAGGGGCGGCTCATCCTGAATCACAGAATCCGGCACTCGCCAGCCGCTGGCTGGTGACGCCTATTTCAAAGCCGCTGCCTTCCATTGGCGCCTTTAGGTGCCACAGCTTTGTAGAAAAAAATATGATGTATTCAATGCGGCGCCATAGGTGACGCAACTTTTTCCTTGATTAAACGATTTCTTATATGAAGTATTTTCTGTTGATGCTGGTAGCCGCTTTAGGCATTGGTAATGTGCGTGCACAAGAATTATCCTTGGCTGGCAACTGGAAAGTAAGCCTGGCTTCGCCCGATGCACCGGCCCATTCCATTCACCTGCCAGGCACTTTGGATGATGCAGGCATCGGTACAAAAATACAGTAGCGCCCTCCTTGGATATTGCTGCCCTGGCCCACCTGGCCCGTAAAGTGCAATTCATTGGCAAAGCGTATTATACCAGGCGTTTTACAGTACCGGCCAACTGGCAATCCAAACAGATCAGTTTAACACTCGGCCGCGTATTGTGGTCATCCTCCGTATGGATAGATGGCGTGCTTGTAAAAGAAAACCAGGAGAGCCTCGTTACACCACATCAATACGACCTGACCACTTACATCAAACCTGGTAAAACCCAGCAACTCCTTATTTGTGTTGACAATGAAAATATTCATCCCGGCATCAACGTATATGCAAAACAATACCCGGCCAAAGAAAGCAGCGAAATGGCCCATGCCTATACCAACCATACCCAAATAAAATGGAATGGCATCCTGGGCAATATAACCCTCACTGCCCGCCCACAGGTACACATTGAGCACATCATTATCCGGCCCGACCTGCAAAACAAAAAGCTGCACATTCGATACAAAGTAAACAACCCCGCTGGCCAAAATGGCAACATCGCTTTTGCCGTAGTGAATCCTGCAACCGGCAGATCCTGGCCAATAGGTGTTGTCAACTCAGGCGTCTTGGATGGCATTACAGTAGCTGAGATTCCCTTTGCTAAAAATGCACAAAACTGGAACGAGTTCAACCCACAGCTTTACCAACTCGTTGCCGTTCTGAAATCAGCAGCAGGTACCGATACCGTACGGTCTTCCTTTGGTCTGCGCGAGTTGACTACCAAGGCAGGCGATCTATACCTCAACGGCAACAGGATATTTATAAGAGGCAACTTGGAATGCATCATCTTCCCCTTGAAAGGTTATCCTCCCATGCAGTTGAAAGAATGGAAAGCCTTGTTCACCACCGCCAAGTCTTACGGCTTGAACAGCTTTCGTTTCCATAGCTGGTGCCCGCCCGCTGCTGCTTTTGAAGCCGCCGATGAACTGGGTTTCTATTTGCAGGTCGAACTACCACACTGGAGCCTGAACGTAGGAGAGGATAGCGCCTCCTTTGCCTTTCTCGAAAGCGAAGCCCACCGCATACTGGATACCTATGGCAATCACCCCTCCTTCCTCTTCTTCAGCATGGGCAATGAACTGGAAGGCGATTTCAGTAAGCTCAACAACCTCGTGGCTACCCTCAAAGCAAAAGACAACCGCCACCTGTACAGTACCACCACCTTTACCTTTCAAAAAGAATTGACCGGCTTGCCTCAGCCACAGGACGATTACTATGTCACCCAATGGACCAAAAAAAGGGTGGGTAAGAGGACAGGGCGTTTTTAATGATGAAGCGCCCAATTTTTCAAAAGACTATACCGCTGCCATAGCCGGTTTGGATATTCCCATCATTTCACATGAGATTGGACAATACTCCGTCTTCCCCGATATGCAGGAGATAGCCAGATACAAAGGCAACCTCTTGCCGCAGAATATGATTGGTATCAGGAACGATCTCACTAAAAAAGCCATGCTGCAACTGGCGCCCGCTTATCTCAAAGCAACCGGCAAGTTTGCTACCTTATTGTACAAAGAAGAAATAGAACGCGCGTATAAAACCAAAGGTTTTGACGGATTCCAGTTGTTGCAGTTGCAGGACTTCCCCGGGCAGGGTACTGCCCTCGTAGGTTTGCTCAATGCATTCTGGGAAGCCAAGGGATTTTTAACCCCGGCAGCATTCAGACAGTATTGCAGCGAGCTGACTCCCTTGCTGCGTTTCCCCAAAGCCATTTATACCAATGCCGAAACATTCAACGCCACCATCGAGCTGGCCAACTTTTATAAGCCATTACCCAATGCCGTATTACGGTGGACGATTAAAGACAACAAGGGCGCCGTATTAAAAACCGGTACCACAACATCCCGGCAATACCCTATTGGCAATTGCCTGCCGGCCGGTGAAATTAACTACAACCTGTCTGCCGTCAGCCTGGCCCGTCAATTAACCGTTGAAGTAGCTGTAGCAGGTACCTCTTACCGGAATGAGTGGCATATATGGGTATATCCGGCAGCTTTACCCGGGAACAACAAAGACGTACTGGTTACCTCTGCTGTTGATCAAGCCCTGCAGGCATTGCAGCAGGGCCGTAAAGTATTATTATGTCCCTTGCCCGATACCTTAAAAGGCATTACCGGTAAATTTGTCCCTGTATTTTGGAGTCCCGTACATTTTCCCAACCAGCCCGGCACCATGGGATTGTTGATCAATGAGCAACACAAAGCCCTGGCCAGTTTCCCTACTTCCTTTCACAGCGATTGGCAGTGGTGGGATCTTGCCATACACAGCAAAACATTGGTTGCCGATAGCCTGCCACAACAAGCCATTATTGTGCGGGTGATCGATAACTTTGTACGCAACCATCACCTCACCAACCTGTTTGAAGCGAAGGTGGGCAAAGGCAGCTTGATTGTTTCAGCCATTGATATTTTATCCAACTTAGATCAACGTCCACAAGCCCGGCAATTAAGATACAGCCTCCTGCAATACATGAACAGCCCTGCTTTCAAACCCCAGGTCAATGTACAACCAGCCACCATTCAAAACTATTTTAAATAATCAGCTTGATCACTAAGGTGGGTCGCCCTCAAGCCCTGCTCTTGTTGCGCTGCAGGGCGGCTCACCCTGGCTGTTACCTCCTTGCCTCAATGTCTTGTTGAACCTGTTTCAAACCCTCCGCCTCCTCCTGCCTTTCATCTGTGAAATAGCTTTAATCCTCTGTTAGCGCCAGCCAGCAGGTTGCCAATAGTAAGTAATCAACCCTACACTCGGGGAGGAGTAGGCCCGTCTGGCCGCCCGGAGGGATCGGGTCAGACTTGATCTTTTGATTCCTTTGCATCAAGGCAAAAGAACCCAAAAGCCGCCCCCTTTCAAGGCACTTACAATACCTGGCGTAAGGAACTGTCATCCAAATTTGTTAGCACTAGTATGCGGCCCGGCCCTGCGTGTAGCAGTTACCACATTAAATAATGGATCAGGTGAAAATATTAAGTTATCTCCTATAATTTCTATGATTGCGCCGCTGGGTTCGTCAGTGTGGATCGACCGTCATCGATGAACGATGTCCCGTCGTGATGGCCCAGTAGTCAATCCACTGCCGCCGGATACCGTTAGCTCGGTTAATGAGTTCAGCACTTGGCTTTCGACCGTGCTCCACGATCACCACGATCCCGGTGTTGAAATGTCGCTGGGAATGATTGACGTCGGGTAAGCGCGGACCCTCCGCGGCGATGACGTCTTGAATCGTAATCCTCATTCGTTGGCCCTTGAAGATGGGACGTCCGTTTGCATCCGTGCCGATCTGCATAAGCGGCCTCACGAGGTAGAAGTCGGGCACCTCAGCGGCGGCAATCAATCCCATCAGGTAGAGTTCGAGATAGGAGTACCCCGAGGCAGGTACAAAAAAGCCATCGCGCAATTTGGTGAACGTGCCGTCGGGATTGTCTTGCCACGCACTTCCACCTTGGGTGGAAGCCTCCAGAGGCAGTGAATAAGGATACGCCACCCGTGCCTCCAATCCGGGATCCCAATGGGGCCACGTTCCGAGCTTGATCGTCTCGCCATTCACATGGGCAGTAGCATATGCCGACCAGCGGTGTCCGATCTCATGACCGAGATGCCCAACGGCATAATTGTATGGACGGGGCTTCCCGTCGGGTGTCGCCTGTCCGAGCGGGCCTGTATAGAACGCAATATTTTTCGGATTTCCGCCTGGCGCATTGTCGGGCGGGCTCTCTTGCATTTCGTTCGCACCGACAAAGATTGGATGATACAGGCCGAGCTGAAATCGCCCACCCGTGCAGCGGCTCCCGAGGATCGGTTTCGTTTGAGCTTGTTTGGTATCCCCGATCCCGGTGACCTTGCCACCAATCGGCCCATCGCTCGGGCTGCTGGCCTCCTGGTTGTCGATCCGGAAATCCGAATAGTAGGCGAGAAAATCGAACTTGTCGCCCAGCGCCTGAATGACTGTGCAGGAAAGATCCTGTGGTCGGGGCGGCCTCAGGTAATGAAACGACTCATACAACGCTGCGAACGGACCGCTCTTCGGAGTCAGACTGGACAGGTCAATGGATTGCATACGCTTACCCGCCGATAAGATTGGGTAAATCCCCACGATGCCGTCTTTCGCTGCCATGGTCTTGTACGACATCTCGATTGAGCCGTCGCGGTGCAGGACAGCCTGAAACATATTGGTCGTGGGGAACCAGGAAAAATCCAAATATCCTCCGAATGATTCGGTGAGATCCCATGTGATGACGAGGCGATCAGCCAACTCCCGCACGTAGCGCGTGCCGGACATCCTGGGCTTCAGAAACACGCAAATGGCTGGTGCACGTTCACCCAGACTGGGGCCACTTCAGCGAGATGGTCAAATCGTCCAATGGCCGAAGCGATTCCGCCATCAGGGCGACCGTACGCATCGATATCACCCACGCTCAGTGACGGACCGAATCGAATGGAGCCCGACGCCCCCACGGAAAATGAACTCCACCGTTGCCCTGAAAGGGAAACGTGAACCGCTGAAGCCTGACGTCAGCACCGGTGAATTCCACACCATAGGTGGTGTCCCATCGTAAAGGCTCATTCGTCACATGGTAGCTGGAACCGGCTTTACTAAATCGAAGCGTGCGGCCGGCAAGATCAAACAGGTTCGATTCCCCAAGCGCTGCACTGTGCAACTCGATCACGATTAAATCGCCTGCTACCGATACCTGACCGATCGAATGTCCGGGTGTTATACCGTTTTGTCCGCAAGACTGTTTGTTAATGAATAATAAAACAAATAGAACATTAATTAAAAAGATATGCTGTTTCATAAATTGCGTACAATGTTGGGATATTTACGAAGGCAGGGAATTCATTGATTGTCCAGCCTTGCTTTTACAAATACTTTTGTCTGGTGCTTGCCTGTCTTTCCATTTATTGTTGCAGTTTTCTTTGATTCCTTTTTCAATGTTTTTCTCAACAACTGAGTTTCTATCATCAAAATCTGAAGTAAACGCCTATCCAATATATCCTTATTTTATTGGGCTTAACCGGGTTGTGACATTTGTCAATACAATATCAAGTGCCCGTCTGTCATACATTTCTCCATTCACGACAACAGCATCAATCAATCGTAGATTCTCAATGTTTTGAGTTGGGTCGGCATTTAATATAACAAGGTCTGCCAGGTGCCCTTTTTCAATAGCACCCAATTTGTTTTGCTTTCCAAAAAAATGGCGGGATTGATAGTAGCTGATTGAAGTGCTTCTAAAGGGCTGAGTCCTGCCGCAACCAAATATTGTAATTCATCATGCAAACCAAATCCCGGAAGTACATAAGGGAAGCCGGTGTCAGTTCCTGCCAGAATCGAAATACCTGCTTTAAATAGCGGTAAAACCATATTTGCCCTCGCTTTTAACATCCAGTCCATAAACCATTTATCCCTTTTGGACCAGTCACCAGTTTGGCTATTCCAGAAGGATATAAGCTCAGGTGAAATGTATTTCATTAAGGAATCCTGCCTTTGTAAGATCTTCTTGTAATTCGGCGGAACAGCATACACTGAAAGTGTCGGGGTAACATTAACTCTGTGTTTTATAAGTACAGAAAAAGACGTTTTAGGCTTTCTTCGGTAGGGTAAATATTTTGAAATTCTTTTATGGTATCACGGGCAAAAGGAATTCCAAGCATGTGTTCCAGGGAGCGTTGGCCGGCTTCGGCAGCTTCTTCACCTGAAATGACAACGGCCGTGCTGGATGCGGGAACATGACCTGCAAAGGGAATGTGAAGTTTTGAACATTCGCTGGCGATAGCATAATACACTTCTCTGGTGAGTCCGCCGTGTACTTTAATAAAATCAATGCCGAGCGAAACAAGCGAATCCACTACATGCTTGGCGTATTCAGTAGTAGTAACGCCAATTTGATAGTCGGGCAGTGATTTTCCCCATTCAAAATTGGCCCGCAGGAAACAATCCTCGGGCCTGTAATTAGACCCGAATGAATCTGATTCCTCCATAGCTGTATTGAATCAAAACTTTTAGTACCCATATCCCTGACTCCGGTGATTCCATTTGCAATAAATAGTGGCAAAGAATAACCAGTCGCATTTCCTAGATGAACATGCATGTCCCAAAGCCCGGGGATAATAAATTTACCTTTGCCATTAAAGATCTTAGCGTCATGAGGTAGCTTGATTTTCTTGGATGACCCGACGGCTGATATGACGCTGTCGGTAATTACAACTGTCATGTCGTGAAGGATTTTCCCATTCTTTACATCAACGATTGTAATAGGGGTTATATAACAAGCGGGTGATGTACGTTGCGAAAAACAATACTCAAATAGGAGCAGTATAAAAATTAATAAGACGGTTTTTTTCACGGTTCTTAATTGAAGCTTCAATGTACGATTTATTTCGTATTTAAAATACTTAGCCTTGGCCCTGTAGATGTACTGGTGCCCCAACCGACTTGTAAGTTTACCAGCCATTCAAACCCGCAGGTCGCCTAAAACAATAACCAACCTCACACCCTGAAACCACAACAACTAACCCCAATGCTACCAAGGGTCGCCTTAAACAATAACCAAAGTTGCACAGGGGGAGGAGTAGGCCCGTCTGGCCGCGCGGAGCGATCGGGCCAGACTTGATCTTTGGTTCTTTTGCATCAAGGCAAAAGAACAGAAGGAGCTTGCAAAAGAACAGAAAAACTGCCCCCTGGCACAAGCTGCCGCTTAAAGGTGGGTCGCTCTGCAGCCTTGGTGTATGCAGCGCTGTAGAGCGGCTCACCTTCATCAGAAAACCCCGGTGCGCCGGCGTCCTGGTACCCCAACCGAACAGTAAGTTTACCAGTCATTCAAACCTACAGGTCGCCTAAAACAATAACCAACCTTACACAGGAGGAGGAGTAGGCCAGTCTGGCCGCCCGGAGGATCGGGCCAGACTTGATCTTTTGGTTCTTTTGCATCAAGGCAAAAGAACAGAAGGAGCTTGCAAAAGAACAGAAAAACTGCCCCTGGCACAAGCTGCCGCTTAAAGGTGGGTCGCTCTGCAGCCTTGGCGTATGCAGCGCTGTAGAGCGGCTCACCTTCATCAGAAAACCCCGGTGCGCCGGCGTCCTGGTACCCCAACCGAACAGTAAGTTTACCAGTCATTCAAACCTACAGGTCGCCTAAAACAATAACCAACCTCACACCCTGAAACCACAACAACTAACCCCAATGCTACCAAGGGTCGCCTAAAACAATAATCAACCTTACACAGGGGAGGAGTAGGCCCGTCTGGCCGCGCGGAGCGATCGGGCCAGACTTGATCTTTTGGTTCTTTTGCATCAAGGCAAAAGAACATAGAAAAAGGGCCGCCAGGCACCCTGGTAAAAGAACAAAAAAGCCCTTGGGGCTAAACCAATCCAATCTTATTACCATTACTGGCGCGTATGCGGCACTGCGTGTAGCGGACTCATATCATTCCATTCATCTGCGAAATTCATTCTAATCCGCATAATCCGCGATTCAATCTGCGCCTCAATCAGCGTAATCCGTATTCTAATCAGCGTATCAGCGATTCAATCAGTGATCCATAAGAATATCCATTATTTCCACAATTATAGCTATTGTATAAAATCAGTATCCTGAATATTTTCATAATGTTATTTTCATCCCTTCATTACCAAACTTGCCATTATGAAAAAAACTGTACTCATCGTATGGATGATTGCCTATGTATTGCCCGGAATTTCCCAAACCAACCTCGTCGTTGATCCCAATAGCCGCTACCAAACCATCGAAGGCTGGGGGGTGTCACTGGCCTGGTGGGCCAATGTGGCCGGTGGCTGGTCCGATGACAAAATAGACACCTTATGCACCTGGCTTACCAGCCCCACTGGTTTAAACATGAATGTGTTCCGCTTCAACATTGCCGGGGAAGAAAATCCTGCCCACAACCATTTCCGGTACAGCGCCCAGTTGCAGGGCTACAAGACCACCGAAGCAGGCCCTTATGATTTTACCAGGGATCTTACCCAGCGCAAGATCCTCCTGAAGCTAAAAACAAAAAGAAGCGATTGTATTTTTGAGGCCATTGCTTATTCACCTCCCTACTGGATGACCAACAGCGGTTGTACAGCCGGCAATACAGGCGGTACCGATAATTTAAAGACCGCCTATTATGATGATTTTGCCGATTACCTCACCGAAGTAGTAAAATATTACCACGACAATTACGGCATTACTTTTAGAACATTGGCACCCATCAATGAACCCAGCTCTGGCTGGTGGTATGTAAATGGTGGACAGGCCGGTTGCCATTTTTCCTCGGCCAACCAGGTCAGTATATTCAATGAAGTGTACAGCAAGCTACAGTCAAAAACCATGTTGAGCTATTGTACCCTCAGCGCCATGGATGCCAGCAATCCCCGCGAAACCATCAACGAGCTGAATGTATTTGCGGCCAATAACATCCTCTCCAAAATAAGCCAGGTCAATGTGCATGCCTATACCCATTTGGATTCCATAGTACAGTACCAGCAATTGTACGATACCGTAAAGAAATACCAGAAACGTTTATGGCAGTCCGAATCAGGCCCCTGGGGCTGGGCAGTATTCCCGGCGATGGTTTTGCCAATAACTTATACATGACCGATGCCCTCATTAAGGACATGCGCAACCTGAAGCCCGTCGTGTGGTGCGATTGGCAGTATGGCGACCTGGGCAATACCTGGTGCCATATACAATACGATTCCAATGCCACTTTTGCCAAAATACCCAATTATTACAACCGCATGCAGGTATCCAGGTTCATCAAGCCCGGCTATACCCTCATTGCCAGCAGTGAGGCCGCTTCCCTGGCCGCTATCAATCCTACCAACGATACCATTGCCCTCGTCATCAACAACAGCTCCCTGACCGATAAAGCCTATTCCATCAACCTCAATTTATTTGGCGCCACCGGCAGCACCGCCCAGGTATACCGCACTTCCACTGGTATGGAAGGCGCCCATTATTCCGGGTCTGCTTACCAGGTATATACTTACCAGTTGATCACCGGTATTCCCAATGGCACCTATACCGCCAAAGCCTGGGTCAAATCAAGTGGCCGTCAGTTGCAATGCTACCTGGGTGCAAAAATTATGGTGGCAGTGCCCTTACCACCAATATACCCCGTTCCGCTGCCTGGACCCAGGTCACCATCACCAATATCAATGTTACCAATGCACAATGCGAAATAGGTATTTATTCTGATGGGATTAGCAACACCTGGTGCGAGTTTGATGATATTGAGCTTTACCTCAATAGTGCGCCCGGCGCCAACTATGTGGCCAATTACAATTTTGAAAATACCAATGTGTTTTCTCAAACCATTCCCGGCTGGAGCACCGCCAATACCGCCGCTGCCGATTATGTCCAAAGCCTTAGCCATGGCAATAATGAAGAATGTGCCTTACTAAGCCCCGTGTCTGTTTCAAATGGCATATTCAGTTTTACTGCCAATAAAAATCCATTAGCACTTTACTCATTCCCGTTACCCAGGCCACCGCCACACCATTGACCAGCGGTAATTACCGGTTGATAGCCAAACACAGCAGCAAATACATGACCGTGGCCGGGTGGTCCGATTCCGATGGCGCCATTATCGAACAATGGGATTCCGTCAACCAGTCCAACCAGGTATTCAATATACAAGCTACCCCCGGCGGGTATAAATTACTGCCATCCTACAATGCCAGGGCCGTTACCGTCAATGGCTACAGCAATGCCAATGGTGGTGCCATCAACCAGTGGGCCGATTATGGGCAAACCAACCAACGGTTTAGTGTGGTAGATGTGGGTGGTGGTTACTACAAGATCGTTTCCCGCAGCAGCGGCAAATGCCTGGCTGTTACCAACAATGGTACCGCCAATGGCGATGACATTGTACAATGGGATTGGTTGAATTATGATAATGCCAAATGGAAATTGAACCCCGTAGCTTTAGCGTCTCCCCTGGCCAATGGCACCTATACCATCAAGGCCAAACACAGCAGCAAAGTAATGTCCGTGGCCGGTGAGTCCACCGGCAATGGCGCCATCATCGAGCAGTGGGCCAATGTATGCCAGGACAATGAGAAGTTTACCGTTACCTTTACCAGCGCAGGTTACACCATCAAGCCCGTATACAACACAAAATTGCTTACCGTCAGCAACCAAAGCATTACCAACGGCGCCGCCCTGGTGCAGTGGGATAACCTGGGCCAATCCAATCAGCGCTTTGAACTTGCCGATGCGGGCAGCGGTTATTACAAGATCGTTTCCCGTTACACCAATAAAACCCTGGCCGTATTGGGCAGCGGTACTGCCAATGGCGATGATATTGTACAGTGGGAATGGTTGAACAACGACAATTTCAAATGGGCTTTTGAAACACCCTGTAATTCCTTGATGGGGGAAGAATCATTACCACGCCTGTTATTGCAGGCGCAACAGCCGATAGCCTGGCTGCGTCGGGCATCCTATCCGTAAAAGTATTTCCCAATCCCGCCAGCCGGTATCTCCATATTCAATACCAGGGCCCGCCCAATGCCCGTATTGAATTGTTTGATAGCGAGGGCAGGCGAAGACTGGTAAGAGCGGGCGTCAAAAACAATCTTACTATAAGCGTAGAAGAATTGCCCAAAGGTGTCTATTGGCTAAAAGCCACGACAACCCAACAACAGGTAGTTACCAAAATAATGATTCAATAAACCTGCAAGCTGGTTGCCCCGAAGAGGCCGTTTCCAAATTTTATTGAGGCGGCCTCTTTTACTTTTGTGGAGGGCCATTGCTGCCCGCCGTTTCATACCTCAAATATTTTTACTCACTGCTCGAAGCTGTAGGCCTGCCCACCCTTCGGCGCAAGCTGCCTCTTTAAGGTGGGTCGCTCTGTCGCCCGGCAAATGCAGCGCTGTAGAGCGGCTCACCTTTATCAGGAAAGAGGTGACACTTTTTCGTTTTCGTGGCAAGGGAAAGGTGTCACGGCTTAGCCCCTGGCGCAAGTATGCCTCTTTAAGGTGGGTCGCTCTGTCGCCCGGCAAATGCAGCGCTGTAGAGCGGCTCACCTTTATCAGGAAAGTGGTGACACTTTTTCGTTTTCGTGGCAAGGGAAAGGTGTCACGGCTTAGCCCCTCGGCGCAAGCTGCCTCTTTAAGGTGGGTCGCTCTGTCGCCCGGCAAATGCAGCGCTGTAGAGCGGCTCACCTTTATCAGGAAAGAGGTGACACTTTTTCGTTTTCGTGGCAAGGGAAAGGTGTCACGGCTTAGCCCCTGGCGTATGCAGCCCAGCCCGGTACACTGGCGTACTTGTGCCCTTCTGGTTATGGTAATCCTTCCTCCAATCTGCGAAATCCACTATCTAATCAGCGCAATCCACTCAAATCTGCGTAATCAGCGATTCCGCCTGCCAATGCCCAACCAACCAGACAGCAATGCAAATACCCCATAACAAAAACATCAAAAGTTGCTCCAACAAAATTAAGGGGGCATGCCCGGCTTCCCTTCGCTACTTCTGTCTTTACCACAGCTATTCTATTAGAAACAAAAGGATTGCCGACTGCCGATTGACGATTCACGGTTGCCAACCGCTATCGAAGCATACGCATTCACTATTGACTATTCATACCCTTACTCACGGCTCCCCACTGACAACTCACACATCATACCCCACGCACTTTAGCCTCATTTTTATTATGGCAGCAAAGAACATATTGGCAAGCTAATTGTTGTTTAAAGGTAGTGTTTGATCAAGCCATTCCTGCCACGTACCACTATCATATCCGGGATGGAGTTTGCAACCTGATAACAGCCGGTTTACACTTTTCCATAAAACTATTTTAAAAGTAAACAAAGGACAAACAGGTAATCATTATGCCCATATATCAAAACATATGAAAGTTAAATCAGATAAATGCCTTCTTAATAGTTGTATTTTACCTTATATTACAGCGTACTTTCTACGATACTATAGTGGTATTACAGCGGTCTTATAGCGGCCTTATAGCGATGTTATAGCGACCTTATAGCGATATTCCTTCTGCTTTCCTTGTGCTCTCCTTCTGGGTTCCTCCTCATTTACTCCTGATTAAGGCCATATTTCCCCTTCCTCATACCATATCCGGTATTAAATATCTTCCCTGATCTTTTGCTTTACGCATTGCACAGGGAGTATTAAAGCACAGCGTATGTAGCCTCCTTTAAGGGATCTTCGATTTGTAACAATTTGTTGTGTATTCAATGCGGTGCCGCAGAACTTGTCCCTCTGCAGCGGAATAGCGCTACGACCAGCTTAAAAGGCTCGGGCGCTACCTCCGGTACATTCCATGAATGGCCATCATGGTTGCCCGATGCGTCACTTCCTCTCCGCGAGTAAACCAACACATTAATCAGTCCTGACAAGAAATTTATCCGAAACAACGGCTTTGTACAACCAGGTGCCGGGATAATAATGGCCCCCATTGTAAGGACCATCGCGAAGGGTTACCTTGTCTGCCGATAAGGCCAGGCTCCATTCCTGCACACCGGAAAAATATTCTTTGGTGAACCGGTAGCTGGTTTTTTCCAAGGGTCGTTGCTGGCTCGATAGCAAAGTGCCGAGTTTATCCACGTATACTTTTCGGCCATCCGCCCCGGTCGTGTAACCCTTACTCCATTTTTGAATAATGCTGCTTTGAGGCGTAAGCGTTATTGTATTGCCATTTATTGAGTAGCTGCCACTTTCTTTTGCCAGAATAATATCGGGCAGGTAAGAAAAAGTCCGGCTAACAAAACTGTACCTGCCGTTCTTATCAAACAGGTATTGACAGCTGAAGTACCCGTGGAGGCCATTACCAACATCATGGCTATTGTTATTGGTCGAGGCTTTTACCCAGGTGCCAATAACCGACGAGCGGTCGCTTATAACAGTTTGCTGCGTGGTAGCCGTTGGCGCCTTTTCCGTTTCCGGCTTTCCCATCGAGATCGTGCTCAAAAATGCTGCACGAACGACAAATATGCCTGATCATTGGTAACGGCAACAATACTCACCACGCGTTCAAAACCGCTAAGCGTGGTCATCAGGGCAGTGGCGGTTGCCTTGTCAAAAATAAATTTACTGACCCCTGATTTTATTGTCCAGCCCGCTTCTTCCGCTGGTTCACCCGTCTGTGGCGCTTCGGTTACCTTGTACGCTTTTACAACAAGGTTATTCCATTCGCTTTCAAAATCCCTGTCAATATTGCCTTTACTGACCGTACTTTTATAAATACTGATCCTGCACCACGACTTTTTTGCTGGTCAACACTAACATAGCTCACCACGTTCTCCCTGGTTTCCTTTGCCCAGTTTACGGGCACTGTATAGGTGATCAGGTCAAAGGTGGCTTGCTGTGCCAATACGGAAGCTGATGGTAATAGCAGGACGAGGAGTGGAAAAATTGTTTTCATATCCTTATAGCGGTGGAATGCCTTTTTTACGTTCAGATCAGTTATTTTCCCAGCATGCTTTTCAGTTTTGTAAGATCGACGGCTTTTTGTATCGCTGCATAGTTGTCTGCAAATACCGCATCGCCTTTGGCTATTTTATAAACCACAGTAAAGAACTGGGGCGTAGACTTAGGCAATTTTTTGCGATAGTAATCAAGATTGGGCTTTACTGCCAGGAAAGAGCCACGCGTTCCCTCCTCCACAAATTTTTCAAACCTTTCCTCTTCATTCCACATACTAATGGCCGGGAGCGCTAATTCGGCTTCCGGCTTTTTAAATATTCGTTCACGTTGTGGAGGTATTGGTTGGTGTATTCTTTTTCACTGGGCACTTCCGCTATTGATTTCTCCAATCTTTGCTTCTGTATCAGTAAATATTCTTTACGGCTTACATAATAAAAGGGAAGCGTGTCATGGTACGTGATCAGCCAGCGATATTCCTTAATTTCGCCGGGCGTGCCATAATCACCCACCACCTCTTCACCCATATACCATACCCCATCTTTTTGCACGGGCCTTTGCTTTAATTTTAAATAACTTCTCACTTCATCCGGGGCAACAGTGGCGGCATAGAGATTATTTAAGGAGTACACCACATTAGCTGTAATGGTTACCGTGGTTGGAGTAGAGTAATCAACATAATATTTTGTTTTATCAGTGCTACTCCCTTCACACAGGTACCGGAGAATATAGATGATATAATGATAGGGGTCTGCAACCCAGGTTTGTCCGGCAACGGAGTACTTGCCATATACAGTACTGTATCCGATTTGGCATCCCGTGGGGGCATAGTTAGTCGTAATCATTTTATGGATACCTGCTATGACCGCTTTTTCTTTTGCCAGGTCTGCCGCAGTTACATCATGAATAGATCCTTGCGGCCCCGCTTTCCAGGTACCCGGTTTCTGACGGAGCAATTCTTTACTGCAATCCTGCGTAAAGACAGTTAGGGTTATTAAGGAGAAAAAGGTTGTAAGAATGTATTTCATATGGGGTGGTTGAGTATTTTACCATTGTGATAAAGTGATGCCTTTAAGTATACCGGTCCCGCTAACCGATCCCCGGCCACTGATAAGGCTTGAACGGCTTTCTACGCCTATCTCTACCGAGGTGTCCAACTTACTGATGCCTTTATTTATTTGGTCTATGCCCTTATTGATCTTTTTGTCTGTGGGCGTTTTACCGGGCGATTTCGGCGCTTCAATGCCAGCTTCCAGTTTGGCTTTCGATACGATGCTTACATCCTGTACCCCGCTTTGATCAATCTCCAGTTCGATCCCCGAACCAATGGTAGCCTCAGCTTTTACAGGACCTGCGCTGCCACCCACACCCAGTTCAACACCTGCTTTTACTACGGCCCCCACTCGGTTTTTCCATCTTTATCCATGTCAATGGTAATATCCGCACCGGCCGATGCACTTGCTTTTACCGGGCTGCCCTCCGTTAAGCCTGTCCCTATCTTCGGGCTCAATACCAGGGTAGAGCGCAAATACTCATTCCCTGCCTCCACACGCGTGTATTTAATGATGCTGGCTTCAAAACGGTATGTCGTATGACTACAGTTTGTTTCCATCGTGAGAAGGCCAGGGAAACTCGTTTTGCTATTATACTGACAGGCGATGTCATCAAATTCTGCCAGCTTTGTTTTCACCAGGTCAGGTTCCTTATTAAAGGAACAGATCGATGCTTTGTCCATAAATCTTACCACCTGCCCCGATAGGATCGACAGCCACCCCATTTTAGCATGAATTTTTGTTACCTCAAAATCCTCGGGCCAGCTGGTATACTGCGCATAATACACCTGGTCATTTAGCATGCGGCGCATATTGTCTATCACAGCCTGCTGCGCCATTTGCAGTTGGGTGTTCGCCAGCGACAGGTATTCATTGCGCACTTTATTCACTGCCTCGCAATATTCACTGAGCGGATTTTCCCGCCCTTCACCAATCCGCGGCTGAAATTCTTTATCTACCAGTTTTTCTGCAGCAGCCCGCTTATCTTGCCATGCTTCATCTTTTTCATCACATCAGCAACCCGCTCCCTGGTTGACAGCAGCCTGTATTGAACACCATTGTCCTTATCCTCTATCAGGTATTGTAGCTTTCGGGCGCCTGCAGCCGCATACCAGGGAAAGGGAAGGAATATTTTTCCATTCCGCTGCGCTGCAAACATGGCTTCTGTTCTTTTATTACGGGCATCTTCGGCAATTTTTTCAAGTTGTGCCGCACGCTCATTCAGATCATTATTCTCCGCATTGCATCTTTCCCTGAAATCAGCCCATTCTTTTTCCCTCACCGCATTTTCCTGCACAGTGGTAGGGTAGTCGGGCCAGTTAAATTTTTCCAGCCCCAAAGGATCCTGTGGCATGGGAAAGGGGAAATCCATATCCTTGTCAGCCTGCTTTTTGCGCAGCTCCTGTAGTTTACTATCCTTATCGGCGCTATAGCCCCTTTTAATAGATTTGATCAACGCATCCGTTGCCCCCTTATTTTACCCCGGCTTTCTTCTATAACAGCTTTGGTGTAATTGGCCTGCGAATGATAGGCATAAAGGCGAATCGTGCTGTCGAGGTATTTTTCTGCTTTGCTTATTTCACCTAACCCAAACCAGGCCTGCCCTAGGTTATTAAGCAGCGTACTGTTGTGGGGGAATTTGGTGTTCAGGTTATTTAATATCGGTATGGCCAGCTGTTCAGCACCCATCATGCTCAGCATGGAGGCATAATTGTTCAGGTTGTCCGTAACAGGTGCCGCAGCGCAAATTTTCCCCATCAGGTAAAGCGCTATTTTTGCATTGCCCGTAGCCCACAGGCCGGCCGCTATATGGCCTGCTGCCGCAGTTTTAATACCCTTCGTTTCCAGGTAGGTCAACATATTGTCACCGGAGCTTACCACATCCGGTTCAAGCAGCGGTATTATTTTTTTATGAATGGAGGAAACATACGTTGCCAGGCGGGCATCAGTTACTCCTTGGGGTATCGCCGCAATCCTTGCTCCATCCCGGTTGGGAACAACCCTGTTTCCTGCTTCGTATGTTTTTTTTATTTGCGCATCAGTTATCCGGAAACCGTCTTTTAAGACCTTTCATGTCCGGCATTTTAATGCCCATGCTGTCCATCATCTTTTTATCTTCCGGGCTCATTCCATCCATGGCGCTCTGCATCTCCTTCATCATGTCTGCCAACTCTTTTTGGGTAGGAACAGCTTCCTTCGGTTTAGGCTTTGGTTTGGTTTGCGCCGTACCTGCCGCAGTAACGGCAATAAACAGTAAGAGGAGAACATACTTTTTCATGAGGTTCATGTTTGATATACCGGGTTCATAAAAGAGTGCATTTAACCAGGCCATCCGGTTCGGTTTCACTCTACTTCAAATTCCCAGGTCGATTGGATAGAGGCATTGTTGTTATGCTTATCAATTACCTGAACAGAACAAAGGTATTTGCCAGGCTTTATCGGATCGCCTACAGTAATTGTAGCCCGGAGAACAGAAGCATCACTTACCGAAAGCCCGTCGGGATAGGAAGCAGCAAACAGGTCAGATTTACTGAGTATGGTTTGTTGTTGGTCGTCAATTACCTGCATCGATAAATTGGGGAACGCTTTATCGTTTTTAAGCGTATAGTTTTTACACCTTCATACACAATGGAAAAATTCGAGTGGAGCGCCACCTTGTTGCCTGTAATTTTTTTGTCGTTGCCATCTATGATGTAAGCCTGCTCAACGGCGAGACCCGCAAACGCGGTAGAAAGTTCCGTATCATGGTCCATCATGGCGCTGCCGTTTTGCGTAGCAATAGACGTGCTGTTTTCAGCGACTACCGGCTTGGGGGTGGAAGGGCCCGCAGAGCCCGCGCCCCCGCAGCTTACCAGCACAGCCAAACCAATTACTTCAAGAGAAGTGGCCATTAACTTGTTCTTTTTCATTTGTAGATATTTAAGGGTGTTCATTCCGGAAGGATGACCGCAGGGGCTAATGGAAAGTAGGATTCAATGTTGAGCTTGTCCCGCCCCGGCGGGATGACGCTTCTCCAGGCTTAAGTAAACCTGCTCCTTCAGCTTTACAATGTGCAAAAACCATCCGGTAAAAGACTTTGTTGCGTTCCGGATCTTTTTCCGTATTTTGTCTTTTCTGCAATAAACAAATCCTGGTCCTCCGGCTTTTAAAATTCAATCTTGTTTATGGTTGCCATTGTTTTCATCGTCTTGAGTAATGATTAGATTTAATAAGCTAATGTAGTCAAGTGCCAATGAAATTAATACCCCTAAAAGCAGGATTTTCTAGTAAAACGGAAAAATCATGGAAAAAGGGGATAAAGATTGAATTTCTGGTAGACATGGTTTCTGGTAACGTATAAAGACTGTTTTAATAAATGATAAAATTCGCAGCATTTATATTTTCATTCCTCTTTTGCCTGCAGGCGCAGTCGCAAACGGCGGATGTAATTGATAGCCTGAAGCGCAATATTGATCATCACCCCACGCCGGATAGTTTCAGGGCAAAAGCAATTTATCAATACCTGAGGGCAACCCTCTATAACTCGTCCGGCCACGATCCCTATATCAGGGAAATGCTGGCTATAAGCAGAAAGATTAATTTCCCCTATGGTATTCGCAAAGGCTTTTCCATGTATGTTAAATACCATGGCGACAGAGGCGATTTTCAGCAATCATTTGCGTATGCTGATTCCCTGACCGGTTTTCTGAAAAACGATACCACCTATGCGGTTAAAAGAGAAATGGGTATTCTGTATTGGGATATGGCCAATAATTATAACCGCATTGGCGACTATTACAAATCCATCGAGTATTATTTACTGTCCATTGCACTTTTTGAGAAATTTAAGGATAAAAATTACCTGGCCTCACTCTATGGGAATTTGTCTAGCATTTATACCCATACAGGCGATTCAACGAAATCATTGAGTATATCCAAAAAGCATTGGTCCTGGCAGAAGAGTCGGCAAATGATGATCTGAAATGCCAGACCCTGATGAATTATGCCAATGAACTACTCAATAAAGGTCAACTTGCCCAAACACAGGATGTACTTAATAAAGCGGAGCCAATTGTGCTGAAACTGGAAAACACAGCCTATGCACAATATTATTTTTACATGAAAGGCGACCTGGACCTGCGGAAGAAAGATTTTGGGAGCGCCATTATATCTTTAAAGAAGTCACTCCAATTGGCAGAAGTAGATAATGATGCACACCAGGTATCAGGTGCAATGAGCCTCCTCTTCGATTGTTATAATGCAATTAATATGCTTCCTGAAGCCAGAATATACCTGGATTCAACCCTTTTACTGGCCGAAGAAGCTGGTTTAAAAATGAGAAGAAAGGAAGTATATGACGGTTTTGCTGTATGGTATGAAAAAAAGGGGATTACAGAAATTCAAACATTTATCTTAAAAAGGCCATAGCACTGAATGACAGTATTCTTTCCGAAGAAAATAATAAACGGATTGCTTCCCTTGAAATGCAGTATCAGATTGCAAGCAAGGAAAACGAAATTAAAAACCTGAAAACAGAAGGGGAATTACAGCAGCTTTCCATCCGGCAAAAAAAATACACTGAATTACGGTTTGATTGCTACTGCAATGATTATACTCGTCATCTCCTTACTTTCCTACCGGAACTACAGGCAAAAACAAAAACTCCAGCAGCAACGCATTACAGAGCTGGAAACAGAAAAACAACTGGCTGCTACCGAAGCCGTTCTGAAAGGGGAAGAACAGGAGCGTTCCAGGCTGGCAAAGGATCTTCATGACGGATTGGGTGGCATGCTTTCCGGAATAAAATATTCTTTTAATACCATTAAAGAAAATATGGTGATGACACCCGAGAATTACCTGGCCTTCGAGCGCAGCATGGGCATGCTCGACAGCTCCATACAGGAAATGCGCAGGGTGGCGCACAACATGATGCCCGAGTCACTGTTGAACTTTGGGCTGGATACAGCACTAAAAGATTTTTGTAATAGCATTAACAAAAGCCGTGCGTTGAAGGTCAGTTACCAGTCAATTGGAATTGCCGGCCTGCAAATAGAACAAACCGTGGCAGTGACCGTATATCGAATTGTGCAGGAATTGATAAATAATACATTGAAACACGCGAACGCCGGAACAGCCATCGTTCAGTTGGCCAACACAAACAACCGGCTAATGGTAACGGTGGAGGATGATGGTAAAGGATTTGATACCACGAATGTAAAAAGTTCAACAAGTATGGGATGGAGAAATATTCAACATCGGATTGATTTTTGAAAGGCAAACTGGATGTAGATTCACAGCCCGGTAAAGGGACCTCTGTTCATATTGAATTGGAAAACTGATGGCAATAAAAATATTTATTACAGACGATCACTACATGATTGTGGAAGGGATCCGCTCCCTGCTGCAACAGGAAAAAGGTTTGGAATGGATGGGGCATGCGATGAGCGCAGCCGCTTGTCTTTCATCGCTGCAGGAGCAACAACCCGATATACTCCTGTTGGATATCAATCTCCCCGATAAGAGTGGTATCGATTTATGTAAGGAACTAAAAACAAAATATCCTGCCATGCATATTTTGGGGCTAAGCTCTTTTAACCAGCAAAGCTTTATTCAAAAGATGATGGAAAACGGAGCAAGCGGATATGTATTAAAAAATGCCACACGGGAAGAGTTGATCGAGGCCATTGAAGTGGTGATGCAGGGCCATACATTTCTAAGCCTGGAGGCTGCAGAAACGATAAGTAGTAATGAAGAGGTAAAAATACCAGTGATTACCCGAAGGGAGATGGAGATATTGGCACTCATTGCCGATGGATTGACCAATAATGAAATTGCCAAACAACTGTTCATCAGCATCACAACAGTTGATTCGCATAGAAAAACCTGCTGGCTAAATTTGAAGCAAAGAATACCGCTACTTTAATCAAAATGGCTGCCAGGTTTTCCTTCATATAATCGTTTTATTTGGAGCGCTTGCGCTCAAGGTCTCCTTCCGGCCCTTTTCTCATTCCCTGCAAACTATCAGCTATCGAAGCTAAGGATTGCCGATTTCCGACTGTCGATTGCCGATAATCTGTTTCTCCTATCTGCGAAATCCGTCACAATCTGCGTAATCTGCGATTCGATTGCCGATTTCCGACTGATTGCCGATAATCCGTTTCTCCAATCTGCGAAATCCGCCACAATCTGCGTAATCTGCGATTCGATTGCCGATTACGTTTTTGAGGTTTGATTCTCTAACTTTGCCCCATGGCCGTCAAAACAAGATCTGCACATCCATCTTATGGGCTCGACCCCGCATCGAGAGGGTTTAAGGTCCATGAATTTAAACACAGTGCCAGCCACCCGTCTTCGCTGAACAGGCGCGATTTTTACAAGATCGTATTGGTCACCGGCGATATGACGATCAATTACGGTGATCAACTATTCCGCATTAAGGACACCTTCCTGTTTTTGGCCAATCCAACAGTTTCTTATTCAGTGGTCGACCATTCTCCCGGTAGAAGGGGCTACGTATGCCTGTTTACCAAAACTTTTATGGCTGCCAGGGACCGCGCCGGTATTCTACAGCAATCACCCCTCTTTCGCGCTGGTGAAATACCCATCTTTCGCCTGAATACAGAGCAGGTGACATTCCTGACCGGCATCTTCCAAAAAATGATGGACGTGAACAATGGCGATTACCAGCATAAAGACGATCTGCTGGGAAGCTGTATCACACTTATTCTTCACGAAGTACTGAGGATTAAGCCTGCCAATAACAACCTCGAACCAAAGGACGGAGCTACCCGCATTACCCGTTTGTTCATGGAATTACTGGAAAGACAGTTTCCAGTGGATAGCACCGGCGAACCCCTTCGGCTTAGAACCGCCCACGACTTTGCCGGCGCACTCGCTGTTCATGTCAATTACCTGACCCGTTCCCTGAAAGAGGTAACCGGTAAGCCTGCCTCCGCACACATCGCAGAACGGGTTGTTGCCGAAGCCAAAGCCTTACTGATACATACCAATTGGAGCATTGCAGACATTGCCTATAGCCTCGGGTTTGAATATCCCACCTACTTTAATACCTATTTTAAGCGCATCGCGGCCGTTACCCCCAATCCTTCAGAAAGAAAAAGGTTTGAAAATTGAACATATTGGTTTGATTCCCATTAACGGCAGCCTTTCTGTTTGACTCAATTTTGTAGGAACAAAACGCAGGAGTACATAGCCACCACAGGCGACTGAACTCCCCGAATGGTTCACTACAAAATAAAACAAATGAAAAAGCATTAATTACCGGAGCCAACAAAAGCATAGGATTTGAAACCGCCCGTCAACTCCTGCAAAGGGATATTATGTATACTTAGGTAGCCGCAACCTGGAGAACGGGGAGAGAGCTGTAGAAAAACTAAAAGCCGAAGGACTTTCCGCCGTCGAAGCCGTACAACTGGAGGTGACCGATGAAACCTCGGTAGCCGCCGCCCGGTCCGTGATAGGAGCTAAAACTCAGGTCCTCGATGTGCTCATCAACAACGCTGGCATCAGCGGAAGCATCCCCCCAAACCGCCACAGCAACAGACATGACTATTTTCAGGCAGGTGTTTGATACCAACCTTTTCGGTGTCATAAGAGTTACCCAGGCATTTATTGATTTATTAAAGGCCTCCTCCCAGCCCCGCATCGTCAATGTGAGTTCCGCCATGGGCTCCCTCACACTCCACAGCGATCCCTCATGGCAGTATTATGATTATAAATTCGCCGCTTACTTGCCATCAAAAACCGCACTGAATATGTACACCGTTGCACTCGCACACGAACTGCGTGAAACCCCGTTTAAGGTCAACATGGTGGATCCCGGATACATTGCCACCGATTTCAATCACCACCGGGGCACTGGAAAAGTGGCCGATGCCGGAGAAAGACTGGTGAAGTACGCTACGATTGGTGAAGAGGGGCCTACCGGCCGGTTCATCAGCGAAGAAAACGATCCTGTAGCAGGAGAGATCCCATGGTAGCAAAGACAACGCAAGCCAGCAGGTTGCCAATAATAAGTAATCAAAGTTGCGCAGGGGGCAGGTTATTGCTATGCCCTTTAGGGCGGGGACAGAGCTCGGGCCTGGCTTGATTTTTGGTTCTTTTGCATCAAGGCAAAAGAACAGAAAAGCCGCTCCGCCTGGCAAGGCACTTACCTGGCGCAGGTATGTAGTCCAGCTCCGTGTGCTGGCGTACCTGTTGTGCCTCCAAAGCAAACGTGTATTCATTGCCGATTGCCGATTTACCTCTCCCCCAATACTATCCCCAGTATTAATACGTTTAACAATTAGGTGTTTTCACCGTAGCACAAGGTAGCGGGGCGGCGTAGCTTCATGCTTGCGAATCAATCCGTTGCTCCGGAATCAGTCCTGACCTGGGAAACTGTTGAAGCCACCCTTGGAATAGATTAAAACCCCTCCTATATGTTCAACAATGCGGCCCTGGACGTAGTGATCGGATTGGTATTTGTTTACCTCCTCTACAGTTTACTGGGTACCCTCCTGCAAGAGATCGTAGCTACCAATATTGGTCTTCGGGGCATCATCCTCAAAATGGCCATCCGCCGTATGCTCGATGATGGTGCGGCCAAATCAAAAAGTCAATGCGCCCGTTTTAGCCAGGCCTATTATGATCATCCCCTCATTAAATACCTCCGCGCCGACGCCTGGGCCATCAAAAAAGATCCCGCTTATTTTACACAGGAAACCTTCTCCAAAGTAGTGATCGACCTCCTGAGGGGAAAGGATGTCAAGCCGGGCGATCCCATCAGGCCCCTCATCGATACCAGCCTCACTGATAAAAAACTGGCCTGGAACAGCAATGTGCAGATAGAAGAAGAAACCCACCTCTACCTCCAAACTTTATGGGTCGATAGCCAGGGCGATGTACAAAAATTCAAAGGCTTCCTCGAACAATGGTTCAATGAAATGATGGACCGTACCACCGGTTGGTACAAAAAATACACCCAGCTCATTCTCCTCATACTGGGGTTGGGCATTGCCATCGGGTTCAATGTCGATACCCTTAAAATTGCCGACAAGCTCAAGAACGATCCCCAATTGCGCCAGCAGGTAATTGCCCAGGCCACCGAATTCACCAAAGCACATCCCAACCTCGATAAAGAACTGGCCGAGCGAAAACAAGCCATCGAAAACATGCTGAGTATGCCCCAGGCCGTGAAAGACAGCCTCAAAAAATGCCGATGCCGGCTACCTCCAGGCAAAAAAGCTAAGCGATAGTTTATACAGCCAGGCCGCCGACCTGGTAAAGGGCGATATCAAACAATTGAACGATATACTGGGCCTGGGATGGGATGGCGGTTTCCTGGGCAAGAATTTCGATGGCTACAGCTTCCCCGGCTGGATACTCACCGCCCTGGCCATTTCCTTTGGCGCCCCCTTCTGGTTCGACCTGCTCAACAAGCTCATCAAACTGAGAGGTTCCACGCCACCCGCCGATAAGAGCAACGCAGGCAAAGAAACAACTCCTGTTAAAAAAATAGAGAGAGTGGGATAGGCCATGAAAGTAACCGTAAAAGACAGGTACCTCAACGTAAGGGTAGGTCACCCCAGCGTAAATGCCGACTGCTTCCAGTACATAGCCCCCGGCAGCGAGATCGACGTAGATGGCCAGTTGTACAAGGGCGATGTATTGGAAGGCATTGACACCTGGCTAAAAGATGGCGCTGGCAATTATTACTGGAGTGGCGGCGTAAGCCATGATCAGGTCACCTTCTCCTGGTTCAATCGCCTCAGTATCCGCCGTGTATGGGACAAATACCATGAACGTGGCGACCAGGCCAAAGTAGCCATACTCGATACCGGCTTTCTATCCACCAATACCGAAATAGCAGGAAAGATCGCCGCCACCAATATCATCATCGACAAAACCAAATATCCCAACCTGCCGGCATTTGTAATGAACGACCAAAGCACCGATGCCCATGGTTCACGCACCACCTCCCTGGTAGGCGCCCTCAACAACAGAAATTGGATCGTAGGCATTGCTCCCGCCTGCCAGTTGATCGCTGGAAAAATAAGCGTCAACAAAGAAATGCGCGATTTCAATTACATCATCAAGGGCATCAAATGGGCCATTGAACAAGGAGCAGATATTATTTCCATCAGCTATTCCATTGGCGACCTGACCGACCAGGAGGTGAAAGATTTTAATGCCCAGGTGAAGCAATTAGTAGCCAATAAGAACGTACTCATTTTTGCAGCTTCGGGCAATGCCGGCGCCGATCCGATCCACGCAGAGCGATACCCTGCCTCTTTTGATGATTGCGTTTCCGTAGGGGCCACCAATGCTGCCGGCAACATCAGTTCCATCACCATCATAAGCGATAAGACCATCATCCATGCCCCCGGCGTTGACATAGAAGCTTACGATACCCAAAACATGCCAAGCCCGGCTTCGGGTACCAGCTTTGCCACACCCATCGTAGCCGCCATAGCAGCCCTGGCCGTTTCCTACCTCAAAAAAAAAAGAACCACTCCAACAATTGGGATAAAAAGAATTGCTGAAAGCGATTTACAATACGGGCGACATGATTGGTGGCTCCGATACAAAAAGGCTCATCAACCCCTTTAATCTTTTGAACAATTATAATAAACCGTTATGAAAAGGACCCTGTTCATGTTTTTGATGTGTATGCTTTCCCTGGCTGTAGTGGCGCAGGAAGGGCTCTATTACAAAGCCGTTGCCCTGAAGAAAAATTACAGCACCGTTACCGGTGATACCATCGTGATGATCGATGATGCCATCGCCAATGACCTCAAAGACATCATTCCCGGCGGCGCAGCCGCAGTAAAAGCCGCCCTCAGTGCCAATGAATTTGTGAACACCAGGATGAAATTCGATGTACAGGGCGGTTCAAGCCTCAATGTATCCGGCTTTTTAGCCAATAAAGTGGGGGCTGGATGTAACCAATATAGTCAATGGCATTGCCGACCTCATGATCGAGCGGGCCAAACAGGAATTGACCGTGGCCTTTTTCAACCGCTTCAAAGCATTTGCCAGCGATCCCGATCATCCTGAATTTGCCATCTTATTTCCCAAAACCACCGACAACCTGAGCAACCTGCTGGCCTATAACTATCCCCAAATGTTGCCTAAACTCCGGGAAGGTTTTTCGACGACCTCAAACAACTTACCTACCACCTCGAAAACCTGCTGACTTCCGATAAGTACAAGACCCTCCTGGCCAATTTTCCGGAGATCAGAGTAGCCATACGCAGCATACAGATATTCCGGAGGCTCATTAACGACGAGGCCAATGCGGCCGATGTGATCCGCGATTTTAGTACCATAGCCGATTGGAGCGATACCACCGGCAGTAGGAACTTTAAGAATATCGGCAGTATGCTCCGGCTATCCGCCATTATTTCCGAAAGCATGCGTGGCAATAAAGCCGAAGATTCAACCAGCATTTGGGTACCCGTTAAAAGATCCAGGCATTGGTAACCGATGAGGTCACCCTAAGGTTATACATGGCATTGCTCTATGAGCAGATCAAACGTGATGGGGGAACCGGCGTTAAATTTATCAACGCCAATGGCCAACCTGAGGACATAGCCACCATATTCCTGAAACAAAAGACAATATCTTCTTTTTCAAAGCAAATTGTCCGGGTTCATCGGCCTGGCTACCAAAGTAAATACCGCTGTCAAAGACCTTCGGTCTGGGCGTAAGCTGGAGAATGAAGACTATTACAATTATATCAACCTGTCATTGGATGCCATTGACTATGCATTTAGTCTGGTGAAAATATTTGATACCCGCTTCTCTACCGGCGAGTACCTTACCCTTGCCCGAAAATCCAACAGCTTGTACAAAGACATTTATACCCAACAGTATACCCAGGCCGTAGATGATGGTTTATCCATCCTGACACAGGTACACAACCTCGTGAAAGGCTCCACCAGGACCATTGCCGATAAAAATGACCTGTTGGACAAACTGTCCACCTTTGTAGAAAAGGTAAAACCCTATGCTATTTTCATGGCCAATATGGCCCAGGCCAAAACCCCGATGAAGTAAAAGCAGCCTTGTCCAATGTCATCCTGCCTGTGGGCAGCTCTACCATCAAGAAGAACACCCATTCCAATTTCACTTTGCAAACCTATCTCGGTGCTTACCTGTCTACCTCCAACGGCAAAACCGCTTCCATGGGCGCCTGGTCCGATAAATTTGGCGTTACGGCCACCATCGGCGTGGCCTGGACACCCGGCTTTTTAAGCTGGCAGGAAAAAGGTTGCCTTAGTTTATATGGAACCGTGTTTGACATCGGCGCTATTGTCGATTACAAGCTGCGCAAAGATTCCGTACCAGGTGCTACAGGTACTGCCAGTACCACCGTCACCAAGGATTACTCCGTCAAGCTGGGACAAATATTTTCACCCGGCCTCTACCTGGTATACGGCTTTCCCGGCAACCTCCCTTTATCGCTGGGTTATGGATTCCAGTATGGTCCCGGCTTAGCGAAGATTGATGGAGGAAACAATACTACCGTGCGCAATCCTGTCGTTCGCTGGTGTTTCTTCCTGGCCGTAGACCTGCCCTTCTTCAATATATCCAACAGGAACAGGACCAGGGAACAATAAAAGAGCTCAAAGAATAGTAGGATAAAATAAGCAAGGGCTGCCCACAGGTTTGGGCAGCCCTGCTAATTATATGGCTTTATCGGGAATGATGGTTATAAGCAAAAGCAAACGCTTTGGCAAAATCGGCAAAACCCCGGTTGCCCACTACTTCATACCTGTTTAGTTGGTAATCGTTTTCCGGCAGGCCTTCCCGCATTGCAATAACCCGTACTTTATGCCATAGCCAATTGGGCCATCGCCTAAGGCAAAAGAACAAGATTCTCTTGAAGCCTGAAAAACAACTAAATAAGATGAAGACGGCCATTGATTGCCGGTAACCAATAATTATTTCAACAAGGCAGTCGCTTTGTCCATGATCACCGAACTGATCATGCCTTTGAAAAAGACAGCGCAAAGGGCAGGTCGGCATTGATCTTTACACGCGAAGGTTGTACCTCTATATTCCCAGCCAGGTCAAACCCCTTGGCCGAAAAACTGAACTGCCCATTATCACCTTCCCATTTTTCTGCTACATTGGAAATGATCTGCTTTTGCTCCTCTTTTAAGTTGGTAAGCAGCCCTTTAATTCTTTCCAGCGCCTCTTCTTTGGGAAGTTCGTGTGGTATATCGAGATTCAGCGTTGACATCGTTTATAGTTTTGTATGCACGGATTAATAACCTGAAAAGGCAAATATAAAGACTGTTTCCGAGGCGTACACAAAAACCCCTTTCAGCGCAATAGAAAACCACAACAGTTCCAACCAGGAATAACCCCTCATTGCATCAAAAAATGTAATTTAATGTTGGATTTATACCTGTCCCGTCCATCATTTCTTTATAAGCCAATACCAACCATGTTATTTAAAACACTTTTGCTGGTCGTCCTTTTCTTCATAGCCAGTCTTGTGAGTAGGGCAGGTGGCACGCCTGTGCGCTACCTGGGCATAGAGCAGGGCCTTTCCAACAATGCCGTAGTAGTCCTTTACCAGGATCACCAGGGCTTTATGTGGATTGGCACCTACGATGGATTGAACCGCTATGATGGCTATAACTTCAGGATCTTCCGGAATATCATAGGCGACAGCACTTCCCTTTCTACCAACAACGTATACAATATTGAAGGCGATGCCCAGCACAATATTTGGATTGGCGGACAAAATGGGCTCAATATCTATAACCCATTGACCGGGAAATTCACCACCGGTTGGTACATCGACAAAGCCAAACGCAGGCCCATTAAAATACAACAGGAAATAACTTCCATCAGGAGTATCAACAATACTTCCGTATTAGCTTGCTCCTATTTCAGCGGTTTACTCCTTTTTGAGAACAGCAATAGAACCGCCAGCCAGGTGCCCCTGGTTACAGCAGCAGGAACAATATACAATTACCAGGCCCGCAAGATCGAATACGACCAACCCCACAATAATATATGGGTGTTTGTACAAGGCCATGGTTTGTGTAAGTACGATACCCTGAAAAACAACTTCACCCCGTTGATGCCAATGTCAAACAGGCTTTTTGCCTCTTGGCCAATAAACAAGGCGATCTCTGGATTGGCAATGCCGATGGCCTCTTCCTCTTCAATGCCGTTACACATACCCTTTCCAATAATCGGATGCCGGAAAACAGCAATGTGGTCAACCTCTACCTCGATTCAAAGGACAAGCTATGGATTGGTTCCGATGGAGCAGGGCTTTACAGGTTGACTACCGGCGCCCCCGTTGCCATCCCTTATAAACTACCTAATGAGGTCTCCGTCATCAACAGCAATGTGGTATATGCTATCCGCGAAGACCGCGATGGACGCATGTGGATAGGCACCCTGCGTGGCGGCATTAACCTCATCGAGCCCAGGGCCCAGCCTTTCCGCCACATTACCTACAGCGCACCCGGCAGCAATTCCCTGGTAGATAATTTCATCCTGTCCTTTTGCGAGGACGATCAACACAATGTATACATAGGCACCGATGGCGCTGGCCTGCGTTACTGGAACCGCCAAAAAGTACCTATACCACCTTTCGCCACGAGCCGCGTAACCCCGCTTCCATCAGCAGCAATTTTATCACCGGCATCATCAAAGACACCCGACAGGACATTTGGGTATCCACCTGGTTTGGAGCCATCAACCGCCTGAAAAAGGTAGCCACAGCTTTGAACACTTTACCCTCTTTAATCCACACACCAATACCAAAGAGACCAATGCCTGGTTCGTGTACGAAGATGCCCAAAAAATATATGGGCAGGCGCTACCAACGATGGCAGCCTGTACCGCTTCAATCCCACCACCAATACCTTTGAGCTTTTGATCCGGCCATCGTCAACCTCCAATCCATTGCTGAAGACAGGGAGGGCAATTTATGGGGTGGCAATTATACCGCTGTCATCAGGATCGACCGCGTACACAAACAACACCGCGTTTACAATATTGGTCTTCCCGTACGCAGCATTCATGAAAATAAGAATGGCCAATTATGGTTGGGTACACAAGGCGCGGGTTTACTCCTTTTGGATAAAAATACCGGCCAATATAAACAATTTACCACTTCCGAAGGACTACCCAGCAATACCATTCTCCGCATGCTGGAAGATGCGAAAGGTAATTACTGGCTCAGTACCTACAATGGCCTGGCCCGGTTTAATCCCGCTACCAACACCTGTACCAATTTCACCCAAACCGATGGCTTGCAAAGCAACCAGTTCAGCTTTAATGCTGCCCTGGCCTTATCGGGCGGCCAGTTCCTCTTTGGTGGTATCAGGGGTTTTAATAGCTTCCACCCCGATAGTATAACCGAACAGCAGCCCACCCCCTTGTATTCCTGGATGGAGTAAGGGTCAATAACAAACCCGTGGAAGAAGATGATCCTGCCATTACCGCCCGCAACCTCGAAACCATACAACATATTACTGTGCCTTATGACAAGGCCGTGCTCTCCCTCGACTTCATTGCCCTGGATTATTCCGGCGCCCATAAAATAAAATATGCCTGGTTACTCCAGGGGTGGGATAAAACCTGGAACTATGTGAAAGACAGCAGAACTGCCAATTATTCCCGCCTGCAGGAAGGTACCTTCCAGTTCCTGGTAAAAGCTTCCAATCCCGATGGAAGCTGGGGCACCGAAGCCCGGTTATTACAGGTTACCGTTTTGCCGCCCTGGTTCAGAACCTGGTGGGCCTATATATTATATGCTTGCATCCTGTTTAGCGGCATCTATGCCTATATCCGATACACCCGCCGCCAGGAAAGATTACGCTACGAGATCAGGCTGGCCCATCTTGAAAATGAAAAGGACAAAGAACTGATGGAGAAAAAGCTGTCCTTCTTTACCAATATATCCCACGAATTCCGTACCCCACTATCCCTCATCATCAATCCCATCCGGGAAAAACTGAACCAGCAAACCGATGTGGCACTCTCCGTAGCTTACCGTAATGCCCGACGCTTGTTGAGTTTGGTAGATCAGCTATTGCTTTTCCGCAAAGCCGATAGTGGCAATGATATCCTTAAAATATCCCACTTAAATATCATTGATCTCTGCAACGAGGTATACCAGTGTTTCGTGCAACAGGCCCAGGCCAGGAATATACAATACCAGTTTACCACTGCCGGTCAGGAAATAATGCTATATGCAGATTATGAGAAGATCGAAATAGCCCTCTTCAACCTGCTTTCCAACGCCTTTAAGTTTACCCCCGATGGTGGTACCATCACTTTTAAGGTGAGCCAAACTGCCACCCATATAGTCATTGCCATACAAGATACCGGTTGCGGTATTCCCGAAACGGACACCGCCAATATTTTTGAGAAGTTTCAACAGGCTCCTGCTGCCGGTACCCAAAAACAGGATTTGGTATTGGCCTCTATCTGGTGAAACACTTTATTACCAGCCATCAGGGTAGAGTGGAGGTGAGCAGTAAATTGCAGCAAGGTGCCGTCTTTACCATCTACCTCCAAAAAGGAATGACACACCTGCCCATAAATGCCATCAATACAGCCGGCAATACCGATCACCGCCTATTGCAGGAACTCGCCGGCGAAACCGCCACACCCGTGGCCAGCCAGGTAGCGGCGCCTGCCGAAGGAAGAACCGCCGAAGAAATGATCACAGAAAAGAAAACCGTATTGGTGGTCGACGATAATGCCGAGATCAGAGATTACCTGCAACATATATTTAAAGACAAATACCATGTGTATACAGCAGATAACGGCCTCGCTGGTCTCGAACAGGCCAACAAGCGCCTGCCCGATCTCATTATCAGCGATATCAATATGGATGGCCTGGATGGCCTGGAGCTATGCCGCAAAGTAAAACAATCCGATCTCCTGGGCCATATCCCCGTTATTTTATTAACCGCTGCTTCATCGGCCGATACCAAATTAAAGGGTATTGAAGGCGGGGCCGATGATTATATTACCAAACCTTTCGATAGCCAATTGCTCCTGGCCCGGGTAGAAACCATTGTAAAGAACCGCAACCTGTTGCAACGGTATTTCCTCGACAGCATCACCTTACAGGAATCTTCCATCAAAGTACCCACCGAGTACCGTGAATTCCTGCGCCATTGTTTTAAAGTGGTGGAACAAAACCTGGATACAGAAGATTTTACCATCCAGAAATTCTGCAAGGCCATGGGGTTAAGCCGGTCAACCCTGTACCTCAAAGTAAAACATATCTCTGGCCAGTCCCTCAATGCTTTCATCCGCAGCGTCAGGTTGCGCCGGGCGGCCGTGCTCATGATCCGCGAAAACATGAATGTCAACCAGGCTGCCTTCCAGGTCGGTATCGGTGATACCAGGTACTTCCGCGAGCAATTTGTAAAGCTATTTGGTATGACCCCTTCCGATTACATTAAGAAATACCGCCAATCTTTCAACAACGACTTGAACATCCTGCGCGAAGAAGAGGGCTTTTAACCTCTTAGGGTGGGTCGCTCTCCAAGAGCGGCTCACCCTGGTCTGGAGTGACAGTTTACCTGGTTTACACGATAACTTATTTATTTACAAGGCCGTATTAACTATCCAGAAAGAGCAAGATCATACAATTTACCCCCTCATTTTATCAGTTGGCCCACCCAGCGGCCCCACTTCACACCGTTACCTTAGTGTTTCGGGCCGTCCCGCCATGCCAAAAAGCGAACACCCGGCCAGATTGCGAAACGATTGTAAAAACTAAACACCGCTTGTAAATATGAGACGATTCCTGCCAATGGGTATACCCCTGAAATTGCTATGCTGTAGCTTATTCACTTTCCTCAGCCTTTCCCTCATAGCCCAACAACCTGTTTCAGGTACCGTCCGGTCGGGCGATGCACCTGTAGCCGGTGTTACCGTAACAATAAAAGGCACCCAAACCGCCACCCTCACCAATGAACAGGGTAAGTTCACCATCAATGCGACAACCGATGCCACCCTGGTTTTCTCCCACGTCAATTACACCTCCAAAGAAGCGCTTGTAGCAGGCGTCGGCGCCCTGGATATCCAGCTCGACCTGCTAAGCAATAGCCTGGGCGAAGTGGTGATCGTGGGGTACAACGCTCAGAAAAAGCCACCCTTACTGGTTCCATTTCCGTGGTAAAAGGGGCCGATATGGTTAAAAGTCCCCAGCCCAATCTATCCAACTCACTGGCCGGCCGTTTTTCGGGCATTGTGATCAATAACCGCAGTGGCGAACCGGGTTATGATGGCTCTTCCTTTACCATTCGCGGATTGGCTACCACCGGCAACAACGATGTGCTCATCGTAGTAGATGGCGTGCCCGGTCAGGTAGGCGGATTAGAAAGATTAAATCCCAACGATATCGAAAGCATCTCCGTATTGAAAGATGCCTCCGCCGCCATTTACGGAAGCCGCGCTGCCAATGGCGTCATCCTCGTTACCACCAAGCGCGGTAAAACAGGCAAACCCGTCATCAATGCCAGTTTCAACCAGGGATTTGCATCTCCCACCAGGTTACCCAATATGGCCGATGCTGCTACCTATGCCGCCATTAGCAATGAAGTGGCTTACTACAACAACAAGTCAGGTGGCCTAAACCAGCAGTACTCCCAGGACGAGATCGCCAAATTTGCCAACGGCAGCGATCCCATCAATTATCCCAATACCGACTGGACCAAAGAAACATTGAAGAAAACTGCTTTACAAAACCAGGCCAATATTTCTATTTCAGGCGGCTCCGAAAATGTGCGCTACTACGTAGGCGCTGGTATGCTCTACCAGGATGGTTTATACAAGAGCGGCGCTACCAAATACAAACAATACAGTTTCCGTTCTAATATCGATGCCAACATCACCAAAGACTTTAAAGTCAGCCTCTACCTGTCAGGTCGGGAAGAGAACCGCCAGTATCCTATAGCCGGCGCCGGCGATATCTTCCGTTCTATTTACCGCGCCTATTCCACCATACCTGCCCGCTATCCCAATGCATTACCCTCTTCCGGTATCGAAGGCAATAACCCCATCATGATGGCTACCGGCATTGAGGCATCAATAAAAACCCTACCCAGGTTTTTAATGGTATCCTGAAAGGCAGTTACAATATTGCGGCGGTGAAAGGACTGTCCGTGGATGGTTTTGCGGCTTTTGACCGTTCCTGGTCATTCAGTAAAGCATTTGCTACCCCCTACGTATTATACACCTATAAAAAGAGTACCAATGTTTACGAACCTCGTATTGTAGGGGGCAACAATAATGCTGCTTCTATCAACCAATCACAACAAACCCTTTCCCAATCCACCTATAATATCAAACTCAATTACCAAACTGGTTGGGCCAGTCATCACCTCAATGCCTTTGCCGGATACGAGCAAAGCCAGATCAAACGTGAGAATTTTGCCGCTTCCCGTATCAACTTCCTAAGTACCCTCACCCCCGAATTGTCACAAGGCGGCTCAGCTGCAACCGACCGCGACAACAGCGGCAGCAGTTACAGCTTTACCCGCAAAAGCTATTTCGGAAAGATCGCCTACGACTTCGATGAAAAATACCTGGCCGAAGTGCAAATGCGTATCGATGGCTCTTCTACCTTTCCCAAAGGCAACCAATACGGGTTTTTCCCTTCTGCCTCCCTGGGTTGGAGAATATCCAAAGAGCCTTTTATGAACTTCCTGACCTTTATCAATGACCTCAAATTAAGAGCTTCTTATGGCGCACTGGGTAATGACAACGTCGGCCTGTTCCAATACTTTACCAACTATAGCCTAAAGAACCAATTTGTAGTGAATTCCGGCAGCGGACCGGTCATTGTGCCAGGCCTGGACCTAACCAAATTAAAGAACCTCAATATTCACTGGGAAGATGCCCGTAAATTGGATATAGGTATTGAAGCCACCTTCCTGGATAATTTTAATCTTGAGTTCATTTATTTCCGGCAGAAACGTTCCAATATCCTGGCCACCCGCAATGCTTCCATTCCATTTATTTCAGGTATTGTAAACCCCTTCCAGGCCGATCCCCTGGTGCCATCTGAGAACATTGGTAAAGTAGACAACAATGGGTTTGAAGCTACCCTGGGTTATTCTAAACGAAAGGGTAAACTGCGTTATACCATCACCGGTAATTTTACCTATGCCAAAAGCAATATCGTGTTTATCGACGAAGCGCCCGGCGTATTAAGCCATCAAAGGCAAACCGGCCATCCCCTCAACACCTATCTGTTGTACAATGCCATTGGCATTTACCGCACCCAGGAAGAGATCGATAAAACACCCCATCTGAGTGCTGCACAGCCGGGCGACCTCATCTACCAGGATTACAATGGCGATGGAAAGATCACTGCCGACGATCAGGTAAGAAGCAGGTACGGCAATATTCCCCTCATTTCTTATGGTACCGTTCTGTCAGTAGAGTATGAGAATTTCGACCTGTCCGCTGTATTCGCTGGTCAGACAAAAGTGAGCCAGTATGTATTGCCCGAATCAGGTACCGTAGGTAATTTTTACAGTAGTTGGGCCGATAACCGTTGGACCCCTTCCAATACCAATGGAACCTATCCGCGTGTAGATACCCGTACCTCTTCTTCCATCAATGGTGGCTTATACAACAATACCTTTTGGCTCAACGATGCGTCCTTCCTGCGCTTAAAGAGCATCGAATTAGGATATAATGTAGCAGGCAGGGCTTTATCGGCCGTACGCCTGCAAGCCGCCAGGATCTATGTAAATGCCTTTAACCTGTTTACCATTACCAAAGTAAAAGACTATGACCCCGAGGGCAATAGTGGCAGCGGCCAGTTCTATCCCCAGCAAAGGATCATCAACGTGGGCGTAAATGTCAGGTTCTAACCTTAAAACAAAGAATGATGCAAATCAACAATAAACTTAAATATGCAATGGGTGTGGCCGCATTGACCACCCTGCTGGTTTCCTGTAAGAAAGATTTCCTCGACATACAGCCTACAGATAAAATTGCCGAAGGGGTGGTACTGACAGACTCGGTGGTGTTTGAGGCATTTGTAGTGAACCGGTATATTGGCGCCCGTTTGCAGGACAAAGAAGGCGATGGTACCGATCCCGGTTTCGGCAGGGGATTCGAGTACAGTATGTGGAGTTCTGTTACCGATGAGTCAATCTACAACAACGACGACAATACCTGGTTGATCCAGCGGGGGCTGCTCGCGCCGGAAAACCTGGGTATGGCCGGCACCATCTGGCCACGCAGCTACCGCAGTATCCGCGAGTGCAACTTTGCCTTGAATGGCCTCACAGCCATCACCATGAGCCAGGAGCGCAAGAACAGGCTCAAAGGAGAACTGCAATTCATCAGGGCTTTCCGCTATCATGACCTCATTCGCAACTACGGTGGCGTAGTACTGATGGGCGATAAGGTACTGAACCTGGAAGATAATTTACAGGACGAGTCCCTGTTTAAAAGAGCTACCCTCAAAGAAAGCATTGATTATGCAGTAGCGCAACTGGATGAAGCCGCCGCCTCATTACCCGTCAATAATGATGGCAACTGGCTACTGGGCCGTGCTACCAAAGGCGCTGCTTTAGCACTCAAAGCAAGGTTATTGCTGTACGCTGCCAGTCCCCTCTATGCTACCGGTACCTGGGCTGCGGCAGCCACCGCAGCACAAGCCGTGATCGCTTTGAACAAATACAATATTTACCAGGACGGTTACGGTAAATTGTTCCAAACCACCGATAACAACAACGAGATCATCTTTGCCCGCCTCTACACCAAAAATGCCAATCATACCCACCTCGAAATTGCCAATGGTCCCAATGGTTATGGTGGCTGGGGAGGCAACCTGCCCATGCAAAACCTGGTAGATGATTACCGCATGATGGATGGTACCACCATTACAGAACCCGGCACCAGCTATGATCCCACCCATCCCTACGATAACCGCGACCCCCGCTTTTATGCCACCGTACTGTACAATGGCGCTACCTACCGCGGGGCGACCATTGAAACGTTTACGCCTGGTGGTAAAGACAGCAAGGATGGTCCGGAGAACTGGAACACTTCCAAAACAGGTTATTACCTCAGGAAGTTCATGAACGATGCCTATCCATTACAAAATCCCTGGGGCAATGCAGGATTCCAACCATGGATCTATTTCCGCTATGCAGAAGTATTGCTCAATTATGCCGAAGCGGCCAACGAAGCCTATGGGCCGGATGTACTGCCTGCCGGTGCTACTTTCACCGCCAGAGCAGCGGTGAACCAGGTAAGGGCGCGCATGGGTGTCAACATGCCTGCCATTGCAGCAGGGATTTCACAAACACAGTTGCGCGACCTGGTACGGTCCGAACGAAGAGTAGAACTGGCATTTGAGGAACACCGTTACTATGATGTACGCCGCTGGAAAATTGCCGATATCACAGAGAATAAACCCGCAGGCGGTATGCTCATCGGTAAGTCAGGCAGCAATTTTACCTATACACCCAAGGTGGCCCTCGATGGCCGCAAGTTCCTGACCCAGCATTACTGGCTACCCATACCCCGTGCCGAAATACAGGCCTCGGCCAACAAGATCAAACAAAACGACAATTATTGATCAAGTCATTTAGTAAAGTAACGTTTGTCAGGTGCCTGTCGACCTTCAACCTTGTAGAAGTTGGGCCACCCTGCCGCGCTGCTTTGCCGGGTTGCAGGGTGACTCACCTTTGGTCTAAAGGAGCTTGTCGAAACCGCCTTCAGGGTGCGTCGCCCTTCCAGGATATCCAGCACTCGCTCGCCGCTGGCGAGTGAGGCTATTTTGTAGCCTCCGGCTACAAACCCGGGTAGTAGTTTAAAAGGACCTTGTTGATGGGTATTTCTTTCCATCTTCCGGACTTCCGGACTTTCGGACTTTCGGACCCTTCCCGGGCGGCTCACCCAACTAACCGCGTTCCCTTTCAATCATTAAACCTTCATCAAAAAACGCTTGCTATGAAAAAGTTACTAAGTTACCTGCTTCTCCTGTTGGCGCTAACTGCCTGCAGGAAAAATCTGAAAGAAACAACCGGCATCAATGATGATGCCACATCCGCAGTCCAGGCATCCGTTTCACTCCTGGCTACTTCGGCCGACCTGAAAGGCGTGAACTGGGCCGACCCCGATGATAATTTTGAAGATGGCTGGGTGGTCATCAGTGGCTTATCGTCCACCGACAACTATGCCACCACCAAATCAAAAGCCGGTAACATCATCAATGCTTTCCAGCAAATAGGCGCCAATACCATCCGTATGCCCGTGAATCCACCCACCGTGCTCCAAGCCTGGTGGAATGCCTATACAGGCGCCATCGATACCGCTGTCAACAAGGGCATGAATGTGATCCTGGCCTATTGGGAAGGCAGCAGTTCAAGAGATGGCATCATTGATAATACAACCCAGTTTTGGAGCATGTGGCAGACCATCGTGAACAAGTATGCCGGAAACAGCCACGTATTCTTTGAGCCCTTCAACGAACCACATGGTTATAGTGCCACCGACCTGAAGAATATCTATGCTACCTGGCTCACCAATTATCCATCCGTGCCGCAGGACCGCATACTGCTGGATGGAGCAGGGTATGCCCAGGATGTAAATGTAGTGGGGTCCGATACCCGTTTTACCAATTGCTTGTTGTCCTGCCACAATTACACCTGGTTCGATAACAACAAAACAACCACCGGCGATTGGGAAGCCGCTATTCAGTCCATTGCTTATCCTGCCCGTACCGTGGTGACCGAATTTGGTATTCCCATGACCAATGGGAAGAATTACCTCGGTGCGCCGGGTACCGACCGTGAGGTCGCTTATTTCCAGGGCATGACCAATGGTATATTGGCCCGCTCCATGGGTTGCGTATACTGGCCTGGCCTGCGCGATGGCGACGGCTATAGCTTATTGACCCTTAGTGGAACCACCTTAACCACCAACAATGCATCCGGTTTATCGCGCCTGCAATATGCCTGGGGTAATAACAGCATCACCCAGCCGGGCGCTGGCTTCAACAGCTCCGTATGGTATAAGCTGGTTTGCCGGCAAAGCAATAAGAGCCTGGATGTAAACGGATCATCCACCACCAATGGTGGCACCATTATCCAATGGGATTATTGGGGAGGTAATAACCAGCAATGGAAGATCACCAACCTGGGCAATGGCTACTTCAGCATCATCAACCGCAATAGCAACAAAGCCCTCGATGTAAATGGTAGTTCTACTGCCGGTGGTACCGGTATTGTGCAATGGGATTATTGGGGAGGTAATAACCAGCAATGGAAAATTATAGATATAGGATTTGGATACTTTGAGATCATCAACCGCAACAGCGGTTTATCACTCGATGTTAATGGAGCTTCCAATACCAATGGGGCCGGCATTATTCAATGGCCCTATAGCGGAGGCCGCAACCAGCAATGGCAGATAGCGCAACTATAATGGCATGTCGTTTACGTTAGTTGTCACCCTGGCCTTGTCACCCTGATCCTGTCGAAGCGTTGTCTTTGGGTGGGTTGCCCTCTAAGCGCGGCTAACCCTACAGGAAGTAGGAGCACAAACCGAAATCACATTTAAGTAAACGACATGGGATCGTAAACAAGGAAACAATGATTCAATTGAACGCAAAGCAATTCGTACCAGCAGTTTGTTTATTGTACAGTCAAATGGTAGCAGCACAGTCTGCTACCATTGCCTTGACCATTGATGCCAATACCACCTTTCAAACCATCGACAACTTTGGTGCTTCCGATGCCTGGGCCTGCCAATTTGTAGGCAATTGGCCCGATGCTAAAAAGAATGCCATCGCCGATTGGTTGTTTAGCCTCGATACCATGTCCAATGGCAATCCCAAAGGCATTGGCCTTTCCCTATGGCGTTTTAACCTGGGTGCAGGTAGCAGCCAGCAAGCCAATGCCAGCGGTATTAAAGATGAATGGCGCAGGGCCGGATCTTTTCTGGAAACAGATGGCAGTTACAATTGGAATAGACAGGCAGGGGAGCAATGGTTTTTAACGGCTGCCAGGCAACGGGGCGTTAATAATTTCCTGGCTTTTTACAACAGCCCGCCTGTACAATTCACTAAAAATAAGCAGGCCTTTGCTGCAGTGAAGGGCCAATCCAATATCGATAGTACCCAATATACTGCCTGGGCCGCCTATACCGTAAAAGCCCTGGCAGCCATCCAGCAAAAACATGCCATCCGTTTTAATTACATCAGCCCCATTAATGAACCCCAATGGGATTGGAGCGATGGCGGGCAGGAAGGCTGCCCGTTTACCAACCAACAGATCAGTGGAGCAGTGAAGGCATTGTCCCGCCAATTACAACAACACAAACTGCCCACCAAAATACTGCTAGGCGAAGCAGGAAATATCAAATACCTGTTGAAGGAGGATGATAAACCGGGCAAGGGCAACCAGGTGAATGATTTTTGGCAGCGGGCATCACCCAATTATGTTGGCAACTTAGTCCCATTGGCCAAAGTAATAGCCGGCCACAGTTACTTTAGTACCGCCCCTTACCAACAATCAGTAACCCTGAGGAAGGAACTGGCCACACGGGTGGCTGCTGTGAACGGACTTACTTTCTGGCAAACGGAGTATTGTATACTGGGCGATAATGAAGGAGAGATCAGCGGTAATAAACGCGATACCGGCATGCAATCGGCCTTATACCTGGCCCGCACCCTGCATACCGATCTGGCCATAGCCAATGCAGCAGCCTGGCAATGGTGGTTGGCCATCTCTCCCTACGATTACAAAGATGGATTGATCTATATCGACAAGAGTAAAACCGATGGGAATTACTATGATAGCAAAATGCTATGGGCCTTAGGCAACTACAGCCGCTTCATAAGACCGGGTATGCAACGCGTGGCCGCATCCTTTCCCGCCACAACCACCGATTGTTTTGTTTCCGCCTACCGCGATAGTAAGTTACACAAACTGGTAGCTGTGATCGTGAATACCGGCAAAGCAACCTATTCCTTAAACATCCAGCTACCGGCAGGTAAAAGAACAAAACACCTTACACAAATGACGTCCTATACCACCGGCGTATCCAGCCGCCTGGCCAGGCAACAGGTTACTGGTTCCCTGGACATTCAACCCGAAAGCATTGTTACACTGGTAATTCCCTACCAATAAACCAATGCCGGCTGTCCTTTACTTATTAGCAACATTATTCATAAAAAGACCCTTTATCATGGTTAGATGTATTGTATGGATGATCGCCTTATTGATTATCCGGCAGGGAGCAATAGCACAAGCAGCCCATAGTTTTAGTTATGGCGAAGAGGCGTTTTTATTGGACGGCAAACCCTTCCAGATGATTTCCGGCGAGATCCATTATCCCCGTGTACCACGCGAAGCCTGGCGGCAACGGATGAAAATGGCCAAAGCCATGGGCCTTAATACCATTGGCACCTATGTGTTCTGGAATGTGCATGAGCCTCAAAAGGCGTGTATGATTTTTCAGGCAACAATGATATTGCCGCTTTTGTAAAAATTGCCCAGGAAGAAGGTCTATGGGTCATCCTGCGACCCAGTCCTTACGTTTGTGCTGAATGGGAGTTTGGCGGTTATCCTTATTGGCTCCAGAATAGGAAAGGCTTGCAGGTAAGAAGTACCGAACCACAATACCTGGCTGCGTATAAAAATTACATTCACCAGGTGGGTAAACAATTATCCCCCTACCTCGTAACCCATGGCGGCAATATTATACTGGTACAGATCGAAAACGAATATGGCTCCTATGATTCCAATAAGGAATACTTAGCCATTAATCAAAAGCTATTTGTAGAGGCTGGTTTTGATTGCCTTCTCTATACCTGCGATCCTGCACGCGATGTAGTCAAAGGATACCTGCCCGGTTTTTGCCAGCAGTGAATGGATTGGATAAGCCCGGGCAGATAAAACAACTCGTGCGCCAATACAACAATGGCAAAGGGCCTTTTATGTGGCAGAGTGGTACCCCGCCTGGTTCGATTGGTGGGGCGTACAACACCATACCGTTCCGGCGGAATATTATGCCGGCAAGTTAGACACCCTGCTGGCCGGCGGCATCTCTGTGAATATGTACATGTTTCATGGTGGTACTACAAGAGGGTTCATGAATGGCGCCAACTGTTACGATACCGGTTTTTATGAACCCCAGACCAGCAGTTATGATTATGATGCCCCGCTGGATGAAGCGGGCAATGCCACCCCTAAGTTTATGCAGTTCAGGAATATCATTCAAAAGCACCTGCCTGCCGGACAATCCTTGCCCGAAATACCAGTGCCTAAACCAACCATTGTTTTGCCAGCCATTACTTTCCAAAGAACAACAGATATCTTTTCTGTATTACCTGCACCAAAGTCATCCCTTCAACCACTCACTTTTGAAGCGCTCAATCAACCCTATGGTTTTGTATTGTACCGTACTATACAACCGGGTGGTAAAAAGGAACCCTTACCATCAAAGAATTGCGCGATTATGGCATCGTCTTGATCAATGGAAAAAGAGTCGGCGTATTGGACAGACGCTTGAAGCAGGACAGCCTGCTGGTAGAGTTACCAACGGGTAACGTAACCATCGACATCCTGGTAGAAAACATGGGACGCATCAACTTTGGCCCCAATTTATTAAAGAATGAAAAAGGCATTACCAATCGCGTCACATTTAACGGACAGGAACTCCACAATTGGCAAATGTATTCCTTGCCCTTTGACCATATTGGTAATATCTCCTTCAACAAACCTTACCAATCAAAACAAGCGCCCATACTGAAAAAGGCAGTATTTGAATTAACTAAAACAGGGGATACCTATCTCGATATGCGCCTGTGGGGCAAGGGCGCCGTATGGGTCAATGGCCATCACCTGGGCCGTTACTGGGCCATTGGTCCCCAGCAAACCATCTATGTGCCGGCTGAATGGCTCCGGAAAGGGAAGAATGAAATCGTAGTACTGGAATTACTGACTACCGGTCAAAACAGTTTGCAAAGCCTGCATAAGCCAGTCCTCGATGTGCTGGCAGAAAAGAAGTAGCCCCGCTGACGAATACACAAGTAACAGACCGGCCTGTCGAAGGGTGGGTCGGCCCTCTAAGGACGGCTCACCCTGGGCTAAAGAAGCGCTGCACTCGCTCGCCATCCCGCCGTATGGCGGGAAGAGTCTATTTCCTGGCCTCCGGCTAGGGACCCAGGCATTCGTCTAAAGTAGCTTGTCGAAAGGCTGACGAAAACGACTAAAAGTTTTTTCTTTCCAACTTCCCGACTTCCCGACTTTCGGACTTTCTGACTTTCGGACTCTAAAGTAGCTTGTCGAAAAGCTGACGAAAACGACTAAAAGTTTTTCTTTCCGACTTCCGGACTTTCGGACTCTAAAGTAGCTTGTCGAAAGGCTGACGAAAACGACTAAAAGTTTTTTCTTTCCGACTTCCGGACTTTCTGACTTCCGGACTTTCGGACTCTAAAGTAGCTTGTCGAAAGGCTGACGAAAACGACTAAAAGTTTTTTCTTTCCAACTTCCCGACTTCCGGACTTTCGGACTCTAAAGTAGCCTGTCAAAGGATGATCAAAGCTTTTTCGCATCCTCGTTTCCTCCTAGCCTCGCCTTAATGCCTCTTCAGATCTCAATCTTATACTTCTTCCCCGGCGCCATCTCCCAGTCCATTTTCCTTTTTACCAGCCAGAGTTCTTTAATATCATTCATGGGCAACAGGAACTGCTTATAGAACTCATTATCACTGATGGCTACATAATTGGCATCGTCTTTAAAGGCCAGCCGCTTCAAAATAATATCCGATTCCAGTACAATGATGTACGCATAAAATTGTGCTATTTGTAACCAGCCCTCCTGTTCAATGCGCTCACATATCAAATGATAACCTTCCTTGAATACTGGTTCCATACTGTCTCCCTTCACTTCAAACACCCGGTATTTTTCGCCCCGGTAAGGAAACCCCGGCAACACAAACTTTTGCAGGTGATGCAGGAAAAGCTGACTGCCGTATGACTTGGCGTAACCAGCCTGAGCGGCAATGGGCACATAAATAATCCCATCATTTTCATAGTCTTCTTCCATCTTCCGTTTCCGCCGCAATGCCTGGTGATTGACCGGTCCTTCCAATAGCGCGTCTAAACCTTCATATCGGGGATTGTTTAATTCATATATTAGTTCATATATGGATATGTTCAATAGACTTTCCAATTGCTTTACCACTTCTTTTTAAACTTGGGAAACTCACCCGCCTCCATCTTTTGGTACTGCCTTAGCGAATAGGTTTGCCCCAGGGCTATACCTAATTTGTCGGCTACCTCCGTTTGTGTCCATCCTTTCGATTCCCGGGCCTCAATGATCCGCTCAACAGCTTGGGCAATGGCATCCGTGTGCGGCCCGGGAGGCAGCGTCGCCGCTCTGAAATGCTGCAGGCCCATGATCTCTTCCAGCCGCAGACCGAAATACGATTCAATCTTTAGCACATCCTCTTCCCGGGGATTCAGGTCTTTCTGTTCCCATTTTCTAAGTCGTTCAGCATCAATACCAATCAGGTCGGCCAGCTTCTGCGCCGATAAATTAATACCATCTCTAAGCCTTTTTATCTCTTTACCAAATGCCATGAGGTTGAATTAACAGGGGATAATGTGAATAACAAATTTCCTAAAAATATTAGCAATTGTTCCAAATAGTTCCTATATTTGTTGGGCAATGTTCCTAAAACAAAGATACCTCAACACCATGAAATTTAACCGTACCAAACCAAAACTGCTTTCCTCTGAAACCCTAAACCGATCCATTCCTTTCCGGCAAGCGCCATCGGGCGCCTGGTACCTGCCCGTCAGCGTACCGGGGAATTTAGCGCCTTTAAATGCTTGCCCATGGTCCTGATCATGATCCTTTGTGCCGGCATCGTCCTCGGCCTGTTGATCAGCAACCTGATCGACCAGTATTATCGAGCTAAGAGTTAAGAAACTATCCGCTTATCCACACAGGACCTTCGTTCCGTGTAGGTAGTTTGAATAGTTGTTTTAGTAGTTTGTCTGTGCTTAAATGCAGGACGTCCGTTGCGGACAAATCCCTGCACTTTATCCTATGGGGATTTGCCTTCTCAGGCAACCGGCCGCTCATGCGGCCGGTTTTTTGCGTACCTGTTGTAAAGCTTTGGGTATACAATTGGCGATCAAGTGCCTAGGGTAGTTGAATATTAAATGCTTTGCTGGTAGGCGGCATACATTGTCTGTCATCACAGGTCATGTATTCTACCGTTCCCGTAATATTGGTTTTAACATTCCCCTTCACTTTCACCACCTGCACAAAATTGACCTCCTCACTGTAGTATTTTACATCTACACCAAAGAGCTTTTCGTAAACCGTCTTCATAGCGCCTACCTCTTTTACCTTGCCTTCCATCGTTAGGGAAGGATTTTTCTTAAACGTGATCTTCGTAGGTACAGGGCCGCCATCGGGAGTCGTTTGAGAGTAAAGGTGCCAGGGTTTGGCAAAAACGGCACTGATGATCACTTCATACGTGTTGGCTGCTTTCTTTTTGGCGACAAAGGTCCATTTAACTGGGTCAGACAGTTGTGCCTTTACCACCATGGTAAAGGCCAGCAATACAGCAAATAGAACAATACCTTTTTCATGATTGGTGTGGGGGTTACGATAAGACACACAAACTTTCCTAAAGTACAATGTACAAATGTTATGGTAACTTAAAAAAGTAAAGATATCCTGCAGACCCGGGTTATTGTTTACCCATGCACCTGGATAAATAACGAGGCCCCTCCCTCGTATTACCGGGAAAGGGGCCTGGTGCAACAGCAGCTTGTCCAAGGGCCGTCGAGGTCTTGCTCGTTGCCTTTTGCCTCGATGCCTTGTTGCCTTCTAAAATATCCTAATAGAAGAACTGCTCCGATATGATCTTTCCGTCTTTTACCTCATACAGCATGATCTGGTTAATATGTATCCTGTCAAATCCCTGTACTGTAATATCTACCTCCCGTACTACCGCAAAATGATTACCCGCCACAATGGGTTTGCCCGTAAATAGCTTGTGTGCCGCTTCCACCCGTTTTACCCAGTCTTCCCCCTTTTTGCGAACTGCTGCCTTCCCTCGGCATTCTTAAAATAAGGCGAATGCGACGGGTCGATGCTTTTAACATTGTCAGCAAACAAAGTATCCTGGATCTCAAACCATTTTTCCTGCTGTGCCAGTATATCGAATTGTGCCGCCACTTCATGAATCGTATAGGCTTGTTTACGTGTATTGGGTTGCCCCTTGCCCGTAGTAATCAGGCTCGGCAAACTCTGCTGTATATATTGCGCCCATCCTTTGGTGCAGGCACTGTAACATTCATATTCCGGAACCAACCCCTGGTGCGTGAAACTAAGCTGCGTTTGATTGCCTTGTTGCGAGATGTCAAAAATGATGTTGTTGCCCGTCCACTCTTTTGTGTCGTCGGTAAAACTAAAATAGTTCTCCAGTACATACCATACCACTTTTTGATCTGGAATCACTTCTGTTAACTTCATCGTGCAACGATGAACGTCCAGGTATTGATACCGGAACTCATCATTGAGTTGGCCGGTATTGCCTTCAATATCTTCCGACCACCAGCCTCGTACATTCCTCACCGCATCAAATACTTCCCGGGGCGAATGGTTGGTTGTAAACGTAAGTGTGAAATCTTGATTTTGCATGACTTTACTTTTAGGTATGAATAACCTTGGTTAATGATGATTTGCAGACTGTAAAAGTATTGTCTGATTCTTGCATAGCCGGGGTGCATATTGGACTTTGTGATGGGTTGATTTGGACAGACCAATAACCTACCTTTTCCCAAAAATTAGCCATGAAACACCTTACCATTATTGTCCCCGACGGCCCCAGCAACCTAAGCAGCATCGTAGGAACCCATGAAATATTTATCCGGGCCAATGAATATTGGAAAGCAACACAAGGAGAGGAACTGTTCAAAATAGCATTAGCCGGCATCTCCAAACAGGTCACTTTCTCCGGCGGATCGTTCATAGCCAGGCCCGATACCAGCATGGAGGCTATTCACAAAACCGATCTCATCATTATCCCTTCTTTGAACCATGATTACCAGGTAACTACATTAGAAAACAAGATACTGGTGGAGTGGATAAGAAAGCAATACAAGGACGGCGCCGAAATTGCCAGTATTTGTGCCGGGGCTTTCATGCTGGCTTCTTCCGGCTTACTCGATGGAAAAACCTGCTCTACCCATTGGATCGTGGCCGATGCATTCAGAACCCTTTTTCCCCAGGTGCATCTGCAAACCGATAAATTGATCACCGATGAAAAAGGGATCTATACCAACGGAGGGGCTTTTCTTTTCTCAACCTGGTCATCTACCTCATAGGGAAATACTTCGACCGCCAAACCGCTATTTATTGTTCCAAAGTTTTTCAGATCGAATTGGACCGGCAAAGCCAGTCGCCATTTATCATCTTTGAAGGCCAGAAGTTGCATGGCGATGATATGGTGAAAAAGCACAAGCCTATATCGAGGGCAAACTGGATGAAAAGATCTCGGTAGAGCACCTGGCATCCAGGTTTGCCGTGGGCAGGCGCAATTTTGACCGGCGCTTTATTAAAGCTACTGGTAATACCCCGTTGAATATGCACAAAGAGTAAAAATAGAATCGGCCAAAAATCACTGGAAACAAGTCGTAAGTCTATCAATGAAGTGATGTACGAAGTGGGTTATTCCGATATGAAAGCCTTTAGGGAAGTATTCAGAAAAATTACAGGCGTGTCTCCATTGGCTTACCGCAGTAAATACAACAAGGAGGCTTTGGATTAAATCCAAAAATAAGAAGCCAAACAAGTAATCAGCCATTTCAACCGGTTGCGCAAGTTAAGTTTGCCGGTTCCAGGAGTAGGATTAAGCAGGTAAATTTGTTGCCATTGGGGTCACTGATCATCAGGGGCCTGCGGTTTTCAAATTTCGACATCTAAATAATAGTGATGAAATACCTGGTTTTTCTTCCTGCAGTCCTTTTCCTGCTCAAGAGTTCTTTTGCTCAGGAAACCAATCACCCCTTGCCTCAAAAGGTAACCAATACAACTGGTCAACAAGCGGCCCCCTGGGATCAGTTGAAGCAACCTGTTTATGTAAGCTTTGCTGCCAGCAGTACCCGTTTTGATAAGGATACACCACCACCCGTAGCTATGCGCAATCAGTGGGCCGTATCGGGTTGGAAGGGGGAAAAATTACATACCCAGGTGCTCGTATGGGTAACCCGGCCGGTGAGCAGGGTAAGCATAGAGAAAGTTGACCTGAAAGACAAACGGGGCAATACCATTAGTAAGCAAAACATTACTACCGGTTTTGTACAATACGTAATGACCGATGAATTTAAGAATGGTTGTGGCTACAGAAAGCCAGCCAATTTTGATTCTTCCCTCGTGGCCGATCTCATACAAACCGGTTTGCCGGCGGTTGATCTTACAGCACAATCCGTGCAACCGGTATGGGTAAGCATCAGCGTCCCGGCTACTGCTGCGGCGGGTTTGTATACCGGTACCATCACCGTGGTGGCCGATAAACGATACAACTTGCAGGTGTCATTGAACGTTATTAACAGAATATTACCTGCTCCCGCCCAATGGGCCTATCAGCTCGATCTTTGGCAGCATCCGGCTGCTATAGCGCGGATACACCAATTGCCATTATGGAGCGATGCCCATTTTACCCGCATGAAAGCATACTATACCATGCTGGCAGCCGCCGGACAGAAAAATATCACCGCCAGTATAGTCAACGAGCCCTGGGGGCATCAAACCTATGACGATTTTCCCTCCCTCATCAAATGGACAAAAAAGAAAGACGGCCAATGGAACTTTGATTACAGCCTGTTTGATAAGTATGTATCCTTTGTGATGGATTGCGGCATCAAAAACCGCATCAACTGTTATAGTATGGTTCCCTGGAAGATCGCCTTTACCTATTATGATGAAGCGACCGGTAAGGACACCGTTTTTACACAAGCAATCGGAACTCCGGCTTACAATGAGTTTTGGACCGTCATGTTAAAGGATTTTACCCGTCATTTGAAGCAAAAGAATTGGTTTGCTATTACTGCCATTGCAATGGATGAACGTCCCCTGGATGCAATGAAATCAGTAATTGCTTTATTAAAGACCATCGATAAAGACTGGAAGATCGCCCTGGCGGGTAATTACCATGGCGAAATAGAGCAGGATATTACCGATTATTGCATTGCTTTCAAGCAGGAGTTTCCGGCTCCTGTGTTGGCAAGGCGCCAAAGCGAAGGAAAAATAAGTACCTGGTATACCTGTTGCGTTGAAAACTATCCCAATGGTTTTACCTTCTCTCCGCCCGATGAGCATGTGTGGATGGGCTGGTATACTGCTGCTTCCAACATGGATGGGTACCTGCGTTGGGCCTTCAATAGCTGGACCAAGGAGCCATTGAAAGACAGCCGCTTTACAGCCTGGCCTGGCGGCGATACCTACCAGGTATATCCCGGTCCGTTCAGCTCTATTCGATTCGAGAAGCTGATAGAAGGCATACAGGACCATGAAAAATTCAACTACTAAGAAAAGAATACAAAGCGGGCAGTCAATCCGCCAAATTAAAAGAACTCGAAACCGCATTAGCTACATTCTCTATCAAAACTTGTCGGCCACCAATGCTGCCGGATTGGTAACAAAAGCAAAAGGAATTATTAATCAGTAAGCGGGTACGCCTTTTCTCGCACAGTCGCCAGCCTCTGGCTGGTGACGCCTATTTCAAAGCCTCCGGCTTTGCGAATGCCACCAAAAGAACTTGTCAAAGAGTAGGTCGCCCTCTCAGGGCGGCTCACCCTGATCAGAAATTAATGTTAAAGGTTTTTCATTCCGACTTCCGGACTTTCCGGACTTCTACCCAAAAGTCCAGTTTCCTGCGCCAACCGTCCAGGCATAGCCCCTATGTCCAGCTACCTTTGGTTATATTTTTACCAAACACAGTTGGAGTATGAAAATCATCGTTACCGGCGCTTCTAATTTTTATTGCCCAGTACGTCTGTTTGTATGATCTTAATAAAGGAGTCATATTCTTCCAGGTGAGGCACATGCGCTGACTGTTCAAAGGCATAAAACTTTTTCACGGGCGCTTTTAATTGATCGAAATAGTCCTTGGCTACCCCAAAGTCCGTCTGATGATCATGTTTTCCCTGGAAAATATAAACCGGTATCTGTTGTTCTGTTAATAAACTAGCCGGATTCTTTATCACCATTTCTTTCCATAAATGAAGCGTGGAGAATTTGATACCCGGTTGATAGTTTAATTTGTCTGCGATGGAATACTCCCGGCAGTTGAGCAATGGCTTCACCAGGTCGCTAATCTTTCTGTCAACACCATAGCGGGCGCCTCCATATTGGAATACCAGTTGCCGCTCGATCCAGAGATAATCATACCACTCCTGATTGGAGGATGCCTGCGTAGGTGTCTTCAAGGTCACTAACTTTTTCAATGCTTCCTGGTCATTTCGTTTTTTGGCTTCCCCAACTACAAATTCATAGCCCCGTTGTTCCGACAAAGGCGTATTGGCCACCTGGCCGATACCCAGGTAAGCATGATACAACTCGGGGTGTTCATGGATCATAAAGGATGCCAGGTAAGATCCCCAGGAATGGCCCAATACATAGATCTTTTGTTGGTTGAATTTCTGGAGAAGGTAGCGGCTCACTTCCACACCGTCCGCCGTAAATTGATCCAGCGTCATACTTTCAGGTGTTATCTTACTCGAATACGATTTGGCGGCCCCCGTTGTTCCCAGTAACAAATCGTAAATAATTTTTCCATCCCTTTAAACGAGTCCTTGATGAAGGGATAGGTCGACATGCCAGGCCCTCCATGGAGGAACAGCAGCACGGGGTTCTTGCTATTTTCACCGCGTATGATCAGCGATTGCTCAATGCCCCCAATAACAGGTTGTTCAATAGTGGCGATACTGTTAGGGAGGGGATGCCCCTGGTCATCCACAATGGGCGATGTGGTGCCGGGGCTCATATAGAACAATACGATGCCTGCAATAACAACAAGGAGCAGTAGTACGATCGTTATCCTTTTAAGGACCTTTTGGAAAATCCGGGCACCTTTTTCATACGATTGACGGGTATTAGGTCATAAAGGTAATGACTCCTGCAACCATTTCTTACTGGCACGGATGTCCTCTTTGCCCAGTTTTCCAAGTTCTATCCCTTTTTCATCGCGTTGATGCCTTCCTGCTTACGCCCCGATTTGTACAGCAGCCTGGCATACGTATCCAGGTATGATCCTGCCCGGCAGGCATAGCCTGCGGGCCATCCCCCCTGGGCGAAAATCAACCACTAATCACTTCATCAGGTTATAAATGGTATGTAACCCGGTACAAAGCAGGCAGCGATACCATCACCCGGGTGAATGGAGCCAGGGTTTCGGTGATCGATATTAAAACGGGCAATGGTTTAATGCAGTCTCTGCTGGAAGTGATACAACCGGAAACGAAAAACGACCTGGTGGGCAAGCTGCTAAGCGATACGGCCTTCACTTTGTTCACCCAGGCTTTACAGCACAGCGGATTGTTGTCTACCCTGAAAACCGGCGAATATACCTTACTGGCGCCACACAATGTAGCCTTAAGGAGTAAGGGGACCATTCAACCGGGCATCAACCTCAGTTCATCTGCTGATATCCTGGCAACTGACCCGGCAACTTTGGCTGAATTGCTGAAGTATCATATCCTGCCGGGCCGGTATTTCCTGGATGGCATCCACCGGGCCGCCAAGGCAACTGGCGATGCCAGTGTTACCACATTGCAGGGCGCAAAGATCATGATCGGAGGAAATATAGACACCTACAATTCCACCACCTTTCGTGGCAGGCAAAACACCAGCACAGCCGGTATTTACCGCGTGCTCAACGAACGCCACAATTTCGCCAACCAACCGGCCGGCAATGGTGTGGTGCATGGCATCAACCAGGTACTCATTCCTTAATTATTTACCATGTTGAAAAGAATATTATCCATCGCCATCAGCGCTTGCTCATTACTACTGGTTTCCTGCTCAATGGAAACGTGTACGGACGCGGATTGCCGAGTTAAAGAAACTTGGCATAGCGGAGAACCAGGCTTACCAATGGGGTAATACGCGTAAAGGACAATGGCGAAGTGTACACAGCCCTATACTTACCCGGGCACTGAATAACAGCTACTTAAAGAAGGAAGGCTTTACCAGTCTGATGGACATAGTAAAGCCTTGCCAATCTGTTTATGTTTAATGAACCGCCGTATGCCGAACGGCACGTACGGTGGTGTGAGAGGACAGTAAGGGAACTAATCCCTTACTTCCTACTCGATTATATAATAAGTACTGATCTGTAAGTGCCTATAGTAGGATATATGCTTGGTGAATAACAAATAGGATTTTGTTATAGCAGCAGGCAAATATTTGTTTCTGCCAGCAAGGAAAGCCGCTGTAGTAGCCTTATGTAGTGGTGCGTATATGCAAGTGATTGATTTTCAATTAATGTATTTCTTGATGTAGAGGTTTTGACGTACCCCTTATTTTGGATATTTCTCCTGGTAATCCAAAATTGCATCCCGTAACTAAAACCCCTAACGACATGCTTGCGAACTCAAAACGCGTATATCGGAACGTATCCGGCCATCCTCAGCAAACGATTATTTATACTCCCGACCTGATGGTCAACACGACGGTTTAGTGCAAAATTTTACCGTAAGAATTTCATTTATCAACCAAATCAACTGATGAGCATCATGAACAAAGGAAAACTTTTGTGCCGGCTCCTGCTTTTCTTTCTGGCGATTGTTATTCAACAGGAAAGTATCGCACAAACAAGAAAAATTAGTGGCACCGTCAATGATGATAAAGGAGCTCCTATTCCCGGCGTTTCTGTATCAGCCACCAAACCAGGAAGTACTTCCATAGGTGTTGCTACCGACGCCAACGGTCACTTTTCCCTGACCGTCGACCCCTCCTATAAAACTTTAACGGTAACTGGGGTAGGTTTTGCGTCCCAGGATCTGGACATTGGTAATAAAACGGTTTTTGGTGTTACCCTGCAAAGGAGTGATGCGGAGAACCTCACCGATGTAGTGGTGATAGCCTATGGACAGCAGAAAAAGGCTTCGGTCACTGCTGCCATCAGCACCATCAGTGCCAAGGAAATTGTACAATCACCCGTTGCCAATATCAGTAATTCACTGGCCGGTCGTTTGCCTGGATTGATCTCAGTACAAGGTACCGGTAAACCGGGCGCCGACGCCTCCAGCCTGTACATCCGGGGCATTGGTACCTATAATGGTAATACCGCCCCCTCATCATGCTCGACGGTATCGTGCGCGACTCCTACAACGATATCGACCCCAACGAAATTGAAACCATCAGTATCCTGAAAGATGCGGGTGCTACTGCCGTATTTGGTGTTCGCGGCGCCAATGGGGTCATCCTCATCACCACCAAGCGGGGCAGGGAAGGCACCCCCAAGGTCAGCGCTACCGTTCAAAGCGCCCTTAACCAGTTTACCAGGATGCCCAATTATGTGAACTCCTACCAATATGCCACCCTGCGCAACGAGCAGATCTTTGAAACCTGGTGGCAGCAACATGCCAATGACAACGATGTGTGGGGCCAGCCCGATGGCTGGGCTAAGTTTGTGCAGAAAAGAAATACAGGGTATACCCCTCAATATTCCAATGAGGACCTGAAATACTATCAGAATGCCCACACACCCAAAATGCCTGATGGTTCTCCCAACCCTTATTACGATCCTTATTTCCATCCCGACCAGGATTGGCAAAAGCAGATCTATAAGGACGTGGCGCCCCAAACCCAGGCCAACGTGAACGTGTCTGGTGGCACCAAAGGCATGAAATACTTTATTTCTGCCGGTTATTTATCACAAAAGGGTTGTTCAATACCGATTACATGCCTTTCTCCAAAGAAATGGACTACAGGAAGGATCGTTACAATTTAAGGGGCAACTTCGATTTCCAGGTAACCGACAACCTCAAGGTTTCCCTCGATGTAGGAACCCAGTTCGTACAGATCTCCGGTATGAACAACGACGGGTACAACTATGAAAAGAACCTGATGTGGACCAATCCCATGGGCTCTCCCGGGTACATCGATGGCAAGTTTGTGTTCATCTGGCAAAAGACGGCCGAACAGTTCAATCCTTTATACAGCCTGGCCCAGCGCAATGCCTATAACCTCAACAACAACAGCCTGCTGAATTCAGCCCTGAATGTTACCCATAAACTGGATTTCATCACCAAAGGACTTACTGCCAATGTCAGGGTTTCTTACGATAGTTATTTCTCCAGCACCGCAGGTGGCCAGTCGTACCCCGTGATGTGGGCGGCACGGGAGAATCCCAATGGCGATAAACTGAATCCGATACTTGTGCAACTGAACAACGAGGCGCCTTCTCAAAGATGGCAAAACTGGTATTCCGGCAAATGGCGTACCTGGTATGCAGAGTTTGCCCTCAACTACAACCGCACTTTTGGCGATCATGCCATTACCGCTTTGGCCATGGGCAACCTGACCAAGACCTACGACCCCAATCTACAATTTAAACTTCCCCACGCTTACCAAAGCCTGGTGGGCCGGTTGACCTATGCCTACCAGGGAAAATACCTGGGTGAATTGAACATGGGTTACAACGGATCGGAAAACTTTCCCGAAGGACAACGCTTTACTTACTTCCCCGCCGTGTCTTTGGGCTGGATAGCCAGCAAAGAAGATTTCTGGCCGGTAAATGATGTGGTTACTTTCCTGAAATTTAGAGGCTCCTATGGTAAAGTAGGTAATGACAGGTTAAGTGGTTCCAGCCAAAATGACAACCGTTACCTGTATTTGCCCGATGTATGGGCTTATGGCTCCAACACGCTGCAAGGATACTATTTTGGCCAATACGGTTCCAACCGCAACCTGGTACAGGCTGCCTTTGAAAGCCGGCTGGGTAACCCGAATGTAACCTGGGAGACCGCCGAAAAAAACAACCTTGGTTTCATCGCCAATTTTGGAAGGATAAGATCACCGCCGAGTTCGACGTTTTTACTGAAAACAGAACGGGTATTCTTGGCCGTAAAGGAACCATACCCGGCATCGTGGCGGCCGATCTGCCTTTCTATAACTTAGGTGAAGTGAAGAACAAGGGTATGGAATTGGACCTTTCCTACCGCGACAAAGTGGGAAAAGATTTCAGCTTCTGGGTAAAAGCGAATATCGCCACCAACCAGAATGAGATCGTTTTCCGGGATGAGGCCATTGTTCCAGGCTTGGAGTACCAGGCTTCCACCGGCAAGCCCATCAACCAGAAGTCTTATTTACAAGCCGATGGTTTGTATACTTCCTGGGCTCAACTGTATGAAGTAGATGCCAACAACAATCCCATTTTATCCAGACCGGTATTGGCAAAGGTCCCGACGGTAAAACCTATAAAAATGCCGGCGGCCAGGATGTTTTACAAAGAGACCTCTCTTTCGGGAATATGCCTTTGCAACCTGGTGATATTAAGTTACAGGATATCAATTTCGATGGGGTGATTGATAACAGGGATTATAAAAGATCCGGCTATACCAACATTCCGCAGATCACCTACGGTATGTCATTCGGATTTAGCTACAAAGGATTCGATATGTCCGTATTGCTGCAAGGTGCTGCCAGGGTAGCCGCCGATCCCATGGTGGCCACCAACCTGCACTTCAACGGTACTACCGAAGCCTTATTTGAAGTAGACTGGAACCGTTTTACACCCGAGCGTTATGCCGCCGGCGAAAAGATCGATTTCCCCATTGCAGCTTACAACCGCCAGGCCTGGCAAAATACCTACTTCAATAAGAATACTGCTTACATACGGCTCAAGAACGTAGAAGTGGGTTATACTTTCCAACGCGGTATCCTAAGTAGACTGGGTGTGAACACCGTTCGTGTATATGCCAATGGATTTAACCTGTACACCTGGAGTGCACATAAGATCTGGGGCGATCCGGAAAATATGGGCTTTATGGGTTATCCACTTACCCGCACCTACAATGCAGGTATTAATGTTGGATTCTAATTCTTGTACAGAAAAAGAAAAACAATGAAAAGATTATATATTCCGCTGATGCTGGTAGCCGTATTCGTTACGGCCGGCATGATAGGTTGTAAAGAGAATTCCTTGAAAAACCCAAAGGGGGCGATGTAACCGTAGACACCGTTTTCCATACCCAGCGACAGGCCCAATATGCGGTAGCAGATATGTATAATTGGTGTGTACCTACCGGTTTTGTCATGAATAACTCCGCCGATAGCCGCGAGGATGTATTGACCGACCAGGTGCACCTGTTACTACCCGGTGCCAATTGGGTGGCTGGTAACCTCAATTATCAATATTATGTAGTGGGGGTATGAGTCCCACTTCCAGTATCGACCGTGGGCCCATTGCACAGCGTGGTAACACCGCTGCCGTTGCCTTTACAGGATGGTACAAGGCCATCCGCAAGGCCAACCTGGTACTGAAGAATATTGATAAGGTAACCGATGCTCCCGAAGAATGGAAGACCGATGTAAAAGCACAGGCCTTGTTCTGCCGTACCATGGCCCACTACAGCGCTTTCCGTTTATACGGCGGTATTCCCATCGTATCTGTACCCTTATCGGGCGACGGTAAGATCGACATTCCCCGCGCTTCCATCGAATCGCTGGTCGATACCCTGGTGAAATGGTGCGATATGGCGGCCAGCAATTTGCCCGCTACCAGGCCCACTACCGACTATGGCCGCATTACAAGCCTGGCTGCTTTAGCACTCAAAGCAAGGATCTTGTTGTATGCTGCCAGTCCACTGTACAATACACCCCAGGATATGAAAGCTGCCATTGCCGGCGCCCGCTATGGCGATGGCAAGGATACTTTATTGGCCTACGCCGCTTATAGTAAAGAACGTTGGAAACGCGCTGCCGATGCTGCCAAAGCAGTGATCGATGCGGCGCCGGCTGCAGGCGTTCAGTTGTACAATACCAATAAGCCGCTGACTACCGTCAAAACAGATAACTATGCCGGTTTGGGCGATTATGAAGCCGTGTTCAATAATGTATTCGGCACCGCAGGAACCTATGGCAATCCCGAATTCATCCTGGCAAATACCTACAACCAAAATGACCCCAACCGTACCGGCTGGGCCGACTGGGGCAGGTACAACTCCTCCAAAGTACGTATGCAGGAATGGGGCGCTAAGAATAACGTGCCCGTTGAATTCCTGCAACTGTATGAAAAAGAGATGGTACCAAATGGACAGCCACTGCTTCCGGAACAGATTTCAAAACCTACTTTGAAGGCCTCAACCTCGACCCCCGTGCTTATCAATCACTGGCCTGGGGCGGTCAATGGTTCAATGGCGGCAAAACATTCCTGGCCTATTACAAAGCTTCTGCCGATGGTACGTCGTACGTAAAAGGCCGGCTGGTAGATGATACCAATGCAGGTGATAATACCGGCAGTGCCGTTGAATGCGCCAAATTCATTGCCCGCGTTGACAACAACAACGATGGTCACTTTGCCTGGCCCGTTTTCCGACTGGCCGAATGCTATTTAGCCTATGCCGAAGCATTGAATGAATACAGTGGCCCTACTGCCGAAGCATTCCAGTACTTAAACCTCATCAGGCAAAGAGCGGGTATGCCCAATAAGGATGCCTCCATGCTGGCCGACCAGGTAAGTTTCAGAACCGCTATCCAAAATGAGCGTACCATAGAGCTGGCGTTTGAAGACCATCGGTACAACGACTTGCACCGTTGGCTCACTGCCCATGTAGTATTGAATAAACCATTCAATGGATTTGCAGTAACTGCCTCCACCAATGGCGTTACCCCAAACCTACCAACCCCTTCCTCAATTGGAACATGGTTAGTTATGGTACCAGAACATTCCCGGTTAAATATTACTATGTGCCCTTCCCTTATACAGAGATCAGTATGCGGTATTTGGGTGGAAAGGATTGGGATGGCCAAAATCCCGGATGGTAATAACTGCTTATTTGAACGATTAACCTGAAAACAATGAAATATAAACATATACCTCTCGCTTGCGTGGTTCTTTTGTGCGGGTTCACCGCAACCCAGGCACAATCAACCAATGCCAGCCTGCCAGATACTATTGCTGTTCCCCTGCAACCTTCGGTCAGGATCATTGACCAGGGGCTAAGGACCGAACAAAGTTGGAGATCTACCGGCGCTATCTTCACCATCACCGGCGAAGAGTTGGCAAGAACCAACACCGGTAATTTGCTCAATACCTTACAAGGAAGGATCCCGGGATTAACGGTGGCCACAGGAGCTGGTGAGCCTGGATACGATAACCCCACCTTATACCTGCGTGGACAAAGCAGCTGGAACGTAGCAGGTAATGCGATCGCCATTTACCTCGATGGGTTCCAGGTAGACCTGAATGCTTTATCGGCACTGTCTCCCTTCGAGATTGAAACCATTTCCCTCTTAAAAGATGCTGCCGCCTTGGCCATCTTTGGATTTGATGGAGGCGCCGGCGTATTAAGTGTGCGTACCAAAGAAGGCACTACCACCGGCAAAACTAAAATTGAAGTAAATGCCCGCTATGGCAACCTGCGGCCCATCGCCATGCCCAAAGTAATGGATGCCTATGGCTATACAACAGCTTATAACAAAGCCTTGCAAAATGATGGATTGCCTATTAAATATTACAATCCGGACCTGTACAAAGCAAGCGACGACCCTTTTCACCCCAATGTGAACTGGTACGATAAAGTATTGAACAATAGTTCTGCTACTCAGGATTATAACCTCTCTTTCCGTGGGGGCAACAGCAAGGCCCGTTTTTATGTATTGGGTGGTTATACCGATTTCACCGGCGCTTATAAAAATGCCGATGCGATCGATCAGGACTTTGGTACCAATGCCAGGTACAGGAGGTTGAACCTGAGAGCAAATGTGAACGTGCAGTTGAATAAAAACTTAACCATCAAAGCAACAGTGTCCGGCGTTAGTGAAGACCGTAGCACCCCCGCTGGTTTTACGGCTTCCTCACTTTTCTCCAATTTGTTAAAGATACCGGCCGCTGCATTTCCGGTGAAGAATGTAGATGGTGGCTGGGGCAACAATGCCGTGTACAATTTTAACCCCGTACAGTTATTAAGACAAAATGGTATCTATAGTTCTCATACCAGAAGTATACAAACCAACCTAAGCTTCAACCAAAAATTGGATGCATTGGTCAAGGGCCTGTCTTTCAATGGAGGAATTTCATACAGCAACCTGTACGTGGGTATTTATGAAAAGCGATTCAGCGTACCTTCTTACGAAGTAACAAAAGATGCCTTCGATAACCCGGTGATTGATGCCAATGGCAATGTGGTGTATAAAGTACTGGGTGCTGTAAGCCAGGGTATCACCGATGAGGGCAATGACCACTGGAACAGGAACTCCTTCCAGTTGGGTTTCAATTACGACCGCAGCTTTGGCCTTCATACGTTTACCGGTATGTTGCAGGTACAGCGCTCCAACTATACCCACGATGGTCAATTCTATCCTGTTGTAAAAGAGGGTTTGCGTGGCGCCATTACCTACGATTACAACCAAAAGTATGTAGCTGATTTTTCTTTCTCTTATGCCGGTTCCGGCGATTTTAAAAAGGCGACCGGTATGGCTTCTTTCCCGCCATTGGTTTGGGATGGGTGGCCAGTAACGAAGCATTCTTAAAAGATAACAAAACAGTTAGTTTCTTAAAAGTAAGGGCCTCTTATGGCGTTACTGCCAGTACCAATGAAGCCTTCCGTTTCCTGTTCGAGCGTTGGGGCACCACCCGTACCGGCATTATCCTGGGTACTACCAATACTACTTCAGGTGGCCGTAGCGAAGGCAACTATGCCAATGCCAACTTTACCTGGGAGGAAAAACAAACCGCCAACCTGGGCGTAGAGTTAGTCCTGCTGAATAAGTTGAATGCTACCATCGACGTGTTTAGAGAAAAACGTACCGGTGTTTTAGAAGCGCCCGTAGGTGTGCCTGCTTATACAGGCTTTAATTTTAGAAACACCAATAGCGGAGAAGTGGTTAATAAAGGAATAGAAGTAGCCCTTCAATACCGCCATAAAACCGCCTCCAACCTGGAATACTATGCAGGAGCTGCATTTTCTTTCGCCCGTAATGAGATCACCAAAAGGGCCGAAGATGCACAGCCTTACAACTACCTCTATGAGAAAGGTTATCGGATCAATCAGTTCAGGGCCTTGCAGAATGCCGGCTTCTACCAGGCATCAGATTTTGAAGCCAATGGAAGCCTGAAGGCAGGTGTGGTAAAATCTACTTATGGACAGGTGCGCCCCGGCGATCTGAAATATGTGGATATTAATAAGGATGGGATCATCAATGATTATGATAAAACACCCCTGAAGTTTGCCAAACTCCCCGAAATTACCCTGGGCTTCAATATAGGGTTCAAGTATGCCGGATTTGATATTGACGCTTTTGTACAGGGCGTCATGAACAGAACAGTTAGTTTATTGGATGATGCCTTTGATTATACCCATCCATTGGCCAATAACAACAACATCACTGTTTTCTCCAACAATCCCTGGACGCCCGAAACAGCCAATACCGCTACTTCACCCAGGTTGTCTACCCTGGTCAACAACAACAATAACCAGCAGGCTGAGTTTTGGCTTCGCAATGGCAACTTCGTCAAATTGCGCAGCATTGAGCTGGGCTATACACTGCCGGCAAAAGGATTCCTGAAGAAATTTGAATTGATGAGGTTCTACCTGAGCGGCAACAACCTGCTGAGCTCAAAAGTAGAAGGCCTTGAGCCGGAAAGATTGTCCATGGGCTATCCTTTGATGAAGACGATTACCCTGGGAGCCAAAGTAAAATTTTAGAACGAACATTTGAAATCTTGCAGCATGAAAAGAAATTATTATACCATCCTTCTTATCGTATTTGCAGCAGCTGGTCTGGCTTCCTGTAAGAAGGACTTCCTGGATGTGAAAAAGATTCCGGCCGATATGCCCATCGACCTGATGTACAAAAGGTACGATTACATACAGGGCATTGTATGGGGTGCCTACAGCTATATGCCCGATGGTTATGCCTGGATGGATATGGAAGCCGCCACCGACGATGCCTACCATACCAATGTGAACAACCGGTCGCATACCTTTAATTACGGTGTCTGGAACCAATTCGACAATCCTGATGGCGTATGGTCCAACTACTTCAATGGTATTTACCAGGCCAACCTGTTTTTGAAGAATAAGGGATCCGTTGACCTGTCGTCTATTGCCAATGGTATCGTTAACAACGATTCTGTTGCCTACAAAAGAGCCGTCAATAACCTGAAGTTTATGGAAGGCGAATGCTATTTCTTAAAAGCATTCTTTTACCTGGAACTGGTAAAGCGTTATGGAAGTGTGCCGGTGATTGACCAACCCCTGGATTATAACCAGCCCTCCACCTGGCAGGGATTGCCCCGCAATACCGTCAATGATTGCTTTAAGTACATCGTTTCCTTATGCGATAAGGCGGCCCTGATAATACCCGATAGCGTGCGCACCAGCGCTTCTACCAGTTGGTACGAATCGGGCCGGGCCACCTATGGCGCCATTAAGGCCCTGAAAGCAAGGGCTGTATTGTATGCTGCCAGTCCCCTGTTTAAAGATGCAGGCGCTACCTATACCTGGGCAGATGCGGCAGCAGCAGCCCGCGAAGTGATGGCCATCAATGTATTCAACCTGGATGCTACCTATGGAAACAACTTTGGCGCTACCAATGCCGCTTCTGTAGAAGCCATCTTCTTCAAGCGGTATGGTAACCAAAATGGTCTTGAAAGAGCCAATTTCCCCATCGTATTTGAAGGCGCCAACGGCAACAGCATTACACCCAGCCAGAATTATGTAGATGAATTTGAAGTGAAGACCGGCGCTACTTCAGTTCCTTTCGATTGGAACAATCCCGTGCATGCAGCCAATCCTTATGCCAACAGAGATCCCCGCCTGGCGGCTTCCGTAATATTCAATGGCGCCTCCTTTAAATCTACCACCATCCAAACCTATTATGGGGGCAACAGTGGTCAGCCTAAATTGAATGCTACCAAAACCGGTTACTATTTATCCAAATATGTGAACCCAAGCGTGGACCTGCTCAACAATACCACTACTTCACACCAGTGGTTGTATTTCAGGTATGCCGAAATATTGTTGAACTATGCCGAGGCGATGTACAATGCCTACGGTGCATCGGGCGATCCCCTGGGTTATGGTACTACCGCCCTGCAGGCCATCAACAGGGTAAGAACACGCGCTACCATGCCCAACCTGGCTGATATAACACAGGATGCCATCATTCATGAGCGCAGGGTTGAACTGGGCTTTGAAGGCCATCGCTGGTGGGATGTACGCCGCTGGAAAAAGGCAATGTGTTTGCCACACCCGTAAGAAGCATTTCCATCACACTCAATGGGTCCAATTTTGTATATACCCCTACTAAACTGGAAGACCGGGTGTTCGATGTATCTAAAATGAACTGGTATCCCATTCCACAAGCTGAGATCACCAAAACCGGTTGGGAACAGAATGCCGGTTGGTAAGGAAACACAGCTATTATCATAAATACTATTAAAATTATGATCATGAAGTCTTCAATCAATGTCAACATAAAAACAACCCTGGCGCCATTGGCGTTGGGTGCCCTGTTGCTGATCGGGTGCGATAAGGATGCCAATTCCGATTATGAAGTGTATGCACCCGTTGATAGCCTGGCTGCTACTTTTACAGTAACCCCGGTGCCGGGAAATGATACCAAATTTGTGATCACCAATACCACCAAGGGCGATTTTGTGGGTACCCGGTGGGATGTAGGTAAAGGCGGTGGCGCCGTGATGGGTAAAACATCCGATACCGTTTTTATCCATTGGCCGGTACCTATACCATTAAAATGCAGGCCCTGGATAAAAGAGGTAAATTGTACAGCGCAGCCGCCGCTAGTGTAACGACCACCAGGAACGACCCGGCGTATGATAATTTGATCAAGGGCGGAAAAATGAATGCCGGCGACGATCAGTATTGGGGTAAGTATGATGCCAATGCCAGTAAAATAATCTGGACCCTGGCCAACAATACCTATACCGCTACTACCATCAACAGGCCGGTTACCGCTTCGGTAAATGGGGGTATTTACCAGGCCGTACAGGTGGTAGCCAATAAAACCTACCGCTATACCATGAACGGCTCCTATGGAGTGACCCAGGATGCCTGGTTCCAGATATTGTTTGGTCAGGCAGTACCTGCCGATGGTAAGGACTATTCCGATAACCAGAAGATCAGCTTCATCAACTGGGGTACCTGGACGCCCTTTAATGGCACCAAAACGGTGGACATGACCTTTGGCGCCAGCGGCACCATTTATGTGGTGATCAAGGCAGGTTGCAACGCTTCCAATGGTCATTTCAGTACCCAGGGCCTAAGCGTGTGGAATGTTGATTTCCGCCGTATTCAGGAGTAGAATGATTGTAGCACCTACGCAGTAGATAGTATTCAACAAGCCGCCTCTATGCTTAGAGGCGGTTTTTTTATGGGTAATATTATTCCATTTAGAACTGCATTGCTTTGGGGGCAACGTAATGGGTATTTACAGGTAAGATTTTCTTTTGTATTATTTATTGCCTCCTTTTGAAGACTAATTTGGCATTTTCAACTGTAAGCTCGTATAGGTCATTGGTATGTATGCACTGTAAAACCTTTTTGTATAATAAGGCTTTTGATTCATCAGTAATGTTGTCATAACCCAAAGAGCCAGTCTTGGGATGAACAAACATTAAGTACACGGTTTCATTTTTATGATCAGTAAATAATATACCCGAAAACCTCCACTTCCATTTAATCGCTTCTTTATGTAAGGAGTGTCGTCACTATTATTCAATCTTGTCCCTGCCTTTAGGTGAATTATGTCTTTATCAAAAAAATATTCTATAATATCCCTCTCAAGGAAAGAATAAGAAGTCTTTTTCTTTAATTTATCAAATTCAACTTTAAAACTGTCTATGCACAGGACAGGATAGTCATTAAACTAAGGAGAGTTCTTTAGTGGTTTCTTGAAAACCGGGGATGTTTGGTAAGAAAAAGAATCTGGATTCAAGATCGCTTGCAACATCTCTTAAGTCGTCTATGGTGGATTTAAAATTTTTAATTTCAACTTTTGCAATCCCCTTAACACGAATGACATCTAGTGATACATATTGTCTTAATAGAGTTGAGCGTAAGTCTCTTATTGCTGAAATCAAATCGTTTATTTTCATTAAAGATTCGCTATCCACATCTGTAAACCAGGTAATTTGCTCGATTATTTCGATAAGAGAGTTTAGTTTGTTTGTTTTCTCTGCAAATGCTTTTTTAAACTCTAAAACTTTATCTAGAAATGCATTAATTTTTCCTTCATCCAATATTGCTTCTTTCTTTTCTGCAAAAGATAGCTTTTGAACGTTTTTTAACGTTTCTAATATTTTAGGTTTGTATGCTAAAGAGTCCATTTTGTTGGATTAAGTACCAAATACTAACGTAAATATAGTCAATATGTTTTCTATAGGATTGTTTATTGTATTTAAAATTGTGAAAATATTCGAGTTGTTGATTATTAGATGTATATATTGATATGGGTGTTAGTTAAACAGACTAAATAACCTGTACGCTACTAACTATGTATGTTAAGAAAATGGTCGGGTGAAAATAATGTTTAAATGTAAGCCGGCAACTAACTACAGCTTGTTGTTCTCAAAACTTAAGGCCCGGTTTCATACATTTTTGCAGGTTCCAAAGTAAGCGCATATAAGCCCATGCATAATCGTTTTCGAATGCATCATCTCTTCACTCGCCTTCTCCTGACACCAATTTCAAAGCCTTTGGCTTTGTGTTCTTCTAAGGGTATAATGACTCCCGGCGCTTCTTGAAGGACTAAAAGGTTTTTCTTCCCATCTTCCGGTCTTCCCGACTTTCCCCGACTTCCCCACCTCGCCACTAGCCCGCCTCCAGTCACATTTTTAACCCGTATGCATGAGGTTGCGTATATTGGGCCCTAAGTGGGCCAGTATAGCTCTGACAACCAAATTAATGTAATATGTTTTTATTTGCGATCAATAGTATCTATCCCGTGCTGGGCTGGGTAGGTACACTGGCTTATTTGCTGGCCTACTTCCTGCTAAGTGTGGGCAGGATCAATGCCCGGCAATTGAGCTACCATACCCTTAATGTAGTAGGGGCCATCGGGCTTACCGTCAATGCCCTGTATTATGCCGACCTGCCCAATGTAGTGGTCAATTTTGTGTGGGGACTTATTGCGATCTGTGCTTTGTTCGTGATTTACCGGAGGAGGAAGAAGAAACAAAATTGAGTTGCTGTAAGGCCAGTTCCTTGTACTGCACTAATTTTCTTTTGTATTCCTGTTTGTTGCTTACCAGGCTCAAATAATAATAGGCGCCATCCACCATCACAAATATCGTATCGGCTGTTTGTGCCGGATCTTTTACCTCCAATATTCCCTGTTCATTGCATTCCTCAATAATACCCTTCAGGTTATTGCGCAACGTATCCAGCAGCACCTTGTAATTTTCTTTTACATTCTGGTCACGAAAAGCCAGCGAATAACAGCTATAAGAAACACTGTCATCAAAAAGCGTATTCCATTTTTGCGAGAAGATATTGTCGATCACTTTCAACAGCCGTTGCCTGGGATCACTATGATAAGTGGAAGGTGTTTTAAAGATCAGTAAGTATTGGTCCAGTATATACTCAATGAGCCCATATACCAGGTACTCCTTGGTTTTAAAATAATGGATCACCAGGCTGGGGTTAATATTGATGAGTGCGGCAGTTTTGGCGATCGACGCATTTTCCAATCCCTCCTTTTTAGCGAGCAGGTAAAAAGCTTCAATAATTTCTTTTGCCTGGATTCCTTGATGCTTTTTCTTCCCATATAGAGTTGGTTCTGCTGATTTCAGGCAAATATATAGGTTTCATTCTTCATTGGTGCTGGTCTGCCAGAATAATGCTTTCACCTGATCCAGGATAACATTTGCAGATAAAACAACCGGTTGCACAATCCCATCAATCGATTGCGTGATCCTATGAAAGCATTGGCCGTAGGCTATTTAACGCAATGCCTGTATTATCTAATTGTAAAGTTTGTATTACGGTTGTAATAATTAATTGAATGAACGTTCAATTAATTTTTGTACTTTGCTTTAAATGATCATTTTTGCGCCGGTATAAAAAAGGCTCCAATCTCCTGCAACTTTCATTTTATTAACAACCAAGTTCAGTTATGAAAACAACTGCTTTATTAATCTGCGCTTTACTGTTGCAGTATGTAGCATTTACACAAAATGTTACCGTAACAGGTACCGTCCGTTCGGCAAGCGACAATGCTCCGCTGAGCGGCGTTTCTATTTCGGCCAGTGGCACCAGCCGCGGCACTACTACCAACAAGGATGGTAAGTATTCTATTGTAGTGGCAAAAGATGCCAGGCTCGCTTTTTCTTTCTTAGGATTTATTTCCCAACAAGTGCCCCTGGATGGAAGGACAGAGATCAACATTCAATTGCAGCCAGGTACTTCCACTGAGCTGGGCGCCGTGGTAGTAACCACCGCCCTGGGTATTAAAAAACAACAAAAGACCCTGGGTTATGCTGTGCAGGAAGTAAGTGGCGAAACCATGGCCAAAACTAAAACGGCCACGGTGATGAGCGCATTGACCGGTAAAGTAGCCGGTTTGAATATCACCAATACCACCGATCTTTTCCGTAATCCCGGTATATCCCTCCGTGGCAGAACGCCCCTGGTGGTAATTGATGGTATACCCGATCCCGATGCCGATCCTTATAAGGTCAATGCCGATGATATCGAAAGCATCAGCGTACTGAAGGGTACGGCTGCTGCCGCCCTGTATGGCTCTATGGGTATCAATGGCGCTATCATGTATACTACTAAAAAGGCAATAAAGGAAAGCTAACCGTTGAGTTCAATTCTTCTACCTTATTCCAAACTGGTTATACCGTCATCCCTAAAGTACAAACTACTTATGGTGGTGGCGACCAGGGTAAGTATGCCTATGTAAATGGTTCTGGCAGCGGTACCGAAGGCGGTGGCTGGATATGGGGGCCCAAGCTCGATCAGCGTGATCCTTCCACGCCCAGCGGTTACTATGAAACCACCCAATACGATAGCCCCATCGATCCGGTAACCGGACAGCGTGTAAAAACACCCTGGGTATCGAGAGGTAGCAACAATATTAAGAATTTCTTCAACACCGGTTTATTATCTACCAATAGCGTATCCGCCTCTATCGGTACCGAGAAAGGTTCTTTCCGCGTATCGGCCAACCATATCTATCAGAAAGGTATGGTGCCCAATACCAGTTTGAATAACTCCTCCTTCTCCATTGGCGGTAATTATAAGTTGTCGCCCAAATTAACCATGGATGGCAAACTGACCTATAACCGCGAATACTCCGACAACTATCCCACCATTGGTTATGGTCCGCCCAACTACCTGTACAACCTGATCCTTTGGATCGGTCCGGACATCGACATCAATGACCTCAAAAATTACTGGGTCAAAGGAAAAGAAGGTTTGCAGCAGCGCAACTATAACCTGTCCTGGTACAACAACCCTCATTTCGTAGCCAACGAATTCCTGAATGGCTATAAAAGGAGTAATAGCTTTGGTTCGTTGACCTTTGATTACAAGATCACAAACGACCTGTCTGTCAAGTTCCGCAATGGTTTTAACCAGTATGCCAGCAATGCCGATGTGCGTGAGCCCTACAGCTATATTGCGTACAGCTATATTTCCAGGGGCAACTATGCTACCGAAGTCAGCAATTACTTCGACATCAACTCCGACCTGATCGTTAACTACAACCACCAGTTTAGTAATAACCTTAAACTGAATGTAACAGCGGGTGGAGCGAATAATTACCGCCGGTATGAGTATGTATCTACTACTACCGATGGTCTTACCATCCCCGGTTTCTACTCCCTCAGCAATTCCATCAACCCCTCAAGGCTTCCAGCCTCCTCCGTGAACGCCGGGCAGCCAGCGCCTATGGTATGGTGGACATTGAAACCCTGGGCTTCCTGTACCTCAACTTCACTGGCCGGTATGATAAAACATCTACCTTGCCCCTCGATAACAATGGCTTCTTTTATCCTTCTGCCGGTATCTCCGCCGTACTGTCTGATGCCCTCAAGCTGCCTCAGGCGGTTTCCTTCCTGAAAGCACGCGCTTCCTGGGCCAAAGTGAACTCCGGTACCATTGATGGGAATGATCCTTACAGGCATATTACTACCTATGGTATTGGCCCCAAATGGAACAATGTGCCTTCCCTTACCTGGCCGGGCACCTTCATTTCACCCAACCTTATTCCCAATACAGTTTTATCCGGTGAGTATGGTATTGCCGCCGGTTTCTTCAACAACCGCCTGAATGTGGATGTAACCTACTTCCGCAACAAGGATTATAACAATTTTGCCAATGTAGCCCTTTCTCAAAGCAGCGGTTATACCAGCATCCTCAAGAATGCCAACGTGTATATCCGCAAGGGATGGGAGTTTATGCTGAACGGTACACCTGTTAAAAGCAAGGATTTCAAGTGGGAAGCCAGTGTGAACTTCAGCAGCGTACATCGCTGGTTGAAAGACGCTACAGATAATCCCGATGGTTACCTGGGCCAGATCAAGGAAGGACAACGTACCGACCGGATCTATATCACCGAAAGCCGCGCTCCTGATGGACAGGCCATCTACAATGCCAATGGTATGCAGGCCAATACCCCCGTAGGCCAGTATTTTGGCAATAGCGATGCCGACTGGATCTATGGCGTACAAAACAGCTTTAGCTACAAGAACTTTACCCTTAGCTTCTCAGTTGATGGTCGCATCGGTGGCTGGATCTATTCAACTACCAACCAAAAATGTGGTGGGGTGGTTCAGCGCCCGGTACAGTGAACCAATACCGGGATGATGCCAATGCAGGCAAAAACACCTATGTAGGACCCGGCGTGGTGGTAACAGATGGTGCTGTGACCTACGATGCCTATGGCAATATCACGGCCGATACCCGCAAATTTGCGCCCAACACAACAGCTGTTAACTACATCAGCTTCATGCAAACAACCAGCGGTGGTATGCTCAACAATTACCACTATTACAAGGGTACTTACCTGAAGATGCGTGAATTGGTGCTGACCTATAATTTCTCCAATAAACTGATCAAAGGTATTTTCAACAGCGCTTCTGTTTCACTGATTGGCAACAACCTGTTTATCATCTCCAAATTGAAGAATGTGGATCCGGATGCAGAGAGCGATAACCTGCAATCGCCTTCTATGCGCTCCATGGGGATCAACGTCAACCTCAAGTTCTAATTCAGTGTATTAACATTATTAAACGACAACAAGATGAAACGATATACATATTTATTCCTGGCAACACTGGCAGCCTTTGGGTCCTGCAAGAAGTTTGAGGAATTCCAGAAAAATCCCAATAATCCCACGGAAGCCGATCCGGCGCTGTTGCTCACCAATATTGAAAGAAATGCCTTTTCCACCATATCGGCCGATGCTGCCCTGGCATCCCGTTACCTGGTGTATACCCAGGGCGCCAGCAATACCCAGTATTATGGCTGGCAGCGCAGTGGTATGGGATATAGCAGTATTTCGCAGGTAGTGAAGATGGAGCAGGAAACTGCCCGCGTAGGCAAGAAGAATTTCCGTTACATTGGTAAGTTCTTCACTTCCTACTTCATCGTAGGCATGACGCAAACCTTCGGTGATATTCCCTATTCAAAAATGATGCAAAGCATCCGGAATAATAATGTGGTAGACACGGCCGCTATCAGGCCAGCTTACGACAAACAACAGGAGGTATACAAGGGTGTACTGGATGAACTGAAGATTGCCAGCGATTCTTTGTCGGCTGCCGAAGTAGCCATCAACGGCGACCTCGTGTATGGGGGCAATATTGACAGGTGGAGAAAGCTGATCAATTCTTTTACCTTACGTGTTTTGATCAGCCTTTCTAAAAAACAAGGCGATGCTACCCTGAATATCAAACAACGGTTTAATGAGATCGTTTCCAATCCGGCTAAATATCCTTTAATGGTTTCCAATGCCGATAATGGCCGTTTGCCTTATTACGATATCACGGGCAACCAGTATCCCTATTTCAACAACAATTCCATGAAAACGGATTACTACCTGGATAGTACTTTCGTGGATATCCTTCAGGACCTGAAAGACCCGCGCTTATTTGTTTTTGGTAAACCCAAGCCTGCCGGTGGCCTGCCTGTGAAAGATTTCAATGCCTATGATGGATTGCGTGGCAGCGCTGCCCTGTCGCAGAATACAGCTAAAAGACAGGCAGGGAATGCTTCACAGATCCATGACCGCTATTCTTACCAGGCCATCAACGAGCCCAGTTTATTGATGAGCTATGCTGAATTGCAGCTCATACTGGCCGAAGGGGTAGTGCGCGGTTGGATCACCGGCAATGCCGATACCTATTACAAGAACGGTATCAAAGCATCCCTGGAGTTTTCTAATTTCAACAATGGCTATACTACTACCGAGATCAATGATTACCTCGCTCAGCCGGTGGTAACTTTGCAAACTGGTCAGGAAGTAAAGCAGATCATTACACAGAAGTACATTAGCATGTTCATGAATACCGGCTGGATGCCTTTTTATGAGCAACGGCGTACCGGTTTTCCTGCTTTTGATGTTACCGGAAGCGGTATCCTGAATGGTGGTATTATTCCCAAACGCTGGATGTACCCCAATGATGAGTATACCAATAACCGGATAAACGTGGAGAATGCGGTAAAAAGCCAGTATCCCAATGGGGATAATATCAATGGCGTGATGTGGATATTACAATAACAACGTTATTTAGAGCACCATGAAGAAAGGAATCTTAACGGCCGTATTGATTGCCAGTATTGCAGTATTGCAAGCGCAAAAACCGAAGAAGGCATTATTTGTGATCGTAGATGGTATTGCGGCCGATGTGATCGAACAGCAACCCACGCCCAATTTGAAAAAGATTGCCAGCGTAGGCGGCTATGCCCGCGCCCATGTAGGGGGAGAAAAAGGCGGCTATTCGCAAACACCCACCATTTCTGCCGTAGGCTACAACAGTTTACTTACCGGCACCTGGGTCAATAAACACAATGTATGGGACAATGACATAGCCAGGCCTGATTATGATTATTGGACCATCTTCCGCTTCTTTAAACAACAGTACCCTCAAAAGAAAGCGGCCATTTTCTCCAGTTGGCTCGACAACCGCACCAAACTGGTAGGAGAGGGCTTGCCTGCTACGGGCAACATACAACTGGACTATCATTTTGATGGGTTGGAACTGGATACTGTCAATTATCCCCACGACAAAAAGAAGGACTATATGCACCGCATTGACGAGGCGGTGGTGGACAAGGCTACTGAGTATATCAAACAGCAAGCGCCCGACCTATCGTGGGTATACCTGGAGTACACCGATGATATGGGACACCGGTATGGCGACAGCCCGGAGTTTCACCAGGCCATTGCCTATATGGACCAGCAGATGGGCCGTTTGTGGGAAGCCATCAATTACCGTCAGCAAAACTTCAACGAAGATTGGGTCATTTACATTACGACCGATCATGGGCGCGACAGCGCCACCGGTAAAGGCCATGGCGGCCAATCCAATCGTGAAAGAAGTACCTGGATGGTAACCAATGCCCAAAAGCTGAACAACTACTTCAAAACCGGTAATCCGGGTGTGGTAGATATTATGCCTTCCATCGCCAACTTTTTAGGGGTAACCATCCCCCGTGAACAGTTGATGGAGGTAGACGGCGTACCATTGACCGGTAAAATAGCGGCTACTCACCCCGATGCCAAACTGGTAGATGGCAAGATCAACGTAACCTGGAAGCCTGCCGGGCGTAAAGGCGATGCGAAGATCTGGGTTACCACCACCAACCGTTTCAAAGAAGGTGGCCGCGATGAGTACGTATTAAAAGCCACCGTACCCGTTTCCAAAGGCGAAGCCATTATTGATACTGATGGCACTGGTAAGTTCTACAAGATCGTGATTGAAACACCGGATAATTTCCTCAACCGGTGGATCGTGGTCAAATAAGTAAGCGCAGTAGTTCTATTCATAGACAAGCCGCTTTCCGGTAACGGAAGCGGCTTTGTTCTTTATTGTGATCAGGCGCTACAGTGTGGGCCGTCCTATGGGAGCGGCTCACCCGCCCGCCACCTGGACAAAAGAAGAATTACCAGGCACTATTCAAAGAAAGGCATACCAGGTATAGCATACTTCTTCATGCCAGCTTCATTGATCTCTACACCGATGCCTGGTTTATCCGATACCGTGATGAAACTATCCTTCACCCACTCTCCATCATAAGTGATGATCTCTTTGAACATAGGCTGCGTATGAAAATAGGATTGCCATTCCATGATCATGAAATTGGGTACAGCAGCACATACATGAGCACAGGCCATAGCGCCCAGGAAGGAGGCCACCATATGGGGGGCGAAAGGTATGTAGTATAGGTTGGCCAGGTTGGCAATGCGTTGGCCCTCACCGAGGCCGCCACACTTTTGCAGGTCGGGCATCACGATGTCCACGGCGCCCAACTCCAGCATCCGCCGGAAACCATAAGCCAGGTAATGGTTCTCGCCGGCACAGATGGGGGTACTGGTGGATTCGGTGAGCAGCTTATAGGCTTCCACATTTTCGGCGGGTATGGGCTCCTCCAGCCACATAAGGTTGAGGGGTTCCAGTCTCTTGGCGATGGCCTGGGCGGTCACGGCATCATAGCGGCCATGCATATCAGCACAGATATCAATGTTGGGACCTACAGCTTCGCGGGCGGCGGCCAACTGGTCGTACATGCGCTGCAGCTCAGCAGGACTGGCAGTCCAGTTGTAAAAATCATATTTGTTGGGATCATTGGCCTGGTCGAGGTCGAACTTGATGGCATTGAAACCCATCTGCTTTGCTTTAGTGGCGGCTTCTGTAAAATCTGAAGGCTTGGGCAGGGCACGTTGATACAGCGCAGTATCGCAATACACGCGCACCTTATCGCGGAACTTACCACCCAGCAACTGGTATACGGGCAAATGAAGGGCTTTGCCCGCCAGGTCCCACAAAGCAGCTTCAATGGCAGACAACACAGCCACATACATACCTGACTGGGCCCCCTGGAAGAAACCTGATTTGCGGATATCCTCAAACAGGCGATGCACGTTCAAGGGATTCTTTCCCTTGATGCGCTCGCCAAAATTCTTCACCAAATGATAGGTACCGGGAATGGCATCGACGCCCTCGCCACAGCCCCAGATATCCTGGTTGGAATATATTTTTACGAAGAGGCTTCCACGGATGTAACCGCATTTGATATCGGTGATCTTGAGGTCGGCAGGTGCAGAAGGCTTGGGGGTATTGGCAATGGCGGTTTCGTATCCGCTGCCGAAACTGTTGAGTGCGGCCAGGGGAGACATGGCGGCGGCAATGGCGGCCTTGGTTAGGAAAGATCTTCTTGAGTTGGACATTGTAAGGTGTTTTTAATATTGATTTACCAGGTACGGTCTTTCAGGAATTGCTGAATGGTTTCTTTGGGCACAGGCAATTCATGGATATGGTCATTGATCCATTTGGAAAAATCCTTTTCAATGTCGTCGGCCCAGCGGGTATCGATCTGTCCGGCGGTGTATTTGCCTTCGCGCAGTCGCTGGTGACCAAACATATCGCGGAGGCGCACAATCTCGGAAGTAGTACACACTTTCTCGGCCAGGTGGGGCGGCACAAATACGACCACGCCCAATTTGCCCAACACCACATCGCCGGGCATAACGGTTACGGTGCGGATGCGGGTAGGCCGGTTGATGCCCACAATCATGGTATTGAGATCGCCCGGCGGGTTGTGGTAAGAAGGATCATAACTGGTATAATAAGAAGTGAAACCCCAATCTCTTTGAGGCCTTCCACATCGCGCAGGGCCCCATCGTACACAATACCATTACCAGTACGTGCATAAATGGCGTTGCCCACATTGTCGCCAATGGTAGGACCATTCCGATGGGCGCCAAACTGATCGGCCACGTATACATCTCCCTTTACGAGAATATCGACGGGCCAGGTGTTTTGTCCGCGCTTCCCTTTTTCTTGCCCACGGTATCAATGGCTTTCCATACATCGGGCCGGGCAGGCATAAACATGGCGGTGACGGCCCTGCCCACGAGCACACTATCAGGATTGATGACCTGCCACTGCTCAGCGACCTGGTAGGCATAACCGGCATTCTTCATCACAGCCCAGGCCTCTTCTACGCTTACCTGTCTCATGCGTTCGAGAATCCTGTCGGGCACTTTGGGCCTTCCATCGTGAAAGCGATCGCCTTTCCACTCGGGGGTTAAGGCCAGGAGCTCTTCTTTGCTGATCTGCACTTCCTGGGCGGCGGTGAACTGGCAAAAGAGCATTAGTATGAATGCAGGCAGCAGGTTTTTACATTGAGGCATATAGATGTGTTTGAAGTGAGTATGTTAATAAAGTCCCGAAGTCCGGAAGAAAAACCTTCGGGCTTTGAAAGGTTCCTTTAGAGTCGGAAAGACCGGAAGACTGTTCCGATAACAATCGGAGGAAAGTCCGGAAGAAAAACCGCTTTCGAGGGGTGAGGGTTTAAGTTAAGGGCTTTGCTCCTTTACTGGTCTCGTCGTCCTTGGGCGGATGGTTGTGCCACCAGCTGGCCAAAGAAGAACCGCTGATGTTCATGACGGGACCAAAGATGGCGGGGCTAATCCGGCGGTGGACAGTTTGCCCATGGCCAAAGCCAGCCCGGAGGCGAGTCCGGCATTCTGCATGCCCACCTCGAGGGCAATGGTGCGGCAATCGCGCTCGTGAAAACGCAATACCCTGGCCGACCAATAGCCCATGATATAACCCAATACATTGTGCAGGATGGTGGCGATGAGTAAGAGGGCGCCTACTTTCAACAGGTTGTCTCGACCCGCCGCAGTAATAACAGTAAGGATAATGGCAATGCCAGACATGGACACCAGGGGCATGGCCTTATCGAGCCATTTGAACCGGCCATGGATGAGGTAATGAAATGCCAGACCAGCGGCCACGGGCAGGATCACGATCTTGGTAATGTCCCATACCATACCCAAAAAATCAATGGCTACAAAACTGCCACCCAACAAGCGCATGAGCAAGGGTGTTAAGAAAGGAGCCACCATGGTAGAAATGGTGGTAACAGACACTGATAAAGCAAGATTGCCCTTAGCGAGGTAACACATGACGTTGGAGGCGAGTCCGCTGGGACAACAACCCACCAATATGATACCGGCGGCAATCTCGGGTGGAAAGTTGAACAGGTAAGCCAGGGAAAAACCGATCAGGGGCATGATGATATAATGGCATACGACGCCTACGATAATTCCTTTGGGCATGCGCACTACATGGGCAAAATCTTTGAGGCTTAATTCGGTGCCCATGCCAAACATAATAATCTGTAATAAGGGAATGATAAGCCCGGACAGTTTAAAACCGCGATAGGTTTTAAAATGCTGGGGATAATACATGGCCAGGCTCACCACGGCCATCACCATCAAGGTGTAGGAAAGGCCTTTCAACAGGCGATGTTGCCGGAAGGCCAGGGCCAGGCTGAAGAAGAAAGCCAATAATAACCAGCCGCCCCTTTGGTGGTGTTGCTGGAGGGACAGCACGATGTAGGTGATTAGAACAATAGTGGAGATAAGGTAGTAAACGGATGAACGATTCATTGGGAATAATTATTCATTAATAATTATTGATTATTGCGGTTATTGTCGACGTTAGCTATAGATCCTGTCGTGTGAACGAATGGCGTTCCATTCCGGAGTGGGTGCGAAATAGGATTTGTCGGAAGCATGCAAATGTTGTTTAATCACTTCATCATTCAATTCAATGCCCAGGCCGGGAGCAGTCAGGGGCAGGTTGGCAAATCCCTTGGTGATGAGTTTTCTGCCATCGGTTGTTTTGACGAGGTCTTCCCACCAAGGCAGGTCAATAGAGTGATGCTCCAGGGCCAGGAAATTCTGGGTGGCTGCTGCACAATGTACGCTGGCCATAAATGAAATAGGAGTGCCGGCCTGGTGCATGGCCATGGCGATGCCATTCTCTTCGGCATAATCGCCAATGCGCTTGGTCTCCAGGAGTCCGCCGGAAGAAGCGAGATCAGGATGCACAATATCAACGGCCCTTTTATCAATCAAAGCTTTGAATCCTTTGAGCAGGAAAATATCTTCGCCGGTGAGGCAGGGTGTTTCAATGCATCACTCAATGTTTTCCATTGATCGGTGAGCTCCCAGGACACAACATCTTCGAGCCAGGCGAGGCGGTATTTTTCCAAAGCCCTGCCAAGGCGTATGCCATTGTTCAAATCAAAATGGCCATAGTGATCGGAGGAGATGGGTGTTTCATAACCCACCATGCTGCGTACATTGTCTACGATGGCTGCCAGCTCGGCCAGGCCTTTATCGGTAATCTGTATCTGGGTGAAGGGATGCTGGGTGTTGGCGTATGACATGGGGTTGTTGAGGTCGCCCCATTGGGCGAGGTTGCCCTGGGCATTGCGCCAGGCATCTGCATTGATGAGGGTGCCGGGCTTGTCTTTTAATTCATTGATGGAAATATCCATCTTCAACCAGGTATATCCCTGTTCTTTCAGCCGGTAGTTAATGAGTTTCTTTTGTTCTTCGGGGAATTGGCTTCGGGGGTATCGGCATACAATCTTACTTTATCACGGTAGCGCCCACCCAATAATTGCCAGGCGGGTACATTGTAGGCTTTGCCGCAGAGGTCCCACAAGGCCATCTCCACAGCGCATACACCACCGGCCTGGCGGGCTGGTCCGCCGAATTGTCTTATTTTTTTGAAGAGCATTTCTACGTTGCAGGGATTCTCTCCAAGCAGGCGGCTTTTGAGGAATAAGGCATAGCGCTCGTCCGCGCCGTCTCTTACCTCGCCCAATCCATAGATGCCCTGGTTGGTGTCGATGCGTATCATGGCGGTTCTGCCGAGTACGGTGGTAACGCAATAACGCATATCGGTGATCTTAAGGTCGCAGGGCGCGGAGGCGCGGTTGACGCGTTGGGTGGATTGGGCTACAAGGTCTTCCACAGGACTGAACAGGAAAGCGCCGCCGAGGGAGAGGCCACCGAGGGAAGCATTTTTGAAAAAGGAACGGCGGCTGTTGTGGGCATCGCCGGGATGGAGTTGATTGTCATTGATGGGGGCGGGATCGGAAAGGCCCAGTTTGGAGAGGAGTTGTTGTGATGGTGTCATATAATATCTTTTTTGAGAATACAGAATTTAGAATCCAGAATCCAGGATGAATACAGGGGTCGACAAAAATGACGGCTCACCAGCTACGGTCTTTCATGAACTGGTCGAGCTCTTTTCTGCTCATGGGCAGTTTGCCGGGATTGGCATCGAGCCATTGCAGGAAATCTTTTTGATATCTTCGGTCCATTGGGTGTCGATCTGGCCGGGGTATATTTTCCTTCGCGAAGCCGCTGGTGACCAAAGGCATCGCGCAGGGAAATAAACTCGGCATTCAATACGACCTCTTCGAGCAGGTGGGCGGGAATGAATACGACACCGCCTTTCTTCGCCAGCACGGCATCGCCGGGCAATACGGTAGCCCTGCCGATGCGAATGGGCACATTGATACCACCCAACATCATTTGTTGTATATAGGATGGATCGTAGCCTTTGATCCAGGCATTGAATCCTTTGATCTCTTCGAGTCCTTCTACATCGCGTACGGAACCAAAGAAAATAACCCCGCGGGCAGACCTGGCATAAATGGCATTGCCGAGGTTGTCGCCAATGAGGGTGCCATCGACGACCTTGCCATAGCTATCGGCAATGTATATGTCGCCATTTTTCAACACATCAATGGGCCAGGAGTTGGGGGCACCGATGCGGCCTTCGGCCTTGCCTTTGTCTTTGATGAGCTTGTCGGCATCGGGGCGCAGGGGCATGTATTGGGCTGTGACGGCGCGGCCTGTCATGGCTGAATCGGGATGTAATACGATCCATTCGCCCTCAAACTGGTTTTGGTAACCCTTGTTGCGCAGGATGCCCCAGGCTTCTTCGAGGTGGACCGCCTTGAGGCGCTCAATAAACGGTCGGGCACATGGGGACGGCCGTCGGCAGATCGTTCACCTTTCCACTCAGGCGTGAGGCCTTTGATCTGGTCGGGGAGGGGTTACCTGCCGGGCGTGGAGGAGGCCGCACAGGAGTGAGAGGATCAATGTGAGTGTGTTCTTTTTCATATAGTTTTTTTAGGCAGGGAGGAAAAAGGCAACAAGGCATAGAGGCAATGAGGCAACGAGAGGGGCGGAAGGGTGGTGTCTGTCGGGTGTTGGTTTCGTTGTCATTATTTTGTTTTTGGTTGATGGGTGCTTCGGTGGCTGCATGTTTTTTGTTGCAGGTTGCCGATGGCTTCAAATTCATCGAATAGTTTGGTGCTCAGTCTTTCGAAAATGCGGAAGTAATCTGCATATACGGCATGGTGTTGTTGATTGGGTTTGTACAGATCGGGGAGCTGCACGGTCTGGGCGGCTTCGTCGAGTGATTTGTAAATACCCATTTCCGTAGCGGCCAATAACCAGGCGCCATAGCTCACACTGTGAAACTGCTGTCGCAGGCGCACGGGCTTGTTGTACATATCGGCAATTAACTGGGTACAGATAGGCAGGGTACCAAAGCTGCCATTGACGGAGAGGCTTTTGATGGTGCGCTGCTCGCCCAGGCTTTTGCCAATACTGTATATTTCATACAGGATGCCTTCGATGGTAGCACGCACAAAATGTTTGCGTTCGTGCTTGATGTTGAGTCCGAAGTAAGCGCCGCGGGCATTGGCATTCAAATGGGAGCGCGCTCACCCAGCAGGTAAGGCAGGAATAACAATCCCTCTGAACCTACGGGCACCTGGGCAGCTTCTTCGATCAGTTGCTGCATGCTGTGCTCTATATCGAAGGGATTGGTGAAATCGCCAAACTGGCGGGTAAACCATTCGAAGATATTGCCGCCGTTGTTGGTAGGGCCGCCGGATACATAAGATCCTTCCGTGAGGAGGTAATTAAAGAAACGCATCTGGTCGTCTTTCAATACTGCGGGGCCCATGATGCGCACGGCGCCGCTGTCTTCAATGGTAATGGTGGCATTGCCTTCGCCATTTACGCCATCGCCCAGGGTGGCCAGGCAACCATCGCTGGAACCAATCAATATTTTGGTATCGGCCGGCAGTCCCAGGGATTGCTGGTAGGCTTTTTTCAATTTGCCGGCAGTAGTAAATATGGGGGCGAGGCTGGGCAGTTGACCGGCTGTAATGCCGGCGTATTGCAGCGCCTCTTCTTCCCAGGCAATGGTATGGATATTGAGGAGGCCGGTGGCGGAAGCAATGCTATAGTCTATGAGGTATTCACCGGTAAGCTGGTGGATGATATAACTTTTGATGGACAGGAACTTGCTGGTTCGCCGGAAGCGCTCAGTGTCGTGTTCCCTGATCCAGGCTATTTTGAGCAGGGGGCTCATAGGATGGATGGGGTGCCGGTGGCGTCGTACAATTTTTGCCGGAGGGGAGCTGCGTAATTCCAGGGCTTCTTTTTGGCGCGGTTGTCGGACCAGGTAATGGCATTACCCAGGGGATTACCATTGTTATCGACGGCCAGTACGCTGTGCATGGCGGCGCTGAAACAAATACAGGCGCATTTGTATTTTTCGGGTGTACGTGTTCGTTCAGGAGGTTCTTCAGCACATAGAGGGTGGTAATGAATATCTGCTCGGGGTCCTGCTCACTGTGGTCGGGTTCGGTATGAAAGGTGGGGTAGTACCCTTTCAGGGAACCGATGACACGGCCATTGAGGTCGAAGGCAAACACTCTTATCCCGTTTGTTCCCAGCTCAATGGTGATGATACATTTCATGTGTATAATAATTATTTATTCTTCAAATGGTTTTTCTGAATTCACTGGGCCTGTAGCCGGTCAGTTTTTAAAGGTGGTGGAAAAATGTTGTGATGAATAGAACCCGGTATCGAGGGCTATATCGGTAACACTGATATCGGGCCGCTTCAATAATTTAATGGCTTCTGATATACGGATATTGATCAGGTAGTTGATGGGTGAAAAGCCGGAATAGCTTTTTACTCTTTCTGTAAACAGGGTAGTGCCGAGGCCTACGAGGGCGGCCATTTCTTCTACGGTCCATTGGTGGGAGAGGTCTTTCCGCAATACTTCTTCGAGGCGCATGAATATTTTGGGAAAGTCTCTGCCGGGCTGGCTTTGCCGGCTCATGTGCCGGGTGGTTTGAATCATGAGCTCATCGAGCTGGTGATTGATGGATGCCTGGTAACCAATTTCATGGTTGAAGAGTTCGGCCTGTATGCATTTGAATATTTTGACGGCCTCGGTAAACCTTGCCAACACCGGTGAGGTGTTTAAGGACAACATTTTACCAATGGCAGCGCCTTCGTTTTTGGAGAGGCCGCTCCATTTGCCGGGCAGGAGGTGGCCGTTGTCGAGTTTTTGAATAGCGAGGTGTAGCCAGGTGAAGGAACCTATTTCGAGTATGCCGATGTCGCTGCCAAAGGGTACGCCGGGCAGTATAATGGCTACATCACCAGGATAAAAACATAGGGCTGGTGGTTGATCCGCCATTCGAACTTGCCTTCTATAATAATATATATACGGAGGCATTCGGTAGTGGTGGTGAGGAATGCATTGAGTTGGATTGCGCCGTTCTTTCTAACGCCCACTTCGAGCAAGTGCGGGAATAACCGCAGTTCTGCAGACTTGCCTTGTTGTAGCAGGAATTGATTCATATGGCGTTAGATGTGGTCCGGAAGTCGGAAAGACCGGAAGTCCGGAAGAAAAACATTTTTACAGCTCTTCGATCGGGCTACATAAAGAAAGGAAATTTATTCGTGTCAGATGTACAAAATTCAACACAGTTCTATTTTGGAAGTTTTTGAACACAATAGCAGATAATTTGGCAGCTTAACGATTACTCACCAAAACAAACTTGCCGGTATGAAAAAGTATCCCAGCGGCAGGCCATCCCGTTATACGGGATTGTGGCTGCTTAGCTTTCTGCTCTTGTTTATATCCGCCGCCCATGCTCAAATAGTGACAGGTATTGTATCCGATGGAAAAGATACGAAGCTTGCACGTATTTCCGTAATAGTAAAAGGAACCTCACAGGGAACCATCACCGACAATGAAGGCAAATACAGTATTCCTATTCCGCCCGGTGCTGGAAACAATGCCACGCTTGTTTTCAGTTCGATTGGATATAAAACCCAGGAAGTAGACCTTGCGGGCCGCACAGTGATCAATGTATCGCTTGTACCTATTACCGGGGACATGGGGGAAGTGATCGTAACGGCGTTGGGTATCAAAAGGCAAGCGCGTGGACTGGGCTATGCTGCTACCAGTGTAAAACCCGAAGAACTTACTGTGAACCGGACCAGTAATGTAATGAATTCATTGCAGGGCAAAGTGGCCGGTGTTAATATTTCCTCCCTGGGCACGGGACCCGGTGGTACTTCAAAGATCCGTATCCGTGGTCAATCATCGTTGGGAGGACAAAATAATCCGCTGATCGTTATCAATGGTGTACCTGTTGACAATACAAACTTCAACGACAATACAATATCGGTAAAAGGAGGCGGGGTATATGCCGACGGCGGAGATGGTTTGTCAAGCATCAACCCCGATGATATTGAAAGCATGACTATCTTGAAAGGGGCGCCTGCTTCGGCACTGTATGGCTCACGCGCCAAAGATGGGGTGATCATGATCACCACCAAAACGAAAGGAAAAACCAAAGGCATCGGCATAACATACAACCTCAATTATACCAACGATACACCACTGGACTTTACCGGTTTTCAAAATGAATATGGACAAGGAGAGAATGGTGTACGTCCTACATCACCCAATCCTACTTCAGGGCAATGGTCGTTTGGTGAGAAATTTACGCCGGCGGCCACACAGGTGCTGTTTAATAACCTGACTGTTCCTTACCTGCCACAGGGAAGCCGCACCAGGGCATTCTACCGCCATGGTCAGAATATTGCCAACACGATCGCTTTTGAGAGCAGTAACGGGAAAGGAGGCTTGCGTCTGTCACTCAACAATACGGAGAATAAGGGCATCATGCCCAATAACTCCTTCAACCGCAAAACCATGAACCTGGGCTTCAGTTATGACCTGACAGAACGGTTCACCATGGCGGGCAATGTGAATTATTCGAGGGAGATCAATAAGAACCCGCCGAATATTACGAACCAGGACAATTCGATCCCTACCACATTGATGGCGCTGGCAACTTCGATGCCGCTCAGCGTACTGAATGAAAATAAGTACAATGCAGCCGGCAATGAATATCCCTGGTCCCGATTTACGAACCGGACAAATCCATATTGGGTATTGGCAGAACAGTTCAATACGATCAAACGCGACCGTATCTTTGGCAACATAACACTGAAGTACGACCTGCTGAGCTGGTTGAATGTACAGGGCCGTTTTGGACAGGATTACTGGTCGCGCGATGTAGATGTCAATAATTTCCCCACGGGGCAGGCATCGAGGGCGGCTGCACCTCCCGGATTTGTGAATGGTGTGTTTACACAGGAGTCGCGCCGGTTCCGGGAAACGAACCTCGATTTCCTGGTGAATGCGAATAAGGAGTTTGGTGACCTGGGCATCAATATAAACGCGGGCGGCAACCGCATGCGCAAGCGGTCGGACATTAACAATGTGGTGGTCACGGATTTTATCATCAGGGGTTTGTATACCGTGCAGAACGGCAGGGCGAAGGACCCGGTGTACGCGCTTTCAGAGCAAGGCGTCAATTCACTGTATGGTTCTGCGGAACTAAACTGGAAGAAGACCTTCTACCTGACGGGTACCGTGCGCAATGATTGGTTCTCTACACTGTCACCGGAGAACAGCAGCATTTTGTATCCTTCCGTATCGGGCAGTTATGTATTCTCGGAACATATACCAAATACTTCCTGGCTCAACTTTGCTAAAGTGAGGCTGGGCTATGCAGAAGTGGGCAGTGATGGGGATGTGGCGCCCTATTCGGATCAACTGTTCTATAATGTCAATGCCAATTTCATCAATAATCCGGCTGGCGTGCCGGTACCGGTGGGTACCAGCAATATAATTACCGGTACCACCAGCGGTACTACCCTGCCCAATCCTCACCTGAAACCCAGCCGCGTGGCCGAAACAGAGATCGGGCTGGAGCTGCGCATGTTCAATAACCGGCTGAACCTCGACCTGGCAGCTTACCGGAAGATCACGAGCGACCAGATCGTTTCGGTGCAGATATCCGATGCATCGGGTTATTTCAATACGCCGATCAACAGCGGTAAAAGTCGCAACTATGGCTTTGAGGGAATGCTGAACCTGGTGCCCGTCAAAAACAGGTATTTCACTTGGGAGTTTACAGCCAATACCTCTTACAATATTACCAGGGTACTCAGCATCATTACAGACAAACCCGGCGAGCGTATCACCACGGGTACACATGTATTTAACGGAGAAACCCGGCAGGTGGTGGGCCAGGAGATCGGTCAGATTGCCGGCTATGGTTATGCCCGGAATGTAAAGGGCCAAAGGATATTTCAATCCAATGGGTTGCCACTGCGCACACCCGACCTCGTATTGTTTGGCAGCGCATTACCCAAATGGGTAGGCGGCTTCCTCAACTCGTTTACGTACAAAGGCATTCACCTGACCGTTTTCATTGATTATAAGCTGGGCGGCAAAATGCTGTCAGGCACCAATTTCAATGCCGTGCGGCATGGGCTGCACCAGATGACATTGGAAGGCCGCACAGGCGGTGTGAAAGGAAATGGGGTAGATGCCAATGGTAATCCCAACAATGCCGTAGCGCCTGTACAAACGTATTGGGAACACCTGCGTTCACAACAGATCGTGGAAGCAGTAGTGTACAATGCCGGTTATTGAAGCTGCGCCAGGTATCATTGGGGTATGACCTTACCAAATGGGTACCTGCCAAATGGCCCATCAAAGGACTAAAGCTTGACCTTGTGGCCAACAATGTACTGATGTTGAAGAAATGGGTAGATAATATTGATCCGGAGACATTTGGCTTTGGCTCAGATAACCAGGTAGGATTGAATCGCCCGGACTGCCTACCGCCCGCAGCATAGGACTGAATGTGAATATTAAATTCTAACACTTTGCATTATGAAAAAGATATTTCAATATAGCTTACCTGTTTTATTCCTGCTGGCCGCTGGTTCCTGTGAGAAAGGACTGTCGGACATGAATGTGAACAAAACAAATCCTACTTCGCTCGACCCGGCGCTGTTGTTGAACCAGGCAGTTATCAATACCTCTTTCCCGGTAAAGACCATGGTATTTGAAATGGGCGTGGTGCAGCAGTTGGTAACGCCCAATGGTGGTGTACTGGCAGGCGCTAATTTCAACCAGGACAGCCGCGACGTAACCACGCAACCGTTGTGGACGGCTTACTACCAAAGCGTGATCAAGAATACGCATGATGCACTGACACGTGCCAAAGAGAATACCACCAGGGGCAATATGTACCAGATGGCCCGCATTTACCAGTCGTATGTGTTCATGATCCTGACAGATGCTTATGGCGACATTCCTTATTCGGAAGGAGGGGCCGGTATTTCGAGCCAGGTACTCTTCCCCCAATATGATAAGCAGCAGGATATTTATCCCAGGCTCATCCAGGAGTTGACAGAAGCTGCTGCTGCTTTAAACCCTGCAGGCATTGTAGAGAGTGGAGATGTATTGTATGCAGGCGATATAGCCAAATGGAAAAATTTGCTTACTCCCTGCTGCTGCGTGCGGGCATGCGGCTAAGCAAAAGGGATGAAACCAAAGCCAGGAGTACCGTGCAGGCCGCCGTGGCCGGTGGTGTGATTACGTCCAATGCCGACAATGCCTATATACGCCACGATGCCAATTTCACACAGCCCATAGGCAACACCCTCAATGGTAGTGAGGCGGCCAACTTCTACCTCACCAGGCCCTTTATAGATCAATTGAAAAACACCAATGATCCGCGCCTGCAGGCCATTGCCATTCGTTATGTAGGAGCTACCAGCGGTGCGGGACAAACGGTGGCCACCGGTTCTACCGACCCCACCAGGCAGATCGGCATGCCGGTCGGGAAAGACAATGGTACGATCGTAGCAACGGCTACTGCAGACGGGCTGGCCAGCTTTTATGATTATAGTCAGGCCGATCGCCGGCGGATGCTGAAGGTATCCTCGCCGGTATTCCTGCTAACCGCTGCACAAACCAACCTTTTACTGGCCGAAGCGCAGTTCAGGGGCTGGATCACAATGGGCTCGGCCACACAATATTATTCTGATGGGATCAGGGCCCATATAGACCAAATGGCCGTATATGATCCCAACTCGGCTGTAGCTGGTGCAGCCCGTGATGCCTATGTTGCTGCCAATCCACTTACAGCAGGCACCGAGCTGCAGCAGATCAATACACAATACTGGATCGCTTCCTTTTGAATGGTCCGGAAGCTTTCGCTAATTTTAGAAGAAGCGGCTTCCCGGCACTGACCCCAATCCGTACGGACAACCCAATAACCCCGATGTACCCAATGGCACTTTTATCAGGCGCCTTACCTACCCTGCTTCTGAACTGAGTGTGAATACCGAAAATGTAAATAAAGCCATAGCTAATCAAGGGGCAGATAAATTAAGTACCAGGGTATGGTGGGATAAGCCTTAAAGTCGGTAAAGTTGGTAGAGTCGGGAAGTTAGTAAAGTAGGTTGAGTCAGGAAAGTCGGGAAGTCGGTAAAGTTCGCACTTTCGGACTCCCGGACTTTCGGTCTTCCGGTCTTTCAGACTTCCGGTCTTTCAGACTTCCGGTCTTCCGGACTTCCGGTCTTTCAGACTCCCGGACCACATAGATTAAATCCACGAAATATGAGCGACCAGCAAAAATTAAGGAGCCACGATTGGTTTGGCAGAAAAGACAAGGACGGCATTATTTACAGGAGCTGGATGAAAAACCAGGGGATGCCCAATGACCTATTCGATGGCAGACCGGTGATTGGAATATGTAACACCTTCAGTGAACTGACTCCCTGCAATGCCCATTTCCGTGAGCATGCCGAAATGGTCAAACGGGGCGTGCTGGAAGCGGGCGGTTTCCCGGTGGAATTTCCGGTAATGAGCCTGGGAGAGACACTGCTGAAACCTACGGCCATGTTGTTTCGCAACCTGGCCAGTATGGATACAGAAGAAAGCATCCGCGGCAATCCCATGGATGGAGTGGTATTATTAACAGGTTGTGATAAAACCACCCCCTCTACAGTGATGGGCGCAGCTAGCGTGGGGCTGCCAACGATCGTAGTGCCCGGCGGCCCGATGTTGAATGGAAAATACAAAGGACAGGAAATTGGTTCGGGCACACAGGTGTGGAAGTTTGATGAGGACATGAAAACGGGGAGAATGTCGGCTGAGGATTGTGAATTTGCGGAGAGTTGTATGAGCCGCAGTATCGGGCATTGTATGACAATGGGCACGGCCAGTACGATGGCCTGTATGGCGGAATCGCTGGGCCTCACCTTACCCGGGGCTGCTGCTATACCGGCGGCGGATAGCCGGAAAAAGCAAATGGCGCAACTCAGTGGCCGGCGGATCGTGGAGATGGTAAGGGAGAACTTAACCATAGATAAAATACTCACGCGCGAAGCTTTTGAGAATGCCATCATCGTGAATGCCGCAGTAGGCGGTTCCAGCAATTTCATTATCCATTTATTGGCGATTGCCGGAAGGATGGGGGTGAAACTGGAACTGGAAGACTTTGACAGGATGGGTAGTAAGATACCGATGCTGCTGAACCTGATGCCTTCGGGCAAATATTTGATGGAAGACTTTTATTATGCGGGCGGATTACCCGTGATATTGAATGAACTAAAAGATCATTTGCATAAAAATGTGGTGACAGTCACGGGAAAGAACCTCCACGAGAATATCCAGGGAGCCACTACCAGCTACAATGAGAACGTGATCGCCACATTGGCCAACCCCATTATGCCCGAAGCAGGTTGTGTTGTAGTGAAGGGTAACCTGGCCTTGAATGGTGCAGTAATGAAGCCATCGGCTGCCACGCCGGCGCTGATGAAACACCGGGGCAGGGCGGTGGTCTTTGAAAGCATTGAAGATTACCATGCAAGGATCGATACGCCGGATCTGGATATTGATGAAAGTTGTGTGATGGTATTGAAATACGTGGGGCCGGTAGGTTACCCGGGCATGGCGGAAGTGGGCAATATGGCGCTTCCCAAAAAGCTATTACAAAAAGGAGTTACTGATATGGTACGCATTTCAGATGGCAGAATGAGCGGTACAGCTTATGGTACCGTGGTATTGCATGTATCGCCCGAGAGCGCGATCGGCGGCGCCCTGGCCCTCGTACAAAATGGTGATATGATCGAGCTGGATGTAGCGCAGCGCAGGCTGCACCTCGATATAACAGACAATGAACTGGCCGCCCGAAGGGTGGCCTGGACACCACCTAAGCCGGTAGCCACCCGTGGCTATATGAGCCTGTACATCAGGCATGTATTGGGTGCAGAGAAAGGCGCTGACCTCGATTTTTACAGGGCAGTTCAGGATCGACGGTAACAAGAGACTCCCATTAGCTAAGCGGGGAAGAGAGGAAGGGGAAAAAGGAGCTTGGGCTAGGAGAGGAAGAGGAGAAAGAGAACGAAGAAAAGAGGGTTGGGTAGGAATAAGAGTTGATATTTTATGCTAATTGCGCTATATGAAATTATACAATACTACAAAAGGAGCAGTTATTGAAAAGGATGGACATTATTATGCTGTCGATGAAGATTGGGGAAAGCTGGTGAATGATGACGGGCTGTCGGAAAAGCTGGACAGGCTTACGGAGACATTGTCAAAAGGAGATAGCAGTCTGATAGCGGATGTGCTGCCACCGATGAGCAGGCAGCAGGAATTGTGGGCCTGTGGGGTGACGTACCTGCGCAGTAAAATTGGCCGGCAGGAAGAAAGCCAGGCAGCAGGCGGCGCTGATTTTTATGCTAAAGTATATGAGGCGCCCCGGCCTGAGGTGTTCTTTAAATCAACCCATCACCGTATAGTAGGGCATGGCGGTCAGGTGCGTATCCGGCAGGACAGCACCTGGGATGTACCAGAGCCTGAATTGACATTGGTGGTCACCGCTTCCGGCAAGATAGTGGGTTATACCATTGGCAATGATATGAGCAGCCGGAGCATTGAAGGAGAAAACCCACTTTACCTGCCACAGGCAAAAACATACGATGGTTGTGCAGCCCTGGGCCCTTGTATCTATGTTACACACCAACCCATTGGGCAAGACACACTGATCAGCCTGGTGATCAACCGCAGTGGATTACCTGCTTTTAAAGGCGAAGTATCCATCAGTCAGTTGAAGCGGACACCCGAAGAGTTGGTTTCATTCGTTTATAGAGAATGTAGTTTCCCTTACGGTTGCTTGATCATGACCGGCACGGGCATTGTGCCGGGCCATGATTTTACCTTGCAAAGCGGTGACGAAATAAGCATTACCATTGCTTCCATAGGAACACTTATTAATACGGTACAATAAAGCATGACCATCCTTATCTTCGTACTGGCCATTGCGTTACAGATATTCCTTTCTGCCCGGAAAGTAAGCCCATTCATTTCCCTGCTGGTGGTAGCAATCCTGGCTGGTTTATTCCTCGGGATGCCACCGGCCCAATTATTGCTTTCCATCGAAAAAGGGGTGGGCAGTACCATGGGTGGGTTGGCCCTGATCATTTGCCTGGGAGCCTTCCTGGGCAAGATACTGGAGGTAACGGGTGCAGCAGAACAAATTACTTCCACCCTTATCAGCGCTTTTGGCATCAAACATATTCAATGGGCGGTATTGCTCACGGGATTTTTAATGGGCATTCCCTCTATTACAATGCAGGGTTTGTGATCCTGGTACCCTTGGTAGTAGCAGTGACCCGTAAAACGGGCCTGCCTTTATTGTACATCGTAATTCCCATGGCAGCTTCACTAAGCACTACGCATTGTTTTCTTCCCCCATCCGGGCCCTGTGGTGCTGGTAAAAGCCTTTAATGCCAATATGGGTAAGGTGCTGGTATATGGTACCATATTGGCCATCCCTGCAGTGATCGTTGCAGGACCTCTACTGGGCAAACTGCATAAAAATACCACCACGGTTATGCAGGACCGCGCTTTAACAGCCAGGGTAGAGGAGGTCAAAGCGCTTCCTTCTATTGCTACCAGTTTGTTGTTTGCGCTGCTGCCAGTATGCCTGATCGCCCTGGCGGTGGTGGCGGATCATTTTTGCCGGCGGGAAGTAAAATACAAACCACCTTATTGTTTACCGGTGATTCAGTGATCGCCCTGCTCATTACCGTAATGCTGGCCGGTTACCTATTGGGCCGCAAAGCCGGCAAATCCATTGCACAAATGATGCAGTTGCTAAGTCATTCGATTGCCGGCATTGCCATGATATTGCTGATCATTACAGCCGGTGGCGTATTCAAACAGGTGCTGATAGACAGCGGTACAGCTACCTATATTGCCGGCTTCAGTAAGCAATGGACCATGCCGCCTCTGTTGTTTGCCTGGGTGGTGACGGCTTTTTGCGCGTAATGATTGGCTCGGCCACAGTGGCCGGTATCACCGCCGCCGGTGTAGTGGCCCCATTATTGGCAACACCTAATCTATCACCCGAATTGATGGTGCTCGCCGTGGGAGCCGGCAGCGTATTCGGCTCCCATATCAATGATTCAGGATTCTGGATGTTCAAAGAGTTTTTCCAACTATCATTACCTCAAACTTTACGCTCATGGACAGTGATGGAAACCATCATCTCCATCATCGGCCTGGCCGGTGTATTGGTGTTGGATATGATTATTTAGCACCGTACTACCAGTTGAATTTCCGCAAACTTACCAGTCCGCTCATATTGAGGTTCGTGAGCGGGCAATCCCAGGCATTGAGGTCCTCCAGTTTTCTCAGTTGCATCACCTTCAGGGAGGTCAGATCACGATTGTCCCATAGCCAAAGCAGTTCAAGGTTCTTAAGGGGCCTTACATCCAGCGAAGTGAGGTTGTTCTTTTGCAGTTGCAGCTCTTTAATATTATTGGAACCTGCGAACTTGAGACTCCTGATCTCATTTTCATTCAACTTGCATTTTTCCAGTAAGGGCATATTACTGATGTCCAGCTGAAAGAGCTGGTTTTTGGTAAGTTCCAGTTCTTTCAGTTTCGTCAATCCAGTCAGGTCTATCTGGCGAAGTGCATTATAATTGAGAAAGATGCCTTCCACATTGGTGCAGCCTTGGAGGTTGATACTTTCCAGTTTGGTGTCGAAGCCATATACGGCCCGGAGCTTTTTGAGGCCCGACAGGTCTACGTTGCGGATATCATTGTAGTAAAATCCAAACTCTTCCAGGTTGGTAAAACGCTTGATGCCCGTGAGGTTTTCGATATTACGTTTGTCTACATACAGCTTCGTCACTTTCTGTGCTTCCGATACCTGGATCTCGCCATCGCCATTCAGGTCTACCTCGGCATAGATACAGGCTTTCTTGAAATTGGGGTCGGGAAACTTGACGTTTTGCGCCAGGGCGCTGCCCGTGAAGAACAGGGCCACACCGAGTTGTATAATTAATGCTTTCATTACTTCCTGGTTTAATTGGTGATCTCTACGGTTACTTTTTCTCCATCCGCCTTTACTTCTACCAAGCCCGATACTTCCTTCTCTACGGCATACTTATGCGTGTAGTAAGTATAGACGGGGTAGGAGGCTACCATATTGCCATATTGGTTGAAAGCGTAATCGGTACCGGTTTGCTCCTTGGTCGTATATTGCTTTTCATAATCGATCCAGGTAACAATATAGTACTTGCCGGGTTTCAGGTTCCTGAATTCAAAACTTCCCCTGTCATCCGTGGTTCGTCCTTCTATACGGTAGGTAAATGCCTCATTGGTGATGGTGGCTACCTTCTTGCCTTTCGTGTACTTTTTTTTCAACTCTGCAAACTCCAGCATGTAGGCGGTGGCAGGAAACAGGTTGATCTGGTCTTTTGCCAGGGAAAGTAGGTACTGCCTTTCTTTTTATTTTGGCAATGCCCGAAATAGTGGCCGTGCCTTCTTCCATTTGTTTGGCTGCTTCTTCTTCATTAAAAGGCGTGGAAGGGTAAATAAAGGCCGGGGTCTTCTGTGCCAGAGCGCCGGATAGGCCGGCCATCAACAGGAGGCTGCACAGAAAAGCCTGCCTGGTACTGCGTTTCATTATGTTCATGGGTGGTATTTTAGATAAGTGCGGATGGTACGGATGGCCATCGCCGCCGGGACACTTTGAGTACAAAGCAAATTAATGTAACCCAATCTGCCAATACCCTATTATTGGGTAATTTTTTTACCTGTTTTCCGGTAGTTACCACTCACCGCTTCATCATCGATTCCCCTTCTCAATTTGTTTATTTAGGTATTTACTCTTTTCCCGTTGCAAGCTGCGCAACCAGTCCCGGTACATCCCGTCCGGCATTTCCCGGTAACCCAGGTCAAACAGTTGTGTATACAGCCTTTCCAATTCCCCGTAGCCGACCGTGGCGGCCTGTGTTTGTGCGGCCTGTTCCCGTTCATAGATCCTTTTCAGGGTTTCTGCTTTCAGCAGCAGTGCCTGTACACACAACGGATAATATTGCAAGGCTAACGCACTGCATTGCAAAAGAAAATCATCCCGGTAGTTGCCGGTTTGAAATTCATATCCCTTGGTAAGGTCCAGTACGTAGAGTGCCAGCGACTGCACATTACTAAGCGTATCCATGTAAATCCCTTTTTGGATCGCCTCCAGGGGATATATCCCGAGGCCGTGATCAGGCATCTACCGGAAACACCCCGCTGGTCAGCTCTGTATTGTACCAGCCGTGCTCTTTGCTGCGGTTCTTAATGTAAATATGGTTGGGGGCTAGTGAAAACCAGCAGCTGGCGCCCGTCTCTTCGGCCAGTATCTTATACAGGTAGGGTAGACTATGGCAATTACCCTTCCGGGTCACCAGCAGCTTCGATACAAACATATTCGTCCAATTCCTGGTGCCCGCAAAATCATCGAATTCATACCGGAAGGGTACAAACTTGTACATGGTATCCCCCTTACCCTTCAATCGTACAGTATCTTTCAATACCCGGTAGATCGCTAAGTTCTTTTGGAAGTTCACACTGTCCGCATACCGGTAATCCCGAAGTGGGTTCGCAATTCGCCAGCCCTGGCACAACTTTGTCAGGAACTGGATCGGCTGCATGAATCGGTCCCTGTCCAACTGCCCCGGAAATAAGCATTTTCAACTGTATACACTGCTTCCTTGAAGGAGCCATTCACCCGCAGCAGACTGTCCAGCCGGGATAAAGCCTGGGCATAGTATGCTTTCAACGTGGTATCCGGGTAAGGCTGGGCCTGGGCCATACAACAACCATTTACTAAGGCGTAAAATGCAATAGTTGACAAATGCCGCTTCAGTGGCCTTGATAGTTGAAGGGATTTAGGTAGTGCCATACAAACTGTTTTATCTAATAGCGCCCCGGAGGTATTTACTTGCAAAGGTGTTTGCCAGATAAGATTCTATTGGTGCAGGCTCTTTATGTAAAACGTACCATCGTGGAATGTCTTTTAAAATAAACCATTCATTACCCTTTTTTCAAGTAGGTAAGTCACGCCATAATAACCAATCATGTCTACAGTAACAATGGCATTTTGTCTTTGGTTAAAGAAAAGCGGTGCCGAAATAATATAAAATGGCTTGATGCTGGATATGTATTTCATGAGCGTAGTATCTGGCACCCCATTAGGCGGAAATATCTTACTGGCGGGTACAAAGGCCCATCCAGGGAAATAACTTTTTTGAAGGGAATACTACTTTTTTGTCGCCTGAGATTTCTTAGAATATCCCTCTTTTCTTTTTTGGTAATAGGCCAATGACGATGAAACACGATACCGGGAATAGCATTTAAACTATCAGCTATCGGTATAGTTGGCTGAATCTCGCGGAGAATGGGTTGAAGTACAAATTCAATACTGTCCTGCGCAATAGCATTGGTATGAACAGAAATAATCAATAAGAAGTTAAATAATATAAATAGTAGTTTCATTTGAAATACTTAAAATTCTAAATCTTGAGTACAAAGCAAGTCCCACAAATCAGCTTTCCAACAATGGTCATTTACCTAAAGTCATTTTTAATAGTGTCCCAATCCGCCCAGGGACTTCGTTTGTTCCCAGGCATCTTGTTTCTTTTCATACAAGAACGTAAACAAATACCCGGGTATCATCCAGATCATTACAATGGCCTGGTATCAAAATTTTACCCATCTTACAATTCATTTACGATACCCATCGGATAAATTCTTTTAAAATGATCCATTCATCATTTTTTTCTCAAGAAAATAAGTCATGCCATATCCACCAACCATTTCAATAAACACAATGGCTCGCTGGTGATTATGATAAAAGAGTGGTGCGGAAATTAGGTAAAAGGGTCTAAGTTTGGCAATCACTTTCATGGTAATAGTATCGGGAACCCGGAAAGCTGCATAAATTTCTTTAGCGGAAACGAACCTGGCACCTGGAAAATAGCTGTCGTTAACAGAGTAGCCGGTTCTTTCTTTTTTAAGATGCGGTGGATTTCCTTTTGAGTAGGCCGGGATACCTGCCACTGTTTAATAAATTTTATATAGGAAATAGGGGCTAAACTATCAGCAATGGCTATATCGGATTCAAGCTTGCTTTTGATTGGGTTCAAAACTAAATATATTAGTGAGTCCTTATTAATTTGCCCTAAGCAGGAAGTGGATAACAAAATGAATAGAAAGGATAGTAAATACCTCAATGACGGTATTATTCCTTGCATTGGCTTTAATCCCATAGGGCACGATTGAAAATGATATTATAGTAATTCATTTATTAGAGGTTTAATTCAGAAGCCGGGGAGTTTACTTGGATTTTCAATTTTTGTCCCCGGTCTATGATCTGTTCCATCACGCTGTATATTTCCATAACCCATTACGCGCAGTATTAAGTTTTCCATTCTGATGGTTCCATAAAGGGGCATTGGCACGTATTTGCTATTCCATACGTACCAGCCAGGAATGGTTTTTTGAATGATCCACTCTTGTCCCCTTTTTCAAGAATGTAAGTAGCACTATAGGACCCAATAAGATTAAGATATAGTATAGCATTGCATTGATTGTTAAAAAGACGGGCATAGAGATCATGTAAAATGGCTTTTGCTTACCAATAATCTTGAAGCTGACAGAATCCACATCTTTGAACGCAGCAAGGATTGGTGCGGCAGGAATGAAGCGGCCTCCATTAAAATTTTCTTCATTTAGTTTTAGACCTTTTTGATCTTGAGCTTGCCTTTTGATCTCCCTGATCTCTTTTCTGGTTAGCTTGTAGTCAGCTCCGAACCGGGTAACAACGAAAGGGGGCAGACTGTCAATGATTGGCACACTTAGGTCCATTTCCTTTTAACAATTTTAAGTACTTGAAAGGTCAATTTGTCTTCCGCTGTTTGTGCAAACGAACTACATGGATAATAAAAAAGGAATAGGTTAAGGAATATGCCCCGATAAAATCCTTCCGAATAGCGCCTTCCGCTCATTTACTATTTTTATTTTGAGTTAAATAACTTTTTCCCTGCTCACCCTTCCTTAAATTGTTATTTATTATTGTAATATCCATGCACTTAGCCCGAAGCATACCAGCGGGCAATCACTGTTTTTATTACCCATGCATTATTTTTCTTTTCCAGTATATAGGTGATGCCATGTCTTCCTAGCAGGTCTACGTCAATAATGGCATTTTGCGAATTGTTGAAAAGAAGGGGTTGAGAGATCAGGTAAAAGGGTTTATTGGAAAGGATAAAGTTTCTACTGACCGAATCCGGTTTAATAATGGTCTCATAAACGCGGGCCGCGGAAATAAACCGACCTTCTGGGAAGTAAGAGTGATCGAGTGTAAGCCCTTTTGTTGGATGACTTTTTTTCTGATCTCCTTGCATTCTTTTTAGTGAGGGGTATTCTTTTATCATTAGGCTTACTAAACTTCAGCGGTGATAGCGAATCTGCAAAGGTCAGTCTTGGATCTATTTCATTCTGTAAGGCTTGTAATACCTGGCGCGCTTCAACGACTTGCGCCTTGATGACAAATGAAGACAACAGCAAGTATATAAGCCAAAGGCTAATAGTAAGGGCTTTCATTTCTTAAATATTTGGACTAAATGCCCAACAAAATGATTACAATAACAAATGATGCAGTGCGTCTCATATTATTGTGCGGGCCGGCTTACCGCCCCTTTTTTGTGTGATCGTGACCTTAATATTTCGCAGCCGCCTGATATCATCCTGTATCGACTGCTGCAGGGCTTGTTGTGCCCGTTGTTTTTTTCCTGCTCTATCGAGCGTAGCCATCGTTGGTAGGCCCCGCTTGGCATGTCCTGGTACCCCAGCCCATCCACCCGCTCATAGGCCGCCAGCATTTCCTGTCTTACAGCCTGTACAGCAGGGTATTTATCAAGCTCCTGCAGCGGAGGTTTGCCTGCCGCTATGTATTTATCCAAGGCCTCCTGCGTCTTCAGGTTGGCCCCAACGATCAGTGCCGTTAAATTCTGCGGGTCAATCTGAAGTATTCTTTGGCGCATTTCTTCCGCCAGTTCATCATAGCCAAACTTGTGTACATAGCCTAGCATCAGGTCGCACAGGCTCCTGGCAACAACGCCCGCCTGGAAAGCGTATCCAGGTAAGTTTTCATCTTTAAAGCATTGGCGTTGATATAACCCGATTGCATCAGCCAGTTCGTGGTTACCACCGTTCCGTTGGTCGTTTCAAAATTTACCAGCTTATTCCGGGCATCAGGGTATTGAATAAAAGAATGTTGAGGCCCAAGTGATAAATAGGCCTGCGCCCCCAGTTCCTCTGCCACCATCAGGTATAGGCGTGGCAGGCTATTGCATTGCCCTTTGCCGCTTTGCAGCAGCTTCAGCGTAAAAAGTTGACTATAATCGTTTACTCCTTTGAAATCATTAAAATGATACGTCAAAGGTTTTAAGGTAATCAACCTGCCTTTTTCGTCATGCAGCGTCAGGTTGCGCCGGAACAATTGCTGGATGCCATAGTTTAACGTGGTATTGTTGAGCGGTAAGCCCTCCTTTTTCAAAAATTGACGCATAGCAGCGCCATGAAAACGGATGAGGCTATCGAAGGAGTTGAAATCATAGGCATTATCATAATAGGCATTCTCCACCAGGAACTGCACCATCGTCAGTGAATAGTTGTCCGGGCTAATGGTCTGGAGCATCTTAAATGTCTTCCGGTAGGCCCTGGTACGGGCCAGCCGTATATCCCGTTCCCGGTTTGCTGACAACTCATAAACTTCCTGATCTGACAATTGCATGGGTTGCAGCGGCAGGTTGGATGGAAACATCAAAGACATGAATATGTGGGTTTCCATGTAATGAGCCATTGAGCACCCGCCTGTTCCAGTCATTAATAACTGCAGGATCAAGTGCGGGAGAAGGAGGATAACCGGGTGGAACATATCCATTTACCGGTGGTACCTGGGGCATCTGCCAGATGCGCGGGATGCCAAACCCCGGCTGCCCCGGGTAGGAACGGTAGGGAAAGGACGAAGGATCAGGCAATTGCGCGTGAAGGGTAGTCGCTGCACAAGAGCACAGCAATAACAACCAATGGCAACGAGCTCGAAAAAGCAGGGCGCATAAAGATCGGTATAGTGGGAATACCTTTTCCATAAGCATCTGTTCGGGAGCATTTGCTATTAAAACAGCAGTATCTATATAAGAACGTTTACCTGTATTTGCTCCTTAAAATAGGAAAACAAGCATGAGTCATATTTGACATAATTTAATCGGGGTATTTTTTAAATAAAATAGCCCGATTAAATTATTAGTTGATTTTTCTGATTCAATAGCTGGCAAAAGCTTCAATAGTAGGCTGCCCGCCATAAAACTGCGCGGAGTGGTATGGGCTACAACCCTCATCCTTTCTCATTACTTCCCACTCACCCCTTCATCAGCGAAATCCATCCAAATCCGCGTAAACTGCGATTAGGTTGCAAAAAGATAAACAGTAAGGAATTAGTACCTACCTTCTGTTTGTTTGTTTTAGTTAGTAGGATAGATTCAATGGTCTTTATTTGACATAACCCACCCCCTTAGGTGTTATCCCTTCTAAATAATCAACTTCCTTAGAACAATTGCACCATATTCTTTTTTGACAAATACGCAAAAGGAATAAGCCAATCTGTACCAGTAATTGCCTGGAGGGTGGCTTTGTATTTTTCAAATTGGCGCATGTTAGTAACCGATTGAAAATCATATATGCAACTATTTGCACATACGAAAATGATCATAAATAAAAAAATAATAATTGCCTGTCTTTTTAACCGGATGCTTTTTCTTTGCGCAATTATTGATACCCGTAACCCTGTAACCCAAACGCAGCATGAAGAAGGAGAGTAGTGTGTTGATGATGGTATGCCTGATGGCCTGCTACCTGCATACATCTGCCCAGGAGTTGGCGACCTTATCTAAGGTCACTGAGCTTCAATCCCGCCTCACAGATAAAGTTGCCCGGCGCGTTGCCCTATTAAGTGACCAGCTTAACCGGCAGACAAAAACTACCTCAAAAAATCCAGCAACAGGAAGCCCGGTTACAAAGAAAGCTGCACCAGCTCGATTCCTCTGCCGCCAACCAATTGTTCAATCAGTCTACTGCAACCAATTATCAGGCCTTGATAACCAGTGTAAATAAATCTCCTGATGAAAATGGTGAATACCTTTCCCATGTCGATTCCCTCAAAACCAGCCTTTCCTTTCTCCTGCAAAATCAACAACTGCTCACCAACACAAAAGCAATAAAGGACAAGGTCAGCAATGCCCTCCATCAGGTTCAGCAGTTACAATCCAAACTACAACAATCCGAACAAATAAAAGCCTTTCTATTGCAGCGCAAACAATTGATTAAGCAGGCATTGGATAATTATACCAGTCTACCCAAAGAGATCACCGCTTGCTATGCTGCCATTAACAAAGAAACCTACTACTACACCCAACAGGTACAGGAGTACAAGGCACTGCTCAATGATCCGGATAAAATGCAACGCAAGCTATTGGCGTTGTTAAATAAACTGCCTGCATTCCAGGATTTTATGAAGGAGCACAGTGAGTTGGCTCGCCTGTTTGGACTGCCCGGAAGTTATGGCAATGCAGCCAATTTAACCGGTTTGCAAACAAGAACCCAAGTACAGGAACTCCTGCAAAATCAATTGGCTGCAGGCGGCCCCAATGCCATGCAGGTGGTACAACAACAAATACAGGCTGCACAGGCCCAGCTATATACCATGAAAGAAAAGATCAGCCGTTTGGGAATAGGTGGAGCCGAACTGGACATACCCGGTTTTAAACGCAATAGCCAGCGGAGCAAAACTTTTTTCAAAGACTGGAATTGGGCGCCAACCTCCAAAGCGTAAGGGCCAACCTTTTCTTTCCTACAACCAGCGATTTGGGTCTAAGCGTTGGTTATCAGTTGAACGATAACAGTGTAGTAGGCATAGGCGCCAGCTATAAAGTTGGATGGGGCAAAAATATCAACCATATCCGTATCACCAGCGAGGGCATGGGTGTAAGGTCATACCTGGATATGCGTTTGAAAAAGAGCTTCTATGCCTCTGGTGGATTTGAATACAATTATCAGCCTGCCACACCTGCGTCAACAACTGATGGACCGGATACCCACCTATGGAAACAAAGTGGCCTGTTGGGCATCAGTAAGGTGATCTCTTTGCGCAGCAAAACATTCAAAAAAAACAAAGGCGCAATTGCTATGGGATTTTCTGAGCTACCAGCAGGTGCCCCGCACCCAAGCCATCAAATTTCGTATTGGATACGCTTTCTAAACTTCGATAATAAGTTCAATGTCAATTAATATGAAATGTAAACCCCTATTCGTCGTAGCCCTGGTGCTAAAAAGCATGATCCTGTTGGCGCAAGCTCCCAGCGATGCCAATTTTGCCCCTTTGAGTGGTACGGCCAATGCAGCCAACCAGCAGGCCAATGCCGGTATTAATTTGTATACCGGTACGCCCAATGTTTCTTTCCCCTATACCAATACAGCAGCCCCGGTGGACTATCGCTGGCTGTAACGCTGGATTATATTGGCGGCGGAGGCATCAGGGTCAATGAAGCCCCTTCTCCGGCCGGCATAGGGTGGTTCCTCAATGCAGGCGGTGTGATTACCCGAACCGTCCGGGGACGGCCTGATGACATCGATGCCACCGGATATATGTACGCCCCTGCTTTACCGGTCAATTACCGCAACAATGCTTCCAAATACTATTACGATTCCCTGGATGCAGAACAGGATGTGTTCCAGTTCAACGTCAATGGCCGGTCCGGCAAATTCTATGTCGGAAAGAACAAACAAGTTGTGGTGGTACCCCTTTCCAAATTACGCATTGGCTATACCGCTGCTGCCAACAGCCCCATCACCTCCTTTTACATGGTAGCAGAAGATGGGACTAAGTATGTTTTCAATGACCTGGAATATGAAAATATCAATTCACCCGATTTTGCCATCGGGTATAAAAATACCAATTATACCACCGCCTGGTACCTGAGCCAGGTCATTGCACCTTTGGTACCGATACCATCCGTTTTTCCTATACCACTTTAAACCAAACCAATGCATTTGCTTATCCGCAAACAGTGTTTGTAAACAACAATACCCTGGCTGCCGATTTCAGGTATACCCCTACAGGAACCAGGACAAGGTATTTCAAGAAATTGGCCGGTATCAGTTTCCCGGGTAATAAGCAGGTGAGTATCCTGTACCACCGCCTGTATACCTACGATGGAAAGGATTCCGTCATTGACAAGATCAAGATCAGTGACTCCGTATTCAGGTATGGATACCTGTTCAAATGGTTTACACCCGAAGTAGGGATGGACTATACTTTGCTGAATGGTTTACAAAAGTATACCTCCACTGAAACTATACCCGCTTACCAGTTTAGTTATTACGGACCTTATTTTAAACCAGTTGGTTCGGCCGGCGATACCTTCTTCAATAAAAGAGATCACTGGGGTTTTTATAACAAAGCCGATAATGGGATCAATGTTATTCCAACAGTGCCAGGTATTTATAATGGGGCCAATCGAACAGCCTCCCCAATTTCGTCCAGGGCAAGTACCTTATTTAGCATTGCCGATCCCTCCGGTAGTACTACGAGGTACCTGTATGAGTCGAATGATGTTTGCGATTATGCTTATGTACAACAAAATGCTACTATTACCGATGCCAGGGTCAACGCACAAACTACCATTACCTGCAGTCAGGCACAAAACAATCTCCATACCTTAAAATTCAGCGTGCCGGATTATTTAACCTTGTTTGCCCCTACATTTTCAGGCACTTGTAATCTAACGATTTTGGTCACCAGTACCGATGGATTGACCACTTATGGTAGTTTTGCTACCAGCTTATCAGAGTTGTTCCAACTCGGGTCTTTAAACTTCTCCTTCAATGGCCCCAATGCGCAATACAAGGTCAGCACCAGCATGCCGGCCGGTTGTACTGCCCCTGCTGCTGTGCCCTTGAATATCAGTTGGCTCAACCAATCATTCCTGGCCAATTCAGTGATATCAGGCGGCATAAGGATCAAACAGCAGCTATCGTATGATCCCGTCACCCAAAAATGGGATACAGTGGCTACTTACAATTACCTTACAGCCGATGGTAAAAGCTCCGGCTTTCTCGGTGCCTTACCTAAATACGATTATCCCTATCAAAGAACAGTAGTCAATGGATTGGCTACTACCACTTACTATACCGCTATTTCCAGCGATCCTGTGAAGAACACCCAATATACCCAGGGTAGCCCCGTAGGATATAGCCGTGTAGTGGTATACAAAGGCACCTCCAGCCGTAACCTGGGCAGGGAAGTATATGAATTCACCACCCTGCAGGATGCCAATACCAGCAATGCACCAGCCCTTTTCCCTTACCCACCCCTTGTACAACGCGATTGGGCACTGGGCTTACCAAAACGTATTACTACTTACGATAGCCTGGGCAACCTGGTAAAGGTGAAAAGAAATACCTACGACATTACCACCGTTGCTTATAACAACAGCCAATTCCAATCTGTCAAACAAGGAAGGTTCTCTATTACTTATAATGGCGATCCCAACCTGGAATCCACGCCGCGTACAGAACTCTATGTAGCCCAGGGGTATTTCCCCGAATCCGGCCGCGTCAACCTGGTAGCCAGCGTAGATTCTTTGTATCACCCCAATGGCTCCATTCAGGTGGCAGAACAAACCATGCAATACGATACCAGTTACAACCTGGTTAAAGTCACCACCCCCTACAATAAAACCCGGTCGCTTTCACTCGAAAAACGTTTGTATTATCCTTATCACTATACACTGACCTCAGGTGCTATTAAAAAAATGAAGGACAGCAGTATCATCAGTGCACAGGTTTCGGCCGAAAGCTGGATCGTGGGCGATGCCAATCCCAGGATGCTGCAGGCAGGTATTACCGATTACCAGCAATTGCCGCAGGGCTATATCCGCCCGCTGACGGTTTATGCCTTGCAGTCAAATGCACCCGTAGCCCAATCAGTGATCGGTGCTTTCAATCCGGCATCACTGGTGCGCAACAGTACCTGGCTGGTAGCACAACAAAACTTCCTCACCTACGATACCAAGGGCAATCTCCTGGAGTCGAAAAATGCCTTGTCGGGCGAAAGGAGCGCTTTGGTCATGGACTATGCCAATCAATTCGCTATTGCCAGGGTTGCCAATACACCCTACACCGATATGGCCTATACCAGCTTTGAATCAGACGGGACCGGCAACTGGACCATTGGCAGCACCAACCGCGATTATAGCAGCAGTGTAACGGGCAACAGGTCTTACCAATTATCAGGAGGCGCTATCAGTAAGAGCGGACTAACCGCTTCCCGTATCTACCTGGTATTCCTGTGGGCTAAGGCTGGCGCTTCTGTAAGCGTCAATGGAACAGGGGTTGGCACAGCCCTGGCTACCCAAAATGGCTGGAACTTGTACCAGGCCAGTGTCACAGGGGCTACCACCATTACGATCAGCGGTACCGGCCTCATCGATGAATTGCGACTACACCCACGCGAAGCCAATATGGCTACTACTACCTACGATCCTGTCTTGGGCATCACCAGCGCTGCCGATGCCAATAATACCATAAGTTATTATGCTTATGATAAAATAGGGCGACTTCAGGCATTGCGGGATAAAGATCTCAACATCCTGAGGAAATATGAGTATGGCAATAATCCTATCGCCATTAATAACAACCCCGATTGGCAAAATCAGGGAACCGAATGCCAAATACCACTCAATGGTAAAGTGGACAGGATCGAACAGGATATGAATCCATACAGCGATACCTACAATACCATTCGTAAAATACTTGATCACAACGATTGCGTTACCTGTGCCCCTACATGTACCTCCCCACCGGAAAAACTGATCAACTGTCAATGCGAGACCGGCATCCTGGTAGTAGGTGCATCCCTGTGGACCAAAGAGACCGGCGTTTGGAAATGGAAATGTACCCTGTACTGGAAGTACAGCGACTGCTCCCTCGTATATGCCTGGGTGGAATACAGGGATACCGCTTGCCCTGTCAACGCGGCTTGTGATTAATGTTACCAGCCTGTCCAGGGGTGGGTCGCCTTCAAGGGCGGCTCACCCTGACCTGAAGGAGCTTGTCGAAACCAACTAAGAATTTTTCTTCCGGACTTTTTAAAACTAAAAAAAAAAACAAACCATGTTCAATATATTATACCTGTCGCTTTCCCTCTTGTTGCAAGGCGATATTTATCAATACTCCCTTACAGGTATCAACGGCGATACCATCCGGCTCAGCGATTACAAGGGTAAGCATATCCTGATCGTCAATATTGCTACCCGTAGCCGTTATACCGGCCAATTGGAAAAGCTCGAACAATTGTATCAAAAGCATAAAAACGCATTGGTGGTAATAGCCATTCCTTCCAACGATTTTGGCCACTTACCTATTGCTGATGCGGCCCTTGGCGATTCCATCCGCTCAATACATCCCGTTAGTTTTTTACTGGCAGCCAAAACAACCGTCAGTGGTACGGGTATGCACCCATTGTACCAATGGCTTACCCGGTCGTCGGCCAACGGGGCAATGGACAGCCCTGTGCAAGCCGATTTTTATAAGTACCTGGTCAATAAGGAAGGCAGGCTCGTGGGCGTATTTTCCAACGTCATCGATCCCCTCAACACCGATCTCGAAAACGCCATTAACCAATAGATCCCAATAACCTATTATAACCTGCTTTATGTATAAGTTTTTATATAGTCTGTTCTCACTAGATCGCTCACTTGCTCGCCGGAGGCGAGTGAGGATATTCCGTAGCCTCCGGCTATTACCCGTGTTGCTGCTGGGCACTGCCACAACATTCGGCCAAACCAACCTGCCCACTGGGGCCACAGGTCCCGGCGCACCCATAGTGCCCCTCAAAAAACTACCGGACACTTTTTATGCCACCCCGCCAACTTTGTGCGGACCTATACCAGCCTCAAACCCATACAGGATACTACACAACTCAGCCTGAGCGCCCTCGTCAATGAAGTGGGCATTCAAACCCAATACCAGGACGGTTATGGTCGACCCATACAAAGCGTTACCCGTCAGGCTACACCAGCCAAAAACGACCTCGTAGCAGCCGTTCACTACGACGAGTGGGGTAGGGTCAGCACCCAATACCTGCCCTTTGCCGCCCAATCCGGAAACAACAAGGATGGCCAGTTTAAAAGAACCCCTATTACCAGGATTCCATATTCTATAAGGCCCTTTTCCCCAATGAAAAATACAATTACAGCCAGTTGTTTTTCGACGGGTCGCCACTTAACCGCCTGACCAAATCAACCGCTCCCGGCACCAGTTGGACAGGCATGGGACAGGGCATCAGTACTACCCAAAGAACCAATACAATAGCCGATAGCGTACGCCTGTGGACCATTGCCATCACCGGCGAAGACGATATCCCTGCCACCACCACTACCTACCTACCCGGTACCTTGATGGTGATGCAGGTAACCGACGAACAGGGGGCCGTAACCATCCAATACATTGATGAAGCAGGAAGAACCGTTTTAACCAAAAGCCAGGTAGCTGCTGTTCCATCCACTGGCCATGCAGGCTGGCTTTGTACCTACAATGTATTTGATGAAATGGGACAGTTGCGGCTGGTCATTACCCCCAAAGCTGTAGAAGCCCTCAATAATGCTACGGCCAACTGGAACCTCACTGCCAACCCCACCATCAATACCAACCTGTGTTATGCTTATTACTATGATCACCGCGGGCGACTGGTAATGAAGCGCATACCAGGCCAGGGCAAGAGCTATATCGTGTATGATATTCGCGACCGGGTAGTATTTGCACAAGACCCAGGCTTGCGTGGGCAGGCGCAGCCCCAGTGGTCCGCCATCTTGTATGATGCCATGAACCGCCCGCTGATCGGTGGCTTGCTTACCTACACAGGCACCCGCACCGACCTGCAAACCCTGGTCACCACCCAAACAGCCGCTGCCCAGGGCGGTCCCGATGGTGAAACCACCGTGATCCAGGGCGTCAACGTCAACAAAAGCCCCCTGCCGTCAGGGGCTACCTTCACCTATTTGTCCATTAACTATTATGATGATTACAGTTGGGTAGCTGCCAGCGGTTCGCCCCTGGGCAGCAGTTTGGTTACCACCAACATCAACGGCACTAATTTTATCACCAGCTACAATGCATCTCCCGAGTATGCGCAGCCCATTACGGCCAGCAACCGCCTGCGGGGGTCATTAACTGGTAATAAACGCATTGTGTTGAATAGCGCCACTGTATTATATACCCTGGCCATTTACGACAACAATATCCAGGCCATTCAAATAGCTTCCACCAATTATACCGGTGGTACCGATATTGCTACCATGCAATATAGCTTTAGTGGAAAAATTTTGCGTACCCATGTTCAACATCAGAAAGCGGGTACCAATGCCCAAAGCCATACCATGCTCACCAAATTCACCTACGATCACGTAGGTAGGTTATTGACCCTGGCAAAGAAACTCGACAATACACCCGAAACAGTGGTGAGCCAGTACACCTATAATGAACTGGGTCAGGTAAAAACAAAGGTATTCGGCGCAAATACCGAAACCCAAAATTACAGTTACCATATCCGTGGCTGGCTTACTGGCATTAATGAGGCCTACATCAATACCGCAGGCAGTACTGCAAACTATTTCGGTGAATCCATGTCCTTCGACTATGGCTTTACTACCAACCAGCTCAATGGCGCAATTGCCGGTACCAAATGGAAAGCTGCCGGTGATGGCATCGCCAGGGCCTATGGTTATACCTACGACAAAGCCAACCGGCTGAAGACAGCCGATTTTTCCCAGCAGAACCAGGGTTCCACCGCCTGGACCAATAACCCTGTAGATTATACCGTGAGCGGCCTGGGTTATGATGCCAATGGCAATATACTGTCTATGAAGCAGCGGGGGCTAAAGCTGGGTAATTCTGCTACCATCGACTCGCTCAACTACCAATACCTGGCCAACAGCAATCAATTGCAAAAGGTAGCCGACGGTATTGCCGACCTGAGCCCCATGGGCGATTTCAAGGATACCGCCCTGGCTGCTGATGATTATACCTATGATGTCAATGGCAATATCACCAAAGATTACAATCGTCATTTGCATACCACTTCCAATGGTTCCGGGGCAGTTTACAATTTTATGAATAAACCCGATTCCATCGTTATTGCCGGCAAAGGACGTATCAGCTACTTTTATGATGCGGGTGGGGTTCAGCTACGCAGGGAAGTAAAAGACGTTAGCGGTGTTATAAAGAATTATGTGTACGTCAATGGTTTTGTTTACCTCAACGATACCTTACAATACGTACTCCAGGAAGAGGGGCGTATAAGGTATGCAAAAAAGAAGAACAGCGTATCTGGTGCGACTTACTATGCTTTTGAATACGATTATTTCATAAAAGACCATTTGGGCAATGTGCGTACCGTGCTCACCGAAGGCCGTGATACGGCTACATATGCCGCCACCATGGAAACTGCCGACAGTGCCGTGGTCAATGCCCTGTTCAGCAATGTATATACGCCCGTACGAACCGTTGCCGCCAAGCCTGCCGGATTTGATACCGACAATGCCAACTTGCAGGTGGCCCGCCTCAATGCCATTGCCGGCGTCAATAAAAAGACCGGCCCTTCCCTGGTATTAAAAGTAATGGCCGGCGATAAAGTGCAGATCAGCACTTATGCTTTTACAATGGGGCTGTTCAGCCCCCGCCGGGAGGAGTAGATCTTGCGTCAGAAATAATAACTGTATTGGGTGGGGTGTGGTAAGCAGCAGCGGGGGTAAAGTGGGGCTGGGTGATGTCACTGGAATTGGCAATGCCCTGAGTCCGAATGTGGTGCAGTTCCTCAATGGCCGGTCTTACGACAATACAAAACCGAAGGCTTATCTCAACTGGATCTTATTCGATAACCAGTTTAATTATGTAGCTTCCAATTCGGGCGTACAGCAAGTGCAGCCCGGTAGTAGCAAGCAGGCCCTGGTGGCTCCTTTGCAATCCATTACCAGGAATGGCTATCTTTATGTGTACGTTAGCAACGAAAGCCAGCAGGACGTTTATTTTGACGACCTAAACGTAAAGCATTATACCGGCCCGCTGGTTCAGGAACAAAGCTATTATCCTTTTGGCCTCCAGATGGCCGCCATCAGCGACAAGGCCTTGTTGAAGCAAACCACCGCCGAGAAGTTCAATGGTGGTACCGAACTGGAAGAAGATTTTGGCCTTAACTACTACAATACGCTCTTCCGTAAATACGATCCTCAGATCGGCCGTTTCAATGGGATTGATATACTCGCCGAACAAACTTTTGGCATCAACCCCTACCAGTTTGGATTCAATAACCCCCTTACTTACAATGACCCTACAGGTGCATTAACGCAGAAGGAACTAGACGGCCTGGTTAAAGCCTTTTTGGTTCTGCTGCCGGAGGGCATTGGAGTGCAGTAGGAGGGGGAATGGGATCTTTTATACCGGTGGCGGGTATGTTACATTTTTGGCAGCAATGATGAGGCCTTGGGTTATGCAGCAGGTTATATGACCCAAAATAACTTGTGGGGTAGCCAACCTAACTGGGCGCGATCATTTAAAGAAGTGCTAAGAAGTTTAAAAATAAGGGATGTTTCAGAGGGAATGGTAAAGGGGTTATTCCAGTATCGATCAGGTGGGGAACGATACAATGTTATAGTAGATCGTCAGGAAGGTGGCCAAGGATATAATATCAGTTCAAGTTCAGATCCGACCATGACGGATGAAAACATAGGATACGACTTTTATAGCTCCGAAAAAGTAATGAAGTTGTTAGCTGGAAATCCGCCAGTAATTAACAAGATTAACGATCTTCTGACTCCTTTTGGCGCACCAACCTCGGGCATTGAATATCAGGTTGGGACAGCTTGGAAAAAGTATAATAGGCTGGATCAAATATGGGGAGGCAATGAGAAATGGATGCTAAGGAATAATCCCTACCTTCGAACAAGACCGGTAAATATTGAGGTGCCGTTAACCGGTAGAACAGTAGAGGTTGGCAGAAATGTGGTGAAAGGAATGAAAGTGGGGCTTCAGGGCTTGGGTATTGTTACCGCTGGTATTAGTGTAATCAATGATTGGAATAAATATGATAGAGGAGAGATATCTGGAGCGCATCTGATTGTAAACGGTCTTGTTCAGGCAATTGGAGTATTGGGTGGTCCGTATGGAGCGGGAGTTGCCATTCTTTATGGACTTGCCGAAAACTGGTTATGGAGCAATGATTAAAAAATAAGTTATGCTAATTTGGTATAAGAAATTTGTATGCGGGCTGTTTTACTTTCTCAGGAATAAAGTAAATTCTGATATCCCTAAATTTGCTGCATTTTTGGGACATTATTTATGGTGCAGTTTTTAATCTATGCACTGATAAGTGCATACCAGCTACTGATTGATAATTCTTTTAAGTGTGATGCTATTTGGGGATATGGTATTTCGTTATTATTCGGAATACCTAATTACTTTCTTGTTTTTAAAGACGATAAATTCATGAAATATTTTCACCAAAGATTACCCACCATTTATGTACTGCTAATAATTGTGGTAATAATTGTTGGTAGCCTTTCTTTGAAGGTGATCGCAGGGCCCGATTCGGCTCGTAGTTAAGGCAAGCTTAATCAGGACATTGTTTATGAAAGTGGTCTGGAACAAGATTTTATACATTGCGGCTTCTCTTTTCCAGTCGTTTGAAAAGCGAAACTAATCCAGCCGCATTTAAGGTAGTTGCTACTGCGTTATTTTAATTGGCAACATTGTTATATTGATAGTAAGATAGATGGGTCTTTGTAATTTAGGTACCAGGAAGTATGCCCTTACTGTATGTTTTTCAACCTGGCTGATAGTGCTGTAAATAAGAATCATGAAAACATTAAAATTTGTAATGTACCTTTTTACAAGTATTATTCAACAGGAGGAACAAGACACATCCCTTATTTCAGTGCGTTGTGTGCTGTAGTTACACTGATTTTTTTTTCACATTGTTCAAGTACTCATTGTTTTGAATGGAATTGATGAAATTTTACCAGCGAGAAAAGGGGATTCACAAGGGTAAAATATTGGAAAATGGCGCTTTTCCTTTTGCCAATTTTCCTCCTTGTTGCTTACCTGGTAAAACCAAAGGACATAAAAACTCTTCAGTATAATGAAGCCAAGGTAAAGAAAGGTGGAAGATATCTTGTAATCTACTGCATAGCTTCGTTTGTCCTTATATTCGTTCTGATGGCTGCATTTCCCCGGAAAGGATAAATGAGTTTATGTAAAATGTTATGAAGTGATTGGTGATCTATTATGGGCCTGAAGCGACCAAAATTACCATTATTGAAAGACGATTAAATAATATGCTGGTCCTGTATAAGAAATTTGTATGCGGGCTGTTTTACTTTCTCCGGAATAAAGTAAATTCTGATATCCCCTATTTAGGTGCATTTTTGGGACATTGCTTATGGTGCAGTTTTTAATCTATGCACTGATAAGTGCATATCAGCTACTGATTGATAATTCCTTTAAGTGTGATGCCTATTGGGGTGCTGGTATTTCGTTATTATTCGGAATACCTAATTACTTTCTTGTTTTTAAAGATGATAAATTCATGAAATATTTTCATCAAAGATTACTCACCATTTATGTACTGCTTATTATTGTGGGTATACTTGCACTCAGTCTTACTCTGTTAGGATTAGCCGGACAAAAATGCCCCGCATGGACATGCGGGGCAAATATGACAAAATCTAAAATAACAAAAAAGAAACAGCCAATGATCTGCTAATGTATAATTACTAATGTTCCAAGTTGGTTGACCACCATAGAAGAGTTGCGCCTGCCGATATGGACGGCCAATTGTTCCAACCTGTATAATTCTTCAGGATCGGCGCAGGAAAGATTGTCCACTTCCACGTAAGTGACATCGAGCCCGAAAGATCGTTCTCCCAATAGGTGAAAGACTGTTTGATTAGCCGATTCCAAAAAAAGAGACCTGTAGTCTGTCGTGTACAACGGGTGATACATCGTAATAACGGCATCCTCCGGATGTTCACCTCCAATGGAGAATTGAAAATCCCAGGGATCGATACCCGTTTCTTCCAGTTGTTCTTCCAATAAAAAGAATCTACAGGAATAGGATCTTCCAGTGAATGGAAACTCCAGCCGGGCAGGTCGGGAGCAGTGGCAACAAATGCATCTGCCTTTTTAAAATGATTGGACCTGCCTTTTACCGTAATAGTCAACCGGGCAGTTCCCTGGTCAGGTACTACGAGGGTAAACCCAAAGAATTTGAAATAGGCCCGTACGTGAGCATTCAATTCCTGTAGCCAATACGTGACTTCTTTTTTAGACTTTTGTTTCAGCGAAAGATATTCCTGGTGATGGCGTTTGAACCATTCCCAAAAATGACGCTTTGATAACTTGCTCATATAATTTGTTTTGTAGTCTATCAAAAATAAGTAGAAGGTGTTCACGGAGAGCCGGAACACCTTCCTGGTAAAACCATTACAGCGTAACTTCCATTATTCCTTCATTGCCCGGAACATCGGTTGCGATTGCAACGATCCTACTACCAGCCAGCAGGCTGTTAGCCATCGTGGCAGTAAAGTTCCAGTCAAGACTATTATTGGGATCTTGTGCTGTATTAGACGATTCCAGCAGTTGTCCGTTGGCGGCATATATTTCCACCCGTACACTTACTACCCGGAAATCGTCCATGGCGCTAACAATAATCTTGCCGCCACTGACACCCGTGTAATTGCGTGTATGGATGCTGAAAACTTCGGGTGAATTCATATAATCTTCCACCGCCCTGCTATACACGTTTTGCCTGGGACGCAGATTAGTAGCATAAGCCGCGGCCATACCCTGGTTAGGGTTTTTACAACACCCGTGCAAATCTTGAAGCACGCAGGAACCTTTTCTGTGTTTCGGCCTGCCCGGGCGTTGGACCTCCCTTTCTTTTTAGGAGATTTCGCCACTACTGTTTTGCCGTCCCAATCGCGGAACACCAACTCTTTTCCGAGGGTTCCGCTGAATTTACCAGTTACAATACTGTTATTTGAATGTGCCATGAGTAATAAATTTTCAATTTTTAAAATTTTTGTTTGTTGTACCAGACCCTGCCAAGGAGAGGGTTCACAAGTTCACTCTTCCTGTTATCCCTAAGTGAAAACCCCTTTGCAGTGACTGATAGAACAAATCTAAACCAGTTTCTAACCCAATTGTCAAAATTTAGATCGGAGTTCGGGCGGAGGTGGGACGAACGACAGATGTTTTGGGACGAACAACATATTCCCCTCGAAAGCACCTGGAAATTTGGGACGGAGTGGTCGGAAACCTGGGACGAACGGGGAGTGTATTGGGACGAACGACATAAAAACATAGGTTTCTTCTCGGTTTCTCCTCATTGCCTCCTCTTTGCCTCCTCGGGTTCTCCTCTTTGGGTCCTCGGGGCCCGGGGAAGCAATGAGGTAGAAAAGCGGTATCATCATACACCCTCTTTTAACAATATCAGGAGCAGTTAGGCTACCTGGCCTTTGATACCCCCACCAACGTAGTTGAGCGCATCATTATACCCTTTGTATTGGAAAAATTATATTCCCTGGCGCCCAAAGCCTGATCCATTAAAGCGGTAGCCATTCCCCTCCCCATCACTTCGGCTTCGTGGCAAGCGCTATGGGCACTACATCAGTCAGCACCAGCGATCTTACCATGTCTTTTACAGTGGCTTTGTAGTGTAGAAAATGAGCTGTTTGAATATGCGTTTGATAAGCCGCTACACTGGCATAGATCTCAAATACCGTTACATGCGTGGGATTGTTTTTGTCATATACCCCATACAAGGTCAGCACACCCGGCTCCCTGGCAATAGCGGCGGCTGCATGTTCCTTTAATGCCGTATTGTATTTTTCTACCTGTGCACTATCAACGACAATGCTGGCGATCCGTACATAAGGCTTACCGTCCTGGGCCAGGAGACTGTTGGACAAAACCGTAAGCATACCAGTCAACACGGGAAGAAGAACCCGGTTAAAACGTTTATTCATGATCTTGATTTTTAATGCGCTGTTACAAACCGGTCTTAAATGGCTATAAGCAGCCAGGGAGTGGCACCTGCACCATGCCCGGGGCGCCTCCTTTCATGTTCCGGTGAAATGCTTTATCGTTCTGCCATATATGCGGCAGGTTGGGCCCCATCAATACCAGGTCACCCACTTCAAAATTGTCTACACGGTCTCCTACAATGCGCTTGCCATAACTTGTTTCGATCAATACCAGCTCGCAGGACTGGTGAAAATGAAAAGGCGTATCGAGGTAATCCTGGTCTACCTTCTTGATCTGTATGGTTTTGGCCCCTGCCAGCCCTACATCTAGGTATTGTGCCTTCATTTGGTAACTAAATTAACCTAATTGCTACATATTTAGGCCTTACCCACCGGCTGGAAAGGTAAACGGGTATTCGTGCGGTTTGATGGCGTCAACTCCTATGCCCAGGTAAAACTGAATGGCCAGGTGCTGGGCGAACAGGAAGGTAGGAAACCTATTTCACCCCATTGTATTTCCTGATCAATGCCCTGGTTTTTATACCCGATGGTTTCAGGTCTTTATCAGACCAGTTACCCGTGGAAGAAGCGGAAGGCAATAGAACCGAGCAAGTCTCATTTTTATCAGCTACCGACCAGGTGATCCAACTGATATTGTTTTTCTCGGCCCAGGTGATCCAGGCATTCCATTCTGCCTCGTTGATTGGGCCGTTGCCCGTAGCTTCCATACCGGCCGATTCAGAAATGAAAAGCGGTAACCCTTTCTTCAGGGCATAATCGCCCCGGTCGCGCAAATACTGCTTATGGGTGGCAGCATAAAAGTGAAAGGTATACAGCAGGTTATCATACCCTTTGATTGGATCATCGGCTACCAGGTGAACGTCCTGGTCCCAGTGTGGCGAGCCAACAAGAATAATATTGTCCGGATCAATAGCCCTGATCGTCTTTATCAGCTCAACGGAATAGGCTTTAACGTCCGCCCAGGATTGCTGTTCGGGCTCATTGAAGATCTCGTAAATGATATTGGGATATTGGCCGTAGGTGGTTGCTATTTCAGTAAAGAACTGCTGTGCCTCTTTTGACGTATGTTGTGGCTATGCCAGTCCACGATAACATATATCCCTTCTTTGATGGCCGCATCGATCACCGCTTTGATGGTAGCCTTCGACCAATCAGGTTGGTTGATATATCCCCGGTCTGGTTCAACACCCATGGCTGCCCGTACCACAGTACAACCCCAATCTTTTTCAACCAGCTTACCGTTCCTGCAGTATAGAACCGCGGCCACCAGTTATGCCAGCCAAAGCTCATGCCGCGTAATACCACCGGCGCCCCTTTTTCATCCAGGAGCTGTACGCCGGTCACTTTCAACCGGCCATGCTCCTTCACCGGCTGAGCAGATCCAATGACAAATGCAAGTAGCAATAAGACTACTGAAAGGTTCTTTTTCATATCTGGTGGTTTCAACCACTAATGTACGGCCATTTTGTGGTTTACTGCTTACCAGGCACCTGGCCGGCACTACAGGATCAGCCCCTGCCTGCTGGCCATGCTGATCAATATTGCGGTATTCTTAGCTCCGAATTTCTCCAGCAGGCTTTTCCGGTGTGTGTTCACCGTGGGTATACTGATGAATAGCTTTTCGGATATTTCGGCATTGGTAAACCCTTCGGCAATTAAACACAGCACTTCCTTTTCGCGACGCGTGATCAGTGGCTGTGTGAGCTTTGATTCCCTTAAGGCTAAGGCAGGACCCAGCATTCGTAGCATGCCCCATCCATTCAATAGTATGTTCATGCTGCAATAGCGGGCGAATGCCCTCTATTACCAGATAATGATCATCTACAATAAATAATTTTGTTTTCATGCAGTTGGTATCACAATGAATATTTATACCCCCGTCTCTATCATTACAGAAGTGCCTTCACCAGGTTTTGAATGTACATCAATTTTCCCTTTCAGAAAGTCGATGCGGTGTTGAATGCTGCGCCAGCCCAGTCCGGCAGCATCTTTCAGCGCGTTTACGTTAAGCCCCTTGCTATTGTCTTCCACCGTAACAGCCAATATCTTTTCCTGAACAGAATGATGCAATTGTACCAGTACACCCTTTGCCTGGGCATGTTTTATGACATTGTTGACCAATTCCTGTACAATCAGGTAAATGGCAACACGGGTAGTTTGATCAATCGTTACATGGCTATCGATTTTTACCTGCTGCAGTTCTTGGCGGTGCCGGTTATGGCGGAAGAGAAGTAAGGTAATGATGAGCAGCGCTAAGGCACTACCTATTAAGATGTAAATAAAGGTACTTTTGACGGAGCTGCAATTCCTGTATCATTTTCTCATCCTGCAATGATCTTATTTCCCTGTCTTTGCCGGCAACCCTGAAACGGGTCTCCATCAGCGTGATCTTGCTTTTCGTTTCATCAGAAGAGATGCTGTCTGCTGCTTTATAATATTTCAGGTTGAGCAGCCTTTCAGCATAATTCAGGTAACGCCTCGCCATCGATGCTTTGTTGCCACTTTTTCCGCAGCCCCTATTGCTTTTTGTCATACTCAAAAGCTTTATCCGGCTGTGAGATCGCCTCGTACACGGCCGAAAGTCCACCATACGCCGAAGCAACCCTTTCAGGCTTATACCGCTCCAATAGTTCCGTAGCTTTTGTATAATGTTCTATGCCTTTGTGGTAATCGCCCATCTTATAACTGTCTCCTCAAGATTATTATACAAACTAGCCAGGTTGAACAGCGCATACCGGGCAGTGCCTTTTTCCAGCACCTGGATGGCAGTATCTGCGTACAGCGTAGAAGCGGCAAAATCACCCCTGTCTGAGTAATAGATCTGAAGGTAAATATACCAAACTTACCCGCAGCGAATCACGTTGCGGATGCTTCCCAATGATGGTTTTGAGGCTGTCCAGCTCATGCGTTTGGGAAAACAATGGCACAGGCCCCAATGCCATCAGCACAAGCAGTAGCAGTAATAACTTTTTCATTCCCTGATTTAAAGCTTTTTGACTATTGCAAATAAAGGCTGATAACCGCGTATTTGTACTCCTCTTTTTAATGATTTCTGACTGCTCTTCACGAAAAGATCATGCTTTTGGATGATTGTTCCCCCACTGCTGCCAATTTACTTGTACAGCATACGATCAATCCGGAAAACCGAAAAGCAGGAGGTCATTGCTGACAGCGCAATTCAACTTTGGTGCAGTGCGTGCAATAGTAGAACAGGGGCCATGGGAGAGGGCAAAGCTACTTACAAACATAAAAAGAGACCGCTGCAGGATATCAATAAAAACGCCCTGCAGAGAGCGTTTTTGCGTCCTGTTGCAAAAAACAGGTAATAACCGGAATAACTATTAGTAAGGATGCGCTATGTATTTGTTTTCAATACTGCCATCTTCATAAAGGTCGATCAGGGCATAGCCGGGAGGCGTTTGCAGGTACCAGTACTTGCCGGCTGATTTCTTATCACCCTCTTCCCACCAGAAACCGCTAAGGGCACCATTGCAGAAATATTGCACCTGGTTATAACTCACTTCATCTTGCAGGTGAATATGTCCGCTTACACAGGCTTTTACCTTATCCTTGTGTTGATAGAAAAGATCAACCAGGTACTTATAATCCGTATGCATACCGCCGCCATCCAATTGCGTACAGGCCGCCAGTAAAGGGTAATGGCTTAGGAACAATGTAAAAACTCCTTTTCACCATTCTTCGCAAGGGAAAATGAAAAGGCCTTGAAAGGGTTGGCAACTGTTCCAGAGTGGCCGGCCCTTTTGTTGTCTTTAGTTGGGCTTCATTATATTTTATTGGGGGTTACTTACATCCTGTTCCTTCTATCTTAATGCCTTTATCGCTAAGTGTAAAACTTGCATTGATGGTTTGGGTAATAACAGCCAGTTTTTCTTCCAGCTTCTCATTACCCAGCGTAATGTTGATGTAGCAATGTTCAAATGCCTGGCGATCGTAGTGAATGGGCAGGTCGTACATGTTCTCCAGCGCCTTGAATACCGATTCAAGGGAGGCATCTTCAAAAGTGTATTCCTTTTGATTATCAGTTTCAGGTCAATGTTTAACTGGCCGGTATATGTCGCTGTAACCAGTGCTGCCGCTGCGCCGGATAAGGTACAGGTTTGTTTGGGCAGCACAATATTGGGTGCATCATGTGCTACATCCTGCCCTTTGAGAAATACAGATACCTTGCCTGTTTTGACCAGTACCGTTTCTTTTTCGCCGCCGCTGATAACCCGGAAGCTGGTGCCCAACACCTTCACCACCATTTTAGGCGTATAGATAAAGAAGGGTTTTGCCGGGTTCCTCGCCACATCAAAAAAGCCTCGCCGGTAAGCTCCACATTACGGGTATCGCCGTTCATCAGCCGGTGGTAAGTCACCTGTGCCCCTTTGGCGAGGGTGATCTTCGATCCATCGGGCAGGAAGATCAACTGGTTCTTGTCGGTGCCATTGTACCGTACCAGTTGGGAGGATAACGTGGTATTATTGGTATCTATGGCCGACCGTATATCGTTGTTGCGCGGGTAGAATAACGTAATGGTCGTAACAAGGCCAATGACTACTGCTGCTGCGAGCCAATAGAGTGTCCGGCGTTTGGTGCGTTTGTCAACGCCCTGTGTATTCATCAGCACAAGGGGTGTGGCCGTATCTGTCGCTGCTTCCCGTTGTACCGAGTCCGCTATCTGCTGCCACAGGTTATGCACACCTTGCTGAGGCAGGGGATGATCGTTTCGGACTCCTGCCCCGCCGAGCAGTATAATAAAGTTGCGTGCTTCTGTTGCCAGCGCTGCATGGATATCACGCTCGGCAATCCATGGCAACCAGTAGCTGCTGTAAATACTATCGGGGTTTACAACCCAATCGATAAACCGGTGATCGGCCAGTAACTGGCTTAGCTGTTCTTCTTTTTCATCCATAAGCGGTGCTGCTGATAGATAGTGTTTGGAATGCACCGTATATACTCACCGGCGCGCAACTATTTTTTTGAAGTAGGATGAAAAACAGGTAAGTGCACCGGTCAGGAGCGGGATTTCAATGCTGTATACCTGGTACGCAAGGTTTTAAGGGCACGTTGCAGCAGGTTGAGGGCCGATTGATAGTTCATGTCCATCACCGACGCTATTGTTTCGTAAGAGAAATTATAATAAAAACGAAGAGTAATGATCTCCTGTTGACGGCGGGGCAAATGGTCCATCAGTTTCCTGAGCGTATCACTGCTATAGGTTTCCTGTTCAAGGGAAATAATGTCGAGCTCGATATGGGTAACCGAAAAGTCTTCGGCTGCAAGCTGCAACTCACTGATGCTAACGAAAGATTGATTGGCGATTGCTTTGGTGAGCTTGTTGCGCAAGGCACGAAATAAATAAAAGCGGGGATCTGCTACATCGGCCAGGTTGCTCCGGTATTTCCAGCATTCGAGGAAAAGATCGTGAATAGCGTCGCGCACCCTATCTACATCATCCGTGATCTTCATGCCATACAACATCAAAGATTGCACATGGCTCTGGTATATGTTTTCAATGTGCAAACGGTTGCGCGGGTGTATTATTTGATTTATATAAGGATACAGTACCCATAGTAAGGGCATCATGTATTTTCTTTGAATGACCAACCCCGGTTAGACTACAAATGCCCTCAACTTGACTACACAGCGCAGGCGGCGTCTCCTGATTTTTGCAGGATCAATAAATGCAAAAAACAAAGGAGTATGGAAAATCAACGAAATAGCAAGGGTTGGTTCATTACAGGCGCATCGCGTGGCTTTGGACGCATTTGGGCCGAGGCCGCCCTGCGGCGCGGCGGGACCTGGCCGGTTTTTATACAAAACAACTAATGCCCCAAAAGCCATTCGTCAAAGCGGGTTGATTTTTTTGTAGGCTGTATGGTTTTTATAATAAAAGTATATTTACAGCAGCTACTCCATACTACCCGGGTCCATTGCGTGAAGGCCAACCTGGCAAGGTCCGGCGGCCCCGGGTTTTGGAACGAACTACAAACAATTGGATCCATACCATGAAGATGAATACATTGATATGCACCCGGCCGGGTGTTTTTGATTATGCCGAAGCGGCCATGCCGGTGCTTAAGAAGGACCATGCCATTGTTGCCATCAGGCGCATAGGTATTTGTGGTACCGATCTGCATGCTTATGGCGGCACACAACCTTTTTTAACTATCCCCGCATATTGGGGCATGAATTGTCCGGCGACCTGCTGCAGGTAGATCCTGACACTGGTTTTGCACCCGGCGATCCAGTGGCCATTATTCCCTATCTGAGTTGCGGCCATTGCGTCGCCTGCCGTTCCGGAAAACCCAATTGCTGTGTAACCATACAGGTATGTGGCGTGCATATAGATGGGGGCATGGTTCAATACTTGCAAGTGCCTGTTACAGCATTGCTGCCTGGGCAAGCCCTCTCTTATGATGAGCTGGCCCTGGTAGAGCCCCTGGCCATTGGAGCCCATGGCATTCGCAGGGCAGGGGTCAAGAAAAATGACAACGTATTAGTGATAGGGGCCGGGCCGATTGGCCTGGCAGCTATGGAATTTGCCAGGGTAGCAGGGGCCAGAGTCATTGCCATGGACCTGAGCGACGATAAACTGGCCTTTTGCCGCTCACAACTGAGTATTGCCCATACCCTGAATCCAATGCAGGGAAATACAGTGGAACAATTGCAAACCATCACCCGTGGTGATATGGCTACCGTTGTGGTAGATGCCACAGGCAACCTGGTAGCCATCAACCGGGGCATTGATTACCTGGCCCATGGGGGTACCTTTGTACTGATTGGGTTGCAAAAGAAGCATTCAGCTTTAGCCATCCCGATTTTCATAAACGGGAATCAACACTTATGAGCAGTCGCAATGCCACCAGGGCCGATTTTGAGCAGGTGATCCGGGCCATCAAAGAAAAGCTCGTCGATCCTCAAAAATATATCACCCACAGGATGCAGCTTAGCGAAGTAAAACAGTTGTTTGAAGGCCTGCTGTTACCAGAGTCGAAAGTGATCAAGGCCATGATTGAGGTAAACCAACCAGTACAGATGACTTCCCAATAGAGAAAGCACCTGTCTCCTGTTGACAGGTGCTTTTTTAAATTTGAAAGTTTGCTTGGTGGCATTGGCCAGCCATCCGTACCAAAAGACCTTACCGTAAAAACGCCTGACCAGGTAAAACTTAACAAAACCGGCGGTTACTCACTCGCTGCCGGCTTTAAGACCACACCCGTCAATCAGCGAAATCACTTTAATTCATCAATGAGCGATTCAATCCCCGAAATCCCTTAATCCCTTCATCAGCGATTAAAAGGCCCCGCTCTTCCGAACGGGGCCAATTCATAGGAATACCAGATCAGGAACAATGATTACTTTTCCTGTTTAACATCAGTCACCGCCTGCCTTAGAGCGCCCCTGATGGTTTTTATGAAAACTTAATTATTTGTGTTATTTTTGCAGAATATCTGCAAAAACGAACATAATAATGATCCATTACCTCAAAATAAAGAATTTCGGGCCTGTCAATGATGAGGTGGAAATGAACTTTGAAGTGGCTGAACAGACGGAGGATGCCTACGAGGTAATAATGCCCGATGGTAGACGACTGCTCAAATTGGCCTATATCTACGGCGCCAATGCTTCCGGTAAAACCACCATTCTCAAAGCATTTGAATTTTTAAGAAAATTGCTACTCAAGCCCATAACTGATAAAGCCATCGAACTGGACTTTGAGCCTTTTCTTTTTCGCAATAATCCATATAAACAAGCATCTCGTTTTGAGTTATCCTTTTATACTGAAGGTCTCCGGTATGTTTATGAAATATCTTTTACCAAACAAGCCATCCTGGGCGAAAGGATCGTCTTTTATCAAACAGCCAAACCTACCGAATTATTTTCCAGGTCAACCGATATGAAGAAAAGGCTGGCTAAAATTCAGTTCGGCACTAAGGTGAAAGTGCCTGTGCGTGAAAGGGATTTGCTGGAAAGTAATACCCTGCATAACAATACAGTTATCGGGGCATATGCCAAGACAAATGTTGATATCCCCGAGTTGGAAAAATTGAATAGATGGTTCAACGTTTTCCTGTTAGGCATGATCACTTCCACCCACAACTTAACAGACGTTACGGTTTCTCTTATTGATCAAAACCCTTTGATCAATAAATGGATCAATACTTTCCTGAATAAAGCCGATCATCAAATTTCAGAAGTAAATGTTTCTGATTCCGACAAGCTGATCAGTGTTCCTTTAGAAGATATTTTACAGAACGAATTTGGCGCACGATTTCTTACCCAGGGTAGCTATTCTAAAAAAACTACCGTCAAACCTAAAACAGGCGTTCCCGGTCCAAATTTCTTTGGTGGTGGTTCAGTACAGAGAAAAATTGATTTTGTTCATAAAGTGTCGGACGATAAAAATTATGCACTTTCCATTTTATCAGAGAGCAGCGGCACGAAAAGGTATTTTGGGTTGGGTGGCCCTTTATACGAACTGATTCATGCCTCCCGGCTGCTTTGTATTGATGAACTGGAAACTTCGCTTCATCCTGATTTAATGAAACATTTTTGCAGGTTTTCTTACTGAATGCAAAGAACTCGCAATTACTTGTTACTACACACAATGTTTCATTGATGGAAAACCAGGATTTCATAAGAAAGGATGCGTTATGGTTCAGTGAAAAAAACGACGACGGCTCAATCAATCTTTATTCCGCTGCTGATTTTGACAGCGCTACCTTAAGAAAAGATGCCAGTATTATTAATGCATACAAAGCAGGAAAATTGGGAGCAAAGCCTAATCTTGGTTCCCCTTACTTAATAGAGGAATAGAATTATGGCAAGAGCTTCCAAACTACAACCACAAAGAGATACCGTAGCAATAGTTGGAGATGGGCAAACCGAACGCATCTATTTTTCTGATGTGCGTGATACAGACCGGCCGGCTAATCTCTCTATTTTTCCAGATTATCCCAGGAAAATCGGTAACTATAAGGGCGTATTGGATCGGGCGAAAACTCTTGCAGAAAACTATGATTACGTTTATGCACTTATTGACATGGATAAAATCATCCAGGATAAGCAGCAAACAGCATACATGCAGGATAAAGCTGTAGCCGAAGCTGCAGGTATAATTGTACTTGAAAACAACCCTTGTTTTGAAATATGGCTGTTGCTTCACTTTGTATACACCAGCCGATTGTTTGCCAATTGTAATGAAATATCCGAACAACTGAAAGCAAAAGGTAGGATTGTAAATTATGACAAGAGCGAAAAGTTTCTCAAAAATGCCAGGTTATATAAAACATATAAAAACTGTTAACCGGCAAGGCCATACCTAATGCAATGCGCCTTGAAAATAACCGGGCAGTTCAGGATCAGTTGTACCCACGTGCTGAAACTTTTCGTTTTTTTGAATGGTATTTAGAAAATGGGCAATAACAATTTTTAGTGAATTCCCCAATCAAACCGTTTATGTCCGGAATAGAAAACTTACTCAATACCATAATGCTTTAAGTCAAATGGATTTCCTTATTCAATGGCTGCCAGGGGCAACCTCATACAATCCCCGAAATCCCTATAATCCTTTAATCAGCGATAAAAAAGGCCCCGCTCTTCCGAACGGGGCCAATTCATAGGAATACCAGATCAGGAACAATGATTACTTTTCCTGTTTAACATCAGTCACCGCCTGGCTGACTGCGCCAGCCACCGTGCCCGCTACAGCCAGGTAACCCGCTACCTGCACCACGATCGCCGGCAAGGCCACCGGTGTGGTGAGGATAGTTCCGCTAACCGCTGCCAGGATCAGACTCCAGTTCCGCAACTTCACAAAGAAGGGCGGCGTAGGCGACTGCATTCTTTCCTGTATACTCATACGATACTTTTTAATTGTTAAAAATAACTACTTCTCCAATACCTTATCCGCTATTGGTTACAGCTAATAACTAACAGTTAATTCATAACTGCTAATAACTGGATTCAGACAACTAACTTCCGGTAGCTGTATGTCTCGTCCAAAACCTGCCTTTTATTCCCCGTTGCTTGCGGACCACTGTCCAGTGCCTGGTGGCTGGCTCACCAAAGCTTTTATTGATCACAGCGGCAAAATAAAAACCAGTGGCAATAGCCCTCAGCCGATAGCTATCTGCAAAAAGCAAATAACGGCAGCTAAAACCTAAGAAGCCAATCCCTAAAACCCAATCGCTAAAAGCTATTAGCTGAACCCAAACTGCTGATAGCTAACACTAAACCATCAACCTTTGATGATTGACCGTTCAATGCTCGTAGCTCGAAGCTCGCAGCTCACAGCTGCCTTCATTTCGTGTTGCACAACACTACCATTCATCAACCGTGCTTAGGGGCCCCGTCCACACAGTCGATCAGCATTTTTATTTAAACCCCGCCCATTCCATCAAAGGAATCCAGCGAAGCAAAAGTTCCTAATCTGCGAAATCCATTATAATCCCTTAATCAGCGATTCGTTTTTATTATCGTCAACGACTTCGCCCCATCCTGCTGCCGCAAAAATAGCGGCTCCCTACCAACTGGTAAAACTCGATCCCCATCACCACGATGAGTGGCCGGCGTGTCCTTGCAGGAAAAGGAAGCGACAGCGTCACACCAATAAGATTCTGAATATCCAGGAAACCACTCTCCTGGGAAATAGGCAGAAATTTCATACACCTGAAATCCAGTACCGCCGCTGTGCCAGTATTTTTATATGCGTGATCCGTCCATCCCAACGCAGATCACGTATTGGATCAAAGTTTGGCACATCCACCACACATTCCCCTTTACTGCGGTTGATCCTTACATCAAACGGTCCGTTAAAGATCCTGTGCAAGGGTTTTCGCTTATTAAAATCAAAGCCTTCCAGTAACCCAAGGTTACCCGAAGTCATTGTCCTCGATCCGGCAGCATGCAATTGGTCACTCCGCAATACATCATATACACGCGCAAATAAACGACTGTTCAAATGCTGTTCACGCAGGTTGAACAAAGGCTTATGGAAGGCGTCGCAGATAAGTTGATTATACTTGGCTACTCTTCCGAAATCAGCCTGCGCATGATAGGGAGATACTGATTGGTTTGTTGTCTGGATCGTATTTGCTTTCATAATAAAGTGGTTTAAGAACGATGATTAAATACTTATGTCTAACTGTTCAGCACAAACATACGACACGCAGATACCCGTTTCCAATACCCCTGACCTTTTTATGTCGTTTCGGCTATAAATTGACGTTAATTACGTCGATTTTATACCGTTTCGACCAAAAAAGCTGAAACGACATGTAGACATTTGGAAATGGCCTGACCGTTATCGTATGTTTGTTGAGAAGTGTTACAAAAAGAGAAAAGGTAAGGATGGAACGAAAGACAAGAAAACAACAATGAAGAACGTGAAGAATCCTGAGCAGTCAACGACCAATAATCAATAATTAGTAATTAAGAATCCGTACCCCTTCAGTATCCCTTCTCCATAGCTTCAGTATACCTTCCCTATAGATAGAGTATGCTAATAGCACTAAATACAAAAACAGCCCATTTTTGAACAAAGTGGCAGGGAAGCTGGCGCCTCCCACCCAAAGCAATGATGGTTGTATATAGGTTGCACCGCGGGCAACCGTCCCAAACAGTTCTTTAGTTAATGCAGGCCATCGAAGCCTGGAATACGAAGCATAGAATGCAAAGCATAAGATGCGAAGCAAACGTGTATTATTCTGTCTTCTGTCTTCTGTCTTCTGTATTCTGTATTCTAAAGAACATTCATTAACATTTTCAAACAACAAACAATGCCCAAACAAATAAGTCCCATCGTCAAGCTCAAAGGAGCCATTGACGATCTCAGTTTCTACAAATCCCAGGACGGGTTCATGGCACGACAGAAAACTTCCATTTCTGCCGAACGCATGAAGACAGATCCCAAATTCGACCTCACCCGCAGGGCTGGTCAGGAATTTGGCGCTGGCGGCAAATCCGGAAAACTCTTCCGCGACGTATGGATTACCGAGCTCAACAAAGCCCGTGACAACCGCGTCACCAGTAGGGTTACTCAGGCCATGGTGGCCATACTGCAATCAGATCCCGTCAGTGATCTCGGGTTTCGGCGCGTGGAAAATGGAGACCTCACATTGTTAAAGGATTTGAGTTCAACATCGGTGTCACCTTTGCGGCCACCGTCAAAACCCTGTTTCCTTTTATCATCGACCGCGTTTCAGGTCAGGTATCCATTAACCTGCTTTCCCATATTCCAAAGTTGGAAATAGCAGCACCCGAAAATGCCACCCATTACAATTTCTTTGCTGCAGCAGCCGCAATTGATTTTGCAACAGGTGAGTATTCCATTACCCGGGCAAACAGTGCCAACCTGCCATGGGACAATAACCCTACTACACTCTCTGTATTGCAGATGGCTGTGGCGCCCAATACCCCGCTCCCCATTTTCCTCCTGCTGGGAGTCGAATTTGTGAAGCTCGTCAACGGCAAGTCATACCCACTCAGTAAGGGCCTTAGCTCCTTACAGGTCCGGGAGGTCGACCAACTCCCTTAACAGGGTAGGGGCTTTTCTCAAAGGGTGGGTCGCCTTTCAAAGGCGGCTCACCCTGGTAGATAGCCCTACACCTGCAAAAAAAGGAACCGGGTTCATCCCGGTTCCTTTTCAAAAATGATCGAAGCAATCGCCTCGAAGCAATCGTGTATTCGCTCACAGCTGGTAGCTCGCAGCTGTTTTCGAAGCGACAGTGTATTCATTGCTCCCGCCGCATGGCCTATCGTGTGGACACATTTTTCATTATCATCCATGCATCGAAAGCAGCTTTAAAGTATTGTATTCCAATCAAAGGGTCGTAATACCAGGGTGTTTTCTACTTTCATAGCCCTTCCATCCGCCCATTCTTGCAATAACCCATACAAACCTTTTTAAATCCTGAGTTCTGTATGGGTTCTTTTGTTTTTCCGTTTTGCCTTCCAGTCGTATAATCTGGTGTTCCAGAAACAATTGTTCATCCTCACTAAAACAAGCCTCTGCCCCAAGGGCGACTTCAGGTTCTGCATAAGACAACCTCATCAGGAACAGTTTAATGACCACTTCCATAATCAGTAAACACATCTTTCGCACAGAGGAAGCATATTCCAGTTCCGATGCTTCTATGTTATAACCTTCTTTCTTCAGTATCTTAAATACTTCTTCAATCATCCACCGCCAGCTATACCACTCAATGCAACTTTTTGCCATGTCCGCGCTTTCAACAGCCAGGGTGGTTAACAAACGCCAGCATATCTTATCGGATCCCTCATAACCCACTTCCTTTGCTTCTACCAACCAAAGTTTAACCCATGGAACTACTCCTTCGCTGCTACCATACGTTCTCTTAATTTCCACTTCTCTATACCGGACTTCCATTCGGGCAATTCGCTTCTTCCTGCCGTTTTTAGCATCCACAATCAGTTCATAAGTGCCTTGCACCGGATGATCTGACAAACAACTGAATAACTTTGTTTTATCCTTTAATGTCCGGTTGGTCCTTACCCGGATTAATAAATCGGCCCCTGCTTCCGGAATAACAGCAAATTGCTCATAGATATCACCTTCCCGGTCTTGTACAATGACCATTCCTTTTACTACATCCCTCAACGCCTCTTTGGTGTTTTTAGACACCTCTATCCATCTGTACGACTCTTTTTCCTCTATCGGCAATGAACTATAGTTGCGCTCATGTTTACTTTTAAACTCCAGTGACCGGTTCCAGACCTTGATATCTGCATAGCCATAAGGAATCCCTTCAACAGCATCCAATACCAGGCTGGGGTGCAGCAGGAAACCCAAACCCTTTTTATTATTGGCATTGGTGGTACCTATATACTCATCTTTTTTAATCCGCCTGCTATGGCTGCTCAGGTTTATTTCTGTAGTATCCTGAATACACACCACATACTTATCCTGGCAGGCAGCTTTACAGTTAGCGGACAGATTCCGGACAATTTCTTCTTCACTCACACGGTCATTCTGCAAAAAACGATAAAACCCCTTGGCAGAAGACTCATCAGACGATAGCTGCGGGATCGAGTGAACTCCTTTGCTAAATAAATCCCCTAAAATCTTATTGCCACGATACAATAAACGCAGGTCGTCTAAATCCGTAAATTCTCTCTTTTGCATAGTTTAAACACGCAAACTATTCAAAAAATGTGTCCACACGATAGGCCGCATGGCGGGACCGAAGCTATCGAAGCAACCGTGTATTCTTCTGTCTCCTGTATTCTGTATTCTGTATTCTGTATTCTCTTCATCCAAAAACGAAACATCATGATCTACAAAAACAAAATATCAAGAACCGCCATTCCCGGCTACTCCCTCATTCCCAAAGGCGATCACCACCAGGTAAGAAAGATCAGCCTCACTGCCGAACGCGTAAAAAAGATCCGGCTTTTCACCGCACCCGCCTATGTGCCGGCGACTTTGCAAAAGCAGCCCGCCTTGGCAAACGCATCCGAAATGCATTGCTCCAACACACCACCATCAAAACCAATGTCCACCTGCTGGCAGGCAGATTATTTACTGCCCTGCGCACCAGCACATCCGCCGGCCGCGATTTCTCCACCGCCTGTTTCGATAACCTCATTGACTTCAACTTCAATTTCCGCATCGATTGGCAGCAATGCACCACCATCCTTCCCGAAGTAGTAGCCAATACAAATAAAAACTGGATCACCACCAGGCTGCCCGCATTCATTCCCGCCGAGGCATTGATGCCACCAGAAGGCATCACCCATTGTCGCATCTTTACTACAACGGCAGCCATCAACTGCCAGGACGAAGAGGAGGTGGAAACAATAACCAAGACCACCACACTGATCCCCATTAAACAAATACAACTAAAGGCCAGGCATCTCACAGCTGAATTTACCCACATGAAAGGCCGCCTGATCGTAGTAGCCGTAGGCATCCACTGGTATGACCCTGCAGGTTATAAAGGTGCCCTGGTCAGAAAGCCCCCGGCCCCCTCTGCATCATCTATATGCGGTACCAGTGATGCCAGGTTTTCGGTCTTTTAACTTTTTATATTTTTTGTTATGGAAAAATGCAACCCCAACATCTCAATAGTAGAGCTCTTGTAAATTGGTCCCCCACCATTGAGTACCACTTGTCCCAACCAGACATCACTATTTGTTAAACCTTGTCTTCACACTCGGGGAAGGGTCTGTTCAGGCACATCCTTTCCACGGCATCATGATCCAATGCTGCCGCTTCCTCTTATGCTCCAATAGAGTTAAGACTATTGCAGCACTTTTCCGGCTTTTTTATTAACCACAAAAGAAACTCTATGCCATTGCTTCCTTGGCGCGGCTGGCCCATGGCCAACGGACCACCATGCCCGTAATACAAATCTATTAGCAACAACTCCATCGCAACAACCGTTGCACTTTCTTTATTTTAAAATTTAATATCAAAACGATTATATATGCGCAAATCAAGGCAATTCCGAAGGATCACCAATAAAAACGTGCAGGAGTTGATGGTAATAAGCCCAAGCTCGGCCACACGTAAATTAAACCAGGTAAGAGAACTCTTTGGAAAACAAGCCGGTGCGCCGGTTTTCTTATCGAATTCTGTGAGTTCACAAAGTTCGACATAGACAAAGTCTGTGCATTCTTTAACTGGGATTAATTATTTGTAATAAAAAAATATACTATGAATACGAAACAAGTAGCAAATTTCTGGAATTGGTTCAGCCGTTTCAGTCAAGTGTATCAACTCGTGCATAAGCTCCCCTGGAAGACACTGTTTTTTGGATGGATGAACTTATTGCACACCTACGGCTTTTTTGCGGGTATGGTGGTCAGGTCCATCTCAAACAAGGCCCGGATGGAACCTGTACAGATATGATCTTTACCACAAAAAGGCAAGCACAGTACATTGATATCATCCATCAGCTCGTACAACAGGCGCCCGCCATTCCTGGCTGGAGTTTCCATGCTTTGTACCCGCCCAGGCATCCGGGATACAACATAGTGGATCGCTTTGGTCCTACCTGTATTGAACCAGGTGAGCTATGGATAGCTCCTGGGGCTATCTCCAGCCTGGGTGGCGGTAAATATTTTGTCAATATTTACGCCGAACTATACGATCCGGCTAACATAATGCATAGGAAGATCATTGATGCCATCCTGTTCAATATCCTCGGTGAAAGATCATTCGTGTTGGACCTGGCCGGTTTTAAGGTCACTTGGTTATACAGCCTCAGCCAGGAATTAAGGTACAAATGTGCACCGTTGAATAAATTGCCGGCCGTTTTAGCCCACATGAAAGATCCGCATGATGCCGGCGGCGTACAACGCAAAAGCGCCTGACCAGATAAAACCCAACAAAACCGGCGGTTACTCACTCACCGCCGGTTTTAAGACCAAAAAAGCCGTCGAACCAATAGATGACCGGCTGCCAATTGCCAAAGCCATCGAAGCAACCGTGTATGCATTGCCGGTTGTCGAATACCGGTTGCCGGTTCAATCCGCGAAATCACTTTAATCCCTTAATCAGCGATTCACCAGGTCCTTTCCTTCATGAATTCATCCAGTTGGTTTCTCGTCATCGGCACTTTTGAAGGATTATCTTTCAACCATTGCAAAAAATCATTGCGGATCACATCCGTCCACGATGCATCGATCTGTCCGGGTGTGTAAGTGCCGGCTTTCAATCGCGCATGCCCAAATTCATCTTTCAGCGCGATGAACTCACAATAGACGATCGTTTTTCTGCCAGGTGTGCAGGAATGAAAACCACCCCTTCTTTCTTGCCCAGCACCAGGTCACCGGGAAGCGTGATCGCTCTTCCGATACGGATAGCGTAATTGATCCCTGTCATCGTCACATCTTTCAGGAAGGAGGGGTCGAAACCTCTTACATAGCCGGTGAATCCTTCGATCCCTTCCAGGCCTTGCAGGTCACGTACCCCTGCATCGAAGATGACACCTGTTTGCGTTTTCGCATAAATAGCATTGCCGAGATTGTCGCCGATCAGCGTGCCATTGATCACTTTGGAAAAACCATCAGCTACATATACATCACCCAATTGCAAAACATCGATAGGCCAGGAATTGGTGGCGCCGGTCCGGCCTTCCGCTTTTCCTTTAGCTTTGATGATACTGTCCACATCCGGGCGCGAAGGCATAAATTGGGCCGTGACCACCCGGCCCACCAGCACTTTTTCGGGATGCACATTTTTCCAGCCCGACTCGAATTGATTATTATATCCCAGGTTCTGTAAATATTGCCAGCAATCTTCGAGCGAAATATTCGCCAGCCGTTTGATCAGGCTGTCCGGTACTTTAGGTCTTCCGTCGGCAAAGCGTTCACCCGTCCATTTGGCCGTGAGGGCTGTCAACTGTTCTTTGGGCAAAACGATCTGCTGCGCAGATAACTTACCTGCCAGTAGAAATGCCGATATAAAACAAACGGTACACAAAGGATTCAACATGCTTTTCATAAACTCAAACACTTTAAGTTCTGTTTATTGTTTTATTTACTGCTCATATAAGCTGTCCTATCAAACAGGTTGATTATATTTTAACCGCCTGGCGTGCCAGTAGCACCCATTTGCCTTTTCGTATCTTTTGCCATACCATCAACACCTTCAGCGTAATTTCTCCGGGTTTGCCATCCTGTGTCATCTTTCCGAAGAAAGTATAACGAACGATCGCACTGTTGCCTGAGAACGAGATCGTTTGTTCCGAAACATCGATCGACTGAAAAAGACCGGGCCTTTTTAACATTGCTCACAAAGGTAGACTGATCTTCCACTTTACCGCTGGAATGGCCAAAGCTCAATTGCGGCAGGCTGAGTTGCCTGAGTGTGGCCGTATCAGTAGCCACGATCGCTTTGTTAAACAAGTTAACCTGGTTGGCCACAGCGGTTTCATCGGGCACCTGGGCGTGCGTGACAAAACTGATCAGGATAAAACCCGATATAAAACATAATAGTTGCTTCATACTTCCTTTTTTTTTAGCGCGTGTTTATTCAATCCCGTTTACTGAAGCACGGTGTCAGGCTGTCGAAGCCGTCTTAAGGATTTTCTTCCGGTCTTTCGGACTTCCGGACTTCCGGACTCCAAAGGAGCCTGTCGAAGGCAACTAAAAGTTTTTCTTTCCGACTTCCGGACTTTCTTGACTTCCGGACTCCAAAGTAGCCTGTCGAAGGCAACTAAAAGTTTTTCTTTCCGACTTCCGGTCTTCCGGACTTCCGGACCCCAAAGTAGCCTGTCGAAGGCAACTAAAAGTTTTTCTTCCGGTCTTTCGGACTTTCCGACTTCCGGTCTTCCTTTTCCACCGGCGGCTTACGATGCCAGTAAGAAGCCAGGATCGAGCCCGTAACATTCATAAGTGGTCCGAAAATGGCAGGGGCCAGTCCCACAGTGCCAATCTTTCCCATCGCTTTCGCCAGGCCCGAGGCCAGACCGCCATTCTGCATACCTACTTCGATCGCGATCGTGCGGCAATCCCGCTCACTCATTTTAAACAGCCGCCCGCTCCAATAGCCAAGCAGGTAGCCCGAAAGGTTGTGGATCAACACCAGTAGCACCAGGGCAGGACCGATGTTTAACAAACTGTCGCGGCCTGCAGCCGTAATGATCACTATGATGAAGGCAATCCCCGCCATAGAAACCTTGGGCATCGCACGGTCCAGCCAGCCCCTTTGCCACTGAACAGTTTATTGAAGATCAGTCCGGCAAGGATGGGCACGATCACCATCTTGAAAATGTCCACCATCATGTCTGTTATATTGATCTTGATAAAGGCCCCCGCCAGCAGGTTCATCAGCATCGGCGTTACAAAGGGTGCCAGCATCGTCGAGATCGCTGTGATCGTCACCGATAGCGCCAGGTTGGCCTTGGCCAGGTACGAGATCACATTCGATGCCAAGCCATTCGGAGAGCAGCCGATCAGGATGATCCCTGCTGCGATCTCAGGAGCAAACCCGCTGATTGTGGCCAGCGTAAACCCCACCAGCGGCATAATGATAAAATGACTGATCACACCGATCAATACCCCTTTGGGCATTTTTACCACCCCTGTAAAATCCTGAAGCTCATCGAAGTGCCCATCCCAAACATGATCAGTTGGATCAGCGGTGAGATCAGCACCGCAAATTTGAATCCATGATAGGCCCTGAAGTACTGAGGATAGAAAAGCGCCGTGGTCACCGCTGCAAAAATGATCACCGTATACGAAAACCCTTTTAACGAAGCGTAACCCTGGAATCCGATCGCTAGTAAAATAAAAAATAAAATGTAGAGCGGACCGGCAGTTGAGACCTTCCCGGATACAGTCATGCCAAGCGCCGCCAGCAGCAGTAGGAACGACAGCCAGATGGCTGCCTTTAATCCTGGTTGTACGTTTTTAGTGCTTACCGTTCCGTGTGAGGACATATTGCTTTGTTTTATACTGGTACCTTAAGTATTAATGACCGTTGCCGGTCCTGTTCCCTCCCTGCCTTTCCCCACCCGGAGGATAAATAGGCGTAGCAATGCCATTCAGGTCATAAACGATCTTTCCATTGCGGATAGTCAGGGCGCACTCGAATCGCCGGGAGCCTTCCATCTTATACCCGGTATGATCATAGAATCCGAATGAGCCTTCTCGTAGGTTCAGCAGCGCTACGTCGGCCACACTGCCCGCCGACAGGTTGCCCAACTCTTCCCGTTTGATCATACGGGCTGGTGTAGCCGTACTGGCGCGGATAACCTCACGAAGGTCCATACCCAGCGCCAGGAAGGTAGAGAGCACATTTAGCTGGTCCTTCATGGCATTGTTCATACTGGAAACATGAAGGTCCGTACTGATGGAGGAGGGGTAGAAACCCTGTTTCAGGGCCGGGATCGCCTGCGAAAAACGGAAGCTGATTCCGCCATAACCCACATCGAAGAAGATCCCTCTTTTGCGCCCTTCCAATACGAAAGACTTCAGCGTGCCCGTGGTTTCATCAACGATCGCCTCCCGGCTTTGCCCCAGGTTCGCATACACATGCGTGAAAATATCTCCCGGTCGAAGATGCTGCAGGAACAATTCCTCCAACGATAGCGCCGGCCTGCTGCCGCCAAAATCGATCATCACCGGAATATCCGCCAGCCGGCCGGCCGCCACCGCACTGTCTACAGGCCGCCAGTCATGACCGGTATAATGCGCCACTTTGATACCCACAATAAGGTCCCCGTGCGCGGCGGCTACCTTGGCTATCTGGGCAGGGCTCATGTCTTCGGGATTTTGTTCGTATACCCCGCCCCGCATGCCTTCACCCATCACGTTGAGCAGGACCAGTACCCGCGTCTTCGACCGGTCAATAATATTCCTTTTGAACAGCCCAAAATCCTTCCAGCCTGCACCACCCGCATCCACCACCGTCGTTACCCCAACACGGAAAGTGAAACCATCCGGTGCGAGCGCATCAGGCCCATTGCTCAGGTAACGGTCCAACTCAGTGCCGGCGAAAACATGCGCATGAATATCAATAAGCCCCGGCGTAACGTATAGACCTGTGGCATTCACTACCTGTACCGCCTGCGTCCCATCAATATCCTTTGCCACACCCACGATCTTCCCGTCACGGATAGCCACATCGAATAACCCATCCATATCGTTCTTTGGGTCGATCACATGGCCGCCCTTGATCACAATCGAATAGCCCTGCCCAAAACAACAACCCGTGCCCAGGAGGAACAGCGTTAGAATTAATAATTGCTTCATATACCTTTTTTACTTAAGAGCCTGCTAGCGCGATACAATCCATTTCAACCAGCGAGTCGCCCGGAACACCGCCCTTGGCTACTGCCACAGTCGTGCGTACAGGTGGGTTGCGGCCGAACCGGCCTTTATACACTTCATTCATTCCTTTGTAATCCGCAATATCATTCAGGTACACATTTACCTTCAGTACCTTATCCATCGAACTGCCGGCTTTGATCAGTTCCTTCTCCAGCTCTTTCAGCACAATCTCTGTATGTGCCTTGATCTCGAAGGGGGCAACGTGCGCCCCTTTACCGGCAATATACACCAGGCCATTATGTTTCGTATGACCCGAGAAGAGCGGCACATCTTGATCATAAGTAATATTCCCTGCTTCTTTTTCCGTTGAATGGGGGCTGCTTCAGCATGGCCGGCTCCATTGGCCACTCCATTCACCCCGGCCATGCAGGCTGCCGAAGCCAGTAATTTTTCAAAACAGATCTCCTTTTTTGCATAAACATTATTTTAGGTTGAATAAAAAATAGGGTTGAATTAAGAGACCCATGTCAGCCTTTCCGATTGTCAACCTGTCGAAGCCGTCTCAAGGTTTTTCTTCCCGACTTTCCGACTTCCGGTCTTCCCAACTTCCCAACTTCCCAACTTCCCGACTTCCGGTCTTCCCGTCTTCCCGACTCATCATCCTACTGCCGCAGTCAGGATCTCCTTCACCCGTCGCGCCACCATCTCCACCTGCTCCGGTTTCAGCAATACCACCCCGATGGACAGTTGATCCCTTCTTCCCGAAGCAAAAATACTGGGCTTGCCGGCCAGTAATTGTTTGGATACCTCTTCTGGGGTGATCTTCACTTTTTGTTGGTCCCAGCTCACCGTCATACCAGGGAAATTATTGGCCTCACTATTGGGAAGCCGCGTGGCTGTCACAACAGTAGGAACCTTCTTCAGGTAGTCCCCAATGAATTGTATACGGTCCAGCCAATCCTGCCATTCTTTTTATGGTCTTTCTGAAGATATACTTTCAGTGCGGCATACATACCGAAGATCTCTTCCTTGTTCACCTTCATAGGCCGGCCAATGGGTGATTCATGCGGACTATGGTTGAGCCTGGCGGCTTCGATCAGGTCTTTTCTTCCCAACAGCAGGCCAGCGCTCTGCGGGCCACGAAGCATTTTTCCGCCCGAGAACGTCACAAGATCAAATCCCATTTTCTGAAACCGGAACAGGTTCTCTACCGGTGGTACATCCGCGGCGGCATCAATGAAGGAAGGGATCTTGTGATGTTTGCAAATAGCCACAAAATCTTCCCGCGTCACACTCGATTCATCCGCTGCATTGAAGAACAACGCCATCACCGTATTTTCATGGATCGCTTTTTCCATTTCCTGTGGCCCCACCACATCCACGATCTTCACACCACACGTAGTGATCTGTTGATCGAAGAGGTACCGGTGTGATTTTTGCATGATCACTTCTTTCTGCGGTCCCGGAAGGTTGGGCAGTGCTTTGATTTTTTGCTGGTCCTTGCCCGTGATACAGGCTGCGGTGCCCAGCACCATGGCGCAGGCCGCTCCTGAGGTCACCATGGCCGCCTCTGCATCCAACATCTCCGCGATCTTGGCGCCTGCTTTCTCCTGCAGTTCATACATGTTGGCAAAGTCACCCGATGTGGAATGGATCGCTTCCAGTACTTCCGGAAGCATCAGCGAACCCGATAGGAAGGTCATCGTCACCAGCGCATTGATAATAGGAGTAACCCCAGTTCCGTGAACAGGTTCGTATTGGGATCAAAACCACTGGTATAAGCCGCAGTCGAAGCAACTTTGGGAGGGGCCGCAAACAAAGATTCCAGGGAACCGCTGCTGCCACTGGCAGCAGCGATAGGTTTTTGATCAATTCTCTTCTTTTCATATAAAAAATAATAGAGCGTGATTCAATATTGTTGAATTAAGCGGTCAGCCTGGGCAATCTCACCCTGAGCCTGTCGAAAGCATCTAAAAGTTTTTCTTTCCGACTTCCGGACTCCAAAGGAGCCTGTCGAAAGCATCTAAAAGTTTTTCTTTCCGACTTCCGGTCTTCCGGTCTTCCGGACTTCCGGACTCCAAAGGAGCCTGTCGAAGGCATCTAAAAGTTTTTCTTTCCGACTTCCGGTCTTCCGGTCTTCCGGACTTTCGGACTCCAAAGGAGCCTGTCGAAGGCAACTAAAAGTTTTTCTTTCCGACTTCCGGACTTTCCGACTTTCGGACTCCAAAGGAGCCTGTCGAAAGCATCTAAAAGTTTTTCTTTCCGACTTCCGGACTTTCCGACTTCCGGACTCCAAAGGAGCCTGTCGAAAGCATCTAAAAGTTTTTCTTTCCGACTTCCGGTCTTCCGGCTTCCGGACTCCAAAGGAGCCTGTCGAAGGCATCTAAAAGTTTTTCTTTCCGACTTCCGGTCTTCCGGACTTCCGGACTCCAAAGGAGCCTGTCGAAGGCATCTAAAAGTTTTTCTTTCCGACTTCCGGTCTTCCGGCTTCCGGACTCCCAAGGAGCCTGTCGAAAGCATCTAAAAGTTTTTCTTTCCGACTTCCGGACTTTCCGACTTCCGGACTCCAAAGGAGCCTGTCGAAGGCAACTAAAAGTTTTTCTTTCCGACTTCCGGACTTCCGGCTTCCGGACTCAAAGGAGCCTGTCGAAGGCAACTAAAAGTTTTTCTTTCCGACTTCCGGACTTCCGGCTTCCGGACTCAAAGGAGCCTGTCGAAAGCAACTAAAAGTTTTTCTTTCCGACTTCCGGACTTTCCGACTTCCGGACTCCAAAGGAGCCTGTCGAAGGCATCTAAAAGTTTTTCTTTCCGACTTCCGGACTTTCCGGCTTCCGGACTCCAAAGGAGCCTGTCGAAAGCATCTAAAAGTTTTTCTTTCGGACTTCCGGACTTCCGGCTTCCGGACTCATTTCCTCAGCATCTTCCATTCACGGCCGGGTTCGTCCACCCGGAAGCTTTCGATATTTCCTTTGTCCATGAGCGTTACAAAAACAGTTTTACCATCCGGACCGCCAAAGGCCAGGTTCGTCGTCCGTTTACCGGCTGTCACTATTTCCCGCAGGAGCTTACCTTCTGGTGAGATCTGTGCTACCACACCTTTCCCGAAGCGTGTGAGATAGATATTCCCTTGATATCACAGCGCATACCATCTACCGTATGATCAGCGAATTCGATCAAAACCCTTCTGTTGCTGATCTTGCCTTCATCCAGGTCGTAGGCCCAGATAAACTTGCCTCCATTCACATACAGCGTCTTTTCATCCGGACTTACCTCGATGCCATTGCTGGCCCCTTCTCCCACACTATCCAGCAGCGTGGTGGTGCCGTTAGGATCGATCCGCCAGATCCGCCCCTTGTCTGCTTTGAAATCAGGATCAGTAGCATACAGCCTGTCCTGGCTGTCGATGGCAATATCATTGGGTTGGTGCATCCTGGGTTCATGCGCCAGCACAGAAATGGCGAGCGTTGCAGCATCCACTTGCAGGATCTTATGTCCCGTATAATCCGCAATCAGCATATGGCCATGACTGTCAAAACGGATGCCATTGCCCGTGCTGCCGTCAGGAAGCGTAACATAGATGGAGGCCGTACCATCGTCCAGTACCTTGCCAATCGTACCCTGCTTTTGAAAGTTCACCGCATACAACACCCCGTTCTTATCCACCGCAGGGCCTTCCACATCACTGGTAAAACTATTGACAGGTGTCAGTACAGTAGCTTTGAATAGTTCCGTTGCGGCTTTTTGTTGTGCGCAGGAGCTTAGCCCCCACAGAAGAGCCAGCACTGATAATCCATTAAAATGAATGTTAAATGTCATGAAATGATGATTTAGTTGGGTAATGCAAAGGCCATGATCATCCCGGCAGGATGTTCTTTATTGCCTCCTACAGAAACAGCGATATATTGTTTACCGGCTACCATATACGAAGAAGGGGAGGAGGAAGAGTAGGCAGGCAGCGTAAACGCCCAGATCAACCTGCCTGTTCGTTTATCGTAGGCTTGTAGTTGTTTATCCCGGCCCCCGCCCAGGATCACCAGCCCTCCTCCCGTTACCATCGGGCCCGGTGATCCGGTGGTACCCGTGGGAGGAGCCCCTTTTGTTGCAGATCCGCCAGGTTGCCAGCAGGAACCGTCCATACAAACTCACCCGTATTCAGGTCAATGGCGTTCAGCGTACCGTAAGGTGGTTGGATAGAAGGCCGCCCTTCAATATCCCGTAGCGGGTAATAAGCCTGAGTATTGAGGTATAGTACACTTGTATCTTTATGCGCAGTCGGGTCTGCTTTCACCTGCCCCATCGAAGTACGGTTTTGCTGGATCTCTTGCAGGTGTTCACCATTCAGTACAGAACCGTCTCTTTTCTTATCAAATAGGAAGTCGATCACCGCTTGCTCTTTCCCGTTCAGGATCTGTTTAAAGGGCGGCATCTTCCCGGCCCCTTCACGCACCCGCAGCAACGCCTGTTCCTCCGTCATGCGCTTATTCAGCCCAACCAGCGAAGGGAACTGGGGTTCAATACCCGTACGGTCAGCCTTATGGCAGGAGGCACAGTAAGTCATGTACACCTCCCTTCCATTCACCCGTTCTTCAGCGGCGCCATTCAGCTTGGAATTGTCGATCTTGACCAGCAGGTCGATCTCGGGCGATTCGTTCGACTTCAGGTAGATCACACCCGTATAAGGATCCACCGCAGCCCCGCCCCATTCCGATCCACCGATCGTACCAGGAAAGTTGATCGATCCTTTCACCGAGGGAGGCGTGAACAGACCATCGTATCGGGAACGCCGGAACAACTGTACCAGGGAGTCGTGCGCCTCCCGGGAAAAGTCGGAAAGGTCATTTTCCGTCAGCAGTTGGCGAGCATAGGCTTTGGGTTTTGTTGGAAAAGGTTGAGTAGCGTACGCTTTTTCGCCGGGCACATCCGAAGCAGGCACAGGCCTTTCCTCGATGGGCCACAGTGGCTCACCCGTTTCCCGGTTGAACACATACAGGAAACCTACTTTGGACGTTTGCGCCACCGCATCGACCCTTTTCCCTTCATGCTCTACCGTTATCAGGTTGGGAGGCGCGGGCAGGTCATAGTCCCATAGATCGTGGTGAACAGTTTGAAAATGCCAGATATGTTTGCCCGTAGCGGCTTCCAGCGCCACCACAGAGTTCCCGAACAGGTTTTTCCCTTCCCGGTCTGCCCCATAAAAATCATAAGCAGGCGAACCCGTCGACAGAAATACCATCCCTCTTTTGGCATCCACACTCATACCGCCCCAGCTATTCGCACCGCCTGCATATTTCCAGGCATCCTTCGGCCATGTTTCATATCCAACTTCCCCGGGCAATGGGATCGTATGGAAGGTCCAGACCAGTTTCCCGGTAATTACGTTGTAAGCCCTTACATAACCGGGCTGCGCTCCATACAGCTCCGATACTTCATTCCCGATAATGATCAGGTCCTTGTAAATGATCCCGGGAGAAGTGGGTTTGATAGAGATCAGTTTCGGATTATCCCGCATCCCCACGTTCATGCTCACCCGGCCACTGTCCCCGAAGGCGGGGATCAACTTGCCTGTTCTGGCATCCACGGCAAACAATACATCGCCGCCCGTGAAAAGGATCCGCTTGTTATTCCCCTTCGTCTTCCCAATAAGTCACACCACGAAAGGCCCCCGCCGGGGCCGCCGTCGAAAGGATCGAATCCCCACACCTGTTGCCCCGTCTTGCCATCGATCGCATAGATCCTGTGCCGCGCAGAGGCCGTATACATCACACCATCTACGATGATCGGATTACACTGGCTGCCATTGAAACGGGATCCTTCTGCTGCATCATCCGGGTAAAGGTCCAGGCAACCTGCAGTTTCGTCACGTTCTCCAGGTTGATCTGGTCGTGTGCCGAGTAACTCGTACTGGCAGCATCCGCCTTGTAAGCGCCCCACGACCGGTCTTCTTTATCCCTGCAGCAAGTGCAGGTAAGTACTGCCACCAAAAGGAAAACATAAGTTGGTAGCGTAGGTAGATTATATAATCCGTTCAATACCTTCATATAACCCAATCTTAAAAGGTTAGCGTAAATTAGTTGATCACCTTACGCACATAATCGATCAGCTTCCGTTGCCGGAGGCTGCCTTGATACTGCGTGGAAGTTTTCTTAAATACCATTGCATTGTCCAGGAAAACGATTGTCCGGGTGCCAGTTCGGTGTAGGCGCCCTGGTGTTCGATCTCCACATAACTTTTTTGAGGTACCTCTTTATTGGCATACAATTCCACTTCTCCTTCTTGAGGAGCCGCTGCTTCAATTGCGATATCCCCAAACTTTTTGATCAATATCACATCTCCGTTCACGGTGGCAAACCAGCCTTCACTGCCATCCGTGTAAAGTTGTGAATCTCCTGTGGAAGGTATCTTTTGCTGATCGTAAGTATACCAGCAGATCCCGTTCTCGAGTTTTGTCTGGGGCATCAGTCCACCGCGGAGATTGCCTTTACCCATCGGAAAAAAAGAAAAGCCGTTGGGGTGCACCCTGGTTACTTCCCAGGGTGCTACCTTTTAACGAGGGCTGATTGGTTGGTGATCACATATTCAAGTTCATAAAACCCTTTTGTTACATCCGCGGAAAATATCTTCGTCACAGCCAGTCCTGATTTGGAATCCACTCCACCTTGCATTTTTATCCGGTTACCTTCCAATTGAACTGTATAGGGTTGGTTATCCCAGGCAGCCGGTGGTGGCCAGTTCCAGTCACTTTGAGGACTGGGCCAAAAAGTAGATCCCCAGTTATCCTTGTTCACCAAACTATCAGTGAGAAAGTTTTTCCCATCAATACTAAGCAACGTGATCCTGCCGCCTTTTTCCGGGTCAATCCCCATTACCTGACCTTTCAGGCTGCTGAGCTCATAACCATTGCTTTTCTTGACAGGCACAGCTTGCTGAGCCATGCAGACCGCCGGTATCAGTATCCAGCAGCCTGCCAACCACCAATTAAGTCGCATAGTTCCTGTTTAGGATTAATTCCAGTCGTTCGCAATATCACCGGCCAATGCCTGGTTCGTTTGTATTTCTCCCAGTGGAATCGGAAGCAGCAGGTGCTTGTCTTCAAATGCACGTTGACCACTGCCTGGTGGACGTTCTGTATTCTGCGTCTGTTTGGCGATACCCCATCTCCTGAGATCGAACCACCGGCTCTGTTCACCCGCCAGTTCTATTTGTCGTTCACGCCTAAGCGCAATACGGGCATTGGCCTGGTTCAGGCTCGTGAAATAGTTCGCGGCCATGACAGATGGCCGGTTCCGCACATCATTGATCAGGCCCAGCGCTTCTGGTAGTTTCGTATTCTGCTCGATATAACATTCCGCCAGCATCAGTTTTACATCCGCATAACGTACTACATGCGTGTTGATGCCGCTCCGGGGAGCCTCCGTAAATTGTTGAAATTCGTAAGGCTCATATTTTCGCCAGGTGTTCGGAAGCGGAGCAGGAAGACCATGCCATATTTCCTGGTCTGTGTAATCCAGGGGCCCACCCGGACAATGGTCGCAGATTTCTTCATCACCTCCCGAACCTGCAGAGCCATAATAGGTCAGCCGTGCACGCGGGTCCAGGTAGGCCGGATTGCCGGGTAGCGAAGGATTACCGTAGGTAAAGGCCGACACCAACGCATCCGAAAGGTCCACGTTATACCAGTCATTGAATCCATATTCCTGCGCCCTTCCCGTATGCGCCGTCTTTCCATCATCACCTTCCCAGCCCTCAAACATGTAGTAGGTCGTATTATCCGTGGTAAACACATGGTTCACCGCAAACACCACTTCCGGAGAATTGATATTGTTGTCGGAATACAGGTTGTCGAAACTGGGATCCAGCCTATAACCATAAGGCGCCTTCGTCAGTTGCTCAAACTGAGCTGCTGCTGCACCGTACTTGTGTTGAGCCAGGTACGCTTTTCCAAGATAAGCTATCCCTGCGCCCCTCGTAGCACGGCCAAGATCACTCGATGAATAATTGACAGGCAGGTCAGGTATAGCAGCAGAAAACTCATCTTCCACCAGTTTCCATACCTCAGCCACCGCAACACGCGGTTCCGAATTCCGGAGCGATGCTTCGAAATCCAGTTTCACCGGTACACGGCCCCAGCAGGATACCAGGTAGAAATAACCGAAACCACGAAGCCAGTGTGCCTCTGCAGTATACTGCTTTTTCAAACCCGCTTCCCCAGCCGTGGCAGGCGTCCATTTCTTCATCACTTCCAGCGCCAGGTTGGCCCGGAAGATCATCCGGTACAGCGATGCCCACATCATCACAATGTCTGTATTCGCATTCGTAAAACTATAGTTCGAAAGCTGCAGCTCAGTACCTACCAGCGAAAAGGCCGGAGATGCATCATTGGCCATCAGGTCGAAATTGAAGTACCATTCGCGCGACATCATCCCGCCATGGTTCAGTACCGCATAACCAGCAATGATCGCTTCATTGAACTCCTTCTTCGTCTTGAAATAAGTGAGCGCATCGTACGCATTCTCATTCTTGGTATCCAGCAGGGTTTTTCTGCACCCCGTGAATACAAACAGAAGCGTACATACTATTAAAATGAATGTCGTTTTCATCCTTTATTTATTTTGAATGAGCTTAGATGTTTAAAAAGACAACCGTACCCCTGCCAGGAAACTGCGGGCATGCGGATAACCACCCGTATCCACACCACGGTCGAAAATGCCTCCACCCACTTCAGGGTCAAATCCCGTATACTTTGTAAGCGTCAACAGGTTCTGACCCGTAACATACAGCCGGAGACTCGTCAGTGCATTTTTGGTAAAGGCCTTCAGTTTGGCAGGAGAGAACGTGTAACCCAGCGTCACGTTGCGCAACCGGAGATAGGAACCGTTCTCTACATACCACGAAGACATCCGCTGTACATTGCTGGGTACATTCTGACCAACCCGGGCAATGTCAGTAATATCGCCGGGTTTCTGCCAACGGTTAAGAATATCAGTTTTTCCATTGAAGGGAAGCGCAAATCCCTGCATGTAAAAATTCAGCCCATTCACTAAGTCTACACCGGCAAGACCCTGGATACCGATCATCAGGTCAATGTTCTTATAAGCCAGGTTAATATTGCCGCCATAACTCCATTTGGGAATAGGATGGCCAATGATCGTCTGGTCATCATCCGTTACCACACCATCCCCATTGACATCTTTATAGATACGGTCTCCAGGCAATAGCCCATCCTGGTAAACAGCGCTGCCATTGCCCGTCGCCTTTCTGGCAATCTCATTGTATTTCTCTACATCATTCATTCATCGATCGCCACATGGTCATACACAAATCCATAAAAGGCCCCGATCTGCGAACCGATCGCCGTACGCGTAGAGTTGGGTACATCATAGAAAGCCCCTTCAACGATGGGTATCGCGCCCTGCGTACCCAGCGATACTACCTCGTTTTTATTATAGGCAGCATTCAGGTTCACACCGTATGAAAAGCCTTCCTTACGGTCCGCATACCCAACAGTCACTTCCACACCCCGGTTATAAACAGAGGCCGCATTGATCACCTGCGAATTGGGAGCGCCCGAAACACCGCCATAACCCCGGGAAGGAGGTAAGGGAACCCGTACCAGCAGGTCCCTGTTATCCCGGTTATAATAACCAATGCTCACCGAAAGTTTGTTTTTGAAGAACCCTGCATCGATACCGATGTCAGTCGAATAAGTCGTTTCCCATTGCAAAGCCGGTGAGAAGGGAACCGCGATCGTAGTACCATTAAAAAGCGTTTCTCCGGGACCAAGAGGATACACAATGCTATTGTTCGAGCCCGTCCATACATTCGATTGGAAGGCAAATCCATCAATATTCGAGTTGCCCGTCTTACCCCAGCTTCCACGAACCTTAAGTTCCGAGATCCAGCTTACCGTATGCATGAACTTTTCATCAGACAATCGCCAGGCCACACCTGCTGAAGGGAAATAACCTACCCGGAAGTCGCGGGCAAACAGAGAAGTGGCATCCCGCCGGATGGTTCCGGAAAGGATATATTTCTCGTTATAACTATAACCCAAACGGCCAAAATAAGAAATGAACCGCGAGCCTGAATTAGCGTAAGCACTGCCCAAAACAGCAGTCTTCGCCGCACCGATCTGGTGGATTTCATTATTGGGAAAATTGCTGCCGTTGATCGTGAGCCCCTCAGCAGGCCCTCATCCTTGTACGACATACCTGCCGTCAGGTTCAATCCATGCAGCCCAAAAGTCTTATCATAATTGAAATAATTCTCCCAGATATAGCCCAGATTATAGCCATAACCTTCTGTAATGCCGTTCTGAGTGATCAACTGGTTGGCAGCATACGTTGGGTTATAATTATAACTTTGCGTAAAGTCGAAGGTGACCCCCATCTGCGAACGGAATTTAAGGTCCTCCATGAGCTGTACCTCCCCATATAATTGCAGGTAACTGTTGAATCCGCGGTTCCGTACATCCCGGTAAGTGGTAGCCACCAGCGGGTTCTGACTATCGTTCGCATCTTTCGCACTGGTGGCGATACCGAAACCACCAAGCAGGTTCGATGCGTCATATACCGGGATATAAGGCGGCATCCTCAGCCCATTCACCAGGCTGGCCGATACACCCCTGCTTACACGGTACCGCGTGCTTAGCTGCTGACCGAACTTAAATCGTTTACCCGCCTTTTCTTCCAGGTTCACGCGGAGGTTCATACGCTGAAAATCAGAACCCACCACCTGGCCCGATTGTTTTGTATATCCTGCCGAAACCGTGTAATGCATGTTTTCCGTTGAACCACCTATATTCAGGTGATGCTCCTGCAGCTTACCCGTCCTGAACATCACATCCTGCCAATCAGTTCTCGTAACCAATACATCAGGACTGTTCAGATTGCCCGGCATCGTGGCGCCGGAATTGGCAAACCATTCCTTCACAATGCCAACATATTGTGCAGCATCCATCAGGTCAAAGCTCTTCCAGGGGCGCGTAGCACCAACATAACCGTCATAAGATACCTGCGCCTTGCGGTTTTTCGGACGGCGGGTAGTGATCATCACCACGCCATTGGCCCCCTGTGCCCCATATATAGCTACAGAGGCCGCATCTTTCAGAACCGTGATGTCCTGGATATCATAAGGACTGAGCGAGTTGAAAACATTCGCATCACTTTGGATACCGTCGATCACATACAACGGGGTCGTATTCGTGAAAGAGCCCGTTCCGCGCACCACAATGTTCGTACCCGAGCCGGGATTACCTCCATTGTCCAGTACCTGGACACCCGCCATTTTACCCTGTATCAATTGCGAAGCGTTACTCGTAGCCACATCCCCAAAATCCTTCGAGTTGGCAACTCCTACGGCCCCCACCAGGTCTTTCTTCTTCCTCGATCCATAACCGATCACGATCACCTCATTCAGGTCATTGGCCGCAATTTGCAGCGAAACATCGATCTGCGTTCGGCGATCGATCCGCTCTTCCTTACTGCCAAGGCCCGTATAACTGAAGATGAGTACATCGTTTGGCCCTGCAGGAATAGCGTAAGTGCCGTCATCGTTCGATTGCACAACAGTGCTTTTCCCTTTCACCGTTACCGTAACCCCGGCAAGCGCTTCACCAGCCTGGTTCCGCACACGTCCCCTGACCTGCACCGTATCCCGCGGTTTGTCAGGAGGCTGCGGCGCAACCATCTCCGCCTCCTCCCTGCGGATCTTTACCAGCACCATGTTATCAATGATCGAATAAGACAAAGGCTGATGTTTCATCAGTTCATTCAGTACATCCCGGAACTCTTTTCCTTTAGCCCGGATAGTAACCGATTTGCTTAAACGAATCGTTTCCTCGTCCCACATGAAGGAAAAACCTGTTTGCTTTTTTAACTCCTTAAATACTTCCGCCAGCGGAACATTTTTAACAGTCAGGTGAACCTTCTGCGAGAAGCCTTTTGAACTGGCCTGCATGGCAAAGCAAAACAGAAGAATAGCTGTTAGTTTCATTGCCAGAAATGTTTTTTTAAGTGGGGTATAAGACGGTTTTCTACATATCCCGTCTGAATTACCGCGATTTTGGACACACCCCGTCCGGAAAGGGGGTGGGGAAGCCATAAATTGCATAACTTCGCTAAGTTTTGGTTAGATAAATAAATGCAGTTGCGTATTTATTGGAATAGCCTAAACGTTCTGCCAGAAATGTTGCTTCATTTCTGGCTTTTTTAGCCCATTCCGGATTCACTTGATAAGGACCTTCCCTTCTTCAAACGCACTTTCGATCCCACTTTCCTCCAGTGCTTTCAGCATCGTGGAAAGGTTCACATTCCTGCTGATAGATCCCCGAATTTGCGATCGGGTACCTTGCCCTCAAACACTACCTGGATATCATACCAGCGTGCCATTTGCCGGGCCAATGCACCGATATCTGTTCCTTTCATCATAAAGTTTTCATTCTTCCAGGCAATGACCGCCTGAGTATCGATATCCTTTTTAACCACCAGGGAGGCGGATTCACTTACACTGGCCTGCTCGCCGGGTTGAAGCATCGTTTCTCCACCACGAGCGTACCGAATATGAACACTTCCTTCCAGGAGCGTTACTTTCATCGTCGGTTCGTCCGCATAAGTATTTACATTGAAATGCGTGCCCAGTACTTCCGTGGTCAATCCGCGCGAGGTCACATAAAACCGGCGTTGAGGGTCCTTGCTCACTTCAAAATAGCCTTCGCCCGTGATCTCTACACTTCTTGTTGAACCCGTAAAATTAACCGGGTAACGCATGGAGCTTTCCGCATTGAGCCAGATCTTGCTACCATCCGAGAGCGTGAGGTTCACCACCCGGCTTCCACGGGGAACCGTCAACACGTTATAATGAATGATCTTCGTATCAAGCGTGGGTTCGTATACCACACCATCAGCTTTTTTACTACACGCGCATTTCCTTCAAAGGCAATGATGCCATCCGTAAGACTGTCCAGGTACAACCGGTCCCCGTTGGTAAGCGTGATTACCGCGCGCGTGGACTGTGGGGCAGCCACCTCCGTTACCGAAAGGTTCGTAGTTGCTAACTGCTCATCTATGGTCTTTACCTTCAGGTTCAGATAAACAGATATGCCGGCAATCAGTACCAGGACCGCCGCCGCTGCATACTTCCAGGAGTTGGACCGGTGGGGCATTTCCAGCACCCTGCCTCTTTCCTGTTCTATTTTTGCCTGTAGACTGGCAAATATTGCCGAACCGATCTCCTGGGAGCTGGTGGGGAGTCAACCTGTACTATTTCCGTATGATCAGGATCTACTGAATTATACCATTCATGCAGTAAGGCACTTTCCTCCGCACTAGCGGTCCCCGATATGAATTTTTTCGCAAGCCGGCCGAGCTGCTTGTCCGTTAGATTTTTACTGCCCATATACATAAAGAGACATCAGCCGGTAAATCGTACGCAGAGATCTAAAAAAAAATAATGAAAACAGGGAGAGCCTAACTTTTGCAGACGATGACGCATGATACTCATTACTTTACTAACATATCTTTCGGCGGTCCGGGGAGAAACGCCCAACTGCTTCGCCACTGTTTCCAGCGGCTCGTCCAACAATTTATGGTGTAGGAATACAAGGCGGTAATTGTCTGGCAGGTCTTCTGAAAAACGTACCAGCAGGTCCAGCAATTGCTTATTGTCTATATCGAAAGAGTCAGCCTGCTGTTCCTGGCTGCGGAACCCGCTGAGCAGCCCTGACCTCCTTTTTCATTACTCAGGTGCCGGTACACCGCATACCGGGTCATGGCAGCTAGATAAAATGACAGATGCTCGATCTCCAGGTGAGCCCGCTTCTGCCAAAGTGTAAAAATACATTTTGAACGATCTCTTTGGCGTCTTCAACAGCGTGTAAACGTTTATGAGCGATGAAGAATAGCTTTTCCCAATACAAATTGTATATCTGGGTAAAAGCCTGCTCATCTCCTGCTCTTAGTAAAGACAAGAGGTTAGTTTCGGTATCGTTGATGGTTGGCGTCAAAAAGCAACGTCTGTTCCTAAATGTACCAAAACTCCGGGAGATAATACAATAAAAATCACCATAGCATCACTCCAATAGCTCAACCATACCACTACGAAATCGATTCCGGTCAATAACGGCATGATGCAGACAAAGGTGATCACTTGTACTTTGTTTCCGGACTTTCGGAGACGCACAAATGCAGTTGGGAGTAAGGCGGTTTGGATTGCACCTGCTGTGCGATCCCCGGATTGGTCATACTTGGAACAAAAAGAAAACCTTCCCCATAGCTGGGTCCCTTTAGGGGGCCTCGCTTTGTAGAACTGCCTTTTTCCGCATCCCGTAACCCATTTTTCCTGTTGCGTTAATACGTTTTACGAAACTTAGGCCATCTTGCGGGCCAGTATTAAAAACTGGTTAAAGGCTCTGTTATGAATAAGTTATACGCAATGTTACTGCTGCTGATGACAGGAATAGGGTTCCCTGCCGCAGCCAATCCTGCTGCTGGTAATGGGGGCATCAGGGGAAAGATCTTCACCGATGTCAATACGCCGGCCAATGGCGCTACCATACGGCTCAAAGGGGCTTAAAAGGGAAACCGTTTCTGAAGAGGATGGTACCTTCAGCCTGCAAAACATAAAGCCGGGTAGCTACGAATTGACCGTTTCCTTCATTGGTTATGCCAATTTTTCCCAGCAGGTTACGGTAAGTGCAGATGTAATGACAGAACTGTCGATCCGGCTGCTGGCCGCCAATGCAGAGATGCAGGAAGTGACCATCACTGCCGGGTACAATAGGTTCAACAAGAAAGAGACAGATGATGTAGCCCGGCTGCCCCTCAGGAATATCGAGAATCCACAGGTTTATTCCATTGTTCCCAAGGAATTGATGGCGGAACAATTAGTTACTGATTACAACAGCGTTTTCAAGAACGTGCCCGGTGCTGGTGTGCCGGTGGTGTACAATCAGGGGCGCAGCGCCATGTTATCCCGCGGGTTTACCACCGCCAACCTGATCCGCAATAGTATTTCCGGTTTCGTGTACACCAATATCGACCCCGCCAACCTCGAAGTGCTGCAGGCCGTGAAAGGCCCCTCCGGCACTTTGTTCAACAGTAGCCAGATATCCTTTGGCGGCTTGTTCAACCGCGTTACCAAACGTTCCAATGAAAACAGGAAAATAGAACTGAGCTATACAGGCGGCAGTTACAACCTCAACCGCATCACCTTTGATGTCAACAGTCCCTTGAATACAGAGAAAACAGTGCTGATGCGCATCAATGGCGCCTTACACACCGAACAGAGCTTTCAGGATGCCGGATTTACCCGTAACCTGATGCTGGCGCCTAGCTTTGTTTACAAGGCTTCCGACAAACTGACCTTCTTGTTGGACATAGAAGCTTCTGCCTTCAATGCCACATCACCCATCCGGTTTGCGCCCGCACGTACCGGAAAGGTCACCAACATCGAAGACCTGGGCATCGACTACAAACGCTCCTTTACCAGCAACACCCTGGATTATGTGACCAACCAGGTAAACTTTTATGGTCAGATCAACTACCAGCTGGCGCCTGCCTGGAAACTGCAAACCAACTATACCCGTACCTATTCTGCCACAAAAGGATATGTAACCCAATTGATCGGTCGTACCGACAGCACCCTGCAACAAAGTGCACAAAAGAAAACTTCCCCTACAACGGCACGGAGATACAGCAGAATATCATCGGTGACTTTTTCATCGGTGGCCTGCGTAACCGTATGGTAGCCGGTATCGACTTTTATAACCAACGCAGCGACCGCAATACACCAACCGTTACTTTACCTGCCATCAACTTTAAACGTCCCGGCCCAGCGTACAACAACTTCAATGCCGATAAAGTGGATTCTGCTGCAGCAAGAGCCCCTTTCTCCATATACCGTACCAACCAGTTCACCTACAGCGCCTATGTATCAAACGTGCTCAATATTACGCCCCAGTTGAATGTAATGCTAAGTATCCGCGCAGACCGTTACGTAGACAAGGGTACCTATTATCCAGCCCAGGATTCTACCGTAGGTGCCTTTGAACAAACCGCATTCTCTCCCAAATTGGGCATCGTGTATGAACTGCTGCCCGGTCAATTGTCATTCTTCGGCAACTACATGAATGGTTTCAACAACCTGGGTGGTCAGGACTTCAGTGGTGTTGGCTTCAAGCCACAGCAGGCCAATCAATGGGAGGGAGGTATTAAGGTAGATATGTTCAACCACCGCCTCAGCAGCACCATTAGCTATTATAACATCGATGTGACCAACATGACACGCGAAGACCTGGATCATCCCGGCTTCAGCCTGCAGGATGGAACCCAGGCGAGTAAAGGTATCGAGGCCGAGGTGATTGCCAATCCCGTAAAAGGCCTCAATATCGTGGCCGGCTATACGTACAATGACAGCAAGTACAAACGTTCCGATAAAACGGTGGAGGGACTGCGTCCCGCAACCGCCGGTCCTCAACACCTGGCCAATTGGTGGTTGAGCTACCGCTTCCTTAGTGGCAAAGTGAAAGGATTGGGTGTCGGTGTGGGGGCAATTATGGCAGCAGTTCCTTCCAGACCAACACCGCTGCATTCAAGTTTACCATTCCTTCCTATACCGTACTCGATGCCACGCTGTATTACGACAGTCGATCTTACCGGCTTGGCTTGAAGTTGGACAATATCACCAACCAGCAGTATTGGTCATTTCGGCTGGCCCCTCAAATGCCTACCCGCGTATCCGCCAATATTACCTTCAGGATGTAATTCCTCATAGAGCTGAATATTATTGAAAGCATAAAATAGCGGCCTGTATATATTCAGGCCGCTTTACTTTAATGATTACGGGTATCAATACTTGCTGTCTTTGCGGTGCTTGAATACCTGCTTGGCCATTTTAGTGAATCGCTTTTCATGTCGCCGCTTATCCGCTGCGCTGGCCTGGAAATGCTTTTGCCCACGCCCGACGATCCCAGCAGGATATAAGTGTGCCGGGGCAGGAGGTATTGACTCGTTCATGCTGCTTGCTGCGCCTGGTCCAGCGCGCTGGTGAGCACCACCGGGCAGTTGTATCCCAGCTCCTGTACCCCTTGCCGGCAATATAAAGGGCAAACCTGCCTGGTACAAGACGGGTGATATGGCAGGGATCTATACCGGTAACCATGTGGAAGGGGTCAGTTTCAGGAAAACAGCCAATGCCGATCCCCAGGTCAGTGTCAAAGAGTTACCACAGGGTAACTGCCGGTTCACGTTTTTTCAGGAATTAGGGATAATTTTAGCGGGTTATGGTTTTGCGAACATTACTTCTTTGCCTCCTTTGTGCCGGAAAGACCGGTGCTTTTGCCAACGACGGATTGCCGCTCACGTACCTCGGTATCGAACAGGGACTTTCCAACAATACCGTGCGCAGTATTTTCCAGGACCGCAAGGGATTTATGTGGTTCGGCACCTTCGACGGGCTTAACCGCTATGATGGTTACAGCTTCAAAGTATTCCGCAATACTTTTAACGACAGCAGTTCGCTGGTCAACAATTATGTACATGCTGTGAATGAAGATGCGGCCGGTAATATCTGGGCCGGCACCAGTAATGGCCTCAGCATTTATTCGGCCGGTACGGATAAATTCTCCCTCCTGAAGTATCGCCAGCACGGCACCCAGGCAATTCGCTCGCTTACCACCGAGGTCAAGGATATTCAACGGGATGCGGATGGTACCATGCTGGTCAGCAGCCTGATCGATGGGTTGATCATCGCTCCAGCCGGAGTTATAGCCTGGCAGGTGCCGCTGGTGGTGCATGATACGCTCTATACCCGCTATGCAGCAGCTGCCATCCGCATCGATGGGCAGGAACGTGTATGGGTTTTTGTAGTCTCCGTAGGGCTTTGCCGTTACGACGCCGGTACCCGCCAGTTGAAACTGGTGAATGACCAGCTTAAATTTGCCTTTGCTTTGCAGCCCGACGGGGCACAATTATGGGTGGGTACCAACAATGGTATCTATACCTACAATACCACGAACAATACTTATGCCCGCGTGCTCACGGCTTATGATCCGGAACTGGCCATCGATAAGGTGGCCGCTTTTGCCATCGACCGGCAACACCAGTTATGGATGGTAACCAGGGGCAATGGCGTCAAATGCTTTAATCCTGCTACGCGTAAAGTGACGCACCTGGTAGCCGACGGCCGGCTCAACAGCATCAGCAATGAAAATTTCAATGCGGTAATGGAAGACCGGGATGGCAGGATCTGGCTGGGCTCGCAGCGGGGCGGCATCAATGTCATCGACCGGCAGAAAGACCGCTTCATCACCATGGCTCACGACCCACTCAATGCCAACAGCCTGGTGAACAATTATGTGTTTGCTTTCTATGAAATGGAAGACGGACGCATATGGGTAGGTTCTGAATTTGGCGGCATCAGCCTGTGGGACCGGCAGCATAACCTGTTTACCAACTTCAAATACAATCCTGATCATCCTTCCGGCATCAGCAACAATTTTATCACCACCATACAGCAGGACCGCGCCAGCAATGTATGGATCGCCACTTACTGGGGTGGCATCAATCGTTTCAATAAAGCAAACAATACTTTTACCCGCTATCAATGTCTCAATCCTGCCTATAACAACCAGGAAAATAAAATGTGTTACCAGTTACTGGTAGACAAAACCGGCACCTTATGGGCCACCACGCTGCAGGAAGGGGGTATGAAGGGGGCGCTATACCGCTATAACCAACAGCAGGACCGCTTCGAAGCGTTCGATACCCGTCTCTCGGAACTATTTGTATTAAAAGAAGACCGCAACGGCGTATTGTGGTCAGGTAACCTGGCGGAGTTGATCCGCATTGACCGTATTGACAAACAACACCAATATTTCCACTTTGGCAATACCATTCGTAGTATAGTGGAAGACAGTACCGGCCATCTTTGGGTGGGTACGGAAGGCGGGGGCTCGTGCTCTTCGATCCGGTGCAAAAACGGATCATGGCACGGTACACCACTGCAGAGGGGTTGTGCAATAATACAGTACTCAACATCCTGCCCGACAAGCAGGGTAATTTGTGGATGAGCACTTCCAATGGCGTGTCGCGGTTTCACATGGCATCCAGGTCTTTTCAAAACTATTACCAGGGAGATGGACTGCAAAGCAACCAGTTCAACCCCAATGCGGGGCTGGTTTTACGCTCCGGCGAACTGATGTTCGGTGGAATTAAAGGATTCAATATTTTTCATCCGGAACAGATCCGGTCTACCGCCCTGCCTTCGCAGGTATTCCTGACCGGTATTACCGTCGATGGCCATCCCGTGCCGTTTACTGCACAGATCAAAGTGCCCTATGACAAAGCGGTTTTTCCTTTCAGTATGTGGCGCCAGAGTACAGTACGCCCGATAAAATAAATTATGCTTATTATATGGTTGGGTGGGACAGGGGCTGGAACCAGGCCGGTAGCCAGCGTTCGGCCAGTTATACCCATCTTAGTGAAGGCGACTACACATTCAGGGTGAAGAGCACCAATACGGACGGGGTCTGGAATCCCCGGGAGGTGACGTTGCACATTACTGTGCTGCCGCCCTGGTACCGTACCTGGCTTGCCTGGCTATTGTATGCAAGTGCAGTGACAGGGCTGGTATATGCCTGGTGGCGCTACCGTAACCGCCAAACCCGCCTGAAATATGAAGTGGCCATTGCCCACCTCGATGCAGAAAACAAACGCTCCGAACTGGAGCGGGAGCGGGCCGAGCGCGAAAAAGAGCAGGTGCTCAATGAACGGGAGCGCGCCATCAATGAAAAAACTCACCTTCTTTACCAATATATCGCATGAGTTCCGGACACCGCTTACCCTCATCATCAATCCCCTCAAGGACCTGCTGGGCCGCCGGCAGGAAGAGCAGGCGACACCGGACAGTGAATTGCATACGGTGTACCGCAATGCGCGGCGAATGCTGAGCCTGGTAGATCAGTTGCTGCTGTTCCGCAAGGCCGAGAGTGGGATGGACAGCATCAGGCCGGCCAGGCAGGATGTGTGCGCGCTGGCCCAGGAAGTGTACCTGTGTTTCGTGCAGCAGGCAAAGACACGGAAGATGAGTTATACTTTCGACTGCCAGTGTGAGCAGCCGGACTTGTATGCCGACCGGGAAAAACTGGAGATCATATTATACAACCTGCTGTCCAATGCGATCAAGTACACCCAGGAAGGTGGTCATATTGCCCTGAAGGTGAGCGAAACGGCCTCGGAAGTGGTGTTCCGCGTACAGGACAACGGTATCGGCATCAGCAAGGAGGCCGGGGAGCAGTTATTTGAAAAATTCTACCGTGCCTCTGGCAAGGCCATTACGGCACAGCAGGGTTTTGGCATCGGTCTATACCTCGTGAAGCATTTTACAGCCCAGCACAAGGGCCATATTGCCTGGGAAAGCAAGGAAGGGGAAGGCACAATTTTTACCCTGTCCATCCGGAAGGGTACACAGCATTTTGATCCGGAAGTGATCCTGGAGCAGCCGCCGGCCCCACCTGTGTTGCTGGAAGAACTGGCGCCCGATGAGATCACGGAAATGCAGGCAGAGGAAGCCACAGCCACAGCCGGCGAACCGCTGGAAGCCATCGTGACCGAAAAGAAAGCGGTACTGCTCATCGACGACGATGATCAGATGGTACAATACCTCTCGGGGCTGTTTCGCAATACCTACCAGGTGTACCAGGCTTCAACCGGGGAAGATGGCCTGAAACTGGCGAGCAAACACCTGCCCGACCTCGTGATCTCCGATGTTCAGATGCAGGGTCTCAATGGGATCGAACTCTGCCGCCACATCAAGGAAGATGAAGCCCTGCAGCATATTCCTGTGATCCTGCTTACGGCCAGCGCAGCTACAGACATGCGGCTGCAGGGTGTGGAAGGTGGCGCCGATGACTATATTACAAAACCGTTTGATAATGATATCCTCATAGCGCGGGTTGCCAGTTTGCTCAAAGCCCGGACCATCCTGCAACACTACTTTTATAATGCCATCACCCTGCGCCATACTGATCAGAAAGTATCGCGCGAATACAAGGAGTTCCTGGAGCGCTGCATCGCTATCGTGGAAAGCCACCTCGAAGACGACCAGTTCAGCCAGCATGTATTGCTGGCCGAGCTCAACATGAGCCGATCCAACCTGTTCAGGAAAGTAAAATCGGTATCCGGCTTGTCCATCCGTTCCTTCATCCGCCTCATACGACTCCGCAAGGCTGCGGAGCTGTTCATCCACACCAATTACAATGTAAATGAAACAGCCTTCCGCGTGGGCATCCATGACATCAAATTCTTCCGGGCCGAATTCAACAAGGTATTCGGCATGAATCCTTCTGACTACATCAAAAAATACCGCAAAGCCTTCGGTGATCAGTACCAGGTAAACCTGAAGTAGAAGAGGGAGATCATACCTGTTTGTACCTCTTTACCTTCGTGTATCCTAGGGTCATCCTAGGGTTTTCCTTGGGTCTTTTCAGGCTTATGATTGGTTTTTTTTCCTGAAATAACCTTATTAATACCCTAAGAAGAATCTAAGATACAAGGTACTACATAGGTTGAATAGAGGAGGAAGTCCCTTCTACCAAACCTTTAAAATGTTATTGTATGGCTATCATGGAAGCGGCCAATGTGAACGCAAAAAGTATCCTTAGGGATGAGGCATTGCGTCACGTAGCGCAGGTAAGACTCAATGTTACGGCTAACAAACTGTATACCGCACTCATCAGGGAGTTTTTTAGCCAAACCAAAGCGTAAAGATCATAAACCTTATTACCCCTGTTGTGCCCTGAAAATGACTCCCAGCTTTTCCTCCAGCTGTTATGATAGGGGGAAAACGCCAAATGGCCAGTTTACCCCCTTTACGGCTTTTACCCCCGCCGGCTTCTTGTTTCCCCCTTGTATTTTGCATACTGTAAAAATCCTGGTACCGGTTCCACCCCGGGCTGGTTTTTTAGAACAGGCGCCCGATCAGTTAAATGACCTTTTGTTGCTGGGCGACGCCTGACCCCGAACAGATAAAAACGATTGCATGAAAAAACAACTTGCCGGTATGTATAAACACCAACCTCCGCTGGCGCCTCATCGCCACCGTTTCCGAAGCTGCACTGCTGCCGGAAGCTAATTTAACAAGTAAACGTTGACCCTAATTGACAGGTAAATTGCGCCCGCAATACCTGAACGGTTTCTTATTGGCCAGACCTAACCACTATTCATGATCATCTTTCGAGCATTTTTATTGTTTACGAGGGCTGTCTCCAGGCCGGCAACCGGTGTCTGCCTGTTGTTGCTGTGCCTGCTATGTAGCCACGCGCAGCGCCCGGCAGCGGGCAACGGAGCAGCGGCCATATGGCAATGGTCGGTACCAGTACCCGGCAACAAAGGGCCGGTGCGTGCCTTCCTGTGGATACCTGAAAACTGCCGGCAGGTGCGTGGCGTGGTGGTAGCGCAGCACAATATGGAAGAGCTCTCTATCCTGGCGGATCCCTCTTTCCGTCGCGTGATGAGTGGATTAGGTTTTGCTGAAATATGGGTATCGCCTTCATTCAACCACTTCTTCAATTTTAAAGAAAGCGCGGGGGAAGTATTCAATGCCTTTATGGATTCCCTGGCGGTCCGTTCGGGATATCCCGAACTGTCCTATGCCCCTGTGGTAGGGCTGGGTCATTCGGCAGCGGCCAGTTGGCCCTATTATTTCGCGGCCTGGAACCCCGGCCGCACCCTGGCCTGTATTTCCGTCAGCGGCCAATGGCCTTATGTACGCAACACGGCAGCGCCGGATATCTGGGCGCCGGAACAAAACATCGACTTTATTCCCTCATTGGAAACCATGGGCGGGTATGAGGCCGCTGCTTCCTGGAGTAGGGAAGGGTTGCAAGAGCGGCAGGCGCATCCCCATATGCCCCTGAGTATGCTGGCTGTGCCGGCAGAAGGGCATTTTGCCACTTCGCAACGCAAAACGGATCTTATTGCTTTGTATATAAAGAAGGCTGCGCAGTATCGCCTGCCGAAAAATACCCGAAGCAGGGACCACCCGTTTTGCAGCCGGTAGACCCTGCAACAACAGGATGGCTGGCCGATAAATGGCGGCCTGATGCACCACCTTCCGCGCCGGCTGCACCGGTAGCACGCTATACGGGCAACAAAGAGGAGGCCTTCTGGTATTTTGATGAGGAAACAGTGCGTGCAGTAGAGGCCTATGGGGCGCAGTATAAAGGTTTAAAGCCCCAACTCATTGGGATTGTGCAGGAAGGTACAATGGCGGCGCAACGCAATACGCATTTGCAGATCGATCTCAAATTTTTACCCGTTCAGGATGGCATCAGCTTCCATTTGCAGGGGGCTTTTTACGATACGGTTGGCAGCGGCAGCCCCCGCCTGGCCAACTGGGCAGGATTGCCCGCCGGTTCCCCGTTGGGCCATGCTGCCGGTGGCGGGCCAATCACCATCGACTGGGTGGCAGGACCATTCGCAAAATTGGACGACACCACCTTCCGCCTGCAATTGGGCCCCGGCCTCGATCCCAATGCCCGCCAGCACGTACTCACTTTTATAGCCCGGCATCCCGGCGATGCACAATACAAACCTATTGTGCAGCAAGCGCAGATGACACTGCCGGCGAAGATCGCGGAGGGCAAAGCGCAACAGATCAGTTTCCCTGCCATAGCCGACCAGCGGGCCGGCATTCAACAGCTTATACTAAATGCAGTATCCGATGCCGGTATGCCGGTGCACTACTATGTGCTGGAAGGACCAGCCAGGGTAGAAGGGAATAGCCTCGTATTTACGCCCATTCCACCCAAAGCAAAATATCCCGTACTGATCACCGTGGCAGCCTGGCAATATGGGCGCATGGCGGCGCCACGCCTGCAAACCGCCAACCCTGTTGTCCGGAGTTTTTACCTCACCCGATCATGAAACGAAAATTTGGCCATACACGATAAACGCAATAAACAAATTTCCCCATAGAATAACCAACACAACTAGAATTTATGAAAAGAGTCAAACGATTGCAGCTCAGAGGTTACCTGATCGCTTCGTTCTTTGCTTTCATACTGGCATTGCCCATGCCGGGTTATGCACAAACAAAGACGATACAGGGTACCGTTATTGACAGTAAAACCAAATTGCCGGTTGCCGGTGTTTCCGTGGGGGTGACGGGCGTCAAAGGTGGTACCATTACTGCCGACAACGGAACCTTCACCATCACTGTTCAGGAAGGGCAGACCCTTGAATTTTCGGGTGTTGGCCACAAAAAGTTGAATGCGGTAAAACCAACGGGTAGTACGATCACCATAGAACTGGAGGGCGAGATCCAGGATCTTTCCGACGTAGTGGTTGTAGGTTATGGCAGGCAGAAGAAAGCCAACCTGACGGGTGCTGTTGAAACGATCAGCGCCAAGGCATTTGAAAGCCGCGCGGTGACCAATGTGGGGCTGGCCTTGCAGGGGCAAACGCCCGGCTTGTTGGTGATGCGTGGTTCTCCCCGTCCCGGCAATGAAGACCTTACTTTCCGGATCCGTGGCGCCTCTTCTGTCAACGGCAGCGATCCGCTGATCGTAGTAGATGGAGTACCTGTTCTTAACAATTATTCCTTTCAAAACCTGAATAGCGATGATATTGAAAGTATTTCCATATTGAAAGATGGCGCCGCCGCTATCTATGGGTCAAGGGCGTCTAACGGTGTTATTTTGGTGACCACCAAACGGGGAAAGGAAAAGTGCGGATGGACTATAATGCCAATCTTCGTTTCAGTACCAATGGCATCACTTCTTATTCTCCCAATATGAAGGAGTATGCCACCATGTGGCTGGAAGCAAACAAAGAAGAAACATCACCCAACTGGTGGATATGGGGAGAGGATAACCTGAAAAAAATGCAACAAGGCTATGAAGGAGCCTACAACCTGTTCAATACCGACTTCTATATTTTCAATGCCAACAGGCTGGATGAAATGTTTGCCACCCGTTATTCTCATCAGCACAACCTGAGCATATCCAACAGCAATGACAAATCAGGTTACCGTTTGTCTTTTGATTTGCCGATAACAGGGGCAACCTGGCTACTGCCTATGATGGCCAGAAGCAGTACAATGCACGCTTCAATTATGATTACAAGCTTACCGATAACTTAAAGCTGGAAACCAATCTCAGCATTATCAATGCCAATACCAGGGAGCCTTCCGTGGGGCTTGATAATACCTTGTATGGGTTTGATATGCCCTTTATCCGGCCAAGAATCCGTATGGTCAGTGGTTTGCCACCTTCAACGGTATAGACGGTGGAGCTACCCGCAATGCAGCAGCCATGACTGCCGACGGAGGCAGGAATGTCAGGAACTCACTCACCGGACGGGCCGACATCAAGGCTACTTACAATATTACGAAGAACCTGACGCTGGAAGGGCTGGTCTCTTTGCAAAACGAAAGGTTCAACCAGGAAAGATATGTGCTAAGGGTGCCTTTATATAATTGGTATGGTGTACAAACCGGTTATGGCAATGGAACTGATGGTGCCAATAATGTATATAACACCTATGCATGGCAGGGATTTTACCAATACTATGAGGCCTCCATAAAGTACAATAAGCAGTTCAAGGATGTCCATAATTTTTCGGTAATGGCAGGTATTAATGCCGAAAAAATAGCAGCCAGGCACTGTCGGCCAACAGGGTCGGCTTTGAAAATGAAGGCGTGTTCGACATCGGTCTGGCTTCCACCACTACACAAACAAACGGTGGCGGTAAGTCCCTGAACGGACGTTATTCCTATTTGGCCAGGTTCAATTATAACTACGATGAGAAATACCTGCTGGAGTTATTGGGCAGAAGAGATGGCAACTCCCGGTTTGCCCAAGGATATAAGTTCAAGAACTTTGGAACCGTATTGCTGGGATGGGTGTTCACGAAAGAACGTTTCATGGACAAACTTTCCTCTGTCATTAATTTTGGTAAGATAAGGGGAAGCTATGGCGTTTTGGGCAACGAAGCTTCCGGTCTGGGAGCGTTTGATTATCTCTCTACCATCAACATCGGTAGTGTTATTTTGGGAGATCCGCCTGCACAACAGCAATCATCCGGTTTAAATGCCAACGGGCTCATCAGCCTCACCAGGACCTGGGAGCGCGTAGTGCAAAAAAACATTGGCGTGGATCTTGGTTTTCTTGACAACCGCCTTACCGTAAGCTTCGATGCCTACGAAAAAGAGAATATAGGCATGCTTGTCAATGTCAACTATCCTTCCGTTTTAGGAGGCAGTGCGCCCAAAACCAACAGCGGGAAGTTTAATACCAAGGGATGGGAAGTAGTGATCGGTTGGAAAGAATCAAAGAAGGATTTTAGTTATAATATTTCCTTCAACATGGGAGATACTTATACCAAGGTAACAGGTGTGGAAGGGGCCGACAGCTATGGTGCGGGTAAAAATGGTATAGTAAATGGCTTTCCCTGGCAGCCCTGGTTTGTATACAAAACAGACGGGTTCTTTAAAGACCAGGCAGACGTGGATGCCTACTATGCAAAGTATGGAGGTAGCACCAACCTGGCCAACATGCCCCGCAACAATCAGTCTGTAGCCCTGCGCCCGGGCGATGTGAAGAAAGTGGATGTAGCCAATACGGGCAATATTACCGGCATCGGTAACGAAACTAGCTCCTTGTGGTATGCAGGTGATGGTACACCGCATTACACTTTTGGTATCAACATGGGTGGTTCCTGGAAAGGACTGGACATGAATGTTTTCTTCCAGGGCCAGCTCGATCAGCTCATTATGCGCCAGGGCCCCATGGCTTATCCTTATTATGCACTTTACACCAATCAGAATCCGAATTTCATTGGCAAGACCTGGACGGATAAGAACCCCGGTGCTGTTTTTCCCCGCTTAACGGTCAATACAACCCGTGCAAGTTGGAATTATGTGAACAATGATTTCATGTTGCAAAACAACCGGTATATGCGCCTTAAAACCCTGATCGTAGGCTACACGCTTCCCAGGCATTTAACCGAAAAAGTGAAGCTGCAAAAGTACGCGTTTACTTCTCCGGCAACGACCTGTGGGAAGTGGCGGCTATCAGGGATGGCTTTGATCCCGAAATGGGCGAGGCTTCTGTAGATAATAAAAATGGGTACCCCTTTGCAAGGACCTGGTCTTTTGGCCTGAACATCGGTTTCTAACAATACAAAAGCTTATACAAATGCAAAAGCTATATAAATATTTCATCATCGGCAGCCTCGGCATCAGTATGACGGCCTGCGAGAAAAGTTTTATAGACCTAACGCCTCCTGCCCAGTTCACGGATGCTGTATATTTTGACAAGCCCGCTGATTTCAAAGCCTATACAGCCGGTTTTTACGGACAACTGCCTGGCTGGAATTTTGGAACCTGGGACAATAGTTCGGATCTGTCGGCCAACAGTAATGGCAATGGCACCGATATTGGTTATGGTACCATTGCCGTGGGCAGTACAAACTGGACCTATTCAGGGATCAGAAGCAGCAATATCTTATTGTCGAAGGCGGGTGCCTATAAAGGGGCAGGGGATATCAATCCATATATCGGAGAGGCTTACTTCTTCAGGGCCTTTGCCTATTTCAACCTGTTGAAAACATATGGTGGTGTACCCATTGTTACTACCGTACTCGATGTTTCCTCCCCCTGTTGTTTGAACCCCGCAATAGCCGTTATGAAGTAATGGCGCTTGTATTGGCCGACCTGGATCAAGCGATCGCTAAATTGCCAACAGAACAAAGTATTCCGGCAACCGATAAAGGAAGGTTGAGCAAAGGGGCGGCAATGGCCCTGAAAGCCCAGGCGATGCTTTATGAAGCTACCTGGGAGAAATATGTAAAACAGGCTACCGACGGAGATGGTGTTACCGTAGGCGCCGGCAGTAAAGGATACGACCCGGCCAATGCTAACAAGTACCTGGCAGAGGTAGTTGCCATTTGTGAAGATATTATGGCCATTGGCGGCTACGAATTGTGGAACAAAAATGCCGATGCCAAAATGGGCAAGTTGAGTTCCTGGTATTTGTTTAACCTCGAAGATGCGGCCAGCAACCCGGGCGGTTACACCAAAACCACCAATAAAGAATTCATCCTGTATTCAGTATATGATTATACGCTGAAGCAATCAGGGATCAATATTACCTGGACTGCAGGACAATTGTATCCTTCCAGGAAGTTTATGGATATGATCTTGTGTACCGATGGATTGCCTGCTTCCAAATCACCTTTGTTCCAGGGATACCAGACCTTTACTTCTGAATTTCAAAACAGGGATCTGAGGTTGACCAATTACCTGTACGGAAACGGCGCCATTCCTACCAGCATTACCCTGGAATTTGGCAGCCTTGGATTTAGCGGATACGGTAACAGCAAATACAGTGTCTTGGGTTTTGGTACACGCAGGACCGACCGTACAGAATCGGCCAACTGGCCCATCATCCGCCTCGCCGAAGTTTATTTAACTTATGCCGAAGCGCTCGTCGAGCTGAACGGCGGCATTACGGATGCCCAACTGGATGCATCCATCAACAAATTAAGGGATAGGGCGGGAGTTGCTAAGCTGACCAATGCCCTCGCGACAGCCAATGGCCTGGATATGAAAGAAGAAATAAGAAGAGAAAGAGCGGTGGAACTGTATCGCGAAGGCAAACGTTTTGACGATCTCAAACGCTGGGGTTTGCTCGAAGCAGCCCTCAATCCTTCAAGATTGGGCAGAATAGTGGGCGATGCTTCCTACACCACGCCTTTTAAAAATGCAACTGGCAATGCAACCGCTGCCTACAAGCCCGCTTCTTATGTATGGGGTGAAGAGACGGTCAACACACCCCAAGGCAATCTCAAGGCAGTAGTGATATCCAGTTCTTCCAATAACTCTGTATCACAACGCCATTATTTATATCCGGTACCCACCTCCCAGATCAAACTGAATAACAAGTTGCTCCAAAACCCCGGCTATTAATTGTAAACAATCAGATAAAGCATCTATCATGAATATATACAAGAAACATAAAGCTTCCTTACTCCTGTTGCTGTTGATCCCTGTGGTGATGATCAGTGTGGCGGCTTCCTGCTCCAAAGTACAACCGGGCTCCAATGTAAGGCGTAAACCCGATGCCGACTCCAATGTGGTGGGGCTGAAGATCGACACCCTGTCGCCGTCGACCGCCCTGAAGCATGTGGGTGGCTTGCACACACCTGCCGACTTTACCAGGATAAAGGCCAAAATTGCAGCCAATGCAGAACCCTGGGTATCGGGGTACAAAAACTTGTCGACAATACCCATGCACAAACCACTTATATACCCAACCCGGTGGCAAAGCTGATCAGGGGAGGAGGAAGTGCGGAAGAACCGGAACCGGATAACTATTCCCGGGCTATGAATGATGTGGCCGCTGCCTACCAGCTTGCCCTGAGGTGGAAAATTACCGGCGATGATGCGTATGCAGCAACAGCCATCAAAATACTGAATGCCTGGGCGGCTGTTTGCAAGAAACTCAGCGGAGATTCCAACGTGGCCCTGGGAGCCGGCATTTATGGTTACCAGTTTGCTTTGGCGGCGGAATTGTTAAGAGACTACTCCGGCTGGCAGGCTGCCGATTTTGCCGCTTTCAAACAATGGATGGTGACAGTATTTTATAGTGTGAACATGGCTTTTTAACCACGCATAATGGCACCTGCAACTCGCACTATTGGGCCAACTGGGACATGGCCAACCTTGCTTCTGTGATGGCCATCGGCATATTGACCGATAACAGGATGATGTATAACTATGTCGTAGCCTATTTGCAAAACGGAAAGGGTAATGGCAATTGGTATAAGGCGATCAACTATGTGTTTACCGGCGCAGATGAAGGTTTGGCACAGTTGCAGGAAAGCGGGCGCGACCAGGGGCATGCTACACTGGTTATTGCACTGATGGGCACTGTCTGCCAGATGGCCTGGAATCAGGGGATGATTTTTATGGATTGGACAATAACCGTTTTTAAAAGGATGTGAGTACGCTGCAAAATACAATGTGGCTGCCTTGCCGGTTCCTTTCCATGAGTATACCCGGAAATGGGCGGCCAATTGTGCACAAACGGAGGTACACACAGCAATAAGCAGTGACGGCAGGGGCACGGCCCGGCCGATGTGGACGGCGCCTTACTTTCATTATACCAAGATCAAAGGTAAAACAGCACCCTTTACAGAAATGGGGGTGAATACTACCAAACCTGAAGGCGGCGGCGGTGATTACGGACCCAATAGTGGCGGATTTGATCAGCTTGGTTTCGGTACATTAATGTATACGCAGGATTAAGCCCTATCTATTTTGTTTAACCCAATCAACCATTCGTTATGCAACGATATAACTTAATAAAAATAATTAGCAGGAGCTTATTGGCGGTGGCACTGCTTTATACCACATCCTGCCAGAAAGACCCCAAATACAGGGAGTTTGATTATCCTGCACCGGTTGTCAAAGAGTTCTTTCCCGCACAAGGTTATGTGGGAGGCGATGTTACCATCAACGGGGCTGATTTCGGAGATAAGGTGAAAGCTATAAAAGTATACTTTAACGGGGTGCTGGCCGATACCGTTCGTAGTGTGGAAAATAATAAAATAGTGGTACAGATCCCGGCTAAAGGTGTTTCAGGCACAATCACCGTGGATTACTTTGGAAAGAAAGATACCACTACTACGCCATTCACATATTTACCTTCGGCCAGGTTTACAGCAGTAAGTGCAGATAAAGCGATGCAGGGCGATGAACTGATCGTAACAGGCGAAAACTTCGGGACGGATATGGCCAAAGTGGAGGTACTAATTGGGACCAACAAAGCGCAGGTAACATCTGTTACACCCACTCAAATAAAGTTTAAGGTACCCGATGTGCCTTCGGGAACAGTGATAATAATTGTAGATGGCCAACGGTTGACCGGTACTTACCTGATGGTGGGCATGGAAAAACTAACAGGTACTTTGATGGGGCATAGCGGCTCCTGGGCCAACAATCCGGCCAATACGATCGCTGCCGCAGTAGATGGTAATATCAATACGTATATCGACGGTCCCACTTCATCAGGCTATGTAGGTTATGATTTTGGCCCCGGTAAAGCCGCGGTGTTGAAATCTGTCCGCTATGTGCCCCGGTCTACCCATGCTTCGCGTATGCTGAACGGTGAAATACGGGTAGCCAACGACCCTACACTGTATGATTATAAAGTGTTGTACAAAATAACCCAAACACCAGCAGTAGGGGTATATACGGAAGTAACGATCTCCGACCTGGGTAACTACAAGTATATTTATTATTATTCACCGGATGGAAACTGCAACATTGCAGAGATCGAGTTTTATGGCAATCTGGTCGATAAGCCCGATCCGGTAGGAAAATATATATGGGAGTTCATGAAAGATGGCGACAATGACGGCTGGGAGCCACAACAGTCGGCGCCATCAACAGTTGCAGCTGGTGCGCTCAATGTGACATTCCCGCAGGCATCGGGCAATAAAAGGGCCGACCTTGCACAGAAAAGGACCCTCCCCGTAAGCATACATACTGGAACCTATCCCATCCTGGCCATTAAGTTTACGAAACCAGAAGGTGCACGTGTTACATTCGATACCAACCTCGGCTCATTGGGTAACGGATTTAACAAGTACTCGACAGATTTTGCTGCTAAAAACGTGTATTACTGGGATATGTCTGCTACAGGTTTTGGTACTGGCGCACCCAGATTGAATGAGCAAATAAACTTTACCATTTTCCAATTCAAGATCGCTGATATTCCGCCCACCGATCCGGCAACCGGCTATAAGGTGGAGTGGATACGTACGTTTACGAGTAAAGAAGCATTGACTGCATTTGTAAACTAGTAATGCCAGGCCTTCTATTGAATAAATAAAACCCATATACACATTCATTACGGACAGCTCTTCTTTTATCCAACATCGAGGCAGTTAGTTAATGTTAGACTGGGCTGTCCGTAATGAATGTTTTTCTAATGTTGAAACATGCGTAACCTGAAGTTCCATCACTTTTGTGCTTGTATAGTCTCGTCTTTTTGTTTGCAGTCAGCAGTGGCACAGGATATTCCATTGCCTGCCAGCTATGCGCAGGAACATCCGCGCCTGTCGGTCAATAAAAGCGATAAAGAAAGAATCAATGCAGCCATCCGTTCCGGTGGTGGTGAGGAGGCTTTCACCCGCATGAAGGCGGGTATCGATGCCTATGTTACCCGTCACCAGACCGACAGTGCCTGGATCCTGTCGCGCCTGCAGATGTATTGGAAAACAAAGGCGACCGAAGTGTACATCAAAGGAGGCGTGTATGATCATGCCGAAGGAGAAGCGCCGGTGCCTACTGTAAAATTTCCCGGCACGCGCGATAACGTAACGGTCTATGCAGCGCCCAAACTGGAAGACATGCAGCCGTATGTAGATGACCCGCGGGGCGTGTACCTCGTGAACCGGTCAAAACCAGGCCAGCCCCTGGAATGGACGGATATCTCCAAAACCGGCCGGGTGATCGAAAACATTAATACCGGCATTATGGGCATGGCGCACAATGCGGCCCTCATCTATTTCATCAGCGGTGAAGAAAAGTATGCCCGCTTTGCCTTCGACCTGTTCGATACTTACATGACGGGCATGTACTACCGTACTACCCCTAAAGACCTCACCCACGGTCATCATGAAACCATTGCCGGGCTTTCTACTTTTGAGGTGATACAGGAAAGCAGTTTACTGGGCCATCTCATTGGTATCTACGATTACCTGTACGACTATTGTAAAGCTAAAACACCGGGCAAGACCGACCTCTTCGCCACGGTGCTGCGCCGGTGGGCCGATGTGCAGATCAACCACGGCGTGGCCTTCAACAACTGGGACCTTATTGAAGCCCGCAATATTATCAATATTGCCAGTGTGCTGGAAGATGATAAGCAGTACAGCGATGGCAAGGGCAGGCAATACTACCTCAACTTCGTGCTGAATAAAAATGCCGAACGCCAGTGGTCTGTTCGCAAACTATTACAGGGTTACGATCCTGCAACGGGATTGTGGAATGAATGCCCTGGCTATTCGCTCAATGTGTTGCGCGACTTTACCGAATTGGTAGCCCTGTTCGACCGTCAGTTCAACCACGATGTGCTACCCGGTATGAGCGTATTGGAAAAAGCGGTGCCGGCTTCGGCGCAATACCTCTTTCCGAACGGCTTCTTTACCTCCTTTGGCGATACGTATTATGGCCGCCTTTCTACCGGTGCGGCATGGCCCCTGGTAGCCAATGCACAGCAACATGGTAAAGCTATGCAGGAAACAGCCCTTACCCGCTACATCAAAACCATCGATGCATTCAACCGGCGTACGGGCGGCCCACAAGCCGATGAGCGTAATGCCGGCGGGGGCAGGAGAGAAGGCATAGCAGCCCTGTTGCAACCCGGCGAAGCCGTCCGGTTGAAAGAAACGATTGAACCGGTTAGTATAGAAACGTATGTAACACCTGTATTCTCGGCCCCCATGTAAGTTATTTCGCCCTGCGCAATGGCTTCGATCCGGTCAACGGGTTGATGGTGGCTATGAGCGGTTCCAAAGGCAACCACATGCATGCCGGTGGCATCAGCATGGAGCTGTTTGGCAAAGGCATGATACTGGCCCCGAAAGCGGCATCGGTACCAGCTATTTCCAGCAGGACTATGCCGAATATTATTCCCAGTTCCCGGCGCACAATACCGTGGCGGTGGATGGCATCTCAGCTTATCCCGTGATGAAGAGCAATCATGGCTTCCAGGTAAAAAGCTGCTACCCGGCTTCTGCACAGGCGGCAGGTTATTTCCCGGCCGTGAGTTATGGTGACCTGTATTTCATAGAACCCGAAACACAGTCGGACCAGCGACGCCTTACCAGCATCATCCGCACCGGCGACAGCACCGGTTATTATGTAGATATCTTCCGCTCACGGCGGCGCGACGGGCAGGACAAAATGCACGATTATTTTTACCGCAATATGGGCCAGCAGGTAACGCTCACCGATCGGCAGGGCGCCTTGCTGCCGCTGCAACCTACAGAAGAACTTTCTTTCAGCGGCGGTCACCTCTTTGCCTATGATTATTTCTGGGACAAGAAAGCCATTGCTACCGAAAAAGACGCCAAAGCTGTTTTCAATCTTCAAATGCCCGGTAAGCCGGTCATACAAATGAATATGTGGATCAAGGGAGAGAAGGATCGTACCCTGTTTGCAGTCAAGGCACCCATCTCCAAATCCATCGGACGTATGGGATTGCCCGACTCCATTGCCCACCTGCCATTACCCACTATCGTAGCACGGCAGCGCGGCGAAGCCTGGACAAAACCCTTCGTAGTGGTGTTTGAGCCGGCTACCGGCACACAGCCGGCTGCCGTGCAGTCTGTCGATTACTTCCGGCCAGCCGGGGATGCCGGCGATTTCACCGGCGTGGTAGTGACTGGCCGCAGGGGCGACCGGCAGTATATATGGTCAGCAGCGGAGGAGGTCAGGTCCTTTACGCATATAGGAATGATGTTTACCGGTACATATGCAGTAGTGAGTGAAAACAGTAAGGGATTGCAGTACCTGTTTATCGGTCATGGACAATCGTTGTCGGCACATGGCTACAGTCTGCGCACCGTGAAAGGGCAGGGAAGTGCGGCCTTGTCGCGCACCCCCGAAGGCTGGTTCATCACAGCCCCACAACCGGTAATACTGACGGTGCCTGCCGGATTATTCGCAGGCAAGACAATCCTTACAATTACTGTGAATGGGCAAACGAAGCGCATCTCCGGAAAGCCCGTGCAGAAGAAAGGACAGCCGCAGCTGCGTTTTGAATTGCCCGCCATGCCGTATAGCAAACTTGAAGGAATGCTGCTGTTGACGAAATCAACAAAGCCGGAGGCTTTGAAATAGGCGTCATCCGCCATTCGGCGGGAAGGCTGGCGATTGAGAGAATGCTGCTGTATAGTCGGAAAGTCCGGAAGTAAAGCCTTTGGAAGAAACGTGTTAAGCTCAAAAATTAAACAATTACATAGGATCAATGAAGTTACTCAAAGCAAAAGCATGGATGATGATCGCCATCACGGGATGGCTGGCAGGCTGTACAGGTGAAGGGCCGGCAATGACAGATAATAGCAAAGAGCTGAATTACTGCATTACACAGTTGTCAAAAACAGTAAGTGCCCTGCACGATACCACGCACATTCCGCGCAGCATTGCTCAGGGACAGCAGCAATGGCGGTTTGTGGATTACCGCGACTGGACCAGTGGCTTCTTTCCGGGGATCCTGTGGTATGCATACGAATACACCCACGATGATAAATGGAAACAAGCGGCGCAGCGATTCTCCGCCGCCCTGTTGCCGCTGGCCGATTCGGCCGCCATCGACCACGACCTGGGATTCCAGGTATACTGCAGCCTGGGCAACGGGTATCGTCTTACACACGCCCCGCAGTATAAGAACTTCCTGTTGAAAACCGCCGATAGCCTGTCAAAACTATACAACCCCAAAGTGGGTACCATCCTTTCCTGGCCACGGGAAGTGCCGGGCACCGGCTGGCCGCTGTACCACAATACCATCATGGACAATATGATCAACCTCGAACTGTTGTTCTGGGCGGCCAACAATGGCGGTTCCCGCCGCCTGTATGATATAGCGGTATCACATGCAGTAACCACCATGAAGAATCATTTTCGCCCCGACTACAGTTCCTACCACGTAGTCGTGTACGATACAGCTACCGGGCAAAAAGTAAAAGGCATCACCCACCAGGGCTATTCCGACAGCAGTATGTGGGCAAGGGGACAGGCCTGGGCCATTTACGGATTTACCATGGTGGCCCGCGAAACGAAAAACGCCCGTTTTCTCGACTTTGCTCAGAAAGTGAGTGATATATATCTTGAACGGTTGCCCGAAAATGGGATCCCTTACTGGGATTTCAATGCGCCGGGTATACCCAATGAACCGAGGGATGCTTCAGCAGCGGCCATCGTCGCCTCCGCCTTGCTGGAGCTTTCCACCCTCGTGCCCGATACGGTCAAAGCACAGCATTACCGGCAGCAGGCAGATCATATGCTGGTCTCTCTGTCTTCAGCCGGTTACCAGAGCAGGAACCTCAACGATGCATTCCTGCTTCATTCCACGGGCCATCAACCCAATGGAGGAGAGATCGATGCATCGATCATTTACGCCGATTATTATTACATCGAAGCCCTGCTGCGGCAGCGGCTATTACAGGAAGGAGGAAACAAATCATGATCCGTACCCTATTGATAACAGCTGGCACATTGCTGGCCCTGCAAGGTGCAACAGCGCAGGAAATTATAGAAAGCACCCGGGCCACCGTTCAATCGCCCGATGGACAGCTCACCGTACAGTTTTACCAGAAACAACTGTCGCCCGGCAAAAAGAAATGTACTACCAGCTTGCCTGGAAGAACAAACCGGTTATACAGGAGTCGGCACTGGACATACAACTCGACAACAACCTGTCTGAAAGAGCCATGGCCCTCAAAGTAGACAGCCATGCACGCTGGTGCGAAAACCTCCAGGTAAAAGAAGTGATACGTACATCGCGCGATACTACCTGGCAGCCCCCTTTATGGCGAAAGCAGCCATATCCGGGATCATTATAATGCGCTAACTATTCGTCTCGTGAAAGATGATAATCCCATCTACCCGGTGGAGATAGTCATCAGGGCTTACAATGAAGGCGCCGCCATCCGGTATTACTTCCCCGAGAATGTGAAAGGAACTTATTACCGGGTGATGCAGGAAAATACCGCCTTCACCCTGCCCGAAGGCTCCCTGGCCTGGCATGCTGCCTGGGCGCAGGCGCCGTACACGCTGCTGCCCCTGCGCAACTGGCCCGGTCAAAGCGAACGGCCACTCACCCTGCAACTGCCCAACGGCTTGTATGCCTGCCTGGCCGAGGCGCAGATGGTAGATTATGCACGCACCAAATTCAGACTGAGCGAAACAACTCCCAATACCATCCTCACCAGTATGTACACCCCGGCCGATCTCATTTCTCCCTTCAGTACACCCTGGCGCGTGATCATGGTGGCAGAGCAGCCCGGGCAACTGGCCATGAACAATTACCTGCTCCTGAATCTCAATGAACCATCGAAGATCAAAGATCTGAGCTGGATACAACCAGGCAAGATCATGCGTGTAATGACGCAGACCACAGCCGATGCCAGGGAGAATATTGACTTTGCTGCAAAGCATGGGCTGCAATACATCCTGTTCGACTGGAAATGGTACGGTCCGGCCTTTACCTTTACTTCCGATGCAACCAAAGTAGCCATCCCCGATTTCGACTTGCCCGGTATTATCCGGTATGGTAAGGAAAGAGGCGTAGGCGTATGGCTCTATGTAAACCTGCAGGGCTTGTATAGCCAGTCCGACTCGCTGTTTCGTGTATACAGGGACTGGGGCGTGAAAGGCGTAAAGTTTGGTTTTGTGCAGGTAGGGTCACATCGCTGGACCACCTGGCTCGAAGAGATGTTCAAAAAAGCGGCGGAGAACCAGGTCATGGTGAATGTGCATGACGACTGGCGGCCTACGGGCGAACAAAGAACATGGCCCAACCTGCTGACTGCTGAAGGGATACGTGGCAATGAAGAAATGCCTGATGCGACCCACAATACCGTATTGCCTTTTACCCGCTACATAGCCGGTGCGGCCGATTATACCATCTGCTATTACGACAAGCGCATCAAAACCACCCATGCCCACCAACTGGCATTGGCCGCCATCTACTACAGCCCGTTACAAACGCTTTACTGGTACGACAAGCCGGCTATGAGCAAGGATGAACCGGAACTTTCATTCTGGGACCATATTCCGGTAAGTTGGGACGAGACGCGGATATTGCAAGGTGTACCGGGACAATTCATTACCACGGCGCGCCGTAAGGGGCAGGAATGGTACCTGGGCACCATTACCAATAACGAAGCCCGTACGCTTACAATCAACTGTAGCTTTTTGCCCAAAGGCAAAACTTTTACCGCCATTGTTTATTCCGACGATGCTACCGTGCCCACGGCTACCAAAGTAAAAGTGGAAGAGAAGAAGATAACGGCGGCCACCATACTGACCGTGAAATTGCCAGCTTCCGGCGGGCAGGCCATCCGCATCAAGCCCTAAATCAAAACCATTCCACCTGATTATTTTATGAGCAAAGCCGCATTTGCCGAAAAGAAATTTATAGTTGTTTTCATCTTCGTTACTTCTCTGTTCCTGCTCTGGGGCGTAGCCCATTCCATCAGTGATGTGCTGAACAAGCATTTTCAGAATGTGCTGGCCCTTAGTAAAGCCCAGTCGGGTCTCATACAGTTCTCCGTATTTGGCGCTTATTTCGTCATGAGTATCCCGGCAGGGCTGTTCATGAAAAGGTTTGGTTACAAGAAAGGCGTATTGTTGGGTTTGTTACTTTTTGCGCTGGGCGCCGTACTCTTTATACCGGCAGCCAACAGCATATCTTTTTCTTTCTTCCGGATTGCCCTGTTCATCCTGGGTTGTGGTATGGCCACGCTGGAAACAGTAGCGCATCCATTCGTAGCATCCCTGGGCGACCAGCACACGAGCGACCGGCGTATCAACTTTTCGCAGTCATTCAATGCACTGGGTACCATGATCGGCCCGGCACTGGGCAGTAATATCCTGCTGGCCGGCAGTGAAAGTCCGGGCGATCTATCTTCTGTAAAAGTTTTGTATGCGGGCATCGCCCTCTTTATAGCATTGGTGGCCCTGGCATTTGCCTTCGTAAAAGTACCGGCGCTCACCGATCCGCATGTGACCACTTCTGCAGCTACTGAAGCGGTGAACATCGATACGGCGCCGGGCAAAAACTATTCCGGCACCGCCATTTCGTGTGGGCGGTCATCGCCCAGTTTTTCAATGTGGCGGCGCAGGCAGGCACCTGGGGTTTCTTCATCAATTACGGCCATGAAAAAATGGGATTTAGCGACACTAAGGCAGGCAACTACATGATTATGTTTATGGCCATGATGGCGGCGGGCCGCATCGTGGGCACCTGGCTCATGCAATTCATTGCGCCCAATAAATTACTGGCCACCTTTGCGCTCGGCAGCATCCTCTCCTGTGTGCTGGTAGCCCAAAGCTGGGGCTGGCCCTCCTTCATAGCCTTACTAATGATCAATTTCTTTTTCAGCATCATGTTCCCCACCATTTTCAGTCTCGGCTTGAAAAACCTGGGGCGGCATACCCAACAGGCATCCTCCTTCATTTCGATGGGTGTGGTGGGCGGCGCCTTCTTCCCTTACCTGATGGGCATGATCGCCAATGAAGATGTGGCAAAAGCATATTACCTTCCCATTGTATGTTATTTGATCATCTTCCTCTTTGGCGTAAAATTGTATAAAGTGAAAGCATAACCTGTGAAGAAAAACCTCCTCATATTGCTAAGTCTCATTAGCCGGGCCGTTGCACAGCAACCCGACTTTACCCCGCTGCAACAAAAGATACAGCGCTGGGTCGACAGCGGTTATTATACCGGCGCCTCCCTGCTGGTGGTGAAAGATAATAAAGAGATCTATCGTCACTACTTCGGCAATTACCAGCCACAAACAGTGGTTTACATCGCCTCAGCCGGCAAATGGCTGGCCGCTGCAGCCATAGCGGCCGTGGTAGAAGAAGGAAAACTTAGCTGGGATGACCCGGTAAAAAAATGGCTGCCTGCGTTTACAGGCAGCAAGGGAGAAGCTACCCTGCGCCAGTTGATGAGCCATACAGCCGGGTATACCGATTACCAGCCCAGGGACCGTCGGCCCGATAATTACCAGTCGCTCGATTCGGCCGTCGCACAGATCCTTCTCCTGCCGCCCGATACCCTGCCAGGTACAAAGTTCAGATACGGTGGACTGGCCATGCAGGTAGCGGGCCGGATGGCCGAGCTGGCTACTGGCAAAGATTGGGAAACCATCTTCCGGGAAAAGATCGCCCGCCCCCTCGATATGCCCTATACCCATTTTACACCGGTAGATGAGACGCCGGGCCACAACCCCATGATCGGTGGCGGCGCCCGTGCTGCACTGGACGATTATGCGCATTTCCTGTCTATGATCATCAACAATGGCGTGTACAAGGGGAAACGGATATTGACAGCTCAATCCATTGCCATCCTGCAGGCCGATCAGGTAGGCAATGCCAGCGTGTCGGCCGGTGAGTATGTAGAGCGGGCAAGAGGCAGTAAGCGGAAAGACATTTACGGGCTGGGCCAATGGCGCGAAGAAGTGAATGAGCGGGGAGAAGCCACACTGGTAAGTAGTCCCAGTTGGGCCGGAGCCTATCCCTGGATAGATAAAAAGAACAACCTGTATGGATTTTTCCTTACGCGGGTAGCCGATATGAAAAACGGCTTTTCTCCTTTTTATGCCAGCCCGGTAATACCTATGCTGGTGCGGGAGCTATTGAAGCAATGATCCTTGTTACTGTTTGTCTTTGGCTGTATTGTGCGTAAACAAAAAAGCATGACTTTCTCCCTGTTTTTATTGACCCTGATCCCATTGCCTGAAAATAAACCGCATAGCGTCATAATAGGCTTTTACGGGTTCTGTCATATGTGTGTCTTCGGGATAGAAAACATACTTATGGTCTAAACCTGCTATCTTTCTTTGGGTTATTATAGCGTCTAATTTTAAAAGATCGGTATGGAAGGTAGAATTGTCTGACAATCCTTCGTTCGCATCGCTGTAAAAGATCATTTTGTTTATAACCCGATCTTTTTAGCTTTTCATCAGCGAGTCTAAGTAAATATCCCTTATCCCACCAGAAGGATGGGCTTATCGCTATATAAGCCCCAAACATATCCGGCTGTGTTAACAGGCAATTGATCGTGGTGATACCGCCGAATGAATGGCCGGCAAAAATTTTAAAAGGTTGTGTTTTGTAGTGCAGGTCAACATAAGGGATTAGTTCAGTACCAATGAACTGGCGAAGGGTCAACGTGTATACACCTCCGGGTTATGATACAGACCCTGCTAAAAATACCCGGTGCTCTACCTGCAGCACGGCGCGGGCGAAGATGAGACGGGCTGGTCCAATCAGGGGGAAATGGACCTCATACTCGACAACCTGCTGGCCGAAGGGAAAGCAACGCCCATGATCGTGGTCATGGACAGGGGATATGCTACAGACCCCACGCGACCAACGGCCGGAGGGCCCGGCTTCATGGGCGGCAATGTTTTTCCCGAACTACTGGTAAAAGAACTAATTCCCTTTATTGATAAAACCTTCCGCACCCTCACAGACCGGGAGCACCGGGCCATGGTGTACCTCCGAGGAGTTAAAAACTAAGGCGTCGAAAAATGTTTACTTTTTGGGTTTATCAAAAAAAAGTAAACAAATGGAACAGAAACAAGTAAATGGGTTATCGAAGGAGCAAAAGATGTTTGCACTGATAGCCGAACATGAGGCCAGTACAATGACAGTAAAAGATTTTTGTGAGTTATACGATCTGTCCGTTGGGAGGTATTACTACTGGCAAAAGAAATATCACGCCCGGTTAGAAGATAAGCCGATAGTGAACCAAAGTAGTTTCACTTTGCTTAACGTGACGGAGTCGCAAGAAGTTTCCAGTGCCCAGGATCTCTTTGCGGAATACCGTGGTATCCGTTTTTACCAGGAGCCATCTGTAAGTTTTTTTAAAGCTCTAATCAGTTAACTCATGTTACAGATTAACAACAGCACCCATTACTGGCTGTATCACAAGTGGGCGGATGTAAGGAAGAGTTTTGACGGTTTGAGCGGGCTTGTCACCAACGAACTGGGAATGGAAATGCAGACAGGTGACGTATTTATTTTTTGAATAAACGGCAAACACATCTGAAGGCATTAGAATGGGAAGGGGATGGTTTTAGCTTATACTATAAGCGATTAGAGGAAGGGACCTTTGAGTTACCGGCAGGTATTATGGAAGGCACTCACAGTAGTATTACAGCTAAACAGTTAAGTATGATCTTACAGGGTGTCTCTTTGAAGAAAGCATTTTTCCGAAAGCGGTACATTGCCACAATTTGATTCTGATGGATCATTGGATGAATATATTTGACGTTGCCATTTTTTTACATGGCAACGTTTTTATTATTTTAAGAAAAATATGCCGGGTTATCCACATTTCCTGGTGCTATTTTTTTAAATCGGTTTTGGGTGTGGCTTTATCCACGTTTGCGCTGTATAACTTTCGGTTATACTATGCGGATCAAATGTATTACTACGGGCTATCTTTGCATTATGTCAGCAGCAGAAAATATAGATTACAAAGCGCTCTACGAGCAACTGCTGCCGCTATTAAACTCGCAACAGCAAAGCAATCTTCAATTACAAAACCAGATTACGCAGCTACAATATCAGGTGCAGCAACTCACGAAGTTATTAGGTGGTTTTAAGTCTGAGCGTTTTATCCCTTCCGGGACACAAGGACAACAAGAGCTAGCGCTGGATTTTGAAAAGGCCTTCGTCGCTACTAACCTGTCTGATGTTCAAAAAATAAGCTATGTCAAGACCAAGCAAGCCCCTCGGGAAAACGGCTTGCAAAACCCCTTTCCGGAACATTTACGCGTAGAAGAGCAAGTCATAGAACCGGATGAAGATGTAAGCCATTGTGAGAAAGACGGGGAGGAAGTCAAAGAGCAACTCGGTTGGAAGCCGGGCGAGATATTTATCAAACGCACTGTTTGCCCCTGTTATAAATGCCCGTTACCAGGTCAGCCTGGCGAACACCGTATAGTAGTAGCCGGACAACCGTCACAGGCTATGCCCAAAAGCATAGCGACCCCTGAGTTATTAGCCCATATCATCATCGATAAGTTTATTGATCATAAGCCGCTGAACCGCCAACTGGACAGCTTTAAACGTAGTAATATCAGTATTGCATACTCTACCATTACCGATTGGGTATGCATAGTAGTAAGCACGTACTTGAGCCAGTCGTAAGCGTTAACATCATGCAGTTTACATGTGGCTAGCAGAGAGTATGTAATAGCAGCGTTTGGGGAACCGGCGAAGTGGAAGTTGTTTCTGCCTAAAGCGATGGGCCGGATGGCGTCTCGATAAGATTAGTATCCATGTGTAGATACCGGATCATAGCAAGAATCTACAAAGAGCTCCTGTTCTAATAACTCCCGTCATAATAGCTTCAAAGAACTAATGTAAATGTATGCTCCTTTGTAATCGCTTCGGTAATGTCGAGGACCGAATGATTACGCCTTCGCGCCACTTCGTGTCGCTGGTTTTTTTATTTGTTCGCTTTTGAGCGCAAGCGCTCAACGCCGCCAAATAAAAAAGCCTCCCGACTACCTCGGAAGGCTTTGTGCCCCACAATGGAATTTTATCGAACCAATTTATTGGAGATTTGGATTTAATTTATAAGCTTAAAACAATTCTTAATCTAAATAAACCTTTAAAAATCAATTTATAATAATCTTTATCCAACCAAAACAGCGAATATCAAGCCTTTATTTTTTTGCCAATCAGCAACAAAAACCAATTTTCTGCTCTGATAGACTTTATGCAAGTCCCCCAATTAACCAACATAGAGCGGGAATTGATAAATCGTATTCAGCGCAATCCTGAGGCGTACAGGGAACTTATTGTAAATTACCAGCAACTGGTGACAATGATCGTATCGGGACTGATACCCTGCCCCGATAACAGGGCGGACATTATACAGGATGTGTTCTTAAAAGTATATGAGCATCTTCCAGTGTTCAGATTCGAATCAAAACTTTCCACCTGGATTGGCCGCATTGCTTACAATACCTGCCTTGCCTTCCTGCGAAAAAGAAATATCTCTTGCTGGACGATCTTGTGAAAGATAATATTACCGAAGACGATATACCGGCCCTTATTGGTATAAAAAGCGAAGAGTACGTTCAGCCAGATGAAATTTTCAACCTCAAACAAACGCAGCAATTATTGATTTCGGCTATTGAGCAATTGCCGCCGCTCTACAGAGCCATCGTGACATTATATCATACCCATGAATACAGCTATGAAGAGATAAGTGCCATTTGCGCCTTACCCATAGGTACCGTGAAAAGTTATTTATACCGCAGCCGCAGACAATTAAAAGAAATACTCCTTCATCATGTAAATAAAGAAGATTTATGAGCAGTCATCATTTAACCGATTCTGAAATACAACAATACCTGGACGGGGTATTGGCCAAGGACAGCCCTTTAAACGAGCATTTGCAGGATTGCCCCGCTTGCCGGTTGCAGGTTAGTTTTTACAAGGAGATTTTTACAGTGATTGAACAAAACCTGCCTGTTTCAACAGATACACTCTTGCCCGATATCATCATGGCGAATATCATGACCAGCGCTAAAAATAAAGCTGGCCGGAGCCAGGTAATAATTCTGTATGGAATAGCTCTTGCAGTACCGGCTTCCATCCTGTTTTTGTTTGGAAGAGGACTGGCACAAGCCTTTTCAGGCATAATAGAGTTGTTTGGGCAACATCAATATATACAGTTCTTTTCCGTATTCTTATTTTCAGGGACGCTCCTGCTTTTTTTTTCAATTGCTTGATGGTAAATGGAGCTACAGGGCAAAATATGGAAAAACGCCTGTTAAACCTGCAACAAAAATTAGTTTGAATAATCTGATAAACTACAAAACATCAATTATGAAAAAGCTCCCGGTAATAATATTCGTTCTTTTTATGGCCATTTTTCCGGCGGGAAACAGCCTGAAAGCACAGGATGAAATTGATTCGCTTAAAAAGCAAATAACCATTGATTCATTAAGACAGGCCGCTCATCTTTTGCAGGACCTATACGACCGCGATAAGAACAAATTAATTCCCGACCGGGTAATTGAGATAGGACTGCCCACTGCGCTGATACTGATTTTCTTTTATGTAGTATTAACTATTATCAGGATCAATGCCAATAAGGCCCTTAAAATAAGAATGATTGAAAAGGGCCTGCCGGAAGAAACCTTGAAACAATTATTCACTTTCTCCAGGACCGAGCCCATGTTTGGCGCATTAAAATGGGGATTGGTACTCGCGGGCACCGGTGCAGGAGCAGTGGTAGCACACTTCCTGCCCTTTGGACTTATGACTTTTGGGATTATTACTTTATTTGCTGCTCTTGGCTTTTACATCTACTATTTGCTGTTGAAAAACAGTCCTGATTATTTAACCATAATAAATTTTTATGAAAGTCATGCAAATCATTGCAACGGCAATTTCATGCCTGTTGCTGAACACCACTTTGTGCCTGGGACAGCCAGGCAACAGGCCAATCACTGCCAAAGGACAGGATAGTATTATCGAAAGAGCATTCCGGTTGCTAAAAGACAATTACGTATTCCCCGGAAAACTGCCTGATATCGAAATCCGGCTTCGTCAAAAACTAAACAGCAATGCCTACAAGACCGTTACCACTCTGTTTGACTTCCTGGAAATGTTCAATAAAGACCTGGAAACAATTGCTGGCGATAAGCACCTGGATATATTTTACGGACCAGTGATCGTACGTCAACTTATGGCTGATAAAAACACTACAAACAAAGAAGAACCTGATGAAAAATACCTCCGGTTTCTTCAATATGAAAACTTTGGTCTGCGGGAGGTAAAGCGGCTGGATGGTAATATTGGCTATTTTAAATTCAATCACTTTGCGGATATCAGCCTGGCAAAAGAATCGGTGACAGCCGCCATGAATTTCCTTTCTAATTCTTACGCCCTTATTATTGATTTGAGGGAAAATGGGGGTGGACACGCCGATATGGCCAATTACCTGCTGAGTTATTTCCTGGAGGATTCAATTAAGATCGGAGAATTTAGACAGAGGAAAACAACGAGGTAGTGGAAGTTTATCTCTCCAAAGACACCCGGGTTAAAAAGCTTACGGGTATTCCGGTTTATATTATTGTAAGTAAAAAAACATCTTCAGCGGCAGAAAGCGTAGCGTATACCCTGCAAGCTTTGAAAAGAGCGGTAATCATCGGGGAGCAAACGAACGGTGAAGCCAATCCCGGCTTCAGGTTCCCCATCGATTCAACACTGTATATGATGATCCCTACTGTCGCAAATATCAATGCAATTACCAAAACAAACTGGGAAGGCACAGGTGTAATACCAGATATAAAAATAAATGCTGACAAAGCTTTATTAACTGCACAGGTCGAAGCTATGCGAAAACTATTGTCGGCTGTTGACGTGCAGGAGCTTCAGCAACTGTATAAATGGAAATTGTTTGAATTGAAATCTCAGCTAAATCCGCAACAGGCAGATAGCTCCTTCCTTTCAAATATACAAGGTCTTTATTCTAATGGCAGGGTGGTAACGTATGATAACAACTCGGTTTATTATGAAGCAAAAGACAAGATGCCTCCCACAAAACTTACCTACCTTATGGAAAACACCTTCGGGGTAGAAGGACGACCGGGATTACGAATTCAATTCGTTACAAATACTAATGGAACAGTAAAAGAATTGGTGGCCCTTTGGGACGATGAAGTGCGACAGGTATTTGCAAAGATCGCTAAATGACCAGTAATTCGATGCCAACGCCCGGGCAAAATATGCAGGGTCAGCACCATTGCATTTTTGGACACCCATAACTAAATTCGAACCTAAATATATTTAGAAATGAGAGTATATGGAATCTTAATTATAAAACAATTCGTGACTTCGAACCAAAAACCCGCCTCCAGAGCGGGTTTTGAAGAAAGAAAAAAATAGTGCCCCACATTGGAGAATTATCGAACCAATCCAAAGAAGAACTACGAATAATTTATAGTTTAAAATCGCTGATTTATTAGGTAACGTTAAAGTGTTTGATATCCGGCCAGGTAAGGAAATTTTCTGTTTTGATTTTCTTAACTTTGTTTCATGGAAAGAAAAAATTTGCGGCAGGTTTCAGAGTTCAACAACGAGCTAAAGTTGAAAGGCTTCAATGTATTTCAAATAGAAGCTGATGGTAGCGCCACAAAGACTTATAGCAGAAAGGACTTTTATAAAATTTGCCTGACTACAGGAAAAAGTAAAATCCATTATGCGGATAAAACTTTGAGCAGGAAGGAACTATTTTGTTTTTGGCAATCCACACATTCCTTATTCCTGGGAGACTATCTCCACTACCTATGTAGGATATACGGTCCTTTTTTCCGAGGAATTTTTCAAAGCATCCGACCGTTCAGAAAGCCTGCAAAATTCTCCTTTGTTTAAGATAGGCGGCACACCGGTTTTAATAATAGATGAACCTCAAAGGTTGTTTCTAAATACCATCTTTCAGCGGATGATAGAGGAGCAAAAGAGCGATTATACCTATAAAGATGATCTCATACGCAACTACATCAACCTGATTATTCATGAAGCCTTAAAACTTCAACCTTCAGAACATTACGACAAGCATAAAAATGCTGCTTCACGCCTCACTGCAGTTTTCCTTGAACTTCTCGAAAGGCAATTTCCAATTGAAAGTGCAGATAACCCCTTGCGGCTTAAAACGGCGCAGGATTATGCCAATGTTCTGCACGTGCATGTTAATTACTTGAACCGTGCAGTGAAAGAAGTAACAGGCAAATCCACAACAACTCACATAACAGAACGCATCGTTAGCGAAGCCAAAGCACTGCTGCTGCATACCGCCTGGAACATTGCCGACATTGCTTATGCGCTTGGTTTTGAATATGCTACGTACTTTAATAACTTCTTTAAAAGACTAACCGGGACAAACCCTAAAGCATTGCGGATGCAGGAAGTTTGAAATTCTTAATTATTGGTTTGATAATCGTTACTAGTAGGCTTACTTATTGTGGGACCTTTGTGGTATGGTATCAAATCAGCATAGCAAAGGCATTTTTGAACGGCTAAGAAATGGAGAAGCTATTCCAGCCAATAATCCCGAAGCCTACAAATTGCGGGAGGCTTCTTTTGCTACCAAGAAGCTACTGGTTCAGCTAAACAACTCCTTTGACCCGGAAGAAATCAGAGACTTACTAAGCCAAATTACTAATTCAGAAATTGACGAAAGCGTTGCCGTTTTCACACCGTTGTATATGAACTACGGCAAGAACATCAAAATCGGTAAGAACGTCTTTATCAACTTCGATTGTGTCTTCCTTGATTTAGGAGGTATTACCATTGAAGACGGTGTATTGATTGCACCTAAAGTAAGTCTATTATCCGAAGGACACCCAGTTTCCCTAACGAAAGACAATCACTTGTTCCCGGGCATATTCACATCAGGAAAAATGCTTGGATTGGTGCGGGGGCAACGATACTGCCCGGCGTAACCATTGGGGAAAATGCAGTAGTAGCAGCAGGAGCAGTTGTATCGAAAAATGTTCCAGCAAATACAGTGGTTGGTGGTGTACCTGCAAAAACAATAAAAGCAATTGAGCAATCATAAATAATTAGACAAATGAAAAAGTTAACACTATTAGCAGTTCTGTCCTTTCTACTTATAGGGCAGATCTATACTCAGACAAAGCAAAAAAAAAGAATTTATGAATAACCAAGGTCAAACAGAACATTACACTTTTCAATTAGGCGATAAGGTTACACGGCAAAAAGTAACCTTTAAGAACCGGTATGGAATTACGGTGTCTGGAGATTTGTACACACCAAAAATATCGGTAATCAAAAACTTGCTGCCATCGTCTTGAGTGGTCCTTTTGGGGCAGTGAAAGAGCAGTCTTCAGGACTTTATGCAAATGAACTTGCCGCCAGAGGTTTTGTGACATTAGCATTTGACCCTTCTTTCACCGGAGAAAGTGGCGGAGACGTTCGCAATGTTGGCTCGCCTGAAATTAACACCGAAGACTTCAGCGCAGCTGTGGACTATATCGGCTTGCTGCCTTCCGTTGACCGTAACCGGATTGGTGTAATGGGCATTTGTGGATTGAGTGGTATGGCACTAACAGCCGCTACCAGCGACAGCCGGATCAAAGCAGTTGCCACAGCGTCTATGTATGACATGTCCCGCAGCATTAGCCGCAGTTACAAAGACAGTTATACAATGGAACAGCGCCATAAGGTGATTAATTACATTAGCAAGCAGCGTTGGATAGATGCAGAAAATGGTAAAACTGCAGTGGGCTTGCACGAAGTTCCTTTTGACGAAAATGGCAACATCATAAAAGGAAACAAAGGACTTCCCGACACGCTGCCCAATAAGCCAAATCCAGTCTTAACGGCATTCTGGAATTATTATAAAACACCAAGAGGTTTTCACCCAAGGTCCATTAACTCAACAACGGCATGGACGGCTACCACACCCATGTCATTCTTCAGCTTCCCCATGGCAGCTAACATACAGATGATTTCACCTCGTCCGATACTACTGATTGCCGGTGAGAATGCTCACTCTCGTTACTACTCTGAAGACATTTATAAAATGGCTTCAGAGCCGAAAGAATTGGTGATTGTACCTGGTGCAGACCACGTTGATTTGTATGACAGGTTAGACAAAATCCATTTTGACAAACTGACTGCGTTCTTTACCCAAAACTTGAAACAAGACAAGGAGAACAAGACAGCAAAAGTGAATGAAAACCCTTCAGCAACAGCCAATATGTCAACGCAATAAACAAAGGACAATGAAAGCAAGCTACATAACCGCAATCGCTTCTTTGGCATTGCTAACAATCAGTTGTATGGAAAATAAATCAAACAAAGAAAGCAGTGAATTACAAGCCATCTTTACAAAAGGTGAATTAGGACCAGCGGAAAACTTTACTGGAAATGCATGGAACACTCCTTTGGTGCCAAACGATAGCATCTACAATACGGTAGTTGGAAATGTATACTTCGAGCCGGGAGCAAGAAGCAACTGGCATACCCATCCGGCAGGACAGATACTGATTATTACAGACGGTGTAGGTTACCACCAAATAAAAGGACAACCAAGGCAAACAATCAGGAAGGGTGATGTGGTGAGGTGTCCGCCAAATGTTTTGCATTGGCATGGTGCAAGCCCTAATACCGGTATGCAACAGATGTATATCCTACCCAAAACAGAAAAGGGCATCGTGACCTGGTTGCAGAAAGTGACAGATGAAGAATACAACAGCAGTAAATAATCTTGAAACCATTTTTTATGGAAGACAACAATCAATCATCAAGAAGAAAATTCATTCAGCAAACGGCAATGGCAGGTGCGGGAATAATGCTTACAAGTCCAGTGCAGGTTTTTCTCAATCAAATCAACCAATTTATATGGGTAGTAATATTAAATCGAAAGGCTATGCAGGTAAAGATGAACATGGAAAACTAACAGTTTGGAATTTCGAACGCAGGCCGGTTGGTGACAACGATATTTTAATTGAAATAAAATATTCCGGAATTTGCCATTCCGATATACACACCATTAAAGGACATTGGGGCAAGCAGCAATACCCACAGGTTCCGGGACACGAAATAGCAGGTATTGTTGCAGCAGTTGGAAAAATGTAACCAAATTTAAAGTTGGTGATAAAGCCGGTGTAGGTTGCATGGTCAACAGTTGCATGCAATGCGAAAGTTGTAAAAGGGACAGGAACATCATTGCGAGACAACAGGTATGGTAGGTACATATGGTACACCAGAACCATCATCGCCCACTGGTATTACACAAGGCGGATATGCGAACAACATCGTGGTAACCGAACACTTTGCTATCAAAATTCCTAAGAATATAGAGTTGCAATATGCGGCGCCATTACTTTGTGCAGGTATCACTACTTATTCTCCAATGATGCAATACGATGTGAAAAAAGGCGACAAAGTAGGAGTTGTTGGCATTGGGGACTAGGTCACATGGCAATCAAAATAGCTGCCTCAAAGGGCGCAGAAGTGTATGCTTTTACCACTTCTCCTTCAAAGGTGAATGACATTAAAGGTTTTGGTGCAAAAGAAGTGATTGTGGTAGATGCAGCAGATAAGCTAAAGCCGTGGAAAGGGAAGTTAGACTACATGATTTCGACCGTCCCTTATGCTTATGAAATGTCCGGCTACATCGATTGTGTAAAAGCCTTACGGCTATTTCACACAAGTTGGTCAACCTATTAACGGAGCACTTACCATTAATAATTTCAATATGATTTTTAACCGGGTAAATTTCAATGGCTCACTAATTGGTGGTATTCCTGAAACACAGGAAGTAATGAACTATTGTGCTAAGAACGAAATCTATCCGCAAATTCAAATTATAAAAGCGGGAGAGATAAACGATGCATGGGAAAAGGTCGTAAACAAACAAGCCCGCTACAGGTACGTTATTGATGCAGCAACAATCTAAAATTACAAACAGAAATGGAAAATAACATCAAAGGTAAAGTCGTAATAATTACAGGAGCCAGCAGTGGTATGGGCGAAGCTGCAGCAAAGCACCTGTCAATGCTTGGAGCAACAGCGGTACTGGGTGCAAGAAGAAGGGACAGAATTGAAAAGCTGGCAAAGGAAATCCAGGACAATGGTGGAAAAGCACTTGCCGTTGCTATGGATGTAACACAACGGGAACAGGTAAGGAAATTGGTTGATGCAGCTGTTGAACATTTTGGACGTGTAGACGTCATACTTAATAATGCGGGTATCATGCCCTTGTCACCGATGGACCGCCTTAATGTTGATGAATGGGATAAGATGATTGATGTCAATATTAAAGGGGTGCTCAATGGCATTGCTGCCGTTCTTCCTTACATGAAAGAGCAAAAGTCAGGTCAGATTATCAACACCTCTTCTGTAGCGGGTCATAAAATATTTAATGGCTCTGCGGTTTATTCTGCTACAAAATTTGCAGTGCGGGCATTGACGGAAGGCTTACGCATGGAAGTGAAGCCATATAATATTCGTACAACAATCGTTTGCCCCGGCGCTGTTAAAACAGAGTTGCTTGAACATATTACTGAAGCAGACGTAAGGGAGGCGAATGAAGGTTATGTCGGAGCTGTAGGGATTAGTCCGGACAGTTTTGCACGTGTGGTTGCATTTGCAATTAGCCAACCGGAGGATGTAGATATCAATGAAGTCATCTTCCGTCCTACATCCCAGGAGCTTTAGAATAAACCATAACAGGTGGTGTAGGTTGTCAATAAAACGGATAAAAGTACAATAGAGATTAGAAAGTATTCGAGCCGTAGATTATCAGTTACATCAATTATTGAGGCTTAAAATCAGTTATTATGAAACAATTACTTATGCTGGCTTTCTTGACATGGTCACTGACAAGTTGTGCATCTTGCAGTAAGAATACTTCTATAGCAGACAGCAACAACATTACAAATCCAACAGCTGGTAAAATGAAAATCAAAATCGGAAATAACACTTTTACAGCAACATTGTATGACAATGCAACAGCAACTGCGTTCAAATCACTTTTACCGTTAACGGTAAACATGGTTGAGTTGAATGGCAATGAAAAGTATGTTGATATGCCCCGCAGTCTTCCCACGAATGCATCCAATCCAGGTACTATTCAAACCGGAGACTTGATGTTATACGGTTCTTCCACTTTAGTGTTGTTTTATAAAACATTTTCCACTTCCTATAACTACACGAAGCTCGGTCGGTTGATGACGTTACAGGACTTGCTACTGCGGTTGGTTCAGGTAATAAAACGATAACTTTTGAATTATGATTACGGATAAAAACAATTTTCAAAAGAAGAATTGGAAAACTGCTTGTCATTTGCTTGTCAGCAAAGATTGACAAGTACAAATTAAAAAGCTTTGTAAATCATAGACTTACAAAGCTTCTAAGTGCCCAGGACTGGATTCGAACCAGCACACCCTTGCGAGCGCTGCGACCTGAACACAGTGCGTCTACCAATTTCGCCACCTGGGCAGGTTGTCATTCAGCCGTTTATCTCTCGATGTCCCGGCTTATTAACTTTGTGTTCGGGGGTGCAAATATAGGGTAAAATGCCATTTCAAAAAAGAGAATTTTTATTTTACTACTTCCTTTCTTTTCCAGCCAATCAGCAATACCCCAATGATTACCAGTACCGTACCGATAATCTGCTCGGGGAAGATACCTTCCCCCAATACAAAATGCGCCTGCAGGATCGTAGATACCGGCCCAATGCTGCTAATAATGGCCACATTATTGGAACCGATCTTTTTCATGCCATAGCTGATTAAGAACGAAGGTATTACCGTGGCCACAATGGCCAACAGCAAAGCATACCACCATAGGCCCGCACCTTGCTGTAAAGCAGCGTAATTGCCGGCAAACAGAAAGTGCGTAAAGATGCCACCCGTGGCTGCCAGCATCGCATAAGCTGTGAACTTCGTAGCCCCCACCTTGGGAATGATATAACCACTCCCGGCTATGTAAATAGAATAAGTAATGGCGCAAAGGAAAATGAGAAAACTGCCGTAAAAGAAGTTGGGATTATGCGTGTCTACCCGCAATTCACCAAAATAAGCCAGCCCAATGCCCACATACGTAAGCACCAAAGCTACCTTTTGCATCCGTTGTATCGGCTGCTTAAATACAAAAGCATTGATCAATACCGCAAAAGTAGGGTAGAGGAACAGGATCAATCTTTCCAGCCCGGCAGAGATATATTGCAAGCCAACAAAATCAAACAAGCTGCTCAGGTAATAACCAAATATCCCCAATAACAGCACATACCCCCATTGCTGCTTGCTAAGCCGGGTATTGTCCTGCTGTTTAGCTACCAGCCATGCAGCGGCCAGGTAAAACGGAAGCGAAAAGATCATCCGCAACGTAAGTAAGGTGAGCGCATCTACTTTTACATGCGTAAAAGCCAGCTTCACAATGATCGCCTTCGTGGAAAATAGAATACTGCCCAGGAAGGCAATCCCAAATCCCCAGGTAGTACTATTGTATTTCTTTAGCTCCGTCATCAATAAAAAAGCCCCGGCAGCAAGCAGCAAACACCCGCAACCAGGGCTGAAAATTAAAATTGTTTCTGTACCTACCCTTCAAAATACCGGCAATGCTTTCTGAATGCTGGTTCCCTACACACTCACATTGAAATCCCGCAACGCATCATTCAAACTCGTCTTCAGGTCTGTACTGGGCTTGCGCTGACCAATGATCAGGGCGCAACCTACACTGTATTCTCCCGCTGGGAATTTTTTGGTATACGAACCAGGTATCACTACACTGCGGGCCGGTACACGGCCCTTATACTCTACAGGCTCTGCACCACTCACGTCAATGATCTTCGTACTCTTCGTCAACACCACATTGGCGCCCAATACCGCTTCTTTCTCTACGATCACCCCTTCTACTACAATACAACGGCTGCCAATAAAACAACCATCTTCCACGATCACCGGCGAAGCTTGTAAAGGTTCCAGTACACCCCCAATGCCTACACCACCACTCAGGTGCACACCCTTTCCAATTTGCGCACAACTGCCTACTGTTGCCCAGGTATCCACCATCGTGCCCTCATCTACATAAGCGCCGATATTTACATAAGAAGGCATCAATACCACATTTCGGCCAATAAAAGCCCCATACCGTGCAATAGCATGCGGTACAGCACGAACACCCAGGTCTTTATAATTGTTCTTCAACAACATTTTATCATAAAATTCAAAAGGCCCCAAACTCCAGGTCTGCATCTGCTGGATGCCAAAATACAACAGGATCGCCTGCTTTACCCACTCATTCACCGTCCAACCCTGATCGCCGGGCGAAGCTACCCGCAATAAACCCTTATCCACCTCAGCAATCGTGGATTTTACAGCTTCCGTATACTTATTCTCTTTTAATAACTCCCGGTTACCCCAGGCTTCTACAATCAGTTGTTGCAATTCCATGATGAAGAATTTTTGGCAAATCTACTATATGCCAGGCATATTTACCGGAACAATGCCACAACATACCCATCCTTTATCAGGGAAATTAAGGACCACAAGGCCCGTTTTCCCGTCTTGTTTTTACGCAATACATTTGCACCATGGATTTCACCACCGATGTAGAAAAAGCCCTGACCGTATTACAGGCAGGCGGATTGATACTGTATCCTACCGATACCGTCTGGGGTATTGGCTGCGATGCCACCAATGCCGATGCAGTTCGTAAGATCTATGAACTGAAACTGCGGCCCGGATCAAAAAGTATGATCGTGCTCCTCGCCGATCAGCGCGACCTCCTGCAATACGTGGCCCATCCCGACCTCGCCATATTCGATTACCTGGACTCAGTGACCAAACCCACAACCGTTATTTACGAGGGCGCCATTGGACTGGCCGATAACCTCGTCAACCAGGATGGTTCCATTGCCATTCGTATCGTGCAGGAAACCTTCTGCAAGCACCTGATCAAACGCCTCCGGAAACCCATTGTGTCCACATCCGCCAATCTCAGCAGCCAACCTACGCCCCGTACCTTTACAGAGATTTCCGAAACCATCAGGCAACAGGTAGATTATATCGTGCAATACCGGCAACACGATGCCGCCATTGCCGAACCGTCTGCCGTCGTGCGATGGGATCGCGGACAGGTTACCGTCATCCGACCCTGATCCTTACCCATTGAACATTGAGTATTGAACATTAAGCATCGAACATTGAAAATTAGAAATTCACCAATTTTCACATTCTAAAGCATAGACTTTGCAGATCCTCGTCATTCAAACAGCTTTTATTGGTGATGTTGTACTGGCAACCGGTATAGTCGAAAAATTACACCACCATTTCCCGGGGGCACAAATTGATTTTATGCTGCGCAAAGGCAACGAAGGCCTGCTCAAAAACCATCCTTACCTGCGCGAAGTATTGGTATGGAATAAAGCATCCGGTCAAAAAATAAAAACCTGTTGAAACTCCTGCGTATTATCCGCAGCCGCCACTACGATAAAGTGATCAATATACAACGGTTTGCAGCCACTGGCCTGCTCACTGCTTTTCCGGCGCCCGGGAGACCATTGATTCGATAAGAACCCATTCAGCCGTTTTTTACAAAACGTATCAAACACGTCATCAGCGATGGTACAACTACTCGCCATGAAATAGAAAGGAACGACGAACTGATCAAGGCATTTACCAGCGGAGCGCCTGAAAACCCAGGCTCTACCCTTCACAGTCAGATGAGGAGGCCGTATGGCAATACCAGCAGGTGCCTTATATCACTATTTCGCCAGCTTCCGTATGGTTCACCAAACAGTACCCTGCTGATAAATGGACCAGTTTTGTAAACCGCCTTACCACCACCCATCACATTTACCTGCTGGGTGGTCCGGGTGATGTTGCCCTGGCCGAAGCCATTAAAGCAGGAGCTCCCCAATTACCCCTTACCAACCTATGTGGTAAGTTGAACTTTCTCCAATCCACAGCCCTCATGAAGCGCGCCGTGATGAATTATGTAAACGATTCAGCCCCCATGCACTTTGCTTCTGCCGTCAATGCACCCGTTACTGCAGTATATTGCTCTACATTACCGTCTTTTGGCTTTGGACCCTTATCCGATAAACGGTTTATCGTAGAGGTACAGGAGCCCCTTCCTTGCCGTCCCTGCGGACTACATGGCCGCAAAACTTGCCCCCTGGGCCACTTTAAATGCGCCTGCAACATCATGGATGAACAACTCCTGGCAGCACTGGAGTAGAGAGTGCGCTCGAAAACTTTCGGGAGAGGGTGGTGCATCCGAAGCTGCTACACCTACCTGCCAGGTAATAGAACGAAAGCCCCAACCTCCCTCACTGCCTCATCGCCTTCCACTCCCGGCCATTCTAAATTCTATATTCTGTATTCTTGTATTTACATTTGCCCAATGGATATCCGGTGTTCTGATAAAGAACTGTTTGTTTTCAATAAAATAGCCCATGCTGCAGCCGATATTGGCATTGAAGCCTGGATCATCGGCGGTTTCGTGCGCGATAAATTGATAGGCCGCAATACCAAGGATGCTGATATTGTATGCGTAGGAAATGGTATCGAATTGGCCAATCGCGTAGCCGATCGTTTCAAGCCCCGTCCCCACGTTGCTTTTTTAAAACCTATGGTACTGCACAAATAAAACTCAAAGAATTCTACCACGAAGAAAGACACATTGCTTCCTCCGAAGACGGATCTTCTCTCCCCTCCTTCAAAAGAGGGCCTGGGGGAGGCTGAAGAGGCCTTTGAGATCGAATTCGTAGGCGCCCGCAAAGAATCCTACCGTTACCATTCCCGCAATCCTGAAGTTGTACCCGGTACCATTAAAGACGACCAGGATCGGCGCGATTTTACCATCAATGCCATGGCCATCAGCCTCAACAAAGCCGATTATGGCAAACTGGTGGATCCCTTTGATGGATTGAAAGACCTGGAAAATAAACTCATCCGCACACCACTCGATCCCCTGCAAACATTCAGTGATGACCCCTCCGGATGATGCGCGCTATTCGTTTTGCAGCACAATTGGGCTTTACCATCCACCCGCCTGTTTTTCAGGCCATCAAGGACAATGTAGAACGCATCCGCATTATTTCACAAGAGCGTATTACCGATGAACTCAATAAAATACTCTTAAGCGATAAGCCTTCCATTGGACTTGATCTCCTCTATAAAAGCGGCCTGTTGCACATTATTTTCCCCAAATGATCGACCTCGTGGGGGCCGAATTTGTTGATGGATTGGGACATAAAGATAACTTTTACCACACCCTTCAGGTGGTCGATAATATCAGCGTGCACACAAAAGACCTCTGGCTCCGCTGGGCAGCATTATTGCACGATATCGGTAAACCCCACCAAAAAATTTGAGGCCGGACACGGCTGGACATTTCACGGCCATGAAGTAGTAGGAGGCCGGATGGTACCCCGCATCTTTACCCGGCTTAAACTGCCCCAAAACGAAAAATGCGCTTCGTCCGTAAACTGGTCGAACTACATTTACGTCCCATTAGCCTAACCAAAGAAGATATTACCGATTCTGCTATCCGCCGCCTCCTGTTCGATGCAGGTGACGATATTGATGCCCTCATGTTATTGTGTAGTGCCGATATCACCTCCAAAAACAAACAAAAAGTAAAACGGTTCCTCGAAAATTTCGAGCTCGTAAAAGAACGATTAAAAGAAGTAGAAGAAAAAGACCGCATCCGCAACTGGCAACCACCCATCACCGGCGAAATGATCATGGAAATATTCGGCCTCACCCCCTGTAAATACGTTGGGGATATTAAAAATGCCATCCGGGAAGCCATTTTGGACGGAAAAATTGACAATAATTATGACGCTGCCTATGATTTTATGATGAAAACGGCACAAGAAATAGGGTTAAAACCTGTCGCATAAATACCAGCCCCGAAATCAGTTGCTGGTATGATAGTTGTGCGAAAAAAGAGTTTAAAGGAATTATATTACTTTTGGAATAGTAACAGCACTATTAACCTTAGAAACTGCTTAACAGGTATTCGGTCCAATTAAAAACGTAACTACCTGTAAGAACCATAAACCAGAAACAAGTAACAAGCAACTATTATGGCTGTATTAAAATTCAGGATATATTTTGAGGAAGACGATAGCATTTATCGTGATGTGGCTGTAAAGCACACACAAACCTTCTTGCAATTGCACCAGATCATCCTGAAAGCTTACGAATTCGATAGTAAACACCAGGCTACTTTCTACCGCAGCAATGACCATTGGCAGCGCGGAAGGGAAATAAGCCTGGCCAAATACGATAGACCCTACAAAGTGGCCCCCTCCTCATGGAGGAAACCACCATAGGTTCCGAGATCCGCGATCCCAACCAGAAATTTATCTACAACTATGATTTTGTCAAAGGATGGAGTTTCATGGTAGAGCTGATCAATGTGTCTAAAGAAGAAAATGCGAAACTCGACTATCCTGTATTGGTTAAAACCGAAGGCATTGCCCCTTCACAATATGGCACCAAAGGCCTCGTGGGTGATAAACTTACCGAAGTAGAAGAAAAATATGACCTGAAAGCCGGTGCGGAAGGGTTCAGCACAGAAGGCGATGATGATGGCCTCGAAATGGGCGAAGAAGCAGAAGAAGCCGAAGAAGAAGGCGGCAAAGAAGAAGATATTTAGAAATTCCCGGAACTTATACAGGAGGTGATATCCACATCGGCAGGAGGTCACCTCTTTTTGTTAACAACCAAGCATGCAGCAAACCTGTATAGTCATCGTAGGACCTACAGCTGTGGGTAAAACGGCCCTTGCTATCCGTGTAGCAAACCATTTTAATACAGCTATCATTTCTGCCGATTCCCGCCAATGCTACCGCGAAATGACCATTGGTGTCGCAAAACCTTCGCCAGCCGAACTGGCCACCGTACAACACTATTTTATCAACTCCCATTCCATCCACCAGGATGTAAATGCAGCCACTTTTGAACAATATGCCCTGCAATCCGTTAACGAAATATATCAACACACCCCGGTAGCCGTCATGACCGGCGGCACCGGCCTCTATGTAAAAGCTTTTTGTGAAGGCCTGGACGATATCCCCCCGTCTCCCAGGAGGTCAGGGAGCATATCAATGAACAGTTTCAACAGCAGGGCCTTTCCTGGTTGCAACAACAAGTAGCACAACAGGACCCCCTCTATTACAGTACCGGCGAAATTCACAACCCCAGCGGCTTCTGAGAGCACTGGAGGTAAAATTGGTCACCGGTCAGTCAATCCGGACTTTCCAACAAGGAAAAAGGCCGCCAGATCGTTCCGGATTGTTAAAATTGGATTGAATTACCCAAGGAAGAATTGCATAGAAACATTAACCAACGCGTAGATTTGATGATGCAGGAAGGATTATTGGAAGAAGTACGTTCTTTATTACACTGGCGGCAATTAAATGCACTTCAAACCGTGGGATACAATGAGTTGTTTCAATATTTCGATGGCCACAACACCTTGCCCCAGGCTGTCGAAGCCATCAAAACAAACACCCGTCAGTATGCTAAAAGACAGCTCACTTGGTTTCGCAAAAGCATTGATGTACAATGGTTTTCTCCGGGTAATGAAGCCGCCGTACTCCAATATTGCCAATTGGCAACGGCTGGAGCATGAAAACAGGGGCAGCGATCCAGTGAACACCCTTGGTCTAAGGGCTAATACTTAGCCAAACGTAAATTTTGTTAATATTAGCGATAGACGGCTATTTGGATGTGAAATTATTCTAATAAGATATCCGACTTTTGTAATGCCAAACAACCAGCCGGGAGCGAATCCCGGCAATCCGTAGAGATCCCCTATGAGGACTTTAAAGTGAAGGGTTAAGGTTTTTAAAAGAACCTTGAAAACAAACCCCGCCTTTTCAGGCGGGGTTTATTATTTAAAACATTTATGTAAAATCGTTTTGATGCGTTTGCTGAAGTACGTAGATGCTTTTAATAAAGAAACCTTTATGTATTAAACCCTATCCAGGATTCACGAACCTATTGAAACAAACGCATTGCCGGCCGCCGATTCACGACTCTCTCACATTTCACATCTCACGTCTCACAACTTAATCCCAAACGTCAGCATGATATTGCTGCTCTGATCTTTGATCGTAGCGTAGGTATTAGCCCGTGGAGCATCCACCCGGTAGGGAAGTCGGCATCTTTATTGAGGCTGCGCACGTACGTAAGATCAATAAATATACCATGATTACGATAGCCCAAGCCACCGCTCACATTCATTTTATGTGCTTTCAGTTCTTTGTCTTCATAAGGATTGCCATAGTAAGCAAAGCCAAGCCGGGTCATGATCGTATTGAACTTTAGCTCACCACCTACCCGGAAGTTCAACGCACCCTTATAGCTTTTTTTCACCGCCTCTGTTACCTGCTTGAAATATTCTCCTTCCCCGTTGTCCTCCGCTTCATTGAATTTGGAACTACCATACGTTACATACTCAATATCCGCAGAAATGAATCCCTTTTGACGGGAAACATCCTCTACTTCATTTAATACATAAGAACCGCTCACCATAAATTTCCAGGGCGATACCAGGTCGTATTTGAATTCAGGATCTTTCTTGGCATCGAATAAGGTAGCGGACTGGATACTGTCTAATCCAGGTTTGCCCGGAAACAGGTCCTCTACGTCCGTTACCATTTTACTGGAAGTCTTATCCTTCAGGGCATATAGGCTTGGGCTATGTACAGCTACCCCGATCCGCAGCCTTTCTACGGGTTTGAAGATTACTCCCAGCTTGGCATTGATACCAACCCCTTTGGAGGTAAATTCTTCCGTATACCTGGAATAACCAAAATCATTCACGTCTGTGGAAGCATCAGATTCCGTAAAACTGCTGTTGCGCTGATAGTTCACGATCGGTATACCTACACTACCGCCGATATAGAGCTTGTCATCCATATTCGAGGCAAAGCCCAGCGCTATTTCCGTAATACCTCCTTTGGTCGTGATCTGTTTCTCCTGGTTAACGATCCCTACATCTTCTGCACGGGAGAATACAGTTCCCTGGCCATTGGCCCCCTTTTCCACATCTACCAGGTAGGTGTACAACGACATCCTGGTAGGCACCGATACAGAACGGTCATCGATGGCATTATTGATGATCTGCTTATCCGTCAAAGAAGGATTGTTGCGGCGCTGGTTGGTATAATAATTGAAAAACTCATTGGCCAGTGGTTCCGTAAAGGAGCTGTAATCATTGATTCCTTTATAGTGATAGCTGCCGGCAAAATTAGCCGTGCGGTTTACGCCGATGCTGAAGGCCTTGCTCGACCACTTACTATACTTATCCCCCCCAACCAAATACAAATCCCGAAGCCCCCAGGTTAAACCGGTTCAGCTTATCAGCCGTTGCATCCGTTTCCCGGAAACTGCCCTTGCTCCTGGCCATCGTAAACCCAGGGCTCAATACAAGCTCACTCGTTTTATAAAATCCCAGGCCCGCAGGATTTACCCACAGGTTGGTGATCTCTCCTCCCAGGGCGCCCATAGCCCCTCCTATGGCCTGGCTGCGGGCCGACCCTTGTGGTACATTCCAGCTCATGCGCAAAGCATCTTCCGGTATCTGGGCCATCGCCTGCTGTCCGGCAAGTAATACGGCAATCAGGTAAAGTTTTCTGTTCATGTGTTTATATTCAAGATGATCAGGGAGGTATAAAAAAGAGGAATCAAAATTCAAGATATCTTAAATCCTGTTTCCTCTCATAATAATTTGCGATGTTAGTTACCGCCACGGCTTGGCCTGCTCACACCCCCACCGCCACCGCCACTACTTCCACCACTGCTGCCTGATGAGGAACTGCTACTGGAAGAAGAAGGCGTATAACTGCGTGATGAAGAATTGTCAGTTGGCGTATAAGTCCTTGCGGGCCTGTCTGAAGAACCGGGGAATAATAACTATTCCTGCCACTGCCATTTTCATTGGAAAATACCTTGCGGATACTGCTGCCCAAACTATTCGTGCGCGTATTACTGTTGTTATAACTGGGCGATCCATAACGCATGGTGCCCGTTTTAGAGGTGCTTAGAGGCCGGTTGCTATTGTTGTAATTGCTATTCGTATAACGGCCCGGATTGAACTCCCGCACCTTTGTATACACTGGCTGATTGGCCTTGGGGTTTACAATTATGATCCCAGGGCAATACGGGTTCCAATAACTATTCCAACGGTAGTAATTGCCAAAATTATAGTTCCAGTTATTCCAGTAAAAGGATTATACGTGCTGGCGCCCATCGCCCAGCTATTATAGCGGTAGTCATTCCAATCATAATCATCAAATGCACTCCAGCGATAACGGTCCCGCACCCGCATACGCAACCAGCGGTCATCCGACGAATTGCTGTATTCTTCGTTGCGATACCCATCCTGCTTCTTTTCCGTCTCCACATAAGCTGCCCCTCACGGGCGGGTGAATAATAAACATCATCCGGTGTTTTTGACTGCCCGGTTCGGGACACCGAGCAACTGGAGAAGGCAGTAACTGCCAAAGCAGTGAAAAGTAGAAGTCGGGACATGATTAGTGCGATTTTAATGTTTTACGATGCGAAGTTGCTACTTTTGCGTTCTTTCAGAATAAAATTACAATAAAAGGTGGCCAATACCATTAAAAATGTGGCCGGAATGTTAAAGTTGACCGTGAAAATCAGCGATAAAACACTGGTTTTAACCGACTGATCGCATTCCTCCATCGACTGGAAAAAGCCGCCCCGAGCTAATAAAATTCAAAATGAGCAAAGAGATCACCAGTAGAAGCGCCGACTATTCCCAATGGTACAACGACCTTGTTATTAAAGGCAGCCTGGCCGACTATTCGGCTGTACGCGGTTGTATGGTAATAAAACCCTATGGGTTTGCACTTTGGGAAAATATGCGCGATGCCCTCGACAAAATGTTCAAGGATACCGGCCACGTCAATGCTTATTTCCCCCTCTTTGTGCCCAAAAGCCTCTTTGAGGCAGAAGAAAAAATGCCGAAGGTTTCGCCAAGGAATGCGCCGTTGTTACCCATTATCGCCTGAAAGCCGATCCCGCGCACAAAGGCAAACTGATGGTCGATCCCGAAGCCAAATTGGAAGAAGAACTCGTAGTACGCCCTACCAGCGAAGCCATCATTTGGAACACGTATAAAAACTGGATTCAATCCTATCGCGACCTGCCCATTCTCATCAACCAATGGGCCAACGTAGTCCGTTGGGAAATGCGTACCCGCCTTTTCTTACGCACAGCCGAATTCCTCTGGCAGGAAGGTCATACCGCCCATGCTACTGCCAAAGAAGCAGTAGCTGAGGCAGAACAAATGCTCCATGTATATGCCGATTTTGTAGAGAACTGGATGGCATTACCCGTCATCAAAGGATTGAAAACAGAAAGCGAACGTTTTGCCGGTGCTGTTGAAACCTATTGCATCGAAGCCCTCATGCAGGATGGCAAGGCCCTCCAGGCAGGTACTTCCCATTTCCTGGGTCAAAACTTTGCCAAAGCCTTTGAAGTAAAATTCTCTGATAAGGAAAATAAACTCGATTATGTATGGGCCACCAGCTGGGGCGTAAGTACCCGCCTCATTGGAGCCCTCGTCATGGCCCATAGCGACGATGAAGGACTGATCCTGCCCCCAAAGATTGCCCCACACCAGGTTGTGATCGTACCCATTTACAAAGGCGAAGAAAGCAAACCCGTCATTGATGCCAAAGCCAAAACCCTGGCAGCAGAACTGAAAGCAGCCGGTATCCGCGTGAAATTTGATGACAACGACAATACCCGCCCCGGTTGGAAATTTGCCGAATACGAAATGAAAGGCGTACCCGTACGCATTGCCATCGGTGCAAGAGATATTGAGAACAATGTAGCCGAACTGGCCCGCCGCGATACCCGCGAAAAGACCAGCGTATCACTCGACGGATTGGCTGCCCGCGTTATTGCCCTCCTCGACGAAATACAACAAGCCATTTACAACAAAGCCCTGACTTTCCGTGATGAGCACATCACCAGGGTCAATACCTGGGACGAGTTTGTAAAGACCCTCAACGAAAAAGGTGGTTTTGTTTCCGCCCATTGGGATGGTACAGCCGAAACCGAAGAAAAGATCAAAGAACAAACCAAAGCCACCATTCGCTGTATTCCCTCGACAATGCACAGGAAGAAGGCGTTTGTGTACTGAGCGGCAAGCCCAGCAAACAACGCGTACTATTTGCCCAGGCTTATTAAGAAAAGAAATCAATAAGAGTTTGGATGATATACTGGTCCATGCGCCCCCAAGGTACATGGACCTTTTTTGTAGGCTACCGTATTCAAAAGCTCGCAGCTCGAGGCTCGCAGCTTTTCCCCTAACACCTAACGCCTAATTCCGTATTCTAAATTCTGTATTCTGAATTCTGTATTCTTCAGCTGTTTTTGTGTACCTTGAATGCACAATCAATGGCTATGACGCTTGGAATTTTAAAAGAACCATCAGCCGAAACCCGTGTATCCCTGCTACCCGAAGCGGTAGCTACCCTAACCAAAAAGGCATCACCGTGCTGGTAGAGCAGGGTGCAGGCGAAAAAGCCTACAGCAGCGACCAGGAATATACCAAAGCAGGCGCCCAGATCAAAAACAGGCAGGAGGTACTACAAACCGCCGATATCATCCTCGCCATCCACCAGTTTCCCGAAACCGAAACCCTTGCTGCAAAGATCATCATCGGTGTATACCAGCCCCTGTTTAATCCAGGCCTCATGCAGCATTGGGCCACCCGGCAGGTCACTTCTTTTAGCCTCGATATGTTGCCCCGTACTACCCGTGCCCAAAGCATGGATGTCCTAAGCTCCCAGGCCAATATTGCAGGGTACAAAGCCGTATTGCTGGCTGCCAATACCTATGGCCGTTACTTTCCCATGTTCATGACCGCTGCCGGTAGCATTGCTCCCGCCAAAATATTGATCCTCGGCGCCGGCGTAGCCGGTTTACAGGCCATAGCCACCGCCCGCCGCCTGGGCGCCGTCGTCGAAGTATTCGATACACGCCCGGCTGTAAAAGAAGAAGTGATGAGCCTCGGCGCTAAATTTGTCGAAGTAGAAGGCGCAGCCGACGCTTCCAAAGCTGGTGGCTATGCCGTAGAACAATCCGACGATTACAAACAACGCCAGCAGCAAAGAATAGCCGAAAGCATTGCCAAAGCCGATATCATTATCACCACCGCACAAATACCAGGCAAAAAAGCACCCATCCTCATCAGCGAGCCCATGCTCCAAAACATGCGCAATGGTTCTGTGATCATCGACCTGGCAGCGGCTACCGGTGGTAATACCCCCTTTACAAAAAACAACGAGACCGTATCCTTCAATGGCGTACGCATCGTCGGCGATAGCAACCTGCCCGCTACCATGCCATCCGATGCCAGCAAACTGTATGGTAAGAACATATTGAACTTTTGCAGCTCATCATCAATAAAGAAGGCGGCCTTCACCTCAATTGGGAAGACGATCTCGTGAAAGGAGCCTGCATTACCCATGGAGGAGCTGTGACAAATGAGCGCGTGAAAGGAAACTGAGCTACGGCAGCGGGTAAGCTAGGGAGCAGGAAGAAGGCCGTATAGGCATTTTCAAATTAGCAAATTTTCAAATTCTCAAATTCAGCAGCTATGGAAGCAGTATTAAAATGGCTATCCGATAACCAGCAGATCATCTACATCGTTATCCTCATGATCTTTGTAGGTATTGAGGTCATTGGCCGTGTACCCAGCGTACTCCACACCCCCTCATGAGTGGGGCCAATGCCATCCATGGTGTCGTCATTATCGGTGCCATTATCGTGATGGGCAAAGCCGAAGGTGATAATTATGTGGCACTGGCACTTGGTTTCCTCGCCGTGGTACTGGGGACCCTCAACGTGGTGGGAGGTTTTGTCGTCACCGATCGCATGCTGGAAATGTTTAAGTCTAAGAAGAAATAAAAAATGGTGGGTCGCCTTCCAAAGGCGGCCCACCATTTTCCAAGGAAATAACGAATTATACGCTATGGAATTCAGTATACTCACCCTTTGTTACCTGATCGGTTCAGTAACATTTATTATTGGCCTGAAGATGCTGTCCAATCCCGCCACAGCCCGCAAGGGCAACCTCATAGCGGCGGTAGGGATGACCATCGCCATTATAGGTACCATCTTCCTCTACCGCGATGAAGATACCGGTGAAAAATTGCACAACTACCTATGGATCTTCAGTGGCCTCCTCATTGGTGGTATCGTTGGCACTCTCACTGCCAAAAAAGTGAAGATGACTGCCATGCCCGAAATGGTGAGCCTGTTCAATGGCATGGGTGGAGCCTGTGCCGCACTCATCTCCATCATCGAATTTGGCCATTATGCACACGCAGGTTTTAAGAATTCCATCCAGGAAGCCTACGAGGCAGGCGATCAGATCAATGATGCTGTATTGTCCCTTGGCGTACAAACAGGTGTATTGATCACCATCTTTGCCGGTCTCATCATTGGCTCCGTCTCCTTTGCCGGTTCCATGATCGCCTGGGGTAAGCTCAATGGAAAAATAAAAGACTTTGCCTTCAAAGGCCAGCATATTGTCAACCAGGTCATCCTGGTGGCCATCCTCGCTTTATCCACCTTCCTCATTTATAAGATCAAGGTCAGCGTAGGGTCTACCGACGATGCACCCGAAGTAGCCCTTAATATTGCTTATATCTCCATGCTGTTCTATGCTGTTCTTGGCTTGTCACTGTTGTATGGTATCTTGTTTGTTATGCCCATCGGTGGTGCCGATATGCCTGTGGTCATCTCCCTCCTCAATTCCTTTACCGGCGTGGCTGCAGCTTGCGGCGGTTTCCTGTACGATAATAAAGTCATGCTTACCGGGGGTATCCTCGTAGGCGCTGCAGGTACCTTACTCACCATCCTCATGTGCAAGGCCATGAACCGTTCACTCCTCAATGTATTGATCGGCTCCTTTGGAGGAGGCAATAACAACAGCGGCGGTGGTGGCGCCAAAAAGACCAGGGCCATTATAAAGAAATTTCCCTGAGCGATACCGCGGTCGTCATGACCTATGCCCACAAAGTAATGATCGTGCCCGGCTATGGCCTCGCTGTGGCCCAGGCCCAACATGCCTGCCATGAACTCGAAAAACTATTGGAAAGCAAAGGCGTGGAAGTGAAATATGCCATCCATCCCGTGGCAGGACGCATGCCCGGTCACATGAACGTACTCCTGGCCGAAGCCGATGTGAGCTATGATAAGCTGCAGGAAATGGAACAGGCCAACGAAGAATTTCCCACTACCGATGTGGTATTGATCTTAGGTGCCAATGATGTGGTGAACCCGGCCGCCAAAACCGATCCCACTTCCCCATTTATGGCATGCCCATCCTCGATGTGGAGCTGGCCAAAAATGTGATCGTCAACAAGCGTTCCATGAAGCCCGGTTATGCCGGTATCGAAAACGACCTCTTCTTCCAACCCAAAACCTCCATGCTCTTTGGCGATGCCAAAAAGTATTGCAGGACCTGATTGCAGAGATCAAGAATTTGTGACCCAATATACCCCCTTTGACTCCTAAGAAAAGTTATACGACACCCCTGTGGTGGATGAGTTTGATCATCCTCCTGAAAATACTTTTCTTGCTCAGTACATGGTATTCTTTCACAAGATTGATGAGGATAACAGAGCCGTTTATCCAGGATATTTATCGCGAGCAAATCAAAAGAGAGCTCATCAGTCAGGGTGCTTTTTTGATTATTCTGGTAACTGAAGCAATCCTTTATTGGAGGATCCGCAACCGGATCACAAGAAAGGATTTTGTATGGATGCATATCGGAGGACTTTTACTGGCATTCGTTGGGATTCCCATTGTGTTTTCGGTATTTGTAGCCTTTCAAAGCTTGTCCAATGGCGCAGGTGAAGCCCAATCTGCAATAGCCAGGATCAGTAATATCAATAGATATTTAATATGGGCTGGTATCATAATTGGGCATATTGGTTTTGTGCTGGTATTGATCAATGCCTTTAAAAAACGTAGCGATAATTCAGATACTGCTACAAGCGATGGCCAAGATATCCTCAATGATTATGCCTGATCCTAATCTGCTCTTTGTTAAACGTCTAAACTGATCAATGCTTGGATGCTAAAAAAGCTTTACTGCTCCCGTATGGTGGATGATATTTCTCATTTTGTTGGTGCTATGGTTTTCATACCAGGTTTTAACTGTAGATAAGGGATTGCTAATCGGTACCAGGAAATTTAAGTTTTTGGTGATAGCAGGAATATTTGTCTCAATCCTGCTGGGTGAAGCTATTGCATATTGGGTTATCAGAAAGAGAAAAGTACAGAAGAAGCTGGTATGGTTGAGTATAATCAGCCTTTTGTTAGCAATTGTAATAGTGCCTGTGCTATATGTTTGCATACTTTATTTCAAAGATAGATTGCTCCGGAATGAAAGCTTTGAGAAGTGGCGTGTCTCTCTATTTAATGTGAAAAACATATTGTCCTTGTTTTTTTAGTCGTGGGGCATGCTTGTTTTGTCACATTGTTGGTAAAGGTATTAGCACAAAAGAGAAAAAGGCTATTGTTGTACAGGATACAGGAATCCTGGACGACTATGCCGATACAATTGAATAGATCTTTTATGTAATTTCCTGCTACGAGAATATTCCCCTGACCTCCACAGAAAACTGATACTGCCCCCTTCTGGTCACTCGTGATCATCACCAGCATACAACTGGTTTTTATGATCATTTTGATCCAGCATCCACCCGTCGGAGCCAGCCCATCTTCCTCCATTTACAGGCACCATCACACCACGGGGTTGACATTTAATTTTTCAGCCGTAAATTTGCCGATTAATTTGATTCCAATTTGAATTTACCACAGGCATTACTGGATGCACTCGAAGGCATTAAAGGCTACAATCGCCAAACTTTCCTCGCCGTCCACAATTCCGGCGAACAGGTCACCTCTATCCGTTTCAACCCATTGAAAACAGATAATGGGCAACCAGGGGCCGATATGGACCAGGCTATTAATCAGGACAGTTCAATGAACAACAACCCATTGCCGACTGCCGACTGCCGATTGCCGATACCCGATTCACATTTCACGTCTCACCTTTCACATTTCACGATGACCCCCATCCCCTGGTCCTCCCACGGCTACTACCTGTCCGAAAGGCCTTCCTTTACCTTCGATCCTGCCTTCCATGGCGGATTGTACTACGTGCAGGAAGCCTCTAGCATGTTCCTCGAACAAGCATTGAAACAAACAACCGACCTCAATAAAGATATACGCGTATTAGACCTCTGCGCAGCGCCGGGTGGTAAGTCTACTTTGATCCAATCCTCATTACACCTACCAGCCTCCTGGTCAGCAATGATGTTATCAAATCCAGGGCAGCCATCCTGGAAGAGAACCTCACCAAATGGGGCACGGCCAATACCATCGTTACCAACAACGATCCCGCCCACTTTGCACGGCTCGAAAACTTCTTTGATGTATTGGTGGTCGATGCGCCCTGCAGTGGCAGTGGTTTATTCCGGCGCGATGAAGAAGCCATTGCAGAATGGAGCGAACAAAATGTACACCTATGTACCCAGCGTCAGCAACGCATATTGGCCGATAGCTGGGCAACCCTCAAAGAAGGTGGTGTACTCATCTATTCCACCTGTTCCTATTCCAAGGAAGAAGATGAGCAAATAATGGATTGGTTGATGCAGGAGTTGGAAGTCGAAAGCCTGCCCCTCAGCATCGATCCCGCTTGGGGCATCGTAGAAGTCCAAAGCGAAACCAAGGCCGCCGGGTACCGCTTTTTTCCCGATCAGGTGAAAGGGGAGGGCTTCTTCCTCGCTTGCTTTCGTAAAACCGGCAGCACCCCCAATACCGTACGCCCACCCAAAAAACAAAATGGCAAAAACTGTCCAAAACCGAAACAGCCATCATTCAACCTTGGCTAAAGGACCAGTTACCTGTTCAACTGTGGAAACAAGCCGATATGATCATTGCTTTCCCGGCTTCACTCGAACAGGAGCTCCACATCACAGCAGAACACCTTTACTTGCGCAAAGCCGGTATAATAATTGGTAAAATAGCAGGTAATACCCTCGTCCCCGATCATCCATTGGCATTAAGCAACTTGTTAGCCGAAAATATTGTTGCTGTATCGTTAAATAAGGAAGAAGCCTTACAATATTTGAGGAGGGAGGAAGTTAAAATAGCTACCCCCATACAGGCTGGGCACTGATAAAATACCAAGGCATTACATTGGGTTGGGTGAAGCTCCTGGCCAATCGCATTAACAATTACTATCCTTCCGCATGGAGGATATTGAAAAGCGGAAACAATTAAAATATTTTACATCTTTGCACCGTTACGAAATTCATGTCTATGTTGAAAATCAATGTATTAATTGTTGTTTTTGTACTCTTGACCAATTTGGTGGGCGCCCAGCAGCTCAAAGTGCAGGGCGTATCTCCTTCAATTTACCTCACCCACACCGTGGCGGCCAAAGAGAACTGGTATAGTATCGGACGTTTGTACAATGTAAGCCCCAAAGAAATAGCTCCCCTCAACGCTACTACCATGGATAAACCCCTGGCCATCGGGCAATCATTGAAGATTCCCCTGACCACCAATTTATCCGTCGATGGCGCCAAGGCAGCCGATGAAGTGTTTGTGCCCCTATACCATACCGTGCAGGACAAAGAATGGCTCTACCGCATCAGCCAAAACCACAACAAAGTACCTGTGGCCAACCTGGAAAAATGGAACAACATCACCAACGACCAGCTCAAGTCTGGTATGAACATCATCGTGGGTTACCTCAAAGTAAAGCAAGGTCAATCTGCATTGGCGGCGTCCGGTGTCAGCAAAATAACAGCGGTTACCCCAGCTCCGCCAATAGCTAAAACCGAACCCGCAAAGGAACCGGCCAAAGAAGAACCTAAAAGAAACACCTGTTACCACCAATCCTCCGGTCAATCCACCTGCTACCAATCCCGTAAAGGAAACCACCACCGGTACGGTAAAGACCGAAGAGCCGAAAACCACCACACCTGTTACAACACCGGCTGAAAAACCAGTGGAAAAGCCTGCCGAAAAACAGCCGAAAAACCCGTTACCCCTGCACCGGCCCCCACTACACCCGTAGCTACTACCCCTGGCGCCGGTCCAACAACCAACAACAATACCTCCGCCAATGTGAATTTCAAAGGCGGTTATTTCAGGTCCCAATATGGTGAAACAGGTAAGATCGTTACAGGCAATGCCGGTATCTTCAGAAGCACCAGCGGTTGGAAAGATGGTAAGTTCTATGCACTCATGAACAATGTACCCATAGGCACCATTGTGAAGATCACTTTTTCTTCTACCCAAAAAACCGTCTATGCCAAGGTATTGGGACAACTGCCCGAAATGAAAGAAAGCCTCGGCCTCACCGTTCGCCTCAACGATGCCGCGGCCTCAGAGCTGGGCGCCGAAAATGGAAAGTTCTATGTAGACGTAAAATACTAAGCCACGAGCTACTAGCTACGTGCTTTAAGCTCTGGGCTAATACATCATAAACGAATCAAAAAAAGCTGCTGGATACCCCAGCAGCTTTTTTTCTTATAATAGCTCAAAATCGAAGCACACGATTCTGTATTCATCTCCTGGTGCAAAGTACAAAGGTGGGTCGCGCTCTGTCGCGCCGTAAATGCAGGGTTGGAGTGCGGCTCACCTTCATCTGGAAAGAGATGCAGGAAAGAGGTGACACCTTTTCGTTTTCGTGACGAGGGAAAGGTGTCTCCTCTTAGCCCCTGGTGCAACTACACCGCCCAGTCTGGTGTCTAGGCGTACTAGTGCCCCTCAAGCAAACGATTCTGTATTCTGAATTCTGTATACTGTGTTCTGTATGGTTAAAACCGAAACCCCCGCAAAAACTCCTCGATCGTCATCCTTTTTTCCCTTCCAGTTGTAGGTCCAGCACATGGATATAGCCATCTGCACAGGCAAATTTAAGATACGTCTTCCCGTTTGTATCTGCCGTACCCTGTGGGATCGTAGGAGGTGCGATCTCTTTTTCGAGCGATAGATCTTCAGCATTTTGTCCTGCAGATAAGTAAACGCTCCCGGATAGGGCGACAAACCACGGATCAGGTTATGTATTTCAAACGAAGTTTTATGCCAATCGATCTTAGCCGTTTCCGTGAAGATCTTCGGTGCATGCCGTAGCTCCACACCCGCACCATGTTCCGTTCCCGATTCCTGCGCCTTCTCCTCAATCGTTCCACTCACCAGCCCTTCCACCGTTTTTACCAGTAGTTTGGCGCCAACCTCCTTCATATAATCGTGCACATCGCCAGCTGTATCATCTTCACCAATCGCAAAACTGTCCTGCAACAAAATATTTCCTGTATCGATTGCATGCTGCAATTTAAACGTCGTTACCCCCGTTTCCTTTTCACCATTGATCACTGCCCAGTTAATGGGCGCGGCTCCACGGTATTGCGGCAACAAGGAACCATGTACATTAATAGTGCCCAGGGACGGCATACTCCAAACTACTTCCGGCAACATCCTAAAGGCTACTACTACCTGCAGGTCTGCCCTTAAAGACCGCAATGTTTCCAGGAAGCCCGCATCTTTCAGCTTTTCCGGTTGTAGCACCAGCAACCCTTGCTCCACCGCATATTTTTTGACCGCACTTTCAGTCAGCTTCATGCCCCGGCCGGCCGGTTTATCCGGCGCTGTTACCACCCCTACAATGCATGCACCGGCCTTTACCAACCCATCCAGCGAAGCCACCGCAAACTCCGGTGTACCCATAAATACAATCCTTGTATCTTTCAATAGATCATTCATCATGATTATTTGATTATTCTATTTCAAAGCACGAACTCCTATTCCTGGCGCAAGGAACTGTCATCCAAATTTTATTTGTTTGCCCTTGGCGAAAGGTGGGGCGCTCTGCAGACTGGCAAATGCAGCGTTGTAGAGCGGCTCACCTTCATCAGGAAAGAGGTGACACCTTTCCCTTACCACGAAAACGAAAAGGTGTCACCTCTTAGCCCCCCTGGCGCAAGTATGCAGCCCGGCTTAGTGTGCTGGCGTACTTGTGCCTTCGAAGCAAACGTATTCACGATTGCCGATTCACGATCTCAATTAGCGCAAGTATGCGCCATTAAGCTTACAATTCATTCAAGCCTGCAAGTCGTCAAAAGTAAATAACCAAAGCTACACCTGGGGAGGAGCAGGCCCGTCTGGCCGCCCGGCGGGATCGGGCCAGACTTGATCTTTTGGTTCTTTTGCATCAAGGCAAAAGAACATATAAAAAGTGCCACCAGGCACCCTGGCAAAAGAACAGAAAAGCTGCCCCTGGCGCAAGCTGTCCCTTAAAGGTGGGTCGCTCTGCAGCCTTGGCGTATGCAGCGCTGTAGAGCGGCTCACCTTCATCAGAAACCCCCGGTGTGCCGCCGTCTTTGCACCCCAACCGAACAGTAAGTTTACCAGTCATTCAAACCCGCAGGTCGCCCAAAACAATAACCAACCCTACACAGGAGGAGGAGCAAGCCCGTCTGGCCGCCCGGAGGATCGGGCCAGACTTGATCTTTTGGTTCTTTTGCATCAAGGCAAAAGAACATATAAAAAGTGCCCCCAGGCACCCCTGGCAAAAGAACAGAAAAGCCGCCCCTGGCGCAAGCTGTCCCTTAAAGGTGGGTCGCTCTGCAGCCTTGGCGTATGCAGCGCTGTAGAGCGGCTCACCTTCATCAGAAATCCCCGGTGTGCCGCCGTCCTGGTACCCCAACCGACCTGTAAGTTTAACAGTCATTTAAACCTACAGGTCGCCTAAAACAATAACCAACCCTACACCTGGGGAGGAGCAGGCCCGTCTGGCCGCCCGGAGGGATCGGGCCAGACTTGATCTTTTGGTTCTTTTGCACCAAGGCAAAAGAACATATAAAAGCGCCACCAGGCACCCCTGGCAACAGAACAGAAAAGCCGCCCCTGGCGCAAGCTGTCCCTTAAAGGTGGGTCGCTCTGCAGCCTTGGCGTATGCAGCGCTGTAGAGCGGCTCACCTTCATCAGAAAACCCCGGTGTGCCGCCGTCCTGGTACCCCAACCGAACAGTAAGTTTACCAGTCATTCAAACCTACAGGTCGCCTAAAACAATAACCAAAGTTGCACAGGGGAGGGGTGAGCCCGTCTGGCCGCCCGGAGGGGATCGGTCCAGACTTGATCTTTTGGTTCTTTTGCATCAAGGCAAAAGAACATATAAAAAGTGCCCCAGGCACCCCTGGCAAAGGAACAGAAAAGCCGCCCCTGGCGCAAGCTGTCCCTTAAAGGTGGGTCGCTCTGCAGCCTTGGCGTATGCAGCGCTGTAGAGCGGCTCACCTTCATCAGAAAACCCCGGTGTGCTGCCGGCCTGGTGCCCCTTGTTGCCTTTCAAAAATCCTCATACAACAAATACTTCTTCCTGATCTCCTTAAATTGACTCAACCCTGGCTCCCAACTCTTCCGGATCTCAGCCTCTGTTTTCCCTTCCTTCACTTGCTGTAGCAGGATATTATTACCAGCCAGCTTATTGAAAAAGTTCCCTTTGTTCAGGAAAAAACTATCCTTCTGTGGAAATTGTTGATAGGCTTCCAACAAATATTTGATCTGTACACGGCTGTCTACTTTGGACAATACCCCTGCTACATCACCCCGCAGGTCCCAACCATAACACAACTGGTCCTTTAACTTGGGGTTCGTAGCACCTGGTTTACTATGTGGTGTAAAGGAGGCCAACGTTTTCGGTAAACTGGGATGTCCAAATAACTGGAATGGTTTATCTGTACCCCTCCCTTCACTCAATACCGTCCCTTCAAAAAACAAGTAGAGGGATACCAGTAGATCGATTGGATTTCTGGTAGGTTAGGGGAGGGCTTTACCGGCAGAATGTATTTACTGGTATGCGTATAATTTAGACAAGGAATGATCGTCAGCGAAAAGGATTTACTACTAGCTGGTGCCCGCCTTCTTTCCATAGCCGCACGCTCGGGCGAAGCTGGGATATTGATAGGCCCCGTAACCGGTTTACTCAACCAATTTTCCCCTGCCAGCATATAAGCGTACTCTCAATCGTCATGCCATAAACAATGGGCACAGGCTGCATGCCTACAAACGACCGGAAAGCCGTATCCAATACCGGCCCATCCACGTAAAACCCATTGGGGTTGGGGCGGTCAAGAATGATCAGCGGTTTATTGTTTTCGATCGCCGCTTCCATATACTCCTGTAGCGAAGAAATATAAGTATAGAAACGCGTGCCCACATCCTGAATATCAAAAAGCAGCACATCTACATGTTGTAGATCAGTGGCCGATGGGCCGTGTTTAGAGCCATACAGCGAAACTACCGGTATCCCCGTTTGCCCGTCCGTATAATTCCCCACTTTTTCACCCGCATCTGCTGTGCCACGGAACCCATGCTCCGGCCCAAAGATCACCGTAATATGCACCCCCTTACCCTTCAATACATCTACCAGATTTTGCTGACCGATTACCGAAGTATGGTTGGCAAATATCCCCACCCGTTTTCCTTGCAGCCGTGGTAAGTATTGATCCAATCGCTCGGCGCCAGGCACCACCACATCGTCTCTTATAGGCCGGCCATATGCCCCATCGCCTTTCAGCGCCGCCCCCGGCTGATCCCTGCCTCCCCTTGAGCCCGCACCCAATCCCAGGGCGCTTATTATCAAAATGATAACAATCCTATGCATAGCTTTAAGTAATTGAGCATCAAAGATAGTTTTTTCTGCCTGCTACTAGCCCCTTACTCCTTTCCAGTAGCCCGAACCTGTTAAATGAAAAACGGCCAACTACCTTCCGGCATCTGGTAACAGGTATCCGGCAACTACTATCCCGGCCCAAAAGCCTGCCTCAAATCCTGTATCCTGAATTGTCTTCTGGTTTTTTCCCGTTACTTTGCCCAGGTGGCCGGTCTGTTTTCTTGTCGAGGCCGATTAGAAACGAGTTGGTAACTGCCGTTTTAAATAACTATTATAAAATTATTTGTGATGCAACAAGCAAAAGCTGGTGATACAGTTAAAGTTCACTACCATGGCCGTTTAACGGATGGAACTACATTTGATTCTTCGGAAGGCCGTGAACCACTCGAATTCGAAGTAGGCAGTGGCGCTGTAATTGCCGGATTTGATACAGGCATTACAGGGATGGCCATTGGTGAAAAAAAGGACCATTGAAATACCTGTCGAACAAGCCTATGGCCCCAAAGATCCAGGTATGCTCGTTGAGTTTCCCAAATCCAACTTCCCCGATGATATGAAGCCCGAACTCGGCATGCGCCTCAACATGACCAACGGATCTGGGCAGGTTATTCCCGTGGTAATCACCGATATCAAAGAAGATACCGTGATCCTCGATGCCAACCATCCCCTGGCCGGTGAAGCCCTCATTTTTGATATTGAGCTCGTTTCCATCGGTGGTGGTGCTTCCCGCATCATAATGCCTTGATTTACTGTGCAGGAAACTGCATTTTACCATAGTAAAAGCCCGGTATGAACTTACCGGGCTTTTTTATATTTTGGCCCCAAAGTTTATACCCTATGAAAGTCTTTTACACCACTATCCTTGTATCCCTATTCCTGCTGGGTGCCCGGTCTTCCCATGCCCAGGAGTCCGACACTGCCATTGCTACCCGCAATGCTCTCAGATATGCCGACAGCATCGTGAAGGCCAATTTTTACCAGGATTGGAAAACCTTCATGGATTTAAGTTGTCCCTCGGCCATTAAATATTACGGTGGGCCCGTACAATTTAAGGAACGGGTAGTACTCATTTATTTCCGCAATGAACCCAAACTCGAAGAAAAACCCGAATCAATCAGGGTTATTGAGATCCGTAATGAGATCGACCAATGGCAATGCGTCGTCGAAAAGGTACGTCAAACCTTTATCAACGATAAAAGGCCATCATTACCTCCTACCTGGTCGGCCAATCACTCGATGCAGGCGAAACCTGGAAATTTATCGATGTAAGCCATAATTCCATGGAAAGCGTCGCTTATCTCCTGCCCAATGTTTTTGGCGATCTGGCTATTCCCTTGGGTAAAACAGTTTACCCGGATGAAGTCGTAGCCCAGCCGGCAGAAGAACCAGCATCCACCAAATCCACAGCCAAAAAGAAACATACTGCCAAAGGACGTTAAACGATTCTTTATTTCATCCGTATGCTCACAGCTCGATGCTCATAGATTTAATGATCATAGTAGTAGTTAGATGGTCCGTCCCGCTTCGGCGGGACTTTTTATTGCTTATGTCAGCCTATACTTATTGACCGTCATCCTGCCTCTCGAAGGCGACTTAAAGGCGGCTCACCCTGATGATGCCTGACAAATGCCTGCTAATAGGCGTTTTCTCATTGCTTCATTTACTAATTTTCTCATTCCCCTGTTGCCACCACCAACACAAAAGAACTGCCAGTACCAACAACCCGGTAGCCACCATCGACCCTTCAAATCCAAAGGCCCCGCCTGTCAACAACCCATCCCCTTTTCGATCCATTTGCCAGATACTTTCTATACCCAGCCCACTCACTGCATAACCCAATACCGCTCCCTGGAAAAAATTCCAGGTAAAATGGAAACAGATCGAAAACCAAAGATTACGCGTATAGATATAATTGATACCCAGCAATACCCCGCCTGCCAATAAATTCAACAAGGCTACCGGGTTAAGCGCCGCATTGCCCAGGTGCACAAGCGTAAAAAGCAACGATGCCACACCCAGTGCTGCCCATTTGTTGAACGAAGTAAGCAGGTTGTTTAAAATATAACCCCTGAAAACCATCTCCTCACTCAGCGCCGTGAGCATAAAAAGCACCAATCCCGTCAACAAAGCGCCCCCATCCAACCGCGTATCCAGCCAGTCAATATGCTCCGTCCAATACAAGATCAGCGATCCGGCTCCCAGCAACACCAGCGCCAGTACAATTCCTACCCCCGCATACCGCCCTTGCCCCTTCCAGCTGAAGCCCATACTGAAGATCGATTTTCGGTCAATCAACCGCCGGAACAAACATACCATCCCAATCGATAAGATACTGCTCGAAACCAATATCACGATGTTCAGCATCGGATCATTAAGCAATACTTCCGTGGGACTGCCGGGATGTTGCAGCGCCCAGGCCACACCAGCGCCTGCGCTGACCACGAAATAGATACCGGGGTATGCGATCAAAAAAACGAGCGCCCGCACCCATCCTTGTTTAATTACAGGTGCCCGATTATTAGGTAATGCCATAATAGTATATCTTGCCAAAAATACAATGGCATGTTCGATAATTACCAGTTTACCGTAAAGGAAAATTTTATACGTTATGTGCAGATAGATACCCAGAGCGATCCCCAATCAAAAACGTTCCCTTCTACCGAAAAACAGAAAACACTGGGCCGCCTGCTTGTACAAGAACTACAACAAATGGGCCTGGCCGATGCCCACCTCGATCCTTTTGGTTATGTATATGCCACCATCCCAGCCAATACCCCCAAACAAGTGCCCGTCATCTGCTTCTGCGCCCACATGGATACCGCACCCGATTGTACAGGCACTGGCGTAAAACCCATTATACACCAAAACTATGATGGCGGAGATATCCAATTGCCCGACGATCCCACACAAATTATTTCACCCGCCGATCATCCCTACCTCCGCAAAAAAATAGGAGAGGACATCATCACCGCTTCCGGTACCACCTTACTGGGTGCCGACGACAAAGCAGGCATTGCTGTCATCATTGACATGGCCCATTACCTCCTGACCCATCCCGGCATACAACATGGCCCTGTTAAAATATTATTTACCCCCGACGAAGAAATTGGACATGGTGTAGACAATATCGATCTCCAAAAACTGGGCGCCGATTTTGCCTATACACTCGATGGGGAGAACGTGGTTCTTTTGAAGCCGAAACCTTTTCCGCCGATGCCGTCACCATTACCTTCCATGGCATCAGCGCCCATCCCGGATATGCCAAAGACAAACTCGTGAATGCCATCAAGGTCGCTGCTTATTTCCTCGACCTCCTGCCCAAAGATGCCTGGTCACCCGAAACCACCGAAGATCGCTACGGTTTTGTTCACCCCGTCCACATAGAAGGCATTGCCGAAAAGGTCACCATCCAATTCATCATCCGCGATTTCTATACCCACAAACTAGCCGCCTACGAAAACTCATTGCGTGATGAGCTCGAATCAGCTCTAATGAAATTCCCTGGCGCCAAAGCCGATTTTGTCGTCAAAGAACAATACCGCAACATGAAAGAAGTGTTGGACAACCATCCCCAGGTTTCGGCCAATGCCATAGCTGCCATCCAACGCGCAGGCATCCCTGTCATTGAAATGAGTGCCCGGGGCGGTACCGATGGCTCTAGACTTTCCTTTATGGGATTGCCTTGCCCCAATTTATTTACCGGCGAAATGGCCTTCCATGGCAAACACGAATTCGTAAGCGTACAAGACATGCAAAAGAGCGTCGAAACCATCGTTCACCTCGCTATGATCTGGGAAGAGCAGAGTGAATAGCCAGCCCTGATCATTGAACATTGAGTATTCAACATGGAGCATTTTAATTGTTGGCACACCCCTGGCGCAAGCTGCCGCTTAAGGGTGGGTCGCTCTGTAGCCTTGGCGTATGCAGCGCTGTAGAGCGGCTCAATTGTTGACGCAAGTATGCCAGGTTTTGGCGCAAGTTTGCAGCGTAGGTTTGTGCAGATGCGTACTTGTGCCCATTCGAGCCTACTGGTCATTCAAATCTAATTGCTGCTGAAAAAATAAACGAAGCTGCACCTGGGGAGGAGTAGGCCCGTCTGGCCGCCCGGAGGGATCGGGGCAGACTTGATTTTTGGTTCTTTTGCATCAAGGCAAAAGAACGAAAGAGTATTCAAGGCAAAAGAACAGAAGGAGAGTGCAAAAGAACACAAAAAAGCCACGGGGCTACCCTTTTCAACATTTCAACTAAAAAGCCAACCTTTGTTGATCCGTATTCGTCAGTTGTATAGTTATGCGATTAACAACCATTGCAATATTATGCTTTGCATGCCTCCCCACCCAATCACAAAACCTCATCCCCAATGGCGGTTTTGAAGAAGAGAACATTTGCGTGGAATACAAGCACAACTGCGCCCCCGAAGCCTGGATCGCCAATTCCCTATGGGCCAATTATTACTATTACACCCCGGGTAAAGCTTTTGAGGGCACCCATTTTGTGGGCTTGTCTGCCGGCGATGCATACCAGCGAGGCGTACACAACTTCATTCGCACCCGGCTACTATGTGCCCTCCAACCAGGCCACCAGTACCAGTTACAGTTTTGGTTACGCTCGCGTCAGGATATACTCGATAGCATAGCCATTTACTTTAGTGCCGGCGATTTCCTCTTCGAGAAAAAGAATTTTAAACAACTCCAACCACAATTGTGGGCGACCAATGCCTTGGATACCTTAGAAGCCGATCCCTACAATTGGCAAAAAGTGAGACTCATCTATACCGCTACGGGTGAAGAAGGTTTTATCACCATCGGCAGCTTCAACCGCAAAGAATACCGGTTCAAAGGCAGTCCCGATTTTCAGCGCGAGTACCAGGTCTTTCTCGATGCCGTATCCCTCGTACCCCTCGATCCCCGCGAGCGCCTTTGCCCCCAGGCCGATAGCGTCAAAGCAGCTATTTATAATGAGAGCCAGCGACATGAATTCCTGAAAAGACAGGTTTATACCAATACCAAAAATCCCCAGCCATCATCCCATTGCCTCCCACCGTCAACCGCTCCCCAATACCCAGGCAACACATCGACACCCTCGTCATTCCCGATATATTTTTGCCACCGCCAGCGCCCGTTTATCACCCAATAGCCACGCCTTGCTCGACAGCTTTTCCAATAAGCTCGCAACCTATAACATCGACTCCGTGGTGATCGAAGGCCATACCGATAGCGTGGGAAAATTAACCTACAACGAAACATTGTCCGCCAACCGCGCAGCAGCAGTAAAACAATACATCCTGGCAAAATTACCGTCGGCCAAAACCAATTTCATTACCCGTGGGTTTGCCTTCCTGAAACCCATTGCCTCCAATAAAACACCCACCGGCCGCCAACAAAATAGGAGAGTAGAGATCTATGTATATAGAAAAGAATGAACCTCCAGGTACCAACTCATAGGCCCGGGATCTGAAGTTTGAATACGACGACCGCAGCCTGAAGCCCAAAGTTTGAATTTACCACCAACCACTAGCTACTCACCATTCACCACTCGAAACAACAGTGTGCACCATTCACGACTGCCTTCGCACAATCTCCCCCACAATCTTATCCGCATGTATCCTCGAATTTTCAATAAACCACACATGCGTATTCATACCCCCGCATACCACCCCCGCCAGGTACACATTGCGCAGGTTCGTTTCCATCGTATCAGCATTATAAGTAGGTTGCAGCAGCCCATCCTCCGATAGTTGGATGCCCATCCGCCGTAGGAAATCAAAATTGGGCTGATACCCCGTTAAGGCAATCACATAATCATTCTCGATCGTTACCACCCCATAAGGCGTTTGAAGGTCTACTTCCTTGTCCCGGATCGCCAATAACGTAGAATTAAAATACGCCTTGATACTTCCTTCTTTGATCCGGTTTTCAATATCCGGCTTCACCCAGTATTTTACCCGGTCACCGATCTTTTCCTTCCGTACCACCATCGTTACTTCCGCACCCTTACGCCAGGTTTCCAACGCAGCATCTACCGAGCTGTTACTGGCCCCTACTACCACCACCTTTTGCAACCCATAGAAATGCGCTTCCTTATAATAATGTACCACCTTGCCCAATTCCTCTCCCGGTATATCCAGCAGTTTAGGGATATCATAAAACCCCGTGGCAATAATAATATAGCGTGCCGTATACGCCCCGCGCGAACTCCTCACCCGGTAGCCTTCTCCATCCTCTTCAATACCTTGCACTTCTTCCTGCAAATGGATCTTAAGCTCGTTCGACAGCGCCACCCGCCGGTAATATTCCAGCGCTTCCGGTCGCGTAGGCTTTACATGATTCGATACAAAAGGCACTCCGCCAATTTCCAGTCGCTCCGAGGTCGAGAAAAACGTCATGTTCAAAGGATAATTGAACAACGAATTCGTCAAACATCCCTTTTCAATCACCAAATAATCCAGCCCCGCTTGCCTGGCTGCCAACCCACAGGCTAACCCTATTGGGCCACCGCCGACGATCACTAATGTATAATGATGCTGCATAATGTAATAGTATGGATGTAGTTTAGCCTGCTTTTTACGAATTTCATCGTATGCAAATGTCAGTTCAGTTGATATATGCGACACAATTATATATATAATATTAACTGCAAAAATTTTTTTGTGCAGCACCACAATTAGATTTGGTGTCAAGTATCGGTTAACAATTCAATAACGACTTTTTGAAAACGAATTCACATGAGAAAATTACCAACACTAATACTGGCCAGGTTCCACCTCAATGCGAACACTTGCGATCCCTTTGCCGGTAAATCCAACATCGTTTCATTCAGATGATCTTTTCTTAAGGGAAGTTCCTTTACCCTTTTAGCCATGAAAAAACAAACGTGTGTACACCTGGTCACTGACCCGTTGTAATGGTTTGCGTATGCTCCTACAGGAAGGCCCTGTTTCTCTTTTTAGCCATGGAAAATAAGAAGTATTGCCGGTTGACTTACAGTAGCCGGTCATACGCCGTTCTCATCTGCGGGTAATTACCCGTTTGCTTAAGCCATGAAATTGTTATAACGGTTAATGTTGACCGATGGTCAACATAGGCTATACCTATGCCTCATTGTTAGGGCATTACTATGTACAGTGGACAACTATGTTTTTAATCATTCCTAAATACGAAACGAAATGAGCATGAGAAAAACGCTGGCGTTTATGGTCAGCATGTTGCTGCTAACTGGCTCACTGTTGGCCCAAACCCGGGTAATAACCGGTAAAGTTACAGACGAAAATGGTGGCCCCATCCCCAACGCTTCTGTTATGATCAAGGGTAGCAATACAGGTGCTACCACCAATAGCGAGGGCGCCTTTTCTATCACCGTTCCAACCTCAGCCAGGATCCTGGTTATTTCTTCTGTAGGCTTAAGCTCCTCAGAAATTGCTATCGGTACCCGTACTTCCATCAACGTTACCCTGAAGTCACTCGATAAAGAACTCCAGGAAGTAGTCGTAGTGGGTTATGGTACACAAAAGAAAAATTCAGTTACTGCGAATATTACCACCGTGAAAGGAGCGGCCATTGCCGATAAGCCGGCTCCCAGCTTCGAAGCTTCTTTGGGCGGTCGTGCGGCAGGTGTACAGATCACCATTCCCAACGGGGTCGTCAACAACCCTCCGGTTTTCCGCATCCGTGGTACCAACTCCATCAACCTCTCCTCTTACCCATTGATCGTAATTGATGGCATCCCCACCTTTACCGACAACCAAAGTAGTGGTTTCGCCGCTTCCAACCCACTGGCCAGCGTAAATCCCGCCGATATCGAAAGCATGGACATCCTCAAAGACGCGGCCGCTACCGCTATCTATGGTAGCCGGGGTGCCAATGGCGTGGTACTCATTACCACCAAAAAGGTAAACGCGGTAAAGCCAAAGTTACCTACGATGGTTGGGCAGCATGGTCCAAACCAACCCGCCTCTGGGATATGCTCAATGCCAAAGAATATATGGAGGTCAAGAACGAAGGCCTCGCCAACTCTTCCCCTGCCCAGCCCCCAGGTTTCCTGCCTGCTCAAGGGCCCGATGGAAAGATATTGATACCGATTGGTACGATTACGCATACCGCAACTCATTTTCGCACAACCACAACGTAGCCATCTCCGGTGGTAGCGATGCTACTACCTTTTATTTCTCGGCTGGTTATACCGATCAGCAAGGTATCATCCTGAAAAACTCTTTCAACCGCAAGAATGTCCGATTTAATGTCGACCACCGCGTCAATAAAAGACTGTCTGTTGGTTTGAATGCAAACTATTCCAACGAATTCAATAAGGCTGCTGCTAACTCTGGTTCACTTCCCGGCGCCGCCTTCGCATCGGCAGGCCTCGCTCGTCTTGCTTTGGCCCTGCCCCCAATATCTCCCCTACAACAATGATGGTACCTACAACGTCGTTGGTAACGCCATCGGTAAAATGAACAACAAGGATGCCATTTCCTTCTGGAATCCAGTTCCCATTATCGACAACAACTATTCTAACAACGAGAACGACCATATCCAGGGGAATGTATACCTCCAGTTCAAACCCATTCCCGATCTTACTCTTCGTACCAACTACGGTATCGACTACCTCAATATTGATAACCGCGCTTTCAGTACCCCCATCATTGGTGATGGATTCCCAAATGGATCAACCTTTGCCTTACTCAACAAAATGAAACGTTGGGTGTGGACTACTACTGCTCAATATGACCATACCTTCTTCGATAAACATGCCGTATCCTTACTCGTTGGTACCGAGCAACAGCGCAGCACCACCGAAAGCTATGGTATCAACCGCACCCAGCTAAGCGATCCCTTCGTCTCCAACATTCAAGGCGGCTGGCAGGCTCAAACTGCAACGGGTATGGGCATCGGTGAAAACTACCTCTGGAGCGGATTCTCCCGCCTCAACTATGAATTCGACAAGAAATACTTCTTGAGCGGATCATTCCGCCGCGATGGCTATTCTGCTTTTGCCGATGGACTCGAATATGGTAACTTCTACAGCTTCGCAGCTGGTTGGGATATCGCACAGGAAAAATTCTTTGCCAATAGCCCACTTGGTAAGGTTGTAAATAGCTTAAAGCTGAGAGGTTCTTATGGTACAGCCGGTAATATTTCCGGTATCGACAACTTTGGTTCCTATTCCTTTTATGGTGCAGGCACCTATAACGGAACTGCCACACTGAACTTTACACAGGCTGGTAACCCCAACCTTACTTGGGAAACCAGCAAAAGACCGACGTTGGATTTACTTTCGAGTTATTCAACAACAAGATCAGCGGCGTATTCGCCTATTATAAAAACAACATCGACGGTCTCCTCCTGCGGGTTTCACAGGCCCCCTCCACAGGTATGCCCAACAACCCCCTCATGAACATCGGTGAAATGTACAACCAGGGTATTGAAATAACCCTCAATGCTACACCCGTTTCCCAAAAGGATTTCCGCTGGAATACCTCCTTTAATCTTTCTACCAATAAGAACGAGGTAACCAAACTGGCCCCCGGCGTACCTTTTATTACAAATGTCACAGGCCTCGAAACTGCTAACATCACCATGCCTGGCTATGCCCTTGGTTACTTTTACCTGCTCCCAACTGCTGGCGTTGACCCTCAAACAGGTCGCCGCATATTCATCAACAACGCCGGCGAAAAGATATTGTACAACCACGCTGGACCCACAGGACAAAAATATACCTACATGAAAGATGGTACAGTGGCACCGGCTATCGATCCCGGTAAAGACCAAAAACCCATGTACAATCCCCTGCCCAGGATCTATGGCGGGTTCGACAATACATTCACCTATAAGAATTTTGATCTGAACGTATTGATCACCTATCAGGCTGGCTTCTACGTATACAATGGAACTCAGGCTACCATTCGCGACCAACGTTTCTGGAACAACGAAAAAGCCGTGCTCAACCGCTGGAAAAACCAGGTGATATAACCGATATCCCTCGCCTCGTTTTTGGTGATAACGTATCCAATGGATCAGCTAACCCCATTTCCGATAACGTGCAAAAAGGCGATTTCGTTAAGCTGCGCAACATAGCGCTGGGTTACACCATCGATCCCAAGCTCGTTCAAAGACTGGGTATCGCCAGTGCAAGGTTCTATGTGTCTGGACAAAACCTGGCCGTCCTCACCAAGTACAATGGACCCGATCCCGAAGTAGCCACCAACGGCAACAGCAATGGTAACCAGGGCGTAGACCGTAATGCAGTGGGCAATGCACTCATAGTTACTGTTGGCCTTAATGTTGGATTCTAATTATTCGATCAACACACAAAAAATAGAACATGAAAAATATATGTTTAAGCTGGCAATCGTGGGAGGAATTACGATGGTCTTGTTTTCCTGCCAGAAAAGCACCTTAAATCCCACATCCACTACTAGCTTGTCGGATGTAACCGCCTTCCAAACAATCGACCGTATCGACAACCAGGTAAAAGGTATTTATTCAGCCCTCAAATCCGGACAAATGTATGGTGGCCGATATTTCCTCTACAATGACAGCCGAAGCGAAAACTTCATTTCCGACGATGGAAACCGCGTGACCGTACGTGCACCTTGGGAATTTTCCATCAACAGTGGCGACGATGAGTGCCGCAACCTCTGGGCCGCCGCTTATACCGCCATCAACCGCGCCAACCTCTTCCTCGATGGGATGGAAGCAACCGGCAATGCAGTAGCAGGAGATAAAGCCAAAGTCTTCAACGGCGAAGCCAGGTTTGGCAGGGCCATGGCTTATTATAGTCTCCTCCAATTATATGCACGTCCTTATTGGGATGGTAATGGAAGCAAACGCGGTCTCCCACTGCGACTCAAAGGCATCAAAGGACCTGGTTCCAACAACCTCGCTTCTTCTACCGTCGCCGAAGTGTACAAGCAGATTATTGACGACCTCGATTTCGCCGAGACCAACATGAACGTTACCGTGTCCGATGCAACCACACGCACCATCAGGGCTCACCGCAATACCGCTATTGCATTAAAAGTAAGAGCTTACCTCGCCATGCGCGATTATGCCAAAGTAATTACCGAGGCTAATAAGATCGTGTCCGATGCGGCCCCCTTCAAAGCAAATTCAGGCGTTGCCCATGCATTGGCTACCAACATTACCACCCTGTTCGCTGGTACCAGCACCGATTTAGAGAATATTTTCTCCATGCCCTTTACTTTAAATGATGCGCCTGGTACACAAAACCAACTGGGCCATTATTACCGCCCCGCCAGCAGTGGCGGCGCAGGTATCTTCTTCCTCAACCGGTCCGCCATTGCAGGAGATGCGAGCTGGAAGAATACCGATAGTCGTCGCAAACTGATGGATACCGTTTCCGGTAAAACCTACCTGAAGAAATTCAACAGTGGTGCACCCTGGCTCGATTGGGCCCCCGTACTCCGCTATTCCGAAGTATTACTTAGCCTCGCCGAAGCACTGGCCCGTGGCAATGCTGGTGGCGTAGATAACAGGGCCGTAGCTTTACTCAATGCAGTGCGCAACCGCTCCGATGCCGCTACCACATTCACGGCCGCCGATTTCGCCAATTCAGCAGCACTCGTTGATGCCATCATCAAAGAAAGGAACATCGAGTTCCTGGGCGAAGGCATCCGTGGCCTGGATATTACCCGCCTGGGATTGATTTCCCCGGTAAAACAGCCACCAACGGATATGTAGTAACACCTGTTGCTCCTTCCAACCAGGCCTATATCTGGCCCATCTCATCCGATGAAACAAGGCTCAACGCCCTTGTCGGCAATTAGAACAGGATCACCATAAGTGAATCCATAAAAAGATACCCCGGAATGTATCATTCCGGGGTATCTTTTTATTTTCGACCGGCCACCCCTATCAGGTATGTAAAATTCTATATTATGTATGCAAAATTATTGACGGCTTTTTTATGCCTCCTCCAGGCTGCTGGTGCCTTAGCACAAACCTCCAACCCCTTCTTGAACGATGCCAATGGCCGCCCCATGTACATGCAAACAAGCTACCGCAGCGAAGGCAGCCCCTACTACCACGAACAATACAGCCTCGCCGAAATCACTTCAGTAGCCGGTAAGGTCTATTCCAATGTCAATGTCAAGATCAACATACAAACCAATGAGGTCCTTTACATGTCCGCCGATGGCAAAGAAATGATCACTACCATGCCCGTCAAGCGCATCCGCTTTATTGGTTTTATGAGCGAGCAGGGCGCTGCCGACAGAATACTCGAATCCTTCGGACAGCCCCTCAACACCACGGGCACCCCGTATACGAAGTGATCGACACAGGCCATGCTACCTTACTCAAGCAGATCAAAGTTTCTTATGTCGATTCCAAAGAGTTCAATCAGTCCAGCATCACCCGCAATTTTCAACGCAACGAAACCTACCATATCCTCACCTCCAATGGACAGGTCGAAAAGATCAGCGGTGGAAAAGAAGGCATCCGCAGCCTCCTCAAAGACAAAGACCCCGAAGTAACCGCCTTTATCGAAAAGAACCGCCTCAAATGTCGCGGACTCGAAGATTACCGCAAGGTCATCACCTATTACAACACCCTTTTCAAATAGTCCATTCCAAAACCAATACATCGAATACCAAGCACTCCCCAGAGTGCTTTTTTATTACCCTCCTCACCGCCGCAAAGAAAAGGACTGCCAATTCAAGATTGCCGATTCATCCCACAACCCTGGCGCAAGGAACTGACATCCAAATTTATTATCACTGGCAAGTAGGCAGCTCAGCTTCGTGTGCTGGTGTACTTGTGCCCACCTGAAAGCCTGCTAGTCATTCAAATCTAAAGGCTGCTCAATGTAAAATAAACAAAGCCACACCTGGGGAGGAGCAAGCCCGTCTGGCCGCCCGGAGGGATCGGGCCAGACTTGATTTTTTTGGTTCTTTTGCATCAAGGCAAAAGAACAGAAGAAAAGTGCCGCCAGGCACCCTGGCAAAAGAACGAAGGAGTAGTCAAGGCAAAAGAACAGAAAAACCGCCCTGCCTGGCAAGGCAAATCCCTGGCGCAAGTCTACAGACCAGCTCAGTGCGCTGGCGCCCTTGTGCCAACGAAGCAAAAGATTGCCGACTGCCGGGTAATTCCCGCCTTCTCATTCACGATAAAAGTCCTACTTTCAGCAAAATATTTGTCATATGGACCTTTTGCAATCCTATTGGTGGATCATTCTCATAGTTTTGATCCTCTTTGCCGGACTCAAAACCATCAACCAGGGTTTTGTTGGTGTTATTACCATGTTTGGAAGGTACCAGCGGGTGGTACGTCCGGGCCTCAGGCTCCTCATACCTTTCTTTGAAAAGGTACACAAACGCGTCAGCGTACAAAACCGCTCCGTCGAAATGGAGTTCCAGGCCGTCACCGCCGATCAGGCAAATGTTTATTTTAAAAGCATGCTCTTGTATGCTGTGCAGAACGACGATGAAGAGACCATCAAAAAAGTGGCCTTTAAATTCCTCAGCGAGCGCGACCTCATGCAGGCCCTCACACGCACCATCGAAGGCACCATCCGGTCCTTTGTGGCCACCAAGCGGCAGGCCGAGATCCTGGCCCTGCGCAGGGATCTTGTGGAATACGTAAAAGAACAGATCGACCAGCTCCTCGAAACCTGGGGTTATCACCTTCTCGATCTCCAGATCAACGATATTACTTTCGATCAGGCCATCATGGATTCCATGAGTAGGGTAGTGGCCTCCAACAACCTCAAAGCCGCTGCCGAAAACGAAGGACAGGCCCTCCTCATCACCAAAACCAAATCTGCCGAAGCCGAGGGCAATGCCATCAAGATCGCTGCCGAAGCCGAACGCCAGGCTGCTCAGTTACGTGGACAAGGTGTGGCCCTCTTCCGCGAAGAAGTGGCCAAAGGGATGAGCCATGCTGCCGAACAAATGAAACAGGCAAACCTCGATACCAATGTCATCCTCTTCAGCATGTGGACCGAAGCTGTCAAGAATTTTTGCCGAATACGGCAAGGGAATGTCATCTTTCTCGATGGCAGCCCCGATGGCATGGAACATACCATGAAACAAATTCAAGCCATGATGATGAAAAAGCCGGCACCTAATGCAGTCCGGTAGCCAGTAAAGCCCGGAAGCAATACATAAACTTTACGGTTTTCTTTCGGACTTTCAGTCTTCCCGACTTCCGGTCTTCCCGACTTCCCGACTTCCCGACTTTCCGACTCAAAAACTTCCCGACTTCTATATAACAAAGTTTTAAGAAATATAAGTACCCCAAAAAACGTTTTAGGCACACATTTGATACTTTTACACCACTAAAACAATACTGGATGAATTGGTTTTTCTGCAGGTTACCAATCCGGCTACTTCCGCCGCTGATTCGTTGAGACAAGTGATACAAGGTAGTGGATCAGCGCCTTCTATGAATGTTATGGAAATGCTGGCCCATGGTGGCCCCTTAATGATTCCGTTGGCTTTATTACTTGTTTTAGCCGTGTTTTTCTTCTTTGAACGGTTGATCGCTATCCGCAAGGCCAGCAATATCGATCCCAATTTCATGAACATTATCCGCGATAATGTATTCAGTGGCAACGTATCAGCCGCCCGTTCCCTGGCAAAGAACACTTCCAATCCAGTGGCCCGGATGATCGACAAAGGTTTGCAACGTATTGGCAAACCCATCGACGCCATCGAAAAAAGCATGGAAAACGTAGGCAAACTCGAGATCTATAAAATGGAGCGCAACCTGTCCATGTTGTCCCTTGTGTATGGTATTGCCCCCATGTTTGGCTTTTTGGGTACCATTTTCGGGATGCTTCAACTGTTTTATAACATCAATGCTTCGGGCGATTTTACCCCTGCCCAGATTGCGGGTGGTATCTATACCAAAATGATCACCTCCGCCAGCGGGTTGATCATTGGTCTTTTGGCCTATGTAGGTTACAACTTCCTCAATGCCCAGATCGATAAAAATGTGAACAGGATGGAAGTGGCCAGCGCCGAATTCATTGATATCCTCCAGGAACCAACCCGGTAGGATTTGAATGGCTGATTATTGATTAATAATTATTAATTAGTAATCAATAATCAGGATATCACTTTGAAGGAATCGTATCGAAAGGCTTTTAACCCCTTTAGGGGTTAAAGCTTTGTAGCAAAAATTAAGATAGAGAATTTCATTTGCCCTGTAGGGGCAATCCTCGTAAAAGAATATTGAATGAACTTAAGAAACAGGTTAAGATCACACCCGGAATTGCATGCAGGAGCCCTGAATGACATCCTGTTCATCCTCCTGTTCTTTTTCCTGATCGTTTCCACCATTGCCAACCCCAATATTGTGAAGGTGAACAATCCCCGGGGTACAAAAGATACCAAGGCCAAACAACATATTACCGTGTCCATCGATAATTCCCAGCAATTCTATATCGGCACCAAAAAGCCGATCCCATGCTCTTCGATACCTTGCTGAAGGCCGAGATCGCCAAATTCAAAAAACAGATCGATACCCCCGTGGTCGTTATCAATGCCGATACCACCGCTTATTGGGGCGAGATCTTCCGTATTATGCGGGTATCCAAAAGCGTCGGTGCCAAGGTCGTGGCCAATGTGAAGTAACAATTCTGTAAATAGAAAAGCCCTTTTGGTTACCTGCCGGGAGGGCTTTTCTATTTTTTAGCCAATCTTGCCTGCACGCTTATGGCCTAAATCTGCACCGTTACAAGCCAAAACCGCACACTTATTGATTGGTGCTTTGTGAATTGAATATGTAGTTTTTACTTCATAGCAATGAACAGTACCAATATCTTTTATAGTTTGTTGGCTGTTCTGTATAATTTTTTTGTTTAACCCAATAAGGCGATTGGTGCTTACACCAATTACCGGTACCCTATACGATTCGAAACCGGGTCATTACCCCATCCCGACAGCTTTTCCTTCTTTTGTAATGACATATCCCAATATTTGAGTTTAAATGAAACCGTCAGCCTTATCTTAAATATATTACTTGCTAATCGATTTTCATAGCCCGGATCATCCGGTCCTTGCCCTGCATGTCTTGCTTCAATACCACTTCCCCAAAGCCATGATCCCGGAAAAGCTGCACCGTAGCTTGGCCCAGGTCTTCATGGATCTCCACATATACCTTTCCTCCCGGCAACAAATGCGTGTTGGCAAACCTGGCAATATGCCGGTAAAACAACAACGCGTCATCGTCTTCCACAAACAAAGCCAGGTGCGGCTCATGCTCCAATACATTGGCGTGCATCGTTTCCTTGTCCTTCACCGGGATATAAGGCGGATTGCTCACAATGATATCTACCCTTGGCAGCAAGTCCCAGTCATAGGATCGCAGAAAATCTATCTGGCGCCATTCGATGACAGCTTCATGCGTGCTGCCATTCTTTCTGGCTACCTCCAGCGCCCCGGGACTTACATCACAGCCATACACTTCCGCCATAGGCAGTGCTTTTTTAAAGCAATGGGAATACAGCCACTGCCCGTGCCAATATCCAGGATGCGGCAACGAGGGAAATGAATATCTTTTACATGGGTGGGCGCCGGTAAAAAATCCGAGGTAGGCAAAACCTGCGCAGATGTGAGCGGAATAACATCAAAATTGGTAAACCGGCTTTGGATAACCCCTGGTCCTGGTCCGATACGATCCATTCCACCAGCTCTTCCGTCTCAGGCCTCGGTATCAACACCTGTTCATCCACATACAGCTTCAGCCCGTAAAACCAGGCTTCATGCAATACATATTGCACCGGCACATGCTCCAGCAGTGCAGTCGTGTAAGTAGCCAGCCCAAGTTCCTGTTGTGGCGAAAGCGCATCATACTGACCCAGCAGCCGGTCCATCCTTTCCAGCCCCGTCACACTTTCCATCACCCAATTGGCAATATTGCCCGCCTCCCGCGGATCATAAATCGACTGTAACTGCACCCTTAACTCCTGTTGCGCCTGCTGGATCGTCATGCCGGTAAAGGTAGAATATGGCAACGAGGCAACAAGCCAACTTGTCAACAAACAGCCGTAGCGATGCAAAAGGTATCGAAGCTCGCAGCCCAAAGCTCGTAGCTCACAGCTGCCTGTTCCAACTTCCCGACTCACGGACTTTCCGACTTTCCCGACTTCCTCCTCCCCCAATCCGTTATCTTTGCGCCTCATTAACTATTGGCATTTACCGATTTGACGATCCACGAACCATACCTCCACCGCTGTCTACAGCTGGCCCGCCAGGCCGCTGGCCACACAGCACCCAACCCCCTGGTAGGCGCCGTACTCGTCCACCAGGGCCGTATCATTGGAGAAGGTTTCCACCGCCAATATGGTGGCCCCCATGCCGAAGTGAATTGTATCCAGTCCGTAACCGAGGCCGATGCCCACCTGGTGCCCGGGTCCACCATGTATGTGTCCCTCGAACCCTGCGCCCATTTTGGTAAAACACCCCCTGTGCCGATCTCATCATTCGTCACCGCATTCCCCACGTTGTCATCGGTTGCCGCGATCCATTTGTAGAGGTCGATGGCAAAGGCATGGAGAAACTACAGGCTGCCGGTGTACAGGTTACCCTGGGCGTATTACAAAAAGAGGCCGAAGCACTCAACAAGCGCTTCTTTACCTTTCACCGCCACCACCGTCCTTACATCATACTCAAGTGGGCCCAAACCGCCAACCAGATCATCGGTAATGCAGATCATTCCCGGCTGCATATTAGCCACGAGCTTACCAATCGCTTGGTGCACCGGTGGCGCAGCGAAGAAGCCGCCATCCTCGTAGGCACCAATACCGCCTTGTACGATGATCCCCGGCTCGATGCCCGTTTGGCGAGTGGTCCCAACCCCGTGCGATTGGTCGTCGATAGGCACCTCCGCTTGCCCACATCTTTGAAACTATTCGATCAAACAATACCCACCATCCTATTCAATACCCGCCAGCACCAGCAGCAGCCCAACCTATTGCATTACCAGGTTACCCATGATGCGAGCTTGGTGCACCAGATCGCCAATGCCTGCTACCAACAAAAATATTGAGCGTATTGGTCGAAGGCGGTGCACAATTACTGCAATCCTTTATCGATGCAGACTATTGGGACGAAGCACGCATCATTACCAATGATACCTTATTCCTCCAGGCCGGTATCCCGGCCCCTGTCTTGAATACAGGTACACTAGTGAGCACCGAAAAATTAGCTACCGATACCATCAGCATCATCAACCGTGAAAAACAAGAAGTGTGAAACAGGGAGTCAACAGTAAAAAGCACGAAGGCTGAGGTCAAAAGAAAAACGAAGCCAAACAGGAAGAGTGAATGCAGGGTCATGAAGTAAGAGGTCCGCAAAAGAACTTTCGGTCTTTCGGACTTTCCGTCTTCCCGACTTCCCGACTTCCCGAAACAAAAACAACCAGATGTTACAACCAACCGTCAGTATGCAGGAGCAGGATTTTTATTATACCGTAGAGAAGCCAGGTACCGCCGAATTCAAAGACAGGGGCAGCAAGTTCATCGCTTTTGCCTTTCCCATCAATACCATTGAAGATTTTAAACAACGTCTCGAAGAAGTAAAAAAGAACATCCCAAAGCCACCCACCATTGCTTTGCTTACCGCATTGGAACCGATAAGAATATTTACCGCGTCAGCGACGATGGCGAGCCCTCCGGCACCGCCGGCAAGCCCATCCTGGGTCAGATCGACTCGAAGGAACTCACCAATATACTCATTGTGGTGGTACGCTATTTTGGCGGCACCCTGTTGGGCGTACCCGGACTGATCAATGCCTACAAGAGCGCCGCGTCCATGGTCCTCCAGCTCATGCCCGCCACCCAGCGTTTTATTGAAGTACCGTATATCGTTCAGTTCGATTATTCACAAATGAATGAAGTGATGATCGTAGTCAAACAACTCAATTGCACCGTACTCGAACAAGACCTGGGCCTCTTTTGCCACCTGCGTATTGGCATCTCCAAAGCCCGCCTCCAGGAAGCCCTCTATCGTTTAAACGATATCCGCGGCATTGAAGTGAAAAAAGTGTAGGTATCAGGTAAGCCGGAAACCAGAAGCTTGAAGTCTGAAGTCCTAAATTGGAGGCCTGGGCATTTTTGCACCGTTAGGTGCACAGCTTTGTAGGTGAAACAGGTAGCGTGTTCAATGCGGCGCCGTAGGTGATGCGCCTATCAGTCGCTCGCCTCTGGCGAGTGAGGTGATTTCCTGGCCTCCGGCTACAAACCCGGCAGTAATCTAAAGGAGCCTGTCAAACCGACTTCAAAGTAGATTTATTTTTCTGTCACTCGCTCGCCTTCCCAACTTTCCGTTTTCCCGTCTTTCGGACTTTTCCGACTTCCCGACTTCCGGACTATTCAAATCTTTCACTCACAACGAGCTCCTTGCTCCCCGCCGTATATTTATAAAATCCCTCCCCACTCTTTACCCCTAGATAACCTGCTGTTACCATATTCGTTAACAGCGGACAAGGCGCATATTTCGGATTCCCAAAACCGTCATACAATACATGCAGGATTGAAAAACACACATCCAGTCCAATAAAGTCCGCCAGTTGCAACGGTCCCATCGGATGCGCCATCCCCAGTTTCATCACCGTATCAATTCCTTCCACACTCGATACCCCTTCATACAAACTATAGATCGCTTCATTGATCATTGGCATCAGTATCCGGTTCGCAATAAATCCTGGGTAATCATTTACCACGCAAGGCACCTTACCCAGATCCTTGCTCAGCTGTACAATTTGTTCCGTTACCCCTTTATCAGTTCCATACCCGTTAATGATCTCTACCAGCTTCATCACCGGCACCGGGTTCATAAAATGCATCCCAATTACTTTATTGGCCCGTTTCGTAACCGCGGCAATTTTAGTGATCGAGATCGACGATGTATTACTCGCCAGGATCGCCCCGGCTGGCGCCACGACATCCAGTTCCTTGAATATTTTAAGTTTCAGCTCAATATTTTCCGTGGCCGCTTCTACTACCAGTTCCGCTTCTTGCACCCCTTCTGCCATGATCGTGAAGGGCGTGATATTGGCCAGCGTACGCGTTTTCTGTTCTTCCGTCAGGCTCCCTTTGGCCACCTGCCGGTCCAGGTTCTTACCAATCGTTTGCAAAGCTTTTTCCAGTTGCGCACTACTTACATCAATGAGGTTTACCCGGAAGCCACTTTGTGCAAATACATGCGCAATCCCGTTGCCCATCGTGCCGGCTCCGATAACCCCTACTTGTTTGATCGACATGAATCGTTTTGTTTGAATGATACAATATGACTAAGCCGGGCAAATGTAGGGATTTTAGCCTCTTTGTAGCTGTCTTACACTCGCTCGCCTCTGGCGAGAGAGGCTATTTTGTAGCCTCCGGCTACCGGCGCCCTTCACTCGCCAGCCTTCCCGGCGCATGCCGGGATGAGCCTCTTGTATTCAGTCGCCAGCCTCTGGCTGGTGACGCCTGTTTCAAAGCCTCCGGCTTTGTAATGTGGTAAAAGAAGCCTCCCTAAGCCACCTTGTAGGGTGGGTCTCGAAGGGCGGTTCACCCTCATCTACCATGGCCATGGCCCTCGTCGTCAACCTGGCTGCCTTGCCCACCAGGATCACCATTCCCGTATTATTCCTGAGCATCCTGGCCGATCTCGTGGTCATTGCTGCCGCAATCACTATCGCCATTCACTAGTATCTTCCCCAACCCCCACATACCCATAAAAAAAGCCGCAACAAGTGCGGCCTTTTGCCCCTTAGAACTGATCAAAGGGATACGGATTAAAACAGAAAACTTCCCCGGGCTCGCCCGGCTTTCCTTAAAGGGCACTTTACGATCCCCCAATAGGATAAAGCACCCTGTACGGTTAGCCAAAACTCACCCGCAGGAAGTCTTGCTGATTTCCCATTGTTCTCATCGCCTGTGCAAAGATTTGTTATACCAATACCTTGTAGTTAAGCATCCCATGCGTACAGTGGCCGGTCCGGCGCTACAACTGTCAGAGTTTTCCCGCTTCGCAGGACTGAGCCTTTAGGCTGTCGGGCCGAGCCTGTCGAAACCTCGCTCGATGCCTTGTTGCCTATTTATTGGTTGGGTTGGTCAGCGCCAGAAAATGACGCTGGAAGGTGCTGTCATATGTAACTGCAAGCAAGATACAAAACTTATTCATATATCAACGGATTCGTTGACGTATTTTTAATTCATAGGGATAACATTGGCCTATGCCATTCAGCAAGAAAGACAAACTTAAACTTAAAGTACTCGGCCAAAGAGTGAAAGACCTGCGGTTGGAAAGGAACTTATCCCTCAAGGCAATGGCTCATGCCATTGGTAAAGATCCACAATCTGTCCATCGCCTCGAACAAGGCGGTGTCAATCCCGGTTACCTCTACCTGCTGTCCATTTGCGAAGGATTGGAAATCGACATCATCGAATTATTGAGGGTCTGGGAGAAGTCTAGCCTGATCCTCCATCCTTACTGGTTGAATTTCTTATACAGGTAGCCTTGTACTTCAAGTGGCCGTACCACTTTACTTTTGCCCTATGACCATCCAGTACGCCTCCGATCTCCACCTCGAATTACCAGAAAACAAAAATGGCTGGCCGCCCATCCCATCCGGCCCGTAGCCGATATCCTCGTCCTCGCGGGCGATATCATCCCGTTTATTGCAATGGACCAATGCAACGACTTCTTTACCTACCTGTCCGATCATTTTCAGGCTACTTATTGGTTGCCCGGCAACCACGAGTATTATGCCAGCGATATCCTGCAACGCAGCGGCTCCTTTCGCGAAGCCATCCGCCCCAATGTGTTTCTCCTCAATAACCAAGTCGAGCAACTGGCAGATACCACCCTCATCTTTTCTACCCTCTGGTCACATATCAGTCCGGCAGCAGAGTGGAACATTGCCCGCGCCGTCACCGATTATCGAATCATCACCCGCAATGGTCAACCCTTCCGCCCCTTGCACAGCAACCGTCTCCACCGAGAGTGCCGCACATTCATCGAATCGGCCGTTGCCGCAGCCACCACGCCCCACATCATCGTCGCTACCCACCATGTGCCTACCTTCCAGCATTATCCCAGCCAGTTCCGCGGCTCCATCATCAACGAAGCCTTTGCCACCGAAATGGTTGAATTTATTGAGCCCTCACCCGTCACCGCCTGGATCTATGGCCATCACCATACCAATACGCCGGAGTTTATCATTGGCAGCACCCGCCTCCTTACCAATCAATTGGGGTATGTGCGCAAGCGCGAGTACTATGGCTTCAGCAGCGAGGCCATTTTAAATCATAGTCGTTGAATTAAGCTGTTACACTGTATTCTGTCGATTGTCAACTTGTCGAGGGGTATTCAGGCCCCGTTAGGGCTCCAGCTTTGTGGAAATGAGTGTCAACAAATTTCATTTGCCCTGTAGGGGCAATCCTCTACCTAGCTGCGATCTAAAGGAGCCTGTCGAAGGGTTTCCAAAGGATATTAAACACATTGTAAGACGGCTTCGGTGGGACCCAGCCCGACATTGTAATCGGCAACTACAACTACACAGTTTTCGGCAATCAGGAATACATAGAAATCGGCAACAACTGATACATAGTTTTCGGCAACAACGGTGCAGAGAAATCGGCAACAAAGAGTGCAGAGCTTTGTGGGTTAATCAATACCCCATTCATGGCGCTGCCACCGTATTTATCGAAGCTTATGACGTATCACGAAGTACACAGATTATCGAGAGAAGGATTTTCCATCAGTTACATCAGCAATCACCTGGGTTTAAACTGGCGTACTGTAAAGCGCCTGTTGGTGGTAGAGGATGACCGTGATTACGAGGAGATACTGCAACGTGGGGTAGAAAAGGATTGTATATTGGATCGCTACGAAGTGTTTATAAAGTTGAAGCTGGAGCAGTATCCCGACACCTCATCGGCACAGATGCACGACTGGCTGAAAGAACATTACCCTGATCTGCCTTCCGTATCTGTGAGAACCGTATTTAATTACGTATCCCGTGTACGCCAGCGGTACCAGTTAGTGAAAACCGAAGGGGTACGGGTGTATGAGATGGTGCCGGAGACACCTTATGGAGCGCAGGCACAGGTCGACTTTGGGCAGTACAATATGCGTAACACACAGGGTGGTAGGGTTAAAGTATACTTTTTTACACTAGTGCTGTCAAGATCCCGGTATAAGTACGTCTTTTTCTCACAGGAACCCTTCACTGCCATCACCGCTATAGAAGCCCATGAGCATGCCTTTGCCTTTATAGAGGGACTGCCTGATACAGTGGTATACGATCAGGACAGGTTGTTCATTGTAGATGAGAATAAGGGAGATCTGATCCTTACTGAACAGTTCAGGGCCTATAGCAGCCAGCGTAAGTTCAAGCTGCACTTCTGCCGTAAATCCGATCCGGAAAGCAAGGGAAAGGTAGAGAACGTCGTAAAATACGTAAAACAGAACTTCCTGTATAATCGCTCCTTTAGCGATATAGATACCCTGAATGCAGAAGCACTGGCCTGGCTAAGCAGAACAGCCAATGAGTTACCCCATAGTACCACCCGCAAACAGCCCATACAGGAATGGATCATAGAAAAATCCCTGCTTCATCCTTATACGCCACTGGTACTGCAAGGGCCTAAAGGAACGCTTTATGCCGTTCGTAAAGACAACAGCTTCTCCTATAAAGGCAACTTCTACTCTTTACCTTCCAGCACCTATCAGGGACGCGGCAGCCAGGTGCTGCTGGCAAGGCAAGGCACCTGCATTGTTGTCTATAACTTAGAACACCAGGAACTCTGCCGCCATCTGATCAGCTCTGGCAGCGGAGAGAAAATTATTAACAATGATCATCGCCGAGACAAGAGTCCTGCTATACAGGAGCTGGAAGACCAGTTCTGCTCACTGGTCAGTGATGCTGAAGCTGCCGGCAGGTTCATCTCTGCCATCCGGCAGGATAAACCTCGTTACATACGCGACCAGTTACTGCTGCTGATACAGGTGGCGCAGCATTGCCAACCGGTTATTGCAGCGCAGGCATTAGCCTATTGTCTGAAGATTGGAGCAAAAGGAGCTGCCGACTTTAAATCAGTGGTGCTGCATCTGAACAACGAGCTGGAAGATCAGCAAGCCCCTGTAGTGTACCTCAATCCACTAAACCACAAAACACCCACAGAGGCACTAATACAGCCTGACACCAGCTCTATTAACGATTACGATATGTTTTAAACACACACAACAGCAATACATGGAACAAAAACAAATGATCAGGCAGTACTGCCAGCAGTTTAACATGACTGGCGTAAACAAGGTAATAGACGAACTTATTACCGATGCGGAAGCCAGGGCGCTGGGGTATATTGATTATACCCTGGGCTTCCTGACCACCGAAGCAGAGTACCGCAGGCAAAGAGACATCAAAAAGCGGCTAAAACTGGCCACCCTGCCCCGATACTGTGATCTGGCAGCTTATGACCCAGCCTTCACAAATGGCCTTAGTATTACCCGGCTACATCAATTACGGGAGCTACACTGGATGGATCAGATTTTTAATATCATCTTGATGGGGCCATCCGGTACAGGAAAAACATTCCTCTCGGCAGGACTATGCAATGAAGCGGTAAAGAAAGGCTATAAGGCTTACTTCCGCACTATGGACACACTTATCGGCACGCTTAAGATGAAGGAGATTACAGCCTCCGCAAAGGCTGAATACAAGCGTCTTTTAAACGCCCACCTGATTGTAATAGACGACATCATGCTGTTCCCCGTAGAAAAGAAAGAGGCGGTATTACTGTTCAATTTTATTAACCAGGTTTATGAAAAAACATCTTTCATTATTACCACCAATAAAAACCGGCGGAATGGGCACAGATGCTTAATGATGAGGTGCTGGCAACGGCACTACTGGATAGGCTACTATACCAATGCGAAGTGATTAACCTCACTGGAAAGAGCTACAGGCTTAAAAATCGCAAAACTATTTTTGAAGAACAGAACAACTAAATCTACTTTTGAGCTCTGCACTCTTGTTGCCATTTTTGTGTACTCATTGTTGCCGAAATCTCTGCACTCGTGATTGCCAAAAACTCTGCACTTTGGGTTGCCGACTACAACATTCATGTCTTAATTCAATGATATTGCATTTTAAATTGCTGATAGGCGTTTTCTGCTAGTTGCTTGGCTGTTTCCGGAGTCACATCGCCCGTATCTTTCAGCACTGCATATTGATTGAAATGTAAAAAGCTGTCCAGTTTGTCAATCCAGTCATGCATTTTCATGGGCACCTGGCGTGCAGCCTGGTTTTCTGCATAGTACAGGAACATCGTTACGATCCTTCTTAATGCTTTCATCTCTTTTTCAGTTAGGTAGTTTTTGGCAATGTTCACGTCCGACTTTACAATCCGTCCCCTGGCGCATTTTTCCAGGTTTGCAGTCCCATATGCGGCACCATGGCATTGGCTCTTTCGCCTATCAGCTGCGCAGCTGTTTTGCCCGTCACCGCCCAATGCAGTTTATTCTGTACCGTCCTAAAGAAGTCTTGCGTGATGGCTGCATCCTGCGCATAATCAATGCTGCACTCCTCGTAGATCGCTGTGATTTTTTGATAACACTGTTTCTCACTGGCCCGTATGGCCCTGATGCGGACCAATAGATCATCAAAATAACCTTTGCCCAGGCGGATGCTTTGGTTGGCACTTTCGTCGCCCCATACAACACTTTTAATGGCCAGTGCCCGCAAAAGCGTAGTCGCCCAAATATGGAACTGCGTAGCTTTTTTGCTGTTTATCCGGTAGCCCACTGCAATGATAGCGTCCAGGTTATAAAAATATACCTGGTACATCTTACCATTGGCTCCAACCCGTGCAAATGTTGCACTTGTTGAGCGTTCATCCAGTTCGGAGCTAGTGAAGAGGTGTTGCAGGTGTTGAGTTATTGCGCTGCTGTCTACACCAAACAGCTCCGCCAGTCTTTGCTGGTTAAGCCAAAAAGTATCCCGGGCATACAAAACCGCTATCTTCGCCTGCCTGCCCGCTAATTGATAAAAAACAAGGTCGGAGAAGGATTGATTATTTTGTTCCATAACGCATAAAGGATTAGGTAAAATGGAATGAATTGATTCTTAAATTTACTAAAATATTTAGTTATTTGTATGCAAGCTCCACCATTTATTTTGATTCCTAATAGCCTGTAAACCAATGATTAAAAGACAAACATTCCCAGTAGAGACTCTCCAAACCATGGCTTGGTTAGTAGATAAAATAATAGATTGGGCCCTTGGGGGTAAAGCCATAGCCCTTGATGGTTCGAGAGCTGAATTAGGAACCTATTATTTTGCCTTTGGTTTCGATAACGCCATCACTTCTTCCTGCGGCGTTTATGCCTTCCTGTATAAGCGATTAGGGACAAAAGGACTGCTTTTGAAAAATGGCCATGAGTTGAGGGAGATAAACAGACCCTATTACCAGTCTGAAGAATATGAGTATCCCGCTGCTTTTATCAGCTTGCCTGGTGGTCGAACCTTGCTGGCTCATTGCCCGAAGGAATATTGTCGCCTCGATTTTGAAGATGTTGAAACAGCGGAGATATTGACCCATCATCCCGATAGAAAACCGGCAGACTTCTTTCACTCCCGGCTGGAAGTAAGCCCCGGCAATAGATCCTTGTTGAGTAAGGGCTGGCATTGGCATCCCTGGAGTGCTATTGAACTATTTGATATTGCCGCCTGCCTGGCCAATCCTGTTTTGTTAGATAAAGGATCCGAAGTGCCCGGTCTCGGTTTAGAGATCAACACCGCCGGTTTTATCGATCAGGAACAGGTACTCGTAGGATCATCCATAGGCGAACCGTTTGATGATACCAACAATTCCGTCCCGCCCCTACACCTGGCCATCTGGAATACCAGCGCCAATACCGTGTCAACGCCCATCAAAGTCCAGGGCGAATTTGGTAATGTTTTTCCCATCAATCAACGTTATTGCTGGGACCTCTACAAATACCCCAAGGTCATCGACCTCCAATCCGGTGAGATCATAGCCAGGGCAGAAGATATTAACACTGGTGATCAGGATTCCTCCCTCATCGGACACCTCGCTGATGAACTGCCCTTGATGGCTTATAACTCAACCACAAAACAGCTGGCCATTCGCCAAAATGGAGTGGTGGAAGTGCTGGGGTGGGAGGTAGGCTCCTAGGCTATATTTCCTCAACAACATTGCGGGAGGGTTTGTGCAGGATATTTAGTATACTTGCCCGTTTTTGATCACGCTGTAAGAGGTTTAAATTGTTGCACCCTACAAGAAAAAGACAGACCGGATTTTCAATGAAAATAAACGAGCTCATATACCAACCCGAGGGCAGAAGATTGGAGTTTAAGCAGGAACTGCCGGCGGTGGCAGATCTGGCTAAAACCATCGTGGCTTTTGCCAATGATGCTGGTGGCGAACTTTTTATTGGTATCCGCAATGACCCCCGCGAAATCGTAGGTATTCCGGAGGATGATCTGTTCAAAGTAGAAGAACAGATCAGCAACTTCATTCATGATCATTGTTATCCTGTCATTGTGCCCGATATCTCCTTTCATGGTGATGATGGTGCCAGGTTTATAAGAGTGAATATTTTCAGGGGCAGCAATTTCCCCTATTACCTCAAATCAAAAGGCAAATTAGAGGGCAGCTATATCAGGGTCGGATCTTCCAATCGCAAAGCCGATGCGGAGATTATTGCCGAGCTCGAACGGCATAGGCGTAATGTTTCTTTCGACAGCGAGCTGGTGCATGACAAACAGGAGACTGATCTCAACGTGCAACCCTTCAAGGCTTTTTCAAAGAAAAACCGGCGAAGAGCTGAATCTAACGGCATTAAGAAAGTTAGAGTTGCTGAAAGAATACCATGGTGAGCATTTGCCCACCAATGCCTGCTTACTCTTTGCCGATTACAGCAGCCGTAAGGAATTCTTCCCCTACTCAAAAATAGAATGCGCACGCTTTAAAGGTACCTCCACCGATACCTTTATTGATCAGAAGACAATCGACGATCATATCGGCATCCAGGCCGAACTAGCCTACGATTTTGTATTGCGTCATATCAACAAAGGCGCTACCGTCAACGGCGTTTATACAAAAAGCAGGTGGGAATATCCCGTGGCGGCTATTCGCGAAGCGCTCCGGAATGCTGTCGTACATCGTGATTATTCATTGACCGGCAAGGATATCAAAGTGGCCATTTATGATGACATGGTTGAAATTACCAGCCCCGGTAAGCTTATGCCTTCTATTGATTTTAACGAACTCGAAGCCCGGCAGTCCGATATCCGAAATAAAGTAATTGCTCCCATCTTCAAAAAGATCGGGGTGATTGATCAATGGGGCAATGGCTTAAAGTTGATAGCAGCCGAATTAAAAGCCTACCCCGACATTGAATTTAAGTGGTTCGAAAAAGGGCTTTCTTTTCAGGTACAGTTTATAAAGAAGAGTTTTACTAGGCAGCCAGAGTTGCAGCCAGAGCTACGGCCAGAGTTGCAGCCAGAGCTACAGCAAGACGCATTGTATGGGACTGTTCTTCGATTATTAGGATTTAAACCAATGAATACCAAAGAAATAGCTACACGGTTGAGTCAAAAGGAAATCTCCGGACAGTTGCGAAAAGTGATTCGGAAGCTCCATTCCGACCGGTTAATTGCATACCAAATACTCGATAAGCCTACTCATCCGTCCCAAAAACATCAAATTACGGAGCAGGGAAGGGTTTTATTACAATTGCTTGAAAAGCAGAGAAAATAACACAGTTGACAGATTGTAGGATTTGCTCAAAAACTAAATAACCAGACCACAACACAATGACAGCAGAACAATTAAAAGCCCTGGAAGACAGACTTTGGCAGGCAGCGGATAGGTTGCGGGTGGATAGCGGGCTAAAAGCAAGTGAATATGCCACGCCTATCCTGGGACTGATCTTCTTGCGTTTTGCCTCCATACGGTACAATAAGGTAAAGCCCCTGATTGCAGATGAACTGAAAGCGCAAAAGGAAAACGAATGCAGCGGGAGCCTCACGAAATTGCTATCGAAAAATGTGGTTTTTATCTGCCACCCGAAGCTGAGTATGATTACCTGCTGAAGCTTCCAGAAAAAGAAAATATTGCCAAAGCCATCAAGGTGGCAATGGAAAAGATTGAACTGTACAAATCCGAATTACAGGACAGCCTGCCCAAGGATGAATACTTTAAGCTGATTAAGCCGGATGACAATACCCTTCCTAAAACCTTGTTGAAGATTTTTGCCGATATTCCGGATGATGTAACAGGCGATGTATTTGGTAAAGTATACGAATATTTCCTGGCCGAATTTGCCTTGGCCGAAGGGCAGGGTGGAGGTGAGTTCTTTACTCCTACCAGCGTAGTAAAGTTAATGGTGGAAATCATAGAGCCCTACAAAGGAACCATTTTCGATCCGGCCTGTGGCAGTGCCGGTATGTTTGTCCAAAGCTCTTATTTTGTTGATCGCAGGAGGGAAGAGTTGCATGATACCGATACCAAGGACCTGATGGTATATGGAGCCGAACGTACGCCGGAAACCGTGAAACTGGCCCGCATGAACCTGGCCGTAAATGGCTTGCGGGGAGAGATCAAACCCGCCAACAGCTATTATGAAGATCCTTATGAAAGCTATGGTCGTTTTGATTTTGTGATGGCCAATCCGCCCTTTAATGTGGATGATGTAAATCTGGACAAAGTAAAGGGGCAGTTACGCTTTAATGAATACGGTATTCCACAAAACAAAACAAAGTCTGCAGCCAATAAAAAGGCAAGGATGTGAATACGGTGCCCAATGCCAATTACCTCTGGATAAACCTATTTGCCACTTCATTAAAACCCAAGGGAAGGGCTGCCCTGGTAATGGCCAACAGTGCCAGCGACGCCCGTAACAGCGAAGCCGATATTCGAAAGAACCTGGTAAAAGATGGGGTGATTGATTGTATGCTCACCCTGCCCAAAAACATGTTTTATACCGTTACCCTGCCGGCTACACTTTGGTTTTTCGACAAAAGCAAGGCCGGAGCTGAACACAAGGTGTTGTTTATTGATGCCCGCAATATATTCCGTCAAGTTACTCGCGCACTGCGGGAGTTTACCGAAGAGCAGGTGCAGAACATAGCCACGATCATGCGATTATTCCGGGGCGAGACCAACCGGCTTACTGAACTGTTGGATAAATACAAAACCCAGGCTATTGATTTTAAGGACCAGGTTGCCGTACAACTAAAGCTAGTAGCAAAGCTTAAAAAAGAGCAGCCAAAAGAAGAAAAAAAAAAAGCGTTGGGAAAAGCAGGTGGAAGATGCTGAAAAGGAGCACAAATCATTGCATGATAAACAACTTTATTTTGAAGCACAGATCCAATGGTGGCACGATCGGTTTCCCAGTGGTGTTTATGAAGATGTAACCGGACTTTGTAAAGCCGCCACCTTGGCCGAAATAGAAGAACAGGATTGGAGCCTGAACCCAGGCCGTTATGTGGGAGTTGTAATTGAGGAGGATGGGTTGACGGAGGCTGAGTTCTTGATGGAGATGAAGGAGAGGCACAAAAGGTTTGAAGAATTAAGAAGTTTGTCGAAAAAGTTGGAAGATACTATAGAAAATAACTTGAAATTTCTATCACTAAAATGAAACATTGGCAATCACGTAAGCTCGGCGATATTTTAACGTTTAAAAGGGGGTATGATCTTCCCGAAAGGCTAAGAGTAGACGGTAAATATCCTATAGTTTCATCGTCTGGGATATCAGGCTCTCATAATGATTTTAAAGTTCATGGGTCATGTGTAGTTACTGGGCGATATGGTACATTAGGAATAATCCATTACGTATCTGGTAAATGTTGGCCTCTAAATACTACTCTATATATAAAGGATTTTAAGGGGAATCATCCTAGGTTTATATATTATTTACTTCAGACTCTTCATTTGGAAGAATTTAATGGAGCTGCTGCTGTTCCTGGGCTAGATAGAAATGTTTTGCACAAAATACACTGTATTTTCCCTATAAGCATTACTAAGCAAAAAGAAATCGCCTTTGCTTTAAGTACCTATGATGAATTAATAGAAGTAAATAACCAACGTATAAATCTCTTGGAAGAAACCGCCCGAGAATTTTACAAAGAGTGGTTTGTTAGGATGCGGTTTCCGGGATACAAGCAGGCAAAATTTGTAAAAGGGATTCCAAAAAATTGGGCAATAAAGCCAATAGGAAAAGTAATCGATTATAGCATTGGAGGTGGATGGGGAAATGAAATTCAGAATAGTGAGTTTAATACCTCTGGGTATGTGATTCGGGAACGGATCTTCCAAAAGTCAGGATTGGTTATGCTAACAAGGAGGTGTATCGTTTTCACAAAGCCTCCAATATGAAATCAAGGCAGCTTATGGAGGGAGATATTGTATTTGAAACAGCAGGCGGAAGCGAAGGACAGCCTTTAGGCCGCACCTGTTATATAACGCAAGAACTATTAGATGCGTATGGCGATAAGGTAATGGCAGCCAGTTTTTGCAAGCAGATCAGGTCGACAACTATACCTTCTCTTTATCTTTATTATTTTATTGATTATTTATATGAAACTGGAATGATTGAAACTTTTCAGATCCAGTCAACTGGTATTAGTAACTATCAGTTTGAAGCATTCTTAAAGTTTCAACAAATTGTCTTACCTGAAAGTAATCAAATGCAGTCTTTTCATGACCAGATATTACTGATTCAAAAACAAATAACAGTTTTGGGGAGTCAAAATACCCAACTCCGCCAAATCCGCGACCGGCTCTTGCCTCGCCTGATCAGTGGCAAGCTGACCATAAAGGATGCCCTACCCGAAAACGCGGAATAAGAGGTACAATGCCTGAACGTGCGGCCCTGGTTGAACTTTTCGCAAATAATCCCTATCTTAAAGCTTTAAACGCTGACTCTCAATGCCGTCAGTTCGGTTAAGCTTGCCTGCAAAGGGAAAAGCTGGTCAGCTCATTAAGTGATAAAAGCTACGAATGGCCAATTTCATTTCCGAAGACCAGATCGAAAAAGCGATCATTGAGGTTTTTGTAAATAACCTCGGGTATCGCCATCTAAATTGTTTTGACAAAGATACCACTGGTCGGGTGGATGAAAAGGATGTAGTGATAAAACCCTTGCTCAAACAAAAACTGCAGGAATTAAACAAGGGCCTTCCCGAGGCTGCAATCGAGGATGTATATAATCAAATTTGCCACACACGGTTAGATAAGTCCGATATCAGCGCTAATAAAGAAATTTATAACCTTATCAGGAATGGCAAGCTGGTAGAGGTCAACAATGCCCAGGGCAAAAAGAGCAATTCATGGTACGGGTAGTCAATTTTGATACCCCCACACAAAACGATTTCCTGGTAGTATCACAGCTATGGGTGCAGGGCCAATTTATCCGCAGAAGGCCCGATTTACTGGTATACTTGAATGGCATCCCGGTAGTTTTTATTGAATTGAAGAACAGCATCGTCGCTTTGCGGACAGCTTACGACGACAATGTTCTAAACTACCGGAAAGATATTCCCCTCCTTTTTCATTACAATGCGCTGTGTATATTAAGCAATGGATTGGAGACGAAGGTGGGCAGCTTCAATGCCGGCTACGAGCATTTCTTTTATTGGCTGAGAGATAAAGATGAAAAGCAAGTGCCCGATAAAAGCGCATTCAGCAATATGGCGTAAGCCTCGATTATGCCGTACTGGGTATTTGCGAAAAGAAAAACTTGCTCGATTACTTTGAAAACTTTCTGCTGTTTTACAATGATGCGGTGAAGATTGCCGCCAAAAACCACCAATTTTTAGGAGTTAATAATGCCATCAACAGTTTTTCGGCCCGGTTGCAACACGATGCCAATGGAACGGATACCGGAAACAAGGGCAAATTAGGGGTGTTTTGGCACACCCAGGGAAGTGGGAAGAGCTACAGCATGATATTCTTTGCCCAAAAGATTTTCCGCAAATTTACCGGCAACTATACCTTTTGATTGTGACCGACAGAGAGGACCTCGACGATCAGATCTATCGGAATTTCCTGGGCACAGGCACTTTCAATAAGGATGCCAAATGCAGACCACGGAATAGCGAAGATTTGCGGGATATGCTGCAATCCAATACACGCTACATTTTCACCCTGATCCAAAAGTTCCGCTATCCCAAAGGCAAAGCTTATCCGGTACTTTCAACCCGTAATGATATTATTGTCATCGTCGATGAGGCCCACCGGACACAATATAAGGACCTGGCCGATAACATGCGCACAGGCCTGCCCAATGCACAATACATGGCCTTTACCGGCACTCCCTTGTTGGGCAGCAAAGATTTGACCTACAAATGGTTTGGAGATACCGTCTCCGAATACAATTTTAAACAAAGCGTGGAAGACGGTGCTACGGTCCCTTTGTTTTATCACAAACGGGTGCCTGAAGTACTCTTGCAAAACAAAGATATAGACGACGACCTGGCCGATATAGTGAGCGATGAAAACTTAACCGAAGAACAGCAGGTAAAACTGGAAAAGGAATTTGCGAAAGAAATGAGTGTCCTGAAGGCTGACGACCGGCTGGAAACCATTGCCAGAGATATTGTATATCATTTTCCCAGGAGAGGTTATTTAGGTAAGGGTATGGTGGTCACCTTCGATAAGTTTACCGCCGTCAGAATGTACAATAAGGTGAAGCGCTTGTGGGAGGAAGAAAAACGCAATCTCCAAAGTCAGATAAACGAGGCAAAGACGAAAGCCGAGCGTGACGAATTAAAAGAGACGCTGGAATGGATGCGTCGGACCGATATGGCGGTGGTGGTGAGTGAAGAAGCAGGAGAGGACGAGAAATTTGAAAAAGAAGGACTCGACATCAAGGTTCACAGGAAGCGCCTGCAGGGTGCCGACGAAAATGGGCAGGAAATAGAAGATAAGTTCAAGGATCCCAAAGATCCACTTCGCCTGGTTTTTGTTTGCAGCATGTGGCTCACTGGTTTTGATGCCCCTACTGTATCCACCCTCTACCTCGATAAGCCGATGAAAGACCATACCCTGATGCAAACCATTGCCAGGGCCAACCGGGTAACCGATTTTCGCATTCATGATAAGCCCAAGACAAACGGCCTGATAGTAGATTATTACAATGTTTTCCGCAACCTGAAAAAAGCATTCGCTTCCTATGGCGGAGGTTCCATGGAAAATGATAAAAACAAGGAAGGGGATACACCCGCCCAGGAGAATGAACAATTGTTTGTCCTGCTGAAGGATGCCATACAGGAATGCGAAACCTGGTGTTCATCCAGGAAAGTTGACCTGAATCGTATTACAGCTTCTGAAGCTGTATTCAACACGTTGAGCCTTTTTGATGAATATGCGGATACGATCCTTGCTAAGGATGAAAACAAAAACAATTCATAGTATACGAAAACGCGATTGATGCTTTATACGAAGCCTGTAGACCAGAAATAGGAACCCGCAAAAGGAATTTCCCCTGGTACCTGTCATTCGTTACCTCCGCCAGGTGATTGACGGTAGGGCCGACAGAGGTAACCTGGATAGTGCTAAAAGGCGCATTAGTCAATTGCTTGATGAAAGCATCATTGCCCAGGATAAAGATAACAATGGTACCAACGATCCTGCCATTGAGAATCTAGCAGCTAGCTCTCCGGCATTCTATATTAAGTCATGGAAACAGATTGACCTCAGCAAGCTGGATATTGAGAAGCTAAGGGAAGAATACGAAAAAGCTCCCCACAAGAATATTGAAATTGCCGATTTGCGGGCTTTTATTGCAGGCAAGCTACAGCAAATGCTGAACCAGAATAGTACCCGGTCCAGCTTTGCCCAAAAACTGCAAATAATCATTGACCGGTACAATGCTGGCAGCTCTACCAATGAAGGCTTCTTTGATGAACTCATGGAGTTTTTAGAGCAGATGTGCGAAGAAGAAATGCGGGCAGCGCGCGAGGGCATGAGCGAGGCCGAGCTGGAACTATTTGACCTGCTGAAAAAGATGGCCTTACCAAAGACGAGGAACAGAAAATAAAATTATCTGCTAAAGACCTATTACATAAGTTAAAGAATAGCAAACCCACCTTATTGATTACCGACTGGTACAAGGATACCCAAACCATGATGCAGGTACAAACCGCCATCAAAAGGTATTGGACGACACCTTGCCCGAAAGCTATGATAGGACTACATATGCTACTAAATGTGACATTATTTTTGACCATTTTCTTATCCAGGCTAGAAAAGGAAATAACTGGGGATATGCATAGTCATAATCTATAGCAAAATTGAAAAATAACAATTAATCCATTGGGATTGGGTGTATTGAATTGGTTTTAACCAAGCTCATTAATTTCAGCAGATGGATAGAAACGCTCTGCCGGTATACCTTTCTCTTTACAATAAGCTTCCATTTCTTCATCATTGCTGAAATAATCATCACAAAATTCGTCAAGCTCTTTTTCCGTTGCCCGGTAGTACCGTTCTTCTGCGGTCATCAATTTTTCAACCTGTTCAATAAATTTTTCAAATGCGCCATTGATCTTGCATAATTTGTCCACAGTCCTGAAATCCAGGTCTCGATACGTAGATGGAAAAAGCGTTTTACTACGGTAAGGGTTGGCATCTAACATTATAATACCTATTCCAAATGATTGATTCAGCCTGGCCATTTCCTCCATTAGGTTATCACTGAACTCAAATGCCACCAGATAGCCATAGTTAGCCCAACTGGAATTCGATACTGCCTGGAAAAAGGCTTTTTGAGTTCACTATCACTATTGACCTCTCTTTTTATTTCATAAGAACTTAACTTGATAATGTCATTCCGGTTAATAGATTTTAATAGGTTTTGGGATGCTTTGCTTTGAAGTGTTTGAAATTTGATCCCAACCATGTCGGGATGCGTCCAGATTTGATTACTGTCCTTACCGTTGGATTTTTCGTGGAAAATAGTTTTTGAATAAGTTCCCGAATTTTTCAAAAAACTGCTCAAAAGCTTATGTAAATCCCTTTCTTCATAACTACTTTCATTAAGTAGAGAGAGCTCCTGAAATAGCTCCTCTGCTTCTTTTTCTAACTCGACAATACTCAGCCTGGGTTCGTTCTTTGCCAGATAATAAACATAGGTGTCTCCATGCTGTTTGATACGTTTTACCCGCGCATCTCCGTTTCGGATAAAATCCCCGAGTTGTGAAGCAACTGTTGCAGTAGGTTTTTGGTAGCTCCAAAGTTATAGTAATTGTGCTTAACAATATGCTGGTAAACATCTACGTAATTAGCCGGTTCCTTTAAATCGTCGAGGCTTTTTAAAATAGCTTCTTTTATCGTCATTATACCAGTTTTTGAGATAATCTAAATACTGCACCCTTGGTATAGGCGCATTAGAGGGGAATAAGATAATAAATTTTCCGTAAACGATAATAATTGCCCCATCTTCCCAAAAACAAAAAAGCCCCGCATAAAAATGCAGGGCGTAACTAATCAAATTCGTTAACCATTAAACCTTATCCTTTTATTATAACAAGTAAAATGGCGCAGTGTACTAAAAGAGATGTCCACTTTTTTAAAAAAACTGAATAAACGCATTTTAAACCTGGGCAATTTGATTTAAAACAAGCGATTCGTTTTTAGTTCCCAATGAGAGACCAGTCACAATCCGGAAAACCGTATGTCTTGTTTTAAATGATTTGGTCACAGCTACTCGACCAATAAATGGTATAGACCGAACGCAACCTGATTGATCCTATCCTGACAAATGCTAGGTAACCCTTCCGGAAAACCATAATTAAGGGAATCCTTTAAACAACTTAATCACTCCTCCCGAAGAACCCTTTACCAGCCGACTATCAAATTTCCAAGGCTTACACTATTACACTAACCATTACCTTCTTCATCTGATAAACCCAATATTATATCAGCGTAATCTGCGATTCCCATTCGCCACTTACCCTCTCGCCATCCCACTCGGTCCGCCAAAACCCCTCACTAGCCCGCACCTGCCAACCACGCAAAGGCCCTGATCCCTGACCCACCTTAGCAGTAGCAACGGCCCCTCCTACTAAAACATCAAAAACTGCTACACAAAGATATTGCGGCATGCCTGGCTGCCCCCATGCACTACTTCTCATTAACATAAATAATCGAAGCAAAAGATTACCGACTGCCGATTGCCGATTCACGAAACATCCCTCGCCCCCATGCCGCAAAAAGGTTCGGCATAAAGCGCCTGTGCCTACCATCAACAGCCAAACGCTTCTCCCTGCAAGCCCGACCTACTGGCACTCGCCACATCCCGCTCACCAAGGCCTTCACCCCCACCGTCCACAAACCTTCACTCAGACCAGCCTTGCCTCACCAGCCACTCACTCCTTACCACTCACCCGCACTCAACCCACCCCACTAGCCACTCGCCACTAACCATTCCCCATTCCTGCACCAGCTTCACCAACTAATTCACCTGCATCCATCCCCGCATTTATTCCGCGTTCCTTTTTGCCTGGCGCTCATGCCGCAATGCCCGCTGCGTGCAGCTTTTGCTGTTATTTTTTAATTTAAAATGTTTTAGTATGAAGTATTACCTCGTTGCCCGTACTACCTGCTGTATGGTGGGCATTGAGCAGTGCCGCGTCTTCTCCGTTCGCAGGTCCCGGTGCGCGGCTTTTGAAAAGGAGTTTGCCGGGCGCATCCTTCTGGTGGGCCGTAAGGCCCTCATCTGGCCGGTACCAGTGTTCGTATATGAAAAGGGCTCCGGCCCTTTCATATACGAACCATTCCCTTCTCATCCGGCAATCCATCCATAGCTGTGTAATCAGCGATTATATCAGCGTTATCTGTGATTTCAACTGACAACTCTCTATTCTCCCACTGGCTAATCCCTATCGAAGCAAAAGATTGCCGACTCACGACCCTTGGTCAAAAGGTTTCCAACAATACAAAGCTACACCCGGGGAGGCGCAGGCCCGTCTGGCCGCCCGGCGGGATCGGGCCAGACTTGATCTTTTGGTTCTTTTGCATCAAGGCAAAAGAACATAGAAAAATGCCACGAGCCACCCATGGCAAAAGAACAGAAAAAGCCCTTGGGGCCAACCCAATCCAACCTATCGTAGTAAATGCATTGCCGACTGCTGCCCACCACTTACAACTGACCTCTGTATTTCCTCGCAGCTCGCGACTCCTAAACAACCGGCTCCCGCAATATCGTCTTCAACCCTCCGGCGCCGTCTTCCTGAAATCACTCAAATAAATCTCATGGTGCAGCCCATTTTGCCGCAATCCCTTTTTATCCATATACTCCTTCATCACCAGCAAACTCTCCGGCTCCTTATCAAAAGGCCCCACATGCAGCATTTGCACACATTTACCTTCCTGCAACCTAAAGAAGCGAATGGCTGCCGCCAGCCCAATCCCTTTCTTCAGCAATACCCCATCAATCGCTGCTTGCACATCCTGTTCTTGTACATAGTCCGGCAGCCTGATCAGCAACCGGTACTGCCACTCACTGCGTGGTATCTGTTTCGGCGCTTCCTCTATCGTCAGCCCGCCATACGTTGCCTCGTCATACCACCACTGACCTTCCAGTTTGGCGACCGTAAAATCCTTTCCTTGGTCCTTAAAGGCAAATTTTACCGCGTACGCTGTTGAATACAACGCCTCTATCCGTTCCACAAAAGCAGGCGCCGAAGGGTCACCCTGTCCTTCCAGCGACAGGTATTGCGCAGCCTCGATCTCCACCAGCCCAGGCGCCCCCTTGGCCGTATAATAACTTTTGTACTTTTTCGTAAGGTCCAGTTTTTCCATACTATATTTTTATGTCCCAAAGAAAGGGTAGGTGACTGACAACCCTATGTCAGCAGCCCCTCAGCCCAATCAGCAAAATCTATATTATCCATTAACCATATCAACTCCCTAGCCATAAACTTCATTCCAATCCGAGAAATCCATACACATCCCTAGATCAGCGATAAAAAAGCCCCGTTCTTGCGAACGGGGCCACCTATGATACAGTTTAAATGTTAATAAATGACTACTTAACCAAAGCCCTGAAGTTAATAGCTAACCGCTAACTCCTCACAGTTAATTGCAATTGACTCGCAGCCCGAAGCCTAAGGCTCGCTGCTTTTATTCCCAGCCAAAACCTGCCTTTCATTTCCCGTTGCCTGCGGACCATTGTCCAGTGCCTGGTGGCTGGCTCACCGAAGGCCTTTATAGATCACAGCGGCAAAACGAAAACCAGTGGCAATAGCCCTCAGCCGGTAGCTACCTGAAAAACAAATAGCAAACAGCCAAAACCTACAAGCAAACTGCTAAAACCAACCGCCAATAGCGAAAAACCAATTCCTGACTAATCACTAATTCCTAACTGATAAAAGATAACCGCTAACTCCTAACTCCAAACTGCTGTTTCTTATTCCTCGATTCGTGTTGCACAACACTTCCTCATACATCAACCGTGCTTAGGGGCCCCGTCCACACAGTCGATCAGCATTTTTTTATGTATACCCCCCAGACCACTCAAAAGAGATCCAACGAAGCAAAAAGTTCATAATCCTCAAAATCCATTAAATCCAAAAAATCTGGTTCAGACAACAAACATACAACACCAGGATACCCATTTCCAATACCCCATTTGCCGATTTATGTCGTTTCGGCTATAAATCGACATCAATTGACGTCGATTTATAGCGGTTTCGACAAAAATAACCGAATCGACAAGCACACATTTGGAACTGGCATATCCTTCTTCTTACGTTTGTGCGGTAGTGTTATTTAAAAAGAATCCAGACCGCTCAAAAAGATTCAACGAATCAAAGGTTCATAAATCCTCAAAATCCAGTATCTGCGAAATCAGTTTAATCCGTTAATCTGCGATTAAATCCTGGTTCCGACAACAAACATACAATACACAGATACCCGTTTCCAAATCCACATTGATTGATTCCGAAAAGTTTGTAAGTTTTGAGTTATAATGATTGAAAAATCAATCATTATGCATCATTTCTTACAAAAATTGCGATATCTATCAAAACGCATTTGAGATGGCCTTTCTCGCGTCGTACGTTTGTAAGGAAGAATTACTGAAAGACAAAATAAAGACAAGGACGAAGAAGACAAGCACATAAAACAACAGTGAAGAATGTACAGAACACGGAGTAATCAGCGACCAATAATCAGTAATCAATAATTAATAATCCTTATCTCTTCAGTATAGCTTCTCTATAGCTTCAGTATACCTTCAGTATAGATAGAGTATGCTAATAACGACAAACACAAAAACAGCCCATTTTTGCACAAAGTGGCAGGAAGCTGGCGCCTCCTACCCAAAGCAACAGTGGATGTAGATAGGTTGCACCACAGGCGACTGCACAAAACAGTTCTTTGGAGAAGTGGTCACTTCTGTTCAGTCGCCAGCCTCTGGCTGGTGACGCCTATTGCAAAGCCTCCGGCTTTGTTTCAGATTAACTAAAGAACTTATTATTCACTTTTTTAAAAACAACAATGTCTAAACAGATAAGTCCCATCGTCGATTCCAAATTCGACCTCACCCACAGAGCAGGAATTGGGCCTAAGCGGTAAAGCTAAAAGCTGTTCCGCTGGCCCAGGCAGCAGTATACAAAGTGCTGGGCGAAAAAGTATTTGCCCCCAGCGTGAGATATATTAACCTGTCCCACCTATGCAATTTGTCACAACAATACAGAGATCACCTGCTCAACCTTCAACAAATACCCGGATACGTTCAGGTACAGGATCACTCCGATTATTACATTGACCCAACCGGCAACGTACAGAAATACCGGCCCGGCGACTGATTTCTTGGCCAGGTAGCCCAGACTGATCACCATAAACACCGTCTCAAAAAAATAAATAAAGTTTGTATGGAATTGCATCGGACCTACATCTTAATAGAGGACGCGGGATCAACAACCGTTCAACACCGCATCCGGAATAGCATTTTCATCAGCTCTTTTGTTATTGGACTGGGTTCAATAAATAACCTGAAAAAAAAAAAAAAAATTTATGGAAATAGTAAATGTCTACATCTAATTAGTGTCTGTCCATAAAGTCTCAATTTCTATTGTCTAACCAAACAGTCTATAAATAATGTAGACATTATGGATATTATTTTAAATGACTTTTTCAGGTATTTTCAGGGTTTAGCATTTTTTGAGGCATGATAAGCGTTTTTTACCATTTTCTTTTACTCCAGGACATGCCTTTCCCCTGTACTGCTTTATAAGTAGGCGGTATCAGGCTGTTTTTAGTAAAGACAGCATGGCCGCCGTCATTACCCGTATGTTATACCCAATAACGCTCCACATTACTTTGGCCTCAAAATGTTCAAATCCTTTCCAATTACAACGGAACAATCCAAACCCTCTTTTTATGTTGGAGATATTGGCTTCTATGCCGCTTCTCCATTTCTTTAATCTGGTTGCCCGGTTCTTACTGCTTACTTTATTTTGAAGACTGCCTACTATCTTATTGAATACAATATTCACAATACCCTTTTTCTCTGCATACTTCAGGTTATCTTTAGAAGCGTAGCCACCATCGGTTACAATATCACGGGGAACGACCCCATATGTCTTCTTAATTTTATCAATGGTTCCCGCGTACAGCGATTTATCTGATGGGTTGCCCCTTAACACTTCGCAGCTTACAATCAGATTGCTTTTACCTGTCACCAGATTGATCTTATGACCAAATGCAGCTTCCCGCTGACCTTTAACAATGATATCTGTATGCTGCTCATAGATTGAAAATATTTTCTCTTCATTCGGTACTTTCAAGCCCATAAGCTCTTTACGCTCAGCAATACTATATACATGCTCCATTACGGGCAGCAATTGTTCCAGGGATAGTTCGATGCACATTCCTCTAAAACTAAAGCTTGACTTTTTTTTACTGCATTGGCTACCTGGTTAATGCTATTGGTGAAAATATTCAATTGCTTTTTGAATAGGTCTGCCCGCTTGTCTGCGCTTCGTGTATTATTAATCTTAAAAATAACCGCTTGGCTCGTTTGCGATAATCCTGCCATTCAAGCTGGCTCGCTTCTTCCTGCAACTGCTCCAGCAACCGGTGACTATCTTTAATACAATCCCACACCAGGGAATTGTTTGTAGGGTAGTGAATATTAGTTTCTACTACCGTACTGTCCTGGCGCAATTGATTGATGTCTTCCAGCCCTTCGTGAATGGCTATCTTGTTTAGTTCTACCAGCAACCGTTCCAGATTTTCTGCTTTGATTCGTGAGATGTATTTGTGGTACACCTGGAAACTGTATGGACGCAGATCATCAATTTTTACAAACCGGGCGCAAATACGGGAATCACCCTGATGGTATTCCAACTCCCGGTAATCCAATTGCTTCAACTCTTTATAAATTGCCGCCCTCACGATCTGTTCTACACTGGGAACGTCTTGTCTGCCAAAATCACTGCGTTTGTTGCCTTCCGTAATATCTTCTGCCACATAATTCAACAACCTCGGGTGATGATCAAGGATGGTATCCATCAATCCAAATTCCGGATTGTTGGCCCAGTCAGCTTGCTGAAACTTCAATTGCAAGGGTTCAAATAATTTCATGCGCATGACACAAAATTGCAAAAATATCTTTTCAAAGATCAACCCAACTAATTACTAATCAAAATTTTATGACTTTATGGACAGACTCTAATTAGTAACGATCCCCAAAAAGCCCCCAAACCTCCAATAGGCAATCTGGTTACCACCGAATTAAAAGACAGTTTAAATAGCAACAATCCCATCATTAGCCATGGAGCCTTTCCTTTTTTGAAGCATCTATTTATTCACAGTTCATTCGTCTCTCCTCTTGGTTAAGCTTGGATGAGTAGTAAAACATCATCTATCTCTTACTTGGGTAAGACTTTGGTTAGTAGCAATTTTTAATGCTCCGCTTATTTCCCACCTTGTCCTCCATTACCTAACAAGTAAAAACCAATTTTATGAGGTACACAAATCCCATAGCGCGCTGGACCAGATCACAGCGCAATAAAGAAAACAGCAACGACTTACGACAAGCCTCCTTGCCCCAGGCTACCTCTTTGGCTCAATTACTGGCATACATCAGGGGGCAGCAATACGCCGGCCAGTATTTCAAACCCAATTGGCAACATAAAAATTACCGGCACCTTGGTCTATATCCCGGTCTTGGCAGCCCATCCCCGTCATGGTGCATACGCAACCTAATAAATAGCAACCTCCGGCTCCCATTCATTGTATAGAAGCATCCGTTAAAAGACCTTATACTTCGTTGTAAAATTATTTCATTGCGGTTTTCATTTTGATACTGGTTACCTGGTTAGTAGCATTTTTAACTCCCAAATTGAACATTGAGCATTGAACATTTGACAATCCAGGCAAAAGCATTTTATAAGTCTGGCCTAAGAATGCACCTGTTCTATCTATGCAGACCGGCCATGTGCTAAAGTGAATATTGTCAATAGTAATAATCAGTGCGTATCTGGTAATTAGCAGCCCCGCATAGGAGTAATTTCCAATATCAACCTTATACCAATAATGATCCCTTGTACAGCATAAAAGCCCGTATTTGGTAAGCCAAGCTGCACCTGGGGAGGAGTTGGCCCGTCTGGCCGCCCGGAGGGATCGGGCCAGACTTGATTTTCTGGTTCTTTTGCATCAAGGCAAAAGAACGAAGGAAAAGTGCAAAAGAACAGAAAAAGCCCCTGTCTGCCAAGGCAATTCCCTACCCAACGAATTAGTCATTGAACAAAGGCAAGCATAAATACACAAGCGTTAATCGTGGATTCAACCATACATCTCAAGAGCATCAAAATAACTGATTCAGTAGAGGAGGGTCACCTCAACCAGTGCCAATACCCAATATTGCGGCACCCCTCCCGGCGAAAGCCTTAATCACTGATATAAGAAAAGCGCTCCCTGGCGCTTTTTTATATCAGCAGCATGAGTGCAGGTAGGCAGTCTGACCTACTGTTTCGGCACACTTGTGCCCCAACTAAAGGATAAGTTTACCAGCTATTCAAACCTGGAGGTCGCCTACAACAATAATCAAAGCTACACCTGTGGAGGAGCAGGCTCGCCAGGCTCCCGCTTATTGCCTATCGTGTGGACACATTTTTTGTATAGTTTGCGTGTTTAAACTATGCAAAAGAGAGAATTTACGGAATTAGACGACCTGCGTTTATTGTATCGTGGCAATAAGATTTTAGGGGATTTATTTAGCAAAGGTGTCCACTCGATCCGGCAGCTATCGTCTGATGAGTCTTCTGCCAAGGGGTTTTATCGTTTTTTGCAGAATGACCGTGTGAGTGAAGAAGAAATTGTCCGGAATCTGTCCGCTAACTGTAAAGCTGCCTGCCAGGATAAGTATGTGGTGTGTATTCAGGATACTACAGAAATAAACCTGAGCAGCCATAGCAGGCGGATTAAAAAGATGAGTATATAGGTACCACCAATGCCAATAATAAAAAGGGTTTGGGTTTCCTGCTGCACCCCAGCCTGGTATTGGATGCTGTTGAAGGGATTCCTTATGGCTATGCAGATATCAAGGTCTGGAACCGGTCACTGGAGTTTAAAAGTAAACATGAGCGCAACTATAGTTCATTGCCGATAGAGGAAAAAGAGTCGTACAGATGGATAGAAGTGTCTAAAAACACCAAAGAGGCGTTGGGGGATGTAGTAAAAGGAATGGTCATTGTACAGGACCGGGAAGGTGATATCTATGAGCAATTTGCTGTTATTCCGGAAGCAGGGGCCGATTTACTAATCCGGGTAAGGACCAACCGGACATTAAAGGATAAAACAAAGTTATTCAGTTGTTTGTCAGATCATCCGGTGCAAGGCACTTATGAACTGGTTGTGGATGCTAAAAACGGCAGGAAGAAGCGAATTGCCCGAATGGAAGTCCGGTATAGAGAAGTGGAAATTAAGAGAACGTATGGTAGCAGCGAAGGAGTAGTTCCATGGGTTAAACTTTGGTTGGTAGAAGCAAAGGAAGTGGGTTATGAGGGATCCGATAAGATATGCTGGCGTTTGTTAACCACCCTGGCTGTTGAAAGCGCGGACATGGCAAAAAGTTGCATTGAGTGGTATAGCTGGCGGTGGATGATTGAAGAAGTATTTAAGATACTGAAGAAAGAAGGTTATAACATAGAAGCATCGGAACTGGAATATGCTTCCTCTGTGCGAAAGATGTGTTTACTGATTATGGAAGTGGTCATTAAACTGTTCCTGATGAGGTTGTCTTATGCAGAACCTGAAGTCGCCCTTGGGGCAGAGGCTTGTTTTAGTGAGGATGAACAATTGTTTCTGGAACACCAGATTATACGACTGGAAGGCAAAACGGAAAAACAAAAGAACCCATACAGAACTCAGGATTTAAAAAGGTTTGTATGGGTTATTGCAAGAATGGGCGGATGGAAGGGCTATGAAAGTAGAAAACACCCTGGTATTACGACCCTTTGATTGGAATACAATACTTTAAAGCTGCTTTCGATGCATGGATGATAATGAAAAATGTGTCCACACGATAGGCTTATTGCGGGAGAGCGATCGGGCCTGCCTTGATCTTTTGGTTCTTTTGCATCAAGGCAAAAGAACAGAAGAAGAATGCAAAAGAACAGAAAAGCCTCCCTGCCTGGCAAGGCACTTACCATACCTGGCAAGTATACAGCCCAGCGTGTCGGCGTGCTAATGCCCAAAAACAAAAACTGCCGGCATCCGCCGGCAGCTCAATATCTTGCTAAATGTATTAATTGCTAACTCCTAAAACCCAACCCACTGTATTCATTCTGTCTCCTGTATGCTGTCTTCTGTATTCTTTCCCTAGTTATTCTTAAAATCCCCCGCTTCCACGCTTTAATAAACTCACCCCACGCAAATGGATTGAAGATATTCTGTGGTGGCGCCTGTCCCTGGTAATAATAACGTTGTGCATTGTTCTTCAACATCAGGTTCGAGTTCTCACCCCCATCGCGTGGCAGGTTGCGCGCGATCACCCGGCGTTTCGTTTCATCATTGTTTTTCGTGCCGTCTCCAGGTCATCATCCGCCACCGGAAGGCCTACAAAGTCCCGCTCAAACTGCTCCTTCGTTGGCCGCGGTTTGATGATCGTTATTGGCAGGTATTCCGCATCCGTCACCAGCAATTGAATCAGGCTGAATTGGTTCCCTTCCAGGTTACGTGGTATTTCTGCTAATTTGGGCTTATAGCCAATAGAAGTAAATTCAATCACATCCCCTTTTGCACCACGATCGAGAATACCCCTTGCTCATTCGTCTGAGTACCCCGGCGCTCGCCTTTGATCGTAATACTCACCGAGGGGATGGCCTTCAAACTGTCTGCCGTCATCACCACACCATACAATTGAATAACTGAATCCTTTAGCTTTTCAAATTGCGCATCGGCCAGGAACGGAAAAGCTATTGCAAACAAAGCGGCGAGTAGTAAATGTCTCTTCATGCGCGTCAAATATACAGACTATGCCCAAATACTCTCAACAAAATCACCCCGTTATTGGTTAATTTTGCAGTAAACTGTTTCATTTTAACAAAACACTTAGATGATGACCCCCAGCAAAGTTTTAGAGGCTTTGAGTAATGTGCAGGAACCGGATCTTGGAAAAGACATTGTGACATTGAACATGGTGAAGGATATCCTGATCGATGGTAACTATGTTTCTTTTACCGTTGTATTGACCACACCCGCTTGTCCTATGAAAGACATGATCCGCATGGCTTGTGTCAATGCCATTAAACTCATACTGAATAAGGAAGCTACCGTAGTAGTCAACTTTACTTCCAATACTACTTCCAACCGCAAAGATACCCGGGCCATACTCCCCAATGTCAACAACATCATCGCTGTTGTTAGCGGAAAAGGGGGCGTAGGGAAGAGCACCATTGCTGCCAACCTGGCACTGGCCTTTGCAAAAAAAGGTGCCCGCGTAGGCCTCATGGATGCCGATATTTATGGTCCCAGCGTACCCATTATGTTTGGTGTCCGTGGCGAAAGACCCATGATGAAACAGGTCGAAGGACAAGAAAAAGGCATGATCGTTCCCCTCGAACGCTACGGCATCAAACTCATGTCCATTGGCCTCCTCGTCGATGAAAAGAACGCAGTCGTCTGGCGCGGTCCTATGGCCAGCAGTGCTATTCGCCAGTTCGTGACCGATGTATTTTGGGACGAATTAGACTACCTCTTCATCGACATGCCCCCGGCACTGGCGATATACACCTCACCCTTCTCCAAACAGCACCTGTGACCGGCGTCGTCGTCGTTACCACACCACAGGATGTGGCCCTGGCCGATGCCAAAAGGCAATCGCCATGTTTGGCCAGGCACAGATCAAAGTACCCCTCATTGGTCTCGTAGAGAACATGAGCTACTTTACCCCCGCCGAACTTCCGGATAATAAGTATTACATCTTTGGAAAGGAAGGCGGTAAAAAACTAGCCGAAGAATATGAAATTCCATTTCTGGGACAAATACCCCTCGTCCAGTCCATCCGCGAAGGCGGCGACCAGGGTATTCCCGCCATGGTGGGTGATGATGCCATCACCAAAAAGGCTTTTGAAGAGTTTGCCGCCAATACCATCCGCTCCATTTCCATGCGCAATGCCAACCTCAACAGCCAAAAAGTAGCCGAAGTCATTGAGTAATACCTAAATAATAGCACCTAATAGTAAGTGGCTGGTGGCTAGTGGGACCTTTCAGATTTACCTACTCCCCACCAGCCATTCACCATATACCCCTCGCGCCCATGCAAAGCAGGTGATTCACCATTGCAGACTGCCGAACCCCGGCGGCCGAACCCCGGCGGCCGATTCACAATCCCAAGCCCAAAAGTTGCCAATAGTAAGTGATCAAAGCTGCACCCGGGAGGCGTGAGCCCGTCTGGCCGCCCGGAGGGATCGGGCCAGACTAGACTTTTGGTTCTTTTGCGTCAAGGCAAAAGAACAGAAAGCCTATAAGCCATTCAAACCTAATGCTCCTCAAAGTAAATAATCAAAGTTACACCCGGGGAGGAGTAGGCCCGTCTGGCCGCCCGGAGGGATCGGGCCAGACTTGATCTTTGGTTCTTTTGCATCAAGGCAAAAGAACATATAAAAAGCGCCACCAGGCCCCTGGCAATGGAACAGAAAAGCCCCCTGCCTGCCAGGGCACTTTGTGCCCTCCAGGCAAACGCCTGCCATCCCATCCGCGAAATCCCTCAAAATCTGCATAATCTGCGTTTCCCTTTTCCCCATTTCCCCGACCAATATGCTTTATATCAACTAATTTTGCGCGATCCACCTGGAAAAACACCAGTTCGCGCAGTCACCTGCATCCACAAAAAGGAGGAAAAATACCTTCGCACCATGTACCAATTACCGTATTTCAAAGAACAAGACTTTGAAACCGTTCGTGCATTCATGAAAGCACATCCCTTCATTGTATTGACCGGCGTCGATGCCAACAACATGCCCGTGGCTACCCAGGTTCCCGTCATGATCACAGAGCAGGAGGGAAAGACCATCCTCCGTGGCCACCTCATGCGCCAAACCGACCACCACAAGGCCTTTATCCAAAATCCCAACGTGCTGGCCCTGTTTACCGGCCCCCATACCTATGTCAGCGCCAGCTGGTATTCCGATCCCCGGCAAGGCGCCACCTGGAATTACATGACCGTCCAGGCCCAGGGCACCCTCCATTCCTCGACGAAGCCGCCCTGCGCAACGTCCTGCGCCAAACCACCACCCATTTCGAACAAGGCCCCAATACCCCTGGCGCCTATGATACCTTACCCGAACAATACATCCAAAAACTCATCAAAGCCATCGTGGCCTTTGAGATTACCCTTACTCATATCGAAAATGTCTTTAAACTGAGCCAAAACCGCGATGAAGCCAGTTACCACCGCATTATTCAGGAGCTCAGGCAGGGTTCTGCTGATGCCCGGGCCATAGCCGCCGAAATGGAGCAAAGAATAGCACAATTATTTAAACAATAGATAAGATCAGGTCCTAACAAGATACCCTAATCTTGAATGATGAAACAAATGAAAGATTTTGTACAACTGATAGTTATTGTTGCCTTGATCATCAGCTGTCACGCTACCCGCAAAGGTCCGCAGTCGGCACCTGTTGTTAGTAAAGAGGATGGTCCCGGTTTCGACAAAGAAGCCCATCGCGGTGGTCGTGGCCTCATGCCCGAAAACACCATTCCCGCTATGCTCCATGCCCTCGATCTGGGCATTACCACCTTGGAAATGGATGCTGTCATCACCAAAGATGCACAGGTCATCCTTTCCCATGAACCCTTTTTCAGCGCCGCCATTGCCACCAAACCCGATGGCGTTCGCGTTACCCCACAGGAAGAACGCAGCCTCAATATATTCCAGATGACCTTTGCCGAAACCCAGCGCTACGACGTTGGTTTGGCCATCAATCCGCTTTCAGCGACCAGCAAAAATCCCCGCTACCAAACCCCTCCTGGGCGCACTCATAGATTCCGTGGAAGCCTACACCAAAAAAGAAGAACCTGACACCCGTATTCTACAACATCGAAACCAAGTCCAATCCCAAGACCGACAACCAATACCATCCCGCCCCTGATGAGTTTGTAGAAAAACTGATGGCTGTCATTCACAGTAAAGCAATCCAGGACCGCGTTATCATCCAATCTTTCGATTTCCGAACCCTTCAGGTATTGCACACCAAGTATCCCACCATTAAAACCGCCGCACTCGTGGCCGACACCCGTGGCCTCGACGAACACCTGAAACAATTGGGTTTTACGCCGACCATCTATAGCCCCTTATATACCCTCGTCAAGCCCGAGCTCATTGAACAATGCCACCAGCAAAAGATCAAGGTCCTACCCTGGACCGTCAACGACAAACCCACCATCGAAAAACTCAAATCCATGGGCGTCGACGGCATCATCACCGACTATCCCAACTTATTTTGACAAACCATACAAACGCATAATCAACATAAATAAGAAACTTCCTCCAAAGACTGTTTTAAACTATAGACACACTCATAACTTCTCATTCCTGTCGCAAGGAACTGTCATCCAAATTTTATTTGTTTGCCCCTGGCGAAAGGTGGGTCGCTCTGCAGACTGGCAAATGCAGCGTTGTAGAGCGGCTCACCTTCATCAGGAAAGAGGTGACACCTTTCCCTTACCACGAAAACGAAAAGGTGTCACCTCTTAGCCCCTGGCGCGAGTATGCAGTTCAGCCAGTGTGTTGGCGTACTCGTGCCCGACCTATCGAAGTAAATGCGTTGTTGATCCACGATCCCAAGCTAAAAGGTTGCCAATAGTAAATAATCAACCCTACACCTGGGGAGGCGTGAGCCAGTCTGGCCGCGCGGAGCGATCGGGCCAGACTTGACTTTTTGGTTCTTTGCGTCAAGGCAAAAGAAAATATAAAAAGTGCCACCAGCCACCCCTGGCAAAAGAACAGAAAAGCCGCCCCTGGCGCAAGCTGTCCCTTAAGGGTGGGTCGCTCTGCAGCCTTGGCGTATGCAGCGCTATAGAGCGGCTCACCTTCATCAGGAAAGAGGTGACACCTTTCCCTTACCACGAAAACGAAAAGGTGTCACCTCTTAGCCCCTGGCGCGAGTATGCAGTTCAGCCAGTGTGTTGGCGTACTCGTGCCCGACCTATCGAAGTAAATGCGTTGTTGATCCACGATCCCAAGCTAAAAGGTTGCCAATAGTAAATAACCAACCCTACACCTGGGGAGGAGCAGGCCCGTCTGGCCGCCCGGAGGGATCGGGCCAGACTTGACTTTGGTTCTTTTGCGTCAAGGCAAAAGAACAGAAGAAAGAGTGCAAAGAACAGAAAAGCCACTTGGGGCTACCCAAACCGCCAGGAGCACTGGTACCCCAACCGAACAGTAAGTTTACCAGTCATTCAAACCCGCAGGTCGCCTAAAACAATAACCAACCCTACACCTGGGGAGGCGTGAGCCCGTCTGGCCGCCCGGCGGATCGGTCCAGACTTGATCTTTTGGTTCTTTTGCGTCAAGGCAAAAGAACATATAAAAAGTGCCACCAGGCACCCCTGGCAACAGAACAGAAAAACTGCCCCTGGCGCAAGCTGTCCCTTAAGGGTGGGTCGCTCTGCAGACTGGCAAATGCAGCGTTGTAGAGCGGTTCACCTTCATCAGAAAATCCCGGTGCGCCGGCGTCCTTGTGCCCAAACGATTGCCGACTGCCGTTTCCCGCCTACCTTTGCCCCTCTTTTAAACCATCCACCAATGAACATTTCTTTACAAGACAAAACCGCCGTCATCGGCGGCAGCACCCAGGGCATCGGCCTCGCCATTGCACAAGAACTCGCCGCCAATGGTGCCACTTGCATACTCCTGGCCCGCAATGAACAGACTTTGCAAACCGTTGTCGCCGCCCTGCCAGTTCCCAATGCCCAGCAACACAGTTATCGCGTGGCCGATTTTGCCCACCCTGATCAGGTGAGCCAGGTCATTACCGCCATCGTGGCTGCTACCCCCGTACATATTTTAGTCAACAATACCGGCGGACCACCTCCCGGACCCATTACCAATGCTACGCCTGATGCCTTCCTCGCTGCTTTCAACCAGCACATCGTTTGCAACCAGCTCCTCGTGCAGGCCGTAATACCTGCCATGAAACAGGCTGCCTATGGCCGTATCATCAACATCATTTCTACTTCCGTACGCATTCCCAATAAAAACCTCGGCGTGTCCAATACCATCCGTGGAGCTACTGCTTCCTGGGCCAAGACCATGTCCAACGAACTCGCTCCCTTTGGTATTACCGTCAACAACCTATTGCCCGGCTATACCAAAACCCAGCGACTCGATAGCCTCATTCAAAACAATGCGGCCAAACGACAGGTACCCCCGGCGGTTATTGAAGAAGAGATGTTGCGGGAAATACCCGCGAAGCGTTTTGGCGATGCTGCCGAACTCGCTGCTGTAGCCGCTTTCCTCGCGTCTCCCGCAGCAGCCTATGTCAATGGCGTCAGTATCCCCGTCGACGGCGGCAAAACCGGGTCGATTTAAAATAGCTGCGAGCTATGAGCGGTGAGTTCTTTGCTTAGGATTGTATTCAGTCGCCAGCCGCTGGCTGGTGACGGTTATTTCAAAGCCTCCGGCTTTGCTGTAGATCACAATAGAACTTATCTATCCATTGGTTTTCGCTCACCGCTCGAACCAAAGGCAGTAAATAAAAAGCGATCAACACTGCACTTGGGGAGCAGCAGGCCCGCCAGAAAGGCTCACCGCTCGAACCAAAGGCAGTAAATAAAAAGCGATCAACGCTACACCCGGGGAGCAGCAGGCCGGCCAGAAAGGCTCACCGCTCGAACCAAAGGCCGTAAATAAAAAGCGATCAACGTTCCACCTGGGGAGCAGCAGGCCGGCCAGAAAGGCTCACCGCTCAAACCAAAGGCAGTAAATAAAAGCGATCGACACTGCACCTGGGGAGCAGCAGGCCCGCCAGAAGGGCTCACCGCTCAAACCAAAGGCAGTAAATAAAAAGCGATCAACATTGCACTTGGGGAGCAGCAGGCCCGCCAGAAGGGCTCACCGCTCAAACCAGAGGCAGTGAATAAAAAGCGATCAACGCTACACCGGGGAGCAGCAGGCCCGCCAGAAGGGCTCACCGCTCGAACCAGAGGCAGTAAATAAAAAGCGATCAACACTGCACCTGGGGAGCAGCAGGCCCGCGAGAAGGGCTCACCGCTCAAACCAAAGGCAGTAAATAAAAAGCGATCAACATTGCACTTGGGGAGCAGCAGGCCGGCCAGAAAGGCTCACCGCTCGAACCAAAGGCAGTAAATAAAAAGCGATCAACGTTACACCTGGGGAGGAGCAGGCTTGCCAGGCTGCGCGGAGCGATCAGGCCTGGCTTGATTTTTTGGTTCTTTTGCATCAAGGCAAAAGAACAGAAAAGAAGTGCCAGGGCACCCTCTTCAAAAGAACAAAAGAAAGGATCAATTCTAACGACACATCTACTACATGACATTTGACAATAACATAGCCTTCGCCCACCACCTCGATCAAAAGATCCACTAGCTTCTTTCCGAACGAATTCCTCATTCCGGGCACAACGCCCTCCAGCAAACCTATTTCCTGGGCAATTCCCTGGGCCTCCAGCCCAGGCGTACCCAGGCCTATTTACAAGAGGTCTTGAACAATTGGGCCCAATATGGTGTCGAAGCCTTTTTAATGGGCAATAACCCCTGGCTCCAATACCACGACACACTTACCGGCCCCTTGGCTACCATCCTGGGCGCCCTGCCACAGGAAGTAGTCGTCATGAACCAGCTGACCGTCAACCTCCACCTCATGATGGTGAGTTTCTACCGCCCCCAAGGCCGCCGCCGTAAAATTATCTGCGAAGCCAAAGCCTTCCCCAGCGATCAGTACATGTTCGAAACCCATCTCAAACACCTGGGCTTTGATCCCGCAGCCGTCATCATAGAAGTAGCTCCCCGTGCCGGTGAACATACCATCCGTCTGGAAGATATTATACAAACAATAGAAGATCATAAGGAAGAACTAGCCCTTGTCCTCTGGGGCGGCATCAACTATTACACCGGACAATTATTCGATATGCCTGCCATCACCAAAGCCGCACAGGCCGCAGGTGCTAAAGTGGGGTTCGACCTGGCCCATGTGGCCGGCAATGTACCCGTTCAACTCCACCATTGGAATGTCGATTTCGCCTGCTGGTGTACTTATAAATATTTGAACAGCGGCCCCGGCGCCATTGGCGGCGCCTATATCCATGAGCGTTACCACAGCGATCCCGTCATCCACCGCTTTGCCGGTTGGTGGGGCTACCAGCCTGCCACCCGCTTTCAAATGGAAAAAGGATTTGTACCTGCCCCCACAGCCGAAGGCTGGCAATTGAGTACCCCTTCTTTATTACTCTATGCCGCTCACAAAGCCGCCTTGGGAATTGTTCAGGAAGCAGGGTGGGAGGCCATTCAGCAAAAGCGCATACTACTCAACAATTGGTTGTGGTTCCTCCTGGAGCAACTTGAACTGTCCATACCTCCCGGCAAAATGGAGATCATTACCCCGCGTCTCCGGGCCGAACGTGGTTGCCAGGTATCCCTACTCATGCACAGCCAGGGCAAAAAGATCTTCGATGCCCTCACCGTCGAAGGTTTTATTACCGATTGGCGCGAACCCAACGTCATCCGTTTTGCTCCCGTCCCCTTATACAATACCTTTGAAGAAGTTTGGCGCTTTGTTCACACCCTGAAACAATTGATAGCATAAGAGCAAATAATCAGTAATTAATAATCAGTAATCAATAATAATGACCCGCAAAGAACTCGTACAACAGATCCGGCTCAAAAGATCCTACCTCTGCGTAGGCCTCGATACCGATATTACCAAAATTCCACGCCACCTCCTGTCCAATCCCGAACCCGTTTTCGAGTTCAATAAACAGATCATTGATGCCACCAAAGATTATTGCGTATCCTATAAGATCAATACCGCTTTTTACGAAGCCCTCGGTTTGGTAGGGTGGGAGGCCATGGAGCGTACCGTTGATTACATCCCCCACACCCATTTCAAAATTGCCGATGCCAAACGCGGTGATATTGGCAATACCTCTTCCCAATATGCCAAGGCATTTTTCGAGACCATGAACTTCGATGCCATCACCGTAGCCCCCTACATGGGTGCCGACAGCGTCAAGCCTTTTCTCGAATACAAAGACAAGTGGACCATCCTCCTCGGCCTCACCTCCAATAGCGGGGCGGCCGACTTTGAACTTCAAAAGGCAGGCGAGGGTTTACTCTACCAAAAAGTTTTGACCACCGCCGCACAATGGGGTACCCCCGACAACCTCATGTATGTGATCGGCGCTACCCAAAGCGATTCGTTCACCGATATACGGGCCCTCACCCCGATCATTTTTACCTCGTGCCCGGTGTAGGCGCCCAGGGCGGTAGCCTCAAAGAGATTTCCGAAAAAGCTATGAATAAAGATGTGGGCCTTCTCGTCAATGCCAGTCGCGCCATTATCTATGCTTCCAATGGCGAAGATTTTGCAGTACAAGCCAGGCGGGTAGCCCAGGAGTACCAATCCGAAATGTCCGGCTATATCTGGGAATCATTAATTAATGATTGATTATTGAACATTTAGTATTGAACATTGAACATTAATCGAAGCAATAATCAATAATCAGTAATCAGCATTGAACAATAATCGAAGCAAAAGCAATAATCAATAATTAGCAATCAGTAATTAATAAAAAACGGGGCAACTCCCATTCCTGGGGCACCCCGCCTGTAGAGAGTCTTCGACTCTGCTGACTGCAAAATTTGCACTTTGTTTTACTGGCTATTACTTCGTGGTCCTGTTCCCTTAAAGGCAGGACCAAAATCATCCTGTTACTCAAAACCAATTACTGTCTCCTGAACGCTGTATTCTATTCTGTCTCCTGTCTCCTGTATTCTGTGTCCTCAAATATTCCTCGTCTTCTTCTTATTCTTCTTGTCATCCGCATTCACATCAAATGGCAGATTATGACCGATCGTTACATCTCCAAAACTGGCCTTCACACGTACTGGTGCGCCGCCACTGCCCGATTTGCCCGACCAACGGAAGTCAAACTTAGGCCCACGGTCCTCATCTTCCCCTTCCTTCTTGATCGGAAATCCTGTTTTATTCTTCACTTCACAAAAACTCGTCTTGATATCAAAGTTGGCCGATAGCCCCGTGCTCACATCCAGGTAAAGCTGCGTAAAACTGTTCTTGATATCCAGGTCTTTTACACTGTTCTCTACATTAAGTTTTACATTACTGTGCTCAAGATTGGCCGATACATCACCACTCAGGTTATTCACCAGTCCACGTGCAAACTTAATCGTGATGTCACCACCATCCATGCCCCCGATATTGGCTTTGCCAAACTCTACCGACACCCGCACATTTGTGGATAGCTTGCCTGTAGTTAAGCTCCCGAATTTACTTTCCAGCGTCACTTTGCCCTTGTAATCTCCGATCGACATGGGGCCAAATTCATTGCGCGCATCCAACGTATTACCCGAGGGCAGATAAACAACATAGTCAATATTGAAACTTTGCTTTTCGCCCCGGCCCCGGTTATTGCTGTTGTTATTACCGATCTTCGTTTTGAAATAAACGTCGCCGCCGTTTTTGCCATCCTGCACTTCAATAATGTCCAGCAATTGCTGCGCCCGCTCATCCGTACCCGCTTCCGCCGTGATCGTTACATCTACTTTTACTTCATTTTTGTCCCAGGTATTGATCTTCATTTCACCGAACTGGTTCCGCAACGAAACCCTGTCCGAACTGCTTAGAGGATATGATTTGCTATACGTCTTTTTCTTCTCCACCATTGGATCATCTGCAGCCATTACCTGCGTGCCAAAGGCCAGCGCAGTAATTAATAAGGTGAGGCTATACACTTTTGAATTACTCTCATCGCTTCCCGATTTAGATTTTTTGATTTGTTGAATGATCTGAAGCTGTTGATTCAGTAATTCGGTCTGCAGCCGCAAATTCTGTATCATCGCTTCCAGTAATTGTTCCCGGTTCGCATTCGTAGGCAATTCATTTTTCAATACATTGTATGAACTGTCCAATTTGCTGATGTCACCCAGGAACTGTTTGTATAAGGCTGGATTATCCTTTTCAATTTGCTTCAGCTCATGCTGTTTCAGTTCAATAAGCTGAGTAAAGTGATATACTTCTTTCGCATACGTAGGGTCAATATCTTTCAGCAATTCATCACCTCCGGGCTGCTGCTTGCCCTTGCCAGGTTCTTCCTGTTGCGCTACAGGGCCATTGTTAGCCCCTTGTTTGGGGCCGAATAAATGGAATACCCCCAGGCCCGCCAGTACCAAAATGGCTGCCGCTGCACTCCAACGCAAGATCTTCATCGTCAAAACTTTCCCCGGCTGCTGTGGTTGAGCGGGTGCCTTAGCCGGCATTAATTCCTTTTCCACCCGGTCCCAGATCGCTGGTGCCGGTTCTTCATTATCAAATTCATCCCGGTGATCACGCATAAATTGTTCTAAACCCGTACTCATGACAGTCCTCCTTGTTTTATAATCGTCAATAACTTTTGTTTCGCCCGTACATATTGCGTCCGCACCGTATTGTGCGAAATACTCAATATCCCTGCTATTTCTTCATGGTCATAACCCTCCAGCAGGTAGAGACTTAAAACCGACCGGTAGCCATCCGGCAATTTTTGGATCGCCTTCTTCACCTCCGCCACCCGGTATTGCAACTCCTCTTCGTCCGGCCCCTCCTCCTGTGGCAGCGCATGAACCCCATTTTCATTGTTCTCGTCGATCTCTACAAAATGCCCCCGCCGTTTACGCAGCGTGTTGATCGATTTATTGATCACGATCCGCTTTAACCAGGCCCCAAAAGTAGACCGGTAGTGGAAATCGTTCAACGAGCGGAACGCATCTATAAATGCTTCCTGCAGCACGTCCTCTGCATCAGCGGAATTATTCACGATCCGCAGGCTCGTATTGTACATGGCTTTGGAATATCGTTGGTACAACAGCTCATAACTGGGGCCATCCCCTTGTTTACAACGTTCTACCAATTCATCCCGGATGATGTTTGCAGTCAGCTCCAAAATGAATGTTTTAATTGTTGTTCAAAATAAGAGACATACACACAAAACGGATGTTGCATATCACCTAAAAAGAATTTAGCATATTAAATACATAATCCAATTTATTGTACATCCCACACTACCCAATTGCATTTAAAATCAGCTAATTAGCTAATTAACCAATTTGCAAATAGCCATACTAACACCTATTAGCTATTTTTCCTACTTTAGCGCCATATTGTCAAAACCAGTTACCATGGCCGCCAGATCCGATCTTTTGTAAGCCCCGATTACTTCGCAATCGATGAATTATTGACCGAAGAACAAAAACTCATCCGCGAATCCGTACGCAATTACGTGAAAAAGGAAATAACTCCCATTATTGAAGAGTATGCCCAAAAAGCAGAGTTTCCCCAACACATTGTCAAGCAGTTAGGCGACCTGGGCTGCTTTGGCCCTACCATCCCCGCTGAATATGGCGGCGGTGGCCTCGATTATATCTCCTATGGCCTCATGATGCAGGAACTCGAAAGAGGCGATAGCGGCGTCCGCTCCACCGCCTCCGTACAGGGCTCCCTCGTCATGTTCCCCATTTATGAATACGGCAGCGAAGAACAACGCCGCAAATACCTCCCCAAACTCGCCAGCGGCGAGTGGCTGGCTGCTTTGGCCTCACCGAGCCTGATCATGGCTCCAACCCCGCCGGTATGCTCACCAATATCAAAGAGGCCGGCGACCATGTTATTCTCAACGGCGCCAAAATGTGGATTTCCAATGCCCCTTTTTCACAAGTGGCCGTTGTTTGGGCCAAAGATGAACAAGGCGATATCCGTGGCGTTATAGTAGAGCGCGGTATGAAGGGATTCAGTACCCCCACCACCCATGGCAAATGGAGCCTCCGTGCTTCCACCACCGGTGAGTTGGTGTTCGACAATGTGCAGGTGCCTAAGGAGAACATCCTGCCCAATGTAAAAGGATTGAAAGGTCCATTGAGCTGCCTCACCAGGGCCCGTTTTGGCATTGCCTGGGGATCCGTGGGTGCTGCTATGGATTGCTACGATACCGCTCTCAGGTATTCTCTCGAGCGCGTACAGTTCGATCGCCCCATTGGCGGCTTCCAGCTCCAGCAGAAAAACTGGCCGAAATGATTACCGAGATCACCAAGGCACAGCTCCTCAACTGGCGACTGGGCGTGTTGATGAACCAACACAAAGCCACTCCGCAGCAGGTGTCCATGGCCAAACGCAATGGTTGCGAAATAACAGCCAATATAGCCCGTGAAGCCAGGCAGATCCTCGGGGGCATGGGCATCACCGGCGAGTATTCCATCATGCGCCACATGATGAACATCGAAAGCGTCATCACCTACGAAGGTACCCACGATATCCACCTCCTCATCACCGGAATGGATGTCACCGGCCTGAACGCCTTTAAGTAGCCCCGCCGCCAAACCACAGAACCACGAAGCGAATGGAGATCATACAACACAACAGCCAATACCAACAAGAAACCATTGAATTAATAGTAGGCATTCAGGCAGGAGAATTTGAGTGGCCATCACCGCTGCCGATCAACCCGACCTCAGTACCGTGGATACCTTCTACCAGCAAGGCAACGGCAATTTCTGGCTCGCCATCGACAACAACAAAGTAATAGGCACCATCGCCCTCATCGATATTGCCAATAACCAGGTAGCTTTGCGTAAAATGTTTGTGCACCCCGCTTACCGCGGTAAAGAAAAAGCAACCGCTCAGCTATTGATGGAAGCTGTATTCGATTGGTGCCGCAGGCAGCACGTCACAACTATTTTCCTGGGAACCATCGAAGCTTTCAAAGCTGCACATCGTTTCTATGAAAAGAATGGCTTTAAACGGCTCCCGAAGCAAGAACTACCAACTTCCTTCCCGGCCATGCCACTCGACAAAATATTTTATACATTTTCGTTCCATAATTAAATACAAATGAGGATTATCCTGATCGGCTTCATGGGCTCTGGAAAAACACACTGGGGAAAGCAGGTAGCCCACCGTCTCCAGCTTCCCTTTTTCGACCTCGATGAAGAACTCGTAAAAGCCGAAGGCAAGTCCGTCACCGATATCTTTGCCGTAGCGGGCGAAGAGTACTTCCGCCTCAAAGAAAAAGAGACCATGGAAAAACTCGTCGATGACCATGAGTCCCTCGTACTTTCCTGCGGCGGCGGCACCCCTTGCTTTTTCAACAACATCGACTACATGAAAAAGTAGGCATCGTCGTTTGGCTCAACACCCATGTCGATGTACTACTCCAACGCCTCCTGAAAGAAAAGGCCAAACGCCCCCTCATCAAAGACATCGACGACGATGAACTGCGTTCCTACATCATCCGCAAACTCAATGAACGCAGGATGTATTATGAGCAGGCTGATGTTATCCTCGATAAAGAAGATGCTATTTCCATGAACGATTTTATTCAAACCGTCTTACATGCATAAAGGATTTTTGTTGACCGCTGCGGGCCTGGGCGCCCTGTCCGTTATACTCGGCGCATTTGGCGCACATGGCCTGAAGAAATTAGTACCGCCTGAAACCATCGGCACTTTTGAAACAGGCGTACGATACCAGTTTTACCATGTATTTGCCCTCCTGGCCCTGGCCATCCTGATCGAGAAATTCCCCGGCGATTGGATGCGCTGGGCTGGCATCCTGTTCATTATTGGCATCATCCTCTTTTCTGGCTCTTTATACATCCTGACTGCCCTCAAAGCCACCAATACCGTTGGCCTTAGCGGCATCGGCGCCATTACCCCCATCGGTGGCCTCTTCCTCGTCGCCGGCTGGATCGCTATGTTTGTGGCACTCTTGAAGAAGTGATTACCTAAGTAGGCATCTGGGCAAAAAGGCAACCAGGCATCGAGACCGGTAAACAAGAGATTTCACAGCCTAAATGACTGTGCAAATAATCAGTGGCCAATACTTAATCAGTGAGTAATAAATATAAATGAGCAGTAAAGGAGTAGGGAGTAATAATTAATCAGTGAGTAATTAATAATCAGCGACCCCGCATTGGAGAGATTCTAAATACCAGTTATTTACCGGTAGACAAGAAATTTCAAAGCATAAAAGCCTGTGTTTAGTAAGCAAAGCAACACCTGGGAGGAGCCGGCCCGGCAGGCCGCGCGGAGCGATCGGGCCTGCCTTGATCTTTTGGTTCTTTTGCATCAAGGCAAAAGAACAGAAGAAATATGCATCAAGGCAAAAGAACGAAGAGAATTCAAGGCAAAAGAACAGAAGAAATATGCATTAAGGCAAAAGAATCAAAGAGTATTGAGAGCAAAAGAACAGAAAAGCCCCTGCCTGCCAGGACAATTGTACCCAAAAAAACGAAGCAAAAGATGCACGATTGCCGATTGCCGATTTAAAGCGGCGCCTCAAACGTCAACACACACTGCCCATCACAGGCAATCGTAAACGTCCCCCCAATACTTTCCATCCGGCGTCGCATATTGTGCAGCCCATTGCCAAAGCGGCGCAATTGCTCCTGATTGATGCCCACCCCATTATCCGTCACCCGGATGACCAGCTGGTTTTCTTTGGCCCCAATATCGATCTGCAGGTGCGTAGCCTGAGAATGCTTCATCGCATTGTTCAGCGCTTCTTTCACACTCAAAAATATATTCCGCCGCTTCTCCCCACTGATATCTGCCTGGGGATCACCACCGGCAGCTTCACCGTACAATCGATCGGCGTACTATCAAAATATTCGATCGCATGTGCCCGGATATACGCGATCAAGCTCTCCACCGTATCATTCGAGCTCTTCATCGTCCAGATGATCGTATTCATCTTGCCCAGCAATTCATTCGCATTACTCGATATTTTGTCCAGTTCAGGGATCGATTGATTTTTCATCTTTGTCTTTAAGATCTCACTCATCAACCGGATCGCCGTTACCCCCGATCCCAGCTCATCATGCATGTCTGCCGAGATCCGGTCCCTTTCTCCCTGCATCGCCGTCACCACCGCCATCTGCTTTTCAAATTCTTTCCGCTCATTTTCCAGCTTCAGCCTTTCCCGTTCTTTTACCCTTTCCACAATATCGCGCCGGTTCTTCCAGGCCAATCCCGATAAAAAGAACGAAAGCTCCAATACCAATCCCACCTCATAATAAAAGATCGACCGGTTGAAGATACTCCAGTTCGAATCACTATCTGCCACACCCCATTTGAAGATCATGATCAGCAACGAGATCATCGAAAATACCACCAGCGATAAGTTACCCAATGCCAGGTAATTCAACAACGTATCCTTCTTTTTGATACTGTACACAATGAACGTTATACCCACAATGAAAAAGATCAACTTCATCACCAGGTTCTCCATAATGTTCAGCACAATATATTTCTCCGTAAAGAAGTAGAGCAGCGTGAATATCCCACTGAAAACGATCATCACCAGCTTCGACCAGCGCAAAAAGTATCCAGCCGTGGATGATCCTCCTTCGTATTGATAAACTGCCGCACAAAGAACAAGTACGTGAATACACTGGCTGTCATCATCATAAAGTCCAGGTATTCCTCATAGAAATAATGGAAGGCCGACCCCGATAAATTAAGGAATGATTTCAGGAATAAGAGAAATGCCGTACATAACGTGTACAAGGCATAAAAGATAAACTCCCGGTTCTTATTTTGCAGGTACACCGCTAACGAGTAAAAGATCATCATCAGCAAAATACCCGAGGCCGTATAACTGACCACATCCAACAAGTAATCCCGCTCCCGCATCGTATAACGCCATTGCCGGAAATAATCTTTCTCTATAAGTCGGGGAATGATATTGTTCACATTCGTACGTACAAAATGGAAGCGGCAATAAAACACTTTTGTTTCATGCCCCTCCAGCCGGATGCTGATCGCTCCCATGAAGCCTTTACTGCGTTCCACCGTATCCACCACCGGCTCCAGCTGGCCCGGATTATCACCTGATACACTGAACAGTTTGATATCCCGGCAATAAAACCCGGGCAAAAGAACACCTGCTTCGCCGAATCTCCACTATTACTTAGCTTGAATCGCTGGAAAATATCCTGCTCCATATAACTCCCTGGCAACGCCTTCGTAAGTGGTTGGAACGATAATTGAGTGATCCCCCATCTGGAATGGAACCCTTCGGTGTCGTAGCTACTTCAAAATGCGTAACTTCCGATCTGAAAAAGCGGATACTGTTAATATCGATCGCAGTACTATCTGTTTGACCATAACTACTGATCCCTGGGAAGAAGGTAAGAAGCACTATTCCGGTGAATAGCCGTACTGCCACGCAAAAAAGGCGGGTTAAATAGGTAACCAGTCTGGGTGGTAGATGCTCCCGGAATTTCATGTTGTTTGACCTTCTAAAGTACAATAATTACGCCCATTCCAACGCTTTTATTTGTTTATAGCGCAGTTTTGTTCAACTACTTATCTTTGTATCCATGGCCAATCGCTTAAAATCGGGCAAAAGCAAAACTCCTGATACTGATAAACTGAAACCTGAGAAAGAAGAACAGGTGAGTGTGAAACAATTGGTGAAAGATGAACGTACCCACAAAATTGCCGGCACCATTGCCTTGCTGGCAAGCCTCTTTCTATTCATAGCTTTTACCTCTTATTTATTCACCTGGCGCGAAGACCAGGACAAAGTGTTCCGCGGCGCCTCCATCTTATGGCCCTCCGCTGGTGTCAAAACCACCAACCTCCTGGGCAATATCGGCGCCTTCATATCCCATCAGTTTTTTTACAATGGGTTCGGGCTCGCCTCTTTCCTCTTCTGCACCCTCTTTTTTTTGTAACGGGTGCCAATGCCCTGTTTGGCAAAAAGATCTTTTCCGTATGGCGCAACCTGCGCTACCTCATCGTAGGCGTTTTGTTTTTCAGCGTAGCCTTCGCCTTCTTTGCCGGCAGTAGCCAGTTTACCTGGGGAGGCGCCGTAGGCACCATGATCAGCGATTGGCTCGTAAGCCTTATTGGTAAAATAGGTACTGCTGCCCTGCTGCTCGTGGGTGGACTGGCCTATTTCATCTGGCGTTTCAACCCCGTATTCAAAGTACCCGGCATACCCAAAAAAGCCCCGGCCACCGAAGAGCCCGTATTGCCCGTCAATGAAGAAGAACAGGAAGCCGCTCCCAAACCTAAAAAGACCAATAAACTCAAGAAAGGCGAAAACCCTTCACCACTCCTGGCGCCCAAGTTGGAAATAGACGAAGAACTCCTGGACGACATGCAGCTCGTAGAACGCGACCTGCCCGAAGAAGAAGAGGAACCACCTTTTACAGTCGGTACACCACAACCTCCTGTCGAAATTCCGCCGCCTATGCCTAACCTGCCCCTGAATAAAAAACAGGAAAAGGCCAGGCAAGCCGCCGCCGCCCTTGAGCTGGAGATCAAGTCCATGCCCGAAGAACCCGAACTGGAAGCCGAAGCCGAAGTAGGGGAGGAGCCAGCCGAAGCGCCAGAAGAAAGAAAGCCCATCATCACTACACCCTACGAACCGACCCTCGACCTGAAGGATTACCAATACCCTTCACTCGACCTGTTGGAACAACATGGCAGCGAAAAGATCGTACAGGATGCGGCCGAACTCGAAACCAATAAGAACCAGATCATCACTACCCTCAAGAACTACGATATCGATATCCAGAAGATCAGCGCTACCGTAGGTCCTACCGTTACCCTGTACGAGATCGTGCCCGCCGCTGGTGTTCGCATATCCCGTATCAAAAACCTCGAAGATGATATCGCCCTAAGCCTGGCAGCCTTGGGTATCCGCATCATTGCCCCCATCCCAGGTAAAGGAACCATTGGTATTGAAGTACCCAATGTGAAGAAGACCGTCGTGAGCATGAAAACCCTCCTGGCTTCCGAGAAGTTCCAGGCCAACAGCTTCAGCCTGCCCGTGGCCATTGGTAAAAAGATCGACAATGAGAACTTCATCGTCGACCTCACCACCATGCCTCACCTCCTCATGGCCGGTGCTACCGGTCAGGGTAAGTCCGTGGGTCTCAATGCTATACTCGTTTCTTTACTGTATAAGAAACACCCTTCCCAGCTCAAGCTCGTCCTCGTCGATCCCAAGAAGGTAGAGTTGACCCTCTACCGCACCATCGAGAACCATTTCCTGGCCAAACTGCCGGGCGAAGAAGAAGCCATTATTACCGATACCAAGAAAGTGATCCATACCCTCAATGCCCTTTGTATTGAGATGGACAATCGCTACGACCTCCTTAAAGAGGCCGGCACCCGCAATATTCGTGAGTACAACGAGAAATTTGTCAAACGCAGGCTCAACCCCGAAAAGGGACACCAGTTCCTGCCCTTCATCGTATTAGTTGTCGATGAGTTTGCCGACCTCATCATGACCGCCGGCAAAGAAGTCGAAATGCCCATTGCCCGTCTGGCCCAGCTGGCCCGCGCCGTAGGTATCCACCTCATTATTGCCACCCAGCGTCCTTCTGTCAACATCATCACCGGTACCATCAAGGCCAACTTCCCGGCCCGTATCGCCTTCAAAGTATCCTCCAAGATCGACTCCCGCACCATCCTCGATACAGGCGGGGCCGAGCAGTTGATCGGTAAGGGCGATATGCTCATTTCTTATAATGGCGAACTCACCCGCCTGCAGTGCGCCTTTGTCGATACCCCCGAGGTAGAAAGCGTGTGCGACAACATCGGTGCCCAAAATGGCTATCCACAGGCCTTCATGCTACCCGAATATGTTGATGAAAAAGAACTCGAAGGCAAGGATTTCGACCTTAGCGACCGCGACTCCCTATTTGAAGACGCTGCCCGCATGATCGTTACCAGCCAAATTGGGAGTACCTCCCTCCTCCAACGCCGCATGAAACTGGGCTACAACCGCGCCGGTCGCCTCATGGACCAGCTCGAAGCCGCCGGCATTGTAGGCCCCTAGCCAGGGCTCCAAAGCACGCGATGTACTCATCAAAACCGAGATGGACCTCGACCAACATTTAGCCAACTTTGGATAAAGCCACCGGTAACCATAAATTGGTAAGGCACTGGCTTCGCCAACCAGTTTACTATTCGATCGCCCCAACTTCCGGTCTCTCCGACTTCCCGACTTCCCAACTTCCCCACTTCCCGGCTTTCCCGACTTCCCAACTTCCCGACTTCCCAACTTTCCCAACTTTCGGACTTCCCGACTTCCCGACTTCCCAACTTTCCCAACTTCCCAACTTTCGGACTTCCCGACTTCCCGACTTTCGGACTTCCCCGACTTCCCAATCTGTTAATTAATTCCCAACGACTAAACGGAACGGGGATAATCGGCGTCTAAGAGTTTGCCGCATATCCAATATATTTGCGGCTTTCACAAAAGAAATCACTCATAAATACCGATAATGAAGTCTTCACTTTTACTCTTTAGCGCGTTACTAATTGGTTCTGTTGCGTTTACACAAAATAAAACAGGCGAGCATCCGTTGCCAGCGACCCTGCCGCCAAAAAAATACTCGATGAAGTAAGTGCTAAGTTTAAAACCTTCAAGGCCGTACAAGCCGCTTTTGTCCTTAAAAATGAAGACAGCAAAGGCAAAGTCCTCGATACCAAAAAGGAACCGTGTCCATGAAAGGCAATAAATACCGCGTTAGCCTGGCCGGTGGTGCCGAAATATTCTGCGATGGCGCCAATATCTGGACCTTCGACAAAGCCGCCAATGAGGTGACCATTACCAAGCTCGAAGGCTCTTCCAGCATGATCACCCCCACCAAACTGTTTACCAATTTTTACGACAAGGATTTCTTATACAAACTCAATGGAGAAAAGAAAGAAGGCAAAAAGACATTAATCGAAATTGAGATGACCCCCGTAGACAAAACCAAGGCATTCCACAGGGTTTTTCTACTCGTCGACAAAGCCGCCAAAACCATCTATTCCACCCGCATTTTGGATAAAAGCGGCACCAGGATCACCTATACCGTCAATACACTTAATGGCAAGGCATCCCTTACCGATCCCATGTTCACCTTCGATAAATCAAAATTCCCTGGTGTTGAAGAAGTAGACCTTCGGTAACCAATACCCAAGAGCCGCTGGCCTTTGGTTAGTTAGCCTTTAGTCATTAGCGAAGCAAAAGCGCTCGTGGCTCGCAGCTCGTGGCTCATAGCTTGTATTTCCAAGCTCGCAGCTATTCTTTTTCCCCCATCTGTAAGTAGAAATATCCAACCCCGCCAGGTCCAGTACCCGGTCCGCTACCGTTGCCGCTACCGCCTCAATCGTAGTAGGCTTGCTATAAAAAGAAGGAGAGGCAGGACAGATGATGCCGCCTGCCAGCGTTACCGTTTCCATATTGCGGATATGTATGAGGTTATAGGGCGTATCCCGGATCATACAAATAAGCTTCCGGCGTTCTTTCAATACTACATCTGCAGCACGCGTGATCAGGTCGGTCGATACCCCCGTGGCAATCCGGCCCAGCGTCCCCATCGAACAGGGCGCAATGATCACCGTATTGTACCGGCCCGATCCCGAAGCAAATGGCGCATTAAAGTCCATCGTCGAATAAAACTTGATCCGCCTCTTCCCATTCCCCGTTACCGCCTTATCTGCGAAATCCATCAAATCCTTATAATCTGCGTTCCCGAGCTCCGTTTCCCAAACCTGTTTGGCATTCTCCGTCATCACCACCCCCAGTTCTTCCCATTGCTTCCCAATCGTCAATAATTTTTCCAGTAATAGCTTGGGATAGATCGAACCACTGGCCCCTGTTATCGCCAACACAATTTTATGCATGAGATTTGAGTTAACTTTAATATTGAATACGATACCGGTAAGGATCAAACAAGGAGGTCGTCAAAGGCCGGGGTCACATGCTTGGCGCAGGCATGCAGCGTTACCACTTTGCGTTGGCATATTTGTGCCCTGGAAGCAACCGCATTGCCGACTCCTGATCCTCCAAATTCAAAAACAAAATTAAGTATGCAAACCCTGAAACTCGTTGTTTTGTTTGGCTGGATCATTGTTTTTCATGCGGCCAACGACCCGTAGAGACAACCTTCAAAACCCAATGGCTTACCCTTCAGCAGGTGGCTGATAGCCTCCAAAAACAAAAAAGCCCGTACTGATCGACCTCTATACCGATTGGTGTGGCTGGTGCAAAGTGATGGATAAGAAAACCTATGCCAATAAGAAAGTGGGTGCCTACCTCCAGGAAAAATTCTATGCGGCCAAAGTCGATGCCGAAACACGTGCCACCATTGCCTGGAATGGCAGATCCTATTCCTTCAACCCAAACTACCGGACCAACGATTTTGCTGTTTACCTTACCCGGGGACAACTGTCTTATCCCACAACAGTCATCATCCCCGTTGATGGAGAGCCCCAGGCTATTCCCGGTTACCTCACACCCCCGAATTGGAATTACTTGTTAAGTATTTTGGAGAAGGACATTATGGTAAAAAGATTTTAATGCATTCCGGCAATCCTTTAAACCAAGTTGGTAGTACCATGAATACAGGAGGTGAGTAACCGGGAATGTTAAAATAAGTTAACATTTTGTCAATATAACTGAATCTCCTGAAACATGATAAGAATAACGGTTTAGCAGCCAGTACGCCCACATAATTTGTACGCAAACGTTTGCACAAACATGATAAAAGTTAATCGTATAACTGTTGAAGATTTTTCACCTATAGGTTGGTTGATGCAGATCAATTAGTCAAAAAACTTAGCATTGCAACCATTGTTTCACCACTATCATCTTATATTTGAATTTTCATAGGATAAGGTTTAATGGTTAATGGTATTTGATTAGTGTAGTCCCGCCGCAAGGCGGGACTCTTTATATACCCTTTAACACATCCCAATCCCCTTCAAATTGCCATCTTTATATTATCCCTGTCAACCATCATTCACCATCCCCTTAGAAGCAAAGGATCCTGTATTCTCATTCTCCCCTCACTGCTTCAATACCTCCAGCTTATTAATATTAACCGGCTCTACGGGTATCACCACCAGGCCAGGCGTGAACGTACTTGTGTTGTTAATGCGATAAGTAAAAACATTGCTGCGCCGGTTGTTGACGTAGGTTAACTCATTGAATTGTTCCCGGTGAGTGCCCAGGCAGGAGACTTCAATATAATAACGCGCGGGAGGTACCTTGTTAATGACGATCTCATTGTTGATGGGATAATATACCTTTTGATGATCCCCGCACCACTATGGTCATACCGGTCAAAGATCACCAACACCGAATCAGTAAAAGCAGTTTTCCCCGGTTCGTAAGACGAATCGTTACATCCACACTATCCGTGGGGCGTTTTCTTTGTGCATGAAGAGGACTGCCCATAAGAAAACACAATACCATTAACACCATTACTGCTCGCATGAATGCCGGGGTTTAGAGACTGAGCTTTTACCAGGGAATAACGTATACCTGCGCCAAAAATTACATATTATCTATTGCTTATACCGGCACAACAATCAAAAACCGATGAATTGTTGGTTTATATCGTTCAGCTTACCCACTATGCCGATCAATTTTACACGTTTCTGTCGAATAGATCAAACCATTAACCTATCCATGCCCCAATTAGCCCGGTAGAGTAGGGGCCCAAAAACAATCGCCTCTAAAGTCTTTTTTAAGTACTTATCCAGCAACAGTCAGAAAACAAGAGAGGTGACACCTTTCTCTACCACGATGGCAGAAGGTGTCACCTCTTTAATAATGTATTAAAGTCTTATTGCGCTTCGGCCATATCAGGAATAGCCTCTACCTTATAATCACCCGCATCCAGCTTCTTCTTCGTTTCTTCAAACGCTGTCAATGTCAGACGGATGTCTTCATCATTATGAGCCGCCGTAGGGATCAGCCGGTAAATGATATGCCCCTTGGGGATTACCGGATAGACCACGATTGAACAGAAAATGCCATAGTTTTCACGCAGGTCCATCACCATCGCAGTTGCTTCTTCCACCCCGCCTTTCATATATACCGGCGTTACTACCGAATCAGTTTTGCCAATATCAAAGCCCTTTTCCTTAAGTCCCTTTTGCAGTTTCAAGGCATTCTCCCAAAGCTTGTTTTTCAACTCGGGGCGTGTGCGCAGCAGCTCCAGCCTTTTCAGGTTACCTACTACCAGTGGCATCGGTAAACTCTTGGCAAAGATCTGACTCCGGATATTGTAACGGATATAATCAATGATCGATTTAGGGCCCGCTACAAAAGCACCAATGGAAGCCATCGATTTCGCAAAAGTTGAAAAATACAGGTCTATTCCATCTTGTACCCCTTGTGCTTCACCGGCGCCAGCGCCTGTTTCTCCCAGCGTACCAAAACCATGCGCATCATCTACCAGCAACCTGAAATCATATTTATCCTTCAGCTCAACAATCTCTTTTATTTTGCCCTGATCTCCCGCCATGCCAAACACCCCTTCAGTGATCACCAGGATACCTCCGGCTTTCTGCTTGTCGATCAGCGCACTGGCACGTTGCAATTGCTTTTCAAAATCTTCCAGGTCATTGTGTTTGTAAACATACCGGTGGCCAGGGTGCAAACGCAGCCCGTCAATAATACAGGCATGACTCTCCGCATCATATACGATCACATCATGCCGTCCGCACAATACATCAATAATGCTCACCATACCCTGGTATCCAAAATTGAGCAGGATCGCATCCTCTTTACTTTCAAATTCGGCCAATTGTTGTTCAAGCAACTCATGATAATTCGTATTGCCACTCATCATCCGCGCGCCCATGGGCATTGCCAGGCCAAACTGCGCCGCACCATCTGCATCCGCTTTGCGCACCTCAGGGTGATTGGCCAGTCCCAGGTAATTGTTCAAGCTCCACACTACCATATCCTTACCCCGGAACTTCATCCGGCTGCCTATCTCACCTTCCAGCTTGGGGAAAGCAAAATAACCATGCGCTCGCTCACGGTGCTGGCCAATAGGCCCATAGTTTTTCAACAATCTTTCGAAAATGTCTGCCATATTATGGATTTGTTAAAGGTTAGATGTCGATCATCCGAAGCCGCAAAAATAACGTTTTTGCCGTAATGCCAGGTATGCCTGATCCCGCTAAAATGCCTTAAAACACAGGACTTCACACATTTTTGACCCAATAAGTTGAAAGAATGTTAAAAAAACGAATACAGTATATAGAATACAGAATGCAGAAGGCTCCTGACAGGCTACCTCAATGAGCAGCTCCCAACCACCCCAATTCATAATTTTATCCATTAGATCCGGGTAGCAAACCACAATCCTTCCTCCAATCCTCTCCACCGCCCCCCAATCCTGTATGCTGAATGCCGGATTCTATATTCTAATGCTATTCTCCAAATTTTAATTCCCTGATACCAACCGCCTTTTATCTTTGCCGGAAAATATTCAGGTAATGCGAAAAATACGCCTATTCTTTTTTTCTCCATCCTTGTATTGTCTGCCGCAGCCCAACGCCGTTCTAAAACAACCAACCTAAACAACCCGGCCCGACCCAAACTGGTGGTTGGGATCGTTGTTGATCAGATGCGCTGGGATTATTTGTACCGCTATTACGACCGCTACAAATCAGATGGCGGCTTTAAACGTTTCCTGCAACAGGGCTTTACTGCCGAAAATACCCTCATTCCCTATACCCCCACCATTACCGCTTGCGGCCATACCTGCATTTATACCGGCAGCGTGCCTGCCGTACATGGTATCACCGGCAACGCCTGGTGGGACAAAGAATTACAACGCTCAGTATATTGCACCGAAGATAAAACCGTGAAATCAGTTGGCACTACCGGTACCAATGGCGAGATGAGCCCCCGTAACATGCTCACCAATACCATTTGCGATGAACTCCGCCTGGCTACTAATTTCAGAAGCAAGGTCGTAGGTATCGCCATCAAAGACCGTGGTGGTATCCTGCCCGCTGGCCATTCTGCCAATGCCGCTTACTGGTACGACAGTAAAACAGGCGATTGGATCACCTCTACCTACTACATGAACGACCTGCCACAGTGGGTAAAAGATTTCAATGCACAGAAAGTAGTCGATAATTACTATGGCCTCGATTGGAACCTGATGTATCCCAAAGAAACCTATGTACAAAGCACTGCCGATGAAAAAGTGTACGAAGCCAAACCCCTCGGTGCCGAACAAAAGGATTCCCTTACGACCTCAAAAAGTTCGTAGGCAAAAATTATGGCGCCATTGCCAGCACCCCTTACGGCAATGCCATGACCGCCGATATGGCCAAAGCCGCCGTGATCAACGAACAACTCGGCGCTGATGACATCACCGATTTCCTGGCCGTAAGCTTTTCCTCACCCGACTATATCGGTCATGCCTTCGGTCCCAATTCCATCGAACAGGAAGATGATTTCCTCCGCCTCGATACCACCTTCGGCAACCTCTTCCGCTTTCTCGACGAAAAAGTAGGGAAGGGAGAATACCTGGTATTCCTGAGTGCCGATCATGGTGTAGCCCATGTGCCCGGGTTCATGAAAGAGAACAAACTCCCTGCAGGTACCATCGAAGACGACCGCTGGGGCAAAGAGATCGCCAAAGGACTCCAGGATAATTTCGGGATCACCCAAAAGGTAGTTTCCAGCACCTATAACTACCAGATTCACCTGAACCATGGCTTGCTCGATTCCCTCAAGCTCGACAAGAAAGCTATTAAGAATTGGATTATTGACTACCTCGGCAAACAGGAGGGCATCTCCCGTGCATTTGCCATCGATGAGATCATGACCGTTCCCCTCACTGCCAAACAAAGAGATATGATGGTCAATGGCTGGTATCCCCGCCGCAGTGGAGATATCCAGATCGTATTACAACCAGGTTGGATCGATGGTGGTCCTACCGGTACCACCCATGGTATTTGGAGCCCCTACGATGCCCATATCCCCATGTTGTTTTATGGCTGGGGTATCAAGCCGGGGCGTACCAACCGCGAAACCTATATGAGCGATATCGCCCCTACCATAGCTGCCTTGCTGCATATCCAAATGCCCAATGGCACTACCGGTAAGGTCGTAGAAGAAGTGCTGAAATAGTAAATGGTGCCACCAACCGGCAATCGGTAACTGGCATCAATAAAAATACCAACCAACGGGTGCGTCGCCTTCCAAAGGCGGCTCACCCGTTTTCCTTTATACTGCCACATACAATACCCGCCCTTGCGTCTCAAAGACTGCCGGCTGCCGACTCACGTGTGCCGACTGCCGATTCATTCCTGGCGCAAGGAACTGTCATTCAAATTTATTTTCGCTCGCGCAAGCCAGCAGGTTGCCAATAATTAGTAATCAAAGTTACGCAGGGGAGGAGTTAGCTCGCCAGGCCGCGCAGAGCGATCGGGCCTGGCTTGATTTTTTTGGTTCTTTTGCATCAAGGCAAAGAACAGAAAAAGTCGCCCTGCCTGGCAAGGCACTTACCATAGCTGGCAAGTATGCAGCCTGGTCACTGTGTGTCGGCGTACTTGTGCCCTCGAAGCAAAAGACTGCCGGCTGCCGATTGCCGACCCATCCCGTCATTGGCTCGCAGCTCGTCGCTCAAAGCTCGCAGCTGTATTCCCCCAAATTGCCTTGATCAACGGGTATTTGGGTAAATCCCGTCATTTTTCCTACATTTTTATAAAAGGATGTATTTTGGTGGGAGGTACTGATATTTTTGTACCGATTAAAATAAACATGATTATGAACAAACCCTTCGCTGCTATCTCCCGATGGCTATTACTGCTGGTAGCCATCTTTTCAGCCGGGCAATTGATGGCCCAAACAACCAAACCCGATCTGGGGGCAACCATTCCCGTGGATGCCAAAGTAAAGATCGGCAAGCTCGATAACGGACTTACCTATTACATTCGTCAGAACAAAAGCCCGAGCAAAAGTAGAGCTCCGCCTCGTACTGAATGCAGGGGCGATCAATGAAGATGACGATCAACAAGGCCTGGCCCACATGGCCGAGCACATGGCCTTCAACGGTACTACCCACTTTAAAAGAACGATATCGTTTCCTTCCTGCAGGATATCGGCGTAGGTTTTGGTAATGACCTCAACGCCTATACCAGCTTTGATGAAACCGTATACATCCTGCCCATCCCTACCGATAAACCCGGTAACCTCGAAAAAGGGTTCCAGGTATTGGAAGACTGGGCCCACAACGTTACCTACCTCGATGAGGATATCCAGAGCGAGAAGCCCATCATCCTCGAAGAAAGCCGCCTGGGCAAAGGTGCCAACGACCGCATGTTCAAAAGATCTATCCCAAATTGTTTGAAGGCTCTAAATATGCCAGGCGTTTGCCCATTGGCGTCGACTCCATCATCCGCAATTTCAAACCCGATGTCATCCGCCGTTTTTATAAAGACTGGTACCGGCCCAACCTGATGGCCGTGATCGTAGTAGGCGATATTGAGCCCGCTAAAGCCGAAGAAATGATCCGTAAGCATTTTGCCGGCATGACCAACCCAGCCTCCCCCGTACCCGCGAATATGCTGATGTACCCGCCTATGCGTCCTCCGATGCCATGGTAGTAACCGATAAGGAAGCCACCAGCTATACCGTATCCATCAACTATCCTGCATTCAAAGAAGCCCCAGCCGGCACCGTGGGTGATTACCGCGATCACCTCGTAAAGCAAATATTTGTATCACTCACCAACCAACGTTTGCAGGAACTTACCCAGCAGTCAAATCCCCCTTTCTCTTCGGCTCCGTAAGCTTTGGTTCTTACGCTCGTGGTTATGATGCTTTTGGCGCCTTTGCCGCAGCAGGTACCGGCGATGTGAACAAAGCCCTCAATGCCGTGGTAGAAGAAATTGAAAGAGTAAAAAGTTTGGTTTTACCGCTGCCGAACTCGAACGGGCTAAAAACCACCCTGGCCAATTATGAGCGTGCCTGGAACAACAGAGATAAAACCGAGTCCGACAATTTTGTAGAAGAATATGCCAACCACTTCCTCCAACAGGAGCCTATCCCGGGTATCGACCAAGAATACGATTATGTAAAATCCCTCGTACCCGGCATTACACTTTGAGGAAGTAAATGCCGTATCCAATAAGTTCAGGAACGAAAAGAATCGTTTTGTCTATGTTACCGGTCCCGAAGCCAAAGAAGGCAATAAACTGCCCGAAGGCAAAGACCTGCTGGCCGCTATTGATGCCAAAGAGAAAGCCGATATCAAGCCATACGAAGAAAAAGCAATAGCTACTACCTTATTGCCTACTGCACCCAAGGCAGGAAAGATCCTTTCCAAAACAAAAATGCCGTATTGGGTACTACCGAACTCAAACTGGCCAACGGTGTAACAGTTACCCTCAAGCCAACCGACTTCAAGAACGACCAGGTACTCATGGGCGCTACCCGCCCCGGTGGTAAGAACAATTACGGTCTGGCTGATAAGTACAATGCCGAATACGCTACCCAGGTAGTAAGTACCATGGGTATAGGCGAATTTTCTCCCACCGATCTTCGCAAGGCCCTGGCTGGTAAAACAGTCACCGTTAATCCTACCTTCTCCGCCATTTCAGATGGTGTGCGCGGCAACTCCACCGTGAAAGACCTGGAAACCATGTTCCAGCTCACTTACCTGTATTTTACAGCACCTCGCAAGGATACAGCCCTTTTCAGTTCTTATATACAACGCAACAAATCCCAGTTCGCCAATATCAGCGCCAATCCTCAGGCTGTATTTATTGATACCATGTACAAAACCATGTATGGCAACAATCCATTGGCGCCCGTAGCCGTACCCAATAGCAGCTATTTCGACAATATCAATCTTGATCGTTCCCTGGCCATTTACAAAGAACGCTTTGGCGATGCCAATGGAATGAACTTTGTTTTTGTAGGTAGCTTCAAAGAAGAAGACATCATTCCTTATATCGAAAGATACATAGCCAGCCTCCCCGCTACCAATAAGAAGTTTGCCCTGGTCGATAACAAGGTACGCACAGTTGGTGGCAAGCAGGAACTCATCATTAACAAGGGTAAAGAAGAGAAAAGCCTCATCCTGGCTTTCTATTCCGGCGAAGTACCATATACTGAAGACCTGGACCTGAAAGCATCTGCCTTAAGCGAAGTACTGAACATCCGCATCATTGAAGAATTGCGAGAGAAAGTACAAGGCATTTATGGGGGTGGTACCAATGGTGGCCTGGAAAAATATCCTTATTCCAATTACAGCTTTGTACTTCAATTACCTTGCGGCCCCGAAAAAGTAGATACCCTCCTCAAAGCCGTTAAAAAGAGTTTGCCCATATCGCCGCCAAAGGCCCCGATACCAGCTACCTCAATAAAGTAAAGATCCAATGGCTTGAGCAAAACAAAGTGAAAATGAAAGAGAACACCACCTGGCTCGATGGTATCCTGGGCATCAGGTTCAAAGGCGATGACCCTGACCGCTTTGTGCATGCCGAAAAATACATCAACAAACTCACCGTAAAAGATGTACAACAGGCAGCTAAATTGATCCTCGATGGCAAGAACCAGTTCTTCGCTATCCAGATGCCCGAGAATTATGGTAAGAAAACAGACGCAACAGCCCCCGCTAAGAAAGGCTTTTGAGTTAAGTCAATATTAATTTAGTGTAAAGACCCTGATAATTGTCATTCAATTGTCAGGGTTTTTTCTTTATAAATAGGCAAAAGAACGGAAGCCCGATACAAGAAGCTAAACCCTGATACTACCGGCACTACCCAATAACCCTTGCTCTTGAAGTGGTAGGCTGAACCCTTAACGCCTGAAGTCCAAACCCAAACCACTGAACTTCAAACCCAAACAATGACTCCCTTTCGAAATGATGCAATCCGGAACCCCACCTGTGTTGTGGGGTATTCCATATCCTGTATGCTGAAGTCTATATTCTAAGTATTTTCCTTTGCAACTCCGTTGCTATAAATTTATTTTAACATTTTCATTTTAGCACTAACTTTCAAGTATAGCCGGATTAACAACTCTTCCCCCTAAGCGTTCATTTTTCAATTAGCAACTTCTCTGATTAGCGATCTCTCTATCAAATTTGTGTGTAGTTACTCTGCATACCTGTTATTCTATTTTTTGTAAACCAAAAACAAAAGCACATGAGAAGTCTTCTAAAAGTGGCAGCCTTATTTGCCATATTAGCCCTCGTATTTTTTTCCTGTAAGAAAGATGGAAAGGAAGAAGCTCCTGTACAACAGGACGCTATTTCCCAACAAGTATTGGACAAGATCTATGAACTGGGTTTTGGCAACAAGAACGTTGTTAGGCACCCCGAAGGTTACCTGGTAGAAGGTGATATCGTTATTACCAACGAAGACCTCAATTCATCTCCCGATCGTAAGCTGATCCGTGTAGGTGAGGAGGAACAATACCGCACCACCAATACCGTAACTGGCCTTCCAAGGAATATCACCATCCGTGTGAATGCTTCCTTGCCTGCACGTTACATCACCGCTACCGATGCTGCAATCGTCAGGTACAACAATTTGGGATTGCGCATTACCTTCTCCAGAGTTACTTCCGGTGGTGATATCGTGATCAATCCTGCTCCCGCTGGTGCAGGTTACCTCGCATCTGCCGGTTTCCCTACTGCCGCCGGTAATCCTTATGGCTCTGTACTGGTAAACAGAAGCTACCTGGATACCTGGAATATCAACACCGTTACTTCCATCATTGCCCATGAAGTAGGCCATTGTGTTGGTTTCCGTCATACCGACTATGCCAACCGCGCTTATAGCTGCGGCGGATCCGCTGTTAACGAAGGACAAGCCGGCGTGGGCGCTATCCACATTCCTGGTACACCCACTACCAATGCCGTTGCTGGCTCCTGGATGTTGGCTTGTATCGGTAATGGCGTGAACCGCCCATTCATTGCCAGTGATATTACTGCCCTCAATTACGTTTATTAATTGATTGATCCCCGTATGCACGGGCTGACTACACAAAAGCCGGTAAGTTTAATTACCGGCTTTTTTTATGATTATACTATGTTAACAGTTCCTGTATTAACAAATCCTCAATACAATAAGGCATATCCTTTGGATTAGGTTGGATAGAACCAAATCAATAGATTATGAAACGAATAGGATTAGCCTTATTACTCGTCACAGGCGCTGCTTTATCCGCCCATCAGGCAGCTGCCCAGGTAAGCGTAAGCGTTAATATCGGCACACAACCACAATGGGGCCCCGCAGGATACGACCGGGCCGATTATTACTACCTGCCCGATGTGGAAGCCTACTACTACATACCCCGCCAGCAATTCATTTACCTCGATGCAGGCCGCTGGATCTTTGCGGCCAGCCTGCCCGGCAGGTACCGGGGTTACGACCTCTACAGCGGATACAAAGTCGTGATCAATGATCCAAGGCCCTATGATCATTTTTACGACCACCGCGATCGATATGCAAGGTACAGGGGATGGCGGGGCCGTCAGGAATGTATTCGCGATTACCACGGACCACGTCGCTACTACGATGATGATCGAGACCGCCGCAGGGGCCGTGGGCATGGACATGGTCATGGCCGGGGGCATGGCAGAGGCCATGGACGTGATCGTGACCGCGATTGGGACGATGATTAATCCACTTCAATAAATACTTGTAATACAAGCCCTGCGCCACAGGGCTTTTTCATGCCCCCTCAGTGATAGATCCGTAGCAATTGATTGTTACCCGGCGGATACCGCTTTACCACCTCATACCGCAAGCCCATTTGCCGTAGGCAGGCAACAGTAGCAGGATAAGCCGAGATCACATAATCACTGCGCTCTAAAACGGCCCTTAGTGTAGGAGTCGGTTGATCCGGAGCTTGGTCGGGTAGTTCAACAGCAATAGGAACCAAACTGCTATCCAATAAGCGATAATAATTTGTATAAACAGCACCCACCGAAAACCCCAAAGCGGGATGGGTAGGCCGTAATGCATACAGATCATCAATAGCCTGTTTACTATTGGCCTGTAGCGACCATTCATAACACCATTGCCGGTTGGCTTGCTGCCAAAAGTGAACTACCAGCACCACTACTACAATCCCCCTAAACCCGATATCGCCTGCCGTAGTCCGGCACGAACTGGCTGCCAGCAACCAATTCCAAAACAAACCACCAGCACCCCGGTACATATCCCTGCAACGCAGTACGCCCATACAGATAAGGCGTTTTAAAAACAAGATGGAGAAGCATATTCAATACCACCAGGCTGATAACGGGAAGACAAAGCACCAATCCCAAACTTATTTTTTTAGTCCTCAACAGCCCATACCCATAATAACCACAAATAATGATCAATAGGGAGAAGCATAGCCAACTCAGCAGGTTCACCAACTGCCTATAACTGTCCTGATAAAAACTGCCTTCCCAAATCGAACCTACCAGCGAATTGACCAGGTTACTGTCTCCCCCATAACCAAGGTCCTTACCATAATATTTGATGAACAGCAGGTCGGCAACCGTACCCAATATCAATAGTACATACAACAGGAATATCCGGTAGGCTGGTTTTCCAACCGTTGCCCGGCCATTTTTGAACGGATCAGCAGCCAGGTATAATAACCGGCCATGCCGATTACCGTATAGAAGTAGGAGAGGTTAGCACCTATCGTAAGCCCATTCAGTACCCACACCATCAACCAGGTGCGGTAATGAAGGCCCTGCTCATAACCTTTTACAAAATACACCAGACTCCATACCTGGAAGGTTAGCGCCAGTCCATACCCGCGCGCCAGCGAAAAGAAATCCAGTACATACGGATTGAACAATACCAGCGCCAAAAAAACAACCTGTACTCCCCAGCTTTTGATCAGCGTAGCCAGGCGGTAGAGCCCCAGGCAAAAAAAGGAAATGCCAGCACCGAATGCAGCCGCAACCAGCCCGGCCCATCACCAAACACCCTATTGAATATTTCCAGGAAGAAACTATTCAACCAATGCGTATTGGCCGTTCCAAAGAGCGCAATAAAGTAATTTGTTTTGATCAGCCGGAAAGAATACGCCTCATCATGCGTCATATCCATGCTAAAAGCATGTATCCACACAAAACCCCATAATACCAGCGTTGCCAGCACATACAGATAAAAGCCCAGCGTTCTGGAGCTGGATAGTAACAAACGGTTTGCCATGCTGTGGAAAAATACAAAAAAGCCTTTGCCTGGGCAAAAGCTTTTTCCCTAAGAGGTGACACCTTTCCCTGGCATCGCAAAAGAAAGGTGTCACCTCTTCAATACAATGTATAAGTCAGCCTGCTTCCCTCGTTGCCTTATTTAAGCCACCGTAATATCCTTATCCAGGTATACATCTTGCGTCGATTGCAACAATTCAACCCCTTCTTTGAATGGGCGCTGAAATGCTTTACGTCCCAATATCAATCCCATACCACCGGCTCGTTTATTGATCACCGCCGTATATACCGAATCCTGCAGGTCACTAGCTCCCTTGCTTTCACCACCACTATTGATCAGCCCCACCCGGCCACTATAACAATTCAATACCTGGTACCGGCAAAGATCTATCGGGTGATCTGTGGTCAGCTTTTCATACACCAGTGGAGAAGTCTTGCCATGTTTGGTGGCCAGGTAACCGCCATTATTCGTAGGTAATTTTTGTTTGATGATATCAGCTTGCAACGTTACCCCAGGTGATTCGCCTGCCCCGTAAGATCCGCCGAAGTATGATAGTCCACCCCATCTACTTTAAAGCCATTATTACGTGTATAACACCATAGAATAGTGGCCATTCCCAGCTCATGTGCCAACTCAAATGCTTCAGCTACTTCCTTCAATTGACGCGCGCTTTCCGCCGAACCCCAATAGATCGTGGCGCCTACCGCTATAGCCCCCATATTCCAGGCACTCTTCACCGTACCAAACATGGTTTGGTCATACCGGTTGGGCAGGCTCAGGAACTCATTGTGGTTGATCTTTACAACGAAGGGTATGCGGTGCGCATATTTACGGCTCATAATGCCCAGTACCCCATAGGTAGAGGCTACTCCATTACAACCTCCTTCCATAGCCAGTTTTACAATATTCTCCGGGTCAAAATAGATTGGATTGGGCGCAAAAGCCGATCCGGCGCTGTGTTCAATACCTTGGTCTACCGGGAAAATGCTGCAGTAACCTGTATTGGCCAGGCGGCCATGCCCCAATAAGGTTTGGATACTGCGCAATACCTGGTTACTGCGGTTACTATTGATCCAGCTTTTCTCTACATGGTCCGGAGAGGGCAGCGAGATCGTTGATTTGTCAATTGTTTTACATTGATGATCCAACAAATAAGCGGCTTTATCGCCCAGCAGGTCGGTGATTTTCTTTGATGGCATAGACAATGAGATAATTTGAAGATTTGATAATTGAAAATTTGATGTGGCGGTTTGTGCAGAGCCCTCCATCCTCACTGCCCATTTGCTGCCTATGGCCTGCCATACCGGGTTCCCATTTGGTGCCCAAAGATAGAAGGATGCGCCCTGCCCGGCAACCACAGCCATCTTTATGCCAGTCCTGCCGGCTATACAAAAAACAAGAAAGTCTCCCGCAAACCGGGAGACTTTTAAACTATGTGGCCATTCTGTTGACGGGCTTCAAACCATATCCGCCAATTAATGAATGTTTTATAATTCTCTTCAGGCTAAACAGTTGTCGCCCGGGCAATGCCATCCTTGTCGAAGACGGCTTTAGGGTGGGTCGCTCTCCAGGAGCGGCTCACCCTAAAGCCGCCTTAAAGCCAATCAGCGCGATCCATTTAAATCTGCGCAACCTGCTATTACGCGTTCCTATTGATACAGTTCAGGTCATCAAAAGCTACTTCCAGGCGCTTGATAAAGGTCTCTTCCCCTTTACGCAACCATACCCGTGGATCGTAGTATTTCTTATTGGGCTTGTCCTTGCCTTCGGGATTACCCAATTGACCTTGCAGGAACCCTTCATTCTTTTTATAATAGTTCAGCACACCTTCCCAGAAACTCCATTGCAGGTCCGTATCAATATTCATCTTGATAGCGCCATAACTGATCGCTTCCCGGATCTGGTGCTGCGGTGAGCCACTGCCGCCATGGAATACAAAATAAACTGGTTTGGGACCTGTTTTCAGTTCCTGCTCTATGTATGTTTGACTGTTCTTTAAGATCTCCGGACGCAGTTCTACATTGCCGGGGCTATATACACCATGCACATTACCAAAGGCCGCAGCTACGCTGAACAGCCGGCCTACCTTGCTCAATTCAGTATAAGCATAAGCCACGTGCTGGGGCTGAGTGTACAATTTATCGTTTTCAATGCCACTATTGTCTACACCATCTTCTTCACCGCCTGTTACCCCCAATTCAATTTCAATACCCATGCCCAGCGGTTGCATTCTTTTGAAGAACTCTACCGAAGTATGGATATTCTCTTCAATGGGCTCTTCACTCAGGTCCAGCATGTGGGAGCTGAAAAGCGGCTGGCCTTTTTCCTTGAAATATTGCTCACCGGCATCGATCAGGCCACTGATCCAGGGCAACCATTTCTTAGCAGCATGATCAGTATGCAACACCACTGGTACGCCATAATACTTGGCTACATTATGGATATGCAGCGCTCCTGAAATACCTCCCGAAATATTGGCCTGCAATTGTTCATTGGGCATGCCTTTACCAGCTATGAACTGAGCGCCTCCGTTAGAGAATTGAATGATTACCGGCGAGTTTACCTTGGCTGCTGTTTCCAATGTCGCATTGATCGTATTCGTACCAATCGTATTCACTGCGGGCAGGGCAAACTGGTTTTCTTTCGCATCTTTATACAGGGCTTCCAATTCCTCGCCAAAAGCACACCGGCTTTATATTTCTTCATGATTCTGCTGTTTTTCGTTTATTTAATTAATAAGTAGTCATGGTTGTTGATAATTATTTAAGAAAAATGCCTCTTTTCTTAATTGCGCGGCGAAGATAAGGAAAGTCAATGGCAACTTTCATGTTGAAACAACACATTAAAAAGGATTGAAATACAGGGCTTTATCTTAGAAGAAGGCCTTGCGGGTGTCAGTTTAAAGCAATATTTTGGGGCCTATTCACCTACTGCCCCATGCGTATTGTAACCCCTTTCCTGATATTGGCCATCCTTTTTACCAGCTGTGGAAACCACACCACCTATGTCGATCACGTAAGCACTACTTATTATCCCGGTCATGAGGACAAGTTCGGCTTCCTCGTCCTGGATAAGGAACGCGTGGATTCCTTTTTCCTGCAGTATCCCGACCTTAGCTTCCGGAATGAAAAACTCCAGAAGGCTTTTAAAGCTTTACTCCGCGTAGATACAAACTTCAAGCGTGGCGATGATCGCTTTACCAGGCATATTAGCCCGCCCATTTCTTTTGATAAACAGCTGGCGATGGAGCTATTGCAATCAACGGTCATGCAACAGCAAGCAGATAATTTTCCAGGAAGCCTGAATTACCTTTTCTTTTACAAATGCCTGCCCGATGTATTCAAAGCCAATTGGCCCCAGGTGCAGCTGGGCGATCTGCAATTCAATGTTACTTTTTCAATTTACTTAGAACCAGGTGCGAGGTGCTTGAAAACCACATTGTCATGGAGTCCATATATTGGGATGAAAATATTAAAAAGGTTTTTGGCGAAGAGATCTATAATGAATTCACCGTCGACAAAGTGCAATTGATCAGGGACTGCATTAAGTCAGATACTGCTTTTGCCGATACCAGGTTGCAACCCGATAAAGACAATTTTCTTTTATATTAGACCAGGTGGTAGCCCGGAAATGGCGGTTACTGCTCATGGATAAGAACTAAAACTATGACTCGCACTATAATTATTACTGCCTCACTGGTGCTCTTATGCGCTGCCTGTGCCCAACCAGATTCAGTCATTAAGTTTAAAGAGCAGTCGGAGCTATCCGAAAAGACCGGCATAGAACTATTGGTCATTGTCGATGCGGAGAAAATAACCAGGACAAAAGCTACCCGGTTGAAAACCTGGTTGGTGGCGTCTCATTTTATAAACGAGCCACCTAATAGAATTAGACAACCTGACGTCAAAGGCAAAACCGTTGAAATACCAGGCGTTTCCTTTCTTGTCCCGAGGAAAATAAGTCATGGCCTGGTTGACACCATCAATCGCTTGTTTAATTATAGAAACCATTATGCATTTATTTCGGATGACTCCACCAGGGAGGATAAAAAGGTGACCCTGTCCATTGTCAGAGGTGAAAACCCTTACAACATCTTGAGGCTGCAACAAACAAATGGGATTAATTTCGGCATATCAACCGATTCATTGATCACTGCATTGAAGGCATTCGGGGAAAAGTATCCTTACACCATTTTGGAGGCCGATTTTGACAGGTGTCTGCTGCGGCTGGAAAGGGAACCTGACGATTGGGTGGCAATGAGTAAGGAAGTACTGAAACTTTGCCCCAGTGATGAGGTTACGCCAGAACAAGTTGCGGAAGCACTAAGAGCTGAAAAGGGAATTATCTCCCTTTGGTGGGATTAGGAAATAGATAATTTATAATATATTCAAGTATGACCTTTCAACGATCATCATTGGTTTGGATAATTGGTATATTTTTTTTTCGGAGGGTGTGTCCAAAGTAATCATCAACAAATTCTGCCCCAGGAAAAAGCAGCCTTATACAAACTCAAGAGCAAATTCAAGTACCAGGACCTGCAGGAATTTGAGATCGATAGTTTTAGTTTCGATACGCGGCCGGGGCATTATGAAGAGATTGATAGCAGTGCTTTCAAATTGATATTCCCAAAAGGCCACCGGAAATTTATCGGCCAGGGATATGATCGTGATTATTACTATTCCTGGCAAAACAGGGATACCAATTTTATTGAGTTCACCATCCTCACCCAGGACGAAAGTAGTTATTGTAGTATTCTCCGTTATTACATCTTTGACCGAAAAGGAAAATTCATCAGCCAGTTTGATCTGGCAGCAGATTGCGGTGACGCGGGTTGGACCTTTGAGGCCGTAGGTCGGCAAACAGACAAGGATCGATTTATTATGGAAAGCAGAGAAGCCAACACAAAGGAAGGGAGTATACCAGAAGATGAAAAAGAGGAAGGCGATTCCATTAATTATTCTATGCATATTGCTCCTGATGGCACTATAATAAAAAAGGAGACCTGGAAGAAGCATTTTAAAGACAAGTGAAAATGGAGAAGACAGATGACTATATCAAGAGCAGGTTGCTTTGGAGAGCAAAACAACATCGCCTGCCCACAAGTTCCTCGTTCCACTTCAGCGATCTTGATGGAAACATAAAAGAGTACCTGGTGGCTAATATCAATGATGCCAGTGGGATACCTGTCCTGTTTTTTACCAAACCCTCGAAAGAATGGACACTGCTCTGCACACGTCAGGTCATATGTAATAATAACCAGACTGTATTTAGACTGGCACTGGCTGATATAGCTACTTTCAAGCCAACTGTATTGGAAAATATGAAAGGCCGCATTGACCTCAAAATGCATAGTAAGTTTGAATGGCATGAGGTAACTGTTTTTGACAAACGAGGTAATCGCTACGTACTTCATGCTGAGAAGGGAGAAGATCTTTTGCACTGTGGAATATCCTGCTGATGGCTGCCAGAATGAGTGGATAACTAGCAATCCATCAACCTGATTTGCAGATCAGGGTGGAAAATGATAATTTTCAGGGAGCTAAGAATGTACAGCAATGCTGCAGGACTAGACCCTCAAAGACCTTCAAAACAAACTTCCTAATGACACCATTAGAACAGCTCCAGGCCATAGTAAACGAACAGTATATTACAGAAGATGGGGAAGAATACCAGGTAGAGCTAAAACCTCCCTTATCCGAGCAGGAAATAGACAGCCTTGCCAGTCAACTGGTGGAAGGCCATTTACCGGCCGAAATAAGAGAATTGCTACAATTTGCCGGTGGCTTTCAATTCAACATGATGGAGGTGACATTTGATAGGTATGATTACTTTGGAATGGACAATATCTGTCACCATTCTATAGAATTGGCTGGCGATGGGTTGGGAAATTGTTGGGTTTTGGATATTGACAACAAAGGTAAATGGGGAAACGTATTTTTGCTTGCCACGATCCGGCAGTAATTGTTAAACAGTCAGAGAACCTTGCCGCTTTCATCAGCCAGCTCCATGAACTTGGTAAAAACCAGGGAGTCTCACTTCGATACCATCCATGAAACAACAGTAATGGAAATTTGGGACCGGCCTGATGGCAGTTTTATTACTTTAGAACAAGCCAAAGCGGCTAATGATACCGTCCTTAAAAACTTTGCCGCCCAATTGCCAGACAACTATGTAATAGCCGACTTACGCCACAGCCCCGATAGGGCAGGTTTTGCCTGGGGTAAGTTTGGTCCCCATATAGAAAATGCCATCAGGCATAATGACGAATTACTGTGGGCATTTGAAAAATAACGACATGATTAATGGAACAAGCGCTTTTGAGATCGGGCCTATCAAACGTATTGCCAAAAACAGCTTTCAGATTCAGTATTATGATCCTGCCGGGGTATTGGAAAATAAGCTCACTACCATAAAATATGAGGATATTACGACTTTAAAATTTGGAGACAGGTATTCAACAACCTTTAAGAAATACCTTAAGACTAAATAAAGCTATTAATTTAATGTTGTTTAAGAATGCAATTAAAACTCATTGTCATCCGCACACCCGACCCGGAAAGCTTGGCCAACTTCTATTCCTTATTAGGACTGAAGTTTGATTACCACAAGCACGGTAATTCCCCTTATCATTACGGCACCACCATCGGTGAAACTGTACTGGAAATCTATCCTCTGGCGAAGGGGCAGACCGATCCCGACAAGCATTTACGGTTAGGTTTGGCTGTGGAAGATTTTGACAAAACGATTGAGACTTTAAAAGAAAAACAGGTGCCCTTTGCTGCTGAACCTACCCAAACCGAGTTTGGATACCTGGCCATCATTATTGACCCCGATGGAAGAAAGCTTGAACTGTATAAAAAATAATTGGATAATATGAACCATTTCCTGGCCCTTATCATTCCGCACAACCTGTAGCTTTGCCCTGAATTTTAAACCAATACCATGACACTGGAACACGTAGCCATTTGGACCGATCAACTGGAAGCCCTCAAAGCCTATTATACCAAATATTTTGGGGCCGTATCCAATGAGAAGTACACCAATGAGAAAAAACAATTTCAAAGCTATTTCCTTAGCTTTCAATCAGGCGCCCGGCTGGAGATCATGTCCAGGCCAGGTATTCCCAACAATCAAAATGATACCATCGATGCCCAATACAAAGGCATCATACACCTCGCTTTTGGCGTAAATACCATTGAAGAAGTGGATGCCAAAGCAAAACAATTCCAGGCAGCGGGTTTCCCCATTCTGAGTGGCCCTCGCAAAACGGGCGATGGCTACTATGAATTTGAAACCCACGATCCCGATAACAACAGGTTAGAGGTTACCTGCCCTTATCCGCAATAACAATTTCACAGAACCCACAAAACCAACCCAACAATGGCCTACATAATGGTCGATATTGAAAGCGACGGCCCCATTCCGGGCGATTACTCCATGATCTGTTTCGGAGCCGTCGTAGTAGAAGAAGGCTTACAAAAACTTTCTACGGACAACTAAAACCCATATCCGATCAATTCATTCCCGAAGCCCTGGCTGTTTCTGGTTTCACCAGGGAACAAACTAGGGAGTTTGAGGATCCTAAAACAGTAATGGAGAAATTCGCTACCTGGCTCAAAGAAGTAGTAAAAGACCGAGCCGTATTCATCAGCGATAACAATGGATTCGATTGGATGTTTATTTGCTGGTATTTCCACCACTTTACCGGCGCCAACCCCTTTGGTCATAGCTCCTACAACCTGGGCAGCCTGTACAAAGGAATTGTCAAAGACACATTCCAAAACTTTAAACACCTGCGTAAAACAAAGCATACCCATCACCCCGTTGATGACGCAAAAGGGAATGCCGAAGCTTTGCTCACGCTTAAAAAGAGCTGGGCTTAAAGATTAAATTATGAGTACGCCCACTTCATTTTCTATAAAATCGTCCATCTTCGATAGGGCGAGAGAACTGGTCTTGGATCAGGAGTATCTGACTTTTGATAATAAAGATAAGATAGGAGTACCCCCAGCTCTAATAAAGACGCAGGATATAGTTGCCTTTCGGTTTGGTATCAAATGGATCAACGGATATAGTTTTGTCATTGGTCGGATATATTGTATTGATATCTTGTCATCTTCTGGAGAAATTATTAAGCTCAGGCTTAAGTCTGTTTATAGAGTTAACCTGGATCAACTCTCAAAGAAATATTCAGCAATCATTCAGGCCTTGTATATTATCTATTTTGACAATTTAGTAGATAAATACCTTAAAATGCATACGACCTCACAGGAGTTTAGTATCCTTGGTGTCATTTTCAACCAAGATGGTATTATTCTTAATGGAAACAATTACATTCACTGGGAAGATATTGGTACAAGATCCTATAATACCTATTATGCAGTCTTTTCAAAGTCTAATCCAAACATTTATAAAGCATTTGAATACCTGAATGACTGGAATGCAGGTATTATGTATAGTGTGTCAAGAGAAATCCTCAAAGGGATGAATTTGTACGCTGAACAACCATAAGATGGAATAGATTCCTGGCCAGGTTCCAAGTAAAAGTGGAAAGCTAACCAGCCTACCTGAATTAGCGCTGCTCAATCCTCAAACTTCCCCAAATTCTTTTGTATCAGCGCCAGGTTCTTCTGAAGCGTTTGCTTCAACTGCCGCTTTACCAGTTGTCCCATCGAAGTGCATTTATTGAAAGCCGGATTGTGAAAGTACTGCCCCAGCTCCGTTTTTAGTTGCAACAACTTTTCGGGGTACTGATCTTATCCCGCGCCATGATATTGAGCAATTCCATCAGCCTGAAACGCGTAGAGGCTACCCGGAACGCCATCATCGTCCTTTCCTCCGCCTGGTATTGTTCAATGGACTCTTTATTCAGGTACTTACTGCACAGATTGACCAGTTCAACATTCTCTTTGAAGAACTGGGCCAGGTACAGGTTCTTCCTGCCTTCATACGATTGCTGGTCAAAATCGATCGCCCGGATGCGGTATTGATAATCCTCAATATCCGGCGTAATATCCACTACAAAATTGTAAGAACGCATATCGCCTAATAAACGCACGAAAGACCGTTCATTGAACTTGACAAACTCCTTGGCCAGCCTGATCTTATTGGTGGTCTGGTTCGTAAGATGCGTTTGAATGAACACATCACCCGGTATACCGGGTATATGCTCTTCCACCAGCGTATTATTATGGGTAAGGTAGGTAATACGGTTGGGCGATAATAAGTGCTCCAGCTCCAACCCATAAATGCGTGAAGCATCCGCTATCTTAATATAATAGTGATCATAATTGTCATTGAACTTATTGATGATCCGGATGCGGAATGGGTGCGAATTACCAAAACTGCAATAGTCGATCCGCGCTACATCCAGGTGTGCCGTAAAAGTCAGGTCACCTTCCGTTTTCAGGAAAGCATACATCTTTACCAGTCCACTGCGGATGTATTCCCAATCACGCATATCATATACCGCCTTCTCCCAAAGCGTGTCATTGCCCTGTTTATCCTTTAGCGGTATCGAATACGTAATACGCAGCAGGTCTGTATAAGAGACCGGTAGCTTCACTTCACGCCCATGTACTTTCAGGTATTGACGCAAGCCCTCCTGCACCGGAAACATCGGTTTCTTGCGCGAAGGCTTATTATTTTCTTCTGGCGTAAATTCAGGTACCATAATAAATTTTCAATAATAAAGAAATCCTCACAAACCGAAGCAATCGATTCTCGACTGCCGATTCCCCACTGTATTCTTTCGCAGCTCGCAGCTCGTAGCTCACAGCTGTATTCCCCATCCCGGTAAACTACACAATCTACTTCGAATGCACTAAACCCAACAGCTGTTGAAAATAAGCAGGCGCCTGCAACAACCGGCTGCCATACCAACTGAACATTTCCCCATCCACCAACAGAATGCGTGTAGCTGGTAAATGCTGTTGCAGTTCATCGATATGTTGCTGCTTAAAAGGGTAGGGCTCCGACGATAACAATAGCAGCTTACAATCTGCTGCTTGCAAAGCTGCTATATCAATGGCAGGATACCGCGACTGCTGCTCAAAAACATTTTGCAATCCACAACGCTGCAAAAGGTGATGAATGAAAGTATCATGCCCCACCGTCATCCAGGGATCCCGCCAGATCAGGTAGGCCGCTCTTATAACAGGGGTGATACCTGCCAAAGAAGCAAAGCCCGCTTCAATACTCCCTGCAATGGCGGCTGCCCCGGCAACTGTGCCCGTAAGCGCACCCAGGCTTCGGATCATAGCCAGTGCATCAATAAGGTCGTTTACATCACTCACCCATACCGGGTAATGCACAGCCAGTTCCTCCACCTGCTCCTTTACATTCTCTTCTTTGTTCGCAATGATCAGGTCGGGCTGCAGCCGGTGAACCGTATCCATATTCACCTTCTTGGTGCCGCCTACTCTTTGTTTGCTACGGAACCAGCTTTCCGGATGCACACAGAATTTGGTGATACCCACCACCGCATCTGCCAGCCCCAGGTCGGCCAGTAATTCTGTTTGTGAAGGCACCAACGAAACGATCCGCTTCGGAATACCCGGCAGTTGAATAGATCTGTTTATTTGATCAGTGTACGAATACATGACATTTATTAAATTAATTACCCATTACCCATCACTCACCACTATACACCTATACGCATCCTTGTATTTCCTCGCAGCTCGTAGCTCGCGGCTCGCAGCTATTCCCCCGCCAAAGCTAACCAACCCCTGTTAAAAATAATACCGACTTCTTATGGAAAATGTTCCCATCCGCATCCCACTCCCCATAAATACCCGTACATGTTCAAAAACTACCTGACGATTGCCTGGCGCTACCTACTTAAGAACCGTCAATTTACCTTGTTAAACCTAATCGGCCTGTCTACCGGCCTCACTGGTGTCTTACTCATCTGGTTATGGGTAAAGGATGAAATGAGTGTCGATAAGTTTCATCAACACGATAAACAATTGTTCCAGGTAATGGAACACCGGTCCAATAGTGGCGGCATCAACACTTCGGCCGAAATGCCGGGACTGCTGGCCGAATCCCTGCCACCCATTATGCCCGAAGTGCAACTGGCCACCGTATCCACACCCCTCCCTTCTGGTTTCCGCGGGTAGCCCTTACTACGGGCGAGGAAAACGTACATGGGGCCGGTGTTTTTGCCGGCAAGGATTATTTCAAAGTGTTTTCCTATCCCCTCATCAATGGCAATGAACAAGCAGTGCTGAATGACCGCAATGGTATTGTACTGTCCGGAAAACTGGCCATACGTTTATTCAACAATACAACAGGCATTATTGGAAAACCCGTACAATGGCAAATCGACCAAACCCGCCGTACCAGTATGGTCACAGGGGTATTTAAGGGAACCCCGGCCAACTCTTCTGTACAATTTGACTTTGTATTGCCTTTTGATGCCTTTAAATTGATCATGAACATGCCCACCACGATGACTACCGGTGGCCCTTTTCATACCTACCTGCTCCTAAAACCAGGCACACAGGTCCAGGCCTTTAATGATAAGCTCAGTGCCTTCATGAAAAGCCAGAGCAAAGGCAATACCCGCAACATGTTCCTGAAACCCTATGGCGACAATTACCTCTATGGCACTTATGAAAATGGTGTTCAAAGCGGTGGCCGCATCGGGTATGTACGGTTGTTTGCCCTCATCGCCCTCTTTATCCTGGTAATAGCCTGCATCCATTTTATGAACCTGGCCACTGCCAAAGCCACCGGAAGAATGAAAGAAATGGGCATTCGCAAAACCATTGGCGCTGGCCGTCCTTCCCTCATCATTCAGTACTTAATGGAATCCTGGTTATTGGTACTCCTGTCTACTTGCCTGGCCTTGCTATTCCTTGTCCTCCTCTTACCTGCTTTCAATGGTATTACCGGCAAAAGCCTCGCCATTGTACCTGACACAGGTCTGATATTATCCCTGCTGGGTATCATATTCGTCACCGGATTGCTGGCTGGCAGTTATCCTGCTTTTTACCTGTCGGGCTTCAAGCCCGTGGCTGTGTTAAAAGGAAAGATCCATCAGGCCACAGGCGCATTATGGGCCCGGAAGGGACTGTTGGTTTTTCAATTTACCATATCCGTCATTTTCATCGTGGCCGTTTGGGTAGTGTACAGGCAGATCAATTTCATACAAGCACATAAAACAGGATACGACAAAGAGCAGGTAGTTTATTTTGATGCCGAAGGCAAAGTGCCTGGTAGTATGGATGTTTTTTGGCCGGCGTAAAACAGATACCCGGTGTATTGGCAGCTTCCAGCATGGCAGGCAATGTACTGGGTGGCCCATCGGCTGGCAATCGCTGGCAATACAATGGAGCAGATGATACTACTTTGTTCATGCCCTTCCTGGCTAATTACGGTATGATCGAAACCTTGGGTATTACCATGAAAGAAGGACGTACCTTCTCTACTGCCTATAGCATGGATACCGCTAAGATCATATTCAAGGAGGCCGCTATTGAATTAATGGGAATAAAAGATCCTATAGGCAAAACCATCCGTTTTGATGGCCTGAATCGCGAGATCATTGGCGTCACAAAGAATTTTCATTACCAGTCCCTCCATGAAACCGTAAAACCGTTGTTCTTTAAACCCGATGCGCCTGGTAACACAGTGATGGCGAAAATTAACACCGCCCAGACAAAAGAAGTGCTAAGCAACCTGCAATCTTATTACACGGCGTATAATCCGGGTTTTGCCTTTGACTTTAAATTCCTCGACGAAGATTACCAGGCCCAATACTTAGCCGAAAAAGAGTGGCTGTATTAGCCAAATACTTTGCTATACTGGCCGTGATCATTTCCTGCCTGGGATTGTTTGGCCGGCATCTTATACTGCCGGGAAAAACGCAAAGAAATAGGCATCGCAAAGTGCTGGGCGCTACCGTAAGCCAGGTGGTCCTGATGTTGTCGAAAGAATTTCTCCGGGCGATCGTGATAGCACTCGTTATAGCCCTGCCCCTGGCGGGATGGATGATGCATAACTGGTTATCGGGATTTGCGTGGCATATTAACCTGGGAATAGACATCTTCCTGGTTACCGGCCTGGCCATGATCGCATTAACCCTGTGCACAGTAAGCTTTCAGGCCATTCAGGCCGCCTTGGCCAACCCGGCTAAAAGCCTGGACTCAGAATAACAATGGGCAATAATACAAGACTGAATAATAAAAGCAGGGAATGATCAACAAACTAAGAATGATGGAGGTGCTGGTGAAGAAAGGTCCCTTTTTGTGTGTTTCGGGAATCCCTGTTGTTGGTGAGCAAGACCGCTGCTGCCTCCTGCTAAATTGAATAAGGTTCATCTAGCAGGAGGGTATTGGAATTTGCAGGCGGTTCTTAACACACAGGAATTGGAACTAAATGGTTTCTTTTGGACGTTGGATCTTATTGGACGGTTCTTTCACGGGATACGGTCAAATTGGTTTTTTTCGGACTTTGGACTTTGGACGGTTTGACTTGGACTTAGGACTTAGGACTTTGGACATTGGTTCTTTTCACAGGCTGGATGGCAATCGTTTTGGACTCGGACAGTTCATACGGACATTGGACTTGGACAAATGGATTTTAAAAGAAAAAAGGAAGTTGATTGATACTGGATTTTAGGATTTTCTTGGATATTGGATGCGTTACTGGTTTTTCCTGGATATTGGAATGATTGATAAGCTATCAATCAACTTCTATAACAAAGGTATATCCACATTGAAATGTTAACAAGAGCAGAAATTCTCGATTTAAAATATTCGGTATTTACTGCAAAAATCGTAAGTGTGTCAGGACGTACTTAGTAGTATAACGTAGAGGTGATGGTAATACTACGCTAAAGCCCATGGATTGGGGCTGTTTCATTGATCCTCATCAAAAGGAGGATAGGAAAGTTTCAGGTTATCCACATGCTAACAGCTATATTAAAATAATTTAATCCGACTTTTAATGCGATTGAACGGGCATTCAGGTGCATTGATCGAATAAACTTTCTCCTCCATTTTCCATGGATCATCTTTGTACCAGGTTTATGTGAGGATCCCTTTTTACCCCCTAAACAACCAGGATGCCTCTCTTGATCCCGAACATTCATGGAAAGGTATCCGCAAGGGTGCTGAACACTTTGTCTCTGATTAAAAGATTTTCCCCCTGGGCTGGTTGACAACAACCAGCTTTTTTGTTTTTGCTAGTCCCTTACTAAAAAACTAGGCTGACCAAAAAGGTCAGCCTATGCAGAAACTGCTAATTATTTAATTCCCCAATGCCTGTATTACATCATACTTGGTCACAATATGGAAATTGCCCGCTTCATCTTTACTCAATACAGCACCATTGTCTTTGTTGATCAGCGTACGTAATTTTTCAATGGGTGTATTGAATTCCACCACCGGGTAGGCAGGCTCCAGCACACTTTCAATGGAAGCATTTTTGATATCGGGATTGGAGAATACTTTTTGGAACAGGCCGCTTTCACTAATAGCGCCAATCAATCCATTGCCATTGGCAACCGGTATATGTTCAATATCGTGTTTCTTCATCAACTCCACGGCCTCAGCTACCGTACGTTTCGGATCAATCGTCACCAGTTTTTGTTTGGCGGGCCGGCCATTCACGATATCCCTGAACGACTTCACATCCAGGAAGCCCCTTTCCATCATCCATTGGTCATTATAGATCTTGGCTACATAACGACTGCCATGATCATGGAAAATGCACACCACCACATCCTCTTTTTGAGGCGGTCCTTTAATTGCATCAATCCCTGCAGGCAACTGCCGGCACTGTATCCGCAAAACAACCCTTCTTCTTTGGCAATCCGCCTGGCCATTACAGCCCCATCTTTATCTGTTACCTGTTCAAAATGGTCAATTACACGCATATCATAGTTCTCGGGTACAAAATCTTCCCCAAATCCTTCTGATATATAAGGATGCACCTCATTCATATCTACTTCCCTGGTACGGAAATACTTGGTCAGCAAAGAGCCATATACATCAATGGCCCAGATCTGGATATTCGGGTTCTTTTCTTTCAGGTACATGGCTGTACCTGTAACCGTGCCGCCCGTACCGGCCGTGCATACCAGGTGCGTGATCTTGCCATCCGTTTGTTCCCACAGTTCGGGACCCGTGGTTTCATAATGCGCCAGCCGGTTGGCCAGGTTATCATATTGATTACACAGAAAACTGTTGGGTATTTCTTTGGCCAGCCTGCGGGCCACAGAGTAATAAGAGCGGGGATCATCGGGTTCTACATTGGTGGGGCACACGATCACCTCGGCGCCCACCGCCTTCAGAATGTCCATTTTCTCTTTCGATTGCTTATCGGTAGTCGTAAATATACACTTGTAACCTTTTACACAGCCAACCAGCGCCAGGCCCATACCCGTATTGCCGCTGGTACATTCGATGATGGTACTGCCGGGTTTCAGTTTTCCCTCTTTTTCAGCCACTTCGACCATTTTCAGCGCCATACGGTCCTTGATGGAGTTGCCGGGATTGAAATAGTCCACTTTGGCCAGTATCGTGCCGGGAAGCTCCTTCGTAATCTTATTCAGTTTGATCAATGGCGTATTGCCAATCGTTTCCAATATGTTGTTCTTAATATCCATTTTCCGGTATTTGTGGCGGTAAAGGTACGGAAATAGGAGGTGGGTGAAAATCCAGCCTTCCCGGCCTGTTCCTTCTCTCATCATCCTTGTATCCTAGGGTCATCTTAGGGTTTTCCTAAGCTATTCTTAGGTTTATTATAAGCTTTAAACCCTAAAATAATCTTAAGATAACCCTGGGTTTATACTAGAAATAACGTACCTTAGGAGGAGGTAAAGGCCACTCAGACAGGTAGCATGAGCAAACAATAAAATCTTTTTATGGCTATCAGCGAAAATGTATTACTCAAAAAACTGTCCGGACACCTGGGCAAACAGATCGTATTCAAGCAGTATGGCGAAAAACAGTAGTTAGCGCTTATCCGGATATGAGCCGCCGAAAGCTCAGCGCCAAACAAAAGGAGGTAAATGCCCTGATGAAAGCAGCCAATTACCAGACTAAAAGGATCATGGCGGATCCAGCGCTCAGGCAGGCAGCACAGGTGCGGCTGGATGTAACCAGCAATAAATTATACACTGCACTCATCAAAGAGTATTTTAAGATTGCAAAGGCGGGCGGGGAAGTTCCTCCCGACTCCCAATAGAAAGCCGCCAATTATAAGGGCTGCATCACTGGTAAAGCAATAAATTTGCAGAGATTATTCACCCCTAATTACCGGGACTTGAAAGCATATTTTATCAGTGGCATGGCGGCCGACGAACGGGTATTTAAGTATGTAACTTTACCCCAGGGCTACGAGATCGTACACCTTACCTGGATTGCTCCCCAAAAGGATGAATCTTTAGCCTCTTATGCTATTCGTATGGCCGAAAGGATACATACCAACGAACCTTTTGTATTGGTAGGCCTTTCCTTTGGCGGTATGCTGGTGACCGAAATAGCCAAGCGTTACCCGCCCGTTAAAACCATCCTCATTGCCAGTATCCCCTTATCCACCCAATTACCGGGGTATTTCCGTGTGGCCGGCGCCCTCCGGTTGCATAAAATAGTTCCCATTGGCCTGGTGAAAACCTCAGCACGGTTAAAAAGATTTATCACCAAAGAAAAATCAGCCGATAAAAACTGATCTGGGAGATCATCAGCAGCAGCGATCCTGCTTTTATCCGCTGGTCCATGCAAGCCGTACTGCAATGGAAAAATGAAGAAATGCCCACAGATGTTTTACATATCCATGGCACCCGCGATGAGGTACTGCCTGCACGCTATACCAAGCCTACCCATATCATTCCCAAAGCAGGTCACCTGCTGGTAATGACAAAGGCCGATGATGTAAATAGTATCCTCCACAATGCCCTGGCTATATAGCTTTTAAAGATCATATTGCAAACAGTAAACCTTGTTGATAAAACAAAGTTTTTCTTTGATTCCTTCACTTACATTTGCTCCCCCGATTTGAGTTGGGAAGCCGAATTATTAAAGTATAGATCATGGAAATAAAGTACACACAAAAGATTGCAGAAAAATTAAGTCTTACCCTGAAACAGGTAACCAGTGTTCACGATCTGCAGGCCGAAGGCGCTACCATTCCCTTTATGGCGCGGTATCGTAAAGAAGCGACCAATAACCTGGATGAGGTAGCCATTGGCAACATCGTAGAGCAGATCGCTTATTTCAGTGAACTGGAAAAGCGCAAGGAAACCGTGATCAAAACCATTGAAGGCCTGGGTAAACTAACCCCTGAATTAAAGCAACGCATAGAGGATTGCTATGATGCCACCGTGTTGGAAGATCTTTACCTGCCTTATAAACCCAAACGCAAAACCAAGGCTACACAGGCTATTGAAAAGGACTGGAGCCATTGGCCAAAATATTGTTTGAACAAGGTGCTGAAGATCCCAATGCCGAAGCTGCCAAGTATATCAATGAACAGGTAAAAGATAATAAGGAAGCCTTGCAGGGCGCACGTGATATCATTGCCGAGTGGGTATCCGAGCATGAACAAGCCAGGAATAAAGTGCGTCAATTGTTTACTGAAACAGCCTTATTCTCTTCCAAAGTATTGACCAGCAAAAAAGAGGAAGAAGAAGCCCAGAAGTACCGCGACTATTTTGAGTTTAACGAACCTTTATCACAAAGTCCTTCTCACCGTATCCTGGCCATTCGCCGCGGTGAAAAAGAAGGCTACCTGGTAATGGATATCAATATCGACAAGCAACAGGCAGTTGATGAATTGGAAAGGATCTTTGTCAAAGCGTCCAATCCCAACAGCACCGAAGTAAAGAAAGCCATTGAAGATAGCTTTGAGCGCCTGCTTAAATCTTCTATTGAAAATGAGTTTCGCCTGGTGAGCAAGAACAAGGCCGATGAAGAAGCCATCAACGTATTTACTGAAAACCTGCGCCAGTTACTATTGGCTTCCCCCTGGGATCTAAAAAGTACTGGCCCTTGATCCGGGTTTCCGTACCGGTTGCAAAACCGTTTGCCTCGATGCTCAGGGCAATATGGTGTATCATGGTGTTATCTATCCCCACCCCCACAAAATGAATGGAGCAAGAGCGAAGCTGAGATCAAATTCCTGGTCGACAAATATGAAATTGAAGCCATTGGTGTAGGTAATGGTACTGCAGGGCGTGAAACAGAGCAATTGGTACGGGGTATTGATTTTGGCCGTCCTGTAAGTGTATTCCAGGTGAATGAAAGCGGCGCTTCCATCTATAGCGCTTCTGAAGTAGCCCGCGAAGAGTTTCCCGACCAGGATGTAACCGTTCGTGGCGCTGTTAGCATTGGCCGCAGGCTGCTCGATCCCTGAGTGAACTGGTAAAGATTGATCCCAAATCCATTGGTGTAGGACAATACCAGCATGATGTGAACCAAACCAAATTGAAAGATGCACTCGACAGGGTAGTGGAAAGCGCCGTGAACTATGTAGGCGTGGATGTAAATACAGCCTCCAAACACCTCCTGTTATACGTTTCTGGTTTGAACAATACGCTTGCCAAAAACATCGTGGAATACCGCCTGAAGAATGGTGCATTCAAAAGCAGGGATGAACTGAAAAAGTGCCCATGATGGGGCCCAAAACCTTTGAACAGTGTGCGGGCTTCTTACGGATTTCCGGCGCGGCCAATCCATTGGACAATTCCTCCGTTCACCCCGAAAGCTATTTTGTGGTAGAACAAATGGCCAAAGACCTCCAGGCTTCCCTGGAAGACCTGATCAAACAAGCCGAACTGCGCAAGAAGATCAATAAAAACAATACATCAGCGAAACCATTGGTGAGTTCACCATTACCGATATCCTGAAAGAACTCGAAAAGCCCGGTCGTGACCCGCGTGCGCCAATCGAAGAGTTCCGTTTTGATGATACCATTAAGTCCATTGAGGATGTAAAACAGGGAATGACGGTGCCAGGCATCGTAACCAATATTACCAATTTTGGTGTGTTTGTCGATATTGGCGTAAAGCAGGATGGACTGGTGCATATCTCCCAGTTGAGCAATACCTTCGTTTCTGATCCCAACCAGGTGGTGAAACTGAATCAGAAAGTAACGGTAACCGTGACTGAAATAGATGTAGCCAGGAAACGGATTGCGCTGACGATGAAAGACCAGAGCAGGCAGGGTAGTGGCGACAGGCAGCAGCCCCGTCAGCAATCAGGCAGCGGCGGCAACCGGCCCGGCGGCAATAAACCCCAGCAGCCCAAAAAGCAGGAGCCGCTGAATCCCTTCCAGGCCAAACTGATGGAGCTGAAGAAGAAGTTCAATGATTAATCTTTCGGCATTTTAAGCATACGAAAGGCGGCTGTTTACCCAGGTAGGCAGCCGCCTTTTGTTTGTTGCACTATTGACATGAAGGGATACCTACTCAGGGGAAAACGACACTGAATTGGGTTCCAATGCCCGGTTCTGAGTTTACTGCTAAACGGATATTGTGGTATTGGGCGATACTCTTTACAATTGACAGTCCCAATCCATAGCCTTCACTGCTTGCCTGTCTCGTTTTCTTAAAACGGTCAAAGATCGTATCCAGTTCTTCCGGAGGGATGCCGATGCCGGTGTCCCGGATATGGATCGTCCAGGTATGAAGCGGGCTTATTTTTGCATTGATGAAGATTTGTCCATTTTCTTTATTGTACCGGATGGCATTGTTGATCAGGTTATAAAATAACTGAAAAATGAGCTCATGGTTCATTTGCGGAATGACAATTACACCAGGTGGCAAATCGATGGATACCTCAATTCCTCTCGTCTCGGCACGATGTCCCAGTTCTTCCATTACCTCCCTCATCAGCTGATCCATGTTGATCGTATCTGTGCGTGTAAACTGGTCATTATCTATCCGGGAGATGAGTAGCAACGAGTGAACGATCTTCTTCAACCTGTTCACCGTTTTCATCATACCCAGTGTCTTTTCCTGCAAAGCCACATTCATATCACTGTCTACCATCAGGTTTTCCAATTTGTTTTGCAGAATACTGATGGGCGTCATCAGCTCATGCGAAGCATTGGAAGTAAATTCACGTTCCTTGTCGAATGCTTCCTTTATTTTGCCCATCAATTCTATTAACGCATTGTCGAGGTACCTGAAATCGGCCGTGGATGTTTTGATCGGCGGCAGGTGTTCTTTGAATGGAAAGCGCCGGTTCAACAGCCGGGTGCGGATAATCAGCCCCAGCGGCCGCAACACCAGGCGTGTATACAGCAGGTCGATCAGTATGGTGAGTATGATCAGGCCTATCAATACATAGAGTGCTACCCGTTGGAGGGGCGGTTGTACTGACTGATGGTAGCTGTGGTCTTACCTACTTCCAGCAGGTAATTCTTTTTATCATAGCTGAAGGCATGTCTTAAAATGCGATAGGTGAGGGTATCTGCCTCTACCAGGCGCCGGGCGGTTTCGATGGTGTCGTGCCATAGCCTTGCTGTGTCCGGCTCCAGGGATATATATTCTTCCTTCAGCATGGTATAACTGCCATAACTGTTTTCACCCTGCAGGTAAAAGTCAATACCATTGGTATTGATGGCCTTCAGTACTTTTTTCTTTTGCTCGCGCAGGTAATAATTGGTGTACTCCGAAGCGACCCGGTTTACCAGTACCGGCAACAGCAATACAAACAGCACCACAATGGCCAGCTTGGAAAGTGTAATGAACAGGGTTAGTTTGGTAAACAGTTTCACGCGCCCGTTTTTATTTTATAACCAATCCCGCGAATGGTCTGCAGCCATTCCACAGGTGCATAGACACTTAGCTTTTTCCGGATATTCTTGATGTGTACATCAATATAATTGGAATCATAATCATCGTCGGAGAAATTGCCCCAGATATGTTCGCTAAGCTGTGTCCGCGTGAGAGGCCTGTTCTTATGCAGCAGCAGGTAGCTGAGCAGGTCAAACTCCTTGCGCGAAAGTTCGATGGCCTGGTTGTCGAAAAGGATGCTGCGCTTACTGAGGTCAACTGTAAAGTCACCGAGTGTTACCAGCGAATCTTTAAGTCCCGATTTGCGGCGGGTAATGGCCTGCATACGCGATTGCAGTTCCAACAGGGAGAAAGGTTTGGGCAGGTAATCGTCTGCACCGAGGTCCAGCCCTTTGATACGATCTTCCAGGTCGCCCCGTGCAGTTAAAATGATATAGGAGGCGCCGGGGCAATTGCGCTTGGCATCTTCCAGTACCTGCAGGCCATCTTTATCGGGAAGCCCCAGGTCGAGCAGGATAAAGTCATACTGGTTTTCTTCCATTTGCTGCAGCCCCTGCCGAGCAGTAAAAGCAAGATCACACAAATAAAAAGCCTTTAGGAGAAAAGCCTCCATTTCAAGTGCCAACGATCTTTCATCTTCTACGATCAATACCTTCATAGACTAAAACTGGTAATAAAAGCTACAGGTGAAAAATGAATTTGTTTGGCTGGTGCCTGTAGTGGCTTTCTTACCCAGCACCGATAACTGATAGGCTACCTCTAACAAATAATGAGCCCGGTTGTAAGCCAGCGGCAATTTAAAATTATACGAAAGCAGGTCAAAGCTGGTAGATACGGTTGTATGCATGGTGGTGCTGCCATTACCCGGGCCACCCAGGATGGGAGGAAGCAACCCCAGCAAACTGTCTCTTAATTTCTTTTCAGTAACATAGGTCTCATAGTAATGTTGCGTACCCCCTGTTACTTCAATGGCTGGTGTTAAGGACACAAAGTCTTTGGGGCTCAGCAGGCTGCCCAGGTTGATAAATTTGCTGGTACCCAGGGTAACGAATACATCCTGTGTTTTCCCAAAGGCATAATCTACATTGGCTGTAGTACTCAACCAGTTTTCAAGTGTTAACGAGGCGCTTACATTGTCGGCATTGGCTGCTTGCAGAAAAGGGGAGTGGGCCGGATAGAAAGTATGGCTATAGCTGAGATCAGCCGTGAGGTGCTTGCTGAGGGGAAGGATATACCCGCTCCCAGGCTGGTAGCAGAAATAGCCGATCCGGAATCATTCAGGAGTTTAAGCCCCATGCCGGTAAAATAAATACCTGAACGTAAACGGTACGTAGCACTGGCCGCTATATAGGGCATATTTTCCTGTGCCCGCTGGCCATAATAACTTGCATTGTTGGAATAGGAAGCGCCAAGCGTAAGAGTGGCTTTGCTGGTGGAATCTGTTGTAACTGTACTGTCCGTCTGGGCCATACAGAATACAGGGATGCTGGTTGCTATTAGCAGGGAAGTTAGTTTCATCATGTGGCTGAATTTTATCCAATCATCCGATCACGCGTTTGATGATCGTGGGTTTGATCAATTTGATGGGCTTGACCGGAATCGTAGGCAGGGTAACTGGTTTTACCTGCCTGCGGGATTTGGGTACTTCTTTTATGATTTCGGGTTTCACCGTTGCCGGTATATTCTCCTCCGGTTTCCTGGTGTCGGGGTTGATGACAGGAATGGTGTCTGTTACCATTTTCATACTATACACCCCCGGGATATGGCGAAACCGGTTGATACTGTTGCTGCCATCACTGCCCTCACTGAACAAGGGGTGCAGGAAGCAAACCAGTAACAGGAAAACAAACCGTTGTAGGAACAATTTAGCCATTATTAAAAGTAACAGATTTTTGTCTGGATCAAAACAAAAATCTGTTACCGCTTTTAGTTATTGAATACCAGGTCTTATACCTGCTTTTAAAGTGCTTTGCAAACTGGTATTGACAGACACTGGCCTGATGGCGCTTCTTGCTGCTCCAGTTGTTTCAATGACGGCGTTGGTGGTTTTGTGAACGGTGGCGGTGCTGACCTTTTTACTTTTTGTACAGTGGTTACTGCTGGTGCCGGTGAAACGGTTGTTTGCACTTGTACAGAGGTATTGGCGGTGGCCTGTTGACTGACTGGTTGATGATTACTTGCTACCTGGGCATTGGTGGCGGTGGCTACCTTGCCGCCAATATTGGAACCACCGGTGTTTGCACTGGCCGCAGTGGCCGAACTGGCTGTGCCGCTGGCTGCAACAGGCTTTTCGGCTGGTGTTGCTTTTGCCTGAACTTTTACAGCAGCATCATTCTTTACGTTGACATCCTGCGCAAAGGCAGCGCCCGATAATAATACCAGGGATACGAATAATAGGTTGGTTTTCATAATGTTTGTTTTAGATGTTTGTTTGATTGTGATTAACAGGAACAAAACTATCAGCCGAAGATGAAGCGAAGATGAAAAACGATGAGCCAAAGGTAATTTGAGTAAAATACTGGCCATTCCAGGATAAGGATAAATGACTGTAGTATTTACAATTAAAAAAGTTAAGTATTATTTTTAGTAGCTCATATATGATGCATTTGGACGGATCGATCCTGCCTTATTGTTAACCATTTAAAAGTTTTATCATGAAAACCAGGATTTTTCTGATCGCTATGCTATTGTCTGTAGCTCCCTTTCTTCAATCTGCTAAAGCGCCTGACCAGCAGCAGGTATTTCAAAAACTAGTGTGGATTGATTACTGCGGTAACGTGAGTGCCGGTTGTTCGGGCGGCCCATTGGTAGTAAAAATTGCCAGTAATGGCACCACGGCGTACCTGGTACAGGTTACCAGTGGCGGTATTGCCGTTCCTTTCTATGTCCATTCAATTGTACCCACCTTTGGTCCCAATGTTTTTGCTGTGAACTTTGACTATCAATGTCCGGGCGAAGCATGGCAGAATTACAATGGAGGCGCCTATACATTGGAATGTCAATAGCGCTTCATAGATCAAAGAAGCCCCACCGAAGAATCGGCAGGGCATACCGGAACATAGTGATAACATGATCACCATGTACAAGGGTGTACCAACTGCGGTGCACCTTTGTACATTAAAATAAGTTTAAGCAAAAGATCCTTGAGGATTACTGCAGGAATTGAATAGATGACACCCGAAACCAGCAACGGGCAATCGGACCCCGAAGGCCCGCAATCGACAACCCGGGAACTGGTAATACGTAGACTGATGATCGTTAACCAGCTACCAGCCTCAATGCTTTTCTTGTAATTGTTTTTCTTCTTATTGAGGTACATATCCAATAATACCAGCCCCAGTACTGCATTGATCATCAGGAATACAGTAGTATAACTATTGTTAAATACCTTGCTGAAGTTAAAGCTGCTAATACGGGAGGTATCGATATTGAACGGCAGGGAACCACTGCCACTACCTGATGAGGACCAATTCATTTGTCCCAGGCTATAAATTAAAAAGCCCACAATGGTCAGAATAAAGAAGGCAAAAATGCCCCAAATGATACGTTTGTTGATATATGAATGTGCAGCAGGAGCAATATGGTATTTGGCAATATCTTCCATCACATTTTGGGTAAAGCGCATGGAAGGTTCGTCCAGCTCCAGGCCCTTGCTCATCAGCTGGTGTACCTCCAATAGTTCATGGTATTTATTGCGCCATTCGATATTGCTATCGATCAGTTGCTCAATGGCCGATTTTTCTTCGGGCCCTGTATGGCCGTCAATATAATCCCACAAACGCGTTTCAATGGATGGTTGCGTATTCATACTACTTCGTTTTAGATCAGTTCATAATGTCTTTTACTTCCTGTACAAAATGGGTTTCCATTTTTCTTTGAGCCTTTGCCGTGCCCGGTGTAAACGTACTTTCACCGTATTGGGCTCCAGGCCCATGATCTGCCCGATCTCTTCCAGGCTTTGTTCTCCCTGATAAAAAGCGAGATCAGTTTGGCATCGTCGGCACTTAACAGGCGAATGGCTTTATTGACCATCTGCACCTTCGACTTTTGCTCTACCTGGTTGGCCCTGAAGCCCGAATCAGTACTTTCCACTGTTTCAAATACCTTTTCATTGTCCAGCGAATGCGTATCCAGTTTCTTTTTCCGCAAAAAGGTAATACAGGTAGTTGTTACAATAGTATAGAGCCAGGTACTGAACCGGGCATCGCCCCTGAAGTCGGCCAGGCTGCGATAAGCTTTTACGAATACGTCCTGGGCTATTTCTTCCGCATCTTCCCGGCTGGTGGTGTACCGCAGCGTGATGGTAAAGACGAAATTTTGGTATCGTTTTACCAGGTCGGCATACAGCGATTGCTCACCACGCAGCACTCTGCTAATGATCTCATTATCATTTGTTCCGGTATTCATTGCTGGTGATAAGACTACATGTGACGGTGGCAGGTTACACTGTAAGGTAAGAAAGTTTAAAGTCGGGAAGTCAGTAAGTCGGGAAGACCGGAAGACCGGAAGACCGGAAGTCCGGAAGTCCGGAAGTCCGGAAGTCCGGAAGTCCGGAAGACCGGAAGACCGGAAGACCGGAAGACCGGAAGTCTGGAAGACCGGAAGTCCGGAAGTCCGGAAGTCCGGAAGTCCGGAAGACCGGAAGACCGGAAGTCCGGAAGTCCGAAGTCCGGAAGTCCGGAAGTCCGGACATCTATATATAAGAGTAGTGCTGCCGTTTTTCTTCCTGACTTTACCGGCTTTCCGGCTTTCGGTCCTTAGAGTAGTGCTGCTGTTTTCCTTCCTGACTTTACCGGCTTTCCGGCTTTCGGTCCTTAGAGTAGTGCTGCTGTTTTCCTTCCTGACTTTACCGGCTTTCCGGCTTCCGGTCCTTAGAGTAGTGCTGCCGTTTTTCTTCCTGACTTTACCGGCTTTCCGGCTTCCGGTCCTTAGAGTAGTGCTGCCGTTTTCCTTCCTGACTTTACCGGCTTTCCGACTTTCGGTCCTTAGAGTAGTGCTGCCGTTTTTCTTCCTGACTTTACCGGCTTTCCGACTTTCGGTCCTTAGAGTAGTGCTGCCGTTTTTCTTCCTGACTTTACCGGCTTTCCGACTTTCCTGCTTTCGGTCCTTAGAGTAGTGCTGCCGTTTTTCTTCCTGACTTTACCGGCTTTCCGACTTTCCGACTTTCGGTCCTTAGAGTAGTGCTGCCGTTTTCCTTCCTGACTTTCCCGACTTTCCGACTTCCGGTCTTTTTCCCGTATTCCCTGTAACCTCCTTTCCCCACCTGTAGTCTTAGTAATTGTACCAGGCACTGAAAAATAAATCTCTTAAAAGCTGTAACCCCGGGAAAAGAGCAGTAGTCTGATATAGAAACAAGACAAAAATAACTTTTAAAACAATAAAAACTTTAAGCCATGGATGAAGGACAATTAGCGATACTGTGGTTGTTACTCAGTAGTTTAGCGCTCTTTTTAATGATTTTTGGCATTCGCTACCTGCGGAGCCGCGAAAACATGGCCATGATCGAAAAAGGCATGGACCCCAAACTGAACCAGCGCCGGCCCGCTCCCTTTATGAACCTGAAATGGGGATTACTCCTGGTAGGAGCCGGAGCAGGGTTACTCGTTGCTTTTTCCTGTCTGAATACGTATTATTCCGTCCTGATAAGTGGGGCGATCATAATGAGAATCCGCTGTTTATTTCGCCCTGATAGCCATGGGCGGTGGAATAGGGCTGATCGCTTCCTATAGGATTGAGAAAAAGGAATTGCTGGACAAGAAGGGGGAATAGGTGAGAATACAGGATACCGGAGACAGAATACAGCATTGAAAGCCATGAAAACATTGAAAGTATAGTATCAGCCACCTGAAAAACAAAAATGCAGCACGCCGAAAGGTAGTGCTGCATTTTTCTCTTTGTAAATATCCTGCATCCAGAAAACAGAGGCCTTTTTAAAAGTATCGAAGAACCAGGGCTGTTTCTTCTGTATTCTGTCTTCTATATGCTGTATTCTGTACCCTGACTTCTATTTTTCAACTCCTCCAGTGCCCGCTTCACCATGGTGTCATTGAGGTTGTTCACTTCAAAGAAACCAGGCATCCGCCATATCTGGCGGGCCAGCCAGGTCTTGATCCTTTCTTCAATTTCCGTCTTATCCTGGCCGCCAAGCGTTTTAAGGTGGATAGAATCTTTGGCGGCATACTCAACCAGGCTATTCCAGGCAGCAGTGGTTCCATTAAACTTTTGGGCAAAATCTGCCGGGTTTTTAAACTGACTGAAATAAGTACGGTTCTGAATATAATAGGTGTAAATGAACCGGTTGAACGTTTGCTTATTGAACAGTTCATACACTGGTCGCGAAAACCAGTGGTATCAAAAGGGATAAAAATATCGGGGGTAATACCGCCGCCGCCATACACAGTCCTGCCCTTGGGGGTTTTATAAGCGGCACCACTGTGGTTGGTACTGGTATCGCCCTTCAGCATTTCGCCGTTGTGAAAACGCTCGGCCACCTCATCATTATAAGCAGCCCGTCCTTTATTATAAGGCTTTTGGATATTACGACCCAGTGGGGTATAATAACGGGCAATGGTTAGGCGCAAGGCTGCTCCATTGGCCAGGTCATACTGCTCTTGCACCAGCCCCTTGCCAAAAGTACGCCGGCCAATGATCGTTGCCCGGTCCCAGTCTTGCAGGGCGCCTGCCACTACCTCACTGGCCGAAGCCGAATTTTCATCTACCAGCAATATTACCTTGCCTTGTTCTAACAGGCCGGGACGCTTACAAGTGAAATCCTGCCGTTTTTGTTTATCTCCCTGAGTATAAACGATCAGCTTATTATCGTCCAGGAACTCATCTACAATGTCTACCGCTTCACCCAAAATACCGCCCCCATTATCGCGTACATCAAAAATGAGTTGCTTCATACCCAGTTTCTGCAACTTCTCAGTAGCTGCCATGAATTCCTCATAAGTAGTACCAGAAAATTTGTTGAGGTGGATATACCCCGTGGTCCCATCGATCATATAAGACGCATCTACTGAATAAATGGGTATGGTGCCACGCGTAATGGTGGCCTTAATGGTTTGCTTATTCCTTAGTACTGCCACCTGCACTTCACTGCCCCCGGTGCCACGCAATAACTTCTTGATCCGGTCGCCATCAATATTACCTGCCACGGTTGAGTCGCCTACCTTCAGAAACTGGTCGCCTACTTGTAAGCCTGCTCTGTCACTGGGTCCGTCGGCCAGTACATTCGTAATATTCACCGTATCATTAATAATAAAGAACTCTACGCCAATACCCTCAAAATTACCTTGCAGGTCTTCATTGATCTCATCCAGGTATTTGGCGGGAATGAAGATCGAGTGCGGGTCCAGGTGCGTCAGCATGGCTTGGATCGCATCGTCCGTCAGCGAGTCCGCATTTACCTTGTCTACATAACGGTGGTTGATCAGGTCGATCACTTCTTGTACCGAAGAGCGCTTCACCGTGGCGAAGGGGCCACGTGAATTAGGAATATTCTCCCTTAACCGGAACCCGATCCACATACCTGCTATCAAAACCAATGCAAATAATAAGGGTAGCCATACCTGTAGTTTCTTCATCTGGAATAAATATTTGTTAAAGGTCGGATGCTATAACCGCGGGCTTTTTCGCCAAAAAAAGAGCAGGTTTGCGTTTTTCTGCTGCTTTTTTGTGGAATAAGCTATCTGGCAGGTTACATCATGCGGGGTCGCTGAATTTTAAAATTTAGGGGCGAAGTTCATAATTAATTCTCAATTCCACGCTTTACCTTCGTTAAATGGTTGCTGCTGAGTATGAATGATTAAACGGATATTTCTATGGCCATTTTGATTGCAGACAGTGGGGCTACCAAATGTGAATGGTGCCTGGCAGATACAAGGAAGAAGACCAAAACAGTGTTTACCCAGGGTATTAGTCCCTATTTTTTGAATACTCCCAGATTGAAACCATAATCCGTAATGAATTATTGCCCGGATTAAAGAACCCATCTGTTGATGCAGTATTTTATTATGGTACGGGATGCAGCAATCCCGACAATGCCAAGCTGGTTAAAAAGGCTATTTCCAATGTATTTAGAGGTGTAGAGGTGATGGTGACGCATGATTTGTTTGGCGCTGCCCGGGCTCTTTGCGGCCGCGAAAAAGGCATCGCCTGCATCCTGGGTACGGGCAGTAACTCAGCCTACTACAATGGTAAAAAGATTGTTAAGAATAGCCCGGGACTGGGATATGTATTGGGCGATGAAGGCAGTGGCGCTTACCTGGGCAAAAAAGTACTCCAATATTACCTGTACAATACCTTTGATGAGGAGTTGCGCTTTAAATTTGAGGCTAAGTATCAGGGAATTAATGCGGTAGAGATATTGGAAAATGTATATAAAAGCCATTTCCCAACCGTTATCTGGCCACTTTTACCCTCTTCCTGGCAGAAAACCGCGGGCATTTCATGATCGAAAATATTGTAGAGGATGGATTAAATGATTTTTCTTTAATCATCTTTGCAAATATGGTGAAAGCTGGAAATTGCCCATCCATTTTACAGGTGGAGTATCCTATGCATTCCGCGATGCTGTCACCGATTTGTGCCATTCCTATGAGTTTGAGTTGGGGCAGATCCTGAAAAATCCCATGGAAGGTCTTATTAAGTTCCACCTCGATAAGTAAAAAAGAAAGAAAAAGTATACATGTCAGCATTCAACAAAGTAACTGAGCAGTCGAGTCATTACAGGCATTTGGAAAAAATGAGCATTCACGAGTTGCTTATCAATATCAATGAAGAGGATAAACTCGTGCCGCTGGCAGTAGAAAAAGCCATTCCCCAGATCGAGCAATTGGTAATTGCTATCGCAGATAAAATGCTGGCCGGCGGAAGATTGTTTTATATGGGAGCAGGCACCAGCGGACGCCTGGGTATCCTGGACGCTTCCGAAATTCCGCCCACCTATGGCATGCCCTATGGCCTGGTTATTGGTCTTATTGCCGGAGGCGAAATTGCCATCCAACGCCCGGTAGAACAAGCCGAAGATAGCTGGGAGCAAGGCTGGCTCGACCTTCAGCAACACAATATTAATAAGAAAGATGTGGTCATTGGTATTGCAGCCAGTGGTACCACTCCCTATGTGATCGGCGCTCTCAATGAAGCCCGTAAGCAAGGTATCATTACCGGTTGCATTACCTGCAACCAGGGTTCCCCCTGGCCAAAGCCGCCGAGTTTCCCGTAGAAGTAGTAGTAGGCCCTGAATTTGTAACCGGCAGCACCCGCATGAAAAGCGGTACCGCCCAAAAACTGGTGCTGAATATGATCTCTACCTCCGTCATGATCCAGATCGGGCGGGTAGAAGACAATAAAATGGTCAATATGCAGCTCACCAATAGCAAGCTGGTTGACCGGGGTACTAAAATGGTGATGGAAAAACCGGCATCAATGACTACGACAAGGCCAAAGCCCTCCTCATCCAATATGGCAGCGTAAAAAAGCCGTGGATTCTTTGGGATAAATAACCTGCTTTTTTAATACATTAATAAAAGACCGTGGGAACGATTTCCCCGGTCTTTTTCATTTTTAGTCTCCTTCTGTAACATTTACTGGAAACGTCTACGAATATTTCGTATCTTTCTGTACATCATTCAACCATTGATTAAAAACTTGTCTATGAAGTATAGAATTTTACTCACCACCGTTTCATTTTTTTCCGTCCTGCTTACATCGGCCCAACAAACGGCCCGGCAGGCTTATGCTATTACCGCAGCCACCCAGGGTTCCTTTGTATGGACAGAGGTAAAGTTGCTCGACCTGGGCACAGGTGCAGTAGTGCAAACCATTTACGATAATAAACAAACTGATTTTACGATCACCCATGCCCGAACAGGTAAGTCCATTGCTTTGAAAGATGCCAAGGGAAACATTACAGATGTGAATCAATTGCCTTTTTCTACTTTTTCTGCGGCTTGCGCTTTTGATAAAAGCCACAACCGCCTCTACTTTACGCCCATGGGCCTTAACCGCTTACAGTATATTGACCTTGGCGCTAAAACAACTTCCCTGGCTTATTTTGAAGGAGAAGCGTTTGGAGTAGCCAAAGACCTGAAAGATGAAGCCAACCATATTACCCGCATGGCCATAGCGGTAGATGGTCAGGGTTATGCATTGAGCAATGATGGCAATCACCTCATCAAATTTACGACCGGTCGCAAAGCTGTTATTACCGACCTGGGTGCATTGCAGGATGATCCTGCCAATGGCGCTATTTCTATTCATACCAAGCCCACCAGTTGGGGAGGCGATATGGTAGCTGATGCCCTGGGCAATCTTTATGTGATCAGCGCCAGCCATTATGTATTTAAAGTTGATATCAATACCAGGCAGGCTAGTTTTGTTCAGGTGATCAATGGCATCCCCGCCGCATTTACCACCAATGGTGCAGCTGTAGTGGCCGATGATAAGTTGATCCTTAGCAGCGCTAATTCAGTGGACGGGTATTATGAAATAGATATGAATAAGTGGCAGGCAAGTTTGTTGCCCAATAAGGGAACGGTATACAATGCATCTGACCTGGCCAATAGTCAACTGGCTTTTGAAAGCAAACGTACCACCACCATTCCGGCATTCATTGCCAGGGAAAGAGTAAGTAATGATAAGATTGCCCTCTATCCCAATCCCGTTACCAAAGATATGTTCCGCGTTAGCTTCAATACCAATGCAGGTCGTTATAATATACAACTGGTAGACCTGTCAGGGCGCCTGGTATCACAGAAAATAGTAAGCATTGGGTATGAAGGCCAGGTAGCTGAAGTGACCCTGCCGGCCAAAGTGACCAAGGGCATGTACCTCGTAAAAGTATTGGACAATACCAGGAAAACAGTGTATGCTGATAAGCTACTGGTGGCAGCCAATTAACCAGCCTTTACTACAGATGAACGATGGCTTGCTTCCTGGCAGGCTTCAACCATAAATAAAAAGAAGGGATTGTACTATTACCAGTACGATCCTTTTTATGGGCAGGTATTAAAATTGGTTCCCTAAAGTTTAATGCATCGGCTACCCAATCCCAATAAATCCTGAAATCTGGCATAATTATTTGGAAACCGATAGTTGGAAAATGTAAATTGTATCGTAATCAGCATTGAATGCACGAAATAGAACCATTTTATAATTGGCGCCATATATACACCAGTGAGCAGGACGAGCGGTCGCCCTTCTTTGGGCGGGTATATTCGGAGTTTACCTTTACTCAGGCCATCTATAATTACCTGATCCATCCCCAATGGGATGATTTTGGCTCCCGTACCCTGTACCTGAAAGTACTGATGGCCGATTATGATGAACATTATGTTATTATTGAGTTAATAGGCGAGTGGAATGATGCCATTGAAAATGATATTATGGAACTGAAACGTGAAGTAACAGACGTATTTTTCATAGCGGGCATTACCAAATTCATTTTCATCGGCGAGAATGTATTGAACTTCCACAGCGGCGACAGGGATTATTACCAGGAATGGTTTGAAGAGGTAACCGATGAAAACGGATGGGTGGTTATCCTCAATATGCCCGAGCAAACCCAATATGACTTTAAAAGGGCCAAACTGAACCGCTATGTGGAACTGATGCAACTGGATAACTGGCGCACCTACAAGCCCTTTCACCTGTTTAAAAAGATTGACGAAGAGATACAAAAACGGCTGGAATAACCGCTGGGAGCGGGGTTAAGGGTTAAAAGGCTCCTTGGCCATCGTAATTCACCTCCAAAAAAGAATTTTGTTTTTCCCGATTACTCTTTATTTTTGATCCCATGTTAAAGGCAAAAGCATACCGTTATTTTTACTTTTATTTTTCTTCTACTTTACCAGTAGGCCGGGAATGCTTTTGTTGACAACTAAATAGAAAAAATAAAATCAACATAAGGATCCCGGCCAAAAGGCCGGGATTTTTTTGCCTCTTGCACTGTCTATCAGTACAGTAGGCTTTAAAAACAAACGGATGGAACACCAGTTACAATTGGACCCCTTAAGCTCCAGCTCTACGCCAAAAGCAACCGGTAAAGGAGTGCGTGTATCAATACAAGGTTACGAAGGCAGCTTTCACCAGGTGGCAGCCCAGCAGTTTTTCGGCGCCGAAGTAACCGTTATCCCCTGCGCTACCTTTCGCGAAGTGGTAAAAATTGCCGCTAATAAAAAGGAAAGCGAAGGCGGGGTAATGGCCATCGAAAATTCCATTGCGGGCAGTATCCTGCCCAACTATAACCTGCTGCAAAAAAGCAACCTCACTATTATTGGTGAAATATACCTGCCCATTAAACAGCAACTTTTGGTGAACCCAGGGGTAAAACTGGAAGATATACGTGAAGTGCATTCCCACCACATGGCTATCCAGCAATGCCTGGAGTTTCTGGACAAATACGATTGGAAACTGGTGGAAACAGAAGATACGGCCCTTAGCGCCAAACACCTGCACCAGCACCGTAGCAAGCATACGGCTGCTATTGCGAGCAAACTGGCCGCCGACCTGTTTGAGTTGGAAGTATTGGCGCCCAATATCCATACCATGAAAAGCAATTACACCCGTTTCCTGGTATTGCAGCCCGAAGGGGTGGCACAGCCGGTAAAGGATGCCAATAAAGCCTCGGTTAATTTTCATACCGATCACTCCCGGGGTAGCCTGGCCAAAGTGTTATCAAGAATTGCTGAAGGTGGCATCAACCTCAGCAAGCTGCAAAGCATGCCAATACCTGGCAGTGACTGGCTCTACAGCTTTCATGCTGATATGGAATTTGATGCACAGGTACAATTTGAAGAGGTGATCAAAAACATTAAACCCATTACCGCCGAGTTAAAGATCTATGGCGTATACAGGAATGGGAAGTAATTTGATAATGCACTGATTTGAAAATTTGATTATGCGTTTGCTTTGATAGCAAGGCAGATAAATTGAAAATATGAACTTAGCTACTTCAAAAGGCTCGACGGTATCGGTGAATACTATTTCTCTCAAAAGCTGCGGGAAATAGATGAACTGAACAAGCAAGGCAAACAGATCATTAACCTGGGCATTGGCAGTCCCGACCTGCCCCGCATCCTGCCGTGATCAAAACCCTGCAGGAAGAAAGTGCCAAACACAATGTACATGCCTATCAATCCTACAAAGGATCGCCTGTATTGCGCAATGCTATAGCCGATTGGTACAGCAAATGGTATGGTGTAACACTCAATCCCGATACCGAAATACTGCCCCTCATCGGTAGCAAGGAAGGCATCATGCATATTTGTATGACCTACCTCAACAAAGGCGATAAGGTGTTGGTACCTAATCCAGGTTATCCCACTTATAGAAGTGCGGTGAAGCTGGCAGGAGGAGAGTGTGTGGATTATGAACTGAAAGAAGAAAACAATTGGTATCCCGACTTTGATCAACTGGAAATTATAGTAGGTTCTTCCCTGGGCTATAAGTTGATGTGGGTGAATTATCCGCACATGCCAACAGGACAATTGCCCAACAAGGAATTGTTTGAAAAGCTGGTGGCTTTTGGGAAAAGGCATAATATCCTGATCTGCCATGATAATCCCTACAGCTTTATCCTTAATGATAGCCCCATGAGCTTGCACAGTGTGGAAGGTGCTAAAGAGGTGGTTATAGAGTTAAACTCCTTAAGCAAGTCGCAGAATATGGCTGGCTGGCGTATCGGTTCCCTCTGTGGCGCCAAAGAAAGGATTGATGAAGTATTGCGTTTCAAAAGTAATATGGACAGCGGCATGTTCCTGCCTGTACAACTGGCAGCAGCCAAAGCGCTGGGCCTGGGCAAAGATTGGTATGATGCTGTGAATACAGTATATGCTGCCCGGCGCAAAAAGTGTTTGAACTGTTGGACCTGCTCAACTGTGTATATGATAAAAGCCAGGCCGGCATGTTTGTATGGGCCAGGATACCTGCGGGATATAAGAATGGCTTTGCGCTGAGCGATGAAATATTGTACAATGCCAATGTATTCATTACGCCGGGTGGCATATTTGGCAGCGCCGGTGATCAATACATCCGTGTAAGCCTTTGCAGCCCCGAAGAAAAGCTGGCAGAAAGCATCCAACGGGTCAATGAATTATTTATACAGGTAAAGAGAAATAGCAATGTTCAATACAGTTACCATCGTTGGTGTTGGTTTGATCAGCGGTTCTTTCAGCATCGCCCTCAAGGAAAAAGGCCTGGCCAAAAAAGTGATCGGTGTAAGCCGTACGCTGGCCAGTCAACAAAAAAGCCCTTGAACTGGGGTTAATTGATGAAGCCCTCCCATTGGAAGCGGCCATCGCCCAGAGCGACCTGGTATATGTGGCCATCCCGGTAGATGTGACCATCCCGGTCATGAAACAGGTGATGGACCTGGTAACGGATAAGCAGATCGTAGTGGATGCCGGCTCTACCAAGCAGGCCCTCTGTACAGCCCTGAACGACCATCCCATGCGTAGCCGTTTTGTTGCTACCCACCCCATGTGGGGTACGGAATACAGCGGGCCCGAAGCCGCCGTTAAGGATGCCTTCGCAGGCCGGGCCTGTGTGATCTGCGAAAAAGAAAAAAGCGACCCTATTGCAGCAGAAAAATAGAACAGGTATACCGTGAATTGGGTATGCACATGACCTATATGGATGCGGATAGCCACGATATGCACGCAGCCTATATTAGCCATATTTCACATATTACCTCTTTCGCCCTTGCCAATACGGTTTTAGAGAAAGAAAAGGAAGAAAATGCCATTTTCGAGCTGGCAGGTGGCGGTTTTGAAAGTACGGTGCGGCTGGCCAAAAGCAATCCGGCCATGTGGGTGCCTATTTTCATGCAAAACCGTGATAATGTGTTGGATGTGTTGAATGAGCACATCAGCCAGCTCCGGAAGTTCAAAGCATGCCTGGAAAAAGAAAATTATGGGTATTTGCTTGAATTGATTGAAAATGCCAATAAGATCAAGCGGATCCTTAAATAAACTGTGGCAGAGGAATAGGGAGTATAAGACCAGTAGATAAGAACCAGCTCCTGGAGGGAGCCGTGGTCGGGACATGGAAACCAGGAACTTGGCCCCTGCTGCGGATGGCCTGAAAGGGATTCAGGATACGTTATTCTATCATCATAATGAATGGATTAGGCTAAGGCGGTCAATAGTAGTACCTTTGCGCAAATTTTAATTGTTATGATGACTTTCGCTGAGTTGGGTTTGGATGCGAAACTGGTACAGGCTACCGACGCATTAGGCTATAAAAACCCAACACCTATACAGGAAAAGGCTATTCCTGTTCTTATTAGTGGAACCAAGGACCTGGTAGGTCTGGCGCAGACTGGTACCGGAAAAACAGCGGCATTTGGCCTGCCCCTGTTGCACCTGATCGATGAGGGACAAAGGTTCCCGCAGGCATTGGTGGTGTGCCCTACGAGAGAGTTGTGTCTCCAGATTGTGAATGAAATGGAGCTCTTTAAGAAATTCCAGACCGGTATGCATGTAGTAGCCGTATATGGCGGTACATCCATCGGTCAGCAGATACGGGACCTGAAAAGAGGTGTACAGATCGTGGTGGCTACCCCCGGCCGTTTAATTGATCTTATTGAACGCAAAGCGATCAATTTAGAACAAATAAAATATGTAGTTCTTGACGAGGCGGATGAAATGTTGAACATGGGTTTTAAGGATGATATTGAATTCATCCTGCAGAATACGCCCAACCGGCAAAGCACCTGGTTATTCAGTGCTACCATGCCCCGGAAATACGCCGGATCAGCAAGAAGTATTTGAAAGAACCCATGGAGATCACCGTTGGTAAAACCAATACGGCCAATAAGAATATCGATCACCAGTATTTTGTGACCAGTGCTCAACACCGGTACCAAACCCTGAAAAGACTGATCGATTTTAACCCGGGTATTTATGGGATCATTTTTACCCGTACCAAGGCCGATGCACAGGAAATTGCTGAGAAGCTGACCCGCGAAGGATACGATATTGATGCTTTGCATGGCGACCTGACGCAGCAGCAGCGTGATAAAGTGATGGGAGAGTTCAGAGAGAAAACATTACAGCTCTTAATAGCTACCGATGTAGCAGCCAGGGGATCGACGTACAGGGCATTACCCATGTGATCAACTATGAATTGCCTGATGATGTGGAAGTGTACACCCACCGTAGCGGCCGTACAGGCCGGGCGGGTAATACCGGTGTTTGTATGTCCATCATTCATATCCGTGAAATGGGGAAAATGAAGCATATCCAGGGAATTGTGCAAGTGCCTTTCCATAAGATGGATATTCCCGCTGGTAAGGATGTATGTCGTAAGCAATTCTTCCACTTTATGGAGAAATTGTTGCAAACCGATATCAGCCATGGCGACTATGAAAGTTATGTGCCCATGCTGGAAGAAAAGTTTGCCGAGGTGAGTAAAGAAGAAGTGCTGAAACGCGTGGCTGCCATGGAATTCGACAGGTTCCTGAAGTATTATGAGAATGCGGAAGACCTGAACGTTTATGAACAACGCAGAGAACGCTTTGAGCGCGGTAGTGTAGACAGGAGGGGAGGTGACCGTGAAAGAATGCCAGGGCGTGACACAAGAGGAAGACAGTTTGGAAGTGCCGGTGCAGGTGGTAACGGCGGCGGCGGAGATTACGCCAGGCTGTTCGTGAACCTGGGTACCAAAGATGGTTTTTACAAAGCGAGTTTCTTACAGTTTATCCTTGATATGAGCGATTTGCGCAAAGATGTGCTGGGAAGGATCGACATGAAAGAAATGAATAGCTGGATCGAGATCGATAAAGAGCAGCTAAACAAATGATAGCTGCCATTGACGGAAAGAACTATAAGGGAAGAAGGATCAGGATGAATGATGCGGATAGTCGCAGGTAGTTGACAGGTTGAAAAGTTGACAGGTTGAAAAGTAAAAACCAGCCTTGATTTTTAGCCACCTGTCAACCAATTAACTTATCAACATATCAACCAAAAAATATGCAAGCAATCGACACCAACACCATGAAAGAACTTGTTCAAAGCAAGTGGAATAAACGTCCTTTAATTATATCAGGACCCTGCAGCGCCGAAACCGAAACACAGGTAATGGAAACGGCGCAACGACTGGCCGCTACCGGTAAGGTAGACCTGCTGCGTGCAGGCATCTGGAAGCCCCGTACAAGGCCCGGTAGTTTTGAAGGTATTGGTACCAAAGGCCTGGCCTGGATGCAACAAGCCAAGCGTGCGACTGGCTTGCCTGTTACTGTAGAAGTAGCTACCGGCAAGCAAGTAGAAGATGCCCTCCATTTTGATGTGGATGTATTGTGGATCGGCGCCCGTACTACCGTAAACCCTTTCAGTGTTCAGGAAGTGGCCGATGCCCTTCGTGGTGCCGATGTGCCTGTATTGATCAAAAACCCCATCAACCCCGATCTCGAATTGTGGATTGGTGCTGTGGAAAGAGTAGCCAAAGCTGGCATCAAACAAATTGGACTGATACACCGTGGCTTTAGTGCTTACGGCAATACCGAATACCGCAATGCCCCCATGTGGCACCTCGCCATTGAAATGAAAAGGCGCAACCCCGGTATGATCATGATCAATGACCCTTCCCATATCTGCGGCCGCCGCGATATCCTCCAGGATGTAGCTCAGAAAGCAATTGACCTGGATATGGATGGACTGATCATAGAAAGCCATATCGATCCCGACAATGCCTGGAGCGATGCCAAACAGCAGATCACCCCGGAAAGATTGTCCGAAATGCTGAGCGAAATCGTATGGCGTAAAGAAGACAGCAACTCCGAAGAATTCCACGTAGCCCTTGAAAAGCTGCGCCAGCAGATCAATCACCTCGATGATGAACTGATGCAGATCCTCGGTCAGCGTATGAAGATTGCAGAAAAGATCGGTGAATACAAGAAGAACAACAACATCACCATCCTGCAAACCAACCGCTGGAATGAGATCCTCGAAAGGGCTTTCAGGCAAGGCGATAAACTGGGACTTTCCAAAGAATTTATTACTAAGTATTTCGACGCAGTGCACATGGAAAGTATCAGCCACCAGAACAAGATCATGAACGCATAGGTTGATTTTGTTAGGCTGCCATCCTGTAGCCTGGCGGTAGATTAAGGTGAGCCGCCCTGCAGCCCTGCAAGTGCTGTACCACAGGGCGACCCACCGTTGATCGGGGTTTGTCGAAGCAAACGGCAAAAAAGCTGCGTTAAGTACGCGCTTAAATAATACACGCATGATAAATAACCAGAATAAAGTTTATCTGTTTGTCCATATTATTTGGAGCGTACAAAACCGTGAGCCCTTGCTTACCAAGCCTATCCGTACCATCCTGTTTTCCCAAATGCAGAAACGTGCCGGGGAAAAAGGTATTCATGTATTGGCAGTAAATGGCGTGGAAGATCATGTGCATGTGCTGATACAATTGCACCCGGCCCAAAACCTCTCGCAGGTGGTAAAAAGCATCCGCACCGATGCGATGGAATGGATCAATGAAACCAAGTTGATCAACAATCCCTTCCAGTGGGAAGAAACTTATGCCGCCCTGTCGGTCAACCCAAGTACCCTTAAACAGGTCGTTGAGTTCTTAGGCAGGCAGGAAGAATACCATAAGACGAAGACGCTGGAAAGCGAACTGGAAGTATTTGATAAAATACAGTTATAAACACCGGGCTCCGGGGTTTGAAATCGTTGATGGAATGCAAAAGAAAACCTATCAGTTCACCGCTAAGCAGGTAAGCTATTATTTCGATGCTGATTTCTCCTATCTCACTAAGCTCGTCGATCAGGAACATGCTGTATTGATCACGGATGAGAACATCTTTCGGGCACAAGCTAAAAAGTTCAAAGGCTGGCATACCATTGTGCTGAAACCAGGTGAACAGTATAAGATACAGGCTACCGCCAATAGTGTAATTGAACAATTGATTGAAAAAGGGGCCGACCGCAAGACTGTCTTAATTGGTATTGGCGGCGGGGTTATTACGGATCTTACCGGTTATGTAGCGGCAGTATACATGCGTGGCTTGCGGGTGGGTTTTGTGCCCACTACCATCCTGGCCATGGTGGACGCTTCTATTGGCGGTAAGAATGGTATTGATGTAGGCATCTACAAAAACCTGGTAGGCACCATCCGCCAACCCGATTTCCTCTTGTATGATTACAGCTTCCTGAAAACCCTGCCCGATAGTGAGTGGATCAATGGCTTTGCCGAGATCATCAAACACAGCTGTATTAAAGATGCAGCCCTGTTTAGGGAACTGGAAAAAAACAAACTGAAGTTTTACCAAAAAGATAAAGCCGCATTGGGTAAGCTCATCCGTCGCAATGCCGTGATCAAATCAACCGTGGTGGAGAAAGACGAGTTTGAACAGGGAGAACGGCGCCTGCTGAATTTTGGCCATACGCTGGGACATGCCATTGAAAACATGTATGCGCTTTCGCATGGCCAGGCCATATCCATTGGTATGGTAGTAGCCTGCCAGCTATCGGCACAATTGGTAAAATTCAAAGACAGTGAAAAAGTGATCAGGGTGCTGGCGCAATATGGATTGCCTGTACATACAGATTATGATAGGAAAAAGGCGTTTGAAATCCTCAAGATGGATAAAAAGCGGGAGAAGAAGGAAATGAATTATGTATTGCTCGATAAGATCGGCAAAGGCGTAGTAAAGAGCATCCCGATGGTACAATTAGAGAAACTAATTTCAGAAATCTAAATATTGTTAGCGGTGATACCTTTCCGAAAAGGTGTCACCACTAACAATGAACCGTAAGATATGATCGCAACTATTCAGCCCTCGGGCATACAGGGTGTCATCCAGGCGCCTACTTCTAAAAGCTCCATGCAAAGAGCTTGTGCGGCGGCCTTACTCAGCAAGGGAGTGACCATTATTAAGAATCCCGGCAACTCCAACGACGATAGGGCGGCCCTGACTGTTATCCGTGGCCTGGGCGCTTATGTAGAACAGTTGCCCGATGGTTCCTTAAAGATCACCAGCAATGGCGTAAATCCCGATGCAGGTGAGGTGAACTGTGGCGAAAGTGGTTTGGGCATCCGTATGTTTACCCCCTGGTAGCATTGAGCAATAAGACCATTACCATCAATGGAGAGGGTAGTTTACTTACCCGGCCCATGGATTTCTTTGATACCGTGTTGCCACAATTGGGTGTAGAGATTGAATCAATACAGGCAAACTGCCACTGAAAGTAAAAGGCCCCTTGAAGCCTGCGGCCATTGAAGTAGATGGGTCATTGAGCTCTCAATTCCTCACTGGTTTGTTGTTTGCTTATGCAGCATCCGGCGCCAGTGATGTAGCCCTCACGGTGAAAGACCTGAAGAGCAAACCATATATCGACCTGACCTTGCAGGTCATGAAACATTTTGGCTGGGATGTGGAGAACAGGAATTACGAGGAGTTTTATTTTGGTGAAGCCGTTGTGAACCAGTCTGCTTTCCTGCCCATTACCTATACCGTAGAAGGCGATTGGAGTGGTGGTGCCTTCCTGCTGGTTGCTGGCGCCATTGCAGGCAATATCACCGTAAAAGGGCTGGATGTGTTTTCTACCCAGGCCGATAAAGCCATTCTCCAGGCCCTGATGAGCAGTGAAGCCAGGCTTTCCGTAGAGGCGGAGCAAATTGAGATCGGCCCGGCTAAGCTGAAAGCATTTCATTTCAATGCCACCGAATGCCCCGACCTCTTTCCTCCACTGGTAGCCCTGGCTGCTTATTGTGAAGGCAAAACGGTGATAGAAGGAGCTTCACGCCTTACCCATAAAGAAAGCAACCGGGCATTGACCCTTCAACAGGAATTTGGTAAGATGGGTATTCAGATCGACCTGCAGGATGATCTCATGATCATCCATGGCGGTACCGGTGTGAAAGGAGCTCAAACCCATTCCCATCACGATCATCGTATTGCTATGGCCTGTGCAGTAGCAGGTTTAAAAGCTGCTGGCGCTACGACCATCGAAGAAGCCCAGGCCATCAATAAATCTTACCCGGATTTTTATAAACATATTGAGCAATTGGGCGCAGCTGTGCAGATTGAAGAAGCAAGATCATTTACTTAATGCTCAGTCGCCAGCCTCTGGCTGGTGACGGCTATTGCAAAGCGGCTGGCTTTGTGGTGTTGACTTAACGATATAAAACTAAGGAATGAACAGTTTTGGCAGAATATTCAGGGTTACCATCTTTGGTGAATCACATGGTGAAAGTGTAGGCGTTAACATCGATGGCTGCCCGGCAGGTCTCCCATTGACGGTAGATGATTTTATGACGGATATAGAACGTCGTAAGGGTGGTATGCAAAAAGGTACTACGCCACGTAAAGAAGATGATATTCCCATCTTTAAAACAGGTGTTTTCAATAATAAAACCACTGGTGCTCCCATCACCATTTTGTTCGACAATAAGAATACCCGTTCTGGTGATTATGAAAAGCAAAGAGCGGTTCCCCGGCCTGGACATGCCGATTTTGTAGCCCATCAAAAATTTGGTGGTTTTGAAGATTTCAGGGGGCGGTCATTTCAGTGGACGGCTTACCGTTTGTCTGGTAGCTGCCGGTGTAATTGCCAAAAACTATTGGCCCTTCAACAAAGTGAAGTAAAAGCATCCATCCTCGAAATTGGCGGGGAGGCCGACCTGGATAAAGGATTGCAGAAAGCCATTGATGCCAAAGATACCATTGGTGGTATTGTTGAATGCCGGGTCAATGGATTGCCTATTGGATTGGGCGAACCTTTCTTCGATTCAGTAGAATCTGTACTGGGCCATGCTGTATTTGCCATTCCTGCTGTTAGAGGTATTGAATTTGGAACCGGTTTCGCAGCTGCACGTATGTTTGGCAGTGAGCACAATGATGCCATTGAAGACAATAGCGGTAAAACACGTACCAACCATGCCGGTGGGGTAGTGGGCGGTATTACCAATGGCAATGAACTGGTATTCAGGATTGCTATTAAACCTACCTCCTCTACACCGAAAGAGCAGGTTACTTTGAATTGGGAAACGGGTGAACAGGAAACTTTTTCCGTGAAAGGCCGCCATGATCTTTGTATTGCTTTGCGGGTGCCTGTAGTATTGGAAGCGGTGACTGCCTTTGTTTTAGCCGACCTGTTCATGCTGCAGCAACACATCAAAAGAATCATATAGTAACCATGGCAACCATTTATCACATCACCACCCAGGCCGAATGGGATGCAGCAACCCCGCTTGGCTTCTATGAAGCCGCTTCTTTGAAAGATGAAGGCTTTATCCACTGCTCACAAGCCGAACAGATCCCTGGCGTATTGGATCGCTACTTCAAAGGCAAAACCAACCTGGTAAAGCTGGTGATTGATACGGATAAATTAACCAGCCAGCTCATCTATGAATGGTCTCCCTCCATTGCAGATACATTCCCCCATATTTATGGACTGATCATTACCAGTGCAGTAGTGGCGTTTGAGCAAATTTGAGTGCCCGGTAATTATCCTTACTTCCTGAGTTTATTGAACCCAATGTCCAACACCTCATAATTTCTGTCGTTGGGCCAATAATAATGCCACCATTCCGTTTCAAGGGGTAAAACCGTGTTTTTGCATGGTTGCTTTCAACAACTGGCGGTTTTTAAGCACCGTTTCCGGCAAAAAGGTAAAGGTTTGGTGAGCAGTATCCGTGAAATTGTCAAAATCAGTACCCATATCCAAAGACTGGCCCGTTTTTAGATCAACCAGGGTAAGGTCTACAGCCAGCCCCGGTTATGGCCCGACCCCTTGGAAGGATTGGCCACATACCGCTCATCTTTTACCAACTCCCAAAAGCTCACCGTAACAGAATAAGGACGGTAAGCATCAAATATTTTTAATCCATATCCTTTGCTGGCCAATTCCTGTTCTACAGCAGCCAGTGCCTGGGCGGCAGGCGCCCTTAAAAGGTATGGCGGGTAGGAGGGATATACATCCGGCGGTGCATGAAGTTTTGTGTAGTGCCATAGCGGAGCTCATATTGCAGGGAAGGCATCAGGGAGTGTAACTCCACCATCTGCTTGGAAGGATCGGCTTTTACTTGCGCCCGGTACGTGGAGAGATTGTCAATTACTGCCGCACCGTAGCGATTTAATCCTTGGTCCTGTGCATTCAGTATTCCCTGGTGGAAAAAATTAACATCAACATTAGTAAAATATTACGCTGAAGTGCTATTTTGTATATCATTGCAACTGGTTGATGCTTAAATCCATCTCTGTTGAAAGATACTAACTTTTTGCACTGATCAATTAAGTAAAAACAATGAATAAAAGTACGTATGCGGGTTTGATGGGTAGTGGTGTTTTAATCTGTTTATTCTTCCTGTCGGCTTGTGATATGCCTACCGTAAAGCCTCCGGAAAAAGATATTGTGGAAGTGCCGGAGAAGTTTGAAGTACGGGTAAGCGATAATCTCCGGAAAGCCCTTACTTTCATCATTGATAACAAGGACGGCTGAATGATACCGTACTGCTGGCCAATGATTCCCTCGTATACGGCTTGTATGAAAAGGAAAATTACCAACCACTCTGGTGTGCGCAGGAAAGCTGGTCGCCCCTGGGCGATTCACTCTTCGCTTTCATAGAACGGTCCAAAGAATATGGGTTATTCCCTTCCGATTATCACCTGCGGGCTTTGGCGGGTGTTCGCGTAAGGATTGCCACTGATTCGGTGGCACGCAAGGATGCCGCTTTATGGTCTCGTGCCGACCTCATGCTCACCGATGCCTTCTTTCTATCTACCCGCCACCTGAAGTTGGGTCGCTTGAATAAAGACAGCATTACCATGCGTAGTGATTCTGTTCTCACCACAGACTTCTACAACCAGGTTTTCCACCTCATGCGGCATACCAATAATGTGACGGCCACTTTTCATGACCTGGAGCCTAAACACGCAGGATATGATTCCCTGAAAGTAGGCCTTAAATTTTTCCTCGATTCTATCCCGGCTTTCCGGCGTTATACTTATATCAACTATCCCAATAAAGACTCTGCCAGCTTGCGCAATGTTGTGCAGCGTCGCCTGTTTGAAGAAGATATCCTGGCTTCGGCTACTGAACCGGTTGATACGGCAGCCTGGCGCCAGGCCCTCATGCGCTACCAGGAAGGAAAAGGATTAAAACCTACCGGTAAGATCAATGAAAATACAGTGAATAGCCTCAACAATACCGACTGGGAAAAATTCAAACGGGTGGCTATTAATATGGACCGGTACAAGATGCTGCCCGATACCCTGCCGCTGACTTATATCTGGGTTAACCTGCCCTCTTTTTACCTGCAGGTGATCAACATGGATACAGTAGTCATGGAATCGAGGGTGATTGTAGGACAGCCCAAAACCAGAACGCCCCTGCTTACTTCCAGTGTATCTAATTTTATCATCTATCCCCAATGGACAGTACCTTATAGCATCATTTTTAAGGAAATGCTGCCCAAGATCAGAAGAACGTGGAATACCTCAATAAGGAAAACCTGATGGTGGTAGACAAGAATGATAGTATCATTGATCCTCATACGATTAATTGGAGCCAGCTCAGCAAAAAATATTTCCCCTACCTGCTCAAACAGCGGCAGGGCGATGATAATTCACTGGGTGTATTGAAATTTAACTTTGCCAATAAATACAGTGTATACTTACATGACACCAACGTACGTTGGATGTTTAGCCGGGCCAACAGGGCCCTGAGCCATGGTTGTGTGCGCGTAAAAGATTTCCTGAAACTGGCCGATTTCCTAGTTCGGGATGATACCTTAAAGCACCATCCCGATACCCTGCGGCATTGGATCGCCCGCCAGGAAAAACATATTGTATCTGGTTTTCACCGGGTGCCTATCTATATCCGTTATTTCTCCTGCGAAGGGAAGAACGGTAAACTGAGGATCTATGATGATATCTATGCAGAAGATAAAGTGCTGAGGAGCGGTATTTCGCCGACAAATCGATCCTGTAAAAATCCCCCAATATTCTATGAAGAAACGTATTCTGTATGCTTTACTGCTTACCGGAACGCCAACAGTGGCGTTGTTGGCCCAGGACGAGCCGAAAGACAGCATCGTATTGACCCAAAAAGAAATGTTGCCCGGGTACAGTATGGCGTAGCCAGCTTTTACCACAATAAATTTGAAGGCCGTAAAACAGCCAATGGAGAGATCTTCAGTCAAAGGGTATGACCGCCGCCAGCAATACCCACCCCTCAATTGTTGGGTACGGGTAACCAATAGCCGCAATAAGAAAAGTGTGATCCTGCGAATTACCGACCGTATGCATCCCAAAAACCCCGGTTGATTGATCTAAGCCGTGCCGCGGCTGTCAAATTGGGCTATACTGGGCGAGGGTTAACACGTGTAAAGGTAGAATACCTGGGCCGGCAAAAGCCAGTCGGGACAAGTGAGACTGAAGATAATAAATAATTTCTGCATTTAATTCCTACCCGCTACATTTGCTCATTACCGAACCAAACTGGTTTTATGAAGAAAATCTCAGGCGTTGTGCTCGCCCTACTACTATGGCACATGGTTGTTTTTGGCCAGGATGAAGATTATATACAGAATCCTACATTCGGCGTTCACTTTATTTTTAATGATTTCAAATCGGCGCAAGCCATTCGCTCTACTTCCCTTGGTTCCGCATTGCGTAATAAACAATTCGGAAAGATCAAGGAAATGTCTCCCGGATTAGCTATTAACTATATCCAGGGACTAACACCTAGTTTTGATTTTACGAGTACCCTTTCAGGTTCCTTCCTCGATTATCCGTTTAAAGACGGTACCAACAGTGGTAAGGATAACCTGTTGCTGGAACTGGATGCCTCTATACGAGGTAAAATGTTCAGCAATAAATATGTGGTATCTCCCTATTTTCAGGTTGGTATCGGCGGTTCAAAATACAAAGGCTATTGGGGCGCATTCATCCCCGCTGGGGTAGGCTTACAGGTGAATCTTTTTGATGAAGCCTTCCTGTTGATCAATTCCCAGTACCGCATCGGAATAACCGAGAATACCAATCATCATTTTTCCATAGCATTGGCCTGGCCGGTGTGATCGGTAAACGGAAAACAACCCCCAAGGTAATTCCGCCTCCACCATTACCCCCACCGCCACCCGATACGGATGGTGATGGCATTATCGATAGCCTCGATGCTTGTCCCCAGGTGAAGGGCCTGGCCCAGTTTAATGGTTGCCCCGATACCGATGGAGATGGTATTCCTGATAAGGACGATAAATGTCCCAACGAAAAAGGACTGGAACGTTACCAGGGTTGCCCTATTCCTGATACTGATGGCGATGGTATCAATGATGAAGAGGATAAATGCCCCAGGGAAAAGGTGTAGCCCGTTACCAGGGTTGCCCTGTGCCCGACCGTGATAAAGATGGCGTGAATGATGAGGAAGACAAATGTCCCGATCTGCCTGGTACAGTTGCCAACAATGGCTGTCCCGAAGTAACGGCCGAAGTGAAGAAGCGCATTGATGTGGCCGCCCGGAATATCTTCTTTGCTACCGGTAGCGCCAAACTATTGGCCAAATCCAATAAATCGTTGGATGATGTAGCCAAACTGATGAGTGAAGATGCCAACCTGAAATTGGACGTAGAAGGCCATACCGATAATACCGGTAAACCAGCATCGAACCAAACACTCAGCGAAAAGCGGGCTAAAGCCGTTTATGATTACCTTAGTGGTAAAGGTGTTGGCGCCGATCGGTTGAAGTCAGCCGGTTTTGGCCAGGATAAACCCATTGCAGATAACAAAACTGCCAAAGGCCGCACAGAGAACAGAAGAGTAGAGCTGAAGCTTCACTACGATTAAAAACGCAAGCTTCGAGCTATGAGCTTCTAGCAAATACAGCATTGAAAAAGCAGTGGGCTTGAACCTCTTAGGTCAAGCCCGCTGCTTTTGTATTTTATTAATTAGCTCGCCGCTCGCAGCTCATACCTCGCAGCTATTTTACCGCAGCTGCCTTTTATACAACTGTATCGTATTCTCAAAACCCAGGTACAAGGCATCGGCAATCAGGGCATGGCCAATGGATACTTCCAGCAAGCCGGGTATCTGTTGAGCAAAATAGGCCAGGTTTTGAAGGTCCAGGTCATGACCGGCATTGATGCCCAGTCCCAGTTCATTCGCGCGGATGGCGGCTGTCCTGTAAGGTGCAATGGCTGTTTCCTTATTGATAAGGTATTCACGGGCAAAACCCTCAGTATACAGCTCAATACGGTCCGTACCCGTAGCCGCTGCCCCATTGACCATTTCCACCACCGGATCTACGAAAATAGAAACCCTGATACCTGCCGAACGGAATAGACCAATCGTTTCGCGCAGGTAACCGGCATGGGCAATGGTATCCCAACCATGATCGGAGGTGAGCTGCCCTTCAGCATCTGGCACCAGCGTTACCTGGTGTGGTTTCACTTCCAGAACCAGGTCGATAAATTTCTGTTCCCGGCAATTGCCTTCAATATTAAATTCTGTGGTAATGATCTTTTTAATATCCCGCACGTCCTGGTAGCGGATATGCCGTTCATCGGGGCGGGGATGAACTGTTACTCCGTCGGCGCCAAAGCGTTGGGCATCGATGGCTGCCTTTACTACATCCGGATTATTGCCACCACGGCTATTGCGCAGGGTGGCAAACTTGTTAATGTTTACGCTTAACTTGGTCATACCCAAAATTAGAAGTTTCTATTCTAACTATTTGCCAAAACAAAAAAGCCATCCTGCAACACGGGACGGCCTTCCTTTTAGGGGGCGCAGGGATCACTAATGCGTTATGTTTTCCTTGGTCACGTTTGTACTATATAAAAGTTTGCCTTCGTTATCGATCATATCCAGGTGATAGGTTCCTTCGCTAAGTGCGTTGATCTCATTAATGCTGGTAACATTTGTACCCTTTACCAGGAACCAGCTGAACATCTTTACAATATGCCCTTCTGTATCATACATCCGCACAATCGTATGCCGGCTGTGTTCGCTGGCCACATCCAGTGTAATGGCCGTGAAAAAGGGATTCGGGCGTACCAGTACTTTTGTTATCACAATATTTTTATTTTCTGTGTTGAGCGCATTCTCGGATGCTGGATCTACCGGTGTTTGAGGTAACAGACGGCTCAACTGTCGTTGGATTGCCGATTGCTGTGCTGTCTTTTGTTGCTCAATGCCGGGGTTAATATTGTGTTTCACTGGAAAAGGGATTTGTGCCATCATATACCAATCCGGTGCCGGATTCGGAAAGGCTTGATTGCCATCGAGTTAATGGATGCCAACCAGGGTCGATTCTCCCATTATGGGAATTAAAAATGCGCTTTTGGGAATAAAACAGACCCCAGGATTACAATATGAGAGAGGCAACCAGGCAAAAAGGCATTGAGGCAATGAGGTCAAAACAAAGGCAACAGGGAAAAGTCAATGAGGCAGCTGATACCAGGCACTCGATGCCTCGTTGCCTCCGTTGCCTTTTTAGAACCTCGCAATCAGCTTCAGGTTCAGCAGTCGTGGTGTAAGCCGGTTGGGCATGGCATAGGTGGCATTGGAAAAGTCCTTGATCAGCAGGTAGGAAATCGTATTGTCGCGGTCTATCAGGTTGAAGACCTCCAGCGTAGCCCATATATTTTCAAAATTGCGGAAGGGGCTATGACTCCGGCGGTTGCTTTTTTCGCTGTCAAGCAGCAGTGCGCTGAAACCAATATCTATCCGCATATAGGGCTCGATCACCAGCGCGTTGCGGTATTTAACGCTATTGGGAATATTATAAGGCAGGTTACTGCCATACAGAAAATTGAGGTATACTTTAAAGTTCTTGTTGGTAGACAGGTAATCCTGCAGGAACATGCCAAAGGTGAGCAGCCTGTCTGTAGGGCGACGCAACCAGCCTCCTTCTTTCAGCGTGCTGTCAAGCGGGTTATTCAAAGAATCCAGTTTGTAATCATAGTAGGTGTCCTTGTCCAGGTCTTCCCGGCTGCGCATAAAGCCAATACTGATCCAGCTTTCTGCATCTTTTACCAGTTCCCCAAACAGGCGCAATTCCAGGCCGGCGGCATAAGCCTTGGCGCGGTTTTCGCCAAAATAGCGCAGCCGTACATTGTCGATATCATACGGCACTACATCCCACATGTTTTTGTAATAGGCTTCGGCAGTAAGGCGGAAAGGCCGGGCGCCATATTTGAAATTATAATCCAATCCGGCCGTTATTTGCCAGCTTTTCTGTGCTTTAAGATCTTTGTTCACCGTACCATCATAACGCCTTAATTCGCGGTAAAACGGCGGCTGGTGATAGATGCCGGCAGCTCCCCGGAAGATCATATCCCTTTTCCAATGGGCCGGTTTCCAGGAAAACCCTGCCCGGGGCGAAAGCAGGAACTCTTTATTGAGCGTATTGTAATTATACCGTAAGCCTGCCTGTAAGGTAAAGCCGGTAGAGTCATTGAAGATGATATTATCCTGTATATATCCGGAGAGGCGCGTAATGTCGATGTCGGCTTTTGACTTGATCACTTTGCTCAACTCAAACATATTTGGATTATAAGGCAGGTTATAGCCGGCCGAATCCCTGTATTCCCATTCGTTCAGTTTGTCATTGATCGTTTGCCTTTCCACACTTTGGCCCCATTGAAAATAATGCTTTCCTTTATCCAGGGTACCCTTATGTGAGGCATTCCAGATGCCGATATTCAGCTTATTTCGGGCAAAGGTTTGGTATACCCCTGCGCCCAGCGGGTTGACGATCAATCAAAATCGGGCTTGCCTTTATCAAATGAACGGTCACCAAACAGGTAAGCACCCGTAATATCCAACGACTCACGTTCGTCATTCTCAAAGCGGCTTACCATCCATTTAAGACGCAGGTTCTTCCGGGGTTGTTGTATCCAGGAAAGGCCCAGCATATTGGTGCGGTAGCGATCTTCTTCACGTCCTTCAAAGTAAATATCCAGCCCCAGGTTGGCACTGAAAAAGGCGAAAATACCGAAGTGGTAAGCTGACTGAATTCCGGTACCAGGGTAAACTTGGTTTGCGACAGGTTGCCCAAAAGCTCCAGGGAATTGCGGCTATTGATCTGGTAGGTAAGCAAAGCTTGCAGGTCGGAAGAAGAAGGCACATAGTTACCTTTTGTTTCCTGGCTCTTCAGCAGGTTGCGGTTGCTGCGGTTACGCACGCCTACCAGGAAGCTGAATTTATTATTGCGGCTGGTACCTTCCAGGTGCAGGCCCTGTTCCAGCAAGCCGATATAGGCCGATCCGCCAAACTGTTTGGGTTTCTTGTATTGAATATCCAGTACAGACGACATTTTATCGCCATAACGGGCCTGGAAGCCGCCATTGTAAAAGTTGACATTCCGCGCCATCTCGGGATTGATAAAGCTCAATCCTTCCTGTTGACCGCTTCGTACCAGGTAGGGGCGGAATACCTCAAAATCGTTTACATAGATCAGGTTCTCGTCATAATTACCTCCGCGGACCGAATACTGGGAAGTCAGTTCATTATTAGAGCCTACAAATACTTTGATCAGGCTTTCAATACCGCCTGTGGGTGAGGGAATATTGATGGCATTCTTGGGGTTGAGTACAATAAGGCCGGCTTCCCGTCTTTGCCGTTGATCGGTTACGACTACCGAATCCAGTTGCCGCGCGCCTCTTTCCAGCCGGATCACGATCCGTTCTTCTTCCTGTTCGTTCAGCAGGAAATTGCGTTGTTCTGTCTTATAGCCTGTATAAGAAAATACGATGGCGAAAGCTTTGTCGGCAGGGGCTTGCAAGCGAAAAGTGCCGGAGTCCGAAGTTGAGGTGCCCGTTCGGCGGCCCAGGATGGTGACCGATACGCGGCCAATAGGTTGTTCATTCTCGTCCACTACTTTGCCCGTCACATAAGCCGGTTTCTTCTGGGCTTGAGCAGTGAAATGCACACAAAAGAGGAAGCCACAAAGTAAGAAGGGTATAAATCTCAACCGGTCAGATTTTAATGCTGTCGAAATTAGTTGAATTTGAGCTCACTCTAAAACAGAATAATCCATTATTTATTTTATTTTGGCAGCCAAACCTGGCCTGTTATGGGTATTAAAACCCCAGGAGTTACCATTATGCGCATGCTGTATGCATACCTGATCGCTGTATTGCCCCTGGCAGGGCTATTGACTGCCTGCGGGGGGTGGGGCTACAGGTGGCAAAGACGACGACAAGCCCAATGCCAACGCACCCTATATCTATAAAGAGACCATTGCTACCGGTGATACGGGTATGACGCGGTTGGCAGGTATTAAACGGGTCAATGAATTGGATATACTTTGCCAACATTGGGAAGTCGGCAGTACCGAAGGGGCTACCTCGGCCGAGCTGTTGGAAAATGCAAGAGGAGGGCATGTGGTACCCGGTCTTGATATTTTTACGGATAGTAGTTACGTCGCTTCTCCCAGGGGAGATTTTGCCGCTGGTCATTGGCGTATCAAACAAGAAGGTAAAGAACGGGTGTTGGTGCTTACTACCGATAAGCAGGAAAGGGCCTGGCATATCAATGAACTGAATTCCGGAAGCCTGCGCCTCACAGCCAATAATGAAACAGGTACGACTTTATACCTCAATTTATCGTCCGATGGCATGATCCATAGGAACAGGCTGAATGATCCCTTTCATCCGTTGAACAACCAATGGCGTCTAACACCAGAACAACCGGAGACCGACAGTGCCATTGCCAATAGGGCTAAACAATGCGTGAAGTTTTATGCCTTATTCTACCGCGACAATATTCTGCGGCAAAAGACCAAGATCAACTTCGCGGGCTTGCCGGATATTTTTGAGTGGTACAGTGGAGGTATTGGTATGCCCGATTGGGAAGACATTCATGGTTCCTGGCTCCGTTGTTTTTACGACAGCACCCAGGCCCGTAAAGGATATGATGTGTTAAGAAAGGTAATTGTTGACTATGAATTTGACTGGCCCAAAGGTCTTCCTGATTGGCGCATGAGGACAGAAAACGTATTGGAACAGATGTACCATAAAATGAAGTAGTACCGATAAGCCCTCATTGTCTCGATGCCTTGTTGCCTCTATGCCTCGTTGCCATACAAAGGCCATTTAACCGGTTTTCTTTCCTGGGCGGAACGATAAATAGCATTGAACAGTTCAACCGTTCTTCTTCCATCCTGTCCATTGACAAGGGGCCTGCGTTGTTGTATTACGGATACAATAAAATCGCGTTGTTGCAGGCGGATGAAATACTCCACCGGGTTTACACTGTTGAACAGGTGGGTATCTTCCTGTTGAAATTGTTGTAAAAGCCCTTCTTCACCGGCAACCGTCCATAGGTCGTTGAGTGGTGGTTCGGTGATGGTGGACCGGCCGGGCAGGAACATACTGCCGCCATCGGTTTGTACACCGGCCGTAGCGCCATTGGAGCCATGGATATGCACTTTGCCATATATGCCGGGTTTCTGGGCATTGCTGACCATAATATTGCCAATGGCGCCATTCTTAAACCGGATGATGGCGGCTGCCGTATCTTCTACTTCAATATAGGGATGGTTGATATTGTTCCAAACACCATACAGCTCATCAAATTCACTGCCCATGAACCATTGCAGCAAATCGAGCTGGTGGGGAGCCTGGTTTACCAGTACCCCGCCGCCTTCTGCGGCCCAGCTACCGCGCCAGGGATCACTCTTATAATAGGTTTCATCGCGCCAGCCATACATGACCACAAAGCCCAGCATGGGCGTTCCCAGTTTGCCGGCGTCAATCGCTTGTTTTATGCGTAGGCACGAAGGGAAGAACCTGCGCTGGCTGATCATGCCCAATTGTTTACCCGCTGCTGCTCCTGCTGCGATCATGGTATCACAATCGGCCAGGCTAATGGCCAGTGGTTTTTCTACCAATACATGGGCGCCATTTTCAAAGGCTGTTACCGTGGCTTCTTTGTGGGCAGGGTGGGGCGTACAAATAACCACCAGGTCTATCTTTTCGTGGCGGATCATGTCGGCAATATCCGTATAGGGCTCGGCCTTGTATTGGGCGGCAAAGGCTTTGGCTTTGTCCATACTACGGCTTTGAACAGCTACCAGTATGGTTTCTGCTATATTCATCAATGCCTGGGCATGTACATGGGCCATTTTACCACAGCCTATAATGGCAGCGCGAAGTTGGGTCATCGGTAATGTTCAGTTTAGATACACCCGCAAAATAGGGAATTTATTTTGCGGCGGGACCTGGGAAGTTGATACCGATGATTTGGATCTGATCCATCTGGTTTTTAGCATACTTGGTGGTGAGCGTCTCCTGTCCTTTTTCTATCACAATATCATAATAGTTTTCTATGCTTTCCACAATCTGGCCGTACTGCTGGTTAATACCTCGCTGATAGAAGTAGTTTTTAATAGTATTGACGTTGGTCTGTAGCAATTCCCTTTGTGCGTCAGATGAATATTTTCCTTCGATCCTGATTATGGAGGTGCGGTACTTTTTAACTCGTCGATTATCTTTAAAAGGAGCAATTCGCTCTTTTATCAATCCTGTCTTTGGTGAAGGTCACAAAACCCAGTTCTTGCTCATAGGCGCGTATAGATGATCTTACAATTGGGCAGCCTTTTCCTGACTTCGTCCAGCTCTTGTTCGGGAATACTGGTAGTGCCCAGGTTTAGTTCCTGCAGGTTGATGAAGTTTAATACTTCTGGTGGTATTCTCGATAATACCTGAGCCGACAGATCAAGCCGGCAAACGATGGCCGGGCTTTGCAGCTTGCGGGTCTCATCGATGGAGCGGAACAGGATATTACAATCGGGCTGCGCTGCACGATCAGGCTCCTTTGATCCACCGGTGGCTGTTTAACAGGTTCCTTAACGGGGTCCTTACCGTCCTTTCCCGGTTCAGCTTCCACGTTTATCGCCAGGTAACTCCGGATGAAAGGCGAAGATGCCCTCATTGCCTGACTGGCTGGCTCTAGTATTTTGTTGATGATACCTGCCTGACGAATGTACCTATTGGCAGTATTAGAATCCACCATCGGCAGGAATAGAAGGTTTTGATATATAGTAACGGTCGTTGTTGTTTTGCCTTTCAACGAACTTAATTTATTGGCTTCTGTTTTTTCAAGATCACCACCATTCACAGGCAGATAGATCTTGTTGGGATCTTTCTCATAATACAGGTTCATGAAATTGAAATGATCACAATTGCTCTCTGTTACCTTGTAAGCCTCCTCTTTGGTTGGATAAGTGTTTTCACAAAAGGAAAATTCAATGGATGAGTTTTTGATATTCCGTACGAAAAATACCTGCAGATTGGTGCCATTGTTACTTACGTTGGATAGAATAAACCGGGTACTGCCATTACGGGTTAAACAGGTCTCTTCTATTTTGTATGCTGAAGTCGTTCCTCCCGCAACTGAATAGTAAAATTTTTGATTACGGATATCAATAAACAGCAAACGCTTGCTGCTTCCTCCTGTCCATATTTCATTCAAAGGTTGGATCAGCACAGATAATGGTACGGGTATGCAATACTGGCGAATGCTGATGGAGAGGGTGATCCCCGGTACGATGGTTCACCACCCACACTTGAATCGGGTATGGCAACCACTGATATCCCGGAAGCCATTTTAATAGATTCGATCAACAGTTGTGCATCAGGAGCAAACCCCTTCGTATAATAGATGTGAATACCAGTGTCGGCCTTTCCGTTTATCTTGATCATGGAATCACTAAAGTTTGAGGGCAATAACTGGATGATGGAGCGGGCCATCGTTTCGTCATTGGCGCCACTATAATATATGTAAACAGGTACCGTGGCTGCTGTAGTAATTGCAAGGGTATATTGCCGGGAATTGGGTGTAAAGTTACCTTGGGCAACTGTCAATCCTTGCGGGCCTACTAATGACAAAGGTGTACTAACGCTTGTATCGGTAATAGGCAAACCGGTTGCAATTAAGGTACTGTCGTTCAGGTAGCTGGTTTTGTAGGGTATACTGTCAATCCTAAAGTTTGCTGTAAGATCACTGGCTTTGTAATCTACTCCTTTAAGGATGAATCGTTGGTCTACCGGTTTTGTTGTCCACCATTGAAATAGTTGCGTATCTTTTCTTACCAGGCTAAAAGCTAAAAAAACACCGGCTATCAATACGATCAGGCTGGTAGCCCCCATAAACAACTTTCGGTGCAAGGAGGCAATGGTTATGTACTTGCCTGGTTTGACACTCTTGTTTCTATTGGCTGGATGTTTTAGCAGCGTATTATCCGCTTTGTTGAGGTATACTTCTTCGGCCGTATTGAGCGATCCCTGGTCGATCCAATTACCCAGCAACTGTTTGTCTTCCCCGGATAGCTGTTTACCCGCATACGACTTTAACAATAGGGTATTCACACCTTCATGCAGGTCAACATTGTTTTTAATGATCGATTGATCGGTGATCGTTGATTTCAATGCCCCTAGCTGTTGCAAGAGGGTTTTCCTGGCCAGCGCTTCCGTTTCATTATCCAGGTATTCCAACATCTCAACACGCAGCGATTGACTTAACTGTCCATCCTGCATCCAACTGATCCTGCCCAGCTTCAGCAGGTTGGTATAATTGACCAGCACTGCCTGGCTGCCTGTTTGCTGTAGTTTTGCTTCCAATGCCTTGCCAATGGCCAGGGTAAGGTTCCAGTCGATCGAAGGATACACAGCCAATGAACAAACCCATTGTAACAGTGATTCATCTTGCAGGTAATCCTGTAAGGCTTTGAATTCATGGAAACCTGTATAACGGGCTGAATAACCTTGGGGTATCTTGAGCAGATGCTGCTCTTTGGCCACCACCTGGTTATTAACTACCAGGTCAATGGCCGGTTGTGCTGTAATATCGGGTGGAAGAATGATGAAACCGGCGCCGGATAATAGCCATTCCTTTTGTCCCAGTCAGTTTTGGCATACGGCGTAATGAACACCCGTGTTTTCCATGGTTTTAGTTTTTCTGTCACCCAGGGTTTGAGCACCCTCTTTAACGGAGAGATGAAATGGCGGCTATCGCCAAAAATAAACAAAGTGGTATTGGGATATAAAGCAGTTATCCGTTCCAGCGGCAATTTAAAATGATTGAGGCGTTGGTTGCTTAAGAAAAGCGGCTCTTTGTAATATTCATATACAGTAATAAATACCTGTTCTTTTTGCAGTTTGGCGATCAGGTATTCATATAAATGAGTTAACAGGCTGTCATTATTTTCATTATCCAGGAAGATGAGGAAGTCGGTTGGCTTAGTCAACGGGCTATAGATCAACTCAGGTATACCGCCCGACCGGATGGTGGCGTTGATGGTTTTGCGTACATGCAGTTTCAATACATCACTAATTTGCCTTTTGCGCAAAGTGTCGGCCAGCATTTTCAATTCAGGCTCGGGGTTGATCGTATGCTGCTGATCGGCAAATTCAATGGCAAAGGGCCCTTCAGTTCCTTCATCCTCAGTTACCGTTTCTTTGGAAGCGGCAGGTACCCGTTTGAGTAACCGGTATAGTAAATAAGCAGGAATCAATGGAAGGATCAGTAAGTACAAAAGTGATAACGCAATATGATCCCAGCGGGCTGTTTTCTTGATTGGAAGATCACCATCACCAGTGATCACAAGGGTCGAAACAGCTTTCTCTACATAATCGGCAGTAATCGAATCCGTATTGCAGTGGGCTGGTTTGGTGTCCACCACCAGCCTGATGCTATTATTCTGGATCGATCGCCGGGTGAATAGGTATACTGAATCGGTGCCGGCAAGCTGCTCATTATTGTACCACTTATATTTATATAGTTGGGTCTTCTGGGCATTTGTAAAATAGGGTGAGTATTTTATGTTTCTCCCCAGTAACTGACTGCCTGGTGCATAGGTAGTAAAACGTTGGATTGAAACAATGGGTGGTCTTTCACAAAGCACATTAAATGGCGCGTAAGTGGAGTCGAGTATCCTGCCATCCCTGCCATACACATAGGCCATAACCCGGTGAGCGCCTGTATCGGGCCAGTAGGTTTCAACCGACCATTTGTTGATAATAATACTATCACCTATTCGCCAATTCACCGTAACACCGGTCAGTCCGGTAGTGTCATACGAAGCATTGAAAACGGTGGGTTCATCACGGATCACGGGTTCTTTAACCCCAATCGTAAGCAGGTTGGGTAAGGGGGGCTGCTCCTAAGTTGGGGGAGCCAATATACCAGCAATACCACTGCTGCTGCTAAAAGGAATACCAACAAAATTTTTTTCCACCAGGCTATAGCTTCCATTTTTCACGAAGGGTATGGCCAAAGGAGCCGGAGCCCTTACCTGTCTTGGTATCCTTCTCTGCGACTTTAGGCGCTACTTGTGCAGGAGCAGGACTTATATAGGCCAATTGTAATTGCTGATCAAGCTTGTCGAATAATTGGTGAATGATCTCCTGTTCCTCTTTATTGCGGCTGATCACCGGGCTGATCAGGTATTTTAAGGAAGCAATGGTGGGATAGGCTGAGAGGTCGGTATTGGCAATGATCTTGCCAATATCCAGGGCATGCCGCACATTTACATCATAACCTACCTCATGCAGGGAAGCAATGATGGTGCGGGTCAATGCCGTTTTATAAGTCAGTTGTTCGGGCAATTCGGTTTATTTTCTAATTGCTGTACTTTTCCTTCAGGTTTTGCTGGTCCGTATCTCCCTTAGCCAATGCCGGCACCACTTCGGCCAATATTTTCTTCTTCTCCGGTTTCAGGGAGGTAAAGTCAATAGCCTCATCAAAAGCCTTTTGTTCCAATGCCTTTATCCAGTCCAGCAATTCGGCAGTGGCCGGCTGTTTTTCCCGGATCAGCTTTTTGATATTGTCAAACTCTCTAACTGCCGCATCTACATTGCCAGGCAATAATTTTATTAAACTAATCAGCCTTGTATCATCCTTGCCTGCATACAATGCTTTCAGGTGGCTTTCCAGCCGCTTATTCATAATCGCAGTTAATTCAGTATGGTTGGGTGGAGGAATATGATAAAATAAGCACCTTCTTAAAAAAGCATCCGGCAGGTTCTTTTCAAAATTACTGGTCATGATCACTACCACCTGGGCATTAAATTCGGGCCGGGGTATCTTTTTATTCATGAGCTCCTTAATGGAAAACTCCATATTTTCTATTTCATTGAGCAGGTCATTGGGAAAGTCGCGCGGCGCTTTATCAATTTCATCAATAAGTACTACCGAACTGCGGGGCCCGGCTTGAAATTTGTCGAACTCCTGGAGCAATTGCAGCTCCTCCAGGTCGGGATTGGATATTATGTTCGATGTACCATACCCCTGTATCAACGCCTTGCCCAATGCATTCAGTTTAATAAAGGGATGGGCCGATGACAAGCTTTTGCGGCTGCTCACCGTTTCCATGGTATTGATATTAACAACAGGATGCTCATTCTCCTCATTGCCGATCTTGACTACACGCTGGGTTTTACTTTCTTCTACATATCTTTTTTGAAAATGCTGAATGGCATCATACGTATAAAACAGGTCCGTGGCGGTACTCGTGGTTTTCGTATCGAAAATAAATGGCTTATCCAGGAAAGAGACACAGGTGTTTTGTTGGCCTGGCGTTTCAGTAGCCAGCATATCAGCCAGCTTATAGGCCAGTCTTGTTTTGCCCGTACCGGGTGCACCTGTTAGCAGCAAAGGCTTACCCAGCCAGATGGCCATTTGAATGGCCGATTTTAATCCCTCATCGCTTAAAATATAATCTTTGGGGTCTTCGGTAACTTTTGTCTTAATGCTTTTGAGGTCGAACATATAGTGGTTATTTAAAGTAATCCTGTTTGCGGGGTTTGATGATCTTTAACAGAGGGCCTTCCACTTCCCTGTAATACAGGTCGTGGTCAAGTATATCTTTAACATACTGGCTGATGAGCTGATCACGATTGTATTCGATCTTTTCAATATCATTCTCATCCAGCCAGGATTGAATATCCTTTGTCTTTATTTTACCGAATTTAGGCAGGTTATTTTCCAGATTGATTTTCTTAATACATTCATGGAAGGCGTCCTCTGTTAGTTCGGGATCGTCTACATACCTAAGGATCACAAAGAAATAGATGCGTTTAACCTTTTCCTCCTTCTCGTCATTTGGGGGCTCCTTGCTTTTCTTCAATGCATGCTCTTTATTGAACTCATTGTATTTGTTGTACAGGTGGCTTATGAAAGCCTGGAAATGCTCATTTTTCCAATAGACCTGCTCTACCTGCCAGGAAATGGAAAGGCATTCGTATTTGTTGAGATCCATATAATCAATGAGACCGCTGACCGTTACTTCATCCACTACCTTGAACTTTTTCCAGTTTAATTTTGCCTGTATAGCCGCCTTGACCTTTCTTTCTACCGAAGCAAAAGCACTCATATCGGTGGGTGCGGTAGGTTCAATTACAATATCCAGCCATTGTGATTGGTCTTTTTCGAATAGCATTTCCTTCCTTCTGATAAAATAGTGGGGCAGGTCTTTATCATGGCCGGTTAACAAAAAAACTGTATAGGGTCGAGGGTAACTACTTCATAGAAGGCCTGCTCTTGTTCGCTCCTATTGCATAGATATACAGTTTCTTCCGGAATTTCTTTATCCTGTAACCGCTCTTCTACCAGTTTGCTGGTGTAATTGTCAAGGCAATCCAGGATGATACCCGGTATTTCTTCATCTTTGGTATAGTTGTTAGGAAGGATCTGTAAGGCCTCTGCTTCCCGGCGCCATTGCTGTAAATGAGGGTCGGTAGGCGCTTCGTTTTTAAGCAATATGATCCGTTCAATGTTCTCGCCCCTTGCCTTGCGCTCATTGGCCGTGGCAAATTCCCAATGCGTATAGGACTTATCAGTAAGGTTTCCCTTTTCATCTTTCGCTATACTGCCATAGGTAGAACCAATGATGCATACATAAACCTGACATTCATTGACATCCTGTATGCATTTGGCCAGTATGTTCACATCCTCTCCCAGATAGTATTCCATAGCATTCACCTCATACAGGCTGGTTCTGCTTTGAATGGAGGCCAGGAATTGTGCCCGGGGCTCCTTAAGCGCTAAGAATGGAGAAGATAAATACACTTTCAGCATATAGGCTCATTAGGTCAGTAAGTATACGGGAGGGACGGGCGGCACGAACCGTCAAAAGGTAAAAAAATAGTAATACCACCAATACCCTCAAAGTGGTATGGGCATTGATTTTGAGCGCACTAGGTTATAAAGATTGGCCAATGGTGGCAGCAGCTGCCTTTACCTGGGTCCAGTCCTTGGCCCGCTCTTCGGCAGGTAACAGGTCGAAGGGCATAAAAATAGGGCGGGTAATGCGCTCCAGTCCACGGAAAGGCTGTCCCGTCTTCCAGGTGGCATGGGCAAAACGTTCCAATAGTCCTTTATTGGCTGGGCTAAGTTGATCGGCCAGGAGTGCGTTGATCAATTGAGAGGGCAGCTTGTTCTGGGAATGCCCCAGATAAGTAAGGCCTGCTTCCAAAGCAAATGCGCCGGCCATATTAATGGCAATCTGCTCTTCCGAATCCTTTTTTCGATGGTAAGTCCTTCTCCGGCGGATATAAGACCAGGAGAGTGGGTGGCAGGTGTCAGGCCCTGATTGGCCTGTTCCAGGCATTGCGCCATCCTAAGTGCAAAAGGGGTATCTCTTAATAAACTGTCTATTGCTTCCAATTGGATGGGGGCTGTATTAAGGCTGGATGCTTGCAAGGCCTCCAATAAGGTGGCAGCCGCCGTGCTTAACTGGCTGTTGTCAGTAGGCAAAATGGTCGTTTGCGTAAGAAATGCTTGCCCTGCTTTGCGGGTAGCCCTGGCAAAGCAATGCAATAGCAGCCTGTTATCGGCCTCCAGTTGGCCATTCACAATTTGCTGCAGCCAGTATACTGGTGTTGATCCTTGTAGTGCCATGAAGGCGCCAATGCTGCATTCAGTTGCATAAAAAACAGAGAGGTAACTGGCTATCTTTTCTTCGTGGGTGTTTTTACTGATCAGCTTTTCAGGTATGTGTGGAAAGGCGGGTGGTGTTTTATCCAGGGCCCTATAATAAGCGGCTTCCTGCCCAGCTGCCAGGGTGAGCATAAAGCCTGGATCACTCAACAAAGTATTGATGCGGGTAAGTTCTTGCTGTATTTGTTGCTGTATATACTCCTGTTCTGCCATCCAATAGCCGCTTTGCTTGCTAAAGTTAGCCTTAAATTAATTGATTACTTACCATATCTAAAATAGCTCTGATCCTGATGCCTTCATTGGCCTGGTACATGCCTTCTTTTCCATTGAGTTTGCGCATTTCACTACTGCCGGCATGATGAATGCCGATCAGTTTCAATCGTTATCAAATACGGGACTACCCGAACTGCCGCCCGTGGTGGGCGTCCGGTAATGCAATAACTGTTTTTCATAATCCAGCAATTCATTGTCTTGCAGAGAAAGTTGCAGTGTGCCGCCAGCAGGATGACCAATAATATACAGCCGCTCTTTGCCATCTGCACTGAACTTTTTTTCGGAAATGGGGAATAGTTCAATCTTCTTTTCTGCCAGTTTATTGCGCAATCGTTCATTATCCTCCTTAGCAAAGCGCAGTACCGTTACATCCAGCTCTTGAAAGGGGGATGTATAAAACAGGTCGATAAGAGGAGTGAAAGGATCTTGAATACCCAGTACTTCAAAGGTTATGAGGGCCTCTTCAGGCCGTAGTGCTTTCCGATCAGTTTTGTCATCCGTTACCACATGCGCATTGGTGAGTAGTACCAATTCACCTTTAAGACTTTTGTGCAAATGCTCTCCTTCCAGCAGAAAACCGGTACCTATGCCTTTTGACACCTCTTTGCCTATTCGAGCTACTGGTAAGCAACGGCTGGCGCCCTTCATATACCATTCATAAGTTTGACTATCATCCGTACCAAATACTTTTTCGGGCTCCGGTACAAACCGTTGTTTGTCAAAGATGCCTTTTTGAATTTCATCCACCCCGATGGTTAGTATCCCCCCTCTTTCTTGAGCAAGGCGCCACGGAGTAAGGGGATCAGCCGTTGTAGTTGGAACCTTTTTCCCAATTGCCATACCTCGGTCAATTGTCGCAAGGTACTGGCCAGTTCAAAAGCATCAGTCTTGGGGTGCTGAATGTATTTTTCGGCCCAACTGATGGCGTTGTCAATATCGTCTAACGCTATACTGGCTTCCAGCGCAGTGGCATAGTCAAAATCATTGGCAAGTTCCCGGGCATCCAGGCTTTCTACAACCTGGAGAATTTCACTGGCTGTTTGCTTAATGTCAATCCTGCTGGAAAGCGTGATCTTATCAACCTTGGCACGGACAGCCAGCGCCACCGTATTGATACCATGCCATATATTGGCCGATTTGTCCTTCTCATAAGTGTTTTGATAGAATGATACTGCCTTGTTGAGATACGCTATGCTTTGTGGAAGGGATGGATTGTCTGTAATAACATATAACTGCTTGTATATCCGGCCCATTAAACCATTCGCTTCATTGTTTTCGTGACTGGTTCCTGGATTTGATGACTGCATGGTATCTTCTATTAGATCGGTAAGAACTGCCATAGCCGCAGTTAATAGCCCTTCTTCAATCAGTACCTGCGCTAATTGCCGGCGTATCCTGAAACTGTTTAGCCCTGTCTGGATACAGGTATCGCATATCCTGTCCATCAGTTTATACTGCCGTTTACTCCTCAGTCCTTTCAGCATGTCCTCTATTTCCCTGGTCGAAATGGTATTCCGTTGCTGATACAGCGATTGAATCACTTCCTCGCAAATAGCAGTGATCTGTATTTTATCATCTTCTTCCAGGGCGGCATTGAATTGCTCAATCACAGGTGTCATAAGTAGTTGATTTTTTCCTTATCGTTGGAATATTACTATTCAGGGTAGGCTGGCTTTTGCAGGACGGAAAAAGGACAAAAGAGCGCCTGAATATAGAGAATATTCATTGTTCCGGCAAATGCACATTCCCTGTTCAATCTATAATTGGGTTATTGCGTTTGTTGTACCTATTCATAACGCAGCGCTTCAATAGGGTCCAGCCGCGATGCGTTACGGGCCGGATAATACCCAAAAAATACCCCGGTAATAGCACATACCAGGAAAGACAGGATAATAGATGATTCCGAAATGAGCGTAGGCCAGGAAAAGATCAGCGTTACCAGGTTGGCTGCCAGGATGCCCGATAGCACCCCAATAATGCCCCCGTAATGCTGATGAAAATAGCTTCTACCAGGAATTGCAGTAGAATATCAATACCCCTGGCGCCAATCGACATGCGCAAACCAATCTCCTTGGTACGCTCAGTTACAGAAACATACATGATGTTCATGATGCCAATGCCACCTACCAGCAGGGAAATGCCGGCAATGGCGGTCAATAATACCGTCAACAGTTCACTCGTAGAACTGATTGTACTGATCAGCTCGGCCTGGGTACGAACAGTGAAATCATCTTCATCGGTACTTTTTAATCTATGCTGTTTGCGTAAAATAGCCATTATGTCTGCCGTGGCCAGCGGCGAGCTTTGTTCATCAATGGCCGAAGCATAGATGGTTTGTACATAAGTAATGGCCAGCAATCTTTTTTGAACTGTGGTATAGGGCGCCAGTATGATATCGTCCTGGTCCTGGCCAAAAGCATTTTCGCCTTTCTCTTCCAATACACCAATTACTTTAAAGGGTATTTTCTTAAAGCGGATGTATTTGCCAATGGGATCTTCACCGGCACCGAAAATATTCTCTACAATAGTTTGTCCGATGAGGCATACTTTATTGGCCGTTCTTACATCTTCGTCGGTGAAATTGGTGCCGCTTTTCAATTTCCACTCCCGGATGTTGAGATAGCCCGGACCAACACCCTGCATGGTGGTAGGCCAGTTGAGGGCGGCATTGATCACCTGGCCGCTGGCATTTACAGCCGGTGAAACTTGCGTAATGTACTGCCCCTGTGCCTCAATGGCTTTGGCATCATCTACCGTTAAAGTTTGTAGCGAGGAAGCGCCCAGCCTGGCGCCACCGCCAACGGTGGTATTGCTGCTGGGACGCAGGGTGATCATGTTTGAGCCCATGGTGGTCAACTGATCGCGGATACTTTTCTTAGAGCCCTGGCCAATAGCCACCATCGTAATTACAGACGCTACCCCAATGATAATACCCAGCATGGTAAGGAATGCCCGCATCTTATTGCGCAACAGCGCCTTCAAGGCGATCCTGAAAATATTGATGATGTTCATGAAGTAATACTTTATTAATCATCCTGTGCCGGCAATGCCGCCAGTGCATCTTTGGCCGATAATACCTTTTCATTTTTTACATCCTTAATTACCCGCCCGTCTTTGAGTGTAATCGTACGCGAACTGAAGGCGGCAATATCCGGTTCATGCGTCACAAATAAAATCGTTTTTCCTTGTTGCTGGTTCAGTTCCTGCATCAGCGCCATGATCTCATAGGAGGTGCGCGTATCCAGGTTACCCGTTGCCTCATCGGCCAATATCATCACCGGCTGGTTTACCAGGGCTCTTGCAATGGCTACCCTTTGTTGCTGACCGCCCGATAATTGATTGGGAGGTGCCCCAGCCGGTCGGCCAGCTTTACCGCCTCCAGCGATTGCAGCGCCCGCTGGTGCCTTTCCCGCGCGCCTATATCCTTATTGTACAATAAGGGCAGTTCTACATTTTCCAATGCTGAGGTACGCGCCAGTAAATTATACGATTGAAATACGAAACCAATCTTCCGGTTGCGCACCCGGGCCAGTTCATTGCGGGTCATTACACTGATGTTCACATTGTCTAATAAGAAATCGCCTTCCGATGGCTTGTCCAGGCAGCCCAAAATATTCAATAAGGTGGTTTTGCCCGATCCACTTTTGCCCATAATGGTCACAAACTCGCCCACCTCTACCTGGAACGACACCCCTTTTAGTGCCCGTACCGTTTCACTCCCCATTTTGAATTCACGCTTCAGGTTATTAATATCAAGGATCCTATTGGTCATAACATACCGTATAATAAGTTTACAATTGATGGTCCATTTAGCGGGGTGGCCGCGCGCCACCACCACCGCCTTGCCGCCTGGCTGGCATAAAGGGACTGGTAGTTTTAGCCGCCTGCTTGCCTTTTACCTGTTCGTAACCCGTTACCACTACATCTGATGTACTGAGTCCGGATAGGATCTCCCGTTCCGTTTCATTGTTCATGCCAGTCATTACGTGCCGTAGTTGCAGGCTGCTGTCTTTCTTTAACCATACATAACTGGGTTTACCAGTTGTTTTTTGTCCAGTGTCCTTAACGTTAGCAGGTGGCCCCGCTCCTCTTTCAATTTTATAGATCTTTCTAAGTACTGTATCCGGATCAAAGCTGAAGGCGCTGGCCGATACCAGTAAAGCGTTATCGACCTCCTTGGTATAGATAAAGATGCTGGCCGTCATACCCGGCTTTAAGCGTTTGTCATTATTCGGTGCATCAATAAGCGTGGTATAAGAAACCACATTGGCGGTGGTGGAAGGCTGCAACCTGATCTCCTTTACCCGGCCGGCGAAAGTATCTTCCGGAAATGCATCTACCGTGAAAATAACACGCTGGTCTTTGGATACATTCCCGATATCTGCTTCATCTACCGAAGCCTGTACCTGCATATTGGTGAGGTCTTTGGCAATGCTGAACAGCGTAGGCGTATTGAAGCTGGAAGCCACCGTTTGCCCCTCGCTGATACTGCGCGAGAGAACCGTGCCATCAATGGGCGAATAAATATCAGTGAACCCCAGGTTGCGTTTGGCCGATGATAGTTGCGCGGCCACACTGTTCATATTGTCTTTGGCGGAATTATACTGGTATAGCGCTGTTTCCAGCTCCGCCTTGGCAATGGCCCCCACATGGTATAGGTTCGACTGCCTGGTGTAATTACTTTGCTGGTATACCAGGTTGGATTTTGTTTGCTGCAGGTTGGCACTGAACTGGTCTACCTGTGCCTGCAGCAGCGATTTATCCAACTGTGCCAATAACTGCCCTTTCTTCACTACACTATTAAAATCGACCAATACTTTAATGATAGTGCCCGACACCTGCGAGCCAACAGCCACCGTATCTACCGGTTGTAAAGTGCCGGTAGCCGTAATGGTATTGGCAATCGTGCCATGATGTGGTTTTTCTATGTTGAGCACGATGGTGGTCTTCTCTTCCCTGAATTTCCAATACCAGATACCTGCGCCTATCGCTGCGATCACCAATATCCAGATAAGCCATTTGAATTTTTTCATTGTAGTTCCTTTTTATGTCCGTTTAGCCGGTTAGTTAGAAGGTGATGGGTACACCCGCATAGAACTCATATATTTTTCCGTATAGGATGCAGCTGTATTTAGCTTGTATATAAGCCTGCGTAGCCTGTACATACGTGTTTTTTGTTGCAACAGTTCTACCAGGTTGACAGAGCCATACTTTAACTGTTCGTTGGTGATGGTATAGGTCTCTTCACTGGCTTTGCGTTGTACCTCCGCAGCTTTGTATTGGGCAAGGGCATTTTGCCAGCTGATGTACACCTGCTCTACCTGCTGATTGAGTGTGTTTTTGGTATCCAGCAGCCCAAGCCTGGCCTGTTCAATAAGGATATTGTTTTTGGCAATATTGGTTTTAGTGATACGCTTATTATAGATGGGAATACTCATATTCACACCTACCTGTTGATAGAAATTGGTATTAAGTTGTTTGAAATAAGCGTCGGCCTTATTGTCTGAATAACCGGTTGACAATGATCCTCCCAGGCTAATGGTAGGACGCGTGCCGGCTTTTACCCTGGCCAGGTTGGCTTCGGCCAACTGGATGCCTACCTGCTTGTTCTCTACTTCGGGCCTTGTTTGCTGCGCTGTTTCCAGCGTTTGGATCAAGGCCCGTCCTTCCGTATCCACTACCACCGAATCGGGTACCGATATTTCAAATTGATAGGTAGCCGGCAGCAGCAGCAGTTGTTTAAGCACCAGGTTATTTTGCCGCAAAGTATTTTGAGCATTCACCAGGTTGTATTCATCAGAGGCTACCTGCGATTCAAACTGCAGGAGATCCTTGCGTGATAGGCTACCTGCATCAAACAATTGCTGGCCTTGTTTCAATTGCGCGCGCGAAGTAGCCAGTATCTCTTGCAGGTAAACAATGTTTTCGCGGGCCAGCAGGATGTTCAGGAAAGCCTGCGTAATGCTAAGCGTGATGTCATTTTCCGTTTCGGCTATACTTAGGTTGGCGACTTTCAATGAAAGCTCCTTGGCTTTGATATCATTCTTCAGGCTGCCGCCATTGTATAGAATGAGGGAGGAGCTAAGGGAATAATTACTGCTGAAGTTGGCCTGCGTTTGAAAGCCGCCTACTACCGGGTCGGTATTCGTGCTATTGACCAATGATTGAGAAACACTGCCGGATAAGCTGGGAAGCCGGGCCGCCCTGGATTGCAGCAGGTCTTCCGATGCCGAACGGCTGCTAAGCTTCTGAGTATTGACCGTTATGCTGTTTTGCCGGGCATAAGCGATGCTGTTTTCCAATGTCCAGGTAGGCGGAACACGTTGTAGCAGTGTGTCCTGTGCATGCGTAGATATAACAAACCCTGCTGTGAGCATCATAATGATCATTCCTTTTTCATATCCCGAAATATTTGAGTAGGCAGGGCAAGGGAATAGCAAAGCGGTTAAGGAAGGGGATATGACACAACCGGTAAAGGCGGAAACGAGTTTTCCCATCTTCCGGCAGACCTGGTTATATGATATATTCATTGAATATACGAAAACATTTCTAACCAAATTGTTATGGATTGGTGATTGTTGCCTTTGGACTTTGAAAGATGTAACAAATTGTAGAACCCTACGACCTATTGGCTGCACTGCACTTATTGCTTATATTTAGGCAACTCAAAGAAAATAGCATGAGGTGCTTGTTAATGCTTCCTTATTTGTTGGTGAACCTGGTTGCAATAGCTCAAACCAGGTCCAATTTTTATCTCCGGGGGTGATGGATGCTGATTATACCGGTAAGGTATTCCTGAACTATGTTGCTAATGATAGCAGCGAGGTATTAGATAGTCTGGAGGTTAAAAATGGCGGGTTTAGGTTCAATGGCCTTATTGATGGCCCCAGGGAGGCCATGCTGCATTTGGGAGCAGGCTCTGCCATCGCGTGGGTTTACCTCGACACGGGTACTATAAACCTCAGGGCAAAAAGTTTGCTACCATTCAAAATGGAAAGCCCGTCACTGGACTGGAAGTGGTATCAATAACAGGTTCCTTCAGCGATAGCCTGAAAAGAAGTTTTAGTAAAATATGGCAGGAAATAATGGCAACCAACCATACCGACTTGAACAAGGGCCGACAGCTTTTTATTGCAATGCGTGGTTTTGTAAAGCAATACCCTGATCACGATCTCTCTTCTTCTTTTTTGAGCGAGGCAGCTATGCTTGGTCAGCTAAACTACGAGCAATCCAAGGCGATATTTGAATTGCTTGGGAAATCCCAGCAAGCAAAAGCGGGTAAGAATGGATTGAGATGGCCTTTACCAACCTCAATAGAACAAGTACCGGTACGTCCTATGCCTTTATTCCACAGCCCGACACCCTGGGCAATATGATCAGCGGAAGGGAATTGAAGTATGATTTCCTTTTGGTAGATTTTTGGGCCAGTTGGTGCAAGCCTTGCCGGGAATCACATCCTAAGCTAAAACTGTTGTACGATAAGTATAAAGGAGGCAAGCTGGAGATCATGAGTGTTTCACTGGATGATAACAGATCGGAATGGATCCAGGCCATCAGAAAGGATAAACTGACCTGGGTTCAGGTGTCCGATCTAAAGGGCTCTACTCTGAATGAGCTGGCGAAATACTATAATATTGCCTTTATTCCCTTTAATATCCTCATCAATAAAGAAGGGAAGATATTGGCTACCAATATCAAAAGCACCGCCTTACCAGGCTTTTTGAAATAGTCAATTCCCTGCCTGGAACAAAGGTGCCTGGCGCTCAAAATCGTACAAGGTAAGGCGCCTGAGCAGGTAAAAGGAAGTCCAGTACGTTTTCAGCACATTAATATAGGCACGTCGCGCATTGTCTTTCTCCGATTGTGCAACACTTAGGTCCGTAAGGGATAGTTTACCCGTTTGATATAGATTGTTGGCAATCGTATACCGGCGTTTGGCTACCGCATCCGCTTTTTGTGATAAGGTCATGCTGGAATTCAATAATTCCATATTTCTCACCAGCGTAGCGATCTCCTGGTAGATCGTAACCTCATCAAACTGGTTGGTGGTTTCCGTCAACTTTTCCAAAGACCTGGCCGTATGGTACCTGGCGTTTCGCCTGCCCCAGTCAAGGAGGGGAATATTGAATCCAATACTGAACCTTTGCTGGTCATTGGGATGAGTATATACTCCCCCAGCCGCTCATTTACATTGTTGAGCCCATAGGATGCTACCAGGAGCACCTGTTGTTTTTCGGCCTTGGCCAGGGCTACATCCCGTTGGGCTTCCTGTTTCTTCCTTTCAAATTCAACAAATTCAGCCCGGTTCTTTTGGGTATACGCCAATGCTGCTGTAAGGTTAACCGACAGGTGCGGTATCGTGCCGGGTTCGGTCAGGTTCAGTTCGGCTGTATCCTGGATGCCAATATAGGTTTTGAGGTTTAACTGCGCAATATGGTATTCGTAACTGGCTTTTTCATAATCCTGCCTGCTACGCAGGGTTTGCAATTCAAGTTGAAGTACTTTGTCTTCAGTTGTTGTGCCCAGGAAACTCCTTTTCTTTTCGATCTCATAATTTTCTGCTGCTATCTGGGCATTGCCCAATGCGATCTGCCGGTTGCTCTGCGCTTCAAAAATGTCAAAGTAAAGCTTTACCACTTGCTGGGCTATGCTTTCCAATTCCTGTATATATGCCTTTTGCGACTCTTCAAACTTAAGCGGCTCAATCTTTCTTTTCCATTTCAGGTCATTCACGGCAAATAGCGGTTGAGACAGCCGGATGTAAAAAGGTGTACCACTGTATTGCCTGTTCTTTGACTTCAGGTCATCGAAGCGGGACAGGTCGCTGTTCAGCGATATTTCCCCTCCACTAAAAGGCAGCTGCTGACTGATACTTATACCCACATTGCTATTGGTTTGACTAATAGGCTGATAAATGATCGTTCCATCAGGCTGGCGCACCCCATAATACGCTTTACTGTATACAGGCGCATTGCCATAAAAAGAAACCTGTGGCTTAAAATCACTTTTATACATCTGGAACCGGTAATAGCTGATCTCCCGCCGGTTATCGGCCAGCCGGAAAACAGGCGATTGTGACTGGGCAGTAACAATAAGGTCTTGCAAAGACCGCGATGGCTTTTCCTGTGGTAATGCCGAAAAAAGAGGCAGGTTGTAAAGCCTGTTAATATTGATCTTCTCATAGCTGCCGTGGTATTATTTTATACGGTTTCTCCATTTGGCCAGGTACCAGTAAGCCAATGGAATAAACCAGGTAGTGAAGAATGTGCCAAGAGAAAGCCCTCCTATGATCACAATGGCCATGGGTTTTTGCAGGTCATTGCCAATACCCCCTACAAACAATACAGGCACCAGGGCTATGCTGGTTGTCAGCGAGACCATGAGGAGGGGCTTGAGGCAAATCGAGCCTGCTTCATGGATCATTTGATTTAACAACTTCTCATCATGCGCCATTCCCGCTTCGAGGTATTTTTCTCCAGACGATTCAATGTCTCTATTTTCAAAATGGGGTCATCAACAATTAATCCGAGTACCACAATGAAACCAATAGCTGCCATCACATTGAGCGTGCCACCCGTAAGCCACAACAGCAACATGCCTCCTGTTATGCCCAGGGGGATGGTAAGCATGACCACCAATGGCTGCAACAGGTCTTCGTATTGAATAGCCAGGATAAAGTAAAGCAAGAGCAAAACCAACAGAAAGATGAACCACAATTGTTTAAGTTGTTCCTTGTTTTCAAAATACCGGCCTGTAAACTCAACATTAAAACCATAATGGACGGCAAGCCGGGTTAGCTGTTGTTGAATAAGGGAATATCCCTGATACTTTCCTCGTAATAAATGGACTTGTATTCGCCTGATTTATCGGCCGTGATAAACTTTTGTTGCCGGTCGTTGCTGTATGACAGGAAATAATGAAGCGGGTAGCCGGCCCCCGGCGGCTGGTAACCGTGGCAGCAAGCCGGGCTGTTAAAGTTGTTCTATCCGTTTTAAGACGAATGGCCTTTGTTTCGCCCAGCTGTTTGAGCTCAGAAATGGTATAAATGCCAAATTGCTGTTTTAAAACATCTTCTACAGCGGCTTTGTCCACCCCATAAATAGCCATTTTATTAAAATCAAGCGTAAGCGCTATACTGGGTTCCTCAATAAAACCGCTGCCCAGTAAATAATTGCCGGGTGTAGTACGCTTAAGTATTTCCGGCATATCGGCAAAAGGATCTGCCAAACTGTTTTTATTGGCTGGTTTAAAACGAGCCTCAGATAAGGTATCGGCGATTGGAATAATTGGGTAAAGGCATTGGGGGCATCCATTATCTGCACCATGGCCGCAGGGTGGTTTTGGTCTATCAATGGCGCACCAGCCTATCCGTGGCTAGTTTGGATGCTTCATTGCCGCAACTAAAATATACCTCCGCTTTTTGTATGGAAGTATTGTCTTGTTGCAGTAAGAACTGTTTAAGACCTACCTCTGCTTCCGTTGCCAGGCAGCCGGGTTGAATAACCGATTGTAAACGTTTTACCCGTTCCAGGTTTTCACGCGCATCAATCGCATCATTCCAATCTATCAACAACAGGCTTTCTTTCTTTTCCAATGCCGGTAAAGCGGCCACCGGCATTTGACTGGCCAGCCAGATGCCTACTGGCATGATCAGCAGCGTCACCAGGAAGTATATCCATTTATGGTGCAGGATATGGTGTATCATTCGGTGATATCCTTTGGCAACCCATTCGTATACCAGCGTATCCTTTTTTAGTTTACCTGGGTCGGTCTTCAGGAACAGCTTGTACAATAAAGGCGATAAGATGAATGCCACCAGTAAGGATACCCCCAGGGAGATCGTAAGACCAATACCCTGATCAAGTACCAGGGCCCCGGCTATACCACTTAATAGTACCAGCGGTGCATATACTGCTACCGTAGTAAGCACCTGGCTGATAACGGGCGTAATGACCTCATTGGTACCCTGTATACTGCTTTCTTCCATTTCAAGACCTCCTTGTCGCTTGCGGGTAATATTGTCAATAACAACGATCGAATTATCGATGAGCATACCAATGCCCAGGGCCAGGCCCGATAAAGAGATTATATTGAATGAAATATTAAACAGATAAAAGAAAAGGAAGGTGATGAGTAACGAAAGTGGGATACTAATGCTCATCAACAGGGGAGAGGCGATATTGCCCAGGAACAGGAACAACAGGAGTATGGTCAACAGGCCGCCATAAAGAGGTCTTGCTTTAAATTATCGATCCCCGCATCCAGGAGAAATGTTTGATCCTGCGTAATGGAAAACTCAACCTGGTTATAATCTGTCCTGAATAAGTTGATCAGCCTTTCAATTTGTGGCACCAGCTCATTCATACGGCTGCCGGGCCTTTTTTGTACCGTAAGCACCAGTGCTTCTTTGCCATTGAACAAATGATAGCCCCTTTGCGTCTCAGGTTCCTGCACCACCTTGGCCACCCGCTTCAGCGGAATGGCAGTACCATCCTTTAGGGTAATAGGCAGGTTGCTGATAGCTGTTTCATTTTCGGGCAGGTTCACCAGTTTTACCAGGTAGCGGTATTGGCCATCCTTTATGCTTAAGCTGCCCAGGTTGTGATTGGTCAATTGGATAGGTTGCAGGAGGTCCTTTTCAGTGAGCCCCAAAGCCTCCAGGGCTTCCTGATCCGGAATGATGGCCAACATAACCTGCTGCAGGCCATTAATGTCTACCAGGGATACACCTTCCAGTTGTTCTAATCTTTTCTTTAAGGTTTTCTGAACCAGGGAAGATACTTCGGTGAAGCTGGTATTTTCTTTGGGTACTACCTGTATGCGTACCACCGGAATGTCGGATGTGTTAACGCGCATTACCTGGGGGCGGGGCATATCCCGCGGCATGGCTGCCATGAGTTGGTCCAGTTGCTCATTGACATTTACAAACACCAGGTTCATCTTTGCCTTGTAATCAAAATGGAGGTGTAGCAAGGCAGTATGAATGGCCGATTGAGTTTCAATATGTTTCAGTTTGTCCATAGTCAACAACCCTTCACGGATGGGACGAACGATGTTCTGCTCAAATACCATGGCCGATGCGTTGGGGTAGTTGACCCGGATCACCATTTGGGGTACATCTATATTGGGCAATAGAGATACGGGCACTTTCCCGGCAACCAGGATGCCGGCCATTAATAAAACAAGAAACGACATGAATACCGCAATCGGCCTTCGTATCAGATATTTAACCATAGTGCCTGGGCTTCTTTATGCAAATGAAGGATCCCTTCTTTAGTGGGGTGTTTGGGTCGGTCTTTCGCTGACAGGGGCTTCATGCGATAGTTGGAGGTTGTTGCTGGTGATCACTTTTTTCCTGCTTCCAGTCCTGTTAGTATCTCTGTTTCTTTCCCGTTATCCCTGCCGGTAGTAACATAATGCCAGATGGCTTTCCCATCCTCAGAGTAAATACCACCGCTTTCCCACTTCTCATAACAATCGCTTCCCGGGGTACTACGATCGCTTTTGGGTAGGTATCTTAATAAGGGCCATACAATTCATACCAGGAAAAAGCGATGGAGCCAAAGCTGAATTATTCAAAGTAATGATCTTAAGACTGATGCTTACCATACCATTTTCATCCACATAAGGATTGATGGCATTGATCACAGCAGCATATTTCTTTCCGGGGTTGGCAATAGACGACACTTGCGAGCTATGGCCTGGTTTGAGCAGCCAGGCATCCGCTTCCAATACTTTCAGCTCCAGCAGCAGGTGAGAGGGATCATAAAGCAGGAATAATTGACTGCCGGGTGTTACATATTCGTTTTGCTGTACTTTCACGTTGGCCAGTATACCATTGGCCGGAGCCTTGATCGTTGCATGCTGCAGCTCATAGTTGGCTTCTTCTATTTCGTGATTCGCGCCTGCAAGGCCTGTACTGATCTTTAGCTTTTGCTGAATGGCGGCAGTCTGCTCCACATTTTTATCCTTTAGCAGTTGCTCATAACCCAATAATTGACTCTCATATTCTTTGGTGGCATTGAATTGAGACAGCATCGCTTTCTGTAACCTGAACTGTATAGGCTCCGTTTCAAACTGCAGCAGCGTTTCTCCCGCTGTCACCCTTTACCTATCGCAGCATAACAGGCTTTAATTCGCCCGCCGGTTTCACTGATGAACTGGTGTTCATACTGCGACTTTATTTTACCATTGGAGCTGATAAGGTAGTCAAACGTCTTTAATACAGCATAGCTGGTGGTAACAGTAGCGGCTTGACCGGCTTGCAACGGCAGGCTCACTTTTTCCCCGGGTATACTGGATGAGCCACATGACAGGCCTAGCAGGTAAAGAAATAACAATAACCCGGTTTGTCTGACATATAGGGAATGATTGCCCATAAAGTAGGGTATTTCAATTGATACTTGCCTTGCTGATGACATTGATCTTTTTTTTTCGGGGTGTAAGTTTCCACCAGCGTTACCGCACCATCCTGAATATACAATAACTGCGGATAGGTGGAGGCCACCTCCAGGTGCATGAATAGGTTATTGTCATCAAAATATACATTGTCCCGGTTAAAGAACTTGTTGTCGATCCTTAACTTCAATAATTTTTTGTCTCTTACCCCGGTAAAAATTACAGCTACCTGGGCAAGCGAATCAATATGTTCCGTAAGGTAATGAGTGGCATTGCTGATGCACCCCCGCACCCCTCCTGGGGGATCAGGATCACAGCCGAATATTTATGCGTCAGTTTATTGCCTCCCAGCAGTAAAAGCCTGGATTGATAGGGATAATACTTGCTTTTGGTAGCGCAGGCTGCCAGGAGTAAGAAGAAGGCTACGCCACCGTATAATATTGTTTTCACTTTTTGGACAGTTTAAATTCATCAAATTGTATGGAGTCTTCATGCAGTTTATACAGGTCCTTCCTGGCAAAATTCAAACCCTGCCTGGAAACGAAGATCATAGAGGGATCGTACAGTTTACTATCCAGGAACAGCTCTCCCATTTTAGACAACTTATTATCAAGGATCAATACCGATAAGCTGGGTACCGTATTGTTTTCCGCACCTCAGTTACCGAAGGCCGGAGGTAGACAACCCGGTAATAAACCTTACGGAACTGATCGTATATGATCCTGTTGTAATCAGGTGTACTCAGGCTGTATTCCTTTTGCCGGACATCCTTTACGTTTTGGTCCTTTTTAACCCCATATTCAACATCCTGCGTCATGGGAGGAATGCCTTCAAAGAATTTTGATCCCACAAACGTCTTCCCCTGGATCGCGCCGGCAGTGCTACTGATATAAAGGAAGGGATCGACCGGGTAATTCAGCACCAGTTTATCCTCCTCGGGGTTATAACATAAGGAGACCACATATTTGAACGACTCACCCCAAAAAGCTTTGTCATATACTTCGGGCAATTTGAACAAATAGCTGATCTCATTGGTGAGCAGGTTTAATTTTAATACCGAATGATAGCTTGAATAAGACCTTTGATAAGCATTGAGGTTGCAGGGAAAATAAATATCGTTGTTGATCTTAACCATGGGCGAGCCCGTATTGGGCTCAGGACAACCATTGTATTTGTCGTGTATATAATCAATCAGCAGTATCTTGTTTTTAACCTTGCCATATTGATCTACCAGGTACAACCGCCCCTCCATGATATTGTATACATAAATGCTGTCTAAATTGACCACCAAATGGGCCGATGGGAATTCGAGCTTGCCTACGCCATCCGGTCCTTCACGTTGTAGCAGTATCTTTTTATTTCCTTTTTGGAGACAAAGTCAAAGATCGAGATACTGTTGTTAATGGCATTGAGAAAGGAATAACAGGATTGACTGTCGCTGGTGGAAAAATAACTTACCGAATTATTGATAAAGGTGGATTCTTTATCCAGGTAAAAACTGGCAGTATTGACAGGTTGAAGCGTATAGCTTTCTTCAAATTCTTTTGCATTCTTTGGCTCATAATAAGAGGTGAGGGGATCAGCGCCTTCACAGCCATTGAAAATGAAAGCAACACAGCACAATGCAAAGAAAGTAGTGAAATGTTTAAACATCTTGCGGTAAGGTTTAGTGTTGGTAGCGAATGGGCTCCTGCTCAATATGAAGAAAGGCGGGACTGGTAATACAAACAAACAAGCACAAATAAGCTGTTGTATAGACTGCCTTTGCCCTTGTTTGTTTAGTATAGACATTTCGATGGCCTTTAAACAGGTTTAGTGAAATGCCGGATTGACTTTTGTCAAGCTATTAAGGTTGAGTCGGAGCTGGGGCCGGAGTAACCGTAGCATCGCCTGAGCAGGCAGTTCCGGTTCCTGAAGTGAAACACATATCTCCATTGCCGCTGGATAAGGCCCTGCATTTTCCAGTGTTTTTACTTGCATCAGAGCTCACCGTACAAACGTATTTGGCAGGTGCTTCTACCTCAATAACACCCACTGTTTCATCCTGGAATGAACTGAGACCTCCAATGGCTGTCAGGGCAAAGGCAGGCAACATGGCAAATCTCATAAATTTCTTAATCATTGTTTTGCATTTAATGTTGATGAAATTGATTTGGTACTCCTCATAAGCGCTTATGAGGATGGGAGTTCAAAACTAAAACCCTTCCCGGTAACTGCGTTGCCGCGAATTTTTTTCAGCGATATCAGTAAGATACCGTTAGGTATGATCACTTTTTCGTGTAGGAACGAGGGTAAGTGGGTAGATTGAAGGCCGATTGCGAGGGGAGAAAACGCCGAAAGCGGTTAAAACAAACAAGGACAAACGAGCTGCTGTACATACTGCTCTTGCCCTTATTTGTTCTGATACTGGTACTCCATGAACCTGAAAAGAGGCTAGGGAAATACCAGGTTGACTTTTGTCAATGGACTAAGGGTTGGTTGGTGCAGGTGTAGCAGTCTGCGCATCGCCTGAGCAGGCAGTACCGCTGCCAAATGTGAAGCACATATCTCCATTGCCGCTGGACAAAGCCCTGCATTTGCCCGTGTTCTTGGTTGAATCGGAGCTTACGATACAAACATATTTGGCAGGTGCTGGTTCTGCAATAACGCCAACTGCTTCATCCTGGAAGGAGCTCAGTCCTACTACGGCTGACATGGCGAGGGCAGGCAATACTGCAAATCTCATAATTTTCTTAATCATTGTTTTGCGTTTTAAGTTGATGAAATTGGTTAAACACTCCCCATAAGCGCTTACGGGGAAATGTATATCCAAAACTAGAATGATTCACGGAAAGTGATTTGCCGCGAACTTTTTACAGCTATAATATACATATACCGTTAGGTATGATTACTTTCCGTGTAGGAATGTAAGCGAGTTACACCTGGATGGTTACGCCATCACAGGCAATTGATGCGCAAGTGATTCAAAAGTAAACCTGAAGTGGCCATCTTCTATATAATAATAGCTTTGACGTTTTCTGTCGTAATGAATAGGAGCGCCAAGTTCTTTAAGCGTGGTAATATAGTTGCGAACAGTGCGTTCAGAAAGGCCTAGCTTCTCGGCTAATTGTTTAGGCGTTCCGGTTCTCTTGGCAGCAATGAGGGCGTCAAGCCGTTTCAAACGGGATATAATTTGCCTGGCCATTAGGGTGATAAGGTTGAATGTTTAAATAGTTAACTAATTTAATGAAATTATCATGTCAAAGTTGTTGAACAATAATTTTTTGACCTAGTCGACTTCCATTACACAACTCAAACAATAAACCATCGCTTGTGTCAGTAAACATAAAGCACCCTTTTCGGATTATGCTGCTGTTCCTTGCCTTGTCAACGATCAGTTTGTTCATCATTCCCCGGCTACGTGTAGACCTGCTGCCACATAAGCAGCCTGCCATGCTTTCGGTGATGTATTCGGTAGGCGACAGCAACCCTGAGCTAATGGAACAACAGGTCACTTCGGTTATTGAAGGGGCTTGTTCGCAAATGGGTGACCTTGAACATATTGTCTCTTTTTCGGGGTACAATACCGGTTATGTAGAATTGCAGTTCAAAGAAGGTGTTGATATAGAATACAAGCAGTTTGAGTTGGCGGCTATCTTACGTCAGGTATATCCTTCCTTACCTCCAAAGACATCCTATCCTGCTATTGCGAATGGTAATAACCAGGCTGCCGGCAAATCGCCCTTGCTGGTATATTCTATTAATGCACCTTTTCAGCCTTTTTATATCAGGCAGGCAGTAGAAGATGTATTGCGTAAATCCTTTGCCGGCATCAACACCATTTCCGACCTGCGGTTGTCGGGGGCCGAAGGACTGCAGGTAACCATTCAGTTTGATAAGAATAAATGCAATAGCTGGGATATTGACCCTGGTACTATTATGCAGCAGGTGATTAACCGGCTGTCTCCCTGGTATTCGACCGGTATTTCAGGTGAAGATGGAAAGCAATACCAGTTAACGATCACTGGTGCCGGTCTGTCACTGGATGATATAGGTCGTTTTCAAATAATACGCAACAATAACCAGCCCGTTTATTTACGGGATATAGCCCAGGTATACCTGGAAGAACAGGAAGTTCAACGGTATTTCCGGATCAATGGCAACAATTCCATTAACCTGAGTTTATATGTTCGGGAAGGTGAAAACAATGTGCTCGTGAGCCAACAGGCTAAGCAGGTCATAACGAAGGTGCAAGCCGGATTGTCCAAAGATATTGCCATCAGGCTGGAATATGATAATACCGTTTTCCTGGAGAAGGAAATCACAAAGACCTGGAAACGGGCTCTTATATCAGTAGCTATACTCATTTTATTTATTTTCCTCGTTTACCGGAATGGGCGGTATCTGGCCACACTGCTGCTGGGCCTGCTGGTGAGCTTTTGCCTAACCCTGTTGGCTGCCTGGCTTTTTAAGGTCAATATCCATTTGTATACCATTGCAGGTCTTGCCATTTCCTTTGGCATCATGCTGGATAATTGTATTGTCATGATGGATCATTATAGCAGGTATTTGAACAGGAAGATCGTATTGCCTATATTGGGAGCAACGTTTACTACCATAGCAGCCCTTGGGCTGGTAGCCTTTCTGCCCGAAGAAGAAAAAGCCAACCTGGTCGATTTTGCTGTCATTATCATACTTTCCCTGTTAGCATCCGTTGTAACCGCGCTCTGGTTTACACCTGCCGTGCATTTTTACCTGGCCAGGCCGCAGGGCCATAAAAGAATTTTTCGTATAAGCTTTATGAGGCGCAGGCAACTGGTATTTGCCGCTTACCAAAAGCTGGTAGCTGGATTGGCTGCTTACCGGAAGACTTTTTGCTGGGGTAGTACTTTGTTTTGGATTACCTTTTTTTATGCTGCCTGATGAATGGATAGGAGACAAATGGTACCACCGTTGGTACAATACCCTTGCGGGCAACCAGCAATACCGCGAAACAATAAAACCACGTATTAACAAATGGCTGGGAGGTTCTCTGTATGCTTTTGTAAACAATGTGTATGAAAAAAGCGGCTACCGCGATCCCGGTAAAACCAGGTTATTTGTATCCACTGCACTTCCTTATGGTAATAGTCCCCAACAAATGAATTACATCATTGGTGAGGTGGAATCATACCTGAAATCAGTAAACCAGGTTGACAAATTTGTGGCCACCGTGTACAGTGGTCAGTATGCAACTATTGAAATTACCTTTAAGGAAGAATTTGAACAAACTGGCCTCCCATTCAACTTAAAATCCAAACTCATTGCCCGGTCATTGGATTGGGGCGGTATAGACTGGACTATTTATGGCGTGGGAAATGGATTTTCAAATGCAGGTGCAGCTGAGATCCCTCAATTTAGGGTGATCATGAAGGGATACAACTACGCAACCCTGGATAAGCAGGTAAGTTTGTTGGAAAGCAAATTATTACAGCACCCCCGTATACAACAAGTAAACCGTAATGATCAGTTGGAGGAGGACGACAAGCCGGCGCAGGAATATATCTTATCCCTGGACCCGCTTCAGATGGCGTTGCAAGGCACCAATCAGTATGCCGTCATCAAAAACTCAGCTACCTGGCCCTGCCAGCGGGCGCATTTGCGCAAGTAGCACTGGACAATCGCTACTATCCCGTTTACCTGAAAGAAATGGGAGCTGCTGATTATTCCATCCATGATCTGCAATACAATAACCTCCAACTCGATAGTGCCCGGCTTACGCGGATAGGTCAGTTGGGACAACTAAGCTATATGCCCACTGCAGGCAACGTTAGAAAAGAAGACAGGCAATACGTGCGGGTGGTCGGTTTTGAGTACCATGGTTCACTGGAATTTGGCAACCAGTATGTAAAACAGGTGCTGGCCGAAATGAAGCAGCAGATGCCCGTAGGGTATAGTGCCATAAAGCAAAAGTGGAAAGGGGAATCGGATGGGGCTGGTAGAAAGTACCTGCTGATCGGACTGCTTTTATTGGCCATTTTTATTATTGGAAGTATACTGTTTGAAAGCCTGAAGCAACCCCTGGCTATTATCTGTACCATTCCTGTTTCCTTTATTGGATTGTTTATCGCTTTTGCAGCAGGTGGTTTCTTTTTTTTGATCAGGGTGGGTATGCAGCATTTGTGATGCTGGGAGGGCTCGTGGCCAATGCCTCCATTTTTATTGTCAATGATTTTAATAATCTGAGAAGGGGGAAATCCCAACAACTATCTAACAGGTTACTGATAAAAGCGGTAATGAACAGGTCGCGGACAATTTTGCTTACCACCCTGGCCACCTGTTGTGGTTTTGTGCCTTTTTTGATGGAAGGTCAACAGGAAGTATTCTGGTTTGCATTAGGGGTAGGTACCATCGGCGGCCTCTTGTGTTCCTTATTAGGCGTATTGCTTGTATTGCCCGTATTACTTTATTCAACACGTCCCATCCGCAGGAATAAGGGGAAGTAGAATGACCTCGCTTCCTGTTCGGGCCATACAGCGTGGACCGTTTCGGCCAGTGCATCCACAGGATTATAGCCATTGGCTTTTATAAAATGCTGCACACTCGACCAGGTATTGAAGTAACCTATCAGATCTTCTTTGGTCCACTCTACCTCAATAAAGAAGGCAGGGGGGGAGTTCGGCGTAAGGAAAAGGAACAGTGGTATATTGATCGTCTACGTATTTTCTTTCAGCATCCCAATAGGGGCCTGTTTTTAACCGGTAAAAATCATGGATAATTGTTTGCAATACGGCATCCCCAGTTTGAATAAGGCCATACCCCCAAATGGCTAACAGGGCGCCTGGTTTTGCCACCCGCTTTACTTCCTGCCGGAAGGCTGTAAAATCAAACCAGTGATAAGCCTGGGCTACCGTGATCAGGTCAATACTGTGATCCGGGAGGCCAGAGGCATTGGCAGGAGCTATGAAATAAGTGATGTGGTCATGGGGTGGCGCATGCACTAATTGCTTTTCGCTGATATCGCTGGCAAATACCATATCAAAATAACGGGCCAGCTCAATGGCTGCCTGCCCATTGCCCGTAGCGCAATCCCAGGCCATACCACGTTGGGTAATTAACCCGGCCAGGTGATCATACAAACCGAGTGGATATACAGGGCGGTAACGGGCATAAGCCGCTGCCTGTTGGGAAAAGAGATCTTTCATAGTCCGAAAGTTTGCAAAGCCGGAAAACTATTTAGAAGGGTCCGAAAGTCGGAAAGTCAGTAAAGTCCGCAAGCAATATAACCTTTAGCACTTCCGGTCTTCCCGACTTCCGGTCTTCCGGACTTCCCGACTTTATTATGCAATATGCTTCAGCTGTCGGATCGTAGCTTTGGGATCGGGTGATTTGAATACAGTACTACCGGCTACCAATACATCGGCTCCGGCGTGCACAATATTCGCTGCATTTTCGAGCGTTACCCCGCCATCGATCTCAATCTTTGTATTCAACGCTCGCTCGTCGATCATGCGGCGTAATTCCTTTATCTTTTGTAAAGTATGCAGGATAAAAGACTGTCCACCAAATCCTGGGTTTACACTCATTAGCAATACCAGGTCTATATCGTCCAGTATATCCTTTAGGCTGTCAACCGGCGTATGCGGATTGAGTGAAACACCTGCCTGCATACCCAGCGATTTGATCTGTTGGATATTCCGGTGCAGGTGCGTGCAGGCTTCTATATGTACCGTCAGGATGTCGGCGCCGGCCTTTTAAAAGCTTCCGCATACCGTTCGGGCTGTATGATCATCAGGTGTACATCACAGGTCTTCTTAGTAGTGGTCCGTATCTGTTCTATTACGGGCAGTCCAAAACTAATATTGGGCACAAAAACACCATCCATCACATCCAGGTGGAACCAATCGGCCTCGCTTTCATTGAGCATGGCGCATTCTTCCTGCAGTTTCAAGAAATTAGACGCTAATAAAGATGGTGCTATTAATGGCATGTTGTTAAGTTGAATTGTTGATCGGTTGGCAAGTTAACGGGTTGACAAGTTGATAGGTCGAAGAGTTTGCAGGTTGAAGCGTTGAAGCGTCAAAAGTGTTTTCCCTTTTCAATTTTTAAACCGTTCAACATATTAACCTTTTAACCTTCTGATTCCCTCCCTCGCTTCATCAAATCCTTTGTCGAGCGAAAGCGCACGTTGATAGTTTTGCAGCGCCTCTTCAGGTTGGCGCAAAGCCTCATAACAACGACCCATCCAGTAATAGGCATCGGCACTCGTATTAGATACCGTGGCTGCCATCCTGAAGGTTTCAGGGCTTTTTGCGCTTGCTTTTGGTCATACTGCACGATCCCTTTTTCTATATAAGCATCCGTAAACTTCCAGTTTCGCTTAATACAATCTTCAAACTGCTCCAGCGCAGCTGCATATTGCCTGGTATCCGAATAGTAAGCACCTTTCAGGAAGGTGGCTTCATTGATAAAGGTAGTATCCCGGGCTATCAGCGCATCGCATATAACCAGTGTTTTGGGATTCTTGGTAGATGCATACAGGTTGGCCAATGCCAGGCCCGTATAGTTAATGGGTTGCAAGCTATACGACCGCTCCATGGCCTGTATGGCAGCCACTGTATCCTGTAGCTGCACCAATAGATTGCCTTTTTCGTACCAGGTCTCAAAATCCAGCGAATCCTTGGCCAGCAGTTGGTTGTATTGGTCCAGGGCATCCTCACTATTGCCCACCTGGGCAAATACCTCACTTAGCCGGCGACGGAAGGTCGTATTGTCAGGGTACTTTTCAATACAGGCTTTTAACAGTTTAACCGCAGTTGCAGGCTGATCAACCAACATTAAATTGGAAATGTATTGTAGGGCGGTACCTTCGGCTGGTGCGAGGGTCCAGGCTTTTTCATAATCGGCTGTAGCCAGTTCATGCTGGTTGTGCTGCGACAGACGGTGGCCCGGGCCAGGTACAACTCGGCATTTTGAGGGGCAGCTTTGATACTGTCCGTCAGTCCTGCATAGGGTGGTTTTGACAATAAATTGGCTGGTTCCTTCTTATTCTCTGGCCCGCAACCTGCTAGGAGGAGAGCCAAAAAACAATATCCAATGGTTTTCCATCTCTGTATCATACAACAAAACTAACCGTTTTTAGGGATGTCGCTTATGACAATATTCTGACAATAAAGGACCCTCTCCAATTATACCTTTGCACCCGCTGTTCAGGCAGGCAGATTAAAAAATGTATACAATGCAAAAACTCCTTTCCTTCTTGGTAATAGGTATCCTGGTTTTTATTGGCATCGCTGCATTCAAGACCCGTAACTCGCTTCCTGCTGAAGTAATACCTGCCGGTGATACCCTCTTATACCCCGAAGAAACACATTTTAAGAATATTCAGCAACTAACTTTTGGGGGCGATAATGCCGAAGCCTATTTCAGCTATGATGACAAGTACCTTATTTTTCAACGTACCAATGCCAAAGAAGGCCTGGCTTGTGACCAGATGTTTGTAGGAAAAGTACCCGCCCAGGGCGAAAAATTTGAGTACAAACTGGTCAGTACCGGCAAAGGACGTACTACCTGTGGTTTCTTTACCAATGATGGTAAACATATCATATACGCTTCCACCCATTTAGGCAGCCCCGATTGCCCGCCTGTACCCGACCGCTCCAAGTACGGCAATAAATACATCTGGCCCCTGTATGCCAGCTTTGATATTTTCATGGCCGACCTGGATGGTAAAATTGTAAAACAACTGACCCATTCCAATGGATACGATGCAGAAGCCACCCTTTCGCCCGATGGAAAAAAATGATCTATACCAGTGTAAAAGATGGAGATATAGAGCTCTATATTATGGACCTCAGGAGTGGTAAAGAAAAGCGGATCACGCATACCCTGGGTTATGATGGTGGCGCCTGGTTTAGCCCCGATGGCAAAAGATCATCTGGCGCGCTTCCCGCCCTCAAACTGAAGCAGCTATTAAAGAATACAAAGACCTGTTGGCCGAAAACCTGGTAGCACCTACCAATATGGAAGTGTGGGTAGCCAATGCCGATGGTAGCAATGCCCGCCAGGTAACCGCTTATGGACAGGCCAATTGGGCGCCTGCTTATATGCCCGATAGCAAACGAATCATCTTTGCATCCAACCACGAATACAAAAGGGGTTTTCCCTTTAACCTTTATACCATCAATGAAGATGGCACCAACCTGCATAAGATCAGTCGCGATAAAGGCTTCGATGCCTTCCCCATGTTCAGCCCCAACGGTAAGAAGTTTGTCTTTTGCAGCAACCGCAATAATGGAGGCACCCGCGATACCAACATCTTTTAGCTGATTGGGTAGAGTAGGGAGGCGCCAAAAAGATGTCGACACTTCCCCTTTAATTGGGATTTGGGTTGTAGCTTTGGCCGGATTTTGAAATTCTACACCTCAAATCGTCAATTATGTATACTGGTTTGCTACATCTGCACAATTTACTTCGCTGGGTAATCTTTATTTTATTACTCGTGGCCTTGTTCCGTCACCTCACTGGTATGAATAAAAAGCGGCTGGTGAATGCCGGTGACCAAAAGGTAGACCTGTTCCTGATGATTTCAGCGCACACTACTTTTGTGATCGGCTTGTATCAGTGGATAGCAGGTCCCTGGGGACTAAAGCTGATCCAAAATGCAGGTATGGGAGACGTGATGAAGAACAGCATTTTCCGTTTTTATGCTGTAGAACACATTAGTGGTATGCTGATCGCCATTGTGCTCATCACCATTGGCCGTGGTAAAGTAAAAGAGCAGTTGATTATACAGCCCATAAAAAGCTTTCTGGTTCTTTTAATAGCCCTTATCATTATCCTGGTTTCCGTGCCCTGGCCTTTCCGTGAAGGCATCGCCAGACCCTGGTTCCCCGGTATGCATATTTAAAGTCGGAAAGTCAGTAAAGTCGGAAAGTCCGAAAGTCAGTAAAGCCGGGAAGCCCGTAAGAAATATAATCTTTCGGACTTCCCGGACTTCCGGTCTTTCGGACTTTTTCATGGCTATACTTTCGTGATCACATAGTACATCTTCCCCATGGGCACCACCCGTTTGATCACCTTACCCGTTAATTTTTCAATCCACATCAGTCCATCCGGCGCATTGCCGGCATTGCCGCATTTGGCTACATAACAATAAACCAGCCCGCCTCCGGCGGCCGTGATCATATCTTCTCCCACATATTCCACCTGCCAGGGGTCCATCCCGCTCCGTTCAAAAGTGTAGGCATTTACCGTGGCCTGGAAACCTTTTTGTAAGGCAGCAGGCCAAACAGGTACTCCAATAGATTGGAATCAAAATAACCTGCTTCCATGCTGTGCAGCGTATCCGTTTTTTTTGCCTCCCTTATCGGCAATGGCATGTACCGCGCTGGCCTGGAAATCGAGGTTCATGTTCATAAAATGCGGGGTGGTCACCATCCGCATACGTACAGGCGCCAGGGAACTGATATTGGCAATCGTAGAATCGAGCAGGCTGCGGCCATCGGGCAATTGGTAGTTTTGGGTAAGTATGACCCATCCTTTGGCACTATTTACGGAAACAGTATGCCGGCAGGTAAATTCACTCAAAACCTTGCCAGCCGAATCAGTAGTGGCAATTTTGTACAAGCTCACACCGGGTTTGATGAGGTCATACCGGATGGTGGGGTCGCCTGCTTTCAATACCGATTGCCCATGGATGATATTGGTAAGCAGTAAGGTCATGGCTAATAATAAAAACCTGTCCATATTGGTTAATTTTAGAATACAAATTTGGAATGCAGCTGGCAGGGCAACAAATGGATTCAATTATAGGGCCTGTATTTTCAATGGGTATGGTCATTGATTAAACGGGTTGGACCATTGAAGAAAACAAGGCATTGGTTGAAAGCAGCCAGCTAAAATTATCAGGGAAGCTTACATTTGATATTGTATGAAACTATTTAAAAAGGAGTTTAACATGGTATATATCCAGGTGGTGGTCTGGATATTTATTACTGTCATAATGTTCCTGCTGTTCTACCATGAAGGGGGATGTTTGCCAGGTCAGCCGCCTACGCCATTTGTAATTCCTTTTTCTATGCATCTATCATGTATGTAAATGCCTGTTGGCTGGTACCATATTTCTACCGGCGCCAGAAGAAATGGTTGTATTTATTATTGGTGATTGCGCTGCTGGTAGTATGTACCTGGTGTGTGGTAAATGTGCAGGTGTGGATTGGACGTACCTTTTCCGGAAAGATGAATGAAACTCCCGATATGAAAGGGGGTGTTCACCTGAGGGTCTATATGCTGTTTCTTTTCCTTCACCTGTTGATTTATCTTTTCAGCCTGCCCCTTCGCCTGGCCTTTGATTACTATACAATGCGCAAACAACAGGAACAACTGCAAAAACGTACCGCCGAAGCCGAACTCAACTTACTGAAAGCACAGGTGCAGCCCCATTTCCTCTTCAACACACTCAACAACATCTACTTTGTAGCGCAGCGGGAATCACCCACCACGGCGGGCTTGTTGGAACGCCTGTCCAACATCATGCGTTATTTTGTAGATGAAGGCCCCAAAGAGAAGATCCTCCTTACCCACGAAATCGACTTTATCAAGGATTATATTCACCTGGAAAAGATGCGGATGCGGCATCCGCTGCAGGTAGACTTTGATATTCAGGGAGAACCCAATGGCGTAAGCATTCCTCCCATGTTATTGATACCTTTGGTGGAGAATGTGTTCAAGCATGGTATTAATAAACGAAGTGAAGAGAACCTGTTGATCGTGAAACTAACCATCAGTCAAGACCGGCTCGATATGGAAGTATGGAACAGGATTTTTGAAGAGATAGAACCCAAGCAGCCTGGTGGCAATGGGCTGGCCAACCTGCAGTCGAGGTTGGAACTACTGTATGGGCTGCAATACCAACTTCAGGCAGAGAAAAAAAGATGGATTGTTTTTGGCACACCTAAATATACCCTTGTGAGTACCATTACCTGCCTCATAGTAGATGATGAGCCCAATGCGGTGCAATTGCTGGAAGACCATATCCGCAAAGTGCCATTCCTGCAATTGAAAGCAAAATGTTATGATGCCTTTGAAGTGTTGGAATTCCTGAAATCCGATAAGGTGCAATTGATCTTTATGGACATCAATATGCCCCAGCTTACCGGCATGGACCTGGCGGCCCTATTGCCCAAAGACCAGCATATTATTTTCAGCACCGCCTATGCCAACTATGCTCTGGAGGGGTATGAATACAATGCAGTGGATTACCTGCTAAAGCCAGTTACTTTTAAACGCTTTATGCAGGCCGTTACCAAAGCGCAAACCCTGTTTGCCCAACCCCGCCCCGAAACAGCGATCAAAGAAGTACCTGCCGGTACCGGTTACATATTTGTAAAGTCAGGCAAACAACTGATCAAAGTGGCATACGATAAACTTTTATACCTGGAAGCATTGAAAGAATATGTGAACATGGTGATGGTGGATAGCAAGATGATGATCTATAAACGGATGAAAGAATTGGAAGAACAACTGCCACCTAATTTTATCCGCATCCACAATTCTATATTGTGAACATCGACCACATACAACATATTGCCGATAACCAGGTCGTTATTGGCAAGGTGAAACTGCCCGTAAGCGCTTCTTACCGCGATGCCTTTTTGCAACTAGTGAATAAGCGATTGTTGTGAACAGTAATTCAATGCCATTTAACTAAGAAAGCTGTTGGAAGGCACAAAGGTGGGTCGCTCTGCAGCCAGGCAAATGCAGCAATGCAGAGCGGCTCACCTTAAGGGCCCCTGTCCCCTGCGGGTAGGCAGCTCAGGACAAGGTGTACCCGTGCCCTTCCTAAATCTTAATCATGGCTATACTTTCCCCTATTTGTTCTGACGGGAGAAGATCTTACTGACGATCTTCCATTCCCCGTTTATCTTAAGCAGGTTCATATAATCATACATGAATACCTGCGCCGTTTCTATCTTGATCCTGGCCTGGGCGGCATTGCCTTCCATATTCAGGCTCACGATACCTATTTTCCTTTCCGCCTTCGTGGTATTGCCTTTAACACGGGCAATGAATTCCGCAATAGGTACATCTTTAAATTCCCCACTTTGATAATCAATGTATTTCATGGAGGCCGATGGGTGGAATGCTTTTTCCATCCGGTCGCCGTCGCCACTCATGTAGTTGTCCAGGCAGGCCCTTACCGCAGTTTCTTCAGTATTGGTTTGTGCTAACATCGTAATAGGTTTGGCAATCAATAAAGCTGTTATCCATAGCAGGATGGAGTAAATGAATTTCATGATCGTGGTATTAAATGGTGAAAGATCTTTTGAGTACCTTAACAAAGCTTTCCATCTCATCGCGGGTGCCGATGCTGACCCTTACCCACCTGCCATTTTCTTCTACCACACGGCCTACCCTGATCTGGTTGTCGGCCAGCGTTTTCAGAAAATCTCCTTTGTCCCGTTGGATGGAGTAATACAGGAAATTGGTATGGGAAGAGATCACCGGTAATCCTGCTGCCTGGAGTGCCTGAGTAGTGTAAGCACGCACCGCTTCATTGTCCCTTATAGACCTGTTGAGAAAGCCGGTATCGTCTAGTGAGGCCAGTGCGCCTGCTACCGATACCGCACTGGGACCGGCATTGACCCAGGGTTGCAATCCATTAAGCTTGGTAATCAAATCAGGATGCGCAAGGGCATAGCCAATCCGGGCGCCCGCCATGCCATGGATCTTGGAAAAGGTTTTAGCGATGACCAATTGCTTATTGTTGTTGAGCAGGGAAGCCAGCGAAGGGGCTGTTGTATATTCCAGGTATGCTTCATCCAGCAATACCAGCGTACGCTGCGAAGCAGCGGAAACGAAGTTTTTCAGATTGTCATGGTCTACCAGCGTACCTGTGGGGTTATTGGGATTGCAAACGTATACCAGCCGCGTATCAGCGGTTATCCGGTTCAACATAGCCGGCAGGTCATGTTCTTTGCCAGCTGTTAAAGGCACTTCCAGCAGCTGTACACCCTGCTTTTGAGCGGTTGTCATCCACAGGTTGAAAGTGGGCGAAGCACATACCATATTGCCTTTTGTAAGGCTGCAAAACCGGCCGTGAGACCCAGTATCTCCGAAGATCCTGCCCCCATGATCACATGGTCTTTCGTGAGTTGGTATTGCTGCCCGATCTTTTCGCGCAAGGTGGTGGTCAGGTCCCAGGGGTAACGGTTGGAACCGTTTACCGCTGCCACCATGGCCGTACGGGCCAGGGGAGAGGGACCATAAGGATTTTCATTGGCATGCAGGCGAATCGGGTTGGCTGACAATGGATCACTTCTTTTTCCCCGGCAAACAGGGAAGGTATGAAACCCGTGGCTGCTGCCGCCATGGACACCTGCTTCAGCCAATCGCGGCGGGCAATGGCATTTTTCATATTGACAGTTTTTGGAGCAACAATATTAACCAGCCAGGCGGCGGTTTTAAAAGCAGTTCGCCAACCCGCTTGCTTTATTCGACCTTTACGGAGCGGGGTCCAGGGGTCGAAAATTGCCTGGTAACCGTCGAAGTGCCGTAAAATGACCTGGCTGTTTTTTATTAATTCGCCACAAGTCGTGTTATTTAGCGTAATTCGCATTAATCAGCGAAATCCGTTTAAATCAGTGAAATCTGTGATTAATCAGTGTAATCTGTGTTTATGAGTGTGCCGTCGATTGATACCATCTTACGTAAGAAGTTGCTGCGCGTCCAGGCAATCGTGTGGGTATTGTTTTATTTCTTCCTGATCCTCTATGCCATTCAAAAATGGGAGAACCCAATGTATGGTTTTCTGTCCGTAACCGTGGCTACCACTACTTACCTCATTGCAGTGTATGGCAATGCCACCTGGCTGATCCCCAGGTTTTATCAAACCAATCGTCGGTCCTTGTATTTCCTGTATGCCACCCTTTTCCTGGCGGCATTGGTCATGATCAGGATGTATGCCGAGCAACAGGTTGTGTTGCCCATGCACTCCACTTTTTATAACATGGGGTTGCCGCATTTCTCATTTGTATTCATTACCAATTTCCTGGCTTTTATGTTTGGTGCCCTGTTGCGCATTACCATCGACTATGTGCACCTGTTGCGCAAGCAGGAAGAAATGCGCAACCAGCAACTGGCCTCCGAGCTCAACCTGCTAAAAGCACAGGTGCAACCCCATTTTTTGTTCAATACCCTTAATAATATTTATTACCTGGCCTATACCAAAAACGAAAGGACTGCCGAAGTCGTAGCCCGTTTATCGGATATCATGCGGTATTTTGTAGATGAAGCACCCAAGGAAAGAGTACCCTTACTTACAGAGATCAACTTCCTGGAAAACTATATGGAGCTCGAACAAATACGCATGTTGCACCAGGCTGCTATTGAATTTGACAGCAACATGATCAACGATTCACTCATCATTCCCCCATGTTATTAATCCCCCTGGTAGAAAATATCTTCAAGCATGGGGTTGATAAATCTGTTGAGCAAAACGATGTAGTGATCACTTTGGAACAACAAGATGGTTATCTGCACTTTATTACCCGCAACAGCCATTACAACCAGGAAAATGGGGGCAAGGGAGGGAATGGACTTACCAACCTGCGCAAGCGTTTAACATTATTATATGGAAATGATTTTACTTTGATCACGGAAAAGACCGATCATTGCTATACAGCCACCCTCAAATTTCCTGTAGCATGACCATCAACTGCCTGGTAATAGATGATGAGCCGTATGCGGTAAACCTGTTGGAAGAGTACATCCACCAGGTGCCCTACCTGCAATTGATGCATAAATGTTACAATGCCCTGGAAGCATTGAATTACCTGAAGCAGGGGCGTCCCGATCTTATTTTCCTGGACATCAATATGCCCCACTTGTCGGGCATGCAAGTGGCTACCTTGCTACCCGCCGATCAGCCCTTTATCTTTACCACCGCCTATGCCGAATTTGCTGTAGATAGCTATGAGAAGAATGCCATTGATTACCTGCTCAAACCCATCACCTTTGAGCGTTTTCTCAGGGCGGTTAATAAAGTAGCTAAACTAAGTACAGCACCCGCTACATTATCCTCCGGTACTACAGCTGGTACCCAAAAGCTTTTCCTCAAAACAGGTAAAGCCATTGTACAGGTTGATTATGATGATGTGCTGCTTATTGAGGGGCTTAAAGATTATGTGGTATTTCATACCAAAGAAGGCAAGCATGTGGTGTACAAACGAATGAAGGACCTGGAAGAAACCCTGCCGGCCAATTTTTCCCGTGTGCACCTGTCGTACATTATTAACCGGCACCATATAAGGCGCATTGAAGACAACCATGTATTTATTGGTGCCGAGCGTATACCCGTCAGTGAAAAATACCGCGAGGTTTTCTTATCACGCATCAACAAAGGGCTTTTGTAAAGTATCATGGCGGTAAGCAAGTATTGTCGACCGGCAGCCTGAGCCTGTCGAAGGCGGCTCTCCCCAGTCGCCAGCCTCTGGCTGGTGACGCCTATTTCAAAGCCTCTGGCTTTGTTGATGGATTCAAAGGAGCCTGTCGAAGGAGGCTTTAGGGGGGCGCCCTGCGGGCGGCTATATAGTGAAGCAGGGCGGCTCACCCTGGCATCTAAGTTGATTTTATTTTTCAACCATTATTATCCATAAAACCTGTTTCATGAAACAAATCTCCGCTGTATTGTTTTTCATGGCTACACTCATGGCCTGCAACGAACAAACGCCCTTGGCTGCTGCACCTGAAAGCCTTACCAAAGAAGAAGTAACCGCCTTTATTGCTCATTACGATAGTTCCTGGAATGCCAAACAAGTGGCTGTGATTGATTCCAGTATGGGTAAGGAGTATGTTTATTTTAGTTCATTGGGCAGCACTACCAGTCGTGCCAAGAGCCTCGAAGTGCTGGCCGCTGATTATTACAAGGTATTGCAGGCCAATCGTTCCGAGTTGAATATCCTGATTGATGGCAATACCGCCATTGTAAGCTCCGCTGGCAGGGCAATGGATTATGGAAGGACACCACCTTTAAAGACAATCAACGCTGCGGCCTCGTGATCCAAAAACAACAGGGACACTTAAAACTATTGACCGAGCATTGTGTAGAGATCAGGACTGATACGGTTTATAATAATCAGTAGGCCGGAAATCATACGTGTCATAATGCATTACCTGTGGTTCAAACTCCAGCAGGTATTGCTTATCTTCCTCATAATACCTGGCTTTTTCAATCTCATCTTCTGCAAAGGCTTTAATATCGTCATACGTTGCCCACCAGGAAACCGTCCAGATATGAGTAATATTTCCTTCTGTCCTTTGCCAGATCTGGGCGCCCAGGTTGCCCGGAGTGGCCAGGTAATCCGGGATACCCGTATCTATTACGTATTGCCGGTAAATGGCAGCATGTTCTGTCAGTGTGCGGCCATGCCATATGCGCGTGATCATAGTAGTGATTTATTAAATGGGGTTTACTTTCTTGCTAAGGGTTGGCAAATACTTCGGCATATTCACCAGCAACACACCGCCCAGGATAATGGCCAGGGCTGCAATCTGCACCCAGGTGATGGGTTCGCTGGCTATCAATGCGCCCAGCAATAGGGCTACAATAGGATTTACATATACATACGTACTAACCTGGGCGGCGGGCCGCATTTTGAGCAGGTACAAGTACGATAAATAAGCCACAATCGAGCCCATAGTCGCCAGGTAAGCCAGGGCCAGCCAGGAATCAATTGATACCTGTGTCCATGCCATCTTATCGTGTTCGCCCGCTAATAAACTCACCAGGCTGGTGAATACACCCGTTGCCAATAACTGGATACTGGCGTTCATCACCAGACTACCATCGGCAGGCCGGTATTTAGAATAAAGCGATCCAACCGTCCAGGCTATTTCTCCTGCCAGGATAACCAGGATACAGATCACCAGTTTGTTGGTACCGCCAGTGATATGGCTTTGTGAACCAAAACCAAATAACAATGCCACACCGGCAAAACCAACCAATAATCCCAGGATGATCACTTTATTGGAGAAGTAATAAGCCCACTGCTTCCTGTCCAGTAAGATGAACCAAAAGGGAAGGCAGGTAACGATGATCGCTGCCAGGCTGCTGGGCAAATATTGTTCGGCCCAGGTAACAGAAACCGTACCGCCAAACAGCATGAGCGTACCACAAAACGCATTACGGCCAATACTTTGGGCAGTGGGCAATGGTTGCTTTTTGACCATACACCAACCGAATAATAATACGCCTGCCGTTAAAAAGCGCAACGAAGCCATCATAAAAGGTGGAATATCCCTAAGCGCTACCAGGATAGCCAGATAAGTAGAACCCCAGATAATATAAATTCCCGCAAAAGCCAGTAATACAGTCCATTGAGTACGATTCATTGTTTTCATTTTAGGAATCCTTGCACAAGTTCGGAAATACAGAACTATTGCACCTTCGGAATCTTGCTAACTTTTAAAAGAAAGGTGAGTCACCCTGCAGCCCGGCTTGGCAGCGCAGCAGCGTGGCCCTCCTTTATACCTTCCTTGGAACGCTTTATTCGTTAACTTTAGATACATGCTCGCAGATGTACGCATATTATTTTGTTCTGATATTTACCAGCTCACCCAGTTCAATTGCCGTTGTGATATCTGCTCCCTTAGTCAAACCGAATACAATGAGCATTTCAGCATTGACTTTATACAAACCGGTTTTTTGAGTACCGTACCTTCAAGCGGAAAGAGGAGGCCCATACCGGGCGTGTTTTGATCTCCAAACCCAGCTTTCCCCATACCACCCGACATATCGACGGCCAGCCCGATATCACTACCACCATTAAGTTTAGTTTTCCCTTCTTTCAACAGATCATCGATAACTATGTACAGGAGGCCGGATGGTTTTTGAAAAACCCCGATATGCATTCCATGTTGATCAATAGCAATCCGGCCCTCGATCACCTGCACCATATTCTACTACAACAGGTACAGCCCCTGAGCCTGGGTGCCGGGATCGTCAATGGCCAGGCGCCTGCCAAACTATACGTTGATGAATTGGTATTACAGGTATTGAAGTGACCATGGGTATGCTGGGCGATGTGGCGGCTGTAACACCGGCGCCCACTGCCTTCAAGTTTTATCACTTGCCTACCATCGAACAGGCCCAGGATTACCTGTTGCGCCATTTCCGGGAAGACATCTCCCTGCAGCAGTTGGCCCAGCATTGCCATGCCAGTCCTTTTCATTTCAGTCGTCTCTTCAAAGCCGTATTGGGAGTGGCGCCGCATCAATACCTGCTGGGCATACGCCTGCACCAGGCAAAACGTTTGCTGACCGAAAGCCAGCAGGCTGTGAGTGATATTGCTTTTGAATGTGGGTTCAATAGCCTCGAACATTTTGCTACCGCTTTCAGAAAACGATATGAGGTAAGCCCTTCTTCCTTTAGGAGGCAATTGGCGTAGGGATGATTGTAATACAATTGTTATAAAAATCTAAAATTCTTTGCCATATTCTTGAATTTGGGCAATGGATAATAATAAGCCTCATATAGCAATGTTCCTGTGGTTTTAGCAGACTAGACCAATTCGCTTATTTATCATATTGGGAATTGTTCATTGCTTTGGAGGAGGTGGGGTAGTGTACGAAAATTTATTGTATTTCGCAAAGAATGATGTGTCCTTAATTATCCTATCAGACAGTTTATTTAAGTACTTCATATCAATAGATAGACCTTTTGCTCCCGATAGTTTATAATAAGCATCCTGGGGCATATTGTACCTTTCTCCTTCCCCCACTTCACAGTTGTAGAGAATTAAAAATAAATTATATTTTTCAAATAGTAAGAGCATGTAAAGCTGTACCAGGGGATGGCCTCATCAAAAACGATGAGCTCTGAACTATCCTTTTCCGTTAATGTATAAAATTTGGTATTGTGTTTTTGCTCATGACATTTAAAAAAAGGGAACAGTTTTATTAATTTTCAATTCTACTTCTTTCTTTAGCAGAAAAGAATGAGATAATTTAAAGTCCAAAGTATCCAAAGAGCGATAAATTCAACTATCTGAAACCTTTTGATAATATACTGCGATACTGCTATCTGTAGAAGACATAATCATAGCCTTAACAAAATCTACTTTCGGATTTCTTTCATAGTTAATCCTTAACGACCGATCCGGCACAACCGTATCATGCTGATGATACTCAGAAAATAACATAATAGATTTATTTTCTTTTCGCTCACAACCAATCAAGAATAGAGTTATTGTGAAGATTACAATAAGTTTGCATCCTGTTATTTCCATGATACTTTACCAGTTTGAGGGTCAAGCCATAAAAGCCATAGAAAAAAATAAAATGGTATAACAACTTTTTACTCTCATGGAATTAATATTTTGGCGTGCCTGATGGTGGAACTAAATATCCTAACCCAGGTATCGTCATCCTGAACCACAAATAACCGACAGAATGCGGCTTTAATCCTTGGTTCATATTCAAAGGTATATTCTGAACCTCTTGTAAAACGTTTATGCCAAAAGAATTTGCTGTACCCGTGTTTTCACCTCCATATTTAGAAGCCAACAGTGCTGTATTCCCCTCAACGTTAATCTTAATACTTTGCCCCTTATTCATAAACTAATTCTATTTGTGTCCAAATTGCCATTCAGGAATTAGCAAATATCCGGATTCATCATCGGTTAGTGAGACAACCTTCTTACGAAACAAAGCATCTATTAAGCAATTTTTCTCTAACTCAGAAACACCTTCGTTGACTACGTAGTTGGATAATATTTTATGGAAATACTTGCCAATGATTTCATTCAGATTTCGTTCTTTTTCTGAACATTCTTCGATAACTCTGGTGAATTGAAAAGTATTTATACTTGAATCATCAACTAGTATTACTTGGTCATTTAAAAGTACTGTCCTCATGTAATCTTCATATTGTTTATGATTGAAATTATGCTTGTGTTTAAAGTATCTATATAGATCAAGATTAGAGACTAAATACCTATTTTGAACCTTCATTTTATCTATTTTTACACTCAAAAGTAGCTGTGACGATCAAAGTCAGTTAGAAGCGTATGGAGTGTTTTATTATTCCATTCTTCCTTTCGGCAACTATAGAGAAAGAAGAACAATAATATAGATACCAAACATTTATTAATCATTTTTTTTTTTTTTTGTGAGTATCATCCAACAAGTTTGACGGAATGGGTGTCCCACTATACGTAGTTTTCTTGGGAGCATTTAATTTAGCTCGTGCCCTATTCTCAATATTTACCCCACTTACTTCGTTAATGGATATTCCATTATTTGTCATTCCCTGACTCGACGTCCCTTTGTCCGTATTATAACCATGCCCCAATAATTCATGTGTTAACGCAATAGCGGGGTCTCTCTTTTCTCCTATTGGGCTAACTTTGTTGTCCGGGTCATAAAGCGTTGTCGATCCAGTGGAAACATTTTTATCATCCTTTTCTTGAGATTCTGGTTTGTTACGATTCCCCTTTCCATTAGATGGTGTCATTGAAATATAATGATTATTTTCACTGTCAGCCATTTCACCCATTCGTTTACTTAATTCTTTATCACCCGAGTTGTCAATTCTCTTTAAATCGTTGTAGACCTTAGTCCCATACCCTGTTAAATCATTGCTCAAAGGTTTTCCATCAGATTGTGTAAGTTTCCCATTACTATATTTTGCCATAGCAGGTACAAACTCGTTTATGTAAACTATGATAATGGTATCCCCCAATGGGTCAGAATTCAATACTGGATTATTTTTCATTGAAGCATAGGGGCTTTCCCAATAAGTAGGTTTAGTGTCTATTTGCCAGAATCTACCAATCTGGGGGTCAAGACTTCGATAGAAAGCTTCATAAATACTCAAACTCAAATCATTGTTCTGTTCAATGCCATTAAATTTATACTTGTTATACATCTTCCCTACAGCTTTGGAGCTAATCCCTGCCATCGTCAACCCAAAAGGATAATAGTGTGTTTCTTCCAGGATGGGGCCGGGAGTATGGGTTACAGCCAGGTTGTCGAAGTATACCGGCAGGTTGGATTCGTTGCTGACGTACACATAAATATAACCATTCCGGGCTATAGTAAGCGGACTGTTGATGTAGGTATTGTGTAATTTATAGCCTCCACCTACCAGTACCGGGTCGGCAGCACCACTAATATACTTCAATTGTTCATCAAAGAGCAGGTAATTCACGAAGGCTTTGGCATTGTTGGCGCCAGGGTTATTATTAGAAATAAAATTCCCCAGGTCCGCATTGTTGGTACCAATGCCACTTACCTGCGCCGGGGTCAGCACTCCTTTATTCGCTGTTATCGCGCTACTGCCCGTAAATGCCGCCAATAATTCGGTCACGGCCAGGGTGAGTGGACTGCCTGCCCCGCCACCAGGCAATGTATAAAACGATTCGGCCATGATCTTCACCTTATCTCCCGCCATGACTTTTAGTACAATGCCCAGCCCGGTCTTTTCGTTGGCCAGCCCACCATGTACCCGGTACAGCTTGTTCTCGAAACTGGTTTGGGTAGCGCCGGTGGTGGCTTTGTCGATCCTGCGTCCGTTCACGATATTAAAGAAAGCCGATTCTTTTTGAAGTCTTGCATCCTCTACCGTTGCCGCCGGGTAACAAATGTCTTCTTTTTGTTCCGTCAGCACCATACGTACACTACCCAGGTGATCTTTGAGGAAGTAATCATACACGATCCGGTTGGGCTGCGGAGTGCATACCGCACTGTCTACCCTTACCAACCGGATACGCCCTTCCTCATGACCGATGAACTGCAAAGTGTCATTCTGATACACGGCACCCCCTGGTACAGGGTTACCATGGTATCTACACCCGGCTCATATACCGTCTTCTTTAGTTTATTGCCTGTGGCATCATAGAGGTATTCTATTGTCCCTTTATTGCTGCTGCCATCCTTTTTAATGGTCACCTTAGCCGGCAGATTCAGGTAATTGTATTCCACGCCATTGCCACCACCAAAAGTGACCATATCCTTATTGAGGTCTTTGACCATATTGCCATTGGCATCATAACTGTAATCCACCGTACTGCTGTTCTTGCTGCCTGCTGACGGATGTTGGTTGGATGTGCGGAAGTCGCCCAGGGGTGGATGGTTCACTGACGCCATCTATCACATTGAGCAGCTTATTGCTGCCCGCTATATAGTTGTAGGCCAGGTTGTCGATCAGGGTACTGCCGCCGGACTTCCAGCCCTTCTGGTTCATGGTGAGGATATTGCCATTGGCATCATAACTTAACCCCGTGGTGCTGAAGTCCATACCCGCATTGAGGTTGAAGTTGCTGCCCGTAAACTGCTTAAACTGGGCACCCGTCAGCCGGTTTATGGCATCATAGGTAAAGTCATAGCGCCGTACGCGGCTGTCGCCGGCACTCTTCCACAGCGTACCCGCTATATTGCCATTGAAGAGGTTGCCGGCATAGGGATCGGAGAGTCCATTAACACTAAGTGCATTGTTGTCATAGGCCAGTTCAAAACCAAAATAACGTCCGGCGGCGGGAGCAACCAGTGTCGTATCCCTGGCATACGTACGGTTTACACCGAGTAGCCAGCCCCTTATATTGTAATCGTTGACCAGGGAGTCCAGCGGGCCGCCGCCAGGGCCACCGGTGGGGGCGAGTACTTTTTCTTCAACTGCCCCAGGGCATCGTACTGCAATTCGGCTATTGTTTTGTAAGCGCTCATGGCATTGCTGTTCACCAGGGTATGGCTTAGTTTCTTTTCGGTTTTAACTACCCTGCCCAGGTCATCATAACTCATTTGTGTTACCACAATGGAGGTCTGTGCATTGGCGCCCGCTTTCTCGGTTTTGCTGATCAGTAGCAGGGGCTGTCCTGCAAAACTGTATTGGGTGGTTTGTACATCGGTGCCGCCACTTACGTTGGTGGCCTGTACCTGCGTCAGGCGGCCTTTGTCATCATAAAAGTTGATGGTGTATAAATAAGTACCAGTGCCCAATACTTTGGTGCGGCTGCCGGTCACCAGTCCTTTGATGAGGCTGCTTTGCAGGGTGGCATTTTGCGGATAAGGCCAGGTAGTATTGGAAGGTGTTTGCAGGTAAGCATCGTACACATTACTACGGGTGGCACTTAATGGGTTGCCATAGCTGCTGCGCCAGTTGTAGTTGTCATAAAAGGTATTGGTCAGTTCTTCGATGGTTTGTCCGGCGAGGCCGGGATAGGTAGAACTGCCATAAGCTGCCGTGTAATGGGTAGCCAGGGTACTGCTGTTGTTCCACAGGCCGGTAGCTACCGGCCGGTTGATCTCATCGTACTGGCTGTACAGCCATTTTACAGGGCTGCCACTGCGCATATTGGCATCCTGTGTAAGCACCAGCCGGTCGCGGGTATCGTACACCATGTATACTTCGCCTGCACCCGGCACTTTTTTGATGATCATACGCCGTTTGCCATCAAACTCATAGCGGAAGCATTGCTCATTCAGGATCAAACCACTGCTGTAGTTGATATTCCAGCTATTGGCCTGCAGCAGTTCTACTCCCCGGGGCTGTACAACGCAGCGCAATAGCCCATACACATCATAAGCGTAGTAGGTGCAGAGCCAGCCGTAATGGCCTTTACCGGTGCCGGTATCCACGATGGCAGTATTTTGTACTTTCTTCAGCACCACCTGGCCTTCGCTGTTGGTAAAGGTAATGACCTGTTTGTGGTGCTCATCCTGCGTTACCTGTTTAAACAAGGTACCGGCATCGTACAGGCTGTCGCAGGTGTAGGTAGCAAACACCCCCATGGTACCGCTGTTGGTGACAGCCCAGATGCGTACGCTATCGGTAATCGTATTCACATACAATTGGGTCTCTATCCCCGGTCGCTGCCTGCCCAGCTATTGCCGGGCGCCAGTTGTTTTAAAGGCCTGTTGAGTGGTGAAGGCTCAAAGATGGTTTGGCTATAGCCATAATTTTCACCGGGATACCGGGTGCCGGTAAAAGTGGCCTGCTGCTGGAAGGGATTGAGCTTAAAAGCACCATCATTTACCGATGCATTGCCACCAGTGGTATTGGCCGCAAAAGGCAGGTATTGGTATTGCTCGCGGCCCATGGCATCATATACTACCGGCATGACCAGGTCCATTGGAGAACTTCCTGTAGCCAGTGAACCCTGCTTTACGACGGTTTGTATCGGCCTGCCCAGGCCATCAATATACTGGGTGGTTTGTTTTACGTCTTTCAGGGGCGGGTGATGAGGCTGGCATCATCGGTATCGGGAGCCGTGGCATCCCAGGTACGGATATAGTTGATGGTAGTGACATTGTAGGCGGCCGGTGTAGCGGCCACGGGCTGGGTCATAGAGATCAGCAGGGGTTCGCTGAAGGCTGTAAGGCCATTACTGCTGACCTGCCGGCGGTACCAGGTGGCGGTGGAGAGGTTGCCGGGTGTATAGTTTTGGGTGGTCGCACCGCCAATATTAGTCCAACTGCTATTGTCTAAAGATGTTTGCCATTGCCAGGTATAGCTGCCGTTGCCGCCGGTGGCGGTAGCGCCGCCCAGTGAGCCCGGACTGGTACCAGCCGTAATGGTTTTACTGCCGGGTTGCAGGCTGCCGGCTATGAGTTGACCATACACCGTTACTGTTACCACATTGCTGTTTACCGATGCCCCGTTGCTGGTTACCGCCCGGCGGAAGTAAGTAGTAACAGGCAGGTTGCCGGGCGTATAGTTCAGACTTGTGGCACCACCGACAGTTGTCCAATTGGTATTTTCGGATGATTGCTGCCACTCGTAGGTATAAGATCCATTGCCACCAGTGGCAGCGGTGCCGGTCAGCAACCCCGGGGCGGTATTGTAGTTGATGGAAAGAGCAGCAGGCGACAAAGTACCTGCCGCTAATTGCGGATACACGGTTACGGCCACAGTATTGCTGTTTAGGGTTATCCCATTACTGGTTACAGAACGACGGAACCAGGTATTGGCGGTGAGGTTGCCCGGCGTATAGTTTTGAGCCATAGCGCCGCCAATATTGGTAAAGGTGGTATTATCGGGCGAGGATTGCCATTGATAAGCAAAGTGCCATTGCCGCCGGTGGCTGCGGTGCCAGTCAGCAACCCCGGGGCGGTATTGTAGTTAATGCTGATGCTGGCAGGTGTTACAGTTCCAGGTACCAGTTGCGGATACACCGTTACCGCCACAGTATTGCTATTAACAGTTACGCCATTGCTGGTCACAGATCGCCGGTACCAGGTATTGGCTATGAGGTTACCCGGCGTATAGTTTTGAGCCGTAGCGCCGCCAATGTTCGTATAAGTGGTATTATCGGATGAGGATTGCCATTGATAGGCATAGGTTCCATTGCCACCAGTGGCTGCGGTGCCAGTCAGCAACCCCGGGGAGGTATTGTAGTTGATGCTTGCACTCGCAGGTGTTACACTGCCTGCCACCAGTTGAGGATACACCGTTACCGCCACAGTATTGCTATTAACAGTTACGCCATTGCTGGTTACTGTACGTCGGTACCAGGTATTGGCTATGAGGTTACCGGGTGTATAGTTTTGAGCCGTAGCGCCGCCAATGTTGGTATAAGTGGTATTGTCGGGAGAGCTTTGCCATTGGTAGGTATAGCTGCCATTGCCGCCGGTAGCGGCGGTACCACTTAGGAGTCCAGGTGAAGTATTGTAGTTGATGGAAAGAGCAGCAGGCGACAAAGTACCTGCCACCAGTTGGGGATATACTGTTACGGCCACAGTATTGCTGTTAACGGTTACGCCATTGCTGGTCACAGATCGCCGGTACCAGGTATTGGCCGTGAGGTTGCCCGGCGTATAGTTTTGAGCCATAGCGCCGCCAATATTGGTAAAGGTGGTATTATCGGGCGAACTCTGCCACTGATAGGCATAGGTTCCATTGCCGCCGGTGGCTGCGGTGCCAGTCAGCAACCCCGGGGCGGTATTGTAGTTAATGCTGATGCTGGCAGGTGATACAGTTCCAGGTACCAGTTGCGGATACACCGTTACCGCCACAGTATTGCTATTAACAGTTACGCCATTGCTGGTTACTGTACGCCGGTACCAGGTATTGGCTATGAGGTTACCGGGTGTATAGTTTTGAGCCGTAGCGCCGCCAATGTTGGTATAAGTGGTATTATCGGATGAGGATTGCCATTGATAGGCATAGGTTCCATTGCCACCAGTGGCTGCGGTGCCAGTCAGCAACCCCGGGGAGGTATTGTAGTTGATGCTTGCACTCGCAGGTGTTACACTGCCTGCCACCAGTTGGGGATACACCGTCACCGTCACCACATTGCTGTTGAGGGTTACGCCATTACTGGTTACTGTACGCCGGTACCAGATATTGGCGGTGAGGTTGCCCGGTGTATAGTTTTGAGCCGTAGCGCCGCCAATGTTGGTATACGTACTATTATCGGGAGAGGATTGCCATTGGTAGGCATAGGTGCTATTGCCACCAGTGGCCACGGTACCAGTGAGTAATCCCGGCGACGTATTGTAGTTGATGCTTGCACTCGCAGGTGTTACGCTGCCTGCCACCAGTTGGGGGTACACAGTAATTGTCACCACATTGCTGTTGAGGGTTACGCCATTACTGGTAACTGTACGCCGGTACCAGGTATTGGCGGTGAGGTTGCCCGGTGTATAGTTTTGAGCCGTAGCGCCGCCAATATTGGTAAAGGTGGTATTATCGGGCGAACTCTGCCATTGATAGGCATAGGTTCCATTACCGCCGGTAGCGACTGTGCCAGTGAGTAAACCCGGAGAAGTATTGTAGTTGATGGCTGCGCTGGCAGGTGATACTGTACCTGCTACCAGGGCAGCAACAACGGTAACGGTAGCTGTATTGGAAATATAGGGGTACCATTCTCGTAGGTGAACAAGCGGAAATAAGTGTTTGCGGTAATGGGGCCTGCTGCACAGGAGCTACCGGAAGTAGCACCTGTTATATTGGTCCAGGTGCTGCCATTGGGAGACGACTGCCATTGAAAGGTATATATATAAGGATAGGACCCACTTCCCCCACTGGGTGCTGTAGCCGATAATGCAGGTGCCGTACCCGATACAATGGTTTGGCTGGAAGGACTTACCACACCCGGGGTTACAAACTGGGCCGGCAAGGTAGCTGGTAGCACACTTACTAACAATAAGCAAATAACAGGTGCAATGATGGCATAAATAGAACGCATAAGCAGTTGGCTTAAGTGATAAAAAACTACCTGGCTGTTTTTTTAAACAGCATCGAATGTTGATCTCAATGGATGGCCAGTGGGAAAATGGGCACTTCAGTTTTTATCACTAAGGGAAGCGTGTACCGGAATACCTATGCGACAACCGGTATGGTGTACAATATTAATACCTTCATTCAATACCCCGAAATGAATGGCCCCATTTAACCATTTTACGCATACTTTAAACGCTACAGCTATAATGGGAACGGTTGGCAGTTAGGATCATGCTGTACGGAGAAAAGGCGCGGCAGAGAAAAACAGGTTGGGAAAGTTGCTGGTACAAGGTTAACGAGATTTATACGCACGCACAAGCTGACAGCCCTTAACTTTTGAAAATACTACTGGTTGCAGCACTGCCAGTGACAGGCTACTGAACAGGTACCAGGATAAAGGTTGGGAATAGAAGGGAGACGCTGGTTTTTAGTCGTCGAAGGGGAGGAGCAAGGGTGGGCGGATCTATAACACCTAGGATGGCTGGCGGCTAAACCCGTAATTATCAGCTGCCAGTGGCGGTCGTCGATACCTGGGGCAAATCGTATTAGGAGAGGTCGACTACTATTTCTCAAATAAAAGGCTTAAGTTCGTTATGAAAAGCCTTGATGATCAGGCTTTTAGGCCGCCAGCCCGACGACTTTTAATTGTACCATGTAGGAATTGAAATAGGCTGGCAGCTGGATCGGCAACTGCCTGTCCTGTTTCCTTTTAATTGTACCATGTAGGAATTGAAATTTGCCGTACCCTAGGCGGGTATTTAGCTTTCTGTAATCTTTTAATTGTACCATGTAGGAATTGAAATTTTTCATGCCGATTCCGAGCTGGTTGTTATGTAAACTTTTAATTGTACCATGTAGGAATTGAAATAGCATACTATTACCTTTCCGAAAAACAAAACAACACTTTTAATTGTACCATGTAGGAATTGAAATCTAAGTTGATGCTTGATTTCGTCGTTGTCTTGTTTCTTTTAATTGTACCATGTAGGAATTGAAATTAGTTATGAACACATGCGTACCGCCTTTTAATTGGCTTTTAATTGTACCATGTAGGAATTGAAATTTAATTGGTTCTTTGTTGTTTACAATTCTGTTGATTCTTTTAATTGTACCATGTAGGAATTGAAATATAGGAGCAGTGCTACAAAACGAACTAACAAAAGCGCTTTTAATTGTACCATGTAGGAATTGAAATGTAACAGGAGGAGCAGCACCTACAGGAGGAAAAGACTTTTAATTGTACCATGTAGGAATTGAAATATTATTAACAATGTTAAGAATGCTAAGATTAGCAGACCTTTTAATTGTACCATGTAGGAATTGAAATAATTGAACAACAAGAAAAATTACAAGAAATGCAAACTTTTAATTGTACCATGTAGGAATTGAAATATTTGTCGTGTCGGGTATTTTATCGTTAACAATAGCTTTTAATTGTACCATGTAGGAATTGAAATTAGATTCTGTAAATTCATTTTCCTTCTTTACTGCTATTCTTTTAATTGTACCATGTAGGAATTGAAATCAATCGACACACTAAACCTATCCAGAAAAGTATACCTTTTAATTGTACCATGTAGGAATTGAAATGGGTCGAAATTACGCACTAGGCAGCCAAGAGGGACTAGCTTTTAATTGTACCATGTAGGAATTGAAATTAAGTCCGCCTGTATTAATCACGAAGGCATCTGATCTTTTAATTGTACCATGTAGGAATTGAAATTATATTAATCCTGGATTTAATCCTGCTTCAATCATTCTTTTAATTGTACCATGTAGGAATTGAAATTCTTCCAATGCAGAACTAGGAAATAATGAACCACTCTTTTAATTGTACCATGTAGGAATTGAAATATTGGGGCAGTATTACAGAACGAACTTACAAGAGCACTTTTAATTGTACCATGTAGGAATTGAAATATTACTCGCATATTGGGACATATACAAAAACTACTACTTTTAATTGTACCATGTAGGAATTGAAATTATTATAGAACACATGCGTACCGCCTTCTAAGTGATCTTTTAATTGTACCATGTAGGAATTGAAATTGGTTTCAATCTCGTTAGAAACAGCGAAGTAAGTAGCTTTTAATTGTACCATGTAGGAATTGAAATCTTTTGCTTTGTATGCAATTATGATTTCGGTTATGACCTTTTAATTGTACCATGTAGGAATTGAAATTGGCTAATGCAGTAAATACTGGCGAGAAACTGGCACTTTTAATTGTACCATGTAGGAATTGAAATCATACTATACGATATGCATTATCAATCTGGCAATAATGCTTTTAATTGTACCATGTAGGAATTGAAATTTCAACTCCCAAAATATACCAAATTGGTGAGCAACTCTTTAATTGTACCATGTAGGAATTGAAATGATTAGCGCAACCTAACAGGACGCAGATGTACCTGTCCTTTAATTGTACCATGTAGGAATTGAAATATTGGTGGCGGATTCGTAAATTGGAAAAAGGTTCACTTTTAATTGTACCATGTAGGAATTGAAATCCACACGCATCGAATAGTTTAATAATTTCATCTTCGCTTTTAATTGTACCATGTAGGAATTGAAATTTTTAACGGTTCGGCAGAGGCCGAAGTGGTATTATTACTTTTAATTGTACCATGTAGGAATTGAAATTCCCTTTTTCTACATATATCTTCGCCTATCGGATCCTTTTAATTGTACCATGTAGGAATTGAAATATTCTAAGCTGCCGCCATACCCGCCGCCATTAAGAAACTTTTAATTGTACCATGTAGGAATTGAAATGATAATTATGTATAAAACAGAAGACCTAGACGATTCTTTTAATTGTACCATGTAGGAATTGAAATACTATCCAAAGAGTGTAATAAGTGGCGGTAAATCCTCTTTTAATTGTACCATGTAGGAATTGAAATATTTATAAGGGTGTTGGTATAGGCAAAAATATTACTTTTAATTGTACCATGTAGGAATTGAAATTTTATTAAATCTATTTATATGAATAATTATGAGTATCTTTTAATTGTACCATGTAGGAATTGAAATGTTTACTTTTGGTAAGCTGCAAGGATTGGATATACGAGGCTTTTAATTGTACCATGTAGGAATTGAAATTCCAAAAGCATCACCGCCACCATAAGCCACCGCAAGCTTTTAATTGTACCATGTAGGAATTGAAATGGATGATACCCTCCTGTAACCTTGAGAATTCTTTCTGCTTTTAATTGTACCATGTAGGAATTGAAATAATGAGGCAGCAGCCTTGTCTGTTCCGGAAGAGAACTTTTAATTGTACCATGTAGGAATTGAAATAGTTCCGTTTGTGGTTCATGGGCATCTCGATCTTGGCTTTTAATTGTACCATGTAGGAATTGAAATGGAAATATTAGAACAACCGGAATATGCCGTACTGTCCTTTTAATTGTACCATGTAGGAATTGAAATTAGATTATTCCAACGCTGTTGTATATCTGCCTGGCTCTTTTAATTGTACCATGTAGGAATTGAAATCGTCTATCTGGATTACCTTTTACCAACGATCTGATCTTTTAATTGTACCATGTAGGAATTGAAATAGGTTTACGAATACGGTTGTTGTGCCGTCCGGCTTCTTTTAATTGTACCATGTAGGTGTGTCTCCGAGTAGCCTAAAAATCGTATTGTTTAGTTGCCTAATTTTGCTTTAAGCCGTAGTGATGGCTTGTGTTTTTTTCCACTGGTGGGGTAAGAGTTTCCTGAGTTGCCCGGTAGTCATCTCGTTGATGTTATGACTAAGCACTTCGCGGAGCCACTCATAAGGGTTTACGGTATTAAGTTTGCAGGTAACCAGCAGCGAGTATAAGAGGCCTGCTCTTTTGGCCGCTTCATGCGAGCCACAGAACAGGTAGTTTTTGCGTCCGACAGCCAGGTTTTTCATACAGCGCTCTATGGGATTATTATCAATATGCAAATGATTAGTAGAGGCATAGAGACTTAAGCCGTCCCAGCGTTTGATGCTGTAAGCTATAGCCTGTGCTATAGGGCTTTTCGGTTTTAGCTTTACATACTCCTGCTTCATCCACTCTCCCAGTTCTTTTAAAATAGGCACAGATTGTTCTGTCCGCCGCACTTTGATCTGGTCCGGGTTGAGCTGCTCTTCTCTACATTGCTCCTCGATCTTATAAAGCTTCGCTATCTCGGTCAAAGCATATTCTGCCCGAACTTTATCATTGCCTTTCGCCTCATAAAAATGACGACGGGCATGGGCCATACAAAAGAACACATGTATTCCTTTGATGTCCAACTCTTCATAGACATCATAACCATCTACCTGCAAGTAACCCTTAAAATGTTGTAAGATATGTTTGGCTGCCAATGTATCCCTCCCCGATGATAATCAAAGTAGATCAGTTGCCCGTTATGCGTTAAGTACGTCCAGTAATACCCCTGGTGGGTATCTTTCTTCTTATTCCTGTCCAGAACCTGTATGGTTGTTTCATCGTGTACCTCCGAGTAGCTAAAAATTAAGATATTATAAAAAGTTTACTTTTTGGGCTTATCAAAAATGTAAACGTATGGAACAAAAGCAATCAAGTGTCTTATCGAAGGAGCAAAAAATGTTCGCGTTGATAGCTGAACATGAAGCCAGTTCGATGACAGTAAAAGATTTTTGTGAGTTGTATGATCTTTCACCTGGTACATATCACTACTGGCAGAAGAAATATCACGCCCGGTTGGAAGATAAGCCGATGGAGAATCAAAGTAGTTTCACTTTGCTAACAGTGACAGGGCAGCAAGAGGTTTCCATTTCCCAGGATCTCTTTGCGGAATACCGGGGCATCCGTTTTTACCGGGAGCCATCTGTGAGTTTTTTAAAAGCTTTAATCAGTTAACTTATGTTACAGATCAACAACGGCACCCATTACTGGTTGTATCATAATTGGGCGGATGTAAGGAAGAGTTTTGACGGTTTGAGCGGGCTTGTTACCAACGAACTGGGAATGGAAATTCAGACGGGTGATGTATTTATCTTTTGAACAAACGGCAAACGCACCTGAAGGCGTTAGAATGGGAAGGGGATGGTTTTAGCTTATACTATAAGCGATTAGAGGAAGGTACCTTTGAGTTACCGGCAGGTATTATGGAAGGCACTCACAGTAGTATTACGGCTAAACAATTAAGTATGATCTTACAGGGCGTTTCTTTGAAGAAAGCGTTTTTCGAAAGCGGTACATCGGTACGATGTAATCCTTATGGATCATGGGTTGAATATATTTGACGTTGCCATCGAAAAAATGGCAACGTTTTTATTTTAAGAAAAACAGGCCGGGTTATCCACATTTTTTGGTGCTGTTTTTAAAATCATTTTTGAATGCGGGTTTATCCACGCATCGGCTGTATAACTTTCGGTTATACGATATAGCTTAAATGCATAGCCGGGCTATCTTTGTATAATGTCAGCAGCAGCAGAAAATATAGATTACAAAGCGCTCTATGAGCAACTGCTTCCAATGCTGCAACTACAGCAACAAAATAATGGACAATTACCACAAAACAACCAGGAGCTATTACAAAGCAATAAAGAATTACGCGATCAGGTAACGCAGCTTCAATATCAATTGTATCAACTAACGAAGTTACTGGGTGGTTTTAAGACTGAGAAGTTTGTTCCTTCCCCTTTACAGCAACAGCAGGAATTAGGCCTTTCCTTTGAGCAGGGGTATAAAGCAACCAACCTTGCTGATGTTCAAAAGATAAGTTACGTAAAGCAAAAACAGGTTCAACGGGAAAACGGGTTAGCCAATGCCTTTCCGGATCATCTACGGGTGGAAGAGACCGTGATAGAGCCTCCGGAAGATGTGAGCGGATGCGAGAAGGTGGGAGAAGAAGTAAAGGAACAGCTTGGCTGGAAGCCGGGAGAAATATTTCTCCAACGTACTATTATCCCTCAGTATAAATGCTCTGTAGCAGAACGGCCTGATCAGCATCGTATAGTGCAGGCGCATCTTCCAGAGCAAGCCTTGTCTAAGAGCATTGCCACGCCGGAGTTGTTAGCACAGATCATTATAGATAAGTTTATAGATCATAAACCGCTGAATCGTCAGTTGGACTGCTTCAAGAGAAGTAATGTCACCATTGCTTATTCAACCATTACCGATTGGGTACGGCAGGTTGCGAACGTGGTAGCGCCACTGGGCCATCTGCACCTGCATGAGATGTACCAATATGATTATTGGCATGGTGATGAAACAACCATACAGGTTCTGGACAGGAATAAGAAGAAAGATACCCACCAGGGGTATTACTGGACGTACTTAACGCATAACGGGCAACTGATCTACTTTGATTATCATCGGGGAGGGATACATTGGCAGCCAAACATATCTTACAACATTTTAAGGGTCACTTGCAGGTAGATGGTTATGATGTCTATGAAGAGTTGGACATCAAAGGAATACATGTGTTCTTTTGTATGGCCCATGCCCGTCGTCATTTTTATGAGGCGAAAGGCAATGATAAAGTTCGGGCAGAATATGCTTTGACCGAGATAGCGAAGCTTTATAAGATCGAGGAGCAATGTAGAGAAGAGCAGCTCAACCCGGACCAGATCAAAGTGCGGCGGACAGAACAATCTGTGCCTATTTTAAAAGAACTGGGAGAGTGGATGAAGCAGGAGTATGTAAAGCTAAAACCGAAAAGCCCTATAGCACAGGCTATAGCTTACAGCATCAAACGCTGGGACGGCTTAAGTCTCTATGCCTCTACTAATCATTTGCATATTGATAATAATCCCATAGAGCGCTGTATGAAAAACCTGGCTGTCGGACGCAAAAACTACCTGTTCTGTGGCTCGCATGAAGCGGCCAAAAGAGCAGGCCTCTTATACTCGCTGCTGGTTACCTGCAAACTTAATACCGTAAACCCTTATGAGTGGCTCCGCGAAGTGCTTAGTCATAACATCAACGAGATGACTACCGCGCAACTCAGGAAACTCTTACCCCACCAGTGGAAAAAACACAAGCCATCACTACGGCTTAAAGCAAAATTAGGCAACTAAACAATACGATTTTTTAGGCTACTCGGAGACACACGTTTCATCACCATGCCAATAATCATATTGGTACATCTCATGCAGGTGCAGATGGCCCAGTGGCGCTACCACGTTCGCAACCTGCCGTACCCAATCGGTAATGGTTGAATAAGCAATGGTGACATTACTTCTCTTGAAGCAGTCCAACTGACGATTCAGCGGTTTATGATCTATAAACTTATCTATAATGATCTGTGCTAACAACTCCGGCGTGGCAATGCTCTTAGACAAGGCTTGCTCTGGAAGATGCGCCTGCACTATACGATGCTGATCAGGCCGTTCTGCTACAGAGCATTTATACTGAGGGATAATAGTACGTTGGAGAAATATTTCTCCCGGCTTCCAGCCAAGCTGTTCCTTTACTTCTTCTCCCACCTTCTCGCATCCGCTCACATCTTCCGGAGGCTCTATCACGGTCTCTTCCACCCGTAGATGATCCGGAAAGGCATTGGCTAACCCGTTTTCCCGTTGAACCTGTTTTTGCTTTACGTAACTTATCTTTTGAACATCAGCAAGGTTGGTTGCTTTATACCCCTGCTCAAAGGAAAGGCCTAATTCCTGCTGTTGCTGTAAAGGGGAAGGAACAAACTTCTCAGTCTTAAAACCACCCAGTAACTTCGTTAGTTGATACAATTGATATTGAAGCTGCGTTACCTGATCGCGTAATTCTTTATTGCTTTGTAATAGCTCCTGGTTGTTTTGTAGTAATTGTCCATTATTTTGTTGCTGTAGTTGCAGCATTGGAAGCAGTTGCTCATAGAGCGCTTTGTAATCTATATTTTCTGCTGCTGCTGACATTATACAAAGATAGCCCGGCTATGCATTTAAGCTATATCGTATAACCGAAAGTTATACAGCCGATGCGTGGATAAACCCGCATTCAAAAATGATTTTAAAAACAGCACCAAAAAATGTGGATAACCCGGCCTGTTTTTCTTAAAATAAAAAACGTTGCCATTTTTTCGATGGCAACGTCAAATATATTCAACCCATGATCCATAAGGATTACATCGTACCGATGTACCGCTTTCGAAAAACGCTTTCTTCAAAGAAACGCCCTGTAAGATCATACTTAATTGTTTAGCCGTAATACTACTGTGAGTGCCTTCCATAATACCTGCCGGTAACTCAAAGGTACCTTCCTCTAATCGCTTATAGTATAAGCTAAAACCATCCCCTTCCCATTCTAACGCCTTCAGGTGCGTTTGCCGTTTGTTCAAAAGATAAATACATCACCCGTCTGAATTTCCATTCCCAGTTCGTTGGTAACAAGCCCGCTCAAACCGTCAAAACTCTTCCTTACATCCGCCCACTTATGATACAACCAGTAATGGGTGCCGTTGTTGATCTGTAACATAAGTTAACTGATTAAAGCTTTTAAAAACTCACAGATGGCTCCCGGTAAAAACGGATGCCCCGGTATTCCGCAAAGAGATCCTGGGAAATGGAAACCTCTTGCTGCCCTGTCACTGTTAGCAAAGTGAAACTACTTTGATTCTCCATCGGCTTATCTTCCAACCGGGCGTGATATTTCTTCTGCCAGTAGTGATATGTACCAGGTGAAAGATCATACAACTCACAAAAATCTTTTACTGTCATCGAACTGGCTTCATGTTCAGCTATCAACGCGAACATTTTTTGCTCCTTCGATAAGCCACTTGATTGCTTTTGTTCCATACGTTTACATTTTTGATAAGCCCAAAAAGTAAACTTTTTATAATATCTTAATTTTTAGCTACTCGGAGGTACACCCATGTAGGAATTGAAATATGTAATCGTTGGGGCTTGGCGTCGCCGTGGCCACGACTTTTAATTGTACCATGTAGGAATTGAAATGCCATGACAAATGAGGAGAAAGTAGCCAACCGTGCTTTTAATTGTACCATGTAGGAATTGAAATAAGAGTAAAATGCTAAGTAACCCCTTAGGCAGAAAAACTTTTAATTGTACCATGTAGGAATTGAAATTTAGAAGCATGGAGTTCTTGTTGAATAAGCATGATATCTTTTAATTGTACCATAGAGGAATTGAAATTTAATTAGGACTGCGTATTTTGTAAATCGACGTGCCCTTTTAATTGTACCAAGAGGAATTGAAATCTTCGAGCCTCGCACCTGGTGAAATTTCCGAAACCCTTTTAATTGTACCCTATAGAATTTATCCTGTACATAGAGAAAAATACTCTGATGCCGGACTTTTGGATTTGCCATTCATCTTCCGGACTTCAGCCTTCCGCCCTCCGGCTTCGCTCCAATCCCAGTAATCTGTGGTTCTACATCTGCGCAATCAGTAACTCCCCAGGGCAGCTCCAGGGTAGTAGAAGGGTACCGCTTCCGCAGTAAAGGCGCATTTTCTTAAAATATGAACGACCCCAACCCTTTCATGTCAAACACCCACCCGCCTTTGCCGGCATAACAGCATAACCCACAACTGACCCTCCATAATCCCAATGCCCTCCGCTTCTCGGTAAGGCCAATCAGCCTTCCCACTAGTCAAACCTGGCCATTTGTGATCATTTTAGCCATTTCGGTCATCCATATCCCCAATGCCGGGAAACTTGCAGTAAATTGAATTACTAAATCCAATAAACCATGGCCAAACAATGTGGACCCGCTCTTTTAGAATGCACCTGGGACGATTTAACCTTCTACAAGATGAAGGACAAAACGGGATATAAATACTAGGTGCGTAAGAAAAGCCGCCTTACCCGCGAAAAGGTATTGAAAGACCCTGCCTTTGCCAATACCAGGTTCCATGCCCAAAGGCTCGTCACCGCTTCTAAAATAGCTTCCTCCATTTATCGCAGCTTACCCATCCACTGGCGCCAGTTCTGGATGTACCGCGACTTCACCGGCATTGCCATCTCTATGATCGCTAAAGGTGCTACCCCGCAGCAAACTGATGACTACCTTTGGAAAACCTATGCGGAATATTGGGTACTTTACCAGCAAGCCACTGGTATCAAACTAGAGACCGGCCCCAAAAAACAACCCTCCCGGCGTAGAAAGAATTATACCACCCGCATTAAACACCGCAACAGCAATCCCAAACGCCGCCGCTACAGCCGTATCCTGGGCCTTAATCACTGGAAAAGTAACTACAACAATGCCACTGAACTCATGGAAAAGGAGCGCAAACACATTGCCCGTCAAAAGAAAAGGGAGTGGCTGGAAAAACAAAGCCTCATAGGCCATTATAAGGAACAGGAACAACACAGGCAAATTACTAAACCCAATGAATCAGCGATTCAAACCGCCGCCTGATCCACTTAATCCGTGTAACCCTTTCAAACCGGTGAGATCAGCGATCCTGCCTGCTTTCTTTATCTTACCAGCGTTACCGTTCCTTTCAGCGTATAAACAGCGCCGGTATAATCCATCGCTTTCACCGCCCATACATAGATGCCCGACGATTGGGGTTTGCCGCCCAGCGTGCCATCCCAGCCATTGACGCCCGTAGTACTACTATAGACCAGTTGTCCCCAGCGGTTGTATACATTAAAATATTCCACCCGTTGCATACCGGCAGCTATGAAATGAAATACATCATTGTTGCCGTCGCCATTGGGTGAGAAAGCCGTAGGCACAAAAATAGAAGGTCGTGTTTTAAATACTTTTATTTGGACAAAGGCCGAGTCTACACAATCAGCCTCATTATATACCAGCACCTTATAGAATACCCCATTAGAGGGCGTGTAATGCGTCACAATCGGATTGGCAATATTGGTAGCGGATAACCCTTCGCCTGGTGTCCAGCTGTATTTTACCCCGCCAGTGGCATTTAATTGAAGCGGTTGCCCCACCACGGCCGCTGTATCACGACCGGCAGAAGCCAGGATATCCGGCAATACAGTAACCAATACCGAATCCAATCCCGCCTTGGGGCAGCCTCGGTCGTCATAAGCTGCTAGTATATAATTGGTAGTGCCGGGAGGCTTAGCGACCGGGTTTAAAATAACTGCATTGTTGAGGCTGCCGGCGGGCGACCATTTTACAATATCACCATCAGTACTTCCATGCAATTGAATAGATGCATCATGGCAGATCATGATATCGGCGCCTGCATCGACCAGGGGATAAGGAACGGCAGTTACCTGCACATCGCCCACTGCCGAGCAACTGCCTATATAGGCCGTCACCTTATACAGCGTATTAAAAGGAGTGGTAGCAGTAGGAAATGCTACCAGCGGGTTCAGCAGTTGCTGAGCGGGCGTCCATTCATAACGAAGCCCATCAGAGGCAAGGTGCAGTTGTATGGCATCATTCCGGCAAATTATCGTATCGTCCATTACCTGCAGCGTTACATGGTCTACCACGCGTATTTGTACAGAATCATTGTTAAGGCAACCATTGTCATCCAGCTTTACATAGTATTTGGTAGTTGTGGTGGGCCATACAGTGGGAGTGGGCGTATTGGCATCGATGATATTGATGCCAGGCGTCCAACTGAAGATACCACTACCTGCTGCCTTTAATTGCACCCTATCGGGAATACAGATCAACGTATCGCGGAAAGCCAGCGTAATAGGCGGCTTGTCCAGGATCGTTACCGCTTTTACCAGCGTATCAATGCAGCCCTTGGTATTGTTCACAATTAGTTGAACGTTTTTGATGCCCAAAGAAGAATAAGTATACGTGGGATGTTGATTAGTTGAAGTAGCTGACGGATCGCCGGGTTGTCCAAAATTCCAGGACCATTGATTCACCTGTCCATATACCGTGGTAGTAACATCCGTGAATTTCGTAGGTTTATTAATACAGATCCCCGTGAAGGTAAAAGCTGGTATAAAACCGGGGTATACGCGGGCAATGGAAATGGAAGAATCCGCACATTGTCCATCGCGGTTAATGACCAGCTTTACCCGGTACAATCCTGTATCGGCAAAAGTATAAGAGGCCGTAGGTGTTACACTGCTAAAGATAGGAACGCCTGCAGCATTGGTTATTTCCCAGTTGTAAGTATTGATCAGTGGACTATTGGAAAAATTAAACAGGTTGATCGTTTGCGTAGCCTCACAAAGCATATAGGTGGGTGGGATGGAGGCAGCCGCTACATTGCAGGAAGTAATTTTGATCTGCAGGTCCTTGCGTTGTATCGCAATAACCTTGTGGTCCCGTATCTCCTGCACACAAACCGTTACCACATACGTACCATCGGGCGGCGCAATGCCCGTGATCATACCCGTAGCGGGATCGATCTTTACCGAACTGCCAAGCGGCATACTACCATTGTACCCATTGCCATAGGGAACAGAATGGTAGGGTGGGGGATTGGGAGGGGAGGCATTACCCCCGCCACCGATCGACCCGCCGGCATAAGCATCACAAAAGGAATAATGCAATTCGTCATTATCCCCATCCGATGCCGCAAAACTATAAGAAAAGGAATTGTTGGCACATACCACCACCATATCACTGCCGGTAAACTGTGCACTGTGGTTTTTAGGCCCATCGGGATGGGCCGCTGTACCCGGTATTTCACTGGTATAGGTGGCGCCGATATTGCTGTACCCACTCACCAGGTTACTGATGCCATTAACGCGGTAGTTGACCTGCGTAGACAATATATACCCTTCGGCAGAGCTGGGCAGCGTTACTTCAAATTCATAATAGCCTACCCGGTAACAAACAGCCGGCGGGTTCGTAATACAGGGACCAGCATCCGTAAGGTTCAGGGTTTCCTGGTTGTTGAGCGGTACCGACACATCGCCATAACGCAGGCCGGAAGATTTATAAAAGATACCTATAATGCCGGGATTGCTGAACTGGCGATTGCTGAAACAATCCATAAACAGCTTAACAGTAACATGATAGCGGAACTGGCCATTGCTCGAACTAAGGAGCGTATAATACGTTTCACCGCCCGTGATATGATCTGCGCTGGCGTAAAAAAGCTGATGAGGAAGAAAAACACCAGGCTTGTCTTTCTCATACAACAGGTTCCATTGGTATGTACAATGGCAGCAATGATGATAGATTTGGTGGGTAAAAATCCTTGCGTGTCTCTTCTACCTTTAATATACGACAATTTGAAGAGAAGGTTGGCCGGCCGGAGGATAATCTTTTCTAGTGATCAGGCCGTACGGGAAAGGAGGAAAATACAGGCTAATGCGCCCAGGAGGATGAACCAGGTAGCCGGTTGTGCAAAATTGAAGGTAAAGCCCATTCCCCGGACCCTCTTAGAAACCAGTATCCTGCTATCTTCTTTGTTGAAATAGAAGGCATTCCAAACATAATGCGTATTATCGTCAATGGGGTCCTTCACTTGTCCCCTAAAGTACTTAAAAATCGGGCGTTTCTTACCTTTTTCCCAACTCAATCACTTTACAGTCCTTCATCGTTTTTCCATCAATCACGAATGTGATCAGTGTACGCACTTTATGCCAGCCTTCCCGGCCTGCTGCGCCAGGGTTCATATGCAGGCAGTTTAGTTGATCGTCATATATCACTTTCAGGATATGCGAGTGGCCCGCAATGAACAGTTGAGGTGGACGGGCGGTGAGCTCCTTTTTTACCCGGGGTTGTATCGTGGCGGGTACCCACCAATATGCGTCATAAACACTTCTACCTCCTCACAGGTCCAGCGCAGGTTTTCGGGGTAGACACTACTGATATCATTGCCATCAATATTGCCATACACCCCTTTGAGTGGTTTAAAGCCTTTTAGTTGATTGGCAAGCGCCAGCGTGCCAAAGTCACCGGCATGCCAGATCTCATCACAATGGTCAAAGTGTTTAAATACTGCGGGATCGAGAAAACTATGCGTATCTGAAATAAGTCCGATCTGCGTCATACCGCAAATATAGTAAGTCCACTCAGGTAGGCACAACAGGTTAACTCCTGCCAAAGAAGTTGTAGGCATTTTTACCCTTATTGCTTTGCCTTTCCAGTTACCAGTCAATTCAATTTTTGATTTTTACCCCGTACTGCTTAATATTGAATATGTACAAGTTCATCATATTTTTTTGTTTGCTGATAATTGCTGTAACCAGTACCGCGCAACAAAAGATGCGTCCCCTGGAAGAACTGATCAATACCGCAGAGTCTGCCTGGCCATTGATACAACAAGGAATAGATTCAGCTACCAACAAAGTAGAAGTATTGCGGGCCGATTCCATAAAAGCAAAAGATGCCTTGTATAAAGCACAGGTCACTACCCATTCTCCCATGGGAGCTGTGCTGTACCATACTGGTGGCCTGTTGATTGATAACGGTTGGATCAGGATATTGGGATCGGGCCATGCCCGACTTACCCGTTCCCTACCGGAATGGAATAAAGGCAAATCATTCCAGGCTTATGGCGAAGCCCCTGGTTATTGGTTGATAGCCGATGATGTATTGGGCGGTTTTTGCAGTTAATGTGGGCGCCTTCAGCAGAACGAAAATAGGTATAGTTTATTACCTGGCGCCAGACAACCTCGAATGGGAAGATACGAATATGACCTATGCCGATTTTTTACAGTTTTGCTTTAGGGGCAACCTCGAAAAGTATTATGAAGGTTTCCGTTGGAAAGACTGGCAAAAGACGTCGCTGCTTTACGCGGCGACCAGGTATTTATGTTCTTTCCCTTTCTATGGTCCAAAGACTGGAAAGATATCAACCTCGTAACCAGAGAGTCTGGTTCAGCAGACCAACAATTTAAGGTGACCATCGAAACCCGTAAACGCCTGGGCCTCGAAACCAATTACCATAAGTAGAAGGGTATTGGTGCCCCGTTAGGGGCTCCAGCTTTGTAGAACTACATGTCAGCAAATTCCTTTTGCCCTGTAAGGGCAATACCCTACGTCGCTGCGATCTAAAGGAACTTGCCGAAGGGTTTTCTTCCGGACTTTCCCAACTTCCTGACTTTCCCGACTTCCGGACTTTCCCGACTTTCCGACTTCTTACGAAGCCGTTGATTCTCCTGCAATAACTGTTCTCACTTTCCTGAATTCCCGCAGACTTATTGTATGGTGTTTCTTAAAGAATTTATTCAGGTGACTTTCATCCGTGAATCCAAATTCACTGGCAATTTCATTGATGCGCATGCCGCTGTACTTCAGCCGGTGCTCTATCATGCGCAGCTTATAACTGGCTATATAATGTTGAATGGTTTCTCCGCTCTGACTCTTGAAATAATTACTCAGGTAAGTTTCCGATATACCAAAAGAGGCACCTATTACCGATGCTTTTAGCTTTTCAGGCGCTGTAATATTGACCTGGATATAAGCTATGATATCATGTATCTTTTTGTCGGCATTGGGTTTAATGGCCGTGGGTTTGAACTTTAAGATATTACTGGCTGCAATAACGATTAGTGCATTGACAAAATGGATCGTCAGGTCTTCATCGTACTCAACATGGTTATTGATCGTGTGTAACAGGGAGTCTACAATACGCTTGGCCAGAAACTTCTCCGTTTCCCCTTTCATAATGCAGTCCGACAATTGCGTTACATGGTGTAACAGGCATTCTACATGGTCAATACTTTTCCAACGGTAATCTTTGATATACGTGCTGGTAAAACGGATCAACAAAAATTCAGTAGGGATACTGATATCAAAATAGGGATTGTCGTCTGGTGTAAAAAGAACATATAACCCGGCTGATAGACCTTTTTAGCGTCATTCAAATTTACCTGGCCCGTACCAGCAATGATATATACCATATGGTAAAAATGAGGCGGCTTATTCCTGAAGGGGCACCGCGCCGTATTTTCATAGACTACGGCTACCGATTTGGCTGCTGTTTCAAGTGACATACCCAAAAGTACCAGTTTTTCATTAAAATGTACTGATTGTTGCATTTCTACCGGTATATTTTTGTTATGTAAATACAAAATCATGGAAAAGATAATCACCACAACGAAAACGGTAGCCCAGGATAGAGAAGCCGACAGCCTGCCGGTAATGGCATTACTGGCACTGGCTATGACAGGATTTTTAGCATTAATGACCGAAACCTTCCCAGCTGGCTTGCTACTCCAAATAGGGCAAGGACTGGGCGTATCTGAATCACTGGCCGGTCAATTGGTTACTTTATATGCCATCGGTTCCCTGGTTTCTGCTATTCCCCTTACTGCAGCCACCAGGGGTTGGAACCGCCGGCCTTTATTATTGACGGCCCTGATCGGCTTTATGGTCTTTAACCTCATCACCGCATTTTCTCATCACTATATTTTGACCCTCATCGTACGTTTCCTCGCCGGTATGTCGGGTGGACTGATCTGGGGTATGCTGGCAGGTTATGCCCGCCGTATGGTGACCGACCGTTTGAAAGGCCGTTCAATGGCCCTGGCCATGGTGGGCCCTCCTTTAGCGCTTTCATTTGGTATGCCTGCCGGTACCTGGCTGGGTACCCTGATGGGTTGGGAAAACACTTTTATCGTGATGTCGGCCATTACACTCGTCCTCATCATTTGGGTAATGATCAGTGTACCTGATTATGCCGGACAGGAAGCGGGAGCGCGTATATCCATCAATAAAGTACTCTTCATTCCGGGTATCCGTTCCGTACTCAGCGTCATTGCCGTTTGGGTACTTGCCCACAGCATGCTCTATACGTTTATTGTTCCCTTACTGGCAGATTCAGGACTTGCCGACAATATCGACCTGGTGTTACTGGTATTCGGACTGTTTGCTTTATTGGGTATTTGGGTGGCAGGTTTGTTGGTGGATCGTATGTTGCGGATATTGGTCCTGGCTGGCCTTACCGTTTTCCTGTTGGCTGTTCTGGCATTGGGTTTAGGTGATTCCAACCCCGTGGTGGTATTGATAGCCATTGCCTTGTGGGGATTCACTTTCGGAGGGGCGCCTACCTTATTGCAAACAGCTTCGGCGGATGTAGCCGGTGAACACGGTGATGTAGCTCAGGCCATGGTAGTAACAGTTTGGAATAGTGCCATTGCACTGGGTGGTATCCTGGGTGGTATATTGCTGGGTACCGTAGGTGTGGGTTCCTTTCCCTGGATCGCCATCCTCATTGTGATCAGTGCCCTGGTGATCGTTTTCAAAGCCGTGAAACATGGATTCAAACCTGGTCCCAGGTCAGCCAAATAATAACCGTTCCGATTCTGCAAACTAAGATCCCGGCAATCGCCGGGATTTTTCTTTTCAGCAGTCAATAACACAGTTTGTTCTTGCTGAAGGCCAATAAGAGCTGCCGGTCGCGGATGATTAATAAGCCAACCCTATGCAGGGGGCAGGGACTCAATGCGTCATGTTAAAACTGGATTGCTTATCTTTATAGTAACCATTGAAAATATGCCTTTTCACCGCAATTTCACCTATTGGATCGATAAACGCCGCTGGAAATATTATTTCCTGATGGTAGCGCTGGAAGACAGCTTCGAGCATCGAGCTACGAGCTTCGAGCCCATTGCTTCATCGTATTAATTCTATTTTCAAAACCTGGTTTTCAGCAGTTTAAAGCTCGCGGCTCGCAGCTCACAGCTCGTTGCTTTTCACTCGCAGCTCGAAGCTCACAGCTCGTAGCTTATTAAACTGTATTCCATTTTCAAATTCTCAAATTTTCAGATTCTCAAATTAACGAATTACCATGCCATACTATCATAAACTCGGGCAGATCCCGCACAAGCGCCATACCCAGTTCCGCAAACCCGATGGCGGCCTTTATTCAGAACAATTGTTCTCTACTGAAGGTTTTTCCAACGACTATTCCCTGTTGTACCATACCCATCCACCTACACAGATCATCCATACAGATGAACCAGTGCATGTGGCGCCCGTAGTGGCCGAAGAAAAGATGTTGAAGCACCGAAGCTTTGAAGGGTTTAGCATTAAACCCGAAAAGGATTATCTGCAAAGCCGTAAACCGGTATTGGTGAATAACGATTGCCATGTGGTATTGGCAGCGCCGCAAGGCAGTATGGATGCCTATTATTACAAAAATGCCGATGCCGATGAGATGATCTTTGTGCATGAAGGCAGTGGTATTTTGCGTACCATGTACGGTGAACTGCCTTTTGGTTATGGCGATTACCTCGTAATACCCCGCGGTACTATTTATCAGATCCATTTCAAGGATAACCATAACCGCTTGTTCATTGTAGAATCATTCAGTCCCATTCGTTTCCCAAAAAATACTTGAGTAAATATGGTCAGTTGTTGGAGCATTCACCCTATTGTGAGCGCGATATCCGTGCTCCCAAAACCTGCCCACTTTCGATCAAAGGGCGATTTCCTCATCAAAACCAAAAAGAAGGGTATGTTGTATGGTATCCATTACAGCCACCATCCTTTTGATGTGGTGGGGTGGGATGGTTGTTGTTATCCTTTGCATTCAGCATCCACGATTTTGAGCCCATTACAGGCCGTGTACACCAACCACCGCCCGTACACCAAACTTTTGAAGGCAATAACTATGTCGTTTGCTCTTTCTGCCCACGCTTATTCGATTATCATCCCCAGGCCATCCCGGCGCCTTATAACCACAGCAATATCGACAGCGATGAACTGCTGTATTATGTAGACGGTGATTTTATGAGCCGCAAGAACGTAACACGGGGTATGATCACCCTGCACCCAAGCGGTATCCCCCATGGCCCACATCCCGGGTCGGTGGAAAAAAGCATTGGCGCCAAAGAAACCAAAGAACTGGCCGTAATGGTCGATACCTTCCATCCCCTGCAATTGACCGTGGATGCCCTGGCCATCGAAAATCCCAATTATACCATGAGCTGGGCCGAGTAGGATAGAGCCGTACGTTTGATTGGCGTATATTGGTGAGTACAACCAATATACGCCAACCCAAACCCGGCTCCAGGAATGATCCTTGCCATACATCTCTTATAGGCAACAAACACACTACCGCACCGCGATCATCTTTGATCACCGCCATGGCTTTGATCGTGGCTTGGGCAGCAGGAAAGGGGCCAGTATAAAGTTGACTCTGCGTACCAGGTTCCGATCCGTCCAGCGTATAATAAATAGCCAATCCACTTTGCAGGTTTTTTGCCGCATTTTCTCCATGCGGTTTCCAGTTGAACGAGGCCTGAAACGGTTCGATCGTCACCATGCCCTGGCGATTGCGCTTTACCTGCAATGGGGGCGGTGGGCTTGTATAGTAATGAGCCGAGATATGGCTGACACCTGGTATAGCCCTGCATTGCGTAAACCGGATGCGGAATTTGGCCGCCGTCACAGCCGGAAAACGCAGTATCCGTTTGTAGCCGATATTGGTAGCCGAGGCAATGGGCTGCCACTGTTGATTGATCCAGGCTTCTACCGTATGCACTTCCACGCGTTCGCCCCGGGTGCGTACCGCTTCCTGCAATACCAACCGGTTGATCGTTACAGGGCGGGGCGTGGTGATGAGACAGCTGGTTCATGAAATACTCATTATAGTCATCTGCCTCCACCCGGAAACTCGTTTTATTGGCGAATGGCCTGCCAGGTACAGCGCGGGGAATGGTGCGTGTGGTATACTTACTCAGGTTGCCATAAAAGCCATCCGGTGATTCGATCTGGTAAAGATCGGCAGGGGAGAGGTACACCCCTACCTTCAATCCATATTTGGCGCAGGAGCTGGTGAGTGCTCTCAAAATATCACCTTTCCCCTGCTGAAAGCCCGTCGCCATGATACCATGCTTCGTATAGCGGCTTTGCCACAATACAAAACCGTCATGGTGCTTTACCGTGAGGATCACCATTTTGATGCCCGCCGCTTTCAGCGCCTGGCACCATTGGTCTGTATCCAATTCCCGGAGGTCGAAAATACGGGGATCTTCTTTGCCGCTGCCCCATTCCAGCCGTGTGAACGTATTGGGCCCAAAATGGATGAAAGCAATGAACTCATGCTGCAGCGCTGTATATTGGTTGGCTGTAGGCACTACCTGCGCTGCTTTCCGGATAATGTCCTCCTTGCTATCCGCGGCAGATACAGCCATCGTATGCTTAAAAGGAAGGTTTTTCGTTTGCCCCGGCGTGCTGCCAGCGATAAGCAGTGTGGGTATCAAAAGCGTATACAACTGTTTCATGTTACTGATATGTTTTATGAGCCTGGCTCGTTATTGATAAACCCTCACCCAATCTATGATCATGTTTACAGGTAAGTCTGCCGGTTTTACTTTCCCCACCCAATTGCCACCGAGCTGTTGGTCGATCAGCAGGTAAAAGGGTTGATTGAAAGGCCACTGCGAGGGATCAACCCCTTCCACCCGTGGATAGGTAAAGGTTTCTTTCCCATTGAGCACATACACCATCTTATCGGGATACCATTTGATGCCGTAAACATTGTAGCCATCCGATTTTATCGGTGCTGTAGCGTAGTGTGGCGGTTCTTTGTCTTTTTCAGCGTCAGCGTATAATAGGTATGGATTGTTTGGTACACCAGCGTGTCATAATTGAGGTGTTCCATAATATCAATTTCTCCTCCCTGGGCCAGCCTCCTTTTTCTGGCAGCATCCAGATGGCCGGCCAGGCGCCCTGCGCTTTTTCCAGTTTGGCCCTGATCTCCACCATGCCATATTGAAATGCCATTTTACCTTTGCTGTAAAGCCCGCCAGTCAGGAAAGGACGTTTATCGACCGTGGTGTCGGCGTTGAGGATCCCTTTCAGGTAAAGCTGTCCATCGTGCAGGTCGTAGCACCTGTCATCACTGGTCATATGCCGGTTCCAGTCAGAATTGCCGGCCGGTACTTTTGTCCACCGGGTCGTGTCTATAACCCTGCCTTCAAATTCATCCTGCCATACCAGTTTCCAGGCTTTTTGCACTCGTTGGGGCTTTTGTACCTGCATGTACCCGTCCGTAAGCGTATAGACTTTTGTGTTGCAGGCTGCTACGAGTAGCACAAGGGGTATAAAGACTAGCCATCTATGCATAGTGCCGGTAAGTTAGAGCAATACCCTTTGATACCCATGCGCAATGGATTGCACGAAACTAGGACGCCTATTCCTGTTCCCCGCCGACCTGAAGGGTTCAGTATACTAAGTATAGAATACCGGAGAGTAATTACAGGTATACCAAAGAACAGCATTAAACCAATTATTTACGTGGTAAAGGACTAAATTGAGCCTATGGATATACAAGCCACTAAAACCGACCTGCAACATATAGCAGGACTACGCACCTTATTCCTGCAGGAATACCCTGTGCAGTTTGTGCACAACAAATGCCACTTGTATGGATGGGCTGATACCTACCTGTTTACCGCAGATGGTCAGCCCGCAGGGTATGGCTCGGTTTGGGGCAGTAATAAGCGGGAAGACCGCGATGCCATGTTTGAGTTTTACCTATTGGTTCCTTACCGGAAAATGGCCGCCGCCTTTTTTGCTGCTTTGCGCCAGGCTTCAGGAATACCTTTCATCGAATGCCAAACCAATCACCCCCAATTACAGGCACTGGTGTTTGAACATGCCCGGAATATCCATGCAGAAGCCATCCTTTTTGAAGATCAATACCAAACCAGTTTCTCACTTGACGATACCCATTTTGAAAAAGAATGAGGACGACGATGACTATAGCGATGACCGTGCCTATATCATCAAACAAGGACGCACCATTGTGGCTACCGGCGGCTTGATGTTGAACTACAACCTGCCCTTTGCCGATATCTATTATGAAGTGCATGAACAATACCGCAATAAAGGGCTCGGCAGTTTTATCGTGCAGGAACTAAAAAAAGCGGCGTATGGAATGGGCCGCGTGCCTGCCGCCCGCTGCAATATACAAAATGCCATTTCAAGGCCACCTTGCTCAAAGCCGGCATGCGGGTTTGTGGGTATTTACTCAGGGAGAATTGTTGTAAATTGTTCTTTTGCCAAAAAAGTACGCCAATATTGAAACAAAATAGCGCCTGTGCAGACAAATAATAAAGGGTAACCACGCAGTAGGATAATGCACTGAAAAGTTATTATCTTCCCGCCGCCAGTATGCGCTTTTGAGGTCAACCGTTGCTCATAGACAAAGGTGAGTCACCCTGCAATACTGCAGGGCAGCGTGGATCCGCAGTATTGCGGGAGCCCGCTTTGATAAGCCAGATACAGCTTAACAACATTGAATATATACTGGTAAATGCTCTTAATTGTGTAACCCCAATCTTTGCACATGATGGAATTACTTAATAACCTTGACCCCCTGCTGAGAATCTTTTGGTTTGTGGCCATTCCGGCCAGCGTGATATTTCTTATCCAAACTATTATGACCTTTGCCGGTGCTGATGCCACTGATGGTATCGATGCCGACTTTGACAGTAACCTGCATGGAACTGATGCCCCTTTCCAGCTTTTTTCTTTGCGTAACCTCATCAATTTCCTGTTGGGCTTTAGTTGGACAGGTATTTCCTTTATAACACTATTTCCAATCAGGCGCTGTTGATCATTGTGGCCCTGGCGGTAGGATTGCTGTTCGTATACATTTTTTTCTGATCATCCGGCAGATACAGAAACTGGGAGAGGATAATTCCTTTAAGTTCTCCAACACCTTGAACAAAACAGCTGAAGTGTATTTAACCATCCCAGGTCATAAATCGGGCAAGGGAAAGATCATGATCAGCATTAATGGTTCCATGCGCGAGTTGGATGCCATGACGGAAAAAGAAAGGATACCTTCCGGTGCTGTTGTTAAAGTTGTTAAAATAGAAAACGATAATATCTTACTTGTAGAAGTCATTTAAGCCCTTAACTATGTCACCTATCTTAATTATTGTTGTTGCTGCAGTTGTTTTTTTTGTTACCGTCATGGCCCTGGTATCGCGGTACAAGCGATGCCCGAGTGATAAGATCTTAGTAGTCTATGGCCGTACCGGCGGAACGTCGGCCAAGTGTATCCATGGTGGCGGTACCTTCATCTGGCCCGTTATCCAGGATTATGCATTTCTGGACCTGAAGCCTTTGAGTATCGAAGCCAACCTCACCAATGCATTGAGCCGGCAAAATATCCGCGTGGATGTGCCCTGCCGCTTTACCATTGCCATTTCAACAGAAGCCGATAGCATGAATACGGCGGCAGAACGTTTGCTGGGTTTATCGGCTGAGCAAATACAGGAACTCGCCAAGGATATCCTGTTTGGTCAGTTGCGTCTCGTGATCGCCACCATGACCATTGAAGAGATCAACTCCGATCGTGATAAATTCCTCGAAAACATTTCCAAGAACGTAGACAGTGAGTTGAAGAAAATAGGTCTGAAGCTCATCAACGTAAACGTAACCGATATCAAGGATGAGTCGGGTTATATCGCTGCCCTGGGTAAAGAAGCTGCTGCTAAAGCCATCAACGAAGCCAAGATCAGTGTGGCCGAGCAGGAGAAGATTGGTGAAACCGGTAAGGCCCTGGCCGACCGGGAAAAGATACCCAGATTGCCGAAACACACCGCGACCGCGATGTTAAAATTGCCATCACCCAAAAGATAAAGAGATCAGCATTGCTACCGCTGTAAAAGATGAGACCATTGGTAAGGCAGAAGCGCAAAGAGATACCCGGGTGAAGACAGCCGAAGCCAATGCCATCGCCATCAAGGGGAGAACGAATCGAAGATCAATATTGCCAATTCAGATGCTGCCCGGAGAGAAAAGGAAGCGGAAGCTTTGCGCATTGCCATCTCCGCCGAAAAGTGCAACAGGCCAAAGCATTGGAAGAATCCTACGTGGCTGAACAGAAAGCCGAAGCTGCCCGTGCCGAAAGAGAACGCTCTACACAAATGGCCAATATTGTAGTACCGGCCGAAATAGCCAAGCAAAGGGCCATCATTGAAGCCCAGGCGGCTGCGGAAACCATTCGTGAGAATGCGAAAGGTGAGGCCGATGCCATCTTTGCCAAAATGCAGGCCGAAGCGAAAGGTTTGTTTGAAATACTCACCAAACAGGCCGAAGGTTATAAGGAAGTAGTAGCTGCTGCCGGCGGCGATCCCAATAAGGCCTTCCAATTGCTCTTGATCGAGAAACTGCCCGAACTGGTACGTACCCAGGTAGAAGCCGTGAAGAACATCAAGATCGATAAGATCACCGTTTGGGATTCAGGCAATGGCAATGGCGAAAATGGTAATTCCTCTACCGCCAATTTTGTATCAGGTATGATGAAGACAGTGCCCCCATTAAACGACCTGTTCAACATGGCCGGCCTTAACCTCCCTTCTTACCTCAAAGGCAATGACCAGCCTGGTAAGACAGATGGTAAAGAGGATGCAGCAAAAGTTGATTAATAATAGATAAATGCATGGGCCGAAATAACGCTCAACGAAAAGTAATCGATGAGCCATAAGCAAGCCTAAAACCCTTAGAGGGATACAAAAGTTATTGATTCCCAGTTGCTTTGGCGGCTGGGAATTTTTATTTCCAGAATTGCTTGCCTGGCATAGGATTAGTTTATACCTTTGGTTTAACTATTTGGTTAAACTGTATGGTTGAAGAGATGAACAAGGACTTGAGTACAGAGCAAAAGATATTGGCAGCCGCCAAAGCAGTATTTGTGGAACAGGGGGCTGGCCGGAGCCCGGATGCAGGATATTGCCGACCGGGCTGGCATCAACAAAGCACTGTTGCATTACTACTTTCGCAGCAAAGACAAATTGTTCGACATGATATTCCAGGAAGCAGCTGGTAAGTTCCTGCCGAGGGTGAGCGTGTTGTTTGATTCGGATATACCCTTTAACGATAAGATAAGAGCATTTGTAACCAATTATATGGGCTTGCTGATGGACAACCCCTTCCTGCCCCTCTTTGTATTGAACGAGGTACACAAAAATCCCGAGGAGTTTATTATCAAGATCTGGGGTGGCAAAATGCCGCCCATAGCAGAGTTCATTAAACAGATGGATAAAGAAGTGAAGGCAGGCCGGATCAGACCTGTCAATCCCATGCACCTGATGTTGCACATGATCTCTATGTGTGTGTATCCCTTTGTGGCCAAGTCGATCGTAACAAGCGTATTTAAAGCAAACGATAAGCAGTTTATGCTGATGATGGAAGAGCGCAAGACCGAGGTAGCTGATTTTATCATTCATTCATTAAGGCCATAAAATTTTTTTATGTATTCGTTGACCAAATGGTTAAATAACATGGTTAAATATTGGAAAACAACCATCCTGCTTTTGTGGATCACGCCGGCCCTGGCGCAGGATAGCACCTTGCTCACCCTGGAGCAAGCCTACGACCTGGCCCGGCAAAACTATCCGCTGATCCGGCAAAAGGGTTTGGTAAAGCAAACCGCCGATCTTACTGTTGACAACCTGGCCAAGGGGTACCTGCCCCAGGTTACCATATCGGGACAGGCTACCTACCAATCGGCAGTAACCAGCGTACCCATTAAGGTGCCCGGTATCGACATTCCTACATTGGCCAAAGACCAATACCGCATCCAGGCCGAAGCCACCCAGCTCTTGTACGATGGAGGCACTATTGCTGCACAAAAATATGCAGCAGGTCAATGCCCTCGTAGAAGATCAACGGGCTGAAGTGGACCTTTATAAAGTGAAAGAGCGCATCAACCAGTTTTACCTCGGCATTTTACTACTGGACGAGCAGTTGAAACAAACGGAGCTGGTTAAGAAAGACATTCAGTTGGGCATCAAACGGGTAACGGCACAGGTAAACAACGGTACCGCTTTTCGCTCCAACCAACTGGTACTGGAAGCCCAGTTGCTCCAAACAGAGCAACGCACCATTGAACTCAAAGCTACCCGCAAAGGATGGCTGGAGGTATTGTCGCTGTTCCTGAATCAATCCTTACCCGAAAAACCGCTTTGCAGCTGCCAACTGTAAAAACCTATATCAGAGAGCCGGGCATCAATCGACCCGAACTTAGATTATTCACTTACCAGGATAGTTTGTTTAAAACACAAAACCAGTTGGTAAGCGCTAAGAACCGTCCGCGTACCAGTGCATTTGTGCAGGGCGGCTATGCCCGGCCGGGATTGAATATGTTGAAAAATGGTTTTGATTGGTTTTATGTGGCCGGGGTTAGGCTCAATTGGTCCCTCGGCAATTTATACACCACCAGGAAAGAACGACAGCTGTTAACAGTGAACCAGCGGATGGTGGATGTACAGAAAGACCTGTTTCTGCTCAACACCAATACGCAGTTGAGACAGCAACAATCGGAGTTGAATAAGCTGCAGCAACTGATCGCTTCGGATGAGCAGATCATTGAGATCCGCACCAGGGTAAAAGAAGCGGCCAATGCGCAACTGGAAAATGGAGTGATCACCGCCAATGATTTTTTACGGGAAGTGAATGCCGAAGACCAGGCCCGCCTGGCGCTGATAGCCCATCGCCTACAATGGCTCCAGGCACAGATCAACTACGAAACCATATCGGGCAACCAATAAACTACCAATAAGCAACAGGAATAAATAAAGCATTATGAAAAAGATCATTACAGCGATAGTAATAATAGCTGCTTTTCTTACAGCCTGCAACAACAAGAAGGCTCTACACGATGCTTCGGGCACTTTTGAAGTAGATGAAGTAATTGTATCCTCCGAACTCACAGGCAAACTGTTATCGTTTGAGGTAACAGAAGGTGATTCCATTCCCAAAGGGAAAATAATAGGCACCATCGATGCCGAAAACCTAAGTCTGCAAAAAAGACCAGGTACAAGCCAGTATTGAAGCACTGAAAGAAAAAACAGCCGACCTGGCGCCACAGGTAAAGTTGCTGCAAGACCAGCTCACCGTACAACAATCGCAACTGGACAGGTTGTTGCGCGAAAAGCAACGTACAGAAAACTTGTTGAAACAGGATGCGGCAACCGGCAAACAACTGGATGACCTCAATGCAGAGATTGACGTGGTAAAAAACAAATGACCGTAACCCAACAGCAGATCAATGTACAACGCAGTAACGTGGGTACACAAAACCGCAGCATCCTCAGTGAAGGTAAACCCCTGGAGAAGAGGATAGCCCAACTGGACGATCAGCTAAAGCGGTCAGGTGTGGCCAATCCCATCAATGGCACCGTGATCACCAAATATGCCGAGGCAGGCGAAATGACAGCTACAGGTAAAGCCCTTTACAAAATTGCTGACCTCTCTACTATGACCCTGCGGGCTTATATCACGGGCACGCAATTATCGCAGGTAAAATTGAATCAGCCCGTAAAAGTATTGATCGACAACGGAGCCAAAGAATACCGCGAATACAATGGTGTGATCACCTGGATTAGCGATAAGGCAGAGTTTACACCCAAGACCATCCAAACCAAGGAAGAACGGGCCAACCTGGTCTATGCCGTCAAGATCAAAGTAAAGAATGATGGGTATATCAAGATCGGGATGTATGGGGAGGTGAAGTTGTGAGTGAATATAAGCTGTGAGCTTCGGGCTATTACAGTGATCAATGGTGAGTGGAGCATTTGCCTTGAACATTGAACATCGAACATTGAGCATTGAACATCGGGCATTGCCGGTTGCCGATTGCCGGTTGTCGAAATAAATCAATAATCAACATGCCATCAGTTGTAGCACAAAACATAATTAAGAGATACGGCAAAAGAAAGACATCGTAGAGGCCTTGCATGGTATTTCTTTTGAGGTAGAGAAAGGCGAATTGTTTGGGATCATTGGTCCCGATGGGGCTGGTAAAACTTCCTTATTCCGTATCCTCACCACTTTGCTGTTGCCCGATGGCGGCCACGCTACGGTAGATGGATTGGATGTGGTGAAGGATTACAAGGCCATCCGTAACCGGGTAGGGTATATGCCCGGTCGCTTTTCCCTGTACCAGGATCTTACCGTGGCCGAGAACATGGAATTCTTTGCCACCATTTTCAATACTTCCATTGAAGAGAATTATGACCTGGTAAAGGATATTTATTCCCAGATAGAACCTTTTAAAGACCGGCGGGCCGGTAAACTCTCGGGGGATGAAGCAAAAGCTGGCACTTAGTTGTGCCCTTATTCACCGTCCCTCCGTATTGTTCCTGGATGAACCTACTACGGGCGTAGATGCCGTATCGCGTAAAGAGTTTTGGGAAATGTTGCGTCAGTTGAAACAGCAGGGCATCACCATCCTGGTATCCACCCCTTATATGGATGAAGCCAGTTTGTGCGACCGGGTGGCCCTGATCCAGAATGGTCAGCTACTGTCTGTCAATACGCCGGCGGGTGTAAGGGCCGCCTTTGGAAAACCCTTGCTGGCTGTAAAGGCCAGTAATATGTTGCAGTTGCTGAACCGCCTCAAAGCTTTTGACAGCATTGTGGATGCTTATCCCTTTGGAGAGTATCACCATGCTGTTATGCGTACCGGTTATGATACAGCCCAATTGCGCAGCTACCTGGAGCAAGAAGGACATAGCGGTATTGAGATAAATGAAAAAGAACCGGATATAGAAGATTGCTTTATGGATCTGATGAAAATTAAGAGGCGAGTGGTGAATGGTCAATTAATGATGTTAACCTAAGCTGCCAACCTTTGACAGGCATTTGTGCCCCTTTAGGGGCGCCAGCGTTGTAGCAACATGTTGTGTTTTCAATTCGGCGCTGTAGGTGACGCTACGCTTAGCTTAAGTAAAAACGAATTAATGCATCAAACATGAATGAAAAGATTGCAATAAATGCTACACAGCTCACCAAGCATTTCGGTGATTTTACAGCGGTGGACGGTATCTCCTTTGAAGTGCAGCAGGGAGAGATCTTCGGATTCCTGGGCGCCAATGGGGCCGGTAAAACCACTGCGATGCGTATGCTTTGTGGATTATCCATCCCAACCAGCGGGGCGGCTACCGTGGCAGGCTTCGATGTCTATAAACAAACCGAACAGATCAAACGCAATATTGGCTACATGAGCCAGAAGTTTTCACTGTATGAAGACCTTACGGTAAAAGAGAATATCCGCTTCTATGCAGGTATCTATGGCAAAAGCAATGCTTTCATTAAAGAAAAACAGCTTACCTGCTGCAGGAACTGCACATGGAAAACGAAGCCAATAAACTGGTGCGTTCACTGCCATTGGGATGGAAACAGAAACTGGCGTTTTCAGTGGCCATCTTCCATGAGCCACAGATCGTTTTCCTGGATGAACCCACCGGTGGGGTAGATCCCGTAACCCGGCGGGAGTTCTGGAACATGATCTACCAGGCGGCAGCCAGGGGCATTACCGTGTTTGTAACAACCCATTATATGGATGAAGCCGAGTATTGTAACCGCGTATCCATCATGGTAGATGGCCGTATCGATGCCCTGGGTACACCCGGCGAACTGAAAAAGTCATTGCAGGCCGCCTCCATGGATGAAGTGTTCTTAAAGCTGGCCCGTAAAGCAAAAAGAAATGCAGATTAGAAAATAGTCGGAAAGTCGGGAAGACCGAAAGTCGGAAAGTCCGAAAGACCGAAAGTCCGAAAAGACCGCGAACCGTCGCCAGCCGCTGGCTGGTGACGGTTATTCTCGCCCCTGGCGAGCCAAAAAAGATTAAACTGATATGAAACAATTCCTATCGTTTGTTAAAAAGAGTTCTACCATATCGGGCGCGACCGGCGTACGCTGTTCATCCTCCTGGGAATGCCCATTATGCAGATCATCATTTTCGGGTTTGCCCTGACCAATGAGGTCAAGAATTCTAAGATCGCCATCCTCGATAATGCCCAGGATATTGCCTCCAAAGCCATTCGCAGTGAATTGGATGCCAGCCGGTATTTTGATGTAGTGGCCGACCTCCATTCTTATGAAGAAATCGAAGCGGCCTTTAAAAGGGAAAGATCAAACTGGCCGTTGTATTTCCCCAACAGTTCAATACCGACCTGCAACATTTTAATACCGCACAGATCCAATTGGTGGCCGATGCCTCCGATCCCAATGTGGGCACCACCCTCACCAACTATGCTACAGCCGTGATCATGGACTACCAGGACAGGGTCACCCATGGGCGAAAACTACCTTATACCATTAAAACAGAGTTGCGGATGTTGTACAACCCGCAATTGAAAGGGGCCTATAGCTTTGTGCCAGGTGTAATGGCCATGGTGCTCATGTTGGTATGTACCATGATGACAGCCATTACCGTAGTACGTGAAAAAGAAATGGGCACCATGGAGATCATGCTGGTATCACCCGTACGGCCTATGAAGATCGTAACCGCCAAAGCAGTCCCCTACCTGTTGTTGTCGTTGATCAATATTTCAAGTATCCTGTTGCTGAGCGTCTTTGTGCTGGATGTGCCCATCAATGGCAGCTTATTATTGCTGTTGGCCGAAAGCGTGCTCTTCATCCTCACCTCCCTGGCTTTGGGTTTGCTCATTTCTTCATCCACCGCTTCACAGCAAACAGCCATGTTCATATCCCTCACGGGATTGTTCCTGCCTACCGTGATGTTGAGCGGTTTTATGTTCCCCATTGAAAATATGCCCCTGCCTTTACGCATCGTATCCAATGTGGTGCCCTCCAAATGGTACTATGATATTGTGAAATCCGTGATGATCAAAGGCATTGGTTTTTCAGCGATCTGGAAAGAAACCCTGATCCTGGCAGGCATGACTGCCTTTTTCCTGGTATTGGCTATTAAGAAGTTTAAAATACGACTGGCATGAGAACATTAAAATTCCTGCTGCAAAAAGAGTTCCGGCAGATCTTTCGTGACCCGGCCATCATCCGCATCCTGTTTGTGATGCCCCTGGTGCAATTGATGATCCTGCCCCGGGCGGCCGATTATGAAGTGAAGAATATCAAGCTCAGTGTAATAGATCATGACCATTCCGAATATTCCCGGCAATTGATATCCAAGGTTACCGCATCGGGTTATTTCCAATTGACCAATTACACCGCATCCTATAAGGAAGCCATGGAGGAAGTAGGAAAGGACCGGGCCGACCTGATCCTGGAAATACCCGCCTCTTTTGAAAAGACCCTGGTCAAAGAAGATGAATCTACCTTATTCATGGCCGTGAATGCCATCAATGGCGCCAAGGCAGGTTTGGGTTCCGCCTACCTGCGTAGCATCATCCAGGATTTTAACCGGGAGGTGAGGCTAAAGTGGATACAGTTTCCCCGCTTCAACCCCGAGCTGAACCTGCAGGTAACCTCTTCCAACTGGTTCAACCCAACCCTCAATTACCAACTCTTCATGGTGCCCGGTATATTGGTGGTATTGGTAACCATGGTAGGCGCTTTCCTGACCTCTCTGAACATTGTAAAGGAAAAGAAATTGGTACCATAGAACAGATCAACGTTACCCCCATCCATAAGTACCATTTCATACTGGGCAAGCTGATACCCTTTTGGGTGCTGGGTATGATCGTATTAAGCCTGGGTTTACTATTGGCCAGGTTTGCTTATAACGTGATCCCTGCGGGCAGTCTGCTTACCATTTATGTATTTGCCGCCGTGTATTTGCTGGCGGTGCTGGGCCTGGGGTTGTTGTTATCTACTTATACCGCCAACCAGCAGCAAGCCATGTTGCTTTCCTTCTTCATCATGATGGTTTTTATCCTGCTGGGCGGACTGTATACTTCTATTGACAGTATGCCGGCCTGGGCGCAAGCAGTAACCAGGGTAAACCCCGTAGCTTATTTTGTAGAAGTAATGCGTATGGTGATCCTAAAGGGAAGTAGCCTGGCCGATATCAAACAGCAATTACTGGTGGTATTTGGCTTCGCCCTCTTGCTGAATGGCTGGGCCATCCTGAGCTATAAAAAACGGGCCTGATTACCTTATCTCCTTCAACGATAATAAATTGATGTCTGTTAAACTATCACTTCCGGCGATAGTTTTTCCCTTTCAACTATTCCTGCTTTTCCACTGCTTCATGCCTGGATAATTTAGCAAATGTGTCAGGTAAACGATTTATTTAGTAGATGTATTAAATAAATTGATATATTTATTATTGATAATAAGTGTGTTGTAGTTTGTGCTTTACCTGTAGAATTGGTCTCCCTGCTAATTTGTTTTAATGTAATAGAACCGCTATGAAACCTTTGTTACCGGTATGGCTTCTTTTACGGAGCAGTTGCCTGTTTTTTACCTGGCCATACCCCTGTTATTGTCTGCACAGGAACCTGGTGCTGATACCTTGCACCTTAGCATTTCAAAAGCTGAAACCATTTTTCTACAACGCAACTTAACCCTGCTTGCCAATCAGTACAATATTGATATCGGCAAAGCATTGGTTGAGCAGGCCAAGGTTTGGGATAACCCCGTATTGAGTACCGATCAGAATATTTATGATGGCAAGTTCTTCCGGTATACCAGGGAAAATGGGCAGCTATACGGGCAGGTATTTATACAGCTGCAACAATTGATACGTACCGCCGGGAAAATAAAGAAACAAACACAACTGGCCAGAGACAATGTGCTGACCAATGAAGCTCAGTTTAAAGATATCATGCGTAACCTGAGGTTCCAGCTTACCGCCGACCTGAATAATTTAGCGCAGTTGCAGCAGGTCGCAAGGCTGGGGCAAACCGAACTAGTCACCCTGCAGGTAATGGCAAAAGGAATGGAGGAGATGCTGAAAACCGGAGATATTTCTCAAAAGGAAAACTTGCGTATCAAGGCCCTGGTGTTCTCTCTGCAAAATGACTATGCCGAAAATCTACGCCAGCAATGGGACCTGCAAAAGGAAATAGCCCTTTTACTACAATTAAAAGACAATGTGTGGGTGGTTGCAGATGCGGTACAGCCTATTCCGGTGGGCCAGGTAAATGGATTGCGCATTGCCGATTTGCAGGACCTTGCCTTACGCAACCGGCCCGATCTCCAATCGTCCCAGGCACAGGTAGCGATGCAGCAACACAATATAACTTACCAAAAGCGCTGGCCGTACCCGATGTAACCGTGGGCGCTGAATATGACCGGCTTAGCAATTATGCACCCAATTATGTAGGGCTGGGATTCTCCGTCCCCTTGCCCTTTTTAACCGGAATAAAGGCAATATTCAGGCGGCGGAATTTTCTTACAAACAGGCGGGAGTATTGGCCAATCAAATGCAGGACCAGGTAAACAAAGAGGTGTATAGTGCCTGGCAAAAACTCAAACAAGCTACCGGTCTTTTAGATAATGACAATACGCAGCTAAAGGACAATTATGAATTACTGATGAAAAATATGGTTGACAGCTACCGGCGACGCGAGATCAGCCTGGTAGAGTTCATAGACTTTTTTGATGCATATAAAGATACGCGCATAAAGCAAAACCAGCAGATTGCCAACCAGCGCAATGCGGTAGCCGAGCTTAACTATTCCATTTACCAGGAAATCATCAAGCTGTAAAATGAAAACCATGAAAACTATTTCAGCGTTACTACTAAATGGGGCCATAGTACTAACGATGGCCTGTTCCTGCAATGGTTCAAACCAGGATAAAGCAACCGGTAGCAAACAGGATTTTATTAGCGAGAGCGCTATGCGGATGCTTGCCATCGATACAGCCGTGATAAGGAATATTGATGACGAATTAAAACTAAGCGGCGAGGTAAGTTTTGATGAAAATAAGGTGGTAAAGATCTATCCTTTTAGCAGCGGACAAATAACAGCTGTTCATGTAAGTGTGGGCGATTATGTAAAGAGCGGACAAAAGCTGGCCACCATTAAAAGTGCCGATATAGCCGGTAACTATGCCGATCTGTCCATAGCGGGCAATGATGTAGCGATTGCCGAAAAGGACATGCAAAATAAAGAGCGATTGTTTAAGAATGGAATAGCCAGTGAGAAGGAATACCTGGAATCGAAGGAGAATTACCATAAGGCCCGTGCTAATGCGGCTAAGATAAAAGAACAGTTACTGATCAATGGGGAGGAAATACTGCTGCCAATGGTACCTATATCGTCTCTTCTCCCCGAAGTGGCTATGTGGTGGAAAAAGGGATCAATCCAGGGAGTTTTATCAGGAACGACAATGGCAGCAATATGTTTACCATTGGCGATATCAGCGATGTGTGGATATGGGCTAATGTGTATGAAACAGATATTGCCCGGGTGAAGCAAGGGTTTGCCGCCTCCATTACCACACTGGCTTATCCGGATAGGGTTTTCATTGGTAAGGTCGACAAGGTAAGCCAGGTGCTGGATCCGGTGACCAAGGTGATGAGAATAAAGATCATATTACCCAATGCCGATGGCGCCTTGAAGCCCGAAATGTTTGCCAATATCTCCATCAAAAATACCGAGGCCAAGAGGATGGTGGCGGTACCGGCCAGCGCCATTATCAATGATAACAAAAAGAGCTTTGTAGTGGTCTATAGAAACAACAACGATGTAGTAAACCGGGAGGTCAGGATCTACAAATCATCGGGTGGGTATACCTATATCCAGGAAGGATTGCAGCCGGGAGAAAAAGTGCTGACGAAAAACCAGATCCTGATCTATAAAAACTACAGGATAACAACAACTCAGTTAGTATCCGGTAACTGGTATCCAGACCTTCTCAACCTGTTTGTATGAATCAGTTTATTAAGAATATTGTTCACTTTTCTTTACGGCACCGGTATTTTGTATTTTTATGACCGGGGTGCTAATTGTAGTAGGTATCTGGAGCTATCAGAAAACACCAATTGAAACATTTCCGGATGTTACCAATACCCAGATCATCATTATCTCCCAATGGCCGGGCAGAAGTGCCGAAGAAATAGAGAAGTTTATTACCATTCCCCTGGAAACAGAGTTGAACAGCGTGCAGAAAAGAACAAATCTCAGGTCCAACTCTTCCTTTGGTTTAAGCTATATCACCCTCATATTTGACGATGGTGTGGATGACGCCTTTGCCCGCCAGCAGGTAATGAGCCGGGTAGTCAATGCTGATCTGCCCGAAGGGGTTCAGCCGCAAATACAGCCTCCCTATGGCCCCACAGGCGAAATTTACCGGTATACCCTGCAAAGCAGTACCGTGGGTATCCGTGAGCTGACGGCTATCCAGGATTGGGTACTCGACCGCCAGTTTAAAAGCGTTCCCGGTGTGGCCGATGTAAACACTTTTGGGGGCGAAGAAAAGACCTTTGAGGTAAGCGTAAATCCCGACCTGCTGGTAAAATACAACCTTTCTTCCCTCGATGTATACAATGCCATTGCGAAAAGCAATGTGAATGTAGGTGGCGATGTGATTAAAAGAAATGGACAGGCTTATATAGTAAGGGGCATTGGGGTGCTGAACAATATTGACGAGATCAATAATGTAATTATTAATAAATCCAATGGAGTGCCATTGCTGGTGAAAAATGTGGCCACCGTAATAGAAGGTAGCAAACCCCTGCTGGGTACTGTTTCAAAAGATGGTGTGCCCAATCAGGTAGAGGGTATCATCGTGATGCGGAAAGGGGAGAACCCCTCCGGGGTATTGGATGCCCTGCACAAAAAAATAGCCGACCTGAATAATAATGTGCTGCCAGCGGATGTTAAGATTGTTCCTTTTTATGATCGTACGATCCTAATGAGTTATGCCACCGAAACCGTGATCCACAATTTGTTGGAAGGCATCGTTCTGGTTACCGTTATTGTATTTCTATTCATGGCCGATTGGCGAACTACATTGATAGTAAGTATTATTATTCCTTTGTCCTTATTGTTTGCTTTTATCTGTATGCGGATAAAGGGTATGAATGCAAACCTGCTGAGCATGGGGGCCGTGGATTTTGGTATCATAATAGATGGTGCGGTTGTAATGGTAGAAGGGCTATTTGTAGCCCTTGATCAAAAAGCCCGGGAAGTGGGGATGGAGAAATTCAATAAACTGGCCAAGCTGGGGCTGTTTAAGAACAAAGGAGCCGAAATGGGGAAGGCCATTTTCTTTTCCAAGCTCATCATCATCACCTGCCTGATTCCCATTTTTGCGTTTCAAAAGTAGAAGGGAAAATGTTCTCCCCCTTGCTTATACCCTTGGGTTTGCTTTATTAGGAGCTTTGATGTTAACCCTTACCCTGGTGCCTGCCTTGTCCAGCATTTTGTTGAGAAAGAATGTGAGAGAAAAACACAACCCCATTGTATCCTTCTTTGAAAAAGGTGTTGCTAAATGCCTGAGATTTGTTTACGCCAATCAGAAGAAAAGTGTATTAATAGCTTTTTTGATCATGTTGCTGTCCTTTTTCTCTTTCAGGTTTTTGGGATCGGAGTTTCTGCCTCAGTTAAATGAGGGGGCTTTGTGGATTACCGCCGAACTGCCCCGCAGTGTATCGTTGGAAGAGGCCGATAGCATTTCCGCCAGGATCGATGCCGATGTACGCAAATTCCCTGAAGTAAATCATACCATTGTACAGGTGGGCCGTACCAATGACGGCACAGACCCCAAAGGCTTTTTTAATGTTCAGATCGCTGTCGACCTGTTGCCTGCCAGGCAGTGGAAAAGAAAACTGACTTACGATGAGCTGGTGGATGAGTTGGATAAAAACTGGAGTTGTATCCCGGCATCGTGTTTAATTATTCCCAGCCCATCCGGGACAATGTAGCCGAGGCGGTGGCAGGGGTGCCCGCAGCATTGGCCGTAAAAATATTTGGTGCTGACTTTAATGTATTGGATACCAATGCAAATAAGGTATACAACGTATTGAAAGGCATCCAAGGGGTGGAAGACCTGGGCATTATCCGCAACCTGGGGCAGCCCGAATTCAGGATCGAGCTCAACCAGCATAAAATGTCGATATATGGTGTAAGTACAGGAGATGCCAATGCTGTAATTGAAATGGCTATTGGCGGTAAAGCCGCTACCCAATTGTTTGAAGGGGAAAGGAAGTTTGATATCCGCCTGCGTTACCAGGAGCCATACAGAGCTACGGAAGAAGCCATTAAAAACCTGATGGTGCCTACCCTCGACGGCTCAAAAGTGCCCCTGAAAGAAATAGCCGATATAGTGACCCTTACAGGGCCTGCATTTATTTATCGTGATAACAATGCCCGCTATATCACCGTGAAATTTTCAGTCCGTGGCCGTGACCTGGGCAGCACAGTTGCCGAAGCACAGCAGAAAGTGAATGCCGCCGTTCAATTGCCACAGGGCTATTTCTCTACCTGGAATGGGGAATTTGAAAACCAGCAGCGGGCGGTTAAAACGCTGGGCCAGGTTGTGCCTGCCTGCCTGCTGGTGATCTTCCTTATTTTATTTGTAACCTTTGGCGATGCAAAGGATGCCCTGCTCACCATCATGAATGTACCTTTTGCCTTGATAGGGGGCATACTGGCGCTTCATGTAACCGGCATGAACTTTAGCATTAGTGCTGGCATCGGTTTTATTGCATTGTTTGGCGTGTGTATCCAAAACGGGGTGATCCTGATCAGCGTTTTCAGAAAAACCTGGAAAACAAAATGCTCCTGGATAAAGCTATTATGGAAGGCGTGATCAGTCGGGTACGCCCGGTGGTCATGACTGCTTTAATGGCCATGATCGGACTATTACCGGCTGCCATCAGTCACGGTATTGGTAGTGAAACACAAAAGCCATTAGCCATTGTAGTAATAGGTGGTTTGATAACCTCCACCATACTCACCCTTTTAATATTGCCGGTTATTTATGCTCTTGTTTTTAAATTCATTCACCAGCAGGCTAAGAGAAGATTGCTTAGAAAAACCAGACCAAGCTGACGATAGGCCTATCCCCATACACCACTTGCCATTGCTTTTTTAATGTAATCCGAAAAGTCAGTCGCCTTACGGCCAAGGGCTCTTTCCACGCCATCCGCTACATGCGCATTGCGGCCATCGAGCACCTCCGTAAACAAATAAGTGAGCAGGGAAACATATTCATTGGGTACCTGGTATTCCGTAAGCATACCTGCATATTCATCCATAGAAATTTGCTGGTATTCGATGCGTTTGCCGGTGGCGCGGGCAATTTCGGCAATACCTTCTTCAAAGAGAGCAGGCGGGGCCCCGTCACTTCATAGAGCTGCCCATTGTGTTTGTCATCCGTCAATGCGGCTGCGGCTATTTCCGCAATATCATCTACATCAATAAAAGGTTCCCCAATAAGCGGTACTGGCAACGCCACATGGCCTGCAACAATGGGTTCGGCCAGGTACCCTTCACTAAAATTTTGGCAAAACCAACTGGCTCTTACAATCGTCCAGTCTACCCCGGCATTGATCACAGCCTGCTCACAAGCCTGTGCTTCGGGTTCGCCGCGGCCGGAAAGCAATACCAGTTTCTTGACCCCATGTTTTACGGCTAATTGTGTAAATGAGGTAATGGCTTCCAGCGCTTCGGGTACACATAGGTCGGGCTGATAAGAAATATATACTGCATCTACATGGGCCAATACGGGCGCCCAGGTGGCTTTATTTTCCCAATCGAAAGGGACGGCTGCTGAACGGGAACCGGGTTTGGGCGTTAGGCCCTTACTGGTGAGATGATTCATTACCCGGTTTCCTGTTTTTCCCGTACTACCCAGTACGAGTATCCTGTTGGCGTTGTGTTGCGTGCTCATGATTTATAATTTTCAACAAAGCTATTGGCGGCCATCCTCCGGAAATAGAACAAAACCGACAGGGTTGAAAAAGCTTTTAGACAGGCCGGCTTTCCCATTGCAACCAGGGTGGGGATGATCAGCTACCGGGCCTATGCAGTTGATCACGGATTGGCTGCAGCTTGTCAAAGTTGCGCCAATAAGACCCGCCAGATCTGTTCATTTGTATTCATCATGAAAGTACCTGTAATCCTTATCGTATTATTGTTCCTCCTATGCTCACCGGGAAAAGGGCAGGAACATTACCGGTTTTCCGGGCGGGTGATCGACTCCCTCACCAACCAGCCGGTACCTTATACCTCTGTATCCATCTTCACCCGGCAACAGGTTACATTTAAGAGCCTTATTGCCGATAGCCTGGGGCATTTTATTTTTAACGACTTACCGGCAGGCAGGTATTACCTGACCGTGAATGTGGTGGGGTATAGAAAGTTTATCTCTCCGCCCATTGGACTCCCCGATACTGCCATGCTTGGTCCGGCAGTATATGCCATCAACCGCGATACTGGTATGTTGGCAGCCGTGCTAGTGCAAGCCAGCAAACCGTTGATAACACCTGCTGCTGATGGATTTGCTTATAACGCCGCCAACGATATTATTCCGGCTGGTTCAACGGCCAGCGATCTGCTGCGCAGAATACCCATGCTGGCCGTTGACCAAAACGGAGGCCCTGTATTAAGAGGAAGTACCAATATCAGGGTATATATTGACGACAAGCCTTCGGATATATATGCTGTAACGGTGGCCGATGCCTTAAAACAAATACCTGCTGAAGATATCGTGCGCATAGATGTGATCCTCTATCCTTCGGCCAAATACGATGCAGAAGGTACAGATGGTGTGATCAATATCATTACCCGCAGAAGCCGGTTTAATGCCATGAATGGAACATTGCGGGCACAGGGAGGCAATATCAGGCAGGGTATAACGCCCGATCTCAACATCCGGAACGGCAACTGGATATTCAACATCAATTCAGGGTTGTATGTCTACGATAACGAAAACCGTTCAACCCTTACCCGGGAAAACAAGACCGGTAACCCAAAGGACCGGCTGCAGCAGCAAAGTAAATGGGATAATTATGGACGATCATTTTACACAGGTGCCAATATTATTTATGTATTCAATGACCTGCAAAGCATTAGTGGCGGTTATCGGTTTCGCTTTAACCGCGATCATACCAAGGCCATCACTTATAATGATTATTTCCTGAAAGATACCTTGTCTACTGCATTTACCAGGAATACCAACAGTAGTTCCGGTAATGACCTGAATACATTTAATATAGCCTATAACGGGAAGTCGCGCGACCGTAAACAGCAATACAGTTTGTTGGTTACCCAATTCTTTCAATCGGGTAAGGATGCCTATGACCTGGACCAGGTTGACAGGCAATCTGCTGATTACAAAGAGCAATTCCGTGGCAGCATATCCAACAGGGAACTTATGTTGCAGGCCGATTATGCCCACCAGGTCAACGACAGTGTAAACTGGGATGCAGGTTTCAAATCCATGTTCAGGCATTACAGCAGCATCAACAATTTTGAAGTATTCAATTTCCCGGCAGGCTTGTTTGGTAAGGATGAAGGCAGGTCGAACTGGTTTAATTACCACCGCAATATTTATGCTGCCTACAGTAACCTGAATTTCCGTTTCATGAAATGGCAATGGAGGGTAGGGGCCCGGTATGAGCAAACGGTATTACAAACAGCCTTTAAGGATTCAGCCCTTAATGTACCGGATTATAAAAATTTTGTTCCCAATATCCTGCTATCGCGCACATTCCGGGGCAGGCATGTAATTAAAGGAAGCTATGGTAAAAGGATCACCCGTCCCTATTTGGGGCCATTAACCCTGGTTCCAATTACAGTGATTCATTTAATATACAAACCGGCAATCCCTACCTCCAACCCGAAGTGACACATCGCTATGAAATTGGATATACACTAATCGGAAAGCAGCTAACTGTAATGGCTTCCCTTTATTACAACACTACCCACAATAGCATAGAACAGATACGCCTGCCGCTGGGTGGTGGGGTATTCAGGAGTACTTACCAAAACATTGGCAAAAACGATGTGTTGGGCTGGTTGCTAAGCCTTACCAGGAAATGGGGGCAGAAATTAACCCTTACCGTAACCACCAATTTGCGGCATATTGCCCTTGAAAGCGTAGCCATGCAACAGGTACGAAAAGCGTACCAGTACAGTGGTAATTTTTACCTCAATTGCAATATAGGTAAGGGCTATAGTATTGATGCGATGGGGGCTGCCGGTTCACCTGATATCAGTTTACAGGGTAAGCGGACGGTATGGCAGTATTATGGCTTAGCCGTAAACAAAAAATTTAAAGACGATAAACTATCCATCAATTTCCGGGCAGATAATTTTTTGTCGCCCACCTTCCTTTCCCTAAGGCAAACCCTGGAAACCGCTGTATTTACCCAATACGCTACCACCAGCTATCAAAGCCGGTACCTGGCGCTATCTGTTGCCTGGAAACTGGGTAAAAAAGAAGTTAAGGCGCCGGTGATCAGACAGGAAGCCGGCAGTGAAAATTAAGCTGCCAACTATTGGTTGGCGATCAGCGGGCAACAGTAGTTAGTATGTATTACCATTGTACATTTGCTGCTCAAAGTACAAACTATGGAATACAGACAATTGGGCGAAACAGATCTTCAGTTATCAGCAATTACCTTTGGCGCCTGGGCCATTGGCGGATGGATGTGGGGCGGGTCCGACAGGAAAGAAGCAGTAAAAGCCATCCAGGCTTCTTATGGTGAAGGCGTTACTTCTATCGATACGGCTCCTGCTTATGGGCAGGGACTGAGTGAAGAAATTGTGGCAGAAGCCATACAGGGCATACCGAGGGATAAAGTACAACTGCTTACCAAATTCGGTTTGCGCTGGGATGTAAAGGAAGGTGTTTTCTTTTTCAAGAGCCAGGATGCTGCGGGCAATGATCTTGATATTTATAAGCTGGCATCCAAAGCCAGCGTGATCAAAGAATGTGAAGATTGCCTGCGCCGTTTGAAAACAGATTATATTGACCTGTTCCAGATCCATTGGGCAGATGAGTCGACACCCATTGCCGAAACCATGGAAGCATTGGCCTTGTTGCAACAACAGGGAAAGATCAGGGCTGCCGGTGTGTGCAATTATTCAACAGATCAAATGAAAGAAGCTGCCCGGACGATTAGCCTGGCATCCAACCAGGTGCCTTACAGTATGGTATTGCGCGATATTGAGCAAGAACTGGTGCCTTATGCCCTGGAAAATAAAAAATCTATTATTGCTTATAGCCCTTTACAAAGAGGTTTGCTGACGGGTAAAATAAAACCAGGTTATCAATTTGGTGAAGGTGATACGCGCGAAGGCAACCGCTTTTATACAGAAGAAAGTATTGTAAGGGTGAATGCCATGTTGGATACCCTGAAACCGCTGGCGGAAGCCAGGAAAGCCACCCTTGCCCAATTAGTGATCCGCTGGACCATTGAACAACCGGCCATCACCGTGGCCCTGGTGGGTGCCCGGAACGCCGAACAAGCGGTGCAGAATGCCCGGGCTATTGATGTAATGCTATCGGGAGAGGAAATTGCCTTTATCAATAAGCAATTGGCTGCTCTATAATGTTTTGTATGTGATCAATACATATTGATCATCGTTGTAAACCGTCCTGCAACAGGTATGCATATCCCTTGTTGCAGGGCGGTTTGACATTTATCATGCATCAAAATTTGTCAACTTCGTTTGCTGGTGCTGGTTTTTGTATTAACTTTTGCCTCCTGTTACACTTCCCCTTCTTATTCTCCGCTGCTATTGCGATCAGGATACCCGTGAGCATTTCCGGATATTAATCTAAACGCTAATACTTATCTTATGGGCTTTTTAAGCAATTCTAAACCCGGCATTCCCGGCGTGGGTAAACGATTCTCTCCGCTTTCCTGGATTATCATATTCCTGGTCATTTTAGTCGCCCTGTCATTGGGCGGCCTCCTGGTATTGCAATTTGGTTTCACCCTGGAGAAGGATTCCTTTGAGAGAGAGATCGGTATTGTTTTCCTGCAGATCATTGCCGTAGGTGTAATAGGTTCCATTTTTTCGCTATTGCTGGCGCAGTACACCCATGACCAGGCCGGGCTGCAGGCCGATAAGCAACGATGGGAAGAAGATATGCGGCAGCAGGAGAGTGATAACCGCCTGCGGGAAGAGAAAGCGAGGGACTTGCTAAGGATAGAGATCAAAAATAAAAATGACCTCAAGAAGGATATTATCAAGCGCCTAAGTCAGATATACCATGATGTGAAAGGCGTGCGCAGGATGTTACGCGCCAAAGTACTATCTGTGCCCTACGATGAAAAGATCGTATCCACCGCCAATGTTTACCTGAAGCCATACGCCCAATACATGGAAACCTTCAACGATCTGCAGTTGGACCTGGAGGGTATCAAGGACGAAATAAAACACAGCAAGATCCATATGACCCTGTTTTCAAAGAACAAGGAGATCTATGATGCCCTGAAGTCAATGGAGCATTACCTGGGCGAAGTATTTAGTGAGTATGAAACCTGCAAGAACAAGTTCAATGAGAAATCCTATGCGCCTTATTCCGAGTTTGTTCAGCTCAGGGATATGTTGGGTTCTGCCCGCGAAGGCAGTACCACCGCCTTCCGGCTGCAGTTCATACTGGCCTATAAAGGCGTGATAGCGGATATGTTGGGCGACCTGGTGGTTCCGGATAAGGAATAAGCCCCTTTGGTACCTCTATTCAAGGCCTTTACCTCCTTGTAAAGTAGGGATATCTTCAGGTATTCTTAGGACTATCTTAAGCTTTATACCCATTCATTACCCAAGAAATACCCTAAGAAAACCCTAGGATGACCCTAGGATACACGAACCTAACAAGAACGAACTAACTGCCTGGAGCGGCCTGGCAGCTGGCGGGCGAAGCTATTTTGTAGCCTCCGGCTCTATACCAGGCAAAGAAAAAAACACTTCCATTGCATAAGTAAATGAACATTCACTTACCTTTGTGCCAGTAATGAGAACAAGAGACACTGATAAAGAAGGGCTGGTTAAGCAGAAAACCATCGAACTGATTGTAAATGATGGCCTTGATGGTTTCAGCATGCAAAAACTGGCGAAAGCCGCCAATATTTCGCCTGCCACCCTGTACATATATTATAAGGACCGGGAAGACCTGTTGACGAAAGTGGTCCTTGCGGTGGTGGATGATATGTTTACCATTACCCTGGAAGGGTTTGATCCTGAATTCCCCTTTGCCAAAGGAATGGAGGCCCAGTGGAGGGCCCGCCTGGATTATTTTATGCGTTTTCCGATGGAGACCCAGTTTATGGAACAGGTACGCTACTCACCCATGTACGAAAAGATCCATGAAGCGATTGGGGCCAAATTTGGAAGTGTACTGGGACCCTTTGTGCACAAAGCCATTGCCAATAAGGAGTTGCGGGAAGTGCCTTTTGAAGTGTATTGGGCTGTGGCATTTGCCCCACTTTACCAGTTGATCAAGTTTCATAACCAGGGAGGAAAAAAAGAATAAAGATTTTAAGCTTACAGAAGATATTATGCAGCTGGCGCTGGAAATGGTCTTAAAGGGTTTAAAGCCTTAAAAAAATTTACCTGTTAATTAAGTAAATGAATGTTCATTTAGACTACCCAGCTATCCGTGCAAGAAGTAATAGTCCTGGTTACGGGCGCCGGCTATTGCTGTTCTGTTTTGCCCGATTAAATAAATTGACAAATTATAGCCATGAATCAATCCCAAACTGTTTCATTAAAACCTTCCTTTACACCCTACCAAAAACTGGTAGTGACCATCCTGGCCCTGCTCCAGTTTACCATTATCCTGGACTTTATGGTGCTTTCACCGCTGGGTACTATTCTTATTAAAGAATTAAGTATTACACCGGCCCGTTTTGGATGGGTGGTATCGGCCTACGCATTTAGTGCCGGTATTTCGGGTGTGCTGGCAGCTGGTTTTGCCGATAAGTATGATCGCAAAAAGCTGTTGGTAATCTTTTACATCGGTTTCCTGATAGGTACCGCCCTCTGTGCGCTGGCTACCGACTTCCATTCCTGCTCATAGCCCGCATTGTTACAGGGCTTTTTGCGGGTGTGGTAGGATCGGCCAGTATGGCCATCGTTACCGACCTGTTCCCTATTCAGATGCGGGGTAGGGTAATGGGCTTTATTCAAATGGCCTTTGGCGGTAGCCAGGTATTGGGTATTCCCATCGGCCTGCTGCTGGCCACCCGTTGGGGCTGGCATTCTACCTTCTGGATGATTGTGGCCTTTGGCCTGGTACTGGGCTTTGTGATTGTTGCCTATATGAAACCGGTGACTGAGCACTTAAAGCTGAGATCGGAGAAGAATCCGCTGGAGCACCTGATCCATACGGTTTCCATGAAGCCCTACCTCCTTGGATTTTTGGGTACCATTTTGCTGGCTACCGGGGCTTTATGATCATGCCCTTTGCCAGCACTTTCACTACCAATAACCTGGGCATTCACCAGGATGCATTGCCGCAGCTATACCTGATCACTGGTATCTGTTCCCTCTTGGTAATGCCCCTGATCGGTAAGCTAAGTGATAAGATCGACAAGTACATCGTTTTCTGTATTGGCACCGCCCTTAGTATCCTCATGATCGGTGTATATACCAACCTGGGGCATACCAGTTTCTTCATATTGGCCGTGATCAATATCATTATGTTTTCAGGCATCATGTCGAGGATGATCCCTGCCACAGCCATTACCAGTGCCATACCGCAGCCGCAGGACAGGGGAGCGTTCATGAGTATCAACGCATCCGTACAGCAGGTTTCCGGCGGTATTGCCGCTGCTATATCGGGAATGATCATTGTGGAGAATCCCGATAAATCCCTGCGCCATTTTGATACCGTGGGTTATGTAACCATGGTGGCCATGGTAATTGCCGCCGTGATCATGTATTTCGTGGCCAGGCAGGTACAAAGCAAAACCGGCAGTGGGGTCCGCACCAAGCCAATAGGGAGGCATTGGCAACTTAATAGGCCTGGAGTCGGGTGTTGGGGCGCTGAACCCGCCTTAACGGCCGGATAACAGGACTTTATTTTTTGATATCCGGGGTTTTGTTAAATTAGGAAATGATTACACCGCGGGCATGCAAAGACGCTGAGGACAGGTAACTACTGCTTTTCTCTGCGTCCTGGCAGGCGCCGCGGTATTTTTTAACCTAAAATTGCTGTCGTATGCTAAAACTTTCAGAACTGCAACCCGGAGACATTGTAATGGCCGAATTTGAAGGCCAGCAAATGGAAGGCACTGTAAAGGAACTGAACAGAGAAGACAAGGAGGTTTGTGTGGAAACATCTGTTCAGGAATTCTGGTTCAAACCCGAACATTTGTACCCCATCCCTTTATCGGAAGAACAATTGCTAAAGCTTGGTTTTGAGAGGGTTGAGAATGGTGACGGTTCTGTAAAGTATAAAAAGATTCTTTCCGGGTACTGGTACCCCATAAAGGCGATTTTAGTCACCTTGATATCTGGTGGCGGGAGGATCGCCGGCACCTGCGGCAGGCCATCAATGTGCATGAATTACAGAATCATTACTATCAAATGACGAAAGTAGAACTCAATCCTGCCTGATTATCAAGGATTTTATCCTTACTTTTGCCGCCTTGAAGGCCAAAGTGCGTGGAGAAGGAAAAATTTATGTTATTATTTCATATTTCCGTGTGATAATCCTATCTTTGCGCCTCCTTAAACGAATATGGGAAAACAACCGCTGATTAAACAAGATGGAGTAATTCTGGAAGCCTTGTCCAATGCGATGTTCAGGGTGAAGTTGGAAAATGGTCATGAAATATTGGCTACCATCTCTGGAAAAATGCGGATGAATTATATCCGGATTTTGCCGGGTGATAAGGTGGGAGTGGAAATGAGTCCCTATGATTTGTCCAGAGGTAGGATTATTTTCAGGTATAAATAAGAAAAAGAAATAACATGAAAGTTCGTGCATCCATCAAGAAGCGCAGCGCCGATTGTAAGATCGTGAGGAGAAAAGGCAGGCTGTATGTGATCAACAAAAGAATCCTCGCTACAAGCAAAGGCAGGGTTAATTGGCAATGCGGGATTGGTAAGGAATACCAATTTCTATTGACAAGATAAATTGTAAATTAAAATTTCAAATCGAATATGGCTCGTATTGCCGGTGTAGACTTACCAAAAACTAAAAGGGGCGAGATTGGTCTTACCTATATTTTTGGTATCGGTCGCTCTACAGCTCAGTATATCCTGGGCAAAGCAGGTATTGATTTCAACAAGAAGGTGAACGCCTGGAATGATGATGAACTGAACGCTATCCGTAATATCATTACCAATGAGTTTAAGGTAGAAGGTCAGTTGCGTTCTGAAGTACAGATGAGCATCAAGCGTTTGCTGGATATCGCCTGCTACCGCGGATTACGCCACCGTAAAGGTTTACCGGTTCGTGGTCAACGTACCCGTACCAATAGCCGTACACGGAAAGGTAAGCGTAAGACTGTGGCTGGTAAGAAGAAAGCAGCTAAGAAATAATGCTACAGAGGCACTGTTTTTCAGTGTCTCTGTTTTCATATTTTGCCTGTTACCCCTGGTACCGGGCAAAAAGAGGCGCAACTTGTTGCGTCTCTACGAATTTGAATCAGTGCCGGATCGCTTCACAGCAGGAGGATTGATTCAGTCCCGGCTAAAAACGGGATTATTTTAAAACGCAAAGATTACCTGTTAAAACAAATGGCAAAAGCAGCTAAACAACAAGCTCCCAGCGCAAAAGCCGCTGCGAAGAAAAGAGTAGTAAAGGTTGATTCTTATGGCGATGCACATATCGTAGCCAGCTTCAACAACCTGATCATCAGCATTACCAACAAGAATGGCCAGGTTATTTCCTGGAGCAGTGCCGGTAAAATGGGCTTCAAAGGTTCTAAAAAGAACACTCCTTATGCCGCCCAAATGGCATCTGCTGATGCAGCTAAAACCGCTTTCGATGCGGGTGTTAAGAAAGTAGACGTTTACGTAAAAGGCCCCGGTGCCGGTCGTGAAAGCTCTATCCGCGGATTGGCCCAGAATGGCATTGAAGTGGTAATGATCAAGGACGTAACCCCGCTGCCACACAATGGCTGCCGTCCTCCCAAGAAAAGAAGAGTATAAACTGAAGCCGGAAGTCAGCAGTCTGATCATCTGATACATTCATATCAAACTGCTGGCCTCATACTTTCGACTTCTATTCATAAACAGGGTGCCCGATTTATTTTTACGATTTTTATTGATCAGGCGCCGTCACCAAAAAATCACTTAAACAAATTATGGCACGTTACACTGGTCCGAAAACAAGAATCTGCCGCATTTTTGGCGAGCCCATTTTAGGTAATGGTAAATACCTGAGCAAGAACAGCAATCCTCCCGGTCAACATGGTCCTACCAAAAAACGTAAGGCTCCGGGTGAATATGCCCTTCAGTTGAAAGAAAAACAAAAGGCCAAATATACTTACGGCGTTCTGGAAAAACAATTCCGTAAGACTTTTGAAGAAGCCAACCGTATCAAAGGTGTTACCGGTGAAAACCTGATCAAACTCCTGGAAGCCCGTTTGGACAATGCAGTATACCGCCTCGGTATCGCTCCTTCCCGTCCCGGCGCCCGTCAGTTGGTTTCTCACAAACACATTACCGTTAATGGTGAAGTAGTGAATGTACCTTCATTCCAACTGAAACCAGGCGATGTGATCAGCATTAAAGAAAAGGATAAAGCCAATACCTCTATCACCGGCCAGTTCCGCGGTAAGAACCAAAAGTTCTCCTGGCTGGATTGGAGCGAAGGTGAAATGAAAGGTACTTTCGTAGCTTATCCTGAGCGTGAAAGCGTTCCTGAAAACATTAAGGAGCAGTTGATTGTTGAATTGTATTCTAAGTAAGGTGAGCCGTGACTGGTATCCAGTCGCCCTTCCCCGTACTCCGAATAGCAGTCTTTCAAATTGTTCACCGTTTAAGGCAGCATAAAAGCAAAGCCTTCAAACTTGTAAAAAACAGAAATTTTAAAATATGGCCATTTTAAATTTCCAAAAGCCAGACAAGATCGTTTTACAGAAAGCAACGGAATTTGAAGCTCAATTTGAGTTTCGCCCGTTGGAACCCGGTTTCGGTGTGACCATTGGTAACGCCTTACGCAGGGTGTTGCTGAGCTCACTGGAAGGTTATGCCATCGTAGGTATCCGCATTGAAGGAGTAGACCATGAGTTTGCTACCATCAAAGGCATTACCGAAGATGTACTGAAATCATCCTGAACTTAAAGCAGGTTCGCTTCAAAAAGAAAGTGGATCATGAAGTAGGTGCAGAGAAGATTACCCTGAGTATTAAGAACAAAGCTGAATTTACAGCCGGTATGATCGGTGAAGCTACCCAAAGCTTCGACATCATGAACCCCGATCTGCTGATCTGTACTTTAGATACTTCTGCCAAGTTGGACATTGAACTGTCTGTTTCCAAAGGTCGTGGTTACGTACCTGCTGAAGACAACAAAGTAAAAGATGCTCCATTTGGTTATATCCCTACGGATGCCATCTTCACGCCTATCAAGAACGTAAAATACGCTATTGAGAACACGCGTGTGGAACAACGTACGGACTATGAAAAACTGATCATGGATGTAAATACCGATGGCACCATTCACCCTGAAGAAGCGGTGAAACAAGCCAGCCGGATCCTGATCCAGCACCTGATGATCATCACCGACGAAAACATCACTTTCGACAACAAAGAAGATAAGAAAGAAGATGTGGTAGATGAGCAAATGTTGCAACTGCGTAAGATACTGAAAACACCACTGGAAGACCTCGATCTGTCAGTACGTGCGTTCAACTGTCTGAAAGCTGCTAAGATCAACTCCCTCAGCGAACTGGTACAATACGAGCAGGAAGACCTGATGAAGTTCCGCAACTTCGGTCAGAAGTCACTGGCTGAAATTGAGCAAGTGTTGGCTGAAAGAGGTTTGCATTTTGGTATGGACCTGAGCAAGCTGGGATTGGATAAAGAAGAGCTCTAGTAATTTGAAGATTAGATAATTTGAGAATTTGAATATGGAGTTCTCCGGAGATCAGATTCCAAATATCTACCTTATAAATGTTTTAACGGGTAATAGGGAAGTTTGCTTAGAGCATTCTCAAATTTTCAAATTACCACATTATCAAATTAGACTGTAATTCCTGACACGGTACAGTCGGTAAAACTTAAAAGTCATGCGTCACGGAGACAAGATCAACAACCTGGGCAGGACATCGTCACACAGAAGGGCGTTGTTGAGCAACTTAGCTTGCGAGCTGATTGCCCACAAGAGAATCGTTACTACCCTCGCCAAGGCCAAAGCGTTGCGTACGTACATTGAGCCCCTGATCACCAAGGGTAAAGAAAATACTACACACCAACGTCGTGTAGTGTTCAGCTACCTGCAGGATAAAGAGGCTATCACTGAACTGTTCAGCACCATTGCTGAGAAGATCGGTGGCCGTCCCGGTGGTTATACCCGCGTTATTAAGCTGGGCATCCGGAAGGGTGATAATGCTGAAATGGGGTTAATCGAACTGGTAGACTTTAACGAGATCTACGGTAAGGGCAAAACAGAGGCGAAAGAGCCGGCTAAGAAAACACGTCGCGGCAGAACCACTAAGAAAGCGGGTGATGCTAAAGCGGAAGATTCCAAGCCAGAAGACAAAGCCGCTGAATAAGCATGATTTGAATTCTTTTAATACCGAAGCCCCGCATTTGAACTGCGGGGCTTTTTTTGGGTATCAGGGAGAGCGCCAGGCCAGCCAGGTGTGTTGATCTCTGTATTGGCTACCAGCTCATGGATTGCTGCTCCCTAACCCATTGAGGTATAACCTGTGAACAATTTTAACTTCAAATACATTTAATAATTCTTTTCTTTGCAAAATTTTTCGATACACATGCCCACATCACAAAAACCTGCTGTTCTGTTATTGGCGGATGGTACCGTTCACTTTGGTAAAGCCTTTGGAAAGATTGGTACTACGGCCGGAGAAATTTGTTTTAATACCGGTATGACCGGATACCAGGAAGTGTTCACCGATCCGAGCTATTATGGCCAGATCATTATCATGAACAACGTGCATGTTGGAAACTATGGCACCAAGGATACGGATGTAGAATCCAACAGTGTAAAGATCCGTGGCCTGATAGGCCGTAACCTCGAAGAACAATATTCGCGCAAGCAGGCCAATGCCTCCCTGGAGAAATACCTGCAAGACAATAACATCGTTTGTATTGAAGAGATCGACACCCGCGCCCTGGTAACGCATGTGCGTGAAAAAGGCGCCATGAACTGTATCATCTCTTCTGAGATCCTCGATGTAGAAGAGCTGAAGAAAGAACTGGCCAAGGTGCCCAGCATGGATGGCCTTGAACTGGCCAGCTTTGTAAGCACTGAAAAGCCTTATACCATGGGTGACGAAGCCACCGCTGAGGTTAAAGTAGCAGTAATGGACTATGGTACCAAACGCAATATCCTGCAGTGTATGGTAGACAGAGGCGCTTTTGTAAAAGTGTTTCCTGCCAAAACTACCATAGCCGAGTTAAAGCAATTCAATCCCGATGGTTATTTCATCTCCAATGGCCCTGGCGATCCGGCTGCCATGGACTATGCAGTAGCTACCGTAAAAGAGATACTGAAAGAAAGCAAACCTACCTTTGGCATTTGCCTGGGCCACCAGTTGCTGGCATTGGCCAATGATATAGACACCTACAAGCTGCACCATGGTCACCGCGGTTTGAACCATCCCGTGAAGAACCTGATCACCGGTAAATGTGAGATCACCACCCAAAACCATGGTTTTGGTGTTGATCCCGAATCAGTGAAGAAAGCAACCCATGTGGAAGTTACGCACGTGAACCTCAATGATGAATCTATTGAAGGTATCCGTTTGAAGAATAAACTGGCTTTCTCTGTACAGTATCACCCCGAAGCTACACCGGGCCCACACGATAGCCGTTACCTGTTTGATGATTTCATCAACCTGGTCAAGGAGCATAAATAATAAAAGGCAGCCCTTCTTAGCAGGGCTGTGCTGAAATAATAACAAAGGGTGGGGCGCCTTCCAACGGCGGTTCACCCTTTATTCATTCCTATAAATGCTGTATTTTTAGCTGCTAATTTATTATATGAAGATCGCTATCATCAATGGACCTAATCTGAACCTGCTGGGTAAGCGGGAAACAGATATTTACGGCAATATGTCTTTCGATAAATACATGGAAACCCTCCAACTGCAATATCCGCAGGTGAGTCTTCATTATTATCAAAGCAATGTAGAAGGTGAATTGGTGAATGAGATCCAGCGGGTGGGATTTGATTACGATGGTATCATCCTTAATCCAGCTGCCTATACCCATACTTCGGTAGCGATTGGCGATGCCATTGCTGCTATTAAAGCACCGGTGGTGGAAGTACATATCTCCAATGTACATGCCCGGGAAGATTTTCGCAAACTATCCCATGTATCCGGTAAGTCGGCAGGCAGTATTTTCGGCCTGGGCCTTAAAGGATATGAACTAGCCTTACAATATTTATTGAGCAGGAAATAGGGGCAGGGAGGCTGGCGTTACTTCTTTTTTGGGAGCTGTCCATGCTTTTGTAGGTATCCTTCAGTACCTGCTTCAGGGAGTCCCGTTTCTTTTCCAGTTGCTGATTCTCTTTCTTGAACTCCAGGAGTATACTATCGTTCTTTCTCCTGGTTTCTTCTTCCTTTATTAATTTCAGCTTTTCCCTGGGTTCGGGAAAGGCATTGCAAGCGGCCAGGGCAATGGCGAGGGTGAGCACAGTACAAAGCTTTTTCATACAGGTATTTTAAGTTGGTTGGCGGGTCAGAGGAATACACGCATCAGGAGGGCATACCCATGGTCTTCTTTGGCATCTTCCACCTTACGGATAATATGTACACCATTGGCCGTCCATATCTTGAAAATATCTCCCTTTTTGCGATGGGCCAACTCCTTTTCTATCTGCGGTAAAAGGTAGCCCACGGCTATCCAGCCCAGATCGCCCCTGGTAGCTCCTTCACCACCCATGGAATAGGTCCGGGCCATATCTTCAAAACTAGCGGTACCCTGCTTAATGCGTATCATGATATTGTCAGAAAGCGAATCGGCAAAACGTTTGGAAAAAACAGCCGTATCCAGGAATATCTGTGCTGGATGGTTGAAGGTAGCAGGCGCCTTGGCCAGGACCTGTACCAGCGTTTTACCATTGTGGTAAGGACCATATACCTTCCGTACTTTCCCATGGTAGGCCAGGCTATCGGGTAGCCCGATAAATTGCATCGTACTGCGGATAACAATGGTATCAATCACAAACCTTTTCTTCAATACCTCCTTTACATACAAGGGACTGTTGGGCGATTTTTCGAGCTCAGCCTTTATTTGTGCTACCGTTTTCTTTTGTGCAAAGGCGGCCGGTAGGCCGGTAAAGAAGAGTAATAATATGATCAACGGTTTCACAGCGACTCCTTAATATCCTGCATCAGGCGCAGGGCTATATTATTGGCGGTGGTTTCAAAATTACTTTCCGCATAGATCCTGATGATGGGCTCTGTATTGGAGGTACGGAGGTGTACCCAATCGCTGTCGAATTCGATCTTCAGGCCATCTTCTGTATTAACAGGCTGGTTCTTGTACTTCTTTTGGATGCGCTCAAAGATGGCTTTTACATCAATGCCATTCTCGAGCTCGATCTTATTCTTGGAAATGAAATAGTCGGGATAACGGGCGCGGAATGATTTCATACCATTCTTATGGGTAGCCAGGGAGCTCAGGAATAAACCAATACCAATCAGCGCATCACGGCCATAGTGGAAATCGGGAACAATAATGCCGCCATTGCCTTCGCCGCCAATGACTGCTTTTACTTCCTTCATTTTGGTTACAACATTCACTTCACCAACAGCCGAGGGAAGTATTGGCCTCCGTGTTTCAGGGTTACTTCTTTCAGCGCCTTGGTGCTGCTCATATTGCTCACCGTATTGCCTGTTCTTTTGCTCAGTACATAATCGGCTACGGCTACCAGGGTATATTCTTCTCCAAACATGCTGCCATCTTCACATACAAAACAAAGGCGGTCAACATCCGGATCGACAGCAATACCGAAATCGGCCTTGTGTTTACGCACCGCATTGCTTAGTTCCGTCAGGTTCTCCGGCAGGGGCTCGGGGTTATGGGCAAATTTGCCGGTGAGCTCTCCATTCAACAGGATCACTTCTACGCCCATTGCTTTAAGCAGGGGGAACAAACAGGGCGCCGGTTGAATTGATCACATCTACAACGGCCTTGTATTTCTTTTTGCGAATATCTTCGGCATTGACCAATGGATAATTCAGAATGGCATCAATATGCTGCTGCAAACTGGTTTCATGCAGGGTATAGCTGCCCAGTTTATCCACACCGGCAAAGGTGAAGTCTTCTGTACGGGCTTTTTCCAATACAATGGCCCCATCAGCAGCACTGATGAATTCGCCTTGCTCATTCAATAATTTCAGCGCATTCCATTCTTTGGGATTGTGACTGGCGGTAATAATAATGCCCCCGGCTGCTTTTTCCCATACCACGGCCATTTCAACGGTAGGAGTGGTGGACAAGCCGACATCTACTACATCAATGCCCAATCCCATCAGGGTATTGACCACCAACTGTTGTACCATGGAGCCGCTGATACGTCCATCACGACCAATAACTACTTTACGAATGGAACTGTTTTCGAGTAGCCAACTGCCATAGGCGGCAGCAAACTTTACGACATCCAAAGGTGTTAGATTGTCTCCACTTTTACCGCCAATTGTTCCGCGAATACCTGATATGCTTTTAATCAATGCCACTTGCCAAGGGTTTTATCAGTTACAAAAATAGGGTGTTTGTTACTACGCAGAAATACCACTTATGGGTATTTTACAGGAAGTGCCAGACAAGCATCGAGCCGGGAAATTAAGGAAAGTCAAAGACATATAATGAATTTGTGGATAATGAGTTGCGGGCAATCGGTTGCTCACCTGCTAACAAGACAAAAAGTCCGGAAGTCAGTAAGTCCGAAAGCCGGTAAGAAATACAAATCATTTACTTACGGTCTTCTGTCTTTTCGACTTGCGGTCTTTTTTATTGTTCAGCAACAGGTATTTACCCGTTTCATGGATGGCTTCTGTGAGCTTGCGCATATCTGCGGTAACAGCTGTAGTCACTGAATCTTTGCCGGGAATGGTATTGTTGACAATGGAGAATAATTCATCCTTGCCACTTTTGGGTTGATGCCGGAAAAATAATCACCTTTTACGATGCCCGACATATTGTTATCCGGATCGAAGATAAAGGCAAAGGGATGTGTGGTTGAATCCAGCAGGTCTTTGCCCAGGGTAGTATTGGTATAAGATATATTGGCCAGGCTGGCAAGGGTAGGTAATACATCTACCTGTGAGCAGATCATATCCGTACGCCTTGGTTTTACCAGTGCAGGACTATACATTAGCAAGGGCACGTGCATGGAAGTAAGGCGTTGTTCGGTCCAGGCTTGTGGAAACATAGTACCGGCATTACCCGGTATACCGTGATCGCCAATAAATACGAATATGGTATTGTTGAAATACTTTTCAGCGCGGGCTGCTTCAATGAATTTGCGGTAGCTGAAATCGGTATACCGGAAGGCATTGAGTTCGTCCACATTTTCAAAACCAAACCTCCTGATCGAATCAAGCGATACATTCACCTTCTTGAATTCCTGCTGGTCTTCCTTCGGAATGGTATAGGGTCGATGATTATCGGCTGTTTGTATTACCGCAAAGAAAGGTTTGTTTTGTTGGGCCAGTATCTTATTCGATTCAAGGAATAGATTTTTATCGCTAATGCCCCATACATCAACAGTGGGCGATTTAAAATCTTCTCCTTCATATAATTTTAATCCCGTGATATTGTTGGTAAGCAGGCCGCGTATATTGGCCCAGCTGGCACTGCCTCCCAGGAAATACAGTTTTTCATAACCGGCAAAATCATTGATGATGCTATGCTGGTCTACTGCACCCGGATTACGGCTGGCAGTTTTAGGTACTTCTACATCCGGAATACCTGTGACGGTAGCCCATACACCACGGGCCGTACCATAGGTAGGGGTAAAGCAACGCTCAAAAAACAATCCACCTTTGCTCATGCTATCAAAGAAGGGGGTTGTGTTTAATGGATTGCCCCACATAGAGCTTTTATAGGCGCTGAATGATTCACAGATCACCAGTACGATATTGGGTTGGGTGGTAAGACCACCGGGATGTGGACTTACTTTCCTTTCATAGTTCAATACCGAATCACTGGCGGGCAGGTTATAATATTGGGCTATTACAGGATACAATGCTTTCACCTTTTTCTCGTCATACTTGTTGCGGAACTTCAGGGTATTGAAAAACGATTCAAAGGGATTGAGGGCCAGGTTGGCTTTATAATCATTTCCCAAGGCAAAGGCATCACTCCAGCGCAAAGGATATTGATTGAAGCGTCCGAAGAGAAAAAGCCCAGCACCAGGAAGGCTACAATAAAACTGATCACCCGGTTTCTTTTTGTAACAGGCCCGGGGCGGTTTTTACCCGGCGGTAGGCGCGCCTGATAAACCACATGATCAGCCAGGTACCAACAACCAGGGCCAGTATTAAGCGTATGACGGGGTAAGATTGCCACACCATATTGAGTGAAATGCCGGCATCTTCCAGGTAATTGAGTACACTGGCATTGAGCCTTTGTACCAAATAGGCATAATGGGCAAAGTCGACTACAAACAGGAAAAGGAATAGGAAAACCACGATGTATAATAAAATGGTCCAGAACCGCCTGCCTCCTTTGCTCGTAAAAGGGTGAAGCCAGGGAAGGCTGCCTATAATGAGCATGAGCATCAATAGGAGCGATACAGTGCGCAGATCGTACCGCAATCCAAGCCAAAAGGTGCCACCCAGTTCACCCAGCGAATTGCCCTGTTTATTGAAGAACAGGTAAAGTCCGAGTCGCATCAGAGTAAACAGGATCAACAGGATCAATCCAGTCCATAACATCCAGCGTATCAGGGTGGGCAGCTTTATAATTCGCTTCATTACAATGAAATAAGGCGCTAAAATTAAGGGAATCCTTGCTTTTCTTTATTTTTGTTACTATGATATTTGATCCTGCCACCAACCTGTTAACATTCTGGCAACAAATACAACCCTACGATACCTGGCTGCTTACCCATATTAACCAGGATTGGAGCAGTTCTTTCCTGGATACGGTGCTGCCTTTTATGCGGGAAACCATTTTCTGGATACCACTATATATTTTTCTTATCCTGTTGGTGACCATGAACTTTGGTAAACAGGGTTTGTGGTGGATATTGGGCATCATTCTTACTGCGGCATTGGCCGATATTATCAGCAGCCAGTTGATTAAGCAAACAGTAATGCGGGTTCGCCCTTGCCAGGAGCCTTCGGTGGCGCAGCAGATCCGCTTTTTTATCAATTACTGTCCCAAAAGTTCCAGTTTTACCTCTTCCCATGCCTGTAGCCATTTTGCCCAGGCCATGTTCTTTTTCCTTACCCTGCGTAGCTTCATTGGCCGGTGGGCTGGTTTGTTCTTTTATGGGCTTTTGTGATTGCTTATACACAGGTATATGTTGGCGTACACTATCCGTTCGACGTGTTTTGTGGCGCTTTGATTGGATGCGGTATCGGTTTGGCAACCGGTAAATTATTTAATAACAAGATCGGAATACTTAGATTAGCTTAGTTAAATTAATAGCCCTCATGGCAGAGATTTTTATTATACTTGGATTAATACTACTGAATGGATTATTTTCAATGGCTGAAATTGCACTGGTCTCCTCCCGGAAAGCCAGGCTGGAATCACAGGCTAATAAGGGTGATAAAAGGGCCCAGGAAGCATTAAAACTGGCCAACCATCCCGATCATTTCCTTTCAACCGTTCAAATAGGCATTACCCTCATCGGCATCCTGACGGGTGTTTATTCGGGCGAACAATTAAAGACCGACCTGGTTGATTATATCAACACCTTTGAATCGCTCAAAGCATACAGCAATGGTATTGCTACTACCGTACTTGTTATCCTGATCACTTACTTTTCATTGGTACTGGGGGAGCTGGTGCCCAAGCGTATTGGCTTATCAAGGCCCGAAAGCATTGCCAAACTGGTAGCTGGTCCCATGCGTATTGTAAGCCTGATCACCTATCCTTTTATCTGGCTCCTCACCAAATCCACTCAGGTAATTGTAAGCCTCCTGAGGATCAAAGCCAAGGATACCCAAGTAACAGAGGAAGAGATCAAGGCCATCATCAGCGAAGGTACCGAACAGGGCACCATTGAAGAGGCCGAGCAAGAGATCATTGAACGCATCTTTCACCTGGGCGATCGCAATATCACCTCCCTGATGACGCACCGAAGCGATATCATCTGGTTTGATGTAACCGACAATGAACAATCCATCAAGGATAAGATCGTTACCGAACCCCATTCGGTATATCCTATTTGCGAGGATGACCTGGACAATATCAAAGGCATGGTATCCTTAAAGGATATGTACGTGACCAATGATCTTACTTTGTTCAAACAGATCATGAAACCGGCTCTTTTGTTCCGGAAAATGTGACGGCCTATAATGTATTGGAGAAATTCAAAGCTACCCGCAACCACGCCTGCTTCATCGTAGATGAATATGGGAGTGTACAAGGCATGATCACCCTCAATGATATCCTGGAAGCCATTGTAGGCGGTATGCCTGAGATCAATGAAGTGGACTATGAGATTGTAGAAAGACAGGATGGTTCTTACCTGGTTGATGCCCAGATACCTTTTTATGATTTCCTTTCCCGTTTTGCCAAAACAGAATACATGCATGAAGGCGAGCAGGAGTTTGATACCCTTGCCGGATTTATTTTGCATAAACTTGAACGGATACCGCATACGGGCGATACCCTCGATTGGGAAGGCTTCCGCTTTGAGATCATCGATATGGATGCCCAGCGCATAGACAAGGTACTCGTCAACATCTCCGATGCTATTAAGGAAGAAATGGAAGAAGATTAAGAAAGAGCGTGGGTTGCCTGCTCAATGGCAACTCACCATCTGTACTGTCTATTCCATTGACTATTATCAGTGTTTACAGTCCTGAAACTCAAGACTGTGGCTAGTTTGCAACGTATTCGTCAATACGATTGCTGTGAACTTTCCTACCTATGCAGTAAAAATACGGTTTTAACATTTCGATCACTTCTACGCTTGACCCGTTGCTAAAATGGCACCATCTTTGACTTCATCCGATCCGTACGACAACCTATAAAGTCTAAACTTATGAAAACCGCGATCAAATATTTCTTCCTGATACTTGTGCCTGTACTGGCAACTACCTCTTGTAAAAAAGATACCAATGATGATACTACCCCAGGCGATACGCCCGGTGGTGGTAAACCACCTGTTGAAAATAAGTACAACAATATGCTGGAAGTGAAAGCGCCTGTTCAAAAGGTATTACAGTCAATGTCAATAACAATATAGGCGGCTTTCAGCAGGCATTACCGGCACTGTACGACAGTACGACCAAACGATATCCATTATTAATATTTATCCATGGTAAAGGCGAGTTGGGCGATGGTTCAACCCAATTGTACAATGCTGCCAATGTGGGCGTGCCCCGGCTGATCAAAGACAAAAAGTTTCCGCCCAATTTTACAGTCAATAGTAAGAACTATTCTTTTATCGTGATAGCGCCCCAGATCAAAACCTGGGACTATAAGACGGTAGCAAAAGACATCAACGATATGCTTACTTATGCTATTGCCAAGTACCGTGTTGACACTACAAGAATCTATGTCAGTGGGTTGAGTATGGGTGGAGGGTATACCTGGGAATTTGCAGGTGATTTTGCCAGGCGGGTAGCGGCCATCGTGCCTATTTGTGGTGCATCAGGGCCCAATGATACCAGGGCCAAAAACCTGGTCAATGCGAAGGTGGCGGTTTGGGCATTTCACAACAATGATGATGGGGTAGTGTTGCCCAGCAATTCTATTGGGTATGTAAATAAGATCAATGCGCTGAACCCGGTTATTCAAGCGAAACTTACCTTATGGCCTACCGGCGGGCATGATGCCTGGACAAAAGCTACCAATCCTACCTATAGGGAAAATAATATGAATATATATGAGTGGATGTTGCAATATAGCAAGAGCTAAATAAGTATCCCTGACCATTGTATCAATAAATGTGCAAATCAATTGACCTTGGAAAACGCAATGGCGCAGTGTGACGATATAGTTGTTAGGGCTCTGATAATGTATTTGAACGCTGCGCCTTCTTTTTGCCGGTCAGCCGGTTGCTTTAAAAGCTTTCTTCAACCCGTTGCCTCAATACCCTGGTGCCTTATAGTTTCGCCCCTTCGTTACCGCAGTACCTCGTTGCCTTAAAACTCAAACTTAGCTTCTTTGTCGGGGTAATTAAGCCTGGTGCTTTTGCGGGCGCCCCCAACGGTAACATGCATCAGGTTCAGCTGTTTATCATAGGTTTCGTACAAAATACTATTACTAATTTCCACCTTTTTGGGAACACTGGGCACAGCAGCCTGGAAGTAACTCCAAATGGCATCGTTTTCCCGTTCAAAGCCTACAAATTCCAGGGGAATATCCTTTCCATCCAGCTTTATCAGTAACCGTTTGCGCACATATTCCGATACCTGCCGGTCCGTTTCTGCTTTGTCTTTGGGATTAAACAAGTCTACCTTCTTATTATACAGTGCGGTAAGTGTTTTCTCAAAATCGTCGGTAAATATCTTACAGCTTATTTCCAGGTTTTTATCCGTGGCATTGTGGGTGATCTCCGTTACGCTTACATACAGCGGGTGCAGCCTGGAAGGGCTGGGGACTGGCCGGCTGGCCCGGAAAACAGACTTTGGCAGAGGATTAACCACTTAAAGAGGTGTAGCACCATTAACATCATAAATTTTTCTGTTACAAATCTCTTAATTATTTTGGTACCCGCTTGATACTATGCAAGATTTTACATTTTATTTTCAGCTCGGCATTGAACACATCCTCACCCTGGATGCAATGGACCATATTCTGTTTGTGACCGCTTTATGCCTCCGGTACCTGTGGCAGGATTGGAAAAAGTGGTCATCCTGGTCACAGCCTTCACCATTGGGCATTCCATTACCCTGGCATTGAGTGCACTGAACTATGTTCATTTTTCAACCGACTGGATCGAGTTCCTGATACCGCTTACCATTGCGGCCACTTGCATCAATAATATTACGCAGCCTGCCGTAACCCGGCAAAAGCGTTTGCCCTTGATCTATTTCTTTGCTTTGTTCTTTGGCCTCATCCATGGATTGGCTTTTGCAGGCCAGTTCCTGAGCCTGGAAGGTAAAGAGGGGCTGGTTTCGCACCTGCTGGCCTTTAACCTGGGCATTGAAGTTGCGCAATTGCTGGTGGTGGTGGTGATCCTGTTCTTGTCGTGGGTGGTGGTGCAGTTATTAAAATTACCAAGGATTGGCTGGCTACGGATTGCTTCGGCCATCATCCTGGTATTTTCATTGATTTGGGCATATCAACGATTTCCATATACTAAAAATACACATGATGAGAAAGTCTCTGCTCGTGGGAGTAGCCTTCGCAGGATTGTTTAGTGTAGCCAATGGCCAAAACATACAAAACAATCCCGGCTCTAACCACGGTAACAAATTTGAACAATTGGGCATTATGCTGCCAACGCCCAATGAGTATCGAACAGCCAGTGGCGCCCCCGGCCCCAAATACTGGCAGCAGCGGGCTGATTATGATATCAAATGTGAGCTGGATGAAGCCAACTTGAAACTTACCGGCAGTGAGGTGATCAGCTATTTCAATAACTCGCCCAACACATTGACCTATCTCTGGTTGCAGATGGATGAGAATGAGCACAGCACGGTCAACAATGCCAATTACCAGAACAGCAGGACCATGGGCACCCAGTTAAATACAGCTGCGATTGACCAGTTGGAAGAAAGCAGGGGCGACAATGGGTATGGATTCAACATCACTAAAATGGTGGATGTCCTGGCCAAGCCGCTGAAGTACACTGTTAACAAAACCATGATGCGGGTAGAGCTGCCTGCACCGCTGAAACCTGGACAGAAATTCGTATTCACCATTAACTGGAATTACAAAATTTCCGACCGCATGAAGATGGGCGGCCGGGGTGGTTATGAGTATTTTCCCGAAGATGGCAATCACCTCTTTACCATGGCCCAATGGTATCCGCGTCTTTGCGTATACAGTGATGCCGTGGGCTGGCAAAACCACCAGTTTACGGGTAGGGGAGAGTTTGCCCTCACGTTCGGTAATTTTAAAGTACAAATGACAGTACCGGCCGATCACGTAGTAGGTGGCACCGGCGAATGCCAAAACTACGCCCAGGTGTTGTCACCAGCACAATTGGGTCGTTGGACAAAAGCACAGGCTTCTAAAGAGCCGGTAGAAGTAGTTACCATTGATGAAGCCAGGAAAGCCGAAGGTCAAAAAGCAAGGCTACCAAGACCTGGATCTTCAAGGCCGATAATGTACGCGACTTTGCCTGGACAGCCAGCCGCAAATTTGTATGGGATGCCATGCCTACTTTTGTAGAAGGCAAAAAGGTAATGTGCATGAGCTTTTATGGAAAAGAGGCCTATGGCTTGTACCGTAAGTTCTCTACCAAAGCTGTTGCCCATACTATCCGCAGCTATTCCAAATTCACCATTCCTTATCCCTACCCGGTAGCCCAAAGTATAGAAGCTGCCAATGGTATGGAATATCCCATGATCTGCTTTAACTATGGCCGTACTGAAAAAGACGGTTCTTATACCGAAGCTACCAAGTATGGTATGCTGGGTGTAATTATCCATGAAGTAGGTCATAATTTCTTCCCTATGATCATCAATAGTGATGAGCGCCAGTGGAGCTGGATGGATGAAGGATTGAACTCATTTGTAGAATACCTTACCGAGGAATTGTATGATAACAAATTCCCTGTTCGTGGTAAAGGGCCAGCCTGGGCCATTGTAGACTATATGCGTCTTCCCAAGAATCAATTGGAGCCCATTATGTCTAATTCCGAGAACATTGTTGGTTTTGGCCCCAATGCCTATACCAAACCTGCTACCGGTTTGAACATGCTGCGCGAAACCATCATGGGCCGCGACCTGTTTGACTATGCTTTCAAAGAATATGCACGCCGCTGGGCTTTCAAACATCCCGAACCTGCCGATCTGTTCCGCACCATGGAAGACGCTTCGGGCGAAGACCTCGACTGGTTCTGGAGAGGATGGTTCTTTGGTACCGATGCCTGTGATATTGCCTTGGATACTGTTAAGTATTTCAAAGCAGATATTGCTTACAATCCTCCGCCAGCGAAAGAAGGCGCTACTTCTACCCGCAAGCTGGAAAAAGCAATGACAAATACATTCGATACCGATGTATCTAAGGAGCGCAACCGGAATGATAAAAGATCGAATTCCTGGTTGACCAGGATACTACCCTGCGTGATTTCTACTGGCGCTATTCCCGTGGTATGGAGCCTTATGATACCACCAGCTATAGCGTTCCGGTGAACAGCTTTATTGAAGGTGCTGATGATGCCGCCAAGCAAAAAGCAGCTGGTAAGCATTTCTATGAACTTACTTTCAGCAATAAAGGTGGCCTGGTAATGCCCATCATTGTAGAATGGACCTTCAAGGATGGCACCAAAGAAGTTGACCGCATCCCAGCACAGGTATGGCGCCTCAATGAGCAAAAGGTGACCAAGACCTTCATGAAGGATAAAGAAGTGGAATCCGTTAAGCTGGACCCCAATCGTGAAACTGCCGATATCAATGAAGGCAACAATACCTGGGGCTCTATTGCTGCACCTTCCAAATTCACGGTGTTTAAACAAAAGCAACAAACCCGTGGACAGTCTTCAGGCATCAACCCCATGCAGAAGTCAGAAGAGAAGAAAAAAGCATTCTAAGCCGAATTGATATTTTCTTATAATTAAGGCCCTCGCTAACAACGGGGGCTTTTTTATTAAATGATTTGGAGGGAGATAGGTGGGCAAAAAAATCGTCAGAACCAATGGCCCGACGATTGTATTAAGATCCTATGTGCTTACTGGCAGCCTTTGGCTAAAATACCTATGAATGCTACTACTACTGGTATCCAGAAAAATAGAAAACTTTTATTCATAGTGAGGGTTTTTAAGGTGTATATTAAGGATATGTAAAGATACGATATGCCAGGTCTTAAACAATACCGTTTATCCCGGTTCACGGTGTGTTCAGGGCCGTTTTTTGTCACCCATTGGTGGTTGATTATCAACCTTTTTCTTGCGTCCACTCTCTTTTAATGCCTGGTCAATGATCCATTCCAGTTGACCATTCACACTACGAAACTCATCTCCGGCCCATTTTTCCAGGGCCTTGAAGGTTTCTTCATCAATCCGTAGTACAAAGTTTTTCTTACTACTCACCTTGAGTGGATTTTAATAATTGCGTGTTATTTCGTTTGTACCAGCAATGGTTTGATCTGTTCCAATGTGTATTGCAGGGCCTTCAGTTTTTGGGTTCCTAAAAAAACGCGTTTCCCATCCACCAGCTCAAACAATATTCCGCGTTTACCATCGATATTGTGCACCTTCCCATAATCCTTGTTATTTGAATAGCCATATTTAAGGTAAGGGTATTTCTTTACCGTCATCATCGCTATTTGTTCCCAAGGCAGCATATTGTATTTTCGTAAGTAAGGCCGCCACCGAAAATATACACCTGCATCCGTAACAATGGTTTCCAATTTCGTAATATATAAGGCCACCATATTAATACCTGATATACTGGCTACGAGGGCTATGACGCCGATGGTTTCAAACAGGGAAACGTTTTTATCCTGGGACAGCAGTACCGATACCAAAACTACAGGTATCAGTGTACCACTAATAATTAACGCCCATAGCCAGGTTTGGCGGAACTGCTGTGCTTCCCTAAACAATATCTTGCCTGATGTTTTTTGAATTTTCACCTGGTAGGGAATTATTGGTACAAAGTACCGGTATTCAGGATGGGTTGGGCACCTTTTTCGCCACATAATACCACCATGAGGTTGCTCACCATGGCTGCTTTCTTCTCTTCATCCAGGGTTACAATCTGTTTTCTTGATAGTTGTTCCAGCGCCATTTCAACCATGCCTACAGCGCCCTCTACGATCTTGGTACGGGCGGCTACAATGGCTGTAGCCTGCTGGCGTTGTAACATGGCACCTGCTATCTCTGCAGCATAGGCCAGGTGACTGATACGTGCTTCTCTTACCAGGATTCCTGCAGGTGCCAGTCGGTCGTTCAATTCCTTTTCCAGCATCTCATTTACTTTATCACCTCCATCCCGCAGGGTGATCGAAGCTGTTTCATCTTCCATATGGTCATAAGCATACGTAGTGGCCAGGTGGCGAATGGCTGCCTCACTTTGCACCTTTACATAGTGATCATAGTTTTCTACTTCAAAGGCGGCCTTATAAGTATCACTTACCTGCCATACTATTACTGCTGCAATCTCAATGGGGTTACCCATCTTGTCATTTACTTTCAGCTTGGCGCTCTCCAGGTTCTCGGCCCGCAGAGAGATCTTTTGTTTCTTGAACAAGGGGTTTACAAACAGTAACCCATTCTCCTTTACGGTGCCTACATATTTACCAAAGAAGGTCAATACACGGGAGTGGTTAGGGCTGATCACGATAATGCCCAACGACAGGTAAAGGCTGACCAGGAATGACAACAAACCATACACGGCGAAAGAACTATTCTCCTTACTGGAAACAAAGAAGAAAATGGCCCCAATGAACAGCAATAAAGACAAGAACAAAGCCAGGAAGCCCGACATGGGTTTAATGATCTTTTGCATATAAGTAGTTTTAAGATGGTATCAATATGATATCAAATTTACATCATTTGCGCAGGATACCAAAGGGGAACCATACAAACGGAAAAGAATTCGGTACGAGTGGAAAAAGGCCAGGCTTGGGTTCAGCCACACCCCAATATTCCTCCTAAAGCCGGGAATGCCTGGGTAAATGGCTTCCTCTGGATACGTTATGTATGGCTGAAAAGTGGTATTTGAAAAAGCTGATGAGGGCTACAGGCATCGGTGAGGTGTTGTAAACAATTGGGTGAGAAGGCCCTGGGGAGGCGCTTAATTACCGGTACTACCGTCGCGGAATTTTACTTTCTTTTTGCCGGCATTCTTCTTTTCAAAGTCCAATACTTCTTTGGGCTTGGTGACTTCTTTTTGGCCGTGGAGGCCGGAGTAGTGGGCGCTTTATTTTTGTCCAGTTCGCCTAATGTATAGGACTCTGTGCGGGCCAGTTCCCCGGTTTCAGGATCGTAGTATTTCCAGGTGCCGTGACGCAGGGAAGCGCCCTCATTTTTAACGATCACTGTACGGTAAGTATCAAACTTGTCAGGGTCTTCAATCGTCAGCGTATCGTACTGTTTATCGGGATTAATAGCTTTCCATTTTTGTTCCAGTCTCAATTCTCCGTGTTTGTTATAATACCGGCAAACACTGTCTTTCAATCCCCATTTGTAAAATTCAACCCCTACCAGGTCACCCATCAGGCTAAATAGGCGCCACTCGCCATCCTTGCGGTTGTGTACATACCAGCCTTCTTCTTCATAACCAGGCTCACCCCGCATTGTTTCAAACCGGTTCACCCAGGGGCCCTGTTTACGACCGGTCACATCAACCCGGTTCAGGGTATCTCCATTGGCATTGATCTTATAATCCTTCCACTGCGAAAAAGCAGGCGCAGCAAAGAACAGTAATATGAAGGTTATCCAACGCATGAAGCAATTTTAACAACGTCTAAATACAAGAAATGCCGACAATAATAACGCCAAAGTTCCACCTTTCATTGCAAAGAAAATACTAAAGAAAGTCGGGAAAGTCGGGAAGTCTGAAAGTCTGGAAGACGGGAAAGTCTGGAAGTCGGAAAGTCGGGAAGTCGGGAAGACGGGAAAGTCTGAAAGTCTGAAAGTCTGGAAGTCGGGAAAGTCCGGAAGACCGCTGGTCTGGAAGGCGGAAAGGCTGAAGTTGGGAGGAGCGAAAGACCGGAAATTCGGAAGACGGGAAAGTCGGGAAGTCGGGAAGACGGGAAAGTCCGGGAGTCGGGAAAATCTGGAAGTCCGGACTTTCCGGCTCTTCTATATTACCTCCGGATTTTATCACTTAACCCATTGAATTACTGGACAATCGGATGGTTTTAGATATTTAATGATAAGGGCAGCTTATTGAATAATTTCTATCTGTGCGTATCGATCATTAAAAACCTGTTAGTGATTCCGATGTTTCCCTGACTAATTTGCAATACCCAATAGCGGGCGCAAACAATAAAAAATATTTCGGAATTTTGCGCCCCATGAGCCACACACCACGTATTTATTTCGACAATGCGGCTACCACCTCCCTGGACCCGCTCGTACTGGAAGCAATGATGCCCTACCTCACCGAAAAGTTTGGCAATCCGTCTTCCATCTATTCTTATGGTCGTGAAACAAGGCTGGCCATTGAAACTGCCCGTAAATCAGTAGCTAAAATATTGAATGCCCATCCGGCTGAAATATTCTTTACCTCAGGCGGCACAGAAAGCTCCAATACAGCCATTAATGCGGCGGTGCATGATCTTGGCTGCCGCCACATCATTAGCTCGCCTATTGAGCACCATGCCACCCTGCATACCGTAGAAAACCTCTACCACCGTGGCGAAGTAGCCCTGAGTTATGTAAAGCTACTGCCCAACGGGCATGTAGACCTGGAAGACCTGGAACAACTGCTGGCAGGCAGTGAGGAGAAATGCCTGGTAACCCTCATGCATGCCAATAATGAAGTAGGTAATATACTGGACATACATGCCGTAGGTGAAATATGCAAGCGTTATGGCGCCATCTTTCATTCCGATACTGTTCAAACCGTAGGGCATTTCCCCTTCGATTTGCGCAATACGCCCGTTCATTTTATTACCGGCGCCGGACATAAATTCCATGGCCCCAAAGGTGTAGGCATCTTATATGTGAACGAAAACGTGAAGATCAAACCGCATATTCATGGGGGCTCACAGGAACGCAATATGCGTGCCGGTACGGAAAACCTGTATGGCATTGTAGGTTTTGCCAAAGCATTGAAATGGCCACTGCTCAATATGAACAGGATAGTACCTATATAAAGGGGCTGAAGCTGTACATGATGGAGCAGGTGCAAAAGCAAATAAAGGGGGTAACCTTTAATGGCGATACACTGGGCAAAAGCCTGTACACGGTATTAAGCGTATCCTTTCCCAAGACAGAGAAATCGGAAATGATTCTGTTCAACCTCGATATCAATAATATTTGCGCCAGCGGTGGCAGCGCCTGCACCAGTGGTGCCGACCAGGGATCGCATGTAATACGTGCCATCAACAACAATCCCAACCAGATCACTGTTCGCTTTTCTTTCAGTAAACACAATACCAAGGAAGAAATTGACCAGGTAATTACCAAGCTGAAGGAGATCATTTAGTGAATAGCGGTTAGCGTGTGGTAACAAAATAGACTTTAATACTGCTCATATTAAGTACAAAGGGGCGCCATTGAAAAATGGGGCCACTTTGCTTTTACATACCCTCCGCTAACCTGTTAACTTTCCAACCTGCTTCTCTTTTCCTACCTTTCTGCAAAATCCATTAACTTACTCCTCAAATTCTTTTGCATGAAGTACGTGCTGTATAGATCAATTGTCATTGTCTGCCTTGCCACCGCTTTGCTTCCTGCCTGTAAGCTGATGCCCAAAGAGGAAGAAAAAAAAGGCCGAAGCACCCAAGAAAGATACAGCTGTGATAGCTGGCCCGGATTGGATCAAACAATCTAATGTGTATGAGGTCAATGTACGCCAGTTTACTCCCCAGGGTACTTTTAAAGCATTTGGTGATCACCTGCGCCGCCTGAAGATCATGGGCGTGGATATACTCTGGTTCATGCCGGTTACCCCCATCAGTAAATTAGACCGTAAAGGCACACTGGGCAGTTACTATGCGGTGGCCGATTACAAAGCCATCAACCCCGAGTTTGGTACCATGGACGATTTTAAGCAACTGGTACAAATAGCCCAGGCCAATGGGTTTAAGGTGATTGTTGACTGGGTGGCCAACCATACCGGGGCCGATCATCCCTGGCTAACCAGTCATCCCGACTTCTATAACCGCGACAGTACGGGCAAAGCCAAATATGCCTTCGACTGGTCGGATACGCGGGACTTGAACTTTGACAATAAAGAGATGCGCGACAGTATGATTGCCGCTATGAAATACTGGATACAGGAAACCAATATCGACGGCTTCCGTTGTGATGTGGCGGGCGAAGTGCCTACTGATTTCTGGAAGGATTGTATCCGGCAGTTGCGCCAGGTGAAGAACGTGTTTATGTTGGCCGAAGGAGATAAAGGCGAATTGCATACGGCCGGCTTTGATGCCAGTTACCCCTGGGATATGTTCCAGACGATGAAAAAAAGTAGCTGCGGGCGAACGCAATGCATTATCGTTGGACACGGTGCTGCTGCGCCAGGACAGTACCTTTCCTGCCGGAGCTGTTCGTTTGTATTTTACCAGCAACCACGATGAGAACAGTTGGAACAAGAGCGACTTCGGCACCTTCCCTGGTCCGAAACACGCACCCTTTGCCGTACTTACGCAAACCATGCGGGCCAGCCTGCCATTGATCTATAGCGGCCAGGAAGAGCCGGTATTGAGGGCTATTCCCTTTTTTGAAAAGGATGATATGCGCTTTAAAAATTTAGCGCGATCAGCACTTTATGGCAGGCTGCTGGATTTGCGCAAGCGCAACCCGGCACTGGCTACGGATGCCCCTTTCAGAAAAGTATCCGTAGGAGATGATAAAGCCCTCTATGCTTATTTGCGTGAAAAAGGAAAAGATAAGGTACTGGTGATCCTTAACCTGAGCAATAAGGAGCAAACCATTACTATAAAAGACAATGCCCTGGTAGGATCGCCCATGAACCTCTTCCTGGGTGCTAAGGAACCATTTACTTTGAACCATTCCTTCAACATTGAACCCTGGGGTATATTGTTTGTGAGTACTAAACCCAGCCAATATATCATTGGGGTAGATATTGGTACTACCAATACCAAGGCCATCGCCATTACACCCGAAGGGGTCATACTGGCACAGGCCAATTTGACCTATAGCCCCCTTGCTTCAGACGCAGGGGTGCATGAGTTGGACCCTGAACCATTGTTCAATGCCATAGTACAAACCATCCATACGGTATGCAGCCAGGTGGGGCATCTTCTTTACTGGCCATTGCCTTCAGCAGTGCCATGCACAGCCTGCTAGCGGTAGATGCTGCGGGCAAGCCATTAACGCATCTTATTACCTGGGCCGATCTGCGTAGCAGCAAGCAGGCCGAAGCCTTAAAGCAATCTGATGCAGGCAAGCGTATCTATCAGCGAACGGGTACGCCTATTCATCCCATGTCGCCTTTGTGTAAGCTGCTTTGGATGAAGGACGAAAACCCTGCATTATTTGAAAATGCCCATAAGTTTATCGGTATTAAAGAGCTGGTCTTTTACCGTTTCTTTGGTCAATACCTCATTGATCATTCCATCGCTTCGGCCACCGGCTTGTTTGATATATATGATTTTGACTGGAACGAGGAAGCGTTGGCAACAGCGGGCATTACCCCTGTGCGTTTGTCCACCCCGGTAAGTACTACCCATACAGTAACAGGCCTTGCCCATGAATATGCCGTCCTGTTGGGCATTGATCCAGGCACTCCCTTTGTCCTTGGCGCCAGCGATGGCTGCCTGGCCAATGTAGGCAGTGGGGCCATGCTACCAGGCGATGTATCCCTGACCATTGGTACCAGCGGGGCGGTACGTATGATGGCCCAACACCCACAGCATGATAATAAAGCGCGCATCTTTAATTATATCCTCACCCAACAATGGTATGTTTCAGGCGGCCCTATTAATAATGGGGGCGTGTTGTTGAAATGGTATACCGAGCATTTCCTGCAACGCAACTTTACCGGTACCGAAGATTTTGAATGGTTTGTGCAAGAGGCGGCACAAGCGCCGGCAGGTGCCGGGGACTTATTTTTTACCTTATGTACAAGGTGAGCGGGCGCCCGTTTGGGATGCAGCTGCCAAAGGCGTATTTTTCGGTATACAGGCCGGGCATACGCAGGCCCATTTTATGCGGGCCATTGTAGAAGGCATCAACTACGCTTTGTACCAGGTAACGCAATCCATTGAAGAAACCATTGGCCCGGTAACCAATATTTATGCCAGCGGAGGGTTCACCAAATCTCCCCAATGGCTGCAATGGCTGGCCGATCTGTTTGGTAAAAAGATCATTGTTTCTTCCACGAGCGATGCTTCGGCTACCGGAGCCGCCATCCTGGCCTTGCATGCCCTGGGTAGGAATGATAACCTGCAGTTTGCCCAGGCTGCGCAACCAGCCGCCGAATATTTTCTCCCCAATGAACAGCAACAGGCTATTTATCAGCGTAACTTTGCCATATATAACAGGCTGTATGATCAATTGAAAGACCTGTTTCGCAACTAGCATACTACCTTTCCTATTGCCCGTTTCCCATTCTTCCTGATACATGCTTTAACCGTCATTGCTTTCTATGCTTCCGGCTATGGCGCAAAAGACATCATCTCCCAGCAGGTGCCATTCTTGTTCAGACCCCTCACTTTTGGTTTTCACTATAGGTAGTTTACCTGGTGTGGATGGCGGTGATCCTGCTTTTATACCCCCTTTGTAAACGCTATAGTGCCTATAAGCGTACACATGGGCAATGGTGGTTGAGTTATATTTGAAAAAATGAACCTTGGGGTCTTACTTCATTGCACACTGATCTTCTTTTTATAGATCAGGTCACTGCCCGAAAACAATTGCAACAGGTAGGTGCCCGGCCGGATGCCATCTGTTTCTAAAGGAAAACTTACCATTTGCCCGGGCTCCAGTAAGCCCGTTTTCTGCTCATACAGTTTACGTCCCGTAAGACTTAATAATGCAATGCTGGTATTGTCCAGCTTCTTATTGGTTTGTACAAATAGCCAGTTGATCTTGTCAATGATGGTTGGGTAGATCTTGATTGCCAAAATACTTGTTTTAAAATTCACAATAGATAGAGGGGATAAGGGGAGTACGGAAGTGTTGTACAACGATAGTCGTCGGGGTAACAATCTTTTTACTGGTCGCAAAGGTAATAGCATGGATTGGCCAAAAGCCAGTCGGTGTGCTGATAAAGATCAGCATTGGACTTTTCATAGTTAAAGCATTGATTAGCGAAAACGAAGGGTACGTAGAGTATTAGAACAAGGTAAGTGCTATCGGTCATTCAAACGGGCACATATTATTCATTATTGTATGCCTTTCTAGTGGAACGAACTTTTTGATAATTGTTAATAGTGTGGTCTGCCTGTAGTTTATTTGATCCTACCCTTGATCTCCTGCAATTTCAACAAAGCTTCTACTGGCGTTAGCCGGTTAATGTCGATGCCGTCCAGCAGCTTGCGGATATCATCAAAAGTTTCACTGTGGGCATCAAAGATGGAGAGTTGGAATTTTGGGGAGGAGATATTGTTGACGGACTGCCCCACCGAAGAACTTTGGTGAGCGGGGCTGTCCTCGTCTACATGCTTTTCTTCCAGCTGGTGTAGTATTTCATTGGCCCGCTGAATGAGGGCAGGGGGCATCCCGGCCATTTTGGCCACGTGGATACCAAAGCTATGCGTACTACCCCCAGGGGCCAGTTTACGCAGAAAAACGATCTTATTGCCTACCTCTTTATTCGTAACATGGTAATTGCGAACGCGCGGCAGTTTATTTTCCAGTTCATTTAATTCATGGTAATGTGTAGCGAACAATGTTTTGGGGGCATGGCCTGCATTGTGCAGGTATTCGGCAATACTCAGGCAATGGAAATACCATCATACGTAGAGGTGCCGCGCCCAATTTCATCCAGTAATATCAGGCTGCGTGCCGTGAAATTATTGATAATGCTGGCTGTTTCATTCATTTCCACCATGAAGGTCGATTCGCCACCACTAAGATTGTCTGAGGCGCCTACCCGTGTAAATATCTTATCGGTTAAAGGTACCCGGGCCGCAGTGGCTGGTACAAAACTACCCATATGCGCCATCAGCGTAATAAGCGCTGTTTGCCGCAGAATGGCGCTCTTACCACTCATATTGGGACCGGTGAGGATGATGATCTGTTGGGCATCCTGGTCCAGTAAAATATCGTTGGCTATATACGGATTGCCGGGTTCCAGGTTACGTTCGATAACCGGATGCCTGCTTTCCTTGAAATCAAGTTCATGCCCTTCGTGGAGCACTGGTTTTTATAGTTGTAACGCAATGCATTATCGGCAAAACATACCAGGCAATCCAATATGGCCAGGATATGACCATTGGTTTGCATGGGAGCGATATACTCCTGCAATTGCAGCAACAGCTTATCATACAGCTCAGCTTCAATGGACATGATCTTATCTTCGGCGCCGGTGATCTGCTCTTCATACTCTTTCAGCTCGGGCGTAATATACCGTTCGGCATTGGCCAGGGTTTGCTTGCGTATCCAGGTAGCAGGTACTTTGTTCTTGTGTGAGTTGGTTACTTCGAGGTAATAACCAAATACATTGTTGAAACCTATTTTGAGTGAGGAGATGCCAGTAGCTTCAGCTTCCTTTTGTTGCAGCTCTACCAGGTACTCTTTACCGCCAGAAGCAATTTTACGTAGTGTATCCAGCTCGGCATGCACGCCATCTTTAATAGCGCCTCCTTTAGCTACGGCTACAGGAGGGTTTTCCATGATGGTATTAATGATCGCATCATGAATATTCAGGCAGGGGTTGAGCGTAGTAGTTAATTGCGCCAGGTATTTATCGGCTACACCTGCACAAAGGTTTTTCACTTCTGATACCTGTTGTAATCCCCGGGCTATCTGCATCACCTCCCTTGGATTGATCTTCTTTACCGGTATCTTGCTCACCAGCCGTTCTATATCACCGCACTGCTTGATATGGTGGCTGATCTTATTTCTTAATTCAACTTCTTTGATAAAAAACTCCACCAGGTCCAGCCGTTCATTGATGCGGGTGGCATCCTTCAGGGGCAGCAGTATCCAGCGTTTCAACAGCCGGGCGCCCATGGGCGACACCGTATTGTCGAGTACCTTGTGTAAGGAATTGCCGGGATCGCCGTTGCCGGTGCCGGTGAGCTCCAGGTTGCGGATCGTAAACCGGTCCATCCACAAGTAGTCTTCCCGGTCAATCCGTTGAATGGAAGTAATATGCTGCAGGTTGGGATGTTCTGTATCTTTCAGGTAGTGCAATACCGCACCGGCAGCGATAATGGCAGCCGGCATGCCTTCAACTCCGTATCCTTTGAGCGACCGTATGTCGAAATGTTTGATCAGGCTTTCCGTGGCATAAGCTGCATCGAAGATCCAGCTTTCCATGGTGTAGGTATAGAACTTACTACCGAAGTTTTCTTTGAAATGCTTTTGGTAGCTGCGTTGGAAAATAACCTCGGCAGGTTTTAAGGTTTGCAGCAGTTTATCGATGTACTCCTGGTTGCCCTCAGCTACAAAGAACTCACCAGTGGAAATATCCAAAAAGCAATGCCCGATTGATCATCCGTAAAATGAATACCGGCCAGGAAATTATTGCTATTGTGTTCTAACAGTTTATCATTGGTGGCTACTCCGGGCGTCACCATTTCGGTTACTCCCCGTTTTACGATGCCCTTGGCTTGCTTGGGATCTTCCAGCTGATCGCAGATGGCTACGCGGTAACCAGCTTTTACCAGCTTGTGCAGGTAGGTATCCATGGCATGGTGTGGAAAACCGGCGAGTTCCGAAGCTCCTGAAGCGGCGCCATTATTCCGCTTGGTAAGCGTTATGCCCAGCACCTGGGCAGCAATAATAGCATCTCCGCCGAAGGTTTCATAGAAGTCACCTACCCGGAATAACAAGATCGCATCAGGATATCTTTGTTTGATGGCCTTATGCTGCTGCATCAAGGGAGTATCTTCGCCTGCTTTTGCCATGGGGGACAAATATAAAGGCTTTGGCTCCCTTAATAAAAAAGGCCTCTGTCAATGTGGAGAACTCGTTAATTATTAATGAAAAAGCGAGTGGTAAGCGGCGAGTGGTAAGCGGTAAATGAGAAATGGGGCGTTCGAGTCTTACTTGCGACTCAAACGCCCCACTAACCACTCGTCACTAGCCGGTCATTATTTCAAGGCAAACACCACATTTACTTCAAAGCTCAATTTGATCTTGCTGAAATCCACCGTGCTTTCGCCACCTGTTTTAGCAGCATCCATGGCCAGGTTATACTGGAATACCCTGTTTTCATAAGGTTGTACGATCATATCATTAGGTTCGGTGATCGTTACTGCTGCACCTACCTGCTCATCAATAGCGGCTGCCAGGTAACCAGCTTTTTCTTTAGCAGCTTTAATGGCCTGGATCTTCAGTTGTTTACGGAATTCCTGGATCTTGCTGTGTGAGGTGCGGGCAATCCTGAAATTCTGAGTCGCTTCATCATCCAGTTTCTCTACCAGCTCATCCATTTTCCGGCTGTTGGTAAACTTTATCTGGTAAGTAATTGATGCCAGCAGGTCTTGCTTTTTACTCCTTTTTCTAACCCAGGGATTACCATTGTATCCGTCATAAGAGGCGATGGTAACGGCAGAGTCGGGGAGTCCGATGCTGCGGCAATTATTCAGGAAGTCGCTTTTGATCTTTTCAAGATTGATCTTACCACTACCTTTCTTTTCATACTCTTTCAGATCTACCAATACATAGATCTCATCCGGTACTACCTCCATAACAGCACCTCCGGTTACTGTAATCGTCTTCGGGAACGGATTAACGGCTGTTGATTGCGCAAACCCTGTAAGTGATGTTAAAGCAATTAAACAGACTGGGATAAACTTTTTCATACTTCTATTTTTTAGATAGATGTAGGATCAAAAGCAATTACATAACGTTGCAGCCGTTATCAATAAACATAGGGTTTTATTAACATTTCCTTAATTTCGGTACATCTTTTAAAGACAAATCCATGAGCTCATTCTGGGAAAGACTAAAACACATCCAAATAGTACGCAAGATCATCTACGCTATTGTAGGTGTGTTTTCCTATCCGGGATTGGTGTTGGTGAATAAGTTGAAGATATCGGGTACAGAGCACATCAAAGACCTTCCCCGCAAGAATGTATTGTTTGTAAGCAATCACCAAACCTATTTTGCAGATGTAATTACTTTCCTGCATATTTTTGTGCGGTGAAGTGGCGAAAGCAAAATAAGCTGGGTGTTCCTTATTACCTGCTCAATCCTTTTACCAACGTATATTATGTAGCCGCCGAAGAAACCATGCGCGCCACGTGGATCAGCCGGTTATTTACCATGGCAGGTGCTATTACAGTAAAAAGGACCTGGCGGCCGGAAGGTACTGAATCGCGAAAAGGGTTGGACCCTTCAGATACCCGTAAAATTGCGCGTGCTTTGGAGAATAACTGGATCATTACTTTCCCGCAGGGAACTACCAAACCATTTGCTCCGGGCCGTAAAGGAACGGCACTGATCATTAAAATGACCAAACCTATTGTAGTGCCTGTAGTGATCAATGGCTTTTGGCGGGCCTTCGATAAAAAAGGATTGAAGTTCAAAAAAAGAGGCACCTTACTTACCGTTCGTTTTAAACCACCCATCCAGGTAGATTATGAGGCGCCTACCGAAGTGATCCTCGATCAGCTAATGGAAGCCATTGAACAAAGTAAATCCTGGATGCTGAAAGGAGCACACCACCGGGAGAAACTGAAGAATTAGAAAGGTATTAGCTAGCCTTTAGCTATTAGCTAACAGCCAATACTGTGTTACGAGCTTCAAACAAGGTGGTTCGCTTTGTGTGGGGTATCGGCAGCAGCGCTTAAGCGGCTCACCTTATAGCTGAAACAATGCCCTCAATTCCGTTGCATCGGCGGGTTTCATTTTTCCACCGAGGATCAACCGGAGTTGTCTTCTGCGCAAGGCGCTTTCAAACAAGGTTTTTCTTCTTCCGTTTCGGGCAACAGTTGAGGTACTGTGCGGGAACGTCCATTGGGATCAAGCGCTACAAAGGTATAATAGGCTTCATTGCTTTTATACCGGTATTGTTGAATGGCATCTTCACCCCATACTTTCATGTGTACTTCCATGGAGGAGTTGAAGGCGCGGGAAACTTTGGCTTCAATATGCACAACATTGCCCAGCTTAATGGGATTTTCAAAAGAAATATTGTCAACCGAGGCGGTTACCACCGGTGCTGCGCAATGCTTCATGGCAGCCAGGGCGGCTGCAATATCCATCCAATACATCAGGCGACCTCCCATCAGGTTACCAAAAGTATTGGTGTCATTGGGCAATACCAGTTCTGTCATCACTACGTACGATTCCTTGGCTGTCTTTGCTTTTGGGCTCATGCTGCAAATTTGCGCAAATATAAGTCCGTAAGTCGGAAAAGTCCGAAAGTCAGTAAGCCGGGAAAAGTCCGAAAGTCAGTAAGTCGGAAAAGTCCGAAAGTCAGTAAGTCGGGAAAGTCCGAAAGTCAGTAAGTCGGGAAAGTCCGAAAGAGGGAGCCATAGGAGCGATCGAAGAAAAAGCGCATTCCTTCCGGACTTTCGGTCTTTCCGACTAGATCACAGCTTTTTCACAGCCTTCCAGGAAACCATTGTCTGCGTCGGCTCCAATGCCCGCCGCATCCGGTACTTCCACAAAGAAGCCATTATACCGTACACCGCCCGTTACCGGATCGGCTTTATGGCCCAGCATACAGGTATCCATATCATAAAAGACTACATTTTCATGCGCCAGTGCAAAATGCCCAAAAGCGGTAAGCGCCACCCGGCTTTCCAACATACCCCCATCATACAGGGTATCTTATGATCGGCACAGACCTGGTTGATCTTAATGGCCTCTGCAATACCACCTGATTTAGCAAATTTGATGTTCACATAATCACAGGCATCAGCAGCAATAAGGCGGGCAGCATCATGGTGGTCAAATACACTTTCATCGGCCATGATCTTAATGGGCGATTGCTTTTTCAATACAGGTAAATGATGGTCGTTCCAGTGGCGCATGGGTTGCTCGCAAAATTGGATATCATATTGTCCCATGGCTTGTAGCGCATACAACGCATCTTCATAACTCCAACCCTGGTTGGCATCAATGCGTAACCCAATACCAGGTCCCACCGTTTGCCGTATTTGCCGGATCCTTTCCACATCTTCCCGGGCATTTTTACCCAGTTTTACCTTGATGATCCGTACACCCCGCTGGATAAAACCGGCAGCGGTAGCTGCCATCTTTGGGGCGTATCAATGCCAATGGTGAGGTCGGTTTCCAGCTTCTTTTGCTGTCCGCCCAGGTATTGATACAAAGGTTGGCCGGCCAACCTGGCTGCCAGGTCATACAGTGCCATATCAAAGGCGCTTTTAATGGTACTGTTGAAGGCTGTAAAGGCATCCAGCTCACCCAGCCGGCCGGTGATATCGGTGGCATCCTTGTTCTTCCAAAGAGCCGCAAAATCCTTAGCCATCTCAAAGCAAGTAGCTTGCGTTTCACCCGCAATCATTGGGAATGCCGAACATTCCCCCACACCATACAGTCCTGCATCAGTATGTACCCGTATAAAGATATTCTGTGCAAAATGCATGGTGCCCGTGGAAATGGTAAAAGGGTGCATAGGAATGCTGAACTTCCAGATCTCGGTATGCGTTATTTTCATAAGTGGCTCAAAGTAAAGACATTTCAGGATTATTGATTTCTACTGCCGTTGAAACTTTTCATGCAACCGGTTGAATTATGCCACTATTGCGTTTTCCTACGGATATCAACGAGTTATACATCATTTTTTACAAAAATCCGCTCAATTAGGCAGCAATATCACCTGCCGGATTAGGATATATCTGAAATCTTCCCTTACTTTTGCGCCTAACATTCGTTAGCAGATATGGATCATCCTCAGCCCGTTATTTCATTTGACAATACAGAATACGCCTTTGCTTATAAAACCGACCAGGAGCTTAAAAAGCCAGTTTCCTCTTTTCCAGCATGGGATATGGGAGCCTGGTGAAATTGGGCACCCGTTTTACGCCCTGGGCCATCCGCGTGGGATTGCCCATCAAAGGGCTGATCCGCAATACTATTTTCAAACAGTTTGTAGGTGGCGAAACCCTGGAAGAAACTTCCCGCGTAGCCAATAAGCTGGAGGAGTTTGGCGTACAGGTAATATTGATTATGGCGTTGAAGGCAAAGAAGGAGAGGAGAATTTTGATCATGCCTGTGAGGAGTTTATCCGTGTGATCAACTATGCAGCTACCCAGCATAATATGCCCTTTATGAGTATTAAGGTGACCGGCTTTGCCCGTTTTGCATTGCTGGAGAAACTGGATGCTGCCGCTACTGATAAAAGCGGTTATGAAGGCCAGGTGCATACCGAAGTGCTTAGTGACGAGGAAAAGCCGAATGGCAACGCGTGGTGAACCGCATGCACAAGATCATCAGCGCTGCGGCCGCTAAAAATATAGGGGTATTGGTAGATGCTGAAGAAACCTGGATACAGGACCCGGTAGATGCCCTCACCATGCAAATGATGGAGCTGTACAACCTGGAAAAGGTAACTGTGTACAACACCATTCAATTATACCGGCACGATCGGTTGTCTTTCCTGAAAAACAGCTTTGACCAGGCCAACGGCAAAAGATTCATCTTGGGCGCCAAACTGGTACGTGGAGCCTATATGGAGAAAGAAAGAAAGCGGGCCGAAGAAATGGGTTATCCTTCCCCATTCAGCCCAGTAAGGAAGCCAGCGACCGCGATTACAATGCAGCAGTGGCGTTTTGTATAGACCACCTGGATAAAATATCATTGATCGTGGCTTCGCACAATGAATACAGTTCCCTCCGGGCGGCTGAATTACTCGATCAGAAAGGGCTGCCGCACAACCATCCGCATATTCATTTTTCCCAGTTATATGGTATGAGCGATAATATCACCTTCAACCTGGCCAAGGCGGGCCTGTCGGTGAGCAAATACCTGCCATTTGGCCCCATTGATGATGTAATTCCTTACCTCATGCGCCGGGCACAAGAAAACTCTTCTGTATCGGGACAAACAGGTCGTGAGCTGGGATTGATCAAAAGGAATTGCAAAGAAGAAAAGCCTAAGCAAGCGCGTTTTCGGGTAGGGTATACCATCGGCTGCCACTTTGTGGGCCTGTTTAAACCAGGCAAGTAATATTACTGCGCCTTGGAACTGTCAACAACGGCTGCGGGCTCTTCGATGGTTTTCCCTTCTAAGGAGGCTTTGTATCTTTTCAGGGCGATGATAATGCTTTCTACAATTTCGGACTGCCCTTCTTCGCTATTGATGTATTTTTCTTCTTCTTCGTTGGTTATAAATCCTGTTTCAACAAGGATACTGGGCATTCCAGTGGCCTGCAATACCCATATTTGTTCCCAATTTCGTTGTTTTACGCCGCCACTCAAGCGGCCGCCTTTGGCAAATTCTTCCTCTACCATATTGGCCAGCAGCAGGCTCTTGCCAAAATATTTTTCTCGTACAGTTGGGCCCTGATCCGGGCTTCGGGACTATTTACATCGGGTGGGGTATAGGCTACACTGTCGCTGGCAAACTCACCTCCTTCATCGGGTTTGATAAAAGTGCTCTTAACCCCACTGCGGTCGGCGGCCCAGATATAGGTTTCTGTACCATGCCGCTCGTTCTTTACCCAATAGTTTTCATAGACAGGCACCCGAACTGTTTTTTTTCCGTTTCTTGGCTCCTTTACCTACGGTAACCGTTTTGGTAGTATGTCCTACTACCCGTTTGGCATACCAGCCACCGGCTTTTTGTGGCGTGGCATTGCAGTGAATACTTAAGAACAGGTCGCCCTTTACTTCATTGGCCAGTTCGGCACGCATGCGGTTGGCGGTGCGGGAATCTACATGAACGCCAAAAACAGTATCCGAAGTGCGTGTATATACTACCCGGGTATCCGGAAATACTTCTTGAATGCGTTGTCCGAGCTTTAGGGAAATGGCCAATGCAACATCGGCCTCGAAGGAAAATAATCCTTTGGCGCCCCGTGCAGGACCACCATGACCTGCATCCACCACAATGGTAGCCAAAACGGCTTTCTGGCGGCCTACGGGCGTACCTGGTTGGGGTTCCTTTCCTGAGAAGGATAAAATGCCGGCTATCGCAGCAAAAAACAGTATTAGAGTTACGGGTTTCTTCATCATCACTTGTATCAGTTTAAAAAGTGGAACAAACCTGACACCATCTCACCACAGAACATCCTGCAGCTTGGGGCCTAAAAAGCTTTAACGATAAAAGACAATTTACAATATGTAATGTTGCAATTTTTTTAATGCGATCAGAAGATTTTATTAGCTGGAAGCTGTAATTGTTTCCGGCTTTGAACTTCCTATTTCAGCTTTTCACCAAACAATTTGAGGGTCCTTTCCCAGGCCTGCTTGGCGGCGGTTTCGTTGTACCGGGTAGGTGCTGTATCGTTGTGGAAGGCATGGTTGGCGCCTTCATAAGTGAAAATTTCATAACTAACACCGGCTTTCTTTAGCGCCTCTTCATAAGCCGGGATGCCTGCATTGACCCGCTCGTCCAAACCTCCGTAATGCAACTGCACAGCGGCTTTGATCTTGGGTACATCAGCCGCGTCGGGCTGGCGGCCATAGAAAGCCACGGCGGCTTTCAGGTCGGGTACATTCACGGCCAGTTGGTTGGCCAGGGCGCCACCCCAGCAGAAGCCTACACAGCCTGTTTTGCCATTGCAGTCCTTCCGGGCTTTCAGGTAATCGAAGGCTTTGATAAAGTTGTTCAGGTTCTTCTTGGCATCCAGTTGCCCAAAGAGCCCCCTGGCTGCTTCCTCATCTTTGGGCGTACCACCCAGTGGCGATAAAGCATCCACCCCCAGGGCCAGGTATCCGGCCAGGGCCACCCGGCGGGTAACATCTTCAATATGGGGATTCAGTCCCCGGTTTTCATGGATCACCACTACGGCGCCATACTTGCCATCCTTTTTGGGTTTGGCAAAATAGCCTTTCATAGTTGTCTCGTCTCCGGGATACGTAATATATTCAGTGGTAATGCGGTCATCCTGTGGTAATACTGTAACGGCCTGATCGTACTTTACTTCCAGTTGAGAAAGGGCCGTCAAGGCCGCTGTCATACTGCCCGTTAGCAGTACCAGCTTTTAAGGAAATCCTCCCGTTTAAGGGGTTTATGTGTGTATTCATCAAAGAGGTTGATGATCTGCTGGTTCATGATGTATTATTGAGTGATAAAAGGATAAGCTTTAAAGTTAATGAATCCTACCCTGGATCAGTTACCGCCTTTCCAATTTTTATGCCCTTCCTTGTATCTTATTGGAAACGAAACTGTAAATTGCACCCCCGGATCGTTAGCTCAGTTGGTTTAGAGCGCTGCTTTGACAGAGCAGAGGTCACTGGTTCGAGCCCAGTACGATCCACCAGATTGATAAAGCCTTGCATTGCAGGGCTTTTCTTTTTTATGTCAACCGGTTGATCGACCCGGAATCTGCTACACTAGTCTTTGCTCCAACAAATCTTTCCATGCTGCAAATCCTTGTTTGGCTCCGTTATAATCATGAATAATTCTGCTAAAGTTTGGGTTATCCTTTTGAGGTAATCTTGTTTGCCTGTATACTTTATATCAGTTAACACTTCCTCGATATCTTTCAACCCATTTCGCAATGCGTCCATAGTTTTTCAAATTGCCAGACATAAGTAGCTTCGTCACTATTTAGAGTCTCCCACACCATGTAATATTTTCTATCCCCCTGCAATAGAAATAAGAATGAAAAGGGGTGTAATACAAAACGGATTTTCAACACAGAGGAGAGGTGTTGTGCAGCCAGGAATTTCAGGTGGTGGTAATGTTTTGAGTCTTTTATACTCAAAATATCATCAATTAAATCCTTGTCGGACTTAAACAATTCCTTTAAAGAGGGCTGATCTGGTAGTGTGTCGATCGTATTTAGGATTTGGTTTTCATTGGTGTGCGTTTTAAACGGTAGTATTCTCTTCTTTACAAATTCAAAGCGAACACTATCGATAATATTACTGTTTATTTTATTGATATCTTCTGAAGAGGCGGCTACAGATAATATATCATTTTCATTGTAACGAATTTCAATTTCAGCGATGATCGTTTTTTTCTTCAGGATTTTTATAAAGTATTCTTTGATTGCGTCAAACTCAGGTCTTATATCTGGATTTTCAATTTTAAATGCAACTTCCTGGCCTAATTCTTCAATAAAAATAGCAAAAGCAGCATAGGTATATAAGAATTGAATATTTGAAAAAGGAACCTTCATACTTTTCTTTAAAACCCATTCCGGTTTATTTCCTTTTTCAATATGGGCTGCTGAATACTGTGGAATTCTTCCGGTGATTTTGTAATAGTACTCCGCTTAAGTTCAATAGCATGTAATAGCTGAGGTGTATCAATGGAACGAAATCGTATCTTTTCAATAGACTCGAATTGCAGGGAAATTTGACTGCCAGTGTTAGGTTCAGGATTAGCTGCATAATCTATGATTTCAGCAATGATTTCGCCTTTTTCATCATCATAATTCAGTACCCTTATTTTCCATGTAATCTCTGGCTTAAACCTTTCAACTTGCACGGGGAAATCAAGCTGACCTATTTGCAGTGTAGTAGCATCTGAATTAATGAAAACTTTATCATCATTGAAGATTAGTAATAACTCATCCAGCCGATTTATTTGTCCGGTGTTCAATAGTTTTTATAAAACCGGCTTCTTTGTTTGAATAATTTTTCTAAATAATCTACCCCTATGTCTCTGTAATCATAGATAACCGGGGTGATTTCGGTTCGTTGAACCCTGCCAAGGTATTGAACCATTTTCCCTTCAAATGAAAATGGATAAGCTAGAATCAGGCAATGTAGGCCATGTATATCTGTACCTTCACCTAAGAATTGACCAGTCGATATTAACACCTGAAAACTTCCTGAATTAATTTGGTTGAATTTGCTTTTCTTTTGTGATTCAGAATCCTCGCCGGAAATAACAATGACCTCGAATTTTGTTTTGAGATATTGGTAAAGAGTATCAATATGTGCTTTCCGTTCTGTTAATACCAGTACTTTCTTGCCCGTATTTACCTCGGAAATAATATCGTTTATGATAAGCCTATTCCTTGATGAATCATGAATGAGTATTTGCAGCAATGTCTCTGTCTTATCTGTTTTATAATCAAATGGAACCAATAATTCCGTTTCTCGAATTATTACTGAAACTTTTTAGCATCTGCATTGTTGTTGGTGGGTAATTTCAATTCATGAATTACATCTCCAAGATGAATGAAGATTAATTGCTCGTCATTATTCTTTCTAATGGGTGTAGCTGTCAATCCATACAAGTAATAGGAGTGGAAGTTGGATATCACTTGCCTGAATGTTTTTGCTGGCACATGATGACATTCATCGATAATGATGGTGCCAAAGGAAGTAAAAATAGGGCTGGAAGCTTCTATGGCTGCAACGCTTTGTATCATAGCAACTGTAATGTGTGTACCTATTTTTGCTGCCCTTGTGCAATTTTACCAATGAATGTTTCTGCAATTCCCAAAAACGATTGAATTCGTTCAATCCATTGATCAAAAATCTGTTTGCGATGTACAATTATCAGTGCAGGCTGTTTTTGTTGAGCTATTATTGATAAACCAATAATAGTTTTTCCAGAACCAGGAGGGGCTACAATAATCCCCATCTCTTTTCTTGTTACGGTATCAATTACTGCTTTCTGATAATCATACAATGAACCTTTAAATGAATAATTTACCTCTACTTTGTCACATTCTTAAATAGAACAAGTTATCGAGGGTGCTTTTACGGAATGGCTGTTTCCAACGGATAATAGAAAAAACCTTTTCTGAATAGCTATCAGGGAATAAGACTTTCATTTTGATACATCTTACGATCTCTCCTGTGGTAAGCTTTAAGTGATGTCGGACTTTTTGGCGCAGCTTCTCTGTGTTAATAAACAATTGAGCTAACATACATAGTGCCATGTGCCTGAGCCATCCAACTTCACTTCGGGTCTGGTATTCATTGAGGCCCAGTTCTTTCTTGGTATCCCTGAATGCCTGTTCAATAAAATACCTTTTACATTGGCGGTATGCCAGCACCCGGGTACGCACATATTTAGGAGCATGGCAAAGGCTGTATTTGATCGTTCCATCCTTATCCTTTCTGACAAGCAGAATTAACTTCATTGCCTGGCTTGTCAATGGATTCAATACATATACATCTTTTCGATGGAACTTTGCTTTTAGCTTTCCTTTACTTTGATAGCGTATCGTCAGCTTTTGCCAGTCCTTTCTTCTCAACGATGAACAATAGTCCCGGATCAAAATGGATGCTGTAGTGGGTTTTAGCCGGGTTGGCTTTCTGCCTTTGCCTGGCAGTTTGCCGGGTATCTCCATTTCAAAACAACTCAGCCATACATGGATGTTACCTGGAACATCTGCGATAAATTCCTGCCCTGTTTCTGCCAGGGCACTCAGGAAGGATGTATCCCTACCGTAAAAGGCATCAAAACCAACCCATTGGACAGGTATCTGCAGATCTGTGGTAACATGACTTATGATATCCCTGGCGTGGTCTATCTTACTGATGTTTTGATCTGGCTGATATAAAGCTGCCTGAACAAGATTAACCATGGAACCACCATTCAGTGCAGCAAAAACGCCTACCTGACAATTATCTATTTTCCCTCTTTGGCCACAATATTGCCTGTTTACACCAGCTGATTGGTTACCCTTCTTTGGGAAAGAACTCTCATCCAGCAACAGGGCAATGTCCTCATCGGGATGATAGCTTTGGAGATGGCGATAAAAATCAACCGTGATCCTGTCCATAACCCCACTGGCTTCCCACTTTGCCTGCGTGAGCAAGTGGTGAAGACGTTGATCATTAACGCCATCCATTTCCTGCGCCATCGCCTGACAGTTACGCCGGTGGGTGATCATTAAGCCGGTACAATAAACGGACGCAGTTGCTCCTACTGATCGAGTCTTTGATCTGAACAGATCTTCATACTCCTTAAAAAAGAACCGAAACGATTACCTATGAGCGAGACATCCTGTATCTTCGACTCATATTTAATTTTTTGTTTTTAAATAGCCCTTGCTTTTTCCATGAGAAAGGGCTATTCTTTTTTGCTCACGCAATTTACGCGCACTAATTCCGCTTATACTATTTCAATGACTGTTTTTATTAGATTTATCTAATGTGACAAAGTAGAGTTACTGCTGTTAGTTTTTTTTCGTTCGTCATTTAATAGGTAAGGAATTTGTTTTTCTTTGCAATAAAGAAGTATTTCTCTAATAAATCCTCTTGGAATAACAACATAGCCACCCCGCTCTTCAAGCATCCTGAAATAGCCCTCTGTGCCAAACGTATTTTTACCCAGCCTCTTTTTAATGATGTATTCGGTATTAACGAAGTTGAGGTTGTCTCTTAGAAAGATTACCAATTCAGAATTTAATTGTGCTCGTGGGATTTTAATATTATTGCTGATGGTGATTTGCAGGACGCCTGAATTTAAAGGCTCACTATATATTGAATTATCTGATTCTGGTATCGTAATATATAACCCATCTAATTGTGTGGGATTAACTCTTTTGATTGTTTGCAGAAATGACCATTGATCTGGATAAGGTATAAAGCTAACCGGGTCTATAAAACATGAATTATTATTTTCCAAAGATTTACTTTGCAACGGTAATGCTATCAGATTACCCAGGCCCTTGCCAGAAAGGAAATCCTGATTAGGGAAAAGTCGATCATAATTGAGTTTTTATCAAAGGGTGAAATAATCCCTGCCGTTTCTAATATGTTAAGTATAATTCTTCTGCTTTTAAATGCAGGATAGTTTGTTTCAAAAAATATCCATACGTGGCCACCCTGCCCGCTTCTTGAACGTTCAAGGTATACAGGCAGCTCATGTTTTGAACAGGCTTCCATAAACATCTTTATTTCATCCTGCCAACTGATGTTGCCGATTTGGGATTCATCAAAGTCGGCTGTAATAAAAAGGAAGAGTTATCCGGTAAAAGGGGATAAAGTCCGATCACTTCTTTACCTGATAAATGATTCAATAACCTTTGTTCGGTTAACGGCGAATATGACTTATTGGCAAAATCCTTAAGCGTACCTCCGTTTGCTTTGTGAATGGCAAACTCATCCCAATTCAAATCATAAGCGGGCATATAACCACTTCGGCTATCTCTTTCCCAACGAATAGCAAAAACATCTCGCCTGCCTGTGAAAAGAGACATGAAAACATTCAAAGATTCTTTCGATATTGGCGTCATCGTTTTATAATTCGGAAATGCTGTTCTCGCCAAATATAATATAAACTGATTTGATCTTATGCAATGAAAAGCGGCTTCAATTGTTTGATATTAAATAAGATACGGATTTTGTCGACACGTCTAAGTTCTTTTATATAGCCTAAGCTGGCTCAAATTAACCCAAGATAAAACTTCAAAAACATATTTAAACAAGAGTTTCAGCGCTACCCTTGGAGCCATTTGATGCCCTTTTGTGTTAAAACCAAATACTTGTAATCTTTTAGTAGATTTTTTAGTGATTTTGAATAACTTTATGTATGATGTTGGCTTCAGCAAATAACTATGATTTTACTTTTTTCACCTAAGGGTTGTGGCTAGGCAACAATCCCATCCGTTGCATAGTAAATTTGACAAGCTTTTGGTTGAACTAAGAAATAATTTAGTACATCCCTACGCTACACCTTTGAAAAGGACTGTTGAGAAAAAGCTCGGTGAAATTTTTGAGTTACGCTTGGATATCCTTCGTTGGATGTCATCGGAAAGTATCGACTATCAGGAAATGCTTCGTAGCGAAGTCTTACCGATTCTAATAAATATGAATAAGGTCAGCCGCTTCAATACGATCGCCAATCATATTGGCTATGCACTTTCGACAATGGAGTTGGTAATAGAAAGTATTAATCGCTCGAACAAGGGGGAGGGAGATTTGTCGCAATTATCGGTTCAAAGCATTCCTGAACTTACTTTTAAGCAGTTTATAGATGCTACAAATATGTTTCCACATACAGAACAGTCCAGGTCTTTTCAAGACTGGTGTATCAGTTCTCTTTATATAGAGTATCTCACCCTGGCTGCTTACATTATGTATGAAGAGGAGTTGATTGTGCCTGAAGCCAATTTAATGCAAGTAGCTTCATTATTAGGAGAAGCTACTCGAGCCTATGCATCGTTGGCTGCGTTGCTAGGGTTTACTCAAACTGAGCAAAGGCCAAACATAAAACAGCCACAAATTACATCCAAGGGCGCTTCTATCTTCAAGCGCATGTTGGATGAAAAAAAACGAAATACACCAGCATCTAAAAAAAAAGGTGGTGTGCTTGCTGATCTAAAAGACAAATTCAACTTTGCCAATCCCATATACTTTAGAGGTCAATAGCCCCATATCGTACAAATTTGTGACGGAGCAAGGCATTGGCTATGCGGTGTATTTTCTTGATGGAAATTATATTTTTGATAGTTATCCGCATCTGAAAGGCCAGGTATATCTCTTCAATATTGATGTGTTAGAAGGTAACGCAGACTCTTCCATAGAGGATCCTAGAGTTGCAAGTACGGTGTTTGCCATTATCGAAGCTGTTTTTGCAGACCGTGAGAATGTAGTTGTTTATGTATGTGATTCTGTTGATGATCGACAGCTAGCTCGGAGGAGAAAATTTAATATTTGGTTCTTTCGCGCCAACGACGGCTCTCTCCTTAAAGAAGATGCCATAGTCGCAATGGGTGGTGATTCCTTTATCTACAGTTCACTACTTGTCCATAAAGATAACATTCGGGCAAGCGAGATCGTACAAGCATTTAAAGAACTAACTACCATTCCGGAGGACAAGTACGATTAATCACAATAATCACTCCTAAGTTTTCTTCGTTTTCAAAGATCCTTCATCCTTCTGGCGTCCTTTATCCAAAGAAATAGCGTTATTTACGGACAGGAATAAATCCTGTTTTACCAAGCAAATACTTGTCTATTAATGAATTAAACGAAGAAATGCGTATTAAAAACTCTTTATATGGTTCGACAATTCGTTGGCAGACTCCACCCTTCTTAGGCCGGAAAATCAATGCACCCGAATAATACAACCACAGGCATTACTTTTCATTAGACGCCTTTTCAATTCCAACCTTTTGCAAGTGGACGCTACCGGGTATTTTTATCCACGATATCATTTCAAACTTATTCAGCATGCCGCATATTTTATAGGGCTGCCAGGCCGGTGTTGTGGACTATTCATACTAAGCCTCAAAAAGTTAAACCAAGAAACTGGAACCATACTCACGGAGGTAATTAAACTCCTTCTTCGTCCTGTTTCATTTGTTGAATTATATTACTCACCTCTTGTTCTGTGCTTTTGAGCCTGGTTTTGCAAAACTCCAATAGGAAAGAGGCTCGCTTTAATTTTTCAGCAAGTACATCTACCGATACCGTTTCGGCCTCAATATCGGCAGCAATCTCTTTTAGTTCCTCATAGGCGGCCTCATAGTTCAGTGCTTCTTTCATCGGCTATTTGTTTGGCTTTGATAGTCGTAGTAATATGTGTGTTGTTCAGCAATACATCAATATCAGCACCTATGGGTAGTTCCTGCGCATTGGTCGAAATTTTGCCCTGGTACGACACCAGGGCAAACCCCTTTTAGAATACTGGCCGGATGTAGTACCTGCAACAGTCGTTCCAATCCCTGCATTTCATCGCGTTCATGCGAAAGGAAACGAAAACTGGAAAACTGTAATTGATGATTAATATTTAAGAGATCTTTTCTTTTACTATGGAACAGGATGGCTGGTTTAATCGTTAATTCACCCCTATTGCATCCAGCTTGCGCCTGTAACTGTGCAGGCTGCTTTGTGCCTCCTGCAACAATTGCCTTTCGGCAGTTACCAGGTCCGATTTTTATCCGCTACCCATTGCTGCACTTTCACCAGCAATTTATGCTGCAGCAATCCAAGCCTGTCTTCAAAGGCCTTGTTGTGTGCTATCAGGAACTCAGCTACTTTGGTAGGCGTTTTGAGTGGCGTATGTGCCATCAGGTCTACAATGGTTTCATTGTGCTGGTGGCCGATGCCCGTAATAATGGGTACGGGAAACTTGGCAGTTACCTGCCCTAAAATAAAGGTATCAAATACCAGGAAATCGGTAGGGGAGCCACCGCCCCGGATGATCACGACTGCATCATAGGTCCGCCCCGAGGTAAAAACCTCCAGCAGTCTTTCTTTGATCTGGCCGGCATTGGTTTCTCCTTGTACAGTCGTAAAATAGGTATCTACCAAAAATTGGTATCCATATTGGTTGTTGAGCAGCGTATGGTGAAAATCCTGGTAACCAGCCGATGTTTGGGCAGTCACTACAGCAATGCGCTGCAGTACCATGGGCAGCTTAAGCTGCTTATTGGCGGTAATATAATGATCACCAACCTTTCTGATGAAACTACTGCATTCAGTTACCAGGCGTAACAATGTAGCTTGTTTTTGTTGCTCCAACTGTCCAATGGTAAAACCGGCGTCAATATCCAGGAGCGTAAGTTTAAGTCCAAACACAGCATTGAATTCTACAGCTACTTTTATCAATACCTGTAGTCCATCTGTAAAACGCTGGCCCGTTATCTTTTCAAATTCAGCGATCTGCCGGCCTCCGCCTGTCCAGGCCACCGCACTGATCCTGGCCTTCAGGCCAGTAGAACCTGGCTGTTTCTCTACCAGGTCGAAATAATGGAACCCTTTAGCTGGCTGTGATTTATGTCCTGTGACCTCTGCCACTACCCAATAGTATTTCCCTACGAACCGGTCTTTCAGAGCGGCTTCGATCTGATAACTGAGTTCCGATAATTGCAGGGCTGGTACCGTTGTCATGAACACCACTTGTTTGAACAGCCCGAAATTATTGAATACCCCGGCAAGTACATCAAGTTTTTATGCCCTGGCCTGCATTAAGTAAAATGCCAGCCGGGCTATTACCGGCTGGCATTCCAGGCTATTAGATCAACCAGTACTATTGAGATTCAGAAACAACTCTGAAGCGCAGGCCAATAGATGCATAAGGATGTTTGGTGAGCATATAATAGATATTCGTTGTGTTTGTTGGCTCTATAGGCTTTAAATTGTGTTGATAAGTGTAACCTCCTTCCAGTTTAAGAGCCAACCAGGACCTAAAGTTTATCAGGCAACCCAGGCCACCGCCAATTCCAATGCTGTAGTTGTCTTCGCTGGCAATTTTACTATTGTATGGATCATTGTTGCCTACCGACTTAAATCCGTCAAAAATGCAGCACTAAAACCTGCAGTTAAATAAGGTTTGAGCAGTTGGTCGCTGCGCTCATTCTTTAACAAATGATAACCAAGATTGTATCCAACAATGAGATTGGATTTGGAATTGCCATAAACTTGCACCTCAGACCCATTGTTCCTGGTAGTATTGAAGGAAAAACTGTAAGAAGGAAGATATGTGATATCAAAACTAAAAACCATTGCTTGCCATCCTTGTCTGCTCCGTAAGAAAGTGAATAACCGCGGGGATTTCCTCTGCCATCTCCCAAAACAAATAGTTTTGTACTGAGGCCGAAAGTGCGTCCTTCCTTTTGAAAGAAACTGGATTTTTATACTGTGCCGATACCCCGGCACACATGCATAAGAATAAAAGAGAGACATTGATCTTTTTCATGTAGAGAGAGTGATTATTTGTTAGGGGTTAATAAAATATACTTGAAGGTACTGTTATAGGCTGCATCAATAAAGGCCAGCATATTATTCCATTTGGCTGCTGGTATATTTTTCATTTTATACACCTTTTGTACGCTGATGGTAATCACCCCTCCTTCGTCTTTAGCATTGAGATTAAAGGTGCCCGTTTCATTGTCGATGACCTTTATAAGCTCACTCAATCCTTCAACCTTATAACCTTGAGGAACCTTAAACTGAATATGCCAGTTATACGTCTTGGGGTAGCGTACATCAATATCGTATTTCCTGTTTCGCTCTTCTTTTTTGATCTGTAATTGCGAACCCATGAGCCCCGTAAGGTTTATGAGGTATTTCTTTCCTGCTTTGCGTACAAAATCGTTCAGCTCAAACTCTTCCTTATAGGATAAGGTGTTCTTTTTTGCGAACGTCCATCATTGATCAGTGTAAATCTAGCTTCTTTAATACGCTGGTGAAATTCCGATTGAAGCGATTCCCGTACATAGTCGGGCTTCTGTTTTTTGAATTCATCCTGTAATGAACGGGCTGATTTGGTGTATTCTTCTGCTTCCCTCGACCGCATTTTATCAGTAGGGTCACTACCCCGAAATTGACATAGTCCTGTAGCATATAAGGCGTATACTTCAGGGCGCCAGGGCTGGCCTTAGCCTTCTGAATGCCTTTGACATGCGAGGTCCTCGTGATTTGCAATCCCTTCATGTCTGCTGTTAGTTCTGCTACGATGGCATATGAAGCACTATTGTCGGCAGCGGTAGTTCCCGGAAGGGTAAAATTTTTATTTCCTGCGCTCCTCCTTTCTTAACAGGTGCAAATATGATATATGCTTCATTGCCCAGTAAGCCTTCTTCTTTTTCGCCAGGATTGGAAAAATCAGTAACATTGAAATACAGCTTGTCGCCTACCTTGATCACATACCTGATCTCCTGTTCAAACAATACCTCTTTTAACTGACCAATATTGTTGGCTATCGTAATGATTACCTCCGACTTAATATCCCGTTGGTAAAGCAGGGAACCGAATATATGGGCAAACTTTTTATCACTAAGGTATTCCCGCTGGAAAAGGATCTTATTGCGTACCAGGTAATAAGCATTGTTAATGTATTGCTGGTCGTCCCAGTTTTTAGCGCCCAGCCTCATCAGTTCCGAAAAACAGCCATCAATAAATTGCTGCACCGTCAGCATACTTCCCATAAAAGAAGCATTACTTACCCGTTCATAGTCTTCCCAGGCTTTACGTGCCAGTTCTTCCCGGCTAAAGCTACTTTTTAATTCGCCCTTTTCGCCAATGAAAGCCCCCTTTGCCTGGTCATTATTAGAATAAATAACCTGGAATTTTACTAGCGGATATTGGATAATAGGGCTAATAAAGTTGACATCCTTTTCAGTATCCCTATTCCGGTCAACGAATACATACCGGAAAAACCTTCTTCCAATGTATTCTCTTTTTTGAAGGTAGGTGCGCCATTCAGTGAAAGCGATTTGAAGAACGATTTATCATCTGTTTCAATAGCAATTTCATTGAACATGACGGGGAATTCCTTACTGCATACTTCATAAATAGGGCTGAACTCCACATACCCCGAAGCCGTTACATCCAGTTTACTTTTTTGTAGTGGTTACATATTCCAGGATATCTCCGGGTTCCAGGTTGGCTACGGGCACCTTGTAGTAATTGTAACCTGACCCTGCCACCTGATCAAAAAAACTCTGGAAATATTCCGGGATATTGGTTCCTGGCTCTACCGCCACAGCGCTCTTCAGATCAATATTGGTAGCCGTATCGCCCGGTTTAATAATGCGGGCAATAAACCCATCCTCTTTAGAACCGTACCGTAAATAGATCTCTGAAAGGGCATTCACCGAATTGTTGTCATTGAGCTTGATCCTGAGTCGTATTTTCTCAAAGAAATAAAGGCTTCGTTCCCGGCGGCTGAAAAAGCCGCCACTGCTCTTACGGTCAAAAAGTACATAGCGCGAAAAGCCGATCACCACGGCCGATTCCTTTTCCCATTTAGTGGGTATATTGGTTTCGGAAAACGCTGGCGCTGCTTCCTTTAACATAAAACGGGCATTGTTGTCCAGGATGTCCAGGAAATCTTCGTCAATATAACTTTGAGCGAGCAGGTTGGTGCTACAACTCAAATACAGTACCGTCAGAACAATAGTCATGCCTGTACGGAAATTATTTATTTTCATGAAGGCGTTATTTAGAGGTAATGCTGAAAAAGTAGCTACTGAAGGATTTAATCGATTCAAGGAACTGTTTCCAATTGACAAAATCAGCCTTATTGATCATGCTGTTTTTGATAACGAGGTATTTCTTGAGGGTGATCTTATTACCTGCTACCATATATTCTCCTTTGAATTCATATCCGTCAAATTTCAGCTCCAGCTTTTCAGGTATGTCTGAAAACTTACTATTAGCTGGTGTTGAGAGTGAGAATTCATCCTCAAAACTTAATACATAGTCAAAATCATAACCGCTTTTCCGCTTTTCATCGGGCATATACCTTTCCAGGGTTTTAGGGAAAAATCAAGGTTGATGTATTTATTGCCGGATATGGTTTGCACATAATTGGAAAGATCAATAGTACCTGAAATATTAATAGGGATATCCCGGTTGGTCAGGTCACTGGTTTTTACATCCGAAGCCTCCACATTGTCATTATTGAATTCCAGGTAACTGTTCAGGAATTTCTCCCGGCCGGTATTGGGCAGATCCTGGTACTCCTGGTGAAAATCCTTGCGTTCATTACCTGTAAGCGTTACCTGGATCTTGCCCTTGAGTTGTTCATTGTTCAGCGTAAAATCGGCTTTGGTAAATACTTTATGTTCATCGCCCGTGGTGAGTGGCACTTTTTAATGTCGAACTTGTCGCCATTAGCTACCATGGCCTCCTTACCCTGGATCCGATAGGCATTTTCTCCAAAGGGAACATATTTCTCTGTGGCATCCAGGAAGTATTCTTTACCCTTGTAGTACAGTGTGGTGATAGCATGATTATTGGCGCATAACGCTGGAATTGATTGCGGGTAGGGTAATTGCCTGGTACCGATCCAGGTAAAATGGGCATCATACCCCGCCAGTTTCAATAACTCTGTTAACAGGTTGGCCATACCTTTACAATCACCGTATTTATTGGTCAGTACATCCTGCACCGAAGCCGGTATATAGCCAGAGTAGCCATCTTCATAAGCGATATACCGTATTTTATCCTGCACCCAGTAATAGATCGCCTTTATTTTATCCTGGTCGTTCGTAATACCGGCTGTGATCTTTGATAAAGTAGCTTTGAGTTTTTCCGGTTCATTATTAGCCATTTTATAAAGCCGGTTATTCCAATTATAAACATCACTGGTTTTATCAAATCCCTGTAACAGTTCCCCTTTGTTTTCAAAGGATTTTACTTGTATCACAATATGGGGATCGGTATAGGCTCTGCCTATTTGTTTGAATTCGGAACTGTTGGCCTGTAAATCTTTTAAGGTAAACACATAGGTGGTATATCCGCCCTTCTGCGTTTGTTTCTTGTCTACTTTGTATCCATCGAAATTGAATGGTTTGAAATCAATAGAAAGCCAGTCAGGTACCTTAAATTCAAATACCTGTTCCTGTATAGGGTAGGAGGCATGGAAGAAAAGGCGGGTGAGGTATTTGGCATCACTGTATTCCTTTCTAACAGATATCCTGGCCACATTTCCCTTGTCGGCAAAACGGAGGGGAAAATATTGCACCCTGCTATCATCGAAAAAGATGTTCTCATCGGTAAGCGAACGGTCAATGCCCGATCTTTCCGACAGGAAAAACTTATTTCCATTCTTTAAGGTCTTTTGAATTGCTTGAGACGGATAAACTTATTGTAGAACTCCGCATAGGTAAGTCCGGCATACTTTTTCAGGGCCAGGAACTCCAATTCGGCTTCCTCCTGCACCACCACCACTTTGTCATTCAGCGCATTGGTACCCTTGCCAAAAGTAAAGAGGTGACGAGCCGAACGGCATATTACGGGATCATCCTTGTACTGTCTTGACAGGTTTTCGGCATCCCCTGGTCCTCCGGATGAACAAGCTGGGCGACAGTGATTCCCGAACAACCTATCATAAAAACGAAAAGGAACAAATAACGGCAGGCATTTCCAATGCATGATAAAGGGGCAGCGGGGCTATCGGGCCCGCCGGTTGATTGGAGCGTTGGGTTCATGAAAATGGAGAATTTGGGCGACAAAATTATTAAAAATCAGGCTATTATACCGGTGCTAGTTGAAAAACGTGGCCATTACCCTTTTATTGCCGCAAATGTCGCTGGCTATTTCCGGTGTATTGTAGCAGGGGCATGTATTATGAGTATTTAATTAAACTTGTTAAGTATTGATTTACAGAAAAAGATACCTTGATTCTTCTTTGTTATTTATTATCATCCTAAAAACTCCAGTTGATCAAGGGCAGGCTTCGTTTTGGGTTCATATTCCACAAACCTAGCTGTATGCCTTTAAGGTCCTTACACATATTTACCAATCCTATCTGCAACCCTCGGCCTTTAATTGCCCGGTTGGTAACCCCTGTGATGATGACCCCTTTAAACGAATCACTCCTGTTTTGGGTGATCGTTATATGCAGCCCTGTCATTTCAGCAGCTTCGCTCATAACTCCATTGATGCTTAATCCACGAACACGTAAACTTTTGCCCATCAAGCCGCCTAGACTGATGCTCAACCCATTCACTTCATTATTAAACTTGCCCGTAGCTATTGTATCGGGCATATTGACTATGCTGAGATCGGTAAAAAGTCGAAACAGGGAAAACATGCCTATGAACATAGAAGTACCATCAGCATTGAGGTTTACGCCTTTAATGATCAACGGGTCATCATCCAGGTCGCTTTCCAATCCAACGCAAAGACCGTTAATCTGCGTGGCGCTGGAGGGAGCGAACCAGAACCAGTTTTTTACCAGCCTGGGTTTCTCTTTTTGGGGCAGGGTATCCTTGTCAAGCCGTGGACCTGTGCCCAGGTAGTAAAAAGGTGGTATCACGATCCTCAAATACCTGGTTCAACCCCTGGGCTGTAAGATAATATACCAGTTCATAGGTAATGGAATTACTACAGTCAGAAGCATATGCAATTTTTTTTTCTACGGGGAATACCTTAGCTGTAGGTCTTTTCTCAAATACGTGCCTGCAATTGGTCAAAGAATAATTGGTATATAATCCCAGCAGGCGGTCGCCAATCAACTTTAATTTTTAAGTTGTAAAGGGTGCAGGGCCAGGGTGTCAAAAGGCTTTGATTGAGGAGGTCTGCTATGATTGAAAGCACTGGTATAATAGATGGAATCGTTCCTGATATCCACCACCTTGATGGATATGATTTTCTTGTTGTTTAAAACAACATCATAGATGCAGTTGCGGTAAATGTAGAAAGCGTTATTGCCGGGCTTGTAATCGTTTTTATCGAATTTTACTTCACCGTCTTCTTTTACAAAATAAAGGTTCTGACTGCTATCTTGCTGCGCCAGGCAGTTCATAGTAATGCCACACAAGAATAGAAGTATAAGGGTGATAAAACGCATAATAAGCAGGTTTTGGAGTGATGACCACAAACCTATTCTACCTCATCCGCAGCTCCTAATGGGTATTGGCTTATTGAATTCCAGGACTAGTAGTCAGCCATAAAAATGCGTAGGGATACAAAAATGATTACGGATTATCCATTTTTGCAATGCCTGCCGGTCATTTTAATGGCAGAAATCCGTAAACAAAGTAGGGGTATTATGGATTTTCAGTAATTTCCTGTAGTAATGGAAACAAAACAATTGCAGCAGCAGCTTTTCCGGCATTTGAAGGAAAGCTTGCCAACCCATCTTTCCTCGCAGAGGAATTGAGCCAGTTGCTTAACCTAAGCGCCGATAGTGTGTATCGCCGTATACGGGGTGAAAAACCAGTGACCCTTATTGAGTTAAAACAGATATGTGAGCATTACCGCCTTTCCCTGGACCAACTATTGCAATTGAAAAATGATTCAGTACTTTTTCAGGCTCCTGGTATAACCAATCCTTCCATTCCTTTTGCCAGCCATATGAAGGGCATGCTGGATCAGTTCAAATATTTTAATTCCTTCAAACAGGGCGAACTTTATTACCTCTGTAAGGATGCTCCCTTCTGGTATTTCTATCTTTTTCCGGGAATGGCTGCTTTCAAAACCTTTTTCTGGTGTAAGACCATCAACAATGAACCGGCATTGATAGATCAGTCATTTTCATTAGAAGAACATCGTTTTGAAGAATGTTTTGCTATTGGCCAGCAGATACTGGATGAACACAGCCGGATGAATACGATTGAACTGTGGAACCTGGAAAGCATACACAGCAGCATTAACCAGATTGCTTATTATAGGGAGGCCGGTATTTTCAGGGAGAAAAAGGACCTATTGGCCGTTGTAGAGTCGTTTATTCAAATGGTTGATCACCTGCAGGCCCAGGCAGGCAAAGGTGTAAAGTTTATGCCCGGCACTACAGATGTAGCCCATAGAGGTCCTATTCAGTTTTATGTGAATGAGTTGATCCTGGGTAACAATACTATTCTCCTGAATCTCGATAATAAAAAGATATCCATGATTACCTATAGTGTTTTCAGCTATCTGATCACCCAGGATGACCGGTTTGCTGCAAAAGCGTTTGATACTTTTAATACACTCCTTAGCAAGTCGACCCTCGTTAGCAGATCGGGTGAAAAAGACAGGAACAGATTTTTTAATACGCTTAGGGACTAAGTGAACCAGTTAAAAACTAAACGATGTTCCCGTACTGGCACTACTGAAAGCAGGTTTGGTTTTATTTCTTCTTTTTTTATTTTCTTTGCGCCCAGTATATGCAAAAGAAAAATATTATATTATTCATTATAAGTATATTGTTTATTGTTGGGTTTTTATTATTGCCTCAAAACAGGCAATGGTGGGCTACCGTTCTTTCTTATGCCCATGATTTCAAGAAACAACATAACCACCTCGATCGGGAGACCCGCATGACCAAACGTTTCGGGAATGACTATCTTTTTCAAAAAATATTGCAGATCAATTTGATCAAAAAGGTATTAAAGGAGAAATGCTTGTATTAATGCCTCCATCAAATTATTTTCACAAGATGGGTATTAAGTACCATGTACCAGAGCCAGCCGTGTTCTATTATTATACGGGATTGAAGACTATTTGGGCAAACAGTAAGGAAGCTGTTCAAGCCAACTGGTTTGTGCGGGTTTACCAGGGAGAAATTATTGTTGACAGTGTGACAGATAAGAAAAAGCTGCAGGACACAATTGGTGTTTTCCAAAAAATGGGGGTAACGCTATGAGTACCGTGTTAACAATTATTCTCCTCACAATAGTGCAATTGCTAATGGGGTTTGGTTTGGTGACCTTATTCAGGATCCGGTTAAAGCCGGGAATGCTGCTTTCCTTATCCATACTCTGTGGGGTTATGGTGTTTTCAATTGTTCCGTTTTTATTGCATTTGTTTTTATTCCACTCACTGCCTTCAATATTTTTACGGCGTTGGCGGCGGTTTGTTTATTGTTAAATATCAAGTTCAAAAAAACGGTTGATCAATTTAAAAGAATGATCTCCGAAACCCGGTTTCGTATCAAGTTGTATGAATTACCCTTTCTGCTGGTATTGGCAGTAATAGTGATGGTGAGTGCATGGCGTTGCTTTTATTATCCTCCTTCTCCCAGGGATCTAACATCCGGGGCCGAAGTGATTGCAGAGTATACAGTGAAAGAGAAAACGATGGTCAATTCGGTTTTTACGGTAAACCTTGAAACTACCAACAATCAATTTAAACCGCCTTTTATAACCTCATTACAGGTTATTTACAAGTATGCTGGCTTCCCTTTTGGTCAGATATGGCTTAGTACCCTATTTATTTGCTTCTTAATATTTCTGTATCATGCACTCTGCCTTAAAATACACAGGATATTGGCGGGAATGTTGATGTTGATATTCCTGGCAATACCCGAAATGTATGCCTATACCTTTATGGCCCTGTTTGATTATAGCAATGCAGTGTTCTTTTTCCTGGGTACTTACTTTATGATAACGTATTTCAAAAGTAATAAGAGAAATGACTTGGCAATGGCAGGCCTGCTTATGGGATTTGCTACCTATATCCGTTCTGAAACACTGATCCTGGTTGGAATATTGACGTTGGCTATCTTATGGCGGCATATCAAAAAGTGGGAAAGCCTGGCCAGTTTGCTAAGTACTGGCTTGTATTTCTTATTACCTGCAGTTATCTTTTACGTTTTATCGATCACGGTACATGTTAATTACTACTTGCCACAAAAATATGATGTAGAAGGGTTAGTGAATCAGCACCTCCTGGACCTTACCCCCATATGGGAAAGGCTGAAAGCCATGAACAAGGAATTGATCTTTAGCGAACATGGGATCCAATTGTACGCTTATAGTTTCTTTATTTTCCTGCTTGTGCTGCTCTGCGACCTGATTTTTTCGGTGAAGTTGAATCCAGGCTCCCGAAACTGGTTATTTGCAGTACTGGTAATTTATTGTGGCCTGCCGGTACTGGGGTATCTGCTGCCGTTGCTTGATATAGCGAATTCTACTAAAAGAGGCCTATTTAAAATATTTCCCCTGATGATCATGTACATGGGTTCCAGTTCCCTCCTGATTCGGGTTACCCAAAAAAATAAACGCTTGGGAAATGAAATCGGTATCATAGACCTTTAAAGATGCGGGAGGTTGCAATCCCAGTTTTATGAAAGAAATATTGAAAACTTACCCACAATACTCCCATACCATATTTTAGGCTTCTGCCGAAATTGATGGAAGAGGCTTCATCAAAGTATTTGGTTGGACAGGTTATTTCAGCAATCTCGTACCCTTTATACAGTATCTGGGCTAGTAATTCATTGTCAAAAATAAAATCGTCTGAATTGTGCTCAAAAGGTATGGCCAGCAACACATCTTTGTGGTAGGCCCTATACCCGGTATGGTATTCGGATAATTTTTGCCACATCAGCAGGTTTTGCGAAGCTGTCAGAAACCGGTTAAAAATGTATTTGTACAAAGGCATCCCACCTTTTAAAGCCCCTTTCCCAATATCCTCGACCCAAGTACTACCGGATATACGTTATTGGCAATTAAAGAGACCATTGGCCCAATAAGGGCAGGTGTGTATTGGTAATCAGGATGCAACATTACAATTATATCGCCGCCCACTTCCAACGCCTTTCGATAACATGATTTCTGATTGCCGCCATATCCTTTATTCTTTTCATGGCGAATAATATGGGTGATCCCAATTGCCTGGGCGACTTTAATCGTATCGTCCTTGCTGGCATCATCTACTAAAATGACCTCATCTACTATTTTCCGGTCTATTTCGCTATAGGTTTTTCTAACGTAAGTGCAGCGTTATAAGCAGGAAGGACGACTACTACTTTTTGACCATTAACCATGCAGTGAAACGTAATTGAGCCGCAATATTAATTAATTATTCCAATACCCATGGGATTAGGTGGAAGGAAAGCCCGCTTTCCACTTTTGGGCTATCCTGATAGCTGTTTCCAGCATGGCGGGGTCCCAGTTTTCCACCTGCCAGCTGGATTGGCGCAGTGATGACTGTTGCAATAGGGTTTTAGCCTCCTCATAAGAAGCGGCCGACTCCAGGATACTCGACAGCTCCAATTGCTGGCGGTATAGTAATTCATCTTCCACCGCCACATTCACACGGAAAGGCAATGGTGGTAAAAATGATTGCTGGAGATACCCTTGCCGGGTTTTGTTGGCGGCAGTAAGGATGCTTTCCATTTCCAGGAAATCCGTATAGAACTGTTGCTTGCTTTCATCAGTCAGCAAACCATTGCCCAATTGCTCAAGTACTACATATTTCAGATTTGGGCACCTGTCAATCGTCATTTTCAACAGTTGAAAAACTTCCCGGGGTACACCATCATCATGTGTATCCCTCCTTACCGAACGGCCGTCTTCAATAGCGGAATAATCCCAGCTACCTCCTGAAATATGTATTTCCCGCACTTTATTCAATGGGTACAATGCAATGAGGTCCTCAAATGAAATAGAAAAATTATGAATCTGGCACCAGAGGTTATGTAGGTCCAGGATAATAAAACCATTGACAGGTTCCAGTAACTGATCCAGGAACTGACCATGTTGCTTTACCTCATCCAATGAATAGGAAAACGCTAAATTTTCAAGCCCTACAGGACATTGGCAGGCTTCGCCAATCCGCTGCAGTCTATCCCGTCCTATGGCCAGGGTGCTGATGGTATAAGGAATATTCAAAGGAGCTCCCTGGTGGAAGTTTTCGCCTGTCATGAACCCAAAATGTTCCGTGATATGGTCAAATTGGTATTCGGCGCTGGCAGCTGCCAGTTTTTATCCAGGCTTCCTGTTCCGGAAGCCATCTGCCTGAGAAAAGTGAAAAGAAAACCCCATGACCTATGAGCCTTTTTTTCTTTACTGAATGCAGTCAGTAATTCCTGGAACCAGGTTGGGATTTCCTGTAATTGATAAAGTGTATCAAACGACCATTCCAACGCCTCTATTCTTGATTCTTCCATTAGCGGAAAACAGGCACCAAGAATATGGGTATCCAGGTTACAGGCTACGGTGGAAAGTATTTTGGACACTTAGATGAAATTGAAAGCGTTTGTTGATGCAAGCAAGATTAGCCCATTCCGCATGCTGGACAGGAATACGGCAATTTGTTTTTCTTCTTCCTTGGCTTCCTTCTTTGCTTTCGTGTCAGGAAGATCCTTGTCTTTTTACAAGAAATGGCTGTTTGTACGGCAATGCCGATCAAGATGGCACTGAGTAGCGTTTTTGGTAATTTCATTTTCAGGTCTTTAAAAATGAGTAATTATGATGGTTGACAGCCTTAATCCCAAAAACGTGGCTTAAAAGGAGGTATTCGTCAAATAAATAAGAAACAAGATAAAAAGAGGGTCAATCGGCTGATTGATACCCTCCCGCATATTTGGTTTGAGCACTACTGGGAAAACGTTTTATTGGGGATACTTATTATCCCTTTTTTAGATGCTTGCTTTTTTTTGAATTGGTTATTCACCAGCAAATTGATGGAGTCATAAGAAACATCAATCAGCTGACTGATCCTGTCCAGCTCTTCCAGTGTAAACTCCTGTACGTTATTGATCAGTCTTGTCATACGATTGTTGTTGGTGCCCAGGTCGCCCGCCAAAACTGTCTTCGGGAGGTACGTAAAGATTTGTTTGAATTCGGTAATATGCCCCGATTCAATCAACTGTTTTACTCCTGTATACCTTTCATCCTTTGTCATACCTCAAAGAAAAAAACAAATGATAAATAAATTAGCATATAGTATGGATTGTTCTTTTATTGTTACAATCCGGAATTGTTTGGTGACGGCTGGTCATTATAATTGTGATGCCTTCTATTGGTTAGCGTTATAGCCGCTGTAATGAAGTACCAGGAGGCGTAACATAGATTGAATACTTGTTTCATATATAATAGAAACAAGTGCTATGCTAGCAACAAGGGGAGGTTTTGATTAAACAAAAATACTAAAAATATTAGTATACGGGGCAAGAAAGAAAACTATTCTTTTATCCCTTTTGCATTAATATCCCTCTTAATGACCGCTTTCGGGCAGCAGGCCGTATTTGATTTTTTTATATTTACCCAGTTTGTGGTATTTTTATAGAGTTTATTAGCTGTACCTTTATTTTGACTATGCGTTTATTCCTGCCAAACGGTTCCTTTTACCTGGTATATTTTACCAATAAGTCCCTATACCAACCTTATCAGTAACCTTTTCCACCATCTGATTTAGTAGTAAGCACAATGTATCCCTGTTTCAAAACACAGCCCCTGTGTGTTGTCTGAAGTATTGTATATCACAGGTCAACGGATATACCAGTTTCGCTTTGCGTAGTCCAGGCATATTGTGCCTTTAACCTTGGGTTCTTTATTAGTATTTATATAATCATTTAAAAATCAACTATTAAATCGCTAACTCTTTATGCGGTAGGTCTCATGTTGCTCGTGTCTCTTTCCAGCAAATCATTTAGCCAGGAAAAAGCAATTTCAGCGGAGGATAAATAAGAAATTGTCAAACGATTTGAGGGAGTTGACAAAAGTAAGTATCGGCTTCAGTTCAACAATGGAAAAGAAGTGTATGGTGCCAGAAAAGTATCTATGAGAGAACTACAGCAAGTAAAAAGGTTCGTAATCCGATGGACGAACATGGATATGTGGTATTGATCGTATCTGATGATGGTATTGTTTATATCGTGGCTGTTTCAAAGGGCGGTAAGCTGGAAACCGTTTTTTTCATGCACTCGACGAGAAAATATACCATAAGAATGAGCCCCTGGAAAAAGCCCTTACCATGATGTGTAGTATTAACTATTCCGTTTGGCGATACGGCTTTTTTCACCTGATGTAGGCAAGAGTAATGAAATTGAAATAAAAACATATTGCAACAAGGATGTTTAATATCAATCCTGATATTTGGAAAGTACCCTATACCCTAAGAAGCATCAGGTACCCCTCCATGAAAGGGTTAATTAAAAAAGAAACCGTAAAGGTATCCGAACTGTATTCAACCGATTTTATATTAAAGAGCAACTAAATCATTGAATTGATATTTTATGCGTATAAGTTCCATATACAAAAATTGCATTCCTTTTTCTCTTTCCTGCACATGAGTGAGGATGCTTTTGTAGCGGCTTTTTCTGGGTATATGTAACCAGTGCACTATTGTTATTGCTCGGCATATTTACCAAAATTTTTTCCTTCCTTACTTTTCTTTGCCATTATATCCTCATGTGCACCATCGAAGTGTATGTGTATGGTGTTGACATCTTTCTGCAAATTGCTTTATTCTATGTAATGCTGATGCCTGTTGCTAGAATATATTCTTTAGACGCGCTTCAAAAATTTTGGCTTTTGTCTATTATCCTGCTACACGCCGGCATCTGCGTATTCCTGGGCTTATGGTTATTTGGCCTTATTATGGCTGCTCATGTCCATTTCGGCCTTTGGTTTTGATGCCTATAATGACCTCAAAGGCCTTCGCTGCGTAAGGCAAAGCAAAACCCGTATTGCCTACAGCGTTTAATTAAAAAAGGCCACCCCTAAGGAGGCGGCCGGATTGTCACAAGAGGGGTACGGTAAATTTTTATCTGGCCTTTTTAAATACCAGTGTGTCATACATCGGAAAATCGGTAAAACCTGGTTGTGTCATTAGAATAGCTGCATAGATCGTTTTGCTGGCTGCATCATACCGGCTGGTTGTAATAGTGGCATTTATTTTGCCTCCGCGCCCATTACTTGGATTTATGTAGTAATTAGCGGCATCAGTGAGCTTATCACTCCCATCAAACTTAAATACCGGCGTATACGAACCAAACCTGCTCCAGGCAGAAGCAGTCGATTGGAGCGGATGTGTATAGTCATTGGCATATCCGGTATTATGCATAGCTACCGTGCTGGGGCCTGTAGTGATCAACGATATTTCGTATGGCCATGAATAGGGCGTAGTAGTGAAAGTCCTGTCTGGTACCGATCCTTGTCTGCTCCGCAGCGTGTAAATGCCATCATACTTGTTTTTGGCCACCACCGCAAAAAGCTGGGTGCCGAAATTGCCACTGATGATACCATACGAGCTTGACTGGATGGAAACAGGGATTGCATACTTTTTGGTAAGGTCAAACAGGTTTGTTTTGAACTTTATAGTAAAACCGGCACTTTTTTGTCCCTTGGGGATTATTACCTTGGTAACCGGCATTGTGTACATATTAGCCGGTAATAAGGTGAACGTAGTGGCATTTTCAGTATTATAGGTAGTTAAGGCTTCTGCTTTGATCCCGATATTCACTTCAATATCCTGTGGGGCAGCATGCGCCCCGGAATAGTTTACCGTAAGCGCCAGGTCGGCTTCTGGTACAATATTGTAACTGATATTGTATAGGGGATAAGTGCTGGTAGTTGGAGAGGCAATGATATCCACATTTAAAAATTCAATGGTATTTTGTGAGCCTTCGGGATCAAGCTGATCCTTGTCTTTAAGACAGGAGCTTAATCCGCACAATACAAAAGTGCTTATAAATAAGAAAGGATATTTTTTCATTGTAATTCATTAATGGTTAAAAATTACTTTCTACGATCCCAGAATACATAGGAGGTAAAGGTGTTTACTCCCCGTGGTACATTGTCGGGGTTGACCTGGAATTCATTATTGGGATAAAGGATCCTTCCCGGCAACCTGTCGGGTGCGGTAGAAGCCGATACCGTTGAAACGAAAGTATTATATTGGTTCAGGGGCAGGGCATTGTTGATAGTTGGATAGCCTGTTCTCCTGAATTCGGCCCAGGCTTCACGGCCATCGATCATATTGAAGGCAATGTATTTTTGCGTAATGATGGCTTCCAGTTTTTCAGCAGGTGTAAGTGCCAGGTCATAATTCACCAGTTTGCTAGTGCTATTGACTGCCAGGTAATTGGCTGCGTCCATTACAGGATTTAGCCCGGCGGCTACTTTATTGTCTGGGCCTTTATACAAATATGTAAAAGACGCTTCAATACCTTTGTTAAACAAGGATTTGGCATTGCCGGTGATCAATCCCTTTTCTACTGCTTCGGCCTGGAGTAAATAACTTTCCGCTGCCAGTAATAAGGGCTGCCCCATGGCAGGGCCCTTGAGCACCCCCACCGAATTGGTTGAGTTGGCATAGTTCAAATTCTCTGTATACCAGGATGTATTATCTGTGGGAGCTGATTGTATGCCCGAGGAGGTTACTCCCAATTGGTTACGCGGTGGATAAAACCCATTCTTAAACCCACGGAAGATTACATTGCGACGGCCTTCATCATCAATTTTACTGCCATCATAAAATGTAACGATCCAGTAAGTGGGAATGCGCGAACGGCCGCTGCCTGCTTGTGAACCCGTAGCGGAACTGTGATAGGTGTTCCAGAAAGGATTTTGTTGGCCCGCTACCTTGGCATAACCAGGATTTACAATGGCGTCCTCTGTTAAGAATCCATCAGCCGAGAAGGTAGGATTTCCCGAAAAACGGTGCTTTTGGAAACCCTGATCCTCAATTTCAGTTTCAATGTATTGGCCAGTTGCTTCCACTTGGTCATATTGCCGCCAAAAACAACGTCTGCCGTTCCCAGCGCATTGGGAAACTTAGCATTATTAATAACGCCAATGGCCTCATCCAGGTCTGTATAGAGCTTTTTATAAACATCCTGGGCGGCATCATATTTGGGTGTCAATGCATCCAGGCCCTTTAAGGCATCTTCATAGGGTATCTGGTCATATTCGTCAGCCAGTAATTGATAATTTAGCGCCTTCATGATCCTTGCCGTCGCGTTGAAGTAGGCAAATGTGTCGCGCCCGGTTGTAGAGCTTATGATGTATTCATAATCCTCCAGGTTGTCGTACGTACTGCTCCATAGGCCCGTGAAACTGTTGGTTGTAAATTCATACGTGATCGTATTACCCCAGCCTCCAAAACCTCCGGCATTGGCAAAATAACCAACCTGCCAGGAGCCATAATCATGAAAGGATACGCCCATTGTGGATGCTGTGTAAACAATGGCTTGCGGCAATACCAGGCTGGCTTCAATCGTAGTAGGCGAATTGGGATTCGTATTTACAGCGAGGAATTTTTTGCATGATGGTAAGGAGGCAATGAGGGCAACCCCCATCCAATGATTCGTTTCATTTGCATTGGGATTAACTCTACTTTGTCACATTAGATAAATCTAATAAAAACAGTCATTGAAATAGTATAAGCGGAATTAGTGCGCGTAAATTGCGTGAGCAAAAAGAATAGCCCTTTCTCATGGAAAAAGCAAGGGCTATTTAAAAACAAAAAAATTAAATATGAGTCGAAGATACAGGATGTCTCGCTCATAGGTAATCGTTTCGGTTCTTTTTTAAGGAGTATGAAGATCTGTTCAGATCAAAGACTCGATCAGTAGGAGCAACTGCGTCCGTTTATTGTACCGGCTTAATGATCACCCACCGGCGTAACTGTCAGGCGATGGCGCAGGAAATGGATGGCGTTAATGATCAACGTCTTCACCACTTGCTCACGCAGGCAAAGTGGGAAGCCAGTGGGGTTATGGACAGGATCACGGTTGATTTTTATCGCCATCTCCAAAGCTATCATCCCGATGAGGACATTGCCCTGTTGCTGGATGAGAGTTCTTTCCCAAAGAAGGGTAACCAATCAGCTGGTGTAAACAGGCAATATTGTGGCCAAAGAGGGAAAATAGATAATTGTCAGGTAGGCGTTTTTGCTGCACTGAATGGTGGTTCCATGGTTAATCTTGTTCAGGCAGCTTTATATCAGCCAGATCAAAACATCAGTAAGATAGACCACGCCAGGGATATCATAAGTCATGTTACCACAGATCTGCAGATACCTGTCCAATGGGTTGGTTTTGATGCCTTTTACGGTAGGGATACATCCTTCCTGAGTGCCCTGGCAGAAACAGGGCAGGAATTTATCGCAGATGTTCCAGGTAACATCCATGTATGGCTGAGTTGTTTTGAAATGGAGATACCCGGCAAACTGCCAGGCAAAGGCAGAAAGCCAACCCGGCTAAAACCCACTACAGCATCCATTTTGATCCGGGACTATTGTTCATCGTTGAGAAGAAAGGACTGGCAAAAGCTGACGATACGCTATCAAAGTAAAGGAAAGCTAAAAGCAAAGTTCCATCGAAAAGATGTATATGTATTGAATCCATTGACAAGCCAGGCAATGAAGTTAATTCTGCTTGTCAGAAAGGATAAGGATGGAACGATCAAATACAGCCTTTGCCATGCTCCTAAATATGTGCGTACCCGGGTGCTGGCATACCGCCAATGTAAAAGGTATTTTATTGAACAGGCATTCAGGGATACCAAGAAAGAACTGGGCCTCAATGAATACCAGACCCGAAGTGAAGTTGGATGGCTCAGGCACATGGCACTATGTATGTTAGCTCAATTGTTTATTAACACAGAGAAGCTGCGCCAAAAAGTCCGACATCACTTAAAGCTTACCACAGGAGAGATCGTAAGATGTATCAAAATGAAAGTCTTATTCCCTGATAGCTATTCAGAAAAGGTTTTTTCTATTATCCGTTGGAAACAGCCATTCCGTAAAAGCACCCTCGATAACTTGTTCTATTTAAGAATGTGACAAAGTCGTACCTGGAGGGTGGTTCACCGAAAGCAGTAATACCAATCGTGTTGGAGTCGGAGAAGTTGTACTCGGGATCAGTATACACGTTGGACTTGGGCGTAAAAATAAGCAGGTTGCGGCCTTGCAGGCTGATGCTGGCATCCTTGATCACTTTTGTTTTTGTAATGCCCGGCGCGGTACTGTGTAGGTAAGCGATACTTCCCTTAGCTTCCAGAAATTACCTTTGGTAATATAGTTGGAAGTAATGCCCGTATTGTAAGCGCTGCTGGTCCAGAAATCCGAACCTCCATCCCTTACTGCAATATTTGTATTAGCAATGTATTCCCCAGGCTTGGCAGGATCTTCATAAGACGAATTGGGCATAACAAATCTTTCCCGGTTATACATCACACTCCTGGCCGATGAGCCGGAAAAGTCATAGGTGCCACCTCCATTTTGGAAGATCACAAAACCGCCCCTGAACTCTCCCAGCGCCCACAAACGGAACTGCTTGTATTTAAGGGAGAGGTCAAGACCCAGACGTTCTTTGGGATTGGTATTACCCAGCACTTTGGTGTTGGGGTCGGCCGAAGGATAACCTGTCTTGCGGTCTACAATAATGCGGCCCATTGGATCACGTAAGTAATCTGTTCCAATAATGACGGGAAATAACAATCCTTCCACGGCAAAGATGGTACTACCGATATTTAACCGTGGTAGTTCTGAATTGATCGATACTACCTTGTTCTCATTCCAGGTAAAATTACCGCCAACGGTCAATTCCCATTCCGCATTCTTAATGGGTGATACATGCAGCAAGGCTTCAATACCTTTATTAGTAACCTCCCTGTATTGGTGCGGAAACTGGAAAAACCAGTAGCTGTGGATATACCAACTGCTACCGTTTGATCTGTAGTACTAGTAGTGTAAAAAGTTAAACCCGCAGTGATCCGGTTCTTATAAAACTCCCCATCAAACCCCAATTCCCAACCATTGGTGATCTCTGGCTTCAGGTCGCGCGCTACCAAGGTATTGCCGGTAGTAAAACCTGCGCCGGTGGAATAAGGAAAGCCATTGGCTTGTCCAAAGGTGGGTCGCAGTGCATAGGCCCCAATATTGATATTACCCACTTGCGACCATCCTGCCCTTAATTTCAGGCTATTGATAAATTCAATGGTTTTTAATTGCGGAAATGCGCTCTGTGGAATGAACGACATACTTAACGCCGGATAAAAGAAGGAGTTGTGTGCAGGATCCAATACAGAAACCCAATCATTGCGACCCGTTGCTTCCAGGAACAGGAAATCTTTGTAACCAGCCTTGAAACGCCCATATACGGCATATTGACGACTATTGGCATCTCCTTCCGATGCGCCGGGTTGAGGCGATAACCTGTTACTTACATTATACAGGCCATCCACCACAAGGCCCGAACCGGAAATATCAATTCCCTGTGAAATATCACTTCGTATGTGATTGGCCAGGGTTAAACTCAGCGTAAGGTCACCCAGGTCTTTGGAAGCTGTAGCCAGAAAATCACTGGTAAGCTGAGTAGAGTAGAAGGAACCATCGGCTACGCTGCCGGCTACATTGGACTTACTGCCTGTAATGTAGAATTGGTCATAGATAAATTTACCTACCCATTGCTTATAACTTTGGTTGCGGGTAGTAATGCCTGCCCGGTATACGAGGTCAAGCCATTTGATCGGTTTCCAGTTGAATTCAGGTTACCCGTCAGGTAGTCATTTCTTGTCTTCGACCGGTTATTGCCGATATAAAAATAGGGGTTCATATAATAATCATTATAATACCCCTGTGGATTGGCGAAGACATCATTCTGCCAATCTTTGTATTGTGTTAAAGGAATATGGGCCGGCGTGTTTAACAGGTTTTGATAGATAGTACCCCCTGCCGTAGTTTGATCGTAACGATTTTGTACATAGTTAAATTTATAAGTGATCTTAAAATTGCGGGTTACATTGCGGGTGCCATTGGCCCTGATGGAAAAACGATTGTACTTATCTTTCCAGGTAACCCCTTTTACATTTACATATTGAGCAGCTACATAAGAAGTAGACCGTTCGTCGCCTGATGAAACGGATAGGTCGGTTTGATTGGTTACCCCCGTTTCCCAAAAACTTTTGCGGTCAGTAACGGGCGAATAGGGTATTTTTGAATACTACCATCTTTCAATGGACGGCCGATCTCTACCAGTGATCCATCAAAAGCGGGCCCGTATTGTTGGTTTTCATAAGGCACATAAGCGGGCACCAGTGTCTGGTAACCAGATCCAAAACGATCCTGCAATTGAGGATAAAAACTTACCATGGCCAGGGTAGTGGTATTGGACAATTTAACCGTATTGGTGCCTGCTTTCCCCTTTTTGGTGGTGATGATGATGGCGCCGTTAGATGCGTCTGATCCATACAGGGCAGCTGCTCCTGCTCCATTCAGGATGTTCACATCTTCCACATCTTCGGGGTTGATGTTGCCCAGTAATGAACCGGGTACAACTACATTATCTACAACGATCAAGGCAGTATTATCACCCAGTAGTGAACGGTTACCGCGCAGTACGGCCCTGACTGTCGGGTTTACACCTCCACTAATGGCGTTGACCTGTAAACCTGCTACCTTGGCGGTGAGGCCTGCTACCAGGTTTACCGGTTTGGCTTCGGTTAGTAGTTGTGTGTTAATAGAGGTTTGGGCAAATCCTTGTTCTTTCTTCTTGGCTTTGATACCCTGTGCGCCAATGACTACTTCTTCAAGAATATTACCCGATAACTCAAGCTGTACATTGAGTATCGTTGAAGACCCTATGGGTACTTCTTTTTTTATTGTACCCGATGAAAGTAAATTCAAGAAACAAAGATTTCTCCGGGAAGGCAATAGCAAAGTTGCCTGCATTGTCTGTTTGAACAGTGACCCTGGTTCCCGTTGCTTTCACGGAAACACCGGCAAGAGGCATGTTCTTTTCGTCAGTTACTTTTCCTGATAATTTTTGCTTTGGGCATACACGTTACCAGATAGCAATAGAATGCAAGTAACCAGCCAGCTGAAGTGGCGTAGTTTTCTCATATGACTGAAGTTTTGGTTACAAAAATGAGTGTTTATGAAAGGCATTGTAATCATCCATAACTGTTGACTACAAAGCCACTGCGTTAATACGGTGTTTATTGGTTAATGAAATGGGTTACCCTGAGTTTACACCCAATGCCGCCCTTATATAAACTGCACCACAGTTTATACCATGTTTACAAAGGCGGATCCTTAATAGCAATAGTCAGGGTAACGTTTTTCTCTTGGCATGCAGATAACAGCGCATGCAGCAAGCTGCTTGCGTACATGCAACAATTCATTGACGTGGAAGGCTATACTAATTCAAAGCTTTTTCGCCGGTGATGGATCCCGGACACACGCATCCTCTTCCGAAACGGTAATAGCATGGCTATGTCAGCATGGATGAAAGGCGTATTGGATCGGGGGCGGCTAAACAATATTGATCGTGGATGAGGCATATTGGAAAGAGTAGGGAGAATGCCTGAAAAGAAAATTAAGACGAATATGTTAAATAAAAAAGGATTTCATTAACAAAAATCTGTTTTCCGATGGCGCAAACGTTTGCCCGGCAAAATGTATGCAAGCGGGATAGACGGTAGTTCATTCACCAGGCCTGATTAAGCGTTCCTTTGTCCGATAAGATTTATATGATTTTTTTTGGTACTATTCTTGTGACTAGATTCCAGCTAACATTACCCCTTCCTCCTTCACTGTATCATTATTCCGAAGTCCTGTATTTTTATGTGTTTACTTTTTGTGTATGAGAAAAATTGTACTTAAAATTTTTCATGATGCCGCTATTGTTGCTTGTATCCTTGTATGAGTTCAGACAATTCCTCCAGATTGTACTGTGGATTGCTGTGCCTGCTACCTTGATTGCCATTGGTCTTACAATATTCTTTCATTACCGCCGCAAGAAAAAGCAGGACGGACTGGAACTGGCCTTCCATGATGAGAATGGGTGGTCCGAAAAACTATCGACTACACCAGCATCAAGCCCTGTATTACAAGCTACTGCAGGAGAACAACCGGAAGCCCTGCCCGATTGGCTGGCCAGTGCTAATCCCGATAATACTTCCCTGCTAAAAAAATATGAACACGAGCTACGCCGTTACCGGGAGAACTATGGGATATTGGAACAGGATTTCAGGGAGTTGGAAGGCAGGTATACCGACTTGCGTAATAAGGCATATCATACAGATAAAGAAAGTGATACAACATTGGTAGAACAGTTGCAACAAGATATAAAGAGCTACAAAGAAAAAATTTCCCACCTGCAGCAGGATCATTTACTTGTGCAGCAATTGCAGGAAGAAAATAGTCGCTTACAACTCCTGGTGGCTGCCTCTGGTTCTCCCGGTGGACACCAGCATGATGAGCGTATACAAGCTTTACAAAAGCTGCTTGCACAGGCTGAAGCAGAACGTAAAACCTTGAAAGAGCAATTGGCGGACCAGCAATACCTCCCGGATGTACTGGAAGAAAAGAAAGCACATATCGATTTTTGCAAGGCCAACTGGAACAGCGGATTAAAAACTACCATATCCTTGAGCAGCAGGCGAGCGAATCAGCCCTGTTATTGCAGCAATTACAAGTAACTGTAAGTGGTTTTGATCAACAGATACAACAACTTACCAATGAACTGGGAGTAAGGCAGCAACAGGCTGCCGAGTGGCAGTCTGCGTTGGAACATAGCCGTGAAGAGGGGATGGAACAACAGCAGCTCCTGATTGCCAGAGCAGGTCAAATTGAACAATTGGAACACAATGTCCATAGCTTACAGGAGCAACAAGGGCTGCTTCAAACAGAAATAGCTGATCAACAGAACAATATGCGTTCCCTGCAGGAGCACCTGGACATGGAACAACAGAAGGCTGCCGCCCTCGAAACAAAACTGGAATTGAGTAGCCAGCTATTACTTAAGATCTACAGCGAATTGACCAAATCCCTCGGTCAGCATGTATTGGTCAACCCAATGCCGGAAGAGTTTGCTACCGGTAATGAGACCGGTCAAAACGAAGTATTGCGATTACAGGCTTCATTGTAAATGTAAGAGACATCAAATTATTGAGGTACCTACTTCCTTGGCATCACCTCCCAATTTTTACATTCCTTTCGGGCTGTAATGCCCCTCCAATGAGTGTCTGTACTGGGTGTCTTAGGATAACTTTAACATTTGCTTCCGTATGCCGCTGCATAAGGAATCGTTATAGTTTCGTTAACTTACGGTAAATTGCCCCCGTATGAGAAAGTATGCCCCTGCAAACAACTTCATCATTACGATTTTACTCCTCATTGTTGTAACCGCGTTTCATCCCCCGTCAGCACTTTATCAATTACGGGCGCCTGGCAATACCAGGAGAATGGTCGTGAGGAAACCCTGACTTTTGTGGATGGCTATTTTGTACATGCTGTTTACGACAAAACCGGCAAACAATTCAGCTATACCTGGGGAGGGCCTTATATAGTGAAAGATGATAAAATGGAGATCACCATTCAGTTTAATACACGCCACAAAGAAAAAGTAGGAGAAACAGTTAGCATTAGCTGGTCCGATAACAATGAACAATTGGTAGCCAATATAGATGGGGCCGAAAGGACCTGGAAACAGGTCGACAAGGGCTTAGGTGAGCTGGCAGGCGTTTGGCGTATTGCTGGCCGCAAACAGGGAACACAGCCAGTTGCCATGCCCCTGGGAGCCCGCCGGACGCTTAAGATATTGTCCGGTACCCGGTTCCAATGGGTGGCCATCAACCTAGATACCAAGGAGTTTTCTGGTACCGGAGGCGGCACCTACAGCTTTAAAAATGGGAAATACACAGAAAATATTGAGTTTTTCAGCCGTGATAACAGCCGGGTAGGGGCATCCCTTACCTTCAATGGTAAAGTGCGCGGCAATGAATGGGATCATTCCGGCCTGAGCTCCAAAGGCGATCCTATCGAGGAAATGTGGAAAAAATTGAATGCCGAATAAAGTCGGTAAACTAGCAAAATCGGAAAGGTCCAAAAGCAATACCATTTCCGCCTCTTCCCGTTTTCCAGACTATTTATGCACAGTTTGGGGATTCTTACGGTCTTTCCGGACTCACCGACTTCCGGACTTCTTAGTACCTTGCGCTCATGCAACAATACCTTGATCTGCTGCAACATATTTTGGATAAGGGCCTAACTAAAACCGATCGTACCGGCACCGGTACCACCAGTTGCTTTGGTTACCAAATGCGTTTCAACCTGCAGCAGGGTTTCCCCGTGGTTACCACCAAGAAATTACACCTGAAAAGTATCATTTATGAATTGCTTTGGTTCCTTCAGGGCGATACCAATATCCGTTACCTCAAAGAACATGGTGTAAGGATTTGGGATGAGTGGGCCGATGTGGAAGGTAACCTGGGCCCTGTTTATGGTAAACAATGGCGTAGCTGGGTGGGGGCTGATGGTAAAACCATCGACCAGATCAGCGATGCCCTGAAACAGATTAAGAACAACCCCGGTAGCCGCCGCATAATTGTAAGCGCCTGGAATGTGGCCGAATTGCCCGAAATGGCTTTGATGCCTTGTCACGCCCTTTTCCAGTTCTATGTGGCCCCGGGCGTTGATGGTGGAAAAGGAAAACTATCCTGCCAACTTTACCAACGCTCGGCCGATGTTTTCCTGGGTGTACCGTTCAATATTGCCTCCTATGCCTTGCTGACCATGATGATGGCACAGGTTTGCGACCTGGAACCTGGTGAATTCATACACACTTTTGGTGATGTGCACTTGTACAGTAACCATATGGAACAGGCCAAATTGCAATTAACACGCACTCCTTATACCTTACCGGTGATGAAGTTGAATCCTGCAGTCAAAAATCTGTTTGATTTTACTTTTGAAGACTTTACATTGAAAACTACCAATCGCACCCGGCTATTAAAGCGCCGGTGGCGGTATAAATAATTGTATGCGAATAGCCTTAGTTGTAGCTGCTGCTGAGAACAATACGATTGGTAAGAACAATCAGTTGTTATGGCGTTTGCCCAATGACATGAAGTTCTTCAAGAACACTACCTGGGGCATGCCTGTTATCATGGGCCGCAAAACCTTTGAATCACTGGGTAAACCATTGGCAGGAAGAACCAATATTGTCATTACCCGCCAGGAAAACTGGACTGCTCCTGGAGTCAAAGTGGTAAAGACGCTGAAAGAAGCCATTGCAGCAGCGGCTGATACCGATGCCAAAGAAGCATTTGTAATTGGTGGGGGCGAGGTCTATGCACTTGCCATGCCCATGGCCCAATTGATCTACCTTACCAGGGTACATGCTACCTTTGAAGGGGATACCTGGTTTCCAACATTCGATGAGCAGCAATGGGAGCTCCTGTCCAATCTTGATTTCCCGGCCGATGAAAAGCATGCTTACGGATATAGTTTCCAGGTATGGCGCAGGCGATAAACCTGTTCTGGCTATTCCATCCTCTATTCTGCATTCTACATTCAATTTTCATGTTCTCAAACTGGCAGTTAGCTAAGAAATTCATTCATTATTATTTTACCGCTTCCAATGGCAAGGGGCATGGCGTTCATTCTCCGTTTGTATTTGAGTTTATCAAAAGGTGCTGAACGATGACCGGCATTTTTCTGCTTATGACCGGGTAGAGGCATTGCGCCGGGAGCTCCTGGCTGATAAGACAGTTTTACAGGTCGAAGATTTTGGAGCTGGGTCTGCCGTTAGCAATACGTTTCAGCGATCCATTAGCAGTATAGCCCGCCATGCTGCCAAATCAAAGAAGTTTAGCCAGCTGTTATTCCGGATTGTTCAATATTACCAACCGGCAACTATATTGAATTGGGCACTTCTTTGGGAATATCCACTGCGTATATGGCATTGGCCAATCCCACAACCAGCGTCATGACAGGAGAGGGTAGCCAGGCCATTGCCGCAAAGGCCCTTAGCAACTTTCAGCAATTGGGATTACAACGCATCCAACTGGAGCCCGGTAATTTTGATGAAACCCTGCCCGCCATGCTAGCTCGGTTATCGCCCGTGGAGTTGGCTTTTATTGATGGTAATCACCGGCTGGAACCCACCCTGCATTATTTTGAACAACTACTGCCCCATATAACTGATAAGAGTATCATTATCCTCGATGATATACATTGGAGTGAGGGTATGGAGCAGGCCTGGCAACAGGTGAAAGAACATCCTGCAGTAACCTTGACGGTCGATCTGTTTTTTATTGGCCTGGTATTCTTTCGCAAGGATTTTAAGGTAAAACAGCATTTTACCGTCCGCTTTTAGGACTACTTACCGGAAAGGGCCGCCATTTCAATCCGGGTATTTGGGGAGCCTGGCGAGCGCTATTGGCATGTCAATCTATTTTTGCTACTTTTCCTGCATGAATACCCCCACGCAGGAACCACTGTTTACGATCACCCTTTCACAGGAAGGAGCATCGGATATGTTGCGTATTTATAGGATTACTTGTTGGATCTTTTCAATAGCCTCCATTTTTGTGTCCTATTCATGATCACTGCTATCATGCGATATGTTAATTACCGACAATATGAAATAAATGGAAGCGTGTTATCTTTTCTGGAATTGAGGGTCTTTCCTTTGTATTGGTTTTTGCAGTGTCCTGGTTATTTTTCAGTCCTATTATTTCTTTCGATTTACTGCTTCCTGCAAGAAGGCTATTGAATTAGGGCAAACAGAGGTATTTAATGATTCTATGAAATGGCTGGTCAAAAATGTTAGTATTGCCGCTTTGCTATGTGTATTGGACCTTATTTCGGCTATCTATTATTTATATGCAGAATGGAATATTGTAATGAACCCTGTACCTGCGGCTTAAAAATTTTGTTATATTAGTGTTCTTAATATTTATCAATTAAACCAACTCAAGATGGAACAGCAACCCTCCAACGAACCTTTATTAGAATTAGAAGTAGATTACGATTCCGCCGAAAAATTCAATGAAGCCAGTAAATGGGCAAAATTTATTGCCATTATTTGTTTCATTGGTATTGGTATCGGTATTTTACTACTGGCAGTATCCAGTGCATATTTATTGCAAGCTTTAAGTACGATCATGCCTCAATTGGCAACCGTGGGTGGATTAGCCATAACTGTTATTATCGTTGTTCTTATTCTTTATACCTATATCACGATATTGCTATACCAGGCTGCAACCCTCCTAAAGCAAGGGATCCGCACCCAGGACCAGGCCGTTTTTAATGATGGGCTTAAGAACCTGAAAAACTATTTTTTGATCACAGGCGTATTGGGCGTACTGGGCCTGGTTTATAAAGTGGTAACCCTAATCCAAACCTTGTTTTAAAACCCTACTAATTCTTTATTTATGGAAAATACTAGTAATCAAGAAAGTAATTTATTCAATATAAGTATTGAAGGTAACGCGAGAAGCCTGTTGGTTACAGCTGCCACTTGGGCCCGGATAGTTGCCATCATTGGATTTATTAGTGCAGGCATATCCCTCCTGGAAGCCATCTTCGGCAATCCTATTGAAAGTGCGGCCGCAAAGACTGGGAGTGTCTTGTTTTTAATGATCTTTATTGCCATTGGCGTCATCATCAACATCTTTCTGTTCAGGTTCGCGACCAATACCCTCGCCAGCCTCAATGGTATGAATCAAATACAATTCAATGAAGGCGTCAATAACCTAAGAACTTATTTTAAGATCATGGGTATCCTGATCATTATTGTATTAGCACTTTGTATCGTTTTCTTCCTTTTCATGGGCATCGGCTTAGGACTTAGGGGGTAACAAATTTATAGCATTTAATTTTATTTATATATGGACCAAACTAATGACAGTTTATTTGGACTGGAATTCGACCTCCAGGCTGCAGCCTATATTACCGAATCGGCTAAATGGAGCAGGTTCCTGGCTATTGTATGGTTTGTGATCTGTGGCTTTATTGTTCTTGCTGCCCTGTTTGCCGGTAGCTTAATAGCATCATTAAGCGGTGGAGTGTACTCCAGCATCTCTGGCTCCGGCCTGGGGGCATCATCATCGTAGTTTATTTGATCATTGTTGCTATTCAACTGATACCAAATATTTTCCGCTACCAGTTTGCAACGAAAGCATTAAAGGCTATCAGGAACAATGATCAGGTATTATTAAATGAATCACTTGGTAAATTAAAACTCTATAACAAATATTGGGGTATTGTTATCATTGTGATCATCGCTTTCTATGTATTAGCATTCTTGCTTCAATTATTGGCTTCTTTGGGCCGATAACGAGCATACCCTATAATCGATTCAAGTACCTGTAGCTTGCTGCTGCAGGTATTTTTTATACTAGTTAGTGGAGTAATAGTTATAATCTTTGAGCATGGTTTGCAGGAATTCAATGGAGTCCTGGTCACTATCCATTTTTAATTTAGACTTGATCCGGTCGCCGATCTTCATGGCCAGTTGGTAATCATTTTTTTCGCCTTACACTTTCAATGATGCTTTTCAGCGTATTGATATCCCGGTCGCTAAGCTGCATTACCTGCGGGTAGCGGGGTTTGTAGGTCGATTCTACTTCTGTAAATACCGTATCCTGCCAGGAAAGGCGGTTTTTAAGGTCAATGAGTATGGTACCTGCCAACAGATCACCAATACGTTGCGATTTGGGGGTATAGATCACGCAGGCCAGTCCCAGGAAAATAAGGGGCAATATCCACCAGGGAAGCACTTCATTTAGTACAGCTCCCAGTAGCCACCAGGGGAAATCGATCATCCTGAACAACCACCGGATCAGGTATTGGCCAATACTCGGTTGGCCCCCTTCTTCGGTAATCACTTTGATCCGCATGGCCATTTTCCCCAGTGTTTGCCCATTCATGGTGATCTCACACAGCGGGAAATAGAGGAGTGCAGGTATCCCAATCACCACCTGTTTCCAGCTTACCCCAAACATTGGAACGTCAATGATCGCCGTCATTAACTGCAGGTAGAGCCAGCAGATGAATATATCGATCAGCCACGCAAACAAACGTTTGTGGAAGGGGGAGATAGGGAACTCCACCTCGATGTTAAAACCCGTATCTAACTTAACCAACAGCATATTGCAACAATAGGGGAATAAATTCGTTTAGCATTGTGTAAACGCTCTTAAAATTAATTAATTACGCCGACCACACAAATTATGCAAATTACAGGTTGCCCGGCTATTTACACCGGCACGCCAAAAGACGCAGAACCAGGCGAAAAACAAGCTAAAAAGACAGATGACGTTGGTTATCAGTCTTTGTTCAATGAACTTTTCCTGTAGGTTTGAAAATATAAAACATCCTCCCGGTGAGAGAAGGCCTTTTTCTGAAGAAAAATATTGATAAGTGGAAGCAATACCAATATGAAGCAGCTTCCAACCCCGATGAAATGGCGCAGCAGTTTACCGAACTGGTGAATGACCTCGGCTATGCCAAAACCTTCTATCCCCATAGCAAGGTTACCCAATACCTGAATGGATTGGCCTCTAAGATCTACCTGGGTATTTACCGCAATAAGCGCGAAGAAAGTTCCCGGTTTGTACGCTTTTGGAAAACCGAGCTGCCCCTCACCGTTCGGAAGTACCACCGTGAACTATTGTATGCTTTTCTCATCTTTACCTCCCTGGCCATTATGGCTGCTTTTTCCGCCGCCCATGACGAAACTTTTGTACGGGGTGTATTGGGTGACAGCTATGTAGAAATGACAGAAGACAATATTGCCAAAGGCGACCCTTTTGGGGTTTATAAGGACAGTGATAAGATTACTATGTTTATGCGCATTGCCCTGAACAATATCCGGGTTTCCCTCGTAGTGTTTGTGGCAGGCATTTTTTTATCCATTGGTACAGCCTGGTTTCTTTTTCAGAATGGCATCATGCTGGGTGCTTTCCAGTATATGTTCTTTGCCAAGGGCCTGGGCTGGCCATCTGTATTGGTGATATGGATACACGGTACACTCGAAATATCAGCCATTATTATTGCAGGAGGCGCCGGCTTTATTCTCGGCAACAGCATCCTGTTTCCGGGCACGCGCAAACGCATTGATTCCCTGAAAAGCGGTGCTAAAGCCGGCTTGAAACTAATGATCGGTTTGGTACCCGTTTTCATTGTGGCCGCCTTCCTGGAAGGATATGTTACCCGCTATTCTGCCATGCCCCAGTGGCTCAGTATAGCTATTCTGGTCATGTCGTTCACTTTTATATTGTGGTATTTTGTATTCTATCCCATCCGCCTGGAAAAAAAGCTCCTTCAAACCAAATAACCGTATAAGCCTGGCATGTTACCATTTTCATTAAATAGTTGGCTAAAAAGATGGGTAGGAGCCTTTTGTTGGTGCTCTTGCTGTCTATGCCTGCCCTGGTAATAGCACAGGATGAAGAAGGAGAGGTTGTCGACACCGTTATCACCAGCTTGAATGTTGATACGATGGCAGCCCCTGATGAAGAGCCGGTAGCAGAAACGCCGGTACAACCCGAATTACGGGGCGTACCCGATTCTTCCGTCAACCAGCTTAAAAATCAGAAGGCCTTTGCCTATGCCAATGATTCGGCCTACTGGGGTAAAAAAACCAGGAACCCACCAGGCGCGGCAAAAGCTTTTGGGATTACTTCTATGACTTTTTCTCCGGCGAATCCGTTCGCGTCGTGACCTATATCATACTGGGGGTCATTTTAGTGCTTATCATTTACCGGATCATTGTGGTAAATAACCTGTTTATGACCGGGGCTTCCCGCCGCAGAAAAGAGGCTGTGGATGAATTGGATATTGAATTGGATGACCATAACCTCGATGCACGCATCCAGGTTGCTATCCAGGAACGAAATTACCGGGGCGCTATCCGGTTGATGTACCTTAAATCCCTGCGTTCACTTAGTGAAAAGGGGTGGATTCGTTACCATGCCCAGGGTACCAATAATGAATACATCAGCCAGGTACATCCTTATGGAGTAGGCAATGAGTTTCGTTTTCTTACCCATGTTTATGAATATGTTTGGTATGGTGAATTTGCTTTGTCGGACGAGCAATTTGATAGGGTACATAAGAATTTCCAACACTTTTTAATGCTGTTAAACCGTGAGCCGCTCCCCGATATACATAGCAGTTTCTTTGTTTTTGCTGGCCGCTTTTGCCAGCAGTTGTAACCAGTCAAAGCGGCTGAACGAAATGGTTACCTTATGGCGCAATGATAAAATACCCTATGGTACGTATTATGCCCATGAAAACCTGCAACACGTTTTCCCCGATGCTGCCATCGTCAACAGTAAAAAATCACCCGATCCCTATCATAAAGGGAGCCTCCGCGATGCTTTTGGCTCTTATGATGAGGATATAGATAAAACCTGTTACCTCATCGTTGCCAATGAGGTGCTACCCGATGAAAAAGAAGTGGAAGGGTTGATCGGATTGGTGCATAGTGGGGCCAAGGTATTTATCTCCTCCTCGGCCATCGATGAGGTCTTGCTCGATAGCCTGCAGCTAAAAGCTTCTCTTTTTCAGGGTTTTCCAATGCCCATGATTCCCTGACCGTAAAGGTATATGACCCTGTTTCCTGGCAGGAGACCAGCTATTCCTATCCCGGTAAGTCGTTTGATAATTATTTCAGCTATGTGGATTCTTCGATTACTACCGTATTGGGGAAAAATGCCGAAGGCAAGGCCAATTTTGTAAAGATCGCTTACGAAAGTGGCGGTGCTTTCTATATACACCTGGCTCCCATGGCTTTTACTAATTTCTTTCTGCTTCATAAGAACAATAAAAGTTATTACGACCAGGTATTATCCTGGGTACCCCGTAATGTGGAAAAGCTGCGCTGGGATGACTATTTTCGCAATAGTTCGCACGGCGATGGTAAGGATGGTGACAATACGAAGGGCGCTTTTTCGGCCATGAGCTGGTTGCTTAAACAGCCGGCACTGGCATGGGGCTGGTGGTTATTACTGATCCTCCTCTTGTTGATCTACCTGTTTGAATCAAACGGAAACAACGCGTGATACCGGTTATTGAACCCTTGAAAAATGCATCCCTTGATTTTGTGAAGACCATTGGACGGATGTATTTTCAACGTAAAGACAACAAAGACCTGGCGCACAAGATGACCGTACATTTTATGAGCCATGTGCGCAATCGTTACAATATCCGTTCGGCTGATATGGACGATGAATTTGTGAAACGGCTGTCTTATAAAAGCGGGTACGATCAGCAAGCCGTGCAGGCCCTGGTTTATGACCTGCAATTTGCGGCGGATGCACCGCAATTATCAGATCAGGCCTTGCTGGAACTGAACCATAAATTAGAAACCTTTTATCAACACGCCTGATGGTGTGTATATTTAATCAATAACGCCTGATACGATGGAAGAAACTTTTTTGAACTCCGTACCGACCTTAGCTCCTTGCAACTATCGGTAGATACCTTAAAGCAGGAAATTGCCAAGGTGGTAGTAGGGCAGGAGCAGATGGTGGAATTATTACTCACCGCTGTACTGGCCGATGGGCATGTTATCATAGAAGGCGTACCGGGTGTTGCCAAAACGCTTACCGCCAAACTGCTGAGCAAAAGCATTTCGGTAGGTTTTTCCCGTATTCAGTTTACGCCCGACCTGATGCCCAGTGACGTGATCGGGACTTCTATTTTCAATCCAAAGGAGACCTCCTTTCAATTTAAGCAAGGTCCCATATTCAGTAATATCGTTTTGATTGATGAGATCAACCGCGCACCCGCCAAAACACAGGCGGCTTTGTTTGAGGTGATGGAAGAAAGGCAGGTAACTGTCGACGGGCAAACCTATCTCCTGGCGGCCCCTTTTATGGTGGTGGCTACACAAAACCCCATAGAGCAGGAGGGTACTTACCACCTGCCCGAAGCACAGCTCGACCGCTTTCTGTTCAAGATCAATGTTACCTATCCCACCATTGAACAGGAGTTTCACATCCTTTACAACCACCACCAGGCTACCCTCAACAGCATGCTGGAAGAAGTGAAAGCTGTTATTTCGGCTCAGGAGATCGAGGCATTGCGCAAGCAGGTACGTACCATCCGCATCGAGGAAAAACTCATCAATTTTATTACCTCCATAGTTGCCAATACCCGTAACCATAAATCCATTTACCTCGGCGCATCACCCCGCGCTTCCATTGGCATCCTGAATGGTGCCAAAGCGCTGGCTGCCATGCGCGGTCGTGACTTTGTTACCCCCGAGGATATTATTTATATCATTCCTCCTGTATTACGTCACCGCATTGTGCTAACTCCCGAAAAGGAAATGGAAGGCGCTTCCACCGATGATGTGATCCAACAGGTAATTCAAAGCATTGAAGTACCACGATAGAATACAGCAATTAACCAGTAGCCTTTGGGTATTGGCTTTTGGGTATTCGCTAACAGCTTCAAACTAAATTCAGATCTTGCGTTTCTATAACAAATATATCAAGCCACTTTTCTTTACACGCCGCTTCTATTGGCTACTGGCGGGAATTATTTTATTGTTCCTGGTTTCCTATCCCTGGCCATTCCTGTTCAGGGTCGGGCAACTGGCCTTCTTATTCCTGGTAGCCCTGGTATTGCTGGATTATGCCATCCTGTTTTTTAATAAGCGGGGTGTGGAGGCAAAACGGGAACTTACGGATCGTTTTAGTAATGGGGATGCCAATAAGGTAACACTCCACCTCACCAGCCATTATCCCTTCCGGATACACCTGAATATTATTGATGAAATACCCATTCAGTTTCAACTCAGGGATTTTGCATTACAAGCTTCTCTGGCCGGTCACCACCAACAACAACTGGTATATCAATTGCGCCCGGTGGAGAGAGGGGAGTATGTTTTTCATGATACCAATCTCTATATCAAAAGTCCGCTGAGCCTGGTGGTGCGTTGCATCAAAACCAATCAGGAACAACAACAACTGGTGAAAGTATTTCCGTCATACCTGGCCCTGCGTCAATTTGAATTGCTGGCCTTGTCCAATAACCTAGCCGAAGCCGGCAGCAGGAAGATCCGCAAAATTGGTCATAGCCTGGAGTTTGAGCAGATCAAGGAATATGTTACCGGCGATGATATTCGCAGCATTAACTGGAAAGCTACTGCCCGCAAAGGAGGTCAGTTGATGGTGAATAATTTTATGGATGAACGCAGCCAGCAGGTCTACTGTGTGATCGACAAAGGCCGTGTGATGAAAATGCCTTTTGAAGGTATGACACTCCTGGATTATGCCATTAATGCTACCCTCATCCTTTCACGTGTAGCTTTGATCAGGCAGGATAAAGCCGGGGTGATCACTTTTGCCGAGCAGATTGGTCATTTTTTGCCTGCCGACCGTAAGGCGGCCCAGATGGGTAGTATCCTCGAAACCTTGTACAACCAGCAAACGAAGTTCCTGGAAACAGATTTCGAGAAATTGTATGCACTTACCCGCGCCCGCATTACCCAGCGGAGCCTTATTGTGTTATTCACCAATTTTGAATCCCTGGCCGGTCTTCAACGCCAGCTGCCCTATATCCGGAGCATTGCCCGCAATCACCTGGTATTGGTCGTGTTTTTTGAGAATACGGAATTGCGTCAGCTTACCGATGCCAAAGCCAATGATATAGAGTCTGTATATGTAAAAACCATTGCCGAGAAATTTATCCACGAGAAAAACTCATTGTGAAGGAACTTCAGCAACACGGCATTTTCACCATCCTTACTGCTCCCGAAAACCTCACGGTGAATACCGTCAACAAATACCTGGAGCTGAAAGCCAGGCAGGCTATTTAAGCGAATGGCGAAAAGAGCGGGGTGACAAAAACACCCACCAGGTAATACCAATGAGTTTATGCAACAGGGTTGTTTTTAGGGAAGAAAAAAATTAAATACTATATCTTTACCCCGAATGAAATTATTTGCTTTCATAATGGCCATCATAATCTTGATCATGAGCTGCACACCGTGTGCGGATGCGCCTGGAACTATAAAAAGCAATAAAAGCCAAACTTCATTCGCTGTTTCAGAAAGTCATGATCATGGTGGAGCAGCGGATGATTGTCCTCCACTTTGCTCCTGTGCCTGCTGTTCAGCACATTCCTGCCCACAATCTTTCATTACTGCTACTACGGTACATTCCGTTAGCACTTGCTTAGCACATTGCTCCTATTACAACGGTACATTGATCTCCATTTCTTTGCCTATCTGGCAACCCCCACAGTTAGTAGCCTAATTAAATCAACTGGGCATTTCTGAATGTACAAACCTTCCCTTGTTGATTGTTTCACTTCATTTTCTTGATGAAAGCCTCCACCTGTTGGTGATGACTATAAAAAGTCACTAGCCTGCAAGTACGGCGCATAGAGTGAAATCAAGACTCCCTGGCGCCCATCTGGATGCGGATTGTAAGGACCATTACACTGGTGCTTTTTACCAGTTTACGAATGCTTGCAATGGTGGGAAATGTGAATAAATATTCATACTATATCAACTTATAGATAAGCTATGCTGAACAAAATCATACTTTTCTCTATTAAAAACAAGCTGGTTATTGGCATCTTCACCCTGGGATTGATCATCTGGGGAATATGGAGCGCCAGTAAACTGCCCGTGGATGCTGTACCCGATATTACCAATAACCAGGTACAAATAATTACACTGACCCCAACGCTGGCAGCCCAGGAAACAGAACAATTGGTCACCTATCCCATTGAACAAAGTATTACCAATCTCCCCGACCTGATTGAAATGCGGTCCATCTCTCGTTTTGGCCTTTCTGTGATCACCGTTGTATTTGATGACAAAGTGGATGTGTACTTCGCCCGGCAGCTGATTTCAGAAAAACTGAAGGAAGCAGGAGAGAAAATACCTAAGGGAATTGGCACGCCCGAACTGGCCCCTGTAAGTACCGGCCTGGGTGAGATCTACCAATATGTGATCCATCCCAAAAAAAGGGGCAGAAGATAAATATACTGCCATGGACCTGCGTACCATGCAGGATTGGATTGTAGCCCGGCAACTGTATGGCACACCCGGTGTAGCTGAAGTGAATAGCTTCGGTGGATTGCTCAAGCAATATGAAGTGGCCGTTAATCCCGACCGGCTGAAGGGGATGAACACCACCATTGCTGAAATATTTACTGCCCTTGAAAAGAACAACGCCAATACCGGTGGCGCCTACATTGATAAAAAGCCCAATGCTTATTTTATCCGGGGCATTGGCCTGGTCTCCTCACTGGAAGACATCCGGAATATCGTGATCAAAAACGTGAGCGGCATCCCCGTACTGGTTAAAGACGTAGCTACCGTTCAATTGGGCAATGCCATCCGCTATGGATCAGTAACCTACAATGGCGAAAAAGAAGTGGTAGGGGGTATTGTCATGATGCTCAAAGGGGCCAACAGTGCAGCCGTGGTGAGCAGGGTGAAAGAAAAGATGAAAACCATTCAAAACTCCTTACCCCAGGATGTGGTGATAGAACCTTTTCTGGATAGAACGGATCTGGTAGACCGTGCTGTGAGTACTGTAAAGACCAACCTGATCGAAGGTGCCCTCATCGTAATATTCGTATTGGTGCTCTTTCTGGGCAATATCCGGGCGGGTCTCATCGTGGCATCTGCCATTCCCTTGTCGATGTTATTTGCCTTGGGCATGATGCATGCTTTTGGCGTGAGTGCCAACCTCATGAGCCTGGGTGCCATCGACTTTGGATTGATCGTGGATGGGGCTGTCATCGTAGTAGAGGCCACCCTTCACCACCTGGGATTACGAAAAACGGGCGGCAGGCTCACGCAGGCAGAAATGGATATCGAAGTATTTGACTCCGCTTCTAAGATCCGCAGTAGTGCAGCATTTGGGGAGATCATCATCCTCATTGTATATATCCCTATTCTGTCGTTGGTGGGCATAGAAGGTAAGATGTTCCGTCCTATGGCGCAAACCGTCAGTTTTGCTATTCTGGGCGCATTGATCCTCTCGCTTACCTATATCCCCATGATGTCGGCATTGATCCTGCCCAAAAAGCCAATGACGAAAAGAACCTTTTCAGATAAGATGATGGACTTTCTACAGCGTATTTACGCGCCCCTGCTGACAAAAGCGCTAAAGGTCCGGCGGGCAGTCGTGTTCATTACCGTTGCCATTTTTGGCCTGGCCATTTTCTGTTTTAGCAGGCTGGGGGCGAATTTATACCCCAGCTACGCGAAGGCGATTATGCATTCCATTGTATCCTGCCACAAGGTACTTCGCTTTCTCAAAGCATTGAAACATCCATGCAGGCCAGCCGTATTATCAAATCCTTCCCCGAGGTAAAAATGGTGGTGGGGAAAACAGGTTCAGCCGAAGTGCCCACCGATCCCATGCCCCCGAAGCATCGGACCTGATCATTGTACTGAAGCCTACGAAGGAGTGGACAACCACCAAAGATTACAATGAACTGGCAGACATGATCAAAGAAAAGCTAGAGGTGATACCCGGCGTATTCTTTGAAGTGAATCAACCTATTCAAATGCGTTTCAATGAACTGATGACAGGCGTACGGCAGGATGTGGCCGTAAAAGTGTTTGGCGAAAATATAGACACATTAGCAGCGCTTGCCAATAAGGTTGCCAAAGTAGTACAAACGGTAAAGGGGCTACTGCTCCGCAAATAGAACGTACTACAGGATTGCCGCAAATCACCATCCAATATGATCGTGCCAGGATTGCGGCCTATGGCTTGAATATCGACGATATTAATACTACCGTCAGCACTGCTTTTGCCGGTCAAACAGCAGGCGTAGTATTTGAGAATGAAAGGAAGTTCGACCTGGTGGTGCGCCTTGACAGTACAAGCCGCTCTTCCATCGACGATGTAAGCAATTTATTTGTGGCCACACCCGACAACAAACAGATACCGCTCTCCCAGGTGGCTACCATACAGTTTAAGGAAGGGCCAGCACAGATCAGCCGGGAAGGCGGCAAGCGCCGTATTGTAGTGGGCTTCAATATTTCGGGTAGAGACGTGCAAAGTGTAGTTGGTGAAATACAGCAAAAACTTGATCAGGCCCAACTGCTCCCAACCGGTTACTACTACACCTACGGCGGCACTTTTGAAAACCTGCAGCAAGCCTCTGCCAGGTTGCAGATAGCCGTTCCCATCGCCTTGGCGCTCATTTTTCTATTGCTTTATTTTACCTTCCATTCTTTCAAGGAAGCCCTATTGATCTATACCGCCATTCCCATGAGTGCGATAGGGGGTGTTTTTGCCCTAATGCTCAGGGATATGCCTTTTAGCATTTCTGCGGGGGTAGGATTTATCGCCCTGTTTGGCGTAGCGGTATTGAATGGCATAGTGCTGATCAGCACCTTCAACCAGCTGGAAAAAGAAGGGATCACCGATGTATTCCAGCGTGTGTTTGAAGGCACCAAAACCAGGCTTAGGCCGGTACTCATGACAGCCACAGTGGCTTCCCTCGGCTTTATACCGATGGCGCTTTCTACGGGCGCGGGTGCCGAAGTTCAAAAGCCTTTGGCAACAGTGGTGATCGGAGGGCTTGCCAGCGCCACTTTTCTAACACTCTTTGTACTCCCTATGCTATACATTCTATTCAACAAAAAAGAAAAGGTGGTAATAAGGTGGTGCCTGTTACGGCCCTAATAGCTGGGTTGCTGTTGACAACCATTTTCTCACAGGCACAACAACCCACCGGTACCCGGTTGACCATTGAACAAGCCATGTCAGCCGCAGGCCGTAACCTCCAATTTGGCATCAACAATCAACAGATCACTAAAGGGCAGGTGCAGGTACGGACAGCCGGCGCCTTGCCCAAAACAGGCCTCTTTGCTGAAAATGAGGACCTGCGTCCCAGCGACAGTAAAGGAATCTTGAAAGTAGGGCTTTCTCAAAGTATTGCCTGGCCTGGATGGTACAGTGCACAAAAGAAGCTTTACAAAGAACAGGTGAATTATTATGAGGTAAATACCACCGTGATCAATGCCGATGTAAAACGAAACGTAAGAACAGGCTACTACCAATTATGGTATTTGCAGGATAAACAGCAACTATACCAACGGCTGGACAGTATCTACCGATCGCTGAGTACCGCCGCTATTATCAAAGTAAAAGCTGGTGACAGTCCCGGACTGGATAGCATTGCAGCCAATGTGCGGCTGCGGGAGCTACAGGCGTTGGTGCAACAAACGGCCACCGATGTAGAAGTACAACAAAGAGTATTGATGCAATTGCTGAATACAGATTCGGCTTACCTGCCAGCGGCAGGGGCTTTGGAAAAACTGCCGTTGGTCATGAATCGTCCGGATTCTTTGCATCCAGTGTTGGCGCTGCAACAACAGCAGGTCAACATAGCCAATGCAGGAATAGCTGTTACAAGAAATGAAAACCGGCCCGAGTTCTCCGGTCGTTTCTTCAGTCAGCGATTGTATGGCATGAGCGATCCCTTTACCGGTTTTTCCGTATCCGTGGCATTCCCTTTATTAGGAACCGGCGCTACCAGGAATAAGGTCAAAGTGGCACAGGCGGAAGTTGATCTGCAAAAAAGCAATTTGATTATACGCAACAACTCCTGTTTACCGAACGGACACAGGCAGAGAAAGAGGTGCAAAAAAATGCCACCATGCTTTCTTTTTATGAAAATACGGGCTTGCGACAAGCTACGGAGATCATTAAGGCAGCCACCCTGGCCTACCGGGCTGGAGAGATCGGATTTACAGGATTATCGCAATACCTGTCTCAGGCCATCGATATTCAACGCAACTATCTTGAAAATCTGAATGCCTATAACCACTCAGTGATCCAATATTATTATTACTTCAATCAATAGCACAAAAAATATTACCGATGAAAAATGTATGCTGGATGATATCCATTGCCTTGATGGCTTTCCTTCAAATATCCTGCAAGAGCAATGACAGCAACGCAGAAGTGCCTGCAGCCAGGGAAGCGCATGAAGGTGAGCACAAAAATGAGAATACGGCCACCTTTACTGCTGACCAGGTCAAAAGTATTGGTATTGAACTGGGGGAAATAGAGGAAAACAATTGACGGCTTCAGTCAGAGCCAATGGCGCATTAAGGGTTCCCAATCAAAACAAAGCGCTCATTAACTCCATTTACAGCGGGGTAATTAAATCACTGTTGATACAACCTGGCGATATCGTAAAGAAAGGACAGGTAATAGCTACCATTGCCAATCCCGATTTCATCAAGATGCAGGAAGAGTACCTGGCCATTGGTCCCAAAGCAGTATTGGCGGAACAGGAGTTGACTCGTCAAAAGAATTGAATCAAGGCAATGCAGGCGCGTTGAAGAACCTGCAGGCCGCCGAGTCTGATGTAAGGTCACTCAATACCCGTAGAGCTGCACTTGAACAACAAATTCAACTAATGGGTATCAATCCGGCCACGCTTTCTAATGGCAAATTGATGTCCGTATTGTCATTAGGCACGCCCATTAGTGGCATTGTTAGTAATGTTTCGGTTAAGATGGGTAGCTATGTGGATGTTAGTACACCGGTAGCAGAAGTGATCGATAATAGCCAGCTGCATCTCGATCTCTTTATTTATGAAAAGGATCTTCCAAAGTTGAAGAACAACCAAAGTATACACTTTACACTGACCAATAATCCTGGTAAAGAATACGATGCGCAGATATTCTCTTTGGGTTCTACGTTCGAGGATGAAAGCAAGGCTGTGAGCGTGCATGCACAGGTGAAAGGCGATAAAACAGGATTGATCGATGGTATGAACATTACGGCACTGATCAGCCTGGATAAAATTACTGCCCCTGCCGTGCCTCAGGATGCGATCGTTACCTACCAGGGCCAGGATTATATTTTCATGGTAACCGACCCGCATACCGAAGAGGAGCACCACCAGGAGGGCAAGGATAGCAAACCCCATAACGAGAAAGAACCCCATGATCATAAGGAACCCGCCAAGCAGCCGGAAAAGGGGGTGACATTTGAAAAAGTACCTGTTGCAAAGGGTACTTCGGAGGTAGGGTATACGCAAATAACCCTGCTTAGATCCATACCGGCTGATGCGCGTATCGTAACCAAAGGTGTATTTTTGTACTGGCCAAGATGACCAATTCAGGAGATGGAGAACATGCCCATTAGAACCATAAAGCCCGCCTTCCTGCACGTGATGGCGGGCTTTTCCACTATCTTCGCCGCATGGAACAGGGCGTTAATAATATTTTTGCTGATGGACAGGTATTGCTGATCAATAAACCCCTTGAATGGACCTCTTTTGATGTGGTGCGTAAATTAAGAGGGCAGATGAAGATCAAAAGGTAGGCCATGCCGGTACCCTCGATCCCCTGGCTACGGGACTACTGATCTTATGTACGGGAAAGTTTACCAAACGTATCAATGAATACATGGCCCAGGAAAAAGAGTATACGGGTACCATTACACTGGGCTCCACTACTCCCACCTACGACCTGGAAAGTGACCCTGAAAACTTTAAAGATTATTCAGCCATTACTCCCCGGCAACTGCAGGAGGTGACTACCCAATTCATGGGAGAAATAATGCAGGTGCCGCCGATCCATTCGGCCATTAAGAAAGATGGTAAACGCGTGTATGAATTGGCCCGTAGGGGAGAGCATGTAGAATTAGAGCCCAGAAAGATCACCATCAAAGCATTCGATATTACCGCTACTTATATGCCCATTGTTCACTTCAGGGTGGTTTGTTCTACCGGCACTTATATCCGTAGCTTGGCCAATGATGTAGGCGTAGCCCTGGGCTGTGGAGGTCACCTCAGTAGTTTATGCCGTACCAGGATCGGGGCGTTTACTATTGATCAATCAATGACAGTAGAAGAGGCACAGGCAATGATTAAAACAGCTTTAGGGCAATAGCAGGGAAATGCACAGCCGCGAGCCCATTACTACGAAAAGATTCGACACCAAAGATTGCCGATTCAATGTCGTTTGGTTAGTAAACCTTTTTCCAGGAACAAAGGTGGGCCACTCTGCTGCGCTACATCTGCCGGGCGGCAGAGTGACTCACCTTATAACTTATCTAAACGACATTGATTCACGATTGCCGACTAGAACGGATACCCAATTCCCAATTGCAGTTGCCCACTGCCGATATCTACTTTTTGGAACCAGCCATTATTCACGCTGGCATATCGAGGGTTTTTAAGGCGGTAAGCCCAGTCGAGGCGGATCAGGAAAAATTCAAAATCCAGGCGTAAGCTCGTACCGGCCCCCAGCGCTATATCCTTATACAACCGGCTTAACTTAAAAGAGGATTCCGGGATTTTTTGACCATTCTCATATTCCTTACTCCAAATATTGCCAATATCAACAAACAGGGCGCTGTTTACCTTGACACCCGCAATGGTGGTTATATTAAAACGATACTCGGCATTGAACTCCAATTGCATGTTACCAAACCGGTCTACCCGTGTTGTATCACTCTGGTCATACAACGTAGAGGAACCTGGCCCCAGCCTTCGTACCTGCCAGGCGCGCATACTATACGGACCTCCTGCAAAGAATGCTTTGAAGAAGGGCAGGTTATTTTCTCTGACGATCACGCCGGCGGTATCTGTTTTACCATAAATGAAGGCAATACCGCCAAAGGCGCGGAAAGCCCACGACGACCGTTTGCGGTTAATATAATGCTTTACCTCTCCATCCACTTTTACAAAACGGCGCAGGTCGCCCAGTTCAAGACTTTTGATCAGTCCAAATAATCCACCACTTTCTTCTATACGGCCCCGTATCAACGTCAGTTTCTTGTCGTCATCATATTGCTTCCCTGCAGTTACACTGAATATGGTACTGATGATCATTCCGTCATTAAAGGCAAACCTGTAGGCCGGGATGTCCTGTTCCAGCTTCCGCAAACTGTCTGTTTTATACAGGTCGGTATACTCAAAATTAAAGGGGTTAACGTATAACTCTTGGTCCATCGTTGTGTTGCATTATCGGGGTCTGATGCCCTGGTTTTTCTCCGCGTCCATTCATATCCCCAGGAGGTATTAAAAGAGGGCGCTTTAAAGAAATCCCGCCGGTCGGTATAGGCGCCCGTCATATTCAGTACTGTACGCCGGGCAATGGTGCGTTCATTCCCTTCTGGTTTCCGGGGAAACCAATCCAGCAGGAACCTGGGCAAAATGACCTTGGGAAAGTAGATATTATGCGAAAGACTTGCTTGCAGGGTTTGTACCAGGTGCGTACCAATCTCAATACCAAAACGTGCATTGGTGCTGGTTTGAATCGCTTCCCGGTAGGCATTGCGGTTCAGTAACCGGAAATTAAGACCCAATCCAAAAAACGTACCCTGGGAAAGGAATTCACTTACGTTCCGGCTGGTTTCAAAGTCTACATTCAGACTGTGCTTCATAGCCGGGTATAAACGCAATACTGCATCCAGCAGGGCACCGTATCGCGCCTTTCCTGCAGGCTTAGGTCCACGTTTTGCCAAGCGCCCAATTGATTAAAAGTATTGATCGCCCGGTAATAGCGCCGTTGGGAATAAACCGAGCCGGGACGCAGGCGGATATTATTAGCAATAAAGGGCAATTTAAACCGGTTCGTATTGTAATAGAATTGATAACCCTGTATCGTGGTACTGTCGCGGGTAGAGGTAATAGTATCTTCCAGGATCGATTGATCGGGATATACTTTTACATTCCCAATATAATACTTTTGAATATGCGTGCTGTCTTTACAGGCCGCTGCCTGATGGTAACACTGATCGTAGGTTTTTCCCGTTTTTTACTTAGCGAATCCAATAAACGCAATTGCTCAAATGGGTCCAACGTAGGATCGATCAGCGCAGCTACTACCGTATCCCGTTCGGCATAGAGATTTTCTTTGGAGAATTTGTAATAGCCACTATCCCGGTACACCCCCAATAAGCGGTCAAGCTCGCCGTTTACATGCTGATCCGAATAGGGCGCTCCCTTTTTAACAACGATTCCTTCTGGCTTTTCAGCGCCAATTCCTGCAATTCGGGTGTTTCCATTGCATAACCAATGGAATCCAGGCGCATGGCCACACCAGGCGTAATGGAAAAATCCGTAAACACCCTTTTCTGTTCACCGCGCCGCTTGTTTTGCTTGGTTTTAATGTAAAAGGTATCCCGGATAACCGGGTTGAAATAACCCATTGAATGAAGCAGGGTAGTGAGGTATATTTTTGAGCGGCCAATATTCAGGGAATCAAAGACAGGTGGATTTTTGAGCGTTTTAAGGACCAGCAAGGAGGCGATGAGCCGGGTTTTCAAACTGTCGTCTACCTGGTTCTCTAACTTTGTCTGGAGGTCCAGCCGGTCATATTCCGGGGTTTTGCCTTCAATACTAATCGTCGTGCGGTAAGGAAAAGGTTTGCTGGAATTGTAATTCCTCACTGAGCAGGATGCAGCCAGTATCATACAGAGCAGGCCATATAAAGACCACCTGGAAAATGTAAAAAGCTAACTTGCCGGCCGGATGTCATATAACTTATAAACGAGGTGCAATGTTGGTTAAATCGCAGGTCAAATATATTCAAAGTTTAAGCCAGAAAAATCAAGAGATGAGGAAGGCGTATTTATTGCCGAAGGCCCCAAGATTATTAACGAACTCTTAAGCAGGCCCAACATACAGGTACAGCAGCTTTATGCAGTGCCGGACTGGATAAGCCAACACCCCCAAATGCAGGCTGGTAGCGTGGTTGAGGTCAGTGAAAAGGAGTTGGAACGCCTATCGCTGCTCCCATCGCCCAACCAGGTGCTGGGTGTTTTCAGAAAACCCCGGTTTCCGAAAATCACCAGTTACCGGGACCAGCTTTTCCTGATGCTCGATACCATACAGGACCCTGGCAACCTGGGCACCATCATCCGCTGTGCCGACTGGTTTGGCATTTCTACCATCATTTGCAGTCCCGATAGTGCCGATGTTTTCAGCCCTAAAGTGGTTCAATCTACCATGGGAAGCATTAGCCGTGTACAGGTGATCTATGAGGACCTGACCCATTTTATGGCGCAACATACTGGTATACCAGCTTATGCCGCTACCCTGCATGGTACCAACCTGCACCAGTTGCCGCAAATCCTGGAGGGGGTGCTGGTCATCGGCAATGAGTCGAAAGGCATCCGGGAAGAACTGTTACAACTTTGTAGCCACCGCATTACCATTCCCCGGAAAGGCCAGGCCGAGTCGCTCAATGCGGCCGTAGCTACCGGCATCATCTTATCGCATATTGTAAAATAGCTTCGAGCTGCTAGCTATGAGCTTCGAGCCAATACAAAGCAAAGGACTCGTAACTCGTAGCTCAATGCTCGTAGCTGTTCTCAGCTAAATCTAATCGCTTTAACCGGTTGTATTTTCCGTACAATGATGGTGGGAATCAGTAAAACCAGGAAACAAACCAGGAAGGTGCCCACATCTACCAGCACTACATGCCACCAAACCACATCGGCCACTGCTTTGGATATCCAATAAGCCTCTTCGGGCAAGGGAATAAAGCCATACCGCTGTTGCAACCAGCAGATACCCAATCCAATGATATTGCCCAGTAATAAGCCTGTGAAAGTAATATAAGATCCATGATACAGAAAAACCTGTTGAACCGTTTGGTTACGAGCCCCCAGAGCTTTCAACACCCCAATCATCCGCGTACGTTCCAATACGAGTATCAGCAAACAGGTAATAAGATTCAGCGTAGCGATCACGATCATGATCGTCAGTACAATGGCAATCGTTTTATTTTGCAGGGCCAGCCAATCAAAAATGTTTGGGTAAATATTCTTGATAGTCGTCGATTTCAGGCCAATGGGCAGCTCGGTAACAATATCCTCACTTACCTTGTCCATCTTATTGAAATCGTGTAAAAATATTTCATAACCACCTACCTGCGTGCTGTCCCAGTCATTGAGCCGTTGTATCAGCTTCAGGTCGCCAATGGCAATATGTTTGTCATAATCTTCAATACCTGTTTTGAAAATGCCGGCCAGCGTCAATTTTCGGGGCGGGGAGGAGCGCCCCGTTGAATGAAATAGATGAGCACCTGGTCATTCACCTTCAACTTTAACTGTGTTGCCGTATAGACCGATAAATTGATCTCTGTACTATAACCACTGTCTTTAAAATGTACCCAACGCCCCTCTACCAGGAAGTTTTGCAGGTTGCCAAAGTCATACTCTTTTTCCACCCCTTTTAGCAATACTGCTTCGATGGTGGCCGATGTTTTAAGGATGGCATTTTTAGTAGCAAAAGCCTGTACCGTTTTAATGTCCGGATTGACCTTTATGAGGTTTAATACCGAATCATTTTTGGGGATAGGGACTTCCTCCGCAATGGATACCGAAGTAGCATTAAAACTCTGTATGCGGATATGCCCCCAAAAACTGAATACCTTCTGGGCGATCGTTTTTTGAAACCCACTGGCAAATGCAATCGTCAGGATCATTACGGCTACACTGATCACTGTGGCGCCGATTGACAGGCGGATCACAAATCGGGAAAACGACTTTTGTTGATTAAAAGCGATGCGGCGGGCTATAAAGGCGGCGATATTCAATCGGCATTGATTTTTCGGTCGTAAAAATAACAGAAAGCAACCATTCCATTCCAAAAAGCTGTCTTTTGAGGATTTCTATACCTTCAACATCGAAAATGCCCGAAAGTATTTTCAGTTGCAACCCAAAGCAAGGAACTTTTCCTGCTGACCATTAACGAAAAAACAAGCGGATGAAATATATTTTGCTGTGCATACTCCTGTTAAAATTACTGACGGTGCAGGCACAGATACCCGATGCCGTATATTCTCCCCGGATACAAACCGTGTTATTACATCCCTATGGCAACCAATTGGGCCAGCCCATTATTACTTTGGGAGCTATAGGCGGCCTGGAACTGCATTTTGATGACCTGGATGCCAATGTTAGAAACTACTCCTATACGTTTCAGCTTTGCAATGCTGATTGGACTCCCGCCATTTTGAGCCAATTCGATTTTATCAGTGGCTTTTCCCAGCAACGCATCAATACCTACCGGGTTTCTTCTATTGCTTTTACCCGTTATACCCATTACCAGGCCACCTTACCCGACAGAAACTGCGCGCCTAGCCGGTCTGGTAATTATATCCTTAAAGTTTTCCTGAATGGTGATACTTCCAAACTGATAATTACCAAAAGGATGCTGGTTGTGAAAGAACAATCTGCTATTTCAGCCCAGATACAACAGCCTTTCAATGGCCAGATCTTCCGCACCCATCAAAAATACAATTCAAAGTAGCCTTGAACGAAGGCCTCAACGTGGTAAATCAACTGCAGCAGATACAGGTGGTCATTCTCCAAAATTATCGCTGGGATAATGCTGTGACCAATATCAGGCCTTCCTTCTTTTCCAGGAATACACTGGAATACAATACGGAAAATGATGCTGTATTCCCGGCTGGCAAGGAATGGCGCTGGCTTGATATGCGCAGTTTTCGATTCCAGAGCGATCGCATAGAAAGTGTAAAATATGGTACCAGCAGTACCGACATTATAGTACGTCCGGATGCCAACAGAAGCTCCCAGCGTTTTAACTTCTTCCGCGATAACAATGGTATGTTTACCATCGAAACCACAGAAAGCGTCAATCCCCTTTGGCAGGCCGATTATGCTACCGTGCATTTTACTTTCGTACCAGGTAATAATGCTCCTTTTCCCGATAAGGATGTTTTTATTGTAGGGCAGCTCACCAATTACAACCTGAACGATTCGGCCAAAATGGTATTCAATACCGAAAAAGGCGCCTATGAACGGAGCCTGTTCCTGAAAATGGGGTATTATGATTATTGCTATGCTACCATCGACCGCAACGACAAAAAGAGAAAGGCTTCTTTTGATTTTACCGAAGGCAATTACTGGGAAACCGAAAACAACTATACCATTTTGGTATATTATCGTCACCTGGGCGGCCGGGCAGATGAGCTGATTGGTATAACCACCGTTAACTCATTGACAAGTAGGCCAGGATGGCGGCAGTAAGTGATTATTTATTAATGAGTATTGATCATTAGCTCCTGACCTATTGAATTACTGTGTGAAACAGCGCAGGTTGGAGGGTGATTATAGAAATCGTCAATAATTAGTAATGAGTAATCAATAATTATTTTGTTCATTTTGTCTCATTGTAGGCATTTGTGGAAATAATTAAGAATCAATAATCAGTAATTAGTTGTTTTGCCTTATCTTTGCAGCCGGCAGGTCTTACACGACCAGCTCCTGCTGAACCCCCAGGGCCGGAAGGCAGCAAGGGTAGGCGGTTGTAGCGGTGCGATGTAAGTAATCTGCCTTTTTTTCTTTTTTTTTATCCAAGAGCCTGGCCAATGGTAACCTGTACACATCTTCTGCTCCGGAAAAAATACTTCTCTTTCAACAGCCAGCAGCATATTCTGGTCAACATCTCAAAACTTTAATAGTATGAAATTTTTTATTGATACGGCCAACCTGGCCCAGATCAAAGAAGCGCATGAATTAGGCATCCTCGATGGTGTAACTACCAACCCCTCCCTCATGGCCAAAGAAGGCATTAAAGGTGAAGAAGCCATTATGAAGCATTACCTCACCATTTGCGAAATGGTGGATGGTGATATCAGCGCAGAAGTGATCTCGACTGAATTCAAGGATATTGTGGAAGAGGGTAAGAAACTCGCAGCTATTCACCCCAATATCATTGTAAAAGTACCCATGATCAAAGATGGTATCAAAGCCATTAAGTATTTTTCTGATAATGGTATCAAAACCAATTGTACCCTGGTATTTTCTGCTGGTCAGGCCATCCTGGCTGCCAAAGCAGGCGCTACCTACCTTTCTCCCTTCATTGGCCGTATTGATGACAGCAATTGGGACGGTATCCAGCTGATTGAGCAGGTTTCTCATATTTATAACCTCCAGGGTTATAAAACAGAGATCCTGGCAGCTTCTATCCGCAGCCCCCTCCACATTGTAAAATGTGCTGAAGCTGGTGCTGATGTGGTAACCAGCCCGCTGGAGCCGATCCTGGGATTGTTGAAACATCCCTTAACCGATATTGGCCTGGCCAAGTTCCTGGAAGATGCCAAAAATGGCAGGTCCTGCCCTAGCAGGCGCTAAATAAGCGAAATAATCTAATTGATTGATAATAAAGGGTGTACCGGATTCCGGTACACCCTTTCGTTGTGTGCCGGGCATGTATATCAGCTCTAGGGTGAAAGTCCCGAATACGTGTTACAGTGCATAGTATTAGCCAAGGGCAAGGGTGTCCATCGCGAGGTGGAATCTGAAAGAAGCCGGCGGCAAACGTTCGAGCCTACGAACAGAAATTGCATACAAGGCGGGCTGACATGGGTGATGTTGCAACACAAACAGAAACCCTACACTGTGCAGACTGTCAGAACGTAAATGCAGAGGCTACATGAACGGAAAGCGGATATACTTACCCCGGGAGGTCTGCAGGCGATTCTTCGCTTAGAGCAGAAGTCAGCCGAAGCCGTAGTAGGAAGGAAACGAGCCATCTCCCCGTAAAGGGCAAAGACGGAAGACTCACAGCCAAACCGAAGGGCCGAATGTTAGAATGGCGAAAATGAACAAGACGTTTATGATTGAGGCGATTACAATAGAAGAACATTAGAAAACTACCTGTGTGAGGATAAGCCGGAAGCTAAAAGTAAAACACAGGAGGAGTTGAGCCTCATCATGCAACCAATGGGAATAACGCTGGGATGATTTTTTTTTTTTTAAGTAATAGTATGCTGGAAGAAATATTAGATATCCGCAATGTACAAAAAGCCTTTAAGCAGGTAACTGCCAATAAAGGGGCTGGAGGTATAGATGGTATGCAGACCGATGAACTTCGCGACTACCTGAATACCAACTGGCAAACACTGCGTACTAGTATTTTAGAAGGCACGTACCGCCCCAGGCAGTGAAGAAAGTAGAAATAGACAAGGAAAACGGAGGCGGTAAAAGGATGTTGGGAATACCTACAGTAATCGACAGGTTAATTACGCAGTCAATAGCCCAGTGGTTGAGTCCGCAGTATGAAGCGGAGTTCTCCAATTATAGCTATGGGTTTAGAGAGAATCGCAGTGCTCATCAGGCAGTGTATCAGGCTCAAACCAGCCTGAACGACGGCAATGAATGGGTAGTAGAGCTGGAGCTGGAGAAGTTTTTCGATCGGGTGAACCACGACCGGTTAATGTCGGCGCTGGCCCAAAAGATAACGGACAAGCGGACACTGAAGCTACTGCGAGCGTACCTGAACTGCGGAATAATGGAGAATGGAGTAGTGATAGAACGCAAAGAAGGCACTCCTCAAGGTTCTCCGTTATCACCGCTGATGAGCAACATTGTTTTAAATGAACTGGACAAAGAGTTAGAGGCAAGAGGCCACCGGTATGTACGATATGCAGATGACTGTAGCATCTATGTGAAAAGTGAAAAGTCAGCGGCTCGAGTGCTGACTACAATCACAGAGTTCATAGAAAAGAAGCTAAAGTTAAAAGTAAACCGCACAAAAAGTAAAGTCAGCCGCCCCAATGACAGTACGCTACTGGGTTTTTTTTTTACCGAAGCGAAAAGGGCTGGCAAATACGTATTGCGCCCAAATCGCTGAGAAAGATTAAAGAAAAGATGAAAGAGCGAACTCAGCGTAAATCCCCGGTAAAGTGGAAGACAAGATAAAGAAGATGGAGGCGACAATCGTTGGTTGGGTGAACTACTTTAGGATAGCCAAAGCCAAAAGCAGAATGGAGGAACTGGACAGATGGGTAAGAACGCGTCTAAGGATGGGAATATGGAAACAATGGAAAAGACCAAAAACGCGGTGGATTAACCTGAAAAGGCTGGGAATCAATCCTGGGAAAGCCTATGAGTGGTCAAATAGCCGTAGGGGCTATTGCCGCATTGCACACAGTCCAATATTGACAAGGGCATTAAATAATGAATACTTTGTCAGGCATGGATACGTAGGGTTCGCAAACTACTATTACTGGAAAACAACTCACCAAACTAAGTTATTCTGACAAACCGCCGTATACCGGTCGGTACGTACGGTGGTGTGAGAGGTCTGTGAGGGAATTAATCCCTCACAACCTACTCGATTTTGGCCTCCAAAACACCGTCTATTTGAGATAGGTCCAAATAGCAGCCCAAGTGGTGGTTTGCTGTATTGTTACTACATACATCAACTATTCTAGATAATAGGATATTCCAGAGATATTCCACATATAAAGCAGCTATAATGCAGAGATAAGGCACCTTTTAAAGTCTGGAATATCTCTTTAATAAGCATACTATAGCTGTTTTATATCACTTATATAATTCCAGATTTAGCTACCACTACCCGTACGTCTTCTATGGACCTTCCTACCTGGTACCATACCATGGCCACCTGGATGCAACCTGGTTACCCGTAAAAACACGGTAGCCATTCAGGGTGCTTTGACCGGTGGCAAGCCGGTTAGGAATAACCATCTTTGGCTGTGTGTCTTCAAATCATTCACCTAATACCTTCAATATGAATATTCAAGCGTTAAATCCTTTCCTCCCTTCCAGGGACCGGACCAATAAACCCGAAATGGTGGTATTGCATGCTACTGCAGGGGGAACCGCTAAAAGCAGTATCAACCATTTACGTGGTGTAGGATTGAGCTATCATTATATTATTGCCCGTGATGGCAAGGATTCGGGTACCAGTGCCAACGCACAAAATACCGAGTCGATCATTTTTCACTGCGTGCCTAACAACAAACATGCATTCCATGTAGGTTCTACCATTCCGGCGCCGGGTGGATTGGCCATCAACAAATCATCCATTGGTGTATCCCTGGCCAATATCCAGCGCAAAGTCAATCCGGAGCCCTATCCGGCCAAACAGATCGCTGCCCTCAATGAATTACTGGCCCACCTGAAGTCGGAAGTGCCTTCTCTGAAGTTTTTGACTATCCATGCCGTTGTACAACCCTGGAACAGGGCCGACCCTATTCGTATCGATGGGAAAAAACTGGCCGAAAAACATGGTTATGTGTGGTGGCAGCCAACGGCTGAACAGGTCAAGGCCCACAAGCCTAAATAAGTAGGAAATAAAAACCAGGTTGAGGATGGTTGTCAGGGATTTCGCCGGTTCCTTTTGCTCTTTCGCCCTGGTGAAGAGCTGCCGGGGAGTACCTCCTCCATCGTTTTGAGCCTTTCGGTGGTATCCTCTGTTTTTATATAGATCGTAATCTCCTTCCACAGCTGTGCATTGGCCTTCAGCGTGGCTTTAACGTCTATTTTCTCCCCTTTAAAGGATGTGTCAATAATCAGGTTATTGCCTTCAAACCGGCCTGCCGAGGCCGTAAAATGTAGCTCTTTTGCAGTGAGCGGCTGCCATTGACCATTGGATAATTTTCCATCCACGTTGATGTAATTGTGCACTCCTTTCTTCAAACTGTCTGTGTACAGGTGGAAAAAAATACTGTCTACCTGCTGTCCCAGTACAGCCCGGCTGCTAAATACCAGTATGAGAACCAGGAAGTAATAAAATGCCTTCAATTGTAAAGTATTAACTGGTTGCAAGATCAAAAATAACCCTAAACAGTTGTATGCCTGCCGTGTTAAATATAGCAAGAAACAGGTTGAGCAGGCGGGTAATCGGGGACAAATTGCATACACTAATAAACATCACTATGCTATCAGAAAAATATTAAATTTTGATCCTGTGACTACTGATGCTTACCAATACCAGCAGATAGCCCGGGCTATTGATTACTTGTATGTCAATTTTCGTAACCAACCCAGCCTGGAAGAAGTAGCTGCGCAGGTAAATATGAGCGCTTTTCATTTTCAGCGCATGTTTACCGAATGGGCAGGCATCAGCCCCAAACGATTCCTGCAATTTCTGACTACCGACTACCTCAAACATCGTATTACTGGTTTTGACAACCTGCTCGATGCAGCCGATGCAGCGGGGCTGTCGAGCCAGTCGCGGGTGTACGATCTCTTTGTTAATCTCGAAGCGGTTACCCCACAAGAGTACAAAGAGAAGGGGAGCGGTATCCTGATAGAATATGGATTTCACAATACGCCCTTTGGCGAGTGCATTATAGGCGTTACGGGTCGTGGTATATGTCACCTTTCCTTTTTGCAGCAGGAAAACAGGAGTGCGGCCATAGAAGAACTGGAAAGTGTGTGGGGCAATGCCCTGGTGCGCGAAAAATAGCCGCAATACCGACCTGATGGCCCAGGCTATTTTTCACCGCAAACCCGGATCACAGGAAAAGCTGAGTGTGCTGGTAAAAGGTACCAACTTCCAGGTAAAGGTGTGGAATGCCCTGTTGGAAGTACCCTATGGTACCGTGAGCACCTACCAGTCACTCGCCCGCCATATTGAAGAGCCCAATGCATTGCAGGCTGTAGGAACGGCCATTGGGGCCAATCCCATTGCCTACCTGATACCCTGCCACCGTATTATTAAGAAGAACCTGATCATTGGAGAATACCATTGGGGTACCGAACGCAAAAAGGCCATGCTTGGTTGGGAAATGGCAAAAACAGCTATCTAACCATGATTTAGGGATTGTTAGGATTTGTAGGAAATTTTTAAGAGGTGACACCCTGCCCTGGCGATGCAGGCGAAAGGTGTCACCTCTTCGTTTGAGATTCATTACCTCAATCAAAATAAGCAGCGAAATCTCCTCCCGTTGCCTTTTTATAGAGCAATTCAATTTGTGCCGCCAATATCCGCTCTTCCGATAAATCAGGCAATTGATCAACTGGAAAATAACCTGTCTCCAGGATGTCAAACCCCTTATTCAAGGACTGCTCTTTTGTCTTCAGCTCACACAACAAGGCAAATTTGTACACATAAAAAGGTTGGGGTGGATGAGGATGACAACGTTTATCAAATACAGCCAGCAGGCGTGTAGCTTTTACTTGCAGGCCTGTTTCTTCCAGGAATTCCTTTTCAATTACTTCGGCAGGCGAATAACCCACATCGGCCCATCCACCCGGTAGTGTCCATTTTCCATCTGCCATTTCCCGCGCCAATAGCACCTGGCCCTGCTCATTGAGCAGCAAGCCACGCACATCTACCTTGGCGGTTGGATAATCCTTATTGGGCGCATAAAAGTTTTTGATCACTTCAACCGGCAGTCCGGTGAGCTGGCCCATCAACTCATGGCTGATGGCAAGCAGTTCCGTGTAGCGTTCGCGGTCATATTCGTTGGAGCTGTAGAGCAGGCCTGTATCGGCAATGGATTTGATGCGTTTGGCCAGATTGAGCATAGGGTTGGTCAAGGCGATTGATTTTATTGCCGAAATTAAAACTACGAAGCCGGACTACCTCACCACTTTTTCAAAAATTGCATACCCCTGGGCGATAGTTTATAGCCAGGTTCAAGACTAATGGTGAGCCCATGCTCTTTTAGTTTGCGGATATTGATCTTTAGCCAGTCTTTTTCTTTATCCGTTTTTACCGCCAGATCTGCTGCCCGCAAACCCGGATTATCGCGGATAGCCAGCAGGATGCGCCTGGTCCAGGGACCTGTTTTACTGTATTTGTCCAGTCGTGCCAGCGCGGCTTTGACCGTATCGAAATCAGTGGTAGAAATATTACGCTGTTGACGCAGGGCGATGCGTGGATCGGGAGCATGGTAGTTGACAGCTATTTTATAAATCGTTCCGGCAGGTCGGCTATTTAAGTCTTTCAGCAGGGCAGCTTTATTGGGATAACCGGCGGCCTTGGCTCGTGCGTCGGTAATGCTGCTCTCTGTCACCTCCTTCACATCGGTTATTGTTACCAGGCCAATACTGGTTTTGATAGTACTGCCTTTTTTACCGAAGGTTTTGTCCAGCGGCGAAATGCTAGCTTTACCGTACCTGCTTTTATGCCTTCCAGATGCACCTGTTTAATAAGCATGGGCTAAACTATTTATTTTAATGTTGCCGCCACTTCGAAGATCTGCTCAATCCCTTCCGGTATGGTCTTTTTCCGGATCCACTCCTGGTAGTTAAGGTCATGATTGTGTCCTTTAAAGACAAATACCTGCAAGTTGGTTTTATTGGCCTGTTTAAAGCCTTCCTTCAAGGCATAAGCACCTGTTGCCGGCGTACTGGCATCTTCATCCCCCTGGAAAATATAGAGGGGGTGTTGACCCGTAATAACCTTGTTTTATTAGGCTCCAAGGTAAAATGCTCCTTTAGCCAGCCCGAAGTAACCCTGAAATAGTTGTTCCAGATCCAGTCATCATTACCCTTGTCGATGGCATTGAGCAAAAATTGGTACCGCATAGCCGTCATCCGTTTAAAATCGTCACTGCTTAGTACACTGTCTTTATTGATATCCAGCCCTTCAAATTTAGCATTGTTCAGTCCATTCGTACGCATGGCGGTAGCCCCCTGCTATCAGCTTCATACTCAGTCCGGCTTACTACGCCATCGTGGTTGGTGTCAAAATACTTATTGATGTTGATCATGGAGGATTCGCCGGAGAACTGCCATTTAATAATATCCGACAGGTTTTCGTGTGCATAGCCGGCGAGGAAGAGCGCGCGGATATTGTTCTTTTTGTTATCGGCCAACATGCCCGCCAGTATGGTGCCCTCACTCCAGGCAAGCAAGGTAATGGGCACTTTTTTAAGCCGTTTATCCGCCTGCAGGTAGCGCAATACCGTTTCTATATCGGCTACCTCGGTGTGTGGCAATACCTTTTTGTACTTTTCCCGGTCAACCAGGTCGTAGGTAGGGGGCATCACCTATGGTTACACCCCTTTTGTTGTAAGTAAAAAAGCAATATTCCTTTTATTGAATTCCCGGGCAAACAGGTCGAAGTAATTGAAGGTGGAATCGCCCGCCTTTCTACGATCAAGATAAGTGGCCGGCCCTGTACCATGGATAAAAATGACCAGTTGCCGGATGGCTCCGTTGGCTGGCAGGTCCAATTTTCCCCTCAACGTATCACCATCAGCCAGCTTTACCTGTTCAATAGTGGCTTTTGCGCTATCAGGGAACTTGTCCCCAACAACAAGAATCCTGCAAATAAACTTTTCATGGCATTCGTTTGGCAGTGTAGGTGAATAAAAGTGGTATTACCCAATTTACCCAATTTTATTATAAGGGAATAAGCTTATTGTGCCTTATTGGCAGCTTTTACGAAAGGATTTATTCACCATGCAAGGCTATTTTATCCACAAGTCCTTGGGGATATCCACATGGTGCAGTGTTTGTGTATATTTCTATGTGGGTAATCCTGTGGGTAATTATTGGCCTATGTAATTTGTACCCCTATTCTTCTATATTTGCTGTCCTTAAAAAACAAGACACTGTGCGATTAAAGAGCTTAGAAATTAAAGGGTTTAAAAGTTTTGCCGACAAAACCATACTGAATTTTGATGAAGGTATTACCGGCGTTATCGGGCCCAATGGCTGTGGTAAAAGTAATATCATCGACAGTATCCGGTGGGTAATCGGGGAACAGAAGATCAGCCACCTGCGTAGTGAAAACCTGGATAGCCTGGTGTTCAACGGATCCAAAACCCGTTCGGCCAGTGGTTTGGCCGAAGTGAGCCTCACTTTTGAAAATACCAGGAACCTGCTGCCTACAGAATTCAATACCGTTACTGTTACCAGGAAGTTCTATAAAAGCGGCGAAAGTGAATACCGCCTCAATGATGTACAGTGCCGCCTGAAAGATATCCAGAACCTGTTTATGGATACTGGTGTAAGTACCGACAGTTATGCCATTATTGAACTGGGGATGGTGGATGAGATCATCAAAGACAAAGAAAACAGCCGTCGCCGGATGTTGGAACAGGCGGCCGGTATTACCATTTATAAGACACGTAAAAAGGAAGCCAAGCAAAAGCTGGACGCCACTGAGCAGGATCTGGCACGTATTGAAGACCTTTTATTCGAGATCAACAACCAGCTCAAGAGCCTCGAAAACCAGGCAAAAAAAAGCTGAGAAGTATTACGAGATCAAGAAAGAATACCGTGAAATAAGCATTGAACTGGCCAAAGCCTCCCTGGAAGGGTTTAACCTTACCTGGCGCGACCTCAATACCCAGTCTGAAGTAGAAACGGATAAAAAGATCAGGCTGGAAGCTGAAATCGCCAATGAAGAAGCTACCATTGAGCAGGAGAAAGTGGGTTTCATTGAAAAAGAACGTGCCTTGCAAAGCATGCAACACGAGTTCAACGACCTATTACAAACATTAAGAACGAAAGAAAATGATAAGAACCTTGCTTCCCAACGATTGAACTTCCTGAAGGAACGTGAGAATAGCCTCCAGGAATTCATGAATAAAAGTGAGGGACAACTGAAAGGACTGGAAGAAAGCATTGAATTTACCACCTTGCAGGTTACTGAAGAGGAAGGTAAGCTGGAAAGCCTGCAACAACAACTGGTGGACCTCAAAGAAACCAGTGAGGAAAAACGCAAGGTATTCGACGAAAAACGGGTGCATGTAGACAGCCTGCGTAGCGAAAACCTCAATATGCAACGTAACCAGTTTGAGGCGGAGAAGAAAGTGGCGATTGCCGACAACTCGATCCGCAACCTGGAGCAAAGCATTGCCCGCCTGGAAGAAGAACAGGAAGTGCGCAATAGCCAGTTCAAGCAACTGGAAGAAGAGCACATCACCAAAGAAGAAGAACTGGGAAGCCGCCAGCGTGACCTGCAACAACTGCAGGAGCACCATGAGCGCACCAAAGAGCAGATATTGCAAACGCAGGGTGAAATGGAAAGGCTGCGCCAGACCTTGGCGGAAGAAAGCCGTAAGTTGGATGCCAAAAGAATGAATACGACCTGCTGAAAAGTCTGATCGATTCGATGGAAGGTTATCCTGAGAGTGTAAAGTTCTTGCACAAGAATCCCAACTGGAACCATACAGCACCTATTTTATCTGATATTATCTATGTAAAGGAAGAGTTCCGTGCAGCTGTTGAAAACGTGCTGGAACCTTACCTGAACTATTATGTGGTGAATGACCTGCAGGAAGGTCTACAGGCGGTGCATCTGCTGGATGCGAACAAGAAAGGAAAGGCCAACTTTTTCCTGTTGGATAAGCTCAACGGCAATGTGGAAGCCACTGGCCACCAGCCAGCAGGTACCATCCCGGCCATGCAGGTAATAGAAGTGGATGCACAATACCGTCAACTGGCCGAACACCTGCTGGGGCAGGTTTTCATTGCTGAAAATGAAGATGCCCTTTCCAATAGCAATGGCTCCATTGTACTGGAAAAACATGGTAAATACGTAAAAGGAAAATATTCGCTGACTGGTGGAAGTGTAGGCATTTTTGAAGGAAAGAAAATTGGCCGTGCCAAGAACCTGGAAAAACTGTATGAGCAAATACAGGTTCAGGAGCGCATTGTAAATGAGCTGAAAGCTGCTATCCAGGAAAAGCACAATGAAGTGATCAGCTTCAATGAGCAACTGAAAGAAACGGCTATCAAGCAAGCCCAGGAAGATATCAACCGTCTTACCAACCTCGTATTCTCCTTACAAAATAAGATCGAGAACCTGCATGGGATGAAAAGTACTTCCCAGAACAGGTTGGAAGAGTTGCAGATGAACCTGGAAAATACTACATCCTCTATCTCGGGTACGCGTGAAGAGTGGCAGGTTTTGGTGGCTCAATTGAATGAAGTACGGGAGAAACTGCAAGCGGCTGAAGTGGATTACAAAGCTGCTGAAAGTCAGTACCACGGTGCCCTGGCCAGCTATAATGAGTTCAATCTCCAGGTAACCCGTCAGCAAAGTAAGATCAATGCATTGACGCAGGAGATGGAGTTCAAACGCAACCAATTGGTTGGCCTCCGCACACAGATCGAATCCAATGCCTCACAGTTGAAACAAACTATTGAGAACATGACGGAAAGTGCAGAAACCCTTACTGCCGCAGAAAATGGCCTGCTAGACCTGATGCGTAAGAAAGAAGAAGCGGAGAGAATATTGAACGAAACCGACCAGGCTTATTATAACGTGCGTAATGCGCTGAATGAAAAGGAAAGCGAATTGCGTCACAAGGTAAAAGAACGGGAACTGCTGGAGCACCTGCTTACTGAGATCAAGGACAAGCTGAATGAGTTGAAGCTCCAATTGGCAGGTATGAAAGAAAGGCTTAATGTGGAATTCCGTATTAACCTCGATGATATCATCGACCAGCCAAGAATTGGGGAGGTACCTACCGAAGAGTTGCAGGAAAAAAAGCGACCGGATGAAGAAGCGCCTGGAAAACCTGGGAGAGGTGAACCCAACGGCCATTGAAGCGTTTCAGGAAATGAAGAAACGGTACGAGTTTATCCTGGAACAAAAGAATGACCTGGTAACTGCCAAGGACAGCTTACTGCAAACCATTCAGGAAGTAGAAGCAACAGCCAACCAGCAATTCCTCGATACCTTTAACCGGGTGCGGGAAAACTTCCAGCGTGTATTTAAAGCATTGTTTACAGAAGACGATACGGCCGATATGATCCTGGAGAACCCGGAAAACCTGGCCGAAACCAGCATTGATATCATTGCCAAACCCAAGGGTAAACGTCCTTCCTCTATCACCCAGTTGAGTGGGGGAGAGAAGACCCTCACAGCAACGGCCCTGTTGTTTGCCATTTACCTCATCAAGCCTGCACCTTTCTGTATCCTCGATGAGGTGGATGCACCACTCGATGATGCCAACGTAGGCAAGTTTACCAATATGATCCGCAAGTTCTCTGAAGAGAGCCAGTTCATCATCGTTACCCACAACAAACAAACGATGAGCACAGTAGATGTGATCTATGGGGTAACCATGCAGGAGCCCGGTGTAAGTAAGCTGGTACCTGTTGACTTTAGAAGTCTCAATTAGGCAATTTGAGAATTTGAGAATGTGGTAATTTGAAAATGTAAATCACTATAAAGAAAACCCCGCTTCAAAAGCGGGATTTTCTTTATGTATTAGAAGTAGCCCTACAGGCACTTCCCTATTCATCGAACAGCTACATCAAAAGCATTAGCACATTTTCAAATTTTCAAATTCTCACATTACCACATTGGTATTAATGGCCGCCTTTGCCTTTTCCACCGCCGCTGCCACCCTGTGGGTTCATGGTGCCCAGGTCGCGATCAAAGAGGTACATGCCGCCTTTATCTTCTCCGATCAGCTTTAATTTGTCCAGTATTTGGCGCGCCAGGCTTTCCTCTTCAATTTGTTCGGTCACATACCATTGCAGGAAATTGTGGGTAGTATAATCCTTTTCCTGTATGCAAAGCTCCACCAGGGCATTGATCTCATTGGATACTTTTACTTCGTGTGAGTGAACGATCTCAAAGATCTCCTGGATATTCTTAAAGTCTTTTTGTGGCGCTGCAAAGGGAGGTACAATTGCGTGACCACCACGGTCATTGATATAGTGAAACAGCTTTAGCATGTGCAGACGTTCTTCATCAGAATGGTGATACAGGAACTGTGCAACGCCATTATACCCTTTTACTTCAGCCCAGGAACCCATCGCCAGGTAATACATGGAAGAAAAACCTTCCAGGTCGATCTGCCGGTTAAGGGCTGCATCAATTTTGCTGGATATCATATTTAGATAGTTTTGTGATGAATATACGAATTTCTAATTTCGGCCCTTTATAACTACTGCAAAAATAACTTAATATGCGCACTATCCTGTTGCTTGTGTTGTCCAATATATTTATGACCATTGCCTGGTATGGTCACCTAAAGCAGCAACACCTGCCATTGTGGAAAGCCATTTTGGTGAGCTGGGGTATTGCCTTTTTGAATATTGCCTGATGGTACCGGCCAACCGCTGGGGTTTTTCCAATGGGTTCAACGGGTTTCAGTTGAAGATGACGCAGGAAGTGATCACCCTCATTGTATTTACTGTTTTTGCCGTGGTTTACCTCAAAGAACCGTTTCACTGGAAATACCTGGTCAGTTTCGTTTTCCTGCTTGGTGCCGTTTATTTTATGTTTAAGAAATGAGGCACGTGAGAATCGGCAGTCGGCAATTCTGATCGTTTACTTAAGTTACCAACATTGGATGGGTATTTAGCCCCTTTAGGGGCACCGCTTTGTAGCAACATGTTGTGTATTCGATGCGGCGCCGTAGGCGACGAACCTCAGGTGGTGCGCCTACAGCGCACAAAAGAAACATTATAAACGTCTTCTACAAAGCGGGAGCCCCTTTAGGGGCTCGTAGCTCACAGCTCGAAGCTTATTCAACCAGTTTCCCGATCTTTCCATTTCCTCCTGCCAGGAATACGGCCTTGCCCTTCCTGGCTTGCTGGCATACATGAAACCCTTCTGTTGAGATCAGGGTCCAGTTATTGCCCCCATCAGTAGAGATATCCACGCCTGTCAGTCCGCAGGTGATCAGTTGGCTGTCGCCAATGAAGGCAACACAACTGCGGTAACCATGGGGCCTGGTGGTGGGCGCCTGCCATTCCCGGATATTATCTGGAGTGAACAAGCAGTTTTGGGTGGTATCCTTGGGATTTTCAAAATCACCCGCCACAATTACGGCCCTTCGGCCCCGCAAAGCAATCGAATTAGCGCCTGTCATTTCACGGCCCTGGATAATGTCCAGCGGCAGGAATTCCGAAGGGTTGATCAGCCGCGAGGCTTTACCGCCCGACACCAGGGTAAAAGAGCCATCCGGATGATAACGGATATTGGTGCCGCTGGCGGCAAAGAAGGCTTCGCCGGCCTGCACTTTTACCGCTACGCCTGGTAGCTTTTTCCAGGTATTGCCGCCATCTTTGGTGGTAGCAAAATACACGGTATCATTGATGGGGTCGCCAACTACGATGCCCCGTTTCTTGTCGATAAAATCCATCGCATCCAGGAACATGCCTTTTGTGCTGTCGGTAAATACTGTTTTCCAGGTGAGGCCGCCATCCGTTGTTTTGAGGATATTGGCCGGTTCGGCAATGGCGGTGATCACAGCGGTCTTTTCATCAAATGCTTCTATATCACGGAAGTCACGTTTCTCAAACCCTTTCACCGTTGTCCATTGCCAGCTCTTGCCGCCGTCGATAGAACGGCCCACCGTACCCTTACTGCCGCTGACCCATATTACCCGGTCGCTAACCACACTTAGTCCCCTAAGGCTGGTGGGGGTGCCGCTGGTCAGCAATTCAATACGGGGAGTGGTGTCGGGTAGAGGGGTAATGCAAGCAGGAGCGCTCGCCCGGGGAGGTAGAGAAGCTACTATACCCTGTTGCGATGCTACATATTGAAGACCAGTACCGGCCATACTAAAAACGAGCAGGCAGGAGGTCCAGTAAGGTTTGATCATCATAACCGGTAAGATAAGCAAAAATCAAAAAGCCATCGTCCTATTGGAAGCGATGGCTTTTTGAATGTCTTAATCTTTCAGTCGATCGAACGAAGGTAAACTCATTTCAAAGGTATTGGATGTCTGGCACGATCTGTTTGGCGGTTGGGCTTTCAGGATATCGACTGGGTTTTCACATACTACCGGATCTTGATCTTTTCAGGTATTGGATATACTATGTGGTCTTTCAGGATGTTTCTAGAAACCTTTTTGCTACAATTAGAATCACTGGATAAAATCCGCAGGTCTCTTTAGGGATTTGAAAGGATCTTTTCAGATGATATTGGATGCCGGATATTGGAGGCGGTATTTTCTGTGTGGATAGTTGGATCAACTAATTCAAAGATACCGTAGGAACATTAATTGACATAGCGCAAATCTGCCCTGTTTTTTGGCTTCAGTTATTACCCTTCGTATCGTAAATATTTCTATCTCTATTAGAAATATTACTTAAAAATAGATAGTGTTTTTGCGAAAAACTACCAGTTTTTGGTAAAAACACCCGGTATTATTTGGTATTTATACTGAATTTTACCCATCGACTGTCCTTTGTACGATTGCCGGTAAATGCGCATTTATTGCATAAAAACACTGCCTGGCATGAGTTTTTATGGGTACCTGGCTCGCAGAGAGGCCTTTAAAAGCGCAAAAGAGGTGGTCTGTGAAGGGGTCCCACCTCTTTTGTGTATAAGGCCATTTAGGTATTTAAAATCCTTTTTGCCCGATCCCAGTTTGGGTAGGGTAAAATGATCAAGCGGGCTTTTTCGGCTACCATTTTCTCAATATCACTGATCTTACGGGGAGCCGCCCAGGACAATAGTTCGTAATCCTTTTCTTTGATCAGCAGGTCGTCCTCTATCCGCACAGCAATGGTCCACCATTTCTTATCACAGGGACTGTTTTCGGGAATATAGATACCGGGTTCAATGGTAATGACCATGCCTTTTTCAATTTTTGAGAGGCGCTTCTGTCGTGCACATCCAGGCCAATATGATGACCCAAGCCATGGGGATAGTACTTACTGACTTCCTCTTTTTTGCTAATGATGCCGAGTTTTAGCAATCCTTCGGCTATGAGGCCGCGGGATACTTTATCCAGCTCCTGCCAGGTTGTGCCCTCCTTGCACAATTTGAAAGCCGCTTCCTGGGCTTCATATACCAGCTCATAAATGGCTTTTTGTTCCGGAGTAAACTTGCCGGTAGTAGGTACTGTGCGTGTTACATCGGCCGTATACCCATGGTATTCGGCGCCCACATCCATCAGGATCATCTTGTTCTCAACATGCAGTTTTTCATTTTCCTGGTAGTGCAGTACACAACCATTGTTACCAGCCCCTACGATGGAAGGATAACCCACATATTCAGCGCCGTATTTTTATGTACAAACTCATGTAAGCCCTGTACTTCCCTTTCCGACATATCGGGGCGTACGGCCTTCATTACTTCGGCCTGTCCCTGGCAGGATATTTCCACCGCTTTGCGCAGCAGGGCCAGTTCTTCATCCGTTTTTATTTCGCGCAACTGTCCTGTGTATTGACGGTATAAAGTAGTGCCAAAACGTTTATCCTGTGCATAATTATCTGTTATCTGTGCCTTTTCCTTCAACTGTTGGATCAGGTCATAGAGGTCCGCTTTATCATAACGGGCATCTGCAATATCTGCAGGCAGGCGGTCAAAAATGATCTTGTCAAATTTGGAAAAGTCCAGGGGCAATGCCTTAAAATCTTCTCCATTGTATACATGAGTAAGACCCAGCTTTTGTTTGGACCCCGCTACACCCAATCTCTTCCCTGTCCATTGTTCTGCCAATGAATCGCGCTTTTGCACAAACAACAATTCTTCGTAGGTGCTGCCATCAGCTGCTGCTTGTGGTTCTTTGAAAACCAGCAGCAAGGAATGCGGCTCCTTATACCCGGAAAAATAATACAAGTCGGGATTGGGATGGTATACATAATCCACATCATTTGAAAAATTCCGGGTGGGATAAGCCCATACCACGACTACAGAATTAGCAGGCATCAATTGACGCAAGGAATCCCGGCGACTGGCATGAAAGGCCGGCGTAAGATAATCTTGTGGCAGATCATCGGGCGATTGGCTAAAGGCAGGAGTGGTTAGCAGTAAGCTGGCCACCATAACGAAATTGCGTAAACGCATAGCTAGTTGTTTAAGGCTTCAATGAATGTAATAAATATAGAACTTGTTGGCTATTGCTACCTATAGAATGGGGTGGACGGCGAGGAATAAAGGCAAGTGGTGAGTTTGGAGGCCGAAGGCCATTTCAGGGTGATTGGGTAGATTGAAATGGGCCTTGAAAGTGAATTTACGGCAGGCTATTCAAAAGCCGCAAAAGTGAATCGTATTTTATGCAGGATCTTTCAGGGTAGTAATACTGAAAAAGGCAAAAGATGCAATAATTCATTAATTTTTAACGATTTTACAGGGTAATGCCAGCTCAGTGAAAACTCAAATTTACCAGGTCGTATCCTACTTAACGGTCATCATGTGTTGCGTACCCGTAGTGATCGTATTGCTTAAAAAACTTTGGCGGGTTTCTCCTTTTCAATACTATGCGATATACTGGGTCATCAATGGACTGGTGAATTCCATGTTACTGATAGAGTGGTTTCCTAGGAAACTCATAGAGGTAGTCAGTGTGATCTACAATTTACTCGATTTCCCCATGATGGTGGGCATCATCTATTTGTCGGCTTTCTCTCCAAAGTTTAAAAGATCATTCGTATAACCCTCTTATTATTCGTGCTGTTTGAGATCATTTGCCTGGTGCACGGCGGATTCAGGTATGCCTCCTTGAAGTATGTGATTGGAGTAGGGTTGATCTTTCTTATGACGCTTGTCATTTGGCAGATATCCCTGTACCTCCAGCAAGTAGTACATGTAGCCCGTGAAAAAGCCTTACTGCTCATTCATGGTGCCTTGTTGTTTCAATATGGTACCTATATTGTAGTTTATGTTTTTGATTACTTCATTGTGGATGTGGCCGATGGGGTCGACAAATTCCTGATCTATTATATTTCCACCATTATTTCTATCGGTATTGGCAGCAGTGGCCTGCTTTTGAAAGGGCTGAAAAAAATACCTTCTAATACCGCCATCAGAAAGTCTTTTGGGCCGAGTCACAGGAAAGGCTTGTAAGATAGCGATCACAAAAAGCAGGTTCTTCATCAGGTTGAACACTGTATGCATGAGCCAGTTTTGCTTCCATTGTTTTCCCATTGTAATAAAGAAGAAGAAATTGCCCGACAGGTATATAAGGCAACCCAGGGTTATCCAGAATGCGGCTTTTTATAGATGAATTCCATCGGGTCATCCATCAACCATTCATAAAACAGCAGCAAGCTGTAGCAGATTATGAGTATAACGGCAGTTCCTGCATTGAACCGGCTATAATATACCACCCCAAACCTATCTAATTCCAGTACAACCGTAGTAATAAATATCAAGGATCCTGCTACTACCCACCGTTTGAAACTTCGCCGGTGAAAGAACTGGTAAAAGAACAGGGTGAAAATGGTATACTCAAATATGGTAAATGCAAATGACAACATGCGGGTGGCAAGCGGATTGGTTTCAATAAAGCCCGAAAAGCGGTCGATTATAAAAGCGGTGATGGAGTAGATGAATAGCAGACGAAAAGTAAGGCCCATACGGAAGGGCCGTTGGATAAGTAATAGAGTGATAGGGATCGCCAATAGTGAATACGATGCTATTATGGCTGCAAGGGGTGCTACAGTCATGCCTTAACCGATATCTCCTAAAAATAGCACATATCCGTCAATATAACATCGTCACAAATAAATATTAGCTGATTTAATACGTGGTTGGTATTATAGGTCTATTATGGCATAGGCCTTCTCACTGAGGTAAGGACCTCCCGGATGTTTGGCTGTATAATCCAGGTTGATCCAATATTGGCCATTTTGCTCATGGTAATAAATATTGTCAATCGACCTGTCGCTAAAAAGATAAATGATCGCCTGCTGCAAGCGGTCAAATGCTTTCTTGTCGCCTGCATACAATTCAGGATACAAATGCCCTTCAGAAAGCACCATGCGGCAATGGGCGCCAATGGCCTTGAGGGTAGAAACCATGAGGATGGTATGATCATCACAATCTCCACCCAAACCATTCAGGATGGTTTCGCGGGCGGTGGCAAAATATTCATCCCGCTCGGAGTCGGGTACGTACTTGAAATTGGCATTGATGTATTTGAACAAGGAAAGGTGCCGTACCACGGGACCGTACTTGGTGTGGTATTGATCAAAATTTTCCAGCGAATGCTTGACGGCAAAATTCCGTACAATGGAATCCTTGAAGTCTACCTTGGATTGGAGCGCTTTGATGGTCTTGGTAAGTGGCCCGTCAAATATACCGGGTGTAAGTACCAGGTTGGTTTCTTTCTGGTCATTACGTCCCCAGTTATTTTCTACCATCGTTCTGTAGTCGGTAACCATATGGCTGAAGCCATAGCCGTTGGTGAGTTGGTTGTACAGTAATACCAATAGGCAGAGTGCCACAGCGGGGATGAGCAGGAAGCGGAATACCCTTAATACCAACCAGGTGGCCAGGCCGGCCAGGATGACCGAAACGGCCAGGTCAAGGTTCCAGTCGCCCACCATCAGGGGCGGAATATACCGGTTGATGAGCGGGGCCAGGGGTAATACGGTGAGTATGCTGACTATGATCAGCAATACCTTACGTATTTTCAAATACTTATCATCATTGAAGTTCATACCTGTAGCTTCCATTAGATAGATCCAGTGAAAATTGTACCAATTTGTTCCACTTTGCGCCTAAGCAAACCGGCTAAGCAGGTTGTTTTAAGAAAAGGATCTTTAGTTGTTGCGACGCAACCTGAATTTATACAATTTTACGTTAATCTGAACATAATAATTGCGGGGAGCAATGGAAATTACAATACTAACGGTATTCCTGATAAGTAGAAAGATCTATTGAGTGCGGTGAGCGGGTAAAACGATAAACCGGTTCCCCCTGCCTAAGGAGAACCGGTTTATATTGTTAATCGTCATCTTCTTCGTAATAGGCATCCTGATTATCATTGTAAACAGATTCCCATTCCTTCACTTTGTCATCACTCAGTAACTCCAGGATGTCGAAAATGGGGTCGGTCTTTTTCTTCCATTCCAACACCGGCACTTCTGCATACTGGGTCACATACAGGCAATAATCTGTTTCCACCGTTACTTTGATCAATGATACAGGGCTCTCTTCCTTTTCCTGTACGAGGTAATAACAACCAGACTCTAACAATGCATACGAATACATACTTTCTCCCTCCACCGTTTTAGTTAAGTGTTTTAATAAGAAACTTAATAGGTTATAGTAAGTAACTACCTTGTGCTTTAGGCACATTTTTTCAAAGGCAAATGATCCTGGCAGAATTTAATGGATATAGCGGGGGTTGGTTTGGTAGAATTCTGATAGGTTGGTAAGGCCAAATGTAGGATAATAATGGTATTCGCCGGGCGGAAGGCCGGGGCCGGGGGCAAATTTTTGCGGAACCTTAATAATTTGGATTGTTTATTGTTGATTATTAACTATTTATAAATTGTATAATTATTCATAAATATCCATTGTACAGCCGCCAAAAGCCCCGGATACCCAAAATTGGCTCAAAAGGCAGGAAAACAGGGAGGTATTATTCCCCGCTTCTTTGCGATATTTGCAGCATTTTTAAAATCTGAGTATATGCGTATTGCGATCAATGGAATGGGACGTATTGGCCGATTACTCTTCAGAAGACTGGTAGGAGACCCCAACATCGAACTGGTAGCTATTAATGATATTATGGAGCCGGACAACCTGGCTTACCTGCTTAAATATGATTCGGTATACGGTACTTTTCCCTACAATATCACCCTCCAGGAGGATGACAAAGTAGCGGTGAATGGGCAGTCGATTGCTGTTTTACAGGAGCCCGATCCCATTAAACTACCCTGGAAAGCACTGGCAATAGATGTGGTGCTGGAATGTTCGGGGCGCTTTACCAGCAAGGCCGGCGCTTCGGCCCACTTGGCCGTTGGCGCCAAAAAGTATTGCTGTCTACCACTGGCTCACCAGAAATTCCCCTGATGATCTATGGATTCAATCAGCATATACTGACCCCGGAAACGGCTATCATTTCACCGGGTGGCTGTATGACCAATTGTTCAACCCATATCCTGTACCTGCTCAATTCAATTGGCATAGAATCGGCCCATATCAATGTACTGCATTCGTATACCTCCCGCCAGGGAATTGTCGATGCGCCCCACAAACAGTTTCGGCGGGGACGGGCTGCTGCCGAATCAATTATTCCTGTAGAGATCGACCTGGCCCATTCGCTGGAAACCCTCTTCCCGGTATTGCAAAACAGGATCGCCGCCGTATCTACCCGCGTGCCGGTAGCCAATGGCGCGCTGGCCGACTTTACCATCCAACTGAAAAAACCGACAACGGCGCAGGAGATCAACCAACTTTTCCGTACTGCAGCCGCAACCGAATACAAGGGCATTCTGGATTATACAGAAGAGCAATTGGTATCACTGGATATTAAGGGTAATACCCACTCCTGTATTGTTGATGGTACCTTGACCTCTGTAGTGGGCAATCATGTGAAGATCATTACGTGGTTCGACAATGAATATGGCTATACCAGCCGTATGTTGGATTGGCTACTTTACTGGAAAAGTGTATTGGGGTAAAAAGTATTAGATAAAGAAGAATTATATGTGAGGGGCTTCACAATTTTTTGACTTATACCGTTATGTGTATGCGTTAATATCCTGTGGAAAACCAAGCGTTTATTCACCTCTAAATCTAACCCAATGAAGAAGTTAACCAACCTGCTGTTGGCCTGTATGGCCATGTCTTTTTCTGTGCATGCACAATTGAAAATGGATAGAGATCCATCACCCGGCTTTATCAAAGCCGTTGAAACTATCCTGGGTGATTTCCCTTACAATTACAAACACATTACGGGCGAACTGGTAGAAGCTACGGGCGACTGGCATCAATATGCTTCTACGGTAATCCTTCCAGGATCAGAAACTTGCGTGGTAGGTTTGTATCATTCCGAGCTCGACACTACAGCCAGTTGGCAGGCCCTGATGTTCAGGAGTGAAACCTTTGGTAAAGCCGCTGCTGCTTACAAACGGCTCTACCAGCAACTGAAGCTTTGCAGGCTGAAAATGGTAGATGGAAGTATCTATTACCTGGATGGAGATTATGAAGCTGCTTCGGAAGAGACTGACTTTATAACCAGTGCTTTGACGATCCAAACAGCCGACGAGCGTTTCCGTGAATTCCACATTGAATTGGAGCTCCTTTACAAACTGGATGAATGGGTGGTCAATGTGAATATGGTAAGTAAAAAGAAAGACAGTGAAGTAAGGCCTGATTGGATGACCGGCAAATAGTACGTGATATTGTGTGCCTTTGTTTTATGACGCTGACGAAACGAAAGGCAGCCTTCATTTAAAAACTAAAAAGCATTGCCGCCTCACAACAGGCGGCATTGCTTTTTATCAATTAGTCTATAATATAATCTTCGCGTACCGGCGAAAATGCGTCGAGCACACGGCAATCGGTCAGGGCAATGGCGCTGTGCGGTACATTGCCGGGAATCACATGCGTGGTGCCGGGCGTCAATACCATTTTCACGCCGCCGATCACCATTTCCAGCTCTCCTTCCAGGACGAAAGTTATCTGCTCATGGGGATGGTGGTGCTCTGGCAAGGGACTTCCTTTTTTGATATCGACAATGGACAGGGTGAGCTTATCACCATGCACAAACCGCCCGAAATAGCCAGGTACGATCTCTTTTCCTTTAATATCATTGAGGTGTTGCATACAAATTATTTTGCTATTATCATGACAGAGCCGGCTGCCAGGTCGTGCATGGCTCTTCGCTGAGCTATTGTTCAAAATAGCCTACGCTGCCACCTACCCATTCCTTGTCTTTGTTGTAATCTACACCAATCATTTTGCCTTTACTCAGGCGGGCCAGGTTGATAGCGGGGCGGGGTCTGTCCCAGCCATCCTTCCACAGGTACATAATGCGTATCTCCACTTTGGCTGGTACATCGGGTGTAGGGATTACTTCGGCATACTTCACTTTTCGTTGCAGTATCCAGTTCTCGGGATCCTTGGTATTGGCTATATGTTCCGGTGTTACATCAATCACTACCCCTGGCCTGCAAAGGAGAACAACGGTTTCAGTACATAACTTTCCAGGTCGGCAGGCACCTGTTTCAGTTCATTGAGGAACCAGGTGGCTGGTACATAGGGGTGCCGTATAAAGGGAAGTGTGAACTTGCTGATGCGGTAAAACCAGTTGGGGTGGGGCACCCACTCCACTTCAAGGTCTTGTGTAATATCCACAAAGTTGCCCAGCTTGTCTTTTTGTGCCCGCAGGTCATCAAAGATCATGCGGTTATAAATGCGTTTTACCTGCGTTTTCTGTCCCTCTTTCAGGTAATAGAGTTTTTCCCTTCCTGTATAAGGTCGGTGATGCACACAGGCTCGATACCCAGGTATTCTCTGGTGCAATAGAAATCAATCTTTGTCTTTTGTTCATGCGGCTTTATCTCCAGCAGGATCACATTTTCTACCGGCAGGTCACCCACAATCACTTCCTTCAATTGTTTGAGGTAGGTGTCATGGTCCAGGCCATTGAGGTATTGTGTATAATTGTCGGGCACTGGAAAGTATTGCCTTAGGAGGTCGGGATAATATACCTGGAAACCAAAAGGGTGGGGAAACCCTGCATTTCTATGAGCTGGGGTTCCAGCGTTCCGTCTGCCGCTTCGCAAACGCCAAAATCAAAAGCGATCATGTGGGCATGCGCATTTTCATTGGGCACTCTTTCGCCTGCAGGTATGGCCCTTTCGGTGAGTGATTTGAAGGATGGATCAATGATCACATCTATAATGCTTTCACAGGCATCGAATATTTTTTGGGCAAAGCTCTTATCTACAAACACAGGTGTTTCTGCCAGCCGGAATTCTATAGCGCCGGGATATTTCCCCTTCAGGTCTTTCAAAAAAGCATTGAACTGTTCAACTGTGAAGGCCTCATTATAGGCTTTGCGCAGGTTGGGTACCATGGCAGACTTGGTTTTTATGGAAGATACGATAATAAGCGCTACGAGCTCCCGTCAAGGCGGAACAAGTTGCAAGCTTCAGACAACGAGCTTTGAAAATGAATAATGGGGGTAGCCCTGTTATTCATTTTCAGGCTTCAACTGGTACCAGGTTGCCGATGGATTGCTTCAGAAAGTTGGGAATAACGTGTGCATTGGTGTAACCAATTTTATCCGGATCATTGAGTTGCTCGATCATGGATTGCCATTTGTCAAAACCATGACTGTCGATGACCGTCTGTTTTCTGTCTTCCCGCTGCAGGTACATACTCATACCGGTGGCATCGGCTTCGGGATGGAATTGAGTGCCGATCATGAATTCATTGAACCGGATGGCCACGATGGCCCTTTCGAGTGGTATATGGGGACGTTCTTTTTCGATCGCCAATAAGGTAGCACCCAGTTTGCGCAATTGCCTGGTATCGGGTTGTATGACCTGGTAATCCCGGCTGTCAACAGCATAAAAGGGATCCTGTAGGCCGGCAAATACGGGTTCTTCCCGGCCTGTTTCCAGCATGTGCACGGGAAATACGCCAAAAGCGGTTGACCTTCTTTTGGCTACCTGTGCCACTTTAAAATAGCGGCAAGCCAGTTGAAAGGAATGACAAATAAATAATACGCTCTTTTAACAGGGTTGTGAGCGGCGTCATTATAGGTCTCAATAGTTGATAACCAATTGAAGTACTGCGTTTCCCACTCACTGCCTTCACTATCTAAAGGGGAGCCGGGACCACCGCTGGAAATATAAATGTCGTAGGAGAGATCAGGCAGCTCCTGTTTGAGCCTTACATCAAATTCTTCCCAGCTGATTTCGAGCTGGTGAATTTGCCCATATTGGGTTAACAATTCCCGGATACAGCGCATCCCCTGGTTGGGTTGGCCTTCATAGAGATCGAGGATTGCTATGTGTATGTGTTTCTTATCGCTCATATACATGCCTGCAAACATAAGGATTTTTGCCGTTTTGCCTATGGCAGGCCACTTATTATAACATTTAAGCAACCCAGATGTTTACTGCCGGGGAATGCCGGCGTCCTGTCTTACTTACCAAGCGCTTTCATCATTTCTTCCGCCACCAACTGATTGCCCTTGTCATTGAGGTGTACCCCATCGGTGGTGAGTATATTCCTGTCCTTGTTTTCGGGATTATTGGCCAGGTTATAGTCGAGGAAGGCCTTGCGCAGGTCTATTAACTGTACATTGTTCTTTTGAGCAATACCGCGGATGATATTGGCATATTTATTCAGATCGCCATCCAGTTCATTGCTGAAGTCTGTTTTTCGCCAATAGCAGCAGGCGTACAGATCAATACCTTCATGTTTTTAGCCTGTAGCTTTTTGATGATGGCATTGTAAAATTTTTCAAACTTATCAGCATCCGTACCGGTACCGGATGTTTTTTGTGCCATACGTCATTTACACCTACCCATATTACCACTGTATTGGGATCTTTTGCCAACACATCCTCTTCCATACGGAGATACAGGTCATATGCTTTATTGCCGCCAATACCGGCGCCTATCAACTCATACTTGTCCTGCACCCCTTTTTGTTTGTACAGGTCTCCCAACACAGTAATATAACCACCAGGTTTAACACCTGCCTGGGTTATAGAATCGCCAAAAATACAATGCGCTGTTTTTGCTGGGGAATGGTAAAAGCCATCAATAAACTGGTAAAAGCGGTAATAATCAATACTTTTTCATACTGCAATTGGTTGGGTGGTCAAAACTAATGGTTTTTGCTTGTAAAAAGAAGTAGGTGAAAATTGCCCCTGGATCGCTTATTTTGTTGTGCAATACACACCAGGGATAAAATAAAATAATATGTTTTTTGGCAGCATAAGATGGGTTCTGTTGGCGGCCATGCTCACAGTGGCTAATAACAGTTTTGCCCAGGAGAAAGATACTTCACAGCGGGTAACAGCAGGCCGCCGCAACAGTGTGCCACAACAGGCTAAGCCTTACGTGATCCTGATCTCGGCCGATGGATTTCGCTATGATTATGCCCAACAATACCAGGCAAAAACTTGCTGCGCCTAAGTCGCCAGGGCATCAGGGCCCAATCCATGATCCCCGCTTTTCCTTCCCTTACTTTTCCCAATCATTATACCATCGTTACCGGTTTATATCCTGCCCATCATGGTATGGTGAACAATAGTTTTTATGACAGGCAGCGGGCCGAAGTGTATGTAAGATCAAAAAAGCAATAGCCGAAGATCCATATTATTATGGCGGTGAACCATTGTGGGTATTGGCCGAGCAACAGGAATTGTTATCAGCCTGCTTTTACTGGGTAGGTAGTGATGTTGCAATACAAGGTACATTGCCCACTTATTATTACCCTTATAATGAGGAGATCCCTTTGAGCGATAGGTTGCAAACAGTAAAATATTGGCTGCAAATGCCGGAAGCAACAAGACCGCATTTGATTACTTTCTACCTGCCGCAGGTCGACAAAGCAGGACATGAATATGGACCCGATAGTAAAGAAACCACCAGGGCCATTGGTATCATTGACAATGCCATTGGACAATTGTGTGCCATGGTCGATTCCTTGCAATTGCCTGTTAACTATGTCTTCTTGTCTGACCATGGAATGGCTCTTGTTGATACAGTTCATACGCTGACAGCACCCGTGGTGGATGCGGCAAAAGCAGTAATCATTGCCGGTGATGTATTGGTAAGTTATTATGCCAAAGACACGGCTTACATTCCCGAACTGTATAGTCGTTTAAAGGCTTCTGCAACGGATTATGATGTTTACCTGCGCAACCAGTTGCCCGAAAGCTGGCATTATAACCAGCAGGATGACCGCTACAACCGGATAGGGGATGTGTTTTTAGTAGCCCGCTATCCGAAAATATTTACCTGGGGTGGTAAAAGATAAATCCGGGGCGGCATGGCTATGATCCCCGTATGGTAAAAGCAATGGGAGCCACTTTTATGGCTTGGGGGCCGGCATTCAAAAAGCGGAAGCAGATCAAGTCATTTGAGAATGTACATGTATATGCATTCATAGCCCGGCTGCTAGGGCTGACCATCGATCAGCCGGTAGACAGCCGGGCAGAAGTGTTGAAGTCTATTATGCGATAACTTCTTATTCCTGGTTGCTATTTCTTTCTGAACCAGTCCGCTACTTTATCAATAGAGAAATTAACGGTTGTCTCCTTGTCATAAAAGTCAAACTGGTTGCCGCTGGTCCAGACAAAATCCTTTTGGTTGCTTTTCAGTTGCTCATAGAATTGCTTTGCGCCATGGGGGATGGCTCCTTCCTCGCTATGCACTAGTAAAGTGGGAGTGGTCTACGGGAAAAGGTATGGTATGATCGAGTCGCAGGAATGGAAAATCCGCCAGGAGGTTAATGCCCAGCGGGTTTTTCCGAATAAAATCTTCTGTGAAAATAATATAATACCCTTCCCGGTTCAATTCAATGTCCCAGGCTATAGCCTGGTAAGGTGAATTGAAAAAGATGGTACAGTCCTGACCATATTGCTTGGTAAACTGCCCGGTATGCGTTATCCTTCTCCCCCTTTTACGTAAAGCCATGGCATAAAATTCATGGCGAAAAGGGCCTACCTTTTGCTTTACCGTTTTCATGTTCTCTTCAAAATCCCGGATATCAAAAATTGGTTATCGGGGTACCGGAATACTGATCGTACGGCAGTAGGCTTCCAGTGTAGTAAGATGTTTCACGTTATTTTCCGTATACCTTTTCTCCTTGCAGGTAAGTAAACTGTACTTGAATTTGTAACAATTCTGCCGGTGCCGTTTTCATTAAGTCTTTGTTGGTGATAATGAAGTCGGCCAGCTTACCGGCTTCCAGACTGCCTTTTTCCCGTTCTTCAAAATTAGATTTGGCGGCCCAGATGGTCATGCCGCGTAAAGCATCCTGGCGGGTTAATGCATTTTCCATTTGGTAACCCTGTTCGGGCCAGCCCTTAGCATCTTTGCGAACAAATGCGGCGTAAAATGTTTTAAAGGGCGAAATATCTTCTACCGGAAAATCAGTGCCCAGTGGTATCCAGCCATTTTGTTGTAGCAGGTCATGGAAGGCATAAGCGCCTTTTACTCTTTCCGGCCCCAGGCGGTCGCCGGCCCAATACATATCACTGGTGGCATGGGTGGGCTGTACGGAAGGAATGATACTGTTTTGACCAAATAAATTGAAATCCTGTTGGTTGATCACCTGGGCATGTTCTATGCGCCAGCGTAGATCATTCTTGCCACCCAGGTATTTAGCGTAGATCTTCAGGATAGTACGGTTGCCCGAATCGCCAATGGCATGCGTGCACATCTGGTAATCTTTTTTGATCAGTACACTCGCTACCGAATCAAAATGTGCGGGGTTACTAAGTAGAAACCCTTTCCAATCGGGTTTATCACTATAAGGGGCCAACAGACTGGCTCCTCTTGAACCCAGGGCGCCATCAGCATATACTTTGAATGCACGTACATTCAGGCGGTCTGTTTTTATTTTGCCTTTAGCAAAGATGTAGGCATAGTTTTTAGGCGCATCACTCAGCATGGCATAGATACGCATCTTCAGATCGCCGGCACGCTGCAAGCTGTCAATATAGCTAATCTCTTCATGGTCCAGACCGCAATCATCCACTGTGGTAAGCCCTTGGGCAAAACAATATTGCTGCGCCTGCAATACCCCTTTTTTGATCTCTTCGCGCGTAGGCCAGGGTATCTTTGTACTTACTTTATCAATGGCATTGTCAACCAGGATACCCGTTAACTTTCCATGCTTTACTTCTATCGTACCTCCTGTCAGCGTCATCCCAGGTTGCAGGCCTGCCAGGCTCAAGGCTTGTTGATTGGCAATAGCAGCGTGACCGTCAATACGCCCCAGCAATACCGGCCTGTCGGGAAATAGTTGATTGAGCTGTTCGTTGGTGGGAAATTCTTTTACCGGCCAGTCATTCTGATCCCAGCCGCGTCCTGTGATCCATCCTGTCGGATTTTCCGTTGCAAAAGCCTGTAACTTTTGAGTATCTCCTCCCAACTGATGGTACCCACCAGGTTGGCTTCCCGGAGCCCCACGCCATAACGGAAGAAGTGACAATGGGCATCAATTAACCCCGGGTAAACAAACTGTCCATCGGCATCCTTCTTTTCCTTGGCTTCATATTGTGCCAGCAGATCGGCTGTTTTACCGGTTGCCAATATCTTTCCATCTTTTACTGCCAGGGCTTCGGCAGTAGAAAAAGCCGAGTCTACCGTATAAACAACCGCATTGTATATGATGAGGTCGGCCTGTTCTTTGTTTTGACAGGCAAATAGCATCGTTAATGCTGCGATCCAATTAGTCTTTCTCATGTTGAACCAGGGTTACTATTTAAATTTTTCAGGATGTTTAGTATGAAAATCACCAGCATCCTGGTATATTTTGGCTACGGCCAGCAAGGTAGCTTCTTCATACAAATTACCCAACAGTGTAATGCTGGTAGGCAATCCATTTTGATTAAATCCTACCGGGAATACCACTACCGGGTGACCGGTAAGATTGGTCATAGCCAGTTGATTACCGCTGAAGGTAGGCACAATAATAACATCATACTGACGGGTGAAGGCATTCAGTTGTTCAATGAGCTGATGCCGGTGCCGGTTGGCATTGATATACTCCACTGCTGGTATAAAACGGGATACCCGGAAACTATTTGGCCAGAAATTTTTATCCTGCCTTCTGATCAGGTCGTCCTGGTTGCTACGGGTCAATTCATCAAAAGCCGCGGCTGATTCCGAACTGATCACTACATCCATGATGTTAAATGGGTAAATGGCGGAGTCGGGAAAATTGACCTCTTTAATATTAGCCCCGGCTGCACGAAGGGTTGCCAATACCTCCCATTGTGGTGCGTTGGGCGGAAGGTTTTTAAAGTAATTGCCGGCATAGGCAATGCGCAATTTGGGCAGATCGGCTTTGCCGGTATAATTAAAGGCGCGGTTAATGGCGCTGGCGTCTTTACCGTCGGTGCCTTTGAGGTAATAAAATACGATGGCCGCATCTTCGGCACTGCGGCAAATAGGGCCTGCTTTATCAAGGCTCCAGCTAAGTACCATGGCGCCAGTGCGACTTACCGAACCAAAACTGGGCCTAAGGCCTGTAGCGCCGCAGGTATGGGAAGGGGATACAATGGAGCCCCAGGTTTCGGTACCAATGGCAAAGGGCAGCAAACCGGCTACCGTAGCAGAAGCTGAGCCTGCCGATGATCCACTGGAGCCCAGTTGCAGGTTCCAGGGATTGCGTGTTCTTCCACCAAACCATAGATCGGCATAAGCCAGCTCTCCCAGCGTGAGTTTGGCGCAAAGTACCGCCCCGGCTTTTTAAGTTGGGTATATACAAAAGCATCCTCTTCTATGACCTGGTCTTTGTAAGGTACCGATCCCCAGGTGGTTTTGTATCCTCTTACGGCAAACAGGTCTTTCAACCCATAAGGGATGCCTTGTAGCGGACCCTTATAGATACCTTTTGAGTGCTTCATCGGCTGCCCTGGCTTGTTCAAGCGCCAGTTCGGGTGTAAGGGTGATCACACATTCCAACGTATCCCCATTTTTTAAGCCTGTCCAAAAGAAAGTCGTCAACTCCACCGAACTGATCTTTTTGTACTTAATGAGGGAAGCCAGTTGCATGACAGAATAAAAAGCCAATTCATTCCTGTTGACGGGTAGTTTTATGTGGACGGGGATATTCCATTTTATCGACGCTTGTTTTGTGGGAACCACCAATCCATAAGGGGCTGGGTTAAAAGCAAAAGGGTAGGGCAGGCTATTGGGAATGGAAAGCTGATGCATTTTCCGGTAATGCTGGAGGTTGTCATTCAACCCATCTGCCATTGAATCTTTTTCTGCCGGTGTAAAAGAGAGGCCGATGAGCCTGGCTGCCTGTGTAATGGCGGTGGTATCTATTTTCTGCTGCGCTTGCAATGAGCCAATTGCCAAAAACGAAAGTATCCAATATAGATGCTTCATATTGTCAATGCATTTTAGTGAAAGGTACCCGCAGGTTTAAAGGTATTGTAAATTCATAAAAAAACAGCCACCCGGTAAGATGGCTGTTTTATGTGGTATATGCCTTTTTAGCTAGGTCGTTTGATAATACGTTGAGTGACTACCTTATCATCATAGAACATCCTGAGGGTATAGATGCCACTGCTGAAGTGGCTAAGGTCTACCCGGATATTATTGGCAGCATTGCCTTTGAATGATCTTTGATACACTACCTGGCCCGATGAACTGATCACTACCATTCCTTTCAGGTTGGTAGGTGGTATCAGGTGTCTTACCTCAAAGGAGCCACTGAAAGGATTAGGATAAACCAGGTATCCTTCCGATTTCAGTTTGGCTGGCAGTATTACTGTAGAAATATTGATGTTATCCAGGAAGGTATTGTTACCGGCATTGCTGGTATTCCTGAATATTACCTGGAAGCTACTCTTGCCTGTAACAATGCGGGTAATATCAATGAACTCTTTTCTCCAGTAATTATTATTGGGCACAAAACCAATGGGGTCGGTACTGTGATCGTATAGCGGTGCTGTATTGGGATCACCCAGGGTTTGCAGCTCGGTACCCCATTTCTTATACACCGAAGTATAGGTAAGTCCGCAATCTGAAGTAACCAGTACTTCCAGCGTATCCATGGGTATGCCAGTGCTTCCCGGGTATACGGCAGTAGCATGGGCTACATCAAAACGTACATAGATAGAATCAACAGGTTCAATCCTAACGATGGGTGAATACAGGTTATCTGTTTGTCCTGAAGTACTTTGGTAATTGCGTACCCAGGCTGAAGCTGTTTTTTCAGTTGAGCTAAGGGTATTTCTTTCCCAGGAATAATTTGTTCCGGACGATTGCAATCCCCAGCCTTCTGGTGGGAAACTACCTGATTCAAATCCTTGGGTGATGGGTGCATTGACAGGCGTAAAGATAGTGAACCTGAATTTGGCTGTATCATTGGTTACATCCTGGTCGGATCCATTATTAGGTAGGGAAGTATACACGGTAAGGACGTGGGCGCCTGCAGGGAGGCTGGAAATGGTACCCAATGCAAAATCTGCTACAGTTCCTTTGGCCACATTGCCATTGAAAGTAAGGGTAGTCACTGCATTGTTGTCAATACGGTAATTGACCTTTACAGTTGTAAGCGGGTCTTTGGCCTTATTACCAATGGTTAAAACAGGGTTAATATTGAAACTATTACACTGGAAGGTAGTTACTCCTTTAATGCCTACTGCAACAGCATCCCTGGATGACTGTGCTGCTGCGGTTACGCCAATATCATCAATAAAGATATTATTGCCATACGCATTGAGGTTCCTGAATTTAAGGATCAGCTTTTGCCCACTACCGATAAATGGTGTAATATCTACCTTTTCTGTACGCCACAAGGCAGCATTGGTTCCCGGGTCAAAAGCCGAGGTAGCCAAGGCCGTTTGGGTTTGAAGGTCGCTACCTGTTTTCTTGTACAGCAGGAAAAGCTTTGTCCACCGTTATTCGAGGCATGTACTTCCAGTCCATCCCACTCATAGGTGGCATTGCTATAACGGCCAAATGCTACCCTGAAGCTCAGCACTGAACTATCGAATGCTCCGAAGTCGATAGGAGGGGTGATCAGTTCATCCAATTGCCCTGCATCATTAAAGGTATAATTGCGGGATACGGCTGCTCCCTTATAAGTATAATTAACATCACTTAAAAACCAGGAATTACTACCGGTGGGGTTGTTTATATACCAAAGGTCATTGGCGGCAGTCAAACGGGGCGGAAAGAAAGCGCCGCCAAAGTTTTCGGTAAATGGTGCGGTGAGGTAATTGTCGCGGATATTAACTCTTGAAATAATGGTGTCATTATGAAGGTAACCATCTGCACCGCCATTGGGGGCGGTAGTGTACACCTGAACAGTATGATTGCCTCTTACGCCGGTAATATTGCCTAAGCTCAACGTGGTATCACCCAATACCGGTAGCGTTATAGCAAAAGTAGTGGGTACTACCGGGCCGGCATCAAGTTGTACATGCACGGTTACGGAATTAAGTACAGTGGTACCATAGTTCCGGATGGTAGCTTTAAGGGGAGTATTGTTGAGTATGGGGCTCCTCGTATCACATTTACCCATGGGGGTAATACTCAGCAGGTAGGCATCTGTAACAGGCGATGGTGGGGTGGCTCCATTGGAAGTTTTTAAAGAAGCCCTGTACATGTCGATCGTGGCCACTACCCGCTCTTTTTGTCCATTGGTAAACATAAACAGGGAGCGGTCATCGTAATAGTTCATATAGTTCATGTACATGATGCCGTTGGGCACAGGTGAACAGCCATCGGTATACATACCACTCACGTTGCCATACATGGTATTATCATCAGCCTTTTCGGAGGGTGTATCATCGTTGGAGGCTGCAGGTGTAAGCGGCCATCCGGCCTGTATCCTGAAGTCGAGGTTGTTACAGCCTGCATTATCTCCGAAAGTATGCCATAGATACAGGTAGTGCCCTACTTCATGTGAGAGGGTGGCGCCTTCACTATAGTTGGGAAAAAAATTCCGGCAGGTATTACCGCCAAGGGTGCCTATATGAATGGCTACACCCTGTGGTCCGATTGATGCCGAATTGGTGAAGGGGAAGGTGGCAATACCCAACAGGTTATCAGAAAAAGTAGCACACCAGATATTCAGGTATTTAGTTACATCCCAGGGATCAAGACCGCCCAGGGCTGTACTTTTAGTTGATTGATGGTGGTTTGGGAAAATGTTTGGGTAGTTATCCGGCGTTCAATACCATTGGTGGCAGCGCCACCGGGTGTACGCCGGGCCAGTACAAACCTTACAGGAATATTAGCAATGGCAGGTACAAAGGCAGGTGCAAAAACACCATTGGCCTTATAAAATTCTGCCTTATGACCCGAAAAGTCATTATTGAGGATCTCCAGCTGATCATAAACATCTCTATCGGGGGTCGTACCTAGCACCGAACTGGAGCCTACTAGGTGGAATACCACAGGAATAACGATCTCTCCTGCTTCTATGCGCTGACCGCTTTGGTCTTGCTTGCGTTGTAGATAAGCCTGGTATTGTTTCTGCCCTTCTTCCTGCCATCTTGTTAAAATAGAGGGGTCCTCCTTCACAATCCTGTTGATCATGTCCATGGTCCCGCATCGGTGGTTTAGCTGTGCGTCAGGAAGGCGTTTTTGTTTTTGGGCGCTAGCAACCAGGCTGATGAAAAGAAATATGCCTGCTGCCACAGTACGTAGAGTAGATTTTCTCAAGGCAATAAAGTTTTGGTTCAATAATAGTAGAGTCTCAAGAGTTGCTATCCTCAATTTACTCATTTTTTTAGTATACTTTCCGGCAGGTATAATTTTTATTTCCTGGAACACAGTTCCCATGAGGATTTTGTGACCTTAAGCGAATTGATTAGATGCTTTCGTCATGCGTAATTACTACGTGTAAGGGATATTGGTATCTGTTAGAAGGGAAGGGCAATGCTATTCTACCCAAATACCTTGGGTTGTGAGCTGTGATTGGCCCCGAAAGCAGGCGGGAGTGAGTGCTTTTGTGTCGGAGGGCAGGAGTTGTGAGTGGGGCGGGAGCAGGGAGAGAAGAATAAATTATTGGTTATTAGTTATTTATTATTCCCACTAGCCACTAGCCATTCCCCACTCGCCGTATTTACAATCCGCTAAGAAACTGACTTTGAATGTAATCTACCACACTGGTAAGGCTTTGCGTTTGTTCAAACACTTTTAATTGCCGGTCGGCGCCGGTACCCTCTTCCATCATACGGGCTACATAATTCACGGCATGGCGGCTGCCGAGCGGGTCTACCACATCATCAATGAAATCCAGCAGCTCATAGATCAATACCCGGGCATTGACTTCCTCTTCCTTTCCAAAATCGATCAGACGGCCATCAATACCGTACCGGCTCGCGCGCCATTTGTTTTCATTGATCAATGCCCTGGAATACTGTATGAAGTTGAGGTTTTGATTGCGCAGCTTGTATATTTTGGCACATACTCCCTGGAACAAAGCCGCAATGGCAATTGTTTCCGACACCGTCATGGGTACATCGCAAATACGGAACTCTACAGTATTGAAAAAGGGATGTACCCGTAGATCCCACCATATTTTCTTGGCATTATCTATACAGTTGGTTTTACCAATAGTTTGATGTAATTGTCATAAGACTCTATCGAATCAAATGTATCGGGTATACCTGTCCGGGGAATTTATCGAATACCTTGGTGCGGAAGGATTTATAACCCGTAGTACGGCCTTCCCAAAAGGCGAATTGGTGCTCAGGGCATAAATATGCGGTAAAAAATAACGGGTGGAATTGGCAATATGATTGGCCATTTCCCGGCTTTCCATACCTACATGTACATGCAGTCCAAAAATGAGGTTGCTGCGTGCGGCCTCTTGTAATTCGTTGACTATTTCATTGTAACGGATATGGTCGGTGATCAATTGACTTTCCCAGTGACTGAATGGATGGGTGCCCGCCGCGCCCATCGCATAGCCCAGCTCATGGGCAATACCGGCAATCGTTTTGCGCAAGGTGCCCACATCGTGAAAAGCTTCATCCACATTCTGGCAAATATCCGTGCCCACTTCTACTACGGCCTGGTGCATCTCGGCCTTTACTTTGTCTTTGATCACTTTCTGCCCTTCAGAAACGATCCGCTGCTCATGACTTTTCAGTTCCCGGGTATTAGGGTCCAGTACCATGTATTCTTCTTCGATACCCAGCGTAAATTGTTTATAGTTGGTATTTGACATTAATAATTTGAAGATTTGGGAATTTGATAATTTGAGAATGCTAATGGCAGGCTGTACTCAAATTTCAAACCATTTATTTGTTGATAGTAATACCTGATAGCTGTCCTTACGGGATATTCCCCTGCAGAGCCCCCGCTTTAAATAAGCGGTTGTTTCGCAGCGCTGTGTTTAATATAACCTCCCCAGGTAAGGTTATCACATTTCGGTTCATGGGCCAGTGCACGCTCTATGGCATAATTGGCAGCAGTTTCTACTACCCAATTGAAGTTTTCTTCCCCTACACTCGGCAGGTCGGCATCAGGAGCCGGGTTGCAGAAATCAATAGCATAAGGTATGCCGTCGCGTATAGCCAGCTCTACCGTATTGAAATCATAACCCAGGTATTGATTGATGCGTAATACGATCTCTTCCATTTGTTGCAACCGTTCGGGAGAAGGATGAAAATTATGCGTATAGCGCAGGTGATGCGGGTTGCGAGGTTCATAACCCATGATGCGTACATGTTTTCCGCCAATACAATAGCAGCGGTAATATTCGTCAAAAATGATCTCTTCCTGCAACAACATCACCAATTGACCCGTTTCGCCATGCTTGCGGTAGAAATCCTCCATATCATGGAGCTTGTATACATTTTTCCAGCCGCCACCGGCAAAGGGTTTCATATAGGCGGGAAACCCTACATAATTAAAGATACCTTCCCAGTCCAAGGGGTAGGTAAGGTTACTGAACGACTGGTCGGTGGTATCCGGCGGTAATTCATAGGAGGGCAGTATGACCGTTTTAGGAACCGGTACGCCAATTTTGACGGCCAGGCAATTATTGAAGAATTTTTCGTCGGCACTCCACCAAAAGGGATTGTTGATAACAGCGGTGCCGCAAATAGCTGCATTTTTGAGGAAAGCCCGGTAAAAAGGTACATCCTGTGAGATACGGTCCACAATGACAGCATATTCATCCGCAGCACCTTGCACCACTTTGTCTATGCGAACTGGTTCGGCTACCACTCCATTCACCCCCTTACTATTGATCCTTTCTACAAATGCCATGGGAAATGACCTTTCCTTCCCAAAGAGAATCCCTATTTTTTTCATATGCGCTCAATTTTTTATGATGAATGTAGTGTGCGGAGAGTAGTAACCAAATTTATCTGAATGAAAGGGAAATACCAAATGCGAGTTGTGCGTAATCCCGAAAGCTTTCGGGAGCGAGGCCGGATATTGGGCTGCCGGCCTCCGACCACGGCACCCGGACTTCCGACTTCTTTTTCATTACTTTTGCGGCTTATGCACACTGAGATCACTACTAGCATCATGGTTGAGACCGTAGCATTGCCATCTGAATTTCTGGAACGAACGGTAACGGTGAATTTTTACTTGCCCACCAATATTGCCCGGCCGGAAGAGATCAGCCTGCTGCTGGTGAATGACGGACAGGATCTGGAAGCAATGGGCTTTGATAAAATGGTCAGCTATCTGACCGAAACCAACCAAATCACCCCACTCTTAGTAGTAGGTATTCATTGCGGAGACGACCGCCTCAATGAATATGGTATGATGATAGGCCCCGATTTTAAAGGCCGGGGTACCAAGGGGGCGGCTTACCAACGTTTTTTATTTGAAGAACTTTTACCTTACCTATACAGTCACTACAAGATCACTAATTTCAAAGAAAAAGCATTTGCCGGTTTTTCCCTGGGCGGGCTCAGTGCAATGGATATTGTGTGGACCAATCCCGAAGTATTTTCCAAAGTAGGTGTTTTTTCAGGTTCCCTTTGGTGGCGTTCAAAAGACAAGGATGCCAAAGATTACCACGGCGATAAGCATCGCATGATGCATCGCCAGGTACGGGAAGGAGAATATCATGCCGGGCAAAAATTCTTCTTCCAATGCGGCCTGTTCGACGAAACGGAAGACCGCAACCGGAATGGTGTTATTGATTCCATTGACGATACCATCGACCTGATGCGGGAATTATTACAAAAGGGATATAAAGACGGCAGGGATATGTATTACCTGCAATTACCCAAGGGACGGCACGATGTGCCTACCTGGGCCAAAGCTTTACCCGCATTTCTGAAATGGGGATGGCGGGGAAAAGGGGAGGAGCAGTAGTAAGCAACCTGTAGATACAAAAATTGCTGGTTTCCATGATAAGATTGCTATGCCTCCTCACTGCCTGTTTGTACTTCGGGATACCTGCCCATTCGCAGTTGAATGTGGATAGCCTCAACGGGCTGCTGGCCGATAAAAAGTTAACCACTCTCAACCGGATCACTACCCTCAACCTGCTGGCTGCCCATTACAATAAAGATTCTACCAACCTGGCCCTGGTGTTGGCCAATGAAGCCTACCTGCTTTCCTTAAAAGAAGAGAATACTGCCCTGCAGGCCGCCTCCCTGCTCAACCTTTCAGAAGGTTATCTATATAATGATCAATACGACCAGGCCCTTAGTTATGCCTATACTGCTTTGGATATTTGCCTTGCCGCTCAAAATGACAGTGCCATTGCCCGTTGTTATACCAGCCTGGGTTGGATATTTTATGATACGGAGAATACACACTTTTCATTGCAGTACCACCAGCAGGCTTATGATATATATAAGAAGGGAGGCGATCCCCGCAGATTGGCCGTATCTACCAATGCACTGGGCTTGGTATACCTCCTGAAAGATGAATTTGAAACAGCCCGCCGGTATTTTGACAGTACCCTGGCCATTGCCCTGCAATACCACCTGGAGGGCATGCGGGCCACCGCCCTTAGCAACCGGGGTATTTGCTATAATGAGTTTGGCCAATACCAGCAAGCGCTTTCCGACCTTAACCAGGCCCTTGCCATCCTGAGCCGGGTAGATGAATTGTCGCATGCCGAGGTACTGAACCAGATGGCCTATTCACATATCAAACTGAAAAATTATTCCCAGGCCGAAGCCCTGCTACATCAGGCAAGGCAACTGATAAACCAATCCAATTCCAATACCAGGAAGGAAAAACTATTGGATAACCTCACCAATTCCGTTTTGCTTTACCAGGAACTGGGGTCCTACCAAAAGCGTTTACCGAGCTGCAGGAATATACCAGGGTGCGCAACCAGATCTTGTCCAAAAGTAAAAGTGAAGCTATCTCGGCACTCAAACTGAAAAGGGAGGCCAAAGAGAACGAAACCAGGATCATTACCCTGGTGGCCCAGAAGGAACTGCGGGCCTTTCAGCGCAACGCACTGGGGGCCGGAGTGGTGCTTATATTAATTATCGGATTACTGCTGTATAGTAAACTGCGACAAAAGCAGAAAAAGGATAAAGAACTGGAAGCGGTTAAGCGTGAATTGATTAAAAGGAGCTGGACGGCGCCCTCCTGGAAAAACAAGCCCTGAATAACAAACTGGAATTCAGGGACAATGACCTTAAAAATTACGCCCTCTATATTTCCCAGCGTAATGAAATGATCCGCCAGTTTATTGACGAGCTGATGAACCTGGATATCCAGAATGATGCTAAAAGGAGAACATTACCCGGTTTAACCGGATGGTGCATAAATTCCAACATGACCTGGACATTAATAAAGATGCTCAGGACTTCAACCTCTCGGTGAATGAGATCCACAAGGATTTTTCTTTAACCTGCTCCAAAAATACCCTGACCTTACAGAAAATGAACGGCGGCTCTGCGCCCAGATCAGGCTCAACCTGTCTATTAAAGACATCGCTTCTCTCAATAATATCTCTGTCAAATCGGTCGAAATGGCCCGTTACCGGCTGCGTAAAGCCTTCAACCTGGATCATAAGGAGAGCCTCTCCGATTTTCTGTCCAATTTTTGATCCCTTCTTATTCAATTAATTAGCCCTCTTGTAGAGGTGCTGTAGGGGTACCTGGAAAGCCTGAATAGAGGCTTCGGAAGCACCTGCCCCCATTTTTCCTGACTACATTACTTGCCCTGTTCGGGAAGGCTGGTTACGTTGTAACCACCTGAATGGTTGCTGCCAACCTGTACATGCAAAGCCATATTAAAAACTTAAAACCAAAACACGTATGTGGAAATTTTTAAGAGGGAACGGAATCTTATTGTTCCTTTTTTTATGCGGGATAACTGCCAATGGGCAGGTAACGCCCCCAACTGGACCCTCAGGGGTAAAATTACAGGCCCCGCCGGCCAGCCCATTGCCGGCGCCAGCGTTCAGGTTAAAAATACGACTACCGGAACCTCTGCCAGCGAAACGGGTAGCTTTACCCTTACCGTACCAGCCAATGCTACCCTGGTTATTTCGGCAACCGGATTTCTGAAAAAGGAGATCAAATTGACCAGCGATCAGGAGTTGGCCATCGTACTGGAAGAAGACAAAAAGGGCCTCGATGAAGTAGTGGTGATTGGTTATGGTAACCAGAAAAAGGGTGACCTCACCGCTGCCATTTCTACTGTGAACACCAAAAACCTGGCAAAGCAGCCAACCGGCAATATTGGAATGATGCTGCAGGGACAAGCCGCCGGTGTGATCGTGAGTGCCGGTACGGGTAACCCCGCCGCCAATCCCGTAGTACTGGTGCGCGGTCTCAATAGTATCAATAACGACAACCCCTGTATGTAGTAGATGGTATTCCACTGGGCTATGCGTACGACATCAACCCCAATGATATCGAATCTGTGAGCATCCTGAAAGACGCTTCTGCAGCTACTATTTATGGCGCCAGGGCAGCAGGTGGTGTGATCATCATCACCACCAAAAGGGAAAATCAGGTGAGCCCCGCATCAACTTCAATTCGTATGTATCACTCCACAGGCTCAACAACAATATTGACCTGCTGGAAAAAGTGCCCATGAACAAGGTAGTACGGGAAGCGTATGCCAATGATGGCGAAACGGCCCCCATCTATGTACAGGATGACAGCAAATATGCCAATTCCAACTGGGTGGATGCTTTTACCAAACAAGGGGTAGAGCAAAAATATGATGTGGATATGTCGGGCGCCACGGAGAAACTCACGTACCGCTTATCCCTTGGCCATTGGGAACACTCCGGCTCCATCATTAACTCTGGTTCCAAGCGCGATAATATCCGCCTCAATTCAGACATCAAGCTCCTGAGCGGCCGGCTTAAGATCAGCCCCATCTTTGCTTACACCCGTTTCAACAATAAGAATTTTGGCGATGTGAATGGTGATGGCAATGCAGGTTTTTCACCCATCATGAACGTGTACAATACCTTGCCTCATAAAGCTATTTATGATGCCACTAAAGTGAATGGATATGCAAAACCTGAAACTGAACTGGGCTCCGGTAATCCCGTGGGCGAAAGAATGCTCAGTAATGGCAGCACCATCGATGATCACCTGCAATTCAATATCTCGGCCGACCTGCGCCTGTGGAAAGGACTCTCTTACAATTTTACGCTGGGCCGCAATATAGTAAACACCTTCGATTTTAACCAAAGTGCGCCGTATGACTTTGGTGCACAAGCCCTGGTAGAAAATCCCAGCCGCTCCGAAAGCCGTGGCCGGAACGAATTTACCGTATTAACCCACTTGCTGAATTATGAAAAAGAAATAGGCAATCACCGCATCAAAGCCATGTATGGTTTTTCTCGCGAGAAATCCATCAGCCAGGGAACTTCAGGCTCTGGTAACCACCTGAGCAGTCCGCTCATTGAAGCCCTCTCGGGCCTTATTGTAGATGGTACGGGCGACTTTATCCGTGCAGGTGGCTGGAATTTTACCAGTACCCTGCAATCTTACTTTGGCCGGGTGAGCTATAATTATGATGACAAATATTTCCTGCAGGGAAGTATTCGCCGTGATGGTTCTTCCAAATTCGGATCGGTAAACCGGTACGGAACCTTCTATTCATTCTCGGCTGGTTGGAACCTGCATAAAGAAAGTTTCTTTAATGTGCCCTGGATCTCCGAACTGAAACCCCGTATCAGCTACGGTACAGTAGGTAACCAAAACGTGAGCAATTTCCAATACCTCGCCAAAATATTCCTGGCAGGTTCTAATCCTTACCTCAATTATCCTTTTGGTACAGCACTTAGTCAGCAGGTATATGTGGGTGCTATTGCAGCAACCCTGGCCAATAACAATATCAAATGGGAGCAAACGGCTACATTGAACGCTGGTGTGAACTTCAGCCTCCTGAAGAACACCATCAGTGGTAGCTTCGATTATTTCCGTTCCCGTACTTCTGATATGTTGGCCGAAACACCCATCCCTTCCTCCTCCGGTATTACAGCACTGCCGCTGACCAATATTGCCGATATGGAAAATAAAGGATGGGAAATGACCGTTACTTACCACCATCCTGCTAAAAGTGACTTTAATTGGGACCTGACGGCTAATATCTCTCACAGCCAAAATAAGATCATCCGCCTGGGTTATGATGAAGGCGTGATTGCCGATGGTTTTGTTGATTTTAATAACCGCGGTACTACCCTTACCAAGAAAGGAGAGGCCCTGGCTTCCTTCTACCTGTATCAAACTGCCGGCATCTTCAAGTCACAAGCCGAAGTAGATGCACACGTAAACAAAGCTGGTGAAAAATTACAACCCAATGCAAAACCAGGTGATCTCCGTTTCCAGGATACCAATGGCGATGGTGCATTGGATGACAATGACAAACTGTTAATGGGAAATGGATTGCCTAAACTGGATTTCGGATTGACCTTTAATGCCAGTTATAAGAATTTCGATTTCACCATATTCCTGAATGGTAAGCAAGGACAGAAGATGTACAATGGCGCCAAAATGTTCCTGTACCGCTTTTATCGTTCGGCCGATCTGCAGAATGCCTGGAGCCCTTCTAATCCCAATGCTTCTGTATATCGTTTGTCCAATGCTGATGAGAATGAGAACCTGCGGGTATCAGATTATTTCCTGGAAGATGCCTCCTTTATCCGTTTGCGCAACCTGCAAGTAGGTTACACCCTGCCACAGGCGTTAACAGAAAAGATGCACATTGATCGCTTACGCATCTATGCAGGCGCTTATAACCTGCTCACCATTACCAACTACGCTGGTTTTGATCCGGATCTTTCCAATACCGGCATATTTAGCCGTGGTATCGACCGTGGTTATTACCCCATGAGCCGCTCTTTTGTATTTGGTGTAAACCTTGGATTCTAATCTGAAATTTTAAATCGTCAATCATGAAGTTAAAAATAGCCGCCCTTTTCATATCTGCCGCCACCATCTTCACCGGCTGCTCTGATAAATACCTGGAACTGGACGATAAACAAAGTCTTACAGAAACTACTTTCTGGACTACCAGGCAACACGCCTTGCAAGGCATTACAGCCACCTATGCTGCCTTACAGGGACATGATGGTTCTAAATGGACCTTCTTTGAAGAAGTATATATCACACTTGCCTATAAGGCCGATGATGTTGACAATAATAAAAATGAGCCTTATGGTAAAAACCTGGCAGCCTTTGTAAACAATGCCGACGAAAGTGGCCCCTGGAACCTGTGGGCTACCTGTTATGCCGGCATTGGCCGTGCCAACCAGGTTATTGAAAAAGTACCGGGTATTACGGTAATGACCGAACAGGAACGCAATGAGATCGTGGCAGAAGCAAAGTTCCTAAGGGCGTACAACTATTTTGTATTGGTAAATGGTTTTGAGCATGTGCCACTGGTATTGAAGTTTGAAAAAGACCTTAACAAATTACAAGTGCCACAAGCTGCGGCAGCGGATGTGTGGGCGCAGATCGAGAAGGACCTCAAGGATGCTGAGGTGGCATTGCCTCTATCTTATGCGGATACCTATAAAGGCCGAGCAACCAGGAATGCAGCCAAAGCACTGTTGGGTAAAACCTACCTGTTTCGTGAAAAATGGGCAGAAGCAGAAGCAAAGTTCCGGGAGATCTATGGCAAGTTTGCGTTGAACAGTAATTACATCGATAATTTCAATGGTACCAAGGAAAATGGTCCAGAATCGATCTTTGAGATACAATTCAGTGGCGACCGCGCTATCTCGGATGAAAGGCATCCTTTCAATTTCGAAGTACGGCCTTATGCGCTCGATGGATGGGAGATCTATTATCCTTCGGACTGGTTGGTAACTACCCTGAAGAATGATAAGACAACCGGTGGCGAATACAGTGACCGTGTATACGGCACGATCTTCTTCAATGACCCGGCCTCCAAAATGTGGGACCTGAATATCCCTGCCAACCTGGTATCTTATAGCACAGTAGCATCGAATCTGCAACGTCCGGTATATTTTAATAAGTATGCCTATCCTAACGACCGGGGTGGTGCTTATGTAGGTACCAATATTTCCGTGATCCGGTATGCCGATGTGTTGTTGATGTTGGCCGAAGCGGCTAATGAAAATAATAAAACAGGTGAAGCTACCGGTTTTGTGAATGAAGTGCGTAACCGCAGCCATGCCAAACCGCTTGCCGTGGGTGGGTTGAATAAAGACCAATTGCGTGAACAGATCCGCAACCACGAAAGGCCGGTTGAGCTGGCCATGGAATGGGGCATCCGCTGGTTTGACCTGGTACGCTGGGGACGTGGCGCTACTGCCAAACAATTGGTGAAACCCCTGTTGGTAAACCATGGAAAACCATCAACCAATAATTATGTAGAAGATAAACACATCCGTTTTCCCATTCCTTTGAAAGAAATAAATGTAAACCCATTATTGGAACAGAACAATCTGTATTAACCCTTCGCACCGGTATAGCCATATACCGGTGCGATATTTTTCATCCTGATTAACCTGGCATTAATGAAGTACAGCACTGGATTGAGTATTGGTTTGTTATTAGGAATGAATGTTTTTACTGCCCGGGCGCAGCAAGCAGTAAATGCCTGGGAAAACCCGGCCCTGCAAACGGAAAATGCGCTCGCACCCCATGCCTCTTTTGTACCGTCCATATCTGAAGCGGCCGCCCTGGCCGCTTTATCTTCTCCCAATGTACTATCGCTGGATGGCGTATGGAAATTCAAACTGGCAGCGTCGCCTGCCCTTAGGCCCGACAGTTTTTACCTGAACCAATATGATGTGAGTAGCTGGAGCAATATAAAAGTACCAGCTCACTGGCAAACCGAAGGGTTTGATAAATATATTTTTACGGATGTGGAGTATCCCATTCCTGTAAACCCTCCTTTCCCGCCGCAAAACGATAACCCGGTAGGTTCTTACCGCCGCCATTTTACCCTACCCCAGGCATGGGCCGGTAAAAACATAACCCTGCGCTTTGGGGCGGTCAATTCATTTTTCTATTGCTGGGTCAATGGAAAATACGTGGGCCTTAGCAAGGATAGTAAAACAGCCGCCGAGTTTGACATCACTGATTATTTAAGAAAAGGGGAGAACACAATAGCTGTTCAGGTATTTCGCTTTAGTGACGCCACTTACCTGGAAGGACAGGACATGTGGAAGCTTAGCGGCATAGAACGAAGTGTACAACTGATTGCCAGGCCTCCCATAGGTATACAGGATTTCTTTGTAAGGGCTGCCCTCGACAGTACCTATACCAAAGGTATCTTCAACCTCGATGTACAGTTGAACAAGGCAGCAGCTGAAGGCCGGCTTCAGATCAAATTGCTGGACGATAAAGGCACAACAGTTCTACAGCAACAAAGCCCATTGAATGGGGCCGCCAATTACCATTTTGAGGGCCTGTTAAGTAAGGTAAAAAGTTGGAATGCAGAAAGCCCCCAACTTTATACACTGCTTATAACACAGTACAACAAAAGGGTAAGCTGGTGGAATGTATTGCGCACAAAACAGGTTTCCGTACGGTAGCAATCAGGAACGGGTTGCTGTTGGTAAATGGCGTAGCGGTGAAGATCAAAGGGGTGAATCGCCATGAGCACAATATGTATACGGGCAAAGTGATTACGGCTGCCAGCATGAAGGAAGATATACAGCTCATGAAGCAATACCATATCAATGCGGTGCGTACCAGCCATTATCCCAATAGCCCGGAATGGTACCGCCTATGTGATGAATATGGTATCTATGTGGTGGATGAGGCCAATATAGAATGTGACGGCATGAGTTTTCATCCTGAAAAAACATTGTCAGATAAACCCTTGTGGAAGCAGGCCTACCTGCATCGTACCCAGCGGATGTTTGAATCCAATAAAAACCACTGTTCCATTATTACCTGGAGCCTGGGTAATGAAAGCGGCTTTGGCGAGAATTTCATGGCTACCTACCGGTACCTGAAATCAAAAGATGAGACCCGCCCTGTACAGTATGAAGGCGCTGGCCGCAATGAATTTACCGATATCGTGTGCCCCATGTACAAATCGCCCAATGTCATGTTGGAATATGTGAAAGAATGGCGCGACAGGCCCTTTATCCAATGCGAGTATGTCCACATGATGGGCAATGGCGGTGGTAACCTCAAAGCCTATTGGGATCTTATTTACAAGTACCCGCAATTACAAGGTGGTTTTATCTGGGATTTTTCGGACCAGACCCTTAAAATGAAAGACAAGGCAGGAAGGGATATTTGGGCCTATGGCCGCGATATGGGTAATGTGGGCCTTACCAGCGACACGAGTTATTGTGCCGATGGATTGTTTGCGGCCGACCGTACCCCCATCCACAGGCATTTGAGTTTAAAAAAGTGATACAGCCAGTCGCCTTTGAACCTGTAGCCTTGTCGGCCAATAGTATCCGGTTGATCAATCGACTTGACTTTACCGACCTTGATCAATTTACTTTCTCCTGGTACATAAAAGCAAATGGTGTAAAGCTACATGGAGGCGATCTGGAGGTTGGTTCACTGGCACCACATGGCGAAAAGATCATCAACCTGCCGCTCCCAGTCATAGCTCCTCAACCTGGGGTAGAATACTTTCTCACAATAGAGGCGCATACCCGGTATGCCAGCAGCCTACTGCCTGCGGGTGAACTGGCCGCCTGGGAACAATTCGGGCTGCCTGTATTCCAGGCACCGCTTCAACCCAGGGAAAGTAATAAAATTGTAAACTACCAGGACAACGGGCAGCAGATTACTATTGCCGATGGTGATTTTGAATTACAGTTTAACCGTACCACCGGCTGGCTGCAATCCTATGCCTGGCAAGGACAGCCCATCATGGCTTCGCCGCTGCAGCCGCATTTCTGGCGGGCGGCTACCGATAATGATATTGGTAATAGCCAACAGATACGTTGCGCGGTTTGGAAAGATGTTTTACAAACAGTAAGACTTGATTCCATGCAGGTGTCTAAGACCGATGACGGGCATGTAACCATTCACACCTGGCATTACCTGTCTGCGGTAAAAGCGGTTTACCAAGCTACTTATACCGTAGCGGCAGGTGGTGAGGTCCAGGTTGCCGTTGGTATGATAGCGGGGAAAGAGCGGATGCCTGAATTACCCCGTTTTGGTATGCGCCTATTGTTACAGGGAGCATTCGATCAGGTGCGTTGGTTGGGGCGTGGTCCATTTGATAATTATGCCGATAGGAATACGGCGGCGGCTGTTGATGTATACAGCATGAATGCCAGCCAGCTATTTCATCCTTATCCACGGGCGCAGGAAAGTGGTTATAGAACAGAGGTGCGTTGGATGCAATTGGTAAATGGCAAAGGCATGGGCCTTATTGCCCAGGGCAATCCGCTGATCAGTGCCGGGGTATTGCACTTCAATATGGATCGTCTGGAGTTTGACCGCCATGCTGCAGAAAATAACCATGGTGGCAGCATGATCAATGAGGATAAAGTATGGTGGAATATTGATTTCAAACAAATGGGTGTAGGAGGCGATAATAGCTGGGGCGCCAAACCACATGCGGAATACTGGCTGCCTTACCAGGATTACCATTATTCCTTTACCCTTCGCCCCATTGTAAAATAAAGCCAATGAAAATATGGATCGGCCTGCTCCTTGCCGTACAGGTAGCCCAGGCACAACGTACCAGTTATCCCGATGTATTGAACCTGCGCACAGCGCCACCTATAGGCAAAACCATCACCCACAATGTGTTCAGCGATATGGGCGCCTGGCATGCTTATGCACTACCTGCGCGTAAAGAAGACAATGGCGCATTCATAGGTCCCTTGTTGATGGACATGCAAGGCAGCTGGTTGAGTGATGCCTTCTCCAGGCTGGCACTTACCGAAAACGGTGAAACAATTTCCCTGGCTGATGCAAAAGCCCGCATTACCTATTATCCGGGCCTCCTGGAACAACAACTGGATATAGCCGGCCTCACCATCCTGCAACAATTGATCTTTGTATCGAACCGGGAAGCATTGTTGCACACCCGGTTGCTCAATAAAACAAGCCGTAGCAGAAAACTGTTGGTGCAGTACAGCGGCAAGGCGCCCGGTATAAGCAGCGGTAACAATAGTATACTAGTGCAGCAATTCAGGATCAGCTTTCCCATAGGAACCAGGCTGGAAACAGACAGCCTGCATTACACAGCACAATGGCCCGTTACTATTCAACCAGGTGGCAGCTACGCACAAACCCAGGTCCAGGCTTATTATCCCGATACGGTGCAGCAACCCCGTACCTACGATTTTACTATAGCCTTGCAGCAGAATACAAGCCGGTGGAATCATTACCTCGCCCGGTACTTTGGTACCTCAAACCAGTTAAGTGTTGCTGAAAAAGGCTGGCAGTAAAATGCATGGTTACCCTGTTGACCAACTGGCGCAGCCAATCGAAAGATATTTTGCATGATGGGGTGTTTCCTTCCATCAATTACCAGGGCTTTTATGGTGTGTGGAGCTGGGATAGCTGGAAACAGGCTGCGGGCCTCGCCAGTTTCTTTCCACAACTGGCCAAAAACAATATCCGTTCCATGTTCGATTACCAGGATGAACAGGGTATGATAGCCGACTGTATCTATGCCGATAAAAGAGAAAATAACTGGCGGGATACCAAGCCGCCTTTGGCCGCCTGGGCTGTGTGGGAAGTATACCGGCATACCAGGGATAAAGCTTTTGTGCAGGAAATGCTGCCAAAGCTTATCCGTTACCATCAGTGGTGGTACCAGTACCGGGATCATGACCGCAACGGTCTTTGTGAATATGGTTCTACCGACGGCACCCGCATTGCGGCTGCCTGGGAAAGTGGTATGGACAATGCAGTGCGGTTTGATAGTGCTGTTATGTTGAAGAATAGTGATGGCGCCTGGTCGCTTAACCAGGAAAGCGTAGACCTCAACGCGTATCTTTATGCCGAGAAATTGTATTTAGACAAATTATCGGTGATCGCAGGCAACAAATCGTCTGCATTTAAGCAGGAAGCAGCCATCCTGCTGCCCAAAATTGTCAACCAGTTTTATGATCCAACGGCAGGCTATTTTTACGACCGGCTGGCAGGCGCTCCGGAGCGGATCAGGATCGATGGGCCTGAAGGGTGGATTCCCTTGTGGGCTGGTATAGCTACTCAGCAACAGGCCGAAAGTATTAAAAGAAAAATGGAAGACCCGGCCAAGTTCAATACCAAAATACCATTGCCTACCCTGGCTGCCGATCATCCTGCTTTCGACCCGATGAAGGGATACTGGCGGGGGCCGGTTTGGCTCGACCAGTTTGCCTTTGGCACCACGGGCCTGCGCAAATATGGTTATCATCAACTGGCCAATACATTGGAAAAGAAATTGCTGGAGCAGGCCGAAGGTTTACTTACACAAGGCCCCTTGTACGAGAATTACCATCCCCTTACCGGTAAGGGGCTCAATGCAAGGAATTTCAGCTGGTCGGCGGCGCATCTCTTAATGATACTGAAAAATAAATAAAGACATGGAATTTACAGCTATTGAAGTGAAGCAGTTGGTGCAAAAAAATTACCTGCTGGCAGTGGAGGTTGAAACACTTTCGGGTTACGATGAATTCAATTACAAGATCACCGATGCTTCGGGCCGGAAACTGATCCTGAAGATCACAGGCGAGGAGAAATCTTATTCTTTCTCGATGCTCAGTTGCGTATACTGGAACACCTTACGGTAAGTCCGGTAGCCTGGAAGTTTCAACAGGTGCTCCGCAATAAGAACCGCCAGGAACTGACGCCCATTTTCAAAGATGGTAAACAATACTATCTACGCATCCTTACCTGGCTCGAAGGTGATTGTTGGGTACAGGTGAAGGATAAATCCAGGTCATTGTACCAGGGGTTGGGTAGCTTCTTAGGTAAAACCGATGAAGCTATGCAGGATTTTCAGCATGATGCCCTGCACCGTCCCTATACCTGGGATGTGAATACCGCAGCCAACTCCAATCAACTGCTGCATTGTATTACCGACCCGGCCAAACGCCGGGTGGCTGGTTATTTCGTACTGGCTTTTGAAACCGAGGTATTACCAGTTTTGAGTTCCCTGCGCCACGCTTGTATTCACAATGATGCCAATGATTACAATATCCTGGTGAAGGAGGGAGAAGTAAGTGGCCTCATCGACCTGGGCGATATGGTGTACTCAGCGCTGGTCAATAATGTAGCTATTGCTTGTACCTATGCAATGCTCAATACCGACCATCCCATTCAGGCTGCTGCCTGGGTGATAGAAGGTTACCATAAAGCCTTTCCCCTGACCGATCAGGAGATAGACCTCATTTATTACCTGGTAGCTGCCAGACTTTGTATCAGCGTTACCCAATCGGCCTGGCAAACATCCCTGGGCTCGGTCAACAGTCACCACTTTGTGACCGAACAACATGCCTGGGTATTGCTGGACCAGCTCATCCGAACCAATCCCCTGAAGGCAGCCGATACTTTCCGGAAAGCCTGTGGCAGGCCTGCCCTGATCCACCAGGAAAACGATTACAGCCCCTGTTGCGCGAAAGAAAAGCTTTTATAGGAAGGAACCTTAGCATCAGTTATAATAAGCCCCTCAAGATCGTTAAAGGCGCTTTACAATACCTCTATGACGACAAGGGAAGCACGTTTGTTGACTGTGTGAACAACGTGAGTCATGTGGGCCATTGCCATCCCGTAGTGGTAAAGGCGATGCAGAAACAAATTGCTTCCCTCAATACCAATACCCGGTACCTCAATGATCACCTGGTAGATTTTGCCAAAGCCCTTCATCGTACTTTACCTGCTAAGCTATCCGTATGTTATTTTACCAATTCGGGTAGTGAGGCCAATGACCTGGCCATTCGCATGGCCCGTCATTATACCAAAAGAAAAGAGGTGATGGTATTGGATCATGCCTATCATGGTACTTCTACCGTGGCCATAGAAATGAGCCCCTATAAATTTGATGGCAAGGGAGGGTTTGGTCAAATGCCGTATATCCACAAAGCCATTTCACCCGATCTGTACCGTGGTCCTTATGGTTATGACGATCCGGCAGCAGGCGAAAAATATGCTGCGGATGTAGCCTTCATACTGGCACAGTATCCCGGTAAGGTAGCTGCTTTCATTTGCGAAACCTTATTGGGTGTGGGTGGCCAGATACCATTACCCGATCATTACCTTGAAAAGGTATACACACATATCCGTAAGGATGGTGGTCTTTGTATTGCCGACGAAGTACAGGTTGGTTTTGGTAGGATAGGCGAGCATTTCTGGGGATTTGAACTACAGGGTGTGGAACCGGATATCGTAGTATTGGGCAAGCCCATTGGTAATGGCCATCCCCTGGCTGCTGTAGTGGTTACAGAAGAGATTGCCGATGCTTTTAACAATGGCATGGAGTACTTTAATACGTTTGGCGGCAATCCTGTTTCCATGGCTACCGGTAAGGCGGTACTGGAGGTAATACAAACCGAAAACATGCAACAGCATGCGCTTGAAACCGGTAATTTTTTAATGGAAAAGCTGCGAGGGTTGATGAGCAAACATGCCATCATCAGTGATGTGCGCGGGCATGGGCTCTTTGTAGGCGCCGAAATGGTGAAAGACAGGGTTACCAAAGAGCCGGCTGTAGCCGAGATCAATGCGGTGGTAGAAAGGATGAAAGAAAGAGGGTTCCTGCTTAGCACCGATGGTCCGTTGTACAATGTACTGAAAATAAAACCACCCCTCGTATTCAGTAAAGAGAATGCAGCCGATATGGTGCATCATCTGGATGAGGTATTGTCCAATCTTTAATATTAAATACAAGTATAGCCATGAATAATTTGCAATTGATATTGGATGGTTTGATGCGCCGCTATAAAGAGCGCGTGCCGGATGTTGATAAAGTGATCCCGGCAATGGTGCAGGAAGGCCTGATACGATCGGGCGCCGATATAGAGAATGACCATATTGCATTCAGAACCATGGGGGTGCCCCACCTGGGCATCCAGTCGCTGGAAAAATATTCCTGCACCATGGGTATACCAAAAGGGATTATTATTATTTCTCCGAAAAGAAGCTGGATGCCTATTGGTATGCACCTCCTGCACCTTCTCAGCCTCGTATTTTTATCAGTGAGCTGCGGGTGAAAGACCTTTCACCTGCCACGCAACAGCTTATACACAGCTATACGGATGAGGTAGTGAGTGATCCGGTATTGCAGTTGAACCTGGACAATGCAGCCCTGGTAGATGAATTCCTGCACTGTGGCCTTTGGCGCATCCCTGCTTATAACGATTTTACCGCCCTGGCCAAAGAAAGTGAATATGCTTCCTGGGCCATCTACAATCGTTATTACCTCAATCATTTCACCATCAGCGTACATAACCTGAAGCCCGGTTACAATACGATTGAACAGTTCAACCAGTTCCTGGAAAGCCATGGCCTCGTACTCAATGATGCAGGTGGTAAGTTTAAAATGAGCCCTGATGGCTTACTGCTGCAAAGCTCAACAGTAGCGGGAATGATGGACGCTGAATTTGCAGGCGGCGAAAAGCACCGTATTGCCGGTTCTTATGTAGAGTTTGCCGAACGCAGGGTATTGCCTGATTTTCAGGACCTCGATCCTGTCCATATTACCAGGCAGCACCGGCGCGAAGGGTTTGAAGCTGCCAATGCCAATAAAATATTTGAAAGTACCTACGCCTCACAAACCAATAAACACTAACCCGAAAGATCACCCGGTAGCTAAAAGATAGGGCGGCTTCATTACGAAGTCGCCCCATCTTTTATGATCAATCTTTATTAATTAAAGATATAACGCAGGCCTAACTGAATACCCCATGTGCTGGTGGTAGTATAGTTGGGCTGATAACCTGACTTGGGTAGATTATCTGCATCAAGTGTAAAGGTAGGATTGTCCTTGTTGAAGGTGGAAGGCTTGCCAAGGATACCCATATCCTGGAAGGTACCCAGAGTATACTGGTAGCGGTAACCCCACTGTGAATTAATCAGGTTAAGCGCATTGAGCAGGTCAACACTGAATTGAACAGTATGTTTCCTTCCACCGGCAGTGAAATTGAAATCCTGCAATACCCTGACATCAAGGGTGTGCGACCAGGGAAGCAGGGCGCCATATTTTTCAATATACTGACCTTTGTGCTTGCGAAGGTATTTGTCGCTCTCTATGAAAGCAAAGAAGGCATCGCTTTGTTCCTTGGCTGTATAGGTTCTGGGATTAGTGGTACTGGGTTTATATCCTTCCACAAATTTAATCTCAGAAGCATCTTTCGGAATATACAGCATATCGTTGGACTGACCATCGTTGTTGATGTCAGTACCATAACGGTATGTATACCTTTCCTGCGGCTGTGCTGCGTAGAACATACCAATGGTGGTAGCTGTTCTGCCACCCCAGTAATTGAAGCGTTTGGACAGGTTGGCTACAATGCGATGAGGAATGGAATAGTTAGAAGGTCCTTGGTCGGGCCTGTTGGGGTTGTAGATGATATTGTTGGTGTTGAAACCACTGGCGCTCTGGTCAGAGCTACCGATGGCTACTTCTTCAGCCAATGTCCAGGTATACGCTAAACCTGCTTCCCAGTTATTGGAGAAGGTTTTTTGTACCTGGGCTGTCAATGAAAAACTGTACCCCTTGCTGGTATTATCCAACACGATCATTTGGTTAATGTTGTCATTTAACCGGTTATTATAATAAGGCCTTTTGTCTGCACCCGCCAGTGTACCATTTTGTGCACCCAGGTTGGCATTCCGGAAAAAGGCATTGTTCACCTGTTTGGTATAAATAGCTTCGAGGGTGAATACATAGTTTCCTGCAAAGCGTTTGTCTACAGCCAGGTTACTTCTCCAAACCTGCGGCATTTTAAAGTCTTTGTCAACCGCACTGTAAGAAGGACGTCCGCCAGGGATGGTCGTACCTACAGGAGGGATATCGCCCTGGGCTGGGATATAGGTGTTACGGTCAGGATTGTATCGGACGTCGGCGAGTTTTGGGTTGGTTGTAGTACTAGCGATAAATGCAGCCCTGATCACGCCATTATCTCCTACTTGGTTTACCAGCCAGATGAAGGGGATACGGCCGGTAAATAAGCCGGTACCACCACGAACAATGATCGATTTGTCGCCTTCCGGATCATAGGTAAAACCTACGCGGGGAGAGAACAAAGGCTTTTGTTTAGGCCATTTGCTTACGTCAAAACGCTCATCTTTACCATCAGCATCTTTAAAGGTAACTGCTTCGAGTGCTGGGTTCCGCGGAGGATCATAAGGATAGAAGGGCAGATCAACACGCAGGCCATAAGTCAGCTTAAACTTGGCCGAAGGGGTCCATACATCCTGTGCATAGATACCTACTTGGGCAAATTTGGCTTCGGGCACTTTAATGCCGAGACGGTTAGTTGGATCATAAGCTACTGTAAACTGGGTAGGGGCTTTGTTGTCCAGGAAATCCTGTAAAGAAGCAAAGCGATAGTAGGCAGGACCTGCACCGCTGGTAAAGGAGTTGGCAAACTGCAGGTACTCATAACTTACACCGGCAGTCAAAGTGTGCTCACCCAGGTTAATGGTAAGGTTGTTGGCTATATTCAGGGCCTTGTCGCTGATGCTGTTCTGGTAAGAGAACAGATCAGTACCAAAGGAGGTCAGTACGTTATCCGCATCACGCATGATGTCAACAAAGGCAGCCGTGCTGTTGGGAATGCGCTTCAATTGGTTGTCGGTATAAGAAGCAATTAACTGGTTGGTTACCCTGGAGCTGAAATTAGAGTTCAATTCCAAAACACCCGATTTTACGATTACATTGTTCTTAAAGTTGGAACCGGAGAAGTTCAAACCACCTGTACCACGGCCACCGCGACGGCTATTGCTGTTGATACGGTTGATTGGACCACTGGATGAATTGATCTGGTCATCATCATTGGTTTCAGACTGCGTATAACGGAGTGTTAAACGGTGTTTGGGAGTGATGTTCCAATCTATACGGCCCAGGAATTTTTTATTATCAGTTTCAAAATCATACCCCTGGTAAATACCTGGATCATATTTATAATTGGAGATCAGGTATTGTTTTAATTTGTCCAGGTCGCTGGCCAGTACACCGGTCACATTGGGACCTGTATCACCTGCATCTTTCTTGGCAACAAATGTTTGCCCGGGCTGGGTTCTGTTTTCCTGCTCATAGTTAACAAAGAAAAACAGTTTATCCTTAATGATCGGACCGCCTATGCTACCACCAAAGATCTTGGTTGAACGGTCGGCATTGGGTACAGTCTGTCCTTTTACTTTCTTGCCATTGAAGCTTTGATCGCGGTAATAACCATACGCAGTTCCATACCAGTTGTTGGTACCACGGCGGGTAACAGCATTGATACCGCCACCGATAAAGCCCGACTGACGTACATCGTAAGGAGCGATATTTACCTGGATCTGGTCAACCGCATCAACGGAGATAGCAGAGGTAGCGCCACCGGGCACCATACCATCACCGCTACGGCCAAAGTTGTTGTTGAACAAAGAACCGTCAATGGTAATATTGTTATAACGGTTATTCATACCGGCAAAACTATTGCCATTGGCCTGTGGGGTAAGGCGGGTGAGGTTGGTGAGGTTACGGGCAACGTTGGGCAGGTTTTGTACCAGCCTGTTGCTGATGTTGGTAGAAGCACCGGTTTTAACGGTAACGCTTCTGCGGCCTGCACTGATGGTTACCGCCTGCAGTTCTACACCAGCGCCGGCCAGTGTGGCTTGCAGATCAAATTTTTCACCCAGGGGATATTGATATCAGACCTGGTGAAATCGGAAAACCCTACATAAGATACTTTTACGGCATAAGGGCCACCGGGAGGAATATTCGCTACATCGAACCGGCCACCTGTTCTGGTAATAACAGTAAATACGGATCCTGTAGGTTCATGTTTAAGGGTTACAGTAGCTCCTACCAGCGCATCACCCTTGTCGGTTTTGATAACGCCAGTCATACTACTGGTGGTGACCTGCGCCACCACGCTTGTAAAGCTGACAATAGCCAGCAAAAAAACAAAATGATCTGTGTGGATCTTCTCATATATGCATGTTTATATTTTCAGGGCGCAAAGAAACAATGATCTGGTCCGCTCTATGGATCAACTGCTATTATCAAATGATTAATTCCGGCTGCATCACAGCATAGGTCAATGTTTCTGGGTAAAATGGAACTTTTTTGCTTTTCATGGAAAAACAAGAATCGGTGGAGAGTTTCAAAGGGAATCAGGATAATTTTCAGTCGATGCGGCAAATGTAACAGAAAATAAAAGGAAAAGTTAAAATTGCATACACAGGTTATGCACAGCAATGCACGCCCGCTGAACTACCCAAAAACCCCGATATTCCTGCTCCATTTATCATTTCTATGAACTATTATACAGGGCAAATACCATTGTCCAAATGCTGCATCTTTACACAGCGATAATATTCACCCCACTGGCTGCCTGGCAGCAACCTTTTGCTCATTTAAGGCGTTATACTACTGGTATACAGCAATTAATTGCCTGTTACGGGCGCTCAATTACCGGATTGGAGGATTACTTCTTTTTCAATTACAGGTGTGATCATTGGCCATGGTAAGATAATTGCTAAAAATCAATTACTTAGGATAGATGGGGGAGTAACCACCAGTCTTGTAACTTGTACCTTAATTAGTAACTTCGCGTCAAATTTAGCTCCATGCTTGATACAATAGAAAGTGCGATAGAAGACATTAAAAACGGGAAAATGGTTATTGTGGTAGATGATGAGGACCGTGAAAATGAAGGTGATTTCATCGCAGCAGCCCGGAATGTAACCCCCGAGGTTATAAATTTCATGAGCAAACATGGCCGTGGTCTAATCTGTGCCCCTTTGCCGGAAAGCCGTTGCGAAGAACTGCAGTTGGGATTGATGGTCAATAACAATACGGCCTTACACGAAACCGCTTTCACCGTTTCTGTCGACCTGTTGGGGCATGGCTGCACCACTGGTATTTCGGCGCATGACCGCGCCAAAACCATCCAGGCTTTGATCAACCCGGCCACCAGACCGGAGGACCTGGGCCGCCCGGGACATATCTTCCCCTTACGTGCCAAAGAGGGTGGGGTATTACGCCGGGCCGGGCACACGGAAGCTACCATCGACCTGGCTCAGCTGGCCGGATTGGAACCCGCTGGTGTACTGGTGGAGATCATGAATGAAGATGGCTCCATGGCACGCCTTCCCGAATTGGAGGAAATAGCCAAAAAGTTTGACCTGAAACTCATTTCCATAAAAGACCTTATTGAATACCGCCTTAAACGTGATAGCCTGATAGAAGAAATTGTGCGGGTGGATATGCCTACCCAGTTTGGGCATTTTAAACTCATTGCTTTCCGGGAAAAGAGCTCTGGTATGGAACACCTGGCGTTGATCAAAGGCGAGTGGAAACAGGATGAACCTGTACTGGTAAGGGTACACTCCTCCTGCTTTACCGGCGATATCCTGGGTTCTATGCGCTGCGATTGCGGCGATCAGTTACATGCTGCCATGGAGATGGTAGAAAAAGAGGGCAAGGGCGTCATCGTATACATGAACCAGGAAGGCCGGGGTATTGGCCTCGTGAACAAACTGAAAGCTTATAAATTACAGGAAAATGGTTACGATACCGTAGAAGCCAATCTTCACCTGGGCTTCCCAATGGATAAACGTGATTATGGTATTGGTGCACAGATATTGCGTGCCTTGAATGTAACCAAGTTGCGCCTTATGAGCAACAACCCCAAGAAAAGGGCGGGCTTATTGGGTTATGGCCTGGAAGTGGTGGAAGCAGTTCCCATTGAAATATGCCCCAATCCGCACAACGAAAAATACCTCACTACTAAGCGCGATAAATTAGGACACGAAATTTTGAAAGGATAAGTAAACAGCGCCGAGCTGCTAGCTATGAGCTTCGAGCCCCTTTGTAAGAAGGGGCTTTTTTATTGGTAACATTCGATGTTTTTAATGCAATGAGTAGCTCGCAGCTTTCCTAAGGTTGTTTACCTGCTGTATCCGACTTACTGCTATCAGATGATGAGGTAGCATTGGTAGAGTCTATAACCCGCCTTTGATCTGCTTTCTCTTTTCTTTTGCGTTCACTCCGGAATATATCACCCAGCCGGTCAAAATCGTGCCGGTAACTGATACTGGCGCCGGAGCGGTTTTGGCGGGCGCCTACACCACTCATATAGTTATATGAATCGCGATAGAAGAAGGTGAGCACTACCTTGCCATCGGCCCGTATTTTCCATTCGGCAGTAATATCAGGCAGGAATTGAAGGTTCTGTGTAGCCTGCACCTGTTGCGAACTAAGGCCAAAGTCGAGCGCACTGCCAAAGGTGAAGGTTAACCGTTCATTGAGAAAGCTTTTACCAATGTTGAAGTTCAGGTTGGTGCGGTCAATATTAAACTTATTGCGGTTTACATTATCAATGAAGTTCGATCCACTGTACATCTGCGCATTGAAGTTGACCTTGATGCTTTTATCGTTGAAGATCTTCTGAAAGATATTGGAGAACTGCTTGCTGAGGGTATTGGACAATACACCGGAAATACTGTTGATCACCACCCCTTCAAAAGCCAGGTTGGCCAGGGCGCCCTGGTTGGTGGAAGTAGACAAGGGGCCAAAGCTGTTGAACACTATAAGGAAGGCTACCTGTTTGTTCAGTTCATTGGCGTCATTTTGAATACGCTGCAGGATGGCCAGCGCGTCGGCATCATTCTTCAGCGTACTGTTTTGAGGCATTTCTATCTGGAAACTGATATCGGGCTGCATGAGCCTGTTCTTCAAAGTGGCTACCACAATTACCGATCCACGGTACTTACGCACATTGTTATTGATACCGCCTGAAGCATCAGAACCTGACTGCAGGGAGAAGGCATCCAAACCCAGGTCGCTGAAACGTACATTCTCGGCTGTATATTCCGCATCGATCTTGATGGTAGCGGCATAAGGATCGCCCTGCCATTGGATATAGTTGCCCGCATTGGGGCGCAGTACAAAGGGTTTACGCAACAACGACTGGAAATTGAAATTGTAATAGCCTTTGTCGATATCATACCGGCCCGAAATGGAAAACTCCCCATCCGTGCGGGCTGTCATTTTAAGGTTGCCATGCCCTACCGCCTGGATGATATCACCCGTCAACTCATCCAGTATCACGTACATATTGATGTAGTTGTTGGCCGTAACGTCCAATGATACTTTCAGGTTGCTGCCCTTAAAAGCATCCACCTCTTTCATCTCGCGGCCATATACCTTCCATACGATATAATCTGTTTCACCACTCTGCCTGGACGCACCCGAACGGATGTACAACCTGGAGCTATCTGCGGGCTCACCCTTGATGTCCATCTTCATATCCTCCAGCTTGTCCTTCAGCGTCATATTCACTTTGGCAAACACGGTTCCAAAGAATGGGTCTTTGCCCGTACCATCTGTAGCCAATACCAGCAACTTATTGCTGTTGATGGCAAAATCAAAATCCAGGTTGTCAAATCCCTGGTGTTTCAATATCCCCGGCTTACCGTACCGGTATTGCCATATTCATCCCGGATGGCAAAGCTGCCAAAGTTGATATGATCATCTTTAAAATCAAAGGTAGCAGCCGGTATCCGGTACAATACATTGGTATAGTTCACCCGCAGTTCCCCATCACGCAATTGTACCTTGCCCAGGTATTTCAGGTTGTCCGTAGGCCCTGTGATACGTAACTGCCCCGTGGCAAATCCATTGATGTTTTTAAATACGCCCGACAGGTATTTCTCCAGCACATTTATCCTGGTGTCTTTGAAATTGCCAGTCAGGTCAAGTGGTATTTTACTATTGGTACTGTCGTCAAACAGGTTATAAACGCCTTTCACATCAAACACATAATCCTTGTTGTCCGAATTGGCCGCAAAGTTTACAGCGCCACTCCGCTGGTTGTAATTGGCATTCAATTGAACCCTTCCCAATGAATCATTATCCAGCCTGAACTGTTCGGCCTCACCATTCATTTCCACCTGTATTTTGCCAAAAGGATCCATTACATCCACCGTGGCATTGAGCAAACCTTCCAGGCGGGTTGTTTTAGTAATGTAGGGCGTAAAGTCGCCAATGTTAACCTTCTTTAGTTCTACTTTGATATCGTTGGTATTGCCAATGTCTGAAGGATGCGTGGTGACCAGTATTTCCTGGTCGCCACTGTATATTTTTACCCCATCGGCCGTTACCAGGTCCTCACTTAAAACCAATTCTCCATCCTTATCAATAAGCCAGTTCTTGCCATTTACATCAAAATGCGATTCATTAAAAACAATGCGCACCCCTTTAGGCATGGTTTGTACACGGGCTACTACATTGGCCGAATTGAGCGTTTGACTGGCACTTGTTTTAAGCGTGATATCCGAAATGTCATTGGCCGAACGGATCTCGATGGTAGAGCCAGGAAAATGGAGACTATCATTGAGGTATACATCAGCGATGGAGTTTTCCAGTGAAAGACTATCCAGGTTACCTGTACCTTTCAAGGCTACATTGTAGAATGCGATATTCTTGTAACTGAACTGCGGCACTTCTACGTTCAGATCCAGCAGGTTTTCTTTCGTATTGATCCGGCCTGTAACTGTGCTGTAGTTAAATCCATTCAGGTTCTTGTCAAAAAAATCGAGGTATTCATCCACCTTCTTGGTGGTGATCACAAAACTGAAATTTTCGTCATGTTGCATCACACGGCCCTCACCGATGTAGCTGGGATAATATTTGTGCAGGAAAGTACGGAAAGAGGAGGGGAGGTCAAGGATAGAGAACTGGCCTACCAGGGCTGCATCAAATTCATTGCTTAACACTGTAATGACCTTGTTGGTGCCCAGGGTTTTGGATTCAATATTGAGGGAGTCAAACGAAATGCGTTTCCCCTTCTTGAATACCGATGCTTCATATACACGGGCTGTTCCCAGGAAGTTGTCGATCGTATTACCGCTGAAGTTGAATCGGAATTTGCCCGTTACCTCTACACTATCCTGTAATAGTTTAATATTCTTCAGATCGGCCTTGGTAATATTGGCATCGAAGTTAAATTGTGGTATTTCTTTACCCAGGTCAACCAATCCATTCAACGTGAACTGCAAGTTGGGGTCATTAGAGATCAGTTCCCCATTGAACAAACGCTTGGCTACTGTTCCCTTTACCGTGATGTTCTGGTAGGTATAGCCCTTTAATTCCAGCGACCGGATGGTGCCATCCAGTTTGGCATTGAGGCTATTGGCTTTCATACCAATGCCGTATACGCCGCCATTAAAGCTGATCTTTCCTATTTGAGCTACATCCACAAACTGGCCCAGGTTAAAACTATCTGTTCTTAATTTGCCCGAATATGAGGGACTGCCTTTCTCCGGAAATTTCATGTTCAGGTCACTCACAATCGTACCCAAATTGGTGCGAATGGTTCCGTAGGTTACAAAGTCATTGATGAAGCCCGTAAAGTTGCCCCTGAACTGCAGGTATTCCAGTTTGTCGATCCTTGGTTGCTGAATCTTTTTAATTGGGGAATAATGGTAAGGGCATCCGGGTAAGTGGTTCTGAAATCATTGGCTACAAAATCAATGAACGTATTGTTGATATCCGGCAAACCTTTAATGCTGATATTACCGTTGAGGTACGTGTTTTTCCGGCTTCTACGATCAACTTACGGGCAGTGAGGTTTTCTACCGGCCCCTTTATTTTCCCACTGATGCGGATCTTCTTTTTCCAGTTCTGCATAGCTGGTGCAAAGAAGGCAATATCATCACTGTCCAGGTCGGCCTCATTGAAATCCGCTTCCATACGCACTTTGGAAACAAAATCGGCCATGTCATCAAAAAGTATCATAACGCATGGCGAAGTAATTGTGCAGATGGCTCCGGTTGGTTTGCAGGTCAAGCTGATGAAATTCCATCGCTTCCGGGTGTATCCTTACCTGTGCATTTAGCTTTTTGACGATCAACCCACTGCGTTCCCTCGTATTGAGCTGCATATTGGCCGTGATGGAGTCTTGTTTAAATGCCACCTGTTTAAAATGCGCATTGATTTCGTTGAACTCGATGTGACTGGGGTCAAAATAAGCAGCTATTGCTTCATCTGTTTGTAAGATACTTTTAAAGGTTCCCTTGTTGAGCGTCACTTCCTGGATGGCGATATCCCAATTGCCGGGGTTCCACCGTAGGTGGGCGGGGTCATTCACAAAACTGGTCTCAATATCTTTGGGCCTTAGCGAATCGGGTCTTTTGCCTTCATAATTGGAGATGGAAAATACCGGTTGGTCTAGCGCCACCGTATTGATCCTTACCTTCCGTTGCGTGAGGTCCAGTTTATCGGCATCGATCTTCAGGGCCGCAAAGTTCATTTCCATGTCTTCCCCGCGCCAGCCATCCCGCTGCAATAAGGCAACATTGTCGAACTCCACTTTTTCAGGTCGAGATTAATACTTCCCTTTTTGGTGGTGGTGTCCTTGGGGCCGCTGAAATAATCGGCCAGGAAGCGGTAGTTCCAGATAGAGTCTTGCCGTTGCAAATGGATCACGGCATCCTGCAGGCCAATGTATTTGAGTTCAATGCGGTCTTTGAAGAAGAACCAGTCCGTAATATTCACTTTTACGGCCCCGGCATAAAGCAGCGTATCCTGTTGCTGGTCCTTTACCAGCGTGCCTTGCAGCACCATTTTATTAAATAAGGCAAAATCAACATGTTTGATCTCTACCGTCGTATGCAGGTCTTTGGAAAGGCGTTTGGTAACCTGGTGCACAAGCCAGTTCTGGACAGGAGTTGTTTGGACGGCCATCCAGGCCAGTAAGATCAGGCCGATCAGTACCAGCAGCACGGTCCGGGATATTTTCCAAAATTTTCTCAGGAACTACGTATTCGGGTGTAAAATTAGGTATTCCATAGTGTTGAGCAAATTCAGTACCAATGAATTGAAATGAATTGATAAATATCGGCTTTAAGGGGGCTTAACAAGGGGGAGTGGGTAACCGGGGAGGGCTTGTGGTAAATGCCCAGCGGAGAATTCATAACCGGGAGGGTGTCAACCATCGGAGGTCGGGCATACATGCGGTTTTAGTACAATATCCAGGGGAGTATTTAGATAAAAACAGTATGGGATTGTAGTAAAGAAAAGTACCTTCGGTAATAGATTGGAAGAACAGTTGATGCGACGGGACTATTTCTAAGTAGCTTGGTTTAATCCTTTTCGCATTATAAAAAAACTGATCTCATTAATTATAACAGGGCCGGATGATACAAAAAATTAGCATAAATAATTATAAATCAATAAGAAACATAGAGCTGGATTGTAAGAAATTGAATGTTTTTATTGGGGAGCCCAATAGTGGTAAAAGCAATATTATTGAGGCACTGAGCCTGATGAGTCAGGGCGTAATTGGAAAGGAGGTTTCGAAGGATATCATCAGGTATAAAAATATGGGGGACCTTTTTTTTGATTTTAATATTAATAGACCAATCGAAGTGCTTGCAGATGTCGCGGGCTATAGGTTGAAATATGCCGTGCGTGCAGACGGTGTTCCAGAAAATCAATTTCATTTTGAAGCATTGCCCATTTCGTCGGAGTTTCCTAATATGAGGATTGCACATGATGGGTTGATATTAAACACAGGAAATCTCATTACAACTGAGTTTCGTTTTTATGAGTATAAAAGATTAAGCAGTTTTGCAATTAATTTTTACCCACATCTTGCACCTCCCTACGGTGATAATCTTCCTGCCTTGTTGCTCAGTAATAAGGATTTCCGGAGTTGGGTTTCGGAATTTTTCTGAGTAAAGGATTTAGGCTAACACTGAAGCCGGCAGAGAACGAAATTAATATGAGCAAGGTGGTTAATGACGAAATTTATAGTTATCCTTACCATGCTATTTCAGAAACTTTGCAGCGTGTTGTTTTTTATATGATGGCTATTATGTCTAATAAGGAATCTGTATTGTTATTTGACGAGCCAGACAGCAATACTTTCCCCTTTTATACTGGTTTTTAGGAGAGCGAATTGCTCTCGATGAAACAAACCAATTCTTCCTTACTACTCACAACCCTTACCTTTTGATGCACCTGATTGAAAAATCTAAAGCGCAGGATATTAATGTTTGTGTGGTTTCCATGAAGGACTATGAAACAAAGGTCACAGTCTTAAATGAAGCACAGATAGGTGAAGTTTTAGATTTGAACGCCGATGTTTTCCTGAATCTTGACCGAATCATTGATTAATCATTATGGTTATACACGTTGAATGTATCCCTGATGAAACTTTGTTGAAGAAGTTGGGGTATACAAAAAAGCAAATCCAACATCATGCAGGAAAAATAGGGTATTTGCCCATATCCGCAATTACAAAAACCAGTTGGCCATGGTGGATGAAGATCCCAGCGCCGTTCCCAATCCTTATGAGCAGATGCTTCAGGTAAAACAGGAAGCCTTTGGCATTAAATACTGTGTTGATGAAAAGCTAAACAACAGGATATTTATATTAAAACCAAAATTGGAAGATTGGATCATAGCGGCCTGCAAAAAAGCAATATTGATATAAGTAGCTATGGCTTACCTGCCAGGGGAAATGGCTTGCACAACGTAATAAATAATCGGTTGAGTGCCTATGAGCGATTACTAGACGATCTTATACAAAAGAAAAACGAACCGCTTCTACAACTAAAAGACTGGTTAAGTAATAACTAGCCCTTACCTGTTCGCCGGGTCCTTGATACCCTCACTGGCATTGTACTCGGCTGATTTTCCGGGTTCTATAGAAAGGCTTTGCCAGGATTGGTCCTTGATCATACGGCCGATGTACACAATTTGACCCACATGATAAGGATAGTGGGCCAATTGCCGGTTAATGGCATCCCCACGATCAGGGGCTCCTGACGAATGGTGATTGTTTTTAATAGATCGGCTTCAGTTAAGGATTCCAGCGCACCCAGGAAACAGGCCCATCCCTGTTCCCACTTATCCAGCAACTGTGCTTTAGAATATTGGATCACCCCAAACTCCTCGTCTCTTTTTCGCCAGGGTTTTTCGCCATCTTCCGTAAGGAAATTGGTCCAGCGGCTCAGCATATTTCCATGCAGGTGTTGGATGATAATGGCTATGCTATTGGATGGCTGATTGGGTTGATACAAGAAGTCTTTTTCTTCCAATTGTGCAAAAGTCCGTTCCCCCAATGTTTTGTAATAACGCAGGCGTTTGATGGCGCTGGATAAGAATAGAGTGCCTACACTGTTTGACATGACTATTTGTTTGATGCAAAGGTAAATCGTTCAGAAAAACGATGGCCGGGATTAACGGGTTTTAACATGGAGCATGGAAAGTTGAATATTGATAGAGCTTTCTACAGACAACTAACAAAATGTTCAATACTCAATGCTCAATTTTCAATTAGTAACCCGCCGCATGATCATCGCCCCGTTTATCACCTATTGCTTCAAAGCTGCCATCGGGCAATAGGCGGATCACTTCCGTACGACCGATCGCATTACGTTGGGTGACCTTATAACCCATTTTCTGCAGTTGCTCCCGCACAGCCACCGGGAAGTCTCTTTCTACCATGAGCTCATCGGGCAGCCATTGGTGATGGAACTTGGGTTTATTTACCGCATCATCGGCATTCATATCAAATTCCAGTATGTTGACCAGGGTCTGGAATACCGAAGTGGTAATGGTGGTACCCCCAGGCGTGCCTATTACCAGGTAGGGTTTGCCGTTTTTCAATACGATGGTAGGCGTCATCGAACTCAACATGCGCTTGCCGGGTACAATGGCATTGGCATCACCCCCTACCGCTCCATACATATTGGGTACGCCGGGTTTTACACTGAAATCGTCCATTTCATTGTTGAGCAGGAATCCCGCACCGCCAACCACTGTTTTGCTGCCATAACCACCATTTAGCGTTGTGGTCACCGCTACCGCATTGCCACTGTTGTCATATACACTAAGGTGGGTAGTTTCTTCACTTTCGGGAATGATGCCTGCTTGTATGGCTGCACTGCTGCCTGCTTTGGAAGGATCATAGTCTTTCATTCTTTCCCGGGCATAGGCATCGCTGGTGAGCGTTTTAATGGGTACTTTATAAAAGTCCACGTCGCCCAGGAATTTCGCCCTGTCGGCATAAGCCCGGCGTTCTACCTCCGTCATCAGTTGTACCGATTGGGCTGTTTGAAAGCCGTATGATTTGATCGGTTTGTCCTCGATCATCTTCATCATCTGGGGCAGTAAGATGCCACCACTGCTGGGCAGTGGCATGGTCACCACCGTATATCCCTTATAATCAAAAATAGATGCCTGCCTGTCTTTGGCCTGATAGTTTTTCAGGTCGTCATAACTGATGATACCCTTGCCGCGTTGCATTTCTTCCACGATGAGCCGGGCAGTCTCGCCTTCATAAAATCCGGCCCGTCCCTGATCGCGGATGCGCTTCAGGGTATTGGCCAGGTCTTTCTGTATCAACGTATCTCCGGCCTTCCATGGACTGGCTTTTACAAATGCAGGCGTTATCGTATTGTATTTCACAAATGCTTCGCGTGTGCGGTTCAGGTCGCTGGCTTCATCAGCGGTGATCACAAATCCTTTTTCGGCCAGGTCAATAGCGGGCTGTATGAGTTGCTTAAAGGGTAATTTGCCATATTGGGCAGCAGCAAATAATCCGGCTACCGTTCCGGGTACGCCGGAGGCCAGGTGACCATAAAGGCTAAGGGAAGTAATGGCTTTACCCGTAGCATCGAGGTACATATCACGGTGGGCTTTGGCAGGGGCTTTTTCCCGGTAATCCAGTGTAATATCCTTACCATCAGCCAGATGGGCTACCAGGAAACCTCCACCACCCAGGTTACCGGCGCCGGGGTATACGACGGCCAGCGCCAATTGGGTGGTAATGGCGGCATCAATAGCATTGCCTCCTAGTTTCAGGATAGCCAGGCCTGCTTCACTGGCCAGGGGATGGGCCGATACAACGGCGCCATGTGTACCAGTTGCTTTTTTCTGAATGGTGTATTGGTAAGGGTTGACCTGCTTAGGGCCTATTACCGGGCGGTTGCCGGCGCAGCCATACAATAGCACTGCTACCAGTAATATATAGGTGTACTTTTTTCTCATATAACGCTTTTTCGGTTGGGACTTTAAAAATACCAAAGCTAATTCAATAAAATATTTTATCTTACGTATATCAATGTATGGCCATGGGGCCGCATTTAACCAAAACAAACCGGACTCCAGATTATGAGAAAATCTATCTACCCAATTCGTGGGGTGAGTGTTCTTACATTCCTGTTACTCACCTTCCTGTCAACCTTCGCACAAACTACCGGTACCATTCGTGGAATTATTAAAGATGCCAGCGGCAATTTGTTAAGTGGCGCTTCTATTGCTATTGAAGGGCAAAAAGGCGGAACACTTAGCGATGCTTCGGGCAGTTATTCCCTACGGGTCCCTTCTGGTACGTATACCCTCTTAATAAGTTTTGTAGGCCAGGAAACACAACGCTTCCAGGTAGTAGTGGCAGCTGGCGGCACGGTACAGCAGGATGCCACCTTGAAAGTAATTGCCGACCTGGGCAGCGTAGTCGTCATCGGTTCCCGCTCCCGGCAGCCCCGTAGTAAACTCACTACGGCCGTGCCCGTGGATGTGATCAGTACACGGGAAATAAAACAATTTGCCCAGGCCGACCTGTCCCAAATGCTTACTTATGCCGCTCCTTCCTTCCAATCGGCCCGTCAAACCATTTCGGATGGTACCGACCATATTGACCCGGCAGGCTTACGCGGCCTGGGGCCCGATCAAACACTGGTGCTGGTCAATGGCAAACGCAGGCATACCACCGCACTGGTAAACATCAATGGTACCGTAGGTCGTGGATCGGTAGGTACCGACCTCAATGCCATTCCCGCCGCTGCTATCGAACGTATTGAAGTATTGCGCGATGGCGCTGCTGCCCAATATGGTTCCGATGCCATTGCCGGCGTGATCAATGTAGTACTGAAGAAAAACTACACGGGTTTCAATATATCCGGACAAGCCGGCGAAAACATTACTTCCATGCCTTATGCAGGTGGGGTGAATATCAATGACGGCTTGAACCGGCAGATCGATTTCAGCCTGGGGCATGCCAACAAAAAGGCGCCTATATTAACCTCAGCGGCCAATGGCTTAAAAGAGATGGCAGTAACCGCAGCGGACTGGACAATATCCCCCTCCTCTACTATGGCAATGCCGGATCATTGCCTCCTACTTCGGCAGTACCGCCGGGCGTGCATCCTACAGACTATTACCGCTGGCTGATCGATAAAGACAAGGCTTTTGCTGCCGAACGCAAATACGACCGTCGCAATATTGTAGCCGGTAATTCCTCAGCCAATAACCTGGGTGCCTTCCTCAATGCCGGTTTCCCCATCAGCGATAAAGTAGAAGCTTATTTCACAGTAGGAGGATCCCATCGAACAGGCGCTGCCAGCGGTTTTAGCCGCAACCCCAATTCCTGGAGCCAACAGCCTGTACTGGCCAACGGACAACGTTACTATTATGATGGGTTCCTGCCACAGATACATACCAAGATCAACGATTACTCCCTGATTGCGGGCATTAAAGCCGACCTGGGCAACTGGGATCTCGATGTGAGCAATACCCTGGGCCGCAATACCATCCGGTATGATATTAAGAACACCGGCAATGCCTCCCTGCCCGCCAGTGACCAGGTACAAACTGAATTTTATGCCGGTAAATTATCCTTCCTGCAAAACACCCTGAACCTGGATGTGAACAGGCTGTTCGATATTGGAGCAAAGAAAACCATCAACTTTGCATTTGGTGGAGAATACCGGTATGAGCGTTACCTCATCCGTCCCGGTGAACTCAATTCATGGATGGATACTTCTGTAAACGGAAGAAGATTCCAGCCCGAGCCAGTGCCTAATTATCCCGGTACCTCCCTGGTATATACCCCTGCTGGTGGCCCTGCAGTGCCAGGTGCACAAGTATTTCCGGGCTTCCGTCCGTCCGATTCCACCACAGCCCATCGTGATGTATTTGCCCTCTATGCAGATGGTGAGTTGCAGGGTGAAAAATTTATCCTGGGTGCAGCTGCGCGTTATGAAACCTATAAAGAATTTGGCGCCAATTATGATAACCTGAGCGGTAAGATCACCGGTCGTTACAATATCAACAGGTACCTGGCCGTACGTGCTTCGGTAAGTACCGGTTTCCGCGCCCCTTCCCTGCACCAGCGTTATTTTCAAAACACCTCTACCCAGTTTGTGGGTGGATTGCCCTTACAGGCATTAACTGCCAATAACTATAATCCTGTTGTACGTGATGCTTTTGGTATCAAGGAACTGAAGCCTGAAACTTCTACCAGCTTTTCCGCTGGTGTGGTGGGTACCGTAGGCAATCACCTCACCTTTACCGTGGATGCTTATTTCATCAAGATCGATGACCGCATCGTATTGTCAACCCAGTTTGCCCGCAGCAATACCATTGTTGATTCTATCATGAAGAAAAACAATGTACCTGCTTCTGTAAATGCCCTCCAATTTTGGACCAATGCCATTAATACTGAAACCAAGGGTATTGATATCGTGGTTACAGAAAGGTTTAAATTAGGGAAGGGCAATGCCAATTTATCAGTAGCTGCCAACTTCAATGAAAACAAAGTGGTGGGTGGGTTGAATACCAATTCAGTAGTCGATGATCCCAAGGTAAATCCCAGTTGGAGCAATCCTGCCGCCAACCCGGCCAATGACCTTAGCACGGGCTTGTTCGACCGCCAGCAACGTTCGCGCATAGAAGTTGCACAACCCAAGAGTAAGATCAATATCACTTTTAGCTATGACCTGCCCAAGTGGAATTTCATGGCACGTACCGTTCGGTTTGGCAAAGTGGAATACGTACACAATATCGACCCCGTTTCTACCAATCCCGTCACAGGCGCCTATTTTAATGATGTAGCCATTGGTACCGATCAATCCTTTAAGGCCAAATGGACTACCGACCTGGTGGTGACCTATAAAGTAACCAAAGGCATCAGCCTTACCGCCGGTGCTAATAATGTGTTTGATATCTATCCCGACAGGATCTTCATCGATCCCCGGAATGATCCTTCCGCCTATTATGCCACACCGGTTACTACCGGCGCCAATAAAACCGTAGGTGGCTACAATGCATCGCGGGATGCTTCCAACAGGGGCCGTTTCTTGTTTACCGCCAACCAGTTTGGATTTAATGGCCGGTACCTGTTTGCCAGGATCGGTATTGATGTGTTTGAGTTGAGCAAGACCATCAAAAATGCACTTCCCAGGAAGTAGAGCTTAGTATTCGCTATACAGTCACATGAGAAATCTCAGGGGCATCCCGCACGGGGATGCCTTTTTGTGAATCCGCAGCCGGCAATCAAGGTTATTTAGTTAAGAAAGCTTTTGCCAGTTAAAAAGTTGGGCCACGCTGCAGCGCTACAGTAGCCGGGCGGCAGAGTGATTCACCTTAAGAGTGCGAAAAGCCTGACTAAACAAAATTGAATCCGCAGCCGGCAATCGTCAATGGCTGTTTCCTTGTCAACCTGTCAACATTTCAACTTCACAACCTATCAACCTTTCAGCCAGCCATCCATCCTGTATTCCTTCTGAATTCTGTATTCTGGATCCTGTATTCTAAACTGAATTTCCTTATTTTCATGGCTTATACCGATATATCATGAAGAAAGTCCTGGCCTTATGGCTCTTAGTATCCGCTACAATGATTGGTTATACCCAGGTTAAATCGCCCGAACAGTTCCTGGGATACAAGCTTGGTTCCCGCTACACCCCTCATTTCAATGTCGTCAATTATTTTAAAGAAATAGCCGCTACCGCTTCCAATATGGTGAAGCTGGAAGAATATGGCCGTACCAATGAAGGCCGCCCCTTATTGGTGGCCTATATTGCCTTACCCGACAACCTCTCGCGCCTGGAGCAGATCAGGCTCAATAACCTGCGCCTGGCAGGCATGACCAACGATAAAGCAGCGCCTGATGAAAAGGGCCAGCCATCGTATGGTTAAGTTATAATGTGCATGGCAATGAAACCTCCTCCTCCGAAGCAGCGATGCTCACCCTGTATGAGCTCATCAATCCATCCAATACCAAAACCAAAGAATGGTTGAAGAATACCGTCATTGTGATTGATCCCTGTATCAATCCCGATGGCCGCGACCGCTATGTAAATTGGTTCAACAGTGTGGTGGGCATCAATCCCAATCCACAACCCTTTACCCGCGAGCACAGCGAACCCTGGCCCGGAGGTAGATCCAATCACTACAATTTTGACCTGAACCGCGATTGGGCCTGGCAAACACAGGTAGAGTCACATCAAAGACTTGCCAAATACAACCAATGGCTGCCACAGATCCATGTAGATTACCATGAGCAGGGATACAATGAGCCCTATTATTTTGCACCTGCGGCCGAACCTTTTCATGAAGTGATCACCAATTGGCAGCGTGAGTTCCAGGTACAAATTGGTAAGAACAATGCGAAATACTTTGATGAGAATGGCTGGCTGTTCTTTACCAAAGAACGCTTTGACCTGTTTTATCCCAGCTATGGCGATACCTATCCCATTTATAAAGGAGCCATCGGTATGACCTATGAGCAGGGCGGCCATAGCCGTGGTGGCGCTGCGGTGATCAATGAAGATGGTGATACCCTTGCCTTGTGGGACCGCCTGTACCATCACTTTACTACTGGTATGGCTACTATTGAAGTAAGCTCACAAAATGCTGGTAAACTGGTACAGGAGTACAAAAAGTATTACGATAAAGCCCGCACCAGCCCGCCCGGTGAATTTAAAGCCTATATCATCAAAGCCGATGCTGGTGATAAACTTACCCGTTTAAAGAAACTACTCGACCGGAATGGTATTGATTGGGCCTATGTCAATGCCGCCTCGTATACAGGTCTCAATTATTTTACCGGTAAAAGTGAAAGCTTTAAAACAGTACAGCGCGATGTGGTGATCAATGCCAATCAACCCAATGCCAACCTGGTAGATGTATTGTTTGAAAGAACTTCTAAATTATCCGACTCGGCCACGTATGATATCACGGCCTGGTCAATGCCCTATGTATATGGCCTTACTACCTATGGCCTCAATGCGTATGTAACGGCTACTACCAAAGAACTTTCTATTGCTATGCCACCCCAAGGCAAAGCCAGCCTGGCTTATGCTGTACGTTGGAATGGCATCAGCAGCGTACGTTTCCTGGCAGAATTGCTGAAGAAGAAAGTGAAAGTGCGTTTTGCCGAAGAGCCTTTTAGCGCCAATGGCGAGCAGTTTGAGCGGGGTACCTTACTTATTGCGCGTACCAGCAATGCCGGCCTGGGCGAATCGCTGCACAGCATCGTATTGGATGCCGCTGGTAAAGCCGATGTGCACTGCTATTCCCTTAATTCAGGGTATGTAGACAAAGGCTTCGACCTGGGATCGGGCAAGGTGCGTATCATGCGGGCGCCCCGCATCACCCTGCTGGCAGGGGAGGGGGTATCTTCCCTGGGCATGGGCGAAGTATGGCACTTCTTTGATAAGGAACTGGGTTATCCCCTCAATATCGTATGGTCCAACGACCTGAATGGAAATGTATTAAAGGAAACAGATGTATTGATCTTGCCAGATGGCAATTATCGCTTGTTTGGCGATAAAGGCATGAACGATAACCTGAAAGAATGGGTCAGCAACGGGGGCAAACTGATAGCCCTGGAAAATGCGGTGGCGCAACTGGCACGTGCCGAATGGGGCATTAAGCAAAAGGAAGATAAGAAAGACGATAAAAAGGACGACAAGAAGGATGATTACAGCATGTTGAAACGCTATGAGAACAGGGAGCGTGATTTTATTCCCGGCTTTAATCCCGGTTCCATCTTTAAAGTAGAGCTCGACAACTCACATCCCCTGGCCTTTGGTTATGATAGTGTGTATTACACCCTCAAGCAGGATGATAATATCTATGAGTTTTTTAAAGATGGCAGCTGGAATGTAGGGGTGATCAAAAAAACAACCAGGTAGCCGGATTTGTAGGCGCCCGCCTGAAAGAAAAGCTGAAAGATGGCGTCTTATTCGGGGTACAGGAATATGGCCGGGGATCTGTGGTGTATATGGCCGATAACCCGCTGTTCAGGAACTTCTGGGAAAATGGTAAACTGTTGTTCTGTAATGCGGTATTCCTGGTAGGACAGTAATAGTATCTTCTTTCCGAATCGTTAAAATTATACCAACGGGGCAGTATACTGCCCCGCTTTTGCTTACTTTGGCACATCGTTGTAAAACCTATCAGTTCCATGATGAGAATTTTTTACCCAAAACGTAGTCTTTTTCAATACTGCTCTTACTGAATACGTTCAACCTGGTGGCCCAAACCCCACCGGCTTATTCTGCAGCAGATATTTATTTGCAGATCAAAAAGCTGAAAGTATTGGGTTCGGTACTTTATATAGCTGCACACCCCGATGATGAGAATACCCGTTTACTGGCCTACCTGTCGAAAGACCGCCTGTATCGTACCGGTTATCTTTCATTGACCCGTGGCGATGGTGGACAAAATCTCATAGGTGATGAGCAGGGTATTGACCTGGGACTGATACGTACACAGGAACTGTTGGCTGCCCGCCGTATTGATGGGGCCGAACAATTTTTCTCCCGTGCATTTGATTTTGGATTTAGCAAGAGTACAGACGAAGCATTAGCTACCTGGGGTAAAGAAAAGATCTTGTCAGATGTGGTTTGGGTGATCCGCCGCTTTCAGCCCGATGTCATCATTACCCGTTTCCCCGAAGATGCCCGGGCAGGGCATGGCCATCACTCCGGCTCCGCTGTATTGGCCCATGAGGCATTCCGCCTGGCGGCTGATCCTGCTGCTTTCCCCGAGCAATTGAAACAAGGTGTGAAGCCCTGGAAAGTAAAACGCATCATGTGGAATACCTTCAACTTTGGTGGCACCAATACTACTTCCAACGATCAGTTGAAAATAGATGTAGGCGGCTACAATGGTGTATTGGGCAAGGGTTATGGTGAAATAGCCGCCGAGAGCAGAAGCCAGCACAAAAGCCAGGGATTTGGTGTACCGGCCGGCAGGGGAACTGCCTGGGAGTATTTTACCCCTGTAGAAGGCGAAGCTGCCAGGAGCGATATTATGGATGATGTCAATGCTTCCTGGTCCAAAATAGAAAATGGCGCTGCCATAGAAACAAAGATCGACGAAGTACTGAATGCTTATTCCTTACTCCATCCCGAACGTTCGGTACCCGCCCTCGTAAACCTGTATGCAGCTATTCGCAACCTGCCCGGAAGTTATTGGCGTACACAAAAACTGCAGGAAGTACAGCAGTTGGTAGAACGTTGCAGTGGCTTGTGGATGGATGTAACATCCACTTCGGAGTTTGTAGTACAGGGTGATACCATGCGGGTAAATGCCGCCATTAATAACCGCCTGGGTGCTAATGCACAACTAATACGTTTTTCACTCGATGTATTTGATTCTACTTTCAATAAGCCTTTAGCGATCAATACCAATACGGTGATCATACGCCCCATTTATGTGTTTACTACCAAACCGGTTACTCAACCGTACTGGCTGGAACATAAAATGAGCGAAGGTTCCTTCAACGTCAACGAACAAAACTTCATAGGCCGCCCGGAAAGCATTCCTTCTTACCTGGCCAGCTTTGAGGTGAGTATCGAAGGCACCCCCTTCACCTTTGTACGGCCTGTACAGTATAAATTCACCGACCCTGTTAAAGGCGAGTTGTACCGCCCGTTGGTAGTGACGCCCTCGGCCACAGTTAGCACCGAACCCGGTATCGTGATCTTCCGTAAAAATGAAAAAGCCGCCCAGGATATTGTACTAAAGGTAACAGCCAATAAAACATTTGATCACTATACTGCTAAAGTGTCCAAACGACTCAAGAATGATAATTCGGTAGTCACCGATACCAGTTTCTCCATCGTTAAAGGTTTAAGCAAACCGTATTATTTTACCATCAACAGCGGTATGCTGAAAGGGCTTGAGCAGGATAATCTGCAGGCCTACGTAGAATTGAAGAACGGCAAAGAAGAACAACCCGCCTGGCTCAATATGACCAGCATCCAATACGATCATATTCCTCCCATCCATTATTTTTACCAGGATGCAGTGAAGGTATTGAACATAGACCTCCAAACTGTAGGTAAACGCATTGGCTATATTGAAGGTGCTGGTGATAAAGTGCCTGCAGCATTGGAGCAAATGGGATATGAAGTTGTGTTGTTAAAGGAAAAGGATATCACGCCAGCTGTATTAAAACAAATGGATGCTGTTATAACAGGCGTACGTGCTTATAACGTGCACGACTTCCTCTTTGCCAAATATGGTATCCTCATGGACTATGTGAAGAACGGCGGCAATTTCATTGTGCAATACAATACCAATAACTTTATTAGTTCGGTGAAGAGCCGTATCGGGCCTTATCCTTTCACCATTTCCCGTAACCGTATTACCGATGAGAAAGCCAAAGTAAGCTTCTTATTGCCCGGGCATGCGGTATTGAACTATCCCAATAAGATCACCGAAAAGGATTTCGATGGTTGGATACAAGAGCGGGGTATCTATTTCCCCGAACAATTGGATCCGGCATTTAAGTCCATCTTGTCAATGGCCGATCCTGGTGAGCAGCCCTTGAACAATAGCCTGGTGGTAGCTGATTATGGGAAAGGGAAGTTTGTATATACCGGGCTGGTATTTTTCCGGGAACTGCCTGCTGGTATTCCGGGTGCTTACCGCTTGCTGGCGAATATCATAGCTTTGAATAAAAAGAAAGGATTTTAAATGAGTGCACCTTCCAGAGCCAAGGGCCAGATTGCCCTGGTTGTAGCGATAGTAGTGGGCTTGATAATTGGTAAGCTGATCAAGAAAGCCACCATCGGGTTTGCCATCGGCGCCATATTGGGACTGATGTTCCTGATGATCTGGTCGAAGAAAAACGATAATACAACGATTGACAAACAATATGTCTGCATCTCCTAACGAAAAAGTACCTGTATTCAGGAAGTGGAGCCATTGGTACTGGCTTGTTATTGGCTTCCTGGCCTTGCTGATCCTATTGTTTTATTTGTTTACCAAACATTACGCATGAACTTTTCCCGGTTAGACTGGATCGTACTGGGCGCAACTTTGCTGTGCATTATACTCTATGGAGTATATAAAAGCCGTGCGTCAAAAGGCCTGGATGGGTATTTCCTCAACGACCGGCAAACACCCTGGTGGGTGGTGATGCTTAGCATCATGGGCACCCAGGCCAGTGCTGTTACTTTTTATCGGCTCCGGGGCAGGCCTATACCGATGGGATGCGTTTTGTACAATACTATTTTGGCCTGCCACTGGCCATGATAGTAGTTTGTATAGCTTTTGTACCTATTTTCCGCAAGCTGAAAGTATATACAGCTTATGAATACCTGGAACAACGATTTGATGTAAAAACAAGGTTACTGACCTCTTTGCTGTTTATGCTGTCGCGTAGTTTGTCCACCGGCATCAGCATCATTGCACCGGCCTTGGTACTGCACAGCATGTTGGGTTGGGACCTTACCATTACCAACCTTTTCATGGGCGGCCTGCTGCTGCTGTATACCACCAGTGGCGGCGCCAAAGCCGTAGCTTATACCCAACAGTTGCAGTTTATTATTATTTATGCCGCCATGTTTGCCGCTGCCTGGTGGGCTATTAAAATGTTGCCCGACGGCATTGGTATTAATGAGGCCCTGCACATCAGCGGCAAATCGGGTAAACTCAATGTGATCACTTCCGGCTTTACAGAACAAGGCTTCGACTGGAAAGACCGTTTCAATATCTGGAGTGGATTGATTGGCGGCTTTTTCCTGACACTAAGTTATTTTGGTACCGATCAAAGCCAGGTAGGCCGTTATTTGTCGGCACGCAGCGATGGTGAAAGTAAACTGGGATTGCTGCTCAATGGCGCTGTAAAAGTGCCTTTGCAATTTGGCATCCTATTGATAGGGATATTCATTTTCTCTTTTTATCAATTTAATAAAACGCCCGCTTATTTTAACCTGGCCGAAGAAGAGCAGGCAAAGTCCGGCAAATATGCCGGTGAATATATGGCTGCAGAAAAGCAGTACCAACAATTGCAGGAAGAAAAACGGGGCACCCTCACCAACCTGGCTGCTGCCATCAAAACAGATAACAAACAAGCCATCGATCAATACCGGGAAGAGTTACAATTGCATGAAGTAGCTGCCAAACACCAGCGCGATTCCGTGAAAGCCATTATACGCAAAGCCAATCCCGGTAGTGATGGCAATGATACCAATTATATCTTCCTTCGTTTTGTGGGCGATACCCTGCCCAATGGATTGGTGGGGCTCATCATAGCCATTATATTCCTGGCCGCCTGGGGCAGCATTGCACCGGCGTTGAACTCCCTGGCCTCCTGTACCATGGTGGACTACCATATGCGTCTTTCCAAGCGACCCATCACCCCATTGCAGGAATACAAATGGTCCCGGCGGTATACCTTCATCTGGGGAGTCATTTGTATTATCATGGCCCAGTTTGCTTATAACCTGGGCAATAGCCTGATTGAAGCGGTGAATATCCTGGGTTCTTTATTCTATGGTCCTATCCTGGGTATCTTCCTCGTGGCATTCTGGCTAAAGCGGGTAGGAGGGCATGCTGTTTTTGCCGGTGCTGCCATTGCCGAGGTGATCGTGATTTCCGTGTATTACATGAAGATCGTTTCTTTCTTATGGTTGAATGTAATAGGCGCCGTTGCCGTAGTTTTGTTCAGCCTGGCCTTGCAACCTTTCTGTCCGGCGCGGAAAGTGCCGTCTAATGAAACGGGTAGTTAATAGGAGCCTGTACATTTACACACTTATCTATGTTTAAGAATCCCGGTTATATTGTAGTGGCCCTTGGTATGATGGGCGTAGCTTTTAGCCTAAGTTATTCAGTAACTTGGATACCGCAGGCATTGTGTCTTGTATTGAGTCTTTGTGTAGTAGGAGCAGGTATTTATTTGATGGCAAAACGCAGTTTATTGGGAACATCAGATAGTCACCTGAGTAGGTTGTTGCAAATTGAGCAATTGCAAAAAACAGGAGAGAATATAAAAATAACCCTGGATAATTGTGAAGTGAAGAGCCGCTCCTGGCAGCAGGAAATTGTTAATGACGATATGCCCGGCAGAGTTGAAATGTGGGATGGTGTATTGGCTCAGGACCGGAACCATAAAACAGTAGCAATTCTCCAGACTTATATTGTTTTTCAAAAGAAGTATAGAGGGCAAACGTATAAGTTCATCAGTCAGCCAACACTACAATCGGATGTCGCATTGAAAATGCATATCGACGAAGGGCAAGTAGGCTTGTATATCGACAAGAAAAATCCTTCCCATTATTATTTTGATTGGGGATGTAAAAACAGGAGGTTGAAATACCTGTAAGTGTTACGTCATTGATTCGGCCCAGGTGTAGGTAGTAATGCCCTCATTGTATCGCCGTCGGAAGGCGCGTTCGTTTAGCTGGTACATATACAAGGCCAGCGATGGTTTCTTCTCCTTGATGGGTTTTATTGGCCGGCCCTTGCGGTCTTTTAAACGCTGTGTTTTACGGCGGTAAGAGGTACGCAATTGCACTGCTGCCGGCTCCCGCTTCAGCTTAATATCGGGCTCACCATATTGTTTGAGCAGGTAGTCGATGATGTCGGTTGCTGCCCATTCATATTTGAGCCAGGTCATCGCTTCTCCCGTGAGTTTTCGGTACAAAGCATGCTGTTTCTTATGAGCAGACAATGCTGCATACACTGTTGATGCAATGCGAGATGCCTTGCCCAGCAGGGCCGCATATTGCATCGTTTTACGAAAAGCCGGGTCCTTCTTCACCCGCTGACCTGTTAGAGAGCTGCGGGTGCGCAGGAAATACTTCCCATACATCTGGTAGATGCACACAGGGCCGATGGTGCCCGTAACAGGTGGTATGCAATTGAACCTGGCCATGAAACATATTTACTATATAGATGCAGAAAGAACATTTTTCAATAAAAAATCAATAACTATTATTGATTATTCCCTTCAAACAAGGGGTTTTATCCGGGTCTTGTTTGTGTCTGGATATTACCAAGACCGTACCTTGGTGTGGTTTTCTTCGAGGTTTCTTCGGGATTTACCGAAGAAACCCTAAGCGAATCCCGAACATGACCCGAACATGACCCGAACATGACCCGAACATGACCCGAACAAGACCCGAAGGAAATACGATTCAGACCCCTTGGTGAGCTTTTTTGCGACACCCCTGGAATCCTGGCCCCAACCCTGTGTCAACCTTGTGTTATCCTTGCAGGTTAAAGCGCACTTGGTATATGGTTTAAACAGGGATCAGGCGGGTTTTACCTTTACTTCGATGACCTGCAATGAATTGTATACCATTTATTTGTAGCTATTTTAAAAGATGTGATGTCAGATTATAAGGCCAGCAACACTTCATGCGATCTGGACCAGGATTGACTACCTTGCAGTCTTGCAAGGCATCGCCATCATACCGCCACCACCACACCTGAACAAGTATGTCAGGAGCTTTTGGTATGCCGGTCCTTCTACACATCAGCAAAACTTTAAGATACTGCCCGATGGCGCTCCGGGGCTCATCTTCCAGCACAAGCAAGGACATTCCGGTATTACCTGGCAGGAGAGATACAGGTTGCCCGTAGCATTCGCTTATGGACAAGCTACGGCGCCAGGCATCAACACTATGGAAGCAGGTACTTCGTGTTTTGGCATACACTTTCGGCAGCACGTATGGAAAGAGCTTTTCCGGGTGGATGCCAGTGAAGTTACCAATACCGCCATCGAGCTGGACCAACTGCCTGGCTTTGGTATTACTGAACAACTATTGAATACGCCTGCCCCTCTACAAATAACAAAGCTGTTGAGCAATTGCCTATGGCAAAACCTTATCCGCAACCAAAAGGAAGATGCCATCATGGCACACAGTGTACAGGAAATAGCCAGGCAAATTGCAACTGTTCATGCCAAAGACCTGCCTGTCAGGTACAACCTGTCGCAGCGGCAATACCAACGCAGGTTTCAGCAACACCTGGGTGTTTCTCCTGAAACCTATATCCGTATTCTAAAGTTTCAGCATGCCTTGCAAGCTATCAACCATCAATCATTCAGCAAACTATCTGATATAGGCTATGAGCTTGGCTTTGCCGATCAATCACATTTCATCCGTGAGTTCAAATTGTTCTCCGGTTATACGCCCAAAGATTTTCTGCAACAACAAAAGCCTGTGCAGGTAGAGAGCATGACAGCCTTGCCGGAAACCGGCCAGCCCTTCCTGCTGTCTACCCGCCTGCTGATCTGTCCCCAATAATGTCGCTACCGTTCTATTTTGCCTGCTGAGCGCCTGCTAGTTTTGTACTACCTGCTATTAAAACGGGTAAGTATGAAAAACATATATCACCTCAACTGTGTAGACATCGATTCGCCCATGGGTGCCAAAGCCATTGGACACTGTCTCCTGCTGGAAGATAAACAAGGGCTCACCCTGATAGAGGCGGGCATTGGTCTGCTGGATACTCGCGACCCGGAAGGGCGCCTGGGCACGCAAATGATAGAGAAGGCAGGATTTAAGTTTGATGAGCAGCTTACGGCCCATAGGCAAATTGAACAACTGGGGTTTCGGCCGGAAGACGTAAAGCATTGTGTAATTACACATCTTGACTGTGACCATATTGGGGGTGGCCGATTTTCCGGCTATGGAACTACATGTATCCAAAGAAGAGTACGATAACTTCTACAGTGGCAACCCCCGTTTCCTGGCGTATAAATGGAAGAGGTGACACCTTTCCCTTGCGTGGCAGGCGAAAGGTGTCACCTCTTTCAAATAGGTTGGAAAATGAACGGTGAAGTGCCCCCAAAAAGTTTGACACTTTAGGGGGCAGTTTCAACCTGTTAAAGGAAAAAGATCTTTAAAGGTGGGCTCCCGCAATTCTGCGGGACTGCCCGGCATAGCAGCCCGGCAGGGTGACTCACCTTGCCACTTATATAATTATCTCGGCACATCCCACCAAAGGCGGGTACCACCCAGGTCTTTGGGAGTTTGGAAAGTAGTAATGGCTTTTTCAATTGCCTTGCCATTGACAGCATATTCAGTACCTGGATATACTGCCCGGCGGATGAAATCGGTTGTGCTGATGGTACCGTTGCTGTTATTGATAACAACCGGAAATAATTTGGGATAACCTGTACGGCGAAACTCCGACCATGCCTCCTGCCCCTCGGGATACATAGCGATCCATTTTTGGGTTAGGATACGTTCCATCTTGATTTCCCGGATAGCTGCATTATCCCATTTGATGGTAATGGTGCTAAGATTGGGGCCCGTGGTTACATCGTTCTGACCAGGAGTGATGGCCTTGGGGTCGATATACGGCTTAGGTTTGGCGGTAGCGTTATTGATGTAAGCATCCGCAGTGCCTTCCACTTTGTGCTGTACAAACGACTGCCGGATACCATTGTTGTAATTGGTACCAGCATCACCGCCTCCAGTCCAGCCGCGTACGGCCGCTTCCGCTCTCAGGAACCATACTTCGGCAGCCGTCATTAATTGAATGTAACTGTCTAATGGCGCCAGGGACGAATAGTCGAGATAGCGGGCCTTGGCATCTATATTGATACCATTGCGGATCCCTTTGAAGGTGCCTGCTACTGCGGGATCTGTGGCTTTGAGGAAATATTTATCCAGGCGCGGATCATTGTAACCGCCCATAATGGATTCTACCGGCGCACCCATGCGGATATCGCCCCAGGAGGCGTTGATCGTATTCAGCGGATGGGTAGTGGAACCGATGTTCACATTGAAATTGTCCCCGGTACTTCCAGCAGGCCACCTACATTGGCGAGGGCGGCTTCCCCTTCTTCTTTTGATTTGGCCGCATCGACATTGGAGATGCGGATGGCCAACCGGAGCCGTAAGCTATTGGCCAGCTTCAGCCATTGTGCATACTTACCGCCATATACAAGATCGGATTTGGTAAATAATATACTGGCTGCATTGTTCCTGATAGGCGTCAGAATCGCAATGGCTTCTTTCAGATCGGCAAAAAGGCATTGTAGACATCCTGCTGGCTGTCAAAGTCAATCCCTCCTTCCGCATTGGGCTGATTGTATTTGGTGTAGATGATGGGCCCGTAAATATCACTCACGCGATGCATGCCTTCTACCTGCAGGATCTTGGCCAATGCATAGGTTTCCGGGAATTTCTCCTTAGAGAAGATACCCGCTTTTATACAGGGGTTCATTACATTGTAATAGGCCGTAGTCCACGAGGCCGTGATCCAGCCATCAATGAGGTTGTAATTGGTATTATTGATATTGCCTCCAAAGGGTGTGGGAGGCATCATATAGCCGCTGAATACATCTCCCAGCAGGTTTTGCTGCAATTGAAAGGTAGGCACCGGCTGATACAGGTAAATGCTGCGTTGCGCCTGTTGCAATTGCGCTGCTACAATGGCAAAATCAGCTTCCAGGTCTTTATCGGTTGATCCGTAAGAATCTTTATTGTACGATTCAAAGTTCTTCGTACAACCACTGAGGCCGAGGACTGCGGTAATGAGTATGGTGCAGCCCGTTCTCTTAAATGCTTTATAGTAATTCATAACACATTTTTTTAGGTTGTTCTGTAGGTAATTAGAGCGTGCATTTCAGGTTGATGCCGAAACTGCGGGTAGCTGGTAAGCCAAATACATCCACACCTTGTACTCCATTGCCAGTACTCATACTAAGCTCGGGGTCATAGGGCGCTTTTTTAGTGAAGAAGAAAAGGTTGCGGCCTACAAGGCCAATCTTCAGGTCTTTGATGAGGCCAGCCTTTACTGGAATAGCGTACCCAATGGCCAACTCACGCAAGCGGACATTGGTGGCATCGTACATATAGTACTCTGTGATACCTGCGCGGCCGCCGACGGTGCCAAAGAAGATATCAGCAGGGATCTTGCCGGTAAATTTACCTCCGCTCGCCTTGGTGGCTGCAATGTCCACACCACCTCCATCACGCGCATCAGCAGTGGATTTGGAAACTCCGTATTCGTCCAGCATAGCTTGTGTAATACTCATGACCTTACCGCCGAACCGGCCGTCTATCAGCACATTCAGCGTAAATTGTTTCCAGGTAACCGTGTTCATCCAGCCCAGCAGGAATTTGGGTGTAGGGTTGCCCAGGAATTGCATAGCGCCTGATTGTGCAATGGGCCTTCCATTGTCATTCACCAGGATAGAACCATCGTCGGCACGTTTGAATTTAACGCCATAGATATCCCCATAAGAACTTCCCTGATGTAGTTTAAGCGCATAGCTGTTTACATTGTCTCCTTTGGGGGTGATGGTATAGTCACCTTTCAGTTGAGGGGCCAGTTCTATCAACTTATTCCTGTTGTGGGTAAAGTTGACGGTAGTTTGCCAGTTTAGGTCCTGCTGTTTGATAACCTGATAGCCGATAGTGGCTTCGATACCGGTATTTTGTACATCACCGGCATTCAAATACGCATTGGGATAAAGATACCCCGCAGATATGGGGAAATCGAAGTACTGATCTTTGGTGTGTGAGTTGTACCAGGTGATATCGAAGCTCAGCCGGTTGTTAAAAAGCGCCACTCTGTGCCGATCTCTATGGAAGTAGTCATCTCTGGCTTCAGTACTTTGTCCAGATAAGGACCGGAAGTATTGGAAGTGAGCTGACCCGAACGTACGCTGTTGACAGGTAAGGTGGCGTAAGGTTGTACATCGTTACCTACCTTGGCATACGAAATTCGGATCTTGGAGTAGTCAATGAATGCAGGTAGTTTAACCAGATCGCTCAGGATGGTATTCAATCCTGCTGAATAATACAGGAAACCCTTTTTCATATCGGGTGTGAAAGCGAGTGTGGAAGACCAGTCGTTACGAGCTGTAAGGTCGAGAAACACCTTTTCGTCCAGGTTAAAACCTACCGTACCGAATATAGATTGTAATTGTCTTTTAACACCTGTATTGTAAATTTTAGCAGCCGGGTTCAGGTTAATATTACCGATATGGAACTGATTGGCAAAAGCCAGGTCGGCATCTTTTGAATCTGCAAAATTGCGGTCCTGTCTCAGGTCGGTGATGCTGGTCCCTGTGGTGAAGCTGAAACCAACCTTGTCAGTCAGTTTGGTGTTGCCTACTACCAGCAGATCGCCGTAGAACTGGGTGCTGGTCATGTAATCATAGGTATAACGTCCGTTCGCATCTGCAAGCGTACCTTGTGTACCTGCATGCGCTTTCTGTTCGTATTTGTCCCATGCCTTGTTTGCGTTACCCCGGGCCTGCACACTTAACCAATCGTTAATGGCATACCGGAATGAAAGCGAAGCGATCAGGTTATCTCTTTTATTTTCGGTCACATTCCTGTTCAGTATCCAGTAAGGGTTCTGTTGCGAGTCCTGTCCAGGCAGGTTTTTATCATGATTCTGGATCCACCAGTCCTGCAGGAATACGTTACGTGTAGGAGAGAAGTATTCGAAATTATTTTTAAACTGGTTGAAATCAAGCCCCCTGGGGAACAGGTACAAACCGGTGAGTGCATTATAGTACAATCCTGATGTTGGGCGGTTGTGGGCGTTTTGTGTGGTCATCAATACGTTGGCGTCCACCGTCAGTTTATCGCCCAGCAATTTCGCGGTTTCCCGGAAGTTGAGGGTATGTTGATTGTATCGGGTAGTTGGTACAACTCCTTTATTGGTCGTGTTGGAGTAGGAGAAATAGGTTTGTGCTTTATCATTTCCTCCGGAAATATTGAGGGCATTGATGAAAGTGGTGCCCGTACGAAAGAAATCTTTCACATGATCCGGGCTGCTGCCTTTATCTCCCCAGCTATAAAGCGTGCCTGGTCCGGATTGTTTGTAATTGTATTGCAATTCAGGGCGGTAGGCAGCCCGGTCGAGGGTGAGGTCAGATGAAAAGCTGATCCTGGTTTGTCCTGATCTTCCTTTTTGGTGGTGATAATGATTACACCGTTGGCTGCCTGGCTGCCATAGAGGGCAGAAGCAGAAGCACCTTTTAATACGTTCATACTTTCAATATCATCGGGGTTAATGGTGCTAAGAATGTCGCCACCATCCCGGCCGGTTGAGTTGGAATTAGGGCCACCTGATTGTCCCCACAGATCACTGGGCTGTGCAGCCGTGAAGTTCACAATAGGAATACCATCAATTACATACAGCGGCTGGTTTTCACGGATCGATTTTTGACCGCGAAGCACCACCCGGGCAGAACCGCCCACACCAGAAGCGCTTCTGTTGATCTGCAAACCTGCTACCCGGCCGGAAAGCGAATTGATGACATTCGTTTCTTTTACAATAGACAGATCGGAGCCTTTTACCTGTTGGGTTGAATAGGTCAGGTCTTTCGCCTTCCGTTGTATACCCAGCGCTGTTACCACTACTTCATTCAAACCTTTAATGTCATCTTCCAGTGCAAGGTTCAGCGTGGCGCTGCTCCCAACGCGTTGCTCTTTGTTCGTAAAGTTGACCGAGCTGAAGATCAGTATATCGCCTTCTGTGGCATTGATCCTGTATACTCCATCGGCATTGGTTTGCGTACCCCTGGCAGTTCCTTTTACCTGTACGGATACACCTTGTAATGGAGTTCCTTTCTTATCACGTACAGTACCGGTTATTTCTTTGTCCTGAAAAGTGATGCCTTCTGGCGAATAAGGACCGGCAAAATTCGCATAAGCATGTTGTGCCGTTATAGAAATGAATGCTATTCCTGTTACAGCACACATTTTTATAAGGCGTTGGTTGATTTTCATACTTGCCCTTTATTGGTTAATAATGGTTTTTCTACCCCGTCAGGTTACCTGGCGGCAGGGAAGATGTCGTATGAGTAGAAGGGAAGTACTATGTCTGCGCTAGTTTTTTTGAGGTTTATCTCAGGTCCCACCATAACGGGGTTCCACCAGTGTCTGGGCCAGGGAGGAAGGCTTTCGCTTTTTCCACTGCTTTGGGATTGGTAATATATTCTATTTGGGGAAAGGGGAGCCGGCGAATGAACTTCTCTTTCGATATGGTGCCTCCGCTGTTATTGATCACTACCGGAAACAGTTTCGGATAACCCGTACGGCGGAACTCGCTCCAGGCTTCCTGCCCCTCTGGGAACATGGCGATCCATTTTTGGGTAATGATGCGTTCCAGTTTTGCTTCGGGGAAGCAGCCTCCTCCCATTTGATGGTGATGGTGCTCAAATACGGACTTCCTGCTGGTATATTGTTTTCAAAGTTGCGGGGATCGGTATAAGGTTTGGCTTTTAGCGTGCTGTTTTGTAGGTAGTCGTTTACGTTGGGAAGTCCATATTGCTGAAAGGAAGCAGTGATGCCATTGTTGTAATTTTGGGCGGCATTACCGGCTCCCCGCCAACCTTGCAGGGCGGCTTCGGCTTTTAGCAACCAGGCTTCGGCCACCGTCATGAAGGTAATCCGCTTATCGAGCCGGGCGATCTGCGAAAATCCAGCGTATTGCTCCTTGGAAATGATCTTGATGCCCTGGCGGATCCCATGATATTGATCGATGCCATTCACGGGTACAAAGTAGGCAGAGAGGCGGGGATCCTGGTAGCCTGACAGCATTGATTCCATGGGAGCGCTCATCCGAAGGTCAGCCCAGGTATAACACATGATGTTCAGTGGATGGCTAACCGGCGATATATCCACTGAAAAATATCCTCCTGGTCTCTTAAAAGCCCTATCGGATGATTTAAGGCGGCTTCCCTTCCAATTGGGCCTTTTGCTTGTCCACACCCGAAATGCGGATGGCCAGTCTTAAACGCAAGGAGTTGGCAAACCTGATCCATCGGGTATAATTGCCTTTGTATACAAGGTCAAATGACTTGAAACGCTGTTCAGCCTGGCTGTTTACATAATCTGTCAGGATACGGATGGCGTGGTCGAGATCCTGGAAGAATTGGTAATACACTTCCTGCTGTGTGTCATAATCCACACTCTGGTCAGGATTCGGCCGGCCATAGTGACTATATATGATGGGGCCGTAAATATCTGCCAGGCGATGCATGCCCTCCACTTTCAGGATCTGAGCCCATGCATAGAAATCGGGGTATTTGTTCCTGGCTTTCTCTTGCGCAAACACAGAGGACTTCATGACATTACTATAGGTTACATTCCAGGGATGATTGTTCCAATAAAAGATAAGTCCATAGTTGGAATTATTGTTGTTGCCTTCAAAGGGAGTGGGCGTCATCGTATAGCCGCCGAAAATATCGGCGTTCAAATTTTGTTGCAACTGTGCTGTAGGAGGATCATTATAAATGAGCAAATTGAGCTGTGCCTGCAATAAGGGCTCACCCATCAGCCGGTAACCCACGCTCAACTCTTCCTCCGTTTCGTTATTGGGATTGGTGTTCAGTTTTTCAAAATTCTTCGTACAGGCGCTTCCCAGCAGTATTGCCGTGAAAACCAGCCATGGTATGATATTGCTTTTTTCATGGATCACATTTTATAATCCCAACCGAAGATTGATACCCATACTCCTTACCTGTGGTAATCCGAATACATCCACACCCTGCAGGCCATTACCCGAGCCCATAGACAATTCCGGGTCAAAAGGAGCATGTAGTTGAAAAAGAAAAGATTTCTGCCAATAATGCCGGCACGCATATTTCTCAACCACTTCCATCGCAGGGGTATGCGATAGCTGAGGCTTAGCTCCCGCAGGCGGATATTGGTGGCATTGTACATGTACATTTCTCCGATACCGGCCCTGCTGCCCGTACCGGTGTAATAAGCCTGAGCATCCATTTTGCCAGGGAAGGAACTTCCATCTTCGTTCACGGCGTTGATCACCACCCCGCCTTTGTCTCGTGCCCAGGCTGTTGTTTCACTGACGCCATACCAGTCCAGTACAGCCTGTGTTACGCTCATGACCTTGCCGCCAAAACGACCATCCACCAGAAAACTTAGGTTGAAACCCCTGTAATCAAAGCTGTTATTCCATCCCAGGGTGAAGTCTGGATTGGGATTACCCACTTTTTTGACATGGCTTGTACTTTCAGTCTGCCCTGTGCATCTATCAGGTACTGTCCTTTTTCATTGGTGAGTAGTTCCTTATTGGCATAGATATCGCCCCAGGAGCCGCCTTCCTGAATAAAGGAACCAAACATGTTCACCCCAAAATCAGTAAGCACAAATAAATTGTCCGGGTTAGATCCGCCGCAGCGGCATTGCTGAGTGATATGATCTTATTTTTATTGGTCGCAAAGTTGACCGTAGTAGCCCAGTTAAAGGTGTTTTTGCGCACAGGGATGGCTGCTATGGTAATCTCCCAACCCTGGTTCTGGATATTGCCCAGGTTCAGGTAGTAACTATTGTAACCCGTACCGCGGGGAGCCGGCACTTCCATATATTGATTGTAGTTATTGTTTTTATAGAAGGTGATATCGGCGTTTAGCCGATTGTTGAACCACCGCATTTCAATACCGGTTTCCAGTGAACGGTTGTCCTCCGGTTGCAGGTAAATACCCGGGTAAGGCGTACGCTGGTTCAGGACTACCCGTGGAACGCCTGCCACCTGTTGCCTGATGAAATCCGAAGGTTTGGACGAATAGCTGGCAATATCATTGCCCACCCTGGCATAGGAGATCCGGGAACGCAGATAATTGAAGGGTTTTGGCAGTTTGAACAGATCACTCCAAATGACGGACACCCCGGTTGAGTAATAAAGGTAGCCTTTGCCCGCTGTTGGCGTGAAGGCAAAAGTGCTCGACCAGTCGTTCCGTATCGTTACCTCCAGGAAAATATTATTGTTGATACCCACCTGTACATTAGAAAACAAGGCCTGCAATTGCTTCTGTTCCAGGGAATATTGTGCATCCCTGGAAGCAGGGCTGATATTGGAAACGGAAAATTTGTTGGGTGCTATGAGTCCAGGTTCAGCATTGGGGTTGGTGCCATTATACGTTCGTTCATGGGCTTTGATATGGGTGATGCTGGCGCCCAGGTTCCCCGCAAGATGCAGCCAATGGTTAATCTTTCCATTGGCATTGGCCATTATATCGGAATAGAACTGTGTATTGTATTCTTTTTCCAGGGTATACCTGCCGTTGGCCCCTGCCACCACGATCTGGGTGCCTGCATACGCCTGCAGTTCGTACTGGTCCAATGATTGATCAAAACTGCTGCGATTCTTTAAGGAGAGCCAGCTGTTGGGTTGCCAGTTGAGCGCGAGTGTTGCCATGGTCCTGTAACGTGCATCTATACGGTGGTTACGACGCAGCGCCCATTCCGGATTTTGCTGGTCATCCTGGCCTATCCAGTCTTTGTCATTCCTTATATTCCACCAACGTTGCATGTTCAGGTTGCGAACAGGGTCAAAGTATTCAAAGTTGTTTTTATAATCATTGAAATCCTGGCCCCTGGGAAATAGATACAAACCCGAAATGGGGCTGTAGTATAATCCCGAAGAAAACCGGTTATTGGATCTTTGTGTAAGGAAGGAAATCGAAGCGTCTATTTGTAGTTTATTATTGAGCAATTTCAAGGTTTGGCGAATGTTGACCGTATGACGGTTAAACCGGGAGGTAGGCAGTATACCGCTATTATTGGTATTGGCATAGGAGAAGTAGGTTTGAGCTATGGGCGTACCGCCGTTTAATGAAATGGTATTGAACGAGGTGTTACCGGTTTTGAAATAATGCTTTACATGATCTCGTCCAAGAATTGGATTGCCCCAGCTACCAAGCGAACCCGGGTAGGGTTTGCCCAGGTTGTCGGAATAGGGAGGTATGGTTTGCCCATAGCGGAATTGCAGGTGGGGCAATAGCATGGGTTTTTCGATAGTGAGATCGGTTGAAACATCAACTTTTATTTTTCCTGCTTTTCCTTTTTGGTGGTGATGAGTATCACTCCATTGGCAGCCTGACTACCATACAAGGCCGCTGCAGAAGCGCCTTTCAGGATGCTGATGCTTTCAATGTCATCAGCATTGAGATTGAAATACCATCGCCACCATCGCGGCCACCAGTGAAACTGATATTATTAGCCTGTCCCCATACATCGGCAGGTTGAGCAGGCATATAGTTTGCGTAGGGAACGCCATCCACAATGTACAGGGGTTGGTTTTCGCGGGTTGATTTATTACCGCGCATGACCACCCGTACTGAGCCTGCAATCCCGGATGCGTTGCGGGAAATGACCAGGCCAGCAGTTTTACCACTTAGCGCGTTGATGAAGTTGGCATCCTTGGCAAGGTTTAGATCATCGCCGCCCAATTGCTGGGTGGAGTAGGGCAACTCCCTTGCTTTTGGGCAGCCCCAGCGCTGTAACAACCAACTCATTCAGCGCTTTGATATTTTCAAGCAGCACCACTTGCATGTTATTACCAGTATTAACAGGAATTTCATGGGTGATAAAGCCAACGGAACTAAATACCAATACTTCACCGGGCCTGGCATTGATGCGGAAACCTGCTTCTGTATCGGTTTGCGTGCCTTTGTTGGTATGTTGTATCAGTACAGTAACACCAGGCAGTTGATTGCCCTTGCTATCGTGCACAGTTCCTGTTATTTCTATTTCGGGTGAGCCCTGGCCGATCGCGTTAGTGGAAGGTGAATTGCCTGCTTTATCTATTGTCCCTACAATGACCTTGTTGCTGACACGGGTAAATTGCAGACCGGTTTGCGCTGACAGCAACGCCAAAGCCTCTTCAATAGGGGCTTTAAAGCAGCTTAGCGTGACCTTTTTTTTAGGTTGAGCTCTGTTTTATCATAATGGAAATTAAGCCCTGATTTGGTGGAAATTTCTATGATCACCATTTCCAGGCTTTTATTCTTTATCCGTAGGGTTATTTCCAGAATGGCCGGCAATTCCTGTTTTTGACCTTGCCCCATGGACACCGTATTCAGGCTGGCGGCCAGGATAAGGTTCAGTATGAGCGTCAGGGATCCAAACCATTTCAATATGCACGGTTTTACCCTCATACGAGCAGTTTAGTTTTTATTTACAAGATATACCGTGTCAGTTTTAATAGTGTAAGAGAGTGAAGTAGCGAGGCTAATGGTTTTCATTACATCATTCAGGCTTTCATTCCGGAAGGTGCCGGTATAATTCCAACCGTTTTATTACTTTGATTAATAATGGTTACTCCAAAATGGTTTTCTATATTATTCGATATTTCATTAAAAGCGGCATCTTTAAAGATCAGGTATCCTTTTTCCAGCCAGCTACCTCCTCTGATTTGGCAAAAGATGTTTTTCTGAGGCTGAGTTGCCGGCGATCAAAACTGACTTGCTCGCTGGGCAAGAGCATCATGGTAGATGCCTTGTTGCCGGCTGTGTTGAGATGGTCTATTTTAACTTTGCCGGTAAACAAGGCTACGGTTACTTTATTTTCTGTAGCATAGGTTCTGATATTGAAACTGGTACCCAGCGCAGTAGTAGTGAGGGGGCCGGTGTGTACCACAAAGGGGTGGGCAGGGTCGTGCGCCACCTCAAAGAAGGCTTCTCCTTCTTCCAGCGAGATACTTCGTTCTGTATTACTGAAGTTTTCCGGGTAGTGCAACCTGCTGCCGGCATTTAGCACAATGGTACTGCCATCGGGCAACCTGACCGTGTCTTTCACTGTGCGTGGAGTAGTGATTTCCACCAGGCCATTCCTGGTGGTGTGAATACCCCTGGAGGGTGCTGTGGTTTGTACAATTGGATCGCTCCCTTTAGGAGGCTGTTTGCGTTGATTGTACCAGAAAATACCCGCTACAATAAGCAGCATAGCTGCAATGGCGGGCAGGGCATAAGCACGGTTTATGCGGAATGTAGGTTGGGGTGGTGCTATTTGCCTGTCTATCCGGGATTTTATCTCGTTGAGCTGATGCCCGGTCTCGGTTTCGTTGATGACGGTGGACGTAGTTTGATCGATACGGTCAAACCATTGCTCTACCAGCTTAGCTTCCTCTGGAGTACAGAGTCCCTGATTGTATCGCTCCAGCAGTATTTTTACCTGTTCTAGATCCACCTGATCGTATTTTGAATAGAAGTAAAGTCGTGATAACCTGGAAAAGGTACTATTCCTGATCCCGATTTCTCCGGTTTTAAAGGGAAAAACTGATTGTCAATACTAACAGGATGGTTTTTAACCCGACATAGAACCTCCTTAATATTTTTAGTGCTTCAGATATCTGGTTTTTTACTGTTTGCTGCGATAATCCCAGGTGCAGGGAGATCTGTTCTATGGAAAGATGGTCAAATCTGCTCAGCATGAATATTTGTTTCATGCGGTCGGGCAGGTGGTTGATGGCCTCCAGCAGGTCCTGGGCCCTGGACTTATTATCAATAATATCAATAACGGAATGTGGCTGCGTATCGAAATGCTCGATGAGTTGCTGTAGGTATTTACGGTAATTGGCGTTTTTACGGTAGATATCGATGATCTTGTACCGTGCTGCCTGAAAGAGGTAGGCTTTTAGTGATTCCTGTAACACCAGCGTGCGTCTTTTTCCCAAAGGGAAACAAATAGCTCCTGAAGTACATCTTTACTGATCTCACCTGGCTCCAGCTTGCTGCAGATAAATAGGTACAAGGGCTTGCCGTAACGCTCATAAATAGTATTGAAGGCAGCGTGGCTATCGTTTTTGATCAGCGATACCAATTCGTTATCTGAATAACTGCTGAGCATTGTATGGCGGTAACAAGGATGGTTTTGGTTAAGCAATCTTCTATATAATTCCGTGCAGAGAAGAATTGTAACGAAATATAGGAAGAAAAAAAGGGATTTATTTTATTTTCTGTTATTGCTGCCTGTGATGGGCGTCATGATTGATTTGATGATTAATAGGATTTATACTGGTATGAAATTGAAAAAGTTGAGAATGATTTGAAAACCAGGAGGTAGTACTGCAGTTATTTACGCCAACTCTTTTTGAGCGATGATAAATGCTTCTGTACCCGCTCTTGGGTGGATGGAGTTGTAACAAGATGCCAGGGTTTTTAAGTTGAGTTGGTGCTCAAATAATGACTGGTATTCTTCCAGGGTGCCACCAAAAGGGGGACCGCCTTCAAAATGTGTATTGAACAATACGCCGACCAGTTTACCACTGGGTTTCAATAACTTGTGCATCCGGTCAACGTAAGCTGGGCGCAGGGTAGGTGTTAAGGCACAAAAGAAGGTTTGTTCGATGATGAGGTCATATTGGCCAACATGATCGAAGAAATCGCCGGTTATGATGTTTAATTGTTGCCGGTAGTTGCTGAACTTTTCTTTCAATTGACTGGTAAGCAAGGGGCAATATCAATGAGGGTGATATGGGTAAACCCTTGTTGTAACAGGTATTCGGCTTCATAACTATTGCCACATCCTGGTATCAATATCGCCAGGTCTTTATGAATAAGCTGGTCAATATAATCTTTAATGGGGGTGGATACATACCCAATATCCCAGCCGGTTTGCTGGTGCTGGTAGCGGTTGTCCCAGTAGTCGGCATTCAATGGCAAGTCGTTCATGGGTGTAAAAGTAGAGAATAAGGGGCAGAATAAAGGAAGGGTGCCTACCGTCAAAAAAAAAAAGGCCTCCGTTCCCACGGAGGCCAACCTTTAACATAAAACATCCATAATCAAACAAACGTTGACGAACGGTCTGGCCGCTGCTTTGTTGATGACTAATGGCAAGCAATAGCGGCGCATCTTGCTCACACAATGTTCTCCAGGTATTTATAACCTGAGCCGGTGTTTAGCATCAATATCTTTTCATGGCGTTGGATCAGTTGTTGATCGAGCAAATCCAATAGGGCTTTCCATAAAGCGCCGCCTTCCGGTGCTATTAGCATGCCCTCGGCTTTGGCTATTTCCTTTACGGCGGCGATCATATCTTCATCCTGTATGGCAATGGGCAGGCCGCCGGACTCCCGCAATACCCGTAAGATCATGTCTTCGGCAAAAGGATTGGGTACTGCGAGGCCATTGGCAATAGAAGGGCGGCCGGTATAGTTTTTGGCATTGGCCTGTACGCCATGCCAGGTATGTACAATGGGCTGACAGGTAGCTGCCTGTACAGCGATCATTCGTGGCCGTTGAGGGCCGATCCATCCCATTTGCTCCATCTCGGCAAATGCCTTCCACATACCTATCAGCCCTGTACCTCCACCCGTAGGGTAGAGGATCACGTCCGGCAAGGTCCAGTCAAACTGCTCCGCTATTTCATAACCCATGGTCTTTTTGCCTTCCAGGCGCCAGGGTTCTTTAAGCGTGGAAATATCAAAACACTCGATCTTTTGTTTTAACTGACCTACTTTTTTGGCGCAATCACTGATCAGTCCATCTACCAATACCAATTCGGCACCATACAACAGGCATTCGTCTTTGAACACCTGGGGTGTATGACTGGGTATTACTACAATGGCTTTCATGCCGGCTGCTGCACAATAGGCTGCCAACGCACCACCTGCGTTGCCTGCGGTAGGCACAATACAGGTATGGGCGCCTGCTTCTTTGGCTTTGGAAACCGCTGCACTCAACCCCCGTGCTTTAAAAGAGCCGGTAGGATTGGCTGATTCATCTTTGATGTATAATTGGGGTAGCTCATGGGTTGATCGCAGATGCTTTGGGCTAAGGATGGGCGTCATGCCTTCTCCAAGGCTTACAATATTAGCTGGCTCAAAAACGGGTAATACTTCCCGGTAACGCCACATGCTGGTAACCCGGTTGCGCAACGATGATTTGGAAAACTGGCCCGGTAAATCATAATGAGCTACCAAGGGTACATTACAACAGGTAGCATAACTATGTACTTCAAAGATGCTGTACAACTGTCCGCATTGTGAACAGGAAAGATGTGATAAGGAGGTAAACTGTTGTACTGTTTGCATGGTAGCGGGTTTAGACAATACAAAAGTATCCTTCACCCGGCAAGTACGCCATACCATTTGCTTATATACTATAACTTTTAGTTATGACCTAAAAGGTAAAGGGGAGCCTCCCTGCAGGGTGGCAATAACAAGGCGGCAGGGAGACTCACCTTAATGGAGGTATTAATGTTTGCTTTTGGAGTCGGTGCGATTGGTACTTTTACTATAGTAGCTGGTGGCCAGCTTAATAAATTGCAGGTTAATGCGATCGGCTTCTGAGCCGCGGCGTTGCACAAAGTAGAAGGGACGTTGTATGGATATACCGGGGATGGTAAGCCGGATCAGTTCTCCATTCTTCAGTTGCCGGGCTACTGATCGCAAGGGTAAAAAACCCAGGCAGGTATCATCCAGTAGAAAATTCTTCAGGGCCTCTGTGCCACCCAGTATGATCCTTTTTTTATATCGCCAATACTAAGTTTACATTTATGCAAGGCTTCCGTTACTGCCGATAAGGTGCCCGATCCCCGCTCGCGCAAGGCTACTGGTATCTTTTTCAATTCTTCGGGCTGGATCAGTTTCTTTTTGGCCAGCTCACTACGTGCACTGCACACAGGTATTACCTCATCAGTAAGAAAGTACTGATATTTAACTGTATTGATATTGTTCTTACCCTGAGTAATGGCCAGGTCGATCTCATGATCCAGTAATGCTTTTAGTATATTTTCTGAATTGCGGTTCACCAACGTGAGGTCAATATTGGGGTATTGCTGGTGAAATGCGGAAAATACGGGTGGTATCACATACAGGGAAATGGTGGTGCTGGTGCCCAGCGTAAGTCGCCCTTTGGCGATGTGCAGGTTTTTCTGTCTCGTAATATCAAATTCCAGCTGCCTTTGTAGTTCCCGGCCCTGAACTACATATTCCAATAGTATTTTACCCTCTGCAGTAAGGGATACGGAATTGCCTTTGCGCTCAAACAGGCTCACCTTATACTGCTTTTCCAGGGTTTGGATATGTTTGGTAATAGCCGGCTGACTGATGTACAACACTTCTGCTGCTTTGGAAAAGCTGAGCTGGGTAGCTACTTCAAAGAAGACCAGGTGACCAAAGTTGAGCATAGCTGTGAATTGTGAGTAGCCCCGAAAGCTTTCGGGAGTGAGTGGCCAATGATGAAATTACAAATAAAAAAGCGTTCCGTCAGCCACGGAACGCTTTTACACAAGAGGTATATGTATTACTCATGGATAGCAACAATGGGAATATGGCTATGATAAGCCAGTTTCTTGGTATGGCTGGTCTTGAAGATGCCACCCAGGAAAGAGTCCTTTTAGGGATAATGATGATCAGGTCAATGTTCTTGTCCTGCGCATATTGGCTTATGGCTTCGAGGAAGTCATACTGCCTGATGAAGAAGAACTCTGGTTTATAATCGGCCAGCATGCTTTCCAGGATATTGGCTTCGGCTTTGTATTCGTCGGTCACCGCTACATAATGCTCATGGTCTACGTTCACAATGTGCAGCGTTGGTTTGAAAATGTCCAGTACCGCTTTAATAGGCGCTACAGGAGTTGTAATGGCCACATCTTTCAGGTCGCTGGCCAATACTACATTTTTGATCTGGCGGAAAGCGGCATCGGGTGGAACGATGAGTACAGGCACCACGGCAGTATTCACCATATCGAGGGTATTGCTGCCAATGAAGATCTGCTCAATGCGGGTAGCGCCCGTAATGCCCATGATCACCATATCAATATCGTAATGACGCACATAGCGTTCCATATTTTCTACCAGGGAAGAGCCGTATTCCAGTACCGTATCTATTTTGGTAGCGCCGGCAAAGGGTTGAATTTCATCCTTCAACTGCAGCAGCGCATTGCCAAGTATGATGTTTCTGTCATTGTCACTTTCCGTAAGCAGGGAACCATCAGAACCTGCTGCTACTTTATCGGACACATTGTAGAGAATGATCATTGCATCCTTTACTCCTGACACAGCCTGTGCCGCGAATTTGGCCGCATTTTTGAAGTATCGGAGAAATCAGTGGGAACGAGAAATTTTTCATGTGTTCGTCAGTTTTTCGGAAGATACGGCAAAGTCATGAATCGTGAATATACACATTGGAAAAGTTTCTCTGGATAGCGAATGGCGGAAAGGCTACTGGGTAGTGGTAAGTAGCTGGTGGGGAGAAGCAAGTGGCTAGTAGTGAATAAGGGAGACCACTAGCCATTTACTACTAGTGCATCCCCAATAATTCCCTATTTTTAGAACCATTATTCCAGTTTGTATAAATACCTGCACATGAAAAAGGATTCCTTGTTCTGGTCCATGTTCTTACTGTACTAACATTATTTGCCCAACAGGCTACGGACGTAGCAATTATTCCCCAACCTGTTTCCCTTGAAAAGCGGGAAGGTCAGTTCTTATTCAATGCACAAACCCGCATTGAGGCTACTGATCGTAATCCGGACGCACTTCGGGTGGCTGGTTGGTTTGCCAGCCAGCTGCGCAAGGCCACTGGTTATACTGCTGCTGTACAAAATACCGCTGCCGTCACCCGGACCAATGTGATCAGCTTTACCCTCAATAAAGCCGAAGAGGCCGATCTGGGCAATGAAGGCTATCGCCTGGAAGTATGGCCCACCGGCGCTATTGTGAAAGCCAATAAGCCCGCCGGCTTGTTTTATGGCATGCAAACCCTGTTGCAGCTTTTCCCCAAAGACATTGAAAGTAAAACGGTAGTAGCCAGGAAAAGCTGGCCTTTGCCGGCTGTACGGATCTCCGATTACCCCCGTTTTGCCTGGCGAGGATTGATGTTCGACGTATCACGCCATTTCTTTACCAAAGCCCAGGTAAAGGAGTTCATTGATGATATGGTGAAATACAAATACAATATCCTGCACCTGCACCTGACCGACGATCAGGGCTGGCGCCTGGAGATCAAAAGTCTGCCTAAACTGACCTCGGTAGGCGCCTGGAGGGTGGATAAAACCGGTACTTTCGGCACTTTTAGCACTCCCGAAGCTGATGAGCCCCGCACCTATGGGGGCTTTTATACCCATGAGGACATTAAAGAGCTGGTACAATATGCGGGCGACCGTTTTGTGAATATCCTGCCCGAGATCGATATCCCCGGCCATAGTATGGCCGCTGTGGCGGCCTATCCCGAACTATCCTGCACGCCTGGTACCTACCGGGTGAATTCGGGCGAGAAGTTCATGCAATGGAATGGCGATGGTACCTTTTATGCCCTGATAGACAATGCCCTGTGCCCGGCCAATGAAAATGTGTACAGCTTTATGGATAAGGTATTTACCGAGGTGGCCGAACTGTTTCCCTTTGGTTATATCCATATGGGCGGCGATGAGTGTGCCAAGAACTTCTGGGAGAAAAGCGATGCCATTAAGCAATTAATGGAAAAAGAGAAGCTGAAAGACCTGCATGAAGTGCAGAGCTATTTTGTGAAAAGGATCGGCAAGATCATTGAATCGAAAGGTAAAAAGATGATGGGCTGGGATGAGATATTGGAAGGTGGGTTGGCGCCCGGTGCAGCCGTAATGAGCTGGCGGGGCGTGAAAGGAGGCAAGGAAGCTGCTGCTGCAGGCCATGAAGTAGTAATGAGCCCCAATTCAAATGTATACATTGACCTGATGCAGGGGATGGTGCTATTGAACCCCCTGTATACAGCACCGTACGCCTGAAAAGCGCCTACCAGTTTGAGCCGGTACCTGAAGGTGTCAACCCTTCCCTGATCAAAGGTGGACAAGCCAACTTGTGGACAGAGCAGGTATACAATATGCGCCACCTGCAATACATGGTTTGGCCCCGGGGCTTTGCCGTGGCAGAAGCAGTATGGAGCCCCAAAGCGAAAAAGGACTGGAATAACTTTGTAGGCCGCGTAGAACAGCATTTTGAGCGATATGAAGTGGCAGAGAAAAGTACGCCCCCAGCATGTACGAGCCCCTGATCAGTGCTTCTAAGAATGCAGCAGGTGGATTGAAAGTAGATCTCACTACCGAGATAGAAGGACTGGATATTTACTACAGCTTTGATAATTCCTTCCCCGACCGCTTCTATCCCAAATATACTGGCACCCTTGTGGTACCCAAAGATGCCGTGAACCTCAAACTGGTTACTTATAAAGGCAAACAACAGGTAGGCAGGCAAGTGGCTATTCCCGTAGCGGAATTGGTAAGGCGGGCAGAGCGGAAAAAGTGAGGAAAGGAGACAGCATACAGGAGGGTTGAGCAATTGATAGGTTGAAAAGTTGAATCTTTAGCAGTTAATGGTAAATACAAAGAGGCTGTATCCAATAAAGCAGGATACAGCCTTTTAAATTGGGGTACCTGGTGGAGAATTATCTACTTTTATTTTAAATCGAAGCGATGAACTGCAAGTTATGTATGCGTCTATTTTTCGCCCTGATGGTAACTGTATTTGCTATCATTGGCTGTACACCACCGGAGAAAAAAATAGATAAGCAGGCTTCAATGCAACTCCCGTCAATATTTTTAGTAGTACTGGGAGTTGCGCAGGACGCGGGTTATCCACAGATAGGCTGCGAAAAAGCTGTTGCAAAGCCTATTGGGAAGGTAAAGAAAGTAAAAAGCACACCACCTGCCTGGCATTGATCGACAGGATCAATAACAAATACTGGATCTTCGAGGCCACGCCAGACATGACAGCACAAATGCAGGAGGTGCAAAACTATGTAGGGAGTGCCCCGAACTATTCCCCGCAAGGTATTTTTATTACACATGCCCATATTGGCCATTATGCCGGATTGATGTTTTTGGGAAGGGAAGCAATGGGAGCACAAAATATGCCTGTGTATGCCATGCCACGCATAGATTCCTTTTACGGAATAATGGTCCATGGAGCCAGTTGGTTGCCTTAAACAATATTCGGTTAGTAAAGATGAAAGCCGACAGCAGCATGGCCATCAGCGATCAACTAACTATTACTCCCATTAGGGTGCCACACAGGGATGAGTTTTCAGAAACCGTCGGATATCAGATACAAACTCCAAAAAAGAAAGTGTTGTTTATTCCGGATATTGATAAATGGAATAAATGGGACAAGGATATCATTGAAAAAGTAAGCAATACAGACATTGCATTACTGGATGGAACTTTTTATAAGGATGGCGAAATAAAAGGCCGGAGCATGAGCGAAATACCCCATCCCTTTGTAGAAGAGACCATGCAATTATTTTCATCCGTCCCCGATTCAGTAAAACAGCAGATCAAATTCATCCATTTCAATCATACCAATCCTTTGCTGAAAGAAAGATCTCCAGAAAAAGAGAAAGTAATAGCAAATGGATTTTCAGTGGCTTACCAGGGCGAGATCATTGAATTATAATAATACAGTTTTATGAACGCCAGAAAATATTGACGTCATTGATCGCTCACAGCTCGTGGCCCGGAACTTTATTACTCACTCCTTAAGCTTTTCACAGGATTGGCCAAAGCGGCTTTGATCGATTGAAAGCTGATGGTGATAATGGCAATGAAGATGGCAATAACACCTGACAACACAAATACCGACCAGCCGGTATTGATCTTGTAGGCAAAGTCCTGCAGCCATTTGTTCATCATATACCAGGCAATAGGTCCTGCAATGACAATGGAGATCAATACCAGTGTGATAAAATCCCTGGCCAGTAAACGGATGATGCCAGCTACGCTAGCTCCCAATACTTTGCGGATGCCAATTTCGCGGGTACGTACTTGTGCAGTGTAAGCAGCCAGTCCCAGCAGCCCCAGACAGCAGATCAGGATGGCTATGACGGCGAAAATATTGAAGATGGTGCCTGTACGCGTTTCGGTGGTATAGAGCTTTTCAAAGGTTTCATCCAGAAAGGTATATTGGAAAGGCAGCTCAGCATTGAATTGTTTCCATATCTTTTCACTGGCAGCAATGGCCCTGGATGCCTCTTTTCCCGTGGTCCTGATATAGATAATTGCATTCTTTCCGGTATGCCTGAAAAAGATGGCCGGTTCTATCTTATTCTTCATAGAAGCAAAATGAAAATCCTTCACAACACCTGTAATGGTACCGGTGGTTTGCCATAACCTGAACTTTTTGCCAATAGGATCTTTGATGCCTGCCTGGCGAACAGCTGTTTCGTTAAGAATAAAATGAGCGGAATCTGCAGGCGTGCCGGTAAAGTTCTTACCAGCTGTTAATTGCATTTTGAAAAAGGGAATGAAATCCGGCGAGATACCCATCGGGCGCATCATCATGGTTTCATTGGCGCCTTTTCCGTCCCAGGAATTATCACCTGTTTGATTGCCGAGCTTAACAATATTGCCATTGGCCCGTGTAACGTTCAATACACCCGGCTGGCTAAGCAAAGTTGATCTAACGGCATCATAACTGGTTCCTCCGTCCCGCAGGAAAATGGAAAACACATGGGTCTTATCGTATCCCAGCTGTCGTGAACGGATGTATTGTAATTGGTTGCTGATGATGAGTGTACTGATGATCAGGGCCACTGAGCAGGCAAATTGGGTAACCACCAAGGCTTTGCGGAACAGGGCATCACTGATGCGGGCATTCATTTTGCCCTTTAATACTTTCAAGGGCTCAAAGGAAGAAAGCAGCAGTGCAGGATAGATGCTGGAAATAATGAGTGACCCAATGATGGTGACCAGTAATAAGATCCAGAGGTGGTAATCGGTCAGGTCCAATACCAGTTCTTTTCCGGAAAGCTGGTTAAAGAAAGGCAGCAACAGGTGAATAACGCCCATAGCCAGAATGGATGCCAGTATAAACAACAGCGCTGTTTCTACCATGAATTGCAGGAACAATTGCCATTTGGCCGCGCCTACGATCTTGCGCATGCTTACTTCTTTGGCACGCAGCATAGAACGGGCGGTACTTAAATTTACATAGTTGATGCAGGCAATGATCAGGATCACAAAAGCAATCCACATGAACATGCGTACCGTTTCCATACCTGCTTCTTTACCATCAGAGTGATATAAGTGCATATCATTGACAGACAGGAATTGGTATTTAATATCGGTATCATCGGGTTTATTACGCAGGTGGATATCGCGCAGGCGGGTAGCCAGTTTACCAAGATCAGTACCAGGCTTCAGCAGCAGGTAGGTATCGAAATTGAATTGGGAGAAATCATTGTTGATCGTTTGCTTGCTGTTAATGTCTGTATAATTCAGCTTGGCATACATGGACATCGGCATTACAATATCGTATTGAATGCTGGAATTCCTGGGAGCGTCTTTGGTGATACCCGTTACTGTAAAATAGGTGGTTTTGTCGGCCACGATCACTTTGCCAATGGGGTCTTCTTCCCTAAAGTATTTTTTAGCCATCGTTTCAGTCAACACAATACTGTTGTTATCCGGAAAAGGATTGGCTGCATTGCCTTTGATCAGCGGAAAGCTGAGCATATGGAAAAAGCTGGGGTCGGCATAAATGGGTCTGTCAATATCCAGGCGCTTATCCTTATACAGCAGGGAGTAATAATGACCACCATCACACCAGCGTACGGTTTCTTTTACCTCGGGCAGCTCCTGTTTACCCATGAGCGCAATAGGCGCCACAGTTTCCGTCCATATCTGTACACTGGCGCCCGTACCTACCTGGTTTTCGAGCTTATAGATCTGATCAGCCTGTTGATGAAAACGATCAAAACTCAATTCATCCTGCACCCATAATAGAATCAGGATACCCACAGCCAGGCCTGCGGTAAGTCCGGCAATATTGATGGCTGAATAGAATTTGTTCTTGACTAAGTTGCGCCAGGCCGTTTTCAGGTGATTTTTAAACATACAGAATGTATTTTACCAGGGTGGTTATGCTAATAGAATGTAAAAGAGTGCCAAATTTACAATGTGTTGATAAATAGTTTGTTAAGGGGGTGAAATGCCCGGTTTACTGTCCGTTTTCAATACACCGGTTGTTCGTTTTGTATCCCCATCAAAAAATATCGACCGGCTGCAACGATAGGTGCTTGATCAATGTCAACATATACGGCAGATGCACTGCTACATTTTTAGTAAGATTTAGTAAGACGGGTTTAGGGGTTAAATCAGTCTCTTCTAAGGGGTCTTCCGGCTGGAGCCGTGAAGACCCTCTTTTTTGTCTGAACAAAAGAAAAGAGGTGACACCTTTCCTTTGCCTCGCAAACGAAAGGTGTCACCTCTGTAGCGAGCCATTCACGATTGTTCCACCCCTTGGCGGGACCGATGCACGATTCCCGGCCTCAGTTCTGCTCCAACAGGTCTTTAGAAGGCAGTTTAGGAAAGGATACATGCGGTTCCAACTGGTACCAGAAAACGACCGAACTGATATCGGATTGCTGTTGCAGGTACCTGCCGCCACTCTTCCAGCCAAGGTCCTGCATGGTGATCTTCAGGTCCTTTTCAAAACGTACCGGGTCGGTAATATGCCAGCGATACATGCCAAAACGTTGTTGTGAATTGTACAATCCATCTGGCCTGATCACCTGGTGTAAGCCAGCATAAGCGGTACTGAATTCTGTGTATCTGCCCTTCACATCAAAATTGTAAGAGCCGCAGAAATAATCTTCCGTTCCTGTTCCGTTGATGGTAGGAAATTGGGTATCACCATCCATAAAGAACTTGATCTCTCCTTCGCCCCACCAGCCATTGTTGTGAATGCCATAGGCCATATACGTGCCTATATATTGCCCCCTGCCTTTGATATTGTCTACCATGGTGAATAAGCCACCTTGTGTAGGATTGTTCCTGCGGAACTGTGCATGGAAATAGGCGGCATCATCTGGCACTTCGGTCAATGTATAATCGATCTGGTAATAGATGCGCATATCTTCTGTGGCAATATTTTCCAGGGTGATACGGCATTTTTGCGGAAGGGCATGGTCCAATAACAATTGAAGGCACTACCGGGATTCACTGTCACTGCCAATGAATTAAGTGGGGCATAAGCGCCCCATCCCATACCAAAGAAATCCCCAACGGGTACTTCTACTGAAGGTTCTTTTTCATCATCCCAATAAAACCGGAGAATAGAAAATCGCCAGTTGCCCGTAGGCGTCATCCAAATATGCTGAATGGCCCCCGAACCACTGATCTCGCCCAGGGTGAAAGTGGTGCCTTTTTTAACCATTACATACGGACTTACTTTCCAACCTTGTCCCAACTCCCGGGCTTCATTTTTAGCCGACCCGTTTTCCAGGGTAGCCATGCCTCCTTTACCAGGTTCGCCCGTGAAGTTTTCGGGGCTGATAGAGCGTGTTTTTGCGTTGGATACCCGGTAAAGATTGCCCAGGTTTACATCAAGATCATTGAAAGCATTATTTTTCTGTGCTATAGCAGCAGTCGTTACAATGGCAAGCACCATTGACAGGAATATTGACCTCATGTGTAACAGCGTTTTAAGTAACAGGAAGGTACAAAAGTTTTCTCTTTTGCATTTCTTTAACAGAATATGGGCAGCCAGGCACGATAAATGATTAATACCTTATATACTTAATAACCATCAAGGGTAATCGGAAGATTGCCTTACATATCGTGTTGATTGGTTGTTTTTGGTTGTAGAAATAAGAAGGCCCTCTCAAGTCGCACAACAATTGAGAAGGCCTTCTTTTTTTTTTAGTCCGGAAGTCCGGAAGTCCGGAAGTCCGGAAGTCCGAAAGTCCGAAAGTCCGAAAGTCCGAGAGTCCGAGAGTCCGAGAGTCCGAAAGACCGGAAGTCGGAAAGACCGGAAGACCGGAAGACCGGAAGTCAGAAAAGAAAAGCGTTGAAAGCTGTATTGCTTTCGGACTTTCCGACTTCCGGACTTTTCTGACTTCTTAAAATGCTTTCTTATTATTTCCGCCGGGAGTATTCTTATCTTTCTTTTTTTTTTAGACCGTAAGTCCGTATGACCGGAAGTCAGAAAAGAAAAGAAAAGCGTTGAAAGCCGTATTGCTTTCGGACTTTCCGACTTCCGGACTTTTCTGACTTCTTAAAATGCTTTCTTATTATTTCCGCCTGAGTATTCTTATCCTTCTTTTTTTAGAACGTAAGTCCGAAAGACCGGAAGTCAGAAAAGAAAAGCGTTGAAAGCTGTATTGCCTTCGGACTTTCCGACTTCCGGACTTTTCCGACTTCTTAAAACGCTTTCTTATTATTTCCGCCTGAGTATTCTTATCCTTCTTTTTTTTTTTAGACCGTAAGTCCGAAAGACCGGAAGTCAGAAAAGAAATGCGTTGAAAGCTGTATTGCTTTCGGACTTTCCGACTTCCGGACTTTTCCGACTTCTTAAAATGCTTTCTTATTATTTCCGCCGGGAGTATTCTTATCGGCGTTCTTCACGTATTTCTCCAGCCAGGCATTTTGTTCATACAAGAGATGGAGCAGGTTTTCCTTACCACGATAACCATGTGCTTCATAAGGCAGGCTTACAAAACGTACCGTGCCGCCATGACCTTTTACTGCATTGAACAAGCGCTCACTTTGGATGGGAAAAGTACCGGGATTGTCATCCATTTCACCGTGTATCAGGAGCAAGGGTGTCTTGATCTTGTCGGCATGGTAAAAGGGACTCATCGCTGCATACAGTTCGGGCGCTTGCCAGAAAGTACGTTCTTCATTCTGGAAACCAAAAGGCGTGAGGGTGCGGTTATAAGCGCCGCTGCGGGCAATACCGGCTTTAAACAGTTTAGTATGTGCCAGCAGGTTGGCTGTCATGAAAGCACCATAGCTATGACCGCCTACAGCAACACGGTTCCTGTCGCCAACGCCCATTTCTGCCAACTTATTAATGGCTGCTTCGGCATTCATCCGCAACTGATCAATAAAATTGTCATTGGGTTTCTTGGTCGAATCGGTTGATACAATGGGAAACTCGGCATTGTCCAATACAGCATAACCTTGCGTTACCCAGAAAATGGGACCGCCATAGCCAATGAGCGTGAAGCGATCTTTGGAGCCACGGATCTGTGCTGCATCAGCCGCTGAGTTGAACTCACGGGGGTAGGCCCACATCAATACAGGCAAAGGACCATCTTTCTTGGGATCATAGTTCTTCGGCAGGTATAAACTGCCGGTAAGGTCTACACCATCCGACCGCTTGTAGGATATCTTTTCTTTGGTGATGCCATCCAGTTGTGGATAAGGATTGGCAAAGCTGGTAATGGGCTGGTCGGCTATGCGCAATACTAAATTCTTGATATAGTAATTGGGCATGTCTTTCTGTGACTCACGACGGGTAAGTAAGATCAATTTGTCGGCATCCAGTACATCAGATATGCTTTCATATATTCCTTCCTGGCAACGCCAGATGATCTCATTTTTCTTGGTTTTCAGGTCAAATTTGGCAAGGAAGGGAAGGTCACCTTTTGGAGAGCTGCCCACCTGGTTATTCATCAACAGCTTGGTACCATTGTCGATGGTTCTGATCACCTGACGGCCATACTTATTTTTCATCGTTACCGGAGAACCGGGACTATTGTAAGCATCCGTCATATTGCGTTCCTGCAAGGTTTCCAGTTGGCCGCTAGTAGGATTATAGAGACTTAGGCGGGTGGTTTGTTTACTTTGTAAATACTCATTCACCAGGGCCAGGTTGTCATCACCCCAGGTGATGCCACCAAAGCGCCAGCTTGTTTTCAGGAGTTCTTTGGGGGTGCCCGTAAATGGAGCACTCAGGGAATATACCACATCATGGAAATCTGATTTGTTCTTATAGATACCGCTGTCCAATGGTTCGGCCCATACAATAGTAGCGGCTTCATCATCGCGCCAGCTGAAACCACGGGGTGCATTCAGTATATTATCATAACCCGATGGTGAGAGTTCAGAAGAAGGCAAATCGGCCAATACTTTCACTACCTTACCAGCAGGATCAGTTATGCTTACTGTTGAATTAAAACCAAAAGCTGGCACCAGGTAAGAAAATGGTGTATGAATGGTACGGGTAACCATGTATTTCTTATCAGGCGACAACCCGAAGGATAAATAAATAGCAGGCTTGCCGATCCTGGTCTCTACACCATTCACATTCTTTGTTAATTGAACCGTACTGTAAAAAGCAAATAATTGCTCATCATAAGGCGATTTGATCAAATCCTGGTAAGTACGGCTGGGTGCTACCTTACCCAGGTTTTGCTGGATGGCAGGGCCCGAAGGTGTTAGGGACTTTACAGGTGCTGCAGAAGCGGGTTGTAAGGTCGTTTTATACAAGAGGGTGTTATCGTCTGCCCAGATAAAATCCTGGCCCAGGATCACATTCAGGGGCTGTTTGTTCACCTTGGCGGCCTTGTGTGTAGCTACATCAATCACATACAGGTCTACGCTTTTGTTGGAGGTATGCGTAAAAGCGATCTTTTTTTCATTGGGGCTCCAACTGATATTACCTGCGAGCAAATTGGCTGGCAAGCCGGTTACGGGATATTCTTTCCCGGCTTTGATATCCTTCAGTGTTAAATTGTTGATGAAGTTCTGACGGCTGGGGGCAAAATTATTAGGATTGATACGTTGTCCGGCAATCCTGAGTTCGGGCTGTGCCAGCTCTTCAACGGCTGGGTAACTATTGCGCTCCATCAGCAACATCCAGGCTGCTTTTCCATCAATGCTTACACCTGGGGTAGGCTTCGCCAGCAGGAGGTCGGCTATCTCCTTGGGAGGTAATTTATATCCCTCGTCCTGCGCCGAACAAAGGGTTACTACAAAAGGCAAACAACTACTAATAATTTTCTCATGAGTAATGTAGTTTAGAATAGATAGATTGATGACAAATGATTAGACGGCAGATGACCAAAACCCCTGTGTAGGGTGGGGAGCAAGTTAAGTATTGCCCCTTTTAAGCTCCTTGCTGAATAGGACAGCTGGCTGCATGGCTATACGGAGGACAGCTTACAGAATTGAGCATACAGTAAACAGCAGAAATACAGGAGGCTGATAATCAGATAATTTTATATGTATCGGATGAGCAGGGGCCTCCGGAAAAAATAATTTTGATAAAAGAAAGGATATCCTATTTTTGCGACTCGAAATGAACATATTTACGCACATACATCACCATCATCATACTTACCTCACCAGGTAGGCCGGTGGTGCTTTGTTCAGTGCCATATCATATTAAGGGCTTACCGCAGGTAAGCCCTTTTATTTGCCTAATCGGAAACTAAAATAGTTATAGCAGGCAGGTCCAATTCCTGCCAATCCATAAAATCAAAAAAAATCATGGTTCAGACAATGCTAAGAATAGCCATTCAAAAGTCAGGACGTTTATACGAAGATTCGGTACAACTGCTGAAAGAATGCGGTATCGACCTGCGCAATGTAAAGGACCGTCTGAGAACAGAGGCCGACAATTTTCCCTGGAAGTGTTTTTCTGCGTGACGATGATATTCCCCAATATGTAGAAGATGGGGTAGCGGATATTGGTATTGTAGGTGAAAATGTATTGTTTGAAAAGAACAAGCAGGCCGAGGTAGTAGAAAAACTGGGCTTTGGCAAATGCCGCCTGTCCGTAGCGGTACCCCGTGGTCAGCAATATGAAGGAGTGGCTTCCCTACAGGGCAAACGCATCGCTACCAGCTACCCCTTCCTGGTCAATGCTTTCCTGGAAAAGAATAAGGTGCAGGCCGAGATCCATGAGATCAGCGGTTCCGTGGAAATAGCCCCTGGCATTGGCCTGGCCGATGTGGTGGCCGACCTGGTAAGCAGTGGCTCTACACTATTCATGAATGGATTGAAAGAGGTGGAAACCATACTTCAGTCCCAATCCGTACTGATTAAGAATAACCAATTGAATGAAGTGCAACAGCAACTGCTGGACAAACTGGTATTCCGTATCCGTGCGGTTAAAAAGCCAAGCGTACCAAATATGTATTGCTCAACGCACCCAATGAGAAATTGAAAGAGATCATCAGCCTGCTGCCCGGTATGAAAAGCCCCACAGTACTACCATTGGCTCAGGAAGGCTGGAGCAGTGTTCATAGCGTACTGAGTGAAGATACTTTCTGGGACATTATTGAACAGCTCAAAGCCGCTGGTGCACAGGGTATCCTGGTGGTCCCTATTGAAAAAATGATAATATAAATGAATACACCGGTAAATCAGCGCACCAAACCAATCAAAAAGCACAATAATATTACGCGTTTATGAAAGTATTTGATAATCCGGCAAGAAAGGAGTGGGACAGCTTATTGCAGCGACCGGTGGCAGAAGCCGCAAAACTGGAAGCAACCGTAAGCGCTATCCTGCAGCAGGTAAAGGCCAGCGGTGATGAAGCCATTAAAGCCTTGACCCTTCAGTTCGACAAGGCGGCTATTGATGAGTTGCTGGTAAGTGAGGCGGAATTTAGGGAAGCGGCCGGATTGCTCGACAAGGCATTGCAAACAGCTATTTTAACGGCCAAGGCCAATATTACTGCCTTTCATGAAAAGCAGTTGAGTCAACCGGAAGTGATAGAAACCATGCCCGGCATACAATGCTGGCGAAAATCGGTGGCCATTGAAAAAGTAGGTTTGTATATACCCGGCGGTACGGCCCCGTTGTTTTCCACCATTTTGATGTTGGGCGTGCCGGCCAGACTGGCTGGCTGTAAGGAGATCATCCTTTGTTCCCCGCCCGATAAAAATGGGAAACTGCATCCGGCAATCTTATTTGCCGCGCAAGCAGTAGGTGTAACAAAGGTTTTCAAAGCAGGGGGTGTGCAGGCCATTGGGGCCATGGCTTATGGAACAACATCCATACCCAGGGTATCAAAAATATTTGGACCCGGCAATCAATATGTAACCTGTGCCAAGCAATTGATACAACAGGAAGGTATTGCGATCGATATGCCGGCAGGGCCCAGCGAAGTAGCGGTATATGCGGATGAAACAGCCAACCCGGCTTTTGTAGCGGCCGACCTGCTAAGCCAGGCCGAGCATGGCATGGACAGCCAGGTGATATTAGTAGTGAACCAGGCATCGTTGGTAGCGCAAGTGCAGGAAGAGCTGCAACAACAACTGGCCCTATTGCCCAGGAAGAACCTGGCAGCGCAAGTGCTGATACATAGTAAGATCTTTGTTATGCAGGATGAAATGGCCGCTATTGACCTGCTGAATGAATATGCAGCCGAACACCTGATATTGGCTTGTGCCAATGCTGTAGAACTGGCAGGTAAAGTAGTGAATGCTGGTTCAGTATTCCTGGGGCATTATTCGCCCGAAAGTGTAGGCGATTATGCCAGCGGTACCAACCATACCCTGCCTACCAATGGTTATGCCAAAGCCTATAGCGGTGTAAGCGTGGATAGCTTCGTAAAGAAGATCACCTTCCAGCAGCTTACCCAACAGGGATTGCAAAACATTGGCCGCACAGTAGAACTGATGGCGGAAGCGGAAGGGCTGGAGGCACATGCCAATGCGGTACGGGTGCGCTTGAAGAATACAGAATCCTGAGGGTTGGGCTAGTTGATAGGTTGATAAGTTGAAAAGTTAATTGGTAGACTAGGACACACCCATTCACGATTGCCGGCCCCGATTCATGAATTTCAAAAAAAGAAACAATGAGCTTCGATCTAAATAATATACTAAGAGAGAATATTAAAAAACTGGTACCCTATTCATCTGCGCGGGATGAGTTTAAAGGCGAGGCCAGCGTTTACCTGGATGCCAACGAAAACAGCCTGGGTTCACCACTCACCAAGTGGTACAACCGGTATCCTGATCCCTTACAGAAGAAAGTAAAGAACAAACTGAGTGAGATCAAAGGCGTGCCTACCGAAAATATCTTCTTAGGTAATGGCAGTGACGAATGTATTGATGTATTGATTCGCGCCTTTTGTGATCCCGGAAAAGACAATATCATTATTTGCCCGCCTACCTATGGCATGTATGAAGTGAGCGCCAATATCAATGATGTGGCCATCAAGAGAGTGCCTTTAACGCCTGCTTTCCAGCTCGACCTGCCGGCCATAGAAGAAGCGGTGGACGACAATACCAAAATGATCTTCATCTGTTCGCCAAATAACCCTACTGGTAATTCATTGGAGCGCGATGATATTGAAGTATTGTTGAATAACTATTTCGGACTGGTAGTGATTGATGAGGCCTATATCAATTTCTCGCGCTTCAGGTCTTTTACCCAGGAGTTGGAAGATTATCCCAACCTGGTAGTGATGCAAACTTTGTCAAAGGCCTGGGGACTGGCTGCCTTGCGTGTGGGGCTTGCTTTTGCTTCCACTTCCATCATAGAGATCATGAATAAGGTAAAACCCCCTTATAATATCAACCAGGCTTCGCAGGACCTGGTATTGCAGGCATTGGAAGAAGTAGGGCAGGTAAATGATATGATCAAGGAGATCGTAGCGCAAAGAGGAGAACTGGAAAAGCTATTGCCTGCTATACCGGTAGTTAAAAAGTATATCCTTCCGATGCCAATTTCCTATTGGTACAGGTAACGGACGCACACGCGATTTACCAGTATTTGTTGCAGGAAGGTATTGTGGTGCGCGATAGAAGTAAGGTAACCCTTTGTGAAGGTAGCCTGCGTATTACGGTGGGTACGGCTGCTGAAAATGAAGTATTGGTTAACGCATTGAAAAAATACACCAGTTAGTTGGTGTAATCTGTATAAAACCTGATTTTTAATTTTCATCTCACCTAAACCAGCAACATGAATTGGATTAGTAAAATGCTCCCCCTTTTTTTTATTGGCAGGATCTGCTGCTTATGGCAATGACACTACGCATATCAAACACCAGCCTCGAAAAGCAGCGCCCGTTGAAGAGAATGGCGGCATTACGCTACCGGCAGGATTCAAAGCCGTGGTGGTAGCAGATTCTGTAGGCAGGGCCAGGCATATCGTAACAGCCGCCAATGGCGACCTGTACGTCATGTTGTTCAGGTTGAAAGATGGTAAAGGCATTCTCCGCCTGCGGGATACCAATAAAGATGGGGTAGCCGACCAATCCATTGCTTTTGGTAATTATGCCGGCACGGGTATTACTATTAAAGATGGTTACTTATACGCTTCTTCCAATAAAGAGGTTTTTCGTTATAAACTGAACGATAAACAGGAGGTCATCAACACTGATCAGCCCGAGCGGATCATTACGGGCCTGATCGACCGGAATACGCACAATACCAAATCGCTGGTGCTGGACAATGTGGGCAATATTTATGTAAACATTGGTGCGCCCTCCAATGCTTGTCAACTGGAAGATCGTAAGAAAGGTTCTCCTTCTCCCTATCCCTGTCCTTTATTGGATTCAGTAGGAGGGGTATGGCAGTTCAAAGCCGATAAGTTGAACCAGTCTTATCCAGAAGGTATCCGGTATGCTACGGGCATCCGCAATATCATGGGACTGGACTGGGAGCAAACCACCAACTCCCTATTTGCCATGCAGCATGGACGGGATAACCTGAACTCCTTATTCCCCGAACTATTCAATGAAGAGGAGAGTGCAGAATTGCCCGGTGAAGAACTATTCCAGATCAATAAAAACGATGATTTTGGCTGGCCTTATTGCTATTTCGACTGGCAACAAAATAAGAAGGTGCTGGCACCGGAATATGGTGGCGACAAAAAGAAAGAAGGCCTTTGTGCCGATAAGAAGAGACCCATTTACTCATTTCCTGGTCACTGGGCCCCCAATGCGTTGCTATTCTATACGGGCAACCAATTTCCCGGGAAATACAAGAATGGCGCTTTTGTAGCCTTTCATGGTTCCTGGAACCGGGCACCCAAACCCCAGGCTGGCTATTTTGTGGTATTTCTTCCCTTTAAGGATGGTAAACCCAATGGCGAATATGAGATCTTTGCGGATGGTTTTGCCGGCGGATCGAGGGAGCCTGCCAAATCAAGGTTCCGTCCTTGTGGACTGGCACAGGGACCGGATGGATCCTTGTATATCTCTGACGACAAGAAAGGTCGTCTTTGGAAAGTAACCTACACTAAAAAATAAATGCTTCCTGCTATGCGTAAATCATTTTTGCTGATCACCTGCGTGGGCACCTTGCTTTTAATGGCTGCACAAACAAAACCCAAACCGGTACCCAAAAAGGTAATGGAGAATGGTAAGAAAGTTTATGATATTTATTGCCTGCCCTGTCATCAACAGGATGGCAGTGGGGTGCCCAATATGACCCCTACACTAACAAAGACCACCTGGGTTACCGGCGATAAAACAAGGCTGGTACAGGTAATCTTAAAAGGCATGAAAGGGGTAGAAGTGGACGGAGAAACGTATGACAATGTAATGGCTGCCCATGATTACCTCACCGATCAGGAAATTGCCGACGTAACCACCTTTATCAGAAATAGTTTTCAGAATAAGGCGGGTATGATCACACCTGCGGAGGTGAAAACCATTCGCGCCAAGACCAAGTAAAGGCAAGAATACAGAATACGGGAGACAGAATACAGAAGGCTCACTGGTTGGTAGCATGTTTAATTGATTGCTTAACCTCAAAGAATTACTACATGCAACCAGCGAAAAATTTGAAGATTTACTTGTATGGCAAAAAGCGCATCAGTTCACAATTGGGATATATAATTATACCCGTAATTTTCCCAGGGAAGAAGCATATGGGTTAACTTCGCAATTCAGAAGGTCCGCAGTATCCATAGCTGCGAATATTGCCGAAGGTTTTAAGAAAAAGGGAGAAAAAGACAAAGCAAAATTTATGAATATATCACAAGGTTCACTGGAAGAGTGCCGGTATTACCTGATTTTATCTGGAGACCTTGGCTATGGAGATAATCATCTGTTACGAAACTTATTGGACGAAGTAGGCCGTATGCTTGCTTCTTATCATAACGCAATTGTCAAATCAACTTAAATATTTGATACTCGTTTAGATACTGAATCCTTATTCTGTATTCTGTCTCCTGTATTCTAAACGCTAAATTCTGTATTCAACATGAAACGAGTGTTATTCATCGACCGTGACGGTACCTTGATCAATGAAGCGCCTCCAACCTATCAGTTGGATTCGTATGATAAGCTCACTTTTTATCCAGGTATGTTTGAGTATATGGGACGCATTGCCCGTGAATTTGACTATGAACTGGTGATCGTTACCAACCAGGATGGATTGGGCACAGCCGGCTTTCCGGAAGATACTTTCTGGCCCCTGCACAACCTGGTGATGAAGAGCCTGGAAGGTGAAGGCATTCATTTCAGCGCTACCTATATCGACCGCTCCTTCCCCAAAGACAATGCACCTACGCGCAAGCCCGGTACGGGCATGTTGACGCAATACCTCGACAACCCGGACTATGATATTGAGAATTCCTATGTGATAGGCGACCGTATTACAGATGTGCAACTGGCCAAGAACCTGGGTTGTAGAGCCATCTGGCTCAATAACGATGCTTCCCTGGGCGCTGGTGAGATCAAGGACAAGGTAGCTGAACTACAGCCGGTGATTGCCCTGGAGACTACGAAATGGAGCGCGATCTATGAATACCTGCGACTGGGATTGCGGACCGTGATCCATGAGCGAAATACGAATGAAACGCAGATCAAGATCGAACTGAATGTAGATGGTAGTGGTAAATCGAGGATCATAACCGGACTTGGTTTCTTTGACCACATGCTGGATCAAATAGCCCGTCATGGTAAAATGGACCTCACCATCCGCGCCAATGGCGATCTGCATATTGATGAGCACCATACCATCGAAGATACCGGCATTGCACTGGGAGAGGCCTTTGCACAGGCCCTGGCAGATAAAAGAGGTATGGAACGGTATGGATTTGCTTTGCCGATGGATGAGGCCGACGCCAAAGTACTGATCGACTTCGGAGGCCGTAACTGGATCGTCTGGAATGCCGAATTCAAGCGTGAGCGGATAGGGAGATGCCCACTGAAATGTTCTTCCACTTTTTCAAATCCTTCTCTGATGCTGCTAAATGCAACCTGCATATAGAATGCCATGGCGACAATGAGCACCACAAGATCGAAGCGATCTTCAAAGCTTTTGCCAAGGCCATCCGTATGGCAGTAAAGCGTGATCCGCTGAGTAACTATTTACCTAGTACGAAGGGGGTGTTGTAAGAGTACAGCTATTAGCTGTTAGCAATTATCTGTATTCCTAACAGCTAATGCCTATTAATTAATCCCGGATCATACCAGCACGTCCTGCCATTCCTTCACCCTGTCAAACACTGATTTGGCAAAGGGGCAAAGTGGAATGATCTTGATATTGTTGGTACGGGCATATTCTACGGCTGCATAGACCAATTGTTTGCCGATGCCTTTACCGCTAAGGGATTCATCTACTTCTGTGTGTTCAATGAGCATTTGACCGGGATTGGGTGTAGAGTAAACCATTTCGGCTAGTATTTTACCGTCCTGCTCTACATAGAACATGCTCTTGACCTTTCCTTCTTTGTGTTGTATCAGCATCTTTTAATGTGTTGTGGTGAATGTTGCAAATTAATACAATTGTTGGAGCAGGGCGAAGCCTTCCGGCCACAAGCCCAGGTTGGAGGCTGAATTAATATGCCCGTAATCCCCAAGGTTCGAGCTATTCGGGCCCGGCAGGATCAATACGATAGGGTTCATGATAAAACTGGATAAGTAACTAGTGGCTTGTTATTTAGTCAGGCTTTCGGGGTTGTTAATTAGCCTGGATAGTGTCTCCCAATCTGTTGTATCTATTTTATTTTGATTATGTAGTTTAATTAGTTCAACCAATCTATTATGGAACTTTGAATAAAATGTTTGAAGCCCTTGGTTATAATCTATATCTGTATGATTGATTGCTAGTTCCTCAAATGTAAAAGTGAAACCTTTCCCAGCATCAAAGTCCACGTCTATGACGATTTCCTCGTTTAGTATCAAAGGCCTTATATCCTTTGGATCAATTTGGTTTGTTTTAAACTCTAATTCATAAGTCTTTAATTGTTCCTTTAAAATCACATTACGCTTTTTCTTTCCATCATTAAGCTGCCGAGCATGGATAATTGAGCTTTCTAAAACCCCAATGTCCTCAGGCGATGGTGGAAGTAGAGGTAATAACTTTTTACGCTGGGCCTTTGCAATCTGGGGAACATATTTTTTATGATATGAATCTATGTCGTAATAGGCTATTTTATAAGGAGAATTAGCTGATTTAATTTTGGCAATTGGTTTAAAAATTTGATTTATTTCATCATCTTTATACTCTCCTTTCAATAGATTGATTTCTTCATCTCCTAAAGGGTTGATGAATATGTTTTCATGGTAATTAATCAGGATGTCGGCTTTGAGTTTTACAATTTCTTGATCTTCGCCCCGGGATAGAAAATCATTAGCAATGGCGAAAGTAAAACTGCCAATTCCGGAGGTTGTGATAAGGGGGTTACAACCTGTTCAAACTGTTCTGCTGCTTCATCTATTTTCCCTCCTAATCTTTTAATAATAGAATCAGTTCTTAAAAATGTAGCTTTAGCATAGGACTTTAGTGATCGGAGATAATCAACGGCAAAGTCCTTAAACATTTCCAATGAAACCAAATTGCTAAAACTTTGGAGAACGGTCTCCATTGTATAGTTAACACTTCTCATACGAAGAAGCCTGAAATAATCAACATTGTAACTTAAGCTTTTAGGATCAGTATTTTTAGAGCAATGGTAAGTTCCAGAGCTTGTTCAAGTTGTTCCTTTATTTGAGGTTGTTCCAAATTAAGAAGCCCCCAAAATATAAGCTGTTGTGCTTGTTGGATTAAGCCCGCTTTTAAATGAAGGAATACTGCACTTCGTAAAATAGTACTTCGAGTGGGTTCGAGGTCTGGTTTATCAAAATAAAATCTGGCAAACTCACCCTCACGTTCTGCTGCCTTTATATAATATTCATTGGCGGATAAAAATCTCCAGAGGCAATAGCTTGCTTGGCTTTAAAGGAGAACTCCATGACTTCTTGATGTACTAATTTGGGCTTCATGAATGTATTTCCTTTACTGTTTTGGGTTGTTTAAATAATGTAATTATTGCAGATGAGGCTTCTTTATTTTTTTGCCTCTTGTTATTTGTTGATGTTTAGTCTTCAAGCGTGCTGCTAAAGTATTTGTACCAGTTTCTTCAAGTATGCCAGAAGCTTCAACATAATGCCCACCCGCTAAGAAATTAAGGTCATTTTCATCAGGTTCATTCTCTAGAAACTTGTAATCTACTCCATCGCCGATTTCAGTTTGTTCGACATATGAGTAATTAAGAAATACAGCCATTACAAACATAGCAATAGCTACACCTCCAAAGTTAGCCATATCGACTTTTTCCCTCATTGCAGATCTTGAAAACTGATTGTCCCAGATAAGTTTACTTGAATGGCGAATACCATCCACTTCGAACTCGAAAGCTGCTGTTTCATTTGGGTGGTATCGTTCAAGTGCAACGATAGCCCATTGGTTAAATGTTATTATTTGTTCTTGGGTAGGCCCTTTAAGTTTTTTCAAAGTCAGGTTAATATCTATTGGAATCATAGGCAGTTATTCAAACGTTTGGCAAAGGTTATTGGCTAAAGTACAAAAATAATCTAATATGATTAAGGATCACGTATTACTGTGCGATGAGCTTCAAAGACCTTAGCCTGACGCGCAGGAGGTAACTAATGGAGGAATTATATTATCAGTCATAATTGTTTGATTATCAGCTAATACAAGCGCATTGACAGGATGATAACTGTTCATGAATCAACTTTCCATAAAGCGATACATGCGAAATCACCTTATTTTAAACTATTGTCAATCATAACGACTTCCATTTTTATGTAATTGTTTTAATTGGAGTAAGTGCAATCTAGTCGCCTGATGTACAAGCTGCTTAGGTAACAGATTTTTTTGGCAGTATGGAAATGCTACTGCATATTTGCAGTACAATGGTACTGAACAAACAAATTAATCAGTGGTGGTGGCATACAAACTCTATACGGGGCTTGTAACGCTGCTATTGTTGTTTAATGACACTATATTCAGGGCCCCGATATACCATCGGGGCTTTTTTTTATTTTTATCAATTATAAATCTCTTTCAGAGGGACCAGGCATGAAAAAATAGCTATTCAGACGAACTGTAAAAAGATGCTGGCCGACGTATATACCCCAGTGGGTATCTACCTACGTATACGCGATCGGTTCCGGGATACGGCACTGCTTGAAAGTACCGACCATCATGCGGCCGAAAACAGCTACTCCTTTATTTGTATCAATGCCATTGCCGGCATGGAGATCACCTCCACCCGCAGCATTGAATTCAAATGGCCTGGAGAAACACCTGAAAAGATTACTGTTAAAGATGTGCAGGAAGTGCCTCAGCTCTTATGGGATTTCATGCAACGCTTTGAGGTTTCCGGCACCCTTCCAAAGAAAGCCGTTTTGCGCAGGGCCTGTATGGCTATACCACTTTCGATGCCGTGCAATTCTTCGATACCATCCGGTTGAAATCGGGCAGTATAACACCTGAGATACCACTGATGCGCTACCGCCTGTACCAATATGTAATTGCCATCAACCATTATAAAGATGAACTCTTCATTTGCGAAAATGTGATCAAGGGACTGGAAAGCGAATTGGCAGTGGTGGAATCCCTGATCCGCAGTAAGGATGTGCCTGTATATCCCTTCAAAGCCCAGGGAGAAGAAGTGTCCAATATGACGGATGAAGCGTACCGGGATATGGTGACCAGGGGTATTCAAAGCTGTTTCCGGGGCGATGTGTTCCAGATCGTATTGAGCCGTCGCTTCCAGCAGGTCTTCCGGGGTGATGAGTTCAATGTATACAGAGCCCTGCGCAGCATCAACCCTTCTCCTTATTTATTCTTCTTTGATTACGGCGATTATAAACTGCTGGGCTCTTCGCCCGAATCGCAGATACTTATCCAACAAGGCAAGGCGGTAGTACATCCTATTGCCGGTACTTTTAAACGTACGGGCGATGATGAAACCGATAAGCTGGAAGCCGATCGTTTATTAAAAGATGCCAAAGAAAATGCAGAGCACGTAATGCTGGTTGACCTGGCCCGCAATGACCTGAGCAGGGTTTGTGATGACGTGAAAGTGGATCATTACCGCGAAGTACAATACTATAGCCATGTGATCCACCTCGTCAGTGAGGTAAGTGGCAAGGTACGCGCCAACAGCAATCCCTTTGAGTTAATGGCCAAAACTTTTCCGGCTGGTACGCTAAGCGGTGCGCCCAAATTCAGGGCCATGGAACTGATCGATAGTTATGAACCCACTACCCGCAGTTATTATGGCGGCGCTATTGGTTTTATGGGATTTGATGGTACTTGTATCCATGCCATTATGATCCGTACTTTTTAAGTAAACAGAATACCTTGTTTTACCAGGCAGGGGCAGGGGTGGTAGCAGCCAGTAAACCCGAGAGCGAATTGCAGGAAGTGAATAATAAGTTAGGTGCTTTAAAGAAGGCAATCATTTTTGCAGAGGATATTTCTAAATAACAAGCTTTGAGCAACGAGCTTTGAGCTGCGAGCAAAAGGGCTCGAAGCTCGCAGCTCAAAGCTCGCAGCTATTAAAACCGAATACATTGACCCGGATATTAGTTTTCGACAATTACGATTCATTCACGTACAACCTGGTGCACCTGGTTGAAAAGATCCTGCATCAGAAAGTAGAAGTATTTCGTAACGACCAGATTGCTTTGGAAAAGGTAAAGGAGTATGATAAGATCATCCTGTCGCCAGGCCCGGGTATTCCCGAAGAGGCAGGGCTTTTATTACCCCTCATCAAGGAGTATGCTTCCTCCAAATCCATACTGGGCGTGTGCCTGGGCCATCAGGCCATTGGCCAGGCCTTTGGTGGTACGTTGGTCAACCTGACTACAGTATACCATGGGGTGGCCACTCCCTGCCAGATCATCAATAGCAAGGCTCCATTATTTGAAGGGTTGCCGGCCGAAATAGAAGTGGGGCGATACCACAGTTGGGTGATCAGTGAAGAAGGGTTCCCCAAAGAGTTGGAGATCTCAGCCCGGGATGCCAACAATTACATTATGGCCTTACAACATAAAAATACGATGTACAAGGGGTACAGTTTCACCCCGAAAGTGTACTAACCCCTGTAGGCGAACAGCTATTACGTAACTGGTTGAAAAACTAAGTATGAAAAAGATATTACAGTTCTTATTTGAACACAAAACACTCAGCAGGGCTACGGCCAAAGACGTGTTGGTGAATATTGGTAAAGGGGTATACAATGAGCATGAGGTAACTGCCTTCATGACGGTATTCCTGATGCGGAGCATCACCATTGAGGAGCTGCAGGGCTTTCAGGATGCTTTGCTGGAGCTTTGTGTACCGGTAGACCTCAACGGGCATGCTACCATTGATATTGTAGGCACTGGTGGTGATGGAAAAACACCTTCAATATTTCTACCCTGGCTTGCTTTGTAGTAGCCGGTACGGGGCAAAAAGTGAGTAAGCATGGCAATTATGGAGCTTCTTCCATCAGCGGCGCTTCCAATGTAATGGAACAGCTGGGATATAAATTCAAGAATGATCCTGCACTCTTAAAAAAGAAGTAGAAGAAGCCAATATCTGTTTTTACATGCGCCCCTTTTTCATCCAGCATTAAAGACTGTAGGGCCCATCAGGAAAAACCTGGGTGTACGTACCTTCTTCAATATGCTGGGCCCCATGGTCAATCCGGCGGCACCGGCCTTTCAGTTGGTAGGCGTATACAACCTGGAAATGGCACGTATTTACAACTATTTATTACAGCAAACCGACAAGGCATTTACTATCATTCACGGCCTGGACGGATATGATGAAATATCGCTTACCAATGACACCAAGGTGATCACCAATGCCGGCGAGCGGGTGATGACACCCGAGCAATTGGGTAAACGGATGGTGGCGCCAACAGATATCTTCGGCGGTAATACAGTAGAAGAGGCTGCCAAAATATTTGTGAAGATATTGAACGGGGAAGGTAGTTGGGCGCAAAATGCAGTGGTACTGGCCAATGCTGCCATGGCCTTGCATTGCACGGGCAACTTCAGTAAATATGATGATGCCTATGCCGCTGCCGTGGAAAGCCTGGAAAGTGGAAAGGCACGGGAGGCATTGGCAAAGCTGGTGGAATTGCAATAAGTGGTTGAAAAGTTGACAGGTGGGGAGGTTTGAAAGGTTTATTAGGAGTAGACTGTCAGGGGCAAGATGTTTCGTATACATACAATTGAATCAAGACATGAACATTCTGGACAAGATCATAGCGGTTAAAAGAAAAGAAGTAGCGGATCGGAAAAAGAGACAAGTATTGCCGACCTGGAGAAAAGCCCTGCTTTTGCGCGGCCGGTATTGTCGTTGAAACAGTATTTACTAGACGATAGCAAAACGGGCATTATTGCCGAGTTTAAACGTCAATCACCCTCCAAGGGCATCATTAATGGCGATGCAGATGTAGTGGCAGTCACGAAAGCATACACCGAATATGGGGCATCGGGTCTGTCGGTACTGACGGATACTTCTTTCTTTGGTGGTAGCACTGAGGACCTTGTAAAAGCACGGGTGAACAATATCCCCATCCTGCGTAAAGAATTTATTATTGACGAATACCAGATCGTAGAAGCCAAAGCTATGGGAGCCGATGTAATATTGCTCATTGCAGCCTGTCTGACACCAGCTGAAGTGAAGCAACTGTCTACCTTTGCCCAAAAATTGCAACTGGAAGTTTTACTGGAATTGCATGATGAAGAAGAGCTGGCGCATGTATGTGATGAAACGGTATTGGTAGGGATCAATAACCGCAACCTGAAGACCTTTGTGGTGGATATTGAACGCAGCCTGGCCATGGCCCGGCGTATTCCTGCCGGTAAAGTGAAGATCGCAGAAAGCGGCATTTCTTCTGCGGAGAATATCCGCCTGTTCAAAGATCATGGATTCCGGGGTTTTCTTATCGGGGAAAACTTTATGAAGGAGGCCAATCCTGGCCTTGCCTTTGAACAATTCGTTAAAACCATCTACTGATGTTTCCCAGGGGAATACCAGCAGATGGGCGATTGATTTGCCAGATACAACTAACACTTAAAATCTGACAACACATGAGAGTAAAAGTATGCGGCATGACACAACCCGACCAGGTAGAAGCATTGGCTGGAATGGGCGCTATGTTTGCCGGCTTTATTTTTTATCCCAAGAGCCCGCGGTTTGTGTTTAAACACATGAACGTAACACAGATCCGTAGAGTGAATAATATCAATAAAGTAGGTGTATTTGTAAACACGCCTATTGAAGAAGTGTTGCACCTGGTAGATGAGTGCCGCCTGCACATGGTTCAACTACATGGTGACGAACCACCCAAGTATTGTGAAAAGATTGCCGATTATGTTTCGGTAGTAAAAGCATTTCGCTTAAGTGATAATGACCATGTTGATTATATGATCAGGCCCTATATGGATGTGTGCGATATGTTTATGTTTGATACCATGGGCGCTGGTTATGGTGGTACAGGTAAAAAGTTTGACTGGAGTGTGTTGAAAAACAGTACCATCGGGAAGCCTTTTTTCTTAGCGGTGGTATTGTGCCGGGCGATGAAGAAGAATTGAAAAACTTTGCCGGGGAACCGGCAGCGAAAGCCTTATTTGCCATTGATATCAATAGCAAGTTTGAACTGACCCCGGCGTAAAGGATATGGAGAAGGTGAAGGGGTTTATTGATAAAGTAAAGGGTGAGTGGTCCCGAAAGCTTTCGGGCGTGAGTTGTGAGTAGCTAATTAGTTGGAAGGGTTGATTTATTTCAAAATAGTTCTTTACTATAAAACCTGTATTATGATAACTGTTCGTCTTGCGGAAGAGAAAGACCTTCCGGAGATATTGACCATTTATAATGACATCATTGTAAACACCACAGCTGTATACGATTACCAACCGCATACGGCTGCTATGAGAAAGCAGTGGTGGGATACCAAGAAGGAGCAGGGGTTCCCGGTATATGTAGCTGAAGCAGATAATAAATTAGCAGGCTTTAGCTCTATTGGTCCTTTCAGGGCCTGGGCAGCTTACAAATATTCCGTTGAAAATTCAGTCTATGTTTCATCGGATAGCCGGGGAAAAGGTGTCGGAAAATTATTGATGCGTCCATTGATTGAAGCCGCCACGAAGTTGCAGATGCATACGATCCTGGCAGGAATTGATGCCAGCAACGAAGCCAGTGTGCGATTGCATGAATGGTTTGGATTTAAAGAAGTGGCCCATTTTAAACAGGTGGGCTATAAATTTGGTCGATGGCTTGACCTAAAATTCATGCAATTGGTACTGGACACACCAGTAACGCCAGCAGAAAAATAAAGCAGGTTCGGTACCAAGCCTTGTATAGCTGTAGTCCCCGGACAAGTTCTCGAAGAGAGGGATAACAACAGTCAGAACGATAATAAGCGTATTTAAAATAGTAGACCAATGATCAATCGAACCATGCCCCTGGGGCAATATAAAGGAACTTTCCAACAGCCCAATATCTATGGGTATTATGGAAATTTCGGCGGCGCCTATATTCCCGAAATGCTGCACCGGAATGTGGAAGAGCTCAAGAACCGTTACCTGAAGATCATGTATGAGGAGTCGTTTCAAAAGGAGTTCCATCAATTGTTGAGGGATTATGTAGGCCGGCCTACACCCTTATACTTTGCTAAACGACTAAGCCAGCAATTCAATACCAGGATCTATCTCAAGCGGGAAGATCTTTGCCATACCGGCGCTCATAAGATCAACAATACCATCGGCCAGATCTTGTTGGCCGAGCGGCTGGGTAAAAAACGCATTATTGCCGAAACGGGTGCAGGTCAGCATGGCGTAGCCACCGCTACGGTATGCGCCTTGAAAGGCGTAGAGTGCATTGTGTACATGGGCGAGAAGGATATTGAAAGGCAAGCTCCCAATGTAGCCCGGATGAAAATGCTGGGTGCTACAGTGGTGCCTGCCATCAGTGGCAGTAAAACGCTGAAGGATGCCACTAACGAAGCTATCCGTGACTGGATCAACAATCCGGAAGACACACATTATATTATTGGCAGTGTGGTAGGCCCTCACCCTTACCCCGATATGGTAGCCCGTTTTCAAAGTGTGATCAGCGAGGAGATCCGCCGCCAGTTGAAAGAAGAAACAGGCAGCGAATTGCCCGGGTATGTGTTGGCTTGTGTAGGCGGGGGCAGTAATGCCGCAGGCGCTTTCTATCATTTCCTGGAAGAGTTTGGCGTACAACTGGTAGCCGTAGAAGCGGCTGGCCATGGTGTAAACAGTGGCATGAGCGCAGCTACCACCCAACTGGGAAGACCCGGCGTACTGCACGGCAGCAAAAGCCTGGTGATGCAAACACCCGATGGACAGGTAGTAGAACCACATAGTATTTCAGCAGGACTTGATTATCCTGGTATTGGCCCCTTGCATGCCCACCTGTTTGAAACGGGTAGGGCCAAGTTCCTAAGTGCTACGGATACAGAAGCATTAGAAGCTGCCTTCAACCTGGCCAGGCTGGAGGGCATTATTCCCGCCCTGGAATCGGCCCATGCCTTATCAGCTTTGAAACAGCTTTCCTTTAAAAAGGATGATGTAGTAGTACTTTGCTTATCGGGCAGGGGCGATAAAGACCTGGCTACCTATATGAAAGCAATGGAGCAATAGGAGTTAGCTAACAACTAATACCTTTTTAAAAATCGTATTACAAGCATAAGTAAATAACATGAGCAGGATACAGGAGTTATTCAAAAGGAAGAAAGATCATGTACTGAATATTTATTGTACAGCAGGTTATCCGCAGTTGACCAGTACGCTGCCCGTGATGCAGGCATTACAGGACAATGGCGCCAACCTCATCGAACTGGGCATGCCCTATAGCGATCCGCTGGCCGATGGGCCCGTTATACAGGCCAGCAGCAGTATTGCCCTGGCCAATGGCATGACCATCAAAACCCTCTTTGAACAATTGAAGGATATGAGGGGCAAGGCCGGTACAGTGGATGCCGAAGGTGGCGGCACTGGTGGTCTTAGAGGAGGCCATATTCATGTGCCGGTGATCCTCATGGGCTATATGAACCCCGTATTACAATATGGGTTTGAAAAAGTTCTGTGCCGATGCAGCAGCGGTAGGTATCGATGGGCTCATCTTGCCCGATCTGCCCGAGTATGAATTTGAAACAGTCTATGGCGCTATCATCAAGAAGCATGGACTGGATTTTATATTCCTGGTAACACCCGAAACATCTGTAGAACGTATTAAGCGATTGGATGCTTTGAGTACAGGGTTCCTGTATGCCGTTTCTTCTTCCTCTACTACGGGAAAAGATAAAGATATGGGTGGTGTAAGTGCTTACCTGCAACGGTTGCAGGAAATGGATCTGAAGAACCCGGTATTGGTAGGTTTTGGTATCAAGGACAAAGCCAGTTTTGAAGCAGCCTGCCAGTATGCACAGGGCGCCATTATTGGCACTGCTTTTATCAAGGCGCTGGAAAATACAACAGATATGCCTTTGGCTGTTCAGCAATTTTGAATAAGGTTTTACAATAACAGTTATGAGTTTAGTCATCGTTAAATACAATGCTGGTAATATTCAATCAGTGCTTTATGCTTTGGAGCGGATCGGAGTAGAGGCAACTGTGACAGATGATCATGAACAGATACGCCAGGCGGAGAAGGTAATCTTCCCCGGGGTAGGAGAAGCCAGCAGCGCCATGCGCTACCTTAAAGCAAGGGGATTGGATGAAGTGTTGAAGGGATTGCAGCAGCCGGTTTTGGGCATCTGCCTGGGTATGCAGCTGATGTGCGCTTATAGCGAAGAGAATGATACCACCTGCCTGGGCATCTTTCCCGAACAGGTAAAATTGTTTACGCCGCCAACGGGCAGTAACCTCAAAGTACCGCAGATTGGCTGGAATGCCATTTACAACCTGAAGACCAACCTGTTGAAGCAAACACCGGAAAACAGCTATTGCTACTTTGTACATGGGTATTATGCCGCCCTTGGTGATCATACCATTGCAACAACCGATTATGTGCAGCCTTACAGTGCAGGCCTGCACCGCGATAATTTCTATGGCCTGCAGTTTCACCCCGAAAAGAGTGCACAGGTAGGAGAACAATTATTAAAAACTTTTTGAGCCTCTAAGATGGAAATCAAACCCGTACCCTTAGCGGATGTATGGAACATGCGGCAGCTGGTGATGTACCCCGGGAGTCACTTGATTTTGTGAAGCTACCAGAAGATGAAAAAGGATTGCATTGGGGATTGTATGACACTGGGGAGCTGGTATCTGTGATCTCTGTATTTGAAAAAGGAGGGCAGGTGCAATTCAGGAAATTTGCTACGCGCACCGCTCTTCAGGGTAAGGGTTATGGAACGGCCTTATTACAATATGTCATGGATTGGGCGCAACGTAAGGGTAAACGATCCATCTGGTGTAATGCCCGGTTAACGGCCACAGGTATCTATAAAAGGTTTGGCATGCTGGCCACGGGTACTACCTGGCGTAAGTATGGCATTGAGTTTATTAAAATGGAAAACAGTTACAACACACTATGCAGATCATTCCCGCTATTGATATTATTGACGGTAAATGCGTGCGGCTTACACAGGGCGATTACCAGCAAAAGAAAATATACAATGAAAACCCGCTGGAAGTAGCCCTGGAGTTTGAAGATGCCGGCTTAGAACGCCTGCACCTGGTGGATCTTGATGGAGCCAAAGCCGGCGCCGTGAAGAACTGGAAGGTGCTGGAAACCATTGCTGGTAAAACCAAACTGGTGATTGATTTTGGCGGTGGTATCAAAACCGATAAGGATGTAGACATTGTTTTCAATTCCGGTGCAGCCCTGGCTACCGTGGGTAGTATTGCGGTGAAGAATGAACAGGAATTTGTGAAGTGGCTTTTGATATACGGTGCCGATAAATTCCTGTTGGGCGCTGATGTAAAAGAGGAAAAGATTGCCGTAGGTGGCTGGCTGGAAACAACGGATATCTGGATCTATGATTTTATTGAGAAGTATTTGGCGCATGGCGTACAGCAGATATTCTGTACCGATGTAAGCAAAGATGGTTTGCTGCAGGGACCTGCTACCCAACTCTATCAAAACATTATTCAAAAATTCCCTTCCCTGCAACTGATTGCCAGTGGCGGCGTGAGCAATATGAATGATGTACTGCAATTACAGGAAATTGGTTGCAGCGGCGCCATCATTGGCAAAGCCATTTATGAGGGTCATATCCATATTAGTGATCTTGTAAAAATATAAACCATGGGCATACAAAATTTCTGGTTGTTTGCATTGGCCAGCCTGTTGTTGAACATCACACCGGGCAACGATATGCTGTTCATTGCTACGCGTAGTACCCGCCAGGGTATCAAAGCTGGTATCATTTCTTCGCTGGGCGTGATGGCTGGGTGTATGGTTCATATTACAGCCGCCGTAGCAGGATTGTCGGCTATCATTGCTCAATCGGCCATGGCTTTTAATATTATTAAGTATGTAGGGGCGGCCTACCTGATTTACCTGGGACTGAAGGCTTTGTTGAATAAGAAACCTTCGGCCTTTGCGATGGAGGCAGTTGATAAGCAACCGCTTCGCAAAATATTCTGGCAAGGGGCATTAACCAATATTCTCAATCCAAAGGCTGCCTTGTTTTCCTGGCCTTCCTGCCGCAATTTGTAAACGTACACCATGGCAATACAGAAATGCAGATATTGTTCCTCGGCCTTTGGTTCAATTGTTCCGGAACGTTGGTGAATTTCCTGGTGGCTTATTTATTTGGTAAGCTGGGCAACTGGTTGAGTAAATCGCCCCGTTATGTTAGGATACAGGAAAAGGTCACTGGACTGATCCTGATTGGTTTGGGTATTAAAGTAGCATTAAGTTCTAAAAAATAAGTAAGGTGTTAACAAAGCGTATTATTCCCTGCCTCGATATCAAAGATGGCCGTACGGTAAAAGGTACCAATTTTGTAAACCTGCGTGATGCGGGCGATCCGGTTGAACTGGGCGCACTGTATGCACAGCAGGGTGCCGATGAACTGGTATTCCTGGACATCACAGCTACCAATGAAAGAAGGAAAACCCTGAGTGAACTGGTCAATCGCATCGCACACCATATCAATATTCCCTTTACGGTAGGTGGCGGCATCAGCAGTGTGGAAGACGTTCAGGTATTATTGCAGCATGGCGCCGATAAAATATCAGTCAACACTGCCGCCTTTAAACGGCCTGAACTCATCAAAGAGCTGGCCCGTGAATTTGGCAGTCAATGTGTGGTATTGGCCATCGATACCCGCCAGGAAGCCAACGGCGAATGGTATGTATACCTCAATGGAGGCCGGGTAAAGACTGAAATGGGTTGTCTTGATTGGGCCAGGCAGGGGGTAGACCTGGGCGCCGGAGAGATCCTGCTCACCTCCATGAACCACGATGGCACCAAGCAGGGCTTTGCCCTTGACATTACCCGTCAACTGGCCGAAGCTTTGCCGGTACCAGTCATTGCCAGCGGCGGCGGTGGTAATATGCAACATTTTGTAGATGTATTTGAGCAGGGCAAGGCGGATGCAGCCCTGGCCGCCAGTATCTTCCACTTTAAGGAGATCAGTATTCCGGAATTAAAGGGATATTTGCAGGGCAAACAAATTGCTATCAGACCAATATGATCGTTCAGGTTATCATATTCCTTGTTTTTGTGTTGGGCATGATGCTGGTACTATTTAATTATTTAAAAAATAAGCAAATAGAAAGAGAAGAGGACCGGCGTGAGCGGCTGCACGAAAAACAAGAGCAACTGATCGAATCATTACGAGCTAAGAAAGGGGAGGAGTAGGGATAGTGAATTCAGGAGACAGAATATAGAATCCGGAAGAGAGGGCAGGTTTAAATTCGTGATTATTTAATTCGTGTACATGAAAATAGATTATAAAAAATACGCTGATGGCCTGGTACCTGCCGTAGTGCAGGATTTCAAAACACATAAAGTGTTGATGCTGGGATTTATGAATGAAGAGGCGGTGAAAAACAATGTCCGAAGGGAAAGTTACTTTCTACAGCCGTAGTAAACAGCGTTTATGGACCAAGGGAGAGGAGAGTGGCAATCACTTGCTGGTGAAAGAAGTGCTGTCGGATTGCGACAATGATACCCTGCTTATTAAAGCGCAGCCATTGGGCCCCACCTGCCATACTGGTGCCGATACCTGCTGGAGTGAACGCAACCACCAGGAAGACTTTTTGTATTACCTGGAAGATATCATTGAGCTGCGGAAGAAGAGCAGTGACGAAAAATCTTATGTGCGTCAGCTCTTTGGCAAGGGAATCAATAAAATGGCGCAAAAGGTGGGGGAAGAAGCGGTGGAATTGGTGATAGAAGCAAAGGATTCCAATGACGATCTTTTTCTGAATGAAGCCGCCGATCTGCTTTTCCATTATTTGATTTTACTTAACGCAAAAGGTCATAATTTACAGGCCGTAGTAAACATTCTACAACAACGCCATTCAAAATAAAAAGGCCCCTCTATGAAGCAGTTACTGGTATGCATATTGTTGATACCCATAGGTTTATTGGCCCAGTCGGGTTTTGTAATCAAGGGAAATGTAATGGGCCTGCCCGAGGCCTCCAAACTGAGCCTCACCGATATTAATAATGCCACCGATACCCTGGCCCGTGGTTCGGTAGAAAAAGGTGCTTTTGCATTAAAAGGAACGGTTAAAGAAGCCAACTTGTACCAACTCAATTTTGATGGGGTGATGAAGAAGTTCGTCCTGTTCATGGGCAACGATCAGATCACAATACAGGGTAATATTGAGAATGTACAACAACTGGAAGTAAAAGGTTCTCCGGTACACGATGATTTTGTTGCCTTCCAGACCACCTTTAACCCCCTGTTCCGGAAGTTATCGGAAATGAACCAGCAACTGTCTTCCATGCCCAATGTGCAGCCTGGCGATTCTATTATGGTAGCTTATACGAACCATATTGATAAGACAAAAGCTGCTATTGAAAAATTTACCAACGAAAAGAAAACCTCTCCGGTAGCTCCTTTTGTGTTGGTAGTGACGAGTGAGTTGGAGCAGGACATCATGGTATTGGAAAAACATTATAATCTGCTGGCCGCTGCAGGTCAGCAAGGCTTTTACGGCAAAATACTCAAACAGCGTATTGATGATAGTAAGATCGGCGCTGTGGGTAGTCAGGCTATTGAGTTTTCTCAAAACGATACAACGGGCAAACCAGTAACGTTGACCTCTTTCCGTGGCAAATATGTATTGATCGATTTCTGGGCCAGCTGGTGCAGGCCCTGCCGCATGGAAAATCCCAATGTAGTTACTGCCTACAATAAATTCAAGGATAAGAACTTCACCGTATTGGGTGTATCCCTAGACAGGGATAAGCAACCCTGGTTACAAGCCATTAAAGATGATAACCTCACCTGGACGCAGGTAAGTGACCTCAAATTCTGGAGCAATGAAGTGGCCCGTCTGTATAAAGTAGAGGGTATACCGCAAAACTTCCTGATCGATCCGGCTGGTAAGATCGTTGGCAAAAACCTGAGAGGGGCCGGCCTGCAATCGAAGTTGTGTGAATTGCTGGGATGTAATTAAAAAACAAGAATACAGAATTTAGCATACAGCATACAGAATAAAAGACAGAAGATGCAGGTTTAAAACTAAAGTCGGAAATCTGAATTCGGGATGTTGCAGCATTTTAAAGGCGTTGATGAATAGTCAACGCCTTTAAAATTTTATGAACCCCTTCAGTATACTGAATTCCGTATTCTGTCTTCTCTAGTTCACGTCTTTGCCGTCTTGTAGCAGTTGGATGATCCGCATCACATTGTCCTTATTGACCTTATCTGGCGCCTGCGGCAATGCCTTGAGTGCAAATTCAGATGCCTTCTTGTAATTGCTAAGGGCTGAATATCCGCGTACCATGCCCATATTGGTGGTAAAAGTATTAGGGTTTTTATCGTAGTTCAGTTTAAAAGCATCAAAAGCTTCTTTGGGCTTCTTTTGCTGTAATAGTTGCCGGGCATAAGCATGTATCTGCTGAGGAGTGCCCATCGGTAATGCTTCCTTCATCAATGCTTCTGCTTCTGGTGTACGGTTTAACCTGGTGAGCACCTGCGCTTTGGTTGATAATGTGGTGAAATTCTTTTCGCCTACAAATGTTCCTGTAATGGCTTGTTCGGACCACGCTAATGCTTCTTCCAGGTTTACATTGTGCACCAAACAATAATTGGCAGCCTGGTTCCAGGTTTGCCAGCCGGGATTAAAGCTCTTCTCGGAGCGCAATTCTTTGCGAAAAGACGCCAACTGTAGGTTCACATGATCGGTTGTGAGCTTGATGGGGATCATTAATTTTTCCCATTCCAATACTACAGTGGCTGATGAATCGGTTTGATCGAGGAACTCATATTTTAACCACTCTACACTTTTGTCCAGTGGTACAGGTTTCACAGTTACCCGTAAAGCATCTTCCCTTTCGTCGTAAAAGAAGCTTCCCAGGAAGTATGGTTTTTGGAAAGGATTACGGTAGATGATACCGGATCATACGCAATGAATAGCCCATATTTACCGGCAGGCACTGTTTTGCCTTCCACCATAACAGGTGTGGTAAACTCAATCACCGTGTTTTCATTAGCGCCTGCCCGCCAGGGAGCATTTTTGCTGGTACCAAATCCCAGGTCGGCATAACCCTTATGAACCAGATCGCCCCAGATCTTTCCTTCGCGTCCCTTTACGCCTGGCCGGCTGTATTCAACCGTAACATAGGTAATACCAATATTCTCGCTTACCTGGGCTTTGCGGTTGCCCCCATCAGGAGCTGAGGTTAATTGCGCATTGGTTTGGGTAAACAATAGCAGCAGGGAAGCTGCGGCGAGCAGTATGCTTTTCATGTAGGCTTTGTTTTAGTTGATTAAAGCTAAAGAAGATTATTAGACAAGGAAAGGAAATTGGGACTTGCCGTCAAAAGAACAGGATGAACTGACGTTTATTATGACCTAAGGTAAATAGATGCGAGAGTTGTTCTTTTTATGTATACCAGGCTGAAAACCAGTGCAACAGGTCGTTCGTTGGCCTTGTTTGGCCATTCATGTGGCACAGCGGGTTGTTAATACATCGGTAAGCTTGTAATACATTCTATGAAGCATTTGCTACCATCTATTAAGTTTTTCAGGCACTTCACTAAATACGATAAAAAGCATGTGGGCCCGGGTAGTTACTTTGTGTGATAATAAATAATTCATCATCAACGTTAAGGGCCATTGACCCTTATTTACTAACCCTCTTTTATACCTGTTTTATGTGGCTTTCATTTTTACTTTACCTCGTTGTTTCAGTAGGCTTATTGGTTTTCAACTTAGACGTAAGGGAGCTTAAGGATCTCCCATAGGGCGGTCACCAGACAGGAATTGGGAGTAGTGTAGGCGAGCGCCGGGTGTGAACCGAGGCAGCCGGGGGCCTGGGTCTCTAAGAAGTCTCTATAAGGTCTCTATAAGGCCTCTATAAAGTCTCTTTGAGGATTCCAAAGAAAAGTGGGCCGACCATCGGGCTGACTGTATCAGACCACCGGGCGACCCACTATTTAATACTATTTGATCGAAGATCAATTTCCTTCTTTGTCTTTCTTTTTCCCTCCAAAAATACGTCTGAAGAGACCCTCTTTCTTCTTCGTATCGGCTGGTTTCACTTCTTCTTTGGTATCCTTTTTTTTTCAGGTACCTGGTTTTTAGGTTTTACCGCTTCTTCCAGTACCTTTTGTTCTTCTATGGCTTGCCTGGAATCGGTCGGTATGTTTTGCGTATCTGGCTTACCCAGGTATTCATCGGCTGTACCATTGCCTACATTGTCGCCTTCAGCGCCGGGGTCTGGCGTACGGTCGGCCACACCACCATAGTCGTACAGCTGTTCACTGCGCATATTTTCGGGTTGTACAAATTTGGCTTGTCTATCCAATCCCAGGGTTTTATCGGCCAATGCTTTTTGGAAAAATACTCCCAGATAGGACGGGCGGCCCTGCCACCTTCTCCCAATCCATTATCCAACCTGATAAACCGGTCGTCACAGCCAATCCAGGTGCCTGCCATCAGTTGGGGAGTAAATCCAAAGAACCAGGCATCAGAGTTGTCATTGGTTGTACCGGTTTTGCCGCCCATTTCAGCAATGCCTAAACGAGCCCTTAAGCCCGCTGCAGTACCATAGTCGGTAGTTCCTGCATCATACGGCTCATAGTATAAGCCGTAGTTTGGCTGATCACCTCTTTACGTTCTGTAGTAAAAGGCGTCAGTACATTACCATTTTTATCTTCAATACGTGTAATATAGATGGGTTTCGTACTAAATCCGCCCGAAGGGAATATGGTATACCCCACATCATTTCAAACAACGACAGATCGCAACTACCCAAGGCAATAGAAGGGAAGGGATCGACCTTGGTAGGGATATTGATCTGCTTCAGAAATTCAGCAAAACGCTGCGGGGTAGTCTGCTTAATAATATAAGCGGCTACTTCGTTTACAGACCAGGCCAATCCGCTGGCCATGGTGCGTGTGCCGGTACGGCCCCTGTTCTTGGCAGGTACATAACCTGATCCCGGGAAATATTGTTGGGTTTGCTCACACTGTGTTTCGGGAGTAAAACCGTATTCTTCAATAGCAAGTGAATACAGGAATGGCTTGATGGAAGATCCTACCTGGCGTTTGGTACGTAGATTAACGTGGTCATATTTGTAGTTCTTGAAATCAATACCACCTACCCAGGCTTTTACCTGTCCGTTCAAGGGGTCCATCACCATGAAAGATGCCTGCACCATCTCGCGGTTGTATTTGATAGAATCCATCGGTGTCATCACCGTATCTTTTTCTTTCTTTGGATTCCAGGCAAATACCTTCATGGGCACCTTCTGGTAGAAGGTTTTTTGATCTCGGCATCGCTAAGCCCATCCTCTTTGAGGTTTCTCCAGCGCTGGCTGCTTTTCATATAACCTTCCAGGATGTTATCATGCCCCTTCCAAACGGCATCGGTTTTTACACCACGTTGTGCTGCCAATGCCCGTTGTAATACCGGCAGGTGTTTGGCCACTGCCTCTTCTGCATACAATTGCATGCGGGGATTAATGGTGGTGTAAATATGCAAGCCATCGGCATACAGGTCATAATCGTCTCCATTGGGTTTCTTATGATCTTTGGCCCATTTTTTCAATTCTTCGCGGATCACATCCAGGAAGTAAGGAGCAATACCATTGTTCTCATCCATCTTTTTATAGTTCAGGCGGATGGGTTCTTTTTTTCAACCTGGCGGCCTCGGCATCGGTGATAAAACTATTGCGGGCCATCAATTCTAACACTGTATTGCGACGATCAAAAGAGGCTTTGTAATTGTTTCTTGATTGTAGGTGCCGGTGGCTTTTTGCATACCCACCAACACGGCGGCTTCTTCTATCGAAAGGCGGTCGGGCTCTTTGGAAAAAGAACGTGCGGGAGGCATTGCGAATGCCATACACATTATCACTAAAAGGAACCGTATTGAGGTAAAGCGCAATGATCTCTTGCTTGGTAAAATTGCGTTCCAGCTTGATGGCTATGATGTTTTCTTTGATCTTTTGCAGGATCCGCGATACAATATTGGTGGCGCGTTCATCAAACATATTGAGGGCCAGCTGTTGGGTAATGGTGCTGGCGCCACCATCCCTACCCAGGGTACTAACTGCTTTGGCAAGGCGGATGCCATCAATGCCCGAGTGGTCATAGAAGCGTTTGTCTTCTGTAGCCACCAACGCATCGATAACATGCTTAGAAATGTCGTTGTATTTTACGTAGCTGCGGTTGCCACGTTCACGGTAGTATTTGCCCATGGGCGTACCATCATCGCCAAATACTTCCGAGGCCAGGGTAATGGAAGGGTTTTCCAATTCATCAATAGAAGGCATTTTACCAAATACGCCCCAATTGATGAGTAGTATAAACAATACTACGCCCAGGAAACCATAAAGGAATATGCGCCAAAAGATCTTAACAGGACGGGTCATATTAATATATTAACTTTAAGTAAGGGTTATCAATCAACTGCAAAAACCATACTTGATTGGCCTAATGTAAGGCTATCTGGCAGGGCTGGTATATAAGTGGTTGTTTCTCAACAAAGTTCTGACTTTTACGTCAATCATGAAAATGTTAAAACCTTGCTGTAACACTTCCTGCATGCTAAGACGGGCCTTTTCGTCCGGAAGTTGTCGGGCCCCTGTAACAGCACGCATTTCTAAAAGGTGAATATTGCATGCTCCTTCCGCTAAAACTTCCCGGGAAATAGCTGTTGCAGGAATAACTTATAAGTATCCACATCCTTGTTTTCCTGCAATTTGCCGAGGTTGGCATCCGTAACGATCACAAATGAATATTTAGCTGCAGGCAACCAGGGAATCAGTTCACCCGGAGCTGCTTTGCGGGCTTTTTCCATATAAGCAATAGCGGCATTGGCATTTTCAAAGCTGCTGATGGTCATCATCCGCACTGTATCGGAAAGCGCCACATTGCTGATCTGGTATGTTTTATTGTAATAGATCTCCTTGTTATAGCGGTTGAAGGCATTGCGTGCTTCGGTAATGTATACGGGGTCTACCTTGGTTAATATCAACGCTACCATGTGCTGAGCATTGGGATCATACAAGAAGGCAGGTTTGCCAGGTGCTACGATCACTTCCCGCGCCCTAACTACACTATCCTTTGCGGGGGTGGTTTTTGTACAACGCTGTCTTTTGCCGGTTGTTGCGGAATGGGGGTGGCATTGACCACCAGGGCGTCGCGTTTCAGTTTGTCGGTATTAATGCCCGGCTTGGGTATTTTTGTGAACTGTCTTTTTAATGGCAGTAGGATTGGTAGTCGTTTCTTTGATACGGGCCTGTTCTTCTTCCACTACCGGCGGCGTTACGGGTTGTTCCTTCACAACTGGCTGTATGGGCGAATCATCTATGATAGTGATGCTATCATCCTTCGGCCTTTCTATTTGTAGTTTGGTCAGGTAATCTTCGATCTGTGCGCGGCGGCTCAATACATCGATCAGCGTTTTGGCTTTTTCGGCCATCGGTGTATTGGGGTAGGTGCTTATGATATTGTTCAAAGCAGCCTTGGCCGAATCATCCTGCCGGTCCTTGATAAAGTAAACCGACTCAATGTAAAGTAATTGTGGTGTCCAGTAGTTTTTACCATACAGGCTATCTGCTATTTGCTTCTGAATGAGGGCCTCTTTGAAACTACCTTCAATGAAGAGGTTATAAACGTGCTCATATTGGCGGGTCATGGCTGCCTTGGCCGCCAGTTCTTCCGGACTACCTTTTGGATTAGAAACCGTTTTCTCAAATGAAGTGCCGGCATATTTGGCTTTCAGTTCTGCAGCTACCTTGGCGGCACTGGCTGTGAGGCCCATTTTATTGTAGCAATAGTACAGGTGGAATAGTGCTTCCGGGCGCAGGCTGCTATAACCAAATCTTTCCAGGAAACCTTCCAGCGTTGTTATGGCCGAAGCATAATCTTCCAGGCCTTCCATATAAGCGATACCCAATTGCAATTGGGCATTTTCAATAGAGTCATTAGAAAACGCCAGCTGCTTCTCCGAGAGTGGCAGGTTCTTCATCAGGCCTTCAAAACTTAGGTCTTTAGGCGCTGAAGCATCACCACTACTCATATCTGTTCCTTGTGGGTTGCCCATCGTGGGATCTTGTGCAACAGCCTGGTTGGCGGCTTGCCGTACCGCGGCCATGCGGCGCCAGTTGTCTACATTCTGGCGGGTGCCCCATTTGTTCTTGAATTCGGTAAAGCCTTTTGATTTAAGGCCAGTATTGTTAAAATACCAATCTCCCTTGGCATTGCTGCTGCTAAACAGGTCGGGTGGGGAGCATTGTTATTGTTGAGATTTAACGGATCATTGTTCGAGGGAACAGAAGGATCTTCTTCTTTAATGCCTTGCTGTTTGCGGAGCTGTTTGGCCAATTTACGCACAAAAGCCTCTCTGGCGGCCTCCGGCATACCGGCAATACGTTGCAAGCTATCCTGCCTTTCTATGACGGATAAGTGCTGTACAATGCGTACCAAAGCGCCCTTCCGTATATCGTACACTTGCTGACTCAGGATGGAAGAGTCAACCACCGTAACACTATCGTAATAGTTTTTAGATTCGGCATATTTTTTTTCGTCAAAAGCCAATCCGCCCAGCATGAGGTAGGCTCTTGATTTGTACAGGTTGTCGCCATTGGGATTGGTATATTGGACAGACTTTAATAAAAGGGCTTTGGCCCCGGCTATATTGTTGCGCTCCAGTTCCATTTGGGCAGCGGCAAAATAAATGATGTCGCGGTAATTCGTATACTTATCCCGGCGGGCCATTTTTACCAGGTCATTGATGTTTTCCTGAATGGCTTTTTCGTCGCCTTTATTTTGGCGGATGCTGTTCAGGCGGGCATATACTTCCAGTACGGGATCAAGGGTATGGGTGATCACCCGGTTATAGAATTCCTGGGCCTTTTGGTGGTCTTTTATGCGTTCATACAACTGGGCTATCAGGTATTCCCAACGTGCCTTTTCGCGTTTGCTGGGGGCATTGGGCAGGGCCTGTTCCAGGTAAATGGCGGCGCTGTCATACAATTGTTGTTTATAAAACCACCAGGCCTGTACTTCCCGCAGGTCGCCTTGCAGCCTTTCCGGGAAATTAGGATCGTGCTTAAGTGTTTCTATCAAACCCGCGGCTTCGGGCATTTCATCCCTGGCCAGGAAGGTCCTGATCTGCCAGATGAAGGACTCATTGCGGCTGGGCGGGGAGCTCCATACCTTGTGCACCAGGTCGGTTTTCTCCTTGGTAGAAATGGAAAAACATTACCTCCTTCAACAGCATTACTACCAATGGGAATATCATACCCGTCTTTTTCACGGGGGCAAAGATGTAATTGATGTATTGAAAGGTAAAATAGGCCGTGTCCAGGATATTCTTGTAATAGTAAGCCTTGCCCATCAGCATGTACAGGTTATCCGTCCAGGTAGTGCGCAGGTCATGGATCAGGATACCCGTATTGGCTTTGTAAATAACCGAATCAAGGTCTTTGTCCTGGGCTGTTTGCTGTAAACTGTAATTATAGAAGGGAAGTAATTGGGTATAATCGTCTTTAAAATTGTATTTGGCCCGGTCAATGATCTCTTCCAACTTGGCATTGGCATTGAAGTGCCAGTTGAACTTGGTGACCCCATTTTGGGTAAACTGCCGCCAAAGGTTCCATTTCTTCTCGCCGGTTTTTTCAGACCGTAATTTCTTGTCTTCGTATTTCTTAGGTTTGCCTTTCAGGTCAAAAGAAAGCAGGGGCTGCTGGGCCAAAAGCGCCGGCAACCAAACGAGGGAAAGAATTAGTGGTAAGATGATCCGTTTCAAAACCGTCATTGCTCCGCAAACTAAATCCTTCATAACTGATTTTCAAGAAAATTATTTTTAAAAGTAGCGTTTATTTTTTGTTTCCACAGTAGTGAGCTTTTCGGTCTATCTTGTTACCTTTAAAGCGCTGAAAAACCTCTGTATGGCCAAATTCGATGCCAATTCCACTTTGAAACGTTTACAGAACCGCTACCGCCTGGTAGTGATGAATGATGATACTTACGAAGAGGTTGTTACGTTTAAGTTATCACGGCTCAGTGTTTACATAGTACTTAGCACCATTTTTGTGCTGCTTACCGGCCTTACTGTGGCTTTGATCGTATTTACTCCCCTGCGCATGTATATTCCAGGTTATGGGGATGTAAATGCCACCCGGGAGCTGCGGGAGCTGAAGATCAGGACCGATTCCCTGGAAAATGTGATGCACCAGCGGGGTCAGTACCTCGACAATGTAAAGAATGTGCTGCAGGGCAACCTGAGTGTGAAACTGGATACCACCTCTCTGGATATTCCGAAGCCGGAAACGATTGATGAATAGTGGCAATCAGGCAACAAGGCATTAAGGCCAGGAGGTGAAACACCAATTAGCTTCGATTTACTGTTTATATATCCAAACTCATTTAAAACCAGATCATTATGTTCAACCAAAAACTAAATCCGAGACTTTCCAGGAAACGTCCACTCCCAGTGGCGCAAGTATTATTGCCTCAGGCACTACCCTTAAAGGCGATATCAGCAGCAGCGGCGACATCCGTATTGATGGCACCCTCCAGGGGAATATCCATTGTACCGCCAAGGTGGTCATTGGTTCCAATGGCGTGGTCAATGGCGATATTGCCGGTCAGCAGGCCGATATCATGGGCAAGGTTACCGGCACCATCAAGGTGAAGGAATTACTGCAACTCAAAGGAGGAAGCCTGGTAAATGGCAATCTCCATGCTGGTAAGCTGCAAATTGAACCCAGTGCCAATTTTAATGGCCAGTGCCATATGTCCGGGTCCGAAACAGCTAACGTTCAGCCCGCTTCCAATGGCCAGGCCGATAAGCGTACCGAGAAAGCAGTACTGGCAGGCGCTTAAACAGCAGCTCCTCCCTACGGATGCATTTCATAGCTGGTTTATTTTCAATACATACCTGGCCCAAAGGGCTGGGTAAGGTTGTTTTTGCCGTATTCCGTAAATTTGCCGCATGGACACTAAATCTGCCGCCAGGGCTTTTCTGCCTATTACCATTATCTTTCTCATTACCAATACATTCTTTATTGTGGGCCGGTCATTATTGACCAAATGGGGGTAGATACGGATGTTTTGATTATAGGTAACCTCCTGCTCATCCTGCTCACTGCTTTTTCATTTTACCAGCATGTCCGGGCTTTGCGTAACAAAAACATCCATGCTTTTTTGCGGATGATCAAAGGAAGTATGCTGATCAAGATGGCCATTTGCGGTGTAGCAGCCTTTATATATATAATCACAGCTGGCAAAGGTGTAAATGCCGGAGGCGTGTTGGGATTTATGTTCCTCTATTTTGTTTATACCCTTACCGAAGCTGCTATTGTGATGAAACTTAGCAAGCAAAACAAGAATGCCTAAACAGGAAGCCCCCTGGATTATCTCCGCCGGTTTATCCCTGAGCCGGCTGTATTGAAAGTGCTGGAATACCTCCGGCAGTACAACGTACACCTCACCATTACCCAGGAACGCAAAACAGTGCTGGGCGATTATCGCCACGCTACCCAATATAAAGCCCACCGCATCAGCGTTAATGGCACCCTCAATCCTTATGCATTCCTCATTACCCTCGTACATGAACTGGCCCACCTGGTCACCTTTACCCAATATGGCAACCGGGTACAATCGCATGGTAAAGAATGGAAAACGCTTTATGCCGTATTGTTGGCCGAATTTCTGAAAGAAAGCGTTTTCCCAGCTGATATCCAACAAGCCATCCGTCAATCCCTGCACGACCTGCCCGCCAGCAGTTGTGCTGATGAAACCCTGATGCGGGTATTGAAAAAATACGACCGTCAGAATGGAATGGTGATGGTGGAGGACATTCCCGAAGGACAGCTATTTGATATCGGAGAGGGAGGATCTTCAAGAAAGGAAAGAAACTGCGCAAGCGTTACCAATGCCTGGAAGTAAAGACCGGCAAAATGTACCTATTCAGCCCCATCTATGAAGTGAAGAGCGTAGCCTAAAGGACCTTCAACATCCAGATATCACATCCAAAATGCCCGGTATTCCCCATGGGGCCATCGAGGTAGTGAAATCCAAACTTTTCATATACACTGACTGCTTTCTTCAACTCGGGCATGGTTTCCAGGTATACCTGTTCGTAACCCGCTTCCCGGGCAAAAGCCAGTGCTTTTTCAATGAGTAGTTTGCCCAGCCCCAGACCACGCGCTTCGGGCAATAGGTACATTTTTACCAATTCGCAGGTGCCTGGGGGTAGTCCGTCCGAAGGGAAAATTCCTGCTCCTCCCAATAAACGATCGTTGAAGAGCGCTACAAAATAGATGCTGCCGCGTGTTTGAAATAGTTCATACAGCGCATCGGTACTGCTGTCATAATAAACCGTGCCGGGATGGTTGGCGCCAAATTCTGCGAGGGTATTCCGAACAACGATGGCCAGGGCGGCATTGTCGGCCTTTTCAATAGTCCTGATCTGTACAGGTTGCATGGAGCAAAGATACAACGGGCGATCAACTGATCATCGCCATAATGCCATACAGCAGTATATAACTAAGAAAGAGAATACCGAAGAAGACCTTGATAGGACTTTTCATGATGGAGGTGAATGTTGAAAGGTTAATGAATGGTTGATTGAGCATGGGTAACGAAAAATATATGCCAACTATTTTGTGGCTGGTATAAATAAATTGAAAAAGGTTGTTCAACCTGGTTGGGCTGTGCTGCCTGATTGGCCTCAAGAATGCGCCCATTGGGTGTTTTCACCCAGGATGCAATTGGGATAATTACTGCCTGCTACGTAATTACCCTTACCGTTTTTACCCTATTTAGCGGCCGACACCCCGTTTGAATAGAGAAAAATGCTAAATAGACAAATCACTATTTGTACGTTGAGGAGGAGAAGCTACGTACTGCCCCTATTCTTACCCTTTACACTTTCATTACAGGCATTACCATCGCTGCTTCCCGGATAGCCAATTGGTAGTTTTTTTACACCGGGCGTACCCTTAATAATTGTATGGATTGAATTAATCACTGTTAAAACCATTAACCGAAATTGCATGAAGGTTTTTGTATTGACCGAAACAGATATCATACGCGTAAAACAGGTGGCTTTACTGATGCAACAATCTTTAAGGTCACACCATACCATATACCTCTTGCCTTGACGGTAGGCCAATTCTTTTAATGATGCTCCAGGGCAATGGCAAAAACTATATTTTATTGTGCCATCCTTATCTTCTCGGATCAGCAAAGTTATCAATTGATGTCTGTTGGTCAACGGATTGAGGATATAGACCTCTCTTGAGTGGAACCATGCCTGTAATTTTCTGCCGCCGCTTTGAGGTCGTACCGTAATGAATTTCCAGTCTCTTTTTGTCAATGACCCGGCATATTTCTTTATTGAAGTTCCTGCCAGATTCGGTTTGGGATTTTTACATCGCCTGCCATGGGTACCTTTTTCTTTGCAGGTACTCCCCATCTGGAATGGTTCCAGCCACATTTGCAGATTATCCGGAACATCTGCAACAAACTCAATCCCATTTTTAATCAAATCCGCCAGCAGCGCCAGATCCCGTCCATAGAAAGCATCAAAACATACCCAGCGAACTTTTATTTTTAACCCTTTTATTACATGGGCGATGATCTCTGCCGCCTGGTCAATTTTGCTTACTTGCTTTTGTATTCCAGATAATCGGGCCTGCACCAGGTTCACCAGCGAACCTCCACATAAAGCACCGAATACACCTACCTGGCTGTTCTCGGTTTTGCCTAACTGTCCACAGTATTGTCGTTTAACTATGGCAGAGTGATACCCTTTCTTAGGATTGCCGCATTCATCTATGATCAGACAGCTATCCTCTGTCAAACCTAAACGCTGAAGCATTTGCCAAAACTGTAACGTAACCACATCCATTACCGATTGAAAACACCACCTGGAGTTGGTAATAAAATGATGTAACCGTTGTCCGTTTGATTCTTGTAACTCCTCGGACATCACCTGGCAATTACGGCGAGAGCACAATAACAATCCTTTCAGGTAAATCACAGCAGTGGCTGATACGTTGCGCGTAAGACTGGTAAATAAATTTTGAAAACGGGAAAGAAATTTGGGCAAACGACTCTGGATGAGCCGCATTTTTTTATTTACACCCCGTGGGTGTTGCTTTTTCTGTCAGCGATTTTACGCTTCTTCCGCTTCTGACGTGCATTTCGACCCTAAAAAAATTCAAAGATCTTAATTTGACAAAGTAGAGATAAAATAAAAAATAAATAATAATTGCTTAATGCCCTGGTTGATGCCCGGCCGCACTGCTCAATATACAGGCCATCACCAGTAACTCCGTTTCTATAAACAGGTTTTGTACCTCATTGTCAACAGTTCCTTCCTCCTCCTGCCCCAGGCGATTCAATACCTGCGTTTGCTTGCGTTGTTTGCGCATCAGGTCATATCACTTGTTCCTGATCATGGCGTATAGATACCTGCGCTTTTCATCCGCTGATACAAATTCTTTTTTTAGCTGCAATAGTTTCAATAACACATCTGCCACCACATCTTCTGCGTCCTCCTGGTTGTTGAGCAATCTGGTAGCAAAATAGGTCAATGGATAAAACAGTTCTTCGTACGTTAGGTTAAATGACGGGTCATTGGTTGATGATGGTTCCCTCATGACAGATAGGCTAATAGAGAATAGTTAGAAAATTGGTACCGATTACTGGTACATGGTAATGTTGTTAACTAAAATTCCATAGGGGGTGCTTATCTGTCTTGGGGACCGTGGAAGTAAAAAGAATAGCGTAAATGGGGGAATCGAATAGAATTTGAAAAGTTAGGAAAAATGGATTGTTTAATAAAAACTATATTTCGTTGCAATGTTGGTGCCATTGCTTTTAGCTGCTAATTATGAGTTTCGGGCTGCTAACCTTGAGCTGTTCGTTTTTAGCCATATCCTGTAAGCAAAAATGCAGGGAGTTGGTGCTAAAAAATAACCTAAAGACTACGAAGCATTACCGGTTGTCGATTGCCCGTCCCTCCCCAATCCGCGCAATCCATCCACATCTGTTGATCTGCGATTCAAAAATTGTCTAACTTGTAGTACCATGCGTTATTGGTTATGTATACTGCTTATCATGAGTGCCAGTGCCGAGGCCCAATTGCCCCGTAATGCACTTGATCAATATGAATTTACCCAGGAAATTACCCTCAATGCCCCTGATTCCATATTGAAGAAAAGATCCCGGAGTTTTTTATGTCGCCCTTTATCGTGCATTGGGATTCAGTGGCTTTTGTAGAAAATACCCATACCGCCAAGGGCCATATCATGGTGCGCGTACATTATAAACTATCCAGTTTTACCATACCCGTAGCCCTGAAGCTGGAAATAGAACTCCTGCCCAGCGGCTACCGCTATTCCATCCGTCACCTGGAGGCCAATAAAAGAACAGCAAATACCTTTTCCCCCTCGAACAGAAGCCCCAGGCTGTCTCCTCTGTAGTATATGAACAATTGCTGCAAAAGTCCCAACGGTACATCGGCTCCGTCATCAGTATGCTCAAGCGCTTTATGCAGGGCGATTTATAATTGGTACAATCCGGTAGGAATTGAACAGATGGGCCTGGAGTGGCTCCATCTGCTTTTAGGCGTACCAAACAGGTACCAAAAAAGGGGCCAAAGCTGGGCCTAATTCGGGGTTAAAGCGTATCCGCCTAAGCGAACCCCGAACAAGTCCCGAATGAGGTACGAATCAGATACGAACCAGAGTCGAAGAATGGGTTACGTTGACTGGGCAAAGTCAAAAAAGGTCGCTGAAAACTCAGCGACCTATATTCGTTTACGAATCCAAAAATCAGTAATCAATAATCCCTACGCTACTGCTTTGCCTACCAGGGCAGCTGCCTCGCTCAATAAGATAGCGCTCTGTACTTTCAGGCCGCTTTCTTCAATGAGTTTCTTGGCTTCCGTGGCATTGGTACCTTGCAGGCGCACAATGATGGGCACTTCAATATTGCCAATGGATTTGTAGGCGTCAATAACACCCTGAGCCACCCGGTCGCAACGTACAATACCACCGAAGATATTGATCAGGATCGCTTTTACCTTGGGATCTTTCAGGATGATGCGGAAACCAGCTTCTACCGTAGTAGCATTGGCCGTACCACCTACATCCAGGAAGTTGGCAGGCTCACCACCACTCAGCTTGATCATATCCATGGTTGCCATGGCCAGGCCCGCGCCATTTACCATACAGCCCACATTACCATCCAGTTTTACAAAGTTGAGGTTGAATTTACCGGCTTCTACTTCCGTAGGATCTTCTTCGCTGATGTCGCGCATGGCTTCCAGCTCGGGATGACGCATCAGGGAGTTGTCGTCCAGGTTCATTTTACAGTCAACCGCAATGATCTTATCGTCTGAAGTTTTGAACAATGGATTGATTTCCAGCATGCTGCAATCCAATCCAACATACGCATTGTATAAATTAGTAACAAACTTTACGCAGTTCTTGAAAGCTTCCCCTTTCAATTTCAGGTTGAAGGCAATTTTACGTGCCTGGAAAGCCTGGAGGCCACCACCGGGATGTACCCACTCTTTAAATATTTTTTCGGGCGTATCATGGGCTACGGTTTCAATGTCCACACCACCTTCGGTGCTGTACATGATCACATTCTGGCCACGACCGCGGTCCAGCAGGATGGATAAGTAGAACTCCTTGGTAAGGTCCTTTTCTCCATAGTATACGTCCTGGGCTACCAATACCTTGCTCACCAGTTTGCCGGCAGGGCCGGTTTGGATCGTTTCCAGTACACCACCCAATAAATTGGAAGCGATCTGCTTGATATCTTCGGCACTTTTGCCCACTGCCACACCGCGTTGCTCTGTACCCTTGATCTTTCCTTTACCCCGTCCGCCCGCGTGGATCTGGGCCTTCACAACTGCGAAATTATTGCCAAACTGTACTTTAAGGTTCTTATACGCTTCTTCGGCTGCATCAGCCCTGTCTACCGGAATGCCTTCCTGTACCGGTACATTGTATTTCTTCAGTAGCTCTTTTGCCTGGTATTCGTGGAGATTCATGCAGGAATAATTTTGGGCGAAAGTACGGAAAGAATGCAAGAATACAGAGGCAAGAATATAGAATTCAGAATGGCTGCCGTGCTTTGAATGTCAGCACTTTCAGCTGTCTTTGGCACTCCCGTGGAGAGAACTTCCGCCAGATGGGTAGGTCCGGCTGTTTTCCATATCATTCCCGGATCACCCTATGGTACACGCCCCATCACTGCCATAGTACTTCCTGGGTAAGTCCTGGGTTCTCCCTGGTCAGGTCCAGGTCAGCAGTAAAGCAACAGTAAAGGAACAGTAAAGCAATAGTAAGGCTGGAGGGGTCAAATGCAGGCAGGACGCTGGTTTGTAATGGTTTTGATTGGTAAACTCAATACCGGCAAGGGTTTGATCGAAATGCGGATAATAAAATCGTAGTTCCCGGTCATGAAATAATGGACTTTATTTATAGGATACAATGTACGAAAAAGGCAGGGAATGCAGCGGATAGAATTCAGCATATAGAAGAAATACAGGAATGGCGAAGACGGAAAGACCGTAAATCGGAAAAGTCCGAAAGCCTGCAAGACCGAAAGTGCGGAAGATATTATAACGGACTTCCGGTCTTTCGGACTTTCCGACTTCAATATTTACCTTCATACCTGCAACACCCATTATGTCCAGATTACTCATTATACTGATTTATTTCCTCGCTGCCTGCCGTAGCAATCAATACATTGTGATCCCTGCCCGCCCGGTGGAAGCCATCAATGGCAGCACCTTTTACAAGCAGGTGATACCCCTTAGCCGCGAAGAGCGGGAGCGCCTGGCCATACGGGAGGTGCTGTCGGGCAATATCCCGCCCTTTCTCAAATATTTTGTGCGCATCCAAACCGTCATGACCGATTCCCTGGGCATCGCCCATACGGCCCAGTATTATGTGTCGCCCGATTACCTGTCCATTGGCAGCAATGCCGATTTTGCCCGCATTCCCCTGACACCCATGGCCGCCCAGCAAATTGCCGATGGGCTTACCTGTTTCCTGCCCACCCGTAAAATGGTGAACGATATCTACCAGCAATCCCAGGTAAAGCTGGAGCCCATGCCCTTGTTCCAGTACCGCGATAGCGCCCTTATGTTCTGGTACCACCACCTCATGATCGAAGGCCAGCGCAAGCAGCGCCGGGGCCTCATTGCCGGGGTTAAAAAGATGTGGTGATCTCTGGCAAAGTAACCCGCGATCCCAAGCCCCACCGCGTAGCCATCTATGGTTGGCACCAACTGAATGGCCAGGCCATTCAGCCGCTCTATACGGGCCATGTGGACTGGTACGTTGATTACAGCCATGGCATCCGCCTGGTGTACCGCAAGATCAAAGTAGACGGCCGCTGGATGGATTATGAGGCGGTATTGAAGAACCCCTTGCTAAAGGGCCTTTTGTGTGATGAAGACAATTGCGACTTTTATAAATATGAATGGGATACAGTCCGGAAGACCGAAGGTTCGGAAGTCCGTTAGAATATCTTCTGTCCTTTCGGTGTTGCAGGCTTTCGGACTTTTCCGACTTACGGACTTTCCGACTTCTCAATTCCTGTATTTCTTCTGTCTTCTGTATTCTGTCTCCTGTATTCTCCTTTTCCAATTATCTTTGCTGCCTTCCGTTCAAAAACGGTACATAGGTTAAATACGTACTATGATTGATTTGATCCAACAGTTACAGGAAACCACCGCCTATATCCGCCAGCTTTATCCCCATACCCCTCAGGCCGGTATTGTATTGGGCAGCGGGCTGGGCAATTTTGCCAGCGAGATGAAGGTGGAGAAAGAAATACCCTATTCCGACATACCCCATTTTCCCGTATCTACCGTAGAAGGCCATTCCGGTAAGCTCATCCTGGGCGAACTGGCGGGCAGGAAGATCGTAGCCATGGCTGGCCGTTTTCATTTCTACGAAGGGTATACGCCCGGGCAGGTGACCTATCCCATCCGGGCCATGAAGTTCCTGGGTATTCAGCAACTGCTGGTTTCCAATGCGGCCGGAGGCGTGAATCCAACGTTTAAAGTGGGCGACCTGATGCTGATCACCGATCATATCAGCCTGGCCATTGTGAATCCCTTGTTGGGTAAGAATTATGGCGATTTGGGTCCCCGTTTTCCGGATATGAGCGAACCTTATAGCAAAGAGCTCCAAAAGAAAGCCAAAGCCATTGCTGCTTCCTTACAATTACCGTTGCAAGAGGGCGTTTATTTTGGCGTAACCGGACCTACTTTTGAAACCCGGTCCGAATACAAGATGATCCACCTATTGGGCGGTGATGCCGTGGGCATGAGTACCGTACAGGAGGTGATCATTGCTGTGCACATGGGGTTGCCCGTGGTAGCCATCAGCATCATTACCGACCTGGGTATACGCGATGAAGAGAATGTGATCACCCATGCCGAAGTATTGGAAGCTGCCGCAGCAGCGGAGCCTAAGCTCTCGGCTATTTTTAAGCAACTGGTGAATGAGCTATAATGTTCTTGAACTCGGGCTGTATTGGCTCGCAGCTCGCTGCTCAAAGCTCGTAGCTGCTTGTTCATAGCTTGATTTTCAGTAAGATTAACTTTTGTATAACCGGCAGGCCGGTATTAATTACTAATTTGTTTCCCAAATTATAAGGCACAAGTGGTGAGGATCTTTTATATACTTTTTGGAATAGTCCTGTTATCGGCCGGCTTTGTGAATACAGCATCCGCCCAGCGTGGCGCTATGGACCGTATTAGAGGTATGGGCGGCGCCCTGGGCAGTGGGGGAGGTAAGGGCGGCGATTCTGTGGCCCACCGTACCGGTCTGGAAGATTCCATTACCATCCACTTCCGTTTCCTGGATTCAAGCCGCCTGCGTGGTTTTGATTCCACCATTTACGATTTTACCAAAAAGTGCCCATGCCCTGGTACAATGTCCACCTGGGCAATTTCGGCAATGCTTCCCGTAGCCTGTTGTTCACCCCCATCATGCAATCGGGTTGGGACCATGGCTTCCATGCCTACGACAATTACAATTTTACCGTGGCCGAAAGCCGTTTCTACAATACTACCAGGCCCTATTCCGAACTGAACTATTTATTGGGCTCCCGGGCCGAACAAATGATCAACCTGGTACATACCCAGAATGTAAAACCCAATTGGAACCTCGGCATTCAATACCGCCTCATCAATTCGCCGGGTTTGTTCCAAAATGGCAATACCAACCACAACAGCTATCGTTTCACCTCCTGGTACCAATCGCCCAATAAGCGTTATCAGAATTTTGTGGTACTCGTGGGTAATAAGTTGCAATCGGGGGAGAGTGGAGGGATCAAGAGCAAGAACTATTTGGACAGTACCGGTTATGATGACAGGGCGTCTATTCCTTCTCAATTGGGCGTGGCTCCACTTAACACGCGTAATTTCTTCGAAACCAATATTGGCACCGGTACCTTTTTTACCAATGCCACCTACCTCATGCGGCAGCAGTATGACCTGGGGCAAAAAGATTCCATCGTAACAGATTCTACCGTCATTCCACTTTTTTATCCCCGCCTGCGGTTGGAGCATACCATCAGCTACAGCACTTATAAATACCGGTTCAAAGACAAACAGGTGGTTGATAGCCTCTATTACATGAATAATTATGGCATCGATATACGCCTGCCACGCGATACGTTTTTATACAGGACTACTGGACCGACCTGACCAATGATTTCTCCATCTACCAGTTTCCCGATGCTAAGAATGCCCAACAGTTTATTAAAGTGGGTGCCGCTTTACAAATGCTCAATGGCAAGTTCGATTCGGGCAGGGTTACTACCAAGGACCATAACTTCTTTTTGCACGGCGAATACCGCAACAGAACCCGCAATAAAAAATGGGATATAGAGGCCAGTGGGCGTTTTTATGTAAATGGAATGAATGCCGGCGATTATGATGCCCTGGTGAGTTTGCAGCGTTTCATCAGTCAGCGCATCGGCTACCTGCGGGCGGGTTTTCAGAATACCAATCGTACCCCCTCCTTCGTGTATAACCAGGCCAGCAGCTTTTACCTGCCGGCAGCTACACCCCTAACATTTAGTAAGGAAAACATCACCAATATATTTGCTTCCCTTGATATGCCCAGGTATCGCGCTAGGTTATCGGGTTCTTATTACCTGGTGACCAACCTGACCTATTTCAAGTCGAAGTTGCAGCCTGATCAGGCTTCTTCCTTGTTTAACCTGCTGCGCGTAACGGCCGAAAAAGTTTTCCCTTTGGGAAAAAGAGGATGGAACTGGAAAACATGGATCATACTCCAACAACGTGCAGGCGATGGCCCCGTGAATGTGCCTTTGTTCACTACCCGCAATACCATTGGGTATGATGGTAACCTTGGGTTTAAGAACCTCAACATCAGCTTTGGCCTCGAAGGCAGGTACTTCAGCTCCTATAAAGCTCCGGCTTATTCACCCTTACTGGGACAGTATTATTACCAGGATTCACTGAAGGTTAGTTTGAGCGTACCCGAATTGAGCGGTTATATGCATTTCCGCATTAAGAGCTTCAATGCCTATATACGTGCCGAGAACCTCAATACGTTCAATTTGTCGAAGGGAGGATTTAGCAAAAACAGTATTCCAACCATCAATTATCCCTATCCTGGTCTACAGATACGTGTAGGTATCTTCTGGAGTTTTGTGAATTAGAAAGGCAATGAGGCGCCGGGGCATCAAGGAATTATTTGAGCTGCCATGTTTGTTTCGTACAGGTGCACCCTGTATCACTTGCCTTCCTGGCTGCTCCTCGCAGCGGATTGCCAGCTTTCCCTTTTAACTTTTCAACCTCTCAGCTTTTCATCTAAGCCTTCATCTTCCAATACCTGTTTTCCAACCATTCCAATACCCCTTTCTGCCGGGCCTTTTAGCGCGGCGCAACAGGAAATATTGGATCAGTACGATAAAACCTGTTAACCGCGTATTCGTGAGGTCCAGGATCACCGCCAGGTGGTCCATCTTTTAGGGATCCCTTTCTTATTCGTCAGGCCATCACTGGCAAGCCCATAACCGATGGCCACCCCCTTTTCAAAGTTGACGAAGCCGGGTACCAGCTTTACTTCAAAACGGATGGGTGTAGTGCCGGCATTGTAAAAACGGTGTACCTGGTTGATGGAGGCTACCGCTTTCTCTCCTGGCTTTAGGTGCAGCTGCCTATTTTTAAAGCCGATGCTCAGTACCCCTCAATGGCCGTAAACTCTTCCGTAAAACTGGTATGGTAATGCAGGTTATTACCGCCCCCGCCTCCAATTCAACTTCCACCAGCGTATAAGCTCCATTGGTTTCCTGACTGCTTTTGACCAGCGTTACTTTGTCCTTGATGATCGGGTTTTCAAATACTCTTTTTCCATGGCATATAAATTGGAAGTGAATGTAGCTGCAACATACAATGGATGAAACCCCGGATGGTACAACATGCAGAAAATAGGAAATGAATTGTTATCATTGCGGAATGATCCCGGGACCTGCCGCTTAGGCATTAACACCTGGCAGTCATTGCTTTTGGAGCAGTATTTGCAGAGAGATAGGTAACTTCACTTACGAAAAATGATAAATATGAAAAACAAAGAGATTCTATCCGTTACAGCATTATCGTTTGTTCTTTTGCTAATGGGCGCCTGCTCTACCAGCAGGGTAGCCAATCCCGATGGCGGCAAAAACGTAAAAATCAGCGGCAACTGGACGGTGCAGGATGTCAATATGGAAGGCGTGACCGGTAAGGTGAAGGTCACCGTATTTGATGATGCACCTTATACCTGTTTTATTGGCAGCCAGTGGAACCTGGTAGCCAGTGGCAATGGCAGCTACACACTACCCGGCGGAGCTGATTGTAATGCCGGCGAAAGGACTATTTTTTGGGGTGTAGCAACAGAAAATGGAATGCCCACTTTTATGTTTAAAAAAATGCCCGGTGGTGCAAAACCCGCCAGGATTACCGATGGGTATAAACTGACTGTTAAATCCGTAACTGCCAATGACATGGTATTGCAAGATGATATCAGCTTTGAAGGCAAAACCGTTTATATCAATTACCACCTGACGAAGTAGGGGGAGAGAAGACAGCATACAGCATTCACAGTCTCACAGTCGCCAGCCCCTCTCAGTCGCCAGCCTCTGGCTGGTGACGTATATTTCAAAGCTTCTGGCTTTGTGAGGGCAGTGCTTCCGTAACCGGTTCGTAATAAATTAATGGCCCGTTCCCGGCATTATGCATAAGGAGCGGGCTATTTCTTTAGATACACATAATAATCAATTATTAATAACCCATTCCAGCGATTTTAACAAGCGCAGTAAGCCCCTGACTTCTAATCATTAGAATTTCAAATTACATTTGTAGTCAGGATGAAAAGGGCCCTCATAGCCATATTAGCCGTTTTGTATATGACCATTGCCAGTGGTGTGGTGGTGAATATACATTATTGCATGGGGCGTGTTGCCTCTGTGGAATATGGGTATGATGATCATGCCCAGTGTGGCAAATGTGGTATGTCGGCCACTAAAAAAAGGCTGTTGCCATACCGAATACAAACTGGTAAAGCTGCAGGACGAACATCGCCTGGCACAAGCACAGGTGGCCTTTCTGGCATTACCTGCTGAAGCACCTGCACCACTATCTACTTTTCAATTACCGGTTGCCGGGGAAGATCAATACCTGGCACTTCAATACCATCCCCGCCGGATATCCATCTTAACAACGTTTACCTCCTTAATTGCGTTTTCAGGATCTGATTTGAAGAATCCCGAATGAATGTCGATTAGTTAAGAAAATTGTGCCTGGTTACAAAGGTGGGCCACCCTGCTGCATCAGCCGGGCGGCAGACTGACGCACCTTAATAGAGCGACCAGCTTAACTAAACAACATTATTCACGATTGCCGACTGCAGATGCATTTCAATTCACTACTTACAATTAAATATCATGAAAACGCAACATATTGTTCTCTCCTTAGCATTCGTATTATTCTCTGCCATCACAGCCAGTGCACAGAAAAAGACTGACGCCGCACAGAAAAAGAAACCCTGAAAGTATGGGGCGAGTGCGGCATGTGCAAAAGATCATTGAAAAGGCCGCCAAAGATTCCGGCGCTACTACGGCCAGCTGGAATACCGACAGCAAAATGTTGACAGTTAGCTATAATACCACGAAGACCAGCACACAGAAAATACAACAGGCTGTTGCCGCTGCAGGGTATGATACCCGCGACCTGACGGCTGATAATGCCGCTTATGACAAGCTGCATGAGTGCTGCAAGTATGATCGCAAGGCTGTTGCTGCCAATGCCGATAAAAACGAACCTGCCAACCATCATTAATCACCTTAAAGCATGTATGATATGAAAAAGACGATCCTCGTGCTGCTGGTAGTCATGGTGGGTATGGCTGGCCAGGCACAATTTAAAAGCGCCAATCTGCAGGCTGCGGGTCTTACCTGCGCCATGTGTACCAAGGCCATTAACAAAGCCCTGGAACAGGTGCCCTTTATACAGGATGTGAAAGTGGATATCAAAACTTCTTCATTCCAGGTAAATTTTAAAGAAGGGATACCCGTTGATTTTGATGTGATCAGGAAAGCCGTGGAAGATGCTGGTTTTTCAGTGGCCAAACTAAAGGTGGTGGGTATATTTGATAAAGTAACAGTTGAAAATGATGCCCATGTACAAATAGATGGTAAAACCTTTCATTTCCTCAACATCAATAAGCAAACCTTGCAAGGGGAAAGATCCATTACCCTGGTGGACAAAGATTTTGTGAGCACCAAAGAATACAAGAAGTACAGCGCTGCTACCAGCATGGCTTGTATTAAAACCGGCCGCGCGCAAAACTGTTGTACCAAAGAAGGTATTGCTGCCGATAGCCGCATTTATCATGTAACCATCTAAACAAAATAGTCTATTTATGAAACAAATATTGCTCGCCTGTTTGAGCCTCTTGTTGGTAGTAGCTACCACCCAGGCACAACCCAAAAAAAAGGCGACAAGGTCCCTGATATTTCCATCCCCAATGCACAAGGCAAGGTGGTAAAACTTTCCAGCCTCAAAGGGAAAGTAGTGTTGATCGACTTCTGGGCTTCCTGGTGTGGTCCTTGCCGCAAGGCCATGCCAGCCCTGCGTACGGCGTATGCAGCTTACAAACCCAAGGGATTTGAGTTCTATGGCATTAGTCTCGATGAAGACAAAGCTGCCTGGAAAAAGGCCACCGCTGCCGATAAGATCACCTGGTTACAGGTGAATGAACCCGGTGGCTGGGAAAGCCGTACAGCCAAAGCCTGGAATATTGAACAACTGCCTTCGGCCTTCCTGATCGACAAACAAGGTAAGGTGGTGGCAGTGGATCCAACAGAAGCAGAGCTGCATGCGCTGTTGAAATCCCTGTTACCTTAAACCCGGTCGCTTATGAAACAGATCTTAACAATGATGTTGCTGGGGCTGGTATCGGCAACCGGTTATGCCCAGGAGCTATTTCCCTATACCGAACCGGCTTCCAATATGCCAGCCAAATCCATCAGCGCCAAGTGGAATACCAAATTATTGAAGAGCATACATAATGACCGCGTAGAGCAACGGCATACGCCCGAGATCATGCTGGGGCTTAACAAACAATGGATGGTGCATGTGGCGGGTACTTTTTCCGATATGTATTCTTCCAACATACGGTGGGAGAGTGTGCGATTGTATGCCAAATACCGCTTTTTGTCGATCGATGATGTGCACCAGCATTTCAGAGTAGCTGCTTTTGGTGAAGCCACCCATAGTGTGAACCCCGCCTATTATGAGGAGGTGGCATTGGATGGCGATCAGAGTGGTGTGTTGGGGGCATTGTGGTGACCCAGCTATGGCAAAAACTGGCGCTTTCTTCGTCGGTAAGTTATGCCCAGGTTACGACGAAAAAGCCCAAATACATACAGGATGCGTATCCCTGGAAGGCCTTGAATTATACCCTCTCGGCCGGCTACCTGGTATTGCCCCGGGAGTATACCAGTTACCGCCAAACCAACCTGAATGTATATGTAGAGCTGCTGGGACAGCAAACCCTCGACCGCAAGCAGTATTACCTCGACCTGGCGCCTGCCATTCAGCTCATTTTCAACAGCAATGCCAAGCTCAACCTGGGGCACCGTTTCCAACTCAACAGCGATATGCACCGCATGGCAGAGAAAAGCTGGCAGTTGAGTTTTGAGTATGTGTTCCTCAATGCTTTAAAAAAGAAGCAATCATAAACCCGCAATGGGTTGATCATCAACTTTCGCCGGGACCCTCCGGCGGTGTAACCGGCGCTTCCGGCAGGAGGCACCGGCTTTTTATGGGCAAAGACAAGCGCAGTCTCTTTTGCGACACTTTACCTGGAATGCCCTTCAGCTACCACCCCAGTCAACTAATAACCAATAACCAATAATCAGCTCCCTCTTTTGTTTATTCTAATAATATTATTACATTTGACTAAACAATAATTTAGACAAGCCTAAAATATAAGTTACACAAGACAAAAAGTACAGACATGAAAAAATGGTTTTACACGGCAGGATGTTGTTTAGCAGTTATGGTATTACAGGCACAGCAGGCTACTACCATCAGTGGCCTGGTGCGCGATAAGGCAAGCGGAGATCTATTGGCAGGCGCTACCATTATGGTGTCCAACCAGAAAGCAGTAACAGACAGGGGCGGTCGTTTCAGCATTAGCCGGAACGATACCCTGCCTGTATGGCTGATCGTATCCATGGTGGGGTATAAAGCTGATACCTTGCAGGTAGGCGATCAAACAAAACCCCTGATGGTATTATTGGAAACCAGTTCGGGGGTATTGACGGATGTAGTGATCACCGGCACCATGAAGGCCGTTCATAAAATGTCGAGCCCGGTGCCTGTAGAAGTGTATACGCCCCAGTTCTTCCGGCGTAATCCCACCCCTTCCATCTTCGATGCCTTGCAGCAGGTCAATGGCGTAAGGCCCCAATTGAATTGCAATGTGTGCAATACGGGCGATATCCATATCAATGGATTGGAAGGGCCGTATACCATGATCCTGATCGATGGGATGCCCATTGTCAGCAGCCTCTCTTCTGTATACGGATTATCGGGCATACCCAACTCGCTGGTGGAAAGAATTGAAGTGGTGAAAGGTCCTGCATCTTCCCTCTATGGATCGGAAGCCATTGGCGGACTGATCAATGTGATCACGAAGAATCCTACCAAAGCGCCCCTGGTATCCATCGACCTTTCTTCCACCACCTGGAATGAATACAATGTGGATGCGGCGGTAAAATACCGTCCTGCTAAAAAGGTCACTGCTTTACTGGGTGTTAATTATTTCAACTTTACCCGGCGCTTTGATAAGAATAAAGATGGCTTTACTGATGTAACGCTTCAAAACAGGATCTCTCTTTTCAATAAATATGCTTTTCAACGCAATAACAACCGTATAGCCAATATGGCGGTGCGTTATGTATATGAAGACCGCTGGGGCGGCGATATGCGCTGGAATAAACGTTTCCGGGGCGGAGATAGCCTCTATGCAGAAAGTATCTACACCTCCCGACTGGAACTGATCGGCAATTACCAATTGCCGGTACAAGAGAAACTCCTGTTCTCTTATTCCTTCAATACCCACAACCAACGATCGGTATACGGCACCACCCGTTACAATGCTTCCCAACAGGTAGCATTCGGACAATTGACCTGGGATAAAACCCTGGGGGCGCATGACCTGCTGGCGGGAGCGGTATTCCGGTATACGTATTATGACGACAATACACCGGCCACCAACGATTCGCTCAACCACCGCAATAAACCCGAAAGTACGCCCTTGCCAGGCTTCCTGATCCAGGATGAAATTACCCTGGCCAGTCAACAAAAATTATTGCTGGGCGCCCGGTGGGATCATCACCCCGTACACGGCAATATCTTTACCCCCGCGTCGCCTGGAAATATTCCCTTACACCCAACGATATCATTCGGCTGAATGCCGGTACGGGCTTCCGGGTGGTGAACTTGTTTACAGAAGACCATGCCGCACTGACCGGCGCCCGGCAAGTGGTGATTGAAGGGGAATTGAAACCCGAGCGCAGTTACAACGTCAACCTCAATTATGTAAAGAAAATATACACGCCAGCGTTCTGGGTCAATATCGATGCTTCGGTATGGTATACGCACTTCTCCAACCGCATCTTACCCGATTATGAAAGTAATCCCAATGAAATACGCTATAGCAATCTGACGGGTTACTCCATTTCACAGGGCGCCAGTATGAATGCCGAATTTGGTTTTACCAATGCCCTCCGCGGCCATATTGGGGTAACCAGGCAGGATGTAACGATTGTTGAAAAAAATAACAATGGCAAGAAACAACGCAAACAACAGTTACTCACAGAAAAATGGAGTGGCACCTGGTCATTGTCGTATACATTTAATACAGGTGGTTGGGTAATTGATTACACAGGCAATATTTACGGGCCCATGTTATTGCCTTTGCTATCGGACCTTGATCCACGCAGCCCCAAATCGCCGGTGTGGAGTATTCAGAACATTCAGCTCACCAAAAAGCTAAAACAGGGGATAGAAATATACGGTGGTATTAAGAACCTGCTGAATTGGACACCGGCCAAGAACGCGCCCTTCCTCATTGCCCGTTCACAGGATCCCTTTGATAAACAAGTGGAATATGATGCACAGGGCAAAGTATTGGCAACAGCCGATAACCCTTATAAGTTAACCTTTGATCCCAACTATGTATACGCACCCAATCAGGGGATGCGTGGATTTTTGGGTGTACGTTGGACGATGAATTAAGGGAGGAAATACAGAATATAGAATTCAGAATTTAGAGTCGGAAAGTCGGAAAGACCGAAAGTCCGGATGTCATAGATCGGGAGGAGTCGAAGCAAATGGTTGCCGATTGGTGACTGCTTATCTACAACTGCCGGTAACCGATTCACGATTGCCGTCACAAGATCTCTAAGTCAGCAAAGGAGATGGGTTTGATCAACACTTCGTAGGAGAAGCCAGGGATATTGGGGAAGGTAGGAGGGTAACCGCTCATGAGGAATAAGCGCAGGGAAGGGTTTACGTGCAGAAAACTTTCCACCTTGCTCCAGCCAATGCCATCGGGCAGGTTATTGTCCAGGAAGAGGATATCTGGTATTATCTGTTGCATTTGGTTGAGCCCTGCCTGCAAGGTAGCGGCACTGTGTACATCATAGTTCTTTTTGACAAAATAAGATGTCATCAACAGGCAAAGGTCAGGTTCATCATCAATGATCAATATCTTCTTTTTATTCGCCAATCCTAGATTATTATAGATTAGTAAACTAACGTAGGGACAAGAAAAAAAAGTGCCTTCAGGTTCTGTGGATTATTTTCCCCGCTTCCATGCTGTGCTGCGGGCGGCATCCTTTTACTAATATAAAGATCATTCCATCATTTAAAATTATTTAAAATGACTACAACAACAAAAGTATTATTAGGGATCGTAGGCGCTGCCGCAGCCGGTGTAGTGATAGGTATGTTAGTAGCACCTGATAAAGGAAGCGAACTAAGAAAAAAAGATCAAAAACAATTGTAATGATTGGGCCAGCAGTTTGTCGGACCTCTTTGCTGCAGGAAAAGAAAAAGCGGAAGACCTGGCATCCGAAGCCGGTAACAAGTATAACCGGGTAAAAGAAAACCTTGGATAAGTAAAAAAGACCAGCTATGCGGCAAAAACAGAGGACATACAATTTGCAGAAGTAAAAGATACAGATACCAGCGATAACCTGGCCGATAATGTGATGGATTTCCTTGAAACTTATTATAAGCTTACCCTGCTGAACATTACCGACAAGGTGTCGGGAATAGCTTCATCAGTAGTAACCTTTATGGCCATTTTTATCATCGGTATTTTTGTAGTCCTCTTTATTGGGTTGGCATTGGGTACCTGGCTGGGCCAATTACTCAATAGCACCATTGCAGGATATTTCCTGGTAGCTGGTCTTTTTTATTATCGATGTTGCTGATATGGTTATTCCGTAAGAAACTTATGACAGGATTCAGGAACTTCATTATCCGGAAAGTATATGAATAAGCCGGCCATCAGATCATACAATAACCTGTTGCAGGAACAGGAGCGGCTGCGTAAGCAGCTCGCTGTACAAAAAGCCGAATTGAATGGAAGGATCCGGGAGGTGAGGGAAAAACTGGCGCCAGTGGGCACCATCTTATCGGCCGTGGGCGGTATTACTGCCATGGGTGCTAAGAACCCACTCTTGAAATCGGGTATCGGTTTGGCCGTTGATCTGTTCCTGAAAAAAGGTTATTCAAAAAGAGTGGCCTGATAACGGGTATACTGGGAAGTTTTTTTGTACGCAATATCGCTACTAAAGTAGCGGCAGGGGCAGCCGGTGCATTGATCAGTAAACTGATACAAAAACTGAATACCCCTAAAAAGCATCAAACGGCTACGCAGGAATAGAAGCCGTATTGAACCAATAACTTCTGATCTCCTGGATTACGCGTACCAGGGCATCAAAACTTACCGGTTTCACTACATACGTATTAGCGCCCAGTTCATAACAACGCCTGATCTCATGTTCATTTTTGGTAGTGGTGAAAATGATGACGGGTATCTTCTTTAATTGCGGATGTTGTTTGATTTCTTTTAACACTTCACGCCCGTCTTTCTTAGGCATATTCAGGTCCAGCAGGATCAAGCCCGGATATTGAACGTCCAGGGTTTTTATGCATGATACCGGAGAGGTAATCGATTAGTTCAATACCATTCTCAACAAACTCAAGCGTATCCGTAAAGCCATTTTCCTCGAAGGCCGTTTGTAATAAAAAACGGTCATCTGCATCATCTTCTGCGATGAGGATAAAGAGTTTCTGCATAGCGGTGGTGATACAATTTACGCAAATGTAGAGAACTCGCTTCTAACCCCTTAAAAATCAACAAATTCCTACTTAAATATTTATAAGTGGAAAGGGGCCTTTCGGAAAATACGGTGATCCGGGTCCCTGGCAGCAGGGGCAATAAATTCCCGTAGCATTCAGGCCCCGTTTAGGGGTAATCAGCGACGCTTGTAGAGTATGCCGCCCATGATGAGCAAAGGCTTGTGGAATGTTTTCCCGCAGCGCCCGGTTGTTCAATACGGTATGGTTTTTTAGCCCATGATCAGTGAGGAACTGGAAATATAAATGTTTAATTATTAAATATTTTTTATGAGCATACACCATCCAAAAACAAAGACGGGCCAAGATAAAAAGGGACTGGCAGGTAAGCAGGAAAAGGTGGCCCCTCCGCAGCATACTGACCAGCATCAACAGCATCAACCACCAGTTGATCAACAGCAAAAGAAGGGCAAGGAATTGGATCAATATCCTGATCAGCAACCTAAGAAAGGCAAAGCATTCGATGAGGGATTGTCTAATAATTCCAATACGCAAACCGGAACGGCCAATAGTGGCTATGATGAGAAGAACCCCAAACGACCCGGTGGTAAACAACAGGAGCATCCCAAGGTTACTAACCAGGAAAATGACATCACCAATACAGAAGAGCAAGACAAATGGGAAGATGAGCCGGTAGATGAGCAAGCCGGTAATTCAACTCACCGAACCGATCCTGAAATTGATTCACCGATACCAGATGCAGAGAAAACAGAGAAGAAGATCCCGAAAGGCAATTCACTGTAAAGTGACCCCTGGGATTATTGATCTTTTTAGCGGCGGACGTTGATTTGGTTGTTTTGAACCCGGTAGTAACAACTGCCGGGTTTTTTGATGACCAGCCCAGCACATAAAAAAGTGCTAGTGGCTTACACTGCACTTTAAAGGAAAAGGTACTCTATTCCACAGGCGTAAGTACCAAACAAAATAATTCACAAGGGGTCAAAATCCTTGGCTTTGTACACCAATTCCATGAATAAGGGGAAATTGTTTTTTGCAGGTTCACTCACAGGGAGTGGGTTATCCGGAATGGCGGGAAAGCTATTTTGATTTTGGGCCGGTTCTTGTTTGCTGACCGGCTCCGCATGGATCTTAATAAAATGCTTGATGCGATGCCGATGCCCTTTTGAACAGCATATTTAGTTGTCATGTAGAAATTGTTGAATTAACAATTGTCAAAAAATCAATGCCCGTATTTTTAGGCTCCTTTTCGCATCTTTGTGTATGGCTATCCACAGAACTGGTGCTATTTTACCCTGCTTAACCAATCATTAAAAACATTAAAAATGAATTAATGCTTAAGCAGATCCTGCACTAGCCCAGTAGCTTCTTGCAGTATCCATACGGAAACAGAACCACCATTTACCCGGAACGTTGCCCGCCCATATTCATCGGCAGTTATTTGATCCTGCCGGTTGCCGGTAATGTCAATAAAGGTTTTATTTGCAAACTGGTCTCCCAATTCCATCATCTTATCACCTTCTTCTCCGTTGCTTACTAACACTGCACAACCGGAAAGGTTCTTGTCTTCCAATCCTTTCCTTACCCAACCTACCGTATTGGGATGGTCAAAGTAATCGTATTCATCACCATAGGCTAATAATGAGCGTACTGCCAGCAGGTATTCCAATGCCGGAACGGGCACTATTTCAATAGGCAGCTTTTCTTCGCCTTGCTGTATATCGTATTTGGCGCCATAGAGATGCGGGAAAAAACGCAGGGAAACCCTCTTACCCTTAAAAGGACCAAGGCATAGGCCAAGGGTTGGAACCAATAATCCACATATGATTCCAGGGACTGGCCGGGTTGGCTATCGTGGTTGTCAACAAAGGTGAGACTGCCTTCGGGCAGGTATTTAAGCACCGTATTGTCGAAGATACTGCGCAGGTCATACTTGTTCTTTTGCTTCGCTGCTTCAAAAAGTTAAAATGCAACGGCACGTCGTACATCAAGGATTGATTGCCCAGCGCGTTGTAATAATTAATGATCGAATCTTTTTGCTGCTCCAGTATTCGGCCACACAGAAGAAATCCCTTTGAATTTGTCCTTAAGGAAATGCAGCCATTCCTGGAATAAACGGTAATTGATATGTTTTACTGCATCCAGCCTGAAACCATCTATTTGGGTGGTTTCCACATACCAGGCGCCCCATTTCTTCACCTCTTCCCGTACAAAAGGATTCCGGTAATCAATATCGGCCCCCATTAGGTAATCAAAATTGCCCATCTCATCATCCAGCATCTGGTCCCAGTTATCACCCATTTTGTGCTGAATGAGGAAGATCCTTTCTTTATTGTCTATCATTTCACTAACGCCGGTGAAAGACTCCTTGTCCCATATAAAATCAGAATACTGCCCCTTTCTTCCGGGGAAGGTGAATTTGGTATGGGCCTCAATTTCAATGATCTCATCCGCCATTTCTTTCCGGTTTTCTGTATTTACTTCCCGGGCGCCCATCTTCTCAGTTTCATCGGCCCCATGTTTATGGTTCAATACAATGTCGGCAATGACTTGTAATTGATGTTCGTGCAAGGCTTGAATGCAATCAAGGTACTGTTGTTTGGTGCCATGGCGGGTGCGTACAGTACCTTGCTGGTCAAATTCGCCCAAGTCGAAAAGATCATAGACGGCATAACCCGGCTCCCAGGTGCCACGGGCCGATTTATAAGCAGGGGGCAACCAAATATGGGTGATGCCCAGCCTGGACAGCCAGGCAGCCTGTTCCTTGCAATGGTTCCATAAATTGCCATCATCGGGATAGTCCCAATGAAAAACTGAAACATGATGGGGTTGTTCATATGGTAGTTTTAAGTTTATCTGCCGGATAAGTGATGCCCGTCTGCTTCCGGATCGTATCCAGGGTGTTCATTACATCCAGGCTAAAGGAATGGCATAATTGATCGCTGTATAGTTTGCCCTGCCTGATGCAGCGATACACTTCTTCCGCTTCAAATTGCAATCCATGTCCTTCCCAGGCACAGGGATGCTGCTCCTGGGCGCCATCGGCATACCGGGTGGTTATGATGGTGGATGGCTGCTCATTCCAGGGGTGCCAATATGGATACGGCCAGTTGCTCCATAAATGGTGGCCGTACGTTCTGTCTGGGTGATGAGGGAAGATTCGACGAGGGCATATTGGCCATTGTCATAACCCAGCACAACGGCACAGGTTTCATCTATTTGTTTGTTCGATAAGCGAGCCTGGGCCTGGATATTGGAAGGCTTACCCAATAAGAGATGTGCCAGGAATACAGGATAGATGCCCAGGTCGAGCAGGGAACCTCCGCCCAGGGCCGGATCGAAATAACGGCTTTGAGGATCATCAGGTGCTTTAAAACTAAGGTCGGCTTTCAGGGATATGATGGGGCCAATGGTATTGTTTTCTATCAGGGACAATAATTGTCGGATGCTAGGTAAGAAACGGATCCACATGCCTTCCATTAAGAACGTATGATGTAATACAGCGGCATTTACCATTTCTTGGGCCTGGTAGCTATTCATGGCCAGCGGCTTTTCGCAAAGCACCGGTATTTGGTGTTGCAGGCAGCGCAAAGTTTCTTCATAGTGCAGCGGATGGGGCGTGGCAATATAAACGGCATCTACCTTTGCCGCTTGCAGGAAACTTGTTATATCCTCAAAGTATTGCGGAGCATCTTCTTTGGCAGCAAAGGCAGCAGCTTTTTCCAGGTTGTGTGATAACACGGCACTAATGCGATGCCTGGCCGATTTGATCAGGTTCAGATCCTGTGCAAATTCAGTGGCTATATTGCCAGGCCCTATAATGCCCCAAGAAAAAGTATCCATTCAAATAGGTATAAGTACATTTTAGGCAAAGGCAACACTTATACCAATGGCGCTTGTAGAGGTTGATCTACATGGAAGGGTATGGGATTTTCAGCGGTGTAGGAAAAACAATGGCAAGTGTTAAAACACCACGAACTCCCAAGCAGGCTGGCCTTGACAATTTGGAAATCATTGTAAGGCCTGGTTACCAACCTTCTGGGAAATTGAACAATAAAGTAGCCATTATTACAGGTGGTGATAGTGGGATTGGTCGCTCGGTAGCTGTATTATTTGCCCTTGAAGGCGCTGATATAGCCATTGTTTACCTGGACAGTGATGGAGATGCCAAAGAAACCCAGGCGTTGGTAGAAGCCACGGGCAGAACTTGTTACCGCTTTAAAGGGGATATTGCTCAGGAATCATTTTGCCGTAAAGTGGTGGATGAGGTGTACAATAGGTTCGGCAAACTATCCATCCTGGTCAATAATGCCGGTACACACGAACCGGATGATGATTTTATGCAGGTAACCAGTCAGCAGTTTGAGCGTACCTTCAAAGTGAATATATTCTCTTTCTATTATTTTACACACGAAGCCCTGAAGTATATAGAGAAAGATGGCTGTATCATCAATACGGCTTCAGTGGTTGCTTACCGGGGCAGTGAACACCTGATAGACTATTCCGCTTCCAAGGGGGCGGTGGTTTCCTTTACCCGGTCGCTGGCTAAGAACCTGGCAGGGGGAGGGATACGGGTCAATGCGGTGGCGCCAGGCCCTATCTGGACGCCGCTGATCTTTGCTTCTTTCGACAAAGCACATATCCGGCAATTTGGTAAGAAAACGCCCATGAAGCGGGCGGGCTTTCCTTATGAGGTAGCGCCGGCTTTCTTATTCCTGGCTTCGGCCGATGCTGCTTATATCACGGGCCAGGTGATTCATGTAAACGGCGGAGAAGTGGTGGGAGGATGATCTTTATTAAGCGGGGATGGGGAAATACAGGTGGAATTCGGCGCCTTCTCCCGCTATGCCCATGGCCGTTACATTGCCGCCATGATTGATCATAATACGCTGCACCATGGGCAACCCAATGCCTTTACTTTGCAATCCCTGCTGGGTTTCCAACCGTTGGAAGAGATAAAACATTTTATCGATGTACTTATTATCGAAGCCCATCCCATTATCGACTACTTTTATTTTATAGTATAAAGTGGTGCCCAGAACAGACAGTACCTTGTTGGATATCTTACTGCCGGCGATGGGCTCACTGGAAATAGAAATAACAGGCGGCACTTCCTTACGCGAAAACCGGATGGAATTATCAATGAGTTGTTCAAATAAGATGGCCAGTTGGGAAGGAATGCCCTGAATCACGGGCAGGGTATTGGTGACGATCACCCTGGCCTGGTGGATGGTTAGCTGCTCATCCATTTGTTCGGCTACCTTCATGAGTACATAATTCAGGTCTACCTGCATCAGGGCTTCCTGGGTATTAATGAGACTGGAATATTTTACCATATCCCTGGTCAGGCCATGCATATGTTTGGCGGCCTTGTCTATTTTGTCCAGGAGTACAGTCATTTCTTCGGGCAGGGCCTTGAAGCGGGTGGTAACCTGGTTGGAGAAAGTTTGGATCTTGCGTAGCGGTTCCTGCAAATGATGGGAGGCAATATTGGTAAGTTGCTCCAACTCGGCATTGGCGCGGTTAAGGCTGCCCACCTGTTGTTGCAATTGATGCTGGAATTCCAGTCTTTTTCAATTCCCGAATAATGAAAAAGAAGGAAAGGATGAGGCAGGCTGCTGCAAAGATGAAGGTGGCGTACAGGAAATTGGGAGTGATCCGCTGGCCTTGCTCCTTACGCGAGTCACGCTCCACCTTGGTCTGGGCCTCAATACCCTGTATTTTTTCATACAACTGCTGGTAATCGGCCATCACTACCTTGGCCTGGAGTAAACGAAAGGTCAGGTTCTCTTTGTCCAGTCCTTTGGCCGCTTCGGAAATATTGTCCTTCAGTTGCCGGATCCGCTCGGCGATCAACCCTTGTAATTTGACCAGGTTTATCTTCAGGTTATTGCTGGTATGTTTAGATGCGCGGATGCTGGCAAGGATGTCGGGGATCCTTGCTACCTGGGTAAGTGCCGGGTAAAGCAGGGTACTATCGCCCGTCAACACAAAACCCAGCTCACTATTGATACCATCTTTTAAATAAGAATCTACCTGGCTTAGGAGGAACATGGTTTCATAATTATGCTCTACTTCATTAGACGCCTGGGTAGACTCCATCAGCCGTTTGTAGAACAGTAAGGAAAAGATTGTCAGGATCCCAAATGATAAAATGAACAGGGAGTAGATATATTGAAACCTGAATTTCATAGACGTAATTCCTCAAATTGTGTAAATTGTTCTACAGTTTCAGGTGGATGTTGAAAGGGTAAAAAAGCGTAAAAAGGGCTAGAGAACAGTAAAATACGGTATTTAGGAGTTTTTAATGAGAAATTTATTTTTTGGAGTAAGGCTTGTAGTATAAATACTATAATCTTTTCGCATGATCCATCAACACCTTACACAGAAGCAGCAGGTTCGTATTCTTCCTCAACAGATCCAACTGTTGAATTTGTTTCACCTGAATACGCTGGAACTGGAACATCGTATTGAACAGGAAATTGAAGAGAATCCTTTATTGGAGGAAACGAAGAATGAAGAGAATGTATTAAAGGATGAAAAAGAAGCGGTACAGGATTTTGCTGATTGGGAGGAGTTTGGCTATGATGATATTCCCGATTATAAGGTAGAATATGCCAATTATTTTTCGGGGGAGGATATTCCGGAACGTCCGCTGGTGCAAACGGCCGATTTCAGGCAGCAGCTGAAGGAGCAATGCCGCTTGCTTTTATTGGGGGAGCAGGATTTTATCAGGGCCTGTTATATTATTGATTCCCTGAATGAAAGTGGTATGCTGGAGCAAAGTCTCTCTACGTTGGCCGAGGATATGTCGTTCAAATATGGTGAATGGATAGAAGGGCCGGCTTTGGAAGGGGTATTGAATACGATCCAGAGCCTTGACCCGCCGGGTGTAGGTGCGCGGGATATACGGGAATGCTTATTGTTACAGCTGGAGCGAATGAATACGGCCCGGCCGGATGTGGCAGCGGCGTTGAAACTGATCCGTGACCATTATACAGATCTTAAGAACCGTCAACTGGAAAAAGTGCGGGATTGCCTGCGGCTGGATGAAGATGAGTTCAGGATCATATTGGAGCTGGTAGCCTCCTTGCAATTGCAGCCCATCAATGTGCGTCTGGAAGAGCCAGTGGCTAAGAACTATATCATCCCCGATTTTATCATTACGGTAGAAGGGAGAATATCGAAGTAGTCCTGGCCCGGCAGCGTTCGGCCTCCCTGCATATTAACCATGCTTGGATGGAAACGGTAAAAAGCCAGTGCGCCAAAAAGGACAAGGCGGCTGAACAATACATGAAGAGCAAGCTGCAGGCAGCAGAATGGTTTGTATCGGCCATTCAGCAACGAGAAAGCACGATGCTGAAGATCATGAAAACCATTGTGAAATGGCAGTATGAGTTTTTTAAAGAAGGGGATCACTTGTTATTGAAACCCATGATCCTGAAAAATATCGCTTTGGAGATCGGGGTGGATATTAGTACAGTATCGCGCATTACGAGTAACAAATATGCCGCTACGCCTTTTGGCAATATCCTGTTGAAGGACCTTTTCTCTGAAGGGATGCCGAACGTAGAAGGAGAAGTGATCAGCAACCGTATTATCCAGTTTGCCCTGGAAGAAGCCATTGCGGCAGAAGATAAGAAATCGCCTTTTACCGATCACCAGCTGGTAGTGGTGCTGGCGCGTAAAGGGTATAAGATCGCCCGGCGCACGGTGGCCAAATACCGGGAATTATTAAGGATACCGACCGCGCAAATGCGGGCCCTGTGGGGATAGAAAAGGATTACTATTCAATCAAGTAAAAACAACACATTAACTAATACCAAATCACACCACGTAAACCCACTTATATGCCTAAAATATTAGTGATTGATGATGACCGTGACATTTGCTTTCTTATGAATAAGTTTCTTACCAAGCATGGTTACGAAACACATGAGTCCTATACCGCCAAAAAGCCCTGGAGCTATTGGAGCAGATAACTGATTTTGACCTGGTACTATGTGATTACAGGCTGGAAGGGGTGGATGGTAAAACGATGCTGCTGAAGATCAAAGAAAAATACCCTTCCCTGCCGGTGATCATCATTACGGGATACAATGACCTGAAAACGGCCGTGGATGTTATGAAAATGGGGGCGTATGATTATGTGACGAAACCGTTGTTCCCGGAGGAGATCCTCAATACCATACAATCGGCCTTGAATTCGGCCCCGGTGGTGGCTCAGCCTGAACAGCCTTCCAATGGCGCTACAGCCCTGGACGACCATGGAGATAAGAAGAAGTCGTTTACCGCCAATGGCGATTACATCTTCGGTACGAGTGCGATATTCCTGCAGATCATGGATCAGATCGTACTGGTTGGGCCTACTGATTACAGTGTGATCATTTATGGCGAGAGTGGCAGTGGTAAGGAAGCGATTGCGCAGGAGATCCATAAACGCAGCAAACGCAGCAGTTATCCCTTTGTGGCCATCGATTGCGGTGCCCTGTCTAAAGAACTGGCGGGTAGTGAATTGTTTGGCCATGAAAAAGGAGCTTTTACAGGCGCTGTTAACCAGAAGGCCGGTAGTTTTGAACTGGCCAATGGGGGTACAATATTCCTGGATGAGATCGCCAACCTTTCTTACGAGATACAGGTATCACTGTTGCGGGTGATCCAGGAACGAAAAATGCGCCGGGTAGGAGGCGTGAAAGATATTTCATTGGATGTACGGATCCTTATAGCAAGTAATGAACGCTTATGGGATGCCGCACAAAAGGTAAGTTCCGGGAAGATCTCTTTCACCGGTTCAATGAATTTACGATTGAAGTACCCCGTTACGGCAGCGGAAGGAAGATATCATGGTATTTGCGCGTCACTTCCTGCACAAGGCCAATGAAGGATTGCAAAAAAGGATCAGGGGGTTTCGCCGGAAGTGGAAGAGATATTCCGGAACTATGTATGGCATGGCAACCTGCGGGAACTGAAGAATGTGGTTAAAAGGGCGGCGCTGCTGACGGATGGTGATTATGTGGAAGACCGTAGCCTGCCATTCGAGATCAGCAACTACCGCAAATTGTTGTTTGAGCACAATAGCGAAGGGCCGCTGGAAGCGCCAACAGCAGCAGTGCCGATCCGGGAAACGATTGCTACGGTACCGGCACGGAAGCCCCTTAATGAGAATAGTCTTAAGGAGGCATCTATTGACCTGGAATATGAAATGATCCTTAAAGCGCTTAAAGAAACGAATTTCAATAAAAGCAAAGCAGCGAGATTACTGAATATCGACAGAAAGACCCTCTATAATAAGATCAAGCTCTACCAGGAGTTGAATAATCGCTAAACCAATATCATGACCGTTGAAGAAACGACCCATATCAATAAACTCAGAGAGTTGTTCCAGGATTCTGAGGAGTTATTGCAATTTGGTACCTGGCAATGGGATGTGGTTACTGATAAGATAACCTGGTCCGAAGGCATGTACCGCATCCTGGGCTATGATCACAACGACCCGCCCCAATTATCCGATGAATTATACCTGAGCCATCTCCATCCGACGGATGCCGAAGAGTTAAGGCATATCCGTAGCAATGCCATTGCTACTAAAACACCTTTTGAATATACGTACCGGATGACGACGTACCAACAGGAACAAAAGATCATCAATATCAAGATGAAATTTGTGCTGGACAGTAGCGGCGAAGTGATTAAAGGGGTGGCCATCAACCGTGATGTAACGGAAAAACGCAAATGCTACATGATCTGATGCATTATAAACGGATCGTGGGGCAGAAAGAAGAATTCCTGAATGTAGGGAACTGGGAGCTGGAACTGGCTACGAATAAATTGACCTGGTCGGAAGGGATGTATCAATTATTAGGTTATGGCCCTAATGACCGTAAAGAAGAGCTAGACTTGTATGAGTTCTATCGACTGCACATGCAGCCGGAAGAGATTAAAAAGCCAATAAAGCGATACAGGAGATCATTGTTAATGGTGAAACCTATATCCGGCAATCGGTGTTGATCACCAGGGATGGAACGGTAAAAGTGGTAGAGGTATTTGGCAAAGTGCTGAAAGACCAGCAAGGGGCAGCGGCCAAGGTGCTTGGTACTGTGCGCGATATTACCCGGCTGAAAGAATATGAACAGGAGCTGGAAATAAAGGTACAGGAGTTGAAGCGTTCCAATCATGACCTGGAAGATTTTGCGTATGTAGCTTCGCATGACCTGCAGGAGCCGTTGCGTAAGCTGACGACTTTTGGTGAGCGATTGAAAAGTAAATGTGCTGATCTGTTGACGGAAGAAGGGAGCCTGTACCTGAATCGTATGATGGCTTCGGCCGAGAACATGCGGCGGCTGATTGACAGCCTGCTGGAGTTCTCAAGGGTTACGCGTACACAAAATCCATTTGAGCGCAAGGACCTTGGTGAGGTAGTGCAGGAGGTATTGAATGAACAAGACCTGGAGGTGGAAGAAGGAAAAGCGGATGTTGAAATACGTTCACTTCCATCGGTTGATATGGTCATGTCTCAAATGAAGCAGCTTTTCAATAACCTGTTGAGCAATGCCATCAAATTCAGGCGTAAAGGGGTTGCCCCTTTGATCACCATCAGTAGTGAAAAGCTAACAATGGCGGAGAAAGACAAGTTCAAATTGCGCACGGGGAATCCTTATTACCGCATTATGGTGACTGATAACGGGATTGGTTTTGAAGAAACGTATTCGGAAAGAATATTCCAGCTTTTCCAGCGCTTACACGGAAAGGCGGAGTATCCTGGTTCGGGAATGGGGCTGGCTATTTGCCGTAAGATCACAGATAACCACAAAGGGCTGATCATGGCTGCCAGTACACCAGGGCATGGTTCTACCTTCTCTATTATATTGCCTGAGACTCAGGCGACTTAAACTTTATCTAATGTTTATCTCCTCCGAACCATTGCGTATCCTGATAGTAGATGATGATGAAGACGATTTTTATATTACGAACAGTACGATCAAAGACATCAATGGGGATAATTTCAAAGTTGATTGGTGTTATAAATACCAGGAAGCGCTGGACCATATTTGCCATAAACGGTACGATCTTTATTTTATAGATTATTTCCTGGGTGCTAAAACCGGGCTCGACCTGTTGCGGGAAGCCGTGGAAAAGATTGTGAGGCGCCCATGATATTGTTAACGGGTAAGGGCAATCATGCGGTGGATATTGAAGCGATGCGGGTGGGAGCCGCGGATTACCTGATCAAAACAGACCTGACCACTGAAAAGATGGAGCGTTGTATTCGCTATACGATGGAGAAGGCGCGTTCTTTAAAGGCGCTTCGGGATAATGAACTTAAATACCGCAATATCTTTGAACGTTCGAAGGATGCCATCTTTTTGGCAGATACGGATCTGCGTTTCTTTGCTGTCAACGCAGCTACCTCGTTTTTGTTGGGTTATACACCCGCTGAATTGACGAATATGAGCTTTTATAACCTGATGATTGAAGAGGAGGAAGCCAGTGGACTGAAACTGTTGTTGCAAACAGGAGAACTGGATGATATTGAAACGGGCCTGTTGAACAAGAATAGGGAAGAACGCATTTGTATTTTCTCGGCTACGATCATAGAAAGGCCCGACGGTACACAATATGTACAGGGTATCTTGCATGATATTACGGGTTTGCGCAAGGCAGAGAAAACGGTATTAATGGCCGGGAAACTGGCTGCCACAGGCAGGCTGGCGCGTACGCTGGCGCATGAGATCAGGAACCCGCTTACGAATATTCATCTTTCGCTCGATCACCTGCGGGTAAATGATATTACGGAAGCGCAATCCAATTATTTTGGTATCATTCAACGCAATGCCAAACGCATTGGGGCCATCATATCGGAATTGCTGGATACAGCCCGGCCTTCGGAAATGTTGTTGCAGCAAACTTCATTACAGGATATCCTGGATGAAAGCATCACGGCTGCCATGGACAGGATCGTGCTGAAGAACATCAAACTGCAGATACGGTACCCGGATGAAATTTTATATGTAGCGGCGGATAAGGACAAGCTTAAAATAGCTTTTCTCAATATCATCATCAATGCGGTGGAGGCAATGGAAGAAGAAGAAGGGAAACTGGAAGTGGGCATGATGCATCATACAAATGTCTGTGAAGTACGTATTACGGACAATGGAACGGGTATTACAGAGGACAACCTGCAAAGGCTTTTTGAACCTTATTTTACTTCCAAAAGAAATGGACTGGGGCTGGGGCTGGCGGCTACGCTCAATATTTTACAGGCGCACCATGCGGAGGTGGATGTACATTCGGCAGTGGGTAGCGGGACGACTTTTGTGATAACATTTCGTAACTAGCTATCAGGAGTTTGCTGTTAGTGGTTAGCTAATAAATCTAATGGTCGATATAAAAACGAAAATGGCCTGGTGGTAATTCCGCCAGGCCATTTTACCAGGGATCCATTTGTCCGTTAGAACCCTATGCCAATATAAAAAGTGAAGGCGCTGTTCTTTGAATTCTTAGTGGCTTGACCGGCAATACCACCATCGCCAATTTTATTTAAGCCATAATTATACCGGGCGCCCAATGTAAAGTTCTCAATATCAAATCCGATACCACCCACCAGTCCATAGTCGAACCTTTTGAAGTTGTCGGTATCCAGATCTGCGATATCATCTACATCCCCGCTTGACTTGTCTTTCTTTTGATGTTGGCAGAGGTGAGAAGGGCTGCATAAGGGCCGGCATGGATGTTGAAGTTTTTACCCAGGTTGAATACGGCTAATATGGGCAGTTCTACATAGTTGAGGTTGAACCGGTATTCCCCCTGTCCCAGGATATTATTGTAGGTGAGTTTGGCTCCCTTGCTACTGTACAATAATTCGGGTTGGATGGAGAAGCCCCTGGTAAGGGGGAATTTGGCAAATACGCCTACATTAACGCCTACCTTCATGTTTTCATCTTCCACATCGTCCACATACAGGTTGCTAAGGTTTATACCTCCTTTAATACCTATTTTAGGCTGTAAACTGGTTTCTGAAGTGGTTTTGTAGTCGGCAACCCAAAGTGCAGAGTTTTTGGCAATCACGAGTGCAGAGATTTCGGCAACAATGAGTACACAAAAATGGCAACAAGAGTGCAGAGCTCAAAAGTAGATTTAGTTGTTCTGTTCTTCAAAAATAGTTTTGCGATTTTTAAGCCTGTAGCTCTTTCCAGTGAGGTTAATCACTTCGCATTGGTATAGTAGCCTATCCAGTAGTGCCGTTGCCAGCACCTCATCATTAAGCATCTGTGCCCATTCCGCCGGTTTTTATTGGTGGTAATAATGAAAGATGTTTTTCATAAACCTGGTTAATAAAATTGAACAGTAATACCGCCTCTTTCTTTTCTACGGGGAACAGCATGATGTCGTCTATTACAATCAGGTGGGCGTTTAAAAGACGCTTGTATTCAGCCTTTGCGGAGGCTGTAATCTCCTTCATCTTAAGCGTGCCGATAAGTGTGTCCATAGTGCGGAAGTAAGCCTTATAGCCTTTCTTTACCGCTTCATTGCATAGTCCTGCCGAGAGGAATGTTTTTCCTGTACCGGATGGCCCCATCAAGATGATATTAAAAATCTGATCCATCCAGTGTAGCTCCCGTAATTGATGTAGCCGGGTAATACTAAGGCCATTTGTGAAGGCTGGGTCATAAGCTGCCAGATCACAGTATCGGGGCAGGGTGGCCAGTTTTAGCCGCTTTTGATGTCTCTTTGCCTGCGGTACTCTGCTTCGGTGGTCAGGAAGCCCAGGGTATAATCAATATACCCCAGCGCCCTGGCTTCCGCATCGGTAATAAGTTCGTCTATTACCTTGTTTACGCCAGTCATGTTAAACTGCTGGCAGTACTGCCTGATCATTTGTTTTTGTTCCATGTATTGCTGTTGTGTGTGTTTAAAACATATCGTAATCGTTAATAGAGCTGGTGTCAGGCTGTATTAGTGCCTCTGTGGGTGTTTTGTGGTTTAGTGGATTGAGGTACACTACAGGGGCTTGCTGATCTTCCAGCTCGTTGTTCAGATGCAGCACCACTGATTTAAAGTCGGCAGCTCCTTTTGCTCCAATCTTCAGACAATAGGCTAATGCCTGCGCTGCAATAACCGGTTGGCAATGCTGCGCCACCTGTATCAGCAGCAGTAACTGGTCGCGTATGTAACGAGGTTTATCCTGCCGGATGGCAGAGATGAACCTGCCGGCAGCTTCAGCATCACTGACCAGTGAGCAGAACTGGTCTTCCAGCTCCTGTATAGCAGGACTCTTGTCACGGCGATGATCATTGTTAATAATTTTCTCTCCGCTGCCAGAGCTGATCAGATGGCGGCAGAGTTCCTGGTGTTCTAAATTATAGACAACAATGCAGGTGCCTTGCCTTGCCAGCAGCACCTGGCTGCCGCGTCCCTGATAGGTGCTGGAAGGTAAAGAGTAGAAGTTGCCTTTATAGGAGAAGCTGTTGTCTTTACGAACGGCATAAAGCGTTCCTTTAGGCCCTTGCAGTACCAGTGGCGTATAAGGATGAAGCAGGGATTTTTCTATGATCCATTCCTGTATGGGCTGTTTGCGGGTGGTACTATGGGGTAACTCATTGGCTGTTCTGCTTAGCCAGGCCAGTGCTTCTGCATTCAGGGTATCTATATCGCTAAAGGAGCGATTATACAGGAAGTTCTGTTTTACGTATTTTACGACGTTCTCTACCTTTCCCTTGCTTTCCGGATCGGATTTACGGCAGAAGTGCAGCTTGAACTTACGCTGGCTGCTATAGGCCCTGAACTGTTCAGTAAGGATCAGATCTCCCTTATTCTCATCTACAATGAACAACCTGTCCTGATCGTATACCACTGTATCAGGCAGTCCCTCTATAAAGGCAAAGGCATGCTCATGGGCTTCTATAGCGGTGATGGCAGTGAAGGGTTCCTGTGAGAAAAAGACGTACTTATACCGGGATCTTGACAGCACTAGTGTAAAAAAGTATACTTTAACCCTACCACCCTGTGTGTTACGCATATTGTACTGCCCAAAGTCGACCTGTGCCTGCGCTCCATAAGGTGTCTCCGGCACCATCTCATACACCCGTACCCCTTCGGTTTTCACTAACTGGTACCGCTGGCGTACACGGGATACGTAATTAAATACGGTTCTCACAGATACGGAAGGCAGATCAGGGTAATGTTCTTTCAGCCAGTCGTGCATCTGTGCCGATGAGGTGTCGGGATACTGCTCCAGCTTCAACTTTATAAACACTTCGTAGCGATCCAATATACAATCCTTTTCTACCCCACGTTGCAGTATCTCCTCGTAATCACGGTCATCCTCTACCACCAACAGGCGCTTTACAGTACGCCAGTTTAAACCCAGGTGATTGCTGATGTAACTGATGGAAAATCCTTCTCTCGATAATCTGTGTACTTCGTGATACGTCATAAGCTTCGATAAATACGGTGTCAGCGCCATGAATGGGGTATTGATTAACCCACAAAGCTCTGCACTCTTTGTTGCCGATTTCTCTGCACCGTTGTTGCCGAAAACTATGTATCAGTTGTTGCCGATTTCTATGTATTCCTGATTGCCGAAAACTGTGTAGTTGTAGTTGCCGATTACAGGTTTGCTGCTCCTGCGCCATGGTGGCTGTTAAAACGCCTGTAAACGCCGTTAAAAGGATGAGTTTTTAAGCTACTTGTTGCATTTTTCATTGTGTTCTGTTTTGCGATGTTTTCAATCATGATTTGAGTAATTCAAGTGAACATGCATGATCTCAGAGCCTGCATGATGCTTGGAGTGGATCAATTAATATTCCTTGCCTTAAAAATGTACAATGCTGGACATTCAGGCAATGGTATGTGTACGCTTGTCTACAAAAGCCTTCATATTCATTGATTATTAATGTGATCGGTTGTTCCTGGCAGACAGGTTGAACCGGTTGGGCAACATTTTTATACAGGTATTATAAAATCATTTTTATGCGTGCAATATGGAGCGGGGCCATCGGCTTTGGGCTGGTGAACATACCCATCAAATTATACAGTGCCATACAGGAAAGTGATCTTGACCTGGATATGTTGGATAAAAAGGATCACTCGAATATTAAATTCCAGCGAATCAATGAAAAAACGGGCAAAGTAGTGCAATGGGCCAATATTGTAAAAGGCTATAACCTGGATGGCCATTATGTGGTATTGACGGAAGATGATTTTCTGAAAGCCATGCCGGAGAAAACGAAGAGTATTGATATCATGGCTTTTGTAAAAGAAGCAGAAATTGATCCTATGCTGTATGAAACGCCCTATTATATTGATCCTGATAAATCGGGCGCCCGCGCCTATGCTTTTTTGTGGAGTGCACTGCACAAAACAGGCAAGGTAGGCATGGGCAGTTTTGTATTGCGTAGCAAGGAAAGCCTTTGTGTGATCAGGCCAGCGGAAGATGTGCTGGTGGTACAAAAGATCCGCTTTCAGGAAGAGGTGCGGGATACTGGCAGTCTTACGATCCCCAAGCTGACGAGTAAACCCAGTGAATTGAAAATGGCTTTATCGCTGATCGATCAGCTGACTGAAAAGTTTGACATTAGCGCCTATAAGGATACGTATGCAGACAAATTGATGAAACTGATCAAGGCAAAGGCCAAAGGTAAAAAAGTGACTGTTCCGCATATGAAGGTGGTCCACTCCAGGGGCAAAGACCTGATGAGCCAATTGAAAGCCAGTTTGGATACGAAGAAAAAGAGGGCGTCGTAGAAGGCAACGAGGCATTGAGGCAACAAGGCAACGAGGAAAAGAGGCGGTGAGGCAACGAGGGATTGCGGTAGCAAAGCAGCGTAATTTTTGCGTATAGGATAAATTAAAGTGTTATGGTAGTAAAAGAACAAGCAGCTAAAGAAAGCATGGTGACGATCAATAAGCGTTCGCTTAAGCTTACCAACCTGTCGAAGATCTATTTCCCGAAGGAAAAGATCACGAAGGGGATGTGATCGCTTATTATAACGCGATGGCGGATTATGTGCTGCCCTATCTGAAGAACCGGCCATTATCGTTGAAACGAAATCCCAATGGTATTGCGGATAAAGGGTTTTACCATAAAGATGCGGCTAAAGGTGGACCCTCCTGGCTCAATTCGTTTGGTGAATATGCTGAGTCTAGCAATAAGGTGGTCGATTACATTGTTTGTAACGAGAAAGCCACGCTGATCTACCTGGCCAACCTGGGCTGTATTGAAATGAATCCCTGGAACTCTACTACACGCTCACCGGACAAGCCTACTTACCTCATGATCGATATTGACCCTTCGGACAAAAATACGTTTGACCAGGTGGTATCGGTAGCGCAAGCTGTACAGGAGATCTTGAACCGGGCAGGGGCCATCAGTTATTGCAAAACCTCGGGGGCTACGGGCATACATGTGTACGTTCCCTCGGCGCTCGTTATACGTATGAAGTAGCCAGGAATTTGCGCACATTGTGGCCACGCTGGTACATGAACAATTACCGGGTATCACTTCGCTGGAAAGGTCGTTGCGCAAAAGGGGTAATAAGATCTATGTGGATTACCTGCAAAATTCAAAAGGACAAACGCTGGCTTCGGCCTATAGTTTGCGTCCTGTACCGGATGCATCGGTGTCGACTCCGCTCCTTTGGAAGGAGGTGAAAAGTGGCCTGCATCCTTCTCAATTCACTATTTATAATATTGAAAAACGGGTAAAGAAATTGGGTGATCTATTCTACATGGTGCTGAAGAAAGGGAATAACCTGAAAGGGTGTTTGAAGAATTTGGGATATTGAATCGGCAATCGAAAATCAGCAATGCGTTTGCTTGGAATGGATGCGAAGAGGTGACACCTTTCGTTTTTCGCAGTAAGGAAAGGTGTCACCTCTTCGGTTAGGTAACGATCTTATTAGGGCGTTGGTGGAGTATGTAGAATAATAAACCGCCCATGACGGGAACAGAAATGGTGATGATGAGCCAGAACATTTTTTGATAATACTTCAAATCATGTGCTGCGATCACATCCCATATTGCCCATATCCAAAAGATACCTGCCAATAAAAAACCTGTGTACATGATATAGGTTCCTATTTCATTGTGTGGCATAGTAACAAGGCCAATCAATATCAGCGCTGTGCTGATCATTGCCAGTATGAATGCGGGCCGATTTATATTTTTCATACCCTTATTTTTAAGGATATGGGTACCAAAGTTATGCCATCGCGCCTGCTGGTCTGTTAAACCCAAATAGCTTGCTATTGGTATTGTTTTTCCCTGACAACAAATCGCTTATGATCTGTGCGGCAATGAGACTAAAGGTGATACCGTTGCCGCCAAATCCCAATGCAAACCAGGTATGTGGACGTTCGGGAATATGTCCAATATAAGGCAATCCATCTCTGGTGCTGGCAAAGGTTCCTGCCCAGGCAAAATCAGTACGGAAGGGGATCTGTGGAAATAATCTGGCAAATGAAGTTTCCAGTTGCTTTGTTTTACGTGGCAGACTGGCATCGCGCTTGGCCGGATTGTAAAGGGGTCATCTTTGCCGCCTACGAGTATGCGTTGATCGGCAGTTATACGCATGTACAAATAAGGATTGGCGGTTTCCCATATCAGGGCATTCTGGTGCCAATAATCAGTGGCATTGAATGGTTCGCTGATGATGGAATAGGTAGAATGGAGTTTCTCTATTTTTTTAGGAAGGTATTGGTGTGATTCATACCCGCAAGCAATCACCAATTGTTTTGCTTTTACCTTATAGCCCCACTCGGTTTGGAGTACTACACCGTTTTCTTCAAAATCAAGACCTGTTACGAGGGTATTGTCGTATACCAGCATGCCTTTATCCTGCCCATGTTTCAGTAGGGCATGTGTGAGTTCGTAAGCTTCGACGGCGCCACCATCGGCCGACAGGAGGCCGGCTGGTTTGCTGAAACCGAACAGGTGACTGATCTCGGTTTCAGATAATAACTGGAGGTTAAAGCCCGCTCTTTTTCGCAGGAGGTATTCTTTTTCCAGGCCCTTCACATCATTGTTGTAACTGGCAAACTGAAAGCTGGGCCGAAGTGTAAAGGCAGATTTGGTGGGTAATTGCTGACATACCTCTTGCAAATCATAAATGGCTTGCCGGCAAAGGAGGTAACTCAATACGGCATTTTTTTCGCCTACCAGTGGAATTAACTTATGGAGGGGGTATCAATTTCGTATTGAAGGAGGGATGTGCTGGCGGCGGTACTACCCATTCCGGCATGGCGGCGATCTATTATCACGGGCTGAATACCTTTTTGGAGGAGGTGCCATCCTACGAGGGCGCCGGTAATACCAGCACCTATGATGGCTACATCCGCTTTCTGGTCTTTTCGTAAGGAAGGATATACATGACCGAGCCCATGCTTGAGTAACGCGTACGGTTTGTCTGACCGGAGATCCATAGTGTATTGAATTTTAAGTATCGGATTACGTATCGAGGTAAGAAGGTGGGATTTCTCTGGCTTCCTGCTTTACTACAAATACGGCTGTATCCTTGGGCCGGATGCCACTCCCTGATTCCACGGCATAACACTTGGTAAATTCTGCGCCAAAGTACAGGATCACGGAAGAGTAATACACCCACAGTAAAATGACAATTATGGTAGCGGCTGCGCCATAGGTAAGGCCAATATTAGACTTCGTGATATAAAAGCTGATGAGGAATTTCCCGCCCAGGAACAGGAGGGCGGTAAATAAAGCGCCACTGATCACTTCGCGCCAGCGGATAATGGCATCGGGCAAGACCTTAAAAATGATGGCAAACAGGGCGGTGATGAGGACCAACACGATCAGCAGGTTCAGGACATAGAAAATGATAATGATATTGTCTGGGAAAAAGCGCTCCAGTTGTTTACTTAAAGCATCGGCGAGGGTGCTTACGAGCAAGGATACCAACATGATAAAACCCAGACCTACTACGAGTGAAAAGGACAGGAGTCGGTTGGTGATGAATTTGAGCCATCCCTTTTTAGGTTTGGCCTTAACGGACCAAATGCGGTTGACGGAATCCTGGATCTCTGTAAATACCCCGCTTGCGCCAAACAATAACATGACCACTCCTATGATGATACCGGTTGTCTTAAATTGCGACAATTCAATATTTTTAATGATAGCCTGCAATTGAATGGCTGCGTCACTGCCAATAAATCCTTTTACCTGCCCGTATACTCTTCCCTGGACAGCTTCCCGTCCATAAAAGATGCCTACTAGGGATATTACAATGATGATAATGGGGCCCATGGAAAAGATGGTATAATAGGACAGGGAAGCGCTTAGCTTGAATGCATTGTCTTCTATAAAGGCCGACACTGCTTTCTTTAATATCCTGAAAAATGAATGGATGGACAGCATAAGGGGAAAGGGAGAAATAAACGTGCCGCAAGAGGAATGGGGAGGTGGTAGCAGAAAGGATCAATAATAGGTGGCGCTTGGGGAAAAGCATCTACAGAATGAGGCCAGGGAGGAAGTGTTTGGAGGGGCAACAGATTTTTATCGATAACCTTAAACATTATAACATGAGAAGCATCTTATATCTTATCGCTGTGATACTGGTTATTGGCTGGATACTTGGGTTCTTTGTATATAGCGCCTCGGGGCTAATCCATATACTGATCATTCTGGCTATTATTTCGCTGTTATTGGGATTGATCAGAAGAACATAAAGGTAGGCGGGTAACGTAGTCACCTGATTTAATCATGGGGTTGATCTTCCAAGTAAGGAGCTTTGGAGCCAACCTCATTTTTATGGGTAATACTCTGTTGCTTTTCAGGGAAAGCAGGTAATCTTCCAGGACAGGGTCACCATGGGTGTCGTAAGTTTTTACGAGTGTTCCTTTTGGCCGTCGCGGGTTTCGATGATGTATAGGATTACCTTTTCGTGGGCGGCAGAAAGGCCTTCAAAGTGGAAGAAATTCATCGCTTTGATCTCGGCCGGTTGGTACACCTGTTTTGTGAGTGAGGAGTACAGGCCTGTGTCGACCACCTCAAAATTGACTGTATATCCGCCAGTTACTACGGTATGGAGGCAGTTGGACAAACTTTTTAGGTAGGGTAATGGACCAGAATGCTCGGGCAACATGACTTCTTTTTGAAAGTATATGAAAATTTATTGCCAACTGACGGTTGGGTCTAAAGGGGGAAAAAAAGTCAACAATTGTTGATTATTGATTACTAATTACTGATTAATGGGGCAGCATTCCTGATTATTGTGGTTGCTGTTTTTACTGGGGCCTAAAAAGGCTGGTAGAAACCAGCCTCGTAAAGTCCAATGTGCCTTATGAAAAACTATTTTTTAATCTTTGAGTTGTATGCCATTAACTTATCGTGGTGTGTGCGGATGATGGGAAGCACCTTATTGATCCAGGCTCTTATGTCTTCGTCCTTTAATTCGGAGAGCGCCTTTTCGTAGTTACTGATCGTTTGTTCGTGTTTGTCCATCAATGCTTTCACCCATGCTTTGTTGAAATCGGCCGGTTTATCATTGCCGAGGTCTTTGAGCTGTTCCTTTGCTTTATCAGATTCTTCTGTGGGGATGCTGATCTTTTACTTTCGGCCAGTGTTTTTAACTCATTCAACGCGGTAGTATGATCAGCCTCCAGTGATTGAGCTATGTCTTTGAGTTCCTTATCAGTGGTTTTTTGAATGGCCAGTTGGGCCAGTTTGATCTCTGCATAATTGCCTGAAGTGGCTTCTACTACAAATTCAGCTTTATGTTCAGATGAATCGGTCTTGAACTTGTTGTCGTTTAACTCTTCGGCTACTTCTTTGCTTTCCTCGGGTTTGGTTTCATCCTGGCAGGCCGTTACCAGGCTACCTGCTACCAGGAAAAAGATGACTAGTGTAGTGACAAATTAATTATGAAACGTAGTGTTTAGAAAGTTTTTATCTGCGTCCTGCTGTGTAAACTTCCATTCGATGTCACATTTATTACGATTGCGCTTTTGCTCCAGGCGTGGATGTCAGTGATCAATTTTTTCTTTGATTCTATCCTGCCGCCGGTACACTGCCTATCCATAATATTGATTTCAATTTCTGCCATATTCAGCCAACTTGCATGTTTCGGGGTGTAAATAAATCTTATTCGCTTCAGTATCCGGGAAGCTTTTTGATGCCCCATTGTTTCATAAAAGGAACGTTCAAAATGTGTATTTAAGTTGTCCACGACTAACTGTATGTAATCGGCTTCTGGAAAATGGTTGTTCAGCAGTTCTTCAACGAAGCAGGCAAAGTCCGCCTTTGTTCTTGTATCTGTTACCTTCACGATACGCTTTCCGGCTTTGGGTACAACTGCAACGAATATGTTACAGGTTCCTTTTCGCTTGTATTCGTAATCATACTTTTCCGGATTTCCGGGTTTGGCCGCTATCGGTGAACGGCTGTCCATTAATAACTGTTTACTTTTTTCATCCAGGCAGATCACCGGGTGTTTATCGTCATATGGCTGCTTGTAAAGATCCAGGAGCCGGTACATTCGTTTACGATATTCCGGGGTTATCTCCTGAATGCACCACATCTTCCTTAACCAAGGCTTACATTCATTTTTTTAACACCAGCCGCACACTTTCGCGGCTGATCTGTTCAAAACCGGGTTTGGACCGGATCACTTCTGTGAGTAAACGTATTGTCCAACGCTTTCTGCCTGCAGGGCACGGACCACAGGCTAATGAGGCCAATTCAGCTTCATGATCGCTTGTATACTTCACCGGCTGACCTGTACGACTTTCTTCCTCAATGGCCGCCTCTATCCCTTGCTCCAGATAACGATTCTTTGTGCGCCAGACCGTGATACGGTCGACTCCCAGGAACTCCTCTATCTCTGACGCCTTCTTCCCTTTGTGAAGAAGTAATAGCACATTAATGCGGTTATATCTGCGCAACCCCAAATCCTTACCTTGCTTTTTAGACTCTAGAAAGGATAGTTCTTTCCGGTTAAGCTTTAAGGATAATGCCATATTAGTGTCGATTTAGAGCACTAATATACAAAATGTTTCATAATTAATTTGTCATTACACTAGTTTATTTACAGTATTCTTCATGTGTTGCTTGTTTGTATAAAAGATGTTATCAATTATGGTGAGTTGCTAGTGGCAAATTTTTTCCACTTGCCATTTATCGTCCAGCAGTTTGCATGTCACGATGACGTTTAATGAGGTCATGTGATTCTTTTAAGGATGTTTTTTGTTTTACAATGGTCTGACGTGCATCTACATCCAAGGTTGCGTCGGATTCCAAAGCTTCCTGATAAGCTTTTTGGGCAGCATCTTCACCAAATTCACAGGCTGCTAATACGGATTTGCGGTCTTTCCCCGAGAAGGTAGCTTTAACGCTCATCCAGGTGCGGTAGATCTTGCCAGAATTTGTAGTGCTATCGGTATCAGCATTTCCACCTTTCTTTTGCACTTCCTGTATCAGTTCGGCTTTGTTTTGCCTGCTTTGATCGGCCATACGCCGGAAGAGTGTTTTCAGATCAACGTCTATATCTTTTGTTTCATTGATTGCTTTTTCATAACCCTCAATGCGGTCATTGTTGATGCGGATCAGGTCATTCAGTGCCTCCACCAGTTCTTCATTGTTTTGCATAACAAAATCATTTTATGGTTTACAGATAGTTATAAGATTAAAAAAATAATACCAATGAATGAGGGTTTAGCAAGCTTGGTTGTTTTGTAGAGGGAGTTCCTCGATAGCGTGCTGGTTTGTTAAGAAATGAGGGCGATCCTTCACCATAGTTGATCCACGAGATGGCATAAAAATTTAGTGATTATCTTTTATAAATGTAATAGCCGTATGAATACTATAAGCGCAATAGGAATAGCTGATCATGCCCTCGTTCGTACGTTCTGTGGTAGATTTTCTGATATGGATCATTTGCAGGAAGAGTTGCATGCAGAGAGTGGGTCATATAGGAGACCTGCCGTTAATATTGCAGAGACGGTGTCGGAATACTTGCTGGAACTGGCTTTGCCGGGCTATAAGAAAACCGACCTACAGGTGTTGATTGAAGGGGATATGTTAATGATTAGTGGTGTAGCTTCCTGTGTGCCTGAACATTATGAAGAGGTGTTGCATTTTTACAAGAAGGAGTTTTGTGTAGAGTCATTCACTCGAACCTTTTTATTACCAGAAGATATTGATACGGCTTCGGCCAACTTGGAAGAAGGGATCTTGTTTATTCATTTAAAGAAGGGGGCTGTCCGGATATTGCCTGTTAATGGGCCTGGTTATTCGGAATGCATTCCTATCCATTAAAACTGTTATATATGGCTACTTATTCAAAAGGTGCCCAGAAATCAGTTGCAAGCGCCATGCGCCGCAAGAAAAAGGGAACGCTGAAATCGGGTCAGGGAGGTAAGGGCGGCACCGTAAAGAGTAGCAAGCAGGCTATTGCAATTGGTTTGTCAGAGGCGCGCAAGAAAGGCGCCAAGGTGCCGAAGAAGAAGACATGAGTCGGCAGTGGCAATCGGCAGTCGGTCCCGCCTTGGCCTATCGTGTGGACACATTTTTGTATAGTTTGCGTGTTTAAACTATGCAAAAGAGAGAATTTACGGAATTAGACGACCTGCGTTTATTGTATCGTGGCAATAAGATTTTAGGGGATTTATTTAGCAAAGGTGTCCACTCGATCCGGCAGCTATCGTCTGATGAGTCTTCTGCCAAGGGGTTTTATCGTTTTTTGCAGAATGACCGTGTGAGTGAAGAAGAAATTGTCCGGAATCTGTCCGCTAACTGTAAAGCTGCCTGCCAGGATAAGTATGTGGTGTGTATTCAGGATACTACAGAAATAAACCTGAGCAGCCATAGCAGGCGGATTAAAAAAGATGAGTATATAGGTACCACCAATGCCAATAATAAAAAGGGTTTGGGTTTCCTGCTGCACCCCAGCCTGGTATTGGATGCTGTTGAAGGGATTCCTTATGGCTATGCAGATATCAAGGTCTGGAACCGGTCACTGGAGTTTAAAAGTAAACATGAGCGCAACTATAGTTCATTGCCGATAGAGGAAAAAGAGTCGTACAGATGGATAGAAGTGTCTAAAAACACCAAAGAGGCGTTGGGGGATGTAGTAAAAGGAATGGTCATTGTACAGGACCGGGAAGGTGATATCTATGAGCAATTTGCTGTTATTCCGGAAGCAGGGGCCGATTTACTAATCCGGGTAAGGACCAACCGGACATTAAAGGATAAAACAAAGTTATTCAGTTGTTTGTCAGATCATCCGGTGCAAGGCACTTATGAACTGGTTGTGGATGCTAAAAACGGCAGGAAGAAGCGAATTGCCCGAATGGAAGTCCGGTATAGAGAAGTGGAAATTAAGAGAACGTATGGTAGCAGCGAAGGAGTAGTTCCATGGGTTAAACTTTGGTTGGTAGAAGCAAAGGAAGTGGGTTATGAGGGATCCGATAAGATATGCTGGCGTTTGTTAACCACCCTGGCTGTTGAAAGCGCGGACATGGCAAAAAGTTGCATTGAGTGGTATAGCTGGCGGTGGATGATTGAAGAAGTATTTAAGATACTGAAGAAAGAAGGTTATAACATAGAAGCATCGGAACTGGAATATGCTTCCTCTGTGCGAAAGATGTGTTTACTGATTATGGAAGTGGTCATTAAACTGTTCCTGATGAGGTTGTCTTATGCAGAACCTGAAGTCGCCCTTGGGGCAGAGGCTTGTTTTAGTGAGGATGAACAATTGTTTCTGGAACACCAGATTATACGACTGGAAGGCAAAACGGAAAAACAAAAGAACCCATACAGAACTCAGGATTTAAAAAGGTTTGTATGGGTTATTGCAAGAATGGGCGGATGGAAGGGCTATGAAAGTAGAAAACACCCTGGTATTACGACCCTTTGATTGGAATACAATACTTTAAAGCTGCTTTCGATGCATGGATGATAATGAAAAATGTGTCCACACGATAGGCCAAGGGGCGGGATAAATCGGCAATCTTTTGCTTCGAGGAGTGGTGAGCAAGCGGGGAATTACACTATGAACAATTTATTTATTATATGGAACATCAACTGCGGTTGACGATTGATGGCCGAGAGCAAACGGTAATGCTTAACGAAATGGTGCACCCCATTCATTGTATGTTTCATGCAGTGTTTGAGGATGGTTATGAGAACATCTTTTTGTGGATGTGGAATATGGGCAATGGGTGGAACAGGATATGGGATTTACTGTATTGGCTGACATGATTGGTAAAAAGATAGATCAACTCTATTATTTTGACTGGTGTAAAAAAATGCTCACCTGGTTTGAAGAGCCGGAGAATGATAAGCACATTCGCTTTGGGTACCATGCAGATCATACGGCGGGCTACCTGGTGTATGAGATCTTTGCACCCAATAGGCGGTATATGTTTACGCTGGTGAAATTGCAAAGTCATGTTTGGCAGTTGTTCAAGATACCTGGTAGTGGGTGGGCCTATGACCAGGAGTATGTACAAAAGATACCCTTCATCCTGGATGAGATAGTAACCTGAGTCGTTTTACCTTAATAATAATGTATGAAGTGTTGTTGGATCCTATTGATAATGTTGGCTATTACAGGATGGTTGTCCTGTGGGGAAGGCAGTGTGCGGCAGGATGAAAAGCCAAAGGATTCGCAGATGGTGGCAGAGCATGTGGACCCTAGTGTAGTGACAAATTAATTATGAAACGTAGTGTTTAGAAAGTTTTTATCTGCGTCCTGCTGTGTAAACTTCCATTCGATGTCACATTTATTACGATTGCGCTTTTTGCTCCAGGCGTGGATGTCAGTGATCAATTTTTTTCTTTGATTCTATCCTGCCGCCGGTACACTGCCTATCCATAATATTGATTTCAATTTCTGCCATATTCAGCCAACTTGCATGTTTCGGGGTGTAAATAAATCTTATTCGCTTCAGTATCCGGGAAGCTTTTTGATGCCCCATTGTTTCATAAAAGGAACGTTCAAAATGTGTATTTAAGTTGTCCACGACTAACTGTATGTAATCGGCTTTTGGAAAATGGTTGTTCAGCAGTTCTTCAACGAAGCAGGCAAAGTCCGCCTTTGTTCTTGTATCTGTTACCTTCACGATACGCTTTCCGGCTTTGGGTACAACTGCAACGAATATGTTACAGGTTCCTTTTCGCTTGTATTCGTAATCATACTTTTCCGGATTTCCGGGTTTGGCCGCTATCGGTGAACGGCTGTCCATTAATAACTGTTTACTTTTTTTCATCCAGGCAGATCACCGGGTGTTTATCGTCATATGGCTGCTTGTAAAGATCCAGGAGCCGGTACATTCGTTTACGATATTCCGGGGTTATCTCCTGAATGCACCACATCTTCCTTAACCAAGGCTTACATTCATTTTTTTAACACCAGCCGCACACTTTCGCGGCTGATCTGTTCAAAACCGGGTTTGGACCGGATCACTTCTGTGAGTAAACGTATTGTCCAACGCTTTCTGCCTGCAGGGCACGGACCACAGGCTAATGAGGCCAATTCAGCTTCATGATCGCTTGTATACTTCACCGGCTGACCTGTACGACTTTCTTCCTCAATGGCCGCCTCTATCCCTTGTTCCAGATAACGATTCTTTGTGCGCCAGACCGTGATACGGTCGACTCCCAGGAACTCCTCTATCTCTGACGCCTTCTTCCCTTTGTGAAGAAGCAATAGCACATTAATGCGGTTATATCTGCGCAACCCCAAATCCTTACCTTGCTTTTTAGACTCTAGAAAGGATAGTTCTTTCCGGTTAAGCTTTAAGGATAATGCCATATTAGTGTCGATTTAGAGCACTAATATACAAAATGTTTCATAATTAATTTGTCATTACACTAGTACGCAGTTTCCAAGGCAACTGGTAGAGACAGACACTTTACAAACTGATGTGCATTTTGTGGTCAATGCCTTACAACGGGCTGAAGAAACGATTGCCTTAGCAGACCTGGGTATGCGGAAGGCCAGCCGGCCAGCAATAAAAGAAGTGGCGCAAAGAATAGGCCTTGACCAACGGCAATTGTACAGTGGATTACAAAAGTTGCAAAAGAAAGCTGCTAGTGATAGTATGCCCAACTATAATGATGGAAGTAGAAAGGAGTTGGCTCAGCTTTCGGGCAAAGCATTTGACGAGCAATGGGTGGAGAAGATGGTCACCTGGAATGCGGCGGGAATCAGCCGGTATGAAGCTGAATCACGAGCAGCTAAAGAAAAGGGTATCAAAAAATTGGTAACAGATGTGTTACCTATCCTAAAAGCGAATCAGCAACAATTGGAATCTTGCAGAGATAAATCTTAATGGCGATTAAGGTTTGTGTAGGGCGGCCGGGAGGCCGTCTTTTTTTGTGGCATTAGGTTTATAACCGATAACATAAAAAATATATGGAAAGAGATGGCAACTGTCAAAGTTTATGGCAATCTTCCCTGCCTGATTACCGGGCACGGGCCAATTATATTCCTGTAGGGATTCAGGATGTTTTGATCGTGGGTGGTGGTATTACAGGGATCAGTACTGCACTACGGTTGCAGCAATGGGGTAAGCAATGTGTGCTGGTGGAGGCGCATAATATAGGTTTTGGCAGCACGGGAGGAACGACGGCGCATCTCAATACTTTTATGGATAGCTCTTATGGGCAGATAGCCAAGAACTTTTCGGGGGAGGATGCACAGCTGATGGCTGGGGCGGTACAATCGGTTATTGACCTAATCAAGGGTAATATTGGGGCATTTGATATCCACTGTAAGTTTAAAGAGTTGCCTGGTTATTTGTTTTCGGTGAATGAAAAGCAAAGCACTGAACTGGGAGAGATAGTAACGGCCACTCAAAAGGTGGGAGTAGGGGCTGGGTTTATTAATGATTCGCCTTTCCCGATGCCTTATAAAGAGGTGGCTTTGTTTGAGAACCAGGCGCAGTTCAATCCACTTCAATATTTGTATGGGCTGGCTAAGGCTTTTGAAGAGGCAGGGGGCGTATTGTTGCAAAATTGCCGCATGCTGCATGCCACGAATAATGAAACGATTGAAGTGGTGACCACGAAAGGGAATATCAAATGCCGGCAAATGGTGTATGCCACGCATATACCTCCTGGGGTAAACCTATTGCATTTTCGTTGTGCGCCTTACCGGAGTTATGCCATTGCGGTACAATTAAAAGATGGGTATTACCCGGAAGGGGTAGCGTATGATATGGAAGATCCCTATCACTATTACCGGTGCCAGGAAGTGAATGGGGAGCAGTATCTGATTGTAGGTGGAGAAGATCATAAGACAGGGCATGAAGAAAATACGGAGGCTTGCTTCAGGCGGTTGGAAAGCCATGTGCGGAATTTTTTGAGGTCAAGGAGGTGAGTTACAGGTGGTCTTCACAATACTTTGAGTCAACAGATGGGCTGCCTTATATTGGTCACCTGCCAGGGCACCCGGATAATATTTTTGTGGCTACAGGTTTTGGTGGCAATGGAATGATCTATGGTAGCTTATCGGCTATTTTATTGTGCGATCTGATCGTGCAGGGAAACAGTCCATTGGAAGAATTGCTGGACCCCAACCGCATTAAACTGGTAGCGGGTTTTGCCAATTTTGTAAAAGAGGCGGCAGATGTGGTGGGAAAACTGGTGGGTGGCTTGTTTCCTGCAGAGCGATTGCCATTTCTGGCGGATATTGCTTTGGATGAAGGCCGTATAGTAGAATTTGAAGGAAAGAAAATGGGTATATATAAAGACACCGAGGGAAAGTATTTGCCATTGATCCGGGTTGTACACATATCAAATGCTCGGTTAAATGGAATGGGGCAGAAAAACATGGGATTGCCCTTGCCATGGATCGCGGTTCTCTTTTACGGGAGAGGTATTAACGGGACCGGCGCGGAAGAACCTGGCGGTATATGATATTAAAATGGGTAAGGTGATCTTATAAAAACGAATGGCAAATGGCTCTTTGTCATTTTCCTATGCACTGTCATTTACCACTCGTTGCTTTCATCAGGGCCTGTAACCGCAACAGCTTTGCCTCTGTTGCATTTTCTTCAGTATCTTATTCTTTAAAGATCTTAACGGCATTGGTTTGTACGCCTTCCACAGAAAGGTGGTAGTTGCCGGCTGCATAACGGGTCATATTCCATTCGATGGAATTGACGCCTTCGCGGCAGTTTTGTTTTTCCTTTCCATGATCTTACCGGATGCATCAGTTAGGAGTAGTACGATCTCTTGCCGGGCAGTGGACTGCCAGGTAAGCGTGAACCTATTCTTCACCGGGTTGGGGTATACCTGCATTTTTGCGAAGCCATTACCCGCCAGGGTATAGCGATGTAGTTGATCCAACTTGTTTTTGATCAGCCAGTTTGCGGCGGCATTGCTTTTGTCTTTGCCGGCGGCCTTCCAGTTGTATCCATCCCCTGTAAAGAGTGTGAGTTCATTTTCGTTGCCCGATAGTTCGGCATCGAGGTAATGAAACTGGAGAGTGGCCTGGAGGTTTTTGTTGTTGGCTGGCTGGATATCAAAGGTCCGGTTGGTGGCGGCTGAACTGCTGGTTGGTACAGGCGTATTGTGCCCGCGAATAATGCGGGTAAGGCCCAGGTTGGCAGGGCTGGTGATGGACACTCCGATATTGCCGGGATTGACCTGTTGTGGCGCCTGTAGTACAGCGGTTCTGGTGATGCTGCTTCCCGACCTGCCGATGATGTGTGATTCATTCCTTTCGCCAATGATATTACCCGAACTGTCGAGGTCGAGGGTATAATGATCCAGTTGCAGGTTGCCCTGGTTAAGCAACAGGTTGCCCGTAACCTGGATATCATGGGCTAGTTGAATAGGCTGGTTAATGGTCAGGTGGTGGAAGGCTGTTTTGCTATTGCCATTGATAAGCGCAGGCCGTTGGTTTAAATGGTCGGTAAAGATGACGGTACTATTGTCGGCAGTAAAATGCCCATTGTTGTTAAGGTCCAGGTTTTGGAAAACCAGGCGGGGGGCATCGAGGGCAATTAGATAAAGCCCTGGTGACAGGTAGACCTGCTTTTGGGCCTCGGCATTGGGTGTATTACCCAATAGCAGGAGTATTAGGCCATAAGAAACAAATATAGGTTTCATAATGAATCGCATGGATGATGAAAATTATTTGGATGCTTTTAGCTGGCGGAGGAGTTCTTCGACCTGTTTTTCCAACCGGCTGATCCTGCTTTGTTCGTTGGTATTGATCTCCTGCAGTTTTTCAATGATCTTTTGTTGTTCTTGTACAGCTTTTACGAGTGGTACTACAAAGGCGTCGTAGCTGAGGCTGTAGTGGTCTTGCTCGGTACGTGGTTTTATGATGCCGCTGAAATTGTAACCGCTGGCGTTGGCGGCTTGTTCCACTTCCTGGGCAATGAAGCCACTGCGGCGGATGCGGGCTGCTTCATCGTAGGATGTCTGAATGATGTTGCTGGCAGGGATGACCTGACCTTCTTTCTGTTCGTATTGGTTATCGAACCGTTTTACATCAAACTGGTAGGTAACGGGCTTGAGTTGGAGGATAAAATCAAGACCTTTTACATCATCCTGGATCTTGAATTTAAAACGGCCATCGGAAGGAGTCGTGAAGGGTACCTGGCCTTCAATGACGGTTACGGCGGCATTGCCGATCCTTACTTTGTTGGAAGCATCCACGATGGTATGGGCGCCAAGGGCAGTGGCATTCACAATGGGAATGAGTTGATCGGGAACGTTGGCCCTATAGCCAATGGCGGTATTGTAATCACCGGCATTGTTGTTTAAAAGGGCTGCCATTCCCATGGCTGTATTACCATTGCCTGTTGCCGTTTGAAGCGCAGCGTGTCCACTGGCAGTATTGTAGGAGCCAGTACTGTTCTGTGTTAATGTGAGGAAACCTACGGCGGTATTTTGGTTGCCGGTGGTGTTAAGTACAGCTGCGGCTACTCCCAGGGCGGTATTCATCTCTCCAGTAGTATTGCTGTTGAGAGCTTTACTACCAAGGCCGACATTGACGCTGCCGGTTGTGTTAGACTTTAGTGCGTCGTAGCCAACGGCCGTATTGTCAACGGCTAAGGCACTAACGCGTAAAGCATTGGCGCCAATGGCGGTATTTCTGCTACCGGTATTGGCGTTCAATGCCTGTATGCCGATGGCGGTATTGTATTCGCCCATGCCGTTGTTAAGCAGGGTTTGGTAACCTACAGCGGTATTGGCATGTCCATTGGAGTTCAGGAGTGATTCGTATCCAACGGCTGTATTGGCGTTGCCAGAACCGGTGCCTAGTGCCTTGTAGCCATTGGCTGTATTGAAGGAGCCGAGGGTGTTTTTATGCAAGGATAGATAACCGGTAGCGGTATTGCCGGCGCCTTCGGTATTGCTGTACAAAGCCTGGAAGCCGAATGCGGCACTGCTATTGCCTTCGGTATTGGAGTACAAAGCTTGATAACCCGACGCTGTATTGTGGGAGCCGGTGGTATTCTTGTAGAGGGATTGGTAGCCATCGGCGGTATTTTCTTTACCGGTAGTGTTGGAATAGAGGGCACCGGCTCCGAGTGCTGAGTTTCTGGTGCCATCGGTATTGCGGTATAAGGAAATATGTCCTATACCGGTATTGCTATAGCCTCCTTTGTTGTCGTGGAGTGCGCCTGCGCCTACGGCGGCATTGGCATAACCGGTAAGGTTGTGGTATAAGGCAGCTTCGCCGGTAGCTGTATTGGAGAGGCCTTCTTTATTGGAATAAAGGGCCTGGAAGCCGGTTGCGGTATTGGCAAATCCGGTGGTGATATTATAGAGTGCCAGGTTGCCCAGTGCGGTATTGTTGATGCCGGTGGTTAGAATTTGCCGGTATTGTAACCCCAGGTGGCATTGTTAAAATGCTGGTCGATGAGGCCGGATGGTTTATCGTTTACGCGGATGTGTAAATGGACATCATCGATGGTGCCGAGGAAGCTGGTGCTGTCGGTACCGGTATTGCCATCTAATAGCCAGGCATTGCCGGCGGTGGAACGGGCGGTGGTATTGCTGGTAGCTATGGCTTGCCATTGCTGGCCGGTATGGTACCAAAAGGAGTGTGTAGTGGTATCATATACCAATAGGCCCTGGGTAGGGGGATTGCATTGCGTGCAGTGGTGCTCATGCGTGGGATGAGTACGCCCTTATTGGCGGATTTAACATCAAGAATGGCGTTGGCGTTGGGTAATGTTCCATCTGCATTGATGGCTAGATTTTGGGTATAACCAGTAGTCAAGAATGCCAGGCAGCATATGGTAATGCTGAGGAGAATTTTTTTCATAAACCGATTAACGTTTAGCGTTTATGATTTTGATAAATGGTATTCATAGGGTAGAGCATGCAGTGGCCACTGCATGAAGGTTGTTCATGGGAATGCTGGTTCCTGCACAGGGAAATGGTGACGTGGGGATACGGTATTAATTGTGCGCAGGTGGCAAAGAATCCACGCACTGGTACCTTTGAGGGTCGCTCTGGTTACAGGTAATAGAAAATAGGATACCCGTGGTTATCCGGATAAACACAGGTAGAGGATGAGCTGTAAAAGTATTTAATTTTATTTAGAAGGTAGCGAGTATAAATACTTTAATTTATAAGGAGTTGTGATTTTTAATAATTATATAATATATCACAAGCTCGTATAGGTGTAAATGTTCATGTTTTAGAGTCCGGAAAATTGGAAAGTCCGTAAGCCTGGAAGAAAAGCATTTAGGTAGTTTCGGCAGGCTTCTGATAACCTGCCCAATTCAAGTGTGTTGGTAAGTTAAATTCCCTTGGCTGTTTTTCTTTTGGTGATGAAGGCTTCAAACTCGGGCAGGGAGAAACTGCTGAGATTGCGATTGGCGGTGAGGCCACCTTTCTGGGCTGCAAGTACGCCATAACGGCAATCATTAAAACCTTCGATGGAGTGGGCATCGGGGTCTACTGAGAGCAATACATTTTTTTCGAGGGCATAGTCAATCCAGCGCCAATCGATGTCGAGCCGGCGTGGGTGGGCATTTAATTCGATGACGACGTCATTGGCTGCGCAGGTGTCGATGATGGTTTGATGGTCGAGGGGATAACCAGGCCTGCTTAACAGGAGGCGGCCGGTCATGTGGCCGAGGATGGTGGTGTAGGGGTTTTGAATGGCATTCATAACGCGCATCATAGCCTTCTCTTCGGTCATTTTGAGGTTGGAGTGTACGGAGGCTATGACGAGGTCGAAAGTGCCCAGGATGGCATTGGAATAATCGAGGGCACCGTCGTTGAGGATGTCGCACTCAATGCTTTTGAATATCCTGAAAGGGGCGAGCTTCTTATTCAGTTCTTCTATATAATGGTGCTGTTCTTTGATCCTTTCTTCAGAAAGGCCCTTGGCATAGAAGGCGCTTTTGCTGTGATCGCTGATGACGAGGTATTCAAATCCTTTGTCGATGGCAGCTTTGGCCATTTGCTCGATGGTATTGGCTCCATCGCTCCAATCGCTGTGGCTGTGGATGATGGCTTTGATGTCTTCAGGTTGGATGAGTTGACCAGGGTTTGGGTTGGATGAGAGAATGCTTGCTTTCTCGCGCCTGGCTGGTATTATATAGGGTATTTGGGTATTGGTGAATATTGCTTCTTCTGATGTGTAGGTAGCGTTGGTATCCCAAGCGGGCAAGGCTTGCCATGCCTGCGCAAACTCTTCGCTGCAAGAAGTGGTGAATAGTATTTTATAGTACAGGTTGTCGGGAGCCTGGTAAAATTTGAGGGGATATTCTCTTGTCCCTTTACGGTTAGGATGGCATCGGTAGTTTCGAGGGTGTTGAAATTGTTTGCTTCCAGGAAGGTCTGGAGGTCTTTTAACACAGTAGTGGTTACCCAGGCCAGTTGGTTGATGATTTCTTGCTGGCGGCGAAACTCGCCGGTGATATCAAACTTGTTAGCGGGGAATTGGGCACGCAAGGTTTTTCAACGGCTAAGGAATAGGCTTCGGTATCTGCAAACAGGTGGCTGCCCTGGCTGCGCATATAAAATTCGATGGAGTCCTGTACGTTCTTCTGGGTCTTCTCTCCAAAGCCTTTGTACAGGGTGAGGCGGTTTTCGTTACAGGCATACAATAGCTCACCAATGGATTCAACACCCATCTCTTTCCAGATGGTGGCGATCTTTTAGGGCCAATGCCTTTAATGGATAACATCTCTATAATGCCTGGGGTGTTTTTTCGATGTACTCTTCCAGGACTTTCAAACGGCCATCGTTTTGGACGATTTCGAGTATCTTTTTGCCTACAGAGTCGCCAATGCCTTTGATAGAGAATAGCTCACTGGGCGGGGTGTTGACCAAGTCCTGTGTCATTTTTCGATATTGAAAGCTGCCACGGAATAGGTTTTGGACTTAAAACTGTTTTCTCCGTGGATATCCATGATTTTGGACAGGAGGTCGAATTGGTCGGCTATATAGGTGTTGTCGATGGTCATGGGGCAAATGTAATAAATAGTGGTAAGTGGTGAGTCGGCAATCAGCAGTTGGCCATGTGTTTGCCTGGAGGGGTACAAGGCTAACGCTGGGGGAAGAATATAGAATTTAGAAGATGGTATACAGAATACAGGAGGCAGCATACAGTATGGAATACAAGGGGCAAAGTTTGGTGCTGTATACTTGCATTCAAGCTGAAATGCTGGTGGGGCGTGGGTTTGGGGCAGTAGGGTATAGACAAAAAAAAAAAGTCCCGGATAAATCCGGGACTTTGATATTTTCTGCGTTTCAAAGAAGTTATTTCTTTTTTGCAGCTTTTTTAGCGGCTTTCTTCTTTGGAGCGGCTTTCTTTGCAGCTTTTTTAGCGGCTTTTTCTTAGTTGCCATGTTTTGCGAATTTAAAATGGTTAGTAAATAAATTTACAACCATAAAAATATAAACTAATTTGAAACCGCCAAAATTTTTTTACATTTTGTAAGAAAAATTTATTATGCTACTGGAAGTACGCTTACTACTGTTTTATCATTTTTCGTCTTTCTGAATTCCACTACACCGTCGTTTAAGGCAAACAGTGTGAAATCTCTTCCTACGCCCACATTTTTACCAGGATGGTAAGTAGTGCCACGTTGACGAACGATAATGTTACCGGAAATAGCAGGTTGACCACCATAAATTTTAACTCCCAGGCGTTTGCTCTGTGAGTCGCGGCCGTTCTTTACGCTACCTTCCCCTTTTTATGTGCCATGATAAATTAATTTGAAGATTTGAAAATTTGAAGATTTGAAAATTCTGGCTGCTCATTTTCGCATTTCGAACTTTCTTGTCTTCGGCTTTCTTAAGCGATGTCGATGACTTTGATTTTTGTGTAATGGGTACGGTGACCATGTTTCTTGCGGAAACCTTTCCTTCTTTTCATTTTGAAGGCAATTACTTTATCACCTTGTACTTGACCAACGATCTCGGCTTTAACGATCGCTTTTACACTACTGCCTACAGATAACTTTCCATCAGCGCTTGCCAACAATACTTCTGGGAATTCCAATTTGTCGCCGGCGATGCCGTCAACATGGGGAACATATAAAGTTTGGTCCTTTTGAACCTTGAATTGCTGACCGGCTATTTTAACAATTGCTAACATAACTTTCCAAAAATTAGGAGTGCAAAGGTAATAGGTTTAAGGCAGATTTCACGGGCTTTGTGGCAATTTTTTTAACATCTCACAATAAAGTTGCCGCTACCGGGTTTTGGAGGGCAAATATACGTATTTATAGGGAGCTGGTGGAGATGGGGAGGTTGTGGATAGATTTCTGTAAATCATTTAGTTAGCTGGTTGAAAAGGGGTGCAAGCTTGGAGCTCTGAGCTGGGAGTTTCCGCCAGGGCGGGACAAGTTGAGTGCCTTGAGGGGAGTGTTGATAAGTTAGTAGGTTGATAGGGGTGGGGAATACAAGCCAGGGAATGTAAGACATGAGCTGTGAGCTGCGAGCTTTGGACGAGGAGCTAAGTGTTCCGGGGCTGGAAGCAAGCAATGAGGTATAGGAGAAGGAAAAGTTTAAGTGGTTAATTCTAACCGGATTCTAACATCTTTTGGGGCTGATTTCTGTAATGGATCTAATAGGGAGATTAACTTTTGTAATAATCGAATTAACACTAATTTCGTGTGATTGCGCCATAGATAATACTTATGCAAATCAAATCTTTACTGGCAAAACCTTTTGCCAATTATGTATACAAGGGTGTTAGAAAGGGAATGGCTACAGCGGTAGAGGACCAGGAAAACATTCTGAAGGAATTGTTGAAGACGGGGAAAACAACTGAGTTTGGCAAAGAACACCAGCTACAAAATGTTTCCTTGTATGAAGAGTATATACAGGCTGTTCCTGTCCGGGATTATGAGCAGTTCAAACCTTATATTGAAAAATAAAGGAGGGGCGTCATAATATATTATGGAAGGGCAAGCCGATCTACCTGGCTAAAACGTCGGGTACTACCAGCGGGGTTAAATATATACCGATCTCCAAAGAGTCGATCTCCAATCATATCAATACAGCCAGGAATGCCTTGCTCTGTTATATTGCCGAGTCGGGCAATAGTCAGTTCACGAATGGTAAAATGATCTTTTTATCCGGGTCGCCTGAGCTGGACCGGGTGGGGGCATCCCAACGGGCCGTTTGAGTGGTATTGTAAACCACCATGTGCCCAATTACCTGCGGCGCAATCAGCTGCCTTCTTATGAAACGAATTGTATTGAAGACTGGGAAACGAAACTGGATAGAATAGTAGCCGAAACGCTGCACCAGGACATGTCGCTTATCAGTGGCATTCCACCATGGATGCAGATGTACTTTGACCGTCTTCACCAAAACACGGGTAAAAAGATCAAGGATATCTTCCCCAATTTCTCGGTATTGGTGCATGGCGGGGTGAATTTTGAGCCTTACCGTAATAAATTATTTGAAAGCATCGGTCAGCAGATCGCTGCGATTGAGACTTTCCCTGCTTCGGAAGGATTTATAGCTTTCCAGGATTCGCAAAAAGAGGAAGGTTTATTGCTCAATACAAATAGTGGTATATTCTTTGAATTCATCCCTGCGGGTGAAATATTCTCGAATACGCCTACGCGGCTTAGTTTGAAGGATGTAAAAGTGGGAGAGAACTATGCGCTGATCATTAATAACAATGCCGGGCTGTGGGGATATAATATCGGTGATACGGTTAAGTTTGTTTCTACGAACCCTTACCGGCTGGTAGTGACGGGGCGTATCAAGCATTTCATCTCTGCTTTTGGAGAGCATGTGATTGGCGAGGAAGTGGAATACAGTTTGATCAAGGCGGCTGAAGAGGAAGGAGTGCATATTACGGAGTTTACGGTGGCGCCGATGATTACGCAGGGAGAAGGTAAATCGTACCATGAGTGGTTCATTGAGTTTGAAAACAAACCTCCCGATATGAGCCGGTTTGCCATTAAGGTAGACCATCATCTGCGCAATAAAAACATCTATTATAACGATCTTATAACGGGTAATATCTTATTGCCGCTGCATATCCGCACGGTTAAAAAGAATGGTTTCATAGATTATATGAAATCAATCGGCAAGCTGGGTGGACAAAATAAAGTGCCCCGACTGAGCAATGACCGTAAAATTGCTGTTGCGTTGGAGAAGTATGTGGAGTAGTGAATCGGTCCCGCCAATGGGCGGGAGCAGTCGGTAATCGACAGTTGTTTGCTTCGAATCGTTTGCTTCGATAGCGGATTGCTCACTGCGGTCGAAATGACAAAAATGGAGTGTCAAAATTATGCCGGGTGGGCTAACTCCTGATTCCTTCGTATTATTGTTTTTCAAAAACCGGTTCATGTCAAACAGTATTCCTCAAAAACGTATTGCTTTATTTGGATCTACGGGGTCGATAGGGACTCAGACGCTGGAGGTAATTGCTTCTCATCCTGATAAATTCACAGCGGAGGTGCTGACAGCTCATAGTAATGATGAGTTGCTGGTAGAGCAGGCGATGCGTTTTAAGCCGAATATTGTGGTAATTGGCGACGAGCGTAAGTATCCGCATGTAAAGGCTGCATTGGCCAATACGGATACGAAGGTATTTGCCGGTGAGCAGGCGCTGGAAGAGGTGGCAGCGATGGATTGTTACGATGTAATGCTGGCGGCCATTGTAGGTTTTGCCGGTTTGCGGCCCACTTTACGTGCCGTGGAACAAGGGAAGGCGATTGCCTTGGCCAATAAAGAAACGCTGGTGGTAGCGGGTGATATTGTGATGCAGAAGGCGGTGGAATACCGGGCGCCAATTATACCGGTGGATTCGGAGCATTCGGCCATTTTTCAATGCCTGGTGGGCGAAACGCGCAACCGGATAGAAAAAGTGATCCTCACGGCTTCGGGCGGGCCTTTCCTGGGCAAGAAACCCAATTACCTGGTGAATGTAAAGCGAGATCATGCTTTGCAGCATCCCAACTGGAATATGGGGGCTAAGATCACGATCGATTCGGCCACGCTGATGAATAAGGGACTGGAAATGATCGAAGCGCGGTGGTTGTTTAACCTGCAGCCGGACCAGGTGTCGGTGCAGGTACATCCGCAAAGTATTATTCACAGCATGGTGCAGTTTGAAGATGGGAGTATCAAAGCGCAGATGGGGCTACCAGATATGAAGCTGCCCATCCAATATGCGCTTACGTTCCCGCAACGTTTACCTAATAATTTTCCTCGTTATAATTTCCGCAAGCCTGCGCAGCTCACTTTTGAGGAGCCTGATACGAAGACTTTCCGGAACCTGGTACTGGCTACGGATGCGCTTTTTAAAGGGGGTAACCTGCCCTGTATATTGAATGCCGCCAATGAGATAGCGGTCTTTGCGTTTTTACGTAACCGGATCGGCTTCCTGGATATGACGGATCTGATTGAACGGACGATGCACCAGGTGCCCTGGATCGAAAAGCCTACGCTGGAGGAATATTTCGAGAGTGATGCGGAGGCCCGTAATTTTGCCGCTTCTGTAATTAAGCTCTGATTACCAATACCATTTGCATCATTGAGAACGTTTTTACCGTTAATAAATAACGAATTTGTGTGAGCGGCATGGATATACCATTTATTAACGGATATTTGGGGAAGGAGAATTCCAGATCGGGTATATTGGATACTGGATCGGTTATTCTCAATAGCATATAATTATCAAAAAACTCAAAAGCCAAGGGCAGGAGTGAAGGAGGGAAAAAGCTGACTGATCAGCGATTTATTCACGACTCACGACTGACGATTCACGATTATGATCACATTCTTAGCCATTGATTGGGCTTCAGTTGGTATCAAAGCGCTTCAATTAATTCTCTCCTTATCCATATTGGTGATCCTGCATGAGATGGGACACTTTTTGCCCGCCAAATGGTTTAAGTGCCGCGTTGAGAAGTTCTACCTGTTCTTCGATCCTTGGTTTTCCCTCTTTAAAAAGAAGATTGGCGAAACTGTGTATGGCATCGGCTGGTTGCCGCTAGGTGGTTATGTAAAGATCAGCGGTATGATCGATGAGAGCATGGACAAAGAGGCGATGAAGCAACCGGCTCAACCCTGGGAATTCAGGAGTAAGCCAGCCTGGCAACGGCTGATCATTATGATTGGTGGTGTAACGGTGAATCTATTGCTCGGTTTCTTCCTTTTTGCGATGATCTTATGGGTATGGGGCGAGAACAGGCTGCCTATGTCGCAAATGAAACATGGGGTTGCGATTAATGCTATCAGCGACAGTGTGGGTGTGAAGAATGGCGACAAGATCGTGAGTATTGATGGCAAGCCAGTTAAAGACTATTATTCGCTTACGCGCGATATTATTCTGGATGAGGTGAAAACGGTACAGGTGGAGCGTGATGGTCAGATCATCAGCCTGCCTTTACCGAAAGGAACGATCCGCAGTTTGATCAAACGCAAGCAATCATTTATTGAGCCCAGGGTATATCCCATTGTTGATACTTTGTTTCCTGGAGTGGCCACTTTTACACAGGGTACCTTGTTGAGAGGAGACCTTGTGTTGGCGCTGAACAATACACCGGTTACTTTTTATGATCAGTACCGTGCGGAAATGCCCAAACACAAGAACGAAGAAGTGACCTTAACGGTGTTGCGGAATAAGGATACGATGTTGGTGAAAGCTAAAACTGATACGTTGGGCAGGATTGGTTTCTTGGTGATCCCTGAAAGGGTAGCGGGCTCTTACAAGCAGAAATTCGATTTCTTCCCTGCCTTCCCTGCCGGTGTGCGTAAGGGATGGGAGAATTTGGTGATGAATGTAAAGAACTTCAAGCTGCTGTTTACTTCGGATGAAGTGAAGGCGAGTGAATCATTGGGTAGCTTCATGAGCATTGGTAATATGTTTGACTCAACCTGGGATTGGGAAATATTCTGGAGTATGACAGCCTTGTTGAGTGTGGTATTGGCCTTTATGAATATGTTGCCGATCCCTGCACTGGATGGTGGTCACGTATTGTTTACGTTGTATGAGATCATTACAGGCCGTAAGCCGGGTGATAAGTTTATGGAGTATGCGCAGATGGTGGGTATGGTGTTGTTGCTGGGGCTGATGGCGTATGCGATTGATTGGATTTTTGGAGGTTCTTGTTTAAGTAGAGAATCCAAGAGACAGAATATAGATAACAGCATTTAGAATATAGTATTGAAACCGGAAGTTCGAGATGGGCTTCCGGTTTTTTTGTGCGATAAAGTTAGTGTTGGTTTGATAGGATGCGGGAGAAAGTGGATCAAAAATACCACTATATGGGTATTGTTCAATTCAGAGTTGATAGTGAGGAGATTGAGGCCTGGCGCGGGTCTTCCCGTTTATCTGCATTTTACTACATTCTACTAAACTAAGCAGGCATTTCGTCCAAAAGGGCTTTTCCAGGGCACTGGGATGGCGTTACTTTGTGTTATCAATAAGGAAACAGCCTTAAAGTACTTAGTAAGTTTTATAGAGTTTTCTCATAGCAGTTAGTTTTGGTTAACCCCCGTTATTCTTATCGGGGGTCTTTTTGTGTTTGCCGGTGCACTTTTTGTAACTTACATATCCATGAATACAAGCGATTTATAACTGATTTGTACTGCTTGTTTGTTTTCTTTCCAAATCTCTCTCTGAGCAATTTTTCGCATTGGGCCTGCATTTGTGCATTTTTTCTTGCTATTGTGTTGCCGCTGGCTTTCTACTGTGATGGAACCAGGTGGGCTAATGGGTGATGGATCTTATCTCTATCTCTGGTGTATCTACGGCTGATCACCGATTTCAGGTGGCCGGATTTATTGAATTTGGTCTTTTGCCCGGCCAATTCGGTCATGAACGGCCATGCTGCTTGGAAATGGGTGTGGCGGTGGTGTAGATTTGGGTTGTTGGTAACAATTAAATCCAAGCTTATGGCGAAGGTGATTAGTTTGTTTAAGATCAGCGGGACGATCAGTGACCTAACGTTCCGGCAAACGAAGGATGGCCTGGTGGCGCAGATGAAGCCTGGGCCGACCCGTGAGGAAGTGCTGACATCGGATAATTTCCGGCGTACGCGGTTGAATGCGGATGAGTTTGGGCTGGCGGTAAAAGAAGCGACATTGTTGCGGCGGGGGTTGCGTTCAAGCCTGGAAGGTGTGAAGGGAGGGACGCTTAATGGACGGATGAAGGTTTTTTTTATCGGGCTGCAAAAGTGACAATACGCATGTAATGGGTAAGCGGCTGGCAAACAGGTGATGCTGAAACAGGTAAGGATATCCGGAAATGTGGGGCAGGGGCGACGGCGGAAGCTGGTGGATGGAAGAAGGCGGGCAAGGAGGGATAAAGGGGTAGGCAGAAGGCTGTTATTTTGTCGGGCTTCGGGGATTTGCATTATATTTGTAACCCTTATGAAGGAAGGGAAGAGCATGGGGCTGACCTGGTGGTGGCTGAAGTGCCTGGTTCTAATCCTTAATAAGTTATGGGGTCGTATTGGTTTTGACAGCGTAGATCTTTGAAAGTGTAAGCATGTCGTGCGTTGGATAATTAGCACGTAAATCTGAATATTCAAAACTCAAATGGCAATACTCAGTATGCCATGGCTGCCTAATCAGTGATTAGATAGTCATTTGGGCCGCCGGGCCGGTTGATCTGTTACCAAGCCCCGCCGCCGACTCAAAACAAATACAGGTTGCTGCTGCCGAAGGCTGTGCCGGTAGTTTAAGACCATTCAGCTAAGGATCAGGTTGGTTTGTTGGTTCCCTGCCTGTTCCCGACAAGTAATAATCAAATAAGCATGTAGAAAGCTTTTGAAGGATATGTTTGGACAGGGGTTCGAGTCCCCTCGACTCCACAAAATTGTAAAACCCGCTATGGTAGCGGGTTTTGTGTTTTAAGGAATCGAATTGATCTTTTAAGATGTTTTATGTCTTTAGAATGAACTGTTTTCGGGTTCGAATCCGGTAGTATTCTTGTATAAGTATGTCTGCAGGTATCTGTAGACATACAGTATGTGTTAACATTTACCAGTTAGAAATAAGTATTCACTGCAAATTCATATTGGTCAATAAATATTTCTTTAAAGGCACTGATATTATTCTGTTCATAGAAGATCAACATGGCCTTTTATATTCAATTGAATCAACAGTGCGAAATGATATAGGACAATATCCATGAGCAATTAATATGGCATTACTTACAATGCGAGCTGTTCTTTTATTACCATCCACAAACGCCGTGATGTAGGAAAGCAAAACAAGGGCAAGCAAAGATTTCTCAAAAACGTCTTCCTTTACATTGATCAGTTCACACATGTCAATTAATGCTTCCCTGATCTGGTGTTCATTATCCATTGGCTTATAGTTGGTACCTGAAATACCTACTCTTCTTTGGCGGATGTAGCGGTCGATACCTAAATCTTTAATAAGAAGTCTATGGATATCTTCTATACCACGGACGGTTAAAGGAACAATGTAATCAGGATGGGCAATAATAAAATTAAGCGCATCTTTATGGTTAAGCAGCATTATGGCGTCATCTTTTGGCTTGCCTTCGGCAGTTTCTTTTTCCCGGAGTAATCGCTCTGTTTCTAAAAGTGTATATGTATTACCTTCTATCTGCGACGATTTCCAGCTAAGATCGATGGCCAGCCGTTCCATTTCCTTATTGTATGCAGTTGCAGATAAGCCCGCAATATTCTCTTTAAATTTTGCCTGTAGTGTTTTAAGTTTCGCTTGCTCTGTTTCGTTAAGCAGGTCAGCATTCTTTAGCACATCATTAATAAGTGATAGCGTAAAGCCGTCTTTGACAGGTCGCTCATCCTGTTCTTTCCCAAAGTAACTTTCTACATCAACCGAATGAAGCAATTCATAAGATGAGCTTATTATATATTTTGTCGCTTTTCCTTTTCCTATTGTACTGAGTAATTTTTCCGAAAGTAGCTGATTCAAAGCTCGCTTAATGGTTGCATAGCCAATTTCAAGTCCCAGGTTATCATAAATTTCCCGGGACGACTGTAGAGGGTGTTTTCTGATATATTCAATGATAATTTTACCTATATCATTAGTCATTTGAAGCTCATTTTGCTGTTGAATATAGCTCAAATTCCTTATTTTTTGAGCTATATTTGGCATTCAGACGAGCTTCATTCAATTTTGGCTCATAATTAGGTATTATTAGGCTCAAAATTTGGGCTTTTGAGCTTTAAATATAAATTTAGTGAGCTTAATTGAAGATGGATAAGACAGGTATTCTAAAATATTCCATTTATAATAACATATGCTTACACTATCCAATTTCGAGAAGCAGATTAATAATACCATTCTGAAACGTGGGAAAAATTATTACGAGCAGGGAATGGTAATAGAACTGGAAGAATCAGATGATAATTTATGGCAGGCCGAAGTAGAAGGGTCGGAAAGATATTCAGTTGAAATCACACTTCTTAATAAAAAGAGAGAAATCAAGGATTATTCCTGTACCTGTCCGTTCGAAGGTATAGTCTGCAAACATGTAGTGGCTGCACTTTTTTCTATCAAAGAAGAATTAATGAATGCTTCACCTGCTGCACCTAACAAAAAGATAGTATTCAACGACTTGTTGAAAAAGATCGGGCTGAATGAGCTACAACAATTTGTTGCAGCCTATGCCTTAAAGAACAAAGATTTTAGGGCCGCATTTGAGCTGCATTTTGCTGAGAAGGACGAGCGTATCGATATAAGCAAAAAGTATTCAGAATTAATCCAAAAATTATCCGAAAATATGCCGATCATGGTTTTGTTGACTATAGATCCGCTTTTAGTTTGTCGCGGGAAATTGATGAACTTGTAGATACAGGAGAAGAACTTCTAAAAAAGAAAAATTTCAAAGATGCTTTTGCACTGGTAAAACCGCTTTTGAAGCAGATGATGGAAGTAATTACAGCTTGTGATGATTCTGCTGGGAACATCGGCACAACAATCAGCGGTATTGTTCAATTGATAGAAGCCATTACTGACGCAGATGATGTCGCCAATGAATTGAAGGAGCAGGTGTTTAATTTCATGCAAGGCGAGCTAAGTAATGCTATTTATTTCGATTATGGTGATTTTGGCTATGAACTATTAGGTATTTATCAAAGCCTGGCTATTGAGCTTGGCAAACCAGAACAATTTTTACAATTCCTTGAGGGTAGGATTGACAACGTTACGGGCTCTTATACCGATTACCGAAAAGACTTCTATAGGAAGCAAAAAATTGATTTTTAAAGGCAATAGGAAAATCAGCAGAAGCCGAAAAGCTTGTTCATCAAAATTTGGATATTGTTGAAGTTCGGATGAAAGAAGTAAGCAAGGCCATTAACCGAAAGGATTTTGGGAAAGCCAAAATATTAATTACAGGAGGCATTAAAATAGCTAAAAAGAAAGAACATCTTGGTACGGTTGCACAATGGCAGGAACAATTATTACGCATTGCTGTGTTGGAAAAAGACATGGCGATCATTCGGTATTATACCAAACTGTTTGCTTTCGATAGATGGTTCAATGAATCGTATTATAACCAGTGGAAACAAACATTTACAGTAACTGAATGGAAAAATGTTATTGAACAACACATTGAGCAAACAATTAACGAAATAACAAGGGATCATGAAAAAAATAGAAAGAAGATGTGGAACCCTTCCGCAAATCCACCGTTATTAAGAGTTATAGCTCCTGTTTACATCCAGGAAAAATATTGGGACAGGCTGTTGGCGTTGGTTCAAAAGGAAGCCGATCTGTACGCTATATTGGAATATCATAAATATCTTTCCAGGGATTATCCGGGAGAATTGATAGAAATGTATCTTCAGGCATTTGAACACAGGGCCGACAAGTGCAACAGCCGCAGCGAATATGGTGAATTAGCCGGTAAAATGAAAATGGTAATCAAGGATATTCCCGCTGCAAAACCTAAAATTATTGTCCTGGCAAAGAGTTTAAAACAAAAATATCCGAGGCGCCCGGCTATGATTGAGGAACTGGATAAAATAAAATAATCCTTCTGCCCCGATTTACAACACATACATCAAGGGCTGTTATATGCGCTTGAATTTATCTATCAATTGCCTTACAGTAGCTATACGCTTAAGAAATTCCTTTAATTGGTTCGACAATCTGCCGGCGGACTCCACTTCGGTAAATGGTACTACCAAAAAGTAACAAGAGGGGCTGACCCAAAAGGTCAGTTTGTTTAAAGAAGTAAGGGCTGCATTGTAATTTTAAGTTACCACACTCAAAAATTACAATGGCTAAAGTAAAGACTTCCGTAATATTTAAGCAATACAATCAGCAACAATCTTTATTACTGCCACCATCTCTTGAGGAATTAATTGAAGCAAAGTACCTTGTGCGGGTGGTCAACGAAGTCGTAGAGTCAATGGATATCAGTGACTTAATTAACTTGTACCAGGGTGGCGGCACCAGTTCCTACCATCCCCGGATGCTGCTAAAATGTGTACCTCCGAGTAGCTAAAAATTAAGATATTATAAAAAGTTTACTTTTTGGGCTTATCAAAAATGTAAACGTATGGAACAAAAGCAATCAAGTGGCTTATCGAAGGAGCAAAAAATGTTCGCGTTGATAGCTGAACATGAAGCCAGTTCGATGACAGTAAAAGATTTTTGTGAGTTGTATGATCTTTCACCTGGTACATATCACTACTGGCAGAAGAAATATCACGCCCGGTTGGAAGATAAGCCGATGGAGAATCAAAGTAGTTTCACTTTGCTAACAGTGACAGGGCAGCAAGAGGTTTCCATTTCCCAGGATCTCTTTGCGGAATACCGGGGCATCCGTTTTTACCGGGAGCCATCTGTGAGTTTTTTAAAAGCTTTAATCAGTTAACTTATGTTACAGATCAACAACGGCACCCATTACTGGTTGTATCATAAGTGGGCGGATGTAAGGAAGAGTTTTGACGGTTTGAGCGGGCTTGTTACCAACGAACTGGGAATGGAAATTCAGACGGGTGATGTATTTATCTTTTGAACAAACGGCAAACGCACCTGAAGGCGTTAGAATGGGAAGGGGATGGTTTTAGCTTATACTATAAGCGATTAGAGGAAGGTACCTTTGAGTTACCGGCAGGTATTATGGAAGGCACTCACAGTAGTATTACGGCTAAACAATTAAGTATGATCTTACAGGGCGTTTCTTTGAAGAAAGCGTTTTTCGAAAGCGGTACATCGGTACGATGTAATCCTTATGGATCATGGGTTGAATATATTTGACGTTGCCATCGAAAAAATGGCAACGTTTTTTATTTTAAGAAAAACAGGCCGGGTTATCCACATTTTTGGTGCTGTTTTTAAAATCATTTTTGAATGCGGGTTTATCCACGCATCGGCTGTATAACTTTCGGTTATACGATATAGCTTAAATGCATAGCCGGGCTATCTTTGTATAATGTCAGCAGCAGCAGAAAATATAGATTACAAAGCGCTCTATGAGCAACTGCTTCCAATGCTGCAACTACAGCAACAAAATAATGGACAATTACCACAAAACAACCAGGAGCTATTACAAAGCAATAAAGAATTACGCGATCAGGTAACGCAGCTTCAATATCAATTGTATCAACTAACGAAGTTACTGGGTGGTTTTAAGACTGAGAAGTTTGTTCCTTCCCCTTTACAGCAACAGCAGGAATTAGGCCTTTCCTTTGAGCAGGGGTATAAAGCAACCAACCTTGCTGATGTTCAAAAGATAAGTTACGTAAAGCAAAAACAGGTTCAACGGGAAAACGGGTTAGCCAATGCCTTTCCGGATCATCTACGGGTGGAAGAGACCGTGATAGAGCCTCCGGAAGATGTGAGCGGATGCGAGAAGGTGGGAGAAGAAGTAAAGGAACAGCTTGGCTGGAAGCCGGGAGAAATATTTCTCCAACGTACTATTATCCCTCAGTATAAATGCTCTGTAGCAGAACGGCCTGATCAGCATCGTATAGTGCAGGCGCATCTTCCAGAGCAAGCCTTGTCTAAGAGCATTGCCACGCCGGAGTTGTTAGCACAGATCATTATAGATAAGTTTATAGATCATAAACCGCTGAATCGTCAGTTGGACTGCTTCAAGAGAAGTAATGTCACCATTGCTTATTCAACCATTACCGATTGGGTACGGCAGGTTGCGAACGTGGTAGCGCCACTGGGCCATCTGCACCTGCATGAGATGTACCAATATGATTATTGGCATGGTGATGAAACAACCATACAGGTTCTGGACAGGAATAAGAAGAAAGATACCCACCAGGGGTATTACTGGACGTACTTAACGCATAACGGGCAACTGATCTACTTTGATTATCATCGGGGAGGGATACATTGGCAGCCAAACATATCTTACAACATTTTAAGGGTCACTTGCAGGTAGATGGTTATGATGTCTATGAAGAGTTGGACATCAAAGGAATACATGTGTTCTTTTGTATGGCCCATGCCCGCCGTCATTTTTATGAGGCGAAAGGCAATGATAAAGTTCGGGCAGAATATGCTTTGACCGAGATAGCGAAGCTTTATAAGATCGAGGAGCAATGTAGAGAAGAGCAGCTCAACCCGGACCAGATCAAAGTGCGGCGGACAGAACAATCTGTGCCTATTTTAAAAGAACTGGGAGAGTGGATGAAGCAGGAGTATGTAAAGCTAAAACCGAAAAGCCCTATAGCACAGGCTATAGCTTACAGCATCAAACGCTGGGACGGCTTAAGTCTCTATGCCTCTACTAATCATTTGCATATTGATAATAATCCCATAGAGCGCTGTATGAAAAACCTGGCTGTCGGACGCAAAAACTACCTGTTCTGTGGCTCGCATGAAGCGGCCAAAAGAGCAGGCCTCTTATACTCGCTGCTGGTTACCTGCAAACTTAATACCGTAAACCCTTATGAGTGGCTCCGCGAAGTGCTTAGTCATAACATCAACGAGATGACTACCGGGCAACTCAGGAAACTCTTACCCCACCAGTGGAAAAAAACACAAGCCATCACTACGGCTTAAAGCAAAATTAGGCAACTAAACAATACGATTTTTTAGGCTACTCGGAGACACACGCTAAAAGTATTGTTGTATGCTTACAGCGTCAAGATCTACACGGGTCGTAAAATAGCCAAAGCGCTCAGTCAGGATATACATTTTATGTGGCTCAGTGGTATGAGCCGGCCTGACTTCCGGACCATCAATAATTTCCGTAGCAGCAAGGCCAAAGAGGTCATAGAGCAGCTGTTTAAGGAGATGCTTGAGTTCCTGGTAGCGCACCAATACATTGCTGGAGAACTACTTCTGCGATGGCACGACCTTACGGGCCGATGCCAACCAGCACAAGATGGTATGGAAGAAGAATGCAGAACGCTATGGATTAAAAAGTGTAGAAAAATGTCGGGATCTGTTTAAGCAGATTGATGAGTTGAACAGGCAGGAACAAACAACTTACGGTACAGCAGATCTGGAAGAGCATGGAAATGGGTCCTCTATTACACGGGAAGCCATTGCAGCTAAAGTAGCAGATTTGAATGATACGATCCGCACAGCTACAGCCAAAAGAAAGCGTCGCAAGGCAATGACACTGAAAAAGAAGCTAAAGGCGGCTGAACATAAAATAGACAAGTACACCAATCAGATCACCAAAGCCGGCAAGCGCAGTGGCTACAACAAAACAGACCCTGATGCCAGCGCCATGATGATGAAAAACAAAGTGGAGGTTCTCCCTGCCTACAATATAATGGCTGGCAGTGAAGAGCAGTTCATTACCGGTATCAGCGTTCACCCGACAACCAATGATGGTGTTTGCTTTGAAGATCACCTGCTACGCTGGTGGTGCCTCCGTTGGCAGAACGGCTGGCGCTCCGTTACCAGCCGCGAATTATTATTCCTTCGGGATTGTTGATGATCGGGGTTGGTTTTTGCTGATGGGTTACGGCAGTATAGTACCGGATGCGAGTTGGTTAACGATGCTGCCGGGTTCATTGTTGGCGGGTACGGGTTTGAGTCTTACGAATACACCAGTTACGAATACGACCACTGGGGCGGTTACTCCAGACCGGGCAGGTATGGCTTCGGGCATTGATATGAGTGCGCGGTTGATCACGTTAGCGGTCAATATTACGCTGATGGGATTTATACTGGTGGAAGGCATTTATGCTTATTTGGAAAATGCGTTGCGGGGAACGGTTGGGCCTTTGCAGTTACATACGGCAGCAGAAAAGATAGCAGCGGGGCTTTCTACAACGGATGTGCCAGGGGCTATAGGGCATGCAGCATTGGTACAAGGATTTAGTTGGGTGATGCTATTTGGCGGTATAGGGATATGTGCGTTGGCGCTGGTGAGTTTTCTGATATTTGGACCGAAAGAAAAAGCGGTGGGGCAGGTGGCTGTATAAATGTTGGCAGGCATTACTTCAAAAGCCGGGAATTGGACTTAACGGATGCGGTGAAATCAACACTGAAGCAGAGTAGTAGCTAGCGACGTATTTATTGCAGGGCCCCGGCAAACAAGAGATAAGCAGTTGGGCTCTGTTCGATTCTTTCGGGGGTGGCTCGGTGTTTCAGTGTATAATAAGCAAACAGGGCCTGTAATCGGCCTGTATGTAATGGAAGGTTATTTCAAAGGAGACGGTGAACTCGCTGGGGAATATGAACTTAACCCCATTGGCAACGAACTATTGCCTGTTATCTTTCAATTAAGGGATTGGGGAGAGCGGCACAAGGCGTTGTTTTCGTAAAACTACCACTCCCCGGAAGTTGTATATGCTTATACCGTCAGTTGCCGGTATTGGGCTGTGCTGGTTTCCAGGGTGCGCTGAACCGGTAGGTTCCGGAACCTGCTTTTACCACTACATATTCCTTTTCTGTACCTGCTACCTGCAAGCCTGCGGAGGCGGACAATGGACTGTCATTTTCCGTGATGGCCGTGCCGGTGGAGGGAATGTAGATGGTGGCTGTCGTATTGGCCGGGATCTCTACATCCAATAATAGTTTACCGTTCTCTGTTTTCCAGCCTGCCGACAGTTTGCCGTATCGTGTTTGGTAGGTGGCGGCGGCTTGTGTGATCTTCTGCCCGATATGGGGCCTGATGGTGATCTTTTATAGCCCGGTCGATCTTCTTCGGTATCAATTCCTACCATTACACGGTACATCCAATCGCCAATGGCTCCATAAGCGTAGTGGTTGAAAGAGTTCATGGTAGGTGTTTGGAAGGTGCTGTCGGGTTTCATACCATCCCAGCGTTCCCATATGGTGGTGGCGCCCATTTTTACAGGGTATAACCAGGAGGGATAGGTTTCCTGCAGGAGGAGGGTGTAGGCCATTTCGGTATGTCCAAACCGGCTGAGCACATGACAGAGGTAAGGGGTACCCAGGAAGCCGGTTGAGAGGTGGTTACCGTATTGTTTGATGTTCTTCACCAACCTGTCGGCCGCCAGCTGTCTTTGTGCTTCGGGCAATATGTCGAATTGCAGGGCCAAAACATAAGAGGTTTGGGTATTGCTGGTGGTACCTCCATTGGGTGTGGTATACTCATTCAGGAAGGCTTCTTTTATTTTATTGAGCAAGGCTGTATAGGTTGCTGCCTCCTCGTTCTTACCCAACAGGGTGGCGGCTTTGATCAGCAACTGGGTGGAATATGCATAAAAGCATTGTGCGATGAGGTATTTGTCGGTAACGGCTGATCTGCCATCGAGGTCGTTATTGATGCTGTAAAAAAGCCAGTCGCCAAAATGCCCCCTTTGTTCCACAAGTTACTGGTGCTTTGGCTGGTCATGTAATCCACCCATTTTTTCATGGAGGGGTATTGCTGGTCGAGGATCTGTTTGTCTCCATAGGCCAGGTACATATTCCAGGGAATGATGGTAGATACATCGGCCCAGCCGGCGCTGCCTCCCTGGTTGCCGAGCACATTGGGTATTACATGGGGTATGCTGCCAGTGGGCAATTGGTCAGCAGCTACATCTTTCATCCATTTGTCGAAGAAGTTGTCAACGCCTTGTAAGAAAGATGCCGTGCGGGAGAAGGCCTGGGCATCGCCAGTCCAGCCAAGTCGTTCATCTCTTTGTGGACAGTCGGTGGGTACGTCGAGGAAATTACCTTTGAGTCCCCATTCGATATTGTGTTGTAATTGATTGAGCAAGGGATTGGAGGAAGTGAAAGTGCCGGTGGGCTTCATATCGGAATAGAGGGCTACAGCGGTCAGGTTTTCCGGTTTTAGTTCTCCCGGGTATCCTTCTACTTTCATGTAGCGAAAGCCCTGCCAGGTGAAATGTGGCTCAAAGGTCTCTGTGCCTTCTCCGCTTAAAATGTAATTATTCTGTGCTTTGGCGGCTCTCAGGTTATCGATATAAAAGTTGCCGGATTTGTCCATCACCTCGGCATGTGACAAGGTGATCTTATCTCCGCTTTTACCTTGTGCTTTAATTACGACCCAACCTACGAGGTTTTGACCGAAGTCGACCACTTGCTCACCTTTGGGTGTTTTGAAAATGCGGAGGGGTTTAAAAGTTTCATGTTTTTTGACGGGCTCATTATAAGTTGCAATCAATACAGATTTAGACGCATTTGTTTTGAGCACATGGGTCCAGAATCTATCATCGTAACCGGCGGTGGCCCAGCCTTTCTTTTCTTCGCGGGCATCGATGGTTTCGCCATGGTATATTTCGGAATAACGGATAGCGCCGGTGGAAGACTTCCAGCTTTCATCGGAGAGAATGGATTGGGTAGTGCCGTCGGTATAGGTAATATCCAATTGAAGCAGTAGGGCAATGTCTGAGCCGTAATGATTCCTGGCATTACTCCATGCGAGGTAGCTACGGTACCATCCGTTGCCCAGGGTAACACCGATGGCGTTGCTGCCTTGTTGCAGCAGGTCGGTTACATCATATACCTGGTATTGGAGGCGTTTGTTGTAGCTGGTCCAGCCGGGGGTGAGGTAGGCGTCGCCGACCCTTTTTCCATTGATCTGTGCTTCGTACATACCATGTGCGGTGATATAGGCAGTGGCTGTTCTGATCTTCTTATGGTTGGTGAATTCTTTGCGAAACAGGGGAGAGGCTCTTTGTGCGTCTTCATCAAAACCGGGTGTGATCCAGCTGGCTTTCCAATCAGAAGGATGGAGCAGGGCTGTTTGCCACCAGGCGGGGCACTCCAGGCAGAGGCATTGCCCTGGTTATCCCATACGCGTACCTGCCAGTAATAACGTGTGCCGGATTGAAGGGGGCGCCGGCATAAGGAATGAGGACAGACAGGTCGGAATTGATCTTGCCGGTAGTCCAGGTGTCTTTGCCTTTGATGGCAGGGTTGGTGGCTACTTTTAGTTCATAAGCCGTTTGCATCACGTTGCGTTTTGTGGAAAGAAGTTGCCAGCTAAAGCGGGGTTGGGTAATGTCGAGGCCAATGGGGTTGACAAGATTTTCTGTGGTGAGGTTTTGTACTTGTACCTGGGCCATAGTCATAAGGGCAGGCATGGCTGCAAATAGCAAAAGCAGTCTTTTCATGTAGCAAGATTTAGCATGCGAATTAATTCTGTTAATAAAAAGGCGGGTCAAATAACAGATGCAGTCTACATTTAACTCCGCAAAACATTGATGCCGAATATACAGGAGGTTGAAGGGTTTACCATCCTGCCGCGTCCTGCGGTGGGATCGGGACATCGGTTCACGGGCATAAAAACAAAGAGGCAGCCCGTTGGAGCTGCCTTTTATAGGAGGGAATCTTCCTACAATGATACGGTTACCTGCAGGAAGGTGGCCGGGATAGCGGTGCTATTGGCGCTGTTACTTATATTTTGACTGGTAAATAAGGTCTCTAATTCATGCTGAAGGTCGGCGGCCTTGCCATTTTTTTTCTGCTGCTTCAAAAGCGTTCATGGTAGGGCCATAGAAAGTTCTGAACCTATTTACGAGTTCTGAAGGTGGGAAGGAGGCCTGAAAGGTATAGGTCTCTCTTTTGAAGGAGATGTTTTGAGGTGGTATACTTGCTTTGGCAAAACGTTCGATGACCTGTTGTTCCACACCCCATAACATGGGACTCACAAACCCTTCTGGTGGTGGCGGGGTGTAGGAAGCGCTGATCTTTAATATTTGTGCTACGAGTGTAGGATCTCCCGGGATCCAATTGCCCATGACAATGCGTCCACCGGGGCGAGTAACGCGGACCATTTCGCTGGCTACCTCGAAAGGTTTGGGTGCGAACATGGCCCCAAAAATGCTGATAATGAGATCGAAGCTTTGATCCTTCAAGGCATTTAAATCAGTGGCATCTCCTTGCTGAAAGGTGCAATTGGTAAGGCCTGCTATTTTTGCCCGGCTATTGCCGGCAGCCACCAGGTTTTCGGCAATATCAACACCTGTCACGTGGGCACCTAATTGAGCGGCAGGTATGGCTGTGGTGCCATCTCCGCAACCAAGGTCCAGTACTTTCATGTCATTGGTAATTCCGAGTTTAGCAATCAGTACTGCGCCACTTTCGCGCATGGTTTCTGCAATGCGGGTAAAGTCGCCTTTTTCCCAGAGTTGTTTATTTGGGTTCATCTTCATTGTTTTAAACAAAGCTACTATATTGGTGTGGGCTTGATTTTACCCAACAGCTCATATTTATGTCTAAAAAGCTCATTCCGCTATTTTTTTGTAAATTGGATGACGATTCAGTATGGTAAATTTCTACGAAAGTGTGCTGCAGCACCCCAATTATTATCGTCAATTCAATTGCAGCGATTCGCTGATCACTGTATTTAATTGTCCGCTTGAGGCAAGGCTTATGAAGTCGAGGTTTGCCAGTCTTTGGAGTCAGTATAACTATTTATTTTACGTGATTGAGGGAAGAAAGATCTGGCATACAGCGGACAAAGCCTATGATATAGGTAAAGGTACTTGTGTGTTTGTAAGAAAAGGGGCCTGGATATTTGAGAGTTTTTTGGAGCAGGGGTTTTGTGTTGTTTTGTTTTTTATTCCTGATGATTTCATTTGTAATACGTTAAGGACGAGAACGAAGCCGCTGAGCAAGGAATTGCGCCAATACCAACCGGTGATGTTGTTGGATAGGAGTGATACATTGGCTGCCTTTTTTCTTTCGGTCTCGTCATATTTTGCTGAAACGCATGAGCCTGATCGTTCATTGCTGGAGCTGAAATTTAAGGAGCTGATCCTGACGATTGCAGACAACCCGCAGAATCATGAATTGGTATCGTATTTCTGCTCACTAATGCATGAGCCACAACATGTTTGGCTGAAGCGGGTAATGGGCGAGAATTACCTCTTTAATCTGAAGTTGAGGGAATTTGCGCAATTAAGCAATAGGAGTTTGGCTACCTTCAAACGGGATTTTCGAAAAATATATGGGACTACACCCGGGAAATGGTTGTTGGAGGAAAGGTTGAATCATGCGATGGGGCTCTTAAGGGATAAGGGAAAAACGATCGGTGAAGCCAGCTTTGGTAGTGGTTTCGAAAGTGTTTCGCACTTCAGCCGTTCATTTAAAAAACGTTTTGGACTAGCGCCCTCTTCGGTTAAACAAAAGGATCGTTACAGGGATGAACATACCTAAAAATGAGGGGTAGAGGCGCAAGGGTCAAACTTTTAGTGAGCCTCGGAATCCCCTGACAGCATAATATGATTGGGCTCCATTGTGGTACACGAATACATGGCCGTAGCGATAGTCGGCAAAGAGCGCGCCACCTTGTTCCCTGATATCAGCAGGTGTTACTATCCAACTGGATGTTTTGGTATCGAATTTTCCTAATTTCTGTAGGTCGCGGTATTCTACTTCGGTTAATAGTTCAATACCCATAGCTGCTGCCAAATCCATGGCGCTGTCTGCCGGTTTATGTTCTTTCCTGGAATCCAGGGCTTCACGGTCGTAACAAACGTTTCTTCGTTCTTTGGGTGTTTCGGGGAGCAATCATAAAAGAGGTATTCACCGGTCATTTTATCATGGCCCACTACATCGGGCTCTCCGCCTGACAATTCCATTTGATGGAGTGACCATAATTTGCCGGGATTGGCTTCCAGTTTTGTTTGTAGTTTGGCCCATTCAAGGCCGTTATGGCGAGACCTGTTTTTCTCAAAACGGGTCTTCAGTGTTTTGAGAAGTTCATCTTGTTCTTCTGCAGACAGTTTCTTATTGTTGCTCATGTGTGTGTCAGTTTAGAAGGTGGGTACTTATTGTTGGGTAGCCAGTATTGCTTTTTTACTGGCCGGTCTGAAGTACCAGGATATTACGGAAAGGATCAACAATAACAGGGAGGTGCTACCTTACTGAAGGTATTACCTGCAGCAATATGTGAAAATATAGCGCCGGACATGCTAAAGAAAAAGCCTGCATAGGCCCATTCCTTCAGTAAAGGGAGTTTGGGGACGAACAATGTGATTACTCCCAATATTTTCCATATACCTATTAAGGTAAGCAAATAAAGGGGATATCCTAAGAGTTGCATGTTTTCTACTTCTGATTTTTGGTGGAGTAGTTGTACAATGCCGGTGGCGGTCATGCCCAAAGCCAACCAGATGGTTGCGATCCAATAAATGATCTTATTTCTTTTTGCTGCTGTGTTGTTGAGTGTTTCCATTGTTGATTTATTTGAGTGGGTGGGAAAGAAAATATTGAAGGGAAAGGAAAAATGGATATAAAAGGGGGATCCTACGAGAGAATCAATCCTCCAATCCCTTTCCGGTGAGAATTTTGGGGATGTATTTTTCAACCCTGGCTACGCGGGTTTTGGGTAATTTGGCTGAAGAAAAGTGCAGGAGGTATCCTCTTTGCCGCCCTGGCGTCAGTGCCTCAAAGGCTTTTTTCAGGCCGGGGGTCTTCTTCAGTTTGGTTTGAAATTCCTCGCAGACCTCAAATTCGGAGCTCTTCTTTAAGATTGGCTGGACGCCGATCTTTTCTACTTCGATGGCTTCATAAATATAAGCTTTCAGGATGGTTTTGAGTTTTACAATTTCTTTGACGTTGGTGAAGCGGATCTGGCGGGCAACCTGCACGTTTTTCGTTTGTTGGATCAGGATACCACTGGGATCATGCAACAGGGCGCCTTTCATAAACAATATGGCGCAGTAATCTTTAAATCCGTGGATTAAAACAATATTGCGTTTTTGGAAAGTGTAGCAGGGAACGCCCCACTTTAGCTCTTCGGTTAACTGGCAATCGAGCATGATGGACCTTAGGTGCTCATATTCCTTCTGCCATTTGGAGGCTTTGATGAAAAAGAAATCGACTTTGGGATTCATGATGGCTGGTTTTTGGGGTGTATTATTTTAGTTTACTGGTGACATCCTGCAACCTGTTGTGTGCCATATTGATGCCTTTGGCGAAGGGCATCTGCAAAATTTGGTCACGGTGTTCGGGTGATTTGTACACGATGTGCATGGTGAGTTTGCTGGTATCGTCGGTCAGTTTTTCAAATTCCAGAAATTCCAGTTGAACGGGGAATGGGGTGTTTTCCATTTCAAAGGTCCTGGTGATCTTCTGGTGCGGTGTAAATTCATGGATCACTCCATTGAACAGGTGTTTGTTACCCATAGGATCGGTTGTTTCGAACTGGTAACCGCCATGTTTTCTGTTTTCAAGTTTAAGTACTTTGGTGTTCATCCATTGCTCAACAATTTCAGCCTCTATATAAGCCTTGAAGAGTAGTTCTACAGGCAAATCAAATTCCCGGGTGATGACTAAATCCTGTTTGCCGTTTTCGGCGTCTATGTTTGTTTTTTGTTTCATGTCAGGTCATTGTTTGTTCTTGTATTGTTTCATGATGGACTCCAGTTTAGTAAACCGGTCGTCCCACATAAGGCGAAAGGGTTCTATAAAGTCGGCTACTTCTTTCATTTTTTTGGCGTTGATGTAGTAGTGGATCTCTCTTCCGGTTTGCTTTTGTTCGAGCAATTCGCATTCTGTGAGGATTTGCAGGTGTTTGGAAACTGTTGGCCTGGCGGTGTCGAAGTAGGAAGCTATTGCCCCAGCTGTCATGGCCTGGGCGGCTACCAACAGGAGGATGGCCCTTCTGGTGGGTTCGGCAATGGCTTGGAAAACGTCTCGTCGTAGGTTCATTGTGTAGTTATTTGACTACAAATATATGTGTAGTTATTTAACTACTCAAATTTATTTTTGGGGCTACAAGAAGTTGGTTAGGAGGCAGGTATCAAAAAAAAGAGGTAGTATCAAAAATAAAATTAGGGATTGAGAATCGCTTAAAGGGTCTCAAGTCTCCGACAGGGACCCGAATAAAAAGAGGGTGTACTCAACCAATGTACTGGCCCTGGCGCTGATCAGGGAAGCAGCTGTATATGGTAAGAAAAAAAAAGCGGGCATATTATATAAAATACAAATAGTGAGGAATATATCGAAAGCCCTCGTTTTGCTGCAGACCTGTCTGATGGCCGCAGGTAGTTGCTTTTGCAACAAATTACCAATGACAGTCTGTGGCGTGAAGCTGATAAGGAGATAAGGCAGCTCATGCGTGCCGGAAATATTCCGGGTCTAAGTATTATATTGATACAAGACGGTCGCCAGGTAATCAAAAATTATGGTTATGCCGATCTCCGGGATAAAAAGCAGGTAACACAACATACTTTGTTTGAATTGGGATCGTGTACAAAAGCATTTACTGCGTTAGCCGTGATGACACTGGCGCAGCGGCAGCTATTAAGCCTGGATGAATCAGTGTCAACATTGATTCCGTGGTTGAAAGTTTCTTTTAAAAACAGGAGCCCACGCATCACCATACGCCAACTACTGCACCACACCAGTGGCATACCTTGGAGCACTATTTCAAAAATAACGGCCACCAATGCTCCTAATGCGCTTGAAATAACGATAAAGGTCCTTGCACAATCCAAGGTTCCCGGCCAATATTGAGCAGTATGGTGAGAGTATTCTTTCTGATGATATTCGTTTTATTCATCGGGGCTGGGATACGCTTGGCAAACGCATACAGGCAGTAGAAAGGTATTTCCGCCTTGACCCTACTTTTGAGTTTAATCAAGGAATCCCTTATGATAAAGGATTACTGTTTGGCTATAAAAGAAATGAGATCGACAGGCTCATCAATGCCTATCGAGAGAAATATGCGAGTGCCCAGTTGCAAGGAAATGGACAGCCCTATTAAACAAGTAGTTGGCGAAATGTTTGCATGGGAAATGCCGGACCTGGATCTTTTTCCGGTCGGGCGCTACCTCTTCATGGCCAAGGATGGCTTCAATGTCAAATTGCTCCACCAATAGACGGGTTACGCTAAGGGCCATATTTATTTGAGCTTCGGTATAGGCATGCCAGTATTCCATTTGACCAGGTGCATAGGTTTGGTGGTGGTATATTTCTGCAAAAGGATATTCCTGTTCCTGCCATGATAAAAAACGGTAATTGTTGTGGGTAAGCCAGCCGGCATTATCCAATTCAATACCAATAGAATAGTTATTCAGGTTGGTCAGTCCATTCCATTCGCTAACACCAGCATGCCAGGCGATGGTATTGAAAGGAAGCAATTGAACAAGCTCGCCTCCCCGTCCTATGAGCAGAAGGCAGGATACCTCGCTTTATAGGTCAGTCAATCTTTCGAGGGCAGCATCCATACCGTTTATGGCCGTATAATGCATGATCAGCAAACGGGGCTCCAGCAATGCGCCATGGTTAGGGCTTTTACGAATGGTACAAGACTGGCCAGGCGCCGTGTATAATAAATGGTGAATGATTTGCATAATGCGGTATGGGATAACTGTTTTTACTAAATTAACGAAAACAAGGAACAATACATAATTGATCATTGTGTCTATTGCGTGTTTGTCTATTCAATAACGTTCATGACCTATTTACTGTATCATTTTTTGAGGGCCGCTTGGATGAAGCTGTTTTTGAGCAAAAACTCCTGCTGCTATCTGAAGCGCAAAGCACAAAGATCAAAGGCTTTCACAGGTGGCAGGATGCATACTGTTCTTTATGGGGCAACCTGCTGTTGCTGGAAGGGTTGAAGGAATTGGGCATCACCACAACCCTTCAGCACCTTCGTTATAACCAGTATGGTAAACTTTCGTTTTCGTCGTGAAGGAATGGTGTCACCTTTTTTTGCTTTTGGCTATTTTGGAAGGGTTATCCAACTAGTTTATCAATTTACCCTGGATTGTGGCAGGTGAGAGAAGCCGGGCTTCGGGCTAATATCTTAGTCAAGGCTTTCCAGGGCTTGGTTCAACAGGGCCTTACCGGTCTCACTATAGTTGAGCGATGCGGCAACCTGCCTTCCCGGGGTACTCATTTTGGCCCATGTTTTTTGGAGGATGCTTATCATTTTCTCTGCTGATTGTTTTTTATCAGGTCATCGTATTGAAATTCCAGGAATACCAGGCAAAGGGCATTTTCCATCGTTTGAACTTCGGTATCGGTTGTAAGCTTCTTTTTCAGTACAATTTCAGTGACCCTGGCAATAATGTCCGGTTCATAGTTAAGTAAATGCAGTATCTCCGTGGCTTTATGTGCGTGGAATTTGGAGAGTTCGGTTCTCCACTTCAGGTAACCCACCCTGCCTTCAGGAAATGCTTTTCTGGCGATTTCCCATCGTCCGATATGCTGGCACCTGGAGGCCAGTAAAAGGGGGTACTGGCTTGGGGCGCAAGATCTTTCACCCGTTCATACAACTTAATGGCATAAAAATATTCTGATGGATAATGCTGTCCATTCCATGTTGTCTCCGAAGGGTCCTGTTTATTATAGGTGTCAAATAGGTTAAAGGCCTGTTCCATTTTTGTCATAAGAGCAGCAATTTATACTGTTATCCTCAAAGTTAAAATATATGCAATAAGAAAGCCGGATGATTTTTTCAGAGAGCCCCTTAAAAGCAAAATCCCTTCAGGCAGTGAAGGGGTTTTGCTTTTAAATGGTTCTATATCAATTTTTATTACCAGTTAGGACTTTGTATTAAGGATGGTGCGTTGGCAATTTCACTGGCCACCAGTGGAAAGTAGTAGTTTTGGAAGTAAAGACCCTATCCTCCAGTTTAAACCTTTGCATTCTATAATTCACACCGCCTACTACCATGGTTCCTGCGGGATCAGCAACAGGCGTCATGCCATGGGCTGCTCTTTGCGTTCTTGGGTACGGCCATACATTGGCGGGTACCGGCGCGGCTTTGTAGGTAGCTTCCCGTGCTAATTCTGACGGTGCATCTGGCTCTAAATTCCAACGGGCATAGAAGTAACGTTTGTTCTCATAAAAATGCTCCACACGCCGTTCGCGTTGAATGTATTTATGCAGTGCATCTGCATCCAGGCCAGGAGGTATCGGGGCCATAAAAGAGCGTGCGCGCAGTGTGTTTAATAGGGCATAGATCTCACCATTGGGGCCGCTGTATCTATTCATCGCCTCACAGTAGATCAACATCATTTCCGGGAGCCGGATAGAAGGGAAGTGTAAGGGCCAGCCCCGCTTCTTTTCCAGTCTTCATGGTAAAACTTGCGTAGGTAGTATCCGGTCGAAGTGGCATTGCTGGCCCCAATCTTATCAGAGCCGGTAGCTGTGTTAATGATCTTATTCTGATAAGTAGCACCATGATACATGACGTCAGAATAAAAGCGGGGGTCGCGTTTTTCGTAGGGCTGTTTTTCATCCCAACCTTTGGCTGCTGCCTGCGGGTCGTAGGTGGCATATCCGTAGCCATCATTACCGATAAACTCGTATTCATCTACCTGCTCCTGTAAAGGTTGAAGGCGAGAGCCCCCTCCATAAGAAGGAGGAATATGGTCACCTTGCCAGGATTCAGCCTTATTATTGGAGATGATCAACAACCATTCATTCTGAATAGCAGCTGGGTCGATATAGATCTGTTTGATCCTTGCATATACCTTGTTATTGCTTTCAGCCTGAAAATCGCTGCCTTTGCCCATATACAAGCTATAGCGTTGACCGCTGCCGTTCTTCAGATCTATTACTGCTTTGGCGGCATCAGCGGCCAGTTTCCATTTTTCTTTATCATAAGCAGCATACTGCCCTTTACCCACCCGGGTATCATTGCCTGGTAGTTTACCGCCATTGTACATGGGGCTTGCGTTCATGTACAATACAATTGCTTTCAGAGCCATGGCTGCTCCTTTATCTATTCTTCCAAATTCAACATCCAGGTGGCGAACCGGCAATTCATTGATGGCAAAATCAAGGTCTGCCAGTATTTTCTTCAGAAAATCGGGCCATGACTGGCGTACAAATTGCTCATTTTTAGACAGATCTACTACATAATCCATGTAAACAATATCGCCATACCAACGTGCTACCAGCCAGTGAAAATAAGCACGCATAAAATAGGCTTCTGCTACCCGGTTTTTCAGATCACCTGGTTGCAAGGGATTATCAGGTGATTTATATTTCTCTACGCCTGAAATAAACACATTTGCCTTGCGGATAGAATTGTAAAAATCGCCCCAATACATCCCATTTGCTTTGCTGGGCATACCAATAGAAGGCCCGAAGCTTCCGAAATTAAATTGATCAGGAATGGCCTGTTCTACCTGTGTGCCCTTGCATTCATCAGTAATACCGGAGATCGAAAAGTCTTGCAGGCCAACTATACCCCTGTCGCGGTCACGCATGTCCCGGTACAACTTATTGGCTTCACCATTCACTTTGTCCCAATTGGTAAAAACAGTTGCTTCATCGATCTTATTATCCGGCTGTCTATCAAGAAATTTTTCGCAGGATGCGAAGAACACTATAGAACAGATAGCTATTAAGGGAATATATTTTCTATTTTTCATAATTGCAATCTTTAAAAAGTTACGTAAACGCCGAAATTGATGACCTTTTGAATGGGATACCAGTCGCCTCCTGTATTGGTTTCCGGATCGACATCGAATTTTGATAATTTATCCCAGGTAAGCAGGTTCAAACCCTGGAGATAAAAGCGGGTCTTGGTAGCGCCAAATTTTTTTCAGGAAAGTGATCGGAATAGAATAACCTATTTCAAGATTTTTTAACCTCAGGTAAGAACCGTCGGCCAGAAAGAGCGAACTGTTTGGGTTTTTATTATTGTTGTGGGTGCCATAATGCAAGGCCGGGTAAGTGGCTGTTGCTGCGGTAGCAGGGGTCCAGCGTTCCAAATGTATTTTCTTAACCCTTCCAATGATATCCTGTCCGTACGTTGGAAAGTCATAGGCCGCTGCGTTTGTTAACTGAACGCTGGTATTGGTAGCTCCCTGAAACAATATGCTCAGGTCAAATCCTTTGTAAGAAACACCCATAGGAATACCAAACTGAAGCTCTGGATTGCGGGGATGCCCCATGGCAACCCTGTCTTCCTGGTCGGTGATCTGGCCGTCGCCGTTCTGGTCCTTATAGACAACATCTCCCGGGATCAGTTTTCCCCATTTCTGATAAACGGCCGCATTTAATTTGTCTGCCTCTGCCTGGTCTGCTACGAAATGGTCAAATACGTAAACAAATTGTTCTTTGATCCGTGTTCCTGTACGTTGAACATAAGCTACGGATTTGCCATCAGGTGCAATTCGATCTCGCTCATTAATGAATATGATCTTATTGCGGGCAAAAGAAATATTGGGCTTGATATAGTAGCTAAAGCTTTTTCCAATATTATCGGTCCAGCCGATTTCGAGATCAAACCCTTTATTATTTACAATACCGAGGTTGAGTTGGGGGCGCTTTGACCAACTACTGCCGATACGTTCCTGGAACCGTATTCATTATTAAGATTGGTGAGGATGTCATACCGGTGTTCCCTGAATACATCGGCTGAAAAACTCAGCCTGTTTTTCAGGGTCCTTATTTCGATTCCGATATTGGCCTTTTGGCTTTTTCCCAGGTTAACAAAGGGTTGGCGAGCGGTGCTTCAAATACGTTGGCGGGCACGCCTCCACTAAGGTCTGTACCAAAATTGTAGGTGTCGCCATTTACATTATAAAACTGGAGATAGCCAAATCTTTCTCCGGGCAATTGGTCACTTCCTACCAACCCGAAAGAGCCCCGGACCTTCAGGTAATCGATCCAGGTTGTTTTTTTCATGAATGATTCATTGCTTACGATCCAACCCGCAGCTACTGCCGGGAATAGACCATATCGACGCCCTTTTGCAAAGCTTTCGGAACCATTGTAGCCTGCATTCAGTTCGAGCAGGTACCTGTCATCGTAATTATAAGTGGTTCGGAAAGCAACACCCTGGTTGCCAAAAGGAACATCGTTCTGGTAGGTACGTCTTTGCCTGTTACCCAATATCAAGGCGGTCACATTGTGGAGACCGAAAGACCGTGCATAATTTAAAGTAACCTGTAAGTTGTTCTTACGCTGCGGCTGTGGAGTACGGGCGTCAAAGCCATTATTCATCGTGTTATTCTCCGTTCGGCGGGGAGATGCATAGGCCCCCTGGTAATGTCCGCCATTCATCAATACATCTACTCCGTCTTTAGGATAGAAAGTTGCATAGCCACCATATTCGCGATAACCCTCTGATTCATGCGGGATCGTTCTGTCTACCGTATTGCCGGATTCTGTATCGTAAGAAAACTGAACTTCGAAAGTTAATCCTTTGGTGATAAAATCAAGTTTATGGCCAAGGGCAAAACTTCCATCCATAAAGGTTTTATACTCATTGATGAATCCGGAATAAGCCAGTTCTCCCAATATATTGTACCTGTACAATTGCGTTCCGAACAATAATCCTTCGGGGTGCTTGGCTATAAAAGTTTTGTTTGCCGGATTATCATTGTTTTCCAGAATGACTGGATAGATAGAAGGTTGGGTATTGGCAATGTTAACCACCCTGGCTGCCGTGGTGCCTGGCGCTAAGCGGTTTTGAATGCGCCCACCCAGGTTTAAACGTGCATAAAAGTCCTGCGTAATATTGATATCGATATTGGACCTGAAATTATACCGCTTAAAGATGGCGTTGGTATTATTGGGACCCAGTTTGGTATGCTTATAGTTGCCATCCTGGTTGGTATACCCAGCCATCATAAAGTATTTGACACTTTTATTACCTCCCTGGATGTTCAGGTTATAGTCCTGTTGGATACTTGGCTTGAATGCATAATCGAAAAGATCGATATTATATCCCAGGCCATCAGAGTTGTCTCCTTTTGCTTTCCGGTAGTTCTCTATCTGGGCAGGTGTAAAGAGGGCAGCAGTAGTAGCAGGGTTATCGTTCAACCTCGCCTCATTGTAGAGGGTAGCGTAATCGGCTGATCCCAGGTACTCAGGGAATTTGATGGGAGCAGATAAGCCGGCGGAAGCCTTAAAGGTAACATTCGGTTTATCCATTATTCTGCCCCTGCGGGTAGTGACCAGGATTACCCCATTGGCTCCTCTTACGCCGTACACCGCGGTGGCCGATGCGTCCTTGAGGATAGAGAAAGTTTCTACTTCTTCCGGATTGAGGTATTGATAATCTCTCTCAATACCATCCACCATTACCAGCGGCTTTTGTGAATTGCCGGTATTATATGTAGCTATACCGCGGATAAAAACTTCACTCTGATCTACCCCCGGTTCCCCCGGAAAACTGATTAACCATCAAACCCGCCATCCTGCCCGCTAAAGCGTTGGAGAGGTTGGTAGTAGGGCTTTGCCTGAGTTCTGCAGTGCCGATAGAAGTAATAGCCCCTACAACAGATACCTTTTTTGTGTTCCATAACCAACTATTACTACATCCGTTAATGCCGCTATTTCAGGCGTCAGTGATAGGTCAAGTACCTTGTTATCTTTTCCAACGCGGATGTTCTCGGTTTTAAATCCTACAAACGAGAAACTTAATACGCCATTTTCGGGAACGGATATCGTAAAGTTTCCGTTCTCATCTGTGGTGACGCCTCCCTTTGCGCCTACTACAGATACGGTAACGCCCACGAGGGGATTACCGTTTTTGTCTTTACTTTCCCTTTCACTTCAATAGGAGGAACGGCAGGAGGTGCATTGGCCTCTTTGCCGGCTTCTTTTCTTTTAACGGTAATGGTATTTTCTGTGATCACAAAGTGCAGCGGTTGATCGCGGAAACAAATTTCCAGTACCTGTTCAATCGATGCATCTTTCACATCAATGCTGAATTTTTTGGCCTGCTTTAATAATTCATCCTGGTAGAAGAACTGATAGCCGGTTTTCCGGTGTATCTCTTTGAATACCTTTTCCAGTGAAGTGTTCTTCTGGGAGATAGAAATTGTTTGCCCAATCGATTTAGCACTCACTTGTAAAAAAGTGGCCAACAGTAAAACAGCTGTTAATTTCATCATCAACATTGTTTTGGTGGCGGTTGCCCGGTTTGGTCTCCGGCATAATAATGAACATTCCTTTTTCATACTTTTGGCAGTTAATTAAACAATAAGCAACTATTGCTCTGGTTTAAGAAAAAAAGATTTCCATTACGTATACAACTAAGTATACATTCAATAATATTAAACCTATCTACTTTATTGGGTGCTGGGGGTTATTGGTGATCTTCAGAGACAATTACCTTCCTGCCAGCAATTTTAAAATTCACACCACCTGCCTGCATGATCTTTAATACCTGGGCGATATTATTGTTCCGGTTTACGATACCTGAAAAATGACCTGTCGGAATATTGCCTGCATATGCAACTTCAACATCATACCATCTAGCCACCTGCCGCATGATCCTTTCTATGTCCAGCGAGTTAAATTGAAACCAGCCATTTTTCCATGCCATTACAGCTTCAATATCTGCTATGCCCGTCCTTATGTCTCCTGATTGAGTGATCTTGCCTTCCTGGCCAGGCTTTAGTATCTTATATTGAGTGCCTTTGGATACTCTTACGGACCCTTCTAATAAAGTTGTATTGATCGAGCGTTCGTCATCATAGGCCATGATGTTGAAATGGGTGCCCAGCACTTCTACAGCCCCTTCCTTCCCGATATCCGTCGGGGCTCCGGTGGGAGAGGAGAAATGGACTATAAAAGGCATTGCTGGATTTTTGGCCACTTCAAAATAGGCTTCTCCTGAAATGGATACGTTTCTTTCTTTTCCGGTGAAGGCTACGGGAAACCGGATGGAGGAAGAGGCATTGAGCCAGACTTTGGTGCCATCAGCTAATTTTAGCTGATACTGCCCTCCACGGGGTGTAGAGAGTGTATTGTAAACAACCTCCTGGCTAGTTGTCCTGGGGGCATCATAAGCAAGAACAGCAGTATTAAGATTGATAACCTTTGCGTCCCCTTGTTTAGTAAGGGTGCCCTGTTGAGTGGAATCAAGCAGGAGCTTTGAGCCGTCGGCTAATAAAAGCTCGGCCTTGTTTCTACCGGGTACAATAGTATCATTGGCAGGAAGCACTTTGGTTTCAGCAAGTTGTGTGGTTGGTTGATACGTTAACCAGAGATAACCACCTGTACAAGCGATAAGAAGGATAGCAGCTGCGGCAGCTCTTTGCCGCCACCAGGATGCCGGTCTGGACGTAATAATCGCTACTGGCTTATCTGCCTTTCCTTTCTGTAGGATAGCGTCCAGCATCTCCTCGCCCTTACTCGCTTTGATGGGCTGGTTTTGGCTGGTATGCTGTTGCCAGGTAGTTGTCAATAAACTTTTTACCTGTTCATCATTTTCGGCTTGCTCTACCATTTGCATGAATTCATCACGCTCTGCCGGAGTAGCGGTCTTATTAAAATAAGCCCGGAACAGGTAAGTTAGTCTTGATTTGTCCATAAAGCGTATTCCCAATAAATAAGGAAATGATCATTTCCCCTTTGTGATATAGTAAGGCAACGGTGGTATCCCAAAGAGGTAATGGAATTGAATATTTTTTTAGTGGCGGAACAAGCAGGTAATAAGAAAGAGGAAGAAACGAATATTTGCGCGAAGATGATTCTTTAAAAAGCGGAGGGCCAGCACCATATGTTTCTTGACTGTTTCATGGGAAATATTTAGTTTTTGGGCTATGGCTTCCTGGCTAATGCCTTCTTTCCGGCTCAGGAGATATACATTTTTCTGACGGCGGGGAAGTAATTCCACGGCTTCATCAATTAGCTGGCTGGGGTCAGGGAAGGGTGGTTCATTTGTATTATTTAATGCAAGATGCAACACTGAGTTTGCCCATTCTTTCTTGCGGTTTTTTTCCCGCGCAATTTGTTTCAGGCAATTAAAGGCGTGATTTCTGGCAACTACCATCAAATAGGCTTTAAAGCAATCGATTGTTGGCAGGGAGTGACGATTGATCCATATTTTTAAAAACACATCCTGCACTATTTCCTGGGTCAGCTGCTCCGATTCAGTGATGCGCATAATATAATCTGCCAAGAGGTTGTGGTATGCCCTGAAAAGTTGTGCGAAGGCGTTTTCATCTCCTTCGGATACCTGTAAAAGCAACCCATTTACATCATTGATAGAAAGGTTTGACAAGCAGTTAGTTTGGATTCGTTAGCAATAGGTCGGGCCTAAATTAAAGATTTTTAGTTCAACAATCAATGAAATTTTGTACTGGCAGGCTGCATCCATTATCTAAAAACAGACGTTGCTTACCTGTAATGGGTATTTCCAGCTTATTTTTATCCCTGCAAGGGGAGTTCCTCCAGGATCTCTGCTTCTTGTAGAATGCCCTTATCATGGGATATGACGATGAGTGTACCCTTGTATTCCGTAAATATCTTAGCCAGCATTTGAATATTGCTTAAATCAAGGTTGTTGACGGCCTCATCGAGGAAGATGATATCGGGCGTTCTGTTTTGCAATACCATACAACATAATACCAGGCGCAGCATTTCACCACCACTTAGTACAGCGCAAGGCTTATCCCAACTATCCGGCATAAACAGGAAGTTAGCCAACAGGGTATGCACCTTCGCTGGTTCAACTGGCGCATCATTAAAAGCCAGGGCTTGTTCCTGCACTGTTTTGCTGCGGTCGATAAGGCTGTAATCCTGGTCCAGCAGCAGGGTAGTGCAGGGGGCTATCTGTAAACTTCCCTCTGAGGGTGGCTTCTGGCTCCGCAGCAAGTGAAACAAGGTGGATTTGCCACTGCCAATGAGCCCGGAAATGGCCAACCTTTCGCCGCTGCGGATGGTGAAGGTTAATGGCTGGCCCCAGAGCAGGGGATTAGTACCATAGCCATAATTGATATCATTTGCCTGTATCAGCACTTTGCCGCGTGGCAATATGGAATTATCGAAATACCCTTTCATGATACGTTGTACCTCGGCCATGGCTGCTGCCTCCTCCAGGCTGTTACGCAATTCGCTCACTTTGGTATGGTGTGCCTGTTTTAGTTTGCCGGTACTGCCTTCGGCAGCGGTTCGCCGTCCATTGATCACCGCTTTGGGCAATCCGCTCTGCAATCCTTTTCTGCGGGCCTGCGCGTCTGCATGTTGTTTGCGTTCCAGTACTTCCTGTTGTTTTAGTTTGGCTTCCTTCCAGGCTTTTTCGTGGTGGGCCAGGGCATGCTCCCGGGCAGCGGTCTCTCTATCTTTTGTGCTGCATAAAAATCGTAATTGCCGCCATAAGCCCTGATGCCGGATGGCTGCAATTCCCAAATGGGATGGCACAAGCGGAGCAATTGACGATCGTGACTGGTGAGCAGTAAGGTACAGGAGGTGTTTCCCATCCATTCGTACAATTGGGCACGGGCCTTTGCATCCAGGTGATTGGTTGGCTCATCCAATAATACAATGGCTGGTTCAAAGATATCGATGCCAGAAAGGAATAACCTTGTTTTCATACCGCCACTGAGTTGCTGTAAAGGCTGGTTGAGTGCAATGCCCGTGATGCCCCAGTGGGCAAAAGCTTCTTCACATCGGACCACTATATCCCAATGGTGTTCCAACAGGTCATAATAATGCTGGTCAGTAGCGCCATTCTCAACAGCCTGGAGGGCCTGGAGCAGAGGCGCTATACCAAGGACTGCCGCTACGGATAGCTGGTTAAAATGACCATAATGCTGCGGCACGTAATGTAGCGCACCAGTGATCCAAAGATCACCTGCAAAGCCTTTCACTTGACCGGTCAATATTCTCAGCAGGGTGGTCTTTCCTGTACCGTTGTTGCCTACAATTGCGGCCTTCTCCCCTTTTTGTAAGGAGAAACCAATATCGTTAAAAAGCAGCCCGCGATGCGGCGTATGGTAGGTAATATGTTGTGCGTTGATAAGCATGAAATGTGTGTTGAGGGTGGGAAATGAATGGAATAGTCCGGAGGCAGGATGTAATTTTCATGTCTTTAATTTTTGAAAACAGTAAATGTATTGTAAAATAAAAGGGAGGCCGGCTGGCCGGTAAAACAGCGGGCGCTGCAGGTATGTGTGGATTACAATTTCATGATGGCGCAAAGGTAAACAATTATCCGGAAATGTCAAGTACCCGGGTAGCGTCTTCGTTTAACTGGCGCTATTGTTGTACCGATCGTTCCCTAAAGTCGCAGAAATCATTATTTTTGAAAGGCTTACCCAACCAGTTAATCCATTGACCACATGAAAATTGCCAAGTCAAAACACAAGAATATTTTTTGTATAGAGGGTAATTGGACAAATGACCTGCGGGATAGAAGGAGTATTAAAACGGCCCTGGAGTTCCTGGAACATAATTCATACAGCAAAAGAATGTGTTGCATACCCACCGCCAGTGTTCTTCCAGGCAGGAGTTTGAAAACCTGCTGAAAGAATCCTGTTTAAAAAGATACGACCAATACAGTATCCTTTATTTAGCCTTTCATGGCAATGCGGGCAGGCTGCATGTAGGTAAGCGGGTAACGATGCGCCTGGAGGAGATCGCCGAAATGCTGGAAGGCAAAGCCGCCAATAAGATCATTCACTTTGGCAGTTGTGAAACCATGTATGTAATGCGGCGCGATCTGACCCGGTTTTTGAAGAAAACCGGCGCCCTGGCCATTTCGGGATATGAGAATACCATCGACTTTATGCCCAGTACCTTTCTCGACCTGCTGTATTTCCAATTTTGCCAACAATACCAGAAAATGTACCTGATAGAAAGGGACGTAAAACTGTATTACGGCAAACTGGCACGGGAGCTGGGCTTTAAACTGATCTACGAAAAATAACCGCTTGGCTTTAAGGTGAGTCACTCTGCCGCCCGGCGGATGCAGTACTGCAGAGTGGCCCACCTTTGTGCCTGGCAAACGATTCTCTTAAGAAAACGGCATTGGTACTGCTTCACTGGTAAACACCTTTTATGGAATATTACTATAAGGAAATGAATTCTCCGGTTGGCCGGTTGAGGATGGTGGCCAGTGAAAAAGGGCTCGCTGCCATCCTTTGGGAAAATGATAATCCCAACCGGATACGGGTAAGAGAATATAGGGAGGATAATAACCACCCCATTCTATTGGAGACGGAACAACAACTCAATGAATATTTTGAGGGCAAGCGGACTTCCTTTTCCATGGAACTGGATCCAATTGGCACGGATTTCCAAAGGGAAGTATGGAAGGTCCTTTCCAGCATACCTTATGGAGAAACAAGAACCTATTTATCCATTGCCCGGCAGTTGGGAAATAGTAAAGCAGTGCGGGCAGTAGGGGCTGCCAATGGACGAAACCCTATTTCCATCATTGTACCCTGCCACCGGGTGATTGGCAGTTCGGGTGAACTGACGGGCTTTGCTGGCGGGCTGGCTGCCAAAGCAGCCTTGTTATCATTGGAAGGAATAAAAAACGAAAGTCCACAAATAGAACTGCCCCTGGCTTAATATAAAATTATAGGATGCAAAATAAACTGACCAAACTAACCCTGTTTACAACTGCGTTTTACAGTGCGATGATTTTACTGCTGGCAACTCCTGCTCATTTATTGGCACAGCAGGCATCTCTTGCCAATGGTATGGCCATGACCGATTGGCTATTGCAAAGTCCTGTTCAAAAAGCAGCAGTGAAGGTAGCCAACAACGAAAATGATCTTATTCTCACCAATGGGCTGGTGGAGCGGGTATTTAGGATAAAGCCCGGTGTGGCCTGTATTGATTACCGCAACCTGGTCAATGGCCAGCAGTTGCTGCGGGCTATCAAAGCCGAAGCCCGGCTGCGCATCGATGGCAAGGAGTACAATGTAGGCGGATTGTATGGTCAATCAGAACAAGCATACCTGGTACCAGCCTGGATAGACCGGTTGAAGCCGCAGGACAGTGCCTTTCATTATGTATCCCATACTGTGAACGAGCTGCAACCACAACTGGCCTGGAAAACAGCTATGTGGATAGGCCAACCCAAACGACCTACAGGCAAGCAATTATTATTTCACTATCAATCCAATCTCGGATCCTTACAAGGGCTCACCGTAACAGTTTCTTATGAATTGTATGATGGCATACCCCTCATTTGTAAATCACTGGCCATTACCAATACGGGTAGCAAGACCTATAAATTGGACAGGGTAGTCAATGAGATCATTGGAATGGTAGAAGAAGAAAGCGCCGTTGTGGGCAGCCTGGAGCAAATGAGAAAGCCTGCGGGCCTGTATGTGGAAACCAATTATGCTTTCAATAATGCTATGCGTTATGATATCAGTGATCAAACCCTGCATTGGAAAACTGATACTACTTATACCTCACAAGTCAATTACAATTACCAAACGCCTTGTGTGTTGGAAGTATATCCGCTCAAAGCACCAGGTATTGAATTGGCGCCAGGAGTTGCCTTTCAATCGGTAAGGACCTATGAGCTATTACAGGACAGTTACGACCGGGAGCGGAGGGGATTGGCCATCCGGAAAATGTACCGCACCATTGCGCCCTGGGTTACGGCAAACCCCATTTTTATGCACCTGGTGAGCCGTAATGACGAGCAGGTGATTACGGCCATCGACCAATGCGCTGTTACTGGTTACGAGGCCCTGATACTAAGCTTTGGCAGCCATTGCAATATGGAGGATACTTCGGCGGCCAATATACAAAAGTGGAAAAAGCTGGCCGATTATGCACACAGTAAAAACGTATTCATAGGCAGTTATTCTTTGTTCAGTTCCCGGCGTATCGATGATGAAACGGATGTGATCGATCCAAAGACAGGCAAACCAGGTGGAGCCTTTTTCGGGAATGCACCTTGCCTGGGTAGTAAATGGGGGCTGGAATACCTGGCAAAATTGAAGATCTTTATCAGTCAAACAGGGTTCGATCTCTTTGAGAATGACGGTCCTTATCCAGGCGATGTCTGCGCTTCTACTACCCATCCGGGACATAAAGGATTGGATGATTCCCAATGGCGGCAAATGGAACTACAAAAGGACTTGTACCACTGGTGCAATGAGAAAGGTGTATATGTAAATGCGCCCGACTGGTATTTCCTGGACGGTACGCATAAAATAGCTATTGGTTACCGGGAGGTTAATTTTTCCCTGTCGCGCGAACAGCAAATGATACTGAACCGCCAAAATATATATGATGGCACCTGGGATAAAACACCATCCATGGGCTGGGGTTTTGTTCCTTTAACCCGCTACCAGGATGGTGGACCGGAAGCTGTACTGGAGCCTTTGTCCGAACACCTGAAGGACTATGAGCAGCTCATGATGCAATATTATGGAGCCGGCGTACAGGCCTGCTACCGGGGTCCACGGTTGTATGATACCGAAGTCACCCGGAAGAAGGTAAGTGAGGTCATTGCCTGGTACAAACGATACCGTGATATCCTCAACGCCGATATTATCCACCTGCGCCGGGCAGATGGCAGGGATTGGGATGGAATACTGCATGTGAACCCCCAATTGAAAACAAAAGGATTGATGATGTTGTACAATCCATTGCAACAACGTATTACCCGCACCATCCGGGTGCCTTTGTATTATACAGGGTTAACTACCACAGCCCGGGTGCGTGAAAAAGGGTTGACCTCCAAAACATATACATTGAACCGCGATTATTCCATCATGGTCAATGTAACTATGGAGCCAGGCTCTTATACCTGGCTCACGATTGAATAAAGCACCAGGAAGCCTGCCAACCCTATTACTGATTTCGTTATATTCGGTAATATTCTGCGATCCCGTACAGATTAAAAACTATCTATGGAAGGCTATAGCGTTGTTATATTCATCATGGCTATTATGATTGGCCTTTCTGCCATCGCTAACAACATCAAATTACCCTATCCGGTAATACTTATTACAGCAGGTATTGGCATTGGTTTCATTCCGGGGATGCCTGAAGTGCAGCTCAATCCCGAAGTGATCTTCCTCATCTTCCTGCCCCCTGCTGTATGATGCGGCTTTCAATATCTCTTTCAAGGATTTCAAAACACATGCTAATACCATTAGTACACTGGCAATAGGGTTGGTATTCTTAACCACTACTGGCATTGCCGTCATCGCCCATTTTATGATACCTGGCATGAGCTGGCCTGTATCTTTTGTACTGGGAGCAATACTTTCGGCAACCGATGCCGTAGCGGCTATCGGCATTACCAAGGGCCTGGGTTTATCCCATAAAACCGTCACTATACTGGAAGGGGAGAGCCTGGTGAATGATGCCTCGGCCCTGGTGGCTTACCGCTTTGCCGTGGCGGCCGTAACCGGTGCTGCCTTTGTGTGGTGGAAGGCTTCCCTCGAATTTCTGTTGCTGATGGCAGGTGGTTTCCTGGTGGGGGTAATAATGGGCAAGTTACTGGCTTTTATACTGAACCGGTTGCATAAGAATGCGGTGGTATCTATTAGTTTCATGTTATTAATGCCATTTGTTACCTACCGCCTGGCCGAAGAATTTCATGTTTCCGGCGTCATTGCCGTAGTCGTACTGGGCTTGAGTATCTCCCGGTTTAGCCGGCAAATATTCCCTGAAAGCATTAAGTACCAATCAAAATCTATTTGGGAGATCATTATCTTTTATTGAATGGCCTCATCTTTATCCTGATCGGCCTGGAGTTTCCGTATGTCACCAGAGATATTCCCGAAAAGCAGGTATTACCCTATGTGGGTTATGCTTTTGTGATTGCCGTGGGAGCCCTTGGCTTACGAATGGCCCGGGTATTTTTACAAAAGGTAAACCTGCAACGGGCCTTTCAAAGTAAGCACAGCAGAAGACGAAAAATACCCGAAGATGCCCTGCTGGATTGGCAAACCTGCCTCGTGATCAGTTGGTCGGGTATGCGCGGTATCGTTTCCCTGGCCATTGCACTGGGCCTCCCGCCTACCCTGGCCGATGGCAGCCCATTTCCACAACGCAATGCCATTATCTTTATTTCGGTAGTCGTGGTGTTGTTTACCTTGTTAGGCCAGGGCCTTACCTTGCCCTGGATCGTTAAAACAGTCAGGAAAACGAAAAAGTAGTATCCTCAAATCCACCGCCGCACCTTACGGCAATAGTCCTCATAACTTTTGCCAAAATCCTTTCGTAACCGGCGCTCTTCCCAGAAGATGATAAACACGTTAAAAGCAATAAAGATCAACAGCGTATAAAGCCAAAGACTCCTGGATTGAACAAATAGCGATTCGCCAATCAATATCGACATCACACCAATGTACATGGGATTACGGGAATACCGGTACAGACCCGATATCACAAGCTGTTTGGTTGGGTCGGCTGGTGATAGCGTACCACGGCCATCCAGCGCAAAGCGCACAATGCAATGAATGGTAATGATGATACCGGCTATGAATACCAGGATACCAATATATTGATCAAAAGAGAGTACACTGGATAGGGCCAGTTGATAATGATCTTTGGCAATGAGCCAGGGGATCAGGCCGCTTACCATACCCGGCTGCAGGATCGTGAATAGGAGGTTGCGCAGGAAAAGAGAGCTATTACCGTTACTTGCTTTGTCAGTCATGGTATACTGTATTGGTGTGAGCTGCTATTGTATACCTGTTTCCAGGTATTGATCTCCGCGTTTGTACGAATGTAGTTCGATTAAAACTGCTGGAGAAAATTTTGTGACGTATAGCAGGGATGTTGCTACTGATAACCGTTTCTAAAACCGGGTTGCCTGCTAAAGCCAATATTTTAGATATTGAAGTATATCAGAAACCTGGCATGATAGGAACTGAAACCAGGCTGGTTACCCTGATGAGCGATAATACCATTTGGTGGTATGCCGAAGGGAAAGATTGGGAATTAATAGAAAATACGGGATTGCCCGCAGGCGCCAAGATCAAAGAAATTACCGTATTTCTTAAATCTACAGGGTTCAGCAATGATGCCCGTATTGTAGCCTTGATGGAAGATAGCTCCCTGTGGTGGTTTGCCCCTAAGAAAGATTGGGAAAAAGTGCCCCTGGACGGATTGGGAGCAAAATAAGGAATTGTGAAAATGTTGGTATTCCGGTCTGGCCCTATGGGCCGTAAAAGCGCCAATGGAAAAAGGAATCAACCACACAATGGACCAACGCAATAGAAGGGGATAGCGCAGCCCCAACAACAGACCGGTAAATCCCACCAGCTCTGCATATCCAATGATGAGCGTCCACCTACGATTAAATCCAAAAGATTCCATACCTGTCATCATCGGCGGCCATTCAAATACCTTGAACAAGGCGGCGTAACCAAAGATAAAAGTAAAGCCTGTATAAAATATAGCACGCATGATCGTCAGCTCTCCGTTGAGGGAGCTGGATAATTTTGATTGCATGTTTTGTTAGTTTAGATAATACCGTAAGTCCTGTTCATGATAAGTAACAGTATGGGTACCACACTGCAATAAACAAGATTGTAAAACTGTTGATCCCGCTTGCCGAATATGGATGCCAGCACGGTTGGCCATAACCAAATGAAAGGTATGATTGTGAATACAGGGACAAAGATGCCCACTACCAGGCTCACCGGCCCCGGGCTGGCATGCTGACCAACCATAAAAAATGGGGTGCGCCTTCCGGCACACCCCACCAATCAAAAGAAACACCTGTGGCAATTGGCTTATGCGACCACTGTTTCGGCAATTGCTTCATTGCCGGGCAGGTCGGTAACCGTTACAACAACCCTGGTGCCTGCCAGGACATTTTAGGTTGTTGCGTAGGATACAACCAGGCTGTACCCCTGCTTCCGGTACGGCCTCACCCTGTTCAAGGGTGGCGCCTGCTGCCGTGACGATCAATACAGTTACCCGCTTGATCTTGAAATTGTCTGCCACTTGCATACGGATCACACTTCCCGGAATGCCCGAATAACCACTCGTATCCGTAGAAAGGATTTCGGGCTTCTTGAAGTAATCCGCAAATGCTACGTTAAAAGCCGTTTGGCCCGGTGTAGCTTTTTCCAGATAAGCCTGCTTGATCGCTGGATATGCAATGGCCTGCTGCGCATAACGTGATGCCGCTTTGAATTTTTCGCGGATCGCCAACTGCGAGGCAGTGGGTTCCGCTTCATTGACAGGGATCTTACCTGCAAAGGTTTTCCCTGCACGTTGCCTGAACAGCAACAGATCGCCTATGATTCCTGACATGCCGTGCATAACGACATTTTTTTTAGACTGTGCCATGATATAAAAATTTAGAAAGTTTACAATTTGTTACAAGCGCGCCTTGCCGGCCGGCGATGAATCCAACTACTGCGATCAACCATCAGTGCTAGCTGCTGATGTTAACTGCAATACTGTTTTCAAAAGCGCTGAAACAAAATTGAGGGATCTGAAGGACCTGATTTACCAGGTTCATACCAGCCTGGTAAAGATTTATTTTTGACCTAGTGTTGCAATTGTCAGCCTGTCATTATACTATAGCTAGCCTTAACCTTGTCTTACCCTTGTCTTAACCATGGGTGGGCTTGTCTCTCAACAAAACCGTATCAATCGGACAAATTGACTGCCGCGTACGCCACAAAAGTTTATATTTACTTACAACCAAGCTATATGAATCCATCCTCCTTTCCCTGGAATGATCTCTTCAACAGAAGACAGTTTCTTACCCATACCCTGGCCACTGCCGGTAGCATGGCCCTGCTGTCTTTACCACTGGCCGGAACCGCCGCTCACCAGGGTCAGGATCAGACGGTACAGGATATCATCAACCTCATATTGGCCGAAGGCAAATTGCAGCCCATCAAGGATACGGTAGATACCATCAAAGCCGGGCAGGCAAATCAGACGGTAACGGGCATTGTTACCACCATGTTTGCCACGGTGGCTGTAATAGAAGAGGCAGCCAGGCTGAAAGCCAATTTCATTATAGCGCATGAGCCTACTTTTTATAACCATAAGGACGATCCACAATGGGTAAAGGACAATAGGGTAGTACAGCAAAAACAGGAACTGCTGGCAAAACACGGAATTGTAGTGTGGCGCTTCCATGATTATTGTCATTCCCTGAAGCCCGATGTCATTAGCTATGGCGTAGCCAAAAAAGCCAACTGGCTTCCTTATTTTAAAATGGGTGAGTTGATGCTTACCATACCAACCCTGGCCTTGCAGTCATTGGCACAACACCTTAAAACATCCCTTCATATTGCCCATGTACGCGTCATTGGCAACCTGCAACAATCCTGCGCCCGTATTGCCTTAATGCCCGGCGCCTGGGGTGGGCAGCGGCAGGTGACCGTTGTCGAAACCGAAAAACCCGATGTATTGATCGTGGGAGAGTTGTCGGAATGGGAAACGGCCTAGTATATACGCGATGGCCGTTTATTGGGTGGCAAAACGGCCCTGATCGTATTGGGTCATAGCGTGAGTGAAGAACCTGGCATGGAGTGGTTTGTAGATTGGCTGCAACCCAAACTGCCCGCCATAAAAGTTACCCATATTGGCTCAGGTGATCCCTTTACCTGGTTGTAATACCCGGTCTTACCCTATGGTTGAAGTCACCTTATCAACGTTACCGTTCCTTTCTTTATAAATGCATCCCCTTTGGGGCATTGCAGTTCAACATAATATACATAAGTGCCTATGGGTTGGTCAATACCATTCATTTTGCCATCCCAGCAATAAGCGGCATACCGGGCAGGGAAATCATAGCGTTCAAATACCTTATTGCCCCATCGGTTAAACACCACCATATGTTTAACAATTGAAGTGCCCAGTATGACCAAATGGTCATCCTACTACTGTATATATGGAAGTGGCTGGTGGCGTTGCCTGCGTAGTTCCAGCCAAAGTATTCGCCAGCCCTGTTGTATTGTTGATCCATTTGTACTTATCGGCCCCTGATGCCTGCAGAGTCGTTGCGTTTCCCACACAAAGGGCTGCTTCCGGTGCCAGTTGCAGGATAAATGGCTGGTGTACCGTAAGCACATAGGCTTTCGTATTCTTACAGCCATGTACATCTATACCTTCTACCTGGTAAGTAGTGGTTTGGATGGGCGAAGCCATGGGCCGGTCCGATTGCGGATCATTCAAACCCGTGGCCGGTGTCCAGGTGTAAGTAGCTGCACCACTGGCGGTGAGTTGTATTGGCTGGCCAACGCACAGAGAACCTAAGCCTGGAGAAACCTGTATGACCGGGTTGGGATGGATAATTACTTTATCATACATGCTGACTGTAGAAATACAACCATTTACATCCTTCATCAATAGGGTAGGGTTGTAATTACCTGGCAGCGGATAGGTATGGGTAGTATTGCCGTCTTGTGCATTGCCCGTATTGCCATCTCCAAAATCCCAGATTGTTTTTTCTGCATACCGTGAATTGTGGAAAACAGTCACTTTACTGCGATCATCGCAGGAGTACTCATACCTTATGATCTTGGGAAATGGGGGCAATACATCAATATAATCAACCTTTGTCATGGTATCCTGGCAACCTATAGCACCAGCAATAAGTTGGATGGTATGTTTTCCCTTCTCACTGAACTGCCATTCAAAGGTGTTATAGTAGCTGGTGTTGGCAAAAACACCATTTACCTTCCATACTTCAGCTGTACTGGATGATCCTGTTCCCGTGCTTTTGAATATTGCTTTTGTATTACCGCAAACGGTGGTGGGAGTTACTGATTCAAAATTGGCAACAGGCTTTGTTCGTACTGAAATGTCGTAGTAGTAAAAGGCTTCTCCTTTACAGCCTTTGTCTGTTTCAAAATCAAGTCTCAACTGGTGATATCCTGGCCCTGAAAACGTATAGGTTGGTTCCGCCTCTGTTGAGGTAGCGGTTGCAATATCAAAAGTCCATTTATATTTGGCAAGCGTGGCCAATGAAGTGGCTTTAAACGAAATGGTAGCCGGATCGCAATCAACTCTCTGACCATACGGATTATCCCCCAGTCTGTAAATATCGGCAACGGGCGGCTGCAGGTTGATTTGCTTGATCACCCGCTTAGAGCAACCGGCTGCATTGTAACTTTTCAAGGATACCGAATAGGCATTGGGTGTATAAGTATGCGTAGCTTCTTTCGTTGTAGCGTTCACAATTTCAGGATACTGCCAATATTGGTAGTTGAAATTCCATTCCCATTTCACCGCATCTGTACTCGTATCCTTGAAGGTTACCGGCCCCCACCGCAAACAGTGTTGTATATCACTTCAAATTCGGGGGCATTGGGTAGATCATTTACCGTAAATAAACGGGTTGTTTCCTGCTGGCACAAGCCATAGGTGGCTTTCAGTTTTATGCTATGCGTGCCTGTTGTAGTGAAGGGTGCTTGTATCTCTTTGTTGTGCAAAGGATGAGCTATTCCATCTATTTCCCAATCAAGCGCATTGGCCTGAGGAGTACATACAGCTTTAAAATCTGCTGTACCATCCTTACAAACAAGGGAAGGCAGTTGTATGTCGGTCGAATAGTTGGCCACATTCAGGTAATCAGTGGCTATTTTGGTGGCGGTACAACCTGTTGAACTATTGACGGTTAGTTTCACCGCATAAGTTCCCCGGGTATTGAATACCGGGGCGGGATGGAGGCCGTAGAGGTTTGCCCATTGCCAAAATCCAACAGGTATTGAGCCCCGGTAGCAACGCCGGTACTGGTATTGGTAAAATTGATGGTAAGGGAGAGCAGCCATCCGTTTTGTCGGCCGTAAAACGCGCCTGTACCTGTGCCTGTAAAGCGGTTACAGATGATAATAATAACAATAAGAGTATTGTTACAGTAAAATAGAAGCCTGATTTTCTCAAGTCGTGGGTGGCGTTGGGGTTAGGGTAAATGTTCCAACGCTAAAGTAATTATTAAAACGACAATTTCATAGACCCCAGTAGGAAGATTCATCCCTGGTATGCCTACTTTTATGGTATGATCATTCGTCCATATACGTCTGCCGACAGGCAAGCCTGTTTAGAAGCCTTCATCAGCAATATGCCTAAATTCTTTGCCCCTTCAGAAGTACGGGATTTTGAAGCCTGGCTGGATGAGCAGGAAGATCGTATGGCAGCTGTTAACCACCATCTTACAGAACAATACTATGTAGTGTTGAAACAGCACCAGGTAGTGGGCTGTGGCGGCTATTATATTGAACCCGATCATAGTAAGGCCGTCCTTACCTGGGGGCTTTTACACAATACCTTCCACAAGCAGGGACTGGGCAAAGCGTTTGCTCTTTACAGGCTCAAGGCCATTCAATCCATCTGTCCCACTTGTATGATCGCCTTAGATACTTCCCAACATACCTATTCTTTTTTGAAAAACTGGGATTTGTGGTCACAGAGATCACCCCGGTTTTTATGCTCCAGGCATCGACCGGTATGATATGGAATTACAACAAGTCCCGCAATAGTACAACCCGATTTCTATTTATAGCCACGCTGCTGTTGACCAGTTGTATAAAGCACTATGCGCCCCCTCCTTAAAATGAACCTTACCTCGGCCGATATGGCTACCTTATTGGGCATTTCGGAAGATAGCATTCGCGTGATGCGTTACCGGCTACGTAAAAAACTAAACCTGCCGCAAGGTGAAAGCCTTACCATGTTCATACAATCCTTGTAAAATGACCATCATTTAATCTTTTGTTAATGGCCAATATTGTTCAAATAAAATGACTGTTAATCAAAAGGTTTGAAGGATTTTGTAACAAAAGTTTCCTTTTGTCTATGCCTTTCACCCGATTGCTGCCTTTTACAACAACCGGAATTTGTCAAATACCTGATGGAAATGGCATTTTTGTACTCGCGGTCAGGAACGCTTTTTTAAACCAGAGAACTATTCAACAGTAAAGGCGATGAAGTATTTAGTTGGCATGTTTTGTTGCTGCTTTTGCCTGGTGGTAATGATCAGCCTTACCAATCCTTCGCAGGAAACGAAGGGGGTGGAACCTGCCGTACTATACTTTAAAATACACGCCGACAGTTTTGCCATTGCTGCTATGCAATTACAAACAGCCCTTGGTGCCATTGATGAAAACAAACCCGTCACCGTGCTTCAGGCCCGGCAAGCATTGACCACCTGCCGGGTTTATTATAAAAAATAGAATTCTTCCTGGCCTATTTCTTCAAAAGTTCATCCCTCATTTATAATGCGCCGCCAAAGATCGAGATCGAAGAACCTTATATGGAATACCAGGAGCCTATTGGGTTACAGGTAATAGAGGGGCTTCTTTTTGAGAAAAGGGTAGGGGAAAAGAAGGAGGCCCTGTTGCAACAGGCTGATGCCATTGTATCATCGGCCAAAGACCTGCATGCCTTGTTATACGGTTTTCAGGCAGCAGACAAACAATTGTTGGAAAGCATCAGGCTGGAGTTGATACGAGTGATCACCCTGGGGATTACCGGCTTTGATGCGCCGTTGCTGAAGTCGGGTATAGCAGAAGCAACCGCCTCACTACAGGCGGTAGCCTATGTGCTGCGCCCTTATTTGGATAGCGGTAACCGGCAATCGGACAGTGTAATAAAATACCTGACAGGCAGCCTGCGCTTCCTGGAACAACACCAGGATTTCGATAGCTTCAACCGGCTTACTTTCCTCACACAATATATTTTGCCCCTGCAACAGCACCTGGGTTACCTCATTAAAGAACTGAACCTGGAATACAATACCACCAGCGGCGTGCTTAATTATGATGCCGGCAATATCTTTAGCGGGGATGCACTCAATATACAGTCCTTTCCCCGCGCAGGTGATCAGCCGGATAGCTTACTGGTAAAACTCGGACAAAAATTGTTTTTTGAAACCGGTCTCTCGGGCAATTATAAAGTAAGCTGTGCTACCTGCCATGATCCAGGAAAGTATTTCACCGATGCCTTGCCTGCCAGCCTGGCTATAGATGGGCATACCCATGTACAACGGAATGCTGCTTCCCTGCTATATGCCGGTTTTCAATACGGGCAGTTTTGGGATGGAAGGGCCAAAAGCCTTGAAGAGCAGGTTCGTACTGTTATGAGTAACCCGCAGGAAATGGATGGCGGCCAGGCTACCATACAGTCCTTGCTAAACCGCAAACCAGAATATACCAACCTTTTTCAGCAAGCATTTCCAAAAGCACACGATACCATGGGTCTCATGAACCAGGTAGCCAACACCATTGCTGCCTATATACGGACTTTGAATCCACGCAATTCAAGGTTTGATCAATATATGCAGGGAAGGACTGCCATACTAACTGCGCCGGAAATAAGGGGCTTCAATTTATTCATGGGCAAGGCGCAATGTGGTACCTGTCATTTTGCACCCCTTTTCAATGGGCTGCTACCTCCCTTGTACAACCTTACCGAATTGGAAGTGCTGGGCACAACCCGTACAGATAACCTGGATAAGCCAGAGCCGGATACTGATAGGGGCCGGTTCAACATCTTTCCCATGGAGTTTTATGAAAAGGCATTTAAAACACCTACCGTGAGAAATGTTTCGGCCACAGGGAAGCAGGTGGCGTTCCCTCCGGTACCCCGCTTTTTATTCTTATGATATTGGGAATGTACATTTCCTGTCGCTTGATTCCTACGGAAAAGAAGACAGTAATTCCACCCGCTTATATGATACTGCCGGCGCTCAGGTACAGTGGATCAAAAAAGACCTCACCGCCTTTAATATTACCTGGATGCCAATGCCAATTATTTTATTTCTAATAAGTGGGTAATTTTTGCCAATGCCAACAACCTGCTGAATCAATCACAGCGCCGGTATATGTGGAAACCGGAGTATACTTATTATTCTTTGTATACAGGAACGACGGCCCAGGCAGGGGTCAAGGTGAATGTATTTTAAGAAGGAAGGTATGTGTAAAGGCCATCTCAATGTGTATTGAGGTGGCCTTTGTTATTTATTTCACCCTTGCCATACAACCCAGGATAGCGAATAAGAAGCTGGCTATATTGGCGATGGTACGAACGCTGTGGAGCATATTCCATTTGCCTTCAAACTGCGAGCGATATTGCGCCAACTGTTCGGGTGAGGCGCCAACAAGATTGAATTTGTCCAGCGCATCATTAAGTGGCACATTACCGCCCATGGTTATCCCAAAAGCGCCCACAATGTAAAGAATGGCTGCTGCCAGGAAATACCAGAACTGCCTGGAAGGGTGGCCCTGGTAGCAGAGCCAGGCGCTGATGGGCAGCAATACTACCGTGCCCATAAAGGTCATAAAGAACACAGGGTTTAAAATAGCCCGGTTGATGGATTGCATGGCGCTTAGGTATTCTCCATCTGACAAACGGCCAAGGCCTGGGTTTACAGAACAGGAGTAAGCGTAGAACAGGCCAGCTATTAAGCCTGTTGAAAGCGTGGATAATACCAGTACAAAAGTGATCATGTTGCTATTTTTCATGGTTATACTAAATATCGGTTATTTATAATAAATACATTTTGGGGTACCATCGGATCGAAGCAAATGCCTCGTAGCTCGAAGCTCGAAGCTCGCAGCTTGCCTCCCGCTGCTATTTCCTGAGCGTCTTCACATAAGCCAATACCAGGTCCAGTTCTGCTGAATCCATTCGTTTTCCCCAGGCAGGCATGACCTTACGCCCCTTGGCAATGGTAAGGTACAAGGCGTCATCGGCCAACTGGCTGGTTTGTAGATTTTTAGCACCAAACAAGCCCCGTGTACCATCTTTTCCATGGCACTGCTTGCAATGTTTTTCAAACAATTCTTTACCTGTTTTTCCCGTTGCTCCATAGTCGTAAACGAAAGGAGTAAAAGGAGGGTCAAAGTTCCGGTGATGGTGGCTATTAAAGGTTTCATGGCTTTTATTTCACACAAAACTATAGTGCCCCATCCTCCGGAAATAGAACAAAACCGACAGCGTGCGAAAAGGTTTGCGTCGAAAAGGTGACACCTTTCCCCTTTTCAACGCGGACGAATGGTGTCACGTTTTTCCTTAACTAAAAGGGTGAGCTGCTTTCTTCAAGCGGCTCACCCTGCAACAAACCCAAGGTGGGTCACCCTCCCTGGGTAGCTCACCTGGAGGCATACTATAGTTATTCTGCTGTACTCAGCAACTGATTAAACAAGAGTTTAAATGTACCATGCGTTTGCGCCCGGAACGTGATCTCCGGACCAAAGGCGTATAGCTTTCCAGTACCCACCGTGGCTTCAAAAGCAGTTACCCCACCTTGTAAGTAGGATTGTCCCCAAGCCCAGCCACTACGCAGTGGTTTGTTGTTGGGGAACCACAGCAGTGGCTTGATGGAGCCTTTGGCTACCGCTTCTGGCGCCAGGTTGAACACCGGACTGGCATCAAAATATACATCACAATCAGTAGGTAAACCATAGGTGGCTTGCTGTGTTGAATCGAGGCGTACCTGCAATACACTGCCGGGTATATAGTACTTCTCCGCAGGCAGGCGCTGTTCTTCGCCATTGTTCATTTCCACCAGCGCATTGCGCACCGGCAATTGAAGATGGTAGGCCAGGCTGGTACTGGAACCAATCGTTACAATACGGCCACCTGCTTCAAGAAAGCGTTTTAGTTCAGGGATGGACTTGTCAACCGTGATCCTGCCCCGGCGCCCTTTAAATTCAGCAGGAATACTATCGTTTTGCTGTCCGCCACCAAATCCGCCGCCGCCAAAACCACGTCCTCCCTCACTCCCTACACCGGGTATGGCGCCTCCTACAAATACGATCACATCATATTTTGAACGCAGGCTGCCACTATCTACCGTAGGCGGATAGATCACATCCGCATTGAAATGATATTGCTCAAAAATAAAACGCATCCAACCCGAAGGCATGGAGCCGCCATACGTATCCCATAGTGCAATGCGTAAGCTGTTCACTGGTTTAAGTCCGGCGGGCTTCTTGCTCACCGTGCCTGCTTCAATACCAAAATCGGCTACGCTTTTTTCGATCACCCCCTTGGCCTTAGCCGATGCAGGTACAAAGAAGGAACCGGCGGCAAAACCAGGCGTGCCTTCCTTCATACGGAATACACCCGCACCCGCTTTCAACAATTCATTCACCACCAGGAAAGAGTTATTGGCGGCACTGCTCAACACATACCCCGCAGCTACCTTGGTAGCCTGCCCTTTGGGCGATTGCTGCTCGCCATAAGGAATACGCTGGAAGGGGCCATCGAATTCATCTGTCAGCCGGTCAAATTCCACGCCCATCAGGTAGGCGAGCGTCCAGCCTGCTGCATCATAAGGCGCCACGGGAGGGCCGCCGGGATAACGGAAGTCGTTGGGGTGATCCTGTGGTTCAAACATATCCAATACATGCGGACGGAAGGCCTGGTTGGTTTTTACAATGTAAGAGCCTGCCGGGTATTTTTGCCTTGCACCGTGAATTCAGTGGTGGCCTTGTGCACCAGCACACCTGTTTTCAACAGCGCATTGATGAATTTGGTAGCCGTAGGAAAATCAGGTTGATCAGCCGGCAGGATAAACCCACGCGGATCGCGTGTAGCCGGATCTTTCATCACCGTATCATAGAATTTTACCGGTATGCCACCCATGCGGAAACCGCCGCCAGCGCCAGTACCTTCTGCAGGTTGTGTACCCCGTGTATTGGTATTTTTCTTCTGGTCATTTTGATAGGCTGTATTGATCGCATTGATCCTTTTGGGCGATAATCCCCAATAATCTTTACTGCCCCGCTCAATCGAGTTCCTGCCCATCTTGTAAATATTGTACAGCAACTCATCCCGGTAGCGTGCCGCATAATTCAATACTGCATAGTTCAGCGAAATCGAATAATCGATCGACTGGCGGAAATACCATTTGCGCGGTGTTACCGGGTTGGGCGTAGCCCCATCGGGTAATAAGCGTTGTGGCACCAGCGGCACTTCAGAAGGGGTGGGGCTGCCAATGATCTCTGTAAGCAAACCGATGATATTATGAAAGTAAGTAGTGGTGCGTAAACCTCCATTGTACCAGGTAGAGAAGACAGAGCCCGTACGTTGCGTATAGCCGGGTTTCCCTTCTACATTCAACCGGTTGATCATAGCGGCGCCTACCGCATCAATACTCGTCATCAACAAAGGATCAAACACATAATTGAAAGGATCCCGGTAAGGTGCTCCTGCAACTACCGAACCTGCCGGCCCTGCCTGGTGGTGGTTGTACATGATCTGCGGCAGCCATTCAATGTACAATTGGCGGTTCATGTTTTGCGTCTCCTTCAGATTGGCCATAAAGAAGTCCCGGTTATTATCGTGTCCCGCATATTTCTCATACAGCCGGGGCAATTGGTTCAACGAGCGCTTTTCGGGTTTCGCTTCCCGCATATACCAGTTCGATACCAACTCCTGCCCATCCGGATTGGCATGTACCATCAAAATGATGGCATTGTCCAATATGCGCATCGTTTCAGGGTCCTTGCGGCTGCTAAGCTGGTAAGCCGTTTCAATCAACTGGTGGGCGCCTACCGTTTCCGTAGCATGCAAGCCGCCATCGATCCAGATCACCGCTTTACCTTCTGCTGCCAGGGCACGCGCCTGCTCATCCGTCATATCTTCGGCATGCGCCAGCTTTTGCGAGATCGTTTTGTACTTATCTAAGTTTTTGTGGTTTTCGGGCGAAGTCACAATGAGCATCCATTGCGTACGGCCCTCTTCAGTAAGTCCCATATCCACCATTTTTACCCGGTCCGAAGCCGCACCCAACTTCTTGAAATAAGCTTCCGCCTGCGTATAGGTCGTCAGTTGGAAGTCATCACCAATATTAAACCCAAAATGTTCTTTAGGGGTGGGCACCGTTTGCGCCTTCGTCAGCGCAGCAGTTAATAAAAAGAACAGGGAAAACGTAAAGCAGCGGTTTGTACGAATCATGGGGAGATCAAAGTTGATGAATAATTAAGTTTTCTCATGTGTGCCAAAAGCAAAGAATTGGTTGAGTATTGGCAGCCAATCAGACGATCCTTTGACAAGACGTCTTTTGCTTCCGCGCGGTAAGTTATTAACACTTTTTCAATAAAAAGGGCGGAATGATCCGCCCTATCAGGTGTTGTGTGTTTATTATAATACCCGTTCGGGTGTCCGGTTATTGGATCTTTTCGTCCAGGAATACCTCTACCATGGGATTTAGCCATTCCGGACGGCCCATGGCGCCTACATGCGTAGTGCCGGGCAACACCGCCAGCCTGGCCCTGGGTACGCCCACCAGGTCGCCCATTACGCCTCCGCCAAACAGGTGCAGCATTTCCACTGCATGTTCGGGTTTGGTAGCGTCCGCATCACCTATCACGATCATTACAGGCGCTTTAAAGGCTTTCAGCTGTTCGGATTGAATGGGAGAGCCCAATTCATCCAGCTTTTTCAGTTTCGCCATCAACTTGGGGAAGTCTTTGGGATTGGGGGCAATGCTGTCATAAACCGCTTTCCAGGGTGAACCTTCAAACATCTCAGGTGTCAGCGTAGGGATCATTTTCAGCAGTTCCGGGTACATACCACTGTTGTTGTAGGCAGCCGAAACAACGACCAGTTTCCTGATCACTTCCGGATGACTGACGGCCAGCTGTAATGCGGCGCCGCCACCCATGCTGTAGCCCAGTATATCTGCCTGTTTAATTTTCAGGTACTTCAGTAGTGCAGCTACATCATCCGCCATCAAGGCAGTGGTCAGGGGCCTGTCAATATCTGCGGTGCGGCCATGACCTTGTAACTCTACAGCAATCACCTGCCGGTTGTTACTGGCAAAGTATTTGGCCATATCCCGGATGGGACCTTCAATGGTCATATAAGCGCCGTGTAATAGCACCAGCGGTTCTCCCTGCCCGTGGATCTCATAATACATTTTCAATCCGTTTACCAGCGCATAGCCTTTCTGAAAAGAAGAAGCCTTTGTTTGTGCCGTAGCCCCATTGAAGCAAGGGGCTAATAAGAAGGCAACGGCCAGCAATAAAAGGGCCGGTGCATAGGAACGTTTCATGGCGATGTTGTTTGATTGGGTGTTTTTATTTTTCATGACTATACTTTTATAAGTAGGTGCTGTAATTTTTAAAGGACAATGGTTACTGTTTCATTTGACAAGACAAAGATGCTAGGGATTTTAAAAACAAACACGGTGCGATTACGACATTATGAGGGGTTAATTCCGCCGATGTTGTTTGAAGTATTGGTTGTTTGCACATCGAAAAAGGCTATTCACATTATTGCCTCTATTTGCCATACATACTGTATCTTTTGAAAAATTACAATGATGAAACCTGCCCTTGCCCTGTTGAGTATACTATTTTTTATTCTTGGATGTGGTGGAAATAGTAGTAATGCTGATAAAGAACAGCTGCCCCGGCATTCTGGAAAGCAGCAGGTGTGGAGAGTAAGGAACTGGGGCTGGACAACCTGGTAACAGCCGTCTTCTTACATGAGTTTTCCCATACCCGCCAGCAATCCGGTATGGGCGCCATGGGGGACTCTATAGAGAAGAAACATACATTCAAAGATCCGGAGTTGAGTGATGATATTGTACAACACGTTTTTCAAAAGACAGCGCTTATGTCAGAGCATTCCGGGCCGAGGTGGATCTGTTCTATCAGGCGGCATTTGCGGCAGATAAGGAAGAGGCCATAAAGATTACACGTGAAGCATTGGCTTTGTTAAAGAAACGGCAGGCTGCCTGGTTTATCAAGAACCATGCTGTATTGAAACCCCTCGATGATATTTTCCTCACCATGGAAGGGCTGGGACAGTTTGCAGGTTTCTATTGGCTGCAACTTCTTCAGGGGGCCAGTCTCCCGTATGAAAAAGCCGTGGAAGGTATGCGGCGCAAGCGCAACCAATGGTCGCAGGAAGAAGGCCTGGCCATGTTCCTGGTCCTGGATAAACTAACCCAACCCGATTGGGAGAATGACCTCTTTGGCGATCATCCCAAAAACATCATCGTGCTGCTGGAAGCTGCAGTACAATAAAAAAGGCCGGGTTGTCCCGGCCTTAGCAACCTGCCACCGGTAACCTGCAACCTGCCATCTGCTCAATCCGGCATGGTATCCATTAAGTGAAACCGGCCATTCATTAAGTGAGAGGTTGGTTTTATGCTTCTTTTGCCATCTTTGTCAAAACGACCAATACGATGAGGAGCCTGGAAACTGGAAAAAGGGTAGGGGTTATGTTCCTGTTGCTGGTATTGTGGAGCATCACCAATGCCCAGTCCATCCGGGGCAAGGGAGATTCATGGCAGGAAGTATTCAACAATAAAAGGGTACTGTTACTGCTTTATGGGATAATATTGAGCCGTTTATCTATGTAAACAAGGAAGGTGTATTGCAAGGCGTGGAGTACGAGATCATGGAATCCATGAAATCATACCTGCAAATAAAATATGGTATCAACCTCACCATTGAATGGGAGCCGGCCGGATCTTTTGATAGCATTTACCATAAGGTCAGGAATACCAGCCGGTCGGGCGTTTTTGGATGGTCTTACTTTTCCATTACCCCTGCCCGCCAAAAGCAGGTACAATTCAGTTTGCCTTATATGCCCGATTTGAATGTATTGGTTACAAATAACCTGGAGCCAATGTATGCCAGTTCACAGGAATTTACTTCCAGGATTCGTGAAATGAGGGCCTATACCATGGATGGTACCACGATGACCGAAGACGTGTTGTCACTGAAATCCAACTTTTTCCCCGGCCTGTCTATTACTTACAAGGAGCAGGATTATGAGGTCATGAGAACAATTGCTACCGATAGCAAAGGCTTTGGTTACGTACCCTTATCCGTTTATATTGTTGCCCTGCAAAAGGTATAAAGGTCAAAAGACAACAGGTACTCTCCAGCCGCCGGCAGGGTTTGCAGCTATTATGCCCTTGCAAAGCGATTGGAAACCCCTCATGGATGAATATTTTGCTTCCGAGCTCTTTCGCATGAAAGCTGGCGCCATCGTGTCCAAATACCTCGGATCTGAGATCAAAGACCTCGTATTTGAAAACGTAATGGAAACCGCACCCGCCCTCGACCTGGTATCCCTCGAAAAAGAGATCGTTACCAAAAGATTAATGGATACAGCAGTAGAAGTACAAAAACACCGGTCTTTCAGGAACATCATGCTGGTATTGTTTCTCTCTGCCATCGTGCTGGCCTTGCTCCTGTACAACCGTTTTCAAACAAAACAAAAGCTCAACCAACAGCTGCATGCCAAGAACGACCAGATAGAGCAAATGAACCAGCTCCTGAAATTGAAAATATTGCAGGCGAGGATGAACCCCATTTCTTATTCAACTCCCTCAATTCAATTCAATATTTTATTACGGGCGATGATAAAAAGCATCCTTGCAATATATTGGGCGATTTTCGGCCTTCTTAAGGAAGGTGATCAATTTTGGTGATGAACTGTTCATCAACGTAAAAGATGAAGCCGAGCTGGTGACCGAATACCTGTGGTTGGAGCATTGCCGCTTCCAGGATAAATTTGACTATGAGATACTCGTTGCACCCGAAGCCAGGAATGCTGCCATCCTGCCCCTCCTTACCCATAGCCTGGTAGAAGAAGCTTTGTACAAGGGCGTGCTCAGCCTCGCCAATGGGCATAAAGGGAAATTGTGTATTGAATTTGCTACCGGGCACGATACCCTGGTGGTGAAGGTTACCGATAACGGCATTTCACGAGCAGATGCTGCCAGGCTGGATAAGAAAAAAGGCATGATGAATGGTGATGATGCCATGTTGTTGCGTCGTATCGACCTGTTCAATGCCCAGGGTAAAAGAAAGATCACCAGCAGCAAAACAGTAGGGCAGGAGAATGGTACCCTGCTCAACAGCGCTACCCTTGAGATACCACAACCTTTATTTGATACGAATTAAACTTTTACTATGAAATATAAAGCCGTGATTGTAGAAGATGAAGTCATGAACAGCGACTATTTACTCAAACCCATCAATTTTGAAGAGCTTCAACAGGCTGTGGGCAAGGCCATAGACAGTTTACAGTTGAAGGAAAAAGACAATAAGCTGGAACTCCTGATCAAAAATGTAGGCAGGCCAGCCGGCGAAGATCTCTCCCTTTCACCCGATAAGGCATGTGCTGTCATAGCGATCACCGGCGTGGCCAGGTGCAATTGATCCCTGATCTGCCGGGTCGTCTTATACCCATCCATTACCGGCGCCTGCACTTTACAAAATGCCGATTTCGCTTAACAGACGCCTCCAAGTCGCCAGCCACTGGCTGGTGACGCCTATTTCAAAGCCTCCGGCTTTGTTACAACCATGTAGAATACCTGATCGAAAGGCTAAAAGGATTTTCCTTTCATTCAGATAGATATCGGGACGGACTTTCCGACTCAATAGTATTCATCGAAGCCACCTTCCTCACCGGTTGCCTCCATGCCTTTTTGCCTCAACATGGGTATATTCTGTAACTTTCAGTTTGCTCAGTCACCAGCCTTCCCGCCGAATGGCGGATGACGCTTATTTCAAAGCCAGGGGCTTTGAAATAGCCATCACTTTTCAAATTACACATCACCAAAATAGCTAATGAAAAATGGAAACCATGTATTCCCCATCACAGCTCAACAAAGCCATAGCCTTCAAAGCCCTGCATAAACGTGCTGGTATATTCGCTTTTCCCAATCCCTGGGATGCAGGTTCTGCAAAAATGCTCACCGTCCTGGGGTTTGAAGCCCTGGCTACCACCAGTGCCGGGCTTGCCTTTTCCCTCGCCAAACCCGATGGCGAAGGGGCCCTTACCCGCGAAGAAACCCTGGCCAATGCACGCGCTATCATCGCCGCCAGCAACCTGCCCGTAGCGGCCGACCTGGAAAATGGCTATGGTGATGCACCGGAAGATTGTGCCGCCACCATCCTGCTGGCCGCTGCCAGTGGCCTGGTAGGCGGGTCGATAGAAGATGCGACCGGACGGCCACAAGATCCCATCTATCCATTTGACCTGTCGGTAGCACGCGTGAAGGCGGCGGTGCAGGCAGCCCGCAGTCTGCCCTTTCCCTTTACCCTCACGGCAAGGGCCGAAAACCTTATCTATGGACGGCCCGACCTGAAAGATACCATCAACCGCCTCGTAGCTTATGCCGATGCCGGCGCCGATGTATTGTTTGCCCCGGGATTGGCCTCCAGCGAAGAAATACTAGCTGTAGTTAATGCCGTGGCGCCTAAGCCCGTTAATGTGGTGATAGGCCTGGGCATTACTGGCTTTTCATTAAACGAATTGGGCGATCTGGGTGTAAAACGTGTCAGCCTGGGTTCTTCCCTGGCACGCGCCGCCTACAGCGGCTTCCTGCGGGCGGCTGAAGAAATACACCATAAAGGCAGTTTCAACTTTACACAGGAAACCACCTCCTATGCCGATATTAACCGGTTGTTGCAATCCTGATCATGCAAGGCGTTCCCATCCCAATTGGTTATACAGTAACTGCCTCCTACCTGAAAGGCCCCAAAAAGGGGTCAAAAAGGGGCCAGGTTCGGGCCAAATTCGAGGTTAAAGCGCACTTGCCTAAGCGGGCCCCGAACAAAACCCGAACAAGACCCGAACGAGAGGCGAATCAGATACGAACAAAACCCGAAAAAAATGGTGTGGTGGGGGAGAATGGAATGAACCAGTGGAGGAGATATAGGGATAAAAAAGAAAAAGCCCCGCTTAGAAAAGCAGGGCGACACTAATCAAATTCGTTAACCATTAAACCTTATCCTTTATTATATAACAAGTTTTCCGACATTTAGTACTAAAGAAAAAGTGAGAATTTTTTAACAATCTTTTTATGATTTGGTAACCTTGGAAATGTATTTCAATTAAACCGCTGTTAATCATTTCATTATTGATTGCTATAGGCAAAAATATTTTTTACTGTTTTGTCCTGAAAAATAGGGGAACTTAATAAGGCATTTTTAGTGTCGAAAAATCACTATGATAAATAATGGAATCTATCTATAAAATAGATTCTTAATGATAGCCATCAACACAACAACCGATTTAAGGTACCTTGCTATTAATTCCATTTTCCTGTCATGAAAAAACAAATACTCGATTATTCCGGAGCCGACTGGCAGGCTCAGCAGCTTTCTTGTGCACTTTCCTTTGAACCTTTCCTCCGCTGGCTTCGGAAAAGAATTGGTGAAGAAAAAACGGCCAAACGCCGTTTGTATGAAATGGCCCTGGAGCAATTTGAGGCCCACGACAAACTACCGGCTGCTATCCCGGTTGACCAGGTATTTGAGTATGCCGAATTGCTGGAATGGATATACACCTGTATTACTCCCGCTGCCCAGCCCGAAGAAGAGATCATGTGGTCCTTATGGGTACCAGCCCGCCCCCTGTTATTTTATGGCACCAATGCTTTTTATGAATTGATCCAGCAACACAAGATCGATCTCCACCACCGTACTCCCGAAGATTTTCGGCGTGAGCAACTGCAAATGGTCTATACCTTTATCCTCCGTAAGCTGTATCATTTTCATCCCCGCCTCAATGAATATTATCATGCCTATTTGAATCCTGCTACCGGCCTCCTGCAATATTATACCATCCACATCAATGCCCAGTTTATCGATGTGACTACCGATGGCCCTTTACCGCCGCTTGACCTGCGCAACCTGAACGACCTGTTGCAGGTAGGTGCTGGTTATGAAGTGCTGGAAAATATACTGCCCTTGCAACTGTTCCGTTTCAAGGGTATCTCAGTATCTACCATTACCGATGTAACGGCCCAACGTTCGCTGGAGAACCTGCGGCAAGTACACCTTACCCAGGCAAGCGGTGATGCCAGTGATGCCCTTCAGGATGTCATCCGTTCCCTGAAAACATTGGTGCGTAGCAATAACATTGAATTTGATCTTTTCCCCATGGTACAGGTCAATGGCAAGTATGTATATGGGTACGAAGTGGGAGGCTCTGGCATATTGTATAGTGTATGGGGCGACCAGACCCTTACACCCGAAGAGTTCCAGCTGCAGGCAGCAGGTTATGCCGCCAATCCCCGTTCCTTTTTTTCACCTGATATTCACCAGGAGGAAGCCAGCAAAAACAAATGGCTTACACACTTCATTGAGGCCAATGTGCGGTCAATGGCCACTACCCCTGTATTTAATGAACGCACCATGGTAGGTACCGTGTGTATGTACACCCTGGGCGATGACCAGTTTGACGAAAAGACCGTCGGGCTATTGGAAACAGCCTTGCCATCCATTGCCCAATTATTACAGGTGTTTATTGATTCGTTCAACCTTGAAATAAACAATATCATCCGCGAAAAATATACCGCTATTCAACCTGCTGTGCAATGGAAATTCAGGGAGGCGGCCTGGCACCACCTGTACCAAACTAAAAACAATTGCCAACTGCCAATTACAAGATCCAGTTTGAGGCCCTTTATCCCCTGTATGGCGCCGTGGATATCCGCCATTCCAGTTTGGAGCGGAACAAGGCCATCAAAGCCGATTTCGGCGCCCATTTACAACTACTGCACAATACCCTTACCAGCCTGCAACCGCTGCATCAATCCTCCCTCACCGAACAAATGTTCTATACCATTGGCAAGTGGCAAAAGGTGCTTGCGCAGGAAGTATTGACCTCTTCCGATGAAGCCAGCCTCAATTATTTTCTGAATGAAGAGATCAGCGCCTGGCTCGATCACGTCAAGCTACAGCAAGCGCAGGCCAAAGTGCCCATTGATCAATATCGTCAACTGATCCAGGGGGCCGACAGCCCCATTTCCAGCCACCGGCGCGCCCTCGATGCCTCCATGCAAATGATCAACAACACCATTGGCAATTTCCTGGATGCCGAGAACGCCCGCCTGCAACAGATCTATCCCTGTTATTTTGAAAAGTTCAGGACGGATGGATTGGAATACGATTGTTACCTCGGGCAATCCATAGCGCCCGATAAACCCTTCGATCATTTCTACCTGAAAGATTTTCGCCTTTGGCAATTGTCTTCCATGACCACCATTGCGCGCACCACACATGCCCTCTTACCTCAAATGCCCGTTCCACTCCAAACCACCCAACTGATCTTTATTCACGATCAAACCATCGATATCTCTTTCCGAACCGACGAACGGCGGTTTGATGTGGAGGGCGCTTATAATATCCGCTACGAAATGATCAAAAAGCGTATTGATAAGGTCCATATCAGGAATACCAAGCAACGGTTGACCCAACCCGATACCATGGCCATCATTTATTTTAACCGCCAGGACCTGAATGATTACCTGCCCCATCTCAAATACCTGCAGGAAACGGGTATGTTGATGCCTGATATGGAAGAACTTGAATTGGAGGACCTGCAGGGTATCACTGGCCTGCGGGCCCTCCGGGTGGGTATTATTTATTAAGTCCTCTCACTGCAGCCCGGTCACTTGCTTTAAACTGGTACGGTCCAGCCTACTCATACGTTTGATACCAGCGGCATTGGTATTTCCTGCCTAGTCTATTACCACAAAGGCGGGATAACTTGTTGATGCATTTAGCTTTTTCTTTATCTCCGTTAAGAGCCTGTCATCTGCAAAAATATGCGTACCCGGCAGTTTCATGTCTGCGATATATTTCTTCCATGTTTTTTCATTTGATGCTCCGGTTGGGCAGAGGTACACATATTCTATCGGTAGGTCCTTATTGCTCTCATGCAATTTTTTGCTACGTGGCATGTCCGACAAGCAGGGGCCGCACCAGGTGGCCCAAAAATCAAGGATGATCGCCTTGCCTTTGAACTTTGATTGCAGGGCAATGATAAATTCATCTGCCTTGCCAATACTATCCAGCCGGTATAGATTGGCCCCGAAATCCAATTGCACCAAGGGCTTTCCTATAAAGTGCTGATCGTTGTTGATGGTTTTGGCACTGGTATAAATATTGTCTACCTCCTTTTGCTGAGCTATCGATTGGTTCCATTGTGCGTCCACAACCCTTTTACACCAGTCAGTTACCAGGTGGGCCTGCAATACCGGAAAAGTAGTAGCATAATACTCCTTCATATCATTCAATAGGCATACCTTCAGCAGGTCGGCCCGGGTCCCTGTATAGGTACTGTCAATAATTTTTATATGGCGCATTTCCATCAGCAGCATTTGTTCGCCTCCCAAATGCTTCAACCGCTGAATGTATAAATTTCTCAATACCTGCTTCTTTTTTTATTTTGGCAGCATCAATACGGATGTGCAGGTTGGAGTTAACCAGAATTTCTTGCCGGAATAAGCCGTCTACCGTTAGCCATACCTGCTGATAAGGTAAATTTTCTGCAAGAACAATCGTCATCACTCCGGCTTTGTTAAGCTGCGTAAACTGTGGGTTTTGTGAATGGATTCCAAAATTAACCAGTTTATAACCAACGCCGATGGGTGTAGCCGAGGTGGGTAAGTTATCCACCTGGATCGTTATGGTAGCGGGTTTTCTGTTTTTTAAATAGGCTTCCATTTGAGCGCTTTCAATAGGCAAGGGCCGGGGCGCTGCCGCCTGTTGGGCAATACTATACAAGCTGCCAAGCAATAAGCAGCATAGAAAATGATACTTCATGAGCATGTTTTTAAAGCCCCCGGTATGCTGCTGGATAGGCATACCGGAAGGGTAGGGGTAAATAATAAATGAAGGTATTAGTTGGCCCGTTAGAGTCCCGCCACCTGCTTTAGCTTCTCGCGGTCTAGTTCACCCATAAAATGTATCTTCGAGGCGCTGGCCTTACCTGCCAGGTCAATTACTACATAAGCGGGAAAGCCACCTTCTGCATTGAATTTTTCTTAAGCTCCGTGATGATCACATCATCCACAAAAATATGCGTGCCCGGCGCTTTGATGTCCACCACGTATTTCTTCCATGTCTTTTCGTCCGAGCTTCCGGTAGTGCACAGGTACACATATTCTATGGGCAGGTCCTTATTGTCTTCATGTAATTTTTACTGCGGGGAAGGTCCGACAGACAGGGGCTACACCAGGTAGCCCAAAAATCAATGATGATAGCCTTGCCCTTGAACTTTGCCTGCAGGTTAACGATAAAGTCATCTGCCTGGCCAATACTATCCAGCCGGTACAGGTTGGCCCCAAAAGGCAATTGAACCAGTGGCTTTCCAATATACAGTTTGTCATTTTTGATGCGCTTGGCAATGTTGAACAAGCTGTCCACTTCTTTTGACGTGCCATCGATTCACTCAATTGCGTTCGCACAATCTTTTACACCATTCCGTACCCAGGTTCGCCAGCAACTCAGGATAGGCAGTAGCATAATGCTCTTTCAGGCCATTCATCAGGCATACCTTCAACAGATCGGCCCGGGGCCTGTATAAGTACCGTCAATAATTTTGATATGACGTTTTTCTATCAGCAGCGTTTGCTCCCCGCAAAATGGGCATACCGCTTGTTGTACAAATTTTTCAGCACCTGCCTGGCCTTTTCTTTTTCCGACTCACTTAACTGTTCATAGTGTTGAATAGAGTCCAGTATCGACTGTTGAACCGCATTGTACGTGGCATAATTACTGTATAACAATTGCTGGATATTTAAAGGGCCATGCTTACTGTTATAAACTGTATTATTACTCAGTTGCTGATAAAATGCCACCCCATCATTACTCACAAAATAGGGCTGGTGCGCTTTGATCTTTTCCCACATTGCGTTGGGCATTTCCTTAAACCTGAAGGGCACACAAAACCAGCTATAATACATCGAGTTGGTTTCATTGCGGATGATCTCCCCGTAGCTAGGGCATTTAGCGATAAATTCATCATTTATTGCCTGCAGTTGCTGGTATACCGAGTCGGCTGTTTGTAGAAATGCCTCCATCGTAATTTGCTTATTAGCCGCTGCCAGGCTTCGGTCTACAAAATAACTTTCAATGTTGTCCCGCTCTGCTTTCCTGAATAGAATATGCGTATTTAGTACTGTATTCAACGCCCCATCGACTCCCGAAAAAGTAACTCCTTCACCTGCCAGGAATACTTCTTTTCCTTTTGTGATCGCTACATCAATATGGATGTGCAGGTTGGTATTCACCACAATGCCCGTATACAATAAGCTGTCTACCGTAAGCCATACCTGCTGATAGGGTAAATTGTCTTCTAATACAATAGTTGCAGCCCCTTTTTTTGTTAAGCCGCGCATACTTTTTGTTTGCGTCCGGGCGCCTAATTGCACCACTACATAATTGATCCCTACAGGAGCGGGGGCGGCAAGTTGGTTGTCGACCTGGATCGTTATAGTAGCGGGATTTTTGTTTTTAAATACCCATCCATCCGGGCATTTTCAAGTGCCAAAGGCTGGGGAGCAGTGGCCTGTTGAGCACAACAGTACAGGCTACCCAATAATATACATAACAGGAAATAATACTTCATGTGCATGTTTTACAACCCTCCCGGTATACCGCTGCATCGGCATATCCGGAAGGGGTAGGGTGAACAATAAATAAAGGTGTTATCGGATCGTATGGAGCGCGTTCATGACCGCCTCCTTTTTATTCCTTGAAACAGGGATACTACTGTTATCAACCAGCAACAGGCTGCCGCCATCTTCCTTCACCCAGCTTTTTACAAATTTTTTATTCACCAGGTGCGATTGGTGGCACCTGATAAACCCAAAGTCACTTAGCAGCTCTTCGTATTCATAGATGGGTTTTGATACCATGATCTTTTGTCCATCTGTTAAATAAAAACTGGTATAGGCATTACTCGATTCACAGCGGATGATGTCCTGCGGATTAATAAACCGCGTTTCTTTATTCGTGGGCAGCGCCAGCCGGTGTGCCGACCGCTGCTCCTGGTGTTTTATCAACAGCAACAGGTTTTGCAATTCCAGGTTTTGCCTTTTGGCCTGTAGCCGTTTTTCTACTTTGTCCACAGCAGCTTTCAATTCCTCTATATTGACAGGCTTTAGTAAATAATCAATGGCCGAAAACTTAACCGCCTGGATGCCGTATTGGTCGAAGGCGGTGACCAGGATGATCTCGAAGTTATACTCCGTTAGCCCTTCCAATAGCTGAAAGCCACTCTTGTCCGGCATTTGAATGTCCAGGAATACCAGGTCGGGCTGCATTTGACTGATCAGGGCTGCCCCATCATCTGCATTCAACGCAACGCCTGCCACCCTTACCTCGGGGCAATGCCTTTTCAACAAGCCCACCAGGTTCTCTATATTGTTCTTCTCATCGTCTATAATGATCGAGCGTATCATGCCAGCCAGTTTTTAAAGTTAAAATTTACCTCCGTACCCTGTTCATTGCTGCGGATTGTCCATTCAATCGTTTGCCCCTGCATGGTTTTATTGAGCAGGTCGATCCGGTCATTTGTAAGTTTTAAGCCAATGCCATTTACCGCGTTGGTAGAAAATCCCTGCCCGTTGTCTTGGATCGTGGCCAATAGGTTGTTACCCGATGCAGTAAAACGGATGTCCAGTACTCCTTTTCATATTTGCGGGCAATGCCATGTTTCACCGCATTCTCTATGGCTGGTTGCAGCAATAAGACCGGCACTTCAATACCCTCCTTATTAAGCGTTGGATCAACGTTAATGCTATAAGAAAAACCAAATCGCAGTTGCTCCAGCTTCAGGTAATTATCCAGCATACCCACCTCTTTCGACAGGCTTGTGAAATCACGCTGACTTTCATTGAGCGAATTACGCAACAGGATACTAAAATCCGTCAGGTATTTATTGGCCCCGTCCATATCGTTTTTGGTGATTAGCCCCTGGATCGAATTGAGCGAGTTGAATACAAAGTGCGGGTTGAACTGCGAGCGGATCGATTTCAATTCCGCCTGCGCCAGTTGCTGCTCAATACCCTGCGACCTGATCTTTTGGCCTGGTGCCTGTTTTTAAGCAACAATGCAAGAGAAGCAATGGCCAACAAGCATAATAGCCCCAATGCCAGCTTGAATATACTCGTCTGGTACCAGGCAGCCTGCAGGCGAAAAGAGTACGAACTTGTATTTTGCCGTTGAAAACTATACCGCATCAACAATTGGTACTTGCCCGGCGCCAGGTCTTTTAACCAGATGATATTAGGGTCAAAATCATTAGGTGTCCAGCCACTACTGTCCTTGCCCCGCACCAACTGGTATTCTACCAGACTGGCTGTTTTTACCTTATCCTTTAAGTAAAAGAAAAGACTGTTTTCTCCCGCTTTAAATACATCCTGCATTTGCAGTAAACTATCTACCGGTTTCATTTCAATATCCCCGTAATAGGTACTCTCGGGCCTAAGAAAATCATGTTTCCATTGATATTTATACACTTCAATGAAATCCTTCAGCGAATGGCTGGTAAATGTACCTATTACTGCAGGCCTTCTTTTGATCCATATCGCCGAAATAGCCGCTACCTCCGCTGGTATCTTTTATTCCTTACCTCGATCGTCAGGCTATTGCCCAGTGGTGCATTAAAAGCCCCCAGGTAAGCCATTTGCGTTTGCTCCGTGCCATCAACATTGTACCTATAACCCATAAAGCTTCCCGCAAAGTATTTGATACCCGTCCAGTCTTGAAGCACCCTGGTTTTATTTTTGCAAAACCCTGAATTCGTACAACGCAATATTTTGAGGGTTGATGCCATAAGCAGTTACTATGATGTCGGAGGAATCAAAAGCGGGATGACAGAACTATGGGGCTGGCCCAGCCTAATTTCCATAATACCACTGGCAGGCTTAAGTGGCATAACCTGGAAAGCTTTGAGTTCTCTCAATACTTCCTTCCTGTTGAGCGCGGTTTGCGTATAAAGATTCCTGGAATGAAAAACAGATAAGATGATTTCGTTATAGATTCCCTTTACTTTTTATTTTCCCTGGGCAGCTCATAGTGGTCAAACACTTCCCTGATCTTGTCCCCATTCAGCTCTCCTTTGAATAAAGGATGAAGGGTGTCTGCTATCCGTTGGCTGGATCCGGCCAGCGGCAGCAGTAAAAGAAGACTATAAATGGCTTGTTTCATGTATCCGTTACAAGTTTGAATGCAAGCCAAAATAACTGATTTCTGGCGCCATTCCTTACTGCCAATTTGAAACAGGTAGCTGCTGGTTTGAAAATAGCCGTATTTTAACCGTAATGGACCGCTGCCGACTGTAATTTTCCCCGCTAATTGGCCGAAGATTAGTACTTTACTACCCCACTAATCATACAGCAATGAACAGGAAAAAATTCCTTTCCCTTACGGGCGTGGCTGGCCTGGCGGCAGCGGCTGTTCCTAACCTTGTAATAGCCCAATCAACAGCGCCTGAGCAAAAGCCCAGGCGCTACCAAAAAGGCGTTAGCCCCTGGCCGGTATGCCTGGATACCGCTACTATCCGTCCGGCTTCGCTCGACGAGAAAGTGCGCATTGCCCACAAAGCTGGTTATGATGCTATTGAACCCTGGGATGGAGAGTTGGAGAAATACGAAGCAGATGGAGGCAACCTCAGGGACCTTGGTAAAAGATTAAAGACCTGGGCCTGTTCGTACCCAGTGTGATCGGTTTGTGGAATGCCCTGCCACCCGGAAAGGAAGCATTTGAGCTTTCTTTGAAAGATACCAGGCGGCGCATGCGCATGGCGGCGGATATTGGTGCACAACACATCCAAACCATTCCCAACACCGTGGGCGAACAGTACGATCAAAAGTATGTGGCTGCCCGTTACCACGATATACTGGAAATAGGGCTAAAAGAATTCAATATCCATCCCGCCCTGGTATTTGTAAAATTCTTTCCCCTCAAAACCATGGGCCAGGCCATGGGTGTGGCCCTCGATGCCAACCATCCCGGCGCCATGATCATTCCCGATACCTACCACAAGCATATTTCAGCAGGTGGGTTCGATGGCCTTTCCCTCATCAATGGTAAGTCCATTGCCATCTTCCAGTTTGCCGATGCACCCGCCACGCCGGCAGTAGGCCTGCTGGAAGACAAACACCGCGTATATCCGGGCGATGGTATCCTGCCCTTACCTAAAATATTGAAAGACCTCAAAGACACAGGTTTTACCGGTTGTGTATCACTCGAATTGTACAATCCTGATTATTGGAAACAGGACCTGCAAAAGGTAGCCGAAACCGGCCTGCGTAAAACGATTGACACCATACGGAAAGCGGGTGTGTGATCAACCTGCCTGGCAACAATCACATAGTATTCAAAACCCCGCCCTCAACTTTACTACCAGGTTTCTGCCTGCTCCGCTGATGCCCGAAGCAAATACCCGGTAATTTTGATCCAATACATTTTCCACAGCCAGTTGTAATGAGTATTGTTTGCCTACCGTAACCCGGGCCGATACATTCCATATTTGCCAACTGGGCATTCCTTCTGGCGTGGCATACACCAAATTGTCTTCGCCGTAAGGATTGTAGTCCTTTAATTGCTTTTTCCCATTGTACAATAGGTACACTTCTCCTTCCAGCCATTGGTACCGCGCTGTGACACCCGTTTTCCCATACACAGGAGGAATATGATCCAATGGAACCTGCTGCTTATCGTCCTGTTTGTATTTGCCGTAGGTATAGGTCAAATGCGAATAGAGGCCTAGCCAGGCAACTGGGCGGAGTGTAAAACCTCCCTGCCATCCATACAGCCAGGCACGGGCTTTATTTTGCGAAGCTACTACCGGAGTCATCTTGCCATCATACAGTACACTGGATGCTCCATTGAGTGTGAATTGATCCAGCACCACCGCATTCCGGAATAGGGTATAGAAAACATTCCCTTCCAGCTCCAGCCATTTCCCAATCCCCTTGGTCAGATCAAGATCGAATTGAAAAGTTTGCTCCGGCCGCAATGCAGGATTGGGTACCACCAGTTGCACACCGCCAGCTGATTCAAACACTTTGGCCAGGTCATCTATATTGGGTGAACGGAAACCTGTAGAAAAATTGAAAGCAATCCGGCTGCGCATATCCGGCAGGTAGATCAAACCCGCATGAACACTATACGTAAAATGATCCTGCCGGGCCTTCGTAAAAGGTAAATGTAGCAGTGAGGTGTCTTTGAAGCGCGCATGCAGGTTACTATAATTGATGCGTATACCATCATTCAGGATCAACCGGCCGGGTATGATCTTGAACGAATGTTGTCCATACACACCACTGTACAGCATATTGTTGTTGCCATCGGGATAACGCGTGGTCAGGCCTCCCGTTTTGGCGCCGGAAATAATATGATAGTTGAAAGCTGTAGACCGAAGTACATTGAATTGACCATCAGCCCCTACAGTCCACTCATGTCTGCCCGTACTTTTATGCAGGTCCAGGTTCAATGCCCATACGTCAATGCGCTCTATGCGGTTTTCCCGTAATGGATTTCTGTAGGCACGCTGCATCCGGCTTTCTTCAATATGCTGATAACTGGCGCCCGTTTTCAACTGATCAAAGAATCCCCGCAACTGTTGCGATTTATATTGATACGAAGCCATCAGCCTTTCCTGTGGGCCATAATACCATTCGACCCACCGTAAGCGCCCATTCCTTACATCTGTAAGGCGGTCATACCGCGGAATATCATTGCTGTTGGAATATTGCCAGTTCAATTCATGCGATTCCCCGGCCTGGCCTGCCACAGGAATTTCTGCAACAGGTCATACTGCTGGTAATTGCTGGTGCGTTGGATATTCACATTGTCATTCTGTACGATCGAATCCAGACCATTGATGGTGGCAATGTATTGTGCCCGTTTGCCAAAATCGCTATATCGGCTTTTACGTCGACTTCCCTGCCGCAAATCGCCATAGCGACTAAAACTGAAAGAGGTAAGGGAAGCAAATTTGTGCGTTCCGATATTCACATCCGCATGCCCGGTAAATTCATCCATGGCGCTGCTGTACCGCGCAGATACGTTGGTTTGTATTTTATCCAGCAAGGGTTGTTTTGTTTGAAAATGGATCACCCCTCCCAGCGCATCCGACCCATAGATCGTAGAAGCTGGCCCCGGTAGTATTTCGACCTTTTCAAGAATATCGTCATCAATTGTGATCACGTTTTGCAGGTGACCTGTCCGGTAAATGGCATTGTTCATCCGGACACCATCTATCACCAACAAAATACGGCTTGCCTCAAATCCTTTAATAACGGGACTGCCGCCACCCAATTGACTGCGTTGTACAAATACTTTTCCCGATTGCTCCAGCAGGCCCGCTGTATTATTCGATAGTGAGCGCGCAATTTCGGAGTGCCGCATCACGATGATTGGCTGGGCAATGTATTTTCTTTTCTCAGGGAATTTACTGGCTGTTATGATCACTTCTTCCAACAGGTTGGTGGTATCTGCAGGTGATCGTTGGGCATAGATGGGTAGCCAACACCATCCTGCAAGGAGGATTAGAATAAACTTCATGCGGTTGATTGAGCTGGTGAAAGGGCTGATCAGAAGCGTGCAGTACAGGCAATCTCCTGGTCAACCCTGTTGATTATTATTGCTTGATGATCCTGATATTGGTTATCCGGTTTTCTTTATCAGAAATAAGCAACTGGTAGGCGCCGGCTACTAGTTTTTGCATATCAAGTTCTTCTGAATGGCGGTTCACTTTTTGTGAGCGTACCTTATTGCCATTCAAATCGTATAATGCGATGGTTTGTCCATTCTTCAGACCTGTGATGGTGAGTTTTCCGGACACAGGATTGGGGAAAGCCTTGATACCTGCGGCCTCTATCTCTTCGGCAGTGGTCACTGCAGTATTTTCAGGCTGTTTCACCCCTTTTGCCATCAGGGCAGGTTGTAGTATGCCATTGATCTTAATTTCTGCCAACTGAAGGGTTGTTCCGGTTTTGCAGGTAAAAGTGAAGTGGAAGTATTTGTAGGTGGCAAGGTTGTTGAAAGTGTAGACTTTTTCCTGCCCACGGCCACCGAAAAATTCATTGGTAACCGTATGAAGTACCACCCAGGTGCTCCCATTCGTTGATCCCTGTAGTGTCCAGCTCTTGGGGTCCCTGTCCGGAAAATCATTTCCCGAAACAATACTGTACCCTTTAGGCACATAGTTATTGGTGGCCACATACCGTATCCAGGCTCCACAATTAAAGGTTACATACTTCGTATTATGATTATTGTCGATCACCTTCGTAAATTCTTCACCAGCAGGCGAGCCACTCGTATATTGTGCATCTAGTATCCCCCCATCGTCTGTTATGTCTGTGGTGCCTTCCAATACCGGTGTCCACAGGTTGGTTTCCCATACACCTCTTCCATAGGTGGCCACCCGCAACTTATTCGAAGATTTTTGTATCTCCACCTCGTTGATCGCTACCAGCGGTAATCCACTGGCATGTTCTACCCAACTCGTATCCACATTATCCCGGTAGTATACACCTACATTCATGCCCACATAAATGCCCTCACTTGCATTGTCATCCACCACTATCGACCGGGCGCTGAGTGCAGGCAATCCGGCCGAAAGATTGGTATAGGTCCTTCCCGTGTCAGTAGATACATACACCCGGTTGGTGGTACTGTTGCAGGCCAGGTATATTTTCCGGGGATTCACCGGGCTTACAAAGATCGCGTTGATCGTTGCAGGAGCCGTTATGGTTACCCAGGTGCTGCCACCATTATGTGTCCGGTACAAAGTGCTCCCTATCGATCCATAAATATATTGCGTATCTGTAGGCGCCACCGCGAGGGTAGCGAGCATTCCCGTGATCACACCTGTGGAAATATTTGTCCAGGTACTGCCGCCATTTGCCGATCTGTAAATGCCCGTCCAACCTCCATATACCGTATTGTGGTTGGTAGGATGCATCACCAATGGCGTTACCCAGTTGCCGTTGGAAGGTTTTGTCAGGTTCGAATAGGATTGTCCGGCATTGGTGGTTTTGTAGATTGACCCATTTTGTGAAGTGCCAATGGCAATATTGGCATTGGTGGGACTGATGACACAATCCATACCATCCGCTCCCAACCAATCTTTCCAACTGCTGTCAGTGCGCCGGAATGAAGAACCATTGTCCTGCGCCCCGCCCGTAATTACACCGGGGTCCGTTTTGGCATTGGCTATCCGGTAAAATTGACGGATGCCAAGTCCTGACGAAAGATCTGTCCAGTCTCCTCCACTATTGGTGCTTTTGTAAATACCCCCATCACTGCCCGAAAAGATGGTGGTGCCGATCCATTCCAACGCATGCACATCCGCGTGGTTGTAACCCGTAGCATTGGGATAACTCCAGGCTGTTTGCGCTACAAAGGAAGTGCCTCCATTGGTCGTCTTCCAGCAAATAATACCTCCGATCATCACTTCATTGATGTTCGAAGGGTTTACACAAATAGCCATATCATAGGTAGCTTGACCGGAAGTACCCGTACCATTCGTTTCATAACCAAAATAATTGGTGCCGCTGCCGGGGCTGCCTGTTACCGTAGTTACATAGGTTTTACCTGTATCGACTGATCGGTACATCCTGCCAAACAGGCTACCACTGGCCTGCACTGCATACACCACCCCCACATTAGCAGGCGATACACCGATCAACGTTCTCCCCGTATTCGTAATTCCATTCGCCACCGTGATAGCAGTCCAGGCCACACCATTATCGGTGGAGCGCCACACACTGCTGGTGCCTCCCGAGCCGGAGGTATACATGATATTCGGGTTGGTAGGATGGAATTCGATGTCTTCCTTGGCTTCCGTATGAACATTTGCCCAGCTGATACCGCCATCTGTAGAACGAAAAATGCCATTACTCCCTGTAGCAAATACAATAGAAGAATTGCTGGGATGCACCACTACCTTTTTGGAGGAAGTGGGGCCGGAGCCCGTTGCTGCCCAGCTTACACCTGCATCCGATGATTTGATAACACCACCACCCTGGATAGCAGCATAAATGGTATTCTGATTGGAAGGATCAATATGAAGATGGAAAATGTTCAGCCAGGCAGAGGAGGTAAAATCCACCAGTGATGTCCAACTGGTGCCACCATTGGTGCTTTTCCAGATACCCCCACCGGGCGAACTAACATAGATAATATTCAGGTTCGAAGGGTGCACCGCTACCGAAGTGATGCGTCCGACCCCGGATTCCAGCCGCTGGTATAGGTCCAGCTCTTGGGGCCCAGCTCAAGCCAGCTGCCAAAAGTGCCCCTGGCTGTTTCCAGTTGCCGCCTCTTCATCACCCCTTTCGCCGCTCTGTACCGTGTAGCTTCCGTTTCCGCATCGATCAGGAATCCTTTGTCGTCGGTATGAAACTTTTTCTCATACAGCCAACGTTGGAATTGTTTATAGCCGGTACCACGACCGGTACCCACACTGTCAAAATAACGGTTGGCAAGCCGCTCTATTACCTGCAGCGGCAGGTCCGTTCGTTCCATTAAAGCAAAAATGTCTGTTTGGGAATGAGCAGCGCCGCATAGCGCCACCAGCAGGAAGAGCAAGGTCAATTTTCTCATGTGATAAGGTTTTGTATAGTTAATATACTAACAAATACTGATATGCGCGTATAGTAAATTACAAACCTTGCACCGTCCTAAAACCAATTTGATTGTAAGGGATTGAGCGGCAGAATATTGACATACGTGCCCCTGATTTGCGCAACCGGTTGTTTAAAATCTTTTTGCAAATTATATTAGCTGCCTGCATGGCGCACCCACAAATTGTACTCACCAGCCCTTCACCGCCCCACCCTTAAAGGCTTTCTCTGCTGCCCGCAGGGCGGCTTCCGATTGATACGCTTTTACAAAGTGCTGCACCTTCTCCTGGTCTTTATTATCCTGTCTGGCTACAATGACGTTCACATAAGGCGAGGCTGCATCTTCTTTCAGGATGCCCAGCTCTGCCGGGTCCAGGTTGGCCTGTGCCGCAAAATTGTTATTGATGATGGCAACCGTCACTTCCTTATCGTCCAATACACGTGGTAATTGCGGTGCTTCAATCTCTACCAGCTTCAACTGTTTGGGGTTCTCTACAATATCCGTTACTTTAGGAAGCAGCCCCACACCGTCTTTCAGTTTTAGCAATCCATTCTTTTGCAACAGCAAAAGCGAACGGCCGCCATTGGTAGGGTCATTGGGAATGGCAATGGTGCTGCCCGGTTGCAGCGCTTCAATGCTTTTTATCTTTTTTGGAGTAAGCTACAATGGGATATACAAAGGTATTACCCACTACAGCCAGCTTGTACCCCCTTTGTTTCGATTGCGCTTCCAGGTAGGGCACATGCTGAAAAGCATTGACATCAATATCCCCCTGGTTCAGCGCTTCATTGGGAACTACATAATCGTTGAAGGCGATCAACTCCACCTCCAGGTTGTATTTTTCTTTGGCTTCCAGCAAGCTGTTCTCTACCAGCCTGGCTATAAAGGGGCGGCGCCCACACTTAAGGGCACCAGCGCCGCACTCATGCCAATAGAAGTGCCCACAATGTGGCGGGTAAAAGGTATCATCCATACAATGAGAATGATAAAAGGAATGGACCTGAATACATTGATGAGCGCAGAAAGTACGCGATGGTACAATCCATGCTCCAGCAATTGCCCTTTTCGCGTAAGGAATAGAAAAACGCCTGCCGGTAAGCCCAATACAAAACCGAAGAAGCCCGATGCGAATGTCATAAAAATGGTTTCCCACAGCCCCTTCAGCAGTAGCGAAACAGTGTTGCTATCAAACATATCCCTTAATGGCGTTTTTTATTTTGCGCTTATTGAAATATTGAACTGCCTTGTCATTATCACCATCAGTTCCCTGCAGGTGTAGCAGCAACTTGCCAAAGCTTGTTTTTCCTACATATTCAATATCCGCCTTGATCAGTTTATGCGGTATATGCAATTGATTGTACACCGTGTCAATCAATTCATCGAAAGATATATTGCCTGTTAATTCCAGTTCTACAAGAGGAGTGCGCCCCTCTGCCTGGTCAGGTTTCAATTGTATAAATAGTTCGGGTGGTACGGTCATACTGTCTGTATTAATAAATTGTTGAAATATTGGATGTTTGTTTTCTGTCAATAGTTCTGTCAGCGTGCCCTTGGCTACCAGCTTCCCATGGTCAATCACCGCTATATGGTTGCATATTGCTTTTACCACTTCCATTTCATGTGTGATCAATAAAATGGTGATCCCCAGCCGTTGGTTGATATCCCGCAGCAATTGCAGTATTGATTGCGTAGTAGCCGGGTCCAGCGCACTCGTCGCTTCATCACACAACAACAGGTGCGGGTCATTGGCCAATGCCCTGGCAATGGCCACCCGTTGTTTCTGCCCACCGGAAAGACTGGCAGGGTAGTCCTGCGCTTTATTTTCAAGGCCTACGATCGACAGCAATTCACCAACTTTTTGCTTGATGATCGCAGCATCCACCCCATCAAGCTCCAGGGGCAGCGCCACATTTCCAAATACTGTTCTGGAGGATAGCAGGTTGAAATGCTGAAAGATCATACCCATCTTTTTGCGCTGTTGCGCCAGTCCCTTGCTGTTGAGCTGTGTAATATCCGTTCCGTTGATCAGTATCTGCCCTCCATCAGGTCGCTCCAGGAGGTTCACACACCTGATCAGTGTGCTTTTACCTGCTCCTGAACTGCCAATGATCCCTACAATATCACCTGCTGCAATGTCGAGGTCAATACCATCAAGCGCTTTAAATGCCTGCTGCCGTTGCCGGAAAGTTTTAGAAATGTTCTTTATCTGGATCATGTAACTAATAGACTTAAATAAAAAGTCCCCGGATATTGAACCGGGGACTGTAATAATATATAGGGTATTTATTGGTCTCCTGTCATTCAATGAATTGCTTCATCGTCATATACATACAGCAGCAACCCACAGGCAATTGCCCGTTGATGTGCTTGTTGTAAATATCGTAGCATCGGAAATTCATTACATTCATAGTCTAGCGCGAAGGTAGAGTAATATTGTATTGACTCCAAATATTACCCTGGTACATAACCTGTTTTTAACATGGTGGAGCGCTATTTTAACAATACTCCTAAAGGAGACTATTACCTCCTGGCTGCTGTAACTGATGCAGTTACATACATTCATCCAGCAAATACACGATCGATTCATAGTTTTTGCCCGTTGCTTCTGATAAAGCGATCTCGCAGGTCTTTGAACTGGAGTAATACCCCTCATAGCTGCATTGGTTTACTTCCTGCGCTTCCTGAAGGGTAGCCGACCTGGTTAGTTCGGGAAACAGGAATCCCCGGTCTCCCGCCATACCACAGCAGCCTGCATGTACTGGTACCTTCACATCCCTGGCCAGCCGCTTTGCTATTTGCAGGAATTTGCCTTCCTGGCCTGTTTTCTGCATGGTACATACCGGGTGCAAGGCAATACTTTGTTTCATCGTGCGCACCTGTGCTACGGGCAATACGTAATCGGCAATAAAGTCAATACTGTCCAGGATAGTGAGGGCATCAAATTTTTGCCTGTTGACTGGCGTCAGTTGTGGCCGGCAATGCTGCAGCGTATAGGTACAGGAACTGATGTCCAATACCACAGGCCACTTACCTTCCTGTGTCCATTTCCACAAGCGTTCAATGGTATCATTGGCCGTATGTTCAAAGGCCTGGGTAAATCCTTTGGAAGAGAAGATCTGTCCGCAACAGGCACTGTTGAGCGAATCGGGAATCACCAGGCGGATACCACTCTTGGTGGCAATGCTCACCAGTGTCTCTGCCATATTTTTCTTGTGTACGGCCGAACCGCCCATCGTACGGTTGATGCAGGTGGTAAAGTACACCACCGTTTGTTCCCCTTGTGTAGCCCCGGCCAACTTACGTGCCTGACCCATGGAGGAGGGGATCACCTGGTTTGACCATAGGGGAGTAGCCGGAATGATCTTCTTTACGCCCTTCGTAAGGCGCAATACTGCATTCCTGCCCAGCAGTTTGTTTACCACTGTAGCCGACCGTACGCCTGCACTCACGCCCAACGCCACTTTACCAAAATGTTTGGCTACTGTCATTGCCATCCTATTGGCTCCTTTGCTGTGGTTCTCATTGCGCAACCGCTTCACCAGCGTACCCGTATTGATGCTTACCGGGCAGGCTTCTGCACACAACCCATCCACGGCGCAGGTTGATAAGCCTTCATAACTGTATTGCTGTAATAAAGTTTTATAATCCTCCTGTTGTCCCTTTTCCTGCATTAGCGCCAGCTCACGCCGCGCTACGATCCGGCGCCTGGGTGTCATCGTCAGGTCCCGGCTCGGACATTTGTACTCACAAAACCCGCACTCGATGCATTTGTCTACTTCTTCCTCTACCCGTGGCAGTGCTTTGAGGTGTTGAATATGCGCCTGCCCATCCGGGTTGATGAGCACGCCGGGGTTCAGCAGGTTCATAGGGTCCGCTTCCTGCTTCAATCTTTCCATAATGCGGTAAATGTCCGCCCCCATTCCGTGGCCACAAATGGCGCCATATTGCGTCCTGTGCCATGCTCTGCTTTTAAGGCGCCGCCGTATTTTCCGGTTACCAGGGCCACCACCTCGCGGATAAACAGGTCGTATCGTTGTACTTCTGCTTCCGAATCAAATGGCTGGGTAACTACGAAATGGATATTCCCGTCTTTGGCATGGCCAAATATGATAGCGTCCTTATAGCCATATTGATCAAAGAGCCCTTGCAGGTCCAGGATGGCATTGCCCAGCTGGGCTACCGGTACTGCTATATCCTCCAGTATCACCGTGGTGCCACTTTGCCGCATGGCCCCCACCGAAGGGAACATACCCTTGCGGATCTTCCACAAAAAGCCTGTTCCGCTGCATTGTCTGTAAAGCGGGGTGCGATGGCAAAAGGAATAGATTGTAACTGGGTTTGGAACTGTACCAGTTTAGCGGCTACTTCCTCTTTGGTGTGTCCCTGGTATTCTGTCAGCAGTGCTGCCCCGGTAGAAGGCAAAGCCCCAGTATGTCTGGTATGCCTGGTAAATGCGCTACCGACCGTAGCGAGGCATTGTCCATTAGCTCTACTGCCTCTGCGCCTGAAGTAATGAGTGGTTCAATGGCATTGCAGGCAGCCTGTATATCTGCAAAGCACAGCAGGGCTGTCGACTTTTCCGGATAGTCGGGTACCGTTTCCAGCACCGCTTCTCCTATAAAGCCAAGCGTGCCCTCGGCGCCTACCAGCAGGTGCGCCATCATGTCCAGCGGCCGTTCATAATCGATCAGCGCATTGACGGAATAACCTACTGTATTTTTGTTTTGTATTTGTGGCGGATCAGGTCGTACATGACCGGACTGGCCAGTATCTCCTTTCGTAAGGCGGCGAGACTATCAGCCAGTGATGCACATGCTTTTTCAAACCGGTGATAATCTTCTGGTATTTCTGTAGAGAAGTTCATGCCGTTGGGCAACATAAACCGGATATGGCGGATCGTGTGGTAACTGTTCTTTTGTACCCCGCAGCACATGCCACTGGCATTGTTGGATATAATGCCGCCCATCATGGCCGAATTAATACTGGCCGGGTCAGGGCCTATCTTTTGCATATTTCTTGAGGTAGGCATTTACCATGCCGCCGGTGATGCCTGGTTGCACCCGTACTAAATCTCCACCGGCTTCGATGCGGATGCTGTTCCAGTGCTTGCTAAGGTCTACCAATATGCCATCGGTAATGGCCTGGCCCGAAAGACTCGTGCCTGCTGTACGAAAGGTAAGTGGAATATGGTGTTGGTGGGAGAATTGGAACAGGGCCTGCACCTCTTCTTCCGATACCGGGTTGACTACCGCCTGCGGTTTCAGCGAATAAAACCCCGCATCTGCGGCATACGTTACCAGGTCGATCAGTTTACATTTGATACGTTCCCTGGGTAGAATGGACTGCAGCGCTTCTTCAATGTTCATGGAGGCTCGTATTTTTACGGCATTCGGTTGGTTTGCCCTTGCGTGCAAAGATACGCACCACTTCCTCAGCTGCCATGCCTTGCCTGGCCAATCTCTATCCGGAGACGTTGAAAATCAAGCCTCTCTGCTGGTTCGTCCGGGGTGATCGGGGAAATAAGCAGCCTGGAAACCGACTGCAAAGAGAAACCTGCATCTATTTAGCAAATACATGGCCTGATTTAACAAGTTGAACAGATACCTTACTTTTATAGAAGCGGTAATTGCAGGTTGTGTGACAGGTTTCAGCCTGTGTTTTAATCAATATCACTATGAAGGTAGGCAGTACAAATTATAATACAGCACTGAGCAGGGCCATTACCTGCCTGATTAGTCTCCTTCTTTTGAATGCCTGTACTGTATCCCGAAAGCCTTCACAATTGTTGATCCCAACACATCCATGCCAGGATATTGCAAGCCAATTCAGGCATCGGTGCTGTTGCAGTTGAATTGGATTGTGAAGGTGAACGTGTTGATCAGTTAGTCAAATACGTGGAGTCGCTGAATGCCAAACGAACTACGAGGCTTACCGTGGCATCCATTGTGATGGGGGCAGTAACAGGCGTTGCCGGGGCACTGGTGAGTAACTCTAATTGGAATAAAGGTATCGCGATAGGCGGCGGCGTGGCCGGCGTAGGGCTGGGCGTCGCTACCCTTAATCCCAAAGGCAAGAAAATTGAATTGTTCCATAAAAGAAACCTGTTGCGTAATGTATGGCTGCAGGAAAATAATCATGAGTTCCCGCCTTTTTGTGGTTTATGCTCACCGAAAAACGGTTCAGTAATGCCGGAACCAGTTCATTACTGGATAACCTGAAACACAGGTGGATCAGGTACCAGTTTGATGGAAATGCTGATGAAGCAGGTGCGTCCGTTAATTTTTCCGAAGGAGGTTGGTACCTGGCTGATGATCTGTACAATCGTTCCGAAATGATCAATCAGTTACAGGCCGAGATCCGTTCTTTCCATCAATATATAAATATCTTTCTGCGAGAGCTGCAGGACTAAGACCTTAAAGCGTTATCTTAAATACCAGCCGGGAGTTGACCCGTGAAACGGTAAAAGGATGATCTTCGATCACCGGGTCAGTTACACTGATATAGTATGGCTTACAGGGATTGTCCGATTTTACTTCCTTATTGGTATAAGAGAGGGTAGTAGTTCCTACCTGGGGAATGTTGATGGTATATTTGAATGATCCCTGCTTTGTATCAGCAATAGGAAACAACAGTGATCCATACATGGGTGAATTTATTTCTTTTACAATCACTCCCCGTTCTGCAGCAACACCTGCCGGCGCTGAAGTGATGGTGATGGTGGCGGCATCAATATTTTTTGATAGCAGGATATTCGCCCCCGTTTGTTTATCCACAAATACCAGCCCCAACTGGGTGGGCATGCCTTCACTTAGCAGGTCTTCGCATGGATTCGATGAAGTTGATTTCTTGCACCCTGGTGCCCAGCTCACGGCGCCCAGCAATACCAGTAACAGGTAATAAAATTGTCTTGGGAAGGAAAAGGTCAGTCGGTTCGTTTGCATAAGGTATGCTGCTTTTCAACGTGACAAGCGATTGCCAGCTACCGTTGCAACGCTTTAGCAAAGTTTTATGAATGGCAAATAAGGGCCCATCATCATTTTCATCTCGTTATGCACTTCAGCCGGTATTTTGTACATTGTAGTAATGGGTCCCTTCTGTAGATATGCGGTTGCGATATGTTTTTTCATCATGTTTGCTGTTGCAGCATCCGCACAGGCTATTTACAAAACCCCGTCTGGCAAAAATACCACCTGGGCGCTTGCCGCACCGTCAAAAACGTATCAGAAAAAATAACCCTGCAACAAGCCAGAGTCCTGGGACTGGAGCCTTGTAAAGTGTGCAAACCTCTGGTGGATCAATTGCTCCTGTCGTCAGAAAATAAGGCCCGGGGCCAAAGCTCATCTGTTCAGTGCAAAGGGATTACTAAAAAGGCACAAGATGTAAGCACCTCACTAAAATTGCCAACGGCTATTGCTTCCAGCACCAGCCCGGCGAATAAAAGAAGGAATTGTATCAGCGCCAGTTTTGCAGCTCCACAATATTCCCATCAATATCTTGCGCATAAACAATGGTAAGGTGCCCCACTTGCGCAATACCGGTTTCGGCTACTGGGCCCATTGGGTTCCTCCATGGCAATCACTGCAGCCAGTACAGCCGCTACATCTGATGATGTTGGTATGTGCAAATTTGATCATGGCTTTATAGATGGTACAAGGTGATTAAGGCATCGAAAATAGTTTTTGGCAGGAAACCTTGTGTTATTTCCCGGCAACCTTGTGTTATTTCCCGGCAACGTTCCCATCCCTAAAGTGGATGATCCAGTTAGGTCCCGGAGCCCTATCTTTGAACACAAGAGCACCCTATGTTATGAAACAATCTGTTCAGAGATCATAAAAACGAATCATGTCATACGAAAACACGAATAGTGCAACGGCAACCTTGCAACCCCCATCCACTAAAAAGACTTTTTCCAAACGCTCACCGAAGACTGGTGGGCAGTACTCATCGGCGGCGCCATCATTATTGGCGCCTTGGTCATTGTACTGCTTACTTCCGGTTTCAAATTCTCCGTACCTGTGTACCAATGGGCCACTACAGATGATCTGTTGAATAAGGTATTAACTGCTTCCAATCTGTTGTTAGTAGCCGGTTTGGGAGTCCTGTTTGCCTTCCTGTCTGCTATTGCTATTGGCTTATCAGGTGGCAGTATCAAAAACTACCTGGCAGGTTTTTCCCTCATATTTATCCTGGGTATCATTTCCCTTATCATTGCAGGCAATAAAACCATTAGCTATTATGGCGTGGAATATGTGGTATTTGCCCTGGTGATAGGTTTGCTCATTGGCAACCTCACCAAAATTCCCGATTGGCTACGGAAGCTGCCCGTTCTGAATTCTTTATCAAAACAGGGCTCGTTATATTGGGCACCAGCGTACTGTTTACAGATATTGTGAAGGCAGGACTGCCCGGCATCCTGCAAGCGGTATTGGTGGTCAGCGTCGTCTGGTTCTTTGCCTTATGGCTTAGCCGTAAGCTGAAGGTCGATGATGAGTTTGGCGTAATACTTGCCTCGGCTGTGGCCATCTGCGGTGTATCAGCCGCCATTGTAGCCAGTGGTGCTATTAAAGGCGATAAAAAGAAACTGTCTTACATCACTACCCTGGTATTGCTGGTAGCCATTCCTATGATGATCCTACAACCCTGGCTCGTAAAAGTGCTCAACATCCCCGAAATAGTAGGAGGCGCCTGGTTGGGTGGTACACTCGATACGACTGCTTCTGTTACCGCAGCCGCTGCCCTGGTAGGACCTGCGGCCTTGAAAGCAGGCGTGATCATCAAGTTTTCTCAAAATGTATTGATAGGCGTTGCTGCTTTTTCATTGCCATCTGGTGGACCTATCGCAAAGCTGCCACAGCTGGTAAGCAGGAGCAGACCGAAAAACCAGGATTGGGCCTTGTATGGGAAAGGTTTCCAAAATTTGTATTGGGCTTCATTGCTGCCTCCCTCATCTTCTCCTTCCTGATACCTGCCGATACCGCCAAATCGGTAAGCGGTATCCTCAACAGCTTGCGTACCCTTTGGTTTTCACTGGCATTTGTTGCCATCGGATTGGAAGCCAGGTTTACCGATCTGGTAAAGATAGAAGGTGGCCGTCCGGCCATTGCCTTCATTGGCGCCCAATTGTTCAATATATTGTGGACCCTTATCTGGGCCTGGCTGCTCTTTGAGGTATCCTTCTCGCAGCGCCTGATATCAAATAATGTAACAACATAAAAAGGAGCGGGCCACTACACCCGCTCCCCACTTTATGATAAACCGACTATCTCCATATAATGCTCGCCGCTCTCAAATCACTGCCCCGCTCACAGCCTGTCGCGCACCACTCGCAGCTCGTAGCTCGCAGCTTGTATTATTGTACTCGCTCTTTCACATCATCCGCTGTATTGTCATTATACCGGCGTTTACGCGTAAAAGTTTCTTTACCAAAACTGTAACTGAAAGAGATACCTACCCGGCGCGTATCATTCACGGTAGTTTTAAGTGATTGCGCCTGTTTCAAACCCTTCAACTCCTCCTTCCATTTCATGGTGTAAAAACATCCTCTACGTTGAGCTTTAGCGAGCCCTTGCCTTTCAGTATTTTCTTTTGAACTGCTGTATTCACCCAATATCTTGGTTGCACCAGGCGCTGCCAGTTATTCATCTTCCCATTATAAGCGGCAAATACTTCCAGACTCCAGTCATTACCCAAGCGCATCTGGCTGAGGAAGTTGGTGCGCCAGGTATAGATCTTGATGTCCAGTTTTTCTGTATACAGTTGCCCATTCGTGCTAAACTCTGCGCCGGCAATATGAAAGTTGAACGTCCACCACTTGGTAGGTGTTGTATTGAGGTATAAAAGCACCGCGACCAACTGCCGCGTAGCAATATTCTCCGACCGGGAGATCATAACATTGTCTTCCATCCGGGCGGCGCTGAAAAAGCCGTCCGTAGCCCGCTCTACGTTGAAGATCGCATTGATCAGCTGTTTGTACCGGTAAGTTAAGGATACACTATTGTTGTAAGAAGGCTTTAGGTAAGGGTTGCCGGTGTTAAATGAATACTGGTCCACAAAGAACAGAAAGGGGTTCAATTGCTGGTACCCGGGCCTATTGATCCTCCTGGCATAGTTGAACGACAAACTATGGCGGCCCGGGCTATCCAGCTTATAGGAAAAAAAGCAGTGGGAAATAAACCGGTATAATCATTGGTAAAACTACTGGCAGGCACGGCCGCATTGCCCAGCTGATTGCCTTTTATCTGCGTGTTCTCCAACCGCAACCCCAACTGCATGCCAAATCGTTTCCAATCCTTGCGGCCATTGATATAGGCAGCATTGATATTTTCCTTGTAGATAAAATGGTTCGACCTGCCATAATCGGGTGTATTCGTCGAACCGGCCACCCCATAATAATCCGATTGATTGTCATTCTCTACAAAACTGGTTTTGAGTCCACCTGATAGGCTCGCCCGGTTCTTTAAGGGGTGCGAGTAATCGGCCCTGGCTGTATAAATATCAACATTGGAGGGCAGGTTATAATAGAAGTCATTATTCCGGGGCTGTCCGCCTGGCGAAACCGCTACATAGTTCTGCAGCGTTTGATGACCTTTGTTGTTGTAATTAATGTAATTTATATCAGCAGTCAACTCTTTTCCTTTATCATCATACTTATGTTGCAGGTTGATATTGCCGCTCAACTGTCGCCAGCTGCCCCGCGAATCTGTGCTGCCCCAACCTACTGAATCAGGTGCACTCCCTATACTGTAACTATTACTTACATAATCCAGTAGCTCTTTTCTTTCACTGCTCGAACTATTAACAATAAAACCTATGGTGGTCTTAGCCGATAAGGTGTAGTCCATGCCCAAACGGCCGCCAAATTCATCACTGCCCGAAGAGCTATAGGTCCGCAATTGCACAGCAGCGGTTTTAGGCGGATTGCCTGTATTGAACGACCGGTCTGTTACATCATCATAAAATCCTGCATACCGGCCATAGCTGAAATTGCCAAAGAGGTTTACTTTCCGGTTCAGGTAATTCAAGTTGAGTGAATTGTAACTTCTGCCGATCTTTCCCTGGTTATAATTAAGCGAGGCGCTTCCCGCATACCCCTGTGTTCTTTTCTTTTTAAGGCGGATATTGATCACCGCCCCTCCGGCAGCATCATATTTGGCGGGTGGATTCGGCATCAACTCTATTTTATCCAACATGCCGCCCGGCAGTGACCGCAAATAAGCTGCCAGGTCACGGCCACTCATATAAGTAGGTCTGCCATCGATCAATACATTTACGCCGGAAGAACCCTGCAGGCTGATCTCGCCATTGGCGTCAACCGTAATGCCCGGTGTTTTCTCCAATACCTCCAGCGTATTGCTGGTGGAAGCGCTGATCATCGATTCCACATTCACAATCGTTTTATCAATATCCTGTTCTATGAGCGGCTTTTTGGCCACCACTTCTACGGCTTTCAGGTCTGTTTTCTTTGGGGGCATTAAAATAATGGCAGGAAGCGCCAGTTGGCTGCGGCTGTCTTCCAGGGTCAGCGGCCCACTGGTGTATTTTTGCGTGCCGGCAGCCGTAATGCTAAGCAGGTAAACCCCACTGGCCAGGTTGGTAAATTCAAACCGGCCATTGTCCCTGGCCGTTTTAGTGGCTATCACGCTGGAGTCTTTTGCCAGCAACAGGCGTAACGTAGCGCCCGGTACGGGTTCATTTTGTATATCTTTGACCTGGCCGCTGAGTGTCTTGCCCCCTTGGCGGGCCAGTAAGGTCAGTGAAATAAGCAGAAAGCTAATAATAGTAAAGAATGATTTCATGGCGTAGTTATTTTAGGTCGCTTGGGTATAGGGCAAAAATGGCCCACGAAAACAGCCTCCTGAAATAATCATGACGTATGGGGGCGGGTCCATGGCAGAAGGCCCATTTGGGAGGACAAAGCCTTCGTCAGTTGCCAACAGGGGTCTGCAACACCCCGGCCGGTTTCGTCAGGTAAGTTTTTATTTATGCCGGGGTCGCGTCACTTTGCAGGCAATACTTTTAAGCATGAAAATATTTGATATGTTATTGAGGAGAAATAAAGGCGGTGAACGGTCTGGCAGCAACTCTCAGTATATATGGCTTACCCTGGCTGCGGGTATCCCCATTTTTTAGCAGCCAATATGTATACCAGTGCCAGCATGAACAGGAATACAGAACAGGTGGCCTTCCTGATCACTGTTTATTTCCTGATGGGCATTTACATTGGCCGGTACGTTTCGCAAATATGGATCAGCAAATACAAGGAGATTCCCCGTTCATTTTTACCCGCCTCATCATCATTATACTGGCTTGCGCCATCCTGCTTTTTATTACAGCTAATCTCTCTCTCAGGATCCAAATACAATTTATTGCCCTTATGTTGGTTGGATTACCCCTGCTGGTGCTGAGCGTAACCACGGGCATCATGATCAAGACGGTGCGTACCACCATTAAAAGCCAACTCCAGGATGCCCGCGCCGATGCAGCCCAAAGCCAAAGCGAACTTAAATTGTTACAAAGCCAGCTTAGTCCGCATTTCTTGTTCAATACCCTCAATAATATTTACGGCATCTCCCTGTCGAGGCATGAAAATGTGCCGCCCCTGCTCCTGAAGCTGTCCGACCTGCTGCGCTATTCAGTATACGATGCCCGGGAGCAGTTTGTGCCCCTGCAAAGTGAAATGGCCTATATCCATAACTATATCGACTTCGAGAAAATACGGATCGGAGAGAAACTGAAACTGACCACTGAATTTGATTACCATATTGATCCTAAAATACAGATCGCCCCCTGTTGCTGATCGTATTTATTGAAAATGCTTTCAAGCATGCCAAGGATACTACCGAAAAGGATATCTATATCGATGTGCGCCTGAAGATATGGGGGCATTCTATCCTGTTTTCTGTGAAAAATTCTAATAAAGGAATGAAGGGCGAAAAAGGTATCCTGAATGCCAATAGCGGTTTCGGATTGATAATGTGAAGAAAAGATTAGAATTATTGTATAAAGACCAATACACCCTGAGCATCGAAGATGGCGATGAATTTTATACCGTGATGCTACAGCTAAAAGCGAAATGATATGATCAGGTACAATTGCCTCATAGCCGATGATGAGCCCATTGCCCGTGAAATAATCCAGGGCTATTGCAATCACCTGCCGGCATTGCAGGTAGTGGCTTCCTGTACCAATGCCCTGGAGGCCAAAGCCGCCTTGCAGCAACACCAGGTAGATATCCTGTTCCTCGATATCAACATGCCTGTGCTGGATGGCATCGCCTTTCTCAAAACAGTAAAAGATCCTCCCCAGGTGATCTTTACCACCGCCTATAAAGAGTACGCCCTGAATGCGTTTGACCTGGCTGCCTGCGATTATTTATTGAAACCCTTTTCCTGGAGCGTTTTATTGTAGCAGTAGATAAGGCCATCGGCCATTTGAATAAGCAGGTCCCGATAATGCAGTCAACCGGAGAACCTAAACCCGAAGATGCCCTTTTATCAAAACCGATAGCAAAATCTACCGGATACCCCATAAGGAAATTTTATATGCCGAGGCCAGTGGCAATTATATCAAAATAATAACCCACCACAATACCTTCATGCCCGGCATGACCTTCTCTCAATTTGAACAACAATTACCCACTTCCTTGTTCATCCGTGTGCACCGTTCCTTCATCATTAATAAATCGGCCATCTCACACATCGAAGGCAACCGGGTATTCCTCAACAGGATCGAAATACCGCTGGGCAGCAATTACAAAGAAGCATTCCTGAAAGAATTAGGACTCTAAACTTATTTGTCAACCTGTCGAGGTCATCCTTCAGTAAAGTCCGAAAGTCAGTAAGTACTGAAGTCGCCGCTTTGATCTTTTTCTTCCCGACTTTCCGACTTCCCGTCTTCCCGTCTTCCGGTCTCCCGGACTCTCCATCCTCATTTCCACCTTCCGGCTTCCGGTCTTTCCGACTTTCCGTCTTCCGGACTTTCGGTCTTCCGGACTCTCCAGACTCATTTCCACCTTCCGGCTTCCGGTCTTTCCGACTTTCCATCTTCCTGACTTTTAGTAGCTTCCACTTCCGTTTCTTTTCCACCGGGTCTTTCAGGTCCTACAGGGAAGCGGGCATCTGCAAAGGATGCACGTACCCGCCCGTTAGCCTCTACTGCATTGGCCCGGTTGGCGATCAACTGGTAACTGAAAGAAGTATTGGAACGCCCACCTTTCAATTCGATCACATCAAAACCCGCTGCTGTTTTGTTGGTCACATATACCCCATTACAATCTCCCTCCAGTTGTATAAATACCTTTAATGGTTTTTCCGGTGTTACTGTAATATTGCGTGCCAGCACAGGGTCGATGGTGATATATGCCTTGCCATTCACCAGTTTACCTGTTCCTGCATCGGTAAACAATACCTCCGGTGCTTCCGGACAATACATAATGCGATTCCTGCCTTCGGCATCCTGCACCATGGTCGATTTCACACCCATCGATAATATACCATAATCCACATTGCCCATACGGCCACCAATAAAAGCATATCCGTTACCGGAAGGTAAATAATCAAAATACCCTGCCCATTTATTGTTTGCAACAGGGCTCCCTGATGTACTGGCATAACCAATCACACCATAGTTTTCACCCACCGCAATGGTGCCAGCGCCCGCGCCTAAATGAGTATAACTGGTCAGCCCATTGCCCAGCGAAATCGTACCAATGCCAACGAGGGCATCCGTACCTACTGTGTAGGTGCCTGCATACCGGCCGCTGGCTGCCAGGCCCGAGCCTGTGGTATGCATGGCGGGGGCCGTAATATTATTGCCCACCGCCAGTACGCCCGTGCCGGTGGCATTAGCATTGGTTGCTTTGAGGGCGCTATTGGTAGCCGAATTGGTTTGTCCCCATAGGGCATTTCCGCTGGTAGCTTGCCCCGCTACCCCAAAGCCGGTACCATTGTTCACACCATACACGCCTACGCCCGTGGATGTGTTTTGTCCCAATAAGCCCTGACCCACGCCTGTATTTTCTCCATATACCCCCGCATAATTACCGGCACTATATCCATTGATGGGGAACCCGAAAGCAGTGGTAGCCCCAGGCACACCACTGCCAAAAACTTCCAGGGCATCCATGCCTGATTTGGGAGTCGTGCCATTGATCACCACCTGTCCGGCGCCCGTGGTCCGTAAGCGCTCGATATTGTTTGATTTTAGAACAAAGTCCTGCGCATCCTTTGTACCCAGGAATTGCGTAGTGGGTGTAGTACCACTGTTACCGCCCGTTTGCCAGCTTGCATTGGCGGTGGTGAGCATTACCCATGTGGGAGTGGCAGCAGTACCGTTGTTATAATAAAAACCGGTAGTGCCATCTGTTTGATACACCAGCAGGCCGGTAGCTGGTGAGGTTATGGCGGCTCGTTGAGCCGCTGTCATGGATGGTATCAGTAAACCTTTGGTCGTGCTTTTTACTTCCAGCATCGCACTGTTGTCCGGACCAGTTCCGTCGGCATTAATAGCTACCTGGGCAAAACCATAGGAAGTAAAGATCAGGCAGGCTGGCAACAATAACAATTTCAGGCGCATTGGCAGGTATTTATTAGGGAAATAAAAATATACCCTAAAGGGCCGGGCTGGAGTACATTGTATGCCAACAACGGGATATTGTAGGTGAACAACATTTCTTATATTGTAAGTGATATGCAGTTAACCATTAAAGTAAAGCAGCCAGGCAGCAAGCACGATCTGATTGGTGCCCGTGTCTTTGATATTGAAGACATTGGCACGCATCCCACTGTCCAGGCACTCATCAGTGCAGTAGTGCGGCAGCAGGTAGATGAATACAACAATAAGTCTCCCGAAAAGAACATCTTGCCTTTTTTGAGTGAAACAGCGGTCCAAACCCAAAGCTCTACCGGCAAAATAGGTTTCGGTAGCATCTACAATGAAAACAAAGCCGATCCGGCCAAAGCAGTCGACACCGCCATCCGGGCATTCGAAGATGGGCTGTTTGCACTCTTTGTAGAGGAAGAAGAATGCACCAGCCTCGGCCAGTCCATCACCCTCAGCGAACAAGCCATCATCACCTTTATACGCCTCACCTTTCTAGCCGGCAGCTATTGGTAACCCCCATCAAAACACCCCTGCATCATGAAGCTACAGTCGCCCCTCCCCGCATTGGAACAGAAATTAATGCCGAATAGGATCCTTACCAGCACCACTTATTTCCGGCAAATACTCGATGCCAAAGAACAAACCAATCTGAAGCCTACAGTGAAAGCGGCAGTAGGGGCCAGGCAGCCCGGTCAACTGCTTACCAGGCATAGTGCCGAACTGGGAATGCTGTTTATCATCCCCGAGGCTAATTTAGGGGAGCCGCAATGGTACTATATGGATAAGATTACTTACAAAAGTGATCGGTACAACCGGATAGAAGAACTGCTGGGCTATGAACAGTGGGACAATCCCGAAAACTATGTCCTGTTGGAATATTGGTTTGGAACAGAAAAAGCCCCCTGTGTAAACCATGCCTGAAACAGATCAGGTACCAGATGTACCAGCAGGGAATGACTCGCCGTTCATTCCGGTCTCCCAACGATAAAGAACTATATTTTCGCAATCAGATAGATTTCATCATAGAGGTCATTCGCCAGTCCTATACATTCGGATATGATGCCTCCTACACCCCCGTATTTCAGTATTATGACCTGTCCCTTACAGAACAAATAAAGTATGCCCACACATTGGGTGATGCCAATGCCAGTCTATTTCGCTTATGGGCGGCCGCCATTGATGCCGGTCACCAGCCCGTGCTGCAACAGTTGGAAGATATTATTTTCAATAAATGCGAAATTGGGAAAGCCACCCGCAGCATCATCAAAGCCCTCCTCGCCAGCGAAAAACAGGAAGCCTGGTTATTGGTAGAGAAATTACTGCTGGCTGCCCAAAGACAAGAAGGCTTGCGGCAAACCATACTCGAAGCACTCGATGAAACCAGCATCGGTGGCTTGAAATACATTATCAAAGTAATAATAGATCATAACCTTGCCAGATTTTCTTCCGTAGTTAGGGCAGTCGATGTGTGGGCCGGACTGGGCTGGGAGAGTGAGCGGGAAAACACTGTCAGGGGCTTCCTCGAAAAAGCACACCACTACCTCGAAGATCCCGGCCGCATTCCCGCAGCCATACAAAGCGAGAACAATGCAGAGGTGTACATGGCCCTCTGGGCACAGGGCATATATGATGTGGAGCAGACCATCCCTTATTTGCAGCAACTATACCAAAACGGTAATGCCGAAAAGCGTACCCTCGCCCTGCTCTTTGCCAGCCAAACAGGCCACTACAAGATTGAAATGCCTTTGTATTACCAGGCGTTGGACGATAAAGAATTACAGCCCCTTTCCTATGCCATCAATTGTATTCATTTGGTTGTGCAACCCGCAGGGAATGCTGCTTATTACAACAACTGGTATCCCGAATTATTCCACAAGCTCGAAGCCCTTTATAAGCGCATCACCGTAAAGGAAAAGCGTTTTGAGCATTACCTGTTTCCCTGGGTTACCATCGGCTTTGATAAAATGAATATCCTAAAAGCTATGTTGCACCTCGTGGAATCAGCGGAAGATAAACTGCACACCGTATTGTCTTATTTAAGCGATATGGATGCAGCTACTAGGCGTCAATTAAGCCGCATCATCCTGCCCAAACACACCGAATACACGTATAAGGTGGCGGATAATAATAATACAGATCTAACACCCCTTCAACGCAAATATGCCTTTTCCATTATTGGCGACAGAAGTGAATATGATATCGCGTATAAGGCTCTATACAATACCGTCTTTACCAAAGAGGAGATGGGCCTGTTCCCCGATTTGCTAAAACGCAAAGCGGCAGGGTTCCGCAACCTCGTCATTTCCCTGTTGGTAAAACAACCGGCAGAGCACTTACTGCCCATTTTGGAAACAGTATTGCGCCAGGGAGATGGCGAACAGCGGCTCGCCGGTCTCGACATCCTGTTACAGCTGCACAAGGCAGATCAATTGCCTGCCGCCGCTGCTACCTGGCTCACCGACTTTAGAGAAAGAAAGAACATTTCGCAGAAAGAAGAGATATTACTGGCCCAACTAACCACCGGCGAAAGCTTCGCCGATGTTTCTGCTGCCAATGGTTTTGGTATTTTCAATCCCGCCGGTTTAGCCAAAGTGAAAATACCCCGCATTGATCCCGATAGCTTTTATGAACAATGCTACGCCCGGCATGATTATGCCTTCTCCATGCCGTTGAACCGGTTGGTAGAAGCCCTTACAGACCTCAACGACCTCGTAGCCCAATACCAGGACCATGAATATGAGGTAGAAAATTGGGATAACACGAAACAAAAGATCTTACTGGGCAATCAGTTTAGACAAACACGAATCCTGCAGGAAGGCGCTACGGGCCGTGAAGAATACGAGACCTATCCACTGTCTGGGATATGGGAAGAATGGTACCTGAAATGGAACTTTCAGCCCGCTGACCTGTTCATCATTTCCCTGTCGGCCAACAGTGGTTATGGAATGGAGGAGGCTGTCATACAACTCCTGGCAAAGCAAATACCGGAATTGGATAACCTACTGCCCAATAGTACCGCCAAACCGGGCTATTGGAACCCCATATTCGGTATTGCTAAAGCGCTTAATTGTATATACCCCTTTGAGCAAAAGAATGAATTTTGTTTAGGTGCTGCAACAAGATTATTTGCATCCATGGACAGTTCCCTTTTGCAATACCGGGATCCCAATCCTTATAATACAAGCGACAACCGTGGATGGCAATCCATCCACATGCTCAATGTTTTCCTGCAGGCACTCCACCTCGAGGGTCTCGAAGACAGCCTCGTACAAAGTTGTTGGGATCTGTACCACTGGCGGCAATTCTCCGGATTGCTGGAAGCGGCGAAAGGCAATAACGGTCCCTTGTTGATCTTCTGTAAAGCATACCAGGCCGGTATCATTAGCGAAGACGAAATGTACCGCGGCTTGTTGACCACCGATAATATGCAGGTGTTGTCAAAAACACAACGCCATAAAAAAGATTACAGCTATGATGTCGCTTTCCCTTTTCTGCCACCCATGTTTGAAAAGGTAAGGGAGCATTTGTTGGATATTGAATTGAAAAGGGGCGATTCCACCACCCCGGTCACGGAATTTACATCCGGACTGCAGACTATTTTTGGCATAAACCGCCTGGCCGAAATTTTGGCCGGCATGGGTAAAACCACTTTGTACAAGGGTTATATCTATTCCTACGGAAGCAAAGAAAAGAATAAACAGGAATCATTCAGCGCACTGCTCAAATCCTGTCATCCGGCCCCGGCAGATACACAGCAAATGTTTGATGAGGCCATGAACAACATAAAGGTCAACGACGTCCGCCTTATTGAAACAGCCGTATACGCCCCTCAATGGAAAAAAATGGTAAGCAGTTACCTTGGCTGGAAAGGATTGAATTTGCCATCTGGTGGATGCATGCCCATACAAAAACAGATGTTTACAAAGAGGAGACCGGCGAGTCGGAAACCGAAATAGCCCGGTATTCATCCGTCGATCTGCAGGACTTCAAAGATGGGGCTGTCGATAAAGAATGGTTCCTGAAAGCCTATAAAGAAATAGGAAAAGAAAGATGGGCCGTTGTATACGATGCTGCCAAATACATCAGTGATGGGAATGGCCACCGCAGGGCCAGGATATATGCAGATGTGCTACTGGGCATCCTCAGCCTGAAAGAGGTTACAGAAAAGATTAAAAGCAAACGCGATCAGGATTACCTGCGTATCTATGGCCTGGTGCCATTGCTTAAATCCAACCCGGCAAAAGATGTATTGGCAAGATATGAATACTTGCAGCAGTTCAGGAAAGAAAGCAGGGAGTTTGGCAGCCTCAAACAATCCAGTGAAGCATCGGCCATCCGGGTGGCCATGGAAAACCTGGCCCGCAATGCCGGCTATCCCGATCCTCAACGTCTTACCTGGGCCATGGAGTCAAAACAGGTGCAGCAGATCCTGGCCAAAGAAACCCGCGTACAATACGACGATATAATGATCGGACTCTCTATTGATGAAGAAGGGGAGGCCGATGTGATAGCTTATAAAGACGATAAAGCACTGAAAGCCATCCCGGCTAAATATAAAAAGGATAAGAAAGTAGTAGAACTGATGGAGTTCAGGAAAACCTTGCGGGAACAATGGAAACGTTCCCGTAAGGCGCTGGAGGAAGCCATGGTTCGGGGCGACGAATTCTTATTCTCCGAAATAGTCAACCTTTTGAACATCCCGTCATTATCAAACACCTGCAAAAGCTGGTATTGGTAGCAGTTAATCCAGAAAGTGCAATAGAAGCCCATGGCTTTTTCCGCGACGGGCATTTGGTAACAGCCGATGGAGAAGCCTTTTCCGTACCTGCAACGGCATTGTTGCGTATTGCCCATTGCAGTGATCTACACAGATTGGGTGCCTGGGTTAGTTACCAGCGGTATATATTTGACCAATCCCTGCAACAACCATTTAAACAGGTATTCCGCGAGTTGTACCTGCCTACGGCTGATGAACTGAGTGAAAAGTCTGTTTCCCGGCGCTATGCCGGCCACCAGGTGCAGCCCAAACAAACTGCGGCCTTATTGAAGGCAAGGAACTGGAAGGTAAGCTATGAAGAAGGCCTGCAAAAGTATTTCATAAGAAAGGCTTCGTGGCCAAAATATTTGCGATGGCCGATTGGTTTTCACCGGCAGAAATTGAGAACCCTACCCTCGAAACAGTAGTGTTTCATGATCTGAAAACCTTCAAAAATATTGCCTTTACTGATATTCCAGCTATCATATTCAGTGAAGTGATGCGCGATCTTGATCTTGTGGTCAGTGTGGCCCATGCAGGAGCAGTAGATGCCGAGGCCAGCCATTCATCCATAGAAATGCGTGCAGCGCTCTTGCGCGAGACTTTGCGGTTGTTTAAGATCAGCAACGTAGAGATCATAGGAAGTCATGCAAAAATAGTGGGTACCATGGGCCAATACAGCGTTCACCTCGGTAGCGCAATAGCCCATAAAATGGCGGCAGGTTATTTATCAATCCTGCCGGTTCATTCCCAGCATCGGGGCCGCTTATTCCTGCCCTTTGTAGATGAGGATCCAAAATCAGCAGAGGTGATGGCCAAAGTGCTGCTCCTGGCAAGGGATCACCAAATACAGGATCCCACGATATTACAACAATTGAATGGATAACGTTACCGTATCTGCCCATTACCGCGTATCACCCATTTCTCTGTCACCAGCTTTTCCAGGGCAAAGGGACCGCGCGCGTGCAGCTTTTGCGTAGAGATGCCTATTTCGGCGCCCAGGCCAAATTCTTCTCCATCGGTAAAGCGCGTCGATGCATTGGTATACACCGCAGCCGCATCTACTTCCAGGATAAAACGTTCGCAGGCTTTTTTATCTTCCGATACAATGGCTTCCGAATGTTTGGTGGAGTAGGTGGCGATATGGGCCAATGCCTCATCTAAACCTGCTACTATTTTAATGGCGCATTTTTGACTTAAGAATTCCCGGCCAAAATCAACCGGCCTGGCTTTTTGTAAATGAGGATATCCCTTCAGTAATCCATGTGCAGTGGTATCTGCAAATATTTCCACCTCCTGTGCTTTGAATAAGGGAGCCAGTACTTTCAGGAAGGGCCTGGCTACTTTTTTATCTACCAATATCGTGTCTGCAGCATTACATACCGAGGGGCGTGATGTTTTGGCATTTACCACAATATTCACTGCTTTTTGCAGGTTGGCTTTTCCTTCCACATATACATGTACCACACCTGCCCCTGTTTCTATTACCGGCACCAGGCTGTTCTTGCGTACATATTGTATCAGGCTATCCGAGCCCCGGGGTATCAATACATCAATGTATTTGGTGGCAGTAAAAGCTGGTCTACTACTTCCCGTGCGGCGGGCAACAGCGTTACTACATCGGGATGGATGCCTTGTGCTTTCAACACCTTCTTGATCAGCTTTACTGCTGCTTCATTGGTATGTGCTGCTTCACTACTGCCTTTCAATACACAGGCATTGCGGCTGCGCAGGCAAAGCGCGGCAATATCAAAAGTTACATTGGGCCTCGATTCATAGATGGCGCCTACTACCCCCAGGGGCACGCTTATTTTTTGTAACTGTAATCCATTCGGTAGCGTTTTTCTCCAATACCTTGCCCGTTGGGTCAGGTAGTTTGGCTACTTTTTTAATGCTGTTGGCAATGCTTTTAATGCGATCTGCTGTTAAGAGCAGCCGGTCATTGCGGGATTATCCGCCGCTTGTTTAGCCAGGTCCTGGGCATTTGCTTTGAGCAGTGCTTTGGTGCTCGCCACCAATTCATCACCCAGCGCCTGCAGCAATTGCTGCAATTTTTTATTGCTAAGCCCTTGCAGGCTGGTGGCTGCCCGGTGTGTTTTTATCAATAAGGGTAATACTGCTTTCATGGTGTTGATGTTAAAACAGCACAATATCATCCGCATGGGCGGCGATCACATTCTTCACGGTTAATTGAGTATTGATGGCTTTGGCATCTGCCCTGGTTTTGGCCACTCCCAAAATACTTCCTTCCTCATCAATGATTTGCACTACCTCACCCGCTGCAAATTTGCCGGTAGTATGTGTAATGCCCACCATGAGTAAACTCTTCCTGGACAACAATGCTTTGGCTGCTCCTTTATCTACATAAATAGTACCCAGCGTTACCGAGCCGCTGGCCAGCCATTTCTGGCGGGCGCCCAGGGTCGATGCCTGTGGTTCAAAGTAAGAACCATTGCGCCCTGCTAAGGCTGCTGTAAGCGGATGATCGCCTTTCAGGCCGCATATCACTACCTGGATACCCAGTGAAGTGGCCAACCGTGTAAAAGTAAGTTTGGAGATCATGCCTCCCAGGCCCAGTCCACTTTTTCTGTACTCACATACTTCATCACCGAAGCCACTTTTTCTATACGTGGTATAACCTGCTTTTGGTCGTCCAGCAAACCACCGGCCGACGTACACAGTACCAGGGCCGAAGCATCAAAACCAATGGCGATCAGCGTAGCCAGTTCATCATTGTCAGAGAATTTGATCTCCACATTACTCACCAGGTCGTTTTCATTCACCACCGGTACAATGCCGTTTTGCCAAAAAGTGGTAAAGGTTTCTTTTAACTGCAGGAACTGCTTCCGGTTAGAGAAATGCACCCGCTCACAAAGCGCCTGGGCCACCGTAATACCATGTGGTTTGAAATACTGCGCATACAATTGTATCAGGATCGGATTGCCTACGGCCGCGGCCGCCTTGCGTTCCGATAAACTGCCTTTATAATCCTGCAGGAACTTTTTGCCACTGCCCACCGCGCCACTCGATACCAATACCAACCGGTATTGGCGGCTCAATACCGCAATCTCATCCGCTACCTTTTTAATGATATGTGTATCAATATTCCCTTCCTGGTTACTGATCACCGCTGTTCCCAGCTTAACAACTAATACTTTCCCCGACATTCTACTTCTTTTATAGAGTAATGGCTGTAAAAATAATAAATAACCAGCTAACGACCCCTGCTTTATTGGTCCTGCAGGTATATACAGCTTAGTAAATTGCCAACCGGGATTATCTTTTGATTAAAACAATGTATTATCTTCAATACAGGCGCCTCTTTTTTTCCGCTAAGCGCCCATGGTTTCATGTTCTCCCAAGTGATTTGCTGCTAAAACGCCTGCCCGGGCGTGGTCAAGCCCACCAATAATGCGTATGGTCTTGTTCCTATTATATTGTCTATCCAATTAAATGAAGAAAAATGCAAATCAAAACCAATCTCACCATTATGTGGCTATCTGCCTGCTTTTCCTGTGCATAGCTACCTTATCCTGTCAAAAGTCGCCCATTGACCAACCGGCTGATATAGAAGAGCTGCACAAAGGCGCGACGCCGGAAGATGTAACATTGAATGCCATTAACAGTACTTTTTCAGAAAACTGGGACAGCTATACCCATGGCAGCCAGTATACCACCGCCCAGGCCAATGCCGATTTTGGTAATATCAGCGGTTGGAACCAGGGCCGCTCCATGATCTCCAATGGTACCCTGCGTACTACCCTGGAGCCCAATGCCCTTTCCGGCGCGGGTGGTATTGTAAGCAATATTGATGTCTCTGACGGATCGGCTTATGAACTCGATTTTGATATCCGTTTCCACAGCCAGTTCGATTGGAGCAGGGGTGGTAAATGTGGTTTCGGTTTTGCCATTGGCGAAGGAAACACAGGCGGCGATCCTGCCTGGGATGGCAATGGCGGTACCCTGCGCCTCATGTGGTACAACAACAATGGCCGCGTGTATTTCCATCCCTATGTTTATCATCGTGACCAGGTAGGTCAATACGGTGATAACTTCGGGAAATCCTATCCCTCCTCAGGTAGCCTGGTCAAAGGACAAACCTACCGGGTGCACATGTACATCCAAAGCAATACAGGCAGCAGTACCAATGGCCGGGCGCAGATACTTATCGATGGTAATACCCTGCTGGATATTCCCATCCGCTGGACTACCAACGATGCACAGCGCCTGATCAAAAATGTTACTTTCCATACCTTCCGTGGAGGCAGCCAGGATTATTGGATGTCTTCTACCGTAGGATATGTTTATTATGACAACCTGTACGTGCATAAGATCAGCTAAAAGGATAGAATAACTAACTGCCGCAAGCTGGAACAAGCCCATACAACACAAACCCCGGAACAACCTGCAAAGGCCATTCCGGGGTTTTGTTTGATACCTGTCAGCCAGGGTCTGTCGAAGGCAGGGAAGGCAGTTAAGCAGGTTTCGACAGGCTCCTTTAGACCAAAGGTGAGTCACCCTGCAGCCCGGCAAAGCAGCGCGGCAGGGTGGCCCGCCTTCGACAAGACTGCCGGTCAACAAGTACCACCTGACCCTGTCTTTGTTTCAACACCATATCTTATTACTTCCTTGTTTTATGCTTGCCCAAATACATCAGGGCATCGAGTATAAACCGCTGTTGCGTGGTATTGGAGAAAGTGAGCGACAACTCCTTATTGGTCTTGTGCTCATAATCAATGTCATTGTGCCCCATGTTTACATACAGCATCCGGTAATGCGTATTGGTCCAGGCCACCGGGTAATAACCACTATGCCATATTTCATGTTGCTTGGGGCCTGTACCCAGGGAAAGCTGGTGGAGTCGATCGACAAGAGTATTTTTATTGCGGGGTTCTTGCGCAGGTCCTTTTCCCAGCTATACCATTCATTGGGCGCCGATCTAAAAGTAGCTGGCAGGTGTTGCGTAATGGGATGTTTACCACCTTCTACCCTTAATACCGCCGATGTGGGCCGCCAGGTATTCCCCTTGTATTGTCCTGCCCCTAAAAATTGGTCATGGTACCAATCCCAGTTTTGCGGATAAGCAGAAGGCGTGAGGGCAAAGCCGGCAAAATGAAAACCGATCCAGCCGCCTCCTTTTTCCATGTATTGCTGAAAGGCGGTACGCTGTGCTGCCGAATCGGGCCGGGTATCCAGGAACAGCACTACCTGGTATTGCGCCAGCAAGGAAGTGTTCAACTTGTTCCAGTCATTGGTGGAGTCGTAAACAAAATTATTTTCGGTAGCCACCCTGGCCAGCCATTTATTGGCCTCATGCACATAACTGATATGCGCCTGATCACTTTTGGCTGTATAAAATCCGATGACTTTAAAAGGGGCTGTTTGTTCTGTGCAAGCAGGGCGCTTGACAGGCCCAGGCAGAAGAGGCAGCAGGCAATGCTTCGTACTAAGTTGGTATACATTAATCAATAGCAGGTTTGCTCCAAATTAATGCTTTTTTAAATCCGCCAGGGGAGATATTACTTTAAACGTTTTGCCCCCGGCGGATAGATAGGTTAACCATTTAGAATACTTCCAGGTTTGAAATAACAGGGCAGGCTTTGGAACCGGTAATATGTACCCTGATCTTATTGGTAGTGGTCGGGGCGATCTTAACAATGCGCTTATGCCCAATGGTGGTGCCGTCGGCTATTTTTTTCCAGGCGCCGTTCTGCCAGGCTTCGATTGTATAGGATTTTACCCGTTGACCCAGTTGAATATATTCCTGCAGTACAATATATTTTACAGGCGAGCTGGCTGGAAGTGTTACTTCAAAGCTCCCCGTCGTTTTATCATCATCTGTAGTCCAGTAAGTTTCTTTTTTGCCATCGGTCAGGTTGCTGGCTGCAAAGTCCGCCTGGTTGCCACGGTAACTATCAGCCTGTACTGCTGCTTTGAAAGCCAGGTTCTTCCCAAATTCCTTCTTCAGCAGCGCCGCAAATCCATACAATGCCTTCACATCGTTTTCATGAAACAAACCCCGGCGGTCGGGCGGCACATTCAATAACAGCGTTGATCCACGCCCTACGGAGGTGAGGTAGATGTCAAATAACTTTTCAGGTGTTTTAACCAGGCTGTCTTCTTTGGCATGGTAAAACCAGCCTGGCCTGATGGATACATCCACTTCTGCAGGTACCCATTGTTGTCCATCAGGCGACCCGGTATTGAGTAGGTTTTCTATATTCGCTTTACCGGCAAATAAGGTGTCCGTAGAAATAGTGTTCCAGTTCGTTTCGCCGGCCACACCCCGTTCATTGCCTACCCACCGCACACCAGGACCAGCATCGCTGAAGAAGATAACATTGGGCGCCATACCGCGCACCAATTGCAAAGTGGTGGGCCAGTCATAATACGTAGCCCCATTGATCCTTCTTTTTCTTTGGCCCCGCCATAATAACCATCACCTCCATTGGCTCCGTCAAACCACATCTCGAAAACCGGTCCATAGTTGGTAAACAATTCTTTTAATTGATTGCGGTAATAAGTAAGATAAGAAGCCTGGCCATAATCGGCCCGGTTCCTGTCCCAGGGCGATAAGTAGACCCCGAATTGCAGCCCATACTTTTTGGCAGCATCGCTGGCCTCCCGCACAATATCTCCTTTCCCATTCTTATAGGGACTGTGTTTAATAGAATGTTCCGTGTATTTGCTGGGCCAAAGGCAAAAGCCGTCATGGTGCTTGCAGGTTAAGATCAGCGTTTTAAAACCTGTTTCTTTCAGTGTCCTGGCCCATTGACCCGCATTGGTCTGCGTAGGATTGAAAATGCCGGGTTGCTCATCCCCATACCCCCATTCCAGGTCCGTAAAAGTATTGGTCGTAAAATGTACAAAGGCATTCATTTCCATTTCATGCCATACCAGCTGCTGCGCAGTGGGTACCGGCAATACAGGAGCAGGCGCCTGTTGGTTCTTTTGGGCCAGCAATCCTGCAGGTAATAAACAGGAGAGGAGCAGGGAACGGTAGTTGAATAAAGCACGCATCGGTTATACAGGTATTAATGAATGATATAATTACGGTGAATACAGGTATGTCGTTTGTAGAGCCCAGTACCCTAATCCAATCGGGCAGTATTTATTCTATTCCTTTTACGCGCATTCGTAAAACATATACGGCTGTAGAAGCGGTGATAAATAGCTGGTCCCTGTTCTTACCGCCAAAACAAAGATTGGCGGTCCATTTTTCAGGGATATCAATATGGGTAATCTTTGCTCCTTTGCGATTATACACCGTGATGCCATTGCCGGCCGCGTACAGGTTTCCCTCATTATCCAGTGTAATACCATCGGCCGTTTGGTTGGCAAAAAGCGTCCGGTTGCTTAAAGTGGTGTTTTTATTAATGCTGTAGCGATAGATCTTACCCGCGCCGATATCTGCTACATACAGCGTTTTCCCATCCTTGCTGCCTACAATGCCATTGGGGCGGTTAAAACTGTCGGCTACCATCACCGGTGCTTTGCTGCCTGGCGCCAGGTAATACACTTGTTGTTTGTCCAGTTCGGGTTGCTTCCTGGTCCAGTAATCCCGTTGATAATAGGGATCGGTGAAGTAAATACCATTCTTCTTGTCGATCCACAGGTCATTCGGACCATTCATTTTTTACCCAGGTAATTGTCCATCAGGATCGTCACCTTGCCGTCGGGTGTGAACGATAACAGTTCGTTGACATCATCGGCGCAGGCGATCAGGTTGCCATTCCTGTCGAAATAAAGACCATTCGCCCTGCCGGTTTTATCGAGGAACTGCGTGAGTTTACCTTCCGTATCATATTTCCATATCTTATCATTGGGCTGATCGGTGAAATAGATATTGCCAGCTGCATCCGCAGCCGGACCTTCTGTAAATTTAAACTGCCGGGCGATCAGCTGGGGCTGTGCATTTTCATATACAGGTGATAAAGTATCTGCTCCGGTAGTGGAAGTAGCTTTCCCGGTTGAGCTACAGGAAAGCAGTCCTGCAGAGAGAACCGTTACAACAAGGGGTAAAAAGGACCGGCTGGTGATCATATTGGCGTTATTGAGTATACAATGCTAAGCAAGCCTGGTTAATTCTTCAAATTTTACTTCTCAATCGTTTACACAAAAGCATACTCCAAGCCCAACTACCTCCTGGTTCCTCAAAAGCATTTTCAAATTATCCAATTTTCAAATTATCCAATAGTTTATCCCAAACGATCCCTTGGTTCCTCAAAGGCATTTTCAAATTCTCAAATTCTCAAATTAACTAATTGTTCATAATCTTCAGGCGTATCAATATCAATGCTTCCCAATGGAAAGTCCACCGTAGCCACTTCGGAAGGCGATTGTTGCAGGAGCTTTTTTGCACCCGGTTGTCCCTGTAGCGCCATCAGCGCCTTGAAGTATTTCTTGTCAAACAAGGCAGGGGTTCCAATCGTGTTGTTGTAAGCACAGGCTACCAGGTCCTTGCCCGATCCGTATTTGGTAATAACCAGGTGGTGCAGCAGATCCCCATTTACAAAAGGTTGGTCACAAACTGTAAGGATGATCTCGTTGGGTGTATAACCGGCTTGCAGTATGCCCGTTACCCCTGCAGCAATGGAAGAGCCCATACCTTCCTGCCATTGAGGATGGTGGATCAGGTGTATGGGAGCGCCTTGAAGGGCCGAAGCAATGGCAGCATGGTGTTCGCCCGTTACTACAAAAGCCGGATCACTCACCGCAGTTGCTGCCTCAAGCAGGTGGTCCAATAAAGTGCTGCCCTTATAGGGCAGGAACATTTTGGGCTGCCCCATTCTTGAAGAAGCGCCGGCAACCAATACCAATACGGCTGTATTCATATCTCCGTAGGATTATTGAGTTGATCGGTAATGGTGCAGCTTACCGCTGTGTTGCTGGGCCTGGGCGTTTCATCCCGTATAATCACGTGTTCATGCTCATGTATCGATCCTTTCTTATCACGCAGCGATTGTCCTTTCTTTCCCGCCAGCACCATCTTGATCTCTGCCATTACCGATAGGGCGATCTCTTCGGCAGTTTCTGCCCCAATGTCCAGGCCCGTAGGGCCATATAGATGGCTTTTTGTAGCTGCCTCTATGGGCTGGCCGGTTGCTGCTGTTATTTCTTGTAACATGCGTTCCAGTTTCCTTCCTGGCCCCAATACCCCAATATAACTACAGGACCGCTGCAGCAATAGTTGCAGCATTTCTTTGTCATAATTGTAATTGTGCGTCATCAGTACAAAGGCTGTTTGCGGATTGGTCTTCAACTGTGCTATTACTGCCGGTGGTTTGTCGGCAATGATATGCCTGGCTTCCGGAAACCGGCGCCGGTTGGCCTGGCTGGGTCTTCCATCAGCTACCGTAATATGCCAGCCTGCGATATGGGCCATCTTAACCAGCGGAATGGCATCATTGCCTGCACCTGCCACCACCAGCGAGGGTGGAGGTTGTAACCATTCTATCAGGGCTGTAATGGGAACAGGTCCGGGCGTATATTCACGGAGCAGGGAGGTGTCGCTGTGCAAGGCTTCTTGTATACCCCGGTGAATGTCATTCTCCAATGCGGTATCTGTTATCCGGCTATAGGTAGCTGCTTCCGTATGCAGCAGGCAGGTGCCAGGTTGTATACCATCATAAGCACGCAGGGAAAACAGGGTTACGATCACTGTCTCTTTTCCCGTAGCCATGGCTTTTTCCAATAAACTAATGGGGTGGAGAGGAAGTGAAGCGTCAATAGGTTCAAACAGGATGTGTACAATGCCACTACAGCCCAGTTGTACGCCAAATTGCAGATCATCTTCATCCGTCGTGTCATAAGTCACCAGCTTATTCTTTTGCTGCGATATGGCCAGTAATGCTTTCCGGAGTGCATCACCTTCCAAGCATCCGCCACTGATGGCGCCTGTCAATTCGCCATCCGCTGTTACCAGCATCCTGGCCCCCGGTCTTCGGTAGGATGATCCTTCTACATGTACTACAGTAGCCAGGGCGGTTTGCTTACCGGCGACAGTGGCTTTTTGATAAGCGCCTATGATGTCTTCGATCTCTTTCATAACCAGCGGTAAGTTACTAAAACCCGCCTAACTGTGTACTATTTGCTCCAACTCTTCCAGCAGCGGTATTTGCCGTTCATTGATCTTTTCTTTCGCTGTTGTAATGGTAAACCAGGCGGCTTTGTCTATCTCGCGGTAGGTTTTCTTACGCCCCGATTTGGGAGGCCATTCCAGTTCAAAAGTATTGCTGACAATGGTTGTTACATCCAGGTCACTTTCCACCGCCCAGCAGTGAACAATTTTACCGCTCTTTTGTTTGATGGGGTTCAACGCCACGAAGGTACCTTCCGGCGTGAAGCCCGTTTCTTCTTCCATTTCCCGTATGGCCGCCTGTAAAGGCGCTTCCTCTTCCGTAAATTCCCCTTTGGGAATCGTCCAGTTGCCGGCATCTTTGCCCGTAAAATAGGGGCCGCCCGGATATACCAGCAGCACTTCTATATGATTGTGGGCCTTCCTATACAACAGGATGCCTGCGCTTTGTTTACTCATCTGCCTTAAAGTTAAAATTATTATTGCCAACATAACGCATGATCATTTTTCCCTAACTTTAGGATTCACCAAAGAAAAGGAGGTATTCATGAAATCAACAGATCATTCATGGGCACTCCAGGTTGGTTTCGCCTAACCGGAGTAAGATCCATCAAAATATCTGCTGACCAAGGGGTCAGGAAAAACCATCCCGCTATTGCCGGATGGTTTTTATGGCTATACCTGGTAGGATAAGTTGATTCTTAGTATAAAGACAAGAACATAGCAGCGGGCAGGCGCGCATGAATAAGCGGTTCGTAACTGATTGAGCCAGTTGATAAGCGCACTTGCGGATATTCAGTGAACAGGCTTTTCATGACTTCAGCTACCAGGGGCAAAAGGCTATACCGTGCAATACAGGCATGAGCGCCCCGTCCAAAACTTAAGTGATCTGCATTGCCCGGCCTGCAGGGATCAAATAAATGAGGATCACTAAACCGTGCAGGGTCTCTGTTGGCCGATGCCAATACCAACACCACCATCGCTCCCTGGGGTAGCAGCCGGTTGTTCAATAACAGGTCTTCTTGTAGTATCCTGCGTGTTTGATGGTTGGGTGGATTGTATCGCAGCGTTTCTGTTACGAATGCTTCCCATGTTATTTGATTATTCCGCCATTTTTCCTGGCCTGGAAATGACAAAGCTTGCAGCAAAACATTACTCAAAAGCCCCCTGCCTGCCTCATAACTTTGGATCAACAGGCCCAGTAAATTCACCGTAACAAGCAGCAGGCATTCGTGGGCCGGAATAGGACCGTTCTTACCAATGATGGCAGCAAGCGCCTTATGATGGAGAATATATTGTTCTGCAATACCATACAATTTATCCACCGCTTCATTGACCTGTTTTACCTGCTGTTCATTTTTTACCGGCAACATGATTTGTACAAGCTGCGCGATGTATTGCAAAACAATTTTGCTATCATCATCAGTAAAACCAAAGCCTTGTAGTAAATGCAATACAGGCAATTGTTTGGCAATGCCATTTACCCAATCTACCTGTCCGGAAATAGCACCTGCTGCCAGCAATCTTTTCAATAAAGGATCAACAGGAACGGGCTGCAAGCATTGGTATACCTGCATAGTAATGCTGCTGATCGTTGTATGAGCCGGTGGATTGCTAAGCCTTACCAGGTGTTCCAATAACAGGTTGGCTGCATCATTTAAAACGCCCGCAGCCGGAACAGCAGGAGTTGGTATCCATGCAGCAGGATGGTTCAATAGCAAGGAACAACACTGATAACTATAGGCGGCCCAGAGCTTATTATCCGCATCATAAAATAGATTTTCCTGTTCCAGCATGTGCATATAATGCTTGTACGGATCGTGCATGTCCGAATGCCGGAATAATACCGGTTGAGTCATGGGTATATTTGTTTTACGGCAGCAATAATACCTACCTTTATATCACTACACTTCATTCAACAATGAAATATGGAATTTGATCAACAGTTTGCTGCAATGGCAACCCTGATAGGGGAACCAGCCCGCGCTACCATGTTGTGGAGTATGTTGGATGGCAGGGCGTATACTGCCGGCGAACTGGCACTGATGGCCGGTATCTCACCTCAATCAGCCAGCAACCACCTGACTAAACTCATGGAAGCCGATCTCTTAAAAATGGAGAAGCAGGGCAAGCACCGGTATTACCGGTTTGCCAAATCGGAAGTAGCCACAGCCCTGGAGGCCATTTCACAGCTAATACCGGGTAAGGAACAGGTACACCCCAGCAAGTCTTTTAAGAATGGCGATATTCAATATGCCCGTACCTGTTATGATCACCTGGCTGGTAAAGTAGCCGTCAACCTCACACAGGGATTGGTTCAGCAAAAAATCATCCACCTCCGGGAGGATGAATACGAGGTTACTACTAAGGGAACTACCTGGTTTGAGGAACTGGGTATTGATATCGCTGATCTGAAGCAGCAAAAGCGTTTGTTTGCACGCCCCTGTCTCGATTGGACAGAAAGGAAGCACCACCTGGCCGGTGCACTGGGCGCCGCTTTGCTGGATCAAATGCTGGCGCTTAACTGGTTGCGCAGAAAAGCCCATGAACGAACGGTGATCCTCACTGCCAAAGGTGAAAAGGCAGTGGCTCAATTGGGTATCCATATCAAAAACTGCTAACAAGCGTATTTAAAAGAAGAGGGTTTAGCTGGATTTCAAGCCGGCTAAACCCTCTTCTTTTATCGGGAACTTCCTTGAATTGGAAGACTGCTTTACTTTTTATTATAGGGAGGAAGCAAAGTTGCTTTTTCAGTATTTCATTGGCGCTGGCCAGCTTTTCTGAAATTTTGTAGGCCCGTCTGAAACGGTTTTACCAAGCACCACTCCATTTTCATCAAAAAATAGGTAGTTACCTTTGGTATAGCTGATTTTTCCTTTTTTGATAACATAGTGTAAAGTTAAGCAATTCTTTGAATAAAATAAACTTTATATATATAAGGTTGGTCAGTGTTGAAGAGTTCTTCAGTCATAGTGTCTAATCTCAGGCCGGTAATCACAAAATTGCTTGTAAATTCCTGGTAGTAGGTCTTTATAACTCTTCCATAAAATCTTGTTCTATCCTCTGTGCTCCCTTGAAAAAGATTTTGACCGTAGGATTAACCAAAGTATAGGCTGTGATAATGTTTATGATTGTAGATATTACCATGGCAATATCTCCGTTGTTTGAATTAACCTGGTCATTGAGACTTCCATCGTCCAATAGGTCGCCGAACCCAAGGTTAATAATACCTTCAATAGCTGTTGGCGTAAATTCGACATTCTTAACAATGTTTTTCTTTCCTATACTGACGAATTCATAGGTGTTTTCGTCGCATTTACGATACGGGTAAACTGGTTTTCTCATAGCTGAATTTCACGATAGTTAGATGGGTTCAATGCCATGCTAGTTATGATCGTCAGAGCCAGTTAAATGCTGTTTACGGAGTAATAAACGATAAGCGGTTGGATATGGATGTCAGTATCCTATAATTTTTTAGAATCGAACTGTATAACAGTAATTAAAGGGTGTGTACATGATACCTATTAATATATGAAGTTAAAAACAGATCACCATTCACTCTTTCACGAAACAACCCATTGCCAATTCATCCCGCATGCTTGCGGGGCCAATTTCCCTCACGGCAGCTTGGCCACCAATCCTTCCGGCAGCAGGCGCAGGATATTGTATATGATCTTCCATTTGAAACCAGGCACAATGGTAAAGCGATTGGGCGGCTGTACGATCGTTTGTGCAATAAAAGAAGGTTCCAGCAGTAGTGATTCAGGTAAGGTAAGGTGAGCCGTCATTTTACTGCGGATATAACCGGCTACAATGGCATTGACCATTACTTGACGGGGTAGGAGGTATTGGCGCAATCCGGCCAGGTAGGTGGTGAAGGCGGCCTTGGTACTGCCATATACAAAATTACTTTTCCGGCCACGCACACCCGATAAGGAGCTAAGACCAATAATCCTTTCCAGACCATCATTCGAGGTATCCATGGCAATGATATTGAGGATGGAAACAGCGCCACAATAATGCACTTTCATCATCTGGTAGGTGCCTGTAAAGTTGACCAGCGCTTCCTCATTGGTCACCTGGAAGCCGGCGACATATACTACAATATGCGGTTTGCCAGGCAGGCCGTCATAAAAGCCTGGTGGGTATCAAATGCCACCGCATCAAAATGCTGTACCACCACTTTTCCCGGATGGGCTATTTGCGTGGCTACAAATTGCTGCAACTCCTGTGTGCTGCGCGAAGCCGCTATCACCGTATGTCCTTGCGCTACGTACAGTTTAATGGCTTCTTTGGCTACATCCGAATTGGCGCCCAGTACTAAAATATTCTTGCCGGCTATGGTGTGCATGGGCGCAAAGATAATATTCCCGTCCAATGCGCCTACACCTCCTGGAAATTTGGTGCCCTGATATTCCTGTCTTCTTTCCTATTTTTAGGCCTTATTCAAAACAATTGTATGGCTCACATGATTCGCTGGGGTATCTTAGGTTGCGGGCATATTGCCAAAAAATTTGCTGCCGATCTTCAACTGGTAAAAGAGGCAAAACTGGTGGCCATAGCTTCCAGAAGCCAGGAAAAAGCAACTGCTTTTGCTACAGTTTTCCCGGTAGAATATATACACCATAGCTACGAGGCATTGGTGGCCAATCCGGCCGTGGATGTTATTTATATTGCTACGCCACACAGCATGCACTATGAACATGTACTACTATGCCTGCAACATGGGAAAGCCGTACTGTGTGAAAAACCATTTGCACTGAATACCCGCCAGGCCAAAGCCATGATCCAACTGGCACAAGAGAAGCAGGTCTTTTAATGGAAGCCCTCTGGTCTAAGTTCCTGCCCCAGTATACCAAAGTACAAGAGCTGCTCAGCCAGGGAAAATTGGGAACGGTGAAGAGTGTGTTGGTCAACTTTGGCTTTAGGCCCCTGCCCCCTGTATCTCCACGGTTATACGATCCGCTATTAGGGGTGGCTCCATCATGGACATCGGTATTTACAATGCCTTTCTGGCCATGAGCATTTTGGGCAAGCCCGATAGTATAGAGGCTACTATGACACCTGCCGCTACGGGCGTGGATGAGCAGTGTGCTGTGTTGTTCAAATATAATAATGGCGCCATAGCCCAATTATTCTCCACTTTTGCCACCGACCTGGCTACGGAGGCTGATATCTGTGGTACCGAAGGACGCCTGCGCCTTACCACCCGCTTTTTTGATACCGCCGCCCGCCTCGAATGGTATCCCGGCCGCCTGGATACCAGGGAGGTCATTGAAGTTACTAAAGAAGAAGGTTTTGGCTATCAATACGAGGCCCGGCACGTAACAGCGTGCCTGCAAAAAGGACTTACTGAAAGCCCCATCATGTGCTTTGCCGATACCCTGGCTTTAATGGATACCCTGGATGCCATCCGTAAAGCAGCGGGTATTAAGTATGCTGCTGACGAATAAGGATTACCTTTACCCATTATTTCGAGAACAAATGTCCGCCTGAACAATGTCCCCTACACTAATCGAAGGATACTGAAAGTTTTTCTTTCGGTCTTTCGGACTTCCGGTCTTTCGGACTCTAAGGGATATAACTGGGTGTTAATTAAATAGTAACTGATATACAATATGATCAAGGTTGGAGCGTACAATACATTGAAGGTAATCAGAACAGTGGATTTTGGGTTGTACCTGGAAGATGGGGGCGATGGCATCCTGTTGCCCAAACGTTTTGTGCCACGTGGCGCCAAAGAAGGTGATGAGCTCACCGTATTTGTTTACCACGATTCGGAGCAGCGGCTCATTGCTACCACCCAAAAACCATTGGGTACGGTAGGGGAGATCGTGATGTTGGAAGTGGTATCCGTTACGCCACAGGGGGCTTTCCTGGACTGGGGCCTGATGAAAGATATATTTGTTCCCAAATCAAAACAGTTGATGGGTATGCGGCCCGGTGGCCGGTACCTGGTGAAAATTTACATCGATGACCAAACAGGCCGGGTAGCTGCCACCGAAAAACTGGAGCCATTCCTGAGCAATGAAGTGCTGACGGTAAAGGAAATGGACATGGTAGATCTTATCGTATATCGCCGTACCGATATTGGCTATGTCATGATCATTAATAACCAGCATACCGGGGTACTCCATTTCAATGAAATTTACCGCCATATTTCCGAAGGTTATGCCTTCAAAGGATATATCAAGTCTATATCTCCCGATAATAAGATCGATGTGGTGATTGGTAAACCCGGCTACCAGCGGGTGGAAGATGAGGCTGCCAGGGTAATGCGCCTCCTGGAGGAAAACAATGGGTACCTGCCGTATAACGACAAATCATCGCCCGATGAGATCTATAGCTTTTTTGGTATGAGCAAAAAGACCTTTAAAATGACCACCGGCGGCCTGTACAAACAAAAGAAGATTGTTTTTACCACCACTGGTATTAAAGCAACAGGGGAAGGCGAATAGTTCGCTCCCCCTGCTACCGTATAATAGTTCCTTTTATATTTTCTTGAATACCACAATACCATTGTGCCCACCAAAGCCAAAGGTATTACTCATGGCTACATCCACCTTCTTTTCGATGGTTTTGCCACTTACAATATGCATCCAGCCGGGTATGGCAGGATCAGGATTGGCGAGGTTGATGGTAGGAGGCACCAGGGAGTTCCTGATACTTAAAATGGCTGCAATGGCTTCTATAGCGCCTGCACCGCCCAGTAAATGCCCCGTCATGGATTTGGTAGCACTTACCGACAGGTTGTCTTTCTCGGTAAATAAACGGGCAATGGCCGTCACTTCGCTTAGGTCGCCCACTGGCGTAGAGGTAGCATGCGCATTCAGGTAGTCTACATCGGCAGTGTTTAGTTCAGCATCTTCCAGGGCAAACTTCATAGCCATATATGCGCCCAGGCCTTCGGGATGCGTAGCCGTCATGTGATAAGCGTCGGCCGTCATAGCGGCGCCTGCCAGTTCAGCATAGATCGTGGCGCCTCTTTGTTTGGCGTGTTCATATTCTTCCAGCACCAGGGCGCCAGCGCCTTCACCCATTACAAAACCATCGCGGTTTACATCAAAGGGGCGGGAGGCTCCGGCAGGATCGTCATTGCGGGCAGAAAGGGCCTTCATGGAACTGAACCCTCCAATGGAGGCTTCGGTAACAGGCGCTTCCGAGCCACCGGTGATCATTACTTTGGCCTTACCCCAGCGGATATAGTTAAATGCATCCATGATGGCGGTATTGGAAGTGGCACAAGCCGATACAGTGGCATAGTTGATGCCCATCAGGCCATACTTCATGGAAATAAGTCCTGCGGCGATATTGACGATGATCTTGGGACAGAAATAGGGGCTGAAACGCGGTACAAAATTGCCCGTGGCATATTCTTTTACCTGTTCTTCAAAAGTTTGCATGCCCCCATTGCCCGAGCCCCAGATAACACCCGTAGCAAAAGGGTCCATCTTACTGAAATCCAGGCCCGAATCTTTAACTGCCTGGTCGGCCGCCACCAGCGCATATTGCGTAAAAGCGTCCGTTTTACGGATATCGGCCTTATCCAGGAAATCGGCAGCATTAAAACCTTTGATCTCGCAGGCGAATTTTGTTTTAAAGAGGGTGGCGTCAAAATGCGTAATAGGGCCTGCGCCGCTCTGTCCATCAAATAAATTTTTGCCAAAGGTGGCTACATCATTGCCCAAAGGAGTCAGGGCTCCCAGGCCGGTTATAACTACTCTTTTCATAAATTAAACCACTTGTATTTTACAAGTGAATGGCAAAAGTACAAAATAACTCCTGTATTTTTGCATGGTACTTTAACAGGATATTTATGCGGTCAGACTGTCCTTTAAATTTCGGGCTGGAGGTCTTTGGTGATAAATGGACACTCTTAATAATAAGGGACCTCATGTTCTTTGGAAAACGCTATTATGGCGAGTTCCTGGAATCGACCGAAGCTATTTCGACCAATATATTGGCCGATAGGCTGGCCATGCTCGAAAAGCAAAAGATCATTGTAAAGAAAAAAAAGCAAAGAGCACAAGCAGAAACTTATTTATAGCTTAACCCAAAAGGGCATCGACCTGCTGCCCGTGGTCATCGCCATTGGCATGTGGGCCGATCAATATGCCGATAAACTCAATCCCCACCGCGATATTATCCTGGGCGAAGCCCGGAAAAACTATACCCGGGGTATCAGGCAGGTAAAACAACGCCTGCGGGAACAGCATTTGAAATAAGCCCAATCATTTGACACAAAATTTGTAATATAGTAGTGGTTGTACCTCCTCAAAATTATAGGTTATGGCCACTGCTGTAAAAAAACAAAATACACTTACCCGGGACATTCATCCCATGCCTGCCCATATCCTGTACAGTTTCCCATTCCCCCTTCCTGAAAATCCTCACTGAGCGCCGAGCCCACCAGTCCGCCCGCCAGGGCCACTTTTCCTGCTTTTTTACCAGCACGCACAACCTTATTAGGCCTCTTGCCAAATAATACCAGATGATCGCCAGTAATAGCCCCCACCGGTGGCGGTATTGGCAATCATATATCCTTCAATACCCTGCACAGCCTTCTGTAGAATGCCGATGTATTTATCTCTATGTTGATAGATCTCTTTAACCGCTTGATTAAGTTTTTTAAAGGAAATGCTGCCGGGCGTAGTGGGCGCCGCCTGACGGGAAGTCGGGAAGTCGGGAAGACGGGAAGACGGGAAGACGGGAAGACGGGAAGACGGGAAGACGGGAAGACGGGAAGACGGGAAGTCGGCAGTAGACCGGACCAGCCATGGTCCATCCGTCCCATGCCTATTGAAGATGTGAGGTAAGAGCATAGGTATTACGTATTGATCACGATCACATTAGCTAGATAATACCTAGATATTACGTCCTTTATAAGTACGTGTTATATAGGTAATATCTACGTGATGTATACGGAATGTATACGGAATATCTTACCATTCTAACTGAACCAACCAGGCTTCAACCATGCCTCTTCTATGCACCCTGAATGGAGCAGGCTGCTACCGGAACGCTATTCAACCAGGCTTACCCCACGGCCATCCAGTTGGCCACCAGGCTATTTATGCAACAACATGTCTTTTTAGGAAGGCATGTTCCCCTGCAATTGCCTGGTAATATTTTGCTTATATCCTAAAAAGGATTAGTCTTGTATAAATATAAATTTAGACAAGACTAAAAATGTTTCGAGCCATAACTAAAAAAAGGGATTGTGATGGGGTGCCTGGTAACCACCATTGCCTTGTTTCTTGCCTGCGAGAAACTATTGCCCAAAGGCCCTGCTGAGGAGGATATCCTGGATGGTCCGGTAGAAGGATTGACAGGCGAACAATCCTTACAATTTATCCGGGGCGATGTAGCTTTTAATGACGACATCTTTACACCCGATAAAGGGCTGGGGCCGCTATTTGTAGCTACTTCCTGCGGCACCTGTCATGCCGGTGATGGCAAGGGCCATCCCTTTTCTACCCTTACCCGTTTTGGACAAACGGATAGTACGGGCAACAAATTCCTGCATGCGGGAGGTCCCCAATTGCAACACCGGGCCATTGGCAATTACCAGCCTGAGCAAATACCACCAGGCGCCACCTTCTCCAAATTCACCCCACCTGCCAATACAGGACTGGGCTTTCTGGATGCTGTAAGTGATGACGATCTATTGGCCCATGCCGATCCCCTGGACCTGGATGGTGATGGTATTTCGGGTAAGCCCAACTGGATCGCCATCCCGGCTTACCTGTACGAACGGCCACAGGCGGCTACGCGGCAAGGCAAATACATTGGCCGTTTTGGAAAAAAGCAGCAGCTTATGACCTGCTGCACCAAACGGTGAATGCCTATAACCAGGATATGGGTATTGCCTCTACCTATGATCCTTACGATACGTATAGTAACCTGGAAGTGGATCCGGAGGTAACCAATCAAACAGTGATCGATGTGGTGGCCTATCTTAAAACATTGAAAGCCCCGGTGCAACGTACACCAGACGATGCCGCAGTGGTGGCCGGTAAAAGATCTTTACGCAGATCGGTTGCGGCAAATGCCACCTGCCCGAAATGAAAACGGGCGCTTCTCCCATTGAAGCCCTGGCGCATAAAACCTTCTTTCCTTATACTGACCTCCTTTTACATGACATGGGGCCGGGCCTTGATGATGGGTATACCGAAGGAACGGCTACTACGCCCGAATGGCGCACTCCTCCTTTATGGGGACTGGGGCTCTCTAAAAAATCACAAGGTGGCCAGTACTTTTTATTGCACGATGGGCGGGCTACCAGTATTGAAGCAGCCATTGGCCTGCATGGTGGTGAAGGGTTACCCAGTAGTAATGGCTACAAACAATTAAGTGCAGAAGACAAGCGCAAGCTGATCCAATTTCTTGAATCCTTATAACATTATCTCCAGCATGAAACGAAGGGAATTTATTGTGAGCAGCTGTACCGCCTGTTTATCCATGACGGGCCTGGCAGTGGGACTGACCGCTTGTAAAACCACGCATTTTGTGAACGGGCGGTTGGATAAGGATGGTATGACCATCGACAAGGACGATTTTAAAACCAATCAACAGGGCCAGGCAACTTATCGCCCTTATATCGTGGTGCGGAATGAAGAACTAAAGTTTCCCATTTGCATTTATCGTTTCAGTGATACGGAATATACCGCTATCTGGATGCAATGCGCCCACCAGGGGGCAGAGCTGCAGGCGGCAGGTACGCACCTGCATTGCCCTGCTCATGGCAGTGAATACGATAACAAAGGACGGGTGACCAATGGCCCTGCCGAGCGCGACCTGCGCACCTTTCCTGTTACGATAAACAATCATCAATTATTTATAGACCTGCGCAAATCATGAAACCAGCTTTACTTATTGTTCTCGGATGCCTGATCACTTTTACGCTACAAGCGCAGATCGATCCTGAATTGTTGCGGCGGATACCGGTAAAAACCGATTCCTTTCAAATGAATATGGATGCGGTATATAACCGGCCCTTTTTGCAATTGGGCAAATTACCCGTAGCCATTGGCGGTTATGCCGAAGCCAATTATCAATACCTGGGTGAAAATGGCGTAAGTGAAGGGCACCAGTTTCAGATGAGAAGGCTTACCCTTTTCCTGTCCTCCTCCATATCCCGGCGCATCAGGTTCCTTACAGAAATAGAGTTTGAAGACGGCACCAAGGAGATCAATATTGAGTTTGCATCGGTTGATCTTGAACTGGCGCCCCTGCTTAACCTGCGCGGAGGTATCGTTATGAATCCCATTGGCGCTTTTAACCAAAACCATGACGGCCCCAAATGGGAGTTTGTAGACCGGCCCATTTCGGCTACACAGTTATTACCCGCTACCTGGAGTAATGTAGGGTTTGGCCTCTACGGTAAAAAATTCAGCAACGATTGGGTATATGCTTATGAACTGTACCTCACCAATGGCTTTGATGACAAGATCATTGCCAATACACAAAACAGGACCTTCTTACCCGCCAGTAAGGAAAACAAAGACCGTTTTGAAGAGAGCTTCAATGGCAGTCCTTTGTTTACCGGTAAGTTTGCTATTAAACACCGGAAACTGGGTGAACTGGGCCTCTCTTATATGGGCGGCGTGTACAATAAATTCAAAGAAGATGGCATTGTGCTGGATAAAAAGCGCCGGGTAGATGTGGCAGCGGTTGATTTCAATAGCACGTTGCCAGGGCTTAAAACTTTCCTCAATGGCGAATGGGCCTGGACCTTTGTACAATTACCGGATAATTATACTGAACAGTTTGGCCGCAAACAACAAGGCGGTTTTATTGATATCGTTCAACCGGTGATCAGGAAACGGATCTTTGATTGGGACCATGCGGTGATCAATATTGCACTGCGTGCTGAGTATGCCGACTATAATGTGGGCAAATTCAAACAAACGGGGGTAATATTTATGATCATGTAATAGCCCTGGTGCCCGCCATCAGTTTCCGACCTACTGCTCAAACCGTATTCAGGGCCAATTACCGGCGTGAGTGGCGCAGGGACCTGCTGGGTAACCCCGCTACCAGGGTGGCTGGTTTCCAGATTGGGCTGTCTACTTACTTCTGACCGGCAACCTGCTAAAATCAGCCAACCTGCTATACATCGATCGCTTGTATCCCGCGCGGGATCAATGATACAGGGCGATCCATGCTGTTCATAACCAGTTATCTCCCATTAATGGTATATGATGCCCTATTGCGATCCGTTGGTAGGATACAACCTGTTGCACAGATATTAACCAACATTCAAATCAAGTTTACTGCGAATTTAGTTCCCGGATCTTGTTGAAAGACCCTGGTTACACGTGTTATCAGCTGTCCTGTTATGAGCTACATGCATCCGCTTTGCTTATGGGCGGATAGTGGCCTGTTATTGTGATGGAAACCTTATCTGTGAATGGCTGCTATTTATTAACAATCAAAACTACTGTCTCATGCGAAAATGCTATGGGTTAACCATTGTATTGTCCTTACTCTGCTTTCATCTCACCTTTGCCCAAACCCAAAAGATCAGCGGTAAAATTACAGATGCCAAAACGGGTGCTCCATTGCCCGGCGCTACCATCAGTACAGAAAAGAATGAAGTAGCTGCCAGAGCCGATGCAGAAGGCGCCTTTGTGATTGAAGTGCCTGCCGCCACTAAAAATCTGGTGATCACTTCGGTGGGCTATCGCAAAACCATTGCACCTGTAAAAGGTAATACGCTCCTCATTGCCCTGGAAGTAGAAGGTACGTTGATTGAAGAAGTGGTGGTAACCGGGTATACAACGATACAGCGTAAAAAGTTTGCAGGCGCTTCGGCGGTGGTATCATCGGCCGAAGTACGCAGGCAGCCCATGGCCTCTTTTGACCAGGCGCTGCAAGGGCAGGCTGCTGGTGTATCCGTGAACGCCAATAGTGGTCAGCCGGGTGCCAATGGTATGGTGCGCATACGCGGCAATGGTTCTATTAATGGTAACAATGCTCCATTATACATTATGGATGGTATTGAGATCTCGGCGGCAGATTTTTCTGCTGTTAACCAGGCCGATTTCGACAGGATAGAAGTACTAAAAGATGCGGTAGCTACTGCTGCCTATGGATCGCGTGGGGCCAATGGCGTTATTGTGATCAATACCCGTCGCGGAAAGGCCAGCCAGCTACAATTGAATTATGATGGCCAGGCAGGCTTTAGCAAATTGCCCAAAGACCGGCTGGAACTGATGAAGAGCCAGCAAAAAATAGATTATGAGTTGCAGCGGGGTAATCCCTTTGGCTGGACACCAGCCCAGGCAGATAGCTTGCGCAAAGTAAACTTCAACTGGCGCGATGCACTTTTTGAAACGGGTGTTACCCAACAGCATCAGGTCAGCGCCAGCGGCGGCAGCCAGGCCAGCCGCTTCTTCGGATCATTGTCGTACCTGGACCAGGGTGGTATATTAAAAACAACCGGTCTGAAACGTTACACAGTGCGTGTAAACGTTGATAACAATGTAAAGAACTGGCGTTTCGGTATCAGTCTGCAAGGTGGCTATGCCAAATTCAACAATACTGCCGAAGCGGTTACCACACCACCAATTCTCCCCTCAATGCCATTCGTTGGGGCAATCCTTATGAAAGGGATATTGATCCACGTACGGGCGATTACCAGGAAACCGGTGGCGCCGGGACGGGCCAATTTACTTCGGGCCAGCCCAATGGCGCCATGGAGTTATTCCTCAATCACAATGCTACCCTTCAATTAAAGGCATTGGTGTTGCCTACCTCGAATACCATGTGCCCTTTGTAAAAGGAATGTATATACGCACCAACTGGGGTATTGATTACGGCCAAACAGAAGGGGAAGTCTTTACCAGCCCACGGGTATCTGCGGGCAGGGCCCGGCAAGGGGCTCTGAACAGGAATTTCTCCCGCAACCTGCGTTATACGGGTACTACCTCCCTCAACTATAAAAAAGCGTTTGGTAAACATGAAGTGGATGGCGGACTGTTTTTTGAAGTGGTCAAGAATAATAGCCGCAATTTTGGTTTCCTTGGCTTTGGCTTTACCAATGGTTTTGAAAACGAAACGGGTATTACGGCCGGCAGTGTAACCAATCCCAACTATATTCCACAACTGGCAGGTGGCGGCGGACAAAGCGGACTGCAATCTTATTTTGCGCTGATCAACTATGGTTATGATAGCAAGTATTACCTCAACCTGGTGGGCAGGCGTGATGGATCATCCCGCTTTGGATTCAATAATCGCTATGGCAATTTTGGATCGGTAGGCCTTACCTGGGTCATGAGTAATGAATCATTCCTGCGTAATGTGGAACTGATCAATGAATTAAAAGTGCGTTTGAGCATTGGTACCAATGGCAACAATGCCAGCGCCAATTATGCCTTGCCTTTATTTGCCCGTAGTAGCTATGCGGGTGTAAGTGGATGGGGTATTAGCAGTCCGGGTAACCTTGATCTGCGTTGGGAAACCAACCGTACGATCAACCTGGGTGTTGATTTTACCTTGTTGAAACAGCGCTTGTCAGGAACTGTTGAGTTATATGACCGGCAAACGCAAAACCTGTTCTATGGTATTCCCATCGACCCTGCTTTGAATGGCTTCGCTACCATTGATGGTAATTTTGGTAAGCTGAGGAATAGGGGCGTAGAGCTAACACTGCGCGGCGATGTAATACTCACCAGGAATTTCCGCTGGACAATAGAAGGGAATATTACCTATAACAAAAATAAAGTGCTGGAGTTGAAGCGCGACTCTACGGTGGTAGGTCTTAATATCCTGGCCAAAGGACGGCCCATCAATAGTTTGTACCTGGTTGAATATGCAGGTGTAGACCCCAATACCGGCAATGCCTTGTACAACAAGCTGGACAAGTCGACCACACCTACTTACAATACGAATGATAAAGTAATTCTGGGTACTTCAGATGCGCCCTGGTTTGGAGGCATCTCTACATCTCTATCTTTTAAAGGCATCGAGTTGAGCGCCCAGTTTAATTTCTTCCTCAACAGGTATATGTACAATAACGACCGGACCAATGTCACCAATCCTACCTACTTCGTGGATAATATGGTGGTAGATGTTTTGAGGGAGTGGAAACAAGCGGGAGATAAAACGGATGTACCTCGTCCTACCTCATCGAATGGTAATGCCTTTCAAACCCAAACTACCCGTTTCCTGGAGAATGCCAGTTTCTGGCGTTTGCGCAACGTAACCCTGGGTTACAACTTACCTGCTACCTGGCTCAATACGGCCAAGATCAGGTCGGCGCGGGTATTTGTTCAGGGACAGAACTGGTGGACAAAAACGGACTTCAGGAGCTTTGATCCTGAAATGGTGGGTAGCTCATTGACCGGTGCTCAATATCCTGCACTGATCCAAACCACCCTTGGCCTGTCAATCGGTTTCTAAACCAATCTTAGCGTTTCTCTTATAACTACAAAGCATATAGTATGTTTACAATAGCAAAGCGATTTATTGTACCCTTCTGTTTAGTGAGCCTGGTATTGCAAGGTTGTTCCAAAAAGGAGCTGATCGATCTGTATCCTGAATTTAACCTGGACGCCCTGGCCAATCCTTCCAGTATAAAACAAGTGGAAGAGGTATTGAATGGGGCTTATGCAGCCCTGCGCAATGCCAATTATATTGATCGGGCAGTGGTACCGGTTCGGGATGGGTATTGATGCCCGACGTGTTGAGCGATAATTTATACGAAACTTTGCAAACCTTGTCCAACTCAAGGACCATGGCCGATTGGCTGTACCAGCCCAATACGCCGCAGTTGGCTACACTGTATGCAGCACCTTATGGGGTAATATCCAACGCCAATATCGTATTGCGGGATATTGATAAATTTACTACCCCCGATAAGCAATTGCTGTCTAACCGTCTTAAGGGCCAGGCGTATGCCTTGCGTGCCCTGGCGCATTTTGACCTGATGCGCTATTTCGCTGTTAAGTACGACCGGAACAGTACGACCGACCTGGCGCTTTACTACAGTACTCAATTCGTAGTGCAACCCAATGTGAAACCTGCCCGGTTACCGAATAAACAGTATTATGATTCTATCTTCAATGACCTTTCCAGGGCTGTTACCTTGTTGGGTAATGTTGATGTGCCTATCAATCCGGTAACGGGTCTTACCCGCCCCAATATTGATCTGGTGGTAGTACAGGCTATCCTGGCCAGGGTGTATTTGTATGCCGGCATGTGGCCCGAAGCGATTGCTGCTGCTACGAAAGTGATTGCTGAACGCCCCCTGGTAAACCTTGATCAGGCTGCCTTTTCGGGTATGTACAATCAAACCAGCAGAGGTGAGATCATCTGGAATGTACAATTTGAAACGGGCCAGCAGGGGCCTACTTTCCTGGTGTACTTTGCTACCAATGGCCGCAGCTACTTCAGGCCAGCCCTCGAAATAGCTACCGTTGCAGGCACTACAGGCCTCATCAGGAATAATGATATCCGTTACAGCGCATTTTTTACCCCGGTCAGCGGCGAACTGTCGCTCACCAAATACCGGGGGAAAGGATCAGTATCTGATGGGCAGACCAATTTCCCTGCTTTCCGTACAGGTGAAATGTACCTGATCAGGGCCGAGGCCCGCGCCAGGAATGCACAGGAAGGGCCGGCATTGGATGACCTTAACGCATTGCGGGCTGCCCGCATCAATGGTTATGTACCGGTAACAGGGTTAACGGGCGACCTGTTGCAGGAAGCCATTGCCAACGAAAGAAGAAGGGAGCTGATGGGAGAGGGCCACCGCTTCTTTGACCTGAAGCGAACCACGCGCTACATCGAACGGGGTAGTACCTGCGGTAAACCTGCGATATCTCCCACTGGTGATTGTAAGCTGGAACCTAATGACCGTGAATGGACGTTGCCCATACCGGAAAGTGTTCGCAATGCCAATGAAAATGCCCAACAAAATCCCAATTATTAAGTTTTGTTTTTTCTCGTTACTAAATGTGGGGCTGCCTTTCCAGGCGGCCCTTTTCTTTAGGTTAAATCAGTATTGTTAATGCTTAATAACTACCGTTCATTCAATAATCTTTCCAGCATGATGCAAAATATATCTGCATGCTGTTTAATTTCGAGAGTAGGGCTTTTGCCTGTTTCCTTGTCTATTTCAACGCCATTTGCATAGGGCGATAGGTTAATAATCCTCCCCAATTGAATACTGGATGTCTTCTTTGCTCCGGCAAAAATGATTCTTTTATTGGTCAGGTATAAACTGCCTGTGTCAATTAAGGTCATCGTATCTACACTGTAGCTTCTTGAATTGCTATTTCCTGAGCGCAGGTAAAAGCCCTTAGCTATCTTGATGCTTGTTGAATAACTATGGCCAGTTCTTTGCCTAACACTGCGAAGCTCATGCCAACGTACGTTGGGTATCATTAAATGACAGGCTTCTGATTTTGAAAGTGTCAAATTGTGTTGGATGATGGGTAGGTCCAGGTTTTCCAGCGCCCAGTACAACTTTAACTTTCTAAGCTGATCCTTTGTTTTGTCACTTAGTTGGATGTTTACATTGAGGCTGTTGGAAATGGCAACCAATTCCTGCTCTTCTGCTGGTGAAAACGCTGATCTGCAACAATTGTAGTCACATAGTTTTCAATATAACTTGATCTCATTTCGGTAGATATTTTTCGACCAATTCTTTTGGGAGCTGCAGGGTTGCTTCAAGCTGGTTTAAAAATCCTGTTCACCTTTTGTCAACCTTCCGTCGGCAATTGTTTCCTGGAATGATTTTCTATATATGACTTCGCCAAGTTTGGTATGTAGCTTGTTAATCGTTTTGTTATCTAAGCCCAATACCTGTTTTAAATGGTTCAGCTCTTCAATTTCTTGCGTATTTAACACTTTGTCGGTAAGGCAATAATTAAGATAAACAGTATAGAACTCTTCCATGTTCAATCTGAATTCCCTGTTCAGGTTAAGCTGGTATCTTTTTCAATATCTCCTATATTTTGTTTGGTAATATCTTTTACAGGCTTTTCTGCCAAAAGGTTATTTACCTCTATAACTGCATTTTCCTGGGGAACTGCTTGAGCAAATGCTGCATGAAGCTGGTTTTTACCAATGGAGTAGATTGGAAAAGGTTGTTTTTCATTTGGTTATTCATATTTTCTGTATTCTTCGTAAACAGGTTCATTCCAGTTTTTACACCGCCATGGTGTGAGCAGGCTCCACTGCCGTTAGCTCCGGATGTTGATCCGTCCCAACAGCGGGTAACATAATATGCTACTCTTTTGCGGATAGGATTAATTTTATTATGAAGTTTTTCCGCTTCCGGATTCCCTGACTGGATAAGTGGCTTTAAAGTGTTAACAGCTTCCTGTACATCACCTGTTTTACTGTAGCACATAGCCTGGTGGTAGCGCAGATTTGAATTAGCAGGGTCAGTGAGTAAAAGCGTCGAAATGACTGGTAAGGCATCCTTATATTTGCCTGCTTTAACCAGGTTAATGGTTTCAGTTGTTTTAATCTCATTTTTCTCTTTTTCAATTTGATCGGTCTCAAATTGTCCGTTGGCAAAAGTGGCTGCATAGTCTAATTGTTTGACCGCTTCATGCGTTTTACGTCGGTCTTTTAGGCTATTGCTTTTTCTAATATAATAGTCGAAGCTGTCTTTTCGCTGTTGTGCTTGTACATCTGCTTTGGCTTTTTCTGCATCGAGGATGCTCGCGGCGATTTTTTGTTGAACAGCGGCTTGTTTTTCAAGGTCTGTATACTTATTCATCAATGGCGTAGCCACAATAACAAGGCTGCCGACTGTTATAATTTTTAATTTTGTGGTTAGTCTAAAGCGCATACGCTTTTCTATCATGCTTTGGCCTGGAGGAAGCATAACTATACCCATAAGTCCCATTAGCAGGCATAATAACGGGTATTCTACCCACGCAAGCGAACCAAGTAGAAGGAATATCCCGCTTATCCACAAGGCAATATTTTTTACTTGATTTTTATCTGACGGCTTATAGATATTTCCTTTAAAATAATGGGGAGCACTTTGGAGCTGTCGGGGATTAATCGGGGAACATATCTCATGATGATAGTATTAAGAATGTTAGGTATCCTATTGTTTGTGGGCAATAGATAAATGTTGGTTAAGCCAAAGACAATTCTCTCCTGTCATATTGCAATACTATTTGCTATGCGACCTTGTGCACATCAATGAATGTGAAATTTGGGTGGAATAATTCCCCTTAGTCGAGACAAATACTGCCAGAATGCAAATAATGATGAAGGGTAGCGTACTACATTACTTGTATCGGTCAGAGTCAGATATAGTCCTGGATAACGGTTAAATTCGACATATAATTGCAAACAATAAACGCTTTTGATATGACTAAAGTCAATTTTTTAATGTTTGCGTAAAATTACCCAGTTCGCACTGACAAAAGTGTACGGATTCCCGTAATGCGGTGGGTGAGCCTATTTATATTCAAGTAAGATATAAGGACCATCACTCGATTCGCCTTTTTCTTTCTCTATAAACCCATGGTTTTTATAAAAGGTCATGGCGGAGGTATTCTTTTATGTTCACCTTCAGTTTCCTCGTCAAAAGATTCCAGATGGTACCTGCTGGTATCAAGCCAGGTAAAACTGCGCTGCCTTACCTGTAGGAGTATTTGTTGTAGGTAAGGCCGGTCTGCTTCTGTGAACACCCGGATGCGATACATTTATTCCTTGCTCCACTTATTTAGTTCCAGGTTGATCTTTTTCTTATCGAAAAGGTCGGGATTGTATTTTTATCAAACTGCTGGGCAATGAATTTGTATTCAGGATGCTTTTTATCTTTCAGCACTTCCAGGCAATGGTAAAAGAAGTGAATACCGCCACAGTCTTCGGGCGGGCAGTTCATTTCGCCATCCAGGCATAGAGGATAGATGATGTCTTTATCGGGGGCCATGGATTTTTCAACTTTGATATGATGGGCCCAGCCATCACCAAAATCATACAGGTATTTAAACACCTCACGGGAGGCCGTAACAATATCGTTGATCTTTACTGTTTTAGAATCCAGTACCTGGTCGCTGCCATATCCCATGTTTTTTTCTCTTTCATCTACGATCCCTATCCGGTAGCCTTGCAGGTCAAATTCAAACAAATGCGTATTGTCCCAGCCCATGGCTATTTGCAATACCTGGTGCAGGTCGGAAAAAGTAATATCCTGGCGCACCAGCACCTGGCGCCAAATCAATGGTTTTGAATGGACTAAAGATACTTTCAGTTGCAGTATTTCTTTCATAGCGGGTGGTAAGATAAGGAGGATTTGGCATTATACAGTAGGTCGGAATAATTGCTGGAGAAACTGATCCAGGCTGTCGGCCTGGTAGATAATACCAAAATCGCCATTGTCTACACTATATACCTTGCCTTTGTGTAAGCCATTTAGTGCCATGCAGATACACATATTGACACCTAAAATTATGGTGTAGAGGTGAGCCGATTCCACATAACTGGTAGGGCTCTCAAAATGAGCCTGCATGTCCTCAAAATGTTCATTGCAGTAATCGTTGTACTTCCAAAAGCTGTCGATGGTCACCATGCCTTCTATACGGCCATCGGCGGTATCTCCATCCTGTAAAATGCGGGGGCATATCTTATCGATGTATTGGTGATTGTCAGTTGCTAAAAAGAAGGCTTTGCAAGACCCGGGCAATGGATAACCAAGTTTGTCTTCTATACTGGCAAAAGGATTCATGAGCGGATGTAGAGTTGATGGATGAGGGGATATCAACCTTTAGGTTAGGGATTGGCAGTAAATAGAAAATTTTTGCTGGTTATGTAAATTTGTCCAGGTAGTCAGAATAAATAGGAGGCAAAGCGGAGTGGCTCAAGGCTTGTTTGTGGGCATTATTTTTTTATTTCTTTATCGAAGTCACTCTCAAAGTTTTGATCTTGAATAACCCTGTATTTATTGAATTCCTGTTCAGCTTTGACCTTCGCCTGTTCTTGTGTGATTTTCCCTTGGTCATGTAAAATGGGATAGTTTGATAATTCAAGAAAGCCATTGAGGAATGTGGTCCAATCATCCATTTTCATTAGAATTTGCCGTTGAGTGCGATTTTCTGCCAGGTCGAGATAAGCAGAAACTATTTGCTCCAACTCCTTGATATGTTGTTCTGATAGGTAGTTTTTAGCTATACATACATCTGATTTTAATATTTTTCCTTCAGGAGCATTTTTCCAGGAGGTTAAGCCCATGAAGAGTTTTTGTGCATCTGCTTCGTTATAAATAATTTCTGTGGCAGTTGTTTCCAAAATGGAAACAACTGAATCTTCCTGTAATTCCTGCTCTTCAAATATATTTGACAAGTGCTTGCTTATGGCCGGTACATTTACTCCGAAAAGTTCACCCATAGACTTTTGCGTAAGCCATACGGTCTCATTTCCGGCAATCACTTGTATGGTAATCTTTGCTGTTTCAGAATGGTACAGCAGGAAATTCATATTCTTTTCGGGCGTATTGCTCATATCTTGATCATCGATTTGCCGTTAAATTTAGAACGTTGCTAATAAACATGTACTCAATTATTTGCCTAAAACAATGTTCGGTAACAAATACCAATATTAACGATTTCCTGACGAAGAGTATTAACCAAATTACTTTCTTCTCCTTTGCCAAAACTCACTCCCCACCCAGCGCTTTTCATGACTGTACTGTTGCTGCAACATGGCCAGGCATTTGTTGAAGGTGGTCTGTTGTATATAGCAGTAAGCATCTGTGGCCAGTTCATTGCCGTTGAGGAAATCGGCAACGGCAAGCGCTGCATAAAGACCGCTCCCCAGGGCAGCGGTAATACCATAAGAAGTGAGTGGATCATAGGTACAGGCCGCATCACCTACCGCCAGCCAATGCGGTCCGGCTGGTGAAGTGAGGAAAGAAGTGGAAGCTGGTTTGGCCATCACCTGGTGCAGGTCCGTTGCTGTTGCTATGGATAAGCGCTGTTGCAGGTGAACAGTTTGACGGAATTGTTGGAACAACCAATCTGGTAATGGCTGGTGGTCGATAGGGTGTATATCCGCATCGGTCATGAAATTGATAACCGTACTGTTGTCGTGCAGGGCGGCTGCATACCACCATCCATCGGCGGTAGCTTCAATAAAAGTAGTACTGCCCAGGGAAGCCAGGGGGCAGGAACAATGGCATAATAACCCGTGAGTCGGTCGAGGCTTTGCCGCGTAGCGCCTGCCTTCCTGGCCAGAATGGCTGATCTGCCACTGGCATCAATAGCAAAAGCTGCTTTGATCGTAATGGGATGGCCTTGGGTAGTGCTGCAATGGATCAACAATTGATCTTCCTGTTGCTCCCAGCTTTTGAAATGATTACCCTTCAGCCAATAAGCGCCCATACTTTTGGCCACTTCACTCAGCTGATGCTCAAAATAAGCCCGGTTAATATGCCAGCCATCACCCATGGGTTCTGTAAAAAAGTATCTGTCATGTGGCTGGTCATTACCCCATACCACCGTATTGCCGGTGCAAGGCTGGTGTTGTGCATCGGCCAATAAATGAGTGATGCCCAACTCCTGTAAAGTAACGCGTGCATTAGGAGGTATCGTTTCACCAGGTTTGCGAACATTGCTGGTGCCTGCTTCCAATACTACGCAGGGTATTTGCTGCCGCCGTAAAGCAATAGCAGTGGCGGCCCCTGCCGGGCCGCCACCCACTATTACTACGGGTAAGTTGATTGGCTTTTTATAGTTCGTGTCTTTTCAATGGCCTGCTTTCCCGCGGTGCTACTGCCCTTGGTGCTTCTTCGGTCATGAACAGTGCTTTCTTGCCCTTAAGCACCGGCTGCAGCAGGTCCTGCTCGGCCCGCAATACCTGGATATACGTGGGGTCATCACCACCTGGTCCATCGCGGTGTGTTTCTACCCACCACTCTGTAGGTAAAAATTCACCTGCTGTGCTGGTATGTTGACTGATGACACCCAACTCATGCCATTTAGCAATCATATTATTGATACGGCCCACATAAGAGGCGCTGAAATCGCGCAGCCAGTCAACCCGGTAAGCAAAATGTTTCAACCGCTGGCCCGTATTCAGTCCTTCATGGGTAGCCCGGTTATAACTGTCCATACTCAATATATGATTGGGTACCCGCGCTGCCCAGAAAGAAGGAATGGGCAAGTAGAGGGTGGTATCATAACCCGAGAGGCAGCTGGCTTCATCCGTTTGCCAGGGTACACCCAGCCAGCGCGTAATAGAACCGGGACCACTGCCATCCACCGGACCGCCAGGGCCCAAGGCAATAGCAGGGGTAAGCAACGGACCATAATCGTCCGATACCGGTTTATTGGCGGGTAATAGTTTCAGGCGGAAAGGTTCCATCCACATACTTAAATGCCTGAAGGGCCAGGTGATCTCAATACCCGGATGGAAAGGGCCACCCAGGCATTCTTCCAAGGGGGCTTTCAATAAGGCGGCTGTCTGTTGCGCGGGAGTCAATTCCTCAAAGGGTACCGCAACCGGGGAGTACCCGTTATAAAATCACCTTCGGCCCAGCGGTTCAACAGGGCATACTGCGTAGCTGTTACCGACAAGTCTACATGCGGCTGCTTCTCATAATCACCAAAGAGGTCGCCATAATAAGGGGGATCAGATCGGGTTGATAAGTATCGGATGCCGTATTGCGAAACCATTTGAATACATGCGTGCGCTGGGCCTGGTGCTGCGCTGCAGGATCGCTCAATACTTTGATCAGGTCGGGATTGTTGAAATCGCTGGGTGAGTTGGTGCCAAACAGCATGAAAAAGCCTTCATTGACCCATTGCGCGCTGCTCATGCGGTGGAACATAGGGTAAATATGTTCCCAGAAACTGATCTTAGCAGGAGCGGGCAGCCAGCCTTCCCGTACATACAGGTCATACACCACATCGTACATGGTTACCAGTGAGAAAAGGCCTGGCCCGAAATTGGGGGTGTACAAACTACCATGGCTGGACTGGCCTCCATTTTGTCGCCATTGATGGTAACGGTAGCTCTTACCGTTCCGTCAGATACGTCATCATGCCAGCCATCATTGTTGGCAAAAGTGATGGCGGGAATGCCAAAGCGGGAAACGCTTTTGCCGTCACTGCCAAATACCAGCAGGCGGCCCTTGCTGTCCGTACGTATTTCGCCCAACGATACAGGCGTATCAAAAAAGTGCCTGTATTAAATTGGTATTCGGCTCCTTCTTTGCTGACGCCGGTGATGGTGCGGGGCCCAGGGTCAATCACCAGGTTGCTACGGTCGGTACCCGTTACACCTCCATTGCGGTGGGTACTGCTGATGCTGTTGGCGCCCAGGTCCAACGCATTGTTGAACTGGTACCAGGCAGCTTTTCGGTTGGCGATATGTACGGTCCATTCTATTTTCACCTCCAGCCCTTCGATGCCCGTATAGATTTCACCAAGTGGATTGCCTTCATCGTCCAAAGCATATACACGAAACCGGGGTACTTGCTTTTGAACAGGTTGTTGCCGGCTTTATAACCACCATCGGGCGAAGGCGCCTGATCGGGAATATCGGAGGCTAAAAAATATTCGGGCGAATTGCCAATGCGGGCAATGCCTATAGCCGGATAAATGGCGACTTTCTTGATATCATTGCGCTTCATAATAGTGTTTTTGGTAGGATGGATTATGGTTGATTCAGTTCACGGGGATGCTGTGGTTCTACTGCCGGTACCCCATTCTTGAAACGGCGCAGGGCGGCGCCAGCCTGGTACACCGTTTTGCGTACATCGCTGATGCTGCCCTGTGGTTCATGCTCCTGCAAAGTACGCCAGGGATTGAAAGACAGGTTTTCGCCATAAGCAGCTTGTCCCTGTACGCTGATATCCTGTTGGCGTATCACCAGCGTAGCCAGTTGTATGGGCGGTGAATCTTCTTCCGACCATGGTACCGTGGCTTTGTCCAGCGGCATTGTTGCGGGATCGGTTTGGAATTGCACCATGAACCTGAACTGTGCTTCGCCCATATTCAACCGGGCCTGCAAGTCGGCTTCCAGGTAGTCGCTGTTGTTTTGATTGGGAGGAGCGCCAAAGGGTGGGGGAATGGGTTCCAGTTTATACTTTACATTTTTATCGCCAAAGGAATAGGGCAGGCCGCTCCAGTAAGGCGTGGTCAAACAACTGGGCACTACTTTTTCCATCTCTTTTAATATCTCGGCAGTACGGGGATGATCGGCCAGGTATTTACCATAGTCGTGCAATACGGCTCCTGCATACGTAAACTCGCACATGTCCATTGCCGTATCCACAAAAAAGATGTCCATGTTCTGCAGCAGGAAATCGGCAGTAGTGGCATCCTCATCACCGGGCAGTAATTTCTTGCCGGGTACGTCGAATAATTTGATCCCTGCGCCTACGGTGGTTTTGAGATCGGGAGCGCCGGGAACCGTATCACTCGAAAAACGAATCCAGGCATCATACCGTTCTTTGGCAAAGATGCCCACCCGGTATTCCTGCGGCAGGCCGGGTGTTACAATGAAATCGGCTTTGGCTACTCCATGCAATTTCAGGAATACAGCGCGCCGTACAGGGCATTGACCGGCATTGATGCGGGTACCCATTGTCATGTCGATAAACATTTGCTTGAGCGCCAGGGCAGGATCTGCGCCGCAATTGGGTGTGGAGGAACTTGCTTTCTGTTGAAGCTTCATAAGCGGATGGATTTTTAGTTAACGATATAGGAAGGCGTACTAAATGTACCGGCAAAAGACCTCCAAAAATCCGTGTTTTCACCTGATCCTGGCAGAGAAACTACGGTATTTATACGTCCGGTTGACCATTGGGGTAATACATTACCGGGAAGGCCAGCAGCTTTTTCCAGGTAAATGCACCTGTTGCCATTAATTTGATCCCAGGTTTTTCTCTCTGCCCCATTTTTGGGCGGTTTCATCACATTTGCCCGCGGCTCTTTTGTTTAAGGATTTATCTTGTTGGAAATTATCACCCATGGCATTGCACACTAAGGAATTATCCCCGGCTATAGCAGTCACACCAGGGAAGTTGTGGTGGAGAAGGCATGAGTTGATCTTCGTAACCCTTTTCCCAGGCCCGCTTTCTGAAAGCATGTAATAAGGCCAGCCAACAATACGAACTTCGGAAAAGCAGCACACTGTCTGCACCTTCCTCCCGGACCATCTTCATCAAAAGTGGATATGATCAAATACGGGTGGAGCTGAATGATATTTTGTATGTAGAAAGCAGTGGTAACTATATGCAGTTTGCATTGACTGCACAAAAGATCCTTTCCCGGCTCACCATGGCCGAAGTGGAGGCCCTGTTGCCTGTTGACGATTTTATCCGCATTCACCGTTCCTACCTTGTAGCTAAAAGTCGCGTTACCAAAATTGATAAGAGTAATGTATGGGTGGGGAGTATACTGCTGCCCGTAGGGCCTGCGTATGCGGGGGAGGTGGAGAAATTGGTGCGTTGAAAATAATGGAAGGCAGCTGTATGAAATCGGGGGCACGCAATCCACTCCAATCTGCCTGATCAACGGGTCCAGGGGCGGTTCTGGGGTAGGCAAAGGGTACCTGAAGGGTGCCGCTTTCGTAGTAAAGTGGCGTCAGTTTTGGATGTACCGCGATTTTACCGGTATAGCCATGACCATGGTGGCTCAAGGAGCCACTCCGCAGCAAGCCCATGGACAAAGAAAAAGAACGTTGGCGGCATAAACTGGCCCAATACCCCATGCCACCCCTTCAACACGTAGCATGATAAACATATTACTAACTTTACAACCGCTCAACCTTCCAACTTGTCAACCTGTTTCCCTCAATAACGCAATCATGCAATCCAGGCAAGGCGAGTTGCGTGCTCGTGCCTCCATCCGCACATTCCTCCCAATTTAAGGTAATCAGCGATTCATCAGCGAAATCCATTCTAATCTGTGTAATCTGCGATTTTGTTTTCCAAATTAGTAACCAGGTTTTCCTGATCTCTACTTCAATAACAGCTGAGATCCCTCAATTTCGCGCCAAATTTTACGAACTGTTATGAAGAAGATCCTGTATTTGGTATTAGTAAGTTTTTCATTTGTATCATTGGCAATGGGGAAGGAAGTCCCTTCCGGCACGATTAAAGGAAGGGTAACGACGAACGATCGTCTGACAGCAGCTTTTGTGACTGTGTTGGTAATGGGTACCGACCGTAGTGTGATCAGCGATGAAGAAGGATTTTTACCTTATCAAAAGTGCCGGCCGGCGAACAGGAATTGAAGTAACCCTTATTGGCTATGAAACCCTTCACCAAAAAGTGGTGGTGGAAGAGGGAAAGACGGTTACTGTTAATCTCCAGATCACCATTTCCAACAACCAGTTGCAGGAAGTAACAGTTACCAACTCCAAAAGCAAATTTGTTTTCAAGTCCAGCGAATATGTGGCCCGTATGCCCTTGCGCAACCTGGAAAACCCCAGGTGTACAATGTGGTGGGACGTGCCCTGATGCAGGACCAGGTGGTGATTGAACGCACCGACCTGTACCGCAATATCCCAGGGGCGGTACCCAATTTTTCAGCGGGCGGCTCCATGGGTTTAAGCATGCGTGGATTTTCAACCACCATCGGCATGCGGAATGGTATGGCCACCAGCGCCATCGTTCCCCTGAATCCCATTATCCTCGAAAGGGTGGAGTCCATCAAAGGGCCATCCGGTACCTTGTTTGGCAGCAACCGTAATGTGACATTCGGGGCGTTTACAATTACGTAACCAAACGTCCCTATGAGAAATTCGGTGGAGAGATCAGTTTCGCAGCAGGCAGCTATGAATTTGGCCGGGTAACAGCCGATATCAATACCCCCATCAATAAGGAAAAGACCATGCTGGTGCGTGTAAATGCAGCCGCTCAATCGGAAGGTAGTTTCCAGGATCAGGGATTTGTAAAGAATTATACGATCGCCCCTACTTTTTCTTACCAGGTCAACGACCGGTTGAAGTTCATGCTGGACATGGAAGCAACACGGGGTAATTACACCGTAGTATCTTTCGCCCTGGGCAATCTTGCCAATATCAGCGCCCGCAACTTCAAAGACCTGCCACTGGACTACAACAAGTCGTATATCAACAATAGCATTGCTGTTAATAATGGGATCAACAATATCCAGGCACAGATGGAATACAAGATATCCGACCAATGGAAATCACAAACCAACTACTTGTATTCCGTTGGATTTTACAAGAACCTGTATTGGACGTCATTGAATATGATCACTGACTCCACCTATGCCCGGGTAATAAGAAACCAAACACCGGAAACATTTGGAAATATAGAAGTGCAGCAGAACTTTATTGGTGATTTTAAGATCGGCGGCGTGCGTAATCGCCTGGTAGCTGGTATTGATTATAATTACAACTACAATGAACTTTACCGGGCAACGGTCAATTTTGATACCATCAATATCCGCCGGCCCATCAGGAATGTCAGTGTACCTGCCCTGGAAGCCGCTTCGGCGCAACGTGGATTTGCTGCTACCAATACTGTTTCAAAGAATGCCAGCATCTATGTTTCGGATGTAGTGAATATTACCACCGAATTAATGGCAATGCTGAGTGTGCGGATTGACCGGTTCTCTACCAAAGGAACGCTGACCCCTGCCACGGGTGTATATGTTGGCGCCTACGAGCAAACATCTGTATCACCCAAATTCGGACTGGTGTATCAATTGATACGGAACAGGCTTTCGGTGTTTGGCAATTACATGAATGGATTTGTGAACCTGGCGCCCATTACACAACCGGACAACACCATCCTGGTGCTGAAACCGCAATATGGCAATCAATGGGAAGGGGGTGTTAAGTTTGATCTCTTCAATACCAAACTGAATGGTAGCATCAGCATTTATAATATCGATGTGACCAATTCTACAAGAACAGAACAGGTGAATGGCCAGAATTTTACTTTCCAGGATGGTACCCAGCGCAGCAGGGGTATAGAAGCCGAGGTGATTGCAAGTCCACTGAAGGGAATGAGCATTGTTGCCGGATATGGGTACAATGAAAATGAATATACCAAGGCTACCACTGCCTTGAAAGACAAAAATGTGACTTTCAGTCCTAACCATATCGGCAATATCTGGATAAGCTATACCGTGCCGACTGGAAAAGTAAAAGGTTTGGGTATAGGTGGGGAGTGAACTATGTAGGTGCAGCCTGGTTTGATGCGGCGAACTCCTTCAAAGTGCCGGAATATACTTTGCTGAGTGGAACCGTTTTCTACGATGCGCCTACATTCAGGGTATCGCTGAAGGGCAATAACCTGTCGAATGAACGTTTTTGGAATAACAACGGCACACCCCAAAAACCAGCTCATTTTATCTCGAGTGTTTCGTTCAAGCTATAAGCGTCGTCTAAAGTACACTTAATGTGAATGGCCATAACGGCCCGGGTGGATGCCCGGACTGTTTTTTTTTACCAGAAACCATCGGTTGCCCTAACTTCGCACGCGATAAGGTTACCTGATGATGCACAAGAATTTATTCATGATTGCGGGCTTGCTGTCCCTATCCCTTACTGGTTGGTGGTTACAAAATGATCAAACAAGTAATATCCCGTCCCTGACTGGCCATCCGGCCTCCCTGGTACAGGAAAAGTTGACTCATTATACTCCCACGGCGGATACCATGGGACCGCTTACAGAAGCCCTGTTCCGTCATCATCGGAGCAGCACCCGCCCCTGGATGATCTGGTACTGGATGCATGGCGCAATTTCCAAGGCGGGCATCACAGCCGATCTGGACGCGATGAAAGCAGCGCGCATCGGCGGCGCCTACCTCATGAGCATCCAGGATACTACTTCTTCTTCCCTTCATAATCCGCCGGTGCGGGAGCTTAGTCCGGAATGGTGGGACATGGTACATGTTGCCATGCAGGAATCGAAAAGACGGGGGCTTAAACTGGCTTTACCTATCAATAATGATTTTGGCCTGGCAGGTGGCCCCTGGATCACTCCGCAAGGGGCGATGCAAAAACTGGTATGGAGTAAGGAATATGTAAAAGGAGGGGAAATGCTTGGTATTTCCCTGCCACAGCCTGAAACCAAGGAGGATTATTACAAGGATATTGCGGTATTGGCCTATCCGGCCAATAGTACCCAGGTTTTTAGTGATACGGTATTGATACCGAAAGTTACCAGCAGCCTACCCGGTGCTAAAGTACAGTTCCTGGCATTTGACGGTGGGGGCAAGGGTAGTTTTAAAAGTGATTCGGCTTGTTGGATACAATACAAATACCCGCAACCTTTTACTTGTCGCTCCATTACCATTCGTACTGGTGGCAATAATGACCAGGGGCATCGATTGTTGGTACAGGTAAGCAATGATGGGTATGATTTTACTACTATTACCCGGCTGGAACCTCCCCGGCATGAGGGGCAGGATACTATTGAAGTGATAACACATGCCATTTCGGCTGTAAGCGCTTTGTACTACCGCTTTGTATTTGATAAAACGGGCCCGGAACCAGGCACGGAAAAGGTAGACGCAGCCCAATGGAAGCGGGCTTTACAAGTGTCCGGTATTTATTTGTCTGATGAACCCGTCATCAACCAATATGAAAGCAAGCATGCTGCTATTGGGCGGGTGAGTAAAAAATCAACGGTACAGCAGCTGCCCGATTCGGTATGTGTGCCGCTCAATGCCATTGTTGACCTGACGGATAAAACGGATGCCGATGGCAAGCTCAATTGGCATTCGCCTGCCGGCAATTGGGTTATTGTTCGCATAGGGCATACGGCTATAGGTCGTTTAAGGAGTGCCAGTGGGGTTGGCCTGCCCTGTGATCAATTGAATCCCGAAGCAGTCAGGTGGCAGTTTGATAAATGGTATGGTGAAGTAGTGAAGCGGGCTGGTGCTGCGCTGACCAAAGAAGTGATTAGTTTGTTTCAGGTAGATGGCGGGACATACAGCAGTCAGAATTGGAGCACGGTATTACCGGAGGAATTTAAAAACGGCGTGGGTACGATCTCATGCCCTACCTGCTGGCCATGACGGGCACGCCCGTACAGGATGCTGCAACTTCCGAACGTTTTTTATTCGATGTGCGGCAAACAATTACTGCCCTGGTAACAGATAGCTTTTATGGTACACTGACCAGGCAGGCCCATAAAAAAGGGATAAAGGTCAGGTATTCCGGAAAAGTACCTCCCAGGAAAAAGCCAACATCTTAGTAGGCAACCGCCATATTGTACATGGCCTACTGTATAAGGTTTAATTGGTGTTTTCTGTAAGTTTTTCTACCTTAAGGGTACCTTCTCCCTTTTTATTACTTACTTCCGTCCCCTGTTAATACTACAGGATTCCTCTCCAGGTAACAGTACCCAATAGGCAATACTCATTAGTAGCTGGTTTTAAATTGTTCACCATAAAAATTAGCTTTTATGAGATGGCTATTTATTTTTCTGACCGTTGGCCTGTTTTCCTGCAAAACCTATATGAAGCTGGAAAGGGTGGAAACCAATGGCGAAACATTGCCGCGCTTAACTACACCAGCGCGTACCTGTAATACCAGCGACACCACGGCTATGTATCAAAATGCGGGCAACCACAAGTATTTCGTGTATAATTTTTACAATGCGGGCGACTGTGCCCTGATGATCAAGGTACTTAAAAGCAGGAATGTGGGGGAAACCAGTATGTACGATTGGGAGAAGAAACTGCCGGGCCCATACCTCCCAATACCCAATACATGCATGCTTTCAATGCGCCCCAGGATAATGGGGCCATCCGTTTTGTTGTGCAGTGTGCAGAAGGGAAACCCAATAGCAATAACTGCCGGTATAATTTCCGCTTTTGTGCAGGGCAAGAGGTAAAGGATCAAAAGAATGGGATAAGTTGCCCCTGGTGCCGGCAGGAGATTCCGTAGTACATGCACTTACACCCAGTACATCGGCCAATCTATGCCTCACAGATGAGAAAACCCTGTGGACCTTTCGCAATGGCAGTGATGCCGATATGCAGGTGGAGTTTTCCGTACGCAATAAAGGCTTATGTCCTTTTCTCTTTAAAGTGAATGGTAGAACCACCCAGCGGATCATGATACGCCTGCTCTGCCATTTACGCAACGGGTGAACAAAGGGCAAACCTTTACCCTTACTGGCCAGTGTAATTATAGCAACCAGCCAGGGGCAGTTGTCAATATGAGCTAAGTGGTATCAAAATAAAGTAATTAAAGGTGGAGCACTCCCACCTTGGAAGGAGGATTCATCTTACAGGTTCAAAGGTGGGTCGCTCTGCAGCACGGCATTTGCCAGTCTGGCAGCGCGGCTCACCTTCTTGTAGAGGTGACACCTTTCATCTGCAAGGTAGACAAAAGGTGGGCCACCCTAGAGCCCGGCAAAGCAGTGCGACAGGGTGACTCACCTTTATTAGCAAGAGGTGTCACCTCTCGAACGATATACTTACCGGTTAGGCATTGTATCCTCCATCAATGGTGATGGCTGTACCGGTCATAAAAGCGCTTTCCTCACTTGCCAGGTAGGCTACCAGGCCGGCAATCTGTGCGGGCGTGCCATATTGTTGAATGATCATACGGCTGCGCAGCTGGTCGGCAAAGTCCGAATTGGCCGGGTTCATATCCGTATCTACCGGGCCGGGTTGTACCAGGTTTACTGTAATACCTTTGGGACCTAAGTCGCGGGCCATCCCTTTATTGAGGCCAATGAGGGCCGATTTGCTCATGGCATACAAGGCTCCGTGGGAGTTGGTTACCCGGTCGGCCATATTGCTGCCTATCGTAATGATGCGACTGCCTGCCTGCATATACCTGGCTGCTGCCTGGGAGGCCTGGAATACAGCACGTACATTTACATTCATGGTATCTTCATAATTTTGCAGACTGTATCCTTCGATGGTATTCGCTACATACAAACCCGCATTGTTCACCAGTATATCGATGCGGTCGAAAGTTTTAACAGTTTCTTCTACCGCCCGGGGCAGGGCTTCGGGTGATTGATTGTCGGCCTGTATGGCCAGCGCTTTGCCGCCTGCTGTTGTTATTTCTTTTACCAGGCTATTAGCTGCTGCCGCCGATTGGGCATAGGTAAATGCTACGATTGCACCTTCGGCTGCCAGCCGTTTTACAATGCCTGCTCCAATACCCCGGCTGCCGCCGGTTACCAGGGCCACTTTGTTTTCAAGAGGTTTCATGATACTTATTTGTTTTATTGTTTTACAAAGCTACAGGAGTAGTTGTATATTTGTAAGTACTATCACAATTGTTAAGTACTAACAAAAATGTAAGTATGAGAAAGAGTAGTTCAACCAATACGCGTAATAAAGTCATTATTGATGCTCATTGTGGTATGGCGCATACCCTTTCTGTGATCGGTGGCCGCTGGAAACCCAGCATCTTATGCCGCCTGTTGGAAGGCAGGATGCGCTACAATGAATTGCGTAAGGGATTGGCCGGGGTATCGGAGCGCATGCTGGTATTGCAGCTGCGGGAGTTGGAGAGTGATGGCCTGGTAAAACGCATCGTATATGCCGAAGTACCCCCGCGTGTGGAGTATGAATTAACGCCCGATGGGTATTCCATGCAAGCGCTGCTGGAAAGCTTGTCAGACTGGGGCATTGCCCGCCTGAAAAAGAAAATGAAAGAAGAAAAGTTGTCGGCCGCTTAATGGCCGTTTGTTAATAAATCTCCGTAACTATGACCAGAACGATGCGCCGGGAAGATTTTCCCTTTGTATTTGAATTGTATATGCATCCGGCTACCAATCCCTACCTGTTGTATGAAGTGATGGATGAAGCCGCGTTTGAACCTATTTTTAATGAGCTGCTGGAAAAGCAGGTGATGTATATTTATGAAAGTGAGGGCGTGCCTACCGGCATGTTTAAATTACTGCCACAGACCTATCGTGCCGCTCATATCGCCTACCTGGGTGGATTGGCCATACATCCCGATAAAGCGGGGTGGGCCATGGAAAGATCATGCTTCGGGAGATCATTGAACTGTGCCGGCAAAAGGTATTTTACGCATAGAGCTGAGTGCATCTACTGAAAATGAGCGGGCCATCCGTTTGTATGAAAAAGCAGGCTTTGTGCGTGAAGGGATATTGAGAAAATATACCTGGCTGAGATCAGAAAACCGGTTCCTGGACGAAGTGATGATGTCAAACCTCGTTTAAAAGCTAATTATGCTGATAGAGATCCTTGGCTGGATAGGCTCCCTGTTTGTGCTGGTAGCCTATGCTTTGAATATGAATAAAAAGCTGGCTGCCGATTCGATGACCTATTATGTCTTGAATATTGCAGGCAGTGCTTTGCTCATCATCAATACTGCTTACCACCAGGCCTATCCCTCCATGGCTGTGAACATTATTTGGGTCTTCATACCCGTGGTGACGATTATTAAGCATAGAATGAAGAAAGGAGCAGTAAATAAACAAGCGGCTAATTAGCAACGTTTGCGTGATGTATAAAACATTGACCTAATACAAGAGCGATAGCCAATAAAAATACTTGTTTTGCCTTTCGCTTATGAATCCAGGGTTTAAGCATTAGCGAACTTGCGATGTTACGTATTGATAGATCAGCTCACTTACACCAGCCATGGCTGTTATGGCAGCCTTTTCGTTTTTAATGCCTTTTGATAAAATGACCAGTACATATTTCCTGCCATCGGGCAGGAATACAATACCGGCATCGTGCTGCACACCGGTAATATTGCCGGTTTTGTGGGCTACTTTCACCTCTTTGGGTAGCCTGGCGGGTATCACCTCATTGAATTGCTGGTCGAGCAGGATCTTGATCATGGCCTGGGAAGAAGCGGAGTCTACCGCCTGGCCGGTGGCTATTTTTTCAAAGATCACCAACTGGTCAAGGGCTGTGGTGGTATTATTCAATCCCTGTTGGTAAGCTTTGCTGTCCTCCACGCCCCGCCTTACCTGGATGCTATTGGCGCCCAGGTCGCGCATGGTTTGGGTTACTTTTTTGGCCTCCACCAGTTCGATCACGATATTGGTGGCCAGGTTACTGCTCATGATGATCATGTCATAAACCAGGTCGTACAAGGTTCTTTTGGTGCCGATGAGGGTATACAGCTTTTTTTCACTATCATCATCCGGGTTAAGGCTATAAGTGCTGCTGTCAACAATGCTATGGAACTCATTTTTGACCAGGATGGAGTCCTGGAGGGATAAGCGGCCTGCCGCCGCCTGTTTGTATACCTCTATCAGTACCGGTGTTTTCATGGTACTGGCCGCATGAAAGCTCGTGTCTGCGTTGATGAATAGGGTTGTTTGGGTAGTCAGGTCTTTAAACGCTACCGCATAGGTGCCTTCCAGCTTCCTCAGCTTTTCGGTAATGGCTTTTGTACTATTTGAGGAGTCATAGCTGATTGGCAGGATACCACCAGCAGGGGTACCCACAGTAATAAAACAGGGTTGACCGTTTTACGCATACGATTGAGGTTAGAACACCAAACTAAAAATAGGGTAAAATGAGCAAGGATGGTATATAAAAACTTTGTCATAGTCTAATCTTTATTACTTTTATCCATATTTTAAACTGCACATGAAACGTTACTCTCAACAAACCCGATTGCTTGTAGCTGTAGATTGCATCATATTTGGCTTTGACGGACAAGAACTGAAACTGTTACTCATACAACGTGGCTTTGAACCGGAAAGAGGTAAATGGAGCCTCATGGGGGCTTTGTGAAACCCACAGAAAGTTTTGAAGAGGCCGCCGGCCGCGTATTAAAGGAATTAACAGGACTTAGCGGTGTATACATGGAACAATTACATGCTTTTGGCGATCCCCGCCGCGATCCCCTGGAACGTACGGCCTCCATCACCTACTTCAGCCTCATTGACATCCGCAAATACCAGCAACAGCTCAATGATGATTACCATGCCGAGTGGTTCCCCATACGCAAACATCCCCGCCTGATCTTTGATCACGAGGAAATGATCGATATGGCTAAGGATCGCTTACAATACAAAGCCGCCTTACATCCCATTCTCTTTGAATTGTTGCCCGATAAATTTACCCTTCCCCAGTTGCAAACCCTGTATGAAGGTATTTATGATGCCGAGATCGATAAGCGCAACTTCAGCCGCAAGGTATTATCTACCGGTTTACTGGTAAAACAAAAGGAAAAAGAGAAAGAGAGCTCCAAGCGGGGTGCATTTTATTATAAGCTGGACAAAAGGAAATACAATTCCAAATTCCATAATTTCCTGAATATCATCCCCAATGCCCATAACCTGATATAGGGCGGCGGAAAGTGAATAGCCGTTAAGGCAAAATCAATAAATGGAAAAGTTCAATTTACTCAGTATAATCAGCCTGGTTTTTGTTCTTATTTCTATTCTCTTTTCCCTGTTCTTATTTACGGTTAAAACAAAGAATAAGCTGGCCAATTTCCTGCTGGGGCTTTTCATCTTATTCAATGCCATTGATATCAGCGCCTGGTTTTTGGACCAATACATGTTGGATCATTTGAACCTGCTATTGTTCAAGTCCCGCCTCTCCTGGCTCATCAATCCCCTGTTTTATTTGTATGCCCTGGCCCTTTGCTATTCGGATTTTAGGCTAAGACCAGTGCACCTGCTGCATGCCCTGCCCCTGGTAGTGGCCAACCTGGTATTGATTCCCCGGTTTTATCTATTGGAGGAGGCGGCCAAGATCCAATTCCTCGAAACCTATCGCGAAAGTCCTGATTATTTAGTAGGCAATGTATTGGGGCATGTGCAATTTGTTTTCTACATCGCAGGTATTTACCTCGTGCTAAGCAAATACAAACGGATCTTTCTCGAAAACTATGCCGATGCAGGTTCTATTACCTACCGCTGGCTGTTTCAACTGGTAACCATTGTTACGGTGGTACATTCCATTGTATGGTTGAAGGACCTGGTGGGGTATACCGGCAATAGCGATTTCTTTGCCAATGCACAGCTACTGGTAGGAATGAATGCCACCCTGTTATTGTGTTGGTTTGTGATGAAAGCCTTGTACAATCCTTCCCTTTTCAGAACAGTGGATTCCGGCATTCAGCCTGTGGAGAAAATGGTATTGACCACCCCGGTTGATCGGCCCCGGTTACCGGGCAGGCAATTGACCAGCCGGCCACGGAAGTGCGGGTAAACCGGGAAATGGAACAAAAGGTACAGGAGTTAAAAAGCTTCATGGACCGGCAGGAGCCTTTTTGGAACCCTCCCTCACCGTTCATGGACTGGCTACACAGATGAAAATACCAGCCAGGGACCTCTCCATTCTCATCAATCACCACCTCGGACAACACTTCTTCGACTTCATCAACGAATACCGCATCCGTAAAGCCATGAGCATACTAAAAGACCCTGCCAGGCAGCAGCTGAACATTCAGGAAGTCTTTTATGAAGTGGGTTTCAATTCAAAATCTTCCTTCAATACCGCCTTTAAGAAATATGCCGGTATGACGCCTACCCAGTATAGAATTCAATCTCATTAATTTAATAAACGAATGCCGGCCTATTCAAAACCTTGTAAAGGTGAGTCTCCCTGCCTCCCTGCTTTGCGGGGCTGCAGGGAGGCCCACCTTGGCGCGGCAACAAAGCTGATTTGTAAGTAATTAATTATTATCTAGTTAGAAAAAGTCGAACTACTGTTTGAAGAAGTCGGACCGATTTCCGGGACAGTAATGGGTTCGACTTTTTGAAGTCGGACTATTGGTAGTGGCCCTTTCGCCAGGTTTGTGTCAAATTAATTATTACGTGAAAAAGGAATGAACACCAACCGGAAAAATGGCACGCTTAGTATCGCTATCCTATTATTCCTGCTGCCCTTTTGTACACATGCGCAGGTGTTGTTGACAGGAACATTAAGGGGCAAGGAAGGGCCTATAGGCTGGGCCAATGTGGTACTGGCCAGCCCGGAGGGCAAAATGATAGCCGGCGGGCTTAGTAAGGAGGATGGCAGGTTTGAATTGAGGGCTGCGAAAGGAAATTACCGGCTAACCATCAGTTTCCTGGGTTTTGTTACCTGGGAAAGGGAAATCAAATTGGAACAGGATACGACCGTGGGCGCCATTATTCTTCAACCAGGTGCCGGCGAGCTTTCCGCCGTTACGGTGGTCAGCAAAAGAAACTGATCGAATACCGGCCCGACCGGTTGGTATTTAATGTAGAGAATAGTGTGGCGGCCATTGGGGCAATGCTATCCAGGCCCTGGGTGCCGCCCCTGGTTTGGTGATACAGCAAAATAACATCAGCATGCTGGGTAAGGGGGCTGCCAGGATCATGATCGATGGCCGCCTGGTGGAACTGGCGGGCCAGGAACTGCTGCAGTTCCTGGCGTCCATTCCGGCCAGCGATATCCAACGTATTGAGGTGATCGCCAATCCGCCTGCCAAATACGAAGCCAGTGGTGATGGCGGGCTGATCAATATCGTACTTAAAAAGGGCGTGCGCAATGCCTGGAGAAACACCACCACCGTGGCCTATGATCAAAATACCTATGCTGCGGGGTCGGTGAGCAATTCACTTTTGTACAATAAGGACCAATGGAAATTGTCGCTAAGCGGCAATGGCAAATGGGGAATAGGAAGATACACCAGGCCCTGGCCACACATTATCCCAACGGGTCCTGGGAATTGAATTACGATGGCCGGCAACAGGAAAATAAATTCGGTGGCCGCATGACATTGGATTATGACCTTACACCACGTACTACCATTGGCGTGCATTACCTGTTGAATGGGGCCAACCCGGATAGCAGGGACCTGGTGCATATCAATATCCTGAATGACGGGGGTAGTATCGATTCTTTCATTGTCAATAAAGGCCAGCGGGAAGAACAAACTGGTAGCCATACTTTCAATGCACACCTGGTATCGCAATTGGATTCAGCAGGCAGGAAGATTGCCGTTGATGTAGATTACTTCAGGTACAAAGCATCCCTCGACAACCACTTTGTGGCCGATGTATTTTCACCGGCAGGGCAGTTCAGGTATACCGACCAGGCAGCCAGCAATCTCTCGAACCAGCATATTGACAATGGCAGTGTGCGGGTAGACATGGAACACCCGCTGAAATTCCTGGCGCTTGCTTATGGCGCCAGGTTAAGTACTACCGGGAGCAGGGGGATGTGCAATATTTCAACACGATCTCCGGAACGCCTGAACTGGACCCTAAACGGTCGGATGAGTTTGTATACCGCGAGGATAACCAGGCTGTTTACATCAATAGCACAAAAAAATCAATAAACAATTGAGTGTACAGGCGGGACTAAGGTTGGAGAATACACAAACTTCCGGTTATTCCAAAATCCTGGACCAACGGACTAAGAACAACTACCTCAAATTGTTCCCCACAGTGTACCTGGCTTATCAGCCCAGTCAGAACCATCAGTATATATTGAATTATGGCAGGCGGATCAACAGACCCGGATTTTCGCTGCTCAATCCCTTCCGTTCTTATATCAACAGTACCAGCTATTCGGAAGGCAATCCTTTTCTACAGCCTTCTTTTAATGACAATATGGACCTTACGCATGTATACAAGGGGGTATTGAGGACCAACCTGTTCTTCAATATCACCAGCGGGGGCTTTGGCCCTGTGTTTACTTCCAACCCGCAAACGAATACACTGGTGATATCGAGGCAGAATTATTTTAAGGAATATTATTACGGGATCGGAGAAACGTATACCGTAAACATAACGCCCTGGTGGCAAAGTCAGAACACCCTGTACTTGCTGGCTTCCAGGAGCCAATTTACCAGTCATCTCAAAGCCGTTCCGCAAAATAGTGGACAGCTATACCTGTCCACCAACAATACCCTTTCGCTTAGCAAAACCACTAAGTTGCAGGTTGACTATATGTATAGCTCTCCTTTTAAGCGGGGTCTGTATGCCATAGGTTATCAATCGCGCTTGAATATCGCGCTGAAACAAAGTCTGCTGAACAATAAGTTGCAGCTATCACTGCTGTGTAATGATGTATTCAATACGGCCTATTTAAAAGATTATACCTCGGTAGTGAATGGCATTAAACAGGTGTACCAGGAGAACAACAGTAGCCGTTTCTTCAGGCTCTCCCTGACCTGGCAATTTGGTAACAATAAGATCAATGTGAAGCAAAGGAGTTTTGGTAATGAGGAGGAGAGAAACCGAATTAATTAACTAATGGTCTAATTTACTAATTAATTAATCCTCTTCCAGATCTCTGTTCTTCCGAAGAGGCTGATACCGATATACCCCTGATCCTTAGGGTGTTTTTATCAGTGATGGTCATGGTGCAACTATAGGTTTTACCGCTTTTAGGATCGTAGATAGTGCCCTTTCCCCATTGGTCATCGCCATCAAACTTGAAATCCTTCAGGATCACCAAACCGATCAGTGGTTCTTTTCTCTTTTGGGCATCAGGATTGTGTACATCAAAATGTTCCTGGCTATTGCCGCCAATGATCTTACCATAGTATTTGCTATCTGTCTTGTATATGGATACCTGGCCCGATTTGTCCTGCGTAAGCCAGGTGCCGGTTACATCATCAGCCTGGAAGGTTTGGGCATAGGCGCCCAGGGAGGTAGAGAGCAACAACAACAAGAGGAACTTTTTCATAATCAGGATTTGATAGAAAATACGGTTACCGTTCTCATGTTCGTTGTTGGGGTCAGATCGAAGATAGGGAAAAATCGCCAGGTGTGAAAAATAGGTGACCAGCAGCAAGTGCTTATTTACCACTCGCTACCAGCCACTTACCACTAGCTCAAATGAGTTTACAATATCTTTACCCTGATCACCTGGAACGAATAAGGGGCCAGCGTGAGGTTGAGTTTCTTACCTTTTAACGCGATGGCAGCCTGTTTCGGACTAATGGCGGCTGGCTGGGCAAATGAATTGACCTGCTGCAGGTCTGTTTGTTGCAGGATATCAACAGAGGCGTTTGCTGCTAACTTCTTCACGCCATCAATATGCACCTCCCCGGTTTGTGGTGTAGCACCTGTATTCACTATTTTAAGGATCACTTCTTTGTTGGTGCTGTCAATGCAGGCATTGGCATAGAGGCCGTTTTGACCGGCAGCTGTTTCATTATTGAGGGTCATGTTGATGACATGGGTTCCCCTGTTAACAGAAAACAACTTTTGTACATAGTAATTGGGCGTGCCGTACGATTGCAGGTTATTGAACCAAATGAGATCGGGTGACCACTGCCAACCCTCGGCATGGGCGAACAGGGGAGCATAAGATGCCATATACACCAGGTCGGCATTGCGTTCAAGACCGGTCATGAAAGCGGCTTCAGATAGGGCAGATTGCCAGTTGTTGATATTCTCTGTATTGTCTGGGCCCTTGCTGTGCGCTGCATACTCACCTGCAAAAATGCGTGGGCCATTACGGTCATAATCATCATAGCGGCGGGCATTTTTCAGGAACCATTCCGGGGCGCGGTAATAATGTTCATCCAGTATATCGGCCTTCAAACCGCGCAGGGTAGGGTTGAGGTAATTAAAGAGGGGGCCATCAGAATAGGGACCTACGCTGCTGATGAGTTGAATGGCCGGATACTTTTCCCTGATGGCTTTGGTAAACAACTTGTACCGTTCAATGTATTGTTCACCCCATTGCTCATTGCCTACACCCAGCAGCTTTAGATTAAAAGGAGCCGGATGTCCCATTTGCGCACGCACCCTGCCCCACCGGCTATTGGCATCGCCATTGGCAAACTCGATCAGGTCCAGCGCATCCTGTATATAAGGGTCCAGTGCGTCAGCAGGTACTACTTCGGCTGTATTGAACTGGCAGGCCATGCCGCAATTGAGGATGGGCAAAGGCTCGGCGCCAAAATCTTCCGACAGGAGAAAGTATTCATAAAAGCCAAGTCCAAAGGATTGGTAGTAATCGGGGGCAGGCTTGTGGCGGAATTCTGTATTCCAGCGATTCATGATCACCTCCCGTTGGTCGATATCTCCAATGGTCTTTTTCCATTGGTAACGGTTGTCCAGGTCGCGGCCTTCCACTATACATCCACCGGGAAAACGGAGGAAGCCAGGTTGCATATCGGCCAGCAGTTGTACCAGGTCGGCACGCAGGCCGCCCGGCCTGTTCTTCCAGGTGTTTTGTGGAAAGAGAGAGCATATCGGCATCTACCAGGCCTGTGCCTTCAAACCAGATATTGAGTTTGGCTTTGGCTTCAGTAGCCTTGGGTATAAGGGTAGCCGTATATTTTTTCCATTCCGTGCCTGCCAGCGGGAGGGTGGTGGTGGCGATGGACTGATTAGCTGCATTGACCAGCTCAAGGCGGAGTTGCAGGGCGCCTTCGGGTACACGGGCCAGTAAAGAAAAGTTGTATTGATTACCAGCCGTAATACCCATACCGCGAAAACCTTCATTGGTAATGCCATAACCACTGGCGGTAGTAACCTTAAAGCGGGCATAACGGGGATTGGTCAGTTGCTCACCACGATTGATGATGAGCACTGCGCCTTGTGCATTGTTTTGTTTTTGTTCTTTCCAGCCCATCAGTGGCTGGGCAAACTCAAATGACCGGTTCTTCACCAGCTCGGCATAGATACCACCATCGGCGCCAAAATTGATGTCTTCAAAGAAGATACCCCACATGGTTTTTTGTATGGTAGTTTTAACCTGGTTGGCCTTTACCGTGAATACCTGTGTGGTTTGTGCTTTGACAGGGCAGGCTAAAAGGAAGCACCTGCCAACAATATGGCTATTCTTTTCATTGACTTGTTTATTTTAATTCCAACACCACTACCGAACAAGGAGGCAATTTTACCGTAAGTTGGGTGCCTTTTAAAGCAGCTCCATTGAAAGTAGCAGGCTTTATCTTTTCCGGGTTTTCAAAGGTATTATAGTCCTGCACCTTGCCCGAAGCCAGTATCCTGCCGGTAACTCCGGTATACTTGCCGCCTTTCAGGTTCAGGGAAATATCCTGTGCATTTTTGGCATCGATATTCACCAGCGAAATATGCGTTACACCCAATGTATCGCGTGACGCTGAACAAGATACCGCAGGCAGCTTCTTACCACCCAGCGTATAGTCATTGCTTTTGATGCTAATGGGCAACAGTTTGGCATCCTGGTGCACATTGTACATTTCCATGACATGGTAGGTAGGCGTAAGGATCATTTTCTCTTCATTGGTGAGCAATACAGCCTGTAATACATTGATCGTTTGTGCCAGGTTGGCCATCCGTACACGGTCGCTGTGGTTGTGGAATATGTTGAGTGTTACACCCGCAATCATGGCATCGCGCATGGTATTTTGCTGGTACAGGAAACCGGGATTGGTACCGGGCTCTACATCATACCAGCCACCCCATTCATCCACTACCAGCGCAATGCGTTTGCGCGGATCGTATTTGTCCATGATGGCCGAGTGTTTGATAACCAGCGAGTCCATTAGCAGCGCACGCTGCATGGTGGTGAAATATTGCTCTTCGGTAAATCCGGTGGCGGGGCCTTTACGTCCCCAGTCGATCACTGAATAATGATGCAGGGCTACACCGCCTACCATATTGCCAGGAATATTCTTCATCAACACTTCCGTCCATTTATAATCATCGGAACTGGCGCCGGAAGCAATGCGCATGATCTGCCCTTCGGACCAACCGGTCATGAAGGTGGCATATTTGCGATAGATATCGGCATAGTATTCGGGACGCATATTGCCGCCACAACCCCAGGCTTCATTGCCCACGCCCCAAAACTTTACATTCCAGGGCTTTTCACGGCCATTTTGTTTGCGCAGGTTGGACATGGGGCTTTCGCCGGCAAAGTTCACATACTGCACCCAGTCAGTAAGTTCCTGAACCGTACCACTGCCCACATTGCCGGCCAGGTAGGGATCGGTGCCAATGAGCTCGCACATATTGAGGAAGTCGTGGGTGCCGAAACTATTGTTCTCTGTTACGCCGCCCCACCAGGTATTCACCATCAGGGGCCGTTTGTCTTTGGGGCCAATGCCATCTTTCCAATGGTAGGTATCCGCAAAACAACCGCCGGGCCAGCGCAGGTTGGCAATCTTCAGCTTTTGAGGGCCGCTACCACATCATTGCGCACACCGGCGGTATTGGGTATCTTACTATTTTCGCCCACATAAAAACCACCATATACACAACGGCCCAGGTGCTCGGCAAAATGACCGTAGATCTGCTTACTGATCAGTGTTTTGGCCGAATCGGCATTGACCGTGATCTCATTCTGTCCCAGCGCAGTGATATAACCTGCTAATGCCAGGGGAAGGATAAACAAATGCTTCATGGAAAGATATTTAGTTTGAACTCGTTTCTTGTAATAAGTGTAATAGGTACTGTTATTCAAATATAGTAAGCCTGCCTTAGAAACGGCGAACTTGTTACTACGATTAAACCATGGTATTGGCAACGGTAAATCAATTCCCCTGCCTGTTTGCATACAGGTTGACTGGTTCATTCCCTTGCAAATGTGTATGTTAATAAACGGGGTTTGTGTTTGTGCCGTAAGGTAGTATAACCGGTTGCGGATCGCTGATTTGATGAGGTCATTCCATGCAGGAAGTAACATGACTGCATAGCAGACAGGACAAGAGGCCGGGTGTGGGAAAGGGTCTTTTCCATATAGCAATAGCAAAAGGTGGCAGCAAATTAAAGTAATTAATTCAATAATTGTCACAACTACATTTAATTATTTGAATAGGTAAATGGCAAACCAGGGGCTGGGCAGGTAGGTACGGGAGGTGTGTAAATGAGGGAACTGGTTATTATTTGTAAAAGGTGCATCATATTTTGAGCTTTGTGAATTGGTTTACTTTGGTAGTTTTGTATCCCGGCCGGTAGGAGAGGTCGGGTTTAGCCGCACCTGATTTTGTAATATCAACTTTTGTTAATTCTTTTGCACATAAACACATAAGTGTTACCTTGACACGAATTGCCGAATGAAAAAGGATCAATATGTAATAGGAGTGGATTACGGAACAGATTCTGTACGCTCGATCGTCGTTAATGTTGCTAATGGGGAAGAAGTGGCCGCTGCGGTATTTCCCTATCCCCGCTGGAAAGAAGGTTTGTATTGCAATGCCGGGATTAACCAGTTCCGCCAGCATCCGCTGGATTATGTGGAAGGGTTGGAACAAAGCATTCAGCGTTGTTTGCAACAGGCTGGCCCTTTAGTAGCTGCCCAGGTGAAAGCGATCTCCATAGACACGACCGGTTCTACACCCGTAGCAGTAGATGAAACGGGTACACCCCTGGCTTTGCTGCCGGGTTTTGAACAGAACCCCAATGCCATGTTTGTGTTGTGGAAAGACCATACTTCCATCAAAGAAGCGGCTCAGATCAATGCGCATGCAGAACAGTTTGACGTTAATTACCTGCAATATGTGGGCGGTATTTACTCGTCGGAATGGTTCTGGGCCAAACTGCTGCATGTGCTGCGGGTGGATGAGCCCGTGCGCAAAGCTTGTTACTCCTGGGTGGAACATTGTGATTGGATCCCCTTCCTGCTTACCGGCGGGCAGCGGGCGCAGGATATCCGCCGGGGGTATGTTCGGCCGGACATAAATCATTGTGGGCAGCTGAATATGGTGGCTTGCCGCCCGACACGTTCTTTACTTCGCTTGATCCCTTGCTAAAAGGATTTACTTCCCGACTTTTTAAAGATACCTATACGGCCGATCAGGCGGCAGGCAAGCTCACTGCTGCCTGGGCCGAACGACTGGGCCTTTCTACCGAGGTGGTGATCGGTGTGGGCGCCTTCGATGCGCATATGGGTGCTGTGGGTGGCCAGATAGAACCTTATCATTTAAGTAAGGTAATGGGTACTTCCACCTGCGATATGCTGGTGGCGCCCAGGGCGGATATGGAAGGCAAACTGGTAAAGGGGATCTGTGGTCAGGTGGATGGATCGGTAATACCCGGTATGATCGGGCTGGAAGCGGGCCAAAGCGCTTTTGGTGATGCCTATGCCTGGTTCAGGAATGTACTGGCCTGGCCTGCCCAACAGTTATTGGCTCAATCGGCAATCATCAATAAAGAAACGGCCGACAGGCTATCGGCAGAGATGCTGGACAAACTCATTCCTGCACTAAGTGCTCAGGCGGCACAATTGTCGTTTGATGACCACAGCGAACTGGCGGTAGACTGGTTTAACGGACGTCGTACGCCGGATGCCAATCAGGCCTTGAAAGGAGTGATCAGCAACCTGGGCCTGGGCAGTGATGCACCGCGTATTTTCAGGGCGGTAGTGGAAGCTACCTGCTTTGGTGCTAAAAGTATTGTTGATCGTTTTAACCAGGAAGGGGTACCGGTGAAAGGATTGATCGGCCTGGGTGGCGTAGCCCGCAAATCGCCTTTCATCATGCAAATGATGGCCGATGTAATGAATATGCCCATCCGCATCCACCGGTCTGAACAAACCTGTGCAGCCGGTGCAGCCATGTTTGCTGCTACTGCTGCCGGCATCTATACCAGGGTAGAAGATGCCATGGCTGCCATGGGGCAGGGCTTTGATATGGAATATCATCCCGATCAGCAGAAAATAGCATTGTATGCAAAAGATACCAGCGATACCATGCTTTGGGTAATTTTATTGAAGACCAGGCTTGAAAAGCTGCGAGCTGTGAGCCTCGAGCTACGAGCTGTGAAAGGCAAGCCAGGGTTAACAGCAGTAAATTAACCCGGCATGCTGTATTCTAAATTCTGTATTCTGAATTCTAAGCTATGAGTGTTTATCAACATATCCGTGAGGAAGCGTATGAAGCGAATATGCAGTTGCCAGCACTGGGGTTGGTGCTTTTTACCTTTGGCAATGTCAGTGCGGTAGACCGCCAGGCAGGGGTATTTGCCATTAAGCCCAGCGGGGTGCCTTATGCTTCCTTATCGCCCGCCAATATGGTGGTCGTTGATTTTGATGGTGTAGTGGTGGAGGGAGCTATGCGCCCTTCGTCGGATACCAAAACACATGCTGTATTGTATAAGCATTGGGATAAAATTGGGGGTATTGTTCATACCCATTCTACCTATGCCACTGCCTGGGCGCAATCGCAGCGGGATATTCCTATTTTCGGTACTACGCATGCAGATCATAATACCGTAGATATTCCCTGTGCGCCTCCTATGGACGATGTTATGATCAAAGGCGATTATGAGCATGAAACAGGCTTCAGATCATTAACTGCTTGCAATCAAAAGGGCTACACTATGAAGAATTAGAAATGGTGTTGGTAGGTAACCATGCGCCTTTTACCTGGGGTAAAACAGCTGCCAAAGCAGTATACAATAGTGCGGTACTGGAAAATATTGCACAAATGGCCTTGTTAACGGAACAGATCAATCCGAAGGCGCCCCGCTTAAAGGATGCGCTGATCAAAAAGCATTTTGAACGCAAGCATGGACCGGATTCGTATTATGGGCAGGAATAGTCGGAAAGACGTGAAGACGTGAAGACGGGAAGACGGGAAGTTGGAAAGAAAAAGGGCAATGCGGGTACTTCATTACTTACCGACTTTCAGACTTTACTGACTTTCGGGCTAATGGTTGGGCACAAGTACCCTGCATCACAAAGCCAGCGCTGCATACTTGCGCCAGGGGCTAAGAGGTGACACCTTTCCCTTGCCACGAAAACGAAAAGGTGTCACCTCTATCCTGATGAAGGTGAGCCGCTCTACAACGCTGCATCTGCCAGGCTGCAGAGCGACCCACCTTTCAAAGGCATACTTGCGCCAGGGGCTAAGAGGTGACACCTTTCCCTTGCCACGAAAACGAAAAGGTGTCACCTCTATCCTGATGAAGGTGAGCCGCTCTACAACGCTGCATCTGCCAGGCTGCAGAGCGGCCCACCTTTCAAAGGCATACTTGCGCCAGGGTGTGTGATAGGCTTGCTTTAATAATTTAGGACATTGACATTATAAGAAGATTATAAACTCAGTAAATAAACGATAGATGATCCATTTAAAGACTTTGGAAGTTTGGTTTGTAACCGGTAGTCAGCATCTGTATGGCCCCGAGACCTTGAAGCAGGTTGCTGAACATGCACAGACTATTGCTATGGCGCTCAATGCTTCTTCAAAAATACCCGTTACGGTTCAATGGAAACCCACGGTGAAATCGCCGGAAGAAATTTATAAAGTATGCCAGGAAGCCAATACGGCCGAAAACTGTATCGGTATCATTGCCTGGATGCATACTTTTTCACCGGCCAAAATGTGGATCGGTGGGTTAAAGATCCTGAACAAGCCTTTACTGCACCTGCATACGCAGTTTAACCGTGATATTCCCTGGGGAGAGATCGACATGGACTTCATGAACCTGAACCAAAGTGCGCATGGCGACCGGGAGTTTGGGTTTATCATGACGCGTATGCGCCTCAACCGCAAAGTGGTGGTCGGGCATTGGCAGGATGAAGAGGTACTGGAACGTATCAACGTATGGACACGGGTAGCAGCCGGCTGGCATGATTGGCAGGGTGCCCGCTTTGTACGTTTTGGCGATAACATGCGTTATGTGGCAGTAACGGATGGCGACAAAGTAGAAGCTGAATACAAATTCGGTTTTTCCGTGAATACACATGGTATTGGCGACCTGGTGCAGGTGATCAATGAAATAAGTGATGGAACGGTAGACAAACTGGTACAGGAGTATAACGACAAATACAAAGTGGCTGATGTATTGAAGAAAGGTGGCAGTAGTTATAACTCCTTGCGTGATGCCGCGAAGATAGAATTAGGGTTACGTGCTTTTATGGAGCAAGGTAATTTTAAAGGGTTCTCTGACACCTTTGAAGACCTGCATGGCATGGTCCAATTACCAGGCATTGCCGCCCAGCGTTTGATGGGCAGTGGTTATGGTTTCGCGGGTGAGGGCGACTGGAAAACATCTGCCCTGGTACGGGCCATGAAGGTGATGGGACAGGGCTTGCCGGGTGGTAACTCATTCATGGAAGATTACACCTATCATTTCAATCCCATCAATCCACAGGTACTGGGTGCACATATGCTGGAGATCTGTGAATCCATTGCTGATGGCAAGGCATCCTGCGAGATCCATCCGCTAGGTATTGGCGGCAAGGCCGATCCGGTACGCCTGGTATTCAACAGTGCTCCTGGTAAAGCACTGAATGCTTCGCTGATTGATATGGGCAACCGGTTCAGGATGCTGGTGAATGAGGTGGAAGCGGTGAAACCTGAACATGACCTGCCCAAGCTGCCTGTAGCACGGGTATTGTGGAAGCCATTACCGGATATGAAAACAGCCTGTGCTGCCTGGATACTGGCAGGGGGCGCACCATACAGGGTATAGTCAAAATCTTACGGCCGAATACTTCCAGGACTTTGCAGAGATGGCAGGGGTAGAGTTTGTATTGATCGGTAAGGATACGAACCTGTACCAACTGAAGAATGAGCTGAGGTGGAATGAGGTGTATTATAGATAGCATTAAGCCTATAGCATCCAGCATTAAGGAGGGTTGATAGCATCTTGTTAAGATAACATACAAGATTGATAAGATAGCATAAGTAAAAGCTAAATAAACGGGAAATGGGTGAGCAGGAATGCATAAAAATGAGATTCCTGGTACAAGGAATGATGAATTCCGTGTGATTGTTATTAAAATAATCGCTATTTTTCACGTTTGGAAAGTGCTTAACATATGAAAATAAACTTCGTCGGTATTGGTCATACTAACAGTCGTTATTATCTGCCTAATAAGCCTTTCTCATCCATTAATAACCAACTTAAATAACCAATCTCAAAACGGTTACTGCGTATGAATAACAGTCTCGTGTCTTACGATTATTTAATCATCGTACTCTACTTCATCCTGGTTGGCTCTTATGGCTATTGGATCTACCGCCGCAAGAAGAAGGCTGCGATGGATACCAAGGATTTCTTCCTGGCCGAAGGTTCATTGACCTGGTGGGCCATTGGCGCTTCGCTGATCGCTTCCAATATTTCGGCCGAGCAGTTTATTGGTATGAGTGGTGAAGGCTTTTTGTAGGTACAGCTGTTGCTGCCTACGAATGGATTGCCGCCCTGGCATTGATCATCATTGCCATCTGGTTCATTCCCATCTACCTCAGGAACAAGATCTACACGATGCCGCAATTCCTCAAAACACGGTACAATGAAACTGTGGCTTTGATCATGGCGGTATTCTGGTTATTCCTGTATGTGTTTGTAAACCTGACCTCTATTCTGTACCTGGGTGCGGTGGCCATTAATGGTTTATTGGGTGGTCAACATTTGCATGCCATCATGCTGGTGCTGGCGGTATGTGCGCTGATCATTACCCTGGGAGGTATGAAAGTAATTGGTTATACCGATGTAATACAAGTAGCGGTATTGATCATTGGCGGCCTGGCTACTACTTACCTGGCGTTGACGATCGTTGCCGAAAAACTGGGTGTAGGACAAGGGGCGCTGGCTGGTTTCAATGCGCTGCTGCAAGATTCGCCAGAGCACTTTAAGATGATATTGGATAAACCTGAATCGACAGTGGGGGTGATTGATACGCCCAACAACCTGCAGATCCAGAAGTATGTGGTGTTGCCCGGTATTGCCATGTATTTTGCCGGTCAATGGATCGTGAACCTCAACTATTGGGGTTGTAACCAATACATCACTCAGCGCGCCCTTGAGCTGATCTGCAGACTGCGCGTACAGGTATCCTCTTTGCCGGTTTCCTGAAACTGATGATGCCTATTATTGTTATGTTGCCGGGTATTGCCGCCTGGGTATTGTATAAAAATGGCCACCTGCCACAATTAGCGAGCAAAGACGGTGCTTATTCAGCCATCCTGGGTTTCCTGCCCAATGGCCTGAAAGGATTGTCGATTGCGGCCTTAACGGCAGCTATTGTGGCTTCACTGGCGGGTAAGCTCAACAGTATCTCTACCATTTATACCCTCGATATTCATAAGAAATATGTGAACGAGAATGTAGATGAGCAAAAGATGGTTTGGATTGGCCGTATGACCGTATTGGCAGCTATCATTATCTCACTCATCTTTACCTGGGAAGACTTGCTGGGTATTGGTGGCGAAGGTGGCTTTACCTTTATCCAAAAGTATACAGGCTTTATCAGTCCTGGTGTTTTTGCCATGTTCATACTGGGTATGTTCTGGAAACGAACTACCGGTGCAGCTGCCCTGGTAGGTGTGATCCTTGGTTTTGCCCTGGCTATTTTCTTCAACAACTATGCAATAGGCATTTTTGGTAAAGAAACGCTGATGTATACTGCCTATACCTACCAAAAAAATGGAAGGTGGTGTATTGAAGACCATTACCGAAATTCCATTCCTGATCAATATGGGTTGGTCATTTGTTATTACTGTAGCAACAATGGTTGCCATCAGCCTCAGGGGTCCTAAGGTGAATCCCAAGGCTTTTGAGATCGACAGCTCTATGTTCAAGGTGAAACCAGCTACGTTGGTACTGATCGTGATCACCTTGATGATACTGATTGCTTTGTACGTGAAGTTCTGGTAAGCCGAATCTGGTAATATATCTTTTTTGAATAGCAGCAGGCTGAGAGGCCTGCTGTTGTTATTTTGCCTGAACCGGGATCTATTGGATGTATGGAATGGGCGGGAAATGGTACCTGGGGTTGCAGGCAGGCAGCGTGAATTGTCAGGTGGAAAGGGCCGCTAAGAGGCTGATGTCAAAAGGCTTTTAATGGCTTGTGAGCGGCTTTAAACCGTAGCGGCAAGTAAGGTTTTCTGCAACCAGGGTGCAGTATAGTCTTCTGTAAAGCCAATAATATTGTCGTAAGCGGCAAACTCTTCTTTGGTATGCATACTCGTGATGACCACTGCCTGCATGCCGGCATTTTGAGCGGCTTCCACACCTTTGGGGGCATCTTCAAAGACCACACAATCTTCCGGCGCTATTGCCAGTTCAGCAGCACATTTGAGATAGGTCTCCGGATCGGGCTTGCTTTTTATTACATTATCGGCACTTACGATACTACTAAAATAATGCCGTATGGGAGGCCATCGAGCACAAAGTCGATATTAAAAGTGATGGCTGCAGAACCAATGGCCATTTTGATGTGCTGGCGGAATGCCCGCTCCAGGAATTGATCCAGTCCCTTTATTAGCTGCAGTTGGGGCCTGAACTCGCGCTGGTATTGTTCTTCCTTTGCATAACTCATGGCATTTTTTTCTTCCTCGGTAAAACGACCGGGGAATATGCGCTCCAACAGTTCATGGTTCTTGCCATAACATTCCTCCTTGGTACGTTCTAAAGAAATATTGGCGCCCAAATTAGTAAGGATGGTATGCCATGCCTTTATATGATAACCCATATCATCGATCATCGTTCCATTCAGGTCGAATAAGAATGCTTTCATAGGAGGCAAAGATAAGTTGAGAAGTCCGGAAGTCCGGAAGACGGCAAGACGGAAAGAGGGGAAGAGTGAAAAGGTGGGGAGGGGTATTACAGGTATTTACGGATGAGTGTGTTTTTCTTATTATAAAAGTGGTGAGCCAGCTTAATGCAAGAGCGATGATAAAAGTGATGCTGAATTTTACAACAGCATGGGCAGGCAATGGCAACAGCAGGTATTGGCACCAAACTATAAAAATATAGTGCACTAGGTAAATGCCATAGGCATTGGCTGTGAGCGATTGCCATGCCGGTTCGGGCGATTGAACGCTTGCTTTAAAGATGGAGAGAAAGGCCAGGCAACTGGCTGTACAAGATGCTGTATAAATAGAAAAATACAATAACCAGGCGGGTAGTTCATCCAGTTGTTTTGTTTTAACGAGATTGGTGAGTATATCCGGAACGATGGTGAGCAACACATACATCACCACGCATAAAATAGTCCATATAGGGCACTTTTGTTTGAGTGCTGAAGTATTGGCGAAGAGGCCTGTTCCCAGGTCAATGCTGCCTGCCAAAACGCCCAGTATAAAATATCCAAAATAGAGCACCACGCGGCTGAGCTGGAAATCAAACGGATAAAAGCCCGTCCAGGTACCAGGCCCTACTGCAAATGCCAAGGGTACATACAATAGGAAGGTAGCCAGGAATAGAAAGAGGAAAAGCCAGCCGGGTTTGTTCTGCAATGCTGATAGCCAGGCGCTTGCCTTGGTGAGCAGGCCACTCACCATTGGGTAAAGCAAAGCGAGTACCAGGTTGAAAGCAAACAATACCCATATAAACCAGGGTGGCCCTACAGGCCATTGCTCGGTGGTAAAGAAATCAATAATATAGTCTTTGATATTGTGCCGGTGATGGGCCAGGTAATAAGCAGGGTAGTAGGCTAGTAACATCAATAGGGATACCGCCACAAAAAAAAGGAATGAAGAGGCGGTAAAACCGGTCGCGCAAAAAGCGGCTACCCCCTTTTTACGCAGGGCAGGGAGCACAAAAATGCCGCTGATAAAGAACATCAGGGACATGAAGAATACGTCATTGAAGTTTTCAAAGATGTCCATGCCGATCCACCGGTGGGTGTCTACTACCGGGTGGGTGGAAAGTATATAAGCTTCCGGGTGAAAGGTGGCAAAAGTAGTATACGCCAGCGACGCATGGTGGGCCACCACCAGTACAGTGAGTGCAGAACGCAGGTAGTCAAGCCATAAGGTGCGATTTGGGGTAGCCACCATGAAGTTGGTTTTCACTGAAACGATTGGATACCCGGAAAAGTTACAGTTTCAGGAAAATAATGCTTGCAGAGGGGTGACAGCTTTGCCATGCGATGCAGGAGAGGTGACACCTTTCCTATGCGTCGCAAGCGAAAGGTGTCACCTCTTTCCGTACCACTTTCTGGAAAACGAAATGGTGAGCGATCTTTGGAAGCAAAGAGCAAATATTCTTTTGATGAGTTGATCAGGTTCGTTGTTTAATTGTTAAATTAACACTTTAATGATTGGATCATCACCACCCTTTTGTGACGGGTAGAAAAATTGTTCAACGATAAAGGGTGGTTAATAGAGATCGGATAAAACTAACGAACTATGAAACAACTTGCCGTAGCCAGTTTCCTGCTGGTGTTCTCCTGTACAATAACATCTTATGGGCAAAATGACCCGGTGGTGATACGGGCCGATCTGTCCAAAACGACCGGAGATATGAGACCCGTATGGGCCTGGTTTGGGTATGATGAACCCAATTATACGTATATGAAGGATGGGAAAAAGTTGCTGTCCGAGTTGGCGGCGCTGAGTCCGGTGCCGGTATATGTACGGGCGCACAACCTGCTTACTACAGGCGATGGTACGGCAGCCTTAAAATGGGGTTCTACGAATGCGTATACCGAAGACGCTCAGGGTAATCCTGTATATAACTGGCGTATTGCAGACAGTATTTTTGATACCTATGTGCAGCGCGGTATGAAGCCCCTGGCGCAGATCGGTTTTATGCCCGAAGCGTTGTCGGTAAAACCTGATCCCTACCGGCATTACTGGCAGCCGGGCCAGCCTTACAACCTTATCTATACCGGCTGGGCTTATCCACCCAATGATTATAAGAAGTGGGGCGCCCTGGTATATGAATGGGTAAAACATTGTGTGGTACGCTATGGAAAGAAAGAAGTGGAAAGCTGGTATTGGGAATTGTGGAATGAACCCAATATCGGCTACTGGAAAGGTACGGTGCAGGAGTTTTGTAAATTGTATGACTACACAGCCGATGCCGTGAAACGGGCATTGCCTACGGCCCGGCTTGGCGGACCGGATGCCACGGGCCCTTCCTGGGATATGGCTGCCAAATTTCTCAAGACCTTTATTCAGCATTGTACCAGTGATACCAATTATGTAACGGGTAAGATCGGTACGCCACTTGACTTCATTGCTTTCCATGCCAAAGGGGCGCCGAAGGTAGTGGATGGGCATGTGCGGATGGGGATAGGCAATCAACTGCGCGATATATCAGAAGGGTTTAAGTTGGTAGCTTCCATAGCTGCTGTGAAGAACCTGCCGATCGTGATCGGTGAGTCTGACCCTGAAGGGTGTGCCGCCTGTGGTATGGCTACCAATCCCGAGAATGCTTACCGCAATGGCACGATGTATTCTTCTTATACAGCAGCCTCCTTTGCCCGTAAGTACTTACTGGCCGATCATTGGGGTGTTAATTTCCTGGGGGCAGTATCCTGGTCATTTGAGTTTGAGAACCAACCCTGGTTTTATGGATTCCGCGACCTGGCTACGAATGGCGTTGATAAACCGGTGCTGAATGTATTTCGCATGTTTGGCATGATGAAGGGCAAGCGGGTCGAAGTAACGGGCAACCGGATGACGCCTTTATTTATGATCCGTGATTCAGGTATACGGAAGCCGGCTACGGATATTGGTGGAATGGCAGCCAGCTATAAAAAGAGTGCCACTATAATGATTTGGAACTATCATGATGATGACCTGGCAGGCCAACCTGAAAATGTGCAGGTAGTGATGGAAGGAGTATCCGCCAGGAAAGTTATCCTTACACAATATGTCGTAGATAAACACCACAGCAATTCCTATGAGGTGTGGAAGCAGATGGGATCACCCCAGCAGCCTACACCTGGGCAGGTGAGTCAACTGGAAAAAGCCGGCCAGTTGGAGCAAACCAGTGTACAACGGAATGTAGCGGTGCTGGATGGGAAACTGATCGTTCCCATTACCATCGAAAGACAAGGTGTGGTGTTGTTGAAAGTGGAATGGTAAGGGTTGGTTACTTTCCCAGCCAGGAATTTAAAATTGTCTTTTGTAAGGAAGTTGGGTTGGGTACCCGTGTTATTTTATATGTTGTTGTGTCAAGGGTCAATCCTGCATAGCCCAGGTATTTGGTATAATCCAGCTCTTTGGTGGTATAGACATACTCAAACAATTCGGTCAATGGATCACCGGCAATTTTGATGATCACCTGGCGCAACTCCTCTTCTGTAAAACCTCTTTGCTTCTTTTGGTAGTATACCTTGTAAAGGGTGCGCATCACATCATCCAGCGACTTTTTATTGTTTGTCTTATGCCGGATGGCAAAATCAAACAGCATTCCTACCACCGGGCCTTTGTCATAATAAGAAATGGTCTTGTTCTCTTTGTCATCCTTGCGGCCAAATGGTCCATCCGACCAGGTCTCATAACTGGCCTGCTGCAGGGATTGGTACCGTTTACCGATCCCCTTTTCAAAAGCCTTGATATTACCGGTGAAAGCATTGAGCAAAATTTCTTCCGTACTGAGGCCGGCGCGCTTAACAACAAGGTATTCATAATAGACGGAAAGGCCTTCTGATACCCATAGCTGGTTGGTACGGCTGCCATTGTCATAATCGAAGGGGCCCAACTCGATAGGACGGATACGCTTTACATTGTAATGATGGAAATATTCATGTGCCAGGAAGTTGAGGGCCCGTATGCGGGAGGCAGTATCTTTTTGCGACTCTCCGCTGAATGAGATAGCGGTAGAGTTCAATTGCTCAATGCCGCCCATTCCTCTGGGGCTAATTGACAAAAACGTATAATGTTTGTAGGGAATATCACCCATGAGGTTGGTAGCTGTGGTTATGATCTTTTGGAGGTCATTCATGAATGCCTGCCTGTCAAATTCACCCAGTTTGTAGCCAATGAACCGGTGGGGATGCCCCGCACAGTAAAAGCAGGCAGCTCTTCCAGGTTGCCGATCAGCAATGGGCTGTCAAACAGGATATCAAAGTTGGCTGCTGTATAGGTAAATGCTTTACCAGCCACTGAATCTAGTCCGGTGGCTACATGGTTCCACCCGCAATAGGGTTTGATCTGTACTGTTGAGGGAAGATTAAGCTTTCCTGCAGGGTAGATGAATACACCCGCCGGTCTGATAAAGGCCCGCTCTTCATCTACATAGGGCGTACCTACAAATAAGCGGGTGGTCTTTACATCGTAGCTGATGGTAAAGGCCGTTTGGCCACAATGGGAAATATGCCAGGTATTACCGGCGCTTTGTTGCCAGGCAATGGTGTCACCTGCCTGGTTCTTTACGGTGAAATGTTCTACGTTTTTAGCATAGTCCATGCGCTGGTAATAGCCGGGTGTCCATACCGGCATTTTGAAGTCCGTTGCCGTATCTTTTATGGTGGAACAGTGCAGCTCCACATGAAAATAATGACTGGCTGGCTGCTCCATGGAAACGGCGAAATGGAACTGTTGGGCTGTGATTGCTTCTCTCATGAGGAGCATACTGATCAGCAACGCGATCCTGCGTATGGAATAATGCATAAACGGATACTGTTTTAATATGTATTCTACAAAGCGAAAGCCCCCTTGTTGCCGGACAAGCGGGAGGCTTCCTTATATTATTTTATTTCTCCGGTATTTCTATCTGGCGGATCTACGCCCAATAATTGTTTTACAAAGAAATCTCTTTTCTTTTTTTCTACCATAGGGACCGCCATCACTATGGCCCATGCCGGGAATGGTGAGGAAATCAAACATTTTGTTGGATTTGATCAGTGCATCGGCCAGGCGATAGGTTGATTCGGGGGGTACATTGGTATCGGCTTCACCAACTATGAGCAGGAGTTTTCCCTGCAATTTAGCTGCATTGGTAATATTGGATTGGTCTTCATAGTGCCTGCCAATGGGATAACCCATCCATTGTTCATTCCACCACTGCTTGTCTACCCGGTTATCGTGACAGCCGCAGGCTGATACAGCTGCCTTATAAAATTCGGGATGAAAGAGCAATGCACCGGTAGAGTTTTGTCCACCGGCTGATGTTCCATATACACCCACCCGGGTAGCATCCACATAGGGATATTTTTCAGCCAGTGCCTTGATCCATAAGATGCGGTCGGGGAGGCCGGCATCGGCCAGGTTTTTCCAGCATACATCATGGAATGCTTTGGACCGGTTGGCGGTACCCATACCATCGCATTGTACTACAATAAAACCCAGTTCGGCCATGCTTTGCATTTCGCCATAAGTCATAAAGTTCTTGGGCACAAAGGCATCCTGTGGACCGGCATAGATATTTTCAATAACGGGGTAGCGTTTGTTGGGATCAAAATGGCGGGGCCGGCATACTACCCCCCATATATCGGTTTTACCATCTCTTGCTTTGGCTACAAATACTTCGGGCAGGGGTACGCCCAATGCCAGGTAGGCAGCTACATCCGCTTTTTCCAATTCCATAACGGGTTTGGCATCTGCTGTTCGATGCAGGGAGGTGACCGGAGCTACAGCTGGTGAGGAATACGTATCGATAAAGTACTTTCTGTCGGGCGAATAACTGAGGGTGTGGTTACCGGGAGCGGGTGTAAGTGATACCAGTTTTTTACCATCGAAGCTGATGCGATAGTAATGTACATTGTAGGGATCTTCGCCAGATTGCATGCCACTGGCGCGGAACCATATTTCCCTTTTCTTTTCATCTACACTGTCAATGTCACGCACCGGCCATTGACCGGCCGTGATGGCATTTTTGACAATGCCCCTGGTGGCATCCACCAGGTACAGGTGGCGCCATCCCTCTTTTTCAGTGCTCCAGATGATCTCATCCGTCTCAGGCAGGTAATGGGTAAAGATGCGTTGTTCATAGATGAAGGTATTGGTTTGTTCATCAATGATATTGCGGGTATTGCCCGTTTCACTGTCTACTTCAATGATGCGGAAACGCTGGTGGCCACGGTCGGCTTTTTCATAGGTAAAATAACGGCTGTCTTTTCGCCAGCGGATATAGGGTGAACCAAGGAAATCATATTTCTCGGTGTTGATCTTTACAGCCTTTTTGGAGGCTATCCGGAAGGCATACATTTCATAGCTGGTAAACTCATCACCCGGTTGGGCATAACGTTGGGAACGCAACTGACCACGCATGGTATTGGGTTGTGAGCTAAGGATATAATATACTTCCTTTTGTTCACGCGGATCAATTCTATAACCAATGGCGTACTTGCTATCGGGCGACCAGGCCAATTGTCCATAGGGCTTTTCTTTGTTGCCATCGCTGGTAAATTGGATCAATTCATTGGTGGCAACAGACCTGATAAAAACATTGTAGTCTTTGATAACAGCAACCCATTGTTTGTCGGGCGAAGCGCTGTCCCACCTGCTATCGCGGTCCCACCGTGGCCGGCGGCGTGGGTTGGGGGTATTGGCTGTTGCGGTATCGGGTGGGGGCGTTGGTTTACAAGTTAGTTGTACAGCATCATATAGCCACCATTTATCCTGGTGGCGGAAACTAACCTGCTTGGTTTGGTTGTTAAATACCAGGGCGCTGATACCTAATCTTTGTGCGCTTACTGTTTTGTCCGAAGCCTGGCTAAGAGCGGTAGCCAGCTGGTCATGATCAAAGGCCGGCGCTTTTTTACCGGTTACAGCGTCAACATAGATATAGGCTGTTGTACTGTCTTTCCCATTATTCCGGTACCAGAAGCTTTTATTATCTGCCTGCCAGTTGGCTTGCACCGTCATCTTAAAAACGGTATTGCGTGCCAGGCTATCCAATTCGGCTGCATCACGGTACCGTTGCCGTATTTCTTCCCGGCCGGGCTGGTAGCCGGTGGGTTTATTGGGTTGGGCATTGGTCAACAGGGTGCCTGCCACCAGGCAAGTGGAAATGATGATGTGCTTATGGGTGAACATACAATGATGGTTGGGTCGTGAATCGGAACGTTTCGCTATTTGGTATAGAATCGCCAATTGGTTTTGAAATCCTTTGATAAAGATTGATTGGTAAGGATGGCGCGTACCATCTCTACCGGCATGGCATTTTCCTGTAACACGGCATCATGGTATTGTTTAAAGGTCATCTTGCCACTATCGACCAGTTCTTTTTCATGGCATAGAATTGTAATCCGCCAATCATATATGCCAATTGGTACAAAGGACCATATCCGCCAGTAAAGGAGCGGCGTACTTCTCCCTCTGCATTGGCGCGTTCATGGCTTACGCGATCTACAAGGAAGTCGATACATTGCTGGGGCGTCCATTTACCCAAATGATAATTCAGGGAGAAGATAATGCGGGCGCAACGGTGCATACGCCAGAAAAGCATGCCAATACGGTCTTCGGGCGATTGTGGGAATTTAAGGTCCCAAAGGATCATTTCCCAATACAAAGCCCAGCCTTCGGTCCAGAAGGGGGTACGGAAATCGCGATAGGCTTTGTAACGGTTATTCATGAAGCCCTGGAGGTGGTGACCAGCAATCAGTTCATGGTGCACAGTAGCGCGTGAAAAATGGGGATTGTTGCCACGCATGCTCATCAGTTTATCATCTTCGGCCATGGTATTGGTAGGATAGGAGATGATGAGCATTTCGCCACCCAGGAAGAAGGGGCTTACCAATTGGCGTTGGGGGCTCATCATACTCATGCGCCAGGTTTCTTCGGCAATGGGGGAATGGTCACCAGTTTATTCTTTTTCAGGAAGTCGATGCTTTCATTGTACAACTTCATGATGGCTTCTGGTTGTTTGCCGGGTGGCACATAGGTATTCTTTACTTTCTCAATGGCTTTTTCCAATCATCGCCAAAGCCCATTTCGCGGGAAGCTTTCAGCATTTCGGCATCACACCAGGCAAACTCTTTGTTGGCGATCTCTACCAGTTCTTCGGGGGTATAGGGGATCATTTCGGCTTGCAGCTGGCGTACCAATTCTTTTTGTCCGATGGGGAATCCGATGATACCGCTGCCATCATCTTTACCGGCCGGGGCGGATTTTTCTTTTGCTGCCAGCTTCTGGCATAATCACTCAATGCACTTTCCAGCTTTTTCAGGGGCTCTGGCGTCCACCAGGTATAAGCGGGGTCATACCCTGTATAAAACTCATTTACGCTTCTTAAAGCGGCTTGCAGGCCGCGAACGATGCCGCCGGCCCGGCGGCTAAGGCTGATGTCAATACCTGTTTCTTTGTCGAGTTGCCTGGCCGTGGTATTGATCTGCAGGGCCAGGGCGTTCATGGTAGCCGCCAGTTTTTGAGCATCTTGCTGGGTACCTCTGCGACGGATCCTTTCCACTTCATAGATCTGATCGGCAAAACCAAACCATTTGCTTACATTATTATATTCCTGTTCTTCTTCTTTCAACAGGTCCAATTGGGCCTCCATATTCCTTTTGAAAAGGAGGTAATCGACTTTGCTGCCTGTGGACAGGGATTCAAATTTCAGTTGTTGAAGCTGTTTTAAATAGTCATTTTGTAACTGCTGCAAACGCTGGCGGCGGTCGGGCGAGCTTTCTAAAGCATAGAAGCGGCTCAGGCTTCCCCGGTCGGCATCGTATTGCACCATGAGGTTATTGACCTCACTGGTTTGTTGGTAAAGGGTATTTGTTTGGGCTGTTCCCATCTGGAAACAGAGTACCATACAAAGTAGTAAGGCGAATTTTGAACTGAGGGCTTGGTTCATAGCAGTAATTAGTTGAAAAGTTGATGGGTTGATGGTTGATAAGGTCATGATGGTTAAGGGTTGAAAGTTCAGTAAAATATTGATTCGTGCCTTACCATTTATAAAAGGAGTTAAGATTGGCTAAGGATCAGGCAGGATTTGTTGGGAGGGGGATGCAGGAGACAGAATACAGAATACAGAATACAGAATACAGGAGGAATACAGTATTTAGCTTCCGGGAGATGCAGGAGGGTATCAATATTAACCCAGGGAATGATGAGATTGGTGTTGTTGTGACAATTGTTATTATTTGCAAATAATCAATGACTTATGTATGGTTTGGATTGCCTGGGCCCACCTTTCTAAGATGCATCATTTAATCACTTATTAACCGATATTAACCTGCCTGGTTTTGTTTTCAAAAAAAGGTGGTAATATTGGTTAAGTATGAAAGTTGTACAGTTTACGATACCAGTAGCTACGGAGTATTCTATTATCGTGCAGGAAGATGTGTTGCCCTACTTTTACAACCACCTGCACCGCCATAATGAGATACAAATTACCTGGGTAATGAAAGGTGAAGGAACGTTAATTGCGGGTAATTCGATGCAACGTTTTAAGCCAGGTGATATTTTTATTATTGGGGCCAACCAGCCGCATTTGTTTAAAAGTGATCCGGCCTATTTTGAAAAGCGGAATAAGAAGGAAATCCATGCGCTGACGATGTTTGTTGACCCGGGCGGGCTGTTCAGTAATATCCTGCACCTACCGGAAATGAAGGGAGTGAAGAAGTTCCTGGAGGCCACGGCAGCGGGTATGCAGATACCCCAAGCTTATAAACCGCAGGTAATGGATAAAATGCTGCAGGTAAAAGAAGCACGCAACGGCATTCGACTGGCTATGTTTATCCAATTGCTGCAGTTGATGACCACGATCAAAAATACCGTACGCTCGCCAATGCCGGGGCCGAATACTCGATCAGTGAATCAGAGGGATTGCGTATGAATGATGTTTATCAATTTACGATGGCGCATTACACGGAGAATATCAGTTTGCATCAAATCGCTTCTATCGCCCATCTTACGCCACAGGCTTTTTGTCGATACTTTAAAAAACATACGCGTAAAACCTATATTACCTTCCTCAATGAGGTACGTGTCAATGAGGCCTGCAAAAGATCGTAGCGCAGGATTTTGATAGTATTGCCACGGTTGCCTACCAAACAGGTTTTACCAATGCGGTGACCTTCAACCGGGTTTTTAAGAAGATCACCGGACAGCCCCCAAGAAGTTCCTGAACGAATACCTGCATAAGATTGATTAAGGCGGCAATGAGGCAACTGGGCAAGGAGGCATTAAGGCAACGAGGTAATGAATGGTAATTACAGGGCATTTGAGGTCAATTACTCAATAAATCATACCAGATACGTAAAAGCCGGTTAGCGGTAGTACCTATGGTCCTAGCTTTGTATTGGCTTATAGGAAAGCCGCAGGAAGCAAAACGTAGGGATTGGGCCGGCGTTCAACTTGACTGGCCCTACTGAAGCACATAACTGGAAATGGCGCTCACCAAAGGGTTGCAGTAATTGGCAACCCTTATTTTTTTTGTATATGTTAATTTGGGTATACGTTCATTGCGATTAATAATTCCCTGTAAATCTTAGGTCAAACATATTTGTATAAGTTTGATTGGATGAGTGCTATTGGTTTTATATTCCATTGTATATTAAATTCTCTCTATTTGCTGTTACAGGTTTCCACTTAGGTTTCCATTATTTGTGTATTTTTGACGACTATAAGATCGCTCCTGTTGGGATACAGGGAATGATAGCAACTCTCCACGCAACTTTATTGTAGAACATTAATCGCTTACTTTCCGGATTCCCCGCCATGAAAGACCTATCCCTTTTGATGAGTGGCCTATTGGCCTGTAGCTGCTTACGTGCTGCAGATACCCTGCAATACGCGCTACGTCACTACACAGATGAAAATGGTTTGCCACAGAATAGTATCAAGTTCATTGCCCCGGATAAAAAGGGGTTTGTGTGGCTGGCCACCGAAAATGGCCTGGTCCGATTTGATGGGCAACGGTTCAGGGTATTTAACAAAAGTAACCTCGCACTTGCTTCCAGCCGTATTTATACCATCATGCCCGGCAACGAGGTAGATAACCTGTACACCATTAATGAGGTAGGTCAGGTTGTATATGTTCAAAACGGAGAGGCCCGACTGGACAGCAGCCATATACAGCAGGCTTCCTGGAGTACCCTTCATAGCAAAGATGGGCGTTTCCATATTTACCCCGCGTCGGGATTGCCCAACCTGTATAAAAATTTTATTTCGTTTGACGGCTATGCCATACCGATCAATAACCAGGATTATTTCCTGGTTACCGGGCAAGTGGTGTCATTGTATAAAAATAAAAAACGACTGTTCCTGACTGATTTCCGGCATGCGGATTTCTGGCGTTTTTCAACCTGGGCAGTGCCTTGTATTATGTAGATGATCAGGAAGTATTTAGTATAGACGGGGAAGGCATTGTCAAAAAAGGCAGCCTGCAGGGGATATATTATTAAATACTGCTTTTGGCAAAAGCAGCGGGAAGCTGCAACTGTATTGGAATCTTATATCAAAAGATGTATTCATTTATCTCAACCGATCGCTTTACCTGGTAAAGCAACTTACTACGGGTGAATTGGATACACAATTACTGCTCACTGGTTTTGACCTGGCTGGCAATAATATTGTGTCGGCCTATTATGATGATGAGTACCGGCGGCTTTTCCTGGGCAGCCTTACCCGGGGCTGTATGTTTTTACCCGCAGGCCATTCAGTGCTTTACGATCCGGGCAATCTGGTGGTGATGATGTGTTTTATGCGCAAACAAGTTTGGGTAATGGGCAGGTCATTACGGCAGCGGGAGAGGTAATGGGTTTGTCGTTCCAGCCAGGCATATTGCCAGCCATGCGTCAGTTGCAAACCAACGACAGTTACAGCATGCTTACGGATGCTAGTGGTTATATATGGGTAAAACACCGCAATTCCCTTTATAAGCTGGCTAAAGGAGGGCGGCAATTGCTGGATGAATGGAAATTTACCCCGCTGATCAACCAGCTTTATGAAGACAAAAACAGCAGATTATGGATTGGCGCCAGTACAGGCTTATATGTAATGAACTTGTACATGATGGATGCTACCCCGGAATATTTTACTGACGGCATGCGGGATATTACTTATATGCAGCAGGAAACGACTGAGATGCTTTGGGTGGGTACCAAAAAGGCCTTTATACACTTAACCTCTCCAGTCGTAAGATAGAAACGATAAAAGGCCTGGAGGGCAAGCATATCCGTAGCCTGTATATTGCCAAGGCTAATGAGGTATGGATCACCACGGCCGAAGATGGCTTCTATCTATTCAGGAATGATCGCCTTACTAAATTTCCGCTTGATGGGGAGCATTTCCTGTATGCTTCCCATTGTTTCATGGAGGATGACCATGGTTATTGTTGGATCACCACCAATAAAGGCCTGTTCAGGATGGCAAAAAAAAAAGACCTGCTTGACTATGCAGATAATAAAATAACTGATATTTATTATCATTACTATGATAAGTATGCTGGTTTTTATACCAACGAGTTTAATGGGGGATGTCAGCCTTGCGGTATAAAGCTGCCTGATGGTCATTTGTCTTTTCCCTCCATGAATGGACTGGTCATGATCCAGTCTGCCGAACGCGATATAGAATTACCGGATAAAGACATTTTTATTGATAGGGCCGAGGTAGATGGAAGACGAATGTCTGGCCTGGATACCTTTGTTTTTACGAGGGAGTTCGATCTGTTTAAATTATATGTTTCTACGCCCTACTTTGGCAATCCTTATAATCTTCGCCTGGAGTTTGCTTTGAATCGTCATGCTGAAAAAAAGGTATGGAATAAGGTCGGGACAGACGGAAGTGTTTCACTGGCATCGCTGCCTTCAGGTACTTATCAGTTGGAGATCCGTAAATTGAACGGTTTTGGAATGAATAGTTATCGCTATAAAAATGTGGTGCTGGTTATTCCCTTAGCTTATTATGAAAGGGGATGGTTTAAGGGGTGTATGGTGGTGTTGGGTTTACTTTGTATATGGATCTATACCCGGTTCCGGCTTCAATATGTAAGGCATAAAAATAAGATGTTGGAAATGCGGATTGATGAGCGAACAACTGCCCTGAAAGCTACGTTGAATGAGTTGCAGGAATCGGAAGAGGTGCTTCGTAAGCAGACACAATTGCAGGAACGGCTTATAACGGCCATTACGCACGATATCAAAACCCCGCTTCGGTATATGATGTTTTCGGCTAAACGGCTCATCAACCAATCGTTGGTTAGGGATGATCCGGATGATGCGCATAAGAATGCGGAGATGTTGTATGAAGCGGGATATAGGATGTATCACCTCACGGATAACTTACTACAATACATTAAGCTATCATCGATGGATAAGCAGGTGGTGATTGAAGAAGTAAATCTGGCAGCTGTGATCCGCGATAAGGTAGAAATATTCAGGGACATTGCCGGGGTACAGGATACTGTTGTACTGGATGAAGTGCCTGCCGGGATAAGCATGCGCAGTAATTTTCACCTGTTGGGTGTAATTATTCACAACCTGCTTGATAATGCCGTGAAAGTGACGTTTAAAGGGTACATTAAAATATATGTTGTTCCGGGCGATACGCTTCATATTGTAATAGAAGATTCGGGTATTGGTATGCACGCGGACATGGTGAGGTGGTGTAATGCTGAATTAACCGAGCGTGATCAACCCAATAATACGGTTGGTCATGCAGGCTTTGGGCTGGTCATAATTAAGGAGTTGCTGGCATTGGTAGGTGGCCGTTTGTTGGTGAGCAGCAGCCACGAAAGTGGAACAAAGGTAACGTTGCTGTTTCGGAACCGGCAAGCGGTAGGTAGCGCATTGGGCGATTAGTTTTGAGTATTCCCTTGCTCCGTCATCGCTAAAGCTAATAACTTCTACTGCTTCGATCCTTCGCCCGACTTGGATATGGCTATACGTTGGGAAGAATAGATACCGGAATGTCCGCTAAAATAGTAAGCGGTAAAGCAGGCTATTGCATAGTATAGTACGTGATCTGTTCCAAACAATTCTACGCCCATGAGGGTACAGGCCAAGGGGGTATTGGTGGCAGCGGCAAAGACGGCGATAAAACCAAGGCCGGCGAGCAGATCAACCGGCGCGCCGGTCATTACTGCCAGGGTATTGCCCAGGGCGGCACCAATAAAAAACAGGGAGTCACTTCCCCGCCTTTAAAGCCGGTGCCTACTGTAATGGCTGTAAATAATAGTTTCCAAAACCAACTCCAGGTGCTTACCCCTGGGCCTGAAATGCCGTGGTAATGGAAGCGCCGCCCGGATGGTTGGGCATCACGCCCAGCCCCAGGTAGTCGCGGGTATCGAGTAATAGCGTTAATAGAATAATAAGGCAGCCTCCAATAACGGGGATCAGCCATTTGTGTTTTGTAATGAAGTGATTGCCCTGGACTTTAATAGCATGGGTTAAGCGGGCAAACAGGTAGCCCGAGAGGCCGAAGGTGATACCTGCCAGGATTATTTTGGCAAGCAGGAGAAAGTCAACGTGCAGAAAGGTAAATGAATCAGGGGCGGCAACAAATGTATTGATGTGATAGTGTGTATGTTTGATGCCCCATGCGCTGCAAGCTATATCGGCAAATACAGCTGCCATGAGGCAGGGCACCAATGCATTGTATTGATCCTGCCGATGGCCAATACTTCCAATGCGAAAATGGCTCCTGTAAGCGGGTGCCAAAAACAGCCCCAAAACCGGCAGCAATACCTGTCATTAATATAATACGGGTATCTTCTTTAGATAGGTTGAACCACATTCCCAATACACTGGCCATGCTGCCTCCCATCTGAACAGCGGTACCCTCACGGCCTGCGGAGCCACCAAATAGGTGGGTAATAAGTGTGGTTACCATTACCAATGGGGTCATCCTGGCTGGCACCCGCCACCGGGTTCATGAATTTCATCCATGATGAGGTTATTGCCTGCCTCTGCATTTTTACCCCATAGCTTATATAAGAAATGGATAACAATGCCTGCCAATGGAAGCAGGAATAGGAGCCAGCCATTATTCCACTGCAGTTGGGTAGCTTCGTCCAGCAGCCATAGGAATAATGCTGCCAGCGAACCTGCTACAACTGCTACCGGGATGGTCAGTAGCGTCCATTTTAGCAGATGACGGAAAATAAAGAGTTGTTCAAAGGAGGAAGCTATTTTTTTCATTGCGTTCAAAGCCGGTCATTATTCATGGTTTATGGTAGAAGGATCATACAGTTTTACTTTTTCTACCAGGTCCACCACATTGGTTACTTTCAATTTTTCAAAGATGCGACTTTTATAGGTACTTACCGTTGAGATCTGTAAACCAAGGGTTGCTCCTATTTCTGCTACGGCGGCGCCCATCACCAGTTGTTGCATGATCTCCATTTCCCGGTTGGAAAGGGAGGTAAGGGGATTCAGGGAAAGTGATTTTTAGTGGAAAGCCCATCGAGCAGGCTTTGCCTAACGGTATGACTGATATACTTATCGTTGTTTTGCAGGGTTTGGATAGCCGTTTTTAATTCAGTTTCAGGTGCTTGTTTTACTACGTATCCGTCTGCGCCGGCCTGCAGGTAGCGAAGGGCATATACCTGTTCATCATAACCTGAGAATATCAGTATTTTAATATCTGGCTGGCGCAGCTTTATTACGTCTATCATCTGGAGGTTGTTGCCGCCGGGAATATTGATGTCCAATACCAGCAGATCGAACTTATTTGTATCCAGTAATTTGAGGGCCTGATCGAAGGTGTGGGCTTCCCGGACGGTGCCGGCGGGGAGTAATTCTTTTATTAAAAAGAGGTTCCGTAACGTACAATAGCATGGTCGTCCGCAATCAGGACATGATAGTTTTGATCTTTCATGGTGAGTATCAGATTGGTGGTTGGAGGATGAAGCCTGACTAAACAGACTGTAATATACGATTTCTTCTATACACCAATCGAACTTATACTACATACTTGTAGAAATTGTAGTAGGGGAAATTTAATTCGTAAAGAATAGCTTTGTTGAGGTAGAAAAATAATTATTCCAATGTTTTATTCAAGAACTGAAGGTCCTATGAAAAACGCTGACGCTTACCTGCCAGGGTATATGCATCAACAGCCTATACCCTGGTTTTTTCTGCCAGGTGGGCTATCTCATTTCCGGCTGCCGGTTTTTACTCAAAATATTGTGCAATCAATCTTCGGGTCATGTACACGCGGGATATCGTTCAACTTTGCAGTGAAGGTATTCCCCAGGTTTTCCTAAGTTGTATTCTTTCCTAATGCCCCGCTTTTCCAGGTAGGGCAATGGAAAGGATCATTCACAACACTTCTTTATTTATTGATATACCTAATTAGAGTCTGTCCATAAAGTCATAAAATTTTGATTAGTAATTAGTTGGGTTGATCTTTGAAAAGATATTTTTGCAATTTTGTGTCATGCGCATGAAATTATTTGAACCCTTGCAATTGAAGTTTCAGCAAGCTGACTGGGCCAACAATCCGAATTTGGATTGATGGATACCATCCTTGATCATCACCCGGGGTTGTTGAATTATGTGGCAGAAGATATTACGGAAGGCAACAAATGCAGTGATTTTGGCAGACAAGACGTGCCCAGTGTAGAACAGATCGTGAGGGCGGCAATTTATAAAGAGTTGAAGCAATTGGATTACCGGGAGTTGGAATACCATCAGGGTGATTCCCGTATTTGCGCCCGGTTTGTAAAAATTGATGATCTGCGTCCATACAGTTTCCAGGTGTACCACAAATACATCTCACGAATCAAAGCAGAAAATCTGGAACGGTTGCTGGTAGAACTAAACAAGATAGCCATTCACGAAGGGCTGGAAGACATCAATCAATTGCGCCAGGACAGTACGGTAGTAGAAACTAATATTCACTACCCTACAAACAATTCCCTGGTGTGGGATTGTATTAAAGATAGTCACCGGTTGCTGGAGCAGTTGCAGGAAGAAGCGAGCCAGCTTGAATGGCAGGATTATCGCAAACGAGCCAAGCGGTTATTTTTTAAGATTAATAATACACGAAGCGCAGACAAGCGGGCAGACCTATTCAAAAAGCAATTGAATATTTTCACCAAAGCATTAACCAGGTAGCCAATGCAGTAAAAAAAAAAGTCAAGCTTTAGTTTTAGAGGAATGTGCATCGAACTATCCCTGGAACAATTGCTGCCCGTAATGGAGCATGTATATAGTATTGCTGAGCGTAAAGAGCTTATGGGCTTGAAAGTACCGAATGAAGAGAAAATATTTTCAATCTATGAGCAGCATACAGATATCATTGTTAAAGGTCAGCGGGAAGCTGCATTTGGTCATAAGATCAATCTGGTGACAAGTAAAAGCAATCTGATTGTAAGCTGCGAAGTGTTAAGGGGCAACCCATCAGATAAATCGCTGTACGCGGGAACCATTGATAAAATTAAGAAGATATATGGGGTCGTTCCCCGTGATATGGTAACCGATGGTGGCTACGCTTCTAAAGATAACCTGAAGTATGCAGAGAAAAAGGGTATTGTGAATATTGTATTCAATAAGATAGTAGGCAGTCTTCAAAATAAAGTAAGCAGTAAGAACCGGGCAACCAGATTAAAGAAATGGAGAAGCGGCATAGAAGCCAATATCTCCAACATAAAAAGAGGGTTTGGATTGTTCCGTTGTAATTGGAAAGGATTTGAACATTTTGAGGCCAAAGTAATGTGGAGCGTTATTGGGTATAACATACGGGTAATGACGGCGGCCATGCTGTCTTTACTAAAAACAGCCTGATACCGCCTACTTATAAAGCAGTACAGGGGAAAGGCATGTCCTGGAGTAAAAGAAAATGGTAAAAACGCTTATCATGCCTCAAAAAATGCTAAACCCTGAAAATACCTGAAAAAGTCATTTAAAATAATATCCATAATGTCTACATTATTTATAGACTGTTTGGTTAGACAATAGAAATTGAGACTTTATGGACAGACACTAATTATAGTAATTGCAGGACGGAACAGAAGGCCGGAAGCGGGAATAATAATTCCTGCTTCTAACTTCTGCTTTCTTTATACTTTGACTGCCAACAGGTATTTGTAAAATTTTTTACTACACGGGAATTAAAGTTCTACTACACGGTGTTAAATACACAAATTATACATTTGATGATTGTGTAACCGGCTCAATTCCTGGTTTCTTATTCATAGTAGCACCCCTGATCCAACTGGTGTAGACCAATGCTTCTTATAGGAAGTATGGTCTCGTGGTGACAGCAATGATCATTTCATTCATTGCCTTTTGTATTACCAAAGGGTCAAGTAATCTTTTGCCTTTACAATACTAGTGTTTATGAGAAAAATGAATCCTTCATTCCTATTAAAAACGTATGCCATCCTGTGAGTTACCTGCTGCTTTTACTAGCAGGCTTGTTGATTGGCAGGGGGCGCTGCGGCGGCAACTTTTCCTGTTACCAATACGTATGATGCCGGACCCGGCTCTTTCCGACAGGCCATTCTTGATGTGAATGCAGCCGGAGCGGGGCCTCATAATATCGTATTTAATGTGTATGGGCAAATCACTATTTTGACCTCGCTTCCTACGATCAAGCAAAGCCAGGTGACCATTGATGGACAGCACAAGATCACGATCAACTCCAACGGAACGAATTCCATCATCAATCCTTTCGATATCCAGGCGGATAATGTGACGGTCCGTAATTTTACGCTGACCAATAATGGTGATATAGATATCATTGTGCGTGGCAATACGACTGGTGTAGTGGTAGAAAATATTACCACCAGCAGTACAACGGGTAATTACCTCAACTCGCTGGTATATGTGGAAGGAGGGTCTACGGGTCTTACGCTCCGCAACCTTCGTTCTACTGATGTGGAGCCCTGCGGTAGTTCCTCCCCAACGTTGGCAGGGCCATTTACTTTGCCGGGGGTATGCAAACCAACCTGGTAATGGATGGCATCAACCTGAGTACGCAGGGCAATACCAGGGGATGTGAAGGTATCGTCTTCCGGGATGCCTCTGTCAACGGCTGGACCTTTACCAATAGTTATGTCAGCGGTTTTCAGAATGCCATTGTACTCGATAATACCGGCGGTCCTGTAGAGACCGCTAATAATGTTTTGTTGCGCAACGTTACCCTCGATTCTTTGCCCACGGGCGTGTCGATGGGTTTTTACTCGGATCTTGTCAATACCAATATCCAGCTAAAGCAGGTGGTGATCGATCTGAATACGATTGGCGCCGATGACGATGGCGATTATCCCATCTGGTTTGACAATACCGTGGACGGTGTTACGATGGATACGGTACGCCTGCATGAAAGTGATATTTATTTTATTTGGTTTAGGGTGCTGCCAGTAATGTATCCATTAATCATGCGGTATTGGAGAATACGATACCCGGCTTGTATGGTGGTGCGCAGTTTATCCGTTTTGAAAGCACTGCCGGCAATGTCAATATCCGTAATACCCTACTGAATGGAGATAAGCCCGGCAATACAGATGATGCTGATCTGGGGCTTGTATTTATGGGTACCGCCAATGACATTACGCTGGACAGTCTTACTGTCAATGAATTTGATACGGATGGTATTTATGTGGGAGGCGCCAATACCAATTTTCAACTGACCAATTCTACTTTCACGAATAATTTTGATGGTATAGAATTCTACAATAATGCACCACGCAGCAATGTAGATATTATCAATTCATCTTTCAAAGGATTGCCGGGTGGGCGTAGTGGCATTGTGGCCAATGTGGCCAATGCCGTATCGGACATTGACCTTACCGGGGATACGGTGTACAACCATGTGAACCATGGTATCTGGCTGCATGGCGGGTCGGCGGTTACCGACGTGGCCGTCACGGGTTGTGTTGTATATGATAACGGTGGTGCTGGTATCCATATAGACCAGCCCGATAAAATACAGATCACACAAAATTCGATCTATAACAATAGCGGGGCGGTATTGATGTGATCAATACAGGCAATTGTGGCTATGAAGGTGTCAACCGGCCGGTGCTGGTTTCCTCGACCTCATTGGGGGCGGACAATACCAACTGGTGATCAATTTGCCGGCTATTGTGCCGACTGGCTATACGGTGGATATTTATGCCAATGATCCTGCTACTTCGGCTAATAGTGGTCAGTATTTCGTGACCAGGTTAACCGGACTTACCAGCGGTAATAATACCCGGACGGTTACCTACAATACCGGGCCGGGGGCCACGGGAGTTGGTTTCTGGACAGCTACGCTACTGATACCCGCCAATAATTGCGGTACTTCTGAATTTAGTGACAGGTTGTACATCGGTACACAGGGCCCCGGTAATGTAGATGCCAATATAAAATTGTGGCTGCGGGCCGATGCCGGGCTTATGAATAATACCAGTGCGCCCACTACGGATGGGCAGGTGGTGAACAAGTGGGTTAATTTCAGTCTTGGTGGTGCGCCTGATGGAGGCACTTCAACCGGTACCGTTACCTATAAAAAAGCAGGGATCAACTTCAACCCCACGGGCTATTTTAACGGTGCTGCGATGCAGGCAGCCGGTAATGGCAGTACCTGGTTGAATAGTCCGAATATTACTTCTTTTGCTGTTTTCAATAAAAATACTGCTGCTGCAGACGGCAGCCGTGTATACGTGGTATACGACAATGCTTCCGGCGGATATGATTACAATACCAATGGGGAGTCGATCGTCTTTGGCAGGAATGGCGCGAATATCCAAACCCACCGTAATGGGTGGGAGAATCCCGTTGTGCCCGGCGCCTTGGGGAAACCCGGCCTCTTTTCCTCGCTCACCAATACCAGCGCCCATTCCCTGTATTATAACGGGGCCACCCTGGGTACAGCAGCATACAATAAAGGTAGTTTCAATGCGGAACAATGGTTCGTGGGCGGTGGTTATAATGCGGGCTGGTGTTGCACCACTACAGCCGATATAGCGGAAGTGGTTACTTTCGACAGGGAACTGACTGCGGCAGAGATCGACCGGGTACATGCTTACCTTGCTATTAAATATGGTATTAGCCTGCCGGGTAATTATGTAGCTTCTGATGGTACTACGATTCATTGGGATGGTGCTGCCAATGCCGGTTATTTGAAACATATTACGGGTATCGGGCGGGATGATAGCACCTTCCTGAGCCAGAAGCAATCGCTGAGTGCCGATACCGGTATTATTACCCTGGCGCTGGGTAGCAGTATTGCGGCAGACAATGCTTCCAATACAAGTACTATTGGCGCCAATAAGTCCTTCCTGGTCTTTGGCGACAACGGCGCTGCAGTTACGTATACTGCTGCTGTGACTGCTGGGTTTGCAAACCGGCGTATGGCCAGGGTATGGAAGGTACAGAAGACGAATTGGACAGATCAGAACATCACTTTAAAAATAAAAGGGGCAGGCGTCAACAACTACCTGCTGGTCAGTACAGATCCCAGTTTTGCCACGATCAGCCAGGAGCTGGCATTGAATGGTGCAGGTAGCATTACCATCCCTTCCTCGCAATTGGGCAATGGCATCTATTTTAGCATTGGCGCTAACGTGAAGGGCCCTGGTAACGTAACGACGGGTATCGGCTTATGGCTGCGTGCCGATGATGGTGCTGCCAGTGGCGCTGCGTGGAGCGATTTCAGCGGTAGTGGCAATGGTGCGACACAAACCGAAACTGCGCGGCAGGCGACTGTATTGCCAACGGGCGTGAACTTCAACCCGATGCTGAAGTTCGATGGTGTGAATGATTACCTGACTGCGCCCAGTATGTTTACCTCCAACGGCACTAATAATATACAGCTATACGCTATAGCTACCACAGATAATATTCAAAACCAGGACCTGTTTGGTGAACTGGTTTCCAACGGGCAGTATGTTCATGCGCATGTACCCTGGAGTGATGGTATTGTTTATTGGGATGCACCTTATGGTTACCGGGCGCAGGGCGCCTGGGGCGGCACACTGGGTACTCCTTATCTCTGGAGTTTCCTGCGTTCGCCGGCCACGATGAGCGCCAGCAGGAACAGGATCGTCGTAGGTACTACTACGGCAGCTATGAACAATATTGCAGGATCGAATAGTCCTTTCTATGTAGGTGGTATCATTCCTACGGCACAGGCATTCAATGGAAAAATAGCCGAGCTGATCGTGTACAATAATGCGGCAGGTACTACTGCTACCCAACGTCAGCAGATAGAATCGTACCTGGCTATCAAATATGGCATCACGCTGCCTGTGGATTACCTGGCCAGTGATGGCACTACCAAATACTGGGATGCCACTGCCAATGCGATTTATTCCAAACATATCACTGGTATTGGCAGGGATAGCCTTTCTGCTTTATTGCAAAAACAGTCTGTCAGTACAGATACTGGTTATATCACAGTAGCGTTGGGCAACACTCTTGCTGCCAGTAATGCGGCGAATGCCGGTATCATTACTGCCGACAGGTCCTTCTTTGTAGCAGGTGATAATGGCGCTGCCAAAGCCTATTCCGTTGCGGTGACTGGCCTTACGGGTGTGAATATAGCCCTGGCCAGGACCTGGAAAGTGCAAAAGACGAATTGGACTGATCAAACGATTACCATCGGTACGGATACTGGTCTTAGTGCGCCCCAGTTTATCATTATCAGTACAGATGCGAGCTTTGGCGCGGGCGACCTGGTATTGCCCGTTACCAACCGCCGTGTAACACTGAATAGCAGCCAACTTCCCAATGGTGCTTACTTTACTTTTGCTAACGCTTTAACTGCACCCGGAAATGTCACTTCCGGCATCGCTGCCTGGTGGCGGGCTGATTATGATGCTGCTGCTACCCTGTGGAGCGATTACAGCGGCAATGGCAAAACGTTTACACAACTTAATGTGGCCCAGCAACCAGAACTGCTGCCGGTTAACATCAATTATCAACCTGCTTTAAAATTCGGGAACGTAGACGTTATGAACGCTGCCTCGTTGTTTGGCACTGCTTCTATAGATAATATTGCGGTATTTGCCGTAACTGCTGCTGATGGAGCAGGCTCCAATGGCCAGGGTAGTGGCTTGTTTGCTGAATATGTAAGTAACAACGAACGTGTTACTGCCTGGGCGCCGTATAGTAATGGCCATGTTTACTTTTATCCGCCTTTAAACTGGGCTGTAAATACCACCGCACTCCCCACACCGCCGGTTAGTTATGCCAACCCACGGTACAACTTATATGGTTTCACCAAGACGCCTTCACAGCTCAATATCTATTTCAACAATACGAATGTGGGCACCACCAATGGTACATTCACGGGCATTACTGGTAATAACCAGCCCTTCTCTTTGGGCGTGTTCCATTTCGCTGATTACTTCAATGGCCGTATAGCAGAATTTGTAGTGTACAACAATTCATCTGCGATGACGGCCACCGATCGCCAGAAAATACAATCATACCTGGCATTGAAATACGGCCTTACCCTGAATCTTACAGGGGTGCCCGGCTACCTGGCCGGTGATGGTTCCACTTATTTTGATGCTGCTGCCAATGCCGGTTACTTAAAGCACATCACCGGTATTGGCCGCGATAGTGTTACCGCGCTGAACCAAAAGCAATCATTAAGTATTGATACTGGCGTGGTAACGATAGCACTGGGTAATACAGTGGCTACCGGCAATGCACTGAATACAAGCACTATCACCAATAATAGATCATTCTTTGTATTTGGCGATAACGGCGCCAGCACCGCCTTTGTAACACCGGTAACGGGTTTCAGCGGCATCACCAACCGGATGACAAGAATATTCAAGGTGGATAAAACAGCCAACTGGGCCGATCAGAATATTACGTTTAAGCTGAAGGGCGGCAATGCGCAAACCTGGCTGCTTGTAAGTACAGACGCCGTGTTTAATGGAAGTGATACCCGCTATGTATTGAATGCCGATAGCACGGTTACCCTGAACACCAGCAACCTGCCCGATGGCGTCTACTTCACCTTTGCAACAGATATTAAAGGCCCCAATGGGGTTAATAAAGGCATCAACTTCTGGCTGCGTGCCGATGATGGCAATACCAGCGGCGCCGCTTGGAAAGATTATGCGGGGTATGGCCACCAGGCGCTGCAAGGTGTGGTAGCAGGTCAACCGGCTACGGATGCGAAAGCTATCAATTTCAACTATGGATTGAAGTTCGATGGTACGGATGATTTCATGGATATCAATACTACCCGCTTGCATCCGGATAGCTCTACCATATTTGTAGCAGCCTCCGGATCGGGATTTGCTACCGGCAGAGAACTCGTGAGCAGCGGAGGCTTGGCCGCCGCCAATGGTGCAGAATTTAGAATGGCGACAACGCTGCAATTCCTGGAAGCGAATGGCTCTGCCATCGAGTCTGTAAGCGGATTAAGTACCTATGTTGATGGTCGACCTTATTTGTTTAGCGGAACACAATCCAATCTTGCCAACGGCGCTAAACTGTACCAGAATTTCAGGTTGGACAACCAGGGTAGCGTAACCCTGAGTCCTGCTACGGCCAACTTTGTTTCCATAGGGTCAAGGATCAATGCGGGCAGGGGGTTATTTTGGTTGGGTAATATTAGTGAGGTGATCGTTTATAACCGGGTACTTACCGATGCAGAGCGCCAATCAGTAGATTCCTACCTCGGCCTGAAGTACGGTATCACTCTGAACAATGGCACTACCAGCTACCTCGCATCGGATAACACCACTTACTGGACAGCCGATGCTACCTATAAGAGCCGGATCACCGGTATTGGCCGCGATGACAGCACGGCATTGTATACCAAACAATCGCTTAGTGCCGATACCGGTTTTGTAACGCTGGCACTGGGTACCGGTATTCCTATCACCAATGAAACCAATAGTAATACCATTAGCAATAATAAATCCTTCCTGGTATTTGGTGACAATGGACTTTCGGCTGCCAACTTTACGGTAACTGTTGCGGGCAGCGCCCACAATGTCACCCGCCGTATGGCCCGTGTATGGAAAGTGCAGAAAACAAACTGGGTGGACCAGACCATTACGTTCAAGATAAAACCCATTGGCATCGACAATTACCTGCTCATCAGCAGTGATCCCACCTTTGCTACTTTCAGCCAGGAAGTGCCGGTGGCAGCTGATGGCACTATTACCTTCTCTTCGGCCTTGTTTACCGGTACTGATATTTATTACACCTTCGGTGCGCCGTTAAAGTCTCCGGGTGGCGTATCGGGTCATGCTTTGTGGGTGCGTGCGGATATTGGAACCTCATCGGTTGTCAACAATACAGCGATCAATGAATGGAATGACCTGAGCGCCTTTGCCAATAATGTGAAGCAGCCTGCGGCCGCTAATCAGCCGACCTTCCTGAATAACGTCACCAATAATATCAACTTCAATCCGGTTGTTCTTTTCAATGGCAGCAGCAGTGGTATGTTGGGGGCGTCTATCCTGAAAACAGGGACCTATACTGGCGCCGCTACTTTTGTAGTGAATAGCCAGGTAGCGGCTGTCAATGCGCTTGTGTGGACAGAAAACGTCGCTACGGGCACGCAGTTCTCGCTGCATGCTACCTGGAGCGATAATATTGTGTACTGGGATCCGCCTTATGTTTCCAACCGGACAACCTATGATGCCGGCGTTATCAACAATCAATCCATTCTCTGGATGGCTACCAGTAATATTTCACTGGCTGCCAACCGTCAGTCCATTTTCAAAAATGGTATGAATGTGAGCAATGGCAATAATACCAGCCAGTATGTTGGCAATAATAGCGCGTTCCAGCTTGGCTGGAACGCAGGGGCCTACAACTATAATGGGCGGATAGCGGAGGCAATTATTTATACCAATGCGTTGACGCCAGTTCAACAACAACGGGTAAATACCTATATGGCCTTGAAATACGGTATTACGCTCAATAATGGCGGTACCAGTTACCTCGCTACCGATGGCACTACCACTGTATGGGATGCTGTTGCGAATGCCGCTTATAAAAAGAATATTGCCGGCATTGGCCGGGATGATGAAGAGGCCCTGAGTCAAAAGCAAAGCCGCAGCATCAATACCGGCCTGCAGGTTACCATGGGCCTGGGCAGCATTGATTCTACCAATACCACCAATCCGAATAGTTTCACAGCGGATAAGAGCTACCTCGTATGGGGCGATGATAGTGCGGCGGTTACTTTCCGTACAGCCATCGTAGCTGCCAATGCCAACTATCGTATGGCCCGCCTCTGGAAGGTACAGGAAACGGGTACGGTGGGTAATGTTCGGGTGGCTGTTCCTGCCAATGCATTGGCCAATCCCAATAAATCATACCTCGTAGTGAGCAGTGATAATGTGTTTGATGCTACGGATGAATACATCCAGTTGACGCCGCTGGTGATCAATGGTGTGAATCACCTGGTAGCTACGAAGGATTTCAATACCGGTCAGTTCTTCACCTTTGCTACTGACCTGAAAGTGCCGGGTGGAGTAGCAGCGCCTGCCTTGTGGGTGCGTGCTGACTTTGGTACTTCTTCTACCGTGGATGGAACAGCTATCAATGAGTGGGATGATTTTGGTGCGGACATCAACCATGCTGTTCAGGCCACAGGCGCCAGTCAGCCATTGTATAAAAACAATATGCTGGATAACATCAACTTCAATCCGATCATGAAATTTGATGGCAGCAACGATTATTTTGAAACTGTATCAAAAATGGGATTCGCCAATGGCAATATTCCCATCAGTCATTTCTTTGTAGCGAAACCTGCAAGCCTGGCAGGACGTAATTTCATACTTCACCTGGGAACCTCTGCTGATAAGCAGGCTTATATATCCTATTTCAACACCACCCAAATGATATGGGACAGCTATTTTAATATATGGGCGACAGGCCCTGTACTGGCGAACAATGTTCCGGTATTGGGTACGCATACCTTTAAAGGAGGATCGGCGATATTTAATGGTACGAATGCACTGACATACAGAAATGGTGTCCAGCAGGTCACTACGCTTACCGGCGGTACTGCGGGTTCTATTAATTACACGGATGCTATTGCCCGTATTGGCAATCTCAAGGGCATTGTAGAGCCTTTTAATGGCGCCTTACCGGAAATCATTGTATATGGTATGGAAACTACCCCCAATGAAAGGGTTCGTATAGAAACTTACCTGGCGCTTAAATACGGATTTACGCTGGCTAATGGCGATACCAGCTATCTGGCTACGGATAATACGGTGATATGGGATAAGACAACCCACAGCATTTATAAGTATGGTATTACGGGTATCGGCCGTGATGACCTCGAAGGACTGAACCAGAAACAGAGCCGTAATACGGATACTACCCGTTTGCGTATCGCCATCGGCTTAGGGACTGTTGCCGAAACCAATATTGGCAATGTGAACAATTTTGCAGCAGACAAATCTTATCTCATTTGGGGCGATGACAATGCCGCTGTGACCTTTAAAACGCCCATGGCCGGCAATGCGAATGTAAACTACCGCATGACCAGGTTGTGGACGGTACAGGAAACGGGTACGGTAGGACAGGTGGAAGTAGCCTTCCCATACGATGCATTGCCCAATCCAAAACAATCGTACCTCGTTGTGAGTGGAGATGCTACGATTGACAATGCAGATACCTACCTCCCCATGTATGATATCACCATCAATGGTAAAAAGCACTGGGCTGCCAAAGTTGACCTTACTACCGGTCAATACTTCACCGTGGCTGCCTTTATTAAATCACCGGGTGGGGTAGGAGCCACCAACCTGTGGGTAAGGGCTGACCGGGGTATACAAAATAACACAGATGGTACGCCGGTGGATGTATGGGTGGATTATGGCAATGAAGTGAACAATGCCAACCAGGCCACTGCGGGCATACAGCCCGTGTACCAGCAAAATGTTACAGACAATATCAACTATAATCCCGTCGTGAAATTCAACGGCACCAACCAGTATCTGAACCTGGATGTGACCAAGCTGCCGATAGGTAGTTCCGCGAGAACGCTGATCGGTGTAGGCAGCCTGAACAATATTGGTGCGAGCCGTTATCTCCTCGGATATGGTACAGCAGCTACCAACCAGGGCGCCGGGATCATTCAATATACAAGCGGTTCAGGGAATTTTATAGGTTATGCTAATGATGTTATTACTGCCAACGGTTTCTGGCAGGTGAACGTGCCCAATGAGCTTTTCGGTACCTGGGCCGGTGCAGGAGGGCAGGCAAACCTGTACAGTAAAATGACCTCCTGGTTGCACCTGTTGCTAAACCCTGAATACGGGAACAGGCGGCGCCCGGATAGGTAATAGTCCGTGGGGTGCAGAATACTGGAGTGGTCCGATCTCTGAAGTGATCGCCTTCGACAGGGAACTCAATAACAATGAACGGCAGCGGGTGAGTACTTACCTGGCCATCAAAAATGGGTATACGATCGATCAGGCAACGCCCAACAGCCATTACCTCAACACGAATAGTACCGTGATCTGGGATGCCATAGCCAATGCGCTGTACAAGAATAATATTGCCGGCATTGGTCGTGATGATATAGAAGGGCTTGACCAACGACAAGCGAAGAGCATTCACCCTGGCGCGATCCTGGCAATGGGATTAGGTTCCATCGCAACAGACAACCTGGCCAATACCAATGTATTTGGCAGCGATACGTCGTACTTATTGTGGGGCAGCAATTCAACAGCGCTTACGCTGAGCAATACCGACCTGCCTGCTTTGTTTAGCCAACGGTTGACACAGGAATGGAAAACGAGTATCAGTAATTTCAATAACCAGGTCAGGCCTGTTGCCCTGGAGTTCGACCTTACGGGTATAACGCATAATGGCACCACTGCCGCCGATTTCACCCTGTTGATCGATAATGATGGTGATGGTAATTTCACTACGGGTACGATACAGCAGGTACCTGCTACCAGCTATGCCGGCAATAAGGCTGTATTCAACGGTGTGACGACCCTTGCCAATGGGGCTGTGTTTACGGTGGCTATTGGACCGCAATCGTTGCGCCTGGCCATTAAGGCCGTGCTGCAGGGTGCCTGGAATGGCAGCGCCATGAGGACCGACCTTAAAGCGGCAGGTGTGTTGCCGGCTACTGATCCTTACGGACAAAGTACCACACCATCAGTAAGTCCCAATGCTACTGCAGCGGCAGTAGTGGATTGGGTACTGGTAGAGCTGCGCGATCATGCAAATCCCACTACGGTAGTAGCTTCCAGGGCAGCTTTGCTGCTGGCTAATGGTAATATTGTGGATACGAATTACCTGCAGCCTGTGGCCTTTGCCAATGTGCCCGATGGTAGTTACAGGGTGGCAGTACGTCATCGTAACCACCTTGGTGTGATGACCTTGAATATGGCTGACTTTAGTACCGGAGTGGCCGCTATTGATCTCACCGTAGCTGCAACAGGAACTTATGGCAGTAATGCCCGCAAAGACCTGGGCGGTAGCGTATGGGGGCTATGGGCCGGCAATTTAGATGGCGATCCCTCCATTCGGCATTCGGCCAAACCTTCGGACGCATCCGGTGTGGTCAGTGCGGTACTTACCCATGCGGGCAATACCACGGCCAATCCTGCTTATACAGGTTTTAGCAATGTATATAGTCCTTTCGATGTGAACCTCGATGGTAGGGTGTATTATACTGCGGCGCCATCTGACCGGACAGTCATTGTGAATAATGTGAACATGCATCCGGCCAACGTATTCAAACTGGCAGCCTTTGTGATCATGCAACAATTACCATAAGCAGGGAGCCTGCTGCTCACTAAAATATTAACTATGAAAAGTATTAAAGGGTTCTATTGTTGGTCTGCCTGTTGCTGGCGGTTTCCATTTTGCTGCAGGCACAAAGACTGGATGTAACGGTTACCAATGTTGGTCTCAACAGGATACAGCTAATGGCTACCGCTACGGGTGCTGGTTTTGCTACGGCGCCCAACAATGCCTGGGGCGATATGAACCTCACCTGGCGTATTCCAAAAACAGCAGCTATGCCGGCGCCCACCGCGCCACCGGCGCCTCCCACACCGCCCGGCGCCACACCGGAAATAACAGCTGAACAAACAGCTTTTACCGGTGCAGCACCAGTCGATCTTTTACTGGTGGGTTGGAGTTGGCCATATTTGATGTAACTAGTTTTGGAGGTCCTGATGATGGCTACTGGTATTTTCAGGTAGTGGGCTCGGCGCAGGCAGTGCAAAATATTGCCGGTGGAACGCAGGTGCTACTATATGAGTTTAAGACACCGGTGCAGTGGTTTTGCCCCAGTTGTGTGGAAGTGTTGACTTCGGATGTACCTGCCCTGATGAGCTTTGGTGGGATCAGTACAACTTCTTTCATTCACAATGGTGGTCTGAATACGGATGTGCTGAACCTGGTGACCAATATGGCGCCCCTGCCAGTGGAATGGCTCTATGTACGGGCCGGCGCTAAAGACAACCGGTACATTGAAGTAAAATGGGCTACTGCTTCCGAACAAAATAATGCTGGTTTTGAGGTAGAAAGAAGTGATGATAAAGGACGAAGCTATCATGCTATAGCCACTGTTCCTGGAAAGGGTACTACGAGTGTGCCCTCTTATTACACGATCAAGGATGAGCAGGTAGTAAAAGGCCCCCGGTATTACTACCGGATTAAGCAAACCGATTTAGATGGGAGGGTGCGTTATTCTGCCATTGCCATGGCTAGCCTGTCTGGTGAGCCTTATTTTACTGTTGAGGTGCGGCCTAATCCGGTGCAGAACCAGTTGAATTTGGATATACAGTCTTCCAAAAACAATCCGCGCAAATAGTGATCACTGATGCCGCCGGCAAACTGTACCGGGTGGAGAAAAGCAACCTGGTGGAATCGTCCATTACGCGGTTCAGTTGTAATGTGGCAGGTTATCCAGCGGGCCTGTATGTGGCTAAAGTAATAGCAGCCGATGGTACCGTTCAGTCCGTGAAATTCCTCATAAGCAGATAAGGCATGATATTAAAAAGGGCGCTTCTCTTTGCAGGGAGGCGCCCTTTTAGTTACACTACGCAAGTTCCTATTGTCATTAGGAATACCATTATGTTATGGACGGGAAAAATCTACCGTTGGTTTCAGCACGCCCGACAAGGGGGCATACACCGGACCGCCAGGTAATCCGGCAGGGATACCATCTGTCATGAGAACAGGAGGACCTACAGGGTCATAATTACCGGTAATAAAGCGGTTGATACATAATGAATCATGGTGCAAGCCCATTTCAGGGATATTTACACCAGGGCCGGGTGTAATGGGGCCGGGATAGGAATAGGTGAAGGAGATAGCTCCTGTACCCGTATTAATATCCAGTAACCGGCCTGTAGTGCCAGTTACTGCCATTACATACAATTTGCCGCCCAGCGTAACGGTCAATCCACGTAAAAACAGGCTGGGGGAGAGGAAGGCGGGCAAACAGTTTACAGTAGCGCTGCCTGGCAACCCCAGTTTAACGATGCGGTTATTGGGATTAACGGTACCCCGGTTAATGGCATAATAAGTTCCTGTTGTTGGATCACGTTCTACATCGCTTAGGTTAAGAACAATACCGCAAGTATTAACAGCCGGTGCGATACTAATGCAATTGGGATCCACGAACTTCAGGATATGGTTAACAGGTGAGCTGGGCGCAATACCTGTAGTACCATAAAAGGTATTGGTGCCAGGTTCGTAAGATATACCGGTGGCAAATTTGATGGGTGCACCTGAACAGGTAATTAACTGGTTGGTGCCCAGGCTGCCGAGTACGGGTGTTACGGTAACCGGCGGAACGGTGGGTGAGCCCACCACTTTAAACAGGAAGCTGTTGCCTGTAGCGGGATCAACCACCAGGTTAAAAAAGACTGGCTGGCAAGGCGCTGGAGCTGGTGCAGCCAATGCTTTTTCTGTTGATGTAGTGGATAATGGACCGGGTTGAATGGTTGCTTGTTTGTTACAGGCTGCCAACAGGAGCAGCATTGATGCCATGATGGCGATGTTGATGCTTTTCATATACAAGGTGTTAATGGTAGCCTTCTTTGTCGCATTCCGGCATTGCGCCCTACTCTTTTAAGGATTTTTGGGAAACTCCATCAGGTAACTGCAATAGAAATCCGGGCACTGTTGCCAGTGCCTAAGGCAGGGATCAATAATGGTGGAGAGTATTGATGCGTTTGCTAACTGTGCAATGCGTAGTGTATAATCAAATATAATTATTATTTACCTGATATGTCTAAACGTAGTTTTAGAATTTAACTATTTTTTTAGGGTTAACTTTTGCCGGATATTTGTTGAAGTGCCAATTTTCGTGTATATTATTGAGTTACCTTTCGCATCATTTGGTCGGGTTATTGGTCGATTAGTCGATGTTGGGGGTAGTTTGCAGTCCGATTGTAGCATATTTGCCGCCTTAAATTTGAAATATGCTCCGTATCACCCTCTTATGGCTGGCAGTTATTTCTTCCATGCAACTACGGGCCCAGTCGCCCCAGGATATGGTGAAGAAGAACCTGGATGATCTCAAAATTGTAATTCCCGGTATTGGCAAGGAACCCGGCCTTGGACAAAATGAAGGTATTCCTGAAGGAACGCCTTTTAAGTTGCCACGGGGTATGCGGTTTGTGCAAAGGCCCAATAAGGCATTTGACCCCAATCCAAAATTGTTGTTGGGCAATGCCAATACCTTTTATGCCGATGTGAACATCGAGATTAACAGGGATAGTGTACAGGTAGGTGCGCCTACCTTTATCACTTTCGAGCCTGCGTTGGTGATGTTGAGTGCGGCATCCAGCAGGTACCAAAATGGGATGTTCATGGACCGGATACGGATCACCATCCCTCCTACAGGGATAGGGCCTGGCGGTTTACGTGATACCATTACTGTATACATTGGCCTGGTGTGCCTGAATAAAAGCCTGGCGATGCCCTGGGAGGAAAACATCCAGGATACTGATGATGTGAAAGATTATCCGATCGGTAAAGGAAAGTATATGCCTGCTGTGATTACCAATCATAAGGGCCTGCAGCAATTAGCAGCCTTACTAGCGCAATATCCCAAGCTGAAACTCACCAAACATTGGAATCCGCAGCAGATGTACCAGGATGGATATGAAGAGGCGCCATGGAACAAGATCTATTCCCGTATCCAGGAAATGGTGTGGAAAGTAACCGACGGTCCCGGTATTACCAAGGGTGAACTGGCGTCATTCAAGGAGGAACTTGCGCCCTATAAATAACCATTTCTCTATTCATTACTACATCATCATGTAATGGGGGCTCCAGCGGGTTTATTACTTTCAACGCATGAAAAGTATCAACCTGGTCCTCCTTATGTTGGTTCCTGCCTTGTTTTGTATGGCGCAGGAAAAAAAGCTGTATGAAAGTGATGTGCTGAAAGGGGTTACGCCCGCCAAAGCGGTAACGCCTACTGAGAAAATGTATTTTGATAAACGGTTTACGTTTATCAGCAAAGTAGGTGCGGCCAGTTATGAAGGTTGTTTTATGGTCAACACCAAATGGGGTATAACGGGGCTACGCCTATTGCCAGGTTGGGCAGACCTACCTGCGAGTTGGATATTCGCCAGGAGCAATTCCTGTTTATGCTGGTTGGTATGAAGGGGAATGAATATGCTTATTTTAACCGGATTGAGAAAAACAGGCAATCCAATGTGCCTGTTTTAAAGCACTACGTAAAAACGGGCAATACCCACCGCAATCCCATGGCAGCTTTACTGGAATCAAAAATGCTGTATAATAAGGGCGTCAGTGAGGAATTTTGTGATGGCAGGTACAAGGGTTGGGAATACCGCACGGCTGATGGAAAAAACGTACTGTATCTATATGGCAAGGATTATCCCGGTGAGCTGGCAGCTTTTGGTTACCTGGGTAATTATGGATTGGGGTACCTGAAAACGAGCAAGGGCAATTTTTTTATCCTGAAATACATTTATGAGGGCACCCGTTTTACCATAACCAGTATCGAAGACCTGGAAAATGCGATGGCTAGTTTTGACCCTTCTTTGTTTGAGGTGTATGAAGAGACAGCCCTCGTGAAAAGTATTGAGGCCACTGAGAAACGAGAGCAAAAACTGGAGGGCGACCTGGCCAAGCAAGTAGAAAAGATGAGCCATGATAATAGTCCCTGTGGGGTAAAGAAATATGAATTGCTGCAATATCAACAAGAAGAGGAGCAAAAAAGAAAGCACTGCAACAAAAGATAAAGGACCAGACATTGGCGCACAATAATTCACAAGCAGTTGCGACAATGGCGAACGAATATAGTTTTATTGATGGCATCAAGTTGGACAGGCGGCAAACGGAGTATGAGCTGTGCAAGGTAAAAGTGCGTTGGAAGCAGGAAGGATCAAACCTGGTGGTGATAGCTATGTGCGGGCGACCAGGAATATCAGTTGTTGGGAGCAAAAAGTAGCGGAATACAAGCGGTTTGAGGAGGAAGTGCAAGCCATTGAAACCCGCAATAGGAATGATGCGGCCAGGGCCCTTCGGGAAAAGGCTGAGTATTACAAAAATACCGTGCATCCACGTGTTGGTCAGTTAAGGTGCGGGTAGGTAAAATGGGGCTATTAATGGTAAATGCAACAATCGGCTAAGGGGCAGGCGTAGAAAATAATAGCGGGGATTATCATTGTAGTTTGTAGAAAGGGTAGAGGAGAAGGTGGATGTTGGTTGGAATGTTATGGATCAGGTGCCATAAAAAAGGGCCGCTTTAATAAGCAGCCCTTTGTTGTACCAGGAAGGGAGTTGAACCCTTACTCGCCTTTCGGCAAACAGGATTTTAAGTCCTGCGCGTCTACCGATTCCGCCACCCGGGTGACTGGGTTACGAATATCGAAAAAAGCAGATAACAATGCTATCTGCTTTTTTTATTCAGAGCGGAAGACCGGGCTCGAACCGGCCACCCCGACCTTGGCAAGGTCGTGCTCTACCAAATGAGCTACTTCCGCTTGTATCAGTCATTCATGAATTCACTGTGAAGGACCGATTATTTTTTAAAGAACTTATTTCGTTATTTGGGAGTGCAAAAATAGGAAACTTTTAATTACTGCAAAATCTTTTTGAGATTATTTCTGATTAATTATCACCTATTTGTACTCGGGTGTATAGAGCGTGTTGGAGGGTACGTTCACTTCAGGTTTTCCTTTATAGCTGTGTTTGTACAAGCTATAACAGCCACCTAATACGAATGCTGCCAAACAAAATACCTGGAGGTAAAATAAGAATACAGAAGAGTTTACCCAGTTACTTTTAAAGTCTTTGCTGCTGCTTTGCTCTATCTCTTGATGTTGATCCATAATCAGTTGATTGCGATGCAAAAATAATGGTTCAATTGAAAAATCATCTTTTCTGACCAATAATTTCTGCAAAGGTTTTTTTGCCTTCTATAAAATGGCTGCACACCACGCTTTTATGAAGGTATCCTTGCAGTTTACCTTTTCTATTGGCTGGAAAAATACTTTGCTTTTGTTTAAAAAGCAACCAGCCTGTAAAAGCAAGATGGGCTTTGAATACAGCCAGGAAATAGGTGCCTTCACCGGCCAGTAATGATTTGAAGGCTGAAATGGTATCCAGCCAAAACCGGTACAATATTTTCCAGGTGGCCATGCCTTTGGGCATATTTTTGGCCATCATGATGAGGTTGTTGCGGAAATTGAGGAATACTTTCCGGGCATTGCCCTTGGGCAGGGTGCCGCCACCTACGTGGTACACAACCGATTGGGGGCAGGCATATACCTGATAACCTGCCAGTTGGAGCCGCCAGCAGAAGTCAATTTCCTCCTGGTGGGCAAAGAAAAAGGGTCCAGGCCACCCAATTGGTGGTAAAGAGGTGCTTTTACAAACATGGCGGCCCCACTGGCCCAAAAAATGGGCTCTGCGCTGTCATATTGGCCATGATCGGGTTCACATACATCAAATATGCGTCCACGGGCGAGGGGATACCCCAGGTAGTCCATCCATCCACCGGCTGCACCGGCATATTCGAATAAGGTACGATCCTGGAATTGCAAAAATTTGGGTTGACAGGCGCCGATAGCCGGATCAGATTCCATGAGGGCGATGACGGGCTCTATCCAACCGGGCGTTACTTCTACATCGGAATTCAGCAGCACATAATAATCGCCTTTTACGGCTTTCAGTCCTTCATTGTATCCTTTGGCAAATCCATAATTGGCCGCATTGCGCACAATTTGTACCTGGGGATAATTTGATTGAAGAAAGGAAATGGAATCATCTGTTGATGCATTGTCAATAACCACCAGGTGCTTATTGGTCCAGGTAGATGCCTGAATGAATGGCAGGAACTGTTGCAGGAACTTCCGTCCATTCCAGTTGAGGATTACTATTGATACCAAAGGTTGTGTCATATCGGTTATTCCGGGATGATTCCGCATACGCGGGGATGCAAAGGAACGGATTTTATAGATTCTTAGTATTTTCCGTGGGGTATGCGACCGATTTACATAAACTTTATCTTGCAAGTTGCTTTGTAACGCTATCTGGCAACGTCAACCTGATTAAAATCAACAAATCTGCCTGTACATGATTCAACCGCTGTTTAACTGGAGAACGGGATTGGCGATCATTGCCATTGCGATTGTAAGCGGTACGGTTTTCTATTCACAGTTCCTGGCCAAACAAATAGCGCGGGAGGAGCGGCAAAAGGTAGAACAATGGGTGGAGGCAGGCAAGTTGCTGATGAATGATACCACGGGTATGAGTGATAAGCTGGTGAGTATTATTATTTCGGAGAACCGGACGATCCCCATTATTGAAACGGACGAGAAGAATAATATTACGCAATACATCAACCTTGATTCGGCCAGTATTGTGCAGGATAGCAATTATGCCAAGCAACGGTTGAAAGAGTTCAGCAAACAAAATGAGCCGATCGTTTGGGCCGATCCGCGTGACAGCAGGCGTACCAATCGCTATTATTATGGACATACCAGCCTGCTGAACCAGGTGCGTTATTACCCGCTGGTACAGTTGCTGATCGTGAGCCTCTTTATTATTATAACGATCACGGCGCTTACTACCAGTTTTAAATCGTCGCAGAACCGTGTATGGGCGGGCATGGCCAAGGAAACGGCCCACCAACTGGGTACGCCTCTTTCTTCGTTGCAGGGTTGGGTGGAGATGCTGAAAGATAATCCCGATAATGAAAAGATGGTGGTGGAAATGGAAAAGGATGTGAACCGGCTGAAGCTGGTATCGGACCGGTTTGGAAAAATAGGCAGTACGCCACACCTGGAGGAGCACAATGTAGTGGCGCAGGTGGAAACGATGATCGAATACATTCGTAAAAGAGCGCCGGGTAAAGTATTGTTTTCGCTGGATACCAAAGGTGAAACGCATATTCCGGCGCATATATCACCTCCTTTGTTTGACTGGGTGATAGAGAACCTGCTGAAAAATGCGCTGGATGCTATGGAGGGGAAGGGGAATATTGCGGTGCAGATCAGGCAGCCCGGTGGAGAAGTGCTGATAGATGTGACTGATTCGGGCAAGGGTATTGCCCGGCAGAATATACACAAGGTGTTCAAGCCGGGATTTACCACCAAAAAGAGAGGGTGGGGACTGGGGTTGAGCCTTAGCCGCCGCATTATTGAGCAATACCACAAGGGGCAACTGTTTGTAAAACAATCAGAACTCAATAAGGGCACGACTTTCCGGATCGTGTTAAAAAAATGAGGTGGTTTTTAAGTTGACTTCGGTATTTTGGTAAAAACATACTACATTTGCCTCCCGAATTTCAGATCAAGGTCTGGAAGGAGGACAGGTCGCCCAGGTGTTGAAATTGGTAGACAAGCCACTTTGAGGTGGTGGTGCCTTAACCGGTGTGCAAGTTCGAATCTTGTCCTGGGCACTTTAGAAGCCTTCTAAGTCTTAAAACTTAGGAGGCTTTTTTGTTTTTGGAGCATTATTCTGTTTTGAATATCAAACTTTGTTCTAATAACTCCATCACAATAGCTTCAAAGTGCAAATACAAATGTATGCTCCTTTGTAATCGCCTCGTTAACGTCGATAACCGAAAGGTTACTTTTTGGGAGATGAAATTGGCTACCGAATGTATATAATCAAATTGCAGACTCAGGCTATCTCGGCCCCATGAAACGGTCACCATTGAAATGTATCATATGCTCAGGAAAGTCAACTACCCAAACCTCTGTTTCCCAAGCTATGTTTGTTGAATGTTTTTTAAATTCTGCAAAGTCTGGGAATGCAGAAACATATACTTTACCTGCTTTGCAATCTTTGAGAAGATCTTCTAATTCAATTACTCGCTTCGGCGAAACGGGACCATGTGAAGTAACTGCTTCAATTAGATAAAGCCAATTCTTTTGTGTGTCTCCGAGTAGCCTAAAAAATCGTATTGTTTAGTTGCCTAATTTTGCTTTAAGCCGTAGTGATGGCTTGTGTTTTTTTCCACTGGTGGGGTAAGAGTTTCCTGAGTTGCGCGGTAGTCATCTCGTTGATGTTATGACTAAGCACTTCGCGGAGCCACTCATAAGGGTTTACGGTATTAAGTTTGCAGGTAACCAGCAGCGAGTATAAGAGGCCTGCTCTTTTGGCCGCTTCATGCGAGCCACAGAACAGGTAGTTTTTGCGTCCGACAGCCAGGTTTTTCATACAGCGCTCTATGGGATTATTATCAATATGCAAATGATTAGTAGAGGCATAGAGACTTAAGCCGTCCCAGCGTTTGATGCTGTAAGCTATAGCCTGTGCTATAGGGCTTTTCGGTTTTAGCTTTACATACACCTGCTTCATCCACTCTCCCAGTTCTTTTAAAATAGGCACAGATTGTTCTGTCCGCCGCACTTTGATCTGGTCCGGGTTGAGCTGCTCTTCTCTACATTGCTCCTCGATCTTATAAAGCTTCGCTATCTCGGTCAAAGCATATTCTGCCCGAACTTTATCATTGCCTTTCGCCTCATAAAAATGACGGCGGGCATGGGCCATACAAAAGAACACATGTATTCCTTTGATGTCCAACTCTTCATAGACATCATAACCATCTACCTGCAAGTGACCCTTAAAATGTTGTAAGATATGTTTGGCTGCCAATGTATCCCTCCCCGATGATAATCAAAGTAGATCAGTTGCCCGTTATGCGTTAAGTACGTCCAGTAATACCCCTGGTGGGTATCTTTCTTCTTATTCCTGTCCAGAACCTGTATGGTTGTTTCATCACCATGCCAATAATCATATTGGTACATCTCATGCAGGTGCAGATGGCCCAGTGGCGCTACCACGTTCGCAACCTGCCGTACCCAATCGGTAATGGTTGAATAAGCAATGGTGACATTACTTCTCTTGAAGCAGTCCAACTGACGATTCAGCGGTTTATGATCTATAAACTTATCTATAATGATCTGTGCTAACAACTCCGGCGTGGCAATGCTCTTAGACAAGGCTTGCTCTGGAAGATGCGCCTGCACTATACGATGCTGATCAGGCCGTTCTGCTACAGAGCATTTATACTGAGGGATAATAGTACGTTGGAGAAATATTTCTCCCGGCTTCCAGCCAAGCTGTTCCTTTACTTCTTCTCCCACCTTCTCGCATCCGCTCACATCTTCCGGAGGCTCTATCACGGTCTCTTCCACCCGTAGATGATCCGGAAAGGCATTGGCTAACCCGTTTTCCCGTTGAACCTGTTTTTGCTTTACGTAACTTATCTTTTGAACATCAGCAAGGTTGGTTGCTTTATACCCCTGCTCAAAGGAAAGGCCTAATTCCTGCTGTTGCTGTAAAGGGAAGGAACAAACTTCTCAGTCTTAAAACCACCCAGTAACTTCGTTAGTTGATACAATTGATATTGAAGCTGCGTTACCTGATCGCGTAATTCTTTATTGCTTTGTAATAGCTCCTGGTTGTTTTGTAGTAATTGTCCATTATTTTGTTGCTGTAGTTGCAGCATTGGAAGCAGTTGCTCATAGAGCGCTTTGTAATCTATATTTTCTGCTGCTGCTGACATTATACAAAGATAGCCCGGCTATGCATTTAAGCTATATCGTATAACCGAAAGTTATACAGCCGATGCGTGGATAAACCCGCATTCAAAAATGATTTTAAAAAACAGCACCAAAAAATGTGGATAACCCGGCCTGTTTTTCTTAAAATAAAAAACGTTGCCATTTTTCGATGGCAACGTCAAATATATTCAACCCATGATCCATAAGGATTACATCGTACCGATGTACCGCTTTCGAAAAACGCTTTCTTCAAAGAAACGCCCTGTAAGATCATACTTAATTGTTTAGCCGTAATACTACTGTGAGTGCCTTCCATAATACCTGCCGGTAACTCAAAGGTACCTTCCTCTAATCGCTTATAGTATAAGCTAAAACCATCCCCTTCCCATTCTAACGCCTTCAGGTGCGTTTGCCGTTTGTTCAAAAGATAAATACATCACCCGTCTGAATTTCCATTCCCAGTTCGTTGGTAACAAGCCCGCTCAAACCGTCAAAACTCTTCCTTACATCCGCCCACTTATGATACAACCAGTAATGGGTGCCGTTGTTGATCTGTAACATAAGTTAACTGATTAAAGCTTTTAAAAAACTCACAGATGGCTCCCGGTAAAAACGGATGCCCCGGTATTCCGCAAAGAGATCCTGGGAAATGGAAACCTCTTGCTGCCCTGTCACTGTTAGCAAAGTGAAACTACTTTGATTCTCCATCGGCTTATCTTCCAACCGGGCGTGATATTTCTTCTGCCAGTAGTGATATGTACCAGGTGAAAGATCATACAACTCACAAAAATCTTTTACTGTCATCGAACTGGCTTCATGTTCAGCTATCAACGCGAACATTTTTGCTCCTTCGATAAGCCACTTGATTGCTTTTGTTCCATACGTTTACATTTTTGATAAGCCCAAAAAGTAAACTTTTTATAATATCTTAATTTTTAGCTACTCGGAGGTACACTTTGAGAAAGTAGCCGCCGTATTGAAACCTGGCGGACATCTGTATATTGGAGAACTACATCCTTTCAAACAATATACCGGCAGCAAGGCCCGGTTTGATACGGACGAGGGCACGCAAGTAGTAGAATGTTTTAACCATCATGTATCCGATTTTGTACAGGCAGCTCAACAATATGGCCTGCTGCTAACAGCCATAGAAGAATACTTTGATGACAATAACAGGAAGGAGATACCCAGGATACTGACCCTGTTACTTAGAAAGGTGTACCTCCGAGTAGCTAAAAATTAAGATATTATAAAAGTTTACTTTTGGGCTTATCAAAATGTAAACGTATGGAACAAAAGCAATCAAGTGGCTTATCGAAGGAGCAAAAATGTTCGCGTTGATAGCTGAACATGAAGCCAGTTCGATGACAGTAAAAGATTTTTGTGAGTTGTATGATCTTTCACCTGGTACATATCACTACTGGCAGAAGAAATATCACGCCCGGTTGGAAGATAAGCCGATGGAGAATCAAAGTAGTTTCACTTTGCTAACAGTGACAGGGCAGCAAGAGGTTTCCATTTCCCAGGATCTCTTTGCGGAATACCGGGGCATCCGTTTTTACCGGGAGCCATCTGTGAGTTTTTTAAAAGCTTTAATCAGTTAACTTATGTTACAGATCAACAACGGCACCCATTACTGGTTGTATCATAAGTGGGCGGATGTAAGGAAGAGTTTTGACGGTTTGAGCGGGCTTGTTACCAACGAACTGGGAATGGAAATTCAGACGGGTGATGTATTTATCTTTTGAACAAACGGCAAACGCACCTGAAGGCGTTAGAATGGGAAGGGGATGGTTTTAGCTTATACTATAAGCGATTAGAGGAAGGTACCTTTGAGTTACCGGCAGGTATTATGGAAGGCACTCACAGTAGTATTACGGCTAAACAATTAAGTATGATCTTACAGGGCGTTTCTTTGAAGAAAGCGTTTTTTCGAAAGCGGTACATCGGTACGATGTAATCCTTATGGATCATGGGTTGAATATATTTGACGTTGCCATCGAAAAAATGGCAACGTTTTTTATTTTAAGAAAAACAGGCCGGGTTATCCACATTTTTTGGTGCTGTTTTTTAAAATCATTTTTGAATGCGGGTTTATCCACGCATCGGCTGTATAACTTTCGGTTATACGATATAGCTTAAATGCATAGCCGGGCTATCTTTGTATAATGTCAGCAGCAGCAGAAAATATAGATTACAAAGCGCTCTATGAGCAACTGCTTCCAATGCTGCAACTACAGCAACAAAATAATGGACAATTACTACAAAACAACCAGGAGCTATTACAAAGCAATAAAGAATTACGCGATCAGGTAACGCAGCTTCAATATCAATTGTATCAACTAACGAAGTTACTGGGTGGTTTTAAGACTGAGAAGTTTGTTCCTTCCCCTTTACAGCAACAGCAGGAATTAGGCCTTTCCTTTGAGCAGGGGTATAAAGCAACCAACCTTGCTGATGTTCAAAAGATAAGTTACGTAAAGCAAAAACAGGTTCAACGGGAAAACGGGTTAGCCAATGCCTTTCCGGATCATCTACGGGTGGAAGAGACCGTGATAGAGCCTCCGGAAGATGTGAGCGGATGCGAGAAGGTGGGAGAAGAAGTAAAGGAACAGCTTGGCTGGAAGCCGGGAGAAATATTTCTCCAACGTACTATTATCCCTCAGTATAAATGCTCTGTAGCAGAACGGCCTGATCAGCATCGTATAGTGCAGGCGCATCTTCCAGAGCAAGCCTTGTCTAAGAGCATTGCCACGCCGGAGTTGTTAGCACAGATCATTATAGATAAGTTTATAGATCATAAACCGCTGAATCGTCAGTTGGACTGCTTCAAGAGAAGTAATGTCACCATTGCTTATTCAACCATTACCGATTGGGTACGGCAGGTTGCGAACGTGGTAGCGCCACTGGGCCATCTGCACCTGCATGAGATGTACCAATATGATTATTGGCATGGTGATGAAACAACCATACAGGTTCTGGACAGGAATAAGAAGAAAGATACCCACCAGGGGTATTACTGGACGTACTTAACGCATAACGGGCAACTGATCTACTTTGATTATCATCGGGGAGGGATACATTGGCAGCCAAACATATCTTACAACATTTTAAGGGTCACTTGCAGGTAGATGGTTATGATGTCTATGAAGAGTTGGACATCAAAGGAATACATGTGTTCTTTTGTATGGCCCATGCCCGCCGTCATTTTTATGAGGCGAAAGGCAATGATAAAGTTCGGGCAGAATATGCTTTGACCGAGATAGCGAAGCTTTATAAGATCGAGGAGCAATGTAGAGAAGAGCAGCTCAACCCGGACCAGATCAAAGTGCGGCGGACAGAACAATCTGTGCCTATTTTAAAAGAACTGGGAGAGTGGATGAAGCAGGTGTATGTAAAGCTAAAACCGAAAAGCCCTATAGCACAGGCTATAGCTTACAGCATCAAACGCTGGGACGGCTTAAGTCTCTATGCCTCTACTAATCATTTGCATATTGATAATAATCCCATAGAGCGCTGTATGAAAAACCTGGCTGTCGGACGCAAAAACTACCTGTTCTGTGGCTCGCATGAAGCGGCCAAAAGAGCAGGCCTCTTATACTCGCTGCTGGTTACCTGCAAACTTAATACCGTAAACCCTTATGAGTGGCTCCGCGAAGTGCTTAGTCATAACATCAACGAGATGACTACCGCGCAACTCAGGAAACTCTTACCCCACCAGTGGAAAAAAACACAAGCCATCACTACGGCTTAAAGCAAAATTAGGCAACTAAACAATACGATTTTTAGGCTACTCGGAGACACACTACTCGGAGACACACTGTAATACTACTGTGAGTGCCTTCCATAATACCTGCCGGTAACTCAAAGGTCCCTTCCTCTAATCGCTTATAGTATAAGCTAAAACCATCCCCTTCCCATTCTAATGCCTTCAGATGTGTTTGCCGTTTATTCAAAAAAATAAATACGTCACCTGTCTGCATTTCCATTCCCAGTTCGTTGGTGACAAGCCCGCTCAAACCGTCAAAACTCTTCCTTACATCCGCCCACTTGTGATACAGCCAGTAATGGGTGCTGTTGTTAATCTGTAACATGAGTTAACTGATTAGAGCTTTAAAAAAACTTACAGATGGCTCCTGGTAAAAACGGATACCTCGGTATTCCGCAAAGAGATCCTGGGCACTGGAAACTTCTTGCGACTCCGTCACGTTAAGCAAAGTGAAACTACTTTGGTTCACTATCGGCTTATCTTCTAACCGGGCGTGATATTTCTTTTGCCAGTAGTAATACCTCCCAACCGACAGATCGTATAACTCACAAAAATCTTTTACTGTCATTGTACTGGCCTCATGTTCGGCTATCAGTGCAAACATCTTTTGCTCCTTCGATAACCCATTTACTTGTTTCTGTTCCATTTGTTTACTTTTTTTTGATAAACCCAAAAAGTAAACATTTTTCGACGCCTTAGTTTTTAACTCCTCGGAGGTACACTTCGGTAGTATGTATTGAGATTGATCAATTACATCCGGTCGGGAACTTTGATGCCTAGAATGTGCATAGCTGAAGAAATAACGTTCACTGTCATCTGACACAGTTGTAACCTTAATTCTTTCTTCTCCTCCGTTTCGGCTGTTAGTACCCTCAATTCAGTTACAAAAGTACTGAAGGTTTGAGCCAGCTTAAACACATACAGCGCAATGGCTGATGGATTCATTTCAACCTTCGCTTGTTCTAAAATGGTGGGATATTTTTCTAATTCAATGATCACATTCTTTTCTAAGGGCAGTAGAGAACCTGTAAGTTTAGCTTTGCTTGGCTGTTCCTTTCTTAAGATTGATTTAGTACGGGCATGTGTGAATTGAATAAACGGCCCCGTAAAGCCAGTGAATTCTATCGACTCTTCAGGATTAAATACCATTCTCTTTTTAGGATCAACCCGCAGCAGGAAGAACTTTAGGGCGCCCAATCCAAGCGTATCGTATAAACCGGCCAATTCATCTTCATTAAAGTCTTTTACCTTACCCAGTTCCTCCGTTTTTTGTTGGGCTATCTGTACCATACCATCTACCAGGTCATCAGCATCTACTACCGTACCTTCGCGACTTTTCATTTTGCCGGTGGGCAATTCCACCATACCATAGCTAAGATGGAAAATTCCGTCGGCAGCAGGTAGACCTAATTTTTGTGCAATCAGCTTCAATACTTTGAAATGATAGTTCTGTTCGTCACCTACCACATAAATGCTTTGATCGCATTTGTATTCTTCATATTTATTGACTGCTAGTCCAATATCCTGTGTAATGTATACCGAAGTGCCGTCACGGCGGCGAACGATCTTTTGATCGAGCCCGTCAGCCGTAAGATCAATCCACACACTGCCATCTTCTTTCTGGAAGAACACCCCTTTCTTTAATCCTTCTTCTACCAGGTCTTTACCCAATAGGTAGGTATCACTCTCATAATAGATCTTGTCAAAATCACTCCCGATGCGTTTATACGTAGCATCAAAGCCGGCATACACCCAACTGTTCATTTCTTTCCAGAGTTGGAGGACAGCTGGTTTTCCTGCTTCCCAATCCAGTAACATTTGTTGAGTTGCTTTCATCAACTCAGTCTTATTTTGCGCTATTTCTTTTATTTCTCCATTTTCGTCCTCGATCTTTTCCTCGATGGAAATAATAGGCTTAAGAAGTTTCTGTAATTGCTTTTGTGCGGCCTCTTTTTCTTTTGTGTCAAGATTGTCAAATTCTGACCCATCAAAAAATTTTATAATACTTTTCCAATTAATGCTATGTTGTATTGCCTTTTCGATTAATTCTTTAAGTCTTGAGTCAATTTTCTCAACAGCATTTTGGTCTAACGAGACAATGGCTTTTTCTAGTAGAGACTCCAGCTTTTCCTTAGCCTCTACATGTTTTTGCAACTTTATTCGATCGTTCTCGTCAAATAAGCTAAAATCTTTACTCTGAATTTTAGCTAATATCGGCTTGGTCTGTTTTGATAATTCGTCATTGAATTTGACATAATAATTTCCTACAAAATGATCTCCTTTTGTATGTGTTGATTCAGGGGTCGCTCCATTTGCAAATAATTGCCAGGCCAGCATACTTTTGCAAATATGGATACCGCGATCATTTACAATGCAAGTCTTAATTACTTCATCTCCGTTCGCCTTAAAGATTTCGGCGATACTCCAACCTAAAAAATTGTTTCTCAGATGACCTAAGTGGAGCGGCTTATTGGTGTTAGGCGACGAGTATTCGACCATCACCCGATGTCCGCTTTTCTCTTTTCGGCCATAGTTGGAATTGTTGAATTCTGAATGCAGAAATTGTAGCCAAAAACTATCAGAGAGACTTAGATTTAAAAACCTTTAATGACGTTATATTTCTCGAAAAGTTCGGGATTTGTTTGGATGAGATTATCTCCAAGTTCCTGACCAAGGACTTCAGGACTTTTTCAATGCTTTTACTTGAGAAAAGAGAACAATTGTATAGTCGCCTTCAAATTCGGACTTGGTTTCATTGACTTGAATCTCAGAAGATGGAATATGAACTTTATATAAATGCTCAAATTGCTTGCTTACTACTTCTTGAATTATCGAAACCAGTGCCATGTTTTAATTTTGAGGGTGCAAAAATAAGACAATAGAACGGATAATATATCATTGATAATCAATGGTTTTTTTGTGAGGTAGATTCAATCGTCGTATCAGGAACTACAAAACCTTGCGTTTTAGTAAGGTCACTTTGGGGGTGTCTTGCTTACAAGAACTAAAGAAAATTGTCAGAACTAAAATATGCTTTAGTCGCATTTGTTTTTACATAAGATTCAAACAATAAGCCTTTCCACAAATAGCAGTGAGTGTCTAACTAGTGTCTGTCCATAAAGTCTCAATTTCTATTGTCTAACCAAACAGTCTATAAATAATGTAGACATTATGGATATTATTTTAAATGACTTTTTCAGGTATTTTCAGGGTTTATCATTTTTTTGAGGCATGATAAGCGTTTTTACCATTTTCTTTTACTCCAGGACATGCCTTTCCCTGTACTGCTTTATAAGTAGGCGGTATCAGGCTGTTTTTAGTAAAGACAGCATGGCCGCCGTCATTACCCGTATGTTATACCCAATAACGCTCCACATTACTTTGGCCTCAAAATGTTCAAATCCTTTCCAATTACAACGGAACAATCCAAACCCTCTTTTTATGTTGGAGATATTGGCTTCTATGCCGCTTCTCCATTTCTTTAATCTGGTTGCCCGGTTCTTACTGCTTACTTTATTTTGAAGACTGCCTACTATCTTATTGAATACAATATTCACAATACCCTTTTTCTCTGCATACTTCAGGTTATCTTTAGAAGCGTAGCCACCATCGGTTACAATATCACGGGGAACGACCCCATATGTCTTCTTAATTTTATCAATGGTTCCCGCGTACAGCGATTTATCTGATGGGTTGCCCCTTAACACTTCGCAGCTTACAATCAGATTGCTTTTACCTGTCACCAGATTGATCTTATGACCAAATGCAGCTTCCCGCTGACCTTTAACAATGATATCTGTATGCTGCTCATAGATTGAAAATATTTTCTCTTCATTCGGTACTTTCAAGCCCATAAGCTCTTTACGCTCAGCAATACTATATACATGCTCCATTACGGGCAGCAATTGTTCCAGGGATAGTTCGATGCACATTCCTCTAAAACTAAAGCTTGACTTTTTTTTTTACTGCATTGGCTACCTGGTTAATGCTATTGGTGAAAATATTCAATTGCTTTTGAATAGGTCTGCCCGCTTGTCTGCGCTTCGTGTATTATTAATCTTAAAAATAACCGCTTGGCTCGTTTGCGATAATCCTGCCATTCAAGCTGGCTCGCTTCTTCCTGCAACTGCTCCAGCAACCGGTGACTATCTTTAATACAATCCCACACCAGGGAATTGTTTGTAGGGTAGTGAATATTAGTTTCTACTACCGTACTGTCCTGGCGCAATTGATTGATGTCTTCCAGCCCTTCGTGAATGGCTATCTTGTTTAGTTCTACCAGCAACCGTTCCAGATTTTCTGCTTTGATTCGTGAGATGTATTTGTGGTACACCTGGAAACTGTATGGACGCAGATCATCAATTTTTACAAACCGGGCGCAAATACGGGAATCACCCTGATGGTATTCCAACTCCCGGTAATCCAATTGCTTCAACTCTTTATAAATTGCCGCCCTCACGATCTGTTCTACACTGGGAACGTCTTGTCTGCCAAAATCACTGCGTTTGTTGCCTTCCGTAATATCTTCTGCCACATAATTCAACAACCTCGGGTGATGATCAAGGATGGTATCCATCAATCCAAATTCCGGATTGTTGGCCCAGTCAGCTTGCTGAAACTTCAATTGCAAGGGTTCAAATAATTTCATGCGCATGACACAAAATTGCAAAAATATCTTTTCAAAGATCAACCCAACTAATTACTAATCAAAATTTTATGACTTTATGGACAGACTCTAACTAATAGCGCACAACGGTAAAGCATTGGCGATGTGGCGGTATTCTGTGTACCGTCTGCCAGGTGCCGCTGCTAATTAAAGATATAAAAGCAGATTGTTTATTCTGTTGCTTGGCTTTATTTGTCTGCTGGTAATCGAAGCCGAATAGCGAACCAAAAGTTGAGAATATATTCGTCGCCCCGCCATATTGCCAATGCAATGTTGGGCGTAGGTTTTATTTCAATTTAATAGTTCGGCTATTTGTTTGTTTTCTCTTGCTTTAGCTAACGTCAAAGCAGTGTGACCTTCTGCTTCAATATCTTTGTCCGCCCCATTCATTAGTAGCAATTTCAACAATTCTAGATGACCCATCTCAGCAGCTCTATGCAAAGCCGTGAATCCTCTATTATCTTTTGCATTCACAAAAGCACCTGATTTCAAAAGTGTCTTTAAATGCTCTATTTTGTTAGACTCCACAGCATTCATAATAGGGGTCGCACCTTGCGTAGTTTTTACATTTGGGTCTGCGCCTAGTTCTAAAAGTTTTTGCATTGGCTCGATGCTTTCCGTTGCTATTGACCAATGCAAAGTAGCTAACCCATCACCTGCTAAGGAATTTACATTTATTCCATTTTTTACTTGGTTCTCAATTTCATTTATGTTAGACTTTGCAACTGCTATATGCAACAAAGAATGCGAACGCATTTTTCTGTTGCCGGTGCTATGAATGTTTCGTCGAATGTTCCTATATGTGCCATGTTCCCATAACTTGAAAATGCCCAAAGTACTGCATTTCTTGTATTTGTCTCAAATTCTTTTAACAAAGGGGCAGGAACAATTTGTCCGATTGAATGACTGATTAATAGAAAATTTAAAAAGGAATTTGAGAACTCATTCGTTTCCCCTTCAGTAAATTCACCAATTATGTTCTCAATAAACAAATGGTCGTTTTGTTGTGAAGTTTTAGCAATTACAAAAACCTGTCTTAACCAGCTACGAATGAAAATCAAAAATTCCCCGTCGAAATAGATAGCCCATTTATGCTCCATTGTATTAGGTGTAAATAACACTCCTGGTGCTAGAACGCCGTCAATGGGCAATACAATATTTGATGAGATTGTTCTGTTACTGTTTGGCTTCTGTCCCCAGAAAAATGTACCGTCTTCTGCTCCATAGGAAATGGCGTTTGTTGCCATTTGAGGGTCTTGGGAAGTTGAAAGCATTGCCTGACTTATTGGTCGTAAATCAAGCAATCTTAAGCCCCAAGGATTTTCTGATGCTTCTATCCAAGGTAAATCGTCTTCCGAACTCTTAGGTTCTTGTTTTTTATTCGTGCCGAAAAGTTTTTTTAAAAAGACATGTTATGTTGTTTGTTACGAAGTCACTCTAAACTTACTGCCAACGACCGGGTATTGCCGAAGGCGGGATATTCATTGCCTGTCCAGCCCGGAACTACAGCCGAATAAAGTAATAAAAGTATAAGTTAACAAGTCGTGTTGAACAGTATTCCGTCAAGCCCAGATGCAGTACAGAATTGATTTGCAGCTGATTGATCTTCCGTCTGCCCCGCTTTTGGCAATACTTTTGTTTTGGGTAGTTATATAATGACAGCTTCTCCAACAATCCTTTCTCCCTCATGAATCCACCATGTTCTACCCTTGTCAAGATATTTTTCAATTGGTTGATTAACTAAAAACCGAACAGTTACGTCTTTTGTCTCACCGGGTTCGATTGTGGATTGCCCCTCGAAAATAATGTCACCAATATATGTTTGTAAGAGTTGATCTTTGTTGTACTCAAAGACATGATTCGGTCTGTATCCACTAACAAATCCGTTCTGTCTGCCACCGTCTTCGGTCTTCTTCACAGTCAGCTTGGCCTTTATTGAAATAAGTTCTCCGGGATTTTCGTATTCCAAATCTCTGATGCTTGCTAAAGTATACTTGTCATAAGCCATAATATCAAACACTTTTGATTGTTCAGTGTCCAACCAACGTTTGTATATGATATTACCGTTCATGTACAGGTATAGTTCATTATTATCGGTTATTTCCTTAAAGATTGCCATTGTCAATTAATTGCCCATAACGAGCAGGGATTTATGCAGGTTGGGTATTAGCATTCCGTCTGCCGGTAACCGCTGCTGATTGAAAATATAAAGTTGAATTTAAGAACTAATGTTGAGATTTATTCGTCCAGCCTGATACAGCCTGGATTTGTAATTTGCTGATGCTACGATGTCAGGCCCAACTTGCATAAAACCCAATATTGGCTACCCTTTTTTTCGTCCACAAATGACAATGAAAAATTATTAATCTTCTGGATTAAGTCTAAACATTATATCTGTTCGCAAAACATATTTTATGACTTGTCTCACTGAACTGCCTTCGTGTTCTAGGTCGTGAAAAATATAAGTGCTGTACCTTGTTTCGGTTGAATAGTCAAATTGGTAAAAGTTGTCTCACCACCTTCATAATTATCGTTAAGGTAAATCATGAAAGTAAAATAACTTGCCTCTATGTCGTTACGAATAAAACTTTGGTCTCTGTGTCTTTTAAATTCTTGCCCTATTTGATATTTATAAAACCGAAATAGTTCGTTGAGTCCGACTGCTTTGCTGTTGCCAATTTGTGCAGGTGCAAATGGGTTGAGTTTTTGCCAAAGTTTGTCTGCTAAAATTGTGTCTTTGTAAACAACACGATTATTATTACGAACTGTTTCTACTACAATTTGTCCTTTTTCTGTGTCAATTGTTGCTGGCTCATAACCAATTAGTTCACTTTTGAAATAAAATCTTCACACTCTTGTTTTGTCCAAAAGTTGTCAATTGTAAATATGTTATTTGTCAAACTGTACAATTGCATAATGGTCGTTTAAAATGGCAGCCAAACTCTCAAATATACTCAAGTTAAATTATTCTGCAAATTCATTCATTCATTCATTATCACTTATTTTATATAACATCAATAGGTTATGCAGCAAATTGCGCTTGCGCATTTTGTATTACCATTATTGCAAATGGCTTACGATGGTTAAAAATATCAGCAAGATTTCATTTGAGCCAGGCACACACAAGGAAAAGGATGTGATCTGGATAAGGTTTGATTATGATAAAGCGCTGATCAGCGAGGTCAGAGCGCTTACCGCTTCCGCCTGGAGCCAATCTAAGCAATGCTGGTATGTTTATGATACAAATGCTTACAGAAAGATGTTTGGAATGGAACCTGTTCCTGCCCGTAAAGAAACCATTCTTCAGGTCCATCCTGTAAATCAGCCGGCTTTCATAAAGCTCCGTGAAACGCTTGAACTGAAAATGTATAGCCATAGTACGATAAAAACATACACGATAGAATTTGCACAACTACTGTACATACTTAAAAGCTATCCTGTAGATGAGCTTTCCCCACAGCGCCTCCGTAGCTGTTTTTTATATTGTGTCCACGAAGTAAAGTTGTCTGAAAATACATGGCATTCCCACCTTAATGCTGTTAAGTTTTACTTTGAACAAGTATTGGGAAGGGAAAAATTCTGTACAGATATCCCCCGACCTAAGAAGCCTTCTTTGCTACCCAGGCTGGTTAGCGAAAAGGAGATAACGAAAATACTGGAACATACAGTACACCCCAGACATAATCTGATGCTGAGGCTCTGCTACGGAATGGGGCTGCGTGTTAGCGAGATTGTAAACATTCGCATAAGAGATATAGATAGTCAGGCTATGCAGGTGCTGATAGCAGGCGCAAAAGGTAAAAAGACCGTTATGTAAATCTACCCGTCCCGGTGTTGGAAGCATTGAGCGCCTATTACCGGGAAAATAAACCGGTTGAGTATCTTTTGAAGGACAGTATGGTGGGGCATATAGTATTCGAAGCCCACAGCAGGTTTTTAAAATGCTATGAAAAAGGCGAAGGCCAATAAAAAAATAGGCATCCACGGATTGCGTCACAGCTATGCTACCCACCTGCTGGAGTATGGCACAGATATAAGCCTGATAAAGGAATTATTAGGACACAACGATAGTAAGACGACCTTGCTTTATACTCATGTAAGCAATGCAGAAAAGGGCAAGATCAAATGCCCGCTTGACAGGATTTTGTAAACACAGTTTTAGGAAGAAAGAGGGATGCCAATTTTTAGCACAAGGCTGCATGGTCTACCGGGCTAAAGGACCTGCGAGGCCGGCATTTATGATCCGCAAAATCTGCGTTTCCAATCCGTGTAATCAGCGTTTCCAATCAGCGGGTATAATTCAAAAAGCTGCTCTTATTCAGAACAGCTTTTTGCAGATTTAGGGTTAAACAACAAGTTCAGTATCAAATATGTGCTTTTTAACTGATTAATTGTCAAGTATACTTTTTATTGATCGCCGTCAAAGTAGAACTACGTAAATCGTTATAGTACTACGGTTTATGGGATTTTATTATATGTGCGCCGAATGATGCGAAGATATTACCACTATCAACATAAAACGGTATGGAAGGAACAGTGAATTGAATTACTTTTGCAGCGCAAGAAAATACTGATGTTCAAGGACGCAATCATTGCTATAATCGACTTCTTTTACCCGCCCTTCCGTAAATACATGACCCCGCAAACTTTCCGGTATGCGGCCTGTGGCGGGGAAATACCCTGCTGGATATATTCTTATACTGGGTAAGTTTCCATTTTGTCCTGAAAGGGCAGGACCTCCATTGCCCTTTGTTACCATCAGCGCCAAAATCGCAGCCTTCCTCATCGCTTTTGCCATCAGTTTTCCCACCGGTTATTTCCTCAACAGGAATATTGTGTTCCCGGGTTCTACCCTCCAGGGACGTGTACAGCTATTCCGGTATTTTTATTGGTGGTGATTTGTATAGTGCTCAACTATGTTTTCATCACACTGTTTGTAGACAAATTCGGGATCTTTCCCACCATTGCCAAAGCCCTTACCACCATCATTGTCGTTTCCTTCAGTTACCTCACCCAAAAGAACTTTACCTTTAAAATAGAAAATGCCGAAGATGATCCTTCGGCACCTGCTACTGATCATAAATAATCATGGCTATCCCTGTTGTGGCAAGGGCTCTGTCATACTGAACCAATTGCCCACACCATCCGTAATAATACATTCAATGCCGTAGAACTGTTCCTTGGGTGCTGATTTGAATTCTACCCCTTTCGCTTTTAGTTCCTCATAAGTAGCCCGGCAGTCCGGGGTATAGAATGCGCCGGCGCCCATCAGTCCACGGTCTAGTAAGAGTTTGATGGCCTTGGTAGATTCCTCGTCAAAGCCTGCCAGTGGCATCAGGATGATCTCCAGGTCCGGTTGATCGGGGGCATTGAGAGTAAGCCAGCGAAAAGGAGCCGGACTTCCATCTTCCTGCTTTAATCCGCCTTCATCATCACAACCCGTATCTCCTCCCTGCATCGTTACATCAGTATGTACTTTGAACCCCAGCTTATTGACATAAAAATCATATGCCTTGTCCTGATCCAGGACAAATATGGACATGTGCGACATTTTGGTAATCATATAAGTTGTTATTTGAGTAACCAAAGCTATTGAATGGGCGAGGAAACCACTTATTGGATCTTGCTTTTGTGCTGAGAAGTCGGAAAAGACGGGAAGTCGGAAGTCGGGAAGTCGGGAAGACCGGAAGCAAGACCGTGATTAGTATATTGCTTACCGACTTCCGGACTTTCCCGACTTTCGGACTATTCAGGAATGCCGAAAGAAAAAGGCAGCGATGCTGTATTGCTTACTGACTTTCGGACTTTCCCGTCTTCCCGACTTCCGGACTTTCCCGACTTTCGGACTATTCAGGAACGCCGGAAGAAAAAGGCAGCGATGCTGTATTGCTTACCGACTTCCGGACTTTCCCGACTTTCGGACTATTCAGGAACTCCGGAAGAAAAAGACAGCGATGCTGTATTGCTTCCCGACTTCCGGACTTTCCCGACTTTCGGACTATTCAGGAACGCCGGAAGAAAAAGACAGCGATGCTATATTGCTTACCGACTTTCGGACTTTCCCGACTTTCGGACTATTCAGGAACGCCGGAAGAAAAGACAGCGATGCTGTATTGCTTACCGACTTTCAGACTTTACTGACTTTCGGACTTTCCCGTCTTCCCGACTTCCGGACTTTCCCGACTTTCGGACTATTCAGGAACGCCGATTTATTGTAGTATATTTGAAATAAGAAAATGGCCAATGGAACTCACGCCCGACATATACGAACGGATAGTGGCTGCCAAGTTATTCATGGATCTGAATTACCATGAACCCATTAACCTGGAGGATATCCTGCAAGGCTTGTTTTTCACGTTTCCATTTTCATCGTTTATTCAGCCGCATCTACCGTAAAACACCCCATCAATACCTTACCCGCAAAAGGCTGGACAAAGCCCAGGAATTATTGGCCCAAAATAAAGGCGTAACAGAAGTTTGCAATGAAGTAGGCTTTGAAAGCATCAGCTCATTCAGCGTACTCTTTAAAAAAGAGGTAGGTATCGGACCGCAGCATTACCGCAATATGCAGTTGATGAAAAACAAAAGGCCCGGGTACAGCCCAGGACCTTTATTCCACATTGTTTTATTGAAGGCTATCAACTGGCAAAGTGACCTGCTCTTTGCCCGATATCAAGGCCATCGCCATACAACTTGCCTGCTTATGCTATAGCAGTATCATTAGTTATTAGCCGGATTCTTCCATCCCTTCAGCAATTTTTCCAGCATTCCCTCAATTCTTTTCGTTCTTGTTTCCGCTTTCTTAGCCGTGATGATCCATTCTATATATTCCCGTCGATGACTGTAGGGCAGCGCTTCAAATGCTTTGGCGGCTTGTTTGTTTTTGGTCAACGCTTTGGCCAGGTCATTAGGTAGCCGAATGGTCTTTGTTTTGGGATCGGCATATTGAAAGATAAGCCGCTCTTCTTTGGGTTTTGCGGCCTTTATCACATCGGCTTCATTTTTGAGCCGGAAGGCAAAAGACGACCAGGTGTCACTATAAGAAATCAGCGTAAGCCACTGAATGTCGATGGTAAGCAGTTTTCCCCAGCCCTTGTCGCGCGCGAGGTCAGTTTGAATACCAGAACTGCTTTTGGGATAATACGTCCAACAGATTACCCCTTCTTTTAATAACCTGAGCACCTTGGGCAGGTCTTTTTCCATTTGCGCCCGGTTGAGTACGAACCAATGGATCTGCTGATAAGTTTTCCCGTTTTCAGTGATGGTTACCTTGTCGGGTAAGGGTGACAAAGTTGCCTCAAAATTGCTGGGAGCGTGGAGAGTAAGGAGCGTATAGCCTTCTTTGATCTTTAGTTTGATGGCAAGGGTGGCAGCCATTTCTTTTATTTTAGCGGAAGTTACAGAAAGGATGTCAGGCAACCACCTACCAACCTGGCATCATCCCGCTACTATCTATATGTCAGGCAGCGGTATTCTCCAATAAACCCTACTGGTTAGCCACATGGTTCACACATGTGTTATATAACTTTGGTACTTGTATTGATTGATAATCAATTAGATATGTTGGATTCTAAGCCCCGGATAGGGAGGAAAACACTTGCACTGGTCTGCAAATCAATCACTTTCTAAGATACCAGGCAGCCTGGCCATCGGCCACCTGACATTTTTTCACTTCTGACAGCCACGGCATAATCATTGATAACCATAAGTGAACATTAAATTCAACACAAATATGGGAAAGATAATAGGAATTGACCTGGGTACTACCAATAGCTGCGTGTCGGTTATGGAAGGTAATGAACCCGTGGTGATAGCCAATGACGAAGGTCGCCGTACAACCCCGTCTGTAGTGGCTTTCCTGAAAAATGGAGAGCGTAAAGTGGGTGATCCGGCAAAACGTCAAGCCATTACCAATCCCCAAAATACTATTACCAGCGTAAAGCGTTTTATGGGTCGTCGATACGACGAAGTGACCGAAGAGATCAGCCACTGGAGTTATAAAGTGGTAAAGGTGACAATAATACCGTACGTATTGACATAGATGGTCGTTTGTATACGCCGCAGGAAATTTCGGCAATGGTGCTGCAGAAAATGAAGAAAACAGCCGAAGATTACCTCGGTCAGGATGTAACAGATGCGGTAATTACCGTTCCTGCTTATTTTAATGACGCTCAACGTCAGGCTACCAAAGAAGCCGGTGAAATTGCCGGTCTCAACGTACGCCGTATTGTGAATGAGCCCACCGCTGCTGCCCTGGCTTATGGCCTGGATAAAGGCAGGCACGATCAAAAGATCGCTGTTTTTGACCTGGGTGGTGGTACATTCGATATTTCCGTTCTGGAACTGGGTGATGGCGTTTTTGAAGTAAAATCAACCAATGGGGATACCCACCTGGGCGGTGACGACTTCGATAAAGTGATCATGGACTGGTTGGCAGAGGAATTCAAGAAAGATGAGAACATCGACCTGCGTAAAGACCCTATGGCTTTACAACGTTTGAAAGAAGCTGCTGAAAAAGCAAAAGTGGAATTGTCTTCTTCCAGCGAAACAGAGATCAACCTGCCTTATATCACGGCAGTGGACGGTGTTCCCAAACACCTCGTGAAGAAGCTGTCACGTGCTAAATTTGAGCAGTTGGCCGATAAACTGTTTGAGCGTTGCCTGAAACCTTGCGAGCAAGCCCTGAAGGATGCCGGTTTAAATACTTCTCAAATCGACGAAGTGATCCTCGTGGGTGGTTCTACACGTATCCCCAAAGTACAGGAGATCGTTGAGAAGTTCTTCGGTAAGAAGCCCAACAAAGGAGTAAATCCTGATGAAGTAGTGGCAGTAGGTGCCGCTATCCAGGGTGCAGTATTGACAGGTGAAGTAAAGGATGTATTGTTGCTCGACGTAACACCGCTTTCCCTGGGTATTGAAACCATGGGTGGTGTAATGACGCGCCTCATCGATTCCAATACCACAATCCCGACGAAGAAATCTGAAACTTTCTCCACCGCCAGCGATAACCAGCCCGGTGTGGAGATCCATGTACTGCAAGGTGAGCGTCCGATGGCCAATCAGAACAAGAGCCTGGGTAAATTCAACCTTGCGGATATCCCGCCAGCTCCCCGTGGTGTACCGCAGATCGAAGTGATCTTCGATATCGATGCCAATGGTATCCTGCACGTGACTGCGAAAGATAAGGGCACCGGTAAAGAACAAAAGATCCGCATCGAAGCAGGTAGTGGTTTAAGCAAGGAAGAGGTAGAAAAGATGAAAGCCGAAGCCCGTGCCAATGAAGCTACCGACAAGGAAGCCCGTGAAAAAGTAGAAAAGGTGAACCAGGCAGACAGCCTCATCTTCCAAACCGAAAAGCAACTGAAAGAGTTTGGCGAAAAGATCCCTGCTGATAAGAAAGGGCCTATCGAAACAGCTTTGAATAAGCTGAAAGATGCACACAAATCACAGGATATAGCGGCCATTGATACAGCAGTAGCAGAAATGAACAATGCCTGGACTGCCGCTTCTGAAGAGATCTATAAGGCACAGGCAGCAGCAGGTGCACAACCTGGCGCTGATGGTGGTCAGCAAGGTGCTAACGGCGGTGGTCAACCCAACGCTGGCGGCAGCAGCGAAAATGTGACCGATGCCGAGTATGAAGAAGTAAAATAAATCACTGATTTGAGGATTAGAAGGATTGCACGGATTTAATACACATAAGCTAGGATTTATAGAATGATCAGTGATTAAATATAGAGAAGAAGTATCAAAAATAAAATTAGGGCTTGAGAATCGCTTAAACGGCCTCAAGTCTCCGACAGGGACCCGGATAAAAAGAGGGTGTATCGTACTTCTGATACACCCCCTTTTTATTGGTTGTCTGGTCCTAAAAAAGTTGACTACAAAGTCAAAAAACATGGGACAATTAAAGATTTCCTTAAAGCGAGGAAATTCCACCAAAAGCTATAGTGTGGCTTTTAAGAATCAGGAGATGTAATACTGATGCTGATTTTAATTTGACATCACCCGTTCGGGGATTATAAAAAAGGTGTTAATTTTTAATTGGTGGTTTAAAGAAATCGTACTTATTTCGCGCCCGGTAAACCGTAACAGGATAGCGCAACGCTACAAAAGCTTTGTCCTTCCTGCATTTGCTTAACCTCTGAATTACTATTCGCCGAATGAGAAGCCAATGGCTGCTTATACTTTTATTGCATTTTGCATGTCCGTGCATCTTAGTTGCACAGGACTCTCAGTCAAGTGTAAGCCACTGGCTTAGCCTCCCCGTACGGTTTAACGAACGTATTCAAAGGAAGACGGATAAGCTCGAAGCCCAACTAACCCGGCAAACGGAAAAGTACCTGCAGCGCCTGGCCAGGAAGGAGGAAAAACTCCGGCGGAAATTAATGAAGACCGACTCCACGGCCGCCAAACAACTCTTTGATGGTTCAGCCGAAAAATATGCCCGGCTACAAGCACAGTTAAAGGATCCAACGGCCATCACCGGCCGCAGCGGCGGACAATACATGCCCTATGTGGATTCCCTCAAAACCTCCCTTTCTTTCCTGCAGCAAAGCAGTGGTCTGCTTAATTCTGAAGAAGCGAAGAAAGTAACAGGCTCTCTTCAGCAGGTGCAACAACTCCAGGGTAAACTACAGCAAAGCGAACAGATCAAAGCCTTTATCAGGGAACGCAAAGAACAGATCAAAGCCACCCTGAGCCGGTATACTACACTGCCCAAGGGACTACCAGGGGTTACCAGGATTTTAACAAAGAACTCTTTTATTATTCCCAACAACTACAGGAATACAAGGACATGCTGAATGATCCTGATAAACTCCTCACCAAAACATTGTCCCTGCTCAATAAACTGCCCGCCTTTCAAAGTTTTATGCAGCAGCATTCTGAGTTGGCAGGGCTGTTTGCCGTACCTGCCGGCTATGGCAGCAATCAAAGCCTGGCAGGATTACAAACCCGCAGCCAGGTACAGCAGTTGATGCAAAATCAATTGTCTGCTGCCGGTCCTAATGCTCAACAACTTCTGCAACAAAACCTGCAGGCTGCCCAGGCACAGCTCAATGCCTTGAAAGACAAGATCAATAAATTGGGTGCTGATGGTGCGGATATGGATATGCCCGATTTTAAGCCCAATAACCAAAAAACTAAATCATTCTGGAAGCGCCTGGAATATGGCACCAACCTGCAAACCCAGAAATCCAGCAATTTCTTCCCTACCACTTCCGATTTGGGGCTTTCCGTGGGCTATAAGCTCAGCGATAAAAGTATTATTGGTATTGGCGGCAGTTACAAAGTAGGGTGGGGTAAGGATATCCGCCATATTGCCATTAGCAGCCAGGGGGCCGGTCTGCGTTCTTTTCTCGACGTAAAACTCAAGGGCAGCTTTTTGCCTCTGGTGGATTTGAATACAATTACCAGCCCCTGTCGAATACACAAACACTCACGCCTCAGGAACAGAAACGGGCTGAAGAATGGCAGCAGAGTGGACTGGTGGGCATCAGTAAGATCATTTCCTTAAAGAGTAAAACCTTTAAGAAAACAAAGGTCCAATTGATGTGGGATTTTTGAGCTATCAGCAGCTGCCTAAGGCCCAGGCTATTAAATTTCGTGTTGGATATAGTTTTTAATTCTCAATAGATTTTATGATCAGAAGATTTTGTGTGTTATTCTTTTTCAATGTTTTCTTTTGGGTCTTGTTGGATTTAGTCAAGCAACGGGTGTTGATTTACCGAAGGTGATCGGCCCCTCACCCAGTGTAGCGGCTATCCAAAAGTATGGTGATTACAAGGTGGGTACCTACACGGGTGTTCCTAATATAAACATCCCTTTGTACACTATTAATCTAAAAGATATTTCAATACCTATAAGTATAGCATATCATGCGGCTGGTATCAAAGTGGGGGAAGAATCTTCTAGGATCGGATTAGGGTGGTCTTTGGAGGCTGGCGGAACAATAAGCAGGAATGTGATGGGGTTGGATGATTTAACAAGTAAGGCATTAGCGCCCAATTCATTTGATCTGATCGGGGCACCTACAAAAAGCATGATAACATCACTGTCTCTACCTTTTGGAGGAAATACCTATGATATATCACGGAAATTGGGTGGCTCTACTCTCGATCCAACTAATCCGTATGTATGGGCCGATTTTGAGCCGGATGTTTTCTATTGTAATTTTTTGGGTAACTCCGGAAAATTCGTAATAAGAAAGCAGGATACCTCAGCTGTATTTGAAGACCCATCTTCAAATATGAAAGTGAAATTTCTAATTAGTACTATTGTACCGCCCTTTAGCGGTCTAAGTCAAAGCTGTCAGATTATAGCAACTGGCAGTGATGGTACCAACTATTATTTTGACCAATTCGAATATAGTGAAACAGCAGGCCCGCTAACGGTCCCCAATCGTATAACTGCCTGGTATTTAACCAAAGTACAGACAAACAACAATACAATAGTAACCTTTAATTATTTAACCAATAATTCAGGGTATACTGTCACTTTGAACTCACCTTCTGATTATGTGTTGGATATTGGTGGATCACATAGAAACATTGTAAGAAATACCCAGCCCCACAACAAGTATAATAATCTATTACTGAGCAGTATTGACTTTTCAGGAGGCTCTGTTTCTTTTAATTATGATAACAGAGTAGATGTGCAGGGAGATAAAAGACTCACCTCTGTCACAGTGGTAAATACGAAAGGGACAATCATAAAAGAATAAACCTCATTCAGGATTATTTCACCGCGAATGCATCAACGGGCAATACGATAGATTTAGGTACTTCCTTGTGGGGTAACGCACAATTAGACAGCAATTGGATAAAGAAACGATTAAAATTAACACAACTTCAGGAACAATCTGGTGATGGCTCAACAGTACTTTCACATTTATTCGAATACGACGAAACACTATTGCCCTTAAAAACAGCACTTCCAGAGATCACTGGGGATATTTTAACAATGCTGCCAATGGAGACAATCTAATACCAGGGCTTTCATGGGCATATCCTGGGATGATAAGGCGTTCATTGCCACCTGTGTATACCTGTACTCCCAATTTTGAACAAGGGATTACCGATCAGAATGTAGAATACCTCGAGTCTCCTCTTAAGTATTATACCTCCCGATCAGGTGCTAACCGGGAGGTAGCCCCCAACTTTAGCCAGGCTTTCATACTTAAAAAGATTGTCTATCCAACAGGGGTACTACACAGTTTACTTATGAGCAAAATACCTACGATCCCGAGAAATCTTTTGAGCTTGATCAAAATGCAGAACTGTACAATTTTAACGCAGCCAACCAGGATTTTGTTTCGTTGACGGGAGTATCCTATATGCCGGCAAATTATTCGCAAACCTTCAATTTTAGTGTTGGTGTAATTGATGTATTGCCTGGAGAGTCGACTGCTTTGATCAATATGAAGTTTAAAGCCAGGGTACAAAGCATGGCTTCCTCTCCAAGCACCACACTTACATTTATCAGACTCAAGAATGCATCAGGAGCAGTACTTCATGAAGTATCCTTTAATGCGTTTGGTGGATTAATTAATGAAGGTGGTAATATTTATGCTGTAGATTTTCCACTTCAAAAACTTGCCCCTGGTAATTATAGTATTGAAGTAAAACTAGGAGGCAATACGGTAGATAAAAGCTGCCTTACTTATACTGTAACCGGATCATGGTATAAGTATGGTAAACTGACAGGAGATGGGATCAGGTATAAATATGCAGGAGGATTAAGAGTAAAGAATGTTTCAAATTACGCTTTTGGGAACGAAATTAGCTCATCGGTTAATTATCGCTATGAATTTCAGGCCGACAGCAATCAGAATGGATTAATGGAAACTTATTCTGCCGGAAAACTAATGGACAGGCCGGTTTATTTTACCACACAGTTTGAAATTGATAAACAAAAAGTGGCTTTGCAGTCTGAAGCAAGTGTAAGTGGAAATATAGGATACGACAGTGTTGTGACAGAGCAAAATAATATCAAGCATCTGGATGTTTACTATAACAAGCCCTACAGGGCAACAAAGTATAAATGGTATACCTATTCCAGCACAGAATTGTTTCCTGGATACTTTCTTTTCCCGGGTGTCCAAATGCCAGGACTGGGATTACCTAATGATCAATTACATCTTGATATCTACTTTGATTATAAGCCGGCCGGGCTTAAGAATTTTCAGGATAATGCGAATGGGAAACTGGTGAAATCAGTAGATTATTTGTTCCAACCGGAGACGAGTCAGTTTAGTGTACTGAAACAGGTGGAGAACAGTTATTCAGGAACGGGAAATGGGACAAATGGAATTGTTTGGGCCGATCGGTTGATAGTAGGCCCAGGTGGGCCTGGTCATGAGAACAGTTCTGGACAGATTATTGGCACCTGTTTCCTTGGTCTGCCCATGATCTATGGCGTAACCAACATGATCTATCCAGCTTTAAGGTCCCAATCCATATTACTTACACAATCGGTAGAAAAATTATACTCTGTAGCTGGATCATTATCTACAATAACTGAATATCTGTATAACGCGAAAGACTTATTGAAGAAAAAGACAGCATACAAGAGTAATGGCGATATATTAACTACAGAATTTAAATACCCGAGTGACTTTTCTGCCATTGTCCCTTATTCGTCAATGGTTCAAAAGAATATGATTTCGCCTGTTATCGAACAATCTTCTCTTAAGAATAGTACATTTTTGCAATCTTATAAGATCAATTATAAAGATTGGGGTAATGGTATTATTGCTTCGGAAACGGCTGAGACCAAGCAGTTGAATAATTCATCTGAAATACGGGTCCGTTATTATGGATATGATGATAAAGGTAACATCCTCAGTGTTTCAAAAAGAGGGCGATATAAATACATCTTATATCTGGGATTATAGTGGGCAACTACCAATCGCCCAGGTAGTGGGTAGTTCGATGGGCAGTATGGCCTACACCTCTTTCGAATCGGATGGACTGGGAGGTTGGGAAATAAACCCCGGCTCAACCATTGACGCCACTAAAAGTTTCAGTGGTACTAAATCCTTTTCAGGAACTATACGGAAAACTGTACCATCGGGTAATTATACCGTTACACTTTGGGTCAATACCGGAGGTTTTGCAACTGTCAATGGCCAGTCGGGTATACCGGGTATTACCAGGGGTATCTGGCAATTATTCACCTGGAATTTGATCAACGTGTCTGCTATTGAAATAGCTTCTGCCAATATGGATGAGGTTAGGTTATTCCCCAAGGCGCTCAAATGTCCACCTATACTTATGAACCCCTGATAGGTATGACCTCTCAATGCGATGCCAATAACCGCATTACTTACTACGAGTTTGATGCCTTCGGCCGATTGAAGATCATCCGCGATGAATACAAAAACGTGCTTAAGACCATCGATTATCAGTACCAGAAAAACCAAAACCAATAACCCTTCCCTATCCTCACAATCATGAATAAGTATATAACTAACTGTCAGTATAAACTCAGCTCGTGCCTGCTATTGGTTTTCCTGTACCTGCAAACCCTGGTCCAGGCACAAACCCCTGTCCCGCTAAAGAATCCCTATAGCAGCAGTACTAAAGTTAACTTTGTACGAACCTGGGATGCCAAAGCGCCAGAGCAAAACCCTACTACTCTGGTTACCCGCCCCTGCGCGACGTTCAACAAACCACGGCTTACTTCGATGGCCTGGGCCGCCCCCTGCAAACCGTGGTCAAACAAGGTTCCCTCACCACTGGCAACAGTCCGGTGGACATGGTGAGCGCAGTAGTATACGATGAGTTTGGCCGCGAACAATACAAGTACCTGCCCTTCGGCGCCAACAATGCCGGTAGCAATCCCTCTATTAATGATGGTCTCTTTAAAGCCAATCCCTTTCAGCAACAGGCACAGTTTTACAATAATCAACTGACCGGTCAATCCGGAGAAACCAATGTGGGACCAAACAACCTCAACTGGGCCTATGGTCAGACCACCTTTGAAGCTTCTCCCCTCAACCGGGTACAGGAGACCTTTGCACCCGGCGTCAGCTGGGTTGGTACCAATCCCCAGGCCAGTGAAGCCAACCGGCATTCCATCAAAACAAAATACTACTTCAATACCCCTTCCGATGATGTGAAGCAATGGAGAGTAGATGATGTTACCAACAGCTGGGGCACCTACACAGTGACTGGCGTATACACAGCCGGCCAACTCTATAAGACCATTTCTGTCGATGAACAAGACAAACAGGTCATTGAATTCAAAGACAAGGAAGGCCAGGTCATCCTCAAAAGGTACAATTAACTGCCACTGCCGATAATGGCAGCGGCAGCGATTATGACGGCTGGCTTTGTACCTATTACCTGTATGATGATTTTAATAACCTCCGACTCGTTGTACAGCCGAGGGGTGTTGAATTACTGAAATTAAACAACTGGAATACCACCTGGAATAGCAGCGTTATCCTAAATGAACTGTCCTTTCGTTATGAGTACGATACTCGCCGCCGCATGATCATGAAAAAGTACCCGGCGCCGGTGAAGTATGGATGGTGTACGACAAATGGGACAGATTGGTCCTTGTCCAGGATGCCAATCAAAGGATTGCCAACAAATGGTTATTCACCAAGTATGATCAGTTGAACCGGCCGGTTGTAACTGGTTTCTATACCGATCCCACCCATACCACCCAATCCAATATGCAGAACTACCTGACCACACAAAACATGGGCAGGTATGAAACCTACAATCCTGGAATAGTTGAAAGGTATAGCCTGAATAATTCCTTTCCTTTGGCTACACTCAGTAACCTGCTTACCGTTACCTTTTATGATGATTATGACTGGACCGGATGGCATGGGTCTTCATGGGGCGATATAGACAATCGTTTTGACAGCTATTTGCTTAATCCCAGTACTACAGCATATCCCTATGCAGAACCTGTAACCCGGTCTGTCAATACCCGGGGACTCAAAACAGGTATATGGCAAACCAACGTAACCAATGGCCCGGTTACTACTTATATCTATGACCAAAAGGGGCGGGTAGTTCAAACCAAAAGCTTTAATATCACCGGGGCCAGGGATATTACTACTACCCAATATAATTTTAACGGTCAGCCCCTTATAGTCGTTTACTATCAGGATAAACAAGGGACCAATCCGCAGACACATACCCTTGTTACCAGAATGGAGTATGATGAGCTGGGCCGCCTGCTCACTACCCAAAAGACAGTCAACACCACCATCAACAATCAATCCCGCAGCAAGCCGGAACAGGTTATTGCCGCCAATGAATATGATGCCCTGGGGCAACTGAAAAAGAAAGCCTTGGCACCCGCAGGCGGGGTTGGGCGAACACCTCTTGAAACCCTGGAATATGATTACAATATCCGGGGCTGGTCATTGGGCATGAATCGTTCTTATCTGGAAACACCCTCCCAACTCAATCACTGGTTTGCTTATGAACTGGCCTATGATAAAACCAGCAATAGCAAAGGCTATTACACCTGGTTCTGGAATACCCAGTTCAGTGGTAATATCACTGGTACTTTGTGGAAGTCACGAGGCGACGGAATGCCGCGCAAGTATGATTTTACCTACGACGCAGCCAACCGGCTTACAGGCGCCGATTTCAATCAGCAAAATGGTCAGGGCTGGGATAAAAGTGACGGTCTTGATTTTACCGTCAGCAACCTAAGTTATGATGCCAATGGCAATATCCTGCGTATGGATCAGAAGGGATGGAAGCCAGGGGGAAGTAATACTATCGACAATTTGTTTTATGCCTATCATAAACAGGGTTATAGCAATCGCCTGAAAAACGTATGGGACAAGACCAATGACACTGAAACCAAACTGGGTGATTTCCGTAGTTCGTCAACATACATGACTGCCCTGGGAGGAACTAAAAATGAAAATGCTACAGATTATCAGTATGATCTGAATGGTAACCTTAAAAAAGACCTGAATAAGGACATTTACGATCCCAGCCTGGAGGCTATTGAATACAATCACCTGAACTTACCCGTGAAGATCAGGGTGAAGAACAAGGAGTAATAGAATATGTGTATGATAACCTGGGAGTTAAATTAAAGAAGATCATACGGGAAACCGGGAAGCCAGATAAAACAACCCTGTACCTGGATGGAATTATATATGAAAACGATACCCTGCAGTATATAGGCCAGGAGGAGGGCCGTTTGCGCTATGTAAAAAGAAGGTTCGTCAATGGCGACAGCGCATATCAATTCCAGTACGATTACTTCCTCAAAGACCACCTGGGCAATGTGCGCATGGTACTTACCGAACAAAAGATACTGCCCAGTACCTGGCTTCCATGGAAAATGCTTACCGTTCCAAGGAAGAGCAACTTTTTGCTAATATCGCTCAAACCGCTGTTGCCAAGAACAGCGTACCGGGCGGTTACCCAGCCGATCCTAAACCTGTGACCAATCCCAATGACCTTGTAGCCAAGGTCAATGCCAGCGGTAATAAAATCGGCCCGGCTATTGTGCTCAAGGTTATGAGTGGCGATACAGTTGGTATTGGTGTAAGCCATTTTTACCGCAGTGGGGGTAGTTACAATGATGGTGCGAATATGGTGCCCACCATCCTGTCTTCATTAGCGGGCGGCATTGTAGGTGTAGCAGGCCAGGGCAAGGGTACCTTGTCCCAGCTCAGCGGAAATCCTGGCCCCCTGGCAAGTGCCGTAACCAATTTTCAGAATGTTAACCAGCCTTCCCAGGCTGGCAACAGCAAACCCAAGGCCTACCTCAACTGGATTTTGCTGGATGAGCAACTCAAATATGTAGAAGCCAGCAGTGGCGCCCTTCCCGTCAGCGACCCCAATGCAGTAAAACCCATAGGGAATGCCACCATCCCCATGACCCAAAATGGTTTTCTGTATATTTACGTCAGCAATGAGACCCAGAACTGGGATGTGTTCTTTGATAACCTGAGCGTACAGCATATAACTGGTCCTATCATTGAGGAAACCCATTACTATCCGTTTGGGCTCACCATGGCAGGCATCAGTTCCAAAGCCATCGGTATACTGGATAATAAGTACGAATACAACGGTAAAGAAAAACAGGAGAAAGAGTTCAGTGATGGCAGTGGGTTGGAATGGTACGATTATGGCGCCAGGATGTATGATGCACAGATTGGAAGGTGGCATGTGGTGGATCAGATGAGTGAAAAAATGACAGATTGGTCGCCTTATAACTATGTTCTTGACAATCCCATAAAATTGGTTGATGAGGATGGTATGGAGCCAAGTGGATGTTGCGGTGGAGTAAGATATGCAGTACCACGTATTAAATATACTAACAATGTTAGGTTGTACCGGCAGGTAAATAGTTATGTTCCAAGAGCTTCATTGTACAGGACATCAGGTACTTATATTCCTAATCAGGAAGCTGGGCGTGCACCTAGGCCGGCTAGTATCTATGAAGATTTTGAACCAGGTACAGGCAATCAACATACAGGGCCTTTTGTGACAAGGGGAAATACTCTCGGAAACCTTGGCACAAAGATGATTGATGCTATTGATGATCTGAAAGGACAGATTGAAAAAGTACAGGTAAATACCGATCAAACTGTAACCGGGTTTAGTATTGCGACAAATGGCGTACAGGTTGATATTACTTGGAAAAATAAGAACGCGGAGCAACAGTTTAATGAGTTGCAAGGAGCTTATGAAAGCAAAGTACAGGCCATACTTAATCAGAATAAACTTCCAGCCCAACCAGGCACAGGTGCTTCTGCCGAAGAATGGCAAGGCTGGATATCGAAGACTCAAAAAACCATTGCAGGCACGAAAGCAGCTATTTCGTTATTAGGACCTTCACCACGAGATCAAATTTTGAATGGGACAAAAAAAGAAAATGACTTTAAGTTGGTAGAATCACGTAGGGAAATCAGGCCCTCTATTAGTTCAAACAGTAACTTTTAAGCTTAAACTACAATACATGAAGAAAAAAAGGATATAGGCATACCGAGATGGGTTCGGATCATGTTATTTTTAGCTGCAATTCTTTACTTGCTGTGGATACTTTTCTTTAGCCGTGGATTAGGCAGGGATGGATTTCCAACCTTCCGTGGATAATATGTTGGATCATACCAATACTTTATCTGTATTGTGATTAATATAAGATTCACTTTTTTAAAATCTGATTGGATATTGGGGGCAAGGAACTTTATCCAATCAGGTTTCTTTTCATTCCTGATGTAAGCATATAAAGCCAATGCGTAACCCCATTCTTGCTGCGTAAGGTAACCCTGCTTACTATATCCCCATTTTTCACTGTTGGCATAAAATTGAAACGATGCGTTGGCATTAAAAACACCCAATCCAAAAACACAGTTACTAAATCTGTAAGGAATTCATCATTCTCATTCAAACGTTTCTCTCCCAGTATTTTTATATGTGCAATTTCATGAGCAAGGGTAGCGACTACTTTATCCACTGCTTTTAACTGGCCAATTTCAATAGCTATTAAATACTTATTTTCATGTTTGCCACCATAAAGGCCGGTGGAATATTGATCGTTTTCATACTGTTGTCCATAAATCGTATTACCCATTGCTCCCTTAAACTCCAGTAACTGCTCATTGTAAAATTCTAATTGGATAACGTCTGGATTAGCATCCATCTGCTTTGCCACAATATCAAGTATGCCTGTAGCCATTTTTTCACTGCCATCAAGCAAAACCGGGAAGTGGTCGGGAATGGGCCATAGCATCTTTCCAGTTTGTATCTTTTCTTCTCCAAATTGGGTAATAAGCCAAATCATAGTATTCTCTATCCATAGCCTTACATCCTCCGCAACGGGGCATACATATGTATTTTTTTGAAGAATCCAAACATAGGTAACAAATATAAGCCTTACTGTTAATATTTTAGGCCTATCAACCTTGAACCTGACCTCTGCAATGGTACAAGAATGAATGGCAGATACTGAGAAATAGAATCTTGTGATTGGACTCTGGGTCTTTCAGCTTATGCAAAGATACAGGGTAGGTCCGTTTCGATAAAATAATGGAAGGCCCCGAAACTGGCGCAAGATTGAGGGGCGGGTTTGTGAGAAAGCATCTTGTGCCTGATTAAAAATTATGAAGCCGCTTGTACTGGTGGCTTCATAATTTTAGGAAGCATAGGCCTGTTTAGCCTTGTAGTCTCTCACATAAGCGGAGATAATTTTTATCAGCACGCCCTGTTCTTCTTCGGGCAGGGCGTCTACCTCTTTAAAGCGTTGTATCAGTTCAGAGTTTTTCAGTGATGCTTTAGCCTTCTCTGTTTTATCCCCGCTGATCAGGTAATCAACAGAAGTGCCGAGCATATCGGCCAGTTTGTTCATAATATTGGCCGGCGGCTGCACATCTTTGGTCTCATAGCGTATGTACTGCGATTTGGAAACCCCTATTTTATCGGCCAGTTCCACCTGGGTGAACCCCGCCTGTTTGCGTAAAAGAACTATCCTGTCCGCCAACTTCTCTTTCATTTTTGAGTATTTATCCACACAAAAGTATCCTATGCGGCGCTAATTATAAAGGACAAGGTGCCACTATGTGGATAATTTAGGATTTGTCTGTTTTGGAAAAGTGTCATTTAAGGATACTTTTGTGCCCGAAATGACAACCCGTTAAATTATCCACAATGGAGCTACCGGACATCAAGTAGCAGCTCACTATCAGTAAGGTCTTACAGCATTACGGTCTGCAGCCGGACAAACACCAGCGGCTGCACTGCCCCTTCCATAATGACAAAACACCCTCCCTGCAGATCTATCCCGCCACCAATACCTTTTGCTGCTTCAGCAGCAACTGTACGGCCGGCACCGGAGATGTAATCCAGTTTATCCAGCTCAAAGAGCACTGCACCAAACACGAAGCATTAATAAAAGCCGCCGCCCTTGCGGGCGGCAACGGAGTTGCCGCTGCGCCGGCGCCAGCCGCTAAACTGTTTATAGCGCAAAGCCAACCACTGCAAAACAGCCTGGATAAAACAGCCCTGCTTACGGAAGTCTTCTACTATTATAAAAGCGGCCTGTACCGGTCCAGGAAAGCGGTGGACTACCTGCAAAGCCGGTCGATCAACTATAAGCTAACCGAAACAGCTTTTAACAGCGGCGGGCTGCATGCAGAAAGCAAACACCAGCACCTGGTGCAAAGCATGGTACAGTATGGCCTGCTGAAACCCCGCCCCGCAGGCGGTTACAACGTGTAGGGCAAAGACTGTATCCTGTTCCCGCTGAAGGATGCGGCAGGCAACATCGTGAGCCTGTACGGCAGGAGCATTACCAACGACCCTTCGACAAGCTCAGGACGGGCGCAACGGCATTTTTATTTAGCAAGCCGTGAAGGGTTGTACCCGCACTACCCTAAACCAGGCACTACAAGGCTCATACTGACGGAAAGCATCATAGATGCCGTGAGCCTGTTACAACAAGCGGCTATAATCAGCCACTATGAAATATTAGCATTGTATGGAACAAATGGCTTAACGGAAGAACATATCAAAGCCATTACAGCCCTGCCGCAGTTGGAAGAGATCATCTTCATGCTGAATGCCGATGAGCCCGGAGACGCGGCTACAGCCAAGCATACCGTTACTTTAAAACAGCTTTTACCTGCAGTCAACATAAGTAAAGTATCATTACCTGCAGGTGAGGACGTAAACAGTTTACTGCAGGGACATAATGCAAAACTGCTGATTGACTTAATCGAACAGCGGACAGACCTTTCTTTTTCAAATCCTGTCCCGCATGTTAGCCGGGATGAAAGCAAAAAGGTTGCTGCTGAAACCATCCCGCGACCTTCATCACCACAAAGCAAGTTCAACACAGTCAACCCGGAACTGCTCATTTATGACAATGGCGAGTTGTACATTGAAATCTTAGGCGGCATCAAGGTCACCGGCCTTGACCGGATGAAGGTCACCCTTAAAATCCTGCACAAAGAAAAGCTGCACAATCCGCAATGGTATAGCATAGACCTGTACAACCAGGTGCAGCGCGAGCAGACCATCATGAGTGTAACCGAGACTTTTGAAACCCCCACGCAAGCCACCACGCAGGCATTTATACAACTCATCACAGCATTGGAGAGCTACCGCCTGCAGCGTATCGAATCCCTGCAACCAAAACAGGAACAACTCCCTGAATTATCTCCCGTACAGCGGCAGGCGGCGATCAGCGAGCTGCAGAAACCAAACTTGCTGCAACGTACCAGCCAGACTGATACAGCAAAGTGGCATCGTCGGTGAGACCACCAACAGCCTCATTGCTTACCTGGTCTACTGCACCCGCAAACAAGCCGTACCGTTGCACATCATGTTCCTGGGCAGCAGCGGCAGCGGCAAGACCTGGCTGCAGGAGCGCATCAGTGACCTTATACCCCAGGAAGACAAAATCGAGATCACGCAGATCACCGAAAACGCCCTGTACTACTTTAAACAGCATGAACTGCAAAACAAACTGATATTGATCGAGGACCTGGACGGCGCTATGACCGTATTCTATCCACTGCGTGAGTTACAGACCAAACGAAAGATCAGCAAGACGGTAACGTTAAAGGACAGTAAAGGCAACTTAAAAACGATCACCCTGACGGTAGAAGGCCCGGTATGCGTGAGCGGCTGCACCACGAAGGAAAAGATCTATGAGGACAATGCCAACCGCTGCCTGTTATTGTATACCGACATGACCAAAGACCAGGACAGGCGCATCAACGAGTACCAGACAAAGCTGGCCGCAGGAGAAGTAAACAGGGAAAGAGAAAGCCAATACAAGGAACTCTTTAAAAACATGCAGCGGGTCTTACGTCCCATCCAGATCATTAATCCCTATGCCAAATACATCCAGCTCCCGGAACAAGTTTTTAAGCCCCGCCGCACCATGACCTTGCTGTTAGGCTTCATTGAAGCAGTGACGTTTTACCATCAGTATCAAAGAGCCGTTAAGAAAGATGCCAACGGTCAGTTGTACATCACTACAACAGTGGAAGACATAGAAGCAGCGTTTAACCTGCTCAAAGATGTGCTGTTCTCAAAGAGTGATGAACTAACGAAGGCAACGAGGGAGTTTTTAGAACAACTAAAACGGCAGCAGCAGCAAAGCGGCGAAGCCAGCTTTAATGCCAGGACATCCGGGAGCGCCTGCGCATCAATCCCGGTAACCTCAAACGCTACCTGTCTGAACTGGTGCGCTATGGTTACATCAAAGGCAATGGCAACCGCTACCGCAACAGCTATGAATACACCATTACCAACCTGCAGGAATACGAGCAGCTCAAAAGCTCCATAGACCAGCACCTGCAGGCCATCCTTACCACGATCAAAAGTAGTAGTTCAGTGGTTCAGTAGTGGTTCACTGAACCCAAATGAACCACTCAAACACAGATCAATCCTGCATTTACTGCCAGTGGTTCAGTAGTTCATCCGGAAAGACTATTAGCAAAAAAATTATTATCATGAAAAAGACATTGCAAAGCAGTGAGTACCTTTTATTGCACCAGGCGTACAAAGAATGGTTACAGTTACTCAACTATTCCGGTGGCACGATACAGGTGCTGCCCGGCCACCTGCAGGCGTTCCTGCACTACCAGGAGCAAAACGACAAACCCTTCTTAACCCAACTGGAAGCTACCGACGCCAGCCAGTTTATCGGGCACCTGCAGGAAAGACCGGTGAGCGTACCGGTAAACCGTTCAGTTCCGCCCACCTCAACAAATACATACAAGCCCTCAACCTGTTCAGTCGTTATATCCGGGAGACTGGCAGAAGCGACAGGGGCTTTATATTGGAGCGAATAGAAGCAGTAAGGGGTAAGCCTGCCTTCCTCACGAAAGGGGAAATAAAGCGCCTCTATGAAGCCACCAGTGATACGGTATTAGGGATAAGGGACCGGGCCATGCTGGCCGTCTATTACGGTTGTGGGTTACGATTAAATGAAGGGGCCAATCTTGAGCTCAAAGACATTGTTGCCGACCGCAAACTGCTGCACGTCCGCAAAGGCAAGCATTACAAGGAAAGGTATGTGCCCATCGCCGCGAAGAATTATGAAGAGCTGCGCCTGTACGTTGACTATGCAAGACTGCTATTGCTGCAGGAACACAAAACGGAATCCTTGTTTATAGATGCCAATAAAGGTCACCCCATGCAAAAGCAAAGCCTGTACGTTCGGATAAAGCAATTAGTAAAGAAAGCAAAGATCAAAAGAAGGTGGGTACCCATACCCTGCGGCACAGCATCGCTACGCACTTACTGCAAAGCGGTATGAAGCTCGAAAAGATACAGGAATTCTTAGGGCATGGCGACCTGGACAGCACACAGATATACACTCACCTTGCAAATGAAACATCATGACTTTTACCGAATACCTGCAACAGAAAAGATACAGCCCTGCAACGGTAGACCGTTACACGGGTTACATCGAACGGTTTTTAACCTGGACAGCACAGGAAGCCATTGCAGACAGTTTTGCCTACAATGAACTGTTAGACTTTATGCGGCACTGCCGACAGCAGGGTATTACCCAAAGAAGCCTGCACAATATCTTGTGTGTAATACGTCACTACTGCAATTACCTCATCTATGAAGGCAGGCGAACAGATAACCCGGCTGCTGGTGTGTTCATCAAAGGGCTGGTAAGAAAATTACCCGCCAACCTGTTAAGCATAGAAGACTTGGAAGAACTCTACAAACAATACAACATACAGTTAAATGTTGACCAGAGTAAAAAGATCATGTTCGGCATACTGGTCTACCAGGGAGTAACCGTAGGAGAACTGGTAAGAATAGAACAAAAAGACATACAGCTTAAAGAGGGTAAAATAAAGATCAGGGGAACCAAAAGAACTAATGAAAGAATACTACCCCTTCATGCCAGCCAGGTCATAGCATTACAGCGATACCTGGACAAAAACAAATGGAAGGAAGGAGCATTGTTTACAGAAGGAAGAAAAAAAAAGAAGTAAGCGAACGCAACATCAACAACCGGGTAAAACACCTGTTCGATCAACTCAGGCAACTCAATCCAAAGGTGATCAATGCCAAACAGATCAGGAGCAGTGTTATCACCCACTGGTTACGTCAAAACAACCTGCGGCAGGTACAATACATGGCCGGGCATAAGTATGTAAGCTCCACCCAACGTTACCAGCTCAACAACCTGGACGACCTCCAAAACGAGTTACAGCAACACCATCCCATGAGTTGAACCGGTTCGAATCCAGTTGTCCCTGGAGAACTGGACAAAGTTCAAACCATCCAACAAAGCCAGACCCACCCACAGATACGGCTCGGGCAGCGACCTGACACACAAGGCCAACCCACTCGCTGCCCCTGCGTTGTTGCCGCCGTTTTTGCTGTCATGCTTTTTGTCGCTAAACACATGCAGCCATGTATCCGTCCTCGTACCTGCGGGCGGTACATCCCTGCATCCCGATGCGCACACAAAAAGCCGTGGCGCCCCAAAGCCACACAGCGCCACTCACGCCAGCAAAAAACCGGCGGAAGCTACTTAAACATAATGTGTTCCTATAGGTTCGCTGCGCATGGCGCTGGCCGCCCTTATGCAAGCATGCCCGATAGCGCCATCCTATAGGCACATTATGCTAAGTAGCCAACACCGCAGCGCCGCTAAAAGCAAGCCTGCACACAAAGGCTAACGCAGGTTGCTTTAGCGGGAAAGCCGTACAGGGCCGACACACAAGAGAGTAAAGCAGGAAGTTCAAAGAGAAGAAGTAAGTCCAATCCAACCAGCATAAAACTGCCACGCAAAGATATTGCGGCGTGCCCACCCACAGGACCCGCCAAAAGACTACGGCATAAAAACACAGCCCTCACCCACAGAAGCCTTCTTTTTTATTCCGTTTCCTTTTGGCCTTGCGCACACGCCGCCAATGGCTGGTCGCTATGCAGTTTTTGCTGCCTTTTATTTTTAACCAATCAATCCATTATTATGAACGTTTACATCATCAAACAAACACCCGGCCATCCCGAAGGTGCAGACGACCTCGTCATTATGAAAGTACAGCCGGAGCAGGAAGAAGCCTTCCTGCAGGAATACGGCAGCCGCATTATTGTAGTCGGCAGCAGCATACAGGATGTGCTTATTAAGTTCGGTCAGCACATTAATGATCAAGGCTGATCATCAGTAATGATTGCAGCTTACCAATCCGGGCCTCCAACCCGGATTTTTTTCTTTCAATTGAAAATAAAAATCATATTTTGGAGACTGTTAGCAGTTCTTTGAACAACCTATAAAGCAGCTTCCCCAAAATCCGGAGAAGCATTAAAATGAGGACAGTGATTACTATCCTTTTGGATTGACAATGGCAGGGATAAGTTCCAAAGCCATCGGCAAACTGGATAATAAATACGAATACAACGGTAAAGAAAAACAGGAGAAAGAGTTCAGTGATGGCAGTGGGTTGGAATGGTACGATTATGGCGCCAGGATGTATGATGTACAGATTGGAAGGTGGCATGTTGTGGATCCAATGGCGGATAAAATGCGGAGGCATTCCCTTATAACTATGCATTTGATAATCCAATTCGTTTTATTGACCCCGATGGGATGGCTCCCGATGACTGGGTTAAATATAAAACCAAAGATGGCAAGACGCATGTGACCTGGGATGTTAATGTAAATTCAGAAACGACAAAGGAACAATTAGAAACAGTTCGTGGAAAAGGTGCTGAAAATTTAGGAAAAGAAGCCGTATATAAATCGAACGAGAATGGTAATCAAACGTGGGCTTTACATGATGGAGGGAAGTTTGAAGAAGTTCCAGCATTTGATTTGGGAGCTCTTGGGAAAGCTGCAAGCGCGGCAGGCACTGGTGTTGGTGCTGTTCAACAAGGAGCTGAGCAAGGTTTTAAATTGGTTGCCAATGCAATGCAACAAAATTTAGACAATGCTGATGACCTTACTAGACTTGTTAAATCTGCAAATGGACTAAGTAGAACTTCATCAGCTGCAGGCAAAATTTCTACCGGTGCAGGTATGGCATCTTTAGGTATAACAATCGTTGATGGACTTACATCTAAAAAGGATGGCAGAATCATCATACCGCTGATTTGGCTATTGGAGTTGCGCAGACCTTTATTTTAGGTAGTGGTCCTATTGGTTGGGGTATTGGTTTAACTTATTTTGTTGCTGATTTAATAGTAACGAGTACAACAGGAAAGAGTATTACAGAAAACTTATTTGACAAATAGAGGTATGTACAATTTTATATTTTATTTTTTTATAGATTTTTTGAGTGGCGGAAGGGCTTTAGATCTCCATTTTTGGCAGCATCTATGGTCGGATTAGCAATCATTATACATGTAGGGCTGATTCATTCAATACTCAGATTTGTTACGGGTTTTAATGTCGGTGTTTTCTCTAATAAATATGGTTTTAATAGGTTGGTTTTACTTCCGATAGTTCTCTTGTTGTTTTTATTGTATATCAATTATATTATAAAAGGAAGTCGAATGAGATTTTAGAGCATAATGGTGAAAGAAATGTTTTTACATACAGAAATATTCTATACGTTCTGCTAATTATGGTTGTCCCATTGATACTTGCAATTTGGCTAACAAATTTGACAGTTTAAAGCGAAGTATCATAAACCTGCTACTCACTGCTTTGCAATTGAGGAATAAATGTAGCCGGGATTTATACAACAATCAGTGATTTAATATAGAGCCCCTCGCACAAATGCGAGGGGCTTTTGTTGTGTGCCGGGCATGTATATCAGCTCTAGGGTGAAAGTCCCGAATACGTGTTACAGTGCATAGTATTAGCCAAGGGCAAGGGTGTCCATCGCGAGGTGGAATCTGAAAGAAGCCGGCGGCAAACGTTCGAGCCTACGAACAGAAATTGCATACAAGGCGGGCTGACATGGGTGATGTTGCAACACAAACAGAAACCCTACACTGTGCAGACTGTCAGAACGTAAATGCAGAGGCTACATGAACGGAAAGCGGATATACTTACCCCGGGAGGTCTGCAGGCGATTCTTCGCTTAGAGCAGAAGTCAGCCGAAGCCGTAGTAGGAAGGAAACGAGCCATCTCCCCGTAAAGGGCAAAGACGGAAGACTCACAGCCAAACCGAAGGGCCGAATGTTAGAATGGCGAAAATGAACAAGACGTTTATGATTGAGGCGATTACAATAGAAGAACATTAGAAAACTACCTGTGTGAGGATAAGCCGGAAGCTAAAAGTAAAACACAGGAGGAGTTGAGCCTCATCATGCAACCAATGGGAATAACGCTGGGATGATTTTTTTAAGTAATAGTATGCTGGAAGAAATATTAGATATCCGCAATGTACAAAAAGCCTTTAAGCAGGTAACTGCCAATAAAGGGGCTGGAGGTATAGATGGTATGCAGACCGATGAACTTCGCGACTACCTGAATACCAACTGGCAAACACTGCGTACTAGTATTTTAGAAGGCACGTACCGCCCCCAGGCAGTGAAGAAAGTAGAAATAGACAAGGAAAACGGAGGCGGTAAAGGATGTTGGGAATACCTACAGTAATCGACAGGCTAATTACGCAGTCAATAGCCCAGTGGTTGAGTCCGCAGTATGAAGCGGAGTTCTCCAATTATAGCTATGGGTTTAGAGAGAATCGCAGTGCTCATCAGGCAGTGTATCAGGCTCAAACCAGCCTGAACGACGGCAATGAATGGGTAGTAGAGCTGGACCTGGAGAAGTTTTTCGATCGGGTGAACCACGACCGGTTAATGTCGGCGCTGGCCCAAAAGATAACGGACAAGCGGACACTGAAGCTACTGCGAGCGTACCTGAACTGCGGAATAATGGAGAATGGAGTAGTGATAGAACGCAAAGAAGGCACTCCTCAAGGTTCTCCGTTATCACCGCTGATGAGCAACATTGTTTTAAATGAACTGGACAAAGAGTTAGAGGCAAGAGGCCACCGGTATGTACGATATGCAGATGACTGTAGCATCTATGTGAAAAGTGAAAAGTCAGCGGCTCGAGTGCTGACTACAATCACAGAGTTCATAGAAAAGAAGCTAAAGTTAAAAGTAAACCGCACAAAAAGTAAAGTCAGCCGCCCCAATGACAGTACGCTACTGGGTTTTTCTTTTTACCGAAGCGAAAAGGGCTGGCAAATACGTATTGCGCCCAAATCGCTGAGAAAGATTAAAGAAAAGATGAAAGAGCGAACTCAGCGTAAATCCCCGGTAAAGTGGAAGACAAGATAAAGAAGATGGAGGCGACAATCGTTGGTTGGGTGAACTACTTTAGGATAGCCAAAGCCAAAAGCAGAATGGAGGAACTGGACAGATGGGTAAGAACGCGTCTAAGGATGGGAATATGGAAACAATGGAAAAGACCAAAAACGCGGTGGATTAACCTGAAAAGGCTGGGAATCAATCCTGGGAAAGCCTATGAGTGGTCAAATAGCCGTAGGGGCTATTGCCGCATTGCACACAGTCCAATATTGACAAGGGCATTAAATAATGAATACTTTGTCAGGCATGGATACGTAGGGTTCGCAAACTACTATTACTGGAAAACAACTCACCAAACTAAGTTATTCTGACAAACCGCCGTATACCGGTCGGTACGTACGGTGGTGTGAGAGGTCTGTGAGGGAATTAATCCCTCACAACCTACTCGATTATCTCCATAATTCGTGTATATGATCTACGTAATCAGCGATTCTAATCCACGACTCCATATGCGAAATCCATTAAAATCCATTAATCTGCGATAAAAAATGGCCCCGCTCTTACGAACGGGGCCGCTTCATAGAAATATTAAATCCTAACAGGAATTCATATCCTGTATTTTCGATGATACATTTTAAACGTTAAATAATAAACTACATAGCCATTAGATACAAACAGCTAAAGCCCCTCGGTTTACATTCCGTCCAAAACCTGCTTTTCATTCCGCTGCTTGTGTTCCTTTTTAGTGCCCGGCGCCTGGCTCTCCAAAGCACTTTACGGATCACAGCGGCAAAACAAAAATCAGTGGCAATAGCCCTCAGCCGGTAGCCATCAAACAAACTGCTAATGACAAGACCTTAAGGCTAACTGCTAAAACCTAACCGCCTGTAGCTGGTACCTAAAACCTGACTGCTAACAGCTAATGCTTAACCGCTAACAGCTATTCCAAACGCCTCAATTCGTGTTGCACAACACTCCTCATACATCAACCGTGCTTAGGGGCCCCGTCCACACAGTCGATCAGCTTCTTTATGTATACTCCGCCAAACCACTCAAAAGCGATCCAACGAAGCAAAAGTTCATAATCCGCGAAATCCATTTAATCCTTGCATCTGCGATTCAATCCGCGAAATCACTTTAATCCCTTAATCTGCGATTAAATCTGCGATTCTATCTGCGATTACAAACATACAACATCCACCTACCCGTTTCCAATACCCTATTGCCGGTTTATGTCGTTTCGGCTATAAATCGACGTCAATTACGTCGATTTATAGCGCTTTCGACATAAAATAGCCGAAACGACAAAAACACATTTGGAAATGGCCTGGCCAGTGTCGTACGTTTGCCCTGCAGTGTTACTGAAAAAGAAAAGAAAGGATAAGCATAAGGACCAGAAGCAAAGCACAGAAGACAACAGTAAAGAATTTACAAAGATCAGAGCAATCAATAATCAGTAATCAATAACCCTTCAGTATAGCTTCTCTATAGCTTCAGTATGCCTTCCCTATAGATAGAGTATGCTAATAGCACTAAACACAAAAACAGCCCATTTTTGCACCAAGTGGCAGGGAAGCTGGCGCCTCCCACCCAGGGCAACAGTGGATGTAGATAAGTTGCACCGCGGGCAACTGCTTTATAAAGTTCTTTGATCGGGTGGTCTTTTTGCACCGCACTGCTAGCTCACCGGGCTTTGCCGAAGGCGCCTTCCGTAAAGCCTCAAACGTTCAGCAGTATTCAGCGATGGAAAAACTGCCTGATCAGGGAACTTTGATTTGCAGGCAAACTTAGCCATTACCGGGGTCGGCCTTTGGGTCTGTCCGTTATGGAGCGCATAGTAGCCTTATGCCGTTTAGCCTTTAAAATCTTACGGCCATCGTAGCACTGAAATCAGTACGGCCGATGCCCGTTTCGTGTCCGCCATCAATGCGTACAGTGCCGCCCAGCTTATCCGTAAGCGGGAAATCTACCCGCAGGCAACCGCCATAGATCATGCGGGAGGCCGACAGGTAGGCCAGGTTGCTCGTGAGCATGTAATAGTGCGCCCGGTCGGTAGCCAGGTCCGGCCAGTAGCCCGTATGGTCAATGTTTTGTTGCTTTTGCACCTGTAGGACCAGGCTTATCGTGGTAGTACGAAAGCATCGGATGGCCGTGAGGTCAATGCCTGCCTGCCATTGACTATAAGATAATTCCCTGGTGGGTAGTACATATTGCTGACTACTATTGGTGTAGCCTGCTTCCAGGCCGCCATACCACCTAATGGAACCGGTTGTTTGGCCATAAACAGTTCGTGCCGTCAACCGTGTATAGTTGTGCCTATAACGCAATTCGTCGGCCAGTTTGTACAACCTGACCACATTGTTGGAATCCCTTGATTGTAAAATGAACTTACTTTCTATTCCTTCTCGTTTCTCCAGGCTGCCCTGTACCTGCGCCAGGAAATGCCCCTTACTGGTTTCGTTCAGGTAACCAACAGTGCCCATCACCTTTTGCTTACGGCTGGTGCTGAGCGCCTCAATGATCGAGGTTTTGAATTTTTCTATATTGAACTGCGAAAAGCCTGCGCGAACAAACCAGCCCTGGTATTGAAGCGGCGCCAATTGCACCCCAATACGATAGCCAAGCCCTTTATAAACCTGGTTGACTTTGCCCTGGCTTTCTGTACCCTTCAACAATTCATTGTACATGCCAAGACCTGCTTCCTGGTAAACCATCGGCGTACCCAGGGCGTTGAGGAACGACAGTAAATTATTCTGATTGTACTTGGTGCCATTAATGTCCAATGCCAAAGCGTACCGGCTATTGAGCCGGCGGGAAGCTGACAGTACGAGGTCGAGTGTGGAACTGGTATTTTTGGGCCGGGGGTCCCGGTCGCGATAAGTTTGTTCCCCCTATAGCCAGCCTGCAGGCCCAATTGGTATTGCCCAACTCCCTTGGCCAGTCCCGCCTGGAAGCCATAGCTTTCAGCTTTGAGGTCGCCGCCTACCGAGTCACTCGTTACATAAGGATAAACCAGTTGGTAATCCGAGGTTTCATTGAACCGTACCTTTTTAACTTGCGGTTGTGGTAGGTGGCATTGCCCCATAGAGTAGTAGTGCCATTTTGCCGGAGGTAGGTTTCTGAATGAAGCGTCAATACCCGTTGGCCGCTGCCTTCCTGCTGCAGGTAGCGATCCTGGTTATAATTACGGAAGGAAACCCCGAGTTGCGCATAGTTGTATTGCCGTTGCCACGCCCGCAAGGAAGGGCTGGCATAAATGCCATCCCGCAGCGAGGTAATAGGAGAAAGTTGCTCTTTCAACAACCCTGTTGAAAGAGAATCCTGGGCATCCGCTGTACGCATGCCCAGGATCAGTAAGAGTAAGGATATGTTATTTTGCCAACGCATTTATCAGGGCATTAAAGAGGGTTTTACCTCTGGCTCGAAATCTACAGTTGAATTGTTGTTGTCTTTCAGGATCACACGGCCATCCGGATTGGTAGACAATTCCTTGCGCCTTACCGCTTTGTTGTAGCGCGTAGCGTCCGAATCTACCTTGCCGCAATAACTCCAGCCCATATCCAGTGAGGGCGCCACCAGGATCCACTCAAAGATCGATGCTACAGAAAGATTAACAGCATCCATAACCCAGCTATTCGAGATCTTGTATCCGGTGAGCGTGGTCGTATTGCCTGCTGTATTGAGATAGGAATACTGATAAGTATTTTGTGTTTTATATCCATCTACCGTCATGTCGGCGGGCATACGTGCAATTACATACGTCTTAAACCCCCGGTTGTGCATGGTCATGGCAGAAGTAACGTTGATCAGGTCAGTTACCTGCGGATTGTCGACATTGATAGAAGGCAACAGCGTCAGTTCAAAGTCCGATTTGCTAAGGTCCATTGAGTTCGCGTTGATAGCTTTATGGTTGATCGCATTATTGGCGATCACCAGTTGTTTGCCGGGATATACAGGATAGTCTTTGCCAGTGCCGGGGATCATGACGATGGATCCGGCAGAGAATGTTTCGGCCATGATATCGGGCGAATATTGGCGTTTGGTAGTGGTTAAGAAAGCGGCCTCCGCAATGAGTAAGCGGTCAGCATACAGCGTGTCGGCCGAGTTGTTGTACAGGATGAAATATTTATCACCATTGTAGGCCTTGCCTTCCGGGGTAACCGTACCGGTGAAGAATATCTCTTTGAATACAAACTTGGCCGTAGCATTGTACAGGAAGAGGGGCAACGTGATCGTGGTATTATCGCCTGTTACTGCTACGTCTTTTTGTACCCGCGTACTTTGCTGCTTTGTTCCGTTCCATCCGTGTATTTGATATCCCCTTCGAGCGTCACTTCATACGATCCTTGTGGCAACGTAATGGTGTAAGGACCAGCACCGGTGAGGGTAGGTGTAGTAGTAATATTGGTGTTCACTTCCCGGAAACTAACCACCAGGTTGGAGGTAGTGGCGCCTTGCAGGTTGGCAGGAGTGGTAAGTGTTAAGCTTACGGTGGATGTTTTTACGGAATGGTCGCTTTTTTACAGCCAATGCCCGCCATCAGTAATCCTGCGGCGAGAAACGATACAAGTAATTTGGATAGTTGCATATACCTATAGATTAAAATTTAAAGTTTAGTTCCATACCGAAATAAGGGCTGCTGAAGCTGGGCCTTGTATACCTTACTCCATTGTTCGTATAGTCCGGCGTATAGGTAAACAGCCTGTTCACAAACATGGAAATGGCAGCTACTTTCCTGAATTCTTTGGTTATTTTAATATTGCCCTGCAGGTCGATGGGGATCGTCCATTTGTAAAAGTCAGCAGGGGTATACACCCTGTCGAAGAATTTCAGAATGGGGTCGTCCTGGCTGGCCTTGGTATAGGGATAAACATTCCCATTGATATCCTTATAGCTGGTGGGCAGGGATGCAGCGACAGCATTTTGCCGGCTGAGGAACCATATATTTTGCAGGGAGGTGGATATGATGAGGCCCAGTTTGGGCAAGTAGCTATCAATAATGAGGTTGGTGTTGAGTTGTTGACGCAGGTAGTTATACTGGGCATCCTCTGCATAGGTAGCCACAAATTGCCCCACATATTGTTCGGCCACCTGTAGATTGGAAAGCGTTTTGTAGGTAGGCATGCTATTCGTATACGTAGTATTGAACCAGGCGCCATTAACCGTAAACCGCGTATTGATGCCTTTAATCCGTTTGGAAGTAAACTGGTATTCAATACCCTCTTTGATGATCCGGCTTCCATTGGAGGGTATACTATAAGGAAAATAGCGGTTGCCGGAGGTATAGGAGAAATCGCTGGTTTGTGGAGGAGCCGTCAGGTTGGCCGCATCGACAGACTTACTATCATATTTTTATAAGCCAGCGTCTGGTAATGACCGATATCCCTGAAACCGGTGGTCATTCGTTCCTTAAAGTAGGTGATGGAAAAACGGTTACCGGCCCATTCTATATCACTGTTGACCTCCCATTTGTAATTGATGGCTGGGGCCAGGTCGAAGTTGCGGCGATCAATTATATACGTTACTGCATTCGCCTTGCGGTAAGCGGGGTTGTTGTGGTAAAAGTTAAGCTGAACTATATCTTCGTATTGGTCATTGGGATATAGCTGATCCAGGGTGGGCATCTTCGTATGCACACCATATCCGCCACCCAGTGTTATGATCATCGTTCTGTTGGCAACCATCGTGCGTGGTAGCTGCCACCTGACGTTGATACGGGGATCAATGTAGGGTTTGTTGGCAATCGTATAACGGCTGTTCATGCCCGGCAGACTCATGGCCCGGATACCTGCAGCCGTTGTCACCGGGTGATTCCCAACATGGAAAGTGAACATGTCTTCCGCAAACAAGGCCTGGTTGAGCATACCGGGAATGTTGTTAAAGGCGCGTGGACGTACCGGAATGCCATCGGGATTGGGTGGAAAATTGAGGTCATAAACTTGTCCATCACCCAGGTTCCTGCTATACCTGGTTTCCAATCCTATCTTGGCTTCATGCCTGATCCCTGCCGTATGGAATTCCACCTTGGTCAGCGCTTTGAAAAAGACATTGAGCGGTTGGTCATCTACCCGCAGTTGAGAAGCATAACCCCCACCCATATAACTCAAATCATGATCGCCAGCCGTGATAGCATTGAAGCGGATGCCAGCCGATTTGGGTTGTACCCATTTGGTTTGATCCAGCGGTGAGTTGGTATAACTGATGCTGCCCGTGAGTTCCCAATATTTTATGCCTCCTCCTGCTTTAGTGATATTCCTTTTGAGACTGGTGCTAAAACCATAGTTGTTGTTGCGGCTTACGTATTTGTCAATAGGTGCAAACCCATTATCGGGATCAACACGTTCATTGTCAATATTGCCAGCATAATCCAGGCTGATACTCCATTTCTGTTCACGTCTGCTATTGTTCCAGCTTTTTCCAGGCGCAGACTGCCATTTATTCGCTTATACGTTTCAAAATTATTCGTCGGCTCATCCTTCGCGTCGAGGAAACCGAAGTCAACATTCAGCGTAATATTTTTAGACGGAATATAGAAGCCTTTTGCCCAGCGAAAACAGTTTGCTGAAGCCATCACTTTTGATACGGGCGGTATAAGGAGTTGCGCCTTTTTGCGCGTGATCTGGATCAGCCCGCTGGTCAGGTCGCCGTATTCCACAGAAGGAATGCCCCGCACGATTTCTACTTTTTCTATCTGGTCAGTGGAGAGCGTGCGCATGTCCACCCCTTTGTTGACCGCATTGCGTGAATCGTTGGGACTGCTTAGCGAATAGTTGGCCGTACTTTGCAGGTTGGCGCTGGTATTAATGGGATTGCCATCGATCAGGAAGGAGGTGCCCAATGAAGTGATATCATACCGGCTGGCATCGACGCCCACTTCACGTAGCCTGATCTGGTTCATGCCGGTGAGGTTAGGGTCTTTGGCCCTGCCCCCGGCAGCAGTTCCAGCAGGTCCGTAAAACTGGAGGGCTGCAGGTGCTGCATCGCTTTGCGGTCGATAACAGAAGCGCTGGTCATACCCCTGGATTCGGAAGCCGTAATGTATACTTCAGACAGTACAGTAGCCACTTTTTCAATGACCATATCAATATGTTCGTCTTTGCGAAGATGAACGATCCTGGTATTGGTCGTATAGAACTGACTCAGGATATTAACACGGTAAACACCCGTGGGAAGATGGCGAAAAGAGAAACCGCCGGTAGTATCACTGATGATCTTGTACCTGATGCCATCTCTTTGTGCTTGCACCAGAACAGCCTTGGCGCTGTACAGCCCATTGGCTTCATGCAACCGGCCGGAAAGGGATGCGCTGGATTGTTGCGCTACTGCAGCTACCGCGCAGAGCAGCAATACAGTCAGCACAATACCTGTTTTGTTTAGGGGGCTAGTCTTCATAGCAAACGAACACAACCGGGTGGGGCACGGCTGCATACCAAATACCTTTTTGTCCTTTAACCAAATTGATTCCGGCCGCGAAGGTGAGATCTAATCCTTCCTTTGGGTATGCGAAGACGGAAAAACCATTTACGAAAAACGGAAAATGGACACTTAGGTAGCTGTGTTTGAATGTTTTTGCAGGTTGTTGGTGTTGTAGTGCCTGATTCATTATTGTTGGTTGCATAAAACAAAAATGATTGGCCCGGCATGAAGTAGGGTGATGTATTGACACCCACCAGATCCACCCTGCCGCGCTGTTGTGCCGGGCTGCAGGGTGACTCACCTTTGTCCAAAGGAGGTCGTCCAACCCGCTTCGACAGTTTCCTGGCACCAGCCAATCAGGTGCGAACAGGATTTATCGCAAGAACTGGGTTGTTGATTGGAATAAAAATCTGTAATATGCACACTGTTCAGAATAAAATTCTGTTTTATTTGCATTGTACCGATAAAATGTCTGTATATTTAGATCCTTAAAAGTATAGCCATGCAAAGTATAGCCATTCCTGCGGCTGCCCCTCCACGGGCAGCCGTCACTACCCGTATTGAGTCCATCGACCTCTTGCGGGGCCTTATCATGGTCATTATGGCCCTGGATCACGTGCGTGATTATTTTCATGCCGATGCCCTCGTCAATGACCCGCTTGATCTTACCAAAACCAATATCGTCCTTTTCTTCACCCGCTGGATCACCCATTATTGCGCCCCCGTATTCATGTTCCTATCCGGTATTTCTGCCTTCCTAAGCGGTCAACGCAAGTCTAAAAGAATTGTCCGCCTTCCTGCTTAAAAGAGGCGTATGGCTTATTGTGCTGGAGCTAACCGTCGTACATTGGGCCTGGTATTTCAATTTTGTAGGACGTGGAATAGATCTTACCGTGATCTGGGCACTGGGGTTTTCTATGATCTTACTGGCAGCTTTGATCCATTTACCGCGATGGGCGCTGCTGACCCTAAGCTTGCTAATGGTAGGAGGTCATAATTTGCTGGATGGTATCCGTGTATCAGGTGATACCTGGCAAAACTTTGGTTGGGCCCTGCTGCATGAACAACATCCTTTCTTCTACAATGGTTTTATGGTGCTGGTCGGCTATCCCATCATTCCCTGGGTGGGCGTAATGGCCCTGGGCTACTGTCTGGGAACACTCTACACGAAAAATTATCCGGCAGCACAAAGGCGCAAATGGTTAATGATACTTGGTTTTCATCGATCGCCTTGTTTATCCTGATCCGGGCCATCAATGTATATGGTGACCCACATCCCTGGAGTACACAATCTTCACCCCTGCTTACCTTCCTGTCATTCCTGAAGATCAATAAATATCCTCCTTCCTTATTGTATCTCCTGGTAACCATCGGGCCGGCATTACTTTTTCTGGCCTGGACAGAAAGAAAGCCCGGTTGGCTGGGACAAAAACTAACGGTTTTCGGAAGGGTACCACTCTTTTATTATATCCTGCATCTATACCTGGCCCACCTGCTGGCCATGTTTGCTACCACCTTCAGCGGTCACCCTTGGCGTGATATGGTGCTGGATTATGCACTATGGACAGGCCGGTCCTCAGCTCAATTGGAGGGATATGGCTTTTCACTGGGAGTTACCTACCTGGTATGGGGCCTGGTCGTCGTATTACTGTATCCACTTTGTAAGTGGTACGACCGGTACAAAACTTACCATAAAGAGCATTGGTGGCTAAGTTATTTGTAAACCGACCGGATGGTTACAGTGGTTGTATCATAAGCGAACACCGGCATGCTGTAAGTGTTGTGTAAGTGACTGATCTTTAGCTTAATGGCGATAGGCATTCTCTTTGGTATATTTCGTGAACCCATGTTGTTCACTGAAATAAAATGATATGTTCTTACACTATCTGCGCATTGCCTTTCGGAATATGTCGAAGCAAAAGATGTACACAGCTATCAAGATCGGTGGGTTTGCCATTGGTATTGGGGCTTGTTTGCTGATCGGCTTGTTGATCAGGCATGAGCTGAATTATGATACAGAATACGCCAATGGTCCGCAAATTTTCCGGGCCATTGTTGGTTATATGGAAAAGGGCAAAGAAGAAAAAGCCCCAGTATGCCGGCCCCTTTTGCCAAGGCCATGAAAAATGATTTCCCCGAGGTCGAAAAAGCTGGCCGGCTAATGCCCAGTAACCTCTTTGATGGGGCAGGTAGTAACCAACTTCGGAGAAATGATGATCCGAACAATACGTACGAAGAAGGTTTTGCTTATGCCGACCAGGAATTGTTGGATATTCTTCAATTGCCAATGGTATATGGTAACCGCTCATCGGCGTTGGCGGAACCCAATATCATGGTGATCACCCGGCGCAAAGCCGATAAATTCTTTCCCCGTCAGGACCCGGTAGGCAAGATCATGTTTTTAAACAATGATCAAAAACGGCCCTATAAAATTGGCGGCGTATTGGAAAACTGGCCCACCACCTCACATCTGCAGTATGATTATTTACTTACCCTCACGGGAGTGTCTTTATGGGATGGCGAGCAAAATAACTGGATGGCCAGCAATTACAGCACTTATCTGCAACTGAAGCCCGGTACGGATATAAAAGCATTTGAAAAGAAGGGGAATGCCGGCATTATTCAAAAGTATTATTTGACCGCCATGAATACGGCCGGCAAGGTAAATGCGGCGGAACAACTGAGCAAACTGCGGTTGTACATGCAGCCCATCCGGGATATTCATTTGAAGTCGTATGATATGTGGGATTGGGAGCCGCGCGGGGATATCCGTTTTGTGTGGATGTATGCAGCCATTGCCTGTTTTATTCTACTGATAGCCTGTATCAATTTTTTAAATCTCTCCACCGCCAGAAGCGCCAATAGGGCTAAAGAGGTGGGCTTGCGTAAAGTGATCGGTTCACAACGCAGTGGCCTTATTAAACAATTCCTGGTTGAGTCGATCTTATACAGTTGTTGTGCATTTGTAATTGGTTTAATACTGGCCTGGACTGGTTTGCCCTTCTTTAATAAAATGGCGGGTAAGGCCTTGAGTGCGCCGCTTACAGAGTGGTGGATGATCCCACTGTTTATTGCTGCAGCCTTGTTCATTGGCATCCTGGCCGGCTTGTATCCTTCTTTTTATTTATCCGCCTTTAAGCCCATCCAGGTATTGAAAGGACAGTTAAGCCGTGGAAGTAAAAATTCAGGCCTGCGCAGTACCCTGGTGGTTTTCCAGTTTACAACTTCTATTATTCTGCTCATTGGCACGCTCATCATTTACCGGCAAATGCAGTATGTCCTCAATAGCAAGATTGGTTTTGAAAAAGACCAGGTGGTAATGATACAAGGTACCAATACACTAGGCAGGCAAACAGATGTGCTTAAAACCGAGCTATTGAAATTGCCGCAGGGAAAAAATGTAACCGTAAGTGGTTACCTGCCCGTAGCAGGCACCAAGCGGGATGGAAATTCCTTTTGGAAAGAAGGGAAAACCAGGGAGGAAGCTTTTGTAGGAGGACAGAAATGGTATGTCGATGATAGTTATATCCCTGCATTGGGCATGAAACTGGTGGCGGGCAGAAATTTTTCGAGCCAGCTGCCTACCGATACACAAACCGCCATTATCAACCAGGCCATGGCCAAAGCCATTGGTTATCCCAACCCGGTTGGGAAAATGATCACCAATGGTTGGCAGCACCTCACCGTGATAGGGATCGTGGAAGATTTCAACTTTGAAACCATGAAGCAAAAGGTGGAGCCGCTTTGTTTAACACTGGGACGCAGCAATGATATCGTGTCGGTGAAAATTAAGGCAGGGGAGGTGAAGCAGGCATTGGCTGCAATTGGCGGTATTTGGAAAGGTTTTGCACCCAATCAACCCATCCGGTTTACCTTCCTGGATGAAAGCTTTTCCAATATGTATGCCGACCTGCAACGTACGGGCCTCATCTTTACCTGTTTTGCTGTATTGGCCATTATAGTGGCCTGCCTGGGTTTATTTGCCCTGGCAGCTTTCATGGCCGAACAACGTAATAAAGAAATTAGTATCCGCAAAGTGTTGGGCGCTTCCATTTCGGGCTTGTTCATGCTGCTGGTCAATAATTTCCTAAAGCTCATCCTGATCTCCCTGGTCATTGCTGTGCCACTGGGCTGGTTCCTGATGCAGAAATGGCTGGAAGATTATACCTATCGTATCAGCATTACCTGGGATGTATTTGTGATGGCGGGACTGGCAATATTGCTGATAGCCATCATTACAGTATGTTTCCAGGCAGTAAAAGCCGCGCTGGCCAATCCAATTAAGAGTTTGCGCAGCGAATAAAAATTTTGTTTTGTTTACTATTTAGTACAGCCCTGGAGCTTTTGCCCGGGGCTTTTTATGGGCCTATCTGAATAGGTTATTGTATTGAACTCCGGGAGTATTATATTACGGCCTGAATTCAATTTCACCAATTGCTGTACCATCAAATTGAATTAATAAGGATATGAAATATACCATTTTTGTTCTAGGATTACTCCTGTCGAATGTATCCTGGTCGCAAACGCCCAAGTACATCTTTAAAGCCTGGGGGAAGACCCGATCAATGTAAAAGATATTAAGTTTTGGACCACTAACAACCTGCAGGAGTATGTGGGTAGTTATCATTTCGGGGAATCGGAATCGGAGTGGTCGTTGATCGTCATGAAAGTCGATACGCGCCTGATCATGCAAAGCTTTGCTGGTCATTGGGGCGAAACGAAGGAGGGTGAGCAAACCTGGGTAAGGGATATCGATACCTATGATACGGTGGAGTTGAAGAATGGGCGATTCAAGGCGGGGGCGCTGCAAGGCATTTTTACGATTTACCTAGAGCCGGGACAAAAGCCCCAACAAGCATTGATACTTACCAACCAGAAAGATAATTTATATACGCCAGGTGATACGGCCGAAATGGGTTTTAAGGATCCTACGAGATTGGATGAACTTGTGGATGGGAAATACCCGCAACTGTCGTATAAGCTGATGGAGGATGCCTGGTTCAAATTGAAAAGTAAGGAGGAGTTGCAGTTGATGCGCAATGAGATCTTTGCCCGTTATGGCATGCGTTTCGTAAAGGGTGGTAAAATAGATATGTATTTCAGGAAGCAGGATTGGTACCGGCCTGGATTGGATAACGTAATGCATTTACTGAATGAGATCGAACGGAAAAATATTGCCAAAATACAACGGTTTGAAAAAGAATGAGGGCGTTTACCCAATGTCTCTAGGTATAATTACATGTTTTACATAGCGTCAGGTGATTTGGGTGATGTTATCTGCGGAAATGACCTTTCGTAGAATGGTTGTCCCAACTTCCGCAAAGAATTCGTACCTTATTAACATAAACCATTTGCCATGAAATATCTGCTTTGGTGCCTCTTACTGGTGGCGCAGCAGGGATTGGCCCAAGACCCTGAATCTTCGATTAGCGATGACCAAATCTCCAACGCTTCCGGCAATCCCTACTTGTTCAAAGACTGGGTGGATGGGGTCGTGTTTTTTAAAAGCGGCCGGGTCGTAAAGCAATTCAAACTGCGCTTTGATTGTGCCCGTAACCGTTTGATGCTTCAATTTGAAGGCAATGCCTTTGCTGCAGAAAGCCAGGTAAAAGAATTTGTGTTGTACACCCCTCCCGTAAGAATAAAGACTCCTTACTTTTCCGGAAAGGGTATCCTCCTATTGATAAATATACCCCCGATACCTATTACCAGGTGCTGGTAGGAGGTAAGGCCGTTTTACTAAAACTGGTTACAAAAGTGCTGGTCGAAGAAAAACAAATGGTCAGTACCAACAATCACAGCCGGCTGGAAGATGAGGAATATTATTACCTGCTGCAGGATGGGGTCATGACCAACCTGCCCAAAGACAAAGAAGAACTGCTGAAAAAATTGCCTGCACATCCCGGACAACTGAAGGAATTTGTTGCACAGCAATCATTCCGGATGGACAAAGCTGAAGATTTTGTTAAGATCATTACGCGCTACAATGAGCTGCTGCAATAGACATTGAAAATACCGCCAGGCTATCTTGCAACAGCCCGGCAGCATCTTCAAAAAGATTGGGCATACAATGCCCCCGGTACCTGATCAAATCCTTTGACTTCAACAGCCAAAGGCTCTTTTTACGGATAAAAACGGGTTGCAGAGATAAAAAGGAGAGGGTATGGATAAAAACTCTATAAATGACGGTGTAAAGGCGGGGAGGGTTGCATAGGGAAGGTGATAGACAATGCAATAGCTGAACGGGACAGGCGCCATGTTCGTGAAGGGTAGTTATCCTGTCCCGGGTACAATATTAGCAAAAATTAAACCAAATCCTTATAAAGATTTTATACGGAGTTTTTTCCAGCGAACTTTAATACCGCCGCCATCATGGATCTGCAGGGCAATGAATCCATCAGCCCCCGCAATTTTATCATCCTTGAAATAGACCATTTGGTGGCCATTAAGCCAGGTGGTTACCTCTCCAGCCACTACTTTTATCCGCAATTCATTCCATTCGCCGGGTTTTAACCATTGCTCATCTTCTTTTTTGGGCTGAATCAGCCAGCCACGGCCATAAGATTCATAAATACCCCCCGTGTGGCTGTTAAGAGGGGCTACTTCCACCTGCCAGCCGCTGATCTTTACCCCTTCAATAGATGAACGGAAAAATACGCCGCTATTGCCATTGGCCTCCTGCTTGAATTGAGAGTGAGCTCAAAATTCTTGTATTTGCTATTGGTAGAAAGATACCCGTATTGTTTGTCGGGGCCACTTTCACAAACCAGCTCGCCCTTGTCAACGTACCATTTTTCAGTGCCATGGATCGTCCAGCCGGTGAGGTCCTTGCCATTAAAAAGACGCTTGGTTTTCTGGGCAAGCGTAACAACAGGGGTAACAAAAAGGAAGAGGTACAATAAATATTTCACTGTATACAGATTTATTGGGGAAGATACCATTTTTACTTCAACTCTTTCTTATCTTACTGATACAATCGTTTCAACATGTCCCGCTTTTTTGTTGACCCGCAGATTGCCAAAGCCAAAACACTGCACACAGATTTTTATGTGGACCCGGCAGTATATGAAAAGACCAAAACAACAATCTTTGCACCTTCCTGGCAATTCATTGGCGATGCAGGTGTAGTACATGAACCGGGCCAATGCCATCCCTTTACCTTATTGGAAAATTACCTCCATGAGCCCCTGGTACTCACCAAAGACAAAGAAAATAAGCTGCACTGCCTTAGCAATGTATGCACACACCGGGGCACCATTGTAGTGCATGAACCTTGTAAAGTAGCCCAGCTGCGTTGCCGCTATCATGGGCGTTTGTTTAAATTGGATGGGCGATTTCATTCCATGCCCGAATTCAAGGAAGTAGAAAACTTTCCTACCGCCGATGACGACCTTAGCCAGCTGCCACTATTTCAATGGGGGCCCTGGTTATTTGCTTCCCTGCAACAAGGTTCAGCCATGCAGCCCTACCTGCAGGATATGATGAACCGGGTCGCCTGGCTGCCCGTACAGGATTTCGTGTATCAACCACAACTCTCCAAAGATTATATTGTTCAGGCCCATTGGGCCTTGTACTGTGAAAATTACCTCGAAGGGTTTCATATTCCTTTTGTACATGCAGGACTCAATGCCGTAATCGACTTTGGCAACTATACCACCGAACTTTTTACCTATTCCAACCTGCAACTGGGCATTGCAAAAGAGGATGAAGATTGTTTTGAGCTGCCTGAAAGTTCGCCCGACTATGGCAAAAAAGTAGCAGCCTATTATTTCTTTGTATTTCCCAATATGATGTTCAATTTCTATCCCTGGGGACTTAGCATCAATATAGTGCAGCCTTTATCACTTCATCAATGTAAAGTATCCTTTCTTACTTATGTATGGAAGGAAGATAAATTCAATACCGGGGCAGGGGCCGACCTGGACACAGTAGAAAGGGAAGATGAAGAAGTGGTAGAGGCCGTACAGAAAGGCGTGCGTTCACGCTTTTACCAACATGGCAGGTATTCAGTAACGCGGGAGCAGGGTACACATCATTTTCATCGCATAATTGCTTCATTTATGGATTCTGAAGCATGAAGCATTCAGCAGATAGTATACCGGGGCAGCGTTCACTTGGCTATTGGACAGCTACAGCCATTATTGTAGGCAGTATCATTGGGTCAGGCGTCTTTATGAAGCCTGCCGCCATGGCGGCGCAACTGGCCTCCCCTTATGGCTGGCCATTACCTGGATTCTTGCTGGTATTTTCTCTTTATTTGGAGCACTCATCTATGCCGAAGTAGGAGCTATGTTTCCGCAAACAGGAGGCTTGTATGTATTCTTCCGGCACATGTATGGCGACTTTGTAGCCTTCTTGTATGGATGGGCTGGTTTTGCCGTGATCAATTCGGCCTCAGTTGCAGCTATCGCTTTCGTGTGCGCGCAATATGCAGATTACTTTCTTCAGTTACCCCATTTACCCCTGCCTGTTGAACAAGCCTGGCTAGTACATATTCCCGGATTGGGTTCCTTATACCCCTTACAAAATATTGGAGTAAAATTAGTAGCCATCCTGCTGGTAGCGGCACTTTCCCTGGTCAACTACCGCAGCGTAAAGGCCAGTGGTAAACTACAGGTTATTTCCACCCTGATCAAAGTGGGCGTGATCGGACTGCTGATCTTTGGTGTTTTTATCAGGTAATGGGTCAGTAGCCCACTTTGTACAACCTTCAGCCCAACCCAAAATGAACTGGGAACTGGTGGGCGGTTTGGTAGCCGCCCTAACCGGGGCATTCATGGCCTATGATGGTTGGATCAATGTCACATTTGTAGGCGGGGAGATCAAACAGCCAGGTAAAAATATCCCGCGCAGTTTGGTAACCGGCTTGTTTATCTGTATTGGCGTATACCTATTGGTAAATCAGGCTTACCTGTATGTATTACCGGTCGATCAAATGGCCGGTTCATCATTGGTGGCTGCCGATGCAATTGCCATTGCGTTGGGTAAAACCAGCAGTGCTATTGTAGCAGCCCTCATTGTGATCTGTACCTTCGGCGCTATTAATGGCAATACCATGGCAGTATCGCGGGTTACCTATGCCATGGGAAAAGACGGATTGTTCTTTGCATGGACAGGTAAAAAGCACCCGCGTTTTCATACCCCGGGAAATGCGCTGTTGTTGCATGGAGTATGGTCATCAGTACTCATCATGAGTGGTTCTTTCGATATGCTGGCCGATATGTTCACCTTCACAGCCTGGGTAGCTTACTTGTTTGGCGCCATTGGGATATTCGTACTACGCAAAAAAATGCCCCATCATCCACGGCCTTATAAAGCCTGGGGATACCCCGTTGTGCCCTTACTCTTTATCGCCTTTGCTGCTTTCTATGTAGTAAGTACCGTATGGAATGATATCGCGCGGTACAGGGCAGCAGAGGTGCCGGTAGTAAACTCCTTACTGGGGCTGGCCATTATAGCCCCCGGCGTGCCGTTGTATTTGTATTTTAAGCGTCAATTGAAAGACGTGAAAGGAGAGACGTGAGACGCGAGACGTGAGAAGTGAAACGTGAAAATGCTTTCCGCTAATCGACGATGAGCGAAATAATCAATGATCTGTATTCAAACTCTTGTCAGTTCTTCTATTAAACTGCTATAAGCAGGATATGCTGCCGACAGTAATTCCCGATCAGCTAGTTCAAAATCGGCAAAATCAAACCCAGGCGAAACAGTACAACCTACCAGGGAATAAGCGCCGCCCTGCTGCACGCGGGAGGCAAACCAGTTGCCAGCCTTTATGGTACATTGAAATTGTTGCCCTTGCTCCGGGTCATTGCCCAACAGGTGCTGGGTAAGGGTACCATTGTTTTCCAATTCATACACGATCAAGGGATCACCGTAGTAAAATGCCATCCTTCATCACTTTTGATGCGGTGAAAGGCGGAAAACTGGTTGTCTTTGAGCAGGAAATAAATGCTGGTGCTGCTATTGCGGGACGCTCCAAAAGTAGCGGGCAGGGCCGATGGCGGCAACTGCAAAGGAGAACGGTATACTTCGCGGAATGCACCACCTTCAATATGTTCAGTGAGTTGCAAATGCTGGATCCAGTACTCGGCTGTCGAACGCATGGGTTATGGTTCTATACGTACTTTAACAGGTTTGGTGCCATAATACCAGGCATTGAGCGAATCTTTGAGGCGTATCGTATCAGCCGGTGTGGCGGCTAAAATAACGCTGATATTAAAGGTAATGGAATCAGTTGTTTCCAGTTTAATGTCCTTGTTCAAAGGCAATAGGAAAGCATGCCGTTTAAGCGCCCTGGCTTTTTTGTAGTGGTTTCAAAAATGAATTTATAACTGCCTGCCGGCGCGCCGGCTGTAGAAGGCGCTGCAATGGAATCAACTGGCTTTTTAGCCGTGGTGTCGGGTACTACCACCTGGGTATCGACTGGTACCTGAGTAGGGGTGGTGAGTTCCTTGCCATCATTGTTGTTGTATAACACATAACCTCCCCATACAATTACAGCCAGGGCAATCATGACCAGCGTACCCACCAACAATCTTTTGCGGCGAACATTATGAGCTTCTATACGGCTATAACTTTCGTCGAAAGCCGATTTCTTTTAGATGCCTTGGGGGCGACTGCCTTTCTCTTTCTACCTCTTTGGGCTCATTCACGATCTCCATGCGTTCCAGGCTTGGTTCACCGGCAATGAATTCATAAATACCCAACTTATTCTTGTGGAGCGTGCCAATCCCCTCAATATGGAAAGGCTTGCCAATATTGAGCAGGAGCTTACCATCCGCCAGGTAGGATTCCAGGTCCGATTCTGCCAATGGCTTGATCTTGCCCGTATGCGCACGGATAAAATCGATCAGCGTTTCATCCGCTTTGGCAATGGGCTGCTGTTTGAACTGTACATATTTGAGGAATTCACGGAAATTCTTATCATTCTGGTCGGGCACCGTTACAGCTGCATCGAGACTAAAAGAACCAATCGATGGCAGGTTCAATTGCTTGTGCTGATAAAAGTACTGGGCTAAAAGGATAGCTAATTTCAAGGTATTGCTGATTTCGCACAAGTTAATCATAAATTATTGGTATGCAAGTAATATGCAGCCAGGTATGCTATTTTTGCAAGACCTTTGTAGTAGGAAATCCCTTTTTATACCATGTTTAAATTCCTTATATGCTGAATGATCGGGAAAAACAGTTTATCCAATATTGGGAGGCCAACCGCCTGAGGGACCAAAAATGGCAAACACAATTGCTGGCGGGCATCCCAATGGGACTTATCTTTTCCCTGCCTGTACTGGCCATTATTTTTACGGGTAAGCTATGGTACAAAAGAGCCGATATGGCCATGAATACCATGATGAATCCCTATGTTTTGATCATTGCAGTATTTGTAATTACAGTTTTTGTTTCTATCTTTTACAAGCGGCATCAATGGGACCAGAAAGAGCAGTACTACCGGCAATTGAAAGCCCGGCAGGAACTGGAGGAGAAAGAGGCAAAAGCCTAAGTGCAGCTATCATCCTGGTACCGCTGTCTTTTAACAAACTCATCACTGCAAAAAACAATTATGCGGAAAATCGCCTTGTGCCTGTTTTGTGTAGCATGCCTGATGGCTAATTGTTTTAAAGATAAGAATGACTGCGTACCACGCGATATTACAGCGCCTGCCCCAGAGCAGATGACATTGGCCGACTACCTGACTTCCTATGGCATCAGCGCTACCAAACACTCCAGCGGCCTCTATTACCAGGTAATACAAGAAGGTACAGGTATCAGTCCCGCTATTTGTTCCTCCATTAAAGTAGGGTTTACCGGCAAGCTCACCAATGGAACTGAGGTAGAGCGGGATGACCATACAGTACTTAGCCTGAAATTAATGCTCGAAGGCTGGCGTATTACCCTGCCAATGATCAAGGTGGGGGAAAAATAAGGATCTGGCTGCCACCCTCCCTCGCATATGGCAAGGACGGTAAAAAAGTGGGTAGTACGGAAGTTGTACCCCCAATTCGATCATGATCTACGAAATCTCCTTATACGAAGTACTATAGGAAAACCTATTGCCTATTTAATTTACCTTTGCAGCAAACAATAATTCCTTGCCACACGAAGCTATTTCTGTATTCGACATGTTCAAAATAGGGTGGGCCCCTCCAGCTCTCATACACTTGGTCCCTGGAGAGCTGCTCAACGTTTTTTACAATCCCTGGAAGATAAAGGCCAACTGTTCCAGGTAGAGGCTGTACGCGTATTACTCTATGGCTCCCTGGCCAAAACAGGCAAAGGCCATGGTACAGATATCGCTGTACAATTGGGCCTCAGTGGCGATGATCCCGTAACCTTCGATGTACACCTGATCGACTCTAAAACGGAAGCCATCAGGACCATGAAAAAACTGCTGCTCCATGGCAAGCATGAAATAGATTTCGACCCGGCAGAGGACATTGATTTCCTCATGACAGAATCCTTACCCTATCACCCCAATGCACTGACCTTCCTGGCTGCTTTTCATAATGGTGATTCAGTAGCCGAAACCTGGTATTCCGTAGGAGGGGATTTGTTAAGAGAGAAGAAGAGGATGCGGCAACCGGTACTGCTGCTGTGCAATTACCTTTTCCCGTTGATAAAGCAGATGATCTGTTGCATTGGTGCCGTAAGACAGGCCTAAGCATCAGCGAAGTGGTGATGGAAAATGAGAATAGCTGGCGGTCCGAACAAGATACACGCATGGGAATGCTGCAAATCTGGCGGGTAATGAAAGAATGTATTTTCCGCGGCTGCAATACACAAGGAGTATTGCCCGGTGGCTTGCAGGTTAAACGCCGGGCCGCCGATCTCAATAAAAAACTATTGGAAGGAAGACCCTATACCAATTATGATTCCTGGCTGCAGGCTATCCGGGATGGAGGCCATCATTTTAAATATACACTCGACTGGGTGAGTTGCTTTGCCCTGGCAGTCAATGAAGAAAATGCCTCTTTTGGGCGCGTGGTTACAGCCCCTACCAATGGCGCCGCAGGGGTAATACCTGCTGTATTACAATACTTTGTGGCTTTTTGCGACGGCTATAAGGAAGATAAAATACTCCAGTTCATGCTCACTGCAGCCGAAATAGGAAGCATCTTCAAGAAAGGGGCTACCATTTCCGCTGCCATGGGTGGCTGCCAGGCCGAAATAGGGGTCTCTTCTGCCATGGCTGCTGCCGGTCTAACGGAAGTCATGGGAGGTACACAAAGACAGGCCTTAATGGCTGCCGAAATAGCCATGGAGCACCACCTGGGACTTACCTGCGACCCCATCGGTGGACTGGTACAGATACCCTGTATTGAACGCAATACCATGGGAGCTATCAAAGCCATTACAGCCTCCCAGCTCGCACTCCAAAGCACCCCCGATTTTGCCAAAGTATCGCTCGACAATGTGATCAAAACGATGTGGGATACAGCCAAAGACATGAGCTTTAAATACAAGGAAACAGCCGAAGGCGGCCTGGCCGTTCATATACCCATTAGTTTGCCCGAATGTTAAAGGGGTGACCGGCAGCGTTACCGATGGCAATGTGTTATTTCTGTACATTTAGGCTACTAATAAATGCGCCTTATGACCGGAGAACGCGATTTCAATACCATCAGTCCTTCTGCCGGTGCTTTACTCATGATGAAGGCCCTTACCGATATTCCTTTTGCCCGGGATACAGCCGCCATGGTAGGCGATCTGGAAGCCTTCACCAAATCCGCCCGTGAAAAACGTTCCCGCGTATTGATGGGACGTATCATCCATTTTGAGAACCGGTACAAAACCATTGATCTGGCGCTTTCAGACATCAACCCGCAAGGAATACTGGAACTCTCTTCTGGCTTTTCCTGCCGTAGCCTGGATACCGTACTTCATAAGGCCGTTACCTATGTAGATACAGACCTGCCCGCATTCATTCCCCAAAAAAGGACCTGGTAAACAAGCTGATTGCCACAAAACACCTGGCCCCCAAAGGCAGGTTACTTATAGTGCCCCTCAATGCACTGGATGAAGAACAGTTTAACCAGGTCGTGGCCCTATTGCCACCCGGACCCGTTACCATTGTGAATGAAGGCTTACTGATGTACCTGAATTGGGACGAAAAAAACAGCTCTGTGCCATGCTGCACCGCTTATTGAAAGAGCGGGGTGGTTATTGGGTTACCGGTGATGTATACATCAAAAGATATGACCCGCTTGCTCGAGCAGCCGCAGGAGCAGTTTGATGAACAACTCACCAGGTTCCTCGAAGAACACCGGATAGAAGAGAATAAGTTTGATAGCTATGAAGCCGCACACGATTTCTTCCGGGATTGCCGGTTTGCGGTCAAACGGCGCATTGATATTGATTTTACAGCCTTGAGCTCACTTAGGCTCATTACCCGTATTATCGAAGAAGATAAAGTACGGGAATGGATGCAGGGACGCGAAACCTGGGTGCTGGAGCCGCTGGGCGATTAATTAATTCAGCAATGGATTTACTTCGATCTCCTTAATATCGATCTCCGTATAATCCCTTAATTCATGGTACAGCGTATCCCGCTCTACAGGCTGGCGTTTTACCTGTTTGATCAGCGTCACCAGTTGGGCAGTGCTCATGGCCGGCGTTTGCTCTTCTGAACCAGCCATAGAGTAGATCTTCGTTGAATCGTCAATAGTACCATCAATATCATTCACACCAAACGACAGCGTGAGTTGGGCACTCTGGCGGCCCAGCATGGGCCAATAGGCCTTGAGATGCGGGAAATTATCCATGTACAGGCGGGCAATGGCATACATCCGCATGTCTTCAATAATGCCCGACTCCGACACATTACTCATCTCATTTTGCTTGTTGCGGAATTTGAGCGGAATGAAAGTATTAAAGCCGCCTGTTTTATCCTGTAATTGTCTTAGCCTTTCCATATGGTCTACACGATGCCAGTATTGCTCAATATGCCCATAGAGCATCGTAGCATTCGTATGCATACCCAGGTTATGGGCTGCTTCATGTATCCGGAGCCATCCATCGGCATCTACTTTATCGTCACAGATCTGCTGGCGTATTTCGGGGTGGAAGATCTCGGCGCCGCCGCCGGGTAAAGAGTCCAGCCCCGCTTCATGTAAATAGGCCATTCCTTCTTCGGGTGTTTTCTTCGCCTTGCGGAACATATAATCCAGTTCAACCGGGGTAAAACCTTTGATGTGCAATTCAGGACGGTGAGCCTTGATCTTGCGCAGCAGGTCGGCAAAGAATTCGAGGGTCAGTTTGGGGTGTACACCACCCACAATATGTACCTCAGTAACCGGTTTCCCATCGTACCCTTTTACAATATTGAGCATTTGTTCAGTGGTCAGTTCCCAACCTTCCTCTCGATGGGCATAGAGGCGGGAATAAGAACAGAATTTACAGGCAAATACACAAACATTGGTAGGCTCTATATGGAAATTGCGGTTGAAATAAGTCTTATTACCATGCAGGCGTTCACGTACAAAGTTGGCCAGGGCGCCAACAAAGGGGGCATTGGCTTTTTCAAACAGCGTTACGCCATCCTCAGGCGTAATGCGTTCCTTGTTCAGTACCTTATTGGCGATGGTGCGGAGCGCCGCATCGGGTTCAGCGGCAATGATCTGCTGGATGGAAATACTCATGATGGGCAAAGTTACATCAGTGTTCTTACAATCAAAGAGGTAAAATGTTTGTTTTAACTCCCCGGATTCGGAGGAATTAAACGGGGAACATTACCATTTAGAGGCATTTATAATAGGAAAGGCCTTACATTAACGCCCCCGCAATACAGCCGCACATGAGGCAGGCAATGGTGCCGCCAATCAAGGCTTTTACACCCAATTCCGTAAGGTTTCGGCGCTGGTTGGGAGCCAACTGGCTGATACCGCCAATCTGGATACCAATAGACGCAAAATTGGCAAATCCGCAAAGCGCATATGTGGCGATCAGCAGGGATTTGGGATCCTGGATCACTTTAGCGGCTTTCATTTCTCCCAAAGAGATATAAGCTACAAATTCATTTAAGATGGTTTTCGTGCCCAGCAATTGCCCAACGGCTACCATATCACCCTGCGGTACCCCAATCATCCAGGCCACAGGTGAAAATAAATAGCCGAGTACCATTTGCAGGGAAAGTTCCGTATACCTGCCTCCGGTCGAAATAGCAATTTCTTCATTCAGGTGAGTGATGCTGCCTACCCAGCCCATCAGCCCATTCACTACCCACATGATAGCTGTAAATACGATCAGCATGGCGCCCACATTGACCGCCAGTTTTAACCCGTCTGTGGTTCCAAGCGATAGGGCATCCAGAAAATTGTCGCCAAGTTTCTCCTTGGGGACAGTTAGGTCTTTGGATACCATGTGCTCATCCGTTTGTGGAAAGAGTATTTTGGAACAAACAATAGCAGCAGGGGCGCTCATGATGGATTGGCTTAACATGTGCAAGGCAAAATAATGCTGTTGCGCCACATCTGACCCTCCCAGCATGCTTACATAGGCGGCCAGCACGCTTCCTGCAGTATTGGCCATCCCTCCAATCATGATACAGAGTATCTCCGACCGGGTCATCTTGTCGAGGTAAGGACGTATCATTAAAGGAGCTTCGGTCTGCCCCAGGAAAATATTGGCAGCTGTTGAAAGGCTTTCTGAACCGGAAATCTTTAATTTATTGAGTACATAGGCAAATACATACACCACTACCTGTAATACACCCAGGTAATAGAGTACGGACGAGAGGGCGGCAAAAAAATGATATTGGGTAATACCTGAATGGCAAACACATAAGCCCAGCTTTGTTTGTCATCGGCCAGCTTACCAAACATAAATTCGGTACCTCTATGACTGATATTGATGAGCTCAACAAATACGTTTGATGCAGATTGCAGGATGATCTTAAATATCTGCGGGTTACACACCTTGGTGTAAACGGCTACTGTAATGAATACGCAGGATAACAGGATTGACCATTTCATCAATTCTGCATGCTTTTTACCTATGCGGAAACTAAAAAACAATATAGCCAGGCAACTAATAAAGATAGATAGGCTGGACCATTTCCCTAACAGCCTGGGCGCCAGAATAAGCCCTATAACAAAGAACAATTGCCAGATTAATACATATGTTAAGCTGGCAGCATCATAGGTAATATGATTGCCTTCGACCTTATTTCTTACCCGGTTGAATTTATTAAAGATGGTATAGGCGAGGATACATCCAAACAGGAGCCAGAATACAGGCTGGCCAAAGACGGTAGTATGCAATACCCCCATGGCAAACATCACCTGGGCAAAAGGCCCATACCTACCAACTTCCAGTTAATGGCCCGCCGGTTGTTGCTCAACAGGTAACAAATCAGGATCAGGAAGAACATGCCGAGTGCACCGCGGGAAATATTGACCAGGACGGGATTCATGCCGGTAGTTTGGTTAAATAAAAGATTGGGCAATATAACGATAAATCGCAATCCTGTTTAATTAGACAAGGTTTCAGGACAAAAACTGGCTGGTAGAAGAACTATTTATGCGTGGTTAGACCTGGGGGAACGGGAAATATCATAAAAAACGGGTATTGTAAAGCCAACATTGGTTTTACAATACCCGGTAAGCCGATAAGGGTAAAAGAAGGTTAATTGCTTCTTCTAACCCGGAAAGTACAGTAGATCGGGAACTGAGCAGCGGTAGCTGAATCTTTTACATTACCTCTAAAATTACCGGCAATAAAGCCGTTGACAGGCGCACCGAATTCTGTAACGTTAACGCTGGGGCTCCCGGCCATAATATAATACTTTCCATTGTTCCATACAGTCAGGTAATACATGGGTTTGGATCCTGTAGGAGCAGCACCGGTAAATGAAAAACGGATATTAGCGTTGCCATTGGGCCGTGAGCCCGATATATCCGTTTCCTGGTTTTGATCATACCGGATGGCGCTCAGCGAGTCGGCCAGTCCATTGTAGTTGTAGCTAATGCCATTGAGTGTATAATTGATCACTTCGGTAAGGGAAGTACCACAAGCTGCTAACTGACCTGCAGGGACATTTCCGCTTGAAACGCTGATGGTGGTGCCGGGGCCAGCCTGACTGGAGCCAATGTCGAAGGGCACTACGTTGGCTGTAGTGGGCCTAATAGAGCAGCGCGTGATAGATAAGCTGAAAGCGCCATTGTTAATACTTACCCGGTAAAAGGCGCTCCCTCCAGTTTAATGGTCACATAGCCATTTGTAACAACGGCAGCATTACAATTGACCACTGTACCTGTAATAATGGTTGTTTACGGTTACCGTACCGGTATAAGCGGTATTGTTGGTTGGGGGATAACACCAAAAACCATGCTATCGTTGCCGGTGGGGCCAATAAAAAAGCGACCCCGCCAGGCGGAGTCGCTTTTTTATAGGTGACGGCTACACTTAGATGTGTTGCTCGATCTTTTTACAAAGTTTGCTTTAGGTTGTGCACCAACCAGCTTGTCTACCACTTTACCACCCTTGATAAACAGGATTGCAGGGATAGAAGTGATACCGTAATCAACAGATATCTGTGGGTTGTGGTCTACATTCACTTTGCCCACATTTACTTTACCCGTGTATTCTTTAGAAAGATCTTCAATAACTGGTCCGATTGCGCGGCAAGGTCCACACCACTCAGCCCAAAAGTCTACCACAGTCAATTTATCGGAAGCGATTACCTTCTCCTTGAAGTTCGCATCGGTGAATTCTAATGCCATAAATCTAAATTTAGTTGTAAAGTTAATTATTTTATTACTTGATGGTAAGCCTGGACCGGGTTTCCCTTTATGGGACTTTGTTCCTAAACTCACTACTAAGAACCGGCAAATTTATAACCAATTCAGTATTCCTGCCCGTATGTCGTTATCCACATTTACACAGTGACAACCTGTACATCTACCTCGGGTTTATTCTGCAGCCAGGCCGTCATTTCGTCATTCATTTCAAAGCCCGTTTCCAGGCTATACAGGCTGATCTTATACTGTTTCTTCATCTCCTTGATATTGAACTTCAAACCAGCCTTTCCAGGGTGGGTTTTAACATTCTTTTCAAAGAAATTGACCATCTCTTCACTCACGTGCCTTGCTTCAATATCTAATATAACCTGTTTGGTAAGATTTTGTTTGATACTCTCCAGCAAAACGATCTTATCAACCTTGAATTCAAATTCGACCTTATTAAAGCGGGGCTTGAAAAAACCGGTTATGAATAGGTTTTTGCCTTTTTCCATGTAGTGGGAAAACCGCATATAATCGTCACTCCAGAGCATAAACTCACTTTTGCCCGTATAATCCTCCACTATAAAGGAGGCAAACTGCCGCCCGGTTTTGGTTACCCGGTGCTGCGCATCCGTTACCAGTCCGGCAAGGCGGAAGGAACGCCCAGGGTTTGACTGAACCCCAATGGCATCTTTAAATTCATTGAAATCCTGGAGGGTGGTAAAGCCATAGTGCTTTATTTCAAAGCGGAAATGGTCCAGCGGGTGGCCGCTGATGAACATCCCTGTCACCTCTTTTTCCCGGTCCAGCAGTTCAGTCAGTGTCCAGGGCTCGCAAGGAGGAATTTTGGGCAGCGGAATGTCCAGCGCCTTGGGTAGATCGCCAAAAAGAGTATTGGCCGTACTGTTATTCTCGAGCTGGTAAATATTGCCAAATTTGATGATCTTTTCGAGGCCGGAGGCTGTTTCACCCTGTGGTATCGTGAAATATTGGGCCCGGTGGAACTCTTTAAAGTTATCGAAGGCGCCAGCATAAACCAGGCATTCCAGGGTCTTTTTATTCACCGCGCGTTGGTTCACACGCTTGATCATATCAAAAATATTGTTAAATCGTCCGTTGGCCTCCCGTTCAGCAATGATATTATCCACGGCTGCTTCGCCCACCCCTTTTAATCCGCCCAATCCTACACGGATATGGCCTTCCAGGTTTACAGAGAAACCCTTGAAAGATTCGTTGATATCCGGGCCCAGTACCATCTTGCCCATCCGCTTGCATTCTTCCATGAAGAAGGTGAGCTTTTCAATGGCGCCGGCGTTGTTCAATACGGCCGCCATGTATTCGGAAGGGTAGTGGGCTTTGAGGTAGGCAGTTTGATAGGCCACAAAAGCATAACAGGTAGAGTGCGACTTGTTGAAGGCGTATTGGGCAAAGGCTTCCCAGTCGGTCCATATCTTTTCCAGCTTGTCTTCAGGATGGCCTTTGGCAGAACCACCTTTTACAAACTGCGCCTTCATTTTATCCAGTACCGCCTTTTGTTTTTACCCATGGCCTTCCGCAGTACGTCGGCATCACCCTTACTAAAGCCGGCCAGTTTTTGGGCAAGCAACATTACCTGCTCCTGGTATACCGTAATTCCATAGGTATCGGCCAGGTATTCTTCCATTTCCGGAACATCATAGGTGATGGGCTCCCGGCCATGTTTCCGGTCGATGAAGTTGGGGATATAGGCCAGCGGACCCGGGCGATACAAGGCGTTCATCGCAATCAAGTCAGCAAATTGGTCAGGCTTCAGGTCGCGCAGGTATTTTTGCATACCGGGACTTTCAAATTGGAAAGTACCAATGGTATCCGCTTTTTGGTAGATCTCATAGGTCTTTTCATCATCCAGGGGCACATCGTCGATCACGATATCCACACCATGGTTCTGCTTGATCATTGCCAGGGCATTCTTGATGATGGTCAGGGTTTTTAAACCCAGGAAGTCCATCTTGATTACTCCGGCATCTTCAATGATACTACCTTCAAACTGGGTTACCCAGAGTGTAGAGTCTTTGGCAACAGATACGGGGATCAGTTCCGTCAGGTCTTTGGGGGCAATGATGATACCGGCAGCGTGGATACCGGTATTGCGTACTGAGCCTTCCAAACGTTCGGCTTCATGCAATACCGATCCGTTCAGCGTATCACTTTTATAGATCTCGCGTATGCGTTTTACATTTTCCAATTCATCCGGGCCCAGGCCTTCTTTTTCCTCGAGCGATTTTTCCCCTTCCTTAGCCGTCATGGGGGCTTTTAATACCCGGCCCAGTTCAATACCAGGTTTGTCGGGCACCAGCTTGGCCAGGGCATTCGATTCAGCCAGCGGAAGATCAAGTGCGCGCGCCACATCCTTGATACTCATTTTAGCGGCCATAGTACCATAAGTAATGATCTGGGCCACCTGTGCTTTACCATATTTATCTACCACATAGTCTATTACTTTTTGACGGCCTTCATCGTCGAAGTCCGTATCAATATCTGGCATCGACTTACGGTCGGGGTTGAGGAAACGTTCAAACAGCAGGTTGTACTTGATAGGGTCAATATTGGTGATGCCTATACAATAAGCCACCACACTACCGGCTGCCGAACCCCGGCCAGGGCCAATGAATACACCCAGGTCACGGCCCGCCTTGATAAAGTCACTCACGATCAGGAAGTAACCCGCAAAACCCATGGTTTTGATGGTGAAGAGCTCAAAATCGAGCCGTTCTGTTATTTCAGGGGTTAGCTCTGAATAGCGTTGCCTGGCACCCTCATAAGTAAGGTAGTGCAGGTAAGTCCACTGATTAAGGTTACTGTCCTCAGTAGTCTGGAATTCTTTGGGCAACGGAAAGGCAGGCAGGAGGATGTCCTTTTGAGGTTCAATACTTCTACCCGGTCAACGATCATATTGGTATTGTCGATGGACTCAGGAATGTCGCTGAAGAGTTTCTTCATTTCATCCTGCGTTTTGAAATAGAACTGATCGTTCGGGAATTTAAACCGGCGTTCCTTTACGTTAAGGTCATCATTGACAATATCATCATAACCGGGTGTACTTTTCTTTTCACCAGTATTGATACATAGCAGGATGTCGTGGGCATTGTAATCATCCTGGTCAGTATAGTGACTATCATTAGTAGCAATGATGGGTACATTGAACTTCTTCGCGAATTTCAGGAGTACCTCATTGATCTGAATCTGCTCCTTGATATCATGGCGTTGTACTTCAATAAAATAATCTTCACCAAAGAGGTCGAGCCACCATTTGAACTCCTGTTCGGCTTTATCTTCCCCATCATGAAGAATGGTTTGGGGTACATAGGCGCCGATGCAGCAGGTGGTAGCAATCAATCCTTCATGGTATTGCTCGATCAGTTTCTTGTCAATACGCGGATATTTGGAGTACATACCCTCTATATAACCCAGTGAAGTGAGCTTGATGAGGTTTTGGTAGCCCTGTTTATTTTTGGCCAGTAATACCTGGTGATAGCGTTCGTCTTTTACTTCTTTGGAGAATATCTTGCGGTGACGGTCTTCCACCACATAAAATTCGCAGCCCACAATGGGTTTTACCTTCAGGGAGCCATCCTCATTTTTGTGTTTATAGGCTTCGGCTACAAATTCAAAGGCGCCAAACATATTGCCATGGTCTGTAATGGCAATGGCCGGCTGACCATCCTTAACAGCCTTTTTATACAATGATTGAATAGAGGCTGCTCCATCGAGCAAAGAAAACTGGGTATGGACGTGAAGATGAGAGAATTTACACATTAAATCGACGTTTTCAGATTCCTGGTTAGTGATAACACAAAGTCAACTGCAAAGTTCCTGAAGAATTGCTAAACAAATGGCAATATTTCCCCACAGGTTGTTACTAATAAAATGAGTCGGCAATGGCTCGCTGAACTCCTAAAAACTTGCTAAATAGCGAGTTTGTTTTTTGTCAGCCACTACATCTATCAGGAACTTATTACCGAATGCCGATTGTCGATTGCCGTTTCTTGCTGTTTTGGCAATGTATTTGTTACCTTTGCGGCATTTGTTTTTAATAGGTGGCTAATGTATAATATGTTAAAATATGGATGGTTGATCGGATTGGTGGCCCTGGCGGCTACCAGTTGCAGTACCCAGCGGAAAACAACAACTGCTGCACCATCCAATGCCAGTAACAGATCTACCTCAGGATCGCCTCGATTTATTGAAAATATTTCTATTAAACCAGGGGATAGTTCGCGCCGGTATATGGTGGGCAATAGCAATAATGAACGGTATAGTCCCGGCCCTTCGGTGCATACAGGGGCTACGGTGGAATTGAGTGATCCCCTTCAATTCAAATATTCCATCCTACTCGACTCGCCGGTGGAAGAACTTACCGATGGGAAAATGATCAGTTTTATTGAAGACTGGTATGGCACCCGCTATAAATACGGCGGCAATGACAAAAACGGGGTGGATTGCTCAGCATTTGCCCAGACCTTTATTTTTACCATGTATGGCCTGATGTTGCCCCGCACTTCCGCCCAACAATACCAAAATAGTAAACGACTCCGCAAAGAAGAATTAGAAGTAGGTGATCTGGTGTTCTTTAAAACGCGCGGACGTAAAGCAGGCGTTTCGCATGTAGGCGTTTACCTGCGCAATAATAAATTTGTACATGCCTCCACCTCCGGCGGGTAATGATCAATGACATCAGCGAAGGATATTATTCTTCCCATTTTGCCGGCGGGGGCGGATCAGGTAAGCATACCCCATATAGAATACTGGAAACAGAATACAGGAGTCCGCAGAAATTCGGATTCCTGCCCCCAAATACTCCGATTTGACGTTTTGCCAAAGGATCAATATATTTCAGTCGCAAGTAGCTGTTCTCCGTTTAAAAATCCCTTACTAAATGGTGACTGGAATTATCATATTTCTGCTGATTGTGACTAATATGCTGATGTCCTGGAAGGGATTTGGCAACGAAGTGTTCTTCGACCGGTTTAAGTTTAATGTGGATGGTATATTGATCTACCGCCAATATGAACGGCTCATCACCTCGGGTTTTTTTGCATGCCAACTGGCTGCACCTGATCTTCAATATGTTTGCCTTGTATTTTTCAGTGGCTCCTTAAGTATCGTCCTGGACTGGTGGGGTTTCCTGATCGTTTATTTTATGGGCCTGGTAGGTGGCAATTTGCTTTCGTTATTTATTCACCGCCATAGTGGTGATTATAGTTCAATGGGCGCTTCGGGGGCCGTTTCGGGGTAATCTTTGCAGCCATAGCATTGTTTCCTGGTATCGACATAGGGCTTTTTTTCATTCCCATATCCATTCCGGGCTGGCTTTTTGGTTTGTTGTATACCCTTATTTCCATTTATGGTATCAGGTCGAAAACCGGGAATATTGGCCATGATGCCCACCTGGGCGGTGCCGTGATTGGTATGATCGTGGCCTTAGTGATGCAACCGCAGGCGCTGCTGGCAAACTATATTACGATACTCATCATCAGTGTACCAGCCATTGTTTTCATTTATCTCATTATTACCAGGCCACACTTGTTGCTGATCGATAATTTTTCTATAAAACACACCAACGCAACTATACGATTGATCAGAAGTACAATGAAGAACAGCATAGCCGGCAACAGGAAATTGACCGGATACTGGACAAGATCAACAAATCGGGTATGCGCAGCCTTACCAAGGCCGAGAAGGAGAAACTAGAGGAGTACTCGAAGCGGATTAGGTAATGGTAGGCGGGAAGTTGACAGGTTGAAAACTTGATTAGTTAACAAGGTAACCAAGTACATATGTATTGCCCAATAAAATTAAAAGGATAATAAGGAAGGCTTTCTCCTTATTATCCTTTTAACTTTTCAACCTTACTTAGCTTGCTTGGTATTGATATAAAAATTACGATCTACCTCAAAACCTTTCCCATCATAATTGTCGATCTTTTGCGATTGCCATACTTCCGTTGGTGTGATCAATAGCTTTTGATCGCCGGCTTTCACCCTGAGTGGCATGGCAAACCCTTTCACACAGTTTACATAGCGAAATTCAATGGTGCCTGCTGCTGTTTTGTACTCAAGGGTGGGTAGCTGCGTGGTGCGCAGGTATTGGTCAAAAACCTTGAAAGGTCAATGCCGGCGCGTTGGCTGATATAAGCTTCTACATCTTTTGTATCGGTGGTTTTGTGGTAATACTCCTTATTCAGCCCCCTTAATATCTGGCGGAACGTTGAATCATCACCAATGATATTGCGAATGGTATGTAGCAGGTTGCCCCCTTTGTAATACATATCTCCACTTCCTTCCTGGTTTACACCATACTGCCCAATAATGGGAATGTCATTTTGGATGGCTTTGCGCGTGCCAATGCAATAATCATTGCCAGCTTCCACACCAAACTCACAAGTAGTATAAATGGTTTCAGAATAATTGGTAAAGCCTTCATGAAGCCACATATCGGCAATATCATTGCTGGTAATATTATTGGCAAACCATTCATGGCCGCTTTCATGTACCAGGATAAAATCCCATTTATTGCCCCAGCCGGTACCCGACAGGTCACGGCCACGATAACCATTCTGGAATCCGTTGCCATAGGCCACAGCACTTTGGTGCTCCATACCCAGGTGGGGTGACTCTACCAGTTTGTAGCTGTCTTCATAAAAGGGGTAGGGGCCAAACCAGTGTTCAAAGCATTTCAACATTTTAGGCGCCTGCTTGAATTGCTCTTTGGCCTTTTCAAGGTTGTAGTCCAATACCCAGTAATCGCAATCGAGCTTGCCTTTTTCGCCGGCAAAGTCTTCATGCCAGGTTACATATTTGCCAATGTATGGAACGAGGTTGTAATTGTTGATGGGGTTGGTTACGTTCCAGCTATAGGTTATAAGGCCATTGCCCGCAGGGCGTTTGTTGACCAGGCGGCCATTGCCTACTGCTACCAGGGTATCGGGAACAGTAATAGTAAGGGAGGCGCCTTTATCGGGCTCATCGCTTTGGTGGTCCTTGCAGGGATACCAAACGCTGGCACCTAAACCCTGACAGGCCACACTCATCCAGGGGCGCCCTTGTTTGTCTTTGCTCCATATCCAGCCACCATCCCAGGGTGGGCGAACTGCTTCCCGGGGTTTGCCCTGAAAATAAAGGGTAAGGAGTGGGTCTTCATTGTTGAGGTACCGTTGAAAAGCTTTTGTTTCGACCCAATATACATTGCCTTCGCGGCGAAGGGGAGCAGTAAAATGCTTTGTTGTTTTGCCTTCCTGCACATCATACGTTACACTGTCGAGGATCATGGGTTCCTGCAGGTCGATCTGCATCAGGGAAGTGCTAGCCTTACCACTTTTTTGAAGTGCATGTATACCACACCACTGATGGTTTTACTGTTGTAATCGGGGGTAACGTGTACATCGTACCGCTGTACATCCCACCAGGTTCTTTCGGGCCGCAGGCTGCCGCGTAAGGTATCCTGCCGGGAAAAGCCTTTTTCTGGCTCAACGGCTGGGCTGAACAGGAGTTTCCGATGAAAAACAGCAGGGAACCCAGGAGTGTTCCCCAAAAAGGACGACAGGTGATAATTTTTGAGCAGATCAAAGCGATATGTTTTTGAAGTGCTAAATTTAGCGCAGATTATGAAAGCTAACCCACTATTTTTTATCCTCTTCTTTTCCCCGGTTGTCCTGTTGAGCGCATGCGGCAGTAATTCTACCGCATATAAGCAGGTATTCAGGTACAATGAATACAGTGGTATTGCCACCCTGGACCCGGCTTTTGCCAAGAATCAATCCATTATCTGGGCCGTCCACCAGTTGTACAATACGTTGGTGGAAACAGACAATGAGCTACGCATTGTGCCTTCACTGGCTTACCGTTGGGAGGTGAGTGCTGACAGGCTGGTCTATACCTTCCACCTGCGGGATGATGTGTATTTCCACCATAATGAGGCATTTCCAGGGGCAAGGGGCGTAAAATGACCGCCCGGGATATTGAATACAGCTTTAAACGCATCACCGATCCGGCTACTGCCAGCAGCGGGGCCTGGATATTCAACAACCGCATTGCCGCTACTGACGGGTTCAAAGCGCTGGATGATTCTACCTTCCGCCTTACCCTGTTGCGCCCATTTACGCCCATCCTGGGGCTGTTAAGCATGCAGTATTGCTCGGCCGTGGCCCGCGAAGCAGTGGCCCACTATGGCGTTGATTTCAGGAGCCATCCGGTTGGTACTGGCCCTTTTGCCCTCAAGAATTGGGAGGAAGGGCAGGCACTGATCATGGTAAAAAATGAACGTTATTTCGAGAAAGACAGTGCAGGCAATCGCCTGCCTTACCTGGATGCGGTCAAAGCCAGTTTTTATGATAGCAAAGCCACCGAATTCCTGTTGTTCCGTCAGGGACAATTGGATTTTATCAATGATATAGAAGCCTCCTTCAAAGATGAAGTGCTAACTAAAAAGGAATACTAAGGAAAGACTGGGAAGGCAAGATCAGGTTAACCAAACATTCCTATCTTAATACAGAATACCTGGGTATCATGGTAGACAGCAGCAACCCACTGGTTAAAAACTCCCCCTTGCGGCTCAAAGCTATCCGGCAGGCGATCAATTATGGGTTCGACCGCCGTAAAATGATGATGTACCTGCGTAATTCGATTGGTACACCCGCCGAAAGCGGTTTTATCCCTTCAGGGTTGCCTTCTTTCGATTCCTCAGTAGTGAAAGGATATCCTTATGATCCTGTTAAAGCGCGTCGTTTATTGCGTGAGGCAGGTTTTCCCGATGGTCAGGGAATGCCACCTGTGAAATTACTCACCATTGCCATTTATTCAGACCTGGCCAGCTTTATTGCCCGGCAATTGGAAGAAGTAGGCCTGAAGATACAGGTGGAAGTAGTACAGAAAAGTTTGTTGCTGGAACAAACGGCCAAATCACAAGCTTTGTTTTTCCGGGGCAGCTGGATGGCTGATTATCCCGAAGCAGAAAACTACCTGAGTGTTTTTATGGTAAGAATCCGGCACCACCTAATTATACCCGTTATAAGAACACTGCCTTTGATAAATTATATGAAGAGGCCATCATTACCGATAATGACAGTTTGCGTTATAAACTGTACCAGCAGATGGATCAGCTGGTAATACAGGATGCTCCGGTAGTGCCACTTTGGTACGATGAAGTAATTCACCTCGAACAATTATGGGTAAAAGGTTTTCCGGCCAATGGGTTGAATTTGCTAGAGTTGAGAAGGGCGCATCTGGAGAAATAATAAATTCCACCACTAATATCATGCTCTTTAAAGTAGTGATCACCTGCATCATTACTGCGGTAGAGTAGGGCTCTTAAGCAGGTTGAAAAGAAGTTAATGGCCGGCCTGATGGCCGGTTACTTTTTTTTATTGTTCATTACCCAACGATTTATACAAGTCATCCTTATTGCTAATGTCGATAGGTAACTCCATGCCTGGCATTTCTACTTGGCTGTTGCGGATGGCAGTAATATAATTTACCGATGCAATATAAGAGCGGTGCACGCGAATAAACTGGGCGGGGGAGTATTTTTCAAAGGCTTTCATTGTGGAAGAAACGATCATGATGGAATCGGCCAGGTGGATCTTGATATAGTTTTGCATCCCTTCTACAAAGCGAATATCGCTAAACAATACTTTTACCAGTTTATTTTCCTGCTTTACAAAAGTATATTCAGGTGGTGGCGGCGGGGTAACGAATATCCTTTCTTTGAACCGGTCCCAGGCTTTCTCTACAGCCTGTAAAACCCGTGGCATAGCAATGGGCTTCAACAGGTAATCAACCACGTTGAGCTCATATCCCTCCATGGCATATTTGTCATAGGCTGTAGTGAAAATAACGAGCGGAGGGTTTTTGAGCGACCCCAAGAAATCGGTACCTGATATAACAGGCATGCGAATATCCAGCAATAGCAGGTCGGTTTTGCCGGTTTGTAATGCTTCATAGGCTTCCATGGCATTGCGGCAGGCGCCTACAATCTTACATCCTGGGATGGAAGATACATAGGTGGTCAGTAGTTTTCTTGCTTCTGGTTCGTCATCAACGATTAGGCAGTTCATGTGCTGATGGGTATATTGTTAATGTGACTGTAAAAATGTGTTGTGTATCCTGGATTTCCAGCAAATGACGGTCTGGGAAGTGATGCTGCAACCTTTTGCGTACGTTTTGCAGACCAATGCCCCCGTGTTGTGGCGTTCCGGCATAGGCATAGCTATTTCTGGTTACAAATTTCAACACATCGTTTTGTGTAATTAATTGTATCTGTACTGATGCTTCGGGCAGGGCCGCGCTGTATTTGAAGGCATTCTCTACCAAGGGCATCAATAATAAGGCTGGCAACGGATAACTTACTGGAGTGGTACGAATATCGGTGGTTATGCTGGATTGCTCATCATACCGTATCCTTTCAACTGCAATATAATTTTGCAACGGGGTAACTTCCTGTTGCAGGCTCACCCATTCCCCTGACCTTCATACAATGAAAAACGCAACAGATCTGCCAGGCGGTTCAGTAACTCAACCGAATTTTCTTTTTCATCATGTACGATATAGGATTGCAGGTTGTTGAGTGAATTAAAAAGAAGGTGGGGATTAACTTGCGCTTTCAGGAAATTGAATTCCAGTTGTATGTTTTCTTTTTCCAGCTGGCTTTGCAGCATGTTCTTATGATAAGCATAGCGTACAAATTTGAGCGTAAGGGGATGTAGATAATGGTGATGAGGCCCGTAATGCTGTTGAAGAAATAAGTGAATAACTGGTGAGGTTGCAATTGGTGGCTGTAAAAATTATCCCAAAAATCCTGACCGGCAAACCAGCCGTTTGCTCCTTTGTATTGTTCCACCAACTGGCTTATATGATACGTACGCAGCAGAACAGCCACCAGGTAATACAAAGCGCAGCTGATGATGGCCAGGAGCCAGCGCCTCTTTATTATCAACGGTATAATACCATATACCAGGGCGTAAAACAAGAAGAGGCCAAGGGCTACGCCTGTAAGGGTGATGGCATAATCCTGGGCCACTTCAATATGAACGATCATATTTTCCCGGAGCCAATAAAAAAGCAGGAAAACCCAGAAGGCAACATGCAGTAACAAACGATACAAGGGATCGGTAAACGAGCGTTGCCAAAGAGCAATGAGGTATTGGGTGCCCCTGGTAAACACTTTTTCTTTCATTTGCGGAATAACAATAGTAGAGCTCATAACCTTGGTTGTAGCCTTAAATGTCCTGGATTTTGATCAAATGGCCATCCTGTGCTGACAAATAGAGTACTGCCCGGGATCAATTTCGGGGTAAGACTGACGAATGAAACTTGGGATGCGGTAATATTTAATCGTCGTTTTACTATGCCTGTTCATCTGTTCTTTCTATAAACTAGTCAATCATTTTTCTATCTGCCTGGCTTGTTCGCTTCTTTTGGTAAAAAAACTATGTTATTGTTACCCCATTTTCGCATATTCCTGTTTTTCAAAAGATAAGAAGAATATTATTATCACTGTGTTTTATTGTAGTTAATATAACTGGTCTTGCACAGTCGGCCTTCGTTCTTCCTGTTCATCCAACAAAGGGTAATACACTCAGGATACGCTACCGGTTGCCTGATAGCCTTGTATGGTCAGGTGGTGGCGAAATAGTTGATGCGAAAGTAACAACCCGGCAACAGGATGGCGCTTACCGGTGGTATACGTTGGTGATGAAGGGTAAGGATATATTAACGCAATCGTTTGTGCTGCCTGCTTATGTTTGGAAATTCAAAGATCAAAAGACCCGATACCTGTCGTTTATGAAAATGAACCTGCTACGGATATACATTATTCAGGAACATTGGTGGAAGATCGTTTTGAAGGAGAATGGGAGATGACCGTACACTATAAAACAGAAGATGAGTTTCCTAAAGAATTTGATTGCACGGGCACATGGACTTTATATAAGGAGGTTGATAGTGCTATTGGGCATTGATGTGCTATAATTGTATTCAATGGGGCAGTCGTGCTGATCAAAAACATAGGAGTAATTTTCTTTGCATTAAAAGATTATAGCAGCCTTGAATCCCAGAAATATTCTTCTGTTCTTGCCAGGTGAACTTTGTCCTTAAAGACGGCATGTTCCGTATTGATGATATAATTGTATTCGTAGGGGATTACCGCCGAAGGAACTTTTAATATCAGCGTTTCTTGTTTATTGAACCAATCCGAGCCGATTTTCTGCAATGCGGAATAGGCGGCAAAGGTGCGCCAGTTGGCTGGAAGGTCTTTGATATGTATTTTCTTACATAAATAATCTTCATCTGCTATCGAGATCACCATTACTTTATAAGTCTCAGTAGGCACTACTGATCCCTTGTGAACGATAAGTTCCAGGGAAGAAAGGGATCTTGATGAGCCTGCATAAAGAACTTGCTGGCCTTTCCTGTTCCATCGGTTGGCACTACCTGAAGAAGTTAAAACTTTTGAAAAGGCCTCCTTAGCGATCCTGAATACTTCCATAGCTTAAATATTGTCTCCAAACTCCATAGCGGTTAAGCGGTCATCGACAAACTTGATGCCGGTAATGGTATTTAAAAAAGTGGAAGGGGTTTTATTATCGAAATAAAAATTAGGCGTGTCCAGCCAGGTGTCGAATGCTTTGGGAGAAACGAATACTTCTTTGCCATGCTTAATAAGCGACAGGAGCAGTAGTACATGTTCCTTTACATTCTCTTTAAAAGTACTTTTGGGTTTACGGTATTCTCTGAAGGTTCTTACACTTACATTCAACCAATCAGAAATGGTGTCATCGGTAAAGGCTGTGAGGTCTTTTATGGCATTGATATGTTTATAATTGACTTCTTTGGTGTATAGAAAATCAAGGATCTCACTATCATTAATTTGCCCCGGGACTTCTTTGAGAAGGGCTACTCTCATTTGCTCTGTACTTGTCATAACCTGCACCAATTATTGAACAATAAATATAGGCATTTTTCCGAGTATAACCGGAATATTTTCCTATTCCGCAATCGGTCCTTGGATAAGATATTTCTTATTATTTGATAATGTGTTCATTATGCCTGTTTTAAAATTTGTATTAATGGATGATCTCTTCAGTTTGGGATATCCAGTCCGGTGCCGAATGGGTAGTTTGTCTTACGAACAGGTTGAGTTATGCCGTATGGTGTTGTACATGCCATATATTGAGTAAGAGAATATCCAGTACGGTAAAGTGCAATGTATCTTGGTCTGCCTTCGGGCAGTAAGATGGGAGAAGTTCAGCTTATTTATCCACGAAATGCAATTGCAGGAAGTCAAATACCTTATCAAAATGTTTAGTGGGTTCTGCATGGCCTCCTTCATAGGCAATATGCTCGGTATAGCTTTTGAACTGGTGGGCTTTCAACCGGGCTATTACTTTTTCTGACATAGGTGTGGAAGGGCAGATATCATCTTTGGTGCCAGACATCAGTAACACGGGGCCATTGATGTTTTCCACCCTGATCAAAGACTTTTGTTCAGCTACTGTATCTTTAAGCATGGCCTCAAAAGTGCCCCGCAGGTCTCTTTTCATGAGAAAAGGTACGGCTGCTTCATTCACCGGAATAAAGGGCAGTTCCTTGCCCTCAAAGGTCCAACAGGAGGTGGTGAAATGATCGGTATGGCCGGGGAATACCGCATGGCTGCCCGACATACCAATAACGCAAGTGATGTCTTTGTAATAAGATCCTAACAGTAAAGCCAGATCAGCGCCGCGTGAACCTCCTACAACGGCAATCTTCTTCCCTTTTATTTTGGCATTTGTCTTGGCGCTGACAATGACATTGTACACATCTTCAATGGCTATCTTATCCAATATTTTGGGTGAATGTTTCGTGTTGAAATAACCAATGGCCAAAAAGGCATAACCCTTTTCTATGAATTGGTCCCTTGTCTGTTTCCAATAATTACTGGCCCAGGCATTGCCGCCTTCCGAGCCGCCCAATGCTACGATCAAGGGCTGGTTATTGCCGGGGCCTGTATATAGGATGGCATCGGTGTTTTTAGTGGTCAAAGTATCTTGCGCAAAAAGTCGGCAGCTTATTAAAAGCAGGATAGCTATTATTTTATCGGCAGGGTGCATGTAATAATTTTACACAAAGTTGGGCATTGGCGTGATACTATTTTTGTCCTGGATCAAATAATCATTTTGGGGCCCTTAGCCGGCTGAGGGTGGATTGCGTGATGCCGAGGTAGGAGGCCACCATGCCCAGGGGTAGGCGGTGGTAGATATCGTGGTAGGTTTGCAGAAAGTGATCATATTTCTCCTTTGCTGTGCTAAAGCGCTGGGAAGTAATCCGTTCCATCAGGTGGCCGAATACGCTGCCCATGGATAACCGGGCATAACGCTCCATGATGGGAAAATTGTCAAACAGGTACACCAGGTCCTTCACATGCAGAGCATAGGCCTCCGTGGTTTCTAAGGCATCAATATGATAAATGTCCAGGGTTTGCTGGATAAAACTTTTAGGAGAGTTGATCCATTCATTTTCGCAGGAAAAGTATTCACTGATCTCTGCGCCGTTTTTCAGGAAATAAGTCCTGGTCAGGCCCTTGATGATGAAATAGCTATGGGTGGCTACCCTGGAAGCGTGGTGTATCAGGGCCCCCTTTTGAAAAGTTTGTAACTGACAGCGTTGTTGTAGCTCCAGCCTCAAGGCTTCATTTACCGGTATGTATTTTTCAAATTGTTGTAGTAAAGGATAAAATGTATCTGTCATACGGCAAGTAGTTTAATGTAAAAGCCCCATTCAATACAGAATAGGGCTTTTAGTTTTATGCGGAACTGCACATGATCAATGTGTCTTCTTCATTTTGTTCTTGAACACTTTTTCAAACTTCTCCAACTTGGGGCGGATCACATAGTAGCAATAAGGGGCCGAACCATTGTTGTTGTAGTAATCCTGGTGATAGTTTTCGGCAACATAAAATTCCGAAGCAGGCGTGATCTCTGTAACGATGGGTTTGTCCCAGGCGCCACTTTTCCCCAGTTCGGCTTTGTATTTTTCCGCTTTGGCCTTTTGTTCGGCATTGTGGTAAAAGATGGCGCTGCGGTATTGGGACCCTACATCATTGCCCTGACGGTTGAGGGTAGTGGGGTCATGGGATTGCCAGAATGCTTCCAGCAATTCATCAAAACTGATCTTTTGGGGATCGTATACAATCTCTACACATTCGGCATGGCCAGTAGTGCCTTCGCAAACTTCTTTATAAGTTGGATTTTTACGTGACCGCCGCTGTAACCAGAGGACACTTTTAGTACACCCTCCAGTTGTTGAAAAATGGCCTCCGTACACCAGAAGCAGCCGGTACCAAAGGTAGCGGTGTCAGTGCGGAGGGTAGTTTCCTCCGATGAGGGAGCTGTTAAACTGCTTGTCATATATTTTTGAGGATTTTCTCGCACTGCACAGGACAGTAAGGTTACCATCGAAATAACGGTCGTTGTAAACATCAGTTTCATGCTGCGTCTTTTTGTTAAATCAGCCATTGTCGATATTGGATTTTTACTACACTATAAACGCGAAATAACGCTGGTAGGTTTGCAGCCCGGCCGACAGGAGGCTGCTTTTAACAAAGCATACAGAATTCGGGATATGGTATTCCGGATGCAGCATTAGACGTCAAAAACGCAAGAAACCTGCTCTTAATCAACAATTTCTATGTATGGCAGCAACCGGAAACCCGAAACTAGAAACCCGTAAACTCTTTGTACCTTTGCACCACCTAAAAATAAGAGGATATCTGCGATAATCATTTATGAAATTTTTCCCGAGTCGGCATTGGTGCAATTGGAATTTGAGAAGGTGAAGGCTTTGTTAGAAGAGCATTGTAAAACCCTGTATGCCAAAGAAAAAGCAAAAGACCTGCGGATCCACACCCGCAAGGAGTTTATAGACCTCGACCTGCAGCAAACGCATGAACACAAGCTGCTGTTGCAGCATGCCATGTATTTCCCCAACGATCACATCCTCAATATTGCCCGGGAGCTGAAACTCCTGGGGATACCCGGCGCGGTATTGTCGGAAGAACAGCTCATGTTGGTGCGCAAGCTGGCCGAGAGCCTGCAAAGTATATTCCGCTGGTTTGATACGGAACGGCGAACAGCCTACCCGGCATTGGCGAAAGTGATAGCCGAAACATATTATGAAAAAGCCATTCTTGAGCTCATTGATGATGTGTTGGATGAGAGTGGCAATGTGAAAGATAATGCCTCAGAAGAGCTGTCTCGCATACGCTTAAACCTGTACAAACGCCGCAATGAGTTGCGCCGCCTGTTTGACCGGATCGTACAAAAGTTGGTGAAAGCGGGGCATGCAGCTGATATTGAAGAGGCCTTCCTCAATGGCCGGCGGGTAGTAGCGGTCTTTGCCGAGCAAAAAAGGCAGGTAAAAGGTATCCTCCATGGCGAAAGTGATACACGTAAAACAGCTTTTATTGAGCCAGAGGAAACCATCGAGCTCAATAATGAGATCTTTCGCTGGAAAATGAAGAAAGCCGTGAAGTGTACCGTATCCTGAGGGAGCTGACGGCCAAACTGGCCATGTATGCGCCACTGCTTAAATCGTACCATGATATTTTAGGTGAATATGATTTTATCCGCGCCAAGGCCAAACTGGCAGTGGATGTAAACGGCAACCTGCCCATCCTGAACGATAAGGCCCATGTACACCTGGTGCAGGCTTATCACCCGTTGTTGTACCTGTACAATAAACGTTCGGGAAAACCTACCATCCCGGTACAGGTAACCCTGGATGAAAAGAACCGCATCCTGGTGATCTCCGGGCCCAATGCCGGTGGAAAAACGGTGACCTTGAAAACGGTTGGGCTATTGCAATTGATGATTCAGAGTGGTTTGCTGGTGCCAGTACATCCTACATCACAGTTCGGCATCTTTAAGCAGATCATGATCCATATTGGCGATACGCAAAGCTTGGAATTTGAGTTGAGTACCTATAGCTCGCACCTCAAGAACATGAAACATTTTATGGAGGTGGCCAATGGAAAAACGTTGTTCTTTATTGATGAACTGGGTAGTGGTAGTGATCCCAACCTGGGTGGCTCTTTTGCAGAAGTGATCCTGGAAGAATTGGTTCGCAAGCATTCGATGGGTATTGTTACCACGCACTACCTCAATCTGAAGGTGATGGCCAATAAAACACCAGGCATAATCAATGGGGCGATGGGCTTTGATGAGAAGAACCTGCTGCCAATGTACAAACTGATCATCGGCAAGCCGGGTAGTTCCTACACTTTTTCCATTGCGGAGCGTATTGGCCTTGATCCCGCCTTGATCACCCGGGCGCGTAAGTTGGTAGAAGAAGATCATTTCAGGTTGGATAAGCTGCTCAACCGTACAGAGCAGGACTTGCAGGAAATAGAAAAGAAAGAAAAAGAACTCAATAAGCTGCTGAAGGAAAATGAGCGGATGAAGAAGGATATGGAAGCGCTCATGGATAAAGAGCGGCATTACCAGCAGGTGGAGTTACTGAAACACCAGAATAAAGTAACGGAAGAACGTATTGCCTACCTGAAGGATATGGACCGCAAGCTGAAGCAGGTCGTACTGGACTGGCGCAAAGCTGCCAGTCAGGAAGATAAACGCGATCTGATGAAGCAATTGCATGCCCTGTTATTTGGACAAAATCAGAAACAGGTGAATGAGAAAGTAAAAAAGAAGATCGGTAGCAAATACGAGGAAGTGGGTGGTGAAATCGTAATTGGCAATAAAGTGCTGATGAAAAAGAACCACCAGGTAGGGTTTGTAAAAGAAATACGTGGTCGCAAGGCAGTGGTACAATTGGGCTTGATGCCCATTACCGTGGATATTGGCGATTTGACGGTGGTAACGGAGAAAGCACCCGACCAACCCCAGTAATACGCATGAAATATGTATTCCTTGTCTTGGTATGGCTGTATGGCCTGCCAACTGCCGCGCAAACCTACCTGGTTTATGACAGCAAACTAACTGAAACGACGGCAGAAAAAGAAACACCTGGAGATTGCCAAACAATCCTACCTCAGTGGCTATAGAATGAATGAAGACCAGTTATATTATGTAAACTATCCTCACGAAGTAAAACGCTACGAAATAGAGCAGGCGTTACAGGGGCACTAGCATCGTTCTTCCTGCATAGCGAAAGGATAATTTACAAAGCTTTCATGAGGGGCCTAACCTAGTGTAGTGACAAATTAATTATGAAACGTAGTGTTTAGAAAGTTTTTTATCTGCGTCCTGCTGTGTAAACTTCCATTCGATGTCACATTTATTACGATTGCGCTTTTTGCTCCAGGCGTGGATGTCAGTGATCAATTTTTTCTTTGATTCTATCCTGCCGCCGGTACACTGCCTATCCATAATATTGATTTCAATTTCTGCCATATTCAGCCAACTTGCATGTTTCGGGGTGTAAATAAATCTTATTCGCTTCAGTATCCGGGAAGCTTTTGATGCCCCATTGTTTCATAAAAGGAACGTTCAAAATGTGTATTTAAGTTGTCCACGACTAACTGTATGTAATCGGCTTCTGGAAAATGGTTGTTCAGCAGTTCTTCAACGAAGCAGGCAAAGTCCGCCTTTGTTCTTGTATCTGTTACCTTCACGATACGCTTTCCGGCTTTGGGTACAACTGCAACGAATATGTTACAGGTTCCTTTTCGCTTGTATTCGTAATCATACTTTTCCGGATTTCCGGGTTTGGCCGCTATCGGTGAACGGCTGTCCATTAATAACTGTTTACTTTTTTCATCCAGGCAGATCACCGGGTGTTTATCGTCATATGGCTGCTTGTAAAGATCCAGGAGCCGGTACATTCGTTTACGATATTCCGGGGTTATCTCCTGAATGCACCACATCTTCCTTAACCAAGGCTTACATTCATTTTTTAACACCAGCCGCACACTTTCGCGGCTGATCTGTTCAAAACCGGGTTTGGACCGGATCACTTCTGTGAGTAAACGTATTGTCCAACGCTTTCTGCCTGCAGGGCACGGACCACAGGCTAATGAGGCCAATTCAGCTTCATGATCGCTTGTATACTTCACCGGCTGACCTGTACGACTTTCTTCCTCAATGGCCGCCTCTATCCCTTGCTCCAGATAACGATTCTTTGTGCGCCAGACCGTGATACGGTCGACTCCCAGGAACTCCTCTATCTCTGACGCCTTCTTCCCTTTGTGAAGAAGCAATAGCACATTAATGCGGTTATATCTGCGCAACCCCAAATCCTTACCTTGCTTTTTAGACTCTAGAAAGGATAGTTCTTTCCGGTTAAGCTTTAAGGATAATGCCATATTAGTGTCGATTTAGAGCACTAATATACAAAATGTTTCATAATTAATTTGTCATTACACTAGGTTGAGGAAATATAATGACGGGCACGCAGCTCGATAGCTTTTTAACCTGCCACCCACAGGCGGGAAGGTGAGCATAAACCAGATGAATATCGAGAAGGTACGCAATGGCAAGATCATTGAACATTGGCGGGTGACGGATGAGCTGACGCTGATGAAACAATTGGGGTTTGTACCCTGATAATCTGATCCTTCGCCCTGTTGGGGCTTGCTGCACAGTAAAACCTGTTAAAGGGCAGGAGGTAGGTGAAGATTAATTTGTATATTTCGTTCTTATATCTAACCTACAAAAAAGCCCCGCGCTGGCAGGGCCTTTATTACTCAGGGGGTAATTGAGTATCAATTATTTACCGCGCTGAATGCAGGTAATCTTTTAGTTGTGTGATGGTTTCTTCTTGTGAAAGGATGGTCTCCTTTACTACATCATTAATGGAAATAATACCCAGCACCTGCTCCCCATCAAATACGGGCAGGTAACGGATGTTCTTGTCCGACATCAGTTGCATGCAATAGTCGATAGAGTCGGCGGTGGTAACCCGGGGAAAATCATTGGACATGATCTCTGATACAGGTGTATCGGTAGAACTTTTCCTTTCAGGATGATCTTACGGGAGTAATCACGTTCGGTCATTATACCCTGGTAACGGCCATCGTCCATCACCATCACAGAACCTATGTTCTGATCGGCCATGATCCTCAATGCCTCCAGTACGGATGTGCCGGGTTGCACAGTGGTAATGTTACTGCCTTTGCGCAATAGTATATCAGCTACTTTTTTGTTCATACAGCTTTATTGTTTTGGTGATGCATTCGATCATTGTAATATACGACATTTTGATGATACGGGACTGGAATTCATCACCGGATTTGGGGATGTTTTCTACCCAATTGTGTGTGTACTATTGCCATTGGCAACCTGCCGATTACGTCCTGCGTAATAAACTGGATCAAAACAATATAACCATGCATACAAAATCATTCCTCCTGATCCTATGTACCTTATCCCTTTTTGCCTGTCGCAAAGATGATTGCCCCAATCCTCCGCCTGAGCCCGTCATAGGAAGCGATACGGCGATGGTACAACTGAAAGAAATGAGCATCCAACGTTTGCCTTCACCCTATTATAAATTTACTTATAATGATTCGGGGTATATTACGCAATTGGTTCATCAATCGGGACTTATGTTTTATGAGCCAACTTATGCCGGAAAAAGGATACAAAAAATAGAGGTCAATAAAAATATTGCAGCCGATATTATTAAGGACAGGCTTGACTATGAATACGTTAATGGCCAGGTAGCTGCTATTAGGGTGGTCAGCAAAGCGGGCGTTTTGTACAGAAAATGTGTCCTTTCCTTTTCTGCGAACCAGCAATTGCAAAAGCTGCAATGGGAACTGGACCTGGGGGCGGGCTTATTGCCTGAGCAAACCCTCACCTTCAGTTATTATGCCGATGGCAACCTGAAAATGATCGAATACCACAATTTCGCCATAGGGCCCATGATGGAGAATTTCTATACCGATACGTATGAGAATTACGATAATAAAACCAATGTAGATGGTTTTGCGTTGCTGCATACACCCCTTCATCATCCGGTGCTGCTGCCGTCCGTAAGGTTACAATTGAACAATCCAGGCCATGTTTTCCGTACGGGTGTGCTGACGGCCACTTTCGATGCCCGGTATAATTATACGTATGATGCCGCTGGCAGGCCATTGGTAAAATCAGGGCCCCTTAGTTTTAAAGAGCTCAATGGCACTACGGGCACGATAGAATCGGTGACTACCCATACTTATTAATGGTTGAGCCCATTACTATTTTAGAAATTTCACTTGTGTGCCATTCATGAGGCCATAATACAGGACAAAGTTGTGCTTTCCCTGCTACAACAAAAGGCTGCCTCCTGATGGAGACGGCCTTGGTAGGTACGGTAAACCGACTGAAAAAGTCCCGGAGATAAGCCTGTTTAAAAATGGGAGAGGCGCTTTGCCGACCACCTCTCCCTGATTCCTGCGACCTGTTTATTGTATTGAACCCAGGAATGCATCTACTTCAGCTTGTGTGGCTTTGTGGATCGGCGCATCAATGTGCATGTTGGCGCTGATAGTAATGGGCTGCGTGCCAAACTGTAAGAAACCATCATTGTCTTTTCCGATCAATACCAGGTGAGCTTGTGAGCCAATAGGCAGTGAGTTCTGGTATGATTCAAACTTTTGAATGCTATAGTTGAAAGGGAAGGTGATCACGGTACTGATGTTTTTGAATACAAGGATCACTTGCAGGTCAGTTACCTGGTTGTTGTCCTGGAAGACTGGTAAAACGGTTACCGTTGTTTTGGGATTGGGATCGCTGTAGAAACGGTCGCAGTTTACCCAGGTAAAACCTGGCAGTGTAAAGCTATAGCTGTTAGGTCCATTGCCAAAGGGATAGTAAGGTGCAGGAACCCAGGTGGTAGGGTTTTGTGGTTGTTGACCACCACCGCTGCCGCCACCTTGTGGCTGATCGCGTTTTTGTTGTACAAATAATCCCATATCCCGGTTATTCATCACCTTGGGTACTTCTACCTTGATGCCGGTATCGCCCAGGGCTGGATTTACCCGCAGGTCTTTACCATCTTTGAGGGCTTTTACTTCCAGCTCACCACCTGATTCCAGGAGCTGGCCATTCGATTCGGTCATTACCCCGGAGAAAATAACATCTTTCTTACTAAGTACTTCCTTGAGGGTAACAGTTACATTACCGGCTACTATATTACCGCTGCCATCAACAAAGGCATTGGCGGGGAATTTTACCTTGGTACCTTTTTCACCGATGATGGAGAAGCCGGTAGCCGCATTGCCGGTAAAACTTTGGGTAGGTATTTTATGTGCATCCCAGAAAGATTCTGCACGGGTATATTCAGGACCATCATTGTTTTTCTTACAAGATACCAGTGTGGCGAAGGAAGCAGCTATAACAGTGGCTGCAAATAATGAACGTTTCATATTGATCAGTTTTTGTAGTGCCTACTCTTTGATTGGGCTTTTCGGCGTCCGCCCCTTGCGTGTTCACAGGTATATCAGCAGCCTGGTATTTTTGTTACCCCCTTATCATGAAATATTTTTGGCTATTTTTACGGGTAGGGACGAAACTGGCCCTTGTGCCATGTATATCACTCACTTATAAACCTATTATTATTACAACCGTTATTCATACCGATCAGCGATACGTACAAGCCCTGCTGGATAATGACACCCTGGTGGTGCGGGAGATCTATGACAAGTATGCCGGCAAGGTGCGACATTATATATTGGCCAATAGCGGATCGGAGGACGATGCGGCCGATATTTTCCAGGAGTCATTGATAGATGTCTATAACCAGGCAAAACACAAGGGGTTACAACTGACCTGCCCGTTTGAGCCTTTCCTTATTATAGTATGTAAAGGAAATGGCTCAATGAATTGAAAAAAAAAGAGAGCGGCAGCCGGTAACAAAAGAAGTGGATGATTTATCTATAGGGGAGGATGTATTTGCCCTGGCCGAGCAGTTGAAGCACAACAATGAAAGAATGCAGGTATTCCTGCAGTGTTTTGAAAAGATGGGCAATACCTGTAAAGAGATCATCCGGAAATGCATGGGTGGTGAAGACCAGGAAAAGATTGCGGAACAGTTGAAGGTGACTTATGGTTATCTCCGGAAGAAGAAAAGTGAATGTATGGCATCGCTAACACAGATGATACGCCTGGCTTTTAAACAGCAATCGTGAATCGGCAGTCGGCAGCCGTGAATAGAAGTGTTGTGTAGTTGGTAAGGGCTTGCTCATTTATTAACCTTAGAAGTTACGTTTATGAAATATACATTAGAAGATATTGCCCGGTATGCGGATGGCCTGATGGAGGCCGAGGAGCAGCAGGCCTTTGAGGCCGCCCTGCCTGCCGACAAGGAGTTGCAAGAGCAACTGGCTTTGTACCGGGAGGTAGATATTTCCTTGCAGGAGCACTTTGCCAGTGAGGCAGAGCGGGAACAGTTAAAGGCCGCTTTGCAAACCATGCGCCCAGTTTATTTTGGAACAAAGTCCAATACTGCTACAAGTGAGGAAGCAATGGTAGCGCCGGTGCAGACAGCTCCAGTAGCGCCCACTGGCAAGGTAGTGTCGATGAAGCGATACCTGGGCGCTGCCATGGCGGTGGCGGCCTTGTTGGTGGTGACATTGCTGGTATGGAATCCTTTGCCGGCAATCTATACGAAAAATATGCAGATACGAAAATGATGGCGCAGGTAGAACGGGGCAGTCACCTGGATACTGTATTGCTGGAAGCCACGACGGCTTTTAATAACCGCGAATTCAATGTAGCTGCTGTGAACCTGGCCGAGGTGCTCCAGTACCAGCCCGACAATAGCTTTGCCCTCTTTTATTTTGGTGTTTCCTTATTACAAACCAATCAGACGCCTGCCGCCCGGGCGGTATTTGAAAAGCTGTTCAAGGGCGAATCAGCCTTTAAATACGAGGCTGCCTTTTATGAAGCCCTTAGTTACCTGAAAGAAAAAGATGAAGACAACGCCAAAGACTGGCTGGAAAAAATACCTGCCGATGCACCCAATTATGCCAAAGCGCAGGAGTTGATGAAGAAGTTGTAAGTTATTTACCACTTCCCATTCCTCCAATCCTGTGAGTCCCGCTCCCTGATCCTTCTCATCCTCCACCGGTACCAAAGGGCGCCAAGACCAACGCTTATGGCCAGTATAACCAAGCCCAGTTCGTCTGTCATATTTCAATGAAATTAAGTGTGGGTGTAAATATATTGTTATTTACAAAAAGATCAAATGCAGGCGGGTGATTGTTGGAAAATTAAGGGGCTTATCTACTTGTGCCGGATCCTGGTGGACTTGCCTGCACATGCACTGCACATTGCCTCCGACTTGCACTGGCCCCTCTGTAGCCCCCTGTTTTAGGCGCTTCCAGTGCAAGTCGGAGGCAAGTCCCCGTGGGACGCCAGGCAAGGTTAAGGCAGTTTTGCTAGTACGCTCCTGCCATCAACCACGGCTCCGGTAAGGATTGAGACGAAAAAGTGAATGCTTCGTGTTATAGGCGATTAGAGCCGCTTTAGGGGTTGGGGAGTTCGAGGTGGGAGGTTGGGGTGATGGGGTGGAGATCGGGGGTGGAATGAGCTGTAATGCGGCTGGGTGATGTGATTGGTTGCCTCATCCTGCGACAGCATTAGCAGGCAAATAAAAGGCCATCTCCCTGTTGGTTTAACCGGAAGATGGCGCTGTGTAATGTATTTGTTACGCATACACCACCTGGTTGGGCGGCGTTTTCAGGTTTCTGTAAATATAATAACCGCAAGCTGCCAGGGCCACTCCGGATACGATCAATACGCCTTGCGAGCCCAGGGTTTCGGCCACCCAGGCCATCAGTCGTTTGGTCAGGGCCCGGCGACCTGAAGTGTCAATAGAGCCTCCTGCTTCGATGGTTTGCGCTTCGCTATATAACACCCATCCAAATAGTAAAATGAGCCCCACACCAATTAATTGACTCTGGATGGCCTTGATGAGGCTTAACTGGTGGGTTTTGTAGGTGAACTTCTTTTGGGCAGACAGGAAGGTAGTCACGGCTTGTAAGTCGGCACTGTTGCTGAATTTGAGCATGGTCTTTTTACCATCATGCCGGATGTTCAATTCAACAGGCTCTTTTTCGGCATGCTGCAATTCGGTGATGGCATACATGTCGATTTCTTTTTAGACTTCAGCAAACGGGCCAGCCCCGTATTTTCATAGCCCTTAATAAACTCGTCGGGTGTTTTATACGAACTGTTGATGAGGTATAGTTTGTCATCAGTTAAGCGCAGCGATTGCCAGCTTTTTCATTGTTGAGTTGAAATACTTCGTTCATGGAGGGTTGTTTTGGTGGTTAAACAGGTACTAAATATAATGGGGATTGAGCAATATTCAAAGCGTGCGGCCGCCAGGTGTTTAGTACAGCGAAACTACTTGCAGGTTTTTGCAGTCTGCCCATGGGTAAAGGCTTTTGGCAGAGGCAAAAATATCCGCAAACGTTTGACCTTATTATCGAATAATGAATGGCTTACCTTGATGCGGAAACAATGGATGTATCATGCAAAAGATAAATTGTTGAAATCTTATATAGCCTGTATTCTCTTCCTTTTTCGATCTCATCTGCATGGGCGCAAACGTCCTGCCCGGTAATACCCCAGCCAGCTGTTGCCAAACAACTAAGCGGTGTATTCAGATACGGACAACAAACGACGATCATTGCAATAGGCGATTCATTGCAAGGCATTGCGCAATACCTGCAGCAGGAATTGTACAAGTTGCACAACAGTCAGGTAAAGCTGGGCAAGGCGGCCAAGGGATCGGTGGTTAAGTTGTTGTTGGCTGGCAACAAGCAATTGCCTGCCGAAGGTTATTCACTGAATATGACGCCCCGTGAGGTGACAATTACGGGTAATTCGGGAGGGGGTGTTTTTATGGTGTGATCTCGCTGTTACAACTCGCTTCACTGAATAAAGAAGCTGTTATTCCTTGTTGGCAAATTACGGACAGTCCCCTGTATGGCTGGCGTGGTTTTATGCTCGATGAATCGCGGCATTTTTTGGTACCAGCAAGGTGAAGCAACTGTTGGATCAACTGGCTTTTTATAAGCTGAACCGCTTTCATTGGCATTTGACGGATGAGCCCGGCTGGCGGATCGAGATCAAGAAGTACCCGGCGCTGGCATTAGCTGGTGGTCAGGGTAATTATAGTGATGCCCTGGCGCCTGCGCAGTACTATACGCAGGCAGAGATCAAAGAGGTGGTGGCTTATGCTGCTGCCAGGTTTATTACGGTGATCCCTGAAATTGATATGCCGGGTCATGCCACGGCGGCCAACCGCGCCTATCCCCAATACAGCGGTGGTGGTTCGGCCAAACATCCCGAGTTTACTTTTAATCCAGGTAAGGAAGCTACCTATCAATATTTAACGGATATACTGAAAGAAACGGATGCGCTGTTCCCATCTCAAATGATCCATATTGGTGGTGATGAGGTAAGTTTTGGCAATGAGAAATGGATGGCCAATCCGGATATACAACAGTTGATGGCCAAAGAAGGCTTGAAAGATGCCAAAGGGGTAGAGTTTTATTTTATCCGCCGTATGGCTGATAGCCTGAAGAAGATGGGCAATAAAGTGCTGGCATGGGATGAGGCCACGCAGGCCAGCCTGGAACCACAGCAAACCATTGTGTTCTGGTGGCGGCAGGAACATCCGCAGCAGCTGACCACTTCTTTAGCCAAAGGTTATTCAGTAGTGATGTGCCCGCGCCTGCCTTTTTACTTTGACTTTGTACAAGACAGTACGCATAAAGTAGGCCGTAAATGGGGCGCAAAAAAGTTGTATGCGCCGCTGGAGGATGTGTATAGGTTTTCGGTGGCCGATTATCCGGTGCAACCCACTCAATTGCCACAGGTATTGGGCCTGCAGGCCAATGTATGGACGGAGACCATTCGCACAGAACAAAGGCTCGATTTTATGACCTTTCCGCGCCTTTGTGCCCTGGCCGAAACAGCCTGGACACAGCCTGCGCAAAAGGATTTCAACAGCTTTACCAAAAGAATGGAGGGACACCTGGTCTTATTCCAAAAACAAGGGATACAGTTTTATGATTTCCGGCAAACGCAGCAATCGGCAGAGCCGGAGCGATAAGTGATCCTGAGGGAATTTTTGTGCGGGAAAAAGTAATTACCTGATCATTAAAAATCCGATCAGCTTTTGGAAATGACAGGTATATGCACTCAAAGATATCCGGGAGGTAGTTATAGAAACGCCTAACCAGAGGTGCACTTCGTTAAAGGTCATCACGAATGATTTCCGGGATACTTTATATTCTGCCGGGAGTCTACGTGCTGCCACCTGGAAGATGCTTATACACGAATTAGGGGTCAGGCGGATCGTAGTCAGGAATGAACCCTTTAGATCAGCTTTCATTTTTCCCGTCTTTCGATAGGAGGGCGCGGTTCACTACTTTTTCCATCAGTTCCTCCCGCTGGCTGCGGCTAATAGGGATGAGTTTGTGGTGTATATGAACAGTATTGCCTTCAATGGCTTGTATGGAAGGATGCTCCCAACTGGGCCTGGGTATTGAAATGTGTTAATAATAAGATCGCTGAAATAAACCATACTGCCATTGAAGTCGCTGCCTTTTGTCCTGTTTGGTACATGTTTGTTTTTTGTACTGCGAAGTAACAGGCCGGGTGAGCGGTAAGCAATAAAGTTTGATGAATGACGGACAAGTGTTGACGATTGACGGGGAATGGCAGGTCACTCATTTATGAACCCTGATGGTAAATTAAACGACTAATTGGTGAAAGGCATCGCTCAGGTATTCAACGATATCGGAGGCGATGAGGGATTGCTGAGAGGTATAAGATACGGCCAGGTCGCCGGCCAGTCCATGGAGGAATACGCCGGCAATGGCTGCATCGGCTGCAGCATATCCCTGGGCGGCTAATCCGGTAATGATGCCGGTAAGTACATCGCCGCTGCCGCCGGTAGCCATACCAGGATTACCTGTGCTGTTGAAATAGGTCATGCCCAGTGGTGTTGCCACCAGGGTGTAACGTCCTTGAGTACAATCACCACTTTTAGTTCTGATGCCTTATTGATGGCCAGTTGTATGCGGTCAAAGTCATTGGCGGCTTTACCAAACAGGCGCTCAAATTCCTTAGGGTGGGGGTAAGGATGGTATTGGGGGCAATTGTTGGAGTAATGATGGATGTTGCGCCAAGGTATTCAGTGCATCGGCATCGAGCACGAGTGCCTTTTTACTTTGCTGAAAAATGCTTTCCAGTAATGCCTGGTGACTGGCCTGCTGGCCCCATCCAGGGCCGGCGCCAATGGCATCATACTGAGCGAGGTTGACAGCCAGTTCAATGTATTCTTTGCCGGCGGTATAGGTCATGGCTTCGGGAACGGCCAACTGCATAATGGTATACCCTATGGCAGGAATATGCATGGTGAGTTTGCCGGCGCCGCTGCGCAGGCAAGCCCTGGCGGCCAGGGTGGCGGCGCCCATCATACCCATACTGCCTGCTACAATGGCGGCATGGCCATAAGTGCCTTTGTGTGAAAATTGACTGCGCGGCCTGATAATGGTTTGTACCAGGGCCTGGTTGATCCAGTGAAGGGTTGTTGGATGTTTCTTAGGATAAGCAGGATGCAAGCCAATATCCAGTATATGCAGGTGACCAATATAGTGTTCATTCTCTGCTACCAGGAGCGCTGGTTTATAACATTGAAAGCTTAGGGTATGGGTAGCCTTGATAACGGTATTGCCGGTAGAACTGCTGTCGACAAACAGTCCCGAAGGAATATCAATGGCTATAACTGGCTGGCTACTTTGGTTAATATGTTCTACTACTTTTGCGGTAAGTCCTTCCAGCGGCCTGTTGAGGCCAGAGCCCAATAAGGAATCAATGATGGTATCGGTTTCCGGGATGACCGGGATATTTTCTTCGGATGAAATGAATTTAACGATGGCCTTGCCGCCATGCAACCTGGCCAGGTTGGTTTGGAAATCATCAGTCCCTTTGTGGCCAAACTCCAGGATGAATACGGTTACAGGCTGGTCATTATCGGCTAGTAAACGGGCAATGGCCAGTCCATCGCCTCCATTGTTGCCTTTGCCGCAAAAAAATAGAATAGCTGGCATTGGCAGGCTGGTATTGCTGTAGCCAGTCATAACAGGCGAGGGAAGCACGTTCCATCAGGTCGATGGAAGCAATAGGTTCATGCAGGATGGTATATTCATCCCAGGCGCGTATCTCGTTGGCAGAGTAGATGTGCATGGCTGACTAATGATTAAGCTAATATACCACTCGTCATGCACATGCTCACGTCATTTCTTGCCTGCCTTGCCGGCATAAGAGGTGGTGGTGCTTCTTTTCTTGGTGGTTTTTACTTTGGCTTTGGCAACCAGGTGTTTTTTAGACGATGATTTACGCACGATCACATTAGCACGTTTACGTGCTGTTGGCTTACGTACCACAGTGTTGCGTGCTACGCGGCCATCTTCGTCATCGCGGTCGGTATGCTGCATATAATCGCCAAAATAATCGGCCATTTCTTTGGCGGTATAGATGTTGCGGGAGTCGTTATTACAAAGGGCTACAATGGTTACATCCTCTTCCAGCAAACGCACAAAGATGGTGCGGTTGCCATGCCACCAGCCAGTATGGTAAATGAGCTTTTTCCCATTTTTCAGTACATACATACGCCAACCCAGGCCATAATTGTGGGTGCCTGCTTTTTCATTGCTGTAAGGTATAAGCGGCATCCAGGGTGGATTGCCTGAACATGCCATTGCGCAGGGCCTGGTCCCATTTTACCAGGTCGCGGGGGTACTGTAAATATTTTTGTCACCATACACCATATCGAGGAAGTCGAAGGCATATTGGTGTCCATTGTAATAATAGGAGGGGAGGCTGCGGGCCGAATCGGCGCGGGTGAATACATAGGTATCGCGCATGCCGAGGGAGTCAAAGAAAGTGTGCTTGAGGTAATCGCCATAGAACTGGCCACTTACTTTTCAATCACCAGGGCCAGCAGGGCATAATTGGTATTGGAATAGCTGAAACCACGGTCGGGGCGGCCTACAGCGATCTTTTGCGGTTGGCGATCAGGAAATCCAGTACATCCTGGTTGTTCATGATCTTGCGACGGTTCCAACCCAGGCTGGACATATAATGATCATACTTGGGAATGCCGCTGCGGTGATTGAGCAGCATTTTGACGGTCACGCCGGCACAGGGAAACCCTGCCAGGTAATTGCTCACGGGATCGTCAATATTGAGTTTTCCTTCGTCCCACAGCTTCAGTACGGCCATGGCGGTGAAGGTTTTGGTTACGGAAGCCAGGTGAAAGGGGGTGGTGGCTGTAATGGAATCGCCATAACCCCGTGGGTTGGCAAAACCGGCATATTCCTCATAGAGTACCTGCCCTTTGCGGGCTACCAGGATACTGCCATTGAGCCGTTCACCAAAGGTGGTATCTATAAAACCCCTAACGAGGGAAATGTAATAACTGGATGAGTCTGAATTGCTTGCATGCGAGCTGGCAGCCGACAGGGTGGCTTGTCCATTGGACTGCGCTACTAATACAGGCTGTTTATCACTGAGTTGTGCACAGCCAATCACAAAAAGGCTTAGTGGTATGAACCTTAACATGGTTTTCAAAAGGACTGTTTTATTCTGGGTTAGTGATCGGCAAAAATACCAAATAAACGCTGATTTAATTGATTTTAAGCCGATTTCACAGATTTTTAGTTATTGTAATCTGTTGATAAATATTAGTTTCCATCTTAACCAACGAAAATTCGGTGAACCTCTTAATGTTATGATGCTGTTTCTTCTTAGCTGGATAATCCGGTAAATCTTTCAATTCTTCGATTGCTGTCCTGTAAAAATCAGGGAAATCTGATGAATCTTTCACAATCTGCGATTTATGCGACATCTTTGCACCCCGGAACGCAGATTGTACGGATTGTAAAAGATTTCGCAGATTGGTGGATAATATTCAATGTTTTCGTTGGAATGATAGATATTCTTCACATTCTCCAGGCTGCTGAACCTGCCCTTCCTATTATCTGTAATTATCCGTATAAACTGTATAATCGATAAAAATTGCGTTTGGTCTGCGCAATCCCTATAAATCATTGAAATCTGCGATTCGATTACTTAACGCAAAAGATGAGCCATCATTATGAGCGAGAAAAAAATACAAGTTATCCGAAAGAGAAAGTAAACATCCTGTTCCTGGAAAACATCAGTGATGCAGCGGTGAAAAATTTCAAAGATGCCGGTTATGCGTCGGTCAGGAAACTGGGTGGAGCGCTTACGGAAGACGACCTGGTACGGGAAGTAAAAGACGTACACTTGTTGGGTATCCGGTCCAAAACACAGATCACGCCCCGGGTATTGGAAGCAGCCAAAAAGCTGCAGGCCATTGGGTGTTTCTGTATTGGCGTAAACCAGGTTGACCTGAAAAGCGCTACCGAGCATGGTGTGGTCGTATTCAATGCGCCCTATTCCAATACGCGTTCGGTAGCGGAACTGGTGATCGGTTTATCCATCATGCTCATTCGCCGTATTCCCGATAAAAACAATGCGGCCCATAAGGGTATCTGGATGAAAGAAGCGAAGGGGAGTTATGAATTGAGGGGCAAAACCCTGGGTATCATCGGGTATGGCAATATCGGCTCGCAGGTGAGTGTACTAGCCGAAGCGTTGGGCATGAAAGTGATCTTTTATGATTCATTAACCAAGCTGCCCCTGGGTAATGCGATTGCCAAAAAATCGCTCAAAGATGTTGTAAGTCAAGCAGATATTATTACGCTGCATGTACCTGATAACAATGCGACAAAGAACCTGATCAATAAGAATGCCTTAAAGAATTTTAAGAAAGACTCTATTTTAATCAACTACGCGCGTGGAGAGGTGGTAGACCTGGAAGGGTTGCGTAAATGCATCCTGGACGGACAAATTGCCGGCGCAGCTATTGATGTATTTCCCTGGGAGCCTGAAAAGAATGGCGATAAGTTTGAAACACCTTTACAGGAATTGCCCAATGTGATCCTGACGCCGCATATTGGCGGATCGACGGAAGAAGCGCAGATGAATATTGGCGAAGATGTGAGCAATAAGCTTTTCCAGTTCCTGGAAATGGGGCTTACGAATGGCTCACATACGGTACCGGCCATTAACCTGCCACCGCAGGAAGGTACGCACCGCATTTTGCATATTCACCGCAACGTACCAGGTGTTTTGTCGGAGATCAATACGCAATTGTCCAAACACCATATTAATATCCTGGCGCAATACCTTAAAACCAACGATGAGATCGGTTATGTCGTATTGGATGTAGACAGGAAGATCTCGAACACAGCGTTCCAATTGTTAAAAGAGGTCAAGGAAACCATCAAGGTGCGCTTGTTGTATTAATTTCATAGCATGAGTGATCATATCAAGAGTTTACAGGAAGCCTTGCAAATTTCTCCCGACAATGTACCCTTGCGGTTGCACCTGGCGGAAGTATTCATGCGGGAGAAGATGTATGGCGAATCGGCAGAGCAATACAGTGAAGTGTTGCGCCTCAGTTATGGCAATAGCAAAGCCAAACTGGGCCTGGCGGAAGCCTGGTTTTACCAACAGAAGTATTCAGCCGCAATCATTATATATGAAGAGTTGTATCCCGACCTGCCTTCGGATGCGATGGTGTTTTTGTAAAATGCCTTATCAAAGAGCATTCGTTACAACAGGCGGTGGAGATCTACCAAAAGGTCATAGCGTTGAATCCGGATTTCAGGGATGAGGAGATCGATACCAAATTACGGATGCCAGGCGGCAGCGCCTCCGTCCCTGAAGGAGATGATCTTGATGATGATCTGGACCTGGAACGCAGCGCCAGCAGTTATTTTTTAGAGAAACCTACCATCAACTTCTCCGATGTAGGGGTATGGCGAGAATCAAGGATGAAATATCAATGAAGATCATCCAGCCGCTGAAGAATCCTGACCTGTACAAGGCCTATGGGAAAAAAATAGGCGGCGGTATCTTATTATATGGCCCACCGGGATGTGGTAAAACATATATTGCCAAAGCCACTGCTGGTGAGATCCATGCTAAGTTTATCAGTATCGGCCTACACGATATCCTGGATATGTGGATTGGCAACAGTGAGAAGAACCTGCATGGTATTTTTGAACTGGCGCGTAAGAATGCACCTTGTGTACTCTTTTTTGATGAGGTGGATGCGATGGGTGCCAGTCGCAGTGATTTGCGTCAATCGGCGATGCGGCATGTGATCAATCAGTTCCTGGCCGAAATGGACGGGGTACAATCGGACAATGAAGGGGTATTGATCCTGGCAGCTACGAATGCTCCCTGGAGTGTGGATGCAGCCTTCCGCCGGCCGGGCCGGTTTGACCGGGTGATCTTTGTTGAGCCGCCCGATGAAACAGCGCGCCAAGAGATCATACAAGCCATGTTGAAAGATAAGCCCGTAAAGGATATTGATACGCGCAAGGTGGCGAAAGAAACACCGGATTATTCAGGGGCTGATATCAAAGCGATGATCGATATTGCGGTAGAAGATAAGCTGCGCGATTCGATGGCCAGCGGCAACCTGCAGCCACTGGGCACCAAAGACCTGCTGAAGGCGGCAAAGCAACACCGTCCTACTACACTGGAATGGTTTTCATCGGCCCGCAATTATGCTTTATATGCCAATGAAGGCGGGTTGTACGATGATATCCTGAAATTCCTTAAGATCAAAAAGTAATCATGACGGATGTAGCGCCCTTGCTGGAACGGGCTAATTTATTATTGGCGCAGGGGCGACCCAAAGATGCGGAACGGCAATTGGCCGATGCATTGCGCATAGATCCGGAAAATGATTATGGGCTGGGCTTACTGACCCGGTGCAAATTTGATCAGCAACAATACAAAGAAGGCATCGAAGTGATCAAGCGGGCCATCCAACTGATGCCGCATGAAGGGTATTACTTTTACCTGCTGGCCTTTGGTTATTACCAACTCGACTCAAATGCCCAGGCCCTGCGCTACCTGCAACGGGCAGTTGAACTAAGTCCCTGGAGTGCCGAATTTTTTGGCCTGTGGGGACTGGTATTACTGGAAGAAAAGCAGTTTGAGCAAGCCTTGCAAAAAGCCAATGAAGGACTGGCGGTAGATGCTGAAAATATTACCTGCCTCAATGTGCGCGCTACTGCTTTGAATAAGTTGAAAAGGGTAGATGATGCCATTGAAACGATGCAGGATGCGCTGGAGAAAGACCCTGAAAATCCTTATACACATACTACGGTAGGCTGGAATAAACTGGAAAAAGGGCGGCACAAAGAAGCTGCCGCCCATTTCCGCGAAGCCCTGCGCCTGCATCCCAACCTGGAAGGCGCCCGCGAAGGATTGAAGCAGGCGTTGAAATCAAAGATCCCTCCTTACAAATGGTTATTGCAATACAGTTTTTGGATCAACAATAAAGGAAAAAGAGCCCGCTGGGTCATTCCATTGGGTATTTACGTAGGCATTCAGGTCATTACCCGTCTTTCTGAACGGGGTGGCGACGGTATTGCGGTTATAGGATTGGGTATTATGGCCTTGTATCTGTTGTTTGTGATCACCAGCTGGGTGATCAACCCACTGGCCAACTTCTTCCTCTTATTTCATAAAGATGGCAAATATGCGCTGAGCAATCGTGAAAAGACGAATGCCATTGCGCTTATTACTTCGTTGGTAGCTGGCCTTGCCGTAGTGATCACGGGCTTATTCCTGCCGCGTAATCCCGAGCCTGTTGTGTTTGCCGGCCTGGTCATTATGTCACTGGGATTGCCGCTGGGGCATATGATCTTCCCTATTCGCCTGAAAGGCAACCTGCTGGTACAATGGTACTCGATGGCGCTGGCGCTCTTTGGATTCATCGTCATCGCGTGTGTTTTGTTGGGCACCCTGCTACGGTTACGCTTTTATATGCTTATGGTATCAGCTTTGTGCTGTATACCTGGGTAAGTGTGTTTGGGAAGTAATTTCCCTATCCCGTAAACCCATTTTCCGCATTAGGAAATGGATTGCAGGCAGTCGGACGGACATTTGCGGCTTCAAAATTGAACCGCAATATGAAGCAATTACTCCGGCATTTATCCATACTAATTTTACTGGTGGCCTCTTTACAGGCCCTGGCCAATGACCCCGAAGAGGGCAATGGCATTATCAAAGGAAAGATCAGCACGGCCGATGGCCAGCCCGCTGCTTTTGTAACCATTCAATTCAAAGGTTTAAAAAGAACAGCCGTAACTGCGGATGATGGCAGCTTTATCGCCAGGAACCTGACGGCTGGCACCTATCAATTGGAGATATCGCTCACGGGCTATGAAACTACTACGCAAACGGTGATCGTAACTGATAAAGAAACCATTGCTGTTTCCATAGAGCTAAAGTTGTCGGAGAAAGAACTGGAAACGGTGACGATTACCAGTGGCCGGCGCAAGTTTGTTCGTAAATCAAGTGATTATGTTTCGCGCATGCCGCTGAAGAATATGGAAAACCCGCAAGCTTATTCTACGATCAGTAATGAGCTGATGAAAGAACAGCTCATTGTGAATGTGGATGATGCTTTGAAAAATGCACCAGGTATTGATAAGTTATGGTCATCAACCGGTCGTGGTGGTGATGGTGCTGCTTATTTTACCTTAAGGGGATTTGTGGTACAGCCATCCATGATCAATGGCATTGCCGGTTTGAGCAATGGCGGTCTTGATCCAGCGAATATTGAAAGGATGGAAGTGATCAAAGGCCCATCGGGTACTTTGTTTGGCAGCAGTCTTATTTCTTTTGGCGGCCTGATCAATATCGTTACCAAAAAGCCTTATGATCGTTTTGGTGGAGAGATTAGTTATACCGGCGGCGCTTTTGGCCTCAATAGGGTAGCGGCCGATTTCAATACGCCCCTGGGAAAGGACAGCAATGTATTGTTCCGGGTAAATGCTGCTTATCATTATGAGAACAGCTGGCAGGATGCCGGTTTTAAGAAATCGGTATTTGTAGCGCCTTCGGTGATCTATAAAGCCAGCGACCGGCTCAATTTCCATTTCAATGCAGAGTTTTTCAGCAGTGAAGGTACCAACCCACTGATGGTATTCCTGAATCGTACGCGTAAATTGGTTGCTACCACGCCCAATGAATTGGGTATTGACTGGAAGCGTTCTTTTACGGCCAATGATATTACGATCAAAACGCCTACCATGAACCTCTATGGCCAGATGAACTATAAAATATCGGACCAATGGACTTCACAAACGATCGTATCGCAAAGTGTGCGAAAATCACAGGGCTTGTACTCTTATGTGATGTTCCTTGGCGCCACGGATACCCTGCTTAGCCGTTATGTAGGTTCGCAGAACTCGACCGGCACCACGCTGGATATACAACAAAACTTTATTGGCGATTTTAAGGTATTGGGCATGCGCAACAGGTTGGTGGCCGGCCTCGACTACTTCAGCAACAAGGGCAATAATAACCAGGCTTATGCGCTGTTTGACCTGGTGAACAGTGTGAAGACGGATGATGTACGGTATGGTCAGCTCAACAAAGCGGCAGCAGATGCTAAGGTTGCGCTGATAACGCCTTCCAAAAATATTACTACGCAATATACTTATAGTGCTTATGCATCGAATGTGTTGAATATAACGGATCGGCTGTTGGCCATGGTAAGCCTGCGGGTAGACCGTTTTGACAATAAAGGCACGTACAATATTGGCAATGGTAAAACCACCGGCGTTTATGCTCAAACAGCTTTCTCGCCCAAGTTTGGCCTGGTGTACAGTGTGGTGAAAGACCAGGTGTCGGTATTTGCCAACTATATGAATGGGTTTAAAAATGTGGCAGCTGCCACACAACCGGATGGTAGTGTGAGCAATTTCAAACCACAACAAGCCAACCAGTGGGAAGGGGGAGTGAAGATGGAGCTGTTTGGTGGTAAACTGGCTGGTACGGTGAGCTACTATGATATTTTTGTCACGAATGTCACGCGACCTGATCCCGAGAAAGCAGGTTATACGATCCAGGATGGTAATGTGTTTAGCAGGGGTATTGAAGCAGATATCATTGCCAATCCAATACCTGGATTGAGTGTAATTGCCGGCTATGCTTATAATGAAAGCAAGAATGATAAAACGGATAAAACCACGGTTGGTCTGCGGCCGGTAGGTGCGGGGCCGCAAAACCTGGCCAATGGATGGATCAGCTATACTTTATTGAATGGAGATCTTAAAGGGCTGGGACTTGGTTTTGGTGGTAACTATGCCAGTGTGAACAAGATCACGAATAATACGACCAATGGGGTATTTGCCATTCCTGAATATACGGTGTTCAATGCTTCGCTGTTTTACAATGGCAGTAATTTCCGGGTTGGTTTGAAAGTAGACAACCTGGCGGATAAAGAATATTATAAAGGCTGGACCACGGTAGAACCCATGATGCCCCGGAGGGTGAGTGCGAATGTGAGCTTTAGGTTTTGATCGGCAGTCGTGAATCGGCAATCGACAATGGTGAATCAATGTCGTTTAAGCTTGTCGCTGCTTTAAGGTGAGTCACGCTGCCGCCCGGCTGATACAGCGCTGCAGAGTGGCCCACCTTTGTAACTGGTAAATTGCCTGCCAGCGCTCACTGATCATGCCTGCCAAAAACCGGCCCTGGATGGTATTGCTGTACATAGGCAGCAAATGGAGTGTGCCGGTTGCTGCCGGGCCATGTTATCAGGCAATGATTGTGGTGAAAACGGGGTAGGTCATCCAGGCACACATTGAATTACCTAAGTTAAAATTGTTTCTTCAAAGCTTAACGAGGCTGATCAAATTGAAATAATTTCAATTTGATCAGCCTCGTTAAATTAATAGGAACTGGTTATTTAGTATCCGGGATTCTGTCCCAAACTTGGGCAGCGGGCGACTTCCTCTGCCTGCAAGGGGAAGAAATAGAATTGTGGCAGGAATACACGGTCTTCCTTCCAATAACGTTCCATGCGGTATTTCTTACCTCCGATCACGATCTTACCGGCAGGATCTTCTACAGGCCGCATGCCATTGATCATACGCTGACTTTTGGGATAAGGCAGGGCGCATTTCTGTGAACGTTCGTCATTGGTAGCTCCAGCAGCTTTCCAGGCGGCTTCTTTGGCCAACTCTGTGGGACTGGTAGGGTCCAGGTACAGACGGGTGGTAAAGAAACGGTTGTTCTCATAATACAATTCGACCCGGCGTTCGCGCTGCAGGTACTCGTTCATTTTTGCTTTATCTCCTTGGATAGAAGGAGGCACAGGTACCATAAAAGAGCGGGTACGGATGGTATTCAGGATATTGACAATATCGGCAGCAGATCCATTGGTTTCATTCAATGTTTCGGCATAGATCAACATGATCTCTGGAAGGCGGATCAAGGGGAAACTCATGTTAAAAGTGGGCGACCCACCAAAGTATTCTTCGCGGTAAAACTTACGGTGGAAATAACCGGTATAAGTAGACCTATTGACTACGGCGCCTAATTTATCCGCTCCATCTGCAATATTGATCACTGCACTTCTGAAGGTGCTACCATGGTACATGATATCACGGTAAAAGCGGGGATCACGTTGCACACTTTCATAAGGGTTTTTGTCATCATATCCATTGGCTGCTGCATTGGCAGCGTAGATGGGGTAACCATAATTGTCGGGTGCTTTGTATTCATATTCGTCTACCTGTTCCTGTACAGGTGTATTGCGCGACTGGCCGTTGGCCGAAGGGGATAATTGTCACCCTGCCAGGCCTGGTTTTTATCAATGGAATTGATAAAGATGGCTTCGTTCTTAAAGGCATCTATATCATGAAACATTTCCCGCAGCCGGGTATATACCTTATTGTTAGAGCCGCTGACAAAATCACTGGCGGAATATTTGGCATATAAGGAATAGCGGGGTCCGCCATTGGAACCTTGCAGATCCAGAGCAGCTTTGGCTGCATCGCGGGCAATGGTCCAGCGTTCGGGTTTATTGCCATAATCTTTACCGATGCGATTTTCGCTGCCGGGAAAAGTACCACCATTGTATAGGGGGTAGCCTGCATCCAGCGTACGATGGCTTTGACTGACAGGGCGGCGCCTTTTTCTGCCCGGAAGAAATCGGCATTGGGCTGATTGGCGGGCAACAGGGCAATGGCCGAATCCATATCCTTACAGATCTTATCGGCAATTACGTGGAATGACTCACGCTTATAGTTCATATCTTCAGTAATATCACCAGCATGAGCCATGTATACGATCTCGCCATATAACCGGACGCACAGAAAGTGGTAATAACCCCTGAAGAAATAAGTCTCACCCAGGCGTACATTGAGGTCGCCAGTACTTAATGGATTATCGGGTGTTTTGTATTTTCTCACCCCTTCCAATATCACATTGGTTTTACGGATAGCGGTATACAACCAGTCCCACTTGTACTGGTCGCCTGTTGAATTGTTGCCAATACTGGCCGGATTCAGGTTGCCGGTATTGAAATTGGTAGATTGGGCGCTTTGCACACCACTGCCTTCACACTCGTCAGTGGCAGAACTTAAAGAAAAGTGCTGCAGGTAAGCAAATCCCCGGGCAATATTGTGCATATCGCCATACAGTACAGCTACCAGTTTATTGACCTTGGTGTAATCGGCAAAAACCTGTGCTTCAGACATTTTATCATCCGGCCTCCGATCCATGAAATCCCTTTTACAGGATAGGCTTGTCAGGATCAGTACTGAGGTCAAGAGTAATAATTGGTTGTTATTTTTATTGAACATAGCTGACATGATTTAGAGTGAAATTTCAAGACCCAAATTGATGACCTTATTGATGGGATACCAATAACCATCGCTGTTATTGCTGCCGCTGGTATTACCCATTTCCGGGTCAAAATCCAGGTCGCCCAGTTTATCCCAGGTAAAAAGGTTAGAGCCTTGTATATAAAACCGTACTTTTGCAGCTTCCATCTTTTGATCAATGACAGTGGCATATTGTAACCTATTTCCACATTCTTCAAACGGATATACTGACCATCATACATGAAGAAGGAGCTATTGAAATTGTTACCGGTCAGTTTATTGTTCTCGTAAGAGCCATAATGCAGAGCCGGGTATTTGGCATTGGCATTTTCCTTGGCCGACAAACCTGGTCTCCATCTTTGCAGGTGAATGGCTTTTACTTTTCCAATACGATCCCCTTCAGATTGAATATTGGTGATGGCGGGGAAGTCCCATATAGCAGAGGTGGACAGGAAAATAGAACTATTGGCCGCACCCTGGAACAGGAAGCTTAGGTCAAAGTTCTTATAGCTAAAGTCGAAGGGCAGACCAAACTGTATTTCGGGTGTACGGGGATGACCGAGCGCCATCTGATCTTCCAGTTGGGTGATCTTTCCATCTCCATTCAGGTCCTTGTATTTGAGGTCTCCCGGGATGACCCTTCCAAACTGGCGGGCATTGTTGGTAATATCATCCGCCTCCGCCTGATCTTGCACAAACCCATCAAATACATATCCAAATTGCTGACCCAGTCGTTGGCCGGTGCGGTACATCCAGGGATACTTGCGTACTACTTCCCGCATAAAAATGACCTTGTTGCGAGCGAAGGAGAAATTAGGACGTATCCTATAGCTAAAATCTTTACCGATCCTATCAGCCCAGCTTACTTCAATTTCAAATCCCTTGTTGTCTACGATTCCGGCATTGATCAACGGCGCGACCTTACCAAATACCTGTGGGAATCCGATCCTGTTGGGGTCAGCTAAGCTGGTAAGGATATCGTACCGGTGCTCAAAGAATATATCGAAAATTATATTCAGTCGTTTTTCAGGAAAGCGAGGTCAAGACCGATATTGGTTTTCTTTGCTTTCTCCCAGGTAACATCCATGTTAGCAAGCTGATCTTCCGATATCCGGTTACTGGAGTTGTACAGATTGGAGTAGTCTGTGCCAAAGTAGTAATCATTGCTCCCGCCCGGGGCAAAAATTGAATATAGGAAAACCGGTTGCCACTAATCTGGTCGTTACCTACCATCCCGAATGATCCTCTGATTTTCAGGAAGTCGATCCAGGAAACATCCTTCATGAATTTTTCATTGCTCAAGATCCAGCCGGCAGCGATAGCGGGAAAAAAGCCATACCGTTTTCCTTTGGCAAAGTTTTCTGAACCGTTATAACCCATGTTTATTTCACCCAGGAAACGTTCATCATAGTTGTAGGTAGCGCGTGCCGACAAACCCTGGTTGGCAAAAGGCACCTGGTTGCCGATGGTCCTTAGTTCACGGGTACCCAATAACAAACCAGTCACATTGTGCAATCCAAAGGAGCGAGCATAATCCAGCTTAACCATGGCAAACATCCGGGAAGTGTTGTTGCCATTGTTCAGGCCATTGTTCAGTGTATTGTCTACATCCCGCCGGCCAGTATAAACGCCTTCATATTTGCCGCCATTCATGTATACGTTGGCTCCTGCATTAGGTGCAAAATAGGCGTAAGTGGCATATTGCTTATATCCATCTTTGTCAATAGCAGTTGACCGGTCGATGGTGGAGATATTGTTGAAATCATAAGAGAAAGTACCTTCTATCTTCAGGCCTTTGGTAATGGCATCAAGTTTAAGCCCCATGATAAAAGCACCCTGCATGGCTGTACTTTTCTCTTGTGAAAATCCGGCTCTTGACAATTCACCCAATATATTCCACCGGTACAAAGCGTCTCCAAACAACATGCCATTGGGGAAGTTGGCAATTTTGCCAGCGTTGGCCGGGTTGTTATTGTTTTGCAAGGTGATGGGGAGATAAGGAGCCTGGGTATTGGCCAGCATAATGATGTTCTTCACCGTTGGCAAAGAGTTATCGCGGTTGAATACACCAGGCGTATTGCGATCACCGATCTGGGCGCCCAGGTCCAGGCGTACATACCAGTTGTCGGTAACATTGATATCAATATTAGACCTGAAGTTATACCGTTTATAAGCGGAACCGGTATTGTATTGATCGTCTATAGTATGGTTGAGGTTACCCTTCTGATTCATATAGCCGGCCAAAACAAAATAACGGGCCCTGTTGGTACCGCCTGCAACGGTTAAATTATAGTTCTGCATCCAGTTGGGCTTAAAGGCATAGTCCAGCAGATCCAGATTGTAGCCCAAACCATCGGAGTTATCACCTTTGGCTTTCCGGAAATTCTCAATTTGCTGATCACTGAAAAGCCCCAATGATGCTGGATTGGCCCCGGGGTTATCATTCAACCTGGCTTCATTGTACAACATGGCATAATCAGCAGATCCTAAATATTCGGGCACTTTGATCAATGAACTGCGGGCTACGGAGCTTTTAAAGCTCACCACGGCTTTATCAGATGTTTTGCCCCGTTTGGTCGTCACAATGATTACCCCATTGGCGCCCCGCACCCCATAAACGGCAGTAGCAGAGGCATCTTTCAGGATGGTAAATGTTTCAACTTCATTGGGATCGAGGTTACTGAAGTCACGTTCAATACCATCCACAATAACAATGGGGGCTGTACTACCACCAAAAGTGCCGGAGCCGCGTATCAGCAGCGTACTTTTGTCGTTACCAGGCTCACCACCGGAAAATTGGCTTGCAATTAAGCCTGGTAACCTGCCTGCCAGGGCATTGGTCAGGTTGGAAGCAGGGCTTTGCTGCAGCTCGCGGGAAGTCAAAGTGGTGACAGCACCGGTAACCGTTACTTTTTTCTGTGTTCCATAACCCACTACCACTACTTCATCCAATTGTTTGGGCAATGGCGCCAGCTGAACGGCTAAGCTGATCTCTTCCTCTTCATTGTATTGGTAGCCGGTCAATAATTTCTTTTCATAACCCGCGTAAGAGAAGGCAAAGCTGTAAGGCCCTCCAACAGTGAGGGTGCTCAATGCAAAGATCCCTTTCTCATCGGTTTGAACTGTTTTGCTAAAACCAGCGGCTCTGTTTTGGATAGTAACAGATACTCCCGCCAGGGGTTCTTTTTCTCATTTTGAACAATTCCCTTTAGTGCATCCTTTTTTTTTTGTTGAGCATACAGTTTGCCCGTGAGCAACAACACGGTTAGCAGGCAAACAAATGCGCGTGCATGGGTAAAATTTTTCATTTTATTAGTTTAGGTAATACAATGTCATCCCCGGTTTGGGGTGTTCCAATATTGGCTTTTGTCAGGCTATTGTTTTTTTTTGTTATGAAGTAAACTTCTTCCTTCTTAATAAATTGTAGATCATTGAGCAGTGTAATGGTATTTAATACATCTTCCAGTGTGCTTTCCCTGGCAATGGTTCCTATGAACTTTTTATTTTGTATGGCTGCTGTGTCATAGCTGATGCGTACCCGGTACACTTCACTCAGCTTGTTCATGACGGTGATAAGGTTTGTATTCTTGAAAATGATGCTTTCGGCTGTTTCTTCAATACCTCCGGTGGCAACAAGGGAGGGATGCTTTTTAGGTATGGCTGTTACAGTAGGCGATTGACTGGTTGTAACCCTTGCCAAACTAACGGCCGTATAATCAAAAGAGCATTGATCGCCTGGCGCCATGTACAGGGCATTATTGGCCTGCCGCAGGTTCTTTACTACGATACGTCCCGTATACAATTGTACATGGGCCATTTTATCAGCCGTATAAGCCTTGATCCTAAAAGAGGTGCCTAAAGCGGTGGTCGAAAATCCATTGGCAAATACGGTGAAAGGCCGGTCCTTGTCTTGGGCCACTTTGAACAGGGCTTCACCGGTAAGGTGTAGGTCTCTTTTATGTGCGTCGAAGGGCTTGATGTATTTGACGGTACTGTTCTTTGACAGTATGATCTCGGAGCCATCTTCTAATCTGTAACTCATTTCTTTTTTGGTGGTATTGGACAAAACGATCTCTTGTTGGATTACCCTGGCTTGTGCTGGCGGGGTATTTTTTTCAGGTAAGGGCTGGTGATCCAATTGCTGGTACAAAAGCCATCCTGCCACGACTACCAGCAGGGCGGCAGCTACTCTTAGCCACCCCCTGGTAAGGCGCCTGATGATACCCGGCTGTTGGCGTTTTTTGATAAAGGCAAGCATTTCCTGGTTGATATGGGCGGGCACCTGCTCATGGGTTTCAAAACTTTCCCATTCCGCCTCACTGAAAAATTCATCCAGCAGGTGGGGGTGGGCGGTTAGAAGGTCGGCTACCTGTTGGGCTTCAGCAGCAGGTAATTTATTGGCAAGGAACAGACTGATCTGTTGTTTCGTTATTTCCATCGATATATAAATACGATTGGAAGTAAAAATGTACCTACCGGTAATAATCTATTAACATAAGAATTTTGAAGCTAGCCTGGGAAGGGCGAAAGTGTACTGATAAAAAGCGCGGTATGTATGTGAATTTTAATGGATCAGCAGTTGGCTTTTATAATGAGGCAAATGAGCAGGGTAGGGATGTCTGCATTTTTTTTTGATCTCACTGAATGCTTTGTTCAATTGATTTTCTACGGTTCTTTTGAGATGGCCAGCAGGTCGGCTATTTCCTGGTTGGTCAATCCCTGCAACCTGTATTCGATGATCTTTTGCGGATGGGAGGAAGTGTTTTGATCTCCCGCTTCAGGTAAACTACATGTTCATTCTCTTCTTCTCTTTCCTGCTCGGCAATGGTATGGAGTTCTTTTTCCGGCACATTAATGATCCTGTGCTGGGCTTGTTTTTCAGCACATCAATAAGAGAGGTTTTGGCAATGCGGAAGATCTGTAAGGACAGGCTCAGGTCGGTCCTTAAGCTGGCGCGGTAGCGCCACAGTTTAATAAAGGTATCTTGTACCAGGTCTTTGCAAACAGACTGGTCTTTGATGCGCTTTAAAAAATAGAAATATAACTTATCCCTGTAAGTATAATACACAGTTTCAAAGCTCACTTCTGAACCATTCAGGAGCTTTTTGGTAATTTCGATTTCCATCGCAGGCAGTTAGTTAGATGGGCCTAAATTACATTTTCTCCCCGAAATTAAAATTACCAGATTGTTACCTGGCCTCGCAAAATGCTTTTAGCTCGGCCGTTCCCGGATCAGGGTTACATTAACCGGGATGCCACGGGCTATATAAGTGCCTGTTTTGGAACCTCCATAGATCACTTCTTTACCAGGAAACAAGCCACCTACCTTATGCAGGTAATCGCCCAGGTCGGATTTAATGAGATTGGTAATGAGGTGAAAATACACTTGGGTAATGGGCTGGTCGGGATGCTGCTTTTCAAATTGGGTGCATATTGCTTTCAAGGTTTCTGTCTTTACATTACTGCCCAGGTAAATAGAGGGGATACAATTTTTTTTGAGCATATACTGCATGAATAGCAGGGGTATCTCATGTCGCTCACCAAGTAGTGTATATAATAATACCCGGCGCCGGGTTTTAGGCACCGGGCGTTCGAGAGTATCTATTGCTTTCAGTATTTTTGTATCCTTGTTGGTACAGGAAGGCAACCCTGAGCAAGCGTTTCAGGTCGTTGTTGTCATAAAGCCGGTGGTTACTTTGCTTGCGTCTGGGGTTGAGGATGCTATGCCGCTGTTCCCAAATGCGGAGTGTATGTGCTTTAATACCAGTAAGGTTTTGGACGTCGCGTATGGAAAATAATACCATAAATAGGTAACAAACCGGAAGATATTACAACTAATAGAACTGTTCAAATACTTTTTAGCCTCCAAAAATGGACCACCCGGAGGGGGCAATATATTCGTAAAATCCTGGTTAATACCCTGTTTCAATGAGAATTAATATGGTATTTTTGCCCGGAATTTTTTAAAAAGCACAGCATGAGTTCACACGATCTGACCGTTATCATTATTATCTCGCTGCTGATTGTACTATTGCCTGCCGTAGGATTGTATAAAATGTTCCAAAAGGCGCGTATTCCGGCCTGGAAAGCATTTGTACCCTTCCTGAATACCTGGGAAATGGTAAAGGTATCGGGGCTAAAAACGCATTGGTTTTTCTGGCAGTTCATCCCGGTGGGAGGCTGGTTTATCAGTTTATGGATACTGGTAGAGTTTGTTAAACTTTTTGGCAAGTTTCGCTTTTTAGAGCATGCCGCTACGGTATTGCTCGGATTCCTTTACCTGCCTGTGATTGGTTTTAGCGCCAAAGAGAAGTATTATGGTCCGGAAATCGTTAAAAAACATAAAAAGACGGCTGCCCGGGAATGGATCGATGCCGGGGTATTTGCTATTGTAGCAGCTACACTGATCCGCACTTTTGTATTTGAGGCCTATACGATTCCCACCGGATCCATGGAAAAGACCTTGCTGGTGAATGATTTCCTGTTCGTGAGCAAGCTTAGTTATGGTCCCCGTATTCCCAATACCCCTGGCGGTACCTTTTGTACACTATGAACTGCCCATTACGCATAGCAAGTCGTATTCCGAATTGATCCACATTCCTTATACCCGCTGGTTTGCCAGTCCGGTAAAACGGAATGATGTGGTGGTGTTCAATTTCCCTGCGGGCGATACGGTGATCAACCTGCCGGAATTCCAATCCAAAAACCCTTATTATGATGTAGCCTGGGAATTGGGTAACCGCAATATGGACGTGGGCCGTCAGGTTATCCTGAATGATCCCGAGCAGTATCCCTTCATTGTGCGCCCTGTAGATAAAAAAAGAGAATTATATTAAACGATGTGTGGCGATTGCAGGCGATACTTTGCAGATCATTGATGCAGTATTGTACATCAATGGTAAAAAGCCTTCCTGCCGCCCAAGATGCAGTTGTATTATGATGTTGTAACAAAGGGCCAGCAACTGGACTTTGATGTACTGAAAGAAGAGTATGATTTTGACAAGGCTGATGAATCGGAGATCATTCCACTGGGCGGCAACCGCTATCGCATGCTGCTAACCAATGAAGCCAAGGATAAAATGATCAAGAATGGCGTGGCCGATAGCTTTACTGTATTGAAGCAACAGGATTCCAAGATCTTTCCGCGCGATGGTAAACACCATTGGCAGGTAGATGATTTCGGACCACTGTGGGTGCCTAAGAAAGGGGCTACCATTACACTTACGGACGATAATTATGCCATGTATGAGCGGGCCATCCGGGTATATGAACACAATGAACTGGAAATGCGCGATGGTAAAGTATTCCTGAATGGTACGCCCACGAATACCTATACCTTTAAAATGGATTATTTCTGGATGATGGGTGATAACCGCCATCAATCACAGGATAGCCGTTTCTGGGGTTTTGTGCCTGAAGATCACGTGGTAGGTGAAGCATGGCTCATCTGGATGAGCTGGGATAAGGGCGTTCGCTGGAGCCGTATGTTTAGCAGTATTCATTAATAGATCAGTCGGTAAGACTGGAAGTCCGGAAGTCCGAAAGTATTTCGCTGATTGGTAAAATACTTGCTGATTTCCGGGCTTTTTCTTTCCTGACTAATAAAATGATGTTTCGGGCCTACTGTTTTCCTGACTTTCGGACTTGCCGGCTTTTTCGACTTCCTGACTTTTCTGTCTTTCCGTCTTCCGGACTTTTCCGTCTTCCGGACTTTTCCGACTTCCCGACTTTCGGACTTTAATTGTACCTGACTTTCCTTAAATTGTAAGCATGAACCAAGCAGAATACAAATTTTCTTACGACGTATATGATTCCATTGAAGACCTGCAAAAGGAAGATGCCTTTTTATTGAAAGAAGCCCGGCAGGTGACACAAAATGCCTGGGCGCCTTATTCCCGCTTTAGGGTGGGAGCGGTAGCCCGGTTAAAAAATGGGCAATTGGTTATTGGTGCCAACCAGGAGAATGCTTCTTATCCGGCGGGCCTATGTGCCGAAAGTGTATTGTTGTCAACAGTAGGTGTTATTTACCCTGGTGAGGCCATTGAAACCCTGGCGGTGAGTTATGAAGGTGATGGCGTTCCCGCTGATCATCCAATAAGCCCTTGTGGCATTTGCCGCCAACGGTTGCAGGAGTTTGAACAACGCACCCAACATCCGGTGCGGTTGATATTGGCCGGCAAAACAGGCAAAGTGTATATTATCCCCACAGCCAGTATGTTGATGCCGCTGGCCTTTACTGGGGATGAACTTGACATACAGTTATAAATAACTATTTCAGTCTCCATTATTTATCATTTCTTCTTGTAGTAAAATTTGCGGGCATCTATCCCGTTTAATACGGCAGAATAAGTAATTTGTACTTTATATTAGTTTCGCTTGCTTATGGGGAGACTCCTTTTATTGGTATGTTCTTTATTGATTGCCCACAATGCTTTCTGTCAGTCGCATGGATTAAGGTTTTCCAGTCATGAGGTTGTTCCTGAAAAAGAACCTCCCTTAACCTGACGCCTAAAGCCCCCTATGCTTTAAACAGCCAACCGAAATAAGCTTCGATCTTGGTTTTACGCCCAACCTGGAAACCTACTTTGGCTATATCATGCGCCTGGTGACCAGTAATAACCAGAACATCGATATTGTTTATAATCAGAAATTACAGAAGTTCAACTTTGTGATCGGGGAAACGGTTTCCGGTGAATTTACCATTGATTCACTCCACTTGTACAATCAATGGAACCAGTTTAAACTTACGCTGGATGGACAAACACAGGATACCCGTTTTTACCTCAATAACCGGCTGATAGCTACGGGTAAGGCCAATATTTCACAAGCTGCTTGTTATCGGGTCTTTTTGGTACCAATGATCTATCAGGGTTTCAAATAACCGATATCCCGCCTATGAATATCAAGGATATCCGGATTTCGACAGGTGGTGTGCCAGTGGCTTATTACCCCCTTTCGGAAATTGATGGCACGGAAGGAGTGGATGAAATAAAGAACCGGGTGGCGGTGGTTAAAAACCCGGTATGGATCAAACCACGCCATCAAAATTGGGTGGGGGCCGTAACACTGGATACGCGGGGTGTGGCCAGTGTAGCTTTTGATAAGAATAGTGAACGCCTCTATATCGTTTCATCGGATTCATTGTATCAATATTCTTTTAAGCAAAGAGAACTGACAGGATTAAGACTATCTATGGGGCATGATACCTTACCACCCGGTAACCAATCTATTTTTAGTGCAGCCGGGAATACCTTATATAATTTTAATATTGACGAACAGGCGATAAGCGCCTGGTTGCCACAGGCTGGTAAATGGGATTTGAATTTTAAAGGAGGACCATTGACGGTTTATTGGCAAGCCAATAAATTTCTATCACCGGTAGACAGCTCCTTATATATTATTGGCGGGTATGGGCAATTGCAATACAGGAATGAAGTACAGCGCTACCATTTCCCGACCAGGGAATGGGAGCCGGTAGACCCCGACGGTGATTTCTTTATGCCCAGGTACCTGGCTGCGCTGGGCGTCAATAATGCCGGCGATACAGCTTATATTATGGGGGATTTGGCAGTAAAACTGGCGACCAGACGATCAACCCGAAATACAATTATGAGCTGATTGCCTGGTCCGTGAAGAGTCATTCATTTAAAAGTATCTATCACCTGAAGGACCCGGCGCAGCAATTTTGTTTTGCCAATAGCCTGGTGATTGATCCTGCTACCCGCGATTTTTATGCTTTGATCCATCCGATCGACCGGTTTAACTCGGTATTGCAATTAATGAAAGGGTCACTGCAATCACCCGGGTACCAGTTGATGGGAGATACCATTCCTTATGCCTTTCACGATATTGAATCCTTTGCCGATCTGTATTATTGTCCGGCCAGTAAGAAACTGGTGGCGGTAACTTTGTTCACCAACAAACAGAATATTACCCGGGTAAAGGTGTATACCATCGATTTTCCGCCCAACAAAATAGCGGTGGCGCCGCCGCAAAGGCCAATGCTTCGCGCGACTGGATCTGGTTCCTGGGAGCCGGTTGCCTGGTGGCTGCCGGTGTATTGCTGATGATGTGGCGAAAGAAAAGGGCGGGTCAACTTGCGCAGCAGGAAGTACCGCAGTAGCCTGTTTTGTCCGGCAAAATACCCACACCGGCCATCTTAGGCTATGAGGCGGCTGACCAGGGAGCACCAGCCGGCAATAAAGACCGTGCTGCTATTTACCTGTTTGGTCAATTAGAGGTAATTGACAAAGAAGGGAACGTTATCACCAAAATGTTTACGCCTATACTGAAAGAGTTATTCTTATTGGTACTGGTTTATACTTTTAAAGATGGCAAGGGCATTGCCTCTGAAAAGTTGTATGAAACCTTGTGGGGGATAAACCCATCAAGGATGCCCGGAACAATTTTTCCGTCAACGTGGTAAAGCTAAAGGGTATCCTCGAAAAAGTGGGGAGTGCCATATCGGTAAAGAATCGGGCAGGTGGAAGCTGGATATCCTGCATGATTCTATCCGGATAGATTACCAGCATTATATGGAACTGGTAGCTACTAAAGGCCCCATCAACAAAGCTTATGTAAACCCGTTGATGCAAATGGTAGGCAGGGGGCATTCCTTAGCACCATGCATTACAGTTGGCTGGGTAATATTAAATCGGAAGTATCGGGCAAAACCATTGATACCTTACTACATTATATATCCACTGCCGACCTGGCTGCAGAAGCTGAGTTTATTATTAAGGATACCAACTGCATCTTCTTTTTTGATCAGCTCAATGCAGATGCCCTGGCCTGAAAATGCAAATGCCTGGTATTGTTAGGCCGGCATGGTATGGCCAAAGACGCCTACCTCAAGTTTACCAAAGAATACCGGGAGAATGATGGACAGGATTTCGAGCGATCCTTTACGGAAGTAACTGGTTTGTGATCCTGTATTTAATAATAACCGGCTCACTGCCCGGCTTCTTAAAATACCATTAAAGTAGTATTGTTTTTCCCTGTTGGTAATAGTAGATTTGTATTGAAGGTTACACTTCCGTATACCCGGTCATTGTGATTGGTTGATCTTCACTGATTTTTAGCATCCTGCCTTTTCGCCTTTCTACTGTATTGGTTTACATCACCGTAAAACAACATGCCAACATGGAGCAAACACATTCATCACGTGCGGCACTTGCTGCTGCCACCAATCGTGCATCTGCAACCGGAAATTTTTGTCCAGGCTTTGTAATTGCCGAAGCCCACATCCTACAAAAAGAGGGCGGTGTAAGTGTGTCACTTTTGATAAGCCGATTGAAAAGCCCGATATGGCTATCTATAGTCAGGTGGAAGTACTGCAGGGAGGCGGTGTGCCTAGTTGGAACAGTCCGGATATTACCACCAATAACTGGGGGCCATTTACCCTATTGCCCGAGGCCAAAGTCGTTGTCAGGAATATATCTCCTACCGTGCCGGCTGTCAATGCCCTGGTACATTACTATATATCTCCATTTGGTATTGGTACCATCGAACAGTTGTTTGCTACTAAAATGATCTCGCTGGGCCCTGCCAGCCAGGTAGAGCTTAATTTTCCTCTTGACCAAAGTACCCTGAATGGTGATCAACGGGCAGGGGTGCATATAAAGATCCAACACCCCAATGATCCCAACCTCATCAATAACTATGGTTCGCAGGTGCATGATGGCAGCTTTACTACGGAATCGGGCAGAAACTTTTCTATGCATATCCCGGTTTTGAATAATTCCAATTTCAGTCGCCAGATCTTCCTGAGTGTGCTGCCTACCGACCTGGTGGCGAGCATCAGTCCTGCCAGCCATTTTTTTGCTCCCCATGAACAGTTCCTGGCCACCTTGCATGTAGAAGTGCCGGGTTTCCTGCAAGGTACACCTGCTGCCTACATTGAAAAAGAGGTGAGTGTTATTGGCCGGCTGGCCGATAGTTCATTGGTTGGCGGCGTCACCAAATGCTTCGCATAAACAATTAAAACCTCCGGATATGAATGCTATGATAAAATGGCTGAGTACCTACCTGAAACATATTGGCCTTTGCGGAAATACGGGGCTGATAGCGGGAACCCTGGCAGGTATTACGCTTACTATATTGAATATACAATATGAAGGAGCGTTGAGTTTTTCGACACAGCAGTTTTTCCAGGTAACGGTAGCGCTGATCCTGTTTTACTGGATCGTGATCCTTTTTCTGTTTGTGGTGATGGCCCGCCTGAAGTTATCGCAGGTTGCCATTCCCGCGTTCTTTAATGTGATCATCGTAGTTTTTCTCACCACCTATTGGTCATGGAAATGGAATGTTTTTCCCTGGTCATGGCTGTTGGGTATGCTCATAGGCATGTTGATCGGGTATTTGTTATGCAGGTTTTCCAAACTTTTTAAATAAAACAAAATGGCATGTAATCCAATTTTGCCGGGTTGTAGTACACCGGATTCATCCGACATTGTTCCGGAACCGATCACCCAATTTGGTACCATATTAGGCGTCCTGTCTACTATATTGGGGATACTGGGCATTTTAAAAGCGATTGAAGTAGTGGGCGGGGTACTGACCATTTTTGGGTAGCTGTAGGGGCTACCGGTGGTGCGGCGATTATGGCTGGCCTGGTAGGGGTAGCCGGCATTATCATGATTGGCTTATTTGTAAGCGATCGTTGTTCACAGGGTGATGGAGTTAGAAATTGTATTGCGGGTGCAGTCAATGAAATTGTGGGCAGCTTCAGTGAAACAACGGAAGACCTGTTTCCTTTACTGCCATGCACGACCGGCTGGATATTGTTGTTAAATCGCGTTACTGGCCACTCATAGAAGCCAGCGGCGCTTATGTATTTTGTGTTGGCGATGCAATTCCCGGGCGCTCGGAGGTGATGCGGGTATATTATTTCAACCCCCAGGTATGTAATGCTGCCAAAGGTGCTTTGTATGGCGGCATTGCCGGGGCTGTGGTGGGGGTAGTGATCGCAGCCATCCTTATTTCGGGATGCGCAACGGTTATTCTCTGTATTCTGGCCCTGCTGCTGGCAGCCATTATTGCGGCGGTAGCCGTACTGGCAGGGGCCTTTGTGGGTGGGCAGATCGGCAAGGCAGCCTCATCAGATCTTACTCCCGATGATTCTACTTTGGGCACCACCCTGCGTACGGGTGATCTGGTGACAGTGATAGGGAATACGCAAAAGCGGGAACACGACCTGGGGGCTAATGTAATATGGTGGGAGTCTTCGACCTCACTGCATGGCCACGTAACGGATGGCACGCCACAACCTTTTAGTCATTGTGATATAGATGAACAACTTGAAACGGATAGTTGCGGGCTTCCGCCTGTTCCCAAAAACCAGGAACAGCCACCCATTCACTAAAGTACAAAAGAAGGGCGTGGACCGATTCTTCTGCCAACCTGGTAACCTGGGCGGAGCCCAGTGAAACCCTAATCTCATTATTTTATCTAAAAACTTAAAAAACAACCCATTAATTTCTCAATTAATGGGTTTATTAATGCCTTTATTAGTGCCTCCCGGTTTTATTGCAGGTAGATTTTTATTCAACGAAAATGTTTGCCTACAATATGAAACAGCCCTGCTGTTCTCACTTTTCTTGTACCCCATGGCCATCTTATATGCCCGCCAGCCTGCCAGGGCTCCCCGGCAGGTGATGGAAAGATCCAACCTGGAATACGTTGATCCTACCATCGGAAATGTGGGCCAATTACTGGAACCTACCCATCCCACCATCCAGCTTCCCAACCAAATGATCCGGGTAGCACCGCAACGAAAAGATTACCTGGATAACCAGATCACCAGTTTCCCCTTAAACATTGTTTCGCGCCGGTTGGGGCAGGTATTCTCCATAAAGCCCTGCATCAAGCCCCTTAGCCGGGAAAGCTGGCAGGCAAAAATGGCTTATGACCATGACCTGAGATCAACCGCCCCTGGCATTATAGCACGTACCTGATCGACGAGGAGGTGACGGTTGACTTTACACCAGGCAAGAAAACGGGTATTTACCGTTTCCGTTTTCCACAGTCGGCCCATACTGCTATCCTGTTCGACGTATACAATAGCGGCGAGGCGCAATACCGTTTTCCCTCTCCTACAGAAGTAATGGGTATGGAAACCTGGCATGGGGATGTGAAAGTATACCTGTATGGTGTATGGAGTATTGGCGGCACCACAGGGGTATGGGAGAACGGACGATTGGAAGCCAAAACAATATTACGGGCAAGGGAATTAAAGCCTATATCAGTTTTCCGGCAACGACGCGGGAAGTAGAGTTGAGGTATGCCATCAGTTATGTGAGTGCCGGGCAGGCAAAGCTGCATTATGAGCAAGAGGTGAAGGGCAGGAGCTTTCAGTACATAACCGAAAATGGAAAGCAGGCCCGGGAACAGGTGTTATCGCAAATACAAGTAGAAGGCGGTACAACTGCACAGAAACGCTCTTTCTATAGGGTTTGTACCTGCCTGGTAAGCACCTGCCGTTTGCCCAGTGATACCAGGTGATCGTATAGGCCCATGGGCAGCAGGCTATGTTTATCAATAAACAGCAGCTTGAATCTTTGCTCGGCGTTATAGGTAGCGTTGTCTGCATAATCAAACCGCAATACATAACAGGAATCATTTTCAGTAACACTGGCGCTGATCACACCATTCGTATCTAATTTTACCAGGTCAGGAAAAACCATTTGTCCGCCAGGTGAGCCCATAATTCCTTTTCCTGGTTTCAGATTCATAGTATAGATACGCTTTTCAGTATCCATTTGAAAAGATTTGCCCCCGTGTATACAGTTTCGGAGGGTATATCATCCCGGTTGGCCCTGAAAGAAAAACCAAAAAGAGGATCTGTACTGTCCATTGTAATATCGCAATGACCAGTATGTTCCAAAATAGTGGCTGTAGTGAATGTGTCTAATCGGTGGATGGTATAAGTAACTCGTTGCAACTGCTGTTGCCTTTGTATTACGGCTTGAATGGTCTTTTGTGCCGCCGGTGTAATTTGAGCGGTCATCTGTTGGCACGTAAACAGGAAAAAGCTGCACAGGATATATAGGCGATTCAGGTAAGACAACAAGCAGGGGGCTGTTTTAGCAAGCATAAATAGGGTTTTCAATAAGAGTGGAAAAAGCGATAAGGTTGGAAGTCCGTGCAATGTTTTTTACATGGGTGCCCTATTACTTTAGGGTATACTTTTCATCAACCTGTGGTTCCCCTTCGCTTCTTATTCTGCTCTTAGTCTCTTCACCGGATTGGCCGTGGCGGCCTTGATGGCTTGAAAGCTAACGGTGATCAGAGCAATCAGCAATGCACTCATACCGGCAATTACAAATACCCACCAGCCAATGGCTACCCGGTAGGCAAAATCATGTAGCCAATTGTTCATGATATACCAGGTGAGGGGATGGCCACTACGATAGCAATGAATATCAGTTTCAAGAAGTCCTTTGAAAGCATGCTGGCAATATCTGTTACCGAAGCACCCAATACTTTGCGGATACCAATTTCTTTGATTCGTTGACTGGCTGTATAGGCCGACAACCCCAGCAGCCCCAGGCATCCGATCACAATCGCCAGGATGGCAAATGTTGTGAACAGGGTAGCAAACTGGCGCTCGTTGCTGTATTGCCGGTTAAAATATTCATCCAGGAAGAAATAGGTAAAAGGATTGCCCGCAAAGGCCCTATCCCAGGCCCGATGAATGGCGGCTACCGTTTGTGCAGGTTGATCGCTATTGATCCGTACGGAATACATTTCACCCTGGTATTTTGAGAAAACAAATAAACCAGGGTCGATCGTTTTCTTAAGTGATACCTGGTGGTAATCGTTGACTACGCCTACAATGGTTCGTGGTGAATCATCAAAAGCAGGTATGGAAATGGTCTGCCCTACTATATCGGCCACATTTGTATAACCCAACAACCGGGCTGTTGACTCGGTAACGATCACTGCACTGTTTTCTTCATCTTCATAGGCGGGCGAAAAGTTGCGGCCGGCTATTAACTGCATTTGAAATGTTTGCAGAAAATCATGGTCCATACTATTGGCCCGTACGACTACCGAATCATTATGCTGGCCACCGATCCTTTTCACCAATACTTTGTATTCCCGTTGTTTGCCCGGCACCGTCAGGGAGGCTGCAGTAGCTGTTACACCGGGTATTTTCTTCAGCTCATTACGAAACAGGTCTATGGATTGCATAAAGATGGCGCGATCAGGATTGGTAATGGCGGGCCGCTCCATTACCATCACCTGGTTAATGTTCATACCCAGGTTGCGGTTCATCATAAAGTTCAGTTGCCGGTAAATAATGATGGTGCCGGCTATGAGAACGATGGATGCAATAAACTGTATCACCACCAGGCCCTGGCGTAATAAAATGCCCCGGCCGCTGTGTTGCAGCTTTCCTTTTAGTACCGTGAGCGGCTTAAAGGAAGAGAGTACCAGCGCAGGATAAAAGCCGGATAATAAAGTGCCGCCAATCCATAACAAAGTAATAGCTGATAAAAACCAGGATTGGTAAAGTGATGAGTGAGTAAGTGAGAGTCCCGATAAACTATTGAAATAGGGAGGGCCATCAGTATCTGCAATACCGCTACTGCTATGGCAATAAGATTGACCAGCGCTGCCTCCACAAGAAACTGTTTGATGAGCTGTGCTTTGAAAGCACCCATCACTTTGCGTACTCCTACCTCTTTGGCCCTTTCCACCGACCGGGCTGTGGCGAGATTAATATAATTGATCCAGGCAATGACCAGGATAAAAAGCCCGATTACGGACATGAACACAACGATCCGTTCATTGCCATTGGCAGTGGCTTCTTCGGCCAGGGCCGACCTAAGGTGAATGTCTTTTAATGGTTGAAGGCCTAACACGTATTGTTGCCCATTATTCTTTGAACCGGGTTTATATTTTTCTACGATTGCCGGCAAGCGGGCTTCAATGGCCTGGCGATCCGTTCCGGGTTGCAGTCTGATAAAGGTGTACATATCATTCCGGCTCCATCCATTGTCATACCGTCCTGGACTTTCATTGCCGCGCCCAAACAGGGTCTTGTAGGAGAATAGTACATCAAATTGTAAATGCGTATTCTCCGGCAGGTCCTTGAATACACCCGTTACCTGTGCCGGCTCCATATTAAGGTCATCGTCTTGCAACACTAAGGTTTTGCCAATAGGGTCTTCCCGTTTAAAATACAAAGCTGCATACGTTTCAGAGATCACGGCCGTCAATGGTCTTGCCAATGCTGTCCGGGCATCTCCTTTTACCATTGGGTAACCCATCATGGACAAGAAGGAAGAATCGGCATATAAAAAATGCTGTTGCTTGAGCGCAATGGGTTCGGGTTTGGCTTCCTTATAGGTAATGACCACATTGTTCTTATAGCCTACATTGTATAGTCGTGCATAATCCGTTACTCCGGGAAGTTCATGGCGAAGGACTGGCCCTACACCGGGATAATTCTCGGCAGAAGACATGATCAGCTCATTGTTGAGCCAGGTATCCAGTTTTACCCGGTATATATCATCCTTGTCTGGAATAAAGTCCTCATAACTGCGCTCAAACTTTACATACAACGCAATGAGCAAGAAAACAGCCATGCCAATGCCAAGGCCGGTAATATTGAGGAGGGAAAAGAACTTGTTTTTTTGTAAGCTCCTGAAAGCTGTCAAAAGCATGTTGCGAATCATAGCAGATAAGTTATAATGTAGTCAACCACTACAATAGTACCGGTTTTTAAGAGACTGATAATCAGGTTGGGTTAAAAAGCAATATGTTCATTAACGATACAGCAGGCGTACGTTTTTGTTACAAGGGGGTACAAGCCTGCCGATACCAGTAATGAACCTTACCATTACCCATATTGATACGGCCTGCATACTGTTGGAGATGAACGGCTACCGTATACTGACCGATCCTACGCTCGACAATGCCGGCGGCTTGTACTATCATGGGTTTGGGGCAGCCTCCCGTAAAACCGAAAACCCGGCGGTACCCATGACCAGCTTGCAAAATATTGACCTTGTTTTATTAAGCCATCACCAGCATAAAGACAACCTGGATACCAATGGAAAGGCATTCCTCGCAGCTACTTCGGCAAGGGTACTCTCTACCAAAAAAGCAGCCCGGGAAATGAAACAGGTAACGGAACTGGATAATTGGGAAACCATTTCCATTGAAACCAGTAAAGTAAAAGGGCTGCGTATTACGGCTACTCCAGCCCAATACCCTTATTCCCATCCATTACAAGGGCTGGATACATTTTAAAGAAAAAGAATCCACTTTGCGCACTTCCATCGCGGCAAGCCCCTTCATACAGGAGAAAACGATCTTCCTGCAACCAGGCGAACCCATGATGTTCAAACAGGGAAAGTAAACCCATTGCTGCATAGCCTTTCAGCCATCCTAAAACCGTACGTAATTTGTATCATAAACGTACAGTTTGATTGGGTAGATTTCTTGTATTTGATTGATTATTAGCTGTATAGAGACGGGCATTGCTTTTGGTTCAAACTGTTTCAAAATTCCCTGCATGGTAAAAAGCATTTGTACGATTGCCTGGCGGAGCATGATCCGCAATAAAACTTTTTCGGCTATTAATATCCTTGGCCTTGCTTTGGGAATGGCGGCCAGTCTTTTCATATTTCTCTGGGTCAAGGATGAATTAAGCATCGGCAGGCAGTACAAGAATAGTTCTACATTGTTTCGTATCATGGAACGGGAATATTCATCCGGTAAAGTAGTTGCCGATGGAGATACACCAGGTATTTTGGCCGGGGAGCTTAAAAGCAATTCCCGGAAGTGGTACATGCGGCTGGTATAACCTGGCCCGAAGGGCATGTACTGACAGTAGGTGATAAGATCATCAGACAGATAGGCCGTTATGCCGGGGCCGATTGGTTTGCCATGTACAGCATTCCCTGTTGGAGGGTACGCCTGCCAATGCGCTTAATACGCCTTCAGGAATAGCTATTTCCAGTAAGCTGGCAGCAACTTATTTTGGTACTCCCCAGCAGGCCATTGGTCAAACCATCAGGTTCGACAATACAGTCAATTACCAGGTGACAGCTGTATTTGAAACCTTGCCTGCCAATGAACCCGAACAATATGATTACCTGCTCAATTGGGATGAGTTTCTCCGTCGCAACAGTTGGGCGAAGGATTGGACCAATGGCGGACCGCAAACCCGTATACAACTTAGCGCTGATGCAGATGTCAAAAGTTTGATGCAAAGCTGAAAGACTTTCTGAAAGGAAGAAATACTGATTTTAATTCCACTTTTCATATTGAGTTGTTCCTGCAACCTGAAGCCAATGCCTACCTCTATTCTGGTTTTAAAAATGGTTACCAGGATGGAGGTCGTATCGAATCCGTTCGTTTGCTGGCTATCGTGGCTATATTCCTATTGTTGATTGCAGGCATCAATTTTACCAACCTGGCTACGGCACGGTCTGTAAAACGGGCCCGTGAAGTAGGTGTTCGCAAAGCCATCGGCGCAGCCCGCGCTTCCCTGATCCGGCAATTTATGGGAGAAGCTTTGCTGCTAACCCTCATTGCCCTGGTTATAGCCGTTGCGTTGGTGATGGTATTCCTGCCAGCCTTTAATCACCTGACCGGAAAACAACTGGTATTGTCCCTTGGCCAGCCGCAGGTATGGTTCATCCTTTCCGGCCTGTTGGTTATTATGGGTATTTTAGCAGGAAGTTATCCGGCCTTTTTCTTTCCTCCCTCAACCCGGTTCGGGTGTTAAAGGCGCCCTGCGTTTTGGAGCAGGGGCCATATTATTCCGTCGCGGCCTGGTGGTATTTCAGTTTATCATGAGCATGCTGTTGATTACCGGCACGCTGGTGGTGTACAAGCAGCTGCACTATATACAAACGAAAAATATTGGGTACGACCGCGAGAACCTGGTCAGCATACCCGGTCAGCATGGCCTGGCCGACAAGTATACCACCTTCCGCAATGAACTACTGAAAATGCCGGGCATCCGTGCGGTGACGCATGCGGCTCTTAATCCTTTATATAACGGCAATACCACCGAAAGCGTTACCTGGCCAGGTAAGGACCCGAATGATATGATATCCTTCAATCAAACGGGTGTATGGTATGATTTTGCCAAAGTGCTAAAGGTGAATATTATTGCGGGACGGGACTTCTCCCCGGCATTTGCAGATTCCAACAACTTCCTGATCAACCAAACGGCGGCAGCCCGTATTGGTTATAAAGACCCCGTAGGCAAACCTCTCTCTATCTGGGGTAAGCAGGGAACGATCATCGGGGTGGTAGAGGATTTTCATTTTAATTCCCTCCACGACCGTATCACACCCATGATCATACGGATGGACGAAAAATACAGTTACGATAACCTGCTGGTGCGTACGGAGCCTGGTAAAACAAAAGAGGCCCTGGCCGCTATGGAAACACTTTGCCGTACCATGAATCCTGGCTTCCCTTTTACCTATTCTTTCATTGATGAAGGGTACCGGCAACAATACAAAAGTGAATCCATTGTAGGTACACTGGCCACCGTTTTTGCTTGTTTGGCCATCTTTATTGCCTGCCTGGGATTGTTTGGGTTGGCTGCGTTTACTGCCGAGCAACGGACCAAAGAAATTGGCGTGCGCAAAGTATTGGGTGCAAGTGTTACCAATATTGTTGGCTTGCTTTCCAGGGATTTCCTGAAGCTGGTATTGATCGCCATCGTACTGGCCACACCCGTAGCCTGGTGGGTAATGCATGAATGGTTGCAAGCTTTTAGCTACCGGGCCAATATCAGCTGGTGGATCTTTGTAGTGGCAGGGCTGCTGGCGGTGATCATTGCGTTGATCACCGTGAGCTTTCAAAGTATCAGGGCGGCGCTCACAAGCCCCTCGAAGAGTTTAAAACAGAATAATAATATCCATTCCCTTATTTATGATCTATTCAACCGTTCGCCGTATCCTGTTTACTGTACTGGTATTGTTGTTAGCGACAATCGCCTTATTCCCCTTTCAGGCAAATGCCCAATCTGTTGAAAAAGTAGTATTTGATAAAAGTGATACTACCAATGGGTATTACCTGGCCGTGCGCCCAAGGTCCAATAATATCAAGGGTACCTTACTGTTGATCACCTGTTTTAACAGTCCGGGAAACCTGCTGCCGGAAACCCGGTTACACAATGTGGCCTGGAACAATGACCTGTTGGTGGTCTATATGTCCATGGGTGAACAATTATTTGCTGATGCAGCAGCGGTGGAACGCATCAATAAAGCAGGGCAGCATATAGACGCCACTTTTAAGACCGATACTGCCCGTTTTGCCCTGGCTGGTTATGATTTTGCCGGTAATATTGCTTTGCGGTATGCGGAGCTGGCCAACGAGCAGTTTTCATCTTGGATGGAGTGATACGGTTAGTAAAGGTTATTGTGGAGGGGTTCGTACCGCCGCAAAAATAGAAAGCCATCATACTTCCTTATACTCTATACCTTCCGGCCTTCCCTTGAAGTATTGGCCGGGATGATAACCCGAAAACTCCTTGAAGTCGTGAATGAAATGTGATTGATCATAATAACCACATTCGTAGGCAATGTCGGTTAGCGATTTAAAGGTGCTCCCATATTGTTGAAGCGCTTCCTGAAACGGATAATGCGGGAATACACTTTGGGGTGAAGCCTGCATATTCCGTAAACTTGCGTTCAAACTGCCGCCGCGATAAATTGTAATGGTTCGACAGCTGCTCTATGTTCATGAGCGATTGAGCATGGATCACTTGCTTCACTGCCGTTTGAATAGTGGGTTCCCGTTGCTTGTTCTTATGCAGTTGTGCTTCCAGGAAGGCTGCCAGGAGCTGGGCCCGTTGTTCATTGCTGATGGCCAACATGATCCTTTCTTCCAGTAAGGTTCCTTCGACGCCGAGGAGATCTTTCAGGTCAATCATGTGATTGATGATATCCGTGGCCGCATACCCAAATAGTTGTGGAATGGCAAAAGGGTAGAGGTAGGCGCCAAAAATGCCAAAACTTTCCTGAGTAACAAACCTTTTAAAGTGTTTGGACTGCGCTTGCAGCAGAGAGTAATTGTACAGCGGCGTAATACTGTCATCGGCGGCAATGGGGCTGAACAAACCCTTGTAGTGGAATACCATTTCGGCACAACCATCGGCCATGGAACGATATACGTAGGTACTGCCTGGCGCTATATCGTGCTCAAATACCCAGAAAAAGCGTACAAAGGGTGCCAGAACAGGCGGAGGCGGTATGGTATAATACCTGGTGTTCATGGAAAGCTGATTGTCTCAAATATAACGTTTTATAGACTAGCAAAGAGGTGACACCTTTCGTCCGTCTCGTAAGAGCAAAGGTGTCACCTCTTTACTTTAACCCTGCCTCTCTCCGAAGCAAGCGCCCACTCACTGCTTTCCATACAATCGTTGTGCCAGGGCATAATAGGCCGGGGGCATGTGGTGGAGGAAAACATTTTTTCCATCGGATACAAATTCTTGATGATAAACTGCATCCGGCATCAGGATAATGGGGCTGCCCGCTCGCATAAAATTACTACCTGGTGAGTAGGCAGGTTCCCTCAATTGTGGCAAGTATTTTTTACCTGTTTGAATACCACCTTGCCCAGGTACTTACGAAACTTTTTTGTGAGCGCCGCGATACACGGTCCATGGAATTAAAAGCATGGTTCAGGTACCAGCGAACCAGCAAGGGCTGTTTTTTAAGGGCAGGTTTTACATTGGTGAATGGATTCAATTCATTAAAATCCTTCAACGACTGCAGGCTAAAGGGTGTTTCAGGCACCCAGTCCGATGCATTGACCACCGTATAGCTCCAACCTGGCCGGGTAATGAAATCATAATCGTATACATACTGCATATTGCCCGGTTTAGGCGCAGCACTGCAATAGGTTTTGTACACAATATCACGCGGCAATACACCGGCTGCTGTTTGGTAATGCAGCCAGGAACGCAACAAAAACGCCAGGGCGCCGCCCTGGCTATGCCCAATTATGATAAATTCCTGCACCCCTTTTTGCCGATAGGCCTTGATTTGTTCGGCAATAGCAGGGGCCATAGAGGCCATGCCAATCAGCCAGCCTACGTGTACAGTAGCCTCCGGGCTTTCGGCCAGTTTATAAGAGAAGTTTGTACTGTCATTCAATTGTACCTGTCCCGTGGCCGGTACCATGGCTGCATAGAAATTTTCCAACCAGCTGGCTGCATCGGCCACCGTACCCCGTAGGCTGATCACCCCCACCTGGTCATCCTTCCTCAGCCATAGGTCCCATTGGTTCTTCAATCCCACTTCCGGCGAGCGATGGATCAACCGGTATTGTAATGGCTTGGGTGGTTGCTCCTTCATAAGGGCCGAATCCGCAATCCTGCCATTGATGCGCAGCATTTCCAGGTATTCGTGGATCTCAAAACCAGGCTTCAGGATAGATTGGGCATTGGCAGCATATAGGCCGGGCAGGAGTGCAAGAAGCGTGCAAAAATAAGCTTATTCAAGGGGTGGTACCATAAGGCGGGTATGCATGAAGGAGTATGTCCCGGTATCCGCATAATAAGACTGTTTTATATAAATCTATTGAATTTTCCTATAAAGTCCCCTATTATCCCATGAGTTGATGCAGATTAGGATTCATGACAAGAAAAAGAAAAATGTGGACGAAATAGTCATTGACCAGGATCACCCTATATTCTGTTATTGTTCGGGATCAAGTATTGAAATTATATTTGTTACGTGATAGATATTATAGTAAATTAGTATTAGAGTTTACCGTTTGATGCATACCATTTGTGCCACACTCATTCAACCTTACTACCTTACTCAAAATCCACTTTTTCTGCAATGATGACTTTGTTCATCAACACTGCCTGGCAACATCCAATTTCCTCTGCTGATAGGTAATTCAAGTCAATCCTAATTGCTTATATTTTGCCAATTTTCATTTGATGGCATTCGTCTGTCCATTCCTATTAAAATCCACTTACCATTACTTAAATCTGTTTTGCTTACGGTTAGCATAACCCGTAATGCGTTGGTGGATTATAGATGCCGGCAGGGATTGTAGTACGTACTGGTGCTAGCCATAACATCAATGTCCAAATGTTCATAGTGACCCTATAAGTACGATGAACCCCTGCCCAGTGTATGAGGCCCCTCACTACGTGGAGGGGCTTTTTCATAGTGTAATTTTTTTCATGGGTCTGGTGAACTGCTGGAACTCATCCCTGGCAGCCCATGAGTGACGATTCTTTCTTAGATTGCAGCCTCAAATATTGTCTTTATGAGTCAGGTGATCATTTCGGTCAAGAACCTTGTTAAAAAATATGGCCAGTTTGAAGCTGTGAAAGGCATCAGCTTCGACGTGCGGGAAGGAGAGATATTTGGCCTGCTGGGTCCCAATGGAGCCGGTAAATCCACTACTTTGGAGATCATTGAAACCCTGCGCGATAAAACGGCTGGCGAGGTCATCGTCAACGGGTTTAACCTCGATAAAGACCCCAATGAGATCAAAAGATCATTGGCGTACAACTGCAAACATCCGGCTTCTATCCCGGCCTTAACCTCCTGGAATTGATCGACCTGTTTGCCGGTTTGTATAACCGGACCGTTGATGGCCGCGAATTGCTGAAAAGCGTAAACCTGGAAGACAAAGCCAAAAACAAGTTCAAGGAATTAAGCGGTGGTCAAAAACAACGTTTTTCCATTGCTACCACCCTGATCAATCAACCTAAGATCATTTTCCTGGACGAACCCACCACTGGCCTCGACCCACAGGCGCGGCGCAACCTCTGGGACCTTGTTTTGAAAATCCGCGCCCAGGGTACTACCGTGATCATTACCACCCACTATATGGATGAAGCAGAGATGTTGTGTGATCGCATTGCCATTATTGATGCCGGGAAGATCATTGCCCTGAAACTCCCGATAAAATGATCGATGAATTGGTGGCTACTGGTTTTGAACGCCCCAGGGAGGTAAAGAAAGCCAACCTGGAAGATGTGTTCATTCATTTAACCGGCCATGATCTGAGAGGGGAGTAATGATTTAATGTGGTAATTTGAAAATTTGAAAATGCCTGTGCTTTGCAAGGCTGTAAGGTGATAGGTTGTCTTAATTGTTAAATTATCGATTTAAAGCGAAGAGGTGACACCTTTTCGTTTTCGCAGCAAAAGAAAGGTGTCACCTCTTTGGGTGCCCAAAATGGATCATTTTCAAATTACCTAATTTTCAAATTCTCAAATTAACATGGACTTACGTTATCCTATTGGTAAATACGAACCCCAACCCTTTTCTGATAAACAAAAAAGGCCTGGTTACAGGACATTCAGTTCTTACCGGGTTTGCTGGAAGAGGCTATAGAAAACCTGGACGAACGCCAGTTCGATACCCCTTACCGGGATGGTGGCTGGACCGTGAAACAAGTGGTGCACCACGTACCTGATAGCCATATGAATGCTTATACCCGTTTTAAGCTGGGACTTACAGAAGATAATCCTGTAATAAAGCCATATGAAGAAGGGTTATGGGCCGGTTTGCGCGATGTAGAAGTGGTGCCCGTAAATATATCTATTACTTTATTGTATGCATTACATACCCGCTGGCATGCCGCCATCCGCGACCTGAGCAATGACCAATGGAAAAGAACCGTCATGCATCCCGAACATAAAAAGAGATGAGTCTCTGGCATTTACTGGGCATGTATGCCTGGCATGGTAAACACCATGTAGCGCATATCACTTCCCTGCGTGACAGGAAAGGCTGGTGATAAAAAGACCTGTACGATGGCAGCCGCCACCGCACAGGTCAAGCTAGAACCATTCTATTTTCATCACTAGAACACTCCTTCCATTAGTCTTACACGATGAACGGATCCACAATGGCCAGTACAGCTGCTTCAGTCAGCGGCTCGTCAAATGCTTCCGAAGCCGCATTAACAGAAATGCCCGTTCCGTTGATATTTACAATGTCAATAGTTGCCTGAGTGGTTAGGTCCTCCCCATTATAACTTGCCTGTACAGCAGCACCGATACCGCCGGTATCTTTACCTGTGATCCAGGGTTTAATGGTGGTATTACTCAAAAAGTTGCGGCGCATGTACCGTATATGGGCCGCATGCCTGGCTTCAACAGAATGTATCTGCAGTGCCGCTGTCAGTACATCATTATTGGCTATCAATTCTGCTGCACGTCCTTTATAGGCCCTAACGCCCGTATCCTCAAAGGTCTGTGCTACTGCCAGCAATAAGCCATAATTGGTGAATACATCTTTGAACGGACCATTGCCCGAGCCATTGCCGGCACTAAAATCGAACGTTGGTTTGGTGCGTGGTGTAGAACCGCTGGCGGTAATGGCTGTTTTCAGAAAGTTCACATGCGCATTTTCATGATCACGGATGGTAGTAAAAGCGCCCGTGGGTGGTCCGGCTGGAACAATGCCGCTCATAACCGCTTTGGTATAGAACTCGGCTTCCAGGTATTCCAATGTTAAGGCATATTGCAATACATCCAGCACCGTACCATTGGTACCACGGCCATAAGCCTTGCTAAACAAGCTACCCAGGGCCAGGGGCACGGCGGCCAATGCCAGCTTACCACTCAGCTTCGCAAATTGCTGAATTACCTTACGACGGGGATTGAGCCGGTCGTATATTTCAGGATCTACCTGCTCTACTTCTGTAATAATATGATGGATATTCATGTGTTTTATTTTAGGAAGTGGGTAAGTTATTTGCATTCAGCTTCGACTTCAGGAAAGACGAGGCCGTGGCCAATACATCTTTCGGTGCTTTGGCCATGTCCAGCCCATTGCTGTCAATCACCGTATTATCGGCGAAGGAACCATTGGAGATCAGGTCGCGGATAAAGGCCGCATGGCGTGCTTCCACGGATACAATTTTACCGGCTAACAATAAATAGTCAGGACTGGTAATCAATTTGCCGGCGCCATTATAAGCCGAGACCCCCAGGTCTTCAAATGCTTTAGCTGTGCCCAATACACTGTCGCGGCTGCTGAAGTTGATCGACGCAAAATTCACTTCCAGGCCCGGGATCGCTTTATCCCCAGTGCTTTTTTGAAGAATTCACGATGGGCTACTTCATGATCCCGGATATCAGTAAGCAAAGCGGTTTCTGTAGCCGTGATGCCGCTAAAGGGGGTCATGATAACCTGTAAATAAAAAGCTGCTTCCAATTGCTCCAGTGCATAGGCATAGTTTAATATACCTATATCCCCACTGCCGAGATTGATGCCCATGTCATCATTATTTTTATCTTTCTTACAGGCGTCTGCCAGAGCCGCTACTGTAACCAGCCCGGCTGTTTGGGTTAAAAGCGCCTTCTTGCCATTCCCTTTGCAGTAATGGCATGCTGATCTTCAGAAACATACAAGTGTTTTTGTTTCATACAATTTTTTTGCTGAATGATACAATAGAGGTTACAGCGTAACCTTTGGTGGATACAATAAATGATCAGGTGTGGACATGATCCGTTACCAGGACCAACATCATTGTTCAGTATTTAACTGAATAGATTTGTTGATAATTAAACATGTTTTAGAGATCAGAAGGCTTACACTGGGGCACTTGAGACTGAACTTTATAAGCTTAATAAAGACAATCAGACTGGTTTGTTATAACAAAAATGCTGATGCACCAATATATACGTAGTGAAGAAACAGAAGGTTTGAATGGGTAGAAAAGATTTGATGGAGGGTGTTGAGGTTCATAGATCTTATGGCGGTAGTAATAGGTATAAAAAGGGAAGGCCGGCAAAAGCCAGCCCTCGTGTGAGCCTTTTAGCTCCTGGGTAACACCACATGATCGATCATATGAACAAAAATGTCATTTAGTATAGATGATTTAGCAGGCTATTGGTTTGGTCGACTTTCTTCTTATGCGGAGTCAGTATTGGAGGTAGTTGAATTACTTACGTAAGAAGGCCTCCTGTTGGATTTACCAAACCCGATTTTTATGTTTTTAAAGATCATAAATCCATTTTTATTGAAATCCGTAGTAAGCGCTGCTTAATTTCCTATGGGGATGTATTTTTACTTTTTAATTACAACCTGTTATTAAATTACTACCATGGCTTACTGGCTTGTAAAATCCGAACCATTCAAATATCCCTGGGATCAATTTGTAAAAGACAAGGAAACCTATTGGGATGGTGTGCGCAACTATGCAGCCCGCAACTTTATGAAGGAAATGAAAAAAGGCGATCAGGTATTGTATTACCATAGCAATGAAGGGCTGGAGATCGTGGGCATAGCCAAAGTAACCAAAGAGTTTTACCAGGACCCTACTACCGATGAGGATGCCTGGGTAGTGGTGAACCTGGCGCCCTATAAAAATTAAAGAAACCCGTAGGCCTGGCCCAGATCAAGGCCGATAAAAGATTGGCCAATATGGCCCTGGTGCGCCTGGGGAGGCTGTCTGTAGGCCCGGTTACCAGCGAAGAATGGGCGGTGGTAATGGAACTGGCAGGAGAGTAAGCGCCCCTTTATTGATTACCCTCCAAAGGGTTACCCTTTCTGCATGTAGGGTATAAATAATTACAAGTCCGCATTGAAGGGGCCTGCTACGGGCCCCTTTGCTGTAAATCCAATACATTTTATTGAGTGCATGTTAACTATACCTCCACGGGTATGGAAAAACAGCCGTATGCACAGTCCACAGCAGGAAATAATCATTTGCAAATTGTTTTATGTAAAATAAAATTTACTGCATCTAATCTTCACTTACGTCTAAAAGTATAGCCATGAAATTCAACACACAATGGCAGTTACCCCTATTGGCGGTACTGCTCCTGACTACCAATGCCTGTAAGAATAAAGCGTCAAAAGAAGTATCCCTTCCTACTGAAGCAAAGCTGGCATTAATTGCTGCCACACAAGCCCATGCCCCGGCCCCAGACGAATACAAAATGGAAAACGAACACTTGATATAGCTGCTGATACCATTGCGCAGCAGGTAGATCATGAAATGCCGGCCGGTGATAAAAAGCAGCAACACCAGGCGCCAACCCCTAAACAAGCGGTTGCAGATAATCCCGATTGGGATAAAAAGATCATTAAGAACGCCACCTTGTCGGTAGAAGTAAAAGCCTATACCCAATTCAACGATCTGGTGCGTAACGCAGTCAAACAATCCGGTGGTTATATAGCCAGGGAAGAACAAAGCGAATCGGATTACAAAGTAGAGAACAGCCTTACCATTAAAGTGCCGGTTGATCAGTTTGATAATACCGTGCTGGCCCTTACCCCCGGTAAAGAAAAAATACTGGTGAAGCGAATCACCTCGCAGGATGTAACGGGCGAAGTGGTAGATACCAAATCACGGCTGGAGGCCAAACGCCAGGTGAGACTTCGTTACCTGGACCTGCTCAAGCAGGCAAAAACATGGAAGAGATACTACAGGTACAAAATGAGATCAACGATATACAGGAAAATATGGAGGCTGCGGCTGGCCGCATCAATTACCTTACCCATGCTGCCGCTTATAGCACCATTGAACTGAGCTTTTTCCAGGTATTGGACCCCAGGCCCGGGATCAGGAAACGCCGCCCGGCTTTGGGAAAAAGTATTACTCGCATTGGGGGAAGGACTGGCATGGGTAGGAGAGCTAATCATTTTATTGCTTGCACTTTGGCCCGCATGGCTGGTATTGTTAGCAGGATGGTGGTTATTCCGTAAGTACCGTCCTGCCAAAAGAGTAGCAGTAGCACAGCCTGCGCCACCCACTACCCAGGAATAATTTAAGGTATACTACGCTGCAACGCTGCTTAGACCGGGCAGCAGGGTGATTCACCTTTGTTCCTTGATGTATGTTTTTCATTGCTGGGTCTTTTTATAGCAGAACGGCGTTTGGCAGCTTTGGTGTTGCCAGGCGCCTTCTGTATTTTCGTGGATCGGCAATGGGCTGCTGCGGTCAAAAGAGGTAGCCAAACAAAGATTGTTGCTATTTAGTTACCTATTTTTAATATCAACTCCTATTCACGCCTGCCTTCTCATGAAGCCCCCTTAATAAAAATAGAAAAACAACAACTGAAATACGATCATCTTATGAAAAAGAAATTAGTAGTCCTGACCGGTGCAGGCATCAGTGCCGAAAGTGGATTGAGAACCTTTCGAGATAGTGATGGTCTATGGGAGGGATATGAAGTAACAGAAGTGGCTACACCCAGGGCATGGAACAAAAATCCCAAGCTGGTGCTGGAGTTTTACAACCAGCGTCGTGGCAATGTACTGCAAGCTCAACCCAATGCCGCCCATTTTGGACTGGCCGATCTGCAAAATGATTTTGATGTACATATCGTAACACAGAATATCGACGATTTACACGAACGGGCAGGCTCCACTAAGGTATTGCACCTGCATGGGGAGATCTTCAAAATGCGCAGTGAAAAAGATGAAAGCCTGGTATATGATATCAAAGGAGATATCAAGTGGGGCGATAAGGCCGAAGATGGCGCCCAGTTAAGGCCCCATATCGTATGGTTTGAAGAGCCCGTACCCATGATCGAAGAAGCCGTACGGATCGTACGGCAGGCTGATATATTTGCTGTGGTAGGTACTTCATTGGTGGTATATCCAGCCGCTGGGCTGGTCAACTATGCCGCCCACCATATTCCGAAATACATCATTGATAAAAAAATACCCTATACTTCTTCCGTTGGCCATCTTACTTTGATTGAAAAGCCCGCCACAGAAGGAGTAAAAGAATTCAGTAATCTCCTAAGGGGTATATAAAAATAAGCGCTTGTGAAGTGGCCTGAAAAGGGCCACTTTATGACCCTTGTTCAAAGAATACAATACCCTGTTCTTCCAGCTCTTTCAATACTGGTTCATAAATAGACGCATGAATGGGTATATGCAGGCCGGTAAGTTGGATCTTGCCTTGCAAAATGAGTTTGGCTGCAATACCCAGTGGCAGCCCCACCGTTTTTGCCATGGCCGTACGTAGTTGGTCTTCTCCTTTTACAATAAGCGTGCTGGTGATATAATGGGAGTCGCCATCTGCTGATTCATAACCTATTTCATGCAACATCACGATCATGTCCTTATCTTCCTTGCCCAATACCAGTTTGGATTCCAGGGCAAATTGTAATACATCGGCCGTACTGCAGGTGCCTTTATTGATCAGCGTTTTGTCGTCCTCCATACCCAGGAAGAACAATTGCTTCATAGATAGATTGGCTTCATGCATCTGGCCGGCTACCGTGGCCGCAGCCTTTGTTTTTACCTCATCCAGGTTGAAGTCCATCAGTTGCCCCTGATCATCCACCATCATGAAATCCTGCAATGCCTTGCGATCCTTCTCATCCACCTCCTGCTCAGCCTGCAGCAATTGCTGTAGTTTCTCCAATAGCTGTTTGGTTTGGGCAAACCTGGCTGTCAATTGCGTTTCTATCCATTCCGAAAAACCATGCGTATTAAAATGTTGCTGAAAGAACTGTTGCAATGTCATGCCATCCGTATCATATTGCTCCGTTTCATCCGTCAGCTTTAGTTCGATCACGTTTTTCCAGCCAAAGCAAAATTCCGGATAACGCAAAGTTGTGCGTATAAAAGTGGCGGCTTCTTCCAACTGGTATACGGGTATATAACTAAGTGAATCACGATTGGGATAATACGCAAGAAGGCCCAGTTCGGGCACCTTCACTACCCGGTTGGCATCGAAAAGCGCCTCATAAGGCAGGTGAACCTCCTGCTGATCTTCTTTGTACACGGCCCCTGCTTTTCCTGCCAATACTACATTGCGTGGGTTCCAGCTGATCTTATAATGCCAGGGATTATCATCGTTCTCAGGTGCCACCAGCCCGCCACAATGCGATTTAAAAGAAGTAATACGCCCACCAGTACTTTTGATGCGGTGTATGAGTTGCATGGCGCTCATATGGTCAATACCGGGATCCAGCCCCATTTCACAGAGGAACAGGAGTCCTTGGTCCTGGATCCGGGGCGCCAATGCCGAAATCTTTTCATCTACGTAAGAGGCCGTAAGCAAGTGTTTGCCCAATGCTACACAATCCCCGGCTACCAGGAAATGCAGGGAGGGAGGGAGGAGAGAGACCACGATATCGGCGCTTGCTACCAATGCCTTTCGATCGGCCTCCATTTCCACATTCAGGGCCACGGCCTGAGTATGCGGCGCTCCGCCTGTTTTGGATTGGACCAGGGCCAGGTTATTATCTGCTACCGTAAGTTGCCAGGCGTTGGCCTGTACAGTGGTGATCAGGTATTCAATAAGGCAGGTGGCCGACTTACCAGCGCCAAACACAACAATATGTTTCATGCAATTGCGGATATGGCTTGCAAGATAATAAAGTCCGGAAGACCTTGAGCCCCAAAGAAGGGCAGTCTGAAAGTCGGAAAGTCCAAAAGTCCGGAAGACGGAAAGTAGGTAAGTAACTTCGCTTGGTTTTGTACAAACTTCCGGTCTTCCGGACTTTTCCAGACAAAGAATAACCGGACCGCTGTAAGCTGCCCGGTTTTCTCGTTCTGAGCCGTCCTTAAAATGAGTTATTGTTGTAGTTTTATCTCGCCCAGGTCAGTCGTTTGACCTTCTTTACATCGGCATTCAGCGTGGCATCCTTGTAGGGATTTTTAGCATTCACCAACACTTTCCAGGCGCCGGGCTTTACAATAAAGCTAAAGCCCCTGTCGGCTGACTTTAATTTAAGAGAGTCTGTTCCATTAATAGCGATCACTACTTCCGCTCCATCGGAAGGTGAAATTTTCCCCGTAATAGACGATTGATGCATTACGCGAACGGCGTGCAGACTGAATACCGCGATGATAATAACAACCAGCGTGGCAATGGTCTTTTTCATAACGAATGGTTTTAGCGATGGTACAAATCCAATATCCTGCTGTTCAAGGCAGGCAGGTATCCACAAAGGCAACGGTTAAAAAGGGAGAGGGGGAATGATAAAGCAATCGCAGGATGACAGTTATTCAATTTTTGTGCCATGGTTTGTGGCTGCGTGGGTAAATAGCGAGGCACTGGGAGACGGAAGATCCTGGACTTCAAAAGCGATCAGCATGCTGATCGCTTTTGAAGTACTATAATACGTTATTAAGTTAACCGGAATTTAATATCCTGCATGGGCCAGCCCCAGGGCTTTGGAGTTAATACGGGTAATAACATAATCAACTGTTACACCCCGGTTGGTACGGGGCGCCTCAACTGTTTTCTGTTCACCCGGTGCCACATCACTAAACAGGAGCATTTGGGTTTTTACTACCCGCTTTTCGGGGCCCAGGTAACGCACCTCTACCTGCACCTCATCAAGGGGTAAAGGCTGTTATTGGATATAGTAAGCTGCAGATCAGAAATACCGCCCAATACCCCAATCTTGTATTTATTGGCGTCCAGGGCTACCAGCTGGTGTATATTTTTACGGGTCTGTTCCGCCTCCTGACGGCTTACAGGGGTTTCTTCGGGTTTATTCGTAACAAGGGCGGGAATGACCTTTACCGTTTGTCTTTGTGATACATCCTTCACCGGTAAGGATTCTTTGATGGTAAGGGCCTCGGTTTTATGGCTCACAGGTTGGCCAATAGGTTCCTGCTTATGGCTGGTTGGTTCAACGGTTGGTTGTTGTTGATCAGTGGCCACATTGGCATCACTGGTTGACTGGTTCTCCTGAAGGGGCACCGTAGCGGCGGCTTCCCGGGCCACCAGCTGTTGGTTCTTCCGGTCCCGCTCCTGGATCTGTTTCACCATTTGGTCCAATGCTGCACTGTCCCTTTGATTGCGACTATTGCTGATAATAAGCCCAATGATCACACCGCCCAATAACAGGCAGGCGGCGGCAATACTGCGCATGACCAGTTTATGGTTATTAGGCCGCAAATGGAGTACGCGGGCCAAGCCCTCATCCTGCTGGGGATGATTCCTTTCAACAATCGCTGAAAAACCTACAGCAGCTACCGGCATAGGATCGTCAATAGACTCGCCAATGACTTTATCGGCTATCACCGGATTGGCGGCCGCTGTTTCGGCTTGCTTTATTTTTCTTCCCGCAGCCGGGCAAACTTTTCATCCAACAGCAAAGCAGCATTGGCATCGGCTTCAGTCTTGTCGGTATTGGCTGGCGTGGTATTGGCCGTAGTGGTCGTATTGTTATTGCGATTGCCAGCTCCCGCAGGCAAGGTGACATAGATCTTCTTGGTCGAAATATTTTGAGGAACGTTCGTTGTGACGGCTACTGGTGTGGTAACCACAACGGCTTCGGTATGCACAGTTTCCTGTTGGATGCCGTTTTTAGCGGATGATTGTGCAGTGGCTTGTTGCGCTGGTTTCTTCTTGTAGAAACGATCATAAGGTTGTTCTTCAACAGCAGGGGCAAAGCTGCTTAATTCGGCTATTTCACTGGGATAACGCCATGCAGCACTTCGGCCATCTAACCATACCAGGTCATAAGGCTTGAGACCTTTTTCTTTCAACTCTTCTACCGAGTAAGGCCCCGTTTGCTTGTTGTCGCGGAGTAATAAATACTTGTTCATATTTCATCGATAAGCATACACAAAAGCTCATTCAGCAATTGTAGAGGTACGATGTCGGGTAGTGTTTCAGGGGATTGGAATAGAGAAAAGAATCGGAAGTGGATGTTTTCCAGGTTCTATGCAAGTTAATAACTTGCCCCCACTTATTCCAATAACCTGGCCGGAAAAATTGTTAAAAGCGTTGGAATACAAGAATACAGATGACAGAATTCAGAAGCGTTTGAGCCGATGGTATTAACGTATACCCATTCACCCTGGCTTTTTAACACCAGCCACTTACTGCCGCCCTGAAGCCAACTATTAATCCGGTACTTACCCCCAAGATTCTGTATGCTAAATGCTGTATTCTGTATTCTAAACTCTATTTTTACAACTACTTCATTTATAGCATTATTTTATGGAAACTACAGGAGCTATCAGCCAGCAACCCATCCCTTTGTCATTGCCTCGCCGTAACCAGGTACCTGCCGCCGGCATTACCGTACTGGCGGGGATTTAGGTGGTACCAAAACCAACCTGGCTGTTTATAAGGTTAGCGCCCAGGGTATGAAACTGGCCCAATCCGCCAGGTATGCTTCGGCTGAATACAACTCGCTGACTTCGATCATACAACATTTCCTGTCAGACTATGACCTGGCTTTGCCCGATCGTATTAGCCTGGGAGTAGCCGGTCCTGTATTGAATGGAAAGGTAGATCTGACCAACCTAAGTTGGGTATTGGACCAGGCTGCCATTGCCCGGGATATCGGTGTTGAGAAAGTGGTCATGATCAACGACTTGGAAGCCATGGCCTATGGGTTGGCGGGATTGACACCGGATGACTTAATTACCATACACCCCGGTAAGGGCCAGGCTATAGGCAATATGGCCATTATAGCCCCCGGTACCGGATTGGGCCAGGCTGGCCTGTTTTGGAATGGCAGTGCTTATTTCCCTTTCCCTACAGAAGGAGGCCATTGCGATTTTTCACCCCGTACCGATCTGGATATGGACCTGTGTAAGTACCTCCAGCAAAACGATGGGGTAGTAAGCTGGGAAAAAGTAGCCGCAGGACCTGCCATCACCAGCATATTTACCTTTTTGCGCGATGTGAAGAAGCGGGACGTGCCTGCCTGGTTATCCGAACAATTGACATCCGAGAAAGATGATTCGGCCGTGATCAGCCAGGCCGCCCTTCATAATAAAGCCGCCATTTGCGTAGAAACAATGGATCTGTTCATCCGCTATCTTGCCCGCGAAACCTCCAACCTGGTGCTTAAAATGAAGGCCACCGGCGGCGTTTTCCTGGGCGGTGGTATTCCCCCAAGATAGCTCCCTTGCTTTTGCAGGAAGCTTTTTACCGCCATTATATGGATAGCGACCGCATGCAGCATCTATTACAGGAAGTGCCGATCCGCATCATTAAAAACGATAAAACAGGCTTACTGGGCGCTGCTTATTATGGAGCTTATGGAGAATGGTAATTAATTCCAATATATACATGAACGGAGAACAATGTATCCCTTGTAATGTTAAATTTGATTGCAAGTGTTCCCGGCATTACCTGTAAGGCGCCCTGGTTATCGAGTATTTGTAATACCCGAAGCATCCGGAATTGTAAATGCTAAATCCGAAATTGTCTTAGTATGAATAAGCGTTGTGGTTATCAGTTTTTCCTGTGTGTTGGTATAGTAGTGGCTTTGCAGGTAACTCCTTCTTTTGCCCAGAAAAGTAAAGTGACCGAGAATGTAGACCTCGTCTTTCACAATACCGCCGAGATGCTCCAGCAAATACATTATGCCCCTAAAAAGCTGGACGACAAATTCTCTACCCAGGTGTTCGCAGCCTATCTGGAACAATTGGATCCCGGCAAACGCTTTTTCTCCGGGAAGACCTGCAGGAATTCAAAAATATCAATTGCAGCTGGATGATGAAATGAAAGGGAAGGTAGTACACTTTTATAAAGTCGTGAATACTTCCTTCCGCCAACGGCTCAAAGAGTCGGAAGCTATGGTAGAAGAACTGCTCAAGCAACCTTTTAAGTTCAATACCCAGGAGGTATACAATACCCATACCGATAAACTGGATTATTGTAAATCACTCGACGATCTGAAAAACCGCTGGCGCAATTACCTCAAGTTTCAGGTATTGGGGCAGTATGAAGACCTGCTGGATATCCATGCAAGGGATACGGCCAATAAGTTGACCGATGCCCAAATGGAAGAGAAAGCCCGCCAAACCATCCTGCGCATTGAAAAACGCAATATCGCCAACCTGCAAAAGTTAACTACTGATGAAGAGGCGTTCAATACCTATGTCAACAGCATTACCAACCTGTATGATCCTCATTCCAACTATTTCTTACCAGTTGATCGCCGCGAATTTCAGGAAAACCTAAGTGGCGTATATTATGGCATAGGTGCTTTGCTGGCCGATATGCAGGGTAAGATTGGCATTGGCGAACTGATGATCGGAGGTCCGGCCTGGAAATCGGGCCAGGTAGAAAAAGGCGATGTCATTGTAAAAGTGGCCCAGCAAGGCGGTAAGCCCGTAGAAGTAGCCGGTTTTGTTATGAGTGAAGTGATCAAGCTTACCCGCGGCCAGCAGGGAACAGCCGTTACCATTACCTTTCGCAAAAGCGATGGCAGTTTGAAAGACGTGACCCTCAAACGGGAAGCCCTTCAATTGGATGACACCTTTGTAAAGAGTGCCATCATTGAAGACTCCGTTAAACTAGGCTATATTTCCTTCCCCAAGTTCTATACCGATTTTGGCGATGCCAATGGACGTAGCTGTGCAGCCGATATGGCGCGTGAACTGGCCCGCCTGCAACAGGAAAATGTAAAAGGCATTATCATTGATATCCGAGATAATATCGGCGGTAGCCTGGGCGAAGTGATCAATATGATTGGCCTCTTCATCAAAGAAGGACCGGTAGTACAGGTAAAAGGCCCCGCTGGTGAGCCTTATGTGAGTCGTGTTAAAGGTAAAGCCGTATTGTATGATGGGCCCCTCGTTGTATTGGTCAACGAAATGAGCGCTTCGGCTGCCGAGATATTTGCTGCTGCCATACAGGACTATCACCGGGGTGTTATTGTAGGCGCCAACTCTACCTATGGCAAGGGATCTGTACAACGTCCCTTTGGCATAGGCGATAACCGGGTGGCTGCAGCAAATGCCGTGAATACCGACCTGGGCACCCTGCATGTTACCTTGCAGAAATACTACCGTATTACAGGTGCTGCTACCCAACTGAAAGGAATAGAACCCGATATCAAACTGCCTGGTATCTACGAGCCATATAAGATGCAGGAAAAGAACAATCCTACTGCCCTCGCTTGGGATACCATCCAGGCCGTACCATTCGCCGTATTGATGAGCAGGGAGCCATACCCAAGGTAGTGGCTATTTCCGGCGGACGTATGCAGCAGGATACTACCTTAAGCGCCCTTACCAAAAACCTGCAGTGGATGCAAAACAGGACCGGCATCTATGCCTTACAGTTGGAAAAATACCGGGCTGCCGAAAAAGAACTCCAGGCCAAAGTACGCGATATACGGAAACAACTGGTATCCGCAAAACCCATGGGTGTAAAGAATACGACCGATATGGAAGAGTCGCTTAAAACAAAAGAGCAATTCAAAAATGACAGCAACAAAGCCTGGCTCAATTCCCTGAAACGCGACCTGTTCTTATCAGAAGCCGTATATGTGATGTATGATTACCTGCGCCTGCAAATAAGCTAACCCACACCTGCATGAGAATAATTTCCCTGGTACTGCTATCCATCTTCCTGGCAACAGGTACGCAGGCACAAAGAACAACCAGCTCAGACAGTAGCAAACCCTTTGTGATGGGCCTCGTGGATGAACTGTGGTCTAAACAATTGGGCGAAAAAGAACCGTCAATATCTATCTCCCCGAAGGTTACAATAAACAGGATACGGTACGATACCCGGTAATCTATCTGCTGGATGGCGCTGCCGATGAAGATTTTATACATATTGCCGGGCTCATTCAATTCAATAACTTTTCCTGGATCAACCGCGTTCCGCCCTCCATCCTGGTTGGTATTGTAAATACCGACCGGAAAAGGGATTTTACTTTCCCTACCAGCGTTAAAAAGAGCAGGAACAGTTTAAAACAGCCGGTGGTTCCGGCCAGTTTATTTCCTTTTTGGAGAAAGAACTACAACCTTTTATCAATAAAAATACAAGGGTAGTGGCAAAGACAATATGCTGATCGGACAATCGCTGGGTGGATTGTTGGCAGCCGAGATATTACTGAAGCATCCCCTGCTGTTTAATAAATATATTATTATCAGCCCCAGTTTATGGTGGAACAATGGATCCCTGTTGGATCAACCATCCGCCCTCCTGGCCGGCAAGTTTGCACAAAAAACCGATGTCTATGTGGGGGTAGGGAAGGAGGGACTTACACCCACTGCCAATCCCCGCGTAATGGAAGTGGATGCCAACCTGCTGGTGGATAAGATCAAAACAACCCAAAGCAAACAGGTTACCGTTCAATTCGACTACCTCCCGCAAGAAGATCATGCCACCATTATGCACCTCGCTGTTTTTAATGCACTTCGTTTACTGTATCCCCTGGCAGCTCATTAAATAGACCAACTTGCTTAGGGTGAGCCGCCTTCTGCGGGCGGGTTGCCCTCTAAGGGCGGCTCACCCTAAAGAGCCTCCCCACAGTCGCCAGCCTCTGGCTGGTGACGGTTATTTCAAAGCCGCTGGCTTTGTTGATGCCGTCATCGAAGTCTTAGAAAGGTTGCTTCCTCCTTTACCGACAAAAAAGGGCTTTAACCGCTATGAATCGGCCTCTACCTATTTGCCGTTGTACCATGGCCGGGCGGGGCGTAGATTTGTTCTCACGTTATTGATTTGGTTGGTAAATGATTGATCCTTTGGAAAGTATAGCCATGAATGGGACCTGCGACGGCAGGCCCCATTTCTCTTTTATGATTACCAGTTATTCATTTGGTCTTTATTGACCCTTTCCGGCTGCTCCGGCGCCTCCACTTTCCAGTTGGGATCGTACTTCACAAAGAAAGCCAGCCAAAGCGACCGTGCCAACCGCATCAGTAAGGGCTGCAATCCGATCAACAACACACCATTCACCGCCATCCAGTAAAAGAAACGGTTGTCGGCAGTACTTAAACCAATCAACACCCACCAGGCAACCAGCGATGCTACGCTGACGGCCACCGACAAGGCATAACTTACATAACTGGAGCCATAATAAAACCCCACCTCCAATTCAAAAGCCTGCTTACACACCGGACATTCCTCATACATTTTCATCGTACGCATAAGTTTATAGGGATTGGGTTCCACAAACATATTGCCCCTGCGGCAACGTGGACATTTGCACCTAAACATATTCAAAGCACTGGGAGTAGGTTCTTTGGCGGTTGTTGGCATTCCTATTACATGTATATTTTCCATGATCAGTTATTTTCTGTGTAAAATTGTTTCCGGAACTCATCCGGCGTCATACCCGTATACTTTTTAAAGAACCGGTTGAAGTAAGAGTTGTCCTGGAAATTCAAATCATAAGCGATCTCTGTTACCGTCATCCGGGCATTGGTCAACAAACGTTTGGCTTCCAGCAATACCCGGTCGCGTATCATTTCACCCGCTGTTTTGCCCATCAGGTCCTGGCACAAGGCATTGAGGTGGTTGGGCGTAACATACAACAGATCAGCATACTCCTTCGGCAGGCGGATAGAACGGTAATGCGTATCGATCAACCGCCTGAACCCCCGGAGCAAGATGAGCTTTTGCTGTGGTATTGCCTTATTGTTATGTGCTGCAAGCGATTGGTCGATCAGTAGAAACACTTGCAGCAGCAATACCCGGACCATATCTGTTGGGAGCTGTTGGTTATTACCCCCTGTTCCAATATCGACTCAAATAGATGGGCCACCTCCTGGTGTATATCCCCGGCAATTGACCTACCCCTTCCTCACTAATGCCGCTAAAGAATGGGAAGCGATCCAGGTAATGCGGATGCTGTAAGAATACCTTGAAGAGGTTCTCCGAAAAGTTAATGATGAAGCCTTCCATATTACCCTCAAAATGCCAACTGTGCACCTGCCCGGGTATCATAAAATAAACCTGGAAGGGTTTTATATCAAATGTGGTAAAGTCGATAGAATGCGTACCCTTTCCTTTGGTAAAAAGTACCAGGTGATAAAAGGAATGGCGGTGTGGAAAATGAAGCTGTTCGTAGTACTTGTGCAGGTAGCTCGAAAGCCGGTCCACCAGTAAGTCGTCATTGGCCCCTTTTTCCTGGCTGATGCTGCAAATATCATACACCGGTATGTTTTCCTTTGCCATGGTGCGCTGAATTGTGAAGCAAAGCTACATCCGAAAAGTGCAATGAATATGGTATAATTTAAGGCTTTAATGGCACTATTTACTGATTGGTGACTTTGGGTGGGTCGCTCTCTGAGAGCGGCTCTCCCTGGGCCTGACATAGTAAGAGGAAGTATCAAAAATAAAATTAGGGCTTGAGAATCGTTTAAACGGTCTCAAGTCTCCGACAGGGACCCGAATAAAAAGAGGGTGTATCGTACTTTTTACACCCTCTTTACTGAAAGCCTGGGCATTTCCCCTTATTTCTTCTGCTGTTTGTTTTTCAAAGCAATGGCTTCCTGCATCTTTTTGGCTTTATCAAAGCCTTCGGCATACAGGAGCAATTTATTCCGGTGAGAAGCAATATCCGGTGTATCAACAGGTTTGCCAAAACTGTTCATGAGGAAGGAAAAGTCCCCGCCTTGCCTGATCGAATTCACGCCATGGCAGCCCTGGCATCCGCCCATGGTAACATAATTTCCATTGTGCAATCCATTGGGCTGGTTATTGAAAGGGTCATGCACATTGTCACCGTGAAACCTGGCCAGCGAAGGGTTGGATTCTATTACATAATTGGCCAGGAAATAACTAAAGGTGGTAGAATCGCTGGTGGGTTCTCCCTGCACCCCCACCAGGCGGTAATATTGCAGTACATTGTCCTTGTTTCGTTTCTTTAATTCGGCATGTATATAATCGGAAGAGGCTTGTACCACCTTGGGTATGGGATGCAGGCGGGGATAATCCACCGTCAGTGGTCCCTCCTTATTATGATCAAGGATCTCAACATAACCCATCTTGTGTTTTTCTACATCAACATGCTCCCAGGTAGCAAAGATAAAATTCTGGTAAAACTGAGTTTTATGAATGATGTGCATACCAATCAGGGCATATTGCGAATTGATATGATACACTTTTTTGGAAATAGAATCCTGTTCATACGAGATTACTGTGCGGGTAATGAAGGTATTGCTGTCTTCATCAGGCGCCAATCTTCTCCAGGCTGTTTTTACTTCCATAACACCGATTCTCCCCCTGTTAAGGTCGCCGCGTGGATTTTCACCGCAGGGCAACTGGAAGAATAGTGGAGGGCATGTATAACAAGTGCCATCGTACCGGTGCCGGGGGCAATAAGACGTATCCGTGGCAATACTCTTCACCACCCTCGCTTCCTTTTCGTATAAGATCGCTTTTTATTAGCGTATGTTAATAGATAATTGTACTCGTCATAATTGCACTTGGCCTGGTACAATACCAGGTTGCTTTTGTTGGGAAAAGCATCCGTGCGACCATACAGATAGCAACTTCCGATCTCGTTATTCTCATCGAGGTTATTCCACAATTTAAAGCTGGCATTGGAGCCAGGCTTTGGTTCATAGCCTGAACCCATACTGTAATGGGGGCCTACATTGAATTCCTGCAAATTATCGTCAAAGGGCCTTAGTTCACTCCGGTGGGCATAGGTTTCCCACACGGCCAGGTCGGGATACTTACCGGGCGTATTATAATTCCAACTGCGATCGGGCATGTCACGACCAGCACTGTTGCCATAACCTGATCTCCAGTGAAGGGCCAGGAACTCATTCCAGGCAAAGGAGATAAGTGCTACACTATCGGAGCCCTTTTCCAGGCTATAAGGAGCCCTGGCCGAATCAAAATAGATTTTGAAATCAAACTTAGTACCGGCTACATTATCTTTCTCCTGATCCCCGGGTTTGGTAGCAGGATCCTGGCAACTGAAATAAAAAACGGCAGCAGTAAACAGACCTGCAGCAACGAAAACGATCTTTCTCATAAGTTGATTGAATTTTGTTGATGGAATCAATATCATTTAATGCGAAATGACAGGGACATAACCTTGCTGATATCGTACTGATTGTGACATAGCATTAACAATACAAGTAACCTTGCAATAAAACAGGGCGCTAACCGAAGGAATTGATGTGAGGTGGAAGAGAATGACTACCTTGTTTGAACCCGGTAGCCATAGTTAGTGATCTGTAGAAAAACAACTGGAAATGAAGGTAAGAACAAATATCATATAGCCAAAAAAAAACTAACTGACAGGTACGGGCGGAAACAGCTGGGTGTTGAGTATCTTTGACAATCGCCCACTTTCATGGAATCGCTATCGTTCAATGTTAAACCTTCACGTATATGGATCAGCCAGTAAATCCCATGCCATACCCGCACCAGAACATCATTCCTTACATCATGACCGAGAATGTGAGCCGCTTGATTGAGTTTACAAAAGCAGCATTTGGCGCAGAACTGAAATATAAATTGGATCGGCATGATGGCGCCATCATGCATGCCGAGGTGAAAATTGGTAGTAATGTGATCATGATGGGTGAACCTACACCACAGTTTGGCCCCATGCCAGCATCCCTCTACCTGTATGTACCGGATTGCGACAAAACCTACGCAGCAGCTTTACAGGCAGGCGGCATTTCCATGGCCGAAGTAAAGACCATGCACCATGCCGGCGAACGGTATGGCTGTGTTAAGGACCTGGCCGGAAATATCTGGTGGATCGCTACCCATGTAGAAGATATGTCGCTGGAAGAATCCAAACGGCGCATCAAAGAATCTTCCGACTAATAGCTACTATTTGATGCTGACAATTAGTATTTGCATCTGATTGAATAGGGTTGATTTGTTTACTGCTGCTTCGACCCAGACTTCCGCTTAATGCCGGGCTTCAGACTGGCGTTTTATTCAGCTCGTATTGCGAATGGTAGTATTTTCAAAAGTTCAACCCCGCCTGTTTGTGCCTGTGTATAATTCTTGTTAACCTTGTACCAGCAACCTCTCCAGCCTGTTTTTTCTTTGTCGCGCTTTTTCTCCGTACAGCATGATTACAACTACCAACCGTTCCCATTATAGTTGCCGCGGTTAGAGTATGCGTAAAATGGTTAAAACGTGATTGCCTTTTGATTAAGTTCAGTACACGATACTCTGGAAGTACAAAAAAGACGCATTGCCAGAAATAATTATCACTGCGCCTCGAAGAAAAAAACTGGAAATTAAATAAGCTATTTCATGAAAGAGTTTTTGTTTTATATGAGTTGTATAATTTTACTGTTGCAAACTCAATGCAAAGGGCAGACAAAATCCGCAAGTTATCAGTTAGAAAAAGGAACATTTCAATTGCACTTTGAACAATACGAGGTCGATTCTTGTTTTTCTGATTTGTTAAACTACATTGCTTTAGCTGATTCTTCTCATTCTCGTTTCCCACCTGACTTGTATTACTATTCATCACAATTTGATCAGGCGACCAGTTATAGCACAATAACGATTGTCCCAGAACGATGGACAATGGATGTGTCTGCCGGTTGCTCAGGGATTGATAGAAGAAGGGGGAATGTCGTTTGTTTGTTGTGGGAAATTTAAAGCAAGTCCTTTATTTAGAGATCAAGGTGTTAAAATAAAAAGAATATTGTGGTACGCGATTCAGCTAAGTTTGACTCCTTGATTCAATTGGGCGATTTACTGACTGGGGAAACTCTCCTACTGCACTATTTGGAACATATAAACTTTGTCACTTAAATCCAATTGATTTGCATATTAATGTAGGAATAAAAATAAATGGTATTGGAATTAAAAATTAATAATAAGCGCTGATATTTATATTCTAGGCTTGCATCAATACGAGTTGATTTGAATAAAAAAGCAGCAATAGATAAAATAATTAACCAATTAAAATATTGGTAATCATAATGAGAAGTCTGGTAGTTTTCTATTTTATTATCTCCTCCCTTACATCTTTCATTCAGAATACACATGAAATCTTTAAAATAATTGCATTGAATTATTCTGTTCCTCGACTAACCCTATTCTGACCATTTTCCTGGCATTCCGGTATCTTACAAGTGCACCCTACCTTAAGACAAGGTTAAGGCTACCTTAAGACAACCTTAAGGCACCCCATGAACTGTCTATTTTGCGCTAAAACGTGGCGAAATGAGGCCGCAAAAAGCCCGGACTGCCTTGGTAGGACAATCCGGGCCGAGATGAGAGGTGACACTTTTCGTTTTCGTGGCAAGGGAAAGGTGTCACCTCTTTGTACTCGTGCCCTTATACCCTAAGGTATTACCGTTGTACCCGTATCATTCACTCGTTGTATCAACGTTTTGGGCGTTCGCGTATCCCCGAAAAGTTATTACTGATGATCGATGTTCCATAGGTGGTATTGATATAAATACCATAATGATTTCCTGGCCATAGAAACCCCGGCGTATCACTGATAAAAGTATTGTCCTGTATCGTACAGTTGGCTGCATTGAAAAGAGATATCCCATGCTGCGCAAAGTTCCGGATCGTATTGTTCCTGATCAGGATATTGGCATGATCGAATGAAACCGTCGACATGCTATCAACAAAATTGTTGTTGATCCCTACCGAGTCGATCCTATTGATACGGATATTGATGGAGCCTGCATCTGCTCCCAGGTTGTCAAATCCGCAGGTCCGGATATCATTGTTCTGTATCCAGATATCCCGGCTGTACAAACCATTGTACCAGAAATCCGCCTCATTGTACAACGCAATCGCAGGCGAAGAACAACCATAATACTGATTGTTTTCCACCATGCCCTTGGCCGACCGGATGATATTACCCCGCGCCCGCACCGTAAAGCGGCTATTACTGATCATAAACCGTTCATTGCGCAACGAAGTATTGTACAGTTGCACATTTTGCTGCAGGTCGGTCAGCCCAATATCTACCATGCTATCATAATCCGCCGTAGGAATGGCCGGCGAAAATTGTACCCGGTAAGCCCCGCTTTGCAGGTAAACGGTATCCACGGTGAAATTGGGGCTCATCACCTTGCCCGTTTTAGGTGTAAAGATGCGGAACACATGCCCCTTCTTCAGGTTCATAAACTCATTGTTGGTGAGCGTAAGCGTAGTCGTGCTCACCTTTGTTTTTACAAAGATGCCCTTATTGTACAGCGCCACCCCATCATCGGCATTACCTATAAAAGTGCTGTTCTCCACCCAGGGACCAATGGCATTGGCCCGGCAATGCACCCCATCCGCATTGGCCGATACCAGTCTGCTGGCATCTTTCAAGGGCGTTTGACAATTGAGCACCTTCATATCACTGCCATCGTAGGAATAATAACAGCCAATGGGACTGGCATAGTTAACCACACTGTCAAATACCAGGTCCGTACAATTGCGGGTGCTCATCAACGGCCCCACATTGTCACGCGCTACAATAGATAGCACATCACCCACCGCAAAGTATTTACCAGCCTTGCTGCCGGTACGATAAATATTGTAACTGGGCGTATCCTTACAGGCCAGCGGCGTTACATCAGCCGGCCCAATTCCAAACGTATTGTTGTTGATCTTCTTCAAACTGCCGGGATCGGCAGGATCTACCAGGTAGGCCCACGACCAGTAATTGGTAAACGAAGGATTGTTATAAATGGCCGGATAGTAGGGCGACATTTTGCCCGTCACTCCACGCAACCGTACATTGATGTTGAGGGTATTGCTGTCCGAATTGTTCACCCCGGTCACATCCAGCAGGGAGTGGGGCAGGGGATCCCAGTCAACAAATAACCGTCGTACCGTTACCCGGTTGCTATTGGCTATTTTCATAAAGCCTACATGCGCGTGGTTTTTGATCAGTATCTGCGCATTGTTGCCTTCAATGATGAGGTCATTGATATTGCCCGTATCAATGGCAAATAGGCCGGTAAGCCCCGCATCCAGTTCATACGTAGCATTGGGCGTAAAAGCCAGAACCGCCGGCGTATTTAGGATGGCTTTGCGTAAGCTGTCCTTAATGGCTTGCAGGGTGGCACCGGCAGGAACGGTATAGGTTCTTGCCGGATGGGCTACAGTATAGGTATAGGTGGCCGACCAGCTGCTGATATCCGTACCCGCCTGGTCCTTGGCCCGTACCCGCCAGTACACATTGCCCAGCGGTAATTGGCTCACCGGTACAAAGCGCGTGATGTACAGATCATTGCGGGCAACGATGATATTACTGAAGCCCGCATCAGTAGCCACTTGTATATCGTAACTGTAACCGTTGGTGACCGACTGCCACAGGAAAGAAGGATTGCGAACATAACCTGTACTGTTATTCACAGGAGCCGACAAGCCCGGTGCACTAATGGCGTATATTTTATCAGTGGCAGCCGTCAATACCAACAGCAAAGCCACCATACGTAGTATAGTTTGTTTCATGCAAATGCCTTTAAGGATTAATAAATGAACTTGCTGGTGAGCAGTTGTCTCTGCTGAGCAATAAAGCTGGCGGTGTATACACCGCGGCCACTGGCGCCCATTAGCAGCGGATAGCGGTTAATGCCTTTTACCGTGATAACGTTCCGCGTATAGAGCAACCGGCCATTGAGGTCATGCACCTGCACTACGCCCTTTACTGGGACAGGGGTGGTAACCGCAGCCAGTACGGCACCGGGATGCCCATTGGTCATCACTTGCAAACTATTGACTGGCGTTGCTTTGTTGGCTGTGCGCATAAGTGGCGCTAATGCCTGTGGCACCATGGCCACACTCCTGAAAGCAGTATTGCTGTCGGCCTGTGCAATGATGGTCGCCTTCAGGCTGGAGAAGTTGGCATTGTATCCGGTGCTGTCGATATACCGGATCACCTCACCACCTATATCATTTCTGCGTACAGTATACAGCGTTACAATACCATCCTGCTCTACACCTGCAACGCCCCGGTATTTGTCGGTAAATACACCAATCGTACCATTGTCCATCCAGCTGCCGGATACCAGCGAGTACTTACGCAGCACATTGTTGTCTGCTATATACACCACATTCACCGTATCACTGCCATTGAGCCGCGTCATAAAAAATTGAAAGGGACTGCCACCGGAGGAAGGATAACCCGGCAGGTTTTGCATCGTTTGTCCCGTGGTGGTGGGTAGCCCACTGCCTGCCCGCGCCAGGCGCACACCCGTAGCTGTAGAACTGGCATACAGCTGCCCGTCATAAATACCCAGGCAACGGCCTGTCAGGGTAGTGACCAGTGTATTGCTGGTACCCGTACTGCCCACGGTGGCATATACGATGCCGCCATTGCCGCCGGTTACCCATAGGTCAGTACCATTTACAACCGCACCCCGTACCACCACGGTATTAAACCGGTTGCTAAAAGCGGTAGTGGTGTTTACCGTGCAGGCACCATCAATTACGGCCACGGTTCTGTTGACCGAGGCGCTGGTGGTTGCAGTCACACCGGCTGTGCCCGTAGCTGCATCATAACCGGCCAGTGCCAGGTATTGTCCATCTTCTGATCGACTGATAAAACCTTCGGTGTAATCTGTTGCCAGCGGTGGGAGGGTAAGACGGCGGTGAGCGCCACTTACTGCAACCGGTAGCGCAATGCTACGTTGTAGCTCCCCGCAAGGGTTGTATTCATCCAGGAATACCGGTTGCGCCATGCCGGCTGTCATAGGAGCGGGGCCGGTACCTATTCGCACTACCACGATATTTCCGGCGCCAAAGGATTGTGCACCGCTGCTAAGCGTGCACAGCAATAGAAGGAGAAAGAGAACTGTTCTCATATAGCAAGTATTGGTTTTGCAAATCGTTGTACCCACAATCTTTGCAAAAAACAATACCTGTCAAAACAATCAGTCCACATTATTTAACTGGGAACCTTCCCTGCGTCCGGGAATGTTCCCATCGTACCCCAGGCGTTTCAATACCTGCTTGTGCAAAGTATTTTGGCTGCCTTCCCATTTGACCTGCCAGCTGAACTGATCCAGCTGTATAAAATAAATAATGGTGAAAACCTGTTTGGCTCCCAGACAATTCAAGGGGCTTTTATGGGATTTGAGTTTTTAAGCATTTCAAGGGTACTAACGCAATATAATAACCGTAAGGTCATTAATGAGGAGCATCCCGAATTCCAGGATCCCAAATTGCACAGCTCACATCCTGAAAAACCATAAAATTGGCAGACTTTATACGCATTGGATACCAATATTTTGTGACCATTCTGGTAATTTTGCCGGCATTGATCTCGATCCGGATACCAAGGGAATAAAGGGACAGGTAATTAACTTCGGCAGGGATGAAAGCCTGAAGTTCCAGATTGCTCCCAACCTTACAGCTTTCCTGGTATTCATCAGGAAGCGCATCGAAAGCGGTAAATGTGACAAAGCCATTGTGCTGGAGGATGAAGACGAAAAAAACTTATAGCTATGGACTCCGGCCCCAGAGCCACCTCCTGGATGATCTAAAGAAAATAATTGTTCAGGGAAAAGAGTGATCATTACCTGGAGGGTTTGCCGGCAGCCGAATGAGTAGCTACTATAAAAACAATAAAACTCCCCACCGCTGCCAGCGTACGTATCAGGTGGTAAACACCCCAGGTATGTAAGATCACTTTCCAGTCAATGGGTGGATTGGTGGGCTCCCAGGTTCTCATCAGCTGCAGTTGAATTATTGGCAACTACAGCCCAAAGGTTAATTATGTTTGAAAGCAGCCCTATTTTCTTACAGGCGCCTTCCATATATTGTCCGCCTCATTACTATCCATGAAAATGCCCCCATCCAGCTTTAAAGAGACGATAGATTTATTGGTATTAAGTCCTACAGTAGCCTGACGCTCATTGCCACGCCAGATAGCAGGCGTCTGGTGAAAACTGTCCTTACTGCCATCTGAATACACTACCTGTACATCGAATGGAATGGCAAAGCCGCCCACATTGTCAACGGTCAACGTATAACCCTTGGGGCCCTTTACCAGACTTTTTACCGCTATATCCATATGGTGAAAACTAAAGAGCCAGTTGTTCCAGAACCAATCAATACTACGCATGTCGGGCGCGATAAACAGCTTGAAAAAATCCCAGGGTATCGGATGTTTACCGTTCCACGCCTGCATGTATCTGTGCAGCGACTTTTTAAAACGCGCATCGCCCATCATGTCTTTAGCTGCCAGGTAAGCCAGCGCCGCCTTGGTGTATTGATTGGCTGTGAGCGCATAGCCAGTCAACGAAATGCCGGGCGTTATAACCGGTACTTCAAATTGAGCAGAAGGATCCTGCACCATCGGCGCCACCCGGATCATTTTAAACAGACTGTCGGCCACCGCTGGATTTTCTGCGTGACCAATCAGGTATTCAAACGTCGTAGCCCAGCCCTCGTCCATGAATCCGTACCTGGTTTCATTGATGCCCATATAAAAGGGCATATACGTATGCGCAATTTCATGCCAGGCGATCAGTTTGGTCATGGTCGTATCCGAATCACAGGTTTCATCGTTGATCATCATGGGGTATTCCATATCCGCATACCCCTGGAATGCCGTCATTTTCTCATACGGATAAGGGATGCCCGGCCAGTTGCGAGATAGTGTATGGAGGGTATGCTGCGTCCACCGGGCCATATGCGGAAAGTCCTTGGCCGTATCATGGTATGCTGCCTGTACACTGGCCCGCCGTCCCGTAGCATCATCTACGATCGTACTGGCCGCTTCCCATACATAATGATCACTGATCCCAAAAGCCATATCCGGAATATTGCTGGCGGTAAATTGCCAGGCATTCACCGCATTTTGTGTAGTTACCCGTTGAGCCTGCCAATCTGCCTTCGTTACCACCGGTATCACCACATCACTGGTCAGCGATTGCTTGTAGCGGTTGACTATCGCTGGTTGCAACAGCGTTTCGGGTTGCTGTAAGGAGCCTGTACCCCATACGATGAAATTGGCGGGTACTTTTACCGTTACCGTATAATCATTGAAGTCGCTGTAAAATTCATGCTGATCGTCGAAGGTACTACGGTCCCAACCACTGATATCATCATTCACCGCAATACGCGGATAGAAATAAGCCAGGAAGAAAGTAGTAGAATCGATCATGCCTTCCCGGTTGCTGGATACCGATACATCATAATGCCAGTTAAAGCTAAAACGTACGGAATCACCTGGCTTTACCGGCTGTGGCAACTTCACCCGTTGCAATACAAACCCATCGGGGTCGGGCCAGGTTTGGGATGCACCATTTACTGAAAAGCTATCCACATGTACACCAGAGGTGAGGTAGGAGGCTCTTTTATTACCCGACCGTGCTGCGCCTGGTTTATGGATATTGAGCAATAACCGGAAAGTGGGGTATTGGATGGGTGCAGGACTGTTGTTGAAATACACAATCTCCTGTTTGCCCTGGATCGTGCGGCTGGGTGGGGCGGCGGTGATTTCAATATTGTACCGGGCCTTGTTTTGCCAGTAAAAGGCTGTGGGTGTTCCCCTGTGCCAGCGGGTTTTATTTTTATAAGCTTGCTGTACTTCACGCGGCATATACAAGGGCGGGTCCTGGGCCTGGCTGGCGAATGACACGATAAGTAGAAAAAGGCAAATTGGCAGACAACGGTGCATAGCGTGATTTTAGGGATGCCAAGATAAGGATTATGCAGGAAATCAATTAGTTGATGCGCAGAATGTAGTATATTTCGACATCAAAACTAACCCATGATCCGGAACATCTTGCTTGTCACCTATCGCCATCTCCTCCGCAACAAAGCCTATACTTCTATTAACATATTGGGTCTTGCCCTGGGCATCGCTGCCTTTCTATTGATTGGCGGTTACGTACGCTTTGAAGAAAGTTATGACAATACCCATCCCGATGCGAATAATATTTATCGTGTAGAAAGCCAGTTTTATAAAGGAGCCGACCTGATCGACGATTGGGCTACCAGTACCAATGGGTATGCCCGCGCCATGAAAGAAAACCTGCCCGGTATTGCCTCCTATACACGTGTTAACTGGCAGGGAGCAGAACGTGTCATACGGAACAATGATGTCAAGTTTCGTGAAGACCATGTGGTATATGCTGACAGCAATTTCTTTTCCTTCTTCTCATATCCCTTATTAAAAGGGGATGCGGCTACTGTGCTGCAGGGCGTCAATAGCCTCGTGATATCCGAATCCGCAGCCCGGAAATATTTTGGCAATGCCGATCCCATGGGCAAAATGCTGGATGTATCCACCCAGTCCAGGACCTTTCAGGCCATGGTGACCGGTGTGTTTAAAGACATGCCCAAAAACTCCACGCTGCAACTGAATTTCCTCCTCTCCTGGGCTTCCACGCCCGAATGGCAAAAGGAATTCTGGTACCAGCATGAATCCTACACCTTTGTTAAGTTGGTCCCCGGCGCCCTGGTGTCTGAAATAGAACGCCAGTTCCCAGCCATGTCCGAAAAGTATAAAACAGGGCCCGCCATGAAAGAACAAAAATGGGGCATCCGGTTAATGCCTTTAAGAGATTTGCACCTCAATGCCGCCAAGCCCTACGAAATAGAAGCCAAGGGCAACCGCTTTTTCATCGGGTTCCTCAACATCATTGCTTACATCATATTACTCATTGCCTACATCAATTATATCAACCTGGCCACCACCAAATCCATGGACCGGGCACGCGAAGTAGGTATCCGTAAAATAAATGGTGCTCCCGTAACCCAACTGGTTGGTCAGTTCCTGCTGGAATCACTGATCGTTAATCTCCTGGCCCTCATATTTGCTATCCTGGTGGTAATGGGTTCTGTTTCCTTCCTGCCACTTTTCCTGAGCACCAATGGACTGGATGGCTTGTTACTCAATAAGGACCTGTTTATACATACCGGACTGGTATTTTTGATTTGTACCCTCGTATCGGGTATTTACCCCGCGATGATATTGGTAAAGCTCAAACCCATCACCATATTGAAGGGGAAATTCTCTTTTTCTAAGAAAGGCGTGCTGTTGCGCAAAGGTATGGTGGCCTTCCAGTTTGTAGTTTCCATCTTACTCATTGCTGGTACGGTAGCTGTATACCGCCAGATCAGTTATATGATGGACAAAAGTACCGGCGTTAACATCGATCAGACCATTGTGATCAAGGCACCTGTAAGAACCAATGATTATGCCCAGAAGATACAAAACCTCAAGGCATCCCTACGATCCCTCCCTGGCGTGCAGGCTGTAACTGCTTCTGGTGCGGTGCCCGGTAAAGCGGTGGGCAAGTCCCTGGCCAATAAACGCCTTGGTGCTTCCGCCTCCGATGAACGCCTCTATGAAATGTTGAAAGCCGATCATGAATTTATTAGCACCTATGGTTTGGAGATCATTGCCGGAAGAGAATTCGACCGTAGCAGGCCTGCCGATTCTACAGGGGTTATCCTTAACGAATCTGCCGTACATCAATTCGGCTTTACCTCCCCACAGGCTGCCATTGGTCAAAAGGTATGGTTGGAAACAGTCGACAAACAACCCAATGAAGTGATCGGGGTCATCAAAAATTACCACCAGCAATCACTCCAACAGAATTATACCCCCTTTATCCTGTTTATGGATCCGGCACTGAGCTGGATACCGGCCGACTATTTCTCTGTAAAGCTCAATGCCGGACAAATACGCAATAAAGTTGCGGCCCTGGAGCAAACCTGGAACCGTTATTTCCCGGAATCATCTTTCGACTTCTTTTTCCTGGATGATTTCTACAACCGTCAATACCAGCAGGAAGTACATTTCAGTCGCAACTTCCTGATCTTCTCCTCCCTGGCCATCTTTATTACCTGCCTGGGCTTGTTGGGACTAACGGCCTATTCAACTGCCCGGCGTATCAAAGAGATCAGTATCCGCAAAGTATTGGGTGCTTCTGTTCAAAATATCCTGTTGCTCCTTACCTGGGATGTGATCAGGCTCATCTTGCTTTGCAGCCTGGTAGCCCTGCCCGTGGCCTATCTATTGATTGTGCAATGGCTCAATGGCTATGCCTTCAGGGTATCCCTGAGCTGGTGGCAATTTGTATTGCCCGTTATAGCCTTGGTGATCATTGCCCTGTTTACCACCGCATCACTCACCGTAAAAGCAGCCCTTTCCAATCCCACCCGCTCCTTACGGGACGAGTAGCACATCTAATAGGTCATATCAGAGGTGACACCTTTTGTTTTCGAGTCAAAGGAAAGGTGTCACCTCTTGATGGAAAACTTCTTTTTTGAAAAATATAATATGGTTTGTCCTATTCGACATGATTCAATCGTCGTAAGGGCAAACCATAAATTGTATATACCATGAAAGAGTTCGTATTGATCTTCAGGAGCAACCGGAACCCCCATGCCAATCCATCACCCGAACAAATACAGGCAAGGATGAACTGGCTGGGCGGCATTGCTTCCCAAAACAAATTGGCCGATAAAGGCAATCGTCTTTCTGCCAGCCAGGCCAAGCTGGTAAAGGGAGGTAATCTGGTAGCCGATGGTCCCTATACCGCCGCGACCGAGTTCATCAATGGGTATATGATCGTAAAGGCCAACAACATTGAAGAGGCCGTTGAACTGGCCCAAACCAATCCCATTCTTAAAGCGGGTGGTAATGTAGAAGTAAGGGCCGTACTTACCCCCGACGAGAAGGATTAATGTTGGTGTCAATCAGTGCAAAGAAGCAATTCGCTTGGGCGACAGGTAAGACCGCCATAAAGTGGGTTGCTTCTTTTAATTGTCAATATAACAAGTAAATATCCCCTATAACAGGTTAATATCTGGTAGCCGGTTCTTTTGATGTCTTAGTATATTTATTGCCGGTATCAACACTCCATTCATTTTTTCCCCCTTTTGCAAAAGGCATCCCTACCCGTATTTACTGCGCAGTATCATACACGATACGCCGGCAGCGCCTGCTATTGGCAGCGCCTCCTGGCGGTAGGATCGTAATGCCTCACTATTACTTACATTAAAACCTGTTTTATGAACAAGTTAAAAACCTGTTTACTCTTTTATTGCCTTGTTATGGGGGCATTGACGGTGCAAGCCCAAGCCAATATTGCACCACAAGCCACCGCTTCTACTTCCTTTGTATCTTCCTGGGAAACAATTGTTGCCTTAAATGATAATTTCACACCCGCCAATTCCAACGATAAATCCCATGGCGCTTATGGCAACTGGAACAATCCAAACTCACTGCAATGGGTACAGTACGATTGGGCACAAACCTACTCAGTAAGTTCCATTCAGGTATATTGGTTCAACGATGGGGAGGCGTGCTTACCCCTACCACCGCTTATGCGGAGTATTGGAATGGTTCGGCCTGGGTCAACCTGGGCAATGTACCCCTGGCAACCAATGCCTTTAATACCTTGAGCTTTACCGCCGTTAACATGAGCAGGATACGCGTTACCATGCGCAATACCACCCAGTCTACTGGTTTATTGGAATGGCGCGTGATGGGCACAGCAGTAGGAGGGGGCACCGGTAATCCCTTTACCTGGCCTTCCTATTCTCCTACCATTAGCTACAATTTCCGCGATGAATTTCCATCCCTGCCTACCCCCGGCAACGTATTGAATGATTGTCCGCAGGTAGTAGGTACGCAGTCATCACAGTGGTGGACATTCCGCTGGGGACCCAATAAGAATGCACTAGTTACCACAGCCGCCATAACCCCCATGTTGGCGCGCTTGAATACCGATTTTGCCTACTTCCGTGACCAGATGGGCTGGCCACCCGACCTGCGGGCCAAAAATGGTTACCGCAGCGCCGTATACTTGTATGGTTCCGGCTTATGTACCGACAATGCCCCCAATACTGCTTTAGGTGGCTGACAAAGCGCTATTAATTACAACGGCGTTAACTGGCCAATGGTATTGGCTTCTTATTACCCCATCTATAGCTATGATCCAGCTTGTCCTTATGCCGATAGGGAATCGCAAAAAGCGCCATGGTACATGAAGGCATCCATTCCGTACTGGCCGATCTGCCCGGTGTAAAACAATCCGCCTGGTTTCATGAAGGCGGTAATGTATGGTTGCAACAAACAGCAGATGCCAGAAGGAACAACAATTTTGGATCCATGGGCGATTTGAATGGTACCGATTTCATCGCGCCCTTTATGCCCATAGAATGCTATTCAGGTTGGTTGCAGGATGGCAGCTTTGGCGGTCCTTCGGCCGAAGGCGTGAACCGTTATAATTCCAGCGGTCAGCAATTGTGTACCTGGCGCACTTACCTGGGCGGCCATCAATACAGCAGCTCCTTCCCCACCTTTTAGGCAATACCTTGGGTGATGGTGCTGTACCCTGGATCTGGCGCAATGCGCCCAACCGCGTATTGGAAGGTATTGCTTCCGGTATCGGTGTAGCACAAATGCGCCGGCTGATTTCCGAATACCGCGCCAAACAAGCCCTGGTCGATTTCGGGCCCTGGAAAAATGCCATCCTGGCTTTGCTCAATGCCCACTTTGGACAAACCATTCAGGCCGAATGGCAACCCTCCTGGCTCAACCCCGCAGCATGGACCGCTACTCCTTATGTAGTGACCACCAACAATGCAGGATTGCTTACACCCGAAGCACGCACCTTGCCCGGATGGTCGGGCGCCAACCAAATCCCTTTGAACGTTACGGGCAATATGGTGACCGTTAACTTTGAACCCATTGGTGCTAATATGACCTGTCAACTGGTATACCGCTCCACTACCGGCGTGCCTGTATACAGTCAGATTGTATCCAGCGGCAACTGTAGCTTGCGATTGGATACGCCACCAGCCAGTGGGGTAGTGATTGCTGTGATCACCAATACCGACTATATCTACAATGGCGAAAGCTCCCGCACCACCAAGTTCGATTATCGCCTGCGCCTGGTAACAGGTGCTACAGGTGCTGCTGCCGTCAATACCAAATGGTACAACTCCGCTACCCTGGCTACCGCAAAAGTGGCCGGTAAGGAAGCCGCCATTGGTATCGATATGTCTAAGTACTGTACCCATGCTTATCAACATACCCGAGAAGTAGCAGCCGTTAAGAAGATCATCAATCCCGATAAGTTTCAACTTTATCCCAATCCCGTAATCACCAGCAATAAAGTATACCTTGAGTTTGTGAATCACGCCAAAGAGAAAACCGTTATCTCCATGGTGTCCCTGGCAGGTGTGAAAGTGTTTGAAGCCATCACTACCGGCAACAATTATATTATTGATCCGAAGTGGTTGCAAGCCGGCACCTATATCGTCACCATTAAAAATGCTACCACCAGCAGTACACAAAAACTATTGGTGAAGTAAGAGAGTCCGGAAGTCCGGAAGAATGGAAGTCGGAAAGACCGAAAGTCCGGAAGTCGGAAGACCGTAAGTCCGTAAGTAAATTCGTAATAATCGAAAATGCTTACGGACTTGCTGTTTTTACCCCCGCCCGCTTATTTCTCTGTTCATTGCCTTCTTCTGTATGCTGTCTTCTGTCTCCTGTATTCTTCTGCATTTTCCTAAAATGATGCTAATTTGTAGCCTGTTAGCAAAGGTTAATCGTACCAACAGCCCGATATGGATACCAACAATATGGCATACCAGGTGATACAACCCGATCCCTCCCTGGAGGATTTTGTAGAAAGCTATTGGATGCTGACCATGCAGGAGGAGACAGCGCGCGAGGTGATCGTATTGCCCGATGGACGTATTGATCTCATTTTTCCCATTCTGCTACTGTACCCTTCCATGTCGTATTATTGGGTTTAGAACTGAACCCCTCACAAGCGATTATACCACCGAAAACTACCATGTTCGTGGTAAGCTTTAAGTTACTGGCCGTAGAATACCTGTTCAAAACCAGTTTCTCCCATTTACTCAATGAAGGTCACCAACTGCCTAACGACTTTTGGGGAATAGGGCCTGATGGACTCCATGACTTTGGCGCTTTTGGTAGTAAGGCCACCGCCAACATAAAAGAAAACATTACCGGGAAAACTGATAGCAGAAAGCAACAACTATTTGACCTTATCTACGCATCTCAAGGAGCAATGACCGTGAAAGTACTTTCGGCCAAAGTGTTCTGGAGCAGCCGGCAGATCAATCGTTACTTCAACCAGCAGTTTGGCCTCTCACTAAAAACCTACTGTAATATTTTACGTTTCAGGGCATCCCTGCAGCAGATCAAAGCAGGCAAGCTCTTTCCCGAACAACACTTCGCCGACCAGGCCCACATCATACGCGAAGTGAAAAATATGCCGGCGTAACCCCTGGAGAACTGTTCAAGAATAAAAACGACCGGTTTATACAATTCTCCGCCACCACCAGGCAATAGTTTTGCAGTTGAAACTATTCACAGTATTATGTTGGTAAAAGATAAAATATATGCTGGCTATGTTAGAAGGAAGAGGGGAATAAACTCATGGCAGCTTGATACCGCCAGGTCTCGGAAACCACTTCCGTAAAGACCTTCACCTGCTGTAAATTTTCGATCCTGGATAGCTCTTCCCGGATATTATCCATTTTGCCAAATGCTTCAATGTTGTTATAACCTATCAATACTAACAATTGGTTCAGCGAGCCACCATCTGCCATCTCATACACCAGGAAGTTTTGCACTCCTTTTGTTTGGTAATTGGTCTTTAACTTTTCAATACAAAGTTTGGCTTGTTCAATATCCGTAACCGTCAGCGTAATGTACCGCAGAAAGGTTGATTGCAGACTGGTCGCATTGGCTATACTAAGTTGCGGGAGGAACTTAACTTTATACGATAACTTAAAGTTGCCAAAAGGCTCCGTATGCAAAGCATTGTCGGCATGATCACCTGCCGGATTAACCGGCTTGTCAAAATCACTCCAGCTATGATCAAACGTAGCATCTATGAAATAACCCACCCGCGGTCCTAATATTACGTACCAGCCATACCAGCTCCAGGTGTCCTTATTGGCGGCATGCCATTGCAGGTGTTTCTTATAGCCCTTCTCAAACTGTTCCCCTTGCCCCGGTTTGGGGTGCCACACCGAAAAGTGAGCAATGGTATTGGTTTGGGCAGCCGTACTGGCCACGACCAACAATAATCCGATCGTTAATAATTTTCTCATGGCTATAGACTTTCTGCAAGGCTCCCACATTTCTCCTAAATCCTGGCAGGCTTTCGACAGCTTTGACTTTATTTTATACGTTTCAGGGGTATTAGATCACAGCGGATCTTCCCTGTATTCTTGCGGAGAGAGAATAACTGCTGACTGCAAATCGTTTTGCCGGCTCTTGCCGCCCCAGGTACTTAGTTGTTGTAAGATAGGCACCAACTCGATGGCGATGGCCGTTAGTTCATATTCAACCCGAACAGGTACTTCGGCATAAACCGTTCGGTTGATCAGTCCATCCTGTTCCAGCGTACGCAGTTGCAAGGTCAACATCCGTTCAGTAATAAAGGAAAACTCCTTTTGAGTTCACTATACCTGCACTTTTTATCTTCCAGCATACTTAATATTTGCAATTTCCACCGGCCGCCAATCTTACTGATGGCATAACTAAGGTCACATTCAATAAGACTTTCCTCATTGCGTGTATAAGTCGAATTTTTCTTTCTGGCTGCCATACTTACATGTTTGTTCGTACCGGACAATTGATCGTATCACCTGTAAAATTAAAACCTGCCCCTACTTTTGCAAAGAATTTTCAATCAACAGTTCAATTTTAACAAGGAGAATAGCAATATGGACCTGTATTTAAAAGGAAAACAGCCGTAGTAACGGGCGCCAGCCAGGGTATTGGCCGCGCTATTGTGAAAGAATTGGCAATCGAAGGTGTACAAGTATTGGCCACAGCCAGAAATGAAGACCTGTTAAATAGCCTCAAAGAAGAAGTGATCAAGGCTGGTGGCGTGGAACCCATTACCTATGTCTAGGGATTTTACTGCACCCGATGCGCCTCAAAACATCGCCGCAGCGGCTTTGTCGAGCCTGGGCCAGATTGATACCGCCAATATCCGCCGTTTTTCAATGAAGAAGAGCGCAAAGCTTTTGCCAGCCGCGAAATCCCCTGGGCGATTTCGGAACGCCGCAAGACATGGCCAATATGGCTACCTTCCTGGTTTCGCCCCGTGCACGCTACATCACCGGTACCGTCGCCTTGGTGGATGGCGGTATGCGGCATTACGCATTCTGATACTACTTTTTTGGTAGCAACTGCCACACAAGCAGGAGCCTTTACTTCTTCCTGTACAAGCGTTGCTGTAACTTGCGTTGGCCCTTGCTTCCTAAAAGGTGTTTCACCCGCAGCCATAGCCACCTGCAATATTTTCATAACCCCACCTTCCACCCGCGTAAACTGTCCGTCCGCTGTTTGTTTATAAAACACAACTCCCAGGGCCGACAGCAAACAATAACCCGGTTGCGCCGCTTGTATATGCTCCAGGCATAGCGGGCCGGCCATAGGTTCACTTAATAACAAGTAGTTACTTTCTGTAAGCTCCTGTTCACGTCGTTCTTTCTCAAAATGGATAGCAGGGCTGTTGAGCACGAGTTTATAATGCGTAGCATCATCCGGTGCAGCTATCCATTCCTGTGGATTGAAGGCACGGACGGATACACTTACCTGGCCTGTAGCCGTATCCATTGTACTCATGGGACCTGCCTGGAACACACTACTGAATGGTTTGTTCTCCTGAAAAATAAAATCCTCCAGCAGGTCCACTTCCCCTTTCGACACCAACCGCTTGCCGCGGTCATTCACCTGGTCGGATCTTACCACCCGTAGTAGCAGCCCATGCAGCTTGCCCGAAATGGAGGTATCTGCCAACCGCAGGTCCTTTACCAACTTCCGCAAAGAATAACGCACCAGCATCCCCGCCCGCACCGCCCGCTTGAACTCCGTTGCATTTTCGCGCGTGCGCACAAAACGTTTACTCTTGCGCACTTGTTCGGGGAGGGGCCGCTCTTTCCCGGGCCTGGTAGCTTCCATCCTTCCCCTTGTAATAGATGACCCCTCCCATGGAGCCCGTTAATTTGATGTGGCCTGCTTGCTTAGCCATAAAAAATAATTTTAATAAAATTACGATGCCTGCTACCCGAAAAAAACATGCTGCTAAGATTTAGAAAACATTGATTACCCTCCCTGGTCAGCCTGGGCAGCCATTCATGCTGATATGGGACCCTGTTTGAAAGTATTTAATGAATAGGGCATAAACACATCAATCCGATAAGATGATCAGTACTTAATACAGTATAATACTGGTATTACGGCACCTGAAAGGCTGATAAAGGGCAGACTGTTCCATTGAAAGTCATGGACAGTAGGTGGGTAATCCGTAGGTAAACGCTAATCAAAGCCAGGGTAATAGTAGGGCAATAGTAGCCCAATAGTAGGAATATAGTAGCCGGGCGGCCGAAAGTAGAAAGCATCAACCCGGCCAATTGGCCGGGTTGAGCGTTATTATACGATGGATTGGTAAGTAAGACACTGTTGAAATGTTAGATGATTATATCATCAGTATAAAGATAAACAATTTGTAGTATATCTTTAACACATGAAGCCTGTTTTTCCTGCCCTTTATTCCACCCTTTGTCCTGATGCTTTGGCCTCCTTGATCACTGAACAATATGCATTGCCCCACGTACAATGCAAACTCCTGGTGAGGGGAGTAGGCGATACTTATTTGGTGGAGTCCTCCCAACACCGTTATATACTGCGCATTTATCGTTCTCCCCATCGTAGTTTACCGCAAATCAAAGAAGAAGTACAATTGCTGCTGGCATTGAAACAAGCCCATATACCGGTTTCTTATCCCATCCCCGCGCTTTCCGGCGAAGCCATTCAATCCTTGCATGCAGTAGAAGGAGATCGGTATGCGGTATTATTCACCTATGCACCTGGCCGTTCCGAAAGGATGCTGAGTGAAACCCAACTCCTTACCCTTGGACGCGAAATGGCACGCTTTCACCAGGTATCAGCTTCCTTACAACCAGCAACAGCCAGGTGGCATTTTGACCTGAAACAACCCTTTACAAACCCCTGGAAAGTTTGAAGCCCGTGTTGGCGCATGATCCGGAAACCTATGTGTGGCTACAACTGATGGCAAGCCAGGTAGAGAAAAAGTTATTACATCTAAATGCTGCCGCATTCCCAAAAGGCTATTGCCATTTTGATTTCCTGCCCAAAAACTTTCACTTTGAAGGCGACAACGTTACCTTCTTTGACTTTGATTTTATGGGTTATGGCTTCCTGATAAATGATATCATGACCTTTTGGCAACACCTTACCCTCGATGTGTTTGCCGGAAGAATGACACAACAAGCAGCCCGGGAAGCCTATGCTGTTTTCCTGCAAGGGTATCGTGCCATCCGCCCTGTTAGTGAACAGGAATTGGCCGGGGTGCCTTACCTCTCCCTGGGGTTCTGGCTTTTTATATGGCGTTTCATACCACACACGATCAGTTTTATGCGTTTACCCAGCCAGCCCATGTAAAACTTTATACCGGATTCTTAAGGCATGTAGTAGATACTTATTGGGAGAAATAATAAAAGACATTTACTGCGAGACGATACAAAAACGAACAATCCTTGTATTGTATCCGTACATCCCTAAACTTTCCGGTAGCGTGTAGTTCTTTCATTTGCACGGGGTTATAAAATTGGCACAAGGCTGGCCCATCATCCCGCAAACAGCTTTAGGCATGAAAACAATGGCATCCTTCTTAATTGCAGTGCTTTTCTTTATGGGAATTGGCATGGCTTCAGCCCAATCAGATCTATTCGGGTTGATTTACGTATATTGCATTCAGTTGTTACAACTAAACATCCCACATCTTTTCCCTACTGTATAGAAGACCCTGATTGGCGGCATATAGCAAGCGCTGAAGTAGCTCAGGTGAATACTTATTTGAGTATATGCTAAACGGTTGTCTATGCATGCTTCTACATTTTCAAAAGACTGGCTCAAGCCCACTTCATGCTATTCATTGATTGGGATATTGCGTAACTGGACTGTTATTGTAGCTATTATTTGGCTAAATACCCATTATTGGTCAATCTGGCTGTACATTCCCTCCCTTTGGATAATTGGCGCCTTCCAGTTTACATTGGGAGAATGCATGCTCCATAATGCATCACATTATACCCTGTTCTCAAAAAAGAGTGGCATTATAAGTTGGAATTTTTGTACAGCTTACCCTTTTTTACCACCGTACAGATATATCGTAAAGAACACCTGAAGCACCATAGCCATTTGGGTAAACCCGGCAAGGATAAACTATTAACCGATTATGAAAAGTTTGGCTTTTCAACACCCGGCGCCAATTACTTTTGGTTGTGGTTCATAAAACCGGTAGTAGGATATGCCGGCTGGTTCTACCTGCAAAAATTAACCTTGAAGCCATTCCGGTACAGTGGATTGAAAATAGCGTTGTTCTGGACACTCATACTAACCTGTTTTACCATTTTCAATCTTGCTCATATCCTCCTGCTTTATTGGATCATACCAATGCTATGGTGCCATTACAGCTTTTTATATTGGTCTGAGGTATCCGACCATTTTAATACACGTACAGGTACCCGTAGCAACTTAAACCGTTATATTAATTTGATTACCTACAACAATGGCTATCATTATATGCACCATAAATATCCAACCATTCCCTGGTTCAAACTCCCCACTTCCTATAAAGAGCTATGCGATGGAGAAGGTGACATATCCTATGGTTTTCTTGACACCTATAAGCAAATGAAATCCGGCGAAGCGATGACCAGCTAAGCAGCTTGTGGCGTAACCCCTATATGACTTTTTGAGACTCAATATACCGGCGGGCTTGTTGCTGAGTATAGTACGAGAAATTGTTGTACCGGTTGTGTACATCAATAATTTCGGCCAGTGCATCGGCAACAAGCCCTTTATTTTCCCAGGTTTTTAGATCCTGCACCACCGTTTCCAGGCAACCTTTTTGTAGGCAATTTGTCCCAACACATGCACCAGCGTGTTACGAACCCGGGCTGGTTTATCATGCTGTAGCGTTTTGAGCAGCGGCAGGATATCCTGCGGATACTTGCGTCCCCGCAATTCAATACCATGACATATCTCCCGGCGGATCTCTACTTTCGGATGCTGCAGGTAGCCGGCGGCCCATTGTAAAACAGGTAGCGGATTCACTTCGCCCATTTTTTTAATGCTGCCTATCACCGCATTGCGGGGAGAGTGATGCGGGTCAAATAGTCCCGTATCAAAAAATGCTGTACTACTGCGAAATCCACCTTGCCTATTTCTCCCGCAGCATTGATGGCCGTTTGCCTTATTTTGAAATTGGCTGCAAGGAGCAGGCCTTCCAGCATTGTAATGATTGCCTTGCGCAGGTTTTCATGTGCGGCATAGATCCTGCCCACAGACAAATAAGCTGATTTTCTGATATACGTATCCTCGTCCTGAAAAAACAACACTGTTTTTGCCGGCGGAGGTTTTCTTAGCTCCTGTAGTACCTGTTGTTGGATATCCTCCACAACAGCCATCCGTTCATGTTTAGGCAGATCATAAAAGGCCATCAAATCGTGTTTTGCCATAAATGTAATAAAAACATTATTGAATTCTACGGGCAACAATAAAACGAATTGGTGTTTTAAGAACCTTGCATCATATAAGGCAGCCACATCGATGGCTACAGTTGGATGTCTGTAAAACAAACAAGGCAACCTCCATCGAAGGTGCCTTGTTTTTTCATAACTATTCGCTGAACTTACAGCCTGATCAGAATTCTTAGTTGGCTTCTGCATATTTTTTGAAGCTGTTCAGGATCGCTTGCCAGCCAGCCTGTTGCAGTTCTACCGAGTTTTCTGTCTCCGGGTCAAACGTTACAGCAACATCCGTTTGGTTGCCATTCTTGCTGAACACAACCGTTGCCTGCCGGCCGTCCAACATAGTATAAGTAAATTTTTCGCCACTTGCAATTTCATCGTAAATAGCTTCAAAGTCAAATCCAAAACTGCCATCTTTAGCCTCCATTCTGGCTGAGTATTTTCCGCCAACCCGCATGTCATTCGATGCGCTGGGGCATTGCCAGGAGGGGTCGGCAAAGTTCCATTGAGTAATATGTTCCGGTTGCGTATAATAATCCCAGGCTTTTTTACATCAGCGTTGATGGTTGCATTTACAGCGATCTTGTTGCTCATATTTTCTTTTTATATGGTTAATATTAACTTATCCAGTTGCGTAATTAGGTGTGCAACTAATCGGTTGCAAACATAAGAGCAGCTTTTCAGTTGCGCAAATATTTTTAGCCACCGGCCCAAAACAGGGCCTGCAGGACCAATCGCCCCAAAAGCCCCCAGCGAAGCAAACAGCTACCATGGCCTTCAGATTTGAGTTCAGCAAATGGCGTGAGCTACATATTCGCAATACGAATCGCTAAAAGCTAAATAAGAAAAGGGGAGACTAATCTTCCCATTTTTCTGAAATATTTGATAGCTTTCCGGCTTATGGGTAAAGAAATAGAAAGAAAATTCTGATCAATGTTGAGGCATGGCAAAAATGGAGAAACCCATCGGATTTCCCATCAGGCAAGGTTACTTAACAACGGACCCGGAAAAGACAATCAGGGTTCGCCTGAAAGGAACTGCAGGCTTTTAACGATCAAAGGCCTTTCAGTCGGTGCTTCACGGTTGGAATATGAGTATGAAATACCCGGTAATGAAGCTAATGAACTACTGGACAATTTCTCGATTTCAGAGCTATCGAAGATCAGGTATAATATCGTGTATAAGAATAAAACCTGGGAGGTAGATGAGTTTTTGAGCGATAATGCTGGGTTGTTGATCGCCGAAATAGAATTGGAGCAGGAAGATGAGTATTTTGAATGCCCGGATTGGGTAGGGAAGGAGGTCACTGAAGATGCGAAGTATTACAATTCCAACCTGGCCATCGATCCCTATAAGAATTGGGTTCGGGAAACTATGTAGTGGTGTCAGCCAACTAATTATTAATATCGATATCTTTCCATGGGGACTGAGTGTTGTGTTTGGGAGGGAGCTGAACATGGCGGAAACGCTTGCACAACTGTTTAACCTTTTTTGTTGTTTATATGGACGCTGACTTTGAAATTCTACTTCCTGTGGGATCAGCCATAACAGGGCTGCCATTTAAAATACCCCATTTTGAGTGGGATGGTGTTAATTATCCGCAAGGGCCTCCGGAGTGTAAATTTGGCTCCAACTTCGAATTGAAGATATTGGAACGATACAACTTTGATTACATTCAATCAAAAGTACCGCGTTCGCTTCGTGGTATTGAGTGGCAACCCATATCTGTTCAAGGCGATGGATTGGATTTGTATGTTGCTCAAATATTTGGAATGGGCAAGGGAGAGGAGGAGGGATATACTTTTAAGGATCTTTTGTTTACTTTGCTATCCCCGAACCTATCTGGCTAGCCATTTTCTCTCCCCAATCAGATGGATTTGGTAGGGTCTTTTGGGGAACCATTGATGGCATTATGACCAGTTTGGATGCATCTCTTAATGAAACCTTCCATCCCGGCTTTATGATTTGCCATGAACCCAATACACGGTTTAAGTACTCCGTTTAAATAGGTTGAGCTTGATGCCTTTTTTGAGCTATTGTTGCCCTGATTTTATTTGCCTGAATTAAAAGCTGCCTTAGAAATTGCATCCAATTGCCTTGCTTTTTTCGGTTACTGTAGACTTGGGTGGGGCCTCTGTCTGAAAAAAATCAACTAAACTTACTTCTCCCGCACGCTTGTTAAGTGATGTAATATCTATGTTATAGAATCCCGCAGCCTGAAGTGCCTGTTTAAACTGATCTATAAACCCTGGTAAGGTTTCTGGTAATTGTTCTGCATCCGTTATCCTCCTTGCCGTATCGTTAATATCGGCAGGTACCCACCCTGAAAAAGCATTCCTTTTTCATGACGCCAATAATCCCAGGGTGTTTCTACATGCCTGATGTGAAAAATCTCATCCCAATCCCCATTCAGTAAATACCAAAGCCTTGCAGGATCAGTATTGTCTAAAGCACACTCCTTGACCAATTCCGCAATGGACTGTTCCAATACGGTAGAAGTAAATGTTGGGTGTACCACCAGGTGCATCAGATCAAAAGGTCCTTGAACCGGGCTCGTACCAACGATTGATGCAATTTCCAGGAAACCTGTAGTGCCAGTGGAGCTGAATAAGGGAGTATAAACGACCCACCTCTGACTGGTTTATATAAAAGGGGTGCGGTGAAACATTTACCGGCAGGTTGAAAGAAATGTCTAATTGTAACGGATTCACTTCCTCCCCATCTACCCAGCAAAAAGATCAGTATTCACTGTGGGAAAATCGTCAGCCATGGAATAATCGATCATTCTCCAAAAGTGTTTTTCCCAAAACTCTCAAAACGTACACCGTCATTTTCATGTAACTCTGTAAGCTGGATCATCCAGTCGTTGAACGCTTTTGTGGCATAGTCTTCATCCTCCAGGCGCTCCAGGTAAACCCAGTCGAGGTCATTAGGAATTCTAAGCCCAGGATCTGGAAAATACTGTCTGGTGACATAACTTCCTTTCAACATGATAGGATGTTCCAGTTGAGCAGCCCGGCGTAAAATGGCCTCGTAGGCCAGTATTAGTAAATTATTATCGTTTGATAAGTTCATTAAAGATCATTATTTAGGCAGCCAGCCATTATCCAGGTTAACATTATTATCATATACACAGTATTCAGAGATATCCTTCAGCAAGGGCCAGTCGGCATCTGAAAGAGCCGCTTTCAGGCTGTTCACTCTTTGGTGGAACACCCCTGCACTACCATACTCTCTTAAAGTAATGAACCGGAAATGCTCCGCTCGTTTCAGGGCATTTAAAGAAAGGTGTACTTTATGTAAACGGCATAATTCGCGTAAACTGGCTGTAATCTCACCATGTATCTTCCCATGCCATTCAAAATAGGGACGATGCCCGGATGGCTCAAGTTGCAGGTGCCCGGCTAGATAGTCGGGGATTTCGATCTTCAGGCGTTTCAATGGCCAATTATTCGTCTGTATTTCATCGGATACTGCCCTGGCTGTTTGCAGTGCTTCCTGTAGGTTTTCACAATATACCACCTTGTTGAACATGGGTTGCTCAATATAATCACCACACTCAAGCTCTATTAACAGCGGTTTTGCCTGATATTTCAGGCAAAAAGATTGAAACACCGGAACCTCATTTTCTGATAGGCGAGAAGTGGTGATATGAAGCTCAAAAGGAATAGCCATGGTAGTTAAGCTTATATGCGCTTTACATCATTAATGACCATCGTATTGGTCCACCTGTCTTGCCAGGGATTACATTCATTACCCAGGGCGCTAAATGCGCAAAAAGGAACAGCCCGGCTAAAACCCCTGGCAAAAGCGGTGCCAGCGGAAATGGGACTACCATCGAGGTTCACAGCCTTGGTTTGAGTAATATACTTACCCAAAGACTTTCCTTTGAGCACAGTCTCTACCAAAGACATATACAACCCATAAAGTGCAATGGCAATTAACCTGTCCAGGAGATTAAACCCAGAGGATTCCGGATAGGATTCAATAGTATTTGGTGCTACCTCAATGAGTAGGAAGGCAAAACCAATCACCAGCGCATAAAATACAATCATATCAATGATGTAATTAGCGAAGCGCTTGCCGGCACTGGCTCTTTCATATATAATTTCATCTGCCAGTAGATCTTCAGGGGCTTTTTCAAGCTGCATGGGGTTGGGGTTTTAGGGTCAATAAACGGTAAGACAATTATTTTACTGGTTGCCAAAATACATAATTAATCGGATACCGCCCTAAACTCATGCCTATATGAAAAAAATGCCTATGTAAGGCGGGCGGAAGGACAGCTTTACTGGTTGATTGGCGAGTTGCTAACAAACCAGCGCATGACAGCCTGTTGAAGTGCATCATAATCCAGGTCCTTGTCAGCAGCCCAGGCCACAATGCCGTCAGGCCGTATCAGTACAGCGCTGACAGTTAAATCGCCCTTCATTTCGATACCAAGTGAGGCTGAAACATACTTGATTGGGGAGCCAAATTCATTGGCCAGGGTCTTTAGAGAAGCATTCATCCCTAAGTCAAGCAGCATGCCTTTGCCATCGTGCATTAACTCACCAGGACTTGTACCGTTTTCAAACGTAAAATTGGGAACAGGGTAGCCTGCCAGCGGATGGTTGCCGCCAAGATTATAGTGGTTGAAAATTCCCCATACCTTTCCGGCAAAATAGGTGGCGCCATCACGGGTATTCACCAGGTCACGTACGATGGCATGCAGTGCACGGGCCGCTGGATTTGGTTGCATAATGGCAACCTGCGCGCGTGACCAATCCAGTACCCCTGCCCCAATGGGGTATCGTTCAGCGTGATAACTATCCAATAAATGCGCTGGTGCTTGCTCATGAATCGTGGCAGCGAGTTTCCAACCCAGGTTCATGGCATCACCCAATCCAAGGTTAAGCCCCTGGCCTCCCAGGGGAGAATGAATGTGCGCGGCATCCCCTGCCAAAAGCACCCGTCCGTTGCGGTAGCAGGTGGCTTGCCTGGCCCGGTCGGTCCAGGTCGTAGCAATGTGCAGCGCGCTGATCGTAACAGTAGTATTTGAAATACGGCGTAGCACCTCCTGTACATGGTCAGGTGTGATGGGTTTTCCTGATTGATGAAAGGCCCCACCATCAAAATCCTGTATCATCAGGTAACCTGGCTGTGATTGCATATACATGCCGGTGGGGGTGAGATTCCGACCTGGACTGAGTTGTTCCGGATCCGCAATGTCAACCAGCGTAGTGTAGCCGGTGAAGGTGGGCTCCGTACCGGCAAATTCAAAACCGCCCATCTTGCGAACAACACTGCGACTGCCATCGCAGCCCACCAGCCATTTACCTGTAAAGCTTTGATCACCTGACTCAACAGTTACGCCTTCCGCTGTCTGATGAAACTGGGTAACCGCAAAGCCGCGCTTGATGGTGATGCCCAGCGCTTCTGCACGACGGATCAGCACCGTTTCCAACTCTTCCATTTCAGTGATCAAACTGGTGGGAGTGGAACCTGGCAAGCGGAACTTCCACTGTGTGGTGTCAATATCCCCTCAAGGAAGGGAATGCCGGCAAAGTGACCTGCCTGACGACGAGGTCCTTGTACAGCATTTGCATGGGGACTTTTAAGGCGTTTATGTATCTCCAGTTCGCCTAACAACCCGCGATGGTAAAGCGCTTCAATGGTAGGTGCGGAGAGTCCCCGGATACCGAAAGGAAGTTGCTTCAAAGGGGAGTGCGGATCTTCGGCCTTTCGAGTACCAGAACGGTACATTTGGCCAGGGCCAATTCACAGGCCAGAAAGAGACCTACAGGTCCTGCGCCGGAAATGATCACATCGTAAGTAGCATAAGATGGTGCTGATGACTTGTTTTCAAGGGTAGCTTGCATACAGAATAAATGAAACACAAAATTCTGCCATGTGCTGGTCTTAGTCTTGTACAAACGCGACAAAATCATCCTTTACTACCTGTTTCCCTTTTTTGCTTTTCGCGCAAAGGCCGCTGGTGTAGTGCCGCTGTACCGTTTGAATTCCCTACTTAGGTGCGATTGATCTGTATAGCCCAGCTCCTGGGCCAGGCCGGCAATATTGGTATTCGGGTGAATCCATAAATGATTTCGTGCCTGTTCAAAGCGCATCAGGCTGGATACGTCTTTAACTGTATGGCCAGAGGATTGCTTGAAGTTCCTTTCCAGGGTACGAACCGTGGCATGCGCGGCTGCCGCTACATCACTTACAGGCAAGCTGCCATTTGCTTTTCGAATGGCAACTCCCGCTTTGTAGAGCATACTATCAATGGCGATCTGCGATCTGGTAGTCAGGAAATACGCCTGTACATAAGCTAGCGCTTCCGCTATTTTACCAGCTTCCATCCATTGATGTAAGGCGGGCTGCAACTGAGCGATAGGATGTTCAAATACGTGCACGCCGCCTTTACCCGATGGTAGGCCGAGTAAATCAAACACCGTCCAGGGAAAACACCGGATGCCAATAATCTCTAAGCGGTTTCTTGAGTAAAAAGAACAGGCTGATTAAGCAACCCCATGATAAGGGCGATGGCAATGGCTGCAAGCTGCCATTGTTATAAACGCTACAAGGGCTACCGAAATGAAAGATGATTTCGGCATAGCCATCGGGTAATACTTCAAAGCTGGATTCCTGTTCTCCCAGCTCTATCTGGTTATACCAAAAGCACTTGATGCTATCCCGCAGCGCTTCCGGCGGTTCAAATTCCTGGTGTAGCATACGGAAAGTTAACCTATTTGGCCCAACCCTTACTGCTGATCAATTCGTGCTTTTTTATTACAGTCCCCTATACTAGTATCTTTACCCTGGACTGTTACTCACTGAAATGATTATTATGACTATGGCTCACACCGGCTTATAAAATGGAAGCCAAACAGTTGCTCCAGTCAACCACCAGGCCCATTAAGGAGATCGCCTTTGAACTCGGAGCTATTGATCATGCTTATTGTTCCAAATTTTTCAGGGCCCAAACGGGTTCCACCCCAACAGATTTACGGGATAATACATATACCCTTTGGCCATTTTCGAAATAGTATTTGGAGCATTTGGTAGAAATTCAATGACTTAGAATGGTAAAGACTTTAGCTGCAAACAAAATTGCAACGACCTGTTCATTTTTATTGTCAGCAGTATAAACCTTGCTATGACACACTTTTTACGCGTATTTCTTTCAATACCCATTTTGGTTGTCTCTATGACACATTCTTTTGGCCAAAAAAGCGAAGTAAATATCAGCGCTTACAGTGGTATATCTTATTTCCGGGGCAGTGGTTCGGCAACCACTTCATGGATGGGGCAGAGCCCCTTTGGTTCATCGACATATAACCCTTATTGCAAAAAGCCCAACTTTTTTATTCATTTGAATTGTCAGGTCAGCGTATAACCAAGGGCAACCTCCTGTACGGTGCAGGGCTGGCTTTTGAAGCATTGAAAAGTACCATAGATATTGACTCCGCGGCAGAAGTCGCCTTTCTTTATTCAAAATATGCCACCACCGGAAAATCAACTTTCAAGAATTCGTTCATAACTCTAAACCCTTTTATAGGAAAGAGAATAAGGGCCGGTAAGGCATTGCTTGACCTGACCGGGGATTTGATGTTGCTTTTTCTTTAAAAGGCCATATTACCGGCGAAGCAGTGTCATTTGATAAAAGCCAACGTGTCTCGGTTGATTACAAAACAAAAGCTGTTGTTGATTTCAGACCAAGAGTGCAGGCAAAGATCCAATTTGAGAAAGTAGGCTTGATATTGGGTTATTCAATTGGATTGACGGGATTTAAAAATGAATCAAACGCCAATTCCTACTCAAATATCCTGCGATTGGGATTGACTTACAAATTGATATAACTTTGCTGCCACCACTGATGATTTCAATGCTTAAAGAAGCGCTTTTAACTGGTATCACATGATGCAATTCGATCCGGAAAACAATATTGTTATCCTTTGTGCACAGGGGATGCAATTAGAGGGTAAGGGGAAACCTGTAGAGGCTGCCAATCAGTTTCAACAAGCGTGGAATGAAGCTACAACCACTACCGAGAAATTTATTGCCGCCCATTATGTTGCCCGGCATCAGCCCACTGTTGCCGATAAATTAAAATGGGACGAAACAGCAATGGATTACGCTCTTAAAATCGATAACCTGGAAATTAAATCCGCTTTCCCTTCACTGTATTTGAATATTGCCAAATGTTACGAGGATATGAACGAGCTTGATCGGGCTTATGATCATTATCAGTTAGCATTTAGTTTTGTTTCCTTTTTATCGGACGATGGCTATGGCAACATGATTAAGTCCGGTATCAATAAAGCAATAGAACGGGTGCAACTAGTAAGATTAAACCGAACAACAGCAGGAGAGCGGTACAACACATAGGAGTGCAGGCATTCCACAGGGCTGAAAAAGTAAAACCCGCAGCGTCGCTGCGGGTTTCTTATTTATTATCGTGTGTCCAATCAGGTCTTGACTGTTAAATCCCTATTTCGATTTGTCAGGAAAGGACGGGATCTTGGGTACGCCCGTCTTGCCGCCCTGGCCCAATTTCTCCAACAGCGTTTTTATGCCCTGTGCCAGTTGAGTGTCGATACCTTTGTACTCACTAAAAGGATCGTTCGCTACTTCAATATCAGGATGAACCCCTTCTCCTTCTATGATGAATTTAGATCCATCCGGGGCGAAGTGTGCAAATTCTGGTTTCCGCATATCTCCTCCATCAATAAATGGCAGCGAACCACTGATGCCAACTACGCCACCCCAGGTACGTTGGCCAATCAAAGGACCAATACCATAGTATTGAAATTGCCAGGGAAACAAGTCCCCATCGGAAGCTGAGTACTGATCGATCAGACAAACCTTGGGTCCTACATGCGCGTCCGGTTTGAGGGAAGCCGTTTTGCTGTTGCGCATCACCGTTCCGAGTCCGGGCTTGCGTAATAACCGCTCAATGATCATAGGCGACACATTGCCTCCCCGTTACCACGGTCATCAATGATAAGCGCTTCTTTGTCAAGCTGAGGATAGAAATATCTGGCAAACTGGTTAAGTCCCTCCGGTCCCATGTCGGGAATGTGCACATAGCCAATCCTGCCGCCACTGGCCGCCGTTACTTTAGCTATATTTTGCTGCACCCATTCGTGGTAGTAAAGAGCCGATTCGTCGGCAATCGGTTTTACCAATAACTTCCTTACCCCGGCAGCCGATGCAGAACTACTCACTTCGATCTCCACCAACTGACCCGCTTTGCCCGTTAATGCCTCGTAAAGATTGTTGACCGACTTCATGGAGGTTCCATTGATCGAGATAATATATTCTCCTGCTTTTACATTCACCCCTGCTACCCGTAGCGGGGATACCAATGTCTTGTTCCAGCTTTCTCCCGACAGAATACTGTCAATACGATAGTATCCGCTTTTGTCGCGACTGAATCTTGCTCCCAACATACCCATCTGAATACGGTTGATCGAAGGCCTGTCGCCGCTATTAACATACGCGTGTCCGATATTCAATTCTCCAATCAATTCACCGATCAGGTAGGTAAGATCGTCGCGGTGATTCACGTAGGGTAGCAGCGGAGCATATTTGTCGTGCATGCCTTTCCAGTTTAACCCATGCATATTGGGGTCATAGAAATAGTCCCGCATTTGACGCCAGCTTTCGTCATAGATCTGTTTCCATTCAGCTCTCAGGTCTACCGTGATCTTCAATCCGCTTAGGTCGATCTTATTGGTTGGAGTGATCTTCGACTTGCTGAGACTTTCAATATAAAAATCATTTCCTGACCGGAACATAATTTTCTTCGCATCCGGTGTAATACTGTATCCGCCGAAGCTGCCGATCTCTGTTTCTTTCAGATCCGTGAGGCTAAAGAACTTGACTCCGGCTCCGCTGCGGCCGGCCGAGGAATAATAAACGCCATCTTCCACAGGTACAAGTCCGCCATACGAGCCGGGTGATGCCGGCAGGCTTTCAATACGGTCCGCCAGGCCTTCTTCATCTACTACCACCGTAACCCCCTTGCCTGCAGGTGCTGCCTTGTTTGAATTACCTGGTTTTTTAGTACTCGTGTCTGCCTCTTCCTTTACAGCTACTTCGTCGTTTTTCTCGGCAAAGGGTGATTTAGAATCAGCACTAAGCCGGGCAAAATAGGGACGCGACATATCCGTGTAGACATGATTCCATTCTGTATTGCCGTAAGTGGGATTGAAGTCACGCTGTGATACGAAATACAAGAGTTTTCCATCGGGGCTGAACTGTGGCGCCCCGCTATTGTACCAGGCATCAGTAACAGTGATGGTTTTTTTGGTGTCAGTGTTATACAGTTTGATCACACTGAACTCACGTGCTTTTCCGGGAACAGTAAAAGCGATCCATTTGCTGTCTGGCCCAAACGTGTAGGACCGGAGAGTACCTGCATCAGAATGCGCTACCAGCGTTTTGGTTCCTGAAGCAATATCAATGGTGAATAGGTCCTGTGCACGATCGCTGAACAACAGCGATTTACTGTCAGGGCTCCACAAGGGGTTGAATTTATAAGCCCCTCCGCCTTTTGTAAGTTGTTTAGCTGGCTGTAATCCATCCTGTTGCTGCAGGTATAATTCATCTTCTCCTGTACGGTCGGAGATATAGCTGATCCATTTTCCATCGGGACTCCAGCCAACGTTGCGGTCATGCGCATTGCTGGATTGAGTGAGATTGCGTGTTACACCTGTTTTGGCTGGAACAGTGAATACGTCTCCGCGTGCGCCGAACACGCCGCGTTTGCCATCGGGTGAAACATCCCAACTATAGATGAAATCGGCCGCGTTGACCTGTTTGGAACGCCCCGAGGCGAGGTCTTCTGCGATAACAATATTCAGCTTTTTAGTCTGCCCGTTCGTAAGGTCATGCAGGTAAATATAACCCCCATTCTCAAACACAATAGCCTTATCACCTAAGGAGGGGAATTTGACATCAAACTCTTTAAAGGTCGTTATCTTTTGCGTCTGCTTTGTTTTCGTATCATAGACAAAAATGTTCGCGGTTTTGTCGCGCTCACTCACGAAGTATATTTTGTCTCCATAATACATGGGGTAAATGTCCTGTGCCGGGTTGTTCGTGATATTTTCTGCTTTTCCTGTTGCAGGGTCCACTACCCAAATATCATCCGCCATGCCGCCACGATAATTTTTCCAGGTACGGAACTCCCGGAATACCCGGTTCATGGCAAGTTTGGAACCATCGGCGCTATAAGACGCCCAGGATGCGACCGTGAATGGCAACTCCTGGCTGAGGTCTCCATTCAGTGGAGCCAGGTACAATTTCCCTTTAAATGCATTGAAGGACGTACCGCGGCCGCGATAGATCACATTTTTGTCGTCGGGCGTCCATCCCATCACAATATTATTAGGCCCCATTCGGTCTGCCACATCATCACGGCCCAGGGTGGGCGTGTAGGTGATCCGTTTCGGCTCGCCGCCGGTAGCAGGAATGGTGAATACTTCTGTATTGCCGTCATATTGACCCGTGAAGGCAATTGATTTACCATCATGACTGAAACGCGCAAACATTTCATAACCGGGATGGCTGGTGATCCGCCGTGCCACCCCGCCTGAAGCCGGAACAATATAGAGGTCGCCTGCGTACGTGAAGGCAACCTGGTTACCGTACACAGATGGGAAGCGAAGCAGGCGGGCTTCCTGTTGCGCGTTTAAGGTCAGGGCGGATCCGAACAGGATAAAGGCTGTGATTAGTTTTTTCATTAGCGATGATACTTTTTATGAATGGGATGTATGGAGTGCATAAGAGGCTGAAAATACGGTATTCCTGGGAAATGGAAGTCAGCCCTGCCCCTTGTTTGATGGGCGGCTTGGGCCTTGGATTGCTCATCCCGCCCTACTATTCCCTGCCTTCTCCAAATATCCTTTCCAAAACATCCACTGCCACCATCAATGCCGGGCATGGGGTCAATTTTTAATGGCTTGAAATATATGGTAGCCAATACCCCATTCAACCCAATCGGCTGTACCTCCCTACATGGTTTTTAATCCCAGCTGTGCAAACAGGTGCTTATTAAATTCATAACGAACCGAAGGCCGGATGAAGGTATTGCCTTTCAGCTTACGGCCCATGCTGCTGAGGTGCACTCCTGCCTGCATCCGAATGCTCAATTTCCAGAATATAAACTCGTAACCAGCATGCAGGGCAGGAAATACCTGCTCCTGGGCCATTTTATTGGCGGGATATTCCGCCGTATCCCGCATGCTGGGGTCAATAAAGAGATCAAACCCTATGCTGGCTGCATGTTTTGTATTGAACTTATGTTGGTATTCCAATACCGTTGTGGAAACAAGGTAACGATGGCCGGTGCCTGCATCGTCTTTGTTCTGTACAGTGCCCAGGGCCTGGTAGATGGCGATATTATCAGTTCTGATCTTTGATGGGGCTGCGCTGGCTGCAAATGGGGCCTGGCATCAAGTAGAGTAGTCGGGAAAATGGAATTGTCAGTTTTTCTTTGTGCAGCATTGAAGTTGTACCGGCCGCCAACACTAAATCCCATCATGTTTAGCCCCAGGTTGGGAGTTACCGTCCTGCCGTTGCTGAAATGAGTAATGTCGTATCCATACAACAGATCTATCTCCCGGTTGATTTTGTATTTCCCTCCTAGGTTCAAGGCGAAGTATACCGCAAACTTTGCACCGATGGCGTCATTGATCACATTGTGCTCGGGATTATAAGGCTTGAGGTTGTAGGTAAGGCCAAGAGCTGGCTCAATCTGAAAATTGTTCCGGCGCTTATTGCTGAATGGGAAAGTGATAAAACCAAATGCAGCGTGCGGTCTTCCGAATATTTCTATATCCCCTACATTGCCGCTGTAAAACCAATGCCATAGGAAGGGTAGAGGTGTTCCCTTTGCCAGGCCTGCTTTCCCTGGGATTGCCAGCCCACCCTTACCTCAAAAGAGTTGTAGCCATTTTTGAGCGCATCTTTTAATTCGGTACCAGTGTAGAAATGCCTTCCGGAATGAAATTTGAGGCTGATGAACCGGAATTTGCCTTTCGACTGTTCTGTTTGGGCAATTAGTAATACCGGATATTCCATCACCAGGATAAAAGCGAGCACCCTTGCAGTGGTCATAAGTCTGTATAGTGGTTTAGCATTGGGTGGTTAAGATCGAATAAAGGTATATAAAATGAGTAACTTACTTTTGCTTATGAGAATATGCCTGCTGTTGCTATCCTTTTCTTATTCTATCCTGTGTGCACAGATCAAGCCAACCGACAGCATGATGGTAGCGCCTGTTTCTTCCGGAAAAATAGAGCCGATGAGTGAGTGGTTGACACTATGGCTGACGCAGAGCACGGATGTGGAGAAACTCGCCGTCAAAAGTCCGGCTACAGAAATCCGTCTTAGCCCCAATGCTTCAACCGTTACCCGTATTGGGGTCAGCTATCGTTTTATTTCGGCTTATATCACATGGGTGCCTCGTTTCCTGCCGGGTAATAATGATGACGTGGAAAGGGGTAAAACCAAGGGTGCTGGCTTGGCCCTGGCTTTCAATGGCCGCCACTGGTTGCAGGAATTATCTTACAGCCGCACCAAGGGGTACTACATTGAAAATACAGACCGCTTCGACCCTTCCTGGTCACCCGGCAAGCTTTATATTCAATTTCCCGATCTTGTTTTCACCCAATACCAGGGCAGCACAGCGTATAATTTTAATGCTTCTTTTTCCGTAAATGCACTATCCACACTATCGGAAAGGCAACTGAAAAGCGCCGGCAGTTTCATACCCCAGTTACTGTACCGGTATTATATCAACGACAATAAAGCCGCACCTGCACCCGGTGGTTCTAACCAGAAGGGAACTAATCTTGAGATCCTGCTCGGCGCAGGCTACTTCTACAATTTCGTGTTGCAGCAAAGGTGGTATGCGGCGCTGGGTATGGCTCCTAATGCAGGTTATATCTTCAGCCGCATCACCACCCGGTATGGTAATGGTACAACAGGAAAAGGCAATCAAGCCAATTTCATTTTACGCCTGGATGCACGTGCCGGTATTGGTTATAATGGTCCGCGCTTTTTTCGGGCCTGTATGGCCGTTTGCTGGAATCGGCCTTCAGACAAGGTAAATCGAATGTAACCACGGAAGACGACCGTATTGTGCTTCAGCTATCAGTGGGTTACCGTCTCGCCGCGCCGCGCAAATTGAAGGCGGCGTTCGACAAGGCAGCCAAGCGAATAAAAATGTAAGCCCGCTCACCCGGGCAAGCACAGTTCCCAGCCGTAAAAACAAAGAGACCGTCCCTTTCTTTTGAGACGGCCTCCCTGTATCATCTTCAATGCTGCACGCCGCCTATTTTACCAATAGTTGTTTACTGATCAACAAGGTCCTGCTTTCAAACCGAACCGTATATAATCCCTTGGGTAGTGATGGCAAATGCAATGGTATCCATAACTGCCCCTGGTTGTATATACCAGGCGGCCAGCCATATCGAATACTTTTACAGTTCCTGTTTCTGATGTCCCCTGGATCAGTACAGTGGCACTTCCCGTACTTACCGGGTTGGGTACTACCTGCATGCTGCTTACATCAGTTACAATACGCAGGTTTTGCACTATTTGGTTACTCACCCGGGCTGGAGCATTACTTTCAAGTACCAGCGTACCGAAAGCAGCAGTATTCTGATAATTGTTAATAGTGCCCTGCCATACAGCCTGGGCGTCGCGATCGCCGCTGTTATCATCATCGTCATTACCTATATCGAAACCTATTTGCCTGCCTGCTGCGGGAGTAATACCCAATTGCGACCAGGGTATGCTTATTTCAATGGCATATCCGCCACTAATGGCAGCCCAGGCATGCTGCACACCACTAACAGCTACTTTACTGAAAAGAGAGCTGCTGTTCCAGCCTTTTATAAACTGGTTATCGTTGCCATCATAGGTGGTGAGTTTATTATTATTGGCATCTATATAAAACTCTATGGCATCGTTATTCCAGGGATCGGGCGAGTCATTGTTAAGCGTATTATCCAATACCTGGGCGGCTAGGTACAGGTTATTATTATCCCATAATGCGCCAAACGTTACCGTATTATTCGAAGTGCCGATCACATTTTTAGCAATACTGTTATTCAGTCTCCAGGCAGATTCGTTTATAACCCCATCGATCGTAATAGTACCACCGGCAGGGTAGGCACGTATACCATTGAATACTGATAGCACAGCTACTGACACATTATCTGAAGCAGTTAATGCGCCATCACTTACAGTTAACTGAAATACATACGTATTGCCATCTGTTAATCCTGATAGAACCGGATTAGCAGTAGCAGCATTGCTAATGGCAACGGAAGGTCCGCTCACTTGCAACCAGCTATAAGTAACTGTATTGCCTTCTGGGTCAGAACCTGTTCCATGCAGGGTAATGCCTGTAGTACCCGCATTCAGGGTTGTATCCGCGCCTGCATTTACAACTGGCGGCTGGTTAATGGGGCCGCTACAGGTCGTCATATACACCGTGCCAAACACCGAAGGGTTCTGAAATGCGGTGGTGTTGGTGGCAAAACTCGTGATCTGCGCATCGCGTGTGCCGCCGTTATCATCATCGTCTATCTGTACATCAAAGCCAATGGCTTTGCCTATAGCCGGTGATATGCCAATGGTTGTCCAGGGAATGGCGATCTCTGCATTGTAGCCCGAAGCCGTGGCATACATCCTGAAATTGATGCCCGTTGTATTGTTTACTGAATTACCACCGGGATGTACAGTATTGTCATTCCAGCGGAAGCCCAGTTGAAAATCGTTCATGCCATCGTAACTGCTGCCCTTGCTGTTATTGCCATCGAGGAATACCTCCACTACATCGTCTTCCCACCAGTTGCCGCCTGAATCATTAATCCGGTTGGCATCGTTTACTTCTACCAGCAGGTACAGATAATTGTTGTCATACAGCCCCCGCCATTTCCCGTTGTAATCTGAAGGACGGCTGCCCAATACAACCTGGTTGATGTCTTTGACTGGTGCCGATGACCAAACAGGTTCTATGAGGTCGTTTATAACCGGTGGCGTACCATTTACCAGCGCAATAACCGGTGCCGTACAGGGCGGGTTATCGTTATCGGCAATGGTAATGACAGCCGTCGTATCGGGGCCCAGCTTGTAACCGGCGCCAGGCAACAGGGAAATCCGTACTGTTTCAGCGCCTTCAAACTGCGTATCATCAACCGGTGTTATCGTAATTGTTTGGGAAAGCTGCGATGGGGTAAGGGTAACTGAACCGCTCAGGACCGGATTGGCCGTATAATCAGCAGTTGTAGCAGTGCCGCTAACGACATATTGTATGGTAACAGCCTGTGTAATACCAGCCGTACTAATGGTAAAAACACCCGTGTTGCCGCCTTCACCGGCTGCATCGTCGGTGGCCTTTATATTTACGGCAGGACTAACCACTATATTTTTGGTGGCTTTTTTGTTGCCATCGGTTGTTGTAACGGTAATCGTAGCCGTACCCGTACCCACTGCAGTTATTTTCCCGGAAGCATCAACAGTAACAACTTGCGTGTTGCTGCTGCTCCAGCTTACGGTCTTATTGGTGGCATCGGTAGGTATAATTACCGGTGTTAATTGGATAACCTGATTTAGTGCCAGGGTTGTATCGCCAGCCGGATTGATGCTAACACCTGTAACCGGTACATTCACATTCTGAAAAATAAGCTGGAAGGAGGGGTTCCTGTTGATGTAGGTTCCCGATTCTGCATCAGTCACCGAGAGGTTGTTGAACGTCATCCCCTGCGAATTGGCATCACAATAAATACCAAAGCCGCCGTACACATCTGCAGGAATATCCCTCGTTACCGGGTCTTTACCTGTACCATTTATGATCGTATTGGTAAATACGATATGATGCAGGTTGCTGCCGCTGATGCGAATGCCATCACGCTGTGCGTTGAGAATGGTGGTATTATCGAACTGCATATTAAAGATGCCCGAACCTGCAAAAATTTCTATAGCGCCCCGCATTTGGTTCCACAGATCATAGCTGGTTCCGCAGTTTTCGATCGTGTTCTCATAAAAATGAGTGAGATCTCCGGGATACTCAAAGCCAAAACCCGCAAAATCATTGGTAAAGCGAATACCTGAGCCAGCCACCCCATCTTTAATATAATTGTGGTGCACCTGGTGGCCTGTTCCTCCAAAGATGGCAATACTGCCGGCTCGCCAGGTATGTTCAATCGTATTATTGCTGAACGTATTGTTGCGCTCCTGTACAGATCCCTGGATATCACTGGCAGGCCACATGGCCAATGCATCGTCCCCATTGTTACGCAAACTGCATTGCGTTACCGTAGAGTTGGAGGTGCCAATACAAAAATTAACCCCATCCGCATAGTTATTTCTTATGCGGCAATTGGCAATGCTAAGGTTACGGGTTACATCTACCGGGTAAGGCGCATCATAGCCGCCTATCCAGAATCCGCATTCAAAATGTTCTACCCAAATATGGTGTATGCTCGAGCCCGTGCCGTAGGTTCCCATGAAGCCTTTGTAAATTTTGTATTTCTGACCGTCGCGTGGGTTGGGTTCATCATATTTTAACCTGTCATTATTGGCCGTTCCCAGTGTAAAGTTGGAAATTTCCACCCCGCTGCTCCGGGCCAGGAAGCCTCCGTAAAATTGTTTGTCGGTCGAAAAGTACACTTCCGTGTACCAGATGCCTGCACCCATGATCTTCATATTCGTGACATTCAGCATTATTTTATCACTTAGTAAAAAACGGCCTGCCGGTATATATACATTCCGTCCCTGTGATTTGGCTGCAGCTATACAGCTATTAAAAGCGGCATAATCGTCGTTGGCGTCATTGGCTACCGCGCCAAAGTCGGTTATAGACAAATAACCCGAAGGCAGCGTAATGGCAGCCGGCACAGATTCAAGCTCAATAAAGTCAACCCCATAGGTAATACCATCACCAGTTGTTTTTTGAATTTTAACCGTATCCCCTGTATTGATGGTATTGGTAACCGTAAAATGCACTTCATCGAAACGCATAAAGGTTTTTGTGCGGGGTGTTTGAAATGGATCGCCTTCGCCGCCTACATCAAAATATTGGTAGGCCCAGTAAGAGGAGAGGTTGATCGTTTTTACCAGTACATTGTTAACGTACAGGTTCAATGAGCCGGTAAGCCCTGTACCACTGCTGTTATCGGGCATGGTAAATCGTAAGTTCACACCCCTGGCGGCGGCACTGGTTTTCCATTGCACAAAAGAGCCGTTGGAGGGCAGGCTTACATATCGTTGATTGGAAGCTTCGGAAGCAATGTCTGTCTGAACAAACTGTACAGAGGATTGTAACGAAGCGCCACCGCCATAACTGCCGTTTTCCGATTCGTAGCGCGTGTAAGGCATATTGTTGGCGCCCCTTGGTTGTCCATCACTTTGCGCCAGCAGCCGCCAGGGCGACAGGCAAGCCAACAGTAATGCAATTAGTACTATATTTTTTTCATAATGGCATCTGGTTTTAAGGCCTGTTGGGCTAACCCCATAAGATAGCCATTCACCAGGCCGGTGTTTAATAATATGGCAATGATTGTTTGATCAGGGTGCTCAACGCGTTGATAGCAACCTGTTCAGGTGAAGTAGGGAATGTGATAAAAAATGATGAGGGGGTACGGCAAGCTAAACGTTTACGCTAAACACTAAACACTAAACGCAAAAGGCTAAAAGACTAAAACCTGTTTAGGGAAGGGGGCACGGAAAAATGCGTTAGGTGTTAAGTGGTGTAAGGTAATTCAAGTGACAGGCCAATGCCAAAAAGTATAACGGGAATGTAGCTAATTAGGGTAAAATGGAATGTTTTTTAAAAGACAGCTTTGTGTTAGCCAGGCAATTACTGTTGCAGTTGATTTTTTTGAATATAACCCTAATATAAGCTATAGAGCCCGAAAACTGTCCTAAATGCCGAGGTCCTGGATGTTCCATAGATCAGTACCACATCAACCCAGCGTTAAGACGAATAGGGAGATTCGGCCAGGGTCTGGGAATATAGCACAGGCAGACAGGAGTAGTACGGGAACACAGGAGAGCCTACTGCCTCCAAGCGAAAGTCGATTATTTATTTTCTATGTCTGGACTTTATTTATAGTCTTTAATTGTTATATATATTAGCGTGAATTTTCCACTTTCTATGATAAAGCTCTTGGAGACGCAGAAAATGATCAAACTCTTGTTTAATGCAGTAAGTTTAATAACCAGGCTCCGGTATATGGTAGTGCTATTACTTTCAGGTTGCTGCTCAGGATACCATAATGCCGGATCCGTACAAAACCTTTTGGCAGGATGTGTAAAGCAAACCGCCTGATAAACTCTACAGCATCCAGTGCCATTTCCCGTCAAGCTTGCGGGGTATTGAAGTTGCAAATACCATTATCATAGTCTTAAATATGATGCTCCATTTAAGTCGATGATAGTGCCACTTGCAAATTCCGCATCAGGTGAGGCCAGGTAGTATACAGCTTCCGCTACTTCTTCAGCACGTGCAACCCGATTAAATCCGCTTTGCGCTTTCAATGCAGGCGCCTCAGGTCCTTCCATAAAAGGTATAGCCATGCCTGCATCCACAAAACCAGGAGCTACGGCAGACACGCTGATGCCGAGGGTTGACAGGTCTCTGGCAAGAGACCCGCTCATTGCAAACAGACCTGCTTTGGCGGCGGCATATGCCGGTTGTTCAGGTTCTCCTCTAAAAGCTGATCGTGAACCAATATTGATAATACGGCCACCGGGTTGTGGAAGGTATTTCAATGCACAATAGCTTATATTAGCCGGGCCAATAAGGTTGGTATTAATTATCTGATTCCACGCAAACTGCCATTCAATGTAAGTTGTTTTAGACGCCTGATGCAACATATATATACCTGCATTGTTTACCAGGACATCAATACCATTGAATGCCCCTGCAGTTTTTCCACAATCCGGGCAACTTCATCCGGCTCAGTCAAATTTCCCTGCACCGTGATATGACCTGCTCCAGGTAAGTTTTCAAGTACCGAAATAGCTTGTTGCTCCCCGCTAAACCAATGCACAGCCACACGGTCACCAGCCGTGGCAAAACGTCGGGCAATTGCACTACCTATTCCGCCTGAACCACCAGTTACCAGTATAGATCTGCTCATTTTTGTTTGTTTTAAGCGAATAGAAAATACCTCTATTTATCTGATCCGTCGCTCAGTTTCATCCTGCAGGGTTGCCCATAATGCTGCTACTTCTGTATCTTTTGTACCCAAACCACCAAAAGAGATCCTTATAACAGTATTCTTCCGGAATGTTGCAGCCGTAATAAACCAACGGCCGTTATTATTAACGGCTTCAATGATCATTTGTACAGATTGTTCAAATAAAGGATGTTGATGGCAAATACACACTACCGGAAGCATTGAATTATTGACCACTTTCCATTCTTTATTTTTTGCAACCTCCTCAGTAAACCAAGCCGCTTGTGTTACTGCATGGGTCATATGACGTTGTATACCAGAAAGTCCAAAAGAACGTAAAACCCACCATAGTTTCAATGAACGGAAAGCCCTTCCCAACTGCAACGAAAGGTCCATTGGTTCTTCAGCGGCATCTGTTTCCAAAAAATTCCAGTTCAGCTTAAATGCCTGTTGGAGTGCCCCTTTTCGCTTTACATATAGCGCCCCTCCATCCATACTAATAAAAAGGCTTTTGGTAGGACTTGCTACCACAGAGTCAGCCACCGAAAGGTCTCCAATTGCTTCCCGGAGCCCTGGAACAATACGCCAGAATCCACCGTATGCAGCATCGGCATGTAACCAAACATTTTCTTCCCGGCATATAACAGCCACAGAATTGATAGGATCGATTGATGCAATTGTGGTTGAGCCTATCGTGACTACAACTGCAAAGGGCATCAACCCATTGGACCGATCTGTGATAATAGTGTGTTTGAGAGCCTGAATATCCATACATTCATGGGTATCAACAGGTATCATTATTACATTATCTGTACCAATACCCAACGCGATAGCCGCTTTGGTAACAGAACTATGTGCCTGCCGTGTTGTGTATAATCTCAAGGGTGCTGAATTAGCAGTAGTCATGCCGGCAACCCTTCCGGCAGAACCTAGTACTTGTTCCCGCGCGGCGGCTAATGCGTAAAAATTTCCTAGCGAAGATCCTCCTGCCATCAGTAGGGAATCATAGGAAGGACTTAAACCGAGCATATTCCCCATCCAAATTAGTACGAGTTTTTCTAGCCTGGCTGCAGCTGGAGCTGCAGTATAATTGACAGCATTTATATTGATCGAAGCGCTTAAAAGTTCAGCTAGTATTGAGGGATAAGACGCCGTTATATTGAAAAAGCCATGAAATCCTGGGTGTTGCCAGGTGGGGTTCCCAGGGATTACAAAATTCCAGGTATCATCTGCGATTTGCAGAAAAGATTCTGGATTTGCAGGCATGGGTGCTTCAAATATTTCGTTCCACTCATTAGTCTCAAATGGCGTCCAGACTGGACGATGCTTCATAGACTCGAAGTATTCCCTTATCTTTTCGATCATGTGATGACCATATGCAGCAAAGTCCGTCGGACTCCAATCTGCCGGATCATGTTGAGAGGAGTTATACTTCTCATTTTTCGTGATCATAAAATAGGTTTAAATTAAGCGTAGAAGGTAAGATTGGATCTGCCGAATGAGATTAACTTTAAAGCAACTACACTTTCATCAATCCCAACCTATCAGATCCTGAACCCGGAAACTAAGTTAACCAAAACTAAGGTAGGACTGCTGAATTTTATTAGCACATTTAGGCATGCTGGCAAAGTAATGGACTAAAGTAGAGACAGCTTTTACAGGATCAAAGAGCTATATGAGCCAGGCGAGGAGACTGATTTGTATGAGATCAGTCGAAAGAAGCCTTTTGTCAATAAGATTTCATGGATGTTTCAGATTCATTTACGTCGTATCAGCCTCGTCGAACCTTCCGGAGAGTCCCATTCATACATATATTCTTTGCCTTTTGAATGACTTAACATTTTTCTATACTTCTCTTTTAGCAGGAAATTAATCTTTTCAAACCCGTTTTATGCTGGCATCATTGTTAACAAAATGCTGAATGGTCGAATTATTAAAGGTCAGCATTCGGCACTAATTCTGAAATAGACTTTTTGAAGGTTAATCAGATCTGGTTCATTAATTTTCAATGAATTATATTTGCAGTATGGCAAGAAAGTATCCCATTGGCTTACAATCATTTCGAGAAATCCGGGAAGGTGGATTCGTTTATGTAGATAAGACGGAAAAAATACACCGTATGGTAAATTATGGGAAGTATTATTTCTTGAGCCGGCCTCGTCGTTTTGGGAAAAGCTTATTGCTGGATACCATATCAGAACTATTCAGCGGGAGTGAAACGCTATTTAAAGGGCTTTGGATTCACGATAAATGGGATTGGGATAATAAAACGCCCGTTATCAGGATTTCATTTTCGAATATTGGTACTGGTACAATCGGATTGCAAAGCGCTATTGAAGGCGCATTACACGAAAATGCCCTCCGCTTACAGGTTAAGCTAACGGGCACTGCTTACGATCAGTTATTTAAAGAATTAATTACCAAAGCTGCCCCAAAAGGCAAGGTTGCGATCCTGATCGACGAATATGACAAACCCCTGATCGATTATCTGGATGATATTCCCAGGGGCCGAAGAAAACCGTGTTATTTTAAAAAAATTGTATTCTATACTGAAAGATGCGGATAAACACATTCGCCTCTTAATTCTTACCGGAGTAAGCAGGTTCTCAAAAGTGAGTATTTTTTCTGACCTCAATAATCTGGAAGATATTACCTTAAGTAAGCATTTCAACAATATAGCGGGAATTACCCAGCAGGAATTGGAAACAAACTTTTCGGATGAGCTTAATACATTACCCAGGGTACTCGGCATAGATAAGGTTCAATTGCTGGAAAACATTAAAAACTGGTATATTGGTTATAGTTGGGATGGAAAGGAGACGTTGTATAATCCATTTTCGTTACTCTCCTTCATGAAAGAAGAGGCTTTTAGAAACTTCTGGTTTGCCAATGGTTCTCCTTCTTTTTGGTGAACCTCCTCAAGAAGAAAAGAGAATATAATTTCGAAAACGTCCGTGAATCAGACATATCATTAGGTAGTTTTCAAATCGAGAACCCAGTTTCAGGACCCTTGTTATTTCAAACAGGCTATCTTACGATCAAAAGCTATAACCCCGATACACAATTGTATACGCTGGATTACCCGAATCGCGAAGTGAAGGTGAGCTTGCTGGATAATTTGCTCAGCGCTTACCGCGAAGTTTTTCCAGGCACTTCAATATCGGTCACTGCCGATCTCAGAGCCGCATTTGAACAAGGCGATATACACCGTATCGTCAACGAATTAAATGCCGTGATCGGAAGTGTCCCTTATGACCTCTGGCGTGCGGATACGGAGTCTATTTTTCATATTATTACCCTTCTCACGTTTAAAAATGTTGGTATAGATATCTCGGCAGAAGTACATAGCAGCAAAGGCCGCGTTGACGTTATTGTAAAAACAAAACGGTTCATCTATGTGCTTGAATTGAAACTGGACGGTTCAGCCAGTGAGGCGCTGGATCAAATTTTTGAAAAAGGATATTTACAACCTTATGCGGGAGACGAGCGTAAAAACTGGCCATAGGCGTTGCGTTCTCTTCTGAACAAAGGAACATTGCTGATCACCGCGTCAAAGAATTGTAATTGCCAGTGTAACAGTAGCCGGCTGTATTAAATACGGTATTAATTACCTGGCATTCTGGCCATATCAAAATTTCCTCATTTCGTTAATTCTTCCCATTGACGTTTGAAGTATTTCGGCTGCCAGTTCCAGGTCAATTCCGGCTTCCCTTGCAAGCGCAGTTATGTCTGGCTGCTGCCCTGCATTGATATAAGGAAGTGCAAGGGCCAGGAATCCGTTGATTTTAGACATTTCTGCCTGGCTTTCAGGAGATGTTCGTCTTTCAAATAATTGGCTGTATGGATTAAGGACTAGCAACTTTTTGAGCGTCTTTTTAATAACTAAACCCATGGGAATGTGTAAACGAATATCGGGTTCGGCGGGGATTTCCATTCCATATGCAACCAGCAGGGCCGACAGTTCCTGGTAGCCCCGGTCAGTTAGCGCAAACAGAAGGACTTTACCCGATGCTTCTTCGTAGAATGTTTCAGCGAAGTGCGGTGGCTCACCCAAATCTCATGACTTAATTTAAACACCCCTTCTGCATATTCAACGCGGAAGTCTTTTCTTAATGCCTGCACGTCGATTCCGGTATAAGTTCCTTCACCGGTCACCTGCAACACTTCATTTTCCTGCTGAGTCACCAACGGATAATTGGCGCCGCAGGCCAGGGACCATATACCTGATGGGGTTGTCGTCAACATCGGCTATCAGATCGGCCTCCGATTCAATAGCAGGATTCAACTCGGTTGCATAAAAAAAGATATCATCTGCAGAGAATCCACGGAAAGCAGTTACCGGGCCATAGGTTTGCCAGCAGGAACCATTGTAGCCTATAAGGTTGAACCATAGCAATACAGGATGATCTGATAGTATCCTTGTAACAGAGGGCGAATACAGAAGAGAAATGTCGCCCGTAAAAACATCTTCCATTTCGTAGAAATCTGAAGCCGGGTTAGCCCGGATCTCGCTGAAGCTAAACCGCCATGGATAAGCTGCCATGGTCCTGAGGAATTCCTGCTCCTCGGCATCACGGGCTTTAACAGCAGCACTATTTAGGTATTTATGTATAAGGCCGCTGGCTTTAAAAATTCGCTGACCGATGTATTGTGCTTTAATCATGCCCTTCCAATTAGACGGCATTTCCTTTTCAACATCTTTGAATCGGGAGACCCTGGACTCGAATTCACGCTCCACCTTATCCTGCCTGGCCGCATAATACACTAAAAAATCGTCTATCAACGAAGCGGAAATTTTATTAACATACTGACATCGGTTGAGTAAAAGCTTATAGTCGGACATTATAGTAGGAATTGATGCCGGCAAAGGTATTGTAATCCGATTTATATACCCCTCGCAGACTTTAAAGGTCTGTGGATAACTCCCTTTTATAGAAATGGTTGGCCTATTAATTTTGTCAATATGACAAAGCCCCATTCTGCCGAAAAATACATTCAATCACGTGCGAGAACCCTTATTATTGACCGTTGCCTGGTAAATGCCGATTGGGAAACAAGCCGGATGGCTCATGTGATTATCATTCGCAAACATACCAATGGGAACTTTACTTATGCAGGCTATTTGGTTGATCTTTTATGCCTTGGTGTAAAAGACACCTATTATGAGTTTAATATGTTTCAGGATCATTTGGAGGATTGGCTTGATACTCACAGTGAGGTAACAGAAATGATAGAGATCGAATATTCACTGGCGCATAATATCATTTTTGCCGGACATGATCTTGCAACCGAATATCATATTCCGCAGCACCCTGATTTTGTTAGCACTACCTGCTATTTACTTGAAGATGATGACGAGAAGATACCCTTGATTGAAATACATACCGGAGATGAGAATGGCCTGCCACATTTGATAGTGAGTTCAGATAATAAACAACCTGTTGCGCTTGCCCGTGTTAAGGAATATGCCGGGGAAGGTGGGTATGGCTATACCATTTTGGAGGGTGAACCCTTCAAGGAAGATGATGACGATTTTGTGGATGAGGAGGAAGGTATAGACTGCATTTTTGGAGTAAAGAGGAATGGGAATCGTTTATCAACAATCTTTCACAAGATAATTATCAACGCTTTGGTGTAGAAGTATCCTATATCAACATGTGCGCCGTTACACGTCCCGAATTAAAAAAGCGCGGATTGGATTTTCGTAAAATGGTCGAAGATGCAGGTAAAGGAGTGGATTGGGAAGAGAGTGTTGAAGATCAAACATGGCTATATGGCATGGAGGAAAAAGAAGAATTAGGAAAACTATATGAACAGCTTTTCGATAATAACAGGTCACATAAGGCACTTAAAAAGGCCATTGAAGGATTAAAGAAAGGAATCAGCCGATGGCCCCACAATCCTGTATTCAGAAATTACCTATATAATGCATATTTGTTACTAGGTGATAAAAAGGCCGCTGAAGCCGAAATGTATGAGACGGTCAACCTGTTTCCAGAATACCTTGTTGCCAAAACTATTTATGCAGAGTGGCTTTTAAAGCATGACCGCCCCGAAGAAGTGCCCGGCTTATTTAATTCGAAATGGTATCTGTCGGATCTGTATAGTGCCAGGAAGCACTTTCACATCAATGAGTTCATTCATTTTAATTCGGCCTGGCTGCTTTACTATCTTCATATCGAAGACTTTTGCATGGCTGATTTTTATGGAAGCTTGTTGGAAAGTATACCGGATAGCGCTTTAAGAGAGCTACAGTACAAATTGTTACAACTACTACAGATTAACCGGGCAATGCATGTGTTGACGTTAATTGGCATTGCCAGAAGCAACCCGGCAGAGATGGATAAATTTACTTCGTTGTTGGTGAGCAGTTCGGAATTATACATGAAGCATTTGTAGATTTGGCGAAAGTGTAAGCTTCCCTTCATTCCGGCCAATAGGCTTTTAGGATTATTATTTGAACCCTTTTGCATTTTGCCCCTCCCAGTTCGAACCCACTAGAATTTCTGTAACAATCAATTGTATTAAAGGAAAATACAGTAGTAATTCCTTAAAACTAAAAACCCTTCAAATCCAACGATTTGAAGGGTTCATTTTTTATAGTCGCCCTGCCTGTACAAATTTCGAACTTATTTTTGATGGATTTAAGACGGCTTGCAAACATAGCTATTTGATAGCCAATTGTTTGCAGGCCGTTTTCTATTGTGCATACCTAATTGTGAACCCGAAAACCGTGTGTATGAAAAAATTAATGTGTGCAGACGCAAAACAAATTGATCTGGTGGACTATCTGGCCTCATTGGGCCACTACCCCGACCATGTCAGGAACCATGATTATTGGTACTTCTCTCCGCTCCGGCAGGAAACAAGAGCATCTTTTAAGGTAAACCGACGTCTGAATGTGTGGTTCGACCAAGGCGACGGCAGAGGTCGTGACCTCATAGACTTCGGAATCCTGTACTTTAATTGTTCGGTCAGTGAGCTGCTTCAACGATCAATCCCTTTACATTGTCTTCTGTGGTGGCAAAGCCATCCAGCAGTTGAACCAGATAAAATAAAATCCGGAAACCAATAGTAGCCGGCTTTCCCCAATCTGCGATATTAAACTCACCTCCAGGCTTTAATACCCTTAGCACTTCCTTAAAGGGACGATATTTGTCCTCTGTAGTCAAATGATGAAGCATAAGACTGCTGCTTATTGCATCAAAATAATTATCTGAAAATGGAAGGTCATACGAATAACCGTTCAGCAGTTTTATCTCTGCCCGCTGTGTATTTACCTTCTTTTCAGCAATGGTCAATACCTTTGTATCGCCGTCTAACCCTGTAACTGTTGCAGCAGGAAACTTTTGTTTTAGCATTAAAGTTAATGTGGCTGTACCACACCCAATGTCCAAAACCTGTCGAGACTCTTTATTCATGAAACTTTCGAGCAAATAGGATTTCCATTTTTTCTCCCGAAGCAATTTCTCCAGCACAGTATCATAAAACCTGGTTAGCCGGTTGAACTTTAAAGCTGGTATGTAAGTTGGCACGTGTGACATAATGATAAATATTAACCAAGTGATGACATTATGCTGTCATTTTTCGTGTTTTGAAACTTTTCTTTAGCGTTCTGGAACTGATTATATAAAGTGCAAATCCGGAGATTACTGTTACCAGGCCCAATATGGAAAAAATGCGTAACAGAATATTGCTGATATTGTCCCGCGACTGGTAATCCATTGTGTGCAGCATCCATAACAAATCAAAAGCCCTCCACTTGTTATTGCGGAACTTTTGAACGGTCCCTAGTTCGCTGGCTACATACACGGTGGTAGCGGTAGGATGCTCAAATGTAACTGCATAAGCGGGTAGAGGACTTTCCCTGTATTCATGATGGCCGTTTGCCGTAGTCAGGTACTCAACAGATTTAATCTTCGCCTCACCGTTAAACCTACTGCTTGCAACTGCAATAGCTTCCTCTCTAGTCAATGCCCCGCGTAATTGTCCGGTAACAGCATCAGCCAGATGGTTCAAGGCGTGGATAGAATGTTCGCCTGTATTGTCATGGTTGACGCTTGCCAAACCTACCTGGTAGAAAGGGTTGCCAAATATTTCAATAAGTTGTATGGAAATAAATGAATCCACAGGGTGTACCCTTTTTATATTGTCCACAATAACAGTGGGTGATACTGCCACTATATCAGCAGGTAATAAAGGGGCTTTCTTCTTTTGAAAATCTCCATGCACCTCATCCATATTGCTCCAGCTAAAATAGAGGCCGCCAATTGTCCATAACAAAAACTGGATGCCTAAAATAAGCCCTAAATAGCGGTGTGATTTACGAATATAATAATGTTTACTCTTTGCCATAAGCAGTATTGGTTGACTAACAATTATTTTACTCTTAGCAGTTTGGCATTGATGGCTACCACCATGGTACTGGCGCTCATTAAGATGGCCCCCATTGCCGGGCTTAATAAGAACGTTGGATACAATACACCTGCCGCCAGTGGAATGGCCACTATGTTGTATCCCACCACCCATAACAAATTCTGAATCATTTTCCGGTAGGTGGCCTTACCAAAGGTGATCATCTGCACCACGTCTTTTGGGTCGCTGTTCACCAGTATAATATCGGCTGTTTCTGCCGCCACATCTGTACCTGAACCAATAGCAATACCTACATCTGCTTGAACCAGCGCCGGGGCATCGTTCACCCCGTCACCAGTCATAGCAACAATTTTGCCCTTGCTCTGAAACTCTTTTACTTTACTTTGCTTCTCATGTGGTAACACATTGGCCAAATAGCCATCCATATTCAGCTTTTTCGCCACAGCAGCCGCTATCTTTTCATTATCGCCGGTTAAAAGGAATGATTTTATTTTCATCGCTTTTAAATCTGCAATCGCGTCTGCAGCGGTTTCCCGTATGCTGTCCGCCAACGTAATAATACCAACCGGCTCCTTATCTATCAATACAAAATTCACAGTATCTACCGCCTGGTCAACTTCCATAGGAACAGTTGGTATTTCCCTGTTTTCCTGTTTAAAATAATTGGGACCTGCCGCCACAATGTTTTTCCATTTACCGTTCCAGTAACACCCACCCCCTGCATATAATTGAAATCCGTAGATTTCCATAGTTCCAGGTTCTTTTCCTTTAGCTTTTGCATGATGCCATGTGCAATATGGTGTTCCGAACTTTGCTGAAGAGCTGCAGCATATTGAAGAATATCATCAGCAGAAAACTGCTCGTTCAATGGAATAATCTTTTGTACTTGATGTGAACCTTTGGTTAGCGTACCAGTCTTGTCGAAAATAATAGTAGTGATATTTCGTGCATTCTCAAAAGCCGTACGGTTACGAATGAGTAGCCCATGTATCGCATATAGGGAAGTTGATATAGCTACCACCAGCGGGATTGCCACCCCCAAAGCATGTGGACAGGAGGTGACCATGACAGTCACCATCCGTTCCAGCGCAAAAGACAATTCCCGTCCACGCCCCAACCATGTGATAAAAGTAATAATGCCTACACTGATGGAAACAATGATTAGCCACATGGCTACCTTGCCAGCCAGGTTCTGTGTTTTGGATTTAGCGCTCTGGGCTGACTGTACCATGTTAATTACTTTGTTGAGGTAGCTATCATTACCAGCGCCGGTAACCTGTACCTTTAAAACACCATCACCATTTACAGAGCCGCCAATCACTTTAGCGCCTTTCTCTTTTTTACCGGCACACTCTCTCCCGTAAGCATACTTTCATTGAGATAAGAACTGCCTTCCAGTATCAAGCCATCCGCAGGCACTTTTTCGCCAGGTTTTACCACGATTACATCGCTATTTTGTAATTCCCGCAAAGAAATGTCTTTTATTTCTCCATTCCACTCCACATGCACCACTGCTGGCAATAATGCCACCAGTGACTCCAGCGCACGGGAAGCAGCCATCTGCGATTTCATCTCCAGCCAGTGACCAAGTAGCATAATATCAATCAGGGGGCCAGCTCCCAAAAGAAGTCCATACCCTTTAGTCCGAATACCACAGTTACGCTGTATATGTAGGCAGTGGTAATGGCTACCGCCACCAATGTCATCATGCCGGGATTCCGGTGTTTTAGTTCCCGTATCAGGCCTGTAAGAAAGGGCCAGCCACCATCCCCTAAATGAAGCTACTAAGTGCAAGCAGCAAATATTTGTCACCAGCAAAAGATAGTTTAAACCCTATCCACTGCCGTATCATGTGCGACAGCAGCAGGACAGGAATGGTAAGCGCCAGGCATAGCCAGAAACCTTTTAGAAAATCTGCGGTATGATGCCCGGCATGTTCGTCTTGACCATTATGTTCGTCCTCTTGTTTATGATGTGCATGTTCCAACGTTTGCATAGCAGCATGGTCATGACCTTTATGCTCCTGATGGCCGTGGTGATGGTTATGCTGATTTTCCATGTGTGAAGTTTTTATTGTTTAATCACAATGCCGTTAGGCTTTTGCCCACAGTCAAATCCTTTATTTTGGAATGATCAGACACTTTTATAACTGAAACGCTTGCTGCCAACTGATTAGTTACATAAGCCGTGCAAGCTCAATGCTGTCTGAAACCGTATTGGTGGATAGGTTAATAACAGAAATACTGCTACTTTCACCATTCACCACATAGGCGGCTGGATAATCAATATTCTTTTCTCCCATGTTCATGTCATCATTTTTTGACCTGCTGCAGGATAATGCAGTAATTGCTCCAAGGCCGATAACAGCTTTTTACAGTTAAATTAAGGGTGGTTCTCATAAAAGTTATAGTTTAAGTTTAATAGACTAATGTTAATCCAGCCCCCACACCCATATCGCTATCAAAATGAGTAGAGGTTAAAGTATTTGGTGACGATATACCTGAAACCGAACATATATTCCTTATCAGTATTGGCCGAAAAATTGAATCGTAAACGTTTTGATATGGGTATATCTTCTCTTTTTAGCTGGAAACGAAATTTGCCTTCACTGTCAACAGATCCATCAGCTATAATGAGCATAGGAAGTGTATATTCAACGCCTGCATGGATAACCTGCCGGAAATTTTTTGTATTGGTTTGTCCGAATAAATTTTTCTTTGGAGCCAGTAACTGTCCGAACAAGTTTTTCTCAAACGGATCATCTAAGGTCCGGTTACGGAAATCCCAACCAATATAAGGAAACAGCCATTGCATTTTTCCGAAATACCTTCCAAAATGGCTTTCGCTTTCATAACCGTGGTGTGCTTTCAAGCCAACACGCCATTCAGTCTGCAGGCGGTATCGGGTATTCATAAACATCAGTTCACCGTCACTGCCGTTACTTTCAAACCTATTCTTGCCATCGGGTGTATCATCCGGTCATCAGCAAATAATTTCCGCTGTGCCAGTTTGGGGTTGGGTATTTCCGGGTTTGGCAGATTGTTATCATACCTGAAAATCCGGCCCATACCACTCATCATGTGGTACAAAATATGACAATGGAAAAACCAGTCACCACCTGGCTCTGTAGCGGCAAACTCTATGGTATCCCGTTCCATGGGCATCATGTCTATGATATTCTTCATGGGTGCATTGTCTCCCTGCCCATTCAGTACCCTGAAATCATGACCGTGCAGGTGCATGGGATGGCGCATCATACTATTGTTATAGAGAATAAGTCTTACGTTTTCTCCCTTTTTAATGAGAATCCTGTCACTTTCTGAAACCACTTTATTATCCAGGCTCCAAACATAGCGGTTCATATTCCCGGTAAGGGTAAAATGTAGTTCTCTTAATGGGCCTGACGGTAAAGTGGTTTTACCGGGGCACGCAGCATTTCATAATTCAGGGTTACAATATCGGGCGTTTCCGATGTCATATTCATTCCCTGCATATCATCTTTACCGGACATTGACATATTGTGCATATCATGCCCTTGTGTAGTACCTTTCTTTTTCTCTTTTTGGGTGGTTCTTCACCGGTTATTTCAGGATACATCACCGTATTCATATCCATTATCTGGTTGCGCATTTCCATTCCTTCCATCGGTATTAAATCACCTTTCATGTCCATCATGTCATTCATCATCTTCATACCTGCAAAGTATTTGAGCCTGGGCAGCTTTTGGGCCGGCACTTTTTCGCCGCTGCCAAGCCATAATGAAGCTGATTTGGTGCGGTCTTCCGGTGTTACTAAAAATTCATAACTCTTGTTATCAGGGATAGTAACCACTACATCATAGGTTTCAGATACTGCAATAATTAGTCTATCTACTTCAACAGGCTCCACATCGTTTCCATCTGTAGCAACTACTGTTATTTTCCCGCCTGAATAAGTAAGCCAGAAGTAGTCAGAAGCACCGCCGTTAGCTATTCGCAACCTTACTTTATCGCCTACTTTAAATTGTGGTTGTTCGTTTTTATTTTTCCATTTATTAAAAATTTATCATAGAATACATCGCTTACATCCATTGCCGTCATGCGCTTCCATTCATTGGTAACCTTTGTTTTAAAATGGCCTGTTCTTATAGCCTCTGCATAACTTTGAGTAGCCCCTTTCTTTATAGCGAACCAATCGGTAGCGGCGTGCAGGCTACGTTGCACTTCTCCGGGTTTCATGTCTATCCACTCACTTAACACAACAGGGAGTGTGGGAATATCCCACTCTTTTCTTTTATTCATGATAAAAGCACCATACATACCTATTTGTTCCTGCAAGCCGGAATGACTATGGTACCAATGGGTGCCATGTTGAACAATAGGGAATTTATACAAATAAGTAGCGTGCGGTTTTATGGGCATCTGGGTTAGATTGGGTACCCCATCCATTCTATTGGGTAGAAATAACCCATGCCAGTGTAAAGCTGTTTCTTCGTTTAAATTATTGTGAACATAAATCTCCGCGGTGTCACCTTCGGTAAAAGTGAGTGTTGGCATGGGGATTTGTCCATTCACCGCAATAGCACTTTTTGTTTTTCCCGAAAAATTCACCATTGTATCAGCAATATATAAGTCATACCGTACAGTGTGTGGCGGTGTAGTAGTTACAATTGTTTTTACAGGTCCTAAATTCGCTTTTGCTGTCTTTATATTCTCCGTAAGTGTACCGTTATCCCCCATATTCATGCCGTTCATATTATCCATTTGTTTAGAACTGTCTTTCATGGGCATTTGCATGCTATCATGGGCTGGATGATGGGTAGGAGGCAATACTTTTGTTTCTTCCTTTACCAGCCTCATACCGCATTTAGGACAATTACCCGGTTTGGAAGTATGAATTTCCGGGTGCATTAAACAGGTATAAGTGATGGGTTGCCCCGGGTTGTTATTTTCCCTTACAGGCATTTGCATAGTGTCCTTATCACCCATATTCATGGGCATCGGTTTGAGGTGTCTTTAGACATCTGCATTTTATGCTGATTGGGTTGCTTTACAGATCCCTTCACTTTTTCCCTACCAGCTTCATCCCGCATGTAGGGCAATTGCCGGGTTTACTCATTTGCACCTCTGGATGCATTACACAAGTATATACAACAGTCTGTTCCTGCTTCTTACTTCCCTGTTGCGCCCATATAAATGGGCTCATAAAAAGCAATATAATTACTATTAATAGTTTTTGCATGGCTATTTTTTATTGGCAACATTGTTTCTTCCGGACAAAAACGGCTTTCACTATCCGCAGGACAATTTTTGCAATACGTTTGAACATTGTTTTAATTTTTTGCAGTAAGGCTGTCTTTTGTTTTCCTGGCCCAATCCATAATTAATGTTTTATCTGTATTGGTCAACCTCGCATTCTTTCCAATATGTTCTGCATGCTCCCTGGCATCATCTTCCACATCTTCGTAAGTTTTCTTTTGTTCGGCAGTTAATGCAGATTTATCCACCTTCTGAAAGGCTGCTACCATTGCATTACCTGCTGTGGCGGCATCATTCCCTTTGTCATCTGCCAGCGCATTCTTCAACTGCAGGTAACCTGCAATGATTTCCTTAACAGGAGAGGTTGTTTTCGCCTCTGCAGCCGTTGGTAGAGTGCTTTTACTTTCCGGATTTGTTGCTGCGCTATCGTTACTGACCTTAGATTGATTATTACTGTTGCTATTGCAAGCTGTAAAGATGGCTATACCAAAAGCTGCGGACAAAATAAGATATTTCATTTTTATTTTTTTGTGGTGAGTAACTGAATTGCAGAAGCTATGTAAGTTCAGCATCCATAGCTTCTGCGGAGATTTTAAAAGGAATTATTTTATGGTATCATTTATCTTACCACAGGTAAGCATTTGATTGCCGAAGTAGGGATTTTTATAGCCGCGTCACTGCTTAACCAGTATGCCTTTTCATAGGGCAATAATCCTGGTAAATTACCTGATCAGACAATTTCACTGCTTTGGCCAACTTGTAAAAGTTGGTAGAAAATGATTGGAAATGTTCCCTCTGATGGCCAATTTCTTTGGTTTCAGCAATATGCTTGGCATCAAAAGCCAGTTTCTCCTGCAAAGGCATAAAGGCATTCATATCCGCTTCCGAAAGGGTTTTCATATCAATACCATTGACGGCCTTCACAAACTCCTCCGCTTGGGTGGCCGCGTTAGCAGCATTACCACTTACCAAAGCATTTTTAATGTTATAATATAAGGTAAGTAATTGCGATAAGGCAGGAGTTTGAGTATCGGCAGCCATAAATATTACCTGACTGGATGGGTTATAGTAATCTGCCTTTGCGGTAAATGAAAGGGTAACCGCGATTATTGCTGAAATAATGAACGTTTTCATCTTAGTAGATTTAATTATTTGCATAAATGGAAATACCACATAATCCAAAGCCCCTGAAGGCATTGAAATATATAATTAGCAGAAGGTTTAACCTACCTGTTCACTGCAAAAATCAAATCTGGAAGGACTGAATGGACACACGTATCCCACGAGAACTTTCAACATAAGGTCGGACTACCTGCAATTGCCTTGTTCTTTGGGTAAAAGGGGATATATAAGATTGGTAAAGAAAATGAAAATATACTAATATAGCAGGCGCTTCTATACTTGTATTTACCGCATGGGCCAGTAGTTTGTCTAACTGCGTAAACCTGATAACATCATTATTACAGCAATTATCGTCTGTGGCTGATTTTTTAGCATTGTCCGCCTCTTCATGATGATTGTGATGCAGTGTTACACCTTCGTCATGGCGGTGGGTTATGTTTGCGGCAATCGGATCATCATGGTGATGATGCTTTGTATTAAACCCCATATCCAGGCCAACAGCACAGGCAAACCCCACTAGCGTATTTAAGACAAACACCGCCAGCAGAAAGAATGCTTTTAATCGTATGGCCCTGTTTCTTTTCATTGTAATTCAATGCAAAGGTAAAACTATTTAAACCAACAAAAAAAAGTTCAATTTTTTTTTCGGAATTTCACCCTAAAGGTAGTTCTGTACCCCTTTAAGCCGGTTATATAATCATAGGAAAAATTTATAAAATTTCAGGCGTTATGCCGATTTGGCAATCTTTTCCATTATATGATGGCTGTCGCCAAACTTGCACAACGCATCGCAATGTTGCCGTAAATCCGAAAACAGGATATATTTGATAGGTACATTATTTTGCCTGATTGCCGGACGGGACAGTTGCAATACAACGTCTTTTTCCCGGTTATCTGGTACTATTAAGTAAAATACTTCATCACCATCAGCAATAGTATAACTTAAATCAGACAACCGCAGGATGCCTGAATAAATGCTGGTACTTTTCTCTACTTCAAAAGCGGCAATCACATTATTGGTGCCTTTTTGAAACCATACAACATCAATAAGCTGAATAGTTGTTAATACTTCCCTGTCACATTTCATAACGGGAAATGTAGGTAGGCTCATAAAAGAGAAACTTTGCCCGTGGCAACTTTTGGAACGATCATTGGCAGCAGCAATAACATCATAGCCCAGGGCGTTGCCAATCTTTAACAAATGGTACTGCATCAGAGTATGTAAATTTTCTTCTTCTTTTTCCTCCTGCACAATTTTGTGTCGTTTTTCTATTACTTTTTCGAGTTTCTTTCTATCTTCTTCAGAGAGGTATTCATCTGTTCCGAGTATCAATTTTTGTGCGCCAATTTCAAATAGTAATCCGGCTATCGCACCCAAATCACCTGATAATTCGGTACGGTGTTGGCTGTTAGCATCTATCAATACTTCCCGCAGTTTTAGATATTCACTCCAACTACCGAGCTTCTTTTTGTCTTTGAACAAATAGTTGAACCCATTGATGATGGCGGTATTAAAAGGAGGAATGATAGTGGGATGCAGGAAATAAAGAATACTGGCCACCGCAGGTCCAAGACCTTTAATTTTTAGACTGTCTAACTGGAGGATCTCACGTATAAGCTGTTCTTCAGATTTTGCATTCAGGCAGTTTTCTAAAAACTGGCCAAATGCTTGTTTATTGGCATCCTGTTCATAAATATCCGGGATACGAAGTTTAGGTTTCCAGTAAAACGGATGGGCTGCACCTTCAAATACTTGCTTTTGTTCAGTAATACAGGTGAGCACAAATTCCAGGGAAGATCCTTTAAAGTCATTGGGGAAGCGCTTGCACTTAATATCATCAATAACCTGCATTACGCCGCGCCGTATGGAACGAAAGGCTTTAAGCCGTTCTTCATTGTTGATAAACCAGGTGTTGTACACGGATTCGCTATCTTCTTTATATTGCCGGATAACAGGGGTAAGGGTATTTTTCATACCATAAATTTATTGTAGTCTGCATAAAAATAGCCACCGTATGGTGGCTTTATTATAATATCAGGGACTTGCTACTTTTTCTTTTCACCTGCCAGCTTTTCCAGTAAAACAATCTTCTCATCTTTTTCCTTTAGAAGTAGTTCGTACAACTTCTTATTTTCATCTAACGCTTCAATCCATTTATCTACGGGATTAAAGGTAAGGGTGCAATTGTTGTTTATTGAACCGGCATTGTCATGCAATGTGCTCGATATAATATTAATAGCCGCTTCTTCACTGAAGTTCTTTATGGCATCGACTGGAACCTTCAGGATTTTAGCCACTTGTTCTAAAATATCCGGTTCTATAGTTTCTTTTTGTCCTACTATGGAAACTTTTTTTTGCGTCCAATCTTCGCCCAACTCATAGGCTAGAGCTTCCTGCTTAATCCCTAACATTTCCCTAAAACGCTTTACGTTCCTTCCTTCGTGTACTTTATTCGGCATATCAGTATTTATCATGGTACAAATTTAACCTTTTTAGGCAAGTGGTAATATACGCAAATTTTGGATATAATACTGCTAAACTATGCCATTATTACTCTAGAATATACTTTTAATTAATTGAATATAAGGTCATTATGCTGTTATCTTCGGGAGTAATATAAATTATACTACATGGCAACCCATAAGAACACCAGGACACAGGGTATCGGGTTACGCAGTTCATCCGAGCCCTACACCATCCACTTGGAGAATGAGCCCTACATATTAAGCCAGGATGTGTTGACAAGGCAGGTGGATGAACGCCTTCAAAGAAAGAGGGAATGGTTTTATCCCAAACTAAAATTTCTTTCCATGGAAGATACTACTTTAAAAACGGCTTACTTGCCGGGATGTATCCCACGAAATGACCGTCAGCATTGAACCGGATAAGCTGCATATTGCCTGTAGCTGCAATCAGCCCGTTGAAACGCCATGCCTACATACCTGCAAGGCCCTTGAACGGCTAATGCTTTTCCGAAGTACCGACTATTTTAAAGACTATCACCCCAATGGCTTAATGGAGATTGCAGCCAACCACAAGAAATACTTTGTTCGAAAAATAACGGGGACGGTATTTCTGTTAAACCCAAGCCCATTTTGGGCAGTATTTGCCAATTGGCTGACAAAATGGAAGGTTTGCCCATTGATGAGGTTTTGAAATTGCCGTCAGCCGCGCAGGTGCAACAAACAAGGGATACTGTTATCACCTATATTATGGTTAGTCATTACCATAACAAATACCTCACATTCCTGCTACCCTGCTTAGGCATATTGAATAAATCACTTGATAGCATTAAGTGCTTTCATCATTTCATCAGCGGCACAGAAAAGGAGTACAACCAGTTTTTAACAGATGATTAAAGAGCCTTAAACCGCATTTGTTACGAAATGTGGCAGCAGGTTGAAACGCAATGTGGCTCATTGATAGAAGGCGAACCAGAACAAGAACGTTCACCCGATGGCGTTTTCAGCCTATGGGAAAAGGCTATGCCGCTGTTATTACAGCAGGAGTTTATTTATAGCTATTGCATGTACAACAAGCGCGAACTGAAAGAGAAACCGCAAAGAGCAAGGATTAAGCGTATCTCCCTTATGAAAGATAGACCACATCTTCACTTTCAGCTTTGGGATAAAGGGCCATTTTACCAGCTACAAATGAAAGCTGCTGTACGGGACAGGAATATTTACAAATACAACACAGAAACAACCTTTTCTTAGAAGATGGCAAAACTTTTTACTTGTTAGCGTCGTTAAGGGATGCCGGTTTAGCAGAGTGGATACGCAGGGCAGGCGGTCATATAACCGTTTTTAAAGAACATTTTGGGGATTTTGAGCGAGAATATTTAGACCAGCTCCGGGAATGCTATGCCGTTACCACTGTTTTAGCCTATAAGTAACCAACACAAGCAAGTTTTTGTAAACCCAAAACTGTATTGTCATGAATATCGGGGACACAACCACAGAATAGAAGATACAACCAATGAAAATAGCTGATTTGTATATCCGGGTAAGTACCGATGAACAGGCAGACAAAGGCTATTCCCAACGGAGCCAGCATGAACTGCTGCAAAAATATTGCGACATCAACAAAATATCCATTCGTAAGGTGATTTTTGAGGATCATTCTGCCAAAACCTTTAACCGGCCCGAATGGAAAAAATACCTGTTGGAATTAAAGTAGCACAAGGGGCAGGCTGATGTAGTACTCTTTCTTAAATGGGACAGGTTCAGCCGTAACGCCGGGGATGCGTACCAAATGATCAATATACTTCGGAAGTTGGGCGTAGAACCGCAGTCTATAGAACAGCCGATGGATTTGTCCGTACCCGAAAATAAAATGATGCTGGCCTTTTATTTAGCTGCTCCTGAAGTAGAGAACGACCGCAGGGCATTGAATGTTATTCATGGCATGCGCAGGGCAAGGAAAGAAGGACGTTATATGGGTTTAGCACCTATCGGTTATAAAAACAAAACAGACGAGCACAACAATAAATATATTGCTCCCGAAGAACCGCAGGCCAGTATTATATGATGGGCTTTTGAGCAGATAGCCGAAGGAGTGTACAACACGGAACAGGTTTTTAAAATGGCAAAGGAGAAGGGGTTTAAGGGAACTAAAAGCCTTTTCTGGTTTGTTATACGCAATCCTGTTTATTGCGGGAAAATATTTATCGCCAAATATAAGGACGAAGAAGCCCGATTTGTCAAGGGTTTGCATGAACCTATTATTTCAGAAGCACTGTTTTACCAAGTGCAGGACGTTTTGGACGGCAGGAAAAGAGTGCCTTACCGTCTCAAAATTCTTACCAGCCCCGAATTGCCCCTACGCGGGTTTTTAATTTGCCCCGAATGTAGCAAGTTGTTAACTGGTAGCAAATCAAAAGGGCTTACCAAGTATTACACCTATTATCATTGCACCACGGGTTGCACCTGCCGGTTCAGGGCAGATAACGCAAACAGCCTGTTTGTTTATGAACTCAAAAATACATGCCCCGCCCGGAAATGGCAGACCTGTACAAGATCACACTTTCCGAAGCATGGTACGATCAGACCAACCATTTGCAGAACGATCAAAAACAACTGCAATTACAGATAAAGGAACTGGAAGGGAAGCTATCTTATATAAGGGATCTGCTTTCCTCAAAGCAAATAGAGCCTGCTGATTTCCGGGAAATGAAAACAGCGTACAGCAGTAAACTTGAAAAGCTGGAAGCCAAGCTAAGCACCTTTGACCAAGACCAGGTAAATATAAAAGACCTGCTGGACAAGGGACTGAACAACCTTTTAAAGCTGGATTATGCGTATGAAACAGGGGATATTGAAAAGAAGCGGGAAGTTATTAGTTCGATGTATCCTGAAAAATTAACTTTTGACGGATTTTCATTTCGAACTAACCGCATCAATGAAGCGGTACGCATCATATACACGCTGGACAATGCTTTTGGCGAAAATGAAAACAGGACAAACGGAAAAAAATCCCATTTGTCCTGTCAAGTCGGGGTGACTGGACCAATTTCGAACCAGTATTTAGACGGTTTGATAGAAATTCAACGGCTTAAACATATTACTAAATACGATAACAGGGTGTAACATTGCTTTATTATAACCAAGCAAATTACTAATTCCCAAATACCGGCACTTTTTTACAACATAAGAAACTGGCTTTTTCACCTGTACAATTTCATATTTTGCCTTTTCTACTACAGCCACAATTTCATACATTACACTAACACCCACACCCGAATCAGGGTTTCTAAAGCCCAGGTAGTAGGTATTATTTGTGCAACAGTTCTTTATTCTAACAATACCCAATTTTAAGTTCTCCTTTGTTCCTTCAGCAATATAACCCCATTTACCGTCATCTTTATTCAGGAATGCCTGAAAGTGTTCAGGTTTCAGTAGGTAAACATCGCAATAATCAGCCCCCGGCGGTTGTGTAAGCGCATTAACCCCAAGCGATAGAATACCTGTACGATCTAATAAACCTGCAAGCTCACTGAACAGTTTCATACTGGCTTTTGTAGAAGCTACATCATTTTTGCTTCTGGAAGTGGCAAAGGTGTAATACCATTCAACCGTATTTTCAGGCAACGTTATCGGGCAAATGATTCTTGACTTACCTCCCTGGAGCAGGGCATTTCTTCCGCTATTGACATATTGGTCAATTGGTGTTTGCAAGGTTAGAGCCTCATAGGAGCTGCTTAGTTTCTTCTTTTCCTCAACCACTGTAAAAGTGGTGTCATTTATAGTTTTCCAGGTTACATTACAATTAAAACTCTTAGTAACATCGGACGCAGGAATACGCTTAATGGTTACCTTAGCTTGCCGGTCGAATACGTGGTTTGTTCCAAACTCAAATTTGTACACGGATGTTTTAGGAACCTTTATTCTTATGCCGTCAAGCGTTTTAAACTGGTGGTTGGAGTAAACAACTGATTTGGATTCAAATTCTGTCACTTCAATTCCCTGAGTTCCTTTTTTGTTTTCGGTAGCAATATCAATTACAATCTCATCGCCTTCCGCAAATCCGTAGTACATTTTTGGGTAGTCAGGGTATGTTTGTTTAGGGTGTTCACTCATCCAACTGCCAACCACCAATGAACCAGTAATATTAATGCTTTGAGTAGTGACTATAATTGGTTCCGGCACCTGGCTGATAGAAGTAAGAGAGCATAGAAGCGTTACAATAGTGTAAAATTCTTTCATACGACAAATAGGTTTAAGGGTTGTTAGGTATATGTTTAACGCAGGGGATAAATGGCTATTGCATGATAGATGTTTTTACCTATTACAATACCTTCCTGGCCACTGCCTGTAAGCTCCGTTGTTTTTGGTCCAGAAGCCATTAATATTTTCCATATTACTTGAACCTTTTTGAATCCTGCTCATCTCTTTTCGAACCTCGTAAGGAATTCTGGCACAATAGATTGTCATTGGGACGCAAATGCAATACAAATCTCTTTAAACTACAAACCCTTCAAATCCAACGATCTGAAGGGTTCATTTTTTCTGGTCGGGTTGGCTGGACCAATTTCGAACCAATATTTGGAGGATTTGATAGAAATTCAGAGGCTTAGACATTCAATAAACCTTCATAAGTAATTTAATATCTTCTCAGAAAAGGTGAAAAACGGTGTCGACTTTTACTGAAAACCGATATCATTACAGCATTTGCGGACTGTACAAACACCATTCAATATGGCCTACCAACATGATGTGTTTATCAGCTATCGGAGGGACGATCTTGTCAGAGCATGGATTGGAAAACATTTCATCCCGTTGTTAAGTGCTCACGTATTTCTTGAACTTGGGCGTCATCCCAACTTTTTTATTGATGAGCAACTGGAAAGTGGCACCAATTGGCCCTTGTCACTAGGTATTGCCTTAGGGAAGTCTAGAACCATCATCCCGCTTTGGTCAAAAGCATATCTCAACAGCGTTTGGTGCAGTTGCGAGATCAGCCACATGCTGGAACGGGAGTCTAAAATCGGTTTAAGAACGGTACAAAGGCCGGAAGGACTGATCTTTCCTACTGTAATCCATGACGGTGAAACGATGCCAGTTAATTTATCCTCTATTCAAAAGTCGAGATTCAGGATTGTTTCATTCTGCGCATGTCACCGGATAGCCAGAAAGCGGAAGAGTTGTCGGAAAAATTAAGACCATTGGGAAAGGCCATTGCCGGTGCTATTGAGACTGCTCCTGATTGGCAGGAGGATTGGAAAATAGAGGCTGCTAATGCTTTTTACAGGGAATTCTTTAAAGGTGCACAGGCCCAACAAACCCAAACACCCAAATTCGCACAACAATGAGTACCATTGTTACATTTTATTCATACAAAGGTGGCGTAGGACGAAGTATGTCACTTGCAAATATTGCCTTCGAGCTGGCTAGGCGGAACAAAAAAGTGTTGATGGTCGATTGGGATCTGGAGGCGCCTGGTCTTGAGCGCTACTTCCATAAATTTGAGATCAACAGGGCCTCCGACGGCTTGCTCCAATTGCTGATGGAATTTCAAAACAACCGGGCCGCCAATTACAAAGATTACCTGTGGACGATTACCACGGAGTTCAGTCAGCCCATTTATTTGCTATACAGCGGCCGTGACAAAAATCCTGCAAAATATTCATCTGACCTGGAGGCTTTCAAGTGGGACACTTTTTCAAACCGGATGGTGGCGGAAAGCATTTAGAGGATTTGAGGAATGAGTGGTTGAAAGATTTCGATCTGGTGTTGATCGACAGCCGGACTGGGCTTAGTGATGCTAGCGGCGTTTGCACTATAATGTTGCCAGATGTGGTGATACCAATGTTTACGGCTAATTACCAAAGTTTATTCGGCATTCGTGATATTATGAGTTTTGCGCAATCGGCACGGCAAAGGTTGTCTGTGGATCGAATGGCTTTGACGATTTTGCCTTTGCCTTCGCGCTTTGGTACCAGGATAGAATACAAAGAGTCACAAGAATGGTTAGACCGCATTGCAGATATTTTACGGGATTGTTTCAGTGATTGGCTGCCCAAGTGGATTGAACCAAGATTTGTGTTGGAGCAGATCAAAATTCCACAGGTTGATTATTTCAGTTTTGGGGAGAAATTGGCTGTGGTAGAGCAGGGGACCAACGATCCCGAAGGAATGGGTTTTATTTATGCAAAACTAGCTGATTTTTTAGCCAGCGACTTCACGGATATTGAAAGATTTTTAGGCTCCAATTATTACCTGGAGAAAAAGGAAGCCTATCAGAAAAGTAAGGAAGTGTTGATCGGTGCGCAAAGCAAATCGCCAGAGAAGTATAAGTACGATGTGTTTATCAGTTTTCCCCGCTCTGTCTATCAATGGGTGCGGGAGGTGTTGCTGCCGGGGCTGACGGAGTATTTGAATGATGAATTAGGATACAATCCGCAGATATTTTTCGATAGCAGTGAGACGTTGCCAGGCACCGATTGGAGTATTGCTTACAAGGAGGCGTTGGAGAAATCAAAAGTTTTTTGTTTGTATTTTCTGACGCATCGGAGCTTACAAGTATTTTTGTAAACAATGAGTTGCTATTCGTTGAAACAAAACAAAAACAATTGACGCCAATATTGTTTTTCCGTTGCTCTATAAGAAAGGACAAGTAGATATGCCTTTGCCGATGTTTATTCGGGAAAAGCAACTTAATGATCTAAGCGCTTTTACCAAGGAAGCTATTCTAAACAGTACAAAATTAAATGCCCAATTTGGTACCATCATTGAACATTTGGTGAAGGAGGTGGCAAAAGTATCCGAGGAATCGACCAGGTAAGTCAAGATTCACTGCATGCAGGAAAAAATATCCAAGTTGAGATAGAGGCACTGGCCTTTGCTTATGAAAATCTCCGAAAGCAGATGCCAAGTAGCAACAGTAGGACGCGTCTCATGCAGGATATTGTTGAAAAATGAAGGCGAAAGCGTCGGATACCGAAACATTATTACCTTATTTAACTGCCAGTACCTCGCCGGGAAAAAGGTTAGCAGCCATTGCCACTTTACAAGAAAACCGAATCCGGATTATGTTGACTGGTTAGCTGAACATGTAGGCGATATCGAGAAGCCATTTCTCGGATACCAGGCTTCGGTGGCGCTTTACACCTCGGCAAGGAGCCTTACCAATACGCCCCAACTATTACAAAGCATCGAGAAAGGGTTGACGAACATCCATAAATTCAAATTTAAAGACCCTAACCAAATTTCCGTATTGGAGTCTGCAAAGAGGGAGTTGAGTTTTAGGTTGTAGATGTTTTTTTTTGAAGACGTTATGTAAATTATTAAGACCCAATTAGAAAAGGCAGCATTGCTGCTGCCTTGTCCAATTTCGTCGGGACGACTAGATTCGAACTAGCGACCCCTTGCACCCCATGCAAGTGCGCTACCGGGCTGCGCTACGTCCCGAAACTTTTACGAAGTTAAGTACTACCAGCTTCATCAGCAAGTAGTTACGAATGGGGGTGCAAATGTAAGCTAAAAATTCATATTTCCTGAAAACAGGTACATTTTTACCCTAAAATTCCCGTTTTTTATGCCCCCAACAAAAAAAACCCCAGGCAGCGCCCATTGATCATTCCATCCCACAGCATGATTCCTAAGCCACTACGTAGAAATGTCGTATCCTGAAATGCGCAAGAAATAGGTTTGAAGGCTGCAACGTCGCCAATACCTTTGCAGCAAATTAAGACGAAAGCTACTTCTGTTCAATGCCTGTCAAGTATGATGGATCTATTTACCAATTATGGCGCCAACCTGCTTCCCTATGATGGGGAAGTCATGTATTATGGCCGGCTGCCACTCAATGCCAATCATTACTTCCAGGCTTTATTGAACAATATCCCCTGGAAAAATGACCAGGTTTTTGTAGGCGGCCAACTGCGCAGCACCAAAAGAAAAGTAGCCTGGTATGGCAACCGCCAGTACGCCTATACCTACTCCGGCGTCACCCGGCAGGCTTTGCCCTGGACAGTGGAATTATTGGAATTGAAAACCGCCATAGAAAAGCAATTGGCAACAGCCTTTAATTCCTGCCTATTGAATCTTTATCAGGATGGTTCAGAAGCTATGTCCTGGCACAGCGATGATGAAGCCGCCCTTGGCCTCAATACCACCATCGCCTCTTTTAGTTTGGGGGCCGAACGGAAATTCATGTTCAAACACAAGCACACCAAACTAACCACCTCCATACTGTTGGAACATGGCAGTTTGCTGGTCATGAAAGGAGTCACACAAACACATTGGCTGCACAGCATACCGCCCTCCACCAGGATCATACGACCCCGGATCAACCTCACCTTCAGAACAATGATCGAATAACAGTCATCATGATCCATCACCTCGACATTGGAACCAACCCGTCCAATAGGAAAGCCCAAACACTTGCCCTCATTAAAAAGGGCGTGATCCAATGGGGCGGCTACCGGCCTGGTAAAATATACGGCAGGCTCTCCTGTACTTCGGGCAAACGGATGAAAGTAGCCAACCGGGTATTTTTTACCAGCATACAGGAAGCTATTGAGGCAGGTTACCGCCCCTGTGCCCATTGTATGCCCCGGGAATACCAAAAGTGGAAACAATCAAAATAAAGGGGCCGGCTCCTTATTTTTAATCAACAAATTAACCTTTACCCCTCAATAACCGTGATAAAGGACTCCGATTCAGCAGCCGTCTCAAACTTTCTTTCCGATTCGCCCATTTTTTATATTTATTTGCAAAAAGGATTGTCGCCATTGGATGCCCATGCTCAACCGTCTGATGAAAAATACTGTTTGCCCGCATAGCGGAAGGCGAGGAAACTGCTTTTCGTAAGCTTTTTCAGGACTATATGCCCATCCTGTTTCCTATGATTGTGCAAGTGACGAAATCGGGCCCGGTAGCGGAAGACATTATCCAGGAAACCTTTCTCCGGCTTTGGATACACCGCGACAAACTGAAAGAGATCCGCCACCCACGCGCCTGGATACTCCGCATCGCCTATTTCCAGGCTTTCACCTTTCTGCGGGATCAATCTATTCACCATAAAGCAGTTGCCAATATCGCTGCCGACGAGACAGCCCCCGCCGATACAGAAATGATGCTGGCCTTTAAAAGCACGGAAGCATTGATCAAAAAAGCAGTAGACCAGCTTCCACGCCAGCAGAAAAAAAGTATACCGGCTTAGCAGGGAGAGCGGTTTAAAAGCAACAGAAATAGCAAATGAGATCGGGCTTTCGGAACAATCGGTGAAGAACACGCTCGTAAGAGCTTTGAAATTTATCCGGGAATACCTGGAAAAGGCAGGCTATGCGCTGCTGGTTTTTTTATGATCCATAGGTACTAAAACAGGACCAACGCGTCTTTTAACTGAATAAAATTGGGTGCATCATGCTAAACGAAGCTCAAATCAAGGATTTACTGGACAAAGCCCTGGCTGGTACTGCTAGCCAGGAAGAGCTGCGTGTACTGGCAGGTGCCCTGAAAGACGATCCCGAATATACGGTAACAGACCAGGTAACTGCTTTTGAACACGCAACCGGCTACGCATACCCTCCCCAGCCAGGAACGGATCGCCCAAATGGCAGATGAAATACTGGCTGCCGATAAATTGGCGGGTAGGACTGCTATACCGGGCCGGCCCCCAATACGGGTCATTGCTTTATGGAAAAAGATTGCAGTGGCTGCGGTCATAACAGCGGCTGCCATTACCACCTTTTACCTTTGGCCCTCAATAAAAAACCTTTTAACGGTGTAACAGGCCCGCAGGAGGTTGTTAAGGGAGATATCAATCCCGGCAACAACAAAGCCCGGCTGATCCTGGCCAATAACTCAGTTATTGTGCTGGATACCTTGGCCAATGGAGCTTTGGCACAACAGGGCAATACCCAAATTTCCAAGTGCGACAATGGACAACTGTCTTATACTACCACCGAAACAACGCCCAATACGAATAGTACGACTGCACTGTTGTTTAATACAGTAGAAGTGCCCCGGGGCGGTCAATACAAGCTGATCCTGGCCGATGGAACCGAAGTTTGGCTCAATGCAGCCTCCTCCTTACGTTTTCCGGTGGCTTTTACTGGCAATGAACGGATCGTGGAATTGGATGGAGAGGGCTATTTTGAAGTGGCCAAAGATGCCGCCCGCCCCTTTACTGTGCGTACAAAACGGGCTGATGTGCAGGTACTGGGTACGCATTTCAATGTTTGCGCTTATGCCGGGGAAGACTGGAAAACAACCTTGCTCGAAGGCAAAGTGGCTGCAAAGCGGAATGCAGCCCAGGCGCTTTTAACGCCCGGCAACCAGGCTATTTTGGCCGTTAACGAAGAAACCTTCAGGATCGTGCCCAATGCCGACCTGGATGAAGCCATTGCCTGGAAAGAGGGCTTTTTCAGTTCAATGATGCCAGCGTAGCTTCCATCATGCAGCAGGTATCGCGCTGGTATGATGTTGATATTGAATACAAGGATACAGTTTCCAGTGCCAGGTTCAACGGCAGGATCAACAGGAATATCCGGCTTTCGGGTATTGTGAACGCATTGCAACAGGGAGGCATCAAATGCGCCATCGACAATGACCATCTATTGGTTTACCCCTAATACGTCGGCAGGCCCTTTCCAATTGGGGTGCAACCTGAGGGATAAATATGATGAATTTTTATGGTAACAGGAGCAAAAGATATAAATTGCTACAAGCTGAATGAATTTCATTCTGTAAACTGCTGGAATGCGGATTATCGTTGCTTTGCTTACTATTTTACTACTGCTGCTAAGACTGGACTCCCCTGCCCAGAAAATAACTATTGTCCAAAAGGAATCCCACTCGGTAAGGTATTTAACCTCGTACAGCAACAAAGTGGCTTGTCACTTTTCTATGACAGCCGGCTCATCAAAAACGATAAGAAAATAGATATCAAGGTACAGGATGCCTCAGTTGAAACTGTGCTCGACTATTGTCTGAAAGACCTGCCCTTTACCTATGTAATTACCGATAATATCATCGTCATCAAAGAAAAGGAAGCGCAGGCGGCTGACAATAAATTACTTTATGCCATACAGGGCATCATTCGGGGTAAGGACAGTTTGCCCCTGGGTGGCGCTTCGGTGATGTTGAAAGAGATCAGGCGGGCGGCGCTAACAGATGCAGAAGGCAATTTTTGGTAGATCATGTGCCTTCAGGCGCCTATACACTCATGATCTCCTTTGTAGGTTATGAATCCTGGCATAAAACCATCCAGGTTACTGATAAAACACCACAGATGCTGGTGAACTTACAAAAAACAGAAGACCGGCTGGATGAGATCACCGTTACCGCATTGGGCCTGGCCCGTAAAACCCGGTCTTTAACCTATGCCACGCAAAAGGTATCGGGCGAAGAGTTCAGCACCGTTAAAAACACCAATATCCTCAATAGCCTCAATGGTAAAGTGAGCGGGGTGCAGGTAAACCGTACTTCCGGTGGGGCAGGAGGTTCGGTTCGGGTGGTGCTGCGTGGCGATAAATCAACCCGTAATAGCCAGCCCTTGTACGTATTGGATGGATTGCCGTTGGTAAATCCTACCGGCGGACCCGTGGCTGGCTTGTACAACGATGCTCCCGATGCCGGTGATATCATCAGCTCCATTAATCCCGATGATATTGAAAGCGTAAGTATTTTAAAAGGAGCCGCCGCATCGGCACTTTATGGTAGCCAGGGCAGCAACGGAGTAGTCCTTATCACCACCCGGGGTAGTAATGCAGGTGCTGCCCGTATCAACCTGTCCAGCAGTTTCACCACAGAGCAACCCATCCTCTTCCCCGAAACACAATCCAATTATGGGCAGTCCACTATGGGCAATACCAGCAGTCCCGGCAGTGAAGACAGTTGGGGAGCTAAAGGCACTACTTTACCCGGCAGTAATTACATGAAAGATTTTTTCAAACCGGCACCACCTTTATCAATGGCATCAGCATTACAGGAGGCACACCAAAAAATTCCCAGTATTTATCATATTCCAATACCAGCAATAAAGGCATCCTGCCCAGCAGCACCTTCAAACAACATACACTTAGTTACCGGCAAACAGGTAAATTCCTGCATGATAAACTCGTGGTGGATGCCAGCTTCCTGGGCAGCATCCAGCAAGCACACAACCGGCTCACCCCGGCATCTATTTTAATCCCCTCACCGGTTTATTCCTGCTGCCCCGGGGCATCGACTTCAACAATTTTAAAACCTTTGAATACCTGTCGCCAACTCGTTATCTATATGCGCAAAACTGGTGGAATATCAACTATGATAAAGACCTGGCCAATGGCGGCGGATGGGGCGGTCAGGATTACCAGCAAAATCCCTATTGGGTCATGTACCGCAATACAGTACAAAACCGCAACCAGCATGCTTACTTATCCGCTTCGCTTAAATATTACCTGGATAACGGATTCACCCTGCAGGCGCGTGGCTATTTCAATCATTTTATCAATGACTATGAACGGGATATTTATGCCACTACACAAGCTACCTTGTCCCGGTTCAATGGTAATTTGCATACCAGCAAAACCACCAATACAACAGCCTATGGAGATATCTTGCTGAGCGGCAGTAAGAAATTGAACAATGACTGGGAATTGAACTTTACAGCCGGGGCCTCTATTCAACAACATGACGGTAAACTGTTGTATGTAGGTGGTTCGCCCACCGTGCCCAATGTGTTTTTGGAATCGGCGCTGGACAGGGCCACCATTGATATCCGGAATTTTGATGAAAAACAAATAGCCCTGCCCGAAAGCAGGTGCAGTCTTTGCTGGGCACAGTACAAGTTAACTACCAGAACAAATTATACCTCGACCTGTCCGATCGGAATGACTGGTCTTCTACATTGGCCTTTACACCTTCCGAAAAAAGCGGCTATAATTATTTCTCAGTTGGTGCAGCTGTAGTCGTCAATGAAATGATGGACCTCCCGCATTGGATCAATTACCTGCGCCTGCGCGCCTCCTATGCTGTGGTGGGTAATGACATCGCTTCCTTCAGCAGTTACCCTTTGTATACGTTTACCAATGGCAATGCCCAACCGCCGGGCAGTGCGCCCATTGTTGTCATTCCCGGCATGGTGCTGAAACCCGAAAAGAACCGGTCACTGGAGATAGGTGTACAATGGAAGTCATTTAACAACAGGCTGCAGTTGGATGCTTCCTGGTACAAATCGAATATTGTTAACCAGTATTTTAAAGGTGTAGCATTGCCGCCGGGCCTTGGTTCGGGTGGTTATGCCGATATCAACAGCGGCAATATCCGCAATATGGGCATAGAGGGAAGCTTGCGGTATAAGGTCATTGAATCGGGTTCCTTTGAATGGACCACCATACTCAATGCCTCCCACAATACCAATAAGGTAATTGAGTTGTTCGATCCGGCCGTGATACCCAGCAGTACGCCCAACCAGTTGTACCGCCTGCAGGGAGGTACCGGCGGCTACGATGGCATCCTGAAGCAGGGAGGGTCTTACGGCGATTTTTATGGCAGCGGATTCAGAAGAGATGCCGCGGGGCATATCATCATGTCCTCACAAGGCCTTCCTTTTGTGGAAGACGATCTTTTCCTGGGCAATCCCAATCCAAAACTGATCCTGGGATGGCAAAACAGCTTCTCTTTCCGCAACTGTACCATCAGCTGGCTTATCGATGGCAAGTTTGGAGGCAGGGTACTGAGTATTACCGAAAGTTATATGGCTCAAATGGGTATCAGCCGTAAAACGGGTGAAGCAAGAGACAACGGGGGCATGGTATACCTGGAAAATGCAGTAGATGAATCAGGACATCTCTGGAAAGGCGGTATTGAAGCAGAAAGGTATTATAAATATATAGGAGGAAAAACCCCACTGGCCGAAGCTTTCATGTACAGTGCCACAGCTATCCGCTTGAGAGAAGTGGCATTTGCCTGGCGGCTGCCCCTGCGCAATAAAAGATGGGTGATATACGCCTGGGTATCATTGCCAATAACCTGTTTTTCCTGAAACGGAGCGCCCCTTCGATCCCGAACAGGTAGCGGGTGTTAATCCAGGCGGGGTAGGGGTAGATGTCTTTGGCCTGCCGGCCTACCGGAGCATTGGCTTTAGTTTCCAATATACACTTTAACAGGGCGGTTGATTTTTTTTTGAAAGCAATAGGTACCGATTTGTTGACTGTGAGTCTTTTAGAGGACCAAACATCAAACCTCTAAAATTATTGCTTATGAAACGATTGCTTCTTGGTTTTCTCCTGCTATTTTGTTCGTCACTTGCATTTACGCAAGGTCGCACCGTGACTGGGGTGGTGACCGACTCGCTGGGAAAGGCCATCGCCTCTGCCAGTGTAAAAGCCAACAAAAGCAGTGCAGGAACCACTACGAATGAAAGTGGACGATTCTCCCTCGCCGTCTCCGGCGCTGATAATGCCCTTGAAATTTCATCTACAGGGTTTACCCGGCAAATTGTAACCATTGGTGATAATGCCAGTTCCTTCACCATCGTTTTGAAGGCCGATGCACAGAACCTCGAAACAGTGGTTGTTACCGCCCTGGGTATTACCCGCAAAGCACGCTCGCTTACTTATTCCACACAAACCATTAGCGCCGATGAGCTTTCTACAGTAAAGAATACGAATGTATTGAATAGCCTCAACGGTAAAGTGGCCGGCGTACAGGTAAACCGTACTTCAGGCGGCGCCGGTGGTTCCGTTCGTATCGTATTGCGTGGTGATAAATCTACCCGTAACAGCCAGCCGTTGTATGTAATAGATGGTTTGCCCATTGCCAATCAAATAGGTGGCCCCGATGCCGGTCTCTATAATGGTGCACCCGATGGCGGGGATATCCTCAGTACCATGAACCCCGATGATATTGAATCGATCAACGTACTGAAAGGAGCTTCCGCTTCGGCCCTCTATGGCAGCCAGGGAAGTAATGGGGTAATCCTCATTACTACCAAAAAAGGTAAATCAGGCACAGCTAAACTGGATTTCTCCAGCAGTATTACGATGGATAAGGCCTATGTACTGCCCAAATTGCAATACGATTATAAACAGTCTACAGCACCCGATGCAGTGAGCCCAGGCAGTGAAGATTCCTGGGGCGCAAAAGGAGCGACCAATACTTCAGGCGATTATGTAAAAGAATTCTTTCAAACCGGGCTCACCTTTATCAATAGCATTGGTCTCACTACCGGTAATGAAAGGTCTTCCAACTATCTTTCTTATTCCAATACCGAGAATAAAGGTATCCTGCCTACCAGCACACTGAAGCAGCATACGCTTACCTTCAGGCAAACTACCCGTTTATTGCAGGATAAACTGGTACTCGATGGAACCTTTACCGGTAGTATCCAAAATACGCACAACCGTAGTACACCGGGTATCTATTACAATCCATTGACTGGTTTGTACCTCTTTCCCCGTGGACTTGATTTCAACAGCTATAAGAACTATGAATACTTTTCACCTACCCGTTACCTGAATGCACAAAACTGGTGGAATATTAACTATGATAAAGACCAGGCCAATGGTGGTGGCTGGGGTGGCCAGGATTACCAGCAAAATCCTTACTGGGTCATGAACCGCAATACGGTTGATAATAAAAACCAGAATGTATATGCTTCCTTGTCGGCCAAGTACCTGATCAACTCCTGGCTCACAGTGCAATTGAGGGGTAATATCAACAACTTTGTAAACCAGTATGAGCGGCATATCTATGCTACCACCCAAGGTACGCTGGCCCGCTTCAATGGTAACCTCAATACCACCAGGATCAATACCACGAATTTGTATGGTGATGTATTGTTGAGTGGCGACAGACAACTGACACAGGATATCGGAATGAACTTTACCTTGGGCGCCGCCATACAGGATCAAAAGGTAAAATGCTCACCGTAAATGGTACCCCTACAGTTCCCAATGTATTCCTGGAATCAGCTTTGGAAAGGGCTACCATTGATCTGCGTAATTACAATTCAGATAATGGTTCGCCCGCACAAAGAAGGGTGAACTCAGCTTTTGGTTCTGTACAGCTGAATTACCAGAACAAGTTGTTCCTTGATTTTAGCGACCGTAATGACTGGTCTTCGGCCCTGGCCTTTACACCTACTGAAAAAAGGGATACAATTATTTTTCAGTGGGCGCCAGTGGTGTACTGACCGATCTGTTCCAAATGCCTGCTGCTATCAACTATGCCAAACTGAGAGTGTCTTATGCACAGGTGGGTAATGATGTAAGTGCATTCAGCACCAATCCGCTGTATACTTTTAATCAGGGTGGTATTGCCAATCCTCCCGGCAGCTATCCGATCCTTGACGTATCAGGACTGGAACTCAAGCCTGAAAAAGCAAATCTTTTGAGATCGGAACACAATGGAGTTTCCTCCAAAACCGGCTTTCGCTTGACTTCACCTGGTATAAGTCGAATACCTACAACCAGTACTTTAGTGGTATCAATCTTCAGTTAGCACGTGGTACCAAATCAGATTTCAATGCTGGTAATATCCAGAATACAGGTATTGAGGCTTCAGTGTCGTACAAAGTGTTCAATTCCAAAAAACTTACCTGGAACACAACACTTAATTTCTCGCATAATAAGAATAGGATCATTGAGTTGTTTGATCCCAAGATCGTAGCCAACGTAACGAAGGAGTCTATTTATACCCTTGGCAGCAGCGGTAGTTATACGGCGTTGAGGCTGGATGGTTCTTTTGGCGACCTGTACGGCCGTACGTTTAAAACAGATAACCAGGGCCGCGTGATCGTTAACACGACCACGCACCTGCCTTTGTTTGTAGACAGCATTTTTGCCAATCCCAATCCTAAATACATTGTGGGCTGGAACAACAACTTCTCTTTTGGCCGGTTTAATGTAAACATGCTGATCGATGGTAAATTTGGTGGTAAGGTATTGAGCATTACACAGGGTTACCTGGATCAGATGGGTGTAAGTCAAAGATCGGCTGATGCCAGGAACAATGGCAATACGGTGACCATCAACAATGCGGTGGATGAAGGTGGACATGCCTGGAGTGGTACGGTAGATGCACAAACCTACTACAAGTATATTGGTGGTAAAACCCCTGCCGGTGCCGCTTATACCTACAGCGCTACTGCAGTAAGGATGCGTGAGATTGCCATTAGCTACCAGCTTCCCTTCAATAACAAAGTGGTGAAAGATATGCGCGTGGCTTTGATTGGAAATAACCTGTTCTTCTTTAAGAAAGAAGCGCCATTCGATCCTGAGCAGGTGGCTGGTGTAAATGCAGGTGGTACAGGTATTGATGCTTTTGGCTTACCTGCTTACAGAAGCTATGGTATTAGCCTGAAATGTACATTTTAGTAACAAAAACCTTCTCATCCAGTCCTGAACTTGCGGAAGGCTAAGTAAGAGCAGGAATTTCAAAAATGCTTAAAACGATTTAAACCATGTTAAAAACTTCCCTATATAAATTAACCGCAGCCTGTGCCATTGCTGCTACGCTGGGAACCGGCTGCTCCAAAGATTTCCAGGAAACCAATACCAATCCCGCGGGTGTGAAACCCGATGTATTCCTGGCCGATTTTCAAAAAGTTATCCTGCCCTTGCAGAATGGCCAGCGCAACCTGGTACACTATGTTAACTGGCAATACCAGTTACAGCAAAACCTCAATGCCGATATCTACAGTGGCTATATGATGACCCCCACACCTTTTAATGGCAACAACAACAATAGCAATTATTTCATGATGGATGGCTGGAATGAATGGATTTTGAATATTGCTTATGATGGGGTGATGCAGGCAACCGCTGATTACGAAAGATTCAGTAAGGAATATACTTCGGCCGACCTGGCCGATGCAACGGCCATTGCGAAGATCCTCAGTGTTGTTGGGATGCACAAATCGGCTGATATTTTTGGCCCCGTGATCTATAGCCATTATGGCAAGCCCAATGCCGATCTCTCCATCGACTACGATTCCCAGCAGGATGCTTATAAAGCCTTCTTTGCCGACCTGGATATTGCGGTGAACAACCTGAAACCTTATGCGGCTGCCACTAAAAAAGTAGGTACAGCTTTTAAAAAGGCAGATATGATGTTTGGTGGCGATCCTGCCAAGTGGTTACGCCTGGCCAATACCCTGCGTTTGCGCCTGGCCTTGCGCATTGTATATGCCGATGCCGCTACCGCCAAAACACAGGGTGAAAAAGCGCTGGATCCGGCCAATGGCGGCCTCATGGCTGCTGTGAGCGATAATGCACTCGTAGCCTATGGTACGGAAAGCCCCATTGGTGTGATCATCAATGATTGGGATGATATCCGCGCCGGAGCGCCGCTTAGCTCCTTGTTGACTGGATACGGTGACCCCCGTGTTTCTAAATACCTGGCCCCAGCTTCTGATGCGGCAGTATCTGGACAGTATATTGGTATCAGGAATGGCGTTGCCATTGATGCCAAGGCGCGTTATTCCGGTTATTCAAAACCCGTGGCCAAATCCGCCAGTGGCGATTATTTTGACAAAGGCACGGGTAAAGCCAAGGTTGCTTCGGCTGCCGAAGCCTGGTTCCTGAAAGCCGAAGCAGCACTTCGTGGCTGGGCCAATGCCGGTGATATACAAACAGCTTATGAAACCGGTATTGACCGTTCGTTTGAAGAGTGGGGCGCCGGTTCCGCTGCGGCTTATAAAGCCGATGCTGTCAGCAAAGCCGCTCCTTATGTAGATCCTAAATCACAAGTCGCAGGCGCTAATAACGTACCGGCTGGCAATGCCAACCTAAGCACCATCACCATCAAATGGAATGCTGCAGGCGGTACGGAAGAAAAACTGGAACGCATCATCACACAAAAATGGCTGGCCGTTTATCCCGACGGACAAGAAGCCTGGTCTGAATTCCGTCGTACAGGCTATCCCAAGTTGTTCCCCGTAGTCCTTAACAACAGCAATGGACAGGTAACCGGTTTTATCAAGCGCTTGCCCATCCCTTCCAAATTCAGGAACAGCAACAAGGCTGGTTATGATAAAGCCGTTGCTACCATGAGTGGGCCCGACAATCCAGGCACCAGGGTTTGGTGGGATAAAAAGCCTTAACCTCCGATTCCCATTTTCTTGTATTATACCTCTAAGAAAGCGCCCGGGCATGGGCCCGGGCTTTCTTTGCCTGACCCTAACCTGGTATCAACTACGTAAACAATTATCCCTCACCCTCAAATGGTATCGCCTATGGTAATAAACTGAAATGCTGTGCACGGTATTTTATTCTATTATTTAAAATCATCCTTTTATGGTAAACCTATTCTATTTGATCAGAAAAAATGTCGCGGTATTCCTGCTCTTATTGATTGTAAGCTTAACGTATTCCTGTAAGAAGGGCCTTCCCGGAGAGGAGGAAACCCCAAACTCAAAGATGATGAAGTAGGCCTCAACGCAGTTGGGTAAGCGGCCCCAAAACCGTAGTATACGTAGAAGTAAATAGCAACGATTTTGCCAATGTAGGAAAATATTCTCTCGCTACCGGTCAGCCGCTTTTCGATATCGGGATCATCTTTGCGGCCAATATCAATTACAATACCTCCACGCAGACAGCTACCCTGTTCTTTAATCCCCAGGTAACAACCGTATTGAACAACCGGGCTACCACCATTCAGCCTGTGCAGGCCAGGGGCACTAAGGTACTGTTGTCCATCCTCGGCAACCACCAGGGTGCCGGTATCTGTAATTTCCCCAGCCAGGCGGCTGCCCAGGCTTTTGCCCAATTATTGGCCAATGCTGTCAATACCTATGGACTCGATGGTATTGATTTCGACGATGAGTACAGCGACTATGGTGTCAACGGAACCGGGCAGCCCAATGCCAGCTCCTTTGTATACCTGGTAACAGCCTTACGCGCACTCATGCCCAATAAGATCATTTCCTTTTATTATTATGGTCCGGCTGCTTCCCGCCTTTCTTACAACGGTGTAACCGTAGGCTCCAAGGTCAATTATAGCTGGAATGCCATTTATGGTAGTTTCTCTGTACCTGATGTGCCTGGCCTTACGGCGGCCAACCTGGGCCCGGCCGCAGTGAATATCACCTCTACCAGTTCTTCTACAGCGGCTTCCTTGGCCACACAAACCGTGAATGGCAATTATGGTATTTACCTTACCTATAATTTACCCAACAACGATGTGAGCACTTACCTCAGCAGTTTCTCCAATGTATTGTATGGTCAGCCTGCAGTGTACAATGGCGGAGGTGCAACAGGTGTGAAGTTCTACCAGCACACCAACTATGGTGGTACTGCTACCAGTAATATACCCAAGGGCAATTATACCCTGTCCCAATTGCAGGCCTATGGTTTTGTGAACGACTGGGCTTCGTCGATTACTGTACCTGCCGGCTGGACAGTGATCATGTATTCCAATGATAATTTTACCGGCACTTCCTGGACCTTGACATCCAGCAATGCCAATTTTCCTGGCCTATCGCCCAATGCCAATGATGTTGTCACTTCGGTAAAGATTCAGTAATTGTGGTTTGTAGTTTGTGTTATTCAGTCGAGCCCCGTTCTTCCGGACGGGGCCTTTTTGTGCACCATTGATATATACAACAAGGACGGAATCACTATGTACTGGGACAATCGACCTGGAAAGAAGATCCAGATTATATAATAGATTGGCTCAATAAACTATAACGGGGCATTGTTAGACACGCAAACACAATAATCAGTAATTATTAATTATTAATTACTGATTATTGTGTTGTTGATTTAAAGAAGGTTAGTTAAAAGAAGTTAACCAATCTTCCGTGCAGTATTAATCACATTTACACCTTCAAATTTAGCTGTAGACGAACCGTGCGATACGGCACTGGCTTGCGAAGGCTGTCCCTTACCATCATTGAACGTGCCAAAGAGGCGGTAATCATTTTTATCCGCAATATCCGTCATAGAGTTCCAGAACTCCTGAGTGTTCGACTGATAAGCTACATCATTGAGCATGCCCGTAATTTGACCGTCCTTGATCTCATAGAACAACTGACCGCCAAACTGGAAATTGTAACGTTGCTGGTCGATAGAGTAGGAGCCACGGCCCAGGATATAGATGCCTTTCTTAACACCCTTAATAATATCGGCCACACTCCGGGTTTGTTTGTTGGGTATCAGCGATACGTTGGGCATGCGTTGAAACTGTACACTATCCCAGCTATCCGCATAGCAACATCCTTGTGAGGCCTGCAAGCCCAGGATATGCGCCTGGTCGCGGATGGTTTGATAATTGACCAGGATACCATCTTTAATGATATCCCATTGACCACTTTGTACCCCTTCATCGTCATAACCTACAGCGCCCAGGGAGCCGGGTTGTAGTTTATCCGCCTGGATATTCACCAACTTACTGCCGTAATTGAATTGTTTCGTTTTCCATTTGTCCAGCGTCAGGAAACTGGTACCGGCAAAATTGGCTTCATAACCCAGTACACGGTCCAGCTCAGTAGGGTGACCGGTAGATTCATGAATGGTGAGGCCCAGGTGCGTGGGGTCCAGCACCAGGTCGTACTTGCCGGGTTCTACACTTTTGGCGCCTATTTTTCACCTACCTGGATCGTGGCCAGTTTTACATCTTCCAGCATATCATACCGGCCTTTGTACAGGGTAGTAGGGCCGCCGGTGATCTTGTGTTCGGGCGAGGCAAATAGATATTCATACCCCATACCCATGGGGGCGCTAAAACTGTCGCGCGTTTGAAACTTACCCGACGCTTTATCTGTTTTGGTCACCGTAAAGGTGGGCCATATCCGGTGAATGTCCTGGTCGATGTAAGAGCCATCAGAACTGGCGAAGTATTTTTGTTCATTGATCATGAACATGGCTGCATTGACAAAGTTGGCGCCGCCTTTCAGTGCGGCATCATTTACACTTAGCAAGAGGTCTACTTTTTCCCGCACCGGTATTTCAAAGCCATTCTTTTCGATGGGCGTTTTCCAATTGACTTCACCAAAACCTTTTGAGGTGCCAGCCGAACCGGTTCCGTCAATAGTTTGGCATTGCCTTTGGCAATGGCTACTGCAAGGGCCGCAGTTTTGGCAATACTGTCAGTATCCATTTTTTCGGAAGCGGCAAATCCCCAGCTGCCATTGGCGATCACGCGAATGCCGATACCATAGGATTCCGTATTGGCCACATTCTGCACCCGGTTGTCGCGGGTGATCACCGCCTGGTTGAGGTACCTGCCTATACGCACATCCGTATAAGTAGCCCCTTTACTGCGGGCTGCCTGCAGCGCTATATCGGCCATCCGTTTTTTAGCAGCTGCATCAGCACGGACCATCAGCAGGTCGGCTTCAGCAATTGTTCTGCCAATAGCGGGTATGCCATGAAGTAAGGCCCCGGCAGCACCCATTCCCGCCATGCCGATAAAGTTTCTTCTTTTCAATTTCTTTATTTGTAATTAAAGAATGGATTTCGGGAAAATAGGATCATTCTATCGAACAGTAATAATCAATAACCAATAATTATTGATTATTACCGTCTGAAGCGAAAGCTGTCTTCCTAGATTGCATCTGACAAAGAAGTGAACGTAAAGTCCCTGATCTTCATCGGTGGCAATATGGAGGAGCCGCTGCGAACGGGTTTGCCCAGTTCTTCTACATTATTCAGCATAATAATAGGGCTTTCGTTGAAGCGGAAGTTCTTTACCGGGAACTTGATCTGGCCATTCTCAATATAGAAAGTTCCGTCACGCGTGAGGCCTGTTTGTACCAATGTTTGCTGGTCAACCAGGCGGATATACCAGAAACGGGTAACCAGGATACCTTTCTCGGTATTCTTGATCATATCTTCAATAGAAGCCGTCCCACCCGCCATGATCATACCACCACCGCCAAAGCGGCCACCACCAGGACCTGCCAGGGCTTTGATGCCTTTTTCTGCGCCCAGAAACGGCCGCAGGCCAGGTTTTTCACCACCCCATTCTCTACCCAAATTGTTTTTCAACCGGCATCCCATCACCGCTCCAGGTAGCGCCTGGTAATTCGGCATTCATGGGGTCACTGATGATATTTACTTTTTCATCAAACAGTTGTTCGCCCAGGCGTGTGCCGCCACCTTTCTTACTCATGAAGCTGCGGCCTTCATCGGCTGTGCGCTGATCAAAACCACGGATGATACCACCCAGCATATCACTGGCCGCCAATGGTTCCAGGATCACTGTATAACGGCCTGGTTCAATAGCTTTGGCGCCGGCTGAACTCGTAGCTTTGTTGGCGGCTATTTTAGTAAGCGCCAGCGTATCCAGTTTGCCTACATCATTAAAACTATGGTCTACATAACCCGAACCAGTACCTTCCTGGTTACGTACAGTTACTGAAAACGATACATCCGTGCTTTTGCCGTAAGCAAAAAGCCCTTTGGAATTCATCACAGAGCGGAAGCCTGCACTGTTTTGCAAAAAGCCCGCTGATTCCAGTTTATTCTCTTTGGACACCTTCAGGCTCTTCGCTACCATTTCGGCCCGGGTATCCGGTGTCATAGCGGCTGTAGAAGGAATAAAACCAATCGATTCAGTAAAGTTGGAAGGGCCCAGCAGGGGCATGTACTCCGGATTTTCGGGAGCCAGCCGTGCCAGCTCTTCTGCACGGCGTACTACTTTTTCGAGCGATGCATCATCAAATTCATTGATCGTAGCATTGCCCGTTTTTTACCAAAAGAAGAGCTTACACTCAGGTTCAGGTTACTTACTTCTCCTGCAGTAGATACCGCATTGCGCGCATAGCGGATATTGCCGCTTTGTTGTCCGCCGAGACCTACTTCTGTTTCATCAGCTTTGGCGAAGCTCAACACTTTTTCAGTATCGCTTGCGCTTCGTCTTTACTTATTATTGCCATAACTGGTTATTATGCTTTAAAAAAGTTTGATAATAATTTGGTTGTCAGGTTGAGCCTGTCCAAGAGTGGGTCGTCCTCCAAGGGCGGCTCACCCTGGTCTAAAAGAGCCTGTCGAAACCGTCTTCAGTGATACCCTTCGACAAACTCTGGGTGAGAGGAATAACCTTACCCGATCTTCCGGGCCGTATTGATCACATTCACGCCATTGAATCGGGTAGTTGCGCTACCGTGTGATACCGCACTGCTTTGTGAAGGTTGCCCCTTGCCATCGTTGAAGGAACCACCCAGGCGATAATCGCTCTCATCACAAATAGCAGCACAGGAATTCCAGAACTCCTGCGTGTTGGCTTGATAAGCCACATCATTGAGCATCCCGGTTATTTTACCATTCGTGATCTCGTAAAACGTTTGTCCGCCAAACTGGAAATTGTAACGTTGTTGATCAATTGAGTACGAGCCGTCGCCAATGATGTAAATACCCTTCTCTACATTCTTGATCATATCATCCACACTCAGTTTGTCTTTACCGGGGCGTAAGGATACATTGGGCATCCGTTGGAATTGAATATCATCCCAGCCTTGTGAGTAGCAACACCCCTGCGATTCTTTTAGTCCAAGAATATGCGCCTGATCACGGATAGCCTGGTAATTCACCAGCATACCGTCCTTGATGAGGTCCCATTCCCGGCATTTTACCCCTTCATCATCCCAGCCCACTGCTCCCAGCGAACCTTTCTGCATTTTATCGGCTACTATGTTGACGAGTTTATTGCCGAAATTGAATTTCTTGGATTGCCATTTGTCCAGCGTGAGGAAACTGGTGCCGGCATAATTGGCTTCATAACCCAGTACCCGATCCAGTTCAGTAGGATGGCCTACTGATTCATGGATCGTTAACCATAAGTGGGAAGGGTCCAACACCAGGTCGTACTTGCCGGGTTCTACTGACTTCGCTTTCAGTTTATCATCTACATCCTTGGTGGCATTTTTACATCCTCCAGCATATCATAGCGGTCTTTGTACCGCGTAACAATACCACTTAGTTTGTCTTGCGGGCGGGCATGCATGTATTCATAGCCCATACCCATGGGAGCACTCAGCGCATTGCGTTGCATGAACTTGCCGGCCGCGCGGTCTATCTTCGTTACATTGAAAGTGGGATAGATGCGGTGAATGTCCTGGTCAATATAAGAACCATCAGTAGAAGCAAAATACTTTTGCTCGTTCACTGCCGATATCATCGCCGTAACAAAGCTGGCGCCATTCGTCATGGCAATATCATTTACCTGCAGCAGCAGGTCTACCTTTCTTTAATGGGTACTTCAAAAGCATTGATCTCAATAGGGGCTTTCCAGTTTACTTCGCCATACCCTTTTTGTGGGGCCAGCTGTACCGGTTCGCCCTGGATCTTGGCATTGGCCTTGGCTACTGCTACCGCTTGTTCGGCGGCCTTGGCAATAGCTTCCTTGGTTACCGTATGCGTCGCAGCAAATCCCCAGGCGCCGTTGACCAGCACCCGGATGCCCACGCCATAGTTTTCGGTATTGGCTACCCCCTGCACCCGTTTGTCCCGCGTGGCAACAAACTGCCGCAGGTAGCGGCCAATGCGTACATCCGCATAACTGGCGCCTTTGGCCTTCGCCGCATTCAAGCCAACATTGGCCAATTCTTTTTAACCGCCGAATCAATCCCCTGCAGCGCTTCTGCGGGGTCAATATCACGCCCAAAGGCGGACATTTTCGGAAGCATGAGCGAGCCTAGGCCCAGCCCCGTGTAGTAGATAAAATCTTTTCGTTTCAAAGCAGAGTCCCTCAGTTTTTAATGGTTGATAAAAAGGATATATGCGCAATTATTATAACTCAATAGGAAGGTCATAAACCTATCGAAGCCGTCATTCCTTCCTTCCTGACTTCCTGAATAGTCCGAAAGCCAGTAAAGCCCGAAAGTCGGTAAGCTATACTGTAGTTAATTGTCCGTTTTCCTTCCGGACTTCCCGTCTTCCGGACTTCCCGACCCTCCCTCAAACCACAAATAACTACAAGACAACAAGAATACCATGAGAAAAATGACCGGTGGTAACGCTTTCTTTGTTTGTCCCTGTACCGTTGCTTTAGACGACCTCGCTTTACCGGAAATTGCGGTATACCGTGTATTGGCCATAATCGAAGTGGTAGCTTGTACCCCCTGCCAGTCAGTCCGTTCATAAACATATAAGTGCATAGTGTCCGTCCCGTGGCGGATAGTTTGCCAGCCAGCCATGGTGGGCCAGTACTGGCCCGTCCAGCTTTGGGGCAGCCAGGCTTGCTGGGCTACCCCTACTTGCCCGGCTGGGGTTTCAATGAGCGGGATGCCCGCGCCCTTGCTATCCAGGGCCAATTGCACGGGGCTACCCAGGGTGGGGAAGGCGCTCACCCCTTGCCACCGGCTTCCCTGCCAGTCAGGCCGGGCAGCTTTGTTGAGCAGCAAGGTCCAGAACTGGGCATAGTCCTGCCGGTTGCCATTCAGCAACCAGCTATACGTATTGTTCACAGTATTCAATACCAGTTTGCCCGCTCCCGCAATAGCTGCCGATACTACTACCGCGCCCTGGTCATCCATCACCAGCGGTTGTGCCTGTTTGCTGCTTTCAATAGAAAACCAATCCGTGGGCAGCAGGGGACTGGTCTTTGCAAAAGGGCTGGCATGGCCAATGATCGTGGGCCTACGGGTGAGGCAGCTTGTTTTTTACCTGTAGTTCCGTAGATAATTGACGAAAGGAATGGGCGCTATCGGTTTGCAGGATCAGCCCCAGCCCTTTTTGTATTTGCGACCGCAGGGTGTTTTTTTCTGCGGTGGTCAGCGTGGTGAGTTGTTGATCGTCCATGATCACTACATCAAATTGCTCCAACAGGCCGGTGCTCATATCTTGTATGCGAAGGCCATCCCTATTCAGGAATTGGCGGCTGTACTTGTTTTTGCTGATCGTATTGCGGATAGCTACTGGGTACTGGTTTTCGTACAACCAGGTAAGGAGGAATTTATTGTCAAAATCCGGGGAGGCGGCTAACAGTAATACCCGTAGCGGATGGGCAGGTGCTATATGTACCGGGAGTTTTTCGCGGGCAATGGTTTTGCCCGGGCTAATGACTTCCAGTTCATATAGCGTATTGCCTTGGTGCTTGGGTTGGCAGCGCAGGTTAAAATAGCCTGTGGCGTTTGGGCCAATCGTAACAGAATCAAACCGGGCTCCCAAACCAGTTAGTACAATTTTTACCGTATCCTTGTTGGCGGGTTGGTAAGCACCTTGTACATCCAGCCATTGACCCTGTTTTAACTGCCGGGGCCAGCCTGCTGCCGTGAATCCGGTGGGTGTAGCCCGTGCATGATACTGCAAAGCAATACCCTGCGTGGATACAACAGCTAGTTCTTCTTCTGTCAGCCCATATCCCCATACTTCCAATGCATTGATTTCCGGATGTTGGGCCAGGAACCAGCCCAGGTCGGGCAGATAAGTAATATGACTGGCAACCAGCCAAGGGTGGGTCGTGTATAACTGCTCACCTCCTTTATTATGCAGGCTGTCTTTGGGATAACCTGGTGTAAGCAGGATGGCCTTGTTGTTGTTATTGGAGGGCGTAGTAACCGTATAAGTAATGGGTATTGCCAGGAAGGCCATGCCTGTCACCGCCAATATACTCGCTATGATACGAAGCGCTAGGTGCGCCCTGGCAGGTCTGCTGATTTCTTTCCATACCAGTACAGATACCAGCAGCAGGGAAGCGATGAGGATGCCTGTTTCTATTCTCATCAGCGCCTGCTTTTGTTTAATTCGTTAAAGTAATGATCAGCCAGCTCATTATCATCCGTACTGGTTTCTTTTTGGGGCAGTAGTGCGCCTTCTTTCAGCATCTTTTGCAGCGCTGCTTGTACCTGGAGGATCGTTGCTTTGCTTGCTTTACCGGGTTGGTTTGTTATTTTACGGATGCCATTCAAAGCAGCCAGGTAGTCGGCCGGTGCTTTCACCGCCCTGGCGCCAATCTTTTTCTGCTTCGATCAGCAAAAGCATTTGTTGAGCTGTAATGCCAGCTTCTTGTTTTAGTTGTTCCAGTACACCCATGACTTGCTGTAAGCGTATTTCCGGTTGCTTATCACTTCCGTTGTTTTTCTTGTTGTTGGCATCACCTATTTTATCCAAATCGCCCGTCAACCTTTTTCAGGTTTTAAGGGCGGCATCTTAATAGATGTTTTACTTACATAGGCCCTTGATTTTTGCTGCATGTCTTTGAGCAGGCGCAACGCTTTATAAGCATAGGGCAGCGCTTCGCGCGGGTAATAAGTGCGGAGCTTTAATTCACTGCTCCACATTTCCGTGAGGATCGTTTTCAGTTGTGCCTTTTGCGCTGGTTCCAGGTAAGTAGCATCTTCTGCATTGTCGTGCTTATGCGCATACTGGTCTTCCAGCGCTTTGATATCCCCTATGGGAACCACCTTTTCCTCATGATCCTCCTCCTGACCGTGGTCATGCCCATCATCGGGACTATGCCCACCGCTTTCCCATTCTTCCCCACAAATTTGCCATAACGCAGGCGCAGCAGTTTCTGATCATCGCCCAATACATTGCTGCGCAGGTGGAAGGTATCCAGCGGAATACTGGCTTGTTGCTGTAATAACTTCTCTATATCAATAATGATTTGCCGTTGGCTTCGGAAATATTCAGGTACCTGGTTGATGCCCGATTCCATGCCCGACATGCTCAGCAGTTCGGCTGTATCGGGTAAGGAAATGAAATACATGTCAGATCGGCTTTCTTGTCCGTGGTTGTCCCATGCTTTTATATAGAAGTATAATTCATCACCGGCATGGAGGCCCAGCCCATGCAGGTCCAATACTTTGTTGAGAGTCATTTGCTGCTGACCGTTATAGCTGACAGGAAAGGACAGTTGTTGTTCTTTGAAACTCACACTTTCACCCTTGCCGCTGGCCTGGGTAGCTACAATACCTGCGTTATGAATCCCATAGTCGTCTGTTAGTTGAACCGAAAGACGGGATAAAGCTGCACCACCGGGATCGATGGTTGTGTATTGTTGTGGCGTGATGATGCTGATGTTGACCGGCAGGTCGGGAATCACTTCAAGCGTATACAGTTGAGAAGCATGGCCGGCCAGGCTCAGCTGGTAAAAACCTGCTTCTTGTATGTTTTTTGCAACGTCCAATGCGTACTGTCGTCGGATACGGGTACAAAGGCAAGCGTATCCTGGCTATTGAAAATGAATTGTAGTTGCTGTACTTTTGATTGGTCCGTATTTCCCATTGTACCGTACTGCCTTCTTCTATTTTGAGAGAAAACTGTTGTTGTTGCCTGCTTTTATTATTGGTATACGCCGGTGGAGTAACCTGTATCCCGAAGGATGCAATCCCCGGTAAGATTTGTTCGGGTGGATGAGTGGTTGCTGCCTGAGTGTTGGGCTTGTTGTAACTGCTGTTGGCTGCTAGCAGGGATGCCAGCAGCGCGATCAATACAGTAGCGGCTAGCGATGAGCCTAACAATAGGAATGCTTTTTTAATGGCTTGCGCATGGCTGGCGGCTCGGGCATGCCTGCCAGGGAGGGTGATATTTTTGCACTTGCATCTTTTGCAACAGGCTCAGAGATTGTTCGGGAATCAACAATAACTGAGTGCTCTCCTCCAGCGCTGGATAGGACCGGTTGAGGAAACTGGACAGTTCGACGGGTGTGAGGGGCTTCGATCGCCTGAGCCAATAGAACAATACAGTGGCCAGTGCACCGGTGGTTATTACAGCCCACACAGGTAAGTGAAAAATAAAAAATGCCAATGCTGCCAGAACCAGCCCCAATGCCATCGCATTCAGCAGGGAGGCCCATAGGTTATTTCTGCTCCACTTACCCGCCAGTGCATGAATGATATGTTGACTCTTTTGATCAGGCATTTTTATGCGTTGTAGCCCATAAGTATAAATGCGTTCTATTAACAGGATGATGAAAAGCAGTACCCAAAACAGGGTGGTAAGGTCTTGGGCATTGTGGCGAAGCCAGCCTTGCCGTTCAGCTTGCCAGTTACCATCATTTGTATCCTTATCATTCTCCAGGTCCAGTGGTGGTATTACCTGTTCATCACTGATGATTCGCAGGTCTTCGGAGTTCAAACGGCTCAAAGCCGGAATCACCAGGGGTAAGATGGTTTTTACAAAACCGCTTTCCCATACCATATCACCCCAGGAGGGATTGAACCGGCCTTTATAGCGATAAACCAGTTTATTGTCCTGTTCCGTCACCGTAAGTAATGCCTGGCCATTGGCAAGAGTCCATACGGGAATGCCATTGGTTTTGCCCGGAATGTATTGATAAACTTTATCGTGTACAGTTTCGCCTGTTACTAGGGCGCCTTCCTGTTGCCAGGAAGCGAGAGTTACGGCGTTGCCCGTATCGTATTGGAACAGGATGCCATCGGTGGTCAATAGGGATAACAGGTTTTTGGAAAGCCTGGTTTTGACTGGTCTTGTCCGAGGGCCTTTGATTCATCAATAGGAAAATAAGGTGTTGTTCGGTCGGGGGATATTCTCCTGCGGTCAATGATTGCAGGTTGATCCTTCTGCCGGTAAATTCACGGATGGCCGCTATGGCTGCTTCAATATATTGGGCATCTGCCAGGTGCTTGCCCGCATAGAGCGCAATGCGGATGATGGAGGTATCTGCCCCCTTGCAAAGCTGACTGCATTGTTGTGTTGGATAAAATAATTTCCGGCAGGCGTACTCACCCCCTCCATGCTCCTGATGGTTCCTTTATCAGCTACCCAGGAAAAAGAAGGCGAGCGTTGCAGACTATCGCCGGAGCTAAAACTGTTCCAATGAAGGGCCAGGCGGGTAGAGGGCCTGGCGCCCTGGTAAGATGACAAGCGATTGTTTACAAACAAGTGGAGAGGAAATCCGGCAGGGAGTTGGGCATCCAACACTTTTAACAGCGACCAGGTAGATAAGCTGCTATGGCTGTTTGTATCTGTTGGGGTTGCGTTACCTGCTGTATCTTTTAATTGTATCTTTTCAAAGTTGGGAGATAGGTTGTGCAATTCCAAACCGGCAAGCAATAGGGAGTCGATGGCTGTACCATATTGTGCATAGGCTATACCTAATTGGTGTTGGGGGATAAGTACCCACCCGGCTTGTTTCGCTGCCCTGGGGCGATCCATCCATACGGGCTTTGCCAATAGGAAGGCGGCCAACAGCACCACTAAACAACGCAATAGGAATAAAGGCCAGTTATTGATGCGGAAAGAAGTGGCGCGCTTGCGTGCACTGGCCGATAATAAAGCCGTGCTGCCTACACGCAAGGTTTTACCCTTGCGTACATTCCATAAGTGTACCAGCACCGGTATAATGACCGCTGTGGCTGCTACTAATGCTATGGGGTTTAATAATTGTAACAATGCCTAAATGCTGTATTCTAAATTCTGTGTTCTGTTTTCTGTTTTCTTTCTCCTTTCTCCTGTCTCCTGTCTTCTGTATTCTCTTCCTACTTCCGTAATCGCAAATACTCCCTCAATGCCTGATCCACCGGTTCATCGGTGATCATGAGTCGATAATCTATATGGCGACCGAGCAATTCTTTTTTGATATTGCTTAAATAATTGTTCAGCGTTTCCTGGTAAGGTTGTTTGATGGCTTCGGCATCTACCTGGATGGTGGCTCCTGTTTCCAGGTCTTCCAAAGTGCTATAGCCTGCATAATCCAGTTCCATTTCATTGCGGCCCATCAGGTGCAGTACGATGATCTCATGATGCAGGGCACCCAGGAGGTCCAGCAGTTTGTATATTTCATCCTCCTGTTGGTACATATCAGTTATGAAAATCAGTAATTCCCTGCTGCGCCCGCCTGCATAGATATCTTTGTAATGAACAGGCTGCGTGAATTTTCCGGCGGGGCCCGTTTGTTCGAGCTGATAAAAGAGACGGTTAAGGTGTTGAAATCCCTGGCGTGCCGCCAGCGTGAAGATGCCATCTTCGCGCAGGCCATACAATCCGATCGCATCACCCTGCCTATTGGCCAGGTAGGCCAGGCAGGCTGCCAGGTACCGGGCGTATTCCATTTTTGTATAGGCCCCATCCCGGTGATCCATGGAAGCGCTGGCATCTACCAGCAACCGTACACTGATATTGGTTTCCGATTCCGATTCGCGGATATAATAGCGGTCACTGCGCCCATACATTTTCCAATCCATCCAGCGCAGGTCATCGCCGGGCATATAACTCCGATATTGACTGAACTCCATACCACTGCCCTTGATCGAGCTTTTGTTGGCGCCCGTCATAAAACCATCAATGGTCGTTTTGGCCGCCAGCGACAGATTTCTCAGTGACAATAATATGTGAGGGTCTAAGAACACGAATTAATGGAACACGAATTACACGAATGACACAAATTGAAACGAACCTAACGCCCTACTCACCACTTACCACTCACCGGCCTTTCAATTACTTTTAATAAGTTGGCTGTAACCATATCCGGGCTGATCTGTTCAGCATCCGCTTTAAAATTCATTAGTATACGGTGCCGCAGTACGGGATAGGCCATCGTTTGAATGTCGGCTTCCGTCACCGCATAGCGGCCATGAAGCAGCGCCCTGGCTTTGGCGGTCAGTATCAATGCCTGTCCGGCCCTTGGTCCTGCACCCCAGCGTACCCATTCCTTTACATAGCTGGCGGTAGTGCTATTGGGGCGCGTGGCCCGCACCAGTTTGCCGGCCCAGCCCGTGAGGTCATCATTGATCGTTACTTCCCTTACCAGGCCTTGTAGCTGCATGATCTCCTCGCCGCTTACTATGGCTTCTACCTTATTTTTGCGAATACCCGTCGTATTGCTGAGTATTTGAATTTCTTCCTGCTCTGAAGGGTAGCCGATCTTTACATACAATAAAAAGCGATCGAGCTGGGCTTCGGGCAGCGGATAGGTCCCAGCCTGTTCTATCGGATTTTGGGTGGCCAATATAAAGAAGGGGCGATCCAGGTGATAGGTTTTGCCGGCATAGGTTACTTCAAACTCCTGCATGGCTTCCAATAGCGCCGACTGTGTTTTGGGCGGTGTGCGGTTGATCTCATCCGCCAGGAGGATATTCGCAAATATAGGCCCCTTCGTGAAGGTGAACATCCTTTTACCCGTCACCAGGTCTTCTTCCAATATTTCTGTGCCAATGATATCCGAAGGCATGAGATCGGGGGTAAACTGGATACGCCGGAAACTAAGGTGTACTGCCTGTGAGAGGGTACGTACCATGAGGGTTTTGGCCAGGCCGGGTACCCCTTCAAGCAAACAATGACCACCGGCCAGTAAGGCTACCAGTAATTCTTCCAGTACTTCATCCTGCCCAACAATTACTTTCTGGATCTCTTTTTCAGTAGGGATACCTTTTTCAGCAGTTCGCTGATTGTTGTTTCTGTTAATACCAACGTCAATAGTAGTTTTGGTTAAAATTAGTTTCTAGGAAAGCAATGTTGACAGTAAGGTTTTTAATAGCCTATTGAACTATTTTTCTGGTAGCGACGGAAGTTCGGGCTTTTGACGTCATAATGATTGATTTCTTTTGCCCCTTATGAAAAAAATCAGCATTTTAATGTAGTTTAAATTTTATCCGGAACAACTATTCAGGCGTAATCAGGTTTTCTATGAATCAGGGCAATAAATTTATCTTTTCACGATTGAGCTATCGTTCCGGCGACTGGGATACCGACCAGCGCATGCCTTCAAATTTATTGAACTCATTGGTCGAATACACTACCATTCCTGTAAATCCGCAGGAGCGGATCATTGAATTGGGCAGTGAGGACATCTTCTCCGCCCCCTTCTGCTACCTCAGTGGTCATAAGCTGGTGCAGTTCAATGGCAGGGAGCAGGCCAATTTCAAAAAAATATGTGGAGAATGGGGGCTTTGTATTTGTAGATGATTGTAACCACGATATTGATGGTTTGTTTGCCAAATCCTTTGAAGCACAGATGGGCGCTACCTTTGGGGCCCATGCACTGAAAAAAAATACCTTCCACACACGAGCTATACCGCTCCTTCTTCACTTTTGAAAAGGGACCTCCTCCCACTTCTTTTGAATTGAATGGCTGGGGTGATGACCTGGTACATGATTACCTCAAAGCCATTGAGATCAACGGCCGTATTGCAGTATTGTACAGTAATAAAGATTATGGCTGCGAATGGGATTACGATTTCCGCAATAAACGGTTTATGGCGGAAGACAATACCAAATTTGGCCTGAATATCATCTTCTACGCCATGAATGTTTGATAATCAAACAAATAATACCACTTATCAGTACCAAACCAGGCCATCCGCCCATATCCGCGAAATCTGCGATCCCTACCAGGCTCAAAATGAATGTATACGACAACAGGATGCGATGTTGCTGCCACATCTGTGGATAATAATGCAGTAGAATGCTAATTTATTTAGCATTATAGCCGTATTTTAGCTAAATAAATTAACATTTCTAAGCGGCAACCAATGGCAAATATTGAGATTACAGGAAAAGGTATCCAGAAAGTACTTAGCAAGTTTGATTTTAAACAGGCAATTGCCGAGTATATCTGGAATGGATTTGATGCAAAGGCTACTACCGTCCAATTCAATTATGAGGCGAATGAGTTGGGCTTTGTATCCAGGATAGCCATTATTGACAATGGGTATGGCATTAACCGGACGCAACTGGCCGATAAGTTTTCGCCCTTCTTTGATTCGCAGAAAGCCATTGAAATAGAATCACCCAAAAACACGTCGGCGGTCCATGGCAAAAATGGGGTAGGCCGCCTCACCTTTTTCAAGTTTGCTTCAGAAGCCATCTGGCATACCGTGTATGAAGAAAAAGAAAGCACTACGAGTATTTTATCAATATCAAGTTTGAATCCATCAATAAATATACGAGCCCCGATTCAGGTGTACGGGGTGTGAGAAAGCCAACGGGTACTATTGTCACCTTCTACAATATCCTGCCGGAGATCACAGATGCCAAACTGGAAGAAGAGTTAATGGATTTCCTTTGCCTGGAATTTGGCTGGTACCTGGAGCTTAATAAAAACAATGAGTATGCTTTATTGATCAATGGAAAGGCCCTGGATTATTCCACCATCATTGGCGATACACACCACTTTATGGTAAACCATGCCGATAGCGGTCAGGAATTTGAAGTGAGCTATGTGCGTTGGAATGCGAAGATCAATAAAGAGTTTTCCAAATACTATTACATGGGATCTGATCACGTAGAACGGTATAAAGAGTTTACCTCACTCAACAATAAGGGAGATCATTTTTACCACAGCGTTTATATCAAGAGCACTTATTTTGACCAGTTCAGGTTCAAAAGCAATGCTGCCGATCCGCAACTGACATTATTAGGTGGCACGCGCATCGATCCGGTTTTCCGGTTTCTACACAAATGGCTGTCTTCTTATTTGCTCGACAAACGCAAACCTTATCTTAAAATGTATACTGATATCCTGATCAATCAATATGAAGAGGACCGGATCTTCCCTGTATTCAGTGACAATCCCTGGGATGTACACCGGAAAATAGAGCTGGAAAGCCTGGTACGAAACCTCTACGAAATACAGCCGAAGATTTTCCTGAACCTCAATATAGAGCAGAAGAAAACCTTTGTGCGTTTGTTGAACCTGTTGTTGGACAGCCTCGAGCGCGATAAGTTGTTTGATATCCTCGATGGCGTTATAGAACTTTCTTATGATGAAAGGAAACAAATGGCCGATCTTATCAAAGTAACCCGGCTTGCCCATGTAAATCATACCATCAGGCTCATTGAAGACCGGTATAAAACAATTGACCAGCTGCGTGACCTGATTGTTCGGAAGGAGCTAAAAGCCAATGAACGCGATCATTTACAAAAGTTGGTAGAGGCGCATTACTGGATCTTTGGGGAACAATATCACCTGGTGACGGCGGCCGAACCTAAATTTGACGAGGCACTGCGGCGGCATGTTCATCTGTTGCGTGGCGGGAATACAGTAACGCCTATTGACCATGAAGATAAGTACCGGGAGATGGATATTTTCCTTTGCCGCCAGGATATATTGACCAATGAGATCAGGAATATCGTGGTGGAGTTGAAACACCCTGCTTTGAAACTGGGCGAAAACGAACTTACACAAGTGAAAAAATACATGAACGTGATCATGCATGAGCCACAGTTCAATGGCAATAATATGAGTTGGGAGTTTTATCTCGTTGGCACAGACTTTAACAGCAGGGGAGAGATAGAGGCGGCATTGGACAATGCCAAACCACATGGCGAAAGGTCCTTGGCTTTTAAGTCGGGGCAGTATAAGATCTATGTCAGAAAATGGAGTGAGCTCATCAATGACTTTGAAATGAAACACAAGTTCCTGAATGATAAATTGCAGTTGGAAAGGAAGTTATTGAATGAGGTGCATGAATCAGCCGGTGAGGTATTGAAGTCGGCTACGGGTAATAGTGCAGCTATTCAGCGGCAGCTTGTTTAGCCCTTGTAATAGGTATTGCCCAATCCCTGACTTTTGCCAGCTTCACTTTATAATACCTGGTATTTCCTGATAAACCAAAACAGGTTATACAGCAGGAAGAAGATCACCAGGGCAGCATGTACTTTTTCATTTCGGGAGCGGATGGCTACCACGCAAAGTAGTACATGGATTGATATCCTGACCAGGTATTCCGTGCCCAGCGATTGGTAATAATCAGCACCTTTTAATAGCGTATCACCAATGTCGAATAGAAATGAAATGCCGAGAAAGGAGAAAAGCCAGTTCTTCCTGGAATAGTAATATTCTTTGTATCCATCGTACTCTTTCATGTCGTCGGGGAAGAGCAGGGAGCAGGTAATGTAAAAGACTACGATATAACAAATGATGAACAGGTACGTTTGAAAGTTCCATTCCTTGATCCCTTTGAGCCTGATCTCCCACCACCAAAAATCGACGAGAGAAAGAAATACATAGGCCACCCAGGCAAGGTGTACCCAATACAATTTTACCCTGGTTGGATGTTCTATGAGCCGGGCTACTCCTTTCAATAAAGTAGCAATACTTAGGCTGACAATAATGCTCATGAGCATCCGGATATGGAAAAATTGATCCATAGGTATGTCGTTTTAAAGAGAAGTCCGGAAGATCCGAAAGTTGATCAGGTGATAAGATGAAATAATTGGGTTTATTCCTGTCAAACCCGCTCATTACTTACACCTGTCCGTCCTTTTGTCATTTATGCGTAACAGGACAAACCTACTGTTTATCATAAGCTGTTCCAAATTTATGACCGTTGATGGCCGAAATGTCCGGGATTACTGATTATAAGATCTTACTGATTTCGCGGATTCAGAAGGTAAGGAAGACAGGGAGACAGGAAAGACTTAAAGTCCGTAAGTTGGAAAAGAGCGAAAGACGGGGGAGGCAGAAGGGCCGGGAGACGGGGAGGTGGTAGGTTGGGAACTGGGCAAGGTGGGGTAATCTTTGGGAGTGGATGGGGTATATGTCGCATTAGCCCCGGAAATTGTCAATTCCGCACTCCCTTCAAGCAGGTTGTTGTTCATAAGTTTGTGTTGAACAAATACACACTAAAAATTCAGTTATGGACAACAGACAGATCATACAGGAAGTAATTGCAGCATTCGATAATAACCAACCGGAAACAATTCTTCATCACCTGGCCGAAGATGTAACCTGGAATATGGTGGGCGATCAGGTAGTTTCAGGTAAGGATGAGATGCGTGCTTTTTTGTTGCCATGCAAGGAATGGAAATGGTTTCCTCAACCAAAGAGCATATTATTGTTGACGGCGATCAGGTCGCCGTAAATGGTGAGGTAACCTGTAAAGGCAATGACGGGAAAGTATTTGATATGTACTATTGTGATGTATATGAATTGAACAAGGGATTGATCAAAAACATGACTTCTTATATCATTACCAAAAAGTAATTAGCGGGTGTTAAAAGCAGCTCCAGGGAGTGACGCAGGGAATTATCATCCTAATTTATTTCGGCTGGTGCAAGGTACAATGATGGGTCGCTCTGTCGCTCGGCGAATGCAGCGTTGGAGAATGGCTCACCTTCATCAGGAAAGAGGTGACACCTTCCCCTTACCACGAAAACGAAAAGGCGTCACCTCTTAGCCCCTGGCGCAAGGAACTGTCATCCAAATTTTATTTGTTTGCCCCTGGCGAAAGGTGGGTCGCTCTGCAGACTGGCAAATGCAGCGTTGTAGAGCGGCTCACCTTCATCAGGAAAGAGGTGACACCTTTCCCTTACCACGAAAACGAAAAGGTGTCACCTCTTAGCCCCTGGCGCAAGGAACTGTCATCCAAATTTTATTTGTTTGCCCCTGGCGAAAGGTGGGTCGCTCTGCAGACTGGCAAATGCAGCGTTGTAGAGCGGCTCACCTTCATCAGGAAAGAGGTGACACCTTTCTCTTACCCCGAAAACGAAAAGGCGTCACCTCTTAGCCCCTGGCGCACCTACGTGCCAACACATATCCGAGAAATCCATATAATCCTTCAATCAGCGATTCAATCAGCGATAAAAAAATGGCCCCGCTCTTACGAACGGGGCCGCTTCATAAAAATACTAGACCATTACAGGAGATCATCTCCTGTATATTCAATGATACATTTAAACGTTAGAAAATAAACTACATAACCATTAGACCCTAACAGTTAAAACCTTTCGGTTTATATTCCCGGCCAAAACCTGTCTTCCATTCTGCTGTTCCTGGCGCAAGTTTGCAGCCCGGTAACTGTGCCAGGCGTACTTGTGCCGTCGAGCCCTGGCGGCTGGCTCACCGGGGCTTTTTATAGATCACAGCAGCAAAATGAAAACCAGTGGCAATAGCCCTCAACCGGTAGCCATCAACAAACTGTTAATAGCGAAACCTTCGGGCTAACTGCTAAAACCCAACCGCTAATAGCCCAACCTGGCCGCTAAAAGCCAAGGCTGAAACCTAAAACCTGACTGCTGACTCCTAAGGCTCACAGCTCGTAGCTCGTCGCTCCAAGCTGGTATTCCCAAGTGTTGCACAACACTCCTCGTACATCAACCGTGCTTAGGGGCCCCGTCCACACAGTCGATCAGCTTCTTTATTGATACTCCGCCAAACCCCTCAAAAGACATCCAGCGAAGCAAAAGTTCATAATCCGCGAAATCACTTTAATCCATTAATCAGCGATTCTATCTGCGATTCATTCTTCGATTACAAACATACGACAGTCAGATACCCGTTTCCAATACCCCATTGCCGGTTTATGTCGTTTCGGCTATAAATCGACGTCAATTACGTCGATTTATAGCGCTTTCGACATAAAATAGCCGAAACGACAAAAACACATTTGGAAATGGCCTATCCAGTGTCGTACGTTTGCCCTGCAGTGTTACTGAAAAAGAAAAGAAAGGAAAGGATAAGGACCAGAAGCAAAGCACAGAAGACAACAGTAAAGCATATACAAAGCTCAGAATAATCAATAATCAGTAATCAGTACCCCTTCAGTATAGCTTCTCTATAGCTTCAGTATACCTTCAGTATACCTTCCCTATAGATAGAGTATGCTAATAGCACTAAACACAAAAACAGCCCATTTTTGCACAAAGTGGCAGGGAAGCTGGCGCCTCCCACCCAGGGCAACAGTGGATGTAGATAGGTTGCACCGCGGGCAACCGTTTCACAAAGTTCTTTGATCCGGTGGTCGTTATCAGGCTACGTCCTGCCGAAGGGCAGAAAACTTTTTTGAAGCAAAAGGCACGTGGCTCAACAGCTCCTTGCTCGTCGCCCGAGGCTGTTTTCGGCTGCCTGACCAAAGGACTTCTTTAAAACCTAAAGGCTGTTCAAAATAAATAAATGAAGCTGCTCCTGATTGGCGCATGCAGTAAGGAAGGGAACGGAAGGATAAACCGCTAGTGGACGGTTCCTTTTTTTATGCAATACAATATTGTATTCACTGGCTCCTGTCAATTTTACTTCCCTGGTTTGGAACTCGCTGTGGCTGAATACCAAAACAGAATCCTTTGTTGTGACGGGAATATAATAAACACCATCGGCTTGCGACCCCGATACCATGTTGCTGCCTTTGACGGATACCAATACCCCTTCGAGTGGATTCGTATCTTCATCAGAAGTGACGGTGCCCGTGATGGTACGGCTTGCTGATTGCGACCAAACTGGTTGCAGCAATAGGAATGCCAGTATGAATGTGGTAAGGTATTTAAGAAACATATTTGTTGGCTTACTTATAGTCCACTAAATTTGTGGACAAAAATACAATATCCCTGTCCGGTATTCCAAATAATTTTAACAGTTATGGAATCCCTGCCGATGCAATTAAATTATTATGCTATGAATTCATCGCGCAGGTAAGCTATGCGGGTAAGGCTGTCCTACCTGTTTCATCCGCCTTTGTATATAAGTGCCGGTGTATTGGCTGCTGTACTGGCTGGTATTTTTAACCACGTTTTCTATTGGGTGGCGGTCATTCCGGCTGGTGTGTTCCTGGTAGTATCTTATGGAAGGAAAAAGTGGCTGGTCTGCCAGCAGTTGCAGTATGAGGCGCTGGTATTGGAGGAAGATTTTATTCCATGATCCATCCGGGTCCGGTATTAAACGGTATATATCAAAACCGTCATTACTCAATGAAACTATACATCCTCTTTGTTTTTGGGGGATGCATGGAGCCCGCGGTGGTGAATGTAATTCCGGTGGCAGGTGGCCTACTCAGCAGGGGGCTCCCACAATTCAATTTTGTTTCCTTCGGCATCGAGAATATGTACAAATTTGCCATAGTCATACGATTCGATATTATCTACAATCGTTACCCCTTCTTTTTTTTAATTCCTCCACCAATCCTTCCAGGTTGTCAACCCTGTAATTGATCATAAAGTCTTGCGTTGCTGGTTCAAAATATTTTGTTGTTTCAGGAAAAGCTGACCATTGGGTAAGCCCTTTCTTTTTACCTGCTGCATCTTCATACCACTCAAATGATGCCCCGTATTGGCCGGTGTTTAAACCCAGGTGTTTTTGGTACCACTCATTCATTTTGTTGGGGTCTTTGCATTTGAAAAAATGCCGCCGATGCCTGTTACTTTTTTCATCGTGTTGTTTTTTACTTTGTGCTTATATTACTGTACGGGAAGAGATAATCTGTATCAAATAGGTCTGAAAACGATTATCCACTGCTAAGTTCGTAAAAATCGAGTAAATCCGGAATGCCGGAGGGCTGCGCAAATGTTGAATGGTTTTTGGGGGCAGTAGTAACTTAATTGCTTAAAAAGCTGATAAGGCCCTTATAAGCCAATATTAATTGTCCAAATGGATATTAATATAGCGAAGTGGGTATATTTGAAGCCATAGAAATTGCCTTGCACGATGAAAAGCGTTCGTTTATCGGGCTTTCGCGGGGTAAAATAATTTGAGTTATTAACCTTAAAACAGGAGGTATGAACAAAGCCAACAACCAGGACCACCGTATTCCTAAAATGATCTTTGCTTCGGTCTATCCCTTGTACTTGGCAAAAGTGGAGAAGAAAGGCAGGACAAAGGAGGAATTAAACCAGGTCATAACATGGTTAACAGCATTTGATAATAAGCAGTTACAGCAGCTCATCAAGGAGAAAGTAACTTTTGAAACATTCTTTCAACGTGCTACACTGAACCCCAACGCCCACCTCATTACAGGCGTGATCTGTGGGTATCGTGTGGAGGAAATTGAGGACCCTTTGGTACAACAGGCCAGGTATTTGGATAAGCTGGTAGACGAGTTGGCCAAAGGCAGGAAGATGGAGAAGATACTGCGTGGCGCATAGCTTGCAGATCCATGCATCCACCCCGCTAAAATAGCTTAGCCAAAAGCCATTTTTTTTTGGAACAAGGCAGCAGGATAATCCTGCATATTCGGGGTATGAAAAAATCAGCACCTGTTTCCCGTCGTCAATGGTTTGAAAAGATGGCTGTTCCTGCCCTTACGGTAGCAGGTGCAGGTCTTATTGGCATGCCCGCTATGGCCACCCCGGCCGACAATTCCCTGGATGAAAAATTACCCATTGGTAGTATATACAATGTTCGGGATTTTGGCGCCAAAGGCGATGGGCAAACACTGGATACCGCTGCTATCCAGGCCGCCATTGATGCCTGTAACAGTGCTGGTGGAGGTACAGTGTTGATACCGGTGGGTGATTTTATTTGTGGCACCATTGAACTGAGATCGGGTGTTACACTGCACATTGCCACCAATGGGCGGTTATTGGGCAGTACCCGCCGGGAGGATTATACCGCCGGAAAAGGCGTGCCTTCCGGCAATGGCAATATTGTGTTCATCTACGCAGTGAATGCTGAGAATATAGCTATCGAAGGGTATGGTACAATTGATGGGAATGGACTGGCCTTTTACAATGGGAAAGGAGATAATACGGGGCCCGGACAAAAAGGGGTAGGGGGCAATTTTGACCGCCCCCACCTGGTCATTTTTATCAATGTACAAGGTTTCAGGTCAGGGATATATTTTTAACCAACAGTGCTTACCATTGTTTCCGCATCCTGAAGTGCAGGCATGTTCAGCTGCACAATATCCGCATCTACAACCGCGTCAATAAAAACAATGATGGTTTTCATTTCAATGATACACAGTATGTACACATCAGCAATTGCGATGTGCAATGCCAGGATGATGCGTGTGCCCTTTTGGCAGTAACCAGTTTGTAACAGTTACCAATTGCAGTTTCAGTACACGCTGGTCCATCTTCCGTTTTGGCGGCGGCGAAGCGCAGAATATAACCATCTCCAATTGCCTGATCTATGATACCTATGGCTGCCCGGTCAAGATCAGCTCGGGCAAAGCGCGGATAGAGAACCTGCATTTTTCCAATATAGTGATGCGCAACGTAACAGGCCCGATTGGTATTGGGTTTACGGGCGGTAACGCTTCGGCTAATGAGGCCAATGCGGCTCCTTCCTTCGTACGCAATATCTCCTTTAATAATATCCGGGCCACGGTGGTGGGGAAACCCGTTAATCATCCCGACATCCATTTTGGGGTCAATGTTTTTGATGGAGAGCTTAATTCCTGTATCACACTCAATGGGGTGGGGAAGGTATTCCTGGAAAATATCAGCCTTACCGATGTGCATGTTGTATATGCTGGCGGCGGCACAAAAGAGCAGGCGGCCAAACGCGAAGTGCCCGAGTTGAGTGCTGAATATTTTGGGGTATGGGGTACCAGGCCATTTGGGCCGCCGGCTTATGGGTTGTATGCACGTAATGTAAAGGGGTTGACCTTAAATAATGTGCGCTTTACTTATGAAAAGCCAGATGCGCGGCCTGCCATCATCCTGGATAATGTGCAGGATGCCACCATTACCGGGTTGAGTGTGCAGGGCAGTCCCGGAACAGAATTGCTGAGGCTGGTGAATACTAAGGATCTGCTGTTTACAGCTACCCGGGTATTAACGCCTGCAGCCGTTTTTCTGCAGGTAGAAGGAGCCGCTACAGAAAATATTAAAGTAGATGGCGGGGATATTAGTAAAGCTGCTAAACAGTTGGTAATCAATAATGGGGCCTCCCCAAAGCGGTAAACCTGGGCTGGCTGGCAAAAGAAAATAACCTGGTAGTGGGCTTCCGGGCAATGATAAGGCAGGTCCCCTACACTTTTACCTGGATAGCCTGTAGCCTTGCTGAGTAAGGGGCACAGAAATACATTGCCGCGACTTTTTGGTTGCGCAGGAATGCCTTACCCGGCTAAGTTCGGGGCGCTATGAGACTGTAATGCCCTTACCGGGGCATTTGCTGGTGAGGTAGCTGTCCGTACCTTACTCTTTGGGAAAACCCGGATCGGCTTTTACTTCCCTGATCTGTTGGATATGGCGGTTGGTGTGTCCGGCCTGGAACAGGATCATCTGGTAGCAGTCAAACTGGCCAAATGGGAGGGCCACCACGTGGTTGCGCAGGTCATCGGAAGTTGACTTTAAGTAGTCGATCAGTTTGGCCTGGTCACTTTTAAGGCCCCTAGTGCTTCCTCTGCGGATTTATAAGGAATATTTTCTGGTTTTAATTGGTCGAAGGTTTGGTGTTTGGTAGAGCGGTCCTCGACCGATTGTACGACCTGCTCATCACTCATTTTTAACTCACTTCTTTTTCAGGGTTGGCAGGTTGCTTGATCCCTGCTTCTGTCATTTGCCAAATTGCCTGTCCGGAAGCAGCGATGTGTTTCATGCAATCTTCCACGCTCCAGCGGTCGGGCGCCGATTTCCATTTCAACTGTGCTTCGCTAAGGCCTTTCAGCTCTTTTTCAGGTCTTTTTCGTTAGATTTTAGTAGTTGAATGGCGCTCTTCCTTTCTTTTTGGAAAGGACATCAGCAGGGAGAACAAAAGCAAATGCCATCAGCGTGGCAAAAGTAAATAGCATCGTTTTCATACCTAAGCAATTATTGATGAATAATTAGTGCGCAAAATTAGGGTCTCAAACGGGTAATGGGAGGGGTAAGACAGACATTTAAAGGGTGGATCCGGACAAAATAATGGCCTCTTTCGCAGGGCGGAAATGAGTAAGAACCTAAAGGTAATGAAAAGCAGGGGAACATTCTTTAGATGAGGGTGAGCCGCCCCTGAGAGGGCGACCCACCCCAAATAGATTTCGGTAAGCTCCTTTGAGCCTCCCTTGGAGGGTGACCCTCCCCAAATACCGTTAAGTCGGTATCCTGCTATGCGCAGCTCTTACCAGGTTGGTTTACGTACCTGTCCATAGCCACCACCCCGTGGGCGGTCTTCAAAGTGGAGGTGCGGGCCTGTTACGTTGCCGGTAGCGCCTACCTCACCCAATTTCTGACCGGCTACTACGGTAGCGCCGGTGCTTACTGAGCGTACGGAAAGATGGCAATACACATAATCCCGGCCATTGGTGGCGCGCAGGCCGATCCACCTGCCATAGGCCCCGCCGTTGTTATTGGACCAGCCAATCGTGCCACCCAGTACGGCTACTACATTAGTACCCGTGGGTGCTGCATAATCATCGCCGGTATGATAACCTGCTGCATACCGGGGGTCAATGATGCCATAGGGGTAGGTAACAGTTTTACCTGGAACAGGTGAAGCGATCCGGGCCAATACATCAGCAGCACCTGCTGCATTGGTGGTTGCGGCCTGTTGGTCAATAAGCGCTTCCTGTTCGGCTGTTGTTTGATCTTTACTACAGGATAAGGAGATCACAATTAGGATCAGCATACCCAGCGACATTTTTCTCATGGAAGGTGTCATCGTTGTTGGTTTTATTGTTAGAAATAAAAAATAGGCTTCGTTGTTATTCGGTTACCAGTAGTTTTTGACTGGCTGTTCTGCCTGTTTGTAAGCGAATGGTCACGGAATAAAAGCCGGCTTTTAATTTACCGGTTGTCAGGCTGTGCTGGTTATTACCCTGTTGTACTATAACAGCTTGTTGACGCACGGGCGGCCATTGTGATCCATCAATAAGATCATGGCCGGTTGTGCCGGTTCTTTCATGGTGAAAGTGAGTTTTACTTCGGTACCGGTAACAGGATTGGGCCATAACCGTAGGTGGCTGGCAAAGGTTTCAGTGGTACTATTGCTGGTAGCAGCCCTGGTAGTCAGTAAAGATCCCGGCGTTTGTATGGTGACGGTATCCGGACCATAATAGTGATTCAATATCCAGGTATAGGTTTGGTCAGTACCCCAGAAGCTGGAACCCCACTGGCACATACCTTTTCCATTTCCATTATTGGCCCTTCCCGCGCAACGTGCATCTGCAATGCAGGGCCAGGTAGTTGAATTTCCGCTAAACCCATCCCCGCAACCCGCATTGTTGTTCTCTGCTGCATAATCGGCTTTGATGATGGCGCCGTTCTTGACCAGTACCGTACCGGCGGTAGCAATCGCGGCACTTTTTACGGAGGCAGCCCGGTCGCTTTGCCAGGTTTGGTGGCAAGCGGCAGCAGAGAGGTCATAGTTATTGGCAACAGGGTGTTGTACATACCAGGCGCCGCGTGAGCGGTAAGCTACTGCACCGGCTTGTAAGGAAGGGGCATTCCAACTGGACACCCATTCGTCATCCAGGCCGGTTTGTACATAAGCTTCCAGGCTCATGACCTGCAGGGACAGGGAACTGCATGGGGTGGTACAGGCGCAACTGGTAGCAACACGTATCACCGAAGGAACACCTGGTATAGGGGTGACGGCTCCTGTGGCATCGAGGTTAATGTCGGCTGCTATGGAATCATCGGCTGCATTGCCTATGAAAAAGTAGTAAGGGCCATGTAGCCGCTTTTAGAGATGGTAACATTATAGCGGCCGGTATCCGCTCCAAAAACTACCTGACCACTGGCATTGGTAGTGAGGGTTGTAGTGCTACCACCTACTTTGGTTGCAGCGATCGAAGCGCTGGCAATAGCCGTTCCTGTGTTTTGGTCTTTTACTGTAAAGGAGAGAGTGGTCACAGCGGGCGAGGCAGGCAGTTGTACCGTTACACCACCTGGGTTGTAGTAGTGATTCAGTATCCACAGATAGGTTTTATCGCTGGCCCAAAAACTGGAGCCCCATTGGCACATACCCCGTCCGTGACCGTTCTTGGTTCTGCCGGCACAACGGGCGTCAGATATACAAGGCCAGGATGTGCCGGTACCGCTGTAGCCATTGCCGCATCCTGAATTGTTGTTCTCGGCCGAATATTCGGACCTGAAAATGGCGCCGCTCTTTAGTAATACAGTGCCGGCTGTTGCAATGGCGGCATTCTTTGTACTCGTGGCTATATCGTTTTGCCAGGCCTGGTTGCAGGTGGTGGCGGCAATATCATAGCTGCCAGCAACAGGATGCAATACATACCAGGCGCCATAAGTACGGTAAGCTACCGCCCCGGCCTGTAAGGATGCCGCTCCCCAACTGGCAATCCATTCATCATCCAGTCCGCTTTGTGTATAGGCTTCCAGGCTCATAACCTGCACCACGCTGCAACTCGTACAGGAACAACTGGTGCCTACGCGGATGGTGCCGGGTACGGCCACTGCCAGGGTGATGGCTGCCGCCTCATTCTTTTGTGCAATAGGCTGGGTAGTGGGCTCTTTGTATCGTTCTTGCTCATCGCTCTCGGCTCTATCGAATAGCCCATGGTGGTATGTTTCGGTTACAGCTGGTGGGATATTGCCCGGCTGTTGTTTCAAAGTGGCGGCTGAAGTAAGGGCTAGTTTCAAGGTATAGGTATCGGGTATGGCATAAAAGTTTTGAATGGTATAAGTTGCGTAACCTTTTTTTGATGCCTGTATGGTGATAGTGGGCGGTGTTTTTCCTTCTGTGATGATATTGGCTGCAACGGGTATTTCCAGGGAGAAGAAACCTTTGCGATCTGTAATAGCGGTATAAGCGCCGGCTTTAATGCTTGCACTTTCCAGGGGTGCATTCTCATCCCCATCGCGTATATAACCACTAAGGATGAGCTGGTCTTTACTACCTGGCCACTGGCGGGCCTCATTTGATGGTGGGTTGTTAATGGGGTCGAGGTTGATATTGGCTTCAATAGTGGTGATGGCAGAGGCGTCAAAATAGGTTTCCAGCGTATGGTAACCGGGGGCTGTAATAGAGAAATTATACCTTCCTGAGCCGGTTGATAGCTGCGTTTTGCCGTTTTTGGCAGCTTGTAAATAAAATGATTTCCCGCTGGGTGTTGTTACGTTGATCGTAGCTCCGGCAACAGCAAAACCGGTTTGCTGATCTTGTACAATAACACTGATCTGTTGTGCCTGCAATTGCGTTTGCAATAATAGTACACATGCACAAAGCAGCCATGCCAGGGCTTTGCGGCTGGTGAACGTAAATTTTTTGTTCATACAATTAGCTTTAATTGGTTTGCAATGATTGATGGAATATGTACAGCATTATTAGAGATAGGAGGGGCCCTTGCCTATTGCTTTTCCGGTAATGCCGGGCAATAGGGGTTTCAACAGGGGATACACCCCTGTTACTAATGGGCATAAATAGCAGGCAGGCTACACAACTGGTTTAAATAAGTAACTAAGTAGGGAATAAAGAAGAGGGTTCATAACAGCAGGGTGGCCTGGTGGCATACCATTGCGGAAGATTCTTTTTCATCGGATAGATAGGTTGGTTTACGATGTAATATGCCATATAATATTACACAGAAGTTTTCAACTTACCATGAGGTTTTTTGCATGAATATGGCTTCGATGTCAGCTATTGAACTGCGTTAGTGTTGATGAAAAGGTAGCAATCATATCGTTAGGAGGAAACAGTCGATAAGATCAGTTGGATAAAATATTTTTCTACATCCCCAATGGTTTGCGGGTTTCTGCTGGCAGTGTAACGGTTGTATGTATAGGTTGTTTTAAGATCGGGCAAATTGGCGCACAGGATGCTTTTGTTATCGTACAAACCGGTAGGTGCATTTCACCAGGAAGATGTTCCGGGCCTGTCCATTTGAAAACGCATTGTCAAATAAACTATTTGCCAATGGCCTGTCAAGATCGGCTGATGCATCCGGGGTATTGCCTTGCGACCATACCAGGTAAAGCTCTGATCCAGGCTTGTATTCCCAACGTACCACGAGGTTGGAGCGGAACTGTACAAAATTGAAGTCGGGTTTGCTGAAACTATAATCCGTGGTACCGTCCATGTTTTCGTCTACAGAATACCTGTTGTTGGCGAAGCTGATCTGCCCTGGACTATATACCTGGAACCTGTTGTCGTACTTGTTGGCCAATGGGGCCGATACATACCCGAATTTATCATAGAGCGGCCTGGTAATAAAAGGCTGTCCATAATACTGGAGGGTCAGGTCGGGGGTGATATTATAGCTTAGGCGGCCTGTGAAACGAAGGGTGTTTTGTTTTACTTCACCTACAATGGTGCGCATGTTATTATTGTAATTGACCGTACTTACGTATTGATCCTGCCGGCGCCAGTAATGTGTGTAAGCTGCGGCAAGACTGATCTTTAGTGCATTAACCGGCTGGTAATTGACAGTGATGGATGGTTCATTGCTTTTGATCGTATGATCAAATCCCCAGATATTAAATAGGTTAAGGTTGAAGAATACCTTTTTCCTGAAGTCACTGTTCACATACAAGTTGTGGGCTAAGGCGGCAGGCCTTCGCATCGATAGCGCGCCTCTTAAAGCTGTATTGGATACATCGTATGAGTTCCAGGTAATACCGGTACCAGCCTGCCAGTTGTTTTTGAAAGTAGCATGGGAATTGAAATTGACGGCATGGTAGATAAACTGTCCACTAAAATCCCACCTGAACCAGTGGTTGTAGTTCAGCCGGGCCTGGCGAAACAGGAAGAATGGTTTTTGATAATGGGCGCCTATCCAGGTAAAATGATTGACCTCATTGGCCGTGAGCATAAAGCCAATATCATTCAATTCCAGTTCAGGTGAACGAAAGGTGAGGCCCGTTTCAAACCGTAGTATCTGGCCCAGTTTGCCTGGCCGCCCTCCGCTTTTGCCAAAGCGCACTGTACCACCCATGCCAGTGAGCGAAGTGCGGTTGCTGTCGACCGATACTTCGGGGGCGCCGGCACGTTGAAAGAGGTGTTCAAAAGAAGTTTGCGTATTGAGAATGGCTTCTTTACTGCCTTGTACATGGCTAAAAACAACATTGCCGCGCAGGTACCAGGTACGGTTGCGCCAGTACTGTAAAAAATCCAGGCCGGCCGAGTAGGCGCTGCTGTGCAGGATATCATTGAGCCCGTTCTCGCGGTTAACGCCTGTAAAGATACCACCAATGATCGTATTCCCGGAATGGATGTCTTTTTGCAACCGGCCTACAAAGTAACTGGTGAGGGGCTCTACCAGTTCTTTCCGCCTGTCGCCCGCATGGTCAATGGTTGCCATTTCGCGTTGGGTGATGCTTTCCAATATACCAATGCTCCAGCCTTTTTTTGGTTTTGCCACTGAATTTGGCAGCGCCTAATATGGATGTGTTTTGGGGATATTTAACGTGGTCTCCATTGTTCAGGTTGGGATACCCGTGGGGCGGGCTGCCTATGCGCCGGGAATAAAACAAGAGGTCGGAATCATAGTCGCCGCCTGCTTCAGAACCGGTAAGCTGGTAATCGAAGATATTCCTGCTTTCTATAAAGAAAGGGCGACGTTCTGTGAAGAAGTTCTGGAAGCCATCAATACGTACCTGCGAGGGATCCGCTTCTACTTGTCCAAAATCCGGGTTGATGGTAAAGTCGAGGATCAGGTCATTCGTAACCGCCAGCTTCCCATCCAGGCCCGCAGTTAGTTTGGTATCAAAACCCTTGGCAAAGGGATTACCAGGTTCTTTTTGTATTTATCGGCCTGGGCGATGACATAAGGAGCAATTTCCACTTGCCTGTGCAGGGGGATGTTTTGAGCCCATGGAGTTCACCGAACCTGCTTACCCATACGCCGGAGTTTTGCGGAATATGCTGCCAGTAGGAGCGTTCTTCCTTGCGGAACAAACGGCGGTTGATCTGTAGACCCCATACTTTATCCGATTCATTGCCATACCGTAACTGGCTTAGGGGATCTTTACTTCTGCTGTCCATCCCTGATCGTCCATATGCGTTTTGGCAAACCAGATGGGGTTCCAATTGGCATCCCAGTTAGCGCCATCACCGGTTACAAACTCATCACTTCGTACACCGGATGCGGAAAGGGTAAATGAAAAAGCCGTACGGAGGTCATGGTAACTATCAATATTGATCTCCAACCAGTCGCCGGGAAACTCATCGCGCCTGCCCATACGCCTGATAACGGAGTCGGGGGCTGCATCATGGCAACGATAGGCTACATACAAGTACTTTTCATCATACAAAATTTTGAAGCTGGTAGGTTGCGAGGGAGGTTTTCCTTCATGCGGTTGCCATTGGATAAAGTCGCCACCCCAATCCACTGAATGCCAGGCTTCTTCGGAGGGTATACCGTCAAGGGTGATCTCACTTTTCAAGTGTTGGGTATAGTATTTCTTTCTTGTAAAGGAATCTGCGGGGTTGGTTTGTGCCCCGGCAAAAAGTGCCTCAATAGCAGGATAGTCAAGCAAATATTTCTCATGGCGTTAGAAGGGCGTATGAATACAATGTTACTGGAATAGAAAAAGATATTGATGAGAAAGTTTAGCAACGGTCAATTTGTCGTGATATCCGGCCAAACGACGGATTTCACCCTATGAGGGGAGAGTTAGCTCTGGATAAACAGCTTTCTGAACTGGCTGGGTGTCTGTTGTTTTACTTCCTTGAACTGCTTGCTGAAGTGGGCCCAGCTTTTATAGCCGCTTTCATAACATACTTCCAGGATGGGTTTGCTGGTGCTGGTCAGCAGTTTACAGGCATGGCTGATGCGCAGGTCGCGTATGAAATCAAAATACGTCTTTTGATGTTCTTCTTAAAGAAACGGCAAAAGGTGGGGATGGTCATATTGGCTATAGCAGCAATTTCTTCGAGGGTGATGGGCTTCAGGAAATGCTTGAAGGAATAATCGATGATCCTCTCTATAGCGGGGTTTACGGCCACGGCGGGATCGTGGAAATCTTCGGTGAGTATTTTGTATTGGCTGGAAGTGCCGATCTTTTGGAGTAGCTGGAACAACAATAGGAGCTTTTCAATACCATTTGCAGCATGGAGCGCGTGTATGCCGGGCGCAATTTCCTTCTTCAGGCGCTTTTGCAGCAGAATACCATTGTTCTTTTTCAATAAGGCTTGGATGGCCTTCATTTCGGGCATTTGCAACAGGCCAGGGCCCCAGCAGTCGCCCGTAAAATGTACCACCAGTACGGCGCAGGACATTTGGGGATGGTTTTTACGAAACCAGTGAGGCAGGTTGCCGGCAATAAAGAATACATCGTGCACTTTGTAATCACATACATGGTCGCCAATCAGGGCCGTTCCATGGCCGCTGAGGATGGTGATCAGTTCATATTCAGGATGCTTATGCCAGTTGGTTTCAAAATGTGGGGTTTCATACACCCGGCAGGCAAAGCTTTGATTGGCATCTGGTTCTACTTTTGAATGAGTGTTTTCACTGGTGTATAGAAAGGATTTTATCAGCCATTGGCCATAAATGTAGCATCATTTGATAAGATAGCATATTTTCTTTCTAAAATAGCGGTTGTTCGGGAGGGCAAATTGGGTAATATTTGCTGATTGTGTGAAATTAAAAAACGATTATATGAAAATTGTTACGGGTGCTACTGAATTCTTCAAAGGAATTCCCGCCATTAAGTATGAAGGCTTGCAAACAGATAATCCCCTGGCCTATCGTTGGTATGATGAAAGTAAAGTGGTGGCCGGCAAGCCCATGAAGGACTGGCTGCGCTTTGCGGTGGCCTATTGGCATTCCTTCTGCGGATCGGGTGCTGATCCTTTTGGTGAGGCCACGCACCTGTTTCCCTGGGATGTAAAGAAAGACCCTATTGAAAAGGCGAAGGACAAGGCAGATGCAGCTTTTGAGTTCATTACCAAACTGGGCCTGCCCTATTATTGCTTCCATGACGTTGACGTAGTAGAGTATTCCAATGATGTGGAAGACAATGATAAAAGACTGGCTACGCTTGCACAATACCTCAAACAAAAGCAGGATGCCAGTGGGGTGAAACTGCTGTGGGGTACGGCCAACCTGTTCAGCAACCGCCGTTATATGAACGGGGCTGCTACCAATCCCGATTTCCATGTGCTTACCCATGCTGCTGCCCAGGTAAAAGCTGCGCTGGATGCTACAATTGCACTGGGTGGAGAAAACTATGTTTTCTGGGGAGGACAGGAAGGGTATATGAGCCTGCTCAATACCAATATGAAAAAGGAAAAAGAGCACCTGGCTCGTTTTCTACATGTAGCTAAGGATTATGCACGGAAGAATGGTTTCAAAGGAACCTTCTTCATTGAGCCGAAGCCTTGTGAGCCTACGAAACACCAGTATGATTATGATGCCGAAACAGTGATTGGTTTCCTGCGTCAATATGATCTGTTGAACGACTTTAAACTTAACCTGGAGGTGAACCATGCCACCCTGGCCGGCCATACGTTCCAGCATGAGCTGCAGGTGGCTGTTGATGCGGGCCTGTTGGGCAGCATGGATGCCAACCGGGGCGACTACCAGAATGGTTGGGATACAGACCAGTTTCCTACCAACCTGAATGAGTTGGCTGAAACGATGCTCATCATCCTCGAAGGCGGTGGCTTTAAGGGTGGCGGTATCAACTTCGACGCCAAGATCCGCCGCAATTCAACCGATCCTGAGGATCTGTTCCTGGCGCATATTGGCGGGGTGGATACTTTTGCCCGTGCGCTCATTACGGCTGATGCCATTCTGCAGAAAAGCGCTTATAAGAAGATCCGTGAGGATCGTTACAGTTCTTATGACAGCGCAGAAGCCAAAGCTTTTGAGCAGGGTAAATCCAGCCTGGAAGATCTGAGAGATTATGCCATTAAAAATGGTGAGCCTGCCACGCGCAGTGGTAAGCAGGAATACATGGAGAACATCATCAATAATTACCTGTAAGGTTGTATTCCCAATAAATTTGAAAGGGCGTCCTGCGAAGGGCGCCCTTTGGTTTTGCTGTGGTTATGCCTTGCAACCTGTTACAAGTTGAACGTCCTTGTGCCTCATTTCCCAATCCCAACCTTTTTACTAATATTGCAAGGCACAAAATGAATTACTCCTTCAAAATATTCTATTCGTACATGGCTTTCCTGCGGAGCGCCTGTGCGAACGTGCCATAATCAACTCCTTTCCTTTTTATTGCTATTCTTGATGACGGGGTAACCGCCCCGGTTATTTATTCATTTTAAACAATTTACTGTGAAACGAATTGCTGTTACCGGCATGGGTAAGGTAGGCTCATTGGTGGGCACCTTACTGGCCGATCTGTTTACTGTTACTGGTATTGACCGCCAGGCGCCTGCGGCCCCTGTTACATTTCCCACGGTAGATGGCAATGTGGCCGATCCGGAGGCCTTGCGCCAATTGCTGGCCGGTCAGGATGCGGTTGTATCCTGCTTACCCTATCACCTTAACCTGGCTGTAGCCCGCACAGCACACGCCCTGGGCATCCATTATTTTGATCTTACGGAGGACGTAGCTACTACAGCCGCTATCCGGGAAATGGCGGAAACAGCCAAAGCTGCCATGATACCACAGTGTGGACTGGCGCCCGGCTTTATTGGTATTGCGGGTGCCCACCTGGCACAATCATTCACCAAAATCAGGGATATAGAATTAAGGGTAGGGGCATTGCCCAGGTACCCCAATGGACTGATGGGTTATTCCTTTACCTGGTCGCCGGCGGGTGTGATCAATGAATACATCAATGATGCAGAGGTGATCCACAATGGGGTGCGCAAAATGGTACCTTCGCTGGAAGGACTGGAAACGATCAATATTGAAGGGCAGGAGTTTGAAGCTTTTTCCACCTCCGGCGGACTGGGTACCTTGTGCGAAACGCTCGATGGGAAAGTGGATACGCTCAATTATAAAACGATCCGCTATCCGGGTCATGCGCGGCTGATGCGGTTCCTGTTGTATGAACTGATCCTGAAAGAAAAAAGAGAGTTGCTGGAACAAATATTGACGGAAGCCAAACCGCCGGTAAAACAAGATGTAGTTTATGTTTATGCTGTGGTAGAAGGATGGAATGGGCAGGACCTAAAAAGGGAAGAGTTTTACCGGGCCTATCATCCACGGGATATCAATGGGCGCAACTGGCGGGCCATTTCCTGGACTACAGCTGCTTCGGTAGCTGCTGTGGTAGAAATGGTGGCCAGGGGGCAACTACCTGGCAAAGGATTTGTGAAACAAGAGGATATTGGCCTGGATGCGTTTTATGCCACACGCTGGGGTCGCCTTTATGCCGATGAACAATCGTTCACTTAAATTTTTCGATATGTCAACCACCAACCAAACACTCGATAAAGTCTTAGCAGGGCTCATGCAGCGCTACCAGGCGCGGGTGCCCGATGTAGCAGCGATCATCCAGGCCATGATCAAGGTGGGTATCATTGCTGGCGGGGAGGAAATAGAGAACGATCATATTGCTTTCCGAACGCTGGGCGTGCCGCACCTGGGCATTGGCTCACTGGAAAAAGTGTTCCTGCATTATGGGTATCAAAAGCGCGATTATTACTATTTCAAGGAAAAGAAATTGAATGCTTTCTGGTATGCGCCGCCGGTTGCCGGGCAGCCCCGCATATTTGTATCTGAATTGCGGGTGACCGATTTAAGCGCTGCCACACAAGCCATCATTCACCGGTATACAGATAAGGTAGCCACCGATCCGGTAGATGGTATCAACCTGGATGATGCGGCGGCTGTGGATCATTACCTGCACAGTAGTTCCTGGGAACTGCCTGAGTTGGCCGATTATGAAGCGCTGGCGGGCGAATCGGAATACGCTGCCTGGGCTATTTATAACCGGTACTACCTGAATCATTATACACTTTCAGTGCATAATTTGAAGGCGCCTTATAATACACTGGCAACCTTCAATGCTTTCCTGGAGCAAAATGGTATTGTGCTCAATGATGCTGGCGGAAAGATCAAGCAAAGCCCGGATGGCAACCTGTTACAAAGCAGTACGGTAGCCGGGATGGTAGATGCGGTTTTTGCAGGTGGGGAACATAAAACCATTCCAGGTTCTTATGTGGAGTTTGCCGAGCGCAGGGTATTGGAGCCATTCCGCCATTTGCCGGCCCATCAGATCACGGCTGCGCACCGGCGGGAAGGTTTTGAGGCAGGGAATGCGGATAAGATTTTCGAGAGTACGTATATGGAGCAAGCAGCTAAAAGATAACATGAGGGGCCGCCAGGCCCCTGGTGCGGGGTACTATACCCCATTTAGCACCGGTTTTTTGTTGTTCTTGTTACACCATAGTTATTTATTAATACACCCGGCTAATCACCCCATTGGTGATCTCTATCAGTATCACATCATTTACATGGAAGGGGGAGTTGTTAAGTCCAAAGGTTTTTGGGTCAATAGCAAAGGCCATGTTTAACCGCGGACGATACCTGGGTATAGTGCCATTGGCGGCAACGGGTGGTTCCCGGCGTATGGTCAGGGTAATGCTGATGGGAATATTTTGAACACTGTCATTCATGCGCAGGGTGGCATTGATGCTGCCCCCAGTGCCATTGTTCGCGGTAGTTAGAAAATCCAGGTTGCTGATAGGGAATTGCCCTTCCACATTCAGTAGTAATGGTTTATTCTGATTCTCCAGTGAATCTATAATATCGGGGTTGGGTATGATGGGAAACAAGCCGATCACTGCCTTAAACTCGCGTGTTCCGTTTTTAAAGAGATCAGGGCTTTTGAGATGGCCGTGGAGAGCACGGTTTCGCCGCTCTTGGTGGCGAGATTTACCGGATTGATAAATTGCTCTTGTGTATGGGCCATGACACCCAGGCACAGTAGTAATGCCAGAAAGATTGGACGCTGTATTGATTTCAACATAGGAGGTATTGCCCTGTAAATATATGTATAAATATATTTATATTATTGGATGCGTGTGGCAGGGGGCAACCTTATTATAAAGCACAGTTCTCGTGGTAATCCTTCAATACAATGGGGGCATGCTCCATTTCAAAGTCTTCGTATTTAGCGAGGATCTCATCCAGGGCATTTTCTATTTCAATGGCCACGGTAGCGGTGACCAATTGTTTGCGGAGGGCAGCAAACTCTGGTAACCCTTTCAGGTAATAGAGGTATTGGCGGCGCATGGCATAAATGCCGGCAATAGGCCCCTTCCAGGCTACGGACTTATACAATTGCTTGCGGCATACTGCCACTCTTTCGGCAACTGTGGGTGGGGGAGTAATTCGCCTGTTTGCAGGTAGTGTTTGATCTCGCGGAAGATCCAGGGATAACCAATCGCTGCACGGCCAATCATAATGCCATCTACCCCATAACGGTTCTTATATTCCAAAGCCTTTTGCGGGGTATTGATATCCCCATTTCCAAAAATGGGGATATGTATGCGGGGGTTGTTCTTCACTTTGGCAATGAGGCTCCAGTCGGCTTCTCCTTTGTACAATTGACAGCGGGTGCGTCCATGAATAGCCAGTGCCTGGATACCTGCATCCTGCAGGCGTTCGGCTACCGTTTCAATGTTTTTGCTATTGTCGTCCCAGCCCAGGCGGGTTTTTACGGTAACCGGCAGGCGGGTGCTTTTTACACAGGCTGTGGTAAGCCTTACCATTAGGTCTACATCTTTCAATACACCGGCGCCGGCGCCCCGGTTTACAATGCCTTTAATAGGACATCCGAAATTAATATCCAGTAGATCTGGATTGGTCACATCAACAATGCGGGCTGCCATGGCCATGCGTTCTTCATCGCCGCCAAAGATCTGAATGCCCACGGGCCTTTCTTCATCGAAAATATCCAGTTTGCGCCGGGCTTTGATGGCATCGCGGATAAGGCCTTCACTGGAAATGAATTCGGTATACAACAGATCGGCCCCATTGTCCTTACATACCACCCGGAAGGGAGGATCACTTACATCCTCCATGGGCGCCAGGAGAAGGGGGAAGTCGGGTAGGGTAATGTGGCCAATCTTAATCAATTTGCTAGGCTTATTTGGGCCGCAAAGGTAGGAAGAAAAGATGAGTGGCTAGTGGTAAGTAGCAAGTGGGCCTCAGTTGTTGCTTGTCAACTAATTAAAGCATTTGCTACTCGCCACTTACCACTAGCCACTCAGAATTTATTGATACACCCTGATATAATCCACAACCAGCCATTGCGGGAAATAGGTATTGGCATCGGGATTGCCCGGCCAGTTACCGCCTACCGCCAGGTTGAAGATCAGGAAGAACTCCTCATTAAAGGGATAGTTATTAGCGCCCAGATCGGCCTTGTTGACAGTTGAGAACAGGTTGCCATCCACAAACCATTTGATCTGGTCCTGCTTCCATTCCAGGGAGAATACATGAAATTCATCACTGAAGGTTTTGGCAGGTAACACATAATTGCGACTGATCTGAATGCTGCCAGGCCCGGGACCATAGTGCAGGGTACCATGTGTTTTGTTGGGCTCATGACCTACCACTTCCATCAGGTCGATCTCCCCGCTTTTGGGCCATCCACCATATACACTTTTATCAGGCATCAGCCATAAAGCTGGCCAAATGCCTTTGCCTTTTGGTAATACCGCGCGGATATCGATACGCCCAAATTTGAAAGGCTTTTTGCCCTGGGTTATGATCTTGGAGGAGGTATATCCTTTGCCCTGAAACTTTCGGGTTTGGCTTCGATGATCAGTTTCCCATTTTGGAAAAACAGGTTCTCTGGCCGGTCAGTATAATATTCCAGTTCATTATTACCCCATCCGCAAACATTGGGACAGCCATCACCATTCTGGTGGCTCCAGGCCGTGAGGTCCAGGGAACTGCCATTGAACTCATCGCTCCATTTCAATGAATAACCAGGGTAGGAGGTGGGGGCTTCGTATCCTGTATTGGGAAATGCTACCCTGGTATCATCATTGCGGATAGTGCCACTGCCCACCAATTTTAGCAAGCTGCCATTGATGGGGTTTTGTAGTTGCACAGTGAAATTGTCATCGCCTTCCTTGATGTCATCACCTATTACCGGTATAATGATCTTCCTTTGGGTTTCTCCTGCTGCAAGGGTGATCGTTTGGCTGCCCACAGCTGTATAGTCTTCTCCTTCCTTAGCGGTTCCGCTGGTAATGGTATAGCTTACCTTGGTTTCCTTACTCGATTTTTTGTCGAGCGTTATCAGGAACTCAAAATCGGTTGTTGCACTATTGCCTTCAAACAGGGTTACATCATTAATAGAGATGACAGGGGGCGCCTCATTGTTATCAGGGCCGCCCTTGCTTTTACTGCATCCTGCAGAGGTAAAGGTGAATGATAGGGAGCAGATTATTGCAGAAATCAACTGGATCATATAATGCCATCTTGTAATCATAAATATAATTTGCTAAAGCACTAAATTGGCACGTGTTGTTGGGCAAAAACGGGATTGTCTTAGCCCTTCCCGTTAAGCCATCTACACATTGGCACATTTTCAAATCAGCACATTGGTTATTATTTCGCTTTGAAGGTGAACTTCCATTGGCCCCAGTCGTACTTCTTGTTGATCACCATTTTGGTCGCAGTCATTTCAATGATGTCGTAAGTGATGGATGATTCGGGTGCTCCGGAAGTGCCCAGGTCGCCGGCTTTGTACAGGGCCATATAAACGCCATTGCCGGTAACCTGCAATTTGCTGTTGCCAATGATCTTGAAATTGAAACTGCCGCCGCCCCAGGGCTGGTATTTGGCGGGCAATTGAGCTACGGTAGCACATCCTACTGGCAAACCGATATCTGCGGGCCAGGGATTGCCTCCTCATCATCCACCCGTATATCGCCTTTGACATCTAAAATGAAAGTACCATCCTTCTTAAACGTGTATTCATCATTGAAAGAGCAAGGGCGGCCTGTTACGTCACCTTCACCACTGGCCCACCACTGGCCGCCACCAGGATCGCCTACCCATAGGGCGCCGCCACCTGGCTGGTCCAATATCCAGGTTTTGGAAGCGCAACCGGTAAGCAGGGCTTTCCGGCCGGCACAGCCATTGGGGTCATCGGCTGCTACGCTCACTTTGACAGTTGTAGAGTCGATGCCGCCGCCAGACATCAGCAACAGTTTTACAGTATACTCTCCTTTTTCAGGATAATAAGCAGTATCTATTTTTCTGCCGGTGCGGGCGCCACCGCCATCGCCAATATTCCAGCGGTAATAAAAAGCATCAGCCGTTGTACTGGTGAGCAGGTAAGTATTTACCTTACCTGCTATGGGCGTTACTGTAAAAGCGGCTTGGGGTTTATTGCCTATATCGCCAAAGCTGCTCTTGGGGCTGCATCCCGGTATAAACACCGGCACCAGCAAAAGCAGCAGCCAATAGTAGGTTGTATTAATATTCCTGTGTTGCATAATGGTAATTTTAAAATGATCCATTTCAATGTGGGTCGCTTAATACCCTTTGTTTTGTTCCAATACTTTATTGGTTACATCGATTTCTTGCTGTGGTATGGGCAATACCTCATTCTTATTGGCTTTGAAACCACGTGACCCCAATACTTCGGCAGCTTTGCCCGTACGTACGAGGTCAAAGAAACGATGTCCTTCAGTAGCCAGTTCCAGCCTTCTTTCTTTATAGATATTGTCCAGTGTGGCAGTTATAGAGGGAAGGTTTACCCTTCCGCGTACTGCATCCAGCAAGGATTTGGCGCGAGCGGCATCACCGCCACCACGTACCAGGGCTTCTGCTTCCAGCAGGTAAGTATCGGCCAGCCGTATTTCAATTTCATTGATGGGCCAGTTGATCTCGGCAGTACCTACATTCGAGCGATAGGCGGTTACCGGCGCATATTTCCGTATAAAGTAGTCAGTGTTCTGATACCGTGCATTGTATTTGGCGCCCTGGGCCTTCATCGCATTACCATCAATAATCGTATGGGGAAAGCGCGGATCGTCTTTCATTGCTGCTACCAGGTCTTCCGTAATTGGACAGAAGCCCCAGCCTCCGGAATATAGGGGACCGCTATAATCCGCTGCGCCTACAAACTGGGCAGCCACATTGCCTTCGCCCCCATTGATCCAGCCCCAATCGCCCCAGGCGGCCAGGTTGGAATGCGGGATCTCCAGAATGGATTCGCCATGGAACTTATTATCGGGCCTGAAGATATCCCCATAGTTCGCCAGTAAATGATAGGCGGCGGAAGTGTTGACCTCTTTCAGCAGGTTGGCTGCTTCGCCCATACGGGCATTGTTGTTTTGGTACAGGATGGCTTTGGCCAGGATGGCGGTAGCGGCACCCTTGGTCAGGCGCCCGTATTCACTAACCGGTAGAGTTAAGGGTAGATCGGGCCTTGCTTCTGTCAGGTCTTTTTCAATTTGTGTGAAAAGAGCCGCCGCTTCTGCCTGCTTTTGGTTGTACAGTTCACTGGTAGGTATGGCACCCGTAATGAGTGGCGCCCTGCCAAAGAAACGCACAATGTCAAAATAGAAATAGGCGCGCAGGGTTTTGGCTTCTGCAATTACCCGCGATTTAAAATTAGCGGGCAGGCCATTTACTTTTTCAATTTTCGACAGTAATAGGTTGGCCCTGTATACGCCAGTATAGTTCTTTGCCAAAGCCCTTGTTGCGGTCCCCGGTAGGGATCGAGTGTGAAATTATCATAAGCTACCCAACTTGGTTGATCCGATGCGTCACTACCGCCTGCATAGGCATCATCAGATGCTGCTGATAGTAATGGCATCTTCATGGTATACCCCCGAGTTGCCCCATTGCATTACATCGTATACAGCTACCAGTCCCTGGAATACTTGTTCCTGGTTCTTATAAAAGTTGTCTTCCAGTTGTGTGCCCTTGGGTTCCAGCTCCAGGAAACGCTTGCTGCAGGATGCTGTAACCAGCAATCCGCCCATCAGTACAGGCCACCATTTTATATTGATTCGTTGCCGATTCATTGTTGTAGATTTTGTGGATTAAAAACCAATGTTAATTCCTGCCATCAAACTGCGTGGTTGGGGATAAATACCCCGGTCAATACCATAGCTGCCACCACCGATCTCGGGATCGAAGCCATTGTATTTGGTAAAGGTGAACAGGTTGTTACCCGTTAGGTAAATGCGCAGTTTGCTAAGTCCTGCTTTTTGGATCAAGGAGGCCGGCAGGGTATAACCAATTTGTAAAACCTTGATGCGGAAATAAGCACCATCCTGCAGGTACAGGTCTGAACTGCGGCTATAATTGCCATTCACATCATTGTATACAATGCGGGGGAACTTATTGAAGTGCCTTCACCTGTCCAACGGCTCAGTGCTTCCGTTGTCCAATTGGCTGTGGGCAGGTCAAAGCGGCGTAGGGCCTGGAATACATCATTGCCGGCTACCCCTTGTCCAAACACCAGGATATCAAATCCTTTCCAGGCCGCTTCGGCGGTGAAACCATAGCTGATGTTGGGCGTAGGGTCGCCAATGATATGGCGGTCGTCGTTATTGATCTTGCCATCATTGTTATAATCAACAAAACGGATATCGCCGGGTTGTGCATCGGGTTGCAGCAAACCACCGTCTTTATTCTTATAATTCAATACCTCATCCCGGTTCTGGAATAATCCATTGGTCTTAAATCCAAAGAAGGAACCAATAGCATTGCCCAATACCGTGCGGGTCATTTCCACGCCTTGTGGGCCAAAGGTTTGGCCAGGCAGGAAGGTTTTATCTGAACCCAGGAAGGTTACTTTATTTTTCAGGTAAGAGATATTGCCACTTACTTTAAAAGTAACATCCCCAATTCTGTTGTTGTAGCCCAATTCCAATTCCACGCCACTGTTTTCCATATTGCCCACATTGGCAATAGGGCCGGTATTGCCTACATAACCTGGTACCTGGGTGCGATCCAGGATGCCTGAGGTCTTTTGGAATACACATCAAAGGTGAGGTTGAAGTGACGGAACAATACGGCATCCAAACCAATATTAAGCTGAGAGGTTTCTTCCCATTTCAGGTCGGGATTGAAATGGCATTGGGGCTCACTCCCTGGATCAATACAGGCGATAAGCCCATCGTATAATTTCTGCCAAGACCTACAGTGGCCAGGTAATTGAAATCGCCAATGCGGTCATTCCCGGTAATGCCATAAGAGCCGCGTACTTTGAGAAAGCTTACTGCATCTGTTGCTGGAAAAAGTCTTCGCGTGAAGCTATCCAGCCTACTGAAACAGAGGGAAAATAACCGTATTTGTTATTGGGACCGAATTTGGAAGATCCATCACGGCGTATGATACCTGTTAACAGGTATTTGTCATCAAAGCTATAGATCACACGTCCATACAGGGATGACAAGGTGCCCTGGTATTCACCGCCCCAGAACCGTTGGTTGGCTGGCGGTACATCGAATCCCAGGGAAGCATCTTTGATATCGTTTACGGGGAGGCCCAGTTTGGTACCTCCCTGGGTCTTGCCGGTATTTTTTGGCCGGTAGTACCCACCATGGCAGTCACATCGTGTTTACCAATGGTACGGTGGTAGGAGAGCTGGTTTTCCCAAACCCATAAAACACCCCGGTTGGAATTGCGCGTATAGCCATTGAGGGTTACCTGGTTAGTAGTATTGAGGTAATGAACGGGCGAAAAGCTTTCATCGCCCCAGAAGGCCAGGTCGGTACCGATGGTACTGCGCAGCTTTAATCCTTTAATAGGTTCTACCTCTCCAAAGGCATTGGCCACGATCTTGTCGGACCAGCCATTGCCCTGGGCTACCTTCAATGCGGCAACGGGGTTCAGTATCTCAGAGGTAACGAGGTTGGAGATGCCGTAGGGATTGCCATTGGCATCCCGCACTACCGGTTGGTTGCTGTAGGGAGGGGCATTGGCCAGGGCCGGGTCGGTAACGATCAGTGGGGTGATGGGATCTAAATTAATAGCCCGGTTAAGGGGCGTACCCCACTCACCATTGGTACCCACCCCTACCGAGGAGATACGGGTATAACCAATATTGCTACCAAAGGTGATGGCGTTGGTGATCTTATGGGTAACGTTAAAACGGGCTGTAAAACGCTTGAAGTTGGAATTGTCGGGTGCAACAATACCTTTTTGATCGAGGTAGCCAAAAGAAGCATAATAAGTAGATCTTTCCGAACCACCACTCAAGCCCAGGTCATGATTGGTGATGGGGGCGCCATTGTCAAAAACATGGCTTTGCCAGTCGGTGCCTTTACCAAACTGTTCAGGATTGGCGAAGCGGGGCGACTGTCCGTTGGCTACGTAGGCTTCATTGAGCATATGGGCATATTGGGTGGCATCCAGCAGCTTGAGTTTGCGCCAGGCTTTTTGGGTACCCCAGTAACCGTTATAACTAACGGTCATTTTGCCGGCTTTTCCCTTTTTGGTGGTTACAATGATAACGCCATTGGCCGCGCGGGCGCCATAGATAGAGGCCGAGGCTGCATCTTTTAATACATCAATGGACTCAATATCGCTTTGATTGAGGTATTCGATACCGCCTTCAATCTGAACTCCATCCACAATGTACAGGGGATTGGGTTGCCGGTGGTAGTGGTGCCCCGGATCCTTACGGTGGCGCCATCGCCGGGTTGGCCCGAACCACTGGTAATCGTGAGGCCCGATGATCTTCCCTGGAGGGATTGTTCAAGGCGTTGGACGGGCATATTATCCAGGTCACCTGCCTTTATAGAAGAAATGGCAGTAGTAACGGCCCCTTTACGCTGGGTGCCATAACCCACTACCACTACTTCATCCATGCTGCTGTTCTTCTCTTCGAGGGTAACGGTGAGGGCGGTAGCATCGCGTACGGTGTACTCGTATTGCGTCATCGCAATATGGGAGATGACCAATACGCTACCTGCCTTGGGTACGGTGATAGAGAACCTACCCTGTGCATCGGAAGAGGTAGCCGTGCTAGTTCCTTTAATGGCAATGGTGGCGCCTGAAACAGGCGAGCCGGTGATCTTACTGGTTACTGTGCCGTTGACCGGTATGGTCTGGGCGTAGACCTGGCTCGTTAGCAGTGTTTGGAATAGTACTGCAAGGCTTAGCAGTACAACTTTCATTTTCATAAGCAAACAATTTTGGATGATTGAACAGAGAATAAAATTATCATTCAGTACTGCATGCGCATATTTTCGGACTACATCACCACTACATCACCCTATTGTAATTCAATCATATCGCGCTTTTTAGGTACAACAATACTACATCATCGAAAAATCTTACTTTCACATACGCCAAAGAGCCGGGTGATGCCTGTGAAAAGGGAGATGCTGGAAGGCTCCTGAATACCTTGCCTGCTTATGAAAGGATCAAAACGATTGCTACTGCTATTTCTACTGGCAGGAATGTACTGCCTGGGGCAAAACACCATCGGTTTGCCCGAGATCATCAACTATTCCAAACATATTTATGGGGAGGTACACAAAACTGGGACATCCAGCAGGATGTGAACGGTATTATGTATTTTGCTAATAACGAGGGTATGCTCAGTTTTGATGGCACCCACTGGCGTATCTACCCCTTGCCCAATAAAACCATTGTACGGTCGATCGCCATTGGCAAAGACCGGCGCATCTATGCCGGCGGCCAGGATGAGATTGGGTACTTTTCGCCCGATACGACAGGGGTACTGGTTTTTACCTCGATCAAGCAACTCATACCGGAGAAAGAGCGGTCTTTTGCTGATGTCTGGGATATTATTCCCTGGGGCAATGATATCTTTTTCCGTTCAGTCCATAAGATCTTACAACTGACCAATCAAACAGTGACCGTGTACCCGGCTGTATCCGAATGGGCCTTTATGGGTATTCACGATAACCAACTGGTGGCGCAGGACATGAGTCATGGCCTGTTAAAGTTCAACCAGGGAAGTTGGCAGCCATTGATGCGGCGGGAAGATATTCCCCGGATTGTATACCAGCGCCATGATACGAATGGGTAAAGACAGTTCCCTGCTGGCTACGCTGAAGGATGGGGTCTTTTTATTGACTGGTAACCGGCTATCGCCCTTCCATTCAGCCGACCTGAACCTGATTTCCCGGGAAACCATTTATGGGGGCTGGCACTGGGGCGCAATTGGTTTGCCCTGGCTACCAGCTTGGGGGCTGTCATATTTTTAACAGGAAAGGGGAGCTGGTGCAAAGTTTTTCGCGCAAAGAAGGGTTGCAGAATAACAATATTACCAGCATATTCCGTGACCGGAATAACAACCTTTGGCTGGGGCTGGATAATGGCATTGATTTCATTGCTTATGATAATGCCATCAAACATATTTACCCGGAAAACCTGAATGAAGGATCGGGTTATGCTGCACTGATCCATCAAAATCACCTTTACCTGGGTACCACCAATGGCCTGTATACAGTTCCCCTTACTATAATGGATGACCTAAGTTTTGTAAAGGGACAGTTCATGCTGGTTCCCAACACCAAAGGGCAGGTATGGGGTTTGTCGGAGGTTAATGGTCATGTGCTATTGGGGCATCATGATGGTTCATTCCTGGTGAACCCACAAGGGGCCATTCCTGTTAACGCCAAACCTGGCTGGGGATATTGGACCTACCTGCCTGTAAGCAAGGTATTGCCTTCAGATCAGGTATTAGCGGGTACCTATCACGGCCTGGAGATATTGGATTATAAGAATAATTCCTTTCATACAGGCCGTCCGGTGGTTGGGCTGGATGAACCAGCTCGTTTTATAACGTTTGATAATAACAATATTGCCTGGGCCTCCCATCCGTATCGGGGTGTATACCGCATAGATTTGAGTACTGCCCCGGCACGTATTAAACTATATACGGATAAAGAGGGATTGCCTTCTTTTATGAACAACCATGTTTATAATATCCGGAACCAGGTTGTTGTGGCTACTGAAAAGGGAGTATATACTTATAATGACCACACAGACCAGTTTGAAAGCTCGGCCTGGTACAAAAATATATTGGGTAATACCAGTTTGCGTTACCTAAGGGAAGATACAGATGGTAATATTTGGTTTATCCATGAAAAGCAATTAGGGGTGATTGATTTTTCGGCAGCTACTCCCCGGATCGTTTACCTGCCCGAATTGAATGGGAAAATGGTAAGTGGCTTTGAGCATATCTATGCCATCAATGCCCGCAATATATTCATGGGTGCTGAAAATGGGTTTTATCATATTAACTATGAGCAGTACAGGAAGAATAAATACCTGTTGCAGGCACATATCAATACGGTTACTTCGACCGGCCCTTCGGACAGGTTGATATTTGGTGGTTATTTTGGGGAGGTCAATGATGGCAACGAGCAAAAGCAGGAGGCTGTGCCATCCATTGCCTGGAAATGGAACTCCTTGCATATTGAGTACTCCAGTTCTTTGTATGGGCAACCCTCCAATATTACCTATAGTTACCAGCTCAAGGGATTCGATAAGGGATGGTCGGAATGGTCGCGCAAAACGGAAAAGGATTATACCAACCTGCCGCCGGGTTATTATACTTTTGAAGTAAAGGCACGTAATAATTTTGGCAATGAATCCCAGGCCAGCAGTTATGCTTTTAGGATATTACCACCCTGGTACCAAAGCTGGTGGGCTTATGGGTTGTACTTACTGGCCTTGTGTGGACTTGGTTTTGGTTTATACCGGCGGCAGCAAAAGAAATTCATCCGTCAGCAGCAACGACATGAAGAAGAACAAAAAAGATTACAGTACCTGCATCAACTGGAGCTGGAAAAGTCGGACAAGGAAATCGTGAAGCTGCGCAATGAAAAACTGGAATCAGAAATTGATCACAAGAATAAAGAGCTGGCTTCCTCGGCCATGCACCTGGTGCAAAAAGGAGAATTACTTACCAGGATCAAAGAAGAGTTGACGCGGTTGAAGAAAATGCCCGTTAATGCTGATGATGGGGAAGAGTTGAAAAATTGTTGCGTATCTTACATGAAGAAGACAAGATGGATCAGGGCTGGGAGCAGTTTGCTTTCCATTTTGACCGGGTGCATAGTGATTTCCTGGTGGCATTGAAAGAACATTATCCGCAGTTAACAGCCAATGAGATCAAATTATGCGCCTACCTGAGGATGAATTTATCAACCAAAGAAATTGCGCAGTTAATGAATATATCCGTGCGTGGTGTGGAAATCAGTCGGTACCGCTTGCGCAAAAACTACAATTGTCTACCGATACCAATCTTTTCCAATTCCTGCTCACCATCAAATTGACCGGTACCTGATACCCAACCCTCTTTCCTGGTTGCCCGTATCTTTAAATACCCCTAAATACCGGCAGGATGAATTGATTTATCCACATCCGAACCATTGTGGTGAATTGAACTTTCCCGGTTTGATAATTGGCGCGAAACTTGCGTTCCATGTACCATTCCTAAGGTGCTTTTATCCCCTTATATTGACCGCATCCGTAGAGATTGATCTGTCCCAAGAACTTATCACAGCCAAATAGCTGCTGAAACCCAAAAATCTATCTTACGTATGCGAAAGTCCGCACTATTGTGTTTATTGTTACCTGTATTTAGTTATGCCCAGGAATCAAGCCGTTTGCACCTGACGCTTTTTGGTGGGGTGACCAATTACCAGGGCGAATTACAAGGCCGGGCATTTACGCTCAATCAATCCAACCTGGGTATTGGTGCTGGTCTGAAATATGATTTTACGCCTCATTTTGCCATTCGTACGGGAATCCAATATGGAACCATTGAAGGCAGCGACCGGGAGAATAGCGATGCCAAATTACGTCCCCGTAACCTTAGCTTCCAAAGCCGGATCGTGGAGGGTAACCTCTTATTGGAATACACGTTGTTCAATATGGAAGATAAGAAGATATCTCCCTATGTATTTGCTGGCGTTGGCCTGTTTCATTTCAAACCTTATGCTTTTGACAGCCTGGGAAATAAAGTATATCTGAAACCATTGAGTACAGAAGGGCAGGGGCTCGCGGCCTATCCTGACAGGAAGGAATACAAGCTTACACAGTTTGCCATTCCATTTGGTGGGGGATTAAATTCCGCATCAGTAATAATGTGATCCTCGCTTATGAGGTGGGACTGCGTAAAACATTTACAGATTACCTGGACGATGTAAGTACGCGGTATGTAGACCCCTTTATACTGGCACAGGAAAAAGGGCTGAAGGCGGTGGAAATGTCGTACCGGGGCGGTGAGCTAAAGGATGGTGATCCTAATTATCCGCCTGTAGATGCTTTGCGGGGTAATGCTAAAACAAAGGACTGGTATTATTTCCAGGGTCTTACGCTCACCATTGGCATTGGCGGTTCGGGCAAAAGTGGTGGCGGCGGCAGGGGCGGCAGGGGCGGAAGCCGCTTGGGTTGCCCCCGGAATGTTTATTGATCAATCACTCACTACCTGCTAATAGGATGCTGTGGCGCCTTTTTGGGCGCCGCAGTTGTTGTAGGCCCTGTCTAAAGCCGGCAAAAAGGCGGGATTGAGCGCTACGCTTTTCCTTCTGGCCGGCTTTCATTTCTGCCGTACCTTTGCACCCGCAAATACAAAAGCATGGCATACAAGCATCAGCAGCATTTTATTGACACCCTGGAGCAGGCGGGTGAATTGGTTCGTATAAAGACTTATGTTGACCCCAAACTGGAGATAGCAGAGATCACTGATCGTATCAGTAAAACGCCGGGCGGTGGCAAAGCGCTGTTGTTTGAAAATACGGGATACGATTTCCCTGTATTGATGAATGCCTATGGTAGTGAGCGCCGCATGTGCCTGGCGCTGGGGGTACAGCACCTGGATGATGTAGCACGTAATATAGAAGACCTTTTAAGCTGCTTTCTTCTCCCAAGGAAAGTATATTGGATAAATTGAAACTGCTGCCCAAATTGAGCGAGTTTGCCTCCTGGATGCCCAAAGTGAAAAGTGGCCGGGGCGCCTGTCAGGAAGTGATCTTGCAAGGAGAGCAGGCAGATATCAATAAGTTGCCGGTAATCACCTGCTGGCCCAAGGATGGCGGTCCTTTTGTGACGCTGCCCATCATTCATACCAAAGACCCCACACCAATACCCGCAATGTAGGCATGTACCGCATGCAGGTATTTGGTCCGCAATTAACGGGTATGCATTGGCACCGGCATAAAGTGAGTGCCAAACACTTCAGTGAATACAAGAAATTGGGCATAAAAATGCCGGTTGCAGTAGCCCTGGGAGGCGATCCGGTATATGCTTATTCCGCCACGGCGCCTTTGCCCGAGAATGTGGATGAGTACATGCTGGCGGGTTTCCTGCGCAAGAAAAAAGTAGAGCTGGTGAAATGTATTACACAGCCTTCCATTGAAGTGCCGGCCGACGCGGATTTTGTTATAGAAGGATATGTAGACCCGGCTGATGAATTGATCTGGGAAGGCCCCTTTGGCGACCATACAGGTTATTATTCCCTGCCCGACTGGTATCCCCGTTTTCATATTACCGCCATTACACACCGCAAGAACCCGGTTTATCCGGCTACGATTGTTGGCATTCCACCACAGGAAGATGCCTGGCTGGGGAAAGCTACGGAACGTATTTTCCTGGCGCCGATCAAGATGACGATGGTGCCCGAGATCGTTGACATGGATATGCCGGTAGAAGGGGTATTTCACAACCTGGTGATCACGAAGATCAACAAGGAATACCCCGGTCAGGGACAAAAAGTGATGAATGCCATGTGGGGTGCCGGGCAGATGATGTTTAATAAGATACTGGTTTTAGCAGATGGTAAAGTGCCCATCACGGATTATAAAACACTGGCGCAATATATTTTTAAGCACCTCAATCCGGCTACTGATATCTATTTCTCACAAGGGCCCATGGATGTACTGGACCATAGTTGTAGTAAATTAGGCTTTGGTGGAAAAATGTGTATCGACGGAACGGCTAAGCTGGAAGAAGAAACAGACGATACTTATTTTTTGCAGCTTACGGATTTTAAGGTAGATGATGCCATGATCCTTTCGCAGTTCCCGGAAATTCATAGTATCAATACGGGCTTACTGGCGCTTGATATTCCCTGTTTGGTCGTATCCGTTAAGAAGGAGCGTAAGGGGCATGTTCGGGAACTGCACCAGCAGTTATGCCAGAGTCATGTTATTGAAGGTATTAAAATGGTGTTGTATGTAGAGCATACGGTAGATGCCAATGACCTGCCGGTGGCTTTATGGCGCTTCTGTAATAACCTCGACCCCCGGCGCGATAGTTTGCCGGCCGAACAGCTTTCGTTGCAACAGCCAGGTAAAAAATGGGCCTGTATGGGTTTTGATGGTACGATCAAGACCAAGGCCTTTGATGATTTTCAGCGCGACTGGCCCAATATCATTGTGGCCGCCGATGAAACCATTGCTTCGGTGGATAAGAAATGGCCTGAGCTGGGACTGGGCGCCATGCTGCCTTCGCCATCGCTGAAGTTCAAAGGACAGATGTATGGAGAAGAAGCAGTGGTTACTGCTTCTTGATCACTATTCGTTGGGCATCGTCCAGTAATACTTCTTCAAAGAATTTTTTACCTCGGCATATTGAGCAGCGGGTATCCGGTGTTGCTCCAATACCAAAGAGCTGGTGGAATAAACGGCTCTTTGCTATCATCATACCAGTATTGGGTAGTATAGGCAGCAAAGGGACATGTAATGCTTTTAGACTGGGGCAGGGCATCTACCGCAAATCCTTCGGGCAGTTGCAACAGGGTGGTGTCGGTTTTTGATAGGGATTGTGGAAGTAAAAATCCCTTTTTCGTTTCTCGGACGTGGGTAATTTGCTGCCGAAAAGTTTATACATCCGGGGCTAAAGAACATTTTGTTTCCGGCAATGAATTCGGGCACTTTTTCAATACGCATCTCCAACTCGGTGGTCAACGTTTTCAAGGCTTCTTTTTCTGCAGTATAAATTCATCGGGCTGCTTAAAGCCCATGCCATTGATGATAAAATCTTTCTGGTCATCTTTCTTTTCATCGATCACACTGCCCATCATTTCCTTGTATTCGCCCGTAGTTTTGAAGGTACTCGTTGTTTTACCCGAGCCATCCATTTGTAAGGCAACCACCGTTGTTATATCGAACTTATTGTCGGCTGGTTTACTGGAAGGAGTAGTTACCAGTGCACCACCATCTTCTGTGATCAGCAAGGCATTCCTGTTTTCGGTAAAACTGCCCAATACCCCAAAGTCGTTGGTTTTACTGGTGCATTCCAGCCAGATGCTATCCTTGGGCTGCGGTACGCAAAGGATCACATGGTTGAAGCCGCTCATAGGGAAGCTGGGGTCTAATGGTTCTTTGTTGTAGTCGGCGCTGATCAATGCCGGATAGCTTTTTACACCTACGGCTTTCAATGCGGCATACATATAGTTGGAGAGTCCCTTACAATCGCCATACTTTTTTGGTCGGTAAAATCGGCCGATAGTGAGCGCCAGCCACCAATGCCCAGTTGAATACTGACATAACGGAAATTCTTTTGCAGGTAGTCATAAATGATCCTTGCTTTTTCCCGGTCGTCCTTGGCATCTTTTACCAGGTCTTTCAAAAGATTACCCTGCTTTCGGGCAATACATCCAATCCTTTGTGCATGGTATTGTACCAGGCGCCCAGGCTTTTCCAGGAGCTCATATTGCCATCATACTCATCCATTTTGAAGCGGGAAGGAGCCAGTACAATGCAGGGGTAAATACTTTCCCGGCTGCTGGTAGAGCCTTCTTCCTGTTCTATACGTGGCAGGTTACTGCCATCCCATTGGTAGGTTTTATATTTTTCTTCTTCCGTTATCTTGGGCGTTAATGTAACGTTTTTTGCCAGGTACCGGAGGTCCATATCCTTTGGCACCTTGGCTGTAAAGGTCGATTGCAGTACTCCATGGCCTGGTGTGTACCAGGGATAGAACAGGGTGCCTTTGTAACGTACTTCGTATATATATTCTACTGTAACCGGATAAACGGCCACTGGAATGTTGATGCTGTAAAAGCTCCTGTCATCGATCAACCCGTCACCCGACGAGGCTTGCATGTATAGATCTTTCTTCCGGTACTTGTTGATCTGTTTGCCTTTGGCGTCATATACTTTGATCTCAACATCCTCCAGTATATGGAACTTGTTGTTGTATTCACTGAAGTTCAGTGCTCCACGATAGGTGTCGTTTAGCAGGGTGTATACCTCATGGGTCTTTAAAGTAGCCCGGTCAATCCCAGTTACCTCAAAAATGGTATTTTCATACCGCTTGATCACCGAGGTTTTCTTTTTGGCTTCCTCTGGTATAGAGGCTACATCATAACTGGGTAACTGGGCTGCCACCAAGCAGCACCAGCATAAAGCGGGCATAGCTATCAACAATCGCTTTTTCATAACCATTACTTTTTCTTAAATACAACTTGTTCGTTGAGCATGTCGAACATCTTCTTATAAAACTCCTTCAGTTCGCTATATTCATCTACGGTGTACAGGCTCTTTTTAAATTCGATCCGTACGCGTGCCAGTACTTTTTTATTGGCCGGATCATCAAACAATTCCCGGATAAAGATCACTGTTTTATCGGTGTTGACCAATTGCAGTGATTTGGGCAAGGCATCGGGCGCGTATCCGTCGGGTACCTCAATATAGGTGCTGAAACTGATGTTTTGCCGATACCCAAAATTAACATCGCTGAACCGGTTGGTGGCAATAAAGGGATTGGTTTCAAAGCCCGAGAACAAGTTGATGGGCATAAAGATATAATCACCGGTACTGTTGGCCTGTACCCTGAAACGGATATGCTGGTTCAGGGGCAGGGAATCCTGGTCATCATTTTTACTTTCAATACTGTCTACGATAATGGAAGTGCCGGCTTTCTGAAAACTATTCACATATTTCTCGCGGCTTCGTTTCCAACGGCGCAAGCGGTCAATACGTGCATATTGCTGGCTATTCAAATAGACCTCGCCCTGCAGCATATTGCTGGCGCCCATTTTAAGGGTAATGGTGATATTGTCTTTAAATTGCAGTGACTCATCGGTTATTTGAATAATGCCGCCTTTTTCCGGTTTACAATAAAGGCGGTGGTATTTAGTATCTCAAAAGGCACCATTTCGGGTTGGCCATAAGGATCGGTAGCATCCAGGAAATACTTTTTACCGTCAATCTGAACGGCTACGTAGGTAGCATTGAACTGGTCGACAAACGGATACTGGGTATACACTTTGCCATGTTGCCGCTCACTCACCAGCATAGGGTAGGCTTCCAGTCCTGCCTCGGTTAGGAGGTTGAGCAGGATCAGGTTGATCTCGGTGATATTGCCGGTTTTTTTGTTCCAGGCAGCTTTTACACCGTCCGAACTACCATAGCCATAAAAGCGATTCCAGGTCATATAATTACGGGTATAATTATAGATGCGCTTCATTTTTTCCATGGCCGAAGGCAGTGCTTTCATTTGGGCAATGAAGTCGTCGGTACCACTGATATTCTTGCCGATCTGGGTGCCAAAATAGGGCGCGTTGTTCAATTCGCGGGTTACTTCCTCCCAGGAGGTCATGTACTTTCTGCTTCCAAAGCTCCCATTGTTAAAGGCCGATAGTTGAAAGGTAACTCGTTGCAGGTAATCCTTCCTTGCATCCATATAGGGCTCATCGCGCAAACCGGGAATATTCTTCATTTCAAAGAATATCCTTCCATCCCTTGAATTGGGTTTTACAGTGATAGGCAGTTGATCGCTTTTGTGTACCATATAAGCGAACTCATAATTGGGAGGAATGCCCAGGTCGTATTTGCTTTGTACAACCGGTAATTCGTGTTGAAACTCCCAATCGTCCAGGTTGAAGTAGTTCTTTTCTGTGCTTCGGTATAGGTACTCTATAATACTGCCCACCCTGATGCCGGGGAAGGTGAATTTTTCAGGTGCCACGCTTCATTGCGGGGTTCAGTAAAAATTGATTTCCTGTCTACCCCTGAATGGTTTGCATGTTGTTGGCATCGAAATTGAAAGCCTGGGCCTCAATAATGTCAATGGATTGGAAATCATTCTTGGCGTAAAAGGGGATAGCAATGTTGGCATGTTCAATCCCTTTCTCTTTAAGTATTTTGATCCGGATATGGCGATGGGTGATGAGTTGGCGTTGATCATCATAATCAGAAACAGCTTCATCGAGCAGTACAATGGCTACTGCTTCGCTGTCAAAAGCGCATACCTTCATTTCCCGTTCTTCCTGGGTAAGTTTATTCCAGGTTTCAAATTCCGGCTGCGCCCAACTGGTTGCGCTCAGGAAAAAGGATAATACGATCAATAGCAATTTTCTACGTTGGGGCTTACCATACCAGGCTCAAATTTCATGTACGTCAGGGTTTAGCTTTTTACGAATGGCATATTGCTCATTCAGTAATGTAAATAATTGCTTGTAAAATTCCTTAAAATCGGGGTACTCTTCAGCTGTAAAATAAGGTTTTTTGAATTCCAGGGAGATACGAACGTTTAATACATTGTTTTCTGAGTTAATATAGCGACTGATGGCAATGCTGGTATCGGGCATTATCATCCGCATGCTTTTGGGCAGCGCCTCAAATTCATAGGTTTCCGGGATGGTGATATTGGTCACCAGTTGATAATGCTGGTTGGAACCAAAAATACGTCCGAGAACCGGCTGTCGGCCAGAAAGGGATTCTTCTCCAGGCCGGTAAATAGGTTGATCGAAAAGTATTTGTAATCGCCGGAACTATTAATGGGCTGGCTGAATTGAATAGATTGGGTAAGTGGCAAGGAATCTACCTCTTCATTTTTGAGGGTGATGCTATCCACTTTTAGGCTGGTATTACCGGCTGTGAAGAATTTTTCTACCAGTTTATCTTTCCCTTCTTTTAATATGGGCATGCGTCGAACGCGTGAATAATCATAGCTGGAAACGCTGGCTTCGCCTTGCATAAGCCCTTTCTCATCAATATTGGCCCTTAGAAAAATTGTTTCCCGGAGGTGCGGTTTTTCATCCCACAAGGTGCGCCAGCCCCATTCCCAGGTATCGATCTTTTCGATCACCAGCCCTTCCGAATACATTACTTCATAGGGGATGAGCTTGGAATGAGTATGTTTTTCTGTGGCATCGAGCACATATACTTTCTCTCCTATGGTAACATAGGCCAATACTTTATTGAAATGGCGCCAATCGGCAAATGAGGTATTGACACGGCCATTCTGGCGGGTACTTACCAATAGGGGGAGGCTTTGAGACCGGCATCTTTCAGCAGGTTGACCAGGATGAGGTTGATCTCACCCGAAGTGCCTTTTTATCTTTCCAGGCACTCTTAACGCCATTCAATGCCCAAATGCCGCCATAGGAATTCCATTCCATGTTTTTGCGTACATAGTTATGAATGGTCTCCATTTTTTGGTAGGGGTCCGTCAGCTTTTTCAAAGCCTCATCCAGGTCGGCCGTACGGGGATCTCCCTTTTAAGCTGTACACCAAAATCCTCATCTTCCGCCAGGTATTTAATAATTTGTGGCCAGTTGGGCTGCCTGTTTTGACGGAGTCCATAAGGCGGATTATAGGCTAAAACCCTGGTCTCAACCCGTTGCAGGTAATCATCATCACAAGAAATATAGGGTTCATCCCGCAGTGCAGGGATATTAGACATGATAAGTGTCTGTGTAGTTCGGCGGGCTTTGTTTTCCGACTTCTTCTCTACCGGCAATACACAATAAGGAGTGGCGGTGAATTCATATTCATCCGGAAAACTTACCCGGTAACGGCTGTATTTTACCGGCATGGCGCGCTGGAAATACCAACTGGTCAGGCCAATATTGGTATGTACATACTTGTATTCAATAATACTGCCTGCTTTTACCTCGGGAAAGGTAAAGACCTGTTCGGAATATCGTTTGCTCAGCGGCTTTTCGTAGATCAGCTTTTTCTCCACTTTCGTAATCACCATATTGCCTGCGGCATCCAGGTTATAGGTTTGGGCCGACAGGCTTTTGATCGACTCGTCATTCCGGTAGCTATGATAGGGAATATGGATATCGGCAACCTTCAGCCCTTTATCTTTTAAAATCTTAATGCGTACATGATGGACCAGTTCAATGGAACCCATCATGTCGAGATAGGCTTCGCCCACGTCGAATAATACCAATGCCTCGGCATCCTTGTCAAATTCACATTCCTTTAACAACAGGTCGGCTTTATCAACCGTGCCAAAAGCAGGAATATCCTTGTCTTTTTGGGCAAAAGCAGACAGCGTAAGCCCCAAAACTGTGATCAGGGCGATCATTTTTCTCATATTGTTGTTTAGTTTTTGAACCTGGGAGGTTCTGCCAGCTGCTATAGTCTTGCGTAATAACGCAGGAACTAACCGGCTATTATTCAGAACCTTTAACAGGAATAATTATTTTTATTGGCTTTTGTGAATACCGCCCATTAGTTTTGTCTGTGGAGGTGGATGGTTGGGAAAGGACTGGCATGAAAGATCAGGTACCTGGTACCTGGGGTTTAGGAGGGTATGCATACTAGGGGGTATTAGAGCACAATGATAAGGTAAAAAAAGACTTGATTGGTAAAATAAAAAAATAAAGCACTTGACCATGTTCGTGAAAACATCTTTTATGGTGATCTGTTGGGTAGCCATGGCCGGTTTAGGGTATTCCCAAACGAAAAAGACAGCCCAGGTGAAAACGATGGGCGCCAAACCGGCTGCCGCTAAACCCAAAACGCCCGGCAAAGCAGCCGGCCAAAATACCCTGTTGTGGGAGATAACAGGCAATGGCTTAGAAAACCATCTTACCTGTTTGGCACCATGCATATTCTTTGTGATAAGGATGCCGGCTTGAGCGCCAACCTTAAAAAGGCGATCAAAGATGTGCAGGTGATCTATTTTGAATTGGATATGGACGATATGAATGAGCTGATGGGAGCCATGAAATACCTGAAGATGAATGACGGTAAGAAACTATCGGACCTGCTTACCAAAGAAGAATATGACCGGGTAGACAAATACTTCAAAGCACATAAAATGCCCATGTCGCTTTCCTTTATGAACCGCTTTAAGCCCTATTTTGTTTCCAGCCTGATCGGCGAACAGGTGATGACCTGCGACAATGAAAAGAAGAACGGCATGGAACAGCAGATCATGGCGGAAAGCAAGCAATATGAGAAAGAAATAAAGGGACTGGAAACGGCCGAGTTCCAGGCTGGGTTGTTTGACAGCATTCCTTACGACAAACAGGCCAAGGACCTGGTAGCGTATATTGATAGTATTGACAGTTACAAACAGGTAACACTGGAAATGGTGGATGTGTACCGTAAACAGGATTTGCAGAAAATGGACGCACTGGTACAAAAGAGTGATCCTGGTATGGAGCAGTATATGGACCTCCTGTTGTTTGGCCGTAACCGTCGTTGGGTAGCCAATATGCCCAATATGATGGGCCCCCGTTCTACTTTATTTGCCGTAGGTGCCGGCCACCTGGGGGGAACAAGGGGTGATCAATTTGTTGAAGAAGAAGGGGTATACCTTGACGCCGTTGAAGAATTAATGGGCGGATTTGATAATTTGAAAATGTGCTAATGCGCTCTACGTGGATGGCATTAGCACATTTTCAAATTGCGATATTTTCAAATTAAAACTGCTCCAATCCACTAAAGAAGAAGCTGCCTTCGATGGCGGCATTCTCATCACTGTCACTACCATGAACGGCATTCTCGCCTAAGGAAGTAGCATATAATTTACGGATAGTACCTTCTTCGGCCTGAGCCGGATTGGTAGCACCGATCAGTTTGCGGAAAGAAGCCACCGCATTTTCTTTTTCGAGGATAGCGGCAATGATGATCCCGCTGCTCATAAAAGATACCAATTCGCCATAAAAGGGGCGTTCTTTGTGTACAGCGTAGAATTCGCCGGCTTTTTCAGCACTCAGTTTCGTTTGTTTCAAGGCTACGATCCTGAAGCCTTCTTTAATGATCCTGTCCAGGATCGCTCCGGCATGACCATTCTTCATTGCATCGGGCTTGATCATCGTAAACGTGCGGTTGCTCATATAGTTTTACTCAATTTTGGCCGCAAATATAAGTCTTGATTCTGGATTTAGGGCTTGGGTACCAGGATTCTTACACAGGCTTGTGAGTTGTCAGGTGCTGTTGTACCGGGTGTAGGGGTAATCCAATAGGCAATTGGCGGCAACCGTTGTAAATCCTTAATTTCTGCCTTTGAAATAGTTGGTCATTGGACTTTATTTCTGCAACTTTGCCACCATTTTATGCTACCTATCCAGGAATTATATCCATTACTTACTACTCCCCGTACGGTGGTGATAACCATGCACCAGAAGCCCGATGCGGATGCCATGGGATCAGCCCTGGGCCTCTACCATTTTCTAAAACAGCTTGGCCACCAGGTTACAGTGATCTCGCCCACCAATTGGGCCAGGTGGCTCAACTGGATGCCGGGTTGTGATACAGTCGTAGATTTTGAACTGAACCGGGAAAGATCAGAAGGCTTGCTTCAGGCAGCTGAATGGCTTTTTTGCCTGGATTTCAATGTGTTATTACGAACTAAGAACCTGGCACCCAAAATAAGGGCGGTAGCCAATACCCGCATCCTGATCGACCATCACCAACAACCCGAAGTGGAAAGTTTTGCTTATGGCATCAGCGATACGTCTAAAAGCTCCACCTGCGAAATGGTGTATGATTTTATTACCGGCTCGGGCCATGGCGATACCATCAACCTCGCGATAGCCGAATGCCTCTATGCCGGAGTAATGGCCGATACGGGTTCGTTCCGGTTCCCGGCCGCCAGCGCTGCCGTGCACGCCATGGTATCGGACCTGAAAAGCAGGGGATTGAACCATACGCAGGTACATGAAAACGTTTATGACAATTTCCTGGAAAACCGTTTGCGCTTCATTGGTCATGTACTACTGCACCGCATGGAGATCTATTATGAATACAATACTGCATTGATAGCGATCTCCAAAAAGACCTGTTGCGGTATGAGATCAAGACCGGCGATTCCGACGGCCTGGTTAACTACCCGCTCAGTATACAGGGTATCAAACTGGCTGCACTGGTGATTGACCGTGACGAGGAACGCAAATGGAGTTTCCGCAGCAAGGGCGATTTTGATGTGAATACCTTTGCCCGTAAATATTTTGAAGGCGGGGGCCATTTCAATGCGGCCGGTGGACGCAGCAGCGCCCCTTGATCAAACGGTACAGGATTTCCTGGAAGCGATGAAACTGAGCGCGCTGGAATTACAGGATTAAATCCCCAAGTCGGGAAGTCAGTAAGACCGGAAGCCAGTATACTTGAAATTTCTCTTAGAATCAGCACTATATTTTTGCCGCTGGTGAAGTGGCAGGTGACCTATAAAAACAATTAACTCAAATGAAAAGGACAACGATTCTTCTTGGTAGCCTGGCAGTAATCCTGTTAATGGCAGCATGTTCAGGCGGTGGTTTCAAAAAAAAACAAAAAGCGGCCTCTTATACAAAGTAATTTCTGATGGTAAAGGAAAGCCTGTACAACGCGGCCAGGTGCTGAAGTTTCATGTTTCACAACGCATTAAAGGGGGTAGCAAAGACTCCCTGTTGGGCGAAACTTATGGTAAAATGCCTTCTTATGCTCAAGTAGACAGCATCGGCCCAATGTATCACCCGGCTGAAATTTTCCCCTTGTTGCGCAAAGGCGATAGCGCAGTAGTAGTAATGCTGGCTGATACACTGTTTAAAAAGAATCCAGGTGGCTTGCCTCCATTCATTACCAAGAAAGACAAGATCTTCATCACCTTTAAGGTATTGGATGTATTTACTGCCGATAGCCTGGCGCAGAAAGACCAGATGGCTGAAAGCACCAAAGAGCAAGCCCGTCAGCAAGTTGAGCAACAGAAGCTCGCTGCTGAAGGTGAAAAATTGAAAGCACCGGCTATTAAGGAAATCGAAGACTACCTGGCCAAGAATAAGATCACTACACAAAAAGCTGCCGGCGGTACTTATGTACAGATCAAACAATTGGGTACTGGCGAACAAGCTGCTGTAGGTAAAAAACTGGCTGTTAAATATACTGGTAAGGTATTTTCAACAGGCACGCAATTTGAAAGCAATATGGATGGCAGCAGGCCTCCGCTCGACCTGGTACTGGGTACTGGTTCAGTAATTCCCGGATGGGATGAGGGACTGGCTTTCTTTAAGAAAGGCGGTAAAGGTACTTTGTACATTCCCTTCTTCCAGGCTTATGGCGACAGGCCCGGTCCTGGTGGAAAGCCACATGAAAGCCTGATCTTTGATATTGAGATCGTGGATGTAACAGATGCGAATGCACCTGCACCTGCTCCCACAGCACCCGCACCTGGTGCCGCTCAACCGCACCCTGGTCACTAAGATTATAGTTTTTCCAATAATAAAAGAGGCCACCTGTTAAGGCGGCCTCTTTTATTATTTTTACTGCTTGCTACTACAACTCCATTTGCAGTATCGGGAAATCTTTTCCTTCATTGTCTTTTTCGAGCCGGTTGATAATCCGGAAGCCTTGCCGGAGATAAAAAGCTACAGCCTGGGGATTTTGTTCATTCACATCCACCTGGTTTACCTGGTGCTGCCTGATGGCATAACCGGTCAGCAGGTTGCCATAGCCTTTCCTGAAATGGCGGGGATGGATAAACAGCATTTCTATCTTGCCGGGCGATAAACCCAGCAGGCCGGTAATCTCTTGTTGCTCGTTGCTAATATAGTAGAGGTCTACCAGGTTAAAATATTGCTCCGGTATACGCTGCCTGAAATACAGGATGTCTTCATTGGTCAGGAAATGATGGGTGGCGCGTACGGAGGCTTCCCATATATCGATCAGTATGGGATGGTGTTCTCTGGTTGCCTGATTGATCTGCATGAATGGTACGGTGTTCTTGATTGTAATTGAATTGCCTTGTAATAGGACTGTCAATGTTTTGATCGTACCAACATTCGCTTATGGGCAATATCAATGGTGATCTGGTCGCCCAGCCAGTTCATGCCGGTGATCCCTTCTACAATCAGTCCCTCTATAAAAGTAGCCTTGATATTGTTGGCAGTGGTGCCATTGGAAATGGTACGTAATTCAGCCAGGTCAGTTGTATAATAGGTATTCCCTTTGGTCGTGTCAAAGGGGCTTTTAATATACTTTTTCACGGCTTTCAGGCTGTCGATACCCAGTGGGGCCATGTACCGGGAGTTAAACCTAAAGACATTAAAACCGGCACCACAATCGAGTGATATTTGAGCGGTAATTTGGTTGTTCAATCTTACATACGTAAATATTTCGACCACTGTTTCGCGTTCATAAGAGATCTGTAAGGGAATGATCTTGCTTTGAGGCAGTAATTGCTGCAGGGATGAATTGGATTCTATGGTAAGGCGCTTGTTGCTATAATCGATGGTGATCGGTGAGTTGATAAATGGCATAAGCGATATCAATCCATCCAACGGGAAATCGACCTTTGCTACTGCGGTTTTTTGACCGGTGCAGGCGAATGCCCCCATTTGGAGGTCTTTGATCACCCATAGGTCGGTAGAGATAGCTTCTCCAGTGGCGCGGTGGCCTACATAAAAACCATCTGTTTTCTGTAGTGATCCCAGTTTGTCCGCAAATTTTTGGGTAACCATATTGATACCAGCCCCTGTATCAAAAATAAAATCACCTTCCACACCATTGATGGTAGCTTTGACCAGGATATGCCCTTCGCTGGTTAAGGTAAAAGGAATGACAATGGGCTTTTTAGTTGCGCCTGGATAGAATGGAGTGCGAACAATATAATAAAGCATGATAAGAGTGTCTTTTTCTCATGTAGTTAGGATTATTTATTGAAAGACCAAAGTAGACACAAAATCGCAGCTTGAACTAAAAAATAAAACAGGTTATTCGAATGTTTGGGCAAAGGTGAGGGTATTCCCTTCGGGATCTGATACGTGAAATTCCCGCAGACCCCAGGGTTGACTTATGGGTGGGGCAGCAATAAGCGCACCTTTAGCCAATAATTCTGTATAGAGTGCATCGGCGTCGTGGATATAAAAAGCACAGCTACCAATGCCATTATGTTGCGGGCTGCGTGCTATGAGTAAGAGGCGTATACTATCCCGATCCATCACGCCAAGGTCGTGCTGCTGGTAGTTGATGCTGAATCCCAGTACATCGCGATACCAGGCAATACCGGCAGGTATATTGCTAAGGGGCATACAAGGCATAATGGTGCGTAATTGTCCTTTGCCTACTTCGGTATGGACATCGGCATAGAATTCATGATAGGATTTACCAAACCAAAGGATATGCCCATCGGGATCACGCACTTCAAAGAAGTTTATCTTGATCCAGTTCACTTTTTCCGGCCGGCTGGTTTTACCGCCACGGGCAGCAATAGCCTCCTGCATAGTATGTACTTCGTCTACTTCAAAAAATAAGATGGCCGGTTTTTGCGGTGGTAGTTGTTCGTTATGGGTTGTTGGCATGGTGGGATAATTGATCAGGTGATGGCGCCGTACTGGCGAAAAAGTGTATCCAGGCTTTGCCTGGTGGATGCAGGCATATCGTTTTGCTGTGCCAGCCAGGCCAGCATACCCTGCTCAATGGAAGCACCTGCTCTGAGCAAGGTTTCAATGATCAGCATATAATCCACTTCTCTTTCGGGCCAGCGATAGACGCCATCGCTGTTGCATACCGACCAAACGGCGCAGCCAATGGCATTGCCGCCATACTGATTGCGGGCTTCCAGCGACACCCGATGTTGCAGGAGTAATTGTATTACTTCCAGGTGACCGCCAATAAGGGCCCAATGCAATCCATACATACCATTTACCGCTATATTGGGATCAAGGCCCTGGCCAATGAGGTAATCTATTACAGGTGGATGGCCAAATTCGCAGGCCCAAATAAAACCCGCTTCCATTTGCTGGCGGGTAGCATTGTGCTGCAGGCTGCCATCTTTCCCGAAGAAGCTTTTACGATGTCGAGTCGGCCTACACCTGCTGCGCCTTCCAGATCGAGCAGGGCGCCATGGCGGGCCAGGTAGTCGGCCGCTTCGGGCCGGCCATTAGCCAGGCAACCATTAATGGCATAGTGTCCGTTGCCGGCAGCGCCGGGCTGGTCGATCACTGCTCCGGCCTTTAGTAAAATATCCAACAGGGTGGTCATAATACCGGCTTTGGCCGGATGGATACTGGTAGCTACCAATCCCAGGGTAGTAGAACCGCCACCATACATCCCCGCCTGGGCATCTACTTCAGCACCTTCGGCCAATAGCAATTGCAATACTTCCACCGCATTGGGCGGATAACGCTGGCGGTAACCTTCCACGCCATTGGTGCCCGTATAATGTAACAGGGTTGAATGATGGGAGCGTAGTGATCTTGCGTTGATCAGGGAAGGATCATTATGCAACAATGTCTTTAATGCTGGGATATCACCGGCTACGATGGTATCCACAGCTTCTTCAAACCTTGCGGCTTGAGCGCCTGGTTCTGTAATAGCTGCCACCCAGGCCATCAGGGTTTCCCAACTGGTGAATGCATAAAACCAGGCAAGGGCATTGGTGGCATTTTCTTTTGCAATGGGGGTATTGAGCATTTCTGCCTCTGTCTTTCTCCACCATTGAGGGTGATGGTTATACATGAACTGCAATGCATCCTTTTCGCGTGCCATGCAACCGGTATATAAGCTGTCTACCTGCTGTTGGTATTGTTCCAGGTTGGCTGTTATTGGTAATGGTGTTATGTACATGGCATTTATTTTTTACCGGCACCTGGTTGTATTTAATGTAGCGCGCCTGCACGGCGAAGTTTGCTTTCAATGTTGGTATACCCTTTCTTTTTAGCCCAGGCAAGTGGTGTGGCCCAGGGGGCGCCTGATTGATTGGGATCGGCACCCTGTTGCAGCAAATAGTCTACCATATCCTCCCGGCCCCAGCGGGCAGCCATACCAAGTGGAGTAGACCGGTACTCTTCATCAACAAGGTCGATCTTGGCACCATACTTTATCAACAGGGCTGCCTTATCCAGGAAACCCTTTTGCGCCATATCATGCAATAGGGTTACATGATGCCAACTCATTACATGCGGGTTCATACCATGTTCCATCATAAAAACAGCACTTTCATATCGTTCAAAATAATAAAACTGTGCCCACTTTAATATAGGGGGAACCCTGGCGCCATAGCGCATTAATAACTCCACCATTCTATAGTTGGCTACTTTGGCAGGCATCATCAAAATACCTTCGCTCCAAAAGAAGGTGTCATCCAGTGCAAAGGAAGGATGCACATCCAATAATTTTTCAACTTGTTCCAGGTCATCTTTATTTACTGCTTGTTCAAATGCTGTTTCCGTTGGTGTTCGGTTATAGAGGGTGCCACCGGTATCGCCGGTGAATTGGCAAAGAGAAGGATTGCTGAGGTATTGTTCAAGCAAACGGACAATAGCATGGTGTTCCCTATCCTGAGCGATGGTGAGAAGACTGTCTAAAAATGGATAAATGCGGTAGGATGGGTCCAATGCTCCTTCATTCAACAAGTATTCTACTAAAGCTGTATGCCCTTCCCGTACGGCCAAGTGAATGGGGGCGTATAGTTGTATTGGGCATATAACAGGCCCGGACATTCAGCCGCCAGTGCTTTTACTTTGTCTACTTGTCCGTTATGGCTGGCTATTAACATTGCCCATACCTTACTGGTGGTAGCGGTATCGTTGTATACCTTCATAGGTAATTCCAGCTTCATTTCAATGGGTTGTATCATGGAGTGCTATTGTGTTAAAGTGGTAACTGCGGTTCTCTCTATGACGCAGGGATTAATCAATAGGACATATTTCTGCCAGCTTCTGCAGGTCACGCCAACCATAGCCTCCATGAAATTCTCCTTTCTTGTCATACAACCTTTCCCCATGCAATACTTCATAAAACCGGTTGGATGGATTTTGGGGTGTACCAAATAATACCATGGAGGTAATACCCATGTCGAGGAATCGACGGGCTACATGGCCCACCAGTAGCCTGCCCAAGCCCAGGCGCTGGTATTCCAGCAGCAGGTAGATCTTATTGAGTTCTCCACCGAAATCGGGGAGGTCATGGTGATTGTATTTTTCGCCTTTGGCAAAGCCGATGAGCTTGCCTTCGCGGTTTTGGACTACAAAGCAAAACCAGCTACCATCTTGTTTCCTGAATTGCTCACGCCACTGGTGTTCACGTATCTCGTAAGTGGGTGGATTTTTATGGTCCAGTAAGTATCAGCCCAGGTTTGCACATGCAGGGCTGCCAAAGCTGGCAGGTCATTCATTGTAACTTCCCGGATGGTAAAGGCTTCCAGCGTTTCGCCCCATTCACGCAGTCTGCGCATATTGGTGGATTTGGAGGGCCGTTTAAGTCCCATAATGAACCGGCCGATGCGGTGATTGAGTTTCATAATTGCTGTTATATCTGGTTCACAAATATTTGAGCCACCGGTTGGCCGGGTGTGCCTGCTTATAGGCGGCATACCACCGGCTGGCCAGGTAAAGCAGTAGAACATCCAGCAGTACCACCAGGTATAGCAGCCCCAGGTTCCAGGTGTATTGAGAAGGGACGGAAGAAAATGGTGCGGTATAATACCATTGAGGCGCTATGAACCCGTTACGAATAAAGTTAACCAATTGTGCGCTGAGGTGGATTAGGGGAATGTGCAAAAGGTAATAAAGAGGGGTACCCGGCCAATGGTACAGAGTGCCCTTGCCAGCCATCCGCTTGCTTTCTCAGCATAGGGTATCAGGGCAATTACGGGGCCCAGGGTCATGAGCAGGTACCAGGGGATGCGGGGTATTTGCGCTGGTTGAGGAGCCGGAAAATAAAGGGTGGGGCATTTTCTTCCTGCGGCTCCCGTATTAGCAGGGTACTGGCGCCTACAATAAAAAAAGCAGTGGCGCATAAGCCCAGTTGCAGGCAAATGCGGCGACGCCGGGCAGCATCCATTTGCAGGATAAGACCAAACGCATAACCGGCTGCCATAACACCTATCCAGGGTACGATCACGTACAGGATGGCAAAAGGAGGCGGCCAATCCTGTCCTGTTGGATAGATAAACTCCCATACCCTGGCAAAGGCCGCTTGTTGGGATGGGGGCAGCGCCCTGGGCGCCCAGGCAAAAACGGGTTGAAAAATGATAATGGCCATACCAATGATGCCCACCACCAGGGGTTTAAGCCGAACCAGCAAAGCCATGATCAGCATACACCACCCCAGCATCCACAAGATGCCCATAAACACAAACCGGGTATAATCGATCTTAAAAGCCCAGCAAAAACGCACCAGGGTAAGTTCCAACACCACCAGCAATAGGCCACGGGTAACCAGGAAAAGCGCCAGCTTGCGTTGGTCATTGAGTTGTTTTCCATGCAGGTAAGCAGCGGCGCCAGCAAAAAAGCAAAATACAGGGGCGCAGAAATGGGTGATCCAGCGGGTGAAAAAGATAGCAGGGTCCGGACCACCCGCCGGAATGCCCGAATAACAACGTACATGATCAATAACCATCAGGACCATGATAGCGCCGCGCAACAGGTCGATAGACTGCAGGCGGGTGTAGAGAATAGTGTTGTTCATGCGGTTGAATTTTTATGGCTATACTTTCCCTTAGGCCTGCCTTCTTATGTCTGACAGATTGAATTTCAGGCAAATCAGGGCATCAAAAAACATTTGTGATATCCTGTATGAAATTCTACATAATCCGTGTAATTGCCGTGAAAAGGGGCGTGGGGGCTAAACATAGTTGGAAAGTGCATATAATTTTCTGTTAGTTTTGGAGAGAGGCGAGTGGGGGAATGCAAGCTATGAGCTGTGAGCTTCGGGCAGTTTGTCATAGCAAACGAATGGCTCCCGCCAGATGGTGGGACAGATTTACGATTGAGGTCAAGATCTGAATCATTAAACTAATACTATGACTTCCATTCCGGCCAACGATACCCAGGTGCTCCGAAATGCCAGTGCAGGACAGTTGGAGCAGGCCATTGCTGAAAACCACCGGCAATTGTTTTACCTCAATGCGGTAGCATTGGGTGGCACTGTTAATACGATTGATGGACTAACTTATACGAATACCCCTTTCAATGGATCAGCTGTCGTATTCCCTTCTTTAGTGGCTGATCACCTAAAGCAAGCTTTGGATGGTATGATGGATTTTTCCGGTCGAAAGGGGCCGATAATATCGGGTATTGGTCATTGTATCCTGCCTGTCCGGCTGATATAGGTATTGCTTTGCTGGCCCGGGGTTTTCAGCCTGGTTGGCAGCCCTGTTGGATGTCGCTGGAGGTAGGGGCTGTTCAAACCGGGTATGCGGCGCCGGCAGGCCTGGAGCTGCGTGCCGCCAATGATATTCCTGTACAGGGGGTTAAAGATCTTCCTTATGCCGAAAATGGTGGCGCCATCTCCGATGCTTTATTGCGGGTGCATCCGGAAAAGATACAACGTTTCATCGCTTTCCTGGATGGAGCCATTGTAGGCCAATGTTGCCTTTTTTTCACTACCGGACCATTGGGTATTGCCGGTATGTACAATGTGGGTGTATTGCCTTCCCTGCAAAAGCAGGGCATTGGTAAAGCCATTGTAACGGCAGCCTGCCAGTATGCCAAAGGAAGGGGGTACCGGTATGTGATGTTGAATGCCAATCATATTGGCCGCCGTACTTATGAGCAGGTAGGCTTCCGGTTCATTAGTTATGGATGTACCTGGTGGTTAACCAATAAAAATACATCACCAATCCACCTTCGCCTGCTTTGGTAGCGTTGGCCGAAGCTACGGGTAGGGGGGATACAGATGCTATGGAAAGGGCGGCAGTTTATTTGGAAGCGGAGGTATTGAATAAGCCCCTTAATAATGACATGAGTTTGCTGCAGTTGGCGGCACATTTTAACCAGCCTGCTGCCGCAGAATGGTTGATCGGGCAAGGCGTATCCTATACCGCCCTCGAAGCCTGGGAGCTTGGCTGGAAAGAACGTGCAGCCCAATTGTTGTCCGGCAAACCAGGTGAAGTGAACCGCCAATATGGTGAATGGCAAAGTACCTTACTGCACATCGCTGCACAAAAGGACGATACGGCCCTGGCGCAACTGGCCCTGGAGGCCGGCGCCGATCTTACCATACACGATAAAATAGCAGGTACTACCCCCATGGGTTGGGCCCACTATTTTCAACGACCAGCCATTATTGCCCTGATCAAACAATACCAACAGGATAAAGAAAAACAAGCACACCTATAAATACATCCACCAAAATAAAAGTCCTGCCTGCCTTCTTTCAAAAAGAAACTTATTTCACTGGCTCTTCTGGGGTATTTATATCCTGTATGGGATCATGGATTCCCGCGGGTGGATCATGAAAAAGGATTTGTATGGTCCCTGCAATCCTTACTGCTGTTTTATGCCATGATCGCCCTCTTGTTGTATGGCAATATCCGTTTTCTGATACCGGTATTGCTGGAAAAGAAAAGAACCTTACTGTATATAGCAGGCCTTTGTATTATTGTTGTTTTGTACACCTACCTGCGAAGCTTAAACCAGCAGTACTGGGATGCACAAGTGTGGCCCGATGAGCCTATGACAGTAAGATCCTATTTGCACTGGAATTTCTTTAATGCTTTGTGGTTCCTGGTTATGTCCACCATGGTCTATTATTCTCAAAAGTCGTATGAACAAGGTGAGCAGGTAAAGAATATTCAGATATCACAACTGGAAACAGAGCTTAAATACCTGCGGGCACAGGTCAATCCCCATTTCTTATTCAATGGATTGAATACCATCTATGGCTCCATTGACCGGGAAAACCAGCAGGCGCGGGATATCCTGCTACAGTTTGCCGATCTGCTGCGGTACAACCTATACGAGGCGGATGTGGATTGGGTGGAACTGGAAAAGGAAGCCATTTACCTCGAAAATTATGTGGCCTTGCAAAGGGCCCGCAGTGACAGTAACCTATATGTTGATCTATCCATCAATATGGTTGATAAGCAAGTGAAAATTGCCCCCTTGATCTTTCTTACTTTTGTTGAAAATGCCTTTAAATTCAGTACGCGGGAAGATAATCAGGTGAATCATATTAGTATCAGCTTACAACAGGTACCCGGCAGTATCCTGTTTACCTGTACCAATGCTTATGAAGTGCAGGAACCTACTGCCGGTGGTATTGGTTTAAGTAATGTTACCCGCCGCCTGGATTTGCTGTATAAGGATCGTTATACACTGGAAATTGTGAAGGAGCCTCCCGTTTATACTGTTCATTTAACCCTGATGACATGAAGAAGCTACGTTGTATCATGGTGGACGATGAGCCCATTGCCCGCAAAATATTACAGGAGTTTGTGGAACAGGTGCCTTTCCTGGAGCCTGCCGGTCAGTTTGAAAATGTGATCAAGGTCGAAGCCTTCCTGCAATCCAATAAGGCCGATATCCTATTCCTGGATATTGAAATGCCCAAACGTTCGGGCCTGGATTACCTGAAAAAAGCAACCGTTACACCATTGGTTATTTTAACCACTGCCTTTCCTCAATATGCCCTGGATGGGTATGAACTGGATATCATTGATTACTTGCTGAAGCCGGTTGCCTTTCCTCGTTTTTAAAGGCTGTGCAGAAGGCCAAAGAGTTTGCCGAACTGCGTGATGCTTCTTCTCCTGCCTCCCTGCCTTCCTGGATCTTTGTACGCAGTGAAAAGCGCATCGAAAAAGTAGAGCTGAAGGATATACTTTACATTGAAAGCCTGGGCAATTATGTAAATATCTATACGGATAATAAACGCATCATGGCTTATCTCACCCTCAAAGGACTGGAAAGCCAATTGCCTGCTGCCGCATTTCTTAAAATACACCAATCCTTCCTGGTCAACTGCTCCCGCATCGAAGCCATTGAAGGCAATACGGTGCTGATCAAAGACAAGATCATTCCTGTAAGCCGCAACTACCGCGATGCACTGATGGGGCTGGTTGACCAGCGGTTGCTGAAACGATGAACCGTTTCTTAAGAAAAGCGTAACAGACAGATTTGTCTGTTATTGTAGTTATCCCTACTTTTGTTGCATGTCCAGGCATTCTAATCCCAAAGAAAGAGTATTGGAAACTGCTTCCCGGCTTTTTATGAGCAGGGATACAATAGTACGGGCATCAACCAGATTTTGGCAGAGTCAAAAGTGGCCAAGGCCAGTATGTACCAATACTATAGTTCAAAGGAAGAACTGGGAATTGAATATATCCGGGCGGCCAGGAAAGATTGGTTCATAGCTATTGAGGCCTTTCTCCTGAATTTTGATACACCGGTCGAAAAGGTGTTGGGTCTATTTGATTTCCTGGAGAAAAACAATAAGGCGAATGGCTTCAAAGGGTGCCGGTTCATCAAAATGCTTGACGAATTACCGCTTGAAGATTCTGTTATCCGGAAAGAGGTGGTGGCCCATAAAACATCGGTTAAGCAACGAATACTTGACCTGTACCTGGCAGCCAAAGGTGAAAGCGAAACAGGGTTACACACAGCCGCTACAATCTATTTATTGTTTGAAGCTGCCATTATTGGCAGTAAAATATACCGCGACGCCTGGCCCATCCAGAATGCCAGGCATACAGCACAGCAATTACTCAGGTAATTCGTTTTTTTAACCTAAAACAGACAGATTTGTCTATTTAAGCCATGAAGACCCTCAATTGGTTGGCACTCGCCACCGGAATTTTGCCCGTTTTAACAGCACAATCTCAAAGCCCCACTACTTTTCAATGGATCGGCGGTCCTACCTATGTTTTGCAATTAGGTAGTTTCCGGATATTGACCGACCCTATGCTGGGGCCTGTATCGGATGCTGCATTCTATTTGAAGAAGGACCCGATGACGGGCCAGTTAAATGTACCGGTAAAAGGTTGGTGCCGCCGGCGCCTTTTGATACGGTTGGTATTGATTTGTTGATGATCAGCCACCTGCATGCCGATCACATGGATCAGCAGGCCAGGGAAGTTCTATCAAAAGGGCTGAAAGCGATCCTTCCCCTCCAATGTAGAACTGATCCAAAGCTGGGGGTTTACGGATGCCACCGGACTGGAATGGAATAAGGAGCTAAGTTTCATAAAAGGGGAGGAGGTATTGCATATCGTGGCAGTAAGAGCCATGCACGCTGCTGAGCCACTTAATACGGAACTGGGGAAAGTGAATGGTTATATTATTGAATACAAAAAAGGAGCGGAGGTATACCGAATCTATTGGACAGGTGATACGGTGTGGTTTGATGAGATTGCGCAATTCAAACAATATGGGGATCTTTCCCTGCTGCTGCCACATGTGGGAGCGGTGGGTGCCGGAAGTGCACTGGGCAGGCGGGGCCTCGATGCAGCGGAAACCATCCGGATCATCAATGCACTGCATCCGGCGCTTACCATTCCTGTGCATCATACCACTTTTACCCATTACAGGGAGCCCATTAGTGTATTGCAACAGCAAGCAGCGGGTTTACCAGGTACATGGAAAATAGAGCTGCCTGTAGCTGGCAAAATAGTAGATCTTACCAGTTATGGATCCAACAGGACGGTGAAATAGGCTTGTTGCTTTCCTGATCTTATGTATAAAGGGTGTTATCTTTTAGGGATAGCACCTTTTTTTATTTTTAAATAACACTGCTGACATACTGTTGTCACCAGGGTCTTGTAGTTTGCATACAGAAATCGCGCCCAGGTATGCAGTATATACTTAACCTATTATCAATCATTGCATTAACCGGGTATTCAATTACCCAAACCAATAAAACATATACAACTATGAGCAAAGCACAACCTTTCCACATTGAAATTGCACAACCAGTTTTAGATGATCTTAGAACCCGTTTACAGCGTACACGATGGGCTGACGCACCAGCGAATGCGGAATGGGGTTATGGCACCAATCCCGCTTATCTAAGAGAACTGGTCGATTATTGGATCAATCAATATGACTGGCGTAAACAAGAGGCTGCTTTGAATCAGTTTCCCCATTTTAAAACAACTATTGACGGTGTTGGTATCCACTTTATCCATGTGAAAGGAAAGGGTAAAAATCCCAAGCCTTTGTTGCTTGTTCATGGCTGGCCTGATAGCTTTTACCGTTTTTATAAGGTGATCCCCTGCTTACCGATCCTGCCAGCCATGGCGGTAACCCCGATGAGTCGTATGATGTGATCGTGCCTTCTATACCGGGTTTTGGTTTCTCGGATCATGTGTCACTGGCGGATGATAGCACAGCCAGGATCTTTGCGCATCTCATGACGGATGTATTGGGCTATCAAAATTTTGTAGCTGCCGGGGGCGATATGGGAACAGGCATCATTAAATCAATGGCTGTTCAATATCCTCAAACGGTGAAGGCCATTCACCTGACAGATGTGGGTTACCCCAATGGTACGGAAGATTGGTCAACGATGTCTCCCGCCGAACAACAGTTTGGGCAGTTCATTCAGTACTGGTGGTATTCAGAAGGTGCATACAATATGATACAATCCACCAAACCACAAACCCTGGCATTTGGGCTCAATGATTCACCGGTGGGCCTGGCTTCCTGGATACTGGAGAAGTTCAATACCTGGAGTGACAATAAAGGCAATATTGAAAACAGTTTCACCAAAGATGAGTTGCTGACCAATATCACCATCTATTGGGTGACTGAAACTATTAATAGTACAATACGCACCTACCTGGAGAATGCCAGGGCCAGCTATGGACCACAAGGGCCTAAAGCGCCGGTAAAAGTGGAAGTACCATCAGGTGTGGCTGTTTTTCCCGCCGAAGCGCCCATGCCTATTGAATGGGCCCGGCGCATGGTGAATGTAAAGCGGTTTACCAGGATGCCCCAAGGTGGTCACTTTGCCGCACTGGAAGTGCCGGAGGCATGGGTGGGAGAGCTGAATGCCTTCTTTTGGAGTGCAGATGCCAATTAGATAAAAGGGAAAGTATAGCTATGTAGTAAACAACTCCCCGGATTCATAGAGGTGACACCTTTCCTTTGCGAAGCAGACGAAAGGTGTCACCTCTTCCTACGTAAAAGGTGAGTCACCCTGCTGCCCCGCATTGCAGCGCTGCAGGGTGGCCCACCTTTTGTTTCCTGAATGCTTGCTAACTCATCACACCGATCTTTTGTCCCTTCCATTCGGGAAATAAGACGGTATCGTTATTAATACGTAAGTGTTTGTTGGCTACTTCACTGAACACTGCCCGGAAATCGGTGGTTACAGCCAGGTCGCGCCCATCTTCCAGGTTCTCTACCGCTAGCGGATTGACAAGTCCATGTACTTTGCCTCCACGAACAGTATTACCCAGTATAAAATTGCAGGAACCACGACCGTGATCAGTGCCGCCTGTTCCATTTTGTTTTACCGTACGGCCAAATTCGGTCATCGTCATCACCGTTACATCATCCTGGTAGGCACTAAGATCGTTCCAGAAAGCCGTGATGCTGCTGCTAAGGTCCAGCACATTGCGGGAGAAGATGCCGGTTACTGCGCCCTGGTTAAAATGGGTATCCCAGCCGCCAGATTCAGCAAAAGCTACTTCCATTCCCACATCCATTTTGATGAGCTGGGCTATTTGCTTTAATGAACTACCAAGCGCACTGGCTGGGTATACTACGTTGTTGGCAGGTTTATAATTCTTTACATCTGCTTTCTGCAACATCTTAATAGCATCAAAACTTTCCTTACCTGTTTTATTCAGCAGGGAAGAAGAAGTTTGATCGTATAGGTCTTCAAAACTCCTGGCTGCTACATTGGTGCCCATAGGATTGCCGCGCATCTGGATGGTAAAATCCTGCAGGTTGCTGATGGATACCGAGGGATTGTCGCCATAGAAAGAGCGGGGCATGGAAGAGGTTAAGCTCACAGCACGGAAAGGCGTGGCATCATGTCCCAGCAATCCTACCGCCCGGTTGAGCCAGCCACTGGAAGTGCCTTTATTGAAGGGGGTGCCCGATTCCATATAATCCTGCGCATCAAAATGCGAACGGGTATTGTTGGGGGAGCCGATGCCATGTACAATGGCCAGGCGTTTTTCCCTGAACAAGGGCTCAAAAGAAGCCATGGAAGGATGCAGACCAAAGCGGCCATCCAGGTCGATCAATTGACCGTTGTTATCGCCCTTGGCTGCCGTCATAAACAGGGTAGGGCGGGCTGCTTTAAGGTATTCATCCGTAAAGGGGTGACCGCCATCAAACCATCCATGGCGCCACGCTGGAAAATGCAAACCAGTATCTTATTCTTTTATAAGGTCCTATGATCTTTTGGCTATTGGCAGCCCTGGCAATAAAGGTGGGTACGCCACCTACACCAATGCCAAATAATGCAAGGCCGCCTGATTTTAAAAATCCTCTTCTCGTTGACATAGAAAAAGTTTATAAGTTTATAACGCTATAGGTTCATCTGCGAAATCCTTCCAATCCCTACATCTGTGTTGCTATTTGCGTTGAAATTCTGGTGAACCAATAATGATACCTACCACCTGCGAAAGCATGGTATTGTTGCCCTTGGCCATTGGTAGGGATGCGTAATTGTTCTTGTTCGGATTCTTGGGTATTTTATTAGGGTTCTTTTTGCCGCCCTGCTTTTTAGTAGCCATCAGTGCATTGCCTTCATCCATGGTCTCCGTTGCTTCATCACCCTGCACCATAGTGGGCTCTTTCGATGCGGTGGTTTTGCCCGCTGCTTCATCTATTTTTGACCAAGTTCCGGATCATTAAGCAAGGGAGTGAGGCGTTTGATAGAAGCTTCAAGGTCGCGTTCGGGCATGATCATTTTGCCGTAGGTTTCAATGCCGCTTCAGCACTCTCGGGTTCATGATGATTATTCAGTGCGGCCAGGTCTACTGTAATGCCCGGTATGCGGTTGGAGGCCAGCGCCAGTCCAAAGTTCATACGGTTCAGCAAAGAGCCGGTATTGATCCAGTACTTGCCATTATCTGGAAAGCCAGTGGGCGCCTGGTAATAATACAATCTTTGCCCCATCTTATTGATCCAGGTATACAACTGGTAAGGCTGACGAATAGTGGCATTGAGGTTGCGCACCGAACTAATGGCCAATTCAAAGGGCGACTTGGTTTTTCGCGTAAGGCTTCTTTGTTCCAGAATTCGGGCGAAGTAGCCATCGTGATCAACACTTCCCGGATATTACCGTCCTTAGCCAAAAAGGTCTGGGCCATTTTATCGTTGAGGCTTTGTGGTGGATTGTCGTTGACAAAACGTACGGCCAGTTTGCGGCAAATGAACTTGGCGGTGGAAGGGTGGTGTGCCAGCATATTCAAAAGCTCAACCCCTTCTTCATAACCTCCATTGCCTTTAAATTGCCTGCCCAGTACTATTTTGCTGGTTTTATCGTGCCGATTGGCAGCAAAAGGAAATCCCCTTCCCGCACAAATCCTTGTTGCTGCATTTTTCTTCACCCAGTTTTTCCAGTGCTTTCCGGGCTGCATTACCACCATATTCGTTGAAAGGATAAACCGTCCAGCCCGTTAATATTTTAGCCGCCTGGGTTACATCCTGCTGCGTATAACCCCCATCTACTCCCAGTGTATGCAATTCCATGACTTCCCGGGCATAATTCTCATTCAGTCCGCGGGCTTTGCGTTGCTGTTGTAGTTTTTTAGCTGCCATGGCCTTGGCCGATGTATCAGACTCCATATCCTGCAGCCGCTGGTTCCGTTGTTTTTGGAAGCGGGCAGCTCGTGGGTTGGCCGGTGGCATGTCTTCGCCCATACTGGTGAAATTGTCTAAATAATACAGCATGGCTGGCGATTTGGCCGTAGCTACCAGGATGGTTTCAAAATTACCAAATACGTTGGGGCGTATTACATCCCGTTCATAGGCGGGTACATAAGGGCCGCAATCATTCTTGGTAAGTGACACATTGAAATGGTTGAACCAGAAATCCGTCAACACCTCTTGTAATTGGTTATTGGAATAAGTGGCTGTTAATATCTTCTGGTTGAAGAATTGGCTGTACAATGATTGCAGGGGTTTCAGGTTCTTGGCCTGCATATAGGCTTGTAATTGGTCGCGGTAAGCCTTTTGGTCACTCTTGTTCACCGAGTCTTTATCAATATACCCATCCCTTATAGCCATGCGCACCAATTGTCCGCCCTTGGGGTAGATATCCGATACCTCGTCATTGGTCAATTTCAAGGCATCGTATTGACCAAGCAATTGGGTAAGCGTATCATTGGGCAGGTTGGCATCCAGCTGTTGGCGGAACCATTTCTCCAATCCCATGTCCACTACTTGGTCTACATCCCCGGCCGCGCACCGAAAGTAAAGCGGTTGAGCAGGTGAGCGGCGGCCTGCCTTTCAGTGAGCTTTGCTTTTTTGTAAGGAAAGCTGAAATGGGCCGGTGGAACGATGGGGCGCAGGAAGAAGGAACTGGCCAAAACGCCCAGTACCAATACCAGGAAGCTGGTGTAAAATATCCGGATGGAATTTTTCATATCAAGATTTTTGCAGGGTGATGCTTATACCTGGCCGGCTGCTGATGTGGGTATCAGGATACCCGGCAAAAAAGCTGCCACAAATGATGTGTACCAGACCTGATTGGATAAGCCTGGTTTTTAACAGGCATAACGAGTTTGAGACCTTCATCTTTATCCAAAGTTTAACGGGGTGTTAAAGAAAATATTGAAGGAGAGGCTGCAATGCGGCATCCATGCCCCCTCGGGGCACCGCTTTGTAGAAACATTGTTCAATGGATAGTATGTGTGCCGTAGGTGCACGCGTGTTGCGGGTAGTCAGAGACAAGTCATGTACAGGAATGCAATGCGGCATCCATGCCCCCTCGGGGCACCGCTTTGTAGAACCATTGTTCAACGGATAGCATGTGCGCCGTAGGTGCACCACTGCCGTATACATCTTTAATTGAATAAAATTCGTATATGACAAAAATCCAATGGCCAATACCTACACACAGTTATACATTCATTGCGTATTTGCAGTCAAATACAGAGCAGCTTTGTTGGACACCTCCTGGGATCAACGTTTACGAATGTATATTACTGGCATCGTTCAAAACCATAAACACAAAATGCTGGCCATTAATAACATGGCCGATCACCTTCATCTTTTTGTGGGATTGCACCCTGGACAATCCATTTCGGATATGATGCAATTGGTCAAAGGAGAGTCTTCCGAATGGATTAATTAGGAAAGGTTAACCAGGCGGAAATTCCAGTGGCAAAATGGATATGGGGCTTTTAGCCATGCCAAATCTCAGCTGGATACGGTAGTGAAATACATCCATAACCAGCAGGAACATCATAAAAGGTCAGTTTTGCGAGTGAATACCTTAAAATGTTAGAGGACTTTGGTATACAATATGACCAGCGTTACCTTTTTACAGAGCCTACAGACGAAGTTAACCCCCTTTGAGTGGGTTGGTTTTGCCCCTACGTGGCAAGTAATACTTGTCGACACGCCCGGTTACAAAACGGCGCCCCGCTGGGGCAGTGAAAGCCGGTTGCTCTACTAACTCAGGTTCCACATAAAAACATAGCTCCGACACCATTTTTGCGGTATCTTTATACGGCATTTCCGCGCTTTTCTATGACCTGGATCAGAGAGTAAGTGCAGGCCCGGTAAGGGGTTTATTTTCAACCTATAGCGCATGCTGATTGATTCATATAACAGGGTTCATGATTACCTGAGGATTTCACTGACAGATAGTTGCAATCTCAGGTGCTTTTACTGCATGCCCGATGAAAAATAGCCAGCCTGCCCAATAAGCACCTCATGCAACCGGATGAACTGGATCATATTGCCGGTCTGTTTGTGCAGCTGGGCGTAAAAAGATCCGACTCACTGGTGGCGAACCCTTGGTACGCAAAGAAGCAGGCGCCATTATCAGGCAATTGGGCAAATATCCCGTAGAGCTTACCATGACCACCAACGGCATCAGGCTGGGTGAATTTGCTGCCGACCTGCAAGCTGCCGGCATGTGCTCCGTCAATATTAGCCTGGATACACTACAAGCCGACAAATTCCTATTGCTGACCAAGAGAGACCAATTTCAAAAAGTGTACGACAATATTCTCCTCATGGCTGCACGGGGTATGCGGGTAAAAGTCAATGTTGTTGCCATGAAGGGGGTGAATGATGAAGAAATCACCCAGTTCATAGCCTTGACGAAGGCACTGCCCCTGCATATACGCTTCATCGAGTTCATGCCTTTTACCGGCAATCATTGGGATCATGCCAAAGTGATCGGTTTACAGGAGATCCTGGATATCGTAGCACAAGATTATTCCTTTGAGCCCATCAAACATAAGAAACATGATACCGCTAAAAATTTCCAGGTAAACGGTCATGCCGGTACTTTTGCAGTGATCAGTACCATGACCACTCCTTTCTGCGGCGATTGTAACCGGATGCGGCTTACTGCCGATGGTAAGATGAAAAATTGCCTGTTCTCCAAAACAGAAACCGACTTGCTTGGGGCGCTGCGCCGGGGAGAGGACCTGGAGCCCTTGATCAGGGCTTGCATAGCGGCAAAAGCAGCAGAGCGGGGAGGACAGTTTACCGACGATTATACACATACCGATCCATTGTCCTTGCAAAACCGTAGCATGATTGCCATAGGAGGGTAAACGAACGAATAAGTTAACCATTAACGAATATTTCAACCTATTCCAATAAATGAAGCCAACCATAACTATTGAATATTGCCCCAAATGCGGCTGGATGTTAAGAGCTGCTTATATGGCGCAGGAATTGCTGACAACCTTTAGTGAAGAGATCAAAAGTGTGACCCTCCAGCCTTCCGAAACAGGCGGCCGTTATACCATCTTTATTAATGAAGACATCGTCTTTGATCGAAAGGAAGCAGGCCATTTTCCAGAGATCAAAGCGCTAAAACAGTTGATTCGTGATGTTGTAAACCCCGCCAGGAGCCTTGGCCATTCTGATAAGAAATAATGTCTAATCCAAAAGAAACACCTACTATGTTGTCAGTGCAGGAAGCAAGATTATTGATCTCTACCCATACCTTATTGCCTGTTCCTATGACCATTCCCCTTGAAAAGGGCTGGGAAAAGTATTGGCTGCCAGTATCTATTCAACCGTATCCCTGCCTGCCTTTGAGCAATCGGCCATGGATGGATACGCATTTCATTATGAAGGATGGGGAAAAAAGCCGCTTTCCATAGTGGGGAGATGGCGGCAGGGGCTACCGCCCCTTTTTCAATAACCACGGGGCAGGCAGTGCGCATTTTTACAGGTGCGCCTTTGCCCGCAGGAGCCAATACAGTAGTGATGCAGGAAAAAGTGCGGGTAGATGACGATCAACTCCTGATCGATGATGAAGCAATACAAACAGGGGCCAATGTAAGGCCCATTGGTTCTGAAATAAAGGCTGGTGCCCTGGCCCTGCCTACCGGCAGCTTATTAACACCCGCAGCCATTGGTTTTTTGGCAGGTATCGGCATTCATGAAGTACAAGTATACCCAGCACCAGCCATTACTATTATTGTAACCGGCAATGAATTGCAAACGCCCGGCAAATCACTACAGTACGGCCAGGTGTATGAATCCAATTCCTTCACTTTACGTACGGCCCTTCAACAAATGCAGGTAGGACCGGTGAGCTTTGTAAGTGTAGAAGACGATTTTGATAAACTATTACAAACAATTGCCGAAGCCTTATCCGTCTCCGACCTGGTATTGGTCACCGGTGGTGTCAGTGTAGGTAATTATGATTATGTAGCCAAAGCAATGGAAGTATGTGGTGTAACCCCCATATTCCATAAGCTGAAGCAAAAGCCTGGCAAGCCCTTGTTTTTGGCAAAAGAGATGAGCAACTGGTATTTGGATTGCCTGGAAATCCTTCCTCCGTGCTCACCTGCTTCTATGAATATGTTTATCCCTGTATCCGGGAGCAAATGGGTTATGCGCAAACCAACCTGTCTTCCATTCGCATTCCTTTGTTGAATGATTACACCCGTAAACCCGGACTCACCCAGTTCCTGAAAGGTTTTTGGAATGCAGAAGGTGTGCTGATACTACAGGCACAGGAATCCTACCGGATGCATTCCTTTGCAGTATGTAATTGTTTGATCGAAATTCCGGAAGAAACGGGAGACCTTTCCAAGGGTCAATTGGTCAACGTACATCTATTACCTGTATAACATGGAGCCAACGCTGATATTATTCTACTGTCTTTTATTGCTGGTTGCTTTTTTATATGCGTCTGTAGGCCATGGGGGCGCCAGTGGTTACCTGGCCTTGATGGCGCTTTTGGCGTTGCTCCGGCAGTCATGAAACCCACTGCGCTGGTATTGAACCTCTTTGTTAGTGGCGTATCGTTTATCCAGTTTTACCGGGGCAACATTTTAAAAAAGATATCTGCTGGCCGCTGGTACTGGCTTCAGTTCCCATGGCATATATAGGCGCCCGGATCACCCTTCATGATGATATTTATAAAAAGATACTGGGTGTGGTGCTGTTGATCTCTGTCGTGCGATTCCTGATGCCGGCAGGCAAATCAACGGGAGAACTAAGGCCTGCCAATCGTACCTGGTTATTTATCATTGGAGGGAGTATCGGGTTGCTTTCTGGAATGATCGGTATTGGAGGAGGTATTATCCTGTCGCCCATCCTTTTATTGCTGCGTTGGGTTACTATCAAACAATCAGCGGCACTCAGTGCCATCTTTATTTTTGTGAATTCCTTTTCCGGACTTGTCAGCATGATACAATCGAAAACAGCTGTTTTTACTCCGTCCATGTATGCATATATTGGAATTGCGTTGATCGGCGGACTGGCAGGCGCCTACCTGGGCGCGGCAAGGTTTAAGAACTCCGTATTAAAATATATCCTGGCTGCCGTATTGTTGCTGGCGGTATTCAAGCTGGTATTCACCACCGCCTGATACTACTGCATAAAGTAGTAATTTTGAAGAACCTGGAAAAGTAAACGATCATGGGATTAACGATCCGGCTTTTTGGACAGTTTGCCGAAATGGCGGGCAGTCAAACATGGCAGGTAGAGGCGGTTGCTGATACTGATGCTTTGAGGCGCAAGCTGGAAACCCTGTTCCCGGCCTTGCAAAGTATTCCCTACCTGGTGGCAGTAGATAAAGACATCGCTACCGGCAATACCGTGTTGCAATCATCTTCTGTCATTGCCTTATTGCCGCCTTATTCAGGCGGATAACCGATTATTTAATGAGTATGGAGAAGAAGATCAGGAACATATTTGTACAGGGCGCAATAGCCCCTTCCTTTGTAGCGGAGAGCATTCAAAAGCATAGCACCAAAACAGATATTGGCGCACACAGTATTTTCATGGGGCAGGTGAGGGCCGATGTGGTGGAGGGGAAACAGGTGGTAGCTATTGAGTATACGGCCTATGAAGAAATGGCCCTGGAAAAAATGGCCATTATCCGGGAGGATATCTTTCAAAAGTATTCCCTTACCTGTATGCATATTCACCACAGTTTGGGCAGTATTGCTGCCGGTGATATTTGCCTGTTTGTATTCACCTCGTCCGGGCACCGGAAAGCAGCCATTGCTGCCTGTGAAGAAGTAGTGGAGCGTATTAAGAACGAGTTGCCTATCTGGGGCAGGGAATTATTTGATAATCAAACCCATCAGTGGAAGGAAAATAAATAAGTATGGTGAATATTACCCATAAGGTGAGCAGCCTGCGCATGGCCATTGCTGTAGCCCGGTTAACGGTATCAAAGCCCGAAACCATTGCTGCCATTCAAAACGGGCAGGTGCCCAAGGGCGATGTATTTGAATTTGCCCGGGCGGCTGGTTTACTGGCAGTAAAGAAGACAAGTGATGTGATTCCGGATTGTCATCCCCTTCCCATTGAGTATACCGCTATTACTTATGCCATTGAAGACCTGACGGTGGTCATTTCAGTAGAAGTACATACTATTTACAAAACAGGCGTGGAAGTGGAAGCCATGCATGGCGCATCGGTAACAGCGCTTACCATGTATGATATGCTAAAGCCCATTGATAAGGGCATTGAAATTACTTCTATCAGCCTGCAGCAAAAGAAAGGTGGGAAATCTGACTTTAAAGACCGGCTCACCAAGTCATTGCGTTGTGCAGTGATCGTTTGTTCGGATAGTATTGCTGCCGGCAGTAAACAAGACCTGGCAGGTAAAGCCGTTATTGGAAAGCTGGAACAACATGGGTTGGCAGCGTCTTTGTATGACATCATTCCCGATGAATTTACTATTATTCAGGAAAAAGCAGGAGCATTAAGCAATGAAGGGTATCATCTGGTACTGTTTACCGGCGGTACGGGGCTTTCTCCACGCGATGTAACACCCGAAGCCATTGCCCCCTTACTCGACAGGCAGGTGCCTGGTATTATGGAGGCTGCTCGTGCTTATGGGCAGGAGCGTACCCCTTTTGCCATGATGAGCAGGGGCCTGGCCGGATTTATTGGCAATACCCTCGTATTGACCTTGCCGGGATCTACACGTGGTGCTACAGAAACAATGGATGCTTTATTCCCCTATATACTGCATATATTCAGGGTGGCCGAAGGAATGCGGCATGATTAAACCCAGGCCTTATTGGGAAAAGCTTTTGGAGCGAACCAGGTGGTCGATAAATTCTTTGAGTACCTTACGGTTGGTGGCTGGATCAATATCTTTCAGGAAGTAGTTGGCTGATACCAGGCCATGAACCATGGAAATAAAGCTGAGGTATTTACAGTGAAGCAAGTTGTCGGCCAGTTTGCCCTTTTGAGGTAGGGTGCTGATCCCATCTTTCACCAGTTTATTAAATGTACACAATTCGGGAAATGTTTGTTCCACATCCCGGCATCCAATGCCTACCGAATACATGAGCTGGTATAGTTCCTGTTCTTTGATGGCAAAATTCCACAAGGCATTGGTTATTACTTCCAGCTTTTCTCTCGGGGCATTGGCACTTTTCTCCTTCTGTACGATTTGCCTGATCAGTGCCGTATACCCTTGCCGGCACAACTCAATTAGAATGGCCTCTTTGTTGTCGAAATGGTCATAGATCACAGGAACAGCATATTCGATGCTGTCGGCAATTTTACGCATGCTGAGCGCATGGGTTCCTTCTGTTTTAATGATGAACAACGCTGCCTTGAGGATGTCCGCACGGACCTTTAATTTTGAGCGTTCTTTTCTCTCTTTGATTCCCATAATGATGGCAAGGTATTATTCACTAAATATTGTGGGCTACAGGATGTCTAATTTACGAACGATTTTCAGATTTTCCATCACTCCTTAGTACCTTGTATTAAATCAAATGAGCATGTTGGGTGTAGTATTATCAGGCGGAGAAAGTTCGCGTATGGGTATCGACAAAGGGATGCTGCGATTGGGTGAGAAAACCTGGGTGCAATCAGCTTTGGATAAACTGGCTGCTTTGCAGCTGCAGGTGGTTGTTTCGGTGAATGCCATTCAATACGAAACCTATGCAGATTTATTGGCAACTGAACAGCTGGTAAAGGATGATGCCAGCCTTACAGTGAAGGGCCCCTTACTGGGTGTGCTAAGCGTACACCAACAATTTCCGCAGCAGGATCTATTGGTATTGGCCTGCGATATGCCACTGATGGAATTGAGTACACTGGAACAATTAATGACGATTTACAACAACCGCCAGGCAGCGGCTTATGTATTTACCGACCAGGGTGAGCCCGAGCCATTGTGTGCTGTTTATACGGCTACCGCCCTGGCTACTACCCTGCGCCGCTACCAAAGCCAGGAGCTGGTAAGATACAGTATGAAGTTCCTTTTACAACAGCTTGACGTATTTCCCATTCCCTTGGAGGAGGGGCAGGAAAAGCACTTCCGCAATTTTAATTCTCCTGCTGAGCTGGATGGGTTATAGGTATAGAAGTAACTGGCGGTGCGGGAGGAGGCTGTAGCCACCGGCGACAGAGCTGGTAAATGTTTTTCTCAATCCCAGGCAAGACCAATAGCCCATGCTCCGAAAAATAAAACCCTAAAAAGCGATCAGGTAGATATTATGTTTGCGCTGCAGCAGACACAACAAAGGGGCCAGCAGGTAAAAGACCATTTCCACATTGAGTGACCATGCCTGGGCCAGGACATCCAGGTTATGTTTGTCGGAGAATGCATGGATAAGTGAATAGGTAAGCCAGGAAAACCTTCCTTTGCCATAAAGCGGATCCAGGTAATAGCAGGTGAGAATTAACCAATACAAAGGCATTATCCTGGCTAACCTTAATAGAATATAACGGCTATAAGACCCAACAGATTGCAGCGGCTTGTCTGCATAAGGATAGGTGATGAGAAAACCACTGAGTACAAAGAAGAGGGAAACACCAATATGGAATTCATTAAATAAGCGAAGTATTTCAGGGTGTAGATCGTTGAGCCAGTATTTTCGGTTATGATATACAAAAACCAAACTGGCTGCCAGGCACCGGAACCCGGTCAGCGCATTAAACTTCATAGAGCCTGCATCCTATTTTGTATTTACTATGGCTGGTTGCTGTACAGGATGGACAACCATGGTTGTTTGGGGCATAGGGAGGCCAAAAGTACTAAAACAGCGGCATAGACAATCGTTTATACCGTCCGTAAAAGCAGTGCTGGTTTTGCTGCCAGCTTGAAATCGCTTATAGGGCTTTCACACAAAGGGCAGCAATAACCGGCTGGCAGGGAGGCAAAGGATGTCCCCGGCGGAATATGGTTGGACGGTTCGCCAAAAGCTTCATCATATACGGTGAGGCAGTGTTTGCATTGATACACTTCTACCTGCTGGTCGCTCGCAGCAGGCATTTCTTTTTAGGGGTAGCTGCCTTTTCACTGGCTGTAATATTTTCCAATTGCTGCCTGTAATAAAGCAGGATGGCACGGCGCAATTGTTCCGGTAAAAACGCTTTGGGATTGCCCTGGCTGAATACGAAACCTGTCCTTTCATTGGGATTAAAATCCTGCGCACATAAAATATCATATACAAAGAACATTTCTATACCCGCAATGGTGAGCAAAGGCCGGCGCCGTACCAACAGGCTGCTGAATACTTCGCTTTTCCTCCTTGTTTTGATGCCAATACAGATCCCAAAAGTGCGGGTATCTTCATTATTCAGGTGCCTCAACAGGTAACGTTTGAGCTGCAGCCCTTCCTTGCAATTGTCTTCCACCTGGAAATTCAATTCATTGGCTGCATGACGCACGTTGACCTGGTGCCTGGCCAGCAGGTTATTCCAGAGATGACGGTCTTTCTCTGCAATGTTTTTAATGATCAATGATTTCCAGGGTGTAGAACATACCTGCCCGATCTTCGTTTGTAGGCAAAGACGACAAATGTCTTTCAAAAAACCAATATGGAACAATTCATCACGCCGGTAAATACCCAGCCAGTATTTGTCATGGTACCTGTTCAATCCTTCATAATAAGGAAGGTTGAAGGCAGGGAGTTTTGCGGGGGCAATGGCTGTCTTCGTAATATAAGTTTCCTGTGTTATTTGCCTGAACAACTCATCGCCGTTGGCCTGTGCATTGTCGTAAAATAGATCAGCCTGTTGAAAGATCAGGGTTTCAATATGTTTTGATAACCGGGCCACATCGTTGGTATATACCATTTCGGTCCACTCATAAATTACATTGGTCCGGGGAAAACGGATAAAGAGGTGCCAGAAATGAGGGGCATGGGCCGACGCTACCCAGTTGATATTACCCGTAAGCAAGGGTGTAAAACTTTGATTGCTGTCCGATATATTGATCTTTAACCGGGGCTGGTAATCCACCAGGTCGAATATGTCTTTATATACCCCCTCACTTAGCCAGGTTTGATTGATGAACACTTCTTCAGCAGGGTAGGAGCTCACGATGTTGGGATAACGGTCTTCATCCACCTCATACTGTACATCCAATTGCTGCAATTGTTCCTTTAATACCGGGCAATCTTCATTCACCACATCAAAAGCAATTGCTGCCTCAGGCCAAACCGCACTTCCGTAATACCGGCCTTACCTGCGGCGATGAGTATATTCAGCAGGTCGCCGGGAGAAATAATGCCTCCCCTGAAATTGATCTTGATGGTGTAGGTGTACTTCATACAATTGAGCTTTGAAAATTGAACATTGAGCGTTTAAAACTACGGCTGGTAGTGAATAGTCCCGAGGGCTTTCGGGAGCGGGTTGTATACCTTTCTAGCCACTCGCTACCAGGTTCCCGGTACTTGCCACTTCCCCTCCAAAATTGCCTGTACTTCCGGTCTGCAACTGCCGCAGCCCATCCCCGCACCGCTGGCCTGGCAAAGGGCTTTTAGCTCAGTACATCCTTCTCTGATCTTATTGATGATATTGCCTTCCCCAATATTGCCACAACTGCACACCAGTTTGCCTATCACAGCTTCTGCCTTCTTGCCCGATCTTAACAATTGCAAACGTTTCTCACTTAACTCCATCTTGTTTTGTATCAGGTCACGGAATTCCAGGAACTCCGATTTATCTCCAATCAGGATGGCGCCTACCAGCCGGTCATTATGAATGATGCATTTTTGTAATACCTTTTGGCTTTATCAATAAATACAACTTCTTCATAAGCCGGATCGGCCGGGCATTCTGCCAAACCGAGTGAACAAAGGTCTGTGCCATGCATCTTAAGAATATTCATCAATAGCGAACCTTCATAATATTTGGATATATCACCACCCAGGTAGCGGGCTACTATGTCGGCTTGTTGTTCGGCAGCAGCCGTAATACCATAGAGAAATCCTTTGAACTCGGCTATTTCTCCAATAGCAAATACATGCGGATCGCTGGTGCGCAGGTACTCATCCACTACTACCCCGCGTTTGCATTCCAACCCACTGGACCGTGCCAGCTCAATATTGGGAACCGTACCGATAGCCATTACAATAGCCTGGCAGTTGATCATTAAACCACTTTTTAAACGGATGCCTTCTATTTGTTGCGTGCCCAGGAAGCGTTCTATTTCATCATTGTAGTAGATGTCAATGCCTTTATCCGTAAGCTCTTCATGCAATAACTGGCTGCCGAGGGGATCGAGCTGGCGGTCCATTAGCCGTGAAATACGTTGGATCACCATTACCTCTACCTGTACCTCACGCAATGAGGCTGCCAGTTCAATACCCAATAAACCGCCGCCTACAATGACCACTTTCCCCTTTCCAGGGTCAACATGTTGCTTGAAATTGTCGGCATCTACCCGGCTGCGCATCGTGAAAATGCCTTGCAGCGCCGGTATGTCGCGCAGCATAGCTGCGCGGCTGCCGGTAGCCATTAGCAAAAGGTCATACTCGTGTACCTTTCCCTGGCTATCGGTAACTGTTTTACCGGCCCGGTCTACCTGCTCAATGCTTAGCCCCGGTGCAGGGTAATATTGTAGTCATATTCTTCCCGGTCCGTCATCTTTACCAGCTGATGCCATTCCTGAGTGCCACTGATATAGTCCGGCAACATTACCCGGTTGTAAAAAGGAAAGTCCTCCTTGCTGAACACCACAATTTCATCCTGGGTATTGAGTGCCCGGTAACTTTTACAAAACCACAGGCCCCTGCTCCGGCGCCAATGACAATGATCTTTTGCCGGGGCTTTTGATAACGTTGTACCTGTACCGCGCTGAATTTAAAGTCAGGCTCCTTGCTTTTGGGGTCTACCAGGTTATTGGTCAGGTTATTGGCCCGGTTCAGATCACTGTTGAGCACCTTACCCCAATGCATGGGCAGAAAGACCACCCCCGGTTTAATATCCGTGGTGAGCCTGGCTTTTACCCGTACCTCTCCCCGGCGACTGTTGATCACCACTACCTCCTGGTCGCGGATGTTGCGTGTAAAAGCATCTTCCGGATGTATTTCCAGGAATGCTTCGGCAATATGTTGCTTTAACTTATTCACCTTACCCGTTTTACTCATCGTATGCCATTGGTCGCGGATACGCCCCGTGGTGAGGATGAGTGGGAAGTCCGCATCCGGCAATTCCGATTCATTGTTGTCCGGAAAGGAATGTATGATGGCCTTGCCCGAAGGTGTGTAAAACTGTTTATCAGTAAATAGGCGTGGCGTGCCATAGCCATTGATCCCTTTATTGTAGGGCCATTGTACACTCCTTTTTTCTTTGAGTATATCGTAATTCAGGTCGCTGATATCAATGCGGGTGCCGGCTGTTAAAGCCGCATGCTCCTGGTAGATCTCTGAAAAATTGTTGTAGTTGAAACCATGATACCCCATCTTTTGTGCAAAGCGGCAAATGATGGTGGCGTCGGGCAGTGCTTCACCCGGCGCGTCCACTACTTTTGTAAATAACCGATGCGCCGCTCCGAATTGGTCATCGTGCCTTCTTTTTCTGTCCAGGCAGCGGCTGGCAATACTACATCGGCATAGGCAAGCGTTTCGGGCCTGTTGCTGATATCCTGTACCACTACAAATTTGGCTTTCTTTAACCCCTCCTCGGCCAGGCGCACATCGGGCAGGCTGATCAATGGGTTGGTACACAATATCCAGATGGCCTTTAGTCGTCCATCATTCAATGCTTCAAACATTTCCGTAGCCGTCAATCCTGGCCTCGGGGCTATTTTGCCGCCTCCCCAAAATTGTTCCACTGCTGCGCGGTGCTCCGGATTGAGCAGGTCGCGGTGGGCAGGTAACAGGTTCGACAATCCACCTACTTCCCGGCCGCCCATCGCATTGGGCTGTCCCGTGAGGGAGAAAGGCCCCGAGCCAGGCTTGCCAATATGCCCTGTAATAAGGTTGAGGTTGATAAGGCTTAGGTTTTTGTTTACACCAATCACACTTTGGTTAAGCCCCATCGTCCACATGGTGATGAATCCTTTGGCCTGACCGATATAAGCGGCAGCCTGCCGGATGGCTGCTTCCTGCACACCACAAATAATGGCAGCTTCGGCAACACTGCGTTCAAATACCGTTTGCCGGTATTTTTCATATCCCTCCGCATGGTGTGTAAGGAAGTCATGATCTACCTGGCCTTCTTCGATGAGGCAGCGGCCTATAGCATGGTGCAATACCACATCTGTACCGGGGTTTAATTGCAGGTGCACATTGGCCAGTGAGCAGGTTTGCGTTTTACGTGGATCACTTACAATGACCCTGAGGTTGGGATTGGTGGCCCTGGCAGCTTCCACCCTTCGCCAAAGAATGGGATGGCACCAGGCGGGATTGGCCCCAGCCACCAGGATGCAATCGGCCAATTCAATATCGTCATAACTAATGGGCACACTGTCTTCGCCCAGCGCCATTTTATAACCTACTACTGCACTGCTCATGCACAGGCGTGAATTGGTATCAATATTATTGCTGCCAATAAAACCTTTGATGAGTTTATTGATCACATAGTACTCTTCAGTGAGGCATTGGCCCGAAGCATAAAAAGCCACACTATCTGGTCCGTACTTTTGGATCAGGGTTTTGAATACCGCCGCTGTCCGGTCTAGCGCCTCGTCCCAACTGACCCTTTGCCGGGGCTGGTGGCGGCTATACCGCATTTCGGGGTACAGCAACCTGTCACTGGTATCCATCACCGTATAGTGCAGGTTCATGCCCTTGCTGCAGAGCATGCCTTTATTGACAGGATGATGAGGGTCGCCTTCCACCCGCAGGCTGCCATTTTTTTCTTTGTGCACCAGGATGCCGCAGCCTACGCCACAATAACAACAGGTTGATTTGAACGATTCAGTCATAAGAATACAGAATATAGAAGCCAGAATACAGAATTCAGAAGCGATTGCTTCGGATTATTTAGCCGCCTACAGGTCTTTCTTCCGGACTTTCCGACTTTCCGACTCTACTTCGCGGCCTGCAGCGCAGGAGTAGCTTCTGTTTTTCCTCCTGCTTACTGATAAGCCGGTACACTAAAATGATGATGCCCACTGCAAATACGCCCATGCCTAAGTAGAAGAATGCATCTGCATAAGGCATGGACTTGAACAGAAACCCAATCAGCATGGCGCCCACATTGCCACCGGCGCCTACAATACCTGCCACACTGCCTACGGCATTGGGATTGATAAAGGGCACAATGCTATAGGTAGCCCCATTGGCCATTTTAAGGCAAAGACCAAAAAGAACAGGAGCGCAATGGCAGCGCCCAGGCTGCCTGCTTTGGCAAACAGGATGATGCCAATACCTTCCAGTAATAGTAACCCGGTAAGTAAGTTCACTTTGCCATTGAAGCCAAAACGATTACCTACCTTATCCGATACAATGCCGCCAATGGCACGGGCAAATATGTTGAGCCATCCAAAGATGCTGGCCATTAAACCAGCCATGATGAGCCCGGCACTGTATTCATCATGAAAATAGGAGGCCGCAAAATTGTCAACCGTGATCTCCACTCCAAAGCAGGCCGCATAAGCAATGGTCAATATCCAGGTGCGATAATCTTTGGCCGCCAGTAGGATGGTATTTTCTTTTTGCCGGTATAGCGTGCTACTTCATCAAAATTACCCTGTGGAGTATCCTTGGTATAGCGGAAATACAGGAAGGCCATTATAAGTAAGAGGATGCCGGGTACGATCATGGCCAGGCGCCAGCTGTTTTCTTTGCTTACCCAGCCCAGGCCTACAAAGGCAGCGGCGATCAATGGCATAATGATCTGCGTAGCGCCGCCACCCGTATTGCCCCATCCGCCTGCCACTGCATTGGCGGTACCTTTGATATTGGGGGCAAACATGACGGAGGTATGAAATTGTGTCAACACAAAGGATGCGCCAATCACACCAATGGCCAGCCGGAAAATGAGGAAGCTGGTATAGGTTTGGCTTAGCCCGATGAGCATAACGGGAACGGCGCATAATAACAATAATAAAGTATAGGTTTTGCGGGGCCCCAGGTATCGCACAAGCGGCCCACGATGAGCCGTGCAATAATGGTAGCCGATACAGAAGCAATGCCAATATTCCCTTTCTGGGCCTTGGTTAAATGCAATTGCTCACTCACCAGCGGCATCAGGGGCGCAATACCAAACCAGGCAAAGAAGCAAAAGAAAAAGGTGAGCCAGGTAATATGAAAGGTGCGCATTTGTATCCCCTTCAGCGAAAAGATATTTAATTTATGAAGCGGTTGTTGATCGATCGTTGACATAGCAGTGAGTTTAAACTTTGTAATGGTTAATGAAACCGTTGATTATTTCACCAGGAACGTGGGTTTGATATTGATACTCAAATAGGCCCAGTTGCTGTTTTGCTTCGCATTCGTTACATTCTTCACCGTGGGCGAACTAAGCGTACCCGTACTGAAGAAGTGGCTGTAACCAGCTTCAAAACCAATGACGGGGGTAAGGGCATAAGTGGCTACGATATCCACTTCCGTACCCAGGTACCGGCTAAGCTTATTGCCATTGGTAGCAAGGACTTCCGAGGCACTGTTGAAAACATGCCCATCCGCTGTAAGTATCAATTTATCCGAAGCCTTGTATCTGGTTTTGAGATAGCCATCATGCAACCCTTTATTGCCAAAGCCACTGGCTACATAGAAATAATCCATGTATCCCCAAAACTTATGCGGCGTTCCATACAGCGGATCAAATGCCCGGCTGGTACTGCCCGAGCTGCCGCCACTGGTGTAGTCGTATCCCAGGCCCGCACTGAATTTTTTTAGACAGTGTGTATTGACCGGCTAAGGACACCAATTCTCCCTGGAGCTTTTGCCCATTGGCATTTTTACCAAACTGGTAATAAGCTGAACCCGTAAGGTTGATCCGTTGAAAGGTATTGGTATAGTACAAGCCCGTTGTAAACCGGCTCCAGGAGCCAGGTTCATACACCTTTACTGTATTATCCATCCTGAACCTGGAAAACTGATCGGCAAAAATGAGGAGGGAGGTATTGCCGGCGCTTAATTTTTACCGGCATAGAGAAACTGCATACTCTTGTAGGCAGCGCCGCCATTGGTATTGGCTGCATAGCCGGGTGGGGTGCTATTGTATATAGTACCACTGCCATTTTCTTTGTTTTGGTTGAAGGCCAGTCCTGCATGCAAAATCCAGGGGCCACTATTGAACTTCAGGAGCGCTGCATCATGCCGCCGCGCCTGTTGCAGCCAGTCGAGGTTACCCAGCAGGCGCACATCGTCGTATACCAGTTCCTGCCGGCCCAGCTTTACACTCAGCGTTTGCTTTTTGGACGAACTGTCCGTTAAAAGATCTCGGCCCAGGCTTCATGCAACATAAACCCATTATTGTCCTGGGTAGTGGTCCGGTTAATGGTGGATACATCCTGGCCCCATACCCGTACATCCTGTACGGTGAGCCCGAATTTCAACCGGTAGGTTTCATAGCCGGCCGATAAGCGGCTGCGTTGGGAGGTAAAGAATGCCGGTTTGGCTCCCGATGGGAGGGGAGCCCCTTGTCCGTCCCGGAACTCTGTCCGGGTACGCAGCTGGCCTGTAAGCGTTAGTTGCGCCTCCGCAGCAGAGAAGGTACAACAACTAAAAGAACAGGCAGCCCTGTTTTAGAATACCATTTTTTCATGTTACTTTGGGCTGGTTTTAAGGTGAAGAAATCCATTTTAAGATCATAAGCCCGTGTGCGACGCCAATCTCCGCGGGCTTTATTGTTTTAATGTGCGAATCTGACAATTTGAGCATTTGAAAATGCCGGTTCTTCGCTATGTCCGTTTTTCTACTCCAACTCACTACTAACAACTCACTCCGGCACCCCGATAAATACCAACCCATCTTCCACCTTCACAGGATAGGTTTTAAGTACATACTCATCGCCACTTAGGCATTCGCCCGAGCGCAGGGAAAATGTTTTCTTGTGAAAGGGACACGCTACCTTGGGCTCTTCGTTTTGAGAGCCGATCATCCCACGGCTCAATGCCATCTGTTGACGATGGGGGCAAAGGTTTTGCGTAGCATACCATTCATTGCGACGGGAGAAGTGGAATAACGCTATTTGCTCATCTTTATATTTTACACATACACCACCATTTTCCGGTACATCTTCTACCCGGCAGGCGGTAAACCAGGTGAGCGTTTGTTCAAGTGTCAGCATAATAATAAAGTTTGGTCAATAAGAAGCCAGTGCCCCTGTCCCGCATACGCGGGACGGGACCTTGGGGCAATACAAAAACAAGCAGGCTGTCGCTGTTTGATCAGCGCAGGCATTCAATCGTTAGAGGAAATTATATATAGCTCGTGTGGCTTTCGGACTTCCGGTCTATCTTACTTCCATTCCGTAGCCCGTTTTTGGCTACGCATGGGCTCAAATTGTACAGTAGGATCTTTATCTTCCGGTGCGTTGACGAAATGATTGAATCGTTTGCGTAGTTCGGGACTGTCCACTACTTCCTTCCATTCGCATTTGTAGTTGTCTACCAGCAATTGCATTTCCGTTTCCAGTTGTTCGGCCAGTCCCAGGCTGTCATGAACCACTACATTTTTCAGGTAAGCAATACCGCCGTCCATTTTGTTCAGCCAGGTGGCTGTCCTTGTCAATGGATCGGCGGTCTTTATATAAAACATGAGAAAACGATCGATGTACCGGATACAGGTTTCACTGTCCAGGTCGGTGGCTAGTAAACGCGCATGTTGTGGTTTGGAGCCACCATTGCCGCATACATAAAGATTCCAGCCTTTATCGGTGGCGATAATGCCAAAGTCTTTTGATTGTGCTTCGGCGCATTCCCGGATGCAACCCGATACGGCCGACTTGAGCTTGTGTGGCGCACGCAGGCCACGGTACCTTTCTTCAATGCGGATGGCAAAACTAACACTGTCGTGCAGGCCAAAACGGCACCAGGTACTGCCTACACAACTTTTTACCGTGCGCAAAGCTTTGCCATAGGCGTGGCCGCTTTCAAAACCTGCGGCAATGAGCGCTTCCCAAATAGCAGGCAGGTCGTTTACATGGGCGCCAAACAAGTCAATCCGCTGGCCGCCCGTGATCTTGGTATAGAGATGGTATTTTTGTGCTACTTGTCCTATTACGATCAGTTTCTCGGGTGTGATCTCTCCACCCGGTATACGGGGTACCACCGAATAGGTGCCTCCCTTTTGGATATTGGCCAGGTAACGGTCGTTGAGTCTTGTGCAGTGGCATTGCCTTTTGAAGGATCATTTCATTCCAGAGGCTGGCAATAATGGAGGCAATGGCAGGTTTGCATATTTCACAGCCATCACCTTTGCCCAGTTTGTCCAATACCGCATCATAACTTTTCAGGTCATGTACTTTTACCAGATCAAACAGCTCCTGCCGGCTGTAGGCAAAATGCTCACAAAGTACATTGCGTACATATTTGCCCTGTGCCTGCAGGGTATGCGTCACAAGATCTTTTATCATGGGCACACAGCCGCCGCAGCCGGTGCCTGCTTTGGTGCATTTCTTTACTGCATCTGCCGTTTCGCATCCCTGTTCACTAACCGACTGGCAAATAGTTTGCTTGGTAATGCTTTCACAACTGCAAATGAGGGCATCATCGGGCAGGCTGGTAACGCCTGCCCCTTCTTCGGCAACGCCACCCCGGGCGCCCAGGATCACATCTTCGGGGTTGGGCGGCAGTATTACTTTGTTTTTGCAGGTTTGCAACAACATATTGTATTGGTCTGCATCGCCCACCAGTATGCCGCCCAGCAAATGCTTGCCATCATGGCTGATATTAATGCGTTTGTAGATGCCTTTGAGTGTGTCTTCCCATACCATACAACGGCCGTCATTCGGGTGTACAAAAGGTTCGCCAAAGCTGGCTACATCCACGCCGATCAGTTTGAGTTTGGTGCTCATGTCATAGCCCGTAAAAGTCTTGCTACCACCGGTAAGGTGGGTGGCTACTACATCGGCCATATCATAACCAGGTGCTACCAGGCCATAGATCATGCCTTTATACAACGCACATTCGCCAATGGCAAAAATATGTGGATCGGTAGTTTGTAATTGGTCATTGACAACAATGCCGCCACGGTGACCCGTTTCCAGGGCGCATTGCCGGGCCAGTTCATCACGCGGTTTGATGCCTGCCGAAATCACCAGCATGTCTACATCAATCACCGTATTGTCGGCAAATTGCATGGCCGTAATGTGTTCATCGCCCAGGATGGCAGTAGTATTGGTATTGGTGCGCATCCGGAGGCCCAATGCTTCCAGTTTGGCGCTTAACGTGCGGGAACCGGCTTCATCTATTTGCCGGGGCATGAGACGGGGAGCAAATTCAATCACCTGCGTATCGGTAATGCCCAGATCGAGCATGGCTTTGGCAGCTTCCAGACCCAGTAGACCGCCGCCAATAACAGCGCCTTTTTGGCATGCCTGGCATAGGTGGTCATCATCTCCAGGTCTTCAATCGTGCGGTAAATAAATACACCTTGTTTCTCCACGCCGGGGATGGGTGGCACGAAAGCAGCCGAACCCGTAGCTAGTACCAGGTAGTCGTAGCTTTCCGTAATACCTTTAAATGAATGGACCGTCTGATGAGCCCGGTCAATACTTTGTACCGGATCGCCCAAATGGAGGCGAATACCATTGCTGGCATACCATTCAGCAGGGGCGAGTGTCAGTTCGTCTGCAGATTTGCCGGCAAAATATTCACTGAGGTGTACCCTGTCATAGGCGGGCCTCATTTCTTCTCCAAATACGATCAGCTCATAAGCCTGATTTCCTTGTTTGGCCAGTAGTTTTTCGCAAAACTTGTAACCGGCCATTCCGTTACCAATGATGACGATTTTCATGCAGTGCCCTGATTTTAAGTGTTAATGGGAACTGACAAACAAGCATTAGAAAAAAACAATGTAATAATATGGCAAGTAATCATCATTGAAAAATTAGTATTTGTGTGACTTGTGTCATAAATTTAGGAATAATTATGCGTATTAAAAACATTTAATCCTGATAAATATCACATAAATAATAATTGTATATATGCCGATACCCCGTTTGTCCCTCGTGGGTGCAGGTCCCGGAGATCCTGAATTAATTACCCTGAAAGCGATCAAAGCATTGCAAGAGGCGGATGTAATACTGTATGATGCCCTGGCCAATGACGCTTTGCTGATCTATGCAAAACCCGGGGCTATTACCCGTTTTGTTGGCAAGCGGTACGGCTGTCATGCTTTGTCACAACAGGAGATCAACCAGCTCATGGTTGAAATGGCACTGGCTCACGGTCATGTAGTGCGTTTAAAAGGAGGTGATCCTTTTGTTTTTGGCCGGGCCCAGGAGGAGATCACCGCAGCCCGCGAAGCCGGTATTGCTGTACAGGTAATACCTGGCATTTCCAGTGCAATGGCAGTACCGGCATCTCAAATGATACCCCTTACCTGCCGGGGTGTGAATGAAAGCTTTTGGGTTACAACAGGTACCACACAATCGGGCGAGCTGTCGGCTGATATTAGACTGGCGGCCCAGTCTACTGCTACCGTCATTATACTGATGGCTATGAGTAAGCTGGAGGCCATTATGGAGCTATTTGCGGCCTATGGCAAGGGAACTACACCAGTAGCCATTATACAGAACGGCACTACTTCCAAAGAAAAATGGTGTTGGGTTCTGTAAAGGATATTGTATTCAGCGCACAACATGCAGGACTGGGTAATCCCGCCATTATTGTTATTGGAGAAGTCGTCAGGTTACACCCTTCCTTATTGCCTGCGCAGGTAAATGAACAGATCGTATTATCTTCACGTTCATGAAGCAGGTTAAAACCAGTTGCGACCAACAAAGTTGTTTTTTATGTAAGCGTTGTTTAAAAGAATGGATACCTGCCATTGAGGCCAATAAGAAAAGTTACCAGTTTAAAAGGGAGAGCTGATATTCCGGGAAGGGAACCGGTAACCGGCATCTACTTCCTGTATGATGGTAAAGCCAAAGTGCACAAGAAATGGGGGAGGAGAAAGAGTTGAATATCCGCTTTGCCCGCAAGGGCGATATTATTGGCCACCGGGGATTGGGCAAAGAAACCATTTATCCCGTATCGGCTTCGGCACTGGAAACCTGTACCGTTTGTTTTATTGACCTGGCTTTCTTTAAAACCACCCTCAAGGTAAATACCGATTTCACCTACGACCTGCTGATGTTTTATGCAGAGGAATTGCAGGAGTCAGAAAAGCGTATGCGCAACCTGGCGCATATGCCGGTAAAAGGACGTATTGCCTATGCCTTATTGATCCTCAAGGAGAAATTTGGTCTTACCCCCGAAGGGTTTATCAATATCTCCCTCACCCGGCAGGACATTGCTTCTTATGCCGGCACCACCTACGAAACCGTATTCCGCATCATCAGCGATCTTACCCAGGCTCAAATTCTTACTGTTGATAATAAAGATATCACCATACTGGACGAAGCGGCGCTGCTGCGCCTACACAGGAGGGAGAAGGCATTGGCTCCTGAGCACCATTAATTACCTATGCACCCTTTACCGGGTGCATAGGGATGCTAGTGCACTAGCCGGGATATTCACTGAACATTCACCAGGCATTCACAACTACTTGCACTGGCGCCCTCTGTGGAGGCCTGTTTTAGGCGCTTCCAGTGCAAGTAGTAGTGGATATGCAGGCAGGGTTCAGAGGCATTTGAGTGGATAAGCCTGCACGGCAGGGTGTCTTACAATTGCCCCCGATAGTTTCGTCTACCCATACAACTCCCTGGTCTACTCTTTTTTACAGGATGCAGATATAGTGGCTATCTTGCATGTATTGCCGATTTAATATTATGCCTGATCGTATTAAATACTTTTCACCCGGAATGCATCTTGTTATCTGGACCGCGCTATTGACGGTGCCCTTGATCGTATTCCATAAAATGGATACGGGCTTGCCCAATGGCTTTTTCCTGCTTGGCAATCTGTACCATGTGGGTTTATTTTACCTGAATGCTTTTTATCTCTATCCTCGTTTCCTGACGCGGAAACGCTGGCCTTTATACATTTGTTTTTTAGGTATCATCGTGTGGGGCTCCTATTACCTGAAAGTGGGGGCGGTCATGTTGTTTTGCCCGGAGTCATTGACCCGGGGATTGAACACAGGTTATTTTCTTTTTCCGCCCATTCCATTTTTAATTGCTTCCATCATTTACCGGCTGATCACAGACCGGATATTGGCCGAAAGGGCTGAGAAGGAAGCCAGGGCCGAAAGATTGGCCTCTGAACTGAAATTCCTGCGGTCGCAGATAAGCCCTCATTTCCTGTTCAACGTATTGACGAATATGGTTTCCCTGGCCCGTAAAAATCACCCTTACTGGAACCGGCCCTGATCCAATTATCCGACATGCTGCGCTATATGTTGTATGAAACCAATGGCGAACGGTTCGCAGTGTCTAAAGAAATTGAATACCTGAACAACTATGTCGAATTGCAGCAGCTGCGTTTTAGCGACGATGTAACTGTGCAGGTAACTATGGAAAACAGCGATTCTAATTGTACTATTGAGCCGATGCTGCTCATTCCCTTTGTGGAAAATGCATTTAAGCATGGCATTGGTTTGGTGAAAGATCCCTATATAAAAATATCCTTGCAGGTAAAAGAACAATATTTGTATTTTCAGGTGATAAACAATTACAGCCGTGACAATACTTCTAAGGATAATAATTCGGGCATAGGCCTGGCCAATGTACGCAACCGCCTGCAGCTTTTATACGGCAATCAATATACCCTGAACATACAGGACAATGGCGAGGTGTACAATGCCAGCTTAAAACTTGCTTTATCATGCTGAAATGTATTGCAGTAGACGATGAAAAACTGGTACTGGACCTGCTGGTGGATAATATACAGCAGGTGCCATTCCTGCAGCTGGTGAAACGCTGCCGCAATGCCATGGAGGCGGCAGAAGTGCTGCATACAGAAACCATCGACCTCATTTTCCTGGATATACAAATGCCTGGCCTCAATGGATTACAATTCCTGCAATCCCTGAAAAATCCACCCATGGTCATCTTGGTAACGGCGTATAAAGAATATGCGCTGGAAGGGTTCAACCTCGATGTGGTGGACTACCTGCTAAAGCCGGTATCCTTTGATCGTTTCCTGAAAGCTTGTAATAAGGCACAGGAACTGTTTAACCTGCAGCAAAAGCCTGCACCTAAAGAAGCGCTCATCGACTATTTTTTTGTCTATGTAGAGTATGTACAGGTGAAGGTCTCCATACCTGCTATACTATACATTGAAGGAATGAAGGATTATATCAAGATCTTCCTCAACACCACCTCCAAGCCGGTGATCACCAAAATGAGCATGAAAGCCATACAGGAAAAACTGGCCGCCTTCCGTTTTATCCGTACCCATAAATCCTTTATTGTGGCTGCTGATAAGGTGACTGCCGTTAAGCGTGACCTGATCTGTATTGGCGCCCTGGAACTTCCCTGAGTGAAGGCTTTAAAGCTGGTGTAGAACAATTACTTGCTCTCTGATAAACCCAGGTTCTTCCTGCAGCCCTGTGGGTTAGCCTATCGCTACTCTATTTCCGGTTATCACAAGTCTCCTCATTTTCCCCTTACGTCTATTCAGGCTTTACCAAAGTCTATTCTTGCCGTCAGCCACTACCTGGTTCAAATACTTTTGGGATGTCATTATTGCTTTTAAAGTATTGAACCATGAAACATACTACTGTATCCATGCTTTTTAGTGTACTGCTGCTCACTGGCCTGCCGGTTACAGCGCAGGTAACGGTTCGTGGTAAGGTCATGAACAATAAACGAGAGCCCCTGGCGGCGGCCACGATTACTGTTAAACAGCCCCGCGTGGGTGCTACGGCCGATTCGGTGGGTGCTTTTACATTGCGGGTGCCGCTGCAGGATAAGGTGGTATTGAAAGCCTCTTCCATAGGCTACCTGCCTAAAGAAGTAACCGTGAGTGTGAATGATTCTATTGCCATTGAAATAATACTTGAAGAGGAAGGGAAAAGCCTGGGTGAAGTAGTGGTGGTAGGCGCCGGCAGTTTTGAGGCCAGCGATAAAGCGAAAGGCGCTTCCTTAACGCCCATTGATGCGGTAACCGTTGCGGGCAATGGGGGCGATATTGCCAATGCCCTACGCTCCTTGCCAGGGGCGCAACAGGTAGGTGAAACGGAAGGGTTGTTTGTACGCGGGGGCACCAGTGAGGAGGCCAAACAATTTGTAGATGGTGCCCTGCTGCCGCATCCTAATTTTTCCAGTGTACCAGGGGTACCACAGCCTGCCAGGCTCAATCCTTTTTGTTTAAGGGCATCCTGTTCAGCTCCGGTGGCTATTCGGCCTTATATGGGCAGGCCATGAGCAGTGCGCTGATATTGGAAACGGTTGATCTGCCCGATCAATCATCGGCCAGTCTGCACCTTTTTCCCATGTCGATGGGAGTAGGGTGGCAGGAACTTGGTAAGGACCGGAAAAGTAGTTACGGTATTAATGCACGTTATGGTAATTCCCGCTTGTACAACCGGCTTACAGATGCAAGGCCCGATTTTACGCATGGCCCTGAATACCTTACCGGTGATGCCAATTTTCGCATCAAGGCCAGTAAAACGGGTATGGTAAAGTTCTATACCAATTATGGTTATAGTCGAACGGGGATGAGCCGGGAGGATGTAGATAGTGCGGCTTTGTTGTCGGCTTTTGAGTTGAAAGGGTTCAATGTGTACAATAACCTTTCTTATCGCGAGTCGCTGGGCCGTCAATGGAAAATAGATGCCGCTATTGCTTACAATTATTTTAAAGAAGATGTGCATAATCAATTATTGGATGATAAAAAGACCCTGTCTTTATTCCTGTTTATCCATACAGCGAAAAGAATATTGCACGAAGTGTTAGGTCTGATTTTGCGCAGGCCAGGGCGGTGATCACCAGGCTTTTCCGGCGCAGGCAGGCCCTCCGCCTGGGCGGTGAATATTTCTACAGTAAAGACCAGTATACCCGCAATGATACAAAAACCACCCTGCAGGATAACCTGGCAGTAGCTTTTGCCGAAGGGGATGTATATATTGCCCGTAATATAGCTGCTAAGGTAGGTGTGCGGGCAGAGTATACAACCTTACTGCAACGCCTCAATGTGGCGCCCCGGATCAGTTTGGCTTATCGCTTCCCGGAGGCCGGCCAGATCAATATTGCTTATGGTGTATTTTACCAAAAGCCCGAAGGGATACAATTGCTGCAAAATAAAGACCTCTTCTTTAGCCGGGCAGATCATTACATTATCAATTACCAATACAAATCGGGTAACCGCCTGCTTAGGATCGAAGGATATTATAAGTGTTATAGTAAACTGATCACCACGCAGCCAACCGTGGGCAATGATGGAACGGGATATACGCAGGGGATAGAATTGTTTTTCAGAGATAAACGAACATTCAAAAATATCGATTACTGGGTTACTTATACCTACCTGGATACCAAACGCAGGTTCATGGATTATCCGGCATCCCTGCGGCCTTCCTTTGCTACCCCACATACCGCATCGCTGGTAGTGAAACGCTATTTCAGGCCATTAACCTGAGTGCCAACCTTTCTTATACACTGGCTACGGGACGACCTTATTATAATTTCAAACCGATGCGCAAGGAACGTCTTATGTATTGGATAAGGGGACTACCAATACGTACAGTGGATTGAACCTAAGTTTTGCCTACCTCTTCACGATGTTCAAAGGATGGAAGAATAAGGATTTCTCCGGTATTGGGTTTGGTATGAACAACGTATTTGGCAGGGAACAGGTATTTGGATACAACTATAGTTACAATGGGTTACACAAACTGCCTATTACCCAAGTGGCTGTAAGGACCTGGTATGCGGGCTTGTTCATGAGCTTTGGCATTGACAGAAGGGATGATTTTATCAATGAGAATCTGTAGATCGTGAACCAATGTTGCTTAGTTAAGGAGTCAATATTCGATGGGTCTTTGAGGGGTCTCCGCTTTGTAGCAACATGTAGCGTTTTTGATGCGGCGCCGTAGGCGACGAACCGTGGGTGGTGCGCCTACAGCGCACAATGCCTTTGAAAACGATTTCTACAAAGCGAGATCCCCTACGGGGCTCAGCAAAGGCAATGGTGCCACCTCTTTTTGTAACGTCATTATTAAAAACTAAATAATATGAAGAAAGCGATTTTTATGATGATGGCCGCCTGTATGGTCATTGCGGCAACATGGGCGCAGGATACACAGGAGCAGCAATTGCAAGAGGCCATTGGCCGTCTGGAAAAAGCGGTGGCCGTGAAAGATTACCGGCAGCTGGCATTGGATTTTGCCGGTATTGCGGCGCAGCAAAAAACAAACTGGTTATCCTGGTACTATGCTGCTTACTGCAATGCCAAAGTAGGCTGGTTGTATCAAAATGATGGTGACAAGATAGAACCATTTGCCAACCTGGCCGGAGAGCAGATCAATACGGCACTTGCTTTACTGGATACTGTGAAGCAAAAAAAGGAATTGTCGGAAGTGTATTGCGTGTTGAGTATGGCCGAGCGGGCAAAAGTATTTATCAATCCCATGACCTATGGTCGCAAACATGGCCCCATGGCTGCCAAATATATACAGCAGGCATTGGCGGCCAATCCCAACAACCCCAGGGCCAGTTACCTGGAAGGATGGGAGAAGTATTCTACTCCTAAAATGTGGGGAGGCGATAAAAAGAAAGCAAAGGTATTATTGGAACAAGCCTCCCAGCAATTGAGTGCCCAGGGCGCTGTAGGGAGCAATCCTCATTGGGGCAGGCAGGAAGTAGATGAGTTACTGAAAGAATTGAAATAAGGAGGCTGGTCAAAGCGCTTCTTCTGGTCAGGTCACTAATGGCAGCCGTAAACGTCGCTCGCTGCCAAACGGCCAGCTTCCCGGGTGAAGTGGCCTGACCTATTTTATCACTTTTAAATTATATTTTATGCCGTTTATTATCATCATTTTAATGCGTGTATTGTTTGTGGCGAGCATGGTATTTATTGTCGGGTATGTTTTCGGTGGGTTTTCCCGGAAACCAGCGCTGGTAACAATCACCAAGGTAGCCGTTGTATTTTCTATTGTACTGTTCATTGCAACAACTGCTTTGTCTTTCCGTTTTGGCGGCTGGCGCCACAGGCAAAGTGGGCAACATGCCTGTGGCTGGTATCAGCAGGATGCTGCTGATGTACAGCCGGGGAAATAATGCTTTACCAATGAAAGTAATGGGCAGCCGGCAGATAAAAATTCCATCTGCAGGCTGCCCATTACTTTACTAAGCTTATTCCACTCAGGCACTTGCCGGTAGTTATTGCAATGCTGTCTGCAGCGCTTCGCCAACACCTTTGGCCGATTGGGGATTTTGTCCCGTAATCACCCGTTGATCAACCGTTACATGCGGCTGCCACAGGCCGGACTTCTCAAACCTGGCTCCCCGCTCAATGAGTTTGTTCTCCAGTAAGAAAGGCACCACATTGTCCAGTTTAACCGCCTTTTCTTCTTCATTGGTAAACGCATTGATCTTTTTGCCATTCACCAGGTATTGGCCATTACTCAACTTGATATTGACCAATCCAGCCGGACCATGACATACGGCGCTCACGATCCCGCCATTTTCATAAATGGCAGCCGCTATTTTGGCCAGTGCTTCATTGTCTGCAAAATCCCACATGGCGCCGTGGCCGCCGGCAAAATAAATAGCCGCATAGTCTTTGGGATCGATAGCCGAAGGCAGCAGTGTGTGCTCTACTTTCTCGCGGTACTTTTTTTCTTCCCAAAACTTCTTATTCGTAGCGTCGTCGAGGTTAAAGCCATCCACGGGTGCTTTGCCTCCCTGGGGCTTACAAAATCAATTTCATAACCTGCCTGTTGCAATACTTCCCAGGGATGCGATACTTCGCCCAGGTAGAACCCGGTGGGCTCGCCGGTACTTCCTTTTGTCGTGGCTGGTGACCACAAAGAGTATCTTCTTTTTCATTTTTCCAGATTGATTGATTTGTGCTGTTGCCTGGTTATACACAAGAGCAAGGGTGCAACAGGCGATAACCATTGCTCCTGTAATAATACCTTTGGTGATTTGTTTCATTGTTGCCGGTAATTTGATAGCACAAAGGTCTATCCTTCCCGGATGCCGGCACAGGACAAAGGTCACGATTTTGGTGTGAGGTAGATCACATTAAACAGTATACAACCTGCTTAATGTTTCCCTGGAAACGCCCAGGTAAGCGGCGATAAGCGTTTTGGGGAGCCGTTGGGTGAGGGTGGGGTATTGTTGCAGGAACTGCTCATAGCGCTCTTTGGCCGTACTGTTGAGCAGAATATAATCAAACTCACTGTTGGTAAACGAAGTTATTTTTCTAAATGTTGTCTTAAAAACTGACTCATAGGGTAGCACTTTGCCTGATTGATGGTACTGTAAAGTAACAATGTTTTCTGTTAATGCTGTGGAGCTGTTTGCACGGAGATCTTACCTACCATCCAGAGGATTAGAAGGCCCAGGAGAGACATAATGGCAAATGACCAGCGCAAATTAAAGGCATGGGCAATAAAACCTACCACGGGTGGTACCAGCAAAAAGCCAAAATAACCGACGGTGGATACCGCTGCAATGGCGGGGCCGCCGCTCATATTCTTAACCTTGCCTGCCATGCTAAAGGTCATGGGTACCACGCAGGATACACCAAATCCTACCATCATAAATCCAAAAGCGGCCACATAGGTAGCGGGTACCAGTGCGGCCAGCAACAGCCCACTGGCCATCAGTATGCCACTGTATTTGAGCATATTTTTTGATGCCGATGCGGTTGGCCATCCAGTCGCCCGTAAAACGGCCCAGGGTCATCGCTACCATGTAAATGGCATAACCCGCTGTGGCGATCCCATCCGGCGCGCCCGTGGCTTTGCGCAGGTAGATGGCTGCCCAGTCGTACATCGTGCCTTCACAGGCCATGGAAGCAAAGGCTACCAGCCCAAATTTCAACATCGTTCTGTTGGGCCACACAAAGCTACCCTTGCGCTCATGCGGTGAGGGCATTTGGTGTACACTGTCTTTGAAAAAGTAGCAACATAAACTGGTCAGCAGGATACTTACCACCCCGAAGTGCCAGGAGGTGGCAATATGGGCCGATACCATCAGCGTGCCGATGGCAGCAGCTGCAAAACCCGCTGTACTCCAGATACCGTGGAGGGAAGCAATGATGGAGCGGCTAAACAATGCCTGCACACCGATAGATTGGGCATTGGCCGAAATATTGAACAGGTTACGGGCCGAGCCAAAACAGAACAGCACCACCACCAATTGCCAGGTTTGATCAACAAAGCCTACCAGGCACATCATGATATTGAAAAGCAGGGCACCTGCCAGCATAATATAACGGCTGCTGAAACGGCGAAGCAAAAAGCCGGTAAGGGGCAGGGTGAGCATGAGGCCGGCCGGCATGGCAAATAATACCGCACCTAATTGCGCCTCGTTAAGGTGTAATTTTTGTTGGATAGTGGGAATGCGTGAAGCCCAGGTGGCAAAGCCAAAGCCTGAAACAAAAAAGAAAACAGCAATTGCGATACGGGCTCTTACAGGAGATACGCTTTCCGGGTCACCAGCCATAGGTAAATTCTGCTTAATGAAGCCGCGAAGGTACACAATATAACCAACCTGTACATGTAAAACGAGGGGTTGTGGGGAGCCTTGTCTGGCAGCAGGTAAGGCCGGTAGAAAGCGGGAATAAAAAAGCCAGGAGAAAGAGTTCTCCCGTCTATCTAGCAAGAAATCAACAGTCAAGAAAGCTGGTCGCCTTATCGTGGGATGGTACTTTTTATTTATTGTTATTGCCGTTGTTATCGGCACTGACTTTTTTTCGAGGATGGATATGTATTGCTGCGCATCCTTATTGGCCGGGTCTATTTCCAATATCTTCTGCAGGTGCTCAATAGCATCGGCATAGTCCTTTTCCTGGTTGGTTTCATAAGCGGCAATATATCCATAAGCTTCTACCAGCCATTTCTTCGTGGTGGCAGTAGCGCTGGCGCTATCCTTCTCCAATACACCTGCCAATGCATGGTAATGGGGTATGGCCAGTCCTTTTTCCATTGCCGAGTCCTTCAGTGAATTGGCTCTTGCCCGCCAATAATACCCAAAACTCTGTTCGGGATACTTTTCAATGTATTTGCCAAATACGGTATCGGCCTGTGCATATTCTTCGGCTTTGAAATGCGCAATACCCCAGTTAAACAGGTCGATATTGGTAGCCTTGCCATTGTTGGTGTAATATTTACCCAACCAAATAGCCTGATTGGCATTGTCTTTTTATCCTTATACAGATCGCTTAGCTTTTTATAATAATTAAACAGGGCTGCAGAATCGGTTATTTTGGTAACCGCTGTTTGGTAGAATACCAGTGCAGAATCTTCTTTGCCTGCTGTAGCACTATACAGATCGGCCATGACCTCATAATCCTTTACCACAAAATTGCTATCGTCTTCCTGTGCAAAATAGGTGGTCATGGAATGAAGCGCCTGGGTGGTATCTTTTAATCCCATGTAGCTATAGGCCATCAACTTATAAAGGCGGGGCATGGAATCAACAGGCAGGTTGGCCAGGGTATTTCTGGCCATGGTAATGGCCGAATCAAACTGCTTATTCAGGTATACCAGGTCTATATGCTGGTACTCATTTGCGGCATTATAGTCGGATAGCTGCAGGTAATGCCGGAAATAATCGAGTGCTTTGGCGGCATCTTTAAAATAGGCATCGTAGTACAGTTCATACCAGGCTGGTGCATACAGCGGATCGGCAGTAATGGCTTTGTTGAAATATTCCAGGTAGCCATCGGCATTTTCTGAGCCACAAATATCTTCCCCATCTGATAGAGTGCCGCTGCATTTTTGCCATCTTCATTCAACGCAGCCTGGTAGGCGCGGTAGGCTTCCGTGCCATTGGTGAGCTTACGGTAAGCATTGCCCCTTAATACATTAAAGGCAGGGTTATCGGCGTCTTTTTTGGCAGCCATATCCAATACCTGCAAAGCTGTGTTGGGATCACCGTTCTTCTCATTGATCCATGCATTGGCTACCGCCAGGAGGATGGCCGGGTCTTTTACGCCCTTCCCCAATGGCCTGGTTAAAATACGTGCGGGCACTATCAACCTTATTTTGCGCCAGCAAAAGCTGGCCATAGGCTGCTTTATAATATGGATTGTCTTTTACTGCGACGTTTGCCCGTTGCAGGCTATCTGCCAACGGTTGAATTTCTTTCAGCGGCAGGTAGGCTTGTGACAGGTAATACCAGGCTGCCCCATTACCAGGATCGGCCTGCAGAACCTGGTGTAAGGAGGTTTTGGCGCTTTGGTAGCGCTCATGGTAAATAAGCTGTATGGCATCGGGAACAGTTTGCGCCACCAGCGCTACGGATGAACAGAGGCTGCTAACCAGTAGGAGTGTTTTTTTCATTGTTGATTAGATTGCTTGATTGCCACGTTTCCTTCCAGAATACGCGGCAGGTTTGAAGTACATTTCTTAACCATTTGTAATAGGAGCACCGGTCTGAACAAACTTAAAAAAGTGTGATTAGTCACTTATTAGTGCGGGATTAGAATAAGATTAGAATTAGTGCCCGCATCAGGCCGACTTTTATCCGTCCAAGCTCGTAGCTCGCAGCTCATGGCTCGTAGCTGCTTTTTCTGCCGTAACTTAGTAGTGAAATTACCCATCTGTAGCAGCCTATGGAAGAAAGAAAGATATTGATCGTGGAAGATGAGCATAAGATTGCCGATACCTTGAAAGCGGGTTTGGAAGAGAATGGCTACCATGTAGAAGTAGCTTATGATGGCAAGATTGGGGAGCGTGTATTTATGGCGCATGATTTTAACCTGGTGATACTGGATATTAACCTGCCTGGCATCAATGGGTATGATCTATGCAAGATCATTCGCAGTAAAAATGCGCAGGTGCCCATTATTATGCTTACCTCATTGGGCAGGTTGAATGATAAAATGGAGGGGTATGATGCCGGGGCCGATGATTACCTGGTAAAGCCCTTTGAGTTCAAAGAATTGCTGGTGAAGATCAGGGTATTGCTGAAACGTACCATGAACCAGCAAATACCGGTGGGTAATATTTTAAGCGCTGCTGACCTTACGATGGACCTCGATAAAATGGAGGTAGTACGTGCAGGCAATAGGATATCACTCACCATGAAAGAGTTTCAGCTATTGGAATACCTGCTGCGCAACAAGAACAGGATAGTATCCCGCGCTGATATCGCCGTAAATGTATGGGAAATAGATTTTGATACCAATACGAATGTGATTGATGTGTATATCAATTACCTGCGAAACAAGATCGACAAGCATTTTTCGCAGCGGCTGATACAAACACAAGTGGGAATGGGATATGTTTTAAAGGAAAGCTCCTCCTGATGCCGGTAAGACTTCGAATCACCCTGCTATTTGGAAGCATTGTATTGCTGATCCTGCTTTTTGTTTGCGGGTCCGTCTATTATTTCTCCCGTACAGAACGTACCCAGGATATTATCCTGCTGTTGACCAATCGGGCCATTACCCGCGCACGATTACTTGATCAGCCCAACCTGTTTGATCAGAACCTGCTGCGCACCATTGATTCCTCTACCTTGATGTCGCTGAAGGAAAAGACCTTGCAGGCCTATGATTACCTGGGCCAAAAAGTGTATAGCTATAGCGATGAACCCGGTGATACTCTTACAGTAGATAAAACCATATTGGATGATGCCCGGGTTAAAGGAACGGTTTATTTCAGGATCGGTACCAAAGAAGCTGTGGCATATCACCATGCTGATCCCGACAAGCGACGGGTGGTGGTGGTGGCGGCAGCCTATGATGAATTGGGATTGAATAAACTGCAGGAGCTTCGGCATATCCTGCTGATTAGCTTTTTAACAGGTAGTATCATTGCTTTTGCCGCTGGTTACTTCTTTTCGGGTGGCCTGCTGAAGCCCATTAAAAAGATTGCAGACGATATCAACGAGATCTCCGCCCAGGATCTCAACCGGCGTATCCGTGCAGGTAAGGTGCATGATGAATGGCAATACCTGTCCGAAACATTGAATCAATTACTGAACCGTTTGCAGGAAAGCTTTGATATGCAAAGGCGTTTTATTGCCAATGCTTCCCATGAATTGTCTACGCCGTTAACCTCCATCTCCAGCCAGCTGGAAGTGTCGCTCAAAAAGACCGGGAAGCAGATAAATACCGGGGGTAATGCAGAGTGTTTACCAGGATGTGCGGCACCTGGGCAAACTTACGCAAACCCTGCTGGAGTTTGCACAAGCTTCGGGCAACCCTGGCGGACTGGAGCTCCAACCGGTAAGGGTAGATGAGATAATACTAGCGCTACCGGCGGATATCAATAAGATCGGTCCGGAGTATATTGTTTCCCTCTCCTTCGGCAATATGCCCCTGGAAGATGATGCGCTGATTGTTTTTGGCAATGCCGAACTGCTTTCCCTGGCAGTACGCAATATTGTAGTAAATGCCTGCAAGTATTCGGCCGATCACAAAGCGGTTGTAAAGCTGGATACAGAACATCATCAGTTTATTATTTCCGTGGAAGACAAGGGGATTGGGATACCCGAAAGTGAATTGAAATACATATTCCAGCCTTTTTACCGCGTCAATCATACCAATGGTACCGGCGGGTTTGGCCTGGGCTTGTCCCTGGCACACCGGATTGTTAAACTGCACAAAGGCGAAATTACTGTTAACTCTCAACAGGGAGAAGGGACTTTATTCCACATTATACTGCCTGCTGCCAAATTCTAATCCAATTATAATGTCAAACTAAGCGGTGCCTAATCATGCGGAACCAATTTGCTGCGGAAAGCGAGCAGCATGAAATTTAATTACTCCATTTTCCTTATACTATTTATCCTGGCCTTATTATCATTGAGCGCCTGCCTTTTCAAGCAACGGGTATCGTACAAGCTGAAGAACAGGGAATTGATATTGCAAAATGATTCCCTGATGTCGGTAAATATAGAGTTAAAGCGTGAGCTGGAAAAGGTGCAGGAGAATTCATTGAAACGTAAAAGAGCTACTGCGTGGTCAAAATAGTAAGGATAGGGTCTGATTATTGGCAATGGAACACAAAAAGCCGATCGCCCGAATGAGTATTTGGTCAACATGAATTCCTGACAATAAATTGTACAGTATGAATCACACGCTAACCGAAGTTCTTGAATTACGCCGGTTTGCAGAAGACAGCATGGAAACCCACCTGTTAGAAGTAAATGCTGCTAGCGTTATCTACAGGAAAAAGTCTTTAATGAGCGCCTGATCGCTTACATTGATGAACTGAATGAAAAATGCAGGCAGATCAATGGCGCTGAAGGAAGTGCCGGACGGGGGCGCTTCAAATCATTGCATGCCCTCATTAATGAATACCAGCTCCGGTTTATAGCCAGCTATTAAATACTTGAAAGTTAATGTTGTAACATACTTATAGTTGTATCTTAGCGGGTCGAAAATCAAAACTGCAATACTGACCCATTATGAGATTGACAAGGTTATTTACGGACTTCTTCAATAGTGAAAAGGCTGGGGGCTGATCCTCGTGGCTTGTACTTTGGTGTCATTGATCCTTGCCAATACCACCCTGGGCGAAAGCTATATTCATTTGTGGCATACAGAAGTGGGTAATAAGCCTGTTGAGTTTTGGATCAACGATGCCCTGATGGCCATCTTTTTCTGATGGTAGGGTTGGAACTGGAGCGGGAGTTTTACAATGGTGAACTGGCTGAAATTAAAAAGTCAATGTTACCGGTTTTTGCCGCCGTTGGTGGTATGGCAGTACCAGCGTTGATCCATTTTGTATTTAACTACGGTACGCCGGCGCAGGATGGCGTAGCCATTCCTATGGCAACCGATATCGCTTTTTCCCTGGGTGTGCTTTCGCTGTTGGGAAATCGTGTACCCGCTTCATTAAAAGTATTCCTGGCTGCCCTGGCCATTATTGATGACCTGGGCTCTATACTCGTTATAGCCCTCTTTTATACCAAAGGCATTTCGGCCCTTTACCTTGGGCTAGCCTTAGGCATCTTTGCCATTTTGCTGATACTTAACAGGCTACGGATACACCTGGTATGGATATACCTGGTATTGGGCGTAGTGATGTGGTTTTTTATGCACCGCTCGGGTGTACATGCTACCATTACTGGTGTGTTGGTTGCATTTGCCATTCCCTTTGGGAATGGTGATGAAAGATCAACCTCTTATAATTTGCAGCATGTTTTGCACAAGCCCGTAGCATTTTTTATCCTTCCATTGTTTGCGCTGGCCAATACGGCCATTGCAATACCCGGCACCTGGAGGGAAGACCTTGGGTCTTCCAATAGTTTGGGTATTATGCTCGGTCTACTGATAGGTAAACCCGTGGGAATTTTCCTGTTTGGCATGTTGAGCGTTCTATTAGGATTATCCAAAATGCCACTGGGTGTTCGTAAAGTACACTTGTTGTGGACCGGTTTGCTGGCAGGTATTGGCTTTACCATGTCCATCTTTATCACCCACCTGGCTTTTACCGATGAAACCCTCGTGATCAGTTCCAAAATAGCCATCATCCTAGGTTCAGTGTTGGCCGGGGTGCTTGGTTTCGTAGCGTTGAAGCTATCATTGAAGAAAGCATGATCTTATTTTCCTGCCTTTGTCTGCAAAGGGCTAATGGTTACAAAGGCCCTTAGTTTAATATCATCAACCACATCAATTGGTTGAAACAGCTTGTACCATCCGGTACGTTTGCCGCCTGATCCATAATTGATATGTACCCAAAAATGCCGGCTTCTTCAAAGTATCCATCAATAACAGTGGAATGCCCATAGGAAGTAAAATTGCCAAAATGGAAATATACAGGGCGTTGGTGGCTGATTTCCTGTTGTATGATCAATTGCACACTGTCTGGGCCAATGAGGTGTTGTATGTTTTCTTTTTTTGGCTATGGATTCCACCTGGGCGGGTGAAATAGGAATGTCTCCGCTGAAAGCAGCATAGAAAGTAGCTTTACAGGTAAAGTACTTTTCGATCTGCCCGGCAGGGTTTACCATTTGCAGGTACCTGGAGCTCCCAAAATCCTTGCGTATGGCTTCGGCGGTGAGCATCGAATACCGGGCTACCGTTTCAATAACCCGGGGGAGGAAGTGGAGTCTAATGAGGCGCTAAAATCGGTCCAGGACAAGGCGTATTTATCCAGGGTGTCCGTAATCACAAAGCCCTTACTGCACTGGTAGTTGACCAGGCCACTGGGCCGTAGCCGGTGGTGATATAGTATCTGAGCCATAGCGGTGCTCCAGCAGCCTAATACTTCATTATTGGGAGTATATTTGGTATAAAGGCCATATTGGTCCCAATTGGTCTTTAATAAATAGGGCCGGCCTGGCCTTTCTGCTGCAGTTTGTTGCGCCTGGAGATGAACACAGGAGAGGAGGCTAATTAGTACAGGAATTGTTTTTTTAACATGGCTAATTTTTGTAGAACAAAAGGACGAAAAAGGACCAGCCCTACCCAATCAAAACGTATTTTGAGCGTAAATAAACCCTGGATGGGGTGTAAGCATCAATCGTTTTACGTAGTACCTTTGGTTTCAATTATTTAATAATATCAATTATGGCTTTACCTAAATTCATGATCGCCGACGATCCGGTTACTGATCCGGATAATGAGTATATATTCCATACCCAGGAGCCTCGTTTTATCGCTAAAAGGGTAGAGGACGATGATGACAATGCCCATATTGATATCGTAGAAGAGATTGACGATGTTGCCGGCTTTTTCAATAACGATCCTGTACAGTTACAGGTACTGTTGGATGAACTGGGCGAATGGTATAGTGATTATATGGATTGGTTGGAAGAAGATGAAGAAGAAGATTAAATAGTAGGGCAGGGGCCTAAGCCCCTGTTTTTATTCCGATCTTAAACTCTTAACCGGGTTGGCCATGGCTGCTTTAATGGCATGGAAGCTTATCGTTACCAGTGCGATCAAGGCTACCAATATACCTGCCATGGCAAACACCCACCAATTTCATCAATTCGTCCCTTAATACCTGCGCATCTTGATGTTTAATACCCCTGTTATAACGAATATCAACCATCACCAGGTTACTGTCATCATAACCCAGTTTTTCATTGGTGAGGAAGTTGAACTGTGAATAGATGATCATGGTGCCAATGATCAGGAAAATGCCAGCACTGGCAAGTTATTTCTTGTTTACATGCTTGCGTACTATTGCAGCGTTTTTCTTGTCCTGCAATAGAATTTGGTGTATAGCTTTTTCTAATTGATTATCGTCTGGGCCTCCCAAATCTAATTTAACATAAGGCCCCAGGTCAATGAGTTTACCATTTCGTAGTATCCGGTAAAACGCGAAGGCTTGCGTACTGCCATATAGCGCCAGGGTTGTAATAATATTATATTTTGTATCTGAAAGAGAAGGATTGGGCAGCTCTTCAAACCCCGCCACTCGTTTCAACTGCTTTTTGATTGGGTCAACAAGGTATAGGTGATTATAAATACAGCTACGGGCGCTGGAAACAAAAGGGATAACGATGTCTTTAATCTTATCGTTATTAAAATCTTTAAATTCAATACCTGGCATATAGCTGTATAGCGAATCAATAAAAATAAGCTTTCCTGATTTATAAAAAGTTAAGGTAGCATTGCTCACTTCTTCATTGGCGGGGTTGTCGACGGAGTCAAGTGGTTTCAACACCAGCCGGCAGGAAGAATCCTTAAACAGGATCACAGAATGGGTTGCTGATTGTGCCCAAAGTACAGAAGGTGTGATAAGAAAAAGGGCCGGCAGAAAGTACTGCAGCAAGCGATTCATAAGTAGGTTTTTTTGTGAAGGGGTGAATCTATCCAAGGTACCAATAATAACTCGTAACCCATTATGGAAAAGTGTGAAAAGGGATACAATAATTTGTTTGACGCAACATATCTCATTAATCAATATTTTTAGTCCGTAAACCTGGCTATTACATTTTCAAACCCGTTTCTGTTCCCGCAACCATGAAGAGATCAATACTTACCGCTGCATTGATACTTGCCCTCCTGGCACAGTTCCCTGCCTTTAGTCAGGAGATCTATTTTGAAAAGGATTGATCGCCAACCTGCCCAGCCGCTATGGCCGCGAAGCAGTATATAGCGATGAGCTGGCTTATCGCCTGTATACCCAAACCCTGAAAACCCCAATAGCGGGTGACAGTATTGGCGCCAATGATAAAGGGCAGCCCATCATTTGGCAACCCATTGAGGCCGATAGTACCCACCGGCTCCGCCTGCGGGGAGGAGCCGCAAGAGGTGGCGCGCCGGCTGGCCGGGTGTTACGCCGGGCGCTACCAGGGGTGGCCTGGGTGCCGGCGGTAGTTATATCTACCTGACCTATACTTCTTCCAAAGCACAAACCGCACTGCTCAATATAAAAGGCAATAGTGGCGTATTTGTAAATGGAGAACAGCATACAGGCGATCCTTATAGCATGGGTTATTTGTACCTGCCCATCCAACTCAAAAAAGGACTGAATGAATTTTATGTGCGGGGCGCTACCGCAGTGGCCAGTCTTAGCTTTCCTGGTAAACCAGTACAACTCAGTGCAGATGATCTTACCATGCCTTTTGTGGTGCCGGGACTGCAGTCGGGTGTATTGCAGGGCGCCATCGTGGTGCTCAACACCTCCGGCAAGCCATTGCAAGGCCTCTTGCTCAAAAGTGTTTTGCAGGGCAAACAGGTGTCGATAAGCGTACCTGCCATTCCTGCCCTGTCATCCCGTAAAGTGCCCTTCAGTTTTGATGGCAGCGGTATTGAAACCAAAGGCAAATATGAATGTACAGTTACCTTGCTGGACAAGGGAGGATGCTGGATGAAAAAAAGATAAGCATTGAAGCAGTAACACCTGCCGAACAATACAACAGCACTTTCACCAGTGCCATTGATGGAAGCCTGCAGTATTATTCGGTGACACCCCAATCAACGCCTCACAACAGCAATAGCGCCCTGTTCTTATCCGTACACGGGGCAGGGGTAGAAGCCATTAACCAGGCCCGGGCTTACAAACCCAAAGACTGGGGTACGCTGGTTGCTGCTACCAACCGCCGCCCACGGGGTTTTAACTGGGAAGACTGGGGCAGGCTGGACGCTATGGAAGTACTGGGTATTGCCAAAGAAAAGTTCAAACCCAACCCGCAAAATATTTACCTCACTGGTCATTCTATGGGTGGCCATGGTACCTGGTTCCTGGGCGCTACCTATCCCGATCAGTGGGCGGCCATTGCACCCTGTGCCGGTTATCCCACCATGAAGGGATATGGATCGGCCGATGGGCTGATACCGGACAGCAGCAATAATCCCCTGGAGCAATTGCTCCTGCGTTCGGGCAACCAAAGTGATGTGCCCAAGCTGGCTACTAATTATAAAGCCCATGGGGTGTATATATTTCATGGCGATGATGACAGAACGGTGCCGGTAACTTATGCCCGGCAAATGCGGAAGTTATTGGGTGATTTTCATGCCGACCTTAGCTACTATGAATATCCCGGCGGCAGCCATTGGTTTGGTGATCATAGTGTGGATTGGAAGCCCTTGTTCGATTTCTTTCAATGGCATCACCGCCTGCCCGACAGCAGTGTGAATACCATTGATTTCAGCACAGCTAGTCCTGGTATTTCTGCTTCTTTTCGCTGGGCAACCATTTTGCAACAAACCCACCCCTTGCAATACAGTCGCCTGCAATTGCGTAGAGACAGGGCGGCGGGCAGTATTAGCGGTACCACCAGCAATGTACGTTTGCTAAAGTTTGCCTTGAGTGATTTTACTGCCGGTACTACGGTTAAAGTAATATTAGACGGAGCCCCCACTTTGAGCTATACCATCCAAAGCAATAAGGATAGCCTGGTGCTGGTAAAAGAAAACAACCAATGGATGATCACTACGCAGCCCGATGCCTGGCAAAAAGGCCCGCACCGGTATGGCACTTTCAAAGATGCTTTTAACCACAATATGGTATTCGTGTATGGTACCACCGGTTCCAAGGAAGAAAATGCCTGGGCACTGGAGAAAGCCCGTTTCGATGCAGAAACCTGGTACTACCGGGGCAATGGAGCAGTAGATATCATTGCCGATAAAGATTATAAACCCGAACAGTACAAAGACCGTGGCGTGATCTTGTATGGCAATAAATCCACCAACAGCGCCTGGACTATCTTGTTAAGCGATTGCCCCATACAGGTTGATAAAAATATCATCACTGCTGGAAAACAACTATTAACTGGTGATCAGCATGGCGCCTACCTGGTGTGGCCTATTAAGAATTCTTCCCTTGCTTCGGTGGCAGCAGTTACCGGTAGCGGCTTAAAAGGTATGCAGGCCGCTTCAGCCAATCAATACTTTGCCGGCGCCAGTGGGTTCCCCGATTTTATGATCTTTGGATTGGATATGTTGCACAGCGGGGCAACAGGTCTTAAGATGGCCGGCTTCTATGATCATAACTGGCAATTGACTGCTGAAGAGATGCAGTAGGGACAAAATTAGCCATAATAGGTCGTTATAGGTAATCTTACCTGATTTCGGCCAAAAGCCGCCACATGAATTAGGAACCTCATTAATTCATAAGTAGGTTTGTTGGGTACCCGAAGGGTAGCTGAAGGGTAGTCGAAGGGTAGTAATAGGATACAAATAGCGTTCATCATAAAATTAGCATCTTTAACCAAAAGCGGCAGGGCATTATGCGTAGTTTATTCAGTCTTTTATTGTTATTACTGTTTTGTACTGTTAATGCCCAGCAGGGTGTTCACCCCAATCTGCCACCTATGAATGGCCAGCCGATCCATTGGTAAAAACAAAGTTGGATAAATGGCAGGACCAGAAATTTGGTATGATCATCCATTGGGGGCTGTATGCAGTGCCTGGTATGATCGAATCCTGGGCCCTTTGTTCGGAAGACTGGATCGACCGGGACAGCAATATGGCTTATGACGATTTCAAGAAATGGTACTGGGGGCTAAAAAAAAGACTTCAATCCCGTACAGTTCAATCCCGATCAGTGGGCGGCTGCTGGTAAAGGAGCCGGGATGCGATACCTGGTATTTACCACCAAGCACCATGATGGGTTTTGCATGTTCGATACCAAAGAAACGGACTTTAAGATCTCCAATGGTCCCTTTGCCGCTCACCCCAGGGCCGATGTAGCAAAGCATGTATTTGATGCATTCCGCAAGGAAGGGTTCATGATCGGCGCATATTTTTCTAAACCCGACTGGCATACAGAAAATTATTGGTGGCCTAAATATGCTACCGCCAACCGCAACAATAATTACGATATACGCAAATATCCCTGGCGCTGGGATAAATACAAAGCATTTACCTATCACCAGATCCAGGAACTGATGACCAATTATGGCGCCATGGATATCCTTTGGCTGGATGGCGGCTGGGTACGTCCGCGCGAAACCGTGAATGCTGAAGTGCTTTCCTGGGGTGCACCCATACCTGAATGGAGCCAGGATATTGACATGCCCAAAATCGCCGCGATGGCCAGGCGCAATCAACCTGGCCTGTTGGTAGTAGACCGTACCGTACATGGACCTTATGAGAATTACCAAACACCCGAACAGCGCATACCTGAGAAACAACTGGCTTATCCCTGGGAAAGTTGTATGACCCTGGCCAATAATTGGGGGTTTGTGGCCAATGATCAGTTTAAATCGCCTGCCAAAGTGATCCATTCACTCATAGAAATTGTAGCCAAAGGAGGCAGCCTATTGCTGGGCATTGGGCCCAAACCAGATGGAACCTTGCCTGCAGAGGCCACCGGGCGATTGGCTGCCATTGGCGAATGGATGAAGGTAAATGGTGATGCGATCTATGGCACCCGTACCATTAATAATTATCAGCAGGGGAGTACATTTTTTACCCGAAGCAAGGATTCCGTTACCTTATATGCTTTGGTATGCTTAAAAGAAGGAGAGCCTTTGCCTGCAATGATTGAGTGGAGAGGGAACCTGCCAAAGAAAGGCACTAAGATCAAATTATTACAAACTGGTCAACCCGTTAAATGGGTACAGCAAGGTGAAACGGTGAATATATCCCTGCCTGCTGCCCTGTTGAAATCAACAGCATCTTATCCGGCATTGGCTTTTGCTTTCACCCCGGAGAACAAATAGCTTTCCCGGCAAAAGTGCTCATCGAAGTAACAGTTGAACTATTCACAACCCACAAGATGTTTCCACGTACACTCTCCATATTACTTTGCCTCTTTTCCCTGCAGGCAGTATCCCAGGATCGTTATGAACTGAACACCGGTTGGCAATATGCACCCGTAGCTACCACCAAAGCCCGGGGAACCGATCTGTCTCTTCCTTCCTATGATTTATCAGGCTGGAAACCTGCTGTTGTACCCGGCACAGTACTCACCAACATGCTGTATCATCAACAGGTTCCCGATCCCTTTATGGCATGAACAATGAATTGATACCCGATATTTATACTACTGGCCGGGAATATTATACCTACTGGTTTGTCAAGGATTTTAAAGAAGCCTATCCTGTTACCGGTCAGCAGGTGTGGCTGCAATTCCGTGGCGTCAATTATGCTTGTGATGTGTTCCTTAATGGTCATCAGCTCAATGCTGCTACCCACAAAAGCATGTTTCTGAGGCAGGAATACAATATCACTCCATGGCTCAGTAAAGATGGCCGTAACAGGCTGGCAGTGATTGTGTATCCGCCCGATCCGGTAGGCAATCCCAATGGCGGTCAAGGTGGTGATGGCCGCATAGCCAAAAATGTATCCCATCAATACGTAGCAGGATGGGATTGGATACAGCCTATCCGGGATCGCAATACCGGTATCTGGGACAAGGTGTATATTGAAAAGACCGGCATGGTGAATCTGAAGAATCCGCATGTGGTAACATTGGTGCCGGGTAAAAGGATTCCTTCGGGGCCGCAGCAGCCAGCTATTATTAAGATGGCCGCCGAACTGGAAAATACCTCCAATAAACCCATGCAGGGTGTACTGCAATACAGCCTGGCAGGAAAGAAGATATCGAAGCAGGTTACATTGCCGGCCAATAGCACCACAGTGGTTACCTTACCCAATGCCATACTCAGCAATCCCCGGCTCTGGTGGCCGGCAGGTTATGGCAGTCAGGAGCTGTATACTACCGAATTACAATTCCTGGTCAGTGGCAAGCCTTGCGATAAAGAATCACTAACCTTCGGCGTGCGGGAGATCCAACGGGTATGGAATACTACCACCTTGAGCAGTCAGTTCAACGTCAACGGACAAAGATATTCATCAAAGGCGGCAACTGGATCATCTCCGATGCCATGCTGCGCCTTACTGATGAAAGGTATGATGCGGAAATACGTTACCACCGTGATATGAACCTCAACCTCATTCGTATATGGGGAGGAGCTTTACTGGAACGGCCGGAGTTTTATAAAGCCTGCGATAAATATGGTATGCTGGTATTCCAGGACTTCTGGATGTCGGGCGATTGCAATGGCCGCTGGCAAGACCCTAAGAAAGCAGAGGACCAGGCCACGAGGCGCAAATATCCTGATGACCACGACCTGTTCCTGCGTTCCGTGGCCGATGGGATCAAACTCATCCGCAATCACCCTTCCCTGGCTATCTGGTGCGGCGGCAATGAGATTACGCCGCCCGATGATATCCTCACGGCTATGCGCGATTCCCTCTTGCCCCAGTTGGATGGTACACGCGTATTCTTTGATTACTCAATTCCGACAGCATGTCGATGAACATACTGAAAGGAAATGGAGATGGTCCTTACAATATTCAGCCTACTGATACCTTTTGGAAATTCCGCACCTACCCCTTCAACTCAGAAGTGGGGTCGGTAGGGTTGGGCGATTATGAATCCCTGAAACGATTCCTACCTATGGAGAATATGGCCCCTCCCGTGTATACGGCTGCCGCTAATGGCCAACGTGCCCGCGAGAAAGCTGATCCGGTATGGGAATACCATAAGTATATAGGCTACCAGGATTATATTAGCCGCTACGGCCCCGTAAAAGATGCGCGTGACTTTGCCATGAAAGCACAACTGGTTAATTACGATCAGTACCGTGCCCTCATGGAAGGTTTCAGCGCCCACATGTGGAGTTGGTACACCGGTACCATCATCTGGAAAACACAAAACCCCTGGACAGCCCTGCGCGGCCAGATGTACGATTACTACCTCGATCCCAATGCCTGCCTCTATGGCCTGCGTAATGGCGGCGAGCCTGTACATGCCATGTATAACCCCGTTGAAGGTACCGTCATGACAGTTAACAATCGTTTCACTTCCATTAATAATGGTTTCCTGACCGTGGAAGCTTTCGACATGGATGGGCATAGTACAGCGCTGCCTGGTGGCTATGGCATTGTGAAACTGGATGCCGGCGCTGTCAATACATTTAAGAGCATAAAGGATACCCTGGATAAACTCCGGGCTGCGAAAGGAATATTCCTGTCTATTCATTTAAGCAATACCAACAAACGCACCTTTAGCAACAATATATACTGGCTGCCTGCTGCCAATGGACAATACACAGGTCTCAACGAACTGAAGCCAGCCACATTGGTTCTTAACGCAACGATTGAAAAGCCCGGCCAAATGGGCGTAGAGCTAATAAATGAGACTGGCGCTATTGCCTTCTTTAATCGTATTTCAATATTGCATCCCCTGACCAAAGAACGGATACTGCCGGCTTTCTACAGCGATAATTATATCACGCTGTTACCTTATACACGAAAGTATGTTTTCATCGAATGGAACGACAAGTCCCTGACTCCCCTGGTGAACATAGAAGGATGGAATGCGACTCCAAAAACGGTGATCCCCTCAACAGGAACTCCCGGCAAATGAGTAATTTTGTATTCTTATGCATGACATACAAACCCGTGAAGATATAGAGCTGCTGGTGAATGAATTCTACAAGAAAGTGGTGCCCGATCGCCTGATCGGTCATTTCTTCACGCGCGTAGTTTATTTTAGCTGGGAAGCCCATATTCCCGTAATGATCTCCTTCTGGGAAACCCTCCTCCTGGGCAAGCAATCTTACAAAGGCAATCCCATGGTGAAGCATATAGACCTGAATGCCTTGTATCCCCTCGATCCCTTGCATTTCGACAGGTGGCTTTACCTGTGGCAGGAAACCGTACGCCAGCTATTTGCAGGCGATAAAGCCAATGAAGCCATCGACCGGGCACAGTCCATTGCACAGATCATGAAAGCTAAAATCGCCGCCCGGCATTGACGCGCCTTACTGCATTTCGCTCGCAGCTCACAGCTCGTAGCTTTACTTCGTGGCCTTCAATGAATCCATAAACCTTTTAGTGATCTCCGGATAAATAGCAACCAGGTGCGTGCGTACCAGGTTGGCATCAGCAGCCACTTTTTGTTCCTGCTTCAGGGTAATGGCGCGGGAGGGAGGGCCGGCATATGGCAGTCGATACAATTACTGTTGATCGCATTGGCCGGCAATTGCCCATCAAAACTATGTGCCTGCTGCTGGTGGCAGTTTTGACAACGTTGGGAAAGCACCGGCATATTGTCTCTTTCCTGCACATGGGTATTGTGGCAGGAGGTACAGGTAAGGATATTGCTTTTGATATAACAGGCACTACCGCTGAGCAACTGGTATTGGTTGCCATGTACATCCAATTGTCGTACATCTCCACCAGCTTTTACGTTGGCAGTGAAATATTGCGTCAGCGAATCGCCGGGCTTGAAATAAAAGATGGATCCTTTGGAGGTATGGCCTCCTGAATGGCATTGTGCGCAAAGCTCTACCTGCTGTTGCCTGGTCAACTTCTTATAAATGGCAATATGTTGTGCTTCCTTTTCTTCAGGATGCGCCGTGTGGAAGCTTACATGGTCGGCGGCTGGCCCATGACAACGTTCACAATCCATACCATAGATCACCTTTGTTTTGTCGAAGTAATCTACCAGCCTTTCTCCCTCTTGCTGCATGCCCTTGCGTTCAATAAAAGAGCCGTGGCATTCAAAACAACCGATATTGATCAGCCGGTCAAATCGTACTTTGTCGGCGGGATAACTGGGACTGTTTACCCAGTTATTGGCCACCTTCGACCAGGATACAGGTAACTGGAATACATTGTCATCCATCCAAAACAAATAGGTTTGCGCCTTACGGCCTGATCCCATTACCACTCCAAAAGGAAAAGCCTGCTTTTCTACCTCATTCATATAAGCCACCTGGTACACCCAGCCATTGCGCTGTTCCATAGCCACCTTTACATTAGCGCGATAATGGAAGGCATTCCTGCCTGGCTCAAAGCTGCCTTTAATGCTGGTAAGAGAAGGGCTGGCAGAAGTGTGCCGGTGTGCGGTAGCCAGGTAACTTGTATGAATATCCCGGTGGCAGGTGCCGCAGGTTGCAGCGCCCGCATACTGGCTGCCCCGCCAATCGGTGGCGGCACTGATAGTAGGTTCCGGCGCTTCCATACATTGCGACAGGGTGAGTATGAGGAGGGCAATCGTGGCAACGATGGCCAGTTGGAATCGTTTCATAATATTAATATAAGGAGGAAAACCCCTTGTAAAAACAAGGGGTTACCAAACTAACTGCTATATAAGGAATCTTGCTTGCCTATTTATAATCCGGATTTTGTACCAGGTTGGGGTTCTTGTCGATCTCTACCTGAGGTATCGGGAATAAAATGCGTTTCTTGCCATCGTTTTTAGGACGGTGGTTGAACCAGGTCTTACGATGGTATACACCGAACCGGATCAACTGCTGACGGCGTTGCCCCTCTGCTGCAAATTCCCAGCCCAGTTCATCCAGCATACGGCCAAAGGGAATATCATCTCCGCCCTGGTATTCAGCAATAGAACCATCCTTGTTTTGCCAGCCATATTTATAAGAGCTGCCCAGCAATAGCTGGGCCCCTGTAACTGTGGCCTTGGCTGCATTGGGAGCAGGGAAGGCCCTTTTTCTTACATTGGTGACGATCACCGCAGCATCAGCGGCCTTATTGGTACGGAGCAGCGCTTCGGCTTTCATCATCAGGATACCAGCCAGGCGGAATACGGGATAGTCAACACTCAGTGCATTGCGGGCGCCCGCTTTGATCTCGTATTTACCAATCCGGAAACCATCAAAAAATCCTGTACTGTCAATGCTGGGCACGGGTTTGGTATACGTGAGGATCAGCGCGCCTGTGCTCACGTTGCGTTGAGGTCCTTGTAGCCAGGTATCTTTCAAGCGCGTATCATCGGGATCATAGGTGTCAATGAATTGAGGTACCGCACAGTTACCTCCCCAGGGTTGAGCCGCCATTTCCAATACATTCAGGTGGGCCGTGGCCAGCGTTTTCATGTGAATCGTATTGCCCGTAGCAAGGATCTCGTCAAACGGTACTGCAAATACCAGCTCTTTCGATGTATGGTTATTCGTCAGAAAATTGGTTTTGAAATTACTTTCCAATACAAAAGGCCCTTTGTCGATGATCTCATTACATTGTTCAATACATTTTTCCCATTGAGGCGTACCTGTATATATTTCCGCATTGAGGTACAGGCGGGCCAGTGTGGCGTGCGCAGCCCATTTATTGAAACGGCCATAAGTCGTTTGATCATTCTTGGTGCTTAGTAGCGCCAGGTTGTCCAGCAATTCCTTTTCTACAAATTTGTATACGTCTGCCCGCGCACTTTGCTTGGGCAATGATGCATCCTTGAAGTTCACCGCCAGCGGCACATTGCCATGATTGTCTACAAGTACTGAGTAATAGAACGCACGCAGCCCCTTCAGTTCTGCGATCAGTTCGGCCTTGCCAGTCGATACGGGAATAGACCCCTCATCGATCTGCGACAGGATGCGGTTCACTGTATTGATGCCCCGGTAATTCTGATTCCAGCTATTGATCGGTTGCCATTCCGCAGCATTCCATTCATGTTTATGCATACGTTGGTAAGTACCGCCATCATACCAGCCATTGGGCCGCACCGGCGTTACGATAATATCTGCCGGTTCTTCCTGCAGGTCAAAATCTCCCTGCCAGCCAATCATCACCGTACGAAGCGGTGTATAGGCCGAGCCGATAATGGAAGGAATGTCCTTATCTGTAGGTTTATAAGAAGTTTCCAATACCTGGTCATATACTTCTTCATCCAGCTTGGTACAGCCGCCCAGTAGGAGAGATACGCCAAGGGCCAGGTAAATTGAGCAGAGAATTGATTGCTTTTTCATAAAGTGAGTGCTAATGCTTTAGTTAAAAAGTAATGTTGACGCCTAATGTGAAAGTCCGCATAGTGGGGTATTTATCCCTGGAGTCATTACCGGGATCAAGGCCCAGGCGGTTTACCTCAGGGTCAAGGCCCTTATACTTGGTGATCACGAGGAGGTTGAGTGCCGATGCATATACACGCAGACTTCTCATATACTTAATGCCTGTAGTATTGATATTGTAACCAAGCGTTACGTTGTCGATCTTCCAGTGGTCGCCATTCTCGATATAATGCGATACATAAGCCAGGGGGAGGTTAAGCGTACTTTTCCATATACTTTATCCAAAGCGCTGGTAAGCATATTGTAGGCCTTAACAGAAGGGTTCTCATAATACATCCGCTGGAAGTTCAGGATCTGGTAACCGAAGGCGCCCCGCATATTAACTGCCAGGTCCAGGCGCTTGTACCGGAAGGACAGGTTTACACCGGCTGTTTGTTTGGGAACACCATTGCCCAATATCTTCCGGTCATCCGTTTTGGCATCCAGGATCGATTTGGGATTGCCATCCTTGTCTTCGATGATCCATTTGCCGGCATCATCAATACCGATTGATTTATACCCATAGAAGTTGCCAATTGGCAGGCCCACTTTTACCCGGTGTGTGATTAGCTGGATAGGCTCCCCAGTATGTCCGGCATCAAAGAAATCATTGGCCAGTTTGAAACGGGAATCGGAAGAGATCGATACCAGCTTGTTTTTATTCGTTGACCAGGTAATATTACTGCTGAATTCGAAATCCTTGGTGCGGATCACATCATAGTTAAGCAATATTTCCACCCCTTGGTTCTTCATCTCGCCCGCATTGGCTGTTGTAACACTACTTAAGTTGGGAGGAACCGGTACCGGGAAATCGTACAACATGTCCTTGGTATGGCGCTGGTACACATCAATACTACCACTGATGCGGCTGCCCCAGATGGCAAAGTCCAATCCGAAATTGTACTCTGTTTTCTTTTCCCAGCGTAGATCCGGGTTGGGGTTACGCACTGGCTCGATCGGTTGTATCCAGCGGCCATTGTACAAAAAGCGGCTGCCGCTGTTATAGTTCATACTAATGAGCGACAGGTAGGGGGTAGATGGTACAGTACCCGTAACTCCGAAACCGGCCCTCAGTTTCAGGTCATTGATGAAGTCCACATTTTCCAGGAAGGATTCCCGGTTGATGCGCCATCCGGCTGATACCGCAGGGAAATTACCCCATTTGTAGTTGGCGCCAAACTTGGAAGAGCCTTCGTGGCGCAGGCTGGCCATCAACATGTACTTTTCGTCAAATACATAATTCAATCGGGCAAAAAAGCCGATGAGCTTGTGGTTATTCTTATAACTGCTCATACCCATCGTATTGTTGTTGAAATACAACGCGTCGCCCGATTGGATGCGGTTATAAGTATACAGGTCGGTAGGGAAATCAGAGTTGTTCAGGCTAAATCCTTCATTTGTTACATCCTGCCAGCTATAACCACCCAGCAGCGTTACCCGGTGTTGGTTAAACTGGCGCGTATAATCAGTTGTAAGCTCCAGCAGGTTATCGCGCGTATAATCAGTACTGCGCGAAGCATACCCAGTCCTTTTAAGTACCTCTGACGACTTGTGCCGCAGGTTTTCTGCATAGCCATTTTGAGAGGTCAACTTTACAGAAGACAACAACAGTTTCAGGTTCAGGTTTTTGATCGGTGTGAAAACGATATTCGCATTGTAACGCATTTCGTTTACGGTAGACTCACCACTCACTTCCTCTATAGGACGCAAGGGATTGTCGTAGTTATAGGCATTGGGATCTTCCCGGTAAAAGCCAGCTGCATTGTACACACTATCCGTAGGGTTGCGGATCAACGCCTGCCGGTATATATAAGAGTAATTAGGCGCATTGAAAAATTCCGGTTGCGGCCAATGATGTTGAGGTTTATTTTCAACTTGTTGTCAAACATGGAATGGTTAATATCCGCCCGGCCCGTCAACTGTTTGTTTTCTGAACGCTTGAAAAACCCCTGCCATTGCCGCACGTTGAGCGAAGCCACGTAGTTGGTTTGCGCATTGCCCCCTGAAGCGTAAGGTTATGCGTTTGACTGAGCGGATCACGGCTGATCAGGTCCAGCCAGTCCGTAGATTGGCCCAGGTCGTTGGCTGCCGGGAAGATGCCCTCTTTGATGGCCGCGCGATAGTCATCGGCAGTCATGAAATCCATCTTGCGTGCAATGGTTTGTATGTTCACCTGCCCTTCATACATGATGGTAGAAGGGCGGCTGCCCTTTTTGCGCGTAGTGATCAATACCACCCCGTTGGTACCCCGGGTACCATATATGGCAGCGGCCGATCCATCTTTCAATACATCAATAGATTCAATATCCTCCGGGGCTACCGTATTAAGCTGTCCGGGAATACCGTCGATCAGTACCAGCGGTTGGGTGGATGACATGATGGTACTATTACCACGCAGGGAAATGGAGGTGGTAGCATTGGGGTCGCCACTGGCAGTTACCACGGCTACGCCGGCCACCTTTCCTTGTATCAATTGACCCGCATCCCGCGCAAAACCCTTAGTGAAATCTTCCGCCTTTACACTGGCAACGGCACTCGTAATTTCACCTTTCTTCTGCTTGCCATAACCTACCACCACAACTTCATCCAGGCTGGCAGCGCGCAATTGCAGCGTAATGGTTATGCTGGTTTGGTTGCCCACTTTTATTTCCTGCGGTGTATAACCTGTTGCAGAAAATACCAGGATGCTTTCGCCATCAGCTACCTCCAGGCTAAATGCCCCTTTGGCATCGGTGGCCGTACCTTTTTGTGAATCCTTTACCTGTATCGTTACGCCGGCTAATGGATCGCCTTTGGCATCCTTTACGATACCCGAAACAGTGATGGCCATCATGCCTTTTTATGAAACGGCAGGCCGGTAACAAAAGCCTTGGCTGCAACAGGCGAAAAACATAGCCAGGAGGCTAATCCTGCGCCTGCAATAAGCTTAATCATAAGCAATTTGATTTGTTTGTTTAGTGTTTATGTACAATCGTTCGCTTACCAGGGTAAGTGATGTTGATGTATTTTAGATATTGTAGGGTACTTCGTGATCAGGTTCTGGATAAGATGTATGGCAATAAACTACCCCGCCGTTTTTCACAGCCTTGCTATAAATGCCTTGATAAGGATGTAACGAAAATATCACGAACAGTTCATAAACCGTTTATGGTATTTAACCGGGTTTTGTCAGATTTTAACTTTAATTGTAAACACGACAATTAAAGTTGCTCATTACCTGTGCTGCGTTTTGTTTATTGCTGTACGCGGTGTGGTAATACACGTTGAGTTGATGATGAGCGATGGTTAGTGGAGGGAGATAAGGAGGCCTACCTGATAAGTTTAAGATTTGTATGGTTTGAGCTAAACCGTAATAGTGTTTAAAGAGAATTCTTATCTGCAAACGTTTCCGTTAATAAACATGTACTTATGTAAAAAATATTGAACTTACGATAGATGTTTTCTGAAACATCCATTTAACCAAAAACAATTGCTAATATGCCAACAACAAAGTTACTTGTAGTAATTTTTGTTTTGCTTGCGGGTATACCATGCCTGGCACAAAACAAGCCGGTTTCCGGTAAAGTATCCTCCCCTGATAACAAACCCCTGCCTGGCGTAACCGTACAGGTCAAAAATACCAACCTTGTTACCACCACTGCCGAAGATGGAGCCTTCTCCCTTGCTGCGCCATCCGATAAGGTCGTATTGGTATTTACCTATGTAGGCTATGCCTCCAAAGAATTAACAGTTACGGCCGGTAGCCCGGTTACCGTACAGCTACAGGAAGATGTAAAAGACCTGGGTGAAGTAGTGGTAGTGGGCTATGGTACTCAACGGAAAACCGATCTTACCGGTGCTGTTACCTCTCTTAGGGGTGATAAGATCCGGGAAATGCCGGTAGTAAGCGTAGAACAGGCCATGCAGGGCCGCATGCCCGGCGTACAGGTACAGCAAACATCAGGTCAGCCTGGTGCCGGTATCAGTATCCGCGTACGTGGTGTTTCTTCTATTGCCGGCGGTAATGAACCCCTGTATGTTATAGATGGACTGCCACAGTTTAATGATGATGTACGGGGTGTAAACGGATTGGCCACCATTAATCCATCAGATATCGAATCCATAGAAGTGTTGAAAGATGCTTCGGCCACGGCTATCTATGGATCAAGGGGTGCCAATGGGGTAGTGATGGTTACTACCAAATCGGGCAAATCAGGCCAGCCAAGGGTAGTATTTGAAAATTCGGTAGGCATACAGCAGGTGCGCAAAAAGCTGGAGATGATGAGCAGTACCGGGTATATTGATTTTGCCAGGCGGTACTATGCCAATACCGGAGGCAATGCTCCTGCTGAATTGGTCAATTTTACGCCTACCGTCAGCACCGATTGGCAGGATGAAGTTTTCCGCACCGCATTGCTCCTGAATAACAGCCTTAGTGTTTCGGGAGGTACAGACCGTAGCCGGTATTATGTATCCGGTGGTTATGTAGACCAGCAGGGTATTGTGGCAGGCAGTAATTATAAACGTGGTTCCATCAGGGTAAACCTGGATAATAAACTAAGTGATCATTTTAGTATCCAAACCCGGTTTACAGTATCCAGGGCTGTACAGAATGGTTTTTCTCCTGCTGTTGGCGATAATACGCGCAATTTTGGTAAATCGGGTATAGGCTCCGTACTACGCGCTTTGCCCACTGTAGGCATCAAAAATGCCGATGGTACCTATACCGATGTGACCCCTTTGGATTTAATGGGATTGATGCAGAAAATCCGGTAGCGATGACCAGGGAGATATTGGACCGCAATACCACTACCAGGATACAGGGAGGTATAGATATCAGGTGGGCCATTGTAAAAGGGCTTACCAATACCGTGCGCCTGTCAGGCGACTTTTACCATATACGCCGTGATCTGTATTATCCGCGCATATTGCCCCGGTTGGGTAATAATATCGGATCGGCCGAACTGGGACAGTATGACAAAACATCGGCCCTGGTGGAAGACTTCCTGGAATACAAACACGCGTTTACCGGTGACCTTTCCATGGAAGCCATTGGCGGTGTTTCTTATCAGCGCGACCGTTATGACCAAACCGATCTGGCTGCATCCGGTTTTGGCAGTGATGACCTGAAGAACTATAATTTCAGCTCGGGCAATGCCATCAGCAAGCCGCTAACAGATATCACCGAGAACACTATTTTGTCGGCATTTGCCCGGGTTCGTTTTAATATGAGCGATAAATACCTGTTTGCCGCCAGCATAAGACGTGATGGCGCTTCGGTGTTTGCAGCAGACAACAAGTATGGCGTATTCCCTTCTGTATCGGCGGCCTGGCGTGTTACGGGTGAAAAGTTTATGGAGAAATTTACCTGGGTATCCAACCTTAAGTTGCGCGCCAGTTGGGGCCAGGCGGGTAACCCGGCCATTAAGCCCTACCAATCACTGCTGCTGGGCAAAACGGTAAATACAGGGCAGGGTGCTGGTGCAGGATTGGCCGTAGGTATTGCTCCCACTTTTGCCAATCCAGCTTTGAAATGGGAAACGACTGCGCAAACCAATATCGGCCTCGACCTGGGGTTGCTGCGTGACAGATTTCGCATCACCTTCGACTACTATATCAAAAAACTTCCGACCTGCTGGCCCTGGTACAGTTACCGCCATCAGGCGGTGTTAGTGCGGGCATCGGTACAGGCCCGGGGCAGATCATAGACAACGTAGGTGCGGTGGAAAATAAAGGATGGGAAGTATCTCTGGGTGCCACCATCATCAATACGGACGACTGGGGCGTGAACGTAGACCTTAATTTTTCACAAAACAAGAACAAGGTTACCAAAACAAAAGACAACAAAGATATACCCACCATCGCCGGTGGTAATGATGCCTCGGGTTCCAATAGTATTATCAGGGTAGGGCAGCCACTTTCGGTTTTCTTCACCCCTAAGTTCCTGGGGCTTGATAAGGACGGTATACCCCTCCATGAAAACCTCAATGGCGATAAAGACGGCAATGGCCGGGATGTGATCAATGCAGCCGACAACCAGGTAACGGGTAGTCCCTATCCCGATTTGTATTATGGCATTTCACCTTCAGTACGGTACAAGCAACTTTCATTAAGTATGATCTGGGCGGGCGTTAGCGGAATGCTGCTCAACAATTTTGCCAGGTACGATTTAACGACCCCTGTAATTTCCAACCAGTTCAATAAACTGAAAGAAGCCAATGAGCTGTATCCAAGACCCAGCCAAACAGCCGGTAATTTCCACTTGCGTTCATCCCGGTTTGTGGAAAGTGGCGATTTCTTTCGCCTGCGCAATGTGCGGCTGGATTATACTTTCAAATTGAAAAGCAAGGCCATTAAGAGCCTGAATGTTTACCTCAGTGCGCAAAACCTGATCACTTTTACCGGTTATAGCGGGTACGATCCTGAAGTGAATAGCTTTAATGGCAATGACCGGCGGCAGGGGGTAGACCTGGGCGCTTACCCATCAGCCAAAACCTATAACCTGGGATTCGGTATCAGTTTTTAACCTTGACCAATTACTGTAAACTATTTGCAATATGAAACCAATTACTTTTTATACTTTACTCATTGCTTTGTTGCTGGTAACCGCCGGCCAAACAGGGTGTAAGAAACTGCTGGAAGAAAACCCCAAAGCCACCCAGCGGCTGGGCGAACTGACGCCTGAATTATTGACTCAATTAATTACAGGCGCCTATGAACCGCTTACGCGAAGCCGTGGGCGCTTATGGGAATCGACGGTGGGGCTGGGGCTGGAACTGATGAGTGAATATGCTGATGGCGGTCCTTCACAAGTGGCCTGGGGCAATTACAACAACATCAATAGCAATCCCAATAGTATGGGGCCGCCCTGGACTACCTTGTATGAAGCTATTGGGCGGGCTAATTACCTCATCCTTTCCCTGGATTCCAATAAAACCCTGACGCAAGCCATAAAAGATAAGGCTTATGGCGAAGCACGTTTCATTAGGGCTATTTGTTACTACTTTGCTGTAAGGGTGTGGGGGAAAGTACCATTGCGGTTAAAACCTATATTGGATTTCAACAATTGGCCGCTGGCCAAAGCAGAGATACCGGTGATCTATAACCAGATCATTGACGACCTTAAGTTTGCAGAAAACATATTGCCTGCCAAAACATTGTCTCCAGGCCGTGCCACACAAGGGGCCGCCAAGGTAGCATTGGCAGATGTGTACCTAACGCAGGGCGATTACCCAAAAGCAAGGGAGAAGGCCAAAGAAGTAATTGATAACAAAGCCAGCTATGGGTATAATCTCGAAACCCAGCTGGCTGTTGTGTATTCGCCCGTACTGCCTACCAATGCCGAAGATGTATTTTCGCTGAAGTTTACGCAAGCTGTAGACCGTGGTTCTTTCCTGGCCTCATATTATGCCGATTCAAAAGCCAAGGCTGCCGGTTATTCAGTAAGTGGTAATAAATTTGGCGGCATTATTTCACAGGCTCCCTGATCAAGAACTGGGATACACGCGACCTGCGCCGCCAGTTTAGCCTTTATACTACCTACGTGATCAATGGGCAGGTGGTAAAAGCGGAAGTGGAAACAGATATTTATGATATCCGTTTGGGAAAATACAAAGACCCCGATGCGCCGATCGATACCGGTAATGGCAACGATTTTTACCTGTACCGCTTTGCTGATATACTCCTGATCTTTGCAGAAGCCGACAATAAGGTCAATGGCCCTACAGTGGAGGCTTATACTGCTATCAATACCGTGCGTAGAAGAGCTTATGGGGTGAGTTTTGATGCGCCAAGTCTCTTGGCCGACTTACCAGCTGGATTGTCTCAAACTGCATTTGACGATATGGTATTTCGTGAAAGAGGGTATGAGTTCATAGGCGAAGCCAAACGTTGGTTTGATATGGTACGCACCGGAAGGGCTGCGCAACTGATTACTGAAGTACGCAATGTGATCAAACAACCCATTCGTAAACCAACCCCTTCAAAGTTCCTGTTTGCCCTGCCCGATGTAGAGTTGCAAAGCAATCCGCTGGCAAATTAGAGCATGGTGTACAGGCAATAGTGAACCCGTAGCCTGGCATTGTAGTTTGTGTGTAGAGCGGTATGAGCAAGAGGAAGGATAGATAACAGATGATAGTTAACAGTTGATGCATGGGCAAGGCCCTGCAGCAGCAGATAAAAATTAACCGCGAAGGCAGGCAGGGCGCCAGTAATGCTGGTGCCTGCCTGCCTTTCGGTATAATGGAAAGCAAATAGTTGATGCTGCATCAGGCAGCCATACGCAACTGAACGTTGGTATAGGCTATTTGCTGGCGGGGGCCAATGGCTGCCACCCTGAACCAGTATTTTTACCAGGCTCAAGATCGCCAAAAGTGCATTTGCGTACGGTGGTAAACTGTTGCGTCCATTCGCTGGCGGGCGTAAGCGGGTCGGCAGTGTATTCGTGAATATAAGATTTGGCGCCCATTACACGGTCAACGGTAGATACTATTTCGCCTTCATTGATGCCAATGCCTACCGAAAAATTTTCGGGCATCCCAATAGGCGGTTGGTTGCTGGCAGGTTTTACCAGTTCAAAACCACTGCTTACCAATATTGCCTCATTGCCGCTGCCCGTAAAAGCTACATACCCGGCCAGGTCGAATAAGGTTTTTCTAATGTGCCGCGCACCAGGTTTTTGTTGGCAACTTCGGCTTTATCGCGGGTTTGCGCCTTGGCCAATGCGGCCGAGTAAGTGGTTATCTGCAAATTTACGACCGTAAGGCTAGGCACGGGGGCGGTAAACCAAACATTGTCTGTCATTGCTGCTACAATGGCCTGCGCTTTAATTTCCAGCTCAGGATCAGTAAATACGGTGAAGTCGGTTTTTAATCTTGGCATTTTCATGATAATTGAATTTTTGAGGTTTAAAATAATTTATTGGGCGCATGCCGCTTTGTAGTGGCACAGGCTGCTACTGATAAACGATTAACCAATGGCTTGTACAAGAATAATGAGCGGCAGGTACGGGGTTAAGGGCGGTTGTGCATGCAGGATACCTGATAGATGCTTTCCGGATAGCTGTTTTGTATATAACGGTACTGTATAGTTTATTAGTATATAGGTGCCCGGTAAGGTATTATTATTTGATAAATATTAATTGTGTTGGCCGGTAGTATATGGTTTTTGAGGGCTGCTATGAGATTTGTCAATAAAAAGGGCTATTTCTTTTAAACGGCCAATCAGCCGTTTACAACCCCCGCCGGGGCCTTTGCAACAGCCAGCCATGGCTTGTACACGGCCAGCCGCTGCTTTACAACTGTTGATGAGCGGTACATAACGGATAGCCATCCGTTGGGTACCGGCAGGCGGCGCAGTACAACAGGCTGCCATAGCTTTACCACGGCCAGCCAACCCTTGTAAAGGAACACCAACCCCTGCTAAGGGAATACCGGCACTTTACAACGGCCAGCCATTTCTTTACAACGTACCGCCTGCCCCTGGCAGCTTTACTGCCAGGCCAGGGGGCAATGCAGTAGCCTGTACCCGGTGTATACCTATATATGACCAAGCGGGCAACTACTTGTGTTGTATGGCAGGGGCTGCCGGGCCACCGGCTGCAGCATAGCATGGGGCGGGGGCGGGGCGCCGGGAATGATAATGAGCATGCCTTTAATGCTGATGAATTTGGCATAGGTATCTTCTACAAAACCGGCATCATGCATCCATTTGCCAAAAAAACGCAGGTAGGGTATATAGCACTGGCCGGGCCGGTTATAGTTTGCTACGGTAAGCCCTACTTTGCGCACTTTTGCACGTATGGGTGGCAGGTTTTTTCTATCATAAACTGCACAATGAGGGCCTCCAGCTGGGCCGCATTTAATGGCAGGCCGGGCGCCGGGGCAGGCGCTGCAGTAATGGCGGTGAGAACGGGGGGATGAGGCTTTGGCAATTGTTTTTTGTGATTGTGGCCATGGTAGTAGTTTAATGAAGTGATGAAGAAGGTGGGTTGCTGCATTTACTTTTTTGCTGCAGTAGCCTGCAGGCTTGTATTGCATGCCATAGCCGCTCGCAAAAGAAAAGAATATTGCTGCGATCGGTACAGGTAGTAAACTGATCGCTGCTTTCGGTAAGGGCGCATACCAGCAATTTGCTGAGGTATGATTGCACATCTTCCAGCGAAAAGTCTTCAAAAAAGTACATTAATAGTTTGGCTGCATCTGCCGGGTACACATGCCCCTGGCCTATGCGCAGCTCCTCGTAAGGATTGCTCATAACATTACATTTTTTTGGTGGTTAAGAAAACAGGCGGCCTGCCTTCCTGCTGTGCGGAAAGTGATGTTGATTGCAATGATGCTGAGTGATCCAAAGGAGGAGCTTTGGAGTACCTGATGAATGATAGATGGAAATGGACGTGTAAGCTGCCGGCGGGCGCCAATGGTATGTATGCGCGCTATAAAACCATAGTGCGGGCCTCTGCTTACCGACTTGAGGCCCTAGGAAGCCCGTACACGATAAGAGAGAGCCCGCACTATGGTGCGCAGGCGCTTCACCTTTCAACTCGTGTACTGAAGTTTCCTAGGTTTCAAATCGAGAATCAAAGCGAATAGCTTCAAAGCATTTATTGAAGTAATCGCAAATATATTATATTACTGCGTTATGGCATAACCGTAATTTGATGTAAATATATGTAAAATATTCATACGCGGTGCATGAACGGCAATTTTATTTTTAATATTCTTTTACTTACAGGTACCATGAATGACTACGAACCAATAACACCTATTGAGCAATACATGATTGATTTCATTTTGCAATTGAGAACTACAAAAAAATGAGCCAGCAGGATTTTGCTGCTATTATTGGCGTATCACGCTCTTTTATCAGCGATGTTGAAGGGGTTAATAGGCCGGCTAAATACAATGTGCGCCACGTCAATGCCCTGGCCGATTACTTTGGTATGTCGCCCCGTGAGTTTTTCCCGAAAAAGCCTTCCCGGTTGATGGGGTAGTGGAGAAGCTGGTAACAAAGAAAGCGCCGGTGAAGAAAGTAGCTGCCAGGAAGGGGCTGTAAAAAGGCGGTGAAGAAAGAGAATAACAGGCCTGCATCCAAAAAAGCGGGTAAATAATGGGTTTACTATTTTTAATATTCTTTTACATACAGGTACCATGAGTGACTACGAACCAATTACACCTATTGAGCAATACATGATTGATTTCATTTTGCAATTGAGAACTACAAAAAAATGAGCCAGCAGGATTTTGCTGCTATTATTGGCGTATCACGCTCTTTTATCAGCGATGTTGAAGGCAATAAAAAGCCTAGTAAGTACAATGCACGCCACGTCAATGCCCTGGCCGGTTACTTTGGCATGTCGCCCCGTGAGTTTTTGCCCGAAAAAGCCTTCCCGGTTGATGGGGTAGTGGAGAAGCTGGTAACAAAGAAAGCGCCGGTGAAGCAAGTAGCTGCCAGGAAGGGGGCTGTAAAAAAGACTGCCAGGAAAAGGTAAAAGCAGCCTTGTTTATCTAATATACATTATTTTGCATACCTTATAAGCGCCTTTACGCTATCCGGAGCGCCGGTAGGCCGGAACCGGCCTTCAAAAACAGGCGCAAATACGCCTATATTTGCCATACAATATGAGTAAGGAAATAGTTAAATCGGTTTACATTCAAAATTTTAAATCAGTAATGGACCTAACGCTGGAGTTAGGTACTTTCAATGTGCTTATTGGAGAAAACGGTTGTGGAAAATCTAATATTTTAGAAGCACTTGCTTTTGGCGCAGCAGCTTGTGCTGATAAACTGGATTATGAATTTCTGGGTAGCAGAGGGGTACGGGTTACCAATCCGGAATTTATGTATGCTGCTTTTGAGAATATTAATGAAAATAAACAGATTCTAATATCGTATAAAACCGATAATGAGTTTTTTAGCAATTATACTTACCCATTAACACATGACCCGGCTAATCCAAGAAAGTGGGTAAATAAATCGAGTGAGCGTTCTTATAAACTTTCGGTTAATCAGATCGCTCCTATTTTGAATGAAAATAATGCTGCTTTGCGTGCTGCAAAAGCTAATGTTTTATTGAAAGATAACAAAGTGTTAATTAAAAGAATTGAGTCACTTCGGGATACCCTTTTAGTGGTAGTAAATTCTGATCCCCAAACTTATAGTATAGAAAAATTAATCGAGGTAATTGGGGATATGAATATTGGTTTGATTAATACCAATCCTGTCATTTCAAACTTTATAATTTATGCACCCGAACAAAGCAGTCTAAGAAAATTTGAAGAAACCAATCAAATATACCCACTGGGAATTAAAGGAGAAGGTTTGTTTCAATATTTAAAAGACTTAGGTGCAAATGAAAAGAACAACGAATTATTGAAGGCTATAAAAAGTAATTTAATCCTCCTTGACTGGTATGAAAAATTTGACCTGCCTGAAAGCTCATTGAGCAATGACTTTACCCTAAATATTAAAGATAAATACCTGAATCCCCAACTTCAGTATTTTGACCAAAGAAGCACCAATGAGGGCTTTTTGTATCTTCTGTTTTATTCTGTCCTTTTCCTGTCAGATGATACGCCGGCTTTTTTTGCAATTGATAATATTGATACTTCACTCAATCCCAAATTATGTATGCAGCTTATCAGAAGCCTTGTAGAGCTGGCGCAAAAAAGGTAAGCAGGTAATTGTTACCACTCAAAACCCTGCTATACTGGATGGGCTGAACTTACAGGATGACAACCAGCGCTTGTTTGTTGTAAGGCGAAATGACGAAGGGCATACGAAGGCCCAAAGAATAGAATATAAAGCCGAAAGAAGAATGAAGCTGTCTGAAGTGTGGACGAGCGGCTTTATTGGCGGCTTGCCTGATAATTTTAAAATCCAAAACCGACTGCTTGCTATATGAATGTTGCACAAATTACCGAAGGTGCCTCGGAACATAGGATTGTTAAACATATCATTTTAAAGTTTTTAAGGGCGCAAGTTTTGAGGTAGTCATAAGACAGATTCAACCAAAAGTTGTAAACGGCAAGCAGGTAGCACCAGGTGGCTGGAATGAAGTATTGAAATATTGCGGCCGGGAAGAGTTGCGTGACATTTTGTTTGAGAATGATTACCTGGTTATCCAGATTGATACAGATCACTGCCAGGAAGCCCCATTCAATTTAAGTAGTAGTGATGGGAATAATAAACAAAAACCGGAAGCGCAACTATGCTTAGATGTCAGGGATAGATTGATAAGTGCCATCAAGCCTGATATATGGGAAGTGTATAAGGATAGGATACTTTTGCTATTTGCGTAAGCGAAATAGAATGCTGGCTGCTTCCGGTATTCAAAAAAGGCTGCTTTCCTTAATTGTGTTGACAAGCTGAACCGTGCACTTGCTAAAAAAATATGAACACCATTTCTTCCAATGATAAAAATTGTTCTCAAAGCATAAGAGCGTACGATGATATATTGAGAAACTGGAAGAAACGACAAGATATTGAGGAGGCTTGTGCGAAGAATGAAAGCCTTAAAATATTTGTAGATAGTTTGGGGGCTATCGCCAGTGATCAAGCAGAGGACCTGGTAGCAAAGTAGCCATCCTGCTCTGTTTGTTATCCACCTGCCTTGTGCCGGCCTCTTTTTTTCAATACATTTAGCATACTATTCTTCACCTGCTAATGCTATTTGTAATGAGATTGCCTGCTATCCTTTTGCCACTCCTGCTTATAGTGTCCGTTGTTAATGCACAACAGCTACCCATCAATCCTGCACTGTTAAAAGTGTACCTCCGAGTAGCTAAAAATTAAGATATTATAAAAAGTTTACTTTTGGGCTTATCAAAAATGTAAACGTATGGAACAAAAGCAATCAAGTGGCTTATCGAAGGAGCAAAAAATGTTCGCGTTGATAGCTGAACATGAAGCCAGTTCGATGACAGTAAAAGATTTTTGTGAGTTGTATGATCTTTCACCTGGTACATATCACTACTGGCAGAAGAAATATCACGCCCGGTTGGAAGATAAGCCGATGGAGAATCAAAGTAGTTTCACTTTGCTAACAGTGACAGGGCAGCAAGAGGTTTCCATTTCCCAGGATCTCTTTGCGGAATACCGGGGCATCCGTTTTTACCGGGAGCCATCTGTGAGTTTTTTAAAAGCTTTAATCAGTTAACTTATGTTACAGATCAACAACGGCACCCATTACTGGTTGTATCATAAGTGGGCGGATGTAAGGAAGAGTTTTGACGGTTTGAGCGGGCTTGTTACCAACGAACTGGGAATGGAAATTCAGACGGGTGATGTATTTATCTTTTTGAACAAACGGCAAACGCACCTGAAGGCGTTAGAATGGGAAGGGGATGGTTTTAGCTTATACTATAAGCGATTAGAGGAAGGTACCTTTGAGTTACCGGCAGGTATTATGGAAGGCACTCACAGTAGTATTACGGCTAAACAATTAAGTATGATCTTACAGGGCGTTTCTTTGAAGAAAGCGTTTTTCGAAAGCGGTACATCGGTACGATGTAATCCTTATGGATCATGGGTTGAATATATTTGACGTTGCCATCGAAAAAATGGCAACGTTTTTTATTTTAAGAAAAACAGGCCGGGTTATCCACATTTTTGGTGCTGTTTTTTAAAATCATTTTTGAATGCGGGTTTATCCACGCATCGGCTGTATAACTTTCGGTTATACGATATAGCTTAAATGCATAGCCGGGCTATCTTTGTATAATGTCAGCAGCAGCAGAAAATATAGATTACAAAGCGCTCTATGAGCAACTGCTTCCAATGCTGCAACTACAGCAACAAAATAATGGACAATTACCACAAAACAACCAGGAGCTATTACAAAGCAATAAAGAATTACGCGATCAGGTAACGCAGCTTCAATATCAATTGTATCAACTAACGAAGTTACTGGGTGGTTTTAAGACTGAGAAGTTTGTTCCTTCCCCTTTACAGCAACAGCAGGAATTAGGCCTTTCCTTTGAGCAGGGGTATAAAGCAACCAACCTTGCTGATGTTCAAAAGATAAGTTACGTAAAAGCAAAAACAGGTTCAACGGGAAAACGGGTTAGCCAATGCCTTTCCGGATCATCTACGGGTGGAAGAGACCGTGATAGAGCCTCCGGAAGATGTGAGCGGATGCGAGAAGGTGGGAGAAGAAGTAAAGGAACAGCTTGGCTGGAAGCCGGGAGAAATATTTCTCCAACGTACTATTATCCCTCAGTATAAATGCTCTGTAGCAGAACGGCCTGATCAGCATCGTATAGTGCAGGCGCATCTTCCAGAGCAAGCCTTGTCTAAGAGCATTGCCACGCCGGAGTTGTTAGCACAGATCATTATAGATAAGTTTATAGATCATAAACCGCTGAATCGTCAGTTGGACTGCTTCAAGAGAAGTAATGTCACCATTGCTTATTCAACCATTACCGATTGGGTACGGCAGGTTGCGAACGTGGTAGCGCCACTGGGCCATCTGCACCTGCATGAGATGTACCAATATGATTATTGGCATGGTGATGAAACAACCATACAGGTTCTGGACAGGAATAAGAAGAAAGATACCCACCAGGGGTATTACTGGACGTACTTAACGCATAACGGGCAACTGATCTACTTTGATTATCATCGGGGAGGGATACATTGGCAGCCAAACATATCTTACAACATTTTAAGGGTCACTTGCAGGTAGATGGTTATGATGTCTATGAAGAGTTGGACATCAAAGGAATACATGTGTTCTTTTGTATGGCCCATGCCCGTCGTCATTTTTATGAGGCGAAAGGCAATGATAAAGTTCGGGCAGAATATGCTTTGACCGAGATAGCGAAGCTTTATAAGATCGAGGAGCAATGTAGAGAAGAGCAGCTCAACCCGGACCAGATCAAAGTGCGGCGGACAGAACAATCTGTGCCTATTTTAAAAGAACTGGGAGAGTGGATGAAGCAGGAGTATGTAAAGCTAAAACCGAAAAGCCCTATAGCACAGGCTATAGCTTACAGCATCAAACGCTGGGACGGCTTAAGTCTCTATGCCTCTACTAATCATTTGCATATTGATAATAATCCCATAGAGCGCTGTATGAAAAACCTGGCTGTCGGACGCAAAAACTACCTGTTCTGTGGCTCGCATGAAGCGGCCAAAAGAGCAGGCCTCTTATACTCGCTGCTGGTTACCTGCAAACTTAATACCGTAAACCCTTATGAGTGGCTCCGCGAAGTGCTTAGTCATAACATCAACGAGATGACTACCGGGCAACTCAGGAAACTCTTACCCCACCAGTGGAAAAAAACACAAGCCATCACTACGGCTTAAAGCAAAATTAGGCAACTAAACAATACGATTTTTTAGGCTACTCGGAGACACACTGTTAAAAAGCCACTGGCCAGCCAGCTGGATTACCTTTCCCGGTGTTACCCTTGCCCTGAAGAAAGCGGGCATGGGACAATTGTATTACTCCCAGCTAAAACCCTGGCGCGATATGTTGGCAAATGGTCTTACCACCTTTGCCGAGAATCCCGATCCTACCCGGTCCGACTGCCATGCCTGGAGCGCCAGTCCCAATTATGATTTCCTGGCTACCATTTGTGGTATTACACCGGCAGCGCCGGGTTTCCGGAAAGTGCAGATAAAGCCGGAGCCTGGCGAACTGCAACAAGCCAGTGGCCGCTTACCCCATCCCGATGGAGATATACTGGTTGCTTTTGAACGAAAAGGTGCCCAGGGTATACAGGCTACCATTACTTTGCCACCCGGCCTAACGGGTACTTTTATATGGAAAAACTCCGTAAAACTACTTAGGAGTGGCAGGCAGGTCATTGTATTATAAATTATAGCGATAGGGTGGTTGCCTTACGCTGGCTTACAACAGCCAGGATGTATTGGGGTGTAATAAAGTGAACTCTATCCGGTATTTCAGGTTATTCAGCCAATACAGCGAGCGTTTTTGTTTTTGAATTTGTCTTGGTGTGTATTCTTTTTTTTTAACCAAAGCACAAGTCCATGTCAAAATTCTATCGCTGGTCACGGCCCTTCTTCTTTATGGGGTGTTGGCAACAGCCCAGTCCAAAACCGTTACGGGCACGGTTACCGATGAAAAGGGGCTTCCCATTCCCTTTGCTTCCGTAGTTATTCAGGGTACTACTAAAGGTACTACCACCAATGAACAGGGTGTATTTACAATTGAGGTACAATCGGGTTCGGTATTGCTTGTTTCTGCTACCGGCACCAATAACCAGGCGTTAACGGTTGGTGCAGCCAATACCTATAAAGTATCGTTGCAAAAGACCGGTAGCCTCGATGAAGTGGTGGTTACTGCCCTGGGTATCCGCCGCAAACCGCGTGAATTGGGTTTTTCCACTACCATTATTAAAAATGAACAAATTACGGCAGCCAATAACCCAAATCTGGCCGGCGCTTTAACCGGTAAGATAGCTGGTCTTGTAGTCACCAACGTCAACAGTAGCGTACAGGCCAATACCCGCGTGGTATTGCGTGGCAACCGGTCAATTACCGGTAATAACCAGGCTTTGATTGTACTGGATGGTGTACCAGTGCCTAACAGTACACTGGATTACCTGAACCCCAATGATATTGAAAGTGTAAATACGCTAAAAGGTGGACAGGCGGCAACCTTGTACGGATCTGATGGGGTAAATGGTGCGGTAGTAATTACTACCAAAAGGGGGCGCAGTGGCCGCAATGTTGTCACTTTTACTACCTCCGCCAATGCTGAGCAGGTGAGTTTTATGCCTGATTTTCAAAATAGGTTTGGTTCTGGGTCCGGATATGGTAATACCCCCGCACAAAATTACCGCGCTTTTGAAAACCAATCCTATGGTGATGAATATGACGGATCAAGAAGGCCGCTTGGACGGGTTACAGAAGATGGAGATACCCTGATGGTGCCTTATAGCGCACGCCCTAATGAAAAGAAAAAGGTATGGGATATTGGAAGTGTTTTTCAGAACGATATATCTCTTGCAGGGGGCGATGAAAAAAAGTAACTTTTACTTGTCATTCCAGGATGCTGTGATCAGCGGTGTTGTACCTGGCGATACCCGCCGCCGTGATGCATTCAGGTTCAATAGCTCCCGCACTATTGGCAAAGTAAAAGCAGGTTTCCAGGCTACTTATGCCCAGGATAAATTCGATAGAACTGCCTCTGATTTTTATCTCAATGTGCTCAATGCGGCAGCGCATGTGCCTTTAAACGATTTGCGCGACTGGCGCAATAATAAGTTTGCCAACCCCAATGGATACTATAATGATTATGTCAACAATCCCTGGTTCGAACTGGATAATCAGCGTCGTAATGGCATTATCAAAAACTTCAATGCCAGCTTTGATCTGCAATATGCAGTTAACAACTGGCTTAGCGCTACCTACCGCCTTGGATTAGTGAATTCGAATACCGAGGAGAAAGTGACAACAGGTCAATTTATCTATAGTGACTATGCCCACAATGAAGCTTATGTACCTGCCCCATGGGTCAATAGTTATAATGGCATTGACAGGGCAGGAGCCAATATCCTGGGTGATGTGGCTACACGAGCGAGCTCCAATAACAGGGTTAACTCCGACTTTTTGTTGACCTTCACCAGGGATTTTAACAATATTTCGACTACGCTTGTGCTCGGAAACAACATACAACAGCGAACCACCAATTCTTTTTCAGTAGGCTCAGGTGCGCTCCTGATACCAGAGGTATTTAATATATCCAATAGGACTGGTGAACTTACCGGTGATCAAACCTATACCAGAACCAGGAAGTTTGGTTTTTATGGCGACCTTACTGTAGGGATCAATGACTATTTATTCCTGCATGGTGCTGCACGCCGGGATGGTACATCCATATTCTATAAGGAAGGGCGCAATGCTTCTGCTTATCAATATTGGTATTATGGAGCCGATCTGTCTTTTATTTTAACAGATGCCGTTCCTACACTTAAAAGCGGATTGCTCGATTACCTGAAAATTAGAGCTGGTTACAATAGAAATGCCAATGATAATATCAGCCCTTATAGCCTTGATCTATTGTATTCTACAGGAGCAGGATTCCCGTATGGCTCTTTAGGCGCCGCCACCATTGATAATACCATTCCGTCAGATAACCTGAAACCCGAATTTGTAAAATCATTTGAAGGTGGTTTTGAACTTTCCATACTGAAGAATCGTATTGGGATTGATTTTACTTACTATAAGCAGGTGTCCGACGGACAGATCATAGACGTACAAATGAGTGCGGGAACAGGTTTTAGGAATGCCCGGTTAAATGCAGCGCGACTGGATAATAAAGGCTTTGAGACCGAGGTGAAATTGCAGGTCATAAAGTCCAGGGGCCTGAACTGGGACCTGAATATGAATTATTCCTACAATGATAATGTGGTAAAATCTCTATATGGCAATATGGATGCCCTGGCGCTTGGCAATAATTATGTTGAATCAGGGGTAACTACTGCATTTACCTTTGCCCGTAAAGGGAGCCCATATCCCTATTTAACGACCACTGCCTTTATGCGCGACAGCCTGGGCAGGATCATTGTAAGCAGAAATACCGGCTATCCAATTACAGCGCAAACGCAAATGCCAATTGGGCGTACCATTCCCAAACATACAATGGGCATCACTTCCCGGTTAACCTGGAAGAACCTGTCTCTGGCTACAACTGTAGAATACCGGGGCGGTTATTATGTTTTCCACGGACTAGGCTCACGTATGGTATTTACAGGTGTTGCTGCCATCACGGCCAAATACGGACGGGAGAATTTTATTGTACCCAATTCAGTATATGATGATGGTACCGGCAAGTATGTGGAAAATACCAGTATTCCGGTGGCCGACGGACATTATACTTACTGGGATGTTAACTTCAAGAATGCAGGTGAAAACTTCGTTACAAGAGGTGATTTCTGGAAATTACGTGAAGTGAACCTTACCTACACACTGCCCGCAACTGTAATAAGCAAAATAAAATTTATTAAAACCGCCACCCTAAGCCTTATTGGCCGGAACCTGCTCACTTTATTGCCTAAGGATAATGTGTATACCGATCCTGAATTTGCCAATACAACAGGTAATTCCCTTGGTATCAACAACACTTTTAATACACCACCTGTACGGTCCTACGGTGCTACCTTATCTATGACCTTTTAAAGGACAGGCGTATTAAGAGAAGCCTGAATTGTATTACAAAAAAACTATGACATGAAATTGAATAAACATTTAAGTATACTGACTATTGCTGTTGCTATTGCCGGCATAGGGTGCAAGAAGTTTATTGATGTAAATAAAAACCCCAATAGCGCACAATCGGCCGGAGCGGCTTTGATCTTCACCAATGGGCTGAATGCCTACGCTACCTCACTTGCGGGTGGGGCCAACCTTATTGGTAATTACTGGGGTGGTTTTTGGGCGCATTCTACCAGTTTTACAACAGGAGGCCCGGAGAAAACTTACAACTTTACCAATGGTAATTTCAATTACTGGACAGGTATTTTTGATAACCTTACCGATTTGCAGCATGTGATCAGGGTGGCTGATAAAGAGGGACTGTCTTATCTGAAAGGGCCTGCAAAAATAATCAAGGCACTTCGCTACCAGGAATTGGTAGATATTTATGGCAATGTACCTTTTTCCGAAGCGTTTAAAGGCCTTGCCGTATTTCAACCAAAATATGATAAAGGCGAGGATATTTATGATTCATTGATCGTAATGCTGGATGAAGCCATTGCAGATTTGAAGAAGCACGATTTTCCGGTTACCTTTCCTGGTAATATTTATACCATTAATGATGCCCATGATCCGGCCGATTGGGTGCGATTTGCCAATACCGCCAAGTTGCGCATTTTAATGCGGTTAAACAATATGCCTGCCCGTCAGAATTTTGTGCGTACAGAGATACAAAAGATATTGACAGAAGGTAGTGGTTTCATTAATCCAGGTGGGGATGTAACCTCCAATCCTGGCTATTTGAAAGCTGCCGGTAAAATGAATCCATTCTATTTTTGGGCAGGCTACGATGAAAATGATGCTACCACAACAGGCTACCGGCTTTATCGGATGAGTCAATACCTGGTTGACACACTCAAGCAAAACAATGATACGATCCGCCTAAAGTACCTGGCTGCTGTGCCCGATAGCCGGAGACCGGCTGGCGCCACAGATGCTTATATGGGTAATGTGGCCGACTATTCAGGAGTGCCTTTCGGTGGCGAGACTAACAACGCATATCTTTCAGCCAATAGCTCTAATGTTGGGCCAGCCCGCATTATTAGGGGGCAGGCCAGTGCTCCACAGGTTATTTTTACAGCCGCCGAATGTTTGTTCCTGCAAGCAGAAGCTGCTCAAAGATTTGGTATTGCTGGTTTAGGCAATCCCCAAACGCTCTATGAACAAGGTATCCGCGAGTCATTCCGGTTATTGGGTGCATCCGACCAGGCTGCTGCCAACCTGATAGGCAAAAGTGCCAACTTTGTAACTGCTCCCGATAAAGTGAAGGCTATCCTATATCAAAAATGGGTAGCTATGGCGAATTTTAATGGACTGGAAGCCTGGTCCGAATTCCGTAGGAATGATTATCCCGCTATTCCGCTCTCAATAAACCGGGCCCGGCTGCCTGAAAGACCTGTTAGGTTATATTATCCCCAGGATGAGTACAGCACAAATATTAACAACGTGAATGCACAGGGAGAAATTAATGTATTTACATCCCGCATATTCTGGGATGTGAAATAATATTTTTAAAAGCTAAAATGAATATATGAAACTCAATAATTGCTTATTGTCTGGTGCCATTTTTGTGGCTGCTTTCACCCTTACGGGTTGCTTAAAGGAGGCCGACACTGCTGCTAATAAAATACTGAATAACGAAGTGGCCGGCATCGTTGAGCTCTTACGAACAGGTCAGGGCCAGCCCGCGGCTACAAGCGTTTATTCTGTTGCCGTTGCGGCCACTCCTGCCGAAGAAAACCTGCTGCTCGGATACGTTAGATTTAATTCTTCAACCCTGCCTGTATCACAGGTGAAAGTTAAGCTCAAACTGAATAATGCGGCCTTGCCTGCAACGGTAACCGCCTTGCCCGGCAATGCTTATTCATTTGTTACTCCTTTGAATGAGATCACTATTGAGCCGGGCACCAGGATGGCGCCCATCAGGATCATTCTTAAAAAGAACCTGATCACCCCTGGCCTAAACTATGGTTTGCGCCTTGAGATAGAGGATGCCGGGGGCAATGGAAATCTTATCAGCCCCAATGTACAGATACTTTCGGTTTCGCTCCGTGTACCTCGATGACCAGGTGGATGGTGCGGGTACAACAGCCAGCCTGTCCAAATAATGTTAAAACCGATAAAAGCCCTAAATAGTACGATGAAATGCATCACCTGCTTTCATCGTACTATTACGAAATTGGTAGTTCTGGCATCCTTTTCCGCTTTTCCTGTGCATAATTTACACTGTCAAATTATACATGTAACCTAGCACGATAGCCATTTATGCAACAGGAAATATCAACCATCAATTCCCTGCCTACTACATCTGTGAAAGGAAGAAATGAAAAACAATCCGAAGAGTCATCCACTGATCATGAGCTGATGAACCTTTTTAACCTCCTCAAAGCAAGAGAGCCTGAACTCTTAAAGAAGCTGTTAAACTCCTGTGTTGCTTTATTGTTGAAAGACGATGAGCCGGTGCAAGGCCTGCATTTGGCAAGAGAACGGTTCCTGGTCAAAACAGGCCGGCACCTCATTTCAGTCCATATCAGCCAGGTGGCTTTCTTTTATTGTGAAAATAAAACCGTATACCTGAAAACAAAGGACGACAGGAACCATATCCTCAAAGCAAGCATAGAAGAGATTGAACATACCGTATCGCCCCGCGATTTTTTTCGCATCAGCCGGCAAATGATTGTAAGCCGCCACGCAATAAAAAAAAGATCATTATCTGGTTCAATGGCACTTTGCGGGTTGATCTCACACCCGGCGACCAAGCCAATATCATTATCAGCAAACTTAGAGCTCCCTTGTTCAGACAATGGTTGGGCGAGTAAGCGTAATATAATTTCCTGGCTAACCCGGGAACACCCTGGTGGCAGGAGCCTGGTTATTGGATCATAAGAAGTGTAAGCGATTTTCTCATGTGCAAATTGATTTTGCTGCGGAGGGCCATTCATGGCCCTCTTAAGTTTTTGTAGGGAGCCCTGAACCAACATTAAACCTTTTGGTACAATTACAGTCAATACCTCCCTAAAAAGTAAAAAACCATGAAAAAGTTATTGATCGTATTAGCCATTTTTATTGGCAATGGTATCACGGTTGCACAGGCCCAGGAGGGGAAGAAGGTAGCAGGAGCAAAACGAATGACGGATTCAATGACAGTAAGGCTGGGACTGAATGCCGATCAGGTGCCTAAAGTGCTGGCTATTAATGAAGAATTTAACACCAGGGCTGCCAGTATCAAAACAGAAGGTGGTGATAGAGTAGAGAAGCTCAAAAGATCAAGGCGGCTAATCAGGAGCGCGAAAAAGCCCTGAAAACCGTATTGACAGAGGAGCAATTCAAAGAATACCTGGCCCATAAAAAGAAAATAAAGCCGAAGCCCGCCAGGGTTTCAGAGGCAAACGAAAAGCATAACCAAGGACTGATTTTCACAAAAAAGAGCATCCCGTATTTAATGGGATGCTCCTTCCCTAAGTATTATGATCACTTATCTGTCTGTGCGCATTATTCCTTCTCCTTGATCCACACTGCCGAGGCGGCTACCCGGTCCATTCGGGCCTGTGGCGGCTCATTGGGGCGCGTAGGAGCCGTTTGTTGCGCAGTGGATGGCAATGGGGTAGTGGCCAGCCTGTTCAGCCGGGCATAGTTAGGAATAGCTATTAAGGGCGTGCCGTCACTCCAGGTACCTTTGATCGTCATCACACCATTTAAGAATGCTGGCTTCCATTCCAGCGTTAAAGGCGTTTTTGCCAATCAACCGGTTGATATCACCTCCATTATCAGCTGTTTCTACATTATAGATCAGTGGACCCACCCGCAGGGCCACGCGGCCCCTATCCGCTTCTATCTTTTCATCAGCCGTCACCTTTTGTATTTCCATAGGCAGTACCACATCAATTTTATCACCTTTTTCCAGGCGCGGCGGATGGCCACATAACCATTTTCGATCTTCACAGCTACTGCCTGGCCATTTACTTTCAGCGATTGCAAGCCACTCACCTGCGGTACTGGTGTATACAATTCACTGGTAGTGCGATTGGGCACCCGTACATACACCGTAAAGCTTTTGGATACCTTCGGGTTCACCGTAATGCCAATATTACCATTCCAGGGATAATCTGTTTTTTGTACCATTTCCACATCCGTACCTACAACACGTTCTACTTTAATAGTACTACCTACATACATGTTCACATAAATACCATTCTCACCTGTTACATAGGTCCAGGTAGGGATCATGAGTAAGGTGCGTGGAATATTACCTACACAACAAGGGCATACATGCCATTGATAGCGTGCCTGTGCCGAAGAAAGCGGATTGGTATAGAGAAAGTTCTTTCCTTCCAGGTCAATAGAACCCAGCAGCGCATTGTACATCGTTTCTTCGTACAGGTCGGCGTATTTGGCATCGTGATACGCCAGGTTCATTTTATACTGGAAGAAGATAAGGCCAGCACTGGAACAAGATTCACAGTAGGCGCTATTGCGTAGGGAGTAATTACCACCAAAACCTTCCGATGTTTCACCACTGCCAATGCCTCCCGTGAGATAGTATTTCTTATTGATCATATTATCCCACAACGACATGACCGCACTCTGGTAATCTACATCACCTGTTTCTGCCGCTACATCAGCCATGGCCGAGTAGTTGTAGGTAGCCCGTACAGCATGCCCTACCGCTTCGTATTGCTGTTGTACCGGTACATGACTCTGATCATATTCACTGCCATCCTTGCGGTTGTCCAACAGGAATTTGGCCAGTTGTATATAACTATCACCATGACTGCCCTTGCCTTCCATATCATTTACAAACCGGCCAAAACGAACCAGCGCTTGCTCCATTTCCTGGTGACCATCATACCAGGCTTTCTTGCCGGGGCCAATATTGGCCACCCAACAGTCCGCCAGTTTCTTGGCAGCATCATACAACCTTTTATCCTTTCCTTCCGTGAGCGTATAATGGTTGATGGCACTCTCAATAAAATAACCAGCTACATAACCTTCGTGATCACCACGGTTTCTAATCGCCCATCTTTCTTTCCAGCGGGCAGTATCCCGTAGCGTATACGCCGTATGCAGGTAGCCATCGGGTTCCTGTGCCGCCAGAATAATCGGTATCCATTCTTCCAGCTTCTTCTTCATTTTCTCCTGCGCGGCAATAATCGCCGCATCTCCCTGTGCATCTACCATCAGCGCAATACACATTGATTCTACCGTTTGATGTACCCAGGCATTGGAAAATACATATCCTTTGTGTTTGGCATGAGGCTCGCCGCGTAGCGCTTTGGCCGCTTCAATGAAATTGTCAATACCTCCTTCGCCCGTGGTAATATCCGTACGTTCATTCTGGTCAATACAAAAAGGTATCCAGTTTACGATCATGGCCTTGGCCCTGTCACTCCAAAGTTTACTGTCAATTTTGTACCGCTTGGTATATACTACATCGAGACGCTTGTTTTTAGGTGGCTGATGCACTTTGACCGTAAGCGTGGAAGCTGCTGTTTGCTGGCCTTCCGTGGCGGATAGCTTTATTATATATCGTCCGGGTGCCGAAAACCGGGCCGTGCCATTTTTATCACCGGCATTGCTAAAACTAACTGTTCCAGGGCCCGATACCTTGGTCCATGCTGTATTGCTCACAGGTGTAACCGATTTAACCGTACCTGCCAGCCAGGTATTACCTCCCGTCATTACATCACGGTCAACCCCGCTATGACCAGCGGGGCCGGGGTGGGAGAGTTGTTGGTTTTGTATACAGCCCATTCCAGTAGCGTGGCACTGGCCCTGTCAGCCGAATCCAATTCCAGCCTGAGCTTCGTGGTCCTTACTTCATCAAAATGCGTCGTATTGTATTGGTTGTTGGTAAGACCAAAACCTGTTGCATTTTTCACCGGTACAAAATCCTTTCCGTCCCAGTATTGCAGGCGGTATCCTTCCGGTAGCCGCAGGCTGCCATTGTAATTCCACCAGTATACCCCAATCGTTGCCGTACTTACCGGCTCTGCCCATTCATATTGTACCCAGTATTGCGAGCGGGGAAATGACCGGTTGCCGCCGCCCCGGTTATTGCCTGCCGGGGTGGGGTGAGCCCGTCATTAAGCGCATCAAGCGAATTGCCAAACCGGCCGGCGGCGCTGGGCGTGGCTACTATGGCCAGGTTGGGCAAGTTATTGCCAGCCTTGGCTTCCTGGCCAATGGCCGGTATGCCAGCCGCCATCACAGCAACCAGGGCAGTAAGGCCGCCATTGCGTACAGAACATTTTATTTTCATATAGAGTTCAATTAAGTTAACCTTGTGGTACCAGTTCAAATTTAAAAAGGTGCAAACGATTGCAATACGCGTATTTTAACCAATGCAAGGTGTTTATTAACCTTCCGCAAAATTATACCCAGTTGTATGTTTACTGTGATAGGTGTATTAAAGACAATTATAATGTTGGGCGTGCTGCAGGGCACTATCGCAGGCTGTCTGTTATTTTGGAGTAAGCACAATCGAAAGACCCACCGGTTCCTGGCACGGTTGCTTTGGCTTATATCCCTGGCTTGTTTAGACCTGCTCTTGTTTCAGGAATCTATTTTGTATAAAGCCATTCCTTTAGGGTACTATATAGATACCTATACAGGCAAATACCAGACAGTTTCAGGCTCCAATACCATTGCCGTTAAAAGAACAGGCCATGCATTGTTTCCAATCGATGGCGGGCCATTCCGGGGCATGCACTTACACAAAGCAAATTCATATTAACCGGTGTGCCGGTAGAAACGATTGTGGAGTTTACCCGGAATGCTACAGGAAAAGTAGCCGGCATGAAGGTAGAACAGAATGGGGTCCTCCGAATGGAAAAAGATAGAATAATGTATATAATAGAACAAGCCTGAAAGTGATTTCAGGCTTGTTCTATTAATGTCAGTAGCTTGTTAACGGATGGGGCGCCCTCGAAGGGGCGGCTCACCCTGGACTAAAGAAGCTTGTCAAAACTGTTTTCTGCACTCGCTCGCCTCTGGCGAGCGAGGATATTTTGTAGCCTCCGGCTACAGCTTGATATCCTATACGGCAATATCTTCTTCAGCCATTAGTTTAAACACCGCGCCATCCATGTTTTCATCAATCTGCAATTGACAGGACAATCGGCTGGCTCCTGTTGCATCAGGCAGCGTATCCAGCATATCCAACTCCGCATCACTGTGCAATGGCAGGTTATCCTGGCCTTCCAGTACCTGCACATGGCAGGTGCCACACATGGCCATGCCGCCACAGGTAGCCAGTACATTGTATTCATGTGCCTTCAGGATCTCCATGAGGTTTAAGCCCATGTCTTCAGGAACTTCCAACAACCTTTCTTCTCCTGTCTTATTAAGTACGGTTATATTGATCATCTTAATCTTATTAAAAAGCGTTCACACCATTCACCGTGGTATATTTAAAGCTCAGGCGCTGATTGGGGTACACGTGTTTGAATGCACTGTGCGCCATCATGGCCGATTCATGGAATCCGCAAAGGATCAGCTTCAATTTACCAGGATACGTATTGATATCCCCAATTGCATAAATACCCGCTATATTGGTTGAATAATCAGCCGTATTAACACTGATAGCCGATTTGTCGATCTGCAAACCCCAATCTGCAATAGGTCCTAGTTTGGGGCTCAGGCCAAATAAAGGGATCAGGTAATCCGTCGACATGCTGGTGACCGATTTGTCGCTGCCTTCGATCAGCACTTCATTCAGTTTGCCATTGCCATTGATCTTTACAATATTCGATTTCAGGATCAGGTTGATCTTGCCGGTCTCGGCCAGGTGAAATACTTTCTCCGCCGAATCGGGAGCCCCCTGAACGTATCCCCACGGTGTACCAGCGTTACCGATTTGGCTACATTCGATAAATAGATCGTCCAGTCCAGTGCCGAATCGCCGCCACCGGCCAGTACAATATTCTTATCCCTGAACAGTTCAGGGTCTTTCACCATATACGTTACCCCTTTGCCTTCAAACGCTTCCAGCTGTTCGATGGCTGGTTTGCGGGGCTCAAAACATCCCAGTCCTCCGGCAATCGTAATTACCTTGCAGTGGATCTTTGTATTGTCCGAGGTCGTTACAATGAATGACTGGTCTTCCTGCCTCTCAATGGTTTCCACCCTTTCCCCAAGCTGAAAGTAGGAGAGAAGGGAGCGATCTGCTTCAGGAGGTTATCCACCAATTCCTGCGCTTTGATCTCCGGGGCACCCGGAATATCATAAATGGGCTTATAGGGATAGATCTCTGAAAGCTGCCCGCCTGGTTGCGGTAAAGCGTCGACCAGGTGACAACGCATTTTCAATAAACCAGCTTCAAAAACAGCAAATAATCCAACAGGGCCAGCGCCAACAATACAAATATCAGTTGTAATCATTATGTATAATACGCATTAAATTAAATAAAAGCGGGCTCTTTACCCCTTTCATGGTAGCAAGCATTCGTAGGTAGGTGTAATAATGGTTGATTTTTACAGGCTGCAAAATTACGACGCAGATAGTTCATTATCAACCGTATTTGGAAAACATGTTTACGCAATTGGAAAAATCACGAACCAAACCCGTTTTTGCCTGCAGTATTAACAACGGTGAAGACAGATAGTTCGCTGACATTCAGGTGGAAGCGATGCCGGAAAATTTGTTTGTTGGCCTCTAAAAGAAAAGCCTATCTCTCTTGAAGCGTAAATATTTCACCCTGGCTCATCGTGGCATTGTTCATCAACACGTATGCCTTAAGGTAATTTGATTCCCAATATTAGCCCGGCCTGCCTTGCTCTTACTATTCAATCTGTCAACCAGCTAAACCTGGCTTCCAACCAGGCAAGGCGCTGCCAGTTGCCGTGCAAGCCAACAGGACAGGGACGGCGTTTATTCCCCAGTCGATTCGTTGATCGCTGCAACGATTGCTTTTGCTTTTTAAGCCCTTCGTCATAACCACGGATATTGACATCGAAATTTTGTGAGGCCAGCATGAGTAGGGACCTCATTTTGCGTGTTGTTACAAAGTCTGTGAGCGATGTTTTATCATTCCGGTCGATGGCCAGGTCAATGATCTTCACCTGTACCGAGTTTACATAATTCTCACCATAACTGATGTCGGGAATAATTTGCTGATAATATTCCAGGATATCCTGCTTCAGCTTTTCATCTTCAATTGTTCCTATTTTGCCACTTGATTTAAAGCCCTCATACCGTCCGGCACTGGGGCGGGTAACCGGTATTTCAAATACCAGGTTACGGCTAATGATGCTGTCATGATAGCCCCTTGTATTGCTGTTGCTGTTAATCCTTATTATTGATTGAAAATTAGCGTTCAATCCCGTAACTACATTCTTTTGCTGTTCCAGTAACTTAATATCTTCTGTAAGGTCTTTTTTAAGACCCTGTAAAAATCCACCCACTTCTTTTTGCTCGTGCCGGTGTTCCGACCAGCTATGTAGCCAAATAGACAGGCTGACCGCAAAAACTATAATGCATATTTCTATGAATATCTCCTTTACCTTTTCTCTAAAAGTGTGCGTGGTTCCTTTCATTGTGTGGAATATATTTCTCCCATGTTTAGTAAGTTCTTCCTGCATGCCTGATGGTATTGTAGTACACCGAAGGGACTAAAATAGGGAAAAAAATACTTACCAGCCTGATTTCAGGCTGGTAAGTAACACGATAAAGGAGGTTGGCCGGGTTATTTCTTTAGCAATCCGTCTTTTACCAATTGTTCTACCAGCTTTTTGGGATAATCCCGGACAAAATTGTCGATGCTGCCGGGGTTCATTGTTTCCGATTGCGCACTCCAGATCAACTTTTCATTGCTGGCATCGTACAGGTTGGTTTCCATGAAATACGTTTTATCCGTTGTGTAGTAGCCGGGATCCCACATATTGGGGTACCAGTAATTATAATACGTATAAAAGCCGCCATACCACCGGTAAAAGGGTAGGGGGCATAATACCGGTTATTGCCCGGCACATAACGCGTCTCACTTTCTTTATTGATCAATCCTACCGTAAGGATGGCATCAACACCCGATTCTTTGATCTTGTCCAGCAATGCCTCCCGGGCAGGCAGTTTTTCATAAAAGGTTGGCGGAAAAACTCCGTACTCTTGATGGCCTTGATGCCGCGCTGTGCCGCTTGCGCTGCCAGGGCGCTTTCCAGTTTGGTGCGCACCTCTATATAACGGCTTAGCGAGGCAATGAATACACGCGCATTTTCTTTGGGCTTTCCTTTGATATCCGGATCAATCCAGGAGCCCGTGATCCGGGTATTACTACCACAGGAAAACATAAAAACTACCAGCAACAATAGGCAGGGAAGTAGATAACGTTTCATTTGCATCTTATTTTAGTTTATATGAGCAAAATCGATTGGATAGGCCTATGAGTCGGCATCATCTACTGAACAATGGTAAAGGGTATACTGCGGGAGAAGGGGGAATCGGGTTTTCCCGGTCTGGCGTTTGGGCAGTAAAAGACTAATAATGCGCCCGGTAACAAATATACATATTTGCTATGTATTGGCAAGCTCCCGGCTAATACAGTTGCACAATAGCCTATAAGCCCATAAAACACCCCTGGCTTTTCAGTATTACTCCAAAAGAGCGGCCGGGTAAACTATTTCCTTTGCGATCTCGTATATAAGGTGCATCTGATTTACTTATCGCTTTTGAAAGGATCACCAACATATACTGAGCAGGAACTGGTTAGTTCGCTGAAACAACGCACCCAGGCAGCTTTTAGCTACCTGTACGATAACTATGCACCTACCCTCAATGGCGTAATTATGGGTATTCTGCAGGATGGCGAAGTATCCGGTGATGTATTACAAGAGGTTTTTGTAAAGATCTGGCGGCAGATAGAACATTATGATCCGGCCAAGGGCAGGTTATTCACCTGGATGTATAATATAGCCCGTACTACCTCCATTGATACCTTGCGCAGCAGGGATTGGAAGAACAGCAAACGCAACCATTCATTAACCGAAGAGTATACTTTACTGGCCGATAACAGCGCGCAGCCGGCTGATGAATTGGGACTACGCAGGACCATACAAAACTTAAAAGCCGATTATAAAATATTGGTAGAGCTTTCCTATTTTCAGGGATATACACAGGAAGAGATTGCCGGGATGCTCAACATCCCGTTGGGTACTGTGAAAACAAGGATCAGGGCAGCAATAGTGCAATTACGACAACAGGTTAAATTGTAAAGTGGATATACAGGCATACATACAAAGCGGCGTCATTGAAAGCTATATGTTGGGCATAGCCAATGCCGATGAAGTGGCCGAACTTCAACGGCTCCGCCTGCTGTATCCCGAAATTGCCACCGCTGTTGAGCAGGCCGAGCAATGGCTAAAAGATACCGCCCCGGCCGTTCCCGTAACCCGTAATATTAAAGACCAATTATTAATTACCCTGCAGGATGAATTTACCCCTCCTGCTGCTACCCCGGCGCCTGTAGTCAGCGCTCCTGTACCTACCATGCGCCCTCTTAGCAAATACCTGGTGGCCGCCTCCCTCGTGTTGCTGGTGGCCAGCGTAGCCTTCAATTTTTTTCCTCTATAATAAATATACCCAGGCCGCCAACGATTATATTTCCCTGCAAAATGAACACAATAACCTGCTGGCCGATAACAAAGCCTTTCAGGGCCGCCTTACTGCCTTGCACAACAATATGCAGCTGATGGCGGCGCCCGGTATACTCAAAATATCCATGCCAGGTATTGCAGGCAAAGAAAACAGCCTGGCTACCGTTTACTGGGATACCCACAGCAAAAACGTATACCTGATTGCCAACAGCCTGCCCCCGCACCGGCAGGCAGGCAATACCAGCTATGGGCCCTCGTAGATGGCAAGCCTGTAGATGCCGGTATGCTGGATAACTGCGATGGCCTTTGCCAGTTAAAAAATATTCAACAGGCCCAGGCCTTTGCCATCACCCTCGAAAAGCCGGCGGAAGCCCTGTACCCGATCTTACCCAGCTTTATGTAATGGGTAAAGTACAATCCTGAAATAAAATATACTGATATGCAGGCATTATCAGTACAGATGTACGGAGCCGCCCCACAAAGGCGGCTTCTTTATGCCCACCAATTAAGCAGTACACATAAAACCTTTCAGAAACCCACATCGTATATATATTGACACCCACACAAAAATGAATAAAGGAAACACTACAGCCGACTTACAGTATTAACAGGCAATCACCATTGCCAATACCTTAACCGGGGAATCAATAATTATTAACATTTAATATTTACAACAATGAAAAGGACAATGAACCTGATGGCATTTGCTCTGCCCTTACTGATCGCTACTAACGCCAATGTACAGGCAGCTTATAGGCCCATGCCTGCTACGGCGCATACTATAACAGTAGGCGATTGGACCAGGTCGGCCACCGGCACCTGGGCCGGTATGAAAGATGGTGTTACCTATTGGTACAAGCTGGATAAGAAAGCCGGCCTGTGGTGGAGTACTGATGGTAAGAAATGGGCCGATGTAAAGGATGGCGCCTGGGCCGATAAAGAAGGCAAATGGTTAAAGATCCACGATAAAAACTGGTATGGAGCACTGATGGTAAAGCATGGGCCGAAGTACCTGAATGGAAATGGGAAGGCTCCGATGGTAAGTGGTACAAGTTCGATAGACATTGGACTTTGTGGGTGAATGGATAACCTATAGTAGCAGGTTGCAAAACCAGCAGCCCGTTGAACCTGTGTTCAACGGGCTTTTTACGTCCACCCCGTAGGCCCTAACATTATAAAGGAAAATATACAGCCCTGCAAGGCTGCCGGTTAACCCGATTTTTTATCTTACCCTATGCTTACGCCATACCCTACCATGCTCTTGCTGCCACTATTGCTCTGGATGCTGCCCCTCGCAGCCCGGCAAACACCCCATGATGTAAATAAACTATATACTACAACGGCCCTGAAAGTCGACCTGCAGTTTTTGAAAAGCAAACTCATAAAACCCATCCGGCACTTTATCACTATACCTCCAAAGCAGCCCTTTTTGCCTTCTTCGACAGCCTCGACCGCGTAATTGACCACCCCATGCAGGAGCAGGCCTTTTTAAGCGTGCTGGCCCTCTTGAATGCCAAAGTAAAAGATGGCCATACCATGCTCCTGCCCAGCGAAGCCGCGATGACATACACCAACACCGCGGGCAGGCTCTTTCCCTTTAATGTGTATTGTGTAAACAGTAAATTGTACATCACCCACAATGCCAGCCGGCTCAATTCCGGTTGGACCTTAAAACCCCTGCAGGTGTATTGTATACAAAAGAGGTAGCGGCCTTAACCAAAGATAGTATACACTATTACCTTCAGTTGCGCCATGGGGGCAGTCTGCCGGCCACCAATGAAGGGGCCATAGCTAATATACTAAATTGTTATAGATCCTGTTCATCCAACCATCGAATCCAGGCAAATAATATTAACCGCTGTTTCAAAGTCCCGATGGTCTTGCCATTCATGCCTGATGCGGGAAAAAAGCGTTTGGGACTGCCTTTCTCTACCATGGATACCAGTTCACCCCGGGCTACATTTTCCGTTTGTGTACAGGTAATGCGTAGGTTAATATCATACCCTTCACTTTTCGGGAATTTGATATTGAGCACCGGTATTATCTGTTTAAACTGCTTTATTTTACGGATGCTTCGTTCCTTGATGGTCAAAAATACGCTGTCATTGAGCGTAATGATAAGCTCCAGTTTCATAATGCAATAATTAAAATAATGGGTTGGTGTGACACTGTCACACCAACTTGGTAGCGGGTTTTTCTTGGCTTCCTTCATGTGCTGGCTTTTCAAGTTCTGTTTCTTAACTAAATAACTTGCTTCTACAAGTTCATTCAGTTGTTTGTACAGCCACAGCAGGTTGGCCCTGCTAATGCCATCATTAAGCGCAGGATCATTACTGGACAGTGCCGAAACCAGCCATTCCCATAATTCACTTCTTAATTCACTCACATCACTGTCCATAAAAAAACCTTTCAGGTAGTCCATGGGGTGTTGCCTTGCCTCATTAGATAGCCAAACAAGCCGGTTGAATGGCTTATTCACCTTTTGCAGCTTTTTTTAGTACATTTTTCATAAGTAGTAAATTGTATGAATAATAGAATTGTTAACCGCAGGCATGCAGCTACTGCAGGCAGTTGTTGGCTGCCCTGGCGTTACAGGTAATAATTGCTGCATCATCCGCCGGTAGCGGACAATAAATAGGTGGGCCTGATACCCGGTGGTAGTGAGTGATCCCGATACCTATCGGGTGTGTGCGAGGGGAGTTGGTCGAGGCGGGTACTAATAAAAAACCATAGTGCGGGCCTCTACTTACCGCACTTGAGGCCCTAGGAAGCCCGCCCACGATAAGAGAGAACCCGCACTATGGTGCGCGGGCTCTTCACTTTGTGTCTCGTGGGATGAAATTTCGTAGGTTCCAAGTGCGAGAATCAAAGCGAACAGCTTCAATGCATTTATTGAAGTAGTCGCAAATGTATTATATTACTGCGTTAGGTCATAACCGTAATTTGAATGCAATATATGCAATATTTTAATATGCTCTATATAATGAGCATTATTTCTTTTATTCTTTTCTTACTTAGTATACAATGAGTGAACAAGAACATATAACCCCGGCAGAACAATACGTAATTGATTTTGTAAGAAAATTAAGAACTGATAAAGGTCTTACTCAATTAGACATTGCTAGTATTATTGGCGTTGGCCGTGCTTTTGTTAGTCAGGCTGAAAGCCCTAAAGTAATAGCTAAATACAACATCCGCCACATCAATGCCCTGGCCGATTACTTTGGTATTTCGCCCAGGGAGTTCTTGCCTGCCAAAGCATTCCCTGTTGATGCACCTGAAAAAGAAATTAAGAAAAAGCCTGCCAGTAAAAAACACCGGCAAAAAGAAACGATAGCGCAGGCTTTTTCAAGCAAAGAGCAAAAGGATAAGGTGCTACTAATCGCGCCATACATACACGGAGAGTGCTGTAGATTGTTCTAGCCATTGCCTGCCCTGCAGGCCCGCGCTTTACCCTACCACGGTTTCCTTAGTCTAAGTTTTCCTTCAGCATCTATTTCATAGCCGGAGGTCATAGTCTCTATTATAAATTCAGGTAGCATTTCAAGCATACAGGTTTCTTCCACCTGCTTCTCGGTCAATGCGCCTATTTGTTTTACCTCCACCTTGGCTATATCTTGAATACAGCTTCTTTCGCCCAGTAGGTTATAGATCACGGTTTCCACTGCAAGCAAGTGTCGCTTGCAGGGTTCCATATAATTGGCCGAGTAAACCGTAAGCCTGGCCCCTTCATTAGTATAATCCTCGTATAGCTCCATCGGTATAAAGTAAAGTTCCTCCGGAGCAAAAGCGAGATCCGGGAAAAAGCGATCCAGCAGGTAGTCCATTGGCCGGGGCGGCTCAAAAGCTACCACCTCCCAGGGCGGCGATAAGGGCGCCTGATTTACCAGCGTTTCCACCCGGTTAAAATGCCGGTAATCGCCCCGGGCCGATATCACCAGTCGAGGCATTTCATTTTCCTCCGGCCATTCAATAAGCGCATATAGCTGCTTATGGCTACAGCCTGCCAGCACTGTCTGCAACTGCTGTATCCAAAAACAAAATTCTTTCTCTGACTTGTCTGGCAGGTTTTTAAGTACATGGGCATACCGTTGAAACCAGGTCCAGAAAAATGATCTATTGGTTTTCATAATTGCAAGTTTTAGATGAAAAGTTCTAAGGTTGTTATAATCATAGCCCTAATCAAGATTCAGGAAATTGTAGACAGCCTCTATTTTATAGCCCGTTACATGGCAAAATTCGGTAACCACTATTTTGGCCCATGGTGGCTTTTGAAAGTATTTCCGCACCCGCCTTATTAATCGGCGTGCCTGTCGCTCAAGTAGCCCGGTAATGGCTTCTACATCTTTGGTCGTTAATACCTGTAATTCGGGGGACGCTTCGGTTTTTTCATACAATAAATTTGGTGTTATGTGTTAGGTTAAGAATAAATTCAAGTCGTTGCATACTAGCGGCGGTCCATGGGCTAAGGGCCGCATCCGCGCATGGGGCTGGTAAGCCGGCATTCTTTTCATAACAATTCGATTTGTTTAATGAAATACAACCTGGTGCATCTTTTCAATGCACGCAATCGAAGGATAAGGTGGAATAATAAAAAAGGATGGAGGCGTCCGGTGGCTACCGGCTAATGGGAACTGCTTATTCTTCCTGTTTAGTTGCCGCAGGCTATGGCATTGAGTGAGGATAGCTGCTGCCTGGCATACAGGACTTATTGGTACAAAAAGAAGACTTGCTTGGTTGGGCGCTTAGGCTCTGTGATGGTAGGATCAGGTTCCTATATTGAGATTCACGCTCCATAATATTCCACAAGCATTCATAAACTTTTTTGTTAAAAAAATACAACGTCAATAGATATGCTTTCCATCCCCATCCGTAGGCCAGGCTTTCAAAATGGCCAATGAGCCGGGTTTGCGGTAAAGTTTTACACCTCTTGCCTTCTTTACTTCATGGTACCAATAAATACCCAGGGCTACTATACACAATTGGTGGCTGCTTGCATGCAGTTGCATGGATAGTTGTAGTGGTGGCTGCCAGTTGGCCTCAATCCCAACCAGGGGCCCTTGCTGTTCAGTTACCCTCATTGCTTCCCTGTTAGGTCAATTGTAGCCGCAATGGCAAATACCTGTGCATACCTGCTGCCCATAGGCGCAGCAATAGACTTCAATACCTTAAAGCCGGGCAATTCAATACTAATTAACTTACCTGATTCATTGTGCTGCGTCTTTGGCCTTAGCTTCAGCACCTCGTGCAAGGGTTCCTTTTCATGAAAGTTGTAGCCCGCAAGGTTGCTTAGGTCGCAGTTCAGCAGGTGGCGGCTCCCAGGTTATTATCAGGGTCCGTATTCAATAACTTTTGCAAAGCGCCCTGTAAAACAGCGGCTCGTTGCTTAAAGCCCGTTCCGCTCAGGAGTGCCAGCCGTAGCAGGCGGCTCCATTTGGAGCACTGGCTAAACTCCCTTGCTACCAGCCGGGTATTGTGAAACCGCGGGTCTTTCTTTACCCGCTCACCGCTGATCCCCGCTTTCCTTATTTGATAATAGCCGTCTTTGGGTATTAAAATGGCGCCACGTATTGCTCGCTTCGAAATACGGGCAGATGATTTTACGCATTGTTCAATGTTTTTTGTTAGGTGTAAGAAACCGGGGAAAGCCCCGGTTCCATGTAATGGTTCAACCAGCAGTGCGTTATTCCTTGGCTACTGCTGCCTGACTTACGGCGCCGGCCACTGTGCCGGCTACAGCCAGATAGCCTGCCACCTGGGTTACAATGGCGGGCAGTACAGCCGGTGTAGTAAGCAAGGCTCCGCTGATCGCTGCCAACAGAATAGATATATTCCGCAGCTTGAGAAAAACGGAGGCGTAGGCGCTTGCATTCTTTCTTGAATACTCATAATTGATAATTAAAAAGGTGAGTAATAAATAGACAATGTTCTATAACCGCTAATAAACTAAGCTGCCGGCTTACTATGGCTGCTTTATCCTATGCTGCAGGTGCTTCAGGAAAGATCCTGTGTGGCTGGTGGCTGGCGTTCACACGGCCCTATTAGTCTTTTCCGGCAGCTCTGATAAAGTTTTTCCAGTTACAGAAGTGAAGTACTGATCATGCCAACGTGTTGCAACTCCGGTGGCTTCATTAATCATTGCCCGGGGTGGTGATGAATCGTGATCAGCTTTTCGATACAAACCTACAACAGCAAACGCACCCTTTCCAAATGCCAGGTCCGGTATTGTCTGGTTATGACCGGTTATGACCGGTCATGTTCTTTACTGCATTGCTTTCAACAGGTCATTATAGGTCATAACCGGTCACAATGACCGCTTTCGGTCATGCTCATTTGGAATCGCTTCAGTTTGTATTTACGTTTGTGCTGTGTTGTTGATACAGCCGGATATCGAGAAGATACTAAGTAGTAAAAAGGCAGGGATGGGTAGTGGAGGAGTATAGTTGGTGTATGGATAGTGTATGGATGGTGTATAGATAGGGTATAGATAGTGTATGGATGGTGTATGGATAGTGTATGAAAATAGTATCAGACAAGAAAATGAACAGCTTTTACAAAAATACAAGAGTAGCTGGCGCCCCTGTACCTATGTAAAGGCCTGTTTATAAGCGTTGCACCGCGGGCAACGGAGTCTTTTAATTATTCATTTTTAAAAACTTTAATTATGCCAAAGCAAATAAGCCAAATAGTAAAACTAAAAGGCACCTTCGATGAATTAACATTCTATGAAACCCAGGATGGATACTTGGCGCGTAAAAAAGGAGGTGTAAACGGCGACCGGATCAGGAACGATGCCGCCTTTCAAAACACCCGTTACAACGGCATGGAATTTGGCCGGGCCGGTAAATCCGGTAAGCTCTTCCGCCTGGTATGGGCCAATGAAATGAACAAAGCAAAAGACGGCCGCGTGGTTAGCCGTATTGCTCAATTAATGGTAAAGGCCTTGCAGGCCGATCCCGTGAATGATTGGGGCCAGCGCAGTGTAACCCAGGGCGATCTTACCGTGCTTACTGGGCTCAATTTCAATATTGATGCCCCGCTTGATGTGGTATTACAATGGCGGTATGAACCCGCCATTAATAGAGCCACAGGCGTTTGCACCATGCCTTTGCCCTCCTTCGTTCCAGAAAAGGATGTGATTGCTCCTGACGGCGCCACCCATTATTCTTTCTTTGGGGCGGCGGCTGCCATCAATTTTGATACGGGTGTTATTATCGCATCAAGGGTCAGTGCACCTTACGAATTGTACAACAAAACAGCTACCGTTGCAGGTAATATGTCCTTGTCAATTCTGCCCAATAGCACCGATCCCATTTTTCTGGTGTTTGGAATCGAGTTTGTCAGGCTGCTCAATGGTAAGCAATATCCATTGAGTAAAAACCAAAGTTCCTTGCAGGTGGTAGCAGTCGATCTGCCATAAGCATGCCCTTTGTGCAATGATATGCTCACGAAGAAGCCAATTGTTTGTAGCTTCTTCCAATAAAAAGCCCCGGCCGCATTTAGTGGCCGGGGCTTTTTAAAAACGGGGACCTTGTAATGATTTACCGGGAGAAACCAACTGCAAGTATGGTTTAGGCGCTCCATTATGTAGGCAGGTTGCTCACAGGAAATCAGTTGGCGATAAGGATAGGTTAATGGTACATAACATTGTATATAAGTTTGGGTGCTGCTTGTTGGTCCTCATGGTTAAAAAGACAATCAGGAAAACCTTTATCAAATAAACGGATGAGTGCGCTGCCTGGTACATTCAATAGCTCGCTGATAGCTTTTAGCTCCTTGTACCTTAGTTCTTCAGGCCGGGCTATCAAGTCGTCCATACGACTGGTGTTCTTTTTAATGCCTTTGCCAGCATTGATTTGGGTAAAGTGTCAAATATTTGCTCAAACCTGGTAATACTGTTGGTTGTGATAAGGTCCCGCACTGTTTTGAAACGTACATCCGTATGCATGATCGAAAGTAAAATGAACACCTGGGTTTCCTTACTACAAAAAGTACTTTCTGCAATACATGGGATACTTTTTTAAATACAAATGGTAGTTGGCATAATACGGAATCTGCTTAATAAAGTGACAAAACTTCCTTTTTACTGGCCGCGAACGAAAGCATAATCATACTCCTCCGTTGTTACGATCTTCATTGTCATTGAATGTAGAGACTGCAAAAATCCCGACCGATAAAAACGGCCGGGACTTTTTAAAACGGGGACCCTGTAATAACTTGCCGGAAGGAGCTATCTCAAAGGATAGTTTAGGCGCTCCGTTGTGTAAATCTTGGTTTTCACAGAACATCAGATAAATGATAAGGATAGGCTAATGGTACAAAACGATGTAAATAATGTATGGTTAATGTTGACTGGCTTTTATATGTTTTTGGGTTATGAAAATTCTTTGTCAAACAGGCGAATGATCGTACTGCAGCTCACCCCAATGAGTGAACTTATTTTTTTAATATCCTTGTAGCTTAGTTCCTCCGGATGTTCAATTAACTTGGCCATGCGGCCGGGGTTTTTCTTAGGTCCCTGGCCAGTATTGATTTTGGTAAGGTGATGAATATCTGTGCAAATGCTGTTATTCTATTGGTTTCGATCAGGTCTTTGATCACCATATACCTGGCATCTATGTGCATAATCTAAATTAGAACAAGAACGTATTCTTTAAGGTAATAAATCGTTACTTTCTTATATACAGATAGTATTTTCTATATTACAATTTGTATTTTGAATAAGACAATTTGTATTTTCTGACATGCAAAGTGTATTTTTTGTAGAACAGGCTGTATTAATTACAATCAATGGCATACTGTTTAAAAGCACAAGCAGTCCTTTCTTACTATTTCGTCGTATTCCTCAAAGTACAGGTCGTTATATTTTCGTTGCTCCATTACCTGTCCCCATACACGCTAACCCTTGTCTGATCAATCATTTCCTTCCTATTGGTTTTATACTTTACTTTAGATCATACAAAACGTGTTGCCAAACAGAGCGGTAAACTGGCCTCCGTTCCTTCGGCTAATATTTTTAGTAATTTTATATCATCAGTACATTGATGCAGGCGTTTGTCCCTCCCTGTTGATAAGCCACATCAATTCGTGATACGCTAACACCATTTACATAGGCTTTTGGTACGCAGGCGAAATCCTGCAACAGCACCCCTTTGCCCATACCGGGCAAGGCTTGATCAATCATAGCATAAACCGTAGTAGAAAGAATAGATACATGTACCTGAATTGTAAAACATATTACAGCTTTAAATACGGCACTTTCAGTACCGGGGCCCTGGTACAGGAAGGCCTGGAAAAAGGGGCTGCAGCCCTGGCCCTGACCAATATTAACAATACCGCCGATGCCTGGCCCTTTGTAAAACAATGCAGGCAGGCAGGCATTAAACCCATCCTGGGCGCCGAGATCCGCAATGGCGATACCTTATTGTATATCCTGCTGGCAGCAACCAACAAAGGCTTTGAATGGATCAATGCCTTTATTTCCACTTATCTTAAAAACAATGAACCATTTCCGGCAGCTACAACCATCACCTCTTTTTTCAATCAAAGCAGTGATGGCTATGTTATTTATCCCCTGGGGGCCAAGCCGCTCGATACATTACTGCGCCATGAGCTGGTAGGTATATTGCCGGCAGAGGTAAACAAACTGTACAACCTGCCGCCACAATACCGCGATAAATGCATCATCCGCCAGCCCGTTACTTTTCAAACCGAAGATCATTATTATGTACATCGCCTGCTGCGGGCTATGCACCACAATGTGGTGGAGTCTAAATTACCTGCCGGCGCCGTATGCGATGCCCGCGAATACTTTGTGCCACAGCAATACCTGTTGCAGGCTTTTCAATCAGTGCCTTATATTATTACCAATACCCTCCGGCTCATTGATGCCTGTACTATTGAACTGGATTTTAATACCCATAAAAACAAGCAATACTTTACCATCAGTAAAGAAGATGATGCAATACTGCTGCGGAAACTGGCCATCGACGGGCTGCAGCAACGTTACGGCCTTCATTCCGCAGCGACCGATCGGTTGCACAAAGAGCTCCGGGTGATCAATGACCTCGGTTTTACCGCCTATTTCCTCATTACCTGGGATATCATCCGCTATGCCAAAAGCCGCGGTTTTTACCATGTAGGGCGGGGCAGTGGCGCCAATAGCATCGTAGCCTATTGCCTTAAAATAACCGATGTTGATCCCCTGGAGCTTAACCTCTACTTTGAACGCTTCCTCAACCCCGAAAGAACATCGCCACCCGATTTTGATATCGACTTCTCCTGGCTCGAGCGCGATGAGATCATGGATTATATTTTCAAACGCTATGGCGAAAAATACGTAGCCCTCATGGGCGCGTACGTTACCTTCCAGCAACGGGCCGTGGTACGCGAGCTGGCAAAAGTATTTGGCCTGCCCGATGCGGAGATACAGGGCCTTTCTAAGATGCCTTTTGTTACCCCCTGGCTTTTGAAGCCTGGAAAAATTGCGTGCACGACCCGCCTCTATCGACGATTACCACAAAGGCATTGCCTGGTTCCAAACCAATAACCGGCCTGTTGATTACCTCGCCATAATTACAAGGCTGGGCCAAAAATACCAGCTTACCAACGAAGAAACAGCAGCACTTAGCCAATCGCCCCTGGCTCGTGGTATTGTAGATGAAGTGATTTGGAAAATACTATATTATAGCCCCTTCATCCATAATTTTCCCAGCCATATCAGCGTACATGTAGGCGGTATGCTCATCAGCGAAAAGCCCATACATGCCTATACCACTACTTTTTTTCCGCCCAAAGGTTTTGCCACTACCCAAATTGATATGCATATCGCAGAAGATATTGGCCTGGACAAATTGGATGTGCTTAGCCAGCGTGGCCTGGGGCATATCAAAGAAACCATCCGCCTCGTACAGGAAAACCAGGGCATCCGCATACATATTGATGAGGTCGAAAAGTTTAAGAAAGATCCCCGTGTGCAGGCACAGCTGCGGGAGGTAAATACCGTCGGCTGCTTTTATATTGAAAGCCCGGCCATGCGCCAGCTATTGAGTAAACTCCGCTGCGATAACTATCCCGTATTGGTAGTGGCCAGTTCTATCATAAGGCCCGGCGTAGCCAGCAGTGGTATGATGCGGCAATACATCTCACGTTACCTGGCGCCCCATACCACCCAATACCTGCATCCTGTAATGGAACAAATACTCAGCGAAACATTCGGTGTAATGGTATTCCAGGAAGATGTGATGAAAGTAGGCCACCATTTTGGCGGATTGAACCTGGCGGCAGCCGATTCCCTGCGCCGCGCCATGAGTGGCAAAGCGCGCGGTGCCGATCATTTTGCTGCACTGAAAGATGAGTTCTTCAACAACTGCACCCAAAAAGGATATGCCCTTGAATTGACTGCCGAAGTATGGCGGCAGATGGAATCTTTTGCTGGTTATAGTTTTTGTAAAGCCCATTCTGCCAGCTATGCCGTTGAAAGCTTCCAGGACCTCTACCTCAAAACCTATTATCCGATTGAGTTCATGGTAGGTGTGATCAATAATTTCGGCGGATTTTACAATACCGAACTGTATTTCATTGAGCTGCGCAAAGTCGGCGGTATACCCCACCTGCCTTGTATAAATACAAGCCATTACTATACCACCTTAAAAGGTAAAGAGGTATATACAGGTTTTGTGCACCTGACTAGCCTGGAAAGAGCCACCGCACAGGGCATCGTCAAAGAAAGAGAACACAATGGGCCCTACCTGCACCTACAGGATTTTATAGAAAGAACCGCCATTCATCCCGAGCAACTGAATATCCTGGTATCGGCAGGTGCACTCAGGTTTACCGGCCAGTCAAAAAAGCAATTGTTGTGGGAAGCCAATTTCCTGCAAAAGCGTCACCAGGCGCCGGTGGTAGCACAGCCTTTGTTCAAAGAGAAGCCGATTGCTTTTAAACTACCCAGTTTAATAGACCATCCCGTGGATGATATGTATGATGAAATGGAAATTATCGGTTTCCCTTTCCGCAATCCTTTTGAACTGATGTTAGAGCAAACCTATTCCCGCCTGCCGGCCAAAGCATTACCACAGTACCTGGGCAAACAGGTAAATATGTTGCTCTATTTTATAGATTATAAAGTAGTACCCACTGCCAATGGTACCACCATGTCGTTCGGGGCTTTCCTGGATGAACAAATGGATTGGGTAGATACCGTTCATTTCCCTCCTTCTTTCCAACAATATCCCTTCAAAGGAAAAGGCTTTTACCATATACGTGGTAAGGTAGTGGAAGACTTCGGCTTTCACAGCGTGGAAGTAAGCGTCATGGAAAAGATCGGCTACAAAGAAAGAACCTACGCAAACCTCTAACCAATATGATCATCCCTTCGCAAAGACATATCGCACATTTTGACCTGGATACTTTTTTGTATCCGTAGAATGCCTGAAAGACAACCGCCTTAAAGGAAAGCCGGTAATCGTTGGTGGCAGCAGCGACAGGGGAGTAGTGGCTTCCTGCAGCTATGAAGCGCGCACATTTGGTGTTCACTCGGCCATGCCCATGAAGCTGGCCCGGCGCATGTGCCCACAAGCCATCATCCGCCAGGGTGATATGGAATCGTACAGCAAGTATTCCCACCTGGTTACGGATATCATTGCCGATACCGTCCCCTCTTTGAAAAAGCATCCATTGATGAGTTTTATGTTGACCTTACCGGGATGGATAAATATTTTGGATCACAGCTTTTTACTGCCAACCTCAAAAAGAAAGTGGTGAAAGAAAGCGGCTTGCCTATTTCTTATGCATTGGCCGGTAATAAACTCATCAGTAAAGTGGCTACCAATGAAGGAAAACCCAATGCCGAAATGTGGGTGGCCTGGGGACAGGAAAAGAGCTTTCTGGCGCCACTTAGTATTGCCAAAATGCCTGGTGTAGGCAAGGAAACGGCTTTCCTCCTGCTGAAGATGGGCGTGGAAACCATTCAGGTACTCAGCGAAATACCGGTAGAAATGCTGACCAACCTGCTGGGTAAAAATGGATTGTCACTTTGGCGTAAAGCACAGGGCCTCGATGAATCGCCCGTAGTGCCGTACCATGAACAAAAATCCATCTCCACCGAAAATACTTTTGAGCAGGATACCATCGACATGGATTTGCTGTATGCCCAGTTGGTGCGTATGACCGAGAAGATCGCTTTTCAACTCAGGGAGGAAAATAAGCTAACCGGTTGTGTAACGGTAAAACTGAGGTATTCCAATTTTGATACCGTTACCCGGCAAAAGACCATTGCTTTTACCGGGGCCGATCACAAGCTCATTAAAGTAGTGCGGGAACTGTTTGATAAATTGTATGAACGTCGTATGCTCGTGCGGTTAGTAGGCATACGTTTCTCTCACCTGGTGCCAGGTAATGACCAGATCAATATGTTTGAAGATACAGAACACATGGTGCAATTGTACCAGGCTATAGACAGCATCAAACATCAATACGGTGAAAAGTTTGTCGCCCGCGCCCGGGGAATGAGCGCTAACACCTGATGCCTCGCTTCCTCAATACCTTCCCCCTCGTTGCCTTTATGCCTTGCTGCCTCGTTGCCTTTTCTCACACCGCCAACGCCGGCAATTCTTCATATACAAATGGCGCCGCAGGGTCCAATGCTTCCCGGAAATCTTTGGCAATACTATAAGCTTCCATTTCTGCAGGAGCGTATTGATACCTTGCTATTTCAGTAATACGTTCTTCCGAAAGATCGCCTAGCAGCCATTCAAAAGCCAGGTCTTCGGGAAGTATGGTAGGCATTCTTTTCTTACTGTTGTGTACTTGCTCCATCAGGCCATTGGCGGCAGTGGTAATGATGGCAAAACTCTCTACATATTCGCCCGTATTTACATCTGTCCAGGGCTGCCATACGCCTGCCATGAAGAAGTAGGGCTTATCCTTTACAGTGATATGGTAGGGATATTTGACAGCCGTTTTAACTGGCTTGCCCGTTTTCTTGCTTGCAGGAAATAGGTGCCGCCATTCATAAAAGCCGGTAGAAAGTACCAGGCACCGGCGGGAGAGGGCCGCCTGGCGGTAGATCTTCCTCGGTAATAACAACTCCTCCGAAATGGCATTCAGGGTGGTAATGGGCGGGTGAAACTGGCCGCTTTCATCCTTATACCCAAAACCGCATTTTGCCTACCGATTCCCGGGTTTTCTGGTAAGCGGGGATAAACCCCCATTCCATTTGCACCAACTCAAAATCGTCCTGCCCTTCTTTCTTTTTAATACAGGATGATTGGAATAGTCAAACCCTACATGCAGGGGATTGCTCAGGAAATCATAATTGGCAATTAATTTCTCAAGCTGTTTCAGCCTGATGTACTCAATGCGGGTTACCCGTACGCCATTGTAATAACACATATTAATTTGTTTTTCTGAAATGCGCCTCAATGAGTTTACCAATCGATTGTGCCAGGGCTTGCCTGCCTTCCGGTATCGAAGTCCAGAATACCGCGCCATCAGCACCTGTAGCAGTGGTAATTACCAGCGGTTTCCCCTCCTGCACCGGTATCAGGAAAAGGGGCCTGCCAGAACCAGGCAATTCACGCACCAGTATCGGCTTATCATTGAAGATAATCTCAAAAACATCACCTGCAGCTTCCATACGATCAGTTTTTTGATGATGAAATATAAGTATAAAGATACGAAATGCTAAATTAATTAGTAGTAAAGAGCGTGGCTTTATTTGCCCCTGGCCAATTAACACTTAAACCTTCTGCTGTCAAAGGAGTCATAAGAAATAATATCGCTGGGTGTTTTTCGTTTTATAAGGCCCCTGCGGTAAACCTAAGATGCACGGCATTAAGCAACTATTTATGAAGAAATTGATCATTTATACCCTATTGGTAAGCGGCCTGCTACCGGCAGGCATGGGTTGCAGTAAAAAGAAAGAGGATACTGATACGGAAAAGGTTTATCGGCTGGAAGGCTCCATTACGGTTGATGGGAGGGAAAGAACCTATTTGCTGAACCTACCCCCGCTTATTATGAAAATACCGGATTCCCCCTCGTTATTGCGATGCATGGCGGCGGTGGATCTGCCACACAATTTGAAACCTCCTCCCGGCTTACGCAAAAGCCAATGCCGAACAATTCATCGTGGTATACCCGGAAGGGGTAAAGAGCACAGGTCCTTTAGGCGCCCGTACCTGGAATGCCGGTACCTGCTGTGATTTTGCTGTTACCAACAATATTGATGATGTAAAATTCATTACCCAGCTTCTTAATAAACTGGTGACCGCTTATAAGATCAATCCCAAGAAAGTATATGCCACCGGCCATTCCAATGGAGCTATGATGGCTTACCGCCTCGCTTGTAAGGTTGCTGATAAAATTGCCGCCATTGCTCCCAATGCTTCTACAATGGTTGTTACACAACCCTGCAATCCCAGTCGAGCCGTACCCATCCTGCATATGCATTCTGTACTGGATGAACACATCCCTTATACCGGTGGCCGGGGAAATGGAGTTTCTGGTGTCTATGCGCCGCCATTAGATTCTGTATTCAATGTGTGGTCTTCAAAAATGCCTGTGTCACCAAAGCACAGGTGGCAGTAAATAACAGCAGTTATACATTTACCCGCTGGGTGGGCTGTAACAACAATACGGCAATCCATTATTATTTAACAAAGGATGGAGGACATGCCTGGCCGGGCGGTTTACCGGAAGCCTCAATGGCGATACACCTTCCAAAGTTATAAACGCCAACGACCTTTTGTGGGAATTCTTTAAACAATACCAGTTGCCATAAGTTGAAAGTGCTATTAGGTATTAAGATTTAGCCAGTATCGTAGTAAAAGTGCTAACACCTAATCCCTAAATCCTAAACACAGAATTATATTTATCCCGGTAATCCACGGGCGTCATACCGGTAATTTTTTTAAATACGTCCCGAAACGTTTGCGTGTCCGAATAGCCTACCGTTAGCATTACTTCTGTAATAGATCGTCTGCCCATTTCCAGTTGCTTTTTGGCGGCTTCGATCTTCACGTGTTGAATATATTCTGCTACCGTAAGAAAGGTGGCTTTTTTGAACCTTCTTTCAAAGGTCCGCCGCGTAATGTTGAACTTATCGGCAATGCTATCTACTGTTAACTTGTCCTCATAATGCACTTCAATAAACTCCTGGGCGTTTTTGATCACCTCATCTTCATGATCTTTGAGGCCATTGAATATTACAAAAGGGGTTTGTTGATGCCTGTCCAGGTCAATTACAAAATACTTGGCCGTATGGATGGCGATCTGCCGGTCGGTATATTTTTCTACCAGGTATAAGAGCAGGTTCCAATAGGCATTATTGCCGCCACTGGAATAGGCGCCCTGTTGAACTGTCATTACTTTTTCTTCCACCACTTTAATCGAAGGATAGAAATGCCTAAGCTCATTGGCATACTGCCAGTGCGTAGTACATTGCTTGTCTTTCAGAATACCCGAGAATGCCATTAGGAAAGCGCCTACGCAAAGACTGGCAACTTCGGCGCCATTCTTATATTGCTGTGCGATCCAGGGTGCATAATCAATATTCGTATACGTTGAACTGAGCATATCACCCGTCATTGAGGGTATGATCACCAGGTCGGTATGCGTAATGTCTTTTAACAACACATCCGGATGCAGGGTATAGAGGCCCTTATTCAATGTTACCTCTGCTGTAAGCCCTGCCAATTGTACCTGGAATAAAGGCGGTTTACCTGCTTGCTGCAGGAACTCATTGACCATGGAAAAACATGTCTGCTATCTGCAATAGAGGCCAGTACTGCGTTTTTGAGCGCAAGGATTGATACATGTACCATGCGACAAATGTAGTAGAAAAGCGTGTCGCAAATACCCACCTAAGAATGTCGCATTTACACAGTATGAGAAAGGAAGCTGCGCAGTAGTTTTGTGTCCTATCACGCAAACAAACGTATAACCATGTTAACAATCAATCCCTATCTACATTTCAGGGGAACGGCAGAAGAAGCTATGAATTTCTACAAATCAGTACTGGGTGGTGAATTTACCATCTTCTCCCGGTACAAGGATTTGCCTGGTGGCGAAAAATGCCTCCGGAAAATCAACAAAAGATGATCCATATTTCCCTTACAGTGGCCAATGGCGGCACCCTCATGGCTACTGATTTATTGGAATCGATGGAGCACCAGTTGATCATAGGCAACAATATGCATATATGCATCCACACCAAAAGTGAAGCGGAAACGGAAAAGATCTTTAACGCGTTGTCGGCTGGTGGCAAGGTAGGGATGCCCCTCAATAAAACTTTCTGGGGTGCTTATTTCGGTATGTGTACCGATAAGTATGCTGTTCAATGGATGATCAATTATACCCAAAATCAATAATAACATGAAACCGAAGACCACCCGAATCCTCTATTGGATATTAACAATTGTATTTGCCCTGGCCATGTTCCTTGATGGAATAGGAGGTGTTACCCAACAGGAAGCCGGACAAGAAGTGATGCGTCACCTGGGATACCCCATGTATGCGCTTATTATTTTTGGCGTAGCCAAACTGCTCGGCGTAATAGCCATTGTGCAAACAAAGTATCAAACCATCAAAGAATGGGCCTTTGCTGGTTTTGCCTTCAACTTCCTGGGCGCTTTTGCTTCAAGGGCTTTTGCCGGTGATGGTTTGGGGCTGATCGTATTGCCGCTTATTATGCTGGCAATTATGTTCCTGCTCTATGCACTTTGGAAGAAATATCAATTGGTCAAACAATAATTAAAACTGCAAACTATGAATTTCGTTATCATCCTTCTCAGTATAATAGGAGGACTGGTTGTCCTCCTGCTCCTGCTAGCCTTATTTGTCAAAAGTGATTATTCGATCGGCCGTAGCATCATTATCAACAAGCCTCGCCAGGAAGTATTCAACTATATTAAATACCTGAAAAACCAGGACCATTTCAATAAATGGGTAATGATGGATCCTAACCTGAAGAAAGAGTTCAAAGGAATTGACGGCACAGCAGGTTTTATTTATGCCTGGGAAGGAAACAAGCAAGCTGGCAAAGGCGAGCAGGAGATCAAAAGAATTATCGAAGGTGAGCGCCTGGATGTAGAGTTGCGTTTTGTCAAGCCTTTTGAAGCCATAGGCCACGCGCCGTTTGTTACAGAGTCGATTGATGGCAATCAAACAAAATTATCCTGGGGTTTGAGCAGCCGTATGAAATATCCCATGAACATCATGCTCCTGTTCATGAATATGGATAAGCTGCTGGGCAAAGACCTGGATACCAGCCTGGGCAACCTGAAAGGCATTCTGGAGAAACAATAGAAAATGTAAGCTTATAGTTTTGGTTGTCAACCCACTTGCGTGTGCAACCTGGCAAGTGTAAGAATAGGATAATTGGATTTGCTAATTGCTAAAATGTTTAGTAATTTAGCGCTGTGAAAGGAGAGATCACAGTACGTATTGAGGGCTTTATGAGGCACTACCCGGTAGAGCGTATTTATGCTACACCTCAGTTCGAGCATTTCAGGGTCTCGGGCCGTAATGGTTCCATTGTATTCCAAAGTAATCGTCCTTTTCTCCGCAGCCATGGGCTCAAGTTAAAACGGATCGATTGGAAACTGATAGAAGGAAGCCTGCGCAGTATGAGCGTCAAAGACGCCCTGGCTCAGAGCTTGGATATCTATGTGAGACAATTGGAAAAAGAAGGGAAATTATAGCTCAGTATATGTTCTTACCAGGGTTTAACAAATCTTAAGCAATTGTCGCTGTATTTTGTTGTTGAAAATTATCAGTTGTTGGTATTCCATTTTAGACAACAGGAATCGCTAATTCCTCTGACTTATGTTTCGATTCTTCAACGTTTTACTTATTGTCATATTGATCATTGGGGCCTGTAAATCTTCGGGTAAGCTAAGCGGCCAGCCAGCAAATGAAAATTCGATGCATGAATTAAATCAAATTATTTGCCTTGCATGGAATGAGGACAGTACATTGCCAAGACAATTCAATTTCTACCGTGATAGTGGGTTTCTTTATACCATACACCATCGAGATAGCAGTACCGGAGAAATACGACCGTACTCATACCAGGGGAAGGTGAGAGAAACTTCAGACACGCTCTATCTGATCTATAATGGGCAAAAGCCGCCAGAGCCATTGGCTGGCTTCCTGGTCAAAGAAATATCAGGGAATTATTTGATCCAATATCTTAGTAGCGATAGATCCGGTCGGATGTTTTTCGGTATTTGAAGCGTGATGCAAGACATCAGGAGTGGTTCAGGTAGTGTAACCTTTGTTACCTTCTACTATTTAACCATCCTTCCAATAGCTTCCAGTACCTTTTCATTGAGCAATATTTCATGGCCTTCACCTGCAATATTTATAAACTCCACTGGCACCTGTTGTTTTTGCAATAAGGCATAATACTCCTGGCTGAAACGGGGTAGGGCTACATCATCCTGATCGCCCGAGATCACCATCACTTTAATGCGCTTACTTACTTTCTTTACACCTTCATGCGGCGATAAGCTCTTTACGGGTACATCCCATACACTGGGCGCTTTGGTTAATTCTTTCATGTGTATTCGGAACTCGGGCACATTGCAGGGGCAAGCGACCAATACAGCGCCTTGCGCCAGTGTTGGATGACGGCTGATAATATTGGCCGTAATAGCTGCTCCGCCCGAATGACCGGCAATAATGATCTTTCCTGCATGGTGCTGATCCGCAATGATACCGATCGCATAAGCGATCCTGTCAACCACTTCTGGTGTATAGTTATCAGCAGATGTTAATCCCCGTTCGCCTGTAGAATGATGATTGTCAGGATCAGTATAGCCAGGTCTTAATATGCCAATAGCCATTACATTTTCATTGTTTGAAGCGATCAAGCGAGCTGTCCGGTACTGGTAACTGGGCTTGTTAAAAGGAGCATCACCATGTATGATCACCACAAGGGTGGGGCGGTTACCTGGAGTTTTGGAATAATAGGGTTTATAAAAAGAGAGTCCTTGCCTTTAATTACCCACCTGGGACCGGTAGTATCGCCGGCCGTTTGTGCCGGGAGATGTAGTGGCTGGAATAATTGAAGTAGTGACAGCAGGCAGCAGAAACGAAGCAATAACATGGCTATCTTTTAAGGTTGTGTAGGAAAATGTTCGATTGATGATAATTGGCCGGAAGGCCCGCAATTATTGAATTTTAAATGTAATGAAATTAGCAAAACGATCTGGCTTATATGCGTCTTTTCTACCTTTTATTCAAATAGCCAGCATCGAAAATAAATACAGCAATCAGGCAATAGCATATCTGCTATTTTTGCATTTACCATAACCATGATAATATGTCAAAAAAGTCACTTATGATCCTGGTAGCCGGCCCTTACCGTTCCGGTACCAATGACGATCCCTTACTCATTGCTGCCAATGTAAAACACATGACCGATACTGCCCTGGCCATTTATCGTATGGGCCATTTACCGGTTTTAGGTGAATGGTTTGCCCTCCCTTGCTGGAAGCAGCTGGCAGTAAACAGATAGGAGACGCCATTTTCAAGGAGATCTTTCATCCCGTGGCCGTACAGTTGATCGATCATTGTGATGCCGTATTACGCATCGGAGGGCCCTCAGCCGGGCCGATGAAATGGTGGCTACCGGCAAAGCCAAAGGGAAAGCCATCTTTCTGGATCAATCCGAGATTCCCTTACCCAACTCTTAATACGAACATTTGTTAGTTTTTGTGATAATTTCTATTACTTTTGTTCCTAAACACAAAAACAGACAGGCCATATGCAATTCCAGTTATCAGAAGAACAACTCATGATCCGCAATGCGGCCAGAGATTTCGCCAGGCAGGAATGCTTGCCAGGCGTTATTGAAAGAGATGAACACCAAAAATTTCCCAAAGAACAGGTTCTTAAACTTGCCGAACTGGGTTTTATGGGCATGATGGTAGACCCTAAATATGGGGGTAGTGGTCTGGATACCGTGAGTTATGTATTGGCCATGGAAGAGATCAGTAAGATCGATGCCAGCGTAAGCGTATGTATGAGTGTGAACAATAGCCTTGTAAGCTGGGGACTGGAAGCTTATGGAACCGAAGAACAAAAACAACAATACCTCACACCATTGGCGCAGGGGCGTAAGGATGGCGAATTATATATCGGGGCCTTCCTGTTAAGCGAGCCGGAAGCAGGTAGTGATGCCACTTCCCAACGTACTACGGCCGAAGATAAAGGCGATTATTACCTGTTGAATGGTACCAAGAACTGGATCACCAATGGTTCTTCAGCCTCTGTATACCTGGTAATGGCTCAAACAGATGTTGCCAAGGGAAGTAAAGGGATCAATGCTTTTATTGTAGAGAAAAATTGGCCGGGCGTTGTGGTAGGTGCCAAAGAAAATAAGTTGGGTATTCGCGGCAGCGATACCCACAGTATCTTGTTAAATGATGTAAAAGTGCCCAAAGCCAATCGTATTGGCGAAGATGGCTTTGGTTTCACCTTTGCCATGAAAACCCTGGCCGGAGGCCGTATTGGTATCGCTTCACAGGCACTGGGAATTGCCAGCGGCGCTTATGAGCTGTCGCTTAAATATGCCAAAGAACGAAAAGCCTTTGGCAAAGAATTGATGCAACACCAGGCCATTCAATTCAAGCTGGCCGATATGGCTACCCGTATTGAAGCCGCCCGCTTATTGTGCCTCAAAGCCGCCTGGGATAAAGATCAGCACCAGGATTATGCCTTAAGTTCATCCATGGCCAAGGTGTTTGCCAGCGAAGCAGCTATGTGGGCTTCGGTAGAAGCTGTTCAGATCCACGGTGGTTATGGTTATGTAAAAGAATACCATGTGGAAAGGTTGATGCGCGATGCCAAGATCACTCAGATCTATGAAGGGACGTCCGAAATACAACGCATTGTTATCAGCCGTTCTATCCTGAAATAACTTTCCGTCAAATAAACTCAATAATTGCCAACGACTCCCGCCTGTGTCGTTGGCATATTTTTTATCTACTACTTGTGATGAACTCTTTCTCAAGCTTACTGGCCCTGGTAACTGATTCAGGTTTTAGTATTAGTTTTGACCCTGCTTTTGCAGAACCGAATACCAAAAACAATACTTGAATAATGGCAGTCAATAAAGAGCAATATCTCAAAATACAAAACGAACTAGGCGATCGGGCAACCCTTATAGCTGTATCCAAAACAAAGCCAGCAGAAGATATCAAGGCCCTGTATGACCTGGGACAGCGCGATTTTGGTGAGAACTATGTACAGGAATTAGTGGAAAAGCAAATGCTTTTACCCGCCAATATCCGCTGGCATTTCATTGGCCATTTGCAATCCAATAAAGTGAAATACATAGCCCCTTATGTGCACCTGATTCATGGGGTGGATAGTTATAAATTATTGCTGGAAATAGACAAACAGGCGGCTAAGAACCTGAGGGTTATTAATTGCCTGTTGCAGGTACATATTGCCCGGGAAGAAACCAAGTTTGGTTTCAGCCAGGAAGAGCTGGCCGAAGTACTGCAAAGCCTGCGTACCAGCCAGGCCGAGGGGCAGCTGAGTCATGTGCGCGTACAGGGTCTCATGGGCATGGCATCCTTTACCGGGGATCAGCTATCTATTAAAAAGGAATTTATGTACCTCAGGGGCTTTTTGACGAATACTTCCCTGCCGGCTCCCCATTACCCATACTTTCCATGGGGATGAGCAGTGATTATCAGCTGGCTATTACCTGTGGCAGCAATATGGTGCGAATTGGTAGCCTGCTTTTTGGCGCCCGCTCCAAAGCCTGAAATCGCCATTTTAGGGCCTGTCATCTTCCATTTAAGCGCAAATACCGAATAAATTATAGCACCTGTCATTCCAACAGTAATTTTATTGTGCAAATAGGATATAAGATAGTGTTTTTCATAGGTTATTGATTAATGGTTAAGGGCTGTTTCTACAGCTCTTTTTTGTGTTAACAAGCATGGTCAATGCAGCTTTTCCTGCAGTAATTTTTCTGTTGGGTGGTGGGATGATCCGTTCCGTTCGGCAAAAACCTTACAATCCCCTTAATCCTGGTTCAGGCAATCGACCTGTTCTGGTCATTCAACCCGGTTTCTCTTTCAAACATCGAATAGATTATGCAATGGCCCTTCCGGAGAGTAGTTTTATGTAAGTATTAAAGGCAAAAGATAGTGTTTTTCATAGGTTATTGATTAATGAATCAGGGGCTGTTTCTACAGCCCTTTTTTAGTGGATAATTGGGAATATGTAAACCCAGAATAATATCCCGGTTAGCAATCAGCAAGCCATCCTTACTGGTAAGTTTAATGATACCGTTGCCGCCATATTGGAGCTGCTTCTTTCTTTCGGCTGTCGTTTATAATGGGTCACCGTCAAACAGGTATTCGTCAATAAAATAAAGCGTTTTATCAGCTTCCTTGATTACTCTGGATGAACATGTGCTGGTATGGATTCCCTGAGATACGCTGCCGGTTTCAATGTATAAAAGGCATAACGTCCATTTTCATTGGGAGGTATCCACCCACGGATATAGCCATGTCTTTTGGCCCATCCTTTCTCGTTTCCTTTCATTGCATAGATTCCCCGCTGATCGGTATGGTATATATACAGCACTGCATGGCGGGCTGGTGTTTTCCCATCTGCTTCATAAATAGTACCTGTGATCAGCATTTTAGGGCCTGCATCCTTGAAATCGGGTAAGGTGTCAATCCAGTTGAGTTGATCAAAAGGTACCGGACATTCAAAAATAGCATCACAGCCTTCACAAGGGCCTCCGATCTGACCGCCACTTTTCTTTTGGGCGCAGGAGGTTAAATTTAAAAACAACAGAAATATTGGCAGTATGATTACTTTCATAGTAAACCGTTTAGATGATTATTTTCCTGTAAAATGAACACAACAATAGCCCAACTGGAAAAATCTTACACATCAGGTATCTATCACTTGATGAAAAGCGTATTTCAGGAGTACGGTATATACCCTGTTTGACCTAACCAGGTGAAAACAAAAAAGGCAAATGCCGCTAATTAGCATTTCGTGTAGGGGTTTGGGCCTCAGGTGTAAGAAAAATAACGGCTGCTTTTTGTATATTTATTTTGAGGTATGAACAAACAAACGATCTTCCGGCGCTATAAACTCGACCACCTGCTGGGCTGGCTGATTTTGTTTAGCGGCTGGCATTTCTTCCGTTACCAGGATTATCCCCGTGATATTGGCTGGCTGATCACCGGTCTTAAAGTAGCCGATCTGGCGCTCATGGTCTATATTACCAATTACCTGCTGATACCACAACTACTGTACAAAAGAAATATCTACTCTTTGCCATTACCTTTCTGGTGGTCGTTACTGGATTCAGCTGGCTCAAAATGTACCTCGAAGGTCAGATCATGAACCGGCCTTCACTATTCAATGTATTTACCGATCCTAAGCGGCGATTTTATGACAATGTAATTCCTCATATCCTATTGGTAAGTACTGGTGCTGCATTTAAGCTGCTGATGGATTATGCCCGGGCCCAGCGTAGGCTGGGAGAGGTGTCTAAAGAAAAGGCGGAAGCTGAACTGAATTTCCTGAAATCACAGATCAACCCGCATTTCCTGTTTAATTCACTGAACTCGATCTATTTTCTCATTGATAAACAAAATGCCACGGCCCGTCAGACCTTATTACAATTCTCCGACCTGTTACGCTACCAGCTATATGACTGTAATGCCGATACCATTGAGATTGAAAAGGAAGTGACCTATCTGCAAGATTTCATCCGGCTGCAGCAATTACGCAAGGACCACCATTATGAAGTGGAGGTACATGTAGCGCCTGAGGTGCGGGGATTCCGGATTACCCCTTTATTGCTTATCCCGTTTGTCGAAAATGCCTTTAAACATATTTCACACCATAGCGATCAACGGAATTTTGTACAGGTAACATTGGGCAGGGGGAATGGAATATTCCACTTTAGGGTGGAAAATTCCAAAGAAACCCACCATCGATCCACAGAGCCGCAAGGCGGGATTGGCCTTAGTAATGTGAAACGGAGGTTGGAACTGCTGTACCCCGGAAATACGAATTGCAGATCGATAATAATGATGCTACCTTTAAAGTATCGCTAAATCTTCATCTGTCATGACACTACAATGCATTATCATCGACGATGAACCCTTGGCCCGTACCGGGTTGAAGGAATACATCCAGGATGTAGAATTCCTGCAACTGGCAGGAGAGTTCGACACTCCCATGAAGGCGATTGACCTGCTCATGCAGCAAAAGATTGACCTCATTTTCCTGGATATTCAGATGCCCCGGATGACGGGACTCGAATTCCTGAAAACATTAACCAAACCACCCCTGGTCATTTTTACTACTGCCTATCCTCAATATGCGGTGGAGGGGTTTGAATTGAATGCAATTGATTACCTGCTGAAGCCTTTTTCTTTTGAGCGTTTCCTGAAAGCGGCCATCAGGGCAAAATCATTGTGTGAGCCAGCTACAACAGTTATTGCAACTGGTGCCGGGACAGAGCCTGATTACTTTTTTATAAAAAGTGATAACAAGCTCATAAAAGTGAAATATGAGGAAATACTATTTATTGAAGCCCTGCAAAACTATGTGGCTGTTCATACCACCGATAAAAAATACATTACCTACCTTACTTTTCGCAGCATTGAAGAATACCTGCCAGCCGGCCGTTTTGTACGCACCCATAAGTCTTTTATTGTAGCCGCCGCCAAGGTCGAAAGCATTGAAGGCAACGACATCCGGATTGGCCAGCACCATATTCCCATTAGCCGTACAGAACGGGAAACTGTACTCCAGCAGCTACTCCAGAACCGTTTGCTGAAACGATAGCCCCCTGAATCCTACATAATCAGCGTTTTATACGGGAAGAATCCAATAACCGCCCTCCCGGATCCCGAAATTTCTTCGTAAATTCGCATTTACCATATGCCACGGGTGTCGAAAGACCGTGGCATATTTGTAAATACAGGTACTATGACTGAGATTAAAAAAGCAGAAGAAAAAGCCTCAACTTTTTAGAGGAGATCATTGAAGAAGACCTGAAGGCGGGCAAGTACACCTCTATTACTACCCGTTTTCCGCCGGAGCCTAATGGCTACCTGCACATTGGCCATGCCAAAAGTATTTGCCTCAACTTTGGTTTAACGCAGAAATACGGCGGTAAAACCAACCTCCGTTTTGACGACACCAATCCCGTTACAGAGGACACTGAATATGTGGACAGTATCAAATCCGATGTTCGATGGCTCGGCTTCCAATGGGCCAATGAATTATATGCCTCTGATTATTTTGAACAGCTATATGGTTTTGCCGTTAAGCTGATCCAAAAGGGCCTGGCCTATGTGGATGATTCTTCCAGTGAAGAGATCGCTGCCCAGAAAGGAACACCCACCTCACCCGGTACCAGGAATCAATACGCCGACAGGAGCATTGAAGAGAACCTGCGCCTGTTTGAAGATATGCGCAATGGCAAATATGCAGATGGTCAAAAAGTATTGCGGGCAAAGGCGGACATGAGTTCACCCAATATGCACATGCGTGATCCGATCCTATACCGTATCAAACATGCTAAACATCACCGTACGGGCGATGCCTGGTGCATCTATCCCATGTACGATTTTGCCCACGGACAAAGCGACTCACTCGAACATATCACCCATTCTATTTGTACGCTGGAGTTCATTCCCCACCGTCCTTTGTATAATTGGCTGATTGAAGAGCTGGAAATATTTCCTTCCCACCAATATGAGTTTGCACGCCTCAACCTGAACTATACAGTGATGAGCAAGCGTAAATTGAAGCAACTGGTATTGGAAAAACATGTTACCGGTTGGGACGATCCCAGGATGCCTACCATCAGCGCTTTCCGACGCAGAGGCTACACGCCTGAATCTATTCGCGACTTCTGCGAGCGGGTAGGAGTGGCCAGGCGTGATAATATGATCGACCTGTCTTTGCTGGAATTCTGTATCCGTGAGCACCTTAATAAGATCGCCCTTCGCCGTATGGTGGTATTCGATCCCTTGAAGGTGACCATTACCAATTATCCCGAAGGGCAGATGGAAATGCTGAAAAGCGAAGACAATCCCGAGGATCCGGCAGGTACCCACCGTGATGTACCTTTCAGCAGGGAATTGTATATAGAGCAGGAAGATTTCATGGAAAACCCACCCAAGAAATACTTCAGATTGGCACCCGGACAGGTAGTGCGGCTGAAAAGCGCCTATATCATCCGTTGTGAAGAAGTGATAAAAGACGCTGACGGAAAGGTTGTAGAAGTAAAATGTACTTACATCCCTGAAAGCAAAAGTGGTTCCGATACATCGGGAGTAAAAGTACAAGGTACCCTGCATTGGGTGAGTGTGCCACAGGCCATTAGTTGCGAGATCAGGGAGTATGACCGCCTATTCAAAGTGGAAGATCCTTCCAGTGAAGAAGGAGATTTTAAGGACTATATCAATCCTGATTCTTTGAAGGTAATTGGAACAGCCTATGCAGAGCCCGCTTTAAAAACGGCCCGCTTTGAAGAACGCTACCAGTTCTTGCGCAAAGGTTATTTCTGCCTGGATAAAGATACTTCTGAAGAAAGGTTGATTTTTAACCGCACAGTTACCCTGAAGGATACCTGGGCTAAAGAGAAGAAGAAAAACTAACCATGATTCTTTGGATTTAAAGGATTACGGATTGTTCAATAAAACAGAACTAGTCAGGTTGGAAACAGCCTGACTTTTTTATTGACCGCTCATGGTTCCCCAGATTTCATCAAGCAGCCAGGTGAAACAAAATAACCGACTTTAATCTCCTCCTCCGCAACCGCCACCGCAACCTCCTCCTCCGCCACATCCGCTACCGCCCTCTCCCCGTAAGCGGTTGTTCGATGTATAAGCTAGAACCAACAATCCCGATATACCAAAGAGGAAAAGGAAGGCAGGATTGGAACTGACTGCTGCAGCTATTAAACCGATAGCGATTAGCGCCAATCCGCTTATGTTTTTATGCCAGGGCTTTTTAGGGACGATCCAGTGCGTGTCGGTGTTGGCTCTTACAAAATCTGCTGTGCCAAATCGCTTGTGGGAGGGTGGCCAGATATCATCGGGAGGTGCCTGGCCAAATTTGTCGAAGTAAAGCTGTAAAGTCGATTCGTAGTAGCTGATGAACTTGTCTCTTTCGGCGGGGCCGCCGGTGGTGGGCGTGTGGTGAAGGTCTTTTCCGAGGATGTCTTTGCAGAGGTCGTTCCAGTAGGATTTGGTGTAGACTAAGTGAAGGTGCCAGGCCTGGTCTACTTCATCGGAGGGCGTTACCGGGTGGGGACTGATCGTACATAGAAAAAGGAATCGTTTGTACTCGAAAATGACCCGGTCTGTAAAGAAAGGCGGCCATCCATTTTCCTGTGCCAGCCTTTGCGAGAAGCTTAATGCATCGTAAGGGTTGTTGGGCGAGAAACTTTCCAGTTTGCTCCACAACAGGGTTTCATCAATAATCATAAAGAACTCTTTTACAAAAATAACTCGCCAATATTACCCCAATGTTATGTGTTTAGAGCAACGTTAATAACCTTGCAATGGATAGTAAATTAGTAATGTATATTATGTTAGGACCGAGCCCGTAGTGAATTAATTCTGTATGCGATTAAAACCCCTTCTTGGAATTGTTTTTGCATCGCCACCCGCTTTCAATTTGGCATAGTCAAATACCAATTGTAAAAAACCTTTCACACCCACATCTAGTCGACTGTCATCAATATAGAAATCGGGTGTATGGTGAGGTGGGGCTTTGGCTTTATCGGCGCCTTTGGGCATACCGCCAAAATAGATAAAAAAGGAGGGTGCCTTGGTGCCAAAGAAGGAGAAGTCTTCAGCGCCAGTTACCCATTCCCGTTCTGTAACATTGCCTTTTCCGGCTGCAGTTTCGAGCGAAGGCAGCATCATTTTTACCAGTTCGGGGTCATTGTAGGTAACCAGTGTTTTGGTATCAATGGTTACTTCGGCTACTGCGCCCAGGGCATCTGCTACCGTAGTGGCTACTTTACGGATGCGCTCATGCGTTTCTTTTTGCATCTTACTATCGAGTGTGCGGATGGTGCCTTCCAGCAACGCTTCTTCTGGGATGATATTAGGACGTACGCCACTGTGAAACTTGCCTACGGTGATCACCACAGGTGCCTTCGTAAGTTCGGATTGTCGGCTCACAATGGTTTGCAGGGCCCCAATGATCTCGGTAGATACTACGATGGGGTCTATACCTTTCCAGGGTTGTGAACCATGCGATTGTTTGCCTTTTACTTTAATCGTAAACCAGTCGGAAGAGGCCATAAATGCCCCGGGTTTGTATTCAAACTTACCCACTTCAATATCCGATTCAATATGCATTCCAAATACGGCATCTACTTTAGGGTTGTCCATAACCCCTTCTTTTACCATGAGTGGAGCGCCACCTTCTTCATTGCCGGGAGGGCCCTCTTCAGCGGGCTGGAAAAAGAACTTCACGATACCTGGTACATCCTTCTTCATACCCGCCAGTACTTCGGCAGTACCCATTAGCATGGCCACATGGCTATCGTGTCCGCAAGCATGCATTACTGGTACTGATTGCCCCAGGTAATCAGCTACTACCGTTGACTTAAAAGGGATATTTACGCGTTCCTGTACCGGTAGGGCATCCATATCGGCCCGCAGCGCCACTACAGGGCCAGGTTTGCCGCCACGCAGGATGGCTACTATGCCGGTTTTAGCCACACCTGTTTGTACTTCCAGGCCTAATGCTTTGAGGTGGGCGGCAACATATTCAGCCGTTTTATACTCCCGGTTGGAAAGCTCAGGATGTTCGTGCAGGTAACGTCTCCACTCAACCAGCTTGGATTGAATAGCGCTGGCTTTTTGATCTATTTGTATGGATATATTTTGCTGCGCAATACCATTGGTATATGATGCCAGCAGTACGAGGCAGAGTAGTTTGGTTGTTAAACGCATGAAGAATGATTGTGCTTCAATATAGTACAATAATTGCGAACTACTCACAATTCACTACTTCCAATCCCACACTACTACATGCCAGGTGTCCATATTGTCCTCATAGGTATGAATGGTTTCAAAACCTACCCGTTTGTGGGCTTGCAGGGAGCGGTAATTGGTGGTGGAAATTTCTGTGATAATAAAATCGTAGCGGGGACTGTATACCTCTTTGTGGTGATGATAGAGCATGTCGAACAATCCCCTGGCCCGGTGTGCTTTGGAAACGCAGATCTGTCCCATCACATAAAATTGGTAATCATACAAGGGTTTTCCTTTCCATTGTAACTGTTCAAAGTTTTGGAACATAGGCTCCAGGTCGGGATATGCTTGCCGCCCTTCCAAAGTTACTGTCATGGCATAAGCAGCCAGTTCATCTTCATGCTTCACGATAACGCTGGGGGCAAAGGCGTGCAGTTGTTGCAGCATGGGCAGGCTGAACTGCATCGTTAAGAAGCCCTGGGCGTCTTTTTCTTCCTGGCTGATATGTTGTTTCAGGTTCAGTTGCTGCAATTGCAGGATCTGTTCCAGTTCTTTGTCAGAACCAACTGTGGTGGCTAGGTACATAGTACAAAAATACGAATTTCGACTTCCTGGCCTATTTGTATTCCCCGTATACTTCTCGCAATGTGTCGGCAATTTCACCCAGGGTGCATTTGTTTTCTACAGCTTCGATCACCGTAGGCATGATATTCTCATCACTGCCCGCTTTATCGCTCAACAATTGCAAAAGCTGGTCGCATTTAGAATGGTTACGTTGCCGGCGCAGGATGGCCAGTTTTTCACTTTGTACCTGGCGGATGGAGTCATCTATCTTAAAACCAGGAGTAGTATTGGTTTCAGTTACCTGGAATTTATTGACGCCTACAATGATCTTTTCATTGCGCTCTACCTGTCGCTGGTAATCATAGGCGCTACGGGCAATTTCATCTTGTATAAAGCCCTGTTCAATAGCGCTTACGCTGCCGCCCATGGCATCTATTTTACCCATCAGCTTCCAGGCTTCTTCTTCTACTTGTTTGGTGAGGGATTCTACAAAATACGAGCCTGCCAGTGGATCAACCGTATCGGCCGCACCACTTTCAAAAGCTACAATTTGCTGTGTACGCAGTGCTATCCGGGCCGCTTCTTCTGTGGGCAGACTAAGTGCCTCGTCATAGCCGTTGGTATGCAGTGATTGAGTGCCGCCCAATACCGCTGCCAGTGTTTGAACGGTAACGCGGGCAATATTGTTCAGTGGTTGTTGGGCCGTTAATGTACTGCCTCCTGTTTGTGTATGGAAACGCAGCATCATGGCCTTGGGATCCGTGGCTCCCAGCTCTTTCATCATTACGGCCCACATACTTCGGGCAGCGCGGAACTTGGCCACCTCTTCAAATAAATTATTGTGCGCATTGAAGAAGAAGGACAAGCGTTTGCCAAATACATTGATGTCGAGCCCTTTTTCCAGGGCTGCCTTTACATAGGCTTTTCCATTGCTAAGCGTAAAGGCAATTTCCTGTACCGCTGTACTACCTGCTTCCCGGATATGGTACCCGGATATCGAGATTGTATTCCATTTGGGTAATTCCTGGCTGCACCATTCAAATATATCAGTAATGATACGCATGGAAGGTTTGGGCGGATAGATATACGTGCCCCGCGCAGCATACTCCTTCAGAATATCATTCTGAATGGTGCCGGTGATCTTTTTCAGGTCGGCGCCCTGCTGTTTGGCCAGGGCTACATACAAACTAAGCAGGATAAATCCCGTAGCATTAATGGTCATGGAAGTCGATACGTCCTCCAGCTTGATGCCTTTGAACAGCGTTTGCATGTCTTCCAGGCTATCAATGGCTACACCTACTTTGCCTACTTCTCCTTCAGCCAGGGCATGATCACTGTCATAACCTATCTGAGTGGGCAGGTCAAACGCAACACTTAAACCCATTACGCCCTGTGACAGAAGATAGTGATATCGTTTATTGCTTTCTTCGGCAGTGCTAAAACCGGCATATTGCCGCATGGTCCACAACTTACCCCGGTACATATCCGGCTGCACACCCCGGGTAAAAGGAAAATCACCTGGAGGCGGCAATGGAGGAATGCCCTGTAGCTGTTGGGCATCATACAATTCCCGGATCTCAATTCCACTGTCTGTAAAGATCTTTTTTTCAGGCATAAGCAATCATTGATTTCAAATATTGCGCGGTAGCTCCATCAGGCCATCAGCTTGCGGGCCTCATAGCTCAAGGCGTCTGCTACCACACCATGTAAAGATGCTTTAGGATTTTGCATCAGCATTTCCAATATACTACGGTTAAGGTCTTGTGCCGTGGCTTCAGCTGGTAAAAAGACGTGATCTGGTTTACGATCAACATATTCTGGTCTTTCAGGTTGCATACAGCTTCCCAGGCTTCCTGAGTTACATACATCTGCTGCGTTACATTGTATTCAAATTCTCCTTTGATATTGTGTATTAACCCTGCCTGCATTTCGCGGGCCGTCAAGCCGGGTTCATTGAGGCGGCTGATCAGGTTGGGCAGGGCAATCCGGTCAACCAGCAGGATCAGCCTTTCATAGGCTTGTAATTGCAGTTGTTTGGTAGCCGTGGTTTGAGTGGCTTCCACTTTTTCTGTTTTCTTACGGGCTTCCTGGGCCTGTTTAGCCTCTTTGCGCTGCTTCCAGAACAAATAGGCCAGGGTACCGCCCAGGGTTAAGGCTATGATCAGCTGCCAGATCAGTTGATTCCAGGAAAGTGTCATTCGGGTTAGTTTTTGAGTCAACAAATGTAGTGAAATGGTTTTTGAGTTCTCTCTAACGGTTTTTAGGGCGGTTATAGTCTGCCAGGTCCTATGATTGTCAATTGTTTGTTAGGCCATTGACTGTTCATGCCATTATTTGTACTTTTGGAGTAAATATTGTGTAATGGAAACAGTTTCTGCCCCCGTACAATTCACACCCAATGCCCACAAGGAGCTCACTCGCCTTATGGGTGACCCTGGTTTTGATACCAGCAAATACCTGCGGATAGGGGTAAAGGGCGGCGGATGCTCGGGCCTTAGCTATGTGCTGGGATTTGATGATAAACAGGCCGATGATGAACAGTATGAGCTGGATGGCCTTATTTTTATTATGAATAAGTCCCACGGGCTGTACCTCATGGGTATGCAGATCGACTGGCAGGATGGCCTCAATGCCCGTGGCTTCTCCTTCACCAACCCCAATGCCAGTAAAACCTGCGGTTGTGGTACTTCCTTTCAGTCTAAAAGAATAACCTGAATGTTAGGGCGGGTTCAACTCCCTTCAAGGGTACTTTTCGAACTTTCTCCTAAAGAGACTATTGGGCTGCTGATCTTCAGTAGCCCTTTTCGTTCAGAGTCTTTAAGTTATGGCTAAATAACTCATGCACCCTGGGTGTTCGATAGCTGTTTTCTTGATAGTAAAGGGAATGGTCGAACACATAGTCAACAATCCTTTGTTTTTTTCCTAATGGTGATCTTTCATATTCTCCACGTATATCTGTCATTCGCAATAACAGCTCATTAAACATAGTCCAGTAAGCTTCCTGGTTGGTATTGCCTTTGGCAAGTTGCTCGTAGAGTCGTGATCTTTCTGCCTTATAGCCAGTCATAACTTTGTTATATGAAGACTCCGAAATATCTGGCTTAGTTAAATAGCGTTCCTCTGCTGCCAATATTTTATTTTCGATTATTGTCAACTGGTTTCGGATGGTAGATAAATTAGCCTCGCGTAAATTCAGATAGGATTCCAGTTTGCTGGCTGCAACTTCCTTGAACTGCTTTAATGCCTCCATAGTAAGGCTCAAGTGATCAAGGATTTCCAAGAATTGGGAGTGAAGGGTAACTGCAGAAAGGTTCTTCTTATGGTCTTTGCAGAGGTAATACCAGTAATATCGTCCGGATTTACTCTTACTATTACCGGCAGTCATCTTTCGCCCGCACCAGCAATGCAGGACCCCTCTTAAAGGCACATCTTCATTATTCTGCACAGTGATCGTTTTTGCATGAAGCTTTTCCTGTACCAGCCAGTAATCCTGTTCGGAAATGATTGGGGTGTATTCCTTTTACCAGCTTGGCTGGTTCCCTTTAGTTCCAGGGACATGAACCAGCCCGGCATAAACTGGATTTCCCAGCATCTTCTGCATCGCACTGGATCCTTTAGGGAGGCGGCCATAAGGTGAAGCCATGGCTCTTAATTGTTCGACTGGCATTCCGTCTAAATACTCACGGTAGATCATACGTACAATTGTAGCCTTGTCCTCGTCAATTGTAAGAATGGCCCGCCCATCAGTATCCTTTGCATTAAGGAAACCAAAGGGAGCCATTCCGGAATACCGGCCATTCAACTTGGCCTGACGCAAACCGCTTTTGGTCCTGGACCGGATCCGGTGTAGTTCACTCTCCGCCGCCATAAACTTCATGGATCGCAATAAAAAGTATTGGGGTCTTCATCATCCAGATCAATCGGCTCCGATATGTCACGAACCCTTATTCCCTTTTCCAGGTAGGCTCTCACCTTAAGCATCGCCTCAGCCATATTCCGGCCGAACCTATCCAAGTGGTACAATACCAGGTATTGTGGCTTCAGCGTTTTTAATTCAGCTTCTAAGTTGTTAAACGCTTTACGGTCGAATGTGTAGGAGCTCTGCCCATTGTCAGTGAAAAGCTTTTGCAGGTTTAGTTTATTACGTTGGCAATAATCCTTTATCCCCTGCTCCTGGAAGGTTAGGGAATAATTACTTTGATCTTCCTCGCTCAACCGAATGTATCCGATCGCATTCATGGTATTAATGTACGAAAAAAAGGGCACCAGGCGTCTGTGGTGCCCTCTCCACTTGGTTGATCAAAAAATAAAAGGCCCAGGTCTCGAGGGATTCAGCTGAGTAATTGGCAATTTTGTTTCCCCGTTCCCGGCACCTTTTATCTACGTTGACCCGTAAGACAGACTACCAAGATACACTTTTTTCGTGAAAAGTCCGTTAATTACCGAACCGGCAATAATAGGTTGTGTAACAATAGGTTTTGCGTCAGTTTTGGGTAATGGCCACGAAGAAAGGAAAGGTTAAGTCTAAGAAGGTAAAGAAGCTGCTGCCGTTGTCGCTTAAAACGGCAGCGAGAATAAAGGCACTGCGCATCGATGCAGGCTATACAGCTGCAGAGATTTTCGCCTTTAAAAACGGATTTAATCGGTCCCAGTACATTGCCTACGAAAAGGGAACCGATCTCCGCCTTTCCTCCCTGGAACGCCTTTGTCAAGCCCATGGCATTACTTTGGAGCAATTCTTCTCGGAAGGATTTTCGTAAATTACAATATGGAGGATTTGAAACGAATCGGAATTGGCGGTCTGATCCAGCGAAGGGCCCTAACCCAGTTTCATAGTATTTTCACCGCCCAAAAGTACCCCACGCGGCTTGTAGCCGATGCCATCGAAATAAGCGTGCCTCGGATGAGAAGGGCAATAGAGAATCCGGGCCTTCTTAATGCGGACCAGATAATATCCATAGCCGACTACTTTCAGGTAACACCTACAGAAATGTTCCAGTTAATTGCCAACCAAAAGAAAGAAATGGAACTTCTATAAGATGACCTGTACTGTAATTGATCCGCTTTGTAGTTTCTTGCCAATTTGATCCTTTTCGTATAACATCACCTTGGCGCCGGATGAGTTTCTTCGCGGCATGAAAAATGATACCCACTATTTTTTACGAAGCCAGATACTCGCTGGCCACATAACTCGATTCGATCAATTGTTTACGACCGATCCCTATCCTTTAACCATGGAAGAGGTCGCTAACGTTCTTAAAAAGAGTGTCCGGGACGTCCAACGGATGGTTGTTTTTCCAGGCAAGTCGAAACCAAAGCACACCCTCGCTCTATCGCTTTACCTGGGAATGGAAGAAGACGCTGTTGCAGAGTTATGCATGCACCAACACGAGCGTGAAATGAGGAAAGCCTGGAAGGCGTTTAAAAGGCATACCGGCAACAGAAGGAGGCCGAGTTATTAGCTTCATAATACCATGGGGATTAACCTATCCAGTGGTTTTGATTTCCATTTAAAAATAAAATGACCGTAAAACAGGTCATTTTATTTATTTCCTACTATCTTTACCACTTAATCATCTCAAAACATGGGGTTCTATATTCGGTTCACGGATACGCCAAATGCAGATATGGAACGAAAGGTAAGTTACCACCTTTCCGATGTCAAAGCAGTGGGGTATAAATACCATAAGCACTTTGAAGCCTATGCACAGGCATTGCCAGTCTTATGCGCCTATGAATTGAACGCAGACAATATTGTCGATGCAATAGAAGAGGCTGCTGAGTTCCAGAGGGATATTTTCGATGCTCAGAGCGAATTGGATAGCTATTGTGTAATGGAGGGAGTTTATAGCGACGATTGCCCCGAAGGAGTAGTAATACAACCACAGGCTATCCGTTTTATTAAGAAAGGGAAATACTTTGCAGAATGAAATACCCCAACAAGGAACGCTCTGAATCAATAGTAACTTGGCTAATTGATCATCCATTGATTTCCGTAGTGCACTTGCCAATATGATCGGTTATGATCCGGACAATTTCTTAAAGGCTTTTAATGGTGCACGATCGATCCCCGAAAAATATCTAAATGCTTTCGAGATGGAGCTTGAACGATATGGTTACGAAAAGCCTCAATAAAAAGCCCCAGGTAGACACCAAGGGGCTCAAACATTCAATCTTACTAAAACAATGTATCATATATTGCCTATAGATAGAAGGTATAGAGTCCCATAACAGACCCTCCTACCACTTCAACCGGCCGTTGCTCGTATCCTAACTGAAACATCCTGCAATAATCCTTTTCGTGGACATTAACGAACCCTCGCAAAACACCATGCCCACAACAACAGCCCTGCGTTTCGATCCCTTGCTCCCATAGCTTCTGTATGGCTTCCACAATGCACGGATCTATGCAGACCATAGGTGATAGGCCTTCTTTAAATCGCCGCGCTTTATCCAGGCTATTATCGTGCAGCTGCAGGGTGATCTGTTGGGCAAAGCGTGCCTTATCGTCTTCCATTATGCCAGCCGGACAAGTGCATTCATACCGTTTAGATTTGGGAAGGGTCATTTGGGTACGCTCTACCTGAAACACATTATCCCAATGGAGCGAGGTAAACCCGTTATCTACATACAAGGTTAAATACCCATCGACTCTGAAGGTATGTGTACCCTGTTCAAGCCTCATGTATTTTGTCATAATCCATGGATTGCGGTTCTCACAGTCAGGAAAGACCAGGTCTCGTCCCCGTCAGATATTTCAATATTGACTCCTAATGCCTCCCCATCAGCCTAAATTGCTCAACGTTCTCCTTATGGATTGGACGGTAATCAATACACTCTCCGGATTCCAGTATTTGCCAGACCTGTCCGAGTTCGAAGCCTAAGACATAAATGGGGGATTGATTAATAAACGGCATCAATAGTTCGTTCTCCATAAATATCCTTTTCCCAAAGATAGATGCCGCCAAATCCATTTTCTTACGGGTTCCCGTATATCCAAAAAATAGTTACTCCCTTACAAGCTTGAACTCACTAACAGGTACTTCAACGAAGGTGTAAGCCTCCTCGACTTGCTCGTCCTTGACGGCATAAATCTTTATCCGCGCATTTGCGTTGGGTAAGAATTCCTCGATGTACCCAACCTGGGGATGAGTTGGCATTTCAAATTCCACCTTTTACCTTTATTGGCTTTGGTAAGCGACTCTGCCAAACCTGGCGTATCCCATGGCATCGAGGTTCCTGAAAAAGTGTTTACATGGTCGATATGACGAAGGTCTACGACGGGGCATTGTAGGTATCGGTGAAGTTGGATGTAATCAGTTTCCGTTTCAAACACCTTCACCTTTGCATACCCATTTTCGTCGATACTTTCGACTATTCCTTCTCTGTTGTGGGCTGGAACTGTAAAGAAAACCTTGTCCCCTAATTCAATTGTGCGTTTCTGTTTCATAATTTTTTTATTACAAAGAACCGAATCCGCCAATTAGGAAAAACCTGAATCTGGGAAATAGGAAAAATCCTTATCGAAAAAAAAAGCCAGCATAGACATGCCGGCCGCTATAACCAAAACTATACTGCTTATGAGAAAATTGATTGCTAAAAGTTGCCTGTTCGAACGCCAGTAATTAGGTCATCACTCACCTGTGAAGGATCACCTGGCCAATGGACTATTTTTGCTTCCTTTACATCGCAGCCAGCAGCCTGCAGAACCTTTACAAAATCAACGGCTATTTCATCGGGTGTACCCTCGGGCATTGCTCCCAGATCGATCGTTTCTCCATCCTTTATGTCTCTTTGCTGGCCGTGACCACCTATTGCGGTAATTTCTATTTTAAAAGTCCCCATGTTATTAATTGTTCAGTGGCCCTGTTCCCGGATTATGGTAAAAATTATGATTGTCCAAAGTATACCTCAGAAAATTCTTACTCTACTTCGGGCCAGTGCCAGGTATTAGGCTCCTTGCCTTCGGAATAGGGAACCGATGTTCGCCATGCGTTTATTTCCCCATCCGTGAATACTTTCAAATTAACCTCATCGCTTTCATAGCTGGTATTCTCCCAGGTTCGTACAATCACAGCTGGCAGCACTTTTGCGCCATTATTTGAACATAGACCATCGGTAGCTTCAGGAACGTACAATACTGTTCCACCAAGACTGTAAGGCTTCGGTGATTTCATCTTTTATTTTGTTCGGTTACCCCGTCCCCGGCTTTTTAGTTAAATAATTGGTCTGGCTATCTCTCTGAATCGCCAAACCTCTTTGCTGTAATTTTTCTGATGAGTGCGGCTATCTACATCTTCGCCAGCTTCGAGGGCTTTCTTTACATTCCCCTCCCCGCAGTTGTAGGCTGCTGTTATAGCCCTTTCCAGGGCCTCGCCCGACAGGTTAGGGAATTTGCTTTGCAAGTACTTTCGCTTGCCTTCCAGGACTTCTATTGCCTTCACACAGGTCTTGTATGGATCTTTCCAGTTTCCAGACTTTACGAACTCTGGAAAAGAACCTATATCGATCTGCCAGGGGCCGAAGCCATGGAAAGATTTTTCTATTTCGCCAGGCCGCTGGCCGTAGTCGCCGCGCATGAGGCTGTAGATAGCGGGCGTCTTGCCTCCTTGAGCCAATAGCTTTGCAATAAGCAAACCTGTCTCCCGGTAGGCCATTGCCACGAGCCAGTCTTTGGTGTAGAGCAATGCTGGGTTCCTTACCTTAGCCTCTGTTAGGGCCTTCTCAATTACCGGCCCGAGCTCCCGGCTAATCCAGGTGATAATTTGCTTTTCGGTCATGCCGCCTCCTTTAAAAGATGCTCGTTTTCATAGTAATAATCAGCAAGCCTACCTGAATCCACCCATGAAAGGTCCCCATCTGCAATACATTCCAAGAAGAGCCGGGCAAAGCCAGTGTAAAACACTTTCTTACCCTCAGTCGGTGCTACGTTTATTTTTGCGAGAATAGCCCGAAGCTTTTCATTGGGATCTTGGATATTGGCAAACTCGTCTGCTAAGGCAATTGCAGAGACTGCTTTAGGAATAAACTCCTTCAGCTTAGCATAGATTTTATCATCGACTGTTCCAGGAATGATGGAGGTCAGAACGTCTCCAAGATGTGAATCTGTTATAGCTTTCATATTGTTGACCAACTCTGAAGCCAAGGGAATCAGTTTCTTGGTTGCCTCGTCCAGTCCTTTAAAAGACTAGCGATGGCATTGCCGATTTTCTGAAGCAGCCGGCCTACTGCTGTTTTACCATTTTTCTTTGCCATTGTATAAAAGTTGTGGCCGGTTGTCACCCGGCCGGGTGATTAACTGATGTTTACTTTTGCCTTCCCCTCCTTTACATCCTTAGCCAGGTCTTCGGGAATTTTGGTTACCACAACCTCTGTCGGAGTAAAGTAATTTTTGAGGAGATAGGAAATACCGGTCGTTGCAGCTACTGCCCCGATGGCTTTCAATTAAAATCAAAGCTGCCGCTTTCAACTACAGGAAGTAAGGCGGTAAGAACAGCGCTGATCACTGCTACCAGCAGGCCGCGCAGCAGGTCCCTTGAATTAAGAGAATACTGCTTTTGTGTGGTTACGTTTGGCATAATTTAATATTTCATTTATTAGTTAGTGAATCATAAGTAATTGGTTCCTCATGCTTTGCCGGGGATGGCACTACGGGAATGGAATTCAGTCGGCTCTTTAACTGTCCATCCTGCAGATACTCGATCTGTAACCGCATTACTGGTATCACGCTCATAACCGTTTTAAGATCGCTACGCATGTCTGTAACAATCCAGATCACGACACTAATAAGCGCAGTGGCTAACCAATTAAATGCGGAGGCTTTTGCTTTTGCCAACATAGCATCGTCTTTTTCTTTGTTTGGCGGCATTTCAAGGACGTTGTTTGATATAGGGATTGGATGTACGACTTACCAGGTATATACTACTCCCGCTTGGTCCTTAATGGTTACTTTCTTCGTGCTGAAGTCTACAGTAGCCGTGGCCAGGATGCGAGAACCATCCGATAGCACCAGGTATCCAGTATTGCTATCGTAGCTCATCGGCACAACGGGAACCGGTACCGTGGTCTTTTGGTAGGTCACCACGATTGTATCCCGGGCAGTGGCCGTAGAATTATAGGCGTTAAGGACAAACGTGTATGCCCCCTCCTTTGGCAATGTCGCGGTAACAGTATACCACCCGGATCCTTTAGGAAAGAAGTTGGTGTAGGGGTTTACCCCAGCTGGTACATTAATGCAACCCCAGCTGGCACCTGTGGCCCCTTTAGAGTCCGATCCATCCAGCGTGACCGTGCTAACTGTGGTTATTCCAATCTCCTTTGCAATGGCCGTTAAAGTAGTCGTAGGAGGCTGTGTTGGAGGCGTAGTTGTTGTATTGGTGGGGTACTGCTTGCGATCAGCAGTAGAAACAGTGGCCAGGTATGCTCCAATGGTTTGGGGAACCAGTGGATGAGAAAGGGAAATAATTTCGTTCAGGCCTCCGTGGCCATCACCAGGCAAGATGATCAGCTTGGGTTTAATGGCTGGATTGTAGGAATTAAGTTTGTCCACCATCCCTTTTATGTTGGATGGATCTACTACCTTATCCGCTTCTGTTGTAATCCCTATAAACTGTAGCCGGGCATCCGCTACTATCTTCCAATCGGTTGCCCAGTTGACCGGCGCAGCTGCTACTGCAAAGGCCAGCCGGCCGGCGTTTAAAGGCGAAGATGTAATGTATCGAACCACGGCGCCGCCGCCAAGTGAAAAGCCAACAAGGCCCTCCTTCGTCCTGTCTACAGGAAAATCCATTTCGACCTGGTCGAGGATATAGTTTATATCGCTAACGGAAAGGTTGTTTGCATAGGTTGGCACCACGCCTATATACTGGCCGGTCCTTATAGCCTCTTTGAAGTCTGGAGAGGCTATTGCATATTGGCGCACCCCGGTACCGTAGTCAAAACCGATTATAACGTTACGAAGGTTTTCAAGCTTTCCTTCAGAAAGTTCACCGCGACCATGTATAAGAACCACCACGGGGTAGTATTTACCTGGTTGGATATTGGGAAATTTGATCACCCCAAAGCCAACCTGCCGGTAAACCGTAGTGCTATTATCGTTTACCCGGGTATAATAAGTTGTGTCGCCCTTTTGAACAATTCCATAGTCTACGGACGAAAAAAAGGTTGGGCCCTGAATTTGCAATCATGCTTTCCGTATAACCTCCCGCCCACAAGTTTTGCCCCTGCACCTGCAGGGTTATGATCGCCAGTAAAAGGATAAAAACTTTTTCATGCTGTTAGAATGGTATATTAAGTGTAAGTAGTTTAAATCGTACCTTCCAGTTAATGGTTGTAGATGCTTCACCAGTTACCTGGATGGCTGCTGCCGACGCACCGCTGTTTGTAAGGGTAAACGTGGCTGTAGTTAAACCGCCCCCGGTAGACATGTAATTATCCGCGACAAGGGTGGCGAGTACGCCATTGGTTAACGTTCCGCTTGCATCTTTACCAAACGAACGGTACCTAACTCCCGAATAGCTATGGTTCCCATCAGAGGTGATTGCAACGCAAGTAGCCTCTATGGCAATTACATAGCCATTGGATATCGGTACTGTTCCAATAATTGTGGGTGTTGCATTCGTGGTGTTGCCCGTTATAGTATAGTATCCGGCACTATCCTTTACAGCAGTGCTTATGTAGGCAGGATCTACGTTTATGGTAACAGTATTTGTTGTGGTGGTTATATCGATACCGGTTCCTTCGGCAATGGTAATGGCTGGTCCAGATTGAGAGTTAATAGAGGTAATTCCAGTAGTTCCACCCCTCCGATATTAACCCAATTCGTACCGTTATAGTATTGGAGGCTATCCACAGTAGTATTGTAGATCACCAGCCCGCTGTCGGGGCCACTGATCGTGGCAGTTGCGGCTCCTCCGCTACCGGTACCGCCTGTGAGAGTTACGGTGACAGGGACACTTGGCTTATAGCCTATCCCCTGGTTTACCACCTGGGCGGCAATCGTTGTACCGGTAGGTATGTAACAATTGGCAGTGGCACCACTACCTGTACCTCCTGTAATGCTTATAGAAGGCGCAACCGTATAGGAACCTCCTACGATTGCAATAGAGGAAATATAGCCTATGCTATCCCTTTGGGCGGTTGTCATTCTGGGAGGAAGGAAACCCCTTTTCGGGCTGGTCATTTCTAATAGCGCTGACCCGTGGCGGGCACTATCGCCAACAATGGTACGCCCACCGCGGACGTTGAAATAGTTATTGCCCACATTGTTTCGAAAGCCAGTAAGGAATGAGCCGCCCTGATTGGTTATTGTCGGATCGAACAAAATCCCACCGTATGTATTACTAATGGCGCCAAAAGTCGTGTTGTTTAGAATTGGGTCAATGCGAAGCTGAAAGGTGCTACTGTTGTCACCAGTAAGTTGGTTGAAATTATGCGCGATACGCACTCCTGTATTCTGTCCCACTCCGCCATTAATTGCACTAGCCCAATGCTTAAAGGTAAAACCAGGAGTGCCAGAACCTCCATTGCTTTCATTAAATATCCCATTAGAATAAACCCCAATACCAAAGCCGGTGGTCATTGCCCCGGAAGAATTACCTACTTGCAGGTTTCCTAACTGGCTACCAGCACCCGTAGCTACAACGTTAGAATTGGTACCAATCGATCCATAAACACTTAACACGTTTGCTGCAATTGGGTTGGTACCACCCACGATCATGTTTACATTACTGGCTGCATTTACTACAAGCGCATCGGTGCCGTCCGTGTATTTAATATTGAAAGCCCTGGGTGTAGAATAGTCGGGGTTCTGAATAAGTAGGTTGGAGATGTTCTGGCTCGTTTTTGTATTACCAGTATAGAACCCCTTTCTGGTGAACCAGGTGCTATCCTGTACGTTGTTATCTAAGTACCAGAGGATTGAACTAAAACCGCTATAGGATGTACCAGTAATATTTGTGCTGCTAGTGATCTTAATCCACGTACTATCCGGTACGTAGGAATTAATATTAACAGTATCTATTGCACTGGAAATTGTGTAAGGAGCGCCGTTAATGGTAACTCCAGCAGGACGGGAGTACCCAGTAAAGCCCGCAGGGTCCAGCTCGTTGATAAAAATTGCTTTGGTTAAAACCGGTAATTTCGCTTCTCTAAAAATTACTTTGGCAAGGCTGTCATAACCAGACATACTTGGGTGAATGTCATCAACGATTAAAGAAGGATTTGGGTGTACATTATCGCCGTATGCGGGGTCCTGCCACCATCTGTTGTAATCCACCACGGCAGCACCATACTGATCCAAAATACCATTCTTAAGGGCATTATTTATTTGGCTTATTCTGCGAAGCGCCGTTTGTGTATTTATAGCGTCCCCAGGCAGGTTAGCCACAGCGCACTTTACGCCCCTTTGCTGGCACTCTGCTGCAAACCATTCCAGGTTGGCAATGGTCATTTCGGGGTTATGGTTGATTCGAATACATCGTTTATCCCGCAAATGATAACCACAACATTTGGTAAACGGTTAAGAGTTTGCGTACCCCTTCCGTCGCTCGGATTACTTACAACACCAAAACAATCGCGTAAAAACCTTTGCCGTAACTGTACGGTGGTTTGCCCGCCAATGCCATGATTATACCACCGGTAATTGGTGAGCTGTCGTAGATGATAGGATAACTGTCCCGTACTGTCCGGGTAATCGTACTTGAAAATGTTTTGTGGGGTTCCAGATACCAATGGGTGTAACCTGCCATGCCTACCTGGATGTCCTTCAATCTGGCTATCCCCAGTCAAAACGCCAAAGGGTGCTGTTACTTTTATGCTATCTCCGCTGGTAGATGCTGCAAGCCAACCACCAAATTCAGCACCTATCTGGCCGGCAAGGGTAGTAGAGAATTTATATCTCACAGAGTCAACAGCAGTATGGCTGTAGTTGGTAACGTTGCTGCTGCTTGCAACTCCCTGTGCAGCACTGTATATCTTGACCTGGGAAAGGGTTTTATAATCGGACACGATAGGACCGGACTTTGCATTCAATTGCGCTTGTATTCCACTCGTTGTACCGGATAAATTACTCAACTCGGTAGTTGTCACGGTAGAAGCAATAGGAAGCCCGTTAGCATTACTTGCCAGGGCGCGGTTGCCGGTAATGGCTGCATTCTCGCTAACAGCGGTTCCGTTTGCTGCATAATATGCAATACGGTACTGGGTACCATTGTTTACTGTACCGGACCCTCCGCCGCCCCCACCTGTTCCATGTATTGTAATTGTATCCTTGCCAACTACAAAAGCGGTATCGTTTAATTGGGTTGCGCCCGACCTTTGCCACGTGAACAAAGAAGGATCAAACACATATAATTTATGGCCACAACTGTCATAATAAAGCGCAGACATGTGTTGATCAATGCTCCTTAAGGACTCGACACCAATTGCTGGTCCACATCCTGTTGGCAACCACTGCGTAGAGTCTGGTCGTGATCTGTTTGTAATTATTCCATAACTGTTATTTGGCTTCAAGTATATCTGTCCAACTGTTGTCTGTGCAGTCAATAGAAATACTAATATTTTTAGCATTCGTTTCATGCCAATAAAAGTAGTAGTATTAAAAAAAGATGCCTTGTAAGTGAGTTACATTTCTACACCCGAATTAGAGCATAGATACCAAAGTTGGCTTCTTTGTTTTCCTTGTTTGTGTTGAAGGTTTGATTTATCACAAGATCGTTTGGACTCGCTGATCCTCGGCCAGTCCTGTCGTTTCCACCTCCGCCTGTATAACTGTTACCCTGTGGTATATTTATTACTCCCTCAAACTGGCCTACTTGGTCGGCCTCGAACGATCCAGCCAAACGAGTTGACCCATCAACTGCCTTCCGATTACCAACTGTATAAATCATAGGTAACCGAATTGTTGTAGCTCCATCCCCCAGGGTAAACTTCCCTCTGTTAATATAAACTGTACGGCCATTTACACTTTGAGTTATATTCCATTGTGTGTCTGGTACAGCAATTGGCTGAATTCGTTTAAATAGCCGTGCATATTCAGCCCTTGAAACAAGTGCACCATTGGCAAATAGACAATTAGGCTCTATGGTGAAATAGCTGTCTACAATCTGCCCAACTGTTTTGAAGTTACCATCTGCAAATAGGACATACCAGGCACCTCCTGTTTTTATGAACCAAATTTCCTCCCCTGTAGCATGTTAATATCTGCTTTCGGCCCATTAAAGTTTATCACCTCCGAACCGGCTGCATCAAGAGTTGCGGAAATATGGTTGCCACCTTCACTCACAAAGCCAATCTGCTGATTTTCGCCTACCTCAGAAAGCGGTGGTAAAGTAACTGTGAAATGAGTAACACCAACTCCACCCTGCAAAAGACACAGCTTTTTCATGTACGATATATCCAACGCAATATTGTTGGTTAGGACAGCTACCCCAGTCACGAGGTTAGCACTTCCGCCGCCACCTCCACCAGTATTGGCTGCAGTAATCTGAGGCTGAAAGTGAAGTATAAACTTTTCCTGGTCTCCAAACACATCCCCATCGTTTATGAGTTCCCAACCATTGGCTGCTATACTGTCCTCTGGAACACCATCCAGCGTAAGTCTGTAGTCAATATTCTTTTCCATGGTTCCAAAGCCACGACGCTCAATATCATACACCCAGTTTTTCAGTGTATTGTCTGTATATAAGATGGCTCCCACATCAAAGCCAGGTGTTAGACCGCCGGTCAATACTAAGTCCTCCCTTATAGTTGTGATCGTTCCCTGAGCCGGCTGAAATGAGAAAGTGTTTCGGACTGTACCTGCAACCGATTCAGTCGGTGACTCAAAAAGCTTGAAGTCATACACAATGAATTCCAGGGATAGGAAAGTAATATTCTTTGTATCCCCGTAAGGTTTGGGTAAGACCTTGAAATCTACAACCACATTGGGGGCAGTCGCATCATATATTGCAGCCACCAGCCAGTTGGCAGGGTTTGAGGGTTCGGCTTTAATACTGACATTCCAATTAATAGGCATCTTATTGGTTTTCTTCGGTTACTTGGAAAACATTGCTTACACCGCTATTGTCACCGTAAGCTGTTCCCTGAATGTTGTATACAATGCTGATGTTGGTATCAATGGTCCCCTCGGTGGAAACAGTAATACCGTCGCGGTTATCTCTCGGCCTTATGCCAAGTGACCAATATTCTCGTGGCTGGCCCGGGAAGTTTGTTCGGTCGAACTTCGAATCTCCGTTTCTTGTATAGGCTGTGCCATCGATATAAGTATCTGATAGTAGCATGATTCTGGCAATCTTGCGGATCTTGTAGTCCGGAACACCTCCATTGTGATATCCTATTTCTAAATTGTAGGTATCGAATGCAATGCCGTCCATCATTTCGATATCAGCCGGCTGATTTTCATAAGTGGCGAAATGGCTTCCTGGTTCATATCTGCCGATCCTTCCTTCGACTCGTAGAGACGGATTGTATCCTGTGTCGAATATCATCGCTTGCTTGTTGACCTTATTGCTGTATTCGAACAGAATGGTTTCAGGCCAGCTTTCCCTGATCCAGAGAGGCTCTGAAATGTAGTTTACGATTGCTGTGCCGGTACCAGCTTTAAGCAACAGGTAATAGACATCCTCCGGAATATCGAGCAATGGGATATTCCCTTCATATAGGATATAGGGTGATTTGACTGCATTGCTGGCTTTCACATCCAATTCATAGCTACCTACGATCTCAGCTTTGCAGTTGAGCATATCTACTGTTACAGGGCCTAACCCATTGGTCAAACACTGCAGGCGAATTGTGTCATCGTTCTGCCAGGGGTTGAAGTAGTCATTGTTTGCTGCCCACTTAGTTATCCGGTTCTTGAACCAATCCTGATCCATGGTAGCTGTATGGTATTTGGAGGGGTTCTGGAAGTTCAACTTCACAAAATGAACCGGACAAGCGTGCGAGATGAATGCTGATAATCCAGGCATATCGAGATAATTTAAACCATCAATGTCAAGGTTTACTAAATCAGAGAGATCAGTCAAGGGAGAACACAATAGTTTCCATACCTGTGACTCGTTGAGAGCAGGCTGTTGAGATACATCCAATGGGAATCCATATAAATCGACACCGTTGTAGGTGAACTGAATATGACCATTAGCGGCGCCATTCATGATCGCAGCGAAGTTGAGCGGCACCTTAGTTTTAAAGCTGAACAGGAAGGGGTAGAACATGGGGTTACCCAATGTACTTACTGGTAAAGAAGCATTTTCGATTGTCGCCAGTCCATTCAGAATAGTGACCAGTTCTTGGTTTCGGTCAAGGGTTTGAAAGGTAATGGAGTCGGGCGCAAGATTATAGTTCACACCATTTAGCCAAGAGTAATGCCGCTGAAGCATCCGTTTTTGCGTAAGATCCTCAATGTTAAACGCTGTTTCTGGATTAGGAACGCCGGAAACAGCATCGTAAACAATCCTACGTAATGGGTATAATACTATCTGTTCTGACTTTGCAAGAAAGAAACCTCCCAATAGATCCATCGACAAACCGACAGGGACCGAATACCTTATCTCCAGGGTATTTCCAGCTTCGAAAATCTCTCCAACTAGGTCGCTGGATCGTATAAATATGCCTGCACCCTGGGTTATTGTGTCCACTATAACCCCATTCTTTAACAATGTGAATGTTGCTACACCTGAGCCCGTAGCGCCGCCGTTGACTCCCAGGTTATACCAAACTGTGGCATGTTTAGGGAGCGAACAAAAGTGAATACGGTATATTGTTCGTTGTTTTTGAAGTAGTCGCCTATCGTGTTGGGGAGGGGTAGAGCGACGTTGGAGGAACCAGAGGTCAAGGTTAATGCCCCGCGATCAGCACTGTACCGGCTGAACTCCCCATTCGGAGGATCTATGTTTAGAATGAATACACTGTTGTCACTATTGTTGTGGGTAGTAGATTTACCCCCGCTATTGAATCGTGTGTACTCAATCCCGTAGCTATCAGCTCGATACTTGCTAACAAGGTCGACTTCCTTAGCAATTGATTTGATGGGAGCCCCATAAATAGCCGTGGTATTGTACTCGTATTTTCCTGCCCGCTGATCATACGACTGGTTAGGATAGCCTATTTTTAACTGATTCCAGTAATAATCAGTAGCAATGTCAATCCCTAAGTCGCTTACCTCACCAATATTCAGTGTTACCTCACTTGGGTAAAAAACATATTCCCGCTCCTCAAAGAAAAGAACCTCTCCTAGTTCAGGTAATTGCTGATTTCCAAGTGATGCGCATAGAATAGCATTCATGCTATCAAAGAAGTCTGAAAGCGACGTTTTGATGACAATGGGCCCAGGGTAGGACGGATCATTTCCGGCACGTAGGGCATCGCCTGAACAAAGGACCAGGTTTTTATAAGCCGATAACAACCTACTCTCCGCCTGGTAATTCAATATTTGCTGGCCAGTACTACCAGACTTATTGATCTCGGCAACCAATAATTTGAACAAGTCATAGGCAGTAATCGCCCACGTCTCTGTAGTCTTATATCTCGACGAAAAGGTAATATTTAGGTTCCCTTCCATTATCTCAACCGCACCAAAACCGGCAAATCCGATTAAAAACAGTTTCTCATTTGGTTGTAATGTGATAGAGAAATTAGTGGGCACCTGAACCTCTGTTATTACATCAGTAACATTTACTACAAATCCATCTCGATCCTTATCTGTGAACCATCGAAGGGCATATTCAGTATTGGGGTCATCTGTTGCTGGCTTTAATTTAAGAAAACCATCCAGAGTGATTGTTATTCCCTGACCTGAACTAAAAAGAAAGTTCGAGCTATTCTTAACATACTCAGGCGGTGTGGGGGTATTTGCATCATCGTAAGATGGGTCTCCCTTGGTGATATTGATATTATCCCCATCGTTGGTTGAGAATACCAAGGGCTGTACCCAGTTACCTGTATCCATGGTAATTGGGATAAAATCATACCTGAAAACATCATTAAAAGAACTCCATCTAATTTAACCTTGATATTCTCAGGGATGGAACCATCGCAAGGAATTTGATAGGTCCGGTTTTCATAAGCCTTCACCAGCTGAACCACTCCTCCCTCCATAACATTGACAGTAATGGACTCTGCAACTTTATTATTTGCTTTTGTCAGATCAAGAACCCCAACATAGTAAAGCTCATAGACATCATTTTCAGGGTTCCATTTCCTGACCTCAAAACCAACAGGTTGCTCAACTCCGCGTCGTTGGTATAGTATATTTCGAATTATTGCTGCTCCATCTCCAAAAAACCGCAGAGGAACAACAAAGGACCTATTGAGCCCATAATATTTTGTACTCCGACCGAAAGACACCTTGCTATCGAGCCATCCATCTGGGTCGTCTTGCAGGAAATGAAAGCCTCCCAGTTGAATTCTACCGGCAGCATCCTGGTAATAGTATTGCTTAGTAATCAGCTCTACCAGGGAATACATGAATATTTTCCGTGCTCCGAATCCCATTAGTCAAACACATTTTTTTGATGTGCGCATGCCACACAGACATGTCATAAATATTTACTATTGGCGCCTTTGCTTTAGCCTGGTTCTTCTTCATCTCTCCTGCCAACCAGATCACAGCATCCTTTACCGCATCCAGCTTTTTATTGGTTGAATCATCTGGTTGTCCGGATATCATCATAGCAGTATTTCGCATCATGCTACGATACATTGATTCGTTAAGTTCATCATGGGGCACGATCTTCGTTCCTCGCTCTAACCAGGTAATGGTTGCCTGATTGGGAGTCATAGAAACCTTACCACCTGGGTCAATCCTCATTTCCGATCCTTCCTCACCAACAACAGCCCAACCTTCGGGTGAACTATCTGTACCCTTAGCGAACTTTGGGAGGGGTGTGGCGATGGCCTTAGCCAGTTGAGCAGCACCAAGTGTCCCAACCGAAATTGCAAGAGGAATTCTTATGAAACCGGGAACTGTTTTATCAGCCAGCATGGTGACAACTGCCAGGGCAGTGGAGGTGATAATATTTGCAATATTTGCTGCTTTGTCAAACCTGGCCTTCTCAATCTCCGCCCTGCGTCGGCGCCGGTCTATTTCTTGTTGTTGAGATTCTGCTTGGGCGTTAATTACAGCGATCTTGGCTGCCTTATCCTGTTCACTCAAAGAAGACTTAGTAATCCGATCAATTTCAGCATTTTTCAACTTTTCATTGGCAGCGGTCAGTTCATCCAATTGAGCTAATTCCCTATCAAAGTGAATAGACCTCAATTCACCAACACTGGATATGATATTAAGGGAGGCGGCAGACCACCCCTGAAGTTTTGCAATCCGCTCTTGCCAACTGGTATTTTCCTCACCCTGATCCTTTTCTCTCTGTGCCTTATTCAATTCATAAACAGCCTTAGAATGTGCAGCTTCAACCTCAGCCCTCTCCTTCGTGCCCTCCTTTGTCGCAATCAGAAGGCCTGTTTGGCGATTCACTTCATTCATTAAAGACCGGATGCGGGAGTCGTACTCCAACTCGCGCTGTATCTTCTCATATTGAGTGGTACTGATTTGCCTTTGCCGGAAGGACTGCTCAATAGCTGTTAATGATTTATAGTTGGCAGCCTGGATAATATATTCACGGCGGTCATAGGAGCTTTGGAAAACCTCCATGGCCTTTTCATTACCCGCCCTATATATCTCAGTCTGTTTGTCTGTATAGTCCCTGGTGAGCTGATTGATTGCTTCTGCAGCCCGTGCATGGATAGTGACCCTTTCTTCCTCAATCAATCCGTCTGCTGCTAAGTCCTTTTTCATCTCGGCCTCAATAACCTGGCGCCGCTTTTCATAGGCCTTGTAGGCAGCATCCAGGCGCACCTCATATCCCTTCTTTTCGTTATCGGCTATCTTATCCGCAACAGCCGCTTCGCCCTCCATCGCTGTTTTTGCGATCTCGAATTGAGCAGCTCTACGGCGCTTCTGATGTTCTCGATCCAAGGCTTCAACCTGCTTTTGTCCTTCCAACCTTGCCTGCCGAATAGCCGCTTGTGCCTGTCTTTCGATAAACTCTCTTCGCTTTGGCTCATTCTTAAGGTTGGGATCAAGAAGCTGCTTTTGAAGATCTTTTCGGACAATCTCTTGTTGCAGGGTAGCAAAACGTCGGGTAGCAGCAATACGTTCTTCAAATGTTTTACGTTCATTGCTGGCGATCTCGGATTGCGCCTTTGCCCGTTCCGTAAGAGCAACTTTCTCTATCTCAATGGATTGCTCAGTAATTTTGACCTCCTCTTCCTTTGTAGCTCTTACATCCTCCAATTCGGCAGCATTTAGCTGGTTCATGAGGTTCAGGTATTGCGAGTTAGCCGCTTCTTTCAACTCTCTAGCCTTGGCCTCCTCTTCTTTTTCTTCATCACTCAGGCGGCGCCTGGGACCGCGAGCTTTCAGTAGGTTTGAAAGGTTACGCTGGTTCATCTCATCCTCCTGCTTCGCCTGCTCCAACTGTAACTTCAGGTTTTCAAGCTTAGCTGCACGCATATCCTTTTCAGCGGCAAACTGCGATTTCAAGGTGTTGAGGGTTTTGTCCCCTTCTGCTTGTAGTCCAGTAAGTATAGATTCTCGTCTCTTTGCGCTAGCTTCCAAAGCCTCATTGAATTCCTTCTGAGATTTAGTAGCATGATCGCTGGCTGATGTAAAGGAGGACAAAGTCAATGTTAGCAGAGCCAGTCCCCGATCAGTAACATGATCGGATTCGCCATCATCACTGCATTCAAGGCCTTTTGGGCAGCGATGGCAGCATACTTAACTATTATATTTTTGATTCTGCATAAGTCTGCAGATTGGTATGAAGTAGTTGTACCTTTTGCAGTCCAATAGAAATAGCAATCCGAAGGGAGGATTCCTTTTGAGCGTATTGTTAAGAGCTTCCAGGCTAGTTAGGATAGCAAGAACGGCCTGCAGCTTAACCATGGTCTTTTGCAACTGTTCGTTTTCCTCGCCGAAAAGGGCTGTGGCTCCTTCAGCTATACCATATACCGCAGTAAGAGTTTGAGCGGCCTCTATGGCTGCAGTTAGCGCTAATTCCCCTGATCCACGATTGGCCATTTCCTCCTTGAAATCTTTCAACTCGTCCTTTGCTTGGGCAATATGTACAAAAAGCTCGCGATACATTTCTGTATCTTCTTTGCCGGCAGCCTTCAGGGCCAGCAACGCCTTTTCGTTTTCCTTCAACTCAGCAGCGAGAGCAGAGAACCCAACAGTTTGATTGTTGACCAGTTGCTGCAAAAGCTCTTGTTCGTTCCGCAACTCCTCCAACACATCAGCATTCTGATTGCCGCTTTTGGTATAGTCCTCGATTTTCTTCTTCACATCACCCAATTCCTTTTCAAGTATCTTCAGTGCATTGGTATAATTACCGACATTGCGGTGGTGCTGGTTGACGGCAGCATCAATTTTTTTAAGTTGTTCTCCTAACTCAAAAGCACGGTGCGCGGCAATCTGAGCTTCCTTGCTACCGGCTCCTTGGGCTGCTAGTAAATTCTTAGCCTCACGCTGAGCCTTATTGTACTCTATCTCCAGGCGCTTATAGGCATCGATCAACCCAAGTGTTTCCTGGGCAGAAAGCTTGTTTGCCCTATTTACTAGTGTCTGCTGTTCCTTGATCTCAGCCAGGGACCTAGCCTCAGCGGAGTAGGAATTAATTAGCTTTTCCTCAGCCCGTTCCAATTCACTTTTTGCCTTCTGCGTCTTTTTTGTATTGTCTATAAGCTTTTCTTGCTCTGCCAGTACCTCCGCAATTGCCTTACGTAAGTCCTTCATACTAATAGATGGATTCTTCAAAGCATCAGCATTCCCGGCATTCTTGATAGAAAAGCCCAGGTCACCCAGCATCTTTTTCAACTCGTCATATTCCGACTTGACTGATGGGATGTCGATTATTGAATCTATCCGCCCTTTACCTGGCATTATTTTTTATTTTTCTTTTGAGCGATCAGGTAGCGTTGATAGTCCATGATCATTGCAATGAAACGGGCAACAGTTGTTTCCCTGGAATTGATATGATACTTCATATACTTCTCGATTTGTACGATTAAAGACTGGAAGCTTTCGCGGCTGGTGGTTCCTCCAGACAGTTGAGTTTGTTTTATTGCGGTTAAGGCATTCACCTCAAACTCAACCTCCCCTGCCACCGCTTTATTCTCCCCGCTATCCGTTTATACCAAGAGGCTTCCAGTGTATCACCTTCAGGCTTCCGCCCATCAGCGGCGCCAACATGAATTAACATGCTATACATTTCAGGATCAACTGTTTCACCAAGTTTTTCAGTAGTGGCAATAAGTTCAAGAATTGCCGTTGTTTTGGTTATCTTAAATTCGAGCAGGGATATTTTCCGTATATAGTTGGTGATAGCTACCTCGGTATCGCCCATGACAGCATCGGCATAATCCTGATAAATTGTAGCCCATATTGCTGCAAGCTTTTCCTTGGAGGGTTTCCCCTCAAGGATTAAAGCTGTAAAGTCACCATCACAGAGGCAGGTCTCAAACCGGTCAAGTGGGCAATCGTGAATGCTCTGAATACACTTCCCGAAAAGGGATACCGATTGATTGGAGATATTCGACTGTCCCGAATGTCCATTCCCCCGCCTCCTGGTAAACCGCAACCAAGACCAGGTTCTCTTTTGCATACTTGATAGCAGCGACGATATTGTCCCTTCGTTGGTGTTGTTGGATATTGTATGTGCTTCCGCAGGTATCACACTTCATCGTATTTAGGTTGAAAATGAAAGCCCAGAAACATCGGAAATCTTATTGGCCAACACGCCGTTAAATACTGGCTTAAACTTCTCCATGAACTCCTCATTTAGGCTGTAGATTTCCAGGGTATACTTCTTCTCGATGTACTCTGCATAGCTGACCGGACTGCTGATCTCATACTCTTGGCCAGTCCTTGAGGCGGTAAGTCCCTCATGGTAATCACCTTTATCTCGTAAAGTGACCCTATCTGTTGGCTGCCCCTTCTTTTTCTTGATCGATACGGTAGATGGCCTATATGGCGGTTTTATCCTTTTGCCATCGTTTAGTTCACCGGCATACATCTGCTCTGCATTGAAATCGGCAAATTGCTCTGCAGTCTCATCGAAGGTCTCTTCAATGAGCAGGTCAAGGTTTACCTTTTCCCAGCCTTCCAGTGCATCGTCCACCGTTGTCATTGAGAATGTATTATTCGTTCCCCTGGCCAGATCACCATACCATCCCCTCCGCCTCCTTTTCTGAAACCAGTTCGCCAATTATGGTACAGAACCCAATCCCGTTCTTCTGGCAAATCTTCTGAGCAAGTTGCTCAGTTCTTGCATGGATATAAGGACCAATCCAGTTGACCAGTTGGCCCGTCATTGGGTTAATTGCTTGTATGGCGGTTACGTAGTATGGCATAATTAAAAACGGCAGGTATTATTCATCCCGCCGTTCTGTTATTTGATCGGGACCAGAGCCCGTGATTAGCTTGAATATCTTTTTTAGAACCTTTCGCTTTTCAGATTTACTGAGTCGGGTGTAATGGTTCTCGTGCATTTGATGATCAATGAATTCTTTTTCCGTCATCCTTTTGACGACCTCATCATTAAACCCGACACTATCGAAGAAAAAGGTGCCCATTACGGTGCGGTATTGCTGGCTATATCCACAGTGTTACTCTCGAAACCTTCCAGGCCATTAGCGGCCAATACCAGCGGGGCTGCCAGGCCGAAGGTGATGTTGCCAGGAATGTCAGGATAATCAGGATCAGCAGTACTCAAAGCAAGCGTAAAATAACCTGGTGTGCCTGGAACGTAGGTGGAGGACGTTACAGTAATCGCACCACCGGTCGCCTTGTTCTTTGGCGCCCAGTTAGCAATAGTCTCAAGCTCTGTTTCGTACCTGCCTCCCATATCTTCCCCGCCATCTTTCAGTTTCACAGCAACATTGTAGGAGCCAGAGGTTACGTTGACACTGGGGCTGGAAAGCACAACATCCTTCAACCCAAATACTGTGGATTGAACGTCGAAGTCAGCCTTTACGTAGCCCAGTAATTCATTGATATACTTGGGCAGGAATGTGAATTGAAGGCTGTATTCAGCAACCTTACTACCATCATTTGATTTCCAGGGATGAGCCCAGAAGAAGCCACCATCGGAAGGAATCGCCATCAGGGCGTCGTTTTCTTCATCTGATACACCCAGAATGAAGTTCTGGCTATCTACAAAATAAAAGTCGTAAGAGGTGGAGGCTGCATTCAGTAGGCGCAGGCGTTTAAGCAGATCAATGCCCCCTGCAATAAACTGGAAGGTCCAGTCTGAAACTCCTTCACGAACAACGACTTTTTGACCGGTAGGGAAGGTCTGGATGACTGGGGCTTCACTGTTATCCGCCAATGGCCTGAAGTCGTACACAGGATACAGCCTTGAAGACTTCTGAGCAGCTTGGGCAGCATTGATCAAAGCAGTCTTGAAAGCCGCCAAACTGGCCGTAGTAGCCTTGAACCCTTTTGGGGTGAGGATGGCACCAACAATATTCTTAAAGTTAACCGGGCACGCACCTATACCAGTGTTGGCACTGATGGTTAAGCAGGAAAACTGATTTAAAGCTGACATTATTTGCTGTTTAAAAATTAACAATCATTGATATCGTACAGCAGGCTAAAGCCAATACTGAACACATGAATGGGGTGTAAATCCCGGAAAGTCACTTGGTCCTTTTTCAGATACCCATCAAACCGGCTAAACACATTTTTAAACCCGGTCTTGAAGGTGTTCATTGTGAAGTTGAATCGTGGCGTAGCACATAATTGCTCAACATCACGCCTGATCTCTTCATCCCCTCTGTGCTGGAGGGTAGGCTTGAGCAATGGAACACTGACCACAAAAACCATATCTACCTTAGCCAAAGAGGATCCTTTATCATACTTGGTCTCATCATACATATCAAAAAAGCTCATGGCTTTACTGGTAGTATCGTCAAACCAGGCTTCTTTATACACAGTATTGTTCGTCTGCTCTGAACTGACAAAGACCTCCGGAATGTAGCCGGCATCTACCTGGTTTCGGTAACAGCGGCCATAGCTATCATAAGTACTGTCATCAACCGGCCATCGTTTTTCAATAGTGGGTATAGGTATTCCTGAAACCCCTGGATCTGCTTATCGATCCCTACCGGTGATGTTTTTATGTGCAGCATTATTCCCCGCCATCGCCGCCTGCATCGGCTGGTTCAGCCTTCTTAGTCTTGTTTCCTTTGGGACCTTTTTGGGTCTTGGCAGTTTCCCCGCCATCGCCGCCTGCATCGGCTGAATACTCATATTCCAGCACTTCGTCCCTGGAAAGAGTTTCAACGATTTCGGCTTCGGGGTTTCGACTGACACGCTTTTGAAGAACTTCCGTTCGCCTACAACCCGGGCAACTTTCATTTCTGAACGCAGGAATCCATACTTCCTGGTTTGTTTCTTTCCTTTTTGCTTGCCAAGCTCGTCGATGATTGGTTCAGCATATTCATGACACGAGAAATAATGCTCTCCTTCTGCAGTGAAGTGTACTTCTTCAATATGAGAGTACTTTCGCAAAGTATTCTTAAGGTCTTTTAAAGCCTGTTCGGATTTCTTATTGATTCCCATAACAAAATTTTGTTGTTGATTATTCAGGGTAGGATTATCGGTTTATGGATCATGCGGTATTTGAAAAAGCTATTGTACTACCCGTGAGACTTCGACCCACTTTGATCCATCAAATACCAGGTTAAGGACCGCTCTCAAGCCTGATGATAGAGTCGCTGTGCCAGCTGATATCCAATTCGATCCTTTAAAAGTTACTTTCGTACCACTGGCGCCAGATGCAATGATTTGGATTTGATCACCTGCATAACAGTTAAGAGTACTGGTGACATTGAAGCCCAGTGAGTCAGTGAGGGTTACCCGATAGATGGTCTTGTATGCGTTGGGCACGATCTTGAAAGTATCGTTGCCTGTAGCATCTGTTTTAGCCGCAAACTTGTAGGTCAGGGATCGACCAGTATTGTCGTTATTCGGAGTTATACCGAAACGTGGCGTTGTGCTCTGTGCAACGGTAGACAGTACCATTACGAAAGAAAATGCCAGAATGGCGAAAAGCTTTTTCATTGATTGTTCCTTTTGATGTATGAATTATCTTTGAAATTGAATACCTTATGAAAAGGCCCGGCGCTTGACCGGGCGCTTTATTTTTCGTTTACGCAACCTGTGAGGTGTACATTACCAGCTCTTGAGTCCAACCGATTTGTACGTCGGTCTTGAACAGGCCCTTGATGAACCACATCTCAGCATTGTTCTGGAGCTTTTGCATTTGCAGCTCATTATCTTCCTGGCTGTTGATACCCATCCAAAGGTTGGATCCTGTATCAGGAACACCCATACCCCAGAAATAGGTATTCTCCGGCATGCCTGCCAAGGGTACCACATCATAGCCGTTGTACCGGTTGATGCCCTTTTCGGTTGTATCCTGGTTCTTGAAGGTGGTCTTCAGCTGCATAGTATTTTCATACTTCTGCTGATCAGGGATACTGATAAACAGCTTAAGCCCGAGAGGACCATATTTGCCGATTAATGCAGGAGGTACCAGTTGGTATCCACGTTGGAATTCATCGATTATGTTGCCAGACGCACCACCAGTTAATGCAACTGGAGAGCTCACATCAATCGTGTTGGGATCATCCAGGGCTTTCTTAACAATGCCATCCCAATAAAAGTAAATGGCATCATTGGCCGCGCCACCCTTGGTGGTAGGATCTACCGCATCCCCTTCAAGGTCGTATTGCTTACGGCTTTTCCAGATTCCGTTCTCGAAGAACTCATTCAGGCGCTTCATGACCATGATGGTCACATATTCATTGGCAGTTGGCGGCATTTCCGCATCCAGCAAAGCTGGATTCATCTGCACCGCATACCAATGCTGCTCAAAATCCCGGGGTTAAATTCCAGATAAAGCATGTGATCGTTTGGCTCCAACGCACGTGCGTCAACGGTAATTTGGCCGCTGGACGTAGGCACTGCAGCACGACGCTGCATGATGTTGGTCACATCCAAACGAGGGATGGTCCTTTTCTTTTGATGCCATCCTCCACGTAGATGCAGCCTTTTTCAATGGTATCTGCACCAACCACCGCTTTGGTGATCATGTAGCTGGCCGCTTCGCCGGCATACGTGGTGTCTGTTATATTTAAAGCTTCCATTTGACTATGCTGGTTTAATAATTACTAAATAATTTAGCATTCAATTTCAAAAAAAGGACGGGCCTTATATCTTGCCGCCCAGTTTCTTAAGTACCCCTGCCATGGTATTTGCCACTTGGGAACCTTCGCGTTTTGTGATTGAGGTGGATTGCACTTCAATTTTGGCAGCTACCTTATTGATTGGTAAGCCCTCAATCATAGCCTTTACGCCATCGTGATCTTCCTTGGCCTTGTTCACCCAGCTGGTGATAATGGTGGGATCATTCTTAATACGACCGGTTGTAACAAAGCCATTGATCAGGTTCTTGGCTTTTTCCTCTTTCTCTTTTTCCTCTTCCTGCTCCTCTGCCTCTGCCTTAGCCTTGGCTTTTTTTTTCTTCATCTCTTCAAGCTCATTTTTAGCCTTCTCGAGTTCTTCTTCAAGGGCTTTGCATTCCTCCTCCTTCTTCTCCATATTCGTCTTGCGATTTTGGATATCAGTGAGGTGGGTCTTGATCTCTGCCTTGAGACCATTATTGGCTTCTTCCATTTTATTGATGGCCTCGATTACACTGTCTTCGGATGCGTCCGAAACCAGGTTAAGGCGGTTTGCGATCTTCTTCATTGATTGACTGTTTAAAGAATTATTGTTAGGTGATAACAGACTGTTGGTGATGGTGGCTGCTTCCTTCCAAAAAGCTCGGGCATCGTTGATTATGCCGATACTGCGTTTCTTATTTATTTCGCCACTATGCTGGATTTCATCGCAGAATCCGATTTCCTTTGCCTCCTCTGCTCCTATCCAGGTAGTTTTATTCATGATACTCAGGATTTCTTCCACAGATTTCCCGCAACGACTGCTAACCATTTTGGCGATGCTATCTCGAATTGCAGCCAGCCCTTTGTCATCGTCACCCCCATAGGGATTGTGATACATTAATTGGCTGTAATCTGCCATAACTCGCTTGCGGCCGGCCACAAATAATACCCCAGCGATACTGGCGGCAATACCAGTACAATAGGTATCAACAGGAGTCTTGCTTTTCAGCATTGCATTGTGGATGTTGTATCCATCAGCAACAACGCCACCTGGACTGTTAATCCATATTTCAATCCTCTTTTTACCCATACCATCGAGCGCCAGCAATTCCTTCTGGAAAAGATCTCCCATGATACCATAACCATCGGTTTCATCAAAGCCGATATGTTTGTCAATGAGCATTATGGGCTCATCAGCATCTATATCAACTGTGTACAAAAACGAAATGGTGGGATTCATGCTGACATAAAAGTATAAATGTCAGCAATCAGGGAAGGAGAAGTAAGTTAGATGTGAGTTACAAATATTTATTAGTTAGGGGCCAGAACACGAATATTACTTCATTCGTTGATCAATATATTCGATAAGGTTTCTATAACAACAGAAAACTAATATGGGCATTAATATCCATATAAATACTTTCCAGGAACCGTTATGGCCAATTAAACAAAAAGTCAAAATGTAAAATATTAAGGCCAGGACTATTGCAGCAAATAGCTGGCGTAACATTCCCTTACCATAATACAGGTAAGTGGCGAAGACAATAACACCCGTAATCATCATGCATATATGGATCAATCCCATATATTAATAGCTTTTATTTCCCTGATAATCTATAAGGTTACGATTACTTAAAATCAATTCCGTTTTTTTCCACTTTGTCCCAATAACCAGCACCGAAGGTTATTTCCATGGTAGATGTCCAATTGGAGGGGCCAGCCATCTATCACCATTATGGAGTCCGCCTACTGAAGCGAGAGAGCTGCCGCCCCCTTCCTCCATTTTCCAGTAAATAATATAGACTCCGTAATCTAAAGTGTTTGCTTCCTGAAGTGTCATGGTGATTGAATAGCTTGAAAGAATAAACGTTTCTGCCTGGCTGCCTCAGTAATCAGGCGTAGGTGAAAAGGGCAGTATTGTGCTGCCTCATCCATAACCTGGTTCACCCAAAGAATTACATCCTCTGGTGTTTCAGCCCAGCGGATGTGCTCGACAATTTCCTCAAAGGAGTAAATAGGCATACTGCTAAGGTAAGTTATCAATAGCTGTTTTTCGAAGGATTTTCAGCCAGCTTCAAGAATCTTTCGCGCTCTATGGCCGGCATCGAGTCAAAGTGCTTTTTCACAATATCAGCCATGACACTACTTGAGCTGGTAGCATTATAAGCCACATAACCCCGGAAATACCTGTCATACAGTGGTGGCAGGTAGGTTATGTGCCCACGCTCTCTTGTTTGTGATTTAGTATCGCTCATTGCGGATTCATTACGTCTTCACGAGATACCGGCCACCGCTCCGGTAGGATCGGGTCAGTTTGGAACCGGCTTCCCTTTTCTATATCAATACCGTTAAAGGCCATCTCTTCTCCCTCCAACATGGGGCGGCCATTTAGTACTTCCAGACCCATCTTGAACCAACTGTAATATGGTTCCTTTAGGTGTATGGCTTTTAGAGCAATGCACCGTTGTTGGTAGAAAATTATGCAGGAGGCTACCTGGTCAATGGCCTTGCAACCAGTTGGCCTGAAATCTTTCGTAATGTCGTATGGTCGCTTGGTACTCATAGTTTTAATTATTGGTTCTCTATTGGAGGGATGCCCTCTTGTTGTTGAGGAATAACCAGCTTAATTCCTGTTCGTTCTTCAAAGTACTTTGGATCCATCTGTAAGCCGGCATTCTTCATGGCAACAGCGATATCTGTGGTCAGCTTATTACTGGTATCCTCCCGGCGGCGAAACTCCTCCTTCTCGGAGTCATTAACGAATTCAAAGTGGAAGTTAAGGGGTATATCGAACCCGTGTTTCCGCATCCTGGGTATAAGCTTGCTATTGACAACATTTTGAATAAACACCCCATCTTTTACCTGTTTATCCCGCATAGCGGCCGATGCTGGCGACTCTTCACCCTGGCCAGCCCCTAACTTACCCGGTATTGAATCAAGGGCATCGGCATGCCCCAAAATGATTTTGCTGATTTTTTTCTCACATCTTTGTTCAAAATTCTCATAGGATTGCCAACCAGTACCAGCATTTGAGGATTCGATCAATTCGACTTCATCCTGGCCTTCATCAAGCAGAATATATGCTGATGAACCAAAAGCTGCCAATGCCTGTTCGAATGCCCCTCGCTCCTCCTCATCAGTTTTTGTTGTTCGGCCCTTCCGAATTGGCTGTCCAAATATTTCAATGAAGTCGGCATTGTATCCCATGTTGTTGCGCAGGAATATCTCGTAGTAGGCCACGTTGTATAGGTATCCGTACCCGCATTTACTTGCTCCAATATCCGAAGGGGTTGGCACCCATACATGCCAATCAGCGTAAGGCTCATCCAAGAACTTCGCACCAGCCGTTGAGTATACGAATGTCGAAACAATTAACCGGTCTGGTGAAACATTCTGGCGGGGATAATCCCTATATTAGGATAGGTATTATTCACAACGTCCCCAGGTCAATGAGGCTATACCCAAATTGGGGAGACTGTAAGGAATACTTCATAAAATCATCAAACCACGCGGCACTATTCTCCTCCTGACCACTGGTATTGGTGGTTACATTTCGGAACAGCTTCTTAAGATCATCGTTTGCGATACCCTTATCGTCACAAATTTTGAAATCACGCAGGAGGGTCATGTCATACCGGCGTTCAAGACAGGCCAATACATGGCCATTAAGAATTGTATCCTGGAACAGCCGCTGCATTCTTACTCTGTGGGGTACCATTGTTGCTCCGCCTCTGAAATCGCATCGCGCCAGGTTTTGATATCCTGGCGAATCCGCTGAAACTGTACCTTGGAAATATAGTTCCGTAAGTCCTTTTGTGCGGCCTGTTTAACCAAAGATCCCTTTTGCACGACAGTCGGATCCGTGACAGGGAAGTAGTAGCTTTTATGGATTTGAGTGCGTTGCTCATGGGAATAAATGCTTGTTTTCATCCTTATACATAAACACGGAATGCTCTGGGTTCGTTTGATTCCATAGACAGAGGTGGTCCACTGAAATGATATGCAAATTCTTGATCAGCTCCCACTTACTCAGTATTACTACTTCGTCCAGCTTGCTATCGACCACATGGAGCAAATCCGTTTCAAGGTTTTGTACGACCAATATACAATGAGCCATGCCAGACGGTCGGAGAAAGGACACGAAGAAAGGTCTGAAGAAGTTCTTTTTCTCGAGCTCACTTACCAGGTCCCACTTAATGCCAAACACAACTTCATCTACCAACCGGTTTTCTTGTAAGGTTAAGTTAGATGGGATACAGAAAAGTGGCTCGATGTACATATCTGGTCGGTACCTGTCCATTTTTCTATTCATACCAGCCAGAGTTTCCCCAACTTTGAGATCCTCGACGCCTTCTATGAACCGCCCATCATTGAATAGGTTGGCCTTAGAGTAGCTAGCACATCCGGACAATGTATGCTGCCGAAACGGTACTTTGATCGATATGGCTTCCGTGGTTGTCATTACTTATCCCTCAATGTTTGAAAACTTGTTGACGCCGATCTTGAAATACTCGGCATACTCTATCTCCCTAGCGCCGGAACCACCTTCCTCTTTGATTTTGGCGGCCATGGCCTTCCAATATGTATATCGCTCCAAACAGTCAGCAAGAAACCGGTCCTCACTGTCTGACTTGATGATAGTTGCTTTATTCTTTATTCCTGCTACTCGTGCCATTATCTACAAAATAGATTATGAAAAGTATTTTTAGTTTGGTTAACCAGGTACCCCGTAAAGCTTTTGCAAGTAACTTGTCGGTTTCATGTGCTCTTGCCTCTTGCTCAGTACCAGGCTTTATGGGTTTAGGAGGGGCATATCGTCCAGGTAATCGTCCCATTATAAAACCTCAACAAAGTCTGGATTAACATTGACGGCCTCTATAATTGTAAGACCTCGAATTTTCCACTTACCATTCTGATCTGGTGGGGCACTACAAAAGTATCGCTCTATCATCCATTCATAGGCTGCACGAGCAATCTCAATAGGAAGCACAACCATTGTAAGATTCCACCAACCTCTTGTCCTATGAAAGTCACTCTGTTTTTCTGCAATTATGGACTCTAACCTTTCGAATAGGGCATGGGTCCAGAATACATAATGTTGCCGTTCAGGTTCATACCGGCATTCCACTCGATTATCCATGGCCCATTTTCTTATTGATTCGTGGACCTCATAATCCGGTGATATCTGCAACTCATCTTCACTTGCTGACGGTTTTACCAACTTAGCGAGCATGATTTGCTCGCCAGGCATTCTCCTAAACCCAAATTCGTAGCGCAGGTGGTCGTAAGGGACAACGAATGGCCTTCCAAGCCGCATTAACATTCTATTCATAATCTCTTCCTTGGTTATACCGTACCGTTCTGGTTGCGGTGCAGGAAGATCAATATCTGTAAGCAGGGCTTTATTTCTCATATCAGTAGCTGTTTTGTTGCTTTATGTTGCTTCCCCAACGGATACGGGCCCCTGAGCCGGTTGTTTCTTTGTAAGGTCAGCAGTTATAGTATTCCCCTGGCAGCGTTCTGCAACCAAATGAGAGCAATGTCATAGTTGTGTTTGCGATCCTCTGGTATGTTCTTTGGCGCAATACGGGTGTACATGCGGTATATCATGATATCAAGCATGTAAGCCACCATCTGCTGGTTTCGATTGTCGCCCTTGGTGAAGTAGGTCATGATGACTTGGTAAGCGTTCAATCCGCTGGAGGGAACTGGTACCGGTTGGTCCGTGATCGGCAGGAAGTGTACTACAAATACCTCATTGTTGGCAAACTTATCGCCTGGCTTCAATAGACGGAACTCATTGTCGACTTGATCAAATTCATAGTCTACACCTTCGGTCATAGTGCCAAAGGTCCCACGACGTTCTATACCGAATTTCCAGCCGATCAGCGACCCTGGTTCACCAACTGCAGGTGGATTATAGGAATCTGCACCCACATCCATGTCATCAGTTACCCCAGCTACCAATATAAGATCTTCCCTTGCTTGGAATAACCTAACCGTTTGACTTGGTGAGGTTGTAAAGCAGATTGCCGGCAGGTATAACAAATTCTCCATCATCCTTCCAGGCCTTGGAGCCATTTACTGGGTCGTCAGGAAAATAGTTTTGATGAGGTATCGAGTTGGTATTACCGAACTGGATTAGTGTATCATGGCCAAAATATCGGGTTCCTAAAAGCGCCGTGTAGATGTGATCCTTGTACCACACCTGGTCGCCACCCTTGTATTGCCCTTTAAGATCAAATACCGGATGGGGATAGTTGGCATAGAATAGATCATACTGGATACCCAATAATAGCCAGTGCGAGGGGTTGAATACCCCGGGCACCAGAACAGCAACTATGCACTGGTAAACCTTACCGCCTTGCAGGCACAATTGCCCCTCGATATAAGTCGAAGCACTACTGAATGCGGGTGCATCCAGATAAACCCTATCGGCCGCATGATAATTTACCTGCGGATTATAGGCTTGAGTATTTGTAAACTCATTTTCTGTGTCATACTTCTGAACGAGGTGGGAAGTTATCTCTGACTGTGCAAAGAGTTCAGCAGAAACGAGGAGGGTCCTATCACCCGAAATGATTTGTTGAAGGGAGACGTCTTGGATTGCTTTATTATAGTCAGCGGGATATAGGTAACCCATTGTAGAATTGTTGCTCTAAGGTAGTAATGAGTTACTAATATTTTTAGGCTAATGTTATTAGTAGTGCCTATCAAATATTCTTAGTACGTATTACGGTTAGCTACCTTTCCGGTTTTATGGCCACCACCTGATGAGGACCCCATTTTTTGATACCTGAAGAAATAGGAGGAGAAGGCAAAGCAGTAGAAGTAATCGTTTGCATCTGTACAGTGGTGGTACTTTTGTGAGGTTATCTGGGTGACAGTATCTTTCTCAGTCTCCTTCAGTTTGGTTCCGTCGCTGTCTTCCTTACCAAATTGGTAATCTGCCAGGGTGTGCTGGCAATTGTCGCCTATGATGAATTCGAGTCCTTCCAAGCTCTCACTAAAGACTGCGTTAATCCACTTGCCGCGCATGACGACACTGGGCGCTGATTCTGCCACACGTAGGGAGGGCCTGAACTCCTTTAGCTCCCTCATGATGATAGTATAGTCATTACTGCCCTTCTCGCTCCTGGTGTCTTCCTTACGACCGGACGGGTCACCGTAGATAAACATGCCTGCCTTGTGCCCCTTAAAAATTTTGCACAGTTCCCGACATACGTCCTCAGTTCTGTTGCGGGGCGACCGTAAGCATATCTCAGCTATCTGGATAACCTTCTTGCCTACGATCTGGTGGATCAGGCAAGTCATGTATGGGTGAACATTAAAGTCGAATGTGACGTGTAAGGCAATATTTGGGTTGTACAGGTATGGTAAACCATTCAGCAACTTGTTGACCACCGTGTTTCGCTTCAGGTCGAACAGCTTATAGAATTCGCCACCCTTCTTGATCGGCTTGGGGTCTTGCTGCAGCTGGGCCTCAAAAACGTAGTTACTGATTTTCTGTAGCTTCAATAACTCCTCGACAGTATGCTTCAATGGCCATAAGGCTGTGCCGTCTTCCTTAAGGCAAGGCAGACGCAATATGGTCCATTCGCCTGGTTCAGCTTCCATCAGGTAGCCACTGAGGTCGTTCTCATGTACGCGCTGTTGGATGATGATAATTGGTGTATGGCGGCTGTTCACCCGGTTACGGATGGTAGACTCGAACCTCTCGTTGATACGGGTTCTTTTGGTAACAGAATGGCCGTCCTCGGGCTTGATAGGGTCATCGATGATCAGGGCGCCGCCGAACTCTCCTTTGGTGGAGTACTCTTGCATGCCGGAGAAGAACTCGTCCAGGGCATCACCATCGATCGTGCTGTTCTCTTCCTTGTCCTCCTCATCTACTTTACCTGCACCAAATCCCGTTACCTGGCCACCGGTAGCGGCAGCATACACACCGCCACCTACTGTCGTATACCACTTATCCTTGGCTTTGCTGTCCTTCTTGATCTGTACATCGAACAACTCTTGGAAGGGTTCGGACATGACAATATCCTTGGCCTCTTCTGAATTGTCCAATGCCAGCTTTGCAGAATATGTCAGGTGGATAAACTTGGCCGCTGGGTTGAGGGCCAGACCATGGGCTATGAAGTTCTTTACCGCCAGCTCCGTCTTTCCATACCGAGGGGCAATGTTGATGATCAGTTTCTTCGTCTCGCCCTTCAGCACCTTTTCCAGAGCGGCTGCAATAAGCTCGTGGGGTTCAGCAACAATGTACTTTCGGCCCTGCCTCTTTTTGTACAGGTACCGCGTCATGAACAAAAGCGATTGCCGGCACTTAAACCTGGCAACTTTCAGGACTGATTCTTTGTCAACCTCAACATTCATCTTCCAGAGCTTTACCGATCTCCTTAATCTCCTCGGTCGTCAGTTGCTTAGAGTTGTAGTTAGTGTTCTCATTCTTAGTCTCCAGCTTCTCCCCATATTTTTTTGGCTTCAGTTTGCTGGCAATCCACTTCCTTGTTTCAACCCGCAACTTGGACCGGTTAGTCACTTCCTTGTTTTCAACCTCGTAGGAAATGTCTCCTTTCTCAATGGTCATGAGGTCGTTAGTGCCATCATCAGCTATTTCGATCATCTCTTCGATCATGAAATCCGCCTGTTCCTCCTTCGCGCGCGCGTATTGTGCTGAAAAATCTTCCCTGTTCTCTCTCAACCACTTAAGAACCGTTGAGACGGCAGGCATACCTGGCATTTTGCATATTGTGCGAAGGCTTTTTTGAAGTAGTGGCTATCTGCTCACAAATGAAATCAGCAATTTCAGGAGTGTATACCTCCGGCCTGCCACGTTTATTTGCCTCCTTACTGGTATCGCTTTTTGTATGCTTCGCCATGTTTCAAAAATACTAAATTATTTAGCATCATTCGCCAGCATGAGATCGATCACTCGACGGCGTTCCGGTGACAATGCGTTATATTTTCGTTCGAACTCGCCTTCCCTGGGCGGGTCACTGCTAAGTAACTGGTCGAGGATAATTTATAAATATGGCTTATTGCAATGAGCATATCAATATCCGGTGTAGCTCTCCCAGCTTCATAGTGCTGATATCGGCCTATCTTGACTCCCAATTGGTCCGCCACCTGCTTGATAGTATAACTCGCCTGTTTACGAAGGTCTTTGATGCGGGCAGGAAGTAGGTGGCGGTAGCTTACTTGCTGAAGTTCCATAAGAATGTTTTTGGAGTTCTGTATAGTACCCGAGTACGTGTCAGGTCTGGATGGCTGTATGTGTCAATTGACTGGGTTACCATGAAGTTAATCACAATGGCATAAAATAATATTCTTGCTAATTTTCTCATGGCTTTGGAAGTTTTGATTTTATCAATTCGCTAAGATTTGCGCCATCCTTCCATTTGAATAGGTCATAACCAGTCAGAACAGGCTGTTCCAAAAGCCATGCTTCATACCCCTTTTCCGCTGCTTCAGGTGTGGAATAGACACGCCATAATTTAGTTCCAGGGTAATCATAAACGCTTTTTGCTAATTCCTCTGCAAAGATTCCTGAGAGCACAGAAGGTTTGCCCGGAAACACCAGTAACACATTAACATACACTACTGTACTGGGATCATAAATTTTCACCCCGTCAGCAGTAGTAAATAATGGTGGCTGATTTCTTTCGAGTGTTGGAATGGAGATTTCCTGTCGAAGAGCGGCGAGCTCTGCTTGTATCTTATTCAAGAGAATAGAAACCTCTTCCAAATGGGTAAGACCAGGCGTGTTAATGAGGGACATGAGAAAAGCACTGTTTTAGTAAAAACAGGCTCGATGTAAGTGGTATGGCAAAGATGGAGGTTTTATTGAAGCCGGCCAATATCAGTTATGAACATAGGGTGACCGACTGTGCATAACGTGTTGCACGTGAAAAATCAGTTCTATTTCCTCTGCTGATGCTTATGGATTTCCACCAGCCGGTCTATCTCCTCCATCATTCTCCTGGTCCCCGCTTCCGGGTCTTTCGTCTCTACGCCCACGGTCATTCCTTCCAGGAGGGCGAAGTCTACGATCTTGCGGGCCTGCTCGTTGTCGTGGATCTCGTTCATTACGTGGTCGTAGAGTACTTTGTATGCTGGGTTCATGGAGTTTGGTTGTAGTTTTCTAATGCGCTGCCTACAATGCCGGCGATGGTATAGTAGTAGCCCTTGTCTTCGCCCATCATTTCTGACCTGGTCAGCTCCTCCCGGATCGCGGCCAGTATTTTATCTTTAGAATAAAAAGGTTGGGCAGTGAGTTCATCATAGTGCTTCAGGCGCCTTTGGATCTCCTTTGTAATGTTGGTTCCGACCGTAATATCCTTCCGGGCGTATCCCCAATCCAATAACGGTTGCCATACTTCCAGCATTTCCGACTTCCATCGACGCAGTCCTTCCAGTTCCTTTAATACGTCTGTGGTCTGTCGAACAAAAGGGATATATCCGTCTCCCGTATTTAACCAATTACATTGTTTTACAATGGCCTCTACAGCCTCTGGAAAGTGAATATTGAAGACTTCATCAAACCTTTTGCCATCTCTGTGGCCAACCAACCGGATATCACCACATAGCATGCAAACACCTGTCTCTACCTTAAAATTGAAGTTCTCACCGGTGCCGCTGGTTTCGCTGATCCAATTCCAGGAGGATTGATCATTGTCATGTTTATGTTCGCAGCCCGCAGGGCAGTATTCTTTCTGTTCCATATAATGTGTTGTTTTATCCTTTACGGTATCCCCATCGTATGAGCACCTCTGTCTTCCCATCATACCGGTGGCGGTCGGCGTGGATTTCTAACACCTTCTTTATTTCGAGGTCTACATTGTCCAGAAGGATAGTGAACCAGCCCTGGCCGGGAGTGTCTATGTGGTGTGACCTGGTGCGCAAGCCTGCTTCGTTAAGAGCCTTCAGCAGGGGATAGCAGCCTTATTGGCCACGAAATCGCCATCGCCGAAATTGACTATCTCGTAATCCGGGGTAAGTTCATGGTGGTGGTTGCAGAACTTATAGGCATCAGTTGGCGCTCGTTCCAATGGAGTAGCTTCAATTGCAGGCTGGGCACCTGATTCGTCGAGCCATTCAATTTTATAGAAAGACCCATCATAGACTATCTTATCGGGAGTGCTGAAATAGGAGCCGCCAATATCATCCGGCCTGCAATAAGCCCCCATTGGTTGGCCTTCATACTTTATAGAGTAATGCCCCTCAGCCGGTAGGCGATCAGTAGCCTTTACCCACTTTGGGCCTGCCTGCTCCAATTTTACCTCATCTGCATACATTTCCAGGACTCGGGCTAAAGAATCGTAATCCCATTCGGCCGTCATCCCTCTGAACCAACCGACTTTCCTTAGATATTCTTCAGTCTCTTTTCTGTATTGTTGCATGGTATTTATGTTTTGCTGGTTAGTTATTTTCTGCCTCCCATTCTTCTTTCGTGGCAGGTATTACTTTGCCCTTGGTGATTTTATCGTAGTCTTCCCTCAGCAGGCATATTCTCTTGGGCTGCTTCGCTTTGATGTACATGATCAGGCTTTCGGCACACCACATTTTTGTATCCGGGTGGTCGTACCATTCCCTGAATATTTTATCAAATGCCTCTTCTGTTGGGAAGTCGGTCACCAGGTCAAACCGACCATTACACTCGACAGATAGTATCATCAACTTTGTTACAGGCGGCTTCGCCATAGTGTTCTTTGTGGTTGTATGTTTTCGCTTCTTACTCATGGCTTTACAGGCTTTTTACCGTTTAAGGCCCATTCAGCGTCCTTCTTATGCCTTTTTATCTCCCTTACCAATTTGTCGAAGTATTCCGGCAAAATGTTCACGCAGCCATTTTCGCCCTGATTAAGCACAATGGTGCCGTTGTAATACTCGACGCAGATAGGGCGTTCTACCTTGTGATCACCGGAGAACACATCACCCTGTTCAAATGTGAATGTTGGAACTATTATTAATTCTGGCATGATATACTATTGTTGGGTTATAGAATCCATTTCAATATGCCCCGGACACCCCTTAACGGGGTCGAAGCCCTCGCAGTTCTGTGATCCGATGTAGACCTCGCCGGCCGCCAGGCGTTGTTCCAGTTCACTCCGGACCTTTTCACCCGGTAGTTGGAAGAAGCTGGCCAGGTCTTTATCTTCCCAGGTCAAGACTTTGGCTATACCCATCTGAAGGTGATGTGACGTTGACATGGTTATTCATTCTATTTACTGATTAATAATCGAGTGACCCGTTTGGGAACTCTTCATCGTCATAGGCGTCATTGTAATCGTTGGGATCGTCTTCGTTTGGATCCTCGGCGTCCAGCCATTCGAAGAACTCATCGTCTGCTTGTTCCTCGATTTCATCCCAGCAGGCACCACAATACCCGGGATGTTTAAAGTCGAAATCCGCCTGACCCGCACAGAATTCCCCGCATCCCATACAGAAATGACCTTCCTCTTCGATGCACGTAGGACAACGGGTTGTAGTATCATCGCTATCGGGATAAGTGCATACGGTAGGATACTCTGTCAAGCGTTGACAACGGTCGCAGGTCTGAGCATTATGCACCATTGGTTACCTCCTTCTCCAGGCCTGCTGGTTTTCCGGTGTATTCAATCGAGTCATTCCAGCAGATTATCTGGCCATGAAAATCAGGGGATATTTTTGGGGCTGAAACCAGGATATAAAATCTGTTGGGGACAATCCATCATTTTTGGCTATTAGTTGAATTAATGGATGGTCCTCATTAAACCCTGAAATGCCATTACCCAGGTGCAGGAAATCATCAGCAATTGATATATCCCATGTCTTCTTTACCTCCACCTGGGCAAACTCGATCTGCTTGCTATTGTAAGGCCTTCCTGTCCATACCCGTAGACTGGCCAGGTCGCCTGCTTTCCAGCGGTTGCCGGCACGTATTGTGTGTGCCTTAGGTAAATCACATACGTAATCCTGGAATGTATCAATGAAGCGCATTGGATGAATTCTCTCAGGAAAACCAAGTTGACGCGCTATTTCACAACACTTTTCGATCGAATAATGACCCTTCCTATAAAGATGATACAGTACTTTTTCTACAAAGTAGGTCGGTTGCCCGGCTTTCGGGTGCTTACCAGGGAAGACCCTGGAAAATGTTAATACTTTCATTTTATGGCTGTTAATTAAGTGGTTGTTGCATTTTCCATTGAGCATAACGGACCCCTTGTATGATCCATTCTTCTACATCTGGTGGAATCGTTCCGTGATGCTTCTTAAAAACCTCAATGATATTTTTGGTTGCTACCTCCACGCCAGCAACCAGGATCATTTCATTGATTCTTAGCAGGGATTGTTCACCTCCGTACTTTATCATAAGCTCAAATGCTTCTTGGTCTGTCATGCCTGCAGTCTTTTATTGACCTCTTCGGCCGTTAAGAACTTTTCTCTGAGCAGCGTCAGCAATACCTCACAAAGTGCCTCTGAAGCGTTTGGAAATCCTGATCCTATAAACCAGTCCCCATTCAGTTTATAACCTGCGGTATAGCATTCGGATTCCGAATAGTGATCATATCCCTTTTCCAGGATAAATACTGCTGAATGTGGGGTGTTAGGAACTTCAATGACTTCTGGCAAAATCATTAACAGTTCGGCTACTGTGAAAGCAGCCTTACCAGCCAAATCATTCTTTTCTGCTTCGTCTCTGGTAACCGTTCGTCCTGTACCGTAGGTAATTACAAATAAACTGTCTTGTGCTATTCCAAGTTCTTTCAGGCGCTTGGCCTGATCCGAGCTGCATACTTGGTCTTGTAGTTTCATTTTTTAAAAAAGTTTTGTTGAGTAACGAAATCCCTGGAAGCCCTTTTGCGGCCACTCATACGGCGGCTTCACAACTGGCCCGGTAAACAGCACCCAATTCGTAGGAGGAAAGGACCTGACCTGCCCATCTGGCGCGTCATAGAACTCCTTTGATACATTCCGTTCATACATGATGAACTGGCAGCGGTACTGGATCTGCTTGTCAAAGACCAGGTAAACAAAGGCAACATCATGCAGCGGCAGGTTGGTGAGCTTGAAGTTCCAGATAGCATCCTCCTGACGCATGTACCGTTCAAACATTGGTTTGAATTCCTCTGTCGTCATCCCGCGATCCTCGAAGAAGGCTACCGGCAGGGTAAGCACAATGCCGTCCGGCTGGATAGATGGGTCCTTTGAATATCCTTTGCTAGTGATCATGGTTTTCCTCCTTTCTTATTCTGCTTCACATCAGGCAAAGGGACTTCCATTATCCTGTCCACCATCTGGTTCCAGTCAATGTTGCTGTACTCACTGTTCAGGCGGCGAACATCGTTTTTATAGTCCTTCGCCTTCTTTGTTTTGGGATTGCCATATACAATCGTGGGGCGAATACCAATCAGCCTATTGTTGTTACTCATGCTACCTTTTTGTTTTGGTTGTCAATTAATTTACTGGCCATGGCCTCTGTCCAAGCCTTCACAACCTGCGGTACGACCGAGTTGCCGATGAACTTCTTTTGGTCCGCCTGGTTGCCTACCAGTTTGTAATCGGCCGGGAAACCTTGAATAGCCAGCAGTTCGTGCACACGTAACATGCGCATCTTAATATCGACGATCCCATACGCCGCCATGAACTGCTTAATGGCGATCATTACCTGACTGTCTCCTTCTAAGATTGCGATGGCCAATTCACCACTTTCCGCCTGTACGAGGTAGTGATGTTTTCGGTTCGCGGTAATGGTTGGGGATGGCTGGTCGATGCTTGTTGGCTTGTTATCGAAGTTGGTTGGCATAATGAATGGTATACACTGAACCAGCCTGTGTTTATCATTCGTAACCACTGTTCCTGCCGGCTGATCGATCGATTGGTTTTGAGGATTGCTACCGTAGTGCTTATCGATAAAGTATTCAGGTTGCACCAGAGATAACCGATCGTTACAGGCGATCACTGGCGCCGGCTCTGTTACCGATCGGCAAAGGCTTTTACCATTGTAGATTGTGAGAAACTTCGCTTGCACGAGATCCTGGTTGCCGCCTGTAGCCGTAATCGTCCTGGCCGGTCCGTTTACATCAACCAGCTTGCTTTCCGGTTCTCCCGTGTTACGTTGCTGTATAAAAGCTGCTTTAACAAGGGAATGATGATCAACAGTCGTAATAGTACCGGCAGGCTGCTCCACTGATTGAGCCGTAAACCCAACAGACTGAACAAGGGCCAGGTTTGCTACGGTTGTTACAGTGGAGGAAGGATCATTCACACTATTCACCTTCCCATTTGGCCGGCCACTGTAATACTTGCTGATGAAGGATGTGTCTCCCTTTGCCACGTATTTGTGAAGACCAGCCAGGATACGTTCCAGGGTTTTATCCGATAGCGGTTTGTCCCGCGTGAAGATGCTCTCGCCCTCATCTGCGAAGTCGAGCACATCTTTTACCGGCTTCCATGGCGAAAGACCAGTGGCAAACAAGGCATGCCCTTTGGCTTTGACCTTTGCATGCGTCGCTCCCGGCCAGGTAATGGGCAGGCCATCCTTGGCAAACGCTCCAAAGAGGCGGTTGCGGGAAGTATAGGCGCCATAGTTCGCACTGTTTAATTCCTTCCATTCGTCCTGGTAACCCAATTTGCAGATATCGCTGCGCCACCGCATCCAGTCCTCACCGTTCTTCCGGCTGATCGGTTTACCATTCTCATCCAACGGCCCCCATGACATGAACTCTACCACGTTTTCTATCTGCACGTAATCCGGATCAATGGCCTTTATGTACCTGGGTAGGTGATCGGCAAGGGTCCGGCTGTCTGCGTCGCGAGGCTGGCCACCCTTTGCTTTGCTGAAGTTGGTGCATTCCAGGCTTGCCCAAAGGATCAGGTAGGCATTGGGGTACATTCGCCTGTATTCCTTCACCAAAGCAACCAAGGCCGTAAGGTCAAGCGTCCGGATATCCTCCTCGTAATGGGTAACCTCTGGATGGTTCAGCCAGTGGCTTTTGATAGCCTTCGGGTCGTGGTTCACGCAGGCAACCACCTTCGCAATTCCACTTCCTTCTAGTTCAGCAAGGGCAAAGCCAGTTGTTGTCCCGCCGGCGCCACAGAATAGATCTACTACTATGAATAATGGGTCGGTCATTTCAGTTCCTTTAATTGATCAATCAGTGTTGTGTAATTCTTCGTTTTACTCTATCTCACAATACCCGCTATCACAGGATGTAAAGTCATCTGCATGTAGGATAAGCTGGGCATAAGCCTTTTCTATCTTGGCATAAGAACCATCTGACCGCCAAAAGCCATTCTTTCCGCCCTCCTGTTCCCTAAACCATTGCATTTTATTTGGCTGTACTTGGAATTGATATTTTAGGAAAGGAGGATTTCTGTGAAAACACCCAGCACAATTATTGTAATCTGCAAAACGGACTGATTTACCTGCCCAATACCTACTGATTGTATCCTTGAAAATTCCATCCTGTATAAGCGGATATTGTGGCCTTTGCCAAGGAACTGAAATCCATTTGTTATCACCATTGGGGTGCTTTTCAAAGGATGCTTTCATTTCGAGTAATCCATCATCATTAAGTTTTCTGTCCATCTTATTAGCCCGCTTTATCTCATTCGCTCGAAAACCAATATTCATTTTTACAGGCTGGCTTAATCCATAGGTTTTTGCCCACCAATAAAACATTGGTTCAATCTTCAAAGCTGTCGTGCAATAGCGATGCAGCTTATTAGGTAGCCAACCACCGCGGTTGGCTATAACCCAATCGAAGGTTGGACCTGTCACCCAATCAATTCGTTTACCCAAGTACTGTTCCAGGTCCAGCATTGTGTAAATGATGGTATCATCCTCTGCGGTGGCTATAAAAGGGGCTTGTATGCGATCCTCTACTTCCTTTATGATAACCCTGTCTGGAAACCGGCATCTTTCATCCTCAATCCTCACCAATGCAAACACCAATGCATCGGCTGGATAGTTTGCCGCTAAATATGTCGATGTTTGACCGCCGCTTACAGAGGTGACTATTTTCATACTTCTTTAATTGTTATTCCATAAATGGCCTTCATTAGGCTTTTCTTTCTTCGATACAGGGGTATCTTCCGGGTTACCTCGCTCTTCACATCCTCCACGATTCTTTCGCCGGTCTTGGCATCCAGGTAAACAAAGTCGGCGATGTAGGTGCAGATCTTCTCGTCGTTCACCTTCAGTTCGAAACTTACCTGTAGTTCCAGGAAACCAATATGACCAGCCTTCTGCATCAGCTTCAATTCTCCATACCTCTTCGCCTCCTTCACACTGTCAAACTCGATCCCGTCTACCATAGTTTTCCGGTTGTTGTACTTGCTCCGCTTCTCCTTCTTGTGCTGGCCACCTAATAAGTGCTGGTTCAGGTGTGCTACCTTGCTATTAGCGATATGTTGTATAGTGAAGCGCATTAGAAAGGCTGATCGTCTCTTTCAGTTTCGTAAAAATTTGTACGAACAGGTGACCACTTTTGCCCCTGGCCAGTAGGTAAGCCGGATGGAAGATTCATGTCCTCCATTTCAATAAACTTCTGAATGTGAAGCAATGCCCGTAGCTTGATCGTTTCCAGCGAACCGTTCCGGTGTTTTGCGATCCGGATATGCGTTTCCCCTTTGGTAGATTCGCCGTGCTCATTGGTATTTTGATCGTAGTAATCAGGTCGGTACATAAATATGACCATATCAGCGTCCTGTTCGATAGCGCCGGATTCTCGCAAGTCCGACAACTGCGGCATCTTATTCCCTTCTTTCCGTGATTCTACTGCACGACTTAATTGTGATAGGGCTATGATTGGTACATTTAGCTCCTTGGCTATCTGTTTCAATCCCCTTGATATTCCAGATATTTCCTGTTCCCGGTTCCCTCCTTTGCCGGACATTCCGCTCATCAGCTGCAGGTAATCAATAATGATCAGTCCAATGTTGTGTTTCCGTTTTAATCGGCGGGCTCTTGCTCTCAGCTCCATGATATTCAATGCTGCTGTGTCGTCAATAAAAATGGACGCCTGCGCAAGCCTTTGTATGCCCTTTTCATACAATTGGTTCATTTCGTGATCATCCATTTTACCACGGGAAATCTTTTCCAGCCAGATATCACTTTCAGCAGACAGCATCCGTTGACAGAGCTGTTCCTTGCTCATTTCTAGGCTGAAAAGAGCTACTGGTGTACGCTTAAAAGGGTCAAGAGAAGAGTTACGAACCAGGTTAAGAGCAAAGGCCGTCTTCCCAACTGCCGGTCGGGCCGCAAGAATAATTAAGTCAGTGTTTTGCCATCCATTTGTTACTTTATCGAGTGCAGGAAAGCCACTTGGTATACCAGTAATATCTACATTCTGTTTACGTAGGTGCTCTATCCTCGTTACCGTGTTCACCATAATTGAATCCAGTGCGCTATATGTTTGCTTCAGACTACCGGTAGTTAATGCAGTGATACCCATTTCATGTTCGGCAAGCAAATCGAAAACGTCAGTCGAATCTTCATAAGCCATACCGATAGCCTCACCGCAGAGTTTAATGATTTGCCGCTGTATGTACTTTTGCAGTATGATGCGTGAATGGGTTTCAATGTTTGCTGACGAGACCACTGAATTAGTGAGCCGGGTTACATAATAGGGGCCTCCTACCATTTCCAATTCGTCTTGATTCCTCAATTCCTCAACCACGGTCAATATATCAATGGGCTGGTTCCTTTGCTGAAGGCGAAACATTGCTCCGTATATCCGTTGATTGGCGTCAACATAAAAGCATTCCGGTTTAAGAATTTCGGAAACCACATCAAACACATTTTCCAGCAGCAATGCACCAAGTACAGCTTCTTCCATATCCTTTGCTTGCGGTGGCACTTTCCCGTAGACCATGTTGCTCATATCCACCGCTGGACGTCGCTTATCCTGCTTCCTATCCCAAAAAGTGTTTTTGCTGTTCATCAATGCTCTTTGTATCGTTCAATGATTGGTTGGTATTTTGCCGGACTCTCGATCACGTAGTTGAAGTCAACCTTCCAATTCCGGTTATTATCGCCTGTGTAAAATGGATTTTGCCGGATAGAGGAAAGGATTTTGAAGAAATCAAATTCGGGTTCCCTTGTACGGATGCGAATCTTATTCCGCCGGTCGGGTGTAATGCTTTTTACTTTTTCCAATCCATTGTTTGGTGCAAAAATGTTCCAAGCATCAACATACGGTTCGGCAAAATGTGGCTTGTGTTCGGTTACAAAAGTTTTTATAGCCGTATACACCTCCCTCGCATCCTTGCCAGTATTTGTTTCACAAAGTGTTTCATAATCCTTTTCAACTGGGCCTGTATGTCGGCCTCGCCTGAGGCCATGACTCCGTTAGGAGTCTCTTTAGTTTCTTTTCCTTTACTTTCCTTTACTTTACTTTGTGTACTTTTTGATGTAGAAACATCTGCTTCGCCTGGGTTTTCAGTGTAGAAACTCGGTTTTTCAGGGGTTTTCTGCCTACGATTAACATATACGTCAGATATTCTGCCTACAAACCCATCAGACCAGACAACCTTTTTTACTCCACAATTCCCGATCAATTGCCTCCAAACCAGCCAGCAAATCCAATATTTGGTAGATTGTCTCACTGGATAGCCGGGTTTTGGCCTGTAGAAACTCCATGTCAGCGACGTTATTACAATCCAGATAGTGGCCATCCTGAGTACCAATGAACTCCAGGAGCTTGAACCAAAATGCATAACCATCGTTGCCAAATTTCTGCTCAACTATGAATAGGGTCTTCCCCGATATACAGTCATGGGAAAAATAATCAACTCCATTTTTTTCGGTCTTGCCATAGGTTTTAAGTGATTATATGGTTCGGAGTTTGGGCATTATACATGGTACTTTGATCCAGTCGAAAAACTCGCGTTCGGACTGCCAGGCGGGCGGCCGTTCAGCATACGGGTTGATGCACTTCCAAAGTATCTTCCCATCCTTCTGTTTTGTACCAATACAGTCTGCCTTCTTACGCAATCCCTGGTCGGTGCCTACCCAGCCTATCTTATTCCAGCCTACTGCTATGTTTCTGGCCACATAGTCGGCACTCCCGGTCCGGATAGCCAGTTGCCGGTAATAGTCGTCGGGCACCGGCATGAACAAGTCTAGGTTGATACCCTGTGGTAACACAATCTGCATGTACCGGCCTGTCGGCTCCCCTTTAATCACCTTGCCCAACTTGGCCACCACCTCAACATACCTTGGACTAATCACCATGACCTGGGTAGCTCCGAATAGATCCGCATGAACCTGTGGCAGAAAAAGAGGCTGACAAACCACTTCTATATCCTTTACCTCATATTTTTGGCGTCGGATGCTTCCTGCAATATTGATCCGTGTCTTATCAGGAGCCACCCTTTCACAATTTGGAGCCAGTTTCTCGCAGATTGAAATGGCTATATCTCTCGCTTTTTCGTAGTGCATAGGAGTTACTTTGATAAGTAAGCGTTATATACCTCATTTTTAACCACTCTACCTCATTACGTGTGTATTCGTGTACAGATATTAAATCCTTTAGCCTGTCACGGGCATGGATTACGGTAGAATGATGCCGCGCACCGAACCGATCTGCTACCGACGTGACTGTCGCCTTACTCAATAAGCATATTAGGTATTGAGCAATATGCCTGGCATAAACAATCTTCCGCTTTCTGCGCTTTCAAGGATTTCTTCCTTGGTCACATCAAGGCGATTACAAACGGTATCTATTACCGTTTCCATGTCAGGTGTTTTAGGGAACTCCCGTTTCAAACATTGTTTTATACCAGGTATGCTCATATAGCTTATTTCCATATTTCAGGATTATGAAAGAATGAATAGGTTGTTCTCTTTAAGAATTGTCGTCTCTAATGGGAAGGCTGTTTTTGGCACCTTTTCGAGTATTTCCATTAAAGACTTAGAGCCTATAAACACCACATGCATTGTCCCGTTAACTGATATCTGCATGTGCAGGCATTTGCCCTTGTCTTTGTAGATAGAATCCTTTATCTCATAGGCGTGTATTAAAATCAGGCGGTTCAATATCCAGTCGATTTTGATTTTGTCCCCGGTATAACCCTTTCTTTCGATGGTTATGCCCAGGTCGGAAAATTTTGTCATTAGTTAAGGTTTTTAGTAGATGTCTGCAATCCGCGTGACATGCCCAGCCATAATAGGAAGCAAAGGATCGCATGTTTGGATTCCTGGCCATCATTCGGGCAAATCGTTTCTTTATGCTTTCTCTTAATCTGGTGTGGGTGTGGTAGAATATATAACCCACGAAATCAATACCCCGCGCAGATACCGGGAATACCTGGTAGTTTCCTTTTACAGCCAGGCACAGCTGATCGGCCAGGTAGTCGGCAAGTTTGATCAATAGACCGTGCAGGTACTCTTTACTACTCGCCAGGATCACGATATCGTCCGCATAACGGAAGTAGTATTTCACCTTCAGCACCTCCTTAACCCAGTGGTCAAAGAAAGTCAGGTAGTAATTGGCGAAGTATTGGGATAGGTAGTTGCCGATCGGCAGGCCCGGGGCGCTGTCTATGATCTCATCAAGGAGCCATAGTAGATCCTGGTCCTTTATCTTCCTTCTTAATAGCTGCTTTAGTATTCTGTGATCAACATTGGGATAGAATTTCCTGATATCGAACTTCAGGCAATACATGGTTCCCTGTTCATCTGCAAGAGCCCTTTTAACGGCCTTGGCAGCCGCATGAATTCCCCGGCCTTTAATGCAGCTGTAGGTATCAGCCGTGAACGTAGAGACGAAAATGGGCCCCATTACGTTCATTACAGCATGGTGTACGATCCTGTCCGGATAATAAGGCAACTGGAATACTTCCCTTTCCTTCGGCTCGTACACAAAAAATGTAGTGTAGGCAGACGTTTTAAAGGTCTTATCAAGTAGGCTGTGATGCAAAGCCAGGATATTAGCCTCCCGGTTTCGATCATGGACCTTGATACCATATTGGTCCTTCTTACCCTTCCGGGCGATCATATCCGCAGCTTCCAGGTTCTCAATGCTACAAATCCGTTGATAAACATTACCTACTCGCTTCATCAGCCTTTATTTTAAGAGGTCACCTTCTCCGTAGATACCAATGCCCTCGAAAAAGAATGTATTTTTCTGGCAAGAGCCAAGGTCTGTACTGTTTTAGAAAGCTATATAGGTGGGCACTGACGTTCGAATTATCGTGATCGTTATCGTAATCGTTGTACGAAAAACTGCCACTGGAAGAACTACAGGCTTACAGTACACAACCTATTCGGTTTAGGAAACCAATAACATTATGATCTCCCACAAGTCGATATACTTCTCAGCAAATTCTTTACATTCCTCCCAGGTGTTGGAGGTAAGGCGGGCACAGACGTTCGAAGAATCGAGATCGTGACCGAAATCGAAGTACGAAAAACTGCCACCGGAAGAACCTGGTACATATCCTTCCTCAGCCTCAAACCATGCGCTATATTTCCGCTTTGAATGATTGGTAATGTCATACTGCTTACCATCCTTGGATGCCTCAATAAGCACCGCCAGCATGTAATGAGCAGTGATGTAAAGGGCCAGGTCAGGCCGTAACATGCTGACATTTGGCAATTCAGTGGAGATACCCAGCTTTTGGGCAGCAGCTTCGAAGTCCTTTTTGGTTTGTTCTTTGATTTCTGGTAACATGCGTTTTATTGATTAAGAAGGTGAAAGAAATTATTCGCCGGTCAGGTATGTCTTGTAGTATGCCTCCATGCACCTGCCCAGGTGTTCAGCCTTTTAGCTGTATCCACGCGAAGGCGGGCACCGACGCACGAAAGAACGAGACCGCAATCGCAATCGTAGAACGAAAAACCGCCACCGGAAGAACGGAGAAAGTAGGGATAGTAAAAACATTCCTTTGCTGGCTTACCCTCCCGAAGTGCTGCAGCAAATGTCTTAATGGCCACCTCTGCCTTTTCGTAGTCATCCTCGCAATTATCAAACAGGTCGTCAAAATCAATCCCCAATTCCTCGCAGGCCTGTTCGAGGGTTGTAACCCGTTCGAGGACGATTTGTGACTTGAATGTCTGTGGACCAAACAAGTTGGATAACACGGCTTTTACGTCGTCGCATCCAGCGTTATAGGCCTTTAAGGCGTTCTCTTTTGTAATAACCAAATTTTCCATTGTTATGATGTTTTAATTAATCTGCTTTTTTGATAGCCCCAGGCTCTTAGCCAGGGTGGGATGTGTTTCTATTACCCGATGACAGTTCGTGCACAGCTTCACGCACTCGTCATGTAACCTATCTCCTAATCGGCCGGCCGGATGATGCTTTTCAGTTGCCCAGTACTGGCAATCCTGGAAGGCCGTAATGATCTCATGTGATTTGGCTTCGATTAGGGCGACGGAACAAACGGGCCTGTCTTTGAATTCAGTTTTCTTTTGGGCGGAGTAAATGCGGATCCTTTTGGCTTGCTTCTTACCTACAGGGCGGATTCGGGTTCGTTTTTCTTGGGCTTCGGAGGGCGCCTGCAGGGGCCATTAGTCGGGCAGGTCGGATGTTTACAGGGGCGGTTTGGGTTTTCATAGGAGCGGATTAGTAGTTGAATTTTAATTCCTGATCTGGTAGCGGTATCGTTATACTCAGGTATTCAGCTGCCCATTGGGCTATCTTGTCCACGTACTCCATCATCTGGACGGTGGTCATTTCAGTGGTACTACCACCAAACTCCATTACAACACCATCACTGTTGACCAATTGTTGTTTATTGAAATTTCCTTTCAGGAATTCATGAACTTCCTCAGTAGTCATATCATAACCAATATTGAGCAGGCCAAGCCTGACCTCTACCACCACAACACCCCAGTAATAGTTGTTTTGGGGTAATGATCGCGTTTTCGCTTTCCGCTCAAACTTCACCTTGATTTCCTTGCCTTTATTATCCAGGCAATATTGATCCAGCCTTTTACGATTGTGCACCGTTAACTTACCGGTATTGTCAATGGAGGCATTCAATTCAAGGTTACGCATGGGACATGATTAAGGATTCAAGTCGATGATGTAAGCAGGCTATTATAGCAGGTGCATTCAACTGAGTCTCCAATATTGGTCCATGCCAATCACCAGTACCATCCATAAGATATACCCCATCAGGCCCAAGCCATGCACCATAAACATTAAAAGTCATATTGTGAGGGAGGCTCACTTGCACAGGGTCAGCCAACATCACCTTCCCAGTCTCGGATTGAGATAGAATAGACTCTATAGCGGAAAGCTGGCTCATTTGATTTGAAGGTTTTTCTTTTCATCCAAGGATGCACCAGGAACGGATTTGCCACCTTTAATGGCTTCAGTTATCCGCTTCTTACTAATCGAGGGGATAGGTCGAAGTAGTCCAGCAGGTCAACATCTGCCCCTGGATAATCTTTAAATCATCTTCAGTGGCTTCCTTCAACTTTTCAGGGTCCCAAACGATGCTAACCTTTGCGTACTTTAATATATTGTCCTCAAACCCATCTACAAGGTTCAGGGGCTGGATTTCCGGTAAGAAAGCGTAAGTGTAGGTGTAACTATCTTCTCCACTTTAAACTGCCTCATAGCCTCATCCAAGCGGCTTTTAAAGGCTTCGCTCCGCTTAACTGATTTCCCTTCAAAACCTGTAACCTGGCTATTTCATTCTCAATGGCTGTAGTTATATCATCAAAGGACTTCACCACAAACCCATAACTGACCGCCTTATCCTGGAACTCATCTTCAGTTAATGCCAAAGCCTGTTCCAACTCGGGGGTAAGTTCCCCGCCATTTTCTTCAACTCCCGGATCAGAGCAACGTGCTCTGTCCGGATATTGTACATCGTATTAGTTGGCTGGAGCATTAGATGTTGTTTTTGTTGTGCCTTTAATAGAGTGATTTCATTAGCAGCAGAAATGCGGAAATACTTCTTAAGGGCTTCTACACTGCTCTTTCCTGCCATCATCTTCTCCACTGCACCCTGCCACTCTTTAGTGCCCTCATTAAGCCATGGCAATTCACCCTCTTTGCTGTCTTTCTTTGGCTCCTTTTACCATCCTTCCCACTGGCACCATTACCATCATCGTCTTCCTCAATATTCAACCCAAGCACAGCACAAAGGGAATATCTACGCTGGTAGGTAATAGCGGACCCTAAGCTTTGTGGATCATTTTTAACCGGCTTCATGAAATACTCGCCAATAATGTATTCACCTGATTCGGCATGCATCAACATAGTTGTCAACCCCCCGTCACCAGTGGGAACCTGGGTAAAGGTTAGTCCACTCTCGGTAAGAGGGGTTTGTATGTGGTCCAAAATGTTAGATAAGGTTGCATATCCGGCTCTAAAAAGGGGTTCTTAGCATCCTTCTTAATCGCTCCAACCTTTACATGAAACAGCAGAAGGGCTGCGGCAATGCTTTTATTGATTCGCTTTTTTGCATAGCAAGGATGTTTATGCAGTTAACAATATTGAATCGTGGGCGCCGGTAATCTGGAGAATGGAAGCCTGGTAGGCCGCCTCAAACTCTTCCTTAGTGGCCGGTGAATACATCGGGGTAAATAGTTCTTCAACACTACTCCTCCAGAAATCTCCATCCTCGGGAGACCATACAGTTAAACCCCGTTTGGAAACGTTAATCACCTTGCCCTCCTCGGTAATGCAGGAAAAACCACCCGGCATGTATTTGTAATAGGAAGGAGTTTTGATGGATATTGTGTCCTTCACCTTCCGTTGTACTTCTATTTCCATAACTTTATCTCGCTTTTAGATTTAGCTTTTTATAAGCCCCGGTAATTTCACGTGACCGGGGCTTATGTTTACTTAATGAGTAGGCATAAACAAGATTACTCAATAACCTCTTGGGGGCGGCCTCGCCTTCCTGTCCTGCAGCATTCGTGTTTTCGGCTGGCAGTTCAGGGGAAAGTTGCTCAGCTGCAGCTTGTTCTTTTGGATCAATCATTTCGATTTGTTTTATGATGAATAAATAAGAGACTGAATAGAAGGACCGGCCCGTATACCGGTCCCTGGTTTACCAATCATTGCTTGCCATTATGAAAAAGAAATCTTCCTAAAGAATGCCAGCACTTACGCGGCTGGCTTACAGTATCGGAAATCCTTCTCTGTCATCCATTGGCTCACCGACAACCGATTTTGCCGCAGGCGGAATAGAGTTATCCAGGTTATCCCTACAGAAGTTTCGGCGCCTGTCGCCTATCTGTGGCTCCTCCCCACAGCTTCTCTACATTAAAAGGTTTGTGAAGCAGGTTGGATTCGAACCAACTCTTAGCACCGGTGTTCAGCCGGATGACATTCCTATTCGCCATTATGCCCACTGCTCCTTGAAGGGCGGGTATTTCCTCCGTCGAGACAAATCACTTTTTACAGCTATTGCAGCGCGCCCGTACCCTGTGATTAAAGAGTTTACCAGCACTGCGTAAACCACCTACATCGAGCCTGTTAATCTTTTCGTGCATCCCCTGGAAAAGGAATGCCGGCAGTGCTGGTTGTAATATTTTAAGAGCTTGGGTTAAAAACTGGGGCGGCCCCATGCCACCACCCAGTATTCCCTAAACCCGATGCAAAGAACTTTTAAAGAAGAGCGGCCGACATAAAACAACCGCTCTTATCAATCGTACCCATTAATCGGCACCCTGTGCCTGAGAGTTCAGCGCCTTAACCGCTTTTGCTGACCTGGTTGTCACCCAGTCCAATATCAGAATGATAATACTTAGCGTAGCTGTGATGGTTGTCATAGGGCCTAATCTTTGGTATAGTAATCCTCTGCATCAACCTTGATGAAACAAAGTGCAATACAGGCTATCAGTAGCATTCCTATACGCTTAATCATGGTAAAACATTTCGGTGTCAGGATCAAGCTCTATGGGAGAATCTATAAACAACGGCACCCATAAAGCCATGAAAGCAAGCCATATTTTATTTAAGATTCGTACCATGCTTAACAATTTTGAATGTTAGGAAAAGGGTAAGCACAAAAAGGATAGCGGTCATTGTTAGGATAATCATTGCTCAGTTGTTTGACAGGGTTGGGATTGAGGGTTTTCCACTAATTCAATTACTCGTTCAACAAGAAGGGAAGCATACCAGTCAATGAATGACCGATCAAAAGGCGCAGGTTCTATGATTTCCTTCTTCTCCATACTACTTCCGGTTGGGGTTCATGATCCTGGTACAGGCTTTTAATGCTTCCTCTATGGTCAAGTTCACTATCATACTCCTTGGTTAAGACGAACCCGGCGACTTTCACGCCGTGGCCGTTTCGGGTATTCAACCCTCATCAGTTAACCTAACTCAAGATTTATTCATCACCTCGTCCCTCTCCAATCTCGCTTGCTAAGCACATCTGCGGGTACTTATTCCGCCAGCTTCGGTTTGCGCTTTCTGGTTAAGACCGGTAGCGAGGTGACTCAAGTGCCTCATTATGCTTCCCGGTTTCGCCGAAATACGGCTCATCAGTTAACCTTAATCTGCATATTTCTCAAGTATGGATGCTGCAATTGTTGCCTCTTTGGCACGAATGAGAACAGTAAATCGGAAATGACTGCCTGTCCACTTAGCCCTTGCTTCAATCCCAGCTTCTGTCAATTCCTTAAGAGCATCAGGAGATACTGTGTGCTTAATGTCTGCAATCAGTTTGAAGCGTTCTGTCAGCTTTATGCTTTTCATGTTTTGTTATCGTATTAAAATAATTACTACTAAGTGGGTATTGACTTTCCGGTTTCTGAGTTGTTACTTTGTCCCTTCATTAATCAATCCTCACTTCAGAATCCAGATCATTTACTCGTTAGCGTTTCTGATTCCAATACCGAAGGACAATACTCAAAACCATGTTGCTCATAAACACGACGGGCCTTATCACTTGTTAATCGGTCATCATGTTCCTTAAACCATCGCAAAATGGTATAGGTGGAATTTTCGAAGGCATCAGCCAGGGCTCCTACTACCGAGTCTGGTATCTTTTTACCCTTTCTTTCAGATTTGTTTGCCATTGTATTATTTTTGGTAGCGTTTCTGAAAGCAATATTACATTGCATTTTGCAATGTTCAAAATAAAATGCAATGTTTTATTTGCATTTTGCAAATTTTTCATATTGTGAAATCATCAGCCAAAGACATTGAAAAATATTCAACAAAGGAGATGGATTCTTTGATAGAATCTATAATCGAGGCTAATTCTGGGCAAAATGAGACAAAAATTGCTTTGTCATTGGGGTATAATGCAGGATATTTTGCGCAATTGAGAAGTAGAGAGAAGAGAGGCAATGGGCCCCAAGTTTCAGCAAAACTTATGGAAAGAATAAAGCAGTACAAGGAATCTTTGCAAAATGCAAAGACTAAGCTTCCTAAACAAGATTACGAACTGGATCCTACAGGTGTAAAAAAACCTTGGGAGATTATATAAATAAAATAGAGGAACATAATCTGTTCCTCCAAACTTTACTTGTGAACGGTTTAGCGGGTTTACAAAATTCGATGCACATTAATTTTGACAGATTGCATGAGGGCCAAGCTGTCCAAGAGACAAGCAATAAAGCCTGGGTAAAGGTAATGGCTCGATTACATTCGGGCGGCAATAAAGAGAAAGAAAACGAGTTGCTGGGTGAAATGGACAATATCTTTGCCGCCGAGACTCGTCCAGATGCCAGTAAGAACAATGAGGTCTAGCACACAAAAAACAAGGCGTTACCGCTTCATTAGGATAGCTCATGTGAAGAGGGTTTTGAGGTAAAAGAATAGTGATTATAGACACCGGATTTTAAAACTGACGCCTTTGAATAGTTGTGATAGTAAGTATGCTGTGTAAATATGTGCGATTGGGGTTATGAAACTAAGCATTCCTTACCAATTTGCAATACCCACTTTGTGGTATATTGCAAGGCAGTAAGTGGTTTTACTTATTATTTCCCAATTTGATCCTTTTAAATATTTATTTACTCAATATGAAAATCCTCTCCTTCTTGCTTTTATTGTTTTGCTGTGGATCTGCGTTAGGTCAATTATCCCAGGTTGCTACTGCACCTTTTAAGGAAATAGGGAAGGCAAAATCAGGATTAGTTTTTATTGCTAGTATTAGTTATGTAGTAATGGAGAGTGACACTACTTTCCGTCTTGCTTATACAGATGTAGGTAGGGCATTTTCTGGCCTTCAAAGTATCACATTTAAGAATGTGGATAATGCCCTTGATCAGTTATATATCACAATAAAAACGCCTTTAGGTCTGATAATAATACTGTCGTCAATTTAAAATTGGGTGAAACTTTTATTAGCATTAAAACAGTTAAAATCTTCACTCAGAAAAGTGTTCAGGTCAAAATTTTAGATCGGGGATATTTTGAATTAGAGAATAATCGACAAGCTGATAAGTTGTTTGGAAGGCGGTAAATATTATTATAAATCCCTTATATATGAACCAGTCAGACTTGCTATGGTATATAATATTCGGATTCCTGGTAAATGCCCTATGCATTTATATGATCATCGAATCAGCCACAAATACGAAAACAAAGGTCAGGCAGCAACGGGCCATCATTGATCTCCTTGAAAAGCTCTGTGAAAAACAAGGGGTAACAAAAGAGGAACTTGACGTAATACGGAGGGCAAGAAAGCTAAAATAAGGAATTCAGGTAATTGATAATCAAGCTACAAAAATTTTGTAGATAGTTTCCAAATCTTCCACTATATTCGCGCCCGATTCGGAAAGAGAATTCCCCCAGTGTTCGACTGGGTTCCCTTCCCAGGTACCTTGAGGGTATTTACCTCAATAACTTCTTGGTAAATCCTGCACTTTTTTCCACACAGGCCAGATCATTGGGAACATAATTATTACCCTGTTCTACATATAAGTGTTGCGCCCCGGCCAGGCTGGCATGGGGTAGTAGTTTGGTAAAATCAATATCTCCGTCTCCCATGGTGGTATGCAGCTCGGGATTGGTTTTGTCCTTATCTTTTAAATGCCAAAGCGGAAAACGGTCAGGATGCTTTTTAAACAACGCCGGAAGGTCTTGCTTCATATAGGTAGACCAGTAAAGGTCCAGTTCCAGTTTCACATAATTGGGATCACTTTCCCGCAGTAGCATGGCATAACCTGTATCGCCATTGTATTCTATGAACTCGAAATTATGGTTATGGTAGGCCAACTGTAAACCGGCTTTATTGATCCTTTCACCTATTTTGTTTAAGGTAGCCACAATTTCTTTGAAGGCTTCTATAGATCGGTGGCTTTCATCCAACCAGGGCCAAACTATATATTGTTGTTTCAGGATATGCGCTCCTTCAATACATTCATCCACATATTTTAGAAGGTCGTCAGTTGTTTTGCCGGGCATTACATACAGGTTCAGGTCATAGTGGCCACTGGGGCTGGTTAGCCCATTTTCCTGTAACAACATTTTGAACTCGGCAGGTGTAAAGCGATAATATTGCCGGTTGAAACCATATGTTTCCACTTCCTGGTATCCAAACGACGCGATCTTTTTCAGGGTTCCCCGTACATCTTTGGAAAGCGCTTCACGGATAGTAAATAGCTGTAGACCTAGTTTGTATTTGGGTTTTACTACAAAGGATGATCCCATCATAAAGGCAGATGCCAATACACCTGTTTGCCGGATAAAGGTTCTACGGTTTGTCATGAAATCGGGGTTGAAGTGGTACTTAATTGATTAGAAAGGGAAAGTAACAAGAAATTGGGAGAATAAATGAGTTTGCCAGTCTTTTACAAAACGCTTCACCAATTTTATCAAAAATGAACGTACCAAAAACTTATTGCCTGGTATGAAATGCAATTAACTGCGTTTGATTGCCTAATTAGGCTTGTCATCAGGGCTTATTACCAGGTGCGATTACCCCTCTATAATGTCGCAGACACCCCTTGTAGAATGAGTTGCTAAAGGTAAGTTTGCCCTGCCTTGCTTTAAAACCCAACACATGACTTATGTATAACAAAACAACGGGCAAAACATGGCTACTGCCCATCACTTTAATCTGCTTAATTATGAGTATTTCAGCATCAACGTCTGCACAGCAGTCCGGTACTAAAGATTTAATTGTAACCCGCACTTTTGATGCGCCGGTGGAAAAGGTCTTCAAAGCCTGGTCAGAATCTGACCTGGTAAGAAAATGGTGGCAACCTAATGGCTTTACCACACCTATTGCCAATATGGATTTCAAGGAAGGCGGGAAGTCACTGGTTTGTATGCGTTCACCCGATGGTCACGACATGTACAATACCTGGACCTATAGCAAGATCGTACCCAACGAAAGGATTGAATTTGTGCTGAACTTTTCCGATAAAGATGGCAATAAGCTGGATCCTGCTAAAATAGGGATGCCTCCTGGAATTCCAGCCGATGTACGTCATGTGATCACCTTCAGGTCTGTAGGAGATAATAAAACTGAAATGACGGTTACTGAATATGGCTATACCGTAGCTGAAATAGTAGAAATGTCCAAAGCAGGTCTCCTGCAATGCCTCGATAAGATGACTGCCGCTCTTAAATAGTAATGGCTTCAAATCAACATGATAAAAACTAAAAAGCCGGGTGAGAGCCCGGCTTTTTAACAATATTATCGACAACAGAATTTAGTCACCCGTTTCAACAACCGCCTCTCAAATGCTGTATTCTATATTCTCCACCTGTCTTCCTTATTTCAATTTTCCCAAAGCAGCAACGATCCTTTTCCAGGCTTCTTCAATTTTCTCCATGCTGTTGGCAAAAGAAATACGGATGGCAGTAGGCTCACCAAAAGCGCGACCAGTTACGGTACTTACATGTGCTTTATTCAGTAAATACATACACAGGTCATCAGCATCTTTTATCACCTCTTCTCCATCAGTCTTGCCAAAATACTGGCTCACAGTAGGGAATACGTAAAAGGCGCCATCGGGTTCAGCAAACTTAAAGCCTTCAATTCCGTTCATGATTTCCAGTACCCTTTTCTTACGACGCTCAAATTCTTTATTCATTTCCTGGGAAGGGCGCAGGTCGCCGGTAAAGGCCACAATGGCTGCCCGCTGAGTGATGCTATTGGTACCGCTGGTCAACTGGCCTTGTAATTTCTCACAAGCTTTTACCACATCGGGGTGAGCAGCAACAATACCAAGGCGGTAACCCGTCATGGCAAAACCTTTGCTCAAACCATTGATGATGATCACACGGTCTTTCAGATCTTCAAATTGGGCAATACTTTCATGTTTACCTACAAAGTTGATGTACTCATAGATCTCATCAGAAAGGATGTAAACATTGGGGTATTTGCGGAAAACTACGGCCAGTGCTTCCAGCTCTTGCTTACTGTATACAGAACCGCTGGGGTTGCAAGGGGAGGAGAACATGAACAGCCTTGTCTTTTCGGTCAAGGCTGCTTCCAGTTCGGCAGGAGTGATCTTGTATTTGTTGTCAATAGAAGTAGAAACCAATTTCACTACGCCTTCTCCCAGTTTCACAATTTCAGAATAAGTAACCCAGTAGGGGTAGGGATCACTACTTCGTCGCCTTTACTTACAACAGCCCATACTGTATTGGCAAGGCTTTGCTTAGCGCCGGTAGAAACAATAATGTTCTCTGCTTTATAGTCGAGGTTATTGTCGCGCTTCAATTTCACGCATACCGCTTCGCGCAGATCGGGATAACCGGCTACAGGCGTGTAGTGACTGTAATTGTCATCAATTGCTTTCTTGGCGGCATCCTTAATGTGCTGAGGGGTATCGAAATCGGGCTCTCCCAAACTAAGGTCAATAACATCGACGCCTTTAGCTCTGAGCTCACGGCCGAGCTTGGCCATTTTCAACGTTTCAGGCTCGTTGAATAATTGTAATCTGGTTGATAGTTGCATAATAAATAAGTGTCTGTGCTTGCTTTTTTAAACGAATGGCGCAAAAATAATACAGTTTGTGGTTTTTGGGGGATTGTTTTTAGTACCGTTTTTGGTGGACTATTCAATCCGGGAAACATAAAAAAGCCCTGTTACGTAAAATAAACAGGGCTACTATGGAAAAGTAGAAAGAACTGCCCGGTTTTTACTCAGTCCGGAGTGATTTTACCGGGTTGGTCAGTGCCGCTTTGATACCATGGAAGCTCACCGTAGCAAGCGCAATGAATAATGCCAGCAGACCAGCCACCGCAAACATCCACCAGGATAAGCTGATACGGTAGTCCCAATTCTGCAGCATCTTATTCAGTACCCATCCGCCCAGCGGTGCGGCCAGCAGGAAGGCAATCAATACGGGTTTCAGAAAGTCTTTCGACAAAATGAGCCACACCTGCGATACACTCGCTCCCAGTACTTTACGTACACCAATTTCTTTGTTGCGTCGCTCGGCCAGGAAAGCCGACAGGCCAAACAAACCCAGACAGGAAATAAAAATGGCCAAAATACCGGTCATATTAGTCAATTGACTTGTATAGCGCATGCCTTCTAAACGTTGTTGGTTCACTTCACTGGTGAAATGATATTCAAATGGGGCGCCGGGGCTAGCCTTTTTCACGGCCAGCTCTACCTGGGCCATCGTTTCGCGCCAGATGTTATCATTGCGGAGCCGCAGGAAGAGGTGATTCATCCCGCCCCGGTTCAGTTTAATAAACATGGGACCGGGCGTAGACAATGGGCTATTGAAAACAAAATCCTGAACCACTCCGATAACTATAGACCCACCGAGTTTAGTGCCCACAATGGGCGATTTGAGTCCCATCCTCAGTGCCGCAGCCTGATTGATAAGGCAGGCATTTGAATCAGTACCAAATGCCGGGCTAAAATCACGTCCTTCCGCCATTTTCAAACCGGCTGTTTTTACCCAATCATATTGCACATCCGTTACCGTCATCCAGAAGCGCTGGTCAGCTGTTTTGCCCGGCCAGTCAATGCCATCTGTAGCCCCACCAAAAGCGATAAGGTCATTGGTGCCACCGGAAATACTTACCACCCCTGGTATTTGTGATAACGCATTTTTCAGTAATTGGAATTTCGGCGCCATATCGCCCCGTAGGGGTATTTCCACCAGGTTTTCCTGTTCATATCCGATAGGCCGGTTCTCGGCATGTTGCAATTGTTTAAAAACAACAATTGTGGCTAAAATGAGGAAAATAGACACCACGAATTGGAATGTCACCAGCCCTTTACGTAAAAGGAGCCCCCTTGCGGTTGGCAATAATACCTTTTAAAACCAATACCGGCTTAAAGCTACTGAGAAAAAAAAGCTGGATAGCTGCCCGCTACCAGGCCCGTAAAGAGTACCATGCCCAACAGGGAAAGCCACATTTGCCAGTTGGAAAGATCAAGGGTCATACTCTTTCCTGTATAATGATTGAGGCCAGGTAAAGCGATCACAGCCAGGAAAATGCCAAGCAATAAGGATAGGAAGGTAAGTAGCATCGCTTCACACAGGAACTGAAAAATTACCTGCTTGCGAAAAGCCCCCATCACCTTACGTACCCCCACTTCACGGGCACGTCGTTCCGAGCGGGCTGTGGAAAGATTCATGAAATTGATGCAGGCAATCAGCAATACAAACAGGCCAGTTACCGCCATCAGTATCACTGCATAGATACGCCCGCCAGCAGGTTTACCATTCTTAAATTCCCCATACAACCACATTTTACTAAACGGATAGGCAAACAATCCTCCATTTTCACTGCCCGATTTCTCTTTGAATAATTTATCCAGTTTGGCATTGAATGCAGTAAGGTCAATACCTGGCTGTAATTCCACCCAGGTAGCAATACGGCTATTGTCCCATTTATTGATCCAGGTACTGTTTTCCTGTTCGTATAGAGCGAAAGGAAGGATCACATCAAACTGTTCACTGCTGTTTACCGGCAGATCCCGGATCACAGCACCCACCTGCAAAAGATGTTGGTTATTATACCTGATCATTTTGCCCATGGGATCTTCCTGTCCAAACAATTTTTTAGCTGTCCTTTCCGTGATCACGACCGATCCTGATTGTTCCAATACCTTGACAGGATCGCCTGTGATGGCCGGAAAGGTCATCATCCGGAAATAATCAGGTTCCAGGTAAACAGTATTTTCATACAACGATTTTTCCCTAACGTTGAACAAGCCTTTCCCGCCATTGCCATACCGGGTTACGTACTTAACTTCAGGCAAGTTGACCCGTAATATCTCTGCTACAGGGCCTGGCACAGATTTGCCCGTATGGATGTCTTCAGACATCTTATTGGTCCCAAACAATTGATGAATATTGGGTAAATGCGTGTGAAACTTATTGTATCCGGTCAGATCCAGGATTACAATCATCACCAGGATGCCGATAGCCAGCCCTACTGCCAGCCCGCTAATATTAATAAAAGAGGAGGTTTTGTTCTTGATCAGGCTGCGCCAGGCGATCTTCAGGTAATTTTTTAGCATAAATTAAATATTGTCAGGGTTAGCTTCGGTGAGCTAAGAGAATGCCAGAATTATAATTGATTGTAAATCAGTAATATAGGACTGGATTGGCCAGCCCAAACTGTCCTTTTTTGATACATCGGGTGTTCATTTATGAAGGAATACTTGTCTTTTAGGGGTTTATTGATTTTCCAATTTTGGTTTTACAATCGCTTTGTCAGCCAGATAAGCAGGTAAAGTCCTTACAGTTGCATTCAGTCGATCTATATTGGTTTTCGTTTTACCTTGTCTTCCAGGTTGTAATTGTAATTGAGGAACAGGTAGTAAGTAATTAACCGGTTGTAAGTGTCAAGGTTTTTGTCAGCGATCATAGTCAGCATCCTTTCTTCTATTCCTGCTGAATTGGCTGATTCTGCCAAAGCCCGGCCAAGCCGCCCAATGCTGCCAAAATAATGATTGGCGGAGGGATTGTTGATACGCAGACTGATGCCCAGCATGAGATCGGATAAATTAATGTCCAGCACTTCCAGTTCTTTGATATAGGTTTTGCGGGCTGCCCAGGCATAACTGCCATCACTGGCCCTGTCGAACCGGTCATTCATGATATCGAGGTGCGCTCGCAGAAAAGTTTCCCAATTCACCGTTTCGGCCGATAGGATGGCAATGTTCAACGCATGAACACGGGGCCTTTGATCCTGGCTACACATACCCACTACCCGGCGGCCCCTTTTTAATTCCAGGCTTGTCTTCTTTGAATAATACGTTGCTACATAGTTTTCAAATTCATCATTAGACCACCCCTCTTCCAACACTTCATTGGCAGCTTCCTGGAGCAAACTATTAAAGGTGGAGGTTTTTGACAGGGTATTTTCAATGATCGAGTCCTTTTGCGCTTCCCATGCCTCTATTTTTTCGTAATAGCCATTGGTGTTATTGGGGTCATATAGTGGGCGGGGACCAGCTTCCCGATTAATATATTCCCTAAAAGCCGCAAGCCTGGGGGAATTTTATCTCTGGACTTGTTGCTGCTTTTTTCCCTTAATTTAAATATACTGGTGCTGGTATCTATCATACAATCTGAATATTGAACCAGGCGTGCATACTTTTCAGCCAATGGAGCTTGCTCCAGATTTGTCACAAAGTAAAAAGCCTCCACCGATTCGTTACTATAATCAGATCGGGGGTGATACTCAAATACCCATTTCCCTTGCAATGGCCCTTCATAGTGGGCGGTTTCACCGGAAAAGGTAAATCGCTGATCGCTTTCGTCACCCAGGGTGAAAGTATTGAATTCAGTCACTACTTTGCCATCTTCCCGGTCATGGCGTTTGATCACCAATAAGTCTTTCTGGACTGTACAGGAAGGGTATTTTTCACAAAACTGTCGAAAGGTATATTGTCCCGGAGGTCTGCCAGTGCCTTTTTATGGCTCCCTTTTCCATTTCAATATAATGCGCTCTTCCCTGGGATACCGCTTGGTACACCCTGTTTAGCTCACAAGTTTTGAATTTCAGGTGCAGGGAGTCAACAATGACCCTTAACTGGCGGATGGTAGTATCGCCATAGATAAGCCCGTTGGTATGAACGGAAAATTCATTCCTTTCCTGGAGAGATTGGGAAAAACTCCCATCGCAGGCAGCATTAGCCAGCAGAATAATAGTTTATTCATGGCAGTGTAATTGGTTTAGGAGAAGATGCTTTAACGAAAAAAAATACACAGAAGTATTGCTGAAAAGATGTTAAATTGTAGCCAATAACATAAACCACAAATAATTAACTAGTAACACTTTATGATTGTTTTGATGATTGACAGCCCTTGCCGCCGCTGGTTTTGTGCACAGTTCGTCAGTTCCAGCTCTAGCCCACAGATCTTCACCTGACTAAAATGACTGACCCGGCTATCCGTATGCGCTTGCCGAAACCTTCTATAAGCCTCATTTTCAGGCTTATTTTGCTATTTCCTTTTCTGTCCGAAAACCCTATCTTTGCCAACTCCTAAAAATAAACAACATTGCAATGAGAGCACTGGTTAGCATATTTGCTGGATTATTGATCCTTATATCCCTTTACCAGCTATCCTTTACCTGGTTCGTGAACAAACATGAGAAAAGTTTGGAGGCCAAAGCGACTGCTTACATCAAAAGAGCTTATTCACCCGCTGCCACAAAATACCCTGGCGATAATAGTAAAGAAGCCCGGGCTGCTTACCAGGATTCTCTGGATACTTACAAAGCCACTTACCTCGATAGCTTGCGTATCGCCACAAAAGATACCAAAATTACCTGGTGGGGTCAATCTTATCAGAAAGCCAAAGAAAGTGAATTGTTATTGGGCCTCGACCTGCAGGGCGGTATCAACGTAACCATGGATATTGCATTGGATGGATTGATCAAAGGATTGGCTAATAATCCCAAAGATCCCCAGATCAAAAATGCCATTGAAGAAGCACAAAAATTGAAGTTGAACAGTGATCAAAATTTTATCAACCTCTTTGTTACTGCCTTCAGGAATGTGAATCCCGGTGCCAAACTGGCTCCTCATTTTGCAAAACAGGGCAATAAACTGAATGCTACTTCAAGCGATAACCAGGTAGTCGCTTATATCAACGATAGGGCTAATGCGGCCATGGCTCAAACCTACCAGGTATTGAGAAAGCGTATTGATAAATTTGGTGTTGCTCAACCCAATATCAGCCTGGACGAAAATAAAGGTATCATCACCGTTGAACTGGCTGGTGCCAGCGATCCTGAGCGTGTGCGGAAATACCTGCAGTCTACTGCCAACCTCCAGTTCTGGGAAGTATATACCATGAACGATGCCATCATGCAAAATGGCTTTGTAAATGCTGATAAGGCATTGGAAGCTTATTTATATGGTACCCCACTGTTGACAGTAATGCACTGAAAGCCATCGATACCCTGCAGGGTGCTGCGAAGGATTCAGCCCGCAAAGCATTGGACAGCGCTGCTGCAGCCAGTCGTCAAAACCCGCTGTTCCGTGTGCTCAATCCTGCCCGTCCCTACCAGGGCGGTGGCTATCCCGGATATGTGGGCATTGCTGCCTTAAAAGATACCGGTAAAGTAAATCAATACCTCAGCATACCTGCTGTAAAAACAATTTCCCCGGCAACGTAAAATTCCTGTGGAGCAAACAAGAGCGTGATGACAAAGGCGGATTAAGCCAGGCGCTTACGCTTTATGCTATAAAAACCATTCCTGGTAAAGAAGGCGCTCAACTGGAAGGTGGTGCCATTGAGGATGCCCGTCAGGAGTTTGACCAAACGACCAACGAAGTGCTCGTTACCATGGATATGAACGATGCCGGTGGCCGTATCTGGGCCAATATGACGGAGCGTAACATTGGTAAACCCATTGCCATTGTATTGGATGATATTGTTTATACTGCTCCCAATGTAAACTCTAAAATTGATGGTGGCCGTTCCCGTATCACCATGGGCGCCGGCAATGCCAAGAACAGGCAACTGGTGGTAGAAGAAGCCCAGGATATTGCCAATATCCTGAAATCGGGTAAAGTAGAAGCCGCTGCCAAGATCGTACAGGAACAAGTAGTAGGACCTACCCTCGGTGAAGAAGCCGTAAATGGTGGTATCATGTCATTTGGTATCTCCTTCGTGGTGATCTTCCTGCTCATGATCGTATATTATAATACCGCTGGTATTGTAGCCAATATCGCCCTCATCTTAAACCTGCTATTTACAATAGGCGTATTAAGTGCTTTGGGCGCTACCCTTACCGCTCCTGGTATTGCCGGTCTGGTACTGACCATCGGTATGGCGGTAGATACCAATGTAATTATATTTGAACGTATCAAAGACGAACTGGCGCATGGCAAATCACATGAACAGGCTGTAAAAGACGGTTACCGACGTTCATTACCGCCCGTACTGGATGCGCACATTACTACCTTATTAACAGCCATCATCCTGGCTATCTATGGTCTGGGTCCTGTATTGGGTTTTGCCACTACACAGATCATCGGTATCCTGCTGTCCCTGTTCTGCGGTATCCTGGTTTCACGCCTGATCACCGACTTCTATACCAACAAGAACCGTCACTTTAAATACTTTACCGGCTTATCCAAACGTATCTTCAAACATGCCGCTTATAAATTCATCGAGTTCCGTAAAGTAGCTTACGGTATCTCCATCCTGGTTTTGATACTGGGTGTGGCTGCCATCTTCAACGGCTTTGATGAAGGCGTAGAGTTTAAAGGCGGAAGAAGCTATGTAGTAAACTTTGGTAAACCTGTTGAGGAAGAGAAGGTACGGGAAGCACTGGATAATACATTCCATAAGGCTCCTTTGATCAAAACCTATGGTTCTCCCAACAAACTGGAAATTACTACCGACTACCGCATTAATGAAGCTGGTTTGTCTATTGACTCTGCTGTACGCAATACCTTATTTGGCGGCCTGAAATCTTTCCTGCCTGCTAACCTGACGGCAGAAGAGTTTGCCACTACCAAATGGGTAGAGGGAACCAAGAAAGTAGATCCTACCATCTCTGATGACCTGAAAAGCGGTGCACAGTGGGCAACCTTCTGGTCACTGCTCATCATTTCCATCTATATCTTTATCCGTTTCCGTGACTGGCGATATTCTCTGGGTACCATTGTTGCCCTGTTGCACGACGTATTGGTTACCCTGGCAGTATTCTCTTTCCTGAAAGGAGTGGTGCCTTTCCCATTGGAAATCGATCAGCACTTCATTGCGGCCATCCTGACCGTAATTGGTTTTTCGATGAACGATACTGTGATCGTTTTCGACCGTGTTCGTGAATACAGCCATAACATGCGGAACATTGATAAGCCAACCTTGATCAATAAGGCCATCAATGATACCCTGAGCCGTACCATTATGACCTCGCTAACGGTGTTCCTCACCATCCTGATCCTGTTCCTGGTAGGTGGTGAAGTAACCAAAGGATTTGCCTTCGCTATGTTGATCGGTGTGGTTACCGGTACCTATTCATCCATCTTTGTGGCTGCTCCCATGCTGGTTGACCTGGCCAAGAGCAAACCCCTGGGTGAAGCCGATGCCAGGCCCGGTGCTACTACTGCTCCGGCAGTAAAAGCCAAAACACCTGCAGCGCCAGCCGGTAAGAAAGCATAAATAAAGACTTGATTATAATGCAAAGCCTGTGGATCATCCACAGGCTTTGTTGTTTTAGGGAGGTGATGGTTCGTCAATCGTTAATCCACTTGGGCCGCCTCCCTCAGCTATTTACCCTTCCCGGTCATTTTGATCGTAGAGCATGTTGCTATTGGAGCAAATGATTCAACCCGCCGAAGGGCGGACTGTAAAGAAACGTCGTCCACCCACGGACGACGTTCATAAACCCTAACAAAACCGACCTTGCTTTATCTAATTATTTAGTAGCAGGCTTGGTAGAAGCAGCTGCTTTATGATGTTTTTATGATGGTGACCAGCTTTCTTTGCCTCTTTTGCCATGGCATCTTTGGCAGGTGCCGGTGCAGCAGTAGCCGCAGCAGCCTCTTTTTTGGCAGGCTTAGCAGCTTGTTTGGGGCTGGTTTGTGCCATTGTTAAGCCGGTTAATGCTATTACCAAGGTGGCTAACAAAAGTACTTTTTCATTGTATGTGAATTTTGTAGTGAAGAATGTTTACACAATAAAGCTATCCAAATATTTTGCCCGCACACTGTTTCTGGGCATGCTTAACCGCCGATTAACTTGTGTTAATGAATTGTTGATGAGCAGGATAACTAGTTGTAACTTTCCTTAACGATCGCTTAACCAGATAAAAAATAATTGATAGATAATGCATAGCAAATTTGCCGGAGGTATTTATCTAAACGGCATGCGTTCCTCAACCCTCAGATGGATTATTTTGTTGGCAACTTGTCTGATTGCCCTCATTACTGGTGTCCAGTTATTTTGGCTCAATAAAGTGTATTCTTTTGAACACAAAACCTTCAATACAAATGTGGTAAAAAGCATCCGGGGTCTATACGAGGACATGGATATTGCCGATACCCCAGCCAATCACCTGCAAGACCTGATCGAGCATCCCGCACCCGATTATTTCCTGTTCCGGATCGAAGGCACCGACCTGCCTTATGATTCCCTGGTATATTACCTGAAACATGAACTGAATGATTTTGATGTACTTACCGATGCACATATCGGGCTCTATGATAACCAAAAGGGAAATACATAGCCGAGCAGTATATCCCCGCCGCCGCTGCCCGTTATGACCCTTCTAATAGCATATTACCCGCTTACCAACGGGATCATGACTACGTATTATTATTCTTTCCGCATCGCAATAAATACGTATTGGCCCAGATGAATTTCTGGTTCATCAGTACTGCCATCCTTTTCATCGTATTGATCGGATTGGCGGTCATCCTTTTACTTCTACCAGCAGAAGTTCCTGGTAGAGGTGCAAAAGGACTTTGTGAACAATTTTACCCATGAGTTCAAGACCCCCTGGCCGTCATGAAAATATCAGCCGAGGTATTGCTACAAGATAAGATTGCGAACCAGCCCGACCGCCTGTATAAATATGCCAATATCATCCAACACCAAACGGAACATTTGCAAAGTCAGGTAGAAAGATTATTGCATATTGCCTCTACCGACCGCCGCGAACTCCCCATTGAAAAAGTGCGTGTGCCGGTGAAAGAGATCATTGAACAAGCCGTTGCCAAAGTACAGCCCCTGGTAGACGATAAAGAGGCGCTGATAGAGATACAAAGCCCCGGGGAACCAGGTTATGAACTATTGGCCGACCGGGTACACCTGGAACTGGCCGTGGTAAACTTGCTGGAAAATGCGCTTAAATATTCTACCAAGCCGCATGTGATCATCAGTACCGGGCAGGAAGACGGGCATCTTTTCATTTCGGTAAAAGACAATGGCATCGGAATTGAAAAGAAATACCAAAAGAATTTATTCAAAAATTTTACCGCGTGCCCACTGGCGACGTACATAATGTAAAGGGATTCGGTCTTGGACTGAATTTTGTTAAACGTATCATAGATGCCCACCACGGAAGTATTAAGGTTAATAGCCTGCCGGGGATTGGGACGGAGTTCAAAATGCTGTTTCCCCTCTAATAAAAACTATACATGCCATGTTAACAAGAAAAGGGAAAGTTTTACTGGCAGAAGATGACCTTGCCTTAAGCTATGTAATCAAAGACAACCTGGTAGATGCCGGGTATGAAGTAACCGTTTGCCCGGATGGGCAAACTGCCATCGATCAATTTGAAAAGGGACGCTTTGATATCTGCCTCCTCGATGTGATGATGCCCAATAAAGACGGCTTCAGTGTATCCAAAAAGATCCGTCAACACAGTGATGTGATCCCCATCCTGTTCCTTACGGCCCGCTCTATGGAGGAAGACAGGATCAAGGGCTTTTTATCTGGTGCCGACGATTATATTACCAAACCCTTCAGCATGCAGGAACTGCTGCTGAGGATGGACGTATTTATGCGCCGTACCCGTAAACTGGCCGCCGAACAGGTACAACAGTTCTTCATCGGTAAACTTACCTTCTCTTACACCGACCTAAAGCTAAATGCGCCGGAAGAAAGCTTTACCCTTACCCAAAAGGAAGCCGACCTCCTGAAATTCCTTTGCGAACATGCCAACCATATCCTGAAAAGGGAAGAAGTGCTCCTGAACGTGTGGGGGAAAGATGACTATTTCCTGGGCAGGAGCATGGATGTGTTCATGACCAAGCTGCGCAAATACTTCAAAACCGATCCCAATGTACTGTTGGAGACCATCCATGGGGTAGGATTTCGCTTCAATGCCGCTGTGCAGGTACCCGCCTGATGCCTCACACAGTAAAAAACTAGCTTTTCTAACTTATTCATACTGAAAGCCTTCCGAAGGGAAGGCTTTTCTTATTCTCTGAAGGTCCAGGGAAGCACCATTGCACAGGTATAGGTGCTTCATGCCATGTACTAACATAATACCTATATATATCCTATACAATAGCAAGACAATCCGTACATATTACGTCTCTATAAAGAACGTAATATATACGGATTGTGTACGGATAGTATACGTAATGTATACGGAATATCTGACTACCAATGAACCGGGATTCTACTACTGTTCTGGTATGCCCCGGAGGCCACGTGGGTATAATTCATACTTATAGGTGATACAGATAGGGGCTGTTGAGGCCTACTTTTGTAGTAACAGCTGTCATAATGCCGGGGAGGAATGGAATACTGGACAATGATACCTGGCGCGGCGGCGGATCTAAACCATTTAAAACGATTTGCATGACAAAAACCGAAGTAATGAAAGAGTTACAATCCATGGGTAGTGAGGATGTCAAAGCCCGGTGGATAAAACATGGCGCCCGGGAGCCCTTTTTTGGTGTATTGGTGGGCGACTTGAAGAAGGTGGTAAAAAAGATCAAAAACGATCAGCAGTTGGCCATGGAGTTGTATGATACAGGTAATTCGGATGCCATGTACCTGGCCGGATTGGTAGCCGATGGGGCTAAGATGACGAGCAAACAACTTCAGGCATGGGTTGAAAAAGCCCCTGGTACATGATCAGTGAATACACCGTACCCTGGGTAGCTTCGGAAAATCCTGATGGGCATCAGCTAGCCCTGAATGGATCGAATCCAAAAGGACCCTATTTCGGCCAGTGGATGGAGCACCCTGGCTGGTTTACTGGCCATCAAACCCGATCATGAGATCGATCTGAAGGAAATAAAACAATTGCTGGAAAGGGTAGAGAAGACCATTCACAAAGCCACTAATCGTACCAGGCATACAATGAATGCGTTTGTTATTGCCGTGGGAGGGTATATGCCGGCCTTGACGGCTCAGGCCATTGCTACCGGAAAAAGATTGGTCTGGTGGAAGTGGATATGGGGGCACAGCCTGTCGGGTACCATATTCACCGGACTATATCCAAAAAATGAAGGACAAGGGTTATATCGGTAAGAAGCGTAAAACGATCAGGTGCTGAAGAAGTCCGTAAGTCGGAAAGACCGGGAGACCGAAAGAAAGGGGACTGAAAGAACGGAAGTCGGAAGATCTGGAAGAAAACCAGGCAGCTACTGTATTACTTACCGACTTCGGACTTTACTGACTTTCCGACTAGTCTAAAACAAACTATTAATGTAATCTGCTATTTCGTGAGCGGGCAGTATTATATCCACTTTTACTTGTTGCAGTGCCTTCCGGGGCATATAGTCCACATCGGCTGTTTCGGGATCCTGTACCAGGCAGGTGCCGCCCAGGCTTTTGATGCGCTTCATGCCTTCTACGCCATCGGCATTGGCGCCCGACAACAGGATACCTAACAGCGAGGGGCCATATACTTCGGCTGCCGATTCAAAGGTGGTGTCAATACTGGGACGGCTATAGTTGACCTTTTCCGATACATCGAGTGAAAAGCTGCGGTCTTTTTCCAGTAGTAAATGATAATCCGTAGGTGCTATGTAAATCGTATGGGGGCAATGGGTTCTTTTTCTTCGGCTTCTTTTACCGGCCAGGTAGTTTTGGCACTGAGCAGTTCAACCAGTATTTCATCATTGTTGGGCTTGCGATGGGTAACAATAATGATGGTCACTGACAGATGAGGCAGCAGGCCTGGGATCAGTTTCAGTATAACGTCCAGGCTACCGGCAGAACCACCGATAACAATGAGTTGAATGGAAGGGCTCATGCTATTTTGCGCCATATCCTTTCTTTATTATCCAGTTGTTTGTACTTGTGGTAGATGGGAGCGTATTTTAAGTTCTCTTTAGCGCCCAGTGCCAGGAAGCCAAGTGTATCCAGGCTTTCATCAAACAACTGCAGGGCATTGTTTTGTAGGTTCCTGTCGAAATAGATCAATACATTCCGGCAAAAGATAAGCTGAAACTCATTGAATGAGCGGTCTGAAACCAGGTTGTGCGTGGCCACCACCATTTTAGCAGCCAGCTTATCATCAAACTTGGCCCAGTCGTATTTGGCGGTATAGTATTGGGAAAAGTCCTGCTTGCCGCCTGATTGGATATAATTCTCCGAGTATTGCTTGATGAAACGCAAAGGAAAGATACCCTTTCGTAAACGGTCCAGTACCCCTGGATTAATATCAGTAGCATAGAGCAGGGATTTCTTAAGCAGCCCGGCTTCCTGCAGCAGCATAGCCATGGAATACACTTCTTCGCCGGTTGAACAGCCGGCATGCCAAATGCGTATGAAGGGATGGGTAGCCAGCACAGGCAGTACTTCTTCACGGATGGTTTTGTAGAAGGTGGGGTCACGGAACATTTCAGTTACATTGACCGTGATCTCTTCTACGAAACGCCTGAAATAAGTACTGTCTGTTTTTATTTGCTTCCGGAAGAAAGCAAAGGAGGGAATTTATCCAGTGAATATAAACGGTTGATCCTTCGCTTTAGCGATGCTTTGGAATAATCAGTAAAGTCATAGCCATAGGTTTCCAGCAGGTCCTGCAGCAGTATTTCTATTTCGGGATCCTGTACTTCAAATTCCACAGCAATTGTTTTTTAAAGATCAATTTCATTTACCGGCATCATACAACCATACCCTCAGCAGGGACAATAACTGGTCAATGTCAACCGGTTTGCTAATATAGTCAGAAGCGCCGGCTTCAATACATTTTTCCCGGTCGCCTGTCATGGCTTTGGCGGTTACGGCTATTACGGGTAATTTCCTGCAGGCCGGGTTGGCCTTGATACGACGGGTGGATTCATAACCATCCATTTCGGGCATCATCATATCCATCAATACAATATCCACTTCCGGGTGTTCCTGTAATTGTTTGAGGGCATCCTTGCCATCCACTGCCGAAACCACGCTCATTTGGTAGGTTTCCAGCGCCTTGGTGAGGGAATAAATATTACGGATATCATCATCAGCTATCAATACTGTTTTACCTTTTAATACTTCCTGCAGTATGCCCATATTATTGGGCCGGCCGGTGGAAGCGCCTTTTTCTTCTACCAGGTGCAGGAAGAGCGATACTTCATCCAGTATGCGTTGGTAGGAGTGGGCCGTTTTGATCACGATCGAATCGGCATACTGTTTGATCTTCATCTCTTCGGCCCTGGACAGGTTCTTACCTGTAAAAATGATGATGGGGATATTTTCCAGGCCTGGTGTTTTCTTTACTTCATCCAGGGTATCATACGATTTTTGGTTGGGGATACCCATATCGAGTATTACACAATTCACTTCCTTTTGCAGGAGGGCCTGCACACTGCCAATCACTGTATTCTTGATCTCGGTATTGACCTTGAAATTTTCCAGGTAATAAGCCAGGGCCTTGGCATGCTTCATATTCTCTTCCACAATAAGTACTTTGCGTGGATTGTTGGTAAGCATGTATTCAATGCGGGCAAAAACATCCTGCATCTGTTCATAGGCCACCGGTTTGTTGATGAAATCGACGGCTCCTTTGGAAATACTCTTGTATTTGGCATCGTAAGCGCTCATCATGTGCACCGGTATATGTTTGGTTTGTGCATTGTTTTTTAATTCTTCCATCACTTCCCAGCCATCTTTTACCGGTAATTGTATATCGAGCAGGATGCCGGCCGGCATAAATTGATAGCCAGCGCCAGGGCTTCATCACCCCGTACGCTTACTACTCCCTTATATCCTTTATGGCGCGTATAGTCGAGTAAGGATTTGGCAAAATTGGTATCGTCTTCCACAATGAGGATCACCTTATCGCGGTGGTTGATCTTGTGCCGGTCGTCGGGAATATTCTCCGGGATAATATCGCTGATATAGCGTTGACGTAATTCCTGTACGGGGATGGGTAGTGGGGCCGGCATAGGGATGCCTGCTTCTCCAGGTGGTGATGGGTGGGTTATTTCCATGCTACCGGTAAGCGTGGCCATGGTTTTGGATACGGGCATCCATACAGCAAACTCACTTCCTTGCCCTGGTTCACTATGGAGGCGTATTTCACCGCCCAATAGTTTGGCCAGCTCCCGGCTGATGGATAATCCCAGGCCCGTACCCCATATTTACGCCGGGTGGAACCGTCGGCCTGCTGAAAGGCTTCAAAGATGATGGCTTGCTTATCGGGTGAAATGCCAATGCCGGTATCTTTTACTGTGAAGATCAGTGTATGGCTTTCGGGTCCGGCAGTGGAGATCTTTAATTCCACATATCCTTTTGAGGTGAACTTTAAGGCATTTGCTACCAGGTTTTTGATGATCTGTTCCAGCCGCAGGCGGTCGGTTTCTATTATACCCTGCACCTCCTTGTCAATGGCTGTTTTGAAAATAATCCCTTTCTCCCGGGCAATGGGATCAAATAAAGCTGTCATGTCCTGGGCAATATCCTGCACGGCCACATCGGCATACTGCAGCTCCATTTTACCGGCTTCAATTTTAGAAAGATCGAGGATCTCATCAATTAAGGACAATAATCCATGCCCCGAACTTTGTATTACCCGCGCATATTCTATTTGCTCATTACTTAAATTGTTTTGGTTGTTTTCCGACATCAGCCTCGATAATAGCAGGATGGAATTGAGCGGGGTGCGCAGCTCGTGCGACATATTGGCCAGGAACTCCGACTTGTAACGGGTGCTTTGTTCCAGCTCTTCCGCCTTTTCTGTATCTCCAGGTTCCTTTCAAGTACCAGTTGATTCTTTTCTTCCAGCAGGCGCGCCCTTTCTTCCAATTCGCCATTGGCTTCTATCAGTTCTTCCTGTTGTACTTTTAGTTCTTCTTCCGATGCTTGCAGTTTTTCCGTTTGTGCTTCCAGTTCACTGTTAATGTTTTCCATTTCATTGTGCTGGGCCTGCAATTCCTCGGCCTGTGACTGGGTCTCTTCCAGCAGTTCCTGCAGGCGGCGGCGGTTTTCGATGCTGTTGATGGCAGTGCCGATATTATGGGCTGCCGTTTCCAGGAAGTTTATCTCCACTGGTGTATAGGCTTTAATGCTGGCCAGTTCTATTACACCCATGATCTTCTTTTCATAGAAAAGAGGGATGGCAATGATGCTTTGCGGTTTAATATTTCCGGTGGCATGGCTAATGGTGATCAACCTGGCCGGCACTTCCTGCAGGTAAATTGTTGAGGCGTTGGCTGCACATTGTCCGGCAATACCTTCACCCCAGGCGATATGTTGTTTTGCCAACTGTTCATCAAACGCATAACCCTTGATAAAGCGGAGGCTGGTATTGTCTGTTGCCCGGTAAAAAGCGCCTGCCAGGCTATTGGTATATTGAGCCATGAAGTGGAGCAGGCTCTTTGAAAGCGAGGGCAGCTCATATTCGCCAAGCATCTTTTCATTGAGGGTAGCAATTCCGGTTTGCAGCCATTCTTTATCGGCCAGTAAATTAAAAGAATATTCCAGGGAGCTGCCCATTTTATTGAGTGCCAGGCTCAGGCTACCCAATCCATCTGCTCCTTTATCCTGCACCCGCACGGTATAATCGCCAGCCGATATTTTATTGGCTACTTCCTGGATGATATGGATGCGGCGGCTAATGTCCTGGTCTTTCGCTTCCAGTTCCCGTTGTAACTGGGTTGTTTTCTCAAAATCGCTGCTGACCCGCAAAAAGGATATTACGGTGATGAAGAGCGAGAGTAGGGCAGCGATCACTATGAGGATGGGGGTATAACTGGCAAAGCGGTTCATTTGAGCAGTTCGTTGGGCCAGTACCTGCTCTTCATTGGCCACCATGCCATTGACCACAGCCCTGGCAGCATCCATATGCTTTTGCCGTCCAGTAACTGTTCGGTAGCGACTGTTTCGCCAGCCCGCTTTTGAAGAATGCGACGCTCCAGGCTCGATAAGCGCAGTACCACGATCTCTTGCAACTTATTGGCCTGCATTTGTTGTTCCCGGTTATCGGCTGTGAGGGTTTTGAGATCATCCACAAAGGCTTTAGCGCTATCAATGGAGCCAGTATAAGGAGCGAGAAACCGGTCATCGCCGGTAAGCAGGTAACCCCGCTGTCCGGTTTCGGTATCTTTGAGGGTAGACATGATCTTTTCTACCAATTGTTTCACCTGGTTGGTATGTTCTACCTCCCGGGCGCTTTTGGTCAGGTTACGGATGCTAAGGAAAGAGGCTACGGAGCTAATGACCAATAGCAATAAAGAAATGCCAAAGCCAATGATGAGGTTCCGTTTAAAGGTCGATTTCATGGAATGTCTTATTAAATGCCTGTTACAATTCCTGTGTTTACATTATCCTGTACCAGCGAAGATTGTATTCTTCGTCTCCGCTTATGGTGGTCAACTATTATTCCCCTGTTGCACTGGCAATATCATAATGAAGGTGCTGCCGCGTCCTTCTTCACTTCGGGCGGTGATAAGACCATTGTGGGTTTCCATGATCTTTTTAACAATGGCCAGTCCGATACCTGTGCCTTCATACTCTTCTTTAGAATGCAGACGCTGGAAAATAGAAAATATCTTGCCCAGGTAAACCTCATTAAAACCGATGCCATTATCGGTTACAGTGATGCGGCAATATGTTCCGGTTGAATGGGGGAAGCGTCGGGATCTTTGTCATTAATGAACGTGGTGCGGATATGGATAATGGGTTTTTCCTGTTGATTGAAAACTTGAGTGCGTTGCTGAGGATATTTTGGAATACCTGTCTGATCTGTGCAGGGATCACGGCCAGCAGAGGAATCGGATCGGAATGGATAATAGCTTGTTTTTCCTGGATCAGTAATTCCATATCGACCAGTATTTCCTGTATGACCAGGTTGATATTGGTGGGTTCAAAAACACCAGAGATGGACAACCTTGAATAATTGAGTACATCGGTGATGAGTTTATTCATGCGTTCGGAGGAATGGATCAACCGGTTGATGTAGTTTACTGCGTCTGGGTTATTGGCCAGGAACTTGTCTTTGATCAGGTGGCTGAATACCTGGATCTTTCGCAAAGGCTCTTTGAGGTCATGAGAGGCTACGTAAGCAAATTGCTGTAATTCATGGTTGCTGATCTCCAGTTCCTGATTGGCTTGCAATAATTCCTGGGTGCGTTCATTTACCCGTTGTTCCAACAACTGATTCACCATTTTTGTTCATGGATATCGGTAAATATACCAACCCATTTAAGGATCTCGTTGTCCTTTTTACGGGAGTAAGGGTGAGGAGGTGAAAGCGGTATTCGGGTGATTTCAAGGGCCTGATGCTGACCTCAATTGCTTCCTGCTGGCCGGAATTTACTGCCCGTTGGATACAGTGGGTTATAGACAAACCTTCGGATGGTGTTTGGGGAAACATGTCTTTGCCAAAGGAATATTGGTGCCAATAGCTGTTCACAAATTCAATGGTGCCGGTAGCATTGGAAGTAAAGGCTATTTGAGGGATGGATTCCAAAACCGACCTTAGTTCTTCTACACTTTGGTGCAAGGCTGCCTGGGCATGTTTGCGTACTTCTATTTCATCACGTAAGGTTTTCTGTACCTCATTCAGTTCCCTGTTTTGCAAGTGCAGCCGGTAAAAGGTCTTTACTTTCAGTAGCAGGATATCGGGATCAAAAGGCTTGGTGATGTAGTCGATGGCGCCGGAAGTATATCCTTTGGTGATGAATCGTTTGTCGGTATTAACTGCTGAGAGGAAGAGAATGGGGATGTCTTTCGATTTGCTATAACCGCTTATAGCTTCTGCGACCTCAAAGCCGTCCATGCCGGGCATTTGTACGTCCAGTATAATGAGGAAATAAGCGTTCTTCAATACTTTGCGCAAGGCTTCTTCACCCGATGCTGCGGTATCTACCCGGAAATGGTGCAGCCCAAGGAGTTTTTGTAAAGAGAAAAGGTTTTCTGGCCGGTCATCAACGATCAGTATCATAAACAGCTAAGTAAGAATAATTTGGCCAGATTATGACAGCAAAAATAAAATACACACTGTAGATTCTTGTCTACACAAAAGAGGATGGCTGCTGATAAAAAAATCGTGCCAGCAGTTGTGAACAGAGTTGCAGGGGATGCGGGTAAAAAGAGTAGGGATAGGAGAGGCGGGTTGACTACCAGCCGTTGGGTACTTCATTTACTTCCATATAGGTATTCATGAAGAAGCGTTCATGCAGGTTTTGAATGGCTATGGCGCCGGCCTGGTTGTCCATTTCAACATACCCACAACCCAGGGAGTGACCTGTTTGATGATCTGAAAGGATACGAACTGAAGTTATTTTGCCGAAAGGAATAAAGAGTTGGATGAGGTGTTGAGCGGTGGTTTTTCTGTTGAGGTTGCCAACAAAGATGTTCATAAGAGTGGTTTTTGAACGTGGATAATGGTACGGAAGGAGGATTTTGGGGATGGTAAACTGAAGATAACCAAATAGTATTCAACCGCCTAATTTGTTTTGGAGCAAAAATAGACCTGGTGGGGCAATTGACACTGATAATTAATCAGTTAACTATTAAAATTAAAAATCGTACCTTTGCACCGTTAAAAATCCTCCCGGTGCCCGAATGGTAGTTCTTTTGACCTGGCAGGAAGTATGACTTGGTTAAGGTTTTCCGGCATCGTCAGCCGGTTATTATGTTCTTTAAATCTTTAATTGCAGATGACAAACGATCAGATTGAAAAGTTCCTCCAGGATAAGAATCCTGACAATGCTCCAGTAAGGATTGGGTTTAAAACCCGCAAGCCTTTTATTGGCATTTTTATTAAAACGCCAGATTATGCTGAGTTAAAATCAAAGAATTTCTGGGCGATTGTTTGGGAGTCGAATATTGAGACCTACCAAAAATCAAAAGATGCCAAATTATCCCGTATATTCAACGGCTCGGAGATAACCAAGTTATCGCCTTTCAAAAAGGGAAGCGAAGAATAGGGGCTTTATCTTTTTGGCGGTTCCGGTAAACAATAATTGTAGATCATATCTCAGTAATGTTGAATATGGTGTATTAATTAGTGGCGTGTTTTTTTGTCGTTTATATTTAACCATGCTGTTGCAATAATGCAAAGATCAATTATTACGGGTACCGGAAGCTACATTCCTTCTGTTATCAAAAGAACAGTGATTTTATTTCCAACCGCTTTTTTACGGAAGACAGGCATGCCATTGACCGCCCCCAGCGGGAAATTGTAGACAAATTCAAGCAGATCACCGGCATTGAGGAAAGGCGTTATGCGCCCGAAAATATCACTGCCTCCGATATGGCTATCCAGGCCAGCATCCTGGCTATCCAGGACAGTGGCATAGACCCCGAAACGCTCGACCAACTCATTGTGGCCCATAACTATGGGGATGTGCTGGCCCATACCACCCAAATGGATGCGGTGCCTTCCCTGGCCTCCCGCATCAAACAAGGGCTAGGCATCAGGAATCCTTCCTGTATACCTTATGATATTTTATTTGGCTGCCCGGGCTGGCTGCAGGGGCTTATACAAGCCGACTTGTTTTGCCGGGCAGGCGCTGCCAAAAATGCCTGGTGATCGGTACGGAAACGCTGTCACGGGTAGTAGATGGTTTTGACCGCGACAGTATGATCTTTTCCGATGGAGCCGGGGCCTGTGTGCTGGAATACAAGGAAGCTGGTCCGCAGGCTGGCATCCAAAGTACCAGTACCAGGTCGGACAGTGTAGAGGAAGCAGGTTATATTTATTTTGGTACTTCCAATGCCCCTGATGCCGAAGCGCATACCCGCTATATCAAAATGAAAGGCCGCAAGGTATATGAGTATGCTGTGAAATACGTGCCGGCAGCCATGAAAGAATGCCTGGATAAAAGTGGTATCGGCCTACAGGAATTGAAAAAGATCTTCATCCACCAGGCCAATGAGAAAATGGATGAAAGTATTGTCCGCGCTTTTTACCAATTATATGGAGCACAACCTCCCGCCGATATTATGCCCATGTGCATTCATTGGCTGGGCAATAGTTCCGTAGCTACCATTCCCACCTTATATGACCTGGTGCGCCGTAATCAGCTAATGGAGCATTCCCTGCAGCCCGGCGATGTGATCCTGTTCGCATCAGTAGGCGCCGGCATGAATATCAATGCAGTTTGTTACCGCTACTAAGTAGAAACTATTACACCTTACTGTTATACCAGATTAAGCTAATATAGCTTAGTATTCGGTTAATTGAGGTAATTCGATCGATCAGGGAAAAACGTTACTTCATGGTCTTAACTTTTTTCTAACAAAACTGCTTGTATTATGAAGAAATGTCCAATTGACTATTCTTAGGATTGCCCTTTTACCGGTCATTGTTTAATTACGCATTCCTGCTGTATACTGTACAAACTCTCCACTCCATTTACTTCTTACTGTTTACCCCCTAAACGGCTACCTGCAGGAATCCCGTAAGGTCATTGCTATAAGTGAATAAGACGCACTAAGGCATTTTATTGCCTTTCAACATGGTTATTGCTACATGGCTCAGGAGCCTGAAATGCTCCTGCCAGGATTGTTATTGCTGTGCCGGCCGGGTTAATGGCTGGCGCCGCATAGGCATGTTTTATTCACTGTTAAAAACCTTATTATGAAACAACTGTATGCGCTACTTTCCTTCCTGTTGATTATTACTACCCTGCATGCTCAGGTAAAATTAAGCGCCGATGGGCCAGGCGATACTTATGAACTCATTGAATCGAAAGGTTTCGGTATAGAAAATCCGGAATGTATACATGGCAGCTTTGGCCGGCATGTGACAGAAATATTTGATAATACGCTGGGCAAAAATGTTTTTGTATTCCACAGTCATGCAACGGCTGATAATGACCGTTGTACCAATCTTGACCGGGTACGTATGGAGATCAAGGGAGGCAATGGCTCAACCCCGAAATGCAACATACGGAAGGACAAACGGCTTATTACCGATGGAAGTTCAAGCTGGATGCAGGCTTTATTCCTTCCAGCCGGTTTACTCATATTTTCCAGATCAAGGCCATTGATGGCGATGCTGGTGCACCGCTAATGACGATAACGCCCCGGGCTGGCAATCCGCAAAAGATGCAGATCATTCACAGTGCAGGGGAGGGTAGCGGCAGCCTGGGTACGGTACATGAGGTAGACCTGGCGCCTTTTAAAGGCACCTGGGTAGAGGCGTATGTAAAATACAAGAGCAGTGAAGGCAGTGCCGGCACCTTTGAAATTACCATCAAAAGGGTCAGTGATGGGGCTACCTTGCTATCCTATAGCAACAACTCGTTGGATATGTGGCGTACTGGCGCCAGTTACAATCGCGGTAAATGGGGTGTATACCGGGGTAAAGATGATGTATTACGTGATGAGCAGGTACGTTTTGCCGATTTCTGTATTTCAGAAAGCAGTGCCAGTTTGTGCCCCAGTGATATTGGCAGTAATCAATTGCCTGCTGTGAGCATTACATCGCCCGCTAATAATGCCAGTTTCACTGCACCGGCTTCGGTAACGATCAATGCCAACGCTTCGGATGCAGATGGTACGGTGAGCCTGGTGGAGTTTTTCAATGGCAGTACCAAACTGGGCGAAGATGCTTCAGCGCCTTATAGTTTTTCGTGGACGGGTGTAGCGGCAGGATCTTATACACTTACTGCAAAAGCCACTGATAACAATAGTGGAGCTACTACTTCTTCACCAGTAAATATCACCGTACAGGCAGCGCCTGCCTGTTTACCTGTAGTGGCCAGTGGCGATGATGGTAATGTGGCGGCCAATGTACTGGACAATAATCCAGCACCCGGTGGAGTGCCACGGGCGATGGGCAATGGATACAGTTCTGCCTAAGCAATCCTGCTTCCATAACCGGCGTGCAGATCGCTTTTTACAATGGCAATACGCGTACATCCACTTTTGATGTACTGGTAGGCAATGATGGCCTTAACTGGACTACGGCAGCCAGTGGCCGGGTAAGCAGTGGTACCTCACTCAACCTGGAAACATTCGGCTTTAGCGCCATTACGGGTAAATATGTACGTATCGTAGGACATGGCAACAGTGTAAATGCCTGGAACAGTTATACTGAAGTGAAGATACAGACAGGTGCAGGAGGCGGACAAACCATTACGCTTGCACCACAGCATGATGCTTATGTGCGCAATGGTACGGCTGCCGGCACCACGCATGGTACTACTGATGCCAATATACTGGTGACCAAACTCAACTCCACGGCCTCAGCGGGTAATGACCGTCATACCTACCTGCGCTTTGATGCAGCCAGTGCGGGCAGTACCATTACTTCCGCCCTGTTGCGCCTGTATGGCAAGATCGATGACGATCGCAGCACCAATGTACCCATCAATGTTTATGGCGTGTCCAATACCACCTGGACTGAATCGACCATTACCTGGAATAATAAACCTGCTACAGGTTCCAGTGCGTTGCAAGCCGCTACGGTAACAGATGCTACAGCGCGTTACTATACCTGGGATATTACGGCTTATGTACAAAGTGAACTGGCTGCCGGGCGCACGCTTATATCGCTGGCCTTGCTTAGTACGGTAGCCACCGATCCCCGTATTACCTGGAATTCCAAAGAAACCGGCAGCAATGCACCTGAACTGGTAATCACTACCAGTACGGCGCTGCAATCACAAAGGCAGTCCCTGGTAGCAAAAGCTGAAGGAGAGACCGGTAAACTGAACCTGTCAGCCTATCCCAATCCTTTCAGCAGCAGTAATACGGTGGTAGTGAACCTGGCGAAGGAAGGTTATACGCTCCTGGCTGCTTATGATATGACAGGTAAACAGGTGGCTGTACTGGCTAGTAGCCGTTTGTCGGCAGGTACGCACCGTATTCCATTCCGGTCCGAATCATTGCCGGCTGGTGTTTACTTATTGCGCCTCTTCAATAATGGACATACGATTACGCAAAAACTAATTAAAGAATAAGGGGTCCTGCATCCAATAAAGGTGGGCCGCCTTGCATCCAGGTAAGGCGGCTTCCCTTCAGGAGTTCGCAGGGCGACCCACCTTCTGCCGGAGTTTGTCAGGACGATATACCACGGATACCATAAACACTTATCAAAACCAATCAGCATGAAAAAAACAGTTGCTTGAGTAAAGCAAGGCAATTACTGCTTTACTGCTGCCTTTTCCTATTCCTGCTACAACCAGCCCGGGGCAAACATTGCCCGCCAATTTTCAACGGGTACTGATTACAGGAAGTATTAATGGCCCCACGGCCATGGCTTTCACACCCGACGGGCGGGTGCTGGTATGCCAGCAGAATGGCCAATTACGCGTTGTAAAGAATGGTAGTTTATTGACTACCCCCGCCATCACCTTATCGGTAAATACCAGCGGAGAACGTGGGCTGATCGGTGTGGCAGTAGATCCCAATTTTACTACCAACAATTATATTTATCTCTACTATACGCATACAACAGGGCCACATAACCGGCTGAGCCGTTTTACAATGACGGGCGATGTGGCGGGATCAGAATCAACCATACTTGATTTTCCAACTTTGAGCGGCATTTACCACAATGGTGGGGGCCTTGCTTTCGGAAATGATGGTAAACTGTATGTAGCGATTGGTGAAAACCAGGTAGGTTCCAACTCTCAAAACCTGGATACCTATTTGGGCAAATTGCTGCGTATTAATTCCGATGGATCGGTACCTGCGGGTAATCCTTTTACCGGTGGTGCAGCCCGCAGCCGGGTATGGGCGTATGGATTACGTAATCCATTTACTATTGCATCGGACCCGGCAACTGGTAAAATATTTGTGAATGATGTGGGTAATGCCACCTGGGAGGAGATCAATGATGCCACTACGGGCGGTAAGAATTTTGGCTGGCCCGATAAGGAAGGTATGTGTACCAGCGGTTGCACAGGTTATACCAATCCTATTTATGTATATGCTACCAACCGCACTGATCCTCCACCAAATGGACAAGGTTGTGCCATTAATGGGGGTACCTTTTCAATGGCGCCATCAGTAACTGGCCGGCAACGTATAATGGAAGGTATTTCTTCCTGGATTATTGCGGTTCCTGGATCGACTATATCAACCCTGCTTCTCCATCACGGGTGTCTTTTGGCACTGGTCTGAGTGGTGGAAATGTATACATGAAACAAGGCACAGATGGCAACCTGTATTACCTGCGCCGTGATAACAGTTCCCTTTATCGCATTGTATATACAGGCAACCAGGCGCCTACCATTACCACACAGCCGCAAAATACGTCTGTGGTGATTGGTGGCACAGCCACTTTCACGGTAGCGGCTACGGGTAGTCCGGCACCTACTTACCAATGGCGCAAAGGCACTACCAATATTGCAGGCGCTACGGGTACTACTTATACCATCACCAACGTACAAACCTCGCATGCGGGACAATACAATGTGGTGGTGACCAATAGTTCGGGTACCGTAACCAGTAGTAATGCCACGCTAACGGTAACACAACCCAATACTTTGCCGGTAGCTACGGTCAACAGTCCCACCAATGGCGTCTTGTTCCGGTCGGGTGATGTGATCAGCTATAGTGGTACCGGCACTGATGCCGAGGATGGAACGCTGAATGGCAGTACGTTTGAATGGTGGGTTGATTTTCACCATGCCACGCATATACACCCCGGGCCGCAACTGACGGATGGGGTGGCCAGTGGATCATTTGTAGCGGACCTTTCGCAACACAATGAAACGGATGTATGGTACCGCATTTACCTGGCCGTACAGGATTCGCAGGATGGGCGTGATACTTCTTATGTAGAGGTATTCCCGGTTACATCCACATTAACGCTGGCCACACAACCGGCTGGTTTGCTGGTACGACTGGATGCAGTGCCCTTTACCGCACCTTACAGCACAGAAGCGGTATCAGGGGCTACCCGGCCCATCGTAGCCATCTCGCCGCAAACGGTGAATGGGGTGACGTATATCTTTGATCATTGGACCCAGGGTGGTGCTGCAGCGCAGAATATTGTGGTTACAGATAATGACGTTACTTATACAGCGCATTACCGGGTGGCGCCTGCACCCGTTAACTTCACGGCAACGCAGGATGCTTATGTGCGGGATGGTACCAATGCAGGTATTACCCATGGTACTACAGATTCCACTTTGCTGATCACCAAGGTATCACCCGCAGGGCAATTGAATAATGCCAGGGAATCTTACCTGTTGTTTGACCTTACTCCGGTCAATGGCAATGTATCCAACGTAACCTTGAAAGTATATGGCAAGGTAGACCTTACTACGGTGCCTTCGGTACTGGTAGGAGCCTATCCGGTAGCCAATACTACCTGGACGGAAAATACGCTTACCTGGAACAATAAACCAGCTACCAGTGCTACTGAACTAAGTTCGGCTACGGTAACCAATACGGCTTACTCTTATATAAACTGGGATGTGACCAATTATGTAAGAAGTGAATTGTTGGCCGGCCGCAAGAAGATATCGCTGGCGTTGAAGAGTATGATAGCACATGATCCGCGTATTTTCTGGAACTCATCAGAGTTTGGCTCCAACCCGCCGCAACTATCATTGATTGTTGATGGAGCGGCCAGTAATGTACCGCCCACGGTGAGCATTACTTCACCGGCTAATAATGCCAGTTTTACAGCGCCTGCTTCCATCACCATCAACGCTACGGCTGTTGATAGTGATGGTACGGTTACCGGTGTGGAATTCTTCAACGGCACCACCAGCCTGGGTGTTGATAATGTAGCACCTTATTCCATTACCTGGAACAATGTGCCGGTGGGTTCTTATACGATCACTGCCAAAGCAACGGACGACAGTAGCGCTGTTACTACTTCGGCGCCGGTTACTATTACTGTTAATGCAGCACCCTCTTGTACGCCTGTAACGGCCAGTGGCGATGATGGTAATGTAGCTGCCAATGTATTGGACAATAACCTCAGTACGCGCTGGAGTGCCAATGGGGATGGTCAGTGGATACAACTTTGCCTGGATGATACGCTAACGGTGACGGGGGTGCAGATCGCCTTCTATAGTGGCAACACACGTACATCAACCTTTGATGTATTGGTAGGCAATGATGGCGTAAACTGGACTACCGCAGCCAGTGGCCGGGTAAGCAGTGGTACTACGCTGAACCTGGAAACCTTTACGTTTGCCGCTCAAACCGGGAAGTATGTACGTATAGTAGGGCATGGCAACAGTGTAAACCTGTGGAATAGCTATACAGAGGTGAAGGTGCAAACCAGTCAAGGTAGTCAGCAGATCACATTAGCGCCTTTGCATGATGCGTATGTACGCAATGGTACTTTTGCAGATATCACCCATGGTAGTACCGATGCGGCGATCCTGATCTCCAAGCTTAATTCCAACCCGGCTGCGGGTAATGACCGGCAAACTTACCTGCGCTTTGATGCCAGTGGAGCAACCGGTACGGTTACTTCGGCCATTCTGCGGGTATATGGCAAGCTGGATGATAACCGCAATACCAATGTGCCGGTGAATGCATTGGCTGTATCCAATACCACCTGGACGGAAACTGCCATTACCTGGAACAATAAACCAGCTACCGGCGCTACGCTTGGCAGTGCTACGGTAACAGATTCCATAGGCCGCTATTATACCTGGGATATTACTTCCTATGTACAGGCCGAAAAAGCGGCCGGCAGGAATAATATCTCCCTGGCATTACTGGCTACGGTAGCTACCAATCCGCGTATTACCTGGAACTCCAAAGAAACAGGCAGTAATGCACCGCAGTTGGTGATCTCTACCGGTACGCAGCTTACCCAAGCGCCCTTCCTCCGTAAAGGAGCTTCAGGCGAGGAAGAAAAAGCTGCTTCAACGGGTATGAGCCTGGGCAATTACCCCAATCCATTTGGCGCCAGTAGTACCATTACTTTCTCGCTGGAGAAAGCGGGCTATACTACCCTGGGGGTATTTGATCTGCAGGGCAGGCAGGTGGCTATGCTGGTACGGGGCCGTTTACAAGCCGGTAACCACCAAACCAGGTTTGCCGTCAATAAACTGGCAGCAGGAGTATATGTGTTGAAACTGGTGCAGGATGGAAAAGTGGTAACCAGGAAAATGCTGAAAGAATAAGTAGTTCTGTTTTAAGAAGTGACACCTTTCCTTTGCCACGCGAACGAAAGGTGTCACCTCTTAGAGCTTATGTTTTTCCTTTTATCCATTAAAACAACGACTATGAGTAAAAATTCTATTTACTATTCTTCCATTCATAAAACGCTACATTTCAAAGCAAGCTTATTGTGGTTATTCCTTTCCATCGCCGGGATGGGGGTGATAAGGGCAGCCACCATTACGGTTACCTCTTTATCGGCCCTGCAAACAGCCATCAACAATGCCGCACCGGGGATATTATTATACTGGCCAATGGGATATATACGGCCTCATCGGATATTACGGTTAACAAACAGGGTACCGGGGCGCAGCCCATTACGATCAAAGCACAAACGATTGCCGGTGCAGAAATAAAGGGTACGGCGGGATTTAATATTGTAAGCCCGGCCAAATACATCATCATCCAGGGCTTTAAGTTTACGCACAATGCTTCGCAGGCTACCATGGCCAGTGGTACCAGCTTTTGCCGGTGGACACGGAATATTTTTGAAACGCCTGGCGCAGGGGAAAACCTATTGCTCAATGGCAATGACCATGAGGTAGACTATAATACTTTCCAACACAAGAATGCGCTGGGGCGCTTCATTGCAGTGCGTGGCTCGGGTAGCCAGATTGCGCAAAGGTTGTATATCCACCACAATTACTTTCTGGACCAGCAACCACAAACAGGCAATGGCGCCGAAACGGTTCAGTTTGGGTTAAGTGGTTATAGCCTTTCTTCCAGCAACAGCATTATGGAGTATAACCTGTTTGAAGAATGCCAGGGTGAAAATGAAATGATCTCTATCAAATCATCAGCTGTAACTGTTCGCTACAATACGATCCGTGATTGTGGTGCGCAGTTCACTTTACGCCATGGCAATTTCTGCGTGGTGTATGGCAATTACTTTATTAATACACCGGGTATCCGCATTTTTGGTGATGACCATAAGGTCTTCAGCAATCATTTTGAGAACTGCAATCCCGCTATCAATATCGGTAATGGTGATGGAGAGGTAGCCAATGGCGATCCGCTAACTGCGCATGACCGGCCCGACCGGGTATTGATCGCTTATAATACATTGGTCAATAACCCGGCCAATATAACGCAAAGTGGACGCACCAATGGATTGGGCGCCACGGCCATCACGGTAGCCAATAATGTTATACAGGGTGGGGAGCGGCAGCATCCATTGCCGGCCCTTATACGGGTGGCGTGTGGAGCGGCAATATGATCTACAATACGAATGGCGCGGGTTCCATGCCTGCTGCCGGTTATACAACGGCCAATCCGTTACTGGCCCGTGATGCCACGGGTACTTTTCACCTGCAGGTTGGTAGCCCGGCTATAAATGCCGGTACCGGTTCTTATCCTTCTGTCACTTTTGATATGGACGGGCAAGCGCGTACGGCGCCCCTGGATAAAGGGGCGGATGAGGTATCGGGCGCAGCGGTGACAGCACAGATCCTTACTACTGCCATGGTGGGACATGCTGGCAACTATACACCTCCCACACCTGGTTGTGATCCTGTAAGCGCCAGTGGCGATGATGGCAATGTCGCAGCCAACGTATTGGACAATGACCTCAATACGCGCTGGAGTGCCAGTGGTGATGGGCAATGGATACAGTTTTGCCTGGGCGATACACTTTCGGTAACGGGCGTCCAGATCGCCTTCTACAGTGGTAATACCCGCTCTTCCACTTTTGATGTGCTGACGGGCACTGACGGCATAAATTGGACAACGGCTGCTGCCGGACGGGTAAGCAGTGGTACCTCACTGGCGTTGGAAACCTTCTCGTTTGCTGCTGTTGATGCCAAATATGTACGTATAGTAGGCCATGGCAATAGTGTGAACCTGTGGAACAGTTATACTGAGGTGAAAATACAGACTGGCTCCCCGGGTGGCGGCACTTTCACACTTACTCCAACGCAGGATGCCTATGTGCGCAATGGTACCAATGCGGCCGTAACACATGGTACCACTGACCCCAATACCCTGCTTACCAAACTCAATGCAACTGCATCGGCCGGTAATGACAGGCATACCTACCTGCAATTCAATACGGCGGCGGCCAGTGGTACAGTTAGCTCGGCTGTATTACGCCTGTATGGTGGACTGGATGATAACCGCGACAACAATATCCCGGTGAATGTATACGGGGTTAGCAATACTACCTGGACGGAATCAACCATTACCTGGAATAATAAACCGGCTACCGGCGATTCGTTGCAGCGGGTAGTAGTCACTGATTCGGTGAAGGGGTATTATAGTTGGGACATTACCGCTTATGTGCAGGCCGAAAAAGCCGCAGGCCGTCATACGCTTTCACTGGCCCTGCTGGCGCGTATTGCTACCGATCCACGTATTGGCTGGAACTCCAAAGAAACAGGCAGTAATCCGCCACAATTGGTAATTACTACCACTGGCGGGTTGCGTACGGCAATTACGCTGGCTCCACCGCCGGTTAAGGAAGTAGTGCAGGCAACCATTGTGGGCAGTTATCCCAATCCATTTAGCAATCAGCACACTGTACGGTTTCACCTGGAAAGAGCCGGGCTTGTACACCTGGCGATATTTGACATCAGTGGCCGGCAGGTAGCCGTATTGGCCAATGGTCAGTTGTCAGCCGGTTATCACCAACGCCAGTTTAATGGTAAAGGGTCACCAGCCGGTGTGTACATCGTGAAGCTGTTGCAAGGCGGTAAAGTAACAACACAGAAAATAGTGAAGGAGTAAGAAAGCTGCGAGTTGCGAGCTTTGAGCTGTGAGCGAAAGGCATTGAAGTCGTAAGGCAATTGGCCATTAGAGGTGACACCTTTCCCATGCTTCGAAAAACGAAAGGTGTCACCTCTTTCGAACCCTTCGACAAACTGACAGCCGTAAGGTTCAGGCTGACATTATCAAATAAATAAACACTTGTCACATGAATGTTAAAACGAATTTCGGCATACTGGGCATCTTGTTTATACTCATTCCCTGCTTATCGTTACAAGCGCAGCTGGTAGCGGCTGGGTATCTTATTCTCCTACCAAAAAGATACACCTTGATAATGAGGCCGGATTGCAAACATTTAACTGGAGTGCTTTTCAATCGGTATGCAGTCCGGTATGTGCCGATTATACCTATACCAGTGGAGATGATACGGAAACTTTCCGCTTGTTTGATAACCGCACCAACCGTTCGGAGATCAGGTTACAGAATGAGTATTCTACCGGCAGTCGCCAGTTTGAAGGTTATGTTACCATCTATGCGCCATTGGAAGATGAGAGCCTGATGCAGATCTTTGGCAGCACTTCGGGCGCTACGCAAATGATGATCAGGGGATATGCGGCCGATGGTGGTTCTATTCGTGGTGCCGGGCAAACACTGGCTACGGGCATCTATGGTGTTGAGCTGCGCATCAATGTGATCCACTTGCAGGAAGATGCAGGCAATAAGATCATCATCTATGTAAACGGTGTTAAGAAAGCGGAGATAGCCGACAATGAGGCGGTCACCAATTATCATAAGTATGGTAATTATGGTACGCTGACTACAGATGAAGCCATTGTAAAATGGCGGAAGGCACGTTTCTTCCGTGATGGTACAGCTCCTTCCAATGCATTGGTAACCAACCTGGCGCTCAATAAACCGGTAACGGCCTCTTCCGAACCACAACCGGAAAACCCGGCAGCATCGGCTGTTGACGGCAATACCAGTACCCGCTGGTCGGCCACAGGCTATCCGCAATGGCTGGAAGTAGACCTGGGTGAAGTGGCTACGCTTACCAGAACTGAATTGGTCTGTTATTCAGACCGCGCTTACCAATACACCATTCAAGCCAGGAGCAGCGCTTCGGGTTCGTGGACACAGATCGTCAACCGCAGCAGCAATACAACGCCTGGTACGGTGGCTTCGCCCATTGTAGACAATCTTAGCAGTGTAAGCGCCCGCTATGTACGGGTAAATGTTACCGGTGCTTCGGGTTATACGGGGCCCTGGGCCAGTTTGTCGGAGTTCAGGGTATTTGGCACTTCCACTGCCTTATTGAGCGGCCCGGCGGAAGCCAGGCAGGGTAAGCAGGCAGCAGACGTCGCAGCCAAAATTGCAGGAAACGAATTGCTGGTAGCTCCCAATCCGGTTACGGGTGGCAAGGCCACCCTCAGGTATACACTTAGGCAGGCGGGTCGGGTACAGATCAGCATCTACAATGCCGGCGGACAAGCTGAAACACTGGCTGATAAACATCAACAGGCAGGCATCTATTCGCTGGATTGGAATACAGCCGGCAAAGCCAAAGGGTTGTATATCGTGTATATGCTGATTGGTGATCAAAAAAAGAGTGTTCGATTATTGGTGAAATAAATCGGGGTGACACCCTTTCATTTGAAGAGGTGACACCTTTCGTTTTTCGAAGCAAGTGAAAGGTGTTACCTCTATGGAATCATTAAACCATTATTCATTTAAAAGAATCCTCATGAAAAAAAGAATCCATTTCTTGTTGCAAGTAGTAAGTCTGCTATGGCTTACCCTGTTTCTTGCACCCGATAGCGGTGCACAAACGCCGGTGGCCAAAAATGGCCAGTTGCGCGTAATTGGGCTGAAGTTGTGTAATCAGTATGGTAATCCCATCCAACTGCGCGGTATGAGTACGCATGGCATTCAATGGTATGGCTGGGGTAGTTGCTTAACAGAGGCCTCCCTGGATGCACTGGCTTATGATTGGGGGTCTGATATCTTGCGCATATCGCTCTATGTGCAAGAGGGTGGCTACGATACCGACCCGGCAGGTTTTACGGCTCAGGTAAGCCGGCTGATCGATGAAGCCACAGAACGAGGTATGTATGCGCTGGTAGACTGGCACCAGCTAACGCCCGGTGATCCCAATGCCAACCTGGCCAAAGCCAAAACCTTTTTACGGCTATTGCCAATGCGCACAAGGACAAAGTGAACATCATTTATGATGTATGTAATGAACCCAATGGTGTTACCTGGGCCAGAATCAAAACGTATGCAGACCAAATCATTCCCGTGATCCGTGCTATTGATGCCGATGCTCCCATCCTGGTAGGTACTCATGGCTGGGGTTCCTTTGGTATATCGGATGGCCGTTCGGCCCAGGACATTGTGAGCAATCCGTTGACCTTTTCCAATATCATGTATACGTTCCATTTCTATGCCGCTTCGCATGGACAGGAATACCTGGATGAATTGGATTGGGGTTCGGACAGGCTGCCGGTTTTTGTTACGGAGTTCGGTACACAAACGGCATCAGGGGATGGTTCCAACAATTTTACCAGGAGCCAACAGTACATAGACCTGATGCGTACGAAAAAGATCAGTTGGACCAACTGGAACTATTCAGATGATTTTAGAAGTGGTGCAGTATGGACTACAGGTACCTGTTCGGGAGGCCCATGGACGGTTGCCAGGCTCAAACCAGCCGGCGCCTGGATCAGGGAGCGGATGTTGAGCCCAGCCGATGATTTCCCGGGTGGGGTGGTTACACCTACCTGCGATCCGGTGAGCGCCAGCGGTAACGATGGCAATGTACCCGCCAATGTATTGGACAATAACCTGGGTACCAGATGGTCGGCCAGTGGTAATGGTCAGTGGATACAATTCTGCCTCAGTGATACGGTTTCTGTCACCGGTGTGCAGATTGCCTTCTACAGTGGTAATACCCGTACATCAACCTTCGATGTGCTGGTGGGCAATGATGGCACCAACTGGACCACTGCTGCTGCAGGGCGTGTAAGCAGTGGCGCCTCTCTTAATCTCGAAACCTTTACGTTTACACCTGTCGAAGGTAAGTATGTGCGCATTGTAGGGCATGGCAACAGTGTGAACTTGTGGAACAGTTATACCGAAGTGAAGATACAAACCGGCGGTGGCGGTGGTAATCAACAAATAACCCTGCTGCCCGTACACGATGCTTATGTGCGTGATGGCACCAATGCTGCTGGTACCTTTGGTTCTACTGACTCTACTTTACTGATCACCAAGCTATCCCCGGCCGGACAGTTGAACAATGCACGGGAAGCCTACCTGCGCTTTAACCTGGCTGCGGTAAGTGGAACGGTATCAGCTGTTCTGTTGAAGGTATATGGAAAGGTAGATCTTACAACGGTGCCCAGTGTGCCAGTAGGTGTATTTGCTGTGTCGAACACCACCTGGACCGAAAATGCCCTCACCTGGAATAATAAACCCGCTTCGGGTACGGCCCTGATACGGCTACGGTAACCAATGCGGCTTATGCCTATGTTACCTGGGATATTACGAGTTATGTACAAAGTGAGCTAACGGCAGGCCGTACCAATATCTCCCTGGTGATGAAGAGCCTGATAGCGCATGACCCACGTGTATTCTGGAATTCGAGTGAGTTTGGTTCCAATCCACCACAGCTGGTAGTTACCACCACGCAAACCCTGCGTACGGGCAACCTGTTAACGGGGAAAACCGGGGAGGATGCCGGGGCGCCCCAAGTAAGCCTGCGCAGTTTCCCCAATCCTTTCCATGAAAGCAATACCATTCAGTTTTACCTGGAAAAGCCGGGCTTTATCAACCTGGCTGTATATGATATGACGGGTAAACAGGTGGCTGTGCTGGTCAATAGCAATTTACCGGCAGGACAACACCGGGCCATGTTTAAACCAGTGGGTACTGCTACGGGTATTTATACCATCCGGCTGGTGCATGACCGCAAGGTGATCACCCAAAAGCTGGTGCGAGAGTAGGCGTTCTTATTTTCATATAGCAATTAACAAGCCGGGTACGTCTGTACCTGGCTTTGTTTTTTGGCTATCTTTGCCGGAAATATACCATTATGGGAATTGCAGATAAATTGTTCCAAATGAAGAATGAGAAAGCAGCTGCCAACTTGAAAGCAGGGCAGGATTTTTTAGAAGCCAATAAACAAAAACCGGGTATTGTAAGTCTGCCCAGTGGACTGCAGTATGAGGTTATTACCGAAGGTACCGGCGCCAGGCCTACTGCTGCCAATAAAGTAACTTGCCATTACCATGGCACCCTGATCGATGGTACCGTGTTTGACAGCTCAGTAAAGCGTGGACAACCTGCTACCTTCCCCTCAACCAGGTGATCAAAGGCTGGACAGAAGGCGTGCAATTAATGCCCCAGGGCAGCAAATGGCGTTTCTTCCTTCCTGCCGACCTGGCTTATGGCGACAGGCAGGTAGGTACGCATATAGGCCCCAATAGTGCCCTTGTTTTTGAAGTTGAACTATTGGGTATTTCCTAATCGGAAACCTTATATATTGGGCTATCCCTGATAGCTTTTGTACAAATCGCATAAAATCTATGCGATTTGTTGTTTTAGACATGGCAGGCTAAGGTTAATAGGATATATTTAGTATAGAAGATATCCGATTTACCATCTTAAAATCAAAAGCTATGCAACACAGATCTTTACTGCGTACGGCTGCTCTATTGGTAGCAGTTTCTTTCCTGCTGGTTCGCTGTTCAAAAGGCGGAGAAGGCCCAACCGGGCCTGCTGGTCCTGCCGGGGCTAATGGTGCACCGGGGCCAGCCGGTCCCGCTGGTACGGCCAATGTGATCTTTTCGCCCTGGTTGGATGTAACATATACTGTAGACAAAGCCCAGAATGGCGATACCCTTGGTTATTTTGCCAATATTACCGCTGATAAACTGACAGTAGAAATTCTAAATGGCGGTGAAATGAAAGTGTATTTTAACTATGGCAGCTCTGCTCAGCCCGATGTAGCGCCCATGCCCATTACCGACCCCTTTTATGGGCTCTTTACTACGGTTGATTTCTTTGTAAAGCGTATCTATCTCTATTCAAATTTCAATGCCAGCACTGTTACGCAGTCGGGTAATAAGATACAACAGCATCGTTATATTCTGATACCAGGCGGTACAGGCGCGCGCGTAGCTAAGCCAGATTGGAATGACTATAATAAAGTAAAAGCATTTTATAACCTGCCAGATTAGTAATTGGTTTGCCCATTTGGTCAGTTTTATTTTGTTTAATTCTGTACTGGTCCGGACAGCCTTGCTGCTCCGGACCATTCTATAACCAGGTGACCTGTGACCCAATAACCTGAATGGCTCCCAACCATTTGTACAACTATAAGAATGAACGGTTTGATTTTGTAGCTCCTGTAGATACCTACTCTTTGACCCTGAGCCCTGATAAAATATTCACCAAGCTTTATCATGAATATATGACCGAAATGGAAATGGAGGTATTGGTTAACGAATGCGGGAGAAGGCTGGTGACACAAATAGAAGAGCGATTAAATCCATGATGCTATAGTAAGGGTCCAGGCTGGGGCGTTTTAATTCAATAAGGAAGTATTCTGTTAATGACTTGCGGTTAAGGCGGTTTGTTTTCTTGCTTTTAGTAGGCCCTTGTAGTTTTTCTGCCAACTCGATATAATCTCCTTCCACAATTTCACCCTTCAGTACGCACAGGATGCCAACATGCACGCGTCCGGGATTGTAATAACCGGAAAACTAAACGCTGGTAACTGCTAAGCCAGCCGTGGTTGGCTTGACCGCTGGTTGATTTTGACTGTACAAAGGTTGGTACGAATGCGTCCTGGCGCTACTCCTGTAGTGTGAGAACTGGTGTTAACAGTTGTTAAGAAGCGGTGGTAATTGCCAGCAGGCATGCAAGTGTGTTGCATAAGTGTAACTATATAGAAGCTGGTGTGAAGGTATTATTAACAAAAGTAATTCAGTAAGAATACGCATTTGCGTTATACAGAATGATTGTACATTCATAATATTGACTAAATTCCTGACAGTTTATTTTCCTGCCCTATTAAACCTTATCAGCTATGGGATCTTCACTACTGGCAATGATACGATTGTTGTATGTTCTTTTTGACCCACCACCATTATAGGATAAGATTTGATAGTAGTAGAATTACTTGATATGCCTGCGGTAAATCGCTGTGATTAACCGTGGAACGGATAATTATTTCATAAAACATTAATGAATATTAATCATGGCTTGAGACTTGTAATACATCATATTGATGTGGGTCAGGGTGATTCAACACTTATTGTTGCGCAGGAGATACCGCCGTTGATCGGGGGCGCCGCTATCGTACGATCGGTATTGATAGATGGCGGATTGGCTGGTCAGGCGGGTACGGTACATAACTATATTACGGGTGCAGGCGGTGCCAACCTGGCGGCATTGGATGTGATCGTAGTGACGCATTATGATCAGGATCATTTTAATGGTATTTCTCAATTGGTCAGGAGTAATGCAGGCACTTATAACAATACGATCTTCTTTGATCAGGGCTGGCCTGGAGGCGGGTTAGAGAATCCTTATATCAATTATGTGCGGGCTATTAATGGGCGGAATCCCAATGGGGCGCTGAACGCTGTTTTTGGCGGTGTAGCCCCTGCCGGACGGGCACGTGTTACCAACAGGATATTAAGCTGGGGTATAGCACCCGCCTTAGGGGCCCTGGCAGGATATGCGGGAACGGCTGCTGTTCCGGCAGGTGTGCCGGGTAGTATTAACCAGGCCGCTAACTGGCTGGTAGGCAGGGAAGTGATGTGGACCAATGGCGCTGGTGCTCCCACTGCAGCGCTTTGGGGAGGCATGGGCGCTCCTGTACCAGGCACTGCAGGAGGGCCGCCATCATTGCTTTGTATTGCTGCCAATGAAAGGGTGCTGCAGCCAGGCGGTGGAACGGTTAATATTCCCAGCGGAATGAACCCTAACTCTAACCGGGGAAAGAATGCCAGGAGCCTTGTTTTTCTATTGCGATTCGAGGGATTCCACTATTATATTGGTGGGGATATACTTTCCACCCAGGAGGATCATGCTGCAGGTATTGGCAATTACCTGGTGAATGTGGCGCCGGCAGCCATTCCTGTTCATGCCATGAAGGCCAGTCACCATGGCAGCGGTGAAAGTACTTCTAATGCTTTTTAGGTCAGCTTCAACCCAATGGTGTATTTATATCCTGTGGTACGGGTAATAACCATGGCGCCAATCCGGCAATAGGCGGTAGTGGGCCCTGGCCCAATGGGCATCCGCAGCAATCTTTGCTGCAAGACCTGCAGGCCAGTGGAACGGTGATACGTTATTATATGACACAAGACCGTAGTAATATTGATTTCTGCCGTCGTATGAACCAGGGTGTTGGTATCTGGCCAATGGGCTATACGGCGAAGGCCAGGGTGGCCGGCGCCTGGGGGCCTCCACAGGCTAACTGGGGTGGGGCAGCGGCCGGCGCCACCACTTGTAATGGCCAATGGCCTAATGACAGCGCAGCTGTTCCGGTTGATGGTCATTTACGGATAGCTTTAGACACAGGAACTGCCCCCACCTATTTAGCAGTTAGAAAGCGCCCAAGGATTACGATGCCCATACTCAATGTTGCGGTAACGCTGCCTGCCGGAGTTATCTGGCCAGCCGGGCAGGCGCTGCCTCCCAATACGCAATTACCATTGGGATCTGTGTGGCCCGGTGGTGTACAAGCTCCACTGACAGGAGCAGTCAATTCGGCAGTGCCATTTGTGTTGGCAGCAGCCCTTCCCTGGCCCAATGGCCAAACGATGGGGCCGGGGTTATTATGCCAGGGGAGCGTCGAATATGGCTGGCTTTACCCTAACGGGACTAACGGCCTTACCGGCCGGCGTGATGTGGACCAATGCTGTCAATTTACCTTTAGGAGGTGTTTTGCCTGCAGGTACGGTTATCCCATTTGGTTGGGTTTCGCCCAATACACCCGGCATTGTTGTAGGAACGGTTTTGGCAGGGCCGCTGGTATTACCGGCAGCCGTTACCTGGCCCAATGGCGTGGCGTTGCCGCTCGGCACAATATTTCTGGCTGGTACTGCATTTCCTGCTGCTACGACCTGGCCCGCTGGCATTCCGCTACCAACAGGTATCCCCCTTCGGCACCAATATTCCGGTAGGTGCTACCCTGCCTCCCTTTTTTGTTTTCCCGGCCGGCACGCTTTGGCCCCTGGGAGCCGGGCTACCACAGATCTCAATGCCCGCCGGAACAGTCTGGCCCGCAGGTCAAGCCCTGCCCGTTAATACAAGATTGCCGCTGGGAGGTTCCCTCTCTCCAGGTATCCAGTGGCCAATTGGCGTGGCTGTTCCCGTCCCTATTGGATTTGCAGGGCCTACTCAAAATGAATTTAATGTACACTAACACATGGAACTATCAGCATTATACACAACGCTTAACAATAGTATCCAGAACAAGGTACTTACGTTAAATACGGCGCTCATCGACCAGGGGAATATCAGTCAGTTTATTGGCACCCTGCCTGGTGCTGCACTTACCCTGGAGGAGGCAAACCTTACCTTTTCCAGCTACCCACCGCTTCACCTGGTCATCGAAGGGGTGGTACAGAAGGGCTGGACCCTACAGGCGGTACGTAATGCCACTTTGAGTGAGGTACATATACGTATTGCATTCACGCAGTTTAGTACAGCCAATATTAAAGGAACGCTGGAGATCACCAGTTGCCATCTGCTTACCACCAACAACCTGGGCGTGAACCTGAAAGGGGAATTGCGCATTGATAATTTACTGCACCTTATGTTGCCGGATGGATCAGCTGACACTGTATCACTGGCGCCAGTGATCGATTTTGCCAATAGTAAACAGCTTAATTATTTGATCCCTCCTTTGCCTGTTTTTCAAAGTGGCACCATGGGTGTGTTTGAACTGGCATTTGGGTTCAATACTTCAGCTCATTATACTTTCCAATTTAGTACCAAGCCGGCAGGCAACTGGCCCATTGCGGGTGATCTGGCTATTAAGGATGTGGGGGTATCATTTGGTACGGAGAACCAAACGCCATTCGACGCCAAAGCGCTTCCTGCTTTTCACGGATATATCATCGGCACCTTTCATATAGGTCAGGATTTTACAGTGCTCGTAGGCCTGGAGGGCGGTTCCCTCTTGTCGCTGGAGGTAAGGCCTGCCAATGGCAATGTATTGCCCGGGCTGGATGCCCTGGGCAATTTAATTGGCGGAGCTGCCTTGCAACAAACCATTGAACAGGGAATTAAATCCATGAAGCTGGAGGAGATTGGTATTGATGATGTACGGGTAGCTTTTGATTATGAATTAAAAAACTGGTGGCGATAGCTATTAAAAGCCATCTTACCATTGCGGGTATCCGCGTGAATGTTGGTATTAACCTGCCCGATTTTCAACTGGCGGGAACACTGGCGCCTGGTAACAAGATATCCATCAAGACCATTATCCAGGATCATTTTGGCGCTTCGGATAAATTCCCCGATATCGATATTGATAAGCTGGGCATCTTCATTCATCCCGGTAAAGGAATATATGCGTTCAATTTTACCATCACCTCCGATTGGACCTATGAAATAAGTCCAGGTAAGGGCTTTGGCCTTGAAAAACTGGAGGTTGATATTGAAAAAGCCCCGGGAGGCGTTACAGGCAGTATTACAGCCACGCTGCAGTTGATGGAAACAGAACTGACGGTATCTGCCAAAAACTCCAAAGACAATGGGGTAAGTACCTGGTTCTTTGAGGTAAGAACGGTAGGGGATGAACAAATACCCATTGGCAAACTGGCGGATGATCTTACCAGGCTGTTTGGCATCAGCCTGCCCGATTCATTAAAAGATATTACGCTCAGTAATCTTGACATTACTTTCAATACGGGATCTGGCGATTTCACTTTTAGTGTTGTGGGGCATATCCCCTTTTCCAGTGGGAAAGCCGATATAACATTTGATATCAAATTAACGAAGGGCACCGGAAATGTTTACACCAAGGATATCATGGGCAAACTGGTGATTGGTAATAAAGATTTTACTTTCCATATTAAGAATGACAATACAGCCACGCATTTCCTGGCTACGTTTGAACAAAAGAACAGCGCCTTTTCGGTGCATGATGCGGTGGCGCAACTAAGTCCTGACATTGCCGAGCTGATCCCTACAGGCTTTACCATTTCCATCAACAATGCCGAAATAGCGATCCTGAATACACAAGCCACAGGCACCATCTTCTTGCTGGGTATTGGTCTCGGTTTATCGGCCGACCTGGGCAGTATACCGCTGATTGGGTCCAAATTGGCGGCGGATCATACTTTGAGTTTTGATGGCCTGCAATTGTATTTTGCCTCGGCCAGGTTTACAGCAACGCAACTGGCCGAATTCAGTTCACCTTTGCTTCCTAGTAAGGATACGGCCAAGGGCTTTATGGTGACGGCCAATCTATCACTGGGTGGTACACCTACGTCGCTTTCATTGCCGGTAGCAGCCACGCCGCCACCAGCCACGCCTACGGGTGGAGGCAACCAACCACCGGTTAATAACAACAATGCGGCGCAATCCTCTGTACGATGGTTCCAAATACAACGTACGCTGGGACCTTTATCGTTCCAGCGCATCGGGGTACGGTACGAATCGGGTAGTATCTGGTTCCTGCTGGATGTAAGTGCGCAAATGAGCGGCCTTACATTTTCGCTTCGCGGACTGGCGGCGGATCGCCGCTGGATCACTTCGATCTGAAATTCCACTTATCGGGTATGGGGCTGGGTTACCACAACGGGCCAATAGCTATTGAAGGCGCTTTCCTGGAAGTAGAACCCTCGAAAGATAAAGAAGAAACTTTCCATTATGACGGGGATGCCATATTACAATTCCCTGATTTTACCATAGGCGCTATCGGATCATTGAGCAATCCCTGGGGTAAGCCTTCTATGTTCATCTTTGCTGAGCTGGATGCACCCATTGGCGGACCACCTTACTTTTTTGTTGATGGATTTACGGGCGGCTTTGGTTACAATAGCCGTGTAAACCTACCCAACCAGGACCAGGTAGTGAATTTCCCCTTTGTGCAAGGATTGAAAGGACAAACCGACCCCATGTCGGTGCTGGATATACTGGAAGGACGCAAGGGGGCAAAACCTGGGTAGAAGCGCAGATTGGCAATAACTGGCTGGCCGTAGGTATTCATTTTACCTCTTTTGAACTGATCCAGGGCAAGGCCTTGCTGATAGCGGAGTTTGGAGAACAATTTGAGATAGCGCTATTGGGTATCATGACGGCTAAATTTCCTCAGAATGCAGAACGATTATATGCGTCGGTTGAGTTGGGCCTGATGGCGAGGTTCAATCCTACTGAAGGATTCTTTGGCTTATCGGCAGTGATCAGTCGTAATTCATTTGTGATCGATCCGGCCTGCCGGCTTACCGGCGGCTTTGCTTTATATACCTGGTTTGGCAAAAATGATCATGCGGGTGATTTTGTGATCACCCTGGGCGGCTACCATCCTCAGTTCAACAAACCGAATTGGTATCCTGCCGAGGACCGGCTGGGCTTTAGCTGGACGGTGAGTGACCTGGTATCGATCAGTGGCGAAGCTTATTTTGCATTGACGCCTTCCTGTATCATGGGTGGCGGCGGATTAAAAGTATTGTTTCATGATGGCAACCTGAAAGCCTGGTTCATTGCTTCGGCCAATTTCCTCATCTACTGGAAGCCATTCTCCTTCACTGTTGATTTTGGTGTGAGCATTGGCGTATCCTACAGGGTTGACTTTTTATTCATTCATAAAACCTTTGAGATCGAACTGGGGGCGCAGGTGGCTATGTGGGGACCTCCTACGGGCGGCAAAGTGCATATCTCCTGGTTCATTATTTCGTTTACCGTGTCGTTTGGCGACCAGGATCAGCCTGGCGGTGGTACGCTGGCCTGGGATGATTTTAAAACGATGTTGCCTGCCAAGGAAGATGTATGTAAGATACGGATCAGTACGGGCTTGCAGCAGTCAAAGGAGGAGCAGGATAAAAGCACCCGTTGGATCGTGCGGGGCGATGAACTGGCCTTTACCTCCGAATCGGCCATCCCTGCTTTGTCTATTCAAACCAATTCGGCCCCGGAAGCCATGCTGGAAGCGGCGGCACTACCCACGTATAATATACGGCCTATGGGGTGACAAATGCCAACTCGCAGCAGCAGTTTTACATAGTAGGCCCCGACGGGCAGGAAATAGATGTATCAAAAGCAGGGTGGGGAGTGAATACGATTACACGCAATGTACCAGAATCATTATGGGGTAAACCATTGGTAGGAACACCTCCGCCATCGGCCAACCTGGTACCCGATAATAAAACAGGGCTTACTGTGCAAGCGCCTCCACCTGCTTTGGGTAGCTCGCCCGGAGCTATTGATATGGAGAAAGACCTGAGTTATGAACCGCTGGATCCACAAGGACAACTGCCACTGAACCCTGCAGCCAAGATAGACCCCACTGTACCTGTTAGCTCAAAAACCAGCGTATCCACCATTTTCAATAAACTAACAGATACGGCTGTACAAAAGAACAGGAATGATATTTACCAGTTGCTTAAGAACGCGGGCATATACACAGGTAGTAACGACGCGCTTACAGAAACGCGGTTAAACGCGGGCAGCAATTTTACGGAGGAACCCTTATTAACATCATCCATTTAACTTATACAAAGATGGCAGCGCCGGCAAAAGATACGATCCTGCATTTTTACGATGATTATTTACCTGCCCTGGATGCAGGTGATTATACCATCTACTTCAACCATAGTTTATCGGTAGCTCCCCAGCGGTTTGAATCCAAACAGGTATTTACTGTACAAGGGCCGCAAATCGATTTGCCGGCTGGTGATGTAGTGAGTGTTTTTCCGCCAGCCAATGCTACAGGAGAGTTTGCCAACGACCTGTCACATATCGTATTCTCCAAACGGGTAATGCCCTGGGAGCGCAAGTTGTCGAAGGAAGTAAGGAATACACCCTGGATGGCCTTGCTGAGCTTCAGTGAAAATGAATTGCTGAATGGGGTGAATAAAGAAACCCTGTCGATATCCGTTACTGCAGGAAGTCTGGGCACGCAAGAGAATGGGATCGTAAAACCAACCTTCACGCTGGAAGGGGATATTGACCCCACTACCATGTGTAATGTGATACAGGTAAGTGGCGGGGTATTGAAAGCCATACTGCCCAATGCGCGGGAAGCAGGATTGCTGTCGCATGTGAGGCAGGTATCTATGACGGGTAAGGAGGGGTTGGATGAAAAAGACAGTGGCTGGTTTTCGGTGGTGATCGGCAACCGTTTTCCCGCGGCCGACAGTGCTACGGGCATCACACGCAACCTGGTACACCTGGTATCGCTGGAAGGCTGGGAGGCTTTGCTGAATGCACCAGACAGCATTGACGCTACCAAGGCTTACCAACTGGTTTCGCTGCATGGTTGGTCGTACAACTGTCAATCGCACAAAGGAGAATCCTTTGCAGCGCTGGCCAAAAACTTTGTAACGGGTGATCAAAACAAACCTGCCATCACGGCTTTACAGTTGCCCTTGGGTGTGGATACGGGAGCGCCTGAAGGCGAGATGGTATCTGCCCGCTTGGTACGTGGATTTGTTCCACTGGCTTATAGAACGCGCCAGGGGAAACTACTTTTAGCTGGTACCGGGGACCATTGACGCCACAGCCTGCTACTTTATTTGCGGGCAATAGTGCTTTTTTGAGCTCTTCGGCGGCTACCATTTTTGATCCGGTGATGGGCTTATTTGATATGTCGTATGCCGCCGCCTGGCAAGTGGGACAATCGCTGGCCCTTGCCGATAAAACTTTTGCACAAACTGTATTCCGTTTCCGTAAACAGGGAATCAAATGGTAGACCTGATGGTGGAGCGCCAGCGTCAGGACCCGGGCGTACCTGTATCGCAATTGCTGGACGGGTCACCCCATGTTCGCAGGCTGACGCAGTTCTTACAAAATAAACCACATGAAGTATTGAGCGCCTTTGCCGTTAATCCCGATAAGCAGGCGCTGGCAGGCAGGGTGCAAAAATTATTCAATAGTAATGGCGCCAGGGCCACAACAGGCAATGAAGTAGTGGCTACACCTACTGCTAAAACGCTGATGCAGGAACCGGCCGTACCCAGTACAATCGCTGAAGAACTGGCCGATGAACTGAGTTATATGGGCAGTTGGCTGGCAGACCTGCATGAACTGCGCAAAGTACCTTTTGATCACCTGGTGGCGGATGAAAGAATGCTGCCATCGGAATCGCTGCGCTTTTTTATGTAGACAATAATTGGATTGAACTATTGGTGAATGGAGCCTTGAGCCCTGGTATGCATTCTACCCGGGATACGGTATTTGTTGACATGATGAAGGGGAGTATCCGGGCTGCCATTGATGCTGCTTTGCAAACGCGGTGGAAAGCCATTACAGGCATGGACCTGACACCCGCACCCAATACGGATGTATTTGACCTGCCGGTATCGGGTATCCTGATGCGGTCGGCCATGGTATCGGGCTGGCCGGGCCTGGTGGTACAGGCTTTTCAAAAGGCGCCATGCTGAAGAATATCCGCATGGAAAGGTTATCGCCCACGGTACTGCTGTGTTTGTTCCTGGGCGTACCCGATACGATCCAGGTGGATGAGCCGCAGCATAGTTTGCGTTTTGGTGTGGATGACAATGGAAATACCGAGTTGCGCCAATTGACCAGTCCCGTAGGTAAGCCATTGAATAAAACGATCAAGGTACGCAATGCAGGTACGGATACCGGCAAGGATTATATGCGCAAAGATGCACAAGGCAAGGATACACGGACGATCAACCTGGTTGCACCCGATGGCAAGAGTGGACTGGAGCCTGACCTGCTGCCCCTGCTAAGTGTAAGTGCTGATCATTTTGGAGCGGCTGCTATGGCTATCCAACTGGTACAAGCACCCGAACAACTGATTTTCAAAACTCCTGTTTAATCTTTTTATACATGAATGAGGTAAATAACTTACTGGTGCCGGTAGAACTGAGTGCCATGGTGGTAAACGAGCAGGTGCGCAAGTTCGAGAACTTTCGCCGGTTTGGATACAATTTCCAAAACCTGGCCACCTTTACCAGTCCGGAACCCCAACCATTTGGCGGCGGGGTAACGGATTTTTCCAAACACGATTATTACCAGGGCATTTACCTGCACTGGACATTACCAGCAGCCCTGCGGCATGGTACGCAACAGCCTGATGGGGATATTAAATTCCCGTTGGTGCCCAATCGTTGGCTGGTGATCCGTTATTCAGGGCCCCTGGATCAACGGATAGCTACGGCTTGGGTAGTGGAAAGTGATTTTTAGGAAATGCCGGAGGCACCAATCCCTTCCTGGATTACCGGATACCTTATAATCCTGATACACCGGTAGCGGGGCAAACGCTTATTGGACGAAGTGTAGCGCTAAGTACACCCAACCAATGGAAGGAAACGAATGATAAAGCGTTGTTCTTAACAGCTATCGGCCCCGGGGATGCTACCTTTTCGGGTTATGAACCCATTGCCGGCAATGTATTTTCTTTTCACGATACGCTGGATAATATCGTCACGGATAACCTCAGTTACCTGGTATGTGGCTGGTATTCGGATAGCAGCCAGGATATTTTGCAGGATTGGAAAACGCCGGATGATTTTACGAAGCTATTGTCTACCCTCAACTGGCAGGTAGCAAACGAGGTAGCGGCTTCCTCCAAACAAAGTCTCTACCATGGTATGGTATTCGGCATTCCCTGGAACCTAAATGGACCCAGTCCAACGCCTGCACACAATACCGCTGGCATATTTGTAACGATTGGTAATACGGCTGCCGATGCTTTGACAGCGTTGATCACCAAACTGCAGCAGGATCATCCGGAGGGCGGGCCTATTAACCCGCGGATCATTGAAGCCTTTCAGTATAACCTGCTGCATTTCCTGGAAGAAAGGAATGGCGTAGAGCGACTGGAACAGCGCATTCATGAAGCCTGGTTTGGTGCTGTGCCGGGTGGCATAACCTGGGAGGTCATCGATAACTCAACCGACGATGATGCCACGCTTACACCCGATTATTTCAAGCAGGAAGCCAGGATACTGGCACAGTTAAACGCTAATCAGCAAGCTTATGAACAAGCGCTGTTTGCGGTAAGGCGGATGCAGGCAGCACTTTTGCGGCCTGGTGGAAATACTACAGGGCCAAGAACATGTATTTCCCGCCACCCAGTGTACCTGATGCAACAGAAATATTTAAGCTGATCGATAGCACCAACGCGGGCAGTTTATACAACCAGGTGGCACAACAACTGGTGGTGGTACAGACGGCTTATGGGAAACTGCCGCCAATCACGGCTACGGATGGGCCGGGCATTGCCCGGCAAATTGCCAGTTTTGCCAGGAACAATGGCATTTCCGATCTGCGGCAACTGAAGCGGGGAGAAGCGCGCCGTTACTGGGAGGCTACGGACCCGGTAATTCTTGTTAATGGGGCTAATTATCATCCACCAGTATTAACGAATGATACGTTGCCCATACGTACAGCCGATCAATTGGCGACGGGTATTTTGTACAGGGGGAAAGGGAAAGACGGACAGCCTGTCGTGGTCTCCTTCGGCCTGCAAATGTTGCAATCCGTACTGCCAACACTCAACCTCACCAACCTGCCGGCAGGGATACAGGGACTGATGGATGAGTTCTTTTTACTAGACCCCAACAATGCCACGGCCATTGTAAAAGCAGTGTGGAAGAATTCAGATGCTGACATCATTAGCCAGATAACCAACCAAATAAAGACGCATCAGGGCATGAATGGCATACCGCCGGCATTTATTCCCGGCGATTGAGTCAGCCCTGGGAGCCTATATTCATGGAATGGAAAGTTGCCTGGTATCCCATCCCTTTCAACCAGGTAAATTATCTATGGCAGTTTGATGGGAATGATTATGAATGGACAGGTAATGGCCAGATCACGACTACACCGTATATGATCAGTGGAAGGACTTTCCTGACGCCGCAGATCACGTATTCCTTCCGTTCCAGGCTGGAACAGTTCCTGAACGACTTTCCGCAGACCGACCTTGCCGCAGTGAAAAAGTTTATTGGAGATGTAGCTCATTGGGATTTCATATCGCAAACGCTTACGGGTTTTTCAAAGCAATTGAAAAAATGGATCCGCTGTCGAATGTGACGCCGGTGGGTCCTATTAGCAAGCTGATCCAGGATGGCTATTCATCGGTACCAGCTCCTTCAAGTGTGATCCCTTTTGATGGGGTGCGTTGCGGCCAGTTTGTGATCAAACAATTGAAGTTGTTTGACCGGTTTGGACAAGCGCTTGAAATAGTAGAAGACCAGCAAAGCACAGGCCCTGCCAGCAGTGATAACTTCAGACCAGTTATTTCAGAAGGATTGGTACCTGTGCATTTTGTGGAGCAAAAGAATACTTTCCGCTTTGTGCAGTTGTTGCCGCGGCTGCTGCAACCTGCCCGCCTCAACTTTGATTTCCTGGATGCCAGGAATGATGCACTCACCATTGATACGGCCGCCGGCGCCAATCCGGTTTGCGCCTGGCTATTGCCCAACCATATTGACCAGGCCCTGATGGCTTATACGCCCGAAGGGGTGGCCCTGGGTGAATTGCGGGTAACGGTCAATGTGGATAATGTGGAAGAACTCAACTTCTGGTCTTCACCGCATAGTCCCGCCGCTACGATTGATGACCTGGTTACTTCCTGGCCACACCTGGGATATATGTTCCAATCGCTGAAAGCGCAGGGCCCCAGGGTATTCACGGACTTCATGCTGGTTATTGACAGCACCTTATGGACTACTGATCCGTTGGGCGGCAGGCATGATGAATATTTTTCGGTGTTGATTGGCCGGCCACTGGCATTGGTACGCAGTTCACTGGACTTTGAACTCTATGGCGGTCCCCTGCTTGATCCCTCCTGGGAGAAAACGTTTGATACCAGTGCGCCGCCCTTTGTAAAGATAACTTTCCCATCAAGCTGGGTAATCAGGCATTGAGTAATGACGGATTGATCGGGTATTACCTGGGCCAGGGAAAGGATGCTTACAAAGGCTTCTATTATGCACAGGAACCGGGGGTAATAATAGCCCTGATATCACTGATGGATATATACAGCCGATCAGCAAGGCTAATTTTATTCAACTGGACCTCACGGGCAATAGCAAGGCTTACCTGTCGATGTTGATAGACCCCGGGCGGCGGTACATGCGGTGACGGGCCTACTGCCGATAACCACGCTCGGCTTGCCCGATCATTTCCTGGCGGATGCGATGGGGGTAATGGAAATGACCTTCCGCGCGGGGCCGGTACTCACGGAAGTAGCTGCCGCCGGACAGCAAACGATGAAAGGGGCTGCAGTAACGGCAGGCATCAATTATCCACCGCCGGCAGCCAGCAGGCAAGGCTGGAGCTGGATAGAGCAAGATGCGAATGGCAAGGACTGGAACAATTATGCTGTTGCCGGAGGCGATCAAAGCGCCCGGCTTTCGACAGTGGCCTCCTCACTTCGCGACGGTTGGATGGTATTAAAACCTGCCGGTAACGATTCCGAACAGTAATCATACATCATTCTATTCATCAATTAAAAACCTTAGTTATGCAAATCCTGGAAGCGGTTGATCCTACTTTATTAACGTATCTGCCTTCAACGGACCCTGCGCCGTTACAGATAGATCCTGCGCATGGCAAAATAATTATCACCATTCCCATACCCAAGACTACGGTTTATTGTAACAGTATTGTATTGGGCATTCCTTATGGTACAGATGAGGGTAGCCTCACGGTGAACCCGCTGGATACTTCCAATATTGGAATCAACCCATCGGCTAAATGGAAGGTTGGGCTGGGCAATGTAAAGGACCTGGACCTGCCTGGTGATGTAGCAGCTTTCGTGTTAAGCACTCAGGGAACTGGCAATGAACTTATCAATTATAGCATTACCATTACCATTGATGATTTTGTGGTGAACGATGTGGCGGGGTCTTTTATGATCCAGCTCATAGAAAACTCTGGAACGGATGGTGTGAAGTATTCCCAAAAGCATTCTTTCATCAAGTTGCATAAAGCGGAGTATGACCAATTCTATGTTAAGAATTTCAGGGCCACCAGGGCGGATGGCAGTGGTATAGCGGTGGCAGAAGCCAATTACAATACCGCGGTGATCCTGAATTGGGAGGGAAGTGATAACCAGTATACGATCACGTATAATCAGAATGCACCTATTCCATTGCAAGGCAATACGAGCTGGCAAACACCTGCATTAAAAGAGGATACGGTATTTATATTGCAGGCCACGCAGCAAAGCTCATTGCTGAAAGATGCATTGGGCGATCCGCAAACCTTGTACTTATACCAAACTATTGTAGTAAAAGTAGCTACACCCGATGTGGTGCTTAATTCGGCCACCGTTAATCATGACCTCCAGGTAAAAGGTGTTATCAGTGGTATTGGCATTGTTCCTCCCGGTGGTATTATCATGTATTCGGGTGACCTGAAGGGCTTCAATAATAATGGTACAGGGATTGATGGTACTTTGTACCAGGGCTGGCAAATGTGTAATGGTTACAATGGTACCCCCGACCTTAGAGACCGCTTCATTATAGTAGCAGGAGGCAATTACCCGATCGGTACAACTGGCGGGGCAGCCACTGTAACGCTGACCAGGGATCAAATGCCGGCACACAACCACGGTGGCGGAACCGGTGGCAGTGCACCTTACCTCAATTACCACGGCGTATATTATAAAAGTCAGGGGGTGAGCAAAGGTCTCATGTATAATAATGGCGTTGAAGACCCTAATGGAAACCGCCCCAATCTGTTAACCACCAGAGGACTGCCCGAAATTCAAGTACAGAATCACGGACATCCTATAGGATCAGATGGTGGTAATCAGGCACACGAAAACAGGCCGCCATTTTATTCGCTGGCGTTTATGATGAAGCTGCATCGCTGATTACACAGACTAAAACAAATTACACGGAGCAATACGGCCATATACTGATTGAGGGAGGTTGAAAAGTTGAGAAGGATGCCTGTAAGGCATGGAGGTAACCTTTTACTGATCAACAGTGACACTTTTCGTAGGAGACTCAGGAGAAAGGTATCAGCTCTTTCCTGATGAAGGTGAGCCGCTCTTCAGGGCTGCATGGGCCAGGCTGCAGAGCGACCCACCTTTAAGCGGCAGCTAAGTGGTAATACTTTTTCTTTGGGACGCAGATGAAAGGTGACACCTCTTTCAGTGCAGGGTAATGACAAATTAGTTGGGAAGCCCCTGGTAGAACGCCAGGGGTTTTTGTTTTCAGGCGGGCGACCAGGCGGAAACGTTTTCGAGACGGTATCCGAAAACGTTTCAGTAAATAAATTACCTGTTTCTGAAAACGATTCCAGCTTTTTTATCAAGTTTGAGTCAGCTATATTCTAACAAATAAACTGATTGCTTATGCCACAGACTCCCCATCTGCGGACGAAGATCCCTTTGTCCCTTATTCAATTACTTTTGGTTTTATTATTATTCCCTGTTTTTTACAAGCACAACTGAAAACGATTTCAGGTACAGTAAAAGATGAATGGGGCAACGGATTGCCTGATATCTCAATTATTGTAAAGGGTGCTGGCAAAGGAACAAAAACAGACGAAAAAGGAGCTTTTACCCTCGGTGTTTCGCGGGGGCACCATCACCTTCTCTTCTGCCAATCATGAACCGTTTGAAATAACGGTGAGTGAGCGCAATGAGTATGAAGTGGTGCTGAAACAAAAAGTCATTTCCATGTCGGATGTGGTGGTAGTAGGTTATGGCCGCCAGAAAAAGGCGAACCTGGTAGGCGCGGTATCTACGGTGATGGTAGATGAAAAACGCTGGGCCGGGCAGTACCCAACGTTTCAGCAGGGCTGAGTGGTTTGGTGCCAGGATTGGCGGCTACTCAATCAACCGGTATGGCAGGCCGTAATGGCGCTGAATTGCTGATCCGCGGTTTGGGTACTGTAAACAATGCGAGTCCGCTGGTAGTAGTGGATGGTATGCCGGATGTAGACATCAACCGGGTGAATGTGAATGACATTGAAAGTATCTCGATTCTGAAAGATGCTACCTCGGCTTCTGTGTATGGGTCCCGGGCCGCTAATGGGGTGATCCTGATCACCACCAAATCGGGTAAGGGGGCCAAAAAGACGGCGATCAATTTTACGAGTAATATGGCGCTGAATAAGCCGGTGAAAGCTTATGGTTTTATGGCAGATTATCCCAGGGCGCTGCAGTTGCAAAGGCAAAGAACGGCTGTGAATACCCTGCCGGGCAATCAATTGTTTAAACTGGGTACCATTGACCAGTGGATGGCATTAGGGATGATCGATCCGCTGCGTTATCCCAATACAGACTGGTGGGATGTAATTACACAGGATGGAGCTTTCCAAAACTATAACCTATCGGCCTCTGGCGGTGGGGAGAAATCGAATTTCTTTGTTTCTGTAGGTATGCGCGATGAAAAGGGCCTTCAGATCAACAATAATTACAAGCAATACAATGCCCGTTTCAACTTTGATTACAAGGTGAAGAACAATATGAATACGGGTGTTAAGTTCAATGGCAACTGGGTAACCTGGTATACGCGCTGGAAGAAGGATTTACGGATTCGGACCCGGCCAATACAGCGGGCAACGATATGCAGTATGCTATTGCAGGTATTACGCCCTATGATCCTGTTTCCAATAGGTTTGGGGTGTAATGGCCTATGGCGAAGACCCACAGGCTTATAATCCTTATACGGTGTATCAGAATATGCTGAACCGCCAGAACAGGCAGGAAGCAAATACGATGATGTATTGGGACTGGACGCCCATTAAAGGGTTGACTGCTACTATTGACTATGCGTTGAACTATTATAACCAGTTTAGCTGGCAGGCCAATACGCCCAACCAGGCCTTTAACTTCCAAACAAACAGTTTTGGCAGCCGGGTATATGTAGGTCCCAATGCCCCGATCGTAAACAATACGTTCACCGGATATAAAACCATGTTGAATGGGCGGTTGAATTACCATACTACTATTGGTACCGATCACGATATCAGTGGCATGTTTGTATACAGTGAAGAATATTGGTACAATCGTTTTCAGGGTGCTTCCCGTAATGACAGGCTGAACCCGGGGCTGCGGGAAATTGATGCAGGACTGACGAATATCCAGAGCACCAGTGGTTATTCCAATACGGAGGGATTGCGCTCGTATATTGGGCGTGTAAATTATACGGCTTTCAATAGATACCTGCTGGAAGCTAACTTCAGGGTGGACGGCTCCTCCAAATTCCTGCCGGGTAGTCAGTATGGTTTCTTTCCCTCTGTAGCCCTGGGCTGGCGTTTTACGGAAGAAGATTTCATGAACAGGTTAACGGGTAGTTTCCTGACGAATGGTAAACTGCGGGTGTCTTATGGAACGCTGGGCAATAACAGCGGGGTAGGACGTTATGAGCAGCAAACAACATTGGCTGGCAACCCATATATGTTGGGCAGCGATATTGTGCGTGGGTTGGTAAATAGCAAGTTACTGAACAGGGACCTTACCTGGGAAGAGACCTCGGTGCTCAATATAGGGTTGGAATTAGGGTTCCTGAATAATCGTTTAACGGCGGAACTGGATTATTACGACCGGTTGACAACAGGTATGAACCGCCCTTCGGAGCTTTCCATTTTGCTGGAAGGCGCTTATAATGCGCCCCGCAGGAATATTGGCGATCTGCGCAACCGGGGTATTGAAGCTACTCTTTCCTGGAGAGACAAGGTAGGCGGTATTGGCTATGGGGTTAGCTTGAATGCTTCGTACAATAGGACCAACCTGGAACAATGGAATGAATTTCTGACCAGGGGCTGGGTATTCCTGGATATGCCTTACCATTTTGTATATACTTATGAGGACATGGGTATTGCGCAAACCTGGCAGGATATCTATAATGCCACGCCGCAAGGTGCACAGCCAGGTGATATCCTGCGCAAGGACCTGAATGGCGACGGCCGTATAGATGGCAATGATATGAAAGCGGATACTAAAAGTCAGCGGGACAGGCCCACCACTTTTGCTGCGCTCAATGGGTATATTACCTGGAAAGGTTTTGATGTATCGTTTTTATTGCAGGCGAGTGCCGGTCGAAAGGACTTCTGGCTGAATGCCTTTAACAATACCAACTTCAGCGCTTCGCGTTATGCTGCTACCTGGAACCACTGGACCAATCCATGGTCATTGGATAATCGCCAGGGGCATGGCCCCGCCTGGGTGGAAGTGGTAATAACCGGGCTGAAACAACCTTCTGGTTGGACAATATGAATTTCATGCGGTTGAAAAATTTGCAGGTAGGTTATTCTGTGCCGGGTAGCTTGCTGCGCAAGATGCACGTCAACAGTTTGCGTATTGCGGGTTCGGCCGAGAACCTGGCTACAGTGACCAATTACCGGGGGCTTGATCCTGAGAAGATGGGAGCAGCCAACAATATGTATCCGCTTATAAAATCCTATTCATTGTCAGTTCAACTGGGTTTCTAAATTGCTGCAATATGAAAAAGACAACTTTAATAATAGCTACGTTACTAATACTATCCGGGGGCATGCTGTTTTTATCTTCCTGCCGGAAAGACTTGTTGAAGCAGGACCCTACGACGGAAATGCTGGGGGCTGAATTTTGGCAAACAGACGGTGATGCGATGACGGCGCTGATGGGCGCTTATGCTGCTACACGCCCTTGTTTTGACCGGGATTATTATTTTGATGGCCAGGGAGATTATGTACGCGCCCGTGGTACGAGCACGATCAGCGGAAACCTACGACTGGGTGACGCCTATAATGGCGGTAACTATGGTCCTACGGGTTATGCGGGTGCTTTTGATAAAATGTACCGGTACCTGTATGGGGCGGTAAACCGGGCCAATTATGTGATCGATAATGTGAATACGATGATCGCTTCCAAAATTGGCAACCGGGAAACGCTGGACCTGATCATTGCCGAAGCGCGTGTACTGCGTGGGCTGGCCTATTTTAAATTGATGAGCATGTGGGGTGATGTACCTTATTTTACCAAAACGGTGAGTACGGTGGCAACAGAAGCGAATGCTGAAATGCTGCGGATGACAAGGCTTCCCATAGGTCAGGTGAAAGATTCGATCCTTAATGACTTAAACCTGGCGATTGATAAATTACCTGCAAAAGCTGCTGCACTGGGCCGCATTACGAAGCCTGCTACGGTAGCGCTGCGCGGTAAAGTGCAATTGTATTGGGGTTCCTGGAAAAAGAATGGGTGGCCCGAACTGGAAGGCTTTACGCAGGATCTTGCTGCCGCCACGGCTGCTTTTACGGCTGCTGCGCTCGATTTTAAATCGGTGATCAATGATTATGGTCTTTCGTTATACCTGAGTGGTGATCCTGGTATTATCAGTGGTTTGGGAAGGGCTGATTCGTTGCCTAACTATTATCATTTGTTTACGCCCAAGGCGAATGGCAATTCTGAAATGCTGCTGGTATTTACGCATGGCGGCAACAGTACCAACCAGGGGAAGAACTGATGCGTGACTTTGCCGGCCGTTCTCATGAAGGTTCACAATTGTGGGTATCGCCCAGGTTTGAAATTGCCGACCGGTACCAGTTGCTTACTACAGGTGATTTTGCACCTAAACTGGTAGGGTTGAACCCAACTACGAATGCCAATGCGCGTACTACTTTAAACTCGGCGGTAAATCCCAACAGTTATGCCAACCGGGATTACCGTATGAAGGCGACGATCCAATGGGATTATGAAATGAGTGTGGGTATGGTTTCTCTGCAAACAACCGGCATGTGCCCATTCATTTATCAAACCTGGGGCGCCAACATCACACTGAATGGGGTTAATTATATCACCTACAATACTGATGGGGTCAACTCGGGTTATGCTTTCCGCAAGTTCGTACGCAACTATGCTGGTCAGGGCCGTAGTGATGGCGATTTTGCCTGGCCGGTGATCCGACTGGCTGATGTGTACCTGATGTATGCCGAAGCTACGAATGAAGTGGGGGCCGCAGGCAGATGCAATTGACCTGGTGAATAAGATACGCCGCCGCGGTAACCTGCCAGTACTGGCCGCCGGTAAAACAGGTACCTACACCGATTTCTTCAATGCTATTGAACAGGAACGTATTGTAGAGTTGATCGGTGAAGGTCAACGCTCTTTTGATATCCGCCGTTGGAGGGCTATTGAAAAAATATGGGGAGCGCCTGGCACAGCAGGTGTGTGGAGGCGTGATACCTGGGGAGCTGATCGGGAGCGGTTTTATCAAAATGTGGCTGATAGAACTTATCAGCAGAATTATATTTTCAGGATACCACCTTCTGAGCGGGACCTGAATCCCAACCTTACTCAGAATACCCCTGGCGTTAATTTGATAATGTGCTAATTTGATAATTAGGCAATTTGAAAATTTGAAAATGTAAGACAATGAAACCAACGAATATAATATATGCGCTCTTACTGATGGCTCTTGTGGGAGGCGCTTGTAAAAAAGACAATCCGGTAGATGAAGATGGTCTGCTGATCACCAGCCGGGCCGAATGTTTTGTGAGCAATTTTGAATTGCTGGGAACAGATTATGTAACGGTAAGAACGAAGGCGGCGACGATTGATACCACGGCACAAACGATCTCGGTAACCGTGATGTTTGGGACTGACCTGAAGAACCTGTACCCCCAGTTTACGCTGGCGCAGGATTGCAAGCTGGACCCCAAGATCACGGGCAGGACCGATTTTTCGGACCTGGCCAATCCGCGTGTGTACACGGTGGTATCGGGTAACCGGCAGATCAGGAAACCTTATAAAGTACTGGTCACTGTTCAGCCGCGCTAATTATTCATTATTATTAAATCAGCAATCATGAAACGAACATCCCACTATATTCATCCCATTGCACTGCTGGCCTTGCTGCTGGTGGTGATCACAAGTTGTGAGAAAAAGGATTATGAGCTGCCCACTGCCAAAGATGGATTGCAGAATGATGCCATGAAGCGTTCCCTGGGCCCCAATATTGTAAATAATACGATTGAGTTTGTGTATGCCATGGGTATCCTGCCTTCGAAAGGTAAACTGGTTTCGGCCGAAGTTGAAGCTTCTATTGAAGGCGGTACAGGTACTTTCCTGGAGCACCGCTCTTTTTATACCAATAACACAGGTGTTGATATTGGTGTGCCAATAGGGGATCCTTCTGTAACGGTGAAAGAAAAACAACGGTTACTTTCACCAGGGATACTTCTGCCGCTGCACTTCGGTATACTTATATCGTACCGGAAGCAGCCCGCGGTAAAACGGTTTCTTTCACCTTTAGGGCAAAAAGCAGCAATGGCGAAACGGCTACGTATAAACTGGGGCCTTACAATGTAGCGAAAATGGATATGAAGCGCCTGATCACGGTAACGAATGCAACCAATGCCTATATATCTATTGAAGACATGGCGGTATACAATGATGCAGGGGCTGCAGCCAATGCCAGCAAGATCGACCTGGTTTATTTGTACCGTACTTATACCACCAGCACCTTTACCCATGCATTGGTAGCGCCTGCCGCCGATCCGCAGTATTTGCCAGATATTACCCTGCCCGCCGGCGTGAACAGGAATACCAAAATACAAAGGGTATTCAGTTTACAGGATTTTGACCTGGCGCAACTGCAATTTGGGATCTATATTGATGACAGGGATTTCCAGGAGCTGGACATCTCAAATGCGCCCAATTTTGCCGTGAACCTGAAAGCGGAAGCAGGCGTGTGGGTGGAAACCGCGGATAAGAAGTACCGTGCTTATATTTACGTGAACTCCATCAATAATGGAACTAAGAGCGCCGTGATCAGTATGAAGCGGTATGCGTTGTAAGAAGCAAGTAGTGAGTAGTAAGTAGCTAGTGGGGGAAAGGCAAGTGGTAAGTGGTGAATGGGGCTTTTGCTCCGTTAGAAGCACCCGCTTTGTAGCAACATAGTTGCGTGTTACAAGCGGCACCGTAGGTGGCGCACCCCAGGGGTGAAAAGACAAGGCAGCAGTTAGTTATTTTATAGCAAGAACAAAGGCAGGCGCTCTCCGGAGGGCCTGTTCTTTTTAAGCCTGTATGGGTAATAGGAAAAGATACACCTTACTACTATTACCTGGCTACTGTCCCTATACGGTCCCGCCATAACGGCCGGAGGGTAGTTTCTATAGGTGCTCTATAGTAGCTCTATAACTGCTCTATAAGAGCTCTATAGCTTTTAGGTATTTTGGCATGCTTCGCAGTATGCGAAAATGTTGCCATTGTTAAGGTACAGCAATGGAACTCCCGGCTTCACCCCTGTGGGCAATGACACCTCTATTGTGCGATCATTTACTTTTAATTGCAGGGCGCTGAGCTTTTGTGTAGGATCGGTTACAAGGAGGGAGGTAACAGCAGCACCTTTTGCTTTCAGCATCACGATACAGGGTTGGTTGGTGGTAAGGGTTAGTTGATTGCTTATTTTGATAGTGCCTGGCTGGTAAAAACGATCCCCGTTGTTGCCAGGCCAGTATGTTGTACGGCTTGCAGCGCTGGGGTATTGACCAATATCTTTACCTGCTTTTTCTACTGTATTTTTAGCAGCGGTGGCATTTATATTGGGTACCACGATGTAGGAATAGCCGGCGTTTTGTGGTTGTGTGCCATGATGGAGCCAGAGAGCCAATACCCTTTTTCGTACTGTTTCTTCTGTGGCCCAGGCCTGGTGATTGATCTGCCGCCAGTTGCCGGTGCGTTCTGCATTACTGATGTTCACCATAGCAGGTTGCGGGAAAAATAACCTACACTGTCATGCAATACATAGGACACATAAGGTAAGGTATGCGCGCCGGTTTCAAGGATGGTGGCAGGTTGGCTACCTTTCTCTTTTACCATTACCTGGCCGTTCAATAAACATTGATTGAGGGTGGTAACCACAGGCAAGGCAGTATCTACCTGGATGCCTGCGCCGAGGCATACGATCTCCTGGTCGAAGAAGAACCAGGATTTATGGGCTTTGAGGGGATCATGCACGCTGGCAAAATCAAAAGCAGCTACGCCATACCTGCCATCACTCACAGCCCCGGCAAAATCAGTGAGCCCTTTCCTGGCCAACTGTCTCCAATGCGGAAAGTCCTCCTTTTGTACAATGGTGGCCCCGGGTATCTTGCGCCAATCCCAGATGGGGAAAATATTGAAATATTCCTGCCCGGTGCGCGTCAGGAAAAAGGAGCCATCCCCATAATAATGGTTCTTGATGCCTTCTTCATTGTGTGGTTCTTCCATATTATTGGCGCGGGCGGAATGCATACGTACAGACGCATAATAGGCCGGACGCTCATGGGTATAATAATGGGAATGCCAGAAGTAACGGTCCCTGGTAAATTGGGCCTTTGTTTTACCCTGGCGTATGCTGATGACATCGGCCAGTTCTTTAGCACGATAGGAGGACGCTTGCAGCAGGTTTCCGGGCAAGCTGATATCTTCTGCTTCGAGGGCATTTTGCGGCTGATATCGCGGTTCATAGCGCCCGGATCGGGATAGGTGGCATATACCATCGACTGGCAAATGCCATCCAGGAAATAGTCTGTTACCAGTTTAACAGAAGCATCCGGGAAGGAAAAACCTGCCCCCTGGATCTTGGCTGCCCAATAGGCAAAAGAGCTGGCATAATTGCTGCCGTAAGTAAGTGTAGATATTACGTTGTCTGTGCGGTGATGAAAGCTCATGTCCGGTTGCAGTCCACGTCCATTGCTGATCTTAATATCGGCAGCCATCGCTTGCAGGGCTTTTTTAAGCGTATCGGCACTGCCCAACAACAATCCCTGTTTGGCCAGCATACCGGCAATGGGTATCAGGTCGCCGCCGGGGCGGGCGCCAAAGGTTTCCATATTGGCGCGGTGGGCAATCTTCAGGCCTTCGGTCCTTTGTGTAGGGGTAAGACTACTGTCCATCACCAGCAGGGTATTGATCATGAGATTGGGTGTGCCCATTTCATTCCACCACCAGTTATCGCACCTGAAATCATGGGCCAGCCAGTAGTCAAGCGCCAGGGAAAAGGTTTGCTTTACTGCCGGTGCCGTGAATAGCGGCGTGCCTGGTTTTTTGTATGCCCGGGCCAGGGCCAGCATATTGTCGAGGTGGTCTTTGTGTTGAAAGCCGGTACGGGAAACATCCTGGTAATTGATGCCGGGCCAGGTACCATCGGGTTGAATGGTTTTAATAAGTTGTTGTATGCCTGCCTCGTTCACTGATGGGGCCAGGAGTTCATCTACTACCCGTTTTTTGATAAGGCCGGTATTTTGTGCCTGGCTGTTGAAAAAGGAAACCAGTATCAATAAGGCGGCATATAAGCAGGTAAAGTATTTCCGGTACATGGGCATTATTTGGGTGCAATGACAAAATTGATCTTGTCTTTGAGTTTGGGTACAATGACTTTAAAAGTGATGCGGTAAATATTGTTGCCCCACCTGTCTAGCACCCCTTTGTCTTCCACCGCGGTGAGGGGTACTTGTTCAATCGTTACGCCCAATTGTTTGGGATTGTATTTGATCACAAAATCCTTGGGGGTACCATTTGTTGGGGCATAATGAATGATCACTTCACCTGCGGTGTTGATGGTGGCCGGGTAACAGGTCATGAGGTTTTGTACGATGTTATCGGCGCTGGTGAGTACCAGGTTGTCTTTTACTTCCACATTTTTACCCCGGTTTAAGCGTATGGTGCGTTGCCAACTGTTGATGCCTGCTTTTTCGGGATAGGCTTTTGCGATGTCCAGCGATAACTCGGCAAAGCCCTTGTCTTCTTTATACACAACGTTGGTGGCTTTGAAGCTGCCGCCGGGCGATTGGTTCACGCCATTAACGGTAGGCGTATTGTGGTATTCGGAGCAATTGTACCAAATATCATACCGCCGGCTGCTGAATGTTTTGCGGGTATAGGTGCCGCTGCCTACATCGATCAGGAGGGGTAGGGCATTGTAGTACACAATATAATTGCCAATATCATTGTGGTTATGGCTTTCATCATTGTGGCCGCCTTTGGCGGCTACAAAGAACCCATCGGTGGCGCCTTGTTTGTCACGTACCATCATAACCTGTATATCGGGCAGCCATACACTGGCAGGCAGGGGAAGGCCTTTGGGGGCGTTATTAAACTCCTCCTGCATGAACAGGGAATAGAAATTCCGGAAGAAATGGTACCGGTCTATGCTGCCATCATTGGGGTGGTGGTAGCAGGCGCCAAATTTTACCATATTGCTGTCCTTAATGTCCTTGCCAAACCGGTAGATCATATCGGCCGACATACCAGGGGTGGGGGAGGCGTCGGCAAAGTTGACAAAGTATTGAGGGCCTATCTGGGCACGGTAAATAAAGCGGCCCATGTTTTTGATCTTCTCATCTTCCAACACATAACTGAAGGCATTGTTAGAGGCCAGGTTCAGCATGGATATATTGTCATACAGTGAGGCTGCTGCCGCGCCCCAATAGCCAGGCCCTTCATCGCAGCCACCATCCTGTGGATAGGGATTTACAAATTCATCGAGTACCCATAATAGCTTACCTACTGCGGCAGTCCGTTTGGTATCATCTTTTTCCAACAGCAATACGGTATTGAGCCAGTTGGAGCAGATCCAGGGATTCCAATTATTCGGGGGGCCTGCCATTGGCAGTCTTTGTCATCCAGCCATGTGGTTTGGTCATGAGGGGTTGAAAAATGCGGTAATTGGTTTCATAGTATATCCGTTTCCTGACCTGTGGTGAAACGGCATCGAGTTTGTCGCCTGCGAAATAATCCACCCAGGCCAGTAAAGTACCTGTTTCGGCGCTGAACAGATCAACAAAGGGTGCTGATACATCTACCAGTCCTGCAATCTCTTTGGATTGTGGCAAATGCGCCGATGCTCCCCAGAAGGATTCTTCACAAATAGACCATACGCCATTGATGATGGGGTCCACAAAGCGGCCTTTGTTCTCATATATTTCAGCCATTAACAAGGCGCCCAGGGCTGCACGTTTTTCGTTGGCAATGGCCTGGTAATCGCTGCGGTTGCCGGTGCGTTCTATCAGTAAGGAGGTGGTAGCTGGTATGGGCGGCCACTTGTAGTTAAGGAGCGTATTGGCTTTGTCGAGGCAAGCTTTCATGGTAGCAGCATCTGCTTTGGCCCATCCCGCGCGATCAGTGATGCGGGGAAAGGGTGTCCATTGGGATTGGGGGATCAATACGGACTTCAATTGAGCTGCGGGGTACTTACCGCTCAACAGGTTTTGCTGAGCCAGCAGGTGGCTGGCAGGCAGCAGGGTAAGCAGGAACCATGTTATTTTTTTCATACAGGGCATTACAGGTGAATGGATGAGTTTATTGTTGTGGCCAGTTGGCAAGCGGTGTGATCGAACGGGTTGTGGTACCGGCTGCTTTACCAGGTTTAAGGGTAACCGTAATAGTGGCTTTTGTATTGGCCGGCAGGGTTACTTCAAAGCCTGTCAACGTGGTGCCGGGATTGGGCGCATCATAGTTATTGGGCGGATCGGTTGACCATGTTTTCATAGTAACGGCCCCGGGTGCATTTACTTCGAGCTGCAGCTTCTTCCCGTCCTTCGTCAGTTCGGCCTTATGGCTGCCGGTAATGGTTACGCTGGCGGGTGTAAGTAAGGTCCACCGGATGGTGGTGGCTTCGTTGAGGGTTTCCACTTCATCCTGTACCAATACATAGGTTTTATCAACAATGGCAATACCGCGTTGGGCTTTCGACAGGGCGCCTTTATAAACGGCTGTCATATCGGTAGTAGCCTGCATAAAGCCCGGTTTGGCCGAAGAAGCGGTAATGGGCGCATAGCCTTCTACGCGTTGGTGCTGGTTATTAACGGTGAGGGTATTGTGTACCAGGTTGGTGAGGCGAAATACCGTCCATCGTTGGGCATCCTGTGTTCTTCCAAACAATTTGATGCCTTTGGATTCCAGTGATTCATAATCCTGCATACCAAAATCCATGGCCCAGCGTATGCCGTCCGCATCCATCACAAAGGAGCCGATGTCCATGTGCGCATGGTTGACAGATACGGAGCCCCCTTTCATCCCCACAAAAATGGCAGCGGCATCTGTCCAGGAAGTACGCATCAACGCTACGGGGTTCTTGCCTTTGCCTACCCAGCTAGTGGAGGCAGGGGGTGTTATTTTATTAATGGGTGTACCGGCGCCCCACAACATAATGGCGGGCAGCAGGCGATTGCCCACCTGTGTTTTAGGATCGCTGTTCAATAGCCAGTTCTTTTCTACCCATAACAGCGACGGATCTTTTTGTTTGGCGGCAAACCAAAACATGGCAGGTTGTAAACCGCCACTACCGCCGGCATCGGAATAATTGAACGGTTTACCGGTGGGACCAGTCATATTTTCGAGGTAGGCGGCTGTTTGGAGAAAACCCGGTTTATTGGAAAGGCCGAAGTCTTTGCCAAACAGTTTTTCGATGGCGCTGATGAATAGTACATTGAAGCTGGTGCCATATCCCCAATAGCCATAACCTTCGGGGTAAGCGCCATCGGGTGCATAATCGGCCATCGGTTTTACAATGGTTTCAATGGCCCGGTTAATGATCTGTTTGGCCAGTCCGGGCTGGTCTTCATAAATGGCAATGGCGCCATAACTGATGCCCGCATTACATACCTGGTTCCAATTGTGTTCTGCTTTGAGCCAGCCATTGTTTTTGGCGTCCAGCGAAGGTTCGATCCCTTTTTTAAGGATGGCTTCTCTGATGATGGTGCGGGTAGCAGGGGAGAGTTGGTCATAGAGCCAGTCATATCCAATACCCATGGCCATGGTCATTTCGGCAACGTCCAGGAAATGCGAGGGGTTCCAATCCGTAAAAGCAGCGATGGCCAACATCTCTTGTTCGGCACGTTGCCAGTAGGCCGGTTGTTGCGTGAGCCTATAAGCATACGAAAGGAAAAAGAGCCGGCGGATGGCTTCGCGTGATTTGTCGAGCAGGCGGCGGCCGATCTGTATACGTTGCAGTACAGGTAATTGAATGATGGCGTTTGACCCGGTGAGGATGGCCTGGTGTATGCCATCCCATGTTTTATCGCCTGCGATGGTTTTTTGAATGTTCTTTTCTTCTCCTTTGAACAGCAATAGCCGGGGATGGGCGGGCGGGGTAACGGCTGTACCTATATAATCGGTTTGGGCGCTGGCAGGAGCGGATGAAAAAAAGCAGCAGGGCCAGGAGGCCGGGTAACAGACGTATGATGTGCATGACAATCGGGTTTCGCTTGAAAAGATGATGGTGCTGGTGGCTTGTTGGATGCAATACACCACTGTACAATGGAAATTAGACATTCTACTCTATACGAATCTTGTGGTAGAGGGGTTTATTTTTACGAAAACGTTTCAGTAAATAAATAAACATAATCTGAAAACGATTCCAGCTTTTTTTATCAAGTTTGGTTGGGCTATTTGATTTACCACAAACGATTGCTTATGCTAACAGGTTGCCCACATATATGAACAATGCGCTATTTGTTCGGGTGGCAGGCTTCCCGGCCAGGTTGGTACGGTAATTTGTTTGTTCTGGAAACGATTTCAGTAGTCGATGCAACTAATGGATTAAGTTATCGTCCTTACTGTACCACATGCCAATATGAAAAAGAAAATTGCCAAAAAGAATTCCATCCAACATATTGCTGCTGCCTTGCAGTTATCGCCTGCTACCATTTCGCGGGTATTGAACAATCATCCCCATGTGCATGAGTCAACCCGTACCAAGGTGATGACGATGGTAGAGCAGGTAGGGTATAAGCGTAATATCATGGCTTCGGGTTTGCGTACCAATAAAACGCATACCATTGGCCTGATCGTTCCGCGTATTTCGATGTTTGTGCATACGGAGATCATTACTACCATTCAGAATGGGTTGCATGTACATGGCTATAACCTTATTATTTGCCAGTCGAACGATTCATTGGAGATAGAAAAAGACCTGGCGCAAACCCTGTATGCCTCCCGGGTGGATGCGGTGATCGTGGCCTGTACCTTGTTTACTGCCGATTTCAGTCATTTTGATATTCTCACCCAGAATAATATCCCGGTGGTATTTTACGACCGGGTGCCGGTTTCACCTTATCCCGCTTGTATAATCAAGGGCGATGATTTCAGGGGGCTTACCTGGCTACTTCGCATTTGATCGAGCTGGGCAGCCGGCAAATAGCGTACATATCGGGGCCTATTGGCTGTAATATTTACATTGACCGGTATGCTGGTTTTGAGCAGGCGATGCGTCAGCACGGGGTACCTGTACAAAAGGATTGGGTGTATTACCAGGAATTAACGGTTGATAATGCCCGCAAGGCCATGCACCGGTTGTTTGCCCGAAAGCCTTACCCCGATGCCATATTGGCTGCCAATGACCTTACGGCGTTGACAGTTTTGCAATTTGCCAAAGAGAAAGGGATTGCCATACCGCAGGAACTGCGTATTGTGGGTTATTCCAATGATCCGCGTTCATCCATCGTTACCCCTTCGATCACGACGGTAGAACAATTCCCGGGGCGTATTGGTACGGTGATCGTGACTGAGTTGCTGAAGTTGTTAAAGAATGACCGACAGATGGCGGCTATTGATGCGGCGCCCATCATTACACCGGTGGAGTTGATCAGGAGGATGTCGACCTAGGGAAAAGAATACAGAATACAGCTGGCAGAATACAGAATACAGAATAATACAGTATATGAGAAAATTAATGATTGTGGTGCTTGCGTTGGTCGTATTACATGAGATGCAGGCGCAAAGTTCAAAGAAAGCGATGCAGCAATTGATTGATGAGAACATGCAGTTTGCTGCACAACAGTATAAAGTGTTGGCTTCAAAACTGCCGGCAACAGTAATGCCGCGTAGTTATGCGGCCGGAAAGGATTCGCTGGTTACGAGTAATACCAAATGGTGGTGCAGTGGTTTTTATCCTGGCACGCTTTGGATGATCTATGCCTATACCAAAGATGAAGCTATTAAAGCAGAAGCTTTAAAGCGACTGGCCATCCTGGAAAAGGAAAAGACGTATACGGGCAACCATGACCTGGGTTTTATGATGTATTGCAGTTTTGGTACTGCTTATGCTATTACAAAGGACCCTGCTTATAAAGAAGTGATCTTTACTGCGGCCCATTCATTATCAACCAGGTACCGGCCTTCCATTAAGGCCATTCAATCCTGGGATTCCAGTAAGAACTTCAAGTGTCCGGTGATCATCGACAATATGATGAACCTGGAATTGTTGGAATGGGTAACTCAGCATGGGGGAGATGACAAATACCATCAGATAGCAGTAACGCATTCCAATACCACCTTGCAACATCATTTCCGCGCGGATAATAGTTCGTACCATGTGCTGGATTATAACCTGGCCACAGGTGGTGTATCGCGCAAAGTAACCCACCAGGGTTTTGCCGATGAATCGGCCTGGGCGCGTGGACAAGCCTGGGGATTGTATGGCTATACGGTGATGTACCGGTTTACCAAGGACCCTGTTTATCTTAACCAGGCGCATAAGATCGCGGCTTTCCTGTTGAACCATCCCAACCTGCCGGCAGATAAAGTGCCTTATTGGGATTTCAATGCCACAGATATACCACAGGCCAAAAGGGATGCCTCCGCTGGTTCGATCATGGCTTCGGCATTGCTGGAGCTGGGGCAATACAGTAAAGGGAAACAAAAGACAGAATACGTTGCTACGGCAGCACAGCTATTGCAATCATTGGCTTCTCCTGCCTACCGTGCGCCATTGGGCAGCAATGGTGGTTTCCTGTTGTTGCACAGTGTTGGTTCGCTGCCTCATCAATCGGAAGTGGATATGCCGTTGACCTATGCCGATTATTATTTTATAGAAGCGCTGGGCCGGTATAAGAAGTGGTATTTGTAGGTGAGTGGCGAGGGGTAAATGGCGAGGGGCCAGAGGGGAATAGCAACCGGTACCTGGTTACTTACTGGTAGAGGCGCGCTGGATGAGGGAGGATTTGAAGATGAGGCTTTCATTGGGTAATTGGGCATTCTTTTTTTCGAGTACCGTCAGTAATCTGGACGCAGCCTCTTTTCCAATATCAAAAGCCGGTTGTGCAATGGTGGTTAAAGAGGGGTTGAGGTAGGCGGCAATGCGCAGATTGGAAAAGCTGATGACCTTTACATCCTGCGGTATGTGTAGCTGAAGGCGCCCGCACACTTCATAGGCGGCCATGGCATACCGTTCTACAGCGGCAAAAATACCGTCGGGTTTTTCGCGCACAAACATCTCCTGCACCAGGTTGATGTCTTTTTCTTCATCATTAGATCCTTCTACAATCAAGGTTTCGTGGGCAGGTAACTGGTGATCGGCCAGGGCTTTGAGGTAGCCCTGTTTTCTTTTATTGCCTATGGACAACTGGCTGGAAATAGCCAGGTGGGCGATCTTTTACAGCCCTGTTCTATAAGGTGCTGAGTAGCCAGGTAGCTGCTCTCAAAATCGTCGGTAGTCACTTTCAAGGTCTCCAACTCTTCACAAACCCGGTCAAAGAAAACAATGGGCAGTCCTTTGTCCTGGAGGTTCTTTAAGTGGGTATGATCGGTGGTGGTGCCCGATACAGAAATGAGGGCGCCATCAACGCGGCCATTGAATAATTCCCGGGCAAAAGCTATTTCGCGGTTCACATCTTCATGGGTTAAATAGATGAGCACATGGTAGCCTTTTGCTGGGCAACGCTTTCAATGCCATTGATGGCCAGGGTGAAGTAGTTGTTGGCTATTTCGGGTATAATAACAGCAATGGTTTTGCTTTTGTGTTTGCGCAGGCTGCTGGCATAGGGGTTGGGTACATAATTCAGCTCATTGGCCAGGGCGATGACCTTTTCTTTGGTTTCCTTGCTGATATCGTAACTGTCGCGCAAGGCTTTGGATACGGTGGCAATGGAAAGGTTCAATAACTGGGCAAGTTTCTTGATGTTGACTGATTCCATGATAATAGCTGAGCTTAAACGCTGTAAGCTAAGTATCTTTTGCTATGCCGGTGTGTCCTACTGGTCGATGTGGATAATATCGTGTAGTTTTTACGCTTTTAAAGAAGACGGGAAGTGGGGAAGACCGTAAGACCGAAAGTCTGGAAGTCGGGAAATGCGGAGCCACACAAAAGCCTGGCAATTTTTTGGGAGGGGGAACGCTGTGTTCAATTTCGCAAATTAATTGGATGTACAGATACTAATCAGGCTAAGAAATGTGTTTAACGCTTAAACTGTGCAGGATATGAAAATTAAATTGGGATTACTGATTTTAGTCTTTGGCTATGTGCTGGGATTTATCGGTGAGTGGTTGAAAATAACCCATCAGGCAGGGGCTGACCTTGTTTTAACCCTCACTGCATTTTTAAAAGTAGCTGGTCTATTACTCTTTACTTTTACCCTATTGGCGCACCCCAAAGTAATAGCCTTTCTGAACTACCATAAGCAGGAGGATGCGTTTAAGTAATAGATCAATATTGTTTTACCGTTTTAAAAATGCCAGGATAGCTTCGGAGAATTGGGGTGAGGCGGCGGCATTGTTATGATTGCCTGGCACTGGGGCGAAGCTGGCATGGGGAAAGAGACGGGCCAGATCGGCTGCAGCGCCATTGTCGCTGTCTTCTGTACCGCAAATTACCAGGACGGGTTGTTGTACAGTAGCCAATACTTCTTTAGGGGTGGAGGGTTGTTCTTTTTGTAGGAGGGCCAGGGCCTTTTGATCGAGGCCTGAATGCTGTACATAGTCCACCACACCTTTCAACTCGGGTATGGAATCGCCGGAGAGGGCCCGGTAAAACATAATACGGCGGGGCCAGTTGGGATTGGTAAAATCGGTACCCATGCCGCCCAGTACGGCTTTTTGCACCCGCTTGTCCAATACCAGCAGGCGGGCCGTAATGATGGAGCCGCGTGAATATCCGACTACCTGGTATTGTTGGATGCCCAGGTGGGTAAGCAGTCCCATAATGTCTTTTGCTTCGGCATCATTGGCATAGGCTGCTGCTTCATGCGGTTTGCCGGATTGCCCATTGCCGCGCAGGTCGAGTGTGATGACCTGGTAGCCGGCTTTCTGCAGGTCGTTGTACAGTGCTGCTTTTTTCCAGGTACTGCTGTTGACGATAAAGCCATGTAGCAATACGACGGGCTGTCCGCTACCTTTTACTTCATAGAATATTTTAGTGCCGTCAAAGGAGGTATAGAATCCTGCTGTGTCGGTTTGTGCGCTGAGCAGGAGGGTGATGAGTAGTAAAGGGAGCAGGAGCAGGCTTTTGATCATGATGGGAAAGATACTAATCAATATTGATGTATCCCCATTTTTGATCATTGCCCACGCCGCCCAATCCTTTTATTTTATAAACAGGGATCAATACTTTGTTCCCTTGCAGGGGGCTCATGCCTTCGCCAACGGCCAAAAAGTTGTCTTTGGTGAGGTCGATCAAGGTTTGCCGGCTAATGGCATCGCCATTCATATAAGCTACTGCCAGTACGGAGTTTTTATACACGTTGGAGGTGGTGGCCGGTTTGGTAATATCCCGCTGTAAATTGCTTTCCTGGTCATTGTAAAAGATCAGCAGGGTGTTTTTATAGGGAAACGCGGCATAGGAGTCGCCGATGGTGCTTCCGGCACTGGTTCTGTATTTGGGGATGGAGGCTACCTTGCCTTTTGAGCCGTCGAGGATGGCATAGACCAAACTACCAGAGGTGATAAAGGTCGCTCTTCCGGTCCAGTTTGATTTCCGGTATTCTCCCACCAATCCAATACGTCCATCGCTCAACACAAAGCCCTGCAGCCCCAATGGGTTGATTCCGTAATTCTTCGTTTTTGTGCTTCCCCATCCGTCTTTATCCAATTGCTCTACCAAGGTATTTTCAAAGGGGAGGGCAATGGGTTTCGTTATAGAAAGATCGGCTGTATTGATGGTTTGTTGAAACAGCCCATTCAATTTACCCTCCTGGGTGGAATAACTGCCTGCTATGTGTACCTGTTTATTGTTGGAGCAACCGGTCAGGATCGACTGGTATATGGAACCGGCAGTTAATTGCAGGTTGTACTCCTTTACTTTTTACCCTCCTGGTATACGGCTACTTTTTGGCACCGGTAGCAGTCAGGGTATAGCCCGCGTATACGCGTCCTTCATTATCCATACACCCTGAGAATTGCGAGATCGCTTCTGTTGCCCTCACCGTTTCATCCATTTTCCACATGGTATTAAAACTATTATCCAATACGCGAAAGGAAAACTGATTATTGAGGTCATTGGCCCAATAGATCAGCAACCGGCTCCGTCGGGAGACTCCTTCACTGTGATATTGGTACTGTTATAAGTATCCCATGACTTGATCAGTCCTGTGTTGGCCTGTTGCAATGCCATCAATTCTTTTTCGGCCTGTACTTCCAGTGAAACCGGGTCAATACTGGCCATCATTAAGCGTATGTTTTCTTCTTCTTTTTCATATAGAAAATACAATAAGAACAATTTTCCGTTATGTGTTCCGAGGTAAGGCGGAAAGGGGCCTGCTTTTTTATCATCCTTAAACAGTTCCTGTTCTTTCAGCATTTGCATGGTGCTATCGTACCGGCGCAGCCGGATGCTGTATTTTACCTTGTGCAATTTGAATGTAAAGCCTAATTGGGATCTGCCAAACTGTTGTGTTAAAGAATAGAATTCATGACCCAATTTCCGGTAAGTCAGGCTGCCATCGGACTTGAAGGTTTCCGATACCTGAGTGGAAAATTGCTGTGCAAAATGCCTGGCTGGGAAAAGGAGGGTGACGAGCAGGAAAAGAACAGACAAAAACAGGGCGGTGTAATCGACGCTCCAAGGGCAAGCCATTTTTTTCAGGGAAGTTCATGTGACAACGGGTTGATTGTGTTAACAGGTGATCAGCCTTAACGTGAAAGCCCCTTTTTTTTTATTGCTGAAGGCTTTTCTGGGCCTATGTTTCAGGCTGCCATGGTCTAGCCATTTTATATAACTCCGGAAACTGGATAGTTATTCCTGCATGGTACACACCTGTTTCCTTTAGGTTTCATTCGTACCAAGTTCGTACTATGTTCGTGTCTTCTTCGGTCCAGCTCAGGAAACGAAACCCTTAGAAAATGCGCATTAACCACTAATGAGCAGCGAACATGGGGCGAACAAGGGCCGGCCAAGTGGCGGCCAATTGCCTCATTTTGACCAGATTCCAGGCCCCGGACAATAGTTATATGTGTTTATTTTGTAATTTCAGGGTATGGATATCTGCCATGAAAAAGCGTTTACAATATATTGATCTACCGCCTCATCTGGAGGAATTCAGGAAGAACTACCTGGCGGCCACTGAGGTAGAAGCCACTTTGTGTGGTATCATCACCTGCTATAAGATGTATGGTGCGTACTTTATGCGCAGCAAAAGTTCGCTGACGGGAAAACAGGTTAAAAAGACAAGCGCTTCCGCCGTACGATGCACCATGCAGGGGTACTGGCCAGGGCGTCGGAATGGGTGACGCCGGTGTACAACAATCTTACCGAAGACTGGCGCTGCCATGACCTGTACCGCAAGTTGGTAGGCCTCGGCGTAAAGCTCCTGCACCAGGGAGCCACAAAAGAAACGGTGCAGCAGGCTGCCTGGGAAGAACTTACGCGACTGGGTTATAGAACAGACTGGCCGCAATGGGAGCTGCCGCCTGCATTGGCGAAGTGGATGGAGGAGGAAAGACGGGAAGACCGGAAATCGGGAAGTCGGGAAGTCCGTAGTAGGAAGGCAGCGGGTAGTGGTTATAAAAAGCCGGTGCAGGGATGGGTGGTGAATGAAAAAGGACAGCTGGTATTTGCAGGGGCCACATATAATGCGAATCCACTTTCAACCTATACTTATTCTATTGCAGCTGGCGTTAGCTGCCAGGAAGAGGAAGTGGCGATGCCGCCGCCAGTGGAGGGATATCTTCATTTCAAAATAAATCATCCGTAATCGGATTGTCTATTGCAGGGCGTAGTATGCTAATGCACTAAGCTGGAGTAGATGCTAACGTCAACGGGAGAGTCGTTTCATAATCCAAGTTTAAAGTTAATAATTCATACAATTGGTAACTCTAATTCTTGTGGCCGAAGTTCGGGGAAGCTTACATTGCTACCTTTCTTTAAGTGGCAACAAAAAAGATTGGCAAGATGGGCACAAGTACGCTCACGCGCTGGGCTAGCCCCTGCATACTTGCGCCAGAGGGGGAGTCTGTCAATAAACAAGCCAAGTACCATTACCTCTACCATCACCCTATAGCCGATCACGAAGCATTGAGACGGCATATGCCTAAAATGGTCGAAGATTATGCCAGCCGTCCATTAACTGCTTTAAAGGGGCTTACTGCTGTCGAGGCCTTGGGCGGCCAACAGTACGATCCTGCTCAATACCATCAGCAGATTGCAACTGCCAGGGCCAGCCGGACAGCCACCAACAAGAAAGCCGCTTGTTGCTATGGCTTTTAAGTAAGCCAACTGTAAGCAGACTTTTTACTGGCTGGTCTTATTTTATCAATAGCCCGGCTTGTGCTTTTGAGACCCAGCTTAGTCAGAGGATGTTCAAGATTACACTCCTTTGTCTTACCCGCCGGTTGAAAATAAAACAGACCGACACAAAGAGCTTCGTTAACTCTATATGCTGGCCTGTTTCTTTGTACAGGTTCACCATTTTAAGTGCACCTTACAGTGTAAATCTTATTTTTCCGCGATCCGGATATCCGGATCGCTAATCGTCAACACGTTGTGAAGGTTGCCCGGTGATAAGTTGGATACTGCCCACTCTGCCTATAATTTTTCCCACAAAGCTTTATCGATTGCTATTATATCTATAACCCTTAATATGCGGGTGTATTTTTTTTTACTCCCTTTACTTCCGACATATATGTTATGTAAATAATCACAGCCATTCATCTTTGGAAAATCTGAATTGCAAGGAGAAAAATAACTAGCTATAAACTCATAGGTATTTCCCATTTTTACCCCGCAATTTTTGACAACAGAATCCACATCCTTTGTTATGTTATACACTATTGCAAGCAAAATAGTATCCTTTCTTTGATCAATAACTTTTACATGATAAATGTCATATAAGTACTTATCGTAATTCAGCAAAGCGTTTTCCCTAATCGCTTCACTATGAATTGTGTCGACTTCTATGACTTTGCCATATACAATTGAAACTTCCTTACTTTGAGCCATGCATAAGCACTCTAATAGACACAAGAGAATGGTTAATTTTATTTTTATTCTAATTTGGTTGCCCATTCTTTGATGAATCGACTTTAGGTTGTTCATTCTGTGATTTTTCTTTTTAGGCTGAATACTTGCGCCAGAGGCGGGGCACCGATTTCACAATGATGGCCGTGATCTCCCGCAACTGCCCCTGCTTGTGCTTCGGTAAATATTCTAAGGATGTTTGCATAGCTACTCAAATATAGTTTACTGATCCATTAGAAAAAACGATGGCAACAAGGTTAGTCGTTAAGCCCGCCAAAAGCAAAGGAGCTGACTCAGATCAACTCCTTTAATATACGATTTATCGCTGCGGGGGATTCCGAGATTGGCTTGCTCAGCCCCTTCATAATTTTTTATACTCTGGATATCTCTGATAAAATTCTTCCTTACGTGAACTAAGCCAATCCTGAACACCCATTGCTTCGACCTTTTCACATAACCTTTCATAGGTATCTTTGCTATCTTCTTCAGCAGCAAGTGCTAACGGAATATTATGAAGCAAGTCACATATTCCAAAAGATTCCTTATCGTTATTCTCATAACTACGTTGCCTAATATCTATAAGTGCTGAATATAATAAGTAGAGTAAGAGTTTCTTTTCCATTATTCTAATTTTGGGGAGGTGGTTCTTTCAGGTCTGGGAAGGCTGAATTATTGGGAGTGTACCCTTTAACTGGGACTTCCACATTCAATCCTCTCCGTTGAATCTCATATATCCTTGTGTTCCCATCGACTACATTCCCTGTTCTGGTGTTTATAGTAACAGGATGCACAAGTACGCTCACGCGCCGAGCTACGCTGCATACTTGCGCCAGGGGCTAAGAGGTGACACCTTTTCGTTTTCGTGGTAAGGGAAAGGTGTCACCTCTTTCCTGATGAAGGTGAGCCGCTCTACAACGCTGCATTTGCCAGTCTGCAGAGCGACCCACCTTTCGCCAGGGGCAAACAAATAAAATTTGGATGACAGTTCCTTGCGCCAGAGGGGGCGTACTGCCCGCATCATAGAGCAGGATGCCTTCCTGCTCTATATCGCTAAAAAATACTGCCCCTCGCTCAGCATCTTATTCACAAAGCCGATATCATGCACGATCACATTGACCGGCGTCTTGTACACGCACCGGTTTTCGATGATGTCCTGCACCTCGTAATCCTTGCGCTCATCGCCGCTGCGGGTGATCACCAGGATATCATAATCACTCACATACTCATACAACCTACCCTCCTCCGTACCCCGCTCCTGCACCCACCGCCCCGTAGCATGGCTGCCGAACAATATCACCTTCTCAGGATCCACGGCCTTCACAATGATGGCCGTGATATCACCAAGCTGCGCCTGCTTGTGTTCCGGTAAATGCGCTAAGGATGTTTGCATGGTAACATAAAAATAGAACTACTCCGGCAATATAAAAAACGCCCGTAACAAGGCCGGCGGTTATGCCCCAAAATTCAAAGGAGCTGACCGATGTCAACTCCTTTGATATACGTTTTTATTGCCGAGGGAGATGCGAACATCGCTCGATTGGAACATTGCCAACATTATCCCTCCAACACATGAACATCTTCACTTCCTTCAAAATATGATTTCAAAACTTTAGCATCCAAAAAGTATCTTGATTCGCCACTTTTCAAAATACACAAAACTTCGCCCTTGTTGCTGCTATCCAACGTTACATTTATTAATGAAAATGTTTCAGCAGATAACGCATTTGTGTCAACAAGCAAAAAGTCGTAGAAATCCAACTTCCTCCGTTCTTCATCTTGAAAATCTGACTCTTGCTTAATAATATCCAATCGTTTGACATTATAAATTCTAAAGATAGTGCCAGATTGAAACTGTCTATCATCATCAATCTCAAACAAGTTAATTGATCTTAATGTCATAGTTTTTGTTTCCTTCTTTGTTTTTAACTCCGTCAATATTTATCGATCCCTGATGTTTCAAAGTCTTATTGCCTTCTTTCTGAAAAATCTCAAAATGTCCGTGCAACTCATCAATGGAAGCAAATGCGCCGTCTCCCATGTCATAAATTTCACGGCCGGTCTTTTTAGACAAATCAGAAGCCTTCTTCCATCCATTTGTTTTTGCAGCATCCCTCAAAACTGATTGAATCATCGCTTTTTTATCGTTAAAACTTCCAACATTAAACAATGCTTTCTCAAACTCATCGGCATTTCTTATAACCTTCCCGTTGAACTTGTAGCCTGAAACACTGGTTACAAATCCTTGAAGAAACTCTTTCGCAGCCTTTCCACTAACAAAAGGAATAAAGAAACCAACACCGGCTGCGACATAGTCGCCTGCCGTAGCTTCAGACCCATCAAGATTCTTACCTGACAGTATCACAGCACCATCGTTTGCATCTGATAAAGCCGCCGTGCTGTTCCACCAAGGGCCGAGATAAACGAGAGATTTAGTGTACCAAGTGATCCCATCCCCATCTGCTCTTCCTTGTTTTATAGCTTGTTGTTTCGCTTGTTCGGCAATTCTAACATTTCGCATGCCTTGCTGATGCTTAGTGGAAACCCAATTCCCCACAGTATTGTTAATCTTCGCTGCATCCGGGGCACTAATTATCATTCCATGTCCATGTCCTGAATTCCCTAATGGCATTCCCGTTGCAATGAAACCTTCTAACCCATCTAAGTCGATTGCCCAAATCGGTGTATTACTTGCAAACTGATAAGGTGTTAACTCAGGATAATCTTTTGCAATCGGATCCACACTCAAAAACCTTCCAATCCTCGGATCATACACCCGCATACCATAATCCTGCTGATTGCCTTCACCTTTCACGTTATTATCATTCTCCTTGCCGTTAAACCCGTACCTGTACAATCCTTCTTTCTGTTCACCCGCCGGTGGCGGGTCGCATACGGTTACTTTGCGGGTGGAGAAGGTGTCCAGGCGGGTAATGCTGAAGTTGTCGATATAGTAGGAGGTGGTAAGGCCATCATAGCTAGCAGGCGGCGTAGTGGCAAACCGCTGAAAATCGACCCGGATACTATCGGTACCTGCGGGCATATCCATGTTCAGCAGGTAATTGCCATTCCCCACATAAAACAACCCCTGGTACAGGGTATTACCCCATACACCATTGACCCGGTTAAAAACATTCAGGAACAGTCGCTTGTTGGCAGAATCCTGGGCCGAACTAAACCGCAGGATGTAATGGTACCCACCCGCCAATGCCCTGGTGGTCCTTATGCGGCTGCTGATCATATCGGTAGAGCTGACCCTGATGCGCCGGTCGCTGCTGCCATCCACGGTCATATTATCCACCCCACTGGTAAACGGTATCCACAACTGGCCGTTGTCATTGATATTCACCCCGGATTTCACTGCCGAATTAAAATCGGTACTGTAGGAAGTGGTTTGCTCTACCGCGGTATATTTTTTGAACACGAAATTGTCTACCACGAAATAAGTCCCGGCAGTCGTTACATTGGAGGTGACACGCAACCTAAAATAAGTGACCGGCGTGGCAGGCGTGGTCACCAGTATGGTATGTGGTAGAGCTCCGAAGTATCATTGCAGTTTGTTACTGTCGAAGGAGCTTTTAGGGTACCAGGCTTTTGTGCTGCTATTAAACATTTCTTGCGTGGCACCCTTGTACGGCTGTACCGCTATTTGGCTTCTTTATGTCAAAGAACTTGTCGGTTTCTTAAACGTACCTCAGACAATCGGAACACAATAGTTTTTCAACCTAATATAGAAACACTTCTTCAGTCAATCAACTATATTTTGAACTATTCTAGCTACTGAATGGATTAACGCCGCTGGAAGTGCTGAATGGGCAGCGTTATGATTAATACGCCTATCACCAACAAATCGCCGCCGCCAAAGCCAACAGAATGGTTGCCAATAAAAAAGCAGCCTGCTGTTACAGCTTTTGAACCAGGAGGCTCATTAAAAAGTGCTGCCGCTGCCCTGTTTTCAAAATATTCATTTCTCCTTCAGCACTCCCAGTAGCATCCTTCTTTACATTTTTGCCGGACCGCCCGCTCTGAAATACCTTTCTAACCTCTTCCGGATATCCGGACACCTGATTGTGTAAAGGCTGTAGAGGTTGCAGTGCTGCTAGTGTAGTGACAAATTAATTATGAAACGTAGTGTTTAGAAAGTTTTTTATCTGCGTCCTGCTGTGTAAACTTCCATTCGATGTCACATTTATTACGATTGCGCTTTTTGCTCCAGGCGTGGATGTCAGTGATCAATTTTTTCTTTGATTCTATCCTGCCGCCGGTACACTGCCTATCCATAATATTGATTTCAATTTCTGCCATATTCAGCCAACTTGCATGTTTCGGGGTGTAAATAAATCTTATTCGCTTCAGTATCCGGGAAGCTTTTGATGCCCCATTGTTTCATAAAAGGAACGTTCAAAATGTGTATTTAAGTTGTCCACGACTAACTGTATGTAATCGGCTTCTGGAAAATGGTTGTTCAGCAGTTCTTCAACGAAGCAGGCAAAGTCCGCCTTTGTTCTTGTATCTGTTACCTTCACGATACGCTTTCCGGCTTTGGGTACAACTGCAACGAATATGTTACAGGTTCCTTTTCGCTTGTATTCGTAATCATACTTTTCCGGATTTCCGGGTTTGGCCGCTATCGGTGAACGGCTGTCCATTAATAACTGTTTACTTTTTCATCCAGGCAGATCACCGGGTGTTTATCGTCATATGGCTGCTTGTAAAGATCCAGGAGCCGGTACATTCGTTTACGATATTCCGGGGTTATCTCCTGAATGCACCACATCTTCCTTAACCAAGGCTTACATTCATTTTTTTAACACCAGCCGCACACTTTCGCGGCTGATCTGTTCAAAACCGGGTTTGGACCGGATCACTTCTGTGAGTAAACGTATTGTCCAACGCTTTCTGCCTGCAGGGCACGGACCACAGGCTAATGAGGCCAATTCAGCTTCATGATCGCTTGTATACTTCACCGGCTGACCTGTACGACTTTCTTCCTCAATGGCCGCCTCTATCCCTTGCTCCAGATAACGATTCTTTGTGCGCCAGACCGTGATACGGTCGACTCCCAGGAACTCCTCTATCTCTGACGCCTTCTTCCCTTTGTGAAGAAGCAATAGCACATTAATGCGGTTATATCTGCGCAACCCCAAATCCTTACCTTGCTTTTTAGACTCTAGAAAGGATAGTTCTTTCCGGTTAAGCTTTAAGGATAATGCCATATTAGTGTCGATTTAGAGCACTAATATACAAAATGTTTCATAATTAATTTGTCATTACACTAGGTACCTGACGTATTTAATCCGAATTTTACTTCTTTATCTTTTGCATCTTTAAATATTTCATAGATATATAAGCAAGCTTCATTCTCAGACTTAAAAACTTTTTCATCATTTCGGCCTCCTCGTTCGTCGAAATAAAAACCTCCCAATTACTGTAATTATGAAATAACACTATACTGTCAGGATTCAAATCGCCATTCAATGAATACCGATTTTGACTTATGCCTAATAGTTCAAGACTTGTTTTTAATTCATTCTTGTTCATTGTATATTATGGTATTGGTTCTATTATACCTCGTTTCAAAAGAGCCTTCAAATTGATTGGGGATAAATATTGGGTTCCCAGTCCAGTTTTTCCAAAAGCTGGAGCTATTAGTGAAGGGCTACCTATTAATCTTTATTAATTTAATAGTGTCATCGTTATGCTTTTTGTTTACTCCAATAAAAAGGCTATCGTTTAATATCTCAACATTATAAGGTATAAGATAAATGCTTATAGTGGAATCATTGATTATTCGCCACTTCTTATAGTTGATTACATCTGAACTAAGATTTGGGTCTACAAATTTGGAATTTCGAAGAAGCAACTCTTCCATAGTTCCATCTGCTTTAATATTGTAAAAGAACAAGGAAGAGTCATTTTTAATTTTCCCATGCTGAAGTACTCTCCATATTGTTTTTTTGTCATTTACGATTTTTGTTTCAATCCTGCTTTGACAAGAAATAATGGAAATAAATATTGCGATTATAGACACGCTAACGTGTTTTTGATGGGCACAAGTACGCTCACGCGCCGAGCTACGCTGCCTACTTGCGCCAGAGGGGGCTGTGCAGGGCATAGCGTTGTATGCTATGTACCTTGATAAAAATTACATAGCATACAACGTCGCCGCCCTGCACAGAAAAACCACACACCAAAGCCATTGTACCGAATTGCTGAAAACCTTATCCACATTGAGTTACAGCCAATGTGGCAGAGTGGAAAACTTTTTATTGAACGAAATTTAGGGGATAAAAAATATTTTCTTGCTGCAAACCGCCGAGCCGACCGAAGGGAGGCGAAGGCAAAAAAAAGCCGTTCACATTTTTGCAAACGGCTAATTGATTTTTGGTTTATACTTATTTCGTGGCTTCGGTTAGTGGAATTAAAATTTTATAATAACCGCCAAATTCTCCTTCTTGCCCTAAATATAAAACCAAATCGTTTTTGTTCTGCCAAACATGATTGCATAATTGCTATTACTCTCATAGGCTTTTAAGTTAATATTAATGCCTGTACTGTCAGTGAATTTTTTAACGTAAGGATATAATTTTCCTCGTTCGATATTTGGTATGGCTTTATTTTCTTCTAACAGTTGTCCATTTTTTAAATCAATAAATACATTTCGATATTCAACTTTGGAAAGACCTGAAAATTTTGTAAAAAATTCAATGTTTAATAGGCTGTCAGAACTATATAGTACGTTGTAATCACCAATAATTTCTTTTTCTTATCTGCATATTCAGCAGGAAAATATGATGCACAGTTTCCTACATAGCGGCTCATTTCGTTTACATCCTCTAATGTTTTATTAAATTCATTTATCCTATCTGCGCTGCCTTTTAATTTGATTATTGGATAGTATGATATAATTCTGCATTTATCTTCATCAGTTAGAAACTTATTTTCTCTTTTAAGTAAAGAATTGTTTTTGCAGGAAAATGTTATAAGTAACAGCAGTAAAAAAATAGTAGCTTCATAATAAAAATTGTTTATTTACTTGTTCGGTACTGATAGCGATAATCCTGATGGAGCTGTGTTATTTTTGTAGTTAGCTGGCTTTGTTAATATTTGCTTGTCTTTTACTAAAGTTGCAGAACTCGACCCATCAAAGGATAATATTTGATCCCATCCTTCATTAACTAATTTATCTCTTAAACGGTCTAAAGTCATACCCTCTGTACCATTTTCTTGAGATGCAATCAGCCAAATATTTTGCTTTGAGTTATACGCTAAGATAGTCTTCCCTACCTCATCGTCATTTTGATTCGGATAAGCACTATTACTTTTTTGTAACAGATATTTAGTGTTTTCTGGAGCAACAGCACCTCTTGTATTCTTAGCAATTTCAGCAGGTGTACCCGGCTTCCAAATATTGTCTTCTCCGTATTTCAAGCCATTTACATACAATGGAACTCCACCTCCAAAGGATACTTTACTATCCAACGGAGCATCTCCCATTCCCGCAGTTACTGCACCATTGTTACCTATTGAGAAGAAAAACGTAGATGGCGAACTCCTCCCTTCAACAGTCTTACCACCGGCATTATTTAACCCTTGGCTTCTATAATTGTCTTGAGGTTTTGTAGCAGTATAATAATCAGGGTTTGTACCTGGTTTAGGTTCATACATCTGCAAATTGACTGAATATTCTGTTCTACCTGTGGCATCTTTGCCCATCATTTCGGTAGTTAACGTATTTGTTGATTTTCTTATAACAAAATCAAACGTTACATTCTTTAACAATACAAAGCGAACATTTTTAAAATAAATACTTTTTAGTTCTTCCAATCCATCTAAATCTATTGCTTGTATTGGTGTGTTTCCTGCAAATTGGTATGGTGTGTACCAAGGATATGATTTAGTCAATGGGTCAACACTAAGGAAGCGACCAAGTGCAGGGCTGTAAATTCTAAACCCATAATCGTATGTAGTTGTTGAAGATGTTTCTTTGTCAAGTTCCTTTCCGTTAAAGCCATACCTGTACAACCCTTCTTTCTGTTCACCCGCTGGTGGCGGGTCGCACACGGTTACTTTGCGGGTGGAGAAGGTATCCAGGCGGGTAATGCTGAAGTTGTCGATATAATAGGAGGTGGTAAGGCCATCATAGCTAGCAGGCGGCGTAGTGGCAAACCGCTGAAAATCGACCCGGATACTATCGGTACCTGCAGGCATATCCATGTTCAGCAGGTAATTGCCATTCCCCACATAAAACAACCCCTGGTACAGGGTATTACCCCATACACCATTGACCCGGTTAAAAACATTCAGGAACAGTCGCTTGTTGGCAGAATCCTGGGCCGAACTAAACCGCAGGATGTAATGGTACCCACCCGCCAATGCCCTGGTGGTCCTTATGCGGCTGCTGATCATATCGGTAGAGCTGACCCTGATGCGCCGGTCGCTGCTGCCATCCACGGTCATATTATCCACCCCACTGGTAAACGGTATCCACAACTGGCCGTTGTCATTGACATTCACCCCGGATTTCACTGCCGAATTAAAATCGGTACTGTAGGAAGTGGTTTGCTCTACCGCGGTATATTTTTTGAACACGAAATTGTCTACCACGAAATAAGTCCCGGCAGTCGTTACATTGGAGGTGACACGCAACCTAAAATAAGTGACCGGCGTGGCAGGCGTGGTCACCAGAATGGTATGATGCCCCAGGCCGGTTTTACGGGTGGTAGCCCGGTAAACATCATTGCCCGAACTGTTGGCCTGACAGGTGAATTGAGTAATAGAGGCTGATTTGTCGGTAATATCAAACTCCATCACATAGGTTGTATTGGGCTCTAACAGGGCTATGGGCACGTAAGCAACTACTCCGTCGCTGCCACCTCCGGCATTGGTCAGTTTAATGGCCTGGTTCTCCAGTGTGAGGGTCTCATTACCCGTTTGCCTTGCCCAGCGTACGCCGTTGTGCAATACTTCCTGTCCATTTTGTACCGCCCCACTGTTCAGGTCGCTGGTGACTTTCACTTCCACGGCATCCTGTATCTCCTCATGACAGCCGGCTACTGCCACACCCCTGCCAGGCATTTGCATGCCAAAGGGGTAATAGTCGGTAGCGGTGAGGATATCCGCTTCATAATAATCGCGGTTGGTACTGTCGCTGCTATGTTGCAAGGCCCTGTCAGTAAGGGTAGTCAGCACATTGCCCAGGTGATTGGTCATTTCAAAGATCTTCTCGCCCCTGGTAAAGGTGCTCAGCAGGGCAGGGGCGTACCCGCTTTGCAGGTTGATGCTGGTGGGCGCCGCTGTTAAGGCGGTGGTCATACCCAGCCGGCTACTGCCGTATAAATGTACTTCAATTTGTTTTAAATTGGTAGTGGCTGGCTTTTCATAAATGCTCATCACATTACCTGATGCATCGCGCACATACACAGTGGTTTTGTTATTGGCAGTTTTTGTAATACGATTGCCGGTAGCGTCATACCCATAAGTAATGAGGTTGCTGCCTTTTTCGATGCTGCTGATCTTGCCATATACATTCCAGTTGATCCTGGTAATGCCGGCACTGTCATCAGCTATCAAATTACCAATGGCATCATAGCGGTAATTGCCCTGGCTTTGCTTATCCAGGTCCTCTGCATAACGGCTGTAGGGCACACTGTCCACTACATACTCAAGCCGGTTGGTGGCTGCATAGTATTTATAGGACAGTGAATCCATGACAGTGGGCTTGCCTGTTGAAGGTGTACCATTGCGTAAATAACCCAGGATATTGCCATTGGGATCATACGACACGGTCTCCTTATAGTCGTTGATGGAAACCGGCACCCAGGCATTGGCGCCGGGGTCAAGGCCTTTATAGGCCTGGAGACTTACAATGCGGTTGAGCTGGTCGTAGCGGTATTGATAGAACAGCGGCTCGGCATTGGTAGTACCGGCATTGCCTTTGGCAAGTCCGGTATTATTCATACTGATAGCGCCAATATTGCCATTGTACAGGGATACAAAACCCGAAGCGGTGGCGGGCCTTGCAAAGGAGAAGTGCCATAAATGGGCTTGTAATCGATCCAGGTATTGGTATTATCTGTTCCATCAAAATAATGCAATGCAAAACCCAGTACATCACGGGCCACAACGGCATTGCTGCCGCCAGGCAGGCCATCGCGGCCTATATCGTAACCGGTATTGCTGATATTGGTGGTATTGATCCCCTTCAGCCAGCCTTGCAGGGTATAGGCATAATCAATGCCCTGTACCCTTTGCTGGCCCAGTTCGGTACGGGCCAGGGGGCCGTGTTTATAATACTGGTAGGTGGCATCCCTTTGCCACAGCACCCGGTCGCGGCTGGTTTCTACCTTCGTTAACTTATTCTCTGCGTCGTATTCATACCGGTGATAGAAGGCATCTTCTTCTCCGGGTTGATAGCTCACCAAATTGACTTTACCGCTGATAAGGTCGTAGTTATAAGCTATTTTCTTGAAACGCTGCTGAATGGATGTCATTTCGGGGATACCTGCCAGGTCCTGTAACAGGGTATCCACATTGCCATGTACATCGTAGGTATAGAAACTGGCCGCATAATGTAAGGGGTCGGTAGCCAGTTTTTGAACAGCAGTATAGCTTACCCGGTTGCGGAGGTTGCGTTGGTACAGGTAGGTGTTGGTGCCAAACACATAGGGCTGGTCGTACACCGTGAATGTTATCTGCTCGCGGGTACTACCGCTGGTCAATATCCAGTTTTTGAGGGCCGTGGTATCCTGGCTGATGGTTTGGCTCATGTCTGTTGTATGGGGCTTTTGGCCTACTTCAGTAATACGGCCAAGCGGGTCGTACAGGGTATAACTGTATTTGCCATCGAGGCCCTGCTGCGCATTGCGGCTAACAGCCAGGCGGCCCAGGCGGTCGTACCAGAAGCGGCTGGTACCGCCATCCGGCGAGTTTTGTTCTGTGACCTGGTTAAGGCTATTGTACCGGTAGTCGGTAACCAACACGTGATCGGGCACGCGCACCAACTCATTGGAACGGTCACTCTTTACAAGGTCCAGGAATGCCTTGGTAAAATTGGGCCGGGCGCCTTTGGGAGGTACGGTCTTTACCAGGTTGCCGCCTATGTCGTAATAGTATAGGGTATAATGGTATTCTTTGGTCGCATACCGCACGGTAAATTCTTCGAGGTCTTTGGCCGCCAGGCATTTGGCGCGATAGGATGCTTCAAAGCCGGCCAGCAGGGTTTGTACCCGGTGCGCATAGATCTGTTGGGCCGATGCCACGGCCATATTGTAGCCTCCTGGCAGGGCGGTTTGGGCAGGAAGATGCCGCTGGTATCATTGAGGGGTTTAGTATCGGCGCAGATCACTGTGCGGTAATTATTGGTATTGCCGGCGGGAGTGGCCAGGTTGCAGGTGGAATCGGCTGCAGCCCGCGCATAGTCCAGCCAGGTATATTGAAACCCGGTGCGGTAGTTGAGGAAACGGGCGTATAGCATGTTGTAGCCGGTCTGCTGCTCTGTAAGGTTGTCATCGATCACAGGGGCCGAATTGATGGGAAGTGCAAAGGTATCTTTAAACGCCAGGGTCAGCCCACTCAGGTCGGCACAGGTGAGGCAACGGGGCTGCGCTACATAATTGCATTTCATGAAATCGGGCCATGGCTGGGGCGCAGGGAGGGGTATATGATAGTTGGGCACCTGCTCACAGACTGAAACAGGGCATTGGAAAGGGCATTCCTGCGGTTCTGTTTCTTCAGGTACACAATCTTCCATATTCGAATCCCATCGATATCCATAAGGGCAATCGTAGGAAACCCCATTCTGAAGGCACATCTCCAATACATTACTCCAGTGATATCCCCATCCACATTGGGTCACCATCAGCTGCATCGTGGAGTCCACGGCTTTTTGGTTTTGGCGGCCAACGCAATGCCGCATGGGTCGGTGGCATCGCAGGGAGCATAGATGGTTTCGTATTCGGTGCGGCATACCTGTTGTATACCCAGTTGGCTGCAATTGACAAAGGCGTTAAAAAGCGCCTGGGTGATGGTGTCCTTATAAGTGAGCCTGAAATACTGGTTGAGTGAATTGTAATTGGTGGGGGTATAGCCCAGTGCCGCTGCCTCATTTTTCAATTGGGTAAAGCGTTTGCAATGGCAGGTATCCAATACGGTGATCAGCTCGGGGGTGAATTTGGGCCCCCTGCCATAGGGCTTGGGGAAATCGATCATATAAGGATTGCAGACGGTGCTCTTATTGATGCCGTATTGCTGGAATACTTGATTGATCACTGCTTCAAAGTTGCGGGCACTGCCATCGTTGGGTGTTCCGGGCTCTACTTCAGAAGATCCATACGGGTTGTAGGTATCACTGCCTTTTTACATACCTCGGCCATCTGGGTAGTGATGGCAGTCAGTATCTGCTCTTTATTGGCATGGTCATTCAATTGCGGACATTGCAGCAATGCCTGGCGCCAGTTATTGATATAGCTTTCGCAACGGCTGGCATAGGTTTGCGTTACCGGTGCATTGCCCTGGTTGGCCGGTACATTGGGCGGCCCGCCGGGGTAGTGGGCCACCAACTCCAGTCGCCACTGCTATTGGATTGCTGCACCAGTTGCGCTTCGGTGGGGAAGTGAAGCTGGTACCCATCGGTCACGATCTGTCCGGCATTGGCCAGGGAACAGTAGTATTGATATGGTCGTTGATCTGCCGATCCCTTTCGTTGGCATACAGGTTGCGGAATACCGTCCATACCTGGTCCTTCTCAGCAGTGGTAAGGTTGTTATAAGGGAAAGGTAAAGTGGCTGCCGGTTGTTTGGGAGCTGAATTAAAACAATATTGTCGTTGATCTACGTTTCCATAGCCCTTACAGCGTACATCCGCAAAGGCTATCTGCCACATACTAAGGGTTACCCCATCCTGGCTTTTATAGTTATTGGTTACCATGGTTTCCAGGGCGTTTTTATAACCGGGCGCCAGGATATAGAATGGATCGCTGGCAGGCAGGGAAGAGGCCGAACCGGCATACTGGATATAACCATTGCTCAACGCATCAGCCCAGGTGCTGGTGCTGAGCAGGAATGGCCAAAATTATAGCTGGGCTGTAGGTTCGCTTCGGCAAATAGTAGTTTACCGTATTCCGGGTGGCGGGGCAATAAGGCTTCGGCCCATGAATATTGAAAGGCCGATACAAAGTCTTCACGTGTAATGGTTGTCTTCACATCATTAACGGGGTCAGGCTGGCCCAGTGAATTGTAATACAAAGCCTGGGGCTGGTTGCCTGCCAGGGGATTGCGGAAGAAGGGCTGCTGTGGATAGGAAGCGGAAGAAAAAATATTGTATTGCTGGAAGGTCGTATTGTTAACTGCTTGCTGTGGATCCTGTGCATACTGTCCGCCATAAGGCATCATATCAGCCAGCATCAACTGCCGTTTGGTGGGCAGGTTTTGAGATGTTTGGCAGGTGGTACAGGGTTCGGGTGTTACCGGTGTGTTGCACCCGGTGATGGTTTCCATCACGGTTTGCAGGGAGTCGATCAGCTGTTGCTCGGTTTTACACAATCCCTTTTGCAGCCAGGCCTGTTTTTGAATAGCCAGGGAGGCTTCATTGATGGTAAGGGTTTTGCGTACGGTCCAGGAGCCCGCGTCGAGTGTAATGGTATCTGTGATGGTGTTATTGGCCACCAGGGTGCCATTGGCATCTTTAAAGCCCTGTACACCAGTATTGCAATTGTCATCGGCCTGCAGGTTCACATTGCTGTAGCGCCGTATAATGGGCGATTGATCGCCGGACTCTTCGGTGAAGGATATTTCCAGGTCATATTGGCAATCGTAGCAAACTGCCTGTCCTTCGCAGGAAGTAAGGGACAATTTATCGGGATCGAGTTTATAAGTAAAGGTATGTTTTGTACGGGCCGGCACCAGGAGGGTATTGATGGCCTCAATACTGTTGTTCTTTACCACATTGGTACTGCTGCTGAGCAGGCTCCTGGTGATAGAGTCACCCAACTGGTTGGGATAATGAGTGGCATTGAGGGGCAGGGGAACCAGGTTGGCCGGGGATGCTCCCGCCAGGGCGGTAGCAATGGTGCGGCCATGCATATCGGTATAGCTTACACTCATTTGGCCATTGGCATCCTTTACCATATTCTTAAAGTAGTGGGTATAATTGCCGGCTTCGGTACCAAACAATCCATCCAGCTCTTCCTGGGCGGCTGTGCCATAATAGTATTTGGTTTCATGGCCTTTGCCCATTTGGAAGGGGGCGCCCACGCCGCTCTGGCCCTGTATACGGCCAGTGGCATCGGGAGTATAGCGGGTTACCGTATAAGGGTAGCCTTCGGCATCAGGTATGTTTTTATGAATACCTGTGGTTTTTTCCGTGTTGGCCGGACTGTAGTACAACGCAGCGCCACTGCCTGACTGCAGGCGAGGCGTTTGGTTGGTGAGGGTATTTTCCGGACGCAGGTCAAAGAATTCAGCAGGATCGGTGCCGGCTGCCTGGGGACTGTTCAAACCAAGGACAGACAGGGAATCAAACAGGTTCAGGTTGGCGGTATATCCCAGTTTTGTGCTCAAGCCTGGCACAGGAAGCACCTGGATGGCTGGCCGGCCTTCTCCATCGTAAAAGGTTTCAGCGCTAATGGTATTGTTGGTTACATTGTCCTTGGTCACCGTTTGGCGACCACGCAATGAGCCATCAAAGTACTGGATCACGGCTTTGCGTTTTCCTTCTTCTGCAAAACTGGTAGTGGCCTGCCAGTTGAGGTTGCTGTGGTGCCCGGTAAATGTCGGGTTCAGGGCTGCCGACCAGGGGCCGTCACCGCGGCTGCCATTCTTCCTGATGTGCACGGTCCTGATGCGGCAATACAGTCTGCCATTATCACCATACAACAGCGGAATACGATAGGTGCTGACATTATAGGGGAGGTCTATACGGGTAGCATTGTTTTTAAATAATTTATCAATACTCAGGCTTCCATTTACGTGATAATAAGACTCCATCTCATTTTCCAGCCAGGTCCACTCTAACTGGGTATGGGTATATCCCGCATTAGTGGGCCACTGCCAGTTCAGATCCAGTTCATCATCAGTAGCTACCGGTTGGGAAGAAGTAAAGGCTATGGGCTGTATATTATTGGCCAGGTCATAATAACGGGTTACCCGCATTTCATTTTCCAACAACAGCAGGTCGGCCAGGTTAATGCTGCCAACAGTTCCCGAAGGTGGTGCTGTAACGGTGATCTTAACGTATTTGGCTCCTTTAAAATGAAAATAGTTTTGCGGATTGTACTTTGATCGTTGTTCCCTGCTATAGGTAACAGTCAATGGCTGTTCCTGGATGGTTTGAAGACTGGAAGGGTTGTCGCCATACTCTATCCTGATCTTTACTGTGGCAGTAAAGTTTCCCCTGATAAATAAGTTTGTTTCTTCTTTTACCTTCAGGCTGATAATATTCCAGATGGCCGCACCCGTTTCAGTGCCCTGGGAAAAGCGGTGACTGCCGTGGCATTCAGGACCAGGGAGACGCCGGTAAGCTGTTGCAATTGAATATTGTCTTCTATACCGTCATCCTGCTGCCTGGCAAGGGCAGGCAGTGAGATACTTACAACGGTCAACAACAGGAGCAGGGTTTTGACAGTCTTCCTGACTATAATATCCTTTATTAAAAGCAGTTGTTCAGATCGCATGATGGTCGGTATAGTGTTAAAAAGTTCTTTCCTTGGGTAAATGGATACTGGATTGATCATTCATGAATGGACAGTACAAAATGTTTATAGGCTTCCACGGGCTGATAAATTCCCTGGCTGTCGGGCCGCACCCTATCGGACATGGTTATGGGTATCTTCCTGCCCGTATCATGACTGATGGCCTTATAGATAAAACTGTTCTTTTGTTCCCTGATCAGGTAATATTCCTTGTCTCCCAGGTTCAGCAGGTTGCCCGCCAGGCTGGTATTTTGCCGGAGGGAAGAATAGTCTTCTGCCGGTAGGGGTACCAGTGTACGTTTGAGTGCGATCATGGCCAATGGCTGATGGGTGCCGGCCTCAAACTGTAATTCCATGGACTCGCGGGGTAGGGTAGTACCATATAACAACCGCTTATCGGTAATATGATATACCTCCTTGCTGTTATCAACAGATAAGCGTTGCAGGGTATATCGGGCGGCTATTTGAGTAGCCGAGGAGTCCTGCCAACTCAGCCCTCCGGGCATTTTCATTTGTGACAAGGCGGCCTGACCATCCTTGTACAGCATCATGCGTTCCAGCTTATTGCTCACCACCAAGGCCATGGAATCGGTAATTAACTGTTCGGCTTCGCCCATCCGTACATAGGCAGCGTGGGAGAGGAGGTAGAAACTGCCTGTTGTACTGGCTGTATCGTCCTCACCGGTCATGAAATTGGTAGTGTTCTTCATTTCCATTTCTATATACAGGGGCAACTGCCGGTAGGCGGTACCGGCCTGGATCAACTGCCTGATCAGCGTCAGGGTATCAGTAGCCTGGGCGCGTGCTGCCGGGCATAAGCCTATGAGCAATGCGGCTACCAGCAAGCGGCGGAGGAAGTGATATGGGGATTGTGGGTTTATCATGGGATTCAGTTATTGAAGGGTGGTCACATTTTTTTGTTTATAGCTTCTCGTTTCCTGGATGGTCTTGATGCCTTCATTGGTTTCGGCCTTGGTGCGGATCAATCCTCCTTCGGCATCGTATTCATAGAAAGTGGCGTAGTTATTACCGTCCAGCTCAGCTGCCAGCCGCAGGGTTACCGGATCATATACATAGCTTTTCATATTAGCATTGTAGGGGTGAACGCGGATGTCATCATAATAAGCCATGGCTCCTGTATTATTGATCATTTGGAGGGTCATCGAGGTAGCATTGGCAGGAACGGTAAATGCGCCTTCCACCCGTTGCCAACCGTCGATGATGGGGCCGGTGGGGAGAGTGTTACGTCGGTAGCATTACCTGCATCATCAAATTGTAGTTTCACCGAATTATCGGTATACGTGCTCTTATTGCAGGGCACGCCGTTGGCAGGATCGCCACAAGCCTCTTTAACCCAGGCGCTGAACAGCATTTTTTACCGGCGGGCAGGCCAAAGGTGGGATTCAGCATAGAATCGGTTCCTGCGATCGGCGTTGTATAATTGCAGCCCAGTACTGGTGTCAACGATTTGTAACTGGTAGTGCCGGTATTGGAGCTATAACCGAATCTGGCAATAAGCTGGTGAAATCCCGTAACATTGTCGTACGGCTTCCGGAGTTCAATGCTACATAGGGTTTCAATGACATAGGTATCGCAGGTGAGGAAGGCGGAAAAGTTTTGCGGAGAATTGGTGCTATTGGTACTAAAAGCAGCAACAATACTATTGGTAATACTATTGGTGCTAAATACCTCTACTCCACCACCCTCATCCGCATCGGCCGCTTTTCTGATGGTAACCGCAATTGTGCCCCTGTTGAAAATATCAGGACTGGCCAGTTCGGCAATGCTCTGATCTGCGGTCAAAGTAAAATTATAGGTATTGGGGTAGTGATCTCTGTATACTGCCGGGTCTTGTATACAACATAGTATTCCAGGATACTGCCGCTGACTTGTCCGGTTACATTATGTGATCCGAAATTCAGATTCATGCCAAGGTTAGAGGCTGTAAAGGTGGGCGCGAATGCAGGAGCACTGGTGGGTAAAGAAAACTCTTTGAAATAGTTTCCTCCTGAAAAACTCAATGCCTTTACCACGTTTCCGCCAAACCGCAGGTTTGCGGTATCTATCATGCTATTGCTGACCGGGATTGACTTCACAGCAGTGCTGTTGGCATTAATACCCAGCACATTTGATCCTGAATGGGCATTGAATGCGGCCTGGCTGGTATTGACGATCTGGGTATTGGCAATACCAGTGAAGTCAATATGCCGTTTAGTACAAGGGTTGCCGATAGCGCCGTTCAACGATTCCGAATAGCCATAGTCCTCAAACCCTTCGAAGGCCAATTCGTTGTACCGGCTGTTGTTGGCAATCGCTACCGGCAGGGTTTTATCGTAGCCATACTGAGCGCCCGTAAAGATATTCATGGCATCTTTGGTTTCCAGCTCCATGCCTTTGGCATTGATGCGGGTTACCTGGCTATTCCAAACCCATTGGGTATTGCCGCCATCAGGTACCAGGTTATTACTGCCATCAAAATCCCAGTACAACTTAAAATTGTCCAGTAAGCCATTGTTGGGCAAATTGGTGGCTGCGCCCAGGGGCGCCCCTGTTCTGCTACCATAAAAGACCAGGCTTCTATAAGGCCTGTAATTACCAATAAGTCCTTTATGGTAGGGATTGATATGTCTTTCCAGGAAACCATTGCAGTCGGTTATTTCTGTGCTGTCGCAGGTATAGGGGTCATATTGAATACTGACTGTCCGGATAATATCATTGTCTGTTTGCCACTTTTCACGGAATTCCACAGCAGTAGCATTGATTGCCTTGCTCATGTTATTGACCATAAGCTTTCCGGTGGATGAATTGACCGGATTGTTCAGGAGGGCTACACCTGCAACGGTTGTAGCCAAGTGGTTTCGTTTTCCACTGCGTACAATGCGGAAGGTGACATTAGACCGGTTATATATTTTTCCCTCCTTGTCGATAAAAACATAGTCAGGATTAAGGTTGGACAAGGATTGGCTGTTCTTTTTCCTGTCAAATGCCCATACTTTTTAATGGTATCCGGCGATATGGGGCGTCCTGCACAATCACCGGGAGGGCTACCCGGATTGATGATGAATAATTCATCGCCACTTTCCAGTGAACTAAGTGGCACATTGCCACTCGTGATCTTACCATCGGCAAAATTTACCTGGCTATATACGGCATCAATATTCTTATAAGCAGGCCCCATGCCGCTATAAGCCCACCAGGCAGGATAGTTGACACTGTATACTGGCTTGTCGTATTCATTATTGGTGCGGCTTACGATCAATGATCCTGTTTCGGCATCATATACGAGGTTTTTGGTAGATACCTGGCTGCCTTTGTCGAACACGACCACACTGTCGAGGATCGCATGGTAGCTGATGACCTTGGTAGTGGTGACAGCGCGGTAAGTATTTTCGCTATTGCCAAAAACCGGCCAGATAAACGGTAGCCAGATGGGGAATACCACTGGATAGAGGTCCAGTTGGGCCTGTATTTCGCGGCTGGAGCTTTTAATAGAGAACTCACGGGTATCTGTCATCAGTTCTATGTCGATGCCCATATTGCCCGGCTTTACGAGGCCACCTTCGCTGTTCCAGGCAAAATCAAACTTTTCATTCAATCCTTTGTAGCCGGTATTGCGGTAAAAGTTTTCTGAATAATTGATCCGGGTGGTCGAATCATTTTCAGCATAGGACGATTGGGACTTCATTTTGCCATGCATGTCATTGGTAGCTACGATAAAGCCCTGCGAGAGCGCCCGGCTGTCGAAGGCATACTTATAGAAAAAGGCATTGAATGCAGTGGAATGCGATTGTTTGTCCGATGAAGGGTCTAAGGAGGTATGATTATAGTATACCGGGAAATCCTTAGCGGTATAAAATTCGGTTACCTGCCTGCCAACACCTGAGCGGGATTTTTTGCACCCGGCACTCCCTTGTTCAGTGACCTTACGGTGACCTTGCTGTAACCTACTACGGGTGCGGGGAAGAGAGCATCCAGGACGGGCATTTCGATAGAACCATAGGAGGTGGGGCCCATTGGCAGTGTATTGGCTACCTGCCTGATGATTTGAAAGGGATTCTCCTCTCCGCCAATGGCTGGCTCATAAGATGCCACTCCACTGCTGATGGTTCTCTTTTGTCCCTGAAATACTTCTGATGTGGTATAATCATACTGTTGTCCATAGAACGAGGTGTATTGCCCGGTCATAGTATTCCAGTTGTCTTTCATGGTTACTTTCCTTACGCGGTTGCCACCGCCATATTTGCGGCCATCAGGGTCATTCAAGCGCACAAAGGAGCGGGTAAGAAGTACAGTTTTGGCCAGACCCTGGGAACGCAGGTGCTTGAGGGGATCGCGGAAAGCACTTTTGATGGCCGACCCCAACCAGCCATCATTTCACCCAATTGCTTCATTCCGCTGCTCTCCGACACATCATAGCCCGGGTAGGCCTGACCGGGCAATTGTTCCCGCAGGTATTCCAGGGCAGTGAGGGATAAGGGGCTGATGCCATCAATCGTATTCAACTGCACCCAGATGATGGAATCAGCTACGCTATGCACCCCATAGTCGGCCACGGTAGCATAGGAGTTCACGTATTCCATTCCTTTGGGCATATTGATGGCCAGCTTAAAGGCCAGTTGGTTGGTGCCCAGGGGTGTTCCATCGCGCAGGTATCGCTCAAATACTTCGGTCCTGGTGTTACAAGCCATGGGTACTTTGATGTATACACGATCATGTTCCCTTAATCCGGCCAGTTCATTATTGCCGGTACCTGTGGGCCAATAGGTTTGGTATAAATTATTGGAGAGGGCGCTGCTGCCGGTTCCGAAACCCACGATCTGCATCATGGCGCTGGCGCGGCGGTCCTGCACAAAAGCATAATCATCACTTTCGTATTCAACTTCCAGTTGGCCGCCTGAAGGCAGGAGGATCTTTTTGAGGGCCCAGGCGCCGGCCTGTTGCTTCACACGTATGCTGTCGGTATTGTTCTTCGGTTGAATGGTATAGGGAAAATCAGCATTTTTCATATTGCCGGGGTTCATCCACCTTGGCTTATAACTTCCCCACCGGTCGGAGGCGCTCAGAGCATATTTTGGATTTTGGGTGGTATCTGAACCATAGGCAAAAACATACTGGTTTTTGCTGGCCCTGGATTGACCATTGTAGGTGAAGTATATTTTATCGAGGGTGAGCTTGCCTTTGGCCGTATTTACCGGCTGGCCGTCGACTGATTCGGCACTGCCATTATTGCCCGGTGCATCGGCACAAAGAGAATAACTGTATTGAAAGTGTACGGATTTAACCGGGCGGGCGCCGGGGATACCATTCTTTTTAACATCGGCCTTATTGTACAGGTCGATGCGGTCGAGCCGCCTGGTGGAGGGGTCGCTCGTATTGATGCCCTCTATTTCATTGGTAGCACCTTTTCCATCTGCCCGGTTGCCCAGGATAAAGAAAGCGATCATGGATTTCGATTCAATGGAATGGAGGTACCAGGACTCTCTTTCTCCATAGGCAATGATGCCCTTGTTGTCTTTACTCACGGAAAGGTTGCCAGGATTGAAATTGGCTAACCTGTCGTTGGTCAGTGGCGTACGCCATTTATGGGGGCAGTGATCTTTGTGTAATTGAATTTTACGGCGCCGCCCAGGTCATCTTCGGTTATGCCATTGCCGGTTACATCTACATAATCGGGCGACAAGAGGCCTGACAATAAAAAGGAATGTGCATAGGCGGGTGTGCGGGTCACCTGCAGGAATCCATCTACCTGGCTACCCGTGGCGAGGAGGGGCTGCTGCGGCCTGTATCGGACGGGTTGAAGGGCGCCAGCTCTTCTTCATTTTGTGCGGCATTATCGGAGGTTGCTATAGAGAAAGAAAGATCTTTTGGATGATATTGTAAACAGGAATGCCATATACATACCGCTTCCCATCGGCTTCGGTCACATCGATCTGGGAAATATGGTGTGCTTTACGGTATTCACTCACCCGGCTGATATTGGAAAATACCAGGTTCTTCGCACCATCCAGTATTTGTTGGTTATCATAGTTCCTGATCGCAGTATCTAATGCTACTTTAGCAGCATCTGCAGCGGAGAGCATGCTGATCACCTGGGTCCTTTTTTGCGCTCCTGCGGCTCTGGGGTGCTGCTCATCGATACGGTACCCAGGAGTTCCTGTGAGGGGGAAAATCTTTCCAGTACGGGGTCAACGGTGGGATTTCTTTTGTGCCACCCAGTCGGTACCGGACCAGGTCGGTACCGCTCACTTTATTGAATTGCTCGTCATGCAGTACACTGGCTTCGCCGGGATTGCGGAAATAAATATTTTCCCAGGTTCCTGATCCTTTGGTGAAACCAAGGGCATCCCTTAGCTGGTTGCCCTGTGCCCATTCGCCAATGGAAGAAGGCGTTTTAATAGTATTTACATTGGCGCCGAAGTGGCCAGGTATGCCAATATCGGCCCCGATGCTCAGGTTCTTATCGCGTGAGCCGGTATAATTATCGCGCATATAACCATGGTCATTGCGATAGGCCCTGATAGAGCCTCCTGTGCCTTCGCCCTGAATGGAAAAACATCATAGGTATACTGTGGGGCCGAAATGATGGGGGTATTGGAAGTAACTTCTTTATCGTTGAGGCGGGTAAAATCCATTACGGCAGCCGGATTGTTACGTGCATTTTCATAATAGAGATAGCCTACCATGGGTTTGCGTTGTTCTACATCACCGGGAGCAATGGTAGATACCTGCCCGTATACTTCTGCTTCGGCCGATCCATAAACGCCCCAGATACCACCGCCCAGCTGGAAATGGCCCGACCAGGCTTCATTGGTCAATGGCATGCGGATAGCAGGTGAATAGCTGGGTTTGGCAAAGCTGATGGAAGTGCCAGCCAGCCTGGCTCCATAAGTGACTGATCGCATGTCTTCGCTTACATGGGTAACGCCCTTTTATTTTTTTCAGTCCGGATCAAAGCTTTTGCGTTAAAGCTCGTTTGTTCAGTAATCTGTAGGGCCTTAATACCTGTTCTGGAGTTATAACTGGTAGCCAGTGATAAACCGGAAGTAATACTTCTGGTATTGGTAAAATGACTGCCTGTTAATGAAACGTTGGGCGAAAGGGTGAGTCCATAACGTGAATTGATATTGGCAGCTACCCCTATGCCAACCTTAAGGTCGGTAGAGTCCCCGCTTTTTTTCCGCTTTTGCCTTTCCGGCTATTTTGAAATTGGCGCCCCCTTTATGCCCAGATCGAGGGCAGGCCCCAGGTAATTGTTGAACGAAACCCCCAGATTTAGACCAACGGACACGGAAAGCCAGTCTGGTAATTTTGTTTTGACACCACTAATCTCAAGGTCTGCCCCCAGGCTAATGCCCCAGGTTTTATTGGGTTTCATGCTTTGAATGGTGACCAGGGTATCGTTGCCATTGAAATCATCGGGTATTCCGCGCATGTTCCGGTTCACGTTGCCGGGGTTGACATTCCACCCGAGCCCCACCCAACTCGCCTCTTGTTCCATAGACACCGAACCATCATAGAATATATTTACGGGATAACCACCCACATCCAGCAAGGGAATATTATAGCTGAAGTCGCCGGTAAAGAGACTCACCATATTGTTGGCGCCTGCTGCCTGAAAGGAAGACATTTCGGGCTGGCTGGGACCGCCATTGGCTACCTGCCTGGGGCCTCGTGACGCCATAGATGGAATACGGTCTGGCTGGGGAGTAGTTGCCTGTGACGTTTCGGTCGCTGGTCCCGTAAGCGGAGCGCCCATTGGTGGCTGACTTACCCGTTGGTAACTTCCGTTGCAGGTTGAATACCGGTATTGAAAATGCCGGCACGAACGGCAGGTAATCGCGCCTCACTGGTGCGGCTATATACAGGGGCAAGACTGCTTATGAAGAGAAGGAGTAATACGTAGGCTATATGCTTGTTGTACTTTGCTGCCAGTAATTGAATCATAATAAATCCTGTTAGAAAGGGTTATTGTATGCTGAATGCTGCGGTATAAGTATTGTTGTTGAGATCGGTGATGGTCACCTGGTACACCTGTTCTTTACGAAACCGGTTACCTAAGGAAAGAGTGATAAAATTATCACCATAGGTGAGCGTTCGCTTTTCCTCCAGCAACAGGGTTTGGTCCCGGGCCAGTATCCTGATCGTCGTTATCCTTGCCGGGTCGTAAGCATAATACTTAATATGCAATTCCCTGCCGGTGATATAGCTGATGCCGGCTTTCTCCTGCCGGCTTTTTAATTGTATATAACTGGTTACAACAGGTGTTGTTATTAGAGAATCGGCTGCCACCGTGAAGATCCAGGCTTCAGTGACAGCTGCATAGGTGCCTGCATTGCGGGCCGTTACCTGCCAGGCATAGGTTTTACCGGCTGTCAATTTGGAATAAGTTGCCGGATATTGATCAAAAGGTTGTTTGAGGCGGCTGGCAACATACTGTGGTGTATTATAAAGAATAGCTTCTGCAGGCGATTGACCCGGCATTAGTTCTGCCACACTGATATCATACTGCAGGTTGTCAAACATATCCATGGGCGTGGGAGGCAGCCAGGTAAATGGAGGATAGGCATTGGCAATGGTCGATTTGTCGGCAGGGGTATTGAGCAGGGGAGGGCTGAGTGGGTTGATAGTAAGCCGTACACATTCAGAAGCAATGGCTGTACTGCCGTCGCCTTCCAACCGGTTGATGGTATAACAGGCCAGGTAGGCACCCAGCGGCAGGAAATGGCCGGTAAACCCGATGGCTGCATTGTTGTATTGAACAGGCTGCACATCCCTGAGCTGGATCATTTTTACGCCTTTGGCAAGTGATACACTCCTGGTGCCGGCGGTGAGCACCGTTTGTCCGGTTACCGCATCCTGCAGGGTAAAATAGATCATTACCTCCATGGGGGTACTGTTGTTGGTTAAAGCGAGGTTCCATAGCTGCTCTTTCTGTACCATACCAGCGGGAGGCAATACAACATTCACGGTTACCTGTGCCTGTACCAGGATGGGCATTAGAAAACATAACAAATTGACCAGTTTCCATTTCATATCAGAAATATTTAAACCATGATAGGGTTCCTGTTTCGACCGGGTATAAGGTTTGCCAGATGGTTGGTAAATAGGATTTTTCATATTGGAGCCTTAATCCACCCAGTTTTTTAATGTCGATGCCCAGGCTGCCGCGGCTACCCATATAGGTTTTTCCGCCTGCTACCCGGTTGTACTTAATGCCGGCACCTGCCTGCAGCCAGGTAGCCAGCCAATAATCACCATTGGCTTCGAGTGTATAATATTGCAGCTGTTCCTGGTTGGTATACACATATACACCCTGCAATTGTGCTTTACCAATCATTACCGTTTGTGATGCCATATAGGTAGTGCCCGCATAAGCGATAAATCCCGAATCGGTACCTTTTCCTGCATACCTGTTGTACAGGATAGAGGATAACATCCTGGCATTGCCGGCAGCATACTGGTATAGCAAGGAGCCATTGAACAGGTAATAGGCATTTTCCCGGATCCTTTCCTTATTTACTACATACAACTGGGTTCCCGGGTAATAACCCACACTCAATACGGGCCATTTTGGGAAACGGATATTTACCTGCACACTTTTGAAAATGCTGCTGGTCTTGAATGTTTTTTCAGTGAAAGGATTGAGGAAGTCATTCCTGCGCAGGGAGGCAATTACATTGATCTTATTTTTCAGAAAGGGTTGATCGACTTTTACGGACCAGGAGGTTTGATCGGTATTGTAGGTAAACAGGCTGAAGGATTGGAAGCTCTCACCCGTCTTCCGGTAGAAACCGCTGAGGCGGGTAGCAGTCTTGTTGATCATGGTTTGTCCTTTCACACTTATGCCCAGGTTGGCATTGTCCTGGAACTGCCACAAGCTTTTCATGCCGTCTTCTGGTGAGCGTCCACTGACTGGCTTTGTCGTCTTGGCTATCTCGGCGCTGAAAGAAGTGTTTTCGTCTTTTTAAAAATGGCTTCGACAGAATAGCCCGTGAGGTTTACGTAATTGGAAACAGTATCAGACAGGAAGCTGCCATAGGAATATCTTCTACCTGTAAAAGCTGAAAAATGATGGCTTTCTTTTCAATATTGCCGAGGCCTATGCGGCCCATGAGGAAGTTTTGTCCCTTTTGCCTGGTATTCCTGCCCAGGAAATCCCTGAAGCCATAATCGATCTTACCCACGGCGAGTGCTGTGTAGACGCCCGGATTGTATTCCATACTGAAGCCGGTTAAGGAAACATTCCAGGCAGTTAGTTCGGAATAGTTCACGACAGAGCGGCCAATACCCAGGCTTTTACATGGGCCAGAAAACGCTCTACTCCGCGGGGCCTTTCTTCGATCAGGTTATTGTCAGTGGCTATTTTTTGCAGACCAGCCAGCGAGGTAGCTTTGTATACCTGTTGGTTCGCCTGAATAAGGGTTTTATTGAGTGCATTGCGCAAACTGTCGGTGGAGGTTTGCATCCGTGTCATGCGCTGCTGCAGGCTGTCTAATTCCTTTTTCTTTTGGTGGATGTATTGCGAATAACTGCTGTCGGGTTGTAAAGCGGTAGTGGCCTGCTCCTGTACTTTTTCCTTTAGTTTATAGAATTGCCGTTGATCAAGGTCTGGCACTGTCAGGTCTGGTAATACAGGTTGATTGAGGGTGAGCCTGGAGGTTGATTGCCGGCGTAAGGCTTTTTCTCTTTCTTCTACGATCTTTTGCCGTACATCGCCACTGCTCAACATCTTTTTCAGGTTATTGTACCGGTCGGTCAGCTCCTTTAATGCCTGTTCTGCTTTAGAAAGGTCGGGATGTTGGAGGTAGCGGCTTGCTATACGATCTAATAATTGTTGCCGTACATTTTTTACGTAGGCAAAGCGGTCAAACTGTGTATTGAGGTCGAGGAAGTTCCTGAAGTAAGGTGAATTACTGATACGTTGGGAAAGGTTTACTCTTAATGGTAGTCTGTCCCTGATGGTAATATTCAGGGATGTTTGAATAGTGTGCTGCTGAAAATCATGTTGAGCAAAAGGAGTGTCTACAAATGACCGGTAGAGAAAGTTGTATTGAACATTGCCGTGAATGGTTAAGAATGGTTTATGTTGGCGGATTGCTGGCGGGGCAGGCAAACTATTGTTGTTGGATGCCGGTATGCCAGGCTGCTTTTTAGCAGGTAGCAGCAACCAGTCCCGGGTAATCCCTTTACAGGCTGCCCTGTAGTACCAGCTGATGGAATCGAACCTGAGGTCGGGAATTGGGTCTGATGGGGTAGAAGGAGAAAAACGACTGGTTGGCGCCTGGGCCAATATGCTTGAACCGGCTATCAAGAACAAGCCAGATATGCATAGTATACGCCAATAGAATTTCTCACGCAGGATCAAATGGTTACGTTTTGGTTAGACATGATGAGGATATACGAGTAGCCTCGTATGTTAAAAAGTAAGCATGTTTACTGTAATGCAAAGCGGCCTTAACTGGTAGAAGATAGTAGCGGGTTCATAGTCAGGTTGGGTTTGGTTAATGCGAAATATTTATGATATAACGGTTGGGCCTTATAGGGGCCGTGACTGTTATCGTCAATACTAAAGTAAAGTATAAATATTAATTCTACCTAGCACAAAGTCTTAAATGTGCAGATTGAGTGCGTAAGTGTGTTGATTTGGGCGATAAGTGTGTGGAGGGTAATAGGAAAAGCGGGTAAAGGCGTGGGCAACCCAACAAAAGGCAAATGCAGTGTGGCCACTGGTTTGCCTTTTTCTTGTTTTCACGGGAGCGTGATGCGTGGAATACGGATCACGCTTAATTATGTGAGTATAGCCTAAAAGCCGGAGGCTTTGAAATAGGCGTCATCAGCCAGAGGCTGGCAACTGAGCGGAATGCCGTCAATTCAATGCTCAGGGTGTCAGCAACAGCTCGATCTGCAGTTTTAGTTTCATTTCCACATCGGGGCCTTCAAATCCAATATTGCTGAACTGGATCTGCCCCTCCTTATTTATTACGTATGTGGCGGGAATTAGATTGAATTTGAATTTTTCGCCCACTTCGGTATCGGTATTAAAGAATACCGGGAAGCTGTATTTCTTATTGCCATTCCAGCCCTGGGCATCGGCCAGGGTATTGCGGGCGCCACTGTTAACGATCATGAACAAGACGGAAGGATTGTCCTTGTACTTTTCATACAAACGTTGGATATAGGGCATTTCCTGCATACAAGGCACGCACCAGGTAGCCCAGAAATCAATGATGACCACTTTGTTTTTCCATACTTCCGGGGAACTGGTTTGCCAGTCAGGTCAACAAAACTGAATGCAGGAGCAGGCTGGTTGATCCGTTGTTTTTTACCTTATCCAGCATGTTCTTTTCACGCAGGGTCTGTAGTTGCTGCAGTTTGGCAGTGTTGCCGGTTTGCTGGTAAAAAGGGCCACATTGTCAAGCGTTTCTTTGTCGGAGGCTTTCTGCATGGCAGCTTCCATGTGGTTATTGGCATCATTGGCCCTTCCTTGCTTCATAGCTATCAATCCCAGCATGGACAAGAGGTTGCCGCTGGCTTTGTTATAGGTAGCCTGGCGGGTACTGTCGTCAACGTAGGGGAATATATAACCTGTTTCTGGGAAATACCGGATCACGCCAACGGGAAATTGATTTGACAAGCCGAGGGCCTGTTCGGTATACCCACGGGCGGAATCCAGGGCCAGCTCATTGTCGAGCAGGGTCTGCGCAATGCCTTTCAGGGTTACGGGCCAGTAAGGGTCATCTGTTTTGCGGGCCGTTTTACGGGCATGGTACAGGGCCTTGGTGGCATTTTTGCGGGCAGCATAGATATTGAATAAGCGATCATGCATTTCCACGAATGACTTTTCATTCTTCGACGTTTCCTTCTTCAGGGCTTTTTCAAACAAGGCGATCTGCGTTGTGGTATCTTTTTCTTTTGCAATAAAGCTGGTGTATAGTTCACGTCCCAGTTCAGTATCGGGATATTTTTCTCTCACCACTTTGCGGATAGAATCCAGGCGGCTGTTTTCGCCAATGATGAGGTAACCCATGGTTACCTTATTCATATTGCCCGGTACGGTAGGCGCCTGGTAAAATTTGGTGGCAATAACCTGTAGTGCCTGTTGCCTGATCTTTTCTTTCTCTTCTCCAGTAGCCTTGCTCATTTGGTATTGCAGCAGCCTAAGCTGGGCTTCGTAATTACCGGGATAGCTGTTGAGTTCTTGCTGGTATTGTTCGGCTTGTTTGGCGCCCAGGTCGGGCGATTTGCCCATTTGGGCACTCAGGCTATACCCCTTGTACAAATGACCGTCACGTACAGGTTTTTGACCAATGAATACCGCCAGCTCATAATGGCTGCTGGGCGTTGGTCTGTCGATGGTCTCCCCGCTTTGTAAATAGAAAGTAGCAAAGGTGGCATAACGTGCCAGTACAAAAGAGGTGGTCCATTGGTTGCCCTTCTTTTGTAGTGGCACACGATAGGCAATATCATACAGGTTGGAATAAGAAAATACGAGTGTGATGGCATTTGCATCGGCCGGAATGGTAGCGCCGGGCGCCTGGGGATCGTAGGTAATGGTAACGGTTGATCCGCGCTCGGGGAATTGTGGGGTTATCTTCACCCTGTCCTGCGCCCGGAGGCTTGTGCAGGACAGGATAAAGATGAACACCGTGGAGCGTATACTGGTTAACTTTTTCATTATTTATAACCTTCATTTTGTTCCAAGTAAATATTGGTTCTGATGGCATCGGAAGGAATGGGGTACAGGGTGTCGGTAGCCTGCCAGAACTGGGGTTTGATGGCGCCCAGTACAGTAGTAGCCCGGTTGGTGCGTTTGAGATCGAACCAGCGGTGTCCCCATTCTACAAACAATTCGACTTTGCGTTCCTGTTCTACTGCCAATAATAATGCTGCCTTATCGAGGTTTACGGGCAAGGCAGTTAAACCGGCGCGGATACGAATGGAATCCAGATCAGCTCTTCCTTCATTTAGTTTGTCCTGTTGTATTTTGGCTTCGGCACGGATGAGGAACTGCTCGGCCAGGCGCATCACCATAGAATATTCGGTAACGGTAGTGACGTTGGCAGGGTTCACCCGTATTTTGTATTTATAAGGATAATAAACGGTAGCCCCTGTAGATTGTTTGAGGAACCCTGTCCATTTGGCCAGGCGCTGGTCGCCTGTTTCAAACTTCCTGATGAGGTTAAGGGTATCCAGGCGGAATAAAGGTGGTGTTGTAGGAGTGACAGGGGTGGATGTGAAACCTTCCCAGGTATTGCGGCCACCAGCAGTGTTCACTGGTTGCAGTTGCCAGATGGCTTCGCGGCTATTGGCCAAGAATACGGTATTGAGGTCTTTCGGCAGGGAATACAGGCCATTGTTGATGACGAGTGAAGCCTCTGTTTCGGCCAGGGACCATTGTTTGGTATACAGGTATACCCTTGCCAGTAAGGCGGTGGCGGCTGCCTTATTGGGACGCACGCGGTTGCTGGAAGTATAATTGTCGGCCATCAGGGTTTTGGCCCTGGTGAGGTCCTTAATGACGGAATCGTATACAATGGCTGTTTTTTCGCGGGGCTTTATGTTGTTTTCCAGGTATTTGGTATTGGTGATCAAGGGAACATCGCCATACATATTAACGAGGTAAAAATGGAGGAAGGCCCGCATAAAATAAGCCTCTCCCAGGAGTTGGTTCTTTACAGCCGGGGTAAGTGCTGTGGCAGCTGTTAATCCTTCAATACAGCTATTGGCATGGAAAATATAAGCATACTGATCCTTCCACATGCTTTGTACATACTGGCTACTGGGTAACAGGCTATTTTGCCTGAATACATCGTAATTGGCAAAGGTGGACGAATAATACAGGTCATCGGCCTGCATGGCGGTGAGGTAGTTCATAAGCACATTGGCATAATAATAATTCAATGCATTCATGTTGCTGTACAAGCCCACCATAGCAGAGGTGGCTGTTTTGTCGTCTGTAAACGTCAGGTCGGCCGATAATTCATTTTTAGGAAAGGGGGTGTCTACATATTTTTTGCAGGAAGCTGCCGCCACCAGGGATATGCTTATTAATAATATATGGATGCGTTTCATTGTCATTTTTCTTTAGTCTGTTTTCTGTTGTTAACTCTTCAACTGGGTGAGCCTTCTTTGAAAGGCGACTCACCCAGGTTATACTTTAAAAAGCGAATTGAACACCTGCTGTAATGGTCTTTAGCGGAGGCATTACTAAACCCTGCGTTTCAGGATCGAGCCCATCATAATTGGTAATGGTGAACAGGTTTTGCCCTAGCACATATACACTCAGGTTATTCAACTTATACTTCTTTACAAACTTCGACAGGTCATAACGCAGGGATACGTTCTTCAAGCGTATGTAAGAGGCGTCGCCCCATACGGCCGAGGATAAACGGTACTGGTCGTAGGCTACATTACCCGAAATGGTAGAGGCCTTGGGTACACTGGCTATATCGCCTTGCTTTTGCCAGCGATCCAATGCGCTCAGGTCTTTGTTTTTCATGATGCCATAGAGTGTAGACAGATAACCATAATTAATGCCCGGGCCTTCCTGTTTCACAAACTGAAAGAGGAAATCGAGTTCAAAACCTTTATAGCTGAAAGAGTTTTGAAAGCCACCATAATAATCGGGCATAGTTTTGCCCAATATCACGTAATCATCATTTTCGGAGATGGCGGGGTTATTGTCGATGTTGAGGAAGGTGGCTTTGCCGGTTTGAGGATCAATGCCGGTAAACTGGTATCCTTTACAATGGTGAGTGATTTGCCTAAGACATAGGTTTTGGCATAGGAAGAGGATTCAAAGCCGGGAAATTCCTTCAGTTCATTTTTATTGAGGGTCATGTTGAAGGAAGATTTCCAACGGAAATCCTTTGTCTGGATATTGGTGGTGGTCAGTTCTATTTCCAAACCTGCATTCAATACCGTGGCGGGTAAATTGGCGATATAGCTACTAAAGCCTGCCTGTGGTGAAAGGGCATACTGCACCAATTGGTTGGTGGAGATATTGCGAAAGAGGTTGGTGTTGAGCAATACCCTGTTTTTGAAGAAACCCAATTCAAGTGCTGTTTCGAGCTTGCGGTTTTCTTCCCAACGGTAATTGGGGTTGGCCAGCCGGGCTACGGTGAGGCCGGGGATACCATCGTAAGGATAGGTAGTAGTAGTCCAACTGTTGAGGTATTGATAATCGCCGATGATGTCGTTGCCGGTGGTGCCGTAGCTACCGCGCAGCTTACCAAAGCTAATGACGCCTGTGGCCGGGAAAAAGGATTCGTTGGTAAATACCCAGGCTGCGCCTATGGCGCCAAAATTGCCAAAGCGTTTGCCAGGACCAAAGCGGGTGGACCCATCCCGGCGGAAGGTAGCATTGAGGATATAGCGTTCGTCCCAATTGTAGTTAACACGGCCAAAGAAAGAATTGTAGCGGTAGAAGCGATAGGTGCTGGGGCGGGAAGTTAACCTGCCTGCCGACCTGATATCTTCCAGCAATACATCGCTGGGAAAGTTCTCGGCCAGGAAGTTTTCGCCTTCTTTTAAACTCTCCTGCCAGGTAGCGCCAGCCATGAGTGCCAGGGTACCCTTAGCAATGGTTCGTTTGTAATCAAGTTGTGGTTCTATCACATAGGAGGTGGCATTGGCGTTGCCAAAGTAAGAAAAGCTGCCAGTCGTAACCGTGGGAGGCAATGAAATGCCGGGGTATACCTGTGTTTGGTCCATGGTGGTACGGGTATAGCCCAGGTTTACTTTGGCGTCGAGGCCAGGGATAATTTTATAACGGAGCACGCTATTGGCCACGAGGTTATTGGTGCGGTTAATGGACCTGCGTTGCAGGTATGCCTGCGGGTTTTGTTCGCTTAGGAACCAGTAGTATTTGCCACCGGCATCGTATAAGGGATAATTGGGCGCCAGGTTGTAAAAGGAGGTTAAGTCGCTGGGTAATGAATTATCTCTTGCGCTGGAGTAATTCACTGAGGCGCTGATATTGAATTTACCATTGAGGCCGGTATGATCTACGTTGAGGTGAACAGCACCGCGTTTGTAGGCCAGGTCATTGGGCAGTACGGTGGTTTCGCGGCGATAGGTGCCACTCAATAAAAAGCGGGTTTGTTCATTGCCGCCTGAAGCGGAGCCTTGCACTTCTGTTACACTGGCAGAATGCCCCATCATAAAATCCTGCCAGTTGGTGGTTTTATTCTGATCCCAGATAGTAAGGTCGGGCGCATTGGTGCTGGTATAGGTGAGGCCGTCATTGGCAAATGCTTCTTTGCGCATTTGAATGTATTCGGGCGTGCTCAGCATATCGATCTTATTCACCACTTTGCTGGCGCCAGCATAGGCGTTAAAATTATAGCGGGTAGCGCCAGCTTTGCCTTTTTTGTGGTGATGAGGATTACGCCGTTGGCGCCTCTTGAACCATAGATGGCGGTAGCATCGGCATCCTTCAATACGGTGATGCTTTCAATGTCGGAGGGATTGATAGCAGCCAGGGGGCTTTGATTGCCATTGGCAGAAGTGAACTGGTTGAGGGATTCGGTATTATAAGGTACACCATCAATAATGTATAAGGGTTCGTTGCCACCTGCAATGGAGTTTTGTCCGCGTAGCATCACTTTAAAGCTGGAGCCTGGCAAGCCATTGGAGGAGGATACAAAGAAACCTGGTACGCGACCTTGTAGTGCAGCCAGTGGATCCATGACAGGCTGGGAAGCAATGTCACGGCTCTTTACGCTGGATACGGAACCGGTATTGCTGCGACGGATAGCGGTGCCATAACCAATGACCACGGATTCGTTGAGCTCATTGCTGGCAGGTTTCAGTTGCACCTGGAGGGTGTTGCTGCTGCCTGCTTTTATTTCGATGGATTGATAACCCACTGAAGAAAATAATAATACCTGGCCCGGTGTAACCTGAATGGAAAACTTCCCATTGGCATCGGTGGAGGTGCCGGTATGGGTGCCTTTAATGGTAACGCTTACACCTGGCAAGGGATTGTTGTCGGCATCGGTTACAGTACCACTGATCTCTTGTCTATCAGGCGCATCAGTTGCAAATGGCGTAGAAGCTACTGTTTTGTTGGCAGCAGCCGGACTAATAATAATGGTTTTGCCTTCAATGGAATAATCCAATGGCTGGCCTTTCAATATTGTTTGGAGAAAGGTTTCGAGGGGTTGGTTAACGGCATGTACTGTAATGGGCCTTAAACCCTCTACAAGTTTGTAATCATAGAAGACAACGTAACCGGTTTGTTTCTTAATGGCAGTGAAAGCTTTTTCCAATGGTGCCTGTTTATCGGAAAAAGAAATGGTTTGTGCAACACCGGCTGCACTCACCTGGAGGAAAGCGATGGTCAAAAATAAAAAGTCAGTTTCATCACTAAGAACATTTGTTTGCTGAACAAACCTCCCAGCCCGGACTTCCGGGTGGGAAGCTGATCGAAAAGCGCCTTAAATTGCATACTTTCGTAATGTTTTGGTTTAACAATAAACAGTCCTTCTCCCGGTGTATACCGGGAATTGTTTAGCCCGCCCTTCTTTGGTGTTATGGCGGGTCAAAGGTTAGCCTGAACGATGCCGGGAAGTGCCGCGAACACTTTCCGGTTTTTTATGCAGGTATAACCTTGTTCCTTCTCTGGCAAGATGATGCCTTGTCCCGGCCAGCAGCCAGGAGGGCGATGTTGATGCGCTTTCTTAGGATAGTTTGTGGGCTTGCAGGGGGCGTACAGGATTCAGCTTTAGGAAGACAGTACGATCAGCTTTTTGTCTTCGATGGTACATTGTACGCCCATTTTACCCAGTATTTTTATGACCTGTGACAGGTGCAGGTTACGTTCTATTTCTCCTCCAAATAAGCGGTTAGGAAGCGGACCACGATAAACTACTTCCACATCATACCAACGGGCTATTTGTCGCATGAGGCTTGGCAGGCTGGCTTTATGGAAATTAAACAGTCCATTTTTCCAGGCTATTGCGGCATCTGCATCGATTGTGCGAACGGATATAGAAGGGGGCTGATTGGAGTTGGTAGCTAAAAGCAGAAGGGCTTGCTGGCCGGGAGCCAGCATCTTTGAGCTACGAACTACGAGTTGAGCGTCTATTGATGGTGTTATTTTGACCTTGCCTTCCAGCAGTGTTGTTCTGATAGCGCCTTCATCATTATAGGCGTTTATATTAAAATGGGTACCCAGCACTTCTACCTGCCCCCTGGGGCCGTTGCCGGCAACTGCCTGTATATCTACGAAAAAGGGTATGTTATTGCCTGCCTTATTACGGATGGTATTGATCTCAAAGTAGGCTTCGCCTGTGATGGTAACTTTTCTGGCCGTAGTGGTAAAATCGGTGGGGTAGGTGATGGAAGAGCCGGCATTGAGCCACACTTTACTACCATCGGGCAGGGTTAATTGAAATTGGCGACCGCGCTGGGTAGTCATGGTATTATAGACAACCGCTCCGGGTGCTGTTCCGGCAGGAGGCGAGTAAATGAGCCTGCCACTATCGGTTTTGATGACTTTGGTGTTTCCCTCTACAGCCAATGTTCCATTGGAAGTGCTGTCGAGCAGGATGGTGGTGCCGTTGCTTAGGGTAAGTTGTGCACCATATTTACCGGGGCGGCATCATAAACGGGGATGGCTGCCGCCCCGTACCGGTAATATCTTGCTGGCCGCTTTTGCGCAGGGTAAACCAGGCAATAGCGCCGGTAAGTAGTAGACAGGCTGCTGCCGCTACCCAACGATAGCGTTTCAGGAAATGTACTTTGGGATGGACGGGTTGTATATGTTCCCTGATCTGGTGCAGGATATGTTCCTTTTCACCTGGCGGGGGCATTCCTTCCATGCCTTGTTGTAAAAGCTCATCGACCTTACCGGCCAGGGGGCTGTCGGCATCCTGGATCAGTTGCAGGAATTCGGCCAGTTCTGCTTCGGGCAGTACGCCTTCGCGGTAAGCTTTCCAAAGTGTTTCAAATCTGTTCATACGATGTGCTATTGATAAAGACGTATTTTAAAGAAGGCGGTATGACAAGGGTTAAAAATATTTTTAAAGCAGGCATTCCAGGAAGGCAACCAGCAGCAAAATACCCTGGGCATGGTTGGCCAGGTAGGCACGGATGGCGGCCAAAGCCCGGGCCATATGGGTTTTGATGGTGCTTTTGGACAGTTGCAGGTATTGGGCTATTTCGTCCTGGCTCCAGCCATTTTCACGGGTGAGCAGGTATACCTGGCGTTGCTGAGCAGGTAAGGTATCAATGGCTTTGCGGAGAAGGGCTTGTGATTCCTGGAACAGGAGGTATTGATCGGGGGTGGTAGGGCTTTCCCGGAACCAGGCCTGTAAATGTTGGGTAAAATGGCCCTCTTTTGTTTTGCGGCGTAATTCGTCCAGGATATGGTTGCGGGCCACAATGAAAAGGAAATTGCGGAAGCTGTCCTTTGAGGCAATTCTTCTCTGAGAAGCCATATTTTGATAAAGATCTCCTGTACCATGTCGCGGGCGGTTTCCTGGATTTGGTAAGGGTAAAAGCCACCTGGTAAATGGTATCCCAATATTGGTCAAAGAGTTGTTCAAATGCCGGCCCATTTCCGGCAGCTACGCGTTGTAGTAGTTCTTTCTCATTGTATAAAGATGTGATAGGCACGGGTTCCTGAACCTGGATTTATTATTGGTGTAATAATAGGTTGTTGCAGGACAGGGTTTACGGTAAGCGGTAAAGATAAGAAAATGCAGGGTTTGATGGGTGGTTGGTGAGAAAGGAGTAAAAACCGGGTCCGATCATATGTAAAACAGTTTTAAAAATAAGTCCCGCCCTTTTAAGGAGCAGGACTTACTATATGCTATTCCTTGTTATCCAAGTTTTTCCAGGCGGAGGTCCAGTCGTTTATCTTTTTTGAAGTATTCCAGGATCATTACAGAGCCGGATTTGGCAGGAAATACTTTCATGCTGCTGGCTTTTGACTTCAATTCAATTTTATCGGTAGTGAACTTGCTTCCTGTGTAGCGAATGGTATTGAAGGTCTGGCCCTTGTAGTCTGAGCTTCTTACCCAATCGCTGTAGCAAACGGTGAAGGTACTGTTGTCGGGTTCGCTGGTTGTGAATTCATAGTCAAAAGAGCCCCACATTTTGAGCATTGTGGCTATGGCGTGCTGACTGTAGTAATCACTGATATTGGTAACCGTGGCATCATTCTGGGTTTTGTCATAGATTGTAGCATTGGTGACCTTGTATTTATCATTGAATTCCATCATGACCATATCGGTGATCACGATTTTGGTGACACCGGCATTGGAACCTCCGCGGCTTAAAACCATCAAGCCAATTCCCAGTGCGCTTGCTTTTCGTTTATATCCTTCTCCCACGACAAATAATTTTCCTTCAGGAGTTTTGAGGAGTTTATGAACATAGAGGTAACCTACATCCTCGATCTTTCCTTTGGCCGTGGTAGGCAGGTATTTGGCAAAATCACCACCCCAGGTATTATAGGTTTTGCTAAGGATCTTCCCCTTGGTATCGATTTCGTAGAGTGCAAGTCCGAGACTTGCATCTTTGGCTATATTGGCGTTGACATCAAAGTAGCTACCCATTACCAATACTTTACGCGAGTCTTTCAGTTGAACTACACTGGAAGGCAGGAACTTATAATCTGTGCCTTCTGCGTCTATTTCAAATTCTTTCTTTTTGGTAATGAAGTTCAGACCAATAAGGCTGGCAGCCATTTTACCGCTCATGGCCCTTTTCTTTTTCACCACTTCCAGAATGATGAGGCTATCTGTACTACCCAGGAACTCTGCCTGTGCATATTTTTCCTCGTCATCATTGGGTACATAGGTCCATTGTTTTTTGAGAGAGAGGAATAAAAGTCAACTTCATAGGTGCGCTGCTTACCATCGCGCAAAGGTAATACGGATGCGAATCCCTGCTCACCGAGGTCGAATACGTTTTGATTGGTGCCTTCATCTGTATGCATGGTTTCATATTGCCGCATGAGGTCGTCGGTTTTTCCGTCATATTCCCTTGAGTAGGTATATTTCAATTTACCATCCAGTGCGTAAATTTTCATATCAAGGGTCTTGGTCTCTGCGTTTTTAAACAGGAAGGCGAGGTTGGTGCCATTATAGGCGGCTTCCAGGAGGCTAATTTGTTTGGAATCCTGGAATTTAATGTCTTTTACCTTGTTGAGATTCTGATCGAGGATCTGTAGGGTGTATTCATTGGTACGCTTGTCTATTTTATCACTTTGGTACAGGAAAAATAACCTTTGATCTGGTTATTTTCCATAATGGTACCACTGTTGCGTAAATAAGCAGAATACACTTTGTCGATACTGAGTTTGGTTTGCGCATAAAGGTGGTGCATACCTGCACAACACAAAGCGATGGCGATGATAAATCTTTTAATCATGTTCAGGTGTTTGGTGGAGTGTTTAGTTATTGTTGGGCTATTTGAATGCTTGCGCTATAGGCGACTTTGAATGGTTCATGCTGGCTCAATTGGGCATGGTGCCGATTGAGGAAATGGTAACTAATAGATGCGATATTTTCGAGATATAGGTTTTGGATGAATTGTAGCAAGAGGTTATAATTACCCGGATAGGCCGGGCCTGGCAGGTCGATGTATTTGCCAAGTGTGTGTGATTTTTGGGCTTCATAGATACGATTGAGCAGGGTGCCGGTGTGGGTAATGAGGTATGGATCGGTAGGTGTTTTTTGCAATTGCCTCAAGGTATAATACAGGCTCCGGCTATAATTGTTGGCTGTATAGGTATAAGCAATGATCTCCTGCCTGAATGTTTGGGCAAGTGTTTCAAAAGTAGTTTTGTTAATAGGATTGGATGCTGTAATGGTTTGGCTGGCCGAATTGATCATTGGTTGCAGGTATTGGATCCTTTGCCGGCAATCGGGGTGGGTTTTTAGTGAATCATCGGGGAGGGCGTCTTCATTCAGCAAGGCATGACCTCCCAGGAGGCCTTCTTCTTTTCTGATCCATTTTTTCTGGAACGGATATTTGGGCGAATTAAAGGTGTTTTCGAGTGCTGTAGCCGTATTGAAATTGTCGGTGTCAATGGTATCGAGTAATGCCAGTGTGGTGACAGCACTGGTGATGTCAAATTTTGTATTGCGTAAGAACATCACCGCCATGGAGTCGGCCTGGCTTTCATGATCCCTGCTGTGGCGGCGTGAGTTGAAAGTGAGGCCTTTCACGAGTTTGTCAACCTGTTCGCGTTTTCCAAATTCGGACCCTTTGATCTTACGCAAAGCAGCCTGTACTTCTTCTGAATTGAGGGCACTAACATACCGGTTGATCGCATTATCGCTGTGGTTGAGAAAAAAATGCGCTATTTCGTGGGCCAGCACAAAAGCTACCTGGCTTTCATTCTCTAATCGATGAAAGAGCCCCATGTTAAAGAGAATGATTCCTTCTCCTATATAGCTGGCATTGGGAATACCAGAGCGGGAGAAAAAGCATTGGAAATCTCTTTGCTTAAGTTGAGGGTTACCCTGTATGAGCTCATTGACCAGGGCTTCGAGGTACCCCCGGGCGGTTGGATCTGTATAGATCTCTTTATCGTTGAATTTGGATTTGATGTTTTCCCAACGTTGCTGGTAAAGTTTTTGAAGGTCTTCCTTATTCTGAGCAGGAAGGCTGGTAATGGTCAGCTTATACTTTTCCTCATATTGTAAGGAAAGTTTTTTGAGTAGATCAATATCCTCCGTGGCTGGTGTGAACACAATGGTTTGAGCAGCTATCCTTAAGGAACTCATTAAGCTGCAAAGTATAAGGAAAAGAATCGTGCGAAATGGCACTTTAGAGCATAAGCAAGGGTTCATAATAGGGGTTGGTTGCTAACGGGTGCAAGTAACGCCAAATATTCAAATTAAACAAACGGGCAAAGGATTATGGCCTACTCCAAGCCGGAGTAAACCTTGTCTACATCAGAGATATCTTAGGACATGAAAACATACAGACAACAGAGATAAACGCCAGGGCTGACTCAAAAGAGAAGCGGGAAGCAATAGAAAAGCATATTCCAAGGTGGCGCCGGATACTACAGCTAAACCAATATGGCAAGGAAACGGAAAACTATTGGACTTCCTGAAGTCGTTTAAATTGCAGCTATTATGCCATAAGCCGTCTTCGATATTACGCATATTGGTAACGGGACCATAGTTTGCCATACAGTAGGTAGGAACATTCAAGTAAAGTCGCCAATACCCCAAAAAAATTAAAAACTTATGGTATTTGCCAAATTATCGTAATATTGCAATGAAGCAATAAGCACGTGGGCCTGACCAAATCCGAAATATTTGCCCACAAGCAAAACAAGCTCGCCACCATGATGAAGGCCCTGGCGCATCCCGCCCGTATCGCCATCATCCAACACCTCCTCAAAGCCAACGCCTGCATCAACGGCGACCTGGTCGAGGTCCTGAGCCTGGCGCAGCCAACCATATCCCAACACCTGAAAGAGCTAAAGACCGCCGGTCTGATCCAAGGCGCCATCGAGGGAACCAGCGTCTGCTACTGCATCGAGCCAAAGACCTGGGCACTCTATCAAAAGAGATCGGCGCCCTCTTCGCCGCCTACAAAGGCCCCAACAACTGCTGCGGATAACGGAAAGCCTATTTTTTTGCTCCAAAACATCGCAATATTAATATGCCGACCATGCTCAACAAACACAAAATCCTCTTCGTCTGCATTCACAACTCCGCCCGGAGTCAGATGGCCGAAGCCTTCCTGAAAAATACGGCGGTGACGCCTTCGAGGCCGAAAGCGCCGGCCTGGAACCCGGTACGCTCAATCCCAATGTCGTCAAAGTCATGGAGGAGATCGGCATCGACCTCTCCGGCAAACCCACACAGGCTGTTTTCGATCTTTTCCAGCAAGGGCGCCTATACCACGCCGTCGTTACCGTATGCGATAAAGAAGCTGCCGAACGCTGCCCCCTTTTCCCCGGCACGGTCAAACGCATTGCATGGTACTTCAAAGACCCTTCCATCCTCACCGGCAGCCCCGAGGAAATCCTCCGGCAGATCCGCCAGGTCCGCGACGAGATCGAGCAGCAGATCAAAACCTTTGTCCAGGACGCAAGCCGGATAAGCTACTGGATACCGGCTACCGAAGCCAATCCCTCACATTAAACTAAATATACCATGGAAACGACCGAACAAATAAAAGCTATGGTGCGCGAAAAATACAGCGCCATCGCCCTCCAGGACAAGGAGGACAACGCCGCCTCCTGCTGCGGCTCCGGGTGTTGCTCCATCGAAACGGCCAACATCATGACCGACGACTATAGCACCCTCGAAGGTTACAACCCCGATGCTGATCTGGGCCTGGGCTGCGGATTGCCCACCCAATTTGCGCAGATCAAACCCGGCGACACGGTGATCGACCTCGGATCAGGTGCCGGCAACGACGCTTTCATCGCCCGCAAAGAGACCGGCGAGACGGGCCGTGTCATCGGCATCGACTTCACCCCGGCCATGATCGAGAAGGCCCGCGCCAATGTCGATAAGTTGGGCTACAACAACGTCGAGTTTCGCCAGGGCGATATTGAGAAGATGCCCGTCACCGCGAATGTCGCCGACGTCATCGTTTCCAACTGCGTCTTGAACCTCGTCCCCAACAAATATGGGGTCTTCCAGGAGATATACCGTGTCCTCAAACCAGGTGGTCATTTTAGTATCTCCGATATCGTCTTGGTTGGCGACCTGCCAGCCAAAATCCGTGAAGCCGCTGAAATGTATGCCGGCTGCGTCGCCGGAGCCATCCAGAAGCAGGAATACCTGGCACTGATCGAGACTACCGGTTTCCAAAAGATCACGACCCAGAAAGAAAAGCTCATCACTATCCCTGACGACATACTTGGCCAATACCTCAACACCGACGAGATTACCGGCTTCAAAGCCTCCGGCACGGGGATTGTCAGTGTCACCGTTTACGCTGAAAAGCCAGTAGCCGCCAAAATTTGCTGCGGCCCTGATTGCTGTTAATAAGCCATCACAGAGAGGGTAAGTCCTCCTCTCAATATTATGATGGACGCGTTAGGCAGATATTCTGTTGAGATAAGGAATTATCACATATTATGTAAAGGTTTACATAACATTTCAAGGAGGAATTTGGTGATGTGTTCGGTAAGTTGTTTCTCGATCTCCAATTTCTGGATCTTAGGTTCCAATGTCAGAAACCCAAAGTTGTAAAGGTCTTTGAGCATTTGCTGGGCTATCAGTGCTTGTAGTTCGAGGAGCGTATTTTTGAAGTTGTTGAAGGCTTTGCCCTGGCGAGCATACAAGTTTTGCTCAATTTGAAGGGTTAAAACAGCGCAGCTCCATTGGTGTTCAATTGTCTGTTGGATGTAGAATAAGGCTTGTTCCGGATTTTTGGTCTTATGTAGGATTAACAAATGATGCCCCGGGGTACCAGTGCGACAAGCTGCTGCACTGAAATTGACTGATAAAAGAGGTAGAACCTTCTGATGTCGAAAAGGTTCCTTTTCGAGAAACCTGGTAAATCGGGAAATTCCGCTTTTATATCAGTCGCCAATTGCTGAATATAATTGTTCCTGCCTTCAAATAAAGCCTGGTTCTTGGCGATCATTTCTCCAATATTCCAGTATAATTGAATGACTGCAGAGTTTACGGATAAGGCGGCTTTTACCTGACTAGATCGTATACGCTCTCTTACAGCAATGAGTAATTCCCTGTATTGAAATTCGTTTGTTAGCATGGTTTGGCATAGAATAAGGGATGAATATACTTAAATAATGTAATGTATCCGATGAGGAAGTATCTAAAAAATAGGGTAAACGGTCGAGGCTTTTGCTTCACGGCTCATTTTTTTGTCTAACTTTAGAGCACTCAAAATGAAAACCTTATGGCCCTTTTAAGCTTACTATAAACGGTAAAGAGCGGCAGGTTGATGTAGAAGCTGATACCCCTTTATTGTGGGTGCTTCGGGATAGCCTGCACCTGGCAGGAACGAAGTTTGGTTGTGGTGTTGCGCAATGCGGCGCCTGTACGGTGCACATGAATGGTGCTGCTGTTCGTTCCTGTATCCTGCCTGTCTCGGCAGTTAAAACGCCCATCACTACTATTGAAGGATTGTCGGAAAATGGCGATCACCCGGTGCAACAGGCCTGGGATGAAGTGGATGTTCCGCAGTGTGGATATTGCCAGGCTGGTCAAATGATGACGGCGGCCGCCTTCCTCAAAAACAATCCACATCCAACCATGGATGAGATCACCAGCGCGATGCATGGCAACCTGTGCCGTTGTGGCGCCTATCACCGCATTCGTGAAGCCGTATTAGTAGCCAGCAAAAAAAAGTAAAGTATGGAAACTGTTAATAATACCAGTAGAAGAGACTTTCTCAAATGGTCCACCTTCACTGCAGGAGGGTTGGTACTTGGTTTTAAGTGGACAGGCGCCGATGCGCAAACCGCCACGGTATTTGCAGCCGGCCTGGCAGAAGCTGAAGTAGCCATCAATCATTATCTCACCATTGGCACGAATGGCATTGTAACGATATTTTCACCCAATCCCGAATTGGGGCAGAACATCATGACCTCGTTTCCAATGATCGTAGCAGAAGAGTTGGATGCAGACTGGAAACAGGTGAAGGTAGTGCAAGCTCCACTGGACAGCCGGTTCGACCGGCAGTTAACGGGTGGCAGTGGTGCGGTACCGCATAGCTGGCCTTTGCTGAGAAAAGCAGGAGCAACAGCCCGGTTTATGTTGATTGCAGCAGCAGCCCAACGCTGGGGAGTACCTGCTGCGGAATGTACGGCTGAAGAGGGTTTTGTATTGCATAAAGGGAGTGGTAAAAAACTGGGTTATGGTGATTTGGCCGAAGATGCAGGCAAAATACCAGTACCTGCAACGGTAACGTTGAAGGACCGCAAGGATTTTAAACTGATTGGTACGGCTGTACGAAATGTAGCCAATAAAGATATACTGACGGGTAAGCCAATGTATGGACTTGATTTTTACCGGGAAGGTATGTTGTATGCTATGATACAGCGGCCACCTGCTTTTGGTACCAAGGTGAAATCGTTTGATGCGGCGGCGGCAAGGCGCTGCCAGGCATTATTGATGTGGTGCAGGTGAAGAATGGAGTAGCAGTGGTGGGAAAATCGACCTGGCAGGTGATGAAGGCCAGGAAAGCTTTAAAGATCACTTATGAGAACAGTGGCAATATTGAAAGCACCACCGATCATGACCGGATATTTGCCGACCTGCTGATCAATGGCAAAGCCACGGTACGCCGGAAAGACGGAGATGTAGAAACGGCCTTTAAAGATGCAGCCAAGGTGGTGAAGGCGGAATACCAATGCCCCTTCATACCGCATAATCCGCTGGAGCCGATGAACTTTTTGCGCATGTAAAAGAAGATAGTGTAGAATTGATAGGCCCCTGCCAGATACCTGGCGGTGCGCGAACGGCGGTGTCCAAAATGTTGAATATTCCTGAAGATAAGATCACGTTGGAGCTTACGCGGCTGGGTGGTGGTTTTGGCCGCCGACTGTATAATGATTATGTAACAGAAGCGGCTGAAGTATCCTCACTGGTCAAAGCACCGGTAAAAGTGATCTGGAGCCGGGAAGATGATATGACAGGCGGAACGTATCGCCCGGCTGTGCGGTACCGCTTTGAAGCTGCGCTGGATGCCAATGGCTTAATGATTGGTTATAAGCTGCGGGGAGTGGGCATCAATTCGGGCAACCCTACACGTGAAAGTAATTTCCCATCAGGGGCTATTGATAATGTTTTGATTGATTCAGTTGAACATCAGTCGCCCATTACTACGGGAGCCTGGCGTGCACCCATCACCAACTTCCTGGCTTATGCCGAGCAGGCTTTCTTGGATGAAGTGGCGCAGGCAGCCGGTAAAGACCCCATCGCATTTAGGCTGGAATTGTTTGAAAAAGCTAAGGCCAAGCCCATTGGTCAAATGAATTATAACGTCAACCGGATGATCGATGTTACCAAGCGGGTAGCGGAAAGGTCGGGCTGGGGGCAGAAGAAAGGCATGATCCAGGGTTTCAGCGTTTATTTCTCCCACCGTTCGTATGTAGCGCAGGTAGCAGAGGTGGTGATGGAGAAAGGCAAGCTGGTGGTGAAGAAGATCTTTGCGGTGGCAGATTGCGGTCAGGTAGTGAATCTTGGCGGCGCACAACAACAAGTAATGGGTGCCATTGTAGATGGCATGGGACATGCCTTCTTTGGTAAGTTATCCTTCAAAGAGGGCGCTGCGGAACAAAGCAATTTCCATAATTACCGATTGATACGTATGAAGGAGATTCCCGAAGTGGACCTGTTCTTTGTGGATAGTGGTTTTGATCCTACCGGGCTCGGTGAACCCGCTTTACCACCTACAGGTGGCGCCATTGCCAATGCGATCTTTAAAGCCACCGGCAAGCGCATCTATAAACAACCCTTTATGGAAAGTGAAGTATTTACTGGTGGAAGTGGGAAGAAAACGTTTTAAGTATTTTGCCATTTCCTGAATGCTGAAAGCATGACTATAGAGCAGCTGTATGATACCCTGAAAGAGCGTAGGCGACCAGAAGATATTGCCGAAGCGATTTTGTCGTTAAAAGGGCATGACCTGGACAATACAGCAAAAAGCCTGCTGGAGAAAGCGGCTGCGGGTTGTCTAAAAGAAATCTATCGGGCTACACCTCAATGATGCAAACTTTTGCTACTGCTATCGGTGCGGGGAAACAGGTCGCTAAAACCATTGAACTATTTAAGCTGGATAATATTGAATGGGCAGGGTATAATAACTATACCCATATTGAACAGTTCATTCAAGCGGTGTCGCCCATTATTCAAAAAACCGGTAGGGCAAAACAATTTTAAAGTAGACCGATTCAATAAAGACCAACGGAAGGAACGGGGGATTGATCTGTCGAAGCGCAATTACAATAAGAAGTGGCGTTTGCTAAAGCGCCTTGAAAAGAAGCTCTTGACTTTTGCGAGGGAAAGCAGGAAAAATGAATTTCAACAGATCGCCAAGCATGGCCTGGCACATCACCTTGATCTTGAAAACTTCTCTAAAGATCTTGACAGTGCTTGTTTTATAGCGTATTATACCGCCCGGTGTAATCTTAGAAGTCAATTTACGGCAGCAGGTCAACAACGTCCCTTTGACGAGATCAGCCAAATGCTCTTAGCCCGTTGCACCCAAAAGAGCAACTGGTGGGCCATTGCGCATGTGTATACAAGCAGGGATTTATTGCAACATTTGACGGATGAGCAAAAGGGGCTGTTATTAGGGCAATGGACAAGTATCTTACAGGATATTGCTTTGTTGCTGGAAGAAGTGTGGCAATACAGTGATATTAATAAAGAAACGATGATCGTTAAGCGGGGTAATGACTCTACTACCTGGAACAATACAGCAGGCGCCTGGAATAAGGCCAGGGATAATTGGATGAACCTCTTGTATGGTATGGGAATGGAATATGTGCTGGATGAGGTTTGTTTTGGAAAGGTGTTGCGACTTATGGCGGCCGATGTAGCGGCCTGGCACCGGTCGGTAGGTGGGAAGCTGGATCCCAATACGGAAATATGGAATAAGTTGCCTTTGCCCTGGGTGGTTTTTGCGGGCAAGGCTGTATGTACAAAGCAGCTTGTGCAAGAATATTGTACATTAGCGGGTATAGATGCGGAAAGGTCGGGGTGGATTGCTCCCCGGGTACATGGTATCGCTGCTTTTACACCTACACCCGAGTTGGTGCATGGGGTGGCTATATCGAATCCGTTTTTAGCAACAGTACTTAAAAGGCATCGATATTTTTCGGGGAAGCAGGTGGATCCTATATTCCCGGAAAAGAATTAGGTGGGTTAATTCAGTGGTAGAATACCCGGCTCTTTACCGGGCAGACGTAGGTTCGAGCCCTACACCCATCTCTTAAGGTTTTCATAGTTCTTAACAATTGTAAAGTTCTGCACAAAAGGCTTCCTGCAACTTTGTTCCATTACTTAATATTAGATACAAAAATGTAGTATGATTTACAGACCGGGTAGGGTGGTAAGGGTGGCACTTTGCCCGGTTGTGCAATGATTCATTTATACGACCAACTCCCTGGCCCTTTCAATGTCGGCGCTGTAATACAAAGCCTCGGGTATTTGTGCCAGGGTTGAAGGATGTACCTGTTCGCCCAATCCATAGAACTGCTGGAAGCTCATGATGAGGGGCCGCCATTTGTTGGGATCAACGCGGTTATTGTGACCTTCCATGAGTATGGAAGGGTGAAGGTAGACCCGTTGGATGCGCATTTCAAAGGTCAGGATATTACCTGCCTGCAAGGGTTCATCTTCGCCTACACGGTGTATGGCTATCAATTTTGCTTCCATCTGTACCGGACATTCTTCCACCCGTGGGGCTGCTACCGTTTCTGAAGGCACTGGCGTAAGCCCTGCCAATTCAAATTTCTCTTTTTCGTACCGGTATCCTTTTTTTAATTTACCTGCAGGGATGGGATCTCTGCCGGTGGTGCGGGCCAGCCTGTCAACAGCGCCTACAAGATCAACAGAAGGCAGGTTCAAAACACATTCGCCTGTGCGCTTAATGTTTTGAACTGTTTGCGAAGCGGTTCCCAATCCTAACATACAGCGCCAGCCCAGCCAAAAGACGGATGACATGGGAGCCAGGTTATACGATTGGTTCTCATTAACAGTACTGATCAGTACAACGGGCGTACCGAAATATAAAATGGGTGGTTCGCTCTTAAAGTGCATGGGACAATTTTATGTGGTATTCAATAATGACTCCACAAAACTATCCTGCATGCCTCAAGTGGAAAACCTGATTCTTGCGTTTATGGAATAGTGCTATCCGGCATGTAATACATTGAAAATGTGGAGCAAATGAATTCTTTGGGAAAAAGTGACGGATAACTGTGATATTTCCTACTGCTGAGCGAATAATAAGGAATGCAAATATGTACATTTAAACAACATCAACTTTAACAGGATGGCGTTGCAAAGAACTGCCCAAACATTCCTGGAAGTTATTGACGCGAATAAAGGAGTCATTTATAAAGTAGCCAATTCATATTGCAGGAATGAGGACAATAGGAAAGACCTGATACAGGAGATCATGCTGCAGCTATGGCTCTCTTTTCCCAAATATGATGAACAATACCGGATTACCACCTGGATGTACCGGATTGCCCTGAATGTTTCCATTTCATATTACCGTAAAGAAAACAGGCGGGATAAGATCAATCATCCGATGCCGGAGGCAATGTTATACCTAAAAGAAGAAGACAATGGAGGAGAAGGGCAGGCGGCCATCAACCAATTGTACAAACTGATCAGGGAGTTAAAGGAGATAGACCGCGCTATCATGTTGCTGTACCTGGAAGGTAGTAGTCATCAGGAAATAGGGGATATTCTGGGACTTACAACAACAAATGTGTCAACCAAGGTTGCCAGGATCAAACAACAATTAAAAAAGAATTTTCCAACGTACAAATCTAAGGTTATGGAAGATGTAGAGATCATGAACTTGTGGAAGTCTTATGATAAAAGGCTTCAGGAAAGCCTGGTATTGAACAGGAAAAATACAGAAGAGATTACGCGCATGAAGGTGCAATCTTTTCTGTATTCCATGAGACCGATTAAAGTCTTTACGGTGCTGGTAGGTATTGCCTGGGTGGTATTAATTGACCTGCTGATCATTAACCTGTTTTCTATTGCCAGTTCCTTTTTCTTATCTCCCTGGGTATCCAGGTATTGCTGACCAAACTGGCCATTGGTGTTTACTTATATCAGCTGATACTAATTCATGAAACGGATATCAGTGAACCCATATTGACCACTCAGGAAAGAATTGCCCGGTTAATGGTCTCGACCTTGTGGGTGACACGCCTGCTGTTTTTACAGCTACCTATATGGACTACCTTTTTATGAGCAAAAAATGTTTATGACCAGCAATGTCTGGTTGATCCTACTGCCGGTGGTGATCACGGCCATCTTTACCTATGCGGCAGTATGGCTTTTCCTGAACATAAAATACGAGAACAGGCATAAGAGATGGTTTCGCCTAATCTTTAGGGGAAAAGAGTGGGATCCCATGCTTAGGTCGATTGAACTACTGGAAGAGATCAGTGAATACAAAAAGAATGCTGAAGCTACTCGTTGTAAGCAGGATCAATGAACATATAGCAATCCATCTATAGACCATTTTCCACCGCCTTCGATCATGCTGGCTATGCATAGACCTAATATCAGCAGGTGAAATTCATAGCCTTTCTGGCCGGCTGGTAATTTGCCGAAGAAGTTCATAAAGTAGCCGTTCTTGAAATGGACCCTGGTAATAATACCGATAAAAAGTAGAAAGATAGCGGCAGCGGCCAACCGGGTTCCTATTCCTGTTGACGATTGCTTAGGCTATTTCCTTGGCGTCTTTGTCGAGATCCTTTACCAACTTCAGGTAGTGGGTCATTTTTTGATCTAAGGCCATAGGGTAGGTATAGTTTAGGTGGTTGGCCAGGTGTTGTCCCATTTTCCGTACCAGGTCGTTGGTCGCAAACAGGCCGCGCCAATTATCCTCAATATCAGCGCCTGCAAAAGTTTGCTCTACCTGATCCCAAAGTGCAGGGGACAGAAAGCGTTTGAACAAGCGCCCGAACTTGTTGGTAGTTACCTGCCAATTGTTTTCACTGGCAATATACCATTCAATGATCTTTTGGAGGTATTCGGGCCTGATCTCATGTTCCAGCATGAACCTGGCATAAAAGATATTGTCCCGCCATAAGCATTTGGCAACATAGTGGGTATCCCACCAGTAATCATTGAATAGGCGCTGGAATTCTTTTTCGGTGGGTTGGCTGATCACTACAGACTGATAGGTGGGGGCTTTTAGTCCGGCAGTAATGCCATCTTTATCCAGTAATACTTTGTGGCCTACGTCCCAATCTTCGTACAATTCGGGATTGTTGATCTCTTCCTTAAATTTATCAATGGCCCATAGTTTGAAGTCGATCCTGGAATAGTCTTCATACAATACCATACGCATGGCATGGAGGCCGTCGAAAGCATCTTCATTTTCCACGATCTTTGCCATTACAGGACCAAATTCTTCCAGCCAGGCATCACTGGCCAGCATGGCAGGCAGGTTGGTGGTTACCAGTTCGATATCGAGGTCGCTGAAAATATCGGAAGGGGCGTCGGGATTGGTGAGGGAACTGGTGAGGAGCATGGCGCTGATATCGTTGTTGCTTGTAGCCCATTCAAGGACCTTCTTTAATTGTTCATCTCTGCTTTTCATGTACTTGCTTTTAGCCGGCACAAATTTCAGCAAATTAAATGGATTGGGAACGGGGTGGCATATCAATTGTATCAATTTGCTAAAAAGCCTAAAACGTATAGTAAATAAAAAATATCTAATTTTCCTAAGTAAGTCATTCATTAATAAAATTGATACTTATGAAGCGTGTAATAATTGCAGTTGATTTTAGTCCGGTGGCACAAAAGGTAACCGAGGCTGGTTATTCAGTAGCCAAGAGTATGGGAGCTAGGGTAGCGCTGGTGCATGTAGTGGCTGATGTATCGTATTATGCGATGGAATATTCTCCCTTGATGGGGTATACGGGCCTGGGTGGGGATAATGCGCGACAATTAGCGGTAGACCTAAAGTTGGAAGCGCGGAATTTTGTACAGGCTACAGCGCAACACCTGGGTGATCAAAATATAGAAACATTTGTACTGGAAGGCGATGCTGCTGATGCTATCCTGGACTTTTCGATCGATTGGAAGGCCGACCTGATCGTGATGGGAGCGCATAGCCGGGGTGCCCTGGATATCCTGGTGGGTAACGTCACCTCGGGTGTATTGAAGAATACAAAAGTACCTGTACTGGTGATACCAGAAGATTAGTAAGTTTTTGTATATCGGTTGAGTCAATAAAAAAGCATCCTCCCGGATGCTATAATAAATAGGTATAGAAGCAATTAACTTATTGTACTTCTGCTAATTGTTTGATCTGGAGGAGGATGGGGTTCCAGCCTTCGCCATTGTTCCAGGCTTCCTGGTACCTTCTTTCGCCTTCGGCTACTTTGGCATAATCGCCCTGGGTAACGGTGAGTACGGTATGGCCATTTTCAGGTATCAGCTCGTAGGTAACGGTCAGGTAGTTTTCGGAAGTATCGTCGATGCCAGAATGGGGATCAATGGTGGTATAAGACAGGAATTGGCCGGGGTTGATCTCCACAATATGCCCTTTACAAAGACCATTGCCTTGCCTTCATATTCCCCTATCCATTCCAGGCTGCTGCCGGGTTGCCAGTCGGAAACGGTTTCACAACCAAACATGTATTTCTTAGTTTGTACGGGATTGACCAGGGCATCCCATACAGTTGCGGCAGGTGCATTGATAGTAACAACGTTTTTTACAAATAGTGGCTGACTCATAATTGAATTGTTTTAAATGACTGCACAAACCTAATAACAATCAAAAGGGCGGGATTGCATTTTACGGATTATTTCTTGCGGAAGCGGGTGTAATGCCAAATTTCTTACGAAAGGCATTGCTAAAGTGCTGTGGGGTGGCATAACCCAGTTCATAGGATATTTCTGCGGCTGTTTTACGGGTATCCTGCAGGTAACGGTGGGCCAGGTGCAAGCGTTGATCGGCCAGGTAGCCAAATACGGTATTGTTGAATACTTCTTTAAAACCTCGTTTTAGCTTGTATTCATTGAGGCCCACGATGCGGGCTATTTGTGACAGGTTGGGCGGGTCCTGCACGCGCTCGTTGATGAGGTCGCGTACAGCGATTAGTTTTTCTTTATCGGCCTTGTTCTTAATAAATTGTTCCTGCCGGGTATTCTGATAGGCTTCGGCACAGAGCACCAGTAGTTCAATGCTTTTGGAAAGGAGGAATAGTTTTTGAGATCGTCCTTGTATTTGCAATGGATGATCTGCTGTAGTACTTGCTGGATGGGGGAGTCGATAGCGCCCCATTGTTCGGATAGCATTACATTTTCACCGGCCAGGATGGCTTCGGCAAAACGTTTGAGTGAATCATTGGCGTTTTGGGTGAACTGGATAAACTGTTCGGAGGAAAATTGGATACCGAAGGTTTCCAGCACCAGGGTCTTGTTGAATACGGTAATATCATACTCTTTGGAGTACATGATATTGTGGTGCCCACCAATGAGGTCATAGGTTTTGTCGAGCTGTTTATAGGTAAAGGCATAGTTGCCTTTCATCCCAAAATGCATACGTACCACGTCCTTTTGGCTGCTACCACTAAAACTGGTGAGCGCTTTAAAAGTATTTACAGCATGGCCCAATAGGATGCCATCGCAATCCCAGGTAATGCTGTTCATGGTGCCTTGCTCGTTGGTTATGGTTTTCCTTTCTTCCATTGCAAGGGTAAAGTTACTTGGTTGCGCTGGAATATGGCCGTTTCAACCACCAAAAGTGGTTATACTACCCGCCCCATCAATGGATCTGTTTTGCTGTTCCTGCCTGTCTCAATCCGGCCTGCATATCGCTTACTGTAGGTAGCATGACCTTTGACGGTAAAGGTAAAATCATACCAGCTATGGCTTTTGATGGTATTGATGATGGCCAGGTTTTCACGACCGGGTTGAACGATCACTGTTTGACTGGCTGTTTTATAGGCATTATCGGTAATGATAACTGTTTGTGGCGTTTTAGCCCCATTGGCAAATGTTAGGACCAGTTTGCCCGACAATTGAGCCGGGTTATCGGATGCAGGTTCATAGGTGGGCCGGATGAATACGGATGGTTCGTCTTTGCTACCGGTAAATTCCCTGAAGAAACCATTGGGACCATATACCTGCAAATGGTAAATGCCATTTTCAAAATCGGATAGTTTCCAGTTGTCGGTCAGGGCATCTCCGGCAGCTACTGCGTAATCCCACACCCTTACTTTTTCTCCTTTGTAAAAGCCTGGTGCATAGACCTGGAAGGGGCGCCAGCGGCCGCATTGCCAAACTGATAATTGGCTGCTTTCAATACTATTTCAAATGATTGTTTGTCATTATTAATTAACCCATCTGCATATAATTCATAAGGCAGGGCGTTGGCATTGCGGATACCTTTTTCCTGGTGGGGCATGAAAGGCAATGCCGCAGGATTTTTATTGGCCAGGGCAATTTCTTCTTTGGTGAGCGGGCGGTAATTGGAAGGCAGCTCTTTAAACTGGGCTTTGTGGATGCTTTCGATGAAAGCTTCCCTTGGTATGGGCGCCGGACTGATGATCGTTTCTCCATTATAGGGCCTGAATACCGACGTTAGGTTGCCGCATACGGTACGCCTCCAGGTACTGATATTGGTTTCTATGATGGGCCGGCTCAATTTGTGGGTTAAGAATTTTTCCAGGAACTGCAGGGAAGAAGTATGGTCAAATACCTGCGAGTTGACCCACCCGCCGCGTGTCCAGGGGGAGGCGATCACCAGGGGAACCCGGAAGCCGAGGCCAATGGGACTTTCTCGCATGCTGCCAGCGTCGGATGATTGCTGGCTGGCGGTGGCATATTCCACTCCGGTAGGGATGTCCCCGGTAGTAAAGCCTGTTTCCTTTTTAATGGGATGCGGTGCTACAAAGGGAGGTACATGGTCAAAGTACCCATCATTTTCGTCGTAGGTCAATACCAGGATGGTCTTTTTCCATACTTCAGGATTTTTGGTGAGTATGTCCATCACCTCGCTGATGTACCAGGCGCCATACCAGGCTGCGCCGGGATGGTCGGAAAAGTTTTCGGGCGCCACGATCCAGGATACGGTGGGTAGCTTGCCTTCATTGACATCGTTGCGGAACTGGTGAAGGATATCGCCCTTGGGCAGTTTTACCTCGCGGTCTGTATCGCCATCTTTGTATTTCAGTGTATCCAACTGGTGATAGTGCGGATCATTTTTATTGGTAGTAAATGCCTTGTCGTGCAGGTTCTTATCCCGTTGGGACAATTGTTCATACTTCTCGCGGGTAAATAATTTTTGGTCTTCCCGGGCAGTGGCCAGTTGTTTTTTAAGGTCGGCTATTTTTCGTTTGGCCCTATCTAGTTCCTTGGAACCTTCGGTCAGGGTGGGCAACAATTGTTCTTGCTGACTGAGGGCTTTTGTTAATTGATCGATTGCCTTGGGGAGGTTGGCAATATAGCCAGCCGATAGTTTCACCTGGTACTGGGAGAAAAACTCCAGGGGTTATCAGTAAAATTGGCCAGCCAGGCATCTTCTTCTCCTTCAAAGCCTACACCAACGCTGATCTCGTTCTGGTATACTTTCCAGGATACGCCATTGTCTTCCAGTCGCTCGGGGAAAGTAGTCCAGTTAGCCCAATTGTCATAGTCGGCATCGCCATTCCATACACGGGCCAATACGTTTTCGTGTTGCTTTTCACGAATGGTACCGCTCCAGAAATACAGTCGGTTGGGGGTGGTGCCGGTAAGAGAGGAACAGAAATGCTGATCGCATACTGTGAAGGCATCGGCCAGGACATAATAAAAGGGTATATCCTGGCGGGTATGGTAGCCCAGTGTGAGGGGCATGCTTTTATAGGCGGCATATCCGGAGGGTTTGGCCTGCAACCAGCGGTCATATTTACCATTATTGCGAGCGTCTACCTGGTTACTCCAGCTATGGGGCAGGGAGTGCATCCAGGTAGCCTTGGTGTTCTTAATATCGAGGTGAAAGGGGGCATAGGTTTCGCCGGCAGCATTGGTTTGCAGCCATACTTTATTATTGTTGGGCAAGGTAATGGCACGGGGATCATTGTATCCGCGTACGCCTTGCAGGGTACCGAAAGTGTGATCGAAGGAGCGGTTTTCCTGCATCAGGAATACGATGTGTTCAGCATCGAGGAAGGTGCTGCCAGCGGCGGGGTTGATGGCCATGGCTTTGGCTATGGAAGCGGGTAATACCTGCAAAAGTCCGGTGCCGCCTGATAAGATGGATGCTTTTTTAAGAAATGATCTCCTGGTTTCCATAATAGGTTAGCAATAATTTATTGAATGGTTGGTGCCAAAAGTAGGCGATAGGGGGCGAATACTTTTGGGTAAGGTAAGATTTAAAATGAAGGTAATACTGTGCAAACGATAGCCCATCAATTTATTAAAAGGCTTTGGGTCAGGAAAGAATGGGCAATTACCGGAGCTGGGCAGGGCATAAGGTGTCGAATATTTGTCGGACCGGCTCCTTTGTTTGTAAACAAATTGCGAAATATGGGTAGGTGTGCAGAATTATATTCGGAATAGTTGTAGTTTTACGGAAATTAATTCTGTATGACGATTGAATTGGATGATATTGATCTGCAAATCCTGGACCTGATGCAGGATAATGCCCGTATCTCTAATGTAGACCTTGCCAAGCAATTGTCGATGGCGCCTTCGGCAGTATTGGAGCGGGTAAAAAAGCTGGAGCAGAAAAAAGTGATCCTTCAGTACAATACAGCAATTAGTCCCACAGCGCTGAACCAGAAGCTGCTGGCTTTCATATTTATCAAGACAAAGGAACTGGAGTCGGATGCAAAAATAGCTACTACATTGGCGCGGATCCCGGAAGTACAGGAGGTGCATATCATTGCCGGTGAAGATTGCTTCCTCGTAAAAGTGCGTACGGAAGATTCAGCCTCGTTGATGGCCATGATGCGTAAGTCGATCAAAAGGGTGCCGAATGTACTTTCCACCAAAACAACCATTGTGCTGGAGACCGTGAAAGAGCAACAACAATTGGTCATTCGTAAAAACTAACTTTATGTCATTAGCCGAAAAACAAAAACAAGCCTCTCCTTTAATAATCATCATAGCTTTTGCTACGGTGTACATTGTTTGGGGTTCCACCTATTTTTCATTGCCAAAGCAGTAGCCCATATACCACCATTTATACTGGGTACTTTCCGTTATATAGCTGCAGGCCTGTTGTTATTGCTGTGGTGTGCCCTGAAGAAAGAAAAATTATTCAATCTTGAGCAACTCAAACATGCTTCAGTAACGGGTATCATGCTGTTGTTTATTGGCAATGGTGCGGTGATCTGGGTGGAGAAAACATTGCCCAGTTCGCTCGTTGGTGTGTTAATAGCTTCGCAAGCTATCTGGCTGGTACTGCTGGACAAGGCCAACTGGAAAATAAACTTTACCAGCCGCAATACGATCATCGGATTGCTGATCGGATTCGCAGGTGTAGTCCTGCTATTCTTTGAAAGTGTTTCAGGGGTAGTGTCGAATGCCGGTGGCGCCGCATCTGTGATCAGTTTCCTCATCCTATTGGTAGGAATGCTTAGCTGGTCGGGCGGGTCGATCTATTCTAAGAAGCATTCCAGCGGATCTACTACGGTCAATTCAGCCTGGCAGATGTTGATAGCAGGGCTGGTCTTTATTCCGGCCAGTTTCATCAATAATGAATGGGCGGGTTTCGATTGGCAGACTGTTCCGGCAGAATCGTGGTTTGCCACGCTTTACCTGGTCGTATTCGGATCGCTGGCAGCTTATAGTGCCTATGTGTGGTTGTTGAGTGTGCGCCCGGTTACGCAGGTAAGTACGCACGTATATGTGAATCCGGTGGTGGCGGTACTGCTGGGAGTACTATTTGCCGGTGAGCACATGAGCTGGCTACAAGTAGTAGGACTGGGTGTAATCCTGGCTAGTGTATTATTAATTAATTTATCGAAATATAGAAAACAAAAACCTGTTAATGAGTCTATTAATCGGGTAAAACCTGAAGGGAAAATGATGTTGGCGGGTACCGGTAAACAAGCGGTTTGTACGGACTGTTAATTAATCAGCAGGTTGTTTTTAAATCGTAATCCCCGGCTATGTGCTTCGCATGGCCGGGGATTTATTTTAATAATAGGTCATAGAATGGAGGTGTCGCAAGGAGCCTTTCGGGGTGTTTTCCCGTATCAGTTCTTTTTCTTTAAGATGGCTTCGACAGGCTCCTTTAGACGAAAGGTGAGTCACCCTGCAGCCCGACAAAGCAGCGCAGCAGGGTGGCCCACCTTCGACAAGACTGAAAGTCGACAAGTACAGGCTGACAGCTGCGATATGGATGCTTATTTTCCGCCTGATGCCAACATGTAGGCCATCACAATATTCCTCAGGTCGTTGGGCAATTGATTGCCATGGAAGGCATTGGGCTTGCAATAGCTGTAGTTCTTTATGAAGCCCAGGTTGCTTTCGCCGCCCAGGGCCATAAATTCGGGTAGCAGTATGCAATAGCTTCTGTGGTCTTTGAGGCGCCTGCCTTTGATATACCAGCCCTTACGTTTTTTGATAATATTGGCCAGTTGGAGGTAGCCGCCTTCGCCCTTGTTGATGGTGGTGCCAATAGTGATTATGCTGTCAAGTTGCTTACCGTATAAGGTCATGGCTACCAAGGGGCCGCCAAATGGGAGGGAGCGCAGTACATCGTATTGAGTAATATCACCACTCAGTTCATCATCCACCCGTAGGGAGCCACTATTATAAAAGGCGGCGTCGACGGAAGGATCGGCAAAGATCAAGGCGCGGGCGATCAGTTCAGTATAATTGGTGGGATGGTTGCGGATGGAATGTTCCCGTCCATCTAAGGGTACAGTAGCTGTCATCAATTTCTGTTGTGGATCAAAGCCATTCTTCCGCATGATGGAATCGGCCAGCTTCACCCACTTGTTCACCACCGCATTGGTGGTTTCATCAAAGGGTACCGTTTCATTGATCAATTTCAGGTCGGATTGAATGCTTACCTGTTTGGTGGCAGGTGTATAGCTAATGGTATGGATGTAGGCTGATTTGGCATTTGCGTCGGCCTTGCATACATTGATCTTGCCTGCCGGTACTTTCATATGCTCATGTTCATGCCCGCCCATGATGAGGTGCAGGCCAGGGATCTTCGTGGCAATGGTAGAGTCTACATCTTTAGATAGGTGTGTGAGCCCCAGTACGATATCGCATTTATTTTGAATACTATCAAAGATGCGTTGGAAGGTATTTATTTCATCGGAATAGGCCACATAGTCGTTTTTATTGAATGCTACAGTACAGCCAATAAAACCTACGCGGACGGATTGGCCATCGGGGAAAGTAATGTTGCGAATAACACAGGAGGGTATAGTGGAGGTTTGGTTGTTTTGGGTTTTGGTAAAGGGTTGCTGCCGGCCGCCGGATACGAGGTATACATTGCTGTTGATCCAATCAAAGCGTGATTCATCAATACGGCGTTGGAGATCGGCCTGGGCAATATCGAACTCATGGTTGCCGAAGGTAACGAGGTCAATGCCTGCGCTGTTCATAACCTCTACCATCTGTTTGCCTGCAATTTTTAGCTCATTGCCGGTGGCGTCTTTATATTTCAGGGTGCCAATAAAGGAGGGGCTTAGGAAATCGCCCGACAGTACGGTAATGAGGTTGGGGTCCTTGGCATGCAGTTGATTTCTGATGGCTGCTACGCGGGCCATACCGCCTTCCTTGCCATTGGCCAGGGGTGATATCTCATACACATCATTGACCTGGAGAATGGTGAAGGTATGCGTTTTTTGGGCGGAGGCCTGGATGGTGTGAGCCGTATGAAAGAGAATGAAAAGGAGGCTGCGCAGCAGCCATGGATGATGGTAGTGTTTCATATTTTAAAGGAATAATATAAGGGGATGTATGTATGGGATGTTTTATACAAACATTCCTGAGGCGAAATAATCGTCGGGTGCGGGCATAGGTGGGCAAAAATAATAGCCGCCATCTACTGTTTCCAGTACACCTTTGGCATACATGGCGTCGATGCCGGTACCTGCTTCGGGGAAGCCGGCATTCATTTGCCACATATTGGTTACATGTTCAAATTGGTGTTGCAGGCTGCGCATGAAGGCTATAAAATGCAGCCCATTTACAAATTCCCCCTGTGTGTTAATGCCTTCAAAGAAAGGGTAGGGCCTTCTTAGAAAGCGCCTATCGGTATCGGGAATGCCGAACAGGTCGGTGCCTGGGCGGCGGGGCTGCACTTTGCGTATATGGGCGGTGAAGGGTGTTTTTCCTGGGTTGGTAGCGCCTCCAAAATCGGGGGCTTCATCTTTGGGGTAACCGGCGGATGGTGATAAAGGTTTACCGGTGGCTTTCTCCCGGCCAATCATACCCTCTTGCGTGGGGGTGGAGAAGGCTTCCCAGATAGGCAGCTTTTCCCTGATCTTACGGTATACCATATAGCTGCCATTAATGCACCACGAAGGCTCTGGGTCTTTCTCGTTCACAAATACCAGTTTCTCCAGTTCACCTTTGAGGCGCAGGTTGTCGATACCGTCATCAAAGCGCAGGAACTCCCGCCTGTCGGGCCGGCCAAATCCCTGCTCCACATCTTTGATGTGGATGATCTTGCTCCCTGCCGGGTAACTGTACTTGCTGGCAAAGGCCGGATTGATCTTTTCGGTAATATCTCTTACTACGGCGGTATTGACGTAAGGATGATCGCTGCAGATCATGATCAGCAGGTCGCTGGTATTGGCCTGTGCCTGAAAATCGGGTGCATCGCCGGGAAAGCCGGGCATTGGCTTTAGGAAAGCAGGTCGCTGGGAATGGATGCCAAAACGATCATACCCGGTGGTATCAACAAACAGAGAGCTGCCCAGGGCCAGGGTCACTGTAACGCGATAGGTGACAGGTATATCTTTTTCGGAGAAAGGCAGCACATGGGATTGGGATGGTTTGGTATCCACATACCAGTGAAGCCTTTCGGTGAGTAGTTTTAATAGCTGCTGCAACTGGGTGGTATCGTGCGACAAAACATCGGCACGAAGGATGGCCACAAACCTTTGGGGATCTACCCGCCCGGAATAATAAATGCTATAGATTTCTTTATCAGCCGCACTCCATTCCCCATCAGGTTCAAATGGCCAGAAGGGATCGGCTATGCCATGCTGGTAAGGCCAGTCGTAACGTGTTACCGGCACTGGATGTTGGAGATCGGGTATGCGTTTTACTTCCTTGGTAGGCATAAGTTGAATAGTTTAATGGGGAAGAAATACCGGGCGGTGTTGGTGTTGAGCTTTATGGTCGGGGAAGAGGGTAATAAAAACTCCGTCCATCCGCCCATGCGCACGCGAAATAGCTCATATTGTTCAGGCGCCAATGCCGCGAGGTACATGGTTTTGGGATTGGCGGTAGTGATGGTCATTACATTACTGCCCTGTCCATTGGCAAAGGATTGGAGTACTTCGGCCAGTTTTTGCTGGGGAAAGTCTTCCGGTATATTAAAATCAGAAGGAGCACCGTCACTTAGGTGATGGATGGCTTCGTTGGAATAGCTTTTCAATGCTTTGGCCAGTATGCCGGTGCGCAGGGGTTCTACCTGCAGGTCTTTGCCGGTCTGGCCGGTGATGTTATAAGCAGGTTGATCGGCATGTACAGGAGCAGGGGATAGGTCGGAAGCGATGGGTGCAAATGCCAGGCGTCCATCGGGGGTGGCGCCTGCAAAAGAACCGCCAAATACATATTGCTCAAAAGTGCCCACTCCGGGTGCAAAGAGTATTTCAAAGGGGCGGCCCGGTATATCATAGCGGGCTTTGAGGGCATCCCAATCGGGTTGGTGTACAGGTGCCTTTCGGGCTTCTTCCATGCATTGGTAGAAAGTATCTATAAGCTGCCAGCTTAAGGCATCCACTGCCTCATGTCCATACCCGAATTTGGGTTGTTGCAAACAGAGGGTCCTTATCTGGGTGATGCGGTCTTTGCTTAATTGCAGACCGGTAACGATTGGATTATTGCCCCAGTTGGAACGCAAGCAGCTTACCAGTTCCTGGAGGGAAAACAATTGTTGTTCAAATACGAGGGTTTTGATGATGTAAAGCGAATCGGTAGCCGTGCTGATGCCTGTCATGAGTGGAGAAAACAGGTGATAGCGGGCTCCACCACCTGCCAGGTCCCTGCCCGAAGCCAGGCAGCCGCCTATAATAGCTGATAAAAGAGGTGATGGTGATACGTCTTCCTTACTGCCATACTGCACCAGTATACCATGCAGGAATTTATGGCAGCCCAGGATGATATGGCTCCGCAGAATGTCCCAGAATTGGGTGAAGTCCTTAATATCACTGGCGGGTGGTGTGCGCCAACTGCCTTTCATACCCCGTAGGTAAAGGGGGCCCGACATGGAAAAACCGGCACCACTATTCATTGTTTTTCCAGTACATCGAGGGCGGCAACAAAGCCAAAGCTGAATTCTGTTTCACCGGCAAAAGGGTTTCATAACAGCCATCGCAAGCATAGTTGCGGGCGCTTTTTAATTCTACCGTACCTCCTGTTTTGAGTTGGAGGGCTGGTATGATCTTATCGTCGTTGAGCAGCACGGGGTGGGCGCCGCCACTTAGTAAAGCGGCAGCGGCCAGGTCCAATACCCGGGCAGGCGTTTGTGTATGAACACGCAGGTCGAGGGTAGGACTGTTCATGGGCAACCGTCTTGCTGTTTCCAGGCAGAGGTAGGTAATTTCGTTGGTGGCATCGATGGCCTGGGGCTCATTATTGGCTATTACGCCGCCAATGGTTACCTGTTGCATCCATTGATTGGCCAGTCCACCCTGATCGAAATTGCTGGCGCTGCCGGTGCCCAGGAGGGCGCCATCGGAAGAGGTGAAGCGGTCTTCGAGCAGGCGGGCATTCAGGATGGTCTTTTCATCCAGTTTGATCCATAAGCATTCCAGTACTTCCCGCGCTTGTTCTTCCGTCAATATGCCATCGGCCCGGTCTTTTATAGAAAGGGTAAAGTAGTTGATCCAGGCGGCCCAGTGGTACAATTTCGCCGGAATAGTGAAGGGCGCAGTGTACCAGGTAAATGCATTGTACTGCTTCGGTAAAGGTGCGGGGCGCCAGCCTGGGTGTATGTTCCAGTCTTTGCGCGATGGCTATGAATTGTTGGTGCCTTTCGGGTTCATCCTTGAATAATTCGGCTTTCTTACGGGCCAGTGTGGCATAGTTGGCAGCATAGAGCAATACGCCTTCCAGGGCCAGGATAACGGAAGTATAAAAACCTGCTTTTTTGTTCAGCTGTTTCGCTGACCTTCTGCCGGCATTCTGCAATGATATGATCAATACCATGATCCAGTATACGCTGGTGATCGGGTACAATATGACCAAAGGGGCTCCATTCGTTCAGGTACCTGATCTCATAATACAAGGCTTCTTCCTCGGTGAGGTAGCGCATGAGTTCCTTGCCTTGCCCAACGGAATAGGGTGGGAGGGAGCCAATGATGAGCTCATCGGGATGTACCTGCATCAGGCCTTTTTGACCGCCGCGGTCGTGTCTGATAGCTCGGTGAGCATGTGTTTGATGGCAAGTCCCTTCCGGATGGCTACGGGCTGGCTGCGTATGGTGTCCAGCTCGGTGCCGGTATACCGGTCGAAAAGATGACCCAGCTGCCCCCAATCGGGCCAGGCTGGTTTATTGCGCCATTGTTCAAACAGGTATTGTAACAAGCGGTTGGTTCTGCATCCCAGTTTGTCGGGATGGCCTACTGGCAGATTCTCCTGCTGCTGCCAGAAGGAAAGGATATTGTATTGCATAGTACGTATGAGTAATAAATGGGATTAAGCAAATAGTTGACGTTCTGCTGTTTTGCGTATGTTCTTTCCATAAAAATTATCAGTCCATTTATCATTGGGGTAGAGGTAGGCGGTATCCGCGGTGGTTTTATGCGCCAGGCGGTTGGCGATATCACGGAAGAAGAAATGGTGCCATAGGCGCATGAATTCGCCCAGGTAAATATCCGCCACCAGGGTATTGCCTTTAATGAGGAGCATGTTCTCATCGTTGTTCTTGGTAGAGGCATCACTAAAGTTGGCCGATCCACTTACTACTATGGGATCATCGCTTAGGGGTCGGCAAGGAGGTATTTGGTATGGAGGTACTTTACATTTTTATTCAGGTTGCTCAGTTCTTCTTTTAACCAACGTTGAAAGATGGCGTCGCCTACTGCTTTGGGATTCAGTACAGAACCCAGGGCCACAAAATTGTTCCTGTTTTGGTTGAAGTCGTTGAAGGTATTGCCTTCCTTTTCCAGGATGAGGTAACGGAAGTTCTTTTTGTTTTTACCCAGTATGGCGGCAATGGTTTTATTAACGCCGAAAGCAGCAGTAAACCCAATGGACTTCGTGGCGACATTAATTTGATCGGCATACCAGTTCAGGGCGCCTAATGAAGACCGGGGACTGAATATTTCGGTAATGCCTTTCCTGAGTTCTTCCGGATCGGGATTGTTCTCACTATTCCAGGGGCGTAGTTCTTTGGCATCGGTATTGGCTGCCAGTTGTTCCCAGTATTCAAGATAGCGGGCGGCAATTTTAGGGTCACGTACAATATGAACTACATTGGACTGTCCGAAGATACCTCCTTCTGTGAAGTTGGTTGAGCCTGTAAGTACCTGAACGGGTTTGCCCTTATCCAGCAGTACGATAAACTTGTTGTGGGAGATATAAGAAGCATTGGCCGTGCGTTTGATCATGAGTTTGCTAATGCCGGCTTTTTTGATCATGGCATTGCTTGTTTTTGTGGCTGGGGCTGACGGCAATCGTACACGATTTTTACATCGGCTCCACTGGTGGACGCTTTTTAAAAGCTTCCAGTACTGGCAGGTAGCTGAATTCATATACGGCGGCCCGGATGCTGTAACGTTTTCCTTTTGCCTGTCCAATGTATTTGAGAACGGCTTCCAATGCCCCGCGTGAGAGCCAGTCATAGGCCTCTTTACCTACTTCTTTGGGTTTCTTATCGCCAAACTTGCGGGTGTAGGCCTGGCTGCCGGCTACACCACGATTAAAGTAAATGGCATGGGTGCCATTGTCTTCGTTCTCAGTTTTAATGGTCAGCTCGGCTGGCGTACCGTATTCAGGTTTTTGGGAGTGCCATATACGGGCACTACTTTATAGACATAGGTATGGTTGGCTTTGGCGGTATAATCGCCCCATACAAAGCCTTGTACCGGGTGTTGTTGCGTCGAGATAAGGGTTCCGGGAGCGGGGTTAGGTTCGGTGTCTTTGAAGGTGCGAAAACCCATGAGCCAATACTGCTCTTTTTCTGTTTTATCGGTACGGTGTATAGCAAAGCCAAGTAATCCTTTACGGGCCTGTGGAGTTGCATCCATGCCTAACAATACTACATAGGTGCCGGCAATGCCATGAACGGATATGCCCTTGCCATTGTTAACTCTCTTTCTCATACAGCGTGTGGATTTAAATGATGATCGTATAATATACCTCCTTACTGTCAGGAGCAGCAGGGATCAGGGAATAAAGGTGAAAATTTTACTAACAGGTTGCCAGTCCTAATCAGAGGTTGCTTTGGCTGGGTGCAGATAAAAAAGCAGGTGAGTTCTAAATAGCTGCAAGGTTCTAAATTTATCTTACATTAAAAAAGGTATAAATACCCTTTTTTATATACAACTCAATGGTTAATGTAAAAACAATCACCCGGTAATTGCAGGCATGCTGCAATCAGCCGGGTGTTGTTTTTCCTGTCGGTTATTCTTAGTTAGCTGCTCTCAAACAGAATCCCTGTATGTCGTTATTATAAAGTCCTATGCCATGTGAATTGACAATGGTGCGATCATAAGCATCAATACGCACATTGTAACCGCACTTAGGCACTCCAGTTGTGTTGATCACAAAGGTGCCGTTCTTGCCGGTGCCTGGCAGTGTTCCGGCGGCATAGCTAAGGCTATTACTTCCCGTACCATCTATATTCACCGTGGCGCCCTTATTGGGGTTACACTGATGGAGAAGGAATGGGCATGGTCATCCAGCATGGAATAAGTACCACTGATGCTGGTGCCGGAAGTAAAGTCGGCACAATCACCGCCACCTGTAATAATATGGATGTGTACATCAGGCACCTTATTGTCTACCAGCAGGGTTACCGATCCATTGGGATCATCGTAAATGATGGCGCCACTGCGGGCCTGGATGCGGATCACGTGTTTGCCTGGCACAAAAGCTCCATAGCGGCCCAACAGGTCGGCTACGATGTTGAGTGAAGATGTTTCTAAGTACGGTATCCATCCATCACCATCGGGATCCAGCGGATGGTCTACAAACGTGCCGCCTGTATTGACGGTGGTAATGACCTGCTGATCCAGCAATGGTTTTTCTGTTTCACCCGGCCGGGTAACCAGGAAGCGGTATTCCATTCCTGGCGCTGCATAGAAGATATGTCCAATCAATTCAATGGTTCCATAGAATGGGCTGTTGAGTGCGCCGCCCAATGAGCCGGCCGATCCGGTGGTGGCCAGGCCGGTAGCATCATTGATATCTACCACTACCATACCGCCTGCTTTTTCCAACACCACGGTGGTTAGGCCGGTAGTAACGCCCTTAGGTAGTGGTTTTATTTCCACGTTGCATTCTTCCCAGTCACCCCAGGGGCTGTAAATTCAGGATCGCCTGGTGTGGGAACGAGGTTGTAGGAAAGGATGCCTTTTACTTTAGCTTTGCCTACCTGGCACCATTGCTTGCGGTATTTATCCAGCTTTACACCCAGGGATACATTGTACCACAGGCCACCAGCTGGAATGTCGGGAATGTCATGCACACTGCAGGATTGCGTACCCATATATTCCCAGCCTGTGCCAAAGTCCATGTAGAATGCCACATATTCCTTACCTCCCTTACTACAGAGATCGCCATTATAACCCGTTTTCCTTTTTATCTGAATAGAACCATGCAAGGTATCCATGTCGCGGTTAAGGCTTACGCAATGCAGCTCTTCAAAGTCGGTATTGAATTTTGTTTTTTCATAGAAGCCGAATATTTCGGCCAGGTTGAAGTTGGGCAGGAGGGAGGTGATCACACTGTTATTGTTCAGAGAAGCTTTTTTAGAAAGCTCATAGATGGTTTTGAGTGCAATACGGCCTTCATGCACCTCGGTGCCATATACTTTTTCAGGTCAGCAGCCGAGGTAGTGAGCTCGGCTAGTGGTTTTACAAACTTCACTTTCTCTTTCAGGTCGGGCAGGAACTGTTTTTCAAATTCAGGGGTATAGAATTCCGGCGCCAGTTTGAACTTGGGGTTCTTTTCCAGCGATCCCAGGATATAACACCAGATAGAGTTGCTGGGATGGATCTGTATAAATGCTTCGTGTACATCACCCCATACAAAGGGGAAATTAGGATCTCCGGCAGTGGGTACTATATTCCAGGAAAGGATGGCCCTGACTTTTGGCAGCACGGCCTTGCTGCGGCAACAGCTGATCTTGTCGGGGCTGAGATTGATCTCAACATGGTAGCATAGATCGTCGGTAAACGGGTGGTCATATATACCGAGATCGGCCAGTCCTTCATCTACCCAGGTACCATTATTGTTATAGTCAACAAAGAAGCGTACATACTCCCGGCTGCCGCCTGCGCAGGGGCTGCCGGAATAACCACTGGGTTGTTTGATCTTGATCACCGCACCCAGTTTGGCTGTTTCCGGTTTGTAGTCAATACATTCCAGTTCTTCATAGTACTGTTTACTACTCCCCAGGTCCAACACAGGTTCAAATTTTTTTGGCGATGACCTTATCGGTCATGGTGCCGAAGTAATTGGGATTTTGTAAGAGCAGCAGGTGTGTTTGTTTGCGTAGTGACACCAGCTTTTCGGGCTCAATAGCTAATTTCGTTGCCATATTTATTCAGTTTTAGTGTGACAAAGGCAAGTGGATACAGCAGGCGGGTGTGGACAAGCCTGCAATACAGGAATAATACACTACTGATCATGCAATGGGTACAGTATGGCGGCAGGAGAATAATGAGCACCTGATGCATTAATAACCGGAAACCTTAATGAAGGAAAGGTGAAAGAGGAGGAAATAATAAAAAGTCGGTATATAATAGTCGTGCATTGTTAAGAAAAGGAAACAAGGGGAAAATGTTTTTTTGCCCCATCTTTTTATTACTTTCACTTTTTATCGGTCAGGCCCCTACCAACTAACCAGCCAAGTGGTCAAATTAACAAGAAAGCATTGGCATTTTGTTTCCCTTTATTCAATGAAATACGACAAAAGCTAGTACAAAGCAAAAGACCCTGGAAAGCAGCAGTACTGAAACTTATCCTAATTATTATGTTTTCTCCCTCCCTTATGGAACTTTATTTCCCTGAATCATCAGCCATCCTTATATATAAACCAACAGGTAAACTTCAAAACCTGCTTTGGAGGTGTTGTATTGGGATGCTGTTGGATATAGCAAATCTCCAATTGTTCACTTTAAAATCAGGTTTATGAGCACTAATGGATTAACCGCAGCCGAAGCGCAGGCAAGCAAAGCAGCACCGCCCGCTCCCAAGGGCTACGCCAGCTGGTTCAATGTTGAATTCAAGAACATTATTTTTGATCCTTCCATTCTTCATCGCAAGGAAGCGATCGAAGGGTATTACATCGGTTTTATTACCGCTTATAATACCATTAAAGGCAGGAAGTATGCTGTTCTTTTGAATGGACGGAAGTGGCCAGTAAACTGCCTAATTGTAAGGATTTTACCTTGCATGTGTATGTAACCCCAGCACCTACCATTCTTAAAAAGGCGCAACCGCAGGTGCCAATGCACTTGCTGCCACTGAAGCAGTAGCATTGCGCAGCGGCGATGAAATAGATCCGCCAACACCTCCCAAGCCACCGCCACCAACCATGTAATCAACACCTAATAGTAATAGGAAAAGGCGAATAGGAAAATGCCCCGGCAATACGGTCTGTATGCCGGGGCTATGTGTTTTTTATTGACTAACTTTAGCAGCGATGTTAAAGCAGGTTCTTCTCCTTTTGGGTACGCTATTATTACTTACAGGGCTTCGGGGGCAATGCCCCAACAGGGATTCCCTGTGGCGACAGATCAATATGTTAAAGGACTCCGCCGAAATGCCCGCCCTGGAAGCGCGGGGAAAATTGCTGCAAATAGAAAGCAGGATCAGGCAATGCTCCTACTGGCAGGACTCAACACGGGTATTATTGTTGCGAGCCATTGGCAATACCTACTTCAAGCAGGAAAATTACCTCGAAGCGATCAAGTACCTCCAACAATCCATTGCATTTATTAAGCGTATACCTAATAATCCTGCCATTAACGAACGCGAGCTGGTGCGTGTATATTACTGGATGGCTGTAGCATTCCAGCGTATCAATAATGTAACGGCCAGAATAAGGTCCCTCGACAGTTGCATCAGCATTGGCAACCGGCTGGGGCAGGTTGATCTTTCCTACCTGGCCGCTATCTACGAAAAGGCGGAATATAGTTATGATCTGGGTGATTACTACCACTGCAGTGAATATTCAAACGATTGTGAAAGAATTGCCTTTAAATATATTCCCTATGCGGATAGTGTGAGTAGACCCGCATTTGTATCTTATGCCCTTAGCAGCTTTGTGTGGCGGGTAAATTCACATATCCGCCTGAAGCATTATGATGTAGCAGAGGCGCTTTTGAATAACCAGGCCAAACAGAAGGGCGTAAATAGTTTGTATGCTTACCGTGGTACTTTCTATGGAATACGGGCCGAAATGGAAGTGCACAAGGGTAATTATGAGCAGGCCATCAAAAGTTTCAGGCTGGCACTGGCAGTTGAAAAAGACCCATAAGCCGTAAACAGTTGCTAAATACCATGGCCAATGAAGTGTATTTCAGGCATTACAAGCAGTATGATAAAGCGATGTACCTGTTCAAAGAGGCGCTGGCCAGTAAAAATAATGACCCTACAAAGTACAAGGAAGATTCCATTGAGTCCTTGAGTATATGGTCCAATATAGCCGAAATGAAAGTGGTACAGGGCGCGTATGAAGAAGCTTTTAGTTGCTTCCGGAAAGCCCTGGACCATATTAAGCCGGGTATTAGCATTGCCGCAATTGTAAGCAGCCCCCTGCTGAATTGGTGAGCCAGAAAAGATACACTACCTCACCAGTCTGTTGATAGAACAAGGGAATACCTGGCGAAAGAAATATGCCCGCACGCATCAGCCCGAAGACCTGCGTAAGGCCATCGAAGTATATAAAGAAGCCGACCGATTGGTGAACCGCATCAAAGGTGAACAGGCTAACCTCAATTCCAAATTATTCTGGCGCAGCAATAGCCATGGCTTGTACGAACATGCCCTGGAAGCTTGTTATACTTCCGGTAACCTGGAGGATGCCTTCTATTTTTTGAGAAAAGCAGGGCCGTATTGTTGAATGATCAACTGGCCGATCAGCGATGGATGGGGGAGCAGGACATCCAGCAGCAAAACCAGGCCATGAAAACGATCAATAACCTGACCAGGGAGCTAAATAATAGCAAGCTCACGGAGGCTGAACGAACTAAAAGGAGGAAGAAAGAACAGACAACCAATTGCAGTTGAGCAGGCTCAATAATTCGATCAAAGCACGCAACCCTTTTTATTACCAGAGCTTCCTGGATAGCAATTTCATCAGTCTCCAACAGGTAAAACAAAACATGCTGCAGGAGTATGGAGGGTTGGTAGAGATATTCTCGGGCGATAGTGCGGTGTATGTGATGGTGGTTGGCGCTAAAACTGCGCAATTGCGGAAGGTTGATAAAAAGAACTATGATAGCCTGGCCAACTTGTTTGTACAATATCTTACTGATTATAGATCGCAGAACAGCGAATTTGAGGTCTTTACCGGCATATCCCATCAACTATATCAATTACTTTTTCCTCAAGGAGGGTTACCGGCGGGCCGTCTCATTATTTCACCGGATGGCCAGTATTTTCCTTTTGAAGCCTTGCTCACGAGCAAAGATCCGGCATCGTGGCTGTTGAAAAACCATGCTGTCAGCTATACTTATTCAGCCCGTTACCTATTGAATGATTTTACTGTAGCGGACAATAAAAAAGCCAAAAGTTTTGTGGGATTTGCACCGGTTGAATATGCAGGTACGCATTTGCCCGAGTTGTATGAAAGTGACCAGTCGCTGGAGGCATTGACACGGTATTTCAGTGGAGGGGATAATTTCATAGGGAAAAGGGCTTCGAAGAATAACTTTCTACAGCATTTTACAGATTACCGGATCATACAATTGTACACGCATGCCACAGATAACAAGGATAAGGGAGAGCCGGTGATCTATTTTTCCGATTCGTTGCTGTATTTGTCGGACCTGGTGAGTGAAAAAAAGCCAGTTACGGGCCTGGTGGTATTATCAGCCTGTGAAACGGGAACGGGGAAGCTTTACCAGGGGGAAGGGGTTTTTAGTTTTAACCGGGGATTTGCTGCGCTGGGTATTCCGGCAGCCATTACAAGCCTTTGGAAGGCCGATAATCAGAAGACTTATGCGCTTACGACCTTATTTTACAAATACCTTTCGGCTGGAGAGCCGGTGGATGTGGCCTTACAGCGGGCCAAGCTGGATTTTATGAATAGTGCTTCTAAAGCCAATAGCTTGCCTTATTACTGGGCGGTACCCGTGCTTACGGGCAAGGTAACGGCCATGCCCGGACAAACGCCTATGGCCTGGTGGCTAATTGTACTGGCCAGTGTGGCGGGTGTGGTGGTACTGATTGGAATATACCACTGGTGGCGGGTGGGGCGCCCTTTGCGGTAGCGACCCGCTATGGAGTGAGGATCATCCGGTAACAGGTGCTATTTTTCGCAACAATTCCTTAATAGCAATTATTTGCTTACAAATGGCCAGTATTTCACATGGATGTTCCAACAGCGTTAGCCGGTTCAACGCTTCTTCCAGTAGCCTGATCCTGGCCAGGTGGTACTCCTGTTTGGTTTCCCGTGAATCGTACGGCACCGTATCGTCAATTATATGCATTTTTGCACTTTCATAGAAGATAGTCTTAATAGCTATGTTGGTTAATGTAACCCGTTTTAAAAACGAGACCTGTTTTCTTTGCGCAGTAATGGGCTATAAAGCCCCTCGCCGAAGCGGGGGCTTTACGATATAGCACTGCAAATCCCTGCCGCGCAGTTCTTTTATATAGGTTGCCAGGTTTAATGGCTCTACAGGTTTAGTGTATTAACGGAATGGATCCGTGGGTTTTGACCTTGTGAAATGTGTACCGGTAACAGCTTGCATCCTGAAAATGACAAAACTGTTACAAACGGTTGTACGGTTTAGCAAGGAGTGGATAAGTGCTAATGGCCGAGGGTTAGTGTCGCTCAATTTTATTAGTCGTAGTACGGTTATTGCAGGGAAACATCCCAACCGAATTAATTTTGGGCATATTTTTGTTATATTACATACAACTGCCACATTTCTATAATGAACGAGTCTAAACATTTACCCGCTGGAGATCTCCGGATCATTGAAAATCTTACGCGTGGCGGTATTTACAGAAGAAAAGGTGAAGAAGAGCTGTTCACTACCTATATGTATTTCATACATGAAGGAATGCGCAAGTATCCCCTGTCGGAAGATGAGTCGTTTGACGCCTATTCAGATACTATTTTATCGGCCATTGAAAAGATCGCCGATGGCAGTTTTGAAAGGGCCTCTTCGTTAAAAACCTGGCTTTATAAAATATTTCATAATAAAAGCGTTGACCTGTTGCGCAAAAAGACGACTAATAAGAACAAGGTGCATCAAACGGTTTCTATCACAGACATGTTAGCACATGTATCGGATGCCGCCAAGTCCATCGTACAAAAGCTAGTAGATCAGGCCGATGAGAAGCTGCTGAAGCAAAGGCTGGCCGAGGTAGGGGATACCTGTCACCAGTTATTGCAGCTTTCGGCAGAAGGCCATTCTGACAAGGAAATAGCTTTGCTGATGGAATACAAAACAGCCGATGTGGTAAAAACCAGCAGGCTCCGTTGCCTGGAAAAATTGCGCCGATTATACAATCCGACATAAAGGTCACATGAAACACCTGGAATACATAGACGATTACTTTAAAGGAACCGATCAGGCTTCCCGGAACAGGCAATTTGAGCAAAGATTACAGGATGATCCCAGCTTTGCCGAAGAAGTAGCTTTTACCTGACCACACAACGCTTGTTGCAGGAAGAAGCCAAGGCCGAAAAAAATTGAACGTTTCAGAAAATTATACGAACAACAACCTGTTCACACTCCATTACAAGTGGTTAAGTCGCCACGCCGTGTATGGTACTATGTAGCGGCCGCAGCCGTGCTCATCGGGCTTATCTTTACCATTAATATACTGGTGCCTCCTACCAAACAGCAAATGGCCGACAATTATATCAGCCATCAACTGAATGACCTGGGTGCTTCCATGAGTGGGATTGAAGACAGTGTTGAAAGAATACGGAGCCTTTATAATAAAGGCCGCTTTGCCGAGGCCCTTATACTCTCTGAAGCCATCATTAGTTATGATGCCAGCAATCAAAAAGTACTGGAATATGCGGGCGTTACCAACTTGCGCCTGCAGCAATATGATAAAGCCCTCGCCTGGTTCAAACAACTGGCCTCCTACAAGAGCGTCTCCAATAAAGGTATTTTCTACCAGGCGCTCACCCTTATCAAGCGCAATAAACCCGGCGATCTTACACAAGCCAAATCCCTGCTGGAACAAGTTGTACAATACGACCTGGAATGCCGGGAGTTTGCGCAGCAATGGCTGGACAAATGGTAAAGTACTTCCCCCTAATTAAGATCGGTCAACGTTGTCTGCTTGTTGGATAACACATTTGCAGGTGTACCTAAAAACTGTTGATCTCTTTTTCAATCAGCTCAAATTCTAACAGGAAACCATCATGGCCATACAGGGAACTGATCACCGCCAGCCGGGCGCCGGGAATATGCCTGGCCAGGTATTCTTGCTCTGATACCGGGAATAAAATATCTGTTTCAATGCCAATAACCAATGTGCGAGCGGTAATGTGCTTCAATGCATGTATGGCATCCTGCCTGTCTCTGCCTACCTGGTGGCTATCCATGCTGGCACTGAGACGGTGATAACTGAAGGCATTAAAGCGCAGGGCCAGTTTTTGCCCCTGGTAATGTTGGTAAGAGCCTGCTTTGTATTGCCCTGCTTCATAAGGTGACTCGTCGCTTTGAAACAGGTCGTAGGTTTGATAATGCCGGTAGGAGAGCAGGGCTACACTACGGGCTATTTGCATACCTTTCATGCCTGCTTCCGGCACACTTTGTTGCCAGGTAGGATCGGCTTCAATACACCAACGCTGGGAAGCATTGAATGCCTTGCCCCAGGCCGAATGCCAGGCATTGGTAGCAATGGGTACAATGTATTCAAACGCTGCTGGTTCATCAATGGCCCATTCAATAACTGTTGCCCGCCCATTGACCCGCCAATACCGATATGGATCTGCTCAATGCCCAGGAAACTGCGCAGGATCTGGTACATACGTACCATATCGCGGATGGTGAGCACCGGAAACGCGTGGTAATACCGTTCTTCACTGCCTGGTTTCTTTCCAGGGGCCCCACACTGCCATAGCAACTCCCCGGCATATTCACACATACAATAAAGTGCCGGGAGGGGTCGAATAATTTGCCTTCGCCCACTAATCCAGACCACCAGTCGGCCGCATCGCTGTTGGCCGTGAGGGCATGAAATATCCATATTACATTACCAGGCTGTGCCTGTCGGGTACCATAGGTATGATAGGCCAGGTGGAAGCCCGGCAAGCTACTACCGCTTTCCAGTGTAAACGGGGCGCGGTACTCAAAAACTTTATAATCGCTCATGTACAATCACTGCGTTACTAGATTAAAAACCATCCGCACTATAAGGCGCGGGATGGGAAGCGGCACCTTCTATTATGATACAGGCTGTTTGGCAAATACTTTATCAATAGCCTGTTCAAAATCGGCAATGATATCACTGATGTGCTCAATGCCTGCGCTTACCCTTACCTGGTTGGGAAGTACGCCGGATATAACTTGTTCCCCGGCACTCAATTGCTCATGGGTAGTTGAGGCGGGGTGGATAACCAGGGTTTTGGCATCGCCTACATTGGCCAGGTGGCTGGCCAACTTCAAGGAATCAATTAGCTGGCTGGCTTTTTCCTTACCTCCTTTGATACCAAAGTTGAGGATACCGCCAAATCCATTGACCAGGTATTTGCGCGCCAGCTTGTGATAAGGACTGCTTTCCAAACCGGGATAATCAACAAACTCTACCAAGGGATGGTTTTGCAGCCAGGTAGCCAGGGCCAGGGCATTGTCGGCATGTCTTTGTACCCTTAGCGACAAGGTTTCCAATCCCTGTATCAGCAGGAAAGCATTGAAGGGGCTCAGGGAGGGACCAAAGTCGCGCAGGCCTTCTACTCTTGCGCGGATGGCAAAAGCAATATTGGGTAAGCCCAGTGGATTGCCTTCACCAAATACATCCCAGAATTTCAAGCCATGATAACCTTCTGATGGCTCGGTAAATTGCGGAAACTTGCCATTGCCCCAGTTGTAGTTACCGCCATCTACGATCACCCCGCCAATGGAAGTACCATGACCACCGATCCATTTGGTGGCCGATTCTACCACGATGTTGGCGCCATGCTCAATGGGACGGAACAGGTAACCGCCTGCACCAAAGGTATTGTCCACTACCAGGGGTAGGTCGTACTCCCTGGCCAGCTGCACGAATTTTTCAAAATCAGGGATGTTGAGGCGCGGATTACCAATGGTTTCAAGATAAATAGCCTTGGTGTTTTTGTCGATATGCCGGGCAAAATTATTGGCATCATCGCCCTCCACAAAACGGGCCTCAATGCCCAGGCGTTTGAAGGCTACTTTGAATTGGTTGTACGTTCCGCCATATAAATAAGATGTAGAAACGAAGTTGTCTCCTGCCTGTAATATATTGCTCAGGGCTATGAACTGCGCAGCCTGTCCCGAACTGGTAGCCACTGCCGCCACACCCCTTCCAGGGCTGCGATCCGCTGCTCAAATACATCGGTAGTGGGGTTCATGATGCGGGTGTAGATATTGCCAAACTGCCTCAATCCAAACAGGTCGGCTGCATGGGCTGCATTGTCGAAGCCATAGGATGTGGTTTGGTATATGGGTACGGCCCTTGATTTGGTGGTGGGGTCAATTTGTTGACCGGCATGTAATTGTAAGGTGTCAAAATGCCATTGCTGACTCATAACGATACTATTTAATGATTGATGGAATAAGCAAAAGGATGAAATCAGGAATTGGACAGTGTGCGTATTAGCAGCAACAACCCATTATAGACTGGCAGCTACAACAACACGAAGGATGATATGTAAGTACAGGTAGCAGGAGATAATCTTATTAGTCCACAAGATAAGTGGGTTAATAGATCCCTCCAAATTAATTTTGGTTGCGCGGTGTTAAAGGTAGGCTACAAGTGGCGTGCGACTGGACAGGTATTGAGCTTATAGGGAGGTTAGTTGAGTGGAAACGTAAATATTATGAGTGGAGCTCTCATAATTCAATCGGCGGCAAACCCTGTTTGCGCAATTCACGTTTGTAGTGCTTGATGGATTTCTTATTGCTCTTGGCGCCCACGCTGGTGCCGGCACCGCTGAGCAACATCTTTATCATGTAATTAAAAATGGAACGGTCACGCAGGCGTTCAAAATAGATGATGCCTGTTTTATGGCGGTTGCGGCTTTTGATCACGAAGGTATTGGCAATGAACGTGATCATTTTAGTAACAAAACTTCTCTTTTAATATCGCCATTCTTCAATATTTCTACATTCAGTTTGCTGTACAACATGTGCATCTCTCCATAGGATATATATTCCCGGCCAATGGCCCGCAGGTTTAGGGTATCCAGGTAGCCCGATCTGATCCTTACGGATGCCAAGGGTTCAACTACCTTATTCAGGTTCATGAGGTTGGCAGGCCCCACACGGGTGGTCATCAGGAAGGCTGCGAGTGAATCGGTATAAGATTCATGCAGTTGCAGCTTAACATGAATGGAGTCGATCATGTAGGCATCGGCCTGGAGGCGCAGACTGTCTGTCTCCCCAGGTGGCGGCTTTTTATATTGCCCAGTAATGCATTCAGGTGGGTAATGTTGATGATCCCCGACTTGTTGGTCTTCTCACTTAATTCTTCATACGCCACCTGCCCGTTGTGTACCCGCACACTATCTACCCTAAGCTTAAAAGGCAGGGCTTTGATCATATCAACTGGTAAGGGTCTTATTATATTGGGTTCGCGGGGCGGACGTTTATCGCGGTAAACGCTGATCATTGGGTCTTTGACATCAACGGCAGCAATATGGATCAGCGTATCCCTGAAGTAGCTGTCCAGACCGGGACGATGTATGTTGATCCTTCCGGTATTCAATTGTATGTAATCAGTTTGGTAAGGGTGCGCTGCTATGTAGGCATCCCTGCTTATTACGGGCGTATAAGTAAAGGAATCGACGGATAACAGGTGTTGCCGGTGATGATAGTTGAGCCGTTTCCAGCGGAAGTAATTTTGGGAGGTGGTAAACTGGCCTGTAAGATCATGTAGTATAAAACCGGGACTATTGTCGAGCCATTCCTTCGGGGTTTGCCTGGCTTGAACAAGTAGGTGTTCTACTGTTAAGGCTATCAGTTGAAGCCGCCCACTGTCTTTTCCCATTCCCTCCAGCATCATATCCTTCAGTGCCAACCTTTCTACGATGGTTGACCAGGGGATGGGGGCGTGTTTATCCATTAACAGCCGGGTGTTGGCCAGCACCAGTTGCATACTTTGTGGCTGTAGCAGCAGGATCTTCTTCGCGTGTTGTGCAAAGGATACGGCTGTTCCCGACAGGCTGGCTTTCTCAATGGTCAAAGGTTCTTTGCCATTGTGCCGGATATTGGTAAATACCCATTGGTTATGGGCCAACAGGGCGCCCCGGTTCCAGTGAAGGCGCATGGTATCATTGGGTTGTTGCTGTTCCACATGCAGGGTAGGATGTTCAAGGACCAGCTTTTGAATGTCGATCAGGGGCAGGGATTTTGTCGTTGGGGCATTTGTGCCGGGCTGCCTAGCTGGCTTGCTACCCAGTTTTAGTAGCAAAATGGGCTCTTTCAGGGTGATCTCCTTTGCTTGCAGGTTGCCTTCTACTATCGCTGCCAGGTCGGTCTCCAATCGTAATTCGGGAATGGTGGCGGTGATGGAGTCCTGGTCCTTGTATTGGGTAAACTGCACGTTATGCAAGTGGGAAGGGCATTCTCTGCCAACACAAAGGAGCCGGTATGCACCGTAATGTTAGCGCCGGTATACTGCAGGTACTTCCCGTCAATGATTACGCCGGTGAGGCTAAGCGGCTTACCGTTTTCCTTTTTTGCGTCGCTGATGGCAAGTGTATTAATGAAAGTATGGGCGGTGCTATGAAGGCCGGTAAATGATAATTGGGTGTTATTGCCTTGCACTTGTTGTACATGGAAACCAAGGGGCCGTGCACCTGGGGGGCAGGGTGTTTTGGCTGTTCCATGATGGTTACCGTGGCGGCCTTCCAGTTGGCCTGGTCAATGCCAATATGATCACTGCTGTCATCAAACGACAATCCTGCCAGCTGTAACCCTTTTACCTTGATGGTCATCTTGCCGGTGTAGTCATGTATGGTAGCGCCGGCAGCGGTGAGCCGGGTGCCATTGCCCTGAAAGCTGCCATGGCTGATAGTAGCCTGTAGCTTTTTTGTTTTGATGCTGCCCTTCTCAAATTGCAGGGAGTCTACTGCGTCGCCCAACATAGTACCTGACCGGGCGGCCAGTAATTGATTGGTATTTACAGTAAGGTTTACCTGTTCCAGCAAGAGGCGGGTAGTGGGGTTGGGTTCAAAAGACAGTTTGCCATCGATCACCCGGATCCTTTCCAACGACATTACATTCTCCAGGGAGTCCAATATAGAATACAGGGAAAGCTTTTTTCCGGCTGCGTACCCCGGCGTTTTACATAATGGATCTCGGGATGGTGCAATACAGCCTGCTTGGCTTTGATGCGCCGGTCGAAGATCAGTTCTTCCCAGGAAAGGCTGTCCAACTCAAACAGGGGCAATATATGGTGCCGCTGAATGGGGGCATTGGCCAGGCTGCTAATGGTAAAATTATTCAACAGGATGCTGGAATTCACAATGCGTATGCTATCAAACTGAAACCGGTAGGTACTATCCTTATTGAGACTGGAATAACCCCGGATGGCCATATCAAACCTGCCTACCGTTACCGGTTCTTTGGCGGTGCGGTCAACCACCAGGTCGCGCATTTCAAAATCATCTCCTTGGTGCTGAATTCGGCAAAACGCCCATTTTGAATTGTGATTACTGATGTGCTGATATTTTTAACACCCATGTATTTGAGGTGCGTATTTACGCCCAGGCGCCTCAGCAGGGTATCCATTTTAACAAGGGGGCATTTTTGCGGCGGTTATTGCTGTCTACTGTTACCTTCAGGTCCAATAGCGGATTGAGGGCATACATCGAATCGGCCCTGATCACATTGGTGGCATACAAGGCCGGAAAATCGATGTTCACAAACTTTAGCTTATCAAAGAACAGGTGTACTCCTAATTGCTTCTGTCGCCGGCCGGTAGACATAATGGTACAACTGTCAAGCGCCACCACGCGCTCTTTTACATTGATCCTGAAATTGCTAAAGGCCATGCGGTAACGGCCATCGGGAAAAACGATCTCCTGGTGGTCGGTATTGAAAAGAATATCCTCACTGAAATGGAAGGCCGAACTGTCTTTTTATCACCACCTACTTTAATATTGTTGATACGGAAATAAATGTTGGAGATGGTTACCGGTTGCCAGTCTGCCCGCGCTTGGTTGGCCATAGAAAACCGGCCATTCTCCACCCTGAATTGTCCTATGGAAAACAAGGAGAGGGCCTGGTTGATAGAATGGTACAGGTCGCCAATTTCGTGCGAAAGAGAGCCGTGCTTTTTTTCCAGTGTATCGGATTTCATGACCCGGATATCGGGGTTGTTGATCAGGATACTGTCTATTACCAGCTCCCGGCGCAGGAGTAAGGGCGTCAAACCATGTAATTGCAGGTTGAGTCGTTTAATGGAAATGCGGTAGGCTGTTTTTGTGCTGGTCGAATCGGTATTGTAAATAATGGCATCTTTCAGGTTCAGCCGGCGCTCCTTAAAATTGCAGGTGATGCTTTTGAGGGAAAGCTCTACGGTGCCATTGGATTTTTGGCGTACGATATCCCGGAGGATACTTTCAGCATGGTGTACAAACCATATATAAGCAGTAACCAGTACCACCAGCAATATGCCCAAGGTAATCCCGGCAATCTTCAACAGCTTCCGTACCAATGGTTTAACGGCCATATTGTAATATACGTCAATTTATGTTTCCTTTGGGTCTTGTTATTCCCAAGTTCGTACCATGTTCGCCTCTTCTTCGATCCAGCTCAGGAAACAAAACCCTTAGTAAATGCGCATTAACCACTAATGAGAACCGAACATGGGGCGAACAAGGTCCTATTGAAAGGTGGTTGAGTGTTCAAACTTGCCAGGATGGTGGAGCATGTAGGAATATTGTATGTTAATTTTTCGTAATTTCAGAGAGCGGTCATCCACCATGAAAAAGCGCTACCAACATATCGATTTACCACCTCACCTGGAAGCTTTCAGGAAGAACTACCTGGCCGCTACTGAGGTAGAAGCTACTTTGTGTGGTATTATTACCTGCTATAAGATGTATGGCGCTTATTTTATCCGTACTAAAAGTTCGCTTACTGGTAAAAGAGTTAAAAAGACAAGCGCTTCCGCCGTACGATGCACCATGCAGGGATACTGGCCAGGGCGTCGGAATGGGTGACGCCGGTGTACAATAGTCTAAATGAAGACTGGCGCTGCCATGATCTGTACCGCAAGTTGGTAGGCCTCGGCGTAAAGCTATTGCACCAGGGAGCCACAAAAGAAACGGTACAGCAGGCTGCCTGGAATGAACTGGCGCGGTTGGGGTATAGAACGGAATGGCCGCAATGGGAACTGCCGCCAGAACTGGAGAAGTGGGTGGAGGAGGAAAGACGGGAAGTCCGAAAGTCCGGAAGTCGGAGGTCTGACAATTTGTTATCGGAAGATAATGCTATACCTGAAGTTAATAGCTTGGAGAGGGAAGCCCCGGTGCGAGGATGGGTGGTGAATAAGCAAGGGCGGCTGGTTTTCGTGGGCGCAACTTCTATCGTTTATAATTTGTCAAAACATAATATTTCTTCTGCTTTATCCGGGTTTACCAATCTGAATCAAAAGGTGGCCAGGTCGCCTTGAGAGTTGAATTATTTAGCCTAAGATGTCCGTTAAGGGAGTTATTCAAAAGGTATGAAAAGTAAAAGAATATAGAAGCGAAGGTTAAAAGCATACACTGGACGACACAATAGTAGTAGGGTGTTGGTACCGGCTATGAATTCGCTTAGTCCGCCAGAGGTTCCATTGCTGTCATTAAACATTGTATTATTTTGTGCCTCATTGTTGTCAGACAGCTTGATTAATTATAGATACGCTGTATTACTGCCATGAAACCCAACCATTCCATTGCCTTCTTCAATATTGACCAAGAGGCTGCGAAAAGTGAAACAACAACAACGCTTGCAATCCCGGGCCATGGGATAATTTATACAGTCATGCCGTTGCTGGCAATCTACTCCTTACAAGTGTCTTCCACCGCCAGGAAATATTCCTGCCTGGCAGCGGAATACAGTGCTTCCTTATCGCCCGTCAAAACTCCCGGTTGCCTCCGGCTACATTTAACTGACTGGCATAGGCGGCTAATACGGGTACAGAATCCCTTTCGGGATCAACGGTATGCGACAGGATAACAAACCCCGGTCCGTCTTTAAAAGTGGTATACACAGAGGTGAGGTTTTTATTCATGATCTTACATATACCCGGACAAAGTAGTGAAGAAATACTCCACTACCGTTACTTTGCCCTGCACTTCTTTTTCTGTTACCTGCTTACCCAACTGATTGGTAAAGGAAAAGCTACCGGCCACATGACCGGGATCTCCCAATGGGCAATTCATCCTTTTGAGGATGCTGGTACCAATGAAAAGGAGTAACCCAATGACTGATATGCCTACAATAGCCAGGGTTACAATTCTTGAAAGTGGTGTCATAGTATGTCTTTTATTTGGCTGATGCCGGCAGACTAATTTTAATTTTTTCCCATTCCATATTGATCGTTCCGGAGGTGCCGGAGAGTTTGACGACGGAATAATTCAATCGGGGAACGTTTTTATCGGATTGAATGGGCACTACTTCAAACCTGGCCACATCTTCCTGCTGATTGTACTGGTCCGTGAGGTGTTGGTCGAACCGTGTATTAAGGATAACGATCCACTTGTCTTTACCTGGAATGGTGAAAAAGGCATAGGTGCCGGCTTTAATGTTTTTCCCTCGATAGTTACATCCTTTGAAAATTGATGGTGGTGGCACTGTGCGCGCCAGTAACCCAAACTGTTCCATAGGGCACCAGGCCTCCCCAGATAACCCGGTCTTTGGTACCCGGCGCATGGTATTCAATACGTATGTACGATTTGCCAATATTAGCCATGGCCATCCGGGCCGGACTGCCCTTCAAAGTATCTTTGGGTATTAGGCCTGTATTTACACTATCGGCATAATCCATTTTGCCGTTATTGGAAGGCATGGCTGCATCGGCATGGTGCTCATGGCCGCCGGTAGTAGCGGGTTCTTTCTTTTCCGTTGCATCACCACAGGAAGACAATACCATTAGTGCCAGGGCAGCTTTTACTACATTTTTCATATTCGTTTTTTATTGTTCAGCAAATCTTTTATCTGTTATAAATTCCTTGTCATTCAATGTTTGTAGAAATGAATGCGATCGAAGGTGCCTGTTGTTTCCATTCTGAATGCCTGTATCTCTGCTTCACTAAAGGGCTTTACTTCCATAAACGAAAATATTTATTTGAAGAATATACTTTGCAAAGCAACAGCTTTAGTGAATGCGGGAACAGAGGCAGATTTGATGATTTTTACTAGATCAGTTCCCTTGAACCACCGACCTGCTCAACCTTTCAGCTTCTTTATAAACCGTAAGTGTGTACCGTGGTTCCTTTGGGGAAAACTTTGACATCGATTAGTTTCAGGTAGAGTGGGTTGGCAAGACCATTAAAGATGGGTAGGCCTGCTCCCAATGCTACGGGATGGATAACCAGGCGTAATTCGTCTACAAGTCCTGTCGCTATCAGGTTCCGCATGAATCCTGCGCCTCCAATGGCTGTGATGGGTTTTCCCTCCTCGGCTTTGAGTTGCTTGATCTCCTTGGCAAGATCGCCTGTGAAGACTTGTGCATTGGCCCAGGAAACAGCGGCAGGCGATTTGTCCTGCCCTGGATCGAAGCCTTTGTATCCTTTTTGGGTAAGTACGGCCTTGGGTATCTCGTTTATCGACGCGGCATAGGCATCGGTGGAAGTTACCCAATAAGGCGCCATTCCCCAAACGACTTCCAGCCCATAATGATCAGTCCTGCGTCCCAGCTTTGCTCGACGGCCCAGGCCTTGGATTGCTCGTCTCCCGTCTTGAATATCCAGTCGTTCTTTCCATTTGCGTCGGCAACAAAACCATCGATTGACATTGACATCTTCATTTGTAACTTTCTCATAACTTTAATATTGTTTCACCAAATCTAAGCCGGCTTTACCGGGCTGGGAGGGGGTAAAAGGACAATACACTGGTTGAATGCGCCTTAGAGCCGGCTATACAATAGTCATTGAAGCGTTACAATATAAATAATATGGCATCAGCATTTTGGACACTTGAAGATGGTCGTGGATTTGCTCGAAACTGGGCAGGGATGGCTAATATGTTAGCGCTTATAACTGATGAACTAAAGGGAATTAAAGGTGCAGAAGAATTTTATCAATATCTAGAAAGCTTTGTCTTCCGGGGAAAGAATGGAGATGAGTATAACGGATTTGGTGGTTTCATCAGAGGCAATGAAAACATTATGTTCAATATTGATTTAAGAACATTTGCACCAACTAATCGTGCATACTTCTGGGAGGCGGCACAAAAGGCTTTAACCAAATTGAAAATACAGGACGACAACGAAGATGAAGGGGGTGGCCTTCTCTTAACTACTTTATTGGACATGCATAAAAGAATCAAGAAAGGCGAAGATCCAATGCTGTTAAATCATATGACGATAATTGAACCAGCACCAAATGAAAAACATGGGCCTGGATGGTAAAATAGGCTTACCATTTCTTAGCTTATTAAAAATTGAACTAATCCCTCGATCCTTTCATAATCCAAGTCCTTCACGCTTAAAACCTTTACAATTTCCCAAGAGGACTTATTGTTTTGGTACTCCTTGGTCAGGAGAACGTCGTCGCGGCCTTCCAATACCAACTGCTTATTATCGGTTTCAATTCCCCATGTGCCGTAGGCATTTGATTCTCCCTTTAAAGTTATCCGATCTTCAAGCTTTGAAAGGAGGTAGTCATATAGGAATTTATTAGGGTGTTTATTTATCGACATTTCTATTTCATAGGCATGTTTTTCTGCAATTGCCAGCGTATTTTCAAAACCTGCTTCTGTTGAAGACGCTATTCGACCATAACGATCTGTGAGAGACACTTTAAAAATATTTGATGACAACTCTTCATAGCTAAGCTTCCACCCGGGTAAAATCTCTGTGTCATTTGGCATTATCATGGATTAAGAAGTTTATTGGAGCCTAATTTCTAAATTACGGATAATCAATTAAGATAAAAGGGAAGGAAAAATAAACTTGTGCAACCAAATAATTGCACGTATGTTTGCAACCACGTAGTTGCAAATAGTTTACTGATGGAAACCAGAAGAGATATCTTTCAGGCCATTGCCGACCCTACCAGGCGGGCAATCATCGTCCTGATCGCATTGCAAGCAATGACACCCAATGCCCTTGCCGAACATTTTAATACCAGCAGACAGGCTGTATCAAAACATATTAAAATATTGATAGAGTGCGAACTGGTAAAACAGGAACAACAAGGCAGGGAAATTTACTACTCGCTCCAAATACAAAAAATGAAAGAGATCGATAAATGGTTAGACCCATTCAGAAAGCTGTGGGAAATCCAATTTAATCAACTTGACAAAGTATTAGCAACAATTAAAAAACAAAAAAATGACTACCAACTTGCTATTTGATTTTACCGTTGACAAAGCAACAAAAACAGTATTCATAACCAGAGAGTTTGATGCCGAACTTTCGCTGGTATGGGATGCCTTTACCAAACCAGAGTTTCTTGACCAATGGGTAGCGCCTAAACCCTGGACTTCAAAAACAAAACACATGAACTTTGAAGTGGGTGGACGACGATTTTATGCGATGGTAAGCCCGGAAGGACTGGAGCGTTGGGCAATTCAGAAATACACTTCCATCACACCGAAGACCAATTTCAAAATGTTCAATGCTTTTGCAGACAAGGATGAAAACCCTGAGTTGCCTGGTTCTGATTGGGACTATCATTTTAGCGATCAGGGGGCGACTACAAAAGTGAGCATTACTATTTATAACGAATCGCTTGCCCGTTTGGAGAAGATGATTGAAATGGGCTTCAAAGAGGGGTATGCTGGCTCAATGCAAAACCTGGAAGCCCTGTTGGGAACTTTATCGAAACGACAGTAGAAAGAAAGGGAATAACGGGCAAATGTTTCCCTTCAAAACACCGTTATATAGGGAAAAGTTATATCTTAAGCTGGCAGATTTAACCCTTTCAGGGGTAACAAATGATCCAACCTGTTGATATAACCACAGATACCTTAAACGGCTGAACTTATGAACGCACTCCGCACATGGCTGCCTGTATTGGTGTTACTGCTGGTAACCCAATGGACGGTGGCGCAGCTCAATGATACCTTACCTGCCGTGGTAGAGCCGCAGGTACAGGATAATCGCGTGAAATTCACTTCTATACTGCGCCCTTTGCGTGGGGTAGCCGGTGCGCCAGCCCCCTTTTATTCCTATTTCTGGGAGTTTGGCGATGGTACCTACAGTTTTGAAAAAGAACCGGTACATACCTACAAGGATACAGGCGATTACCCCATTCGCCTATGGGCTACCAACAATTATGATGATGGAAAAAAGCCGCCCACCCGCCTCAAAAGATACGGGTAGAAAAAGGCCATGCTGGCGACCAATACGGCACCCGCCTTTTTAAGGGTGCAGGTTCACTGGAAATGATCACCAACCAAATGCCCCGGCCAGGCGAGGATATGGTATTGTTGTTGGGGTACCGCAATAAGCCGGGCAGCCCTACCCAGGCGGTCAGTGGGTCGGTCATGTTGCTGTATAATGAAAAGCAGTTTGGGCAAAACAGCTTCGATATGGCAGATGCCAGAAGTTATCACCGGGAGCAAAAGACCGGGCTCGATTCGCTACTGGCTTATGCCCCGGCAGAAGAGTGGAATATACCGGGCAGCCAGGAAGAAAAAGGTGGGCTCTTCACGGTAAGTGGTGGCATGGGTATACCGGTTGCTGCCAAACCGCAGCTAAAACAGTTCCTGAAACAACAGCTGGAAACCTATCGCCAGCACCATATCTGGCGGGTACAGGAGGTGAAACAGGGCGAAGAACAATTCATGTTCCTTACGCTGAATACCTTGCCCGAAATGATCAAGGATACGAATGCGGTGGTTACGATCTCCGGCCTCTTTATTCCCGACGATGCATCCCTGGATGTGGAACAATTTAACCTGGAGTTACAAATCGTAGCCTCGCATGATCCTAACCGGATCATGCTGAAGAATCGCCGGTTGAATTACCGGTTTACCGGTAAGAACAGGGAGAATATCTATAAAGTACAATTTCAGAATACCGGCAAAGGGCCAGCCAAACGGGTAGCCATTACCATTACCATACCGGGTATGCTCAATACGGGTACGGTAGAACTGGTAGACATGAAACCAGCCTGTACATGGTGTGATTCGGCGTATGCCAACCAAAGCTGTATTGATACGGTGCTTACAAAAGACAGCATACAATTCATCTTCAAGAATATTTACCTGTCCGGCACACAGCAGGAAGGGATCAGTGATCCCGATTCAACCATGGGTTATGTTCGGTATAAATTGCGTTTTAACAAAGGCATGAAGAAACTGCCTTTTACCAGCCGGGCAGCCATTGTATTTGATAAGAATGAACCGGTATACACCAATCGAACGGTAGGCCGGTTTAAGCGGGGATTGTCGCCGGGTATCATCATTGGATACAATACTATAGCTGGTAAGCGGCCCAAAGATATGCTGGCACAGAACTATGTATTGGGCTTTACCTTGTCGGAATATGCCGCTTACCGGAAATACTTCCAGTGGGAGCTTTACCTTGAAAAATCGCGCACCTTAGAAACGTATGAAGGCCGTCGCCAGGGTGGTGACACGCTCATCAATGGGGTAGGGTATAAGGTAGCGTACCGTGATCTGTACCAAAAGCAAAAGGTATTGTCGCTGGAGGCAGTGCCCCTGCATTTCCGCTATAACTTCAATTCCTGGGTGGTAGCTGGCGCAGGCGCTTTGGTGGGGGTAGATGTAGAACGGTCGGTAACACCCATTGTTGAAACCTATATTCAATCACCCAATGGCACACAGAGCATGTTGAAGGGCGACTATGGCCCCGACTGGAATCCTTTACCAATTGGCGGGGCGCCTTGTTTGCCGATGTACAGGTAGGTGTGGTTCGTGCCGGCCCGGCTGCCGGTATCCGTTTCCTGCAATACATGAACCCTTCTCATCAGCGTATTTTTCTCTATGCGAGCTGGAAACTTTAAGTAATTTTAGTCAAATTACAACCCTGATGGCGCACTGCCTGTACAAGGTAGTTATACAGTTTACCGTTTATTGCTGCTTTTTTTCATTCAATCTGTTGCTTCACCCGATAGTACGGGGTTGCCGGCATCCCTGCAACGGCAATTACAGGATTTTCAACAAAAAGATGACCTGGAGCACTGGCTCTATGCACGCATTGATTATGTGGATGCGGCTCCCTTTGAGCGGATCGGTTTCCTGATGGAAACCCAGCAAGCTGCCTGGAGAAGTTATACAACGTACGATGAACGGGTAGCCTGGTTCAATCTGCTGATCCTGCAGGGCTATTACCAATTACAAACGGGCAATATCCTTTCGTCTATCAATGCGTATGAAACGGCCCTGGCTTTCTATGAAGCCTATCCGTTGCCAGATGCTGATAATATAGCCTATGTGCTGAAACCATTGGGTAATAATTATACCCGGCTGGCCGATTACAACACCGCTTTGTTTGTGCACAGTAAAACCCTGGCCCTGGCACAACAGCGGAATGACAGGCATGAAATGGCTGCCACTTACAACAATATGGCTATTTGTGCCCGCTGGAAGGGTGACCTGCCCCTGGCATTACAATACAGTAAGGCTGGCCTGGCAATTGCTAACCGGCGTACACCTTTGTATGGCCTGCTGCTGAATACCCTGGCGGATGTGCTGACTGAAAAAGGAATGTATGATACTGCCAATAAGGTGATTGAACAATCCCTTCAGTTATTGAAGTCCCATAAGCATGATACGGATGCTTTGTATTGGTACGGCAGCAGTTTGCAGGTGGCGGCCCGTATAGCCCTTTGCAAGGCAGGTACCCGGCTGCTATGCAATATGCTCCGCAGGCATTGGACTTGTTTAACCGGTATTACCCGGCAGCCCGGCAAAGAGAAAAAGCCAAGGTGAATGTATTACTGGGCGATGTGAGTTTAAAGACCGGTCAGCCGCAAAATGCTTTACAATTCTACCAGCAAGCGCTGTTGTGGTTATTGCCAGCCTGGAAACCGGCATCTGTAGGTGCAGTGCCTGCTGAAGAATTACTGTATAGTGAGAATACGCTAACAGACGCATTAACGGGCAAGGCCGATGCCCTGCGTTTGCTGAATAAACCAGAAATGGCCCTGGAGCATTATATGGCGGTATTTATGGCAGGCCGGAAATTGCGGGCTGCTTTCTTTATACAGAATCGAGGTTAAAGGAATTGCAGTTGGCCAAGGTGCGTGCCAATGCCGCTATGCAGCTGGCTTATACCCTATGGAAGGATACGCATCAAAAGAAGTATGAAGAGCAATTACTGCTGATTGCCGAGTTGTCCAAGGCCCAGCTATTGGCCGATGAAAGAGCTGCACGCTCGGCGCAGGCAAAAGGAGTACATCCAATAGACAGCATCGGTAAACGTGCAGCACGATTGCGGGATGCGGTGATCTACTATCAACGTGAATTGGCGGCGGCTCCCGGCAATAAAGTAATTCCCGACCTGTTGCAGACTGCGGAATATGAACTTTCCTTGCTTAACAAAACAGGACGGGTACAAGCTAGAAAAGATACGGCAGAGGAAAAATGATCAGCCTGGTACAATTGCATCATTTCTTTCAACGTATTCCGCCACAGGTAACGGTACTGGAGTTTTTGCCGGTATAGACAGTACCTACCTCCTAGAAATGGACAACAGAGGTGTTTCCGGTATAAAGGTGATTGGGAATAGCCGTATGCTGGAGCAGGAAGTAGGGCAATTCATGCAGCAGTGGTTTATGAATGGGGCGGCGCCCATGATCAACAATCCCCGTTCATTCTATGAACAAGGCTACCACCTGTATACCCGGTTATTTGCAGACTACTCATGGGATAGCACGCGCCGCTATTTGCTCATTCCCGATGGCATATTCAGCTACTTACCTTTTGATGCGTTGGTAACCCACGCTCCATACAGCCACAATTATAGCGCCTGGCCCTTTCTGTTTAAGCGGGCTACCTTATCACAGGCTTATTCTTTACAAACCTGGTACCAGCAGCAATCGGCTGTATACAGTACGCATAGTTTTGCCGGTTTCTTTGTATCCAAAGGGAAGGGGCAGGCTCAGCCCGCCCTGGCGGTAAGGCAGGAATACCAATCCTTGCAGGCAAGGATCAAAGGAAGTTATTACCTGGATTCCAATGCTACCTGGGGTCATTTCACTGATCAGGCCAATGGCAAAGGAATTGTGCACATCAGTAGTCATGCGGTATCTTCTGCGCAAGACTCTTTTCCTTACTTACAATTCTATGATCAGCCTTTTTATTTGTTCGATCTGCGGTACCGTTCTTTTGCGCCGGCCCTGGTAGTATTGGGGCTTGTAAAACGGCCGATGGGGCCTGGCTGGCAGGGGAGGGGTGAATAGTTTAAGCCGTGGGTTTACGGCTGCTGGCGCCGGTGGCGTTATTGCAGGTTTGTGGAATGTAAATGACGAAGCAGCCATTGGTATCCTGCAACAGTTCTATCAACAATTAGATCATGCTAAAGATCCAGGCCTTGCCTTATACGATGCCAAAGTACAATGGCTGCAAGCGCATACCGGTAATGCCACCTTACAATTGCCTTATTTCTGGGCTGGTATTGTATACAGCGGACGCCTGCAACCGGTAATACTGGAACGGGAAAACAATCATTGGCTGTACTATGCAGCAGGCTTGTTAATAATTATAGGTGCAGGGCTCCTGGTTGTCAGACAGATTAAGCGACGTAATTAGGGTATTCAGCACTCCGCTTCACAATAAAGGGGTTAGTGATAAATGTACATCGGAAAGCCGGCGAGGGAATTGATTTGTTGCATGACCAAGATAGTTTTAGAAAGTCTATAATAAATGCAGGAGGTATAACAGTAGCTTTATTGGCAGTCAGGTGTTAATTTTCAGGCGTTAGGTCTATGTAAAGAAAGGTGAGTCACCCTGCAGCCCGGCATAGCAGCGCGGCAGGGCTATTGTGTACCCACAAATAATAGCTTTGTGACTATGAATCAAAGCAATTATAATTACTTATTCGGGGATAAACGAATAGAGCGTCGCGGAGAACAATTACTAAGTTCTTTATTTCGAGCAGGTTATAGTAGTATTCAATCGATATCCAATAGTCGTGCAGAACAAAAAAGGATATTATCGTTTTTAAAGAATGATAAAGTACAAGAAGACCTGTTGATCAGGGAGATGGTAGAGCGTTGCGGTAAGGTAAGTGCTGGCAATGTAGTTTTATCGATACAGGATACCACCGAGATCAATCTATGTGATCATAGTGGACGGATCCTCTATGATGAGAGTCTTGGTCCGATCAACGATACGATAAGAGGGATAGGCTTTAAGTTACATCCGAGCCTGGTAATAGATGCCCGAACGAGCTATCCCTATGGGTACTCGGGTATTGAGGTGTGGTCCAGGGAGCATCAGAGACAGGAAGTGTCGCATTATGTTCAGCAGCGCAAGAGTGTATCAGAAAAGGAGAGCCAGGTATGGGTGGATTCCAATGAACAGACTTACAAGAGCCTGTCGGCAGCCCAGGCAGTGATCATTATTCAGGACAGGGAGGGCGATTTTTATGAACAGTTTGCCATGGCTCCCCAGGATGGCAAGTTCTTTTTGCTGGTACGCAGCAACCATAACAGGCGGCTGGAACAGGGTGTAAAGCTTTGGGATCATATAGAGGGATTGCCCGTAGCGGGTCATTATAGGACAACCATCAGCTATCAGCATAAAGACAAAACCAGGAAAAAGAGGGAGGCTGACATAGCCGTAAAAATTGGCAAAGTAAAGTTAAAGAAGCCTCATAAGAAGGCAGCGTCCATGCCAGGGTCATCGGTACAGTTAACCGTAATAGAGGCGCGGGAGGTAAACACAGACTTTGCAGACCCGATATTATGGCGTCTATATACTACCTGGCCGGTAGAAGACTTTGAACAGGCCCATACGGTGATAGAATGGTACAGATGCAGGTGGTTTATCGAGGAGGTATTTAAAGTGCTAAAAAGGAATGTTTTAATATTGAAGGCAGTGAGCTGGAAAGTGGTTGGAGCATCCGCAAACTTACCCTCATGCTGCTGGACACGATCATTAAGTTGTTTCAGATGTCAATTGCCTACGGTATGGAGGAAGGGGATAGTCCTGATACGGGAACAATGTTTGAGGATGAGGAAGTAGCGTGTTTGGCAAATATCAATAAAAAGGTACAGGGCAAAACAGAGAAACAATCAAATCCCTTTCAGCAGCAAAACTTAGCCTGGGCATTTTGGATATTAGCACGACTGGGGGGATGGAAAGGATATGCATCCCAAAGAAAACCAGGGTTTAATACCCTGATAAATGGACTAACTAAGTTTTACACCATTTATCAGGGATATGCTTTACAAAAAGATGTGGGTACACAATAGCCCTGCAGCCCGGCATAGCAGCGCGGCAGGGTGGCCCACCTTTTTAATGTCTAACAGCTATTACCTATAACCTGATCACCTTAATGGTCTTGATCCGTTTTCCCTGCCGGGCTTCTATCATATAGAAACCTTTGGCATAACCTCCGCCTAATGTGATCACCTGACCAGCATTAAGATTAGCCCTGGTTTCAATCAGCCTTCCTACATTGTCGTGTACACTGAGGGTTATTTTTCCCAGTTTGTCCGGGCTGTAGATGTACACCTGGAAGGTGGTATAGCTGGGTACCGGCCGGGCAACTACATTGAAATCCGCTACGGCTGCCGTATCTGCTCCCATGCCTGCCTTCAGCGTATTGGTCAGGGTAGTGATGATCACTTCATCAATGACGCCGTTACAGTTGTCGTCTTTACCATTGATGATCTCCGGAGCGCCGGGGTATATCTTGGGATCATAATCATGGCAGTCGCCACCAAGCAATACATAACCGGCTAAAGGAATGGCCGATAACCTGGAGCCTTCATTGCGTCCATAACCATCTTTGTCAACATCCTGGTAGTACCGCAGCATGGGTAAGCCTTCATCGGCCTGTCCATTACAGTTGTCATCACGGCCATTGGCCAATTCCGGTGCACCGGGGTAGATGGTAGCGTCAAAGTCGGCACAATCTCCACCCACCAGTACATAACCTGCCAGCGGTATGGCCGATAGTTTGGAGCCTTCATTCCGTCCATAACCATCTTTGTCTACATCGAGGTAATACCGTAGCGTGGGTAATCCTTCATCTATTTGACCATTGCAGTTGTCATCCCGGCCATTGGCCAGTTCAGGTGCACCGGGATAGATCGTAGCATCAAAGTCGGCACAATCTCCATTCAACAGTACATAACCTGCCAACGGTATGGCCGATAGTTTGGAGTTTTCATTTCGTCCATATCCGTCTTTGTCCACATCTATATAATACCGCAGCATGGGCAGCCCTTCATCTACCTGGCCATTGCAGTTGTCATCCCGGCCATTGGCCAGTTCAGGAGCCCCGGGGTAAATGGTGGCGTCAAAGTCGGCACAGTCGCCGCCTTTTAATACCCAGCCGGGTATTGGTGTGGCTGATAAGCGTGAGCCTTCATTGCGGCCCCAGCCATCTTTGTCTACATCATTGTAATACCGCTGTATACCGCAGCCTTCATCTACCAGGCCATCACAATCATCATCCAACTGGTTGCAGATCTCTGTGGCGCCTGGATGTACCGCCGCATTGTTGTCGTTGCAGTCACCCGTCAGCTTAGCATACCCTGTTGGTGGCGTTGCGCTGCATATCGTAATATTTTCGGTACTGCCATAGCCATCACCATCGGCATCTTTGTAATATGTGTATTTGGTTACTCCTTCATCTATTTGCCCATCGCAGTTATTGTCTATATCATCACACAATTCAGGAGCGCCGGGATATACTGTTGCATTGTTGTCATTGCAATCCATACTATTCAGTACATAACCCGCTGGTGGGTTACAGGTGGTGCCCTGTTTGGGTGCGGCCAGTGCGCCAAAACCATCGCCATCGGCATCCAGGTAATAGGTAACGGTGAATCCTTCATCTGTCTGCCCATCACAATCATCATCCACGCCATTGCAAATCTCTTCGGGACAATTGGTGAGCGAAGCGGTTACTTCGGCCGTCTTTTAAGCGCTTCTGTATTACCCACCTGGTCGGTAGCCAGGGTGAAGAAACCGTAGTTCACACCCTGAGTACCGGTGAAGGGGTAGCGTTGCTGGTGATCCTATCCCGATATAGCGTAAAGGGGCTGTTGTTTTCTGAAACATACAAGGCATATTCCCGGATGCCGGTGCCTCCTGCATCATCCTGTCCCGACCAACTTATAGTAATCGTATCTTTTTTGTACCTGGGCGGCCAGGGCCTTGCTGGTGGGTGCTACGGCATCGATGCTGTTGACCCAGGTATTGGTCGGTATCTCTTCATTGGTGTCAAATACAATGATCGCTTTGGCGCTCACCGTATCGCCGGTGGCTACATTTGATTTGGTATTGATGAGGTAAGTAACGTATCCTTCACCTGGTTTTTGCAGGGTGTCGTTAAAGCGGTTGATGGCTGTATCGTTGACGGGCAAGATACCCACCAGCGCATCTTCCGGTGCGCGGCCCGTGATGGGGTCAATGGATTTGAACGACCAGAATATTTCGTGTTTGGTAATGTCAATACCTGCAATTACATCCACAAATATCTTCAGCGAATCCCTTACATCGAGCCGCGTGGTATAAAAACTGGTATTGTCTGGCACCGTGAACGTATAGTGCCCAAAGCCAAAACTGCTGAGGCGCAGGCTATTGATATTGATGCGGGGATCGATGGCCTGGCGGATGAAGATATTTTGTGCCGGTGCGGTGGCAAACTGCGGGTTATTTTCAAACCGTATACGGAATGATAACCTGTCTTTGGCGGCAATCCAGCGTTTGTCCAGGTAGCCCTGCGGCCCTAGCATATCATTAGGGTCTTGCGAATGCACACGGCGGATGATCCATTCCAGTGGATTGTCGTCATCGGGCAGGGTAGAGTCGCCCCCTTGCCATAGCCGCCGTCCTGGCTGCCGCCATCGGGCGGGCATTCGGATTGGGCAAATACGGCAGGAGAAATACAAAGCGTTAACAGTGTAATCAGAATCAGTATGGTTGCATTGACATGTTTCATGTGTCAATTTTTATTGTATGTTTAATACCCGTTGCCAACAACTCATTTATTATGCGATGTTGCAATTTGTTGGGCATATATTTTTATATCATCCTCGCCGTATAAATAGACCCCTGGACTGTTTTGCATATCAATGGTTTCCAGGAATTGAATAGCATCCCAGATTATAGATTCGGCCTCTTCTGGTTCATAAATAAGGAGCCCTTTATCTTTCATACGCCTGGCTTGAATTGCCCAGTCCGATGCTTCTTCCCTGGTGATGGTTTGGTTGAGCATCCCATTAAGCATTGTTTCAATATTGGTAAGGTTGACTTTCATTGTTACCATTTTTTTATAAAATTTCCATTCTCGTCAAACATATAATGAGTCTTGGGGCCATCTGTTTGCGGACGTACGATCCTGACATTGCCATTATGGTCTACGGTTTCATGCCAGAATCTTGTTTTTCCTGTTGCAGGGTCCCATTCCTTAACACTTCTGCGTCCTGCCATAGTTCCGGGTGTATTGGGTGCCTTGGTTGGACCATAATACCGGATCCTCCCGTTTTCTAATTCTTTAAATCCCTTCTGACCATGTTCTTCCAGCAGCTTTAAGTGCTCACGTAATCTTGCGCCATTGGCGGCCGATTTTGCGGCGGCTCTTTCTGCTAATTTCCTGGCCTCTCTTTTGGCCGCATATTTCAAAACCTGCTTGGCGCCTAACTTCAAAATTCCATACCCGCCGAATAGCTGTACGCCTATTCCAAGTCCTTTTCCAAACTGGTAGGCCCAGCTACATTTGTCTATCTTAGAATCTGGCCCTCGCAATAGTTCAGTTCCTCCCCAGGTCAATTCATCGGCAAAGCCAGCGCCTACATTCATGACATCATCCCAAAAGTCAGTGCCTAAAGGGTCGAGCCTGCTGATGGGGTTGTTGCCGGTATAAGCGTAGAGCCCCATGCCATCTACATAACCCAGCGGGTCACGCTGCAAAAACCTGCCCTGGCTGGCATCATAGTGCCTGGCCCGGTAATAGAACAGGCCGGTTTCAGCCTCATATTGGCGACCGGTGAAAGTATAGGTATTGCCAATGGCCGAAGCGGTTAATACAGTATAGCCCTTGTTGTAAATGGTGGGTTTGCCAAAGGCATCATACTCGTAGCGCTCGGCTACAGCGCCGTTGGCATCCGTTATGGCCATTACCGAACCCAAAGTATTGGTATGGAAATAGTAATCCTGGCCATTGCGCTGCATGGAAACAATATCATCTATCCAGGTACCCCATATATAGGAGGCTCTTACGGTGTTTCGTCCATCCAACTCTTCAATGACCTGCAACCCGTCATAAAAGTAACGGGTGGTATCTGTGTTAGTAATCTTCTGTATCCTGCGACCCAGGGCATCGTATTGATAGGTGGCCACAGCTCCATTGTTAATGGAAATAATCCTGTTCTCCGCATCGTAGCCATACGTATGTGTACCATCGCCTGTTACATTTCCATTGCCGTCATACAGCAGGTTGACCGGGCTGCCAGTGCTGATACTGCTGTAGGCATTCATATTGTTTGCCGTATAGGTGGCTGTTTGCCCATTGATCTGAGCCGTGGTACGATTACCTACCGCGTCATAATTGAAGAGTGATGGGTTGCCACCTTTATTGTAGCCGGTAAGCTGATTCAATTTATCATAGGTAAATTGCTCGGATTGCGTGGTGCGATGCCTGAACTGGGTGGTGAGTGGATTGTTTTCCTTGTCGTAGGTAAGACCCAGGTCAACAAAGCGGGTAGGATTGTAGTTAAGATCAGTTACCTGCTTATTGCCATTATACACCACGTTGCCGCTGGTTTTATTGCCAAACTGGCGGGCGATGATCAGCCCGGCGGCATCGTAAGTAAAACCGGCCAGGAGAGCGCCCGCGCCATCTTTAATACCAGTAAGCCTGTCGCGTCCGTCAAATGACCTTTCAATGATCCGGCCGTTGGGGTATATGATCTTTTGATGCCTGCTACCACATTGTATACATAGCCGGTAATGCGGCCATTCAAGGTTTCGCTGGATAGCCGGTCGGCAGCATCATAGGTAAAGGATACCCGGGCATAAGGATTGCGGGCCGATAGTAAGTGTCCCGTAGCATCATACTCCAGCGAGTCTGTATACACAGGATACTTACGTTGTACAGGCCGGTTTACTTTGTCGTATACAAATTGAATAAACTGTCCCTTGTTGTCTGTACGGCTAAGTATGTTGCCGGCGCCATCGTAAGTATACAATACCTTTGTATTGTCCGCGAAGATCTCTTCGGTATTCCTGTCTAATGCATCATATTTATAAGTAGTGGTATTGCCCTTGGCATCGGCCAGCGTTAATAAATTGCCGGCCACATCATAGGTGCGGGTAGTAGTTGCCCCCAGCGCATCGGTGATGGTGAGCAGGCGGTCCAGCGCATCATACGTACGCCCGGTATTATTGCCATTGCGGTCAGTTTCCTTTACCACATTGTTATTGGCATCATACGTGTAGAGCGTGGTGCTGCCAATGGCATCTGCCGAGGAAGTGAGCCGGCTCAGTACATCATACTTATAAGTAATCGCATTGCCTTTGCCATCGGTGGCCGATAAACGGTTGCCATTGGCATCATACGTATAGCTTGCTATGGGGCCCAGTTTGTCCGTTACGCCGGTAACCCGGTTCAACACATCATACTGGACATATAAAATATTGCCACCCGGATAGCGGACCACTACGCGGTTGCCATTGCCGTCATAACTGTATTGTTTGGCTTCGCCAACCGGATTGATCTCGGCAGTGAGGCGGTTTAGGTGATCATACACATAGCTGGAGGTTTTGCCATTGGCATCGGTAGAACTTACCAGGTTGTTCATGGCATCATATACCAGGCTGGTCGTGTGCTCCAGTGCATCTGTTTCCCTGATCAGGTTATTGTGGGGATCATATACATAGCGGGTGCTGTTGTTGTTGGGATCGGTAATGCTCAAGGCGTTGCCATTGCCATCATAGGTATATTTGGTAACGCCGTTGGCGGCATTGGTAAGGGTGAGCAGGCGGTCCAGCGCATCGTACGTATAATTCGTTGTATGATTATTGGGGTCGGTTACGGCCGTCATATTGCCCCATTCATCATAACTGGTTTTGGTAATGCCTCCAATAGGGTCGGTCATGGTAACCGGGTAACCATGTTGATTATAGGTATAAGTAGTAGTATAGTTCCTGGCATCTTTGTGGGTTAGCCGGTTGCCCTTATTGTCGTAGGTATACTGAATTACCTGGTTAAGGGCATTGGTAACGGATGTAAGATTGCCTTTGCCATCATAAGCCAGGGTGGTTTTATTGCCGTTCTTATCTGTAATGCTGGTTATTTTACTTAGGAGAATATCCCAGGTAAAACGGGTGATCTTACCGGCGGGGTCGGTTTCAGTTAATGGATTCCCCTTGGCATCATAGGTATACAGGCTGGTATTTCCATTGGCATCTATGACCCGGTTGATATTGTTATTGGCATCATAACTGTAGCTGGTTTTGAAACCACAGCAATTCCCTTCTTTATTGATCAACCTGCCTTCTGCATCAAACTCATAAGTGGTAATAAGGTTCTTGTCACCATTCTTCTCGATGAGGTAGGTCTTGCGCTGACTGGCATTGTAACTGATGCTTTTTCCGACTGACAGGAAAGGAGTTTGCTCACCGCCCGGTTGCCATTGTAGGCAATGTTGACCGTATTGCCATTCCAGTCGGTCATAGCTGTCATCAGGCGACCAGGACCATAGGTATAGCTGGTGGTATATCCGCCAGCATTTTTAACCGATGCCAGGCAGCCGGCACTATTGTATTGGTAGGTAATCACCCGGGCAGGGTTGCCGGCAGCTGAACGTGCTTCCGATAGCCGGTTATTGGCCCAGGTAAAAGTGACAGACCGGTTGGATCCATCGGTAATACTGATCAAATGCCCATCGGCATAAGCCATGGTGAGGGTATTGCCATTGCGGTCCTTAACACTGGTGAGCTTTTATGGCCGGGGTCGTCAAAGTAATATTCCGTATTGTCTTTGGTTACCAGCTTATACTTGCCAGGGGCATACTGCAGCAGTACGTCAAATACGCCTTTGGGTGCTAAGTAGGCAATTTCATACAGCACGTACCGGTCTCTGCGGCCATCACCTTTGCGGAAGGTGAGGCCACTACTGTCAGACGTATACCCCAGGTTATAACGGAAGGTCCAGCCATACCCATAGCCATCGTCTTTGGCCCGGTCGGCACTGTTGTAAGCAAAAGAAAGGTCCAGGGATATACCGGGACCTGGTATTTGCAGGTCGGTGCGTTGGTAAAACAGACCGCCCGTATAACTGTTGACCTGCAGGCCGCCGGGACCGCTGAAATTGGGCCGCGTAATATTCTGTGAAAAAGCTACCTGCAGTGCTGTTAGCAAGGTGAGCAGCAGCAACAGGAGGCGCCCGTACTGCCCTAAGCCGGGCGGTACCGCAGATCTGGTGATGGATAATTGCTTCTTCATAAGCCTGTTCATATTTGTTGTTGCCAGTTGTACTGTTTACCGTATCAACCTGAAGCGCAGGTTGGAACCTGTTTGCGACAAGGTGAAGATGGTGATGGAACCGGTTGCACCGGGTCGCAGCACATCTAAGGGGGCATTCAATTCTTTGAATTCAATGTATAGTTCCGTTTTGCTATTGATCATATCGGCTACCATACCATCCGTCACAAACGAGATGGGATCGCCACCTACACTGATCAGGATACGGGTGGGTACCGGTATATCCACATTAGACGAGTTGCCGAAATTGATCACCATGGGAAATACGCGGCGGGTACGCGTAGCTTCGGGATATTGCACATCCACATCCATCAGTTGATTTACGCCTACATTCTTAATGCTGCAATAGAATCCGCCTCCCGCGCCACCACCACCGCCTGCCAGACCGCCACCCGGACCATTCACGATACTAAAGCCATCGGCCAGGCTGGTAGAGTCTTTATTGGCCTTCTTCATTTTTACATCATACGTGCCTACGGGCATGCCTGCCAAATTGAAGGAGGCAAAGAGGGTAGTGCTGTTGACGTAGGTAATGGTATGTGCCGGCGTAGCACCCAGGGTAGCATCCTGCAGCATGATCTGCATACCTTGCTCAAATTTGGCTCCACTGATCTTTATCGTTACCGAACCTGTATTACCGCCTTCTTTGGCTGCAATGGTCAGTATCTCGAAATTGATCTTCTTGGCCAGCAGGGTTATGGGTTGCTGTTTGCCGCTGTTCACCGCACCGTATACCATGATATAATAAGTGCCTTTTACGGTGGCGGGTATTACTATTTCCTGGTTGGGCCTGAAGGCATTGCTGTAGGTAAGGTCATACGTGGTGCGCGTAGGCACATCACCATACCTGATGTACAGCTCATTGGCCCCTTGCAGCGAATCGCTTTTCAGGCTTACCAGCAAGGTTTCTCCTGCCTGTGAATCGGGTATCTCCAACCGGTAATACAAGGGCTCATTTTGAGCGAGGTTATTGGCCGCCAGGATATTCAACTTCAGCTCAGGTACATCCAGGCTTACTGTTTGTAGGGATGCCTGTGTGTTGTTGTTCTCATTGTCCTCAAAAATATTATCGGCCAGGTCGGTACGTACCAGTGCATAGTATTGGCCTGCCGACAAACCGGTGGCTTTTACCTGCTGGCTATGTTGTTCCGAACCCTGTGGCGGTAACTGTATATATGCATCGGCAGTGAACAAGAGCAGGTCTTCCTTATTCCACACGGTATCTTTTGACAAGTAGATGCCTTCCTTCAATTTGCCGGTGGCCGCATTGGCGCCCATATTGGAAAGTGTCCATTGCACTGTAATATGGCCACCGATGGATACTGTGGCTGGCAATACGGTTACATTCGATACAAAGAGATCGGAGGGAGCGGGCTGTAAAATGAAGATGGTGCCACTGGCCGTATTGTTGTTCTCGGCCTCATGTTCATACACTGCATTGTTATTATCTGTCTGGAACAGGATATAGTAATTGCCCGCTGCATCTTTGGGTATCGTAATATCCAGGCTGTCCTGGTAGCTGCCATTGCTGGCCAGGTCGCCTTTGCGTGCATAAGAAGCCAGTACCTTATCGCTGCCATCTACTTTATTATCGGCCGACAGGTAGATCCTTTCTGTCAACCTCCTTTGGTGGTGGCGCCGGGGCCCTGGTTCAGGATGGTCCAGCTAATATGGATGGGCTGGCCGGCATCGCCCGTGGAGGGGTGTTGGAAAGCATTCACCTTCAGGTCGGCCGAAGGCGGCAGGAAGATATTGATCGGCTTCGGCGTAGGGGTGGGCTGTCCATTTTCCGTAAACGTGATCGTTTTGTAGTTATCCTTCAGGTTCTTATCCCGGTTGTAATTCTTATGGTCGGCCACCATCAATAAATAGTAGTTGCCCGAAAGCCCATTGGGTACTGTGAAGCTGAGCTTATCCGAATAGGATTCATTGGTATGCAGCGGACTGTACAATACCGCATCTGTAATAAAGGCGTCACCGGCGTCAAAGATGGTATCCTTCGATACAAAAATGCCATCATACCAGTAGTCATAATAATAACCCGTCATGCCGCCTTTATTGATTACCGACCATTCTACCCTGGCTGGTTGACCTGCGGTGACTGAATCGGGTAGGGATACCTGTGTAATGGCCAGGTCGGCATGTTCTGCATGCATACCATGAATGGCCTTGCTGCGGAGTGTATTGTTGTTCTCGCCCTGGTATTCGTAGATGTAGTTGTTTATGTCGGTCACTACATAGAAATAACAATTGGCCATATTGACGCCGATATTGCGCAACAGGTTCATGCTGATGTATAAGGAATCACTGATCTCATACGATTCATTTTGACCCAGGAATTGCGTTTGTGTGAATGATTTGATCATATAGGCTCTGCTACCGGGCCATACTGAATCTTTGGATATGTACACATAATCCCGCCAGGCTTCACCACTGATGTCCTTGCCGCCTTTATTGGCTACTGTATAGCGAATGCCTATTTTTTGTCCGGAAGCCAGCGTGTCGGCCGATAGGGTCACGGAAGTTACCTGCAGGTCGGCCGAAGGCGAAAGGGTGATGGCCCATGCACCGCTGCTGTCGCGGTTGTTCCCATCGGCGCCGCCTTCAAAGATGGCATTGCCATAATCGGTATCTATGAATACATAATACGTGCCTTGAATACCTTGCGGTAATTTGAATGTTTGTTGTTTTTGAGCACTGGCGCCGGGATCGAGCGGATTGCCATAAGAAAGATGGCCCGCCCTCAGCGCTGTTGTAGCATTATAAGAAGGGGTGGGCGACAGCCAAATGATATCCGTACGTTGTTGGTTGGGTATCTTCCCATTACCCTGGTTCTTAACCGTCCATTCAACTGTTACCTCATTACCAGATGAACCGGTTGCTGGCGCCACCACATTGTACACGATCAGATCGGGTGTTTGGATGATGATCCTGCTGCGCCTGGTATTGTTCGATTCATTGGTGTATTCAAACACCTCATCACTGTAATCGGTTACCAGGAACAAATAACAGGTGTCTTTGAGTCCACTGGGAATGGCAATCCTGTCTTCATTGCTGTAGGTTTCCCCATTATTGAATACCGGGTAGGGTGAAGGTGATTGGGTAGCTAATAACATAGCGCTATTCCTGTTGAATACAGCATCTTTGGAGATATAGATAGCATCTCTCCAGCGCCTGTCTTTTGCACGTGGCGCCGTAGCTCCCTGGTTCTGCACTGTCCAGTCTACCAGCACCGATTCGCCTGTAGATGCATGTTCCGGGTTGTTTAAGCTCGTCACCACCAGGTCGGGTGGCGGTGTCAGGAAGATATTTAAAGCATCACTGCGCCCTGTATTGTTGTTTTCAGCGGCGAATTCAAATACCTGGTTACCCGCATCGGTTACTACATAGAGATAATGCTTGCCAAATAACCTGTCGGGCAGCGTAAGCGTGATGCTTTGGGTATAGGTGCTGTCGGGCTTCAGGATACCGCTATGGTTTACGGTGGCTACCCGCATGGCTGCATCATTGTCGAAGGCGCTGTCGGGGCTTAGGTACACCATATCATTCCAGGAAAGCTCTTTGTTATTACCCGTACCCTTATTGATCACTGTCCACTCCAGCGTGATGGGTTCGCCCGAAAAAGCATCCCCGTTGTCACTACATTGGTTACCCGCAGGTCGGGTGGCGGTGTGAGGTTGATCACCAACGGCACCACTTTTATATTGTCGGTTCCTATTGCTTCCCCCAATCGCTGGTCATAATTGGTTTCTACCAGTATGTATTGCTGTCCAATGATATTGCGTGGCAGGTTGCCCCGGATGACGCTGGCATAACTTTGGCCAGGCTGTAAAGCGCTCACATTGGCCCTGGCTCCCAGATAAGGATCAATCACTTTATTGAGGATGGTATCTGCCGAGAGGTAAATGGCATCATACCAGGTACCCGACCGGCTGCTTTCCTTACCGGTATTCCTGATCTCAAAGGTTACATCAATCGCTGTTCCTGTAAAGGCTTCATCAGGGGCATCGGCATTGGCCACAATAAGGTTGGGCAGGTCGCTGATGACAAAATGCTGGGTGGGACTGCTGGTTTGCGCACAGGCATTTTTACCCACTACTTTCAATGGTATTTTTACCGGCAGCAAATCCCGGCAAATGATTTTGCCGGATCACGGTGCCTATCTGGTTAATATTACTAATGGTGGGGTTGATTGGTTCGGTGGTGCTATCGGCCCATACATACAGGTCGTACGCCAACGCATTTACCGCCGGCTGCCAGGAGCAGGAAATGGGAAAGCGTTGATCACTGTGCCGCTTGCAGGGAACAGGTTGGTTGGTGCAGCAGGTATCAGGGTACTGGTCACTGTGATTTGCTCTGTACGTACCGGTGTGGTATCGACTCCGCAATTGGTAATGGCTTTTACCGTAATTGTATGTGTACCCAGCGTGGTCCAGTTTACTGAAACAGATACACCCGTAGTGGCCAATAGGTTACCCCCACCCGATAGCGACCAGGCATAGGTTACTCCTTGTACCGGGGCGATATAATAACCAGTAGTTCCTGCACAGGCTTCTTTGAAGCCCTGGATGGGTGATGGCTGGGGCGCAGCAATACAGAAACTGCGGTCTACTGCCGCCGACTGGTAATTGCCATTGCCAGGTTGTGAAGCCCGCACCACTACCGTACCTGCGCCAATGGGCGTTAAACGATTGCCATTATTGATATGTGCATAGCCGGATACGATCGAAAACTGTACCGGCAGGCCCGATGTACTATTGGCATTCAGTATAAGATAGTTTTGCCCATAGGGTTGGTCAGGCACTTCCTCAAAGGTGATGGTCTGGAAGGTTTTGATACTGTAAACTCACGTGTCACAGGTGTAGCTGCCAGGTAATTGGCATCACCGGGCTGAGTGGCACTGATCACTACGGTACCTGATCCGGTAAGCTGAACCATGTTTTGTAGCACAATGGCCGGGCCGCTTACTACTGCATAACTAACCGGGAGGCCCGAGCTGGCTGTCGCCTGCAGTGCAAAGGGCGGATCGCCAAAGAGTTTATTGGTGAGAACCGGGAAGTTGATGGTTTGCGTTTGTTGTTCGGCTGTAAATACAATGGCATTGGAAGCAGGACCATTACCGCACAGGTTGGTAAACTTCAAGGTATAGCTGCCTGCGTTGGCTGCATAATAAGTAGGGGTTGTTTCGCCAACAATGGCCGTGTCATTCCTGTACCATTGGTAATTGGTTGCAGGTAGGGTGGCATTGAGGTAACGGCCAATGGCTGTTATAGCTGGTGCAATAGTGGGTTGCGCGCCTACAGTGATGTTGATAAACGAGCTTGGACCATCGCCACATTGATTATAAGCTTGCACGGAGAGCTGGTATTGGCCCGGAATGTTCCAGTTGATCTTGGCTATACCGCCGGTAGTATCCAGGTTGGCTGCAGGTTGTATTTGCCATCTATACTGAACACCGGGTTCTATATTGGCCGGTGTATAGATCTCTGTGCCAACACATGACTGCGTTTTGCCGGTAATACCCGGTGCATGATCAGGCAGCCGCAGCAGGGTAATAACCTTATCGCTGGTTACGGTATCTGAAGGGGCAGTTGTAATGAGGCGTACGCGGTAATTGAACCCAGTGAGGGCGTTGGCAGGTATCAGGGCCTGTATGGTGCCTGAAGTATTGGAAGCCAGTGTTCCCAGGGTGGTGGGATTGCTGAAGGAACCATTTTGGTCTGATCCCTGCAAGGTAAATACATTAGCTGTGCCATACAATGCCGATGCTGTAAAGGATAATGGCACTGTACTGCCGGCGCACACACTATCCGGCAATGCGCCAAGTGTTAAAGTAATAGCGTCCGGCGGATCGACCTGGAAAGCCGCTTTGTTTACCAGGCTCCAACTGCCCCTGGCATCCTTAGCCCGTATGTATAAGGTATATTGCCCTGGTTGCAGGGTATCTACCCGCACCAGGATGGCCAGGTTATGGATATCCGTGCCGGGTGTAATAGCAACGGAGGTAGCCTGGCCCAACCCCGGGTCTTTATTGATATAATATTCCAGGTAGGTAAGACCGGGTTTCGTATTGCCTGTTACAGTAGTGTCTACACCACGTATAAAGAGCCAGCGGTTCATCATGCTCCAATGACCTGCAGCATTGCGTCCACGGATATAGAAGGAATGAATACCATTGGTAATACTGGTGGGATCTACATTCACTACCAGGTTGGGCAGTTCAATGCCTGGTGTAAGCGATACAGGCGTACCATTATTAAACCCTGGATCCTGGTCTACATACCATTCCAGGTAGGTAATATTGGAAGGTGGTGCGCCGGCGCTTTCATTATATGGTTTTACAAATAGCCAGCGGTTGACGAGGCTCCAGTGGCCCTGGGCATCTTTGGCGCGTACATAAAACGAATGGATGCCGCCGGTCAGGGCACTGGGGTCTACATTGATCAGTACATTGTTGAGGTCGGTGCCAGGTGTTATTGACAGGTTGGTGGCATTGCCCAGGCCGGGATCACTATCGACATACCATTCTACCTGGGTGATATTGGGCGCGGCTGGATTGCCCGTTTCATTGTAAGGCTTGATAAATAACCAGCGATTGGTAAGGCTCCAATTGCCTTGCGCATCCCGTGCGCGTACAAAGAAACCATGAATACCCGCCGTCAGGGTAGCGGGGTTAATGTTGATCAGGAGATCACTCACTGTTGTGCCGGGTGTGAGGCCCAGGCTATTGGCCTGGTTGGGGCCTGGATCATTGTCTATATACCATTCTGCATAAGTAATATTAGCGGGTGGTGTGCCTCCCGTTTCATTATAGGGTTTTACAAACAACCAGCGGTTGGCCAAACTCCAGTTGCCATTGGCATCCTTGGCCCGTACATAAAAAGAATGGATACCCGCTGTCAGTCCGGCCGGGTTTACATTGATCAATACATCTTCCGGAACATCACCCGGCAATAAGGGCACGCTATGGCCCTTATTGTAACCGGGATCATCGTCGATGTACCATTCTAAATAAGTTATCATGGCCGGCGGGGCATTGTTGATATTGCCGTAGGGCTTCACAAACAACCAGCGGTTATTGAGACTCCATTTGCCGGTAGCATCCATGGCCCGTACATAGAGGGAATGGATACCACTGCCAAGGCTGGTGGGATTGATCTGTATGGGCAGGTTATGAACAGCCGTATCGGGCACAAAGGATAGGGGTGTGGCGCTGCCGTAACCCGGATCGGTATCAATATAATACTCTATCCGGGCAATGCCCGCTTGTGCCTGGGTGTTGGTGGGCGCCGCAAGAAGCAGGAGCAGACAACAGCCAATCATACTGCTGATGCCGGCCCGCAATAACTTGCAGCAATACCCTGCCCGTAGATGGTTTATATATAAGACCATACTAGTCATGTCAGGAGGTTGACGGAAATATTAATTGTTGCTGCGCACACTCACCGTAATGGTATACGGGTTGTTGCTGGCAGTTTGGGAAGGCGCGGACAATTGGTATATCGCGGGTATTGCCGGAATACCGCTTAAGCGATAAGTAAAGCCGGCATCGCCGCCAAATACCCCGGCATCGGTTGGTGTGCCATTGCCGTTGATGCCTGCATTAATAGCCGGACTGCCTGCTTTTAACACCAACTGGTTATCGGCTGCAATACTGCCGCCATTCCAATTGGCAAAAACATTGGCGAGGTTTACACTGAATACATTGTTATTGCCGGCCGGTACATTGGCACAGGATGAAATGGAGAAGAGATTGTTCTGTATCACACTTCCCGAGGAAGTAATACACTGAGCACTGATAATATTGTTCCGTATAATAAAGGAGTTGAGGTTGATGCCAGAACTGGTGACTACGTTATTGGTAAAAAGCCCCGTGGAATTATCCAGGGTAATAGTAATAGAGTAAAAGATATTATTGGACACCAGCAGGCCGCTTACTTCACCATAATCATAGAAACCACCGCCGGATAAAAAATTGCTGAAGACGTTGATATTGGAAACGGCCGGTTGTTGACCGGTAGCATAATTATATCCCAGGTAGAGGTAGCTTGTTATCCTGCACCGTGAAATGGTGATATTGCTGGCGCCTACATATACAGTGCTTAAGTTGAGGCCCTGTAGAGAAGAACCTTCGGAGCCGGGAGTAAAATAGATATTCACATAATAGTCGGCCAGGGCGGTAGCTTGTAAGCCCGGGTTCTTGTCCAGCATATAACCAAAACCAAGGAATGTAAGTTTTTGGTTACTGTTACTCCACTTCCATTCAGGTTGTTGTTCTGGTATATCTGTATGGTATCACCATTGGCAGCGGCAGTGATCACGTTGTTATCGAAGGTGGCAAAGTCAACACCGGCAACCGGTGTACCTAAGTAACCAACACGGAGGATCTTTGCCTGGGCTGATGATAGGCCAATAAGGAGGGTCATCGCCAGGATGGCGAACAGGGGCTTAGTCATATTGTAAGAGTTTAATGATTCCTAAATGGCATAGGATTACTGGCCGGCTATATAGGCCGGATGCATACTAACAGGGAGCCCGATCAGGAGGACGCTAATGGATTTTCAGGAAATAGATCAAATGTGGGATGAACGTTTCGACAGGGTTGAACTGAAGCGCTATGTTGAAGTAAAACTATTTTGTTTTCCGGATAATGCAATATTAAATTGACTTTATTTTGGTGATATTGATCAAAATGGGGGATTTTCCGGTATGCCCAGGGTGTAATGCCGGTAAGGGTTTGAGGCCTTTAGCTATAGTTTATCGTTGGTTGATTACAGGTTGTACTGTATGGTTGAAGCCATTGTGTTACAGCTCATGCTCACCGTTATTTACCCCTGGTGGATTCTCTTGTTACCAGCACAGAAGGCATTACAATGGTTTCGGCTTTTAACCGCTCACTGCTTTTCCTAAGGCTATTAAAAAGAACCGCGGCGGCCATTTTACCCATCTCAAAAGCGGGTTGGGTAATGGTGGTAAGGGATGGGTTTAATATAGGAGCGGTAGACTGGTTAGAAAAACTGATGACCTTGATATCTCCGGGTATACTTATTTTTAATTCTTTACAAGCCAGGTATACACCAGCAGTTAATTTTTCTACAGCAGCAATAATACCATCCGGCCGGTTCTTTCTTTGTAACAAAGATTTGATGATGGCGTAGTTCTGTGTATCATCGTTTGTACACAATACCAGGTCCTGGTCCTGGAAGTTCAGTTGATGGGATGTCATGGCCTGCTTGCAACCATGGAGACGATTTTTGCTGATAGACAATGTTTCGGAGATGGTAAGGTAGGCAATATGTTTGCACCCCTGATCAATCAGGTGCTGGGCGGCCAGGCAGCCACTTTCCTTGTCGTTGGTGGTAATACGGGTAGTAGCAGTATCTTCACAAACCCGGTCAAAGAATACCACCGGTATGCCCCGCTGCATCATTTCTTTGATATGTTGATCGTCCGAGGTTTCATTGGATATGGAGATCAATACCCCATCTACCCGTCCGCTTTGAAAATCCGTCAGGATGGCCTGTTCCCGCTCCAGTTGTTCGTGGGTGAGATAGATCAATACATGGTAACCTTTTTCACGGGCGATGGATTCTATGCCATTAATGGCCACTGAAAAGAAGCTGTCAGCTACTTCGGGCAATACCACGGCGATGGTCTTGCTTTTCTCTTGCGCAAACTGCTGGCATAGGGATTGGGTACATAATTGAGCTTCCGGGCCAGTGCCAATACCTTCTGTTTGGTTTGTTCACTGATCTCATGACTATCGGTAAAAACTTTAGATACGGTTGACACGGAAAGCTGTAATTCCTTTGCCAACATTTTCATGCTAATATTGGGCATACCGTCTTGACTATGATTCAAATGTAACCATTTCCCCGCAACCGGTTTCGTAAATAAATATGGTTGATGATGCCTGTCAGAAAAGATTTAGATGCAAATTAGTGGAGCGATCCCGCCTTTATTATCCATTAAATTATTTGCTTTATGACGCCTGTGAACAAATTTTCTGAAGCCGAAATAAACCCACTGAAAAGCCTTGATGAATGGGAAGAAGCTGTCCTGGACCGGTATCCCGATCCGGAATCCATTGCTACTTCCAAGAGCACCGAAGAATACCGGAATTATGAAACGCCGGTACGCGATACGGTAAAGGAGTTTTACCGGCTTAATCATACTTACCAGACCTATGATTTTGTACAGGAGAAAAAAAAGCAATTACCTCAAATTCGATAAGAAGGAAATGCCTGTATGGGACGCCTTCCAGTTCTTGAACCAACTGGTAGATGACTCTGATCCTGATACGGACCTGGACCAGTTTCAGCACCTGCTGCAAACTTCCGAAGCCATCCGTGCTGATGGTCACCCCGACTGGATGGTGATGGTAGGCCTCATGCACGATATGGGTAAAGTACTTTGCCTGTTTGGTGAACCCCAATGGGCGGTAGTAGGCGATACCTTCCCGGTAGGCTGCGCATATTCCAATAAAGTAGTATTCCCGGAATTCTTTGCCAATAACCCTGATTATTCCGATGCAAGGTTCAATACAACATTGGGGGTATACAAACAAGGCTGCGGTTTGCGCAACGTGGATATGTCCTGGGGGCATGATGAGTATGTATACCAGATGATGAAGGATTACCTGCCCGAGTCGGGACTGTATATGTTGCGTTACCATTCCTTCTATGCCTGGCATAGGGAAGGAGAGTATGATTACCTGCTGGATGATCATGACCGGGAAATGCTTAAATGGGTGAAACTTTTCAACCCGTACGACCTGTATTCAAAGAATCCAACACCGCCGGACTGGAATACATTACGTCCTTATTACCAGGAGCTGGCAAATAAATACCTGCCTCAAAGGCTGAAGTTTTAAGAACTGTTAGTATATAGCTATTAGGTATTGGTAGTAGACCTTTGGATATCAACTGAAGATTACTATTTGGTACCTTACATTTTCCTCGTTACATTAGATCAGAACGAAACTGAAGGTTTAAACAGCAACAAGACCGTCACCTTGTTGTTGTTTGAGCCCTCAGGAAAGCTGCTTTATGAATAAATTACAAACCGCAGACTATATTGTCTTCCTGGTATATTTTGTCCTCGTATCCCTGTACGGCCTGTACATCTATACAAAGAAGAAAAAAAGGCACTACCGATTCCAAAGACTTTTTCCTGGCCGAAGGCTCCCTTACCTGGTGGGCCATTGGCGCCTCACTCATTGCTTCCAATATTTCGGCTGAACATTTTATAGGCATGTCGGGCTCGGGTTTTGCCCTGGGACTGGCCATTTCTACGTATGAGTGGATGGCGGCTGCCACCCTCATCATTGTGGCCGTATTCTTTATTCCGCTGTACCTGAAGAACAGGATCTACACCATGCCCCAGTTCCTGGCCAAGCGGTACAATGATAAGGTAAGTACCATTATGGCCGTATTCTGGCTGTTGGTATATGTTTTTGTGAACCTTACCTCCATTATTTACCTGGGCGCTATTGCCATTACCTCTATTACCGGCATCGACTTTGGCTGGTGTATTGCCGGTTTGAGTATATGCTCTGTCATCGTAACGCTGGGGGCATGAAAGTAATTGGATATACGGATGTGATACAGGTATTGGTATTGATTGCCGGTGGATTGATCACTACTTACCTGGCGCTAACCTTATTGTCGGAGAAGTTTGGCCACGGCGCCAATGTACTGAAAGGGCTTTCCTTATTACGGGAGCAGGCCGATTCTCATTTTCACATGATCTTCAAACCCGATCATAATTATTATAAAGACCTGCCCGGCCTTTCGGTACTGATTGGTGGGATGTGGATCAATAACCTAAGCTATTGGGGATGTAACCAGTATATTACCCAGCGGGCCCTGGGAGCCGATCTTAAAACGGCCCGCAATGGGATACTGTTTGCAGCTTTCCTGAAATTGCTGATCCCTGTGATCGCTGTATTGCCTGGTATTGCCATGTACGTAATGCACCAACACGGCATGTTCCAACAGGAGATGCTGGATGCTACGGGTGCCGTAAAACCCGATCATGCTTACCCCACCCTGATGAATTTGTTGCCTGCAGGGTTAAAGGGAATGGCCTTTGCCGCTTTAACAGCGGCTGTAGTAGCTTCCCTGGCCGGGAAGACGAATAGCATTGCCACTATTTATTCATTGGATATATACCGTAAGTTCTTCAAGAAGGATGCTACCGAAAAACAGGTGGTGCGTACAGGAAGATGGGCTGTGATCATTTCCATGACCATTGCGGCTATTGTAGCGCCTGCGCTGCGGTCGCTGGACCAGGCTTACCAGTTCATACAGGAATATGTAGGTTTTATTTCGCCTGGTGTGCTGGCTATATTCCTATTGGGGCTGTTCTGGAAAAAGACCACGGCTGCTGCTGCCCTGGCTGGCACCTTATTGACCATACCCGTATCTACTTTATTGAAATTCCTGCCTTCCTGGACAGGGGGTGCTTTCCCGGATTATCCGTTCCTGGACCGTATGACCATTACTTTTATCCTCATCCTGATCGTTATGGTATCCATGAGTTATCTCTGGCCGCGGCGGGAGGGTAGGGAAGAGCCCGTGATCATAGAACGGTCGATGTTTAAAGTAACCCCGGCATTCATGGTGGGCTCGGTGATCATATTGGGTATACTTACCGCATTGTATACGGTATTTTGGTAATTCACAATCCCCGCTTTCCGTCGGCCCAGTAAGCATTGGTGCGTATCTGTGCACTGGTTACGCCTTTGAGTAACAGGTATTTCCTGAACCGGGTGATCGACATGGCCCGGCCTGCCAGGTAAAAAGTAGCGCCCTTCCAGTTATTCCAGCAATCGGGGTGCATTTCTTCCATCCATTCAATTGCCTTCACTGCCGGCGCCGGCATAGATGAATGAACGGAATCTATCATGATCTTTAAATCGTTCAGCGCTGTTTTGTGTTCGGGCTTCAACTCCAATACACCAAAATATTCATGGCTACAGGCAAGCGCAGTGGTCTTGTACCAATTGAACAAGCCAATCGATGTTTCATCACCGAAAAAGAAGTGGTGCTTCGCCAGGTCATTGTATCTTAATGTGCCTTGTCCAGCCCTGAATCTTATTTGCTGACCTGCTTCTAAATTGGCTGCCCAGGTACTACCGGGCCCCTTGCCATGCAGGTAAAAAGAACAGAGCAAAGTCCCTGCTGCTTATTGAAGGAGGAGAGCGTGTAATGCCGGAAATTGGTATCATCCACCCTGAATTGGACAATTTTTCCCGGTAAAAGTTTTCATGATCGAACTCTCCTTTGAAGGTGACCATTTTTAATTCACCGGTGATCATGGTTGTATTGGATACAACTGCATGACGGAGCCAGGGGTTGGCTACATACAACATAGAATCAGCCAGCCATTTAGGTAATTGAGGCATTGTATGGTGGTATTTGTAAACGGAATAATAATTTTACAAAACTATCAATCACTTCATTGGTTATATTTATACGAAACGGATAAAAGTTTACACCAAACGGATTTTATGCAAGTCACCGTTAGAGATGGTCAGGGCATAGATTTTACATTGACCGATACTTTTACACGGATCACATTCATCAACCCCTCGTAACAGAGAAGCGGGAGCTCTTCAGTTTTCCTTTTGGTAATGCAGAACTGGTTAGGATAGCATTTGCCGGTGTATACATTGTATATGGCGATATGCAGCTATATGGAACCCGGAAACTGCATTTTGAAATGCTGGATCATCATGACCTGGTAGAAATGCATTTCACCCTGGCCGGCAGGGGTATGATGATGGATGACCTGAATGGCGGGCAATACCATTTTAAAGAGAATGAACACAATATGCACTATATGCCCAACTTTATGGGTATAGGCGATTATGTGCAACACGAACGGTATAAGTTTTTTGAAGTACACTTCACTACCGGCTTTTTCCTGCAACTGGCTCAATCGGGCAGCCCGGGTTTAAGGCGTTTTGCCGAAATGATAGAAACTGGCAAGGTTACCCAGCTAAGCCGCGAAAACCTACCCATCTCTTTCAATATGTACCAGTGCATTCGTGATATTATGAATTGCACCTGTACAGGTGGCCTTAAATTATTGTTCCTTCAATCCAAATGCATAGAATTGCTCAGCTTGCAAGCCCAGATGTATGAAGATGCCCTGGGTAAAACTGCTTCCCGTATTGTTACGGCCCCCAGGATAAAGACCGCATCCTGTATGCCCGGGAATACCTGTTGCAACATATTGCAGCACCTCCCTCCCTTACCGAACTGGCAAAAGTGGCCGGTATCAATGAGTTTAAATTGAAGCAGGGTTTTAAGCAGGTTTTCAACAATACGGTATATGGCTACCTCAGTGATTTTAAACTCGACCAGGCGCGGACATTACTCTTGCAGGGCAATATGGCCATCAAAGAGGTATCCGACAATTTGGGTTATTCCTCTGTACAGCATTTCAGCAATGCCTTCCGCAAAAAGTTTGGCCTGCCGCCGGGCCAGGTTCGGTAAATAAGGATGAAGGAGTACTTATTACAGGCCAGCAAGGTTCGGTATACTACTCCTCTTCCGCTTCTTGTCGCTTTTCGGGTTCATTGGCAAAAATATAGAGACTATCATCTACCAGTGCATATCTTTTTACGCCATAGACAGCCAGTTGGTCGAGTATTCTTATAAACTCCCCATAGGTAATGCCTTTTCCCAACTCTACCTTCAATACGGAATTGGTATCATGTGTAAAGGTCAAGCGTTCAATTTCCTGCCGTACAAATTCAAGTTTCATATCCCTGGTATACTCATTCAGCCTACTAATTGGTGCACGGAAAAACTGCACCTGTATGATCTTCTTATTTTTGATGGCATCCCATACACCATATTTTGTATATCGAAAACTAGCAACCTCCGGTTTTTCATCCGACGGCACAATCATCTTGATGGCGTATAGTTCTTCTCCAAACGGGGAAACCAGGTACATGATCAGCAGGGGCAATGCCAGTAAGCTGATCAGTCCGGGTGTATAGAATAGTTTGGGCAGTTTCATGGTATTGAGATGCTGGAAGCAGCCATTTCCATATTACGGATCGCCCGTGTCCAGCCTAGCTGAATACTAGTCGGCCTCATGTAATACCCTCTAAAAAGCCTGGTTTTATTGCACTGGAATCCACTACGCATTGCACTGGGCTATACGGTGCAGTGCAATACGTAGTATATCCGGGTGCTTATAGTGCTAGGATAACTAATACAGTATCAGTGGAGTAGGAGACCTATCGGAATGAACTATTCAAATAGTCAGTGCAATTGCCAACTGAAAAATACTATCTATTGAATTGATTTGCAGTCTGGTACAGCAATCTGCCGCCAGAGAAAACACGTATATGGGGTGATTACAGTTATCACCTCAACGTGCAAACACCAATATGGCTAAGAAAAACACCAGTAAAAAGAACAAAACCAAGAAGAACAAAACTAAGAAGGATAGAATCTACAAGGATAAGGCCTTCGAACGGACGCGGGAAAACATGACGGAATTTGGACGGGCCGGGAAGGCCAACAAGATACTACGACAGGCCATGTCGGAACTGAGGGGTATGAGCGATCGGTATGTATCGGGCAGACTAACAAAAAGGATGCTCCGTATCATCCAGAGCGATCCCATAAGGGGCAGGGGGAAATCGGATGGTCACCCCGAAGCACTGCCCATGCTGGAAGGATTCAATTTCAACCGCTACAAATTACTGGCTGATACTTTGTATGCACCCTGGTATCTCTACCTGGACCACGCCGCCGGTTTATTCAGGATCCATATTCCTTTTTAATGCGATCACCATGGTCGATACAGTAAGTGATGCCACTGAATACAGTTTTATTGCCTGTGCTACCGCCATTGATTTCGAAAAGGAGGATGTGCTCACCGTTACACAACAAAGCCCGATCATCCAAACAAATGATACCACCACGAGGTCTGTAAACCTTTCTTTAAATCTGCCGGCTGACAATCCCCATCCCGTTATTCTTACCCTCGGCGTTAAAACTAATGGCATGTATATATTTGAAGGATGCAAAACTCCCCAGCCTGAAAATACAATGGCTGTCATTAAGGTAGTCACCGGATGACAATTGATTGCAGGTAATGGAGTTCTTCACAGCAGACAGCTCAGTCTGGCAGTGCCACCGGGTATTTCGTCTTATCAAATAGGGCAGTTTGTCTATTCTATACCTGATAAATATTAGTTTTCAGTTATCTTAGCCCCCAACGGTTGGAGTACCTGGCGCGTATCTCCACAGGCAATGGCCGGGTAAAAACGGAACCGTAAAAGAAATGGGGCTGCTTATGTCGAAATTTTCTACTATCTGCAACGATCAACGTGTTTCACAGGTCAATACAACCATGTATCGGAGTGTCGTTGTACTGCTATTGATCTTATTGTTGTCCAATTACTTAACAGCCCAAACCTGTACTACCCTGGGGCAAAACCCTTCCACAGCATTCCCTGTCTGCGGTTCTACTACTTTTAGCCAAACCACTGTACCCATTTGTGGTAACCGGAATGTTAATGTACCCGGTTGTGGAACGAGCGGCTATTCTGATAAAAATCCATTCTGGTACCGGTTTACCTGCTTTACTGCCGGCACGCTGGGATTCCTGATCACCCCCAACGACCTGGGTGATGATTATGACTGGATGCTGTATGATATTACGGGCGTTAATCCCGATGATGTATTTACCAATCCCAATTTAGTAGTGACGGGCAACTGGGCCGGTACCTATGGTCTCACCGGCGCTTCGGCCACTGGTGTAACCAATATTGAATGTGGTTCGAACCCCTCTGATGGTAAACCCACTTTTGCCAAAATGCCGACCCTCCTTTTGGGCCATACCTACCTATTGCTAATTAGTCATTTTACCGACTCACAAAGCGGCTATAAACTGTCTTTTGGTGGTGGTACGGCCGTGATCACTGATCCCAAGCTGCCGGCCTTGCAAAGTGCTTCTGCAGCCTGTGGCGGTACGGTACTGAGGGTTAAGCTGAATAAGAAAATGAAATGTAATAGCCTGGCGGCCGATGGTAGTGATTTCCTCCTGGCACCTGCAGCAGGTAATATTGTTGCTGCTGTTGGGATAGGTTGCAGCAGCAGCTTTGATATGGACAGTGTGGTGCTTACTGTAAATCATATTATCGCCCCCGGCACCTATGATATTATTATCAGGAAAGGGGCTGATGGCAATACCTTAAAAGACAATTGCGACCGTGAAATTACTGATGGAGAACGGCTCGCTGTGGTGGTATACCCCATCGTACCAACCCCGATGGACAGCATCACGGCCATTACATCCTGTAAACCCGATGAGCTACGCCTGGTATTTAAAAATGGTATGCGGTGCAGTTCTATTGCTGCGGATGGCAGTGATTTTATGATCCCAGGCTTACCGGTAGGCATCAAAGGCGCATCGGGTTCCTGTGTCAATGGTCTTACAACACTCATTAAGGTACAACTTACTGCGCCCATACAGGTAGGTGGTACCTGGAATATTCAACTGCGAAGAGGCAGTGATGGCAATACCATCATTGATGAATGCGGTATGGAAACACCGGCGGGCGCTACCCTTAATTTCACTACCTACGATACGGTCAATGCCGATTTTACCTATAATATCTTATGGGGTTGTAAGAAAGATACGGTCGAGTTTTTTCATCCCGGCGCCAACCAGGTGACGCAGTGGTATTGGACATTTGAAGGTGCAGGCTCCAGTCCATTACAAAATCCTGTGATCGTATTTCCCACCTTCGGCTCCAAGAAAGTAAACCTGATCGTCAACAATGGTGTATGCAGTGATTCAACTGAAACTGTTGTGTTGCTCGACAATGCCATGGATGCCCGATTTGGCTATCCCGAATTCCTATGCCCCGAAGACCAGGCGGTATTTACCGACAGCAGCCTGGGCAAGATCATTAATTGGGACTGGACCTTTGGCAATGGCAATAGCAGCCTGCTGCAAAAGCCCGATCCTCAAAAGTATCAACGTCCACTGGCCCGCACTAAATTATATACGGTAAGATTGATCATTGAAAACGATAAGCATTGCTTTGATACTGCTTTTCATCAGGTAGAAGTAGTGACCACCTGTTACATCACAGTTCCCAATGCTTTTAGCCCCAATGGCGATGGTAATAACGATCTGCTGTATCCACTCAATGCTTTCAAAGCTACTGAACTTGAATTCAAAGTGTATAACAGGTATGGGCAGATCGTTTTTGAAACTACTGATTGGAAGAAACGTTGGGATGGTACCCTCAATGGGCAAAAACAACCCAGCGGCACTTATGTATGGGTGCTTAGCTTTGTGCACCGGGAAACGAAGGAGAAAATATTCCAAAAAGGAACTACGGCATTGATCCGGTAGTTGTTGCGTTTATTGCCTGTATTGACGCTCCTGTTCGCATTGTAAAAAAATCCACTAAGTGGCCATCCATTCAATTCGTTAAGTGAATCTGCAAGCGGGCCCCATTCAAAGTTGGCAATGGCATGGGGTGACTAGTGTATGAACATAAAGAAACTTCGGTAGGCTACCTGTAATGCATTGTGTAACAAACGGAGCGCTTTACGCATGTGTTGCTCAACCGTGTTTTCGGATATGTTCATCTGCCTGGCAATCTCTTTATTAGATAGTTCTTCTTCGCGCCGTAGTTTGAAAACCTGCCTGCACTGTGGCGGTAGTTTCAATATCTCCTCACGCAACTGATTTTCCAATTCCCGTGTATCGATGTATTCATCTACGTTATTGACAGGGTTTTCGGCATACTGTCCGGCAACATAAACTTTGTATTGCTCCTGTACCTTGATATGCCGGTAATGATCAAATACCCGGTTTTTCAACATTGTATAGAGGTAGGCCCTGATAGAACCAATGGTGTGGGCTGCGGATCTGTTATGAAAGAAGGCCAGGAATACTCCTTGTACCAGGTCCTGTGCGATCGCCCGGTCATTGATCTTTTGCATGGCGATGGATAATAAAGTAGTGGCATACCGGACATACAGTTGTGAAAATGCTGTTTTATCACCCTGCTGCCAAAGCAGTATCAGTTCCTGGTCGGTATGCTGTCCTTGCGTTTTGATGGCTTAATCGTTATAGTTGGACAATATTAAGGCTTTTTCCTAAAAACCAAAATCGTCTGTCACTGATTATCCGCGTACTCCGGACGTCCGGGAACTTCCGTTCCCCCTCCTTAAAAATATTTTCAAGTAGGATAACGGCAGACTTCCACTGGCCCGTCTTCTACCTGGTGCCCAGGAACAGGATGGAATCACCCGATCGCACTACAAATAATAAATCAATGGATGAGAACCGGTTAAAGTATTTATTGGAGCGATACCTGGCCAATGAATGTACGGCTGCAGAACGGGAGGAGCTGGACGAATGGTTTCATGGCTGGAACCCGGGAGCCGGTGGCATGCAAAAATGGGTAGCAGCGGCCGGCAGTGCCCATGCGCTGTCTGACGAGCTCTACGCTGATTTCAGCAATCGCTTATTGTCGCCGGCAAAGCCTAACAGGCGGATAGGGTGGTATGCTGTGGCTGCAGCAGCGGTGCTGGCAGCTTTTATTCTCCTGTTCTATCCTAAGCAACAGCCAGCCCAGCCGCAGGCTCAACATGATTCCCAGGCACAACCGGCCAATGCCATCAGGCCTGGCAGCAACAGGGCGGTACTGACGCTGGCGGATGGCTCAAAGATCGAGCTCTCCGATTCGGGCAGGGCGGCTATCACCACACAGAGCAATGCAGAGATCAGCCGGCTGCAGCCAGGGAGCATCACTTATCGTTCAGTACATAAGGCGGCAACTGATCAACCGGGTGTTTATAACATGCTGGCCACGCCACGCGGGGGTAAATATTCTCTGACCCTTGCCGATGGTACGCTGGTGATCCTCGACGCTGCTTCCTCCATTTATTATCCTGTTGTGTTTACCGGCAAAGAAAGGCGTGTGGAGATCACCGGCCAGGCCTATTTTGAAGTGGTGCACAATGCCAGTCAGCCATTTCGGGTGCATGTAAATGGCCAACTGATAGAAGACCTGGGAACGGCTTTTAATATAAAAGCTTATCCCGACGAACAAGGTGTGAAAACTACCCTGGTAGAAGGAGCGCTGAAAGTAATAAAAGATAATCAATCTCTTGTTCTTAAGCCTGGGCAACAGGCAATCACAAAGCAAAATATCCAGCTTAATAAGCAGGCAAATGTCCAGGAAGAAATAGCCTGGAAAAACAGAGAGTTTAGATTTGAAAGAACAAGTGTGGACGGAATTATGCAGCAGATTGCCCGTTGGTACAATATTGAGGTATCCTATAGCAATAAGGTAGATCATATTTACCTCTCGGGTGTTTTTTCCAGACAAGAGGAGTTGGGGAATATGCTGGAAGCACTGGAAGCTACGGGTAAAGTTGCCTTTCAGGTTATGGGCAATAAAGTAATTGTATCCGCACCTTAAAAGAAACATTTTAACACCAAATACTAACTCTATATGAATCTTCCTACCCAAGGAGGTAAGCTAAACTATTGCCAGGCCACACTTATGAAAATGCCTGTTTGTTTTATGGTGGCCATTGCTTTATTGGTCAGTACTCCTGCAATTAGTCAAAAGATAACGCTTAAAGGGGACAACTTACCATTGCGTACGGTGTTTGAGGCCATAAAATCACAGGCCGGTTATTCATTTGTATACGATGATGACCTGATCAAAAAAGCATTGCCGGTGCATATTGATGTTTCCAATGCCTCTGTGCCTGATGTACTGCTCCGTTGTTTTAAAAACCAACCTTTTACTTATGAAGTAAAGCATAAAGCAATTGTGCTGAAAGAAAAAGACCGGCCGGCGGCAGCTACGGATCCCGGTATGAAAACCGTTGAATCGAAAGGCGACATTATTGCCACGGGCACGGTGTACAGCAATTTGGGAGAGCCTTTGGTAGGGGCCACGGTATCGCTGAAAGACAAATCAATTACTGTCAACACCAATAATGCCGGTAAATTTTCCATTACTATACCGGGCAGTAGCGGCCAATTGAAAATAAGTTATGTAAATTATACTACCCAGGAAATAAACATCACGCCCTCTATGCGTTTTCCGATTGATGTTACGCTACAATTACAATCAAAAACGGAAGATGAGATTGTGGTGATCGGGTATGGTACCCAAAAAGAAAATACCTGACAGGTTCCGTCGCCTCTGTTGGACCGAGGGAGCTGCGCCAAAGCCCGGTAGCCAATATCAGCAATGCGTTGGCTGGCAGACTGCCCGGCCTTATTACTGTTCAAAACAGTGGTGAACCGGGAGCTGATGGGTCGAATCTCTATATCAGGGGCATGAGCACTACTACAGGAAACAATGGCCCGATCGTTTTAGTAGATGGTATTCAACGTTCGTTTGGCGATATAGACCCGAATGAAATTGCAGATATCAGTATTCTTAAGGATGCCGGCTCTACAGCCCTGTTTGGTATCAATGGCGCCAATGGTGTTATACTGGTAACCACAAAAAGGGGAACCAATTCCAAACCCAGGGTAAATGTCACTTTCCAAAATGGGTGGCAGAGCCCTACCAGGTTGCCTGAATATGCGGATTCGTATGATGGACTTACCTTATACCGGGAAGGGCTGATCAATGATGGATTGCCTGTTGCTATACAATATACCGACTCGGTATTGCAGTATTACCGGAATAGAAGTATGCCGGCTTATGAATACATATTCCCCAATGTTGATTGGGTAGATGCCATGCTAAAGCCGCATTCATTGATGCAACAGGCTAATATTAACGTTTCGGGAGGTAATGAGTTTGCGCGGTATTTTGTGTCGATGGGGTATTTGAGGCAAAATGGGTTATATAAGTTTGAGGAGGAGATAGAAAATTATAATATGCAGGCTATTACCAACAAGTATAATTTCCGGTCCAATATCGACCTCCAGATATCAAAAGACCTAAGCATGGAACTCGGACTGGGAGCTATTGTACGTGACCGTAATTATCCGGGTACCTCGGCTTCCGATATCTTTAGTGCTATCAAAAGTACACCTGCGTGGTGGTATCCGGTTAAAAACCCCGATGGTAGTCCCTCGGCATTCAATACGGTTCCCAGTTCACCTTATACACGGCTTACTCAAACAGGGTATCAACGGAATTTTGAGACCAACCTTCAATCTACAGCAGGCTTTAAATGGGATATGAAAAGGATCCTGAATGGATTAAGTTCGAGGGTACGATTGTCGTTCGATAATAATAATTATCGCAATGTAAGCCGGGGGCTTTCAAACAGGACTTTTCTTTACCGGTTAAAGCCAGGCGTACTAGCAGATACTGTTACTGACCTTGCGGCCAGTGGTGTATACCAGGTAATTAGTAATGGCGATGGCATCCTGGGTTATACAGTTGGCGCTAATGGAAGCCGTCGAACTACGGTGGAAGCTTTTTTGAATTATGATCGAACTTTTGGAAATCATACGATACAGGCTGTTGCTGTTTACACACAATCTTCCTTTTTTAATTCCGTAGGAGGTGGGGTAGAAAATGCTATACCCGGGCTTCCCTATAAGAACCAGGGGTGGTTGGCCGGATCATGTATAACTATGATGGCAAGTATACGGTAATGGTTTCGGCTGGATACAATGGTGCTGAAAATTTCCCGGCCGGAAAGCGATTTGGATTATTCCCAGCCATTTCTGCCAGTTGGGACCTTGCCAAAGAAGCTTTCCTGGCTGATCATCTTCCTTTTGTGGATCAGCTAAAATTAAGGGGTGCTTATGGTGTAACCGGCTCGTCTGCTTTACCCGGCGCAAGATTCTCTTACTTAAGTCAATGGAACTCTAACAGTGGAGGATACCAGTTTGGCGTAAACAGGGATGGGGCCAGTTATTCGGGTGCTTATGAGGTCAGGATCCCGAATACGAACCTGACATGGGAGAAAGGATATAAAACAGATGTAGGCCTGGATGCAGGATTGTGGAAAGGAGGATTGAACCTCACGGTAGAGTATTTTAGAGAAAGGCGGCAGGATATTCTGATCACTTCAGAACTGGTGCCTGCTGCCATTGGTTTGTTCAATGCTCCTGCGTTGAATGCAGCCATTGTTAATAAAAGCGGCATTGACCTGTCTGTTGAACATAGAAAAGAGTTCAAAAAACAAGGGTACAGTATTCGCGTTAACTATTCTTTCGTTAAAAATAAAGTCATTGATTACAGGCAACCCGAGTATAAAGGCAGGGAATGGCAAAGGAGAACGGGTACTGAGGTGGGGTCTATTTATGGATATACGGCTATCGGCCTTTTCAGGGATGAAGATGATATTGCCAAAAGTCCCTCCCAGTCTGTGTTTGGTATGACTAAACCGGGAGATATTAAATACAAAGACCTGAATGGAGATGGTTTGATCAACTCATTGGATGCGGGTTTTTGCCTGGAAAAAGGAACCAGCCAACATCCATCGTAGGGGTGAGTTTTCTTATCACTATGGCGGGTTTGATTGCAGTGTTCTCTTTCAGGGCGCCTATGGCGGATCATTATTGGTTACAGGCGCCGGCGTCTTTCCTTTTTCAAGGTTTGCCGGTGTGCTTGCTGAAGTAAAGGACAATCATTGGGTGGCCTCCGATCCTGATAAGAACTATAAATATCCCCGTATGTCCTCCCAGGACAATACGAATAACCAGCAGAATTCTACCTTTTGGATCTATTCCAGCAATTACCTGCGGTTGAAAACGGTTGAATTGGGATATAGCCTTCCTAAATACTGGCTGGCGAAAATTGGGCTTGGCAATGTGCGTGTATTTGTGAATGGCATTAACCTGATTACCTGGGACAAGCTGAAAATATTTGATCCAGAGATATCCAATGAAGGTACCGGCACTTATCCACAGCAAAAGGTGATCAACGTTGGCCTTAACTTTTCTTTCTAAATACCCTCAAAATCATTATACTGATGACACGGAAATTACTGTTTTACGGTTTGTTGCTTTGTTGTTTGGCAACCCTGTCCTGCAAAAATACCTGGATGTGGTGCCTAAGGAGGTTGTTACTGAAAAGGATGTTTACTCAACCATTGTTACAGCTGAAAGAGCCTGGGCCGACCTGTATAATACTTTGGGCACCAGCTCTACCAATATAACCGGCGGTATCAATGTTTCGGCCTGTACGGACGAATGTAAGAACCACTGGGAGAATGTAGTGGAATTAAACTTCAATTCTGGTGCATGGGGAACCACGAATAATGCACTGGGCAACTGGGAAAGTGCTTACCAAAGTATACGTCGTATTAACATCTTCCTGAAAAATATTGATAACGTACCCATTCCAGCGGACCGGAAGGATTATTATCAGATCAGGCTTCCCCAATACAAAGCAGAGGTCCGTTTTTAAGAGCCAAATTGTATTTTGAACTTTTCAGGCGTTATGGGTCTGTACCGTTAATAGGCGATGAGGTTATAGATGTCAGCGCTGCCATCCCTGCCAAGCTATTTGTTAGAAATCCGCTTGATGAACTGGTAAACTACCTGGTGTCGGAACTGGACGGTATAGCACCCGCTTTGCCGCTGGACTATCTTGACAATGTAGGAGAAACGGGACGTATTACACGGGGAGCTGCCCTGGCGTTAAAAGCAATCACGCTCCTTTACGCTGCCAGTCCCCTTTTTAATGGTAATACGATGTATGCCCAGTTAAAAAATGAAGATGGGTCAACATTATTTCCCCCAACCTATGATAAGGAAAAATGGAAACGTGCTGCCGATGCTGCCAAAGCCGTTATAGATCTGAATGTTTATTCCTTAAACAATCCCAATCCCGGCAATCCAATAGATAATTATGCCCGCCTGTTTTTCGCGGGAGTATAAGGAAACCATATTGCCCTTGCTTTGGGGTGGAACAAGGGACCTTGATCAAAGTTTGCAGCCCAATGGCCAGGATGCCCAATCGGCCGGTGGCTATGGAAAATTCAGTGTATTGCAGGAAATGGTGGATGCTTATGAAATGAAGAATGGGTTACCGATCCCGGATCCCAATTCCGGTTACACTACAGCCGGCACCTGGAATGGTCCTCTTTGGGATGGAAAAACATTCCGGCAGGCGAAACAGGTTTCCAATATGTATAAAAACAGGGACCCGCGCTTTTATGCTTCTATCAATTTTCAATATACATTTTGGGATTCTGCCAATCATAGGAGGCCATTGAAGTATGCTTATTTTGGCAATAATGGAGGCGCGTCTGAAGGCTGGCCAAAATCCGGGACCAATGCTGAAACGGGTTATAATTGGAGAAAATGGTGCGATCCCAATGTAAACCTGAGAGGGAGTGGAAGCGCCAACAGGAACTTCCCGGTTATCCGTTTCGCGGAAATGTATCTTATTTACGCTGAAGCCATGAATGAGTATTTGAGCGCCCCCGACCAGCAGGTGTTTGATGCAGTTAATGTGGTACGGTCAAGGGTGGCTATGCCGGCGCTGCCTGTTGCCGGAACAACGGACAATACGAAGGAGGGGATGCGTCAAAGGATCAGGAATGAACGGCGCGTAGAATTTGCATTTGAGGGACAGCGATTTTGGGATGTACGCCGATGGCTTATAGCGAAGGAGGTGGATAATGGTCCGGTACATGGATTGAATGCACGGCCAACTACTGCCGAATTACAGTCTACCGGTTATGCGCCCGGTAGTGAGGAAGCTGGTGTGGCTGTTTTTATAAGCCTGTCACAGTACAAACACGCGTATTCTTAGACCGCCATTACCTGATGCCCGTTCCACAAATTGAAATTGATAAAAGCCTGGGGAAATTGGTGCAAAACCCTGGCTGGTGAATGGGATCAATAATTGCCGCAATGGTTTGCGTAATATCTGCATCATTCTAAATTGTACATTTGGTTCCTGCCAGTAGTGGCAATGGCCCAATTACAAGATCAAAATGATGTACAAATCGCTTCGACCATCCTTTTTTATGCCAGCGCTATTGCTGGTTTGTTTGCTCCCTGCAACAGCGCAGGTCAAGATCCATCCCGATTCTATACGGAACAAAATGCAATGGTTTGCCGATGCCAAGCTCGGTATTTTCATTCATTGGGGTATTTATGCCGTCAATGGAGTAGATGAAAGCTGGAGTTTTTATAATAAGAAGATCAGTCACCCCGATTATATGAAACAACTGGAAGGCTTTACGGCCTCCCGGTATCATCCTGATGAATGGGCGGCGCTCATCAAAGAAAGTGGCGCCCGCTATGCGGTAATGACCACCAAACACCATGATGGGGTAGCTTTGTGGCCCACCGCCCAAAATCATTATGGTGTAGTAAAAAACACTCCTGCCGGCCGTGATGTACTGACGCCTTTTTATCAGGCATTGGACAAACAGGGAATTAAACGGGGGCTTATTTCTCTCTCATCGACTGGAGCCATCCCGATTATCCCGGCTTTCTGAAAGACAGCGCCCGGTACAAGGTGAGCAATGATCCGAAGCGCTGGGAGCGGTTCCGCAAGTTTTACCAGGCCCAGATCAATGAACTGAACCTGGCCTACCATCCGGATTTGTGGTGGTTTGATGGCGATTGGGAGCATTCAGCTGTTGAGTGGGGTGCTGCCATGGTGCGCAAAAGCATCCTGAAAGAAACGCCTGGCGCTATACTCAATAGCCGTTTACAGGGTTATGGTGATTATGAAACACCCGAACAAAATTTCCCGGTTACCAGGCCTGCCTTCAATTGGTGGGAACTGTGTATGACCATCAATAATAACTGGGGTTATCAGCCACAGGATACGGCCTGGAAAACACCTTATGAAGTGATCACCATCTTTGCCGATGCCATCAGCAATGGGGGCAACCTGCTATTGGATATGGGTCCCAAAGAAGATGGAACCATTCCCCTGCAGCAAGTACAGGTATTGAAGGAATTGGGGAAATGGAATAAGAAACATGGTGCGGCCATCTTCAATACGCTGGGAGGTATTGCACAGGGACATTTTTATGGGCCCACTACTTTATCCAAAGATTCTGCTACGCTGTATTTGTTCCTGCCTGGCAAAGTTGCCGGTCAGGTAATGATCAAAGGACTGAAAAACAAGATCCGTGAAATAGCAGTAGTAGGAGGCGGGCAGTTGCTGCAACACAAAGTAGTTGGTAAAATATCCTGGAGTCCTGTACCCGGGCTGGTATACATTACTGTGCCCCCTGCTGTGCAGGATGAATACATGACTGTACTGGCGGTGAAACTGGACGGCCCGGTACAGTTGTACAAGGGGCATGGCGGGCTAAAATAGTGTCTATAGTTTGGTATCTTTCCGGTGAAATCAAACCAATACCTATATGACACCGACAGGTAAGATCAGGGCCATCATCACCGGCGCCACGGGCATGGTAGGGGAGGGCGTACTACATGAATGCCTGTTGCATCCCCTGGTGGAAGCTGTATTGATCATTAGCCGCAAGCCTAGTGGGGTGGTGCATCCCAAACTAAAAGAGATACTACATGCCGATTTCTTCAACCTGGCTCCTATAGCGGATCAGTTAAAAGGATACAATGCCTGTTTCTTTTGCCTGGGTATTTCCTCGGTGGGTGTAAAGCAGGATGTTTATTATAAAACTACCTATACGCTTACCATGCGGGTAGCGGAAACGCTGGTACAGCTAAAACCGGAAATGACCTTTTGTTATATCTCTGGCCGGGGCACCGACAGTACGGAGAAAGGCAAGGTGAACTGGGCCCGGGTAAAAGGCAAAACCGAAAATGACCTCATGAAGCTGCCTTTTAAGAAAGTATTCCCGGTGCGACCCGGATTTATGAAACCTACCAGCGGGTTAAAGAATACGCTGCCTTTTTATAAATACATAACCTGGTTATATCCACTTGGCCGCGCCCTTTCGCCCAATGGCTTTTGTACCCTGCGTGAACTGGGTCTGGCCATGATCCATAGTGTGAACTTGCCCGAAACCAGGAAGATCATCACCGGCCGCGATATTATTGAACTGGCTAAGCAGGGGTAATGCCCTGCAATCGGTTGCGTATTACAATTTGTTTACACACTTATCGCCAAAATCTGCACGCTTTTTCGTCAAAACTGCGCATATATAGGTTTGTACTTTGATGGTTTATAATTTTGTCATTACTTCAATATCCCAAGACGATCCGGATACTATGTTAAAAAGGCTTCCTGAGCATCGGTCCGGATGTATGTAACCAAAATCCTTTTTGTCGCATGAGAAAAATGTCAATGCCTTCTCGCCCACAGGCCCGTTCGCCTGGTCATTTCCGCATCATTACAATCCATTTTTTCTGCCTCTCCCTGAAGTAGCCCAGCCATATATTGTTTACTTCAGATAGTTGTTGACATCCTTATATCATATTTAAAATGAGACTATCCATCTTTTCCTTTTTCTGCTGCTAACAATGGCCAGCCTTGCACAATCGTCAATTTACGATTACAAAGTAACTACTGTAACAGGTGTAGAGGTTGATCTTAATAACCTCCATGGAAAACTAATTGTCGTAGTCAATATCGCCTCTGGCAGTGAACGTCATACCCAACTCCTTCAATTGGATTCCTTATGTCGTACTTATGCATCCGTTGGGCTGGTGATCCTCGGTTTTCCAACCAACGATTTTAATAACGAGCCAAAGAGTAATGAGGAAATCAGGTCTTGGGTATCAGGTTTGCATCCCAATTTGTTGGTGTTCAATAAAACGGCAGTTATAGGACCATCAAAATCTGTTATATACAAGTGGTGTACCACCAAATCGGAAAATGGGGTGGTTGATATGGAGGTGCAAGGGGACTATCAAAAATTTATCATCAGTAAGGAAGGAAAGATCATTGCTTTTTTTGCAGGAGCCATGAGCCCCCTGGCTGAACCTATGATAAAAGTAATTACCGTAAACCAATAGACCTATACTGCGCTGAAAGTCCTTTTCACCTAACTAAATGTGGTGTATTAGAGTGCAGCCAGCTATCAGGATACAATAGTAGCAAACCCGGTCAATACTTGACTTAACTTTTTAATAATCGACCAATAAACCCAAGCTTTATGTGTAAAGCCTTATGGTTTCTGATTTTAGCACATACAATACCTTTCTATTTATTTTGCCAGAATTCTAATCCAACCTTAGAAGTGGCTAAAATGCAATTCAAGGCAAAACAGGTTATACCCCCATCACCCGAAGCCGCCTCGTTAGGTCAATATGGAAACGTACCCATAAGTTTATTTACCGGCACACCAACGATCAACATTCCTCTGTACGAATTAAAGGGTAATTCTATAACGCTTCCTGTAAGCATGAGTTATAACGCATCGGGATTTAAGCCCGAGGATGAAGCCCCTGGTGTGGGAGCAGTTGGTCGCTAAATGCAGGGGGGTAATAACACGCGCAGCAAGGGGAAATCCCGATAACTCCAGCAATTACTTCGGGGTGGCTAATGTTTTAACACCTCCATCAAGTTCCAATTTTTTTGCACAGGATACCTATTTGAAAAACATCGAGGAGGGCGCGATTGAAACCCAGCCTGATATTTATTACTACAATTTTGCCGGCCATTCCGGTAAGTTTCTGGTGAAACCTGACAATACGATCTTTAAAAAGGAAAAGGATTTGAAAGCTATCACTTTTAATAACAGTTTTACCATTGTAGATGAAGAGGGGATTACGTATGTTTTTGACGAAGCGGAAACTAGCGTAATGACGCCCAGCGATGACCTTGGGCAATCATCCACATTGAGCTATACCTATCCTTCCGCCTGGTACCTGAGCTCAATAACTTCAGCTGCGGGTGATGAAGTTATTCAATTTGAATACCATACCAACCTGTCAGGGGCAGTACAAAATGGAAACCGGTTAAATAATAGATCCGTATCCTATACGTATGGCGTACAATCACCCAACGTTTTCTGTGCCCAATCCTACAATATGGGCTCCATTTCAACGCTTCCGCCACCTGAAGTGCTGATATACCGGAAGTTTTTAAAGAAGATCATTTATAAAAGAGCCAATATCACCGTTGCTTTTATAGATGTTCTTTCGGCCACCGGGCAAAGGCAAGATACAGAAGATACTTATGCCCGCAGGTTGAATCAGCTAAAAGTGTACAGTACTAACAATGCCACTGATAAGCTAATCAAGCAATATAATTTTACTTATGGTTATTTTTTAAACAATGCGAATTTGCTCAATAAAAGTCGCTTGCGTTTAGAAAGTTTACAGGAAATTCCAGTTGATGGTGTTACCCCTGCTCCACCTGCACATACATTTGCTTACGATAACACCCCTATTCCTGAGCGTTTTACAGCTTCTCTTGACCATTGGGGCTTCTATAACGCAGCCGGCAATACCAGCCTGGTGCCCAATTTTTATTTTGCAGGAAGAGTGGTTGATAACATGTATTTCCAACCAAGAAATGTGGGAGAGGGAGCCAACAGAGAACCTAACCTGATCGGTTCGACTGCTACCGTCCTTAATAAAATGACATATCCTACAGGGGGATATACAACCTTTGAATATGAATTAAACGAGGCGAAATTTGACGATGGCCAATATCATCCGGTGGGAGGGATAAGAGTAAAGAAAATTACTGATTATGCTTTTAATGGCATAGCGGCCAGGGCAAAAACATATACCTATCTTTCTGATGACGGTACGGGCAGCGGTAGGTCGGGATTGTTTCCGTTTTATGAAACGACTTCCAGTTACCACGCTTATTTTATCCCATACGAATTACCAAATGAAAATCCGGAGCCTTGTAAAATACATAACGAGAACGATGAGCATTTTCTATATACTATTAACGTTTCTGCCAATTCTATTTTTAGTTTAGGATCATTCCAGGGAAGTCATCTTGGATATACCCAGGTGACCGAATCCCAAATAGATCTGGTAAATAATCAAACACTTGGCAAAACAGTTTACAACTATAGCTTCAACGGTACATTTACTAATGACGAAAATATAGAGAATGGCGACCTGGTTCGTCAACGTGTTTATCGTAATGATGGGAAATTATTACAGGAAACTTCCAATACTTTTATTACAACCACGGGCGAAATTTTAAACAGCGTCTTGGTAAAACCACAACAGGAGCAGACCAATAAAAATACTACTGTAAAAGCGCTGCCAACATGTATTATCCCTATGGGGTTTGGGAATCACCCCTGCAGGTTGCGTGGAATTCAGGACCATGCCTACTCTCCGTTTTCCCGAAACATCTTCTTTCTTTCAACAAAATAAAAGACTGACGCAAGTCACAACAAAAGTCTATGACGAGATCACTAACCAATACATTGTTACTACAAAAGATCTTTTCTATGACAATGCACTGCATAATTACGCCACAAGAATAGAAGAAACAACCTCCAATGCAACAAAGGTAAAAACCGGTATTAAATATGTGGTAGACTATCCTGCTGCACCAACCGCAACGATAGGCTCTATTGCTTATAATATTGACCTGATGCGGCAAAAGAATATGGTGGGTCTTCCCGTTGAAAAAGTACAATATCGCCAGGATGCGGGAGGCGGCAATACCAGGTACATTAGCGGCCAGATTACGGACTATATCATAGGTAAACCTTCAAAGATATACTTCCTGGAGGCACTGCCGCTTATTACCAGTGTAACGCTCTCCTCCATCAGTTCCAATGTATTCAATTACGACAGTCATTACAGGCTTGCGGCCACCATGAAGTATAATGCTAATGAAAATTTAACTGAGCAATCCAAAACAGCCGATATGCCTAAAGCGTATATCTGGGACTATAATAACACGTACCCGGTTGCTGAGGTAACAGGTGCTTACGATAATGAGATTTGTTATACAAGCTTTGAAACGACCAGTAAAGGGGGATTTAGTTTTACTGGAAACCCGGTTGCTGATTTGAGCTCACCCACAGGCAAACAATGTTTTAACCTTGCAGGGAATTCAATTTCAGCAACAGTTGATCAGACAAAAAATATCTGCTTACATATTGGCGTAAGAATGCCGCTGGCAATTTTCCCGTTTCAGGTAGTACCGGTGTAAGGCAAGGGGTTGTTAAGAACGGATGGACCTATTTTGAGCATATAGTTACGGGAGCAACATCGGTCAGCGTAAGTGGCAGTGGCTATATAGATGAATTAAGGCTTTATCCATCTTCTGCATTAATGGTGACCAGTACCTATGATCCACTTATAGGTACGTCAAGCCAATGTGATATGAACAATAATATAGTTTATTATGCTTATGATGGGCTATCGAGGCTTTCGAGTATAAAAGATGAAGAAGGGAATATAGTTAAAAATTTTAAATACAATTATGGGCTTGGTACTGCACCAACTCAATCTGGTCAGTCTATGTTTTACAATGCAGCGGTACAGGGAACTTATACCAAACAAGGCTGCACTTCCGGCAGCTATGGCGAACAGGTGACTTATGTAGTGCCCTATGGCAAATTTGCAGCACTAAGTCAGGCAGCAGCCAATAACCTGGCGGCAGCCGACCTCGCTGCAAATGGGCAAAATTATGCCAATAGTACAGGACGATGTTATTGGCCGAGTGCAGCCATAAGCCAACCCATGGTTAAGAGTGATTGCCCTCCGGAGCAAGGACCTGGCGTTCCATTCACGTACACTGTAAATGCAGGTAAATATAAATCGTTCATTAGTCAGGCCGATGCGAATGCACAGGCCAATGCAGAGGTTGCGGCACTTCCATCGAATTATGCCAATATAGTGGGGAACTGCTCCTGCGCGGATGAAGGAAAACGATATATTAATGGCGTTTGTCAAACAGGAACAAAGATCATAATAGGCGGTACTTATGAAAATGATCACTGGGTATGTACCTATTACTATACTTTTAGCGATGGCTATAACTCGGGGTTTTATTACCAGAATCAATCAGAACCTTGTCCAATAGCCCCCTGATCAACCACTCATTAACCATGTACATCTTAGCTATGAGATATATCTTAACAATTATCCTGCCTTGCTTATTGCTGATACAGGCCAGTCAGGGCCAGGTAAGTACCGACCGGAATTATGTGCACAAAAGTGAAATTAAAAACCGGGCATCACTAACCAGGCCATGGTAGATGCCTTGTCTTCCCCGGCCGACCGGTTGCAACTGGTTAATTACTTTGACGGACTGGGCAGACCCATTCAAACCGTGAATATCAAGGGAGCCAGGGCACAAAGGATATTGTGGCACCTGTGGAATATGATAACTACGGTCGGGAGGTAAAGAAGTTCCTGCCCTACGTGGAAGACGGAACTACCTATGGCAGCCTGCGTACGGCGGCCGTCACCAGCCAGGCTTGGTTTTATAATGCTGCCAATACCGTTTCCGATGCACCGAAAGACATTCATCCTTACAGCCAGAGCCTCCTGGAATTTTCTCCGCTTAGCCGGCCAAGGGAAACAGGTGCCGTTGGCAGTACCTGGCAACCAGGTACGGGGCATGCCGTAAAAGCCTTATACCTGCTAAACACTGAAGCAGATGATGTACGGATATGGAATGTAACAGTGAACAGCACGGCGGGTAACTTTAGCACCTATACCAGCCCGGGCGAATACCCGGCTGGCACCTTGCACAAAACAATAACGATAGATGAACATGCTAAGCAGGTGATCGAGTTTAAAGACAAGGAAGGCAAAGTGATCCTAAAAAAATACAATTCTCCGCTGCCCCCGATAATGGCAGCGGTAGTAGCCATACCGGTTGGCTCTGTACCTATTATCTCTATGATGACCAGAACAACCTTCGCTGTGTAATACAGCCCCGGGGCGTAGAACTGATTATGGGTAACTGGGATCTCACCAACAGCACCATATTGAGCCAACAATGTTTCCGCTATGAATACGATGCCCGCCGCCGCATGACAATGAAAAAGTACCCGGCGCAGGGGAGGTATGGATGGTCTATGATAAATGGGATCGGCTCGTGCTCACACAAGATGCCAATCAACGGCCAAACCAAAAGTGGCTATTTACCAAGTATGACCAACTTAACCGGCCCATCATGACCGGTTTTTATACCAATTCTACTCAAACTTCTTTAACTGCCATGCAGGGTTACCTCAATACCCAAAACCTGGCCCGCTTTGAAACCTATACACCCGGTACGGTAGAACGGTACACTTTTACAAATTCTTTTCCGGTAAATACCCTGGCCAATGTCCTGTCGATGAACTTCTATGATGATTATAGCTGGAGTGGCTGGCATGGACCAGATTGGAACAATAAAGACAATAGCTTCGACAACTATTTACTCACGGCCAGTACCACTCTTTTCCCTTATGCCGAACCGGTTATCCAATCTGTCAATACCAGGGGTCTTGTAACGGGTGTTTGGCAACCCAATTCTGCTCCGGGTTTATTGGTTAGCTATGTATATGATAACAAAGAAAGGGTAATACAAACGAAAAACTTTAATATTACCGAAGGCCGCGATATTACCACTACCCAGTATAGTTTTAGTGGTCAACCCCTGGTCATTGTAAACCACCTGGATAAAAAGGCACCAATCCGCAAACACATACCATCATTACCAAACTGAATTATGATGACCTGGGACGCCTGCTCACTACTACAAAAACTGTCATTAGCAATATTAATGGGCAAGTTCTTAGCAAACCCGAGCAAGTCATTGCAAGCAACGAATATGACCCGCTCGGTCAGTTAAAAACAAAAAATATCACCAGCCGGAGGTCCAGGCGGCGGGCCGCTGGAAACGCTCACCTACGACTACAATATCCGAGGCTGGCTGCTGGGCGCCAACCGTGGTTACCTCCTAAATCAAGGAACTGCCAGTTATACCGATAAATATTTTGGGTTTGAGCTGGGTTACGACAATTGTACCCAGAGTCCCGGCTCCTGTGCCGATGGCGTGTATCAATACAATGGTAATATTTCCACCAGCGTTTGGAAAAGCAAAGGCGACCAGGTACGCCGTAAGTTCAATTTCCAGTACGATGCTGCCAACAGGTTGGGCAAAGCAGGTTTCTACCAGAATTCCACACCCGGCACCGGGGGAACTGGAACTACAGTGAAGCCAATTTCAGTGTCGGTGGTTTTGATGCCGACAATGGGTATATGATGAAGTACGATGCCAATGGCAATATCCTCTCCATGATACAACATGGCATTAAACCGGGCAGTGCTGATTTCTACCTGGATGCCTTACGTTATAAATACAAGGAAAACTACAGCAGCAATCAGCTTGAACAGGTATTGGATGAATGGAATGTTCCCGATACCAAACTGGGCGATTTTCATTATACTGGTACTAAAACCGATTCAACGGTAGATTATACATACGATCCCAATGGCAATCTCGTATCCGATGCTAACAAGAACATCAGTTCCATAACTTATAATCACCTCAATCTGCCACAAATAATGCAAGTTAGTGGTAAAGGAAGTATAGAATATGTGTATGACGCCTTTGGGGGCAAGCTAAAAAAACAGGTAATCGATTTGACCCAATCCCCGGGTAAGGTCACCAATACCTTGTACCTGGGTGGAGCCGTTTTCCAGGACGACACACTCCAACTCATCGGTCATGAAGAAGGGCGCCTGCGTTATGTGAAAAGAAAGTTCGTCAATGGCGATAGCACCTGGAACCTCGTGTACGATTACTTCCTCAAAGACCACCTGGGCAATGTGCGCATGGTACTTACCGAACAAGCCGATACCGCCCAGTACCTGGCTTCCATGGAAACGGCTTACCGTACAAAGGAGGAGCAACTCTTTTCCAATATTGCTCAGACCGCTATTGCCAAAACCAGCGTACCGGGCGGTTATCCAACCAATCCCAATCCCGTTACAAGCCCTAATGATATAGTGGCGGCAGTAAATGCCAGTGGTAATAAAATCGGCCCGGCCATTGTACTGAAGGTCATGAGTGGCGATAAGGTCGATATTGGGGTAAGCCATTTTTACCGCAGTGGCGGCACCTACAACGATGGCGCCAGCATGGTGCCCACCATCCTGTCCTCATTGGCCGGTGGTATTGTGGCGCAGCAGGCCAGGCCAAGGGCACCCTGGCCCAGCTCAGCGCCAATCCTGGCCCCCTGGCAAGCGCCGTGACCAGTTTCCAGACTGCTCACCAGCCTTCCCAGGCTGGCAACAGCAAACCCAAGGCCTACCTCAACTGGATATTACTTGATGAACAATTGAAATATGTGGCAACCAGCAGTGGCGCCCTGCCCGTAGGCGGCGCCAATGCCGTGCTCGCCCTTGCCCAGTCCGCCATCCCCATGACCCAAAATGGATTTCTGTATATTTACGTCAGCAATGAAACCCAGAACTGGGACGTGTTCTTTGATAACCTGAGTGTACAGCATATTACCGGCCCCATCACCGAGGAAACGCATTACTATCCTTTCGGCTTGACGATGGCGGGAATAAGCAGTAAAGCTTTAGCCTTCGGAGAACCTGAGAACAAACGGAAATTTAATAAAGGAAGTGAGTTACAGAATAAAGAGTTTAGTGATGGTTCAGGTCTTGAATGGTATGCAACACAGTTTAGAAGTCTTGACCCACAATTAGGCAGATGGTGGCAGATAGATCCGAAACCCGACTATGCGCAGAGTTTATATTCAGCAATGGGAAATAACCCAATATTGAATAATGACCCGTTAGGAGATACTACGAAACCTGCTGGTTGGAGTATAATGGTTCCGGTTAAAAAAACAGGTGAAGTATCCAAAGGATTTGTATTTGGATTAGGTGGGCAGTATCAAACAGAGCCTGTACGAGGTTCTACAGTAACCGGAATTAGAGACACAAAGGCAGGTGGCACAAACGCTGCTGGAAAAACAAAAGGTGTTGATGTGGTACGAGTTGACGAACCACACGGGAAGGTGAATACACCACATCTAAATATAAATGAAAAGGTGACGGGTGTTCCAGACCCTCATACCAAGCTTACTACAGGTCAGTTTAATACTCTAAAAACAGCAGGTAACACATTGGATGCAATTGGTAAAGTTGCGAAACCGGTTGCTATAGTAACCGATGCTATTCAAATTGGAGATGCAATTAAAACAGATATTCAACAAGGCACAGGTGGAGACAACACAATTGTAGCAACTTCCAGAGTTGCTGGCGGTTGGGGTGGTGCTGCATTAGGTGCTGCAGGTGGTGCAAAAATTGGAGCTACTATCGGTACTTTTTTGGACCCGGAATAGGTACAGCAGTTGGTGGTTTCTTTGGCGGAATTATAGGCGGAATTGGTGGAGCGATTTTTGGGTCAAATGCAGGAGAAGCCGTGGGAGAGAAAATTGTTGAAATCAAAAATGATTGACGATGGCAATAAATATAAATTATAATATTACAGATAAGGTTCTTTGCGTAAATACGGAGCACAATAATTTGGATGAGTTAGAGGTTATCGAAAATTTCTATTTTAAGATATCATGTGAGATTTTTCTGAATGAGTCTATTATACTGGTTACAAAGCAACCGCAAGAATATTCATTCGGAAAGGGTATGGAGAAAAGCTATAATTTAAAGATTGATAAGATCAACGTATTAATTAATAAGATTGATAAATGTGAAAATGATTTTTGAAATCGGTAATCCAGTCCGAAGAATTTAAAAGAGGTCTTTTGATACTGGTGAAGACCAATAAAGATTTACTTGAACCCGATGTAAATATGATATTGGAAGCAACAAATTATAAAAAACAAGTTTTAATTCTTCACTTAAGTTCATATATTGCGAGGACGACGGAGATAGTATTTGCTTATATAATACAGGAGTTGATATTGAATTTTTGCAGTCTTTAAGATAACAACAAAGCCCCGCCTGACGCGGGGTTTTGTTGTGTGCCGGGCATGTATATCAGCTCTAGGGTGAAAGTCCCGAATACGTGTTACAGTGCATAGTATTAGCCAAGGGCAAGGGTGTCCATCGCGAGGTGGAATCTGAAAGAAGCCGGCGGCAAACGTTCGAGCCTACGAACAGAAATTGCATACAAGGCGGGCTGACATGGGTGATGTTGCAACACAAACAGAAACCCTACACTGTGCAGACTGTCAGAACGTAAATGCAGAGGCTACATGAACGGAAAGCGGATATACTTACCCCGGGAGGTCTGCAGGCGATTCTTCGCTTAGAGCAGAAGTCAGCCGAAGCCGTAGTAGGAAGGAAACGAGCCATCTCCCCGTAAAGGGCAAAGACGGAAGACTCACAGCCAAACCGAAGGGCCGAATGTTAGAATGGCGAAAATGAACAAGACGTTTATGATTGAGGCGATTACAATAGAAGAACATTAGAAAACTACCTGTGTGAGGATAAGCCGGAAGCTAAAAGTAAAACACAGGAGGAGTTGAGCCTCATCATGCAACCAATGGGAATAACGCTGGGATGATTTTTTTTTTTAAGTAATAGTATGCTGGAAGAAATATTAGATATCCGCAATGTACAAAAAGCCTTTAAGCAGGTAACTGCCAATAAAGGGGCTGGAGGTATAGATGGTATGCATACCGATGAACTTCGCGACTACCTGAATACCAACTGGCAAACACTGCGTACTAGTATTTTAGAAGGCACGTACCGCCCCCAGGCAGTGAAGAAAGTAGAAATAGACAAGGAAAACGGAGGCGGTAAAAGGATGTTGGGAATACCTACAGTAATCGACAGGCTAATTACGCAGTCAATAGCCCAGTGGTTGAGTCCGCAGTATGAAGCGGAGTTCTCCAATTATAGCTATGGGTTTAGAGAGAATCGCAGTGCTCATCAGGCAGTGTATCAGGCTCAAACCAGCCTGAACGACGGCAATGAATGGGTAGTAGAGCTGGACCTGGAGAAGTTTTTCGATCGGGTGAACCACGACCGGTTAATGTCGGCGCTGGCCCAAAAGATAACGGACAAGCGGACACTGAAGCTACTGCGAGCGTACCTGAACTGCGGAATAATGGAGAATGGAGTAGTGATAGAACGCAAAGAAGGCACTCCTCAAGGTTCTCCGTTATCACCGCTGATGAGCAACATTGTTTTAAATGAACTGGACAAAGAGTTAGAGGCAAGAGGCCACCGGTATGTACGATATGCAGATGACTGTAGCATCTATGTGAAAAGTGAAAAGTCAGCGGCTCGAGTGCTGACTACAATCACAGAGTTCATAGAAAAGAAGCTAAAGTTAAAAGTAAACCGCACAAAAAGTAAAGTCAGCCGCCCCAATGACAGTACGCTACTGGGTTTTTCTTTTACCGAAGCGAAAAGGGCTGGCAAATACGTATTGCGCCCAAATCGCTGAGAAAGATTAAAGAAAAGATGAAAGAGCGAACTCAGCGTAAAGCCCCGGTAAAGTGGAAGACAAGATAAAGAAGATGGAGGCGACAATCGTTGGTTGGGTGAACTACTTTAGGATAGCCAAAGCCAAAAGCAGAATGGAGGAACTGGACAGATGGGTAAGAACGCGTCTAAGGATGGGAATATGGAAACAATGGAAAAGACCAAAAACGCGGTGGATTAACCTGAAAAGGCTGGGAATCAATCCTGGGAAAGCCTATGAGTGGTCAAATAGCCGTAGGGGCTATTGCCGCATTGCACACAGTCCAATATTGACAAGGGCATTAAATAATGAATACTTTGTCAGGCATGGATACGTAGGGTTCGCAAACTACTATTACTGGAAAACAACTCACCAAACTAAGTTATTCTGACAAACCGCCGTATACCGGTCGGTACGTACGGTGGTGTGAGAGGTCTGTGAGGGAATTAATCCCTCACAACCTACTCGATTTATAATACAGTAATGAACTACGAAGCCATCTGCTGCAATTGTTTTTTTACAATGAAAGCATCTATGAGTTTTTCACTACGGATTTATCGTCATCGGCAAACTGTTCAACGGCTTTGAACTGCTGAAGCAGTTCAGTATCTTTAAGAGAAGCTTTAACCTTCTCATCCTTATCACCACTTATCAGAAAATCAACCGTAGTATCAAAAACATCAGCCCCCTAACTGGCGCAAGATTGAGGGGTAGGTTTGTGTGATGGCATCTTGTGCCTGTATGAAAATACTGGAGGCCATCTTCTATGTTGAATTCCAAGCCTCGAGTGTTTAAATTTCAATATTGCACCAGCTTTCGGGTTGGTGCAATTCTTTTCAGGTCCTATAAAAACAACCTTCTCTTGGCAGACATTGATAGTTCAAGCTGCAATTTCCAGTATTATTTTTTACAGGTTGCCAAATGCAAACTCAAAAGAGTGGTCTTGCGAGCAAGCCACAGACGGCCTCCTGCATTTATTGGCGCACCTGAGTTTTTATAAGACTATATTATATCCTGACCCTATAAAACTGAAAAAAATAAATCCTCGCTAACTAATTACGCCTGTAACATATTTCTTTTGGCTTAAAAGCACATATCTTATTCTGTTAAGTAATTTTCTGCTAACTTTTACAATTGCCTTATTTGCATTCATTCTAGGCAACAATTGTTTATAATAAAGTAGCAATGCTGGATCTTTTCGAATAGCCATCCAGGCACATTCTATCAAAATAACTTTAATAAAGGGATTGCCTCTTCGGCTGAGTCCACCAATTCGTTCTGTTTCTCCGCTGCTATGGCTATTGGGAGTCAGGCCACAATAGCTACAAAGATGATCCAGCTTCCTAAATCGCGTTTTGTCTCCTATCTCTGTCAGTATCGTCATTGCTGATACCAAGCCTATGGATGGTATGCTAAGAAGCAGTTTTATATTGGATGCATATCTTTCGCTTACAGATAAATCTCCGATAGCTACTCGTAACTGCTTTTCACGATCAATTAAAAAAATTGCTTCCCTATATATACGTCAAATGATGCTTTCCATGCGACTTCTGCAAATTTTAATGACTGCAACCATGTAATGAATGACTTGGTCCAATTGCCATTTTTGTGACTGTCTGGTACAGAGATGCCGTTTATTTTCAAAAAGGCCTTTATTCTATTTTTGACCATGGTAACATCACGAACTATGTTTGCGCGCGCCCTTAATAACAACCTGTCGGCCTCCTGACGTTCATTAGGGATATAGATGGCATTAAGCTGCCTATTCTTTAGGCCTTTAGCTATCTTTCTACTATCAACTTTATCAGTTTTACGTTTGTTTTCCTTATCGCTGGTTGGCACATCGGCAGGATGAATTACATCACATCGAATGCCCTTCTTTGCGAATGAACGTTGAATCCAGAACCCACTAAACCCAGCTTCCTATGCCAGGTAATAATTGGCACCTGGATAATTCTTTTTCAAATATCTTTCCAGCTGATCTACATCTGGTTGTTGGCTAAATGTCTTTAATTCAAATTCATCACTATAAAGACTAACCATCCAGCTTTTGTGGTGAGTATCTATACCTGCATAGATATTCTGACCGGTAAAATCTTTACCTTTAATTGAGTTTAAAATCATGACTTTGAGTTTTGTAATTAAACTTACACTTCCTCGAAGTCATGATTATAGTTTGTCTTTTCAGCTGCTGTGTTTAACACTGTATTTCCCCATTAGCACTTACCGCTCGCTACCTGCCCCTCACAGTTTAATCAGCTTCACTGTTTGTGTATTGTTGCCTTGTTTCACTTGCAGGTAGTAAACGCCCGGCCTGTAACCAGCGCCCAGGTTGAATAAGCCGTTCGCTGCCAGTCCTGTCCTTGATTCTATTGTTCTGCCGGTATTGTCAGTTACAATAATGCTTAATGGCTTCAGGGAAGTACTCAGGGTGAGTACATAGAACTGGGTGGGCGAAGGATTGGGGAAGGCCTTTACCGTGAGTATACCATCGGGGAATGGATCATTGGGTATACGTGGTACGCTTACATTAACCTGTTGTGAACGGCTATTGCCTGCAGAGTCGGTTGCTGTAATGGTAATAGTATACAAGCGGCCATTGCCCAATAGTCCGCGTTCGGCACGCAGCTTTACATGGTGCTGGTCTACAATCACCCAGTCGGGCGCTAAATTGCCATACAAGCCACCCGTTACCGGTTCATTGCTGCTAACCGACAGGGTAGTGGTCACCGGACCGCAATTGTCGGTGGCTACATAATCAATCGTTACATCCTTCATTTGCAGTGTAGGCGGCCATATCTCTGCAGGATTGGCTGCTGCATTGGTAATGAGCGGACTTTCTTTGTCTTCCACTTTTACTGTATATCCAAAGTTGGTAGCATTACCTGCCTCATCGGATACCCTCCAGTTCACCAGTGTGCTGCCTGGTTGGAATATTACACCTTGCAAACTGTTGGCATTTACAGTGGCCTGGCTTAGGCCCTGGTAGGTGAGTGTATAAGCATAAGTAAGGGTGTTACCACAACCATCGGTACCCTGGATATCCAATTGCGTACCGGCGGTAAAGCTACAGGCTGCTGAATCGGCAGGGAATACTTTCACCGATCCATTGGTGAGGGTGCTATCCAGTGCGGTGATCAGCGGTGGTATGCTGTCTTTTATGGAAACTGTCAATGAATAATTGCCTGTGTTGGCTGCTGCATCGGTGGCTGTTAAGGTTACTGTAATATCACCCCGGCCATGGATAAGCGTGCCTGCAACGGGCGATTGGGTCACGGCAATACCAGGTACAGCTGCTTGTCCATTCACCAGTGCCTGAGTAGTATAACCGGGTAATACGACCGCGCAGGTATCATCTAAATAGATGGTTTGATTACCCGAACCTACAATGGATGGCGGCAGGTTGGAAACGGTATTGGACAGCATACTTTCATTGTGAAAATGGTCCAATGCCGTTACGGTATAGTAATAGGTGGTGCCCGGCAGTCCAGTTTTATCAGCAAAAGTGGCTGTGTCGGTATTGGTAATGGCCAGGATATTGTTGACATCGCTGATGTCAATAGTGGTATCTTCCGACCGGTAGATCACAAATCGGATGGCCTTATCCAATTCCGTAGGAGCTGCTGGTTTTACCCAGTTCAACACCACTGAATCGCCCGGGTATTTTACAGCTGTTAATGTAGCGGGTGATCCTGGTGCGATGCTGTCGCGCCAGGGCATCCTTGGCAGCAGGGCAGGCTTTTGGTAGAAGAACAAGCGCAGCGAATCCCGGAAACCCAGTTTGGTGGTGCTCCGCATACTGCTGGTATTGTAAATGGCCTGTCCTTTAATATTGGGATAGAGTGGGTCCCTGTTCATGCGCATTTCATTGGGTATCATGGAGGGGTTGGCCCAGTTGACACCCTGTGCAGGATCATTCACTTTATAGCCCGCCATGCCAATATAGATATGCCTGCCATTGGCCTGGTTATTCCACCAGGGAACGATGGCGGCGTAATTGGCCCCTGGTTGCCCGATATACCAATATACCTGTGGTGCGATATAATCCACCCATCCTTCCTGCAGCCATTTTTTAGTATCGGCATACAGGGTGGTATAATGTTCCAGTCCGCTGGTAGGCGTACCAATGGCCGGGTTGGTGCTGTTGCGGTAAATGCCGGAAGGCGATACGCCAAACTTTACCCAGGGCTTTAATACCTGTATGGTATCATTCAGTCTTTTGATAAGCAGGCTCACATTATCCCGGCGCCAGTCGGCCCTGTTGGTGAAGCCACGGGGATCCAATGTAAAAGAAGAATCATCATTGTAAGGTGTCGTACCTGCCGGTGCAGCAGGGGGATAGAAATAATCATCGAAGTGAATACCATCTACATTGTAGCGATCCACAATATCTACGATCACACTGGTAATATAATTCCGTACATCCTGTAATCCCGGATCCAGTACGCGTAAGATACCCTGGCTCAGCAACCAATCCGGATGCAGTTTGGCTACGTGATTGGCAGCAAAGCCCGGCAGGTTGGCCGAGTTGGATACTGCCCGGTAAGGGTTGATCCAGGCATGGAATTCGATGCCGCGTTTATGGCATTCGTCGATCATGAATTGCAGGGGATCCCAGTCGGGGCTGGGCGCTTTGCCTTGTGTGCCCGTCAGGTCGGCCGACCAGGGTTCAATGGGGCTGGGGTACATGGCATCGCACTGACTGCGTACCTGGATGTACAGGGTATTGAGCCCGGTAGCTTTGTGGTGTTCAAGAATAGTGAGAAAGGCAGCGCGTTGCTGCGCGGGTGTTTGTGTGCGGTTGGGCCAGTCAATATTGGAGAAGGTGGCGATCCAGGCGCCACGTATTTCGCGTTTGGGCGGCGCTTGCCGGCCAAATACCAGCACACTCATACATACAAGCAATAGAGCGAGTAAAGGTTTTTTCATAAACGGTTAATTTTGCAGGTTTATGCTCAATTTACTACAAGAGACTGCAATGATGTGCAAGATTGAGTGGCTGTGGATAGAAAAATAACCTGCAAAATAACGCACAGTGTTTTTGCTTGACATATTTCTATACCAAAGAAATCGGTGCCCATTGATGGATGCAAAGAAAAAAGTAGCCGGTAGGTAGCTGTATTTTTCAATCTTCGCTTTAGCAAATATGGGTTTGGCCGTGGTAAGGGTCTTAAAATGGCAGTTGACTGGTATTTAACAACCACCTTATTGAACTGGTGGCAGGCCAAGTCCATTGTCTGTGCAGCGCAGGTCCAACAGGTGGATCATTTAAAGGTGAATAGGCGCCCCATTTTCCATTGAACTGAAGTATGACCTTATAGTTAACCGGGTATTCAACTTCACCCAGATGTATAGGGGTATTGGTTAAAAAGGAATATCCATTACCCTTGTGGGCCGGAGCTGTATAGTAATTCCAGTGTTCAGTAGGATAGTATTCGTGTGTACCATTTTCAATATAAACTACCGGATGTGTGTATTCTCCCGTTATGGGGTCGGCATATACCCTTACTACATTATCCTGTGCACGGGCATATTCATTCATATTCCAGGTAAAACGCAGATCATGTGATACAAGGTCAATACTGGTAGAATAATTGACTCCGCGATACTCCATTCCATTACCCTGGTCTATCCTGATCGGAAAATTGTCACGCAAAGCAGAAAAACGAAAACTGAACTTCATGCCATGAGCGAAGTGGGCGATTTCCTTGATCCTCTTGTTTTCAGGATCATAGATGACCTGTACAGTGGTCCAGTCGCCCTCATGATCACCAATGTTGGCAGGCATGTGAGCGGCACTATAACCCCAGAACTGCCAATACTCAATCTTGTAATAAGTCTTTCCTATATCACTACTGGAAAACACATGGTCATAATCAAACTCCCTGTTGGCCTGTATTTTTACGGGTACTACATGGCCGTATAAGCCAATGTTCTTATTGTTCAGTATAGTTTGCCAGTTGTTTCCATGCCGGCCAGGATCATTTCCAACCCCATTGACAGATGCTAAGGGGTTAATGTGATACTTGGAAAAATTCCGATTACGGATAATATTGGCATCTCCGCCGAAAGCAGTTAATAAGATCGCTGAGTTCCCAGTCAAATCCTGGTTCTTGATCAAAGGGCTACTGTTTTCATTATCGGAGGATAGTACTTCTGATTTGTTCAGGTACCAAAATACATCGGCGGGCCGGTATTCATCCTGTGTTCCATTGCGTAAAGTAAATTTATAGTAGGGACGGAATTTTTCCAGCAACTGCCGTTCTGTTACATCGTCAATACCATCCCGGTCTAAATCTCTTATTGGCTGTACAAGAACACTGGTTGTCCGTACCCTGATGTTTACAAAGGCATCCGGTTGGCGTACGCATTGGTTTTCGGTGCCGGGATCACGTCCCCAATAGCCATTATCACTATATTGATCATCTTCATAACCAAGCCAGATATAGCCGCTGGCAGCTGTAGCAGGAATAACGAATGTCCGGTTGTTACAGAGCATTATACGGCTAAGATCTTCTGTTACACCCGGAATGGAGATGAGTCCATGATACAACCTGCCGGAATTTGGGCCGGAAGGATCCACATATCGCTTCCAGGTTTTGCCAATTCCTCCTGTCTGCACACATCCTCCTGCCGTGAGGGAAATCGTGTCGCCAGGCTTTACGAAGATGCCTGTATTGTAAGATGCTTTTTTGACATCAGGCCTGATATTGTACTCGTGTACATTGGATTGGGCTATGCAGACTGTGGCCCCAAATAGTCCCAGGAAAGTGTTTAAGAAAAAGAACAACTGTTTCATAAGTAATTTTTTTAGTGATAAATAAATACTGGAAGCATGTATTGTTATTACACTAAAATTACTATGACAGCTAGCCGAAGTCAATCCCAGAAAATGGTAAGATTAGCCAGTTGCAGGTAAGTAAAATACCGGATTTATGGTAGGTGGAGTGCTGAAGCAGCAGAACCTTATGAGCGATGAATGCCGAAGCGGGCGGGTATTTCGCTTTTGAATGCACGTCCAGCTTCCGGTATATATTTTTGATGTGCGAGTTAAGCGTTTCTACCTGTATGTGGATGGCGTTGGCAATTTGTTTGTAAGATTGACCTTTCATCAGGTATTGCAAGATCTCTTCTTCCCGGCGGGTCAGGTTGGCATCCATTAATTGCTTTTCATTCCGCCCCTCTTCACGAAAGTGTTCCAGTAGCTTGCGGGCAATCCCGCTTGATAAAGGTACATCGCCCGTCATTACTTCTTCTATGGCACTTATCAATCGTAGTGCATTGCCTTTTAGCAGGTAACCATTGGCGCCTGCTTTAATGGCTTCAAATATCTTATCCTCATCCTCATGAACAGTAAACATAATGACCTGTAGGCCAGGCCATTTCTTTTTGATGATCCGGACACCTTCTATGCCATTTATGCCTGGCAATCCGATATCCATTATCACCACATCTGGTAGCGACCTGGTAAAGGCATCCGTGATGGCATGGCAACTTTCCAGGCAATGAATAAGCCTTACAAGTTCACTATCAGACAATAGTACCTGCAATTTATCGCGGTACAATTTTGAATCCTCTATTGCGGCTACCCTGATCATGTTGATGTGGTTTTAGCGATGATAAGGAAAGGTTGCCATGGTAGGGTACTTGTAATTCAATAGCTGTTCCCTGGTTGGGTGCGCTTTGAATAGTGAGACCGGCCTGCAGGTGCTGAGCCCTTTTTAATATTTTCCAAACCCAATCCACCGTCCTGTTTGCCGCTTATATGATCTGCGTCAAATCCAATACCGTTATCCCTGACTGTCAATATGAAAAATCAGGAGCATAACGGAGTGCTATCGAAATGGCCGTTGCCTGAGCATGTTTAATGATGTTTTGCAGGGACTCCTGGAATATCCTTAATATCAGTATCTGGGTCGAAGGTGACATTTTTACCTCGGTACCGTTTTCCTGATAGTTGATATCATAAACGCCGGTTCTCTGTAATTTCTCTACCTCTGTTTTAATCGCCTGTTGAATACCATTAAGAATAATGCTTTCGGAGTTGATGAGGGTGGCTACTTCTTTTAATTCACTTAAGGTATTAGCCAATAAGCCTTCCGTTTCAGTTATCAAGATATTGCTCTTGGCGGGTGTTGCAATGGCCAGCTGAAGATTGAGCCTGGCCAGGGATACCAACAAGCCTACATTGTCATGTAATTCCCGCGCTATGGTAGTTAATAAAGCGCTTTGAACATCCATTATCTCCCGGGCATGCTTTACTTTTCTTTTGTTGTTGATGACCAGTGAAAATATGGCCAGCAGGCCCAGTACCAGCAGGAGGAAGATAGCGGCCCCCAATACCAATATTATTTCCGGCGTTTGATTAAACATACAAAGGTCAATAGTAAACATAAGTTACCAATTATATTGACAGGGAATATAATATACGGGTAAATATTTATTACTAACTCCTGATACTCCTTGTATAGGTGGTTCAATGATGGGAAAAGGATGGCTTCAACACTATATACCAGGATTAAGCTGGCGACAAACCAAAAGGCCGGGTCACGGATAACGGGTGTATTACTTTCATCAAAATAGGATTGTACAAAATAAAGGGCTGCCCAAAGCATGGTAAAACAGCCCCCAATGACCAGCGATACCGATTCGAATTCATCTGCAATCAGCAAGGCTTTAAAATTGATCAGGTTGTATAGGGTATAAAGGATCAGGTAGAGCAAGATGATCTTTTAATGATCCTGTTGTGCAGAATAGACCGCATTACGATGGCATTTATGATGTGCAGGCCAACAAATACAGGATTGTAAATGTATAAATTAAATTGGTGATGCCAGGACAGCCAGCTGCTATATCCTTCTATCACCGCATAAGGCAAGCCGCTAATAGCCAGAACCTTCCAGTGTACAGCCGGTTTGTGGAACAAGCTAACAATGCCAGACAGGGTAGCTATTCCAAGAGTAAACAAGTAAATGTATTCCAATATTCTTGGCATCTGGCCTAGGTTTCACTAATTGTTAGAGACAATAAGGGGGCAGGGTTCGCCATCATTACTTTCTGTGGAAGTATAAATGTCGGTTGTGGCTTCCTGAGTTGTTGGAGCATTGGTGGTATCCGTTTTGTTCAACACAATATCCCTGCCTTTTAACACAATGGCAGTATTCCCATTCTTGGTACACACATATATATCCATCCCATTACTGAATTCTTGAATATCAGTAACTTCGAGTCTTAAAGGGCCAAAAACTTTTGGAGGATTTACCTCTCCTTCTTTTTCCCGAATTGCTGATAGTATTCTGCTTGCTTAAGCATTTTCATAACTGATAGTTTTTAGTTTCACCAAAACTAACCATTCCGGTTACACCGTACAATCCCATAAATATGGTAGCCCGGCCGTTGGAGAACCGCCGGGAAGTAAGACTGCGAGGAAAGTTTTTATTATACCACCGTTTCCGCCAACTCCTTCGGCGCATCAGCTATATATCCTGCCAGCTTACAATCTTCCAGGAACTTATTGGAGAATAGTTTGGCTGTTTTTTCATTGAGCAGGGCGCTCCGGTATTCCATCCAGGTATTGGCCTTATTGCCATACATGTGTTGAGCCAGGCCGGGAAAGGTCCAGTCGGCAGTCTTACCCCAATGGATGGTAAAGGGGATATTATTGGCTTGCAGTACTTCTATTGTACGGGTACAAAACGCTGGCAGGCTGATCATCTTATTCTTTTGCCTTTCCAGATCACGCCATCTATTTCCAGCATACAGGTTACCGGGAATTGGGTAAAGGCCAGGGTAGCCCTTGATTGCCTGACAAAACGCATGGCGTAGATGCCTGGTATGGGACCTTCTTCCCGGGCCAGCCTGGCCAACAGATCAAGGGCCCCGGGACTGTTGGCATGATCAATGCCCACAGCAATGGCATAGGCAGGTCCCTGGTAAGGCGCATCCCAGAATATTTCACCCAGCGTGCCGGTAGCTTCCAGGTCTACCGGGGGCAGTACCGACTTTTGTATTACTTTGATCAGTTTGGGAATGCTGTTCTTGAATTGTCCGGCAATTTTGGTAAACAGGATAATGAGGTCGCGGTAAATGGCTGTCTTCATCCGGGGTAACGGATCGGGGTATTCGGCCTTGTAAGGTTTCTTATACAAGGCTTCCACCACGTACTCAGGATCGTCTACATAAGGGTTAATAAACACTTTATAATGAAAGGGGCGATTGCCCTTGCCGCTGGCATCTGTTTCACCGGGAATGGTAAAGGGAGAATTGGCAAAGTCCATTGTTTGGGCCAGTTCCAGCGCCAGTTCTTTATTGATCTTTTTACATACCGCTTCAGTAAGTACCGGTCTTCCGTTTCCAGTACAATGCCGTGGATGAACCCAAATGAACCCAGGCCTACCAGGGCTGCATTGAACAGGCCATCATTGCGTATTACGCGGGCTTTGATGCGACTGGCAAACAGATCGGTCAATGCCGGTTCTGTATGTCTTTCCAGGTACACAATATCTTCCGGATTGGGACCGATGATCAGGTTGAGCCCTACTACACAATCCTGTACGGAGCCTACATCCAATGCTGAACCGTGCACACCGGTAGATAGACAACCTGCAATGGTTTGCCCATTACTGGCGCCGGTAGCTTTCAATGATTTTCCATGATCAAATACAAATTTGTGCAGCTCTTTGATCACATTGCCACACTGCACAAAGAAGAGGTTTTCGCGTTTGAAGGTAGCAGCCGGATGAATTTCATCTTCCTGTATGGCTTTCTTCAGGTTCATTTCTGCATTGAAATGCATATTGTCTTTCTGGTGTGCGATATGGTTCATGGACCAGGCCGAGCCATAGGCCCTGAAACCTTCCTTTTTATTCAAGGTTTCTTTGAGCAGCCTTTGTATTTCGGCGGCGGCATCATTGTAGCGGTCGATCAGGGAAGGCATATTGCCCTTGCCTTCCAACGATGTTTTATAGAGTACCCTGGTAGGGAAGGGGCCATTGTTGTGGAAAGTATCCCAGGTCCCTATTTCATGTTTGGTAGTAGTAGCCATAGAAATTAATTAGTCAATTTACCAATTGTTTAATTAGGTTTTTCCCGTTGCCTTTACTGCTCCTTCAAACACACATATTTGATCTTCACTTTGCGCTTTTTTCCAAAGGTGATGGCGCTTAGCAATACCCCGCCAAAAGTGACGCGGTATTCTACCGAATAAAACCCGCCCGAAGGGCATCTTTCTATGAGGTAAAACTCGCCTTCTGTCAGTTTTAAAGTGATGGTGGTATCCAGCACATGCACCTTCTTACCCCGGTAAAAATTGCCGGAGGTATTCATGGGATCTGGTTCGGGCGTGCCATCCCGGTTTACAATGCGCACGGAGTAGCAGGAGGATAGGAAGAACAACCCCATAAGTGATGCACACAATAAGACAATCAACTGTTTACGTGCATAAGGCCTTGTATTCATGTTATTGCAGTTTTTATGGATAACCGGTATGGACTGTAGGCAGCCGCTGCAGCCGGGATACATTAAATATCCGTATTATTTAATTATCAAACCATACCACAAACAGGGTAGCTGGGTGTGTAAACAGGCGGCTTGCCGGGGATTTTAGACAGACTTAAGGTGTATCTTTATGCAAAGTAGCAGCCATGAAACATGTTTCCATCATTGTACCCGAAGGGCAAAACAATGTAAGCAGTATTGTAGGTCCATTTAAAATATTCAATAAGGCCAATGCATATTGGAAAAGCCTGGGCAATGAACCTGTATTCCGCGTGCAGGTAGTGGGGCTATCAAAAACGGTTGAATTGTATGATGGCCTGTTTACCATCAAGCCCCATGCTTTTATTGCCGACATTACGCATACGGACCTCATCATCATTCCAGCCCTGAGTGGCGACTTTCCCGCTAAATTGGCTTTCAACACTGAATACTTCCCCTGGATTGTGAAGCATTACGCCCAGGGAGCCGAAATAGCCAGTATTTGTACAGGCGCTTTTATCCTGGCGGCTACGGGCCTGCTGGATGGCCGGCAATGCTCTACTCATTGGGTAGCGGCCAGTACCTTCAGGAAGTCATTTCCCCAGGTAGAACTGATTACGGAAAAGATCATTACGGATGAGCAAGGCATCTATACCAATGGCGGTGCTTTTTCTTTCCTGCACCTGCTCATCTATTTGGTAGAGAAATATTATGACCGGCCAACGGCCATTTATTGTTCTAAAATATTCCAGATAGATATGGATCGCTTTAGTCAATCTCCTTTCACCATTTTCTCGGGTCAGAAAACACATGATGATGAGCTGATCAAAGATGCGCAGGTGTTTATGGAGAAAAATATGGCCGAAAAGATATCTGTGGATCAGTTGGCGACCAGCCTCAACATCAATCGTCGCAGCTTTGACCGGCGGTTTATTAAGGCTACCAACAACACGCCGCTCGAATACCTGCAGCGTGTAAGGATAGAAGCCGCCAAACGCTTACTGGAAACCTCCCAGCAATCCGTCAATGAAGTATTGTATGAGGTGGGGTATGCTGATATCAAAGCCTTCCGGGAAGTCTTTAAGAAGATAACGGGCCTTTCGCCCCTGGATTACCGCGCCCGGTATCATAGAACCCAGCGTATACCCGAACTGGTCCATCGGCAACACCAGGATACCCTGCGTGACTATTGATGTACTACCTTACCAGCTTTCAATACGTAGGCGCCGGAGGCAGGTACCTGGACCATCATACACCAATCCGGTTGGGGTACAGAACGAGCCGGCCAGGCTGGGGAATTTTAAGGTGGTATTAAGGTTTTCAGTCAGAAATTCGTGTCCATGGAGAAGAAGCAAGTCATTGTTATTGAAGATGAAGAGTTGGTGCAACAAAGCCTGGTGGAAGGATTAAGCCATAATGGGTTTGAGGTATATGCTTTCGGATCGGCCGAACAGGCCATCCGTGCCGAAGCCCTCCACGTAGCGGATGCGATCATCATGGATATTAAATTGCCCGGCATGGACGGGTGGGTGGCCACCCAGCACATCCGGCAGGACAATAAAGGCATCCCCGTTATTATGGTCACTGCTTTCAGCGATCTTAACCACCGCATTCAGGGATTTGAAACCGGGGCCGACGATTACATCATCAAACCCTTCTTTATGGAAGAATTGGTGGCCCGGCTTAAAGCCGTGATCAAACGGTATGAAATGATCCCTGGCAGTAAACGTTTTTACCAGGTAGGCGATCTGGACATTGACGCCAAGTCCAAGGCTGTCTTCCGCCAGAAGAATCCCATCAAATTAAGTATTACTGAATTTAACCTGCTGGCGCTATTGGCCGATGGCGATGGCATGCCTGTATCCAAAGAAGAGATCATGAAAAAGTATGGAAAGGCCGCTATAGAGTAGGTGATAATACAATTGAAGTTTACATCAACCTGCTTCGCAATAAGATCGACAAACCCTTTAATAAAAAACTGATCCATACAAAACCCGGCTTCGGCTACTTTTTATCAGCCGGCTAATACACCTAAATCAGCACCATAATTGTATGAATAGTTTGCGGGTTCGTTTTGCGATTGGATTCAGCATACTCTTTACAGTATTCCTGGCTATTGCCTTCCTCATCGTGTATGTGTCGTATGCCGATTTTAGAAAGGAAGAGTTTTACAGTCGCCTAAAAGATAAGGCGCTTACCACCTTCAAACTGTTGATAGAAGTAGAACAGGTTGACCGTGAATTATTGCAGGTAATTGACAAAAATACCCTCAATAGTCTTTATGATGAAAAGGTGCTGGTATTTGAAGGTGCACACTTGATCTACAGCAGCCTTGATGACAAGGAGATCAGGTATGATCAGCAGTTGTTGTCGATGGTTAAGCTCGAAAAGGAGCTGCATACGGTCCAAAATGAGAATGAACTGGTAGCGCTCTATATTGAACAGAACCATAACTCATATACTTTACTGGCTTCGGCTTATGATAAGTATGGAAGAAGGAAGATGAGCTTCCTGAAATGGGTACTGCTCATTGTTTATTTTGCCGGATTGGCCCTTGGATGGATGGCCACCTACCTGTTTGTTAAAAATGTACTGCGGCCATTGTATGTGCTGAAAGACAATTTACAGAAAGTGACTTCGGACAACCTGCATACGCGCCTTACCCAGTCGGGGCAGGGGGAGGAGGTGGACAGCCTGGCCGCCAGCTTTAACCAGATGATGGAACGCTTGCAGCAGGCGTTCAGCATTCAAAAAGACTTTGTGCATTATGCCTCGCATGAGTTGCGTACGCCCATCACGGCCATGGTGAGTATGACCGAAAATGCCCTCAGCAAAAAATGCAGGCTGCTCAATATGAAGAGGTATTGGCCCGCCTGTTTACCCAACAGCAAAACCTTACGACCATTACCAATTCCCTGTTGCTGCTTTCTGATAAGAACCTGCAGGAGGAAGAATACCCTAAGCTGCGGTTGGATGAGCTGGTATTCCGTTCTGTTGAAATTATGCAGAACCTCTTTCCCGAAGCGCAGGTAGAAGTGAACCTGGAAGGTGATATTCCCAATGAAGAAGCGCTGCTGGTGAGGGCCAATGAACCCCTGCTTATTATGGCCTTTAATAACCTGCTCAAAAATGCCATCCAGTATTCCGAAGCACAAACTGCCCAGATCATCATCCGGTTCAAACCAACAGGGAAGGAGATCGGGTTCAGGAACAATGGTAAATTATTCCTGCCCGAAGAACGCGACCTGATCTTTGCGCCTTTTTCCGGGCGTCCACCGCTTCTAATGTAACGGGGCATGGTCTTGGCCTTCCCCTGGTAAAACAGATTGCCGAAATTCACCATGGACAAATTGCTTATCAACAGGATGGGCAAACCAATGTGTTTATTTTTGGCTTCCCATTAACAGGTAATCCAATGGCATTAAGGTGCTTTTAAGGTTGCAGCGACTAACTTACCTGCAAATAATTAATGGTTCCTAAAATCCTTTAACATGAAAAGAATGATGATCGCCTTACTGGCATTTGTTATGGTAGGTTCGGCTGTTACTGCCAATACCACCCCCCGGGCAATGAAAAGGCAGCGCATGAGACCTATTTCCAAACCAGGAAGAAAAAGGGAGCGAAAAAGGCTGTCAAGAAACACAGCAGTAAAAAAACTACGCATAAGAGACCCGCACATAAAAGGCTACAGGAAAAGCGTAATTGTTAGTTTGTATTGTGACTGTAGAAGCGCTGCAACTGTTGTTGCGGCGTTTTCTTTATAGCCCTTCAACAATAAAGCGATACAAGGATGCTGCATCGCTTTTATTGTTGTGAAGGGAAATATCACTCGTCAAAACCAGGTACAAGATATTGTACAACACCTTAAATACACCTTAAAGCCCGCCGTGTAATAATCTTTACAAGGTGACCACCTTATGTACTGTTTTTATGGCGCAAACAGGTGATCTTGCCAGATACATAACCCAGTGCCAGCGCCAATGGATAATCACCTATCCAGTGCACATCCGTATTGATCATGGCCCAGCCGGTCATACCAATCAGCGTATAACCTACATAGCCGATCCATTTTTCTCCGGATAGTTGGTCGTAAGTACAGTTACTGTTGCCATCATAGTAGCCAGGTGGCCCGATGGAAAAGCATCATAATTGGGTGTATTGGTTTGGTAATCCTTAAAAGAAGGGAAGGGGTGCCAGGCGCCTCCGCGCTGGGTGCTCACAAATGGACTTTGCCTGCCCGATATACGCTTTAGCACCTGCGTGGTTAAACCCATGGTGATAAAGGTTTCTGTAATATCACTGGCTGTTTGCAAGGCCCGGTAGTCTTTATTGATCTTGCCATATACATACAAGCCACCTGCCAGCAATAAACTCGTGCCACCTTCTCCCATTTGATAAAGGGCTGAATTAAGGTTGCGTGGTATTTTAATGATCTTGGTATCACCTGCTTTCAACAATACCTTATAGTCTGTTTCCCGTACCAGTGATATTATATCCGAAGCTTTCTTTACGCCATCCAGTATATTTTGGTCCAGTGGAATTAATACTGCGGTAGAAGCAGCTACCAAGACCAGCCCTTTCAGGTTTTGTTTTTTAAAGGGCGCCTGGGCGATCTGCCATAGGTCATTGGGCACATGCTTGATAAAACCCCATTTAACAGGACGCTCATATTGCTCCACCGTCTTTGTATTATAAAATTGGGGCATACTGTCGGTTACTTCCTGGGCCCATCCCTGGTTACCTTTGCCCAGCATTACTAAAAAAATAAGGTCAAACATTTCATAATAAGTCAGTCATCATTTAAAAGTCATAATTAAACCGCAGTGAAGTGCCATAGGCTGTGCAAACGGGTGTAAGGCTCATCTGCGACAGTTTTCTCCTTTGTAAACTATTCTTGAGGATCGTATGGGCCAATCGTTTTTCGTAATTCTTCACGACTGCTGTTCCGCAAAGGTATCCCAATAAACCGCCCGCCAGGATATCAGATCCCCAATGCCGGTTTTCTGTCATCCGGCTAAGGCCCACCAGTGTTGCCAGGGTATAGGATGCAATGACAATAGAGGGCCGGTTATTATATCGGTGGGCAAATACACTGGCTATGGCAAAGGCCGTAGTTGTGTGTCCTGATGGAAAAGAATTGAACTCGATGCCATCGTCCAGGTGCCGGTCATCAGGCCGGAAGATGCGCCAGGGCCGGTCCAGTGATTGTATTCATCAGGTCTTGTACGGCCAAAGGCTGTTTTAAGCACCATGGCCCATAAGCCCGAAGTTATATAGGATTGCGAAGCCAGGATCACCGTGGTGGTTAAATGCTCGTTATGGGTGATCATGCCATAGGCCCCGGTGCCGCCCAGTAGCAATACTCCATGCAGGCCGCCGAGGGTGGTAATGATGGGACTGGTTTTATGGATCAAAGCGAATTCTTCTTTGGCCAGGCGTAATTGACGGTTCAGCCGCCGGTCTTCCTGCAGGATGGCCGAGCCTATTATTGTAATGGCTACCAGCGCTCCCGGCGTTACGCTGGTCTTGAAGGGAGCAGTGGCCTGGTATTGCAGGTTATTGCCCAGATCATGAATATATTCCCGGATACCATAATGCGGTTGATCAAGACTGTCGGGAAAAATTACCAGGTGGCTTGTGTCTGGTACCTGGATACATTCTCCGGCTTTCAATTGCTGTATGCTGCATACAGGCAATAGCAATAGAAGCCATTGCTTTAGCTGATGGGTCACGGAATGATGTTTTAAAGGTTATCGATATAATTGATAAAAGATGGATACCCCTACTGATACTACTGGCTTTTTATTCTGAACATTTTATTAACAATTATCAGGAGGGGAGCCTTGCGCCGAACATCTATCCGGGCGCCCAATCATCCATTAACAGTACTCAGACCTATACCGGTGAATTCCTGATGACAGTAGGTTTTAATCCCGATGTAAAGGCAGGGCGCTACCATTTTATACCGGGCCCGCTTTTTAATTGACAGGTGCTGTGAGCCCTGTATAAAATAAATTTGCGCAACCCGTAGGTTGCGTGTATATTGCAACCAGCAAGTTGCATATACAATAGGTATACCAATGAAAAAGATGTTTTCCAGGCTATAGCCGATCCTACGCGTAGGGCTATTCTAAGTTTGATTGCATTACAGGCGATGACGCCCAATGCACTGGCCGAACATTTCGTTACCAGCAGACAGGCAGTTTCAAAACACATTAAAGTCCTTACCGAGTGTAACCTCTTAAAGCAGGAACAATCGGGCAGGGAAATTTATTATCACTTCAATCCAAAGAAAATGAAAGAAATAGTTGACTGGCTGGCGCAGTTCCGCCAGCTCTGGGAAACCAAATTCGATCAATTGGAATCTGTATTAAAAAACGTTAAAACCAAATAACCATGATTGTAACAAAGCAGCCGGGTATCACTAAAGACCTGGCAAAAAAACAAATTATCGTAGTACGGGAATTGGATGCACCGATTGACCAGGTATGGAAAGCCTGGACGGACAGCACGCTGCTGGATCAGTGGTGGGCTCCCAGGCCCTGGAAGGCCAATACCAGGTCAATGGATTTTAGAGAAGGTGGCGCCTGGCATTATAATATGGAAGGACCTGATGGTTCAATACATTGGTGCCGGGTTGATTTTCAAAAGATAGTTACCCATAAAAGCTTCAGCAGCCAGGATTCATTTACTGATGAAAAGGCAATACCAATACGGCATTTCCTATCATGCAATGGCATGTAAACTTTGCTGCAGCAGAAGCAGGCACTACGGTAACGGTTGAGCTCAATTTTGCCAGTGTGGCCGATCTGGAAAGGATTGTGGAAATGGGCTTTGAGCAAGGCTTTTCGATGGCATTGGGCAACCTCGATGAATTACTGGCAGCTTAATATTTGTTTATCTATAAGTTCCAGGCCACCCGGTCTGGAACTTTTCACAGACTAAAATTGCCTGTTTTTGGCCCAATAAATATCATAGTAAATATAAATACCTACTGCAAAGCAAGCCGACATGACATAAGCTTTCGTTCCGGTTGCTTCATAGATCAGTCCCATTGAGCCAATAAGTAGGTTGATGGTGCCAGCGAAATTGTAGATAAAACTATACCTGTACCGCCTTTCTTTCAAGCTTCTATAAAGTATGAGCCCTATTCCTCCAAGGATAGTGAACAAAAAGCATTCCTGGTAGAGCCCGGTAATGGTATCAATCCAGGAGGGGGCTGCAGGTAATCTGCCAGGCGGATCAACATGCCCACGAAAGCACTGGCGAAAATAATAGAGAATATAGCGTACCAGTATCGGCGGTTAGGGTGCATGATGGTTTATCGACGTACAGGGGGGAATAGTAACTAGCTCCTCTATAATCAAACTTTGATCTTAGATATCGTTTTGCCAATGGACCTGGTGGGTTTGTCCATGTCCTTAATGGCAAAGTCGATGGCCGTTTTGATCAACTGCTTTACTTTATCATTGCGATAGTCCGAGGGTTGGTTTACCGGAATATGGCGGATGAGGTTGCCTGTTCCGGTAAGTAGTTTATGCGGGTCTTTCAGCAGTGTGCCTTTGTTAAAACCCAGGTTCAGGTGATTGCTATAGATGGGCAACATGCAAAAGGCATCGCTTAGTTTATCCGAAATGGAGAAAACGGCTGTCAAGGCATGTGTATGATACACCAGCTCATTGCTGTCGGGATATAACTCCAGTATATACGCCCGTAAGTCCTTAAAAAGGCTAATGACGGCTTTCTCCTTTAGTTCCAGCAGTGCCAGGAAGCCGGGATGTATGGGTCTTGTTTTCGTCATGGTGCACAATTTGGGTGAATGACAAAATAGTAAATGGAGTTGCTCATGAGAAGTGTTGTTTTGGTTATGTTTTGCTCATGCAAGATGATCCGGTCAACCTCCTGGTAATATAAATTGCCCAACAGATCAAGGCCATCTGCAGCGGTATTGATCACTATGCCGGTGGCTGTTATTTCAGCAATCTTTATATCGCTTACCTGGTGTGTTTCAATATGCATCTTACTTAAAAATGGTGAGGCTGCTTTGTGCGGTTATTCCAGTTCGCCAGCCTTGGCATTCCGAAAATACTCTTTTATCAGAGCAGTATACAATTTATTCCGGGTTACGTTCAACCGCACCTGGGCGGCATCCCTCAATTGCTCATCAGCCAATACCGCTTTGGCCTTGTAATTGGCCACTTTCATTAAGATATTGTTTTGCTTTTGCTTAGCACTGAGCTTACGCTTGCTCATATCCGGGTAGGCGCTGACAACTGTTTTTCGCCGTATTGCTTAATGACGATCTGCTTGCCGAGGTGACCGGATAGCTTTTTTAATAAGAGGTTTTCACTGGTAGCCATAAACTTAATTTTTAGTGTTTAGCGCTTCAGGGAAGGAGTTATTACCCCCACAAATATCGGTATTTGTTCGATATAGGTAGTCGTAAAATAGGTTATTTGTAAGGTTATCTTTGGTTTTCCTTAGGGTCATCCTTGGGTAAATAGCCTAAAAATACCCTAAGAATACCCTAGGATGACCCTAAGATACGGCCATCTATCCCGAACATTCAAGCCATCTACACGGAACCCAATGTTGTTGAATTAAGGGGGTGTAACAAAGTAAAAACCACCCCGGTTATGGGCTGGCACAATTGTTTTATTCAATTTAATATGTATCATCAAATAGAAAAAAAGCCCTGAAATATTCATGGAAAGTGCAGTAATAATGCATCCGGTGGCCACTTTAGAAGATCAATGTGGTGGCCGGTGTCATATCATCCTGGATGATCATTGCTATGTTGTATGTATAGAACAAGAAGATGGTTCTTGTCGACCATCTTCTTATATATTTAAAGAGGCTTTTGAGGTAATGAAAAGCCTTCCTATGCTCTCATAATCATTTTATCCGTTGCATGTTGGCGTATAAGCCGCCAACAGGTCATTTTCAGCATTTCTCCTCCTGCTTTCTTCATTTATTGTTAAAACTCCCAAAAAATTTGCACCATTTTTTTGTATACAAGGCATTTTATGGTGGTTATCAAACCTTGTACTTAAATCTGAGGTCATGCCTATGTAAATTACTGTATGAGAGCCTCCAACGGTAGCTGCTTTGGTAAAAACATATACGCCCCCTATACTGTTAAATTCTGGCATTCCTGAATAAAGAGTAAAAGTATATTGAGTCCCTGATTTTCCCGTAAGTGTTAAAGAATAACCAGTCACAATACTTGCTGTGCTCATAACTTTTGATTTAGAGTTTTTAAAAAATGATTATTGTCAATAAAAAGCTTAGTGCAGCACAAGCAATAAATGCCAGGAGAAAAATTTGGAGGTGATAGGGGCCAGCAATATATTTGCTGTGTTATTGACCATCTCCTATTAAGTTTTTCTCGAATCCCGCAGGTTGGCGCCTGTGGGATTCTTGCATTAAGCACCTGCAATTTACCCCTCTGTAAAATAAAATCAAAAAAGGGCACTAATCTATATAATATTTTGCTTTGATAAACGCTAAATCAATTTAGTGTTTGAAAATATCTAATACCCACTGGTGTGTGCTTTGATGTTATTAAAGATCATAGCTGTTTGTAGTTCATGGAAGGGGGCTTTTTAGGGCCTTTCTTGCGTGGGTTCTTGCGATTGGGCCGCACAACTTCTACTGTCTTTTTAAGGATTGTATCGAAGGCGGAAAGCACACCAGCAATAGGTTTGTGTATGAACATCTTGGGAGCTGATTCCTTCACGATAGCCAGGGCATTTGTACGATTCACTTTATAGGCATGTTTGGTAGTCCTCTCGGCCTCCTGTTCCTTTCGTAGCTGCTCCTCTAGTGGGAAGGCTAATACCGCTGTAGTGGTCATGATGAATACCTTAGCGTAGAAGTCCTGCTTTACCGCCAGCGCTGTCTTTCCCGACCATGCTTCAAGTTGTAAACGGGTTTTGTATAGCTTATAGGCTTCTTCGATGTTCCAGCGCATTTTGTAGAGGTCAACGAATGCCTCAAAAGGGGCTTTTTCTTGATCCAGCAGTGAAGTGATTAAAACCTCGGTTCCGTCATTTGGTAAAGTCACAACGACGATCCGAACAGTCAGTTCATCATAGAATAGTCGCATCTTTGGGAAAATCTCGAATTGCTGATTCTTTTTGATGGTGACTATCTTGTCACATTCTCCATCCTTCAGCATCTCCCTTACTTCTGGCCACCAATCTTCCCTACCACGGATACAGTAGTCAATACCTTCCTGCTGAAGTTCAAAAGCTAAGGGAAAGCCGCTATAACCCCTGTCCATGATAAGCAAGTCTTGACCTGGCTTTATTTCCGCCATGTGCCGTTTTGCCAACTCTCTTTCGGGAACATCAAACCTGTCAATCTGTGCATCCAATGTAACAAAGTTCAGCACATCATACAGCATGGAAATATGGACTATTGGCTTGGGTATATCACCATTTGGCCCCATTGCTACTGATCCAAACTCCTTTTCGATTGAGCGATGGTTAGGTAATACAAGTGTGCTGCCATCAATAGCGAGCAGCCTAAAGCCATTCCAGGTCTTATATGGGGCTTCTTGATAGAAGCTATCACAACCTACTTTATTGAGGTGCTGAAAGGCTTCCCATTTCAGCTTCTTCCGGGCATGGGTGAAGGCGCTCTTGGTCACCTCCTGAATAGCAAAGTCCCCTCCCTTTACCTTCTGGTAAAAAGTGTTCAGTTCCCGCTGTATTGACCTTGTAACTCCCTGTATAATTATCACAACAAGATATACGAATTTAAGTTTCCGTTCTCTTACAAAGGCTTGTTCTGTTGAAAAACGCCTTATAAATGATTCGCTCTCAATAGTATCAGCAATATTTGCAGATACTGCACCCGGAAATCCCCGGTCTGCTGGCTACGGTTCATCTGGCAATACTTTTTATTGGATTTAAGCCCTTTCTACCGTAACTTTACAATAGAAAAGTGGAGGTAATGGGGCTTGAACCCATGCGGCGAACTGTCCAAAGGCCACCGCTCAACCTGATACCCCCTATTTTTTTGAAGTCTTAAAAGAAGCTCCCGCGTCGTCGAAAACAGGGAGCTTTTTTTATTTTTATCCTATCCAAGAGTAAAAGTTACCCTTCACTCCTTCTTGCTTTTCAACTTTGATTTGCTTGTCCTTCTCCAGCGTATTGAATATCACTGAAAGCGTTTTAATGGCCTTATTTTTCATTTCTTCCGTCGCCCTGGGATAAAGAGCATCTATAACTTCTACCGTTCTCATTGGCCTACGAGCTTGTTTCATGAAGGCTCTGATAATATCCTTGGTTAGCTTTGTATTTTCATGAAACAAATAAACATCACCCTTTGGCTCATCTATCAGCATAGCCTTAGTAGCTATCAGGCGATCTATCATTGATTGATAGTGAGTTATTTGCTCATCTATGGCCTCTATAGTTTTTCTGTATTGAGAAAAGGATGCTTTTGCATGATGATACAAACCTATTTTATTTAATTCAATAAAACAAACATTCTATTTGTTTAATTAATTAGATCGGGATTTTTAACAATCTTTGTCTGGATATAAAATAATTGCGTTAGCTCTCCCAGCTTTCGAAACGACCAATTTTTACAAAGTATACGGGGATCAGCGAAGCGTCACGCCTAAGGCGTGGGCTTACGTCAGCTCGTATACATGGCGCTTGGTCGTGCCAGGAAAGCGGTGGATTCTATAGTCCCACGCTTTTTAATTTTTGCATGTCATAAGGGGCAATGACATTAACCTCTTTTCATGAATTTATTAAGAATTTTAGGTGGCGCATTACTTGTAGTTCTTATTATTGGATATTTTAGAACAAGCCTTCCTAAGCCTAAGAATGATAATAGTTTGATAGTACTGCAACAACATTTAGAGCAAGCAGCAGAAGAAACCAAAAGGAACAAGATGAAGCATCCAAAATTTGTCTTTATTCTCAAGAACTAAGTCCGGATTCCTTAATTGAAATATATTACCCTTGTAGGTGGCAACCTTATATCGATTCAATAAACATACTCCTACAATAAAAAAACAGTTTGTATTTCAAGAATATAATACATTCATTTCCCTTATTGTAGATATAGAAAAATCAAAAAAACGCCATTCCTTAAAGATTTGACTAAGCCCAATTCTGCTCAATTATTAACAGAGAGTGTCAAGCATTTAGGCAGATATATTTCATCTCAAGTTTTAACAATAAATGGCTACCCAGCACAGGAGATTATAATTAAAGGGAAACATGGAGGAGGGTATACTTATTCTATGATGGTGATTATTTATGCAGGTAAAACCCAGCTTACGTTGACATATCTAGTAGGGGGATCTAAAGAGGAGCCTGTAACACAAGGTTTCTACTATAAGAAGGAACTTTTCAGGAAATTGGCTCAAAAAACTCAATTTTAATCTCAACTCCATGTGGGGAACATGGTATAAACCGTAAAACCGACTGATTGGCTTAATTCAACGACATCTACACGGAACCTGGGCTGGCTTGGTGAATCTTGTTTTTGGTGTATATTTCAGCCCAACAGCTATTATCCATGGGTACCCAACAAACTGTTTTATTCGTCTTACTGGTCTTCTTTTGAGCTCCTGCCAGTCAACCAATGAGCAATTATTGTACAAAGCCAACCTGCTTAGCCAGGCAGGGAAGTTTGATCAAGCCATTGATATCTATACGGTGGTAATTAAAAGCAATGACCAAATACAGTTGGCCTGGTACGAAAGGGGCCTGGCTTACCAGGCAACCAGGAAATATGGTCAGGCGCTGGCAGATTATGACCGGGTGATGGCGCTTAAAACCCAGGATACCCGCTATGGTGGTGAGGGATCAAAAATGCAGGTCAACTTTAATGAGGCTTTTTTTCAACGGGCGCAGGTTAAATTTTATGTGGACAGTCTGGAAAGCGCGTATGCAGACTTTCAGACGCTGCTTGTCAGCAATTATAAGAACGCCAGTTGCCTGCTTTGGCAAGGCGCCATACTGGTGAAAAAAGGCGAACAAGATTCAGCTTGTCCCTTCTTTATCAAAGCGAAAACATTGGCTGCTACTGATGTGGAAATACAACAGTCGAACGAAGCGGTAAGTGTTTATTGTGGACAATAACGCTTTCAGTCATTGCTACTGGTTATCGTAATACAGGCATTCCTTAGTTAGTTCCTCAACACGCTGAATACAAAACCGGCTTGTTGGGTATGACAGGTATAACATTGGTTTTTGGCTGCCGTGGTTAAGAGTCTTTGCGTATGGCTATCGCCTTTAAATTCTTCATAACCCCATCCTCCGGTGCTGGCATATTTGAGGCTGTCTTTTACCATCACATCTACATGGTTTCTGCCAGCTTCCAGGGTATTGCCATTTTCCTCTTTCATGTCTATTACATCAAATACCAATATGGAGCCATTGGGAAAATGCCCGGTAGTATAGCCCTGCATGGCTAAGGCATTGGCATAAATGTGGTGAAAGCCGCCATTGAAGCGGAAACCTGGATTGGAGGGGCCCACGAGGCCGGTTTTTACGTGGGTCCACATCCGGTACCCTTCAGGGTAGGGCACTTGGGGATCTTGTGTCTTTTGCTTAAAGCTAAAACTAACCAGGGTAATGAGTGATGTCAAGACCAACATCACCAGAACACTTTTGTGTAATAAGGTGTTTTTCATGGCTGGAATAGGTGAGCCATGAAGATATTGACGAAGGCCAATCCCTAGCGGTAAAATAGACGGGCAACCGTTTCCGTGGTACAGACAGAACGGCCTAATTATCCGCGCTTTCTCCTGGCGCTTAAATACTGCCGCAGCGGTGTATCATACCACTTCATCACCAGCCAGGCAAAGCCGGTCAGCAACAGGGTGCCGCCGATGATAACCCCTGTTAATTGAGCGGTACCCGGTTTATGGCTGGTGTAGTAACTGGCGAATATCCAAATGAAGGCGTAATGCGTCATGTAGAGGGGTAGGATATTTTACCCGCAAACAGGCAGAGTTGCCGAAGCCAGGGCTTACTGCTTGCTCCAGCACCCAGGGCGATGAGCAAGGGAAGAACAAGATGACCACCAGCGGTTCTGTTAGCCAATTCCATGGGGTAGCAGGCATGACAAAAGCCAGGAACAACAGGGCCGACAAACCAATAAACCCGATCCTGGTTTTAATGATCCAGTGGGAACGGTAAATGAGCAGGCCGGCTAAAAAGGAAAAGCCAATACGGGCGCCGCCATCCCAAAATTGTCCTTACTCCATCCGCCCAATAAGTTGCCCGCGCGGTAACTTACCATACCCAGCACCATAGCAGCCACCAGGGTTAGTACAATAAGGAGGCGGCGGCTGATCTTGTGTAGTACCAGGGCATAAATAATATTGGCCACATATTCCCAAAACAAAGACCAGGCAGGGGCATTTAAGTTGAATAAGTTAAAATACCGTTCGGCCAGGATGGGGAAGGGGATCATTAACAGGGAAGTAAGGGTGAGCAGGATGATCTGACCGGCTCCCTGGGTTGGTGGCTGACTGGCAAAAGGGTCAAAAAGAAACCCTGCCAGGCCCAATATAGTACCCATGATCACCAGTGGTTGTAAACGTATGAGCCTGGAGGTAAAGAATTTCCGTAACCCCATTGGGGCTATGCGGTCATCATACGCATAACCAATGACAAATCCCGATAAGCAAAAGAAAAGTCAACCGCCAGAAATCCATGACCAATAAAGTTTTGATCAGGGGGATATACTACTTCCATAAAATGAAAGATCACGATGGCCAGGGCGGCGATGCCCCGCATGCCGTCGAGTATTTCAAAATGCTGTTTGGTCTTTAGTAGGTCCGGGGTGGCTGGCTGCAAATTGATCATGGTCATGGGTCCGAATCGCTGATGAAAAGTTAGTAATGATGCCTGGCCGGGTTATTATTTTTGCCGGGCAGTAAAAGGGACTAAAGATAAGGCCCGGCAGGTAAATGCAGGGGTTTAAAAACTCCGGACTACCAGCCCGGAGTTTAATGTTGATTGTATAGATGAAATTCAATGTCGTTGAATTAGGGTGTAATATTGCCTGTCTGCTGTCAGTCAGCGCCTGTTGAAGGCGGTTTCAACAAGCTCCTTTAGCCCAACGCCTGGGTCTGTAGCCGGAGGCTACAAAATAGCCTCACTCGCCAGAGGCGAGCGAGTGCGGGAGTTAAGGTGAGTCTCCCTGCAGCCCGGCAAAGCAGCGCGGCAGGGAGGCCCACCTTTAAGGGGGCGGTAAACTCAATCAGACATTATTTAACTGCCGCTACATTGTCCTCCTGATCGGCATCCAACAAATAACCCATTGGGTCAAGGGACACCACCGCAGGTTTTTTATTGACCACCAGGGTGAGCAAGGTGCTTTCTTTTGTAAAATGATGGGGAGCCAGGTACAAGGGTTGGGTACGCTTGTTCCATTGACTGGCCGGCGTATCATATACGCCTATGCTTATTACATCATCCGGCATTAGCGGGCGGGTTTTACCTCCAGATTGATCTACTTTTCCAATATGTACTTCAAGTTGTAATTTGAATTGACCATTGGACAACGAATCGCAGCGGATCACCTGCACGCTGTTGTTGTACTCAATGACTTGCTGAAAATATTCATCCACCAGTTTGGCCTGCGTGGGAGTAGCCACGGCTTTCAACTGCTGGATCAGTTGGGTTGTTGTGGCTTTGTTATTTCGGGGTCTACACCCAGCCAGATGGTGGTAATGGGTTGAGCCGATTCATTGCGCAACCGGTAGTGACCCTGTACGGTATATCTTCCTTCGGCAGGGTAGAGGTCCACACTAGTGCGTATTCACAAATCGTATATCCTTAATAAGCAGTATGTGCACTATTTTGAGGGCAATAATATCCGTTTAAAGAATGGAAAAGAATTGCCACTCGGCAAAACCTATAAGCATGTGGTGAAGTTGCTGTGATGATGCAGGGTATCCAGCAAACTGGTCTTACCCGTACCCGGTCCGCTTGTTATGACACAAAAGTTGTCTTTTGTATAGTCAGGGCATCTAAATTATCCACTTTATGCATAAACGTAGTATTACTATTTTTTATATTCGGCAAAGCGTTTAATTTCACATCCTCAACATTCTGACCTACGCTATTCCGATAGCTTATTTTTTACTTCCTCTCTGATTAGCTGCACACTGCTATGAACTGCTGGCCTATCCTTTCAACCTGGTATTTTTATTTGTAAACCAATTCAATTGTATTGTATGACTACTCTTACCAAAGAGAAGGACGGCAAAACCGTTGCTTCTAATGCTGCAGCATTCAGTTTTTGCCTCCCGGCAATATCGACGATTTCCCTGGTGATCCTATATTACACCAGGAATTGCTGGACCTATGGAATCAAAACCTGACGGGATTCACCAACCAGGCCATTATTGGCAGCACCTGGAACATGATCAATATGCCGCCCACCCCAACTATTACAATCCGGCCAATACTACCCCCAATGCCCCGGTATATGGGGCTGGTATCCCCTGGATCCCTTTCCCCGGCAGGTTTACTACTTATTATGGTCCCAACTCCACTACACCATTGAGTTCAGAGCAAATGCTGGAGTTGGGCGATACGGGTTATTATACCGGCAAGGGTAATAAAGTGACCTTCCCGGAGATCACGCAAGTGCCCTGCACTGCTTTCCAGCCTCAGGCTTTTCCTCCTGATGGCCCTTGCGGTTGCTCGGGCAATCCTTCCAATATGATCCCATACGGCCCTTATGGACCACGTGGATGGCAGGATGAATATTGCGAGTGGTCGGTAACCCGCAATGCCAATAAAGAAATTACCCGTATTGACTTTACCTGCGAAAACCCGGAATATTGGAATACGTTGTGGATGGTAAGTCCGGATAAAGTACTGGCGATCTATAAACAAACGCTGGGCAATCCCAATATCAAAATGGAAGACCTGCAACTTACTTATCAAGGCAATGTTGTAAACGATCCCGGTACCGGCCGGCCGGCATACAATCCACTCAATAAATGGAATACCGGTACCGTTACTACGGCTACCGGGGAGGGGCCATGCACCTGACCAGCACACCCAATAGTTTGCAAACAGAAATTGGCCTGGGTGCTTTTTCAACTGTTCCACGCCTTCCCGTATCGGGCAACAACAATATACAAACCCTGCTGTGCAGCGCCCAATATGGTCAGTATGGCCGCCACAGTGATCCCAATATCGGATCGGGTATCAATTCATTGGCAGCGGCGGGTAATGCGGTGACCCTCTTCAATCCGCCGGGTCTCTACATACAATTGCCTGCTAACCTCAATGCCGAGTTTTATATTGATGGCGTGAATGATATCACCCCTTATTTTAAAGTAACCCGTGGTGGTGAACCGGTAGTGGTGAAAGATCCTACAGGCCAGGAAACAACCTACTACCTGAACCTGCACCTCACTGTAGAAGCCCCCGCTGGCAGTCCGGCTCTGAGTCAGATGCAGGTGTCCAATTCAGGTCCCCTGGTATGGGCCGGACAGGTTGCCCAGAAAATGACCATGGCCATCCTGGCATCCTATTATGCTACCAGCAAGCAAACAGCCTTAGCCTGCTCTGCTTCCATACCCGACGGTTCGCCAAGCCTGCACGCACAACCCTTCCAGTTATTCCAGCGCGATATATTTGAGGCCATGCTGAACACGCCCATCGCCAACCCGGTTAATTTTTCCATGAGCCTGCTGAGCAATAGCACTTTTGTGCCGCCGGTATTATCACGAAAAGCCGTGTCGGGTCCATTAGCCGGGGGGATATGGTGCTCACCTATTATCCTGTATCGTTTGATGCGGTAAAGCCAGGCGACCCCAGTACTTACCCCACGGTTACCTTCGATGACCCGAATGTCACTGCCGTGGTCACCTCCGTATCGGGCCCCATCACCTATGCAGTACCGGGCAACAGTTATCCGGGACAGGCATTGGCTGTTGAGCTCACCGTTAAAATTGACCCGGCCACGCCCCTTGGTTTGAAAGGCGTACGCGTCACAGATGCAGGTGAAACAGGAGCAGGGCCATTCATGCCTGCCCTCCTGCGTATCAAATAACCCATTTGTTCATTTAAAACATCTTCACATGAAATATGGTTCTCCTCTGCGTCCCCTTCCGCGCAAGCGGAGGGGCGGGGAAGACCCGGTTGCTATTGATCATTACCAGCCTCTTACTCCTGGTATACCTGGGCTCATTGGGCATCGGGAAATGGCAACAGGTCTCCTTAACAAGCATACAACAACCATCATCTCCTGCCATCAAATATTGTATCACTTCTGGTACGGATACCGTACCATTTACCGGTCTGATGCCACGGGATGTTGGCGGGCGTTATGTGCCCGTGGCCAATAACCAGATCGATATCAACAGCCTGGCCTGGTGGGACTTTGTATCGCTCAACTGGAGTACGGCCGGCGAAAGTTATTTTGGTAAGCCTTACGATACCCTGAACCCTGTTGTATGGGAAACCTATATCACCGAAGAACAATTGTTCCCGCCCGGTGGTTCGGCCCCACCTTCCTGGAATATCCTCACATCGGCCAAAAACGGGTACTGCTCAATGGCAGGAATACTTTTACCAACCTGAAAGTATTGCATGCCGATAGTAAATTCTCTGATGAGTTCCTGAGCCGGGGATTTGATTCCACCATCATCGACAGTAACAATGCCGGGCAACCTGCCCCGGGCAATGCACCCAGTTGGCTGGGAGCCCAGAATAGTACCAATGTATGGTATGAAATACGGCTTAACCGCGACTTGTACAATTATGTGGTACAGCATAAATTTTACAATGCCAATAACCAGCTGGCCTATGTACAAAAGGGCACCCGCATCAACCTGCCTTTTGGTATTGCCAATACCGATACGGTAGGCGCGCAGGAATTGAAAGCGGCCTGGATGGAAGTAAATGATATCAAAAATCCCAAATGGGCAAGGTATAAGCTGACCAAAGCCATTGTACAGGATATGAATACCGGTAAGTACCGGCAAACCATCCTGGCCCTGGTAGGATTGCACATCCTGCACAAAACCCAGTCGCAGCAAAGCTGGGTATGGGCTACGTTTGAGCAGGTAGACAATGTGCCCAATCCGCAGGCGGCTCCCTGCGATACCTGTACCTATAATTTCAATGATCCTGCATGTGCCAGTTGCCCAAACAATCAACCCCCAGTTATTATCTAAAACCAGGAGGTCCGGGACCGAAGCCTATACAGGTAACCCGGATCAATTACCTCGATCCCAATGCTACTGCTATCAACAATACCATTCAGAATTATATTAAAACCAATTTTCCCGGATCGGTTTGGCAGTATTACTCACTGGTAAATGTAATATGGTCACAATCGAGCCCCAATAACCAAACCAGCTTGTATAGGCCATTGTACACCGACTACCTTAGTTTGCCCAGCACTACGGTAGCCAATACCACGCTGGAAACCTATGCACAAAGGACCACCTGCTTTACCTGTCATAAAAATGCTACGATTGCAGGTTCGGCTACCTATGCATCCGATTTCAGTTTCTCACTGGGTGCAGCTACTTCACCAGCGCTATTAAAGGAAAAAAATGCAAGATTAAAGATGCTGCTAAAAAGGTAGGGTTTCTTTCGCTTAGGCAGTGGGAACAGGGGATAGAGACCATTTCTTTTGTGATCCGCTCCAAAAGAAATGGTCTTTTCATTTATTACAGGAACTGCTCCAGTTCCCGTTATTGGCAAATACCCTGAAGAGGGAAAACCTATTATATACCTGCCTTCGAGTGGTTTAATAATGCCTGCCGGTTTTTGTTCACCTTGCATTACTTTGAATACAAGGGTAGGCTGTTGAGCAGTTAGCGTGAGGGCCAAAAAGATGCAGCATGATACGGATACAATATTTCTCATATACAAGAATCAGGGTTAATTCCTGCACAATATACAGCCAGCTTTATTTTAACACACAACAGTTGATACCTTTAAGTGCATTTTAAGACCAGCAGCCGTTTAGCTTACTGAAGGCATTAAAAGGGCAATCCCTGGTGTACCAGCTCGCGCCAGCGTTGCCAGGATTGTTTATCCATCACCCGGTTGAGGGTATAGCTCCAATGGGCGTTGCCCACCAAAAAGTTTTTCTGTTTATCCAGCACAAACAATACCTCATCTGCTTTCATCAGCAATAGGCTCACTGGCCCCATATTGAGCCGGTACACTACTGCCTGTGGATGGGTAGGTGTACCTTTCTCAATAGACCAACTGCCTGTGCCGGTACGCATGCCCATGCCCCAGATCTTATACTGGGTAGGATGGCCGGTAACGGCGTCTGCATACAAGGTCAAAGCTATCTTACGTTTGATACATGCTTCGGAACCGGTCATCTCCAATACAGCCATTATTTCCTGGCAGGGAGTTCTGCCTTCATAATAAGCCAGTGTAACCGATCCAGGCGGGATGGTGTCCTGCAATATCTGCGCCTGTACGACAAGCATACTTGAAATCAGGAGAAGGACAAATAGTATCTTTTTCATAGTACTGTTATTGGGCAATCCGGTTAAGGGTATAGCTTTGAAAAGGGTCACCCCGCATAGCGTGTCCCTGTTGATCCAGCAAATGGAGCAGATCGTCACTCAGTTTTACAAAACGCAGGATTTTATTGGGGCTACCGGCATCCAGTTGATAGATCACAGAACCGGCTAAAGAACCTGTTCCCTCCCGGATGCTCCACTTGCCGGATGCCTCATTTTTAGTGCCCGGCTTTGAATAGTTGTTATCCGGCAGGATATAGGAACTGTTGCCGCTAATCCGGAAGGTGGTTGGCTTTTTGGTATTGGGGTCACGCAGCAAGGTGAGCTCCCATTCTACCAGGGCGCAATCGGTATTGGCAGCAATATGATGTATCGGTCTTATATGCTGACCACAGGGGGTGGTGCCCACAAATACTTCCTTCAGTTGACCATTGGTTTCCTGTACACCGGCCGTACAGCTATACAGGGAAAAACGATCAGGGCAGATAATAGCAATGACATAATATAAAAATTAGTAGGTGTTTCTGAAAGAGCGACAGGGAGTAGAGCCACTGAATACCTTTCGTAAGGGTTTACGCGGGCCAGGGTCGGCAGCGGCAGCCTTGCCGGTCATCAAGACAAAAGCCGCTATGATGTAGGTTAACAGTTCCATAATGATAATTATGTTTAAACTTACACAAAGCGTAGGATTGGAAGATTATTGCTACATGTAATGCAATAAATTCTTGACGAATGGATGGGCTATTGCTTAAAACAGGATAACCGGGCGACCGGTTGTGCACACAATAGAAGCATTAAAATGGACAAACCTAACCGGGTAAATCGCAGGGATTTTCTTAAAACAGGTGCACTGGCCGGTGGAGGACTGTTGATCTCCTTTTCTATTCCCGCCCGGGCCAGGCGTCTCCTATCGGCAACATCAGCTCCAAAGGAGATGGTTCCCAATGGGTTCCTGCGTATTGATGAAGACAACAATATACATATTATACTTACCAAGGTGGAAATGGGCCAGGGTGTCTGGACAACTTTGCCCATGTTGGTTGCGGAGGAATTGGATTGCGACTGGAAGCATATTAAGGTGGAACATAGCCCGGCCGGTAAGGAATATGGAGACCCTGTTTGGGGGCAAAGCACTGGAGGTTCCACTTCCACTTCGTCCGAATTTGACCGTTACCGCAGGGTAGGGGCCACTGCCCGAGTAATGTTGGTAGCCGCCGCTGCCAAAAGGCTTGGAGTGCAGCCTGCCGATTGCAACACAGAAAATGGTTTTGTAATAGCAGGCGACAAACGCATTAGTTATGGAGAGGTGGCCACTGAAGCATCAAAATTACCCATACCCTCCGTAAAGCTCCGTGAGCCGGCGGAATGGAAACATATCGGTAAATCGCATAAACGCCTGGACAGTCATGAAAAGATAACAGGAAAGGCTATATATGGTATGGACATTCAGTTCCCCGGTATGCTGACTGCCGTTGTAGCCCATGCGCCCGTATTTGGTGGCAAGGTAAGATCATTCGATGCTGCTGCTGCAAAAGCGGTACAGGGCGTGCGTGCAGTAGTGCAGATACCTACAGGGGTTGCTGTGGTGGCCGATCACTATTGGGCGGCCAGATCCGGATGCAATAAACTGAAAATTGAATGGGACCTGGGCGTCCATGAAAACATCGACAGCAACGCCCAACTGGAAGCCTATCGCAAGTTATCCAAAACGCAAGGCCCTGTCAGTCAGCAAAAGGGGATGTAACGGCCGCATTAAAGAAAGCTGTTAAAGTGGTAGAAACCGAATTTGCTGTTCCTTACCTCGCGCATGCGCCCATGGAACCGCTGAACTGTACGGTAAAGATTGATGAAAACGGCTGTGAGCTATGGGTAGGTAATCAATCACCTTCCTTGTATCAATCCATTGTAGCTACCTTGTTAGGCCTTAAAGAGGAACAAGTCATTATCCATACACCATTTATTGAGGGAGCTTTGGCAGAAAAGCCTCTTTTGATGCAGACTGGGTTGTAGAAGCCGTACACATTGCGAAGGCAAGCGGCCAATTTATCAAACTGGTATGGTCACGGGAAGATGATATCCGGGGAGGATATTACCGGCCGGTTTACCTGCACCGGGTGATCACCGGCATAGGAAACGACGGGCTTCCCATGGCATGGGAACATCATATTGTAGGGCAATCACTTTTGCCAACACCCCATTGGCCCCGGCCATCATCCACAATGGAATTGATTATGGTTCCGTGGATGGGGTGAACGGTTCTCCCTACTTAGCTTCCATTCCCGATCATTCTGTACAGTTGCACACTACTACCGTGGGTGTTCCGGTTTTGCCCTGGCGCTCCGTGGGAAATACACATAGCTGTTTCGTCATGGAATCACTGATCGATGAATTGGCTGCCATGGCGTCAAAAGATCCGGTGGAATACAGGCGTACTTTATTGAAAGGGCATCGGCGCCACCTGGCAGCGCTCAACCTCGCTGCTGAAAAGGCCGCCTGGGGCAAACCCCTGCCCGCGGGCCGGTTCCGGGGAATAGCTGTTCATGAAGCTATGGGCAGTTATGTGGCGCAGGTGGTGGAGGTATCCCTTGACAAAAGAAAAATTAATATTCACCGCGTTGTCTGCGCCATTGATTGCGGGTTGGCCGTAAATCCTGATGGCGTGCGGGCGCAGATGGAAAGCGGTATTGTATTTGGGCTTACGGCGGCACTGTATGGAGAGATCACCCTGGAGCGGGGACGTGTGAAACAAAGTAATTTCCACGACTACCGTATGCTTCGCATGAAGGACATGCCCGCTGTAGAGGTATTCATTGTACCCAGTACAGAGCCAATGGGCGGTGCTGGTGAACCAGGCGTACCGCCCATTGCTCCTGCATTGGTCAATGCGCTCTTCGCTGCTACCGGAAAACGAATTCGCAGGCTGCCGGTAAAAATCGCCGACCTGGGTTAACGCTTCCTTTTCTATCCTTTTCCTATATACGCCCCGGTCCGGTTGCTGGCTGGTCTGTTTCAATATCGGTAAATGAATACTTTCCCGGTGTACCAGCTTTTCCCAGCAACCGCTCTGAGAATATCTTGGCCAGTGTATACAAGGATTGCATGGGATTGGCTCCTACCGAGGTGGGGAACATACTGCTGTCCATCAGGTACAGGTTGGGTATCTCTTTTTTGTTTTATAGTTCCAGATCTTTTGATTGATGGATGTTACCGAAGTATCGGCACTGGTGCCCATTTTATTGGTTGCCTGCAGGTGGGCCGAAGTGAGTATGGTGCGATTGGGGATGAACTGGATATTTTGCTCCACCAGGTCGGCTTGTTTGATGTCGTTAAGGTAAGTACCCACCATGGGATTGAAATTGCTGAGCTTTAGTACATTTTCATTGGTAGGGATGATCACCTGTTTGGCGCCGGCCATAAACATCATGCGGATGGCAATACCCACCCCAATGCGAAGCCGTTGTTTATCACCATCACTAAGGTTATAATTCAGGATCACTGCTCCTGTGTTATCGAGTTGTATCGAGTTGGAGTCGGAAGGCGTATCTACCAGCATCACCCCAAAACCTACCGACCGGTTGAACTGGGTGATCTGTTTGTATACATCCAGTCCACTGCCGGGTATCAGGAGAGCGCCATAGGCCGGCAAAGCGCCCATCGTTTCAAAGATAAATCCGGGTGTTACGCCAAAGGCTTCCAGGAAGGTAGCACTATCAAGCCCCTCCAACAGGTTGATCGTTTCCTCAAACAATCCGATCAGGGGCATGGAAGGGTGCAGGATGAGGCCCTTGCCAATCCTGGGATTTTGTAAGGCTGGCTGCGTTCTCCACGAATTGAGCAGTATCCTGGCCGAACCAATGGTGCCGGCCGATAAGATCACATTTTCGGCATAAATAGCGGCTGTATTACCAGCGGGTATTTTCAATCCACAGGGGTCAACAATGGTATTGCCATATTCCGTCCAGGGGGCATTAAACAACAAAGAAGCACCAGCCGCTTTTACACTTCCATCCGTTCCTGTAGAAGTAAAAGCAATTGCTGCACGGCGGCATCGGGTATTACACTCAATGGGTTGTTGTTGCTGTTGTCTTCCGCCGCCTTCAGGATGAGTTCCCGGGCAGCATCCCGTTTTTGGGTAACCGGTGAGGGGGACAGTAATTGCGGGAAGCGGTTGAGGTGATACAGGGAGGGATCAGCGCCAAATGCATTGGCGCCATCCCATAAAGCGCGGTTATCGCGATTAAGCTCCGATTGAGTTACCGCCCGGGTACCAATGGCATTGCGCACCCACTGATAGGCGGCCGAAATGCGCGATTGGGTATAGAAACGGCCATCCAGCCATCCTTTTTCGATCCAGTTGGCCAGCCTTGATTGAATAGTAGCTTCCAGTGGCGAAAAAGCCAGGTCGATATTCACAGTGGTTCCTCCGCCCATGGCCTGCCCACTGCGTACGATCACACTGTTATTGGCGGTAGTGGCCGTATCATTGGCATACATGAGTTTGGAGTAACTCATGGTATTCATAGAGCCCCATACCACCCAGGGCCCTTGCTCAATAAGCACTACTTTCTTTTTGGCTTTTTGCAACTCATGGGCCATGGTGGCACCGGCCGGACCACTGCCAATAATGAGGTAGTCAATCACCCCGGTTTTAGCCTTGATCACTTTGGCATGGGCATCATACGTAAGCCAGCTGGAGGAAGGCAGCTTGGGATAATTGATCTGCGAATACACAGGGGTATTGCTCACAAAAGTGGTGGGCACCTGGATGCCGGTAAGCGGCACCGCGAGCGGAGGTCCCAGATCACCGACAAAAAAGCTTCCCGGATGGTCATCGCTATTTGAGTAGACAGCGGGCCTGCGGTACCCTCAAAAAGAAACCCAGTACCTGCGAGGCCTGGTCCATCGTTAGTCCACCCATACCATTGGCCACTTTAATGAATGCCTTTATAGCCGGATTGCTGCTTTGTTGAAGCTGTGGGTAAAAAGGCAACTGGGTGGGGTAGGTGAGCAGGGTAAGCAGGTCGAGCAATGGATTCTTTTGCTACTTACTTCCTTCCAAAAACCAGCTTGCACCTGCTGGGAAATAACCCTTATTTCGGGCAGTGCCCTTGGCGGAATAGGTAACTGGTTGATGGGGAACCATAAATTATAGAGTACATCGAAGGTGTTATTAATGGGATTGGCAGCGGCTGATTTGCCGGCTGCTTTCTTTTTAGCTGCTTTTGCCATGGGATGGTATTTAATGATTAAGAATTAAATGAGATTTGTCCAGAGGTGACACCTTTACCCTTGCGAAACAGGCGAAAGGTGTCACCTCTATCCACGGTAACGGTTATTACCAGGGAATAGCAACGGTAGGGTAACTGACTATTTGGTTGGAGTGAATGAAATGAGGTACCTTAGTCATGGAGAAGTGAGTGGTTTGAACGGTACGGTGTTCCATTGGAAAGTTACAACAAAAAGTCTGAGTATATCTACTGGAATAGCCCCGTTGTTGTACCGGTTGTGTATATTGGGGACCCAATTCCCATTTAATAGGATAAATTAATTGTTGTTGTCTATGATGCGTACCTTATTGCTGACGGTAATCCTTACTCCTTTGTTGTCTTCAGGACAAGTTAAGAAGAGCATGTTGTCAACTATTCAGGTAATCAAACAGGCAAGACTGGATACCATGGTATCAGTGATCGATATTGTGCCAGGTGATGTGGTGGCAGATATAGGAAGTGGGAACGGTTATAACCTGGTGAGGCTGTCTAAGTATTTTCCACCAGTTAAGTATTATGTTGAAGATATTGATTCCATCAGGTGCAACAGGAAAGTGTTTGCCCGGATGATCAAAAACTTTAAAGCCGATATACCGATCGACAGCTTCGTATTCTCCTATGGCACTTTCAGTACCACGGGGCTGCCCAGGCAACATTTTACCAAAGTACTAATGATTGCCGTAGTGCATGAGTTTGATGAAAAAGCGTCCATGTTTGCAGATGTACGCTCCCTGTTGAAGCCAGGTGGGTTGGTGATTATTGAAGAACCGCTGGTGCTGAAAACCGTTGCCACAGACAAAGGATGCAACAATCCTTATTTAACAGAGCCGGCCCTGAAAAAGATCATTGCTGATAATGGGCTTCAGATCATAGAAGAAAAATACATTAGGGATATGGGTAGTAATAAATACCGGAAGATCTTTAAATGTGTCCCAAAGACCCTGCAACCAGCCTGAATTTCACCTGTTAGTGCCCTGCGAGAAGGCGGCAGGTGCCGGGTTTTCTTATTATATTTGATTACTATCATCAATACCTGGTACCTAACTTCGATGGGGTAATGAAGGCCCTCAGACAATGGTAAAAACGTTCTGCTTATGAAAGGATTCAACAATACATTCGTCCTGCGCGTGGCCGTAGCCATCATTTTACTGATGCATAGCATTCCCGGCATCTTCAACAATGGCATTAATGATTTTGGTAATCTATACCTCAACCAGGCAGGTTTTTCTCCCCTGGGCGTACCCATTGCCTGGGCCATCAAAATATCCCATATTGTATGCGCCGCCTGTTTCCTGATCAATAGATATATCAAACCCGCCGCCCTGGTGACCATCCTGGTGTTGATCATGGGCATTATTATGGTGCATTTCAAAGAGGGTTGGTTTGTAGTGGGTGGGGGCAGGAATGGCGTTGAGTTTAATTTCTTATTGATCTGTGTATTAATAACCTTTCTATTCCCTAATAACCGGTAGATAAATGAAGTTTAGTCACAATAAATCCTGGGCCTGGTTGGAGAAGACGTTAGCGTCCGAACTGCCTGCTAAAGACGTTTGGAGTTAGCATTATGATAAGCTTCTCATCTCAGCAAATGATAACCACCTGCCATGAATAAAATACTGCTACTTATCCTCGCCTGTTACGCTTCACATATTGTTTGTGCACAAGACGTAACCGTCGTCAAAACCAATAATCTAAAGGACCTCGCACCAGCCAAAGATTTTGCTTTTATTGAACCCAGGACGGATTCTGCAACTTATAGTTTTGTGGCCACCTATTCGGTGACCGGCCGTAAAAAAAAGGAAGCCAATATCACCAACCTGTTCTATAAAATTGCCGGGCAGGCAAAGAAGGATGGCGCTACCTGTTTTAAATTGAATGATTACCACTACAATGACTCGACCAATGAGCTTACCCTGACATTGGATACGTATTACTGGAATGATTCTATCCGGGTAGTGAACTTTGAAAACCATGAAAAGAATGGCATCTACATTTTTGGTGGCGAAAGAGCCAGTGACGACAATACCCTCACGTTTAAAGTAGACGATGAAAAAGACCATCCCTTCAGGCACCTATTACAAACTGGTGAGAATAGATGGTAAAGAAGTAAAGGTCAGTAAAGGCGGATTTTCGGGCATGACCCTCTGGTTTGGCAAGAAGGGGATGAACCCACCGTTTTCTATACCATGACAGGGCTCGGCATAGGAGGCGGTCAACTGCCGGCCGGGGCCATCGGCATGTCCTTCAATACCGGACGGATCCATAAGGTGCCTGGCGACCTGGGGCATTTGCTGACGACGATCCTGAAACCGGCAAATAAGGAATAGCGGAAGGTAATTTACTTATAATCAACTATTTATTGTGGTATTGAAAGCAGGATACTGCCTTCAAAGGCACTGTACCCAAAGTGTTTTGTACTAAATGTGTATAGAAAAAATAACCCCGCAATATAAAAACTACACATTTTCACAAACCATCCAGCTTCTTTTGAATGGCCTGCCGCTCGGCATCCGTACGGGCTAGTAGGAATGCCTGACCGAAATGTTGGCGGGCAGTTTCATTGTTGATATGGGAGTAAAGCTCACCCAGGAGGATATAATAAAAGTGATGGCGGGTCAGTTGTAATTTTTCGGCTTCGGCAATGGCCGCTGGCTTACCCTTTACTTTGGACAGGGCATAGGTGCGGTTGAGGGCCGCAATTGGTGAATATTCAATTTGCAAAAGCTGGTTATAGAGCTGCATTATACTGTTCAATTTATCAGCACTGTCTTGCTTTTGGGTATTCCAGTAGGCGATACCTGCTTCGAGGTGGTAACGGGAAAGGGTATTGCCCTGGGCGGCGCAGCGCAGAAAATAACCGCCCTTGCTCACCAGGTCGGTATTCCAGCGATCGGTATCCTGCTCATCATAGAGTATCAGTTCGCCGGCGGCATTGGTGCGTGCTTCAAAACGCGATGCATGAAAGCACATCAATGCCAGCAGGGCATTTACAGCCGGCTTGTTGGTGCCGGGATGCTCCACCAGCATGGTGCACAAACGCATGGCCTCAAAACAAAGTTCTTTGCGCAGCGTATGGTTTTGCCCCAGGCTATAATAACCTTCATTGAATAAAAGGTAGATGGTTTTCAATACCGTTGACAGCCTGTCGTCGATAGCAGTTGCGGGAGGCAGGGCGATGGGGATCTTTTCTTCGCGCAATTTTTCCCTGGCCCGGAACAGGCGCTTATTGATGGTTTCCTTATTGGAGAGAAAGGCATCGGCTATTTCTTCAATCCCAAATCCGCAGAGAATGCGCAAGGATAATCCTATCTGCGCTTCGGTAGGAATAACAGGATGACAAATAGCAAACATCATTTGCAGCTGACTGTCGTTGATGTTTTGCTGCGACAGGTCAATATCCTGCTCCGTCATGCCTGTTCCGGCTGATCTGATTTCGGGGCCGATCTTTTTATCAAATACGGCATGGCGTTGCAGTTGGTTCCTGGCTTTGTTCCTGGCTACATTGTACAACCAGGCGACCGGATTGGCAGGAATACCCTGCACACCCCAGGTTTGCGTGGCCGTAAGGAATGTATCGCTGGCCAGGTCTTCAGCCATTTCAATTTGCTCAAACCCAAAATGCCTGCAGAGTACGGATACGATCTTCCGGTATTCGGTCCTGAATAAATGCGGTATCAATTGGCCATTGTCCTTCATACAACCTATCCGGCATTGTGTACTTTTACTACTTTCCTTACTTCCACACTGTTGCCCTGACCTTGCAGGATGGGGCATGCCTGGCCCATGGCCACCGCCTCTTCAAAGCTATCGGCTTTTACAATGATAAAACCGGCAATGGATTCCTTGATCTCCGCATAGGGGCCATCAGTGACCACATTATCAGGCTTCAATACCTTGCCTTCGGTACTCAGACTGGTACCTCCGCCAAATTTGTTCTGTGCGGCAATGCCACCTACCCAATCCTGGTATTGTTTCATGTATACCTGTAGCTGCTCGGGCGAAGGCTGGGCTTCACGTGTAATCAGATCCAGGCGCATCAGCAATAAATATTCATCCATCGTTATTGGTTTTAAGCTGCTTTAGACTACTGTCCGGTCTGTAGCCGGAGGCTACAAAATCACCTCATCCCGCCATGCGGCGGGAAGGCGAGCGAGTAAAGGCGTCACCAGCCAGAAGCTGGCGACTGAGGAAAACATCAATAGAGGTGACACCTTTCCATTGCTTCGAAAGCGAAAGGTGTCACCTCTTTCTGATAAAGGTGAGTCACCCTGCGGCGCTGCCATGCTGGGCAGCAGGGTGTCCCACCTTTTGTCTTCCTTGCAAACGAAAGGTGTCACCTCTGCTGATTGTAAATGTAACTTAGTTTTTCAAGGGCTGGTACGAAAGCAGTACCACGCCACTATTGAATACCCGGTGATGGGTAAGTTGCAGGACCAGCTTGTCACTGATCCCTTCCAGTATGGGCGAACCCTGGCCCAGGGCCACCGGGTCGATCATAAACTGGTACTCATCTACCAGTCCGGCACTGGCCAGCTGGCGTAAAATGCTGCCACTGCCCAAAATAGTGATGGATTTCTTCGATTCCTTTTTCAGCTGGCCAATGGCTGTTTCCAGGTTGCCCTTAATGATCCGGGTATTGTTCCAGCTGGCCTTTGGCAGGCTGCGGGAGATGACGATCTTTTCCGACGCATTCATGCCTTTGGCTACCCCGGGCATGGATTCCAGGGCCTGGGGCGTGGGCCAGAAGCTGGCCATCATTTCATACGTAGTACGGCCAAAGAGCAGGATACTGTTGGATTGGAGGCCCTCATTGGCATATTCACTTTCTTCCCCGCCGTGTTGGTGCCAGCTGATGTCTTCGCCAGGCCCTTTATAATACCCATTAAGCGTAAGGAACTGAAAGGATGATAGTTTGCCCATGTTGTAGGTTTTAATCGTTGAATAATCGATGTATATACCCATAACAAATGAGGTGCCTGGGATTGGACATCCGTCCAAAACTATTTTTACCGGTTAATAAGGGCTTACTTCAAGGGGCTGTTCTTCAAATACCTGCTGCAGCCTGGTTTGCCCCTTATTCTATTCCTTCTCCCGCTGTTCAGGGGATATCTGGCCGGTCCGTAAACGATTTGTGGTGGTAATACATATATGCCGGGCATGGTAAACCACCAGAGGGGAAATTGCCAGATCATCAGGTCACACCATTCCACTTTCAACCCTTCGGCCTCAACGTCTGCCGCAAAACTGCCGGTTTCGGTAGCATGCAGCTCTTCCAGCTGCTGTTTGAAAAAAGTAGTATTCCGCAAGCGGGTACAATTCTGGCTGCCGGATACCGGGTTAATGCCCATGGCATAGATACTGTATAAACACTGCTCAATCCACTATGAACAACAAAGCGCGCGGACTACACAGCATTCACTGTTGTCCGCGCGCTTTGTTACTGACTATTTGGTTAAGAAAATTTTTGCCAGGCACCAGGGTGGGCCACTCTAATGCCCCATTTACTACCTGCCACTTGCTACGCACAATTCTACAGCACACTCAACCCGCCATCGATGACCGCGGTGGTGCCGGTAATGAATTTACTTTCTTCACTGGCCAGGAATACGACGAGCTCGGCAATTTCCCTGGGTTCGGCATAACGGCCCAGTGGGATGGTGGCTTCCAGGTTCTTCTTGGCTTCGCCGCCATGGCCTGGTGCAAATCCTTCTTCCAGGGAACGCATCATGCGGTTGTCGACGGGGAGGGGTGAACAGAGTTGACCCTGATCTTCCGGGAAGCAGCTTCTGTGGCCGCCGCCCGCATAATACCCACCACGGCGTGTTTGCTGGTAATATAGGCGCTTACGTTGGGACTGCCATTGATACCGGCCACTGAGGAGGTGTTGATGATACTGCCGCCATCGTTCATCAGGGGCAATACATATTTAATACCCAGCCAAACACCTTTTACGTTTACGGCAATCACTTTATCAAAAACCTCTTCGGGATATTCGGTGATGGGTTTTACCACGCCTTCTATTCCGGCGTTATTGAAAAACACATCAATTTTGCCAAATTGTTTTACCGCTGCATTGGCATAGCGCTCTACATCAGCCGATTTAGTGACATCTGCGGCAGCATACGCTACATTTTTACCCCTAACTCATCCGCTGTCTTCTTCAATTGATCTTCATTCATATCTACCAGGAATACTTTCGCGCCATTGTCGAGAAAAAGCCTGGCGGTGATCTTTCAATACTGCCTGCAGCACCGGTTATTACGACCACTTTGTTGTCTAGTCCTCTCATTTTGCCTACAATTTAATAGTTAAGTAATACTTCTATTAGCTCAAAAGCAGGTATAGTCCAGGTATTGCATAGATTACTGCAACACTTCGGCGGTAAAAGGCCTGTGCGGGGCAATAGGTTGTGTGGGTTGATCGGGAGGTTGCAGGGCCTGCAGGTTACTTACAAGTAGCGGCAGCTGGTGATTTGTTGGCAGCCTGCCGGGAATTGCTAAGGTAGTAACTAATTGGTTAAGACGGAGAAAAACCTGCCCGTTTTGGCTTATCCGGGCAAATAAATGCCGGGCCTGGCCGTGGATAAATGAGGAGGAAATAGCTTGTTTATAGCGGCAATGGAACAGAGAAGGTAAACCGCAGGCAACCGGCGTCATTCTTTTCAATATGCATGGGCTCATTGTAGATCTTTTCCAATCGCAGCATGGTATTGCGCAATCCTATGCCTTTGCCTTCCATCAGCCATTCTACCGGGCCGGTGTAACGGGCGCCGGTATTGCTGATGCATACCTGCAATTTGTTGTCCAGCAAATGGCATTGGATCTTAATAATGCCGCCATTAATAGCCGGACCAACACCATGTACAACAGCGTTTTCAATGAGTGGCTGTAGTAGCATGGGGGCAATTTTTGCCTGCATCACTTCCTCACTGGCATCGATAACCACCTGCAGCCTTTCGCCAAAACGCTCTTTTTCAAGTTCCAGGTAGGTCTTAATAAAGTGAAGTTCCTCGCAAAGCAATACCTCATCTTCTTTGGTAGCCTGCAGTGCATACCGGAAGGTATCGGCCAGTTTGGCAATCAGTTCGCGGGTTTCTTCCTGCTGCGGCGGAATGCTGGCATTGATCCTGTTGAGGGTATTAAAGAGAAAATGAGGTTGTATCTGTGCTTTCAATACCTGCACATCGGGTTGATCGTTGAAGCGTTTAGGGCCTGTTTCGTTAAAAGATATGGTAGCCGCCGGTTTCCGGGCAGCACAGGCACGCCGGATAGCCAGCCTGCCCAGGCGGCTGGTAAGCCACCAGGATAAAAAGACCAGTAGGAACTTAACGAACAGGTCAATAATATCGGACAGAAAATTAATAGAAGGTATGCCGGTATTGAAGAGCAGCAGGGATACAAGCAACACGCTAACCACTTCTGCTGCATGCAGCAATAAGTAGGTGATTGTTGTTCCAGCCATAGCTCCTGTTAAAGTTTTCTTCCCGGGTAATATCATGGTACACTAAAATCTTGTACAAAACTATTGACCCCATATCTTTATTTTCGCAGAACAAATACCTGTATTTGAAATTGAGTAGTACTACCTAGTACCGGTAGAAAAGAACCAACACAAGAGGAGGTAATTATGACAAGTATCAGCCTGGTAGATGATCACCCAGCCATATTGAACGGACTGCGTATGATCCTGGCCGCTTTTCCGCAGATAAAGATATTGGGTGCTTATACCGACGGTAATCAGCTGATGGCTGGCCTGGCGGCGGACCTGCCCGATATTATACTGATGGATATTCAGCTGCCTGGCGAAGATGGGATCAGCTTATGCAAAAAGGTGTTGACAACCTGGCCAACGCTGAAAGTGATCGTTTTTACCAATTGTAATGAACGCCATTATGTAAAAAGCATGTTCCAGCATGGTGCTTCGGGCTACCTGTTGAAAACGGCCGATGCAGCGGTCATTATAACAGCCATCGAAGCAGCCATGGCTGGTGAACAATATCTACATGATGAACTGAAGGAATACATGCTTCAGCAACTCATACCCGGTAAAAACAGATCGCCATACCCCTCACTTACCAAAAGGGAAAAAGAAGTAATAGCGCTGATCACTCAGGGGCTCAGTAACCAGGAAATAGCCGCTAAGCTATTCCTAAGCGTTCGTACAGTAGAGAACCACCGGTTTAACCTGATCCAAAAGCTGGATGTGAAAAATACAGCCGCCCTGGTGAAGAAAGCCATTGAAATGGGCCTGGTAGAGTAAGCGGCGAAAACCTCAATAGGGAAATCCAGGGAGAGGTTCCCAGCATTATTTTATCACCCGCTCCCTTTCTTCCCTCGATCCGTTGTTTTGCTTTCTAAGCCCCTTGGAATTGTTACTGCCCCATGACCGGGTATAGGTAAGCCGGAAAATAGGACGGGTACGGGACTCCAGGTCCAGGCTAAAATGATTTTTAAGAGAAAAGGCTTCCTGAGTAAGCGCACCGAAATAGTTATTGATGTTCATCGTCATAAATACATCAGATACGGATAACAGGAAGCTCCCTTTATTGTTTTTCAGGTCTTTTTAATGCCCACATTTACGGATCCAAATCCATCTACTTTTTAGAGCCATCAAACGAAGCGCCATTATACCATCCCGATAGCTCGGCCGACCAGCCCTGCGGCAGTTTAAAGTTTTCCGATCCATACACATTAAAGCCGAAATAACTTTTCTTCAACTTCTCTGCAGTATGTTCCAGTTTGAACTGACGTAGCCCGCCGGCAAAGCCATAATTCATATTCCACCATTCATTAACCTTGAATGGCAGGTTCGTTTGGAATGTAATGTTGTTTTGATATTGGAGATTTTGCGGGGAAACGTACATCAACTCTCCCGACGGACTGGCTGTCAGCTGGTAGCGTGCAATGGGTTTGTAGTCCCGGCTAAAGAATACCGAGAAAGAATACTGTTTGTAATTGTATCCTACCCTTATAATATTGGTAATAGTTGGTTTCAATAAAGGGTTACCGGTAATGACCGATGCCGCATCGTTGTAAGTTACAAAGGAGGCCAGGTCATTATAAGAGGGCCGGCTGATCCGCTTGGTATAGGATAATTGCAGTTCGGAATGTTCGTTCAGTTTTTAGAGAAGGTAATATTGGGAAACAGCTTACTCAGCTTCCGGTCAATATTGGTACCTCCTTTGGAAGAACTGTCCATTTTTGTACGGGAATATTCATACCGGGCGCCAATGGTCATTTTAACAGTAGCACTGAAGTCTATATTGGCAGAGGCATACACCGCCCCGATCTGCTCCTTTACGATCATGTCGTTGTTGGTGCCATTCCTGTTCACCCACTTGTTGTCCACCAGGCTTTCGATACCCGATACGCTCGAACTGCGGGTATAGGTACCCTTGGCCCCGGTTTCCAATTTTACTTTTTTGCTGATCTGTTTGCCATAGTCGAACTTAACAACACCCACATGAATGTCGGTATTGGCGAATCCCTTTTGAGAAGGGGAGAAGATGCTGTCATTATCCGTTACCGCTGGCTTACTATCCTTACCCGTAAAATGGCTCTCGATGGTGGTAGGGTTGTTGTTCTTATAATAGAGGTAATCCAGGTCAAGGTTGAGCGTTTCTCCTTCCCGGATCTTCTTTTCCAGGTTGATACTGCTGATCAGGTTGTTCCACCGGTTGGTGCCGTCAATACGGGCATCCATCACCAATAAGGAATCGGGTAAAATGGTAAACTCGCCATGGTTAACAATGCTGCTGGCATTGTGGCTGCTATTGAAAGTGAGGTTGGCGCCAATGGTTGTCCTGGGATTTAACCGGGTGCCAAGTCCCAGGGTTATATCGTGGCTGTTTTGTGTGGGGCGGGTAGTGCTCCAGTAATTCACCGTTTCGGGACCTCCTAATATGGGTACATCCTGGTAGGCATCGGCAAACCAGGTATTGAACGACTTATCATGTGAAAAGGTATAAGCCAGGTAGAGGTCCAGGTTGGCTGTGCTGTGCGAAATATTGGCACTTACGGTTCCTTTTTCCCGGCGGCCATATCCGGCTGTCAGCGACATATTGCCGTAAGTACCCGCCCGCTTTACCTTCTTTAATACGATATTGATCATCCCTGCACTGCCTTCTGCATCGTACCGGGCTGGCGGGGTTGTCAACAATTCTATTTTCTCAATATTGTTGGCGCTCATGCCATTGAGGAGGGATACTACTTCCGAGGATGAGAGGCGCAATAGTTTGCCATTTAGCATCACCATTACGCCATTTTTGCCATTCAGGGCAATGCTATTGTACTGGCGGTCAATGAATACACCCGGCGACCTTTCCAGCACCTGCAAGGCCGAACTGCCCTTGCTTAGTATACTGCTTTCCACATTTACCACCATACCGTCGGCCTGCTGTTGGTACAAAGGTTTATTGGCCTTGACCACAATGGCTTCCAATTCCTGGGATTCCCTGTCCATGACCTGCGTGCCCAAGTGTTTGTTTCTGTCGGTGGTGGCCAGGATGATGGTGGCAGAATGATAGGTTTGAAACCCGACGGCGGTAAACCGGATAAAATACTGACCTGCATCGACCAGGTTCATTACATATTCTCCCGAGTCATTGGTAAGACTGCCTTTTTTGAGGCTGCTGTCTTGCAGGTTCAGAAGAAGCACATTGGCTCCTGGAATCGGCCGGGCGTCGGCTGTCATGATTTTTCCTGTAATGCTGCTTTGTCCAGTGACGCTCGTGGACAAAGCAAGCAAAACAAGATATAGGAACAGTTTTCTCATAGTAAGGTGGTTAATGATAGTTGAGCAGCGATGCACAAGTTGTGCAGGATTGTGCAAAACGCGAAACCTAAATGACAAGAGGGGCCATTTAATTGATGAAATACATAGTTTCAACAAGTATGATTTATAGGAACGATTTATGCATTGATCCCTGATAAATTGCTATAATTTTGTATATTCATGGTCGATAGAATGAGCACATTAAACCTTAGTACATGAAATCAATAGCCTACCATAATGACCTGCCTCAAAACTGGTGGTCGAGGTTCAAACTATACCATATCCCTTTCTGGTGTTTGTATCATTATATATGGTGGACGGTGGCCATGGGTGATCCCTTGCAATCGGCAAAAGCCATTTTGTTTTCTCCTTTCACTGCTAAGTTTGTTTTTATGTAGCTGTTCAGGCGGCCGTGGTATATTTCAACCTGTATTTCCTGATGCCGGTATACCTGGAAAAAAATAAGATCGCTAAGTATATTACTTTCCTGGGGCTTAGTTTGTTTTGTGCAGCAGCATTGATCATTCCGGGTTATTATGTAACTGCCTGGTTGGCGGGCAAGAGCATGGCCGGGTTGTTTGGAGCCCATACCAATTATTTCACCCACTTTCTGATTACGAATACTATTCCTTCTACCGTGGCCGCCATGACACTGGCCATGAGCATCAAACTCACGAAGAATTGGATACAGACCAAACGGAGGCAACAATTACTGGAAAAAGAAAAGCTGGAAACCGAACTGCAGTTCCTGAAGTATCAGTTCAATCCGCATTTCCTGTTCAATACCATTAACTCTATTTTTTTCTTATTCATAAGAACCCCAATATGGCTTCGGCCTCACTGGCTAAGTTTTCTGAACTGTTGCGGTACCAGCTCTATGAATGTAATGATACCCAAATAGCATTGGACAGGAGATCACTTACCTGGAAAATTTTATACAGCTGGAAAAGCTACGGCAAAACGACAATGTAACCATTGCCTTGATGATCGATAAGCAGCAGGTGGGCCACCTGGCCATTGCTCCTTTTGTATTAATGACCTTTGTAGAAAATGCTTTTAAGCATGTATCCAAACATACGGATAAGCCCAACTGGATTATGATCACCATGTCACTGAACCAACGGCAACTGCATTTCTCCATTTCCAATAGTACGGCCGATGATACATACACCGACATTGTCAATTATGGTGGTATTGGCTTGAACAACGTACGGCGCAGGCTCGATCTTTTGTACTATGGTAATTACCGTCTTGACATACAAAGTGAGCAGGATAGTTTCACCGTAACCCTGGATATGGAGTTATCGGAATTTGTAGTTTTTGAGCCTGCCAGGAAAACAGCCTATGCCCCGGCCCCTGATACCAAAGGCCATAATAAATAATACAGCATGTTAAATTGTGTGATCGTTGATGATGAACCGCTGGCCCGGGAAGGAATGGCCAATTATGTGAAGGATGTTGCTTTCCTGCAACTCGTAGATACTTGTGTAAACCCTGTTGAGTTGGGAAAGTTGTTGAGCGAGAAAAATATAGACCTGATCTTTCTGGATATTCAAATGCCCAAAATGAATGGCATTGATTTCTTACGGGTAGTGCAAAAGCCTCCCATGGTGATCATTACCACTGCTTTTCCAGGATATGCCCTGGAGGGTTTCCAGTTAAATGTACTGGATTACCTGTTAAAGCCCATTACCTTCGACCGCTTTCATAAAGCCGCTAAAAAGCCAATGACTATTTTGAATTGTCCTCCCGCGCCGCCCAGATGGATGATCATAAAAACACACAGACGCAGGATTATTTCTTTATCAAGTGCGGGAATAAATACGAGAAAATTCAATTTGCCGATATCCTCTATGCCCAGGGATTACAAAATTATGTAACCATTTATACCACGAAGGGTAAATACCTCACCCTGCTGCACATGAAAAAGCTGGAAGAGAATTTTAATCCCCAGTCATTTATCCGCGTACACAAATCCTTTATCGTTTCCATCAGTAAAATAGAATCCATTGACGGGAATGAGTTGGTGATCTCCTCCCATCGCATACCCATTAGCCGCAATTACCGCGACCAGGTCATTAAGCAGGTAGTAAACAATAACCTTTGGATTAAATAGCCCTGACTTCTTAGTGGACCGTTTTGTCCATACTGGCCAGTTGTCTGAGGTAGATCAGGTCTACCAGGTCGGCCAGTCTTTGCACCTCAAACAGTTCGGAGAGGGGATGTGCAGAGACAGGTCCTCCAAAGTAGCAGCAATGATCACAGCACGATCAATAGAACTAGCGCCAAATTGCCTAAATTCTTCCTGGTACAGGAAAGCATGGTTGTTTAATTCCGGAAACAGCTCCCGGGTATGCTGTATCAACAATTGAAAAATATTCTCTTTTAACATGGCTGTATGGTTTAATGATAAGTGTGGATTATAAACTGTTCCTGTAAATAGCCGGCAGGGATAGATCGGGCCGCCTTTTCAATAGTTGCAGGTTTTGTAAGCCTCCCTGTCCAGGGTCCATGATACCAAACAGGGCCGACCCTGATCCCCTGGGAATGACCTGCCTGCCAATAGATGCCAGCATGCCCGATGGACTGCAGTCAATATAGAAATACTGCCCCCTGGATTCCAGCAGCCTGATGGCATCACTGAACCTGATCTGCTCACGCATGGTTTGCCACCAATAATAAGGACTTAGGTGATAGAGTTCCCGGGCATGTACGCCTGAAATAAAAGACACCAGGGGTTTGGTGCTCAGTAGCTGGCTTGTACATTCCAGGAAGGCGGCTTTGGCTGTATCGATCAGGGGACTGTGCAATGCCAGGTTGACGGGCATCACCTGGTAAGGGATCTGGTTTTGGTGGAGATAGGTTTTATTTCTTCCAGGGCTTTGGCATCGGCCGACAGTGTAAAATGGCCGCAATTATGAATGGTGACCAGTGTAGCGGCTTCATATATTTCGTATACCCGGCGGTGGGCGTCGTTTGTCAGTCCATTTTCCAATACAGTGATCATGCCTCCTTTTTCACAATTGTCTTCCAACGCGGCCGCCTGTCCTGTTACTGCCGCCAACATGTCCAGCGGGTCTACAGCGCCACCAACGGCGGCGGCTACTGCCTCGCCCAGGTTATTGCCCAGCACATGGGTGGGGTGGATATCATATTCCACTTGTAAAGTCATGGCCAGGGCATATTGAACCATATAACGCGCAGGATTCGATACCCGGATACTATCAGTCAGCGTTGCCGTATGATGGTAAATATGTTCCACAATGGATTGTCCAGTCAACCGGTAGGCTTCCGCATCCAGTTCCAGGAGGGTATTTCTGAAAGTAGTGCAGCAATCATACAGGTCTTTTCCCAGGCTGTAGTACTGGCTGCCCTGTCCATCGAAAAGGAATACAACTTCAGAATTTTTCTGCATGAATAATTATTTAATGGTTATATTAAGCCATCTCAAATGTGTTCATCATGAAATGGTTGGAAAACAGCGGGGTTATTGAATTACAGCGAACAGACAGTTCTTATACGGCTCATTACAGTATTGTCAACGAATCTTTGGCTGCACTGACTCCTTATCTCTGCCTGTTACATGACAGGGAAAGGAATTATTATGAAGCGTTGAAAGTTGATCTGCGCCGGTCCAGCTACCTGCTGGGAAGGCTGGCGGCTAAGACCGCTGTATCAACGGCGTCGGGCAAGCAGGTAACCGATATGGCCGCTTTCTATATTGGTTTTGGCGTTTTCAAATTCCCGGTAGTAAAGCATTGCTTCCATTCCAATATGCAGGTAAGCATCAGCCATTGTGATGACATAGGCATTGCCCTGGCTTTCCCGGAGGAACATCCCTGGGTATTGATATGGAAAGGGTGGATGCCGATAAAGCGTCGGCTATACAGGCAGTACTTACCCCGGCTGATCATGCACAACTGTTGAAGTATGGCATGGACAGCCCAGCGGGATACACCTTGGTTTGGACAGTGAAGGAGTCGCTGTCGAAGCTCATTAAAACTGGTTTAACTATGGATGCGTGGATGATGGAAGTGAAGTCTATCGAAAGAGTAGGGGATTATTTTGTCAGTACATTCAATCATTGGTTACAATACAAGTCTATTTCGTTCTTCTGCGGCGCTTACGTTTGTTCTATCACACTGCCCCGCAATACACTGCCTTTGGTTGACCAATTCATTCATCACTGCCTGGCTGTTTGTCAAAAACAACCTTAACCGAATGGTTTTACCCAATTCTATATGGCATAGATACAGCTATCGCTATGGAAAACAACAGTTCGTGAAGAGGGAACCCTGGAAGTCGATGAACCAGGAAAATGGAAGATAATGTTACCTATCCAAATATAAATTTATCGGTTTGCAAAAGCAAATTATTTTTACGTGTTGCATTTCCCCAAACAGGCTTATACGAATCTACTTTACTGTATCAGGTTCCTTTTCAACGCATACAACAAAAAGTCCGCCAATCGTTTTGACGTTAGCCTTTTGCCGCATCTTATCCCGTTTCAATTCAACCGACCTTTTGGACAGGTTCATCCTGTCGGATATCTCATCGGTATTTTTTTCTTCCCGTAACAGGTTCAGTATTTTGAGCTCTTCATTAGAAAAGTCTGGCAATAAATTGGTTACGGCTTTTTCCTTTTAGTACATAATGCTTTAGCAAGGGATTATTGAGGAGGTTGGTATAAAACACTTCATTATTATAGGCAGCCTCAATGGCTTTGACGATCTCAACGATATCCATGGTTTTGGTTAAAAACCATTAATGCCGTATTCAAGACATTGGGCTACATATACTTCATCAGAAAAAGCGGTTAAGATAAGGATACGTGTGTCCGGATAATTGTGGTGAATAATTTTTAAGGCTTCGATACCAGATAGCCGGGGCATATTAATGTCAAGCAGTAATACATCTGGTTGTACATCCTGTAGTTTTTCGAGCAGGTCGGCCCCATTTTCGGCCACAAAGATCACGGTAAGGAAATCATAAACGGAAAGTGCTTTTTCAAATGCTTGCCGAACAGCGGTATGATCATCGGCAATAGCGATTTTAATGGTTGATGTAGTCATTGGTGGTAAGGTTTAACGATTAGGCACTAATAACATGAGCCAACGGTTAGTTTTTGTAATATGACAAAAACGAAATGAACAGCATGTTGTATTTGTTAAAAGTACTCATTTTCCAGACGAAAACTTTCACTAATATTGATTTAGTTTCCTGATTGCATAGCCTCTTGAACGTTGTTGTTGCTTGTAAACTGATCCTAGACCCTTTCATTCGAGAACTTTTTTACCCAAATCATTATTGAAATTGCTTCTGCAGTACCCAGTTCTGGGTAGTCAGTAGCGATAGCTCTACCCCTTTCCCAACCGTTCACCGTTTCTACGAAACGTAAGTGTTGCATTTGCCTGCTATCAGTTTACAGTAATCATTATCCCAAACATATGACCAGCTTTAATGCGGGATGGTATCTGCTATATACCAGGCCCAAACACGAAAACCGTGTAGCCGAATCTTTGTCTACTAAACAAGTTGATTATTACCTGCCTTTCCAAACTGTAACGCGTATATGGGTCGACCGGGTAAAACTGGCCAACGTGCCCATGTTCCCATCTTATGTTTTTGTTAATTTAAAAAGCCAGGACAATTATTTTGAAGGACTTAATGCCACTGGCGTAGTTCAGTATGTGAAGTTTGGCGGCCTCCATGCGCGCGTATCCAACCAGGTGATCAACGACCTGAAGTTGGTAGAAGCGTATGGAAAAGGGGTGGAAGTATCTTTTTCCAGGTTTGAACAGGGGCAACATTTGACAATTGTTGATGGCCCGTTTTCGGGCATGAACTGCGAGGTGATACGCTATAATAATAAAGACAAGGTACTGGTAAGGCTTTCCTTATTACAGCGTAATGTATTAATGGAATTGCCCCAAAGTAAATTGCATAGCCTGATATAGAAAGGCTTTCATCCAACAGAAAATAATGGTAAACATGTATGGCGTGAAGGATATTAAAAGTAAAACCGTAGAATATTTACCGCTTACGGGTGCCCAGCAATGGCTTATGGGGGAACTGTTGAAATATAAGCGGCCAGGCTGGGTATGCCTGGAGTTTATGATAAAGACCAAGCAGCCCATGAACGAATTTGCCATGAAAGAGGCGGCCTGGTACCTGGTAGCCAGGTATGAGAACCTGAGGGTGAAGATCTACCATAAAGATGGGAGATGGGTACAGGAACTGTATCCTTTGACCGAATCGAATATCTATAGCAGGTATGACCTGTCGCAGGAAACGCCTGAAGAACAGCAGGTGAAAATGCGGGAGATCTGTATCAAAGAACGGGATTGGTTATTGCCCGGACGGGGCAACGTGATCCGGATCCTTTATTTCAAATTTTCAGAAAAGGAGGGCCGCATTTGGTTCTGTGTGCACCATGTGGTGTCTGATTTTGTATCGATGCTGATCTTGTCGGGTGATTACATGAACGCCTACAACACCATTGTACAGGGCCGGGAGCTGAAAAGGCAGGCCGTGACGGATTATCGCAAATGGATGTACATTTTAAATGGGTATGCCAGGGATGTGGTATTTCCCGCACAATATGAATATTGGATATCCCTGCCCTGGGAAAAAGCAAAACTATTACCGGGCGACTATCCAGACCAATTTGGCCAGGCCGAAGTAGTTAACGAAGTGCTGCGTACCAAACAGTGGCTACACCAGTACAAAACCTATCACCTGGCTCTACCTCAAAGCGATACGCTTAAGCTGCTGGGCCGGTATGGATTGGAGTTTGAGGCTATTCTGATCGCGGTATTCTTCATGGCCATGTCCAATCACCGGAAGGTCGACTGCCTCGACATTGCCGCATCACATGCAGGCCGGAACCTGCTGCCTGCGGAATATGAGGTTAGTGAACACCGGCTGGTGGGCTATATCTCGCTGGTGCGGGTGCTTTTGTTGACTAATCCTGGTTATGGAAATGCCACCAGGGATGTGCACCATGTGGCCGAGCAGATCAAGAACATACCGCATGGCGGAACGGGCTTTGCGATGGTGATAGATTATATCAGGCAGGACGGGTTAAGAGAAGCCTATTGCAGTTTGCGCAAGAATCCCCAGATATTTTTTAACTACCTGGGGGCTACCAATACCCAGGGCAATAACGAAGCGTATGAAATGGTGCAGGAGGACATAGGCCAAAACCTTTATCCGCCCGAGATCAAAGACTCCATTTTTGAATGCAGTGCCGCCATCAACCAGGGCCAGCTCAATATTACGCTTACTTATATTGAAACCTATATGAAGGAAAGCACCACTGCAGGCATCCTGCAGTTAATGGTGGGCATGTTACGAACACTGGTAAGCGAACAGGAAACGGAAAAAGCGATATGAACAGCCAATAAGCACTATCTATGAAAGTAATTTTTATGTTTTCCGGTCAGGGTTCCCAATACTATCAAATGGGAAAGAAATTATTTGATACCCATCCTGTTTTCCGGGAAAAGATGCTGGAACTGGATGAAGTATCAAAAGCAGTACAAGGTGAATCCATAATTGGAGCTTTGTACGCTGCCGATAAGAAGCTGTTTGATCCCTGTACAACCCTCCACCATACCCACCCGGCCATTTTTATGGTTGAACTAGCCCTGGCCAGGGTATTAATAACAGCAGGTGTGCAGCCTGATTACCTGGTGGGTTTTAGCCTGGGCGAATTTACCGCAGCGGTACTTTCCGGTGCGCTTACCGAAAGGGCAGCTATGGAAATGATCATTAAACAAGCTCAGTTGGTACGCGACCGCTGTGTGGAAGGAGGCCTGATCGCTGTATTGCAGGGCCCGGAACTATATCATCAAACGGCGGTTATCAGGAACAATAGCACCCTGGCCTCCATCAATGGCCCGGCACAATTTGCAATAGCGGGCGAGAAAGGCGCACTGAATATAGTTAAGCAGTTCCTGAAAGAAAAGGATATCCTGCACCAGGAACTGATGGTTGGATATGGATTTCATTCACCGGCTATTGATGATGCCCAGGCGGCTTATGCCACTTATTTATCCACCCAAACGGTGGGCCGGCCTGCGGTTCCCATGGTATCGGGTATAACAGGGCAGCCGGTGCAATCATTTACGCCTCACTATTTCTGGGACTCTGTACGGCAGCCTACCAATTATGTAGCAGCCATTAACACCCTGGAAAATACAGTGGGTAATACCGATCAACTCCTATACATCGACCTGGGACCGGCCGGTTCACTGGCCAACCTGGTCAAATACAATATGCGGGAAGGTTCCAGCTCCCGGGGATTTCAGATCATGTCGCCCTTCCAACAGGAGTTAAAAAAATTGGAGGAGGTGATCAATTACCACCAGGCGCATAAGCCTTCAGCACCCGCTTTACCAGTGGCAAAGAAAGACGGGCTGGTAGCCTGGCTATTCCCTGGTCAGGGATCGCAGAAAAAGGGATGGGTGAAAACCTGTTCCCCGCCTTCCCAGCGCTGACGGATCGGGCCAGTGAACTATTGGGCTATTCCATCAAGGAACTATGCCTGGACCCTGCCAATAGGAACCTCAATCTTACGCAGTACACACAACCCGCCCTGTATGTGGTGAATGCGCTGGCTTACCTGCAATTAAAAGAAGAAACGGGCCAAATACCCGATTTTGTAGCTGGACATAGCCTGGGTGAATACAATGCCTTGTTTGCCGCCGAAGCATTGGATTTTGAAACAGGCTTGCGCCTGGTTCAAAAAAGAGGGGCCTTGATGGCCATGATGAAAGATGGGAGTATGGCAGCAGTAAAAGGATTAAGTGAAGAAGAAATAAAATACGTCCTGCAACGCCATGGACTGGATGAAATAGATGTGGCGAATTACAATTCGCAAAACCAGATCGTATTATCGGGACCGAAAGAGTTGATCAATAGATCGGGTCATTATTTTGAAGCAGCAGGCGCCAGCTTGTATTTTGTTTTGAATGTAAGTGGCGCTTTCCACTCCCGGTATATGCTGCCTGCCCGGCAGGAGTTTGAATTGTATTTACAGCAATTCCATTTCCAGGCTCCCAGGATACCTGTTGTGTCCAATGTAGAAGCGGCCCTGTATCACCAGGATAAAATACGGTCGCTACTGGCCGATCAATTGATCAAACCAGTACGATGGACAGACAGTGTACTGTTCTTATCGAACCAGGGCTCTATTACATTCAAGGAAGTAGGTCCAGGCGATGTACTTACCAAACTGGTGTTTGGCATTCAGCGCGACCGGCAAGCGCTGGTTCAATAGTGTTGGTTTGTAGCCGGAGGCTACGAAATAGCCGTCACCAGCCAGAGGCTGGCGACTGGAGACCTGACAGACATTTGCTTAAGTAATCGACATTGATTCCAAATTCTGTCTTCTCTATTCTGTATGCTGATTTCTGTATTCTTTAATCTTTAAGTATAGCAATGCATAATCCTGTTGCAGGGTCTTCCGGTATGCGGAGGCCTGATATAGCCGTTATTGGTATGTCGTGCAGGTTTCCCGGCGCTTCTAATTATGAGGAGTTTTGGGAGAACCTGAAAGCAGGCCGTTCGGGCATTGAAGAAGTGCTGGCCAACAGGTGGAACTGGCGCGACTATTGGGGCGATCCAGCCACTGAGAAAAACAAAAGCAATAGCAAATGGGGTGGCTTCCTGGAAGGAGTAGCCAATTTTGATATTGACTTCTTTGGCCTCTCGGCCAGGGAAGTAGAAAGAATGGATCCCCAGCAACGCCTAATGCTGGAACTTACCTGGGCTTGCCTGGAAGACGCAGGCATTCGTCCGACTACGGTTTCGGGCGAGCAGGTGGGGGTATTCCTGGGCGTATTCAATTTCGATTATAAGGAGTTGCAGGAGCGTGGCGGACAATTGTCTATTGAAGCGCATCATTCTACCGGTACGGCATCAGCTATTATTGCCAACCGGGTATCTTATTATTATAATTTCAAAGGGCCCAGTGTGCCGCTCGATACGGCCTGCTCCAGCTCGCTGAGCGCCATTCATGCCGCCCTGCAGTCTTTACAGTTGGGAGAATGCAAAATGGCACTGGCGGGAGGTATTAATCTGTTATTAACACCCACCCGGCATATCTCCTTTTCCAAAACAGGGATGTTGTCGCCAACAGGCTCCTGCAAAACATTTGATGATGGGGCCGATGGCTATGTGCGTGGAGAAGGAGCAGGGCTGATCCTGTTGAAACCACTGGAACAAGCCCTGGCCGATAAGGATCCTATCTATGGTATTATAAAAGGCAGTGCAGTAAATCATGGGGGCAAAACTTATTCCCTTACTTATCCCAATCCCGATGCACAACGGGATGTGATCATCGCCGCTCAACAAATGGCGGGTGTTACACCCGATACCATTGGCTATATCGAAGCACATGGCACCGGCACACCCAAGGGTGATCCTATTGAGTTCAAAGGATTGGTCAATGCTTTTCAAGGGCTCGGCCAGGAAATGTCACTAACCAACAACTACTGTGCACTGGGATCGGTAAAAACCAATATCGGTCACCTGGAAGCGGCAGCAGGTATTGCCGGGGTAATCAAGGTGTTATTGTCCATGCAGCACCGGCAATTGCCAGGTTTGCTGCATTTCCAACAACTCAATCACCGCATCTCTTTAGCGGGTACGCCTTTTTCCTGGTTACCTCTTTAATGCCCTGGGAGCCTTTGATCACAGCAGCCAATACCTTATTGCCCAGGCGGGCGGGTGTTAGTTCCTTTGGATTTGGCGGCACCAATGCCCATGTGGTATTAGAAGAAAAACCAGCGGAGGCAACTGTAGATGTCAGTGAGCAGCAGCCTGATAAACCTCCTTATTATATGGTATGCCTCTCGGCCAAATCAGCGGAGCAGTTGTACCAGAAAGAAAAAGAACTGGCCGCCTGGCTGAGCAACCGGACTATACCCGTTGAACTGGCTGACTTGTGCAGAACCCTGGCAACAGGGCGTGAACATTTTCCCAAAAGAACCGTGTTGCTGGTACAACAGATAGGGGAGTTGCAGGAGAAACTGGCGCTGCTCGAAACTCAGGAAGAAGTGCCCGGATGTTTCAGGAATGTACTGTTCCCCAAACAAGCAGCCAGCTCTGCTGCACTTTTTGGTGAAATAGACAAACTCGTAAGCCAGACTTTATTGTCGAAGGATACCAGCCAAGAAGCTTATTATGAAAAGCTGGTGGTATTGGCCGAACTCTATTTAAAAGAATACCAGCCCGATTGGGGAAAGCCCTGGCTGGGCAGTGCAGGTAAGCGTATCGGAATGCCTACCTATCCTTTTGCCAAACAACCATACTGGGTACCTGAATTGGAACAAGTGGTGGCTATTACTGCCATCACTAATCCGCTATTGGGCACCCAACTGCCTGGTACAAACGGCCCGGTTTTTACAACCACCTTTACCGGGCAGGAGTTCTTTTTACGTGACCATATTGTCAATAATAAAAAGCTATTACCAGCGGTGGTCTACCTGGAAATGGTGCGGGCCGCGGTGCAGGCAATCGCGCAAGATATTCAACCATCGGGCGAGACTCATTTGTACCTGGAAAATATCAGCTGGAATCAGCCGATAGTAGTTGCCACCAATAGTGTAGTGGTACATACAAGCCTGAAGAACGTGGAGAAGGATACCCTTTCGTTCAGTGTATACGGTGAGCCTGCCAACGCATACGAAATCCCTATTGTGTATAGCAGCGGAGCAGCGTTGTTCAAAGCGCCATCCCACCAGACCACACAAAATATTGAACTATTAAAGGCGCAATGCGCCAGTGCTCGAAAGACAAAGCAAGCTGTTATCAGGTCTTACAAGCCATGGGCTTTGCTTATGGCCCGGCTCATCAATGCCTGGAAGGGGTGTATGCGGGTGCAGGATGGCTACTGGCCTCCATCAATTTACCTGCTACGGAAAGCAATACCTTATCTCCCTATACTTTGCATCCCGGCTTACTGGATGCCGCCTTTACAAGCCTGCCTGGTGGCCGGCCGGGTGGATGAAAAGGAACCTCCGCTTTATCTACCCTTTGCCCTGGATAGCCTGGAAATCATACAGGCTACCACTGCCCGGATGTGGGCGGTGATCAACCAGCCAGTTAAGGGACCCTCAGCTCCCGTAAAACGATTTGATATAGACCTCTACGATCACAACGGCAGGCTTTGTGTGCGTATGAAAGGGTTTACTTTCAGTTTGATTAGACCAGCAGTAGAAGCAAAGCCGTATTTACTGATAACACCCGATTGGAAAGCAGCCGCTGCCGAAAAACAAGTAATTACACAGCCTCCTGCACGTCGCCTGGTTTTCTTAGCTGGTGCAACTCCTTCGGCTGCGACAGCCTTGCAACAACAATTGCCCGGTGTACAGGTCATTGTATTACCAGCTTTGGATAATAATATGGCCCAACAATACCTGGAGCATACGATCCAGGTATTGGAAGCGATCAAGGTGTTGCTGCAAGCAAAACAGCCGGGCAAGATACTGGTGCAGCTGGCCATCCTACAACAGCAGGAACCTACGCTTACGACTGGTTTGGCAGGATTACTAAAAACCGCTGCGCTGGAAAATCCAGCTTTTACGGGTCAGGTGATCATCCTCACAAGGGAAGAAGAACTATTGCAGCGCTTACAGGAAAATGTGTACGAAGGAGCACCACATCGGATCAGTTATGGGGAGGGTATAAGAAAAACTGCCGGATGGAAAGAATTGGCCCTTCCTCCAGCAGCGGCAGCCATCCCCTGGAAGACCAATGGCTGCTACCTGATCACCGGTGGTACTGGCGGCCTGGGCAGGATCGTTGGCCGGGAGATCGCCACCCGGGTGAATAACCCATTGCTCATTTTAACCGGTCGCTCAGTATTGGATGCTGATAAACAAGAACAGCTCAAAGTACTAACTGCCCTGGGAGCCCGCGTCATGTACAGGCAGGTAGATATAGCTGATCGAACAGCTGTGGCCGGATTGATACAATACATCAATGACCAGCATCTCAGTCTACAAGGGATTATACATTGTGCGGGCATTGTACAGGATAATTATATCATCCGTAAAAATGCCCACTCAGTAAAACAGGTTTTATCGCCCAAGGTATTGGGTGTTGCTTTCCTGGATGAGTTGACGCAGCAACTGTCACTGGATCACTTCATTCTATTTTCTTCTATCGTAGGGCCACTGGGCAATAGCGGTCAGGCCGACTATGCGGCTGCCAATGGTTACCTGGATGCCTTTGCAGCCTGGCGTAATACCCAGGTAGCGGCAGGCAAAAGGCAGGGACATACACTTTCCATCAACTGGCCTTTGTGGAAGGAGGGAGGTATGCAGTTGGCGCCAGAAATGGAAGCCATGCTGTTACAACAAATGGGTATGCACTTGCTGGAAACTAATGATGGCATTGCAGCGCTTTATGCGGCCATCCAGACAGGCGTATCGCAGGTATTGGTAGCGCCCGGTAATAGGCAGTTATTGGAACAAAAATTCCTGGCAATGGGCAGCAGCCACCAGGAGGCTGTACCAATAAGTACACCATCAGCCACTACTGCAGTCGAATACTTTACCTCTTTATTGTCTGTCACCATCAAACGGCCTGCTGCGCAAATCGATCCCGAAGCAGCTATGGAGGCTTATGGTATCGACTCCATCATGGTGATGCAAATGACCAACCAATTGGAAGGGGTATTTGGCGTCTTACCCAAAACCCTCTTTTTTGAATACCAGAATATCCAGGAACTCACCCAATATTTCCTCGATCACCACGCGCAAAAATTACAGCAGGTATTGACGCCTGCATCACCAACCACCCAGGAAGTCGCTGCTACTGCCTTACCACCCCAACCAACAGCGGTGGTACCTGAGGCCCGGCCTTTTGAACAAGCGCCGGTGCCTGCACCAGCTACCGGCCCATTGGATATTGCCATTATTGGTGTGGCTGGCCGTTACCCGCAGGCCGATAACCTGCAGCAGTTCTGGGACAACCTGCAACAGGGCAAAGATTGTATCACAGAAATACCGGCCAGCCGTTGGGATTACCGCTTGTATTATGATGCCGATAAAGAGCAGGAAGACAAGTCGTACAGCAAATGGGGAGGATTTATAAATGATGTAGACAAGTTTGATCCCTTGTTCTTTAATATATCGCCTTCCGAAGCAGAGCGAATGGATCCCCAGGAGCGGTTATTCCTGCAATGTGTGTACGAAACCATTGAAGATGCCGGGTATACCAAACAAAACCTGACGGGTCAAAAAACTTTGGACTGGGCAACCAGGTAGGCGTATACGTAGGGGTGATGTACGAAGAGTACCAGTTACTAGGTGCCGAAGAAACAATGGCTGGCAGGCCAGTAGCTTTATGGGGCTTGCCATCGTCTATTGCCAACCGGGTATCTTATTATTTCGACTTTCATGGGCCCAGTATGGCGATTGACACCATGTGTTCATCTTCGCTGACTGCTATCCACCTGGCCTGTGAAAGTATTGTACGCGGTAAGAGTGAGCTGGCCATTGCCGGAGGGGTTAATGTGTCCATTCATCCCAATAAATATTTGTTTCTAAGCCAGGGCAGGTTTGTTTCGGGCAAGGGCCGTTGTGAAAGTTTTGGTACCGGGGGCGATGGTTATGTACCAGGCGAAGGGGTAGGAGCGGTATTGTTAAAACCACTGGCCAAAGCCATTGCCGATGGCGATCATATCTATGGCGTGATCAAATCTACGGCCATTAATCATGGAGGTAAGACCAATGGTTATACGGTGCCCAATCCCAGGGCGCAGGCGGGGCCATCAGCAGGGCCTTTAGCGAAGCTGGTATCGATGCCCGCAGCATCAGTTACCTCGAAGCACATGGTACCGGTACTTCCCTGGGCGATCCCATTGAGATACTGGGCTTGGGTAAAGCTATGAGCGATTATTCTACCGACACGCAATTCTGTTCCATTGGTTCTGTCAAGTCAAACATAGGCCATTGCGAAAGTGCGGCCGGCATAGCAGGCATCACCAAGGTATTGTTGCAACTAAAGCATAAAAGATCGTACCCTCCCTTCATTCGGCTACTTTAAATGCCCATATAGATTTTGCCAATAGTCCATTTTATGTACAACAGGGGCTTACGGATTGGGAAAGACCAGTACTGACCCGGAATGGTGTCACCAACACCTATCCACGAAGTGCAGGTATTTCATCCTTCGGCGCGGGGGCGCCAATGCGCACATTGTGTTGGAAGAATACATCCCAGTAACAGCGCACCCAACCCCTGTACAAAATAGTTCGTCTCCTTTCCTTATACTGTTATCTGCTACCGATGAGAACAGGCTGATAGCACAGGCCGGCCAACTGCTGGCCGCTATTGGCCTGCACAAAACATATTGGAACCTGACCGATGCAACATTGCCGGCAATGGTCTACACCCTGCAGGTGGGCAGAGAACACCTGCAGGCCCGGCTGGCACTATCGGTAAACACCCTGCAAGAGCTGGAGTTGCAGCTGCGCCAGTTTATCAACGATCCACAAACGGTTCAAACCTTTGCCAAAAGCCACCACCCACAAGTGAGCAGTTGGGTACAAGGTGCTAAGATCGACTGGGCAGCGCAGTATGCCCATCAGCCAGTGCAAAGGATCAGCTTGCCGGCGTATCCCTTTAAGAAAGAAAGGTATTGGGTGGGGAAGCAGGTCGAAAGCCAAGCCCCATTGGCAACATTAATACCTTGGCAGTACTTCATCCCTTACTGCACCAAAATATCTCCGACCTGGGCTTACAGCGATTTCGTGTGCAGTTTACGGGTCAGGAATTTTACCTGCGCGATCATTTGGTGCAGGGAAGGTCTATCCTGCCTGCCGTGGCGCAGCTCGAAATGGCCAGGGAAGCCGTACAGCGATCCATTCCCTCCTTTGATGTTTCCACCCAACAGGTACGCTTGCAGCATATGGTATGGACTCAGCCGATAGTGGTAGGCAAAGATGGTCTTACTGTAGCTATTGAATTGATGGCCGATGCCCAGGGCATTATCCATTTTGAAATTGTGGGACAGCCTGGCGAAGAAGGGGAACGTGAAAGCTATAGTCTGGGACAGGCAATCATTACCAGTCTACCTGCCAACAGTTCCTCTGCTAACGAAAACCTACTCCATCTGCAACAGGCTCTTAATAAACAGCGGATGACCAAGGAAGCCTGTTATGAAGCCATTCATAGCACCGGTTTGCACTATGGCCCCTCATTGACAGGCATAGAAACATTATACATTGGTGATAAAAAGATACTGGCTCGCATTGCTGTGCCTGCTATTAATATGGAGGCACAGGACCAGTTGGTATTGCATCCCGCGCTGCTCGACCCGGCATTGCAGGCTACCCTGTGTTGGGAACTGGCCAATGGCGGAGATGCTATTGATACTTACCTGCCGTATGCCCTGGAATCCTTAGAAATACTTGCTCCCATTCCTGCTACTGCCTGGGCATTGATAACAGGCCAACCAGGTGCTCAGGTAGGACAAAGAATACTGGATATAGATCTATTGAATGATCAGGGCGGTGTCTGTACACGCATGAAGGGGTTGCCTTTGCCAAGCCAACATCCAGCGAGCTAACGGAAGCAAAGGGGACGACAGAAACCCTGTTGTTACTACCAGCGTGGGAAAGAAAAGATCATAAGGAAACTGTCAACAATCAACCAATCAAGAAACAAGTGGTTGTGGTGTGTGGGTTGCCGGCAATGGACAATGAACTAATAGCTGATATGCCTGGTGTGGAGTTGAGGACGTTTACCGCAGCAACGGCAGCCCGGTTTAGTAAAGCAGGTCTGGAACTATTTGAACAAGTAAAAAACTGGTTATCGGATAAGCAGCCCATCCTGGTGCAGGTATTGATACCTGCCGAAGGGGAAGGGCAGCTCTATGCAGGAATGGCGGGGTTATTAAAAACAGCGCGCAAAGAAGCGCCCCATTTCTATTTCCAGCTGATCCGCGTAGCCAGGCATGAACCCATAGCTGCTATCCGGCAACAATTAATACCGCATGCCAATAACCTGACCGATCAGGTGATCCGTTACCAGGATGGCCACCGGCAGGTATTGCAATGGACCATTGCGGCGGCGCAGGCAACAAACAAAGTAGCACACCCCTGGAAGGAGGGTGGCGTATACCTCATTACCGGTGGAGCCGGTGGACTGGGGCTGCTGTTTGCACAGGAAATAGTTAGTCAGACAAAACGCGTAACACTGGTGCTTACGGGCAGATCCTCCCTCGACCAGCGCAAACAGCAGGAACTGGCTGCCCTGGAACAGGCTGGCGCTACGATCGACTACCGGAAAGTAGACATCACCGATCAGCAGGCTGTACAGCTTTTAATACAATCCATTTGCCATGAATTTGGCGGATTGCACGGTATCCTGCACAGCGCCGGGGTGATCAGGGATAATTACCTGGTGAACAAACAAGCTGCCGAATGGCAGGAAGTGTTGGCCCCAAGGTAGCAGGTATTCAATACCTCGACGAGGCCAGCAGAATGGTGTCTCTTGACTTTTTGTGTTCTTCTCCTCTGTTACAGGCGCCCTGGGCAATGCGGGGCAGGCCGATTATGCTACCGCCAATGCCTTCATGGATGAATATGCGCAATACCGCAATGAATTGGTGGCCCAAGAAGAAAGGCAGGGGCACACGGTATCCATCAACTGGCCCTTGTGGCAGGAAGGTGGCATGCAGGTAGACCGTGAAACGGAGTATTATTTGTATGATACCTTTGGTATGATACCACTGGCCACCAGGCCAGGCATTACTGCTTTATACAATGCATTATCACTGGGCCGATCGCAGGTGATGGTAATAGCGGGCAACCGGAACAGGATCACGGAAAAGATACTACTACCCAAAGAGCCCGATCATAAACCTGTCACTACTACTTCACTGGTTATTGACAGCCAACTGGAAGAAGCAGCGATAGGATATTTCAAAAAGTTATTATCATCCGTACTCAAACTACCGGTCGATAAGATCAGGGCCGACACGGCCATGGAAGAATATGGCATTGATTCGGTGATGGTGATGAAGATGACGGCCAGGCTGGAAAAAGTATTCGGCGTCTTGTCAAAAACATTGTTCTTCGAATACCGCAATATCCTTGACCTTAGCCGGTATTTCTTGCAGGAGCATACAGCACAGCTGGCTACAGTATTGGGCTTATCGGTGAATGCATCATCCGAAACCAACCAGGAAACAGGTAATACAACAGCGACTATACAGCCCTTGCGTAACCGGGCATGGCCGTTGGTGAAAGGCAGTAACCAGCCTTCGACAGTCAGCAAGGCTGCCAAAGAAATAAACCCACTTGATATAGCTATTGTTGGAGTATCGGGCAAATACCCACAGGCAGAGAACCTGGAAGCCTTCTGGGAAAACCTATGCCAGGGAAAAGATTGTATCACGGAAATACCGGCCGACCGCTGGGATTATCGGCAATGGTACGATGCTGATAAAACAAAAAAGGAAAAACATACAGCAAGTGGGGTGGCTTCTTACAAGATGTAGCCAGTTTTGACGCCCTCTTTTTTAATATATCCCCACTGGAAGCGGAATTACTAGACCCCCAGGAACGCATTTTCCTGCAATGTGTACAGGAAACAATTGAAGATGCAGGTTATAACCGGCAGGGATTGGCCGCCAACGACAAAGGGCTACCCGCCAATATTGGGGTATATGTAGGTGTTATGTATGAAGAGTACCAGTTGTATGGCGTACAGGAAAGCAGGAAGGAACAGCCCCTTGCCTTGTTTGGCAACCCGTCTTCCATTGCCAACCGGATCTCTTATTTCTACAATTTTGATGGCCCCAGTATGGCAGTGGATACCATGTGTTCTTCTTCTTTAACGGCTATTCACCTGGCCTGTCAAAGCATCCAAAACGGCGAATGCAAAGCAGCCATTGCCGGCGGGGTGAATATTTCTATCCATCCCAATAAATACTTATTACTGGCCCAGGGAAAATTCATTTCCAGCCATGGCCGCTGCGAAAGCTTTGGCGCAGGCGGTGATGGTTATGTACCTGCCGAAGGGGTGGGCGCTGTATTGCTGAAACCCTTGTCGCAGGCCCTGCAGGATGGAGATCATGTATATGGTGTGATCAAAGCTACAGCTATTAATCACGGCGGCCGTACCAACGGTTATACCGTTCCCAATCCACAGGCACAGGCTTCGGTAATCAGCAAAGCCTGCAAGCGGGCTGGCATCGACCCACGCACCATTAGTTACCTGGAAGCGCATGGCACAGGTACCTCCCTGGGCGATCCCATTGAGATCACCGGCTTGAAAAAGCCTGGCAGGCATTTACGCAAGACAAACATTTCTGCGCCATCGGATCGGTCAAGTCCAATATTGGCCATAGTGAAAGTGCGGCTGGCATGGCGGGCCTCACAAAAATATTGTTGCAGTTAAAGCACCGGCAACTGGCGCCTTCCCTGCACTCAGCTACCTTGAACCCGCATATCGATTTTGAGAATAGTCCTTTTATCGTTCAGCAATCATTGGCTCCCTGGAACAGGCCTGTTATCACCAGCAATGGGTATACCACAGCATATTTACGCAGGGCAGGTATTTCATCCTTTGGTGCAGGAGGTTCCAATGCCCACCTCATCATCGAAGAGTTGGAAGAGCATCTGCAATCCATGCCCCCATTGCCCCCTGTCAACGAAACAGGGGCATTGGTGGATCCCGTGGTCATTGTCTTATCGGCCAGGAATGAAAACCGCCTGCAATTGATAGCGGGCCGCCTGGCAAAAACTTTGCAGCAAGGCAAATACAACAATCAACACCTGCCTTCCATTGCCTATACCTTACAAGTAGGCCGGGAAGCATTGGATACCAGGTTGGCCCTGGTGGTAAGGTCCATCGAAGAGCTATGTCAAAAGTTGGATGACTTTGTACAACAGGGGCAAGTGGCCGATGACCTGTATTACGGAAAAGTGGAACGCGACAATGGGGCTATGGAAGCCCTGGCAGCAGATGAAGACCTGAGAGAAGCCATCAACAAATGGATAACCCGTAAAAATACAACCGCCTCTGTACTTTTTTGGGTAAAAGGATTGCAAGTGAACTGGGTGGGATTGTATGCTGCAAACACCCTGGCTTCCCTGCGCAGGATAAGCTTGCCCACTTATCCGTTTGAACAGGAACGGTATTGGGTGCCACAAGCAACAGCAGTTGATGCACCGGCAGCGCCCGCTGCCACACCAGCCAGTACCTTGCTGGTACAACCTGTTTGGCAATTACAGCCATTACCTGCGGCGCCCATAGCGGCACAATATGCACAGCATATTATTTTCCTGGCTGGCATGGATGCTGCCACCTGGCTTCCTTCCCTAAAAGAAGGTTTCAACAGGGCGCAGGTAATCAACTGTTATGACCCCTCGCAGGATATACAAGCCAGCTATGAAGCATCCTCCTTCCAGTTATTTCAATTGGTACAAACCCTGTTACAAGATCGGCCCACGCACAAAATATTGATCCAGGTAGTGGTGGATGCCGGGCACGACACATTAACGGGGTTGTTTGCCTTATTACAAACCGCCCGGCAGGAAAACCCTTTGATCACTGGTCAACTTATTGGTATTACACAGCCGATCGATACGAGGCGGCTAATTGCCCTGCTACAGGAAAACAGGCTTTCTAGCAACCAGGCTGCTATTCGTTATGTCAACGAATTACGGTATGAGCTGTGCTGGCAGGAATACAGGGCCGGTCATTCTGCCCGCCCATTGTGGAAGGAAGGGGGCGTTATTTAATTACCGGCGGAGCGGGCGGTCTGGGACTCATTTTCGCCCAGGAGATCATTAAACAACTACATACAGGTACTGTCGTGCTCACTGGCCGATCGCCTCTTGCAGGCCGCCAGTCATTATTGGAACCCTTACAAGGAAAAGGTGTTACCGTACTGTATCAACAAGCCGATATGGTCAACCCGGAAGCCGTTACGCAATTGATCAACACTTTGCAGGAGGAACTGGGTGGGCTGGATGGCATTATACATAGTGCAGGAATAACCAGGGACAGTTACCTGATCCATAAAACAACCAGCGATTGGCAGGAAGTAACGGCTTCTAAAATTGCAGGACTGGTGTACCTGGACAAGGCTACGCAAAGTATACCGCTTGATTTCTTCATAGTATTTTCTTCCATAGCGGGTGCATTGGGCAATGCCGGGCAGGCCGACTATGCTACGGCCAATGCCTTCATGGATGCCTACGTACAATACCGCAATAAACTGGTGGCAGTACGTCAACGACATGGATACAGCCTTTCCATTAACTGGCCCTTGTGGCAGGAAGGTGGTATGCAGGTAGATGCGGCCGTAGCTGCACAGCTGGATCAAAAAACAGGCCTCTTACCCATTGATACGGTAAGTGCTTTGCAAGCCTTTTACCAGACAGCAGCATCGGGTTGCAGTCAACTCATGGTGTTGTATGGTCACAAGCATAAAATACAGGAAAGTCTTTTGCATGCATTCGTAGCCAAGGCGCCCGCTGCACCTGTAGTTATTACACCAACACCACAAATTGATAAAGCCACGATCCGTACCTCAACCATCCAACAATTGAAAAACCTATTTGGGCAGGTGGTGAAATTAAGTCCTGCAAGGATTGAAGAGCGGGAAGAGTTCCAGGCCTATGGTCTCAACTCCGTCATGATCGTTCAACTGAACCAATTGCTGGAAAAGGTCTTTGGCGATCTGTCCAAGACATTGTTCTATGAATACCCCCATTTAGCGGCCCTGGCCGATTACCTGGTGCGTGACCAGGAGGCGGCTTGTGTGCAATGGAGCGGGCTTGGCATAGACGTCCTGCCAACTACAACAGCTGTGCAGGAAGCCATTCATCAACCGCCTGTACATGAACCCACACCCGTAAAGGCAGGGCCTATTCAACATGGTCTGCAAGAACCCATTGCCATTATTGGGATCAGCGGACAATACCCCATGGCCGATACATTGGCCGATTACTGGAAGAACCTGCAAGCCGGTAAGGATTGTATTACAGAAATACCCGCCAACAGATGGAATATGGCAGGTTTCTTTGAAGCCGATAAAGAAAAGGCCATTGAAGGTGGCCAGAGTTATAGTAAATGGGGCGGATTCCTGGACGGCTTTGCCCATTTTGATCCGTTATTCTTCAATATATCACCCAGGGAGGCCAATACCATGGACCCCCAGGAACGGCTATTCCTGCAAGCCTGCTGGCAGGCGATGGAAGATGCTGGGTATACCCGGGAGCGGATAGCTGAGCTATACGATGGTAAAGTAGGCGTGTTTGCCGGCGTTACTAAAACGGGTTTTGAATTATATGGACCCGCCCTCAACAACCTGGGAGAAAACAGTCAGCTGCGCACCTCTTTCAGTTCAGTGGCCAACCGGGTTTCTTTCCATCTCAACCTGCACGGTCCCAGTATGCCCATTGATACCATGTGTTCTTCTTCGTTGACAGCTATTCACGAAGCCTGTGATCATATACTGAAAGGTACCTGTACGATGGCTTTTGCGGGGGCGTTAATTTATACCTGCACCCCTTAAATTATGTGGGGCTTTGTTCACAAAGTTTCCTGGCTGCCGATGGCAGGTGCCGCAGTTTTGGAGAAGGGGGCAGTGGATTTGTACCGGGTGAAGGAGTGGGAGTAGTATTATTGAAACGATTGTCACAGGCGATAACCGATGGCGATACCATTCATGCCATCGTAAAAGGAGCCAGCGTTAACCACGGTGGTAAAACCAGTGGGTATACAGTACCCAATCCCATATTGCAGGCGGCCCTTATTCGTGACGCTTTCCACCAGGCAGCTGTACCTGCCCGCGCCATCAGTTATATCGAGGCGCATGGTACCGGCACCTCACTGGGCGATCCCATTGAGGTCACGGGCCTCTCAAAAGCATTTCAGCCCGACACGGCCGATACCCAATTTTGTGCCCTGGGTTCGGTCAAGTCCAATATAGGTCACCTCGAAGCAGCTGCCGGCATTGCCGGTATTACCAAGATCATCCTGCAAATGAAACATGGGTTGCTGGCGCCCAGTTTGCACGCAGAACAACTGAACACCAATATCAATTTTAGTAAAACACCCTTTTATGTGCAACGCAGCCTGGCTGCCTGGAACCGGCCCGTATGGGAAGCAACAGGCAGGCAATATAAAGGGCCACGCATAGCAGGTATCTCTTCTTTTGGTGCAGGCGGTTCCAATGCCCACGTGGTCATTGAAGAATACCTGCCACCGGTGATAAGTGGAGCACTACCGGAAGCGATGCTAAAAACCATACCTCTGATCATGGTACTATCGGCCCGCAATAGCAACAGGCTTAAGGACCGCGCCACACAATTGCTGGCATTCATTAATCAACCAACCTTTAATAAAGATCAAAGCAACCTATTGAACCTGGTGTATACCTTGCAGATAGGACGTGAAGCCATGGAAGAACGCTGGACAGTGCGGATCAATGACTGGCAGGAATTACAACAAAAACTGGAGGAATTGATCACCGGCCATTACAGCAATGGGCATAGCTTTACTAATTATTTACAGGAACAATGGGCCGGTGGCAAACAGGTAGCCTGGCCGGAATTGTATACCGCATTGAAAGGTGGGCCATGGTATCCTGTACGCATCAACCTGCCTGTTTACAATTTTGAACCTACTACTTACTGGTTGCCTGGTTTGTTATTGAACCAACCTGCGGCAACAAAGCCCGCTGTTACTGAGCAATTACCTGTCAAGGAATGGCTGTTCACAACAGAGGAGTGGGTGCTGGCAGAGCAGTCAAAACAGATTGACTGGAACAAACAACTACAACAGTATGCAGGCAAACAGGTTTACCTGGTATACGATCAGGAAGCCGAAGCCGATCAGTTAATCGCCTTACTGGAAAAACTGCAACGATCAGGCGGTCAAACCTTATACATCCATAAGCTGCCAGTACAGCAGATCAGTGTACAGTCCTTCAATAGTTGTAAGCCCGATATGGTATTGATGCTTGGACCAGGAAAAACTAATAGCCCATCTGTACATCCTGTGGAAAAGGAATTGCAGTGGGTATATCAACTTGCCCAATGCCTGATGCAGGCAGCCTGGGAGGAGCCAGTGCAACTATATTATTGTTATGAAACAACCGATGCCAATACCCGCCTGGAACTAACAGCCCTTTCAGGTTTCTTCCGGTCGGCCATGAAAGAAAATCCCAATCATGTATGGACTTCTGTAAGGTTGCACCAGGTGCAGCAGGAGGCTGCTAAATACCAGCTCATTGTAAAAGAATGGTTGGGTGCTGAAGCGGTGGTACCCGGCACAGGTCGTTACACAGTTATTCAATACAAAGATGGACAACGGTATGCACAGGAGTTGATAGAAACCAACCTGCCTGCAGCAACTGCGCCGGCATTCCGTAAAAATGGCCATTACATCATTGCAGGCGGTATGGGATATATCGGCAGTTCCCTCCTGGAAAAACTAGCCACCCAATACCAGGCTCACCTGGCTATTTTATCAAGCGGGCCTTATGATGAAGCAAGAAAACGTCAATGTGATCAATGGCGGCAGGCAGGGGCTAAAGTATATTACCATGTATGCGATATCACCGACATGGCAGCCCTGCAAGCTACCTATGCACAGGTGAAGCAGGAATTAGGCGACATCCACGGGGTGATCAACCTGGCCAGGAAACATGATAGTAAAAGCATACTGTCCAAAAGCTGGGATTCTTTCTATACCACGAGCCAGGTAAAGATCAGGGAACGATCAACCTGGATACTTTGACCAAAGAAGAACACCTCGACCTGTTTATGTTATTTGCCTCCATTGGTGCGTATGGCGCCCGGGGTGATGCAGACTATGCTTTTTCGGTGGCTTTCCAGAATGCCTTTGCCTGCTACAGGAATCAATTGCGACAAGCCGGTGAAAGATGGGGCACCGCCATTTCGCAATGTTGGGGGCCGTGGGAAGAAGATCGCTTGTTTCCCGAAAGCCGCAAGAAAATGAAGGCGCTGGGCCTCGACCTCATTAATATGGAAAACGCTTTCCCTATAATCGAAGCCTCTGTGCATTACCCGCATTCCATACTGGGCCTCTGTACCATTTTTGACAAGGAAAAAGTCAAAGCAGTACTGGGTATGCAAAGCACCCTGACCGATAAAGTATTGCCGGTAGTTGAACCCACCAATACAGTACAGGATCAGGCGCCTGTGCCTTTTTATGAATCATTGATCCTGCAATGGGAGCAACAAAAACGCCAGGGGCAATCCATCACCCTGAGTATGGTACAGCAAGCCATTTCCATCGAAACCATGGAAGCCATGGATAGCGGACTGGTAGAAAGGGTATATAGTTTGTGTTTCGACAATGACGCTCTGCCAGCTTTTCAACCAACTGCTGAAACATCCGTAAAATACGATCTATTGCCCATGCTCAGGAAAGCCGCTGCCGAAGTATTACAAACACCAGCAATAGAAGATGGGAAGCCTTTACAGCATTACGGTCTCGATTCGATCATGGCGATGCGCTTATCTACTCATATTGCCAAAAAGCTCAGCAGGGAAGTGATGCCCAAATGGCTCATCGAGTTTCCCACTTTACTGGAGCTGGCCGGGCATCTGGCCGGGACTCAGTCACAGGCAATTCAATAAGCCACCTAACCTGGAGAGAGGTGACACCTTTCGTCCGCATCGCAAGGGAAAGGTGTCACCTCTGATGAAAAAGTAAGCTACCTGATTTAGAAAAAGGAGCCAGGAGAGAGGTGACACCTTTCGTCCGCATCGCAAAGGAAAGGTGTCACCTCTGATGAAAAAGTAAGCTACCTGATTTAGAAAAAGGAGCCAGGAGAGAGGTGACACCTTCGTCCGCATCGCAAGGGAAAGGTGTCACCTCTGATGAAAAAGTAAGCTACCTGATTTAGAAAAAGGAGCCAGGAGAGAGGTGACACCTTTCGTCCGCATCGCAAGGGAAAGGTGTCACCTCTGATGAAAAAGTAAGCTACCTGATTTAGAAAAAGGAGCCAGGAGAGAGGTGACACCTTTCGTCCGCATCGCAAGGGAAAGGTGTCACCTCTGATGAAGAAACTGGTCAATAAAAAACTTATCATTTATGGAGTCCATTGAGTCATTACTGAACATTCAGTCCAACAATGCTTTTGCTATTCCGCAAGCCCCTGCCCGGGATGTTAGTTTTAGCTTCCTGTTCTTTTCGGATGTACGGAAGGATGTAACGGATGCAGCCAAGTATGCCTTCATGAAAGAGGTGACGTTGTTTGGCGACCGGGAAGGGTTTGAAGCGATCTATATACCTGAACGGCATTTTTATGAGTTTGGTTCTATCTATGCCAATTCGGCCATCATGGCGGCCCACCTCATCCCCTCACCAATCGCATCCGGTTCAGAACGGCCGGCGTTTCACTCCCTTTACACCATCCCGCCGAAGTAGTGGAATGGTGGGCCATGAATGACATCCTATCTGGTGGACGTATTGACCTGGGATTTGGTACGGGGTGGAATAAACCTGATTTCATATTTGCACCGGATAACTATGAAGACCGTAAACAGGTTTGCTGGGACCGGATACCCATTGTTCAAAAATTATGGCGTGGGGAAACGGTGTTGTTTCCTGGTCCGGGTGGAGAGCTGGTTCCTGTAACCGTGTACCCCCGTCCGGTTCAAAAGAGTTGAATGTATGGTTATTGGCCACCAAGAGTGATGATTCATTTATCCAGGCTGGCAAAATGGGGTACCATGTGTTTACAATGCTGTATGGCATGGACCTGGAAGCGATGGGCAAAAAAATAGCGCTGTACCGCCAGTCGCGTAAAGAGGCGGGTTATGACCCTGCTACGGGCATTGTATCCTTAATGCTGCATACGATGGTGCACCGCGATGAACATACGGTATCGGCAGCGGTAGAGCGTCCCTTTAAACAATACATTAAAAGTTCGATGGAAGTGCATGTAAAGGCCCTGCAGGACGGAAAAAGAAACCGGTGAAATTGGCGCTGCCGAAAAAGAGCAGATACTGGACTATGCCTATCACCGCTATTTTACCACCGGCGCCATCTTCGGTTCGGTAGAGGATGGTCGCAAGATCGTAGACCAGGCCATTGCGGTGGGAGTAAATGACATTGCCTGCCTGGTTGATTTTGGTGTAGACTATGACCTGGTAAAAGCTCCCTGCCTTATTTGAAAAAACTGGTGTCGCACTACTTATAATCTATTGAAAGTACCCCTCTTTATAAATGTTCCTTTATGAACGTAGAAAACAAGCGAACAGCGCTTATTGAAAGGATGATGGCGGCCGCAGCGCCGGTAACGCCAACCAAGGATACAGCACCTGATCCCATTGCGATCATTGGACTGGCCGGTTACCTGCCACAGTGTGCCAACCTGCAAGCATTTTGGGAGGCGCTGGACCAGGACCGCTCCTTGATAGAAGAGATCCCGGCCCACCGCTTCAATATGGAAAAGCTATACGATGCGGAAGGGAAAGACGATGATAAATTTCATACCAAATGGGCGGGCATCATTCCTGATATTCGCCAGTTTGATCCTGCTTTCTTCGGCATTTTGCCTTCGGAAGCCGACCAGATGGACCCCCGCAAACGGCTGTTGCTGATGGCGGCTTACCATGCCCTGGAAGATGCCGGATATGCACCCCGTTCATTGAAAGACAAAACAACGGGTGTATTTGTAGCTGCTGAAGAAGATGAGTACCGGCAATGCCTGTTGGAAAACGGGGTGGATATGAAGAATGGCAGCGGCAGTTCCTCTTCCCTCATCGCCAACCAGCTTTCTTATTTCTTTGATTTCCGTGGCCCCAGTGAATACATCAATACCATGTGTTCCGGTGCGGCTGTAGCCATTCACCGGGCAGTAAATGCCCTCCGTTCGGGCGAAATCAATTATGCATTGGTAGGTGCTGCCAATTTATTACTTCATCCTGATCCGTTTGTTTTCCTTTCCAGAACGGGCCAGATGAGCCCGCATAGTTCTGTAATTTCTTTTGGCAAAGATGCCAGGGGATTCCTACGGGCCGATGGGGTAGGCGTCCTTGTATTGAAACCCTTGTCGAAAGCGGTTGCTGATCATGATAGCATTTATGCCATTATCAAACACACGGCTGTTAATTATAATGGCCAGGGCGGTCTATCAATGGCAGCGCCCAATATCCCGGCTCACACAGACCTTATAACAGCTTGCTACCAGGAAGCGGGTATTGATCCCCGAAGGGTAGGGTATATAGAAGCGCAGGGAATGGGCAATCCCGTGGCCGATATCGCCGAATGGGAATCCTTCAACAAAGCCCTGAAAAGCCTGGCGAAGGAGAAGAATATACCATTACCCGAAGGAGGATGCCGGGTAAGCACGCTAAAACCTATGACCGGGCATATGCACTCAGCTTCGGCGCTGGGTGCGCTGTTCAAGATCATCCGGAGTTTGGCTACCAATAAGATCCATTGTATACAAGGTTTTACTACAATAAATCCTGATCTCGATATGGAAGGCCAACCCTGTCGCCTGGCCACAACAACAGAAGACTGGCCTGTAGCTCCCTGGCCACGGCTCGCGGGTATCCATTCGCATGGATCGGGCGGTAACAATGCACACCTGTTGATTGAAGAATATAAAGCACCTGCTCATCCTACAGTAGCGGAAGGACAACCCGTAGTGATTCCTATCGCTGCTGCAACTGCCGAACAATGCAAAACCATTGTACGCAACCTGGCAGCGGTGGTGGCAGCCAATCCATCCTATTCACTGGCTTCCGTTGCCTTTACTTTGCAAACCGGTCGTGATGCTTTGCAACATCGGGTGGCATTTGTAGCCAGCACCCGGCAGGAATGGCTGGCGCAGGCCAAGGCTTATGGCGAAAGGGTGATCAGGCAGGGAATTTGGCAAGGGGTAGTGACCGACAAAAGAACAGTACCCTGCCAGAAAGCGGCGATGCCGCTGCACAGGCCAAAGCCTGGGTAGAAGGAGCAGCGATCACCTGGAATGGTACGCATTTCGCGCAACCTGTACAACGCCTGCACCTGCCGGTATATCCATTCAATTGCAGTGCATACTGGATGGCCGAAGAACCACAAGACCTCCAACCTCAGGAAGCGCCCTTAGCTTTCAGCGAAGTCAATGAACAAGTGGAGACGATCATCCGGCAAACCCTGAGTTATTTCTTAAAAACATCTCCTGCACAAATTGATATCCACGAGGAGTTCAACGCAATGGGCTTTGACTCCTTGCTGGTGACCAATCTGTCTAAAAGATTAAATGATCAATATGGATTGACGGTAGAGCCCGCCGTTTTCTTTGGGCACAATACGGCTGCTAAACTCATTACCTATCTCAGTAAAAATTATGGTGCACAAATAACTCAACCAATAGCACCCGGAAAAAACAGTCAGCCAGTCATTCAGTCTATACAAGGTACTGTCCCTGCGCCATCAACCGATAAAGACCTGATTGCTGTGATCGGGCTGGCTGGCAGCTTTCCACAGGCAGCCAACTTAGATGCTTTCTGGAAAAACCTGCTGGCGGGACAGGACTGTATAGAAGAAATACCAGCCAGCCGCTGGGCAGTGGAGGACCATTTTACGCCCGATATGGAAACAGCCGATAACACGGGCAAGAGTTATGGCAAATGGGGCGGCTTTCTCAAAGACTTGTATTATTTCGATCCGTTGTTCTTTACTATTTCGCCTACCGAAGCGGCCGCTATGAACCCCAAGGAACGGCAGTTTCTGCAATGTGCCTGGCATGTATTGGAAGATGCGGGTTATACCCCTCAGTCACTGGCGAAAGAACAGGTAGGTGTATTTGCGGGTGTAACCAGGAGTGGCCTGGACCCTTATAAAGTATCTATGTTTCCCGTAGCCAACCGGGTATCTTATACGATGAACTTCCGTGGCCCCAGTATGCCGATAGATACAGCTTGTTCTTCTTCGCTGGTGGCTATTCATGAAGCCTGTCAGCATATTCATGCCGGAGAGTGTACAGTAGCTATTGCGGGGGCGTACATGCTTTCCTGGGCCCTTCTCATTTTGCCGCTTTATCGGGTTTGCACATGCTGTCGCCCGATGGCAGAAGCCGCTCCTTTGGCAGCGAGGCCAATGGTATGGTACCGGGCGAAGGGGTAGGTGCGGTTTTGCTTAAACCCTTACAACGGGCGCTTGCCGACAGGGATCATATCTATGGGGTGATTAGGGCTTCGGCTACGAATCATGGTGGTAAATCGAATGGCTTTACCGTGCCCAATCCACAGGCACATGCAGCGCTCATCACCCATACACTGCAAAAAGCGCAAATCAACGCAAGAGATATTAACTATGTGGAAGCACATGGTACAGGTACATCACTGGGCGATCCCATTGAAATAAGGGGGCTGCTGGATGCTTTCCGGAATGATACACCTGATGCACAATATTGTCCCATTGGTTCTGTAAAAAGCAATATCGGTCACCTGGAAGCAGCTGCTGGTATTTCGGGATTGGCCAAGGTGCTGTTGCAAATGAAAAAGGGTAAGCTGGTTCCTTCCTTGCATGCCCAGCAGTTGAATCCGCACATCAACTTTGCCAACACCCCCTTTATGTACAACAGGAACAAAGCGATTGGCTACCGGTGGATAAGTACGGTAACCGTATTGCCCGCATGGCCTGCTTATCTTCATTTGGTGCGGGCGGTTCCAATGCCCACCTGGTGGTAGCAGAAGCACCATCTATCAACAGGGTAACTGTAGCGCTTGATAAGCCGGCTATTATTGTATTATCAGCTCGTGAACCTGCTTTATTGCAGGAACAGGTAAGGCAATTGCTGGCATTTGTTGATGCACAAGAGGAGGCACAACACCTGCTACCCGACATGGCCTATACCTTACAAGTGGGCAGGGTGGCGCTGGATCACAGGCTGGCGCTAACTGCCACCACTATACCTGAATTACAACATAAGTTGCAAACCTTCCTGGCTGGCCACAGCGCTGGCACATTGTATTGTAATGACAACAGGAATAAATACAAGGGTATCACACTGCTCACACCCGAACAAGAGGCGAGCCTGCCGGAAGCCATAAAAGCCGGTCAGTATACTGACCTATTAGAAGCCTGGGTAAAAGGATATGTCTTTAACTGGAATCGTTTATACGAGGGCAGTCACCGGGCCGGTTCGCTGCCACATCGTATCAGTCTGCCCGGTTATCCTTTCCTCAAAGAGTATTTTGGTTTGCCCGATACCAGCAAGCAGGTTGCCGATGCCAATGCGGCTCCTTTATCCGTACTGCATCCCCTGGTGCACCGGAATGGGTCTACTTTTTCACAGCAGCAGTTCACCTCACGGTTTACAGGCCAGGAGTTTTTCCTGCGGGATCATGTGGTGCAAGGTGAAAAGTTATTGCCCGGCGTAGCCTACCTGGAAATGGTGCGGGCAGCCATCATGATGGCAACAGATAAGCGGTCGGAGGAGTATACAAACTGTCAGGTCAACCTGCAGCACGTAGCCTGGATACGGCCTGTTGTAGTAAAAGATACACCCGCGGAATTGACCATAGAACTGGAGGCGGGTGAAAATGGAGAGGTCAGTTATACTATTTACAGCGACAACGAGAAAGATACTGAAGCAGCAGTACAGGTACATAGCCAGGGAACGGTATTGCTTACCGAAAGGGAGCAGGAAGCTCCTGTGCTTGACCTATCGGCTATCAACCAATTGACCAGCCGTCAAAAGATCACTACGGCACAATGTTATACACTGTTTACTGAACTGGGTATTACCTATGGTCCTGCACACCAGGCCATCGACTATATACAAATAGGCGAACAGGCAATACTCGCCAAGCTTACTATTCCACCCGCTGTTGCCGGTACATTGCACCAATATTGGCTGCACCCCAGTATTATGGATGCCGCCTTCCAGGCCATCATGGGATATATGGTGGCCGGTGGTGGTGATGAAACCGCGTCACCTTCGTTGGCGGTACCCTTTGCGCTGGAAGCGCTCACCGTGTATTCACCTTGTACCGCCAACATGTGGGCGCATATTCGCTATCACCGGATAGATGCCAACAAACCCACAATCATCAATAATTTATCCTTCGACCTGGACCTTTGTAATGAAGCAGGGAAGGTATGTGTGTGCATGCAAGGTTTTATATCGCGGGCGTATCAAAAGAGAGCCGCTCCTGGTTACAACCGGTTCTCTATTTACAACCAACCTGGGAAACAGCTGCACCCGTTAATAATAACCATCAAATCGTTTATGATGAGCAGGTGGTATTGTACGAAGCTGGATTGCTGGAAGCGCCAGCAGCAGGCAATGGCATTCGTTGTATTTCTTACGAGGCAGTGGCAAGTGGCATTGCCAACCGGTTGGAACGACTAACGCTGTTGGTTTTTGCTGAAGTACAATCCTTGTTGCGGGCCATGCCTGCCGGTAAAGTACTGCTACAGGTATTATTAAAAACCGGTGAAGGGGCTGCTATGCAAAGTGCCGTAGCAGGTTTATTGAAAACAGCCCGCATGGAGAATCCCCGTTTTACCGGACAGGTGATCATTGTGGAGGAAGGAGCAGGCTGGCAGTCGATTCGTACCTGTATACAGCAATGCAGTCAGGAACCCGATAATACGCTAATTCGATATACCAACGGCACCCAACAGGTACAACGCTTACAAACCTATACACCTGCCTCCATGGAATCAGTCATACCCTGGAAAGCGGGAGGCGTGTACCTGATTACAGGTGGCGCCGGCGGCCTTGGTCTGCTACTGGCTCAGGAAATAACTCAGCGTGCCCAGGCAGTCAAACTTATCCTCACCGGGCGTTCGGAATTAACAGCCGATAAGTTTGAACAGTTGGAACAACTGAGGCAAAGGGGCGCACTGGTAGAATACAAACAGGTAGATATTGTCCATGCCGCCCCTGTGGATCAATTGATACAAGATATACTACAACAGCATGGCGCACTTCATGGTGTTATCCATGCAGCGGGCATTATCCGCGATAATTTCCTGATCAAAAAACAACGGAAGAAGTTAAAGCGGTATTGGCGCCGAAAGTACAGGGCCTGATCAACCTGGACCTTGCCACACAACAGGTACCACTGGATCATTTCATTGTCTTTTCGTCGGTTGCCGGCGTTATGGGCAATACGGGGCAGGCCGATTATGCCGTGGCCAATGCCTTCATGGATGGATTTGCCAGTCATCGCCATCAATTGGTAACAGCCGGGCAACGATATGGCGCTACTGTTGCCATCAACTGGCCTTTATGGAAAGCAGGTGGTATGCAGGTAGGCGCGGCCGTAGAAGCCATGATGCAGGATACGCTGGGTATGCTGCCCCTGGATACTGCCACCGGACTGACAGCGCTGTATACGATGCTGGCAGCCGGTCATTCTCAACTGATGGTAGTAGCAGGCCATTTGCCTGTATTGCGTGATACCTTCCTGGAGCAAGGGCGCAAAGAATCGTTGGCTATCCCACAGTCGCTTGCTGTTGAACAGGTGACCGGCCTGAAAGAGAAAACGATCACCTACCTCAAAAATTATTATCGGGCGTGATCAATCTATCGCCTGAGCGGATCAATGCCGATACAGCACTGGAAGAATATGGTATTGATTCCATCATGGTGATGAAGATGACCACCGAACTGGAAAAAGTATTCGGCGCTTTACCCAAAACGCTGTTCTTCGAATACCAGCACATCAGTGAATTAAGCACCTATTTCCTTTCCTCCCATGCAGGCAGGCTAATGACCTTGTTGGGGTCAGACCAACAACAGCAACCTGCCAGAACTACGACACCCGTTGATAAACCGGTAGCTGCTCCGGCAAGCTTTAAACGAAAGACCCAACCTGTAGTGGCCAGCTCTGCCCACAAAACACCCCAGGAAATGGATATTGCCATCATTGGTGTATCGGGCAGTTATCCCCAGGCAAGAACCGTTGAAGAGTTTTGGGACAACCTGGTGCAGGGCAGGAACTGTATTACGGAAATACCAAAAGACCGGTGGGACCATCGGTTGTACTTCGATGAAAACAAGAACAAGGCTTTTAAAACAAATACGAAGTGGGGCGGATTCCTGGAAGGGATGGATGAATTTGATCCGCTCTTTTTCAATATATCACCACGTGAAGCGGAAGTCACCGATCCGCAGGAGCGCCTGTTCCTGCAATGTGCTTATGCCACGCTGGAAGATGCGGGATACACCCGTCAATCCTTATGGGACAATGCCCAGCAGGGAAAGGTAGGCGTATATGTAGGGGTGATGTGGAATGAGTACCAGCAATTGGCGGCCCAGGAAATAGCTCAGGGTCGACCGATGGTATTATCGTCGGGTTCTGCCTCCATTGCCAACCGGGTATCTTATTACTGCAATTTTAACGGACCCAGTGTAGCGGTTGATACGATGTGCTCTTCGTCATTGACCTCCATCCACCTGGCTTGCCAGGGATTGCGCCAGGGCGATTGTGCCGTGGCCATTGCAGGCGGTGTGAATGTGTCGGTACATCCTTCCAAATACCTCATATTAGGTTATGGTAAAATGGCTTCTTCAAAAGGGCTATGTGAAAGTTTTGGAGAGGGGGCGATGGCTATGTGCCCTCGGAAGGGGTAGGTGCTGTGATGCTGAAACCATTGTCGCGTGCTATGGCCGATGGCGATCAGATCTATGGTGTGATCAGGGGATCGGCCCTCAACCATGGCGGCAAGGTAAATGGATACAATGTGCCCAACCCGAAAGCGCACGCCAAAGTGATCAGGCAGGCCATTGACGCAGCAGGGTGGGACCCACGCACGATTAGTTATATGGAAGCACATGGTACAGGAACAGCGCTGGGTGATCCGATAGAGATAGCAGGGCTGGCCAGTGCCTTTACGACCAGCGATAAACAATTTTGCGCCATCGGTTCGGTAAAGTCAATATCGGCCATGCCGAAAGTGCGGCCGGTATTGCGGGCATTACCAAGGTACTGCTGCAAATGAAGCATGGTGTGTTGGTACCTTCCCTGCATTCAACGGTTCTAAATACAGCGATTGATTTTACCAATAGTCCCTTCCAGGTACAGCAAGACCTGGTTGACTGGAAAAGGCCCCGGCTGGCACTGAATGGTAAGGAGCGGGAGTATCCAAGAAGGGCCGGCATATCGTCTTTCGGTGCAGGCGGCGCCAATGCCCATATAGTTATTGAAGAATACATACCTGCACCTGCTTATACGCCTGGCAACAACAATGCAATACAGCCGGTAGCGATCCTCTTATCAGCCAGGCAGGAAGACCGCTTACGACAAATGGTGCAGCAATTGCTGGCCCTCGTGCGCACCAATGTGTATACGGATAAGGATCTGGCAGCTATGGCTTATACTTTACAGGTAGGCCGGGAAAGCATGGAGGAAAGGCTGGCCCTGGAAGTGAACTCGCTGAAAGAGCTGGAAGCAAAACTCAGGCTTATCTCCAGGGAGAGCGGAGCATTGAAAACCTGTGGCAGGGAAAAGCAAAAGACCATCAAGCTATCTTATCGTTGGTGGTTTCGGATGAGGATATGGAACAAACGCTTGACACCTGGTGCAGGAAAAAGAAATACAAACAACTGCTGCCTTTATGGATACATGGGGTGGATATCAATTGGAAGAAATTGTATACAACGGGTGACCAGACCCAATACCATTTGCAACGCATCAGCCTGCCTACCTATCCATTTGCCAGAGACCGTTACTGGCCCTTGCCTTTGAATGGGCTACCCGCAGCTGCAATGAGCACCGCCGCTACTGCGGTATTGCATCCGCTGGTGCATCAAAACACGTCTACGTTTGCCGTGCAACAGTTCAGCTCCACCTTTACGGGAGAAGAGTTTTTCCTGAAGGATCATTTGGTGAATGGAAAGAAATTGTTGCCCGGGGTAGCGTATTTGGAAATGGTCTATGAAGCAATGGGCATAGCCGGTGGACAGCAGGGGAAGGCTATTGAAGTAGAAAACCTGGTATGGCTGCAGCCCTTTAGCGTGAACGGGCATCCCGAAAATATTAGCATCCAGCTATTGCCGCAAGACAATGGCGATATCAGGTTCGATATACATAGTCATCCAACGGCGGGCGAACCCAATGCCCGCACGCATAGTCAGGGTATGGCCAGGTATTTAGGCCAGGCGGAAGTACCTGCTATTGATATCAAGGCCCTGCAAGCGATCATGAGCCTGGGCAGGCTGGAGGCAGATGCGTGTTATGACCTATTTGCCCAAATGGGCATCGTTTATGGCCCTGCCCAACGGGGCATTCAATGTATTTACAAAGGGCAGGGGCAAGCCCTGGCCCAATTGTCCATTCCTGGTAGCGTAGCCAATACCTTATCACAATATGCCTTGCATCCCAGTTTACTGGATGCCGCACTGCAAAGTGTTATCGGCTGTATGATCACGCCGGGTATACTACCAGACCGCCTGCCGCTTGCTATTCCGTTTGCCATCCGCCGGCTGCAGATACTACACCCTTGTACACCGGCTATGTGGGCCTACATTAAGCACGATCAGGCACAAGGTGGTGTCGGTGCAAACGGGCTCACATTTGATATCGACCTGTGTAATGAAGCGGGCGAGATATGTGTGCAGATAGTGGGCTTTACCTCACGCGAGCTGGAAAAGCAGGAAGGTATTCAGACCAAGCCAACGACCTTGCTGCTGGAGCCTTATTGGCAGGAAAAGAAAATAAGTGCATCACCCACTACAGGTGGTGATACAGAACATATACTGGTATGCATAGAACAAGATAAACTGGCCAGGGCTGTACAGGAACAAATGTCTTCCACCAAGGTCATATCCTTACCAGCCAGACAAGCCGCTGGTTTTGAATATTATGCCCTGGAGGTTTTCGGGGAAGTAAAAAGATGGCTGCAGTCCAAACCCAAACACCAACTGCTGCTGCAGGTAGTGGTACCAACAGCCGAAGAAAAGCAGGTGTTGTTGGCCATAGCCGGTCTGCTGAAAACAGCGGCGTTGGAAAATCCTTTGTTTACGGGACAAGTAATAGGCATAGAGCCAGGTACCACAACCAGTGATCTGATTACCAGGATCAAAGAAAACCGTCAACAGGGTACAGATACCCTTATACGATACCGGCAGCATCAACGGGAAGTATTTAGTATACGACCTTATGAATCAACTGCTGTTTACAATGCTCCTATTATATGGAAACAGGCCGGTGTATACCTGATCACGGGTGGTGCAGGCGGGCTGGGATTGATCTTTGCGGAGGCTATTGCCCACAGCACCAAAAGATGCAACGGTGATCCTCACAGGCCGTTCGCCTTTGCAGGAACCACTGAACAATACCATTCAAACATTGCAGACTACAGGTGTGTGCATTAGCTACCGGCAGGCTGATATGGCCGATGGAGTAGCTGTCAATAAGCTGGTACAGGATATCGTACAGGAGTTTGGGCCATTGAATGGTATTATCCATTGTGCCGGCCTGTTGCGGGATCATTATATTTTGAAAAAACGGAGGAAGATATACAAGCGGTATTAAGCCCCAAGGTGGCAGGAACAACGCACCTGGATATTGCCACCAAGGACCTGCCACTGGACTTCTTTATCCTTTGCTCTTCCACCACAGGCGTTACCGGCAATGCCGGGCAGGCTGCCTATGCACTGGCCAATGCGTATATGGACCGGTATGCTGCGTACCGGCATTCTTTGTTGCAGACCCAACAACGCAGTGGTAAAACCTTATCGGTAAACTGGCCTTTGTGGCGCGAAGGAGGTATGCAGGTTACCGCTACCCAGGAAAAACATTGCTGGATCAATATGGCATGACGCCGCTGGAAACAACAGCTGGTATAGAAGCGCTGTACCAGGCTATGCAGCTGGATGCCAGCCAGGTAATGGTATTACAAGGTGATACAGTGAAACTCAAAGCCACCTTCCTGGAAAGGGCTGATAAAGTAATTCCTGAAGTGGCTGCACCCGCCCTATCCAATGACAAACTTAACAAGACATTGTCCCTTGGTTATTTTAAAAACATTTTATCAGCCGCTATCAAGTTACCCGCCACACAGATCAGTGCCACAAAACCCATGGAGGAATATGGAATTGATTCAGTGATGGTGATGCAAATGACCAATGAACTGGAGAAAGTATTTGGCAGCTTAAGCAAGACGCTGTTCTTTGAATACCAAAGCATCGGGGAGCTGACAAATTACTTCCTGGAAACATTTCCCGGTAAGCTGCATGAGCTGCTGGTAGTACCTGCAGCTACTACCAACAATAATGTAGAACCAGTAAAGGCCCCGGTCCATCGTTTTAAAGCCAGCAGTCCGGTACAGGAGAAAAAGCAGGAAAGTAAAGCGGATAGTGGTTCGCTGGATATTGCCATTGTAGGGCTGGCCGGCAGTTATCCGCAGTCACCCGACCTGGAAGCCTTTTGGCAAGTATTGAAAGAAGGCCGCAACTGTATTACTGAAATACCTGCTAGCCGGTGGGACCATAGCCTTTATTTTGATACTACCAGAAATGAACCCGGTAAAACCTATAGCAAGTGGGGAGGATTCCTGCATGGTGTGGAGGAATTTGATCCCCTGTTCTTTAATATCACGCCCAGGGAAGCAGCCACCATGGACCCACAGGAACGCCTGTTCCTGCAATGTGTATATGAAGCGATAGAAGACGCCGGTTACACCAGGCATACACTGGGTATGAATAGCAGCACAGGCGTAAAAGGAAGTGTGGGGGTATTTGCCGGTGTGATGACGGAGGAATACCAGTTGTATGGTCCGGAGGAAACGGCCCTGGGCCGTCCGCTGGTACTGTCGGGCAACTCGGCCAGTATCGCCAACCGGGTATCCTGGTTCTGTAATTTCAATGGCCCGAGTATATCGCTCAACACGATGTGTTCATCTTCGCTTACTACTATTCACCTGGCTTGCCAAAGCCTGTACCTGGGCGAATGTGAAGCGGCTATTGCCGGAGGGGTAAACCTCTCCCTGCATCCCAATAAATATGTGGGTCTTGCTTATGGAAAGTTCTTATCGGGTAAGGGCTTATGTGAAAGTTTTGGCGCCGGCGGTGATGGATATGTACCCGGTGAAGGGGTAGGAGCGGTATTGCTGAAACCCCTGTCGCGCGCCCTGGCCGATGGTGATCGTATCTATGGCGTGATCAAAGGAACAGCCATTAATCACGGGGGCAAGACCAATGGATATACTGTACCCAATCCCATTGCACAAACCCAGGTGATCAATAAGGCACTGCAGCTGGCAGGTTTTGATCCCCGCAGCATCAGCTACCTGGAGGCCCATGGTACAGGCACATCTTTGGGTGATCCCATTGAGATTGCCGGCCTCAACAAAGCATTCGGCCAGGTGGGTAAGCAATATTGCAGCATAGGTTCGGTAAAGTCCAATATTGGTCATGCTGAAAGTGCCGCGGGCATTGCGGGGTTGACCAAGGTATTACTGCAAATGAAACACCGTCAATTGGTGCCTTCCTTACATGCCGATCCACTGAATCCGCATATTGATTTCGTGAATAGCCCCTTCAAGGTACAAAAGGAATTGACCGAATGGCAACAACCAACGGTTACCATCGAAGGGAAAAAGGTGGTGTTTCCACGGCGCGCTGGTATCTCTTCTTTTGGCGCCGGTGGAGCCAATGCCCATCTATTGATTGAAGAGTATACACCTGCTAACCAGGAGGAGATTACTTCTGATACAGTTATTGCAGCACCTGCCGCCCCACAAGAACAGGTGATCCTGCTCTCTGCAAAAACAGCGGTACAGTTACAACAACAGGCCGCACGCCTGTTGAAGTGGGTACAAGGCACAACAGACCATTCCAACACCCAATTGGCCAACCTGGCTTATACCCTGCAAACCGGCAGGGAAGCCATGGAAGAACGCTGGGCCACACAGGTGGGTTCTTTTGTACAATTGGAAAATAAGCTCATCACGCTGATCCATGATGAACAGGCTGCACCAGGTGTATACAGAGACACCCTACAGCCTGCCTGCGAAAACTGGGAACAAGATGGTTCGCAGAATACCTATTATAGTCCTGAGCAACTCATGGCCCTTTGGGTAAAAGGTGCAACAGTCAATTGGCTTCAGCTTCACCAGGATGGTGACAAGCCGGTATACCGGCCCCAACGAATCAGTTTGCCGGTGTATCCGTTTGCTAAGAAAACTTGCTGGTTCAGCAAGCCCTCCCATACTCCCTCAATGGTGTGTTGTTGCAAAAGCAATGGCTGCCTTCCTTACCTGCTGTTGCCAGCATCTCTTGTAAGCAGGTACTCATTCTGCATAGTACCCAGAGCAGGGAATTGGCCCAACTGCTGCAACTGCGTTTTGAAAACGCCCAATTGGTGGATATGGAGGAGGGGGTATTGTTGTCACAAAGGGTTGCATTAATCAATTGGCAAAGCATCGACGGTTATATTGACCTATTGGGTATGAATAGTCAACCCATAACCTCCAACGATTGGATGCAGTTGCTGCAAACGCTGATAGCCAAGGGGCGTAAAGAAGGAATACAAATAGTACACATTAGCCAGGGGCTTACCCCTTTCAAAACAACCAGTACAATCCTGCCGGTGCTTTAGCAGCAGGTTTGTACCGTATGCTGGGCAGTGAATACAGTTATATTGTATCCAGGGAGGTAGATGTGGAAGCGGGCACTCCAATGGCCCTGCTGGTAACTCAGATCGTAGATGAGCTGTACTGCCGAGACGAAACAGCAGCCATTTGCTACCGGGCAGGTAACCGCTATTACCCGGTGATGCAGGAAATGCCAATGCCTGCCAGCACGCAATCCATCAGTTTCCACCAGCAAGATATTGTATGGATCACCGGCGGCACCCGTGGGCTGGGCTATTTATGCGCGCAACACCTGGTACGCCACTATGGCGTTAAGCGCCTGGTATTGACCGGCCGGGAACAATTGCCTGCCCGGCATGAATGGGATCAATATAAAAACCAGGATACTGCCACCGCACAAAAAATAAAAGGCTTGCTGGCCCTGGAAGCATTGGGTGCAACAGTAAAAGTGCTGGCTACTGACTTAACCCATGTGCAACAAATACAAGAGCAATTGGAAACCATTAAAAGTGAGTGGGGGCCAATTGCCGGCCTGGTCCATTGTGCAGGTATTGGTGACCAGGAGAATCCCGCCTTTATCAAAAAGAGCCTGGCGGGTATCCAAACGGTATTAGCACCTAAAGTACAAGGCACCTATAACCTATATCAATCTTTTAAAGATGAACCCTTACAGTTTTTCCTGTTGTATTCTTCCGTTTCGGCAGTTATTCCTTCGTTGGGAGCTGGTCAGGCAGCTTATGCCATGGCCAATGCCTGGATGGATCATTTTGCCGAAACAACTGCGGCGGCTTTTCCCATCACCAGTATACAATGGCCCAATTGGAAAGAGTCGGGTATGGGGGAAATCAAATCCAGGGCTTATACCAATACCGGTTTACTGGCACTGACCGATGAGCAAGGGTTGCACCTGCTGGACAGGGTATTGCAGGAAAGAAGCGGCCCTGTGGTGATGCCTTGCCTGGTGGACAGCGCTCACTGGCAACCCGGTGAATTATTGCAGGTGAGCCGCCGCATTAAAACAGCAGTCATCCATCCTGGCAATAGTTCCCCCGTTATTCCACCCGTACCCGTTGCCCCAACTGCTACTTTATTAAAGGAACAGGTACAGGAATGGCTCACGGCTTTATTTGCCCGCGAACTCAACATGGAAACCAGTGAGCTGAAAGCGGATAAACCCTTTCCGGATTATGGTATCGACTCTATATTGATCACACAATTGATACAACCTGTTAAGAAAGCCTTGGACGCAGATATTGATCCTTCGCTTTTATTTGAATACCAAACCATCGCCAGCTTCGCTGCCTGGCTGGCTGAGGCCTATCCTGGTCAATTTGCCAGGCTCTTATCCAACACGAAGCAAGTACCTGTGGCACCACCACCTACAGCTGTAGCGCCTTTGCGTAGTACGGGTATTGCCGTAGTAGGCATGGCTTGCCGTTTTCCCGGTGCGCCTAACCTCGATGCTTATTGGGAATTGTTGCAAGAGGGCCGGTCGGCTATTAAACGCGTACCTGCCGGTCGTTGGAATACCTCCCAGCCCTACTATGCGGGATTGCTGGATGACCTCCATTACTTTGATCCGGATTTCTTTATGCTGCATGAAAATGATGCCAAAGCGATGGACCCGCAAGCATTGCTGGCACTGGAAGAAAGTCTGGCCTTGTTGTGTCATGCCGGGTATACAGCAGCCGATGTAAAGGGAAAACCAATTGGTGTGTACCTCGGTGGCCGCAGCCGCCATCAACCCGGCGCCGGTGCCCTGGAGCAAGCCAGGAACCCGATCGTTACAGTAGGTCAAAACTACCTGTCGGCCAATATATCCCGCTTCTATGATCTGCGCGGACCGGCCATCGTGGTAGATACGGCTTGTTCATCGGCCCTGGCGGGCATGAAAATGGCCGTACAAGCTTTACTGGATAACGAAATAGAAGCGGCCATTGTAGGCGGTGTGAATGTATTGGGTTCGGAAGAAACGCATCAATTGTTTCAGCAAAGAGGCATCCTGAACAAGGGCAAAGATTTTCACCTGTTCGATCAGCGTGCTGCTGGTATTGTACCGGGCGAAGGCATCGGTATGGTGCTGTTAAAGACGCTGGAACAAGCGCAAGCGGATGGTGATAGCATCTATGCGGTTGTACGTTCAGTAGCCATCAACAACGATGGACGTACAGCGGGACCTGCAGCCCCCAATATCGAAGCATTGAAGGAAGTGATGCTAACAGCATTGAACAAGAGCGGACATACGCCGCAAGACATCAGTTATATTGAGGTAAACGGTTCGGGTACAGAAATAACGGACCTCATTGAAATGAAAGCCATCAACGCTGTTTATCGTCCGGGTGTTGCTGTACCCTGCACGCTTGGGTCGGTAAAACCCAATATCGGCCACCCCTGTGTGCAGAGGGTATTGCCGGTTTTATCAAAGTAGTGAAGATGCTGCACAGCAGGCAGTTGGTGCCGTTCTTGTCGGGCCAGCAGCCGATGAAATATTTTGACTTTACTGCTTCTCCCTTCCGCTTTTCCAGGGCATTGCATGATTGGCCAGGAGCGCCAGCGATAGCGGCCCTCAATTGTTTTGCCGATGGCGGTACCAATGCCCATGTAATTATACAAGCCTGGGAAGCGGCTACTATTCATACAGGAAACAAGCAGCCATTGGCTGTACCTGTTTTACACCGCCGCCACTTACAACAGCCGGCACTGCAGGAATCAATTTGGGAACTGTTTAATTAATCGCCGTCACCATGATAAAGGACAAGCTGGTATTTTCATTGAAGAACCCTGTAATAGCCGGGCACCAGGTACAAGGTCAGGCCATCCTGCCCGGACTGGCCTATATTGATATCCTACTACAATGTTTCAGAAAACATGGGTATCCATTCGATGAATTGACCGTACAAAATATTACGATCCACCATCCCCTGATCGTTGATCCGCAAGGGAACGTAACCCTTACCATTGAAGCCGTGGAAACCGAGGCTGGTCACTGGCAGGTAGCTTTAAAAGGAGACTTGTTATACATTACTGCCCAGGTGAACCGTACTGGTAAACAACTATTAACCGGCACTATTGCTATTGCACCTATAAAAAGTCAGTCAAAAAAGCAATACCCGATAGGAGCGATCTATGACCAATACCAGGCCCGGGGATTAGACCATAGTGGATTGATGAAGGCCGCAGGCACCGTGTATGAAACCAGTGAGGGTATGCTGTTTGATGGATGGGTTGGTTCAGCGGCGGAAGCCATCGCCGGTTACTTTCTGTTTCACCCGGCATTGATCGATGCCAGTGCGGTGGCCACCAGGGGCTTGTTTGATCAATTGGTGGGCAAGGAAGAAACCCTTTTTCTGCCTTTGTTTTATGGGGCCTTCCAGGGTACTGCCTGTATTCAACAACGTTGTTATGCCTGGGTGCCGGTAAACACCATTAGCCGGAAAGGGGAACTGATTACCCTTACGATCCATTATTATGACCAAGCTGGCCAAAAATAGCTGAACTGACCAACCTTACTACCAAAATGGTAAGGGCCGAAGCAGGCATTGGCCATGCCCATCAACAGGCGCCGGATGCAAGTATTACACCTTTCACTACCAGTATCGGGAAACAAGCACCTGCACTTATTGATTATTTAAAACAACTACTGGCGGCTTATCTCCATACCGATGCCACTGCTATTGAAGAAAAAGCAGGTTATTACGAAATGGGTTTGCACTCGGCCAGCTTATTACAAATTACGGCTGATATTGGTCGCCAGCTGGGCATTGATCTGCCACCTACCATTTTATTTGAATACCCCAATATTGCTTTACTGGCTGCTGCACTTAGCAGTCAATATACCCTTTCAACGGTTGCTGATGCCATACCGGTTTCCATTGCGGCAACTACCCCTAAGGATACAACCTCAGCAGCTCAGGCAGAAGATATTGCCGTTATTGGTGTAGCGGGTAAATACCCGCAGGCGGATAACCTGCAAGTGTTTTGGGAAACCTGCAGGCAGGCCGCAATTGTATCACAGAGATACCTGCCTCCCGGTGGGATACCACGCAGTATGCAGACATAAAATCGCCCACCGGCAAAAACATATCGGGATGGGGAGGTTTTATCAATGAGCCGGATTGCTTTGATCCACGTTTCTTCAGGATATCGGCCAGGGAAGCGGAATTGATGGACCCACAGGAGCGTTTATTCCTGGAGACCTGCTGGGCAGCCATGGAAGATGCGGGTTATACACCCGACAACCTGATCACCCATGCCAACAAAACCGGCAATGGTAAAGTGGGCGTATTTGCCGGGGTCATGCATAAAGATTATACGTTAATAGGCAATGATGAAACGATGCAAGGCGATAAGTTGCCTTTATCGCTGAGCAATGCTTCTATTGCCAACCGGGTCTCTTATTACTGCGATTTTCATGGTCCCAGTATGGTAGTGGATACCGTGTGCTCATCTTCCCTCACCGCCGTTCACCTGGCTTTGCAAAACATCCGGCTCGGTGAATGTGCAATAGCCCTGGCCGGTGGTGTAAACCTATCCTTGCATCCGGCCAAATACCTCACCTATGGGTTAATCGACATGCATTCCAGTGAAGGGATATGCAGAACTTTTGGGAAGGGAGGTGATGGATATGTATCGGCCGAAGGGGTAGGAGCGATTGTTCTGAAACCATTAAAAAACGCAATACAGGATAATGACCAGATCTATGCGGTTATTAAAGGCAGTAGTGTGAACCATGTAGGCAGTGTAAGCGGCATTACGGTGCCCAGTCCCGTTGCCCAGGCCGGCATGATCAAAGACTGCCTGGAGAAAACAGGTATTGATCCGCGCACCATCAGTTATATAGAGGCGCATGGTACGGGTACTTCCCTGGGTGACCCCATTGAGATACAGGGATTGAAAAAGCATTTGCCGGCTATACCACCGACAACCAGTTTTGCGCCATTGGCTCTGTCAAGTCCAATATTGGCCATGCGGAAGCTGCTGCAGGCATCAGCGGACTGACCAAAGTATTGCTGCAATTCAAGTACAAAACCCTGGTGCCTTCCCTGCATGCTACAGAATTGAACCCTTATATCGACCTGGAACATTCGCCCTTCTTTGTGCAACAGGCAACCATGCCCTGGAACCGCCCTGAGTTATTGCAGCACAACAAGCGGGTTACCTATCCCAGAAGGGCTGGTATCAGTTCTTTCGGCGCCAGTGGCGCCAATGTACACATCCTGCTGGAAGAATACAATTATCCGGAGGAAGTTGCAGCCCATCAACAAAACAATACCAATAACAACCTTACTTATATTATACCATTCAGTGCGAAGAACAAAGAACGTTTAGTTGACATGGTACGCAATATGCTTCGCCTGTTGGGTTCCCCTTCGGGTCCATTGCCAACACTGTTGGATATGGCGTATACTTTGCAAACAGGCAGGGTAGCCTTGGAAGAAAGGGTGGCCTTTGTAGTAAATAGCATCCCTGCACTGATCGAAAGTTTAAGGGGATACCTGGACAATAAGCAATTGGACAATTGCTTTTGGGGCAATAGCAAAAACGCTACCGCCAAAGAACAATTAGCAGGGAAAAATAATACCGTTGCCCATAGCGGCATTCATTCTGCAATAGACTTTGCTTCGTTGGCTGTGGAATGGGTGCAAGGGGGTGAAGTCAATTGGGCGGCCCTGTACACAACACCTGGGCAATTCGATCCTGGGAAACCCCGTAGGATCAGTTTGCCCACTTATCCCTTGCCCGTGAATCGTATTGGATATCCGGTACAGGGGTAAAGAAAGCTGTAGTGAATAATACCGCTGTTACGGAGACTGCAAACAGCGCACCTTCCGAATCCAGTATTGTACCTGCGCCTGCAGTGAAAGTGGCTCCACCGGAAGGGCCAGTCAGCAACCTGCTGTTGGAAAAAACAGTATACCAGTTAAAGGTTTTGTTTGCGGGTATTGTGAAGTATCCTGTTCACCAGATCGATGAGCAGGAGGCACTCGAAAACTATGGTATTGATTCTATCATGATCGTGGAGCTGAATAAGCAGTTGGCGGTTATTTTTGGCGACCTGCCAGCTACCTTGTTTTACCAATACCAATCCCTGGGCGCATTAGCTGGCTGGCTGGTACAAGATCACCACGAGCCATGCATTGCCTGGACAGGTGTGCGATCACAACCAGCAACACAGCCACCGGTAAAAACCAATAAGCCTATTACAAAGTCTGCTGTTCTGTCCTCTTCCGATTCCATTGCCATTATTGGCATCAGCGGGCGTTATCCTCAGGCCAGTAACCTGGATGAATATTGGGACAACCTGCGTGCAGGAAAAGATTGTATTACTGAGATACCTGCTGACCGGTGGGCGGTGGATGGCTTTTTCCATGCAGATAGTGAACAGGCCGCCAGTTTAGGAAAGAGCTATGGCAAATGGGGTGGTTTTATTAATGATTTTGCAGGCTTCGATGCGCGGTTCTTCAATATATCGCCCAAGGAAGCACGCGGCACTGATCCACAGGCACGCCTTTTCCTGGAAACCTGCTGGCAGGTATTGGAAGATGCCGGATATACACGCGCCACCCTCAAAAAATTATACCAGGGAAATGTGGGGGTATATGCAGGCGTAACGCGTACTGGTTTCTCCTGCTATGGGGATGAGTTGATGAAGCATGGTCAATATGTGATCAATGCTACGAGTGCCATTGCCAACCGGGTATCTTATTTCTTCAACCTGAAAGGGCCTAGTGTACCGGTTGATACGATGTGCTCTTCTTCTTTGACCAGCATTCACTATGCTGTAGAAAGCCTGTTGAAAGGAGAATGCGCCATGGCCCTGGCGGGTGGGGTCAACTTGTTGTTGCACCCTTCGGATTATGTATTGTTAAGCGCCAACAATTTCCTGTCGGCCGATGGCAGGTGCCGCAGCTTCGGTGTAGGTGGTACCGGCTATGTACCCGGCGAAGGCGTAGGGGCAGTTTTGCTAAAGCCATTATCCAGGGCAATATCCGACAAAGACCATATCTATGCCGTGATAAAAGGCAGCAGCATTAACCACGGAGGTAAGACCAATGGGTACACCGTGCCCAATCCAGTAGCGCAGGGTGACCTGATCCGTCAGGCCCTTGATAAAGCCCAGGTCAATGCCCGTATGATCAGTTATGTAGAAGCGCATGGTACGGGTACGATGCTGGGCGATCCGATAGAGATTGCTGGTCTTACCCAGGCATTCAGTACGGATACCAGCGATACCCAATATTGCGCCATCGGATCGGCCAAATCCAATATTGGCCACCTGGAAGCTGCCGCCGGCATTGCCGGTATTACCAAGATCATTTTACAAATGAAACATGGTCAGCTGGCACCCAGTTTACATGCCGCCAGCCTGAACCCCAATATACAGTTTGACCGGTCGCCCTTTGTAGTGCAACAATCCTTATCCGCCTGGCAACGGCCTGTCACCACCATCAATGGTACCCGGAAAGAATGGCCCCGCATGGCTGGCATTTCTTCCTTTGGGGCGGGTGGCTCCAATGCACACATGATATTGGAAGAATTTATGCCGGCAGCTTATTGATACCAAAATCGAATCAAGCGATTCACAGTCGCCTTGCCGACTGTCAGCTTAAGGTATCACACTTTGACGGGCATTTGGCCCCCTTTAGGGTCCCCGCTTTGTAGCAACATGTTGCATATTCGATGCGGCGCCATAGGCGACGCCCCGGGTGGTGCGCCTACAGCGCACAAAACACATTATATACGTTTTTTACAAAGCGTGAGCCCCTAAAGGGGCCCGTCAAAGACAGCTTCGACAAGCACAGTCCTGCTAAGCGGGAGAAAGACATGCACCGTCTTTGAGTAAACGACATTGACTCACCATTCTCTATTCACAACTATGGGTTCCACTTTTATTATACTCCTTTCTGCGAGGAATACAGACCGATTGCGGGCATATACTACACTATTGCTGCATGCTTTGCGGCAAGGGAGGTATACAGCGGCTCAATTGCCCGGTATTGCTTTTTACCCTTCAAACCGGCCGCGAGGCGATGGAGGAAAGGCTGGCCTTTTCCATCAGCACCCTTGCCGAAGGGATCGACCAACTGGAAGGCTTCCTGGCGGGTGTAGCACCCTCAGAACAGCTATTTACCGGTAATGTGAAGGAATACAAAGACAACCTGCAGGCCATGCTTCAGGAAGCGGATATGGCGGCAATGATCGACGGATGGCTCCAGAGCAACAAGCAGGACCAACTCATGGCGGCCTGGTGCAAAGGCTTTCCGGTTGATTGGGAGGGTTTGTATACCAATGCTTCCGGTGAAATGAATTGCCCGCAAAGGGTGAGTCTGCCAGTTTATCCGTTCGACAGAAAATACTATTGGATATCAGAACAGCATACCGGCCCTTTGATCACTACAGTCGATAGTACCAATACTATACAAGCAACACCACAGCCTGCAGTTGCTGTTACTGCACCACCTGCCGCAAAACCCGCCCGTGTGGAAGAACCCTTCCAATTGATGACCTATGAAGAAAGATGGCAGGAAAAGAACCTGACACAGACAGCTGCCTCAATCAAACATGTGTTGTGTTTTGCCAGCGATAGCCATTCCCAGCAAGTATTCCTGGCGGCTATGCAAAAGAATGATCCGGCTGTGCAGGTGTTTTCGTGACCCGACAGGAGATTGCTGCCAACTATCAAACGCTGCTCACTACTATTGTTCAGCAAAAGGGCGCCATTGATGCCATTGTGTATTTATGGGCGCTGGAAGACAGGTCGTTGTTGAAAGACTATTCTATCCTGGCGTCTATGCTGCAAGGAATAGCAGCCGGAAAGATCGCTGTAAAACATATACTGCTGGCAGCACAATGGCCTACACAAAAGAATGACCCCAACCTGGAACGTTGTTATGCCGAATCCTGGATCGGCTTTGAACGGTCATTGAAATTAATACTGCCGGGTGTACAATTGAGGGCTGTATATGAAGAAATAGTACAGCAGCCAACGGGCATCACGGAATGGACAAACCGCATTTGGGCAGAACTGAACAGTGCCGAAAAAGATCGGTGCTGTATACACAAGGGATCAGGTATATACAGCAAGTGCAATCTGTGACCCTGCAAGCTGGTAATAACCTGCTAAGAAAGGGAGGCACTTATTTGATCACAGGCGGTTTGGGTAAGTTGGGCCTTTTGTTTGCCCGTTACCTGGCTACGCAGTATGGGGCCAACCTGGTATTAACGGGCCGGTCTACACCTGGCGCAGCTGGTCAGCAAGCCATCCAGGAATTGAAACAACTGGGCAGCCGGGTTTTCTATTTGCAGGCGGCCGTTGATGATGCCAATGCCATGCAGCAAGGATTACAGCAGGTAAAAGACCAGTTTGGTATTATACTGGGAGTGATCCATGCAGCCGGAACGATGGATGCGCACCTATTGCCTGATAAAACACTACCCGCTTTTCAACAAGTATTGGACCCGAAGGTGAAGGGCACCATTGTGCTGGATGAACTATTGAAAGCTGAGCCGCTGGAATTCATCTGTTATTTTACTTCTTCTGCCGCTATCCTGGGCGATTTTGGAGCTTGCGATTATGCAATTGCCAACCGCTTTCAAATGGCTTTTGCACAAAGTCGCGGGCAATTGGTGGCCAACGGACATCGGCAGGGAAAAACAATTGCCATCAACTGGCCCTTGTGGAAAGAAGGAGGCATGGACCTGCAGGAAGAAGAAAATACCCGGCTATACCTTAAGTCGAGTGGCCAGCGCTATTTGGAATCAGCAGAAGGCCTGGCGCTTTTTGAACAGCTCCTTCTGCAACCGGCGCAACAACTACTGGTGGTAGCCGGTCAGGAAAGCAAGGCCAGGCGTTTCCTGGGCATACAAGCGGTCAATGAGGCATTGCCTCCTAATGCGTCTGTATTAACCCCTACGGTTGCTCCAACTACCAGGCCAGCAAGAAGGGCGTTAAAAATGACGGAGGCGCTGGAACAAGACCTGATCATGCTGGTGAGCCGGGCGCAGCAAATTCCGGAAACCGAACTGCTGCCCGATGATAACCTGGCCGATATTGGTTTTGATTCTATCAGTCTGACAGAACTGGCGCGCTTGCTTAGCGCGCATTTTAGTATTACCATTGCACCCGCTATCTTTTTTTGGTTACTCTACCATCAGCAAACTGGCAGCCTATTTTCTGAAAGAACAGGCCTCCGTAGTGGAAGCCTTCTATAATAATACCTCTAACGCATTGCTTAGTGGATCACCTGCACCCATTGAAGAAGTGGCCGCCCTACCACCACAGCCACCCGTATTACCACCCGCAACTACTACAGCGATGCCTGCGACCAGAACCGTACGAACAGGTTCCTTTACACCAGAACCCATTGCAGTGATTGGCATGAGTGGCCGTTTTCCGGGAGCGCGTACAACAACCGAACTGTGGGAGATATTAGCAAGCGGCAAAGATGTAGTAGGGGAGATACCGGTTGAACGGTTTGACTGGCGGCCTTATTACAGCCCTGAAGGGACTGTAGTCGGCAAAACGAATTGCAAATGGAGTGGTATGATGCCTGGTATTTATGAATTTGATCCTGCTTTCTTTGGTATATCGCCCAAAGAAGCGGAAACTATGGACCCACGCCAGCGTTTACTGCTACAGGAAGCCTGGAATGCCCTGGAAGATGCCGGTTACGGACCTGATCAGATCAATAATAGCCGGGTCGGCTTGTTTGTAGGGGCCGAAGAAAGCGGCCATACGATGCCTGCTGATGATGCAGCGCTTACTTCCACGCACAACGGTATTTTGGCGGCCAGGCTTTCTTATTTCATGAACCTCTCTGGTCCCAATATGGCCATCAATACGGCTTGTTCATCGGGATTGGTAGCGGCCCACCAGGCATTTCAAAGTTTGCAAACGGGCGAATGTGATACGGCCCTGGCAGCCGGGGTCAACATCATGTATTCGCCGGAATTGTATGTGGGGATGACGCAGGCAGGTATGTTGTCGGATGATGGAAAATGTTTTGCCTTTGATCAACGGGCCAATGGTATGGTACCGGCCGAAGCAGTAGTGGTGGTGGTCTTGAAACGATTGTCGGACGCTGAAGCGGATGGCGATCCTATTTATGCCACGATTGAAGCCAGCGGTATTAATTATGATGGCAAAACCAATGGTATTACAGCCCCCAATGGCCTGGCGCAGGCATCCTTATTCAAATCGGTTTATGATCGATTTGGCATCCATCCCGGATCGATTGAATACCTGGTGACGCACGGTACGGGCACACGCCTGGGCGATCCGGTAGAAGTGAATGCCTTGCATGATTGTTTCAAAGCCTATACAGATAAACGATCTTATTGTGCCATCACCTCGGCCAAATCCAATATTGGGCACAGCTTTGCGGCTTCGGGGCTGGTAAACATGGTAAACCTGGTACAGGCATTCAGGCAGGAAGCCATTCCGCCCAGCCTGCATTGCCAGGAAATAAGTGATTATATCAACTGGCCCGAAACAGCCTTTTACGTCAATCAGGAACTACAAGCCTGGCCGGCTATACCCGGCAAAGAGCGCATGGGTGGCATCAGTGCTTTTGGAATGAGCGGCACCAATGCGCACATGGTATTGCAAAGCTATTGCAGCAAGAACAGGCAGCCCGAAACGGAAGGCGCTTTGCACTTGCTGGTATTATCGGCCAAAACACCGGCAGCTTTGCAGGAAAGAGCGGTTCAACTGGCGCAAGCGCTGGAAGAGGGTCAGTTCGATACAACCCGGCTATCTGATGTTGCCTATACGTTATTGGCAGGCCGCCATCATTTCAAATACCGCGCTGCCTGTATTGTTGATACGAAAGCAGCTGCGCTGCTGTTGTTGAAACGGATGGATGGCAAGCAGAAAGCGCCCCGGCTTTTTCAAGGAGAAGTGTTGCGTGATTTTAAAGAGCGTTCCTCCATCAACAAATACATCGCCAGCCTGGCCAGGCAATGCAGTGTACCCGCCAACGATTCCCCGAGCTGGAAGATCACCTGGCCGCCCTGGCCGATCTGTTTTGCCAGGGATATGCTATACCGGCCAACTATTTATATGAGCACCGCGATGCTAGGCGTATTCATTTACCCGGCTATCCATTTGCCCGGGAGGAATACCGGATACAGCCTGCACAAATAATAACCACCAGTAATAACCCTGTTGCTGAACACACAATAAGCCAACTGGACAACCAGTTGCCCGATGATCATTCGCTGATGACCTTTGAAGAAACCTGGCAGGAAGCAACCATCTCCTCCAGCGATGCAGCCACTACTATCAACACATTGGTTTGCATTCTCCACTCACCCGCCAATCAGGAGCTCATCAGCGATCAACTCCGTTCGCTTCATCCGCAGGTAAAACTGTTGTTTGTTGCTGCTACAGGCAAGCAGCACAGTGCGACTAACCTCCTGCCAATCTATTGGCTGGAAGATAAAGAGGAAGCAGCCTATAAGGATGTCTTCCGCCGCATCAAACAGGAACATGGAACACCCGATGCCATTGTATACCTGAATGCCCTGGAGCAAAGCAGGCATAACCAGGATTATTTTCCCTTGTTTGCCATTACCAGGGCTATCTATACCGGGCAAATGGCGGTGAAGCAATTCATCGTGAGTGGTAGCTGGGCCAGTACGGTAGACGGCGTATCGGCTGATAGCGCTTACCTCCAATCCTGGACAGGCCTGGAGCGTACGGCCAAAACGGTATTGCCGCATACCAGGGTCAGTTGTGTATTTCATGAAACAGGCACTGAACCCTTCTCTATAGGTCAATGCCTGAACAGGCTTTGGCAGGAACTGCAGGCAACCCACAATGAAACGGTTCTATACCGGAACAATAAACGATATACCCGCCAGGTACGGGAATGTACTTTATCAACTGGTGACACAATACTCAAACAAGGGGGCACCTACCTGATTACGGGTGGTTGTGGTGGGCTAGGATTGATCATTGCCACCCACCTGGCCAAAACTTATAAGGCACAACTGGCGCTTACGGGAAGATCACCATTGGATGCTGTAAAGAGAGCGCCCTACAAGCCTTGCGTGAACTGGGCAGCCAGGTCATGTATATACAGGCCGATGTAAGTGATGAGGTAGCGCTGCAGGTAGCCCTGGCCTCCATACGGTATCAGTTGGGCCCTATCCAGGGCGTGATCCATGCGGCGGGTGTAGCCGGTGATAAAACGATCTTTAACCAGGACTATGAACAGTTTGGCCAGGTGCTGCAACCCAAAGTGCAAGGAACGCTGGTATTGGACCAGTTGCTGGAACAGGAGCCACTTGATTTCATGTGTTACTTCTCTTCTGGCACCGCTATACTGGGCGACTTTGGTACCTGTAATTATGCCATTGGCAATCGTTTTCAAATGGCGTATGCACAGTACCGCAACGAATTGGTGCAGGCAGGGCAAAGGAAGGGTAAAACAGTAGTGATCAACTGGCCTTTGTGGAAGGAAGGAGGAATGCACCTGAAAGAAGATACGCTCACGGAACTATTTCTTAAGTCGACCGGCCAAAGGCTGTTACATACGGAAGAGGGCCTGGGGTTGTTTGAACAATTACTGACACAGACAGCTACTCAGGTGCTGGTATTGGCAGGCAAGCCGGCACGACTACGCCAAATGCTGGGCATCACGCCGGTAACGGCACCAACTACACAACAAGCACGAACTGTGACAGCCAGTAAGCCCAGCCTTCGGAAAAAGAAATGGGCGACATTGACATGGAACAGTGTATTGAATGGGACCTGAAAGACCAGGTACATCAATTGCTCAAAATAGCCACCAACAAGATTGATATTTATGAAAACCTGGTGGATATCGGTTTTGATTCCATCAGTCTAACCCAACTGGCCAAATCACTATCAGCCCATTTTGGTTTGGAATTATTGCCCGCCGTATTCTTTGGTTATCCGACCATTGAAAAGTTGGGGGCTTATTTATGGCAGGAACACCGGACCTTCCTGCAGGACATCTATCGTGTATCAAACGAGGAGCCTGTTTTAAATACACCAAACGTTGTTGAAGCCACGCCTCAACCAACCGTGGCAGCTGTGGCAAAACCGCAAGCTATGCCGGCGATTTCTGTAGTACCTGGCACAACGATACCAGAACCCATTGCCATCATTGGCATGAGTGGCCGGTTTGCCGGCGCAAGGGATATTGAAGGTATGTGGGCAGCGTTGGCCGGTGGCCATGATGCGATAACAGAGATTCCACAGGAGCGGTTTGACTGGCGACCCTATTACAGCATGGGCAATATGGAGGCGGGTAAAACCAATTGCAAATGGAGTGGACTGGTGCCCGGCATCGAAGAGTTTGATCCTTTGTTCTTTGAGATACCGCCCAAACAGGCGGCTACGATGGACCCGCGTCAACGGCTGTTGTTGCAGGAAGCCTGGAAAGCGTTGGAAGATGCCGGCTATGGCGCCGAACAGTTGAAAGCCAATAAGACGGGCATGTATGTAGGCGCCGAAGAAAGCACCTATGCCGGCCTGGTGGGTAATGAAGGCAACCTGACTGGTAATAACAACGCCATCCTGGCGGCGCGGCTGTCTTATTTCCTGAACCTTTCAGGGGCGAATATGGCCATCAATACGGCCTGTTCCTCGGGGCTGGTAGCAGTTCACCAGGCCTGTCTTAGCCTGCGCCATGCTGAATGTGACACAGCCATAGCAGCCGCTGTCAACCTGTTGTTTACACCCGAGCCTTATATCGCCATGAGCCAGGCCGGAATGCTATCGCCCAATGGCAAATGTTACAGTTTCGATAAACGGGCCAATGGCATGGTACCCGGAGAAGCGGTAACGGTGGTGGTATTGAAACGGCTGTCGAAAGCAATAGCAGACGGGGATGCCATTTACGCCACCATTGTGGGCAGTGGCCTCAACTATGATGGCAAAACCAATGGCATTACCGCCCCCAGCGGCATTGCCCAGGCAGCCTTGTTACAATCGGTATACGATCAATGCCGGGTAAACCCGGCTAATATTGATTATATAGTAACGCATGGTACGGGCACTCCTTTGGGAGATGCGGTTGAGATCAGCGCCTTGCAGGATGCATTTAAACCTTATACCAACCAACAATCGTATTGCGCGCTGACTTCCTCCAAAACCAATTTTGGACATACGCTCGCTGCTTCGGGCATGGTAAGCCTGATCGGATTGGTGCAATCATTTCAACATGACCTGATACCTGCCAGCCTGCATTGCGCAGAAGAGAACAACCATGTCAACTGGAACAACAGTCCATTTTACGTCAACAAAGCAAGCAAACCCTGGTTACCAGTACCCGGCAAAGAACGGCTGGGGGCAGTGAGCGCCTTTGGTATGAGCGGTACCAATGCGCATCTGGTGTTGCAAAGCTATACGCCCTTATCTATGCCCAGGGAAAAGCAACCACCAGCAGCTTATTTGCTGGTGTTATCGGCCAAATCGTCCGCCGCCTTAAAAGACAAGTTAACGGATATGGTACAGGCCATGGAAAGCGGCCGGCTGGTGCAAGCCAACCTCACGGATATAGCCTATACATTATTAGCGGGCCGTCACCATTTCAGGTACCGTTGTGCGGCCGTAGCGTCTACGAGGGAGGATGCCATTCACCAGTTGAAGCAACTGGCCAATGGAGTCAGCAACCTGCACCTGTTTCAAGGCGAAGTGTTGAATGATAGCAGGAACCAGTCCACCATAAAAACCTATATCAACAACCTGGCCGCTCAATTAAATCAGTCTCCTGCCAATGGGCAGGTGTATGAAGAAGGGCTGGCCATCCTGGCCGGTTATTATTGCCAGGGATATGAATTGCCTGCCGGCCTTTTATATGCGACATTGGGTGCGCAAAGGATCCATCTACCTACCTATCCTTTTGCCCGGGAAAAATATTGGGTAAAGGCATCACTGGCCAACCTACCGGTGGTGGTACTCACTCCGGAACCGATAGAAGTACCCAAAGCGCCCAAGCCGCCCGAAGTTATTGAGCCACCAATAGCCAGTCCGGAGAAAAAGGCCACCAATGGGAATGGCCATGCCAAAACCAACCAATACCTGATTGCCCTGCTTTGCTCGGTTACGGGCTTACCCCGGAGGTCATCGATGTAGATACTTCCTTTACCAGTTATGGTATAGATTCTATTTTGATCATGCAATTAAAGAACAAGCTGGAAGCGGTGGCCGGCGAATTACCCACCAACCTGTTCTTTGAGCACACGACCATCCGGTCGCTAGGACACTACTTTATTACTGAATACCCTGGTTTATTGAATGAGGTGGTGACACCTGCCCCTGTAGCCGAAACGCTGCCCGAAGACCTGGCAGCTGTTCTTCAGCACGATCCCAATGCCCTGCACGATTTCCTTACTACCACCATTGCCGATGCCCTGGGTATTGACAAAGCAACGATGGAACCGGCGCTCAGGCTGGAGTATTACGGGGTGGATTCTATCCTGATGGTACAATTGAAAAACAGCCTGGAAAAAGTATTCGGCAACCTGCCTGCCAGCCTGTTGTTTGAGTATCCCACTATCCAGGACCTGGTGACTTATTTCTCCGGCGCCGCCACAGACTCACCATTATTGGTGACAGAAGATCAAAACAATTAAAAACATAAACCTGCTTATATGAAAAGTAAAGTGTTAACCAACGAAAAGATAGGCCAAGCGCCTAATTACAACAAGATTGCCTGGGGAATAGTAATAGGTATGGCCTCGCTGCTCATTTTGTATTATTTATGGACGAGGGGCTTTGTTTATTTCAAATACTCCAAAGAAGTGTACACGGATTATTTCTGGTACCGGGCGCCCTGGTTGCTGGTGCATGTTATTTGCGGTATTGTAGCCACGCTCATTGGGCCCTTCCAATTCATTGCCCGTTTCAGAAACCGTTATCCGCAGTTGCACCGCAATATGGGCAAAACCTATTTGGGCGCCATTGTTATTTCCACCCTGGTTTCTTTTTACCTGGTATCTACTGCCCAGTTGGGTGTAGCTTATGCCACTGGCCTTGCCATGTTGGGTATCGTTTGGCTGGGCACTTCGTTGATGGCCTGGGCCTCGATCATAAAGGGCAATGTAATGATGCACCGGGAGTGGATGATCAAAAGTTATGTACTCACGCTGTCCTTTATAGGTTTCCGTTCGGTAGAAGACCTGTTGACGAAAATGAATATCAGCAATTTCGTTGACCGGAAGATACTCATGGCCTGGGCCTGTTGGGCCGTTCCCTTTTTATTACGGAACTCATTTTACAAGCACGCAGAATTTCTATTGCACAAAAATAAATAGCACCCATATTTATGTCTAACTCTGATATGCTGGGCTCTGTAAAGGTCCGCAAGCTCATCTTTATGCTTGGCTGGCCGGCAGCCCTCAACTTTTGGTGGTTACGATCTACAACCTGACGGATGTATTTTTTGTTGGCCACTACCTGGGTACAGCACAAATTGCCGGGGTAGGGGTAGTGGGGGCCGTGATATTTTTATTGTCTTCTTTGATTGGCCATTGGTGTGGGCGCCTCATCGGTCATCGCCCGGGCATTGGGAGAACGCAATAAAGAGAAAGCTTCTTTGCTTTCATGAACGTGAATATGCTGGCCTGGTCCTGCCACGTGGTGATCGTATTGCTGGGCTGGATCTTCCGTGACCCCATATTAACTTTCTTCGGGGCCAAGGGTGATATCTTTCCCCATGCCCTTGCTTATTACAAGGTATTGTTGTTTGGTGTACCCTTTCTCTCCTGGTCCATGTTGGGCAATCATATCATTCATACCATGGGCCATGCCAAAACGGCCATGCTGAACGGACTATTGCCCACGATCGTCAATACCGCCTTAAATCCCTTGTTCATCAAAGTATTTAACATGGGTATCGAAGGTTCTGCCTGGGCCACCATGATCGGCTATTCACTCAATGCCTTGCTGGTACTGCGTTTTTCAGCGGTCCTAAAAATGAGATCAGGATCGCCTGGGAATATGTAAAGCTCAAGCTGTCGTTGATCCGTGAAATGGCTGCTATTGGAGGCAGCGTATTGCTGGATGTATTTACGGCCAACCTGTTTGTGATCGTACTCAACCAGATACTCTTCAAATACCAGCAGGAAGCCGGGGTGGTGATCATTAGTATTATCCTGCGCATTAATCACTTGTTCCTGATCCCTGTAATAGGTCTTGAAAGTGGTATCAGGCCCATTATTGGATACAATTATGGTAGCCGCCAAATGTACCGGGTGCGGCAGGCCATAGTGGGTGGGTTGCAATATGGCCTGCTCATCATTTACCTATTGTACGGTGTGGTGGTGCTCACCAGTCCGTACTTTATTCATTACCTGACGAAGGATCCCTTTATTGCCGCCGAAACCCTGCGCGGGCTGAAGATCATTTATTCGTTTTTCCCCTTTATGATCGCGCAGGTGGTAGCCTCCTCTTATTTCCAGGCTATCGGGCGGCCTAAAACGGCTTTTTTCTTAACGGTACTCAAAAACATTGTTTTACTGATCCCTTTACTATACGTCTTCGCTTACTGTTTCGGCTACCAGGGTGTGCTCTACACCTTCCCAGTGGTAGATATCATCAGCGCAGCAACAGCCTTCTGGCTACTCAGGAATGAGCTGCTGTACAAGCTTGCCAAAGGAGAGCCTGCCAATTGACGTGTCACTTATACCATATCACCTATCTAAAATGAAAAAATGGAAACTTACATTAAACCAAAAGCAAAGGCTGACGTTTCATTGAACAACCAACCACTGACGCCAAAGAAGGTCTTTGCTGAAAAAAGAGCGCTGATCGGGAAGAAGTTTGTAAACCGCCGCATGCTGCTGCTCGTATTGTTATTTAGTTTTGCTTATGTGTTCTTGCATCTGCTGGTAGTGCGTCATTTACCCGTATACGCGATTGTGCTTATTGAAATTGTCATTTTTGTGATGGTATGGATCAAGTTCTACCAAATACTGTTTGACCTGAAGTTATTGTTCTTCTTCAACAATACGTATGATGCCAAGGCCCCATTCCCGGCCGACAAAGGGTATCCCACGATCTCCTTTATTGTACCTTCTTATCACGAACCTTTCCCGGTGGCTAAAATGACCTTCGACTCGATCGTTAAAGCGCCGTACAAAGGGCGGAAGGATATTATCATGGTAGATAATTCGCGGGATACGGACACGGAAGATTTTATTTCGCTGCAAAACTATGTGAATACGTATGCGCTATTGCACCCGGAAGACAATGTAACGGCCCGGTTTATCTACAATACAGAAAAGGGAAAATTAAAACCCGGCAACCTGGACCTTGGTTGGCTGCATGTAGAAGACAGTGAATTTGTAGTGATCCTGGATATAGATTCTACCTTACCGGCACATGGCAATTTGTTGGAAAAGGCAGTAGCGGAATTTATAGCCGATGGTAAATTGGGCTTTCTGCAATTTACCATCCGGGCTACCAATAATCACTTTAATGACCTGACGCAATCGGTAGCGGCCTCACAAAACCTGCACCGTATGCGGTTGGTGAGCCGCAGTTATGGGGGTATAAAATATTTGAAGGGCACAATGGCATGTGGCGCTCTTCGGTATTGGAAGTAATAGGCACGTGGACAGATTACTACAAGGGCAATATCATGGTTACGGAGGATATCCTGAAATCGGCATTGGTATATGCCAATGGGTATTATGGTAAATCATTGAATATCCCTACGGGCGAATGGGTGCCCTGTTCGCTGAATGCGCTGGAAGGAATGTGGATGCGGTGGACCTATGGTACTTCACAGGTATTGTTCAAATACTTCAAGCAGATCTATTGCCGGTATGTATCAATGACCGAGAAGTTTGATATCTCGTACCATGTGTTGAATAACCTGTTGAATGGGTTTGTGTTTCCCATTGCGCTCTTATTCCAATGGTTTATGCCGGGTAGCGCTGCCAACCTGTTTCTGCTGATAGGCTATATACTGCCCCAGGTGGTAGGCATCTTCACCATCTACTTTACCTCGGTCACCAAACTGGAGGCGTCTTTATTCAAAAGGATCAGGTACGTGTATTCGGCTTTCTTCCTGGTAGATACCTTCATTATGCTGACGCAGCTAAGGAGCACCATTAATTTCCTGGTGGGTGTGTCCCAAGGTTGGAAAGTGACCGCCAAAGGGGTAGAAAGCAGGTTCAAATGGAAAGAGCTGTTGTTCAGCAAATCTTTTCATATCCTGATGGCGCTGGCCGGCATTGGGGTTTGCCTGGCGAGCTGGGTGGTGCATTATGGCGCCAGCTTTGCCCAGCTTGGTCAATATGCGCTGCTGTTATTCATGAGCATTAATGTGTTGCTTTGTATCGCTGTATTTGGAAAAGACAGGCATGATGAGCAACACCATGTTGATTCAGCGGTTATTGATGGCCCTGCGGCCACAGCGATCGATATGCAGGAATACAAATTTGATGTAGCCTGATATGATACTGGTATACCCCTTGCGTGTACGCCGGGCCACGCTCATTAATTATACTTACCTGGTAGTGCACCGGGCCAGCAGGGAGGCGCTGTTGATAGATCCCGGCGCAGAAGCCGATGTGATCCTGGAGCAGATAAGGCAATCCAACTGCTCCATTAAAGCCATCCTGTTATCGCATCATCACCAGGATCATACGGCACTGGCTTCCTTCTTTGCCAACTGCTTTCAGGTGCCGGTATTCATGAGTGCTATTGAACAGGCGTATCATGGCTTTACCTGCGACCGGCTTCAACCCTTTACGCCTGGTCATGTATTGAGCTTTGGTCAACTTAGTGTTTTTCCCTGGCATACGCCCGGCCATACCAGGGGCGGGGTTTGTTACCAGGTAACAGATCATCTTTTACGGGCGATACCTTGTTCCCTGAGGGATGTGGTATGTGCTTTGGGCAGGGGAGTGATCCGGTTGATATGTACAACAGCTTGCAACAGTTGCGCCGGCATATTGACCCCGCTGTGCGGATCTACCCGGGGCATTCTTATGGCACCGGTCCGGGTGTTTCGTTTAGTCATGTACTCAATAACAATATCTACTTCCATCTGAAAGAAATAACCGCCTTTGTAGCCTTCCGGATGCGGAAGCACCAACGGGGCTTATTCAATTTCAAATAATCTATCACCAGCCAAATACGCCAATTATGAGAAGCTTATTATGGAGCCTTGCCCTCCTATGCCTGTATGGTCCTGTGCTGGGCCAGGCGCGGCTAACCGGCAAAATTGCCCAGGCCGATGGCAAGCCACTGGCATTTGCCAATGTATACCTGTTAAAGGCCAGCGATACCAGTCTTGCCAAAGGAAGCATGGCCAATGAACGGGGAATATGCCCTGGAAGTGGCCATTAATGGCCATTATTTCCTGCAATACAGTGCCGTAGGTTTCAAAACCTTTAGTTCACCCAGCTTTGAGGTCAATAGCAACCAAGGAGATAAACACCTCGACCTGCAGGTAATGGAAAAAAATGTGGGGGAAATGGAAGAGGTAGTAGTACGCGCCTCGAAACCGCTGTTCCAGCAGGATATGACCAAAACGATCGTCAACGTACAGAGTAGTATTTTATCCAAAGGCAGTTCGGTACTGGGTGTGCTGGAAAGATCGCCGGGGGTACTGATCGACCGGCAAAACAACCGGATCGTACTCAATGGGAAAAGTAGTGTATTGGTGATGATCAATGACCGGGTGCTTCGCCTATCGGCCTCGGAGATCAACAATATGCTGGATGGTATGAGTGCCAATAATATTGAAAAGATCGAGTTGCTGCCAGTGCCGCCAGCCAAATACGATGCGGAAGGCAGCGGGGGTGATCAATATTGTGGTAAAGAAAGATGAGAATTATGGTACCAATGGGTCAGTGGCTTTTACAGCCGGCTATGGACTGGGCCTTAAATCGGTAGCCGGATTTAGCCTCAATCACCGCAAAGGAAGGCTGAATGTATATGGTTCGTATAACTGGTCGTACGATAAATCATCCTGGAAACTAACAGCCCGTGGCGGTTTCCAGTTTCCGTATGATGATGGCAAGGGGCACCGCGCTTCGGACTTTGTGAATGAGCGCAACTCCACCCGGCAGGTACACAATGCTACAGCAGGCATTGATTATATGATCGATAAAAAGACCAGTATTGCCGCCAGTTCCATCCTCTCGTTCAATACGCTGCCTTCCCAGGGTATTACCCGGGCCAGGTATACGATCTATGGAGATTCATTGTTGGTGCTGGGCGCCGACATGACGGAAAAGAACAAATGGGTAACGGTCATTAACAATGTGAACCTGCAAAGAACGCTGGGCAAAGATGAAAAGATCAACCTGGCGGTTGACTATATCTATTATGAGAATAACAACCCTTCTTCCTACGTCAATTTTTTCCGTAATAAGGACGGGAAGGATATCAGTTCGCAGGACCCTGCTTTTTTACACAGCAAAAGATCACGAATAAAACACCGATCAATATCTGGGTGTACAGTGCCGATTATGAAAAGCGCTTCAGTTCGCATGTGCGGTTGATGGCAGGTGTAAAGGCTTCCGAATCGCGCCCTGAAAATGCCCTGGAATTGGTGAATATGTACAATGGCGAATGGCAGTATGCCAACGGCATATCCAATAACATGAAAATGAAGGAATCGATCCAGGCGGCCTATTCTTCTGTAGAACTGGATTACAATAAAACCAAGTTCAATGTGGGCTTACGGTATGAGCATACCAATACGCAGGTAGGGTATGATGTGGCCGGGAAACCCGGGCTCGACCGGCGTTTTGGTAACTTATTCCCTTCTGTTTTTGTACGGCGGGAACTGTCTGATGCTTCCAGTATTCAGCTGGCTTATAGCCGAAGGATCGCGCGGCCACCTTTTGCAGCCATTGCACCCAGTGTAACGTTTAACGACATCTATTCTATTTACCTGGGCAACCCGATGTTGCGGCCAGCTATTACGGATAATATACAGACCACCTTCCAGTACAAGCAATACCTGTTTTCACTGACATATAGTAAAGACAAGAATCAATTTATCGAACACCAACATATAGAAAGCCCTTCGGACAGCAGTTTCCAAATTGTAACGCAAAACCTCAAATACCAGCAGTCGGTGATCCTGCAGTCCTCTTTTCCATTAACGATCACTTCCTGGTGGAAGACGTACAATTCCATTTCCCTGGGTTGGAAAGAAATTGTAACAGCTTATACAGCTGCGCCTAATTTCACTAAAAACTATCCGGTCATCAATATTTGGATGGGGCAATATTTTACCCTTCCGGCTGGCTTCGCCGCGGAGCTGACGGCTTTCTTTTATTCCACGGATTACAGTGGCGCTTACAAGCGCAGGGGATTTGGATCGCTGGGAGCCGGACTGAAAAAGACCTGAAAAACAACAAGGGTAGTTTCCTCTTGTCGGCTCCTGACCTGTTTAGTCTTACGCATTACAGGTTGTATATGGAGCCTGGCCTGGCGCCCTATAAATTAACAAGTAATATTGATGGGATACCGGAATCCAGGAGAAGCTTTATTATTAAGCTCACGTATACCAAATCGTTTGGCAATAACAAAGTAAAGAGTCAGCGCCAGGTAGATAGTGGTTCGCGCGAAGAACGCGACAGGATCAGGAAGGATTGACCTCAAAGTTTGACTGGTTTGGTTTATGAATAATTCAATGTCGTTTAGCGTTTTGCCCCTACAGGGCAAATGAAATTTATTGACATTCATTTCTACCAAGCTGGTGCCCCTAACGGGGCGGGAATACCCTTCGATAAGCTCCGGGAAACAGCTTAACTAAACAACATTGAATAGCTATTATTGATCGTGCTTGTAGAAATTGACCCTTATGCTTGTTTGTTCAGGTGTAAGGGCCTTTTTATGGATTAAGGATAGGGCAACTGATACCCCTGGAATTGATAAAACTGCTCCTGTTGTAGTGTTGAAATTTGGCAGACCTTTACTGACCACAAACAGGAAGTTATGCAACAGGTGTATATTATTGGCGCCGGAGCAGTAGGCAAGGTATTGGCAGTGACAATGGCCTTGAACAACAGAAAGGTTGTACTGCTACGCGGCAGTGTTGACAACCAGGCTGATTATTGTGAAAAGATACAGGTGGTCACTGCGCAGCAGGGCGTACTGGAGGCTAATATTGAAGTGAGTACCTTAAGCAATACGCCCGCATTGAATGGACTGATCGTATTGACCAATAAATCTTTTGGCAATGCCGGCCTGGCACAGGGGTTGAAGGGGAAAACAGGCGATTCGCCCCTGGTGTTATTACAGAATGGCCTGGGTGTAGAGCAGGTATTTGTTGACAACGGATTTCCGCAGGTATTCCGTTGCGTATTGTTTATGACCAGCCAGGTAATGGCCGAAAACCAGATCAGCTTTAAGCCCGTAACGGCTTCTCCGGTAGGGCTGATAAAAGGCGATGCCCAACTGGTTGATCCCATCGCAGAGCAGCTCAATAGTCCGCATTTCGGCTTTAAGGCCGAGTCTGCTATTCAACCCATCATCTGGAAAAAGCAATTGCCAATAGTGTGTTCAATTCCATTTGCCCCTTACTGGAAATAGACAATGGTATCTTTCACCGGAGCCCGTCTGTACTGGCCATTGCCCAACGGGTAGTTACTGAATGTGTAGGTATTGCCAATGCCCAGGGGATTGGCCTTACGGTGAATGAAGTGATGGAAACGGTGCTGATGATCAGTAGGCTGTCGGATGGTCAACTGATCTCTACCTTACAGGATATAAACCACAAACGTCCTACTGAGATCGAGACGCTGAACCTGGCGATTGTACAAATAGCCCAAACTTTACAGTTGGAAAATACGGTAAGAGAAACCCGTTTATTGGGTGAGTTGACGAAACTAAAATCGGAATTAAGCCGGTAAGGATGGCTTACCGGCACTATATAGCTGCCTGCGTTTATCGTTTAGCTATCACCTCATATTGTCCCACCTCGGTACCATCATCTTTCAACATTTGCAAGGACAATTTTTGCTGATTGGCGTTTACCCTGATCAGGGTGCGCTTGCCTTCGTTGGGACCACCGCCAATGATCAACGGATAATTATGCTGGCCCGCCACGGGCGGATGTACGCCATAGGTGTGGGTATGGCCGGATATCACAATGTCTATTTTGTATTTATCGAATAGGGGAGAGAACAGTTCGCGGCAATGCATGGCGCCATGCCCCTTGCCTGAATAATGGGGAGGTATATGCATCATCACCACGCGGTATTTGGCCTTCTTGTAAGCCTTGCTCTGCAACTGTTGTTCGAGCCAGGCTGCCTGTTTGATACGATAGGCATCAAAATCAACAATGCCTGCATACACAGGATGGGTATCTTCTTTGTCTTCGCCGGTATCAAGGGCAATGGCAAATACAGGTCCCCATTGGAAACTAAAATACTGTCCGCCGGGATTGGAGAAATAGTCTTTCAGGTTGCGGGCATACTTACCCCGTGTTTCATGGTTGCCCCGTACAAACAGCATGGGTTTGTTGGAAGCAAAGGCGGCGGTACAGGGTGTGAGCAAATGATCAATGATCTGCTGCTCATCGGTTTGGTAATCGAACATATCGCCATTGAGGAACACAAAATCATACGGATTGTCTTTATTCAATCCCATCAGGTGACCAAAGGAGGCAGGCCGGTCGTGAATATCATTCAGGATGAGCCAGTTTAGTTCTTTGGCGGTGGGATCAATGGTGGTAAAGGAGAAGGCATTGCTTTGAATGCTGTCCCCATAGGTCAATTTATACGGCTGAAATTCTTTGATGTCTTTCGATACAACCCGGTAGCTGTAGGTTTTACCAGGATGCAAACCTTCGATCACTACTTCATGTACGCGGTTATACGCATTCACCAGACCTTCAGTTACCGCATGGGCTTTCTTATCAAAAGCGCCTTGTTCACCATATTCTACCCAGCTATAACAGGGCCTGGCCGTGATCCAACGGATGGTCATGCTATTGGAGCTCATGGCCTGCAGATAAGGCTGTGCCAGGAACACATGATCAACTTCAACAGTTTCCTTTTTCTCCTCTTTGGCCAGTACTGAAAAGGGGGCCAAAGCCGCCGTGCCCAGGGCAGTCGCTCTTGTTATGGAACCCAGGAAGTTTCTCCGGTTGAGGGATTGGTTGGGTGATTCGCTCATATGGATCGTATAAAATATTGTAGCTGCTAAAAATAATCATTTGGCAAACAGGAAAAAGCGGACAATCGTTTGCACGGAATATTATTAATCTGTTACCAGTACCAGCTTCCAGTATTTGCCATCATCGTCTTTGGCAAAGAGGGCATTTTTACCAGCATGGGCCACACTGTAAAAGAAGGTCTTTGGTTTGGGCGGAATATATCCTTTAACAATGACCTGGTTATCTTTGATGAGCCCCACCTGTATTTGTTGATCCTCCCAGGTATCGGGATTGTTGATGCAGGCAAACTCCTGTAGGTTGAAGGCAAAGACGGGTACGCCTAGCAGGCTATCGACCATACCGGTTGCCTGGTTAACGAGGTAGTAACGTTCGTTGTGCAATTCGATCTTGCGGATGAGGGAGATCTTCGTATTGCGTATATCGCCCAGGTAACTGAACTCGCCCATATCACTATCCACATTGATATCGGTAAAAACTTTGAAAGTTTGATTGGTGAGGGGGATGATCAGCCTGCCGGGCTGTTTTTGACCTGCGGGTTGAGGACGAGGTAGGGTGGTCGTACTACGCTGTCGAATTGCTTTTTATTGCTGGCACTGAATTGGCAGGAAAGCTTTTTTTGGGCCCATGCCGGCATAGAAAATACCAGGCTGATGGCCAGTATATGCAACAGTTTCATAATGTTTAGGGGTATTAGGGTGTCCAGTGGCCAAGATAATATCTTTTATGGGGGAAGCAAGCTGAGAGAAAGCAATCTCCGAATGGTGAGCTACGAGCGCGTAAGAGGTGAAGGGCGCTTTAACGAAGGTGGGCCACCCTGCAGCGCTGCTATGCCGGGCCGCAGGGTGACTCACCTTTGTCGGGAAACCAGTACCCATAGGGGATGGTATCATGAACCGCAACCGCTTTACTAAAAATGCCACCACTGGTATCTACAATGGCAATGAAGGAGCAGTAAAGGCTTATAATCTCTTTAATCTGGCAGCCAGCTATAAGGTCAACAGCAATACACGGTTGAGTGTGGGTATAGAGAACCTGTTCAATGAAGATTATTTCCCCGCCCGCGCGCAATGGTTTATGCAGCCTGGCTTTTATTCAAAGGGCAGGGGCACAGCCATCAATATAGGGGTTTCGATCAGGTATTAACAGGCATTATGCTAACCTTATATAGAAAGGCAAGGCCGGTCAGGTTGGTTGACCGGCCTTTACATTTATCTGTATCAGGCATTTTCTTCAAATATACCCTGCAGCTCAAGGGCCAGTGAAAATGCTTCCCTGCCTTCTATCCTGTGTTTGGGAATATAGGCCACCAGGTCTTTGTTTTTAAAGTAAGCAAAGCAGGGGGAGGAAGGGGGAATATCATCGATGTGCTGCCTGAACCGGGCGGTAGCCTCCAGATCCTGTCCGGCAAAAACAGATACCATCCTGTCCGGTTTTTATTACCGGCATCCAATAATGCTTGATTCAGTGCCGGCCTGGCGGTGCCGGCAGCACAGCCACAAACGCTGTTGACGACCACCAGGGTAGTGCCTGATTGGTTCATCGCTTTGTCTACTTCACCAGCAGTAAGCAGTTCCTTTACACCAATATTGGTTAACTCTTCCCTGAAGGGTTTTACGAATAATGGAGAGTAAGGCATAACATTTTATTTTAAAGGTTAGAAAATACAGTTACACCAATGGGAGGTTGATTATACTAAAAGAAGTTAGCAATGACCTTGCTATAATCAGATAAAGGGAAGTTGTACGAGACACGGGGATAGTGCCTATGGAAATGTTAAGTTACCACAATTTTTCGTCCTGCAAGACTAATTTACCGGGTAGTCATATTACCATCCCTTTTTCCGAACTTAGCAGCACATTCAACAAGGATCAATGACAGGTAAGTCAGAAGAACAATACCCCAGGATATTCCTGTATAGGCGATTGGTACAGGCCAAGCTGTTCATTGATCAGCATTATGCCGACAAGATCGACCTCAATAATATTGCCGATGAGGTATACTCGTCTAAATTCCATTTCATCCGGCAGTTCAAAAGCATTTACCACAAAACACCCCATCAATACCTGATCGCCGTAAGGATGGAAAAAGCGCTGGAACTGTTAAAAGCAGGTAAAACGGTATCTGATACCTGTTATGCGGTAGGATTTGAAAGCCTGGGCTCGTTCAGTGCGCTGTTCAAACGCATTCACGGCCTCACACCCCTGGCTTACCTCAAACAGCAGCAGGTGCTTCAATCGCAAATACAGGAATCGCCCTTTAGCTTCATCCCCGCCTGTTTTGCCCGCCAGAGCGGCTGGCTGTAAAAACAGCAATTTTAGAGAAATGGGGTCTGCCTCCCGCGCCTTTCTTTGTGGCAAAAACAGTCATGAAAACAGTATTTGACAAAGCCACCCGGGATGAGCTCATCGCCAGGATTGAACAGGTAAACGAAAACAGCGAACGGCAATGGGGCAAAATGACGGTCTACCAGATGCTGAAGCATTGTAGCATTTGGGAGGCATGGATATTGAAAAGCCAACCCAATAAAGTATCTTTTCTTGAAAGCTCTTTGGCAAAGGTGCCTTAAATAAGTTTCTGAAGGATGAGCGGCCCCTTCCACGCAATACACCCACCAGCACGCCTTTTAAAGTAACGGGCAGTGGCAATCTGGCGGCACAAAAAGCCGAATGGATAAGGCTGATAGAACAGTATGGGCAGTACGTGAACCACGGGTTTGTGCATGATTTTTTTGGCAAAATGACCACGGAACAGGTGGGCTACCTGGCCTACAAACATACGGACCATCACCTGCGGCAATTTAATAGTTAAACATAAAGACTACCAAATGATCACCCGTTTCACCCATGTAAGCATCTATGTATTGGACCAGGCCAGTGCCCTCGATTTTTACACGAATAAGCTGGGTTTTAAAGTGGTGACGGATGTACCGCTGGTGCCTGCAGGCAATGGGCATCGCTGGCTCACCGTATCGCCACCCGGTCAACCGGAATTGGAGATCAACCTGTCGGCTATTACGGAACACATGTGGTATTCCAAAGAAACAGCAGACACCTTACGTGAACTGGTAAAGAAAGGCACTTTTGGTTGTGGCGTACTCACCTGCGATGATGTATATGCCACTTATGAGGAACTTAAAGCCAAAGGAGTACACTTCATCAAGCCACCCAAAAAAGAGTTCTATGGACTGGAAGCCTTGTTCAAAGACGATTCGGGCAACTGGTTTTCGCTGGCGCAATTGGAAAAGTAAGGCATAGTAAAAGTCGTCTTCAATGGAGATTTCTTAGGGTCCGAAAGTCGGGAAGTCGGGAAGACCGAAAGAAAAACCTTTTCAGCTCTAAGGACGCGAGCTCCCTTGGTTTAGGGTGAGCCGCCCTTAGAGGGCAACCCACCCTAAGACGTTCAACAAGAGGTGACACCTTTCGTCCGTCTCGCAAGGGTAAAGGTGTCACCTCTCCAGGAAAAAATAAAACAACAGGGGCATGTAGCGGATAAACCGCTACCTACCCCTGTTTTGATTTCCCCACAGATAACCGGGTATTTAGGACGAGAGGTGACACTTCTTCAGAAAGTGTAGGGTGATCCACCCTAAGAGGTGACACCTTTCGCTTTCGTCGCAAGGGAAAGGTGTCACCTCTATAAACTTATTATTTTTTATCAGTCTCGGGCGCCTGGCCGATCAGGTCCATAAACTGGTCGAGCTTGGGCGTGATGATGATCTGTGTACGGCGGTTTTTGGCCTTGCCAGCTTCGTTATCGTTGGAGGCTATGGGATTGTATTCACCCCGTCCACCGGCGGTAAGGCGTTTGGGATCTACCTGGTAATTGTTTTGTAAAGCCTGTACTACGGAAGAAGCCCGCAGGGTACTCAGGTCCCAGTTATTGCGGATATTGGGCTTGCTGATGGGTACATTGTCGGTATTACCTTCTATCAGCACCTCATAATCCTTGTAATCCATGATGATCTTCGCTATTTTACTCAGGGTGGCCCCTGCCTTATCGGAGATCTCATAGCTGCCCGATTTGTACAGCATATTATCAGATAAAGAGATATATACCACGCCTTTTAATACCTGTACATCTACATCCCGCATTTCCTCCCGGCTTAAGGAGCGGGTAAGGTTGTTGGTGAGCACCATATTGAGTGAATCGCTTTTGTTTTTGGTATTCACCAGGTGCTGGATGTATTTGTTGGAGGCATTGATCTCATCTACCAGTTTGGAAATATTCACATTGCCCTGGCTGGTGGAATTAAGGCATTTGTTGAGGGCCGATTGGAGGGAAGCCAGGGTCGCTTTTTGTCCTGCGATCTGCTCTTCCAGGCTGCTTACTCTTGCGGTAGCGCCGGCCAGGTTTTGTTGACAGGTTTGGTACCGGCTACCCAGGTCGCGGGTGGATTCGTGGAGGGCATCGTATTCACTTTTAGAGCAGCAAACTTTTTATTGCTTACACATCCTTGCTGCACCATGACCAGCAGGAGCAAACCGGAAGACAATAGAATCATTCTCATATTGTGGTAGTTAAAATAATGATGAAATACTGATCCTATGGAGTGGGAGGAGGGGAGGAGTGATTGCTCTGCGGTGAAAGATAACCTATTGGCAACAACTGGTCCTATTGTGTTAAATGGGTGGGGTAACAAATAGTTAATTCCTACAACAATACCGGCAGGCATCTAAGTAACCTTGTAATTTCGTATGTATCCATATCTATTCCTTTTTAGTGCAACTCCTATGCCATATCGGCCCAGTTTTCTGGCATCTGATTCCCCTCAACCATTACCATTCATGCTAAAGCAGGTAGATAGCCTGAGATTTATTGATCAGCCTCTATTTAATATTTTAATAATGACCTTTTACAGGATCTCCTTCTGTACGGTATGTATGAACAGGACGCAGCACCTGAAGGAAACACTATTGAGGAATATTCAGGACAATATCGATTACCCGCAACTGGAATTTGTGTTGTTGAACTATGGTTCAAAAGATGATATGCATGAATGGGTGATAGGCCAAATGGGTGAATACCTGGAATCGGGCATACTGAAATACTACAAAGCTGATTTTCCTGAGGTATTTAAGATGAGCCATTCCAAGAACATGGCCTTTAAACTGGCCACAGGGGATATTTTATGCGGCCTGGATGCCGACAATTATACGGGACCAGGATTTGCGCATTATATCAACAAATTGTTTGTAAAGGATAACAATATTTTCCTGGCGCCGCCCTGGATTGGTCCCGGCAAGAAATGGTGGGATGTACAAGGCCGTTTGTGCTTATGGAAAAAGACTTTTATGCATTCCGCGGATACGATGAAGGTATCCAGGATTATGGGTATGATGACCAGGACTTCAAATACCGGATGATACAGGCCGGCCGCCGCAAATCAACAGTACGGAGTACCCGGTTTTTACAAGCCATCGAACATACGGATGAACTACGCATAGGGCGTGGTATCAGCGCCAAGTTGCTTGATTCGCTGCTATTATGTCCAAGGTCGGTGAGGGAATGGGATATGCTGTACCTGCGTACTGATAACGAGTTGGAAAGTTTCCGGCTATCCGCCAACGGTATTTTATTTGATCAGGACGGGTCGCCTTCCTGTGATCCTGTAGGCAAGCTGGTGATCAGGTTGTCGCATTTACAGACGGCGATTACAACCATCATGATGCTGGTATGACCATTCACCCCGATCGGGGAACGGACTGGGAACTGTTGGCGGGCGCCGATCCACATCAGATGATAGCGCCCGGCGGGCAGGTATATTACCGGTTAGACACTGGCCGGTTGCAGGAGCAGTTGCTGATGGCGCGGGCCTGTTTTATGGGTAAAATGAAACTGCTGCAAAACAAAAAACAGCAGCAGCAGCAGCAGATCAATCAGTCAGGATTTGGCAGGGGGCCGGTAACCGTAAACCTGTCCAATAAGCAGGTGCTGTTGTAGGAAAGGGTATTGCGCCTGAAAGACGATTTATTTATTCAAAAAAATACATGTATGAATGTTCCGGCAAATCTTAAGTATACCCGCGATCACGAATGGGTACTGGTAGAAGGCAATACGGCTACTGTTGGTATCACAGAATTTGCCCAAAAGCAATTGGGTGATATCGTTTTTGTAGAAATCCCCACCATAGGAAAGCAAATAACGCGGGGAAATGATTTTGGAACCATTGAATCGGTCAAATCCGTGTCAGAATTATTTATTCCTTTAACAGGTAAGATCAACACTTTAAATGAAGATTTGATCGATTCACCCGATTTAATCAACGAAGATCCTTATGGCGAAGGCTGGCTGATTAAAATGTCCATCGACAAAAAGGACGAATTGAAGGAATTATTAAGCCCTGATGCCTATAAAAAGTTAATCGAAGCACAATAACCAGCAATAGCATTCAAAAACAGTTGCCGGGTATTGTTACCGCTTTGGCAGTTCTGCTAAACAACCTGTTTTCTCCAGGTCTTTCAGGATCATGCTGATGGCGGCATCAGTCATCTTTTCGGCAATGGGTTTCTTCCCATTTTATAAGCCATATTGGTGATGCCGCTGCCTAGCTTTCCTTTTAACCGGGCAAACCACCCTTTTTAGCATATTGATCGATCCACGCCTCTGCCAGGGGGCTTGGTTCTCCTTTTACCTTCCCGGGTTTTCAGCAGCTCGATGATCTGCAGGAAACGGCTGGTCATGGCAGGCCGTAAACGGAATAAACGGTCGGCATCGTATTGGGGAAATTGGTCGATGGTCAGCTTTAGATGCTCCCATTTTTCTGTTGGCTGGGGCGCCAGCAGCAGTTGGATATCCGGAATTATTGGCAGGAATAAGTCGTCCGAGCGTTCGTTGGGCTTAAATGCAAAGGCCTGACGCATGGCCTGGGTCCAGCTGCGGTGAATGGGGTGAATGATATCATTGGCTTCATCATAAGGAAAGGAAAACCAGTACCGGAAGAAGTTGCGCGCATTGTTCCTGCCCAGGAAGAAATCGTGTTGACGGAACTCAATATCCAGTAATCCGGCAAAAGCCATGGCCCCCGCAGAAGCAATGGGGTGCTTTTCGGGCGATGGAAAAGGTTCTCCACCTTCAGGATGGTGTATCGTCCACCGCCGTGGGAAGATGATAGCTCGGAAGCTATCCGCACTGTCATTTTCCAACAATTCCCTTCTTTTAACCCTTGCCTGATCGGTCAGCGCACCGAGGATAGCCGGTACCACATCCAACAGGTCGGCCGGCTTTTCATAAGGCCCGCTAAATTGTCCCTGATCAGGGAAGGGATCGATCATCACTACGCCAAATTGCGGATAACGCTCATCGGTGATGGGGGCGTATTTGTCTTTCAGCAAACTCATCACTTCCCGGTAAGGTTCATTGTTGATGGCTCCTCCATCTACTGTGAATGAAGAATATCCTTTCTTCAGGTATTTCAGTTTGATCCGTTTTTCGGGGTCAGGGTCTTCCGTACCCAGTTGGCCCAGGGCAATTCTTTTCATTACATTTTCCAGGTAGGCCTTATTGAAATTGTCTGCAGTAAACTCCCTGTACAATAAACCGGCAGGGAATGCACCAGTAGCCTTGGTAGCAAGTTGCATATTGGCAATGGATGGCACTTCATAAGGATTCAACCAAAGGTATTTGTCAGGATCGGGTGCAACACCCTGGTTGAGGTGATACTGGGATACTACATAATGTTCATAAGTAGTATGGTTAGCAGTATGCTTTTACGGCCTTTTTTGCTGATGGGTGTTTCAAAGTGTACATCAAACGGAATGCCGCGCAGCAGACAATGGGATAGGAGCAACTGCAGGTTGGGTGAAATGTAATCGGGCAATTGCTTTGCCTGGGTGGCTATATCGTGTTTGGCAGCAAAGCAGCGACCGGCAATGGCATCAATAAAAGCGGAATTGAGGAGGGAACGCACTTTACCATCGGCCAGGTCACTGGTATCAAATATCTTTTCAAAGGTATCGCGTTTGTCGTTGGGGTCCAGGTCCTCCATTACCACCCAGGAATCATAAAAGAGGTTGTTCTTCCATTCTTTGGCTTCACCGGGTTGGTTGACCGGTTTGATCTGTCCATTGAGGGCATATACGGCTGCCATGGTGGCCGTCATGCCGCCGGCGGAAGTGCCGCCCAGTGCATCGATCACCACGGTATGGGTAGGAATCAGGTGTTGTACGGCTTTATAGGCTTCCAGCTGGCCTTTTTGGCCTGACTCAGGTATGCAGTATTTCAAACAGGTAATCCATTACACCGCCTGTATAGCAACCTGCGGAAGCTGCGCCTGCCATGGTGATGCCCAACCGAAACTGGTTGGCAGGTATGGTTTCTCTTTCCATAAGTATGTTGTTTTGTTTGTGTTGACTGGCGGGCAGGGATAAGTATCTCAATCAGGGTACCTGGTGGCTGATCACAACCAGTACTATAAAATGGGACGGAAGGATAAGCCGGTGGTAAACGTATTCAGGCTGGTTGTTTATTTTTCGTTCATGGATTCGGTAATGCCTTGCATAATTTTTACGGCAGTGGAGAAATAGCGTTCGATGGTGACTATTTCTCCTTCGGTAAAGGAGCTGACCAGGGCGGATGTTTGCTGTTGCAAATTGATAAACAGGGGCTCCAGCATCCGGATGGCATTGGGAGTATTGGGCATGATGAGCACTTTGCGGCGGTCGTTTTTATCTAACTCCCGTTTGACCAGTTTCTTCTTTTCCAGGCGGTCTATTAGTCCGGTTACGGCTCCTGTGGTGAGGCCAGTGAGGTCGGCCAATTGGCCGGCACTCAGCTCTCCTTTGTCCATGATAAGGCCCAGGTATTTGTGGTCGGTGCCTGACAAACCGGCTTTGCGGGCAATGGCTTCGTGCATCAGGACGGAGGCATCGGAATAGGCACGGCTGGCGTTCCGGAACGACTGAACGATCAGTTCGGATGGTCTGCTACTCATGGTATAATTATATTAACTAGTAAATATCTTATTTGCTAATATAATTACATCCCTGCATTCCCACAGCATTTGGGCACTATTTTTTTGACGCCCCCATTAACTAAAGGAGGAGGCGTTTTCATTGAGGCTGATTGCTGAGGAGAAGGGAGCTAGAGAAATTTAGCCTGAAAAGGATGGCTGGGAGTGCTTTTTGTTGTAAATTGATGAAAGCCCATTACATGGCTATTTAAATGATCTTGTATACAAATTTACATACCGCCTTTTCGATCAAACCCCTGCCGGGGCTGGATTTGCCAATCCAAAACAATACAAACCCGCACTGGGCCTGCATGTGACCCCCGAAGTCTTACTATTGCTTTACTGTTCCTTTACTATTGCTTTACTGTTCCTTTACTGTTGCTTTACTGCTCACCTGGACCTGACCAGGGAGAACCCAGGACTTACCCAGGGACTACTATGGCAGTGCTGTGGCGTGTACCACAGGTGCATCAGGGAATGATATGGGGTAAGACAGCTGCGAGCGGTGAGCTTCGAGCTGCGAGCCAATACAGTTTGGAGAGATTGTGTAAGGGCTAAGGGGTACTAAGGGTTGGGAGGAGTGGGGATTGGGTAGCACTTGTTGGCAACAGCGCGTAAATTATTGATTATTAAATATTTATTATTCCTTGTAGGGTAATTAGGGCGTCGCAGGGATTGCGCGTATTTATGAAAATGCGCCTTAAATACGGTTGCAGTACGTGATAGGTACGGGTTGAGTACGGGCGCCCCCGCTTGGAGCTACGGAGAATGGGGTAGGGCATTTTCCTGGAAAACTTTACAAGAGTTGATGAGGATATCAACCCTTAGTAAGTGCGCTTTAACTCCCAACCTTAAAGCAACCTTAAGGCTGGCTTAAGACGGCCCGGCATCAGGTCTGGATCAAGCAGGATACCCGGAACCAAATCCGGAACTAAGGTAGTCGCAGAAATGACGTACTTCAAGGCTTACACTACACCATTCACAAGAAATTTATTACCATCCGTTCATTGTTATTTTATGCGCTGACATGACATCGATACCTTGCAGTATATTATACCTTGTGGACTGATAAACAGGCAATAAAAGCAGCAACCGGGAGTTTAATTACCTACTCTTGTACTTTACAATATTGAATATATTACTATGGCTACACCTGCACAGCGTCTTGGAATTGGCGAAGGGAAAATAAGCGGCTATTCGTCGATATTCCTGGGCTTACTTTCCCTGACTGGCGTTATTTGTTTTAAATACCCGGAGTGGCTCACCACACCCCAATTCAGGGAAGTATATACGGGTGAGTCTATGAAGATCGTGTTGACGGCTACCATCATCGCCTCTTTTCTCTTTGCCCTCATCAGTTTTATGTTGAGCAAACAAAAGAAATGGGCCATGACCGGCTTGCTGCTCTGTACCGGGGCCATTGTGTTCGGCGGTTTACAGGTACAGGGCCGGCCGGTGGAAAAGAACAGTTGGCACCTGGGTGTTGACTGGTTATTGCTTGACCTGTTGCTGATGGCCGCGATCTTTGTTCCCATTGAAATGGTGTTTCCTAAAAACAGGCAGCAAAGCAAGTTTCACGAAGAATGGAGAACCGACCTGCTCTATTTTGTGATCAGTCATTTGTTCATCCAGTTTTTGGCGTGATAACCCAGCAGCCGGCAAAACTATTCTTTGGATGGATCGGCCTGTCGGAGGTACAGCATTGGGTGCAGCAGCTTCCTTATTTGATCGAGCTTTTCTTAGCCTTCCTGATCACGGACCTTTTTCAATTTGCTGCGCACCGCTTTTTCCATTCTCATACCTACTTATGGCGTTTCCATTCCGTACACCATTCCACCAAAAACATGGATTGGCTGGCCGGATCAAGGACCCATTTTGTGGATATTTTTGTCACCCGGTCCATGACCTTTATTCCCTTGTACGTTTTTGGATTTTCGGAGATCACTTTTAATACCTACATCATTTTCATGGCCATCCATGCGGTGCTCATTCATGCCAATACCCGGATCAATTTTGGTTTCCTGAAGTACATTTTTGCTACGCCCCAATACCATCACTGGCACCACTGCGAAGATCCCAAATACTATGGAAAGAACTTCGCCACCATATTTCCCTTTATTGATAAGCTATTCGGCACCTACTACCTGCCAGGTAAGACCTGGCCGGAAGGTACCGGCCTGCGGGAGACGCATTTCCCGAAAGGGTATATGAAACAACTGGTGTACCCTTTTACGAAAAGTCCTTTTGATGAAAACCTCGATATGAAGGAGGAGACCAGGCGATAGCTGGCTGATAGGTGCTCTTATTGTTTCAGGTAATGATGCGCTACACAACCTGATTTAAAGATAATCGTATTGACCAGCTTTAAATGAAGGGTGTCCTGAAGGCTGCCGCTCTGCAGTAATGGCCTTCCTTTACAGGCTATTCCCGGGTGAACAACTATCCGAAACTCATCGATGAGGCCTGCTGTGATCAATTCCGGGAGCATGCTTACACTGCCTACCGAAATGGTTTTGCCGGGCTGCTGTTTCAGATCCAGGAGTGCTGCTGCCGGGTTGCTGCGAATGATCCGTGTATTTTCTCCTGCACTGGCTAAGGTTTTTGAAACAACCAACTTTTCGATAGCACTAAACTTTTCAGCAAACCTGTTTTCCTCCGGAGTGCCGGATTGATTGGCTGCCACATCGTCCCAATAAGGAAACATCATTTGATAGGTAATACGGCCGAAAAAATTGAGGCCTACCTCGCCCATCAGGTCTGTAAAATAATCCATCAGTTCTTCACTGGGATTAAATGTCGTATGATCGCAATAGCCATCCAGGCTAAGATTTATAACGAATAGCACATTTCTCATTGTATGGGTTTGATTTTATATTTATGGATATCATCAAAAGTACTGGAAGGCCCTAACTATCGGGAGGGTGATGCGCGACAAAAAAAAAGGGGGTTGCGTCAAAAAACATGTGCACCCAAGGCCATGTAAACAATTGGTGGTCAAATCTGTTTACAGTATCAGAAAGGCTAATTATGAAGAAAATAGGATTCTTATCATTTGGGCATTGGTCTAATCATCCGGCCTATAAAACCCGTTCGGCCAGCGATACCCTGCTCCAGTCTATCGACCTGGCTGTGGCCGCCGAAGCAATTGGTTTAGACGGCGCGTATTTCCGGGTACACCATTTTGCGTCGCAGCTAGCTTCTCCGTTTCCTTTGCTGTCGGCCATTGGCGCCAGAACAAGCAAAATAGAGATTGGAACGGGCGTGATTGATATGCGTTATGAAAATCCGTTGTATATGGTGGAGGATGCCGGAGCGGCTGATATCATTTCGAGGGGACGGTTGCAGTTGGGCATCAGCAGGGGTTCGCCCGAACAGGTGATTGAAGGGTGGCGTTATTTTGGTTATGAACCAGCGGCAGGAGAGACCGACGCCGATATGGGACGCCGTAAAGCCCTGGAGTTCCTGGATAAGCTAAAAGGGGTGGGGTTTGCCCTGCCCAATCCGAACCCGATGTTTCCCAACCCGCCCGGTTTGCTGCGTTTGGAACCCCATGCGGAAGGATTGCGGGACCGTATATGGTGGGGAGCTGCTTCCAATGCTACCGCTGTTTGGGCGGCCGAAAAGGGCATGCACCTGCAGAGCTCTACGTTGAAGTTCGACGAAAGTGGCAAGCCATTCCATATACAACAGGCCGAGCAGATCAGGTTGTACAAAGAAGCCTGGAAAAAAGCAGGACATCAGCGTGAGCCAAGGGTATCAGTGAGCCGGTCTATTTTCCCACTGGTTACTGATCAGGACCGCATTTACTTTGGACAGGAAGCCAAGCGAGGAGATAAAATTGGGATGATTGAACAAGACAAACGGGCCATTTTCGGCAGAAGTTATGCGGCAGCGCCTGATCAACTCATCAAAGAGTTGGCGGAGGATGAAGCCATCCAGGAAGCGGATACCCTGTTGTTGACGATCCCCAATACCTTAGGGGTAGACTACAATGTACATGTGTTGTCTTCTATTTTGGAGCATGTGGCCCCTGGGTTGGGATGGCGATAAAATTGTTTGATATTCTATTTGGAAATATGCTATTTTTTTCGCTAACGCACTGAAACAAAATAATTTCTGTCATTTTTTTGGTTGAATAAGTTGAAATACTACTTTTGCGCCGGAGAGATGGCAGAGCGGTCTAATGCGGCGGTCTTGAAAACCGTTGACTGTCACAGGTCCGGGGTTCGAATCCCTCTCTCTCCGCTTTTAGCTCTTTATGACTTGATTATCAAACGTTTTCGAGTTAACAAAACAAAACTCCGAAGTAAAGTCGGAAGTAAACAAAAGTTGTTAATCGAAAACGTTTTTTTATGTCCACTACCAACCTGCACTACACAGAGCCGGTTATCTGTACCACAAATCCCCAAGTCTGGTACATCTTTTTCACTTTTCTCCATAACAACGAATGGCACGAACGCAAATTAAGCGGGGGTATAAACCGCATTAAAGACCTTGCGGAAAGACAAAAGGAGGCTGAAGCATACGCAGCGGCACGCCTGGAATGGTTAAAGGCTGGTTGGAATCCTATTATTGATCCAAAATTTGCAAAGAAGAAAATAATACGGGCCAAGCAGATGTATACCCTTAATGAGGCCATAAATATTGGGCTAAGTAAGAAATCTCTAGCAAAAAAATCTAAGCAGGACTATGAAAACATGCTAGAATTTATAAAGGAAGTCAGCGAGGAAAACGGATATGCCTATCTAAATGTCGCGGGTTTAGACCGGGGAATAGTCTTAGAACTTATGGATGATTGTTCGGCTAAAAGAAAGTTTAGCAATCACGCATATAATAAATACCTTGGCTGCCTCCGCGCAATTTTTACAGAATTGGTACAATATAGGATCATTGATACCAATTACCTGCTTAATACACGAAGCAAACCTGTTCCCGAAAGCAATAAGTATGCAGCGTTTACTCCAGAAGAAAAAGTAAGAATCTCCAACTTTTTACTAAAGAAGCACTATGGTTTATATGTTGTAATGCAGATGATATACCATACGGGGATCAGACCTAAAGAGGCGTTGGCCTTAAAAATTGAAAATATTGATCTGGCTGAACGTATAATCACAATAGCTGCCGACAAAGAAAGAGAGAATAGCAAAACAGATGCACTTCGAAAAGTTCCTATAAATGATCACCTCTATGTCCTACTAAAGGAAATGGAAATTGAGCAATACCCAGGCCAATACTTTCTATTTGGATCTCCCTTTCAGCCTGGCGGGGGTAATCGGGGTTCACGAATAGAAAACGGCAAAAAGGTAACGGGCGCAATGCGTAGCGATTATTTTACTCCTAGCCCTTATGGAGTAAAAAAGAGACACTGTTACCAAACTATGGAAAACGCTAATAATTGATGGACTAGGGATCAAAAAACATCTATATTCCGCTAAACATACAGGGGCGGATAATATGGTAGAGGCCGGGTTAGATTTAAGAGAGGTACAATACTTGTATGGCCACGAAAGTGAAGCGATGACAAAACGGTATAATAAGAAAAAGAAAGAAATTGAATTTAAAAGAAGTATTATAGAAAAAGCCCCAAGATTTGTGGCGTAAAATTTAGTATAATAGAATAATCAATGGTCATGCCCTTGTTTCAACAGGGGCTTTATCAATTTAGTGGTTCGTGCAAAACGTTAATCTTTTTATGTGGGTATCTAGCTGTATCATTCATGGACCACACAATGTTACCGATCATAAAATGTTTCAGGCATTCGACGAACTTCTTTAAGTTCAAATTTTCCAAAGGGGCAAAAACATAAAGTTCATTTTCAAGTGCAATAAAGCTACGTACTACAGAATTGTGGATTTCGGCAGCTTCATCAATTGCTTTTTCAAAACTTATAGAATGCAATCTTTTAGGATTGTAACTAAATTAAATTCCGCTCCGTCAGAATTTGCAATCTCCTTTGAAAGGGAAAACAAGTCGTTGGCGAAACAAACGGCATTCCTAGCATATTGGGTAATTTTATTACTTTTTCCTCTTTATAGATATAATCAGGAAGGGTTACGCGGCCTGTAACCTCTATAGAATCCGTTGCAAGGTTGGCCGCGCCAAGGTATTGACGGATTGCGTAATATTCCTCCAGATTCGGCAGGTCCCCCTGTTTAATAATTTCGTGTTGCCACATGCCACCCCGGAATCCTGCCTCCTTGGTTTTCCCTACTCTTCATTCTCCAAACGCGGCGGAATTAATTTGTACAACACCGGGGTTACAATCCTCGAAAGTATTGTCGAGCTAATTAAGCCTCCGATCAATACAATAGCCAACGGCGCTATCAGTGGATTAGGGTTTAATGCGATAGGAAGTAATCCGCATATGGCCGTTATGGAAGTAAGTACCACCGGCAGAAAACGCGTTTCACCCGCTTTATTGATCGCCTCATCTATACTATAACCTTCTATACGTAGCTGATTGGTAAAATCAACCAACAGCAGGGAGTTTTTAACCTGGATGCCTGAGAGACCTATGAACCCAATGATCGAAACCAACGACATAGGATTGCCGGTGAGAAGTAAAAAGATTACCCCACCTAAAACACCCAGCGGTATAATGGACAATACAATAACAATTCCCTTGAAAGTTTTGAACTGTAATAACAGTACCCCTATAAAAAGGAATCCACTGAGTAGAATAACTGCCAGGAAATTTCCACCCAAAGCATCCCCTTCCGATTCTGCTTCACCCGATAATTTGTAATAATAGCCAACTGGTAATTTCAGCTTGTTAAGTTCCGGGACAATATTTTTAAGAATATCATTTGCCAACACATTCTCTTTTGTCAACGAAGTCACCTTGGCAAAACGTGATTTATTGAAATGATTGATTGCTGTCGGGGAGGTCTCGAACGAAATGGTCGCAATTTGATCGATCTGAACAGGCGTCCCCTGGATATTATTTACATACAGGTTTTTAAAGCGTCGAGGTTTGAAAACTTTTCCCTGGGCAGCGTAATCACCACGTTCCGCGAATCACCCCGGTCGTCTATATAGTCACCAACGTTCAAGCCCGCTACAGCCATTCTAATTACCCGGTCCACATCACTTGTCAACACACCCAAAGTCCGGGCCTTCTCCCGGTCAATCTTAATTTTCAGATCTGATTTGTAGGTATTTAACTCGTTGTTTATATAGAATGTTCCGGGATGTTTCCGCAGAATTTCTTCGACTTTAAAAGAAAGCGATCTTAAGGTGTCCTGATTTTCTCCAAATACTCTTACTACGATATTTGCTTCGATGGGCGTTCCCTGTTCAAAATCTTTCACTTCAATTCTAGCGTAGGGGAAACTTTGAAACTTTTCCCTCAGTCGTTTAATCAACTCCTTTTTCGATTCAGGACTGGCCTCGTCTTCCATTTGTACAAAGATTTGAGCAAAGTCCGGTTTAACATCCTGTTGATGGACATTATAGTAAATCTGAGGGTTGCCTTTGCCGACATTGGCTGTATAATAAACGATTTCTTTATGACTGCTCAATTCACTTTCAATCAATTTGGTCACGCGATCGCTTTCAGGGATATCTGCCTGTAAAGGCATTTTGATGTTTATTAAAAACATGGGTTTCTCGGAAGTGGGAAACAGCTTAAAGCCTGTTAATGGGAATAACAGGAACGCAAGGATGCTCAATCCTATTGAGATACCAGTAGTCACTTTTGGCCACTTTAACGCAACTACCATCACACGGCGATAAGAAAAACTTAAGAAGGCTTGCAATTTTCGGAGAAAGAAATTTCCTTCACCATGTGTATGGGTCTTAAGTATCCTGCTACCGATAAAAGGCACGAGCGTAAGCGCTACAATCATGGATGCCAGTACACTGGTCATTACTGCCATTGGCAGACTTCTGATGAACTCGCCAGCAACATCGGGCAAAAACGCGAGTGGCAGAAAGGCGATTACCAGCGTAGCGGTACAACCAACGACTGCCGCTCCTATCTGTTTTGTACCCTTTAAAATAGCGTCTTTTTTGGAGTGACCTTCCCTCAGCCATCGCTCGATGTTTTCTACCACAACAATACTGTCATCTACCAAAAGTCCCAAAGCGACCACCAGTCCAACGATGCTCAATTGATTAAGGGAGTAACCTAATAAATTCATTGCGATCAGCCCTAAAGCAAGTGAAAGTGGGATAGAAATCATGACAATAAGTGAGGCCCGAAATCCCAAGGGCAATAATGTGATTACCACTAAAAGGATGGCTAACGCAAAGTCAAATCCAAGATGTCCGAGGCGCTGGGAAACCATATCCGCTTGATCAAAATTTTTGATCATTTTTATATTTTCAGGCAAGCCTTTACCAAATTCCTCCAGCACGGGCATGTACTCTTCCTTTACCTTGCTTATGTTTACATTATCCTTCATTGCAGCCGTCACCAGTATGCACCGGTGCCCGTTCAGACGGGTAATATGGTTAACCGTACCGTCTTTATAGCTGACAAGGGCGACATCCTTCAGGTAAATTATCTTCCCGTTTGCGTTATAAATAACAGTATTCGCTACATCTTCGACGTTCTTGAACTTGCCGCTTGTCTTTACATTGAATACTTTACTATCCAGGTTGATGCTTCCCCGGGAATATCGGCCGCTTCACTTTGTAGGCTGCCGATTACCACGTTGAGTGGAATCTTCAGCCGGGCCAGTTTGTCCAGTTGCATGTCGATGCGTATTTCCTGTTCAGGAATACCTGCGTATTTTACTTCTTTGAGATTCGTTATCTTTTCCAATCGTGACTTCAGTATGTCTGCATTATCCCGAAGTGTTTTGCCTGAAGCAGTATTTGAAACCAAGGCAATCTGTAATATTTTTACATCCGAAGAAGATATTTTTCTGTTTTGATCAGATAGATGTCTTTTGGAAGCTCGCTGTTTTTCAGAGCGTTTATCTCGGTAGAGATCTCCTGGTATTTGTTGTCAACGTCCACACCATATTTGAATTTGGCCTGGATCGCCGCCACACCGTCCTCAACAGTGGTTAACACCTTATCAATATTCTCAAGACCGTATATTTTGTTTTCAATCGGTTTCACCACTTGTTCTTCCATATCTTTTGGGCTGGTGCCGGGATAAATAACCGTTATCAGATACTGTGGTTGATGAGTAGTAGGATCTTCCGACCGCGGCATGGTAAAGAGTGTCAGCAAACCAACCACTGCGACAAGAACAAATATGATCAGCGTAAACTGATAATTCTTAACAGAAAAATTTGTGATCTTCATGTCCTTGTTGTTTACTGTATAATTTTAATGGAAGATTGTTCGTTGAGATAGGCACTATTTGAAATCACTATTTTGTCGATTCCTGCCAGCCCGTCTTTAACATACACTTTCCCGTTATCGAACTTCAGAATGGTGATTGGGATTTTCTTTACTTTATTTGTTCCAATCGTTGTAAATACAAAGGCTCTGTCGCCATCTGCTTCCACCAGCGAGCCGTACGGAATGGCGATGGCATTATCCTCGTGATTGGTTGCTATTTCAGCTTTTCCGAACATACCGACAGCAGGCGTTACTTTTCCAAGCTGTAACTTCAACTCTACCTGGAAAGACCCGATCTCCCTGTCTGCAGCTTGCAGTTTCCGGAATACGGTGGCATTGAACGTTTGACCCGGATAGCCATCTAAGGCAACTTTCGCTGACTGACCTTGTTTAATGATTGCCCACTCACGGTCAGTTACTCCGACCTTGAGCAGGTAACTATCATTTTTTCTATTGAGTTTGTCAGTAGCACCGGCATACCACCACCGATCACCTCTCCCTCACTTGCCATTTTTTTCGTAACAAATCCATCAGAGGCCGCATAAATATTTGAGTAACGAGCATTAAAGGCTATGGCTTCCCTGGCTTTTTGAGCGACATCCAGCGCCGTCTTTGTGTTCTGCAATTGTTCCAAAGAATAAACACTATCCCTATGAAGATTGGCAGCCCGGTCATAATCCCGTTGTGCTTTATTGGTATTAAGGTCGGCCTGAGCCAGACCGGCCGATATCTCAGTCGAATTTAGCGTAGCTAATAGCTGACCTTTCCGAAAGAACTGACCTTCATCTACCAACACCTTGGTGATAACGCCTCCTATCTTGAAGGAATAATTTGCTTCATTTTCGGTACTCACAAGACCAGTGGCTTGTATAACGCTGGGAACTTCTAAAGCCGACAAAGGCGCTATCTTAACAGAGATGATGTCTGTCTCACCCAGCGGATTTTTATGCTCGTGTTTTTCTTTGCAAGACAGCAACAGAAAAGTGCACACGACGAATGTTAATTGAATTGTCTTCATGTTAGTTTATTGTAGATTAAAGCTGGCATTTGCCCGTTCAATAGCTGTAAATGATACCCATGTGTCGAATAGCGCAATATTTGCCTGTAGCTGAGCGTCGATCCACTGATTTTGGGCATCCAATAACTCGATATAGATCGCTAGTCCTTCCTTATACAATTTTGCCACATCATCATAATAGGTCCGGCTCGTGCGTAGTTGGGATTGAGCTGCCTGGTATTGGGCAATGGAACTCTGCATGCCTGCCTGCCGTACTTTCAACTCAGTCAGTAATTGCTGTTGTACATAATCGGTTTGCGATACAATGGCCTGCCTGTCAGCCATCGTTTGTTTGATACGATAGGTATTTTTCCCAAAGGAAAATAGATTCCATTCCAGCGATATTCCCAGGAAGTAATAGCGGCTGTTTTGAGTAAACTTCCAGTCAAAGGCCTGTGAACCCAGATCCAGGTAAGTACCAATCTTAGGAATCAGGTAAGATTTGGCAAGCCCGGTCAGGTTCTCATTAATATCTCTGGAAAGTTTGAGTTTTGCTAACTCCTCCCTTGCGCCAACGTCATTAGAGAGGAGCGGATCATAAACCGGCAGGTTGATAATTTCATCCACCTGTACGGAATCTGTTAAGGGCCGGTTCAGCAAGAAGTTAAAATAATAGCGGGCCGATTCTTCCATTTTTCTTGCCGTAGTAAGCGAAGCGTTGATCTTCGATACCTCGTTCTGACTTCGGATAACCGCTGTGCGGCTTATCTTTTCATTCTCATAAAGCTTTGTATTGATCCGCTCTCCTTCTTCAACCAGTTGAAGGGACGACCGGTAAATTTTGACGGCGTTTGTTGCTTTCAGGTAATTGTAGTAGGCCGTTTTGATCTCCTTGACCAATTCGCGTTTGTACAGAAGTACTTCCGCTCTTTGCAGTTCCACCTGTTGGGACTTAATCCGTTTATTATAGGTAAGCTCTGCATTCAAAATAGGAAGGCTTGTCCTGAACCGGGCGTCATAGAAATTATCAGGATTAAGCTGGATCTGCTGATTCTGAAGGTGCGGGAAGGCGTTACTGCTGGTCAGTTGGTTTAATGAAGCATAAACGCCGTTGAGAAGATCACCGGTGGGGAAATCTATCGTACGTCCGCCATCCGCTTTCGTGTACGTAGTACTAAACGTGACGTTCGGTAAAAACATGGTTTTAGCCTCACTAAGGGCGTATACATTCCGTTCCAGGATAAAAACCTGCTGTCGTATGCTTTGGTTAGAGTCAATTCCCTGCTGAATATACTGGTCCAACATGCCTTGAGCGTTTCCAATAATTGTTATGAACATCGGCACGGTCAATAGGAGGCCTGTCTTACGAAAAGGCGGCAATTTGTTAAAATATCTGATCACTGTATTAAAATTAAACACTGTTCAATAAATGGTTAAAAAAAAAGCTACCCTTTTTCAAGTAGCGTTACAAAACATTCATACCCGTGCTTCATCAGCTCGTCATTCGTTTTATTCACAAAATTCACCGTGCGGTCCTTACAGATTAAGGCACAAATACCATGAAGAGCTGACAGCAGCATGAACGTAAAATACTCAACATCCATTTTTTTAAACCTGCCTTTTTTTTGACATTCTTTAACCAGGTCCAGGAGATGATTGATAGCTTCCTGTGCAATTTGGAAGCCTCCAGCCTGAGGATTTTTGAAGGGTTCTTCTGCGATAAACATAAGGTTATAATAATCCTTATTGTCCTGCGCAAACTGGATAAATACCCGGCCAACAGCTTTTAATCGTTCAAAAGGATCGGCTACTTTATCTAATACTTTTAACTGGCCAAGCAGCAAACCGAACCCCTCCTTGTGAAGCTCATGAAAGATTTCGCTTTTGTCCTTAAAGTGAAAATAAATAATGCCGGCACTGTAACTTATCTCGGCTGCAATATTTCGCAGGCTGGTTTGTTCATACCCTTTTTCCAGGAAGATTTTGCGCGCACCGTTCAAAATGCGTTTACGCATTTCCTGCTTCTCTCTCTGTTTTCGTTCAACTATGCCCATCTGAGTAATAATAATGTAAAAATATAAATCGGCTGTTAAATATGCTTGTTTTTGCGTTTAGTAACTAACGCGATATCCCTGGGCTTATCTGCCCCATAATGTTTACGGCAGATTTCCGGCTGAGAAATTTGAAGCCAAAAAGCATCAATCTGTTTTTAGGCCTTGAACAACCCTGGGCTTTTTCTTTTGTGCAGCGCTTTGACTAGTTCATCAGCCACACCGCCTACAGAAGAAATAACAAATTTTGGGAAATCCTTTGTTCGACCGCCAGCATTTGAATGAAAGTCGGAATCCGCAGCACCAGGATTGAACCCCATCACAAAAACATCTTTATGTTTAAACTCATACCACAAAGATTCCGAAAAGTTAGCAACAAAACTTTTAGTTCCTGCATAAACCGCAGCCCCTGGCAGAGAAGAATGGGCGATTAGCGAACCAATATTTACAAGAGCACTTCCTGGCGAAGCCTTCTCTAAGAAGCTATAAGACAGGGTCACTAATGCATCCATATTTAACTTCATCGTATTAAGATGATCTTCCAGGGAATCCCGGCAAAGGGGCCATAAATACCCGCGCCTGCATTATTGATAAGCAAATCATACTGGTTAGTAGCCAAATGATCTTCCAGTGCATACAGATCTCGTTCTTTTGTCAGATCGGCCACAAAAATGCTGTGAACATCGCTGTTTAAACTTGCTAATGCTTTTTAAGCTTGTCCTCACTACGGGCAACCAGTGTGAGTTGGTAGTTTTGAGTGGCCAGGCGCTTGGCCACTTCAAACCCTATTCCTCCGCTGGCGCCTGTGATTAATGCTTTTTCATGATCTAAACCAATTTAATGTGATTTCAGGAGCAAAAATATTGAACACTGTTCAATAAAAAAATATTTTTGCCCTTTTTTGATTTGGATCATGAAAAAAATTGACAGCGTGTCAGTCTTCTGAACAAATGTGGGTGGCTCTAAACTGGTGACTTACAGGTAAGCATTAACATCGTTCCCTAACTTTTTTCTGTGGTTTATCCCCCAGTCTTTGAGCGAATAAATAATTGGCGTTAAAGTATCTGCGTATGGCTCTAGCTTGTAAGAGATCTTAACAGGATATTCATCCAACACAATTCGCTTTATCAATCTATGTTGTTCTAAGTCTTTGAGTTCCTTAGCCAGCACCTTGGGAGTGATCCCAGGTATACTTTCTTGTATGTCAGTAAAGCGATCATTGCCGACAGCGAAGCGCTTCATCGGAATAGGTTCCAGTGCGGCTGGATTATCAAAGAGATCAGCCGGCGCAATACCTGTTTTTACCCCACCCGGATGCACGGAATTAACCCTTATGTTCCGTGTTGCATACTCTAACGCTGCCATCTTAGTGAGGCCTGTTACGGAAAACTTGCTGCCCACGTAGGCTGCATTGGGTGAGCCGGGAGCTACCTGCAGGCCGGATACGGAGGAGATGTTTACTATAGATCCTTTACCTGCTTTCAGCATGGACGGTATCACCGTCTTCATCCCCAGAAAAGTACCATCTCCATTAATGGTCATTACTTTTTTGTATTCATTGTAGTCCAATTCAGCAACGTCCACCCGGGCGAGCCTAAAGAAATAGCCTACCTGGTGCTCTTTCTGGCTTCTGACGAAGCTTCGTACATAACCGCAGCGGAATACAAGATCGATGGTGGGATGACTGCGAAATAAATGAGATGATCTTTTAAAAAATAAACTATTCAGAAAATTAAATTTAGAAAAATGAGAATAGGAATAATTGGTACCGGTGCAATAGGCGGGACCATCGCAAAAAAATGGTTGCAGCAGGCCACGTTGTAAAGGTGTATAACGCTGACGAATTTGATAAATTGAAAAACCGCGCCCAGGAATTAGGTGCCTCACCTTCTACGCTAGATAATATCATGAAAGATGTTGATATAGTGATTATATCCGTCCCAACCACAGCGATTCCCAGTCTACCTAAAGAGTTGTTTGCCGACGCTCCGGAAAATGTTATTGTAGTTGATACATCAAATTACTATCCATTCCGTGACGGGGACATTGAAGAACTCCAAAATGGTAAAGTTGAAAGCGTGTGGGTAGCTGAACAAGTAGACCGCCCAGTTAGATACAGCAGAACTTAAACAAGCCCTTTCCGAAGGTGTAAAGGAAAATGCAGCCTATTTCAGGGATTTGGCCATATCTATGCTCATGGAACGTACAACACAACCATCTCATGAAGAAGTAGTGTTGTTTAACCGATCTTTGTTTCCAAAAATCCTAAAACGGCCTGACGCCAGTGGTGATTATTGTGGCCTATGGCTTTAACTAAAACGGTTCATTATTTCTGATTTGTGGATCACAGCCGTTAATACCGGCGAACATTTTTAATATTATTTATATAACTTTGAATGTGTCACAAAAGCCCAGGTGGAAAATTCGGTGCACCGGCCAGTAATGATGAGCCTAAAGCTTTGATAATAAATTGGATTGGGGATGGGTTATACTCCCTCTCTCCGCCCGCTCAATGCAAATTGTGCCACGGTTTTTAACCGGGGCATTTTTATGGCCTGGAGGCGATAGGAACTTGCTCCAAAGAGCCGGAATGGACATAAAAATGGCACGAGCAGTCCGGTAACCATTTGCTTTGAGATGAGGCCTCCATAAAGGAATCACTAGAGCAAAGTGGAGGCAATCCATTTCTCTACTACAAATTCTGAGAATCAACAGATTATCGGACTTTTTTTGTTTGCCAGTATGGTAATGCCTCCAGGTTCCATATTTTTGATTTTATAACCGGGCGTTCAACCGGGCCACAAAGGGAACAACAATTGATGTAGGTAATAAACCTACAAATAATACCAATCGATCTTTTTTGGGCAATATATGAAGATGGTTTCCGAAGAAGTATTGTTGATTGCATTTAATGAACTGAAAGATGCGCCGCTTTCTACAGATGGGTTTAGTTTTTTATACTTCTGTAGCTTCTGTATACTCCAGCAAAATAGAGGGCGAATCCATCGAACTGGACTCCTATATAAAACATAAACGGTTCCACATTGAATTTCAGCCAGATTATACCTGCAAAATAGACGACCTGTACCTCGCTTATCAATTTGCTTCAGAAAAACGCCCGGAAAAGAAACAATTGCTGAAATGCGTCGCCTATTAGCAAGGCATATTGTAACTACAAATCGGCTGGGCAAATTCAGGAATCAAAATATGTATGTAACGACAAAAGACGGACGCATTGAATATGTAGCTTCGTCTCCTTTTGAAGTTGCCGCCGAGATGGATAAACTATTTGCTGACCTTGAAATATTGTTGACAAGCGAATTAATGATACTGGAAACATTCTTTTTTGCCAGCATGCTTCATCTTGTTTTCGTAAAAATACACCCCTGGAATGATGGTAATGGGCGTAGTGCCCGCTTATTAGAAAAATGGTTTCTTGCCCGGAAATTGGGAGAAAAGGCATGGTTTGTTCAGTCTGAAAAATATTACTATTCAAATCATGAAACCTACTACAATAACATAAGGGCATTAGGATTGGAATACCCTTCCCTGGATTATGCAAACGCCTTACCATTTTTATTAATGCTGCCAAAGTCTGTGACAGAGCAGGAATAACCTGAAAAGGATATCTTAAAATGCAAATTTATCCCGGATTACTCAGAACCATATCTATTCCTCCAGTTATGAAAAGTGTGCATCCTATGCCATGCGCGGCATAAAAAAGTTTTAATCTGGATGCTTGCTCAGTATGGGAAGATGCCTAATCAGGTAAAGCGAAACTTTTTATTTTTTGCAATAACTCCTTACTACATGAAACAGTAGAATCTTTCTCAATTTGAACTTTGTTACCCAAAGAATATAGGTATAGCTCTCCTTCAGGTATCGATGAAGAAAGTAGGCCCTGAAACCATATTCTACTCTTCTTGCCCGTATCAAAAATAAAATATATGTTTTCCAATTTTGCTTCCCTTAATTTATTCAATTTGTTGGAGTCAGTAAGTCGAAAGCTTAAATCATCCATGATCTTTATATCTCCCGAATAAATAGAAACAGTATCATTTTGCTTTGTAACGAATTGAATAATTTCCTTGTTTATTTTATTTTGAGCATTTATTTCAAAAAATAATAATAAACAAATTGATGATAGAATTATTTGTTTCATAGTTATCGCTTTTTTTATTGAGAACATTACTAAGAGCCATCACTGTCGGGAGGGAGTCGAATCCCATTAGCTTCTGACCATCTCACTGTGCCTGTACTATCTTCAAAATTGTCCGGCACATTGGCTTGATTCTCACGACAACCTAAAAGGTGAAGAATTATCATGCCTGATAATAAAATTATATTAACCTTATTCATTTATAATAATTTGAAGGCTGGGGATCGACAGCAGGGTTACGCATTTTTAACACGTTTCCATAATTGTCAGCACCGCCCCCATTGTAATTTTTACTGGCATCTTCCCAGGTTGCTCCTCCTGTCCAGGTTGTATTACTGCCTATTATATTACCCCTATTATCCCTTATATAGGAAGTTGTAAGTCCCTTTAGAAACAGGAGTCGAATGCCAGCTCTTATGCGCTGAATCGGAGTAGCACCTTTGCCTCTTTCCAATCCGTTGATTTGATAGATACTATACTCAACATTTGCCTGCATAATGTATTATCATTTAGCCACGGTTTCCTCATGAACAATAGCGTTAGGTTTGAATTGTTAGGTATGATCACTATCAGGAACATCGTATTTTGCTGTTCTATCATGAAGAAATGAATAATACTTTAAACAGCAAAGGACAAACCCTTAAGTGTGCATTTTTGGCAGGTAACTGTGTTGTTTTGAGGGATAAGTGTGCGGCATTTCAGGCAGTTTTTGTCATTTCGAACTCAATTTAAAGGGAGGATATTTTGTCCATCTGAAAGATGTCATTCCTGGCTGTCGGCGCCTAAGTATTGCCTTGGCGGGGTAGTATTCCTCTAGGCATTGCCCGCCGGGAAATAAAAGCGGATACGAATCCGGCAGAGGTAGCAGTTATCCTGATCTCATTAATAGAAGGCGCCTTTATGCAGGCCAAAGTAACCGGCAGAACGGCAGAACTAAAAATTGCCATGGACTACCTGGAAAAAAATGATAACCGGTTTGAAGGCCTGATTTTTTTACACTAATATTATACCGACCGGTATATTCCAAAGCACCAAACGGATATAATACACAGCACCATGCTAACAGAATAGCAGACCGGCCTGATCGCCTTATATCCTTTCTGCCTTATGCTACTGCTTTTAACTGCCTCAATAAATAACCAAAACCTGCATCATGAATTTTGCCAGGCTATTACGGAAGAAGCCGCTGAAGGCCTACCAGGATGATATTAAGACCAGTCAACTGACGAGAACCTTAGGTAAATGGGAATTAACCGCCATCGGTGTAGGCGCCGTAATTGGCGGTGGTATTTTTGTGTTGACGGGCGTGGCAGCCAATCAATATGCCGGACCAGCCCTGGCCTTATCTTTTGTACTGGCAGGCATGGGCTGCCTGTTTGCCGCCTTTTGTTATGCCGAATTTGCCAGTATACTACCCGTATCGGGTTCGGCTTATGCCTACTCTTACGGAACGATCGGTGAATTCTTCGCCTGGTTTATCGGCTGGAACCTGATCCTGGAATATATGATGGGAGCTACCACCGTAGCGGTCAGTTGGTCGAAATACTTTGTAAAGCTGCTGCACTTATCGGGCGTCAATAATTTACCGCCCTGGCTACTGAATGATCCCATTACGGCCCGGGAAGAAGCATTGAAATTGGGCATGGAGGCCCCGGCCTTCTCTATCAACCTGCCTGCAGCACTGATCGTTTGGGTGGTTACCTATATCCTCGTCAAGGGCATCAAAGAGTCAGCCAAAACAAACAATATCATTGTTTCCCTGAAGGTAGCGGCGGTGTTATTCGTCGTAATAGTAGGAGTATCATATATCAATCCGGCCAACTGGCAGCCTTTTATCCCCAATAAAGTGGTGGATAGTGCCGGCGTAAGTCATTATGGTCTTTCGGGTGTGCTCACCGCTGCCGGTATTGTATTTTTTGCTTTCATTGGGTTTGATGCCGTATCCACCCAATCGCAGGAAGCGGTAAACCCGGTAAAAGACATTCCCTTTGCCATCATCACTTCCTTGATCATCTGTACCGCCCTATACATCCTGGTGTCCCTCACGCTTACAGGCATGACGCATTATACGCAGTTGGATATGGGCGCGCCAGTCGCTTCGGCCTTTAGTTCGGTGGGACTTAACTGGGCATCCTCTTAATCACCATCGCCGCGGTAATTGGATTGATCTCGGTGATGCTGGTCATGCTGCTGTCGCAAACCAGGATCTTCTTAAATATGTCGAAAGACGGATTGTTGCCACCAAAGCTATTCGCCACCATTCACCCGCGTTTTAAAACACCCTGGAAAAGCACGATCCTATTGGGCGCCATTGCCTCGCTGATAGCCGCCGTTACGCCTATTGAAAAAGCCACCAAAATGACCAGTATCGGTACGCTCTTTGCCTTTGCCATGATCTGTGCAGCTGTGCTGGTACTCCGGAAAAAGCAACCCAACCTGCATAGGCCCTTCAAGGTAAAATACCTTCCGCTGGTGGCCGGTTTGGGGCTGGGCTTTAATATCTTGCTGATGTTTAGTTTGGATGGGGCAACCTGGTTGAGGTTGTTGGTATGGAGCATAGTAGGCATTGCCGTTTATTTCCTATATAGCGCTAAGCATAGTAAACTGAATAAATAGCGGGGAGTTGGTGTATGCCCGGGCGGGTAGGGTGGAGCCACCACTTCAAAGTTTCAGTCATCGCTACCGGAGCTTTACCGAAACTTTGTCAACCGTATAATAGGTAAAATGCCAATACCGCCATTGACATTGGACTTGATGTCCTCGGGATTCAACAGGGGGTCAATAAAGGCACTATAGGCATTATCTACTGAATTCAAATAGTCGTAATATTCCTTTTGCAGGTGAAACAACCTCACCACAACTGAATCTGCATCGACTTTATAGTTAGCCAAAGGCATCACACAGGTTGCGTTGCTACTTTGGCTTTGATCATATAACAAAGATTTAGTAAGACTGACCTTGCCCTGCTTGTAATTGGCAACGGCCAGTTTGAAATACTTTGATGCATCATTCACTAAGTCATGACGTACGACTATATTGTCATCGTTCAGCTCAACCTTTTTAATTTCGACCGGACTAATGATCTTCGTTGATGCCTGCACCGTTCTTCCATCTTTTAAAACCACAGTAAGATTAAAAAACGAATGAGCTCCAGCCTTTAAGGTGTCCGGACATCCATAGTTTACAACAATACGCCTGTCAGTCTTCTTGTACAGGATATTTCGCGCAACCATGGTACCTGTATCTGTATTTATTTTAACCTGGGCGTTCCAAATGGCCAATATCACAAGATCATCCTTCAATGAGTTACTCTCGGTTAAAGTAAGTTCCGCCGGGTAATCCGGTGTTAAATAGCCTTCTACCACAACACTTCTTGGATTTTCAGGTATTTGTACATCTATATCAGATTTATGGCAACCTGGCATAAGGAAGGTGAAAATGGGCAATAATAGGAGGAGATGCTTCATGCTTGTTAGAATTCGGTCTGTATTGAAAAAAAGGCACCAAGGGGAGGATTGATTTTGTCTTCGCCTGCAAATACCGCTCACCATTCTCCCTTTTCCTGGTGACAAAATAAATGAAGTAAGGATTTTGGTAGGAGTACGTATTGTATATGCCAGCGGTCCAGGAGCACCTGATAGCCTTTAGACTAAACGTATGTTTTATGGATACATCCATCCGATGACTCAATGGCATTCTGTAATTATTTCTTTCTGTATAAACAGGAATAGCCTGCAATCCTCCGTTATCCACGTCAGCATTTTGGTGCAGATACAAACCCGTAGGCATGGTAATCACGCTTCCACTCTGTACATATTGTGATAAAGAAAAGGTCCACCGGGGTTTAAACTGCCAAAACAACGAAAAGTCGGCTTTATGCCGGATATCGTAGGGCAATGAATACGTTTTACCATCATTAATACCGGGGAAGCGGCAGGTAGATTTGCCATAGGTGTAATGCCCCTCCAGTTGTAATTTACTGCTGGTATAATAAACATTTAACTCAATACCACGTGACGCTCCGGAACCCTGTGCCGTTTTAAAATCAAGGGAAGAGAAATAATTCTTGTCCAAAAATTCAATTTGATTCGGTAGAAGGATATAATAGAATGAAATACTCCCTTTTATTTTTCTGCTAAGCACCCTGCTATACGTTGAAGTGAAGTGCCAGGCATCTTCCGGTGGTGCATTCTGAACGGTAGGATACCAGATATTGATGGGTAACTGTACGCCCGTTGGAACATACAGATGCGCGTACTGTAATTGCCTGCTAATGTTTAATGAAATGCCTTGCCTATACTTGCTGTAAATGATGTTTAACGTGGGCACGATGGCGCTAAAATGCCTGTCAGAAGAATAGCGATTGACACTTGCGCCCAGTCTTAGCTGAAGCCGATGGGTCACAGTTATATTGCTAAAAAGGTAACCTCCCCAATAATTCGCAGGCTTGCTAATTGAAATACGTTGTTGGGTACTGTCTGTATCGTTAAGTGTTAAAGAGGTCATATTTAATTGATAACCTTTCACAAACATCCCATAATCAATAGAAACACTTTTTGAAGCCACCCAATGCATATCGGCTGTTACGCCAGATTCACGAATCTCATTTTTAAGCTGGCGGCCAATACTTTTGTAGGAAGCATCCGCCTTGTACCTGGATGTTCCTGCATGTATGGTAAGGTTCAGCTTGCCGGATAGTTGATAATGCCAGTTGAGGCCAATAGTCAGGTTCTCCCACCTTGCCTTGAGATTAAGCTGCGCATCATCCATATTTAACTTGTCGCCGGAACTGAGTGTATTTATTTTAAACAAACCAGCCTTGCTTTTGAAAATGACAGTATTATTCCAGTCATAGAAGCTATATAAAGGCAACGGCGAATAACTATTATTGTCTTTATTGAAACTGTTGTACGTTTTGGATATAAGGTCAAAATAGGACCGCCTGATATGGCTGATAATGGCTAATTTGTTTTTACCAATGGGACCTGCACCCCTAACTTAGAAGTCAGTATGCCCAATTCAGCTTTTACATGCACGCTATCCGGAACTTTATCCATTGTTTCCAGTAAAAGATAAGAACCCAGGAAACCGTTGTATTTCGGATGCACATTGTCTTTTACCAATTGAATCTTATCAAATGCATCTGCATTTAAAGGGGGATAGATCCCCAGCAAGTGGTTGCCACTGAAAGTGTTGATGCCATCAAGCAAAATGGCCGTGTTGCCCGAATTTAATCCTCGAACAAACAGGCCACTGTTAACTTCGGTAGTATGAATAATGCCCGCTTGTTGTTGCAAGGCCTCGTAAATATTTGCTTCGCCCAGGGCGCTTCCTTTCCGGACTATATCATCATGGCTTAGTTCAATATTGGCAGTAGGGGAGAGAGGTTTTCCGGAAATGATGGTAACCCCCGTAAGTGTATCCTGCTTGAATTGCAGCGACACCTGAAAGCTGGTGTCTTTTGTAAGAGTAAATATAGTTTCATAAGGAACAAAGGACAGATGGGAAATGACGAGCCGGTAGGCTTCCCTGGGCAGGGAAGGAAAAGAAAAGCGACCCAGGCTGTCTGTCAGCACCTGGTATCGTTTTGTGCCAGTTAATTCGACGGTAGCATGTTGTGCAGGCTGTTGTTCATAATCAACGCGGCCGGAAATAGTTACCTGGGCCTTCACGCAGAAAATGCTCAACAGAAGTAGAATAAGTAAAGTACTGGTGCGCATGTTGCTCTTCACTGGCCAAAAATCAATATAAAACTGCCGTAAACGGTGCTGTTCGTTTACGGCAGTTGACGTTGAAGTCGGCCCAGGATATTAATTGGGTCTTGTAATATAGCTGGCAGTCAGTTCAATGCGGACACTGCCGCCGTCATCTTCAGCTGTGGCAGCATTACCAATAATGGTTTGAGGATAACCGAACGTATTAAAATCTTTATACTCAATAGAACCAAAAGTAACACTATTGGCATAAGCAATCCGTTTGGGTGCATTTGCCGGATTGTAAGCGCCTAAGCCTGGGAACAGTGATCCGAATGTATTGCCAAAGAAGTTTTTGTAGTTCGTGTATTCCAGGGTAGCAAACAAATACAAACCTGCTGGCCGGGGGTTGCCAGGCTCATAGGGATTGGAGGGATTCCCCCAAGGGTCAAACGGACCATAGCCATAAGAATACAAGGTGCTTTGGTAAGTATATATTTTAACAGGATTTCCCTTTACGTCAAACTCGGCCTTCATCATTTCGGTAGTGGTACCTCCTTCCAATTGCTTTACGGAAGCTAATTGACCAGTGGCATTGTATTCGTAATTCAATGTCCGGGTGGCCACGTTATTCCTGTATTCAATTGCCTGCGATACTTTTTTGGCAGCATTATAGGTAAAAGTAATAGAGCGCTGCTCAGCGGCATTCGCTACTTTGCTGATCAAACCATCTGCGTTTGTTTCAATTGCGTAAACAACTGTAGACTTAAGATCTCCGGGGTTCCATTCGTTTGTTTTTACATATTTGTTATATGCCGGATACCAAAAACTGGTAGAGCCAGACACCGTAATCGGACTATTAGATACAGCATAAGATATAGTTGCACTAAAATTTACAAAATGAACGTCGCCTGGCAAAGCAGTGGGAAGTTTGACAACACCTGTGTATTTATAATAAATGAAGTTGCTTCCACTTTGATAATTATACACGTATAATGTGTACAATCCATCAGTCTCTGCTTCAGCAAAAAAATGCTCCTTTATTAGTGGCGTAAGTTACCTGTACTCCGTTGACGGGGTTCAGGTAGGTAGAATTATAAGCTATTTCCTTCCTTGTTGCAAATACCTTCTCTGTCGCACCGGAAAGCCTGCCTGCCGTATAGCTTTTAACAACTTCCCTGGATTTTCTGATCTGACCGTCCACAATTTCACTTGATTTGGCTGTAATGGCATCAAAGGTGGTAGGATCGTAGGTCATTTCCAGGTAAGGTGCGGCGCCTGCAAAAAGAGAAGCAATTAGCTGCTTGCCATTTGTATCGGAAAGCAAGACTGCAGACAGGGAGCCATCTGTGCCCGTAACGATTTGAAAAGAAGATTCATTGCCATTGGTAAGTTTGATCTTTAAAATGCCTGTCGTCTCATCATACGTGATAGAAGCGATGCCAACACCATCCTGACCGTTGGTGCCTGATGGGCCGGCCGGGCCAGTGTCTCCTTTAATTCCTTTGGGAATAGGCGTGACTACTTTCTCTCCCGTATTATAGATTATAGTCATATTGGTGCCGTCAAATGTAATCGCGGCAACCGTTTTCCCTTTTCAAGTGCCTCCAGCCTTTGTTTAAGTTCCGAAATCTCGTCGCTATTGGAGTCCTTCTTGCAACCAAACAGGATGCTGCTAAGGGCGAGCGACAAAAAGAAAGCTTTCTTTGTCATCTTTATTTTTTGGTGGTTTAAAACAGGACATTACATGAAAGAGATTTTACATACACAGCAACATGCTCACTTTGAATGGGTTGCGAATGTAGACAATAAATAATTACAAACCAATACATGCATCGTGTATACAACAGCGTTCTTTCTATTTTATTGCTTCGCCTACGGGTTAATAAGGCAAGATCTTTAAGGTTTTGCAATATTAACCGAACAAAGGGAGACGAAAGTACGGGAACCCGTATCTGGCATAAGGAAAGCTGGTCTGTATGGATAAATTGGGGCGGAGTCAGCAGTATAAAACATTTATCAGGATACTGGATTTGATGGAGAGGATGCCTATACTTTTCATGATGGCAATCTAAGCGGGTAGCAATTCAATGACAGCGAATGATTACCAGGAATACACTGGAATGAAAAATGGTTGGATAAGACCTTCTCACCGGAATGTCTTATCCAACCATTCAAATACCCACCACCAAATCCTCTACTGCTTCACAAATGTCTTCACGCCCAATACCGTTTTGCCGTCCTCCACAGACAGGTAATACTGCCCCTGCATCAACGTTACCACGTTCAACGTGGTCTTTCGGCCCGCACTAAGGCGGTAGTCCTTCAATAGCACCACGCGTCCCTGCCCATCCGTGATCTTCAGCAATACCTGGCTGGCCGCAATACTTCCCTCAAAGGTTAGCTGCAACTCCTTGTCCACCGGGTTGGGCCATAGCCTGATGGCATGACTCCCTTGTTCGCCCAGCGTCACCATCCGGATATCCGAATACCGGAATTGCTCATTGATGTCTATTTGCTTCAGGCGGTAATAATACTTTATCCCACCCACTACATCCCGGTCTATCCATTCATAAGTACCCCCACCCGTGCCCTTGCTGGCCACATACCCCAGCTTTTGAAGCTCGCAGGATTACCCTGCTCCGCACGTTCGATCTCAAACCCCTTTGCATTCAATTCCTCGTCGGTAACCCATTGCAACTGGATAAACGATTGTTTGGCTTGCGCATCAAAACGCGTAAGGTGGACCGGTAATGGCACCAGCGTAGCACTGCCCATGACAGCTGGTGAGAAATCGGCCAGGCTCACCCCAAAATTGGGTTCGGTGGTAGGTCAAATCCAACCGCCGCTATTTCAAAAGTGCCCACACCACTACCCGTCATGGTATTGCGTACCGACAATAGCTCTATCCAGCTGTTCAAGGTCCAGTTGGCCGGGAAAAGAAAAGGCGTTTGGTCTGCATAAAAAGCCTGGTAATGATAAGCCCCCTGCGTTTTGCGCAGGCCCGATTTGGCGATATGGTAATCCGTAGAGAGGGTGCTCACAAGGTCTACATTATAACTGGCCAGCCAGCGCAGGCCAAATACCAGGTCCGTTACATAATCGGCTGTAGTGGGTGGCGCCCCTGCGGTGATCCGCATTTCCACGCCTACCACACCACCGCCTTTGTTCACCGCCCTGATTTCGTAGGTCTGGGCCGGCACCCTGAGTGCCGACGCCAGTACCAGGCTTATTAAGAATAATTTATTGCGCATTATTTGTTATTGATCAGTTGGGTAATTGTTGTGTGATCGTTCTGTTGGGCGTAGGCAATCCTACCACACCCAGTATTACATTCTTATCATTCACCGCGCCATTGTATTTCACCGCGCCGTCCATATTCACATCCGTACGGTGATACAGCGTCAGTACATTGTTGCCCGTGCTCATACCTACCTGAGCCAGCACCGCATTCTTATCGTTGTTGCTGCCGTTGTAGCTCACCACGCCATCGCCATTCGCATCGCCCGCCCACAGCACCATCACACCGCCCTGGTTGTTGCGCGCATCCGTACCCCAGGTGGCCGTAGCCGGTGAGCTGAAGTCGATCCCCGTAGCCATGGCCGTGTTGAGGGCCACCGGCGCAGCCGTCATCACACCCAGGTGATTGCGGTGACGCACTGCGATATAATAATTGCCATTCGGCATATTATTGAAGTATACAGGCGAGCTGCCATCCAGGTCTACGATGCTGCCATCTCGCAGCAGGAGAGCCGATCTGGCTGCCACTACCTGCGTAGGATCAGCAGGGTTGCGCAGCTCCAGCCATATCCAGTCTACCAGCGCTGTATTGCCCGTGATCGCCAGGCGCCCAAGCGGTATGTTGGCGGCCGGTGTACCTACACCCGTAAATCCAAGAGCAGGGTAGGGATCGGTTAACGGTATCAGCGTTTTTGCACGCAAACTGTCCACCATCAGTCCCTGCGCCGCTACATAAGGCCCTTGCAGGAAGGCTTTCGCCGAAACGATCAGCCCGGCCGGCGCACTGCCCACGATCACCTTCACCACATCCGTAGTAAACAGGTGCCCGTCACTCACGATCAGCAGCAGGTCAAAGCGCTTGCCCTGGTCCGCCGCACTCACCGCAAAGCTGGGATTGGCAATCGTGGAATCACTCAATGTAATGCCTTCCGGCGCTATCCACTTGTAGGTCAGTACATCTCCATCAGGATCAGTAGAGGTCGATCCGCTTAGCTGCACCGTAGCGGGGGCCGTTACGTTGATATCATCACCAGCCTTCGCCACAGGCGCCCGGTTGGTCGACAATACCGTCCATGATACCCTTACCAGGCTATTTCCATACTGCCCGCTGCTGTATTTGCTAAATGGTCTTGCATTGAATGTCAACTCGTAAGTACCCGGCGTAAGACCCCTGTGCGAATGCCCGATACATTGTATACCGTATCATTCAACGCAGTAATGATCAATCCTGGCGCGGATACCGCACCACCATTCAGCGTGAGGTGCATCGCCGTATCCAGTCCCGCAGCGCTCAACAACCTGGTAGCAAATTTCAGCGCGATCGTATCCACCTGCCGCGTCAGTATGGCGCCGCCTGCAAACTGCCATTGAGCAGTCAGCGGCACAGGGTCTACATACAATTGCACCATAGCCGTATCAATACCTCCATTTGCTCCGGTAGCAGTTACCCGTATGCCCGTATTACCACCATTTTGCAAGGTGACCGGTACGCTCACATTACCTGCTGCTACATTCGCTTCCGTACCCAGTACCACAGCACCACCCAGGTCTGTTTGTTCAATGGTCACCTGCGAGGCATCTGCATTCAGGGCAAAGAATACCCGCAGGGTATCACCCGATGTAATGCCATCCGTATTGGAGAAGCCTGCATCAGGCGTTACCCGTAGGTTGCTGATGGTGATCAGTGCCGACCGGTTCACCGTCCAGGTCACCGTTTGTGTGCCCGTTCCAAAATTACCCAACGCATCTTTCACCAACCCCATATTGATGCTGAATGTATAATTGCCATCCGGGTAAGTAACCATGCCAAAGTTGCCCCCTGTCCAGTGTCGCAGGTCCGTATTCGACAACTGCGAAATATTCAGCGGCTGCACGGCGCCATTCCAGGTCAGGCTCACCGCTGCCGTATTGAAGCCCACTACGTTCTCATCAAACTCAATAGTAACAAAGGGTACATGCTGCCCATCCAGGCCACCCGCAGGCAGTGTTGCAAGTTTCACCAGCGTCGGACCGGCATTGTCTACCGTCAGTGTGATCGACTGCGTCGCCACACCCGCCACATGACTGGCCGATTGTATATTCGGCAGGTCTACCGTCAGCACATACGCACCCGGAGTTGTCAGGATACTGCCAAGGCCCGATAGGTAGAACAATTTATGATCAGCCCGCACACTATCGATCACCACACTGCCGCTTTGCAGCACACCATTCTTAGTAATGGTGAAGCGCGCCGGCGTCACCGTAGCCACATCCACCGGCAGGTTAAAGAGTACATTCAGTGTATCGAAGGTGGCCGCAGTAAAGCCCGGCGGGATAGTCAGGAAGGCTTCCACCGCCGGCACATTCAGGAACTGCGTCCAGGTCACTTGTTTGCCGCTCTCACCCTTCGTGCCATACAGATCAGCGATCTCCGCCGCCTGTGCCGTAAAGCTATAGAAGCCATTGCCAGTGGTCACACCAGAAAGGTCTACCTTATAAGTCACCGAATCGATCTTCGTGATCACCACACTATTGTCAATAATATTCGGTCCGCCCTGGAAGGTCAATGTCAGGTCTTCCTTCGTAAAGCTGGCCGCGTCAATAGTTTTATTGAAGACCACCACCAGCTCTTTCACTTGTGTAGCAGATACCTGTGCAGGAGCCCCATTAATGCTCACAATAGCAGGTATTACCGTGCTCTTCGGTTTCCACACTATCGTATAAGTCACCGCAGCCTGCGTAGAGAACGTATCGACAAAGTGGAATTTGTTTTCATACACCGGGGCCCTGCTCACCGGTAAGGTCACAAACGTCAGCCAGGCATTGTTGAGCGGTATCACCAGCCCATCGCTTCGCGTTACACTTTCCAGTTCATACAATTTATTACCCGGATCATCCAGTTTGATATAATTCCAGCCCGCCACAGAAGGCGTTACCGTAAGTACATTCGTAAAGCTGGGACCAGATACAGGCGTATTGAAACTACCCGAAGCCGCCGGACTCACCTTGGCCGTCCTATTGCCTTGTGAGAAGTACAGGATATCCGGCTCATCATTCACATCAAACAGATCATTCACCAGGAAGTCCGTAATGCCATCATCCAGGCTGCCATACGCTTTCACACTCCTCGTCAGTTCATGCAGCTTTATACCTTTCACCAGGCTCAGTTCGGGATTGCCAAAACTGTTCGCATGAACCACATTCGCTTCATAGCTTACAAATTTGCCCAGTAAGGAGCTCGTAAAGTACCACTGGCCAATCTTTGTAGAGAGCGCTGGTACCGTACCAAAGTTGATATCCGTTACCCCCAGGTTCCTGGGTTGCCCTTGCAGGCTGGTGCCTATCAGGTTGAAATTAATGGCCAGGCCTTTCTCATTCTCAATGATCTTCGGCTGCGCAGAAGAGATCATCATATTCACCGCAGGTCCATAACCCTGGTTCTCTACCATCACTGCCAGCTCCGCAGGCACCGATGGTTCAATAGCAGGATCAGTCAGCGGATCATCACCCAGTATATTTCGTTGCATAAAGTAATGCAGCATCAGGTTCGGACTTGGGTTCACCGTCAGCGGCACCTTCGAAAGCGGCATATCCACCATTCCCTTCACATAAGGATCCCAATACCGCACCGTACCGCTAAAATTGTACACCTTGGGCACTGTAGGCGCTGCACCAGGCTCTGGTATGAAGAGAAATTTCACACTGCCTTTTTGTTGAGAAGCGATATTACCCGTACCCGTTACATTAGCCAGGTTCGTGAGACTCTTTGTTTGTATCTCAAAATGACCATTGCCCGGTACGCCATTCTCATCAGTGATCTGGAGCGTCACACTCAATGAGTCCATCGCATCCGTTGGGTGACCGTTAAAGATCTCCAGCGTGCCTTCAAAAGCTTCCCGCGTCATCGTCAGCGTTTGGCTGAACTGTACTTTCACAGAAGCACATACCGTTTGTTTGCTTTGCTCTTCCAGTATCCGGTCAAGATCAGCACGTACATGCAGATACATATCATCGATCGACTCATAACCTCTGTCAATAGAAGTATTGTGCGCATCCACCAAAGAATCCGAATAACTCTTCACCTTCATCCAGTTGATAATATCAGGGTATTGCGCATTGGGTGTCAGTATACCCTGACTGCGTGCATACAGAGAAGTATTCCAACGAGCAAAGAAGGCTTGCAATAAAGCAGGAGAGATATCATAGCCCGTCATCGCCGCCAGGATCGTGGCCTGTTTGTCGGGACGGATAGAATCCAGGTTCGTCAAATTGCTACCCAACAGCGGCTTCAGATCGCGCCAGGCGTCATTATGAAGAATATCTCCCAAATACAACTCTGACCAACTTTCACGCAATTCATAGGCATGCATCGCAAAATCAATATCATCCCTGATCTGCAGGAATACCGCATTCAGTTCATCGGCTGTGCTGCGTGCACCTGTCTTATTCATCATGCGGTTGCTGCCTACATCTGTATTCAGACAACTGGTAATAGCCTCTTTTATGCTCATCGGGCATTTGATCCAGTCAGGAGTTGGATCTGGTGAAAAACAGTCGATATAATCGATCAGGTCACCATGTACCAGTTTCGTTTTTGCGATACAGGTGATGATGCCTCCCACGCCGCCATCCGGCACGCCGCAGTCAAAGGCCGCATCGATCATATCGAGTATACACTTCATGCAGCTCGACTTCTCATCCGTATAAGCAGGCGTATTCCCTGTGCCACCGCCACCACCCGGCAGTTCACAATACAGGCAGGGAATATTGAAATAAAGCCCATTGCCCCCATAGGGCAGGCTGCCGCCACCAACCAGTGGATCGGTACCACCTCCGGGAGGTCCGGAACAGGTACGGCCCGTATAGTTGATCAGCGTACCTACTTTTTGCCATAGGCCCGTAGACAGTTCACACTTGTACACATACAGCACAAACGTATAGTCCGAACAGGTAGCGCCACCACTGCTGCCACGCGCACTCAGCCCCAGGGATGCCAGCGAAGTACCCATTTTGCCGCCAGGCAATGGCACCCCGCGCCGCTTCATGATCACCGGTATCTGGATGCTTTGCTGCGCCGCCAGCGTACCCGCCACATAGTTCGTTACAAATTCATATTCCACATCCTGCGTAGGCAGGTTCAACTGTACATTCTCAGCCGCAATCAGACCATGGTTCGTCAGCGTTACATTGAACGCATAGGTTTCAGTACCCGATAAGGCCGGCATATCCTTTGGCATATCGATCGTCACCACCGGCATTGGCACATTCGTTTCAAACTGCGTCACCAGCGTCACATCATATTGGTCCTGGATCGCCGTAGGCTCTACCGTCCAGCTGAACGTGATCGCCTGGTAATTCAGGAACACACTGGTGGCTGTCGTATCACCAGGATTAACAGTGATCGTACCATTATAAGGCAAATGCTTCTCTTTCTCTACCACAATGCGGTGCTTGCCCTCAGGGATATTGCCCGCAGCAAATACACCCAAAGCATCCGTGTTGCCTTCTGCATAGATAGCACCCGTAAAATAATTCTTGATCTGTACATGCGCGCCGCTCACCTTCGGAGCATCTGCCGCATAGAACGTGAATTGGTTCGTCACGGTTACTTTCACCGCACCTTTCGATTCTGCCTTCTTCTCAAAGCTGAAAGGCACACTAAAGCTGTTGCCATTCTGCGCACTGATGCCAATACTGCCCGTAATGGGATAGTTGAATGGCACTTCAGGCAGGGCCTTGAACTTCAGCACCACGATGGTCGTATCACCTGCACCAATAGCGGACAGGGAGAGCGGTGTTACACTACTCAGCCAGTTCACCTGGGGAAGGTTAATATTGATAGCGCCTGTGCTACCCGCGCCCTTATTGACGAGCATCAGCGTAGCCAGGCGTTCGCCAACGCTTTGCGATACCGTTACATCGATCTTCGTCATATCCGATACCAGGTGCGCCTGCAGCGCCTGACAGAAGTAGAACACACTACTCACAGGCTGTACAATGCCTTCTGTGGCCACTGCCTGTAAATTGACCGCCTCAAAATAATTACCGGCAGTTAAAGCCTTACCGATGACTGTATAATGCAGGTCAGCACTGGCATTGCCCGCCAGCAGGGTGATCGTATCATAACGGATCACCGCACCATTGGGTAGGCTCAACGCCTTTAGCGTAAAGTTGGCCAGGCTCTTATTGCTCAGGTTCTTTACCGGCAGGTTGCCGCGCAGGGTATCATTCAAAAATACTTTGTATTGTACCGGATTATTGTTGTTGATCAGCACGCCCAGGATATCAAAATTATCCTGCTCTGCCGTAGCACCCAGGCCAGGGAAGCCCACGCCAACAATATAATGGCCTGCCTCATTGGCCAGCGGTGCAAACTGGGTGGTATAATGACCGGCTGCATCTGTAGTAGCACTCAGTTCACGGCGCAGTCCGTTGGTGATCACATATACTTCTACTTTGGTATTCGCAGCCACAGCGCCATTCGTCTTCGTGGCCACACCCGTTACTGGAACATTCACGCCTTTAAAGAAATAAGCGCCATCCACCACAGCCGTAGCCGTATAATCAGGGCTCACCACCACAGTCACCGGTTGGGAAGTATTGTTGGTTGTCAACAACTCTTCCATATCCTGGTCGGGGTTCACCTCGTAGATCAGTTTCCAGTTGCCTGGTAGGTTGGGCATCTGCACCGCATTCACCACCTGGGCACTTTGGCCTGCAGGTATCGAAGCTGTGATGATGTCTTCCGATACCAGCGTATCGGCCAGGTCAAACACATTGTCTTTTGACAGGTATCCGCGCACCTTGATGCCGCCCGGAGCCGTGGAGAAACCGGTATTTGTCACCGTCAACTGATAATTGAAGATGCTCATGGCTTGCACCGTTGCATTGGTGAGTTTCGCCAGCGGCACTTGCAGATCGGGCTTGTTACGGTCCGATACCATTACCCACACCGAGCCCGTAGCAAATCCATTGGCCGTAGCATGGAAATATACCTGCTGGTTGCCATCCGCCACATTATCATTGATCGTTGTCACTTGTACATCTACATAAGCCTGCCCGGCGGCGATCACCACCGATGGTGGTACCGTTGCCTCATTCGTATTCGATGAGGTCAGGTTCACCAGCATACCAGCCGTAGTAGCCGTATTGCGCGTCACTCTTATCGTACCCGCATTGCTCAGTCCCTCCGGCAATGTCAGCACCGGGGCGGTCAATGTCAAAGTATTTCCGTCATTATCACTGATCGTAATATTCGTAGATACAGAACCTGCCGTTGTAGGCGGTGCACTGCAACCGCAACTGTTCACAAACACAGCCGCCGTAATAGCTACCACCCGCTCACCATCAGCCAGCGTATTATCAATAACACCTACATTAAAGGTCTTTTCATTTTCATTGGCCGCCAGGGAGATCGAATTGGGCAGCACAAGTGTATTGGACAGGCTTGCAGACAGGTTCACCGTAAAGGCTGCAGTGGTGCTGCCTGCTGTACGGCGCAAAGTAGCCTTCGTGGCATAAGCGCCCGCCCCTTCAGCAATAGAGTTACTAAGCAACACCAGTTCCAGGTTGGGCAGGTCATCATCCTGCACCGTGATAGTTCCACTCGCTGCTGTATGACTGGCTGCACCGGCATTGATATTCACAGGTACCCCGATCTCCGGTATATTGTCCTGCGCCAGCGTCACCGCCACATCCACAAACAAAGCACCGGCAGGAATGATCACAGATGCCGGTACCGGGAAGCGTGCCTGGTTGTCCGAAGTCAGGAATACCGTCAGCTGAGTTGCAGCAACCAGGTTCGTATTCACACGGAAGGTCGCCGTATTGCCTTCCATAATAGTGGCAGGCAGGTTCGTGATCGTCAGGCTCGCCTGGTCATTATCCAGCACCTGTAGTTGTACTTTCCCTGCTCCATAGCCCGCTGCAGTAGCTTGTATACTATCATTCAAATTGCCATCCAGCGCTGCATTGTCAGGCGCCGCCACAGTAAATGTGGTGCCTGCCTGTCCGGCAGGTATCGTCACCGTAGCCGGTAAGGTAAACCGTGTAGGGTTCGATACCGCCAGGTTCACCGTCAGCGCGGCATTAATAGCACCCGTTCTCTTCACAGAAGCCGTTACCCCAGGGCCGCCCTCCGTCAGTTGATTGGAAGAAAGTTCCAGGCTCAGCAGTTTGCTGGTGCTCCACGGTGTAGCCTGTACCCCCGTATTATTCGCCGTAGCGCCGGGTGTTTCATTTACAGTGGCCCCTGGTATCAGTTCCACCACAAATACACCCTGCGCACCAATATCAAACAAAGCAGGGATGGTCACCGCTGCACTGCGGTTCACCGATCCACCCGCAGCCAGCACCGCTGCATTCGTATAATTTACCGATTGTATTAATGTTCTGTTCTGACCAGCGGCCGATTGCAGGTAAATACGCTCTGTCCAGTCGGAAGGTGAACTGCCCGTACCAATATTATCCACCCGCCAGTTGATCGTCACCACATCATTAGGACCAACAGTAGTGGCGGGAGAACCAACAGCCAGTACCGCCAGGTCAGGTGTTTGCACCACCGCAAAAGTATCCGTCACCTCCGCAGCAGCCAGCCAATTACCGTTACCCGCCTGGTTCACTTTTACCACCACAGTACCTGCATTTACAATCGTGATCGTATCGCCCGATAGGGTGGCAATACCCGCAGGGTTCGTCACCAGGGCCAGGCTCACCGGCAAGCCAGAAGAAGCATTCACCGTTAGTTTGAACGGCGCACTGCCCACCGTCTTATCCGGCGTAGCCGCCAGTGAAATGGTTTGCGTAGCTTTTTGTATCGTACAATCTGCACTATCCTTACCGGCATAATTGGCATGACTAATAGTGGCCACTACCTTGTACGTGCCCGCATTCACAGGAGCACCGGGCACACCATTGAAGGTCAGGCTCACCGGTAATCCCGCAGGGTTCGTTGTTATAGCTGGCGTTCTCCCTGTGCCGTTGTATACCTGCACCAGGTTGCTGAAGCTCAGCGTGGCAGCGATCGGTGTTACCACAATGCTGATCTGCGTGGTAGCCTCATTATAATTCTCATTGCCCGCCTGGAATGCCCGCACCACAATAGTGCCCGCACCGTTGATCACCAGCGTATCCTGTTTCAATACTCCCGGACCACTCAATACCGTATAAGTAATGGGCAGCCCCGAAGTGGTAGTCGCCTGCAGCACCACTTCACCACTGCTGCCATACACAATATCCGGTACAGCAGGGAAAGTTATGGTCTGGTTCTGCCGCTCACCTACGAATACCACCGGGTTCGATTGCGTACCCGCACCACAACTATTCGTATAACTTACCGTATAACTGCCCTCATCCGGTGCATTCAGCGTACTGCCTGTAGCTCCATTGATAGCCCCGCCATTTTTGTACCACTGGTAGCCCGTAGCACTGTCTGCCGGTGTATAGGCCGGCGTGCTCAGCGTACGCCCGCTCGTATTGACCACCGGTTTCGTTTGTGGCGCACGCCCAAATACAAATACATTCAGGTTCACAGAAGCACTGCCACAGCTATTCGATACAGTAAGGCTCAATACATGCTGCCCGCCTGCTGTCCAATGCGCCACAGCCGTACCAGCCGTGGTATCCAGCGTAGCGCCTCCATCCACCGTCCACACATATTTGTACTCAGACCCGCTGATATTATTGGCTGTATAAGTTTGATTGCCCATACAGCTATTCGCAGCACCATTGATACTGAAATTCGCCGGCGTACGCACAATGCGCAGGGCCGTAGTATTGGCGCCACTCGTATCATTGGGCGAATTGGCGATCACCCGGATGCGATAGGCCGCTCCCGCACTGGCATTGGCAGGGATTACCGCGTCGATCGTATCCGATTCATGCCCCGCAAGCGTGCCGATATTAACAGGATTGCCAAAGTTGCCATTCACATCCGACAACTGCGCCGTAAAAATATTATTGCTACCAAAAGGCGCATTCACTGCAAAAGGAACAGCCACAGGGCCGCCCGCACACAGCGTTCCGGTAATGCTGCCAATGGTAATGATAAGTTCAGTAGGAGGATCTACCTTGAAGCTGCCCAGGTTGGTCAAGCTCCACGCGCCTTTCGCATCGATGGCACGCAGGTAGAGTAAATGATTGCCGACAGACACCGTGGCCATGTCGAGCGCAAAGCTGATATTGTTGAGGTCAATGCCCGGCGTTACCGGTACATTCGTACCCTGACCAAAACCAGGGTCCGCATCCACAAAATATTCCAGCTTCACAATATTGGAAGTCGTGCTACCGCCAGGCACCACAGCATCTTTGTAGAAACTTCGGTTATTCGTAATAGCCCATTTGCCATTCGCATCTTTAAAACGTGTATAAATGCGGTGAAATCCCGCAGTAAGTGTGCTCACATCCGCTGTAAAAGCGATCGTCGTCAGATCAGTACCCGGTGTCACCGGGATATTGATACCACTGCCAAAGCCCGGGTCTCCATCAAAATAATATTCCCCCTGCACCACATTGGGCAGGGCGCCGGCTGGACCTGCCAGGTTCTCTTTATAGAAGGTCCGGGTATTGGTATGCCCCCAGGTGCCATCCGCATTTTTAAAGCGTACATACAAACGGTGAAAACCGGCCCCATAGCCGGTAATATCAAAAGCAAAAGACATATTCGTAAGGTCCGGGCCAGGCGTCAGGGAAGCGCCGTACCCCCGCCAAAGCCAGGGTCAGCATCCACAAAATACTCGCCGCCCACAATACTCGATAGGGGACCATTGGCAGTGGTGAAGTCTTCTTTATAAAAGTGCGCACGCCCGTCAGCGACCAGCCACCCTTGGTCACCGGCGTTCCGTTTTCAGTGACCTGGTAAGGCGGAATAAACCCCCGCGTATACAGGCGGTGAAACCCCGCCGTCAAAGCGTTGATGTTTACCTGGAAACTCGCCGTTACATCCATGCCCGGTGTCACCAGCACCGTAGTGCCCTTGCCCATCCCGGGGTCCGTATCCATAAAATATTCAACCCTGGTCACCGATTGCGCCTGGACATCCGTCCACACGCACAAGCCCAGGATGAAAATGGCAATGGTATATTTATACGCCTGTTGTAAAAGGTTCGCATATAGATTGTTGGTCAGAAGGGACCCGTTTTACGGGTTATCAATTGAATGGCAGGCCCCCAGGGAGGGCATTACCATCCGTATCTAAGTCAGTAAACAAATGTCAGAGTTCATCCCGCTCCGCGGGACTGAGCTTGTCGAAGCCGGTTAAAGGCTTTTCTTTCGGACTTCCGGACTATAAAGGCTTTTCTTCCGGCTTCCGGACTTTCCGGCTTCCGAACTACAAAGGCTTTTCTTCCGGACTTCCGGACTTTCCGGCTTCCGAACTACAAAGGCTTTTCTTCCGGACTTCCGGACTTTCCGACTTCCGGACTATAAAGGCTTTTCTTTCGGACTTCCGGACTTTCCGACTTCCGGACTATAAAGGAAGCCTCTCGTTGCCTTTCTTAATTCCCCGCAGATTTCACTTTCACCTTTACGTCAATAGGATCCGTATTGCTGCCGATCGGTTGTACCTCAAAAGAGTAGATAGCCGGCATTGGCGGCATACCAGCCAGGATATAACTATTCTGACCGCTGTACATACCACAGTCAATAGGATTTTGTGCAGTACTGCCATAGCCCGCGCCAATTGCCAACGATCCTGCTTTCAGTTTCCACTGACCTTCATTCGTAACGCCCGTGCCCGCACCTACAAATACATTGGTCATGACCACATTCTCCTGGTTACCATTGGTCGATCCAAACTGTGTACCACTCCCGATATTGTTAGAGCTCAGGTTGCCCGTGCCTTCAAATTGTCCGTTGACCATGATATTGTTGGCAAAATTGCTGTTATAGGCAACCACTTTGCCACGACGAAATATATTGTTCTGTACCAGGATGATCGCACTGGCGTGCGCTGCAAGGCAAATACTGGTGGTTGCATCGCCTCCCAGGATTCGAAAGCAATGAAATTATTGGTGATCAGCACACCGGTGGAGGCAGCGTTTACTGCTATCTTCACACCATAGTTCTGGGAAATGATCACGTTGTTGGCAGGGATACCACTGTTGTTGCTATGGTAATAGAGGTTGATCGTGCCGATAGAATAGTCGGGCGTAGCGCCATTGGGAGCAGAAAATTTATTGCGGCGGATAATGATATCATCGGTAAATATAACAATGCCACTGCCCAGGAAATCGATCCCCATGATCACCGATCCTTCCGACCCCATATTATAGGTAACCCCACCCACCTTACCTGAATGCAGCAGTGCCTGGCTATTGGGATATTCATCGAGGAAATAACCCGGCCCCAGTACGATGAGCTTTTTATTAAAGGTTGCGCCACCATATGAATTAGGAGAGCCTTCAATGTGTAGCGTATCACCCCCTGCGGCGCCATTATGAGCGCTCTGCAGATCAGTAAAATCGGCGGCCACACCAGGGTTGTTATTCACCCGCCAGATCTTTGCGAGACTTTGTTGACTGTTCAGTAAAAGGCACAGCAGTGCCAATAGAGTAGTTGCTCTTTTCATACATGAAAAAGTGAAGGTTAAATAAAATGGACTTTAGAAAATTGGTTGTTGTTCCGATGGTACTTTATAGGAGAGGACTTCCAATAGGGCAGGAGCAGGGAACTCCGCATCTCATACACCTCCTTTTCTACAGGCTGCAATATAGGCCGACGAACTGGAACGGCATATCCTACTTTTAGAGGATATTTTGAAAAACGCAAAAATTACCAGTTAGTGGTATATATAAGCCCCGGTAACTCAATTCAACCTTGTAAAATTTCTACCAGCCGCCTCCGGCATATCCTCACCGGGCAAGGCTACCTTAAAAACAGGGGGAGCGACTACTGGGATCCAGGTATTTTTCAGGTACCTGTTCAACAGTATTTTTGCGGCATTGGTACTACACACGAAATAACCGGATAAAATATGAAAACACGATCCATAGGCCTCGTAGCCGCCCTGGCCCTGCAAGGCCTCCTGGCACAAGCACAAAGGACTCCTAAGATCATTAGCCCGAAAACACCTTTTGACAAAGAAGCCGCAATAGCTATGATCGGCAAAGACGGTACCTGTACGATCAAGGGAGTTGTATCCAAAGAAAGCAATTACCTGGTTAACCTGGTCATACTGATTCCCTATACTGACTATTTTAGTGAGTTTCTCGAACTGAAAAGGAAAGACAAAAAGGCAAGAAAGAGATAATGATGTCGGATGAAGCCTATAGCTACAGGATCATGACGCAAATTGGTAAGGACGGAAGCTTTGAGTTCAAAGGACTGAACCCAGGCAAATATTATCTGCAGACAACCGTTACACAAACCAAAGTAGGCAATGGAGAAAAACAGGTTGGTACGGAAACCACTACCACCTACAATGGCCATGGCGTACAGGTGGGGCAGGGTAGCAGGGCCATCATGGAAAAAACCGCTACCTGTACAAGGTTGAGGAGAATCTTACAAAAATTGTAGAGATCACTGCCAATGGGCAGGTTATTGAACTTACCCTCTAAAAATCACACAACATGACCACAAAAATAATAGCAGGCTGTGTCTTAGTAATGGCTTTATCGATAAGCGCCATGGCACAGGTAGTACGTATCCCCGACGCCAATTTTAAAAGGGCCATCATTGAGCAGGGTGTTGATACCAATGGCGACGGACAGATACAGGTAGAGGAAGCCAAAAAGGTGACCATATTGTACGTCACCAAAGCCGATATTGTTTCACTGGAAGGCATCAAAAGCTTTGTGAACCTGGTGGATTTTGGCTTTCCCGAAAACAAAGTAAAAATGGTAGACGTTTCCGGGTTGAAATACCTCAAATTTATGTATGGGTTCGACAATGAGCTGGAAACCATCCTGACAAAAGGCTGCGACAGTCTGGTCAATATCAGTTGCCACAAGAACAAGCTAAAGAGCATCGATGTTGCCCATCTGAAAAAACTAGCCATTTTAAGCCTGAGCTGGAATCAACTGACCAGGTTGGATGTAAGCAATCATCTCAAACTGCTACAATTGGAGGTGAACGACAATTCACTCCGGGAAATCAAGTTCAACAACTGCCCTGAAATGATCGATTTCTGGGCTTCGAGAAATCAAATTGCGCATCATATGGACTTTACGGCCATGTCCAAGCTGCAATTCTTAAGGATGGAGAACAATCCGATTCCTTCATTGGATATCCGGGGCTGGCAAATCTCGAAACATGCAGATGCTATGAATCGAACATCAAAACACTCAACTTAAGTGGCACAGTAAAACTAAATGACCTGAGCTGGTATTAATTCAAAAACGGGTACGGATTAAAATAATAGTGAACATCCTGGCTTATGCAATAAGGCCCTCCTAAAATACCATGTCCTGCGGGTGCGTGGGTAGGTACATGATCTCTTTTGACCCGTACTGATACGGGACAAATAGACAAACTGATGCATATTGAAGCCAAAAGCGTAAGAATGTATCGTTACAGGATCAAGCAAAAATTAGGTCTCAATAAAGATGATGACTTAAATAGCTTCCTGCAGCAATTGGGAAGATAGGGTTTCATGATTTTTGTAACCTCATTCAGGTCTGCGCATGGCTTCTATAAGGAGCTGTATCATGTTACTTAAAACAGCATGCTGTTTTTCATCGCTTAATTCATCCAAAGGTTGGGCAGGATCATTGACATACTGAATATCTTTCAATGGATATTCCTGATCTATTATACGGGAGATGGCTATTGGAAAGATGCGGACATTTTGTTTGTTCGCTTCTTCCATAAAATAAGCGAGCTCTTTAGTGGTAATATAATTTGAATTAATAAAATTGTTGCTTACCAAACAAATAGCGACCCTTGTTTGGGACAAAGCAGTTCTAATAGCATTCTCCCAAAAATCACCCGGTATGATTTCCATATCATCCCATACTTTTATTCCATGAAATACCTCAACCGGTGCAAGCATTAGTTGTATTTTATCAAACCACGCTCTGTCTTTATGACTGTAGCTAAGAAAAACCTGATGACGGCCACTGGTTTGCCGGTTAAACTTTTTGAGCAAAGCAATATTTCTCTCCCGGGCCATATCTAGTCCACTGTCTTTTTTATTGGAAGGCGCAATGTTTTCTACCCGTATAAATTTCCTAAGATCTCCCTGACACAGATCCAACATTTTTCCATGGCTTTTTCGCCAGCTAAAATCAATGACCTTATCCGTTCATTGGTAATGGCAAAGTCTTCTGCTTGCTGACTACCACAAGGTATATCAACAACAATACTGGTAGGCATTTGCCGCAAACTGAAGGCATCATTGCCTGCAGCGGCCGACTGGATCATTGACGTAATAAATCGTGAAAAATTATTATTGTTACGGTCTGCCAGGTCGGCGCTGTTTTTTAATACAACGATGGGCTGCCCTTCACTTTCGGCCGCAGCTACCCAGCCAGGGCTTTCTGATGCAATACCACCATCTATCAGCAACATATTGCCAATGGTGACTGGCGAAAACATGGGTGGTATGGCCGTTGCGATAGATAATAATTTCGAGGCTTTCCAATCCGGGTTCGTATCGCTGTTAATGCTAAGTAATTGTTGTTTATTGAGGTCAAGCGCCAATGTACTATAGGAAATGGGGAGGTTTTTAAGCTCCGGATCTGCCCCTGCAAAATCCTTTAACAGCGCCTCATAATCCATAGGCTTATAAATAGCAAAGGGATAACGGAAAATGGCAAAATATTTATGCAAGACCCGCCTGCGTAAATATTTTTGATGGGGTAGGTTAATATCTTCTCTTCTACCTGCTCCGGCGATAAACCCATACAAAAAAGCATGCCGACTACAGAGCCCATACTGCTGGCAGAGACACCGCTAACCGTATAGCCGGCTTTCAGAAGCGCTTTATAAGCACCAATATAACTATAACATCTTACCCCACCGCTACTGCATAGCAGGTGTACCTGTTTAAGTGACATGGTAATTGGCTTGTAAGTTTAAACACTATATCCAAAGATTGTGAGCCCATTAGGGACAGTCAACTACTTTTAAATGTACACTTTTAAGTGTATGTTCCAAAAAAGGAATGCAAGAGTTGTCGAAAGGATCAACCGCACCATTGTAAAATAAGAGGTTAACTACTGGATTCATCAGTATCACCTTTTTATGCTCTCCAATAAACCAGGATGCCAGATAGGCAAGCAGTACATACACTGACAGTACAAGAATCAGCAAGTTTAAAAAGCCCAGTTTGTCTTTCCTGGAAGTCGTTGCAGTTTTCATGTTTAGAAGCGACGGTTATTGGTTGGAAGTTATACCCTGTTTTATGTATTTATCAATCATATAATTCGTAATTGGCTTTAAACGCCGGCCAACAACCACTGGATGTTCGCCAGCGGAGGTAAAAACTCCACCTTGTTATTGATCTTTGAGTACCATACCAATCCTATAGCACGATTGGTAATGGTATCGGGCTGGGTAATCTTCCTGAAGTTTTTTATCAACAAGGTATCTAATGCAACCACCAGCGTATTGGGCACTTTTTGGTTGCAAGGCACCGGCTGGTAGTGATCCCCGGCCCAATACATACATCCTCCGTTTCCCGTAGACAACATAGCTCTCTCTTTTTTATCCCAGGTCTGAAACCTGCAATTCCCCGGCTAGCATCAATATACTCACTACCAGGGCATTCCAATAACGCCATGGCGGCAAGATACTTACTACACTTTCAGCTTGTACCAGAACTGTCCCTCTCCTTTGCATTTGTTCACTCATCCCATGCACAGTTCCCTGTTCATGTGGCTCGGGTTCCTGCTTTTCAACAAGCGGTGCGTCCGGGTAATCTTCAACAGGTAGGCTAAGGGTTATGGTTGATCCTGCAGTAGTAGCAGCAGCGTATCGTTTCCCCAAAATAAATGGCCGTTCCTTAAAATCAATTAGCCAGGCCAGGAGTTCAATAGTCTTGGGCTCAGGGCTAAAAACCCCACCGGTTTTCAGGTACCTCACCAACGGTCTAAACCAATCAATATTACAATCCTGAATAGCCTTCAAGCATGCTTTCTCATCACCACTCTTTCCAAAAAAAAATCTCTGATCACCGGCTCATCTTTCCTTTGAAACCTCTCCGAACACACTCGTTCACATTCCTCTCTAAGCCTGGCAGGACTGGGTATATTCAAACTAGGAGCTAATTTATTTGCTGCTTTCTTTTGAAGGTAATCCTCCAAAATAAGACGCTCATAATCGCGGAACATAGTTGCTATGATTAAGATGAAGTAAACGGAATTATCGGAATCCGTCCGGCATTTCCGTAAATCCGGAAGGAAATACAGGAAATGCCGGACGTTCCGGAACGGCTTGCTGGTCAACCCCTTACCTCACTCTATCTTCGTTTTGTTATCAGCCAATTACCTCAATAGCTAAGAGGTACACTGTACAGAACTGATCTCACACCGGGCAAAGAAAACGGAAGCCGGTAACCGGCTTGGGAAGCGATTAAAGACTTCCGCCATCTACGCTCATTCTTCCCAAACAAGTAAGAAGCGCTTCTTCACTAACCAGCAATCCGCAGCCGGATGCGCGGCACCTGGCTGCCCTAACATTCACTTACTAAAAATTAAAAAAATGTACACCATTATATTGGGTCTATTACTGGCATTCTTATGCCCCGGTCACAATAACACCAACCATAATCCTAACAATGGCCAGGTTACTACCATGGATGGTGGTGATGGCGGCGACACAGGTGGAGAGAACAGTCCCATTCCTCCCAGGCCGCCTAAACCATAACGTTTGACCCCGTAAGGCAGGCCATCGCTTGCCTTACTTTTTTTCTTAACACTGATCAATTAATCTATACTGATAATAGCTAAATTCTCTATTTTTAAGTCAAATAGCCGTTAGTGCGAGTCTTTAACTTCTTCCTGCCAATACTGATTGCCAGCCTTTGTGCCTGTAAAAATAAGCAAGAGCAAATACCTGATTTACGGTTTTCCGTATTTGACAAGGCTGACTCCTTCTACAATGCTAACAAATACGATTCAGCTTTCTATTATTATAATGCCATCGCTAACAATTCTAAGGATAGCCTGGTGGTAGCAACAGCTTACACTACTATGGGCATCATTCAAAACCTTGAAGGAGACTATTTCGGAGCCCAGGAGAGTTTCCTAACGGCTCTCCCATACCTTGATGAACGACAGAAGGCAGACCGATATTGCCTGCAATCCACATACCACGGATTAGCTGTCAGCAATCAACACCTGAAATACTACGATGCAGCCATCAGTTATTCCCAAAAAGCACTGACATTCGCAGCCGATAACGAACATCGTATCATGTTGTTAAACAGCCTGGCCCTTACCCACCAGAAAAAGGGAAACTATTTGCAGGCCGACAGTTTATACCTGGCCATTCTTGACTCCATTAAGAATAACCCAAAGGAATACGCAAGAATACTATCGAACAAAGCCCGGACACGCTGGCTGCAGGATCAGCATTATAACGCAGGACCTGACCTTTTTCGGGCATTGATCATCCGGGAAAAGGAAACGGATAAGTGGGGAGTGAACGCAAGTTACGCGCATTTGTCAGATTATTATACAGATACCCGCCCGGACTCGGCCTTGTATTACGCCCAAAAAAGAGATACCCTCGCACAAGAACTTAACGCCAGCGACGACCAATTGGAAGCACTCGACAAGCTGTTAACACTAAGCCCCCAGGGCAGGTAAAACAATACTTCGCTCGCTACCGACACTTGAATGACAGTATTCAAACAGCCCGTAATGCAGCCAAAAATCAATTCGCATTGGTCCGGTATGAGGCAGAAAAGAGCAAGGCCGGTAACCTCCAATTGCAAAAGGAAAACACTCAACAACAAGTGATATTTTGGTCTGCCATAGCACTTTTTATAGCAGTCGCTAATATTGCCCGTATCCGGTACCGCAAACGCAGGCAACAAATGGAATTAGCATCACGTCTGGCTATCCAGGCTAATCAGCTTAAAACCTCGCAAAAAGTGCATGATGTAGTAGCAAACCGGCTATACCGCCTGATGACAGAAATAGAACACAGTGACATCATTGACAAGGAAGTATTGCTGGATAAAATTGAGGAATTGTACAATCGATCAAGAGACATTTCGTATGAACCATCAGAGCCAGTCCACCATAATTTCCAACATACCATTTCAGAATTGACAACCTCCTTTTCAAGTCCTTCAACAAAAGTATATGTAACAGGGAATAATCAATCCTACTGGAATCGGATTAGTACCAAAGCACAACTGGAAATAGAACAGGTACTACAGGAATTGTTGATCAATATGAAGAAACATAGCGGCGCCCAAAATGTAGTATTGAAGTTTGATCGCGAGGAACATACAATAAGGATACAATATACCGACGATGGGGTAGGGCTACCCAGCCCCTTTAAATCCGGTAATGGACTTACCAATACGGGAAACCGTATAAAAAGTATTGGAGGCACCCTTACATTTGAGGAAACAATGAAAGGATTAAAGATCCTAATTTCCATTCCAACAGCCTCAACAATATGATTACAAAGGTATTAATAGTCGAAGACCAGGAAAGCGCCAACATCTCTGTTCAGAAAACAATGGCCGACCTGGGTATCACTGAGATAGAACACGCCTATTATTGTGACGATGCCCTGGAGAGGATCACCCAAAGAGCCGGAACAGACAGGTCCTATGACCTGCTAATTACCGACCTGTTTTTTGAACCGGATGACCGCAAAGTCACTTTAGCGGGCGGTACGGATCTTATCGCCGCCGCCAGGAAGATCCAGCCAGATCTTAAGGTACTGGTATTCTCGGCAGAAAGCAAAGCGGGCAACATAGAAATGCTGTATGCTAAATTCGATATTGACGCCTACGTACGTAAGGCCAGAAACGATGCCAGGGAACTAAAGGAAGCAATCTGTGAATTGGCCCAACACCGCCGTTATCGTCCACGCCATATCAGCGATTTGATCAACAGCAAAAATACCTATGAGTTCACCGACATTGAAATCACCATCATAACATCGCTGGCCCAGGGCATGTTGCAAAAAGACATACCTGACTACCTCAAGGCGAACCAACTAAAGCCATCCGGACTTAGCAGTGTTGAAAAAAGCTGAGCCACATGAAAGAGTCCTTAGGTTTTACCAATAATGAACAACTCGTAGCTTTCTGTAAGGATAAAGGCATTATTTAACCTTGTATATTTTTATCAGTGAACTCACCGTTTACGGTTTCCCATAAAAAAAGATGTTTTTCAGTTCTTAGTTTTGACTTACAAATCAAAAAACTGTACGTTATGAAACTGAAATATTACGTCAACAATGAGGCGCAATCAAATGGGGACCACGAAGTGCATATTGAGAGTTGCCCCTATTTTCCCAGGATGAAGAACAAGAGGTACCTGGGTGAGTACGATTCCTGTGTAGAGGCTGTGCGAGCGGCAAAATACATCCATCATCAGGCGAATGGATGTAAGACCTGCTGCTCTCTATGCCATACAACCTAAGAAAACCAGTTGCCTCAATAATCTTCAACAATTGCGTACCTCCCTATCCTTGAAAAGGGTGCTATTCATAGCATTGCTTACCAATGGTTGCCATAGTACACCTGACCGTGTATATATATGCGGCAGCACAAACGCCATCAGGTACCATTATAAGACAACCTGCCGCGGCCTGACCAACTGTAAGCACGCTGTCGTTGCCATATCGAAAGAGGAGGCAATACGTAGGCATAAGACACTTTGCAGATGGGAAGACTAAGTAATTTATTATACCCTGCCACATCGTTCACTTCATTTACCAATAGTCCAACCCTCGATTTGACCGGTTTCGGGCATGAAGGACCAGACCTCTTGATCACTTATAAAATTAGACCCCATGTATGAAATCAATTTATTTGGCAAGTACTTTAAATACACAAATATTATTATCTTTCAGGCAGACTTCGACAAAATGCACTGCAAGCGTGCAAAATAACACAGCCTGTTTTCCAATCAGACTCAGGAGATTATCTCTCTAACTTCCCCAACCAACTCCACAGAGATCTCATTTAGAAGTTAAAACCTCTATAAAGGGTTACCCTCTAAACATATAAACGAGTGAAAACATTCCTTAGGCTATTAAAGAAAACAACCCTTCTCTTCGACCTCCGTCGGCCCCGGTTTCGTCGATTGGACTTTATTGACATTGTTCTGGAAAACAACCTGTTACTACTCTTAAGTTGGGAGATTAATCATGCGACCAAAATCCGGGTCAAACCAGGAAAAGCTTATTACCGAAATGCTTGTGGCGCTGCCATCTGCAAACTGCCCATGGGAACAGACTCGGTCGATATACGGATCAATAACCTATGGCGCGTCACCACCATATCACTGCCACTTAAACGGGTAACGGTTGATAAAGAAACACTCCATTTCTTTAACCAACATTTACTGGCAGCGCCTTTTACAGTAACTACTATACAACCCGCTTTTAGGCTTAAAGATCATTCATTAGTCAATTTAATGCCTCAGATACAGGCACCTAACATAACAACCTGCATAAATATATCTATCAATCACCCACAACTCTTCAATTATGTCCCGTGATTTTTATCAAAGCCCGAGACCTTCCGCGATCATGCGCTTATTCTGGAAAGCTGCAGGCGCCGATAGATACATACTTGAAAGAAGCACCTACGGCGACCAGGTAAAATACCTTTGCCTGGGAGGGATCATTATTGCAACCGGACTTATGGCCGGCCTCGCAGGTGGGTACGCCTTTTATACCATTTTTGAGCCTAGGGGTAATGCGATCAATTCATTTAAAACAGCTGCCGATATTGGAGGAAGTTATGACTCGATTGATCCGGCCACCATGGTAAAATCGGTCATATTTGGTATCATCTGGGGTTGATCATTTTCAACATCGACCGGTTCATTATCTCTAGTACAGGCAAAGGAGATGGTACAGAAGAAATTACCTGGAAGGAATTCAAAGGAGCCCTCCCGAGGCTTTTTATGGGTGCCATCATAGCATTGACCATATCCAAACCAGTTGAGATCAGGATGTTCAAGACCGAAATTGATATCAAACTTCATGAGAAACAAATAGAGCAACAGCAAGCTTATAAAGCAAAGACTGATTCAATTTTCAATAGCGAACTCCTTAAGAAAGACCATGAAATTGCCAAGACTGAAACCGAGTTGGCCTCCAAGCGGTCCCGATACAAAGAACTAGAAACGCAATACGTTGAGGAGGTTCGAAATATTGCACCTGGCCCCGGGCTGCGGCCATTAAGACACAACTGGATGCATTGAAGCAGGAGATCCTAGACCTGGAAAAACATCCTGAGTACGTAAGGGTGAAACAGGAAAAAGATGATATTGAAAAAAAGGCGGGAAATGGCTTTAACACAAAGCGAGAAATATGCGGCCGGCCTGGATGGGCTACTCGAACGGATCAAAATATCACACGAAATATCCGGCACATTAATATCCCTTTTTATCACCCTATTATTCATGGCTATTGAATTGACGCCGATATTTTTAAGCTCATGCTCATCAAAAGCCCCTATGATTATATGGAGGAAAATATCAAGGAGCTCATCAAGGCCGACAATGGTATAGAAATTCAATACAATTATTACCAGGACAAGGAAGGTCACGAACGAGATAAGATTGTACATCACCAGGTAATCCGGTTATTAAAAGAAAAAATCAAGCTACTTGAAACCCAAAGCCAGTTGAGTGATACCGCACTAGAACAATGGAAGGAGAAAAAGAAAGAACATATCCGCGAAAACCCTGATCAGTTTGTAAATGAAAATCAGTTACAGAATAATGGCACATCAATATGAGACAAGATCCGCATACATCCTGGATGGTATCACCCAAAAGCTTTATAGGCTTCCTTGGAGGGGAATATGGGCTCATGCGTGATGGAGGAGTACTTAAGCGATTTTATATATCCTCCTTATTGATCGTCACAATACTTTTAATTACGGGAGTGAGCATTTTTATGCCATTAAATTACTGTTTCATTCAGTTGTGGTAGAGGTTATCCTGGCTACTTTCTTTTGCCTGTTATTTGTATGCATCTATGTATTTCTACTTAATACATTTGCCAAAGAAAACAGGGCTGGTGCCGCGCTGTTTAATGCATCTAACCTAATTCGCGTCGGATTCATTGCCTTTATGGGATTGCAGGTTGCACAACCACTGATGATTTTATTATTCGCTGACAGGTTATCACCCAAAGTCGGAAAATACAAACAGCAACTATTGGCCACCCATATCAAGAAAATTGACAACCTGACCATGGATGAGATTGCGCGCTTACAAGTCAGCCTCAAATACTACAGTGAGCAAAAGGAAAATTTTGGCACCCCAATTTATGATAACGATATCGCTAAGAAAGTAGCAGCCATTCAGGAAAGGCAAAGTAAAGCCACCATTTTTAAAACTACTGCACAACAAGCTATTGAAGAGAACAGCTTTTTTCTTTATCAGGTCTCGACAGTAAATCGCGACTATCCGGTGGCCTGGTTGCTGACTTTATTAATTGTTATCTTGTTTCTGCTGCCAGGATACCTTATTTTTCGATATCCAGCCAAAATGATTACTACCAGTTAAAAAGGCACAAGAGAAGAGCCTGGTGCTGAATGCGTATAGCTATTTCCTGATGTGGTATAAGATCCTGTTCAATTCAAAGGTGGAAGTATTCTGCAGATTCGAAGATCCTCCATTTAATACGAAACGTAAACAACCAATAATCAAGGCCACCAACTCAGCGTTCCTGCAAAAATACCTTGAAATGGATTAACCTACTGAAGGGTTATGAACTATACAAAGGACTATTACACAATACTTGGCGTGGGCGAAAAAGCGACAACAGAACAACTGCGGGCCGCCTATCGCCAGTTGGCCCATAAATGCCACCCCGATAAGAATCCCGATGACCCATCGGCAGAAGAAAAATTTAAGGAGATCAATGAAGCTTACAAGGTGTTATGCAATGAGATCACGCGTCAGATCTACGATAGCTACAGGGAAGAAAAGAAGTCGCAGGCCCCAAAGGCCAATCATGCTAAAAACGCCGGGCATGCTTTCGCACATGAACCAGTCACGAAAACAAAAACCAGGACCTACACAGTAACAAGGGAAAAAAGAGTTTACGTGTGTGGCACCATTGAGGTGAAATTCCAGGGAGAACCCGAACTGGCTAATTCTTACGGTTGGAAATGGGAGCAACAATTTACCATTTATCCTACGGAAGTACTGGCCACCCTTACCTCATCTAATATTTATAAAAACGCCCCTCCTGCAGCCTATCAATCCGGATATGCAGCGACAGATCTATTTGCAACGCCACTAAAGCTACCTATTAGTTGCCGGGTGCAGACAGGTGATCAAACTGAATATTTCGACCTTGACCTGTATGACATGCGCGTTAAGGATCCGATCCTGAAAGATATTACCAAACATGAGGAATCCAGCTTTGGCACTTTAGAGGGACAGCTATTTGCCTATGTCTTGTACCAATATGATGAAACATTAACGGAGGAATATACTGAAAAAGCAGGCGCTACCGGTCAGGTTGAGACCAAGGTCGAATCTGGCAACGTTTTTCTAAGGCAGCAATTTTATGCCCCTGCCGGTAGAACCATGTGGACAGAGTGGAAAAGAAAGCCAGGGTATCAATCAAAAAGCCAATCAACCGCTTCCTCCACCCATTCCGACCTATCATGGCTTGCTTGGCTTATAATACTGATCGTACTAATTGCGATCTGGCCACCACTGTTTTTGTCTTACTGATCATCGTAGGGTGGATGCTATTAATATCCCTGATCAGCTGGATAGCTGCTGGGTTTCGAAGGATCATACCAATTATAAGTTTTCTATTAATGGGCACTATTGTCGTGCTGGCTATAAGATCGTATTCCCTTAAACCTGATCGAAAATACCGGAAGCAGGCGAAAACCGGAAGTATAAGCTCAACCAAAACGGCTGTCCTTAACCAGGATAAACAAACAGACTCCCTGATAACCCATACCTTTCATTGGCAGGACCTGGATAGCTCACAATATGAAATAAGCGTATCAATCCCATTGTCGGCAATCCATCGGTCAACTGCAGCTCATAACCAAATGAAAGAACAAGAATATGCATTGGAAGGTATGGGAGCAGTATACCGTTCGATGCTGAATACAGACCAGACCTACCTGGAGCCAATTGCAGCAGCTTTCGACTCCCTGGCTAGATCGAAGGCATTAAATAAACAGCAAACCGCTTCTATGATCGTGTCCTGTATTCAGTCCATTCCATATGCACTGGTCGTAGACAGGTCCTGCACTACCAATTATTCTGATGACTATGTTAATCAAATGTTGGCTAATTGTGAAACAGACTGTTGTAAAGGGTATTCAAAATTTGGGGTGCAATCGCCTCTTGAATTCATGGCCGACCTGAAAGGAGACTGCGATACCAGGGCATTACTATTATATGCCCTGCTAGGCAGATTAAATTATAACGTTGCGCTGATGACAAGCAATTATTACAAACACGCATTGATAGCTGTATCCCTTGATCAGGCTGCATCTGACAAAGATGTGGCAGCACAGATCAATGGAAATACTTATTATTTATGGGAAACAACAGCAGCAGGATTTGGTCCGGGAAAGATTCCGGAGTCTATCTCGAACTTATACCATTGGAACATAGCATTAATTCAAAAATAGTCACCATATGCAATCATTATTTCCCCCTCACCTTGGGCTCTCATTTCTACTGATTATTGTTCAGACCTATCTGCTTGTCTACTTCTCCTTGATCCTTTTGCGGGGCATTAAACTATTGAAACGACCATACAGTGGCATGGAATATTCAGAGTCATTACTCGTCGCCATCATTCTATTAGGAGTAGTTTCATTATCGACGACGAATGTATCCGGATTGTTCCAAACTGTCAGGTTTTTCAGTGAAGGAGACTTTGCTCTCGGAAAGGCATCTTACCAGTTTTTCGCCCGCACCTTTTGATCATCTTGTTCTTCTGCCTTATTTTTATTGGCCTGATTTATCTAAATGTACGCATCCTTTTTGCTGGGCAACTTCAGTCACCCAGTATTCCTGTAAGTCTATTTCACAGCTCTATTGCAATAGGAATAGCAGCTATTTGTTGGTTTACCGCCAGCGAATTGATCAATAATATGGTTCCAAAGATCATCAACTTCCAATAGAATATTGAACAAACAGAGACGTAACAGAATTTCTTTGGAGATATTCAAGTATCTTGCCCCTCCTCTAAAAAGCCCTACATGACCCAATACCTAACCCTTCTCATCAGCCTCTTGACCCTCACAGCCGGCTACGCCCAAACTGCCGACAAAGACCTTCCAACCCTCCTAAAACCAGGAAAACATACGGCCAGTATCATCAGCATGAGTCCACCCACCCAGACGCCCAGGCAAAATGAACTGCTGGCAAAAGTGATGAAAGCCATGCAAAAGAATATGCAGTGGTTTAAGGATAGCCTGGCACTGGTAACAGATATGAATGCGTATTATAACAAGTTTGGCCTCACCAAAGAAGAATTTGAAGAATACCTGGCCATGAGTGGCGAAAAGCCCACCATGAACAGCGCCATCACCGCACAAGACACACTGGAGTTGACACATACCAACCACCTGATCTCCTTTAAAGGCCAGGGCAGGCTAAAAGCCCTGGACTCATTACACATCGACCTGCAAAAGAATACAGCAGTCTTCAGGGGCCAGGACATCCCTTACGACAAGTTCCGGCAAATGCCAGCGACTAACAATCCCTTTAAAAGCTCCCTATCCGGACACCTGTACAAATTTGAAGCGAATGGCGCCGTCGACTCGCAAAAACCCGCCGACCTGAAAAACTATAGCGTATCCAATTATAGCGTCATGATCGGTAAAATGGACAGCAATGGCAAAACCGCCATCCTGGTCATGATCATGCAAATGGATAATGGCAAGATGGTCAGGAACATTATTTTACCCTGCATACTGGATTAGACGACAGGATAGACATCCGGCCAAATCACCCCACCATAATGTCCAGATGCCCCCCTTTACCGGTGCATCAGACTGTAGCTTTGCGTCATTATAGCCAAACAAAAAATAGACTATTATGACACGCCACCATTCAACAAGGGCAATGGCCTTGCTCGCAAGTTTGTTATTATTCCTTACTGCCAGTGCCCAAAACAATAAACCGTCTGGTAGTTACCATAAAATTGAGGCCCTACCCAAAGAGGCAGAGATCCGCCTGGCCCTCAGTGCCCTTCCCCGCATCTCCGGGATAGTGCTACCGTGTATGTATTAAATGTCAACAAGGGTTTTGAAATTGCCCGTAAAGGCACCAGTGGTTTTCACTGTTTTGTTAGTCGCAACGGCGACGATGCCATGAGAGGGTCCTGGGCAATAAAAGATTACCGGGATGATATCCTGTACCCCATTGCCTTCGATGCTGCAGGCGCCAAAAACATTATGCCTGTATTTTTCGACATTGCCAGGATGCAGGCCGAAGGACAAGCTCCCGATGCCATAAAAAGACGATCCAGGACCGGTTCAAAAGAAATATTATAAAGCGCCGGAACGAGCCGGCATATCCTATATGTTGTCGCCCATACTCAGGACCTACACCAATCCCGACGCCGATGACAATGTTGTTACCGCCAGCGTACCCCATGTTATGTACTATGCACCCAACGTAACCAACGATGAAGTGGGTGGTAGTCAACCGGCGCCCGGCGCCAAATATCCCTTTTAATCCTGCATGGACCGCATGGATACAATATCCAGTTTCTTGGACAGGTAGAAGCAGAATCAGTAAGAGCTGAATACAAAGACCTCCTTGAACAGCTTTGCAAAATTAATCCCGCCTGGTGCTTGCCGGCAACGGTCGCTCAATCACCTGCGGGTCATCATCATGAATGACCAAAGGTCTTAATTCAGGTTGGTGATATTCCAATAGGTCTGTGGACCTCCTTCCAGGAACAGTTATCTGATAGAGGCCGTTCTCAGAACAAATAAATATGCCGCTTGCCATTCGGCATAACTTGCTTATGAAATTTGAATGCAATGTCGTTTAAGAAAACTTTTGCTGTTATAAAGGTGGGCCACGCTGCAGCGCTGCATCAGCCGGGCCGCAGCGTGACTCACCTTAAAGGAGTATTAAGCTTAAACGACATTGGATTTGAATGACCAAAAGTTTGACTATATCCGGAAGTTTGGTATTCGTTGAAAGGTGAGGTAATTCGCATTGTGCTGGTTGTCGGCCCCGCCTTCTTCATCGTCATAAGCCGTACGTACCACCGCAATGATATCGTTACCAGCAAACTGCCAATCGGCATATTGAAATCCATGATGCGCGGTATTGGCACTTTGCAGCACAATACGGTGTACCGTCCAGTTGGTAAGGTCGGGAGAACCGCAAAGCGCCAACGTATTGCGTATGCGTTCCTGGTTATCACCCTCGTATTCCTCAGGCACATAGTTCGATAAGGTCCAGTAGTGCTTCGACACCGGATCATACCGGATGCTGAACTTTTTGGCTCCTCCAGGGAATTCTATAAAACCAGTAGTGGCATCGAAGCTGGCATGGCTGCCATCGGCCGATAGATCAATGATAGCAACCCGTTCACTGCCTTTCTGCACAAAATGTGCCCGCAGGATATTTTTGAGAGATTCATCAGGCGCCACTACTACATTGCCTTCCAGCCAGCCGCCAAACTTCCCTTCGAGATAAGAAGGGTCATAGGGGAGTGAATTTGTATAATGCCAGCTGGCGGCGTTGAGTAAATCAGCATCAACCGGTATATGCATCACCAGGGCCTGAAAGCGTTTACTCCCTCCACCAACAGGGTCCGCCGCATCTTCTACCGCCCGCCAGAGTTGTCCCTCGTGTTCGATCACCGGCGTAGGTGCACAATGATAGCGGCCAGTACGCAATAGCCCGTGCAGACTATCAGTCGGCGTTGTCCAGGTACACCCACCATCGTCCGAGCGCCTGATAACCAGGTCGCCAAACGCTTTGGTGGTGCCCAGCAGATAGACCTTGCTTCGGTGGGTAAAGAGTTTAGACCAGAATGCACCATTCAATTCAGCAACCGGTGACCAGGTTTCCCCTTTGTCCTGCGAACGAAAGATCCTGACAATGCCAGCCACCTGCTCATTACTATTTTCTCCAAAATAGTCGTGCGAAGCCAGGTAACTCCCATCGGGCAGTATACAGATACTGGGAGAACCAATACAACGTCCCGATGATTTGAGAGCATGGTCAATAACAATCCCTGGTACCAGGAACGAATGTTGTGCCATAGGCTTTATAAAAATGGCAACAAAAATAGGGAGAGAATCTTACCTACAAAGAGGCAGCCTCTGAAAAGAAGCTGCCTCTTTGTGCCTGTTCACCCTATTAGGCAGGCGCCTACATCACATTGATGATGGAAAACATAATACGGAAAAGCGCGAAGTTCACGTTACTGTAATTATAACCCTTTGCTTCATTCACCACGCCGGCAGCAATGCAGGTCTTTGAGGAATTGTAATCAGTGCCATACCGTATATCCTCGGTAGTGAGCCCGCTTTTATGGGTTAACAACTGGTGGAAAGTGACCGTTTTTATTTTATTACCCAGCGGCCAGGATTTCGGCAGCCATGTATAAATAGAATCTTCCAGTTTGATCCTTTTTGTAGTCCAGTAGCCTCATGGCGCCGGCTGCCGTAAGCCATTTGGTGACACTGGCGATGTTCATTTCTTTGTACACACTATGCGGGATGGCGCCATTCTGGCTCATGCGGGCGAAGCCGCGTGCGGCTTTTTGATTTGTAGAGTCAAAACTACCATGCTGCGGCACCTGAAAACGGGGCTGCTTAACAGATAAGGCATTTCGCTTTACGGATGCGGGCATCCAGCAATTACACGCCCCTGTAACATTTGATTTTGTTGCTATTATTTGTATTTTTAGCCGGTTCTCACCAGGGTAATTTTTGCCAATGACTAACTAACAAGCTGATTGGCATCTGGTAGGGGGCTAACCCTTCTATTTTTCTGGCATTCGGGTAGTTGAAACGGAAGAGAGCGCATATTAAGGCAAAAGGCCAATTTGTTTCATGATGGCGGCATTGTCGATCAGGTTCCAGGTCTCAACAATCAAACCTTCTTCATTAAAAAGATGCAGATCCCAAAAAGTAGCAGTGATCTGTTTATCCGTAGGAGCCACCCCCATAACAGTTTGGTTATGTGTGGCCGTGGCCACACTTCGCCCCATAACCCAATCGTCTTCTGCCACCGCTTGCTCAACGGTAAGCATCAAGTTGCCCCAGCTGCTGTGCAGGGTTTCAAAAAACTGCTGAATCACCTGCCTTCCTTTGGTGGCAGGCATGGACTTCACCATGTGATCGGTAGCATAAAAGGCAAGGCACCCAGGTATATCTCTTTCATTAAAAGCTTGTTTAGCGGCCAGGTAATTGGCTTTGTTCCGGGCGGCCTTATTAATACTATTTACTGTGTCCATCATGTAAAAATATACTTTTTGTCTATCTTCGCGCCCCGGCTGCTAAAACAGGCAACAATAGGAGAGGTGCCAGAGCTGGTTGAATGGGCCGCACTCGAAATGCGGAGTGTGGGAAACTGCACCGGGGTTCGAATCCCTCCCTCTCCGCCGGATAACTTATCAAAATGTATTAAAGGGCTCATAAAACACTGGTTTTGTGGGCCCTTTAAAATTTTCCACCTCAATTCGCATCAAACGAAATCAACCGGATAGGTGTCCTATTCGGTGTCCCAAACCAACCGTTAAATTTGGGACACCGAATTTAACGGGAACGCCCTACTGGTGAGGGTTTGAAGCGATAGAACTTTTAGTGACGGATTTTAATCATTCGTAAAACACAAAAAAGGAGGTGGAAGATGGAACACCGGATTAGTAGTCTTTATTATATCAGAAAGACGAAAATGACAAGGGACAAATTGGCTCCTATTTATATCCGCATCACAGTAAATGGTCAAAGAATTGACCAAAGCATTCAACGGTATATTGAGGTCGCGCGTTGGAGTGCGGCCGCGGGCCGCGCGAAGGGTAACAGCGTGGAGGCGCGGCAGCTCAATACCTATCTCGACACGCTTACCGGGAAAGTATTGAAGCTGGAGCGGGAAATGGTGCAGGATGGACAAGAAATAACTATTGAAGCATTCCGGGAAAAATGGATGGGGAACCAGGAACGGCCCCGGATGCTGATTGAGATATTTCAGCACCACAACGATCAACTGGCTGCTTTGATCGGAAAAGAGTTTTCCGCTGCTACCCTGGAACGGTATAATACTTCCAGAGATCACACGAAAGCATTTTTGCAATGGAAGTACGGAATTAACGACATTGACATCAAACGGCTGAACTACGAGTTTGTAGCTGATTATGAGTTCTGGCTGAAAACTCAAAGGAACTGTAATCACAATACCGCGATCAAGTATATCAGCAATTTCCGGAAGATCATCAATATCTGTATTCGCAAGGGCTGGCTGCAGAAAGATCCATTCGTGGGTTTTAAGATGACGAAACATGAGGTGGAAAGAGATTTCTTGACTGAAGAAGAATTACAAACTATTGTTTGCAGAAATTTTGGAACTGACCGGCTAAATCATGTACGGGATATTTTTGTGTTTAGCTGTTTTACCGGGCTTGCTTATGCAGATGTACAGAAATTGAAGCGATCTGAGGTTGCGCGTGGAATCGATGGCGACTACTGGATCTTCACCAGCCGGCAGAAAACGGAGACTGCCTCCCGTATTCCTCTTTTGCCGACAGCGGTGGAAATATTGGACAGGTATAAGGACTACCCTGCCTGTGTAAATTCAGGCAAAGCCCTGCCGGTGTTGAGTAATCAAAAAATGAATGCCTACCTGAAGGAAATTGCGGATGTATGCAAAATTCATAAGAACCTTACTTTTCATATTGCCCGGCATACTTTCGCTACTACTGTTACGCTCAGCAATGGAGTTCCGATGGAATCTGTGAGTAAGATGCTGGGGCATAAAAATTTGAAAACGACGCAGCACTATGCGAAGATCCTGGACAGGAAGGTAAGTGATGATATGAAGGTATTACGAATGAAATATGTTTTAAACAGAAATGATACAAAAGCAGAATAAAGTGGAAGGATTCAATCCTTTTAGACAAGGATAGATAACGGTTCAAAGACATTATTCTTTAATGAGAATCATTTCTTGCATTTCGCATCTAAAGCATTTTCCAACATTCCTAAATAATATGGCAAGAATACAATTAGGTGCATATAGGCCAGCATATTGGCGAATTAAGATATCTGGAGCATTAGATTTGTCTGATTTAAGTCTACTACGCCCAGAAGATTTATCAGTATATGTTCACGAATACACTCATTTTCTACAAGAAATCACCTCAACATTTGGGTTAAACTATACATGGAACATTTTGAGTAGGTTCCGTGAAATTTTAATTTCAATTCAACAAGGTGGAGAAGACCTGGATATTCCATTAAAAACGGCATTGTTGATGAGCAATTAAAATACTTTAAAGCATTAAGGCCAGTAATTGGTAGTTATGCTGTAGATCATGACAATGGAACTTATAAAGTAACAAATGTGTCCCTGCCACCAATTCCTTTAATTGAGGAAATTACAAATGGCATTAAGATCCCCAGAGTTTTATTACAATTGGAAAACGATGAAGGGAGAAAAAGAGAATATGAGTTTGGAGTTGATGCAATTCAAGAATCACTCGCGCAAATGATCGAGGGAAAAATTTATGGTGGGTTTGTTAGTAATGAGTTTCCTTATATAGCAGGTAAGCAGTTGGCTGAATTTGTTTGTCCCAGAATAGCCGCCGATTCAGAGTTCTTATTTGCAGCTCTTGACATTTCGCTGATGTCACCCTATCCTGGTTGGCACTTTTATCTCATTTTATTAGAAATTGAGAATACAGGATTTCAACCTAAAAGGCAGAAGACATATATGGTTTTGCTATTGATTTTTAGATCAATCAGGATGGCGTGTTTTTGAAACTTACAAAAAATCAAAAGACGCGGTTATCAATATCATTAAATCCTTATTTGGTGATCAATCTGATTATGAGCCAACAAAAAGCTGGTATATACACATCTTAGAAACAGCTTACGAATTAAAAACCCAAAATATCTCCTTGATGTTGGATTTGTATCGAGATAATTTTGGAGGAATTATCTGGTCAAATGTCGTTAAAAGGTTAGGGTACCCTGAAGTCATTAATGGCAACAATGAACGCTGGATGCGTGTTCCTGCAGAATTAAAACACTTCGAATCAAAAAATTGAACCCATACACTTTTGGGCTATATGGCAAATTAATGACCTTTTGTTAAAAGGTGAAATTCCCTGTAAACTACAACCTGTTTGTAGCACAAATACTATTAAAAAATTAGTAGATGAAAAGTGTAATTCTTCACCTTGGGAAAAAGCAGATGTAGACCCTTTATGCCCATTCGGAGCATTGTGGCGTTTTTGGGGTCTGCATGAAAAAAAAAAATCCAGTCGAATTTACCTTAAAAATTTGCAAATAGATAGGAGGAGAATAATCAAAGAAAACGTCAAATTTCGGACTATCCGCTCAAACATTAACAAGAAATAAAATGCTAACTGCCGATGTGACCCAAGGTATACCGGTGGTTTTTGAAATAAACCTTGGTTCATTAAAGCAACGAGCTAACTTTTGAGTGCACCGGGTATGCGCACAGCAAGATGTAGTGTTGTCCACAACTGCCCTATTAACGTATTTATTTTGAGGGAGTAAGTGAGTTCATAACCGCTCACTGCAATAAACCACTTCATTTACATAATCGTCCCACAACGTGTGGGACAAATTGATCCTATATAGTTTTGGATATTAAGGAATACTCAAAACACTAGATTACAGTTTGGAGTAATCATTACGGAAGTGGCATACAAACGGTTCCTGTGAATAATTGGTCTTCAGAATTAATATCGATTGCTCCTTTCATTAGTTCAATCAACTGCCGGTTGAATACCAGCCCAAGACCCTGGTTGGAATGGCGGTTATTTTCCTTCCTTCGCAATTCCTTGAAAGGATTACTAACAGAAAGGTTCCAGATTTTTGCAGACGGTCAGCATAAACAGCCAGGTTAATGATCCCGCTTTAAAAATATTCAATTATCGAATTGGGCTGATATTGATAATCTTCAATTACTTTATTACAGGCACTTTTTATAACCATTTTATCATTTTCTGGAATGTCTGTAAGTACATTATTCGTGTTTTCAATACTCGTCAAATAAATTGTGTCTATATTATTTCTGATGTGAGACAATACCATAATTATCTTTTGGTCAGGCCATGGGGAATTCTGTTAGAATTACAATAGTAGGCATCTTGAATAAAGTTTTGCAAAAGGTGTGAACTGATAGGCACATTTTTATTTTTCTTCCATTTTTTTAGTGCTATTAATATTTCCTTTTGTGTTTTAGAGAGTTTTTCTTTACTCAATATGATTGGATCAGTTTTTTGATAGGAATGAATAGGAAAAAAATCCGATGAATTTTTATGCAAATACCCCGATGTTTTATTGCCCTTACGGTTAGTAATTTTAATAGGAACAATGTCTAACTTTCCTTCACGGCCGTATCCAAGATCAAAGAATACACCGATAGAAACTGTTTGTTTTCTTACACGCAACACATCGTATTTTCCCTCAAGGTTCATTAAAAAATCTCCCAGAATTTCATACATGTCAAAAATGGTTGCAAAGGCATCATGTTTAAAGGATACCGAAATATCTATATCGTACTTTTCTTTTAAGGCAGTACCCTCCTCCGTAGAGCCAAACCGGAATGGCTCTCCTTGTAAGTCGTCGCCAAACTCTTTCTTGATTTTCGAAATTATCCAGTTAGCTTTTTCACATAACATTTGGTATTTTTTATCGTAGTGCCTTAACTGCAATTCTTTACTAGATTACCAAGCTTAAGATCGGTATTAAGAGGTTTTTCAAGGCTGTTTTGGTGATCAACATAAGCGCCAATAATGAAGCCGCAAGCTCCACAAGCAGCAGCACCTTTCGCTACTGCTTTTAATACTTGACTATAATCAAGAGGAAGAGAAGAGTTTTCATTATTCTGTTTAATAATATTAAGAATGCCATTTATGACTCCTCCCGCTGTACCGGCATAAAGTGCGTATTTTGTTTTCTTATTCATATTTTCCGTTTTTATTCTGTTTTCTATTAATGACATCATTAAATTCATTTTTCCTATTTCTTGCATGCATTTAATATATATGAAGTCGAAATATTCTTTTAATGAATGTGCTTCAATTTTAAGATCCTTTATCGCTGAACCTATTCCTCTTTTAACTTCATCCATTGTGATTTCCCGAGTTTCTAGGTTTTCATAATGTTCTTTAAATGAATAAAAAGAAAGTCGTTATACGCTTCCCTTGATAACTGAAAGTTATTAAACTCTTCATCACTTAATACGAATGGATGTTTAACATAGATTTCTATTATAGTGGTAGCTTTTGATCTAAGTTCATGTCCTTTCTTATAATTTCGATCAATAATGTTTTGAAGATAATTCATCTTAAAGGCATCTTGAAATTCCTTCCAGGTAAACAATGAAATGTTTGATTTTTAACTGCTTCATAAGCGCCTTTTGAAACCAATCTTAGATATGATCACCCCTTGGTTGGCACCGCTATCTTCCACAATAGTTCTGAACGCATGAATTATTGTTTGAGGACATGGGAATTCCAATATTTGCATTCACATAATATCTTTGTATTATATGCGTCCTTTTTTTTCTCCGTATACGTCTACTTCTACAGCGCCACGAACTGTTTCGATGACTTTCTCTGTGGTCGCCTGAAAGCCACAATCACTCAAAATGGACGAAGTAAAATGTTGCAGCATTTTCCAGTCGCTAGGATCATCTTTGATAATCTGATAATCTGTCATTATTGATATATGCTTGATTATTCGGGCACTTTCCCTCGTATAATACTTTTCTTACTTACTTTATGACAAAATAAATGATTCCATATAGCCTTCGCCTGATAGCTTCTCCATGATCTGTACCTCTTTACAGATAGCATTCAGCTGATGGCCTATAAAGCAAGATCCACTTAGAGGGCCAAAGTAGAAAAGCAAGAGCTTTGTTGCCTTCCTGTCACGAACAAATTCCCTTGTCAAAGTTTTAAATTGTTGGCACAATGCCACGACATCACCGCCAGACTGTAAGCAATTTACCCCAAGCTCGTTTTCAGGCCGCAGGAACAACAACGCATCTACGCCTCTTACTTTTGCTATATACTCCCTGACATCAGCCTCTATAGATCCCGTCACGCTAACCCCAACAGCAACCGTTCCGGTATTTGAACCAATCGATTCTCCTTTGACATTTTCACTTATAAGCTTAAAATGAGGGCTAGCATTTTCATCAGTTCTCCACAAATGATCATTTTGATTTACCTCAATGGTGTACCCTGACACCTGGGAAAAAGCATGGCCGAAAGCAAACCACGGACTCAGTCTCGAAAACCCTCTCGCCCTGATGAGTGTCGCCTGCGTTTCATCATTGACCTTTTTTGAATTGATCTAATTTTAGGAAGCAATGTCTTATTATAATCAAACCCATTCAGCAATTCATGTCCCTTAACATTTCCCTGGTCTTCATAGAACTTTCTAAGGTCAATTACGTAATCCGGTTGCAGCTCAAACTGATGCTTCTTTACTGTCACCAAATATACAGTTGCTGTTAACTGTCCAGGTACATGAACTAAGTCTCTTTCTTTAAGGACTTCTTCCAGGACCTTTAAGTCGACTTCAACGTGTTTTTTTTCACCCAATCTCTTACGATTTGTACCGCGATAGTTAGATCATTCTCGCTACACTTTAATCCCAGAGACTCCATTTTTCCTGAACGCGAACTTTGAACTCTTCTGTGCAATCTCGTCCAGTGTAAAAACAAAGAGCAAAAAGGAAATCGTGCAATTCTTTATCATCAATTTTGAGATCATCCTTCACCATCTGTAATGCTCTACCAATGTCCGAACCAGCCGAAGCAGAGCGAATATTTTCTCCCAGTCTTGAATGTTCGTTTTCTACAGTAGACAATACTTTATCTTTCGGATCGATGCCCCAATTACTGACAAGGTGTAACTTGGCAGCAAATCCGGGATTGTCAGCAAGGTAATTCTTGTAAGTTTTGTAGAACTTCTCTAGTAAGCTCTTTCCCTTACCCTTTTCTAGCAATAATTCCAATGTATATGCTTTGCGCTGATCTACATGGTATTTAACTTGATAGTAGTGAGGAGGGGTTCCGTCGTTGTAGAAGACGGTCACATCATCTACATGGGTCGCATCTGGGTCCTCTATTCGAACCTTGGATACCTTAGTATTCTTCTTCTTTAATTCAAGGACATGTAACCATGTATATAAAAATTGGTAGTCATCCCCCTTTATTCTTGCCGATGATTGCATTGCCATAAGTAATTAATTTATTCCATTTTTATTGGGAAGTCAATACTATCTTCTCGGATTATCGTTTCCTTCCTTTTATCAGATAAATGATATTGGAGCAGCTTATTAGTGTAATAAAAATACAAAGCCATTTTATAATCCTTTTTTCGGATCTCCAGAATCATAAGAACAGGATTAGTAATTAATACATTCTTATCATTTGCAAGTTCCGACATAGCTTTGATGTCAGTTCTGCTCGGATCCGCCGGACCATCTGGATGAGTGTGCCACTCACCTACATATATCAGACTTGGACTGGCATTGTATTTCAATTCAAGAATTTCCTTTAGACCTTCAGAGCCACGTTCAAAGCAATATTTGGATGATTTATATTTTTGAGGCAAAATAATATCTTCAACTATAACTACCTTGTTATCACTTGTGTATCTGCCTAACAACAACCCTCCAAACTCCTTTGGATAGTTGTTTATTCCGTAGCCTGCAATTTTTAGAACGAGTTCTTCGCTAATGATCAATTGCAACCCCGTTTCTTTATTTACGAATTTCAAAATTGTCTCAGTTTAATAGTAAATTCATTTTCCTCAGAGCAAGACAGGAAGAAATTTCTAACAGTGGTCGTTTGGATAAAACACTGGTTGATATGACGAAGCGCAAATTGAACCAAAACTGAAATGTCATTGAAGGATGCCTTAAATGTTGGGCTCCAGCATCCAGTCGAGATATACAAATCCTCTGATTCCTGTTCAAGTTGATGAAATATCTGCTGCATCCATATATATATATTCTGCTTGGTTGCGCATATTAATTCCCTTGCATGGTTCGTTATTGATAACGAAAATACTTCACAATTCAGATTAAGTTTTCCTATCAGGAACGCAATGTCATTGTCGGTTGAACAGTCGAAAATAAGATCATACTGATCAAGGTGCTCCTTAATAGCCTTTAACCAGTCAGCGTTATCGTCATTTACGGCGATCTTGAATAAATCGGTAAGCGCTTCGCTAGTTTTAATTTCTACAAAAGGAGATATAGCAGTTAACCTATTTGTGAGCTCATTTACCTTAGATGTAAGGCCTGGAAGAAAGCTATATTCCGAACGGCAGATATTTTCGGGTTCTTTTATATCATGATCCACTAATACAATGTCTGTTACACCACCCCGGACAAGGGTTGTGGATATCATACTACCTATGGCTCCAATACCTAAAATAAGGACCTTTGCTTTTGCAATCTTTGGGTGGAAAGCTCCTCTGCCGAAAAAATAGGAATATGAAGAATTTCTGGTTTGTGCCCAGATAACAGACTGCTCTTTCAATCTGCTTATCCAGGCGTTGGTTCCAACTATTTTTTGTCCATAGTTTGGAAAGTCATTTATTGGGATCAGGATTGCCTGCCAATGAATTTCAGTTTTATTAATTGGGTAGCCGATTAATAAGGGGATATGAGATATATTAGATCCACTAAACTGTATTTTTTTCGAATAGGCATCCATATAGCGCAGGAATTCCTGGCTGAAAAAGTTTTCCAACTCATGAAAACTTTCCACAGTGAAGCGTTTATTTTTGACCGGAGGAACGTTATTGAAATAGAAAATGCCTTCACTTGTATCTAACTGTCGGTAAATCTCGCTCCATTTGCAGGCTACCTGATCACGGTTGATTTTGAAATTCTGAACCATAAGCGTGGAATAAATTTCTTTTCTCCAGGTACCTTCGTTTAGTAGCGAGTAATTAAATTGACCGTACATTCCCTGCTTAAATGTATAGTCGACATCAGTAAAAATGAAAATACGGTTTTCTCCATCTATGGCATTATGATTGACAATTATGTGTTCGTAGTTAGCATCAATCTCCTGGTTAATGTAATACTTAGTTATCCAATGCTTCAAACCATTCAGATCTAGAGCTATTTTTTCTGCCAATTCAGGATGGTGTAGGGTGTGAACACAAACGGAACCATCACGATTTATATGATTGAAAGGCAGTAGTTCTTTGTTGATAAACCGTATTGTTTCAGATTCATGAAATTGGAACGGGTATTGCGGATAAATCTCGACATCAAACGAAAGTGTAACGGATTGCTCAGAAAGCGAAATTCGGCCATAAATTACCTCCCCTTTTTTTTTTGAAAAGGAGAGGTAATACGGGCACTTGTGAATTCCGTAATCGCTTTTTCAATTGTCGCTATTCTGTAATCCATTTCAACCGAATCGTTTTGGGGAGGTATAGAGATCCCTATAGCTTTTTCGCCGTATCTGTTATCTAAAGACTTTTCTTCCTCACAAGGAAATTCGCTATTAGGAATGAAGTACAATTTTATACTGTCACTGTTAGCTTCAATATTTTCAACCATATATTTCATGTCTTGACTTAATTCGCTTTTGTCGGAATCTGTTAAGGTGTCCGCAACATCATTATTACTGTTGCCCGGATCTGGTAAAGACACCTCTTTTACATTGTCCCTTATGTATTCCAAAACAGCTTTTAGTCTTTCCCATAAATCCCCAGTAATATCCTTTTTGTCGAACGCTTTAATAGTAATAAGCTCAATAAAAAATGATTTGTAGCGCTTGTCTAAGTGAATCTTCCAAATTTTGAGTAATCTGATGATTTCTCTTAGTGAAGTTTTATCTGCATTATCCTTGATGTTTTGTATTTGCGCCTTCACATTACTCTGCAACCGGTCACTTCCAGCATCAAGCTTACCGAATTGGCTATATACATACAAGTTTAGCTTATTATCATTTTTATATTGATCCTTGTTTAATTCCCTACCGGGTACAACATCGATTTTGACAACATCGCCATCAGCATCAGCATAAAATTCTATCCCTACAGAAACTTTCTGCTTTCTGACGTTGGCGAGATTTTTGTACTTCTCATAAAGAAAGTCATACACGGCGGTATACATCTTTTCCAGGGTGTCAAAAGCATTTCTTTTGAAAGGGGCGATAAGATCAAAATCAAACTTTTTATTCACCGCAGTATTTTTGCATAGGAACCCGAGTTAAAAGGATCATACAGGTCGCTTTCATATTTGTCCTTAAGTACTGTTACAATTTCATCCCGCTTTTCAAGATGCTTATCGAGAAGTTTTTGTTTATTCCTGATTTTGTGGGATTCCAACGTACATTCTAAATGCTTTTTCTTGTTAGTTGCCATAAAGTGAAAAATTTGTCTTCTGAAAATTAATTATCGAATCACAGGGTTTATTATTTTCAAAGTTTTGTAAAAGGCAAATCGGAAGGGTTAACTTATTAACAAACTGTTGATAATTCCATTTTTTGAATAATTTCGAACCCTGATACCTACATATGCTAATCACGTTTTCAGTTGGCAACTATTTATCTTTCAAGGAGATCCAGACATTAAACATGGCAGCGGATTCATTGAAAGAATTACCGAATAATCTACATATTCCATATTTATATAATAAAGATGAGAGGTTATTAAAGAGCATTGCGATATACGGGCATAATTCGCATGGTAAGTCGAACATTATAAAAGCGTTTCAATTCCTGCATAATCTGATCTTTACTTCGTTTACAAAAGGCCAAATAATAAACTACATAGAACTTGAGCCTTTCCGACTTAACACAAGCATGAAGGATAAACCGAGTTTTTTTGAAATTGTATTTTTAATAAAAGAAACGAAGTATAGATATAAACTAATGGCCACTTCCTCTTATATCATTGAGGAGGGGCTTTATTATTCCCAAGCGAAAATCAGAGAGAATTACATTTTTGAGCGAACCGGCCAGGATATAAAGGTTAGCAAACAATGGAGTAAAGAGAATAATAATAAGATAGAGGGGTTAATTCAGTTTGCGAAGCCTCATATCCTATTACTTTCCGTTCTTTTATCACAAGAAAATATTACCAGTATTTCAGAGATAGGAAAGTGGTTAAGTAACAATTTAGTTATTCCTGATATTTATATTCAGGAACTGAAAAAGCACAGAGTATTTATTCAAATTCTGATTACACAAACCTTATTCTCAAATTTATCTCGGCAGCGGATTTAGGATTTACGTCAATATTTGACAAGCTTGATAAATTAAATAAATCAAAGCCATCATTTGAAAAAGGCTTCTTAAATATGGCTTTTGATAAAGAAATAAGGGATTTTGAGTTATATACTAATCACTCAGTTTTTAACCAGGAGCATAAGGAAGTAGATAAAGTTGAGTTTGAATTGTTGAAAAATGAATCTGCGGGTACTATTAAATATTTTATAGTTGTTTGCATTTTAGCTTATGCGATAAAAATTCCCAACTAATTTGGGTGGATGAACTTGATGCAAGGTTTCATTCTTTACTACTCGAAATGCTCATTGCATCTTTTCATAATCCAGAAATTAATCCAATTAACTCTCAGTTAATATTTACAACTCATAATACACATTTACTCGATCAGAAGTTGAGGAGAGACCAAATGGTTATAGTTGATAAAAACGAATGGGGGAATCGTCAATCACCAGGGCTCATACTATTGAAAAGCCTGTGCGAATTGGAAAATCTTTGGAGAAAGAATATCGGAAGGGAAATCTTGGCGGGGTTTCAAAAAAGTAAAAGGGAAGCTTGGGCCTACGCTTTTTGATGATTTGTAATAATTAAAAAGCTGTTACTCAAGTTGTGTCATTTCATAATAGTTGTGTAATTTTATTTAACACGATCAATAAAAGCCGAGGTGGCAAATTCGGTGCACCAGCCAAAAACTGTGAGCCTAATGCCTTGATAATAAACTAGATTAGAGAGTAGGTTCTACTCCCTCTCTCTCCGCAAACACAGCAGCAACGGACGGCCCCCGCTTCGCGGGGCTTTTGTTTTGGCGCGGACCGTGCAAAGCTTGCTTTGCTAAGGGAAGCGGCAAAACAAAAAGGCGCCAGCCGTCCGTTGCTGTTGTGCTTGACGCCTCCCCTTAAGGGATCGCCGAAGGCAATCCCTCCCTCTCCGCAAAAAATAGAAACGCCTTCAAGTTGTTGAATTTGAAGACGTTTTTCGTTCGAAATATTTCCACGGGTTTAAGGCCCCTTCAATTTAATGTTTGATTATCAAATTGTTGGCAGGTTCGAAGTGTATTAGGGAAATCTGCAGACTAGAATTTGCGAGATCATTAACTACTACTCTTTCATTCAACCGGGCCCAACTCAAATGTTTTTCTATATGCCAGTTGCATCAAGGTTATTTCTTCATTGGTTAGCCTGGCAAAATAGTCTCGCCTTCTCCTGGGAAATACACCCTTATTCTGATGCAGAAAAACAATCATCATATTAATGTCCTTATCCGGCATGTCCACAATGCGTTGCAACTCTTTTTCACTTCGTCATATCGTTGTATGAATACAAGTTCTTCAGGCATATCTTGTTTAAGAGTTGCATGAATAACCTGGGCTAGGTAAATGCATTGATCGGTCAGATCCGGATATCTGAAATAACCATCTACTTCTTTAAGGTTAATCACCTCAATTTCACCATCTCCCTTTTTATCGTACCTGATCTGCTGCATCAAAGGCTTCGAATATTTTTCCAGTGCAGCGTCATAATCCCTGATATTATTGAGCATATGGGCCGATACCGGTATGATCAACCCCTTCGGTACAACCCCGTCGTGCACAAGAATATCGTGTATTAGGAACCTGTGCAGCCTGCCGTTGCCGTCTTCAAACGGATGAATGAAAACAAAGCCGAAAGCAATGATAGCCGCCCTTATTTCCGGGTAGATGCCTATGGTTTTAAATGCTGTATCTTTTAAACCTTCCATCAATGACAATAGAATAGCTGGTGGCGGGCACACATAATGGATCAGGTCCTGGTAATTGGATAGTGACTGCCCGATATAGTTCTGAAAATTACGAAAGCCTTTCGCCGCAAACCTGGGATCGACTATTGCATTTTGCAACTGTGTTAGCCGGGCTTCAGCCAATAGCAATTCTGTCTGCTCTGTCCCAGCCCTGACCAGCAACGCAATAAATTTTTCCATCCTGTCGGCAGAAGGCTGTTCCTTTTCGATCTCATAGGAAGAGCGGGTTTCCTTCGTATAGAGATAGCTGGTTGCCCGTCTGAAGATGTCGGGGGAATTCATTTTTAACTTTTGTATTTGTTGCGATATATCCTGGCTTAATAAGGCAGTAAGGATATTCGTTTTTCTCACCATCGGGCAATAAACTGCGGTGCCTAATAAATTGTTGTTGATGCGCCATCGCGCATCCTTTACCGTTTTACCCGTAATATATTTATCTGAGTCTAGGATTTCCTATATATGAGCAGTGGGTCAGTAAATATCCCGATAAGTCATACCGCTCCTGAAGCCATTGATATCCTGCTGGTTTTGTAGGCATACCGTAATTTACGGTAAAATTGTTAATCTGTACGGTAAAATGATTATATTATGAATTTAGTGCAGTAAAATGATCGCGCGTATCTTGAAAAGGCTGTAAAATGGTTACCTAAGGCGAATTTTACAGTAAATCGTTGTCTCCTTATCAATTGTTGCATTTGTTCGAACACATTCCCCATCACCGGTTTATATATCTTTTTCACTTTGCCGTTTGAGAATTCAGCAAATACCTATTTAAAAATCCACAATCTTATTCATGTCAGCCACAAACAGGTTCGAAAGCTGTAACCTACAGCCCGCAAACACAACAGCAACGGACGGCCCCCGCTTCGCGGGGGCTTTTTGTTTTGGCGCGGACAGTGCAAAGCTTGCTTTGCTAAGGGAAGCGGCAAAACAAAAAGGCGCCAGCCGTCCGTTGCTGTTGTGCTTGACGCCTCCCCTTAAGGGATCGCCGAAGGCAATCCCTCCCTCCCCGCAAGACAAAACAAAGTGCTCCCGATAGGGGGCACTTTTCATTGTGTGTCTCCGAGTAGCCTAAAAAATCGTATTGTTTAGTTGCCTAATTTTGCTTTAAGCCGTAGTGATGGCTTGTGTTTTTTCCACTGGTGGGGTAAGAGTTTCCTGAGTTGCGCGGTAGTCATCTCGTTGATGTTATGACTAAGCACTTCGCGGAGCCACTCATAAGGGTTTACGGTATTAAGTTTGCAGGTAACCAGCAGCGAGTATAAGAGGCCTGCTCTTTTGGCCGCTTCATGCGAGCCACAGAACAGGTAGTTTTTGCGTCCGACAGCCAGGTTTTTCATACAGCGCTCTATGGGATTATTATCAATATGCAAATGATTAGTAGAGGCATAGAGACTTAAGCCGTCCCAGCGTTTGATGCTGTAAGCTATAGCCTGTGCTATAGGGCTTTTCGGTTTTAGCTTTACATACTCCTGCTTCATCCACTCTCCCAGTTCTTTTAAAATAGGCACAGATTGTTCTGTCCGCCGCACTTTGATCTGGTCCGGGTTGAGCTGCTCTTCTCTACATTGCTCCTCGATCTTATAAAGCTTCGCTATCTCGGTCAAAGCATATTCTGCCCGAACTTTATCATTGCCTTTCGCCTCATAAAAATGACGGCGGGCATGGGCCATACAAAAGAACACATGTATTCCTTTGATGTCCAACTCTTCATAGACATCATAACCATCTACCTGCAAGTGACCCTTAAAATGTTGTAAGATATGTTTGGCTGCCAATGTATCCCTCCCCGATGATAATCAAAGTAGATCAGTTGCCCGTTATGCGTTAAGTACGTCCAGTAATACCCCTGGTGGGTATCTTTCTTCTTATTCCTGTCCAGAACCTGTATGGTTGTTTCATCACCATGCCAATAATCATATTGGTACATCTCATGCAGGTGCAGATGGCCCAGTGGCGCTACCACGTTCGCAACCTGCCGTACCCAATCGGTAATGGTTGAATAAGCAATGGTGACATTACTTCTCTTGAAGCAGTCCAACTGACGATTCAGCGGTTTATGATCTATAAACTTATCTATAATGATCTGTGCTAACAACTCCGGCGTGGCAATGCTCTTAGACAAGGCTTGCTCTGGAAGATGCGCCTGCACTATACGATGCTGATCAGGCCGTTCTGCTACAGAGCATTTATACTGAGGGATAATAGTACGTTGGAGAAATATTTCTCCCGGCTTCCAGCCAAGCTGTTCCTTTACTTCTTCTCCCACCTTCTCGCATCCGCTCACATCTTCCGGAGGCTCTATCACGGTCTCTTCCACCCGTAGATGATCCGGAAAGGCATTGGCTAACCCGTTTTCCCGTTGAACCTGTTTTTGCTTTACGTAACTTATCTTTTGAACATCAGCAAGGTTGGTTGCTTTATACCCCTGCTCAAAGGAAAGGCCTAATTCCTGCTGTTGCTGTAAAGGGGAAGGAACAAACTTCTCAGTCTTAAAACCACCCAGTAACTTCGTTAGTTGATACAATTGATATTGAAGCTGCGTTACCTGATCGCGTAATTCTTTATTGCTTTGTAATAGCTCCTGGTTGTTTTGTAGTAATTGTCCATTATTTTGTTGCTGTAGTTGCAGCATTGGAAGCAGTTGCTCATAGAGCGCTTTGTAATCTATATTTTCTGCTGCTGCTGACATTATACAAAGATAGCCCGGCTATGCATTTAAGCTATATCGTATAACCGAAAGTTATACAGCCGATGCGTGGATAAACCCGCATTCAAAAATGATTTTAAAAAACAGCACCAAAAAATGTGGATAACCCGGCCTGTTTTTCTTAAAATAAAAAACGTTGCCATTTTTCGATGGCAACGTCAAATATATTCAACCCATGATCCATAAGGATTACATCGTACCGATGTACCGCTTTCGAAAAACGCTTTCTTCAAAGAAACGCCCTGTAAGATCATACTTAATTGTTTAGCCGTAATACTACTGTGAGTGCCTTCCATAATACCTGCCGGTAACTCAAAGGTACCTTCCTCTAATCGCTTATAGTATAAGCTAAAACCATCCCCTTCCCATTCTAACGCCTTCAGGTGCGTTTGCCGTTTGTTCAAAAGATAAATACATCACCCGTCTGAATTTCCATTCCCAGTTCGTTGGTAACAAGCCCGCTCAAACCGTCAAAACTCTTCCTTACATCCGCCCACTTATGATACAACCAGTAATGGGTGCCGTTGTTGATCTGTAACATAAGTTAACTGATTAAAGCTTTTAAAAAACTCACAGATGGCTCCCGGTAAAAACGGATGCCCCGGTATTCCGCAAAGAGATCCTGGGAAATGGAAACCTCTTGCTGCCCTGTCACTGTTAGCAAAGTGAAACTACTTTGATTCTCCATCGGCTTATCTTCCAACCGGGCGTGATATTTCTTCTGCCAGTAGTGATATGTACCAGGTGAAAGATCATACAACTCACAAAAATCTTTTACTGTCATCGAACTGGCTTCATGTTCAGCTATCAACGCGAACATTTTTTGCTCCTTCGATAAGCCACTTGATTGCTTTTGTTCCATACGTTTACATTTTTGATAAGCCCAAAAAGTAAACTTTTTATAATATCTTAATTTTTAGCTACTCGGAGGTACACTTTTCATTTAGGGGTATGCCGGTTTTAATCGGCAACGCGAACAAATGAAAATACACGGCGCAATAGCGCCCTCCCGTGTACCGCAAATAAGAGGAGTGTACTAATTCGTCTTCGGAAATTTTATATAAGGGACTTTTTCATTCTTCTTCTCCCATTTAATTAATCCGACATTTTTAGCGAACCACACCGTGCCGATTCTTTTAGAATCGCGAAACAATTCAGAAATGTCCATTTTAAGGCAATTATCATAGGTTCGATCGCCCACTTTCACCGTCTCTTTGCCTACGTATTTAAATATCTTCCGGTAATCTCCGTTTCTATATGTATAATTTACGTCCTGTTTTATTCTTTTTGGAAAGAAAAGAACCAGGTCTGTTGTAAACTCCATATTTTTTTCCATCCCTCACTCACATATAATTTCCCTTTATAAAAACAATATATAAGTTCAGCAAAGATTTGTCCTCCATGTAGATCCGGGAAAGTGAATCTAATGTCAGCTTTTCAAAATAAAATACATTATGCCTGCTTTTATGATAGTTCCAGTATTGTGACTTATTGTATCCTCTAATATCAGTTTTTCAGGCAAACTGTTTCGCTGTCTCCTTGTAATGGCCAAGGGAGCTGATTAATGGTTTTTGTTTCTTCAAGAATAGCAATGGTAGTTTTATCCTTTTATAGGCATCCGTATACCTATCCTTAAATATGGGCAATAGGAAAAAAAGAATAATTGTACCTCGTTTTTCTTTATAGTTGAAATATTTAAACAGTGCAGCAAAATATGTGGGATATAATTTCTGTAGCCTTTTCATCAAATTATAAAAAATTATAGTTCTGTAAACAAGATTCCAGTTATAGAAAGCACTATAATAAGTTGATTTTTCATTTCCTAATGCCTGAACTCACTTTATAATCTTTAATCTAAGCCAGTAGTTTTAAAAAACTAATTTCTAACGAAACTTTTAAGGCTGGCATCCTATAAAACGCTGACAAACAATACATTAAGATATGTCCTGCATAATAAGCGCTAAGGGTTAAATAAAGGGTCCTTAGCGCTAATTATAACATTATATTTTGCGCTAAGTCAATATTTTTTATACTTGCCGCATAATAGCTAACAATGGAAAAAGTTATTGGGCGCAAAGAGGAACAAAAAATATTAGATCAATTACTTAAAAGTGAAAAGCCAGAGTTTTTGGCAGTCTACGGACGTAGGCGAGTCGGTAAAACATTTCTTATACGTCAGGTTTACAACAAACAGATTGTATTTCAGATGACTGGCATTGCACGGGCTAACACTACACAGCAACTATCCAATTTCTTTTCTGTTTTGAGTGAATTAGACTCAACAGTTGAACAGACTAATCTTCCCAAAAATTGGTTTGATGCTTTTAATCTACTTAGAATTTATCTTCAAAAGCTGCGTTCGCCCAAGAAAGTTATTTTCTTCGACGAATTACCATGGATCGATACACCCCGTTCGAACTTCCTTTCAGCTCTCGAACATTTTTGGAACGCATGGGCTTCCGGTCGCTCCGATATGCTCCTGGTAGTTTGCGGCTCAGCAGCATCCTGGATGATTAATAAACTGATCAACAACAGAGGCGGACTCTATAACAGGGTTACACAACGGATCAGCTTAATGCCTTTTACGCTTCAGGAAACAGAAAGTTTTTTTCGCGCTCATCAAATTCAACTAGATAGGTACCAAATCCTTCAGATATATATGACCATGGGTGGAGTTCCTTTTACCTTAATGAAATCAGATCAGGTCAGAGCGCATTTCAGGAAATAGACAGACTGGCGTTTTCAAAAAATGGATTATTGGCGTTAGAATACGACAATCTATATCGCTCTTTATTTACTAATGCAGACAAACATATAACGATAATAGAAGCACTTGCAGGAAAGCCTAAAGGGCTTGGCAGGGAGGAAATTGTGAAATTAGGGGGAATTAAAGACGGAGGTGCTCTTACGACCATCCTAAGGGAATTGGAGGAAGGTGGATTTGTCAGCAAAAGTGTGCCATTTGGAAAAAAATAAGAGATAGCCTTTATAGACTTTCGGATCCATATACACTGTTTTATCTTAAATTCATAAAAGACCAGAAGTTATCTGGTTCTGGAGCATGGTTAAGCCGGATAGATAGTCCTGCATGGCGGGCATGGAGCGGCTATGCTTACGAAAGTATATGCCTCCAACACATTCATGCTATTAAAAAGCATTGGGTATAAGTGGAGTTTATACAGAGGAAGCTTCATGGGTAAACAAAGAACGAAGCGTTCAGATTGATCTTTTGATAGACAGAAGAGATCATGTAATTAATCTCTGCGAAGTGAAATTTACTCAGGAGCCATTCACACTGACCAAAACATACAAGAAAGAATTTGAAAAAAAAAAATATTCAGCTTTAAAGAGGAAGTACAAACCCGAAAAGCGTTTTCCCCGTACTCATAACCACATGGGGGTTAAAAGAAAATATACACTCTATTGGGTTTATACAAAGCACTATAACGATGAATGATTTGTTTGAGCCATTGTAGGACATTTATATCAACAAGAATACTTCGAACTAAAAGAGCCTTCAAATCCAACGACTCGAAGGCTCTTTTAATTTTTCGTCGGGAGATACGGATTCGAACTAAGTAGGTGAGCCTAATTGACATATTTTCAAAAGGCGATCTGGACAAGACCCGGTATTAATTTCCCTCCCTTTCTGTTGCACCATCCAAAGCAGGCTTCCCGGAGCCTGGGTTCAGATAGATTTTAGAAACTGATTAGTTGCGTGTATATTCGCAACTGGTTGGTTTCTTTATATACTAAATTAAGTAACCAACCGGACTGTTACCAATCCATTCATACAGAAATGACCATCTAATGAGAAGAGATATTTTCCAGGCGATTGCCGACCCGACAAGAAGGGCCATCCTTGTTTTAATTGCCGTACAGGCAATGACCCCAAATGCTATTGCCGAACATTTTGACACAACACGACAAGCCATTTCTAAACACCTAAAGGTTTTAACTGAATGCGACCTGGTCAAACAAGACCACCAGGGCAGGGAAATTTACTATCTGCTTGAAATTGATAAAATGAAAGAGATAGATAAGTGGCTGGAACAATTCAGGAAGATCTGGGAAAGCCGGTTCCTGCAACTGGATCAACTTTTATTAACCATTAAAAAGAAAAAATAATGCCACACAACTTGCAGTTCGACTTCATTGCCGATAAGGCAAAGAATACGCTGACTGTACGACGTGAGTTTTTAGCCAGCCGACAATTGGTTTGGGATTGTCACACCAAAAGCGAGATGCTTGACCAATGGTTTGCGCCGGCCCCGTTAATCACAAAGACCAAATCAATGGACTTCCGCGAAGGCGGTCACTGGCATTATGCCATGGTAGAACCAAACGGTACAGCATACTGGGGTTATACAGAATACGTGAAAATACAACCGATCGACTATTATACAGCCCTGGATGCTTTTAGCAACGAAGCAGGAGAGATCAACAAAGACCTGCCTCGTGCTGATTGGAGGGTTACCTTTACAGACAAAGGAGAAAATGCCTTGGTAGAAACAGTCGTAACCTATAAATCGCTGGCCGACCTGGAAACGGTCATCAAATGGGCATGGAACAGGGCATGATAGCAACGTTGGCGAAACTGGATACCCTGTTATTATCACTCAAAAAATAGAACTGATACATAGCATCATTGCTAAAAAAAAGGACCTGCAAAATTTGCGCAGGTCCTTTGCTATTTAACATGCACAAGCATGCATTTGTTCAAAAGTTTATTTCTTTTAGACTTCTGTTTCAGCCCTGTAAATCACCTACCTTGGACACTTTCCCACCTAATAATCACCAGCCAATATGAGCACATACGTACTTGATTTTCAGGAGATCGACCAATCAATGATCATGTCAGTAGGAGGCAAGGGCGCTAACCTGGGCGAACTATCACGCATTACCGGGATAGCAGTCCCGGTTGGTTTTTGTGTTACTACCGAAGCCTATAAAAAAATAACCAGGGATAACCAGGAACTTAACAGCTTGCTCGATGCATTAACACCTATAAAAGCAACAGAACGATCAGCCATTAACACCCTCAGTACCAGTATCCGTAAAGCCATTGAAAGTAGTCCCTTTCCCAAAGACATGGCAGACGCGATTACAGGTTACCTCTCAAGGTATGATAAGCAGGAAGCCTTCGCTGTACGTTCCAGTGCAACGGCCGAAGACCTGCCTACAGCTTCCTTTGCAGGCCAGCAGGATACCTATTTGAATATTGTGGGGAAGGAAGCCATCCTTCAGCACATCTCCCAATGCTGGGCCTCCTTATTTACTGAACGGGCAATTACTTACAGAATACAAAACGGTTTCGATCACCGTGCAGTCTATTTGTCGGTAGTTGTTCAAAAGATGGTCTTCCCCGAAGTAGCAGGCATTTTGTTTACGGCCGATCAATCACCGGCAATAGAAAAGTTGTATCAATTGATGCCAGCTTCGGCTTGGGCGAAGCATTGGTGGCCGGCCTGGTAAATCCTGATATTTATAAAGTGTGCAATGCACAGGTGATCGGCAAGCATATATCTTCCAAACAACTGGCCATTTATGTCTTACCCGAAGGAGGAACAAAAGAACAAGCGATCGGGCCGGCGCAGCAGAACACACAGGCCTTAACGGATGAGCAAATAGTACAACTAGAGCGGCTGGGCAGAACGATCGAAACCCATTTTGGCCACCCACAGGACATTGAGTGGTGCCTGACGGATAATAACTTCTATATTGTTCAGAGCCGGCCCATAACAACCTTATTCCCGGTCCCTCAAGCCAATGACCAGGAAAATCACTTGTATATATCTGTCGGCCATCAACAAATGATGACCGACCCGCTGAAACCATTGGGTTTATCCTTCTGGTTGGCTTCAGCCCGCGGCCATATGTACACCGCCGCCGGCAGGTTGTTTGTTGATGTAGCCCCCATGTTGCGTACATCCGCCGGCAGAAAAGGAGTGATGGATACCCTGGGCAAATCAGATCCCCTTATCAAAGATGCACTGTTGACCATCCTCGAACGGGGCGACTTTATACCAGCACCTCCCACCGATCAGGAGGCGCCAGTCCCCGGTAAAAGCAATCCGGCTATTCCGCCCCACACACCCATGGACAACGATCCCGCAATCGTTGCAGAGTTGATCCAGCATAGAGAAACATCCATAGAAACATTAAGACAAGCCCTCAGCACAAAGTCGGGGCCGGAAGTATTCGATTTTATCCTCGAAGACCTGCGGGACTCAAAGAAGGCACTATTTGACCCGCGCAATATGGGCGCCATCATGGCATCGATCAACGCTGCAGCATGGATCAATGAAAAATGAACGAATGGTTAGGCGAAAAGAATCCAGCCGATACCCTGGCCCAATCCGTACCCAACAATATTACTTCAGAAATGGGGCTGGCGTTATTGGATGTAGCAGATAAGATCCGCCCTTATCCGGAGGTGATCCTTTATTTACAACAGGTAAAAGACCAGGGCTTGGGGAGCAGTTGGTTAAGTTGCCGGGAGGAGAGGAAAGTTACGACGCTATCAACACTTATCTCAACAAATACGGCATGCGCTGTGCCGGCGAGATCGATATTACAAAAACCCGTTGGAGTGAAAAGCCAACCATACTCATTCCCTGATCCTTAGTAATATCAAAAACTTTGAACCAGGTGCCAGTAAACGGAAATTTGAGCAGGGTCTGCAGGAAGCTTTGAAAAAGGAACAGGAGTTATTAGATCGATTGAAACAACTACCAGGTGGTGAACAGAAAGCCGCAGAAACCAAACGAATGATCGACCAGATCAGGAATTTCGCCGGTTATCGGGAATATCCCAAATACAGCATGGTCAAGCGCTATTTTATTTATAAACAGGCTTTATTAAAAGAGACCCAACAACTAACAGATGCTGGCATTATCCATGAAAAAGAAGATATCTACTACCTCAGTTTGGAAGAGCTTTGTGGAATTGCGAGAGGCGACCAACAGGTAAATTACGAACAGATCAATGAACGCAAAGCGGCGTACAAACGGTATGCTCAATTAACGCCGCCACGGGTGATGACATCAAATGGCGAGATCATTACAGGCGCTTACAAGCGGGAAAACCTCCCGGAAGGTGCTATTGCAGGGCTCGCTGTTTCTGCCGGGGTGATAGAGGGCCGTGCGCGTGTAATGGTTAATATGGAAGAGGCCGATCTGGAACCAGGCGACATACTGGTGACCACCTTTACCGATCCTAGCTGGACTCCCTTGTTTGTATCCATCAAGGGCCTGGTAACAGAAGTGGGTGGACTGATGACGCATGGAGCTGTAATAGCCCGCGAATATGGATTACCGGCCGTAGTAGGAGTGGAGCAGGCAACCCAACTCATAAAGGACGGTCAGCGTATCCGGGTGAATGGAACGGATGGGTATATAACCATCCTGCACGAAGGCAGTGATTCCGATACCTAAATGAACCCATCAGGAGCAATGAGCCACCCACTGGTAAACATGGAATGTTTTTTTCAGCCAGCCAGCAAATCTGTGTAGCGCTGCCAAGGATGAAAGGGCTATTGGCCACCGCTCCCCAGGTCATGTTGTTACAAAACACGTTGGAACCGATGAGAATGTTCCTGCTGGCTGGCGTAAAGCCGCTGTTCGCATCGAAAAATACATTGTCTGCCGAAGATGGTACAATGCTGGGAATAGCTCCGCCGCTGCTGTCCAGCCGCCAGTGGTTCAGATCACTCCAGCTACCGCCACCGCCTACCCAATAGTAGTCCGCCGCATAAAGTTGTCCCGTAAATAGTACCGCCAGAATAAGTAAAATTCTTTTCATGGGGATGATTAATGAATGATGGTTAATTGATATTAGAATTATTCAAAATAAATTGAAGGTATGGCCGGGGAGAGAGACCATTTGTACAATAAATTGAAAATGTTTGTAGTAATATTTGTACAACCGTGTTCAAAGAACCGGATATATGTCATGCACCGGGACAGAACAACAGAAAAAGCCCCGCTCCAATGAGCAGGGCTTTGTATGCGTATAGTAAGATAAGCGGTATATTTTACCTTCCGGACACCCGCAGGCCTCCGTGCAAGCCCGCGTGCCCGCAACAATGCTGCCGGTTGCCGGCCTGGCACTGATTGTAAAAATCCAACAACCAAATCCTGGACCCAACGCTTTCCGTTTGCTAACGTGCTGCTCTTTGATTGGTAGTCGACGTTCACCATAACCATTGATCACACGTATCAGAAAATTCCCCAGTGGCAATAGCCCTCAGTTGATGGATGAAAACAACCAGTCAACCGCTGATCCCTATAACTTAACAGCGAAAGCCAAATCCTGGAAGTTCGAAGCGAACGGCTCATAGCTCAAAGCTCGTGGCTCGTAGCTTGTATTCCATTCAACAAGTGTTGCACAACACTTCTTCATCATCATCAACCATGCTTAGGGGCCCCGTCCACATGATCGATTGCTTTGGTAACTGTTCACTACAAACATACGACTTGCAGATACCCGTTTCCAATACCCCATTGCCGGTTTATGTCGTTTCGGCTATAAATTGACTACAATGACGTCGTTTTATAGCAGAAACGACCAAAAAAAGCCGAAACGACAGGTTGAATTTGGAAATGGCCTGGCCAGTGTCGTACGTTTGCCCTGATGTGTTACTGAAAAGAAAGGATAAAGACGGGAAGCAAAGCACAGAAAACAACAGTAAAGCATATACAAAGCCGGAGTAATCAATATTCAGTAATCAATAACCTCTACCCCTTCAGTATAGCTACAGTATACCTTCAGTATGCCTTCTGTATGGATAGAGTATGCTGATAGCAACAAACGACAAAACAGCCACTTATTGTAGAAAATGGGCGGGAAAAGTGCTGTCTTAAAAGATCCAAAGGTATTCCACCTTACTACTGCACAACCGATAACACCCATTGTACCGTGGCCTCAGTAAGCAAGGCCATCGTATCCGTTTTGCCGGCCTTGAAAGAGTGATCCGCACCCTCCAGTTTAACCAGTCTGGCTTTTTCAGCGATTTACACACACCCGACACCAGGTCCCAGGTAGCCAGCGCGTCTTTCGAGCCTTGTAGAAAAAGCATCCGTACTTTTATTGCCTTCAGGTGTTCCGCCCGGTCAATACCAGGTTTGCCGGCAGGGTGCAAAGGGAATCCGTAAAAGATAAGCCCTTTTACGGATTCAGGTTTATTCGCAGCGATGTATTGAGAGGTCATGCGGCCACCAAAGGATTTACCACCAACAAACAGGGGTAGAGCCGGAAATAACACTTGCGCCTTTTGATAGCCGATTCAATCGTTTGGTGTGCCACAGCGGGTGTATCAGGTCTTCCTTTTTGTTTTCGGCAAAGGGAAGTTGAATCGCAAAGTGGCCATCCCTGCCTGCTTCAGCACCGTGGCCAGTTGCACCATGAAAGGATGATCCATGCCGGCTCCCGCACCATGAGCCAGCGTAAGGATCCCAATGGGTTTAGCCGGCGCCATTACAATGGCAGATACCTTCCCCATGGCAGGAGAAACCGTGAGTTTGATAGTCCTGGTGCTCATTGCATTATTCTTTTGCCCAAAAGTAGACCATCTACTGTAACGGGTATTCGTCCAGGTTATTGCGTTTAACACCCTGATACAGATTTCCTCCTAATGCAAAAGACAGAGGTGTTTTTCAATAGACCGTACCCTGTTACTGGCAACGTATTTCGCGGAAGTAAGCCGCTGCCTTATCGACAGAGGCTTGCGACACATTGATCTGGCTGCTGCTTTCGCGTGCCGACCGGACAATAAGCGCTCTGTTCTTTTCAAAGCTGAGGCGTAAAGAGTTTAGCCATATTCCCTTTTTGTACTGCCTCCAGGGGCAAGGCAGGCAGCGTATTACTGCAGGTAAAATCAATATCCCGGAAAGCGATCTGCTTACGCTGCGGTTGCCGGTCAGTGATACAATACACCTGCAGGTTCGTAATATCGTACACAATACTCCATTTGGTATAACCTGGTTGCGCTATTTTATTCAGGATATGAAAGCCATAGTCCACCGGGTCCTGGTTATTGGGAGCTGCCTGGTATTGGCTGATCATGTTGCAGGCCGTAGCGAAACGCTCAACCGAATTATCGAACCCTGTGGTTGATTTCGTTCCTTTTACCTGCTTCACGGCATCACTATAAACCGTATTGGTCAATACCGGGTACCTGAGGTCTTTGCCCCGGTGCACCACCATTTTACCGTTGAGGAATTCAATCGTAGCCGCCTGGCCACGGGCATCCGCTACCAGGTAATGCAGTGGCGCAGCATCTGCCCGGTTGATGCGTAGTTTTATGTCCGTACCAACCACTTCATCTATATTGGAACAGTTGTCGAGCTGGTATTGTATCCACTGTAGTTCATTCAGGGCCGCACGGCTGTCCGTCTCAGGATAACTTGTTGCGTTGAGCCACATCAGTTCCACCACCAGCCCCTTTTCATTCATGCCCCCATGCGGGAACTCTTTGCCAAACTGGTTAAAGGTGATACTGCCATAAGTAGCTACCCAGGATAGCGTTTTACTTTCTTCCTGTTGAAAGGAGGTTTTAGCCGTACCTTTTGCATTGATCATCATCATGCCATTGCCGCTTACCCAATCGTAATTGCGACCAAAAATATGCCGGCCATCCTTGCTTAGTAAAAAAGGTAGAACAAGCAAAGGAAGAGCCCCTAAAGGCAATCAGTAACAGTAACAGGAATAGATAAGCTTGCTTCATGCAACAATTTACCCTTTTGAATAACAACCCCCAAACCGGTGAAAGCGGGAAAGCGCCATTAGTCAATAATATTTCTACCCACCTGCCACTGCAGGTTGTTAAAAACAACTACTGGTACCGTAATTACAACCAACAGTGGCTGCATTTATACTAAGGATGGCAATGAACCATTATATCTTTACTGTATCAATAAAAACAAAATATAGTGCGTATGGATACTAATTTGATTGGCAGCAAAATTGCCCGGGCGCGGAAGCAGGTCAGTATTTCACAGGCACAACTGGCGCAACGTTTATTTGCTACCTATGTGGTAGAAAAAGGAAAGCCCCTGATCGTACTGGCTCCTGGTAAGTAATAAAGACTATAGAACCAGCAACCTGCTTCCTCCCAAAAAATACGAACTTTGCCCTCTTTTATAGGACTATGAAGGTTTGCATTGCTGAAAAGCCCAGCGTGGCCAGGGATATTGCCGCCATTATCGGGGCCAAAGAACGGAAGGAGGGATACCTCGAAGGAAATGGGTACCAGGTGACCTGGACCTTTGGGCATTTCTGTACCCTAAAGGAACCGCATGACTATACCGACCAATGGAAATACTGGCGGCTGGAAGACCTGCCCATGATACCTGCCAGCTTTGGCATCAAGCTCATCGACAACGAAGGTGCCCAAAAACAATTTAAAGTAATAGAGCAACTGGTAAAGCAATGCGATGAGGTGATCAACTGTGGCGATGCCGGCCAGGAAGGCGAACTGATACAACGTTGGGTATTGCTTAAAGCCCAATGTACCGTGCCCGTGAAAAGATTATGGATATCCTCCCTTACAGAAGATGCTATTCGTGAAGGGTTCCAAAGACTAAAAATGCCGATCAGTACGACAACCTCTATGCAGCAGGCAGCGCCCGCGCCATTGGCGACTGGCTGCTGGGCATGAATGCCACCCGGTTATTTACTAAAAAGTTTGCCCAGGGCGGCAAAACAGTACTCTCCATTGGAAGAGTGCAAACCCCCACACTGGCTATGATCGTAGCCAGGCAAAAGGAGATCAATGCCTTTGTATCAGAAGAGTACTGGGAATTAAAAACAGTATACCGCGAAACCGAATTTACAGCCACCATCGACCGGATCAAAGTGCTGGACAGGGCCCAAAAAGGCTTGGCCTACCTGTTGGAACATCCTTTTGAGATCACCTCCTTTGAGAAAAAGAAGGAAAAGAAGGCAATCCCCGCTTGTTCGACCTTACGGCACTACAGGTAGAGGCCAATAAAAAATTTGCCTACAGTGCCGATGATACATTGAAATATATCCAGAACCTGTATGAAAAGAAGCTCGTGACCTATCCAAGGGTAGATACCACCTACCTATCGGAAGACCTGCACCCCAAGATTGCCACCATTATGCAGGATCTGACACCCTATGCCACATTCACCGCGCCAATATTGGCCAACCCGATCCCGAAACTGAAGACAGTGTTCGATGACAAAAAAGTAACAGATCACCATGCCATCATTCCTACAGGAGTGTATCCTTCCGGACTAGGGCCAGAGGAAAAACGTATTTATGACCTGGTGGCCAGGCGATTCATTGCTGCTTTTTATCCAGAGTGTAAGATCTCCAATACCACAGTGCTGGGTAAAGTAGGGCAGGTGCCCTTTAAAGTAACAGGGAAACAAATATTGGAGCCCGGCTGGAAAGAAGTATATGCCAATGATGCGACCGCTAAAAAGAAGGGGAGGAGGAAGAAAAATACTGCCTGTATTTGTAGCAGGAGAGAGCGGCCCGCATACCCCCAGAATACACCAAGGTAAAACCTCCCCTCCCAAAGCTTTTACCGAAGCTACCTTGTTGCGTGCAATGGAAACAGCCGGCAAACAAGTGGATGATGAAGAAATGCGGGAACTGCTGAAAGACAATGGTATTGGCCGGCCTTCCACACGTGCCAATATTATTGAGACCTTGTTTCGCCGCAAGTACATCGAAAAACGGAAGAAGAACATCTTTGCCACACAAACAGGTATTGACCTGATCGATACGATCCAAAATGAACTATTGAAAAGCCCGGAGCTGACAGGAATTTGGGAACGCAAATTACGCCTCATTGAAAAGGGGAATATGCGATGGAAACCTTCAAGCAAGAGTTGATCCAGATGGTGATAGACCTGACTACTGAGGTTAAAACGGCCACCTATAAAGTAATAACTGTGGCCCCCGATGAACCAGCCCCCACTGCAAAAGAACAGGAAGAGAAACCTAAAAAGAAGCAAAACCCAGGGAACCTAAAAAGCAGTAGTAATAGAAGAACAGCAATGCCCAAAATGCAAGGCATATCCACTGAAGAAGGGCAATACAGCCTATGGATGCGCCAACTTCAAGGTCTGTGGTTTTAAACTACCCTTTGAGGTATTTGGGAAAAAGTTATCAGATAAACAACTGGCCGACTTATTGGTCAAGGGGAAAACGGGCAAAATGAAGGGCTGGAAACTGTCCGGTACCGGCGCAGAGGTAGAAGGCAGGCTCGTACTGAATGCTGCTTTTGACCTGGAAATAACTCCCTGATAAAAATGCCGCCCGGCAACCGGACGGCATCCCTGCACTACGAAGCCACTGCTACTTGTGGTACTTCCTCGATCGTTGGCACCTCTTGATCTGCCTCCACAACTTCTGGTTGCACTACGGCCACCGCCTTTTTCTTCCCTACCACCACAAAAGTGAGCCCAAAGGTGATAGCGAGCAGGGCCGTACTGATCCATACTACTTCCTGTACACCGTAAGCTGTAATGATAAAACCTCCCAGCAGCGTACCCAGCGTTACACCCCCATTTCCAAAAGAAACCATGAGGCTGGCCGCCAGCTCAGGCGCTTCCAGTGCTACCGAGGTGGAACGGGTTTGCCCAATCAGGAAACCACCCGTATGGATGAATCCCCAAATAGAGATAATAATGGCCATGGGCACAAACAAGCCACCAAATGTATAGGCCGCAAAGTGGATCAATATAAGCGACAGCAGGAATATCCGGGTAGTAAGCAATACATTTTTACTAAGCGCTATTCCCGTCAGCCAGTTACCAACAATACCTGTTCCACCAAACAACAACAGCATCAGGCTGATCTGACCGCCGCTCATGTGCGAGATCTTTTCCAGGTACTCGGCCAGGTAGCCATAGGAGGCGAACATACCGGCAATCATGATAAGGGTAGCTACCAGGTTTACCCACAATTGTCCTTTACCTAAAATGACCAACTGACTTTTAGTAGATGTTTTTCGGTAACCGGCATCGAAGGGACCAGGAAGGCCAATGCCGCAAAAGCGATCAGGTTAATGATTCCGGCCAGCAGAAAGGAGGCCTGCCAGTTAAAAAGTTCGGCCACATAGGTCGTGATGGGTACGCCCAATACCGTAGCGATGCTCAACCCACCCAACACAACGGATACCGCTTTGGGTGCATCCTTGGGCGCTACCTGTTTACTGGCTGCTACTGTGGCTACTGCCCAAAATACCGGATGAAGGAAAGCTGGTAAAATACGGGCCACCAGCAGCATGGCAAAACTGGTTGAAAAGGCCGAAAGCAGGTTGGACAGTACAAAAATGCCCAATACAAGACACATGATCACCTTTCTGTTGATCTTAGCAGTGAGCAGGGTGGTGAATGGCCCCGATAAAGCGATCGTAAGCGCAAAGCCGCTCAATAGCCAACCCGCCGTATCAATAGAAATATTAAACTCCCTGGCAATGGTAGGTAGTATTCCAATAACGCCAAATTCTGTAGTAATAATGCCAAAGGCGCCCAGCGCCATAATGTAAATAGATCTTTTCATAAAAGAGATAGCAGAATGGTTCTATAAAATAAATTAAGGGTCGCAACAATACACCTGCACCGCAGGGATCATCGAATTGCTTTGTAATACAGGCAATAAGATCGTTGGGAAGGAGAAGTAATATTAATCCATATTACATCCGCCAGTCGTAAAGCACCATAGCCGGTCAGCTTTGTGAACTGTAGTGCAAACTTACATAGAAACATCGAAATGTATCAATATGTTTTAGTCGTTACTGTTTTCTTTTAACAAATCCATAATACAAGAGGGTGTATTCTCAAAAGTACGATACACCCTCTTTTTATTCGGGTCCCTGCCCGGGACTGGAGGCCGTTTAAGCGATTCCCAAGCCCTGATTTTATTTTCGATACTTCCTCATACAGCAATAGGAGGGAGGGCAGGGTTAATATCGCCCCCTGATGATAATAGTACCGTTGTGCTTCCCACGGGCGCCCACCCGCACCACATCGTGGCCAATCTGTGGTTTGGTGATGTCAAAAGTGCCTCCTGGCTTGATGATCTTTTCACCCGTAACCGGGCTCCAGTGTTCGTGCCCTGATAGGTAGTCAACATAGAATTTAGCATCTTCGTCGCTCACATTGGTAGCACTGATGCCAGGCGAGTCTTTCAGGTCAAGTATGGCTGTCTCCTCGTTCCTTAGTTCAAAAGTTTTCATGTTAATGAGTTTATGATGAAGAAATAGGAATAGCACCTTTAGGTTGATCTATCCATTAACCAGAAAGGCTTTGTAAAAGTATTTTGCAAAAGCAGGCATTGGCCGCCGGAAGGCATTAGCGATTACTTTAAGGGAACAAGCGGTTGTTTTGCTGCTATTAGGCAAAAATAAATTTTACGTATCTTAACGTCAAACTAACCGCATGAAGTTCCCTTCTACACTTAGCGCCCACTGGGCCTGGTGGCAAAGAATAGCATTCCGCTTCTTCTTTCTGTTCTACTGTATCTTCCTGAGTCCCTCTTTTCCATATCCCACCCAATAGCTCTATACACAACTGGAATATGTCATTCCCGCAGCACAACGTCGCTCCGCCGTCTCTAAAACGGTACCCATTCCTACGGGCATCTATGATGTAGTAAGGCAAACAATGCAGGGAGATACGATCGATATCAGTAAGCCCGATTCTTTATACTGGCAGAATATAGAATTTGAAAAGACAGACGATGGCAGTATCAAGACAACCGATAAGCGTTTCCGCCAGCGATACGGTCGTGGCTACTTTAACGCCAGGTTTGACAGCACTACACAAGTAATATCTTTAAGGCGGACCTCCTCAGATGCTACTTTCCTTGCACGATTTAATTATCATATCAAAGACAGTGTATGGGTAGAACTCACCAGTTTTCCGGATAAGGACTCAATGTACCTGCTACTGCGCAGGAGACCAGCGCCCTTTCCCTTGTCGGAGCGGCCCTTTCATTGGGTGAGTGAGACCAACCGGTAGTTCCCTTACTATGCAGGGGTATTGGGTATCCCAGGGAAAAATTATACCGGCTCTTGCCCGAATCCCGTTTTTGTATTAGCTTTGAAATACAAAGTACTTTCACATGAAGGAAAACCAGCATTATATAGAGGATATAGCCGAGATGCGCTCCATGATGGAACGCTCCTCCAAATTCCTGTATCTATCCGGCTTATCGGGTGTTATGGCGGGTATTTATGCGCTGGCGGGCGCCTTTATGGCCTATCAGTTCTTTTCTTTTAACCCCGGTCAAATAGCTCCGGGAACAGTTTCTCCAGGTAATATACCTGCCGACCTGCTAAAAGTGCTTTTTTAGCCATTTTGGTGCTGGTGCTGGCCATTGGTACTTCCATCTTCCTTTCAGTCCGGAAGGCGCATACACGTGGAGAAAAGTTATGGAACTCGACCGCTAAGCGGCTCCTGCTCAACATGGCAGTACCGCTTGTGACCGGCGGGCTGCTGCTGCTGATTTTTATCGCCCGGGGAATGACAGGCTTCCTGGCACCCTTTACCCTAATATTCTATGGATTGGCCCTGTACAATGCCAGTAAGTTTACTTATGAGGAAGTGAGAAGCCTGGGGCTAATCGAAATAGGACTAGGGCTGTTGGGCACCTGCTTTGTTGGGTATGGATTGTTGTGCTGGGCCCTAGGTTTTGGACTGGTCCATATCATTTACGGAATTTATATGCATTACCGGTACGAAAGATGAGCATGTTAATAGACGGTTTACACAAGGCATTTGAACGCAGGATCAGGCTTGGCATTATGTCAATACTGGCGGTTAATGATACACTCGATTTTAATGCCTTGAAAGATTATTTTGAAATAACCGACGGCAACCTGGCCAGTCACCTCAAAGCGCTTGAGCAGGAGAATTTTATTGGCGTTAAAAAGTCATTCATTGGCAAGAAACCCAATACCAAATATTTCATGACAAAACCAGGCAGGAAGGCCTTCAATGACCACCTGAAGGCAATGGAGAAACTAATTAAATCACAGAAATAGCAATGATTACAACTGCAATAGAAACAAAGAAAGGGGCAAACTGCACAATTAGCTGCATTCTTTGTTTTGCCCTGCAGCAAAAGCCTATATTTTTTACCTATACACTTTGAAACACAAAGTTCTTTTAAATAATTAACCGTGCGTTTCACCAGGCAATAAAACCCAACAACATGAGAGAAACCATCATCAGGTACATCAACGATCCGAAGGAACTCGAAAAGCTGTACAGAACCAATAAAGCGCAGTTTAAGCGGGAGTTCAGGGCCTTGTATCCCGGCTTTCAGGGTTCTTTGCTCGCCGAATACTGGAACGAAAGGCTCAGCCATTCAGGCAATGAGATCGCCTGGGGTACAAGGAGGGACTTGTTATTTGTGATCATTGCTTCACTCATTGCGGGTTTACTAGCCAAACTGCCGGCCATATTACCTGTTAACGAGGAATTCTATTATACCAGGAATGCCGGTTTTATCCTTTTTCCGGCATTGACAGCCTATTTTACCTGGAAGAATAAATTATCTACCGGTAAGATCGCGATGGTTGCCCTAATCCTACTCGCAGCTATTATTTTTATCAACTCACTTCCCCATAACACCCAAAGCGATACCCTGCAATTATCGTGCATCCATTTGGTCATCGTGTTGTGGGCAGTAACAGGGTTTACTTTTGTAAACCATCAATACAATAAAATAGAACAACGGCTCAGTTATTTGGGATATAATGGCGACCTGGTTGTGATGACAACGCTCATCGTGATAGCTGGCGGGATTCTAAGCGGTATGACAATTGGCCTGTTCTCCCTAATCGGCTTTCAGATTGAAAAGTTCTACTTTGAAAACATCGTATTATTCGGGCTGCCCTTTGTCCCCATCATAGGTACTTACCTGATCCAAACCAATCCACAGTTGGTAGGCAGGGTGTCGCCGGTGATCGCTAAAATATTCAGCCCCTGGTATTGGTCATGCTGGTCACTTACCTCATCGCCATCATCTATTCGGGCAAAAACCCCTACAACGACCGGGAGTTCCTGCTGATCTTTAATGCCTTATTAATTGGCGTAATGGCCCTCATTTTCTTTTCCGTTGCTGGATCTTCCAGGGTTACTAAAAGTCAGGGTGAGATATGGGTACTGTCACTACTGTCAATAGTAACCATCGTTGTGAACAGTATCGCGGTATCTGCCATTCTATTCCGGATCTCTGCATGGGGTATAACACCCAACAGAGCCGCCGTGCTGGGCAGTAATGTACTGATATTAATCAACCTTTTATTGGTAACAACACAACTTTTCAAGGTGCTTACCAAAAGACTGAAATAACCGGCGTAAGAAAGGCCATCTCACGCTTCCTGCCCGTCTACTGCCTGTGGGCTGCTATCGTAACCTTTTTATTTCCCTTCCTGTTTGGATTCAAATAAGGTTTAGCCCTGGAAACCGGTTTTATTACATCATTCCCATCATACAACTTGATATATGAAAAATAAGACACTCCTCACATTGTTAATGACATTCACCTTGTTGAACACAGGCTATACACAACAGGTTGACAAAGTCAGGCTCGATTCTTTTTTTGACCGGCTCGCTGAAAAGAAAAAGCGATGGGCAGTGTGGCCATCGCCCGCGATGGTAAGCTGCTTTACAACCGCGCCATCGGCTACAGCCAGATCAACGGAACAGCAACCCAACCATTGACTGTATCCAGTAAATTCCGGATCGGTTCGATCACCAAAATGTTCACCGCCGTAATGATCCTGCAATTGGTAGAGGAAGGCCAATTAAAACTGACCGATAAGCTCGCCCAATTCCTACCACAGATCCCCAACGCTGAAAGGATCACCATCGGGCAGATCCTGGCCATCGCAGCGGTATCCATGATGCCCTATTGGATAAGAATTTGCGGTCTGCACCTTCCACAACTGCCATTACAAAGGAAGAAATGTTGGCCACTATCGCCAGGGGTACACCAGATTTTGAACCGGATACCAAACATGCTTACAGCAATGCAGGCTATCATTTGTTGGGGTTTATCCTCGAAAAGGTAACCGGCAAGTCCTATAGTGAGTTGCTCAAAGAAAAGATCACTGCTAAGTTGGGCCTGCAAGACACCTATAGCGCAACAGCCAATATTGAGGTAAGTAAAAACGAAAGCCTTACCTACTTCAATGTGGGTGGAGAATGGAAACAAGGAAACGAAACACATCCAACATTACTCTACAGTGCAGGTTCGATCGTTTCAACACCAAACGATATGGCGATGTTCATCCAGGCACTGTTTGACCTGAAATTAATTGATCAAGAGAGTCTCCAACATATGAAAACCATGAAGGAAGGGGAGGGAATAGGTATGGAACCCTTTACGTTTGCCGGCAAAACCTTTTATGGACACACCGGCGGGGTTGACAATTACGGCGCATGGCTGGCGTACCTGCCGGAAGAAAAGCTGGCGGTGGCTTACACCACCAATGCAAAAGTGTATCCTGTAGTCAACATCCTTCGCGGTATTGTTGATATTTACTATAACCTGCCATTTCAGATTCCCACTTTCGCAACCATTGAGGTAAGTCCTGAGATATTAGACAAATACGTAGGTGTATATGCAAATCCCGGGGCGCCCGTAAAATTTACGATCAGCAGAAAAGGGACTACCCTGTACGTGCAGCCAGGCAATGAATCTCCTGCAGCGCTGGAAGCAATAGCACAAGATAAATTTCAGATTGAAGGTGCCGTGGTCATCGAATTTGACCCAGCCCAAAAACAAATGACCCTAAAAAGGAGGGGAGGGGAGCGGGTTTTCACAAAAGACAATTGATCATTATACAAGCAAACTGGTTATGCAACAACAAATGGGCAGTAATACCGCCACCAGCACTAACCTGCGGCAATTCCTTTGCCGGATACCCCCTTTATCATGGTATTAACCATGGGCACCTCTGCAATAGCCCAGGACAAAACAGCCGAGGTAGACAGGCTCTTAAGCTGGACCACCGCAGATATGCCCGGCTGCGTATGTGCAGTGGCGCAAAACAAACAGGTAATTATGAACCGGGTATTAACTGTACGCCTGGAACATTCACCCGAAAGACCTTAAATGAAAACACCTACGGCCGGTAACATTCACTGGGCATAAAGAAGCCAAAAATGCTACTTACAGGGAAGAACAAACGTTAGTTGGGATCAGATCAAGATCAGTTTACTTGCCCGGCTATTTCCTGGTTTCCAATGCCCAGGGGGAATTCAGGCCGTCATAGGCGTATTATTTAACATATATTCCTGTTCGCAATACTTGCCAACTTTTAGCTCCAACACTATCGTTTTTTTATCAACTATTACTGCCTGCTCAAAAGTAAGTTAGTAAAACTTCCTAATTTTTTTATGTTTGCGCAAGAAGAAAATCATTCTTTTCTTGATAAAAGATTCTATATTTCCACTGTAATAATTTAGTAACAGTTCTCCAAACCAAAACGCACATGAGAAAAAAACTGCTTAGTTTTTTACTGGCCATGCTATGCTTTGCAATGGTTGGTAAATCACAAGTCCTTACCATCTCAGGTAAGATTCAAGACGAAAAAGGAGCACCCATTCCTTTTGTCTCTGTTGTCATCAAAGGAAAAAGAACAACAGGTACTTCTTCAGATCAACAAGGTAACTTTAAAATCACAGCCTCGAAAGGCGATGTCCTGTTAGTAACCGGCGTGGGCTATGCTCCCAAGGAGGTAGCAGTAGGTAACAATTCTTCAGTAGAAGTAATGCTGTATGCTGTTAAAGACAATTTATCGGAAGTAGTAGTAACGGCAATGGGTATCAGACGTACGGAAAGGGCCTTGGGATATGGCGTATCCAAAGTTGACCCCGCTACCATGTTACAGAAGTCCGAGCCGAATGTATTAAATACCCTGGCTGGTAAGGTACCGGGTGTGGACATACGGGCGGGACAGGGTGCACCGGGTGCAGCATCCCGCATCCAAATAAGAGGTGTGGCTTCTTTCAGTGGCGGTGACCCGCTGATTGTAGTCGATGGAGTTCCGTACAGCAATTCCATCGTTAGTACTTCTAACTCATTTACTGGTGGCGGCACCTACGGTTCCGGTATCAATAATATTGACCCCAATGATATTGAATCGGTAAATGTATTGAAAGGTGCTGCAGCAGCCTCTTTGTACGGCTCACGGGCTGCCAATGGAGTATTGCTGATCACCACTAAATCGGGCAACCCTAAAAAGGGGCCAAATCCCTGAACGTAACTTACAGGGCTGGATTCAGTGTTGAGCAGGTAGCTGACATGCCTGAATTCCAGAATAAATACGGTGCAGGCGCCAACTTCAGAGCACAAGGTTCTAATGGATCCTGGGGAGCCCGGTTTGGAAAAGGTGTTATCTATGATGCAGGTGGTAATGTAATTGGCACTTCGGCCTCAGGCATCGATTCCATTCCAGCTACAACCTGGGCTACCATGTTTGCTTCTTATCCAGAACTCTTCCCCAACGGAAAAGCAGCTTATAAGGCCTATCCCAATAACGTGAAAGACCTGTTCACTACCGGCAACCTGATGGAACACTCTGTTGGTCTTAATGGCGGTGAGGGAAAATCGCTTTTCAGCGTTACCCTGTCGCATCTTGACCAAAGTGGCTACATCACCAACTCCAGCTACCGGAAAAGCAATGTGAGTGTGGGTGGTCAGACCTCCGTAGGTAAATTGACCATTGGCGGTAACGTTTCTTACGCCCGTTCTAAACAAGTAGGCGGTTACATTGGTCAGGCACAAAGCTTCATCTCACAGTGGGGCCGTACCTATACCATGGCCAGGAACTGGGATATTGCCGGTTTCCCATCAGAAAACAGGGCGGGAGACCAGATTGGCTTTAATGACGGTCAATACACCAATCCTGTATGGGGGAGCCTACCACAATACGATCACCACGTTTGATGACCGTACGGTGGCGAATATTCGGGCCTCTTACAAATTCAACAACTGGGTAAGGGTCGACTTCAATGGCGGTATTAATAGTTATGGGCTTTTCAGGGATCAGATCATTGATAAGTCTTCTTATGGAGGAGCTGATAATCCTGCAGGTAACCTTACCGAGGTAGAGTACAGGCAACAAGAGATCAATGGTAAAATACTGGCTGTTTTCACCCCTAAAATAAACAAGGACTGGAGCCTGGATGTAAACTTGGGTGTTGATGTAAATGAAAGGAATACCCGCAACCAGGTGCAGTATGGTGCCGACTTTGTGGTAAGGGGTTTGTATAACCTTAGAAATACCCGTCGCCAAAGATTTGATGGTGATAGTAGAAGCAAAAGAAGGCTGGTAGGTCTCTTTGGAGATGCCTCCATCGGGTATAAAAACTTTGCTTTCCTTACTGTGACAGCAAGGGAAGACCTCACTTCTACGCTTCCTTATGCGGAAGCACAATATTTCTATCCTGGCATTTCTACATCGATTGTTTGGTCGGATGCGCTTAACCTTAAATCCAGCTGGCTCGATTATGGTAAGATCCGTGCAGGTTTTGCCAGGGTAGGTAAAGACGCAGATCCACACAATACCGAAGCTATTTTCGCGCTGAACGCTGCGGGTTTTGCTGGTCAGCCGCTTGCCACAAGAGGTGGTACCGTCTTCGATCCGAAACTTACCCCGAATTCACCACAGAATTAGAGTTGGGTACCGATATGCGTTTCTTTAATCAACGAATTGGCCTGGAGGTAACCTGGTACGATAAAAAGTCTACCGGCCTGATCTATCCAATCACGCTTCCACAAACAACCGGTTACGGTAGTTTCTATACCAACCTTGGCGAGATCCGCAATACAGGTTGGGAAATAGCCCTGGATGTAACCCCGGTGCGTAGCAAAGACCTGCAATGGAATGTCCGTGGTATTTTCACCAAGAATACGAATACCGTAGAGAAACTGATTGAAGGACTCACCCGGAGTCAGTTAGGAGGTTTTAACTGGATAGAAGCCGGGAAACCTTATGGCTTTTTGAGAGGAAGCTATTCTGCCCGTTCGGATGATGGACAATTGCTGATCCATCCTATTTCAGGTATGCCTTTAAGTGACCCAACTGATGGTATGGTGGGTGATCCTAATGCAGACTTCAAAATGGGTGTCACCAATACGCTTACTTACAAAGGATTTACTTTGAATGTATTGGTTGATGCAACCGTAGGTGGTGATTTTTATTCTGAAACCATCAATGGTATGTTGGGTAGAGGTGTGACCAGAGATACTGAAAACCGGGAGAAAAATGCGGTGATCACTGGTATTTATGCCAACCCGAACACCGTTACCGGTGCAGATGGCCTGCAACACTATGTACCCATGCTGATAGGTGGCAAAACAGTGCCCAACCAAACCAGGGTGACTACGAATGACCTGTTTTTCACAGCAGGTACTGGACAAAGCTTCGCTACAAATGGTGCATTTGAATATTCGGTATTCGACGGTACCGTGTACAGGTTAAGAGAAATAAGCCTGGGTTATACCTTGCCCCAAAGCCTGGTAAGCAAACTTAAGTTAACGAATGTTACGCTATCAGTGAATGGCCGCAACCTTTGGTATGTTGCGCCCAATGTACCTAAGTATACAAATTTCGACCCCGATATGAACTCGGTAGTAGGAGGTGGTACACAAGGCGTTGAAACCGGTGGCGCGCCTAGCTCCAAACGGTTTGGTATTAACTTAAACGTAACCTTCTAACATCACCAGAAAATTGTCAATAATGAACAGGAAATATTTTATACACTCTTTTACAGCCTTATCACTCCTTCTGGCTACGGGAAGCGGCTGTAAAAAGTTCCTTGATGTAAATAAGAACCTCAATGACCCAACGCCCACCTCTGTACAAATGTCGATGGTATTGAGTGCGGCTGAGCGGAATATTGCCAACAACATTTCGTTAGGTTCTACCTTGGGTAATAGCCTGTCACTCTACACACACCAACTTACAGGCCGTATTGGAGCCGACAGATATGGAGCTGGCGAAGCTGGGTGGAATGGCTTATATGGCGCCATTTCCAACCTGAATGTGATCATTAAACGGGGCGCTATTGAAAACCGTTTTGTGTATGTAGGTATTGCCAAGATCCTGAAGGCATATACAGTGAGTATGATGGTCGATGTATGGGGCGATATTCCTTTTTCGGAATATGACCGGTTTGAGGAAGGCATTATGCAACCAAAATTCGACAAAGGGTCTGATATTTATCCACAGCTTTTAAAGTTGTTGGATGAGGGTATTGCCGATATCAATAATCCGACTGTGAACCCTTCCAAGCCAGCAAGTGATGATTTTATCTATAAAGGGAATACTGCCAATTGGATCAAAGCGGCCAATACCATCAAACTTAAACTGTATACTCAGGTAAGGCTGGTACAGGATGTAAAAACGCAGGTAACAGCATTGCTGGCAGCGCCCAATTCGCTGATCAATACGCAAGGCGAGAGTTTTATGATGCCCTATGGCCCTCTTGGCACTACAGATGATAGGCACCCGCTTACGGCGATTATACCGCTACTCAACGTGGTGGACAGCTTTTCAGCCCCTGGTTGTACGAGATCATGAAAGGAAGAAATCCGGATATCTTGAACGGACTTTCAGATCCACGGATCCCTTATTACATCTATAACCAGAAATCACCATTAGGCGGCTCCAACCCAACACCTGAAAATTGTACTGAGTTTCGTGACGGGGGCTTTATTACCATCATCTTTGGCTCTGCGGGACCTTGCCGTGATGGGTCTAACAGCCAAACATATTCACTCATGGGTATATATCCAGCTGGCGGCCGTTATGATGATGGCGCAGCTAAGAGTATCAACTCCCTTGGAGTAGCGAATGCAGGAACGGGTGCCCGTCCTCATGAATTTATAACTTATACTGACCGCTTATACCTGGAAGCAGAATTGATCCTGGCCGGCCTCGCGCCTGGTGATGCACGGGCGGTATTCAGCAAGGCCTTGGATGAGTCGTTTGGCCAGGTGGATAATATCATTGCCAATTATGTGAAACCTGGTTCTGCCGGCGCTCCACAAACAGTTCCGGTGATCGCCTCACAAGCTGCTACCACCACTTACAAAGCAGGTGTATTGACAGCTTATGATGCTGGTAGTAATGCCAAGAAAATGGAGTATGTGATAACCGAGAAATGGATCAACCGGATTGAAAACCCATTGGATAACTATACTGACTATAGGAGAACCAAATTCCCCGTATTGTTTGCACCTGCCCCGGAAGGTTCAGTTACCAGTGTAACAGGGCCGGATGGAAAGATCACGCCAGTAAACAATGACCGTAAGTATCCCTGGTCCATTCCCTTTAGCTTAGCAGAGATTGGGTTGAACAAAAACGCACCGCCCCAAAAGGCGCCTGAAAATTATAAAGTATTCTGGCAGCCTTAATCGTTTTATCATTTATTAAAATGCAGATCATGAAACTTCGGAAAATAAGCATATTCAAAACTATTGCCTTCGCTACAGTTATAACCTTCACCGCCTGTTCTAAGGATGATGGCGCGATCCCTAAAAACGTCGCGATAGAAGATGTACCTGTGATAAGCACCAATATGGAAGCGGGCAGTGCAAATTCTATTACGTTTAGTAATCTTGCCGGATTCCAGGGTAATTTTAAAGTGTGGATGTATTTTGCCGGTGCCACCCCCCACCAAAATTGATGTGGTGGCCAGAAAAAGGAATGGCACTACAGGAAGTGTAAAGGTGTTTAAAGCAGATGTTACAACCTTACCAGTCAATATAACGCTCACTGCGGCAGAGCTGGCCACCTTTTTGGCGCTCCGCTGGCTTTGAAAGACACCTTTGAATTTGCCCCGGATATCTATGTGGGCTCCAAGAAATATGAAACCTGGCCAGCCGTTGGCGCAGGCAATGGTTCTGGTGTGACAGGTATGTCGTCAATTGGGTTTGGTGAGTTTGTGCGCTACATTGTAAAATAAACAGCACTACCGCCATTCGTTCAATTGAACCTATAATTCTAAGGGCGTGTATCAGTGGTTGATACACGCCCTTTCTTTAGTTAATTCTACCTCAACGACTTAGGCGTTTTAAATAGGCCCTTTCACAGAGATACCTTGGACGCAATAGACCAGTTATGGGTATAATTGCGTACTTTTGCAGGATGAATAATTGGAAATCTGTTACAGAACAGGAAGACTTTTATACGCTACTGGAAAACTCGACCGATAAGCCCCAGATCATCTTTAAGGACAGTACCACCTGCGGCATCAGTGCCCATGCCAAACACAAGCTACAAACCGGCTTTAATGTAATTGAAGGAAAAGCCGATTTTCACTATCTGGACCTCCTTACTTACCGCCCTATCTCCAACCTGGTAGCAGAGGAGCTTAAGGTTACGCACCAATCGCCTCAGATCATATTGATCAAAGACAAACAAGTGGTATATACTACTTCGCACAATGCTATTGACCCGATGGTGATTGCCCGCCACTTGTCGTAACGCTTGGTTACTACTTATTAGATCCTATTTTCTTTGCCGTCACCACACGGCCGGCATCATCAGTCAAGGTGAATGCTGTTACCATCTCTCCCTCTTTATCCAACACAGTAAATTGATAGGTAGCTTCCCGGGCATAGTTAAACTGCAATTCTAATAAATATAGGCCGTTGCTGCTGTACAATCGATAGGTACCCACCTTATCCATCGTTGGGCTGCGCCAGGAAAAAGCAGGCCCTGTTTCATCCTTCCGGAATTCTATTGTTTCACCCGCCTGTGGCGTGCTGAACTTTCCCGATAAATGTAAATTAGACACCATTTCAGGTTCGTTATCAATTAATTGGTAAATCAGCCCAAGGCAAGCTACAGTAAAAGACGGTAACCGTGCTACCTATTGCTGGTCCTACCGCTAAAATAAATTAAATTTAGGGATATTGGCTCAAGGCCGATAGATCGTTCAACACTCAAAAACCATGACCATGTTATCCCAATCACGCAGAGATGCCCTCAAAAAAATAGTGGCCGGCAGCGGCCTTGTGCTTTATCACCCCATTCCTTATTCGCTACATCCCGCAAGAAAAAAAGACCGCCTGGGTGTAGCGCTGGTAGGGCTTGGTTATTATAGTACGGACCTGTTGGCGCCTGCCTTACAGCAAACCAGGCATTGTTACCTCGCGGGTATTGTTACCGGCACACCTGCCAAGGCTGAAGCCTGGAAAAAGAAATACCATATTCCCGATAAGAATATTTATAACTACCAAACATTCGACAGCATTGCCAATAACCCCGATATTGATGTGGTATACGTGGTATTACCGCCTTCCATGCATAAGGAATACACCATCCGGGCGGCCAATGCAGGCAAACATGTGTGGTGCGAAAAGCCCATGGCCATGACAGAAAAGGAATGCCAGGAAATGATCGATGCCTGTAAAAGAACAAGCGCACACTCGCCATTGGTTATCGCCTGCAGCATGAGCCCAATACACAGGAATGGCGGCGCATCGTACAACAGCAGTTGCTGGGTAAGGTAAAGCAGGTAAACTGTGCTGCCGGCTACCGGGATAACCGGACGGACCACTGGAAACAGAAAAAGAAATGGGTGGTGGCGTATTGTACGATATGGGTGTTTATTCCATTCAGGGCGCACGCCTGGGTACAGGTATGGAACCTGTGGCCATTGTATCAGCCACCACTTCTACCACCCGTCCGGAAATATATAAGAATGGCCTTGACGAAACCATCGTAGCCAGGCTCGAATTTCCAGGGGGTGTAGTGGCGGATATCAAAACCAGTTTTGGAGAAAATATCAATTTCATCGATATCATTTGCGAAAAGGGTACTATTGAAGTGAATCCCTATTCAGCCTATAATGGGCAAAAGGGGAGCAGCCCATTAGGCGCCTTTGACCATACCTACCAGGTACCCTGGCAACAGACCAGGCAAATGGATGATGACGCCCTGGCCATTATGCAGGGAAAACCGCTGATAGCACCCGGCGAAGAGGGACTGCGCGATATCCGTATCGTGGAGGCCATCTACAGGTCGGCTGCCAGTCAGCAACGGGTGAAGTTATAGGGTACAGTCCAACGATTGTAAGAGCAGCCAGGTAAAATAAACTGCCTACATAACCATTGCCGTATTATGCATTATGGTTTAAAAAATATAACCTATCCGAAACTCGGTTACAGGTAATTGTTTATATTCAATATGCAATTGTCATACTTAAAAAAATTAAACACATGAGAAAAACCTTATCCGGCTGGCGACTGCCGGCTTCATTGTCGCTGCGCTTTTGATTACGCTTTCTTCGGACTCGAAGGGAAACTTCAATTTACTTAAAGAGGCCAATGCTGCTGAAGCTACTGGGTGGAGGGAATACAAAGGCCTTTGTGACGACGGTACAACAGAAATTACAGTTTGTGGCGTAGGTAATGGCGCCTGTGCACCCGCTGGAATTTGCCCCTAACTGTCGCTTTCAACTTACCAGGGTATTGTATCAGGGATATAATACCCTTTTTCTTTCTACCGGAAGGCCTTAAATACATAGGGTCTGTATATTTAACTGCTTATTTCAAGTAAAACAAATGAATCAAAGAATGCCGCTGCTAATCTTTATTGGGTTAGTGGTGCTTGTATTAATGTCCTGTAACCAGGCACGAAAAGGGTATATTGGAGCGGATATTCCTGTGGTGATCAATTTGAGCACTGAAATAAAACATGCTTCCCTCGCCACTTATATCGATAGTGTGCGCCTTGTGCCTCTTGAGGTGAATGACAATGCTATTATTTCCAGCCCTTCGGGGATCCACAAGATCCTTTATAAGGAAAACAAATACTTCCTGCTAGATGATAAATACATGGCCATTAAAGTATTTGACTCAACAGGAAAATACTTGTATAATATGGGCAGCCTGGGCGTAGGCAAAGGGCAGTTTTCCCGTGTGGAAGACATGGAGTATAATCCAGTGCACCATTCCATCCTGGTATTGTGCAATAATCCCTGCAAGATGATAGAGTTTTCTTTGAATGGGGTCCTGCTAAGAGAAGTCAGGCTGGAGTTTTGGGCGACCTCTTTTGCCATTGCTTCTTCCAATGCCTGGATCTTTTACGTTAATCAAAATAACAGTAAGGTCTCTGAGGATAAAAACATGATCCTGTCCGATTCAAATGGAATCGTTCAAGACCTGCTATTTGATCTACCCCCAATATCAGCAGTACCATCAAATTCAGTGGCGGGCTCTTTACTACGGGCGGCAGTATTTATTTCAACCCCGCATTGTCAGGCACTTATTATTTGATGGAGAACGACACAGCAAAGCCAGTATTTAGCATAAATTATGGGGCCAAAAACGTTCCCTCCAATTTGAAGCAGGAGGAGTTTTTTAAGCATTTAACCAACTATGGTTTCCAATATCCAGCCTTTGTAAAATACAATAACTATATAGGGTTTAATTACATGAATAACGGCAGAGCGACGGCTTTCTATCATATACCATCGGGCAAAACCCTGGTAACCGATATAAAGACCGATAGCCTGAATATCATCTTTTCACACCTGGTGTACGAGTGTAATGGTAAATTGATCATGGCAGCAGACCTGAATAAAATAGCCCCCTTTTTACAAAGAAATGCACAGTTGGTGGAAAGCAGGTTTCCGGCCTTGCATAACCAGCTGAGCAGTCTTGACTCCTTTAAAAATACTGCTTTATTGACCTTTACCTTGAAGGAAATGTAAGTATCCTAAATCCTTGTATATGAAATACGTTTGGTTGCTCACAGCGATTGCGCTCTTTGTTATTTCCATAGTAGTATACTATAGAAAAAGAAATACAGCCCCAGAGGCATCTGGTAATACGCCAATGACAACTGTAAAATTTTCAACAACACTGATAGACGTAGGGGAGATCAAATTGAATGTCCCCATTGAGGTTAGCTATACAATTTATAATACGGGCCAGCATGCATTGTACATTCAGCGGGCAGTGCCAGACTGTCATTGTACAGTGGCCGATTACTCATCCAATCCAATAAGGCCCAATGACTCCTCCATCATAAAACTAAAATTTGATGCTTCCCGGCCCGGCGCCTTTCAATCCTCGGCCGTTATAACGACCAATTCTCCCACTTCGCCCGTACTGCTGGTCTTAAGAGGCAATACCAGGTAATATGATCGATTTAGTAAGGATTACCATGGGATTTCCCTAACTGTATTAATCTTTCATAAACTTCACCTGTAATTCATTCATCATACCATAATACAGCCCCGCCGATAATCCACTTATATCAACAGCATTGCCCAATACATCGGTATCACCGGGAAACAGGCCGGAGGTATCGGGTGTACCGGCATTGAGTACCAATCCATCCTCGGCCGTATACCAAATCCCATCGGCTCCTGCAGGATTAGTGACATCCATAAAGGGTGTGGTGGAGGATTGCACATTCCCGGTACCGGTCAACGCTGTTTGGGTTAGGCTGTAATGGATGTTCAGGCTGCCCGATTCCTGCCAGCTATCACTATACGTGGGGGCGGTAAAAATACAAATGGTGGGCAACAGGTTTGAGCTCCAGTTATCAATAGCACCGCCACCATTGCCACTGGCGGAGTTGCCCGGTTAATCGTGACTTCATTTCAACATTTGATCCATGAATTTGTCATAATGTGCTAGTTAATCAAGCTGATTTCCAGCAGTTTTACCATATTGGTTTCATCAACAAATGTGGTGGTATCACCACTCCTTCTTGTTTTTAAAGGATAATTCATGCAAAAATGGAAACAAGGCATAGGCAGTAGGCAAATGGTGGTTGTGTTGCTGGTAATTAGCAGTGTGGGTACAGGTGCCTGGGCCCAAACCACCAGGTCCCAAATTAATGGTACACCTTTGCGCGAGCGGATAAACCTCGACAAAGGCTGGCGTTTTATGCGGTATACGGGCGAGGCAGATAAGCTGGTGTATGACGAACGGCCAATAGTGAGCAACCGTAATGACAATATAGTAGCCGATACCCGGGCCAATGAATCGGGAGTAGCAGCCGCTTCGGATCATGTATTAAAAAAATGGATACTGCCTACCGCCAACGATTTCATTAAGGACCCTGCGCAACACCACCAACGACCTACAGGTAATCCCGGGAGTGATTTTCCTTTTTGTGCAAAGTCATTTCAATGACGGTGCCTGGGAGGCGGTTAACCTGCCACATGATTGGGCTATCAGGGGCCTTTTTATAAGGAAGCCAATGCCATGGTAGGTGGTGGCATGGGACGCCTGCCAGTGAATGGGGTGGCCTGGTACCGCCGGAAACTCAATATTCCGGCCAGCGACCGGGGCAAATCGATCTTCCTGGATATCGACGGGGCCATGTCGTATGCCATGGTATGGCTCAATGGGCAGCTTGTAGGTGGATGGCCTTATGGGTACAATGCCTTCCGGCTAGACCTTACACCTTATATTAAAATAGCCGGCAGTAATCAATTGGCTATCAGATTAGACAATCCCCCAATTCATCCCGCTGGTATCCGGGTGCAGGCCTTTACCGGCATGTATGGCTTACGAAGCTGAATGCCGTGCAGGTAGGCCAATGGGGCAGCTTTGTACGTACAAGAAATGTATCGTCAGCCTCTGCCATCATTGACCTGGATGTATGGATAGTCAATAAATCAAGCAAGGAACAGCCCGTGGAATTGGTGACAGATGTCTTTGTAGTGGATGAGGGAGGGAAAGCCTATGGGAAAAAAGTAGCCAGTTTTGGGCGGGCCACAGCAAATGTTGGAGCAGGTAAAAAATGGAAGTCAACCAATTCCCTCACACTCAGCAATCCGCTGTTATGGGGTCCGCCGCCAACGCAAAAACCACAGCTGTATAAGGCTGTTACGCGTGTATATGCAGGCGGCAAACCGGTGGATGTATATGAAACACCTTTTGGAATCCGGTCGCTGGTATTCGATCCACAACATGGGCTATTGGTGAATGGCCAGGCAGTGCGCATACAAGGCGTGAACCAACACCACGACCTGGGGGCCCTGGGAGCAGCCTTCAACACCCGGGCGGCAGAAAGGCAATTGGAATTACTGGCCGAAATGGGTTGCAATGCGATCCGGCTGGCGCATAATCCACCTGCTGCTGAACTGCTGGACCTTACAGACCGCATGGGTTTCCTGGTGATTGATGAAGTATTTGACTGTTGGGAGCGGGGCAAAACACCCCTTGATTTTCATTTGATCTTTGGCGATTGGGGGAGGCGGATACGCGGTCGTTTATACGGCGTGACCGTAACCATCCTTCGGTCATTGCCTGGAGTTTTGGCAATGAGGTAGGGGAGCAATATACAGAGGAGGCAGGTGCAAAGGTGGCCAGGCGTTTATATGATATCGTGAAGGAGGAAGATAGTACAAGACCTGCAACAGCCTCTATGAACTATGCCAAACCAACAATGCCTTTTCCCGGGGTGATGGATATTTTGAGCCTCAATTACCAGGGGAGGGCATCCGGGATGCGCCGGCTTATGCACATTTACGCGGTATACGTACCGCTCCTTTGTACCCGGCTTTTCAAGAGCAATTTCCCGGAAAAATGATCTTCAGTAGCGAAACGGCTTCTGCACTCAGTAGCCGTGGCACCTATATCTTCCCGGTAACAAGTGGCACCAGCGCCCCGGTGAGTGATTCTACGGGTGGTGATCCGCGCAATCAATATGTAAGCGCTTATGATTTGTATACAGCCCAGTTTGGCGCTTCGCCGGATAAGGTATTTGCCTCGCAGGATAAGCATCCTTACGTGGCTGGTGAGTTTGTGTGGTCAGGGTGGGATTACCTGGGCGAGCCAACACCTTATTATTCGGCCCGCAGTTCGTATTCGGGTATTATAGATCTGGCAGGCTTTAAGAAAGACCGGTTCTATCTATATCAAAGCCGTTGGCGGCCCGACCTGCCGGTAGCCCATATCCTGCCCCATTGGAGCTGGCCCGAGCGGGTAGGGCAAGTTACTCCGGTACAGGTGTATTCATCGGGCGATGAGGCAGAGTTGTTCCTCAACAATCGTTCCCTGGGTCGTCAAAAGCGGACGGCGGGTGAATACCGTTTTCGCTGGGATAGCGTGCGCTATCAACCGGGACTGCTGAAAGTAATTACCTATAAAAATGGAAAAACCTGGGCCACGGCCATGACCGAAACTACCAATGCCGCTGCAGCCTTGCAATTGGAAGCCGACCGGCCGCTTATGGATGCTGATGGAGAGGACCTTTGTTTTATTACACTGCGCGTACTGGACAAGGAAGGAAGGCTAGTGCCACAGGCGGGCAACCTGATCAAGTTTACAGTAGAGGGTGCAGGAGAACTCATGGCAACCGATAATGGAAATGCAGCCGACCTGGTATCTTTTGCGTCACCAGAGCGGGCAGCTTTCAGTGGAATGGCACTGGTCATTGTGCGAGGCAAAGCAAAAATGCCTGGCAATATTGTCATTACGGCCAGCAGTGAGGGACTAATTAAGGGGCAAATAACGATCAGGAGCCGGTAGTGCTGCCCCTTGTTATAAAGGGTGGGTACGAAAGCCGGAGTAGCTCCGGGACATGATGATCATTAGCTATTGTAATAGCCAATAATTGCAATAATCGAAATGAAGCCAATCACCATCGCTGCCTGGTAATAACTCCAGAACATGCCCAAGGTATTTTCCTTTTCATAACGTGCAATGCAAACAATGAAACCGACTACCGGTATCCAGTATATTAGTTTGTTGTCCATATCCTACGTATTCCTTTAAAGCTACGTAAGATATGGACAACAAAAAACTATAAACGCAGCTTGATGCCGCCATTCACCACAAAACCGTCCACCGGGGCATAAATATCCCTGAAAACAGGGCTGTCAATGGAACCGGTATAAATCGTATCAAACCGGGTTTGCCGGGTATTGCTGAAGTTCTCGAAATTGATGAAGATGGAAAAGCGCTCCCATAGTTTCTCGGCCATCAAACCCGTGATCCAGTATGATTTGCCGAAGCTGCCATCACTAAGCTGCTGGCGGCTATAGTAATAGGCTTCCAGGCCAATCTTCCACTTGTCCTCCACCTCATACATCAGCACGTTGTTGAGCCGGTGCCTGGCGGTCAGCGGCAGCCATTGGCTGCTGTTATAATGCGTATTGGCGTCGGTGTAAGTATAACCTATAAAGAGTTTAAAATCCGCATAAGTGAGGCGGATATTGGTTTCCATACCCTTGGTATCAATATACCCGGTGGAATTTTCAAATTCCAGCTTGCTATTGCCGGCATCTGTCAGTACCAGGGGCCTGTTGAGCCTGGTGTAGAAGAACATATAGTTGAGGGTAAACCCTAGCTGCCCCAGGTGGGTACGGTAGTTGATATCCCAATTACCCCCTGCAGAACGTTCATTGCGGGTTTGGTTGACGTTGATGGGTAGTATGTGCTGGAATTGCCTGCGTTCGGCCTCTTCGGTAAAAATAGTAGGTGTTTTGTAACCAAAGCCACCGCCAAGGCGGGTGGTGAGGGCTGTTGTTATCTTGTACATCGCCGATATCCTGGGCAGTAGTTCAAATCCATAATCGTGCACATAATCGCCCCGCAATCCTGTTTCGAGGGTAAACTGTTCTGTAACCGTCCAGGCATTTTGGATGAAAACGCCCACGGTATTGTAATGATAATCACGCGAAGCATTGGCAGCTGTTTTATTTTCGCGCAGGTCGTCCGTGAGCAGGTTGGCGCCCACCACCCAATCGGATTTTTCGCCCTTGCGGTTCCAGGTCAACTCCGTAAAAGATGATTGCTGCTGTGCATCGAACACATAACCAGGGATGGCAATGCTGCGATCAAAACGGGTATAGCTGTTCTTTAATTGTAGGGTGGTATGCTCATTGAGTTGGTGAGCTATGCCCAATTGGGTGGTGATGCGATCGGTATTGTTCTTTTCATAGTATCCCGTACCCCCGTGTTTGATATAATTCATATTACCACCGGTACGGTTTTCGGTAATGTAACTAACACCAATATCTGCCGTTGTTTTATTCCCATAGAGGAAGAGGCGGGGATTGATGGTATACCGTTCAAATTGGGGAATGGCGGTGAGGCCGATATCTGCCGGATCGAAGGGGGCATTGCTGTTGCGGGAAGCGAAAACAGTAAGCCCCACCTTACCATACCGTTCGCTGTAAAAGCCGCTCAGGTCGAGTCCCTTGGCCGAGGTACCATTGGCCAGGAAGTTGAGCTCCCTTTCCTTTCCCGGAGTTTTGGATACAAGGTTCACCAGGCCGGCAATGGCGCCACCACCATAGAGGGTGGAAGCCGCGCCTTTGATCACCTCTACTTGTTTCAGGTCGAGTGGGGCGATCTGTAAGAGGGACAAGCCGCCGGAGAAACCTGCATACAAAGGATAACCATCTCGCAGCAGTTGGGTATAGCGTCCATCCAGTCCCTGGATACGGATACCCGAATTGTAGGAGGTGGCCGATGTTTGCTGCGTTTGGATGCCGGTGCTTTCATTGAGCATCATCCGGATGTCGCCGGGTTTCATATTGCCTTTCTCAGCCAGTTCTTCGCCCGAGATCACTTCTGTACGCGTGGGCAGGTTGGCAATGGTACGGCTGGTGCGGGTAGCTGTTACCACCACTTCTTCTTCCTCCTCTTCTTCTGCCGTTTCCAGTTCGATGGTCATGGCCTCCTGGTTGGCCAGGGGAAAGACAAGTATTAATTGCCTTTCTTCAAACCCAATATGACTGATGATAAAGGTTTGTTGACCAGTAGGTATATTGGTGATCACCACCTTGCCGGTTGAATCGGCCAGGATGGTTTTGTTTTGTTCTTTCCAGGTAAGGGTAGCGGCCGCCAATGTGGACTGGGCTTCGCCCCCTTGATAATAGCTGTAAATGTATGTTGAGCCTGGGCTGCCGATACAAAGCAGCACAGGGCCATGCCTATAAAAGGTATTTCATGTTATAGTTTAATAAATGATCAGGATTGATTCGCGGAAAGTATCGTTCACGCGAGCCTTGGAGGTTGGAAGAATGGGGCAGTATAACTGCTTAGCTGCAGGAGGAAGAAAGACTGATGATCAATAGAAAGGGGAGTAGAAACCACCACTTCTACACCGGCATGAATGGGATCGACAGAGGGGGCGCAGGTGCCGCAGGCAAAGAAAGGAGAACAGGCGCCTTCGCTCTTATGGTTGTTGTGGGAGGAAGGTACCTCCTGAAGGGGCTCATCGGCACAATCCTCCTCAATACAGCAGGGGCAAAAAGTGCCAGCCATTGTAATGAGGAGGAGTATGCAGGTAAACCATTTTTTCACGGGGCGAATATAGCATCATCGGAGTTTTGTTGTACCGGTAAAGTAAATTTTATTTAGCTCTTAATACAGCCGTGATGGTATGGGAACTACCCTTGGGTGTTTTAAAGGTATAGGTAAGTACCATTCTACTGCCTGAGATCTCTTTCAAGGTATGGGTCTGGGGTTTGTCCGTATTGTAATGGTGTACGGTGATTTGCTTAGAAGCGGCATCATAGGTCCAGGTACCGGATTCTACAACCTGCTCATCTTCTTCATCGCATTTATTGCGGCCATTGTCTTTCATGGTCTTTCCATTGGTCTTATACATTTCCCCATCATCCAGGTCACAATCTTCCATCATTACTCGGATGTCCTTATCGGGTTTGCCATCCATATTGAGGTCAACGGCCGGTACAACGGTGGAGGATTCCAAAACCCAGTATTTACCAGTAAAAGGGGCCTGCTGATTAGTTAAAGCGGGCTTTGTGAACGAGGTAAAAGCCAGTGCAGCAGTCAGCACAGTCAGGACACGAAATTGATATATGGTTCTCATGGGGCAAAAATAGCCTGCCTGGAGGTGATGATGCGGTAGCAGGCGTTGCATGACGCTATAGGGCGACGAAGCGTCTTTTTCCAGCTCCGAAATGCATGACCGGGTATGGCAATCAACTCCCCGGACTGCTGGAATGGATTTATGCCAGAAATTATCCGCATTTCGTAAGCATTTTTCCGCATTGAGTAAACCAGGTAAACTGTTGTTGAAGCAAATTGCGCACTCAATTGAGTAGCAATGAACTATAAGGCCTCGCCCGCACCCGCTAAACGGCTGACTTTTAAGAAACTAGCGGGGGTACTGCATTTGTGGCTGGGCCTGGGATCGGGCCTTGTGATAGTCATTGTAGCTTTGACAGGAGCACTGTATGCCTTTCAACCCGAACTGTCGGAGGCTTTTTATTCCTACCTGCATGTGAAACCTGAAAACCAGGCATTTGCGCCCGTCTCCACCCTCAAAGCACAGGCCGAGGCCCAGTTGCCCGGCAAAGCAGTAACACGCATTGGTTTTGCAGGCCGCGATCATTCCGTAGCCGTCAGTTTCAACGATAAAAAGAAGGGATATTATTATATAGTTTACCTCAATCCCTATTCGGGCCAGGTACTGAAGGTGAAGAATATGGACCGGGAGTTCTTCCGACAGGTACTCAATGGCCATATGCACCTGTGGTTGCCCGATCCTATAGGGAATGGGATGGTGATCTATAGTACGCTGATCTTTGGACTCATCCTGATAACAGGCATTATCATGTGGTGGCCCCGTAAATGGACAAAGGCCCTGCGCAAGCAAAGTTTCGCTATCAAATTGGATGCTTCTCCCAAGCGTTTGAATTATGACCTGCACAAAGTATTGGGTTTTTATGCCGGCTGGATCATGTTGTTTGTGGTATTAACCGGATTGGTATGGGGTTTCGATGCCGTACGCAATGCCGAATACTGGGTATTCAGTGGTGGTAAAAATTATCCCACGGCCGATAAACTGAAATCGATAAAGCCTGCCCAACCACTGGCGGGCAATGCGCTGGACCAGATAGCCGGCCAGATAGATGCGCGTTATCCCCAAGCTGCGCGTGTGCAATATTTGATCCCAGCCAATGGTACAGGTGTAGTGACGGCCCGGATCTACCCGGAACATAAACGGTTTTTCAATGGCGACCTCCTTGTTTTCAACCAATATACTGCCCAGGAACTTCCTCCAGGCGCCCGCGGTAAATATGCGGATGCCAATGGCGGTGAAAAAGCCAACCGCCTCAACTATGATATCCATACAGGCGGCATAGGCGGTCTTCCCTTGCGTATTGCTGTATTCTTTGCTGCACTGATCACGGCTTCACTGCCCATTACCGGATTCTATATCTGGTGGGGTAAGAAGAAAAACAAGTTAAACCAGCACAGAAAGCTCTTAGAGACCGAACGACTGAAAGTCCAAAAGTCCTGCTGCCTGTCCCTATTGCTATCCAGACTGAAGACTGAAAAGACAACTTGTTTTAGCGATTGAATTACCCAGGTGAAAAAGTGGCAATCAAGTTCTCAAGGATACCCTTTATAAGCAATCCGGGGCGCTCTCACAGCCCTCTAATAAACAAGCCAGGGCAGGTTAGCTTTACTTTTTAAGTCCCGGGAAAGCCTCCTTTTCAATCTTATAAAGGACATGACTTTTCAGCCGGGGCTCCCATCTGCATACCGATAAATCCAATAAATGACCGTGTGGCCAGTTCATCCACGGGATAAAAACAAAAACCCCGATCGGCATAATGCTTCCGGTATCGGTTTACCGAGGCTTCGGCTTCCTCCCTGGTCAGCAACTTGGGAAAATACTCCATTACCACAGGATCAGCGCATAGCTTCGAAAAAGGCTCCACCTCCTCTTCCCGCCAGGTTCTAAATCCCAGGCGCGCTGAATTGAACAGGTACTTATCCATCGTAGTTATTGATTATTAGCAGCAAAGATAAAGCAAGCTGCGAGCGGGAGGAGATACCATAATTTTACGAAATTCGCCGGGTGATTTGATCGCTGGGGATATTTTATTTAACGATTAATGTCACTTGACTTATGGAGGTATTAGAATTGGAATTTATAGGAAATGGGCATCTATGTACAGCCAAGGTTGAATTATCGGGCATTGGCGACTCCTGGAATGCGCGTGCTACCATTCAGGGGCATCCCTTCATTACGCAACTGGATATCAAGTTTTGGTTAGGGCAATTTTTGTATCCCGTATTTTCGAGCAGGGAAGAAGCCCGGTTCTTTGAACCGCTACTGGAGGCCATCGATGCAAATGCGAAACGACTATTGCCGAAGGAGTTTAGTGAGGGGTAATAATGGTCAATTATTAACATTTACAGGATTAACCAATTTATCCATTTCATTTTTAGCTCATCCAACAATTGAGCTTAGTGTTCTATAGTGGGTCCAACTAAATTGCGTCCGCACTGCGGACGCAATTGGGAACATACGATAAAATTGCCTGTATCGCTCTAAGTGTCTTATAGAAAACCCATTGCCAAATTCTGGCTGTAATTCAGCAGACAGGGATTTTATTAAAAAAGTTCCATATTCAGCTCATTCTTTGCCTTCCTGCTCCTCCTTGAAAATACGTTTGCCAATATTCCAGTACAAAATTACGCGAGCATGATCTATTGCCTGGATAGTTTGCCGGCGGCTTTGGAGGATAATGGACTTTATTTCTGTAACAAGGGATTTACTGAGTTTCATAGGTATTCTAAAAAACGCTTGAAGCACTTAGGTGCAATATTTTCTCCATGTACGGATATGCGTCAGTTTCAGATGTCCGGAGGAGCATTTCTTTATTCCACCCTGAACCAGTCAAAATCTACATACCCACCTGTAGTTGCTGTAGCATAAGTAAACAACCCAAACCGGTAACCCATAAAATGGGGTAGGGTATATTCCATTTGTAATACACTGCCAATAGCCGTCCAGGTTTTGCCATCCAGGCTGTAATGGAAATACCCTTTATCCGTACGGTTACGGAAATCGCATTCGGCTTTGAGGTAGATGGTATTTTGATCAAGGGAATGTGCTGTTGTTCTTTTGCGGCGCCTGATTCGCCATTCACCACAACCAACCACTTCTTACCGCCTTCCATCTTCACACCCACCCAGCCATACTTCTTTTGTAATAGGGTTAGTCCGGCATAGTCACCCTCTTTCATATTGGATACATCGATGGCTGTAGTAGCTGCACTGGTAGGTCCAAACGTTCTTTGAGTAAGCATGTTGCGGGCCAGCAGGAGGGAAGTATCTACGCGGCTGGCAGTAAGGCGCAAGTAACCGGGCCTTACAGTGATACTCCAATGGGCATTATCGGGATTATGGTTCCACTGCCATACCAGGGGCAGGGCAGGGTCTTTCTTACGACGATTGAATTCATCGGATGCTACAATGCCGGGCATTAATCCTTTACTGGCAGGCAGGTTGAGGGTATCAGGTACTTTGCCATCAATGCCTATCACCGGCCAGCCATCTTTCCATTGCAGGGGTACCCAATAGGGTATGCGGCCTACAGCTCCATAATCGCGGAACAGGTAAGCAAACCATGCTCCCTTGGGCGTACTGATCATTCCACCCTGGGCTACCCCTTTGTCCTGCAATGCTAACCTGCCTTCATAAGGCCCGCTGATTGTATTGGCCCGGTGAATGGTAACAGTACGCATGCCGCCACGCGGCCAGCAGATATTGAATAAATAGTATTTGCCATTTTCTTTGAACAATTGAGAGCCTTCGGCGGGTAGACCAATATCATTGCCCGCTGGGGCACTGGCATTTTCAATAAGCACCTGAGGTGTTGTGCCTGCTTTGATGCCAGAAAGATCGGCTTCCAGTTCGGCCAGCATCAATTTACCGCCGCCATAGACCATGTACACCCGGCCATCATCATCAAAAAAGAGAGCGTGATCATGCATCATGGGTTTGAAAACTATCTTCTTCCAGGGACCTTTTTCGATATTGCTGGTGGAATAGATATAAGTCTTTCCAGTAGTGCCCGCAAAGGTGGATACATAATACACCCCCTTGTGGTAGCGCAGGCAACTGGCCCAGGAACCACTGCCATAAGCCGATTTACCATTAGTAAGGTTCAAGGCATCCACACTGTCCAGTACTTCATACGCATAACTCACCAGTTGCCAGTTCACCAGGTCTTTCGATCGCATGATGGGTACCCCCGGGCTCATGTGCATGGTGGTACTGCTCATATAATAAGTATCACCTACCCGGATCATGGACAGGTCGGGTACATCGGCATGGATAACAGGATTGATAGCACGTTGCGCCCGGGCATTACCTGGAGTGGCAACAATAAAAGGGATGATTAATACAATGGCAACAATCAATGACTTCATGGTATGCAGGCTGGTATTGATATACAATTAACATTAGGTGTCAATACGACAACTAATCAAATATACGGAATAAGATCTTTTAATGTGGCACCAATACATCGACACACGGCTGTACGCTTGCACCAGGAGCGGCAAACAAAGAGGTGACATCTTTCCCTTGCCACGAAAACGAAAAGATGTCACCTCCTTCCTGATGAAGGTGAGCCGCTCTCCAACGCTGCATTCGCCGGGCGACAGCGCGACACACCCTGGCACCTTGCACCAGCCGTAATAAATTAGGATGACAGTTCCTTGGGCCAGGTTCGGGAAGGGTCCTGTAGTGAGTCCAGCTTAATTATCTCCGCAGTGCAGACACAATTGCTCCTTACCCGCTAAGATGATTGCATTTGCCTGTTTTGGCCCCCTTTTCTTTGGGTTTCATTCGTACCAAGCTCGTACCATGTTCGTGCCTTCTTCGGTCCAGCTTAGGAAACCAAACCCTTAGAAAATGCGCATTAACCACTAATGAGAACCGAACATGGGGCGAACAAGGTCCTATCGAAAGCAAGCCAATTGCGCCATTTTTCCCAGGTTTTAGGCTCCGGACAGCCATCGCATGTTATTTTTCTTAATTTCAGTATTGGATTATCCGCTATGAAAAAGCGCTTACAACATATTGATCTACCGCCGCATCTGGAGGAATTCCGGAAGAACTACCTGGCTGCTACCGAGGTAGAAGCCACCCTGTGTGGTATCATCACCTGCTACAAGATGTATGGCGCTTATTTTATCCGCACCAAAAGCTCCCTCACGGGTAAAAGAGTAAAGAAAGACAAACGATTTGCCCGCACCAGGCACAACGCCAGCGTACTAGCCATGGCATCGGAATGGGTAACCCCATATACAATAGCCTTACGGAAGATTGGCGCTGCCACGACCTGTACCGCAAATTGGTAGGCATCGGCGTAAAGCTATTGCACCAGGGTGCAACTAAAGAAACGATACAGCAAGCTGGCTGGCATGAACTGGAACGCCTGGGATACAAAACGGAATGGCCTCAATGGGAACTACCGCCAGAACTGGCCAAGTGGAAGGAGGAGGAGAATGCCCGTCATAAAATGCCAGTGCAGAGATGGATGGTGAATGAAAAAGGGCAACTGGTCTTTGATGCACCAACTTTAAAAGTTTATTACCAATCTGATTCTATCCTTTCTCCTACAGCATCCGGATATACCTACCTGGCGCAAGAGGTGGCCATGCCACCCCCATGCAGTTAATCCAACCACCCAATGCCAGGTCAGCAATCAATTTATTCATGGATTGTAAACAGGGTAGGGCAAACAGTGTACAGGTGTAATACAGACACTCAATTCACAGCTAAGAACAAGCCCGTTGCGGTCGACTGCAAGGCTTTCCGGTCGGCCGATAAGCAGCGGGTATACATTTACATGGTGAATGGAGAAGGCAGGGACCGCTATGAAGTGACCTGGGTAATTCAACAAAAAAATACCTGCGGCGTATTGTTGATGGATTGTAAAGCGTGAGCTTCATGCGCTCCGCTCTTACGCCCCGGCCACCAAGGGGGCCGCACGTACTTCCTCACTAGCTGGCTGTTTCGTTGTTTGGGTACCCTGCGGCGGCGCTGATCCCTGCCATTTAGCGCTCAGTAGCATGGCCAATACACCCAGGGACAATACACCATAAGCTACGCCCAACACGGCCTGGTTGGTAATGGTAAGGGTATTGGCCAAAAGGGAACTCAGTACCGAGGTTACTACCGCAAAACCACCGCCAACCAATCCACTGGCCTTGCCTGCATACTGCGGAAAACGAATCAGGCAATACGACATCAGGTTGTTGAAAATAAAGCCCGCCAGGCTATGCAGCAGGAACACATACAGGAGCAGGGTAAACAAATTGTGAAAATACAGGGTAGTAGGTATCAGTATGGCCACGGCTGCCAATTGAAGACCACTGGCCAGGAGTAGTTTTTAAGAAAGGCTTGTTTGATCAGCATCCTGGACAATGATCCACCTATGAGTACAGACACACCGGAAAACAGTGCACAATAGCCGGTGACGGTAGGAGGGTATTGCATGCGCTGTTCGATCAGGAAAGGGCTGCCCATGCCATAGATCAATATCATAGCATAGGAAAGACCCAGTATTACAAGGCCTGCCGTAAAATCTTTTGCTTTGAGCATATGGGCATAGGTACCCAGGATAACGCGTGCATTAAAAGGCTGCGCCACTTTCATTGATTCACCACCAGTGAATAATTCTACCACAAAGAACACCAGTCCGAAATATCCCAGGAACATAAAGTTAGAAGCCCAGCCCCAGGTGGTTTGGAAGAACCCGCCCAGGAAAGGAGCTACAATGGGGGCAATGGACCAGATGATAGAAAAAGGCTGGTGTATTTTTTCAACTGCTCACCTGAATACAGGTCTACAAACATAGCCCGCTTGCTCACCGCAATGATCGCCACGGTAATCCCCTGCACAACACGCAACGCATAGATCAACTGCAGGTTATTGGTCCAGGCAATCATAAAGCTGGCCACACTGACCACCAGGATAGATATCAAACTGGGCCAATAGCGTCCGTACGTATCGATGAGGCCGCCCACGATCAATTGGGAAATGCCATAGCTGATAATAAAGAGCGTAAGAGTTAGTTGAATGGCGGCGGGTGTGGTGTGTAACCGGGCCGCCATATCGGGTAGTGATGGTATATATACGTCCATTGCAAAACCGGATAAGGGGATCAGGCTCAAGGCAACAATAGTATTCCATCCCGTCCGGGATGCTGAGATTCGTTTCATGGCTGACTACTTTACTTTTAGATAGTAAAGGTAGTTTGGCCAGCCATTACCATTATTATACTATTCAAAGGGATGCTTATACAATTCAAAGGTAGCGATTTCTTTAAGAAGTCCGAAAGTCGGTAAAGTCGGAAAAGTCAGTAAAGTCGGAAAGTCGGTAAAGTTCGAAAGTCAGTAAAGTCCGAAAGTCGGTAAGTCAATACAAGAGTCGTGTCCCCTGTTTTTCTTTCCGACTTCCGGACTTTCCGGTCTTTTCCGACTACCTGACTCTATTGACTTCCGTCTTTCCCGATCTTGGGACTTAATGTCTTCCGGACTTTCCCGACTTTACTGACTTTCCCGACTTCCCCCGCAAACGATTGTGCTATTGACACGAATCACTCCATGGAGAATTTGCGCACTCGGTTGTACAGTCAATACAAACGATTGCATAACGGATAGGCGATTTTCAACATGCATGAATAGCCGTTTTATCCTATAAATTCAGGGTAGATTTAAAAGAATAGCAGCAAAAAAACGGAATTCATCAACACTGCTATCAGCCAAACAAATAAGCTTATGAGATTACAATCGCTCATGCCAGCGAAAAGCATTGCTTTTTGCGCCGTACTTGCTATTTATTGCCCGGCCACCGCCTACTCCTTTTCCGGCAATCAGGCGCCCTCCAAACCCATCAAAGTGACCAAGGATACTATCCCCCTAAGGATACGATAGTAATCACTGGACCAACGCCCAAACAGGTAGCTGCACTGCCTTCGCTCTCTAAAGACGGCCAGATCAATATCCGTCCGCTGAGCTATACCCCCTTTATATCAGCGCAGCAGTATGCCAAAGGCAACCTGGCCGGTGTATATGTACAGGAGCCATCGGGGGAACCAGGTACAGATCAAAACCTATTCATCCGGGGTATCGCCATGCCTTTACTCAGCAAAAGAGAATTGTTCGACAACCAGGCGGCCGTATACCTCAACGGTATTCCGCTGGCTACGGAAAACCCTTTTGCCTATGAAATACAGCAATATGATTTCAACCGCATTGGGCCCGCTACAAATTTGCTGGCTACCCTTAATATAGATAATGTAGAATCGATCGAGGTGATCAAGGACCCGGCCAAACTGGCCATACTGGGCCCTGTGGCTGCGAATGGCGCCATCTGGATCACCACCAGGGCAGCCAGGTCGGGCTATCGCCAGATCAATGTGAATGCCTATATTGGTTTTGCACCACAGGAAAGGGTAACGGCCATCAATGGCGTGTATGAGAATAAATTCCGCCTTCCTTTTTATGACAGGTACGGTACGCTGGCAGACCGCTTCAACTACCCCGCTTACCTGAAAGACTCTTCCAATGCAGATTATTATGGCCGGTCCAACTGGACAGACCTGTATTATAAGAATCAACCCTTATACAACCTGGACCTCAGCCTGACCGGCGGATCAGAAAGGGCCAATTTTCGTTTCTTCGGTGCTGGTACACGCAATGCCAATTCAGCTGATGAAACAGCACTGCAACGCTACAATGCCTCTTTCTCGATCAACGTATTACCGCTGAGCTGGGTTACGGTTTCTTCGATGATCAATGCTGCACACATGATCCGCCACCGCAACCGAAATTTTGTGGACCGCCTCGCGGAAGCGTTACCTGCCCGATGTATCGAACCCATTGCCCCCAATAAGAACGTATACAGGGCTTATCTGTCCGAGTTTGATGAGAATGTAAAGGATGACAACAAGACGACCTCCGTGCAGGGGTATTTCAATATCCTGGCGAAAATGAAGGGTATTCGCTACAATGGCGGCATTTCGTTTGACTACAATGAAGGCACACGCGATGTTTTCTATCCCACCCAATTGCTGGAAGGCAACAACTTTCTGAGCAATTACTTTGGCTTCAACCAGCGATTTATTTTTAACAATACACTGGGCTACACCTTTACGATCAACAAGGATCATAAACTGGACCTGGAGCTGGGGCAGAACTACCAGACCACCCTCAATAAGTTTGAATATGCTTATGCCTATAATGGGCCCAACAATTTCATCAAGCTCAATATCGTAGAAGGAGATATCAATAAAACGAATTACCTGCGCTCCAATGGCTTCGATGTATTTTATCATCCATCGAACCAAAAAGCGGCGGTAGCTTCTTTCTTTGGTAAAGCTGCCTGGAATTATAAGGAACTACTGGATGTTACAGCGGTGGTACGTCGTGATGGCTCTTCCTTGATGCAGCAAGACAACCGTTGGTATACGGGCTTTGGGGTGTCGGCTTCGTACGACCTGTACAAAGCGCTGTTGAAAGAAAGCAAGGTACTTAGCAGTCTCCATCTTACTGCTTCCTATGGCAGGAATGGTAAACTATTGTCCGATGACCGCTTTGCCGGCGGCCCCAACTACCGATCCGATCTTTCCTGGACCGGCGCCCCTGCCATTGGCAGTTTTGCTGGCCTACCAGGTATTTCCCGTCCTTATACAGCCGGCTGGGTAGGTTATGGTATTCCCTGGGCTTATGTAGAACAGGCTACTGTGGGTATAGCAGCAGGGTTATTGCAAGACAAACTACAAGTAAGGCTGGATGTGTATAGCAAAACGGATAAGGACATGTTATTGCCAGTGCCGGTGCCGGCAGAATACGGTTATAGATCAGCTTATGCAGCTGGTATGGATGTCAACAACAGTGGCCTCGACCTTACTGTGCAGGCGGCTGTATTGGCTCCCGGTAAGAACCGCCCCGCCCTTAGCCTCCATGCCAACCTCAACTACAATAGGAATGAACTGAAAGCCCTTCCCAACGGGCTGCAAAAGTAGTGATCAACGATCACCTGCTGCAGGTGGGCAAGTCTATCGATGCCTTCTGGGTATATAAAAATGAAGGTATTTACAACAGTGATGCCGAAGTACCGGTGAAGCCCGGCACCTCACAACCGCTGACCTACCAGGGTGTGGCGCTGAAAGCAGGTGATGCCCGCTGGCAGGATGTGAACGGCGATTTCACCATCAACGAAGATGATAAAGTATTGGTAGGCCATTCACTGCCTAAACTAACCGGTGGATTCGGCGGTAACCTGGCTTACGGTTCCTTCCAGCTCGATTTCCATTTCTATTTTGCGCTGGGTCATAAGCTACTGAATAAATACGCTGCCCAGCGGCTCGACTTCATCAACACAGATGCGTCCTCGGGTATTGACGGGGTAAAAGAGATCACGTACTGGGAAAAGAAAATGGACCTCTCCGGTTATCCGATGTACAATCCCTGGAGCAATACGATCCCTTACCGGCTTGACCAGGACCTCTTCCTGGACGATGCTTCTTTTGTGAAGCTGCGGTCGGTCACCTTGTCGTACAACCTGATCACCGGTTGGAAAGGCAAAGGGAAAAGCCAGGTATTCAAGGATGCGACGGTATATGTAACCGGTGCCAACCTGTTTACCATTACCTCTTTCAAAGGCGACGATCCGGAACTGGTGCAATACAATGGCTTGTATACAGGTGCAGGATTGCCTATCCAGCGTTCCCTTATCCTTGGTTTCAAATTAGCGTTATAATCTTTCAACATCATAATCTCCCCATAGTATGACCGGGAAAAAAATAATAACAGTTTCACTCACAGCTCTTCTGTTTACCGCTACTGTGCCGTTCAGCGCCTGCAACAAACAGCTGGACATCAACTCCACCCGTCAATCGGATGAAGCGAATAGCTGGAAGAGCATCGACGATGCCCGCTCGGGCCTGATGGGCATCTATGGCCTGTTTCGGGCGGCAGTGGCCGACAACAATACGCATTGGCTGATGGGAGAATTGCGCAATGGCGATTTCACTGCGCTGAAGCGCCCCGACCTGAAAGCGATCATAGAAGGTAAGCTCAATGCTTCTTATCCCGTTATTGAAAGTATTACCAACTGGCGTCGCTTTTATGCCGCCATCAATGCCTGCAATCTTTTCATCGAACGTTCGGGGAGGCTATGGCCGATACCCGTTACACGGAGATCAACCATAAGATCGATGTGGCACAGGCACGTGTACTACGCGCTTTCATGTACTATTATATCGTTCGCATTTGGGGTGATGTGCCCCTGCTCACCAAGTCATACGACAATGGCAGTTTTAAAACATTCGGCCGCAGTTCTCAACAGGATGTACTCGGCTTTGCCGTAAAGGAGATCGAAGAAGCAGCGCCGCTGCTGCCTTATGTATATGGTAACGGCGACCCGGTATTGCCCGGCCTGATATACCATACAAAAACCTATGATCAATGGAGGAATATGCTGATCAATAAAGTATCAGCTTATGCCATCCTGGCCCATATTACCGCGTTGCAGGGCAACTACTATGCAACGGCCGGTTATACCGACTTCGTGATGCAGAACTATAATAAGATCGCCATCAATTACCTGTCGGTAGCCGACCTGACGGGTAAAACGGGCATCTTCAATGAACTGGCAGGCGACCTGGCCAATGATCAGAACCAGTTTATCTCTTTCAACTTCATCAAGGGAATGGGTGAATCATCCGTATCGGGCCATATAGAACAACTGACGCTGGCCTACCCGCTGGTATCGAAACAATTGCCAGATATCTATATCACCAATGATTCGCTGGCATCGATGTTCCCTACCAGCAATGGGCAGGACCTTCGCTTTGGTACGGATACTTCCAGTGTGGACCAGGGCACGCCTACGCTTTACCGAAATGCCTATATCACAAGTTATGGTGAAGAGATCCCCATCTTCAGCAAGATCAAATCGATCAATGGGGGTATTGCCGGGGAGCAACAATTCAACGTATTCACTTCCGCCATTCTCTTTACACGCCTGGAAGAGATCAGCTTATTGCGGGCAGAAGCGCTGGCCGTGCTGGGCCATGAAGACGATGCGGCCATGCTGCTCAACAATATCCGCTCCAGGAGAGGGGTAAAGGCATTCGATCCGGCGGTACCGGGTGCAGATCTGGTGAAAGAGATATTTGAAGAACGCCGCCGTGAACTGGTGGGAGAGGGCTGGCGCTGGTACGACCTGGTGCGCTACCACAAGATCAAAAGAACAATCCGGCCTTCAATAATTTGATCAGCCAGGGTGGCATCTATTGGCCGGTAGCACGCGAAGTGATGAACAACAACCCCAATATCACTCAGAACAGTTACTGGAAATAGCCACCAGAAAAATCATACACCAAAAAGAACCTGCACATGAAGATCCATCATACATCAGTTTTACTGGCCGGCGTGATAGCGCTGGTGTTGCTGGCCGGTTGTAAGAAAGACAATACGTATTACAATTACGATAAAGAGACCAGCGTGTTCAATGGCAATAGTTACCAGTACCTGCAATCGGGCGGCGGTTTGTTCGACTCCATGTTATTGGTGATCAATCGCTGTACCGGGCTGAAAGATTCACTGCTGAAGGGCCAGGTCACTTTGTTTGCCATCAACAACAACAGTTTTAACCTGGCCATGAAAAACCTCAACCTGCGCAGGGCTACCATGGTGCCCGCAAGGCCGCCGCTTTCACTAGCCACCCTGGACTCCACCCAGCTGGATACACTGGCCTGCCGCTACATCCTTAACGGGGTATATGCTACCGAGCGGGTGGTAGGCAATGCCGATGGTATCCAGGCGCCGGCTATCAAGTATGGCTACCAGATGAACCTGCTGTATGAGCGGGTCAATGCCGCCGGATACCAGGGTGGTGGACCTCAGCAGTTGTTCTTCAGCGATCCCAAGCAAACCCCCTTCGAGGTATTTTGGGTGACCACCAAAACACAGATCGTGAACGTAAAAACCAACAACGGTATCGTTCATGTGCTTTCTTCCGGTCACGATTTCGGCTTCGGCAATGAATTCGTAGAAAGAATGAACCGGTAATTCCATCACCCATCAACAGCCAAAACAAACGACTTATGAACTATACTCCATGGCGGCTAAGCTTTTACATCCTGGCCACGGGCATGCTGGTCATTGGCGCCTGTAAGAAACTGGTTCCGGAATACCGGGAAGCACTTAGTGCTGACGCAGGTTTTTCCCAAACGACTTTTGAACCGGTTACAGGGCGCACCACGATGTACTCCAACGTATTTTCCAATCCCAACAACAGTTCCTCTTATCCAATCGATTTCAAGATCGTCAATGCCCGCCGTTTTAGTGGCGAGGCAGCGCCGGAGTTGACCGATATCTTCCCGGTATTGGTATGGAAACAAGCCTATACGGGCAATGAGGTATCACTGGCAGAGATAGAGAAAAAAAGAGCTACAGAATACCACAACGTATTTGAGGTTCGACAGCACTCGGGTGATTTTGTGATGTGGTCTTCTTCCAACTCCAGGATACTGCGCTGCCAGGCCGACTCGGGCTATATTTTTGATATTGAGATGAGCAATGGGGGCGGGCGTCGCTATTTCCGCAACATGCGGCTCATGCCTTACCGCGAAAGGCCTTATGAACCCTCCAACCTCAATGCCATCACCGGGCAGTCGGTATCCAATGGTATTTATCCATCCGTTACCAGCAATATCAAGGGTGATTCGAGCAATCAATACCTGTCATCGGCTGATATCGATGTGTATATCCGTAAAGCCAATGACGGTAAACCGGGTGGCAATTCCATTTCCTTTATGTTCCTCGATAAATATTTCCAGCCCATCAACCCAGCCAAATTTGCGTTGACCGACTGGAACAACTTATTGCATGGATTCAATATGCAGAAGACAGCTACCCGGGTCACTTATGATGTAGCCTTTCCTATGCCACTGGTACAATTGCCTACCCGCTATACCACGGCTGATGGCAGAAGGTGCAGTGTAAGATTTTCCTGGTCGCGCATCGGCTTCGGTGGTATGCAGCAGAAGGCTGTACTGGGCCTGGATTTTGCCATCTACGAAGGGGGCAACTGGGAGATCGTGTTTGCATTTAAAAAGACAACCCCAAATTCACCAATGACTAATCCAACCACTTTAACAAAGAAACTCAATACCAACGTTATGAGACCATCCATAACCATCCTCCTGTTGTTGTTGCTGTGTGGCATTAGCCCATTGGGGGTATTGGCACAGGAAAAGATCAAAGTACAGGGCGTGGTGACCAGCAAGGTCGATAATACGACCAAGGCGGGTGTTACCATCTCTGTAGGCAAAAGGTGATAGGCACCACTGATAAGGACGGCGCCTATATTGTTTCGGTAGAGCCCGGCACTACCCTCATCTTTAGCTTTAGCGGCTTTGGTGCAGAGAAAAACTGGTCACGAAAACTACTATACGGCTTGATGTAGTGATGGCGCCCAAAGATGAGGCCATGACAGAGATCGTAGTATCGGGTTTTAAAAGGGCCACCCGTGAAACCACAACCGGATCTACTGTAGTGATCAGCGGTAAACAACTGCAGGATGTGCCCGTTTCCAACGTTATGGAATTGCTGCAGGGTAAAGTACCCGGCTTGAATATCCAGAACAATACAGGTTCACCCGGCTCCATGGGTACCATCAACCTGCGGGGTATTTCCAGTACGCAGGTAAACGCCAATGGTTTTCTGACGCCCACTTCACCACTATTCGTTATTGACGGTGTGCCGGTGGATGCCAATACCAATTATGAATATGGATTTCAGGGTGGCGGACCTGGCATCAGCCCCCCTGGCGCTGATACCACCCGAGGATATTGAACAAATGGAGTTCCTGAAAGATGCGGCGGCCACTTCTCAATACGGTTCACGCGGAGCTTACGGGGTGATCATTGTGACGACCAAGCGCGGCCGCTCCAAAGTGCCCATCGTTTCTTATTCCGGTTCTTTCTTTGTAAATTATGCACCACCGCAACGCAAGGTGATGGGTGGTAATGAAGAACGCCGCGCAAGGATCAACCAGATATTGAACTACGATACCTCGTATACCAACGCGATGCGCCTGATCAATTCCACCTCTTTCCTGTCTGACTCGCTCAATCCGTATTATAATAATTCCACCGACTGGCAGAGCCTCTTCTTCCGTTCTACCAGGAACCAGTCGCATAACGTGAATATTTCCGGTGGCGACCAGTCTTTCAACTATAAAACCAACCTCAACTATTATTCAGAAGAGGGCATCATGCGCAATACGGGTTTTAAAAGATACACACTTGGTATGGACGCCCTTTACCAGCCTACCGAACGTTTCCGTATGGTGACCAACCTGAAGGGGTCCATGGGACAGCGCAATAATGGCAGTGGTCTTGGCCTGGAGCAGGTGGACATCAAGCAAGCATCGAACCTGTCTTCATTGTTGTCACCCGCTTATTATGCCGACTTCAACCAGGCGGCGGCAGGCAAAGAAGTAAAGGATGACAACAAAAGCATCAATATATCGACCTCGCTTGATATCCAGTATGAGCCTATCAAAGGGCTGCGACTGTCGAACCTGTTTACCTACAATATCATTACAGGCAGCTCCAGCAAGTTCAGGCCATCTTTCATCAACAACAATATTCCTGAATACTACAGTTATAACGACAAGACCTATACTTTGTACGACCGGTCGGCCATCAACTATATCCGTTCCTTTGGCCGGCACAACCTGAATGCCTTTGCATTTAATGAAATATCCTCTTATGGCTTCCGGGCGAATGCGATGTTGCTGTCACAAACAGCCAATGACCAGATAGAGGGTCCGGTAGGGTACAACTGGACGCGCACCAAGGGCGGCACGCTTAACAATGCGAAGGACACGCGGATACATGGTTATGGAGGAACGATCCAGTATAATTTCGATACGAAATATGTGGTCGACTTCAGCTATCGCCTGGATGGAACTTCTACCAATGGTCCTTCTACCGGTTATACGCAGAATCCCTCTATCAGCGCCCGCTGGAACTTTAATCGCGAGAATTTCTTTGCAGATAAATCCTGGCTTAGCTATGGATCGATCCGGGGAAGCTGGGGTAAGAACATTGTGCCTACGGGCAGCATCTTCGATGTATTTGGTACTTACCGGGTGGGTAATAATTACAACGATGATCCTACGGTGTATATCGACTGGGGCAATATTCCCAATGACAATTTCAAGCCAGAGACCAAGACGAAGTTTAACCTGGCTACCGAAATAGGCCTCTTCAACAATGCCCTCAACGCTACTTTTGAAACCTACTATGAGTCAATGGACAATGAAGTGGTGGATGTAAGCCTGTCCACGGAGAATGGCTTTACGACGATCAAATCAAACGCCCGCAGCAAAGTGAACTATGGTTTTGAGTGGATGGTCACAGGCCGCATGTTGCCACAGGGTAAACCCCTGCAATGGACCCTATCGGTAAACGGGGCGATCAATAACGTAGTACTTACGCAACTGCCCAACAATGGACGCCAGCTCATCCAGCCATTCAAGGATAATGACGGGGTGAATGTGCCCCTCGTATATAGGCTGGGTAAAGCGCCTTTCTCCAACCTGGTACTCCACAACGAAGGAGTATATGCCAGCACAGCCGATGTGCCGGTAAATCCGCAGACGGGCCTGCGCCTGCAGAACGGCCGTAACTCGGGCGTCTTCTTCCAGGGTGGTGATCCCATCTGGACGGATATCAATGGCGATTACGTGATCGATGAGCAGGACCTGGTATCGGCCGGCAATCCGATAGCTAAAATAAACGGCGGTATCTATTCCATGCTTACCTACAAAAACTGGACGCTTACGATCAATGCCAGCTATACCCTGATGAGGGACCTGCTGAATGTAACACAGGCCAAAACCTTCCAGAACTTTTATAATCCCACAGAGCCCAATGCCCTGGTACCGATCAGTGAATATGATTTCTGGAAACCAGGCGCTGATAAAACTTCGGGCAATGTGGCCAAATATCCCAATCCCTTTGATTTCAGAAGGGCAGGAGCTATCAATCCTTACCGGGCCGATCAGACGCTCTTTATGGAAGATGGCTCTTACTGGAAGATCAACAACATTACGTTCAAATATAATTTCAACCGCAACTGGACCAAAAGAATGGGTATTACCTCCGCCAACGTATACGTAACGTTCAACAATGTGTACACGTTCTCCAACTATTCAGGACCCGATCCCGAACTGGTAACAACGCTGGGCCGGGACAATTCGGGTGGTTATCCCAACCGGAGAAGCATGGCACTGGGGGCCAATATCCAATTTTGATAAGGGCTGTATAGCATCAACGAAAACAAGTAAAAGCAGAACATGAAAAAGACGCTCATCCTTTCCATTACCATCCTGACACTGCTGGTGGCAGGGGCCGGTTGTAAGAAGTTTCTCAACCTCGATCCCCTTAGCAACCTGTCGGGCAATAACTTCTGGCAAACAGAAGCGGATGTTGACAATTATACCAATGGCCTTTTGAATTATACCGGGCTGCTACTTTCCGCAGCAATATGAAGGCAGGCGGAGGCACCGACGAATTTCCTTTCTTCGCCTTTTCCGGCGATATGCGCTTTGCGCCCATTTATGAGCCATCCAATAGCAATTGGAATCGTACCTATATACAGTTCCTGCGCACCAACAACCTCAATCCCATCGTAAGAGGTACCTATAACTGGCAGGGTAATGACTGGTCGGATATATTCACTACAGGCCGTTTCATGAACTGGGACCGTCTTTTCAAGGTAGTGGCCGGCGCCAATATCCTGGTGGAAGAGATTGAGAAAGTGAAGGTGCTAACGCCTGAGAAGAAAGCCAAGTACAAGGCCGAAGGCGTATTTATGCGCAATATGGCTTATTTCACCATGATGCGCGTGTTTGGCGATGTTCCTTATTATACCAACGCTTATAATTCAAAAGCCCTGCCCAGAACACCCATGGTGGATGTGCTGAAGAGCTGTGTGGCAGATATGGCCGCTTACGAAAAGGACCTGCCCTGGACCTATGATGATGCAGCCCGCCGTGCGGTGCGCGGTATGCGCGGAGGGGCATTGGCCCTGCTGATGCACATGAATATGTGGCTCGCTTCTTTCGATGGCGGCAATGCCCTTACCCATTACAATGCGGCCATTGCCTTTGGCGAAGAACTGATCAAACAGAATGGCGGCGCCTATGAGCTGATACCCTATACCAACCGCCAGTACCGCACGGTATTCCGTGGCCGCTCCAAAGAGGGATTATTTGAAATGCCGCAGAACTCAAACTATGGTGAAAGCTTTGGCTGGTCCTTCTATTCAGATCATATTACCCGGTACCGCATCAATGCTACAGAGACCAGGAATACCTATCTCTATTACGAACAAAAATACCTCGACGAGATCTATCCCCCAGGCCAGCCCGATATCCGCCGGAGTGAGTGGTATGAGGATATCTATTCCACTACCGGCAGGTTTTGGTTGACCAAGTACAGTAATATTTTCCAGACGGAGAACAACTCCAGTTATGTGGACGATAGCCAGATCGTATTCAGGCTCGGCGAATCATACCTGTTGCTGGCAGAGGCTTATGCCAATGTAGACCGCGCACCGGAAGCCATCACGGCCCTGAATATCATCCGCACCCGCGCAGGCGCTACGGTATATTCCGGTCAGCCTGGTGATGACCTGAAGAAAGCCATCTGGCACGAACGCTGTAAGGAGTTGATCGGGGAGGGGCATTTCTCTTATGACATGATCCGCACCAAAAATATCCTGGATCCCAAACTTTCCTTTGGCAATTCCATATCGGTAGAGGACTATAAGAATGGCGCCTGGACCTGGCCCCTCAGCAATGCCGTACGCGCCAATAATCCTTCCATCACCTTAAATAACTACTGGAACTGATCCGGCTCCGGCTCAACAACAACATTATGAACGTCATCAATAAAATACTACCCTTTGCCCTGCTGCTCCTGGTGATCAGCAGTTGCAACAAGAGCAATTACCAGGATGGGGGCACGCTGGATCCTGCATTCAAGGGCGCTACCATGGATTACCTGGCATCACGGCCCGAGCTATTCGATTCCCTCACCAAGGTGATCCGCCTGGCAGGACTTGAACAAACGCTGAAAAGTGAAGAGGTGACTTTTTCGCCCCACCACAGCAGACGATTGAAAAGACCATCCGGATCGTCAACCTCCTGCTGAAACAGTATGGCAAGGATACCGTTTACAACCTGCGCCAGATAAAACCGGCGGTATGGAAGAAAATGCTGAACCGCTATATTTTCAAACACAAAAAGTCGCTGACAGATTATCCGCAGGTCGACTTTTTGAATGTGCCTGTATTCCCCGGTCAGTCCTATGTTTCTAATGGGGGTGATATCATGAACATTGGGGTAAAGTATGGAGATGCCGGTGGGGTGCAGTATGCGGGAGAAAGGAGTCTTTTCCTTTCGTTTATCGGCTCGCTTTCATCGCCTACCAATTCCTGGATCAATGCGGCCGTAGCCACCAGCAATATATCCACCAACAACGGCTATGTACATGTACTTAGGTTTACCACCAACCTTAGCATTACATTTTCCGGGAGTCTTATCGTGCTCGACTTTACTGATCATTATTTCGGGTTTGATCCATTCCTGTTTTACAACGACGCCCTGGATTATGGTATCGATCCATAAACAGCTCACTACAACTAACACATTCAAAGGAAGCTTATGAAAATATTGCATCAACGATATAAGAAAACAAACTGGCTGCTGCCTGTACTGGCCATCCTATTACTGGCGGGCTGCAAAAAGTTGACGACCACCGTGTGCAGCTTTATCCCGATGGTCCGAAAGCGCCGATCAAATTCCTGGATGGGCTTCCTGCTCCTTCACAAGGCAGGGCGGGTACCATTGTTACTTTTAAAGTAATGGGCTTAAAAGGAAAAGAAAGCAAGTTCAAGTTCCTCATCGGTCAGCTGGAAACAGAAGTGATAACCGTGGGCGACAGCACCATTTCGGTACGTATCCCTGCCGATGCCATCACTGGCGGCGCCGCCGTTGAATTTGACAACCAGTATTTCTTTGGTCCCGAGTTCCGCGTGCGCGGCAACCTCATCATCGACCCTTCTTTTGTTGCTTTCAATGGCGCCCGGGGCCAATACTTGATATTGTGGATGCCAGCAATGTGGCCGGTTCCTACATCATTGCCGGTTCTTTCACCAATTACAATGGCCTGGCCAGCCCCGCTGCTCCGATCTTTGATATTGCCAAGATTGATAAAACGGGCACGCTTACCGCCTCCAATAAAATGCTCACCCGCACGGGTACCGAGGGGGCGTTATTTACTCGCTCACCCCATTGGCCAGCGGTAATTACCTGGCAAGTGGTTTCTTTTCCAAATACAATGAGCGGGGAGGCATCTATTCTGTTGCCCGCCTGTACCAACGCGCACAACTGGATACGATGACGGTGGAGTTGGTAAATCCTGATCCGATCAATAACCCCAATGATAGCAGGGATACCGTGGCTACTTTCAATGGCGGCGTCAATGGCGCTATTCAGTATGCTTATGAGACGGATGATAACCAGATCATTGCGGTAGGCAATTTTACCGAATACCGGAGTAATTTTTATAAAAGGTCTACCAAGGCCAATAGGGTAGCCAACCGCGTATTGATGAACCAGGTGCTCAAAATGAATGCCGATGGTTCACTCGATTCCAATTTCAATTATAACCTCACGTTGCACAAGGGCAATCCCGGGGGCAATGGGCCGATAGTAACGGCCATCCGTATTTCAGGCAACCGGGTATTACTGGTGGGCGCCTTCACCACCTTTAATGGGCAAACTGCCAACCGGATCGTTTGCCTCGACGAGTGGGACGGCACCATCAGTACCGACTTCAATACGGGCTCGGGTGCCGACGATGTGATTGCATCGGTTACCTACAACGAAAATACCGACCGCATCCTGCTTACAGGCAGCTTCCACTCTTTCAATGGTGTTGCCGCCAATGGCGTGGTGATGCTGAAGCCCGATGGCAGTGTGGACAAGACTTTCCAACTGCGGAGTACCACCGATGGTAAAGTGACCTATGCCGCGCAACTCAACTCCGGCGATGTGATCATTTCCGGCAGTTTCCAAAAGTATGATGAAAAGGTGCGCCCGGGTTTTGCTTACCTGGGTAGTGATGGCAAGGCCATTACTGGTTACAACAACACCGGTACTTTCAACGGCAGGATCTATAAAATGATCGAAAGGACTACCGACCTCGGTTACCCGGGTGTGATACTGGTGGGTGATTTCAACAAATTCGACAATACCGACGTCAACAATATTGTATACCTGGAGATCAGGAAGTAAACCAACTACAGACATTCAATTTAATACCATGCGTGCACAAAAGATGAAATACAGCAGCCAGGGCAGAAGGGGATGGGGACCTATGGTCTTGCTTGGCTTCCTGATGGCCACTGCTGCTTTTATTGCCTGTAATAAAACATTCGACAATAAGCTGCAACAGGATTATGGAGCTGATGGTGGAGCGGGTAAGAAACAAAAATGCTGGTGATACTCGTAGATGGAGCTGTTGGGGGAGAAGTACAGCGGGTACAGGCGCCTTATTTGACAGTGCTGGCCGACAATGCCATTTACTCCTTTGATGGGCTTACCGATACCCGTAAAAATCCCGTGACAAATGCCATGGGATGGACCACGCTGCTCACCGGTGTTACAGCCGACAAACATAAGGTAACCGGCGAGGATTTTACCGGCAATGACCTGACCACCTATCCTTCGCTGTTTACCCGCTTAAAACAACAAAGGCCTACCTGGAGAACCGTAGCGCTGGGCGCTTCCAGCGACTTTATACAAAACCTGGCCACCGATGCCACGGACAAGAAAACGCTGGCCAGTGATGTGGCAGTGAAAGATGCTGTAGTAGCTGAATTGAAGCAAGGGAATGCGGACCTGGTAGTGGCTCAATTTCACGCAGTAGATGCTGCAGGCATCGCAGGGGCCTACAATGCCGATAATGCCGGCTATAAAGCTGCCTTGCTGAAAACAGATGAATACATCCAGGCAATTGTTGAAACACTTTCGCACCGCGACAGTTATGCACTGGAAAACTGGATGGTGATCGTTACTTCCAATAAGGGCTCCGTACTGGCCTCTGATCCTGTAGCAGCTGATAAACTGGCTTATGATGACTCGCGTCGCAATACCTTTTTCATTTGCTATGCGCCGAATATGAAAGTATCCTATAAACCCGGTTCCTTGCCTTATTCCGGCACCACGCCGGTATACCAGGGCGGCTCGGCAGCGGCCACCAAAGCAGAAGGTAAAAATGCCGGAAACCTGCTCGATATAGGCGCTTCCGGCAGCTATACGATCGAGTGCAAGGTGAAGATCCCATCCGGCAACTATTATTATCCCGCCATTCTTGGGAAAAGAGCTTCTTTCTCCCGCTACACAGTAGGGTGGGTTTTCTTCCTGGAAGGAGATTTCTGGATGGTCAATTTCGGACAAGCCGCACTTGATAACCGGCAAATCCGTGGCGCTTCCATTTCAGATGGCAAGTGGCATACGCTGACGGTAACCATCAACCAGCAAAATGCTACCACCCGCCGTGTAGAGACCTTTACCGATGGCGTATACTGGGATGGAGGTATTAGCGATGCCACCCGTAACATCAATTCCTATGGCAATCTTAACAGCCAGGCCGCCTTTAATATCGGCCAGCTGGCAACTGATAATGTAACAGGGCTGGCCAATTACAGCATTACGGATGTGAAAATTTATGATACGGCTTTTGGCCGCGATTATATCCTGGCCAACAGTTGCAAAACATCACCTGCTCCTGATGATCCTTACAACCGCAGGCTCGTGGGCTATTGGTCCTGCCGGGAGATATCCAACCTGGCTACCCCAACCGGCGAAAAGAAAGTGTTGGCAGGCATCTCCGGTAAATACAAAGCGGGGATCCCGCTTATCCTGGTTATACCAATGATAAACTGGCCCTTTTCCTCAATGGCAATTACAGCAGCAGCAGTTTTGTGGAAGTAGTGAACAATGTATGCCCCACGCCCGATGCCAATTCCTTTAAGGTGGTTCCCAACTCAGTGGATATGGTGACGCAGGTATTGGGCTGGATGGGTGTGAATCCTACTGCCACCTGGGGATTGGATGGCAGCACCTGGTTAACTTCTTTTATGAATTTATAATCACGAAACAGTAGAACTATCGATATGAACAAACAATTATTACTGATAGCCTGCACTGTTGTATTGCTGGCGCATTGCGTCAAGAACAAGGAAACTTTTAAAGACGGCAGGGATGAAGGCGGGTACCCGGCGCCTTCCGTCACGATAGATACCAACAGTGCGGTGATCGACGTAAGCAAATATGCACAAGCACGGGTATTCCCCGGGCTGGTATGCAATACCGAAGCCCGGCTGAAGAACCATGCCGTGACGATGAACCTGAATTATAATTACGTGAAGGAGCACCTGCGCATGGCTGTGCCGCCGGAGCCTCAATTCAGCACGGGCCTCTATGCCGCGCCGGGTGAACTGGTGACCATTGATGTGCCAGCCGATTATAGCTTGTCGATACAGGTAGGCGCCTGGCAGGATAATCTCTCCTCGGTGTTGAATGCCCCCGCGATCCGTTGATCTATACACGCATGCAACTGGCGCCGGGCCGCAACTATGTGCGTAATTTATATGGCGGCCATATTTACATCTTTGCAGCAAGGCCTGTGCCCACCCCCGTAACGATTACTTTTAGCGGTGCGGTCAAGTCGCCCGATTTTGAATTGGGCAAAACCACCAATGCAGCCTGGACAGCGGCGATCAGAACTTCCTGTGTGCCTTACCTGGAACTGCGCAGCAAGAATATCTGTTTTGTGGTACCCCGCGATTATTGTGTATCCCGCAATATACAGGACCCCGAAAGCATTATGAAAGAGTGGGACAGGGCCATCGACCTGGATTATTACCAATGGGAAGGCCTTTCTGAAAACCCCGCGGAAGCGTATGACCTGGCGCCGGTATTGCCGTGGCGTGTAGTGCAGGATATCAAACCATCGGTAGGATATGGGCACAGTGGTTTTCCAGTGGTTACCTACAATGACTATGGCTGGTTTGATGAATTTACCGATCTCAATGATATTAAGAAGGGATGGGCCTGGGGCACTTTTCACGAGATCGGGCACAACAACCAGCAAGGGGACTACTGGAGTTGGGGCAGCCTGATTGAAACATCCAATAACCTCTTTTCTTTTAAAGTATCTCACCGCCAAAGCATAGAGAAGAATGACCCAACGGCCTGGCCTCCTTATCACCCGGCTGTTAATTCCATGTTCCCACAGGCATTGGCTTATGCCGCCTCAACAGGCACGAAGAACTTTGATGGTACAGATGCGCGGATCAACGATCCCTTTTCCCGCATTACCCCCTTTGTACAGGTGTTTGATAAGATACCCGCGAATTGGGGATATCCCGGCCAGCCAGATGGTTGGGCTTTCATGACAGAGCTGTATAAAAAGCCCGTCGTGAAGTGCATGTATCCAACAACGACCAGGATAAAAGGGATTTTGTATATGAAACGCTTTGCGATTTCACCAGGACCGACTGGAAATTGTTCTTTGCAGCCTGGGGTATCAATGTCAGTACCGTATCGCTCAATGCCATTGATGCCAAAGGCTACCGGCTGCTGACCCAGGAGATCTGGAAATACAATCCCATTACACGTACCGGTGGAGATACCTATGCGAATGTATACAACAGGGCCAACTGGACGGTTACCGTCAATTCGGTGAACCCCGAAGGAGGTGGTAAGGATGCGGTGAAAGATGGCAACGTGGCGACCTACTGGCATAGCGCCTATGGTCCTACTGCACCAGTGATGGCCACGATCGATATGGGCCTGAAACTCGATATCAAAGGTTTCAGGTTCACCCAACGGCAGGGCGGTAACCGGAATATCAAGAACCTGAAGGTGGAGATCAGTACCGACAATACCAACTGGACACCGGTAGATGGAAGTCCGCTGTTATTGCAGAAGATCGACGCGCAGCAAAACTTTACCCTGCCTTCGGTAGTACGCGCACGGTACTTCAGGATCACCATCAATGGCCCGGCCGATACGTACAACACCGATGGGACCATGAATACCAGTATGGCGGAGATCGACGTGATACAGCCATAAACCAAACAAATTTCCTTTACTGAATCATACATGAATATGAACAACCGGAAACTCATTACAGGGATCTCTTTACTGGCAGTAGCCCTCGCAAGCGTACTTACCATCCCGGCCTGTAAAAATACGACGACCCACCGCCCTTCTTCGAGCAGGAAGATAGTTCGGTGGTGCTCACCACCCGCAAGACCTTGCTGGTAGTGATCGATGGGGGCGTGGCAGAAGCATTCAGGACCATCGCTCCGCCCACTATTACGGCTATGCTCGACCATGGTAAGTATACTTACACCGGCCGTACAGAAGATGTTTCTACCGATGGCGCTTCCTGGAAATCCCTTGCCTCTGGCATTTCGCAAACCCGCCACGGCATCTCCGACAGTTCGCTGGTATTTACTGCCCCTGTGGGCGGCAATGAGCACGACGCGCCGGCCAACTATCCTTCTTTCATGCAATACATCCTCACCTCCAGCCGGGCCGATATCGAAACCACCGTGATCAGTCCCTGGGGATATATGATCAATAAATTGTTCCCCGAAGTGGAGAAGCCCATTGCGGTGACCAATGATGCGGCAGTAAAGGACAGTGCCGTATCACGGTTAAAGAATGGCAATCCCGATCTCATGATCGCGCATTTTAATGGTATCAGTATCGCGGGTAGGGAATTTGGGTTCGATGCGGCTGTTCCGGAATACAAGGCAGCGATCCTGAAAGTAGATGCTTATATCGGTGAAGTGATGACAGCACTCAAGGCCAGGAAGGAATACAATAAAAAGAAGAATGGCTGGTAGTAGTCACCACCTCACATGGCGGTACCGGCAAACAATATGGTGGCAGTTCCGCAGCAGAGACCAGCGTATTCACCTTGTACTACAATGAGAACATCAAAAACAGGAACTGATCCGCGGCGGCTTTGCCGGTGTACAGCTATCAGGAAAAGATGCCACCGCTATTTCGGCCAAACTGGCCAATGGCAATGCGTACAACCCTGAAAGGAACCAGCAAACAGTGCAGATCAAAGTAAAGGGAACGGGCGGGTATTACCCCCACTTTTTTTCCAAAATGGAGCGTTGGCCTTCTACACCCGGCTGGTCCTGTTTTGCGGCTGGTGGGGTATGGGCCATTTCCATCCGGTCTACCACCAGTGGCGAAAGACGCATACAGCCAGGTTCTCCCAATGTATTCGACAACCAGTGGCATACACTCACCATCGTATTTGCCGACAGCACTTCCAAAAATGGCTGCGCAGGTATACCGATGGCGTGCGGCATGACCAGACAGATATTACGACCAATTATGATAATGGGGGTTCTATTACAACCACTTCCCCCATCACTGTCGGCTTTGGCGCCGACCCAACTTATGCCGGGGTAAATTTCTACGCGGCTGATGTGATGGTATTCAATACAGCCCTGACAGACAGCGAGATCAAAAGCAATAGTTGCCTGAAAGATGTGAGCCAGCATCCCAAATATGCCAACCTGGTAGGGTACTGGCCTGCTGCAGATGGTTATGGTGGTCAGTTTCTCAACAAAGCACCTGCACAGACTAATAATTTTGTGTTGAAAGGCCCTTATAAGTGGAATGGGCTCACCGATGTGCCTTGCTCGGTAAACGCACTGGCTGCTAACCAGATAGCCGTACAGCCGGCCAATGTGGACATCGTATCCCAGCTCTTTTACTGGTTGCGGATCAATATCCGTAGCGACTGGGGCCTGGATGGCGGCGCCTGGATCAAGACCTTTGAAAGGGAATTTATTAAACTGTAAGAAAAGAATACAGCATAGAGAGGGAATACAGGAGGCGATATATTAAAATCTTTTATAAGCTCAAAATGGCTCGTATCAAATGATGCGGGCCATTTCTTTGTATTCACTGTAGTCATTCAACCCTGTATGATATAATCAATTAATCATATTCCACAATATCGTCAATGAGCAGTCTGCCGTTTTGTGCTATGATCTTTGTATTCCAGATCTATGGCGCCTCGCTTATAATGGTAATAATCATCTGTAAGCGCCTGCCGTAAAGTATCAAATCCTTCTTTTTCCTGGCTATTCCTGTATTTTTCAATAACCTTCGTCAACCATTGTTTAACACTGATGGTGTCGGCCGGTAAGTTTTTGGTGATTCCTGTTGGTTGTTTATCTGTTATTGCTGCCGAATCATCATCGGTTTTATTGGCGGGCGTATTGGAAGAACAGGAAGCCAGGGTCAAAGCAATTCCAACAATTACATAATATCTTGCCACTTAGGTTTATTTTTTAATATATAGGGGTGCGGGATATGTTACCAGTCTTCTTCCCATTTCACAGGTACCCAGGAGGATAAGCCGGCCTTCATACAGATAGACCCAAAAACAAGCTGACCGTGTGCTTCGGCGTCCTTAAAATGTAAAAGGAACAATTAACCATCGGGCGGTTCGTTATTAATAACATCTGCAACTAAACCCCTAAACGGATAATAATATATGAGACCTTATCTACTGCTCCTTGTTGGCATTGTTCTGACCAGTTGTTCTGCTTCAAACAAAACCTTTAATAACGCAGCTAATTGGTTGCCCCAGTTTTGACTTCAAAAAAGATATCCTGGTGATCGAAAAGCTATCCTTGCCACCCAGGCAACAAAAGCTGATAGAAGAATACATGAAACAAAAATATAATTACCAATATGTATTTACTGAGCCTTATACTTCTGTCAATACCCAGTATCCCGACAGTTCAAAATACCGTTTTGTTATCCTGAATACATTTAGTTCCCATACCATGCAAACAGGGAGTACCGGCAGGTTCGTAACAGTGGGCATGTTCGATTTTTACTTTTATGATCGAATGACAAAGAAAAAATATCCGCCAACGAACAGGGGATCAAGCTGGGCTTCCATGACCTTTAAACCGATAATCAATACGATACTGGCCAAATAGGAGGAAATGAATTGCACTCCGGCAGATGCTCATTGGTGACCGCGCCAGTGGGCATTTGTATTTTAGGCCAACTTCCTGCCCGTTATAGTTGATCAACTACTGCTACAAGGTGAACCCTCATTGATAATCAATATATTAACTAGAAGAGAACATTGAAACAGGGAATCCTTCATACATTATTTCCATCCTTTTGGCAATTCGTGCTATAGGTGTCAGTGTGACAGTTTTATTTTTGTGCGTTATTTATTGTGTACTGTGCCATCTGATCAACTTACCGTTAAGGTGCTGATAATTGCTTATTAAAAGACTAAAATGATTGCTTATGACATTGAAATGCCCCTGGGTCGGCCATCTTCTTTCCGACCGCTCCACCCACAATTACTACCTTTTTTATTGTAGCAGTCAATAGTTCTCTCCGGGAGCTATGACTTTTTGTTGCCTGAAGTTCGGCCACCTGATCTGGTTTGAGCTTTGGTGAAGTGGTCTGTTGAAGACCACGCTGGTTTCTTTTTGTCCTCATATTTTAAACATTCACAATACCCATGCTCAAAATGATCCTTACGAACAAGTCATGGAAAAGGCTTTTGGCAACGGCGGTGACACTGTCTGTTGGCCTCGTCTTTTCGTCCCTGCGGGCACAGGATGCCCGTGTGGTGCAGGGAGTGGTGCTTGACGAAAAGAAGTCACCCATTCCCGGTACTACAGTCCAGGTAAAACAAACCAATATCAGTACCAGTACCACCAATGATGGCCGGTTCACTTTGCGTGTACCAGCCGATAAACAGGTACTTATTTTCAGTTATATCGGCAAGGTGGCGCAGGAAGTGAATATCCGCAACCAAACCAGTGTGTTGGTCGCTTTAAAAGACAGCGTCATTGGTCTCGAAGATGTGGTGGTAGTGGGTTATGGCCGGCAGAAAAAGAAAGTGTGGTAGCAGCCATTTCACAAACCACGGGTGCTGTGTTGGAGCGGGCAGGAGGGGTATCGAATATCGGCGCGGCGCTCACAGGTAATGTGCCAGGGCTTATCACGGCACAAAGTACGGGCCTGCCTGGTGAAGAAGACCCGCAGATCATTATCCGTGGCCGCAGTACCTGGAACAGCAGCAGCCCGCTGATTTTGGTAGATGGGGTAGAACGCCCGATGACGAGCGTAGACATAGGTTCAGTAGAATCGGTCACGGTATTGAAAGATGCATCGGCCACGGCCGTATTTGGATCGCGTGGGGCCAACGGTGTAATTCTCATTACCACTAAAAGGGGTAAAACCGGTAAGGCTTCTATACGTGGTACGGTAAATACCATCATGAAAGTGCCTTCCAAATTACCGGGCAAGGCTGATTCTTATGATGCCTTTCGCACCATCAATGATGTTATTGAATATGAACTGGCCCTAAAGCCGGCTGGCTGGAACAATTATACGCCAATGGATATCATCAACAAATACCGGTATCCAGCCAGCCTGGAAGAATCTGAACGTTACCCCAATGTAGACTGGGCCAGGACGCTGTTTAAAGACTATGCCATGTCGCAAAATGCGAACCTCAATATCAGTGGGGTACCCGTTATGTAAAATACTTCACCAGTGCCGACTTCCTGCATGAGGGCGACCTGTTCAGGATCTATGACAATAACCGGGGTTATAAACCTGGCTTCGGGTTCACGCGCATGAATGTGCGTACGAACCTCGATTTTCAACTAACCCCTTCTACCTTATTTAAAGTAAACCTATCGGGTTCCTACGGTTCCCGGAAAAGCCCCTGGGGGTTTACCGGGAATGAATATGGTACCTGGATAGATGCCTATACCACCGCGCCAGATGTATTTCTACCCAAGTATGCCGATGGCTCCTGGGGATTCTATGCACCCAATGAGGGCAGGGCCGAGAACTCGGCACGTACGCTGTCGGTAGGGGCATTCAATACCAGACCACTACACGCATCAACACGGACTTTTCGCTGGAACAAAACCTGGACATGCTGGTAAAGGGATTGCGTTTCAATGGTACAGTGTCGATGGACAATACCTTCATTGAACGCGACCGTGGTGTAAATGACCTGTACAATGGTGTACAACGTAAATGGATAGATCCCAATACGGGCATCCCCACTTACAAAGAAACAATGGACCCGCCTACTTCCTTCGATTTCCAGGAAGGGGCAAAATGGTCACCGGCCGGCGGTACCATTACCGGCAACCAACGCAGGCTGTTTTATCAATTGCAACTGAACTATGCCAGGACAATAGCCCGGAAACATGCTATCTCTGCGATGGGTTTGCTTAACCGCAATATTACGGCCAATGGCAGTGAGATTCCTTCTTACCGGGAGGACTGGGTATTCCGCACCACTTATTCTTATGACGGAAAATATACCGCTGAATACAATGGCGCTTATAATGGCTCAGAGAAATTTGCACCCGATTATCGCTTTGCTTTCTTCTCTTCAGGTGGTTTGAACTGGATCGTATCCAGGGAGAATTTCATGAAAAATATTGGGTTCCTGGACTTGCTGAAACTGCGTGCTTCCTATGGACAGACGGGGTTTGATAATGTAGGCTCCCGTTTCCTGTACCTGACAGAGTGGGCTTATGGCGGCCGTTCGCGCCTAGGTATGAATGGTGAGCAAGCCGAGCAAAGTCCCTTTACCTGGTACCGGGAGAATACCGTTGGCAATCCGAATGTACAATGGGAACAGGCAGAGAAGTACAATATAGGCGCCGACATCGAATTGTTCAAAGGGTTCATCAAGGCCAAGGTCGATCTATTCCAGGACAAGCGCAGCAAGATATTGATGGGTACGCGTACTTCTGTGCCTTCTTATTTTGGCGCCAATGCGCCTGTAGCCAACCTGGGCAAGGTTAACTCAAAAGGATATGAACTGGAACTGCATATCAATTATATGACAGCTCACAACCTGCGGTTATGGGCCGACCTGAATATGACGCATACGCAAAACAAGATCATAGACGGCGACAATCCATCCTTGTTACCAGCCTACCAAAAACAGATGGCCGCCAGATAGGCCAGACAGTTTCTTATGTAAGCCAGGGATATTACAATACCTGGGATGAATTGTATGGCAGCGCCATGCACAATACGAACGACAACCAGAAATTGCCCGGTAATTATTATATCGTTGACTACAATGGCGACGGCGTGATCGATGCACGGGATGAAATACCCTATGGGCATAGCAATTGGCCTTCAAATACCTACAATGCCACGTTTGGGGTAGACTGGAAAGGACTCACCTTCTTTGTACAGTTCTATGCGGTAAACAATGTAACACGCCAGGTGGTGCTGAACAGTTTATCGGGTCAAAACCATGTAGTATATAGCGAAGGCAGTTATTGGTCAAGGGACAATTTCAATGGAGATGTGCCCATGCCACGATGGCTATCTACCCCAGCGGGTTATTACCGGGGAACACAATACCTGTTTGATGGTTCGTATGTACGCCTGAAGAATGCCGAACTGGCCTATACATTCAGCAGTGGGTTGGTAAAACGGGTGGGCCTGGCATCATTACGGATCTATCTGAATGGCAACAACCTGGCAGCCTGGAGCAAGATGCCGGATGACCGGGAATCGAATTTCGCCGGAACAGGTTGGGCTTCCCAGGGTGCTTACCCTACTGTAAAGCGTTATAACCTGGGTGCAAACATCACTTTCTAAACATGACAGTTATGAATAAATATATCAAGACTTTGCTGGCAGCGGGTGTGGTGGTTGGTTTGTGGAACCTGGCATCGTGCAAACGGTTCCTGGACCGGGAGCCGCAATCGATCGTATCGGCAGACAATGCTTTTAAGGATTTTACGAATTTCCAGGGCTTTACGGAAGAGCTTTATCATTGTATCCCCGATTTTACCAATGCTTACTGGACAAATTGCTGGAACTGGGGAGAAGATGAAATACAGGGTACGGCACAAAATTTCCACTTTGTGATCAAGATCGACAATGGTGATTTCTGGGGCTGGCAGGCTCAATACGATGGCTGGCAAGCCGGCTGGATGGACCGCAACAATACGAGCACCAATGACGACCGGTTTCAAAAGTCACTTTGGAAACTGGGTTGGTATGGTATCCGAAAATGCAATATGGGATTGGAGAATATGGATAAACTGACGGATGCCACACAGGAGGAAAAAGACCTGATCAAGGGGCAACTGTTGTTCTTCCGCGGCTGGTTTCACTTCATGTTCATCCAATACTTTGGTGGCCTGCCCTATATAGACAAAGTGCTGCCCGGCGATCAGAAGTTGACCCTGCCACGACTGAAATACAGTGAATGCGCTGATAAAGCCGGGGCCGATTTTGCCGAGGCGGCCAAATTATTACCCCTCAATTGGGACAATACAACAGCCGGTAAACGCACGTTGGGCAAAAACCAGTTGCGCATCAATAAGATCATGGCATTGAGCTACCTGGGTAAAAACTACCTGTGGGCCGGTAGTCCATTGATGAACTATGTATCTACCGGCAACAAGACCTATAATGCGGAGTATTGCAAGAAGGCTGCTGAAGCATTGGGCGAAGTACTGCAACTGTGTGAAGTGGGGGAAGCGCCTTACAAGCTGATGGAGTTTGCCAGGTATGCTACTAACTTTTATACGACCGGACAAAACTTCGCCATGCCGGGTGGTACAGAAGCCATCTTCCGGGGTCCTTATTATGCAGCCCACCAATCCACCTACAATACCGCCAAACAATATGGGCCGGCCAATGTGCTGGTAGATGAAGCAGTAACTTTTGCTCCCACCGCCAATTATGTAGATTATTATGGCATGGCCAATGGGCTGCCTATTAAGGATATTACCAAGCCAGATGCAGAATCGGGTTATGATCCCAACTTTCCCTGGCGAGGCCGCGATCCCCGGTTTTATAATGATTTCGTGTACGATGGCGTTAAATGTATACAAGGGGTGGCGCCGATAGAATCAGATCGCTATGCCAACCTGTTTACCGGTGGCAGTTACCGCGACATCAGTACAGGCAGCCGTACAGGTTATTTGTTGTACAAGTTCATCCCCATCACTTCCAACAAACATGACAATGGTTATTCGTACGACAAAGGATTGAACATCCACGTTCCGTATATGCGGCTGGCAGATGTATACCTGCTATATGCCGAAGCGGCTGCCCAGGGTATGGAACACCTGCCGGTAAATCCTCCAACTATGGCCGCACAGCCGTAGAAGCGCTCAATGTATTGCGCGACCGGGCGGGTGCAGGACATATAGCCGCTCAATTCACAGGTTCGCTGGACGCCTTCATGCCTGAAATGCGCCGCGAGCGTGCCGTAGAGCTTTCTTTTGAAGGTCACCGGTTCAACGACCTGCGCCGCTGGCTCTTGTTGATCAACGCGCCTTATACACTGAAGAAGTCACTAGAGTTTGACCGGGCGCCGGGATTCAATAATGCCGATCCGAAGAATAACCGGGTACTCAATCTGCGGGAAGTAACGATCCTGGAACGCAAGTTTACCGAAAAGCATTATTGGTTTCCATTGAAAAATACAGATGCCAGTATGTACCTGGAGTTTCCACAGAATCCGGGATGGTAAAGTAGTCGGAAAGACTGGAAGACCGAAAGACCGGAAGACCGGAAGACCGGAAGTCGGAAAGACCGAAAGACGGAAAGACTGGAAGACGGAAAGACCGAAAGACGGAAAGACCGGAAGACCGAAAGACGGAAGACGGAAAGACCGGAAGACTGGAAGAACAACTGCGGCAAGAACTGTATTGCTTTCCGACTTACTGACTTACTGACTTTCGGACTTTCGGACTACACAGACTTACTGACTTTCGGACTATATAAAACGAGTTATTACTGTAAAAATTGAAAAGATGAAGTATATAAAAATAATGTGGTTGTGCGGAGGGCTGGCGGCCGCCATGCCGGCAGCACAGGCACAGGATACTACCGATACGAGGGAAGCCAAAGTGCCCGTTAAAGAAGGCGTACAGGTGGCTTTCCGCAAAGTGGATCCCAAAGACCTGCCGGGCGGCATATCGATAGTAGACGTAGCCGGCCAAATGAACCGGAACTATATGACCTATAGCCTGGAGAATATGGACGCCTGGGCCAATGGCTTTAATGGCAACAGCATGTGGGGCATGGGCAGTTACCTGCTGGTGATCGATGGCGTGCCACGGGAAGCCACCAATGTATTGCCAACAGAGATCGCCAGTATCTCCTTTCTAAAGGGCGTCAATGCAGTGGCGCTTTATGGCAGCCGTGCTGCGAAAGGGGTTGTGTATATTACCACCAAACGCGGACAGGCAGGTGAACAACAGATCAATATCCGGGTCAATGCAGGCATGCATGTACCCAGGGCGTATCCGGAATACCTGGGCTCGGCCGAATACATGAGCTTATACAATGAAGCCCGCCGCAATGATGGGCTGACAGATCAGTACAGTGCAGCCACCATCTACAACCATGCTTCGGGCAATAATAAATACCGTTACCCCAATGTGGACTATTATTCAGATGAATACCTCAGCAAGGTTTTCGGTCGCTATGATGCCACAGCAGAGATTACAGGGGGCAATGAAAAGGCCAGGTATTATACCAATATCGGATACCAAACTTCAGGTTCACTACTCAACTTTGGTGAAGCGAAACGCAATGACCGGGCCGACAGGCTGAACCTGCGGGGTAATGTAGACATTACGCTGAATGACTTCATCAGTTGTAATGTGGATGCCTCCGCCATCTTCTATACGGGCAAAGGGGTCAACACCAATTATTGGGGCGGCGCCGCCAGTTTGCGGCCGCACCGGTTTGCCCCGCTGTTGCCTATTGATATGATCGAGCCGGAAGATGAGGCTTCGCAGATCTATGTAAAGAACAGTAATAACCTTATCGACGGCAAATACCTGTTGGGAGGCACTCAGCTCGACCAATCGAATCCTATTGCAGCCATCTATGCAGGCGGTAATAACAAGTATACCAGCCGCCAATTCCAATTCAATACCGGCGTGCATGCCGACCTGCGCCGTGTGTTGAAGGGACTGAGCTTTCGCGGTACGATGGCCGTCGATTACAACACTTCTTACAACCTGGCTTTCAACAATTCTTATGCCGTGTATGCACCCACCTGGAACAATTATGCCGGGCAAGACCTGATCAGTAACCTCACCCGGTATAACCAGGATGCCACTACGGGCGTGCAAACAGTGAGTAATAGCTGGTACCGCCAAACCTTATCGGCCACTGGTCAGTTCAATTATGTAAACTCGATCCGTGAAAAACATAACCTGTCGGCAGTGTTGCTGGTCAATGGCTGGCAGCAATCCGAATCTCAGGTATACCATGCCACCAGCAATGCCAACCTGGGCCTGCAACTGGGTTATAATTACCAACAAACCTATTATGTTGATTTCAGTGGGGCCGTGGTACACAGTGCGAAGTTGCCCGAAGGTAAACGCCAGGCCATTTCACCCACCGTATCACTCGGCTGGCGCCTGAGCAATGAAAACTTTCTACGGGGCAGTGGGGTAGTGGACGACCTGCGGCTGACGGCATCGGCAGGCATCCTTCATACCGACCTCGATATAGCCAATTATTACCTGTACCAGGGAGTGTATACGGTACTGGGCAGTTGGTATGGATGGAAAGATGGCAGTGGTATACAGGCAACTGAATCAAGAAGAGGTGATAACCGCGATATGACCTTTCCTAAGCGGGAAGAGATCAGCGTGGGCCTGGAAGGCTCTTTCTTCAAAGGGCTGTTGAAAGCGGAAGGTAATTTCTTCGTCAACAAGATCACGGGCAACCTGATCCAGGCAGGGGTTTTATTCCCTTCCTTCTTCACAACAGGCTGGCCTGTTTCTTCCTTTATACCTTATGTGAATTACAATGATGACAAGCGGATGGGTTTCGACTTCAATGTCAGCGTTCATAAAAAGCTGGGAGCGGTAGACTGGAGGCTGGGTATAGTGGGTTCCTATTACAAAACTACAGCCATCAAACGGGCAGAAGTGTACGAAGATGCCTACCAATACCGGAAGGACAAACCCTTGGATGCGATCTGGGGCCTCCAAAGTCTTGGCTTCTTCAGGGATGCAGCCGATATCACCAACTCGCCCACACAAACCTTTGGTCAGGTGAAACCCGGTGATATGAAGTACAAAGACCAGAATGGTGATGGTGTAATTGATGGCCGGGATGAAGTATACCTGGGCCGTGGCGGCTGGTATGGTGCGCCGATGACATTGGGCATCAACCTGAGTGCGCAATGGAAGCAATTGTCCTTCCTGGCATTGGGAGTGGGCCGCTTTGGCGCCTATGGCATGAAGAACAGTTCTTATTTCTGGGTAGACGGAGAAGATAAATACTCCATCGTGGTGCGTGACCGCTGGACACCGGCAACGGCTGAAACGGCCAAGTATCCCCGCTTGACAACTTTCAATAGTGACAACAATTTCCGCTCGTCTGATTTCTGGCTGTATAAAAACAACCGCTTCGACCTGGCCAAAGTGCAGGTATCGTATGACCTGAGTAGTATACTGGGCGCCAGGAAGTTTGTGAAGGAACTGGGTGTATATGTGAGCGGAGCCAACCTGCTGACGATATCGGCCGAACGCCAGCTTATGGAAACCAATGTAGGCAGTGCACCGCAAACCCGTTTTTATAACCTGGGTGTGAAAGCGCTGTTTTAAGAGGTGAGAAGTGAAACGTGAGATGCGAAATTATATATCACTATTAAGAAAATGAATATGAACAGATGTATAACCTTATTGCTGGCTTTTTAGTGCTACTAAGCAGTTGCAAGGACCTGCTGACGCCAGGCATTGAAAATAACCGGAGCCTGGACCCCAACCAGTATGTTCCCAACGATGCACGGTTTCCTTTTGGCATCCTGCTGAATGGGTATAACCGGATACCTACCAATAGCTGGTCGTTTAATGATGTGGCCACGGATGATGCGGTGAGTAATGATCAAACCAATGGTTTTCTGAAAATGGCCAATGGCCAGTGGACGGCCAATAACAATCCGGTGAGCCAATGGACCAATTCCTATGCGGCGATCCAGTATATCAATATCGTTTTACGCGATGTGGATACAGTACAATGGGCTGCCGATAAAAATGTGAGTAAATTATTTGGGATGCGCATAAAAGGCGAGGCCTATGGGTTAAGGGCTTTATTCTATTACCACCTGTTGCAAACACATGGAGGGGTAGGAGAAGGCGCCTCCTTACTGGGCGTGCCATTGATATTGGAAGTGCTGGGGTCTGATGCTAACTTCAACCAGCCTCGTGCTTCTTTTGACAATTGCATGAAGCAGATCTACAGTGATCTGGCGCAGGCGGATGCCTTGTTGCCACTGGACTTCGAGAATATTCCCAGCGCTGCACAGATACCCGCCAGGTTTGGCACCGTAACCAAGGTGGAATACGACCGGGCCATGGGCGCTACCTTTCGCGGATTGCTTTCGGGCCGCATTGTAAAAGCCATCCGCGCCAAATGTGCTTTACTGGCTGCCAGTCCGGCCTTCAGCAGTGGCAACAGCACCACCTGGGCCGATGCCGCCAACTATACGGCTGAAGTATTAAACCTCAAAGGCGGCTTAGCAGCCGTAGCTACGAATGGGCTCAACTGGTATTGGGACAAAACAGAGATCACCGCACTGGCCGATGGCATGAACCCGGCGGAAGTGTTGTGGAGAAATAACCATGGTGACAGCCGCGACCTGGAGCAGGCCAATTTTCCACCCAGTCAGTTTGGAAGCGGCCGCATCAATCCTACACAGAACCTGGTAGATGCTTTCCCCATGGTCAATGGTTATCCCATCGCAGATCCCGCTGCCAATTACGATGCAGCCAATCCCTATAATAACCGTGATCCAAGGCTCAAATTGTTCATCCTGGTCAATGGAGGAACAGCGGGGCCCAACAATACGGCAATCAATACAACAGCAGATGGTACTACCAACGATGGGCTGAACAAAGTTGAGACTTCCACCCGTACCGGTTATTACCTGCGCAAATTGCTGCGCCAGGATGTAAACCTCAATCCCATTCGGCCAACAATCAACGTCATTACAAACCGCATATCCGCTATACCGAATTGTTGCTGAACTATGCCGAAGCAGCCAATGAGGCCTGGGGTCCGATGGGTACCGGCAGTAATACTTTTTCGGCCTATGAGGTGATCAAGGCCATCCGCAAAAGGGCGGGTGTGGGCACCACCAATAATGACGCTTACCTGGAATCAGTAAAGGGCAACAAAGACCAACTGCGTGAATTGATCCGCAATGAACGCAGGCTGGAATTATGCTTTGAGGGATTCCGTTTCTGGGACCTGCGCCGTTGGAAGCTGGGCCTTACTGAAGCAGCCAAAGGGGTTAGCATCCGAAGCAATACGCCTTCCTATATCAATGTGGAGGCGCGTCAGTTTCAACCCTTCATGATCTATGGACCTATTCCTTATGGAGAGATCCTGAAGTTTGGTATGCTGGAACAGAACCAGGGATGGAGGTAGGGGAGCAAGCCGGAGGCTTGCCAATATGCTCACCGGCGGGACGCTGGCGAGTGGGAGAAACGGAACATTGGCGAGTGAGGCATAAACAATGATTAGTATTTAACTGAAAATAGTAATTATGAAACAGTTTCTGTTAGCAATCATAGGGGGCCTGGTGTTGGGGGCTTGCAATAAAAAGCCGAGTTCCCGGACTATGAGTACCAAACGGTGTATTTCGCTTACCAATATCCGGTACGCACCATCACTTTTGGGGAAGACGTATTCAATACCGACCTGGACAACCAGGGCAAATGTAAGATCATGGCTGCTACAGGTGGCGTGTACTATAGCAAGCAGGATGTAACCATCCCGGTCATTGTAGACAATAGCCTGCTGGGCAATGGCCTGTTGTTTGGCGCAGGCAAAGAGGAGGTATTGCCCATGCCGGCCAGTTACTTCACGTTAGCCACCAATAGCATCACCATTCCCAAGGGGCAACTGGCCGGAGGAGTGGAAGTGCAGTTGACACCTGCCTTTTTCAATGATCCGAAAGCGATCAAAAACACCTATGTGATCCCCTGCGGATGACGGGTAAGACAGGCGCCGACTCGATCCTGTACGGAAAGGAATTTACGTTGTATGCCATCAAGTATGTAAACCCCTGGCATGGCAATTACCTGCGCCGGGGCAAAGATGTGGTGACGGGCAGCATGAACCAAACCATTGTACGCCATAAACCCTACGTTGAAAATGATGAGGTAAACAAATTGAATACAGTAGGGATGAAGGAGCTTGAATTTCCACTGGTATTGAAGAACAAGGACGGTATCAACGTAAACTGCCCGCTCCTGCTGCGGTTTGATGATGCCGGGAAATGCACCATCACCGCTGCCAATGCCAGTTTCACCGCCAGTGGCAGCGGCCGGTTTGTGAAGAAAGGCGAAAAGAACAGCTGGGGCGCCAAAGACCGGGACGGATTGTACCTCAATTACCAGGTTACGTTGACAGATATGCAGGTGGCCTCTACGGATACACTGGTGATGCGCGACCGTTCGGTAACCATGGAAACCTTTACGCCAGTAGGCAAGTAATACATTCTGCCATCTTTAATCTTTGTTTTGTTATGAACAAACTATTTACCATCACAGCAGGCCTCACGGCATTGACCATGCTGACAGCTTGCAATAAATACAAAGCACCGGCTTTTACGGTAGATAAACCGGAACCGGTAGCTACCCAAGAGGATATCGACGCTTATCCTCCATTAAAAAGTTATATCAACCGGGCAGCCCATCCCAATTTCAAATGGGGCGTAGCGCTTGGTTTACAGGAATACCTGGACAAGGGAGTCAAATACCGCCTGGTCAATAAGAACTTTGACGAACTGGTATTGGGGTATGAAATGAAACATGGCGCTGTAGTACAAGCCGATGGCAGCCTGAACCTTGCCAAGGTGAAGGACCTGCTGCAAAAGGCTGCAGAGGCCAATATGACGGTATATGGTCACACATTGATGTGGCATGCCAATCAGAATGCAGCCTACTTAAAAGGGTTGCTTTCGCCGCTGGTGGCCACCTCACCCGCTTATGCCAATGACCTGAACCTGGCCGGCCTCAAGGATAAAAGTTTTACCGGCTGGACACTCGCCAATCCCGGCGCTGGTATTACAGTAACAGATGCCGATGGCATGGGCGCCGGAACCAAAGCGATCAAGCTGGTTTCTGCTGCCAGTTCCTCAGCCCCTACCGACCTGCAATTGATCACCCCTTTCATTACCGTGAACAAAACACACAAATATGAAGTGGTGCTGTACATCAAGTCGGACATAGCCGGGGAAGGCCGTATTTCATTTGAAGGATTGAATAACAATACGCCTGCCATCGACTGGACCAGGTCGGGCACGGCTACCGCTACTTTCAAAACAGGCATATCCTGGAAGGAGATCCGTTTTACTGTCACAGATTTTGCCGGTGATAAGATCAAGCTGCGATTTGACCTGGGATATAAACCGGGGTTACTTATTTTATTGATGTCAACAACCTGTATGTATACGATACCCAGGGCACACCCGCCATCAATAACCTGGTGGCCAATGGCGACTTTGAAACAGGCAGTGGCTGGGGCGGCTGGGGTGGCAGTTCCACCCGGGGCATTACAGCCGATGGTATGGGCGTAGGCAATAAAGGGAAAGCATTTTATGTAACCAACCCCACCAAAACGGCCAATTACTGGGATGTGCAAACCAGCTACTCTTTTGCTGCCAACCTGAATAATGCGGAGCAGTATGAACTGAGTTTTTGGGTAAAGGGTACAGCGGCTGGCATCATTCGTCCCGAACTGCAAAGCGCCAATTACAGCTCCAACGGTTTTGGGCAGGTACCAGTAACCACCGATTGGAAACTGGTCACCATTGCCACCACTACTACCGCTGCCGACCGGAGCCGGTTGATCTTCAGTTATGGTGAGTTTGCGGGCACTGTCTATATTGATGATGTAGTGCTCAAAAGCAGTAAGGCCACCGGCGGTGTGACCACGATTGCCGAGAAAACACCTGTAGAGAAAGTGGTGATCCTCACCGAGTCGCTGGAGAAGTGGATCAAGGGTATGCAGGAAGTAACCAAGGCTTCGGTAAAAGCCTGGGATGTTGTGAATGAGCCCATGGACGATGGCAAACCTTATGAGTTGAAGACAGCAGTTGGACGTACAAATATTGCTGCTGATGAATTCTTTTTGGCAGGACTACCTGGGTAAGGATTATGGGGTAACGGCCTTCAAACTGGCCCGCCAATACGGCAATGCCACTGATATTCATTTTATCAATGACTATAACCTGGAATACAACCTGGATAAATGCCGTGGGCTGATAGAATATGTGAAATACATTGAAAGCAAGGGCGCCAAAGTAGATGGCATTGGTTCGCAAATGCACATCACCACCAGTACGGATAAGCAAAAGATAGAAGAGATGTTCAAGTTGTTGGCAGCAACGGGCAAGCTGATCAAAATATCGGAACTGGACATGGGCGTAGGCGTGAAGACTACCGCAGCTACCACGGAACATTATAAGGCACAAGCAGCGTTGTACAAATTCGTGATTGATAAATATTTTGAGTTGATCCCCGCCAAACAACGGTATGGTATTACTATCTGAGTCCGCTGGATAGTCCGGTCAATTCTTACTGGCGGCCCGGTGAGCCCATTGGCCTCTGGAATGAAGCCTATGTGCGTAAGTTGGCTTATGCATCGGTAGCAGAGGCACTAAAAGCAAACACGAAATAAGGATCGCAGATTGAATCGCAGATTACGCTGATTTAGAAACACAGATTTCGCAGATTGAATAATTATATAATCCCTAATTAATAACAATCCCTGGCAAGTGTGGCCGGGGATTGATTTTACACAGTACCATAAAAGAAGTATACATGAAGAAATGTTGTTTTGTACCTTATGTAATTATTTTGTTTTTGATCTGCTCCAGCTTTTTAGCCATGTGGCGCAAGCACAATCCATTACTTTGGTAAACCCTGTACTCAAAGGTTTTTATCCCGATCCCAGTATCGTAAAGGTGGAGACGGATTATTACCTCGTCAATTCTACTTTTCGTTTTTCCCCGGCCTGCCCATCTTTCACAGCAAAGACCTCAAGAACTGGAAACAGATCGGCAGTGCTATTGACCGTACCAGCCAGCTACAATTCCTGAAGCAACGTACCACCAGGGGCTGTTTGCACCCGGCATCAGTTACTACAATGGCACCTTCTATATTACCTGCACGAATATTGATGACGGGGGCAATTTTGTGATCACTGCGAAAAATCCGGCTGGTCCCTGGAGTGATCCCGTATGGTTGCGCAAAGTGCGGGGCATCGATCCGTCGATCCATTTCATAGACGATAAAGCCTATATCATTTACAATAGCGATCCACCCGAAAATAGACCCTTGTATTCGGGTCATAGAACCATTCGTATGTATGAATTTGATCCGATAGCTTTACAAGTAGTGGGTGAAGAACAAATCCTGGTAAACGGTGGAGTAGACATTAGTAAGAAACCGGTATGGATAGAAGGGCCGCATTTGTTACAACGAAATGGCTGGTATTATCTCTATGCAGCCGAAGGAGGTACTTCGGTGAATCATTCGGAAGTGGTATTGCGCAGCAAATCCGTCTGGGGACCTTATACGCCTTATGAAAACAATCCGATCCTTACCCAACGGGGATTGCCGGACGACCGTAAATATCCGGTCACCAGCACCGGCCATGCGCAATTGGTAGAAGGTCCCGATAGTAAAACCTATGCCATCTTCCTGGCCTGCCGGCCTTACACGGGTGATTATTACAATACCGGCAGGGAAACCTTTATTGCACCGGTGGAATGGATCAACGATTGGCCCGTGATTGATCCTGGGCATAAAGAAGTACAGTATCACTACACTGCCAATTTCCCGGAAGTAAAGCAACCTGGCACAACACCACAAAGTGGCAACTTTTCGTACAGGATAACCTTTGACAAAGTGCTTGACCCCTCGCTGTTGTTCCTGCGTTCCTGCGACAGCAGTTCCTTTTCGTTGAATAAAAAACGGGGTTAACGCTGCAACTGAAGCCTGCTACCGTAATGGAAACCGGTGTACCTTCCTTTATTGGTAAACGGCAACAACACCTGTATGCCAGTGCCGAAACCTCCCTGCGTTTTACCGCCAAAGCGGAAAACGAAAAAGCAGGCTTTATGGTGTACTATGATGAAACCCATTTTTACTACCTCTGTAAGTCCATCGATAAGGGGCAGCCAGTAATACAATTGTATAAGGGCAAAGAAGGAGATAAAGGCATGGAATTGATCACCGCAACTCCTTTAACAGGTAACAGCAAACAATTGCAACTGAAGATAGATGCCCAGGGAGACCACTACGATTTTTATTATGCAATAAAAGCCAATAACTGGATTAAACTGCAAGGCGGCCTGGATGCCAAATATGTGAGCACCCGGCAGGCAGGTGGATTTACCGGTTGCTTTTTTGCCTTGTATGCTACTTCATCGGGCATGCCAGTGAACAATGCCGCTCAATATCAATATTTACAGTACAATGGTAATGATCCGATGTATAAGTAAAGAAGTCCGGAAGTCGGGAAGTCGGAAAAGTCGGGAAGTTGGAAAAGCCGGGAAGTTGGAAAGTCGGAAAAGTCCGGAAGTTGGAAAAGTCCGGAAGTTGGAAAAGTCGGGAGGTCCGAAAGACAGATATTTTTGTCCAACAGAGGTGACACCTTTCACTTGCGTCGCCAGGGAAAGGTGTCATCGCTTGTCAGATCAAGGCGTCCGCCGAAATGCGCCTTCCATGCACACTGCCGAAGCGTTAATAGGAATTGTCGAAGCTGGTTTCTGTGAGCCCCTTTAGGGGCTTAAGCTTTGTAGAAAAATGTAGGTAAAGGTTTTGTGCGCTGTAAGCGCACAACCCGGTGAGCGCTGTGGTTCGTCACCTACGGCGCCGCGTTGAACGCGCATCATGTTGCCTCTACAAAGCTTAAGCCCTAAAGGGGGCCAGACAGTCGAAAGGTGCTCCACTTCAATGCGACGCGGGAGTATCAGTGGCTTGGTTGTCTTTATGGGTGGCAATGACAGTATAGAAGGCAGGTTTGGGTTTGTTTTGCCTGTCGAACAGTAAGGGATAATTGGTACGGCCCCAGATGGGGAAATTGTTGAGCCAGGATTGACCATCATTTACACCCCAAAATGTAACGCGGCTTATTTTATCCTGGTATTTGACAAATAACCTGAACAGGTCTTCATACGCTTTGCTCAACTTGAGTTGTACCGAATCGGGTAAACCGGTGGTATAAGGATTAATACCGGGTCTTTTGCCATCGGCTGTGCGGTTAATATCGGCCGTATTGCCTTCCCAGGGATTGGGTAATACAGTGAGATCAAGCTCAGTAAACATTACTTTCACCCCCAGGGCTGCAAATGCCTGGATGCTTTCTTCTATATAGCTCAGGGGTAGGTTGTTAATACGCCAATGACCCTGTATACCCACGCCGTCGATGCGGACACCGGCAGCCTGTATCTTTTTGATCAGGGCCAGGGCGCCTGCCCTCTTTTGGGGTTGCTCAATATTGTAATCATTGTAATACAGTTCTGCATCCGGTGCATTTTGCTGGGCCAGCCGGAATGCTTCTACAATATAGTCATCGCCGAGGTATTGTAAGAACACCGATCTGCGCAGGGAACCATCTTCATTCAATGCCTCATTCACCACATCCCAGGAATACACTTTTCCCTTATAACGGCCTGCTACCGTAGTAATATGGCTGGTAAAGAACTGCCGTACAGAATCGGCATTTTTCAATTTCCGTGCATACCCAGGCAATTGACTATGCCAGATAAGCGTATGACCATTGACCTTGAGCTGGTATTTTGTAGCATACGCCACCAATTGATCAGCAGCTTCAAAATTATACTTGTCCCATCCGGGATGTAGCAGGGATGCCTTCATGATATTTTCAGGGGTAATGGCATTGAACTGTTGGGGAACCATTGTAGCAATGGCTGCATCTTTCTCCTGTACTTGTTCCATATTGAGCGCCGTACCGATCAGGAAATCATTCTTAAAGATCGTTTTCAGAGACGGCAGGGGTATTTCGTTCTGTCCGCAGGCAGTGTTGCCGGCTAACAGCGAAGTGGCTATGATCAGGATGTAATGATTCAATCGCATGTATAAAAGTCGAAAAATCATACATAAACCAGCCTGGCCAAATGGTTTATTCGTCTCAATTTCTGCTTACGATTGTGCAAGGCCCCTGAAGGTGGGCCATCCTGCCGCACTGCAATGCCGGGCTGCAGGGTGACTCACCTTTGCCAATACCTGGCCGTCCTTAATTATCGCTGTTTGGATGGCTCTTCCGCATCCGTGTAATAAATTCCGAAGGTAGCATGTTGAATTTGTTCTTGAATGACCTGGCAAAATAGTTGGGGGTGGAGAATCCTACCTGGTAGGCAATCTCGGCAATCGTCATATCGCTTTTTCCATAAGGCCGGCTGCTTTATCGAGCCGGTAAGAACGGATATACTCTACGGGCGTTTCGCCCGTCAACTCCAATAATTTATTATAGAGTGAACTGCGGCTCATGCCAACCTCTTTACTTAATGTTTCCACCGATAGTTGTGAATTCGTCAGGTTGTCTTCCAGGTAACATACAATCTTATTCAGCAATTTCTCATCGGCCGATTCAATTTCCATTACCGGCGCCTGCACCCTGATCTGCCTGGTATAAGTATTTTTGAGGGTATTATTAAGGTGCAGCAGGTTTTTGATCCTGGCATGGAGTACCTCAAAGTTGAATGGTTTGGCAATATAGTCATTGGCCCCCGTTGCCAATCCGGCCAGTTGCTGTTCTTCCGTAGTGAGGGCAGTGAGCAATATAACCGGTATATGACTCGTCCTTTTATCGCCTTTTAGTTTTTGCAACAATTCAATACCATCCATTTCCGGCATGGTAATATCACTTACAATGAGCAGTGGATGGTGGGCGAGCGCTTTTTGCCAACCTTCCTTTCCATTGGAAGCTTCCAGCACCTTATAGTTATACTGGAGGTTGTCTTTGAGGTAAAACCTGAAATCTTCATTGTCTTCTACCAACAATACCAACGGAAGTTCGGTGGTGCCGCCGTTGGTCGCTCTAATGGCAGGTGTCACTTCCGCAGGTGTTATTCCCGGCAACCATGATGGTGTTGAAGGAACCAGCGGCAGGCCGGTTTGTTCAATGGTCGCCTGTTTAACAGACAACGCCAGAGGCAGTTGTATCACAAACGCAGCTCCCAGGCCGGGTTCACTGTCTACCAGGATCGCACCGCCGTGCATTTTAATGAACTCTTTTGTAATCGATAGGCCGATGCCCGATCCCTGGTTCAGTACTGCATTATTGCTATTGGTTTGATAGAAACGTTCAAATATCAGCTCCTGCTTTTCTTTGGGAATACCAACCCCTGTATCGATCACTTGAATGGTTACCCATTGGATACCTGCCTCATTTGTAGCCTGGGCAGCTAGTTCCAGTACTACCCGTACCGTACCCCTTCCAGGGTAAATTTAAAAGCATTCGACAGCAGGTTAAAGAGAATACGTTCCATTTTATCATGGTCAAAGCGAACATCCAGCTTTGGCAAGCTGCTGGTAAAACTGAATTGAATATGTTTCCTTTCGGCAAAATCCCTGAAGGAGTCGGACGTTTCTTTTACAAAGGACACAAACTCCCCATCGGTCAATTGCAATTTCAGTTCATGTTCTTCCACCTTCCTGAAATCCAGCAGTTGGTTAACCAGGTTGAGTAGCCTGCGCGCATTCCGTTTGATCATGCTCAGTTTATCCAGGTTGCTGCCCGTTTTTTCTCCGGCTATCAGTTGCTCCACCGGTCCCATGATCAATGATATCGGTGTTCTGAAATCGTGGCTAAGGTTGGTAAGAATTTGATCTTTAACCGATCCAGTTCCTGAATACGTTTGGCTTCCTGCCGTTCTTGCTCCAACAGGAATTTCTTTCTGATGCGGGTAATACCCAGGTGTCGACTATAGAGCAGCAGGCCACTTACCGCTACCATATAAAACAAGTAGGCATAGGTAGTACGCCAAAAGGGGGACGTACAAGGATGTGGATCACTTTATCATTAGCGCTCCAGACACCATCATTGTTACTGGCTTTTACATGAAAAAGGTACTCACCCGGATCGAGGTTCGTATAAGAAGCAGTATTGGTAGTGCCCGTATAATTCCAGTCTTTATCAAACCCTTCCAGCTTATAGGCATAATGGTTTTGCTTGGGGATGGTATAATTGAGCGCCACAAAACTTAATGCAAAGTTTTGCTTATAGGCCAGTTGAATACTTTCTGCTACAGAAATATGTGCTTTGATGGGCGCCTCTTCTCCCGCCAATACCGATTTATTAGAGATCCTTAAATCAGTTAACAAAACAGCTGGCACATTCTTGTTAATGGTTAAGTTGGCCGGATCAAAATAATTGAAGCCTTGTAATCCGCCAAAGATCAGCTCTCCGCTGGACAGGCGCAAGCCTGAACTATGTACAAAATTGTTGTTCTGAACCCCATTGTAATGCGTATAGTTCCGGAATTTTTAGTGGTTCGGTCAAAACTGCTGATACCTAAATTGGTCGTAAGCCATATCTGCCCTTTCACATCTTCTACGATCTGGTAGATCGTGGTGTTCTGTAATCCGTCTTTCTCGGAGAAGGTAATAAATTCCTGGCGTTTTTGTCAAATAAGCTAAGTCCTGCGCCATACGTACCTACCCATAGATTGCCCTGGCTATCGTATAACATGCACTCAATTTTATCGCCGGGCAGTTTACTATTGCTTTGCGTATAAACAGTCCACCGGTTATGGGCAGGTTCAAACAGGGCGATACCACCGCCATGCGAGCCGATCCAAAATTGCCTTCCTGGTCTTCTTCTATCGCCCTGGCATAACCATTAAAGGGCAGCAGGTATTCGTTGGCTATGCCGGGTGTAGGCAGGGGGTATACCTGGCAATAACCTTGTTATTTTTGAGCACATTGACACCCTGGCCATTGGTACCCACCCATATATTTCCTTTTCGGTCTTCTTTAATGCAAAAGATATCATTACCGCTGAGGTTATCTGGCCCGGGGCCTTGCACAAATTGTTTCCCCATACCAGTGGCTGGGTCTACCACCATCAGCCCCTGTCCATAAGAACCTATATAAAGTTTGTTCTCCCTGCTTTGGAGCAGTACCAATATAGACATCTTGCCACTGTATTTCACCGGCAACTTCCAGTCAACCGGCTTGATGCGACTGGTTGTACGATTGAATTCATACATACCACCGCCATCCGTTCCAAAGTAAATAAGACCATTGCTGTTTTCAGCAAAAGAGCTGACAATGGTGGTGTTGCATCCTTGTTCCCGGAAAGTACTGCTAAGCTTGAGGTCGAACAGGTTCAGGTTTTTATCGTATTTATTGATCCCTCCACGGAAAGTGCCCAACCAGTAGATGCCCTGGCGGTCGATATAGGCACAACGGATGTATTTACTGGTAAGGCTATGGATATTATTTTCTTCAGGCAGGTAAGTGCTGACTGTTAAGGATTGGGTATTGAGAATGTTCAACCCTTCGGAGGTGCCGATCCACAAATGCCCTCCGGCATCGGGTTCAATGCAATTGATCTCATGGCTGTTTAACCGGGAAGTATTGCCATTGAGTTGGCGAAGTGAATTGAATCCCGCACCATCGGGCCGCAACCTGCAAAGGCCGGCACTGGTACCCACCCAGATAAACCCTTTGCTGTCTTCCGTAATGGCCCTGATCTTGTTGCCTACCAGGCTAAAGGAGTCCTTATCATTATGAACGTATTTTTTAAACAGATTGGACCCGCCTGTATACAGGTAAAGGCCATTTATGGTGCCGGCCCAAATACGCTGTTTGCTATCGGCAAAAACGCATACGGGAGAAGCAGGAGAATGATTGGCATCGGCAGCGGCTTGCAGTTTGAGCCGGGATAGGGTATTATTGGCAGGGTCAAACACAAACAGGTATTCAAACTGCGCGATCCAGACCTTGCCCGAAAGGTCACTGCAAATACTCATGATCACGGCATTGCCTGGAAGTTCCTGTGTTTGCGATTGCAGGGGATAATGGATAAAGGCATCCCTTTTGCGGTCATACTTGCTCAATCCGCCACCACTCGTGCCAATCCACAGGTTGCCAGCCCTGTCTTCATGAAGTGCCAGTATTTCATTGGCCCGCAGGCTGCTGCTATCGCCGGGGGTATGTCGGTAAACCGTAAAATTAGTACCGTCAAACTTATTCAAGCCGTCATCGGTAGCAAACCACATCAATCCGTAATGGTCTTTCAGGATCGCATTTACTGAATTGGATAAAAGACCATCCCTGGCCGACAGGAAAGTGAATTTTATCGGGTCAGACTGGGCCGATCCTGTTAATACAAACAGCAACAAGCAGGTGAGTGCCGTGTAGATATATTTTATCATATAGGTAGCCATCGTTAAAGTAAGGAAGCAGGGCTGACCAAACCAGTAGTTCTTAAAGCAAGGTGGGCTTCATTTGCGCTGATCGAATGTAGGAATGAAATCGATTACAATTATGCAGGAATAGAATAATAATTGTTCACAGTACAGCTATTATTCCATTCCGGGTCATCAAAAACATAAGTATCATCAATTTCAACAAATGAACCATTTCCTGCTACCTGGCCCCGCTACATTTGTTTTGTGTTAATATGACTTTTATTTTCAATCCTTTATCACCATCACTGCTTCAAAAAAGCGATTTTGCCATGGCCAGTACCATTTTATTGAATACCCGGGAGAAAGAAGTTATTCAACAAAAGCTCAATGACTGCCTGTTTGGCCAGGAGCGTGACGAGGTCCTGAATGTAGACTTGCTGGCCAAGTTGATGCACATGAGCCGCCCCACCTTGTACCGGAAAATGAAAACCATCACCGACAGAACGCCCAATGAGCTGATTAATGAGGCCAGGTTAAACCGGGCCGCTGAATTACTGGCAGGAGGCGAATACCGGGTTTTTGAAGTGGCCCGCATGGTTGGTTATACCTCTCAAAGTAGTTTCGGTAAGTCTTTCCTCAAGCAATTCAAGGTAACACCTGCCACTTACCGGCGCATGAATAAATTGGTGATTGCTAAGGTCAACGGTTAAAATAACGCCCGGCAAACTCCAGGAAGCTGGGCCAGTTAGGTCCGGTGGTATGGCCACCGGCATGTTGCCGGAAAGCAATATCTCCATTGGTCAATCCTGTTTCCTGTTCCGGCATCTCCAAAGTACCCAGGTCTTTTTACCCAATAGCTTATATACCGGCCCGGCATGTACGCCTCCCAGGAACAAACCTTTTGCATCTACCCAGCGGCCTTCTACCGTGGGCGAGCCAACACTGATGTATACCGGCCGCGGCGCACAAAGCGCTACCAATTCATGCGCATCTACCGGCAGGTCATTGGGGGTAAGTGGCCCAGCATATTTGATGAAGTTGCCGGCAAACCAATGGTATTCGCCCGAGGCTGCCAGGTTCTCCACCTGCTCGCCATACACCCGGCGCAATAGTTTAACGCCACCTGCTCCCGAAGAACCCACAAAGGCTATTGCCAATCTTGGTTCATACGCCATAGCAACAATGGTAGCCTTGCCATAGCGTGATAAACCTTCAATACCCAATCGTTTTGCATCTACTGCTTTGTCTGTTTCAAAATAATCAATGGCCCTGCTGGCGCCCCAGGCCCAGGCCCGCAAAGCACCCCAATCATCCGGTTTGCGCGATTGTCCTTTATTCACCAGGCCAATAATACCCTGCGTAAGCCCCGCCCCATTATCGGCTTGAAAGCTGGTAGGCACCAGGATGGCATAACCCCAACCCCTCGCCAGTATTTGTTGCTGCCAAGTGAGTGGAGCATTTTTGGAAGTATCCCTGGGTGGATTAAAACCAGGTGGAAATACAAAACCAAATTCCATGATCACAGGTACCGGACCTACAGCATTGGCAGGCGTAGTAAGCGTTAGTTGAATAGCTACGTTGAGGGAGGGATACCCTGAATTGTCAACATGCCCCAATAGCTTTTTAACGATCACGGGGAAGCTGCCCACCATTTCCTGTTGCGTGCTGGTTACTTCCCAGGTTACTTTGGGTACATGCGCAGGCACCCTCCCATAGATCTCCCGGTCAAAATCTTCCACGATCTCCGGACGCCTTTGCTGCCACCAGCTTTGGGCATCGGTTACTTTCTTTCCATTTTTAAGCACCAGCGGATCAGGTAGGGTAGTGTATGGAGAAGCCTTCGATTCGTCAATATTAGCGGCATTGGGCGCTTGTGGATTGCCCGATGGACCCGGCCGGGTGCTGCTGATCTGCAAAGCAGCCAGCATGTTTTTATAATCCAGCTGCGTCACCCGGTTGATGCTGTCGCGCCGCAAACTATCGGCTGCCGGCATTCTTCCAAATTGTGCATGGCTGTCAGGAGACAACGCTATCACCAACAGGAGAAAGGGAATACATTTTTGCATACAATTATTTTATAAACAAAGACCATTTTATCTGCGAGCGTAGCGTCACCTACGGCGCCGCATCGAACACGCAACCTGTTGCTACAAAGCGGGGACCCCTAAAGGGGGCCAAATACACGATCCTGGCGCAAGGAACTGTCATCCAAATTTATTATGGCTGGCGCAAGGAATAAAGGTGGGTCGCTCTGTCGCCCGGCGAAAGCAGCGTTGGAGAGCGGCTCATCTTCATCAGGAAAGAGGTGACACCTTTCGTTTTCTTGGCAAGGGAAAGGTGTCACCTCTTAGCCCCCTGGTGCAAACGACTGCCGCCTTCCTCACTTATCCGTCCTGAAAGGAGAAGCTGGCAATCCTTCTTTATTGTACAAATTGGCATGATCGGGATTATCGGCCCAGGCATACCGCACGTATTGCGGATGAGTAATACCATCCTGCCACACAATCACCTGGTTGCCCGCTATCTTCACCTTAGCCCACACAAACTTCTTATCAGCTCCGGCAATGGCAAAGCTGCCGGGTGCTTCACCATCGTTGGTGATGAGCCCACTTCCGGTATGCGTAAATCGAATGATGATGCGGTCATTCCCGATGATGGCCGTATCAAAGAGCGGTCCCGAAACAACCAGGTGTTGATCACCATAAGCTATCCCCTGCGCCCACAAAGCCAATCGTTCCCCCACCTCCTTTTTATTGTCGGGGTGGATATCATTCCATTCTCCCAGGTCAATGGCTACCGCCATACCCGTATTGGGTACCGCAAGTGTTTTCAACTGCGCTTCCCTGGTAGCTGCCCACTGACTTTCGGAAGGCAGGTATTGTACATCCATGAAATTGGGCAACTGTACATAGAGAAAAGGCAGCTCCCCTTGTCCCCATATTTTGCGCCAGTCTTTGATCAACGCCGGCATTAAGGCCGTATAGGCTGCCGCATTAAAGGTATTGGCTTCGCCCTGGTACCACAGAAACCCTTTAATGGTATACGGCGTTGCAGGCGCCAGCATGGCATTGTACAAAGCAGTGGGACTGTTCTGGGCCGAAAACCCGCCACCGCCACCAGTTTGAGGTGTGAACACTTCACCCACCTTGTATTGCCAGGTGCCTTTGAGGTCAAGCGTATCTTGCCCGGCACTGATGTAATAAGGTTTATCCGGTACAAAGCCACCTTTGCCGCTATTGTTCGTAACGCGTACAACGATGGTGTTTTTGCCGGCTTGCAAAATACCAGGCGCCAGGGTGTATCTTCTTTGTGGATATTGGTAAGTAGTAATGCCCACTTGTTTGCCATTCACATACACCATATCAGCATCTACGATGCGGCCCAGGGCCATTTTAGCCGGCTTGTTTACCATCGATGCCGGCACAGTGATCTCCCGCCTGTACCAAACCACACCATCCAGGTCACGGATACCCTGGTCTTCCCAATAACCGGGCACATTGATCGTGCGCCAGCCTGCAGGCTCATAGTTCACATCAAACCAGCTAGTGCTGCCCGTTAATCCCTTGTCCTGAGTTGTAGGCCGGTTAGCAGTAGCAGCCATAGCCCGCCGGGCAAAGCCATTGGTATAGGCTGTGTCTTTATTTTTTTGAATGAGGCTGGTAATATCCGGAAAGGCTGCCAGTCCTTCTTCACTTGTCCAGGCCTGAATGGGCGTACCGCCTACACTGGCATTGATAAGGCCAATGGGAACCTTATACCGGTCATAGATCTTTTGGCAAAGAAATAAGCCACCGCTGAAAATTGTAGTACATCCTGCGGGGTAGCAGGTTTCCAATAACCCGTTGGCAGGTCATCATGCGGACCTTGCAGATCGGTCATCGTAGGTATCCAGAAATGACGGATAAGCGGATTGTTGGCGCTGGCAATATCCTGCTCATACAATTCCCGGTGCAGGATCATTTGGTGTACCATATTTGACTGACCCGAACAGATCCACACATCACCGATCAGGATATCTTTCAGCTCCAGTTGATTACTGCCCTTGATACGCATGGTATGGGGCCCACCTGCAGGCATGGGCGGCAAATACACCTGCCATTTCCCATCCGGCCCCGTAGTAGCTTTATACGTTTTGTTGTTGAATTGTACCGATACTTTTTCCCGGGCGCTGGCGCTGGCCCAACCCCATATCCTAACCCGCGTATCCCTTTGTAATACCATACTGTCCCGCACCAATTGCGGTAACCTTACCTGCGCAGTACTGTTGTCTATGAATGCAACCAATAACAGGCAACTTACCAGTAAAAATGATCTGTTCATAAGGGCCATTTCTTTTGAGTAACCGATACTATCTAACAGGGGTAATGGTTTGTATGCTGCCATCCGCATTGTAATGCAATTCCGTCACCTTCACATTGCGCAAGTGAGTCTTGCCCGATAATTGCACATCATGATAAAACAAAAACCACTTGCCGTCTTTTTCAATGATCGAATGGTGATTGGTCCATCCATCTACTGGCTTCAGGATAATACCCTGATAGGTGAAGGGGCCATAGGGATTGTCGCTGGTAGCATAGCAGATATTGTGCGTATCGCCCGTAGAGTAAGAGAAATAATATTTGCCATTGTATTGATGCACCCAGGAACCTTCAAAAAAGCGGCGGTCATTGTCTTTTTCCTTGTAGCCATTACCCTGTGCATCTACCAGTTTGATCTCGCGCACTGGTTCGGCAAAACTTTTCATATCGGCACTCAGCTTCGCTACACGTGGTAAAATGGCCAGGTCATCGGGTTGGCGGTTGCCAGCAGTAGAATCGTATTGGTTATTGTTCCAGCGCTGTAACTGCCCGCCCCAGATGCCGCCAAAATACATATAGTAAGTCCCGTTCTTATCTTTGAACACACAGGGATCAATGCTATAACTGCCCTTGATGGGATCCTTTTCTGCCATAAATGGCCCTTCCGGGTGCTTGCTGCTAGCCACTCCCATGCGGAATACATCTTGTTTGTCCTTTACCGGGAAATAGAGATAATAAGTATTATTGGCAAAAGCAGCATCGGGCGCCCATAACTGGCGGCCTGCCCAGGGAATATTTTTATATCCAGCGCCACACCATGATCGGTCACTACCCCCCACCGAATCCATGGAAAGGATATGATAATCCCGCATATCGAAATGACTGCCCAGGTCGTCCTCCCTGGTACCTGTAGACGTATCATGCGAAGGATATACATAAATGCGCCCATTGAATAAGTGGGCCGAAGGATCGGCCGTATAAATATGTTTTACCAGTGGTTGCGACAGGTACTCTTTAGCAGGTACGGCAGTAGCGCTGGTGCCGGTACCTGCTGCTGTGGCAGGCGCATTGTCATTACAGCTTACTGCTGCCAGCGAAAAGAAAGCCATCGTAACAAACAAAGGACGTTTCCGGAAATGCATATAAAGACTTTATTGGTTGAAAAATGAAATAACTAATTAAGGTTGAGGAGTAGCAGGCGGCCCCAAGTAACTACGCTTCACCACCCTTGTACTGATGACTAACTTTTGCAGCACCACACCTGGCGAAAGCAGCCAGTAACGAATGGTATGCCTGCCAGGCTTGCGCAACCGGTGTTCCGAGGTTTTCACAATTACATTGTTCGCCACCCATCCTTCCCAGGTGCGCAGGTTATTATCATCTTTATTAAGTGTTATTACCTGCGGTTGTTCATCATCTACCGAAACAGCATATTGCAGTCCTCCTTCATTGTAAATATTTAAAGTAGGGGAGAAGTACAATGCCAGGTTTGCCACACCCGTATCTTTTAGCGAAACCAGGTATTCCAGGTGAGGACTATTACCTGTGGCCGAACCAATGCTGGCGGTTACCGGGAAACTGGTCATACCATCGCCTTCGCGGCCAATATCCGGGATCCTTTTCCAGGTAATGCCATTACTGTTCACTGCTTTGGTATATTGGCCGGCAAGTAATGAAACCGTGAGGTCATTCCTATTGATATTGGCGGCTGGCGTATCCACAGCCCCGGCAGCCTTGCCTGCGGCATTACTGTCAACATAAGTCACTGCCGGCATCACATTGTTCGGTGGTTGCTGCCAGTAGGTATAACCAATATGCGTTTGGTCCATGAAATGATTCCATTTGCCATGCGTTAGTTCTTTGTTGTACCGGATGGTCAACAGGGAGTCCTGTAAATAATATTCCCTGGCTTTATCGGCCCAGCCATTGGCTTGTGGATCCTGTACTGCAGCATACCGTTTGTTTTGCGCTACGGCATAATATAACTGGTGCAGGTTGGTAAGCGCTTTAATCGGGTGAAGCACCAATTCAAAAAAGCATCCTGGTATTCCCCGGGTAGGCCTTTGTTTATTTTTTCAGCCTGTGCCAGCAGGTTCGTCCACCCTTCCAAAACCCGGTCTGCTTCACCATAACCGTCCAACCGATACGTATCGGCATCCAGCAATTCCGGCTTTCGCCGCGCTGCATACAGCGCATATTTTCGCAGCAGGTCACCAATGGCAGCAGCATAGCCGGGGCCGAATTGTTCACCTGCCCAGCTGGTATAATAACCCGCCAGGTTATCTTCCGTCCAGGCCTTGGCATTCCAGGCATAATCCATAAAAAGGAGATGGGAAACTCCATGGGTTTCAGATCGCCTACATTCACAATCCATACCTTGTTGACCCTATGTTCATACGCCAGGTGCATTTGCTCCCACACCCGCGCAATATTGTTTGTATTGAGCCATTTGTAATTGCGTGGCCCGCCTACATAGTCAAAGTGATAATAAATACCATAACCACCACTGCGCGGCTTGTCGCCCGGCCTGGGCAGGCGGCGGATATTGCCCCAGTTATCATCACACAACAACAAGGTTACATCATCGGGTACCCGCATTCCCTGATCATAGTAATCCTGTACTTCTTTGTATAAGGCCCATAGCTGCGGCGTTTGAGCAGCCGGCTTGCCCGTAACCTTTTCAATGATCTGCCGTTGGTCTTTTACGATGCGCTCCAGCAGGGCCGTGGCCGTTCCCTGCGTCATGGGCATATCGCCATCACCCCGCATGCCCACCGTTACAATGCTTTCATGCCTGCCCATATTTTCAATACCCTTTTGCCAGAAGCTGCGCAGTACCGTATCATTGCGCGTATAATCCCAATGCCCCCTGCCATACCGTTTCCATTCCTGCTGAGCCCGCAACATGGGTTCATGGTGCGAAGTGCCCATTACAATGCCCCATTTATCGGCCATCACCGGGTTAAGCGTATCATCGTCATTGAAGGCATTGTCCCACATCGCCGGCCATAGGTAATTACCCTTCAGCCGCAGCAGCAACTCAAATACTTTTGTATATACCAGGTGATTTACCTTACCAAATTTCTCTTTTGCCCAACCCGAAAAAGCCGGTGCTTCATCATTGATGAAGATACCCCTGTATTGAACACCAGGTGAACCATAGGTATACTTACCCGCCTTTACATATACCGCTACTTTTCTTTTTACCGGTACATCGGCCCACCAATACCAGGGAGATACACCCATTTGCCTGGACAATTCAAACACCCCATAGGCAAGGCCCCGTTTATCACTGCCCGCAATCACCAGCGCACGGTCTACTCCCGGCATCGGGTTCATCACCGTTTGCAGTTGGAAAGCCTCCCATTTACCTTCAATACCACGCAGGTCAATTTTCTTATTGGCCACCAGTGTACGCAGCAAAGAAGAGTGCCCAACCGTTCCCAGGATGATCAAATGACGCGAACCAGCCTTCGGCCCATGTACAATAGCAGGCCTCCTATTGGTAACCAAGCCAATATCCTCCTGTAGTAGGGATGCCACTTTAGCTACCAGCCAATCATCCTGCCCATCTACATAAATAGAGGTACCGGGAGAGGACACCGGGAAATCCTGCCCTCCATCCTGCCAGCGCACAAAGTTTTGCGCATCGATCGTCAGGCAATACATCAAAAAAGGAAGAGGCAGGCAAATCGTTTCATACAAAAGCAGGGTTATTTTGAGTAAAGGCGCTTACTTCTTTTTCAGAGAAGACTCCCGGACCACCAACTCCGACCGCAGGATGATGGTATTGGTACTATCAATAGGGAAGGTGCCATTCAAATGATTGATAAGGTGACGGGCCGCTACCTGTCCCATTTCATACCCACCATAATGTATCGTGGTCAGGTTGGGTTCCACTACAGTGCAAACAGGATCATCATTAAACCCTACAAAAGCAATATCCCCAGGTATCTGAATACCCCCGCGCTTCAGGGCCAGCATACAACCTACCGCACAACTGTCGTTGGCTGCAAAAATGCCATCGGGCAAAGGTTTCATCTTCAGGATGCTTTTGGCAGCTTCGGCGCCTGCCTCTTGCGTGAGGTTCGTAATGATCGTTTGCTCATCTTTGTATTTCAGCTTGGCATCGGCCAACGCGTCTTTAAAGCCACGCAACCGGTCTTTGTATACGTTTTGTTTTGGCGGGGCCGTAATATGTACCAGTCGTTTGCATCCTTGCCCGATCAGGTGCTGAGTAGCATGGTAAGCAGCCTGCCGGTTATCGATCAGGATACTGGTGGAATGCTCATGTTCCATCACCCGGTCAAAAAAGATAACGGGCGTATTCTTTTTGAAGAAAGGATCAAAATGATTCAATTCCGTAATATCATAAGCCAATGATACCAGTAGACCATCCACCCGGCTGTTGAACATCGTTTTCGCATTGGCCGCTTCTTTCTCTGCCGTTTCCGACGACTGACTGATGATCAGTGAAAAGCCCTGCTCATTGGCTACGTTTTCTACACCAGCAATTACCGACGACATAAAACTGCTGTTGAGCCTGGGCACGATCACCCCAATGGTATTGGTCTTTTGACTGCGTAAGTTGCGGGCAAAGTGGTTGGAACGATAACCGATCTCATCAGCCAGATCGAAGATCTTCTTTTTCGTCTTCTTGCTCACCAGGGGATGGTCCTGCAACCCACGGCTGACGGTAGCAGCTGAAATATGCAACTTTTTGGCAATATCATAAATCGTAACTTCTTTGTCGTTTGTCATACAATCGTTTGCAGCCAGGGAATAAGGCTAAATTAATCTACTTTTTGTAAAATATAATACAATCGGTTGCATTAATTTAAAAACGACCTGTTTTTAGTTGTCGGAATGACACCTGCAGCGCCAATATCCATGAAAGCCACCGCCCAAAGACCCCGGTCTCATACATTCCCGGTGCCCCTATACCAATATCATTATAGGCAACAAAGAATTAATAAAGCTTCTCGTAAGCAGGTTCTAAGTAAAGCAAGCAAGTGTACGGAAGGATGATTCTTCATCCTTCCTTTTTTTACCGCCGGGTGTAATTTGATAGAATGCTTATCTTTCACCTTATGCTAAAATTGATCTATAACCATCCTATAAAATACAAACGCGATGACTATTAAATGGTTTCCCCAATTAAAAAGCCGGTCGCCCTGGTTTGAAATATACCAGCTCAATGACAAGACCTATGCCTTCAAGGAACCCCACCATGTAGAAGAGGTCATTTGTTACCTCATCATGGGTCAACACCGGGCCATACTATTTGATACGGGCATGGGCATTGGCGATATTCGTGCCGAAGTAACAGCCATTACCAGTTTGCCCATTGTGGTGGTCAACAGCCATTGTCACTATGATCATATTGGCGGCAATCACCAGTTTGAAGAGATATGGAGTTATGAGCATCCTTTGAGAACAGCCGCATTGAAAAGGGCTTTAGCCACCAGGAATGCATGACCTACCTCACAGAGGGTTCGTATAAAAATCTGCCTGTAACTGTTGATCTCCAGACATTCTCGGTAAAGGGTACCCGTATTACGAGGTATCTACACCAGGGCGATAAGATCGACCTGGGCGGCCGTACGTTGACCGTTCACCCTACGCCTGGGGAAACTCCCGGCGCTATATCCTTGTATGATGATTTGCACCATATCTTTTTCACTGGCGATCTGCTACATCCGGGCGGTATATGGCTGCACCAAAAGAATCCAACTGGGACAGCTTTATACAATCCGTCAATTTCCTGCAATCCTGGCCACATCCCATACAGCACCTTTCGCCGGCACACAATGAATATTGTGTAGGTACCGATTTCATTCATAAAGTAAAACAAGGCATTGCTGCTGTTAAAGATCATAGCAATCAGGGAGTAATGAAGGCCGACTTTTTGGCCTTATCATTTGATGGCTTTTCCTTTTATTTACCCAGGGACTATAGGAACTGGCCTTTTTAATAGCTATATTGAAAAACACCCAATCAACCCGCATCCACCATCTTCAAATTCGCCCCAAATGCCTTGGTGGCTACAAAGTGGAAAATGAAAGAAAACGGTAAACTACGCAAAGCCTACGACTGAAATTTCAGTTCCGGGCTTAAATATTATGAAAACAAAGTTGTGTTCAAACAAACGGTGATCCTTAATGGCCAGGTTGCTACGGCTGTAGTAGTCTTATAAGTATACATAGTATGTAACGGCCATGAATGTCTGCCGCCCAGGCAGGTTGATTTTAACATTCCAATTGGCGGTAAATAACCGATCGCATCACTTTTCTAACTTTATTTGTAAGCGCTCCAAATCCTATAACAGAAACCAACACATATTTGTACAGGTAGAAGGTGGGGAGAGCAGTTTATGCTTAAGCTGATCAAAACCAGTAATCGCTCACAGTCATACAGCTTCATTGAAAACGGGGCAGCCAAAGACGTCTTTGGCTGCCCCGTTTATAGGTAGAGGGACCCCTTATCGTTATCCCTGATGATCGGCCTGCCTGGTCGTAGCTTCCACGTATTGCTCAGGTGTGTAAGTTACCCGGGCAAAGTTTTTTGTCAGCAGCTCCGTATCTACGACTTTCCCGCTTTCAAATTTCAGTATCTTTTCCCGCCATATTTCGTTCTTTCTGAAAAACTGATTATCTATTTTTAGGAATTGGTGTTCCTTTTCAAATACATGGTAAGCATAATCCAACTCCTGGTCTATTCGCAGCTCTCCTTCCAGGCATTTCTCCGAAAACCATAAGTTGATCTGAAAAGTATGCGTAGTATCATTCCTGAATTGATAGTCGCGGTAATTGTAAAATACAGTGGCGCCACTGCCAAAGGGTAATACCCGTCCATCATCGGGAAATGGATCAAAGGAATGGTGATACCGTTCTATAACCGTCAGCGGGCTATGGATCACCAGCCAATGGATCAGGTTGGATATCTGGCAAATGCCGCCACCAATTCCAGCTCGCGCTTCCCAAACGACAATTCCATACCCAACAGGTATCCTTTTCTTTTGGTGGGTAGACCAACCAGGATGAACCTTATTTCCCGGATATGCGCTCCTGGACGATCTACAACGGCCAGGACTCCATCGACCGCTACATCTTTGCAGATACTGCTTATATCCGCAATTCACCCGACACCAAACAGCCAGCCATTGATACCCTCCTGGCGGGCGACAATATCACCGTTATCGGCACTATCACCAATGCCTTCACCATTCGCGGCATCAAAGGCCCCTGGTTAAAGATCAGCTATACTAAAAATGGGGAAGTCAAAAACGGTTATATCTGGCAGGGTTTGGTAAGTTGTCAACCCCTACGCCGTGGCGACCTTAAATTCGTATACGGTATTGAACGACGGGCCGATAGTATTTCCGGCACGGGAAAAACAGGGATACCTTACGCCGGTACCTGGTGAGGCTGAAAGTAGTGTAAAATGGAATAGTACTCGCCAAAACAGCCTTTACAACACCCGATGATGAAAGTGCCAATTCCAGTGGCGGCAGGATCATGAGTGGCATGGGAACATTCACCTTCCCCAATGAAAAGAATGGCAAACCCGGTATATTGCTTTGGGATATGCAAGTGGAAGAAGCCACGGATGCAGTAGACAAAAATGGCGAGAATATTATGAAGATAACCAGCAAAAAAGTGCTGCGTATACCTGGGATGGGGTAGCAGGAAAGCTCACACCAGTGAAGCAATAACTATTGCTTGCCCTTTGTAAAAAGCCCTGTAACAATTGATTCACTTCGTCAGGCTTCTCCAGGTTGAGCATGTGCGCTACCTCCTTGATGGTTACCCGTTGTGCTCCGGGTATATGCTTTTCCATATAATCTGAGCATTCCGTGATCAGGGGCAGGTCTTTATCACCGTCAATGATCAACACGGGCGCCTTGATCGTATTTAATCTTTTAATGGCGGGAGGATTGTATTGATACCGGGGCCAGCCTTCCATTTTATGCAGCCGTAGGTTGGCCAATGCCTTATTGTATACAAATTGCGATACCGGCGCCTGTAAACTGTCCTTACTCCGATAGATGCCTTCTGCCCATGCTTTGGTAAACTCTACAGCAGCCTGCACGGTATCCTTATTTTCCAAGGCTTTGAAAAACGTGTATCCCAGGCCATACTGACAGAATCCAATACATGCTCTTTTTCATACCCATTCAACCCTGCCGAGATCAGGAACACTTTATCCACCCGCTCCGGGTAATCGATGGCCAGGTCCAACGCCACCCCCGATCCCATGGAAAGCCCTGCTACGGAAGCCTTGGAGAGATGGAGGCTGTCCATCAATATCCTGATCACATCGGCCGATAAAATGATGGAATCCAATCCCATTGTTTTACCATGGAAGGGAAGGTCGGGCGTGATCACATCATACTTCGCCGACAAAGTTGCTACCTGTTTAGCCCACATCGTATGGTCCAACAATCCTGCATGCAACAATAGGATGGGGGAGCCGCTACCTGTACGGGTATAAAATACGGATAAATTGCCTGCCTGTACCGTGCCACTTGTTGCTTCACCTTGGTTAGTGGACTGACCACAAGCCATTCCCAAAACAATACCCGTAAATACAAGGAGTATAGGTAGCAATTTCATATTCCATCAATTTAAAGGGGAGGAGATATAATGTAGACTAAGTTACCATTCGCCGGATTGAAAAAGTATATATAAGAATTCGTTTCTTTCCGAAACCAGTTACCTGCAGTTATCCCACCCCCAATATCTTGGCGCTGCCCACATAGGGCGCCTGTCGCACGTAATCCGCCGACTCCATGATACCGTAGCAAATGCCTATGGACAACATCAGTGTAAAATCTGTATCAGGCGGTAAAACGCGCAAGCTGAGTTCCTGATCAATGGCAGGAGCCCCTTTCGTAATAGGATACCAGTTGGATTCGAAAACCTCGATAGGGATAGCTTTATATTCCCTGTTAGAAGGCTGATACACAATCTTGCTATAAAAAGCACTGTCAATTAACAATCCCGGATTGTAATTATACGTTTGGTCCTTCCTGCCATCGGGATAAAAGTCGGGCACCACGCCCCAGGTAATAACCAGCCTGAACATAGCATAATTATCGGGCGCAAATAGGTTGATGGCCGGTATCAGGGCAGGTATCTGCACCCTGACGGAACCCGTTTCCCGGCTAATGGTATACTCCACCGGGCTACGCACTACAGAATCGAAGAGTTTCTTTTTATTGAATGAGAACCCTTTTAATACAAGCGGGTTCGCCGACAACGGATGGTACGTTTGCCAATTTCGGCATGGGTATCCAACCGCTGTACTATCGTGAGCAAAGAAGCCAGCGGCCCCGAGATATTATAATCCGCCATCGGCAGTTGTGCATGAAGCACCCGGCGAATCCATTTACCCATTGTAGAGCGACCACTGAATTCAGCATTATTACGCCGGATCATGTGTAGGTCAGGATCTTTTTTGATCTTCTTTTGGAAGGCCCACCTGTTTCCCGCACAACGGTTCCTTCCACTCCACGCATTTTGTAATAAGACAGCCCTCCTAATTTACCCCGCAGGCCGTCGCCCAAGGCGCCATGTAATTTTGCCATAGTAGTAAGTTTTTTTGTGGTTAAGTGTATGTATGATCTATAGAACATACATAGTAAGTAGTATCTAAGTTAGGATATATATGAATAATATAAAATAATTATTATATAAATAATTCAGATATAAACCAGATCTTTGAGAGGTGGCTTATAGCTGGATTATCTCTGGTTTATCTATGGCTTATAACTAATTTATATTAGTGTATTCCAACTAGTTACAATACTGTATCCCAGAAGCATATATATACCACCCTCTAATTAGCAACCTGGAAGGAGGCGGATGGGTAGAATGGAACAGGAACTACTGTTGGCTCCACATTTGTAAGATTTTGAGCAGATTGACCATTAGCTATTCAGGGTAGGTGAATAGGTGTTACACATTGGGAACATTCCGCTCAATGGTATTTCACCCGCCAATTATGCCACCCGTAAATTACCCTTCCTGCATTACCTCGATTCCTTATAGCCTCGAATCAAAACAATACGTGGCCTTTTGTATACGCTTGTTGGAAAAAGAAGGCAGGCTCTCGCGGGATGATGATATCCGGAAATACCTGGATTATATGCCCAACTTTGGCCCCACCATCACCATCCGTCACCTCATTCACCATACCAGCGGTTTGCGCGATCAGTGGCAGTTACTGGCCAATGCAGGCTGGCAGCTGGATGATGTAATTACTCAGGAACATATTATCAAACTGGTAGCCAAACAAAAAATGGCTGCATAATTATGAAACCGGCACCGTAGGTGGGAAGGACCTGGTGGAAAAAATGTACCAGCAGGGCTTATTGAACGATGGCCGGAAGCTCAACTATGCTTTTGCACTGAACATGGGAAAATACAAAGGATGGAAACAGATAGGACATGGCGGTGCAGATGCCGGTGTTCGTACCTTTGTATGGCGGCGAAACGGAAGCTTCTATTCTATAACAGTTAAGGACAACCAGTTAACACCGGAACACCGAAAATATACCAGTGTACCTGTAAAATACATTGCGCCCGGCCAGTTTACCTGTCCTCATTGGTGGATGAACCATATCCGTTTCATCAGGAATACAAAAGGAGCAGTGCTAGCCTTTGAAGTGAATGCCGGCCGGGTACAATATTTGCGTTATGAAAAAGTGAAGCCATGACGGCCAGGCGCCTTAAACAACTACAAATTAAATATTACCTAATGTAAAACTTCTTCTCTTTGAAGTACACATATTCAGTTAATTTTTAGTTTGCTGAAACCACTTATTATTGTCATGGATTTGGTCAACTCTCCCCGTACCAATCCAATCCTTATTAAAGCTTTCAGACTAAACCAGGTCTTCCTGCATTGGTAACCCAGGCAAGAAGATTCGGCTATATATATCATTAATCATTAAACCTATTCATTATGCATCTTGAACATGCCGTTCAGGTGGCAGCAGCTGCCTGTACTTTGAATCGTATTCAAAGCGAATACCTGGAATTGAAAAACAACGCTACTACTTTTTCAATCCACGAACTGCTCAGCTCCGGGCACTTTAACTTAAATCAATTCTGCACAGCCTTTACGCCACATCCCAATGCACCGGGCCTTATTGCTAATGCGAAGGAGTATAGTGAACGTTATGGGATCTGGCTTCCCAATGCGGAGCAGTACATTACCTGTTGCATGTATTTATTTCCGCATGCTCCTTTGTACCGGATGTATCCGATTGTAAAGAATTGTGCCGTCGATTTTTACCTCAATGATGTGATGGGGCGCGAGGTATACCCCCGGCTATCCCAAGCCGAAAAAACAAGGCCGATGCGCTTAAAGACCGGCTGGTGAGTGTGGGGATTGACCTACAACCTGCTTTACAGCCTGGCCTGGTAGACACAGCCAACCTGGAAATGCTGAAAGAGATTGCCGAAACCTCTACCCCGAATGGTTTGAGCGCTTCCTGGGGTTTTACAATTACCACCTGGAAGTAGCCCATACCGATAGCAATGCCGCCGCACACGGCCGCCTGCTGACGGTGGAGGAGTACATCGAATTACGCTGTCATATCTCCGGCATGCCGCATACGGTGGCCCTGATTGAATATGCCGATGGCTTCCTGGACTGGCATGTCTTACGCGAGATTGGGGTATCAGAACTGCTTAACCAATTGAATTGGGCAGTGGCCCTGATTGGCTGTCTGATGAATGATATCTTTAGCTTTGAAAAAGAGGTTATTGACAACAATTGCGATTCCAACCTGATTGCGAGTATCGCCTTGAACCACCCGTATTGAAGTTAACAGGAGCTATCCGGCAGGCAGCTAAAATTGTGCTGAACCTATTGATTGAACAGGATTACCTGACCCGGCAGATCAGGGAGTCAATAGCCGCATCTACGCTGGCGCATCCTAAAGTAAGAGACCGGGTATACGCTTATTTAGAAGGAATAGAAAGATGTATACAGGCCGCCTGGAAATGGCAGGTATATACCCCCAGGTATAAAAGAACAGGATCTATCTGGATGGAAACTACCTTAAAGAATAGGGCATAATCCCTATGGAACAAAACAGTTGCGCCTTATTTGATAAGGCGTAACTGTTGCTCAATCATATTGCGCAACATGGTCAGCCGGAGCGGTTTTTCCAGCAGGCCATCTACGCCCGCATGGATAAACATTTCCCTGCTTTCTTTGAATAGGTTACCACTGACCACAATGATGGGAATGGTATTATTTTGCAGGCTACCGCGCACTGTTTTACAAAACCGAGTGCCTCGGTGAATTTGGGGGTGAAAGAATCAAGAAGTATTACATCAGGCTGCCGCAGCTTCAATACCTCGTTTGCCTGTTCTATGGAATTGGCTATGGAAACCTGACAACCCAGTATTCGCAGGTCATTTCCCAACCACTTGGCCTGTAACTTATCATCATCGACGAGTAAGATGGTAGGATTATCGTCCAACCTGGCAATGGAATCTGGTTCTTCAGGAAGAAAAGAAAAATTACTTGTGGGCACATTTTGGGTTCTATATAAGGGGAAGGTAACTGTAAAGCTGGTCAGTTCATTGGGAACTGATTCAAAAGTGATGCGACCAGCCATGGTACGTACTTTGGATTGAACAATGAAAAGCCCAAGCCCATTCCCCCTTCATCACCTACATGCCTGCCTTTCACAAAGGGTTCAAAGATCCGGCCCTTGATCTCTGACGGGATACCCTCTCCTTCATTGGTTACTTTCATTTGCCATTCAGTACGGAATGATTCAATACGCAGCAGGATATAAGAATTTTCATTGGAGTATTTGATCGCGTTGGTCAATAAATTAATGAGTATCTGACTCAAGTGCACAGGGTCGGTTTTAATGGTCTCCGGCATACCTGTAGCAAGAAAGCAACGGATCTTCAGGTTTTTGCGATTGGCCGCCAGTTGATAGGCATTTACAATATCGGTAAAATAGTCTTCTACTATTACCGTCTTTAATACCAACTGCTCCATTTTGCCCTCTTCAATTTCTGAATAGGACAGTGCTTTATTGATCAGGTCATTGGCATTGTCTGTTACCTGCATCATTAAAGCCGATAACTTGTCTACCTCTTTTCCTATGAGTGCATTATTATCTGCTTTGGATTTTAGCATATTGGCTACCTGCCGGCAAAGGGCCAGCGGCGATTTGAGATCATGTGTTACCTGGTTTACGTATAAGCGGTTATTCCTATTGGCCAGGGTGAGTTTTTTAACGGAATCGTTGCTGGCAACATAAGGCTTGGATACAATGATGATCAAAAGAAGAATTCCCAGTAATGAAAGTTCACGGAAAATAAGTCGTGTTTGGGGATCTAATGGCACAGGGTCAGCCCAGCCAAACTGGTTGGCAGCTTCCAGGAATACAAAAGAAACTATAGATAGCCAGAAACAGAATTGACGCAAACGGTATTGTTCTACAGGAAACAGGAGGTAAATGGTAGACATTAAGAATAATACCATCGGCAATAGCTCAACGATATTTCCCAACAGGAACCCGAAATAAATACAGGCTGCACATTGGGTAATATAGGTGGTTAGTGCCGCCCGCTCATGTTTTTCTGAGCACTGAACCATAAAGCCAACAAAATCAAGGAGAACTCCAGGGTAATTGGAATGATCACAGATAAGCGGAAGTATAAAGCAACGAATACGGAACCTACCGTCAGGATCAAAGCTGCCAGCGCCAGATTGATCATATTAATAGATGTCACTCTTCTGATTTGTGCTTCATCCTGTAGTCCTGCTGTTCCCAAACTAAGTAATTGCTTCAGCATAATAGTCGTTTTAAGTAAGTAACAGGTTAGAAATACATACAGTTTTAGGGTACATTAAAGGGTATTACAAATGGGCGCTGGCCCCGACCAGGGAGATCGTTCGCCCAACTACCATCATGTGGTGTACCTGTCCTATGGACTAGTTACTAAAATGTGAAACTGAGTTGGTCGGGTATATACGTTGCATCTACTATGCTAATATAAATAGAAAGCTATGGAACCAATGTTATATTATTTACCACAATATACATATCCTGCCCCAAAATACCCAGATGGGTGATTTTGGGGCCATTTTATGGTAGCTTTTAACCGCAACCTTTATTAAAACGTTTGAAAGAACCGGTTAACCATATATTTTATACATTTACTCCATACCGCAGTTTTACCTTATCCATCACTACATGGGTATAAAAATGCTTCAGGTTGGGATTATCCATGAGGTACTTCCGGGTAAAGGCCTCAAAATGTGCCATATCGGTGGTATTGACGATCAAAACAAAGTCATAGGTACCCGTTACATAATAACATTGTGACACTTCTACACATTCTACCATCGATTTCTTAAACTGGTCGATAAAAGCGGCATGCCCTTCCTGCAAGACCACATCGACCACGCAAACAATACCCATACCGGTAGCTGCCGGTGAAATGATGGACACATCGGCTTCAATGATCTTTTCCTCCCTCAATTTGGCAATCCTTCTTTGAACGGCACTGGGGCTCAAGCTGGCTTCCTTGCTCAGTTGTTCGGTCGTTAAGCGGTTATTCTGCTGAAGCAGGCGCAACAGCTTTTTATCGTATTCATCCAGCACATGCATAATTATCCCGTTTACCGGGTAAAAATAGCATAAATCATGCGCCATTTGTTGCAAAACGCGCAGATTGTTCAATAAGCTGCAGGTAATTTTACACGGTTAATAAGTAGTCAAATAATAAAGCCAAATAAAAGATAGCCATGAACAACAAACCTTCTTTTCAACTCCCGGCAGGCAGTGTATTTACACAGGAAGCAGTACAACAATTCAGGAATGAAACAACGGGTACGCAGCATGTCATTCACCTCAACAATGCAGGCGCCGGCCTGATGCCTGATATTGTGACCCTGGCACAGCTGCAACATATCCAGTTAGAGGCGCAAATAGGGGGCTATGAAGCCGCGGCCAGGAATGCCGGCCTGGTCCAGGCATTTTATGAACAAGCGGCGGGCCTTTTCCATACGCAACCCCATAATATCGCCTTTACCGCCAGCGCCACCGATTCGTATACCCGCGCCCTGTCGTCCATTCCCTTTGAAAGAGGTGACCTGATCCTCACCGATGCGGATGACTTTGTATCTAACCAGATCCAATTCCTCTCTTTGCAAAAAAAAGATGGGGCATACAGATCATGCATATCAACAATGCCCCTATTGGTGGGGTAGACCTGGACGACCTGCGCACAAAACTGCATCAATACCAACCCAAACTGTTGGCCATTACCCATATTCCCACCAACTCGGGCCTGGTACAACCGGTGGAGGAAATTGCCGGTATCTACCAAGCATATATCAACCGCTATCCTGGAAAGACCTGGTATATACTCGATGCCTGCCAATCGGCCGGACAAATGAAACTGGATGTACAAAAATTGCATTGTGATTTCTTAAGTATTACCTGCCGGAAATTCCTCAGGGGCCACGGGGTACGGGTGCCCTTTATATCTCCGATAAAGCCCTGCAAGCGGGATTGGAACCGCTGTTCATTGACATGCGGGGAGCCACCTGGACAAAAAAAAGACGCCTATGAACAACAGCCCGGCGCCAAAAGATTTGAAGACTGGGAATTTGCCTATGCTACGGTAGTAGGTACTACGGCCGCCATTGAATATTGCCGGGCCATTGGTGAAGAAAAGATCTGGCAGCAGGTACAACTAATGGCCAAGACTACCCGCGAAAAACTTGCCCGCCTCAATGGGGTGCGGGTATTGGACCGGGGGCCGCAACAGGGCGGGCTGGTCACTTTTACGGTGGCTGGAGGTGATCCGGTAAAATTGTCCATGAATTACTGCAACGTACAATCAATGTAGTACCCAGCTACCGCGCATTTGGCCTTCTTGACTTTGATGAAAAAGGCGTACAATGGGCAGTACGGGTTTCCCCGCATTATTATAATACATTAGATGAAATAGACACTTTCATAGGCGCGCTGCAGGAAATACTATAAAGTATTTTACCAATGGGATAAACTGTTTATAAAGTTTTTATCTTTATTGGCATGAAGCAGGTTATTGTTGTTATTGGTTTATTCCTGGTCTTTGGTCATCTACAGGCCCGGCAAACCGAATACCCAAGCACCATCACGGTGGCACAGGATGGCAGTGGTCAGTACAAAACCATTCAGGAAGCCGTGAATTCGGTGCGTGATCTGGCCCAACGAAGGGTGACCATCCATATCAAAAGGGCGTTTACCGCGAGAAAATAATCGTGCCTTCCTGGAAAACAAGTATTTCGCTGGTAGGTGAAAGCAGGGACAGTACCATCATTACCGGTAATGATTATTCGGGCAAACCGGTGCCTGGTGGAAAAGACGGATTGGGCAGGGATAAATTCAGCACGTATACTTCTTATACCTTATTGGTGGAAGGCAATGATTTTATAGCCGAAAACCTCACGATCGAAAATACGGCAGGGAGGGTAGGGCAGGCCGTGGCCCTGCATGTAGAAGCCGACCGGGTGATCATTAAAAATTGCCGCATACTGGGCAACCAGGATACCTTGTATGCCGCCAGGGAAAGCAGCCGTCAGTATTACCAGGATTGTTATATAGAAGGAACTACTGATTTCATTTTTGGCGAGGCAACTGCTGTATTTAAGCACTGTATGATTAAAAGCCTGGTCAATTCCTATATCACCGCAGCGGCCACCACTCAGCGCCAACCATTTGGATATGTATTGATCGAATGCCAGCTCATTGCTGATACGGCAGTTCAAAAGGTTTACCTGGGCCGTCCCTGGCGGCCGTATGCCAAAACGGTACTCATCCATTGCGAGTTGGGGGCCCATATCCTTCCGGAAGGATGGAATCCGTGGAAGGGAGATGCGATGTTCCCGGATAAAGAGAAGACCACCTTCTATGCCGAATACGAAAGCCGGGGACCTGGCGCCAATCCATCCGCCCGTCTTAGCTGGTCCAGGCAATTATCGACCAGGGAGGTCCACCAATATACATTGTCCAATATCCTGGGAGGCAGGGATGGTTGGGTTCCCATTGCCCCCGGTGATCAGTATTCCGACAAACTCAAGAATAGTTGGCCACCTGGTGCATACGGGATCCGGTAAGCAAATCGGTGAATGCCGTAAATACCCCTGTTAATTGACCTATTTATACCTTTTTTACTAGAAATTTTAGCATAGTTTTGCTGCGTCTTAGATCCAACTTAACACAACTCTATGCGTACATCCAACAAGGCAGCCATTGGCTTTATCTTTATCACCCTGCTTATTGATGTAATGGGATGGGGGCTCATTATTCCGGTAATGGCCGATCTTATAGCTCAATTAAAACACATTCCAGTCAACCAGGCCAGCACTTATGGGGCCCTGCTCTTATCTGTATTTGCAATCACCCAATTTGTATTTGCACCCGTCATTGGTAACCTCAGCGATAAATATGGCCGCCGGCCCATTTTGCTGTTTTCATTGTTGGGTTTTGGTATTGATTATATCATCCTGGCATTGGCCCCTACCTATGGCTGGTTATTTGTGGGCCGTGTGATTGCGGGCATTACCGGCGCCAGCTTTACAACAGCTGCTGCTTATATAGCCGATGTAAGTACGGATGAAACTACCCGGGCTAAAAATTTTGGCATGATCGGTGCTGCCTTTGGTTTGGGCTTTGTATTGGGGCCTGCACTGGGCGCCCTATTGGCCACCTGGGGTATCAGAGCGCCTTTTATGCCGCTGCTGCGCTTTGCCTGCTCAACTGTTTATATGGTTATTTCTTCCTGCCCGAATCATTAAGCAAAGAAAACCGCCGTGCTTTTGAATGGAAACGCGCCAATCCGTTTGGCTCCCTCAAGTTCCTGACCCGTCACCCGGAGATCGGTGGATTGGCTTTGAGTTTCTTCCTCATTTACCTGGGTAGCCAGGCGGTACAGGGCAACTGGAACTTCTTTACCATTTACCGCTTTAACTGGAGTGAAAAGATGGTAGGTATTTCCCTGGCTGTAGTAGGTGTATTGGTAGGAGCGGTACAAGGCGGTTTAACCAGGGTAGTCAATCCCCGGATTGGTAATGAAAAGAGCATTTACCTGGGGTTATCGCTGTACACACTTGGCCTGATCCTCTTTGCTTTTGCCACACAGACCTGGATGATGTTTGCCTTCCTGGTACCTTATTGCCTGGGTGGTATCTGCGGCCCTTCTTTACAATCTGTTATTTCGGGTCATGTGCCGGCCAACCAGCAAGGCGAACTGCAAGGCGCCCTCACCAGCCTGATGAGCCTTACCACCATTATTGGCCCCTGATCATGAATAGCACCTTTGCTTACTTTACCACGGATAAAGCGCCCTTTCATTTTCCAGGTATCCACTTTTTTGCTGGGCGCAGCTTGTATGTTAACCAGCATTATTATTACCTACAAGGTACTCAGTAAGGAGAAAAAGAGCATCCTGAATTGGTAGAAGTGATTGCAGGGAAGGGGAAACATGCCGATACGCCTGTACATTAATCATTACAAATAGCAAGCAATAAAAATTGCTTCCTTCAGGATCTCATTTTTAATGGTGTTGAATTTTCAAACGCCAAAACTATCCGGCAATTAGATTCCAGCCTATCACTCAAATAGCGTATTCTATCCACCACCAGGAGGGGTATCCACAAAAAAAATCACCGGCAGGACGCCGGTGAAAAGAATAAGATGGAAGAAAAATCACCATTAAGAAAACAGGCTGCTCAATTGTTGCTTGCTTTGTTGTAACCAGTTCTGCGTTGGTTTTACACCCGTTTCAAAATGATCGATGGTACGGATCTTAACGCAAATGGCTACCAGGTTGGAAGAATCACCTTCATTGTCCATAAGTCCATTCACTTTCGCTGCATTATCGACGATAGAAGCAGTACCAGTAATTTTATAAAATAAGGAATACCCTTTTAAAGAAATCAAGTTTGGCAGGTAATTCCTGGTCAAATTCAGTAAGCGCCTGGGAAGGTCGCTGGATCAGGAACCAGATACGGTTCTGGTCATCCATTTGTACATTATTGATGACATGTACAGGCAACTTCAGCAATGATTCATTTTCAGTAATAAAAAGTGCAGATCCCAGTGTCATGATCTGTTGCTTGATCAGGTTAGCAGATTCCAATGTCTCCGGTTGATTGTAAAATGTGGTACGCATAATGTCCTTGTCTTTTTAACTGTCCAGGTTAATGTTTTTGAAGTCCTTTTGTCCGTGAACATGCCAGAGAAGACAATGGCCATACCAAACTATAAGTAATTATAAGTTACCCAGTTATACTTTAAATAGGTTGAACTCCCTTCCCAAATCCGGAAGAAGTTTCCAAATAATCGCCGATTACGGAGTAATAAATGGATTGCGGGGTGGAAGAAAAGCCAATACGTGGATGGATGCTCAGGGACGTATTCCCGATTGCGTCTGCCGATTCATGTCCCCAACCTTCTGTCGATTTCGTTGTTCTCCTTCCAAAACCATTATTTTACGGTATGAGTGTATTGCAACCTGCCCGTAAAGAGGGCAAAAAATTCCTCAATCCGGTGCCTACAACGGTATCTTCCGGCAGCATCGGCAAGATCCTGGGCGCTTACCTGTTCAATAAAAATGAATCATTTCCCAGGCACCTGCCGGGGCCCTTTCATACGGATACTGCAGTGTATGCCACGCCACCGGTATCCGGACTGCGGATCACCTGGATAGGTCATTCCTCCCTACTTATAGAGATAGATGGGCTGCGCTTGTTGACCGATCCTGTTTGGAGCAACCGTGCTTCTTTTTCGGCTTTTATAGGGCCCAGGCGCTTTTTTGCGCCTCCCATATCCCTCAAAGACCTGCCGCCCCTGGATGCCATCATTATTTCGCACGACCATTATGATCACCTCGATGCGGCTACCATCCGCTGGTTTGCTCATAGCCAGGTGCCATTTTATTGCTCCCTTGGGGTAGGGCAATATTTACAGCAATACGGGATAGGGGCCCAACGCATTACTGAAATGGACTGGATCAGTCAGGTGGCTATTGGAGGGAGTGCCACGCTTACGGCCCTTCCTGCCCGGCATTTTTCGGGCAGGGGGCTGCTCAACAGGTTCCAAACCCTCTGGTCATCCTTCGCCATCCGTACGGGCCGCCACCATATTTACTATGGTGCTGATTCAGGCTGGTATACCGGGTTTGCCGAAATAGGGCAGGCCTATGGGCCCTTTGACCTTACCCTGCTGGAAATAGGCGCCTCCAATTTTTATGGCCCGATATCCACATGGGGCCCATTCATGCGGCCGAAGCTCACCTGGCACTGCAAGGCAAACTGCTCATGCCCATTCACTGGGGTACTTTCAACCTGGCCCTTCATGGCTGGAAGGATCCCATTGAAACGCTGATCAAAATAGCAGGGGAGCAGCGGATCCCACTTTTGCACCCCGGCCCGGGGAACCGGCCACGGTTACAGGAGCGCCGTACGTAAATCATTGGTGGGAAAAGGCCAGTGGTTAGTAGTAAATGGCTAGTGGGGAAAACCAATCGGCCATTTATTATGCTACTCAGCTTGTTAAAAATCAATTCCTGGCAGCCACTCACCATTCTCCATTATCTTTGCAACCGCACTGGAGTCAGCATTTTATCCTTTCTAAAATATCAGCTTGAAGCATCTCAAGGCCATTAATAAATATTTCTGGAAATACCGGTGGAGGTTGGGACTGGGTATCCTTTTATTGTAGTATCCAACTACTTTGCCATCCTGGCGCCCCAGGTTACCGGCTATGTATTTGAAGTAGTACAACGTTCGCTGGGTGTAATAGGAAAAGAAAAGTTCCATCCCGAATACGATTGGTTGGTAAACTGGTTCATTCGTTTTGCCGAACAATACAAAGGCATTTCCGTAGTAGCGCTCTGTGGTGTTACGATCCTGGTATTGGCCCTCATACGCGGCATCTTCATGTTCCTGATGCGGCAAACCATCATTGTAATGAGCCGCCATATTGAATTTGATCAAAAGAACGAAGTATTCCAGCATTATTTGAAACTGGATATCAATTTTTACAAAACCCACAATACCGGCGACCTGATGAGTCGCATATCCGAAGATGTGAGCAGGGTGCGCATGTTTACCGGACCTGCCATCATGTATTTGATCAACCTGATCACCCTTATCGGGCTGGCCCTTTTTTACATGATCAAAAAGATGCGGAACTCACGCTTTATGTATTTGCCCCCTGCCCATACTGGCCATCACCATTTACCTGGTAAATAACATCATTAATAAAAGAAGCGAACACATACAAAGTCTTTTATCCGACCTCACCACCAATGCCCAGCAATCCTATTCCGGTATCCGGGTTATCAAATCCTTTGTACAGGAAGATGCCATGTATGGGTTCTTTGAAAAGAACAGTGAAGACTATAAGCGCAACGCTATCGGATTGGCCAAAATGGAAGCTATCTATTTCCCTTCGATGACCCTTATCATTGGCCTTAGTACGCTTTTTACCATTATGATCGGGGGCATTTATGCCATCTATGGCAGCCACAATGTAGGCATCAGTACCATTGCCGAATTTGTAATGTATATTAACATGCTCACCTTTCCGGTGAGCGCCATTGGATGGACGGCCAGCATGATACAACGGGCCGCCGCCTCCCAAAAAAGGCTTAATGAGTTTCTCGACACAAAACCCGTCATTAACAATCCAGCGCTACCGGTTAACACTGTGTTGGAAGGACATATTGTATTTGACCAGGTTGATTTTGTATACCCCAATACTGGCATACAAGCCCTGAAGCAGTTTACCTTGTCGATCCGTAAAGGGCAAAAGATAGCCATCATAGGTCATACCGGCTCGGGTAAAACTACCATTGCCCAGTTACTCCTGCGTATGTATGATCCCACTGCCGGTAATATTATGATCGATGGGGTAAAAGTGAGCGAGATGAACCTGCAACAACTGCGCAAACAGATCAGTTATGTACCGCAAGACGTTTTCCTTTTAGTGATACCATTACCAACAATATCAGTTTTGGGTTGGGAGAAACGCCCGAAGCCAGGATACAGCAAGCTGCGCGTTATGCCAGTGTGGAAAAAGAGATACAGGGTTTTCATGGCGGTTATGCCACGATGGTTGGCGAACGGGGCGTAACGCTTAGTGGCGGACAGAAACAGCGCATCTCCATAGCCCGCGCGCTCATCAAAGATCCGCAGATCGTTGTATTCGATGATTGCCTCAGTGCTGTAGATGCGAAAACGGAAAAGGAAATACTCGGCAACCTTAGTCTATTCCTTAAGGATAAGACCGCTATCATCATTACGCATCGTATTTTTACCTTATTTGACTTTGACCAGATCGTGGTCATTGAAGAAGGTACCATCCGGGAAATGGGCACACATAATGAATTACTGTCACGTAACGGTTACTACACGTATTTGTATGAGCAACAACAACAGGAGCGCGAAGAACTGACTGACGAAAATTGATTATACAATTTATTTTGTGTCATTCACTAATTATATGCCCGGAAATTTTGTCGGTTCCAAAACAATATTATATTTGTGCCTGCTTTTTTTTGTGAAAATGCCAATTATTAAACTGCAAAATTCAAATGACTGTGGCGTACGAAAACAATGACAAAAGAATGGAAAGCGTTTACAGCAAACGCATCAGGGCCGGGAAAAGAAGAACTTATTTCTTCGATGTGAGAGCTACCCGCGGTAACGATTACTACATTACCATTACAGAGAGTCGTAAAAATTCAACGAAAATGGTTATGACAGGCACAAGATCTTCTTGTACAAAGAAGACTTCAACAAGTTCCTGAAAGCATTGACCGAAGCGGTAGATTATGTAAAAACTGACCTGATGCCCAACTTCGACTTTGACGCCTACAACCATGATCAGGTGGCCGAAGGAGAGGAAATTGCAGTAGACGGTGAAGGTGCAGAAGGGGTAGAAGAGGTAGTCGTAGTAAGCCCCGTAATTGCAGCTGCTCCCGCAACCAACGGAACAGTGGCTGACGCTGGTGATGAAGTGGACAAATGGTAAGAACGAACGTAACTACTATAGTAAAGCTCCTTTCGCAGGAGCTTTTTATGCCCATTGCTAAGAGCCAACTCCCGCAATTCCCAGGTTCTCAAAAGAGAGGGCAGACCCGCCAGGACAATATACCGAACGATCCACTCTCGATGATTATTGATTTGGAGAACGTCACCTACGGCGCCCCTGTAAACAATGTCACCTATTCCTGCCTTCGTCACCCCCTTTAGGGGTTTCGCTTCGTAGAAAACGCAATCATGGAGTATTGTGCGCTGTAGGTGCACCACCGAAGGTTCGTCGCCTACGGCGCCGCATCTAAAACGGAACATGTTGCTACAAAGCGGGAGCCCTAAAGGGGCTCAATGCCCATCAAATGTTGACTCCTTAAGTCAGCAACATTGATTGACGATTGCCGACTCACGATGCCGATCCTCACTTCTCTTTTCCTTCCGGAATCACCTTCTTTTTGGGCCAGATATTCATCGGGTCCAGGTTCTCCTGGCCCGCAATGGGCATGGTTGCCACTGACTTCATGTCAGGTACCAGGCAGGGCATATTATCGGGTTGAAGCGTATAAATTTTCCCATTCAATGCCCGGTGTGAATACGTACCAGCCATCAGACCGCCCTTACTTAACCTTTGTGCTTCTACCAGCTTCCGGAACAGATCGGCCTTGGTAGTATCCTGAGCAGGCAGCTTATATACCAAAGGATTTTCCATCGAAGGAATTGAAAAGAATTTATCCTTTTTCAATTTTTGCAACCTGGTTTTATCATCCAACGGTGTTTGCTGGCTGTATGTGGCCACTGCTAGCGGCAGGAAAAAGGCTAAAATGATACCTTGTTTCATAAGCTGGGCTTTTTGAGCGGATGCACAAACCCCATAAAATACATAACCTATTGTCGCATTTTTTTCCAGGCATTGATCAATCCATTGGTAGAAGCATCATGCCCCTTTACCGTATTATCGTGCTCTAACTCGGGCAAGATCTTATTGGCCAGTTGTTTACCCAGTTCCACACCCCATTGGTCAAAACTGAAAATATTCCAGATCACCCCTTGTACAAAGATCTTATGCTCATACAGGGCAATCAACTGCCCCAAGGTATAAGGGGTGATCTTTTTCACCAAAATAGAGTTGGTAGGCCGGTTGCCTTCAAACTCCTTAAAGGGGGTCAAGGCTTCCATTTCTTTATCCGTTTTGCCAGCCTTCTCCAATTCGGCTTCTACTTCTTTGCCGGTCTTGCCATTCATCAGTGCTTCTGTTTGTGCAAAGAAGTTTGATAATAGCTTGGCATGGTGATCACCAACAGGGTTATGGCTAATGGCCGGCGCTATGAAATCGCAGGGTATCAATAAGGTGCCCTGGTGTATCAATTGGTAAAAGCATGTTGCCCATTGGTACCTGGTTCGCCCCAGATCACAGGGCCAGTAGCATAATTCACTGCTTTGCCTTTGCGGTCTACGCTCTTGCCATTACTCTCCATATTACCCTGTTGAAAATAAGCAGCAAAACGATGCATATACTGATCATACGGTAAGATGGCTTCCGTTTGTGAACCATAGAAATCAGTATACCATAAGCCGATCAAGGCCATGATCACGGGGATATTCTTATTGAATGGGGTAGCCCGGAAATGGTTGTCGGTAGTATGCCCCCTTTCAGTAACTGTTCAAAATTTTCATATCCTATAGTGAGGGCTATTGACAAGCCAATGGAGCTCCACAAAGAATAACGGCCGCCTACCCAGTCCCAGAAACCAAACATATTGGCTTTATCAATACCAAATTTGATCACCTCCTTTTCGTTGGTGGAGAGCGCCACGAAATGCCTGGCTACAAAGGCCGCATCAACGGCTGTTTTCAGGAACCAGTTGCGTGCGGTATGCGCATTGGTCATCGTTTCCTGCGTAGTAAAAGTTTTAGAGGCGATCAGGAAAAGTGTTTCCGCTGCATTCACCTTCTTTAAGGTTTCAACGATATGAGTAGCGTCTACATTTGATACAAAATAAACCTGCATACCTTCCAGCCAGTAAGGTTTCAATGCCTCTGTTACCATATAGGGCCCAAGGTCACTACCGCCAATACCAATATTAACGATATAGCGGATCTTTTACCGGTATAGCCGGTCCAGGCGCCACTATGTACCCGTTGGCAAAAATCACGCATTTGCTGCCATACACGTTGTACATCGGGCATCACATCCTGCCTTCCGCATGTACCGGTTGGCCCGAAAAATTACGCAAAGCAGTATGTAGTACAGCCCTGTCCTCGGTAGCATTGATCGGGTCACCGGAGAACATGGCACTGATGGCTTTATCCAGCTCACATTCCTCTGCCAGGTCCAGCAACAACTCCAGTGTCTTTTCTGTGATCCGGTTCTTGGAATAGTCGAATAATATGTCTTCCAGTTGCAAAGAGAACTTATGGAAACGTTCGGGATCTTCAGCAAACAGCTCCCGCAAATGGGTGCGGTTCATTTTCTTATAATGGTCTTCTAACTTACCCCAGGCCCTGGTACGATGTGGTTTAATAGTTGGTAGCATAATTCATTTAATTGATTTCAAAAGTAATAAAGGGTTTGAATATTATCCTTTACAAAATTGTAAGTGCTAACCTGTATAATCTTAAAATATAGGGCCGAACTGTTGTTTGCCAGCAGAAATAAGATTTCCTTCATAGAGCGCCTTTTCCTTTTGATCAATACAAGGCCCGCCTGACCCTCAACCGTTGACCTGCTTATACTTCGGTTTTTACAGGTGTAATTATAATAATAAGCTCTTTATGTTTAGTAGCATTGGGTGGCCGTTGGCCGCCCTTTTTATGCCTCCTGCTGTATTCTAAATCCCTCCTATCACCCGCACAGTATGTTCTACCATTTCACGGGAAATATCCAGGTGCAATACCAGCCGTACCTGTGTAGGCGCAATGGCGATGGCCAGGATATTGTTTTCCTTTAGCTGCGCCACGATGCCGGTGGCCGACCGGTTTCCATTTACTTCAAAGATGACAATATTGGTTTCTACCGGTAATAAGGACCCTGTAAAAGGAGCTTTGCTCAATGCCTCTGCCAATATCAGTGCATGTTCATGATCAACAGCCAGGCGTTCTACCTGGTTCTCCAGGGCATAAACACCGGCAGCCGCCATATAGCCAGCCTGCCGCATACCGCCACCGAATACCTTACGTATCCGCCTGGCTTTTTTGATAAATGCTCCCGGGCCGATCAGGATACTACCAACAGGGCAACCCAGCCCTTTGTTCAAACAAACGGATATGCTGTGAAACAAGGCGCCATGCGCGTGGGGTGATTCTTTACGGGCCACCAGGGCATTGAACAACCGGGCACCATCGAGGTGCAATTGTAATTGATGCTCATCACATACTTGCCGTATCATCTGAATGGCCTGCAGGTCATAACAACCGCCGCCGCCGCGGTTGGCCGTATTTTCCAGGCAAACCAGCGAAGTACGCGCCTTGTGCACATCGTCCGGGTTGATGCCCTGCAATACCTGTGCGGCAGTCATCCGGCCATGATCACCCTCCAGCAGTTTCACCTGGGCCCCGGCATTGAAAGCAATACCACCGCCCTCATATTGGTATACATGGGCCGTTCTATCACAGATCACCTCATCCCCGGGCTGTGTATGTACCTTAATGGCTATCTGGTTCGACATCGTGCCGGTAGGGCAATACAAGGCCGCTTCCATACCAAATAAGCCGGCCGCCAGGGCTTCCAACTTGTTTACCGTTGGGTCTTCCCCAAAAACATCATCCCCTACAGGGGCTTTCATCATCGCATCCAGCATACCAGCCGTTGGGCGCGTTACCGTATCTGATCTCAGGTCTATTATCATAGTCTATAGAGTTAGTTGCGAATGTACAGGAGATTGCATAAAAAGACAACCGCTCCGGTAAATTCCGGAGCGGTGGCAAACCCAACAGGTTTTGAGTGATCAACAAAAATTTATTATCGTTTTAATACCCTGTAAATATGTTGTTCGCCATTCAACACCACATGCAGCATGTACATACCTGTAACCTTACCAGGGATCCTTACAGGCAAATAGTGAACCCCTTTGTCCATCGACCGTTTGCCGGTGAGGCCTTGCACTTCAAAACGGCGGCCCATGAGGTCATACAGGCCGATCTCTGGCTGATCGTTTTTCAACAATTGTATCATCAACGTCGATTCGTTGGTAGATGGATTGGTATATAACCGGATGGCTGTTGTATTACAACTGTTCACGGATACCATTGTTGAGTACAAAGGGGTTCCGTTCTCATGCGTTGTTTTTAGCCGGTAATAAACTGTACCCGGCAGCGGGGCCTGGTCTGTCCAACTATAATTATCCGTCACATTATCTTTCACTGTTCCAACCGGCGAGAAGTTCACCTTATCCGGGCTACGCTCAATGGTAAAATCATCGGTCGAGGGTAAAAGAGAAGACCATTTTAATTGAATCGACTGGTCTTTACAGGTACCTGTAAATGATTTAAGCTGAATGGGCAGTATCGTGTTGGTAGAAACAGAAGCCAGGGTAAAATAGGGCGTACTGGCAAATACACTCGCTGGTGCAGTGATGGTGGCCACACCTGCAGCCGCAGTGATGGTAATAGTGGGTGTATTAAGGATAGTAGCATTTGAAAAGTTGCCATCGGCATCAACCAGTAACCGCAGATCGGCAGCATTCAAAGGGAGATATCCCGGCGTAACGGAATTAAAATCGAACTTCAACTTAATATCTCCATTCGTAAAATTGGTCCTTTGTATCAGCCATTCACGCTGGATCCGGCAACAGATACCAGTGGGTTTCTCAGAAGGTACACCGAATTGACCCAATGGATAATCGTTATTACTGCCTACCATGAAGTACGACTTATCGCCAGCCGCAAAACTGCCATTATTGGTAGCCTGGTCAATCGTTTGAGCCGATCCAATATAGATGGAAAGGATATCCTGTGAGTTGGAAGTGCTTTTAGACTGCTTTTGCAACTGTCCGCCATTATCATCCCGTGCAATACCTATGATATTATTATTATAGGCAGCATTAGTGGCCCTGTTCCATACAATTGTACCATCGGATGACCGGTAATTATGCGACAAGGTAACGCCATATTTGATAGCCAGGTAGGACTGCACCTTTTCACGGGTAGTCGTACCGTGAGAAGCATTGGCATAGGTTATAATTTCTGCGATACCGCCATCATAAAACTCCAGGTTGCCCGTCCGTTGATAGGCCAGTGCATTGCTGGCATTGGCCGTGGTACGGCCCGAGCCATTGAGGGTTCCGATAGAAGTACCTGCACTGAAGGTTTCCCGCCGGTTGTAATTGTAATCAAACGTAAACATACTCGGCTTATCGGTAGTCCAAACGCTGTTTACGATCAGGTCATTCATATTCCAACTGTCATTAACCGCATAACCGCTGCGTACATCAAAAGAGTTGAATTTATTCATACCTGCTTCACCGGCAAACAGGAACTTACCCGGGGCGCTAAGGTTACCAGCCCCTGGTACGATCACAGCATATACTTCGTAGGGGTTATTGCTGCTGGACAAAATACCACTGTTGTTAATATCCATATAGTCGGCATAAGTAGTACTCTGTGCAGCCGCATCAAAATCAACCACTGGATTGTAATTCAGGTTATTGGTACTATTGTTCAAATAGGTAGGCTGGTTGTTCGAAGCCGTATTGGTAGCATGCCGGGCATTCCCTGATTGGTCGTTCCAGGTATCTACCTTTCCATTATTGGTGGTAGTAGAAGTGCCGGCATTGGCTTTTACCCATAGACTGGCGCCTGTAATACCACCTGGCCCCACTGTACAATCAATAATGGTTCTCCAACCACTGGGATTGGTAGTGGTAGGTGCATAGGCCGTTCCGGCAACAGTAACCTCCGTGCAACGCGCATCCAGGGTTTGGGTAGCAACCGCTGTCGGGGATATATCATAAGTGATCCAGAAATAATTGGTGCCCGTAACAAGCCTTTGCGATCCATTAACGGTAATGGTACCTGTGACTGGCGAAATGGTTACGCCACCTAATTCATTAACAGGTGCAAACCCTGCGGCATTGCCCGAATAATAAACATGCAATCCGGTTAAATTAGCTACGTTGGTCGTAACAATATCAAACTTCATTTGCGTGAGCGAGATGGGGGTTAAAGTACCCCGCGTTAGTATCTGTACGCTGATAATGGCTTGTTGCAGGTTGTTGCATTTGGACACATTGCCGGTAACCTGCCCGGTAGTGGAAGAAACATAAAACATATTGTTGGGGTCCAGGTATAGGTATCCCCATCATACGGCTTCCGGTAATTCCAGTTGGTTTCGCTACCATAAGTAGCTGTTGCATCAATATTACCGTCAATATAGACGGAATAAAAATCGCTGATTACCCCACCGCCACTCAGCCCAATTGAAGCTGAAGCATTATTGGGTGTTCTGTTGGTTTGATCATAAATAAAGTCAACTACATTGGTTCCTTCATAAAACCTTACCTGGAAAGAGATAATCGCATTGGTAGCCGCTCTGTTCCAACGCACATTGGCCCATTGAACCGTCAATACCCGGCTGCCCACCGCTCCTGTTACCTCGTAAGACATACCATTGGCAGGCACCAACAGGTCGTCCCACAAAGGAGCAATGATGGGCCCATTACCAGTGGTAGAAAGGTTATTGGTAGGCATGGAGTTGGTGGTATTGTTCCCTAAACTGATAAATCCATTTGAACTTACCCTAAAATCAGTATAGGCGCCACCTGCATAATAAAAGGTAAACCCAAGGAAAAGGTTGGTTGAAATTACATCATCAGCAGCCGCTGTATTAATGATTGTCCCGCCAATTGAGTTGTAAGAATTATTGGAAGTGGAAAAAGTAAACCCAATCTGGGCATTGGTGTTTAAACTGTTAAAGCAGCTCGTTAAGGTCAATACGAATACAAGCCTCCACCAGCGTAGAGATTTTTGCATGAGAATTTGGATTTAGGGTTTCCTATAGTGTATGGGTCAACTACGTTACTTGCTACATAAACGATTTTCTCACATGCAGATTGTTCCTGCATGGCAAAAAATAATAAAGTATGATTGATCAATATGTTAACCAATCTGGTTGAAGCCCTTATACTGACCCTAAAATCCTCCTGCAAAATGCTGCTTGACAGATCCTGTTTATTTAACCTTGACAATAGTCAAACCCGCATCCACACTGCAAAAAGCACGAAGCAGTTTTACGGCAGGCATTACCGGTAATACTCATGTGCATTTGGGTTGTGTTTACACTATAAGACCCTGGGGTTCTATTTTCTTTACACTGGAAAAGTACGTTCTTTTACAAGTCCCAATTGGTTAACGGGGCGATAGCAGATAGGAGGGCAAGAGGAAACGACAGAACCTGTGGTAATGCAGGTGCATTTACTTTTAACTAAACCGGTAATCTTAAGGAGTATGTAGATATTATAACCGGGTACAAGGGAGGCCCAGCCGGGCTGGCCCGCCTTTTCAAAAATATGCCACAGCAGGGCTATTACAAATACAACAACGAAAACCTGGAGGGTTAAAGTAAGTAACATAGAGTACGGATTTAGTTAAGTACAATATACTGGCACCGGTCAGCTTTTGCAAGCAATCCATACCCATTTAATTTATTGTGCACCACGCTACAAATAGTAGTTACCCTACCCACCTGGGATATCCACATGCTTGATCATAGTCAACAATTGTGAATCCTTGCTCTGTGTCGGCATACGGCCGCCCCATTAAGCAAACGCATGGCCGGTTCTTCCCACTTATTGGCGGGAAGGATTGACGACCTCATACAATTCCAGCGGCAAACCATCAGGATCGGCAAAAAGGTAAACCGCTTGCCTGTAAACTCATCGATCCGGATTGCCTCTACAGCCACTTGCTGACTGGTAAGCCAGTTCACTGCCACCGCTATATCCGGTACCGCAAAAGCAAGATGCCGCAAACCACAGGCCTCCGGACCACTGGGGCGGGGTGGGGGATCGGGAAAGGAAAACAATTCTATCAGGTAATGGTCATTCAAACAAAGGTCCAGCTTATAAGATTGCCGGGCGGCGCGATATACTTCCTGCAGTACGGTAAAACCCAGTATTTCGGTATAAAATCGCTTCGATCGCTCATAGTCCGAACAGATAATCGCAATATGATGTACTTGCTGCAATTGTAACATAGTACGAAGGTAGTGGATGTACTATTAAACTGAATTGCCTTCGGCAAGGGCCTCCTGTATTTTTGCCAGCGGCTCTCTGGCAATTCCTGCTGGGCGCTATTGAAAAAGAAGTAAAAACAGGGAAATGGAGGTTTTCTCAATAGCCCTCAACCAAGCAATGATCTCGGCATTGTTGGTGCCTCGAATGATCCATTTACTGAGGGCATTCAGGTCTTTAGGAGGTAATTTGGCCACCATGACTTTTTCCAGCCCCAACAGTTCGGCATCATTGTAGTATCGCCATAATAAACTGTTGAGCAGGTTATCTTCCCGGGTCATGCCGTCCAGGTTATCCACCAGGAAAGCGGTAAATGTTTTGAGAATGGGTTTGCCAGCAGCTCTTTTTCTGCCGTAGTTACGGCATGATGGTACGCATTCATTACACCACGCATCCGTTGTATCTGCACAGCATTGGACCGGAACTGTTGTTTGATACCGGTTATCAGGTTGGGATTGTATTCTACTATGAAAGGAAACAAGCAATATTCTACCTGCAGGTGGTGCTGACTGAAATAATACAAAGCTTCGCTGATGCTTTCCAAAGCCAGCCTGGCCTCTTCCTCCATGGCAAAATCGGCTTGCTGTATTGTCATGGCCGTTTCATATAAAAAGCCCTTAATCCTTTGTGTACCTGATTGAAAATATTATAGCGTTCCATAGTATACGAATTTGCTACTGAATCAAATATCAGGTATTGTAACCAGGGCAACCAGTATAAATGGGATGAATTGTTGCAGTATTAGCATGATTTGCTACAATTACAAGCCCGCCCCTGAAAAAACTTTATTGCGGATGCTGGAATATATGGATGCCCTAATAAACCGGCATGGCGCCAATATTGACATCCTGGCAGATGAGCAGGTACTGTATGCTGAAACCTTCACTTCCCCATCCACTTCTTAAAATCACTGACTTTCTCCCGGCTTACAATGACTTCTTTGTCTACCGCCGGTTTTAAATGCAGCAGCAGGCGGTTGCCAAAATAGTCATGGATCTGATCTACACTGTCTACCGCTATATAGAAAGCCCGGCTAATACGAAAATAGCGGTCCGGATCAAGCATATCTTCCAATTCATCCATGGTATAGTCCACTACAAACTTGCGGTTATCATAGGTCTTGAAAAATTCAGTCGGCCGTCACTGAAGAAATAAGCGATCTCCTCCACTTCAATAGATACCAGTTTCTGCGCATGTTTTACCAGAAACCGTTTGCGGTATTCCTTTGGTTGCAGTTTCTGGCGCAGCTCTTTCACCAGGCTCTCTACATTCAGGTCGGTATGCGAACTACCGGCTGCATAGAGGTCTTTAATTTGGCGGTATTTATTGAGCGCTGTTTCCAGGTCTTCCTTTTGGACAGGCTTCAGTAAATAATCAATGCTATTCACTTTAAATGCCTTCAGTGCGTATTCGTCGTACGAGGTGGTAAATACTACGGCGCTTTTAACAGCCGTCCGGCTGAATATCTCAAAGCTTTGTCCGTCACTCAATTCAATATCCATCAGGATCAGGTCGGGAGAGGGGTTGTCCTGCAACCAATCGACCGTACTTTGATGCTATCGGTAACACCCACCACTTCAGCTTGTGCATCAACACCAGCCAATGTTTTCTGTAGCTTTTTGACTGCCAACTCTTCATCTTCTACGATTAGAATTTTCATATATAAACCTTTTATGCGTTGTTAATGTATATATTTTTGTACAACACTTAATTTCTTTTCATACCCACTATGCCAGATCAATGGCAGGATCACCGTAAAGTTCCGGGTATCGGAGAATACCTGAAATCCCGGCTGTTCCAATAGCTCATATTTCAACCGGATATTGGCCAGTCCAATCTTATTGGAAGGGTACTTGATCGTTTTACTTTGCAGGTTATTATTCACTGCCAGTTGATTGCCAGCCATGGTAAATAGGTCGATCACCAGTGGCTGTTGCCGGGAAACGACGTTGTGCCTCACCGCATTTTCGACCAGCAGTTGCAGGCTAAGAGAAGGCAGCAGGTAATGGTATACCTTGCTCAATTCATCCAGGAAGCTTTCCGCCTGCCTGGGGTCTTCAGCTATCAGTGATGAAAGTGTATTGAAACAGTTAAACAGGAAATGCGGGTTCAGTTGGCTTTTAAGCCCCAACAACCGGCTTTGCATGTATTCCTTTTTCAATTTTGTGGCAGTGTAAACCTTTGAGGGGTATGGGTGTCTACTGTCATTATAATAACAAATTACCATCTTTTGTAAAGGGCAAGTTAAGGGGTTTCTACAGAATGAGGATTCAGGAGGATGAATTGAGGATTCTTTTGGGTGAAATGGAGTGAAGTCGGGAAGACCGGAAAGACCGGAAATCGGGAAGACCGGAAGTCAGGGAAGACTGAAAAGACCGGAAGACCGGAAGTCGGGAAGACCGGAAGTCGGGGAAGACTGGAAAGACCGGAAGACCGGAAGTCGGGAAGACCGGAAGTCAGGGAAGACTGGAAAGACCGGAAGACCGGAAGTCGGGAAGACCGGAAGTCAGGGAAGACTGGAAAGACCGGAAGACCGGAAGTCGGGAAGACCGGAAGTCGGGAAGACTGGAAAGACCGGAAGACCGTAAGTCGGGAAGACCGGAAGTCAGGGAAGACTGGAAAGACCGGAAGACCGGAAGTCGGGAAGACCGGAAGTTCTGAAAAACAGAAAGGCCAGTCTTTCGGACTTTCCGACTACCGGACTATCCGACTATCGGACTATCGGACTTTCCGACTTTCCGACTACCGGACTTTCCGACTATCGGACTATATCCTACACTTGATCCACCTTTCGGATGATATTGAGGTAATCACGCGCTGCCTGGGCACCGGGTTTCCATTCAGGTGGAAACTAGGCCGTATCTACCAATTGAACACCGGGAGCTACCAACAGGCTCCCGGCTCCGCCTATTACCAGCAAACGTTTTACGCCCGCTGCTTTTAGTTCTCTTTGTATGGCTTGTGCCCCTTCCAGGAACTCATCGTAAATACGCGGGTTTTGCCAGCCAGGATTGTAAGCACTGATCACAGCATCCTGCCCTTTGACCAGACTGGCAACAGTTCCTTCTTGCAAAATATCTCCTGGCTTTATTATAAGCAGCGGATCCTTTGTAGTAACTTTTTCAGGATGCCTTACAAGGATAGTCACTTCATGACCACGCTGCAATGCTTCCTTCAACAATTGTGACCCTACAAATCCAGTGGCGTCGATCAACGCAATTTTCATATGGTACGATTTATATCATAAATATAATTAATATCCCGGCAGCGGATACAGCCCTGCGAAAATCTTTAATGTGTGTATTGTCTGGAAAAATAATTAAGTGTATTGAATGGCATTCCTGTGCAGTATGGCAAAAATTACTACTTTACTCCATCATTGATTTTATTTTTACAAACTACTACGGTTTTTGATCCCACTCTATTGAAATGATGATCCATACCCTCCATGATGGCCTGGGTGATAGCCCCCACCATTTCCTGCCTCATGAACAGATGATGAGATTACTGCCAGATCAGCGTAAACCAGTTCTGCTAAACGAGACGCACTTTTACTGTAACACTTACCAGGTGTCCTTATTTTCTTGTATCATGATTGATCAGTTGGTCCATCGATCAACTGGCATTAAACCCCTTACACATGAGCAAAACATCTACGGAAAAGGAACTGATGCAACGTTTCCGGCAAGGAGACGCACTCGCTTTTAACACCATTTACAACCGGTATTATTCTTCACTCCGTTATTTCTCCCAAAGGCTTACTTGTCGCAAGCGGGAGGCGGAAGATATTGCCGTTGAAACTTTCGTTAAGCTTTATCGCCTCTGCGGCAATTTTGATAATGTGGCCAATATACGGGCTTTCCTGTATGTCACTGCCCGCAATGCCTGTTATGACTACCTGTCTTTTACCCATCACAGGCCGGCCTATGAAAAGGACCTGGAACAAGTATTTGCCGGACAGGAAACTTATCCCATAAAAGAAGAATCAACGGCTCACACCTTACAGCAAGCGGTATTTGAAGCCATGGAACACCTGCCCGAAGAATGTGGTAAAGTATTCAAACTGGCGTATGTGCAAGGATTAAAAACAACCGACATTGCCAGGCTGCTGGCAATTCCTGAACAGGTAGTCAGGGGCCACCGACGGCGCTCCATTAAATTATTACGTATTGCACTCTTTGAGAAACGCCTTCCCGAAGCTGCCCTCATTTGTCTCAATATGGTAAGAACGGGCTCCCTTAGCCATGTAAGGGATACGGTTTCCGTATTTGATGACAATACGGTGAACTAAACAATCGGAGGCATTAATTAAAATTGTCTGCCCGGTATAACCGCAGTTGGGGGAAGTAATCCACCGCTACTGCCGGCTCCGCCTGGTAAGGCATTCCAGGGAGTGTTGAATAACGGAGCCGGCTGGAGGTAGCTGATGGAATCATTGATTGTTTGGAATACAAACCAATCAGGCTTAACCAGAGATCCTATTCTTTTACCTGTAAAAAACACAATTGTATCTTCTCCTGCACCCTGTTTTCTTCCACATATTGCAAGCACACCCACTTTTATTACCAAGAGAACCTGTAGAAGCCGCTACGTCCCGCCTGAATGGGTCAGGGATAGGATAGGAGAGAGGTAACGGCCCTTCAGCAGGTTACCGGTTTATCATGCCTATATCCCTGGCAGATTGCGGGGAATGCATTTGGACAGAAACCTTAACCGGCTTATTGTTAAAACAGGAATACGTTATCAAAATAAAATACCTGACCGGATAGCTATTGGATAGTATTCATAAGGATACAGCCACCCGGAAACTGTTACAGAGACCGGTGTCCGAAGTGGTACTTCGGAGTGACTGGAAGATGGTGCCGGGAGGCAGTGAAAAAAATGAAACCGGTTATGAAATCCCCCAAACCGGTTCCAGGTGTGTTACAACGAAGTTGACGACCCGGACTAATAGCTTCTGCCGGGCCGAAGTGTAATCCGGAGCAGAAGGGTCAGGCATCAGCAACATCCATAAACTACAGTTTACATTCAAACCTGCCTGCAAGTTACTTCCACTCATTTGTCCTATCTGCACAAAAAGTTTTCCTATCTGCACAAATTTTAAAGCCATCTGCAATCATTCATAACAGTTATAACATCCTTATAGTCACGCAAATACAGCGTTTACAGATCATCGTATAGGTAAAAAAAATACATAAGAGGCGGAAAAACAGGGTTTTAAAATGCTGCCAGGATTACCCTCAGCTGCGCGTTGTTTATTGGTGCTTGTTTCGCCATTGAGAAGGAGATATTGTAAAAGCTTTTTTAAAGGCCGCACTGAAACTGCTAATGGTATTATAACCTGCCAGTGCAGCAATCTGTTTAATGGGTCTGTCCGTATCTTCTAATAGTTTCCTGGCTTTTTCCATCCGCATTTGTACCTGGTAGGTATAGATGCTGACGCCAAAAAGTTTCTTAAAGCCATATTGTAGCTTAGTACGGTTCATGCCCGCTTCAATGGCCAGGTGTTGAATTGTTGTATGTGGCAATTGCTTATGGTTAAGGATATCCTTCACCGCTCTAATGCGTTGGACGTCCACATGCTTCAACTTAATTTTTTTGCACTCATTTCCGTTATTTTAGGCAAAGACTATCCATAGCGTATCGCCGGAATTCCGTTGCTACGATGCATTTCACAGGACAGAATCATTTCAAAAGGCATGTAAATATTGTACCATCACGCAATAGATGTGAAATCTGCGCAGGTACTCATTTTGCTGTAGAATACAGACTCAATAACGGTTAAGTCCAATTTGCTGAGGAATCAAAGCCAAAGCAGTAACATGGCCTTTTCCAGGCCATCCCATGAAATTCGTGGGGGCAATGGAAAGGTTTGTCTTTATAGGGGCGGTTGGCCTAGCTACAAAGCGGTTACACTTAACGATATTGAATACTCGTTGTAACTGTTTGGGGTAACGCAAATATAGCCGCTTTGATGAAAAGATAAAAGGCATGGCTGCAGTTATAGTGCAGGGGTAGAAAATTTATGATTATTTAATGGGAAACCCCTAGCATCTTTCTACATACTTACACTTGATCAACAACACCTTATAAACAGCCTCGAATCTATACAGGAAAGAAATCAATTTATTATCCTATGACTAGCTTTAACTAACGCAATTCATATAATCCCGATTTGTGCCATGAACTTCTCCCGGTAGGTTTCGCCCACTGGCAGGTACTGACCATTTACGACCACCTTGCCACGGTCTAAAAAATCAATCTTATTGCGGTTGATAATGTAAGACTTATGAATACGGATAAATACACCTGGGGAAGGGTGGCCTCCATCTTTTCATACTTTCCAGGGATAGTATTTTGCCCCGGGCGTATGGAATGCAATATAATCGCGCAATGCTTCTATATAAAAAATAGCATCCAGGTTGATCTTCTGGATTCGGTAATCGGCCCGCACAAAAATATGGTCGGGCACTTCCTTTGTTACCGCCGGCTCCTTTTTCTCCAGCCTTTCCCGGGCCTTTACCACGGCCATCATATACCGGTCGAAGGAAAAAGGCTTCAGCAGGTAATCTATTACACCATGCTCATAGCCCTCCAGGGCATAGTCGCTATAAGCCGTGGTAAGGATCACTTTACACCGGTTGCCAATGATCTTCATAAACTGCATGCCACTCAGTTCGGGCATATGAATATCCAGGAAAACAAGGTCGGCTTCTCCTTTTTCAACTACCTGCAGGGCTTCCAAAACATGGGTGGTTTTGAATACTACCACCAGCCCCGGTGTTCTTTCCACGTATTGCACCAATAGGGTTACAGCCAGTGGCTCATCGTCTACTATAACACAACGAATAGGAGGTGTATTAATCATTGCTCAGTTCCAGGTTGATGGTGAATTGATTGTCTGTGTCCTCTATTTTAAGTGAATGTTTATCAGGGTACAGCAATACCAGCCGGCGCTTTACATTCTGCAAGCCAATACCACCTGCCGCATCTTTCAAACCATGTCCTTTTTATTGATACAATGGAAGAAGATACTGCGCGGGCCTCCGTGCAGTGTAATTTCCACTCCATCCGTATTTCCTGAAAAATCGCCGTGCTTAAAGGCATTCTCCACAAAAGGGATCAACAGGAGTGGAGGAATCTGAACTGCTGTAATATTTCCGGTAATACGCACCGGTGTATGAATGGGGTGATCGAACCGTATCTTCTGCAAGGCAATATACCGGTCAATATAATCGACCTCCTTTTGCAAAGGCACTTTTTCACTGGCATCATACAACATATAACGCAGCAGGTCCGACAGGCTGAGGATGGCTTCCTGCGCACCGGCGGCATTCTGGTACATGAGGGAATAAATATTGTGCAGGCTATTGAACAGGAAATGCGGATTGATCTGTGAACGCAGGAAGGACAACTCTGATTGGCGGTTCTGTATCACCAGGTCCCTTTGTTCCAATTCCTTGTGCTGGGCATATCGGATAAAAAAGAATACCATGCCGTATACAGTATACAGGGATACATAAAAGATATTCTGGAGAAAAAAGTTCTTCAACCGGATATCCTGCCCCATCATCATTTCATCAATTCTATAACATACATAAAAGATACAAGGCAGGCTCACCAGGATAACACCAATGGCCATTAAAACCTGCCGGGGGTAAAAATGGAGAAGCAGGAAATAGGGTACCAGGGCAAACAAAAAATACATGCCTATTTCTATCAATATAACCGGCAGATCGGGCATGACGAATAACCGAATGCGCCCATTGGCAAGGTCGGGCAGTTTATAAGCCAGGTGCAGCAGGATGTACAAAGCCACAAAGATCAGGAACAACAGGAACAATCTTTTTCGCATCGGCCAAAGGTATTATTTATTGCCAATCGCCTCACAGCGCCCCCTTCCTGTTTGCAGAGGAGCAAGCCATGTTTGTCGATTCCATTGCATTCCGCCCCTGGGCGTTCTAATTTTCCATCATCAAAAACCGGGCCGGCAGCCAGGTGCACCCAAGGATAGGGTCTCTACCAGGTCCACAGGAGCGCTTTACCTGTATCCGTCGCTTACAGGTAAAGTACGTTTTAAACAGATAGCACTGAAGTGGAACGTACCTGGCTGACCGGTTATTTTTCCCAAAAACATGTATATGAGCAATCCTGTAGCCGGGGGCAAGGCTTCCAGGCCAATGGCCATGCACTTATCCCTGCCACCTCAACAGCCAGGTACATCTACCCAGCAAACTGCCACCCGCATTAAGCGCCACCCGTATCGCGGCCTGATCAAAAGGTGGCCCGTATTCCTGTTATTGATGGCAGGCATGGTAGTGTATACTATATATTGGTTTCCCCGCGCTGGTTTTAGTACGCCATTGTCTGTTCCCTTCCGGCTGTCGGGCAATTTTGGTGAGCTGCGCCCCATCATTTTCACATGGGACTTGATATTCGTACCAATGGAGAGGAAAACCTGCCGGTATATGCCGTGGCCGCAGGTTATGTAAGCCGCATTAGCATTGAAGAATATGGATTGGGGAAGGCGGTGTTCATTAATCACCCCAATGGAACGACCACGGTATACGCCCACCTCAACCATTTTTACCCGGCGCTGGAAACAGCCGTAGCAACTGCCCAAAAGAAGGCCCGGCAAAGGGAGCAGGACCTTCATTTTACAGCCACAGATTTCCCGGTTACCAGGGGCAACTCATTGCCTTCAGCGGTAATACGGGCGGTTCAGAAGCACCCCACCTGCATTTTGAATTAAGGGATACCCGTACCGGGAATAACCTTAACCCACTTTTACATGGCTACCAGATGGCCGATGATCAGCCCCCGGTGCTGAAGGGTCTTTATTGGTACAATAGGCAGTACAGTACCTATCGCATGGCGGGCAACAGCATTACTTTAGCAGGGAAAGAAGGCAACTACAAAGCCGTTAAACCCGTGATCAAAGTAAGATCGCCCATTATTAGTTTGGGGATCAGGGCCGAAGACAGGGACAATGACAACCGGTTTCGCTTTGGAATTTTCCGGGTAGAACTTAGGCTGGATGATTCCCTGGTACACAAAGCCCAATTGGATGATTTCTCCAATGCCGATAGTCGCTACATCAATGCCACTGTGGATTATACCAAATGGGTACGTACCGGCTTCTATGTACAACACCTTTCCCTGTTGCCGGGCAATCATTTTCCTGCCCTGGAAGGGCCTGGTATCCTGAACCTTTCCGATGGACGGGTACATACCATCAATATCCGCCTGTATGATGTAAATGATAATAAGAGCAGTTTTGAAAACCAGGTTCAATACAGTGGAGCCATTGAAAGCCCTTCACCATTGGCACCGGGCAGTTTTAAGTTACTACCTGGTTGCGAAAACCGGGTGAATGGCAAACAATGTACCGTGTTGTTTACCAAGGCAGCATTTTATGATACCGTCTTTTTTGCGTTGAAGGAACAACCCAATACGGGGCCGGGTAAAGCATCGGCGCTGGTAAGCTTGCACCATGCTACCGTGCCTGTGCATGAGAATTATCGGGTTGCACTCAAGGCCTCGTCCTGGATGAATGAACGGCTTAAAAAGAAAACCGTAATGCAATTAAACAGTGGTAAAAAGAAATACACGGTCCGTGGCACCTGGCATAACAACTGGTGTACGGCCTCCTTTAATGTATTGGGCACCGTACAACTATTGATCGATACCTTGCCACCCACCCTGCAATGGATCAATGGACAGCAAGGGCAGGTATTTAAAGGAGATGCACTGAAGTTTGTGTGCAAAGATGAGACCGATGGCGTAGCCAGTTTTGAGGCAGCGCTGGATGGAGAATGGCTGCTGTTTGAAAGAAAGGGTAATGAATTTACCCTGGCTGTTCCCCATCATTGTAAACCGGGCAGGCATCAATTGGCCATCAGCATTTCCGATGTGGCGGGCAATACTACCCGGCAAATATTTACATTTATTAAGGATTAAACGGCGCCCACCTTCCTTAGAAATGCTATTGAGCATTCTTCCTGGCCTGTTGTTCAATGGCCAGGAAGTTTTCCAGCGCATCCAGCTTTTTAGACCAGAATAAGCGGTATTGTTCCGCCCATTCACTCACTTCCTGTAATTTGCCCAGGTTGGCCTCACAAAAACGCTCCCTTCCCTGCTGGCGGATAACGATGAGCCCGCACTCCGTTAGTATCTTAATATGCTTGGAAATAGCTGGGCGACTTACCTCAAAATTCTCTGCTACACCGTTCAGCGTCAGCGTTTGCCGCGAAAGCAAACCAATGATCTGCCGGCGCGTGGGGTCCGCAATTGCCTGGAAAACATCTCGTCTCATGGGGATATTATTGTAGTAACCGTTTGGTTACAAAAATACCGGAAATTAGGTCAGCAGCCGAGGTTTTTCCGGTATCCTGAACGAAAAAGGCCTACAGTTGCATTGGCTTAATTACAACTGCAAGCCCATAATCCTTCTATTGTATTGATTCTGTACACAAATACACGCCGGATGCGCTCCAGATACGCTGGGAAGCCACAGAACATCCGTTGGTAATTGCACTGGGACCCGGTAAAAGGGCCTCTACAGAGGGGGCCAGTGCAATTCGGAGTGAATGTCCAGTGAATACCCCGGCTGGTCCACCAGCATCTCCCGTGCATTCCGGCGCCCTAAGTCTACTGGTTGCGCCGGGCCCTGGAAACCACCCAGGCAATGGGTAAACCTATACATACCATGAGGATCAACATGCCAATGATGATGCCCGATGTAGTGAATTTCATGCCAGGCGTACTGCTAAGCGGTACCACCACCAGGTTCATAGCCATCCACACCAACACGCCATAACCCAGTCCGGTAACGACCCAGTTGGTGCTGACCCGCCTGATCAGGGGCCAGGCGTAATAGAAAATAGTGGCAAAAATGAGGGCAATTAAAAAATGGAACAACAATCCCAGCACCCGCATCACCGTATTATCGCCATAGGCGGTTTCTTTGCCAAATACACCACTGGCAATAAAATTGAGGATAGGGAGGGGGTTCCTGCCTGTTTTGATAGAATAACTTATAAAAGCCCCGAGATATCCAGGATGCCGGCCAACAAACCGGCTTTTAATATGATGGGAAAAGACTGCTTACCGGCTGTTAGTCCGGCTGCTGAAGCGCTAGGCGCCGTGTGGGTAGTTTTGGTCATGATAGTAAAGGACGGGTTAATAGTCCGCTTGCAATAAATTTACCGCGTTATGCTACTGACTATCCGGGAGATATACGTATGACCGGTTACACCCTCCTGAAAGAGTATACCGGCCTACCGTCAGCACCCATAGGGTGAGCCGCCCTTCGCCAGGCTACAGGTATAAGTTGTGCGAGGCTACTCCTTGCTCAAACTTCCGATGATCAATTCAGGATGCCACTCAAAGAAGTACTGGCCGATATTGAGCAACGGTATGGCGTTAAAATGCAGTACAGTGAAGACATGGTCAAAGACAAATGGGTGAACTATGCCCGCTGGCGCTACCGCCCTGATGCGGAAACCACCCTGGCCAATGTATTATCGCCCCTGGATATGGCGGTTAATAAAACCGGCGACAAACGCTATAAGCTGAAGTATTTTGAATACCAGCGGTCCCGATGTATCGCTACCTGCTATTGCTGAAGTCTACGGGATCAGCGGCGAACCCATCATCAATGTGATCCAATACGCTTCACTCAAAGCGCTAAGCCGCGATAATAAGCTGCTCATGCAGCAAGATCTTATTGATGGCATTACCCGCGAATTGAGAAAAGAAGAACGATACGTGTGAACACAAGTAAGTGCCTTGCCAGGCAGGGCGGCTTTTCTGTTCTTTGCACTTTTTTCTGTTCTTTTACCTTGATGCAAAAGAACCAAAGATCAAGTCTGGCCCGGTCCCTCCGGGCGGCCAGACGGGCTCACGCCTCCCCAGGTGCAGCTTTGTTTATTTAATTTGAGGAGCATTAGGCTTGAATGGCTCATAAAAATCAGGTTTCTTCTATTATGACTTTCTACGAATTTGGAGTACATTAGGCCATTATGAAAAGTTTATTTGGTGACATTACGCCAGAGATGAATAATACTTTTAATGCGACCTATATGAAGGGCAATCCGGCCAGTATGGAACTTGCATTAAAAAACTCAAAGAAATGGGCTGTTCCCAATTGCAATCGGCCAAACTGCTCATTGCCTTGCTGGGCTTAAGTTTGCGTGAAGCCGACAAGATCGTTTTAAACGCAGAAGCCTGGCGGGATGAGAAAGCAGGTAATACATCAGTGCGGGAAACGTTCACACAATACCTGGAAGAAGATCCCAGCCATAACGACTAAATCGCCTACCCACTTACTATCCTTCTACAATTCCAGGATACCAGTTTCACCACTTCTTCAAACGGTTGCTTTTCACTACAACGGCTACCTGAACAAGATGTGCATAAACATATTGATTGCATAACTTACACCTCCTATTAAAGTTCCTATCTTGCGCGCCCTTCTGCCAGGTGAAGTTAATAGTTGCCTCAAAGCAGTATTGCCCTTACACGGTTTTAGGCATTTTTAGCACGGTTATGGGTTTAAACTGCACACTTATAGGTTTGTGCTTGTTGGTATAACGGCATCCCGGGCAACCTTCACAACGTGTTGACGATTAGCGATCCGGATATCCGGAAAGCGGAAAAATAAGATTTACCGGCAGGGAACACTTAAGAGGTGAACCCCTTACAAAGACAATGACCGGCACAAAGAGTGAATAAAGCTTTTTGTGTCGGTCATTTTTTTATTGGCGGTGCAAAGCAGGTAAGTATTGAAGAGGATAAACTGTAAGGGTTGAACATCCTCTGATAGTGCAGGGGGGTGAGAATAGCTGGTTTGATTCAGCAGCCTGTAAAAAGTCAGCTTATCAAAAGCTATAGCAACAAGTGGCCTTCTTGTTGGTCGCGATTCGGTTTGCCCTGGCGGTGGCTATTTGTTGTCGATAGCCGTCACGGTCATAGCGCTGGCCACCGAGGACTTCTGTGGAGGTGAGGCCTTTTAAGGCTGCTAATGGCCGGTTGGCGTATGCTTCCACGAATAGTGGCATGTGCCGCCGCAATGCTGCGTGATCGGCTATAGGATGGTGGTAAAGATAATGGTATTTCGCTTGTTTATTGACCGACTCGCTCATGGAATTGGAAAACGCAATATCGCATTGAGCGATCAGGTGCCTGATGTGAGGTTGACCAGGCTGGTTAACGAGCGACTTGACGGGGCCATAGTTTTCAGACCCGTCATCGCTGATCAGTTGGCAGGTACTGATGCCAGCGGGCTGCAGGTGCTCACGGATCACCTTTTGCAGGTTCCGGAACACATACCGGGCATTGCATTCGAGCGCGACCTCCCAGGCCAATATGGCTCTTGAATAGTTATCAACCACGAGATAAATATAGTTCCTGACATTGTCCATTGTTCTGAACACCGTAACATCGACGTGCAAAATCTGCAGCGGTCCAGCAGCACGGATACCCACCTGGTGATGTTTACGCCGGTGAGCAGCTCGTTTCCTTTGCAGAGCCATCAGACGAACATACTTGTAGAAGGTGGCAATGGTGCACACGGCAGCACGATCACGGATCATCTGGTGGTACACGCTTGATAAGGGCCAGGATTGCCATTGCTGATCGCTGCAATACTCCTTAATAGCTGCTACTTCTTTATGCAGAAGCTGTGCAGGATGCCTGCTGCGGCACTGGCTGAAAAGAGATTGACTGCACCGGTTAGTTTGCTGCATCCTGCGGTAGCGGCCAGCAGGCAGTTGAAGATACCTTAGGGTGGTGGCTACTGAAAGCACTTTTGCAACCTTGGCGATATTATCCAGTACAACTGCATTGGCCGATCCTATCTTATCTTTTATCCGCACCTGGTAGCGATCCATAAACCGGCTAAGGGCTATAATCCTGAGCAGGGCCCGGTTGATCTTCAGCAACCTGCTTGTTATTAAACACCTGCTGCATGACGGTAAAAGAGGACTGATGCTGCAGGTACCACTCGTAACCAAACAAGGTGGACGCATGGCGTTGTTTCCAGTCGTGCCGGGTAGAGCAGGGGATCTGTTGAAGTAAATGATCTGGTGGAAGGATGCCGAGATAAAAGCCCAACAGGATATAGGGATGGTAAGAACGTTTAGGTTTTACAGACCATTGAGCAACTGATAAGGGCATGGTGCAAGAAACAAGTGATGTTTTGGTCAAAAAAACGGGTTGACGGAAGGACAACCAGCTATAAAGATTAGTTGTAAGGATAATCTGCATCAAAGTTTTGAAGGCCCAACGATAATGTTGAGGGCCATCAGCATCATGTCATGGTCCTGGCATTTGGCGGGAAGCTGATTAAATGGCATACTGGCATAGAATAGCAACAGTTTTTGAAAAGCGGTGGTTTGTGAAATATTCAATTGTTGATAAAGGTAAATAGCCAGTTTGGAGGGTTCACTGGTGGTAGGGAAACTTGCATCTTTTTTTTACAAAGGCAATGAGTTTGTTGGTGGCACTGTCTTTTTGTTTGGGCAAGGATCTTACAAAGACGGCAAAGTTCATATTCTTTTGTATGAGGGTGCAAATGTATAGATAATGCATATTGTAAAACAACAACAAGGGCTAGGAGCCCTTATTGTAGACATAGATGGTGACGGAAGGCAGGCTACTGAAGGAACAGCCCGCCAACAGAATGCAGCCGGCATACTGCCGCAGGAAGGCTGCCTGCTGGGCGGGAAAGACGATGTAAGCGCGGCACTGCTCAATACCGATGAGGCAACAACTGGAACTGGCAACTAAATAAACTTGCATAGACGATACAGTTAAGTAAAAAAATGAGCAGCATAAGCTGCAGGGCAGCAAGCAGGGCGGCATGGGCGCAAAGCCAAAAGGAAAGCGGAATAAATGGGTGGATGGGTGGAGCTGACTGGCTTGCTACAGCTGGCGCAGGTTGTATAGCCGAATACGCGCACAGGAGCTTTATGCCGTACCTTTTGGCGGCCTCTGCGGGCCAGGATGCCGCCCTACCTTTGCTGTGCTGCTTTTTGCTGCTGTATAGGCAAGGGATGGTGGCCAGGTGCAGCGGCGGGAAGGAGCAGGGCAGTGGGCCTGGCTGGCGACAGGGCATGCTGCAGAAGGACAACCTGGACAATAAGAACAGAAGCTGCTACTGAATGGAAGTTTACTTATGCAATGGGGGATCCCTTGTTGATAATTAGTTGAATAGTTTTAAGTCCGTATCACGACTAACAGCGCAGCACAGTTGTATATTTGCAAACGCTCTTTGACATATAGCTGAATAATGATCCGGACGTACAAGGGAGTGACACAACGGCGGCTGAATAGCAGCACTGGAGCTGGCTACCTAATAGTGCTTACTGATTACTGAAGCAGGCTTGCCCCGCCTTGGCTGAAGGGTATGAACAGTACAGGGGCTACTGCCACGCATGATATGGGTGGTGATGGAAAAGCGGGCAGTATCAACCAGTATGTGGGGCGTGATGCGCTGGGCTTCAACCTCAATTATTATCACCAGGATTATAAGGCCATCAATGCCGGGGTAGCTCCATTCCCGGCTTACCGGTCCGTAACCAATGCGATGCCTGATGCTGAATACCGGCCTTTGTACAATGGCAATATCAGCAGCATGGCCACGCATATCCGGTTGTTTGACGCCTTGGGCCACGTACCGATCTTCTATAATTACCGGTATGATCAGCTGAACCGGTATGTGAAACAGGACGCGTACTTTAACTTCAATGCAGCCAGCAATAGTTATACCGGCTGGGCGGCCGATTCAACTTTCCGGGAGCGGGTGGCCTATGATGCCAATGGCAATATTCAAACGTTTGTTCGCCATGCTATCGGGCGTGACGGCGCCTTAATGGATAACCTGAGCTATAAGTATTATCCCGGCACCAATAAGTTACGGCAGGTAACAGACCAGGTAGCGGACAATGCTTATGGCAGTAATGCCTGGGATCAGATCCAGGACCTGGATAACCAGGGAGACACGAGCAATTATGTATATGATGAGATAGGCAATATCATCCAGGATAAGAAGGAAGGCATTACCAATATTAAGTGGAATGTATACGGCAAGATCGCAGAAATTACGCGCAATGCCGTGTTGGGCGATAAGGTACCCACTACACGTATCCGGTATAGCTATGATGCGCAGGGCAACCGGATCAGTAAGGTGGTGGAAAAGGCCGGGACTACCGTCCGGGAGTTTACCTGGTATGTGCGGGATGCGCAGGGCAATATGATCGCCTCCTACAAGGCCACCGGCATGGCTACCGACACCGGGCTTGACAGCCTTACAGTGAACCTGGTGAACAGATGGTGTATGGCAGCAGCCGGCTGGGCATGTATGCCTATGGCGATGGTGTTGACGGTGGACCGGTAAGCAGGCAGTTTTACAGTGGCTCTTATTTTCAGCGGGGCTGGAAGCAATATGAACTGAGCAATCACCTGGGCAATGTGCTCACCACCATCAGCGATAAAAAGTTTGGCGTATCTTCGGGAGGCGTAGGTTCTTTGATAGACTATTATGAGCCGGACATGGTGAGCGCCAATGACTACTATCCCTTTGGGATGCTAAGCCGGGTAGCGACTGCCAGTACAGGTACAAATTACCGCTATGGTTTCAATGGCAAGGAGAATGACAATGAGGTGAAGGGACTGGGTAGCCAGCAGGATTATGGGATGCGGGTGTATGATCCGAGAGTGGGGAGGTTTTTGAGTGTGGATCCGATTAGCAAAAGCTACCCAATGCTAACACCGTATCAATTTGCAAGTAATAGGCCAATCGATGGAATTGATCAGGATGGAGAAGAATTTAAGAAATACATATCCTATGATATTGCAAAAGGACAATTCAATATTCATTACGAAGTGAAACTTAAAATCGTCAATTGTTCGCAATATTCTGGTGATTTGAATGAAGTAGGTCAACAACTTCAAAAAGATTTTAAGAACGCTTTTCATGGAGTTTATGATAGCAGGAGAAGAATAAATTATTCGGGGATATAAGTTATGAAATAATAAATGGACAACTAAAAATGGAGAATTCGGAGTAGCCTTAAACGATTTAGTTTATAGTAGAAAGCAAAAATTAAAATCAACAGGGTATAGTCCCTCCCCCAACACACAAACTAATGCGATTAATGTGGGCGCAACAGAACGTTATGAAGATGAAAATAATCCTCGTGAAATGAACACTAAACGGATCTCAAATACTATTTTGCATGAGATAGGTCATACGGGGGGCTAGAACATCCATTTGATGATGCAGCAAATCCTGCACCTGATGTGCATTTGGAAGTATTTGGACGCATTAAGTCAGGGACGATTAATTTTAAACCATCAAGTGGAGCAAATATGAAATTGATCTTGAGCAACGCAATGATGTATGAGTTTTATCCTGTAAATGGAGCACGAGTCATAAATATTATTAAGGATCGGTTAAAACTAAATAAGTTTAGTCCAGATCAAGGCTTTTTGATTCAAAAGCAAATATCTTTAGATATGATAAACGAGGAGATTAGAAAAAAATACAATATTAAATATGCGGAAAGACCAGATGGTAATTAAAGCTATTTGTGGGTTAATATTGTTTATGTTTTTGGCGGAAACAATATTTAGCCAAAATAAGCACGTTGTATGCTGTCCCATAAAATTTTGTCAGGGAATTTGGGTTCCCCCTGCTTCTTCCCAGGATAATTATTATAAAATAAATGATACAGTCAATAAAAAAATCGATCTAATTTTTGAACTATGGTTTGATGACTCGATTCGGATTACGCTAAATGAGAAAAAGTATATGAAAAAGAATAAAATCATCTTCTACCTTATCAGTAGTTGAAGATGATTTTATGATAGACTATTCTGAAGTCAAGAATAAACCCATAATACTAATACAATTAATGGACAAAAATAGCTGTATAGAATTTGAGCCATTGTTAGGATATAGGATTGTTTATATTGTTCGAAATAAGGAAGGCACATGGGGCTTGGAATATTCCAACTATTTAAGAGAATACAGGTAGGCAGTGTGGTAGTGGACGGCAGTGTACCGATTGATACCTGCATAAAAATAAAATACGTAAAGGAGTTGATTAACGGCAGTGTACCGATTGGGCAATGTCCAACTTGCCACCTGTTTAAATTTAAAATATCTAAAGGATTGGTTAAAAGCCAATCCTTTTTTGTTATTACCAATTGAAGGGAAGCAGCAATGTTGTGTCCGTCCGGCCTAATAAAAAAATGTACTGATTGAAGTAGTTAACTTTGCAGGGGCCCTACATTAGCCCTTTATTTTCCAGTTGTACGGGAGTAGGTCTTTGACCTTGTTGATAGGCATGGAGTTGATATTTCGGCTCAGGATATCTTTGAGCCATTCATATGGGTTTACGTCATTAAGCTGTGTGTCTCCGAGTAGCCTAAAAAATCGTATTGTTTAGTTGCCTAATTTTGCTTTAAGCCGTAGTGATGGCTTGTGTTTTTTTCCACTGGTGGGGTAAGAGTTTCCTGAGTTGCGCGGTAGTCATCTCGTTGATGTTATGACTAAGCACTTCGCGGAGCCACTCATAAGGGTTTACGGTATTAAGTTTGCAGGTAACCAGCAGCGAGTATAAGAGGCCTGCTCTTTTGGCCGCTTCATGCGAGCCACAGAACAGGTAGTTTTTGCGTCCGACAGCCAGGTTTTTCATACAGCGCTCTATGGGATTATTATCAATATGCAAATGATTAGTAGAGGCATAGAGACTTAAGCCGTCCCAGCGTTTGATGCTGTAAGCTATAGCCTGTGCTATAGGGCTTTTCGGTTTTAGCTTTACATACTCCTGCTTCATCCACTCTCCCAGTTCTTTTAAAATAGGCACAGATTGTTCTGTCCGCCGCACTTTGATCTGGTCCGGGTTGAGCTGCTCTTCTCTACATTGCTCCTCGATCTTATAAAGCTTCGCTATCTCGGTCAAAGCATATTCTGCCCGAACTTTATCATTGCCTTTCGCCTCATAAAAATGACGGCGGGCATGGGCCATACAAAAGAACACATGTATTCCTTTGATGTCCAACTCTTCATAGACATCATAACCATCTACCTGCAAGTGACCCTTAAAATGTTGTAAGATATGTTTGGCTGCCAATGTATCCCTCCCCGATGATAATCAAAGTAGATCAGTTGCCCGTTATGCGTTAAGTACGTCCAGTAATACCCCTGGTGGGTATCTTTCTTCTTATTCCTGTCCAGAACCTGTATGGTTGTTTCATCACCATGCCAATAATCATATTGGTACATCTCATGCAGGTGCAGATGGCCCAGTGGCGCTACCACGTTCGCAACCTGCCGTACCCAATCGGTAATGGTTGAATAAGCAATGGTGACATTACTTCTCTTGAAGCAGTCCAACTGACGATTCAGCGGTTTATGATCTATAAACTTATCTATAATGATCTGTGCTAACAACTCCGGCGTGGCAATGCTCTTAGACAAGGCTTGCTCTGGAAGATGCGCCTGCACTATACGATGCTGATCAGGCCGTTCTGCTACAGAGCATTTATACTGAGGGATAATAGTACGTTGGAGAAATATTTCTCCCGGCTTCCAGCCAAGCTGTTCCTTTACTTCTTCTCCCACCTTCTCGCATCCGCTCACATCTTCCGGAGGCTCTATCACGGTCTCTTCCACCCGTAGATGATCCGGAAAGGCATTGGCTAACCCGTTTTCCCGTTGAACCTGTTTTTGCTTTACGTAACTTATCTTTTGAACATCAGCAAGGTTGGTTGCTTTATACCCCTGCTCAAAGGAAAGGCCTAATTCCTGCTGTTGCTGTAAAGGGGAAGGAACAAACTTCTCAGTCTTAAAACCACCCAGTAACTTCGTTAGTTGATACAATTGATATTGAAGCTGCGTTACCTGATCGCGTAATTCTTTATTGCTTTGTAATAGCTCCTGGTTGTTTTGTGGTAATTGTCCATTATTTTGTTGCTGTAGTTGCAGCATTGGAAGCAGTTGCTCATAGAGCGCTTTGTAATCTATATTTTCTGCTGCTGCTGACATTATACAAAGATAGCCCGGCTATGCATTTAAGCTATATCGTATAACCGAAAGTTATACAGCCGATGCGTGGATAAACCCGCATTCAAAAATGATTTTAAAAAACAGCACCAAAAAATGTGGATAACCCGGCCTGTTTTTCTTAAAATAAAAAACGTTGCCATTTTTCGATGGCAACGTCAAATATATTCAACCCATGATCCATAAGGATTACATCGTACCGATGTACCGCTTTCGAAAAACGCTTTCTTCAAAGAAACGCCCTGTAAGATCATACTTAATTGTTTAGCCGTAATACTACTGTGAGTGCCTTCCATAATACCTGCCGGTAACTCAAAGGTACCTTCCTCTAATCGCTTATAGTATAAGCTAAAACCATCCCCTTCCCATTCTAACGCCTTCAGGTGCGTTTGCCGTTTGTTCAAAAGATAAATACATCACCCGTCTGAATTTCCATTCCCAGTTCGTTGGTAACAAGCCCGCTCAAACCGTCAAAACTCTTCCTTACATCCGCCCACTTATGATACAACCAGTAATGGGTGCCGTTGTTGATCTGTAACATAAGTTAACTGATTAAAGCTTTTAAAAAACTCACAGATGGCTCCCGGTAAAAACGGATGCCCCGGTATTCCGCAAAGAGATCCTGGGAAATGGAAACCTCTTGCTGCCCTGTCACTGTTAGCAAAGTGAAACTACTTTGATTCTCCATCGGCTTATCTTCCAACCGGGCGTGATATTTCTTCTGCCAGTAGTGATATGTACCAGGTGAAAGATCATACAACTCACAAAAATCTTTTACTGTCATCGAACTGGCTTCATGTTCAGCTATCAACGCGAACATTTTTTGCTCCTTCGATAAGCCACTTGATTGCTTTTGTTCCATACGTTTACATTTTTGATAAGCCCAAAAAGTAAACTTTTTATAATATCTTAATTTTTAGCTACTCGGAGGTACACGCTTCTGCATTATTAATGGGGATCTCGATGGGATAAAAACAAAAGACTTCGCCGGGATGTGTGGGTGTTGGTAACTGACCTGGCATAAGGGGAAAGGTAAGAATTCAGGATTAAAACTATAATACACCTGGTGACAGTTGCAATGGTTTTAGCCCTTTAATATCCATGAGGTAATTGGGCGATATTTTATGGAATATCTCATTCGCTATAATTATTTTAAATGCTTCAACCTGTCGATTAAATCCTTATCTGTAATACTTCCCATTTGGGCTTTGTCGTAGATCGACAACAGAAATATGGTTTCCTTGGTTACCTGAACATAAGTAATTATTCTGGCGCCACCAGATTTACCCCGGCCTTTACCGGCAATAGCCATACGTATTTTGTAGCAATTATGTCCAAGCGGTACGCCCAGTTGCGGGTGTTTAAAAGTTCAAGAACAAGCGCAGCAATGTCTTTTACAGCAGGATACTTTTTGACCAATTGCTTGAGTTCCCGTTCAAATGGCGGAGTAGGGACAATCTTATAGCTCATCTAAAAGTTGATTAATAGTCCGGGCTTTTGTGCCTCCTTTCTTGTATTTGTTTACGAAATCCACTGCTTCATCTAAGTTGGCAAGCAGTTTCTTCTCTTTAGAGGTAAGTTTTTGGGTTCTACTACCTCTACAAACTCAAGGCGTTTTAGCAACTCCTTTAAAAAAGGAAGCTTGCTTTTGTTTTTAATATTTAAAATAAGTTGTTCCATAAATTAATTACTACAAAGTTGTAAGGCAAATTTAACTTTTAAAGCCGGATTATCCAAAAGGATCACTTAAGCTTTTGCATCGAAAACCACCTTACGGTAGTACTACTAAGCAAATATCTATGTATACAATAAGGGCTAGGAGCCCTTATTGTATACATAGATGGTGACGGAAGGCAGGCTACTGAAGGAACAGCCCGCCAGCAGAATGCAGCCGGCATACTGCCGCAGGAAGGCGGCCTGCTGGGCCGGAAAGACGATGTAAGCGCGGCACTGTTCAATACCGATGAGGCAGCAACTGGAACTGGCCACTAAATAAACTTGCATAGACGATACAGTTAAGTAAAAAAATGAGCAGCATAAGCTGCAGGGCAGCAAGCAGGGCGGCATGGGCGCAAAGCCAAAAGGAGAGCGGAATAAATGGGTGGATGGGTGGAGCTGACTGGCTTGCTACAGCTGGCGCAGGTTGTATAGCCGAATACGCGCACAGGAGCTTTATGCCGTACCTTTTGGCGGCCTCTGCGGGCCAGGATGCCGCCCTACCTTTGCTGTGCTGCTTTTTTGCTGCTGTATAGGCAAGGGATGGTGGCCAGGTGCAGCGGCGGGAAGGAGCAGGGCAGTGGGCCTGGCTGGCGAGCAGGGCACGCTGTTGAAGAACAACCTGGCATAGTAAGTACAGAAGCTGCTACTGAATGGAAGTTTACTTCAGCAAGGGGGGATCGCTTGTTGATAATTAGTTGCATAGTTTTAAGCCTACCTTATTACTAACAGCGCAGCACATTTGTATATTTGCAAACGCTCTTTGACATATAGCTGAATAATGATCCGGACGTACAAGGGAGTGACACAACGGCGGCTGAATAGCAGCACTGGAGCTGGCTACCTAATAGTGCTTACTGATTACTGAAGCAGGCTTGCCCCGCCTTGGCTGAAGGGCATGAACAGTACAGGTGCTACGGCGACGCATGATATGGGTGGTGATGGAAAAGCGGGCAGTATCAACCAGTATGTGGGGCGTGATGCGCTGGGCTTCAACCTCAATTATTATCACCAGGATTATAAGGCCATCAATGCCGGGGTAGCTCCATTCCCGGCTTACCGTCGGTAAGCAATGCGATGCCTGATGCTGAATACCGGCCTTTGTACAATGGCAATATCAGCAGCATGGCCACGCATATCCGGTTGTTTGACGCCTTGGGCCACGTACCGATCTTCTATAATTACCGGTATGATCAGCTGAACCGGTATGTAAGGCAGGACGCTTACTTTAACTTCAATGCAGCCAGCAATAGTTATACCGGCTGGGCGGCCGATTCAACTTTCCGGGAGCGGGTGGCCTATGATGCCAATGGCAATATTCAAACGTTTGTTCGCCATGCTATCGGGCGTGACGGCGCCTTAATGGATAACCTGAGCTATAAGTATTATCCCGGCACCAATAAGTTACGGCAGGTAACAGACCAGGTAGCGGACAATGCTTATGGCAGTAATGCCTGGGATCAGATCCAGGACCTGGATAACCAGGGAGACACGAGCAATTATGTATATGATGAGATAGGCAATATCATCCAGGATAAGAAGGAAGGCATTACCAATATTAAGTGGAATGTATACGGCAAGATCGCAGAAATTACGCGCAATGCCGTGTTGGGCGATAAGGTACCCACTACACGTATCCGGTATAGCTATGATGCGCAGGGCAACCGGATCAGTAAGGTGGTGGAAAAGGCCGGGACTACCGTCCGGGAGTTTACCTGGTATGTGCGGGATGCGCAGGGCAATATGATCGCCTCCTACAAGGCCACCGGCATGGCTACCGACACCGGGCTTGACAGCCTTACAGTGAACCTGAGTGAACAGATGGTGTATGGCAGCAGCCGGCTGGGCATGTATGCCCTATGGCGATGGTGTTGACGGTGGACCGGTAAGCAGGCAGTTTTACAGTGGCTCTTATTTTCAGCGGGGCTGGAAGCAATATGAACTGAGCAATCACCTGGGCAATGTGCTCACCACCATCAGCGATAAAAAGTTTGGCGTATCTTCGGGAGGCGTAGGTTCTTTGATAGACTATTATGAGCCGGACATGGTGAGCGCCAATGACTACTATCCCTTTGGGATGCTAAGCAGGGTAGCGACTGCCAGTACAGGAACGAATTACCGGTTTGGGTTCAATGGTAAGGAGAATGACAATGAAGTGAAGGGATTGGGTAGTCAGCAGGATTATGGTATGCGGATTTATGATCCGAGGGTGGGGAGGTTTTTGAGTGTGGATCCGTTGCAGGCAGACTTTCCATGGTATACGCCATATCAGTTTGCAGGGAATCAACCTATCTGGGCAAATGATTTAGATGGACTAGAACAATCTTACGCATGGCAAGACAAAAGCGGAGTATGGCATGAAGCCCCTGCCGGGGATAACCTGGCTAGAAAACAGCTTCCTAAAGGGCATGAGCAATTTGTGAAAACTGGTATTACCAGTACTACAGAAAAAGATCAGGCTCAACAATTCACAGATTTTTTAGACTGGATACCTTGGCTTAATGAAATTAAAGGAATTGACCAAGCCGCTACAGGCAAGGAATGGTTTACTGACAGAGAGTTGTCAATAGCGGAAAGAGCTGCAGGAATTATTCCATATGCGGGGAGGCTCAAAACTGCTATGAGAGTAACCGAGCGCTCAATTGCAAAAAGCGCAGCAAAAAGGCAATCCAAGAAGAAGTTAAATCAAGTACAGATGGGCCAGCGGCAAGGGCACATGATGGAAACCCAAGGGCAACATCAAACAACGCTGCACAAACCTCAAACAATGGCCTCGGAACTGAGCTTGAAGATGTTACAAAGAGGAAACCAATTCCACAAGCTTATGAAGATGGAACTACTGGGGCTGCAAGTGATATCCCAACAAGAAAAAGAATTGTTCCAACACTACGGTATAATAATCCTAGCCCCAGAGGCAGGAATTTTGTTAAATTTGATGGATTTGATGCCATTGCAAACGAGCTAATTGATAGAAAGTGGAATGTTACGACTTTTCCCAAACAATTGGACCAGCTAAAAAGGCTTCAGGAAGCATTAAAACAAAATCCGGGGTACAAGGGTGTGATTGAAGTTCCAGATCGAGCAGCATATAGTAATGCAATAAACGCCATGAGTAAAGCAGGTGTAACTAATATAACAGTTCGAATAGCGGCACCATAAAACGACAATAATGAATTATATTTTCGAAGTAACTGCTCGGACCTCAATGTCCCAGTCAATGGAGCAAAAGCATCAGCAGTTGATCGACGGCTTAAAAAAACAGATTCACCTTGGGGAATAGTTAAGGATGACATCAATTTAGCACCTCCTAACTTTTTAGAAATAATTGCCGTCTTTTCTTTAAATAAAATCCTTGGCAAAGGGATTAAAGGAGATGTCCTATATCGATATAGAGGTTTGCTTGACGACGATTCAGGCCACGACGATCGAATATACATGGAGTTCAATGCAAGCAAAATTGATTTCATTAAACTACTGGACCATGGGTTTAAAAACTACATACTCGCTTTTCAAGCTTATTCAGCATGCATATTTAACAAAGACCTTATTTATGGTGACTTTGAAAAGTCAAGAAACCTTAATCTTAGGAAATCCATGTTTCGATATTATCCGGTAAATTTTTGGGATGAACAGCTATGTATAGATGCATTAAAAAAACTCCAAAAGAAATATTTCAGAAACTAAATGGACACATTGAGAAAGTGGAGCTTTTCAATAATGGGATAATTATTATCGACAGTTCAAAAGCTTTGTCAGTAAATGAATCAGAAGCGATAGATATAAAAATTGCTTCATTACTAAAATAATCGGGCAGTGTACAACTTATCACCTGCTTAAATTTTATATACTTAAAAGACTGGCATTGAGCCAGTCTTTTTGTTGTGTGCCGGGCATGTATATCAGCTCTAGGGTGAAAGTCCCGAATACGTGTTACAGTGCATAGTATTAGCCAAGGGCAAGGGTGTCCATCGCGAGGTGGAATCTGAAAGAAGCCGGCGGCAAACGTTCGAGCCTACGAACAGAAATTGCATACAAGGCGGGCTGACATGGGTGATGTTGCAACACAAACAGAAACCCTACACTGTGCAGACTGTCAGAACGTAAATGCAGAGGCTACATGAACGGAAAGCGGATATACTTACCCCGGGAGGTCTGCAGGCGATTCTTCGCTTAGAGCAGAAGTCAGCCGAAGCCGTAGTAGGAAGGAAACGAGCCATCTCCCCGTAAAGGGCAAAGACGGAAGACTCACAGCCAAACCGAAGGGCCGAATGTTAGAATGGCGAAAATGAACAAGACGTTTATGATTGAGGCGATTACAATAGAAGAACATTAGAAAACTACCTGTGTGAGGATAAGCCGGAAGCTAAAAGTAAAACACAGGAGGAGTTGAGCCTCATCATGCAACCAATGGGAATAACGCTGGGATGATTTTTTTTTTTAAGTAATAGTATGCTGGAAGAAATATTAGATATCCGCAATGTACAAAAAGCCTTTAAGCAGGTAACTGCCAATAAAGGGGCTGGAGGTATAGATGGTATGCAGACCGATGAACTTCGCGACTACCTGAATACCAACTGGCAAACACTGCGTACTAGTATTTTAGAAGGCACGTACCGCCCCCAGGCAGTGAAGAAAGTAGAAATAGACAAGGAAAACGGAGGCGGTAAAAGGATGTTGGGAATACCTACAGTAATCGACAGGTTAATTACGCAGTCAATAGCCCAGTGGTTGAGTCCGCAGTATGAAGCGGAGTTCTCCAATTATAGCTATGGGTTTAGAGAGAATCGCAGTGCTCATCAGGCAGTGTATCAGGCTCAAACCAGCCTGAACGACGGCAATGAATGGGTAGTAGAGCTGGAGCTGGAGAAGTTTTTCGATCGGGTGAACCACGACCGGTTAATGTCGGCGCTGGCCCAAAAGATAACGGACAAGCGGACACTGAAGCTACTGCGAGCGTACCTGAACTGCGGAATAATGGAGAATGGAGTAGTGATAGAACGCAAAGAAGGCACTCCTCAAGGTTCTCCGTTATCACCGCTGATGAGCAACATTGTTTTAAATGAACTGGACAAAGAGTTAGAGGCAAGAGGCCACCGGTATGTACGATATGCAGATGACTGTAGCATCTATGTGAAAAGTGAAAAGTCAGCGGCTCGAGTGCTGACTACAATCACAGAGTTCATAGAAAAGAAGCTAAAGTTAAAAGTAAACCGCACAAAAAGTAAAGTCAGCCGCCCCAATGACAGTACGCTACTGGGTTTTTCTTTTTACCGAAGCGAAAAGGGCTGGCAAATACGTATTGCGCCCAAATCGCTGAGAAAGATTAAAGAAAAGATGAAAGAGCGAACTCAGCGTAAATCCCCGGTAAAGTGGAAGACAAGATAAAGAAGATGGAGGCGACAATCGTTGGTTGGGTGAACTACTTTAGGATAGCCAAAGCCAAAAGCAGAATGGAGGAACTGGACAGATGGGTAAGAACGCGTCTAAGGATGGGAATATGGAAACAATGGAAAAGACCAAAAACGCGGTGGATTAACCTGAAAAGGCTGGGAATCAATCCTGGGAAAGCCTATGAGTGGTCAAATAGCCGTAGGGGCTATTGCCGCATTGCACACAGTCCAATATTGACAAGGGCATTAAATAATGAATACCTTGTCAGGCATGGATACGTAGGGTTCGCAAACTACTATTACTGGAAAACAACTCACCAAACTAAGTTATTCTGACAAACCGCCGTATACCGGTCGGTACGTACGGTGGTGTGAGAGGTCTGTGAGGGAATTAATCCCTCACAACCTACTCGATTTTGGTGTAGTTTTGTAACTGATATAGAAGCATTGCCAAGAGGTCTGGGCTCTTAAAAGGCCGTCTATATTGAGTTTTAAAATCTATCGCGTACAACTTGTCACCTGGTTATGAAATGTAGGTATTGTAAAGGATCATGTAAACGAAAGGAAAAGTATAAGGGAATACAAAAATGCCAATGTAAAAACTGTAATAAATACCAGCGCCCCACCTACCGGCAGCGGAAATATAATCCGGAAACTGAACAGCAAATTACAATACTGAATAACGAAGGTGTAAGTATTAGCTCCATCAGCAGGATATTGAAAATGCCGAAGAGCACAGTGCAGGTATTTATTTTCAGAAATGCCCATAAACTAAAACAGCCGGTATTGGATGAATCCAGGCAAGTATATGAAGTAGACGAGCTGTATGCATCTGTTGCTGGCAAGTTGTGCTTTGTGATCTATAATTAAATAACTATGGCAGAAGAATTAAATGAATTCGGTGAATTATTTATTAAAGAAGTTCGAGATGGAAGTATTTCCATTTTAGAAAAAATAATTAATGGTCAGATGAAAGGTGCAGAGAATAAAGAATTGCACCACCGAATTACTAAAATGTCAGAAAATGATATTGAAGTCGTCCGGGATTCTTGTTTTGCAATGATTGATACTGTAATACACCGAATACTATTTATGTTTGAGCAAACAGAAAATTGGCTAATATCAAATCCCACTCAAGGAATAAGGTCTATTAATGATATATCTGATGGGCTTTCAGGCGAACTATATGGCTCACAAGGTTGGATGCAAAAATTTAGTGAATATCCTAGTGATATTGATTAGACAAGCCAGTACGCAACCGGGTGAGCTATGTAACGTATACCGATACGCCGGGCGTTACCAGTTCCTTTAACCATGCCAGCTTTTACAGTTATGATATCCATGGCAATGTAGACACTTTGCTGCAGGACTATGGCCGGTCGGACAGCCGGGCCAACCTGATGAACAAAAATGCCAACCGCTGAAAAAGGTAGTATACGAGTACGACCTGATCAGCGGCAAGGTGAACAAAGTAAAATACCAGCCGCAGTACAGTGACCAGTTTACGCACCGGTATTATTATGATGCAGAGAACAGGCTAACGGAAGTGCAGACCAGCCTGGATGGTTATACCTGGGAAAAGGAAGCCAAATATGAATACTACCTGCATGGCCCACTGGCCCGTACAGTAATTGGTGACCAACTGGTGCAGGGCATTGACTATGCTTATACTTTACAGGGATGGTTAAAGGGTATGAACAGTACGGGGGCTACTGCCACGCATGATATGGGTGGTGATGGAAAAGCGGGCAGCATCAACCAATATGTGGGGCGTGATGCGCTGGGCTTCAACCTCAATTATTATCACCAGGATTATAAGGCCATCAATGCCGGGGTAGCTCCATTCCCGGCTTACCGTATGGTAAGCAATGCGATGCCTGATGCTGAATACCGGCCTTTGTACAATGGCAATATCAGCAGCATGGCCACGCATATCCGGTTGTTTGACGCCTTGGGCCACGTACCGATCTTCTATAATTACCGGTATGATCAGCTGAACCGGTATGTAAGGCAGGACGCTTACTTTAACTTCAATGCAGCCAGCAATAGTTATACCGGCTGGGCGGCCGATTCAACTTTCCGGGAGCGGGTGGCCTATGATGCCAATGGCAATATTCAAACGTTTGTTCGCCATGCTATCGGGCGTGACGGCGCCTTAATGGATAACCTGAGCTATAAGTATTATCCCGGCACCAATAAGTTACGGCAGGTAACAGACCAGGTAGCGGACAATGCTTATGGCAGTAATGCCTGGGATCAGATCCAGGACCTGGATAACCAGGGAGACACGAGCAATTATGTATATGATGAGATAGGCAATATCATCCAGGATAAGAAGGAAGGCATTACCAATATTAAGTGGAATGTATACGGCAAGATCGCAGAAATTACGCGCAATGCCGTGTTGGGCGATAAGGTACCCACTACACGTATCCGGTATAGCTATGATGCGCAGGGCAACCGGATCAGTAAGGTGGTGGAAAAGGCCGGGACTACCGTCCGGGAGTTTACCTGGTATGTGCGGGATGCGCAGGGCAATATGATCGCCTCCTACAAGGCCACCGGCATGGCTACCGACACCGGGCTTGACAGCCTTACAGTGAACCTGGGTGAACAGATGGTGTATGGCAGCAGCCGGCTGGGCATGTATGCCTATGGCGGAGGTGTGGATGGGGGTCCTGTAAGCCGTCAGTTTTACAGCGGTTCTTATTTTCAGCGGGGCTGGAAGCAATATGAATTAAGCAACCACCTGGGCAATGTGCTTACCACCATCAGCGATAAAAAGATTGGCGTATCTTCGGGAGGCACAGGTTCTTTGATAGATTATTATGAGCCGGACATGGTGAGTGCCAATGACTACTATCCCTTTGGGATGTTAAGCCGGGTAGCTACTGCCAGTACGGGTACGAATTACCGTTACGGGTTTAATGGCAAGGAGTATGATAGCGAAGTTAAGGGTGCGCAGAATCAGCAGGATTATGGGATGCGGATCTATGATCCGAGGGTGGGGAGGTTTTTATCAGTTGACCCAATTACAAAAGAATACGCTGAACTAACACCTTACCAATTTGCAAGTAATACTCCTGTTTGGGCAATTGATATTGATGGATTAGAAGGTGGAACAAAAGCCTTTGAAGTTTGGAATGCTTTTACGAAATGGTTGGGTTCTTCAAATAAAGGCAGTACTATTTTAGCGCGTTCATGGTATCAAGGAGCAGGGATTCCAGCAGAAAAAAAAAAAGAATATACAAATGAAGATGCCTTAATATCGTTATTTGCAATTAGTGGAAAGGCCTATACTGAGTATTGCAGTGGAGCTTTCATGTCAGGAGGAGGAGTAAATAGAACTGTTAAAAGAGCCCCTCAAGCGCCTGAAGTAGAAGTTCCTGTAAATGTATCTATTCCGAAACAAAGTGTAACTGTTGATGTTGATGTCCCAATTCAGAATAATACCAAAACAATTGCTGCAAATAGCGGAAACACTAATGCCAGGGTTGTAAATACTGCTACATTAAGCCCGTCATCTGGAGGAATTAGCTCAGTTGCAAATATCCCTATGGCCTCCAAGCTAACTTTTGGATATGAGAATCAGCCTTATGTTGTTAATGCTACTGTTCCTTATAAACGTCCAGACAATGCAACTAATAATGTTCAAAGAATTAGTGTAAATCCATCTGACGCTAGTTGTGTAACATGTGGCACAACTAACGGCCCATTTAATGCTGATCATAAAACACCTCTTGCTATTGAATACCTTACAACTGGAACAATTGATAAAAAAAGATGCGATCTATTAATGCGGTACAACCACAATGTGTAAATTGCTCTAACCAGCAAGGAAATGACATGCGGAATGCAATAGCACCTGTTCAGAAAAAATTAAAAGAGAAACAAAATGGACAAAACACAAATGGATCAAATTGAAAATGAATTCATTAAGAAACAGAAAGAACAGTGCCAAAAATATGGCTCGGAGTTCTTGGAGTCACCATTTAACAAACTTGTCGGAATAGCACTTGAAAGCTTTAGCACATTTAATATGCCCATAAATGGGTTGAGGCACCCCATCCAAAGTGAACATTCTTCAAACTGGTACATTTGGGCTGGAGACTATTCCGAGGCTGGCGATTTTTTTAAACCAGTGCATGCTGTGCATTTACTTGAATTTTGTCCTAAAGCATTAAAGTATTTGGGCCTTGCTCCTGGTTGGCGATTTCTGTTTGACAACATTTATGAGGATGTTTGGTACGACGAAAAACTTTTACACATCTAAATGCTAGAGTGGGCAAGGCAATGTACCGATTGAAACCTGCGAGGAAATAAGATATGTAAGGGAGTTGATTAACGGTAGTGTACCGATTGGGCATGTCCAACTTATCACCTGCTTAAATTTAAAATATCTAAAGGATTGGTTAAAAGCCAGTCCTTTTTTGTTATAACCAATTGAAGGGAAGCACCAATGTTTCCCTTTTTCATTTAAAACAGTCACCATGACAAACAACCCTGAACTCAATACAGATAATCCTGAATATTTCACCTGGCAGTATGAACAACTACAAATGGAATACTGGGAGGATTGAAAATAGAAGGGCTGGACAGGATGCGGGTAACCTGTAAATTCCGCTGATGGTAACCCCTCATTCCGGGCATGATACCCCCTGCAAGAAGGCCCAAAAGAGAAAGAGCTATTTTGAAGATTTCAAAGATATGATTTGGGGGATAAGGACTATTATTTTTTTCTTTCTGCGTGATTCTCCTTTTAATTCAATTCGATGGCATCTGGCTGTCAGTCTGTCAAGGATTGCATCTGCCAGGGTGGGTTCATCCAGGTAATCATGCCATGCAGATACAGGTAATTGAGAGGTAATGATGAGCGATTTTTTTCGTACCGGTCCTCCATGATTTGAAGTAATGCCAGCTTTATATTTTTGTTGATATGCTGTAAGCCAAAATCATCCAGAATGATCAGGGGTACCTTTTCCAATTGGTTTAACAGCTTTACGTAGCTTCCTTCAGTTTTAGCCATGAGGATGGCTTCAATCAACCGGTTCATGTTAAAATAGCGCGTTTTAATGCCCATCATACATGCCTGGTGTCCCAGGGCGCAGGCAACTACACTTTTGCCGCAACCGGTAGCGCCCGTAATCAGTATATTTTCTCCGGCCCCGATGTAGTTGCCTTCCAGTAAACTGCTCCAGGTGGCTTTTGTGAGGTTACGTTCAGGGCTACAGTCTATCTGCTGGGGCGTGACATTAAAACGCAGCCTGGCGGCTTTTAACAAGGATTCCATGCGTTCGTTGGTACGGTGCAGTTGTTCAGCCTGTAGTAAATGAGCCAGTAGTTCGTGTCCTTCGAGTTGCTGGTTAACCGGCAGTTCCAATTGGCATCGGTAACTGGCTGCCATGCCGTTTAACTTTAAGTCTTGCATTTGCTCAAGGGTTTGTGTCGTGTTCATTGTTGTTGATTTTTATAAGTGATTAAAAATATCGTTTGGCGCTGTAGGAAGCATATGATTGGTTGATAAAAGCATTCATTCAATACCGGTAGTAAAATCATATGCTTCCTACAGTGCAAGCCCGCGGCAGGCGTCGGAGGGCTGGCGTGTGTAATAGCTGTATCATCGTTTTGATCCCTATTTGTAATTTTCAGGGCCTCGGATATTATCGTGTTCAGGCAACTGTTCTTTTTGTTCGTCCTGCTCTTCATCAAAAAGCAATGGTTGTTTATCCAGTCCGGCTTCAAGGATATTACGGATCATTTTCAGCGTTGGCCTGGGAACGTTGGCTGCTCTGCGGCAGGCCGCTTCCAGACGATCTTTCCCATATGCGTCTTGCAGGCGTATCATGGCGTGACAGGCCTTGTAGTTCTGTTCCGGGTATATGCTGCTATGCAGCAGTCGGTCGGCTGCCTGCCGGGTATATTCGCCTACCCATCCGGCTTTCTGAAGCAGTTGCTCTACCGTCCATCCCCGTAGCTCAACCATATGCTGATGATTGGCAGGCATATGCTCATGGATACGGTTAAACTTAGGTTCGTTGCTGCTGCGCACATGGAAGGCAATGCGTTCGTTTTGACAGAATACTTCTACTGTCCTGCTATCATAGCTCACCCATACTTTGTATCCGACATATTGATATGGAACCGTGTAATAATGCATGTTATCGGTGAGTTGGATGGCATAGTTTGATTGCACCGTTACCTGTTTGCCTTTTTCACCCGGAATGGCTCCGGGGAAGCGGTTTTAACACGGGAAGCTCCTGGCGCATAAAGATGTCCATGCGGCTCTCCGAACTGTTCTTGTATGGTTTTCGATTAAGGACATCCAGGTGCAGGCGGATGTGATGATTGAGCGATTCGATGCTATGGAACACGTCTTTGCGCAACCGGGCATAGATATGTGTATAGACTATGTTCACTGCATTTTCCACCATTCCCTTATCGGTAGGTTCTTTCGGGCGGGTAGCGCTGAGCGTGGTATTGTAGTGTTCAGAAAGCTGGTTGCAAAGATCAGTAAAGGCAGGCTCGTATTTATCGGCGCGTTTTACGGCTGTTTTGAAGTTATCACACAGGATGGTTTTGGTAACGCCACCAACGTACTTGAGGTGCTCATTAATGCAATGGGCAAAGTCGGCTGTTTTTTGTGATGGCACAGCCTTGCAGAATATCAGTCCGCTAAAGGGCAATACACCAACAAAGACTTCGCAGGCAATCACTTCGCCAGTTTGCCTGTCTACATAACTGAGCTTCTTTCCGGCAAAATCACCTTGCATGAACTCTCCCGGAATATATTCCCAGTGGAAAGCGGGGTCAGTGTCTTTCAAATATTTTCTAAACAGGTAGCAATACTGGCTATAGCGATAGGGTTCTTCATTTTGCTGGCAATATTCTATCCAAAGCAACTGTTTGGTAACACCGGTTTTGTGTAGTTCTTTCTGCGCCTGCTCAACGTGAGCCAGCAGGGCTTCGAAGCGTTTACCACGGATGATTGTATCATCGCTGTTATAAACAACCGCTGCCAGCTCTTTATCACTAGCTAATAATGATTGGCTATCATCATCATCGATGACTTCCATTTTGCGCAAGTATTTTTAACCGTTTTACGGCTGATACCCGTTCGACGGACTATTTCCTTTATGGGAACGCCGTCTTGCTTTAATTGTTTGACTTGTTTTATCTGGTTCATATCAACTGCTTTTTTGAGCCATTTTCCCTGTTTAATCGTCTTAAAAAGGGCAAATGAATACAAATAGCACTGACTCTTTGGAGGCTTCTGCTGAAGGGGTTACCATGCTCCGGAATGACTATTACGCAAGTGGGTAACGAAAGGGGTTACCATGTGCCGGAATGACAGTGCGGGGAAAAGAAAAATTATTACAGTGCACCAAAAAAAGAGGGGAAAAAGTTACGGGAGATATAAAATCCAGGAGGATAAAAACGAAGCCGAGGGGTGGGGTTACCATCACCGGAATGAGGGGTTACCATAAAACGGAATGGGGGTACCATGCTCCGGTATCTACAGGTAACCCTCAAAATCCAATGGAAAGAGCAGGCAGTAAGGCAAAATCTGGATTTATACAACAGCCCTGCACTGGACAAACTGGTGAGAAAATGCGCAGAGACCTTTTCTTTAGGCACAGCATACATGGCTGATGTGTTTGAAGCACTGATCAACACCTTGGAAAAATACCGGCTTCATGAGCTTAAAAAGGGGCTTAAAACCGAAGTGAGGGAACCTATGAAGCCGGAGAGAAAAAGGAGGTGGAAGCCTTTCTTAAAAAGCCTGAATTATTACAAAGAACCAATGACCTGATAGGGGAGAGTGGGGTAACAGGAGAAGAAAACAACAGGTTACTGATGTACCTGGTATTCACCAGTCGGAAAACGGAACAACCATTACACATTATCAGCCTTGGTAGCAGTGGCCGGTAAAAGCCATTTGCAGGAGAAAGTAGGAGAACTGATGCCCCGGAGGATAAAATTGAGATCACAGCTTTGAGTGAAAATGCCTTTTACTATTTCGGTAAGCAGGAACTAAACACAAATTGATACTGATAGAGGATTTGGATGGAGCACAGGAAGTATTGTATCCCCTCCGGGAACTGCAAAGTAAAAAGGTGATCAATAAAACCATGGTGTTTAAAGCTGCCAATGGAGAAACACAAACCACTACTTTAGGGGTGGAAGGCCCAGTCTGTGTGGGAGGCTGTACCACCAAAGAATCCGTTTATGAGGACAATGCCAACAGGAGTTTCCTGCTCTATCTCGATGAAAGCCAGCAGCAGGATAACCGGATCATGGATTATCAGCATAAAAAGAGTGCTGGTAGAATTGATACAGCAAAAGACCTACGGGGAGGATAACAAGAGTTTTTCTTACACCGTAGCAGATCACGGGGTTATCAGCAACTACAGGCCAATATTGCCACTATCCTAGATAAAGTACTGGAAGATTTAAAAGCCAAATACCGGCTCACTGGCTCATCATTGGCTCAACAGGGCATTGAGCCGGTAAAACCCAAGCCCACAAAGCAAAAGAAGTTACCGGCTCATTAGCTCACCGGGAGGGTATACCGGCATCATTTTTCTGAAGCACCCTCCCGGAAACTAATGCAGATCCCATTACTTTTTAATTCTCCTGCTTACAGTACTCTTGTTTATATCAAAGCGTTTTCCTATTTCATCTAAGCTCATTCCCTGTGAATGCATCAGTTTCATTTCTTCAATCTGTTTATTTCTTTCAGCACCTCGGTCTTCAAAAGTAATATGCTCCATTTCATTTACAGCTTCTTCTTTAACTTCAAACCATAAGGTATCAGGATTCATAAACAATAATTTGGCATCTTCCTGCTCTTCACAATTCCTGCTTTTCAACCTTTTCAACAGGCGATAATTTATATTCTGGCTGCTCTTTCCCAATAAAAAGTCGCCATCAGCCAAATCAGTTAGGGCACCAGCACCGGATTGCATATCAGAATTAAGCCGCTGGTACTGTGTCCCCTTCTTAGTAGGTGTACCAGTACAATGGCGCAGTTATATTTTGCTATTATTTTCTTTAAACTTTGCATGAAGCCTACTACTGCTCTGTTTTTCTCATTATCTATATCACTTACGCCTATTAAATATCAGCGGATTAAAATGGAGCATACCATATGAGGCATCTAAGCTGGACTACCTGGTAATTGAAGTAGTAAATGGAGTGCGGATTTATTATTATTATTATTATGAAGCCGATAAGTTAGAAAGAATGATTAGGGTATTTTAGTTTGGCAGTGTACAACTTTTCACCTGGCTATGGAAGGCAGGTATTGTAAAGGAACATACAAACGAAAAGGAAGAACCTTACGCTGTGCACGCACGTTACTAGCAGACATGACTATAATGAAGTCCTTTGATCAGGTAGTCTTTCTATTGCTGTGTACCGCTGACTCCTTGAGACTATACCGAAGGCGCCTTTGGCAAAGCCTGGTGAGCAACAGTTGAATGCAGGGAGACCACCCGATCAAAGAACTTTGTGAAGCGGCTGCCCATGGTACAACCTATCTACATCCACAGTTGCTTTGGGTGGGAGGCGCCAGCTTCCCTGCCACTTTGTGCAAAAATGGGCTGTTTTTGTGTTTAGTGCTATTAGCATACTCTATCTATACTGAAGGTATACTGAAGCTATAGAGAAGCTATACTGAAAGGGGCTACGGATTATTCATTATTGATTACTAATTATTAGTCTGATTGCCGGCCTCTGGTTGTTAATTACTCCCTACTTTACAGATTCTTTTCTTTTCTTCTCTGTGCTTTTCTTCTTCCTCCTTGTCTTTATTTTGTCTTTCAGTAATTCTTCCTTACAAACGTACGACGCGAGAAAGGTCATCTCCAAATGCGTTTTGATAGAAATCGCAATTTTTGTAAGAAATGATGCATAATGATTGATTTTTCAATCATTATAACTCAAAACTTACAAACTTTTCGGAATCAATCAACGTGGATTTGGAAACGGGTATCTGCGTATTGTATGTTTGTTGTCGGGACCATGATTTGTAGGATTTAAAGGATTGGGAGGATATATGAACTTTTGCTTGGCTGGGTCTCTTTTGAGCGGTTTGGGTTCTTCTTTCAATAACATGACCGCACAAACGTACGATGAAGGAAATGGCATTTCCAAATGTGTGCTTGTCGATTCCGCTATTTTTGATCGAAACCGCTATAAATTGACGTAATTGATGTCGATTTATAGCGCTAACGACATAAATCGGCAATGGGGTATTGGAAACGGGTAGGTGGGTGTTGTATGTTTGTTGTCTGGACCATGATTTTTGGGATTTAATGGATTCGGAGGATATATGAATTTTTGCTTCGCCGGGTTTCTTTTGAGTAGACCAGGGGAAGAATAAAATAAAGAAGCTGATCGACTGTGTGGACGGGGCCCCTAAGCACGGTTGATGAATGATGAGTGTTGTGCAACACGAATTGAGGCGTTTGGATTTCAGTATGGGCGAAGATAGCTGTGAACTACGAGCGTTGAACAAGCAACCATCAAAGGTTGAAGGTTTAATGTTAGCTATCAGCTATTAGCAGCCAGGATTTAACGGCCAGGTTGGCTATGAGCGGTTGGGTTGTAGCAGTTGGCCTTAAAGTCTAGCCATTAGCAGTTTGTTGGTGGCTACCGGCTGAGGGCTATTGCCACTGGTTTTCATTTTGCTGCTGTGATCTATGAAAGGCTTTGGTGAGCCAGCCACCAGGGTCTGGATGCAGCGGGGAATTGAAGTCAGGTTTTGGCCGGGACAAGGGCCTTGGCTTGAACTGTTAGGATCTAACGGTTGTGTAGTCTGTTTTTCAACATTTCAATGTAGGGTACGTATATACAGCAATGCATGCAATCACCTGTATTGACCTGGTGTTTCTATGAAATGGCTCCGTTCTCATGAACGGGGCCATTTTTTGTCTATCAGGCAGCTAATGGCCTGATCCAGCCAATGCGTATCCTGACATGGGTCCATGCATCCTAGGCAGGGCAGATGTACCCCCTCTTTTTCGTCAACTAAATACAACAAGGGCTAGGAGCCCTTATTGTACACATAGATAGTAACCGGAGGCAGGGAGCTGAAGGAACAGCCCGCCAGCAGAATGCAGCCGGCATACTGCCGCAGGAAGGCGGCCTGCTGGGCGGGAAAGACGATGTAAGCGCGGCACTGCTCAATACCGATGAGGCAACAACTGGAACTGGCAACTAAATAAACTTGCATAGACAATACAGTTAAGTAAAAAAATAAGCAGCACAAGCTGCAGGGCAGCAACCAGGGCGGCATGGGCGCGGGCCAAAAGGCACGCGGAATAAATGGGTGGATGGATGCAGCTGAATGGCTTGCTGAAGCTGGTGCAGGCTGTATAGCCGAATACGCGCACAGGGGCTTTATGCCGAACCTTTTGGCGGCTTCTGCGGGCAAGGATGCCGCCCTACCTTTGCTGTGCTGCTTTTGCTGCTGCTGTATTGGCAAGGGATGGTGGCCAGGTGCAGCGGCGGGAAGGAGCAGGGCAGTGTGCTTAGAGGGCGATGCGGCATACTGTTGCAGGACTGGCTGGATATATAGAATGGCTTTGGCTGCCAAAATTACCTCTATGGAGAATTGATTTGAGACGTGAAAGCTCGGGTGTATTCCTTCAATATTGGACCCTCGTATTTTTACGATGCCGGGTGTATTTACCGAAATTTTAGAATCGAGCAGTTTTCCTCTTGTGTTAAATCTGATTTAAAACTACTTTTATGATGTTGATAAGCGATACGGTTTCCGAAAAATCCAATCATCCTGAAAGACCAAAATATCCCAGGAAAAACCAACCATCCAACATCCAAAAAGAACCAACGGAAGCTATATCATTTAACGACCCTTAAAATTCCAGTATCATATCCAATTATCCCGGAAAATCTTCATGGTTAATGTTTTCTGAATCACGTCCAAAAGATTTTAAGCCCCCGCAACACGGGGGCTTTTTTATGCTGTAATACAAGGTTTTATGGGGATAGCAACTGTAGCCTAAAATAATGAGCTACAGGCATTATCTTTATAGGAAAGCACCTTGCCATGAATTCGCTGCACACGATTAAAACCTTAGCCTGCCTGACGGGCATTGGCCTGCTGACGTATTGCAGTCCCATGCCATCAGCCCCAGTCATTGACTATCCCTCACCAGCCCCGGATTCTATTGCATTGGCCTATATGCCGGGTATTGTATGTAGTGATTCGCTCGACTTCAATGCGGCCTTCTCTCCCGATAAACGATCGTTCTATTTTACCCGTCGCCTTAAAAAGTGGGTGATGCTGGTGACGCATTATGACGGCACGAAATGGAGTGCGCCTACGCTGGCTCCTTTTGCTGATACGACTTATGCAGAAGCCGACGCTACTTTTGGGCCGGATGGGGCGGTATATTTTATCTCGAACCGGCCACGCAAAGCAGGAGATACGCTGGCCGATTATGATATCTGGCGCCGACGTCCACTGGCCAATGGCGGCTGGAGTGAACCAGAGAATGTAACAGCGGTTAATTCAGACAGCACAGAATATTATATCTCCTTTGCCGGCAATGGCAATCTTTATTTTGCCTCGTTCCGCACGGGCGGCTATGGAGAAGGGGATATTTATGTAAGCAAACTGGTGAACGGGCAATATACGAAGCCCGAAAACCTGGGCCCTGCCATTAACTCGCCGCTTACAGAACATGATCCCAGTATTTCGTCCAATGAAAAATACCTGGTATTTACGGCAGCCGACCGTAAAGAAGGGTTTGGAGAGGCGGACTTGTATGGTTCATCCAACAAAGGCGGACAAGGCTGGTGCAAAGCCGTCAACCTGGGTAGCCGGGTGAACACGCCCACGTATGAATACTGTTCGTACTTTTCGCCCGATGGGCAATACCTTTTCTTCAGTAGTGAGTTTCAAGTGAAATGGGTAAAAGCTTCTTATGTGCTGGAGGATATCAGCAGGCTGTGTAAATGAGAATACAGAATCCAGCATGTAGCATAGGGAGTAAAAACAGTACCCATACAAAATGCAGTGTTCTGTATGGGTACTGAATACCGGATTGTTATTCACTATTTTTCTTAGCTAGCTCTTTTGAAAGGAGCCTACCTTTCAGCCTTGTTATCCTGTCTTTGGGATATTGATTTGTTTTATTGGCCTTTGGCCAGTTCATGCCAACGATGGCCAATAGCATCACCACCATACCAGCCCATTGCAAAAGGCTGATGGCTTCACCCAATATTATATGTGCACAAAGGATGGCTACGGGTAATTCGGCAGTCATAATAATGGCGCTGACGCCTGCACCTATCCTGGGGATGCCCCTGGTGAATAAAATAGGCGGAATAATGGTGCCAAACAAGGCCAGGAAAAGGGCCCATTTAACCAATCCACCATCAAAATGATTGTTGGTGGCTAATTGTTGGATATTTACCATGCCAATAGCCAGGGTTGAGCCGGTCATGATCAAGGCGCTTTTATGAGGTGCCAGTATTGTATTGCCAAAACGGCTATTGGCAACTACATAAAGGGCGTAGAAAAAGGCAGATGCCAATGCATACAGGGAGCCTTTGATAAATGACGCATCCATTCGCAATTGGGTCATGCCACTGGCCATTACGGTACCTGCCAATATCACTGCAATGATAATGAGCTGAGAGGAGCTGGCCTTCTTCTTAAAAAAAGATATAATCAAGGAGTACGCCCATCCAGGTAAACTGCATGAGCAGGATGATGGCTATAGAAGCCGGGATGTACTTTACAGATACGTAATACACAAAGGTGGTCAATCCAATGGCGGCGCCAGTGCCCAACACGGGCCACCAGGCATTCCTGAGGGGTTGACAAGTACCCGGTTCTTTTTGCTGCTTACGGTTGAACCATGCCCATAACCACAATACGAACATGCCGGTGAAAGCCTGTGTACCGGCTATTTCGGCTGGGGTATATCCTTCGCGATAAGCCAGTTTTACAAAAGTTGAGAGTATACCAAAGCTGCATGCTCCGGCAAAAACCATCCATATATATTTAGTCATTGTTTCCGGTTGTTTAGAAAATAAATGATCTGCAGGCAGGTGTTGCCTGAATGAAAAGGGGATTGCTGATGGGCAATAACAACCGGGGCCCCATGGAGCATCAAAAGTAACGACTATTCCATTAACAGAGAATACTACTGATGAATTACCTGCCGGTTCTTATGCCTGAAAATTGACCGGCGGCGGAGGTGTGGAAGAAAAATAAGTGTGGTTCATTTGAGTGAATTGTATGGCAATATTACGGATAAAAAGCCAGATGGGGTGTTGGTGGGGAAAAGGGCCAGGGTCAGGTATTGGCATTGGATCCTGTAATGTATTCGGAGGGGAGTTTACCCGTTACTTTTTTGAAGGCATGGGCAAAGGTATTCCTGTTGTTAAATCCGCAGTGTTGTGAAATGCCATTCATGTTAAGGTGTTCTGCTTGTCCGGACCTTATAAAATCAAGGCAGTAGGCTATACGTTGGCAATTGAGGTAGTCATTGAAGTGTTTACCGGTGGTTTGGTTAATGAATGCCGATGCCTGGTGCAGGGAATCTGGAGGTCGATGGCCAGCTCTTTGAGGGAATAATTGCTGTTGAGGAATGGTTTGTGTTCCTGCATAAGTGTTTCTAAAGCCTGGTTGAGCTGCTTTACAAATGTTTCATCTAATTGTGAACGATGGCGGATGGGGACAAGGGTCTGGTTATTGGTGTCAAAGGAAGGAGGCGCTTCCCTCTTTTTAAGGCCAACCCATATTTGTGGGTTAAGGTATAAAGTGATAGCAGCCAGTAGCAGGCCTGCCGCGGGGGAATGTAGAGAAGCCAGCCAATATTACCCAGGTTGTTAAACCATAGGAGCCTGGTAAAGAGGAGAAAAATAACCAATAAGGTAATGCCAAAACAGAGAAAGGCGGCACCCAATAGTCGATGGGCCTTGTTGTTACTGGCAGGGGATGGAATAATGAGTAGCAAGCTGCCGGTGAGCAGGCAAATGACCATGGCGATCAAACAGAAAATAGCTGCAGGTGTATAGATCACTTGCATAAGCATGTTTTGGTACGTCAATCAATGTTGGGCGAAGTTTTGAGGAAACAGCCGGTCTTGTCGTTTTAGAATAATGAATACAGACAATTGGTCTTGTAGCTGAAGGGTTTAAACAGGGTAAGAGACGGGGGGATAAGGTTTGCGTGGGAAGGAGATAAATGTCGTATCCTAAGTTAAGGTATTTTATTTTTTTATATGCTATTTCCCGACGAAAGAATTTAGATCTTCCTGTATTTTTAGGAGGCCATGTGGCAGGGGGTGTATATGTCAACTCCCAAGGGTGGAGGTTCTTTTCCTGTACCCTTGGGAGTTTGATCTAAGATAAGTAAAATAGACAGTTACTAAACGCGTTTGGTACGCATGGCCCTTACATGTTGCAGGCTTTTGTCTTTGACGTATTGTTTATACTCCGGGGAATCGACAGCATAGATGGCCACCCTTCCTTCGGCATCGTTGTGTACGCCCCATCCATAACGTTTGGCAAGTGGGGAAGAGCGCAGGCAAGGTTGCCCTTTGGAAAAGAATTCGGCGCGGGCAGCGGGCTGTTCGATGCGGCTGATCTTATTCTTTTCGACATAAACCTGGAACAATACTTCATCGGAGGTATACTTGTAAGGGTTTTGTGCGATGAGCTCAAACTGGCTATTGGCTACCGTTTTATTATCTCCTTTTTGCGGAGGTATTTCACCTATTTTAACCGGACAATCGTCTGCGATCTCAATAAAGGTGTTTTGGTAATTGGTGGTGTGTGTCCTGGTATCTTTCATGACTTATATGGCTATGATACAAGGTAACACATTTTTCGTTTAGCATCATGGGTGTGTTATATGACTGGTGCGCTGTTGGTGGCCAGTTATTTCCACACGGGTATTTTCAGGTAGCTGTCACTGTACCACCGGATGTGGAGGGGAGTAGTAGCATCTTTCATGGTTTCGCTATTCACATCTTTCCCTGTGCCATAGTTGATCTGTTCAAAAGGGCTTTTATTGATGTTTAGAATGGCTACGATCCTGCTTCCTTTTTGTAGTTGGCGGCTGGTGATATAGGTATTGGTAAAAGGAATGAGCTGCTTTGTGCCTGGGGTAAGTAAATGTCTGTGGGAGGCATTGCTGGCATAACTGGCGCGGCCCATAAAATAGGAGAGGTAAAAATAACGGCCATCGGGCATTTGTTCAAAAGTACAATGCTATAGTCCATATCTTTTTATTGATCATGGCCGCCATTGCACCGGAAAAGTTTCCTGCAATTTGGAGGGTGCTTTCAATGGCTGGCCGGTAAATACAAGGCCGGAAGTGAAGAGGGTATCATACAGGATGTTATTGACGTAGTAATAACTGAGTCGGCGGGAGCGGTCGGCAAAGTCGATAGATTGTTTGGTAAAGGTTTGTTTGGCGTTACGCTGGGTGGTTAGCAGGTGTTTTGTGCCATTGGCAGCAGGAGCCAGGAAAAAGGTGAGTGTATCGTTGGCCATGGATTTGAGGGTAGGGGTATGTTTCCATTGATTGGCGCCCATGACCTGGTAGTTGATCTTGTCTTTAAGGATGGTGGGTTTAGTACCTCCTTTCAAGGTATAATCAAACCACTGGAAGATAATATCGTGAATGGGTATTTGGGCGACAGGGTCAATCGGGTAACCGTTGTATACGGAGTCGGGGTAGCCCTGGCAACCAAAATGGCCATAGGGACCAATTAAGAAGTAATGGTTGGCGCTGGGATTGTACTTCAGGTGCTCGCGCAGGTAATAAGTAGCGCCTATTTGTCCGCCATCATAATACCCGGTGGTAGTCAATACAGGGATATTGATCTGGGCAAAATCCTGCTTATAAGGGATCATGGCCTGCCAGTATTGATCGTAGGAAGGATGGCTAAGCCAACGTTGAAATACTGTATTACCTGGCCTGCCGGCCAGGGTATCCAATGCGCGATAAGGCCTGCCTTGTTCAAACCATTGTTGGTATACATCTCCCCACAAGTTGCTGCGATAATCGGTTTCATCGAGCCATTTATTATTGGACACATACCAGGTCCAGGGAAAGGTAAAGCTCATGGGTACGTTATTGGTCATGGGAACATCCAAACCGGGCGCAACAGATGCGGAGGGTACGATGGTCTTTAAGGCAGGATGGAGCCGTTTGGTTGCTGCCCATTGGGTAAAACCATTGTAACTACCTCCATACATACCTACCTGTTGATTGCTCCAGGGCTGCCGGGATATCCAATCAATTACATCATAGGCATCAGCGCCATCGTATTCATAGGGCACTACCTGATCGGGACTGAATCTTTTGCCCCTGGTATAAGCTACTACACCCACATAACCTTTATCGGCGGCTTCGATGGCTTTTTTAATATCTGTTTTGCGGGCATAGATGGTAAATACCAGGATGGCAGGTTGTGGGACCAGTTGGTCTTTTTCCTGACAACCAGGGCCGAGATATGGACGCCATCGCTGGTTTTGATCAGTACGCTGTCGTTGACGATGTAGGCGGCGTTGAGCATGCTGTCGCTGGTAGGGATTGATTGGGCTTGCGGCCGGATGTTGATAAAAAGGCAAAGGAATGCCAGTGAGAAAATGATTCTCATAAAAATAATTTAAAGTTGTATGAATACGAGGTTAGGACATGCTCCTGTTTTTAAAAGCAGCTGATTGACGGTTTGACATGGGAAAGGTTTGCCCGTTTTGCAGGGTTACTTCCAGTTTTCCACCGGGCATGGTGGCTACTTGTTTGATAAAGCTGGTATTGATCATGGTAGTGCGGCTGATCCTGAAAAAGAGGTGGGGATCAAATGCTTTTTCCAGTTGGTTCAGGCTACGTTTCCAGTATACTTTCTTATTATGGTAGTATATCCTGGCATAATTGCCGGTTGATTCAACCAGGTAGATATCTGTTATGTGTATAAAATGATATTGTTCGCCTTCTTTTATAAATAAGGTTTGGGAGGTTGGTGGCAGGTTGTTGTTGGTGTTGGCGTTTAGTTTTGTCCTGATCTTTTCTATGGCGCGGGCAAAGCGTTCTTCTCGAACGGGCTTTACCAGGTAATCGAGGGCATTGGTGTCGAATGCCTGTACGGCATATTGATCAAATGCAGTGGTAAAAATGACCTCGGGACAATCTGTGAGCGTTTCGAGTAAGTCGAAACCCGATCTTTCGGGCATTTGTATATCGAGAAATATTAGGTGGGGTTGTAGGGTTTTGATGAGGTTTTCGGCTTCATCGGCATCGGCAGCTTCACCAACCACTTCAAAATCGGTATAGTGAAGAAGATGGCGTTTTATTTCTTCCCGTGCCAGTCGTTCGTCGTCAACAATCACTACAGGAAATGGTTTCATGGCAATGGGATTGTGATGGTGGCTAAAACGGTTTCGGCAGCAGGTTGGGTAAGCGCCAGGGTGGCTTTGCCATTAAACTGTAATTGGAGGCGTTCGGCCAGGTTCTTCAGTCCCAGTCCACCCGTGTTGGTGGAATGTAAGGCGCCGGGATTTTGTACGGTAGCCTGCAGGTAGTGTTCTTTCTTTTGGACCTGGATGTTGATGGCGCCGCCGGCTTTGCGCCGGGCAATGCCATGCTTGATGGCATTTTCAATCAGTGTTTGTATACTTAAGGGCAGGATGGGTGCCTTGTTTAATTGGGGATCTACTTCGATGTGTACCTGCAGTCGTTCTTCAAAACGCATTTTTCCAGTTCGAGGTAATCGCTGATGAGGCTCAATTCCTGTTGTACGGTAATGAGGGGTGTATCTCTATTGTACAAGGCTGTGCGCAATACTTCTGACAGGAGGTCGATAGCACGTCGGGCGGACTGTGGATTGTCGATCACCAATGCCTTTATATTGTTGAGGGAGTTAAAGAAAAAATGGGGGTTCAGTTGGGCGGTGAGGTTATTCAGTTGTGCATCTTTGGCAATAATGGCCAGGCGGGCGGTTTCGCGGGTGGCCAGGATCTCTCTTTGGGCAAAATGATAACCATAATAAGCCAGTAGCCAGATACTCATGAGGCGTGTGCCGGTAACAAAAGTGATTAAGGCCCTTTCTCTGAACTCCTCTTTTAAAGTAGTGTTGAATCCATATTCGAACCAGTAACGGATAAGATAATTTTTGCCAATGGTGAGCAGCATAAAAGGAACCCCAATACCAGTATGGCATGCATGAGCCTGGGCAGTAATTGCCGGGGACTAAGCCGGTGCCACTTATAGTGTACTGAAAAGTTACGGTAGAGATGGGTGATGGGAATATAGATGAGCAAATCGCCCAGGAAATGGAGGATTGCCAGCCAGGGGCTGAATTGGGTGCCTATCAGTCCAATGAAATTCCAATAGAGTGAAGCCACGGACCAACCAATGAGTTGGCATTTCCAATAAAGTGACAGTGCTCTTTTGTGTGGCATGGTAGTACTACCTGTTTGTAGGGCAAACCAACAAAATATACGTTGGACGGTAAAAAGAAAGTACAGGAGCGTAATATTTGAGGTGATAAGAGCTTGTCGGAAAGTCGGGAAGTCGGAAAGTCCGAAAGACGGGAAGTTGGGAAGTCGGAAAGTTGGGAAGTTGGAAGGTCAGTAAGTTGAATGCTGTTCAGGTATGAATAGGCAGCGAATAAGGGATTCAGGCTGAAAAGCTTATGCGGATGTTCGTAGATTTACGATTTGTTGCGTAGTTGATGCAGTTTTGAGATCGGGCAGTTTTGCTCTTGTATTCACACTTGTTGATAACTATTTTTGTATTGTTGATTAGTTGATACGGTTTCCAAAAAAGTCCAAAGGTGTAACAACACCGAGATATCCGAAAACCAAGGCTCTGATAGCAACCAATATCCAAATCCAAAAACCGGGAAACAATATCAATTAACGACCATTAAAGTCCAATGTCAATATCCAATTATCCGGGAAAAGCTGTGTGATTTATTTTCCTGATGACCGTCCAAAAAGTTAATGAGGCCCTGATTTTTCAGGGCTTTTTCTTTATGTACCTTAAGTAAAAATGGACAGTCCATCTCATCCCACCTTTGGCTATGGCAAAATATGTACTAGAATTGCCGGCACTAGCCATTGCGGTTTCCGCTGCTTTTTACAACACTGTTTTTGGTTGGCAAATCCGGGAACGTCCGGATGGATCGGTATCCTTTGATGATGGGGTAGGAGAAGTGAGTGGCGCATGAGCGTTGTTTAGTGATCCTGCAGGCAATGTGTTTAGTCTTTACCAGGATGGGCGATAGTTGTAACAACAGCTATTGGGTAAAATGCTTTATTTTGGGTATTTATCCATCCAACCAATTACATGATCAGAAGTTTCTCAATAGCCTGCCTGGCCACGCTGGTGTTAGCAGGCTGCAGCCATCAGCTCCATAAGGCCCAAAACTCCAACAGTAATACAGGCATCATCTGGTATGGTTATACCAAAGATCATAAGTACGATCATCCTGGCGATTTGTACCAGCTAACAGATAGTATGATCCGCTTGCATGGTGATAAGCTGGGTTATCTCATGTCTACCACATCCTATACGGATTTTGAGTTGAGGTTGGAATACCGATGGAATATGGAACCTGCTTATCAGCGGGGTACAGGAAAAAGAACAGTGGGGTGATGTACAATGTACCAGATACGGCGCGGGATGTATTGTGGCCGGCGGGTATCCAATTCCAGGTAAAGGAAGGGGCTACGGGTGATTTTATTTTACTGGAAAATGTAACGCTTGCGGTGAGAGGAGAAACCAAGGGACCGGGCAAGAGTGTGGCGGTACCCCGGTTGGGTGAGCAAGAAAAGCCGTTGGGCCAATGGAATACAATTTTGATCAGGCATATTAAAGGGGCTTGTACTCAATACCTCAATGGGGTGCTGGTGAATGAGGGCAGCCAGGCCTCCTCTCAAAGTGGACGTATCTTATTGCAATATGAGGGAGCTCCGATTGATTTCAGGAAGGTGGAGATCAAATCTTTGAAATAGGAATTCTTTTAGACGATGACAACAAAGCCGGAGGCTTTGAAATAGGCGTCACCAGCCAGAGGCTGGCGACTGTAGGAATTTCAGGAATGTGGAGATCAAACCTTTGAAGTAGGAATTCTTTTTAGACGATGACAACAAAGCCGGAGGCTTTGAAATAGGCGTCATCAGCCAGAGGCTGGCGACTGTAGGGGTAGGAAGGGCGACCCGCCCTGGGAGGGCGACCCACCCCAAGAAGCCTTAGGCAGGGGGCATTGCCCAGTGTGGCAGCAATTAGCAAAACAGTACAGGCAGTGTATCAAAAACGGACAGGCATACGGGCGGAAACTCTTCTCTTTAGGCTGATCCTGAATGGGTTGTAAAACCGGCATTTTCTTGGTTCGATATGATGATCGTTGTATTTCCCTCAATTGATACATCTATGTTTAAAGCATATTTAAAGACGGGTTGGAGAAACCTGCGCAAGAACAAGGTTTTTCGTTCATTAATATCTTCGGTTTAACCATCGGCATTACCTGCTGCATGATGATCTACCTGTTCATCATGAATGAATACAGTTTCGATAACTTTCATAAGCAGGAGGATAGGATCTTCCGGGTAATGCGTGGCTATGACAGCTCCAAGAGCAGGGTACCCTATTTATCGGGGCCTTATGCGCCTGCTTTATTGAATGACTTTCCGGGTGAGATCAAAAGCAGTGCGGATCATGATCACCAATGGTATGATCTCGTTTGACAACAAAGCCTTCAATGAAAAGAAGCTGTACCTGGCAGATGATGGCTTTTTTGATCTATTTACTTTTCCGCTGATCAAGGGTAACGCAGCGACGGCTTTAAAAGAGCCGGGTAGTGTGGTGCTGACGGAGTCGACTGCTAAAAAATATTTTGGTAAGGAAGACCCTATGGGTAAAGTCGTAGTGTTTGATAAGAATTACCAGTTAAAAGTAACGGGTATTGTAAAGGATATACCTTCTAATTCGCACCTGGTATTTGACCTGGTAGTACCGCTTTCCAATTATTACAACAGGGGATGGTTCAATGTATGGATCAATAATAATTTCTATACGTATGTGCTCCTGGACAAGAAGGCTGATGAAGCAAAGATCGAAAAGCGATTTCCGAAGTTCATGGATAAATATATGGGGAAGGATATGGCGCGAACAGGTTACCGTTTTGATCTGGCACTGACGCCCTTGTCTGATGTTTATTTTGAGCCAAGGTCTTCATTCGATGATGTGAGGCATGGAGACCAAAAGGTGGTAATTGTATTTCTGTCAATTGCTATCCTGATCCTGGTGATTGCGTGTATTAATTTTATGAACCTGGCCACGATACGGGCAGTGGAGCGTTCAAAGGAAGTGGGGCTGCGCAAGGTGATGGGAGCTTTACGTAATCACCTGATATGGCAGTTCATTGGAGAATCTGTATTATTGACGCTGATCTCCTGTGTGTTCTCCCTTGCGCTTTTGCAATTGCTGATGCCTTTCTATAACGAATTGCTTGGCTTTACCTTAACGGTATCGTGGCATAGTTTGCCTATTTATTTGTTCCTGGGTGGAATCATTATCGTGGTGGGCTTTTTAGCGGGAAGTTATCCGGCGTTTTTCCTGTCGGCTTTTTCGCCTATTGAAGCGTTGAAAGGAAAACTGCGATTGGGAAAAGGGGGAGCATTCTTTCGTCAGGCATTGGTGGTTGTGCAGTTTAGTATTTCGGTATTGCTGATCATTGGTACGATCATTATCATGCGGCAAATGCAGTATGTAAAGGGCAAAGAGCTGGGTTATGAACAGGAGCATACGGTACTGATACCGGTAGATAATAATGATATTTATGACAATATGTTTGCTTTTAAGCGTGGACTGGAAGCGAATAGTAGTGTAGCATCTGTATCGTTGATGTCGGGCGAGCCGGGGGATTTTTGATACGCAGGCTTTTGAAGTAGAAGGGCAGCGTGATGTATGGCAATCGAGGTCTGAATTTGCCGATTTCGAATATGTAAAAACGTTGGGACTAAAGATCATAGCAGGAAGGGATTTTTCACCGCAATTTGCTACGGATAGTTCTGAATCGGCCCTGATCAACCGTACGGCTGCCGGCAAACTGGGATTTACTCCCGAGCAAGCGGTGGGCAAATGGATCAAGAATACGGTGCGCGATGATGCCAGGCGGAGGATTGTAGGGGTAGTAGAGGATTTTAATTTTCTTTCTTTGAAAGAGCGTATGGATGCACTGGTTATATCAACTGGCCAGGATTGGCGGGTTGTAGCTATCAAACTGAAGGCCGGTAATGTTCAATCGTCGCTGGCCATGGTAAAAAAGGAATATGCTAAGGTGGCGCCGGTATATCCAATGGAATATAGTTTCCTGGATCAGAAATTTGATGAAATGTATAAAACGGATGTGCGGCAGCAAAGGATACTGACGATCTTTTCGGGCTTAGCTATTTTCATTGCCTGCCTTGGTTTATTTGGGCTGGCTTCCTTTACGGCTGCCAAGCGTACCAAAGAGATCGGGGTACGGAAGGTTTTGGGTTCTTCTGTATCGGGTATTGTAATGCTGTTGTCGAAAGACCTGCTGAAGCCTGTGTTGCTGGCTATTTTGGTAGCGATTCCTATAGGTTATTATGCTATGCATAACTGGTTGGAGAATTTTGCATACCGGGTACCGATGCAATGGTGGGTATTTGTACTGGCGGGCCTTGTAGCGGCTTCTATTGCCCTTATAACGGTTAGTTTTCAAGCCATTAAAGCGGCCGTAGTAAACCCGGTGAAGTCACTAAGAACAGAGTAAATAATATCCCATGGGGATGCCCGTAATTTTACGAGGTGTTCCGTAGTTGGTGAAGAGCTGTGAAAGGGCGGTTTTGCGCTTGCAGCCGCGGCCTTTGGTGTGTAGGTTTGTATTGTTGATTACATGATACGGTTTCCAAAAGTCCAGTATGTCCATGAAAAACCAAGTCTTAAATAGGGATGCCAATATCCGAAAAACCACGGGACACCATATCATTTAACAACTAAAAACCTTATCAATAGTTTGAATCCAATTGTCCTGAAAACCAAGGTTAAGTTTTCCTGATCACGTCCAAAAGATTCTGTACAAGGGTGATGCTGTAAAAGCCTCACCCTTTTTTTGATTTTAGCACAACAAAGCCGGTGGGGGAAGTAGGCGTCGTCCCGGCATGGGGTGGGAAGGCTGACGACTAACTTTGTTCGGGCGTTGTTGAGTTCACAATTATATAACGCAGGCAGATGGAGGTGGACTGTAATTTTGCGCGGATTTACAGATTTATATCATCCGGCCCAGGTTAAGGCTGCTTCAAAACGTTCAGGATGAAGGAGGCGCAATTACACAATTCACTGTACAGTACAGACCTGTCTGCCGACCTGGCTCATTTCGACAGGCTGTATTACCAATACCACCAGGCGGTTTACGCCAATATCTACAAGTTGGTAAGTGATGCACAAAATGCCGAAGATATTTTACAGGAAGTATTTTTATCGTTGTGGGAAAACAGGCAACAGCTTGACCTGGAAAAAGTGGCGGGCTGGTTATTTGTAGTCAGTTACAATAAGGCGGCCACGTATTTGAAGCGAAAACTGAAAGAGTCAACGGTGTTTGTGGCGGAGAACAGTTCAACTGAGCATGTTGTTGCTCCGGAGGCGCCTGATGAACAGTTGTATCAGTTGCGTTTGTTGATTGTGGAAGAAGCCATTGATCGCCTGCCTGCACGTAAAAAAGAAGTATTCCGTTTATGCCGCTTTGAAGGAAAATCGCACGATGAAGTTGCGGTTCAGCTGGGCATCTCGGTCCTGTCGGTAAAAGACTACCTGAAACAATCTACCCAATTTATCAGGCAATATGTGCATAATCGATATCCTCATTTTGAGATCAGTTCTCTCTCATTGTTGTTAATCTATTTTTCTTAACAATTCGGTAATACAAACAGGCATCACCTTTTGGGCTGGCTGAGTATTTATATTGAGGGCCCTGCGGGACATTATTAATATGGAGCAATATAAAAAGCAACTGGAGCAAGTTTGGAAGGAAGGTTTACCAGCTGAAGAAAAGCAAGCCTTGCTGCAGTGTTTCCTGGAGGAGGAAGTGGAATGGAAAGTGCAACTGGAAAAGGAATACCGGGAGGATGTGGATAGTGGCCGGGTGTACCTGCAGCGTGAGCGGGCTGAGCAGGTGCTTGGACAATTGCATAAGCAGATCGTTGCTGTTGAGGATATGGGTCGGGAACAAAAGAAGGGCGGTGTAATTAGCCTGGGTTTTGCATTCAAATGGGTCGCCGCCGCAGCTATCATTACAGCGATGGTATTTATTGGGTACGACCAGGTACAACAAAAAAAGAAAGGACGGGAGGCTGAACAAGCAACTGATCAATTGGTGAGTCAGCTACGGTTGCAGACGAATAGCAGCAAACAGCACCAAAACCTGGTAATGGAAGACGGTTCATCGATCAGGTTGTCACCGGGCAGCTCTATCCGTTATTATGAACCATTTAGGGGAGGACGGCGCGATATTAGTTTGTTGGGGCAAGCCTGGTTTACGGTGGCTAAAGATAGCTTACGGCCATTTACGGTGTATGCCAATGATATTGCTACTACAGCGCTGGGAACGCAGTTCATGGTGAGTACGCTGGTGAAAGATCAGGTAGAGGTAAGGCTGTTTGAAGGAAAAGTAGTAGTAAGAACTATGGGTAAAAACATGACAAAGAAAGAGGTATATCTGCAGCCTGGTGAAGCGTGTGTGGTGAACCAACTACAGGAAGGTTTTCTGGTGAAACGGTTTAATGAGGTGGCACCGAAAAAAAGAAGGTGTTATTGCGAACAGCCATCCGTCGACCGTTACTATGGAACAGGCGCCTGCTCTTGAATTTACGCAGGAGCTATTGATCGATGTTCTATCTGCGATTGGCAAACGTTATAAAGTCCAATTTACCTATCAGCAAGCGGAATTAAACAATGAAGAGGTGACAGGGAAGTTCCTGGCAACTGATTCCTTACAGGGGGTATTGTCTATTCTTGGCACTGTGAATGGTCTATCCTTCAAAACTCAAAACGGGGTGATTGTTGTCAGCAAATTAAAATAATCCGGCAATCACAAAACCATTGATTCACCTGCCTATGGGGTGGAGGGGAATGTATTGCCTTAAAAAAAAGCAACAAACAAAGTATATGATAGCACTTAAGGATTCAATTGTAAAATGGTGTTGGCCAGGCCTGCTGGCTTTGTTATGCACGATGGCGGCCTATGGCCAGGAAAAGGTGGAATTGAAAGGGATGATTACTGCCGAAGATGGGGCTGTTTTGGCAGGGGTATCGATTGCGGTACAAGGAGAAGGCAGTAAAGAAAAACAAAACCATACGACGAATGACAAAGGGGTATTTACGTTGGATGGGCTGGTTGCGGGGAATAAGTACCATTTTACCTTCACGCATGTAGGGTACCAGCCTTATTATGTAAAGGGGTTTGGGATCAAGGCGGGTGTCAATAATTCGTTGATCGTGCGGATGAAGGAGGTTTCGTCGGGGCTTAATGAAGTGGTAGTGATTGGATATGGGGCAGTAAAGAAAAAAGATGTGACGGGGGCCATCAGTTCGGTAAAATCGGATAAGATCATGGAGGTGGCAGCGGCAGACGCCACACAGGTTTTGCAGGGCCGGGTGTCGGGGGTAATGGTACAAACGTAATCCTGGAAGCCGGGTAACCCCTCGCAGGTAAGGATACGGGGCAACCGGTCGATCACGGCTGATAATGAGCCCTTGTATGTAGTAGATGGGATCCCTTTTGTGGATGCGATCAGCCAGATAAGCCCGAATGACATTGAATCGATGGAGGTATTGAAAGATGCTTCAGCTACGGCGATTTACGGTAACCGGGGTGCCAATGGAGTGATCCTCATCACGACCAAGAAAGGGAAGCAGGGAAAAACAATTGTTGAATACAATGGGTATTACGGTATCCAGAAAAACCAACCCTTGCCTGCACTGATGGATGCCGCCGCGTTTGTGGAATATTCGAGGGAAGCCCAACGTAACTCACTGGGCGGCGCTTATGATAACAAACCGAATAAGGAGTTGGATCTTAAGAATGAGCAGTTGGTGGCCACGCCTTATATGCTGGCCAATATGCAAAGAGCCTGGGAAGGCGGGGTATACGATGCTTCTAAATTAACCAGTACAGACTGGCTTAGTTATGGTTTGCGTACGGGGATCATGCAAGATCACCAGGTAAGTGTGCGGGGTGGTAGTGAGCCTACGAAATTTCTGTTGTCGGCGGATTATTTTAACAATAAAGGGGTGGTGCGAGACCAGGATTATACGCGGTATTCGATACGGATCAATGCGGAACACAATATTAACAAGGGTATCAAGATCGGTACGCAAACGGTGTATTCACGTGGTCAGCAAAATGCAGGCTGGGGAGATGTGTTTGATGGGTATGGACTGAAGAGTTTTAATCCGCTGGCTTCGCCTTATGAAGAGGACGGTAAAACGCTGGCGTTGTTTCCTACGAACAATACCCGTACGCCCAATCCGGTAACGAATTTCTACAAAACGAAGCGGGTGAGGAACCTGGACCGTTTTTTAGGTAATTACTATGCAGAAGTATCGTTTCTGCATGATTTTAACTTTCGTACCAACCTGGGATTGGATTACCGGGCGTTACAAAACCTGGATTTCAATGGTAAGAATACGGCTGCTGCCGGTGGGCAGGCGCCTTCGGCTGCATCCAATGGAAGTATCCGGAAACTCATGTATACGCTTGAAAACATTCTAAGTTATAATAAAAGCATTGGTGATGGACATTCGGTGTATGCTACGCTGGTACAATCGGTACAGTCGGAAAAATAGAATCGTCCAATATATCGGTGAAGGAGTTGCCCTATGACGAGCAACTGTTTTACAATGCAGGGAGTGCTTTAACGCTCAATGGGGTGAATAGCGGGCTGGCGAAATGGACCCTTGGTTCTTTCATGGGGCGTTTGAATTATGGTTATAAAGGTAAATACCTGGCCACGGTTTCTGCGCGCTATGATGGCTCCTCGCGGCTGGCGGAAGGCAGGAAATGGGTGTTGTTTCCTTCGGTAGCGCTTGCCTGGCGACTGAAGAATGAGAACTTTCTGAAAGGATCTTCGGTGATCAGTGAACTTAAGCTGCGGCTGGGTTGGGGCAGAACGGGTAATTCGGGAGTCGAGGCGTACACGACCTGGGGTGAGTTGCAAACAATCCGTTATGTATTTGAGAGGCCACGGCATTGGGGATTGTGCCGAATAAAATGATCAATCCCAATCTTACCTGGGAAACCACGGGGCAATACAATGCAGGTATTGATTTCGGATTGCTGAATAACCGTATTACGGGTAACCTGGAGTTTTACTTACAGCGAACGCATGACCTGCTGTTGGAACGGCAATTGCCCACGGCTTCGGGTTTCGATAAAATTATTTCCAATGTAGGCAAGACGCAGAATAAGGGAATTGAGTTTTCGCTGCGTACGGTGAATGTACGCAAGCGGGATCTTGAATGGAGCTCTGATTGGATATTCTCCCTGAACAAGCAGGAAGTGATAGAACTGTACAATGGCAAACAGGATGATGTAGGGGCCAACTGGTTTATTGGCAAACCTGTGAAAGTATATTATGACCTGGGCTTCAATGGAATTTGGCAGGATACTGAGGAGGACAAAGGGATCATGAAGAAATTCAATGCCAATGGGTCTACTTTCAAGGCAGGAGATATCCGGCCGCTTGACCGGAATGGCGATTTCAAGATCGACGCAAGTGACCGGTATATCATAGGACAGCAGGACCCCAAATGGACGGCGAGCTGGGCCAATAATGTACGTTATAAGCAATTTGACGCTTCGGTATTCCTGGTGGGTATGTTTGGACAAACGCTTAATCATGACCTGGATATGCGGTTTGATGGACGTTATAATCAGCCACAGCTGGATTATTGGACGCCCCTAAATGCCAGTAATAAATATCCCCGTCCATTATTGGGTACGGCCAGTGTTAACTATCTCAGCACGTTGAATTATTATGATGGTTCATTTGTACGGGTGAAGAATATTTCAGTAGGATATTCACTGCCTCCCGTTTTATTACGGAAAGGATATATGGAAAAATGCCGGGTGTATGCCAGTGTGCAAAACCCGTTCCTGTTCAGCAATTTCCCCGGTACTGACCCGGAAGGAGCGACAGGGTTTGATGAACCGAGTGTAACGACTTACTTATTGGGAGTTAATATATCTTTTTAGAATACAGAATACAAGAGACAGCATTTAGAATACAGAAATTAGAATTCAGAATCAGTTAATTCGGTAATTATGAAAAAGATATTGCTTTGTATTATAGCATTGGTAGTGATGGTACATTTTATGGCTTGTAAAAAATACTTAACGGAGAAGGTGGTATCGCAGGTGTCGTACCAGTTGTATGAAACGGAGGACGGATTGGAAGGGGCACTGGTGGCTGCCTATAATCAGCTTCGGCTAGGGGTGGGGTCTGAACGGATGCTTACGTTCAGTGATGCGGGTACTGACCTTTTTACGGTAGGGTCGGACGGCAATACGGCTTTCAATCAATACCTGGCCACTTTGTCTTCGCTGGAGGGCCGGATAGCGGACTTCTGGGACTATCATTATAAAGGTATTTCGATCTGTAATATTACGCTTGCCTACCTGCCTAAGGTAGCTATGAATGAAAAGAGAAAGCTGGAGATGGCCGGAGAGGCGCGGTTGTTACGGGCCTATTATTACTTTAACCTGGTACAGCATTATGGATCGGTGCCGCTGGTGATGGAAGCGTATGATAAAATAAAGACGGATTTTAAGCGGACGGCTGTAAAGGTGATCTATGACAGTGTGCTGGCAGACCTGCGCTATGCGTATGAATGGTTGCCGCTTACAGGCAAAGCGCCTGGCAGGGCCTACAAAGCGCCGGCTGCACACCTCCTAGCTAAGGTATACCTGGCGCGGGCAAGTGCGGTATCGACGGAACAGCAAGGGATACGGGGTACCAAGGTTACGGACCTGGACAGTGTGATCCATTATGCCAGCAAGATTGTGAATAAGGAGCTGGGCAATTTTTCGCTGGTGCCTGATTATGCCAGGTTGTTTGATATTGCCAACCAGGTTAACAGTGAAGTGATCTTTGCGGTACAATTTACGGGCACCTTACTCAATAATGGGAGTGGCAATCAACAGCATTTATACCATGTACCGCAATATGATGCAATCAATACGAAGATACTGGCACGTTCGGTTGAATATGGCCGTCCTTATCGCCGGGTGCGGCCAACGCCTTATGTATACAATGGACTGTTTGGGGATACGCGTAAATATGATTCGCGTTTTGCCAAGTCGTTCGTATGGGGATATATTGCGAATAAGGCTGCCAATGGTATTTTGACCACAGCCGGGAATATGATCAATGTGAAGGTGGGAGATACGGCTATTTATTTTTCGCCAGTATACTACAATACGCAGGCGGAGTTGAATGTGGCTATCCAAAACAATAAAGGTATAGCGGTGTACATGCCTTTGAATACTTACCTGCCTTTTGGGTATAATTTCATTTTTCCCGGATTGCGGAAATGGCTGGACCCCTTGCGGCCTACTACGAATGAGACGAACGGAAGCCGGGATTGGGTGATGATGCGTTATGCAGAAACGCTGCTGATACTGGCGGAAGGATATGGGCGGAAGAATGACTTTGTTAATGCCGCCAAATACATCAACCAGGTGCGGGAGCGGGCGGCTTATAAAGAAGGGGAATTAAAAACAACTCAGTACTGGACATTTGAAGGGGGAATTATGGGGACAGGACGAGTTCTACGGTACCGCAGATGATGATCACCGGAGCACAGATCAGCAATGGATTTACTGACTTTATACTGGAAGAACGCGGCCGTGAATTGCTGGGTGAATTTGGCCGCTGGGAAGACCTGGCACGTTGTGAAAAGCTGGTAGAACGGGTAAAAAAATACAATCCAGACGCCGGTAATATCCGTGATTTTCATGTGCTGCGCCCGATACCGCAAACGCATATCGACCGGCTGGACCCGAAAGGGGCGATGGAAGTGGAACAGAATAAGGGATATTATTGATGGGGAACGGCAATTGGCAATCTTTAGCTTCGAGGGATTGGCATAAGTACCCTGGCAGGCAGGGCGGCTTTTCTGTTCTTTGCCTTGATGCAAAAGAACCAAAAATCAAGCCAGGCCCGATCGCTCCGCGCGGCCTGGCGAGCCAACCCCTCCCAGGTGCAGCATTGTTTATTTTACATTGAGCAGCCTTTAGATTTGAATGGCTAGCAGGCTATCGGTGGGACGCAAGTACGCCAGCGCACGGAGCTGGTCTGCCTACTTGCGCCAGGGGCTAAGAGGTGACACCTTTTCGTTTTCGTGGTAAGGGAAAGGTGTCACCTCTTTCCTGATGAAGGTGAGCCGCTCTACAACGCTGCATTTGCCAGTCTGCAGAGCGACCCACCTTTCGCCAGGGGCAAACAAATAAAATTTGGATGACAGTTCCTTGCGCCAGGGGTTTCGTGGGAAAGGTGTTAGGTCTTTCCTGATCAAGGTGAGCCGCTCTATGGCGCTGCATCAGCCCGGCTGCAGAGCGACCCGCCTTTAAGAGGCGGCTTGCGCCAGGATGTGGGGGAACGGCAATTGGCAGTCGGTAGTTGGTAGTCAGCAATCTTCCCGCAGGGCGGGGCAAGTTATGCTTCGAGAGTAGGAAATATTAAATCAATCAACTTAAAAACAAATTCAGGATGTATAAAAAACTTTGTATGGTGGTTGCCGGATTATTGATGCAGGTGGCTACAGGATCTGGACAGGAAGCAACAGATCATTTTAAGAAGATCCAATCGGCATTTTTGAATACGCATTCACGGGTGGTGCTGGTGGCGGCCCATCGGGGAGCGCACCTGGAAGCACCGGAAAACTCGATGGCGGCTTTCCGCAAAGCCATTGATCTGGGTATTGATATCATTGAGCTGGACGTACGTTGTACGAAGGATGGGGTATTGGTATGTATGCACGATAAAACGGTGAACCGTACCACGAATGGGAAAGGCGCTGTAGACAGTTTCACCTTTGAGGAGATCCGGCAATTGCGGCTCAAGCACAATGGGCAGGTGACGGATGAACAAATTCCTACGTTGGAAGAAGCGCTGTTACTGGCAAAAGGAAAGATATTGGTAGACCTGGATATTAAAGCGGCCAACTGCATCGAGGGGATTATGGCAACGGTGGAAAAACGAAAACGGCGGATAATTGCTTTTTCTTTTGGGCGAGCCCAGGTATGTACAGGTTTTGAAAGGCAAGAACGCGGCATTCCAATCGCTGTTAAGGACCAATAGTGCCGGCGAAGTGGATACGGCCTTAGGGATGGTAAAAACGGAAGCGGTACATATTGATCCCTCGCACCATACGGCTACGGTAGTCAATATTATTAAAGGGCATGGAGCCCGGGTTTGGATCAATGCGTTGGGTGAGGTGGATATGAAGGTTGCCGCGGGCAATACAGCTGCTTTTGAAGGGGTATTGAAGGAAGGCGCCAATATTATCCAAACGGATCAGCCGGCCTTGTTGAAAGCCTACCTGCTAAGCACGAACCGGTATCATCAGTGATCGGGGTTGTGGTATTGTACATATAGTTTCTCTTCTTCAATATCCAACAAGGACAGGTATTTACGAATGATGGAATCATTTACCCCGGCCTTGTGGTTGAGTTGGTGGAGTAACTGGCGCTGTTCGTTGAGGAGTTCAATGTAGACCTGCTGATAATGGGGAATGAATGCCCCGATCGTTTCGGCATCAAGGGCGGGATCGTTGTTATGGCCCAGGATATTGATCTCGGCTTCAAGTCTTGATTGAAGGCTTTGAAGGAGTTGATTGGTTTGTAGTTTATCAGCATGGTTGTTTTGGAGTACCCTGAGAGCGGCCTGTGACATCTTCTTTTTAACGATTGAATCCTGTTCTTCCTGGGGCATGGTATAGTCGGGATCTTCCATATTAACCCATTTTATAAGGGCGGGTAAGGTGAGCCCTTGCAGGACGAGGGTAACGAGTATCACGGAGAAGGTAATGAAGAGGATAAGGCTTCGTTCGGGAAAGCGACTGCCATTATCGAGGTAAATGGGAATAGACAAGGCGGCGGCAAGGGATACCACACCGCGCATGCCAGCCCATCCTAAAATGAGGGGGCCTTTCCATCCTGGCCGGTTATCGGCGGTAGTGATATACTTGCTTATCCATACGGTGAACACTGAGGCGCCGAAGGTGCAGGCCAGTCGCAATACAATAATAAGTAGTGAAATGATGGCGCTGTACCAGATGGCTGTGCGGAGGCTGTTGGCCCCCAGGTCATTGATCACTACGGGAAGTTCAAGGCCAATGAGCATAAATACCAATCCATTTAATACGAAGGTGATGGTTTCCCAAACGGTCCATCCCTGTATGCGGCTTCGGTGATCAAGGAACAGATGGCTGCGTAAAGAAAGGAAGAGGCCGCCACTTACGACTGCGAGGACACCTGAAAAGTGGAATTGCTCTGCCACGATGTACATGGTATAGGGAGCGATAAAGGAAAGCACTATATTCATTTGTGGGGTGGTGGGCAGCCAGCGATGGATGGCAAAGAATATGAGGGCTATGATGATGCCGGTGGCCACGCCCATGACGATAACGACCAAAAAGTTTAAGGCGGCTTCGCGGAAAACAAAAGTGCCGGTATTAACGGCTATCAATGCAAACCTGAATACGATGAGGGAGGCGGCATCATTGAGCAGGCTTTCGCCTTCTACAATTGAGATGGTTCTCCTGGGCACTTTTACGGATTGCATAATGGAGGAAGCGGAAACAGCATCTGGAGGCGATATAATACCCCCAATAAAAGCCCAGGGCCAGGGTAAAGCTGGGAATGAGCCAGTTGGATATGACTGCTACTACGCAGGAAGTAAGTATAACGATGAGAAAGGCAAAGCTGGTAATGACGCGCCGCCACTTCCAGAGCTCTTTCCAGGAGGTTTTCCAGGCGGCTTCATACAGGAGGGGCGGCAGGAAAATGACAAAGATGAGTTCCGGATCGATGGTGATGGCGGGCAATCCAGGTATGAAGCTGACTATAAGCCCGGCCAGGACGAGTACGATGGGATAGGAGACTTTGATCTTTTGAGCCAGCATGACCAGGAAAAGGATGACGAAGACAAGGATGATATAGATGATAAAGTTATTGTGCATGGCCCGGATAGCTTTGGTATTGGCCGCAAAAATAAAGAACTTATCCACTATTTACCCTTGTGTTTATTCTTTTGAGGTAGGGGATTGCAAAAAAACGCAATTGACAGGTCGGGGGCGAGGTACAGGTTGATGCGATTCATTTTCAAGGGTTCTGCAATAAGTGTTGACGGGAAACTTGAATCAATGGCAGGCATGGAAGTAGTTTTTACTCGAATTAACAGGCATTACAGGGGAGAATAACCGCAAAAGAATGCTATGGAAATTATGTTTGTTTTTAGTAAGTTTAGTTACCAACTAACTGTAACAAACATGAGAAAACCTAACATCCTACTGCTGGTATGTTTTTACTGCCAGCCACGGCTGCCCTTGCGCAGCATGATTCCACACTCTTACTTCATATTAATAAGCTGATCGGTGATGGGCAGGTGGCCCGTTTCCGGGCAGACCGTATTGTAAAAACGGATGGCCTGCTACAGGTCTATTTTAATACGGATAAAGCTTTTAATAAAGGAGAGGTGGGGGAGATGGAATCTGAAACGCTTACCGAACTATTGGCGCACCTGACTACTGAAACGGGTACTCAGAATGTGGTATTACTGGCCAGGGAGGGGGCATCGCAAGGCTGGAAAACGCTGGACTATTTCGTAAACCAGTTGCCGGTATTAAAGTATGTAGCTGCGAAGAACGGTGATCCTTTTCCGGAAATAGCAGGTAAGGCGGGGCCCGTGCAGGCGCGGATATTTCCCGGGGTGGTAAGCCTGGGGTTACGGGGGCATTGACGGGTAAAACGGTGTGGCTTAGTCCGGGGCATGGATGGCATAATACAGGCACAGGTTTTATTACGCAGCGGGGTACGACGAATCAACTGGTGGAAGACTTTATTACTGCGGAAACGGTAGACTATTATTTATTGCATTACCTGATGAATGCGGGGGCCAATGTGTGGAGTGTGCGGGAGCGGGATATTAATACGAGTGAGGTCATTGTAAATAATGACCAGGGAGGGCCTGCCTATACGGAAACGGGTACCTGGTCTACGGGCTCGATTGCGGGTTATGGCGGCACCTATCGTTTTAGTACGGCGGCAACCACGGCCACGGCTACTGCTACTTTTAAACCTACAGTGGCCACGAGTGGTTTGTATTGGGTATCGGTGCGTTTTATCAGTGGGGCCAACCGTACTACGGATTCAAAATATACGATTACTCATGCGGGGGGACGGCCACTTATACGGTTAACCAGGAAGTGCATGGGGATACCTGGATCTACCTGGGGCAGTTTTATTTTTTGCGGGAGGCAATTATAGTGTTGCCATCAGCAATCAATCGGCCGAGGCAGGCCAGGCGATTATTGCGGATGCGGTGCGATTGGGTGGCGGAATAGGTGGCGATCCGGATTGTATAAATGGCGGATCTGCCAGCAGCAGGCCCCGGTTTGAGGAGTCGGCGCGGCAATATGCCCGGTACCAGGGCAATCCGGTATGCCGTGAAGATGTTACGGTAAGGCCGACGTATGCTGAATGGGAACTGGGGAAAGGGGTATCTGCTGAAATTGACAATGCGGTATACGTAGCGTTGCATACGAATGCCGGTGGTGGTACGGGCACAGAAACGTATCGTTATAATGGATTGGGGTCTTCAAATCCCTCTATTACGCCAGGCAGTACGCAATTGCGGGATAGTATCCACAAACAAATCATTGCGGACCTGCGGTTGGGGTGGCGGAATACCTGGACTGACCGTGGGGTGAAGGAAGCTAATTTTGGCGAGTTGCGTGAGTTGTACAGTATTCCGGGTACGCTGGTGGAGCTGGCTTTTCATGATCTGGCGGCTGATGCCACGGACCTGAAAGCGCCGGAATTTCGCCGGATAGCAGCTAGGGCGATGTACAAAGGGATTCTAAAGTTCTTTCGCTACCGGGATGGTGTGCCGCTGGTATTTTTACCGGAGGAGCCTACACGGCTGGCAGCGAAAAATACCAGCAGCTCGCAAATACAGGTGAGCTGGATAGCACCTGTAACAGGAGGTATTTATGGTCATGCTGCCACGGGATACAGGGTATATATCAGTGAAAATGGCCGTGGTTATGGTAACCCGGTAGAGGTAGCTACAACCTCTTACACCTTTAGTGGTGTGCCAGGCACTACCTATTTCTTTAAAGTAACAGCCTACAATACTGGTGGAGAATCATTTGCTTCGAGTGTGGTGGCGGCGCGTACACCTGCCAGCGGGGTAACTGACAAATACCTGTTAGTGGACGGATTTGACCGGCTGGACGCTTCGGCCATGTTGCTGAAGAATGAAAGTGCGGTATTGGGTAATGTGCGCAGGATGGTGCTGGATAAAATGAACAACTATAGTTATATGGTGGAGCATGGGAATGGTTTTGGTAGTTGCAATATTGCTTTTGACGGGGTACAGAATGAAGCGGTAGGTGCCGGGGTGGTAAGTCTGGGCAGTTATATTGGTGTGGATTGGTTTGTAGGGAAGAAAGCACGACGGAATATACGCTGGATGCTACAGAAAAGTTGTTGATCAAAAATTACCTGGATGGCGGTGGCCGCCTGATGATATCGGGGGCAGAGATTGGATGGGATCTGGGTCGTTCGGCTTCGCCCAATGCAGACCTTAGTTTTTATAATAATTACCTGAAAGCGGTGTATGTAGGGGATGATGCGGGCACGTATAATTTTACGGGTACGCCGGCTTTATTGAATGGTACTACGGGCACTTTTGGCAATGGATTCAACGGGTATTATGACGCGGATTATCCGGATGTGGTGAATATTAGTGGTGGATCGCAACTGGTATTGAATTATTCAGGCGGATCGGGCGGCGGCGCTGGTGTGGGGTACCAGGGCAGTTTTAATGTATTGTATTTTGGCTTTCCTATTGAAGGGATTACGAGTGATAATGTGCGGAATAACCTCATTTGTCAATCGGCCACTTATTTACAAGGAGGTACGGCGCGGATAGCGCAGAAGCCGGCGGATATTCCAGGTAAAGTGCTGTTCTATGTACTGGAAAACCCGGCTACCAGCACGATCCGCTTACGGGTGAGCAATGCAGGCGCCTTCCGGCTGCAACTGGCCAATGTACAGGGACAAACGGTATTTCAAGATAATTACAAGGCGATCAGTTCGGGCGATGTGCTGGTACCGGCGGCAAATCTAGCCAAAGGGATGTATTGGCTTACGGTGCAGGGAGCAGATGGCAGCAGGCAAACTTTCAAAATATTGGTGCAATAAGAGGGGCCGCCCTAAAAAAGTTTTCCGGAAGTTGTAACACTTTCCGATCTTAAGCGTACATAGGTTATAATCAGTTAACCAGCGTTTATGATAAAAAACTTTTTCAAGATCGCCTGGCGCAGCCTATTGCGCAGTAAAGGGTTTTCGGCTATCAATATTCTTGGCCTGGTAGTGGGGATGGCAAGCGCCATCCTCATTTTGTTATGGATACAGAATGAGGTGAGTTATGACCAGTTTCATGAAAAGAAAGACCGTATTTATGAAGCCTGGAACCGGGCTGAGTTCAGCGGGGAACTTAATTGCTGGAATACGACGCCCAAGGTGCTGGCCCGGGCATTGGGCGGGATGTGCCGGAAGTGGAGCAAGCGACAAGGGTTGACTGGGGCACCAATTTCCTGTTTACAGTGGGCGATAAGAAATTGACGGTGCGGGGTACGATGGTAGATTCTAACTTTTTGCAGGTATTTACTTTCCCATTGGTGAAAGGGAGTCCTGGTTTGGTATTGAAGGACATGCATTCGATTGTGTTGACGGAAACGCTGGCCAAGAAATTATTTGGAAATGAGGAGCCCATGGGCAAGATCATCAAGATCGATAATAAAGAAAATTTTACGGTAACGGGGATACTGAAAAATATGCCCAATAATACACGGTTCAGCCGGTTTGAATACCTGGTGCCTTGGGCTTATAAACGTTTTTTGGGTGATGATGATGAGTATTGGGGTAATAATAGTACCCGGACGTATGTGTTGTTGAAGCCCAATACTACACTGGCTTCGGCGGCTCCGAAGGTAAAAGTGATGAAGCAGCGGTATGCAAAGGATGAGCCCAAGTGGGAAATGTTCCTGTATCCTTTGAACAAGTGGCGGCTGTATTCGAGTTTTACCAATGGCAAGGAGGATGGCACAGGGCGCATCACCTTTGTACGGTTGTTTGCGATCGTAGCGGCTTTCATTTTGTTGATAGCCTGTATCAATTTTATGAACCTCAGCACGGCGCGCAGTGAAAAACGGGCTAAAGAGGTTGGCATTCGAAAAGTGGTAGGGGCGCAAAAGTTATCACTGATCAGCCAGTTCATTGGTGAGTCGATGATGCTGGCATTCATAGCGGGATTCATTGCTATTATTGTAGTACAATGTAGTTTGGGCGGGTTTAATAAACTTACGGATAAACAGCTTTATGTACCTTATGGTAATCCCTGGTTTTGGTTGGGAGGTGTGGTGTTTGTATTGTTTACCGGATTGCTGGCGGGTAGTTACCCGGCATTTTTCCTGTCTTCTTTTCAACCGGTAAAAGTGTTGAAAGGCACTTTCAAGAAAACGCAGGCGTTGATAGCGCCCCGCAAGGTGTTGGTGGTGCTCCAGTTTACTTTTGCCATTATTCTGATCATTTGTACCATCATAGTAAAGCAGCAGATCGATTATGCGCAAAGCAGGCATACGGGTTACGATAAGAACAACCTTGTGTACCATATTTTCACGGGTGATATGGAGAAGAATTTTGAATTGATCAAAAATGACTTGCTGTCTTCCGGTGTGGCTTCTTCGATCACCAAAACGAGTGCACCTATTACGGAAAGCTGGAGTGATGGTTGGGGCCAGGAATGGGAGGGTAAGGACCCTAATGATAAAACGGATTTCTTCCGTTACAATGCCGATCAGGGGTTGGGTATTACGGCGGGTTTGACCTTTGTGCAGGGGCGTGATTTTGACCTCCGGAAATACCCCACGGATTCATTGGGTATGATCATTAACGAATCATCGCTAAAGGTGATGAAGTTTAAAGATCCTATTGGAAAAATTGTAAAGGACAATGGAAAGGAGTGGCATATTGTAGGGGTGATCAAGGATTTCATTTTGACCAATCCTTATGAGCCAACGCGGCCCATGCTTATTTCGGGTGGCGCAGCCTGGTTTAATACGATCCTGATCAGGTTTAACCCTGCTAATTCTACTGCCAGTAACCTGAAAACAGCAGAGACGATCTTCCGTAAATACAATCCGGAGTATCCATTTGAATACAAGTTTGTAGATGAGGAGTTTGCCCGGAAGTTTGACGACGAAAAACGTACGGGTACATTGGCTGCTTTGTTTGCGGGTCTTACCATATTCATTTCCTGCCTGGGTTTATTTGGCCTGGCCATCTATATGGCCGAAAGCAGGATCAAGGAAATTGGGGTACGCAAAGTGTTGGGGGCATCGGTTACGGGCCTGGCTACCTTACTGTCGAAAGATTTCTTGAAACTGGTAATGATATCGTTCCTGCTGGCTTCGCCGATCGCGTGGTGGGCCATGCATAGCTGGCTGAGTGATTATACTTACCGGGTACCCATTCAATGGTGGGTATTTGTCCTGGCCGGCGTACTATCGGTATTGATTGCGTTTGCTACAGTAAGTTACCAGGCCATCAGGGCCGCGCTGAGCAACCCGGTTAAAAGCTTACGCACGGAATAAACTGTTTTCATTTGTATCGGTAAAATACCTGACCCCAGCTAACCCTGGGGTCTTTTTTAACCGGCTTACAATAAAAAGCACGGTTTAATCATTTTAGTAATGTGGCGAGATTATCAACTACCTCTGACGATGATCTTTGGTATTGAAAAGGGGAGAAGCCGGCAAACTCCTTGAAAGCCCGGATGAAGTGTGATTGATCGGAGTAGTCATTTTCAAAAGCGATGTCGGAGAGTTTGGAGAAGTCGTTATTTCTTAATTGTTGGAGTGAAGCCTGAAAACGACATATCCTGGAAAATAATTTAGGAGAGATCCCAATATATTCTTTGAATTTACGTTCAAAGCTTCTTTCGGATAGTTGTAACTCAATCTGTAACCCTTTCAAAGCTACGTTCCCTTTAGACCGTGCAATAACGGAAACGGCATATTTCATGATGTCGTCCTTTAGCGCATGGTTCTTATCAGCCTGAACCTTAATCCAGTCAGACAGTAATTCAATTTGCGCTGTAGTAGTTCTTGTATTCAGCAATTGTTCCGGAAGTGAAATGGTTTTCCCTTTGCCAGGGTACTGGCATCCATGCAGGTATCGGTAAGGATGCCGGCATTGAGACCAAATACGGCTTTCAAGGCATTGGGACGAAGGAAAACGCCTACCATACTTAGTTTGCCTGTTGCGTTGAGCTGGGCATGGGTGGTAGCCTGACCATACAAAAAGAGGTCTGGCAATTCTTTCTCGAACTGGTATAATGATCCTTGTTCTACCTGTTGGAAAATGAGCCCTGGATTACCGTCGACAAAAGTGCGGAAGGACTGTGGTGCTGCACTATCGGCAGGTACTTCCAATGTCCAAAATGATTGGACATAGTCTTTCAGGAAATCCGGTGGTGGTAATTGCTGGTATTTCATGGCGGTGAATGGTGCTGACTATGAAATTACAAAAATCTGATACGCGTAAAACCTATTAAACTGCTTATCTATACCCCTAAAATCTAATATCAATGGACACCCTGGTAGCTATTTTTGCCAATTCGCTTGTTAGCAGCCTGTTATTATTTCAATCGATCAGATTACTGAAAAGAAGAAAAGCCCGTTATCTCTCTGTAGGGATATTGGTACTGATGATGCCGGCCACGCTTTGTTGGACCATCTTTGGCTGGATGGAGGGTAAGCAGCTCATGCTTGCCTGTGGTTTGGCTACGTTTTTGTTGAATATCGTGACGCTTACGCTGTATCTCTCGGCCAAGTTCCGCATGATACCCAAATAAGACCGATTTACTAACTGCTTTTCAGAACGGAAAACTGACCAGGTAGCCATTGGAGGCTATGGGGTAGTTTTTCGTTCTGCTTTTTGTATAAAATTATACTGCTACTGCCGGCTCGAATGCTGATCTCTGCGGCTATCAGATCAATCCTCTCCGGATGGCTTCTTTAACGAGGCTGGCGGTATTCTTGGCATCCAGTTTCTTCGCAATATTAAACCGGTGGTTTTCGGCTGTACGCAGGCTGATAAACAATTTATCGGCAATTTCCTGGTTGCTCAATTCTCCGGCGATCAGGGTGAGTATTTCTTTTTCGCGTTTGGTCAGTGGAATATCATTATTGCTTAATCGTTGCCCGGTGATGGCTTCGTGCAGCAGGTTCTTTTGTATCTGTTCATCCACAAACCTGCCGCCTTCATATACGGTGAGGATGGCTTTATGGAGGGTGGGGAGGTCGGTATTCTTCAGCAGGTAGCCTGATGCCCCATTGCGCAGTATCTGTTTTACGTAATTGGCATCATCGTGGCTGGTCAATGCAATCACTTTTACATCGGGGTATTGTTTGGTTACGCGCCGGCATAGTTCGGTGCCGGGAATATCGGGCAATTGGATATCGAGTAATAGTACATCGGGCTGCGCTTTTTCCATTTCCTGCAACAGGTCATTGCCGTTGATGCAGGCAAAAAGCAATTCCAGTTCGGGCAGTTGTTTTAACATGGACCTCAGGCCATTTATAACCAGCAGGTGATCGTCGGTGATGGCAATGGTCAATCCCATTCAGCTAATTTTTATAAGGTAGGTGTTGTTCGGGAAAGGTAATGGTTACGGCAGTGCCTGCTGATTCATTGCTTTCCCAGTGAATAGCACCGCCCAGGCTGTTTACGTGTTGCCGGAGGTTATCGAGCCCTGATCCGGGGCTTAGTTGTTCTTGTTTAAAACCGATGCCATCATCTTCGATGGTCAGCACCAGGTCTTCATCGAGGTTAAGCTGTACCAGTACCTGCCGGGCCTGTGCATGGCGGATGGCATTGTGCATCAGTTCCTGTGCAATGCGATAAGCAGCCAGCTCAAAACCGCCTTCAAAACGCAGGGGTGTACCTGAGCGGAAATAGTTGATCCTGGCGGTGCAGCAGGGGGCCAGGTTTTGGCAGTAGCGTTTCAGGGCTTCATCCAATCCATAATTCTGCAATACTTCTGGCATAAGGCTATGGGCGGTTTTACGCACCTCATTGGATACCTGGTCCAGCAGGGATAATGCCTGGCAGAAGTCGGCCGATTCGCGGAAAGGGTATTGTGCCTGCACAACGCTTAGGTGCATTTTCACGGCAGCCAGGGTACCACAGATACCATCATGGAGGTTACGGGCAATGCGGCTGCGTTCTTTTTCTTCGGCATTCATGATGAGCAGCGCTTTTGCAGGTCATCGCTGCTCCAGGGTGAAAACTGGAGACCTGCATTGGCGCTGGCTTCGAGGGCTTTTAGCAAGGTGGAATCATGAAATACATGGGGTATGTCTATTGTTTTCCGATCGTACAGCAGCGTATTTTGTTCCTGGTTGTCCAATACGGGGCATTGAAAAATGGTTTCATCATGCTCCTTTTCGGCAGTAGTCAAAGGCCAGGTAAAGGATACAGCCGCGGGGTTGATATTGCTTTGTGTACCATCCTGGATACCGTGGCGGGTAAAGGCCATGGCCAGTTCGATTAGTTGACGGGAGGCAAAGGCTGCTTCGGGCGAGGTGAATCCGGGAGTAAGGATGATCTGGACCTGCTCATCACCTTCCTGGAGCTCATAAGTAAATACGGTATGCATTAAAGGCAGGTAGCGGGTGATGAGGCGGGTGCCTTCGATCATGTTCCTGCTGTAGCGGTATAGCTGACCAATGATGCCCATGGCATCGAGGTTGGAGATATTGCCAATATGGAGGCCCAGGCGGGGATCGCCGGAAAGGCGGCAGGCAGTGGTAAAAAAATGACTGAATGCGGCCATGCTGATGGGGTGGCGGTCTATGGACAGGGTATCGGGACTAATGCCGCCTTCCTGCAACAAAAGAGCTGCATCGTACCCCAGTTTTCATAATAAAACAGGACCACCCTGATGGACTCGGTGGTAACAGCGTTGGTATGTATGTCGTGGTTCATTGTGCAGCCTGCAAATATGGGGCAAAAATAACCCATTGGGTTATAGGGAATGCCCCGTTCCTGTAAAAGGTGGTTTTACGGCACAATGGTAGTGAACAGGTAGGTGGCCAGTATGACGAGCAATACAATACCCTGCAGGATATTGGTGCGGCCTCCACTAAAGGAAATGGTAATGGTAAACAGGGAGAGCACCAGGAGCAGGATGGACTTACTGTCGATGCCCAATGTGATGGTAAAGCCGGTGAAATAGCTTACGACGGCTACGGCAGGTATGGTGAGGCCGATGCTGGCCAGGGCTGAGCCCAGGGCCAGGTTGAGGCTTGTTTGTAGCTGGTTGCGATGAGCAGCGCGCAGGGCAGCCAACCCTTCGGGTAACAGGATCACAAAAGCGATAATAACGCCAACGAGGCTCTTGGGAGCGCCCAGGCGGAGGACGATGGATTCTATAACGGGCGATTGTATCTTGGAAAGGACCACCACCACGGTAAGGGAGATGAGCAGAAATACCAGGCTGGTGATGGTGGTGAGCATGGAAGGCGGTTCGGAAGTGGTCTCATCGGTGTCGGGCGCTTCCTTGGGCAGGAAATAGCCACGATGGCGCACGGCCTGCACCATTACGAAACCCAGGTATAAAACGAGTGATACGATGGCTACAAAAATGAGCTGGCTGGTAGAGTAGAACGGGCCGGGTATGGTAGTGGTAAAATTGGGCAATACAAGGGTGAGGATGGCAATGGTGGTAAGGGCTACCAGTGAAGCGCTGACGCCTTGTTTTACAAACAATTGCTCTTTATGACGGTATCCACCCAGCAGGAGGCAGGCGCCAATGATGCCGGTTAGGATGAGCATGATGGCTGCAAATACGGTATCACGGGCCAGGGTAGAACCGCCGGTACCTTCGCTGAGCATGATGGTAACGATGAGGGATACTTCTATAATGGTAATGGCGAGGGCCAGTATGAGGGTGCCATAAGGTTCGCCTACTTTATGAGCTATTACTTCGGCATGGTGTACAGCGCTTAATACGACGGAGATCAGGGATATACCCATCAACAGATCATAAGCGCCATGATGCATAGCGGGTATGAATAATATAAGTGCCAGTCCTATGACGGGGGTAATAAGGGTCCACAAAGGCAGTGCGATCTTCAACCGGGGATGCAAATATTTGTGCTGAGCCATGCAATGGTGATTATTAATTTTGAAATGGGATAGGTTTGAGGGCTAAAAATGCAAAGCAGGGACCTGTGCCGGATAGGGTTTGTAACCGATTGAAAGATAATGATTATTGGGCAATGTTGGTATATTATTTATATATCTCTATTCAATTGTTTGCATTCATCATTGATTTATTCCTGTGCCGTGGGGAATGGTTACCCTCTTCATATTTTGATAACAGGGTAAAGGGGGCTTTTCGGGAAATTAGCATATACATTTGCTGGTACCGGTTATGAACCACCAGTTACCTATCCAAAATGAAAAGGAGGCGGCCTTTAATAAGCTGTACCATGCTTATTGGGAATTTCTGTTCAGGCTGGCCTGCAAAAGACCGGGTCGGCAGAAGATGCTTATGACCTGGTGCATGATCTTTTAGCCGATATCTGGAAAAACTTTCATCTGCTGCCCCCGCCGGATGCCGTCCGTTCCTACCTGGTGGCATCTTTATACCATAAAGTATTTAATTATTTCCGTTCCAAAGGATTGCAGGAAAAGCATTATAAGAGCTTTGAAGCTTTTTTGGTGCAACAGGCCAACCCTAATGAATACCATTTTACAGAAGAAGAAAAGCAAAAATGGGAATCGATAGATGAGGCGTTTTCGGTAGCCATTACTGATATGCCCGGCAAGATGCGGGATATATTTATACGTAATGTATACCAGGAGCAATCCATTGACCAGATCGCGGGGAATTGTTGTTGTCAAAACAAACGGTAAAAAACCAATTGCACCTGGCTTCCAAGCGATTGCGGGTAGCTTTCAAGCGTGTATCCTATTGTCTGATGCTCTTAACATTTTGGTAATACAAAAGGTCTGGTACTTTTTGGCCGCATGTTACTACTAGTACATGCAGCGCTCCAGACAATCGATTGAAGCATTCATGCAGCGCCTGAAAAATGGCGACTGTACGCAGGACGAAATACGCTTATTCAGGAAATGGATTGCAGAGCTTGATCTGACTGATGGGGGTGAAACCTTATCACCTGAGTGGCTGGCGGAAGTAAAAGCCCGCATGCATCAACAGTTGATGCTGCAAATTAAGGGTGTGCCGGTTGTTGCAATAAAGAGAATCCGTTTGCTGCGCCGGTATGCGGCAGCGGCGGCCATTGTACTCACTTTTAGCTCAGGTATCTTAATATGGTATCTCAAAAGCAGGCAGGGTACTGCTGTAGCTCAGACTGCCAGCACTTTATCAGTCATTGAAAATGATCGTAATGTAGTACGCAAGGTTACGATGCCGGATGGCACGATCGTATGGCTTAACAGGAACTCCCGGCTGGAGTTTGACGATCAACAATACAATCAAACAGAACGGTATGTGAAACTTTCGGGAGAAGGTTTCTTTGAAGTGGCCAAAGATGCCACGAGGCCTTTTATTGTAGAAACGGGCCAACTGCATACGCGTGTGCTGGGTACGGCATTTAATATTGAAGCGTATCAACAGGAGTCGGAGATCAGGGTGTCGCTGGTGCATGGAAAGATTGCACTGGAAAACAAGGCGACCTCTGATACGGCGATCCTGCATCCCGATCAAATGATCCGCTATTCACGTGAAACCAGGGAGTGGGAATTGATGCCTGTGGCTGTTGGTAATATCAGTGCGTGGACAACCGGGGCGCTGGTGTTTAATGAAGTACCCTTGAAGAAGCATTGGAGCGCATTGGCAGCCGGTTTAACCTGGTGATGGAGTACGACAAAAAGTTAATATACAATAAACGGATCACAGCCATTTTTACGGGTAATGACTGGCAATCGATCCTCCGCAATATGTTGTTTGTACATGGATTGGAATTTAAGATCAAAGAAGGCAAGGTAATGATCACCACTTAGCTGATACAGGAAGTCGTTTTTCCGGATCTAATATAAAATACAAGGATGTTTGATATGACCTTAACTAACCGTTTACGCGGCCGCGTAGCAATGCGATGGCTGTGCTGTACCCCATTGTTTCTATTGTTTAGCTTATTTACGCATGCACAACTCTCCGGACTTACTGAAAAGGTAAGTATTAAACTTAGGAATACCACTGCCTTAAAGATACTACAGGAGTTGGACCGGCAAAGCGCCTATGATTTTTCTTACACACAAACGCAGTTAGATAAAATTAGTATTGCTGCTTTTAATCATGATAATATAGCCTTAGGCAAAGCGCTGGACCTGTTGAGTACACAGGCGGGCCTGGTATGCCAGGTATCTGGAAAGATAATAGCGGTACGGGTTACAGCGCTGCCTGTAGTTCCACCTGCTGCAACAGGTGCAAAGCCTGGAAAGATAACAGGGGTTATCCGCAATGATAAGAATGAAACGATGCCCGGAGTAAGTATTACGGTACAAGGCATAGAAAAAGGGATCACCAGTTCTGTATCGGGCGATTATACGGTGGCGGTTGCTCCAGGCACTTATACTATACTGGTGTCTTTTATTGGTTATCAATCACGTAAGATCACTGAAGTAGTGGTGAAAGAAGGTGAGGTGACGGACCTTAGTGTGACATTGTCTCAAAGTGATGCGCGGCAACTGGATGCAGTAGTAGTAACCGGTGGTGCGCGCAGGGAATCGACCAGGTCGTTGTTGATGGCGCAGAAGAATAATGCGAATATGACGAATGGGATCAGTGCAGAGCAGATCCGGGTAACGCCTGATAATAATACGGGACAGGTGCTAAAACGGGTGAGCGGTATCACGGTACAGAATGATAAGTTTGTAACGATCCGTGGAGTTAGTGATCGTTACAATAATGTATTGATCAACGGAGCTTCTTTACCGAGTACGGAACCTAACCGTCGCAATTTTAGTTTTGATATTGTGCCCAGTCAACTGGTAGATAATATCGTGGTGAACAAAACGGCTACGCCCGACCTGCCGAGTGAGTTTACAGGAGGTATGGTACAGATCAATACCAAGGATGTGCCGGCGGAAAATTTTTTGAGTGTGAGCCTGGGTACGGGTTTCAATACGGCCAGTATGAACCAGGAGATGGTTGGTTATAAGCGTGATGAAAAGGCGGCACTGGGTATCGTGGATAAAAACCGTAAGTGGTTTGGTGAGGGAAGGTTGATGGACCCTGTGCAATACCTGCAATACCGTAAGGAGGGCAATTCGGCAGCCTTGTTTAATATTGGCGGACAGATACCCAATCGCTGGCAGTTTCACCGCTACGCTTACCAGCCCAGCCGCAATGTTCAATTAGCAGGCGGCATGAATAAAAGATTCAGTAAAAGTTCCCTGGGTTTTGTAGCAGCTTTGACATACCTGAATGAACAATTTAAGGAGGAAGGCATTGCCAAGATCATCAGTCAATACGAATTTGATAGTGAGCGCTACCGGTACAATACTACTATTGGCGGTTTATTGAATGTGGCCTATAAAACCGTGGGCCATCGCATAGCCTGGAAAAACCTCTATAATAAGCGCTACAGTAATCAACTGGACTGGCGTACAGGTAATTATGCGGCATCTGGCTGGAATGCCCGTCGTACAGGAGAAGTGACGTTGGATAACCAATTGTGGCAAACCCGCCTGGAGGGAGAGCACCGGATCACGGCGAAAGGCATGAAAGTGGATTGGTTCGGTGACTATATCAGGTTGCAGCGCGACCAGCCAGATACGCGTTTCATTACTGCCAGGCAGGAAGAGGGACTTAATTCTGCAGGAAAATATGTTTACAATTTCAGTGATGTTCTGTTAACGCTGGGCGGTGTTTATTCTTCATTGCTTAAAGAGAACAGGAAAAATGCCGGGGTAATTTTTCGCTGCCTTTACAGTACTCCATGAAAAGCAATTGCTGAAGTTGGGGTATGCCTGGTCTGAAAGGGAAGCCAACTTTGCCGGCGCCAATTTCAGGATCGTGAGTACCGGAAGTGATTATGCTGAATCGATGCAAGGAGCGCCTTATTACCAGATCACCACACAGGAGGCATTTGCCAAGGGGCATTTATTCTATCACCCCACTTCTACGAGGGGACAAAGTGCCGGAGATAATTATGAGGGTACGCAAAAATTGCAGGCCGCCTATATCATGGTTGACCTGAAACCCTTAAAGGATCTAAGATTAACAGGTGGGGTGCGGCATGAGGACAATTCGATGACGCTTTCCACCACGTTCTACAATTATACCACGGGTCTCCCGAAATTTGATGATACTACCTACCATGAAAAGGATTGGCTGCCCTCTGTAAACCTGATCTATAGTCTTACGGATAAAGTGAATATCCGGTTGGCGTATAGTAAAACCCTGGCGCGGCCAGATTTTGTGGAAAGGTCTCCCTACCTGTATTACGATTTTACAGAGCTGGCCGAGGTATTTGGTCAAAAGGGTCTGGAAGTATCGCGGATCAAAAACTATGACCTGCGTTTTGAATATTATCCTTCCGGAGATGAAATACTATCTGCATCTCTTTTCTATAAAGACTTCTCTAACCCGGTTGAACGGTTTTATGAAATTGGGCCCACTACGAATAAGGTAGAATACCGCAATCTATACCAGGCAACAGCGAGGGGATTTGAAATTGATGTGCGCAAATCGCTGGCTTTTCTGAATCCTGGAAGCAGCTGGTTACAGCGGTTTATCATTAGTGCCAACTATACGCACCTGCAAGGTGAGATCAAATACCTGGTTACTACCAGCCCTGTTACGCAGAAGGATACCAATTATGTGGCAGATGCCAAGCGACCCATCCAGGGCTTGTCGCCCTATATTATTAATGCCGGACTCAATTACCAAAGTAAGACCTGGGGTTTTAATATCGGGTATAATAAGATTGGCCGGAGAATCGTGAATGGGGGACTATTCCAGAGCTTATTCAATATGAGCATACCCGCGATGTAGTGGATATTCAACTGAGTACCCGTATCATGAAGCAAAAGGTAGAGATCCGGATCAATATGGGAGATATACTTAATCAGCCTTTTATTATTTATTCCAATACGGATGTGAGCCAGGGTATCATTACTTCAAATAAACCCAATAATGATCCCAAGGGAGATGGGTTCAATGAGAAACGGACCTTATTAATTATAAGGTGAAACGTGGGAGCAATTTCAGCATCAGTGCCACCTGGAAATTGAATTAATAACAAACCTCACAGGCTTCATTGCCTGTATACAAGCAATAAGAATATGAATGCTTTGAAGTTTTTTTCCCTGCAGGCAGTTTTGATATGCCTGTTGTTGCTAACCGGATGTTCCAAGAATGAGCAACCAGTAGCTGAAGCTGTATTTACGGTGCTTTCCATCAAACTAATGACAGTTGATCAGTCCTTTTTAACGATAAGATCCAACGAGGTTATTCTGTCAGGGCAGGCTACTGCTCCCAGTACAGACCGATACACTTTTTCTGTTCAATACTTTGATCCCAGGCATCGGATCAATCTTATAGATAATTTTTCAAGGCAGGTAGTTGCCGATACGATCATCACTTACAAGCCTGGTTATGTAAATGCGGTTACTTTTTATCAACCGGCTGCCGGCGCGCCGGTGAGATGGCTGGGACCTCCGGTCAATGAACCTGCGCCTGCTGCGGGTAGTGGTAAAATATCGGTCATTTATACTTATGATCTATTACCCGACCTGGTAAAAGTGGTGGTAGAAAATAAGGTGGGTAATAGCTATGTAGTTACGGACAATTTCCAGTTAGCGAAAGGCGCTTTCTCCCGTTATTTTGAGTGTAAGAGTACAGGTAATGAAGTACAATTGAAATTTTATACTACCTCGTTGCCAGAGAAATTGGTGGCTACTACCTCCATAGGAGCTTTTACGGATATGAATACCGACTTTTCGATCTACCAGTTTGCGGGTTCCTCCAGTTGTGGCACCTGTATAAAGAATCTCAGCAAGGAAAAATTATACTAATAATTCTATCTATAACCAGCATAAAAATGCAATACATGCGATACGTTTACGCACTGCTTTTGGGTCTATTACTGGCAGGATCTTCCTTTGGACAAACAATTACGGAGGTATATTTTCCCCAAACAATACAAGGGGCGGGTACTTTTGATGTTAGCGACGAACGCAGGGTTCCCTTTGCGTGCCGCATGAAGGTAAGTGGCCTTCAACCTAATAAAACCTACCGGTATTACCATGGTTTTACAGGTGAGGCCGGCGATATTTCAACCGAAGGTACTTGTATCATTGCCCGGCCCAGTGGTGATTTTGTGCGGATTGCGCTCCCTTCCTTTTCAATAGCCAATAGGTATGGTGAATTGACTACGGATGGAACGGGCAGTTATGAAGGCTGGTTTGTGGTAGAACCTTCGGTAAGTTTTTATTTTGAGACAGGGGTCGACATTTTCTTCCGGCTTAACCTCAATGATGGGAATAACGGTACCAATGTAGTAACCCGCCTTACCAGCGATAATACGGTGCATGTGATCAATTTTAGCAGTGATGCTTCGGGTGGTACAGCCTTGCGCAGTACGACTGCTGCGGGAGGTGTAGGAAAGAACTTTGTGCTATTATACGATAATACGACAGTTGGTAGCCGCCCGGTTGCCGGCACCTTTATAGAAAGTGATGGAACGGATAATAGCCTGGCCAATTACTATGCTGATTTTTATGCCAATCATGTAAATGGGGTTGACAAAGCCTGGGGTGTTATCATTCCCAATAACCTGGGCGGCGGTATTCAAAAGATAGTGCAATATGGTTTGGCAGATGGAAGTGAAATTGGCAGTAAAACTTCTACTGATGGTTTTTGGGCCAAAAGCGGAGGAGGTACGGTAGGGACGGCCAACGCAACGGGCGGCCTGGGTGATGTGATCGTACTGGATGGTGCTGTTGTAACCTTGGGAGCTGCTGTTCAGCAACCGCAGACGATTAGCTTTGGTACCCTGGCGGCCAAGACTTATGGGGATATTGATTACCCTGCTGGCGCCACTGCCAGTTCGGGTTTGACGTTTCGTATAGCAGCAGCAATGGAGCTGTAGCTACGATTGTAAGCGGACAAATACATATAGTAGGGGCGGGTACTACAGATATTACAGCCTCCCAGGCCGGCAATGCTGATTTTGGTGCTGCAACGCCGGTTATACAAACGCTTACTGTCAATAAGGCCAACCTGACGATTACTGCCGATGATAAGGTAAAAGTGCAGAATGACCCGCTTCCTGTATTCACCATTAGTTATACTGGTTTTGTGAATGGGGATGATGCGGGTGACCTAAAGCAGCCTGCCCCTGGCAGGTACTACGGCTACGGCTACATCGCCGGCCGGCACTTATCCAATTACAGTGGGTGGCGGCACTGCAGGCAATTACAATATGGCTTATGTACCCGGCACTTTAACGGTTACTTCCAATAAACAACAACAGACTATTCGTTTCGACCCGCTGGCGGCGAAAACATACGGGGAAGCTGATTATGGTCCCGGCGCCACCATTACTTCGGGACTGCCCATTACTTATACCAGCAGTAATTTGGGGTAGCTACCATTGTGGCCGGAAAAATACATATTGTGGGTGTGGGTACGACTACTATTACAGCGGCTCATGCCGGCGACGCCAACTACGAGCCGGCCTCTGATGTTACTCAATTGCTGACGGTTAACAAAGCGCCCCTGACGATCAGGGCGGATAATAAAACAAGGCTGGTGGGACAAGCCAATCCGGCCCTGACGATCAGCTACACAGGATTTGTAAATAATGAGACCAATACAGTATTCACCACACAGCCTGTTATCAGTACGTTGGCTACGCCTGCTTCACCAACGGGCGATTATGCCATTACAGTAACCGGGGCAGCCGCAGCCAATTATACGTTGACTTATGTTAATGGCAATTTGACTGTTACACCCCTGCCTGCCCAGACGATCACTTTTGATGCCTTGCCGGTAAAGAAATATGGAGATGCGGCTTTCGGTTTAGGTGGTACGGCCAGTTCGGGATTACCGGTAAGCTATGCCAGCAATAATACCTCGGTAGCTGTTATTGAGAATGGCAACATCCGCATCGTAGGAGCAGGCAATGCTACTATTACGGCTTCGCAGGCTGGTAATGCATTCAATGCACCTGCCCCGGATGTGGTACGAACGCTGACGGTACAGAAAGTAAACCTGGTGATACAAGCCAAAGACACTTCCAAAATGGAAGGTCAGGGCAATCCTCCATTGGTATTACTTTATAATGGTTTTGTGAACGGCGATGATGCCAGCCGGCTTACAACGTCACCAGTGGTTAGTACGGTAGCCAATGCCGGTTCTCTGGCAGGCAGGTATACGATCACTGTTACGGGGGCAGTTTCTTCCAACTACAATATTGCTCAATTGAATGGTACGCTTACGGTATTACCACCGCAAGGCGCCTCGCAGGATCATATTGGCGCTTATATCAGCAGCCCGGGCAAATTGCAGGTGAATATTTACTCGGTAGAAGCAGGCAAGGCTGCCATTCAGCTATTTGATCAATATGGTACACGTATGCTACAGGTAAATGTAACGCTTAATAAAGGGGCCAATACTTATCAGCTTTCAACCGGTAATGTGGTAGCGGGTGTTTATCATGTACGGGTAGCTGGTCCTGGTTTCTTATTGAAAACCAAAGTAGCTATCCGGTAATTAAAAGATACCCCTTCAATTTTAAATTATTCAGGCAATGCAACAGAACTATAAATCAAAGCAAATTATTTTCTTGTTCTTATTGATCGGTATAGGATTGAGCCTGCAGGCACAGGAAGGCAATAATAACAGCATCAATATTACTACCACAGCGGTACCCTTCCTGCGTATATCACCAGATGCACGTAGCGGTGGGATGGGGATGTAGGGATTGGCTTAAGTGCGGATGCCAACAGTGGTTTTTATAACCTGGCCAAAACGCCTTTTGCTGAAGGCAAAACAGGTATTGGTGCTACGTATACACCCTGGCTGAAGGAAATTGCAGATGATGTATACCTGGCCACCCTGGCGGGTTATCATAAGCTGGATGAAAACCAGGCATTGTCGGCCTCCTTACGGTATTTCAGCATGGGTGATCTTACGCTGGTAGATTATAATGGCAATAAACTGCAAACAGCCCGTCCCCGGGAATGGGCTTTTGATCTTGGTTATTCCAGGAAGCTGTCGAATAAACTGGGTATTGCTGCGGCCATCCGGTATATCTACTCCAACCTGGCAACGGGCAATATGAATGGCGTTAGTTACAAGGCCGGCAATACGGTGGCAGGAGATCTTTCCATTTTCTACAATGGACTGAATGAAAAAAAAGTGGGATGGACTGCCGGCCTCTCTTTATCGAACCTGGGAGGTAAAATAGGGTATACGGATAATGCCGATGAAAAAGATTTTCTGCCTGCCAACCTGGGTATCGGTGCGGCTTATACGGAGGCCTGGGATGATAACAATAAGATGACATTTGGCGTGGACATAAATAAATTGTTGGTCCCTGAATTGCCGGATAATGGAGAAGGAATGAAAGCGTACCGCGATAAAGGGGTGACAGGAAGCTGGTTCGATTCTTTTGGCAATAAAGCCTGGCAGTTTGGCTTTGGTATGGAATATACTTATAATGATCAGTTGCATCTTCGGTTGGGATACAATAGTAAAACCTATGAATCGGGCAACTGGCAGAATATTACTGCGGGTGCAGGTGTCCATTTTAGTTTTGCTACGATCAATTTCTCATACCTGGTACCTACGGGTAATAAGATCAATAGAAATCCTTTGACCAATACGGTACGGTTTGGATTGTTGTTTGGATTGAAGTGAGACCGTATTAACCATTAAACCATAAGAAATTACCTGTTTCATATTTTCTGTAATTGTTTTTTTAATTGTTTAATTCCAAAATTTCTTATTTACTATGAAAAAGAAAATCTTTTTCGGTGTTGCTACCATTGCTATTGGTGCAATAACCTTCATTGCCTGTAAGAGAAGCTTTAATGACAAATTTGAAGATCGTGGTACAACTGCAACCACTACTCCCAACTGTACTTCTTGTGTGAGCACTGGTACTGATACGCTGAGAGGTGTATTAAATGGTAACAGAACGCTTACCTGTAACACTACTTACATCCTGGATGGCAAGTATTATGTAAACAATGGTGCTCAGTTGACCATTGATGCCGGTACAACCATCAAGGCTATCAAGAAAGGTACACCTGCAGAATCATCTGCTATTGTGGTTACCCGTGGTGGTAAGATCATTGCCAATGGTACACAAACCTGCCCTGTAGCTTTCACTTCTAACGAAGCCAATCCTGCTCCTGGCGACTGGGGTGGTATTGTATTGCTGGGTAAAGCTACCACCAATAAAAATGCCGCCAACCCAACTATTGAAGGTATTGACCTTCCTTCTGTTCCCGTTGGTGTTGATGTTCATTATGGTGGTACTGATGATACTGACAATTCAGGTTCACTGGTGTATGTTCGTATTGAATATGCAGGCCAGGCCATTGCTACTGATAATGAACTGAATGGTTTAACCTGCGGTGGCGTAGGTAATGGTACTACGCTGGACTTCATCCAGGTATTTAAAGGCAACGATGATGCTTTTGAATTCTTTGGTGGTACGGTAAATGCCAAGCACCTGTATGCTTATGAGCCCGATGATGATGCATTCGATTTCGACTTCGGATTTGCCGGAAGGATCCAGTTTGCGGTATCGGTATTGAAAGATACTGCTATCTATTCAGCCAACCCTAATGGTATCGAAAGCGATAATGATGCTACCGGTTCTGTTGATTCCCCACGTACAAAAGCTATCATTTCTAATATGACAGTTATTGGATTTGGTGGTAATAGTGGAAATACCGATAGTACTATAGCCCGTCAAAGGGGTTTACTGAACGGCGCGCTTTTCCGCAGGAATAGCAGCTTTGAGGTGCGTAACTCAATCTTTATGGGTTTCCCAACAGGCGTAAATCTGCAATCTGCAGGTACACAAGCTGATAAAGCTAATTTCCGTTTTAACCTGGTGCATGGTTTTGTGGATACTGCATTAACTGCTGGTGGATGGTCAACTACCAACGCTTTCTATCGCTCCTTGTCTACCAATGGTAGCATTAAATTAAAGAACCCATGGGTACATCCGAATCCTGATTTCAGACCCGACACTGGTTCTCCTGCCCTGGCTTCTGCTGACTTTACAACAAGTCCGTTATTGCCTACTGGTAACAACTTCACTTTCACTACTGTTACCTACCGTGGCGCCTTCGCTGGTAGTGGTGTAGGTGCTAACTGGATTGCCGGTTGGACGAAATAAGGTACTGATCATTGGTTGATTGAACAGACTGTGAAACAGGTAATTTTTACAGTTCGGGTGCCATATCATCCATTTAATGTCAAACTTAATTTATGAGAGCTAATTTTATAGTATTGATTCTCTCTTTGGTGTGCTCGGTATCGATGGCGCAAACCATTACTGAAGTATACTTTCCCAAATACATCCAGGGTGTGGGTTCGTTCAATTTTGAAGATGAACGCCGGGTGCCATTTGCCTGTCGTATGACGGTAAGCGGTCTTACCCCCAACACTACTTACCGGTATTACAATCGCTTTGTGTATGATCCTACTGATCCACTCACACAGGGCGAAGGCAATTATATCCTGGTAAAGGATTCTGGCAATTTCGTTCGTTCTGCAGTACCTTCCCTGGCTACGCCTGGTAGCTATGGTGAATTTACTACCAACGCCACTGGTTCTTATACCGGTTGGTTTATTACAGAGCCCAATGTGGCTGCTGTATTTGAAACTACAGGTATTATCTATTTCCGTTTGATCCTGAATGATGGCATTGGCGGCGCTTTTATTGCTCACCGCCTTACTGCTCCCAGCCCTGTAACGGTAATTAACTTCGGTACAGATGCGATCAGTGGTACAGGTTTACGGGCTACGCCGCTCAATAAAGGAGCGGCTAAGCAGTTTGTATTCCTGTATGACAATTTTGAAGCATCGGGCAGGCCGGTAGCCGGCACTTTCATGGAAAGTGATGGCACTGCCAATACCCTGGCTAATGGGTATGCTCCTTTTATGCCGACAGTGTAAACGGTATCGACAAAACCTTTGGCACCATCATTCCCAACACGCTGCCCAATGGTATCAGGCGTATTGAGCAGTTTGGCCTGACAGATGGCGCTTTCAAAAGGTCTTATTATCCTTACCCTGTTATTGAATCCTGGCACCCGCTGACCATTGGTTTCCGCTGGCCATCTGTAAACAATACGCTTATTGACACCCGGAATCCTACCGGTGGCCTTGACAATGTATTGGTGATTGATGGTGGCAGGGTATTGGGCATCAATTTCTGGTTGGGTGAATCAGCTTCGGACGAGCTGATCACGCTGCAGTGGGGTTCGCCTGCCGAAGAAGATGCGGTAGAGTACCAGATTGAGAGATCAACCAATGGTGGTAAAACATTTACACCTGTACGTACGATCAGAAAGGGTGTAAACAAACAATTCTATGAACTGAATGATACACGTGAAGAGACGGCTATACACTACCGGGTGGTGATGACGAGTAAAGATGGCGCCAAAACGATTAGTGAAGTGCTGAAAGTAGATGGCGTAATAAAGATCAGTGCTTACCCGAACCCCGTGCGCGATCAGTTGCTGGTAAAACACCCGCAAGCTGAAGCCGGTGCTGCGGTTCAGGTAGTAGGTATGGATGGCAGAAGGCTGGTATCACAAAATGTGACACCCGGTGCTGTTCAGACTACGGTAAATGTGCGTCAATTATTGCCTGGTAATTATTTCGTGGTGTATAGTGTAAATGGCAAACGTCAAAGTAAGTCATTTGTGAAGCAATAACATATCGTCCTATGTAATTACTCAATTACCTGTGGAGTTTGATTCACAGGTAATTGTTGTTTAACCTGGTATTGTTAACCAATTAACCTTATTTACTGTGAAAAAGATATATGCAATCAGTATTGCCTCCATTGCGGTTGGAGTCATTACCTTCATCGCCTGTAAGAGGGGTTTTAATGATAAATTTGAAGACCGGGGCACCAACGCTACCACGACTCCTAATTGTACATCCTGTGTGAGTACCGGAACAGATACATTGAGAGGGGTATTGACCACTAGCAGAACGCTTACCTGTAATACCACTTATATACTGGATGGCAAGTATTATATAAACAGTGGTGCTACTTTAACCATTGATGCCGGTACAACTATCAAAGCCATTAAGAAAGGTACTCCTGCAGAAGCTTCTGCTATTGTAGTTACCCGTGGTGGTAAGATCATAGCCAATGGAACGCAGACCTGCCCTATAGCCTTTACTTCCAACGAAATTGCTCCTCAAGCCGGTGATTGGGGTGGTATTGTGTTGCTGGGTAAAGCACCTGTCAATAAGAACAATCCAGTTATTGAGGGTATTCCTACAGGTCTTGTGCCTCCTGGCGTTGATATCAGGTATGGTGGAACTGATAATGCTGATAATTCAGGTTCATTGGTATTTGTACGTATTGAATATGCCGGTGCGGCTATTGGTCTTGATAACGAGCTGAATGGATTAACCTGTGGAGGTGTAGGTAATGCTACGGTTTTGGATTTTATCCAGGTATTTAAAGGAGGGGATGATGCTTTTGAGTTCTTTGGTGGCGCGGTGAATGCTAAACACTTATATGCCTATCAGCCTTATGATGATGCATTCGATTTTGACTTGGGTTACAAAGGCCGGATACAGTTTGCTGTTTCAGTATTAAATAGTAATGCCTTATATTCGACGAATCCTAATGGTATTGAAAGTGATAATGATAGCACTGGTTCTGCTGATACTCCACAAACAATGGCAATCCTTAGCAATTTAACCGTTGTTGGTGTGCAAGACAGTATTGTAGCCAGGCAGAAAGGGCTGTTGAATGCTGCTCTTTTACGCAGGAATTCCAATTATATGTTGCGTAATTCTATTACGATGGGTTTCCTCACTGGTATAAATATGGGGGCAATCCCAATATTTACCAGTTTGTCAATAATATTCAATCTAACCTGGTCTGTTATTTTGTTACCTGTTTTATACCTGGTGGTTTGCCTCCTTCCAATATTTGCTGTCAATCCAGTGCAACAAATGCCAACTCCTATGTTAAGCTAAAGAATCCCTTTGCCCACCCGAATCCTGATTTCAGGCCGGATATAGGTTCTCCGGCACTGGGAAGCGCCGACAATTTCACAGCTCCCTTACTGCCTACCGGTAACAACTTTACTTTCACAACTGTTTCTTACCGTGGCGCCTTTGCAGGAAGTGGTGTAGGGGCTAACTGGCTTGCCGGCTGGACGAAATAGACAGGTGAATGATTCCGTACCCTTCTTAAAATGCAAAAGGGCAACCGCGCAAACGGCTACCCTGATGTCTTTGTAATTGTTTAATTCCAATACAAAGCTACATCTCAAAAGGTAACGAAAAAATAAAAATTCCTTAAAACAGCGTTGTTATGGCCTTTTGAGCTGGCACGATGGACTTAGGCGTTATGTAAGCAAGGTACTACTTCCTCATACGGGCTACCGACCTTATGGTTTGCGGATATGGCTGTATATCATCTTATTAGCAGTGGTATCCAGTCAAAACCTGTTTTGTAGCAAAAAGACGCTTCCCTTTGAGCCTACCACGCCCCTGGGTATTGATAATAAATGGATCTACGACAGCCTGACATTTTATTATTACTGGAGTGATGAAATAAAGGGCTCCCCTGATTATTCGCTCCCTACGGAAACCTTTTTAAGCAATTACTGTCGACCAAAGACAGGTTTTCCTGGGTGAGCAACCGGAAAGACATTGGTCCTACTGGTTTTACAGCTGATATATTCGGGTTTCATTATTCGCTGATCACGCACCCGTTCAATTCCCAACAACTGGTGGGCATTATTACGATGGTTATTCCGGGCAGTGATGCCAATATCATAGGATTGAAAAGAGGTTTTTCTTTACCAAAGTGGAGGGAGCCCTGATTACCCAGGCCAATATGAATCGGGTAATTGAAATATTAAATACGAAAGAGTCGGCGGTGCTTCAACTGGCGGTATTGAATAGCCAGGGAACGGCATTGGTTGATTCATCACAGGTAACGATCAACCCGGGGATGGTGCCTCCTAAAAGCATTTATGCTTCGCATGTGTTTGAGAAGAATGGTGTACGTACGGGGCACCTGGCCTATTTTCAGTGTGTGGAAGGGTACGATAACCAACTAATAGATCGCATTCAGAAGTTTAAAGCAGCGGGTATCCAGGAACTCATTTTAGACCTGCGTTTTAATCCCGGTGGCAGTGTAGCTTCAGCCGCCAAACTGGCGGCGGTGCTGGTGCCTTCTTTTAATCCCGACCAAACCTTTATTGTATTTAAAGGCAACCGGCATGGCGGTACGGTAAACCAAAGTTTCAGGCGGGCCATTTCATTTTCTTCCAGTAATAGTGGCAAGGATATGAATGAATTGCAGGGGCTTAACCTGCGGCTTAACAGGGTATTCATACTTACTTCCAATGCTACCATTTCGGCCGCAGAGCTATTGTGCAATAATATTAAACCTTATATGCAGGCCATACGCATTGGTACCAGGACCTTCGGAAAGGATGAAGCTTCTTTTGCTATTGAAGACAAACGCAATCCCCGGAAAGTAGACTGGATCATGATGCCTACTATCTATAAAGTTTTTGACGCCAACAACAAAGGTGATTACAGCAATGGACTGGAACCCGATCATACGATCAATGAATTTAGCAGTCTACCCTTACAGGAAATGGGTTATCCTGGTGATGCTTCGGTTGACAAAGCACTGGAATTGATCTATGGCAGTACGGTGGTAGGAATTACCCCTTGCGCAATAAGGTATATCCCTTCCGTGATATTAAAGAACAATATCAATCGGCCGGTGCCGCCGCTATGGGCATTGAGGTGAAACGACTCAATTGACAAAAGTGTATCGTGATTTTATGATAATCGTAACAATGCGGTAATATAGGGGTGATATTCTGTTAACCTGTACACAGGAGTTTTGCGGTCCAATAGCAAACTCTGATTAATGGTTAAGGTACTTCTCACTACTGCCATGGTGCTCATGGCCTGTCATCTCTTTGCCCAACAGGCTGGGCCTGATCCACGTTATAAACTGGTAACGGGAAAAAATGTTGTACGGTCAAAGAATTATTACCTGCTTACTTTGTTATTGGAAGATAAAGGCGCACGAAAACTGATAGAATCGGATACAGCGCTAAGCAATATGGCGCAGCGTAAACTCGCGGACCTTAGCAATGCCTTAAAGACCTGTAATAATAATGCAGGCTGTTATACGGAGGCCCTGAAATTGTCGGATCAGGAGATCCAACTGGCCGGGGAACGCTTAACGGCCTTATACGAGGATAATAATGCGCTGGGCAAGCTGGTAAAGCTACACCTGGTACCCTCCGGCACTTATATTCTTTTCCACAACGAAAGTCCGGCTGTATTACTCCGCAAAGCCTGGGAACAGGATGCTATGGGCATCAATTTTGCCATTGGGGTGTATGCCGAAGGAAAGAAAGCCAATTACCCACTCATTGATTCCATTAGTTTTAATGTAAACCATCCGCGCTATGGCAGCATGTTGTATTCGCCTGCTTATGTAGTGGGACAGGAGTGTGCCAATACCCACTTGTTCTTCCACCTGTCACTCACGGCTTCGCTGCAATTCATTGAGTTGAATGAAAGAGACCAGGCGGCGGATTATGAACCCATGGAAAGTACGGTAAATAAAGCCGCTTATCAACGTATTAAAACGCTGCCCTGGAATACTTTTAAATACTCGCTGATCCTGGTACCCGGCGCGGGGCCCGATGATCCGGCTGTACCATTGAGTGCGGGCGGTATGCTGCGTTGCCGGCTGGCCGCTATACAATATTTCAAGGGACTCGCCCCGTTTATCATGGTATCGGGTGGGAAAGTACATCCCTATAAAACGAAATACAATGAGGCAGAAGAGATGAAGCGCTTTCTGATCAACAAACTGCAGGTGCCGGAAAATGCCATAATCATGGAGCCTCATGCCAGGCATACCACTACCAACATGCGTAATGCGGTAAGGTTGATGTACCGGTATGGGTTCCCTATGAATAAACCTGCCCTTACTGCTACGGAAAGAGGTCAAAGCGCCTGGATCACCGGCAGCCTGGTAGAAAGATGTAAACGTGAGCTGGATGCGGTACCCTATAAACCGGGTGAACGGTTGAGCGAAACAGAAGCAGTATTTTACCCACTGCTGGAGGCCTTGCATATAGATCCTACAGAACCGATGGACCCTTGAGGACAATTGGGAATCTTGTGTCAAAATCGTTTAGGTAAGAAAACTATAGCCAGTTACAAAGGTGGCCACGCTGCAGCGCTGCATCTGCCGGGCGGCAGCGTGACTTACCTTAAAGGAGCGACGAGTTGAACTAAACGACATTGAATCGGGAGCCGGCAAATGCGTTTGTGTCGAATAAATTCATGATTCACGATTCAATGTCGTTTAGTTAATGCTCGAAGCATTCGAAATGCAATAAATTAAAAGTTCTTTGACAATTGGTTGTAATTCAATTGTGGGCGTTATTTTGGGATATAGATTATAGGGGCTGTTTAAACGATCCAACTCCTTTAATCGATTTTCGGGAAAATTGTATTGATGACGTAATTCAAACCATAGAAGATGAGAAATTTGTTGAAAGAAGCCGTTCGAAAGACGGCGGAAATGGATTTTCCCGTAAACGAAAATTACACTTCATAGATCTAATAACATTACTTACGCAAGGACTAAGCCGCTCTATACAACGGGAACTCAATAGCTTCTACCAGAAGATCAAATCAAAGGATTTTAGTATACAACATGTAACCAAGGGTGCTTTTAGCCAAGCACGGGTGAAGTTAAAACCTGAGGCATTTATTGAGTTGAATCAGGTTGGCATCAGATCCTTCTATAAAAACGCGCCTTACCTGACCTGGCGAGGATGGCGATTGTTGAGCATAGATGGCAGTACTATAGTATTGCCTAAACATAAAACAGTAACGGAGGAGTTCGGCATTACCAATTTTGGCCCACAGGCATCCTCACCCCAAAGTGTAGCGAGGATATCGATGCTGTATGATGTATTAAACTTTACCACATTGGATGCCTGTATAGATCGCTATGATGTACCAGAAACAAAACTGGCCCGCAAACATTTAGGGCAGGTAGAATCAGGAAAAGATCTGCTGATCATGGACAGAGGATATCCGAGCTTGGCGTTGCTTTTTGAGTTAAAGATGAAGGGCATCGATTATTGTATTCGAATGCGGGATGATTGGTGGCTGGAGGTGAGGAAGATGTTACATGAAGGGGAAAAGGATAAAGAAGTCACATTTAAATTACCAGCAAATCATAATGACCTGCTCAGTCAATATAACACCAATGACCGGGAAATAAGATGCCGATTAGTAGTGATAGAATTGCCAGATGGAAGCCGGGAAGTGCTTTGTACATCTGTACTGGATAATCAAAAACTTCCATACGAGAACTTTGGGGAATTATATAATTATCGATGGAATATTGAGGAAGGTTATAAACTGTACAAATGCCGGCTTCAATTTGAATCTTTCTCTGGCAAAACTGCCATTGCAGTCAAACAGGACTTTTATGCCAAGGTATTCATGATGTCTATGATGGCAGTGTTAGCCTTCCCACTGGAGGAAAAGCTAAAGCAAGAACAAGCGCAGGGTAGAAGAAAACATCCTCATAAAATAAATCGCACCAATGCCCTGGCTATGGTCAGGAAATTGCCCATAAATTATTCATTGAAAAGATGATCAGGCCTGCATTAGCAGCCTTTGATAAAATATTAAGGGTAACGACCGAAATCATCCGGCCCAAAAGAAAAGCGCCCAGAAAAAAACGCACCAAGAAACCTCCTGCTATGAATTACAAACAATTGTAGCTAACTAAACGACATTGATTCACGATTGCCGACCTAATACTTCAATAATGAAAATACTAACCTTTCTTATTGCCTGTTTTTTCACTGCAATGGCAGCTCCTCGCAGGGACGTGAATATGCAGATCAGTAGCACCTGGTCGGTGGATTCACTGGGCGCCTGTCAGGGAGTATCCTGGCAAAGGGGCGATTGTTCCTGTATGGCGACCGGGAAGTGGGTATGATCAGGGAATATAAAATGGACCATGATTCGCTGGTGTATGTAAACAAGGAATACAAACTTACCCAACATGATACGGATGTGATCAATCACCCTACGGGCATCGCCTGGCGAGCAAAACAGCCCACCTTTATTGGTAATAGTATTCGCCTGAACCCGGAAGGCACTTTGTGGAAAGCGATGATCTATTGTGTGAATTGGGAAGGGTTGCTGCGTACGGGTACGCTGGATGGCAACCTGCTGAATACAATAGAAGACGATGCCTGCATACAGGGTACGCGCCCCGAGTATGTACAGTACAGAGGCAAATGGTATGTAGCCACTGCTGACTATGGCGGTAAAAACAATGAAGTGAGGTTGTATGATGCTGCCTTGTTACAAAAGGCGAAGAAAACATCAGAAAAAGGCATCCTGGTAAAAAAGTTTACCTGCTCGCCCTGGGTACAAAACCTGCACTTTGTAAAGGACAAGAATATGCTGGTGCTGATCCAGAACCAGGTAGAAGGCAGGAAATGGCGCTTCACTTTTCTTGATCTTGAAAAGTCGCTGGCGGCAGGAACGGAACAGGTGATCAAAGTAATAGATATCAATGAACGGCCCGATGAGTTGGAAGGGTTCACGTTGCTCAATGATATACAGAAGGGTATTGCAGTAAGTTCATCACGAAGGAACAATGCCAATTTGATGGAAGTGGGGTGGTAAAACATTTCTACACGATTGCTGTCTCGGATTTCATTTTCTTATTCCAAAAATAACTAATGCAAAAGAAATTTGCACATGCCATTCCTTTATCCAGTGGTAAAGGGATGATCCCAAAGCTATTGTTTTTGATGATGACGCTTTTCATCATGATCAGTTTGCCGGTCCGGGCGCAAACAGGCGTTATAACGGGTACGGTGAGTTCGGATGGTAATGAACCTTTAGCGGGCGCCAGTATAGTGGTTAAGCAGTCGGGTAAGTCGACGGTGGCCGATGTCAACGGAAAATTTTCGCTGGCAGTTGCAGCCGGTGAAACACTGGTGATCACTTTTTCGGGTTATGGTGCGCAGGAAATTGCGGTAGGAGATAAAACGGTGGTACACATAAAACTGAAGGAAGAGGCCAGGATGTTGGAAGAAGTATCCATCGGTTACCAGCGTTTGCGTAAGAGTGATCTGACGGGTGCTGTTTCCAGTGTAAAATCGAAGGAATTGAACCTTAGTACACCTACGTTGAGCCAGGCCCTGGTAGGTAAGGTGGCAGGGGTACAGGTATCGCAGGTAAGTGGTGCTCCTTATTCGGGCACCAAGATCCGGGTGCGGGGTATTGGCTCTATCAATGCCAGCTCTGAACCCCTGTATGTGGTGGATGGCTACCCGGTAGGTGGCAATGTGAGTTCGGGTCCTGGTAACGGTGGTAATGGCACAGGTGGGTATAACCCGGCTACGGCAGGTAATGATATTTTCATCAACCCGGATGATATTGAGTCTATTGAAATATTGAAGGATGCGGCTTCGGCTGCCATCTATGGTTCCCGGCTGCCGGTGGGGTAGTGCTGATCACCACCAAACGGGGTAAACAAGGCAAGGGTACGCTTGCTTACGACTACCAGGTAGGGGTGAATCAATTGGCTAAAAAGTAGAGCTACTGGATTCCTATGAGTTTGCGCAGTTATTTGTAGATGGCCGTAATGGAGCTTATAAAGACCAAATCATAGCCAAGGGGCTTACCTGGAATGATGCTTTTTATTCGGACGATAATGCGGCACGTATTGCCCGGCTGGGTTCCAATCCCGGCAATATTACCATCATCAAATCCTTGTATGATTTTCAGAACCAGAAGGTGCTACAGCCGCAGTACAATACTGATTGGCAGGATGCGCTGTACCGCAATGCAATCGTACAACGCCACAATGTATCCTTCTCTGGCGGTAACAATGGTACGCGGTATATGGTGAGTGGTGGCTACCAGGATCAGCCCGGTATTATGGTGAGTACTTTTCAAAAGCGGATCAATCTGCGCGCCAATATTGATGCAGATGTAACCAAGAAGCTGAAAGTAAGTTCCAGCATGTTTGTTACCAATACCAATAACCGGGAGGTACAGGAAGGGCGATTTAACAATGGCCCTATTCTGGGCGCCCTGGTATACATGCCTTTCTTCCCTTTATACAATGCCGATGGATCACTGGCATTGGGTGCTGCTGCTTCACCCATTGATGGTTATAACTATTCTTTCCAGGGTATTGAAAACCCGGTAGCCCTGGCAGAGCGGGTTAATATTACGCGCAAAGCTACGCGGGGTACCTATAATGCCAGCGCCACTTATGATTTTATCCCTGGTTTGCAGGGTAAGGTGAATATCGGTGCTCAAACTTATAATGAGAAATACGAGTATTATTATCCTACCAACCTAAGTAGTGGCGCGAACCCTCCCGGTTCGCCACAGGCCATCGCTGCGGCCAATGCTTCGGCGCAAACGATCACTACGCTGGATAAGCTGGCAGAGTTTACGTTGAACTATAAAAAGAAACTGGGCAAGGGCGATCTGAATGTATTAGCTGGTTATACAGCGCAGGAAACCACCAGTGATATTTTGAGTGTAACGGCCAAAGGGTTTTCTAATGACCTGGTGCCCGAGCTTACTGCTGGTGGCGCCAATGCGGCCGATTTTGGCCTTAATAAAACGATTACCGGTAAGTCTACCACCACCCTGGTATCGTACCTGGCCAGGGCTATTTATAGCTACGACAACAAGTATTACTTAACGGCTTCATTCCGTACGGATGGCTCTTCGCGTTTTGGTCCGCAAAACCGTTGGGGTAATTTCCCTTCTGTATCAGCCGGCTGGAACCTGTCGAATGAAAAGTTCTATGGCGATTGGCTGGGCGCCGGATCAACCATCCGTTTGCGCGCCAGCTGGGGTTTGAGTGGTAATAACAATATCGGTAACTACAATTATGAGCAGGCCATGGCTACACCCACTGGGGTAGTAATTGGTAACAATATCTATACGGCTAATGCTGCCGGCAATATTGCCGATGAGAAACTGGGCTGGGAGTCTACTTCGCAGTACAATTTTGGAGCAGATGTTAATTTGTTGAACAACCGGTTGTCGGTGATCCTAAACTATTATATCAGTAAGTCGTACAACCTGTTGGTACGTCAGAACATTACGGCTGCATCGGGTTCTACTTCTATCTGGACCAACCTGAAGGATGCGGATGTACGCAATACCGGGCTGGATGCACAGATCGATGCCAAGGTGATCACAGGTAAAGATTTCAACCTGAATGTAAGCGGTAATATTACGTTCAATAAAAATAAGGTAAGAAGTCTTGGTGGCGCCAGCACTATTTATTCCATCGGTGCCGAAAGGAGCTATACCACCCACGTAACGATGGAAGGACAGCCCATTGGTATGTTCTATGGTATCAAGGTGGCGGGTATGGTGCGTGAATCGGATATGGCCAATATCAAGGCCGATAATGCCGCGCTGCTGCCCAATAATACCTTCCCCTCAGGGTATAAGCTAAAAGGGCCACCCCGTTCTTCTTATTCGGCCACCCCACTGAATCCCGGCGACCTCTATTTTGAAGATGTGAATGGCGATGGCATTGTTAATGAGGCCGACAAGCAAGTGATTGGCTCTCCCTATCCTGATTTCACCTATGGCTTCAACCTGTCTATGAGTTATAAGCAATTTGACCTTAGCGCATCCTTCAACGGTTCACAGGGTAATGATGTGGTGGACGGACAGGATTATTATATCAAAAACATGGAAGGATCGGGTAATAACTATGCGGTGGTAAAAAACAGGTACCGTTCGGAAGCGGAGCCTGGCGATGGTAAGATATACCGCGCTTCACGTGCCGGTACGCAAAGTAACAGTACGCGCTTATCGGATTTCTATTTGCAGGATGGCTCCTTTTTACGTTGTACCAATATTACCCTGGGTTATAATCTTGGATCGTTGGCTTTTGTGCGCAACCTGGGCTTTAATGGTTTGCGGGTATATGGTGCAGTGGACAATGCCTTTACGATCACCAAATACCTGGGTTATAATCCCGAAGTAGATTATAACAATGGCACCAACCTTACGCCAGGTGTTGACTACGGTAAATACCCGCTGATGCGCGCCTTCAGCTTCGGGATTAAAATGCAGTTTTAATTGTTGAACATTAAACTAACCATGTATGCGTAATATAGTTGTATCAATATTGGGAATGGGCCTGGTGGTGACTGCCTCTTCCTGTACGAAAAGTTTTTGGAGCAAAGCAATCCCAATTCGGTTAACGTAGACAAATCATTACAAACAGAAGGTGATATAGCCCTGGGTGTAAATGGTGTTTACCAGGCGCTGAGGAGTACCAATTGTGTAGGTGAAGGTGCTTCGTTGTGGACGGATGACCGCGCGGATGATATCAACACTACCGACAACCAATCCAACAATGGGGAGCCTTTCCAGTTCACGGCTTTTTCGCTGGTAGCCAGCAATACCTGGCTGCAAAGTCACTGGACGGCATTGTATTTGCCCATTGCGCGCGCCAACCTGATACTGTCTGCCATTGGTAAGATCACTTTTGCTGATGATAAGGTGAAGTCGCAATATGTGGCCGAACTGAAGTTCCTGCGTGCCTTTATGTACTTTAACCTGGTGCGCGAATTTGGTGGTGTACCGCTGGTAACAGAAAGGTTGAATACGCTGGATGATGTGAACCGGGTTACTTTCCGCGAAACCCGGGAGAATGTATATGCACAGATCATTAAAGACCTGGTGGATGTAGTAGGCAGCAATTTGCCCAATGTTCAACCTGCAGCCAATAAAGGCCGTGTTTCTTTGCAAGCTGCCAATGGGTTGTTGGGGCAGGTGTATTTAACCATGGCTACTACGCTGGATGCAGCCAATAAAACGGCCAACCTTAACCAGGCCAAAACTTACCTGCTGGCCTGTTACAATATGCGCGGCTTTGGTAAACTGTCGGATATTCCTTTTGCCGATGTGTTTGATGTCAATAAGAAAAGTACCAACCAGGAGATCATTTTCCAGATCGTGTACAAGCAGGGTGATCCTACCTACCGTTCTTCGCTGGCTGCCAGTAACCAGGCGAAAGGGGAAACGATCAATTCGCTGGCGGTATCACAAGGAGCTGGTGGTCCGTTTACGAATGACCTGCTGAAAGAGTTTGAAACAGGTGACCTGCGTACGGATTTCTCTATCAAGTATGCCAATGACCCTTCGGTAAAAGCTTATTTCATTACCAAGTTCAGGGACAACAGTGCTGCGGCTACCAACCTGGGCTATGGCGGTAATGACTGGATCCTGATCCGTTATGCGGATGTGATCCTGAACCTGGCGGAAGTATTTATGTACCTGAACGACAATGCCACGGCTATTTCGTACCTGGATATGGTACGGGCCCGGGCGGCCCGCCCGCTGTATGCCACCATGCTGGGTGATGCAGCGTATGCGGCCAGGTACCCTACGTTGAAACTGGCTATCCTGCACGAGCGCCGGATAGAGCTGGCCTTCGAGCACCACCGCTGGCATGATCTGACGCGCTTTTTCAATAAGGAAGAGCTGGTGGCTTACTTTAAGGGCAAGAGCCAGGCGGATTACAACAACTCACCCTTAAGCAATATCACGACGAAGGATTATTATTTCCCCATTCCCTTAAACGAGTATAAGCTCAATCCTGCGAAAATGCCCCAGAATCCTGGCTACGAATAACCAACATGAACCTCTAAAAACGGGGGCATCTCGCTAAGGCGGGCTGCCCCTTTCCGTTTAGAAGGCATCCAGTATGTTCAGGATTTCCTGGTGCAAACCAGAGATAATACGATTATAAAAGGTATACAATAGTTAGACAATTCGTAGATATTCCGTCCCTTTACAAGAACGTATCATATATGTATTATATACGTGATATATACGGAATATATACGTAATATCTGACTATCTTGATAAGGTTGTACAGGGCTCACCTTACCCTATTGGTAGGTTGTTGGCTTTAAGTCGATGGCCTATGGCTCCTCTGCCTGGAGAGGGAACCTTTTACCTTGTACTTTGGCTGACAATGAGGATATTAAGAGAGGCTGAAGAATAGGTGAGGTATGTATTTCACCTGGCTTTTTAAACTGTTGAATTTGAGGGAAGTAGGATGTTTCTTTACAACTTCAACAACCCGACTTTGTGTAAGGTATTGACGGGTTTATTATCCCAAAACAATTCAAAATCCTCCAATCCGGCGGCGCGGTAGCTGTCCATTACTTCCTGCAAGGTGAGTGTTTTGGGATTGGTGATGGATAATTGGTTGAGCATGGTGGCCAGCCAATCACCTTGTTCACGATCTACACTGATGCTGTATTTTTCCTTTTATCCTGGAAAGTGAGGGAGGTCATTTCCCAGCTATTGCCTTTTTCGATTTGGTAAAATGCTCTACCGCTGGCTGTTTGCCCAGCCATACAATTTTGGTGGTAGGGCGGGATGCGGTATACTGATCTTCGGTCAATACTTTGGCAATATAATCGGGTGTTACCTTGGTCTTGGGTACTTTGAAATCGAACCATTTTTGCAAGGGATCTTCCAGTCCAATGCCATGCATATAATTCAACAATGACTTTTTAAGGCCATAACTAAATGTTTCATGGTCGGTGCCGGAGTCGTCAATATGTACCAGGTCGTTGTTGGCAAAGCTGCCGGTGAGGTTATTTTCCCTGCGTACATTGAACTTCTCAGGTTCTAATCCTACGGGGCTATGGGCGGTCATGGTAAACAGGTGCCAGAAGGCAGATTGCAGGATGCCGGCAGCAAAGAGCTGGCGGATCATTTCGAGGGAATCAATCGTTTCCTGGGCTGTTTGTGTAGGGAAACCATACATGAGGTAAGCATGTACCATGATGCCAGCTTCGGTAAAGTTGCGGTTTACCTGGGCCACCTGGGCAACGGTAATACCTTTCTGGATCAGTTCCAGGAGGCGGTCGCTGGCTACTTCCAGTCCACCGGATACGGCTATGCAGCCCGAACGTTTGAGCAGTAGGCAGAGGTCGCGGGTAAAGCTTTTCTCAAAGCGGATATTCGTCCACCAGCTTACTACCAGTTTACGTTTTATTATCTCCAGTGCCAGGGCCCGCATCAGTGCGGGTGGTGCGGCTTCATCCACAAAGTGAAAACCATTTTGACCTGTTTGGGCGATGATCTCCTCCATACGGTCGCACAAGAGCGAAGCGGCAATGGGTTCATACAGGCGGATATAATCAAGTGAGATATCGCAGAAAGTACATTTACCCCAATAGCAGCCATGCGCCATGGTAAGCTTATTCCAGCGGCCATCGCTCCACATGCGGTGCATGGGGTTTACTACTTCAATGGCCGATATGTATTTATCCAGGAAAAATCGCTGTAATCGGTGTACCTACCTGCCCTTGTTTGTAATCGGTGCAGGCTTTGTTGTTGAAATAGGTAACGGCACCATCAACGAGGGTGAAAGTGCGTTTCAGTTCTTCAATGGTTTTTGTTCCTTCAATATGGTGCACCAGGTTTTCGATAGGCGCTTCTCCATCATCGAGGGTAATGAAATCATAGAACTCAAACACCCGGGCGTCGGAGAGGGATCGCAATTCGGTATTGGCGAAACCACCACCCATCACCACTTTGATGCCGGGATGGTGTTGTTTGATCCACTGCCCACAGCGCAGGGAGGTATATAAGTTGCCGGGAAAGGGTACGGAGATGGCTACCAGTTTGGGTTGAACCGCTTCAATATGTTTTTGCAGCAGGTTGATCAATAACTGGTCGATATAGGTGTATTCTTTCTGCAAAGCGGCATGCAATTCATCAAAAGTATTGGCCGACCGGCCCAGGCGTTCGGCATAGCGGCTAAAGCCAAAATGCTCGTCTACACATTCACGGATGAGGTCGGAGAGGTCTTCCAGGTACATGGTGGCCAGGTGCTTGCCTTTGTCCTGATTGCCCATGGAGCCAAAGGCCCAGTCGAGGTCTTCCAGTTGCGCAAAGCGGCTGGCTTCGGGCAGGAACTCGCGTTTGCAGATGCGGTGGGCCAGGGTAGGGTTGTGGCCTTGTAAAAGTGTATGACATCATCAATGGTGCTGATGTAATCCTCCTGCAGGGCGATGATGCGGGTAATATTGTCTGATAGTGCTGCTGGCGGTTGGTTGTTGATGCGCGTAAACAACTCCTGGAGGCCCTGGCGGCTAAAGAGGGCCAGGGTGACTTCGATGCCCAGGTCGGTCTGGAAAGCCGTTATGTTGCGGGTGTTCAGAAATCCCTTCAGGTAAGCTGTTGCCGGGTAGGGCGTATTCAGTTGCGTAAAAGGCGGCGTCAGCAAAAACACAGTAGCACTCAAATCATGGAATTTGGGACAAAATTAGGTGAAAAAGCTGGTGTTGACGATGTGAGGTTGGCAGAGCAAATTGTTATTGTGGTAGTTCCCTTTTCGATATGAGTGATCTGACTAAAGAAAAAGATATTTTTGCCTATTATTGCAGGTCAATAATGGTAAAGCTATGCCAGATATTTACAATGACGATACCTACCTGGCCAATAATCCCAACTGGCATGAGGAAGATGGACCTTTTAAAACAGGTAAGATTATTACGCTGTTACAAAGCAATAAGATACCCCTTAACACAGTGTGTGAAGTGGGCTGTGGCAGCGGCGAAATACTGGTATTGCTTGGCAAGTCGATGCCCGAAATAACCAGCCTAATAGGTTATGATATTTCTGCACAAGCGATAAAGATTGCGACCCAAAAGGAAACAGATAAGATAAAGTTTGCACGGAAAGATATAACCGATGCCAGCGACAACAGCTTTTTCGATCTGCTTCTGGTGATTGATGTCATTGAGCATATTGAAAACTATTTTGCCTTTATTAGAAGCATTGCAAACAAAAGCAGTCACACCATCTTTCATATCCCGCTGGATATGAGCGTATGGAGCCTATTTAGGGAAAAGATGCTGATCGAATCTAAAAAACGAGTGGGACATATTCACAATTTTACCGAAGAATTTATTTTAAGCATTTTGGAAGACAATGGCTTTACCATAATAGACAAAATGTATACAGAGCCTACCTTTGAAGTAATAAACACCAAGCAAAAAATAGTAAACGGTGCACGTAAATTGGTGTTCAGGATAAATCAGAGATTTTGCAGTAAAACCCTTGGTGGTTATTCCATACTCGTTTTAGCAAAAAATCAGCCAAAGGTGCTATGATGTTTTGTGCCGGCAAATCCATTCGATGGATTCAAAGTTTACTTACAAATATTATTGCTGGCTGATGTCATGAGATCGAAATTTTCTGGCGTGGTCAAAATCTGCCGGATAGCGCCAGTGCTAACTTCTTATGGTACAGGATGTAAGAGCCGATCAGGAAAAGTAGGGGTAAAATGATGCCGATAAACAACACGGCAGGTTTGGCCAGGGCCAAATGTGAATACAGGGCGCCGATCATATCGAAAGCCAATCCGGCATAAGCCCACTCTTTAAGGCGCGGATAGCCCGGTACAAGAATTACAGCAAGACCCAACAACCTGGCCAAGCTAAGAAAAGGTGCCAAATAGGTGGGATAGCCAAGGTCAATAAACGGCTGTGTGGCATCTTTATTGGAAAAGAGCTCTAATATAGAGCCTGCGCCAAGGGCGAGTGTTATCAGGCCGGTGCATATCCAGTAGAATGTATTTATCTTTTTCATGTTGCAGGTTGTTTAGGGAAGGTCAAAATTGATCATCCATTGTATGCCAAATTTGTCGGTGCACATGCCGCAATAGGCGCCCCAAAAGGTATTGTTCAGGGGCATTTCGAGGGTGCCGCCTGCGGAAAGCGCTTTAAAAAACTTGTTTGTTTCCGCTTCACTTTCTGTACTCACGCGGATATAAAAATTGTTACCTTTTGTAAGCGTCTGACCCATGGAAGCGAGGGCGTCGGTGGCCATGATCACATCTTTAGGTCCCATGGGCAGGCGAATGTGCATAATCTTCTCCCATTCTTCTTCCGGCATCTTTTCATAACCGGGACTGTCTTTAAACCGTTCGAGTGCTGCAAACTGGCCGCCAAATACAGGTCTGTAAAAATTCATCGCTTCTTCCGTATTGCCCAGGAAATTCAAATAAGGATTGATGCTGATCATAATTGTTTTGTTTGTTGAAATAAAAGTAGTGGCAATAATCCTATGGGAAGGAGTGGTAATCCGACAATATTAAGGGGGTATTGCGCCAGGTAATTGTATTACATTTAAGGATGGTTACGATATCTGTTTTAGCGCTTAAGAACTGTGTGGTGGCGGCTGTTGCCGACACGGATTATCTATTTAAAGTGGTTAATGGCTTGTTGAAGAAGGCCAGCAAAAAGCCCTTATTCAAAGTGCAGTTGGTAGGCTTGTCGAAGGAAGTGGCGCCGGGTAGTGAAATGTTTGTGCTTAAACCCGATAAAGTGCTGGATGAAGTACAGGAAACGGACCTGATCATTATACCCTCGATGACAGGAGATGCAGTAGGCAATACGTATTTGAATAAGGATTTTGCTCCCTGGATCGCTGACCGTTACAAGCAGGGAGCTGAAGTGGCCAGCCTTTGTGTGGGTGCTTTTTTATTGGCCTATACAGGTTTGTTGAAAGACAAGCAATGTACTACGCATTGGGCTTATGCCAACGAGTTCAGGTATTATTATCCGAAGGTGAAACTGGTGGATGAAAAGGTAATGACGCATCAGAATGGGTTGTATTCCAGTGGGGGTAACAATGCCTACTGGAACCTGCTGTTGTACCTGGTAGAAAAGTATACGACGCGTGAGATCGCTATCCATACGGCCAAGTTTTTGTGATCGACCTGGAGCGCAGGGATCAATCGCCCTTTATCATCTTTAATGGACAAAAGTACCATGAAGATGAACCAATTCTGCAAGCACAAGAATACATTGAGGAACATTATGCGGGGAAAATAACGGTTGATCAACTGGCGGATAAGGTTAATATCAGTCGCCGGACCTTTGAGCGCCGGTTTAAACTGGCCACCAACAATACTGTAGTAGAATATATACAACGGGTAAAGATAGAAGCCACCAAAAGCAACTGGAAACGGGCAGAAAATCCATTAATGAAGTGATGTATGATGTAGGATATCTTGACATAAAGACCTTTCGTGACCTGTTTAAAAGATAACAGGGATGATGCCTAATGAATACCGGAATAAATATACCAGGGAGTAAAAGTATTCAAGCCCCTTATTCGTTGCCCGTTATATGCTTAATCCTACAATCGCTTCCACACTACTTCGGCAACAACGGCCTGTCCGCCCTGGGTGGTTTGGGTAACTACATATTTTAAGTCCTGGCCAGTATAGGTGTACTTGCGTTTTTGCAGGGTGCCTTCCCAGTTTGGAAAACTGGCATGCTCAATCCGGAAACTGATGGTTTGATCAGTTTCATTGATGGTATAGTGGCCAAAATGGGCATTGCTGCCTTGTACCAGGGCGGCGTATTCTTCGGGAGTAGCTTTGTTCTTATCTCCGGATGCAATGGAGGGCCTTCCTGCTTGCAGGATCTGGATGGCATAATTGCCCTGTTCATCGAATACCAGCAGGCCCTTTGGGTCTTTACCATAAGGGTATATCCTGCTGCTATCGGGATAGATATTGGCCACGGATACGAGGGTCCAGGTGCCTGTTAATGGATGTGGCGAGGAGTAGCGCGGGTGTGGCCGGTCTTGTTGTTGGGTAAATGCCGTTAAGGTAATCCATGTAAACAGGAGCAGGGCCAGTATTTTTTGCATGTAGTTGATTTGTGCTATAAAATTAGGTGGGCTGCCCGTCTGGTTTCCTGTACATTTTTGCACTAAATCAGTAATTTCAGGTATGATGAAGGAGTCACTATACCTGCCTTTTGAACTGAGTACAAACGGATGGACCAGTTTCCACGCACCACCTACCGCAATAATTACTTCACTTTAATTTACATAGCAGAAGGAACAGGCCTGCAAATTACAAACGATCTTAGTTTTCAATACCGAAAAGGCAACCTGTTTTTAATAACGCCTGAGGATAGTTATTCCTTCACGATTGGCACTACCACCCAGTTCTTCTTTCTTCACTTCAGCAATCAATATGTACAACCAAAGGCGGGCCATGACAATGACTGGATACAACGGATGGAGTTTATTTTGCAGAATGCCAGCCACCGGCCTGGGTGTATCTTAAAGAATAAAGTAGACAAGCCAATGGTAGCCTTATTGATTGAAAGTATTGTGAAGGAAATGGAGCAGGAGCAATTGTACCACCACAAGATCATACAGCAAATTGTTAATACGCTGATCATGGTGGTGGCCAGGAATATTGCGTTGAAATTGCCTAAAAAAGTAAAAGAGAATACGGGGAGGTGGTGCTGGATATTCTTCAGTATATACAACTGCATATTGGTGACCCGGAAAAATTAAAGGCACCATATATCTGTAAGCAGTTGGGCATTTCCCTGCATTACCTGGGGCGTTATTTCAAAAAGCAAACCGGCGAAACTTTGCAACAATACATCACGCATTACAAATTACGGTTAATTGAAGCCCGGTTACTGCACAGTGATAGGCGGATCGGAGAAATAGCCGCCGAACTTCAGTTTACTGATGAAAGCCATTTGAACAGGCTATTCAAAAAAGTATAAAGGAATGAGCCCTACGGCCTATAGAAAGCAATTTGCGCCGGCTTAAATATTCCGATCAACAGTTTGCGGTTGCAATAAAGACAAAGGGCAATAGGAATTAAAGGAAAATTCAGTATCTTATTCCCTTATCCCGGTTCGGCGGGCATTATTGCTTGCCGTTACCACCATTAAACCACCACAAACCTTATCTAATGACTACTGCTGCCTCCCTGGCCGCACCCGTAAGCCAATCGGAACGAATTGGTATTATGGATGCTCTTCGCGGCTTTGCTATCCTTGGTATTTTATTGATGAATATTCCCGGCTTCAGTCTTCCTTCTTCTGTAGGCCAAGACCCTTCTGTATGGAATGAGCAGGGCGTCAATTTTCAGGTATGGTATTTTGTGAACCTGATACCAGAGGGTACCCAACGGGCCATCTTTTCCATGTTGTTTGGTGCGGGTGTTATCCTATTTACCAGCCGTGCCGAAAAAAAGCTGCAAGGTACCTGGCCGGCAGATTATTTTCTGCGCCGGCAGTTGTGGCTCATGGTCTTTGGCCTGGTGGATGTATGGTTACTGTTGTGGTTTGGCGATATCTTATTTGATTATGCCTGCCTGGGTATGATCCTGTTTACCTTTCGCAGGCTATCGGGTAAGTGCCTGCTGATAGCAGCGGGTATATGTTTTTGCTGATGCTGGGCCGGGAAAGCAGGGACCTGTACAAGGAAAAATCCATCATTACCAAGGGCGAAAAAATTGCCTCCCTAGATACTACCAAGACCAAACTGACGGAGGATCAAAAGAGGGCCTGACGGCTATGAAGGATTTCAAGGAAAGGAGTACGCAGGAAAAAAAGCTAAAAAGGGCCGAGAGATCCATCCGGAAAACAATGGGCAGTTGGGTAGACCTGTATGAGTACCGCGGGGATCTCTACATGGGTTTCATTGCCAGGTTCATCTACCTCAATATATGGGATGTACTTTCATTTATGTTCCTGGGTATGGCCCTCTTTAAGATGGGAGTGCTTACGGGACAAGCTTCGGCCAAAGTTTATTGGATCATGACGATTGCAGGTCTGGGCGTTGGGATATGGCTATCCTGGGTTAGAATACAACCGTTGATCAAATACCAATTCAATTGGTATGAAATTGCTAAACACGATGTTTTTGACTTGTATACGATATCGCGTTTAGCCCGTTCGCTGGGCATCCTGGGTTTTATCATCTTGCTTTATAAGTCGGGCTGGGTAAGCTGGTTGTTCAACCTGATGCGGCCGGTAGGTCAAATGGCTTTTACTAACTACCTCACCCAATCGATCATTGGAGGTATCTATTTTTATGGTATTGGCCTTGGGATGTATGGCAAATTACAACGGGTAGAGGTATACTATTTTGTATTGGCCGTATGGTTGGTGCAGATCATCTGGAGCCACCTGTGGCTGCGCTATTTCCACTTCGGCCCTTTTGAATGGTTGTGGCGCAGTTTAACCTATTGGAAAAAACAACCCATGCGCAAAGGCGCCAATGCGCATGGGGAGTAATGGTAATGTTAACGTGTTCCGATGGGCTGCCGGTACTACCTAAGCCACAAGATCCTACCTGACTTACAGGGCTTGTAGGTGTTGGTAGCCGCATCATAATAGTACGTGCAGGTACCAAAATGGTTGAATTCACATACGTAGTCGTAGTTTTCGGTGCCCGCGGGATAAAAGTTGTTGCCGCTTTTGTAGAATTGTGGCAAACTGCTACAGGGAGCTTTTGAATTAGTAGCGAGGGCGGCTCCCACTGTCGCTATAACGGCAATGGATAGCATAATAGCCTTTATTTTTCTCATGTGATAAAGTTTTTAGTCGCTGAAGGTAACAACAGGTACTGCAATAATCCTGCAGTGGCAGGATGTGACCAGAAGTAAACTATTAGAAATACTAATCGTGTATGGATTTAGGATAGCCGGTCCAAACATATAATCCCAGCTCGCAAGGAAGCATGCGTTGGGTCTCCGGGTCTTTGTACCAGGTGCAGATCTTGCCAGGTGATTCTATGCATTTATATCCGGGTTCGACGGGATAATAAAGAGAATCTCTTTTGTAGTAAAGTTGCAGGTCAGTGCATGGGTTTTTTGTATTGGTTGCCAGGCTTGCGCCGACAACCAGTATGACAGCAATCGATAGAGCGAGGTGCTTTACTTTTTTTCATTTGAGGGGGAGGTGCTTTATCTGAGCGCATTGTATTGGCCCGGTTTGCAAGGGCGGTATTGGCCAAATGACTGATCATAATAATAGGTGCAAATACCAGTACCTATCTCACAGTCGTAATCTATTCCTTCAATACCTGCGGGAAAGTAATTGTTGCCCACTTTGTAATATTCCGGCTGTGGACAAGCGTTTACGCGTTTGGCGGCCAGGGCTGCTCCCACCACCAATACAACGGCGATGGATAAAATGAGGGGTTTCAACTTTCTCATGTAAAAGGGCTTTGTACCCAAAGTTAACATACATGACTGCAGTATTTTAGCAGTGGGAGGCCAATAGGATCCGTCTTACATACGGTATTTGCTAATTTTTCTTCTTTTGTACTTAATTTGTTTTATTTAAATTTCATATATGAGGAATACGCTCAGGGAAATTTATGGCAATATTGATATTTATCTGTTTGACCAATTGTTAAAGGGCCGGTACGACCACCTTCAAAAAGTGTTGGACGTAGGGTGTGGTGGTGGGCGTAACCTGTTTTACTTCTTGCGTAATGGTTTTGAGGTATTTGGCATTGACGCCGATCCCCGGGCAGTGGATGCGGTTAAGGAATTGTCAATAGTACTTGCTCCTGCTAACTCACTGGACAATTTTGTGGTAGGCAATGCAGAAGAGCTGCCGTACGGTGACGCCATATTCGATCTCGTTATCTGCAGCGCTGTATTACACTTTGCAAAAGATGAACATCAATTTGACAAGATGTTGCGGTCAATGTTCAGGGTGTTAAAGCCAGGCGGATACTTTTTTGCCCGGTTGGCTTCGGATATTGGACTGGAAACACTGGTAAAACCGTTGGGTAATAGCCGTTATTTATTGCCAGACGGGTCTGAACGATTTTTGGTGAATGAACAAATGCTCATAAAGTATACCGAAGAATTCGGGATACTTTATGAGCCTATAAAAACCACCAATGTGCAAAATGCACGGTGTATGACTACCTGGTGTGTGCAGAAAAAGTAGGAGGTTGATCTATCTCGTATATTTCTTTCTCAACATGGCTATTTCTTTACTGCCCATAGCGAGTTCCTGCTCCAGGAAATGTTCTACCGTGCCATATTTACTTTTAATAGCGCCAAAGAAAATATGGAGGAGTTCCGGGCGCAGTTCCATTTCCTTTTAACGGTTGCCATATCCAACCCCATACCCTGCGATATGCCCTGGTACATGCGGATGTGCATGGGTACCAGGTAAATATTGGAGGCGGTAAAATCAGCTTCAATAGTCGATTCCGGCACACCCAGGGCATACAGGAACAAGGCCGATGCCATACCGGTTCTATCGCGGCCACCGGTACAGTGGTACAAGATGGCTGCGGTATCGGGCAATGCCAACAATTTTTGGAATAAAGGTTTATACCGGTCGCTATAATAGGGGGAGACTGGTCGCTCCATAAAACTTTTCCAGGAAACCACCCTGCTTTATCAATTGAGCGATTTGTCTCATATCCGGCAGGCCATCGCTACCGGCCGGGCATAAAGTATAATCCGTGGCCGGTAATAACTTATCGGGCGCCGCTGCAGATTCCTTAACACCGCGAAAATCAATGACGGTATAAATATGTTTACCGGCCATCAACTGCAGGTCGGTGTCCGTGAGCTTGCTGATATCGGCACTGCGAAAAACTTTACCCCAAACCACCTGTTTACCATTTTGTGTGGTATAACCGCCTGCATCCCTGAAATTTAAGGCGTCCTGCATGGGAACCAGGCGTTTGGAACTGTCGGCCAATTGTGCGGTGGCTAACAAAGGGAGTATGAAGATGGTGATGACAATGAGTTGTTTCATGATAGTGTGTTTGTTAGTTATGAATCGTGAATCGTTTGTTTTGCGGGCACAAGTACGCTGACGCATAAGGCAGGGGCTGCATACCTGCGCCTGGAGAATGATTTCCTGCTTCTGTATGTTGTATGCTATTTAATAATATCCCAGCGGATACCACCTTGACCTCTCAGGCCGTACCATTCGGTCATGGTAACGCGGCGTTTATCACCCATATAAGTGCGCAATGGTTCGTTGGTGAGGTTGTTTAGTTCGACAAACGCTTTCAGGTGTTTGGTAATACTGATGGTGGCAGAGGCATCCAGGGTAAAATTCTTATCCGTCCAGGTGTAGAAGTCGGGGCCTGGTTGCTGGTTGATTGTTTCTACCGATTGCCCGCGGTAGTTGCCAGCCAGGCGTACCATTACCTCGTTGCGTTCATAAAATAGAATGGCATTGAAGAGGTTTCTGGATTGGTTGGGCAGGCTGGTTTTATCCATTACCCTGTTACTGCCTACCATCCGGGGTATTTTTACTTCGCTGTTGATCCAGGTATAGTTGAACTCCACCCCAAAACCACCCCAGAAGCCTATCAGGAAATTGAAGCGTTTGTTAATGCCTGCTTCAAATCCGTAGAGGCGTGCATTATCGAGGTTGCGCGATTGGGTGAGTACATAGTTGTTGCCGCCTTCGGTATAGAAAACCTTGTCACTAAAGATCACATCCTGGATCTGTTTATAAAATACCCCGCCGGATAATAACCCGATATTGCTGAAATAATATTCACCCATCAGGTCAAAATTGTTGGCAAAGGTGGGTTTCAGGTCTGGATTACCCTTGGTAATGTTGATGGGTGTCTTGGTATTATCGACCGACTCTCCCGGCGTCATATCATTGAAATTAGCGCGTACAAAGGTGCGGGTAAAGGCGGCGCGTATATTGATCTGCTTGTTCAAATTGTACTTGAGGTGTACCATGGGCAGGAGGGCATTGTAATTGTTTTTGACGGTTACCTGAGTAATGGTGGTGGTGGCAGGTGTGCCCATGGTAGTGGCCTTTGATCCATTCAATGTAAAACTGGTGTATTCATTACGTACACCGCCTACCAGTTTCAATTTTTCAGTAAGGTCTACCTCTGCCATCGCATAGCCAGCCAGTACATCTTCAGTACCCGTATAATAGTTGGTTGCGTTACCGGCCGATGTCAGGTCCCTAAAGCCATACTTGCGCAGTGTATCGGCATGGTATAGGTCGAACAACTGTTGTTTGGAAAGCGGATCAACAATGTATTGATTGTAATTGCCGTCCATTTCTTTAAAGAAGCCATGTCCCATGGGGAAATCGGCACGGTTCAGTTTATTGAGGGCTAATAAGGCTGGTGAGTTGGGAATTCCCAGGGCCGCTCCTGGTAGGTACACCATGTTGGAGCCAAATGTGCTTTCCCGGTATTTGTGGCGGTATTTACCGCCAAATTTCAGGATTATTTTTGATGTAGCGTTTATTTTCAGGTTCAGCTGGGCTGTTTTGTCTTCCTCTTTCGTATCCAACTGAGCTATTACCAATTGTTGCAAAGTAAGCTTGCTAGGATCCATTACCTCGCCGCTGTTCTTTAAACCGGCATTAAATTGAAGGGGATCGCCACCAATGCCATCGGGCGAATCAAAACCCCAATATCTCTTACCATCACCGGACAGGTTGTCGAATCCTCCGGTGATCTTTTGCCGGAAGGTGGCAATGGGTAAACCCTTATTGCCATTGGTGGGCGGCGTTTCCAGGAAATACCTGGATATATAATCACTTACCGACCAATCCAGCTTCAGGCGTTGTGTAAGTTGGTGTTCGCCTCCAAACTCTGCACCATTAAGTTTTGTCTGGTAGTGTGAGTAACGATAATTGTATTGGTAGCGACTATTGGTATAGTCAATATAAGATTCATAAACAGGGCGTATATCATTAAACTTATCCATCAATCCCCGGAAGAATAATTTATGGGAAGGGTTGAAGGCATATTCCAGTCCGAGGTTGGCGCCATAGGTTTGTCGTTTGCCCATATAGCGTTTAAACATAATGGTGTTGATAGACTTTTGTTGTACGGGGTTGGCAAGGCCCGTATTGTAGCTTACATCATAACTATCCGTTCCCCACTGGCGGTCCCAGATAGCGCCGGCCAGTATGATACCCAGTTTGTTGTTGAAGAAACGGTCGCCATATACCAGCGAGGCATTGTAAGTGCCATTCTTTGAAAATGTATTGTAACCGCCGGCTATACTGGCATTGAGTTGTCTTTTACCGGCGCTGTGCGGGTAATAAAATTGACGGATCCGCAAATGGCATCTCCTTCCCAGTCGGGGGTGAGGGCCTTGGCTACCTGTACATATTGAATGATCTCAGAAGGTACTGCATCCAGAACTGAAGAACGATTACCCAGTACATTGGAGCTGGGAGGCGGCTTCCGTTAAACATGGTAGATGTCCAGGCAAAAGGTGTTCCTCTTACTGTAGCGGCATCGGCTTCACCATGATACCTGGCTACTGCTACCCCCTGCATGCGCTGTACAGCTTCGGCAGCATTGCGATCGGGCAATTTGCCAATGGCATCAGCAGCCAGTACATCCATCATGGCCAGGGCATTTTTCTTGATGTGATAGGCTTTTTGCCTGCGAAGGGGCCATGGTGCCTTTGATCACTACCTGACCCAGTTCACTTTGGGCGGGACTTAGTTCAATAATGCCGGCATTGGTTACACCGTCATGGACGTTGATGTCCATTGTTTTGGTTTCATAACCGATATAAGATATGGTAATGGTTATTTTCCCGGCACCTGGAAGAGAAAGTGTAAAAGCCCCATTCAGGTCGGTCGACGCTGATCTTTTGATAGCAGGCGCTTGGATAGTGGCGCCGGGCAATTGTCCGTCCTTACCCGATACAATGCCTTTGATGGTTTGCGCCTCCAGGGAGAAAACGGTCCCGACGCAGCACAACAAAAGCAGGAATACAAATCGACAGTTAGTTCTTAGTTGCATGCTCATGAAGAAAGAATTTCCGGCAAAGCTGCAATTGGCCAGGCAGGTGAACGTCCATTCCGGCGGAACCGTACCTGTACCGGAATCAATGTGTCCATTTGCACTTACAGAAATTGACTGTCAATAGGTTGTGGGTATTAAGCCAATGTTATTTCCTGTTTCTACTTTCCCCGGCTGCTTCAGGTATTCGGTAGGCGTATGTCCGGTGGTCTTTTAAAGTACTGATTAAAGGATGACTTGGAATTGAAGCCTGCATCATAGGCCAGTGAAAGTATATTGGGGTTACTTGTTGCTGGCGGCAACGGTCTAGCAGGTGCAATACTTCCCTGATCCTGTAATCATTAACGTATTGATAGAATGTTTGGTGCAGGTGCTGATTCAATACTTCAGAAAGATGATGGCGGGGAGTTTTGAGGAGGGAAGATAATTTCTCCAGGGTGAGCTCTGGATCAGTATAGGTTTTTTTCTCCTCCATCATGGTCAACAGCTTCACAGCAATTGCTTGTTGTTGCAAGGTGGTTAAAGTAGATCTGCGTTGGGCAGGTTGATCCTGTTCTTCGGTAGGTAGCGCCGCGGCTTGTATTGTTAGGATCAACGATTCTTTTTCTTCGATCAATACTGCCGGCATAGGGAAGTGCGTGAGGGAGGCGGGTAGCTGTTCAGGGGCGGCTGTACTATTTAGTAAACTGCGTACTTCCAACCGGTATTGGATGATGAACAAACAGATGACCAGCATATTGGAATAGGCAATAATGCGAATGGCAATGTTCAAGGAAGGCCCATCGGCTATTTGAAGGGCATTGATAATATTGGTAACAATCCATATTACTGGTATCAGTAGAAAGCAAAAGGCTATTTTTTTGATCAATTGTTTTTCGCTTTTCCAGAAGGTGGGTAATTGGCGGCTTACTTGTAGGCTTAGCAGGGGGAATACCGTCATACAGGCAACGATAAGGTATTGGGATACCTCATTGTATACCAATAACCAGTTGACTACACCGGCGGGATCAATCATCAATTTCACTGCAATTGCAGTATACATGACGGCTGCTGCAAACATGGGCAATAATAAATACCAATGTTGTACGGGGCGGTATTGATCATACTGTACTCTCCGCGCATACATCCACAATAATGGACCATAGCCCAGGTCTATGAAAGTATTGAAGCCCGTTTTGAGGAGGGTATTTCCCGAGGCTGCATAGATGAAGAACTTAATGGATAAATGTGTGAAAAGGCAGATCAGTATCCAGGTAAGTAGGTTGTCGGCAGGCTTTTTTGCCTGTAGACAACGAACAGGCAAAGTGCCAGTAATGCCTGGAAAGCACCTATGATAATGATATACTCCATACCCAACAAAGCTATCGGAGTAATATTACCTATGGGTTAACAGGCCTTTTTTGATAGGAAGCAGGAGTGGGCAACAACAACCCTACCATCGATACCCTACTGGCTATCGGAGGTAAACTATGTATGATTTTTCGTTGATGCTGGTACAGTTGTTATGAGGGGAGCGGCGGTCTGCTATTCAAATACGGAAACAAGTGTGGGCATGGTAACCTGCCTCTGGGGAAAACGGTAGTTTGGGAATCAGTTTACTATTCCGCTACTGCCTTGGGTGCTACGGCTTTTTTAGCTTTGTTGGACTGGTTGGTCTTTGTTTTTCCCTTTCCTTTCTTCTCTTTTTTACAGGCTTTGTTTTGATACCGGCAGTCAATAAACGGGCTGCTTTTTTAATACGGCGTTCAAATTTCTTTTCTCCGAGGGTCTCTTTCAGGTTATTCAATGCACTGGCTAACTGAAGACCGATCTCTTTACGGGTAGATTTCCTGGAATGATTGCTCTGCGCTTCTGTGTGCTTACTGGTGGACATGTGAAGTGATTTGTTTACAATTTACAAAATGATAATATAAGGATAACATAAAGATAATAGATGGGTTCAAGCTCCAATATTAAGTTTTTAGGCCAGGCGCGAGGCGGGGAGTAAGGGGCTGATGGATTTAGTCGTTGATGGTCAGGGTGTAAGAGAGGGTGTATTAGCTTATTTTAAATACGTCGCGGAGGGCTTTCAGGGCGGCATGATGGCCGCACATGCCATGTACGCCTCCCCGGGCGGGGTAGAGGAAGAGCAGATATAGAGGCCCCTGGCGGAGGTTTTATAGGGTGAAAGGCGAAGTGCGGGGCGGGTATACACCTGGCCCAGGTCGATAATGCCACCATTGATATCGCCACCAATATAATTGGGATTGTACTGTTGTAATTGTACCGTATTGAAGGTATGCCTGGCCAGGATGGTTTGTTTAAAGCCTGGTGCAAAGCGTTCCACCTGTGCTTCAATGATGCCTGTCATATCCACAGTAGATCTATTGGGTACATGGCAATAGGCCCAGGCGGTATGCTGGCCGGCAGGCGCCCGGCTGCTGTCGAACAGGCTTTGTTGTGCCAGTAATACAAAGGGACGTTGGGGATGCCCTCCATTGGCGGCCAGCTGTTCACCGGCAGCTATCTCTTTAAACGTGTTGCCCAGGTGTACCGTGCCCGCCTCCCTGCATTCAGGTGCGGTAAAAGGAATGGGGCCATTCAGTGCCCAATCGACTTTAAAGATGCCCATGCCATAGCGATAGCGGTTTAGTTGCCATTTATAGAGGGGCTGAACTGATCGCCTGCAATGGCCATCAATTGTTTGGGGGTTATATCAAACAATACAGCATGTGCGGAGGGAGTTGCGCAAGCGTTTGTACGGTAAAGCCTGTTTGTATTTTACCACCCAGGACCTCAAAATACCGGGTCAGTGCATGGGCCAAAGAAATGGTGCCGCCCCTGGGAACGGGCCATCCATATAAATGGCCTGCGGCCGACAATACCAGTCCGATGGCCGAAGTAGCATAATTGGTGAGTGGCTGGATAGCATGTGCGGCCATACCTCCCCACAACCCTTTGGCTTTTTCGGTGGTAAACCTTTTGGCGATGGCCGCAGCCGAAGGCAAGGCTTTCAGTCCAAAACGCGCCATACGCATGGGGTATTTTGGAAAATGGAAAGGCCCCAGGATGTCAGGGGCAATGTAAGGCCAATCTTCCACTACCTGTTTCATCAGCGACAGATAAGCGCCGGCATCTACGCCCAATAACCGGGCGGTTTCCTGGAGAGACGGCTTTAATACGGCAGCGCTGCCATCCTCGAAGGGGTGGGCGGCTGCCACAGCAGGGTAAATATATTCCAGTCCATATTGTTGTAAGGGAAGGGTGGCAAAAAGGGCGAAGTGGCAGCCATGGGAAGGATGGCGGCACATACATCGTGGTAAAAGCCGGGAAGGGTCAATTCTTCTGTACGCATACCGCCGCCAATGGAGTTCCTGGCTTCCAGCAGTAATACCGACAGGCCACGCTGTTGCAGGGTGATGGCGGCTGATAGTCCATTGGGGCCGGATCCGACAACGATGGCATCATAGTCCTTCTTTTCCATAATCCAAAGATATTACGTGGAAGGGGATAAAAGCAATACGATATAGCGTATCAGGGCATAAATGCCCAGTAACAGCATCAGGTAGCCCGGGATCTTTTGATCAGCTGATTTTCACGCAACAGTTTCATTACCCTACTTGCAAGGTAGGCTACCAATACCAGTAAAGTAAATACTCCTGTCGATACGCCCAATAAAAAGCTATGTAATTGCAGGGGGTGGATAAGTTGATCCAATGCTGGCTTTTGAGGTAGGCGGTAATACCAATCCAATAGGGCATGGCCAGTGGATTGAGGAGCCCAAGTACCAGCCCCGGCGGAAGCCGCTGTTTTGCAGGCGTATGGACAGGTTAGTAGGTTTAGAGGCCGACCGGATATTCAATATACCCAGGGTAAGCATGACGATTGCCGCAATAAGGTGGAAATTCTGTACTATGATGGGCGACGAAGTAATGATCTTTTCAAAGGTAACGGCCAGGAATGCATAAATATATTCCATGATGGCTGCTGCCAAGGCAAATCGCCAGGCCAGGTAAGCCTTGTTGTCGAGCCCTAATTGTACGGAACTAAGGTTGACAGTGCCGGGTGTAAGTGATCCTGTGAAGCTGAAAGTAAATGACAGCAGGAAATTGATGAATGCGCTCATGGTTCGATCAATGCCCCACTTCGATTGGTTTGCCTGCCTCTTTCCATGCTTTGATACCCTCTTCCAGGTTTATTACGGCGGTAAATCCGTTCTTGACGAGCCAGTTGGCTGCTTTGTCGCCACGGATACCGGCCAGGCAATACACATACACTGGCTTGCTTTTATCGAGTTTGGCAACTTGTTCCTGGAATTGCTTTTCGTCCTGCCAGTTGGCCAGTACGGCCCCTTTGATATGTCCTTCCTTGAATTCTTCCGGTCTTCTTACATCCAGTAGCTGAACGCCTTTGGCCTGCAGACACTTTTCAAATTGGGCCGGCGCTACGGTGGTCTTGTTTTGTGCGGCTGCAGTGCCAGATACAAACAAAAGGATAAATGCTTTGAATAATTGCTTCATGAAAACGCAGTTTGGGATATGTACTTAGTTTTTCGCTTGTTCCTTGTCAAAGATACGTGAATTGGAGCAATTGTATAACCAATGAGTATTGTGTAACAATGGGTTGCCTAAGCAGTGACGTAGGCGGCTTATGGTAGCTAATGGTGATGAAGTAGTAATGTAGTAGTAGGTGGGTGATAACTGATCACATCATTGAAGTACTATCGTTGATTAGTAATGGTTGTAGGCTATTGCGGCTACTACTAAAGTTGAGTAGTGATTCTACGATGTGCATAAAAAAACATACAAAATACCATTACATAATGACTACTAACGGGAACTAGTACACAGAAGTTTGTAACTTGCCTGTCTGCTATTTTATTTCATCAATCATTAAAACCTTGCTTATGAAAAGAATTACACACTTCGGAAGTTTATTGTTTGCTTTATTCCTTACCCTTCCTGGAAATGCACAAACCTGGCAATTGGTATGGCAGGATGAGTTTACCAATAGTATTGGACCCGACTGGGTATTTGAGACCGGCACCGGCTCTGGTGGCTGGGGAAACAATGAACTGCAATATTATCGCAGTCAGAATGCTACGGTCCAAAATGGGCAGTTGGTGATCACAGCCCGCAATGAAAGTTTTGGCGGCATGAATTACACATCAGCACGTATGAAAACGCAGGGTCGCAAATCCTGGAAGTATGGGAAAATAGAAGCCCGTATAGCCATGCCTGCCTTCCAGGGCGTATGGCCGGCTTTCTGGATGCTGGGCGATAATATAGGTACGGCCGGCTGGCCTGCCTGTGGGGAAATTGATATTATGGAGCATGTGAATACGGAACAGCGTACCTATGGTACCATTCACTGGTCGGACCCCAATAATAACTATGCTTCTTACGGCGGTAATACCGCGGTAAGTGTAACTGGTTTTCATGTATATACCATTGAATGGACGGCGGCTTCTATCAAATGGTTTGTTGATGGAGTTCAATTCCATGAGGCCAATATTTTGAATGGCGTCAATGGTACCAGTGAGTTCCACAATAATGCCTTTCTTATTCTCAATATGGCCATTGGCGGCAACTGGCCTGGTTTTACGGTGAACAATGGCGCCCTGCCTGCCAATATGTATGTAGACTATGTGCGGGTATACCAGCAAACCAGCAACCCGCCCAGCAGCATAACCATTCAGGCCGAGAGTTATAGTGCTATGTTGGGGGTGCAAACGGAAGCCTGCTCGGATGCAGGTGGTGGACAGAATGTTGGATGGATCGATGCGAATGACTGGATGGCCTATAATAATATCAATTTCCCCACCACGGGCAGCTACCTGGTTGAATACCGTGTGGCCAGTCTGAATGGCGGTGGTCGTTTATCACTTGACCTGAATGCCGGCTCTATTCAGTTGGGCGCCTTGAATGTACCTTCTACTGGTGGTTGGCAAAACTGGACTACGATTTCCCACACGGTGAATGTCAATGCCGGTACTTATAATGTAGGTGTCTTTGCCCAGGCGGCTGGGTGGAACCTGAACTGGATACGCATTACCCGTCAAGGGGCGGCACGAATAGCATCTAACACTACGACTGATAATGAACGCAAAACAGCTACCGGGGATGTCAATTTTGAACTATTCCCCAATCCTGTAAGGGATGAATTAAGAATTACTACAAACCAACCTCTCGCTGGAGGATTGCTCCGCATTTATGACCTCATGGGCCGTCAGGTGATGACCTCATCCACGGTTACCAACCGGGTCAATGTAGCGAAACTCCCAACCGGGGTGTACACACTGTTATTTACCAAAGACGGAAAGACGATCACACGAAGATTTGTTAAGTAAGTGAATTGCTGAGTCCTGTATCAAACTTGTTGGACCAGGCGTAAGCCAAAGACTTTTTTCCACCGGAAGGGAAAAGGGTCTCCTGGAAAACGATTGTTTTCACAGGATGGCTAACCGCATGCCTGGCAGGAGGAGTATTGAATCCAGGATCCCGTATTCTCTCATTTAAAAATCATAACATGAAGAAGTCAACTATCTTTTTTGTCCTTTTGTTTTTGAGCGTTCAATTAACCATGGCCCAATTTAAAGTGGTAGGTTATATGCCTTCCTGGGCCGGCAGTGTTAATTCTATTCAGTACAGCAAACTCACGCATATCAATTATGCCTTTTTGCTGCCCACTTCTACCGGTGGTTTACAGGCCATCGAAAACCCTTCCAAGCTGCAAAGCCTGGTAACCTTAGCACATAACAATGGCAAGAAAGTGCTAATTGCCGTGGGCGGTTGGAACAACGGCGATGATGGCGCTTTTGAAAGCCTGGCTGCCAATACCAGTTACCGCAACGCCTTTGTCAACAATTTGATCAATTTTGTAAACCAGTACAATCTTGATGGTATTGACATTGATTGGGAATATCCCGACAACGGTACATCGGCCAACAATTACGCAACGCTGATGCAACAGCTGTCTACCGAAATGCACAACCGGGGCAAGTTGCTCACTGCTGCGGTAGTAGCCATCAATGGATCAAGCATATTGAACAGTGTGTTCAATGTGGTTGACTTCCTGAACCTGATGGCTTATGATGCCAATAATTTTGATCATTCCACTTATAGTTATGCTACTCAATCCATCAATTACTGGAAGGGCAGGGGATTGCCTGCTTCAAAAGTGGTATTGGGTGTTCCTTTCTATGGCCGGCCTTCCTGGGAATCATTTGCAGCCCTGCTAGCCCGAGGTGCCAGTCCCAATGCCGATGTATTCAGTGGCGTAGGGTATAATGGAATACCCACGATCAAGAGTAAGACCAACCTGGCCTTTGATCAGGGCAATGGTATAATGATGTGGGAGCTTTCGCAGGATGCTACGGGCGCTAATTCATTATTGTCGGCTATCAATGAAGTGGTGGTACAAAGAACCGGTGGCGGTGGCAGTACCATCACGATACAGGCCGAAAGCTATAACAGCATGTTGGGTGTACAAGTTGAAAACTGTACGGATGCAGGTGGCGGACAAAATGTGGGTTGGATTGATGCGAATGATTGGATGGCCTTTTACAATATCAACTTCCCGGTTACTGGTTCCTATAAGGTCGAATACCGGGTGGCCAGTTTGAGTGGCGGTGGCACCTTATCGCTTGACCTGAATGCAGGTGCTATTCAGCTGGGTGCTTTGGCAGTACCTTCTACCGGTGGCTGGCAAAACTGGACGACCATTACGCATAATGTGAACGTAACGGCCGGTACTTACAATGTAGGCGTATTTGCACAAGCCGGCGGCTGGAACCTGAACTGGATTAAAATAACCAGGCCTTCCGGCGCACGGCTTGCTACGCAAGGCAATACCCCGGCAGCGAAGGAAGCTGCTGAAACAACTCCTTCTGGAAAATGGGTATTGTATCCCAACCCCGTACAAGACCAACTGAACATTATAGCCGGAGAAGATATGGCCGGTGGCACCCTGCGGGTAGTAGATATAGCCGGGCGACAGGTAATTGCCCCCAGGGCTGCTACTTATAAATTGGATGTATCGGCACTGGCGCCAGGGATCTATACCCTGATCTTTTCAAAGAAAGGGAAAGTAACGCATCAACAGTTTGTGAAGTAGAGGAGACAGCATACAGCATCCTGTGTTCAGGATTCAGCAGGAGAATATAGTATTCAGCAAATAGCATTCAATATATAATATAGGAGATACAGTGTACAGCAACAAGTGTGTATGGAACTGCTTGTGCACGGTGGCCTGTATTACGTTCCGGATGCTATAGGCTGGGTACTATATTCTTTTTTTATTTAAAAACCTTCTTATGCGAAAAAGAACAGTCACGTATTGGCTATCATGCCTCCTCTTACTATTTGTATTATTGGGAGGGCCACCGCCCCTCCTCGCACAGGTTACCCCTGCCAAAGTGATCGTAGGTTATTGGCACAACTGGGGTTCCACCACCGGTTCGCCACCTTATATCCGCTTGCGGGATGTGAACCCCCAGTACAATGTGATACAGGTAGCTTTTGGCAGCAGTGCTGCCGATTATGCCACCATTAGTTTTGCTCCTGAAAACATCAGTACGGCAGATTTTATTTCGGATATCCAATTCCTTCATTCCCAGGGCAGGAAGGTATTGCTATCACTCGGTGGGCAAAATGGAACAATTGTATTGACATCTGCTGCACAGAAACAGGCATTCGTTACTTCTATGAAATCGCTGCTGGACCAGTACAACTTCGATGGGTTTGATATAGACATTGAAGGCGGGTTATCGCTCCAGTTGAATAATGGAGATAATAATTTCACCAGTCCTACCACACCCAAAGTAGTCAATATGATCGCTGCTGCGAAAGAGATCATTAACTACCGGAAAGGGCAGGGCAAGGATTGCTGGCTGACGATGGCGCCGGAAACGTATTATGTACAAACTGCGTATGGGGCTACTTATGCTCCGCTGGTGGGCGCCTACCTGCCCCTGATCGATGGCTTGCGCAATGAATTGACCTTTATCCACCCGCAATATTATAATACGGGTTCGGTCATGGGTATGGACAATAAGGTCTATTTCCAGTCTACCCCCGATTTTATTGTGGCGATGACCGAGATGCTGCTCTATGGTTTTCCGGTAGCAGGTACGGGTATGAATTTCCCTGCCTTGCGCGAAGACCAGGTTGCGTTTGGTTTACCCGCTGTACCGGCGGCTGCTCCTTCGGGTGGACACCTGGCGCCCGCTAGTGTGAAACAAGCACTCAACTACCTGATGAAGGGCATCTCTTTTGGCGGACAATACATACTCCGGAAACCTGCGGGTTATCCCGGCCTGCGGGGTATTATGACCTGGTCGGTAAACTGGGATAAAACGAATAATGATGATTTTGTGACCAACTTTTACAATTACTTCTCCGGTTCCAATCCTGGTAATATACCACCCACAGCCAGTATTACCTCGCCTGCAAACAATGCCAGCTTTACAGCACCTGCTAATATTACTATCCAGGCAAATGCGACTGATGCAGATGGTACTATAACGCAGGTAGCATTTTACAATGGCAGCACTTTGTTGGGTACCGATGCTACCAGTCCTTACAGCTATGCCTGGAATAATGTAGGTAATGGCACCTACAGCCTCACTGCACGGGCTACTGATAATGGCGGAGCGGTAACCACTTCGGCCACTGTAACGATCACGGTGGGGTCAGGCGGAGGCAATTGTAATGGTATTCCTGCCTGGAGTATTACCACTCCCTATAATGGCGGCGCACAGGTAGTATACAACAATAAATTGTACCAGTCTAAATGGTGGACGCAAGGCGATCAGCCCGATCTCAATACGGGCGATGGCAAACCCTGGGCTTATGTGCGCGATTGTGGCGGTGGTGGAGGTAATACAGCGCCCACGGTAAGCGTTACAGCACCTGCCAACAATGCCAGCTTTACGGCGCCGGCTTCTATTACCATTCAGGCTACAGCTGCCGATGCAGATGGTGCTGTAACGCAGGTTGCTTTTTACAATGGCAGCACATTGCTGGGTACCGATGCCAGCAGCCCTTACAGTTATAGCTGGACCAATGTAGCCGCCGGTGCCTATACCCTTACTGCCCGTGCTACCGACAATGCAGGTGCGGTAACAACTTCTGGTGCAGTCAATATTACCGTAACCACCACAGGTGGAGGTGTGAACTGTACGGGTGTAGCTGCTTACCAGCCCTATCCCAAAATATACAACAATGGCGACCTGGTGGTGTACAACAATGTATTGTACCAAAGTCAATCCAATAACTTATACAATGTAACACCGGGTACAGCAGAATGGTGGTGGAAAACAATGGGTACTTGTGGAACTGGCTTGCTGTCTTCCAGTAAATCAGCCATCAATAAAATGGTATCCGACCAAATAGAGAAAGAGGCCGGGCTCACTTTGTCGCCCAATCCTGTTCGTGACCAACTGAATATTCGTACGGGGAGACCTTGCCGGCGCCACTATCCGTATACTGGATATGAATGGCCGACAGGTATTGGCGCCAAAGGCTGCCACTTACCGGATTGATGTGTCCTTCCTGGCGCCTGGTATGTATACCCTGGTGTTTACGAAGAAAGAAAAAGTGATTACGAAGCAGTTTGTGAAGTGAGGGGGAGTAAAGATATTCTCAACAAGATTTCCAAAATAATCAAAATATACAATATGCTTAGCAATGCGAAACGTTATCTATCAAGCCGGCTGCAGCGCCTGGTGTGGTGCTGCCTATGCCTGTTCCATACCTGCCTGCTCACTGCACAGGTAAGTCCAACAGTGCCTGCTACTACTCAGCAGCACAGCAAACAAGTGATAGGCTACATCACCCAATGGGATGCCTGGAAGGAAGTGGCCAACCTGGTGCCCAAGGGCGGGTACAATCAACTGAATGTAGATTACTCCCAATACACCATCCTTAATTTTTCCTTTTTTTTGGGGTGGCGCAAGACGGCTCGTTGCACAGTGGCGATTTTAGGAATAAGAATATCTACCAGGTGGGGGCAGTTCAGGCGCCGGCTCCCTTATTGAATACTGATATTTATAGTAGCTGGGACCTCTACCTCATCAACGGGGAATTGGAAACGCTCTATTATATTCCGGATGGCAGTTATGCTTACCAGCAAGGATACCGCAATGAAGGCAGTGGATGGCGGAATGTGAATACGAATGAAACGGGCACTTTCCCTTGAATATCCACAAGCAGGGTGGGGCGCCTGGTATTCTGGAACTGGCGCACCAGAAAGGGGTAAAGGTATTGGCCTCGGTGGGTGGCTGGAGTATGTGTAAACATTATCCGGAAGTTGCTGCCGATGCTACCAAACGGGCAAAGTTTGTGGCCGATTGTCAGAAGTTGATCAATATGGGATTTGATGGTATTGATTTCGATTGGGAGTATCCCAATGATGCAGGTATGAACATAGAACATTACAGTGCTGCGGACTATACCAATTTTGCCATTCTGCTGGAGCAGGTACGCACTGCCATCGGTCCCTCCAGGCTCATGACCTCCTGTTTCTCGGCTTCCACCTCCAAGTTGCAGGGTTTTGATTGGCCACGGTTGAGCAATACACTCAACTATTTAAACATGATGACCTATGATTTCAATGGTGGCTGGTCGAATAAGGCCGGACACAATTCACCCTTGTATGATTATCCGGGCGCCGAATACAGCGGCTTTTCGATCCATGCTACCGTACAGGCACTTCGTCAACTGGGTGTAAATATGAGTAAGGTAAATATTGGTGCCCCCTTTTATGGCCGGGGGTAGTAACTGCAGCGGCTGCGACCCTGAATGGTACTACTGTAAAAAGGGCGGAGACTGTACAGCCCGACGGTCCGATCCAGACTAGCGCTGATTATACCAATTGGGCCAAAGACCTATGGGACGGAACCCCCAATTATGCCATCATCCAATTATCAACCGGCGCTGGTTCGGGTTGGACAGATCATTGGGATGATGTGGCCAAAGTGCCTTACAAAACAAAGGGCAACTATTTCCTGAGCTACGACAATGAGCGTTCGGTAGGAGAGAAGGCGCAATACATCAAGGACAATGGATTGGCCGGTGTGATCATTTGGCAGGTATATGGCGATATGACCAATATGACCAGTAGTACGGTGCCAAAAGGTAAGCTTATCTATTGTCCCAATACTACCCATCCGCTTGTGAACAAGATCAATGCGGTTTTTGCTACCGGGGGCCGGGTAATATACCGCCCACGGTAAGTATCACTGCTCCTGCGAACAATGCCAGTTTTACGGCGCCAGCCAGTATTGCCATTCAGGCCACGGCGGCTGATGCGGATGGAACGGTATCGCAGGTCGCATTTTATAACGGCAGTATCTTACTGGGTACGGATGCTACCAGCCCTTATAGCTATACCTGGAATGGAGTTGGAAATGGTAGTTATGCCATCACAGCCAGAGCAACTGACAATGCAGGCGCTGTGACTACATCGGGTGTGGTCAATGTTACGGTAACGGGTGGCGATCTTCCACCTACGGTAAGTATTACGGCACCTGCCAATAATGCCAGTTTTACTTCTCCTGCCAACATCGTGATTCAGGCTACTGCCGCTGATGCTGATGGTACTATAACGCAGGTGGCCTTTTATAATGGCAGCACTTTGTTGGGTACCGATGCTACCAGTCCTTACAGCTATGCCTGGAACAATGTAGGCAATGGTACTTATAGTCTTACGGCCAGGGCTACCGACAATGCGGGAGGCGTTACTACCTCTTCTGCAGTAACTATCACGGTGAGCTCCGGTGGAGGTGATTGCAGTGGTATACCTGCCTGGAATGCTACCACTCCTTATAATGGCGGTGCACTGGTAGTGTACAATAACAAAGTGTACCAGGCCAAATGGTGGACACAAGGCAATCAGCCCGATCTTAATACAGGCGATGGCAAACCCTGGGCTTATGTGCGCGATTGTGGCGGTGGCGGTGGTAATACATTGCCCACGGTAAGCGTTACAGCACCTGCCAACAATGCCAGCTTTACGGCGCCGGCATCTATTACCATTCAGGCCACGGCTGCCGATGCAGATGGTGCTGTAACACAGGTTGCTTTTTACAATGGCAGCACGTTGTTGGGTACCGATGCCAGCAGCCCTTACAGCTATAGCTGGACCAATGTAACCGCCGGTGCTTATACCCTTACTGCCCGTGCCACCGACAATGCTGGTGCGGTAACAACTTCTGCTGCAGTAAATATCACTGTAACCACTACAGGTGGAGGTGTGAACTGTACGGGTGTAGCTGCTTACCAGCCTTATCCCAAAATATACAACAATGGCGACCTGGTGGTGTACAACAATGTATTGTATCAAAGCCAATCCAATAACCTGTACAATGTAACACCGGGCACGGCAGAATGGTGGTGGAAAACAATGGGTACTTGCGGTTCAGGTCTCACAGCAGGCAGCAAAACAGCTATTGGCAAAGCAGGCGCTGATGATGTTGCGGAAGGTAGTGGATTAAGCATCGCTCCCAATCCAGTACGCAACCAACTGAATATCCGAACCGGAGAGTCGCTTATTGGCGCCACTATCCGGATACTGGATATCAATGGCCGTCATGTAATACCTGCCAGAGCGGCCAGCTACCAGGTAGATGTATGGGCCCTGGCGCCAGGCATCTATACGCTGGTATTTATGAAAGAAGGGAAGGTGATCACTAAACGATTTGTGAAGTAAGGGGAAACGAGCCTATAGAATCAATGTCTTTAGTTAAGCCAGGCCCCTTTAAGGTGAGTCTCTCTGCTGCGCCGCGAATGCAACGCCGCAGAGTGGCCCACCTTTTTCCTTCCTATACTAATGGTGGCGGTTGTCTCACTTGTCATAGCATCATTATTCACCATTCAACCATTCTCATTATGAAACAGTTTTCCTTTTTATTGTTCTCACTTTGCCTCGCCAGCGTAGTTAGCGCGCAAACACCCCCTGCTACCTGGCAGGAGCATTGGTTTGAACATAACCAGTTGTTGAACAGGAAGTTTTACGACAATGATGTAGCCGTCTATTACGACAATGATGTGAGTGCCTCAGTTACCTGGCCCTATAGCTTTGCAGGTGATGTATGGCGCTATACCAAATCGATCTATGGCGCCTTTGGTAGTGATCCTCATCTATTTGCCGTATTTCACACCAATAAATACAGTGGCGGTCACCCCTCCACGTATTTTGATGCGAGCCACGATAACCGGAACGTGATCGATGTAGGTCCCGGCCCCTGGACCAGTGGGGCGGGTAATGACCTTGACATCGTAACCCATGAGGTGGCGCATATTGTGGAAGGCGCCAGCAAGGGCATTAAAAATTCGCCGGCATTTGGTATCTGGGGCGATAGTAAATGGGCCGAGATATTTATCTATGATGTGTACCGTGGCCTGGGCAGGACGAGTGATGTAACCCGCTGGTACAACCTGATGATCAATGGCACCAGCAGTTTTCCCCGGGCCAATACCTATTGGTTCCGCGATTGGTTTTACCCTATATACAATGCTTATGGCGGCACGCAAACGCTGAACAGGTATTTTACCTTACTGGCGCAGTATTTCCCTAAATCGGGCAGCGCTTATAGCCGTAGTATGAACTGGGGCGAGTTTGTCCATTTCTGGAGTGGGGCTGCCGGTGTGAACCTGAAACCCATGGCTACCACCGCCTTTGGCTGGCCGGCTACCTATGAAACGCAGTTCAACCAGGCCCGTATTGATTTCCCATTTACCTATCCCGATGGGGCGGTGACAGTATATAAGGATTGTAGTTATGGTGGATATGCAGTGCCATTGGTGCCTGGCAGCTATACCCTGGCACAATTGCAGGCAAAAGGCATACTCAATGATGATATTTCCTCTATTCGGGTACAAAGTGGTTATAAAGTAACCTTGTACTGGGATGATAATTTTGGTGGTACAACGCTGGTAAAAACAGCTGATGACGATTGCCTGGTAAATGATAGTTGGAATGACAAAGCCTCCTCGTTAGTGGTAGCTTCTACGGTAACTGTCAATGCACAGGCGTCCACCCCCTTAGCGCCAGGGTGGCGCAGGATGAGGCTGTTGCGGGCATCAAAGGACTGGAGATATATCCCAACCCTGTACGCAACGAACTGTATATCGTATCGGGAGAAGACCTGTCGGGCGGTATAGTTCAGGTATACGATATGTCGGGCAGGCAGGTGTTGCGTGGTAAACCGGTTTCCAACCGGGTAGATGTATCCAGGCTTACGGCAGGTACCTATACACTCATTTATACCAAAGATCGTAAGTCGGTTACGAAGCGATTTGTGAAGTAGGGGAATACCAGAATACAGGAAACAGCATACAGGAGCTTTTTTGCGCGGAATACTGCGTTTTTTGCTCCTGGATTCTGTTTTTTGTATTATGATGCCAGCTTTTATATTGGATCGAGATCTTGTATTTCTTCTGAATTCTGACCTCTTTCCTATTTCAATACACTGAAAGCCTGTGTCAATTCATCGAGGTAGCGGCGGCTGAAGGCCAGGGTGTTGCCATCTTGTAATACCAGCTCATGATCCTGCAAATTGATCTTGACAATCTCTTTGACGTTCACAATATAATTGCGGTGTGTACGAACAAATGTTTTAAGGGGTAATTGTTCCTGTAATTGTTTCAATGATTTCTGGATCACAAACTTTTCGGTGCCATAGGCCAGTTTGCAATATTTACCATCGACTTCAATATACCTGATCTCCGAAGCCATGATCTTCACCAGTATATTGCCCCGTTTTACAAAGAATACATCCTGTAATAGGATAGAAGCAGGTTCTGAACTGGTAGCAAAATAACCATCTTTTTCCCGGCCAAACTTCTCCACGGCCAGTTCAATAGCATATTGTAATTCCAGTGCATTAAAGGGCTTCAGGAGATAACTAAAAGGGTTTGTCATCCTGGCCGTATCAAAAGTTTGTTTGTCTGTGGCGCTGGTTAAAAATATAAAAGGGCGCTTTAGGGATTCATGATTGCTCAATTGCCGGGCAAACTCAATACCGTCCTGCCTGCCCTGCAAGTAAATATCTATGATACAAAGGTCGGGTTGGGTATTGTTGAACAGTTGAATGGCTTCCCGCAGGCTGCGGGCAATACCGCACAGGTTATATCCTGCCTGCTGTAATAAACTCATGATGATTCCTGCATCGGCCTCATTGTCTTCAATAACGAGTATTTTTAGTGCTTCCATGGTGCAGTCATTTATGCTAAGGGAAACGTAATATTAATGGTAGTTCCTGATCCCTTTTCGCTGGTGATAGATAAGGCGCCCTGATTACGGTCTATCATCATTTTACAAAGCTCTAAACCAAACCCTGTACTCCTATTGCCTTGTGTATCTTCCCGTATCTGTTGCCAGCTGCAATTGGTGACTGCTTCCAGCACCTGATCATCCATGCCCATACCAGTATCTTTGAACTGTATATTGCATTGATTGGGCAGGTGAGTGACAGTAATGGAAATAGTGCCTTCCGGTTGGGTGTATTTAATAGCATTGTCGAGCAGGTTGCGTAAGATGATCTTGACCGATGTTTGGTCGGCCAGGATAAAAATGTTGGCAGGTACATTTTTATGAATAGTAATACCTTTTGTAAGGGCCAATGGTGTATAGTCGTAACATACCTGGTTGATGATGGTTAACAAATGCAGCTTTTCCGGCCTGAAGAAAAGCTGGTTGGTATGACCCAGGGCCCAGTGCAGCATATTGTCCAGCAGGCTCCAGGTGCTGGTGGCGGTGCGCGAAAGCCGGTCGGTCAGCAATTGTACTTGTTCTGTATTTTGATCATTAATAGCCGACTGAATATTGGTTGCATTGGTTTTGATAGCATGTACGGGCGACCGCAGGTCATGTGCCACGATGGAGAATAACCGGTCTTTCATCGTATTCAATACACTGAGCTCGTCTTTTGCTGGCTGATGATGCGGCTTGTTTTCACTTTTACATGGTAAGCATAAAAGGCAAATCCCGAGAAAAGGAGAAATATGATAGTGGCTACCAATAAGGTGTTCCTTTCCCGGCTCCTGGCCTGTAAGGCGGCATCGCGCAGGTTGGCTTCCTGCTGCATCAGGGTGATCTTGTTCTCATTGAGCTGTAAAGAAAATTTTCGTTCCTGGGCAGCCAGTTTCCACACCTGGTCGCGGTTCCAGCTGCTATCCTGCAAGCGCTCATATTGTTTGCGATAAGCGAGTGCGGAAGGGAATAGTTTCCGGTTCTCATCCACCACTGCCGCATTCAGGTAGGCGTTTTTTAATATCCCCAGATCACCTGCGGCCTGAGCACATACCAGCGATTTTTGAAAATAGGGGATGGCCTTATAGTCCAGAAATTGGTTGTAATACAAATTGGCCAGGTTCATGTAAGAAATAGCCAGTCCTAAGGAGTCCTTATTCTGTATTTCCAGATCAATATTTTTCAGGAAGAGCGATTCGGCTTCGGGATACTTGTTCATGTGAAACAGGCAAAGCGCTCTATTGTGGTAATAGTTTTTGGTGCTTACAAAATCGGCATTGGTCAGGAACAGCCTTTGCCAGTTGGTTAAATAGGAGAGTGCCTTTTCGTAATTGCCTTGTTCCAGGTAGGCTTCTCCTATGTTGGAATAGATCTGCGAAAGGATGGTGGAGTCTTTTGCGTACCTGTCAAGCAACAATTGGTACTGTGCAATTGATTCCTGGTAAAGGTGTTTGTTATACAGCACCTTTGCTTTGATAAAATAGGCATATTGATTAAGAGTGCTGTCTTTTTTTTTCCTCCAGCGCCGAAATAGTTTGCAAGCTATAGGTATAGGCCTCATCAAAGTAGTTCAGTTGTAGCGCTACCAGGCTATTGTGGAAATGGTTGGCGTATTGATCTGTATTGCCTGTGATAAGCAATAAAGAATCAGCCGGTCTCTGCTGGCAAATGCTGCATTGTAGCCTGAGGTGTTGAATGATATGCCAGGAAGCATGCGGGGTTGCGCAGAACTACGTAGGGAAAATGAAAATAACAGTATTACTACTGATGATAGCCAGCGGTAAAAGGTCATACATTATTGGTTATTGCAACGGAGGTCACTGTGCCACGGGCAGTAACGGGGAAGTCTGATACAGGATGGATGAGCTTGACCCATAAAGCCTCCGCTGAAGGCCCTTCAACCGTGTATTCAACACGGATCTTCCACAAGGAAAAGGTGGTGGACATTCTGGGAGGACGTACATAATCTATTGATATTACCCGTAAATCCAGGACACCTGCGTCCGTAGGTACGTGTTCTATTGTATTAAAGTCGGAATTGAGTTTAGGTGTGGGGCCGTCCGGAATGTAAAAGTGGATCAATAAAAGATTTGAGTTTGGATCGGTCTCATTGGGGGTGATGGCAACAAGTGGCTCTAATGAAAAGCGATCTACCAATCCAGATGCAATTAAGCTAATGGCCGGAGGACCGGACACGGTCAGCGGATTTGACATAAGTTTAGGTTTATGGTAATGGGATACTCAAATATATACCTTTTTATCTTATAGCTAAAAACTTACCATTTATTCCCATCACCTGTCCGCTTATGCCATCCGTTTGCAAAAAGGTATGGTGCCGTGGTAACTTCGATAAAGCAATACCGGTATACAATGCTGCATAAAACTAATTTACCATTTTTAAATTTAAAGACATGCCTCACATTAAATTGAATTTCATTAACCAGTCCAATGACAGGAACAATTCTGAAATTGTCATTTTCCAGAAGAACCAGGCTACTAGTTATGAAGAGTTGGCAGTAGCTTGGATGGTTATTCAAAACTGTGGACAGGGTTGGAACCATCCTTTTAATTATCCCATGGAAATGTATGTGTCATCCAGCGATAGCTGGGGTAATTACAGTAAGCAGTTGGGCGCTTCTAACGGGCAACAATTCCAGGTAGTACAGGACAAGTCGGGCGATATTCTGAAGTATGGCGGTCAGGCCAGTAGCCAGAATGAAGTAGAAGTACTCAATGCGCTGGATCTGGGGGCTATTGATGCCAATATCTATAAGAATGGCCGGTTATTGGCCACAAAAACTGGCATTGCGCCAGGTCAGAAAGCAGTATTCCAGTTCAAACCTTCTATCTGGATCGGGGTGGTTTCGCAAATTGAAGAAGGTACAGTCATGAACTCTGCCATCTTATCACAGATCAATACAGAGCTGTCGCTCTTTGGTATAAAGAGTGCCGACATCTTAATGACAGGCGGTGGCCCTGGCCCTGGTTCTACACCCTTCAAATTCACCCTGGAGAATATTGTGTATGCCTGAGTAATCGATATTAATTTAACTGGGTGGCTGTTATATGCCACCCACTTTTTCTTCATTCCTTCAATTGTATGCCATGCACGAGTTTGTGATCAATAAAACCATCCGGATCGTCACCACCTTCAACTACTCCACAGTTGGTCAGGATGAAAATATGCCTGTGATCAGTTATGACCTGTATTATCCGGCCGATCACCAAATGGCCCTCATGAGTGGATTATTAACAGGCGAAAACAAACAGGAGGTGCGCTGCAAAGCAACTGAAGGATACATTCATGGCCATTTGCTTACCACGATCAGCCAGGGTGAGATGGTGCTGTTTGGTAACCTGTACTATGGATCGAGCCCTAATGAAGCATTACAAAGTCATTTTGAAGGAACCATTACTATTTATCCTTATGAAAAAATACCTGTTAGGCCCATACTACCTCCGCTGGACCCTTTGACCGTAAGTGATACCGAAGACCTGGCGCCTGTTATTTCACTGGGAGCGCCTTTGTTTCCCTATATTGACGTACAGCCCTGGCCTGTTTCGGCTACCGCACCGCTGCCCTGGCAATTTATAAGTTATGATGCGGCAAATACAACAGCCAATTCTTTGTATACGATGTTGCTGGTGCCGAAAGGAAATAATGATCGTGCTGGCATGGAGGCACTTGTATTGCAGTTTCTGCAAAACGAATCACCTTTTACTGGTATGTACTTTGGTAGCCTGGACAATGTTCCTGCTCCAATAAGGGAGTACCCGGCTATTTATGATGTACTGCGGGCATCCGATGCGCCTGACCTATTGGTAGATCTATTGCTGGAAATGGTAGGTTTTGATAGTATTGGGGAGTATATGGCCTGGTTGGTGGACAATAACTATGTTGATTCAACAGACGAAGTATGGCAAAATTATTTTGCCCTTATCATCTTTGCCGGTTACCAGGAGCATTTCTTTGTAGCTATTAATAAGATATTATTGTTGACCAACCTCATTGATCAGCTCTACCAATCGGAAATATCCAATTTGCCCTTAGAACCGCATATCCTGCCCGGTTTTTACAGGCTACGGTGATCTTGCCCAATACACTTTTCCCATTACCATCCTACGCGGAAGTAGCACTCATCTCCAATCAGATCAAACCCTATGCCATTGGTCAACTGAAAATGACCAGGTACCGTTTACAGTCTTATACCTTGGGCGAAATAGCCCAGATAGAGAACGTATTGAAGGGAGAAAAGAAAAAGTAGTTCGCCGTTCACTCAACCACCAAGGCGAGCAATCGGTGCACCATACGCATACTGCCAATGAGCAAAACAATCAAACCAGTGAAAATACCCATGAATTGGCATCGGAAGTGCAAAAGACGATCGCGGCATTGACAAAGTCGTTCAATTATACCAATTTCACGGTAACCTATGGACCGCCTTCGCAGGCTGTTTATAATGGCTCCTTTACAAAGACCCTTACTGCGGGAGCGCCCGGCGTTGAGAATACCAATAGTTTTGCAACAACTATACTCAATAAAACCCTCAACCGCATACAGGAATCAGTGCTAAAGTCAAGAACGTCTTATACGTATGGCGAGCAGGAAGAAACACAATCCAGTATTTTTGATAACCAGCAAGGACGGGAAAATTTTCGTGGTATATACCGCTGGGTCAATAAAGTGTACCGCATCAGCCTGGAGAATTACGGTTACCGTTTTCTCTTGCAGTTGAATATGGACAGGCCGGCGAAGGACTTTATTGCTACGCAGCAAACATTGAATAATACCAACCTCGAGAAACCGCTATCCCCACAACAACAAAAGATCAACAAGTTTACAGATATAACACCTGAAAATTATATTGCACTGCTGAGTTATTACCAGGTTACCAAGTCCTTGTTGCCTCCTGAAAGCAGCTTAACCACCAGTGTTACGGTGGGGCAAAGTGAAACCGAAAAGTACATTCCTATTCCCACAGGGTACAGGGCAGCCACGGCTACCGTAACAGGGCAGGTTGGCGCAGGTGCGCTGATTACGGCCATAACGGGCATTATAGGCACTACTCCTTTTGCTGTTACCAATGCTGCACCCAAACAAAGTAATATCTTATTGGAAAATGAGATTACACAGGTAGCATTGGCCGTTGCCGCTGTAACGGTGCCGGGGGTACCGGCTGTTCAACCAGGAGATTTTGTGCTGGTGGCCACTGTTGTTAGTAATGTTTCGGATAATAAGGTCAATGAATGGAAAATAACGGTATACAATGAAATTACTGAAGCCTATCAGGTGCTGATGCGTCAATACAATGAGCAGATTACGCGGTTTGCCAGAGAAGATCAGGCAAGTAATCCCTTGTTGTTGAATACAATTGAGCGAACGGCACTGCACAATAATTGCATCAAGATGTTGCTGCAGGTGTATGCAGAAAAAGTAGGTCTTACTGGTAGCGGGATAGCCAACCCGGAAAAAGCGATGGAGCAAGGATACCGCCAATTTATGGAGCAAGCACTGGAATGGGATGAGATGACCTGGTGCTTTAATGATCAACCTGCCCCATACAATTATGCGCTGCAAGGGGCGAAGATTCTCTCAGGCCATTCCTCCAGGCAGGTGCGGCAACTGTTTATTTACCCGTGCGGCCCGACTTTAACTTCCAGGTACTTTATTATTTAATGACGGGTTTGATATGGCTGCCCGCTTATCCCTTTGTGCCGGTTAATATACCGGTAAACAGCAGCCCTGATTATAATGCACTGGATATTGCGACCCGCCTGAAGAGTATTTTACACTGGCATCATCAAAGGCTGGAAGAAAAGCAATGGCATATAGCCCTGCCCACTACCATGCAGGTGATACAGGAAGGAAGCGATTTGCCCAATTTTATCACATCTAAATAAGTATTATTATGACTCCTCCATTTCCAAACACGCCGGGTATACCCTATCCGGTGGACATTACTATGCCTGTGGGCGCAGTAATCGCTTTTGCTGGTCAGGTGGCTACATCGCCTGTCAACCCGCTGCAGCAATCGGCTTATAGTACCGTAACAGAAAGCGCCGGATGGATGCTTTGCGACGGGCGTACCCTTGCGATTGCTGATTATGGTATGCTGTATGCAGCCATTGGCATCCTGTATAATACGGGTGGTGAGCCTTCTGGTCAATTCAATATTCCTGATTACAGGGGATATTTCCTGCGCATGACCAGTACGGGCACGAAGAACGATCCTGATGCGGGAGAGCGGGTATTGGCCAATGGTACTATCAGCAGTGAGGTGGGGTCCATACAGCAGGACGCGCTGCAGGTACATCAACACAGTTACCAGCAACCTGCCACACCTTCTTCTCCCGCAGGACAAGGCGCTACTCCTGCAGTGGTAGCCGTATCCAGCCAGCTGTCCGGTACACCAACCGATAACCTGGCTGATCCGCCTGGTGGAGTACGTACCAGTACCGAAACAAGGGCTAAGAACGTATATGTAAACTACCTTATCAAATTTATGTAACATCACTCTGTTCGATGACCCTTTACCGATCCTCATCAGACCCAATCCGATTTCATCATTTTTTAAAACTTAACACTATGTCATTTGCAGCTTACAACAATGTAGTGCAAACTACTACGAACAGTTGCGGCGCTTTTGCATTGGCAGCCGCACTTACCCACCTGGGAAAGGCGCAGGTTGCTAATTTATTGAACACGGCCGACCTGGGGCAGGGGTTCAATCTGCCCGGCCCGCAGGCATTGGCCCAGAAGATCTACCAGGTTACCGGATGCCTGAACCTGGATATGGCCAACCTGCATGCGAATTACCGGTACCAGTCGCCAACAAGCGATAGGAATCCGTCCGCTGCCCTGGCTTATATGGCGGTTTATTATGGTGTTGATCCTGCCCATCTCTACATCAATTACAACAATGCTGGCGAGCAAACTTTTAATGCCGTTCAGGTTGTCAATAATGGCGGAGCTGGTATTTTTCGGTGGATTTGATGGCTTTTGGAAGAGAGGGGCCTATTACCTGGCCGCGTACCGTGAAGCCAATCAGCAGGAAGAAGATCAGCTGTTTCATAGTGTGTTTTGTTTAAATATAAGCATTTCATGGCAGTGGAATAATTTATGGAGCTATATTCATGTCATTGTTGCCTTCTTCTTTGTCTTTTTAAATTCCAGCAATCCAAACTTCCAGGTAAAGTTGATCCCCACAGACCGGAAGGGGATCTTGCGAATACTGGTGGTGGCAAAATTGGGACCCACGATTTCAAGCTTTTGGGTAACGTATTCATTGAACGGATTAATTGCCGTGAGCGCCAGGCTGGCCTTTTTATTCCAGAACTGTTTTCTAATGGCCAGGCTATAGGTGGTAAGGGAAGGATATTTCCCCTGTACCTCATTTCGGGCGGAACTGAAATTACCGAAAAATTCTGCTGCCAATTGGGAAGTGAATTGGTAGGTGGTATTCAGGTTGAAGCGATAATTAAAGCTGGTACGGCTGTTGCCCACATCAATGGCATTGATGATCTTCCTGTGAAACATAAATAAATTACCGCGTATGCCCAGTTTGGAGGTGGGATGAATATCGGCAAATAGGTTCATGCCTGTATTGTTTTCTGTGCCAATATTTTCCCGGGTGCTTACGGATACATTGTGATAGATAGAATCGCCCACAGTTAATGTAGGATAATATTTAACGTAGGGTTGAATATCCTGCATATTGTGCCGGTAAAAGGCTGTAAACATCACCGATCCAAAGCTGTGCATATCCCAGCTATATCCCAATTCGATTCTATGACTTAATTCCGGCAGCAGATATGGATTGCCTGCATTGATATTTTTGGGGTCGCTGGTGTTGATAAACGGGTTCAGATCGCCATAATCGGGTCGTTCAATCCTTTTTGAATAACTCAGCTTGAGCACCTGGTCATCACTCAGTTTTTAGAGAGAAAAATGGAGGGTACCAGTGTATTGTATCCGGGTGTTTTAATCGCTTGCTGGGCATCGGAATAGTCAGCATTGATTTCTGTGCGCTCATAGCGGCTTCCCATTTTTATATCAAATAGCTTTGCCACTGGAAAGGTAAGTTCGGCATAAGCGGCATACACTTGCTGGTGGTAGGTCAGGCTATTGGATAAAGAACCGTCATATTGGTATCGTTTATCACCTGGCTGGTAGCTGAGGACGGTCGAATGGCTGTTAATGTCTATAAAGGTAGTTTTGAATCCGGTACCCAGTATAATTGTTTCTGCCAGGGGCTGTGTATAATCCAGTACGATCTGTGTTTCGTTTTCCTTACCCGGATTGCGGTTTTGAACACCGTAAAACAGGGAATCTACTGGTTTCTTCCACTGCTCATTATTCGACTGGAAAGTTGATCTCCCGATACTGGTATTGACCGAAAATTCCAGTTCCTGATCCTCCCGGTTAAAGGTTCGTTTGTAATTAAAGGCTGCATCCACATTGTGGAATCGGTTTGAGTTGGCTGATCTGTTAAGGCTTAATGTCTTGCTCAATATATTACCCACATAATCGGTGGTTGCCTGCGATTGATTGATCTGCCCGTTGTTGTTGTTGCCAAATACGTTATAATTAAGAGAAGCGGTAAAATTGTTTTGTTTTTTGTAAGTCCAGTCCAAGCCAATACCAGATTCAATACCATGTCTTTTGAGGTGGGTACTTCCATCCTGGCCCAGTATTCCTTTGCTTTTGCTGGATGTGTCAACTGATTGACGCAGGCTGGAGTAGGGGTGGCTACGGTGAGCCTTGCGTTACTGCTTATAAATGCATTGACCCCGAAATTTTTGTTGCGTGCATTGAAATTAAATGAGCCATTTTCCATTCTTGTTCCTGCAGTAAGCGATAGATTACCATTAATACCCCTGGCGGTATTTTGCTTTAATATGATATTGATGATACCTCCCAGACCCTGTGCATCGTACCTGGCGCCTGGATTGGTGATCACCTCAATACTTTTGATCTGGCTGGCTGGTATGGATTGCAATACGTCTGTCACGCTACTGCCGAAGGCGGTGGAAGGCTTTCCGTTTATTAAAAAGCGAATACTGGAATTGCCCGCCAATTGTACATTGCCATCCACATCAACTGATACCTGGGGCACCTTCCTGAGCAGGTCGGTGGCAACCCCACCTTGAGAGGTAAGGTCTTTCCCGGCATTGAATACCAATTTGTCGATCTTACTCTCAATCAATTTGGTCTGTGCTGTAACAGTTACTGGCGTCAGGTTTTGTTGATCCCTGTTGAGTTTGATGGTTTTAATATCTACCGTTTCATTTTTCCTGACCTGGACGGCAGGTATTTCCAATGGTTTGAATCCTATAAACTCTATTACCAGTCTATAATCGCCGGGGCCCAGGCCAGTTAGGCTGAATTGACCTGCCTTATCGGAAGTGGTTCCTGTTATCGTTTTGCCGGATAACCTGTCAAAAACCGTAATGGTGGCGTATTCAAGTGGAGTAATCGTTCCCGATTCCATTATCTTTCCGGTAACCTTTCCATTCCCTTTCCCAGTACTGGCTTCCTGTGCCCGGATACCCGTCCACAATAAAAGGCATACTCCCAGAAATACCCATTTTCTCATGCGTTTGGTTTTGAAGAGTAGCAAACATAAAAGGAGAATCTAAAGACATACTGAACTAAACCTACTTTAGGGGATATGACTTTCATATAATTAACATTATATATTATTGCATCCAGAACTTTGAGATCATAAAACCAACCATTATGCAGTTACGTAATACCTTCCTTTTTGTGCTATTTTGTTTAGTCATATCGGCTTGTGGTATGAATAGAGTTGCCAGCGAAGGCGGCAAAAGCAGGACCTCACCATTATGAGCTACAATATCCACCATGCCAATCCCCCTTCCAAAGCAGGCGTTATAGATCTGGATGCCATTGCTGCTGTGATCAATAAGTACAAACCCGATGTAGTAGCCTTACAGGAAGTGGATGTAAATACTAAAAGGTCGGGCCTGAATGAAGCATTCCTGCTGGCGCAAAAAACAAAAATGAACTTCTATTTTGCCAGAGCCATTGACTATGACGGCGGGCAATACGGGGTGGCTATTTTATCGAAGTATGCGTTGTCAGGAGGCTTTACGTTACCACTTCCCACTTTAGCGGGCAGCAATGGTGAGCCAAGGGTATTGGCTTCTGCTCATATCGAAGTGAATGGGAAAAACTGGTATTTGCCTGTACCCACCTGGATGCTCAGCGCAGTGATACCAACCGATTATTACAGATTGCCGCCATTGCGGACTATTTTCAACATGAAACGGGAGCCGTTATCCTGGCGGGCGATCTCAACGCTACAGCAGGAGGGGCCGTTATTAGTACCCTCGACCGGCATTTTACCCGCACCTGTGTGCAGGATTGCGGATTTACCATACCCGTAGAGAATCCATCTGAAACCATTGATTTCATCGCCTACAGGCCCTCAGCCGGATTCACGGTATTATCGCATAAGGTCATAGATGAAAAATATGCATCCGATCATCTGCCAGTAATGGCTATTTTACGACTTCCATAAATCCCATTTACCTATAAGGGCCTTTTGGCTTTATGGGGGCAGGGAAATATATTTTTTTATTCTATAAGAAAAGCGTAAATTTGGATTAGGTACAGTAAAAATTTATACTATGGCAAAGCGCACCAAATCCAGCCCTATAAAAAGAGGCATTCAGGCTCCTCCTCAAAAGAGCACTAAAAGTACCCAGGTTAAGCCATATTCTACTGAAGCTCCACCTGCCCATATGTTAAATGAAGATGCCGTAGCCTATGGCAATAGCAGGCAAAAACTGCCTGTTGTTTTAACCCAAGATGTAAGCAGCGGCAGCCTGGGAAAGCCGATACTTTCGGATGCTACCCAAAAGCCCGAAAGCCAAATGACCCCTTAGAAAAAGTAAGTATTGTGCGAGATGGCATCAGCAAAAAGATCTTGAAAGCCTTAAAGAAAAAACATCCCTCGATTACGATATGCTGGCAATTGCATTGGCTGTTACCAGGGCTACCCTCATCAGCAAAAAAGGTTCAGAAAAATTCAATCCCGCCCTTAGTGAGCGTATACTTGACCTGGCCAGCCTTTATTCTTATGGCTATGAAGTTTTTGAAGATGAAGCCCTTTTCAATAAATGGATGTTTCGCCCCAATATGGCATTGGGTGGGCAGGCCCCTATGATTTAATGGATAGCCAGTTTGGTCGGGAGGAAGTACGTGATATCATTGGCCGTATTGATTATGGCGTTTATTCTTAGTATTATTATATGGTTGTTTACCGGATTGGAAAAACAAAATACGCAAAAGATCTCTCTGGCGAAGGCGCCCGGTTGCATGGAGGACGCTGGAATCATAAACTAACGCCTTGTATTTATACAGCCGAAAGCCGCGCACTGGCCGTGCTGGAATATACTGTGAACGTCAATGTAGATGAGGTTCCCCGGGCACTGAGCATTACCACTTATGAAATACCCGATGACGGTATACTGCTGTTAAGAAAATCAGACCTGCCTGGAGACTGGGCAGCTGTACCTGCCTCTTCTTCTACGAAAGACTTTGGCACCCGCTTATTAAAAGATGCCACTTACCCAGTTATCCGGTTTCCTTCCGCTGTCATCCCCTGGAATATAATTATGTACTCAATCCACTGCATCGTAACAGTGATTATTTTGAGATCGTCGATATCCGGGACTTTGTTTACGATGTTCGTATTAAACTTGAATAGCCCTGCCATATAAATACAAAAGCGGGCTTCCCGTTCAGGAAGCCCGCTTTTGTAGGTGTACTAACCCAGGTATTTTTTCAGTTCAGCTGCTGCATGTATAAACAATGATTTGGTGGAGGGAAGGTCGGCCAATGCATTTAATAAGCCAAAATCATGGATCATGCCATTGTACCGGATAGTAGTTACGGGTACCCCTGCCAAATCCAATTTACGGCCATAAGCCTCACCGGCATCACGCAGTATATCACTTTCTGCTACCTGTATGAGAGTAGGCGGTAAGCCCTTCAGTTGTTCTACAGAAGCATTCAGTGGAGAAACATAAATTTCCTTGCGTTCTTTGGGATTGGTAGTATACTGATCAAACATCCACATCATCACATTTCTTGTTAAAAACCTGTCTTCACCAAATTGCTGGTAAGATCCATTGTCAAAATCGGCATCCACCAGCGGCCACATCAATATTTGTAATTTTATCTTGGGGCCATTATTCTCTTTGGCTTTAATGGTGGTAACAGTACTCATATTTCCGCCTACACTATTGCCTACAATGGCCAGGTTGGTACCATCTACGCCAATTTCATCACCATGGTTGGCCACCCATTTGGTAGCTGCATAGATCTCATTAATGGCTTGTGGATATTGCGCTTCCGGAGAGGGAGTATAGTTTACAAACACACCCGAATAACCGGTAAGTACTACCAGGTCGCGTACCATACGTTTGTGCGTAGGATAATCACCCAGGATCCAGCCGCCGCCATGGATAAAAATAAATACGGGCAGTTTTCCATTAATACCATCCGGGCGAACAATATTCAGTTTCACTGTATAGCCATCGGCAGTGATTGTTTTCTCGGATTCTTCAATACCCGACAGGTCTACCTTTACACCAGCCTGGGCACCTACCAGCACATTACGGGCATCTTCCTTGGAAAGGGTTTCCAGCGGAGCGCCACCCGAGTTCAATACTTTCAGGAAAGCTTTGGTGCCCGAATCAACCCTTGGATCTTCCGACCAATGGATAATGGTTGCTGGCTGGGAAATAGTTGTAGTACTCATTGCTAAGGATTTTGATGTTTTAAAAGTATTGATAATGATTTTTGTATTATGAAGAGGCCACTGCCCTGGTGTATTACTTATGCAGTACAAAAGTACTGCCAGGCACTATGGCCTCTTCAATTGACAAACCGTGGCATTTGTTGTACAAATTATCACCAATACCTTAGTCTATGCTTTCTCGGTAATTAGGGCTGGGGCTGCAGGGAAATCTATGGGAATTTTGGTAACGCCATGCAGGTAATTCGTAATGATCTTATCACCTATAACCACGATAGCATCTACCAGGTTTTCTTCCGTATAACCTACTGTAAAGAAGTTTTGTGTTAATACGGGATCGGGTTTACCGTTGTTCTGAAGAAAGCTTTGGGTCAGAGCAGCCAGGGCTTGCAGTTTGGGATCAAAAGATACGGAAGCCAATCGGATCTCTGAAATCTGGGCATCCGTGAATCCATTTAATTTACCGATGGCCGTATGGGCTGCCAGGCAATATTCACAGTCATTAACCTGACTTACTACCAGGTTGATGACCTCTCTTTCTTTGGCTTTCAGCGAGGATTTAGCACCTTGCAATGCCAGGTAGGTGCCCAATGCATTTTGTGAGTAAGCTATGGTGGCATATAAGTTAGGGACTTTACCGATGGCCTTTTTCAGGTTGTCGAACAATACCTGGTTGGCGGGACTAACATCTTCTCTGGTAGGAACTGTGAACGTTTTCATTTTTTATTGTTTTTGATTTTTACTGTCGTAATTGACGATGTAAAAATGCAGCCGTTCCGATTCCCTAAAAATGGACGCACTTCCCGAAGACTTGTCGATTTTTCCCTTGGCCAGGAAAAAGGCCTCCACTGAGCTTAGACCCTTGCCTGGAAAGATCTTTTAAATTCAGAAGGCGGAATGCCCGTTTGGTTCTTGAAGAAACGGCTGAAATGGGCCGCGTCTTCAAAACCCAATTCGCCAGAGATCTCCTTTGCTGACTTATCAGTATAGTGAAAGAGCCTTTTGGCCTCCTGGGTAATTCTATCATGTATTACCTGTAAGGGCGACTTGTGATTGTAGAGAGAAAATAGATTGGAAAGGGTCTTAGGCGATTTGTTAAGCTCCTGGGCATAAAATTGTACCTGGTGTTGGGTACGGTAATGGTTTTCCACCAGTAGGTTGTATTGGCGTACAATGTCCATTTTATTGTCTTCCAGAATGGAAGGGTTCAGGTACTGTTTCCTGGCCAGCCGGGTTAACTTAATAATTAGTCGCACAAGCAGCGTTCGTAGCATGCTGCCCTGAATATCGTCTTTGTTTTCGAACTCATCTTTAAAAACTTCCAGCAGTCGGGTAAAGTTCTGGTGCTCCTTTTCATCCAGCCGGATGAACATTGTTTCTGCAGAACCCAGGAAGATGAAGCCCACGCAACTTACTTCTTTGTCGTTATCCATGATGCAGTAAAATTCACGGTTAAACTGCCAGGCTATAAGCTGGTCGGGCCGTTCAAAGTGGAATGACTGGTTAATTACCAGGGGCAATAAGGTATTGGCAGGAAATGTATACAACACTTCATCGATCACCACCTCTTGCTCGTTGCCCTGATTCCAGACAATAGTAAGGTATTTGTTCTGCCGGTCGCGGGTAAAGAAAAAGCGGTCAAACTGGGTTTCCTTTTCTGTAAGCAGCAATTCGCCGCCAGTTACCAGATCTTTATAAAACAACTTCATACCGCCAAAGATAGATAGCTTTCGCTCCAAACAGCAAAAAGAGCGGCCCAGCACCCCGGCCTTTATTGCACACAGCCAGGTATGTATTGCTTATTCTATTTTCAGGCTTTTAACGGGATTGGCAAAAGCTGCTTTAATGGTTTGTATGCTAATCGCAAATAAGGCAATGGCCAGGATACCTACTCCTGCAAATATCCAAATACTGATATTAACCCGGTATTCATACTTATTTAACCAGTCATTCATTAGCCAGAATGCCAAGGGGGAAACGATCAGGCAGGCGATAAATACCAGCCACATAAACTCTTTGAGGGGTATTCGTTGTTTAAAGCGTCATATAAGGGAAGGGGAGTAGCTTCCTGGGTATTCTTTTGGTTGTTGAAAAGGGTATTTTTTTAATACCAGGGCTATACGGTTACCATTGGTATGGAAGGTATCAAAACTGGTTTCATATTGTATCCACAACCCAATGAGCATGGCAAAAGTAATTCCTGCTGCCAGTCAATTATGACTAATGAAGAAACTGAGGTTGTCCGGTTTTGTTACAGCTATTGTGCGCCCCGGGCAGGTGAACTACGGAAGGAAATATTCTCGATAAGATAATGAGGTGGACAAAAAAACGCCGCGGGTGTAAACCGGCGGCGTTTTTGGCTATAAACGCACTTGCTTAATAAGCATTCAGCGTAACATTGGCACCAATTCCATAGGATGCCAGCGTTGCCTGTTCGGCCAGGACCTGTCCTTTATAGGACAAATAATTAATAGAGAAACCCACCATACTTTCTACATCGTTTTTACATCACCAACAGTGTCGGAAGGAAAACCAGTAACCAGAGGATGGTGGTCTGCCCATTCACTTTCAATTTCACGTAGAGGTTGTTGGGATGTGGTTCCGGTTCGCCGGTGATCACAGGTTGTACCTGTGTAGCTGTAGTAGAGGCCGGTGTGGCAAAGCCTGCCACTAGCAAGAGGCAGCTTGCAATGATTGGAAGAAATTTTTCATGGAAATGTTTATTTAGCTATGAATGTAGCCAAAAGCCCTACAGGAAATGCATTTAACAGTACAATCCGTTGTTTTCAGTATACAGAAAGCAGGTATAAACTACCTGGATAGCCGCTTGCTTCCCGGTACAACCTATGGATGATGTAAATGTGCAATCATATATGTATTAAATACAGTCGCTAAATTTGACCTATAGGGGTTTTACCGGAACGCAGATATCTACGGTGAGCCCTTCGTTGGTGGGCTGTTCTGGATAGATCTCAAAACAAATTCCGTCATCAGGCTGGTAGCCACTGGAAGGGAACCAGGTACCAAAAAACCAACGCCAGGCCTCAGGAAATTCTTCGGGCTGTAGTTTAAAACGGGCTACGGCACATTTACCCGGATTCAACTCCATTTTACCAATTTCTCCATCCACGTTTAAATCGGGTGGCACTGTGACACAAACGCTTAATCTTGTCTTGCTTTCATCGGTTACACAGATATCGTCATGATATACGGCTATGGCTTTGAAGCCTGGCTGCTGTATCAGGCCACGTGCTCCGGCCCAGGCATACATTCTGTTGAACAGTCTTTCAAACAACGCCCCATCGCCCTGGAATGGGCCTATATGCCTGATATAAGCTACAGTCATAGCAGGAAGTAGCTTTACTTCCACTTGTTGAATTAGTTCCATAATTGACCTCTTTTTTGATGTTTGTGATCCATCATAAAAGTAGGCTGCACCATTGGGTTGTTGTTGACTGCTGTTGCTGATCAGTTGACTATTATTGCTTTTTGTTGCCGTGACTTCCGATAAGCAGACGGTGAAACTTTAAACTGCGTTTTAAAGTTGCGGGAGAAAACCGATTTGTCGGTATAGCCGCATTTATGGGCAATTTGCAGGATGGGCATTTGGGCCTGCATGTTCAATAAGGAGGCGGCTTTTTCCAGGCGCAGGCGGCTTAGGAATTCAAAGGGCGTTTCTCCTGTAAGGCCCCAGAATATGCGGGAGAAGTGGAATTTGGAAAAATGGGAAACGGTGGCCAGTTCATCCAATGTCAAAGGACTTTCAAGATGGGCATCGATATAATCCATCACCCGGTTGATACGGGAGGTATAATCATCCAGCAGTACTTTGTTGTCGGTTGTCATAATGGTAATAAGCTGCCTAAAATTAGCGTATTTCCTAAAGAAGGGGAATGCGACAGTTGCGCATAAGTTCTTACCTTGTTATGTATTTCAATAATCGACCATGAATGAATTTTTACTAATCAGAAAGGCTATATCTCAACTCCATAAACTGAGCGAGGAGGACTGGGCGACTTTTGCCGGGAAACTTCAACTCAAACGTTTTAAGAAAGGAGACTACCTCATCCGGGAGGGACAGGTTGAAAATGGTATCTATTTTATAAATAAAGGATCGACACGTAATTATTTTTAAAGGACGGGAAAGAGTTTACGGTAGACTTTCAGTTTGCTGGTGATTTTGTAACGGCTTATTTTTCCTTCATCACGCGCGAACCCAGTTCGATATTTATTGAATGGCTGGAGGATGCGGAAGTGGTGGAGTTTACGTATCAAACACTACAGCATTTTTATAATGAGCACCCTAGTGGGGAAAGAATAGGGAGGTTAATGGCAGAAGCGCAATATGTGAAGCGGTTAAGAAAGGAAATGGACTTCCTGTCTTATACCGCCGAAGAAAGGTATGTGCGATTGATGGAGAAAAACCCGCAATTGATCCAACAAATATCGGTCAAACACTTATCTTCTTACCTGGGTATTCAGCCAGAAAGTTTAAGTCGTATCCGGAAATTACATGCCAGAACCTAACATACATCATTTTTAGGCCTGCCAATTGGGTTGAACTTTGTGGTCTAATTATAGAAATCAACAATGAAACCGTTTTATTTATTATTGGCTGTTTTTGTTATCAGTACGGGCATTTCAAAACTTACGACCGGAAACTGGCATTTGCCGTTTGGCGGCAACCTGGCAATGGCGGTTATGTTTTGTTTTACCGCCTTGGGCCATTTTATGTTTACCGAGGGCATGACGCTTATGGTACCTGGTTTTATCCCTTTCAAAAAGAACTGATCTACCTGACTGGTATTGCCGAGATCATTCTTGGAATAGCGTTGCTTTTCCCATCGGTCAGGGTGTATGCCGGTATTGCTTTGATCGTGTTTTTGGTCTTATTGCTACCGGCTAATATTTATGCTGCTATTCACCAGGTTAATTACGAGAAAGCCACTTTTGACGGACCAGGGCTGCGTTACCTGTGGATAAGGGTACCCCTGCAAATCATTTTTATTGCCTGGACCTATTATTTTTCAGTAAAGACCACCTAAACACTAAAGTATAGCTTTGGAAAGGGAGCGGCCTGTCTTGGGCTGCTCCCTTTGCTTTTTTCAATGGGCGTGCAGGGGTTGGGCTGTCGGGCTTGGGGTATTTGTAAACAGGGAAGCATAATCCAGGGCAAACTGCTCAAAGCTTCGTGGGGCATGGCCGGTTACTTGTTGTACGTCCTGCGTTACGAGGGAGGCTTCATTATTGCGATAGTGGGCATAATCTTCGATCAAACCATCTGCCTGCCACCTCGGAAAGGCTGCTTTCAACAATGAACTGTGCATCACTTCATCAGAGGTGTCAACAAAGTGAATGGTTTTGTGTAGTGCTGCCGACAGGTAGTCGGCCATTTGGAAATGGCTGATGGCTGCCGGTCCGGTGAGGTTGTATATTTTGTTTTCATGCCCATTCCCGGTTAGTGCCGCTGCTGCTACCTCCGCAATATCCCGTATATCTACTGCGCTGATGGTGGCATCTCCTACAGCCGCAAAGAAGATGCTTTTGGTGGCAATGTATTCTTTCAACCCTAGTAGTCCCTGCATGAATAAATTGGGCCGTAAAAGGTATAGGGTATACCGCTTTCAATGATGTGCTGTTCTACGGCAGCATGGTAACGCAGAAATCGTACGGGGACCTGGCACTGGCTGCCCACTGTGACAACTTGACGATATGGCTTACACCGGCTGCCTTGGCGGCATCCACGAATTGTTTCTGCTGACTTTCGGCCAACTGGGAAGAATTGGTGAGCAGGAAAGCTTTGTCAATGCCCTGGAGGGCAGCGTCGAGACTGGCAGCATTGTTAAAATCGCCTTCTATAATGGTTGCGCCGGGGAGTTTGTCGAGACCATTTACCTGGCCCAAATTCCGTACCATAGCCCGGAATGTGTAACCGCGGGCGGATAATAGGGTAGCAAGTGCTGATCAATGGTGCCGGTAGCGCCGGTGATCAAAATGGAGGGTGTTGTTGCTATTGACATGGTCTTAGTATTTTGTGTGATTAATGATGTAAAAGTAGCGTGGGTGCGATCCCTGGGATTGTAAGAAAACGAAAAGGAAGGCGATGAGGAGGGCGATGAGGAAGGAAGGCATCGAGGCGACCATTATAAACCTTGGCATCGTATCTTGCAGTCTGTATGGCAAATAAGGTATCCTATTTTTGGCACGCTTCGGATTAGACTGGTTCATTCTTTCCCTGATCGGCGTTATTGTGTTGGCCTCCCAATTCCCGGGTCCGGGCGTGGCCAACGGACCTTATTCCATATCCTCTATTGCCAATATTGGTGTATCCCTGATCTTTTTCTTTTATGGGCTAAAACTCAACCGGAATAAACTGGTAGCGGGCTTAAGCAATTGGCGGCTGCATATCCTGGTACAGGCCGGTACTTTTATCCTATTTCCTTTATTGGTACTGACCATCAGACCCTTGCTTGACCGGAGTGATACACAGGTATTGTGGTTGGGTACCTTCTTCCTGGCGGCCCTGCCTTCTACCGTTTCTTCTTCGGTGGTGATGGTATCTATTGCCAATGGCAATATTCCGGCGGCTATCTTCAATGCGAGCATTTCCAGTATGCTGGGCATTTTTATAACACCCATTTGGATGAGCATCGTTACCGGTGGCAATCATGAGCACGTGGACATGAGTGATATCATTATGAAGCTGCTGTTGCAGATACTGCTGCCGGTAGTACTGGGTTTGCTGCTCAACCCCACCAGGCTGGGTAAGGTGGCCGGTAAATATAATAAACAGTTGAAGTATTTTGACCAGTTGACCATTCTGGCCATTGTGTATACTGCCTTTAGTGAGTCGTTTGACAAACATATGTTCAGCAACCTGGGGGTGGTCGAATTGCTGTTGCTGGCGGTTGGTATGCTGGTCTTATTTTTTATAGGTTATTTTATCATTGGATATATTGCCCGGCTCCTGCACTTTAATCGGGAAGATAGGATTACCGCTACCTTCTGCGGTTCCAAGAAGTCCATCATTCATGGTACGGTGATGGCCAAAGTGATCTTTGCAAACAGTTCCCTTACCGGTATCCTGTTATTGCCTATTATGCTGTACCATGCGCTGCAGCTCATTGCTGTTAGCATTATTGCCCAAGGCATGGCCAAGCGACAACAACAACATCTTTAGCTTTAACATTTTGATGGCTATCGTCGGCATAATAAAAGATTGAGGACTCCGTTAGGTTGCTTAACCCACACCGTTAACCATGCGCAAACTACTTTTTATAGCCAAGGGGAAAACCCGGTAAATACACCATTCCTGTAAAGATTAAATACTCCAGACCTGACGGCACCGAAGATGTAATTACCAAAATCATACAATACATTATTGCTGAATAGATGTCGCATTCAGCCTTTCCGGGTACCTTCATTTCCCTAACAGGGTCAGGCCCGCTTTTTGCCGGGTATTTTCCAAACTACAAGTTATGACCATACAACAGATTGCCGACCAATTGGTGAAAATATGCCGTACCGGCGAATGGGGAAAAGCCCAGCAGGAGTTATATGCCCCCAATGCCATCAGTATCGAACCGGAAGCTACCCCTGCGTTTGACAAGGAAACAAAGGGATTACCCGCCATTATTGAAAAGGGAAAGAAATTTGACTCCATGGTAGAAACCATGCACAGCATCACCATGTCGGATCCGGTGGTAGCTGAACATTCTTTTGCTGCTGTGCTGGTGATGGATGCCACCATGAAAGGCCATGGCCGCATGCAAATGAAAGAGCTTTGCGTGTACCAGGTCAAAGAGGGCAAGATCGTGGAGGAACAATTCTATATGTAAAGGTACGGCCGATCAGGGGTCATACCCGGAAAGGCTTGCAAAAGCTTCTCCAGTCTGGCTGCCACCTCTGGAAACTTGCCGGCCAGGTTATATTTTTCACCCGGGTCATTGCTCATATCAAACAATTCGGTGGTAGCGGTGGCGCCGCTACCCATTATCCGCAATTTCCATTGGCCATCCCGTACAGCCTGCGCCTGGTTGTGTACATAATAGATGGGCCTGTGCGGAACTGCGGGTTTGCCTTCCCATATACTGGTCACCGATTGCCCATCGAGGGTTCTCCCATTGGGTAGAGGTATGCCCACCCATTGGGCAATACTGGGCAATATATCAAGTGAAGAAACCAGATCAGTAATGGTTTTACCCGAAGCTGTATGCCCTTTCCAATAGCAAATAAAAGGCACCCGGTGACCACCCTCATAGGTATTGCCTTTGGCGCCCCGGAAAATGCCGGTAGTACCCACATGCCAGGGTTGGGTATAACCGTCACCCGCCATCCTGTCGGGAAAACCAATCCAGGGACCATTATCGCTGGTAAAAATGAATAGGGTATTATCAGCCATTCCTTTTGCTTCCAGTGCCTGCCAAATGCGTTGCAGGCTTTCATCGAGTTGTTCCACTACATCGCCATAGAGGCCAGCGGCAGAATGCCCGGCCCACTTAGAAGGTACTGCCAAGGGCAGGTGCGGCATGTTTTGTGCCAGGTATAAAAAGAAAGGCTTTTGCTTTGACTGGGTATTGATATACTTAATCGCTTCCTGCGCATACCGTTCGGTAAGGATGGTGTCGGCTGGCCGGATGATCTCTGGCGTACGATTGCGAAATATTTTCATCACCGTATCGGTCTTCACATAAGGACTTCTGTAATCATGGCTATACAGGGTGCCGAAAAATTGATCAAAGCCCTGGGCATTGGGATGATAATAGGGTTTGGTATCTCCCAGGTGCCATTTACCTATGAGCGCGGTATGATAACCGGCCTGTTTGAGCATTTCGGCAATGGTAACCTCTTCATCCGGTAATCCATTGGGAGCGCCGGGACCAATGGGTACCGGCAGGTTCATCCGGGTGGCATAACGCCCCGTAAGCAAGGAGGCCCTGGAAGGGGTACAGGTGGGTGAAGCCACCAGGAAATTGGTCGCTTTAATCCCCTGGTAGCCATTTTGTCCAGGAAAGGCGTTTTGATCAGTGGGTTGCCAAAACAACTCAGATCGCTATATCCCATATCGTCGGCAAATACCAGGATAATATTGGGCCGCTGTTGTGCATAAGCAAGTTGGAGCAACAGCATATAGGTGAGCAATAAGGTGCTTATCTTCATACTGCAATTTATAAGTAAAATGCACTTGATGGAAGCTCATTTAGAAAATACCGGATATATTAGCGAGCGCATACCCATTCCTGCCGAATGGGAGCAAGTGTTTACTTATTTCTATTATGCGGCCAATCATACAGAGCAACCAGTTAAGAAGAAGTTGTTGCCCACCTTTCAAACCATTCTTGTATTCAGTTTTGGCAATCCTGCCGCCATATTGGGAGAAGAGGGGGCGCTACTGTCGGGCAGGAGCATAGTAATGGGGCCTTTGAAGAAGGTGCTGGAGTATGAATTGGCGCCAGGCAGTGAAATACTGGTGGTCAATTTCAGGTTTGATGCTTTTTACCGCTTCTTTGGAGCTACGCTGAAAACCTGCAAGGAGCTGGTAAAAATCCCGATGAGCTGATCAAAACCCATTGTTTTTCTGACCTGTGGCAGGAGCTGAATAAGATGCCGGCATTGGAACAAAAGGTGCAACACATCCTGGATTTTTCGTCGGCCTGTCTGCATGACCGGGAACCGGCTTCCGAAACCATTATTCGTGATGGCCTGCCCGAAACGGTCATGAGTCCCGTCAAGGTCATTGCCGATAAAAGCGGTCAGAGTGAAAGAAGTGTACAGCTCAATTATAAAAATACCTGGGCTACAGTGCCAAAGAGATGGGCCGCTACCAACGTTTCCTAAAAGCTGTGCACTTTATACAAGCAGTTTATGTGAAAGATGATACGGTAGATTGGTTTGATGTAATTGACCACAGTGGGTATTACGACCAAAGCCACCTGATACACGATTTTACTTATTATCTGGGTATTTCCCCCACTCAGTTCCTTAAACTGCAATCGGTGATCTGTATGGCCGGCAGCTAAGCGGTATGTTCTATACTTCTTCTTTCGATAATACTTTATTGGCCACTTTTCCAATGGTGAGGCCTTGTACTACGATGGAAAACACCACCACAAAGTAAGTAATGGCAATAATGGCCTGCTTGTAAGGACCATTATCGATGGATAAAGCCAGGGCAATGGAAACACCACCCCTCAATCCACCCCATACCAGTATTTTAATTGTACCACTGCTGAACTTGTTGCGAAAGGGGATGAGTCTTACCGGTGCCCAGATGGAAATATAGCGGGCCAGTAATACCACCAGGATGGCGATGCCGCCCATGACCCAGTAGTTATTGAGGTTGGGGATCAGTAACAGTTCAAACCCAATGAAGAGGAATAGAATGGCATTCATGATCTCATCGATCAGCTCCCAAAATTTATTGAGGTAATCTTTGGTAGTGTGCGACATGGCGGTTCTTTTACCATAATTGCCAATAACAATACCGGCAGCCACCATAGTAAGAGGGCCCGACATGTGCAGGGTATGGGCTATGAGGTAGCCACCCATTACCACCGATAGGGTAATGAGTACGGAAACATTGTAATCGTCAATCTTACGCATGGCATTAGAAGCTCCCAGGCCCAGTAAAGCGCCCAATAGGAATCCTCCTAATGCTTCTTTGATCAGCAGCCAGCTGATGCTGCCAAAGGAGGTGTCGATATCCGAACCCTGTGCCAATTGCAGGATCACTGAAAACACCACTACTGCCACCCCGTCATTGAACAGCGATTCTCCGGCTACCTTGGTTTCCAGTGATTTCCGCACATTTGCTTTTTTCAGGATACCCATAACTGCAATGGGATCGGTAGGAGAGATCAAAGCACCAAACAAGAGGCAGTAAATAAAAGGCAGGTCAACATGGATTAAGGCAAACACATAGTACAGGATGAAACCTATAACGAAGGTGGAGATCAATACGCTGACTGTTGAGAATACCATGATGGGCCATTTCTGCTCACGCAGGTCTTTCAGGTTAATATGAATGGCCCCGGCAAATAGCAGGAAGTTGAGCATGGCGCCCATCAGCACCTCGGTAAAATCAACATCCATCAACAGGGTGGAAAAATGTGTAAAGGATTTAGGGAACAGGCTGCCGCCAACTACCAATAAGATAGACGACAGCATGGCAATGATCATAACACCAATGGTAGAGGGTAATTTCAACACCCGCAGGTTGATATACGAAAAGAAGGAGGCCAGTACAATTAAAATAGAAAACGAATAGTATAGCTCCATGCCGTGTATTAATGCATTACAAAATAAAAGTGCAAAGATACGCTGGCAGGGTGGGGGTGCATCTTAGAATAATATTAGAAAATAGCGTCGTATTAATGCGTGCTATTATTCCCAATGCTGGTATTTAGCCATTTACCAAGCAATATAGAGGGAGATATTACCCACTTCCATATGAGGCAGGCCTTTGATGGGTGAGGTAGCGCTTTTTGTGTAAAAGACAATCCTATATTGCCTCTTGATACAACGAAGCCTATATCAATGCTGGTGATGAGTTGTTGTTTTTCAGCAACTCTTACATACTGTGTTTCACTATAGCCGGGGTGTTTTGTATTGTGGTTAAACACTCCTCCTTCTAGTAAGGCATTATTCAATACCAGGGCAATGCCGGGTTGTACCATAAAATACAATTGCCATTTGTTGCCTGTTGCACCTTTGCCCTTGGTAAATTGGTCGTTGTACCCATTGAAGTAAGGTTGCATTTTGCCCAACCGCAGGGTCGCATACAATGCCGCACCATTGGTCATGGTGCCAGCATATACCTGTCCACTGCCAATCAGTTCGGCCCATTGCTGCACATGCGCCAGCCCTTTATTAACAGTAAATTGATAGTTTAATAACAGATCGGTAGGTTGTTGGTATGACCAGCCCCGGGGTTTTTGACCTTGTATGATCCGGTGCATCAACTCCTGTGTTTCCTGGGCCAATGATGGCGGCCCCATGACACCCAATAACCATTCTGTTTGCAGGGATATTTTCTTAGTTGGGTTGGAGGAGTGCAGGCTATGGGTTATAAAAAGTGCTCCTGAATAAGGATAATCTGCAGGGTCGGGCCTATAGCGAACAATGTTATCGGGGGTAATGATGATCTGCATCAGACCCACTGCTGTGGTATTGATACTGCCTATGCCGGCCTTGGGCATTAAACGGGTGGTGAAGGATGGTTTTTGTTGCAGCCAGGAAAACTCCAACCTGGTTCCATTGGTATAGCCCCCATCGGCGCCGATATTGTAGAAATTGAAGAGGTCATTGTCTTCATAAACCTTGAACATATACTTATAACCCGCCTGTTCCTGGGCAAGAACGCTTAATGATGGCAGGCCGGCTAGCCATATAATAAAATACCAAAAGCTCCTCTTCATGCTTTGCAACTAAATGATAATTGTGTTCCGCGCTGCGTGGTGGCCCTTTTTGCAGGTATCCGCTTACAACAAACTGCGCTGCTTTTTTGTTTACGCCTGCTCAACCCTCCGGGAAATTCTTGTGAAAATTACCTTTTTACCCCCGGCATACCAACGATAAAATGGGCATAAAATGTTGTAGTTTAGGTTTTTATTACAAGGTTCCATGCTGGAAGTGAATAAAAGCAGGGCCTATGAATGCAGTGCCGGCACGCTCCTGTACCACCATTGGCAGGACGCGCATTACAACGTAAAAGGCAAGGGCTATGTACAGGGATTTCATGTAGAGCTGGATGCTGGTTTCTTTCAACAATATGGACTGCCGGCGGCGCCCGCCGAAGGTAGCAGCCGGCTGGATGATCCCTTGATCAAGACCTTATTCCGCAAACTCTACTTCTTTCATTGGAAGGCGCTGCATTTTTGGGGTGATCGTTCGGGTCTGATCCTTTTTGCGCACTTGGGGTATCATTGGTTGTAATAACTGGCCTACATAGTGCTGCGGAAAATCTTCATTAATGCCATATTGTTCGGGCTCATGGGGTGGACAGGTATAGGTGCCAAAAAGTTTATCCATCAGTGGCGAGATGTTGGCGTAATTGCCGGCGTTGCGGTCAATAGCATGGTGCCAATGGTGCAGGTCCGGCGATCCGATCAAAACCTTTAAAGGCCCTAAAGGCAGTCGAACATTGGAATGAATGTAGATGGCCCAGATGCCCCTGAAAGCCACGATAGCAGCCAATGAGCCCAATTCAAATCCCATAATAAAAGCTGGCAGGTTGATCAATCCGATCGTAAAAATAGAGTCCAGCGGATGTTCCCGGTGGGCTGCCAGCCAATCCAATTGCTCCGCACTATGGTGTACTTTATGAAATCGCCACAGGAAATTGACCTTATGCTGGATCCGGTGCCCCCAATAGATCAACAGGTCGCTCAAGAACAGTACTTCCAGGGCCTGCAGCCAGAGGGCTGACTGCCAATGGCAGTCCTGAATTTCCCGGGCACTATCCCATCGAGCCAGGCGCCAAAATGATTGAACAACCACAGTATCACTCCATTCCATAGCAAATATTGTCCCAGGAAATAACACAGGTCTAATAGCCAGTGGCGGCGAAAAATCGTTTGACCTTTTGGGCGGGGAACACCTTTTCCATAGGAATGAATACCAGTGCCAGGAAAGAAAGCTGGCACCCGTAGCCAGCAACAGGTATTGCCAGTTCATGTGATCAGTGTTTTAAACGTTTTATTTTAATGATATCGAAACGGAAGCGTAATGAGTTTTTTTGACAGCACTGTCTATCCGCATACTGTCTATAAGCCTTTGCAAAGCTGCTGGTGAAAAGATCTGGCTGGATTTTGAGCTGCTCATCATAGTAGTTGTTGGCAATACAGAGGAACCTGTTTTTCGCTTAGGGAAGACAGAGTCCAGCAAACGCCGGTCTTCTTTCATCACGACGATACTTTTGGAGGACGACATCAGCAGTTGCCGCTTGCCCTCAGGGGAGGGACGTTTCAGTGAATCCAGGGCGGGCAGTTTGGTGGTATCGGCCGGCAGGCTGTTGCCAGCTATTAACCGGGCATTGGTGGGGAAGGGGTCGATTACCTGTGCCCTGTAGAGCAAAAAAGCCGAAATTAAAAGAACAAAGCCCAGCAAAGTAACTCCTTTGGTAAGTACATTTTTTTCATTCCTGGCATGTTTTAGAGGCGGTACAGTAGGTTGATGCCCAGCCCGGACGATTTGCATAATCAACTGGAACATATCTTTTGAAGGGGCCCCATTGGATTGCTTTGGTGGTCTGGGTTAATCCATGGATCATTCTAGTGATCCCCTCTATTTACCCCCTAATAATTGCACTAACTCCCTAGGGAATTGCACTGTTACCTAGGAGCCAGTGCAAGTCGTAGAGGCATTCAGTGCAATTCGGATAGGGTATTCAGGCTATTTCACTAGGAGTAAGCGCCTGTTTATCAAGGAGATCACGACGGGTAAAAACCTGGTTGAAGTACTTTTTGTGTGTATTTTCAAAAGAAGGGCTACCCAAGCAGGCAGCCCTTCAACCTAATACACCTTTCTAGCTTATTTAGACAATGCTTCAAAGTCTTTGTCACTCAATACAATATCGCCAGCATCCAGGTTCTCCTGCAGGTGAGCCAGGGAGCTGGTGCCGGGTATCAGCAGGATATTATTGGCGCGGCGCAGCAGCCAGGCCAGGGCAATCTGCGCGATGGTGGCATTGTGAGCTGCCGCAATACCACTGATCTTATCGGCCAGGCTTTGAGGGCCCGATGCCAGCGGATACCAGGGAATGAATGCGATCTGACGTTTTACGGTATAATCCAACACCGTTTCCCATTGGCGGTTGCCCAGGTTGTACAGGTTTTGTACAGAAGCAATGGGTACTACTTTTTCGGCCCGCTCTATTTGTTCTACTGTTACTTCCGATAAGCCTACATGACGGATCTTGCCGGCTTTAACCGCCGCTGCCACGGGCACCAGGGTTTCTTCTACCGGCGTATGGGGATCAATGCGGTGCAACTGCCATAGGTCAATGGTATCTACCTTTAGTCGTTTTAAACTGCCTTCGATATTTTCCCGGATATGATCAGGCTTGCCATTGGGTATCCACTGATCGGCATTAGGACGTATAAAGCCTCCTTTAGTGGCTATAACGAGGCCTTTTGATAAGGGTGCAAAGCATCTGCAATTAAGGATTCGTTGAGTTTAGGGCCATATGCTTCGGCGGTATCAATAAAGTTAACACCAGCTGCTACGGCAGCTTGTAATACTTTTTAGCGGTTTCGCGGTCCTTCCCTTCGCCAAATGCTCCCTTACCTGCCAATTGCATAGCGCCATATCCCAATCTGTTGATTACTATATCGCCACCCAGTTTCCAGGTTGTTTGTGCACTAGTTGTTGTACTCATCTTATTGTGTTTAATTGGTTCCAGGTAAAATAACAGCAGGCGGCGAAAGTATGTTTAGCATAGCCCTAGCATAATTCAAACAATTACTTACAAAATTCAAACAAGGTTGAAAGCAGTACGCAAATGGGTGTCCATGTAAGGGTTTACCCTAGCTGCACATTCTGCCCTATGAACTTCTATTTGGAAATGCCCATATACTATTTGCCCTGTACAAAAATGGAGGAGACAGTTGGTGTTAAGATATTGTTATCATGTGTGGTAGTTAACCTGTTTATATATTCCAACAAACAGCAGGAACAAAGGATGGGTGTGGATATTACCGTTTGGGGCAGGCGCTAAATTGAGGTAAATTGAAGATGGTATTTTCTTATTTACCTAAATTTTATTCTTATGAAACAGGATGCCTTAAAGCAGCCTTTTTTTGCGCAATTCCTCGAAGCGCAAAACGTACACCGGAAACCGGTGAAAATTATACAGGCATTATTGAGCCTGTATTTACCTCAAAGCCTTTTGTTGATATGGAAGTCACCCTGAAGTACCCTTCAGATGGAGATGAAACCTAGGCTTTGAGTTAAACTGATTGAATTCACTAAATCTGGCAAGCAATAGCTCATCGGCTATTGCTTGTTTTTACCATGGCTATGGTTTTATGTATTACACATTCCAATGATTATTATACCATCGACCTGGTACAGCAGGCACTGGAAAAAGAGGAGTCGCTTCTTTTCGATTAAATACCGATCTGTTTGCTACCGGATATCAACTGCATTATTCAACGGAGCAACTGCGTTTGTATGATCAGGTGCAAAGCATCACCAGCGAACAGGTCAGTGCGGTATGGTACAGGAAGCTATGGGATATGAACGTGCCGGCCGATCTTGACCCGGCTTACCAATCCCACTTTATTAAGGAGTATACTACTTATCGCCAGTTGTTTTTCAATGCCCTGCAACACCTGCCCTGGATGAATGCTATGCCTGCCGATCATGCGGTATTGGGCGATAAATTGCTGCAGCTGCGCATGGCGCAAGTCGTAGGGATGCAGGTGCCTGCCAGTATTTTCTCCAACGACCCGGCTGTAGTGAAGGCGTTTTATCATCAGTGTAATGGAAATATGGTGATGAAACTGCACCATGCCTTGTCAAAAGCATGGCAGGCGATGGGCCTTTCTTTCCCACCACGCGGATAAGTGAGGAGCAATTGATCAACCTCGAACAACTGGCTTATTGTCCCATGATCTTCCAGGAATATATTCCCAAGGCGTATGAATTGCGCATCGCTTATGTAGACGGGGTTTGTTTTGCCGGTAAAATAACGCATGGAGAAAATGGTGCACCTGTAGATTGGCGAACGCAGACGGGCAATGCCTTTCAGTGGCAGTATTATGAACTGCCTGTGGAGGTGCAACAGCAGTTGCAGGTATTAATGAACAACCTGGGACTATTGTTTGGCGCCATTGATATGATCAGGCAACCCAATGGCGATTATGTTTTCCTGGAAGTAAACCCACAAGGCGAATGGGGCATGCTGCAAAAATACCTGTGCTATCCCATTGCCGACACGATTGCTGATAAACTCATAAACCGCATCAACAATGGCTAAACAAAAAATATTAATAGTTACGCATAGTGCTGATAATAGCAGCACGCAAATAGTGATTGATCATATCAGAGAGGCCGGGGCTGAGGCCATCCGTTTGGATGTAGACCGGTATCCGTTGGAAACGGGGCTTACTACTTTATATAGCGCGGAGGGCTGGCGTATACAATTAACAACGGATGGCATGGTACACGAATTGGAGGACGTAACCGCTGTATGGTACCGCAGGGGGTATAACCTGGGCAAGGGATTGCAAACGGTGGTGGAAGCGCCTTACCTGCCGGCTACGATAGAAGAAGTAAAACGCACGTTGTTGGGTATGGTAGAAGGATTGAATGCCTTTCACCTGGGCCGGAACAGTGTATACCGGCGGCTGGATAGTAAGGAGGAACAGCTAAAGGTGGCGGTACGCAATGGCCTGCTTGTACCACCCACTTGCATCAGCAATGATCCGCAACAGGTAAGCAGGTTTATTGATAAGCATGAACGGGTGGTAAGTAAAATGCAGAGTTCTTTCGCTATTTACCGGGAAGGGGAGGAAGAGGTTGTATTTACCAATACGGTAAACGCAGCGCATTTGGAACAGCTGGATGCACTGCGTTATTGTCCCATGGTATTTCAACAGCAACTGGAAAAGAAACTAGAACTGCGGGTAACCATTGTGGGGCAGGCCATCTTTGCCTTCAGTATTGATTCGCAGCAAACCCGCGATGCGAAAGTTGACTGGCGTAAGGAAGGGGCCGGTATGGTGAACGACTGGCAACCTTATTTGCTTCCAGACTACATGCAATCCAGGTTATTGGCTTTTATGGACAGCTATGGATTGAACTATGGCGCCATTGACCTGATCCTTACTCCCGAAGAAGAATATTATTTCCTGGAAATAAATGCGGCCGGTGAATATTTTTGGTTGGATAAACTATGCCATCATGCTATCTCCAGGCAAATAGCAGCGGTGCTGATGGAATCAGCACCGCGCCGGTAAATAGGAAGGCTGCCATTGATTATTTGCGGCTACGCCCTGCGTCTTTTATTTGTTGTAATAATTCCTGTAATGCTTTCACTTTATCGGGATAGTTTTTGGCCAGGTTGTGCTGTTCGCCAATGTCCTCCTTTAAATTGTACAATTGAGGTTCGGTATCATTGCCTGATTCAATGTTAACAGCGACCATTAACTTTTCACCTTTGTGCGGTTCTATGTATTTCCAGTTGTTTTGCACAATGGATAAGGCGCCACCTTGTTGTACCAATACCGCTCTGCCTGTTGTAGACTTGCCGGTGAAGGCATCCCAGGTATCATGGCTATCGGGTGCATCGGCAGGGGCCAGTGGCTGTTTGGTAAATTTTGCAAATGAGGCCAGCAGGTCTACCTGGCAGATCAAGGCATCCGATACAGTAGGTTTGATCTTACCGGGCCAACTGATAATAAAGGGAACACGTGTACCTGCTTCAAAAGCGCTGTATTTGCCTCCCCGCAAGGGGCCTGCAGGTGTGTGGCCATTGAGCCTGGTTACAGCTTCATCCTGGTAGCCATCATCCAGCACAGGACCATTGTCGCTGCTAAAAATGAGAATGGTATTTTGAGCAATTCCCAATTGTTCCAGTTGTTGCATTACCTGCCCTACGGTCCAATCCAGTTGAAGGATCGCATCACCCCGGTAGCCCAGGCCGCTTTTGCCTTTGAACATTGTAGCCGGCATACGGGGCACATGGGGTTCGGTCAATGTAAAATAGAGGAAGAAGGGATTGCGTTTGTTTCTTTCAATGTAGGCTTTGGCCTGTGCTAAAAGGTAAGCGATAACTCTTCGTCCACCCACCTGGCTTTGGTGCCTCCGCTCATATAGCCAATGCGGCCAATACCGTTTACAATCGTTTGATCATGACCTTGCCCTTTTGACGAAAGCATTTTCAACAGTTCGGGATGCTCTTTGCCGGTGGGGTCATTGCCTACCTTGGTTTTGTAATTGACGGCAATGGGATCGGCCGAATCCAGTGCTACCACCTGGTGGTTCTCTAAAAATACTGTGGGCACGCGGTCGGCAGTAGCGGGAAAAATAAAGGAGTAATCAAAACCAGTTTCATTGGGGCCGGGTTTAATTTCGCCATTCCAGTTCTTTTCTACTGCATCGCCCAGACCCAGGTGCCATTTGCCTACTACGCCTGTTTGGTAACCCGCTTTTTCAGGAGTGAAGGCAGGGTAGTGGTGCCTGGAGCTATGATCAAAGCTGCATCGCCGGGCAAAACACCCGTACCGTTTTTGCGCCAGGGATATTGCCCTGTCATGAGGCCATACCGCGAAGGGGTACAAGTGGCCGAGGTGGTATGGCCATTGGTAAACCGGATACCCTGCCGGGCCAGTTGATCAATATGCGGGGTATGCAATTTGGTTGCTCCATAACAACTCAAGTCGCCATAACCAAGATCGTCGGTAAGGATAAAAATGATATTGGGCTTCTGTTGCGCCATGACCAGCATGCCGGCTAGGTGGAACGCAATGACTGCCAATAAATGTTTCGTTGCCTGTTTCAAAGTCGTTCTTTTATATTTAGTGATAGGAAAGGCCCGTCATTGCCAAAGCGCCGGCGGGTCCTTTATGAAAAACTACTGCTAGGATTGGGATAAGGGCGGCTCACCCTTTGTAATCCTTCCATTGACTATTTCAATTTAGGATTAATATTTTGCTCGCTTAATGGTATGGGCCATTTTTCATCAGTTCCTGTACGGAATGCTTTGGAGGTTACATACCAGCGTTTATAAGGATCAACAATACTCCCTTTTTACGAAGGTTGATGGCGGTAGGATAGGGGGCGCCATAAAAGTCGCCATTTAAAACGGTGCCTGCTATTCCCCAACGCAACAGGTCCCAATACCGGATACCTTCGCAAGCCAGTTCATTCCTGCGTTCACGGCGCAATACCGTGCGCAGGGCGGCTGTATTGGTTTCTGTTATTTTAGGCATGTTCACGGAGGCTCTTCCCCGTACTTTATTGATGGTAGCATCGAGGAGGACCAGATCAATGGCATCCCCATTTTCCAGTTTTGCTTCGAGGTAACTCAACAATACTTCGGCATACCGTATAATGGGCAGGTCGATACCAGAGTTTTGGAGGTTGCCGCCGGCAAAACCTTCATAGTTGTATTTCTTCAAACCAAATCCGGTCCGGGTAGCTTGTTTGGTAGTGGTAAGTTGATCGGCCGACCTGGAGGAGTCGGGATGGGTAAGGTATTTTAAGGCGCGGAAGGATTGCTGGTTGTACAGCACCGTGTATCGTAAGCGGGGGTCGCGATTGGCACCCAGGTCAACGGCATTGTAACGCGGGTCGGTAAAAGAGAAGGAGCTGCCGTCGTTGAATTCAAAGGATTCTACCAGATTGCCCAGCGGACAATACAAATGCCAGCCACCTGCCATCGCAGGGTAATCGTGTTGCAACATACCATTGCCTGCCAGGTCCTGAATATACTGAGTGGCAAAAATGATCTCCTTGCTGCTTTCATTGGTGCTATTGAACAAACCTTCAAAATCGGGATCAATAGTATTGTCATTGAAATCGATGATGGTTTTATAGGTGGCGGCAGCAGCAGCATACTTTTTTTCGGCCAGTTGTAGTCTTCCTAAAAAAGCCAGGGCAGCCTGTTTGGAAGCGCGGCCTCTTTCAGAGGAGGGTACATCTTTAAACTGGGGCAAATCGTTGGCTACTGCTTTAAGTTCAGCCATCACAAAATCAACCAACTCCTGTTTGGTGGCTTTGCTCACGTTATTGGCTTCTGTCAGGCTGAGGGTTTGGGTAACCAGTGGTACCGATTGCCAGTATTGACTCATGTAGAAATACTGGCAGGCCCTGATAAACCTGGCTTCGGCCATCATCCGTTCTTGTTTAGCGTCACTTACCGGTGTTTTACCTACATTTTCTATGAAGTAATTACAGCGGGCAATCCTACTGTAGCTGGCGCTCCAGTAATTACCCAGATAACCGTTGTCGGCAGTCAGTGTACCATTCGACATCCGGTTCATGGCCGAGTTATCTCCTCGTCTGTCATAAGCATTGTCGGTGGCAAATTCGAGGTACAAGAGCCCGTGGTACGACCACCAGTCGGTGGCCGAAAATTCGGCCAGCCCATTCATTTGAATATTGCCCCTGTATACACCGGTCAAAGCCAGCAAAGCATTGGTTTCGGAGGTCCAGAAGGTTTCATTGGCAAATTGCGAAAGGGGTGTTTTATCCAGCTCTTTGCGGCAGGATGATAATAGCAGGAGGCAGACTGATAAAGCACCGATAGCAGAACGGGTATATGGATGAGTTTTTTCATGATAGCCGTGATTTAGCATTAAAAATTAACGTTTACTCCCAGTGTATAATTAGCCAGGATGGGGTAATAGGAGCCGCCTGTATTGATCTCGGGATCCCAGCCTTTGCGGTACTTGCTGAAAGTGAACAAGTTTTCGGCATTGGCATAAATGCGCAGGGAGCCGATATGCGCTTTTTTAAGCCATTCCTTGGGCAGGTTATAACCCAGTTGGATATTTTTGATGCGGAGGTAGGCACTGTTAAGCATCCAGTAAGAACTCAACTGTGTATTGGGCGTACCCTGGTTGGTGATCACTTCCAGGCGGGGGTATTTGGCATCCCGGCGTGGATTGGCGGCAGTCCACCTTTCATCCACTTGCCATTTTTGTATACTGCCGTTTTGATAGAAAGCCCATCCTGCATAATTGTTCAGGTTACCCTTTACGCCTGCTACTCCTTGTAACAATACAGAGAAATCAAAACCCCTGTAATTGGCACCGAGGTTAATGCCATACGTGTATTTGGGAATGGTGGTGCCTAGTACCACGCGGTCATAAGCTGCATTGACGATTCCATCGGGTTTGCCATCAGGACCGCTGATATCAAGGTAGCGTGCGTCTCCGGGCTTTACATTGAGTTGACAGTGCCGCCAAAGATGGCAGCCATATTTGCCCAGTCGGTTATTTCGCCCTGATTGGTAAACAATCCATCTGTGAGGTAACCATAATAGAGATTCATGGGATGGCCGATAAATAAGGAGCTGCCATTACCCACCATTCCATTGGGTTGTTTTACATTGCCTACACCCAGGTCGATTACTTTATTGTTGATGATGGATAGGTTGGCATCAACTGAATAACTGAATTTGCCAATGCTTTTCTTGTGGGCGACGGTAAATTCCCAACCGGTATTTTTAGTTTACCCGTATTCTGCGCACCAATGCCAAAGCCCAGTACATTCGATACGCTGGCCGAAGGGCTCACCAGGATATCATAGGTGTATTTGTCGAAATAGGTAACACTGAACGAGATCAAACCTTTCAGCAAGGAAGCTTCAATGCCTATATCGCTGGTGCGGGTTGATTCCCAACGCAGGGTTGTATCGGTGATCGTGGTACGGGCTACGCCGGTAGAAATAACGTTGCCAAAGGCATAGTTATAACCGGCAGCGAGGATATTTTGATAGGGGTAGTTGCCAATATTTTGATTACCCAAAATGCCATAAGATGCTTTCAGCTTGAGGTCGTCCAGGAAGAGCAGGTTATTTTTAATAAAGGGTTCTTCGCCAATGCGCCAACCAATGGCGGCAGATGGGAAGAGGGCATACTTTTCATTTTTCGGAAAGCGGGAAGAGCCATCGTAGCGCAATACCCCTTCTGCCAGGTATTTATTGGCATAGTTATATTGCAAGCGGCCGAAATAGGAGTCGAGTGCCCATTCAGTGGCTGTGCCGGTATTGGTCATGCCTGGTACTCCACCTGCATTGAGTTGTGTAAGGTCGTTGCCGGGGAAATCATTCCGGAAGGCCCCCATGGATTCACTATAAGCTGCTTCAAATGAATGGCCTGCCAGCAGGCTGAACTCATGCCTGTTGATCTGCTTGCGGTATTCGGCCAGTTGCTGAAAGGTTTTATAATTGGAGTTGGCGCTTGACTGATTAAGGGTGGAAGGCCCCAAAGTTACATTGGCATTGATGCGCTGAGAAGCCAGGAAGCGTTTTGAGTTTTCAAATAAAGCGGTATATCCTCCAATGAGCGACAACTTCAGGTCGGGAATCACATTCCAATCGAGTCGCAGGTTGGCTGCCAGATCGGTCCCTTTGTATTTATAAAAGAAGCATTGTCGAGGTAGGAAACAGGTGTTCCTTTTCCAACAACGCCTGGACCCCAGTCGCCGTTGCTTAGTTTATTGGCATAAATAGCAGGCGTGCGGATCACGTTGCTGATGGCATTGAGCATGTCATCAAAGTCGAGTGTGGCAGGAGGCGCCGGCTCATCATTTTTCGTTTGGATGGCTGATAAACGAGTGGTGAGTTTGAGGTTGGGTGCCAGGGTATTGGTAATATTCAACCGGATATTGTAGCGGTTGTAATTGTTCCTGGCTACGATACCATTTTGTGACAGATAGCCAAATGACAACTGGTAGGCGGTATTGCGGTTGTTGTTGGAGAAGGAAATATTATGCCCGGTTTGTAAGGTCGATTTCTTGAAAACGAGGTCGATATAGTCCATGTCCGGGTAACTGTCCGGATCACTGCCATCCTTGTATTTTTGGATCTGTTCGGCAGTATAAGCCCCAGGCTGTGCTTCATTGAGTAAAGTGGCATATTCCCATGACCGTACAAATTCGGGATAGGCAGTGGCTTTTTGAGTGCCTACATATCCATTGTAACTTACTTTCAGTTTTTCACCCTTGCCTGTTTTGGTGGTTACCAGGATTACACCATTGGCTGCACGGGCACCATAGATGGCAGCTGAAGATGCATCTTTTAGTACCGATATATTTTCTACGTCATTGGGGTCAACATCATTGAATGAATTGGCGGGTATACCATCTACCAATATCAGGGCTCCCGTAGAAGCGCCGAAAGAGCCAACACCCCTGATCTGGATATTGCCACCACTAGCACCTGGCTGACCAGAACGCTGTATGACTGTAACACCTGGCATTTGCCCTGTTAGTGCATTGGACAATTGAGGAACAGCCCGGTTATTGACCTTTTCGGCATTGATCTGTGAAACGGAACCGATCAATTGGGATTTTTACGGGTACCATACCCAATGATTACCACTTCTTCACCCGTGGTTGCGGCTCGTTTTAAAATAATGTTGAGTTGATTGGAATTGGATACGGTTATCTCCTGTGTTTGATAACCAACGAAAGAAATGACCAATACGGCGATTTCTCCGGGCGCGTCCAATGCAAAATTACCATTGGCATCAGTAGCGGCACCTTTGTCGGAACCTTTCAGCCGTACAGAAGCGGAAGACAAGGGCTGGCCTTGTTCGTCTGTTACGCGCCCCTGGATCCTGAATTGCGGTGCAATGGCTGGAGCCGGTAGCCCGGGGCTTTTGGGTTTAATGGTCAGCGCGCCATTATCAATGGCATAGCTGAAGGGTTGTTTGTCGAAACAGCGTTCCAGCACTTCCTGCAAGGACAGGTTGCGTCCTTGTAGAGTGACCAGGCTGTTGTGTTGCAGCAGGGCTTCATCGACCAGGATATTCAGGCCGGTTTGTTTTTGAATTTCGCGCAGTACCTGTTTTACAGGCGCCTGCTTCATCGACAGCGTTAGTGTTTGTCCCTCTGTCCGGGCGGCCACCTGCAGACAGACGGTGAGTAGCAAAAAAGCGGTGATTTTCATAATACGCAGCAGTTTGGGTAATTGCATAACTTTGTCATGTTTAGGTTTACAATAATGGGTTCGTCACCTGTCAACTGTCGACCTGGACCATAGGCTCCTGGTACCAGCAGGAGCCTATTCCTATTGGTCGATTATATTGCATCGAATACTTGCTACATGGAGGTAACCACCAGCTCTTTCCCTTCAATACGGTAGCTGATGTCATTGGCCTGAAGCAATTTCAGCACACCGGATAAGGGGCTATTGCGGCCTATAATTCCGAAGAATTTCCTGTCTTTTATATTGCCTTCATAACTAACCTTTACATCATACCAGCGTGCAAATTGTCGCAGGATGGTTTCAAGGGTCGCATTATCGAAATAAAATACACCTTCTTTCCAGGCTACTACTTCCTGAACATTGATTGTTTTACCTGGGGTCAGCTTGCCATCCTGCTGTAGTATGGATTGCTCACCAGGCTGCAACAATACTTGCTGACTATGGTGGCTCACTTTTACAGCTCCTTCCACCAGGGTTGTTTTGATGGCCCGCTCATCTATATATGTGTTGACATTGAAAGCTGTTCCCAATGCCTGCACTTCCATACCATTGGCCGATACAATAAAGGGCTTTGCTTTATTTTTGCCACTTCAAAGTATACTTCTCCGGTTATTTCTACTTTTCGTTCCGGGCCGTTAAAGGTTACCGGAAAGCGGGCCGACGAGGCTGCATTCAGCCACAAACGGGTACCATCGGATAGGGTGAGTGAAAAGCTTTCTCCATTGACAGTGGACAAGGTATTAAAGAGTGGCAGGGTATTGTCTTTTGCCTGGAGCGTTTCATACATAACCTTCCCGTCTTTATAAACTACCTGCGCTTTGCCCTGGCTGGCCAGCAGGCCCATGGAGGCACTGTCTATTACAATCTTGGTGCCATCGGCCAATACCAGTACGGCTTTGTTTTTGCCAGGTAGCGCATCCTGGCTGGTATTCCCGGGGCTTACTTTTGCTGCAGGCGGGGTGGTGTTTTTGTTCAACAACCAATAGCCACCTGTCATCAGCAGGAGTATAGCCGCTGCTACGGCAGTATAATACCAGCGAGGGGATGGCCTCTTTTATTTTCGTAAGGATGAAGGGTTGCTACTTTGTTTTCTTCTTGAAGTACCTGCTGCAGGATCTTTTCGGCCTCCTCCGCATCCAGGATGGCGGAAGGGGTATCGAAACCCTGCCAGGAGTCATCGAGCATTCCGGATAAGGTGTTGGTATCGGCAGTGCCCACCAGCGCAGCCAATTCCTCCTTTTCTTCGGAACTGGCTAATCCAGCCATATACCTTTCAAACAAGGTGGTTAATCGTTGATGTTCGGCCATTCTATAGTAAGGACAATGGGGTGATACAAAAGGGGGAAAGGGAGTTAGAATTTTTTTGAAATTATTCCTGCCAGTAATAAAATGAATGCCCGCCGGTCGTGCAGGTACCGGCTGATGGCCTGTGAAGCCAGTTTGAGATGTGTTTTGACCGATTCTTTTCCAATGCCCAGTTTCAGGGCAATTTGCTGATAGGTTAACTGTTCGTGTCGGTGCAACCTGTATACCTCCTGTTGCCTGGCAGGCAATTTATCAATAGCCTCATCGAGCAAGTTGTACATATCAACGGCTTCCTCCGGTTCGGACGCTGCCAGGGCATGCTCTTTTTCCCAGGCTTCGGCCTGTTGCAATTCCCGCATGGCTTTCTTTAAAAGGTTGATAACATGGTTGCGACTGATCACCCAGAGGTAGGGCTTGAAGTTCCTGATCTCGGCCAATGATGCGCGGCCTACCCATATTTTGAGGAACACATCCTGGACTGTTTCTGCTGCCAGTTCTTTTGACCTGGTTAGGCGGTAGATATAATCGGCGAGGAGCGGATGCCATTGTTCAAAGAGTAGCCGAAAGGCAGTTTCATTGCCTTTTGCTACTTCGCTCAATATGGTTGCTTCATCCAATCGTTCCGGGGACCTCATAAACAATTGCAAAGTAGTTATTTCCTGAAAAGAAACGGCGTCAGAACGCCCTTGTGTTTGAACTTATGCAGCAATTATTTTAAGCAAACGATTGTGTTTGGAAGGTCGGCAAGACCGGAAGTCGGGAAAGTCCGAAAGTTGGAAAGTTTGATAGGTTGAAATTGTTGACAAGTTGAAATGGTGAGAAGAAGAAACAGGCAGCGTGGGTGGGGAATTGAATGGTTGTGGTAGCGGGCGGGGAAACGCAATCGTTGCCGGCATCGATTGCGTAAATAAAATGTATGGATGCTTGTATGAATCTTCGTTTATTTATTGAATTTAGGTTGGTAATCTATTTTATCTCCTAACGATTAAAAGCCTTATTTATGAAAAGTTATCTTAGCATGCTGATGCTATGCGTAATCATCTTGTCCTGCCAGAAATCAAAAGAGTCAATCCCTGAACCGCTTGCCGAAGAAGAAGAAACCCTTCCGCCGCCCAATCTTCCAAGCGGGATTCGCAGTGTAACGGTTACTACCGAAGCTGCCTTGAAGGCGGCCGTAGCGGCAGCGGTACCTGGCGATATCATCACCATTAGCGGAACGATTAACCTTACGAGTACCTTGCAGTTGTTGGCCAGCGGCACTGCCAGTTCCAAGATCAATATCACGGGCGGTGTACTAAACTGTTCGGGTATAGCATCAGGCTGGGGTGTTAAATGCAATGGCAGTTATTGGAATATTACCAATATGACCATCAAGAATGGACCCGATTGTGGTTTGGTGTTTCAAACGGGTGGCTACAACTATGTGTACAACGTAACCACAACCGGCAACCATGATTCGGGATTGCAAATTTACAATGGTTCTCACCACAACAATGTCAGCTATTGCAAATCAAACGAAAACTATGATACGCAGAATGGTGGGGAAAATGCCGATGGTTTTGCCTGTAAATTATCTGCCGGCGCCGGCAATAAATTTGACCATTGTACGGCCAATCACAACTCCGATGATGGTTGGGACCTGTATGGCCAACCTTCTACTGTAACAATTACCAATTGTACGGCTACCAATAATGGCTATGGTACCAATGGCGATGGCAATGGATTTAAATTGGGGAGTGCCGGTCAAAATGTAGCCCACACGGTTACCAATTGTACGTCCAGCTATAACAAGGCAAGTGGTTATGATGGCAATGGCAATACCGGTCATATTACCACTACAGGAAGCGGCGGCACCGGTAATGGGGGAGCTTTGTTTTATAGAATTTACTAAAGTTGAAGGGGTGAAAAGTGGATAGATGGATAGAGGAAGACATCCTAATTGACAAAATAGCTTACAGGAAGGTTAACCTGGGGTGGCACAGTTTACCTGGTTCATACTTAGCTTGCAAGGGCAGAGGCTTTTGTTACGCTTAAATGAACTATATGAAACGGGTTGCTATGCTTAGGACTTTCTGTATGCTATTTTGTTTGCTGGCTATTGGTTACTCGAATGCACAAAACATTTACGCTGGTCGATACAAGGCCAGTTTTACCGGGCCTCCACGTATGGCACCCACCGGCAAAGTGCCCGATGCACCCTTGGCGGGCAATGGCGATATAGGTCTTACCCTGGGCGGAACACCCGATCAGTTGTCTTTTTACCTGGGCAAAAATGATTTCTGGCGGGCCTGGCCTGTATATCCCGGCGGCGGCATTGCTTTTCCAGGTGCCCTGCAGGTTAACATCAAAGCCTTGAAAGGTGCATCCTGGTATGCTGAACAAGTGATGGACAAAGCCGCTATCCAGGCCAGTTTCTCCAACGGACAAACAAAAGTATCCCTTCATACCTGGGTGGCAGCAACACAAAATACAGTAGTGGCTGAATTTACAGCCAGTGAACCCTGCCAACTGCAATTGAAATTATGGGGGCCGAAGGCAATACTGATTAACAATGCTGGTACCTCCCATGGCGTACAATGGGTAACCCGTTCCTTTAAAGATACTGCCTTGCTGGAGTGGCCCTGTGATATAGCTATTGCCATGAAGGTATTGGGCGCCTCGGTTGTTAATAATGAGGTAACGTTGCTTCCAGGTAAAAAGATAATACTTACACTCACGCTCTTCACCAATTTTGACCATCCACAATGGAAAGCGCAGGCTATCAAGACTGCCAGTGCCTTAACCGCTGCCGGCATTGAAAAAAAGCGTATGGCTCATGAGCGTTGGTGGCAGCAGTTTTGGTCAAGGTCCACTGTGCAGTTTGGTGATCCTTATCTCGAAAAATACTATTACGCTTCCCAATACTTGCTGGCCTGCGCTTCGCGCGGTAATAAATTTGCACCCGGCATATGGGGACCTTTTATTACGAAAGATTCCACCTCCTGGGGTGGTGACTACCACCTTAATTACAATTACCAGGCGCCCTATTGGGGGCATACGCTTCCAACCAGCTTGACCTGGTGGGTAATTATGATCAGCCTTTACTGGATTATATACCGAATGGCAAGGCGCATGCCAGGGAACTGTTGAATATGAGGGGATCTATTACCCAGTAGGCATCGGGCCACGGGGACTGGTAACTACCCGCTGGCCATTAACACCCGAAGAAATGGAGAAACGATACGGTACGCGTGAAAATACCATTGATGGAGGGTATAAATTCCTCGGTCAAAAGATCAATGCGGTATTTGGTGTAGGGAATATGCTGATGCGTTTTTACAGTACTTATGATCAGCAATACGCAGCTCGTGTATATCCTTATATTGTAGAATGTGCTAACTTCTGGGAAGACTATTTGAAATTTGAAGATGGCCGGTATGTGATCTATATGGACCACTTTAATGAAGTAATGCCCCGGCTGGGTACAACAGGAAACTGGCGAGACAGGCTGGGGGATTTTAATTCCACGCTTTCCCTTGGCCTGGTAAAAATGTTGTTCAAGGGAATGGTCGATATGAGCACTTACCTGGGAAGGGATGCGGGCAGGCAGGAAAAATGGCGGCATATCCTCGATCACCTCAGTAAGTTCCCGGTAGGGGATGCGGATGGTCGACCCAGTTTGCAAAGCGTGGAAAAAGGCCCTGGGGTTATGAACGACCTGCCGGTTTGAACCGTGTGTCTATACATGGTTTGATCCTGCCGGGAGGAGTAGCTGGTCCAGTATCAGATTCTTCTTTTAATCATATCCTGCTGAATGATGTAGCGCATTGGAAAGACAAGATGAAGTCGCCAGCCGAGTGGGGCAATACCCTGAATAATGGTATCGAGACCTGCTTTCCTGCTGCGGTGCGTGTAGGGTATGATGCCGATGAAATACTGGGCTACCTCAAGGAGCGAATAGCGGTTCAATCCTTACCCAATTTGTGGATCACACAAGGGGCGGTGGTATTGAAACCCTGGCGGCTGTACCGCTTACCATCAATGAAATGCTATTGCAAAGTTATGAAGGGGTTATACGGATCTTCCCCAACTGGAACCATGCCAGGGAAGCCCGCTTTGATCAGCTAAGGGCCTATGGTGCTTTCCTGGTAAGCAGTAGCTTGAAAAATGGGCAGGTAGCCTACGTGCACTTGCGCAGTGAAAGAGCGCGCCCCTGCTTGCTTGAAAACCCCTGGCCAGGGAAAACCATACAGGTAACACGTAATGGGAAAAAGCCGAAACGCTTAATGGCAGCCGGATACAATTCGCCACGCATGAAAATGAAAGCATCCAGTTAACGGCATTGTAGATACTGTGTCAAGTTAAGTTTATTGAAGTCGCCTTCGACAGGCTCCTTTAGACAAAAGGTGAGTCACCCTGCAGCCCGGCATAGCAGCGCGGTCCCGCAGTAGTGCGGAAGCCCACCTTCAACAGGCTTAGGCTGACAACTGCCAGGTTTAATACAACTCCTTTAAATTATCATTTCCTTAGCGATAAATGCCAGACATTTGCGTCTTGTTTGATAGAAAACAGGTAATACATTCCCATGAAATCAGAGAAAGAAAAATGTTGGCCGGAGAGTTATACAATGCGGGCAGTCCGGAATTGCAGGCAGATGCAGTAGCAGCCAAAAATTGGATGAGTAAATACAATACTTCACAATCGTTGACGGGTGCTGAGCGGCAAGCGCTGCTAAGAGAAGCATTTGCAGCAGTGGGAGTGGGCACTACTATCAGACCACCCTTTCATATTGATTATGGCTACAATATTACCGTTGGCGAAGGCGTGTTCCTGAACTATAATTGTGTGATATTGGATGTAGCAACGGTTCATATTGGCGATTTTACCCAGATTGGTCCGGGCGTACAGATACTTACTGCCGATCATCCCCGTGATCCGGAAGTGCGCAAAGAGGGGCTTGAATCGGGTAAGCCCATTCATATAGGCCGAAATGTATGGATTGGTGGAGGAGCATTGATCCTACCCGGCGTAACCATTGGCGATGATGCCATTGTAGGAGCGGGAGCTGTAGTGACCCGTGATGTGCCAGCAGGTGCTACAGTGGTAGGTAATCCGGCCATTCCGGCGCCACCGAAAGGAAGGTTGAGATAAACGACTGTTGCGCCTTTGGCGCAAATAATAAAGGGCGGATGTACCAGCAGGCACATCCGCCCTTTGTAGTAATGGCTATATTGTTTGTTGCCTGACTGGCTACTTAGCCTTGTGGCATTGCGCTCATGTCCATGTAGAAATATTCCCAGTGATGACCATCGAGGTCATTGAATGACCGGCTGTACAATACGACTACTTCTTACTACCCTAAATACAACGTGTAGCGCGTTGATTTGTTCATGAGGAAATGAGTAGCCTTTATGCCTGTTGTATAACAGGTTTGCAAATATGCACAATTCCGCCTGTTAATTGGTTATTGATTGGTGGAGTCAGTCAATAATTGCTGGCAAGAAGGTTTTAAGGTAGACCTTTTGTTTATTTTATAGTTGAAAAGGGGAGCGGTTTCAAAATGATCGATTCCAGTTTCTCTACGATCTTGCCATCTTTTTCCGAAGCATCGCGTACGGCGATCCAGGCAGGGTCGGCGCGGAATGTTTCAAAGGATTTTTGCCGGCTTCTTCGCTTTTGTGGGCCAGTATGTAGATTAGTTTGGGCTGCGTACTGTCTGTTTCTAGGGTTGTCCAATAGGCAATATTGGTCATACCGTGGTTTTCAAATAGCTTGAGGGTATGATCGCGGAAGCGGGTGATCAGGTTGGGCAGCCGGCCGGGCAGGCAGGTGTAGGTGCGCAATTCAAAAGTACGTGTTGGATCTTGCTGGGAGGCCTTAATAATGGGGGAGATCGCAGCCGCATTCATGAATATGGAAGTGATCTTATTGATGATCTTGCCATTCTTTTCAGATTCAGTACTGACCCTTTTCCATTCGGGATCGGCTACAAATGCTTTCCAGGAAGCATCCCGGGCTTCTTTATTGGGGAAAGCCAGCACATAATACAAAGCGCTGTCGGGATTGCTCACAGGCAGCCAGTAACCTATATTGGTCATCCCATGTTTTTCAAAAAGTTTGGTAGTATGATTGGCAAAGCGTTCTATTAAGGTATTCAGCTTGCCGGGATGGCAATAGTAGATCCGAAGTTCAAAATAACGGGTGTCGGTTTGCTGGGCAGAGGCCAACTGATAGCCCAGGAGCAGGAGTAAAAGGATAGGAAGTGGTTTCATGGGTTAAATCTACAAAAAAGTGCTTGAATTAAGATGACCGTCAGCGTTTTTAGGTTAAGCCACCCTCCATGGACAACCCACCGCTAGTATTTTTCAGGAGTTCTATTACTTCGTTGCCATAGGTTTCGGTAAAGCGGAATCTAAGGGCCTGTTGGAATTGTTGCATAGCAAGGGCCTTATTACCCTGGTCGAGGAAGATCACACCCTTGTACTTAATAGGCATAAGCGTTCCCACGATCCAATTCCGGGGGCCAGGTATTTGGGGGTGGTGCAACCTGTAGTGAGCATGGCCACTAGTAAATGTCGATATGTATAAATCCATGTTTACATTCAATGGCCAGGTTCTTTGCCTCATTCTGCACTTCGTTGAGATCAGGACTATCCAATGGGTTCATAAGCGGCGTAAAGTTAAGGGCGCCTTGTTGGGCCTGACCCGGCAGTGAACTAACAGTTGTTTACTTTTAGAGCGCTAATATTAGAAAAAATCCCTTTAAAAACCTGAATATCCGGATATAATTTAAGAAATTTGCAGTCCTGTTTTAAATTATACAAAATGAGTAAGACGCCTGCTACGTTATTTGACAAAGTATGGGATTCCCATGTGGTCAGGAAAATTGAAGATGGTCCTGATGTATTATTTATTGACCGCCATTTCATTCATGAAGTAACCAGTCCGGTGGCCTTTCTTGGCCTGGAAACCCGGGGATTAAAGGTCATATTCCCTGAAAAAACATTTGCTACAGCCGATCATAATACGCCCACCATTAACCAGCATTTGCCGGTTGCGGATCCTCTTTCGGCCAACCAACTGAAAGCCCTGGAATCCAATTCCTCCAAATATGGTATTTCACATTGGGGTTTGGGCAATCCTAAAAATGGTATTGTACACGTAGTAGGCCCCGAAAATGGCATCACCCTGCCGGGTATGACCATTGTTTGCGGCGATTCACATACTTCTACCCATGGCGCTTTTGGCGCTATTGCCTTTGGTATTGGTACTTCCGAAGTAGAAATGGTGCTTTCTTCTCAATGCATCATGCAGCCCAAACCCAGGAAAATGCGTCTCAACGTGCATGGCAAGCTGGGCAAGGGTATTACCCCCAAGGATGTGGTGTTGTACATTATTTCAAAGCTCACCGCAGCAGGGGCTACCGGTTACTTTGTAGAATTTGCCGGCGAAGTATTTGAAAATATGACGATGGAAGGTCGTATGACGGTTTGTAATATGAGTATTGAGATGGGCGCCCGTGGCGGTATGATCGCTCGGATGAAACCACTTTTGCTTACATCAAGGGCCGTGAAAAAGCTCCCAAGGGCGAAGCCTGGGAAAAAGCACTGGCTTACTGGAAAACATTGAAAACAGAAACAGGCGCCACCTTCGACCTGGAACATAATTTCAATGCAGCTGATATAGAACCCATGATCACTTATGGCACCAATCCGGGCATGGGCATGGGGATTACCAAACATATACCTACCGCCCAGCAGGCAGGTGGCAGCAAAGCCAGCTATGATAAGTCGCTTGAGTATATGGGTTTCCATGAAGATGAAGCAATGCTGGGTAAAAAAGTGGATTATGTTTTCATCGGTAGCTGTACCAATGGCCGTATTGAAGATTTCCGCGCTTTTGCTTCCATCATAAAAGGACGAAAGAAAGCCGAACACATTACCGCCTGGATCGTTCCCGGATCTCATATTGTAGAACAACAGATCAAAGAAGAAGGTATCCTGGACATTTTAACAGCAGCCGGCTTCCAATTGCGTCAACCTGGTTGTTCCGCCTGTTTGGCCATGAATGATGACAAGATCCCTGCCGGTAAATACGCTGTGAGCACCAGTAACCGGAACTTTGAAGGAAGGCAAGGCCCCGGTGCCAGAACCCTCCTCGCCAGTCCGCTGGTGGCAGCCGCTGCTGCTGTTACAGGCGTAGTGACCGATCCGAGGGACCTGATTTAAGGAGTAGAATACAGAATACAGCAGACAGAATACAGAAGATTGAAGAGGGGCAGAGAAGACTGTATATTAACAATATTCATTAAAAAGAGCTCGTGGCTCAAAGCTCGTAGCTCGCAGCTAATATAACATGGCTTACGATAAATTTACAGTATTAACAAGTACAGCGGTTCCCATGCCGATTGAGAACGTAGATACAGATCAGATCATTCCTGCACGTTTCTTAAAAGCCACTGAACGGAAAGGATTTGGTGATAACCTGTTCCGCGACTGGCGTTACAATGCAGATGGCAGCCCCAAGCAGGATTTTGTGTTGAACAACCCCATCTACTCAGGCAAGATCCTGGTAGGCGGTCGCAATTTTGGAAGCGGCAGCAGCCGGGAACATGCCGCCTGGGCCATCTATGATTATGGTTTCCGTTGTGTGGTATCCAGCTTTTTTGCTGATATTTTCAAGAACAACTCCCTGAATATCGGCATCCTGCCGGTACAGGTAAGTCCCGCTTTCCTGGATAAGATCTTCAAGGCTATTGAAGCCGATCCCAATACGCAGGTGGAAATTAACCTGCCCGAACAATCCATTACCATCCTGGCTACCGGCGAAAAAGAATCATTTGAGATCAATGGCTATAAGAAGCACAACATGATCAATGGTTATGATGATATAGATTACTTACAGGCTATGAAAAGTGAGATCCAGACATTTGCAGCACAAAGCATGTATTAATTAAACCGTCATTATCAGTTATGTCTCCTGCTTCCCGGTATATTGAAATAATGGACACCACGCTCCGCGATGGTGAACAAACCAGCGGTGTTTCTTTTTCGGCATCGGAAAAGCTAACCATTGCCCAGCTTTTACTGACAGATGTAAAAGTGGATCGAATTGAAATTGCCTCGGCCCGCGTATCGGACGGGGAATTTGCTGCTGTAAAAGCCATTACCAAATGGGCCAAAGGCAATGGCTTGCTGCATAAGGTGGAGGTACTCACCTTTGTTGATGGCGATGTGTCGGTACAATGGATGCAAAAAGCAGGTGCCAAGGTGATGAACCTGCTTACCAAAGGTTCGCTCAACCACCTTACCCACCAATTAAAAAAGAAACCCGAACAGCATTTTGCCGAAGTAGCGGCTGTGATAGCATTGGCCCGGAAAAAGGATTGGAATGCAATGTATACCTGGAAGACTGGAGTAATGGCATGCGTCATTCGAGAGACTATGTATTTCAATACCTCGATTTCCTGCAAGATCAGCCGGTAAAAGGGTGATGTTGCCCGATACACTGGGCGTGCTCATCCCTTCGGAAGTGTATGAATTCATTTCCTCCATTGTACAACGATACCCTGGCTTGCATTTCGACTTTCATGCACACAATGATTATGACCTCGGTACAGCCAATGTGTTGGAAGGTATCAAAGCCGGCGCACATGGAATCCACCTTACGATCAATGGCATGGGCGAAAGGGCGGGGAATGCTCCATTGGCCAGCGCCATAGCTGTGCTGAATGATTTTATGCCAGGGGTTAAAACCTCGGTAGTCGAAAAATCATTGTATACAGTGAGCAAGCTGGTTGAAAGTTTCTCGGGCTTCCGTATCCCGGTAAACAAGCCGGTAGTAGGGGAAAACGTGTTTACGCAAACCGCCGGTATCCATGCCGACGGGGACAAAAAGAATAAGCTGTATTTCAGTGACCTGATGCCGGAGCGTTTTGGTCGTCAGCGCAAATACGCGTTGGGCAAAACAAGCGGCAAGGCCAATATTGAAAATAACCTGCAACAATTGGGATTGCACCTTTCGGAGCCCGATCTGAAAAAGGTAACGCAACGTATCATTGAACTGGGCGACCGGAAAGAAGTGGTTACGCAAGCCGATCTTCCTTATATCATTTCAGATGTACTGAACAGCAATGCCATCGAGGAAAAGGTAACCATTGAAAACTATGTGCTCACGCATTCTAAAAACCTCAATCCTTCTGTGACGCTTAAAATAGCTATTGAAGGGGAGTTGTTTGAAGAGCATGCACAGGGCGACGGGCAATACGATGCCTTCATGAATGCACTGAAAAAGTGTATAAGAAACGCAAGCAGGACCTGCCCTCCCTTACAGATTATGCCGTTCGTATCCCTCCAGGCGGTAAAAGTGACGCCTTGTGCGAAACGATCATTACCTGGAGTTATAACAACAAGGAATTTATTACCCGGGGATTGGATAGTGATCAAACGGTATCTGCTATTAAGGCTACTGCTAAAATGCTCAATCTGATTTAATGGGGAACCTGCATTTGGTAATTATTTTTGCAGCCTCAAAAAAATATTCATATCATAATAACCTTTCATGGCAAATAAGCACATCCTCATCGTTCCTGGCGATGGAATAGGGCAGGAAGTAACAGCAGTTGGTAAGCAAGTATTGGATAGGATCGCTTCGAAATTCGGGCATACCTTTACTTATGATGAAGCATTAATAGGGCATGTGGCCATTGAAGCAACAGGCAATCCTTTGCCCGATGAGTCACTGGAAAAAAATGAGGAAGTCGGATGCCGTATTGTTTGGTGCTGTAGGCCATCCGAAATACGATAATGATCCTTCGGCTAAAGTAAGACCCGAACAAGGGTTGCTGAAGATGCGCAAAGAACTGGGCTTATATGCCAACCTGCGCCCGATTAAGTTGTTTGATGAATTGCTGGGTGCTTCCAGTATCAAACCCGAAATATTAAAAGGTGCCGATATCCTGTTTTTCCGTGAGTTGACCGGCGATATTTACTTTGGTGAAAAAGGCAGGAAAAACAATGGTGATACGGCTTATGATATTGCGGAATACAGCCGGTACGAAGTTGAGCGCATTGCCCGCAAGGCATTTGACGCCGCCCGTACACGGAGAAAGAAATTGTGTTCAGTAGATAAAGCGAATGTAATAGAAACTTCCAGGCTTTGGAGAGAAGTGGTACAAAAAGTAGCCCTGGAATATCCCGATATCGAAGTAGAACACCAGTTTGTAGATGCGGCTGCCATGCTGCTGATCAAAGATCCCCGCCGTTTTGATGTGGTGGTTACCGCCAACCTCTTCGGTGATATCCTTACAGATGAGGCATCTCAAATTGCCGGCTCCATGGGTATGCTGGCTTCAGCTTCTATTGGCGATGGTACAGGTGTATATGAACCCATTCATGGTTCGGCCCACGATATTACGGGTAAAGGCGTGGCCAATCCTTTGGCGTCTATTTTGTCGGCTGCCTTGTTGCTGGACATTTCCTTCGGCATGAAAGCCGAGTCGGAACTGGTGATCAGTGCCGTTGATAAAGTGCTGAAAGAAGGTTTCCGCACCAGGGATATTGCTGATGCGCAAACGCCTGCCGATAAAATATTGGGTACGGTAGCGATTGGCAATGAAGTATTGAAATTCTTATAAGTTAAAAAACATAGACGCAAAGGCGACCCTTTTGGGGTCGCCTTTGCTGTTTTAGGCCATTATGTATTGATTTACAATTATATACTGGCAATTAAGAAATGGTATGGCTGCCGGGGGTGTCAGTAAGATTGTGCCCGGGCATACCCTGGGAAGACAGGAAGATAAAGGCTTGCTTCTATTCACTTGGTCTATTTATCAAGGATAATGTAAACGCAAGGCCAACGATGTGTAAGCCTAGATGCAGCGTCTCTTAATACGAACGTTGCATCTGGGCTGGATCATCACTGGATATACGCTGCATCCTACTGTAAACGGTTGATTTGCTATTAGTGCAGTACCTATCATCCAGGGGCTCTGCCTAGTGACTGGGGAACCAACGAAAGTAGGGAGGAGATGCCTGAACTCCAGGAGATCAATCACGCTTTCCCTTAAAATAGGCATAGACAGCCATGGCGTGCCCGTGGCCCAGTTCAAAATCTGCTTTCAGCCACTCTACAATTTGCCCTGCTTTCACTTTGGGGTCCAGTTCACCCTTCTGTATGAACTTTTTCTTTTCTGCCAGCTTCACAAAATCGGTTGCGCTCTTTCCTGTCTTTGTTTTAATATTGTCTAAATAGGCTTGGAATGACATGGTGATAATGTTTTAGCAAACTTATAAACTCTTGCACCGATGGAAGAAGGGGAATTGCGACATTGTGGGGTATAATTATCGACCTCCGATGGGGAGGCCGAAAAACAGTATCTTTATTCCTGCCTGTCTGAAAGATCCCCCGATCATGTATAATTAGCACCCCTCCCTGTCCAATTGCTGTATTGTTATACCATAACAAAATAAGCCGCTATGGCATTTATGAAAAGTTGGGTGATCAATAAACCTGTATTCCGGACGGTTTCAGCTGTAATTATTATTGCTTTGATCATCTGCCGCCTGTCCAATGCGGCTGTTGAAAAGAACCTGGCTCAGGTACAGCTGTATATTACTTCTAAGTTGGGGTGGATCCTGATCATTGCGGTAGACCTGCTGGTAATATTTTCCATTTACCTGGTTCAAAGCAGGTTCCGGCATATCCGCCTGGGCGGTCCCCATGCAAGGCCAGCCTTTAGTATGGGGGCCTGGTTTTCGATGTTATTCAGTGCTGGTATGGGGATTGGTATTTTGTTTTATGGGGTAGCAGAACCATTGCTACATTTTAAGCATCCTCCCTTACCCAAAGAAAGTGAAGCGGCGCTGGCCCGGCAGGCCATGTCATTTACTTTTTTGCATTGGGGCATCCATGCCTGGGCTATATATGCCATGGTAGCGTTGGCGCTGGCTTTCTTTTGCTTCAACCGTCAATTGCCTTTAACCTTCCGCTGGCTATTTTATCCGCTCTGGAAAGAGCGCCTGCATGGGTGGCTGGGACATTCTATAGATATACTGGCAGCAATGGCCACCTTGTTTGGTTTGGCCACCACGTTGGGATTTGGGGCCCGGCAAATGAGTGCAGGTATTAACCAGGTAACGCAATTGCCAGATAACTCCATTACGCAATCTGTTATTATTGTAGTCGTATCGGCTGTTGCCATTGCTTCGGTAGCCAGTGGGCTTGATAAAGGAGTTAAGCAGCTTAGCAAGCTAAATATATTGATGGCCCTGGGGTTGATGTTGATCGTTCTTGTACTGGGACCTACTGCTTTTATCATCAAGTCTTATTTCCAGAACATGGGCGGTTACTTGAATGACCTGATCAGCCTGAGTACCTGGAGTGATAGTTTTGGCGATACAGGCTGGCAAAATAACTGGACGATCTTTTATTGGAGCTGGTGGATCGCCTGGAGCCCGTTTGTAGGTATATTCATTGCTACTATCTCGAAGGGGCGTACCATTGGCGAATTCATAACCGGGGTATTGCTGGTACCTGCTTTATTGGCCTTTTGTGGTTCACTGTTTTTGGCAGCACGGCGCTACGCCAGCTATTGCAGGGGAATACTGCTGTCGCCAATGCAGCGGAGGGAAATGTGGCAGTGAGTCTATTTATATTCCTGGAACAGTTTCCATTGAGTATCATTGTTTCGGTAGTGAGTATCGTACTGATTGCCTTTTTCTTTGTTACCTCCTGCGATTCGGGTTCCCTGGTGGTAGACAGGATCACCTCTGGTGGCGCATCAAATACACCATCCAGTCAACGTGTGTACTGGGCCATTTTGCAGGGCGCCATTGCCATGGTATTGTTATGGGGTGGGGGCTTACAGGCATTACAAACGGCCACGATCATTACAGGATTGCCTTTTGGCATATTGCTCATCCTGATGTGTTATAGTTTGTGGAAGGGGTTGATGGGGAAGAGAGTCTTGAACTGTGAGATAGGAGCGCATAAGCGCAAGCCGGGTATTGCTACAGGAGAGGCAATATTCCGACCTGGCGTATGCGCAGCCAGGTTTCCTGCAATAAGTAGTTGGACTGTTGTATAAGTAAACTGGTCCTCCAATTGCTAATTTTTAAACCAATTGGTGGATAGTTTACTCCTTTTGTTAGGTTTGGGGCATGCCGGGAAACTTTATTACACAACTGGAGTATTTTGTAAGTATTATTCCTTTGACGTATGTAGCCCTGTTTCATGTGATCAACCCCATTGGATCGGGTGTACTGTTCTATAATATAACACCTGGAGCAGATGGCAACGAGCGCAGGCGATTGGCGAAAAAGATAGCTATCAATGCCGCTGTTATGCTCATCATTATATTGATGGGTGGGGTCTATATTCTTAAATTGTTTGGTATTACGGTGCCCATTGTAAAGATCTGCGGAGGGATGGTTATCCTGGCCATGGGATGGCGTTCCCTGCAAAAAGACGAGGATGTTAATGACAGTGATGATAAGATCAAGCTGGCCAACAGTATCCGTGGGTTTGAAGCTTATAAAAGCAAACTGTTCTATCCTTTCACTTTTCCTTTTACGGTAGGGCCTGGGACTATTTCTGTAGCACTGACCATCAGTGCCGAGTCGCTGGTACACCGGGGAAACAGCACGCATAGCATGTTGCAATATGCCGGAGCTATCACCTCCATCTTACTGATTGCTTTCACCATTTACCTTTGTTATGGCTCTACCGATTTCGTGATGGGCCGCCTATCCCTGCAAATGCGCAAGGTGATCATGAAGATATTTTCTTTTATTTTACTTTGTATTGGCGGACAGATCGTTTTTGGCGGGATAGAAGATTTTATCAAATATGTGATCAAAGCAATTAATGCATAACGGTTCAAAACCGGAAAAAGGAGGTGAATTGTACCCGCACATTCCTGGCTGATTCCCCATTCGCATTTTCCCTTTGTCCATACAATAGTTCTGCGGCCAGTTTAAAGTAATTGGTAAAGTAATAGGTCGTATTAAGAGCAGCATAGTTGGCTTGCTTCAACGCTTGCTGGGCGATCCTCCGTATCGTACAATCTTACCGAACTCCAACCAATGGCCGATCCCCATTTTTCGTTCCAGTACCGGTCGAAGAATACCCAATAAGAAAACATATCTACGGGTTCTAGCGCTGTTCCTTTTGCATATCCATCATAACCCTGACCACCAATACCTTCACTGTATCGTGCATAACCGCTGCCATAAGCTGCCTGGAACCGTACATCATCTTTTCCTCCCAAATTGATGCTGCCTGCAAAGTTGCCCGCATAACCCAGGGTGGTCTTTTTATTGCCCATAGCATTCTTATAATCCAGGGGATGTAAAACAGCTCCCAGGCGCAAGTGGCTCGCACTGTCATGGCCAAAGTTTTTCTGGATAGCGGCGGTGAGATCGGGGTATACAGATCGTTTTAACCAGGTATCGGGAATGGTAATATCTGCGTTCGGCTGTTCTATTGAAAAGGAAAGAAGGTATTGGTGGGGAGTGGTTTGGGTAAAACGTATTTGTGGTTGTCTTACCAGGATGCTGCCATTGGGGCCCCAGTAATCAACAATATTGGGCCATATATTGGCGTCCATGAAATTACTCCAGGTTTGTCCCAGTATCCATTTGCCATGCTGGATATAAGCGTGGCGCAAACGGGGATTACCATTGTTATTGCCCCAAAGATCAAATTCAAGAACGGCCTTTAATATACGTGCTCTGCTGTCGGTAGGCCCCAGGGCTGTAAAGGAAAAGCGTGACTGACGGATGCCAAAGGCCGTATTGGCGTCATATAGTGCGGGAATAGTGATGCTGGATGGTTGAAAACCATATTTATTGCTCATATCATATAGATCATGGATGGCGTCACCCTGTACAAAACCATTGAAACGTAAACGAACTCCTTTGACATCTGTAAATACCAATCCTTCATAGGAGCCACTTTCTATATCGTTGCGGGTGATGCCCTTTCCTTTTTCCTGGTCGGGCTTCTTTTCCTGCGCTGGTAATAATAATGTAATACAGAGTGTAATACCCAGAAAGCATATGTATTTTTTTTGTGCCACCTGACCTTTTATTTGCATGAGTCTGTAGTTAGTAAGTTGGTATCGGTGTTTGAAAGGGGCCAATAAGTCCTTACGTGAATGATTGCTGGGGGTGTTTCACCGGCTGGTGTGGGTTGAATATTCAATTAAGGTAAAGCTTTTTCGGTTTCTAAATTCTTTGAATAATAATATTTAAAATATTATGCAAATAAAAATATTTTTAAATACCATGTCTTTATGTAACTTTCGTCTACCATCTGAATAGTTTTAGTATTCAAACTATACACCTGCCAACCTCTTCACTCCTCCATCAGTTAAGGCAATGCAGAACAGCGTTAGCTACGTTGTTTGAATGATCATTCCCCCTGCCTGCTCCCGTATATGGATTGCCGGTTAAATATTCTATTCATAAAACTTTTGCCCATGCCACTTTACACAAAGAAGAAGGATGCTGCCCGTTCGGTACTAGGAATGTATGCAATGGATAGTTCAACGCACAGTATTCCCAAATACAGGATGCCCGAGAATGCGCAGGACATGCGTACTATTTACCACCTGGTGCATGATGAGTTGATGCTGGATGGTAATTCGCGGATGAACCTGGCCACTTTTTGTCAAACCTGGCTTGATGAATATGTTCACCAACTCATGGATGAATGTTTAGACAAGAACATGATCGATAAGGATGAGTACCCGCAAACAGCCGAAATAGAGAACCGCTGCGTGCATATACTGGCCGATCTTTGGAATTCACCGGCAAGTGCCGATACTATTGGATGCAGTACTACTGGTTCCAGCGAGGCTGCTATGCTGGGCGGGCTTGCGCTGAAGTGGAAATGGCGGCTGAAACGATTAAAGGAGGGGAAACCGGTAGACAAGCCCAACCTGATCTGTGGTGCCGTTCAGGTTTGCTGGCATAAGTTTGCCCGGTATTTCGATGTAGAGTTAAGGGAAGTGGGTATGGAGCATGGACGGCTTGAACTTTCGCCTGAAAAAGTACTGGAGCTGGTCGATGAAAATACCATTGGCGTGGTGCCTACTTTGGGCCTCACCTTCACGCTAACCTATGAACCAGTAAAAGCCATTGCTGATGCCCTGGATAAATTGCAGAAGCAAAAAGGATTGGATATACCCATCCATGTGGATGCCGCCAGCGGCGGTTTTATAGCTCCATTTATTGATCCCAAACTGGTCTGGGATTTCAGGATCTCTCGTGTGAAATCGATCAATGGTTCGGGACATAAATATGGTCTTAGCCCATTGGGAGTAGGTTGGGTAATATGGCGTGAAAAACATGATCTGCCCGAAGAGTTGGTCTTCCGGGTAAATTACCTGGGAGGGGATATGCCCACTTTTGCCTTGAATTTCTCCCGCCCGGGAGGCCAGATCGTGGCCCAATACTATAACTTGCTCCGGCATGGAAAAGAAGGCTATACCAAGCTTCAGCAGGCTTGCCTGGATCATGCCGCTTATATTGCCGATGCCATAGGTAAAATGGACCATTTTGATATCCTGTATGATGGACGCGGTGGTTTGCCTGGCGCCTGCTGGACGCTTAAAAAGAAAAGCAAACATGGGTTTACCTTGTATGATATAACTGAAAAGATCCGCTCCCGGGGCTGGCAGATTGCTTCCTACCCCTTAACAGGCTCAGCCAGTGATATTGTAGTACAGCGGGTATTGATCCGTCATGGATTCAGCCGGGATATGGCAGATATGCTGATCGAAGATTATCAGCGTTGTGTAGAACATTTTGAGAAACATCCGGTGGCTGTACCTTTGACCCAGGCCGAAGGTGGTGGATTCCATCATTGAGGTGATCAGTAGCGTTTAATATAAAATAATGGAGGGATACATACATCCCCTCCCTTGTTTTTATAGTGCTGGTACATGAAATAATTTTTGATCTGTTCTACAGGATATTCTTCCCACGCCCTGGCCGGTCGTGGAATGGGATTACCCAATGCATCAGGTTAGCATCAAAAAAATGGAGATAATTGGGATAGCAGGTTGATCGGGTTAGGGTATTATCATCCCTGCTATGCTAGTATAGCATTTGCAAAAATTTTGGTTAACAATATTACCAATAACCCTATTTTCCGGTACCCTAAAAGCTAGCGTATAATCTAAATTGTAAGCTATTTTAACGTCTTGTGTAGGTTACGCCTGCAGGTAATGATTTGGTTCCCTCACCCAGCCAATTCCCTTTAATATCGCGTAAGTAAGGCTATTTCGCCCAATTCATTAAGCGAAGATTGGTCAGTAAAATAAGCCCGCCCTTTTTTCTCAACCACTTCCCACACAATGTTATTCACAATATCGTCGGTAATACCCGGAACAGTGGCATCATTGGTGAATTCAAAACCTGTATTGGTAATGCCAATGGACTGGGCATAATCGTTTTTACCATCAGTAGTTCGCCGCGCCCTTCTTTAGCGGCTTGCCAAATCTCCTGCAGGTCGGTAATTACTTTGCCTGCGGATACCCCGGCAAATAATTCGTTGATGGCGGCAGTTCTGTTGGCTGTTTGAAGGTCTTTAATAAGGGGCCATGCTTTTTCAGCTAGGTGATGAACATCTTTGTTGTGATGGTCAATAGGGAAGTGGCCGGCATAAATAGAGGCTATATCAGCCACCTGGAGTAACAGGTCGTAATTAACACGATTGGCGGCAACGATCACCGGTAAAGGCGTTTGACGGTGAACGGCTACCATATTCTTGTCAATCCTGTTCAGGAATTCTTTTAGTTGATTGTCTACCTGCTTAGGGTCACTGGCTTTAAGTTGATCCGTCAGGTAATGAGTATTCTCTTTGGCTGGAAATCCATGATCGTGTACTGCTGACTGTACTTTTTCATCAAAGGCTTCAAAGAGCTGTACCCCGTCAGGGTCCAGCAATAAAATATAATAGGCTGCGGTCCGGTTATAAGCTTTGACCAGGTCGCGCAGGGCAAATTGATCATCTAAGTAAACCTTGTTCTCTGTTGGCGGCCAAATGGTGCGGATATAGGTTTTTGTGTCGTTAGCAAGGAATATATAAAGCCCATCGAGGTTATAATTATGGTCTATGTCCTGTTCAACCGCGTGTATATGCTGGAGCAGGTTGGCTACCGTTCTTTTGTCGTATACCTGCAACAGGCGTTTTGTTGCTTCAGTGAGCAGGTTCTTCAGCTGAATAGGATCTTGCTGATTGTCGGGATGGGTGCGGTGCGTGTGCAGGGCGAGGGTAATACAAGGGCCCTCTTTCTTTCCTGCCAGTGCCTGGATCTGTTGTTTTAGCATAGATAGATTTTTTCTGCAAACAATTATAGCCTGTTTTTGAACATTATTGACTTTCTGTTTATCTTTTGGGCCATTTCCAGATAGAAGTGTGTAAGTGTGGATATTATTCCTTTTTATTATTAAGCTCATTTATTTGGAAAACTACACCCATTAGCAGGATGAAACCTATACAACAGCCCTCCGAAGCCATATCTATTTCCCGCCTGAAAGCCATTGTTGGTGGCGCTATCGGAAACCTGGTAGAATGGTATGACTGGTATGCCTATTCTGCTTTTGCTTTGTATTTTTCGGCTTCCTTTTTCCCGGCGAGCAATGCAACTGCGCAATTACTCAATACGGCAGGTGTATTTGCCCTGGGCTTTTGATGCGTCCCATTGAGGCTGGTTGTTTGGATATGTTGCTGATAAGATGGGGCGAAAAAAATCAATGACCTGGTCAGTACTGCTCATGTCGTTTGGGTCCCTGCTGATTGCTTTTACGCCCACCTATGCCACCATTGGTATCCTGGCACCGGTAATTTTGTTGATTGCACGCCTGCTGCAGGGCTTAAGTGTTGGTGGTGAATATGGCGTATCAGCCACCTACCTTAGTGAAATGGCTACCCGTAACCGGCGGGGCTTTTATTCCAGTTTTCAATATGTAACCCTTATCGGCGGGCAGTTGATCGCCCTGGGTATTCAATTAATACTACAACGGATTTTAAGCGAAACACAATTACATAACTGGGGATGGCGAATTCCTTTTGTGATCGGCGCCCTGTTGTCCATCATTGCGCTTTACCTACGCAGTTCATTACAGGAAACACCTTCATTTGAAAGACAACAAAAACAAAAGACAACACAAAAGGGTACGATCCGGGAATTACTAAAACATCCTGGAGCGATCCTTACGGTCGTGGGACTGACGTTGGGAGGAACGCTGGCATTTTATACCTATACTACCTACATGCAGAAATTCCTGGTGAATACCGTTCACCTTACTAAAGAACAATCTACCCGGCTGTCCTTTATATCCTTATTGCTCTTTGCGTTGATACAACCTCTATTGGGTGCTTTGTCCGACAAGATTGGTCGCAGGCCCTTGCTGATAGGATTCGGTGTATTGGGTGTGTTGTGTACAGTACCGCTGCTTACCGCATTAAGCAATACCAGCTCTTTGTGGGTAGCCTTTCTGTTGCTCATGGCCGCGCTGATCATTGTAAGTGGATACACCAGTATTAATGCCGTGGTGAAAGCCGAGCTTTTCCCAGCCGAAGTACGAGCGCTGGGGGTAGGATTGCCTTATGCCCTCACCGTAGCTATTTTTGGTGGTAGTGCCGAGTACATAGCCCTTTGGTTGAAAAAAAGCGGCCATGAAACCTATTTTTACTGGTATATAACGGGGTGCATTGCTATTTCGCTGTTGGTATATCTGTTTATGAAGGATACCCGGCATTCTTCCTGCCTCAACGAAGAGCTTTCTGCCCACTCATAGGCCTTAACAGTTTTTCACAAAGCATTGACAAATACTTCACTTTTTCAGGGTACTATACTTTTGTATACTGCTTACTAATAGGAACCGGCTTTCCATTGTATTATCTTTGCATTTCAACATTACAAAGGTGTTTATTATGGAAATAGGAATAGATAGTTTTGCCGCTGAAATGGCAGGTAGTAAAGGTATTGCCAGGGATAATGCCACGGCGATGGCCCAATTACTGGAGCGTATGGTACATGCGGATAAAATGGGCCTGGATGTATTTGGTATTGGAGAGCATCACCGCAAAGACTTTTTAGATTCGGCGACAGCATTGATACTTACTGCTGCTGCCGCCCGTACCAATAAGATCCGCCTTACCAGTGCAGTCACAGTATTGAGTGCTGCCGATCCGGTAAGGGTATTCCAGGAATATGCTACGCTCGACCTGATCTCACAGGGCCGGGCCGAAATGGTAGTAGGACGCGGTTCATTTACGGATGCATTCCCTTTATTTGGTTTGAATCTCCGGGATTATGACGAGCTCTTTACGGAAAAGCTGGACCTCTTGCTCAATATCCGCAAGAACGAATTTGTTACCTGGTCGGGAAAGTTCCGCCCGGCATTACGTAACCAACCCATCTATCCCAGGCCGGTGCAGGAGTCTTTACCCATTTGGCTGGGGGTAGGTGGTACACCCGAATCATTCGTACGTGCCGGTACGCTGGGACTACCTTTAATGGTGGCCATTATAGGTGGCGAAACACATCGTTTCCGGCCGCTGATCGACCTGTACAGACAGGCTGGTAAAAAGGCAGGTTACTCACCAGAACAACTCACGGTTGGGCTACACTCCCTGGGTTATATAGCCGGTACTACAGAACAAGCCATTGAAGAATTTTATCCAGGTTATGCAGCCAGTATGACCCGCATTGGGCAGGAGCGTGGCTGGCCTCCAATGACCAGAGGACGTTTTGAAGCACAAATGGGCGACCAGGGAGCTTTGTTAATTGGAAGTCCGGAAGAAGTGGCTGCCAAGATACTTCGGCACAGCGAAGCATTGGGAGGTATCTCAAGGCTTACTTTCCAGATGGACACTGCTTCGTTGCCGCATGAAAAGCTGATGCACGCCATTGAGCTGATCGGTACCAAATTAAAGCCAGTGGTGAACGCCGGAATGCCTTTACCGGTACTTGGTATAGGTAGCGTGTAATACTATTATTGGCCAATCGAATGCCTATATAGGCATTAAACAACCATCTCTTAGCCGGATACGAAGAAGGCTTACCAAAAGTAACAGGAAGCACAGGCTGTAACCTGTTCACTTATCAACTTTCTGCACGGTTTTCATCAATAATGCCATGCCGCTCATTCCAAGTGCCACAAAAAGACTGGTATATTCGGGCTCGGCATTCTCCCTCAGGGCCCTGGGCAAATGCAATATTAATACCCAAAGGAAGAACATTGCACTCAGGAGGTACATGGCCAATTTTACTTGTTTACCAATAAAAAGGCTGATGGCTGAAGCAAAAAAAGCGACCATCACCAGCCATGACAGGAAGGTTTTGGCAGGCAACCAGGTGGGGATCAGTGTGATAATGTAGTTGTTGTATATATAATGCAGGATGCCGAACCCCATGAGTGCTGCTGCAAATAAGTATTGCCCGGTTTTTATGATCGTGATGCCCCATTGCGGCTTATTCATACCCACCATAACCAGCGCGGCGCCCAAAAGGCAATTACTTCCAGGGCGGCAGCCCATTCGCCTCCATTGTCCAATTGGGGTAGTAAGATGGGCAGGTGTACCAATACCAACAACAATAACCAGATGAGGGTGGCGGCCAGCGCCCCCGGTAGTCATGGGGTTTTAACAGTATCCAAATGGCGGCCAGGACCATGGCCACGCCGTTGATATTTGCTAAAACTATTTTACCCGGCAGGGTAGCTGGTACCGGTAAAAGGCCGGCAGGGAAATGTTGGGTGACCAGGTGGATGGCCCCAATGGCCAGTAAAGCAATAGCATACAAAAATGCCCGGTCTTTGCAGGCAGGGGATTTCCCATAAGTGTTGAGTTTATACCCTTAATATACGGTAAGTTTCTTACACACTAGGGCCTGGCCCATGAACAACCAATTCCTGCTGACCGATTACCTGGATAGGGGCTCCTTTAGATGTTGAGGTTGCCTTAAGGTAAGCTAAAGGTTATGGGTTAAAGCGCACTTACTAAGGGTAGGGTAGAATTTGTTGTCAGCCCAGTGAAATTGAGGAAAATAAAGCCAAAAGAAGTATTTTTAGAGTGTACCTGCTGCCCCAATGATCCCACTTGTATAAGTAAATCAAACGCTTAAACCTTGTGTATGAAATACGCACTGCCGCTCATTATATTGTTGGGGGGATATGTTGTGGGTGGGGGCTGTAAAGTCCTTCACAACAAGATCAGGATCCAATCGCAGAAGACTCCTTAATTAACCTCCCCAGGATCCAACACGTGTTACGAATCATTAACCTGCCCAAAGTTGATCTATCCGAAATCGTTAAAAACAATGATAGTATTCTTATAGCCTGCAGGATACCGATTAAAGCATCTGCCACTATTTTTATTGAAGATGATAGTTTACATTCCATAGTGGCGGCCGAAGCGGTGGATGTTAAAGAAGAAAAAAATACCTATGAGGGTTTGCGCATTCGCGATACCTCCCAATGGATCCTATGGCCCGTGAACTCAATGGAATACAGGAAGAATTGGAAAAAGACACCTATGCAGCTTTCCGTGAAATTGAGAGTAGTATCTGACAGTGGTAATATTTGGGGCAGTGAATTTGGCACCTCCCGAAAGAAAGGGGTGCTGGAACTCCCCGGTCGGTAGCCATTCCCGTACCTGCCAGCCTGAAGAAAGGGGCCATGCAGTTTTTATACCGCGTTGATGCAGATGCAAACGTGAAGATTGAAATACTTCCCTGGATATTGAAGAGGCAAGCCCTGTATTTACTGATCGTAAGGTTGACATGGCAGCTGGGACCCGGATATATGAATGGATGTTTCAGCGCAATAATGGGAAAAAGATCAGGCCAGGGGATTATTATGTGCGCTTCCGGTGCACTGCCCGCAATAAGAATGAACAAGTAAATGATGTTTGTTTACCATTTAAAGTAGTGGAATGACGGATAAACCAAATGCCGGTAAAAAGCGCCAGGACAAGCACGCAAGCGATATTGGGTGCTGCCTGTAGGATTTCTGTTGATTCTGACTCTATTGGTTTTGGGTCTCTTCCTGCTTTCAAATTACAGGGTTACACAAAATGTTTACTTTTCCGGTACTTGTCAAAGCTTCAGCATACCCCAAAAAGATAGCCTTCAATTTCCTCCTATTTCGATTTTATATGCACGTGGGTTTGATGTACAGGTAAGTCCTTTGGAAAGTGCTGTTTTGTCAGCCGGCAAATCTTCCCTTGCATTGAGTAATAAAGAACTGGAAATATCAGTCAATAAGGTTAGGCATACTGATCAAACCTCGTTGATTGCGGAGGTTGCCGGGAAAACAGGAGAAGGGAATTTCCTAATACTGCCCGAAGGAACATTGCTTAGTGGTTGTTTAATGGATCAATCTAATATGCCGGCACTTGAGATTAATACGAAGAAGAATTTATATGCAGAGATCAAGGTAGTAAGTGAACAGGTCAATTTTAAAGAATTAAACAGGCTGATCATACAGGATAAACAGGTCATTGAAAAATTTAGTAAAGAAGAAACTTTTCGACTCCAGGTAAAACCTTCGGGCAATCGACTTGTCAATGCTCAATTTATTGCACAACCCGATACTTTACCTAAAAAGAGTGTGTTGTATTTTAATCCTAAACTACCCAGCCAAAATATAACACCAAAACATACCCTGGTTGATTTTGACATACCCACGGATTCTGTATTTACTATTAACTCCTGTATTAACCCCATCATAAAGATTGAAGGATTGGATGCTCCCAACCAACCAAAGGATATGCCGATCATGGTGAAAATTAAATCCGGCGGTTGTAAGTTTGCTATTACCGGATTTGACTTTAACAATGAAGCAAAGTTCTGGCAACTGAAATTAGTGGGATCAGGAAAGGCTTCCTCCATCCTGGTAGAAAACCAGGAATTGATACCTACCCAATTCGATAAGATAATCAGTGGAAGTTTAGCGCGTACTGGTCTATGGTTCTTAGTGCTAAGTGCTGTTGCTGCTATTATTGTAACTTTCTTTAAAAGAGCCATTGAGAACCTCGCAGAATATTTTCTTCCTTCGCCACCCAAGCCTGGGGAAGGAGAGGAGCCTAAGCCTGATAGTCCTGCTGCAGGAATTAATTTTAAAGTACTGGATAACACGCCTTTCCAAGCTGTGGTTGAAACGGTTGTAGATGTTAATAGTGGTATCTGTGTATTTAAAAACTTTACGCCAGCAGAATTAGCGATACCCCTGCAGGGTAAGGAGGTACAGGCTACTTCGGTAGAAGAGGCCATTGCCCAATTGGCATATTTGTCAACTGTTTTGCCTGCCTATACAGTAGAGGTTACCAATAATGTATATACAATTATAAAAACGTAGTATATGTCACAAGGAAACAGGTGTTCTTGTCCCATTCCTCCGGGTGGTGAGGTTATTTGTGAAGCGCATCAAATGCCTTTTTTTGTATCATTACCCCCGATGGCCAGCGTCATGCTATTTGTAAAACTCCTCTGCAAACGGCCAGTGAATTAGCCCTGATCAATTGGGCGCTGGCAGAAGTCATGCAAGAGTACCGTCCATTGGATGCTGTTATTGGGGAGAAGGAGGTTGAAATACTAAAAGCCGGGATCTATAAAGCTGGAGGGCTTACAGTTACTTTTAAATTGACCTTACAGATGGTGGTTGCAATAGAAAAAATTGAGCGGCCACATGGATTTGAAACTGACCGTTTAGCTGACGAAGTAGAAGTTTGATGCCTATATTGGGCTAATACTAATTGTAGTGAATAGGTAGTGAATGTCCAGTGAATATCCCGGCCAGTTCTCTATACCCTCTTCAGCACGATCCTATACCTCGCCTTACCAGCTTCCAGCCGGCTGATGGCTTCATTGACCTGTTCCATTGGAAACTCTTCCACGGTTGGATAGATGTTATGCCGTACACAAAAATCAAGCATGGTCTTGATGATGGCCGGCCCACCACCCGGACTGCCACCGACCGATTTTTGGCCTGCAATTAAAGGAAAGGCCGCAACACTAATGGGCTCAGGTACAATGCCCACGGTATGGAATTTACCTTTTGGCGCCAGGCAGCCGATATATTTATCCCAATCCAACAATACATTTACAGTGCTGAGAATAAAGTTTAGTTGACCTGCTATTGTTTGCAGGGCAGCAGGATCAGTAGAGTCGATCACCCGGGAGGCTCCCATACTGATAATCTCTTCCTTTTAGAAGGATTGGAACTGAAGGCTACTACTTCGCAGCCCCAGTATTTCAGGAACTTGATAGCCATATGGCCCAAACCGCCAATGCCAATTACGCCCACTTTGTCCGTGGGTTTAACACCTTCTATGATCAGTGGATTAAAAACCGTCATGCCGCCACAAAGCAAGGGGCCAGCTTTGGCCATATCAATGCCCTGGGGAAGTGAAATTACCCATGACCAATGACCGCGTACCATATCGGCAAATCCCCCATGGCGGCCTACCTGCGTTTGTTCAGCATCAGCGCAGAGTTGGTGATTGCCCGTCATACACTGGGCACAATGCATGCAGGATTGGGAAAACCAGCTTAAGCCCACCTTGTCGCCCACGCGAATACCCTTCACCTGACTGCCAACGTTGATCACTTCGCCTACAATTTCGTGACCAGGCACCATGGGGTACTGAGTCATCCCCCAATCATTATTGATCATGCTTATATCGGAAAAACAAAGACCGCAATAAGCCACTTTGATATCTACATGCTCCTGTCCAATTGGAGGCAATTCATATTTGAACTTTTCCAATTTGCCTTTCGGTGTTTTCACCGCAAAGGCGGTGACAATTGTAGAACCAGTTTCCCTGCTTTCAGTATTATTTCCTGCCATATAGTCAAAACTTTAGACAGCAAAACTACCGGGTCAAACAATGCAGGGAGTATACAATTCAAAGGAAAAACTATAAAAATCAAAGTGCGGCAGTACGGGTGTTTTTGGGGGAATTTCCGGTTCTCTTTTTGAAGAAATGATAAAAATAATTGGGGTTTCAAACCCCAAACTATAAGCAATGGTAGCAACAGGCCAGTCGGTATGTTTGAGGAGTGCTTTTGATTCGGCCAGTATCCTATCCGCAATATGCTCCGAAGTGGTTTGGCCAGTAACCTCCTTTACCGCATGATTCAGGTGGTTTACATGTGTGGCCAGCGAACTGGCGTAGTCCCCTGCTGTTCTAAGTGTAAGTAAATGCTCGGGGGTGTCAATGGGAAATTGTTTTTCCAGTAGTTCCAGGAATTGAATGGCAATGCGCTCGGCTGCATTCTTTTGCCGTATGCCCGGGAGGGCTGGTTCCATTTTCATAGCTTCATGAATGATCAGGTGCAACTGGTTACGTAATAGATCGTATTTGTACACATAGTCCGATCTCAATTCGATTAACATTTTGCGATAGATGCTCCCAATATATTGCTGTTGCGTTTTATTCAGAAAGAATACAGGGTTACCGCCTGTTTTGAATAAGGGCGAGTTTTGCAAGCTTGCATTCCGTGAGGGGTCGCCTAAAAACGCTTTTTTGAACAAACAGAAGTACCCGTTTTGTTGCTCAGATACAGGATTCCAGGCATAAGGGGTAAGTGGATTGAAAAAGGCCAAAGCTGGCCGGTCGATCACAATATCCTGGTGATGCCAGCTTACCTGGCTGCTGCCCAGTAATAAGGATATCTTGTAAAAATCCCGCCTGTTAAACTGCATGGGCTTGCTGCAATACGCACCACTTTCGTACACCTTAAATTGGCCGCTCGTAGCTTCCTCAATTCCCCGGTCGCGGTAATACGCCTCCACCGTCTGGTTCTTTTTCATTTGTCAAAGCTAAGGAAATCAAGGCGTGATGGATTGCCCCAAAAGGCGGTGCTGACCGATGGGGATTAAATACTTGATCAAGTCAAGTATTGTCCCTTATCTTTGTATTATGAAAAAGAATTGATCCATACCCTGCGCGATTTTAACCGTTTTTATACAGCCATCCTGGGTATTGTGAACAATCATATCCTGGAAAGCAATTACTCGCTTACTGAGGCCCGGATCATTTATGAAGTGTATAACGAATCGGGTATCACAGCAAGGGCCATCAAAGAAAAATTGCAGTTAGATGAGGGTTACCTGAGCCGTATGGTAGCCCGGTTTGTAAAACAGGGGATCATGGTGAAAAACAATTCAAAGAAGATAAGCGGGTCTTTGCGCTGGACCTTACTGCCAGGGGAAAGCAGATAGCTGCAGATATCAACCGTCAGTCCGATAAGCAGGTAGAGAACCTGGTGAAACACCTGGATGGTGAGGAGTGTGTGCAATTGGCCAGCCTGATGGTTCAAGTGAAGCAATTATTAGAAAAAGGTGATAAGACAAACAATTACAGATGGAGCGTTTCAATTTTAGTATTGCACAAACACCCGGCGAATTTGAAGCAGGTAAGGCCCTTTTGAGGAGTATGCAGCTTCACTTGATTTTGATCTTGGGTTCCAGGGATTTCAGCATGAACTGAGTGTGATGCAGCAGCAATACCAGGCTCCTATGGGGGCATTGCTGTTATGCTTTAATGAATGGCATGACGCGGTGGGTTGTGCCGGTATCCGCCAACTGGCAGCCTCTACAGCCGAGTTAAAACGACTGTATGTAAAACCTGCCTTCCGGAGTTTTAAGATTGGCCGTCAATTGTTAGAGCTAGCGATCGTAACATCCACAGCGCTACACTACCAGTTCATTAGATTAGATACGGTACCCGGACAGGAAAAAGCCCATAACCTATATCGTTCTCTGGGATTTTATACCATTGATGCCTATCGCCATAACCCCATAGCTGGCACCATTTACATGGAGAAAAATTGATTGAATGACCGGAAACAGCGAGGTGCGTGTGCTTGTTTAGGGAGTAAATAAACCAATAATCATAAGATACCACTAAAGTGGTATTGTTTTCTTCTGTGCATTGAACTAACTTGGTGTCATATTTAGTATAAAAGTTACTAAATGTTTCCTGCCGCTTAATCCCGAACCTTTGTGTCGGACTTCTGATTAGTATTTTTGGTTACATCGTTCAAAACTATTCTTCCTTCTATTAGGCTTTCAGAGCTTACTGATTATTATTTATTAACCCTCCAGGGTGTACTGGCAATGTATTGCCGGATGCGCTGGAATACAACATGACTTTATGGCTGACAGTGTAACGCAAATTCAAAAAGCCGGTCCGGTTGGGTCAAAATTGAATATCGCCATATTGGGCGATGGCTTCGCGGCGGCTGATCAAACACTTTATAATGATACCGTACAATCTTTATTAATGGACGGGGTGTTTGGTCATGATTATTTTTATGAAGATAAGCAAGCTTTTAATGTTTTCAGGGTCAACCTGATCTCCAATCAATCGGGAGTAAGCACCCGTCAGTATGATGAACATGGTACACCAGATGATGCTTCGGATGATACCATTATCAGTACTACCATGCGCGATACGGCCTTGAAGTATATCTTCAGCGGCTCCTGGGCGCATTGCTGGCTGGAAGGTACTGCACAAACCGGCGCATTGGTCAATGCAGCCCTTACTACCTGGGTGCCGGATTATGACCTGGTAGTGGTTATCCTCAACAATCCCAATTATGGTGGTTGTGGCGGTGGTGGTTTTCAGATCATACCAAGGGGAGTGACCTGGCCGGTGCTGGCTCATGAATTTGGCCACGGTACAGGTGGGCTGGCCGACGAATATTGTACTACCAATGTATATTCCGGGCCCGAACCTGGTTCGGTAAACCTTACAACCAATACCAACCGCAATACCCTGAAATGGAAAAAGTTTGTAGCTCCTGCTACACCGGTGCCTACCGGTACAGGTAATTGTGCGGGCTATAATGCAGGTAGCCAACCTCCTGGGTGGTCCACCAACCATGATGTAGGTTTGTTTGAAGGTGGTGGTACCAAGAACTCCGGTATTTACCGGCCAGTGATCAATTGTCGCATGCGGGGTAACTCGCCCGAATTTTGTCCGGTGTGCTATACCGAAATGAAGAACAGGATGCACAGCTATACCGGTCGAAATTTCTTGAAATGCTATGCTGGTGATTTTAACGGCGATGGTAAGTCCGATCTGTTGGTGCACAATGGCAACTCCATCATGATCTACCGTTCTAATGGTTCACAATTGGATGTGGTATTCAGTACGGTAGAACGCGTGCCGGGTTCCTGGCAGTTCCAACCCAATGACCGGTTTTATATTGGTGATTTTAATGGCGATGGCAAAGATGAAGTGGCCGTATTCAATGGCTCCGACTGGGTAATGGAATACCTTGGTTTACTGGCCGATGACGGCAACAATGGTCTGAAACTGATTGCCCGTTATGACAATTCCATGCCGGGATGGGATTTTAAAAAAGACGATCAATTCTTTGTGGCCGATTTTAACGGCGACGGGAAAAAGGATCTGCTGGTATTCAACGGTAATAGCTGGTCAATACCTTACCTGGGTATGCTGCGTTCGTCGGGTACCGGGTTTACGCTGATCAAGCGATATGATCAGAATCTGCCCGGATGGCAAATGACCAAAGGGGATAAATTCTTTGTAGGTGATTTGAATGGCGACGGCAAAGATGATCTCTACGTATTCAATGGTGATAACTGGTCCATCCCTTACCTTGGTATGCTGCGCAGTACAGGGACAGAATACAAAATGGCCAAAAGGTATGATAAGAACCTGCCCGGCTGGCAAATGACGAAAGGCGATAAATTTTATGTAGGCGATTTCAATGGCGATGGAAAAGCTGATATCTATGTATTCAATGGCGAAAACTGGAGTATTGCCTACCTGGGTATGCTAAGTAGTTCGGGCACAGCCCTTTCCATGGTGAAGCGGTATGATGGCAATGCCCCTGGTTGGCAAATGCGGAAAAATGATCTGCATTTTGTTGGGGATATCAATGGTGATAAAAAAGCCGACCTGTTTGTATACAACTGCCTGGATTGGAGCACCGAGTACTTGGGTACCATGATTTCCAATGGTAGCGCTCTTTCCTGTGCCTGGAAGGAGAATTGGGTAGGAGAGTGGAACCTGGGCAGCGTTGATCGGTTTATACCTTGTAACTTTGAAGGAGCCGCCGGAAAACGCGACCTGTTTGTACACAATACGAACTGGTTTGGCATGATCAAAGCCACACCCACTCTTAGCCTGCAGAAATTATATTATAAATGGATTCACAACTACCGCCATGGTAGGAATTGGTAAAAATAATTGAGGTACGTTATGACACGAAAAACAACAAAAGGCATTTATGGTAAAACCATGAATCAGCAAGCCACCGATCCCATAGTGGAAAACAATAAACTTCCTGTAATGGATGATGCGGCTATTAAAAAGGCCGCGTTACCTACACCTGAAAAAGGAAAGAAGCTCCAACTGATGGAGGAGGTGAAAGAAAATACGGCAGCTCCTTCTAAAAAAGCTGTTGATGAAGGTAAACAGATGGCCGTATTTGCCGGAATTGACAGGAAAAGTATTCAGCCCCATTCGGGTGAGCAAAAAGCCAGGGCAGTTCGCAAAGCTGCCGGTGAACACTATTTGGTTTTCCGTATGCATGTACAGAATGGCGAAATATCAGTAACTGGTGCCAAAAGAGTGGATAGCACCTTGGAAGGCATGAAGATCTTGTACAGGGCGGCCTTACCTATGAAGCCACCTTACAGGAGAACCGGCTGAACATCGCTTCCATTCCCGATTTTGGCGAACAAAGAAGTTTTCCCATGCCTGGCGACAAAGGCGCTAAAGGACACCATATTACCATCCTTCCCAGCTTTGATTTCAATGTAAGGATACCAGGCAATCTCATTGCCGAAAGGACCTGCCCAAGGTTAAAATATCACTCTACCGCTTCAAGGAGCATATTCCGGCGATGAAGTTGAATGCTGCGCCACTACACTTGCAATATGAAAAAGAAGTGCGTATGGTGGCCGAGTTAAACGGTATTACCCTTGACAAAATGAATAAAGAGATAAAAGCCGAGGTGAAAAAAAGTTTTTGCCAGGTAATGTGTAATTAGTTAAAAGCCTTCCAGATCGTTGAACTGGAAGGCTTTTTTATTCCCCTGCTATGGTATGCGGCAAGAAAACTACAGTTGCCAGTAGTTTATATTTAACACTTGCTTTCCCACATGGCTGTTTATTAATGGAAACCTGTTGATTAAATAGTAACCAATTTATTTTTGATGGCATACAGTACCAGGGCCACCCTGCTTTTGATCTCAAAGCGCTCAAATACCGCATCCCGGTAACCATCTACCGTTTTAGGCGCTACATTCATCTTGTCCGCAATTTCCACGTAGTTCAATTCTGTACAGGCGTACCGGATAAATTCTTTCTGTTTGACATTCAGGCTCTCCCATAGTTTGTGGTATATTATGGTATCGTTGTTGTCGGCTGCTTCTTTTTGAATGGAGTGGATCAACTTGTTGGTCACAAAATCGGTATAATAATAACTCTTTTGTGCAATGGATTGTAGGGCGGCATGGAGGTCTTCAGGCTCCATTTCTTTGGTTAAATAGCCCTTTACCCCCAGCTTCAACATCCTGACAATGTCTTCGTCATTATTCACACTGGATACGACCAGCGTTTTGATATCGGGGTAATTGTCTCGTAGCCAGGCTACTGCTTCATACCCATTCATGCCGGGCATGGCAATGTCCATTATTACAATATCGGGTACCATGGCTTCATTGCTCTGTATGGTATCAACGAGTTTTTGCCATTTTCTACATCAAACAGCAATTCATATTTGTCGGGCTTCAGCAGTTCCGCGAGCCCCTTCCTGAACAAAGCATGGTCGTCGGCTATAGCTATCTTTACCCTTGTTTCTTGTAGTTGCATAATAAATAAGGTTGGTATTAGATTGGAGTGGATATAAGAATATGGGTTCCCTGGCCTGGCTGGCTTTTGATAGTCAGTTCTGCATTCAGGGCCAGTGCCCGTTTGTGCAGGTTCCGCAAGCCACTACTGTCCTGTTTCTGAGGATGGTTGGCAATGCTTTCAACATCAAACCCTTTTCCGTCATCAATGATCTCTACCTTGAGTGTACTGGCTTCATAAATGAGCCGGATATGGATGCTTTTGGCTTCGGCATGTTTAACGATGTTGTCAAGTATTACCTGGCACATCCGCAAAAGAATGATCTCTTTATGGGGTGATAACCTGAATGTTTCGCCCTCCTCATGAAAAGCAATGCTATAGAAACCCGATTTGCGCAGGTTGTCAATCTGTTGCTGCAAGATCCGGGAAAACCCGATCCTGGATATCTGGTCCGTATTCAGGCTAATGGATAGAGCCTTCATTTCGGCCATCAATTGTTTGACCAATGCCTTGGTGTCCGTAATTTTTCCCTGACAGGATCCTCCGTCAGAGGAGCTACACTGGCCAGGTTGATGTTGATTACCGAAAGGGTAGGCGTAAAATTGTCATGCAATTCAGTAGCAATATGTTGCAGTGTTTGTTCCTGTATCTCTGCCTTTGAATGCAGCATTTCCTGGGTGAAGGTTTCCTGTATTTGCATTACTTCCTGTTTGTGGCGGTATTTTTTGCGCTGGTGCAGGAAAACAAAGGAAATGATTACACCCCCAATGCCAATAGCAGTACCGTTCCAAAAATTACAGCATACCAGATTTCTTTCTCCTTCCACATAAGAAAGCAATTGAATAGTTTATGTACATAATGATCGCTGATGACTGGATGATCAACAGAATATTCCTGGCCTTTTCGATCGAAATGATATGCATTACATTGATCAGTAAAAGACCCAGGGTGCTTCCCAGGTGATAAACCAGTAAGCCCGTACTGATCCAAAACACGCTATCTCTTTTCAGGGATATGATCTCTTTGTCGTACAGCAACTGAAAATAATAGGCAATGCTCAGGAATACCATGATCAGGCAGGCTACCAACTCGGTATAAGTATTCAGGTACAGCCAACCCTGGAAAAAAGCAGGTTGGTTGCGGCAAACAGGATATAGAAAATGGCCAACCGCTTAATCCATTTTTTAAGCGTGGTAAGTTGTATTACCGCATAAAAGAAATACAGGTAAAACAAGTAACTGCAAAAGTGAAACAGGTTATAAAACCATTGGTTATTCCTGGAATACGAAGTGTACTGATATAATTTCTTTGCCCAGGCCACCCCAAATATTTCTGATAACAGTACAAACAGGAGAAAAAGGAAAAATACTTAAAAGGTTTAGGCATATCCAGCCTGAAGGCATTCAGGCTGGATATAAAACTTATTAAAACGGATAATAGTGAGATGTATAAGAACCATTTATTCATAGTTAGGAGTTATTTCTGGGTATAGGGGTACGATAAATCTCCTTCACCATCACAACCGGGCGGGCATAAGCCAATGGAGTCAAGATTTTTAGTGATGCCCATCTTGGAAACCTTATTGGCTGCCCGTTTTAGGTATTCCTCATCATTATCATCATCGATTATGATGTCTTTGTGTTTACCCGTTTCCTCATCCAGGTAGGTGGGAACAAAAATAACGGTCATGTGGTTGGGATACATCAGGTCTTCTTTCCCATATGCTCCAAAATAGATCCTTAGCCCATCGGCATTCAGGTAATAAAATTCGCGCATCAGCTGTTCAAATTGCTCTAACGAATACCAGGCAGCCCTGGTTTCGGGTCTCCCATATCTGCACTTAGCAGTGCGTATTTGCCATCTACGAAGTTTTGTACCCTTTCATTGACCACTTCCTTGGATATAAAAATCTCTGGTAGAGGCTTGGCAGATCTGTTACGTGACATAAACAGTTTTTTTGGATTAAAAATTAGATGATCAAAATAACGTTCCCGGTAAATCCCTTACAATAGTGAATTCACCCAAAAAGGAGCATGCTTTAACTGATTGATTAGTAGGTGCTAGCCTCATAAAGCCGGAGTTTCACTAAGATACAGGAAAACCCCTAAACGGATTTAAGTTATTCCCCGTTGCCTGCATTGGCCTGTTGAAACAACTTTACGGCACCGAAACTAATTGCATATGCCTAACGGAATTTCACTACATATAGGGGGTTAATTACTATGACAATGCAGCTTACAAAGAAAATGATCTTTCCTTAAGTCAATTGCCCAATTGCGACCGCGACGCCATTGCTTACATGGCCCTGGCCACTCGCTTCCAATTCAATACTGCCATCCACCTCAACGAGGAAGCCACAGTGAACAACCTGCTTGCGGACCTGGATGTTGCAGCCGCCCACCTCGAATATGGCGACTTCTTCTTCCTGACCTTTTCCGGCCATGGTGGCCTGGTGATCGACTACAATAAGGATGAAAAAGGAGGAATGGACCAAACCTGGTGCCTGTACGACAGGATGCTCGTTGACGATGACTTGTATGAAAGGTTGAAACAGTTCCGGCCCGGGGTAAGGGTGCTGGTTATTGCCGATAGCTGCCACTCCGGTACCTCCACCAAAAATAGTAAGTCCATTAATCCTGTAACTGCCAGTCAATTTCCTATAGCAAAAACTGACGATGTACAGGCTTCCTGTCTTTTACTGGCGGCCTGCCAGGATTACCAGGAGGCTTTTACAGGCTATAATCTCAAGAATAGCTTGTATACCTACTGGTTGCTAGAGGTATTGAAAGAGTATGATTTCTGCGAAAGCTACCGTGAGCTGCACAATAGGATATCCAACCACATGCCTCCCAGCTCCAAACCCAATCTATTCAAATTTGGACCAGGTGCCGATCAGTTCGTTAAAAAAAGACCATTCAAAATATAAACCACTAAAATAACTACCATGGGTGATGAACACAAAACTGCCGCCAACCAATGGGGGTTTGCAGATAAAAACGAAGGTCAAAAGAATGAGGAGCCGGCTGATAAAGACAAAGATAAAGATGAAAAGAACCCTCCAAAGGAACCCGAAACGAAGGTCGACAAGGATCCTAAAAAGGAATACCGTGAGATTACCTATTCCGAGTTAATGCGGCGCAGGGGGTTCTTTGAGTCGGTAAGCCATATCGAATGCCCCATAAAAGAATGACTGCCTTACTGGAAGAATTTAAACAGGAAGCCATTGTAAGGATCAAAGAGGTGACGGATGCCTCGGATGCGCATATCAATTACCTGAATGAGCAGATCGGGATAGGCAAATCCAGGATCGATGAGCTGAAGGAGAAACTAAAACTGGCCGATCTGTATAAGGAAGAGGAGGATGAGGTACTAAAGAAGTTAATAGCCGAAAAGGATAGTCAGGAGAAGGAGTTGTCGGCCCTGCGTGACCGGCTCACGGATGTCAGGATAAAACTGGGAGAGGCCAAGGCGGGGATAATTGATAGGAGCCTGGCTGATGCAGAAGCACAGGTAAAAAAGCCCTGAGTATTCAAAAGACGATCTATGACGAGACCTACGAAATGAACCATAAGAAGTTTATCGACGAAAAAGACCACCTGGCCAGGCTGTCCAAATGCTACCAGGCCTTGCTTGTTTTTTACGAAGAGCGTTATAGGAAGATCAACCTGCATTTAAGCACCCTGGATGTGGATGGCATCAACCCGGCAACCACGAGGATCCTTATTACAGTGGGTAATGTATCATTTGCAGCTGCTGGCTTTTTCTTTTCCACCTTTGCCGGTGCCACGGGGTTTGGCAACCAGGGTATGTTGAATTTTGTTTTACAGGGTTTAATTGATACTGCTCAACAAAAAGGCTCTTTTATTATAAAATTGCCGTACTGCTGGGGTTGATCGTGTTGGTAACGCTTATCAGTATTGGGTGTAATTACCTGCTGAACCGCCTGAAAAGGAAAAGTGAGGAGGAAATATTGAGTGAGGTAATGCTGGGTGGTGAGGTGAGTGAAGAAGAGGAAAATGCAAACTTTCATGCGAAAGTAAAAAGTAATAACTGGTACGCCTTCTGGCTGCAGCTGATACCCGGCGTATTCATTGCGGGATTACTCATTCTAAGCATTTCCTTAAAAGCGCATCCTGATAGTATTAGCGCCATTAATGCCAGTTCGGAAGGGCTAATAGCTGGAACCAGTATGGCTATCGCCCTGGCTGGTCTCATTTACCTGTATATTGTTAAAATTGTAGAACCCCGCCTGGTAAAGAAATACACGGCCAATCCCGGTGTACACGTCAATTGGGGCAGAGCCAATTGGGAATTGGTAGTGGTCATTGGCATTTTCCTCTTATTCTGTATCTGTATTATTGCCATTCCTTATCACCCCGAAAAGGAGTTCAACATCATTCAGGTAGATCATCGCACCCGTTTTTCTATTTTGTTGTTCATTGGTGTTGCGCTGGGCGGCAGCATTGCTTTTGCTTACAGTGTGCGCAGTCATGGTTTAATTGAAACCAGCCGCTTGCTGGAAGTAATATTGATAAGGCTCAATGACCTCATTGCCCGCTGTTCTGCACCTAGATCACCATCGCTGCACAATGGTCTAACAGAAGAACAAGGTAATGTAGTGCAACATGTATTAAAGCAATTGCTGTTCAAAGCCTCCCTGAATATTGCCAACCCGTCGGCCCAGCGGGTAAGGGTTAGGCCGCTCACCTTTTTCGAGAAAGTAGCTATTGCGCTTAAACTGGTGGATAAACCAAAAGTACAGGACCCGCCGCCGGTAGTTCCCTTACTGCCCTGGGAAGAAAAGTATTTCCCACATCTTACCGATGAAGTGAAAGCAGTGGAATTTGAATACCGTGAAAGAAAGGCCAAAGTTCAGAAAGCAGAAGACAATATCGACGATCATAAAACGGCCAGGGCTACAGAACAGCGGCGATATGAAAGCGACATAGAAAAATGCAGGAAAAATATTGATGAGCACCACAGCCAGATCAGGAAAACCTTACAGGAAAAGGCGGAGCAAAGCCACACCATTAAGAATACTTACCATGCTGTCATTACCGACCTGCAGGATGGCTTTCACCTGGGTATGTATTACCGGGAAAATGGTATTGGTCCCCGGCCAGGGTATTATGATTATTGCGCACCGAATGGGCAGCCTGCACAACCACTATTAATCACCTCTAATAAATAACTACCATGTCAAAGGTTCAATCTCATTCCTGGATTTCCCGGGTTGCCACCAACCTGAAAGCATTTGGTACCTGGTTAAGAAAACCGTAAGAGGTAAGCGTGGTGGACAGCCCGACAACGATACAAATACTAAAAAGCCGGGGTTGGATGAAGATAACTCTTATGGCAATTATATACGGGCAATTGATGGTCTCGACGACGTGATCGTAAAGCTGGGATTGCACAAAAGAATTGCAGCCAGCCATGAATACATGTATGAAATGGGCCGGCGGGATGGATCGCTTGGTGTTACACTTGACAATTTGTTGAATATTGCACGCGCCAATGCCCTGGAAATGTTCAGGCATATTTATGTGATCATACGCGGCCAGTTGGCCACTTTAAAAGCAGAGTTTGAAGTCGCTAACAATATCAAACTGTATGACGAAACCTTGTATAAAGGGAACAGGCTTATTATGATTATGCGAAATACCAGTACCGGTTTTTCCGCGTAGCCATTCACTTTTACTATTTGTACTTTATTTTTTATTGGCGGTAGCGCTGATCCTGGCCGATATCCCCTGGCACTAAGACTTATCCAGCGAGGGTTTGACCTGGAAAGCCCCGGTGAGCCGGAACTGCAGTTCCCCAACCTGTTCCTGGGCAGTTTCAAGTCTATATTGTTTGCCAATTGGGAAACGGTTTTTACCGCTACAGGTATTGCTTTATGTACTATTTATATCAAAATATACTACGATGAATTTGTAGGTACACCCTATGCCAATAGGCTCATGACCTTTAAGCGGTTCTTGTCGGAAAACGGGTTCGATTCCAAAGATGATGAGAAAAGCGTGCTCAAAGAACACCGTATGAAAGGTATCCTGAAGACCGTCGTGTTTTTATTACCATACTTTCTATTGTAGCCTTGTCTTTTTCCGGTTGCAAACGGCTGCCAAAGACCAATTTGAAGTAACCTTTTTCAGCGGAGCTGCTTTTGTGGCCATTACCTTATTGTTTCCACTCGTCGGTGGTATTTGTTTATCTCATTCATTGAACAATATTCAAAACCTAACCCGGTTATGGAGCGCCAAATACAACAGCGAGCACAGAAGGCGTAAATGGATCAGGTCGGTGGAGAAATTTACCATCGTGGAGAAAAAGTACTATGACTTGTTTGCGGCTGATGAAAAACTGATCAATGAAAACCTTTTTGTAGAAGAATACAAGGATTACCTGGTTGCCTTTTATGAACGTGGTTATGCCATTGGGGGTATGCAGCCCGATAAATATGCCGGTGGAGAGGACTTTTATAATAAAATACTGGAATGGCGTAGCCTGGCCGTATCCAGGAGGATCAATATCCATATTGGCCTGTCCAACATTAACCATAAAAAAATAAATCCATGAAAGTTAAGCTGCTATCGTTTCTTATGGCCTTCTTTTTATTAACGGCCTGTGGAGGGGATGATCTTGTACAACAGCCGGTGAAAAGAACAGAACCAACTTATTATGTTTTATGTGACTTCTCGGCCAGCCAGGGAAATCAAAGCCGGCAGGCAATTATACAAAATGCCGACTCGTTGTTCAAGGTCATGTGCCGGCAACATGCGCGGATCATTTATTTCGATATTAGTGCAGCCCAATATGAAAAGCCCTTTTTTGATTACAGCATTGTACAACCTTCCTTTGTAACGGGAACGAAGCTCAGGCAAAGGGAACAGGAAATAGCGGTCAAAGGCGATACACTCCATCGAAGGATGGAAAGGATCTGTAACCTCCCTTCTTCCCTTAATACCTGCATCATCAGGGCGATCGGAAAAGTAGCCAATTCCATGTCCCGCGATATCGGACCAGGTAAGATCGATCAACCGGTTAAGATCGTTATTCTTTCCGATTTGCTGGAAGACTGCGCTTATAACAATCGCAGGGTCAATATAGATCGTGGTGATTTTACACGGGCATTTCAAATACTTGACGCGATGCCCAAACCAACGGCTACTTTTTCGACCTACAAGGATATTGAAATTACCCTGGTCGCTTCTTCCCAGCGTACCATTAAACAGGATTCCCTGGACAGTTTTTGGGAAGCAGTGTTCAGGAAGTTCGATCACCAGCTCACCGAGCCCATTTCAGTGAGCTTGCCCAGGTGGGCACAGGAGCCTAAACAGGTGAGATCTGCCAAAACACCCGGTTAAAATAGAATCAGCCCATTTTTCCGGAGAATAAAAATCAATGGTTAACTTAGCTATGAACGGATTTATTCAATAAACCAAAACAATGCCCGGGAATACTACCTCCTTTGCCAATGGATATGCGCTATTAATTGGGTAGGCAATTACCCCCATGTAAATCCATTACCGGTTACGGTAAACGATGCTACTGTTTTATACAAACTATTGACTAACCCCGACAGGGCTGGCTATCCGGAAAACCAGGTAAAGCTGTTGGTCAATGAAGCAGCATCCAGGCAGGGTATCCTGGATGGGCTCGATTGGCTGATCGAATGTACCAGGCAAGATCCCAAAGCAACAGCCATTATTTACTTTTCAGGCCATGGCGGTATCAGTGGTAAAAGGAATACCTGCTGGCGCCTTTTGATTTTAACTGGAATAACCGGAAAACAGCCTTATTTAAGGATGAGTTTGCCAAAAGATAGATGATGTTAAATCCCGGAAATTACTGGTATTACTCGATTGCTGTCATGCAGCGGGTATCGCTACCAAATCAAGTATACAGCATGATTTCCGCCCTTCAAACCAGCCTTTGTACGAGGAATTGCAGAAAGGTGTGGGGCGGGCAGTGGTGGCATCCTCCCGGCACGATCAATACTCTCGGATACTTCCCCATGCGCAATACAGCGTGTTTACCGATGCGTTGGTGCAGGCGCTGGATTCGGGAGCAGGCAATGGCAGCCAGTATGCTACCCTGCTCAGAACAGTTGCTGATGTTAGCGACATGGTCAAAAAAGCAACAGACGCCCTGCAAATACCTGTTTTTGATGCGCATGGGCTGGAAGACTTCGCCATCTGCCGCATTGATAAGGCCAGGGACTTATTACAGCCATTTAAAAATACAGCTGCTTACCTGGGGGCTGTTTACCAGCCGCGGGCAGAAGCACTCAGTCTGTTACCGGGCGTGCTCAATTTAGGAGCTATTTGGTATCGGTATTGGATGACCTGGGCTTTGCAGCCGTACCGGCAGTCCTGGAGAAAATTAAGGAGTCTGGTTTTAGTTATAATAAACCAGCCTACGCCAACCTGCGTAATGACGGGTTGACCAACCTGGCCATGCTTTCGCCCAATGATTATATCACCCGATTAAAGATCTTTATCGGGATGCTTTCCTAAGTTTAAAATAGCTGCTTTTTTTCTGAAATATTAACCTGCAATCTATGCTCCAACTGGATGTATTCAAGCGAAAATTACTCCAACTGCTGGATGACAATGGCTTTACTGCCTTACACCCGGTATTTGAAGAGATCAGGCAATCGGCTTTTCAATACGATAAACCTGCTTTGGTACATCTTGAACGGGACGCGCTGAATCCGGTCATTGATCAGAACAGTTATATCACACGATTGAAGGTATTTATTGGCAGTATCACCAGCAGCACCAGCCATGCCCGTCATCCCGGTATTCCCCTCAGGCCGCCTTATTTTATTGGACGGGAAAAGCAACTGGAAAAAATACATGAGTTACTTGCAGATCCCTCGGGCAGGCTGCCTGTTCTTTTACTGAGTGGTATTGGTGGTATGGGCAAAACCACCCTGATGCAGGAGTACCTGCACCAGGATGCTTGCCAGCAATATTTCAATCGTATCGTTTTTGTGTCCGTGGATAAAAACCTGACCACAGCTTTTGTTGATGGCGCTTGTACGGCGTTGGGGCTGGATGACAAGAAACGGCAGGCGAAGTACCTGGCCGGCCAATTGAACCTGGTAATCCAGGAAATGAAAAATATGACGGCAATAACCTGTTTGTGATTGATAACGTAAATGAACGCGATTTTGAGGACCTGCGCAATATGAGGACTGCTTTCATTCAAACCGGTTGGAAATTCCTGATCACTACCCGTACGGCGCCTGATGAGTTCGTGGCTATGGATGTGGATGAGCTGGATATGGAGGATGCCGTATTGCTGTTTGTTTACCACAATACCACCACTCAAATTGATCATATTGATCCCGCCAGGATCAATGAGCAATTAAGGAATGTGATTGATCAGGAAGGAATAAAAGCGAATGTGGAGAAGCTGCTAACACATATTGTAAAGGCATACCCTGCTTACCGAACTGTTGGCCAAAGCCGGTAAAAAGAAAGGCCTTTCATTGGATCAGTTATTGGTTATACTGGAAAAACTGGATTTGAACCATCCCGACCTGCAACGGGTAATTCATATACCCCATGCCGGCAACACATTCAGAGAGCAATTGAATACTTCCTCTTTACATCTGTATTTGTTAAACCTTTTGAAACAGAATACCTCGAACAAAAGACAGGTAACGCGGCGAAAGATGCTGAAAACGAAGCCAAGGCCACCATGCTGCGTTTCTTTTCCGTATTGCCCTCATCCGATATTCCTATTGGTGACTTGAAAGTGCTATGGCGGGTGCCGGAGGAAGGGGCTAATGTTTTTGAAGACAGGTTGGATGAGATCAAACAGATTGGCTGGATACAAGGCAAACAGCAAATAGAGCCAGTTGAGCTTCGCTGGCAAAACCTGGCCTATAAAATGCATCCCCTGGTAAAGGAAGTGGTTTATAAGAAGCTAAAACCAGATATCAGCACCTGCAGGCCATTGGTGTTAACCGTTACTGAAATATTAAGCGGCGCCTTGCGCAACCCGCAGGCTTACCAGGGGTATGCAGAGTCGATTATCGATAAACTGGATTTATTGCATAAAAATACAATGGCAATTAACGTTATTAGCCTTTGTTCAGGTAAGTGTTCTATTCATGCTTTTTGAGAATGGCTATGGTAGTGAATTATGACATGTTGGAAATTAGGCTTACGCTTTCATGGTCCTATGCTGGTAGCGGTAATTTAGAAAGTGCTATTAATCTTGCCGAAGAGGCAACGGAAATGGCAAAGGCAATGAATACCCATAGTTATTTAAAAGCAGCTGGTTATCTGGCTGAATGGTATGAGCAGGCAGGGGACCTGGAAAAGGCTTTGTCGTATTTTGAAGAAATAAGTGGTATGGCGGTAGCCCTTTTAAGTAGTGATGCGAATGATATCATTGCCGGGGTTTCCCTTAAAGCGTGTTTGGGAGGTGCGGGTAGGATCTATTTAAAATTGGGGGATATAGAAAAAGCAACCTATTTTTGCAAGCACTCTACAATGTCACCGGCAGTGATTTGAATGTTGGGGAACCCGATCAGGCAACTTTGCTGGAATGGAAGCGGTTGCATGCTGCATCATGCGAATACCTCATTAAGTTGAATATTATACATCAAAAAGGGGAAGAGGTCCTGATGTTTGCTAAAGAATTTAATGAGCTGATGGTTGAGCTTGTAGTGGCTTGCCCGGAAGATACAGATTTCAAAATGAAATATGCAATTTCCGGGAATTATATGGGCGAGGCCTATCGGTTAAATGGAAACATGCAGGAAGCACTCATGTATTATACACAAGCCTATGAAATAACCCGCCAGCTAACTATAGCCTACAATAATTATTATGAATTTGTAACGGGATTGGTAGTTGCACTGGAGAAATTGGGGAATTGGTTTATTACTGCAGACGATTTTGAGCATGCGCTGAAGGCATATGAGGAACAGTATGCCATCGTTAAAAATTATATGACGATGATCCCGCGGATTTAAGGAAAACCGTCAATTTAATGTCGGCGGCACACCATATCGCTAACCTACATTTCAGGGCCGGTGAGTTTGCAGAATCTGAGCCGTTTATGAATGAAGCCAACTTACTGGCTATTTTGTTGGTGGAGAAATATCCGGATGTGGTTGACTATAAGCATTTTCTTGGCATAATATATTCCGGCCTGTATTTATTATACAGGTTTTGTGGACAACGTGATTCCTCCGTTTATTGCTGCCGGAAAGCATACGGCATATTTCAGGAGCTTGCTATCATGATGCCTGATAATGAGGAATACAAAAAAGCACTTGAATATTATCCTGTAATGTTGGACTACCTGCTAAGCAATGATTACGAAAATGAGTAACACCAGGAGTCAGGCAACCAGTTCATGATGGGGTATAACCTGGCCAGTGGTACATGACCATTTTCCAGCAGATCCCGAAGTGACCCATAGCCTGGCTTTTTGCCCATTTCCGGCTAGCTGTATACTACCTCGAAAAAGAAGGTGATCCTGCGATTGCCCAGGAATTAATATTGAAAGCAAAGGGCCTCCGGGAAGCATTGATTGAACAATTCCCGGACGAAAAAGGCTACCAGGAAAATTTAACTGCTTTGCAGAATTACAGGAACAAGCCATAGCGACTGCCTACACAATGTCACCATGTATTGTAATTTGTGCCTATATTTGATCGGCTATTTATTTTACTGCTACCATTGCATAATCCCCTTTCCCCAGCGACTGATAGGTTTTGACTATCAAAGTATAGAATTAATTGATTATGATTATTTCCTCAAAGCCATAATTTTATCATCCTGCATAAATACCAGGCAGGCAAGTGTTCATTCGATACAATAAACTTAATACAATGGAAAAAGAATCAAACGACATCAGTAAATGCCCATTTCATAATGGCAGTATGAAGCACAATGTAGGGGGAGGTGGTACCAGGAATCGTGACTGGTGGCCCAGCCAATTAAAGTTAAGTATCCTGCGTCAGCACTCGTCCTTAACCAACCCTTTGGGGGAAGATTTTAATTATGCCGAAGCCTTTAAGAGCCTTGACCTGGAAGGGGTGAAAAAGACCTTCATGCGCTAATGACGGACTCGCAGGACTGGTGGCCGGCCGATTTTGGGCATTATGGTCCATTGTTCATTCGTATGGCCTGGCACAGTGCAGGTACCTACCGGGTCGGTGATGGCCGGGGCGGTGCTGGTGCAGGGCAGCAACGATTTGCCCCACTGAATAGCTGGCCTGATAATGTGAGCCTCGATAAAGCACGCAGGTTGCTTTGGCCAATCAAACAAAAATATGGTAACAAGATATCCTGGGCCGATCTGCTGATCCTGACGGGTAATATAGCCCTGGAATCAATGGGCTTTAAAACATTTGGTTTTGCCGGTGGCAGGGCCGATGTGTGGGAGCCTGATGAAGATGTGTACTGGGGCTCCGAAACCACCTGGCTGGGTGGTGATATACGCTATGCCCATGGCTCACATGGTGTAGCCAAAGCCCATGGGGTGGTGGTATCTGACGACAATGCTGATGGTGATACCCATTCCCGTAACCTGGAAAATCCACTGGGTGCCGTACAAATGGGATTGATCTATGTAAATCCTGAAGGCCCAGACGGTAATCCTGACCCAATTGCGGCTGCAAAAGACATCCGTGATACTTTTGGTCGTATGGCTATGAATGATGAAGAAACCGTAGCCCTGATAGCCGGTGGACACAGCTTTGGTAAAACCCATGGCGCAGCGCCGGCCTCTCATGTTGGCAAAGAACCCGAAGCCGCCGGCCTGGAATTACAAGGGTTGGGCTGGAGCAACAGTTACGGTTCCGGTAAAGGAGCCGATACCATTACCAGCGGCCTGGAAGTAACCTGGACAAAAACACCGACCAAATGGAGTAATAATTTCTTTGAAAACCTCTTTGGCTTTGAGTGGGAACTTACTAAAAGCCCGGCGGGTGCTCACCAATGGGTGGCCAAAAACGCCGAAGCAATTATCCCGGATGCATTCGATGGTTCAAAAAAGCATCTACCCACCATGCTTACTACCGATCTTTCATTAAAATTCGATCCGGTATATGAAAAAATATCCAGGCGCTTCCTGGAAAACCCCGATGCGTTGGCGGATGCGTTTGCGCGGGCCTGGTTTAAATTAACACACCGCGATATGGGACCGCGTGCCCGTTACCTGGGTCCGGATGTGCCGGCAGAAGTACTGCTGTGGCAGGATCCTATCCCCTGCCGTTGACCATCCATTGATCGAAGAAAAGGATGTGGCAACCCTGAAGGAAAAGGTACTGGCCTCCGGGTTGAGCGTAGCCGAGCTGGTATCTACAGCCTGGGCTTCGGCTTCTACTTTCCGTGGTTCTGATAAACGCGGTGGTGCCAATGGAGCTCGTATTCGCCTGGCGCCTCAAAAATCCTGGCTGGTCAACAACCCTGTGCAATTACAAAAGGTATTGAATACGCTGGAGGCCATACAATCAACGTTTAATGGTCAGGCCGGCGGTAAAAGGTTTCTTTGGCCGATCTGATCGTACTGGCAGGTAACGCTGGCATTGAAAAAGCAGCCAAAGATGCCGGATATACCATCACCATTCCATTTGCACCCGGTCGTATGGATGCTTTGCAGGAACAAACCGATGTTGAATCGGTTGGTCATTTGGAACCTATTGCTGATGGCTTCCGTAACTATCGCAAAGCAAAAATTCCTGCTTTTACCGAGGAATTGCTGATCGATAAGGCGCAGTTGCTCACCCTTACAGCGCCCGAACTCACCGTATTGGTGGGTGGGTTGCGTGTTCTGAATACCAATTTCGATGGTTCTAAACACGGTGTTTTTACCCAACGTCCGGGACAACTCACCAACGATTTCTTTACCAACCTGCTCGACATGAACACTGCCTGGAAAGCCGCTTCTGAAGACAAAGAGCTTTATATAGGCAGCGACCGTGCCACTGGTCAATCCAAATGGACAGCCACCCGGGCCGATCTCGTGTTCGGGTCCAATGCCGAATTGAGAGCCATTGCAGAAGTGTATGGCAGCTCAGACGCACAGGGTAAATTTATGAAAGACTTTGTAGCGGCCTGGAATAAAGTCATGAACCTGGACCGGTTCGATTAGAAGGATAAATTCCATCCATCATAAAAATAAAACCGCCCGCACCGGCGGTTTTATTTTTTTGCAGATAGGCAACAATTGGTGTTGTTACCTCCATTTTCTTAGGTTGAAAGTGATTAATGGAGCAAAGGTATTATGGCCAGCCAGGCATGACAATACCGGGAAGCAGGGATTTTACCCTCCTAACTATAGGAGGTAGGTGGAGAAGCAGGCATGATTAATTAAAGTAATTTTTCCTGTACCAGGAGCATTAAAAGTTCCGTCGTATTCTTAACATCAAACTTTTGCAATAGGTTTTTGCGGTATGTATCCACGGTAAATCGGCTTAAATGCAATTCCAATCACATGTTGGGGGCTTTCCGCATTAAATCCTTTGCCATTATCCTCTACCGTGATCAGGATGTTTTTATTGTCCTGGATACATTGTACAATGATCCTGGTGGCCTGGCTGTGTCGGACCGCATTGCTATCCTGTGGCACTGAAGATTGCCCGTAATGCGAAATAAGCTGTTACTTTACAGGCTTATTGTACATATTCATGCAGCTATCATTGCAATTGCAACACCTGGAAAGACCAGGTTATTCCATCCAACTGTTTGTACCCAATCCACAGGAAGTGCAGGACAGCTACCTTCAATGTAAAAACGAAGGGGTAGAAGTGCCCTTTCCACACTGGGCCAAATTATGGCCTGCTGCATTGGCCCTGAGCGATTTTCTGCACCAGCATGTTGAACTGGTTCAGGATAAAAATGTAGTCGAGCTGGCTGCTGGTCTGGGGATGCCCTCTTTAGTTGCCGCCCGGTATGCGAAAACTGTTTGCTGCAGCGACTACCTCGAAGAAGCTGTTGCCGTTATCGCCAGCTCAGTCCGTCATTTACAACTATCCAATGTCACCTGCCGCATATTGGATTGGGATTGCTTGCCAGAAGAGCTTAGTGCAGATGTATTGTTACTAAGCGATATCAACTATGATCCGGATCAGTTCGACAGGCTGTACCAGGTATTGCAACGGTTCCTCGACCAGGGAACGATTTTATTGCTGGCTACACCCCAACGGCTCATGGCCAAACCCTTTATTGAAAAGTTATTGCCCTGGTGCAAACAAAGTTATGAAATGGAGATTGAGCAGTGGAAGCAGCATACTCCCATTAGTATATTGGTACTGCAGCAATAGCTGTCAGATGACCACGGACCGTATCTGGTGGATGTTGATCAGGTTTCATTTTCCGTGGGGCCCCTGGCACGCAGGTTGCTGCTTGAAACCAGCAGAATACCTCCGGCTATCATACCTGCCGAAAATGCAATCTCAATCGCACCGGGCCGCCAAACATCATTTCCAAAATCCTGTACAACCTGCAGCGCAGTGAGAAAGGCTCACCAGCAGCGCATAGCTCATGATTGCTTCACACCCCAGTCATTGATCGGAAAGCTGGCTCACTATTACGCTGCTTTTATACGGATGAAAGGCTTTAATATGACTTAAAGTCGTTGATAGTCAATCGGGTTGTAGCTTTTGTGCAATAAAGAATTTATGTCAGGCTGGAGGTTTTTTTAAAAGTTCAACCCCATCTGAATGCTATTGCCTGGGCAAATCCATTACTTGGATGTCCAAAGGCAAAAAGTGAATTTTATTAAAATTGTTGAACAATCTATCCATTTCCGCTGTTTCTTTTGGTCGACATTAAACCTGATTCCACTGTCATGCTTATATGACAAGGAATTGAGAACCTATACTGCTATGACAAATAATATTGGTCTATCGTATATTCATAAATATACCAGGGCTATCTATTCTTTCATACTCACTTTAGCCACTTTGTATGAAAGCTAATCCTATTGGCCTGCATACAATCGGCGACCTGAAAGATGTTACCGGTCACCCTGGTATCCGGATGATCTTCAGGTTCTGCTGCGCAAGCCCAAAGGGCATGACCATGTTTATCAACAGCCTTTCCGGTCTGATTCTTACTGGGTTGTACTCGCTACAAAAGATGTATCGCCTGATTCCCTGGGTATTCAATTGAACGCCCAGGAATATAGGTTGCGGGAGAATGACCTGATGATCGTACCGCCGCATACCGTGCGGCAGCCATCGGAAGCAGGTCATGGCTGCGACCTGGCCTGCGTAGCCTTCAGGCCCGATTTCCTTTGAAGCGGGCATATCCCAAAGGCATATCGACTCTTTCGAATACTTGTCACGGAGCCCCTGTACCCACTTGCATTTGTCGGCTGATGATGCCTCCCGGCTGATGGCCGTGATCCGTATGTTGCAGGAAAAAAATTATTCCGGGGAAGATAATCCCTTTGCCGCCGAGGTGGTTCGTCACTTCTTCAATGTCTTCCAATTTGAATTGGCCGGCCTTTATTATAAATATACCAATCAGGTAAAACTGGTACATGACCGTAAGGAAGACCTTTTGTGGCGGTTCCTTACTTTGCTTCCTGTGCATGTAAAGACGGAGCGGAGCTTACAATTTTATGCCGATATGCTTTATGTAACGCCTAAATACCTGACTCAAACCATCAAAAGGTGTCGGGTAAAACCGCAGGCAAGTATATCGACGACCTGGTAATTGTAGAAGCCAAGAATTTACTACGGGATCCTTCTCTGTCTATTGCCCAGGTGGCCGACCGCCTTTACTTCAGTGACCAGTTCTTCTTCAGCAAATTTTTCAAACGTTATACCGGCGTTACTCCTTCCGATTACCGCAAGCGCGCTTAGTGGTGAGTGGTATGGATCGGCTGCCTGCCCGGCGGCCCTTTTTGCATGTCCCATACCCTGAGTAAATTCCGTAAAACAAAGCCGGACGAGTGATTGTTCACTCTGATGGGATGTATTTTTGGGATCATTGAATAGGTCTGTAAGGAGAGGAATTTTAGACATATTCCGGGGACTTTCAGACATTGCCACAATGTCCGTGCATCTTCAACTTTGCATTTGTTCCAACGCCGGAATAAACGGCGTGGAAAGTTGATACATGCGAAATATATTACAGCAAAGGTTTCATTGTTTAAGGACGCGGATCTGATCAGAGCACAAAATGTATATCCTTATTTCAGGATAATTGAGTCCGGGCAAGACACAGAGGTTATGCTAAATGGTAAGCGTGTGTTGATGTTTGGCTCTAACTCCTATTTAGGTCTTACCAACCACCCCAAAATTGCCGAGGCAGCCAATAGGGCTATTCAAAAGTATGGCAGCGGCTGTGCCGGTTCCCGTTTTTAAATGGCACACTCGACCTTCATGTGGAATTGGAAGGTAGGTTGGCCGCTTATACCGGGAAGGAAGATGCTGTGTTGTTCAGTACCGGCTTCCAGGCCAACCTGGGCGTATTATCGGCTTTGGCTGGCCGGGCAGATTGCCTGTTATTAGATGAATATGACCATGCTTCCATCATCGATGGCAGCAGGCTTTCTTTTTCCAAAGTGATCAAGTACCGCCATAATGATATGGACGACCTGGAACACCGGTTAAGGAATCTTCCTGCAGATGCCTTTAAGCTGATCGTTACCGATGGTATTTTCAGTATGGAAGGGGATATTGCCCGCCTGCCGGAAATAGCCCTGCTGGCTGATAGGTATAATGCCGCCATTATGGTCGACGATGCCCATGCATTAGGTGTTATTGGCGCCAATGGAGCAGGCACCGCTTCTCATTTTAATCTTACAGAGGAAACAGACCTGATCATGGGCACTTTCAGCAAATCACTGGCTTCGCTGGGAGGTTTTGTAGCGGGCGACAGGGAGGTAATTGATTACCTGAAGCACAAAGCCAGGTCGCTTATTTTCAGCGCCAGTATGACACCTGCTTCTACCGCCAGTGTAATTGCAGCCCTGGACATTATTGCGGAAGAACCTGAACGCATCAATAAGTTGTGGAACAATACCAACCACATGATCATGCTACTGAAGGAAAATGGTTTTAATACAGGCGATACACAAAGCCCGATCATCCCCGTACGCATAGGAGACAATCACAAAACCTTCCTGTTCACCAAAGCATTGCAGGACAATGGCATTTTTGTGAACCCGGTAGTATCACCGGCTGTTCCTTCTGAATCATCCCTGATAAGACTCTCCCTCATGGCCACCCATTCTTTCAGCCAAATTGAAGAAGCGGTGGACAAGATGCGGGAAACAGCCCTTATGCTGGGTATTGACCTCGAAATGAAAAAGGCAAGCGCATGACAGGGATTGTAACAGTACGTACAGCTAAGCAATTAAAAGCTTTTATTGACTTTCCACATGATCTTTACGTGGGCGATAAGAACTATGTTCCCGAGCTTTTATTGCACAGCGTGACTTGTTGACGCCCGGCAAACATCCATTCCATGACCATTCAAAGGTGCAGCTTTTCCTGTTTTACCGGGATGGTGTTATCTGTGGAAGGATTGCCGCTATCCTCAATAATAACCACAATGTTTTTAATAAAACAACAGATGGGTTCTTTGGCTTTTTTGAATGTGTTGATGACCTGGGAATAGCTACCGCTTTGTTTGCATCGGCCCAGGAGTGGTTGAAGCAACAAGGCGCTACTACTATTATTGGGCCTGTCAACCCCTCTACAAATGAGCCTTGCGGCCTATTGTTGGAAGGATTTGATATGCCCCCATTGGCTATGATGGTCTATAATAAACCTTATTACGCTTCCTTGTTGGAATCTATTTCCCTGCGTAAAAGGTCGATCTGCTGGCTTATGACATTCCAATTGGGACCGTAGATGAACGACCCATACGTTTGGAAGGACAATTGCTGGCCAGGCTAAAAATGAAGGAGATTACCATTCGTACGGTTAATAAGAAGGACCTGGCCAACGAGGCATTGAAGGTGAAGGAGGTATATAATGCCGCCTGGGATAATAACCTGGGTTTTGTACCGATGACAGACAAAGAGTTCAGCTACCTGGCCAAAGACCTGAAATTGGTGCTGGATGATCAGCTTTGCCTGATTGCCGAACACCAGGGTAAGCAGGTTGGCTTTGCCTTGGCCATCCCTGATATTAACCAGGCGCTGATCAAGGTACGACGTGGCAGGCTGCTTCCTACAGGGATCTTTAAGTTGTTGCTCCGGATGAAGAAGATCAACCGTGTGCGGGTGTTGGCCCTGGGTGTCACCAAGGAATACAGGAAGATGGGCATTGAGGCCTGCTTTTATGCGGCCCTGATCAGAAGGGCCGGAACACGTAAGATGATAGGTGGTGAAGCTTCGTGGATATTGGAGCACAATGAACCGATGAATAAGGGTATTGAACGCATCAACGGTAAAGTGTATAAGCGTTACCGCATTTATGAAAAACCGCTATGAAGGAAAGTGTGCTCATAACAGGCGCTAGTGGGTTCATTGGGTTTCATTTGATTGAAGCGGCCCTGAACAGGGGATTAACGGTTTATGCAGCGGTACGGACAGGCAGCGATGTACGGCATTTGAAGGGGTATGATATCAAGTTCTGTGAATTGAATTATAATAATGTGGAGCTGTTGGCTAAACAGCTGGAAGAGATCGGGTGTCAATATATTATTCATGCTGCCGGTACTACCCGTACGGGGTCGCAGGAGGCGTATAATGCCATCAATGCCGACTATACTTTCAACCTGGCCAGTGCAGCCATACAGGGGTTGGGTAGCAAATTGCTGAAGTTTATTTTAATCAGCAGCCTGGCAGCACTTGGCCCATTGAACAACATGGAAATGACCATCACAGAAGAAGTTGTTCCTGCTCCTGTAACAGCTTATGGAAGAAGTAAATTATTGGCCGAGCACCGCTTACAGGAACTGGGGCTTCTCCCCTTATTGTGCTGCGACCAACTGCTGTTTATGGTCCGCGCGAGCGGGATATTTTTATCGTATTGCGTGCCATCAGTCGGGGTATGGAGGCGTATATCGGAAAGGTCGATCAGCAACTGAGTTTTGTATATGTAAAAGACCTTACTTCTGTTGCTATTAATGCTTTGTTTTCCAGCGCTGCCAATGCCGCTTTTAATATTTCTGATGGCAGGAGTTATGGTCAATATGAACTGGCTAATTTCTCCAAGCAGATACTGAACAGGAAAACCTGGCGGCTACATATCCCGCATGGTGTTATTAAAGGGCTGGCCATTGTTATGGAAAGCATCTACAAATGGCGGGGGAAGACACCTGCACTGAATGTAGAGAAACTGCATGAACTCACTGCAACGAATTGGCAATGCAGTATTGATAAAGCAAAAACTGAATTGGGATATCGTCCCCGGTATTCATTGGAGCAGGGGCTTAGAGAGACTTTGCAATGGTACCGTCAACACAATTGGATATAATTAATAAAATAAGGATTATGAAAGAACAAATATTGCCGGCAGAAGGAAAATTAGGTATCCTGCTCCCTGGGTTGGGTGCAGTAGCTTCTACTATGATCGCAGGGGTTATCGCAACCAACAAGGGTTTGTCCAAACCAATTGGATCGCTTACGCAAACCGGCCATATCGAACTGGGAAATGGAAAAGGTGACCGTTATCCTTTGATCAGAGATTTCGTTCCGCTGGCTAGATTGGAGGATATAGTATTTGGAGGATGGGATATTTATGAGGACAATGTATACCAGGCAGCCACACATGCAAGGGTGCTTGACCAGCGTTTGCTGGACTCCATCAGGCCCGAACTGGAACTTATAAAGCCGATGAAGGCCTTTTTTGACAGGGATTATGTAAAGAACCTGGATGGTAAGTTTGTCAAACAATCAGCTACCAGGTGGGATGCCGCCCAGGAACTGATCCGGGATATTGACAATTTTAAGAAAGCCAATAACCTAAGCCGTGTGGTGGTTATCTGGACCGGCTCAACAGAGAAGTATATCGAGGCATCAGCAGTGCATGAAACCATCGCTTCTTTTGAAGCAGGGCTCAGGAACAATGATCCAGCCATTGCCCCCAGCATGGTGTATGCCTATGCAGCAGTGAGCCAGGGCATCCCCTTTATTAATGGCGCTCCGAATTTAACGACCGATATTCCTGCTATTATACAGCTTGCCCGTAAGAACAGGGCCGCTATTGGTGGAAAGGACTTTAAAACAGGACAAACCCTGATGAAAACCGTGGTGGCGCCGGGGTTGGCAGCCCGCTCACTGGGTGTTACAGGCTGGTACTCTACCAATATCCTGGGCAACCGGGATGGCCTGGTACTGGATGATGAAGAGAATTTCAAAACGAAGGAAGTCTCCAAGCTGGGAGTTCTGGAAGATATTTTGCGTCCCGACCTGCATCCTGATCTGTATGGCGACCTGTACCATAAGATACGGATCAATTATTATCCTCCTCACGGAGACAATAAGGAAAGCTGGGACAATATCGACATTTTTGGCTGGTTGAATTACCCCATGCAGATCAAGATCAATTTCCTGTGCCGCGATTCTATATTGGCGGCTCCACTTGTTCTTGACTTGGCATTATTTGCCGACCTGGCCCAACGCGCTGGTATGTATGGTGTGCAGGACTGGTTGTCGTTTTACCTCAAATCGCCACAAACCCAGCATGGTGAACCTGCAGAGAATGATATTTTCAAACAACTGAATACCTTGAAGAATGTTTTGCGTGCTATGATGCAGGAAGCGCCTATGGATATCCCTGCACTGGCACTGATCAAAGAAACGGTGCCGGCTTTATGACGGGTATTGCCAGCATAATTGCGACTGTGGGCGGTATTGGCTTCCTCAGAAAAGGAGGAGGTACAGCCGCCGCAGTTGTTTTTTGTATAGCCTGGTATCTTTTTCCAATGGGGTATATCTACCAGGTTTTGTTGCTGATCGTGCTGTTGGCAGCAGGCACCTGGAGTGCTTCAAAGATGGAAGAAGTATGGGAGCATGACAGCAACAGGATCGTTATTGATGAGGTGGCTGGCATGATGATCACACTGGCTTTTTACCTTATGATATCGTGTATATAGCTATTGGTTGCGTATTGTTTCGCTTTTTTGATATCGTAAAGCCGCTGGGCATCCGTAGGGCCGAATTGTTGCCCCGTGGAGTAGGGGTAATGGCCGATGATGTGCTGGCGGGGCTTTATGCTCAAATCATTTTACGGGCAATCGTGATGGCTAAATTGTTTTGAATGATCACTTTTTTGAAAGCGAATATGGCATCGCTAGTGGCTTCCGGAAGTGATTTTTAATGACCATATTGTTGGTGCAATCGTTTAAAATACCGGTGGTGGCGGCAGTTGCAGCAGGTACGGTAACAGGTGGGGATCAATTTTTTAATGGGCAGGCATTGGGTTTTTCAAACGGGTGACCACAAGGCCGCAAGGCAGCTTTGGAGGTACTTGCTGGTATGGGCCGGCAATTTGTTGTTGAATACAGGCGGGGTATACCTGCTGGCTTCCTGTGCTGGTTTTCATTATGTGACGTCGAAAGTAGTCACTTCCCTGGCGGTTGCTTTTCTGTATAATTATCCGTTGCAAAAGAATTTTGTGTTTAGCAATAATTGGTAGATGATGATTAGTTTGATTGATTTCAGGAAGGGATTAACCTTATTCGTTTTTATGGCCAGCCTGTTTGGTACTGCACAGGGCCAAACGGTGGTGAAGGGTATTGTAAAGGATGCCCAAACACGTGCCCCGCTTGCTTTTGTGAGCGTTTATTTCAAAGGCAGCAAGGGGTGGTAAGCGACGAGGATGGCAGATACTCAATTTCCACCACCAACCCGAAAAATGTAACCTTGCAGTTTTCCTTTGCCGGGTATAAAGTATTGCAGCAAACTATCATTGCCGGCACCACACAAGACCTCGACGTTGCTATGGAACTGGAGGAGATGCAAGCGGTGGTGGTGAACAAGAGAAGAAGAACCAAATACAGTAACAAGAACAACCCGGCAGTAGACCTCATCAGGAAGGTAGTGGACAACAGAGACCGCAACCGCATGAGCGCTGCTGATTTCCTACAGTACCAGCAGTACGAGAAAATGGAGCTTTCCCTTACCAACAAACCGGAAAAGCTGATGAACAACCGGCTTTTGAAAAATTACAGGTTCCTCGTAGAGAACCAGGATACTTCAAAGATCGAAGGGAAAGGCCTTGTACCTGTTTATATCGAAGAAACAATCTCCAACAAGTTCTACCGTAAAGACCCCCGCAAGGAAAAGACCTATGTACTGGCCAAAAAGAAAGTCAACCTGGGTGAGTTTGTAGACAATGACGGCATTACGCGCTACCTGAACAGCATGTACATGCCCATCGACATTTACGAACCCAATATTACCTTACTGTCAAATCAATTATTAAGCCCCATTTCCGACCTGGCCCCTACTTTTTACCGGTTTTACCTGCGGGATACGATCGAATTAGATGGTATCAAACTAGTGCGTTTGAATTTCGCTCCCCGCAATCCCAATGACCTTTTGTTCAGGGGAATGATGTACGTCACCCTCGATAGTAACTATGCGGTGCAGAAGATACAAATGGAGCTGACAAAGCATGCCAACCTCAACTGGACTAGGGAGCTGCGCATTAAACAGGATTTCGAGCGTGGTACCGATGGCCGGTACCATGTAGTCATGAGCGATATACTTTCAGAGTTTGCCTTATCTAAAAAAGCTTCCGGTGGCCTGGTGGGTGAACGCGCTGTTTCTTACAGGGATTACGTAGTCAACAAACCGGGTCCCGATTCGGTATACGAAGGCCGATCTGAAGTGATGGTGGATGCACCTGCTGCCACCACAGATAGTTTTGGGTGGCCAACCGCCATACGGCGCTCTCTTCCACAGAAGAAAAAGCTTACACCAATATGGACAGCCTGCAAAATATGAAATCCTACCGCAGGCTGATGGACTGGGCTACTTTTTTCCTGGCCGGATACAAATCGGCCGGACCTTTTGATATTGGGCCCGTCAATGCATTTTATAGTTTTAACCCCGTGGAAGGGTTCAGGCTCCGGTTTGAGGGCGCAGTACACCAAAGTTTAGCAAGCGGCTTTATTTTGAAACCTATGCAGCTTATGGTTTTAAGGATGAGCGAATGAAGTACTTTTTATCGGGCGCTTATTCCTTCAACGGAAAGTCTATTTATTCTTTCCCGCTCAATTTTGTACGGGTGGGCTTTCAACATGATACGAAGATACCAGGACAGGAATTGCAGTTTGTACAGGAAGATAATTTCCTCCTTTCTTTTAAAAGGGGCGATAATAATAAGTGGTTGTATAATGACATCTTCACCGCCGAATATGTGCGTGAGTTTGGTAAAAATATCAGCTACACTTTTGGTTTTAAGAACTGGAAGCAGCAGGCTGCGGGTACCATTGTTTATCAAAAGCCCAATGGCCCTGATGTAACCACCATTCCGGATATTACCACTACCGAACTTTCTGCGGAATTGCGCTGGGCGCCTAATGAACAGTTTTACCAGGGCAAAGCTTATCGTATTCCTATTTATAATAAATATCCCATTTTCCGCCTTCGCTATATTTCCGGAATTAAAGGACTGGTCAAGGGAGATTATGATTACCAGCAGGTAACCCTTAATATATTCAAACGGTTTTACCTGTCGCAGTTTGGTTATGCAGATGTGGTAACAGAGGGTGGGTATACGTTTGGGCAATTGCCTTATCCCTTGCTCACTATTCACCGGGCCAATCAGACCTATGCTTACCAGCTTAATTCTTTCAACATGATGAACTTCATGGAGTTTGTAAGCGATCACTATGTTTCTGTGAGCACTGATTATTATTTCAACGGGTTTATTTTCAATAAGCTGCCCCTGATCAAAAAACTGAAGCTACGGGAAGTGGCTGGCTTTAAGTTGCTTTATGGCGGTGTGCGCAAGGAAAACAATCCGGCATATAACACCAATACTTTTTATTCCCTACAGATGAAGATGGTAAAACAACTACGTTTTTGTTGGACAAGAAACCGTATATCGAAGCCAATGTGGGCATTGGGAATATTTTCAAAGTGCTACGTGTTGACCTGGTAAAGCGACTTACTTATCTCGAAAATCCGGATGCGCCCAACTGGGGCATCAGGGCAAGAGTAAAGTTTGATTTTGATCCAAATTTTTTGACTATGGGTGAAATAGCAGTACGCGATCGTTTGCAAAGGGGCATATACAATGTGATTGACCCTATAGTACGGGGGCTCGTAAAGGCGGGGGTGACCCCGAATTTCGTGACCACGACAGGCCTGGTGCTCAATATTGGTGTAGCAGTAGTTTTCATTGTCGGTGCCGAGGAAGGTAACCGGGGCGACCTATCGTATGTAGGCTGGGCGGGGGCTTTGATCCTGTTTGCCGGCTTGTTTGATATGCTGGATGGTCAGGTAGCACGGATTGGAAATATGAGTTCCTCCTTTGGCGCTTTGTATGATTCTGTACTGGACCGGTACAGTGAACTATTTATGTTCCTGGGCATCTGTTATTACCTGGTGGCCCATCATTATTTTTGAGCTCTTTGTTTGCCTTTATAGCCCTTATTGGTTCAATGATGGTAAGTTATACCCGGGCGCGTAGCGAGGGGTTGGGTATTGAGAATAAAGGCGGTTTGATGCAGCGGCCCGAAAGAGTGGTATTGACAGCCGTTTCGGCGATTGCCTGTGGAGTTACTGCTTCGGTTATTGGCGGTGATTATAAACTGTCTCTACCAGGCATACCTTTCCATGTATTTGAAACCATGTCGGTTTTTACCATCCCTATTACAGTGATGGCCGTATTGACCAATGTAACAGCTATTAAAAGACTAATCGATGCTAAAAAAGCACTTGAAAATAAAGTATGATGCGTAAATATTGGCTAATGATATTGTGCAGCTTATCTTTTTACTGGGCACTGCACAGCAGGGGTTTCCTGTTCCGGAAGGCAATGCCCACCAATTATTTTACCTGCAACGAACATCCAACCACAATACTATTGTTTATGAGCTGAATTATAAGAATGGGAAACTGGATATGCGCAATCCTGTTCATCCCTTCTGGATCCGGTATACCGAACAAAGCCAAAGGGCCGAGTTGAATTTTATCCAGCGTGTATTTGCTTATGGGGTGAAGATCAAGCAGCTGCCGGATAGCAGTTACCGGGTTAAGTTGGTTTCTTACGCCGGTTACTCCATGTACCTGAAGAAAGGGACTGATGGAAAGTACCGGATATATGCGCCCATTAATGGACAGTTGATGGTGCTCAACCGCATCTTCGTTAAGATCACCGGCGGTTCCATGTGGTCGCCGGATATCGAATATTTTGAAGTCAGTGGATTTGATCCCGCTACGGGCCACCCCGTTGCCGAACGAAGGAAGGTATTGAGCAGTGAGATCAAAGAATGATTTTTGTTGTTGCATAAATTTCCTGTGATGAAAAACTGTATGTTTCAAATTCTACCGAATCGATACGGATGTTCAAGAGCAACTGGATGGAAGCCTTGTCCAAGGTTCATTTTTCAATTCCTTTGTTTATCTATATCCCCGTAATTGTCTTTATGAGCTGGCAGGCATTTGATGCCGGTATTTCCGTGGGATATTATTTGTTGTTCCTGGCAGCGGGTTTAGCGGTATGGACAGGTACGGAGTACCTACTACACCGGTTTGTTTTTCATTTTGAGCCTTCTTCATCCTGGGGCAAGCGTATCCATTTTATTTTTCATGGCGTGCACCATGATTACCCCAAAGATGCCAAACGCCTGGTGATGCCTCCTTCTGCCAGTATTCCGCTGGCCATTGGTTTTTATTTCCTGTTTTCTTTACTGTTTGAACAAAAGGTTTACCTGTATTCTTTTACAGCGGTTTTATTGCAGGCTACCTGGTATACGATATGATGCATTATGCCATGCATCATTATAATTTTAAGAGCTCCCTGATGAAGCGGGTAAAACAACACCATATGCTGCACCATTATGATGACCCCACCAAGGGATATGGCGTTAGCTCCTCCTTGTGGGATCTTATTTTAAGATCGGGTTTTCCCAGAAAGAAGAAAAGGTAATATGTATAAATCTGCTCCGTCTGTATTTTTGCCCCCAAAACTGTTTTGATAACATCGTTGATCTCTGTTGCCTACCTGCTCCTGTCCGTATTGCTCGTAGGTTTTAAGCAGGACCAACTCGTGCTGATCGCTATTTTTAATGGACTGTATTATGGAGCTAAGTCAACTCGAAAGTTCATTACTGGGTTTTCCATTTTTATAGTTTACTGGATCATTTATGATTATATGAAAGCCTTTCCCAATTATGTTTTCAGGGAGGTGCATATTGAAGGTTTGTACAATGCGGAGAAAGCCTGGTTTGGCATTGCTACCGAAACAGGAACCCTTACACCCAATGAGTTTTTTCAACGGCAGCATCATTGGATATTGGATTTGCTGAGCGGTATCTTTTATCTGTGCTGGGTGCCCATTCCATTGCTGTTTGCTACCTGGTTGTTTTTTAAGAACCGGCCTTTGTTTCTGCAATTTGCATTTGCCTGGTTTGTGGTCAACCTGCTGGGCTTTGTAGTATATTATGTGTATCCGGCGGCCCCCTGGTATGTGCACGAGCATGGGTTTAATTTCATTGCCTCAACCCCTGGAAATACGGCGGGGCTCAAACGGTTTGATGAACTGACAGGCGTCACTATTTTTCAATCTTTGTATGCCAAGGGGTCCAATGTATTTGCGGCCATGCCTTCTTTACATTCAGCGTATCCCCTAATTGTGCTATTTTATGGTGCAAAGGGCCGGTTCGGGTATGTAAATATTGTTTTTGCCCTGATCATGGTAGGCATTTGGTGTTCGGCAGTGTATACAAGCCATCACTATGTGCTGGATGTGCTGGCGGGTATTTGTACGGCAGGTGTTGGCATTTCCCTGGTGGAGTGGGGCATTGCCCGGCAGGGTTGGTTTTCGGGATTCTTCCATTCATATCTGCATAAAATTATTTAAGTATTTCGACTATGACAGCTTCTTCCTTACCCGATAAACAAGCGATCCTTACGCGGCTCAGCAGCGGCGATTTTGGCGCCTTTCTGTATGATTGCGATGGTACCTTAGCTGATAATATGGGGGCCACAAGGCTTCTTATAAGGCGGTAGCTTCCATGTATGGATTTGAGCTGGATGACGCGATTATTGATGAGTTGGCAGGATGGCCCATTTTGCAGGTAACAGAGGAGATCAGGAAACGGTATGATGCTGATTTTGATCCGGAAGTTTTTACCCGGCAAAAAAATAGTATGTATGAACTCTCTTTTATCCAGGACACCAGGCCAATTGAGTTTGTGGTGGAACATTTGAGGGCGCATGCGGGTAAAGTACGTATTGCTGTGGTGTCAGGTGGTAGTCGCGCGGCTGTGTCACGTACACTCCGGATGATAGGCATCAGTTCCCTGGTCGAGGTATTGGTATGCGCAGGAGAAACCGTCCGGGGAAAACCTTTTCCCGATCCTTTTTGAAGGCTGCAGCACAACTGAGCGTGGAGCCTGCCCGGTGCCTGGTATTTGAGGATGGAGTGCCCGGTGTCCAGGCCGCCGAAGCTGCTGGCATGCGATGGATACGCGTAGACCATTTATGATGTAATAGCCCCGGTGAGGCCCTTGTTCAGATTTTTAGTGAAAACGGTGACATTTCCCAACACCATTTATTTTATAGTATTGTAGAAAATGGGTATTTTCCTTTGCAAATTACCGGGATGAAACTAACTATTGGTCAGCGTTTAGGTACCCTTTTGTTCATATTGTTCTTCGCTTCACCTGCCCAGCCGCAAACCATCAAACGGCTGGATGCAAGTACCCTTACAGCCACAGCCCTCACTTCACGCATCCAACAATTAGTCGACACCGCCCACGTCACAGGCATGGGTATTTCAACCATTACAGATGGCCAATACCAGCTATAAATGGCAGCCAAGGTTTGAGGAAAACCTGGTGGTGGGCCATGATGCTACTGGCAATAGTTTTGGGTTTCCCCGACGTCCTGATGCAAGGTACTGGGAAAACTACACGCCCTGGCAGGAAAAACAGGCCGCCCGGTAACGGCTACAATAGCTATAGTAATCAATTTGCACTGCTTCCCCTCCAGGAGAAGCACCCACCTCCTTGTACTTCAATAGACTAAATTATCGGACCCAATCCGATGAGTAATACTTTTTGGCCCAAATTATCCAGGTAGCTAAGGCAGGCATAAAATATTTTTTACGGTATGGGGAATTATTCTATTTTTGAAACAGAATAGACCAGACCAGACCAATATAACAAAACGATTGCTATGCCAATAATTGCTTCTTGTCATCCGCACGACAGTAGTTAGCATCCCGCTACCATACTTGCTCATTGTTTTACCCCTTACAGTTATTTACCAAAAAAGCTATTTATGAAAAAAATGTTCTTCCAGGGGCCTGGCCTTCGCATGCCCTGTTTTAACGAAATGCCTGCTGGTTGCCTTGCTGCTTTTGCAGTTCATATTTGGGCTCCAGCTATCCGCAGTTGCCCAAACTGATCGCCAGGTAATAACTGGCATTGTCCGGAACGAAAAAATCAACCTGTTTCAGGAGCATCTGTTGTGGAAAAAGGAATGACCAACGGAACCGTTACCGCCGAAGACGGTAGGTTCAGTATAACCGTAGCTGGAAAAATACCATCCTGGCCATTTCCTATACGGGTTACCAGCCACAGGAAATAATTATTGGCGACAATAGAACGCTGAATATTGTACTGTCGCTTGAAAACAAAGGATTGAATGAGGTAGTGGTGGTAGGGTACGGTTCGCAAAAAAGGCTTCCGTAACGGGCGCTGTCGCTTCAGTAAAAGGAAGTGACCTTGTACAAAGCAGCTCGGCCAATCTTTCCAATGCTATTGCCGGACGTATACCCGGTGTAATAGCCAATAATCGTTCCGGCCGTCCGGGCGATGATGCAGCTACCATCCTCATAAGGGGATTTAATTCATTTGGTGGTGGAACCAGCCCGCTGGTGGTAGTGGATGGTGTTCCCGACAGGGACTTTAGCCGCATTAATCCTGTAGATATTGAAAACATTACAGTGCTGAAAGATGCATCTGCTGCCATTTATGGGGTCCGGTCTGCCAATGGAGTGATACTGGTGACTACGAAAAGAGGGAAAACAGGAAAACCTACCATTCAATATGATGGATCTTATGGTGTTCAACAGTTGACCCGCCTGCCCGAAATAGTGAATGCCTGGCAATACATGACCTACTATAACGAAATTAAACCTGGTACCTACACACAGACTGATATTGATAAGTACAAGGCAGGAAATGACCCCAATTATACCAGTACCGACTGGATCAACGAAGTGTTCAGGAAAAGCGCTCCCCAAACAGCGCATTCCCTTTCCGTGAGTGGCGGAACTGATAACATTAAATATTACTTCTCAGGTCAATACCTCGATCAGTCAAGCAATTTCCGCAACAGTATTGAACATTATAAACAATTCAATATCCGTTCTAATATCGATGCAAGGATATCGAAGAACCTTAAATTGAACCTTGATCTGGCAGCCCGCAGAGAAGACCGGATGTACCCTACCTATGGTGTTAACAGCATTCTTCATGAAGCAAGGTCTGTGTACCCCTTCATACCGGTACGCTGGCCCAATGAATCACTGAGCGCTGGCGTGGCCAATGGAAGAAATCCCCGCATCCTGGTTACGGGAGACCCGGGGTATGATAAGATCAAGAACTATGCACTGACCCCATTGGCCGGATTTGAGTTGCAGCTACCGTTTGTGACCCCAGGTTTGTCGGTTAGTGGATATGCTTCTTACGATATCAACCTGCGCAACGAAAAGATATTTACCAAACCATGGGACGCCTATTCGTATAACAGGACTACCGGTGAATACGCCAATCAAAAAACATCCACCTCGATTACCAGCATCACGCAAGATGACAGGTTGACCTATGCAAGCACCTATTTTATTAAGCTGGCCTATGATAGGCAGTTTGGTGTCCACAATATCAATGCTTTTGCGGGTTATGAGCAAACCTCTTCCAACTATTCGCAAACCTATGCTTACCGGAAAGACCTATTGAGCGATCAGATAGACCAGATCTTTACCGGTAATGCAGAGGGGCAAAATGCAACGGGGGCGGCTGCGCAGGATGGCCGGGCCAGCTATCTCGGCAGACTCGCATACAATTTTGACAATAGGTACCTGGCAGAAGTTTCTTTCCGTTACAACGGCTCCTTCAACTTCCCTTCATCCAACAGGTGGGGATTTTTCCTGCCGTAACCGCAGGTTGGAGGATCTCGGAAGAGAAGTTTTTAAAGAAACCTTCAATTTCGTCAACCAGTTGAAGATAAGGGCATCCTGGGGAATGATGGGTAGCGATGCAGTAGCGCAATACCTATACCTCACCAGGTATCAATTGGTGAGCAACAAAATTATTACACCTATTTTGGTAATGATTATGCCCTGGCTCCTTCCTTACTATTGTCCAGTACCCCCAATCCTGATATTACCTGGGAAAAACAGGATACCAGGAATATTGGCTTTGATGCCACCTTCCTGGAAGGTAAATTGAACATCACCGCTGATTACTTCCGTTACCTCCGCAAGGACATTCTAGCCCAACGCAGTGCTTCTATACCCTTATATGCGGGAATGTCACTGCCGGCGGAGAATATTGGCAAATCACTGAACAGGGGATTTGATCTTTCTGCCATCTATAATAACCGGAAAGGTGCCCTCCAATACAATATTGGCGTAAACCTGACCTATGCCAAAAGCAAAGTATTATTCCGCGACGAGGCGGCTAATATTCCAGCATGGCAAAAGTCGGAGGGCCATCCCATTGATTCCTGGCTGGTATATGAAACCAACGGTGTGTACCATACAAAAGAGGAGCTGGATGGTTCCGTACACCTGCCAGGTGCAAAGATCGGCGACCTGTGGATCAAAGACATCGATGGCAACAACAGTATAACAAGCAATGACCGCGTCAGAAAATTCGAGTCGGCCACACCAAAACTGGTATATGGCATTAACCTGGGAGCAACTTATAAAGGGTTAGGACTTAACATTCTTTTTGCTGGTCAGGCAATGGCTAAACAAATGATCCTGTCGCAAATGCAAGGGTCACTAATCGCACCACCAAAATGGTTGTATGATGGTAGAACCACTGCTGATAATCCCGGCGGACAATATCCTAGAGCGTTCAATAGCAATGATAGCTACAACAGCATTTACGCCGATTTCTGGCTCAGGAATGCTGCATTCCTGAGATTGAAATCAGTAGAGATATCCTATTCTTTACCTGCGCAGCTTTACTCGAAATTTGGATTCACCAACCTGCGGGTATATGCCAGTGGGTATAACCTCCTTTCATTTGATAAAATGAAGCAGTATGGTATTGATCCGGAAACAAATAATATAACAGGAGTCAATTATCCACAGTCAAGGATCTTCAGAGTAGGGGTCAATGTCGGATTGTAATTACTTTTTACTATTAAAACAGGCTATATGAAACTCAAAATACTGGTTGGTATTTTTATTAGCAATACATTGTTGTTTTCATGTTCCAGAGTGCTGGATAGAGCACCGCTGGATTCCTATACAGATCAGTCTGTATGGACTGACCTCAAATTGGCGGAAGCATTTGCCAATAATATTTATAATATACTGCCCACTTGCACCTACGACTGGGGCAAGTCGATCAACAGAAGTTTCCTGCTATCCGGTGCAGTTGATGAAGGTTATAATAAGTTTGATTATGCCGGCATACGGAGTGTGATCACAAAAGGAATACTGTCGCCAGACAATGCCGGGGATTTTGATATCTGGGCAAAGAATTATAGCCATATTCAAAATGCCAATATTTTCCTGTCTAAAATTGATGCCATCCCAGGAGACGAAACCTTCCGTAACCGGATAAAAGGAGAAATTACGTTTTTACGTGCCTATGCCTATTATCAATTGGTGACTGATTATGGTGGTGTACCCCTGATCAAAAAGCCATTCGAGCTCAATTCCGATTTCAAAGAACCACGTAGTTCGTATGAGGAGGTTGTAAAATTCATCGTTTCGGAATTGGATATTGCTGCGGACCTGTTGAATACTGCGGCTAAAGGATCGCCTGTTGGCCGCATTACTGCCCCTTTGGCACTAGCTATAAAGTCTAGGATATTGTTGTATGCCGCCAGCTCCCAATGGAACCCTGCCAATGAGCAGGCAAAATGGGCTGCTGCCGCTGCCGCTGCCAAAGCTGTGATAGACCTGAACAAGTTTAGTTTGTATAATGGTAACTATGCCGATATTTTTACCACTTTCAATTCCGAGCTGATCGGCGTCAAACTGTCTAATAAACAATATGACTGGAGCGCATTTAATGGCGTTGAAATGATGTGCTATCCCAGTGGCTATCACGGTTGGGCGGCTCTTGCGCCTACACAAAACCTGGTAGACGCATTTGGCACTGCTAATGGAAAGTATATTTCCGATCCCACTTCAGGTTATGATCCCCAGAAACCCTATGTGAACCGTGATCCGAGGTTCTATGCCAATATTGTGTATGATGGTCGTTCTTTGGGCAGCGCCAATTTTGTAGACTGGAGAAAAAGCAGTTCCAATCCCGACGGCACACTCGCCGAATTTTATGAAGGCGGACTGGATTCTCCTCAAGGCATCGATACCTGGAATAACAGCGAAACAAGGTATACCTTCCGGAAATACATGGACACCACTTACGATTTCAATGTAACTACCCAAAACAATAAGTTCTGGATTTTGTCAAGGCTATCAGAAATTTATCTGAACTACGCAGAAGCCGAGTTTTACCTGGGCCATGAAGCTACTGCCAGACAATACCTGGACATGTTGCGAAAAAGAGCTGGCATTACGGTTGATCTTACAGAAAGTGGTGCTGATCTTGAAAAGCGGATACGTAATGAAAGGCAAATTGAATTGTGTTTTGAAGGGCATCGTTATTATGATGTACGTCGCTGGAAGATCGCAGAGGTTTCACAGAACAAGCCCATCGGCCAGGTAATCATTACACGGGCACAGAATGGTACAAAAACATACCAGTATAAGGATTTGGAGCAACGCTACTTTAAACCCGGCAATTACTTGTTGCCCATCCCCCGCACAGAGATTGAAAGGACGGGATTACCTCAAAATCCAGGGTATAATTAAGATCACAGCTGCCTGCCTATCCAACTTAAGCCGAAACCGTACATTTGTGAGTAGAGGTAAGCTTGGGTAGGCAGGTAGTTTTCAATAAAAAATGGCATTTAGCATGATCAGGAGATTTATAGTGGTAGTAATATTTCTGTGGGCCAATTATATAGCCTGTGCCCAGGCGAAACCTATTGAGTTTACATCTTCGGATACAGCATTACAAATCGCTTTCACCAATGCCAGGCAAATGGCAATCCATTACCGGCAAAGCCCGGCAGACCCCGTAGGCCCGTGGTATGAAGCCGCATTACCCACAAGGCGGGCCTTTTGCATCAGGGATGTATCGCATCAATGCCTGGCGGCGGAAGCATTGGGTATGCGTGACGAAAACAAAAATATGCTCCTCCATTTTGTATCCAATATTTCAGAAAAAAAGATTGGTGCACCTATTGGGAAATGAACTACCTGGGCAATCCTGCGCCGGAAGATTATCGGAATGATACCGCCTTCTGGTACAACCTCAATGCCAACTTTGATATTATATATGCCTGCTGGCGATTGTATTTGTGGACGGGCGACACCGCGTATATCAGGCACCCGCTTTTGAATCCTTTCATCTTCACTCATTAAATGAATTTATTGAGCGTTGGTCATTGCAGCCCGAAGCTTTATTGCAGCGGCCGGCTTACCCCAACGCACCGGTACCTTTTAATATAAACGACTATTTTCATCGTTGCAGAGGCCTGCCTTCTTATGTGGAAAATGTGGCCGATCTGAAAATGGGCGTCGACCTGGTAGCTGCCATGTATCGGGCTACAAAAACATGGTCAGAAGCAGAGGCCTGGAAGGGTAATAAAAAGCAGCAGCCCTGTATGCCCGGAAGGCAGCGGCATATCGCCGGCAATTGGAATCAGTATGGTGGGATAAGGAGTCTGCGCTTTATCGTACCCATATTACCAATCAGGGAGTGTTTGGAAAAGGAGAAGGCGAAACCTTTCTTTTGTGGTTCAATGCGTTGAATGATAGCGGTAGAATAAGGAAAACGATTGCGCATCTTATAAACAACGAATCGAATGTAGAGAATCTGTCTTACCAGCCTTATCAGTTGTATAAGTATGGATATTGGGACAAAGCATATAACTACATCCTGTACCTTACCAACCCAACTACAAAAAGAAGAGATTATCCTGAAGTTTCGTTCGGTGCAATAGAGGGAATTGTACAGGGCCTGATGGGGGTGGATGTCGATGCCAGGTTTAACCGCGTAACGACACTTTACCGTAACAGGACCGCCGATAGTGCTGTCATTTCTCATTTGCCTGTATTGTCAACAAGCGTAACCATCAGCCATTGGGCAAACGGCAGCTCAATAACAAATGAGGGTAAGCAACCTGTTAACTGGCAGGTTGCCTGCAATGGCAGGATACCCTTTATTGAAGTGGCCGGACGGAAAATGAAAACCACCCAGGAGTGCGGAATAATGGGTGATTTTATTTCCTACGTGGAAGTACGTGTGCCCCCGGTAAAAGCTGGTGGCGGGGTTTAGGAAAAGTTAGGATATATAAATAGCCTGTAGACTTAAATAGATGATGGATGACGAAAGTATTGTATGAAAAGATTAAGGAACTCGAAAAAGTAGCCGCTTATTCCAAGCACGATCGACTGGTGCAAGGCATTATCGCTGCTATTAATGAAAAGATACTGGTACCCGATGATACCCTTCCCTCAGTCAATACAATGATCAGAGAACTGCGCTTTTCCAGGGAAACCATCATAAAGGGTTACCATGAACTCGTGAGCAGGGGATCATTGAATCAAAGAACCGCCTGGGTTATTTTGTAGCCAATGGCAACACCGAACAACTCCTGAAAGTAGCGCTATTGATGTACAACCTCGATAGTTTTGAGGAGCAATTTTACCGGAATTTCAGGAATACACTGGGCAGCGGCGTTGATCTCCAGACCTTCTTCCACCACGGGAATATTGAGATCTTTGAAACCATTCTACAGCGTATCAAAGGCCGTTTCGGCATGTATGTGATCGCTCCGATACCCGATCCGAGATCAAAAGAATTATTGGAAAGCATTCCCCGCCAAAAGTTCCTGATGTTTGACCGCTATGAGGCTTTAGAAGGGGAATTTAATCATATCACCCAGGAGTTTGAGCAATCGTCTTATAAAGTATTCAGTGAGCTGGCGAAGGAGATCAAACTGTTTGATGAAATAATCTTCTATCATTCCCCGACTCACTTGATCCGAAAGAGATTGTTCAGGCATTCCGCAAATTCCTGAAAGCTTACAAAGTAAAAGGCCGGGTCATCCGCGAGTTTGTGCCGGGCACCATTGAAAGAGGTAAGGTGTATTTTACCCTCGATAACTTTGCTATGTGGGAAATATTGAAGGAATGCAAATCAAAAAACTAAAGCCGGGAAAGGATGTAGGTGTTCTATCCCATAACGATGAACCCGCAAAGCAGTTTGTAGGAATAACTACCTATTCGGCCGACTTTGGTTTAATGGGAACAATGGCCGCTCAATCAATACTGAAAAAGAAAACATACAGGTTACCCTGCCCAGCGTTTTGGCAAGAAGAACCTCACTCTGATAAAAGCAGCATAAAATACAAACACATGAAACAACTGATGGTGCTGGCATTTTTGCTGGCAGGGATATCTTTGTCTGCTCAACAGCAATTTTGGCAAATGACACAGGATGGTGGCATTCGATGGACCGTTCAAACAAACCAGGCTCATTCAGATCATATAGAGATGAGTGGAAAACAGGTGTCCGCTATTGTTCGTTATGGAGTAGATCAATCGGGAAGAGCTATTTATAGTAGAAAACTGGTTTTCCCGATGCTTCGAACAATTCCCAATGATACCAGGGGCAATTTGATTAAGGAGTTTACCGAGAATATAACCGATTCGATCACGATCGGCGGGCAATTGGTAAAAGAAACACCCCAATCGTTTTATATCAAAGGAGTATTGGAAGGTAATGCGCTTTTAAGTAGCGGGGTAAGCATTCATAAAGGGTATTTCCGTCTGTTGATAAAGCCGCCTTCATTGAAAGCTATACGATCCGGAATAACGGAGAAGCCACAATTGATGTTCACATACCCGAGGTGGATAGAAGCCAGCTCACAGAGGCAAATAAAGGAGTATACGGCGCCTATACCGTTAATTATAAAGTATACGATGGCGGCTCAAAAACACTTGCTGCACATCAGGCGTTGCAGTTTTCCGTAGTCATATCGGCGCGCAAAGCAGTGGAAGAACCTTATCAGTTTGCCCACAGGTACGAGTGCGAAAAACGGGTTGCCCTGGTGGAGCAATTGCAGGAGAAACTCGTGCTAAAAACGCCTAATGATACCATCAACAGGATGTTTGCCTTTGCCAAGATACGGGCAGGCGAAAGTATTTACGATACAAAACAGGGTTTGATGCATGGCCCTGGCGGAGGAGAGTATTATGCAGCCATCTGGGCCAATGACCAGGCCGAATACATCAACCCCTTGTTTGCTTACCTTGGATATGCTCCGGGGATTGAATCCGCCCGCAATAGTTTTCGCCTGTTTGCCAGTTACATCAATCCGGCTTTCAATCCTATCCCCAGCTCAATCATTGCCGAAGGAGCCGGTTATTGGAACGGTGCAGGAGATAGGGAGACCAGGCTATGATTGCGTACGGAGCCGCTTTTTTTGCATTGACGGGTGGCGATACCGCAGTTGCTTCATCCCTCTGGCCACTGATCGATTGGTGCAATGCCTACCTCCTTAGGAAAAAATCTCCGGAAGGTGTGATAGCCTCCGAGTCCGATGAACTGGAAGGAAGGTTCCCGGCAGGTAAGATCAACCTTTCTACCAATGTACTGGCTTATGCCTCCTTTCGGTATGGGGCAAAGCTGGCCACAATACTGGGAAAACCAACCCAGGCCAAAGATTGGCAGATAGAGGCAGAAACACTCAAAAAAATATCAACCTTTACTTCGGGGCATCAGTTGAAGGTTACCATACCTATCGTTATTATGAGGGTAATGACAAACTGCGTTCCTGGATCTGCCTGCCACTCGTAATGGATATTAATGATCGAAAGGTGCAAACCACCAATGCCTTATTGTCTCCCCATTTATGGACGGCTAATGGACTGCTCACCCAGTCGGGCTCAACTACATTCTGGGACCGGTCAACCTTGTATGGTTTTCGTGGATTATTCAGGTCCGGCGCAACAGATACCACCTATCCGTATTTTGCTTATTACTCCGCCAAAAGACTCCTTGGCGAGCATGTGCCCTATGCTATTGAAGCGTGGCCGGAAGGTGATCAGCGTCATTTGTCGGCCGAAAGCGGCCTTTATTGCCGGGCAATTGTAGAGGGGCTTTGGGCGTTTGATCCGGATGGCTTCAGAGAATTCTCCCTTTGTCCTAAACTGCCGAAAGAGTGGAAAGAAATGTCCCTGACAAACATGCATGCTTTTAATACCAGCCTCAATATTTCAGTGCATCGCGTGGGGGATAAATACCGCATTCGCGTTCAGGAACTGGGTAAACCAGCAAAAACAGTTTCATGGAATGGTATAAAGCCGCTGCACTTTGTATTGTAAGTTATAGATTTAGCCCATGAATACAATGACTCTCTTGACCTTTCTTGCTATTACCATTGGCGTAGCCCTGTTGTCATGGCTTAAAACAAGGAAAGAGCAGTTGCATACAATAGCCGGATTGTTTTTGCCAATCGTAAGTTGGGTTTTATTGCCGTGGGCTGTGGCCTGTTGTTTGCCAATATCAATACCGCATTGTTTATTGGTGAAAATGAACTGACCTATATTAACAATATGAGCGTAATGGCCTGGGGCGTTACCTCTGTTTTTGCTATGCTGGCTGTCTCAGAGTTTATTATTCCTGTTTACCTGAAAGTGGGCATTGCAACAACTCCCGATTTTCTGGCAGTGCGGTATGACAACAGTACCAAGACCATTGTATCCATTATTTTTTTATTGAATTATATCATTAACCTGTTGCCCTCTGTGCTCTATAGCGGGGCAGTGGCTTTTAATGGGCTTTTTCATTTTTCCGGGTATTACAAGATCGACTATTGGACAACAATCTGGCTATTGGTTTGGATCATGGGCGTATTGGGTGGATTGTATACTTTCCTGGGTGGCCTAAAGGCGATCACCGTATCCGATGTGTTGTTGGGCATTGGGATGTTCACAGGAGGATTATTGCTCCCTTTTTTGCTTTGAAACATTTGGGGGCGGGCAGTATCCAGGCTGGATTGAATACCTTGTTATCTTCCCATACCAGCCACTTCAACAGCATAGGAGATCCTGGCGATGCTATCCCGTTTGGGACCCTCTTTACCGGAATGGCGTTGGTGAATCTCTATTATTGGGGAACAGAGCAATACATCGTGCAGCAGGTGCTGGGGGCCAGAAGTTTAGCCGATTGCCAAAAAGGAATTGCACTTGCTGCACTCGGTAGCTGCTATTGCCTTTATTGATCAATATTCCTGGCATCATCGCTGTCCATCTGTACCATGGGTTGCCGAACGCCGTGGAGGTGTTCCCAAGGCTTGTGGCCGATGTCTCCTCTCCGGTCTATTCCGGTTTTATGGCAGCCTTATTGTTTGGTGCGGCATTAACCACTTTCAATGCCGGATTAAACAGCTCCGGCACCTTATTTACCTTGAATATTTACAAGCCACTGGCCATAAAAAGAAATGGGAATCAGGTGAGTTGCATTATTTGCGGGCGGCCAAACGTTTTGAGTTTATCATTTGCGTAGCCGCCATGTTTATTGCCCCCTTCATTATGTTTGCCAAAGGAGGCCTGTATACCTATCTGCAAAAATAGGAGGGTTATTTAGTGTGCCCATATTTACCATACTGCTGGTGGGCATGTTAACTAAGAAAGTACCCCGCTGGCTGCCAAAATTGGATTACTTTTTTTTGTTGTTTGTTACGCCTGTACCCAATTAGTGTTTGATATACAATTACATTTTTGCATGTACTGGCCATTTTATTTGTATTAACCACACTAATTATGCTATTGATCGGGAAATGGAAACCTATGCCAGTTCCTTTTAGGTTGAAGGAAAATAGCCTGATCGATGTAAAGCCCTGGAAGAACAGGCACTTTTATACAGCTTTGCTGGTCCTGCTGGCCGTATCCCTGTTTATCTTATTTTCCCCCTTGGTATTGGTAAAATGAACCCTGAGGCACTTCCATGGTTTGGTGTCTCTCATGAAAATTGAACTACCTATATTGAGTTTTCAGAAAGGATACCTGTTAATATCTCGCCATTTTTAGTTAAAATATACGTATAGAGATACGTGCGTTCTTCCTAGTTTTATCGCGAATTATCAAAATATTGAAAATGTACAAAGTTTTCTTGCGTGTCATCCTGTTTGTTGCTGTTTTGATCCAGGGAGTAAACACTGTTCAGGCACAAAATGGAGATCAGATATTAGATGGGATTGGTGAAACGGGAATGATTGCGCGGTATATGTTCAACGGAGACCTCAAAGATTGGTCCCGGAATAATTTGCATGCTAAATTTCAGGGCGCCGAAGCCACATTCGTAAACGATAACCGTTTTGGAAAGGTTTTATCACTCTCCGGCGATAACAATGCTTTTATTACACTGCCAGCAGAAGCCCTAACAGATCTGGAATCACTCAGCATATCAGGATGGATATACCTGCGTTCCAATCAACCTGGCCAACGTTTGTTTGATTTCGGAAAGGATGCCAGCAAACATTTTTTTGCAGCTCCAGCCGGAACCACTGCCCAGGAAGGGTTCCAGGCGTTGATAACAGCGGAAAAAGTGATAAAAGGGCGCCGTTTCTCCGGCTATAGAAACGAATAAGTGGGTCCACCTGGCCATTGTGATAGACATTCCTTCAAAATCCATCACTACCTATGTTGATAGTAAGCAAGTGGGCGAAGCGAAAGACATTCCCAGGAGTTGACAGCCGTATTCGGTCAGCAACCAGGAGAAAAACTGCTGTACATCGGAAAATCGTTATTGCCGGGAGATCCCCATCTCAATGCCATGATACGCGATTTTCGAATTTACCGGGTGCCCCTGAGCAGCACACAGGTGGCCGGTATTTATACCAATTCCCGCAGAGGCATCAATCAGGGCTCAGTCAATACGACGGGCCGACGGGCAGAGGATACCCTTCCCCGCTTTTCCGCAACCGAAGCCCAGCTGTATAATACTTATTTAGCCAATGTATCCGATGTGAAGGTGGAAACAGCCGTAGGAGACCTGCCGCGGTTGCCTGCCTATCTGCCAGGTACCTATAAAGATGCCATGAAAGGCAAGGGCCCTAAAGTACGTGTGGTGTGGCCTGCTGCTATCGACAATACGGCTGTTCTTAAACCCGGAAGCTATACCATTACAGGGCGTGTTGCAGGAACTAATTTTCAACCCAAGGCAATAGTCACCATCAAGGAATCCCCAAAATCAACAACGCCCGTGTTAAAGTTGCAGGCGTTTCATTTGGACCAGGTATCCCTGAAAAATGATGCCCATGGCCACGAATCCAAATTCATCCAAAATCGCAATAAGTTTATCAATACATTAGCTACAACCGATCCCAACTCCTTTCTCTATATGTTCCGCCATACTTTTGGCCAGCAACAACCCGAAGGAGCAAAACCGCTGGGCGTATGGGACAGCAAGGACACCAAATTAAGAGGCCATGCTACAGGTCACTACCTGACCGCCATTGCACAAGCCTATGCCAGTACAGGATATGACAAGGCCCTGCAGGCCAATTTCTCCGGCAAAATGGAGACGATGGTGAATACCCTCTACCAGTTATCCCAATTATCCGGAAAGGCAAAAGAAACCGGTGGTGCACATGTATCCGATCCGGCAGCCGTGCCCTTTGGTCCAGGAAAAACAGCTTATGATTCAGACCTTAGCGATGCAGGCATTCGTACCGATTATGCAAACTGGGGAACAGGTTTCATCAGCGCTTACCCTCCCGATCAGTTTATTATGTTAGAGAATGGCGCCAAATATGGCGGACAGAAGAACCAGATCTGGGCGCCTTATTATACACTCCATAAGATACTGGCCGGCCTGATGGATGTATATGAAGTGAGCGGTAATAAAAAGCACTTGATATGGCAGCTGGTATGGGCGATTGGGTATATGCCCGCCTGAGCAAAGTGCCAACAGATACACTTATCAAGATGTGGAACACCTATATTGCTGGTGAGTTTGGCGGCATGAACGAGGCCATGGCCCGCATGTACAGGCTTACCGGTAAACCCAATCACCTGAAAACGGCCCAATTGTTTGATAACATCAGGGTGTTCTATGGCGATACACAACATTCCCATGGCCTGGCCAAAAATGTAGACCTTTTCCGTGGATTGCATGCCAATCAGCATATACCCCAGGTCGTAGGCAGTATCGAAACCTACCGGGCTACCAATAATCCGGAGTATTACAAAATAGCCGATAACTTCTGGTACAAGATGGTCAATGATTATATGTACAGCATTGAGGTGTTGCAGGTGCCCGTAATCCCAACAATGCCGAATGTTTTATCAGCGAGCCGGGAACCCTGTATGAAAATGGCTTCTCTTCCGGTGGACAGAACGAAACCTGTGCTACCTATAATATGCTTAAATTGACCAGCGACCTGTTTCTCTTCGACCAGCGGGCCGAATACATGGACTATTACGAACGCTCCTTGTACAACCATATCCTGGCTTCTGTGGCCGAGAATAGCCCTGCCAATACCTATCACGTACCACTCAGACCAGGGTCAACCAAGCAGTTTGGCAATCCGGATATGACAGGCTTTACCTGCTGCAATGGTACAGCCATAGAAAGCAGTACCAAGCTCCAAAACTCCATATACTTTAAAAGTAAGGATGATCAGGCGCTTTATGTCAACCTGTACATCCCCTCAACACTGGAATGGACAGAGCGAAAAATAAGCGTGGAGCAGTCTACCAATTTCCCCAATGAGGACAATACCCGTTTGACAATTAAGGGCAACGGAAAATTTGATATCCATGTGCGTGTGCCAGGCTGGGCAACCAAAGGATTTTTGTGACCATCAATGGAGCAGTACAAAAGTTGCAGGCTAAGCCCGGCAGCTACCTGAAAATAAGCCGCAAGTGGAAAGACGGCGACGTCATAGAGCTGAAAATGCCTTTCCAGTTTCACCTCGATCCCGTGATGGACCAGCAGAACATAGCCAGCCTGTTTTACGGGCCGGTATTACTGGCAGCGCAGGAGCCCGAAGCAAGAAAAGAATGGCGTAGGGTAGCCCTGGATGCGGAAGAGATAGGCAAGTCAATTAAAGGTGATCCTAAACAATTACAATTCACCATTGATGAGGTCGTCTTTAAACCATTTTATGAATCATACGGGCGTCATTCCGTTTACCTGGATGTTAAGTTGAAATAGCCCTTCAGCCAAAACCCAGGATGAGGTCTTCCTATCATCTCTCCCCATCTGTCTGGCAAGTTCTGCCCCGGGGCCTGCCGTCATTTTCCCCTATAGCTCAAATTACTTGCCTGTACGGCTCACCCGGGAGCTGTTGATTGCTGGGCGGCAGTTTGCCTACTGGGCCAGGTCCTGACATGCGTACTTAATTGAAAAGGGGTACTTTAAAAAAATCGCTACCCCCGCCGGGGCGCTCAGGATATACAGGTAGGGGCATAAAAAAAGCCCCGCTCTTGCGAACGGGGCCACATATGATACAGTTAAAATGTTAATAAATGACTACTTAACCAAAGCCCTGAAGTTAATAGCTAACCGTTAACTCATCACAGTTAATAGCAATTGGCGCGCAGCCCGAAGCCTAAGGCTCGCTGCTTTTATTCCCAGCCAAAACCTGCCTTTCATTTCCCGCTGCCTGCGGACCATTGTCCAGTGCCTGGTGGCTGGCTCACCGAAGGCCTTTATTTATCACAGCGGCAAAACCAAAACCAGTGGCAATAGCCCTCAGCCGGTAGCTACCTGAAAAACAAATAGCAAACAGCCAAAACCTACAAGCAAACTGCTAAAAACCAACCGCCAATAGCGAAAAACCAATTCCTGACTAACCGCTAATTCCTAACTGATAAAAGGTAACCGCTAACTCCTGACCTCTAAAAGCTGTTTCTTACTCATCAATTCGTGTTGCACAACACTACCATTCATCAACCGTGCTTAGGGGCCCCGTCCACACAGTCGATCAGCATTTTTATTGATACCCCGCTCAATCCCCTCACAGGCACTCAGCGAAGCAAAAGTTGAAATCTTAAAAATCAAAATCCCTCATCCCTTAATCCGCGATTATATCCGCGTTTAAATCTGCGAAATCCGTTTAATCCATTAATCAGCGATTCTATCTGCGATTACAAACATACAACATCCACCTACCCCTTTCCAATACCCCATTGCCGGTTTATGTTGTTTCGGCTATAAATCGACGTCAATTACGTCGATTTATAGCACTTTCGACATAAAATAGCCGAAACGACAACAACACATTTGGAAATGGCATATCCTGTGTTGTACGTTTGCACAGAGGTGTTACAAACCGAAGAGACCATAGAGTAATTCCAGGAATTCAAAAAAGGCATAAACAATGAATCAGAGACAAACATACAACATGCAAATACCCGTTTCCAAATCTGGCATGAGCGATATCGCAATTTTCGTTTGTTTCTGGTTATTTTGATTGAGAAAATCAACCATTATGCATCGTTTCGCACGAAAATTTCGATAACTGTCAGAAGGCATTTGGAAATGGCATGGCCTTTGTCGTACGTTTGCCCTGCAGTGTTACTGAAAAAGAAAAGAAAGGATTAGGACGGGAAGAAAAGTACCGAAGACAACAGTAAAGCATATACAAAGCCCGGAGTAATCAATAATCTCAACCCCTTCAGTATAGCTTCTCTATAGCTTCAGTATACCTTCCCTATAGATAGAGTATGCTAATAGCACTAAACACAAAAACAGCCCATTTTTACACAAAATGGAAGGGGGCTGGCGCCTCTCACCCGCCTTCCCGCCCCATGATTGCCCTGGTACTGTATAGTTCAGCTTGGTACGGATCGGATTGGGATCGCGTAAAAGCTTCTGCCTTTTCTACGGAGACCCTGGTGTTGAAATCTTTGCATCCTCAGCTTTTCAGCGATCCCAGGTGGCGGTAAGTATTGAGCAGCACCCCTGTTGGCGTGTTTGCTGTTCTCACAAATTCGAGTTTGCGTGCGTCAAAACTATCTGAAAGAAGGCGTTTGCCCCTGCCCAGTAATACCGGGTATACGATCAGGGTAACCTCATCTGTCAATCCTGCGTCGAGTAGTAAAGACGTTAGTGATATACTTCCACAAAGAACCAGGTCAGGGCCGTCTGTCGACTTGAGGTTGCGAACCTCCTCTATGATGTCCTTGCTCAGGTTCTTTACTGGTCCCCATTCAAGACTCTCAGGCCTGTGGGTGACTATGTATTTTGTTGCGGCGTTTATAGCGTTGGCCATCGGAAAGTCTCCGGCATTTGGCCAGTATCCTAAAAACTCATCGTAGGTCTTGCGGCCAAGCAGCATGTCAAACCCTGTACCGTAACCTTCGAGAAGCATAGCCATCCCCGCAGGGGTGCGATAAGGTGCTGTCCATCCGCCGTACGTGTAGTTTTTGTCGTGCTCAATAACTCCATCCAGCGAGACATGCTCGAATATTCTAATGTTTCTCATTTTAAAGCTTTTTGTTTATTGATTGCTCAAATGTAGGGCAGACCCAATACCCACCTGGGGGCGATTCCGACATTATACGGGTGTTATTCAACCATTTGGTTGCAAGATAAGCAGGGTAAGATTTTTGAAATTTGAAAGTGCTTCAGATACAGGATTGTTAAGATCAAAGCTACCCAGTTCTGTTAGCGTTACTTTAACCCGGTCAAATTCGTATTGCCTTTGTTTTTTTTAACCCTTTTACCAGCAAGGTAGGATAACAGGATGCTTTTGTTCCCATTTCCACTGATTTTCTTTCCATACAGGTAGTAGCCTTCTCTTATTTTTTTAAGCTCTGTATACCAATGGGATATTGACGCATATCAGCAAAAATTACAAAATCCGGTATGGTAGAATGATCCTCGTACCCTCAAACAATTAATAAAACACTACTAATATATTTAGTTTTACTAATTTGCAAGGATTGATGTGCTTAAATCCTGCCATTTTCTATGAATTTTGAAAAAGCGATGGTCTTGTACCGGAATGACAAGACCCTGCAAATTCTTCGTGCTGAGCATTTTCCTTTGTTGGCCAGCTTTTTTCATTTGGCTTTCAAACAACAGGAAGCAATCGCTTATACCCAATCGGATCTCGCAAGCCTGCTGGGAGATTTTCTGTTTGCCCTGGAAAGGCAAGGAATATTGGACTACCAGCGGAAGCCGCCTGTAGGATTTCTTGAAAAATGGGCGCAGCAAGGCTACTTACGCCGTTATTACGAGTCGTCTGACGAACCCATTTATGAATTATCACCGGCCAGTGAAAATGCAATGAAATGGCTGGAAGATCTGAATAAACAGCAATTTATCGGAACTCACAGCCGCTTATTGCAATTCTTTTCGCTTTTGCAACAGATAGTCAACAGAACAGCCGGTCCCTATGAAAGGATCCAGCAGCTACAGGAGGAAAAGAAAAAAATAGAGGAAGAGATTGAGCAAATAAAGAAAGGTCACTATACTAAACCTACCGAAACTCAACTCAAAGAAGATTATTTTTTGGCAGAGGAAACGGCCCGGCGGTTATTGTCCGACTTCAGGCAAGTGGAAGAAAACTTTAGAGAGCTGGATACAAAAACCCGGCAAACCATCATCAAAAGCAACCTCGCTAAAGGAACTTTGCTAGATACTATTTTTGAGCAACAGGATTATTTGTGGAACACAGACCAGGGCAAAAGCTTTAAAGCTTTTTGGGAATTCCTGATGAGCGAAAATATGCAGCAGGAACTGGAGGGATTGATCACTAAGTTGAATGAAATTCCTGCTATCCGGCAAATAAAACAAGAGCAGGTCGTCGACAGGATCAAAACCAACCTGGTAGATGCAGGCGACAAGGTGAACAGAAGTAATGACGGCCTGATCGAACAACTGCGAAAGTTCGTGGAACAAAAGAATCTTGCCGAGAGCAGGCATATTTTAAAAAGTATTGAATCCATCGAACATTTGTTGCTGGAATACAGGGAAAAGATAAACCAGCAGGATATATTAATGGAAATTGATGGCCTGTTCCGTCCTTCTCTTCTGATGGAACGTCCATTGTTTACACCTCCTGTTAAGATATCCTTTATGGAAAACGCTGTTGAGGAAGGTAAAGCCGATGCAGATACCGATATGCTATTTGACCAGTTTTACGTGGATATGAATGAATTACGGGAGAACGTCAAAGCTCTTCTCCGGGCAAAATCACAGGTAGCGCTTTCTGAACTGGTAGACCACTATCAACCCACAAAGGGAATAGCAGAAATTTTGGGGTATATGCAGATCGCAACAAGTGATAGAAGACACTATGTGAATAACGAGGAAACTGAGCAAGTATATATTGCCAATACGGGTAACGGAAATCCCTATTCCTTAAAAACACCTCTTATTATATTCAATAGGTAATATATATGACAGCTGGATATTCGTTAAGCCTCATCATCCTTTTAAAGGGAATACTATATAGCCATCAAAAGACAGCCTGGGAAAATTTGCTTCAATACGAACCAGAAGTGAAAAATACTTTGCCTCCATAGGGCTTGAAGTATATATTGACAAAAGCGAGGGATATGCTTATTTACAACAAGTAGAGTACGAAGAAGAAACGGACTTGCCGAAACTGGCGGAAAAAGGCAACTCAATTTCTTTACTTCACTCCTTTGTATCGTATTACGCAAATATCTCCTGGAACAGGATGCGCAGGGAGGATCTGTACGTGCCATTATTTCCCGGCAGGAAATCATCCTGCGAACCCGTTCATTTCTGCCTCCTGCTTCTGATGAAGCCAAACAACAGGACAAAATCCTGACAACCATCAACAAGGTGATCGACATGGGTTTTCTAAGGCAACTGGAAGACGACGTCCATAATTATGAGGTACATCGAATCATCAAGGGATTCGTAAATGCCGGTGTGATCGACGATATGCTCCGGAGATTGGAGCGTTATGCAACAGAGAAGAACATTACAGATTAAAAATAGTCATGGAACAACTTGTCTTTGATATAATGCCTTCCACGAATGCCGGTTTCCGGCTTCAATACCTCGAAGTACTTAACTGGGGAACCTTCAACAAGGTTCGCTGGAAGATTGAACCGGATGGCTATAATGCATTACTGACAGGAGATATCGGTTCTGGCAAATCTACGCTGGTAGATGCCCTTACCTGTTTACTGGTTCCACACAATAAGATTGTATTCAACAAGGCCGCAGGTGCAGAAGGAAAAGAAAGGAACCTGCTTAGTTATGTAAAAGGAGAATACAAGAAAGAAAAGGAGGAAATTACCAAAACCGCCAAGCGGGTTTATTTGCGCCCGGATGACAATACCTATACTGTGGTTATTGGGAATTTCTACAATGAAGGATACGGCGAAAATATCTGCCTGGCACAGGTGTTCTGGATTGGCAATGACGGGAAAGTGGAGAAATTACTCATCATCAGTACAAAGCCACTGACCATTACACGTCACTTCAATGGCTTCACCGATATCAATGACCTCCGGAAAAGATTACGCCAAACAGAAGGGATCCAGTTGTACAACGACAATTTCAGTCAGTATAGCGATCATTTCAGGCGGCTTTTTGGCATGAACAGCGATAAGGCTATCGACTTGTTTTACCAGACGGTTTCCATGAAATCGGTAAGCAGCCTGACAGACTTTGTTCGTGATCAAATGCTGGAACGGACTGATGTAAAGGAGCAGATCGCTACCCTGCTGAAGCGGTTCGATGATCTCAACAAAGCACATGCCGCCGTTGTCCATGCGAGAGAACAATTCCATATCCTGAAACCGTTAACAGAAGCAGCTGTAGAGTTTGGGGATGCGGGCAGGGAAATTGAAAACATTGAGTTCATGTTGGAAGTGATACCAGCCTGGTTTGCTGAACAGAAAAAGAAATTATTAACAGAGGCTATAAATTCGTCAAAAGAAGAGTGGGATCTCGCAGTTATCATCCAGCAAAAACTGGCAGTTGAACGGGAAATGTTGGAAAATAAGAAGATGGGGCTATTGCAGGATATTGCCAATAATGGGGGAAAAAGGCTGGAACAAATTACCATGGAGATCACCCAACATGAAAAGGACAAGAAGCTTAAGAAAACAGACTTTGGGGATTATGAAAAGCTGGCCCGGTTCTGTGGCCTGTCCTCTCCAGGTAGCATCCTTGATTTTCAGACCAACATCCATAAAGCGAGATCCTTACATACGGATTGTACCAACCGTGAGGAAACACTTCGGTATCAGCGGGATGACCTGATGAGCGAGCTCCGGAGAAATGAGAACATCTTGAAGGTAGAAGAAGAAGAGCTTGCTTCCTTGATGGAAAGGAAAACCCAAATCCCTGGAAAGTATATCAGTTTCAGGTCACAGCTTTGTGCTGACCTTGCTATCGGGGAAGAAGAACTTCCCTTTGCCGGTGAATTGTTACAGGTAAGTGAATCAGAAAAATCCTGGGAAGGCGCCATTGAAAAACTGCTGCACGATATGGGTATTAGCTTACTCGTCCCCAAACAGCATTACCGGAGTGTGAGCAAATATGTGAACGACAATCCGGTAAGAGGGGGAGATGGAAAGGGTATCAAGCTTACCTACCTGGAAGCCGATCCCGATGGCTCCTTTGGTTATAAAAAGCAATTGGACAACGGCAGTATTGTATACAAACTGGAGATCAAGCCCGATTCTCCGTTTAAAACCTGGTTGGATAGCTACCTGCAAAGAACCTTTGGTGATTTTATTTGTGTTGATGTCAGCCAACTCCCCAATGTTTCTTACGGCGTCACTCGACAAGGATTGATCAAAAGTGGTAAGATCCGCCACACAAAGGATGATAGAAGAGATATTAATGATAAGCGCAATTATGTACTTGGTTGGAGCAATGCCTCTAAGATCAAAGCTTTGGAAGAAACAATTGCCAACCTGAATGACCAAATTCTTCAACAACGATCACTGAGAACCTCTATAGAGGCGGAACAGCAGAAAAATGCCGATCTCCGGCAACAGATTACCTTGCTGCTCAGCATTACCGACTATAGCCGTATCGACTGGACCTTTCATCTGGAACAGATCCATCTGCTTGAAAAGGAAAGGCATGAACTGCTGCACAACAATGACGTCCTTTCCTTGCTGACTCAAAAAAGAAATGAAGTTATCGCTTTGCTTAATGAATTAGTCCAACAGGAAACAGCAAAGAACCAGGAAATAGGAGGGTTTAAAAAGGATATTGAGCATTACGAAAAAGAAATTCAGCGGGCAGATGAAACCATCGCTCAGGCAGATCACTCAAAAAAGAAATCTATTATCCCCTTATAGCATCAAAACTGACCGGCAATAATCTACGGCTTACTTCGGTCGATAGCCAACAGGAAAAGTTCAGAAAGCTGTTTGAGGGAGATACGGGAGAACTGAAAAACTTCGTTACCGTCATAGCACCCTACGCTCCCGGATAGAAAGTAAGATGCGTGAAATTAAAGAACATTCCAAAGCAGAATACAGCGAAATACCTGAAAACATAGATGCCAGGGTGGAATATATAAAGAAGTTCGAACGGCTTGTTACAGAGGACCTGAAACGGCACGAAGAACGATTCAAGGAAGAACTGAATAAACATACCATTCACAGCATTGCCGTATTCGATAACCAGTTGGAAAAGCATGAAAAGGATATCCGGCAAAAGATAAAGACTATTAACCAGCATCTTCGCGAGATCGTTTATAATGCCACCCAGGAAACCTATATCACCATCCTGATGGACGCTACTCCCAATAAGGAAGTGAGGCTGTTCAAGGAAGAGTTGAAAAAATGTTATATGCATTCATTCAGCAGCAACAACGAGCTGTACACCGAAGAAAAGTATGAACAGGTAAAACAAATTCTGGACCGGTTTGCCAGCGCAGAGAACAGCAACCGCGAATGGACGAATACTGTCACTGACGTACGCCAGTGGTTTGAATTCAATGCCAGTGAGCGGTTTCTGGCAGATGATTCCGAGAAAGAATTTTATGAAGGTTCCGGCGGCAAGAGCGGAGGGCAAAAAGAAAAATTGGCCTATACTATTTTAGCCAGCGCACTGGCTTACCAGTTCGGTTTGCAGTTTGGAGAGGTCAAGAGTCGTAGCTTTCGTTTTGTGGTCATTGACGAGGCTTTTGGGAGGGGAAGCGATGAAAGTACCCGGTATGGGCTGGAGTTGTTCAATAAACTAAACCTGCAATTACTGATCGTTACTCCCTTGCAAAAGTTGCATATCATCGAAGGACATGTGAATTCCTTCCATTTTGTCAGCAATAAGGACGGTAACAATTCCCAGGTCAGCAACTTTACCAAGGAAGAATACGAGCAGGAAAAGGCGAAACATAACAACCTTTTTCAGCATATTTCCACATCACCACAATAAAAAATGATAAGTCCGGAAGAAATCAGCCAACAGGCCCTGAAATGGTGGAAACCTTTCCTGCAAAGCATAATAACCGGCGATCGGTTTTTCCTAAAGAGATAGACCGTATCGGTAAAGCAAAGGCAGCGGATATTACCGGGAGATTCGATTTGCTGCAGGAAGAAGTAGCTGTCTTGTATAAGCACGCAAAAAATGAAACCGGATTGGGCTACCTGGTGAAAACAACGGAAAAGAACTTCCGGCGTACAGGCAATCACCAACTGCCAGAGAGCATTGCATTTGAAACTGCTGAAGACTATCTTCATTTCACCAGGAAAAAATCAGAATGGCAGCTGTTTAACCGGAATTATGAATTGCTGATAAAAGCACTTCCTCAACTGAAGGCCTGGATTCTCGAAAATCCCTTACATCTTACTTTACCTGGCAGGGATTGGACTGGCATTATAGCCGTCTGTAAATACTTTATTTCAATCAAGACCTGATCTTTATATCAGGCAATTACCAATCCTGGTTCACACAAAGTTTATTGAGAACAACGAAGCGTTGATCCAATCCCTGTTGGATTTTCTTATTCCGGATCATATCCGGGATAGAGGTCAGAAAAAAATGGCTGATAGGTATTTCCTTCAAAGGGATGAACCATTGATCCGGACAAGGATGCTGGATGAAAACCTGGCTTTAGTTAATAATATAATGGACTACAGTATCCGCCTGTCGGATTTTGAAAAAGGAGCATGGAATAACGTAAATGTGGTGATCACGGAGAATAAGATGAATTTCCTGACCCTTCCTCCAGTGCCATCCGCTATAGCCATTTGGAGTGGCGGTGGTTTCAAGCTTAGTTATCTTAAAAATGCCCGGTGGCTGAAAGACAAACAAATTTATTACTGGGGGGATATTGATGAACATGGCTTCCAGATTCTTCACCAGTTACGTAGCTACTACGCACAAGTCAAAAGTGTGATGATGGATAACAAAACATTCGACCGGTTTCGGGAATTTAGTAGTATAGGCGAACGAAACAAGCCGGATAAACTAAGTCTCCTGAATGAGGATGAAGCAGCATTGTACCAAACCCTTAAATCAATACAAAACAACAGGCTGGAACAGGAAAAGATTCCACAGGAATATGTTGAAGTTGCTTTTTCTCAGTTAGGGATCAATATATGATTGGACGAATGTCAATCCGATCCTTTGTTCGATCATACCCTGTTAATTCACCTTAGCGCCAAAATGTGCAATGGAGTCTCTTTGGAGTGCTGTCATATAAAAAAATACAGAAAAGAGGGAGTTCAGCAAACGCAAGAACCGGTAGAGTGGACAGAGGAAGAATGCGCTATAAGTCAGGTTTTATGCTAATCTGAATAAGCTCATTGCTCTGCCTTAATAATCTTTGGTTTTAGGTGATACATGTTGTGATTGGCATCATAAATCAATACTGGCGGCCCATAAGAGCCGCCTCTTCCTGGCCGTCCTGCCTGACGGTAGGTGCTATTGTCTGCAGCACCGCCAACAGGTTAAACAGATAAACTTACCCGGGCTGCGTGGATGATAGCTGACAAATTGTTTTGTATTGACTTTGCTGAAGTCAATTTCATGAAGTGTTTTTTTATCAACCGACTGGGAATAAGTATCAAATGAAGTGAAACTCAACAACAAAATTAAAGTAAGAAAGGGTACAGTAAGGGATTTCATAAAAAGGGTTATTTCTCTCGCTGGGTTCCGGTTATAGAATGATTAAATGTAGAAATAATTTATGAAGACGCTTCCATTTTTCAAGAATGGCGCACTGTTTTAGCATTTTAACAAGGAAGATATATTTAATGAGTTGTGCCCTTTATGCTTGATATGCAGTTGGACTATAATTTAAGCAGATGCTACAGCCGCCCTTTCTGGTGTACCCTGCCAGGCAGCCCAGGTATTGAAGCCCATAAATGTGCTAACAGGAATGCCGTGTTCGCGCAACTGAATATCCGGACGGCCTATAGTATACTTATAAACGCCTTTGCTCAATTCACCCTTATAGCCAATGACAGAATCGAGGGCTGCTATGTTAAGGGTGTTCAGAACACTGTCTGCCGGTACTGCTTTGGGGTCTTGTCCACGGGATTCTTTCACCTTATCAAATATAGCTTTCACACCTTTTGCAAGGTCTTGCACAACGCCCGCCTTATCAATGTGCATGTACATTACATTGGGATGATTGCGCACAAAATGGTTGTGAATGGCTGTTATTTTGAATCCTTGCCGGATCACTTCCTGCTGAACTGGTTTGAGGTCGTTTTCTGTAATGATGATGTCGCCCATCACCATTGCGGTGTCAGCACAGGGGTAAAAGCGGCCCAGCTTCCCAGACCCATCGGCGGAATGATCTTAAACCCATCTACTGTAACATGCAAATCATGCTGGGGAACTGTGATCTTATATTCTCCGTTCTTCTCAACTCCTTTCATACCGGTCACTTGTTCTATTGTCTGAATATTCAGTTTGCTACTACCGGGCGGACAGGAGATCGTATCTTTCTTTGCTTCCGTGGTGGTTGCGGTATCGTTGAGGACAGGGCTGGAGCAGGAGACGGCATGAACAATCAGTCCTGACAACAATAATGCTGGTAACTTCATAAATGTAGTATTTGGTATGATCAAAGACTTTTGACGAGCAGGCCGGCAATAGCAGCCACTAATATAATGAAAGGTTCCTGAATTTTCTTAAAGCGGAACAACAGAGCCGCCGTTGTAACAGCAATCAAAACAGCTATTACATCGGTTAGCTGCCGTTTCGTTAATACGCAAACAGCTCCTATGATAGCTCCAATGGCGGCAGCCGTTACACCGTCAACAAAGGCTTTGATACCGGGATGCTTGCCGTACTTCTTAAAGTAAGGAGCCGGGAGTATGGTAAAAAGATAGCAGGGCAAAAATGTTGCCAGGGCAGCTACGCTGGCTCCGGGGAAGCCAGCCACCAGGTACCCAATAAACCCTACCGTAATAACGACCGGCCCGGGTGTGATCATTGCCACCGCTACTGCATCGAGGAATTGTTGCTCGGTTAACCAGCCGTATTCCTTCACTACTCCGCCATAAAGAAAGGGCACAATGGCCAGGCCGCTCCCAAATACAAATGCACCAGCCTTAAAAAGAACCAGCCTATTTGATTGATCTTCTCATTTGTCCAGTCGTTGTTAATGACCTGCAGTAAGACAGGTATCAGGAAATTGCTGTTCAGTGATCGCTTTGAAGAGGGAGGCACTTTATACAGCCACACGATCACTCCGGCAGCTAGCACCAGCCACAGCATTTCCCTCCCGGTAATAAAAGTGACTACGGCTACAATGACCGCAATAACCCAAAGCAGCCAATCCTTTCCGAGGCTTTTTTGCTTAGTTTATAGCTGCTGACCACAATAATACCAATAACGGCAGCGCCGATGCCATAAAATACTGCCTGCATCCACGGAAGGCCACCAGCCAGTACATATACCCATCCCAGGCTAATAACCATGAGAAAAGATGGTATGACAAATGCAATACCTGCTAATGTCGCTCCCCAAGTCCGGTAGTGGACATATCCCATGTAGATGGCCAATTGAGCGGCCAGAGGTCCCGGTGCGAGTTGAGCGAGGGCCAGTCCCTCCTTATAATCATCTTCAGCTATCCACTTTCTTTTTTCGACGAGGTCGCGGTGCATATAGCCTACCAGGGCCACCGGACCACCAAAACCAATGGTGCCAAGTTTCAGGAAGTATAAGACCATCTGGCGTAAAGTATAGGTTATCTGGCTCATTTGCACTGCTTTTGGTTGATCAATCCAGGTATGATCAAACCGCAATTTTATGAAACCAGCCTTTCTGAAAATAGAATAGAAATTACGTTTTAGAACGGAATTTACTTTTTCTTACTTTTTTCCGGTACCCGGAGGGGCTGACGCCCATATGGGTCTTAAATATCCTTGTAAAATGGCTTTGGTCGGAAAAACCAGTTAAGTAGGCAATATCCGTTAGGGAGTACGATGCAGTCGCCATGAGTTCCTTTGCTTTTTCAATGCGCTGTTTTCGTATGTAATCTCCAAAGGATAAGTTGTCGAAATGCTTTGAAAATTCACGGGACAAATAGGAGGGGTTAATATCAAGGTTTTTGGAAATTTCTTTCAGGCTCAGGTTCGTGTCGATATGGTCTTGTATGAGTTCCTTAAGTTCCTTCGCCCAGGCTGGTATACGTTTTCCGGCGCCTGCTTTGCTTTTCAAAAACTTTTGCAACACACCGAGTAGCAAGTTTTCAAATGGCTGCTGCGTATGTTTCACCTTTTGTAAGTGTTTGGCCCAACTGTATAATGCGTCATAGATAAGCATGCCTTTTTCCAGCAGTTCATAGTCATCCTTGTGATTGTAAGCAAGACCTGCGGAGATTGCCCATAAGCCGGAAGCCTGGACTGCTATTTCATGGCGATCAGTATCTGCTCCGCGCACAATGGGGGCCATAGCCAATACTGCTTCATCGGTGATGTGATGTTTTTTGATCAGGTAGTCAAAAGTACAGTGGTCCCCATAGTGTGTGTATTCTACATCCGGCAGATCAAATGGAATCGCCTTTAATTCCTTCGCTTTGCTGATCACCTGGTCGAATGGCATAAAAATGATCTCGGCATTTTTATCAATAAAGCGCCTGATCAGCCAGGGGCAGGCAATGCGGTCGATTTTGGGGTGTTCTCGTGTAATCCACTTCATAGTCAGTGCCCGTTGTTGGTTAAATTGATGGTGAGGGTTTCGTCCCGTCGGTGGAGGGCATAGGAGCAAATATAGATCACCTGCCTGGTTGTTGATCGTATACAAAATCTACTTATCCCGGCACAACAATAAGCACCATGCACTGGTAATACACATACAAAATAATGCGTAAAAAAGGTTGCGGTTTAATCGGGATTAGCCTATTTACCCAGACAGGTAAAAGTTCAAAAAATTATACAGCATTCACTATCAAATATTTACGACACATATCTGATATGCGAATTTCACAATTGGTTATACCCTGATCAGGTGTTCTTTTTTGTTCTTGGCACAACGCTTTGTAGGCTATTAGTTTACAAAGTATTTCTTATTTAGCATTTCCCTAATAGGTACTGTCTCTCCTGATTTGTACATTTACTGTCAAATTGTATTTATGTCAGATTATAGATTTGATAGAACCGCATTCAGAATGCTGACTTTTAACGAAGCAGATAAAGCCAATGTGTTTGAAAAGAGTATCTCCTATTCTGAACGTTTACGTCAAGCCTATTATCTTATCGCCCAGGCTTATGGCTTTTCAATGACCGATCAGCCCAAACTGGATAGAACCCATTTTTCAAGCCGGAAACAAAAAAATAATGGGGAATATTTTTAACGATGACTTCAGGGATTTTATTCAGGCAATGAACAACCATAATGTTGAGTATATTTTGGTTGGTGGTTATGCTGTTATTCTGCACGGTTACAGGAGAGTTACTGGCGATATGGATATATGGGTAAAAAGAACCCAAGACAATTATTCTAAACTTACTCATGCATTTGCTGAGTTTCGCCTTCCACTGTTCGATATGACGGAGGAAAAGTTTTTGGATGCAAAAAAAAACTGATGTATTTTCCTATGGAAGACCACCGGTAAGTATCGATATAATAACCGAGCTCAAAGGCGTACAATTCGACGATGCTTTTTCTCATGCCCAGATTTTCAACGAAAACCAATTAATGATTCGCTTTTTGCATTTAGACAACCTGATTCAGGCTAAAAAAGCAGCAGGACGCCATAAAGATTTAGATGATATTGAAAAATTAACATCGGGTGATTAATCACTTTGACATTCCTGAAATTCGTTAAAAGCAATTAGGCCATAGAGCTTGTCCTGTTCCGAGTACCTTAGAAAGGCAAACGCCTGATTTTTACCTATAATATGAAACCCCATGCCCCCTGGCTAATCCAACATACCCTTTTCTTTTAAGAAACCAAAGATCAATTTATCTACTGCTGAAACCTTGTCCCTATCTGAATATTGCAGCCATTTGATTTCTTCAATTTCAGCGGCTGCTTTTAATTCCCCCATAAAGTCTGCCATATAACAGGTCATTTTTACAATCACTCCGGTTGGGTACGTTTAATGACACCTTTTGCAAGAACTATAAAATTGACTTTATCAATCCGCCTTCCACTCTTATGGATGCTCCATTTGTAGCAGAAGCCAATGGGCTGGAGAAATAAACAGTGGTATCCGCAATCTCTTCCACACTGGCAAAGCGCTGCAGGAGCGATGTCGGACGTATATTTTTAAAAAGTCTTCTTCGACCTCACGTATAGATTTATTACTTGCTTTTGAAAGATCTTCTAAAAGCCTCCAACACCTTTAGACCTGGTAGGACCGGGCAAAATAGAATTTACAGTCACATTGGTACCTTTCGTTAGTTCTGCCAATCCTCTGCTCACTGCAATTTGCGCAGTCTTTGTCATTCCATAATGAATCATTTCTTCCGGAATAAATACAGCAGATTCGCTTGATATGAAAATAATACGGCCCCAGTTTTTCGCAAGCATTTTAGGAAAACAATGTCGTGACAGCCGGATGCCGCTCATAACGTTTACTTCAAAGAATCTAAACCAATCTTCATCTGGTATTTCAGCAAATGGTTTTGGCTCGAAAATCCCTGTATTATTGATCAATATATCTATCTCAGGTAATTCTGTGATTAACTTGTTGACTTCTTCAACCCTGGAAAAGTCGGCAGCGATTCCTGATACACTTGCCTGCTTAACCAATGACTTTAACTCGTCTATGGCCTTATCAACCCCCTCTTTTGTTCTGCCATTAATAATAACTATAGCACCTTCCTGCAAAAATCTATGCGCAATGGCAAAACCAATACCGGCTGTTGAGCCGCTAACAAACACCGTCTTATTATTGAGTTTTAAATCCATTTTTAAATCGTTTATAGGTTATACATTTTCATAATTACTACGATTGCAAATTATCCGATAACGTTCACTGTCCAACATCCCCGAAAATAGGCGATTTTCCTGTGACTAATAGTAGTGAGCTAAGGTTGTCGCTTTTTTACAATTCTAATGATTGCTCTCCTGCTAGTTTTGAGCCCGTATCAGATGCATTACATCATTAACATTTACGACCATGGAAAAAGAAGAAACACTCCTAAAAGCAATGCAAGATTGGGATGATGCGCTGGCCCGTAACGATATTCCGGAAATGGAGCGGTATATGTCCCCGACTGGGTGATCGTGGGAACAGGCAGTGGAATTACAACCCGGACTGATTTCCTGGGATCGGTTATTTCAGGCGACCTGATCCATTCGAAGATGAGTATGGAGGAAAGCAGGATCAAAATTTATGGAGATACCGGAGTCGTCACGGCAAAGGGTATAAGTGAAGGTATCTATAAGGGGAGTTTTTCAGCCTTTATGAATGGTCGACGAGCGTTTTTACATGGAATGGGGCTCATTGGGTGTGTGTATTGACAATGCTTACGCCTGTATGATAGCTTGAAGCCGTCATCCCGGAAACCCATTCCCCTCAGCAAGTGTAACCTTCTTAATTAAATAGATCTTCCATATTAACCTCAGCCTGAACTCGCCCGAGATAATGCTCATTCATCTTGGTTCCGTAGGTTGTGATCATTGTCAAAAACAGATTACTCCTGGTCTTTGTTTCGCTCCGAAAAACTTCTATTTTTGATCTAATTCCTGTGCATATTTTTTTCAATGACAAACACTGCATTGGAAAATTTTATCTCACAAATATTGATACAGTGATCCTGCCTGTCAAGCAACAGATCTATTTGTGCACCCTGCCCACCTTTACCAGACTTATGCCGAAAGGTACAGGCATTGGTCAAAACACCTTCAATGCCCAGCGCCCGTTTTATTTGAAGTTCGTGCTTCAGACATACGGTTTCAAATGCCGACCCACTCCATATAGCGTAGGTGGAGGTATTGTATTGCCTTAACCAGACGCCAGCGCCTGTGTCCCTTGAATGTTCAACAAATTTTAAGTAAAAAGGGAATACTCATCTGAAAGTTTGTAGATGCTTTCGTTTTTATTCTTTTGAATGGTACGTAAGCAGCAATAAAGCCAGATTCTGCTAGCTCGTTCAGAATATTGCTGGTTGATCCACCTGTTGTAAATCCGCACGCTTTAATAATTTCATTTCTTGTCAGCCCACCAGGTTTGATCGCTAAAATCCGGATTACCTGTTCGTGCTGTTCCGCATTGGTAAAAGCGCCGCATATAAGTTTTTGAACTCATTTTTTAACTGCCCATCTTTAGTAAAAAGAGACGGTCAATTATTTGAGCGGGGCTTTCACCGGCATTTATATTTCTTAAGTAATGGGGAATTCCGCCCATCGCCATATACAGTTGTAATATGCCATACTTTTCCAACACCACACCGCGACTCTGTAGATACGCTTCAGTTTCACCAAGATTGAACGGCATAAGCCTGATCGTTTGTGTAACACGATTATGTAACCCGCCCTTATCATTCAGAATTTTATCTATCATCCAGGAAGCCGCTGACCCACAAATGACCACTTTTACATGCGACAATTTAGATGCCTGTGTATTCCACCAATGATCAAAAACCTTTAAAAAGCCGGATTTATGTGTTTCTATCCATGGAAATTCGTCAAAGAAAAATACAGCAGGTTTGTCTGGCGGCAAATTCAGCATATAAGTTGTTAGCATGCTAAAAGCTTCTAACCAGGTAGCTGGATTGGCCAACGGGATAGTACTTTGGGTGGCACTTTGGAGGGCAAGCCTAAAATTTTCCAATTGACTTTTGTAACTGGCTTTTGAGCGCCCGTAAACTCAAAAGCAATGAACTCCTTATAATAAGTACGGATCAAATAGGTTTTACCAACTCGTCGACGCCCGTAAAGTGCGATCAATTCAGCTTCAGGAGTGTTCAACCGGGACTGCAGGATCTTCTGTTCTTCCTTTCGCCCTACTATTTTATTGTCAGCCAAAACAGGTAAATTTTATACAAAATGGACGGATATAGATTTCTATACCCAGCCAAAAGTAGTAAAAAAGGCGATTTTGGACGGGGATAGCAGGATCCAAAGCGCCCCCAAAATAGACCTCCCTGATTATCAATAGATTGAAAACTATAAGCCCTGTCCCTAAAAAATGCCCCGCATAGAAATGCAGGGCCAGCTGGCTACTGAATTGTACTCACCACCTCACCCTCAGTCCGCCATCCTTTCCCACTGCCATACCCGATAGATCGCGTATGTTCATTATGCCTGGCAGTTCTTCCAGGGGAGCCAGGAAAGCCATGTTTTCGGGTAGTACGTCCGGAAATAAAACGATCCGCACATAATCGATGCACTCCCCGTAAACCCGCTCCCCAGCACATTGAACAAGACCTGCCGGGCCAGGTCTTCCATGTTGCGGGTATACCCCAGGCGGGTGTTAACAAATACATAGAATGACTGCCGGAATTGCGGCGTCTCCCGCACATCAAACCAAAAGGAGTCTGCCCCCAGCCCGGCAGTTTCCAACTCCTCTGCCATACCCTCCTCCGGACCCGTGGCGGGCATCAGCGCCACCAGCTCCCAGGTGGCCAGTTTGGGCGCTTTGTTGATCAACCTGTCTGCCGCCTTGAATGACTTGCTGCGCCCTAAAGCCGAGATCACCAGTTTGCAACGCCTTTTGTGACCATCCTGGCTACCATACAGGAACGGCACCAGGAAACGGTGGTAAGCCGCCGCATGTGTTTGCAGTTCGGCCATCCAGTAGGCCTTCGCTGCTGGTATCAGCGCTTCGTAATTCAGGTAATGGTGCTGGTTGCGTCTGAACCAGGTCCAGAAATGCATAACTTTTGACTGTTTCATTATGATAGATTTTGTGAGCGATCATCAACTATAAAAGGGCGCCTCCCGCAAGAAGCGCCCTGGTAAAACCTACTCTTCTTCGTTGAGTACGGCGGTCTGGCTCACCGCGCCCATTACACTACCTGCTACAGCGAGGTAGCCGGCGATGGTGCTCACGATCGCAGGCAAGGCGACCGGGGCGGCCAGTACGGTACCACTGGCGGCTGCCAGCGAAATACCGATGGTACGCAGTAGCTTGAAGAACTTCGGTGTCTTGTCCGACATCCGGTTGATGATATTGCTCATAGTGAATAATTGACTGATTAATAAATAAAACTCCTGCTACTATTCAGCAATCTTAACTGCCTTGCTGCCACCCGGTTGCCACAGCTCCTGCGCATGAGCAGTTGCAACCGGGGTTCACTAGCTGGCATGGAAGCTTCTGAATAAACATGCCTGCCAGCGAATAACAGTAAGGCGGAATGGTTGGGACCGGTTACTGACAACAGATGAAAATAAGCGCTGATGGTATGGCTGCTGTAACAACAGGCAGCGGATTCCTGACAAGGAAAGGCGTCATTCATGGTTGCCGGTAACCATTGTTTCAAGGATTAAAGTTGATCCACCCGCATGATAGTCGTGGCATTGCAATCGCCCGTCTTCAGTGCATAGGATTGATTGTTGACCCTTTGGGAGAATTCGATACCTAATGCCACCAGGATGGTATCGGGACTGTTGATGGGTAGTGTTAGTTCCAGGTTGGTTCCTGGGTAGGGAACCTGATCCCACAACACCTCATCCGTACTTGCCCGCATATATTCATAGGCTTCAGTATCAAAATTGACAGTAGCCGTAGCAGCTACAATCCTAAAGTGCGTAGTACCGCCTGGCGCCTGTACCATTACTTTGGGCACAAACGAAGGAATAGTAATCACTACCTGGCCGGTAGGGCGATTAATCACAATTGGGCAGCGTACATAAAAGGTTTCGCGTAAACCTGCACGTACATTGAAATTGAAACCCTTTAATTGCAATTGATCGCCTTTGCCAACGGTTCGTTCGCCGCGCCGGCTTACGGGATCGGTCATAAGCACCCGCGAAAAGACTTTGTGCAACCTGGCCTGGGTGACGCTGTCTTTTGCGAAGATGGTTACGTCCCGGAAAATTTCGCGTGTCAGTCTGGACGCTTTGCCCGCACGGCCAAACTCGGCCATGTTCTCCCTGGTACGCTCGAAGGTGGGGTCATTCTTGATCCTGTCAGAGGCTAACCCCTTTGATGGTTCTTTTGCCATGTTTGTTTTTTTTAGGTTTTTAAATAATAGAAATGGTTGGCCGGTCCAACAGAGAAAATCTTTATACAGTTGGGAAAAGCTAAGCACACAGTCGTGCCCACCTCGCCCGGTAGGGGTGTTATCCTGCGGGGGTATTGCCTGGGTATTGCCTAAGTATTGCCTGGGTATTGCCTTGGCGGGGTAGTATTCCTCCAGGATTCCCTGGGGATTCGGATAGAGTAGGTAGGCCATCAGACTACCATTTTCAGACAATACGGGTACCATTACGCTACCATTCTGTCCAGCTATGTTGCAAGTGTTTGTCATATACATCAATTTTGATGACACAAAGCTGGCGGGATTCTGCCGACCGTTTTACCAGGTTGTTACCAGCCTGGTAGAAATTTATTTCTGCAACAACCAATCAGATAAAAGCGCCTAAAAAAGCCATATCGGTTGTCCGATATGGCTATATATTACCGCAAGGGGTTTTATAGCATACTTTTTACCAGCCTGGTAAATAAAATGAGCGGGTTATTCTTCTGATTGATCAATATACTTGAGCAAAGCTGCTCTTAACTCATCGAGAAACTTGGAGCTACTGGTCTTGCGTTCTTTTATCTGGATAAAAGTATCATAGTACTTATGGAGATCTACCTTCAATGCATCGGACAGAAAGTTCATCACCTCTCTAATGGAAGCCTTACCCTGGTTAAAAATCCGCGGGCATACAAGGCATAACCCAGCTCCACAATATTGGTGGGTGTGTCGGTGCAGATTAATTGCGAACTGACGATGCTCCGGTTCTCTTGGGTTTCCTGTTTAACTGGAGAATGTAGCAACTTGTCAATGTACTGCATCAGCAATTCGCTCCCTATCAGCTCTGCCAGCTGTCCATCGCCACAGGTGCAGAATTTTTCATCATAATCGGCCGACAAGGGCATGAGCGGCCAATCATTGAATTCCCGAAGAAAGTAGGCCTGGTCCAGCGCCGTGGCACCCGACCGGTAATATTTCCATAACGTATCGTACTGTTGAAAAACTTTCGTCAGCATATCGCGTTCCATCGTTAATCGTTCCTTTTCCTTGGCCCAGCACCCTTTTAGTTCGCCCAGGTGCAATTGGTAAACCCGTTTGTAATAGAAATGCCGGCCGGCAATAGCCGGTTTAATGTATTTGAAAAATAAATTTCTGTATCGGGATCTGGAAATCCATTGGCAGTGATGGATTTTCTAAACTGTCGAAGTAATTCCAGGCAATGCTGGCTGCATTGGATCAATTTTGCGCTTGGTTCGCTTTCCCCATTTTCTATTACCGTCAATTGTTCAAGCAAAGCCTTGTATTGGTTATTGAGATTGGATTTTTCTGTAAACATGGTAATTAGTTTAGATGGAGCCCACATCAGTACATAAGACTGATGAAAGGCATTGGAATGACCTAATAAGGTGACCAGGGAAATTTGAAAGGAATAGGAAAGAAGAATGATCAGAAAAAAACGGGAAGAAGATGATGTGTAATTAAGATGAAGGGAAATTACTATTCTTGCAATAAATAGTATTGCTGTATCCCCCACCGTTGGCGTTACAAATGCGTTACTCAGTTAAAAACACTTGAATTTACTCATTGTAATAGGTTTTAAAAGCGTTGATCACCTTCTCCCTACATATAACAACAAGTAGACAAGCTAAACCTAACTTTTTATCGCATATTTTTTTAAAAAAGTATACTTTTTATGGTAGCCTCCTGTAAAGCTATGCGGCTAAAGCAGGAATCCGGGCCTGCTTTCAGGGCATCGGCTACCTCCATGCCTCTTATGATCCTGGCAAGGGGAACAAATAGCGCTTCATTGTACGCTGCGGTAGTATGGAACCTCCCTTATTGAGGGGCTTTACGAAAATAAACCTGAACCGCTTTCTATCATAATTTCCACAGGAACGCAGCGCCGGCTATGGCCGCATTTTCGCCGAGGATAGCCCGTTGCAGGTTCATGGTAGTATTGTATTGTTTAAATCGTTCCATGGCGGCAGGAATAAAATAGTCCCAGGCTTTGGCAATATTACCGCCAATGATCACAATGTCCTGTAGGGTAGGGGGGATATTTCAATAGCAATACATCCGCCAGGTGCTGACCAAAGTGGTTGAACAAGGCCCTTACATGGCCGTCTTGCTCATACAAGGCGATGAGGTCTTTAACCCCCTCTACCGATTGACCGGATACGCGGGCATACTCCTGCACAAACCAGCGCGAACAGAGATAATCCTCCGCCCGCGCATCCTTAAATTCCGTACTCCACAGATCGCCATCATGGATCACGCCATTAAAAAATCCGGCAGAGCCCAACCCCGTACCCAGGGTTATGCCCGCCGCCTGCTGATAACCTTTGCCAGCACCTCCCTTCACTTCTCCCAATAAAAAAGCGCTGGCATCATTCACCATTTTAATATGGCTTACCGGAATGTGCAACCTGTCGGCCAGCATCTTTTTTACGTTCAGCCCATGCAGGGATTCAAACTTATGCAGGCCCGTGATATAACTGATCCCTTCTTCATAATCAAAAGGCCCGGGCATAGCAATGCCGATGTATTTTTCAGCAACGGAGACCTGCGCAAAACTGGCTTCAATAGCATTTGCCCAGCAGTCGATGATCTCCCCGGCACTGCCATGTGGATCACATTTTGCACGTACCGCGTACGGCTCCTGCAGGGCTGCCAATCCCAGGTCAACCATGCATACACTGATATGCGATCCGCCAATATCGATCCCGGCTACCTGCCGCTCATTGATCGTACTCATTGATTCACCCCCATGTTTTATTGGGCTCCTTGCCCATCCACAATTCCAACACACCTCCTTTGGCATAAGCTTCATGGGTGAACCAGCAGGTATTGAGGGGCTCACCATTCAATGTTGCCTGCTGTATATAATAATTGGCGGCCGCATTATTATGTGTTTTGATCACAAACTGTTTCCCTTTGTAATACCGGTTATCGAGTTGTATGGTTACCTCATCAAAGATGGGTGAAGTAATATCATACACGGGTGTGGTGGATTCATTGCCTGTTAATCCAAACAAACCAATGGCCATGAGGGCGCTCACGCCGCCCATTTGCCCCTGGTCTTCATCATGACCACCATAGCCCAGGTCGGGTGTGGTGCCGCCATAAGCCTGCGCCTGCACCCGCCGCACCCAATACTGCGAAAGCCAGGGTTTGCCGGCATGATTAAACACATGGGCATTGGAACATCCGGGCTGGTTGGCATAACTCACATATCCTTCCGTGTACCCAAATACAAAATCACTGGCCGCAGCTTTTTCAAAAGCGTAATTGAGTTTACTGCACAGGGTATCATTGCCACCCATCATGTTGGCCAGTGCCGCAATATCATGTGATACGCCCCAAGTGCCCTGCCAGGCATTCGCTTCTACCCAACCTTCCCCACTCAATGCATTATGATGCATAAATTGTCCGTTCCGGTCTTTGGGAAATAATAATTTCTGGGTGCTATCGTAGCAATATTTCCAGCCACCGGCTCTTTTTGAAAAGAAGTCGTAGTCTTTTTCTTCCCCATCTTCTTAGCCATCTGCGCAAGTCCCCAATCCTGGAAACCCGCTTCAATGGTGATGCCCACATTACCGGGCCACCAACCATTTTTGGTGTAGAACTGAATATCTTCCGCACTGCCCATCATGCCCCCTGGCAAATGATTTTGCTTAATGATCTTAAACGCGTGTGCGGGATTGGCTTTGGTCAGCAATCCTTTCATATAGGTGCTAACGATCAGGTTGGTAGCGGGGCAGCTCGTCATGATATAAGAATAACCACCACCCGAGGGGCCGCGTGGCAACAGGTAGCCATTGTTGGCATACTCGATCATGGAGGCCGACATTTCATCCTGCACTTCAGGCCAGGCAAGGCCCCACAATACATTCAGGTTCCATTGGGTAAGCCACCAGGCATCGGAGTTGTACATATTGAAGCGCAGACTGCCATCAGCATTCTTCGGTACGGTTTTGACCTTGAAGACGGCATCGGTAAAATTCCCATCCCGCTTGCCTTCGGTACGATCGGGATAATCGCCCGACACATCGTTGATCTTGTGCCGGCCCAGTAATACATGCCAGAGGTCTGTATAAAATTTCGTTTTCTGTTCGGTAGTTCCACCTTTCACGTCCATCTTGCCCAGCCACTGGTTCCAGATGGCCTGTGACTCCTTTTTCACGGCATCAAAATCCCAGCCATTACATTCAGCCTGCAAATTCTTACGGGCATTCTCAATGCTGGTATAGGAAAATCCGATCTTCATCTGCACTTTATCGCCCGCCTGCACGTTGAACAGCGCAGCCAGTCCCACACTATCACCTTCAATGGTATTGATATTTCGTACCTGTTGTTGTCCTTTCCAGGCATCCAATGACTGGTAGGCCTTATCAAACTGGATCACGAAAAACATTTTCACATCCTTGGGGCCGCCCCAATAGCGTTTCACCGAACTAAAGCTGCCTTCAAATTCGGTATTGCTAATCTTTTTCACCACAGCATTGGTCATGGTGCTATTGCTGACATGGCCGCCCAGGTTGGTGAGGATGCGCGCGGGCATCGCTTCTGTCCAGGTAAAGCGGTAAAAGCTCACCCGGTTGGTAGAGGTCAGTTCCACCCAGGTTTTCGGCTGTTGCAGGTATATGCGCTGGTAGCCTGGCTGCACAATTTCATCATCGTGGTTAAAGGTCGATTTCCATCCCTGCTGTCCCAATCGCGGGTCAACGGTTGGTGCAGCAGGCATCACTTCAATACCCGACAACATCCAGCAATGGATCTGGTTAAATCCCAGTATCTCTTTTTCATTGTAATTGTAACCACCCCCATTCTGATTTTTATTGCGGGTAAGGGGCGCAGCACCAATCATCCCAAAGGGCCGGTTACCCGTAATAAAAAGAAATAACGGCCGCGGTTGGTTTCGATATAAGGGTCTACCCACGATACATAATCATTGGCTTGCACGGGCGAAGGGAACACTTCAATTTCAGAAAATCCCAGGTCGCTGCCCGTACCATCGGTGGCCACAAATTTTACCCAGGAAACGGTCTTATCAGTAAAATGAATGGCTTTGCCAATCCCGTTCTTCGGCAATTCGTTTACCCAGATCTTACTGCCGTCACTGAATTCCAGCCGGCCACCGGCAATATTCTCTTGTAAGGAAGCACGGTCATATAACACGATCTTGTTGATCGTTTGCAGCGTTATCCAGGCCAGTTGGATCCAGGGAAAACGGATATATCCCCAATCGGTGGTCACCCCTTCGCAGGCCCATTCGCCTTTTCCATCCACGCCTATCACACCATCCACCACATGCGATGCATCCAGTTGTTTATTCAAAGAAGTGGAAGCGGTCACAATAGCCGCAGGTGCTATATTACCCGGGCCAGCCATGACCGCCCCGCTTATCAATAATGCCCATGCAATACCCAAACAAAATTTCATACGGTTATAGTTGCTGTATTAAGATTATGATTTGTGTCACCAGTTATCCGTTCTGAAAGGCAGTGCGGGCAATCCCGCTTTATTCTCCAGATTGGTAACCGGGTAATTGCTGAAGGCATAGCGCACAGCTACCGGTTGCGGCACCTGTTCACAATGCAGCCACACTTCCTGCGCTACGATGGTCGCCACGGCTTTGTGAAAAATACGATCAGCGCCCGCTACATAGAAACATTGCGGGGCGGCTCCATCGTTGGTGCCCAATCCACCCGCCAGCGAAGCCGGGTTAAATTGTACTTTCACCGTTCCCGTATCCACCCGCATACGCGCATACTCCGGACCGAGGTAAGCCATCTCTTTTTACCATAGTTCAACGCCAGGGCATGACGGGCCAGCCGCCAGCCCACGCCTTGTTTGTTGCGCGGATGAAGATCAGCAGGATCACAGATATCCATGATGACTGCCATACCGGCATTGGGCACCGCAAAGCGTGTCCGGTCCTGTGCTTCCCGCAGGTAAGCATAGTAAGTAGACGAATCATCATCACCCTCCCATTTGAAGGGCGCTACCTGTACATAATAAAAGGCAGATCGCCCTGGGCAAATAAAGTACGCCAGTTGCGGATCATGGCGGCAAACACCTGCGTGTAGACAGCACCATCGTTTTTGTTCGACTCGCCCTGGTACCAGAGAAACCCACTCACAGAAAGGTGACGCAGTGGATAGATCATCGCATTGTACAAAAGTGTGGGCAGTACATTTTTTCAAAGGTCACTACAGTATCGGGAGTGATCTTCGATACAGCGCTGGTATCGTAGGGATACAAATATTTTTGATAGAGGGTTGTGTTTGCTGTCAGGGTATCCCGGCTGGTCCAGGCCTGGCAACTGGTAGCGCCCAGGCTGCTTACGACCAAACCCACCGGCACCTGCAATTGCTGGTGAATGGTACGGGCAAAGAAATAAGCCGCCGCACTGAAGTTGGGAACAGTTTGTGGTGTACAGACCGTCCAGGCGCCATTGACACAATCATCTTCCGGCCGGGCTTTGAAATCGGTACGCACATTGTACAAGCGGATCGCCGGATAGTCGGCCGTAGCTATTTCCAGGTCATAGTTCAGCGGCCCCTTCAGCCAGGGCAAAAAGGTTTGAGTTCCATGTCCATATTCGACTGGCCGCCACATACCCATACTTCACCGATCAATACATTGGATAACACAATCGTCGAAGCGCCACACACCAATTGAATGCGATGCGCTTTATAATCACCCGGCACAGCCATCGGCACCGGTATTTTTATAAGCCAGCTACCATCGGTATTGATCTTAATGGTAGTTGCTGTACGCATCCAATCGGCCTTCACCGTTACTACACTACCTGCAGGTCCATGTCCGCGCAGGGTGCAGGACTTGCCCTGCTGGATCACCATATTCGATTGAAGGGTATTGGCCAGCGAAAAACGGGTGCTGTAGCAGTAGTAACTGAATAGCCCGCTTGTCCGGTCAACAGGCAAGCGAGCAGCATCAGGTGTCTTCCTACGGTGATGGATTGAATTGCTTTCATGGCAGGACTTTAACCCGCACAAAACGGGGACGGTATAAGTTCGGGTACAGTTTAATATCGTTGAAGAAATCGAAGGAGTTTACATTGTAACTGATCAGCAGTTCATCAGGTGTCGACAACACGGGGTGCACCTTGGCATTGTAGGGAAAGAGGTCTTTATCTGCCGACACGGAAGCACTGCAATCAAACAGTTCGATCACCTTGCCAAAAGGCCCTACGGGTGAACTGCCCAGGCGCATGCCTACATAACGGCCCAATCCATCGGCCTGGAAAGTGAGTGCATACCGGCCATCGGTTAATTGCATCAGGCCTATTTCATTCGACAACCGGTCGGTGATGGTGGCAATCTTTGCCACATCGGTATTCCATGCCGCGCCATCCCAGAAAGTCCATTTATCAAAAGATGTTATATCGGCTGGTTTTATCCGCGCCACCATCAGTTTCTTTTCTTTCCCTTTGATGCCATAGATATAGGCATAGCCATCAGGATGCTGAGCACCGGCCGCTTCGGTATTCACGAAAATACCCGCGCCGAAAGAGCCCGTGCTATCTACTTCTTTGCCCAGGAAAAAGGGGATATCCAATTGGCGGTATTCGCTAAAAGGAGGCTGTGCGCCGGCAGGAACGATGATCAGCGTATTGCCCACTTCCTTAAATCAAAGGCCTGGTTTGAAATATTTTTAATACGATAGCCGAAAATGTAGAGGTCATTGTTTTGTTCCTGGTTCACAAAACCATCGCCCAGCCAATAATAATCCCCTTTCTGTGTAGCAGGTGTGGCAGGAACAAACAGCGAAGCAGGCTTGCCATTTTCTTTTTTTCCAATAAAAGCGAACATGCGCCGTATCCGGTATGCCATCTTGCAGAACGGCTACTGAATTGTTGATCATTGTATAACCGGGTTTCAGCGAATCTTTTTCAATCTCACCCAGCATGGTATCACTGAACCAGATCAGTGTTTCGCTTTTTTTAGCAGCACCCGGTGTTTCTTTGCCATCGCGGGTTACCGCAAATATTCCATCTCCGCCAAACCAACCGGATTTACGGGTGAAAAGGGCGTCCCATTCAACAGCAGGGCTGGCGGTAAAATGCAGGGAATCAAGGCTGGGCAGGGTATCGGGAGCGGCCGATGCCCCATTACCCGCAGACCGGCAACCACCCAACACAATGGATGCTGCGATCACCAGGGAAGCGTAAGGAACAATATGACTACGAGTAGGAGAGAACATGCGTTATTTTTTCAAATGAATGTTATGGTACTATAGGCTGTTTCAATGCCGTTGAATTTAGCTGTTACCCCGAGCTTGTCGAAGCTGTCTTAAGGGTGGGTCGCCCTCTAAGTCCCGCCGACGGGCGGATCACCCTAGTCTAAAGAAGCTTGTCGACTGTCAGCCTCCATTAAGGTACTGCGTCGAAGGTATATACAAACAGTTCATGATCGGTATAAGGAGGTCCGAGCCAGGAGAGATCGAGTACGATGGTCATCACCAGCCTGTCTTTGGTTACGCTGCGCACAGTATAGGTTTCTGTGGTGATGGCCGTGGGATCGAATAGGGAATGGTATACCTGTTTAAATGTCTTTTCATCATCACTCAATGTCCATTTGTCATATACATTGAAGCCATCGAAAGTGCAGGCTGAAGCACCATAATTAACAGTAATGCTGCTATCCCGCTTCCAGTAAAACACATCGTCCTTTTCACAATCGGTAATGGTTTCCACCGCTGGCTGACCGCTCTCCTGGAATTTGGATTTCAGCAACCATTTATGCGAGAAGATATTCTGTGCGGCAGAAGCTACGGTGTTTACCGTAAGGTCTTTTTCCACCGACCTGCCCTGGTTATCAGTAAGCCTGAAATTGAAACCTACCAGTTTGTCGGTTTCATCGGGATTCAGGGTATAGGTGAATTTGTACTGGTACTGTTTGTCGCCGGTAGACGTTGGTGTTACCTTTTAGTACCATACACATTGTCTGGCACCAGGTTCACACCTTTGGTGATCGCCAACTCTTTGAATCCATCGGGAATGGTGATGTTGATGGTAGTCTCGATCAGTTTGCCGGATTTGCCGGTGATATTATCTGATGATAATTTCATGACGGGCGTATTTGGGTCTGTGCCGTCTTTTTACAACCTGTCATGATCAACAGGCCGCTTATGAATGCAATCGTAAAAAGGGGATATGGCCGCATAATCGTTATTTTGAAATGTTAGGATTCGATGCCTTTTAATTTCCAGAATTTTTCAATGTCTTCCAGTGATTTCTCTTTTGTTTCGGGCACCAGTCGCCATACAAACAGGAAAGCCACTACCGACATGATCATATATATCCAGAAAGTACTGGCTTCGCCAACGGAAGACTGGAGCATGGGAAAGGTTTGTGATACCAGGAATACGGCTGCCCACAAAAAGAAGATGGCGACCGACATAGCCCTGCCGCGTACATGCGTAGGAAATATTTCCGCCACTACCACAAAAGTGAGCGGCCCCAGTGAAATGGCGAAGAAAGCGATATAAGCCAGGATGGCCAGCAGTACCAGGGGCCCTGGTTCATATTAAAATAGAAGGCGGCGCCTACCAGTCCGAGGCAAACGGTCATACCGGCAGAACCGATCAGCAGCAGGGTTTTGCGCCCCCACTTATCAACGTATTTGATAGCCACTACGGTAAACAATACATTGATCACACCTACCAGCACCGTTTGCAGCAAAGCAGATGAAGAACCATCGCCACTCGATTTGAATATCTCGGGCGCATAGTACATAATGGCATTGATGCCCGTTACCTGCGAAAGGATGGCCAGGATGATACCGATGATCAATACAAAACGCAATCCGGGTTTCAGCAAATGCCCAAAGCTGCCGGATTGCTGGTGCATCACTTCTTTAATGGCTATTAATTCCGCTTGTGCCTGTTCTTTGCCGTTTACTTTGGTCAGTACATCCTCCGCCTCATCCAGCCGGTTTTGCCGGGCCAGCCACCGGGGACTTTCCGGCACCTTCAGCAACAGGTAAATAAAGAGAATACTCGGAATAATGCCGGAACCAAACATCCAGCGCCAGCCGCTGCTTACATTCCATGCTTCATTGTGCAGCCCGGCAATGCCGGCATTCACAAAATAGATCAGCAGGATGCCGATCACGATGCCCATCTGGTAAATAGAGATGAGCCGGCCACGGATATTGGCCGGCGCGATCTCTGAAATATACAGGGGCGACAGCATCGACGCAATGCCGATGCCGATGCCACCGATAAGGCGGAAGAAAATAAAATAGTTCAGACCCAGCGGCAACAGGATGCCCAGCGAGGAGATGGCAAAGGCAAAGGCCGAGATCATCAACACTTTTTTACGGCCGATCTTATCGCTCAGGCTGCCGGCAAACATGGCCCCGATCACACAACCGGTCAATGCGCAACTGGCCACCCAGCCCATCATAGCGGGGAAAGCGCATATTTCGTTTGTATGAACCCAATGGCGCCTGCTACTACCGCTGTGTCATAGCCAAACAACAGCCCCCAACCGCCGCCACATAGGTGCATTTATAAACGTATTTTAATCCTTGCTTTTGCATAATCGTTAGTTTATTCGATAATCAATTAAATGATCCGTTCGTACATAGGCCTTGATGGTAGCGCAGGTTTTTCCCGCACTCTCACCATAAGGCCGGATGGTATAAGCCCCTGCATCGGCAGGAACAATAAAGGTTTCGGCATAGTGCACCACAAATGGTCCAAAGGCGCCGCCAGGGCTTTCCACGATCGCTTCCCTGCCTTCGATCAGGTTGAGAACATTAAAACGTCCTTCGGTATGGTGGGGAACGGTGCCGGTAAACCAATGCCGCCTTGTTTCAATGAAAGAGAGGTCATCAAGACCGGTACGTTCTTCCCGCCAGCCTTCGCCCTTGCCCAATGGCTGCACTTTGTTGAGGATATGTTCTTTTGTCCAGGGTGTGGTGCGGTCCCACTGGATCACATTTTTCCATGTTCCAGCGAAATGGGGCGCGGTTTTCCGTCGAGGCCCATGCGGCCCCAGTCCCATAACTTGAAAGTGAAAATATACGGTGTGGCGCTGATCTCCAGTACCACGCTGTTGGCGCCGGAGCAATGCACTGTACCCGAAGGAATGAGCACATGATCATGTTGCCGCACAGGCCATTTCTCTACATACTCCTCTGCTTCAAAGCCTCCGCCGTTTTCCTGCGCTTCCTGTAGAGCATGCAACATTTTCCCGGGCACAATATCTTCTTTAAGTCCGAGGTATACATAAGCATCCTCTTTTGCCTGGAGAAAATAATAGCTCTCATCCTGCGTATAGGCCATGCCAAATTTTTCGCGGATATATTCTTTGAGGGGGTGTACCTGTAAACTAAGGTTGCCTCCCTCCATCGTATCCAGGAAATCGAAGCGGATAGGAAACTCTGCACCAAATGCTTCATATACTTTCTCACCCAACAGGGCATGTGGCTGGTTAAACACCACGTTGATAGAAGGTGTTTCAAACTGGATATTGTCAAAGCCCAACAACAGGCTGTTCTCTTCCGGTACACAATCAAACCCCCAGGCAATATTCTTTTCATTAGGGTCCAGGTCGCATACTTCTTTCAGCCATTGGCCGCCCCAGGGGCCGGGATCGAAGAAAGGCACCACGCGGAAAGGCCTTTTCACCACTTCCCGGAAAGCATTGAGCAGCGCATATCCTTCGATCATTTTTGGGTTGCCGGCAATAGTAGTATCGATCACATAATCCCAATTGGCCATGAGGATGTCTTGTGCCGGTCGCACACCCGCCAGTCAACGAAGAAGGCTCTTTTGTATTTATAGGCAAATGGTTCGCCGGTATTGGAAATACCGAGGTTACCCACTTCATTCCTTCTGAAGCGAAGTTGTATTTCCCAACGCGGCATATCCGCATATACCAACAGGTCGGCTTTGGGCGCAAGCAGGGCAGCACCTGTGCCGTATACAATGGTCAGGCCCGCTCCCTGCTGTGCAATTTGCTGCTGCAATGCCTGGACCTTATTTTCATCAAAAAAGTTGATCAGCGAAAGCGGTGTGATGTATCCGAAAACAGGATCATCCGTCACATAGGGGTACACCATTTCATTGATGGCTGCTTCCGGGAGCATTGCATCACCGGCAAATACCAAATGAGCACCCGGTAATTGTTCCTGTAGTTGCATAGCCATTTCATCAGTGGCCACACCATGATAACATTCAAGGGCGAGTACAATTTTTGTTGCCGCAAACTGTTCGCTTTTTGCGCTAAGGCCGCAGCGATCGTTGTCCATCCATTCCATCCCTCATACCCCGGGATCCGGATTGCAGGGTACTTATCAAAATTTGAACTTTCCAAGTCTGTTTATTTATGGTTTTAGAAATTGATTAATAGTCATTCTGCGGCAGGTTGGGGTTCAGGTCGCGCTCGGTTTGCGGTACGGGAAATAAATAATTCCGGGCGGCAGGCGTTACCCCGGTTTTGGCTTGGGGCACCAGGGTTTCGAGTGTGTTGGTCCGCACCAGGTCGAACCAGCGATGACCTTCGGCCGTGAGCTCCAATCGCCTTTCTTTCAACACCGCCGTTCTGAAATCAGTTTTGCTAAGGCCTGTATAATCCGGCACGGTATTGCGATAGGTAGTGCCATCAAAGCGGGCGCGTTTGCGCACCATATTGATATACCTATGCGCTTCCAGGGGTTGATCCAGTTCATTCTCCGCTTCAGCATACATGAGCAATACATCGGCATACCGTATGACGGGAAAATCGTTGGAACTCTCATTGCCTTTGGGCTCGGCCACCCGGTCCCAGTATTTCTGAATATAGGGCCTGATCGTTTCTACCGTGCCATTCGATTTATGGATCTCTGTGATAAAGGTCACCGCTCTTCTGCGATCGTCAATATCATACTGGTTGTACAATTGCTGGGTGGGTATCTGCCAGCCTTGCGCATTCTGTACCCCTTCTTCGCTCAGTTGTGGCGGCAGTAAGCGCACCAGGAACTGACCTACTTCCCAGAAAATGATAGCGCCATTGGCATCGCCAAAGCCTACAGAGAAAAACCGCTTCTTTGCCACCGCGGCTGGACAGTTTGAATACGCTGGCGAAATCTTCCCAGAGGTCGTAGCTCTTTGAGTCGATCACCGCTTTGGCTTTTTCAGCCGCCTTCGCCCAGTTCTTTTGTGTGAGGTATACCTTGGCATGTAAGGCCATGGCAGCCCCTTTGTGGCGCGACCGCGGCCATTGCCCGGATCGTAACTGGCAGGCAGCACGGATTCCGCAGCATCCAGGTCTTTGTGTACCTGGTCGTAGATTTCAGCCACTGTGGCGGCCTGGGGTGTCAGGGGTTCTTTTTCGAGCAGCACCAGCGGCACTTTGCCAAACATGCGCACCAGGTTGAAGTACATCAACCCACGCAGAAAACGGGCTTCCCCAGCAGCCTGCTTTGCAAAGCCGCGTTCATGGTGATGCCGGGAATGCGGCTGATGGCAATATTGGCGATGGTTATGGTTTTGTAATGCATCACCCAGATCTCCTGCAGGGTACTGTTCTGCGGACCGTAGGTAAAAGTGGCCAGTTGATCCAGGGCAGGAGCGGCCAGTTGATTGTTGAGCATTTCGTCGGAGCTCAATCCCTGGGTGATCCAGAAAGAACTATGGTACACACCAGCGGTAGAACCCGTGCTGATGGAGTTGAGGTAAGCATAGATCGAATTAACGGCAGAGATGGCGTCCTGCTCTGTTTTATAATAATTGGTGATGCCCACTACGTTTTTGGGATCTTCTTCCAGGAATTTGGAGCAGGAAGCCGTACCCAGCAATAGCACCCCAGGATAAGCGTATATGATATGAATTGTCTTGTTTTCATTTGACAGCTTTTTCGTTGTTAAAACCGAGATTAAGACCGATGAGGTATACTTTCGATTGGGGATAGCCGCCACGGTCAATACCAAACAGGGTGGTATTTTGTCCGTACAGGTTGCCTTCCGGATCGTATCCTGAATAATCAGTGATGGTAAACAGGTTGGTAGCACTGGCATACACCCGCAGGTTGCGCACTTTGATCCTATCCAGCAGCTTATTGCTGAAATTATAGGCCAGCGTTACGTTTTTCAGGCGCAGGTAAGAAGCATCTTCTACAATGTTGGAAGAGAAAATACCCACATCACGGCTACCGGCTGCCAGTGCGCGGGGATACTTGTTGCCGGGATTGGCAGGCGTCCAGCGATTCAGCCCGGCATCGGCCAGCACATTGTTCTCGCCCGTCATATTCAACAGATCAAGGTTATTGAGGTTGGCTACTTTATTGCCCTGCGAACCCTGGAAGAAAAAAGTTAAGGTCTATATTTTTATAGGACAGGGTATTGCTGAAACCCCAGGTAAAATCCGGCTGTGCTGTACCCAATATGGTTCTATCCGCTTCTGTGATCTTTTTATCACCATTGATATCGCGGTATTTTCGGTCACCGGCTTTGGCGCGCGATGCCAGGTTGGGAGAATTAGGCTCCTGACCGATCAACACCGGACTGGAAGCGGCTTCTGCATCTGTTTGAAAAATACCATCAAATACATACCCATAGAAAGTACCTACTGCTTCGCCAGGCCGCAGGATGGTGCCACCCAGCATTGGAATATCATTTTTGGCATTCAGGTTGGTGATCTTATTCCTGTTCACTGAAAAATTAATAGCACTGTTCCATTTCACTACACCTTTGGTATTTACGGTACGGATATCAAGATCAAAACCATGATTCTCGATATTGCCAATATTCAGTACGGTGGTACCAAAACCGGAGGTTGAGGGAATCGGCGTACTCAATAATAAGTCGAAGGTTTTCTTTTGTAATAATCGGCAGTTACCGTAATGCGGTTGTTCAATAAGGCCAGGTCAATACCAATATCCAGTTGCCTGGTGGTTTCCCATTTCAGATCGGGGTTCACATAAGAGAGTGGCTCCTGGCCGGTGAATACTTCACTGCCATTGGGGCTGTTGAACACGCCTTCACCGAAGGGGCCCACCAAAGCCAGGGAAAGATAGGGTGGGATGGCCTGGTTACCGATCACCCCATAGCTGGTGCGGAATTTAAGGTCGCTGATGGCGGAAATATTTTGCATGAACGCTTCATCCGATACCCTCCACGCAAAGGCGGCCGAGGGAAGAAAGCGTATTTGTTGTTCGCACCAAATTTAGAAGAGCCATCTACCCGCCCGGTGAGGGTGAACAGGTATTTGTTATTAAAGGTATAGTTCACACGGCCCAGGTAAGAGATCATGCTCCAGCCCGACTCACTATTAACCGGTTTTTGGGGCTTCAGGGCAGCGTAGATATTGTGGTAGCCGGTGCGGTTATCGGGGAAATCAAAAGCGATCGTAGTGAGCTTATCGTTGTTGAATTGCTGAAGGGTATAACCTACTACAGCATTCACCCGGTGTTTGCTGCCAAATGTATTGTTGTAGGTCAGCGTGTTCTCATTGAGCCAGGTCATACCATCCGACTTGGCAATGGAAGCTTCGCCCTTGCTGGCCTGGGTACGTTTGAGGAAATTAGGTCCGAAACTACCTTCATCGTTGGAGAATCCATCGATACCGAAGCTTGTGCGCAACTCCCATTGCTTGCTGAAGGCATATCTGGCATATACATTTCCCAGGATACGGGAGAGGGTTGTATTGGAAATATATTCTTTGGCTTCTGCAATGGGGTTGCCCAGTACCTTACCCCGGTCATTCTCATAGGTATAACCACCGTTGGCTGCAGGATTGGAATTATCATACACCGGCAGTACGGGATTGAACAACATAGCACCCGTAGCTACGCCCGGTACTATGTCGGCACCATTGGTAAGCACGCCTTTACTGTTGACACGGGAATAGGACAGATTGGTACCTACGGTGAGTTTATCGTTGATCGCGCGGTCAATATTGGCGCGGAATGAATAGCGCTTAAAATCAGAATTGATGATGATGCCATCCTGCATAAACAAGGAGCCGGAGATGGCATATTTGGTTTTATCATCACCACCGGAAACGGACACATTATAATTCGACATCGGTGCTACCCGGAAAAGTTCATCCTGCCAGTCGGTACCCTTACCCAGGTTTTTAGGGTTCACATAAACAGGAGTGAGCCCGGCATTGAGTTTGGCGTCATTCACCATATTGGCATACTCGGCAGCATTGAGCAATTGAGTTTGTTGGCCACTTCCTGGTAGGCGTGGTAAACATCTACATTCACCTGTCCTTTGCCCGATTTGCCTCTTTTGGTGGTGATGAGCACCACCCCATTGGTACCGCGCGAGCCATACATCGCCGTAGCGGAAGCGTCTTTTAATATCTCAATAGATTCAATGTCCGATGGATTGATGGAGGATAGGGCGCTGAGCCGCGGGCCCCGGGTAACACCCGCCGAAAGATCGGCCCCATCGCTGCTAACCAGCATCCCGTCGATCACATACAGTGGTTCATTGGCGGCATTGATAGAACTGGTGCCACGGATGCGGATGGATGCTTCAGCGCCCGGCTTACCAGATACCTGTGTCACCTGCACCCCTGCTGCACGCCCTTGCAGGGCCTGGTCGAAAGACGTAACGGGCACGGCTTTCAGCTCATCCGCTTTCACAGAAACAACCGATCCCGTGAGATCGCTTTTCTTAACCGTACCGTAGGCGATCACCACTACCTGGGATAGTTCTTCGTTGTTGGGAATAAGTTCAATGGTGAGGCTGCTGCGGGCGCCGGGCACTACATTCTGTGCGCTATAGCCAACATGCGAGACCAACAAAGTGTCTTTTCCCGGGGAAGAGACAGGTTGAACTGGCCCGCAGCATTGGTGGCTACCTGATCAGAAGTCCCTTTTACAGCAACGGTAGCCCCGGCAATGGGCTTACCGTTGGCAATTACTTTTCCGCTGATTGATCTGGCAGCGGTGGCTACCTGTGCAGTTCCCTGTGTTGACAAGAGCAAGAGCAGGAAGGATGTCATCAGGGCAGCAAGCATTTCGTTAGATGAATACTTTCTCATTAATTGAAGTTTCGCGTGTTTGGGGAAGTTTACATGTCCGAATGTTCGTACATATTACTGGGCAAATTTTTTATAACTGACAGGATAAGTGAGTAATGGTCAGCAATTATTTACGTGCGATGTCAATGGTATAGGTGAAACGGTCGGCTCTGTAATAGCCAAGGTTGTATTCGATAGGACGGTCGCCGGCATCACAAACCACCCTTTTGCGAAACAGGATGGGGGCGCCTGGTGCTACAGACAGGAGTTTGCTCAACTGTTTGTCGGCCAGGATAGCGCTGATCCCTTCTTTGGAAACGGATACGACAATATGATGCTCTTTTTCCAGCGTTTCATACAACGGTTTGGAGAAATCGTCATCCGTGGTAAGTCCCGTGCGTGGGTGAAAATAAGACACGAAATAAACGATGGGTTCGCCCTCCAAACCCTTTACCCGCTCCATTTTGAGCACTTTGGTACCGGGATTGATCTTGAAAAGCTGCAGGATCTCTTTGTCGGGCACCACGTTGGAGACTTTGATGCTGTAATTCTTGAAGGCTACGCCTTTTTCATCCATTTCGTGCGTAAAGGAAGCCCACTTATCAAGTTTGGTAGAGATATTGTTCTTGGCCACTGTGGTGCCTACGCCTTTTTGCGGATGAGCAGTCTTTCGTACACCAGTTTATTGGTAGCCTGGCGAACGGTGCTCCGGGAGATGCCGAGCTTTTTGGCGATATTGATCTCATTGGGCAGTAGTTTGCCATTCTGGTACTCAGGTTTCTCGATCAGTTTGCGTAAAAGATCTTCTACCTGGGCGTGTAACGGGAGTGCACTTTGATGATCAATCTCCAAAAATCCATACCTCAATGTTTATATGTTCGTACATACTAAAATTAGGGAGATTTGTGAATCCGCCAAAAAATCTTTTTGCCGGCGTATTTGAGCAGGGGGTAAGCCATGATTGCGATCGGGTAAAAAGGTGTTTTCACGGTTTACTACGGGGCCTATTCACCGTATTTTCAGGAAAGGCGGTCGCACTACATGCCGAACTTATAAATAGGATGGATCATGACTGACAGGGAATTAATAAAGCAGGCCGAACACATCAAGAAGAGAATGCTGCAGGATACTGCGGCGACGCTGGTATCCATCATAGAGGATATCAAGGTACTGGTGAATGAGAGTCCACTACACTACAAAGCAGACCTGTTGCGGTCGATAGACCTGGTGCTTTACCGGTACACGAACTTTAAAAGAAGATTCCAAACAGGGTTGATCCTCCAGGAGACTCTGTCGATTGAAGAGCAGAGAACAGTAGATTTCTTATTGGATATTCTCGATCCGATCTTTGCAGGCGATGTCAAATCCCTGGACAGGATATTGTCGCCCAGCGATACCAAAATGACCTTTGACCTGGAGTTTGAGTCAGTGACACCGCAGGAGCGGCAGCGTGTGATCGACTCCCTCAATAACCTTACTTTTGGAGACCAAGGCATTAAGATAAAAAGAGTGGATAAGGGCAGTGTTATTTTTACCATTGAACTTGTGTTCAGTTTACTGCTGCGCTGGTATTCTCTGTATACATCCGGTTTAATAAACCGTATTATCAACTCGGACGACAATATCATACAAACCAACATCGAGCACTCACTCCTGGCGAAATTGAGATCCATTGAATTTGACATCACTTCCGCGAAGAAAAAGTATGCGGAGACATTCATTCGGGCTAACGGCTACCAGCTATATGACCTCAACCTGTCCCGGTTAAATCTTAACGACCTACACTTACCTTATGCCAATTTCAGCGGCTCTAATTTGTTGGATGCTTCATTTTCTCATGCTTCCATAGAATTTGCCAATTTGAACAATACCTACCTGGTTGGTTGCTCTTTCATGGAGAGTGACCTTGGACAAACCTCTTTTGAGAAGGCCTATGCGCAAAGTGCCATGTTCTGGGGGCAAATTTCTCGCGAGCCAATTTACAAGGAGCAGACTTCAGGTATTCCCAGCTAGTAGCCACCAGACTCCATGAAGCGAATCTGCAATATTGCAAACTACAGAACGCTGATCTCACCGGAGCCAGATTAAGGCATGCCGATCTGCGGGAGGCCGTTATTGTCGATGCGATCCTCACCGGCTCAAAATGGGAGGAAACGCTGGTAGACGGGATGGTGATGGATATGGTTCAGTTTGATTATTTGCAAAATCAGCCGGTTGACCTTTCGAGGGTGCATGTGGTGGGCACCAGTTCGAGCCGGTCGCTGGTAAGTTCATTCAATCAGGTATGAATACTTTGATCACAGAAGCCAAAGAGAAGGTTATACAGGGCGATTACAAGGCTTTTTTTACCAGGGTAAAAAGCTCCTTTCCAAAAGGAGGTGAACGTAGGTTTGAACTGGTGGAAGCCAGATGGTATAGGGCGGAGCAATTCTATGCTACCGGGCAAATGACGCAAGACCGGTATTTTGTGGAGTTAAGCCAGATCCAGGCAGCCTTGCTGGACCAGTTATACAATTTACTGGTTTTCGAGAACGCTGAAGTAATCAGCAGCCCCGAAAAGCTGATTACCCATAAGGTCAAAAACATCAACTGGCTTGAGCAGGGACTTTCCCGTTCCCGGCTGGTATGTCGCATCCAATATAACAACATCAGTGGAACAGGAAGCGTCATTTATGGACGATACCTGCTCACCTGCAATCATGTAATACCCGATCATTCAGTAGCCTCCTCCGCTTCATTGCAGTTCAATTACAGGACCGGCGTACCCGCTTCTGAAGTAAAGGAATACCGGGTTAAAACAGATGGCTTATTCCATACGAACACAACACTCGATTATACTATTTGTGAGGTCGCGGACCCGCATACGGATTATCTCTCCCGGCAGGAACATATTGGTATTGCACCCATCTCGCTCTCTTATACCTCCGACACAGAACATGGGTCCAGCGGTTCACCCATCTACAACCAATCCTGGGAAATAATTGGCATCCATACGCGCAATGAAGGTTCGGTAATGCTGAATGCTGGTACGCGCATCACCGGTATCCTGAATGATCTACTGCAGGCAGGCATTAACTTGTAGCATGAAGGCCTACGTTTGCTTGAACATTACCCGCTATTGAGTAATTACATTAACTGTTCACGGCCAGGTACCCGAAATTGCCCGTACTGGACTGCTGTGCTGTAAAACAAATGGACAAAGCAGCCGCAGCACCGGGAATGAGGGCAGTAAAAGCAGAATCATTGCTACTACTATCAAAGACCAGGGGAAAGGTATCCGAACCATTATTACCAAAGTTTACATTGGCCCTGACATCAAAATCGCCCGGCGACCAATAACTGTTGGACTTACCCACCGTCACCTGGCAACCACACATCATTTTTACCAATACCGAAACAACGCCCTCCGGCAATGTGGCCGGGTTGGGCTCCAGCAACAATCCAGCTACAGGAATAAGGTACATATACTCCGTTTGCGGTGGCGCCAGTACGATCGGCTGTTCCACTGCAAGGGTTAACCCGGTTGGACTGGGTATATATGCTTTGATGAGCGCATTGATAGAAGATACATTAGGCACCTCAACAGTAAGAGTGCCTTTTACGGTATTGCTATCGGCCGTCAGGTAATTCGTCTGGTACCCACCATTCGTTTGTAAGGTAAGTATGGGCAATGCATAGGGAGCAACATTCGAGAACTGCTGACCGATCTGACCATCATCCATACCACTGGTAGCCGCGTCATAGGTAAAAGCATAGGTTTGCCCTTCCAGCAGCAAATAGATACGGATCGCTGTGTTTTGATAGGCATTCGGGCCTAAAAACTTACCACCTAATGCCTGGAGAAAGACCGTTATGTTTACTGAACTCATACAAGGATATTAGTTGAAACAATAGGTTACTGTGATGCCTACCTACAAGTTACAGCTATTATGTTATATATCCGTGAAAGGCGGGCCTCCCTGCAGCCCTGCAATACAACACGGCAGGGAGGCTCACCCTGGACAACTCTTCGCCAGATACGGGTACAGCCTACCAACCCACGTACTACAAATGGAGTATTTTTTGGCCTTTTCTACGGGCGACATTTGTTGTATCACACAAAAGCAACTATATGCAAAAGCCTGTTCTTTCCTTTTCGTTCCTGGTGCTGTTATCCGGCATTATGCTTCAGGGATGTGCTCAGAATACCAGGAATAAAGCGGATGATGACCTGCCCAAAAACAATACGGTGCGCCTACCCGCCAACATGCATATCGTTCAGCCATTTACCCCAAAAAAATCAAATGCCATGAATAAGGTATATACTTCATCACAACAAAACAACCAGGTTGAAGACCTAAGAATTGGAATGGGTCAGTATTTCTCCTATGCATTACCTCCTGGCTGGAGGGTTGGGGAAGATGGGCAATTTGCCCTCACCCTCGTTTCTCCCGATAACAAAGCCTTCACGGTCATGGTAGGCAATGCCGGACTGATGCCCGGTTATCCCCAGCCAGGTTTGTTTATGAAAAACTCATGTCATTACAGCCCAGTGGACTTACCCTCAGTAATCCGGCCCCCACCAACCCTGTAAAAGGTTTTCAGGAAGCTTACCAATTCAAGGTATCCTATCAACTTCCCAGTGGTCATTATCAGGGAGAAGCGGTTTGCCATATTTCCAATTATTATGGCGGATGTGTGATGGCCATGACAGCGGCCTTGTCTGAAAGTACACAGTGGGCTGCTTATGCCAGTTGGCTGCCACTGGTATCGCGCCAGATAGCTGCTACCAATGGGGCCGCCTTTGGTATGCGGGGTATCATGCAACAAAACCTACAGAACTCCATCGCTTTTGGAGAGGCCCTGCAAGCATACAGGACATGGTCGGCCAAAAATGGCAGGAGGTGACGGATGATCGCAACAGGTTTATAGACAAACAACAACACCAGGTGCGGGAAAACCTGGGTGCTGTCAATACTTATTCCAATCCTTACAATGCCAACAGTCCGCTTGAACTAAGCACCCAATACCAATATTACTGGATAGACCAACACGGGAATGTGGCGGGCACCAATGATGCTTCTGTAAATCCCAACCATGGCAGCACCGCTGATTGGAAGCCATTGAAAAGGAAGGAAAATAAATGAATTACAAATACTTGTAACTGACAGGTGTTTTTAACTAAACAGTATAGGTGTTAAAACGGTAACACAGGTTACGCAATAACCGGACCAATGAAAATGGGAAAGTCAACTACATATTCGTATTGGGAGACAGCGTGCGAACCGGTCAGCCGCACCCTATAAGGGAAGATTGTATATCATAAGCCAGGCCCTTAATGCAAATGCTCAACCTATACGAGACACCTTACAAATTATTTCATCCAACTAAAACACCCGCTATGGCAAAAAAGCAAATAAACAACCTGATATCCCTCTTTCTTTGATAAAGGAATTTGAAGCAAAACTTAAAAGAGATGGATTTATTTCCGAGTTGGAACACATTTCAGAACTTCGGATACGCAATAACTTTAATATACCAAAGTCCAACAAAGCAACTACCACCAATAATGAAATGGCTGCTTTAGGCGACCCGGAAGTAGAACGCCCTTGCATAAAGTGGAAAAAGGTGCCAACAAAAATTATTGATCCGATCACCGGCAAAAAGATTACAGTCTTAAAAGATATTTGTGTGCAAAGAGGATAGTACGGATTGTTGTGACTTCGTATCAAAAGCACATAGTAGCAATTTTCGTAATACCAGATTAATTGCCTAATACGGTTACCGGCTTTTAATAAGCAATAGAGCTTTGAAATCCCACCTCCCTATCATTGAAGTAGCGAGGCTTCAACATAACCCACCTTTTCTGCCGCCAGTTCGCGTACCTGTTGCAACCAGGTTTCCTGCTGCGCTTAAGTAGAATTGTATACCGGGCCTCCCCACCTTCATCCTTCCCTGCCATAAACACGCATCAGCTCCAGGCGGGGCCGATGCCCTTCGACGAAATCAGCCCTTTCTTCGACAAAAACGGCGGCTGCCTTTTTTTGTCGTACTTATTTCCTTCGTTGCAGAACCAGCCTTCCGGTACCATCATGACCAGTGTTTCTTTGCTGCATAAACATAATGATATGCGTTCAATACTTTTTAGCCTGGTGATGATCCTTTCCCTGTCGGCCACTTGTCAGCTTATTCCGGCCGCTGCTATTACGCCCATTGATAAAAGAGAAAAATACATTGATAGCCTGGTTGCCATGATTGGCAACAAACGTATTGTAGCGATTGGGAAGACACCCATGGTACAGGCGATTTTTATGATCTCCGTGCAGCCATTACCCAGCGACTCATACGCCAAAAAGGCTTTACTACTGTCATTCTTGAAAACCCACATGAGGATATGATGGCCTTACAAGACGGGCTGGCTACGGGCAACCTGGACACCCTGATGCGCAAACATCTTTTCGAGATCTACCAGTCAAAAGAAATGCGCCAATTCCTTACCTGGTACCGGAAACAATCCGGCAAACAGAAAAACCTAAGGCTGGCCGGCTGTGATGACAGCTACCGCGAAATATTACCTCAATACCTGCTGGAAACTGCCGCCCAATACCATGACAGTACCCTGAACAGCATGTGCCGCGATTTTATGCTTCGCCAAACGCTGAACGTAAAAAACTATTATCAGCAAACCGGCCGCATCAATAAAGATTCCCTGCCCAAAACAGTAGACTACAGGATTGCCACTTACCGGCTCCTGGAACAAATGGATTCCTTTTGCATCAGCAAAAATACAACGTCCCCGGGTTAAAAGAATTGATCTACCATGCCCAAACGAACTATGCCTATTTTGACCCTATTACCAAAGGGTAGGTGTATCGCGGGACGAAATGATGGGCAGACGGATCAATTTTCACGCAGCCGATCCCGCTGCCAGGATCATCGTATGGGCGCACAGTGCGCATATTGCCCGCTACGCCTGGCTGGTAAATGAAGTGGGTCTAATGGGCGCCACCATAGCCAAGCAATATCCGAAAGATTATTTTTCCATCGGCTTGAGTGGGGGAGCAGGCAGTTACTCCTACATCACTACCCGAATGATCAATGCCGATCATGACTTTAAGGATACCTTGTTTCATGCCAATTTCCTAGCACCTGCTGCCGGTTCCTGGAACCAACAGTTTAATGAGACCAAGCCAGCGGCCTTCCTGGTCAACTTTGCTAAATTAAGCGCCAGCGAACGGGCTGAATGGGAAAAACCCCGGACCATTAAAATGCTGGGATACAATAAAGAAACAAGCACCGATAATAATTATTACCCGGTATCCTTACCGCAAATGTTTGACGCCCTGATCTTCTTAAAAGAAACACATCATACAACGGCCCTCTTTTAATGAGGGCTATATGATCATATCCAATACCAATACACCGGCCTGTCCGATTATGGAGATAATGGCAAGGATGATGATAAGGATGATCATGGGCTATTGTACCGTGTTTACGAGCGTACCGATGGCAGAAATGGTAATGCTTATTTCGTCACCGCTTTGCAGGGTGAAATCATGACCCGGCACAATGCCCTGTCATGAACATTACCGGTTCTTCCCTCGCCAGTTGGTGGCATAACCATCCGCCAAAGGACGACGAGATCAGTAAAGAATCAAAGTCGGTGACTTAAGCTATCGCCCTGCCGAAGAGCTGTTTTACCCCTTTAGGGGGTTAAAGCTTTGTAGAAAATGAATGTAGACAAATTCTTTTGCCCTGTAGGGGCAATCCTGATCGTGGGTATCAACCGACCTACCCGCATCCGCACGGTGACCGTCATGCCCGGTGATGTGGTATTGGGCAAATTAGGCGTGGTGGTATTTGTGCCGCCCCACCTGGCGGAGAAGGTTTGCACTACTTCTGAAATTGTGCGCCTGCGCGATATGTTTGGTCACCAACGCTTGCGCGAAGGCAAATACACTGCCGGCCAGATCGATACCCGCTGGACCAACGATATTGAAAAAGACTTTTCCAAATGGATCAACGACCATATCATGAATTGCCCGTTCCGAAAGAAACCATTCAGCAATTCCTGAAAGACCGTACCTGGTAATAGCAGAGCCCCCTGAAGGGCGGCTCACCCGGATCTGACGGACCCACCAGTCGCTAGCCTCCGGCTAGTGACGCCTATTTTGTAGCCTCCGGCTACAGACCGGAATTAAGGCCTAAACGCTTTGTTCCAGCGCAACCTGCCCAAGCTATACTATACGCCTTTTGCCCCCATATGGTAGCTTCCTTTCTGGGCGCCATGGCCTGCGCCCATGTATGTGCCTCCGTACCCAACTTCATGATCATGGAGTGGCAATCGTATTTCCATAAACAACCTGAGTAATGCCCACCCATATTTTAAACAGTCATTTTAAAATTATTGCATATCGTGGCGGCACGCAATTATTTCCCGAAAATTCAATAGCCGCCATTACAGCCAGCTTACAAGCCAACCCCCATATCATCATTGAAATTGACCTGCAGATTACGAAGGACCAGGTGGTGGTAGCCTTTCACGATTTTCATTTGGATGACCTGACCAACGGGAAAGGTCCTGTGCGTGATCTCACCTGGGATGAGCTTAAAAAACTATTCCTTAAAAACCCCGATGGTACGGTTAGTACAGTAAGCAGGATCTCCACCCTGGACGAAATATTTTGTCAGTTTCCCAATCAATTGTTTGTACTCGATCTGCACGAAAACAATAGGCAATTGTTTGACCGTGTTATTGAAGTGGTGGAGAAAAACAACCGCCAGCACCAAACGGCCCTGGTAAGTATCGCCAAAGGAGCCATTGAATCCCTTCGCCAATTAAGGCCCGATTGGACTTTCATGGCATCACCCCGGGAAACCAGGCAATTCATTGTTGCCAGCAAGCTCTCGCTACAGCGGTTTGTAAAAACGCCTTCCAACATCATGTTTTTACCGGACAAATTGGGCAGCCTGCAAATCCTTAGCGCAAAAGCCATCAAAGAACTACATCGCAGAAAGGTTAAAGTATGGACCTGTACCAATTTTAAACCCTACGAAAACGTCAATACACCTGCTGACCTGGACCGATTAAAGGCACTGGGGGTGGATGGCATTTATACCGATAACCCCCAGGCCTTGGCGCCCAGCCTTCCTACCACTAACGCAGCGATTTAAAGGCAGCGCGGAGTTCGGTTGTAAAAAGCTGTGGTTGTTCCCAGGCAGCAAAGTGACCGCCTTTACTCAGCTTATTGAAGTAGATAAGTTGAGGATAGGCCTGTTGAGCCCAGTTTTTAGGTACCGCATAAATTTCATCCGGGTAGGCGCTCACGGCCACGGGGATCTTCACGCCACGCGGATCGAAAAATCCACCTTTGGCCACCTGAAAGGCTTCCCAATAAAGCCTTGCTGAAGAGATACCCGTATTGGTGAGCCAGTACAGCGTGATATTGTCCAGGATATCATCGCGGGTAAGCCCTTCTTCCTCACCTTTGAACACCCTGGCAATGAGTTTATAGCTGCGGTCATCATGATCAAGTATCCAGCCGGCGAGCCCGATGGGGTTATCTTCAATTCCATAGAGTGTTTGGGGGCGGTTGCCCATCTCCAGCGCATAACTTAATCCCTTGGTATTAAATAAATTCAGTTGCTGGTAAGCATTTTGCTCATCGGCTGAAAGCCCTAATGGCATAGGATCTCCTGCGGCAAGGGCTGTTGAAATAACTGCCGGAACCGTGGCGGCCATATTGGTATGGATGCCCAACAATTCAGGCGGTGCGATCAGTGCCATGGTTTCTGAAATGGCATTGCCCCAATCTCCCCCTTGTGCTACATATCTTTTGTAGCCCAGTCGTTTCATCAATTCAATCCAAGCCTTTGCCACGCGTTCAGGATTCCATCCCAGGTCTGTGGGTTTGCCCGAAAATCCATGACCTGGAATGGAAGGGATCACCACATCAAAAGCGTCTTCCGCCTTTCCCCCATAAGCCGTAGGGTCGGTGAGTGGGCCGATCACTTTCAACTGCTCGATGATAGACCCTGGCCAACCATGGGTAATGATCACCGGCAGTGCATTGGTATGTTTTGAACGAACATGGATGAAATGAATGTCTACCCCGTCGATGGTGGTAACGAATTGCGGTAAAGCATTCAGCCTGGCCTCCACCTTTCGCCAATCGTAGGTAGATGCCCAATAGCTGGCAAGCGCCTGCATGGTGGCCCCCTGTTTCCTACAACCTATCCGGCGGGTTGGACCAAGTAGGAGGCAGCGTGGACAATCCGGCCGGTGAAATGTTATCCCCGGCATGGAATGGGGGTCAGCGAGTTAGCGTACTTAATAAAGGCCGGCTAAAAAATGGCTTTAAATACTTTGAATTGCAAAGTGGGTAGATTAACTTTGCAATTCAAAGTACTTTTAATTCATACTAACAACGCAGCTATATGAAGATCTCAAGAACCAAATTCGTCCTTGTTTTTCTTGTCCTGACGTTTGGCTTTCAATTCATCACTAACTCAGTGTTGGGACCTAAAATCAGCCTCTTTCCCAGAAACGGTGAGTGGTATCCGGGAGGGGATTCAAGCACTGGCTGGAAGAGTACCTTAGCCGCCATTATATATCCCATCAAATTTGTTTTGATAGAACCCTTGTCTTTTTGGCAAAGGATCCGGATCCCGCGCCCCCGTGTTGTTGCTTGCATTTGCTTTGTACTGGACGATCATCGCAATCGTTCTACATTTTCTCCTCAGTAAATTATTCAAGCGTAAAAAAGCGTGAATGGTAGCAAGATCAGCCTATGAATAGCATGGAAGAAATATACTATGAAGCAAAGTCTGACAAATGGATGAAGGGGTTTGCTGTTTTTTGCCGGATCGCTTTGGCAGTGAGTTTTATCCCATCAGGCCTGGTGAAGATCATGGGTGAACGTTTCGCTGAAGGTCTGTCGTCTAATAATCCTTTAGGACATTACTTCGACGCTTTATACCTAACAGGGTATTACTATACCTTTATTGGGATTGCTCAAGTTGTAATAGGTATCTTATTACTGATACCGAGAACCTCCCTGCTTGGGGCGTTGATGTATTTTCCCTTGATCCTCAACATTTGTGTGCTGACCTATGCTACCCGTTTTGCAGGTACCCGGCTCAACACCATGATGTTATTGGCCAGCCTGTTCTTATTAATTTGGAATTATGACCGTTTAAAATACATATTGCCCTTTAAGCAGCCCCCATAACGCCTCCTGTGTTAAAAAAACGGTTGGGTATACGTCTTCGGCTTCTTTTTTTTTGAGGTTCAATCGCCCTATTGGCGTTTATCATAGTTGGCACTTTCTATTTATATGAGATAGGGCCGGGCAATTCTGTAGAGGAGTGCAGGAGTCAATGTTATTCCAGTAAAAATCCCGCGGCTTGTGAAGCTTTCTGCGACTGCATTTATAAGCAAGGGCAGACACTGGATAGTTGTTTGAAAGATTTTGATCGGGCAAAAGATATAACCAAACCCAATCCGAAGGTTCAGCCGCAGCCTTGATCTACCAATTTTGTTCCCACTTATTTAATTTGTCTTTTCTGTCAGCAAAAAGTTGATTGATAAAGTCAAGCAACCAGGTACCGGCAAAAGCAATCGTGCTTTCATGAGAACCGTAGATAATCCATTCCATGCTCCTGTCGCAGTATACGGTTTCATAACAGTTTCGATGAAACAAACTAAACTCAATTTCAGCATCTGATCCGTCTTCTGTTATTTCGAATAGCTTATTGTCTGTATGCTGCTGTATTTCGTTAATGATTTGCTTATAATCACTTTCTGAAATATTACTCTTCATCAAAAAGATGACCGGCTCCGGGCTCAAACTTTCTAGTGGCTCCCAATAATTTCCCTGAAAGTTCCATTTTTCAAAAAGCGCTTGTCTTATTTGTTTACTTTCTTCTTCATTCAACCTTCGTCTATAGGGAAGTGGTTCAATTGAGCTCAAATCTGCTACAGTAAGGCCTTCAATAAAGTCCCGAAACTTATCTCGTTCTTCCTGCATCGCTTTTATGGCAGTTTTATTTTTCTCAGCAGTAAATGGGCTATTCGCCTCCAGGCTAATGGTTTTTAGTTCCTGCCTGCAAGTCTCACTATCTAAGTGGTTTTGTCCTACTAAAACTTCAACCCTGTCAAGTATAGCAAATAACATATTATAGCGGGGAAACAGGTTGAATTCGTTATCTGTATAGGTGTAGGGATAGTCATTACCAGTTCGCTCTTTTGCATATTTGTCGGCCCAGTAATTATGGTTTACCTGGCAATATCGTCTTGCTGCTGTTATCAGGGCTTCAGTTGCTGTCATAATAGGTACAAATAACGGTTCGGCTTTGGTAAATACTTCTGCAGCCGGAGGAAAACTGGTAAATTATGACGTTTTATCTTCTTCTCGAACTGTTGACCGATCAACTGACGGATTTCATCTACTTCCTTCAATACACCTGATCCGCCATCTAATTGCAACTGCACATGCTTGTTTTCTTTGGATCGGCGAAGAAGCTCAGCGCGCTCTTCCTCATACTGGTCATTTAGTTGCTTGCGTGCCTCTTCAGATGATAATTTCTTTTTTTCTTCGGACATAGTTTAAATAATTGATGTGGTAAAAATAGCTTTAAGCCTTACTGCGATTTCTTCGATCGATTCTTCTTTCCAGGTTACGGGTTGAAGTTTTTAAGCGCCATGTCGCTTTTGGGTATCTCGCTTTTAAAGGCACCCCAAAAATTCCTACCGCTATTTTGTTGCTCATAGAATTGGTAAGCGTTATAGATCATCGCTGAATGCACGTTACGTTGCTGCGCAAATCGATCTACATGAAACGTACTGTGTATATGCCGCTTGATATATTCGTATTCTTCCCGACTGCAGAAATAATCCATAGCGAATCCATTTGCCTTATCTTCTATGAGTAAAAGGTCACTCTGGTCATCACCTGTCAGGTGAAACTTCCAATCCCTTATCACTTCCAGATCAAACAAAACATGGTGTAATTCATGCATCAGCGTGGTCCAGATCGTAGGATAAGTTTTCCGGTAATCAGTAAGCACGACGCAAGGTTTGTCGTTTACGATAAATGTGCCACCGCGTACCTGCGTTCCGGCGAGTAGATCCTGCACAATCACCGTTACCCCATGAGCATACAAAGCCCGGCACACTTTATAAAGCCCCTCACCAACATCCTGGCAGTAGGGTTTTGCATTGGCAATCACTTCCTTCACCGCATCCCGATTAAACGGATTGGGATTGGCAACCTGCTGAAACATGCGGTATGCCGAATCAATCCAGAATTTCATCATTTTATCTGAGAAAAGGCGCTTCGTCCGGCTGAATAAGGGTGCTTCCAATTGCTCCTCGAAAGCAGTCACCGAATCGTACCCGAAAAACTGAAGCAACCGGTCCACCGCTTCAGCAGGCTCAATGTTCTTTTCCAAAAATCCGGCTGTAGCGAGCTTTTTTAGATCGAAATGACGGAACAAAAAAGTGGCCTTCCGGGATCGCTCCAGAGAGGCGACCGTCTCACCGGATTGATCCTTCATAACAGCCTTTACCATGTCTTCAATACCGATACCTAGAAACTCAGCCAGCTTTAACACATGCACAAGATTGGGCTGACGGGCGGTTCCTGTAATTATATCCTCAAAAACATCCTTGTCGATACCCAACATAGAAAGAGCCCTGGATTTGGTAACACCATACTCCTCCAGTTTCCGGGTGAATAGGTCACGGAGATTCACAATAGAGGAGTCGCCTCCCAGCGCAGAAGATAGTTACTGATCTATACTGAAGTCGCTCATTTTTGGGGTAATTACCCTGTAGATATCCCCAATTATTCCCAATTTTTAAAACTTTAAGGGTAATTACCCCAAATTAAACACACAAACTGTAGACTCACAACCGCTTCCTCAGGCTGCCATCCTTTCCCACTACCATACCCGATAGATCGCGTATGTTCATTATGCCTGGCAGTTCTTCCAGGGGAGCCAGGAAAGCCATGTTTTCGGGTAGTACGTCCGGAAATAAAACGATCCGCACATAATCGATGCACTCCCCGTAAACCCGCTCTCCCAGCACATTGAACAAAGCCTGCCGGGCCAGGTCTTCCATGTTGCGGGTATACCCCAGGCGGGTGTCAACAAATACATAGAATGACTGCCGGAATTGCGGCGTCTCCCGCACATCAAACCAAAAGGAGTCTGCCCCCAGCCCGGCAGTTTCCAACTCCTCTGCCATACCCTCCTCCGGACCCGTGGCGGGCATCAGCGCCACCAGCTCCCAGGTGGCCAGTTTGGGCGCTTTGTTGATCAACCTGTCTGCCGCCTTGAATGACTTGCTGCGCCCTAAAGCCGAGATCACCAGTTTGCAACGCTTTTGTGACCATCCTGGCTACCATACAGGAACGGCACCAGGAAACGGTGGTAAGCCGCCGCATGTGTTTGCAGTTCGGCCATCCAGTAGGCCTTCGCTGCTGGTATCAGCGCTTCGTAATTCAGGTAATGGTGCTGGTTGCGTCTGAACCAGGCCCAGAAATGCATAACTTTTGACTGTTTCATTATGATAGATTTTGTGAGCGATCATCAACTATAAAAGGGCGCCTCCCGCAAGAAGCGCCCTGGTAAAACCTACTCTTCTTCGTTGAGTACGGCGGTCTGGCTCACCGCGCCCATTACACTACCTGCTACAGCGAGGTAGCCGGCGATGGTGCTCACGATCGCAGGCAAGGCGACCGGGGCGGCCAGTACGGTGCCACTGGCGGCTGCCAGCGAAATACCGATGGTACGCAGTAGCTTGAAGAACTTCGGTGTCTTGTCCGACATCCGGTTGATGACATTGCTCATAATTGTTAAATTATAGAATGAATAAAAATGCTACTAACCGGAATCCCTTCCCTGCACCGGTGCGTTCGCCGCTGCCAGTATCCCTGTACACGGGACCTGGCTGGTGAGTGGATGTAAGAACGACTGTCCAATCGATGATCCGCATGGCAGCGGAGCATGGCAGTGCCCTTACACCCCTCGGGCGAACCTTTAGGTGTTGCGCAACGTGTGGTCCACGGATGTGTATTGGCTTGGGTAATGCGGCTGCTGTACTATCAGCAGCCATTTCCTGTGGAGAGGAAGTAAGCCGCAACTGCGTGCCTGTGCGCCCTACTGCGACTATTCACCGCACCGCAGGAAGGGAAGAAAAGCGCTCCGCCCGGGCATCAGGGCTTGTTGACAGCTACAATAGCGGTTGCATTGCGCTGCACAGTTTTCAGCGGATAACTGGCGCCATTCAACTGCTGGTTGTACTCGATGCCGAGGGCCACCAGGATCGTGTCGGGCGAGTTGGGCGGCAGGTTCAATATAAGCGTGCCGGGAGCGGTGGGGAGATTGTCCCAGACCATTTCGACGGTGCTGCCACGATCATAGTTGGTATCTTCCGTTTCAAAATTGACCGTTCCGGCACCCGCCACAATGCGGAAGTGAGTAGTGCCAGGCGCTCCTTTTACCATCGTCTTGGGTACGAAGGAAGGTATCATGATGATAGCCTGGCCTGTTACCCGTTCGATCGTTACGGGGCACTTCACAAATAAGGAAGACTTGAGCGACGCACGTGTGTTGAAGTTGAAACCCTTCAACTGCATTTGGTCGCCCCTGGTAACCGTACGTTCCCCCTTTTACTGACCATATCGGCAGAGAGTGCTCGCTTGAGGACGGTCAACAGCCTTGCCTGTATGTCGGCGTCCTTTGCATAAGCCGTGAGGTCGCGAAAAAGGTCGCGTACGATGCTGGCGGCTTTACCTGCCCGTCCAAATTCGGCCATGTTTTCCCGGGTACGTTCATAAGCCGGATCGTTCATGATCTTGTCGGAGCTTACTCCTTTTGATGTTGCCATTTCGATTAGTTTTAATGGTGATAAAAATGGTTGGCCGGTCCAACTGAGAAAATCTTTATAAAAAGAACTGAAGTCGAGCTTGCCGGAATACCCGTAATGGTCCGGACGTTCCCGATAAAGGGTGTCCATGGCCTGCACATGGCCTACACATTGCCTGAACGCTCTCTGTAAAGGAAGCAGTTGCTCTAAGGAGTGCAGGCAATGTGCAGGCAGTAACCAGGCCAGCAGGCCGCCGTTGCCTGTCAACATAGGCATCATCGCGGTATAGTCGGTTACAGCACTGTTGGTAGTTGTTGTCATATACATCAATTTTGATGACACAAAGCTGCAGCATCGGCCGGGGCCTATTTACCCATATCGTACCCAGTGGGTAGAAATTTATTTTTGCAACAGGACATAAAAAAGCGCCCTGAACAGGACGCTTTTTAGCTAAGCATATAACCATATAAGCAATACCGTAAGTATTTGGCCGGACAGAAACAACCCAGTGGGTAGAATTTATTTTTGCAACAGCAATAGATTTATTCAGGTTATACGGTCGTCCAGGAGCCCGCGAAACAATTCTACCAACTGCTTCACAAACCGCATAGGGTCCTTTCGTTCTGAGTTTTGCCTGCCGTGGTGGTAGAAATCTTTTGCAGCAAAGGCCCAGGCCTGTTCACACGACTCCTTTAGATCCTTCAAGGTCACACTTCCGTGATTGAAAATACCACCGGCCTTCAGCAGGTACACCACATCGTTAAACTGTGATTGCGTACCCGTAAAAACCACCCGCTGTTGCGTGGCTTTTACAACAGGAAGTACAGTCTCTTCTTCTCCTTCCTTCAGCAGCCGTTGGATATATTCTAATTGGAGCTCAACCGATATCAGCTCTGCCAGCTGTCCATCGCCACAGGTGCAGAATTTTTCATCATAATCGGCCGACAAGGGCATGAGCGGCCAATCATTGAATTCCCGAAGAAAGTAGGCCTGGTCCAGCGTTGTGGCACCCGACCGGTAATATTTCCATAACGTATCGTACTGTTGAAAAACTTTCGTCAGCATATCGCGTTCCATCGTTAATCGTTCCTTTTCCTTGGCCCAGCACCCTTTTAGTTCGCCCAGGTGCAATTGGTAAACCCGTTTGTAATAGAAATGCCGGCCGGCAATAGCCGGTTTAATGTGTTTGAAAAATAAATTTCTGTATCGGGATCTGGAAATCCATTGGCAGTGATGGATTTTCTAAACTGTCGAAGTAATTCCAGGCAATGCTGGCTGCATTGGATCAATTTTGCGCTTGGTTCGCTTTCCCCATTTTCTATTACCGTCAATTGTTCAAGCAAAGCCTTGTATTGGTTATTGAGATTGGATTTTTCTGTAAACATGGTAATTAGTTTAGATGGAGCCCACATCAGTACATAAGACTGATGGTTGCAAATGAATGACCGGATAAAAAGAAGAAAGAATTTTACAATAAGAGGAGAGACGAATGATCAAAAAATAAGAGGAGAGAGATGATGTGTAACAAAGATGGTAAAAATTATTATTTCCGCAAAAATATTTTTATTGTATACCTCCATTAGCGTTATAAACCTGCTACATACCCGTATCAGGTCAATAAGAGCGGCTATCCTGATCGTTTTCGGGTAATTGCAGGACTGATCCTAAAAAATATCGCTCCTATAAGAAAAGGTAATGGGTAAACGCTGTAAATTGGGCAGTCACTTGCATTGATCGTCATTCGTTAACCTGGGCCAACTTACTATTAGTGATAAAAAAATGCTATGTCCAGGAAACCACGTGCTTCAGCTGGCAGGAATACTGTCAGGATCAACCCTGCCACCAAAAAAAAATAGTAGAGCAGTATTACTTAACCTGTAGGGATTATTTGTACTTATTTGTCAAGAAAATGGTAAAAGACGAAGAGGATGCTAAAGATATTGTTGATGAAGCGTTTTATAAATACCTGTGCAAGCAATACCAGGTTCACACCGAAGATGAATTAAGGGCCCTGCTCTATACAATATGCCATAACCTGGCCCTCGACCACCTCCGCAGGTTTAAACATAAAAAGAACGGCATGCAGAAGACCCCAACACACTGCTGGAATACCCTGATATAGACGATCAGGTATTGCGCGATGAAATAACCCGGGAGGAAATTGAGCAGGTAAAGAAGGCTGTAAAACAGTTGCCCGATCAGCAACGCAAGGTTATAGAACTCACCTTCTTTAGTGAATTAAACACACAGGAAGTGGGGAATAAATTGGGCCTGCCCCGTGCACATGTATGGACCGTTAAATCCAGGGGACTGGCCTGGCTTCGGCGCATTTTCCATAGTATAATACTTTGTCTGACCTATGGGGTAGGGGAGTATTGATAAAAAATAATTGCACAAAATTGTTAGGTTTAGCACATCTACCCGTTGATCTATATATAAGAGGTTAACGAATGATGTTAAAAATTGATCACAATGAAAAGCTATGCGGCAAAAGCCAGCGAACTACGCCTGCTTATTCATAAGTATGCGAAAGGACAGCTGACAATGACAGAAAAAAACAACTGGATGAATTCATGAACCGGTCGCCGGAGAATGCCAGTCTGGTAGAACTATTAACTTCACCTGAAGGGCCTAACCTGCTACTCGAAAGACAGGCACACCTGGAACAGGCATGGGAAGGACATAGTTTTCAAACGATCCTTAACAAGTACAAACGAAAAAGGCGGCCATTGTCCCTTCAATTGTACCTGGTGACCATCATTGTTTTGCTGCTGGTAGTAGGAACAGGGTATTTCCTGGTATTGCTGCTGCAAGGGCAGTGATGGAACGCCATGCTGTATCTATCACCACGTCACTGCCTTGTATGGCTTGTTCAATTGCTGCCTGGCACCACCGGCAACTGATAAAGGGTAAATTATAACCAGCAATCACTTTGAAACGGCTTGGATGATTTACTTGCAACAACTTTTTTAGGCAGTAAGACCTTCTTCACGATATTCCATATTTTTTGCCACATAGGGTAGTGCGTTTAGCTTTATTACGATTCCTTTACTTTTGCAACTCATGGCAAAGATACAACTATGATCAGAATAGGATTGATCCGGGAAGGAAAAGTACCTGCCGATAACCGGGTGGCGCTTACGCCCTCGCAGTGTAAATGGATCCAAAAGAATACCACCGAAGTGCAGATCATTGTGCAAACCTCGCCGGGACGTTGTTTTACGGATAAGGAATACCAGTCGGCCGGGGTGGAAGTAAGGGAGGATATGAGTGCATGTGATGTGCTTTTTGGCATCAAGGAAGTGCCCATCCAGCAACTATTGCCCGGCAAAACCTACCTGTTCTTTTCCCATACCCGCAAAAACAGCCCTTTAACCAGGCCCTGTTCCATGCTATGATGGAACAAAACATCACGTTGATTGATTATGAATGCCTGGAACATGAAGATGGGCAGCGCATCATTGGTTTTGGCTTTTTTGCCGGTGTAGTAGGGGCCCACAATGGCATGATGGCCTGGGGCAAACGCAGCGGTGCCTATGACCTGGTAAGGGTACACCAGCAAAAAGCTTTCGTGAGTTGATCCATACCTATTTCGGCCTGCGGATACCCGCCATTAAAATAGCTGTAACAGGCAGCGGAAGGGTAGCCCATGGCATCCTGGAGATCATGAACCTCATGGGCATTCATGAGGTGGAGCCGGATGAATACCTGCAAAGGCAATATACTTATCCGGTATATACGCAATTAAAAGGGGCCGACCTGTACCAGCATCGCGATGGCGGCGCTTATCACAGGGGGCATTTTCATGCACATCCACAGGAATACACCAGCCGGTTCCTGCCTTATGCTTATGAAACGGATATTTTAATGAACGGCATTTACTGGGACCGTCAGGCGCCCCGCCTGTTTGAAGAAACGGCTGTTCAGAAACCGGCTTTCCGCATCACTACGATAGCCGATATTACTGACGATGCACATGGATCGGTACCTATTAACCTGGGCGATCAGACCATTGCAGATCCCGTGTATGGGGTAGACCGGCAATCGGGTCAAAAAACAGCCCCCTATCTTCCCGATAGCATTGATATCATGGCGGTAGGCAACCTGCCCAATGAACTACCCCGCGATGCCAGCCGCTATTTTGGCGAGCAACTTATTAAACACATTCTTGAAGACCTTTTCAAAAACCAGGGATCGCCCGTTATACAAAGGGCCACCATGCTGAACCAGGGAAAGCTAACGGCACACTTTAATTACCTGAGTGATTATGCTGCCAGGTGAACATTGACTTCATAGGCTTCTATTTACTACTGTTCAGGTCCGTAGCCGGAGGCTACGAAATAGTCTCATCCCGCCAAACGGCGGAAGGCGAGCGAGTGCCGGTGCCCTCGAAGGAAACGCATTGCCGATTGACCCTTTATAAGGTGAGCCGCTCTGCAGGGCTTCATCCCCCACACAACAGAGCGACCCACCTTCGCACCCAGGCGGGACCGGTTCATGACCTCCGTTCCACTGTTATTTGCCCGCAGCTCACAGCTGGCTGATCTTCCCCGCACGCTTTTTCCCCAAATCTGCACAGTTAACCATCCATTCTGCACACTTATCGGTTTGCCCTTGGTAGGTTGAAAATTTAGTAGTTACTTCATAACAGCACTGCCCGGCACCATTACATGCTTTAGCCAGTGCAAGGAACCCTCAAACCCGACTGTCACATGAGAAAAAAGCATTGATGTTGCTTGTCCAGGTAGGTATCATAGTATCCTGCCTCGCCCAAACACCTGCCGATTACAATTTCAAAGTACCCGATTTTATTCCTCCTTCCCCGATGCGGCTTCCCTGGTTAAAACAGGCCTGGTAGGAGCATCCCTTTCCACCGGAACGGTAAATATTGGTATCCCCCTCTACACGTTTTCCGGTAGCAAATTCTCCCTTCCCCTTTCATTGTCCTATTCTACTACCGGAGTGCGCGTAAATGATATTTCCTCCTTTGTGGGTATGGGCTGGAATCTTGACTTTGGCGGCGTAGTAACCAGAACCGTATTGGGATTGCCCGATGAAATGCGGGAGGGCGTTACACTCAATAATTTTACCAGTCCCAGCCTGCTTACCATTAATCAGCCATTGTATGATTACTTAAACAGCACCCAGGCCGATAGAGAGTCAGACATATTCAGCTTCAGTATACCAGGATTGTCAGGCAGCTTTTACCTCGATTCCCTGTTTAATCCCGTATCCCTAAGCAAAAACAATATCAGGATCACCCGTTTAGCAGGCGCCAACTTTATTGATGGCTTTGAGATAACCGACGACAAAGGCATTCAATACCGGCTCACTGAAATCGAAACCACCATGAAGCGGGGTGCACCCGGTAATAAATGCAAAAGTTTGTTCGGGTATGATGACCTGACTCCCCAGGCCACCGCCTGGTATCTATCCTGTATTAAGATCAACAGCTACGACTCTATCGTATTTAATTATACCACCCAAACAGGCATATACCAGGGCGAGGTAACACAAACACTGGCCAAATGCGTAGCCTCTAATCTTACCAGTTGTGGTTCAGATGCGCCCATACTTACCTTTAACCTGAATTCAGAAGACCTCACTACCTGCATCAGTACCATTACCAATGAGATCAAATACATCAACGAGATTGTTTTCTACGATGGATCAAAAGCAGTCTTTGGGTACGACAACCAACGTCCCGAAGTACAGGATGGCAAGCGGCTCAAAAACATCAAAATATACAACCCCTCCAATAAACTCATCAAATACTTCAAACTGGCTTCTACCTTGTATACCACCAATTCCTCACAAGGTGTGCCCACTACCATTACACTTACCGACGCTACCAAATTCAGAAGCTTCCTGGATAGGGTAGAAGAGGTGAACGTAGCAGATACGAATCAGGTATTGCCTTACCTGTTTCAATACAATACGCCCGGTGATCTGCCCAAACGTCTTTCCTTTGCTCAGGACCACTGGGGTTATTACAACGGAGCCGATAACGGTTATTTTGTACCCGCCCTGCCAGAGCATTCTTACAACGATTTCTTTGATGGCGATGATGGCAATCCTGTCAGGAACGGGAACAGGGAGCCTTCAGCCACTCACATGCTGGCAGGTACCTTGAAAAAAATAACCTATCCCACCGGCGGGTTCGATACCCTATTGTATGAAACCCCGTCGGTAGTTAAATACCAAACCGTCAAAAGCTATTCCCTCACCAGGGTGCAGGTGCAAAATGGTGATGAATGGAATGAGCTGGCCCAGGATACGGTTTATATTCCCTTCGACCAGGAAGTGAAAGTGGATTGCGGCTGCGTACGCAATGTAACGCCACCCGATTTTCACGGTAGCTGCACTTTTAATATTACCCCCACGATACAACCCTTTCTACCTGGTTTTATAACAATATTACCGTAGGCGATGCCAGTTCCAGACAGGTCGTATTTTTAAAAGCTGGTTATTATACCGTGTCGGCTACCGGCACCTGGGACTCTACCAAATCAACTATCGACCTGCGGCACCAGGCAACCCCGCCCGCACAGGTACCTTATAATTCCCTGTTGGGTGGGTTGGTGATAGGTCGCATTAAGTCATACAACCAGCAGGCACAACCTTCCCTGGAAAAGGTCTATAAATATTCAGCTTTCCCCGATTCTACACGGTACGATACCAAAAGAGTTTGTTTTGAGAATGACTATTATACACTGAACGAGGAACGAAAATTCCTGTATTGCGTGGTGGATCATTTCCAGGGCTACGAATGCACCGGCCTTGGCAGGGGGCTCTTTATAACCTTAAATTCCTCCATTGTTAACTCCGTAAGCGTAACAGGCGCCAGTCCTTATTATTTTAAAGATGTAATAGAGTATACGATTGACCGGAGTAATAAAAAAATGGATATACCCTGCATCGTTTCAAATTTGCCGACGAGTTGGGTTTCGGTATCCAGCCGCTTCCTGTATACGGTGTCAGACTGCCGGGCATTCTCCTGAATTATGTAGGCAGCTTTGTAGCAGGGGAGGACCGGACGCTCCAATATGAGAAAACCGATGCAGGTTACCAGTTGCTCGCAGATAAAAGAACCCATTACTCACTCACCAGGATCAAAGACGTAATCAATCACCAGGTACGTAAGAAATTTGACTATCCCTGCGATCCATACTTGTCAAATTATATCAGCGCCTTTGATGTCAATACCTATAAACTGGCCTATACTTTTATCAGGCCCGACAGCGTGGAAGATGTCACCTATACCAAAGCAGGCGATTCACTGAAAAGCATCACCCGGTTGTATTACGACAATCCGGCCTATGCCTATGCCAATAGAACAGTTACCAAAAACAGCGAGGGAAAAACCATCGAAAGCATCAGGCAATTTCCTCATGATCTTACGGCACTGCCTACAATGCCACGGGCATTATTACAAAAATGATCCAAAAGAACATGGTATCTCCACCTCTCATAAATACCCTGACAGTCAATTCGGAGCTGACCGATAAACTGATTACCACTTTCCGGGAATACCCTGCCAGTAGTAATAATTTCCTGGTCGATTCCGTACAAAAATATGGACAGGGTGGCACCCTTAACAATTACCTCTACAATAGCGCTTATGACAGTAAGTTGAATGTTACAGGTATGGTAAGTCTACAGCAGCCGCCTTTATCCATGATCTGGGATTACCAGTCCATGTATCCTGTTGCAAAAGTGGCCAATGCTGCACCAGGTAATATTGCCTATACCAGTTTTGAAACTACCAATACCGGTAATTGGACCATCAGCGGAGGAGCTGTTAATACCCTAAATGCCATAACGGGCAGCAAGGGCTATTCCCTTTCTTCGGGCAACTCCATCACTAAAAGTAGCATCACTTCCGGAAATTATATCGTATCCTATTGGTCCATGAATGGTTCCTTGCTTGTCAATGCCGGTATCGGTACATCTTTGTTAACAAAAAATGGATGGACTTTATATGAACACCGCCTCAATAATGCCAGCGCTGTTTCCATTGCAGGTACTGCGGTCATTGACGAGTTACGCCTTTATCCGGCGCTTGCCCAAATAACTACCTATACGTACGATCCTTTAATAGGTTTGACCAGTCAGAACGACAATCGCAACAATATTGTTTATTATGAATACGATGGGTTCAATCGTTTACGGCGAATAAGGGATGCAGATAACCATATCGTAAAAATGGTAGATTATCAATACCAGGTTCCCGTCCAAACGACCTTACCCTGATAACAACTAACCTATTGATGCAATAGCCAAAATCAGCACCATGACATTTTCTCCCTTCCGCTATACCATATTGCCCTTACTATTGCTTTTTGTTACGAGCATGGTCTATGCCCAAAACCCTGTGCCGCTTCCTGCCCCATATAATAGCAATAGCAACACCAACTACATTCGTACCTGGGTGGCCAAAGCTCCAGGGCTCAACCAGGATTCCTTTGCTACCCGCCCCCTGCGCGATGTACAGCAAACCACCACTTATTTCGATGGCCTGGGCCGTCCTTTACAAACCGTGATCAAACAAGGATCGCTCACTACCGGCAGCAACCCTATTGATATGGTCAGTGCTATAACCTATGATGAATGGGGCCGGGAGCAATACAAATACCTGCCCTTTGCCGCAAACAATGCCGGCAGCAATACTTCCGTTAATGACGGTGAATTCAAACTCAATCCCTTTCAGCAACAGGTACAATTTTTCAATACACAACTGGCCGGTCAGGCAGGGGAGGTCAATATTGGTCCCGATAACCTCAACTGGGCCTATAGCCAAACCAACTTTGAAGTATCCCCCTTAACCGCGTACAGGAATCCTTTGCCCCTGGCAGCAGTTGGGTAGGATCTTATAGCCGGCCGGCAGAAAACAACCGCCGTTCCATAAAAGCCAAATACTATTTCAATACAGTAGCCGACAGTGTAAGGGTCTGGGCAATTACCAATGTAACGGGCAACTGGGGCGTCTATACAACCACCGCTACCTATACGGCTGGTGAATTGTACAAAAGCATAACAGTTGATGAACATGCCAAACAGGTTATTGAGTTTAAGAACAAGGATGGGCAGGTGGTACTTAAGAAAGTACAGTTAACCGCTGCAGCCGATGACGGCAATGGCAAAGGCCATACTGGCTGGCTTTGTACTTATTACCTATATGATCAGTTTAACAGCCTGCGTTGTGTATTGCCCCCACTCGGCGTACAGTTGACCATGCAGTACAATTGGGATATTACCGCCAATGCAGGCAATATCCTTAAAGAACAATGCTTCCGATATGAATACGATCAGCTAAACCGCCTGATCAGGAAAAAAGTACCCGGTATTTGGGATATACACCTGGTATATGATACCCGCGACAGGCTCGTGATGATGCAGGACAGCAATATGCGGGTATCCAAACAATGGCTCTATACCCTTTATGACGACCTGAACAGACCCAGGGCCACCGGGCTCATCACTGATAATACCAACTGGAACAATCCTGCTTATCATCAGGGGGAGGCTGCTGCCAGCGCCGCCTATCCCAATCTGGCCAATTATGCCACCCGTGAAGAATTGACAAATACTTTTTATGACAATTATGATGAACTGGCAACCTATACCACTGCTGTCAATGGCACTTACAACACCAGCTATGATACCTCGTTATTAACTCCCTCCAATAGTTGGCCATATCCAGAGGCCAATACCCCATCTGCCAACCTTTCTGGTTTGGTAACCGGTACCCGGCTGAAGGTATTAGGTTCCAGTAATACGTATCTGTATACCGTTAATACCTATGATCAAAAGGGGCGGATCATACAAACCAAAACGACCAATGTAACGGGGGTGTAGATATCCTTACCACCCAGTATGCCTGGGCTGGGCAACCCCTGGTAGTGATCAATAAACAACAAAAGGCAGGGAGCAATGCACAAACTTATATCACCGTTTCCAAAATAAACTATGATGACCTGGGGCGGGTTCTTACCATAAAAAAGCTGTTTACAGCAGCCTCATTAATAAAGCAGAACAGGTTATTGTGCAAAATGAATACGATGCCCTGGGGCAATTGAAAAGAAGGTGTTGCCTTCCTCTTCAGGGCAATTGGAAACCCTGACTTATGATTACAATATCCGCGGTTGGATGCTGGGTACCAATCGTACTTATGCCAAAGACAGCAACAGCACCACCAATCATTTTGGTTTTGAGTTATCCTACGATAAAGATGATCTGGTTGTTCATGGGCAAAACGCCTCGTATGGCGATTCCCTCTTCAACGGCAATATCCTGGGTATGCTGTGGAAAAGCGGGGGGATAACCATATACGTCGATATGGGTTTGCTTATGATGCCGCTAACCGACTTATTGATGCCCAATTCAGGCAATTTACCGGTGCCAGCTTCAACCTCAATGCGGGTTTAGACTTCAGCAGCACTGGTCTCAGCTACGATGCCAATGGCAATATCCTCACCATGCAACAGCGTGGTTGGAAACCCGGCGGTAGCGTTACCATCGATAGCCTGCGATACAATTACTTTAATTCAAGTAATAAACTCCGCAATGTCATCGACCTGGTAAATGATACCGCTACCAAACTGGGCGATTTCCGTGCTTCCGGTGCCTACACGCAATCCCTGCCTACAGGTAAAACAAGCACCACCATCGATTATGCCTGGGATGGTAATGGCAATATGTTTATTGACAAGAACAAAGACATTGGTACGGCTACCCAAACCGGTATCCTCTACAATCACCTCAACCTGCCCAGCCATGTATTCATTCGCAGAACCAATGGCACCGTAAAAGGACGTATCCAATACTTCTATGATGCCCTGGGAAATAAATTGAGGAAAACAGTGTACGACAGTACCGTGTCTCCCGCTAAGGTTACTACCACCCTTTATCTGAATGGTAATGTTTATGAAAATGATACCCTGCAGTTCATCGCTCACGAAGAAGGCCGGCTGCGGTATGTCAAACGAAGGTTCCTGAATGGTGACAGTGCTTACCAATTTCAGTACGACTATTTCCTGAAAGACCACCTGGGTAATGTGCGCATGGTACTCACCGAACAAACCGATACCACAAAATACATGGCTACCATGGAAGCGGCTTACCGGGCTAAAGAGGAGCAGCTCTTCTACAATATACCTCAAACCGCTGTATCCAAAAACTCCGTACCAGGCGGCTATCCTGTTGATCCATCCTCTACCATAAGTCCCGATACCCTCGTGGCCAGGGTCAGTGGCAGTGGTCCCAAAGTAGGGCCGGCCCTGGTACTGAAGGTGATGAGTGGTGATAAAGTAGATATTCTTGTAAAGTCGTATTATAAGAGTGGTGGAACTGCCGGTAGTTACAGCGACCCGGTGGCCGATATACTGGGTGCCCTGGCCAGTGGCATTGTTGGCGTAGCTGGCGAGAGCAAAGGCACCCTTGCCGCCTTGAGTAACAGCAGTTCCAGTTCCTTACTGGGTGCATTAAATGCCTTTAGGCCCGGCAACAATCCCGATCAATCTACCAGGCCCAAGGCCTATCTTAACTGGATACTACTTGATGAACAATTAAAATATGTAACTGCCAGTAGTGGAGCTCAAGCGGTACAAGGCCCTGATGCCATCAATACGCTCTCGCCGGGTATTGTAAATATCGCCAAAAACGGATATTTTTATGTATACCTCAGCAATGAAACCCAGAACTGGGACGTGTTCTTTGATAACCTGGTGGTTCAGCACCATACCGGTCCCCTCACCGAGGAAACGCATTATTATCCGTTCGGGCTGACGATGGCAGGCATATCGAGCAAAGCACTCAAGGCGAATTACGCTGAAAACAAATACAAGTTCAACGATGGTAATGAGCTTCAATCAAAAGAGTTTAGTGATGGTAGCGGATTAGAGATGTATGATGCTGGCTTTAGAATGTATGATCCGCAGATAGGACGGTTCCATCAATTGGATCCTTTGAGCGATCTGTTTGAAAGTTACAGTCCATATGTATTCGCATTAAACAATCCTATATTAATGAATGACCCACTCGGGTTAGCAGCAGACACGGCCGTTTCTGGCTTCCCGTTGATGCCAGAAGTAGTGGTGACTCCAAATAACCCGCAACTTAATCCGACACAAGTAAATGATCCTACGTCTAATGAGCCAGCTCCGATGCCGAGTGCGATGGTTCCTTTCATACCGTCAGAATCTGATTTTGTTGCTGAGCCGGAAAAGAGGGATTATAAATGGTACGAATTTTTCAATGACCATAATCCTGGCGGTGATTTTCTTTATGAGCTAAACAAATATAATCCCTTGGCCAGCGGGGTAAACGCCATTTGGGGTATCGCGACCGGACATGACACTTATGGTGTTCCGCAAAACAGTGGTGATATTGGTACTAATGTTTTTGCAGCCATTGTCCCTGCATTAAGGCTTGAATCAACGATTGCTAATACAACGCTTTCAGCCACGCGGCAGGGAATTAAAAAACGTTATCAGTTCCCAATGATATTAAACATATTCTCGACGCAAAACATAAATTACATTTATTATTGCCTAAAACCGGAGGTGGCTTGAATATTATCAGGAGGTTATACTTGTCTTTGGGACAATCGGGAAAACTCCCATCTACTGGTCAATTTGAGATAAAAGTAAATATTTATGGATATGATGTTACTATAAGAGGTGCAGTGATAAATGGAATACCTCGTATAGGCACAGCATTTATTAAATAACTCAATGTTAAACGTAAACGATTTACTGATTGAAGTAAAGGCAAATCAATCCCGATTGCCACAAGAAAAAGGTTTACTGATCAGGGAAATGTTTTTGTTATGGTATGCTTTATTAGAGGGTATAGAATGTGAAAACTTCGATGAATTGGAATTGACCAGAATGTTACAAGAATCCATAGAAGATTTTAGGAAAGTTATCAAAAAGACGGGGACTGTCTTTTTATAGTGGGGTGGGGTGTTTCAAGATCGTTCTGGGTTTTTGGCAATGCATTTGGGGAAGAAGAAGGCAATGAAATGTTGATTGCAGCTTATAGGAGTCAACCTATAAATGTTCTCTTTAAATGGGCCGTCCGCCAGGAATTAAACCTTACCAAAAAGAAATCGAAACTCTAGAAACAGAGTTGCTAAATAATTTTTACTATTACTACAATTACGGGCCGTATATAAAAGAGTATTTTTGGGATATAATATCTACGCCTATAAATTAGACAGAAGCCTCCCACTGCGCGTAGGTTGCACCTACGCTTTTTTTATTGTGCATCCCATACTGATACAATATTGAGAATTGGTGGCGCAATAATAGTTTGTGCCTGAATAAAATTATGAAGCCGCTTATTCTGAGCGGCTTTTGTCTTTAGGGAGCTAACTGTTTTTGCAGATCGGCTTTAAAAATAAACGCATCGAGGAACTCTTTAACGAGTCTTTTTTTATCGGCGGGTAACTTCTCCACCCGCCGGAACTGGATCAGCAGTTCCTCATCACTGATGTCCTCTGCCGATTTATCCTGCATCGTTCCATTGAGTAAATAATCCGTAGACACTTCGAGCGCTTTGGCAAGGCGGTTTAAGATATCCGCCGCAGGCGTTGCTTCCCCCGCTCATACTTGCCTACATTGGTAAAATGCACCCTGGCCAACCTGGCCAGTTCTTGTTGGGACAGGTCCATTTTTTCCTCGCCTGTAATAGCCGGCCGGCTAATTGCTGCTTCATAGTTAAAAGCCTTTATTCCTGTTGCAAAAATAGCCAATCAGCTATGTTTTACACAGTAAATCACAGTAAGTGGGGATAAATAGGTAAGTCAAAAAAGACCTCATTAAAAAGCCGAATCAATATATTTGTATCGGAATCGCTAACAAATAAACCAGCTTGTTTATCTGGTATCACCCTCAGTGCCGTTATACCCTAAAAAGCCCTTAACCAATGGAAATCATCCAGCTTAAACAACAGCTTACAATCACTGCTGTCTTGCAGCATTACGGCCTTCAGCCGGACAAACACCAGCGGCTGCACTGCCCCTTCCATCCAGACAAAACACCCTCCCTGCAGATCTATCCTGCCACAAATACCTTTTGCTGCTTCAGCAGCAACTGTACTGCAGGCACCGGTGATGCAATCCAGTTTATCCAGCTCAAAGAGAACTGCACCAAACACGAAGCGCTGCTGAAAGCCGCCGCCCTTGCAGGCGGCAACGGGGTTGCCGCTGCACCGGCGCCAGCCAAACTCTTCATAGGGCAAAGCCAACTCTTGCAAAGCAACATGGATAAAACAGCTTTACTGACAGAAGTCTTCGGGTATTATAAAAGCGGCCTGTACCGGTCAAAGAAAGCCGTGGACTACCTGCAAAGCCGCTCGATCAACTATAAGCTCACCGAAGCAGCGTTTAACAGCGGCGGTCTGCATGTGGAAAGCAGGCACCAGCACCTGGTGCAAAGCATGGTACAATACGGCCTGCTCAAACCACGCCCTGCCGGTGGTTATAACGTATGGGCCAGAGATTGTATCCTGTTCCCGCTAAGGGATGCAGCAGGCAACATCGTCAGCCTGTATGGCCGCAGCATCACCAACGATAAGGAACAACGTCACTTTTATTTACAGAACAGAGTGGGACTGTATCCTCATTATCCCAAAGCAGCCACCACAAAGCTGGTACTGACCGAAAGCATCATAGACGCGGTGAACCTGTTACAGCAGGAAGGCATTGTTAGTGAATATGCCATCCTTGCCCTGTATGGCACCAACGGGTTAACCGACGAACACCTGCAAGCCATTATCGGCCTGAAGGACCTGCAGGAGATTATCTTCATGCTGAATGCAGACGAAGCAGGTGAAGCAGCCACGGTAAAGCATTACAATACACTACAACAACTGTTGCCACCGGTAACCATTAGTAAAGTAGCCCTGCCTGCAGGCGAAGATATAAATAGCGTACTCTGTACGCACGATGATGCTGGCGTACTGCAAAGCCTGCTTGAGGAACGCACAGAATCTTTTCTTTCAATTGAAAATAAAAATCAGCCATCTGCAGAAACGTCTACCCCGCCAGTACCACAACACAGCAAACTCAACACCACCAAGCCGGAGTTGCTTATTTATGATGCCGGGGAGTTATACATAGAGATACTTGGCGGCATCAGGATCACCGGGCTGGACCGGATGAAAGTCACCCTGAAGATCCTGCACAAACAAAAACAGCTTTTGCCAATAAGAGACACCCTGGATCTATACAACCGAAGCCAGACGGAGCAGCTAATACAGGCTGCCTGCGAACATTTTGACGCCAACATCCAACAAACAGCAGCGATCATCAGCGGGCTAACGAATGAACTGGAAAACTATCGTATCAAACGCATAGAATCCCTGCAACCCAGGCCGGAGCAACTACCGGAGATGACGCCTGCGCAAAGACAGGCGGCCATCAGCGAACTGAAAAACCGAACCTGTTACAGCGTACCAGCCAGATGATCCGGCAGAGCGGCATTGTAGGTGAAGAAACAAACAGCCTCATTGCCTACCTCGTGTACTGCACCCGCAAACAAGCCGTGCCGCTGCACGTTATGTTCCTGGGCACGAGCGGCAGCGGGAAGACCTGGCTGCAGGAGAAGATCAGCGAGCTGATACCGAAGGAAGATAAAATCGAGATCACCCAGATCACTGAAAACGCCCTGTACTATTTTAAACAGCATGAACTGCAAAACAAGCTGATACTGATCGAAGACCTGGACGGCGCCATGACGGTGTTTTACCCGTTAAGAGAATTGCAGACCAAAAGACGTATCAGTAAAACAGTAACCCTCAAAGACAGCAAGGGTAATTTAAAAACCATCACCCTCACCGTAGAAGGACCGGTATGCGTGAGTGGCTGCACCACGAAGGAGAATATCTATGAAGACAATGCCAACCGCTGCCTGCTGCTGTATACAGACATGACCAAAGACCAGGACAGGCGCATCAACGAATACCAGGCAAAGCTGGCCGCCGGAGAAGTAAACAGGGAAAGGAAAACCAATACAAGGAACTGTTTAAAAACATGCAGCGGGTCTTACGTCCCATCCAGGTTATTAACCCCTACGCCAAATACATCCAGCTACCGGAGCAGGTGTTCAAGCCCCGCCGCACCATGACCTTGCTGTTAGGCTTTATAGAAGCAGTGACGTTCTATCACCAGTACCAGCGGGAGGTGAAGCGTTCCCCCTCCACCGGAGGGGCCAGGGGAGGCCGGCCAGCTTTACATTACCACAACGGCAGAGGATATAGAAGCTGCATTTACCTTACTCAAAGATGTGTTGTTCTCCAAGAGCGACGAACTCACCAAAGCCACCCGCAGCTTTTTTGAACAGCTCAAAGTACATATTGAAGCCAACCAGTTAAGCAGCTTTAAAGCCCAGGACATCCGCAAACTGCTGCGGATGGAACCGCGTACCATACAGCGGTAAATGAAAGAGTTAGCGCAATACGGCTATATAAAGCGCATCAGCAGCCCCAAAGGACGCAACGGCTTTGAGTACACCGTTACCGAAACAGACGAATACGAGCAGCTTACAGCCGCCATAGACAGCCACATCGCTACTGTCCTTAACAGCCTCCCCCGTTAAGGCGACAATGCGAAGGAATGCGACAGTGATACTTGTGTCGCATTTATAGCCAGTCCTGCAGCGGATTTTAGCCCATGGACAGTAACGACATCGCCAAAGACTATTAGCAAAAATTTATTATCATGAAAAAGACATTGCAAAGCAGTGAGTACATCCTATTGCTCCAGGCGTACAAAGAATGGTTACAACTGTTAAACTATTCCACCGGCACGATCCAGGTGCTGCCCGGCCACCTGCAGGAGTTCCTGCACTACCAGGAGCAAAACGACAAACCCTTCTTAACCCAACTGGAAGCCACCGACGCCAGTGGGTTTATCAGTCATCTGCAGGAACAGACCGGTGAGCGTACCGGTAAACCGTTCAGCCCTGCTCACCTCAACAAATACATACAGGCCCTTAACCTGTTCAGCCGTTATATCCGGGAGACCGGCAGGAGCGATACGGGCTTTATTTTGGAACGAAGGGAGGCAGTAAGGGGCAAGCCTGCCTTCCTCACTAAACCCGAAATACAGCGCATCTATGAGGCTACCACCGATACGGTGTTAGGGATAAGGGACCGGGCCATGCTGGCCGTGTATTACGGTTGTGGATTGCGGCTGAATGAAGGAGCCAACCTTGAACTTAAAGATATCACCAGCGACCGGAAATTATTGCACGTAAGAAAAGGCAAGCATTACAAGGAAAGGTATGTGCCCATTGCTACGAAGAATTATGAAGAACTCCGACTGTACGTTGACTATGCAAGACCGCTGTTGCTGCAGGAACACAAAACGGAATCCTTATTTATAGATGCCAACAAAGGTCATCCGATGCACAAGCAGAGCCTGTACGTAAGGATAAAACAACTGGTAAAAAAGCCAGGATAAAAAGAAAGTGGGCACCCATACTTTACGCCACAGCATCGCCACGCACTTACTGCAAAGCGGCATGAAGCTGGAAAAATACAGGAGTTCCTTGGTCATGGCGACCTGGATAGTACACAGATCTACACTCACCTTGCAAATGAAGCCATATGAATTTTACGGAGTACTTACAGCAGAAGAAATACAGCGCTTCGACTGTTGAGACCTACAGCGATTACATTGGGCGTTTTTAACCTGGGCAGTGCAGGAAGCTATTGCAGACAGTTTTACCTACAATGAGCTGTTAGACTTTATGCGGCACTGCCGGCAGCAGGGTATTACCCAAAGAAGTCTGCACAATATCCTGTGCGTTATCCGGCATTACTGTAATTACCTCATCCATGAAGGCAGGAGAACCGATAATCCGGCCGCCGGTGTGTTCATCAAAGGACTGGTCAGAAAACTGCCGGCTAACCTGTTAAGCATCGAGGAACTGGAAGAACTGTACAGGCAATACAGTATACAAATCAATGTAGACCGGGGTAAAAAAGATCCTGTTCGGTTTACTGGTCTACCAGGGTGTAACAGTGGGAGAACTGGTAAGGATACAGCAAAAAGACATACAGCTCAAAGAAGGCAAAATAAAGATAAGAGGAACCCAAAGGACCAATGAGCGGATGTTGAACCTGAATGCCGTCCAGGTGATCGGGCTGCAGCAATACCTGGAAAAAATAAATGGAAAGAGGGGCCATTGTTTACAGAAGGGAGGAAAAAAGCAGTGAGTGAAAAGAACATCAACAACAGGCTAAAACATATGTTCGATCAGTTAAGGCAACTCAATCCCAAAGTCATTAACGCCAAACAGATCAGGAGCAGTGTGATCACCCACTGGTTACGTCAAAACAACTTGCGGCAGGTACAATACATGGCGGGGCATAAGTATGTAAGCTCCACACAGCGTTACCAGTTAAACAACCTCGATGACCTGCAAAACGAGTTGCAGCAACATCACCCCATGAAATAATCCACCATACAGCCTATCCCGCCAAAGAAAGAGCTCTCCTTTTGATCTTTTAAAACCATTAGTCATGAACGTTTACATCATCAAACAAACACCGGGCAATCCCGAAGGTGCAGACGACCTCGTCATTATGAAAGTACAGCCGGAAGATGAAGCAGCGTTCCTGCAACAGTACGGCGCCAGGGTCATTGTAGCTGGCAACAGCATCCAGGACGTGCTCATCAGGTTCGGGCAGCAGATCAATGATCAAAGCTGATTATCAGCAATCATTGCAGCGTAACAATCCGGGACATCCACCCCGGATTTTTCTTTCAATTGAAAAATAAAAAGCCTATTTTGAAGACTGTTAGCAGTTCTTTGAACAGACCATAAAGCAGCTTCCCCAAATCCGGAGAAGCATTAATACGGGGACGGTGATTATTATCCATTTGGACTTACAATGAGCGGAATATCCTCGAAGGCTTTGAACGGGGTGGCAGAGAATAAGTACAAGTATAACGGTAAGGAAGAACAACGTAAAGAGTTTAGTGATGGTTCAGGTCTAGAATGGACTGATTACGGTGCAAGGATGTATGATCATCAGATTGGGAGGTGGCATGTGGTGGATCCACTGGTTGAAAAAATGATTTCTTTTTCTCCATTCACCTATGCATTCGATAATCCAATTAGATTTATTGATCTAGCCGGAAAAGAGCCACAGGAACCTGATCCTCCATATACAATTTTACAATTGATTCAAGCTGGTAGCCACTCTCCGTACTTTAGGGAATTGATGACTAAGAATGGAATAAATGAAAATAATTATTCCAATTTCATCAGTTTTGCGGATAAAAATGCAAGAATTGGGACTGCGACATCTCCCATGAAGTCATCCGGTAATATTACAATTAACCCCAATTCAGCATTTGAAGATGCGGTTTTAGGCCTTACCCATGAACTTTCGAACTTGATAATGAAAAGAGAATTTTCTTTATTGGTAGTGGACGTAGCCTTCGAACAAATAACCCCGACCGAATTTGCTGACAAAGCTCTAACTTTAGAAGCAAATTCAATTCATAGTCAATATAAGGTAGCTAAAGAACTAAAGTATAAAAAATTAAGAACCGACGCTTCAAAAGAAGAAAACCGAGATTATAAGAAATATAAGCGTGGAAAAATAAGCGACCAACAACTTTTGTCAGATTTTCAGGATGGAATGAGAGATTTTTATAACCCACAAACTGGTGAGAATCTATTCGATCAATATAAAAAAATGGGTAAAGAACTTAGAGACGATTATCGGAAAATTAAAGAACAAGATATAGAACCACCTCCTGATAAAAAAGGATCAAACTCGTCAAATACATCTTAGTTTTTCTTGTTGATTGGATGGGTCGGTATGACAGAATGGTAATAAGACTCGAAACATTATTTATCTCCATTTTAGGACAAACCCTGTATAATAAAATGTATACTCTAAAAATCTCATTCAATTTATTGTTTCTAATTAGTATTACAACCATTTCCTTTGGACAGGCAGATTCAATAGAACGAAGATTTTTTAATAATGACTCAATTCACTTTGAAATTCTTTTTATTAGTCCAGGCGTTGGCTTAGATTATAACCCACCAACGGCAATGAATTATATTAGTATTCTACTGGCTCCTGGCGAGAGAGAGTTTTTGAGAAAAAAACCGCTATCATTTTGGATGGATCATTTAAGGAATGACTCATCTGACTGGGCTACAAACCTTGTTTTACACCATTTGCTAATGAAAGATGCCACTCCTTTTACTATAAGTTATAAGAGCAGGGCTGAATGGTTATTATTCAAGGAAAAGACAATCAATTTTGGCAGGAGTATATAACAAAATATGGTATGAAGGAGCCAGTGGGTAGAGATAAATGGATAAAAAGGAAAAACACAAACGAGGTTGATATCTCCAATACCAGTAAGTTGGGGGTATTGTGCAACACGAATTGAGACCTTTGGATTTCAGTAAGTAGCCTGCTGCTCATCAGAACCGCGAAAACGTAGCCTCATTGATCTCTTTGTGCAACTCCGATAATTTAAGGGTATAGGCCTGTAGTTTTTTCCCCAATACTGGCGCAAGATTGTGGGGTGGGTTTGTGAGATGGTATCTTGTGCCTGTATGATGGCTTTGTCATATTCAGGAAGCATGGGCCTGCCTGGCTTTGTAATCCCGCAAATAAGCTGATATGGTTTTTCAATATGCCTTATCGCCCTGTATTGTAAGTATCGCCCAAAACGGATAATTTTATGTATACCTCAGCAATGAAACCCAGAATTGGGATAGCTTGTCCCGACAGGAACTGTCGGGATGTTCTTTGATAACCTGGTGGTTCAGCACCATACCGGCCCCATCACCGAGGAAACGCATTATTATCAGTTTGGATTGACGATGGCGGGGATTAGCAGTAAAGCGTTAAAACCCGGCTATGCTGAAAATAAAAGAAAGTACAATGGGATTGAGCAGAATACAGAATTTGATCTAAACATGTATGATGCTATCTATCGAAACCTTGATCCGCAAATTGGAAGGTTTTGGCAGGTAGATCCTAAGCCGACAGAATCCGAAAGCCCATATTCTGCTATGCGTAACAATCCCATTTTGTATTCTGATCATCTGGGTGACACTACGAAACCTGCAGCAAGATTATTGAGTTGGTCACCTTTCGGAAGAACACCTTTTAAAAGTAATGACGCGGCTAATCAGAGGTTTGTTGACCTGACCTTAAAATCAAATAAAAACATTATTAAGAATGGCGACCCACTTTTTTCTTCAACCTTTTCGTTGACAAGAGGTAGTGTTGGAGTACAAGCTAAACTTGCGGAAGTTGGCTTCGATTTTACTGTCACACGTAACGAAAATGACTTATTGGGTATTAGGGATAATAAATTAATGGCAGGCGGGACCGACGTTGCTACTAAAAAGTCTGCATATAAAACGGGAGGGGAATTTCCTTAGGTGGTTTTGGGGTTGAGGTGTCTGCAGAATCTGAGTCTAGGCTTAGTGGTTCGGACTTTGGGGAGAATACTACCTTTTCAACAAAGTTAACTGCTCCGGGCGTTGCTCGTGTGTTTAAGCAAACGCCGGATGGAAAGCCCATTTCATCAAGCACGCAAGTAAATTTGATAAATATAAAAGCAGCTGCTTATATAGGGTTTGAAATTTCATTAAGTATTAATTTGCCTGATCTTGGATATATTACGCCCGAAAGAAATGGTAATGTTTCAGAAAGTACACAGGTGTATCGATGGGTAACAGATCCAGTAATTAAAAAGTAGTTATATGACAATAATTGAGGTTACGCCAATATTTGTATTAATTGCAGGTGCTTTATTTATGTATAAAGTGTACTTGCATGGTAAAATGAAGAAGAGCAATAAATTAAATAAACCCTCTTTCTTACTGCCTAAAGTGGAGAATATTTATTATTTTTGCCAATTAGTAAAAAGAAAGTACCAAAAGAACAATTAAGTTTAGTTAAGAAGGCAAACCGGGCTTTGCTCGCATTTTATCTTTGCCTTATTACATTCTGGATTATGCTTCTTATTTATTACCTATTTTTTTCTTCCTGCGAATTAATGCTTGAAATGGATATATGATAGCTCCTATAAAGTGAATGGATTTCTGAAAGTAACATATGTAAATAACTGTACAGGGAAGAGAGGATGTTTTCCGATACTTTGAGCCTATCTGGGAACAAAAAGCCTTGAAAAAAAGTGTATAAATTAACCTACTACATAATTGAAAAATAAATAAGAGGTGCCTTGTCTTATGGCGCCTCTTATTTATAGATGTTCTCATGAAATACTTACTCCTTCACAAACCGCTCACTGAATTTGTTGCCTCCCACTGTTCCGTGTACGATGTATATACCCTGGGTTAGGCTGGCCACTAGCAGGGTGAATAGATTTACTCCTTTCACTACCTCCCGCTGTTCTGTTTTCACCACCCGACCATTCATATCCAATACCTGAATTGTTATCGGGCCCTGTTGATTGCTTTTGACAGACAGGTTTACGGTGGTGGAAACCCTGGTGGGATACAGGTGCCAGGAAGGCTCTCCTGTGGAATGATCTTCCAGTTTGATCACCTTACTCAATTCAGCCTTGCCATCTTCCCCTAACTGGCGCAAGATTGAGGGGTAGGTTTGTGTGATGGCATCTTGTGCCTGTATGAAAATACTGGAGACTGTCTCAAAAGTAACTGAGGCGGCCTCTTGATTTTATATCGGGCTGATGTTATCCACAATTATGTATAAAAAGACTTGATAAAAAGAGTGTTTTAGTATTGTTTTTGTGGCTTGTCTGGTATGGCAAGAGGTAAAACATTAAAGGTGGTCTTCAAGCAAAACTTCCAGAATCAGGGGATGTTGCTGCCTCCTGACCTGAACGATCTGATTGCTCAAAATCACCCTGTACGGGTTGTTCACCCTTCACTGGCGCAAGATTGAGGGGTGGGTTTGTGTGATGGTATCTTGTGCCTGTATGATGGCGTTGTCATATTCAGGAAGCATGGGCCTGCCTGGCTTTGTAATCCCGCAAATAAGCTGATATGTTTTTTTCAATATGCCTTATCGCCCTGTATTGTAAATATCGCCCAAAACGGATATTTTTATGTATACCTCAGCAATGAAACCCAGAACTGGGATAGCTTGTCCCGACAGGAACTGTCGGGATGTTCTTTGATAACCTGGTGGTGCAGCATTATACCGGTCCCATCAACGGGGAAACGTATTATTATCCGTTTGGACTTACTATGGCAGGGATAAGTTCCAAAGCCATCGGCAAGTTGGACAATAAGTATGAGTACAATGGCAAGGAAAAGCAGGAGAAGGAATTTAACGATGGCAGTGGACTTGAATGGTACGACTATGGTGCCAGGATGTATGATGCACAAACTGGGAGGTGGATGGTGATTGATCCCAAAGCAGATAATAGAAATAATATTTCATGGGGCCCCTATTGCTATGTTGCAAATAACCCTATTTCTTTTATTGATCCCGATGGTCAAGATAGAATTGAACGTGTTAGAACTATCGGCAAGGATGGTACTGTTACAGTCAGCACTCAACAAACCACAGGCTTATACAAGGCCGTTCATAACGCTACCTATGGCGGCTTAGGCTATCTCTCTAAGAACGATTATGAAGTACTTACTACGCGGGATTTCAGGTCTGGGAAGGAGGTCGTGACAAGCAGCGAGAATACTCTTTATGGTTCGGATCATGCAAAAATGATTGGATTTGGTGAATACTTAAAGATTAAAGTGACCGGTAAAGATGGACCTGTTTTAAAAGGTGTCGGGCAATTTGTTGTATTCGGATCTGGAAATGAAGATCCTGGTTGGGGAGAGAAGGCAGACCCTGACAGGCCGGTTACCTCGGTTAATTTTTCTGAATATCAGGAACTGTCCGGATTAATAGCCGCAGGCAAAACCATTCCTGATATAAAGGACATGCAAAAATTTGATCCTCAGAAAATTCCCACTTTAGCAGGGAAAGCTAAAGATATAGCTACAAAAAAGATGATCCGGATGGGGTATTGTTTAAAAAAGGGCGTGTAATTACGTGTAGCGTTTGCAAGATAAATTTTAAAATAGTTAATACTAACGGAAGAGGGGTTGTAACTAATGAGCCATCAACAGATACAGCCGATCTTGAAAAAAACCGAACTGATGAAGTATACCTTATATTACATTTTAACCATACTTATTTTTGTTTCTTGTGAGTCGGATCCTCCGACTTGCGCAATTACTCTCAAGGAATTAGAAGAGACTTCTGGTAGTAAGATTTTAAAGGTGCCTGCTTCCGGCGCTATTAACGATTATAGAGACAAAGGAAGAGATTCAACTATTGGAGGGTATTATTCATTCTACAAAAATGGAAATATTAAAGAATACAGTTTTTTTAGAGATAGTAACCTTGTGAATTACAAGGAACAATTTGACAGCATAGGTTATTTGGCATATCAATACGGCACCCCATTAGTATACAGAGAGGCAGAACTTATCGGTGATTCTCTTGAATTAAGGTTTTACTTTTTCTCATTAAATAAGAAAATCGAGTCAATTCTCTTATTCCACAATTCAAAAGATAGCATATCCTTATCTGCAACTGATGATTCACTGTTTTCCAACATGCAGGTAGCTAAATATCTTTACAAAGATTTAGATGATGAAAAGGATATACGTGGCTATCTACAGGTCAAATTTGTGAATGTTTGCACGGGAGCGGAAAAGCAACTAGTTGATAGTATTAAACTTCATTATAAGCCCAATGAATAATGCTAATATTTAAGATCAATGCTTATTAGCAATAATGGTTGCAGCTTCCCCAGAACTGGGACGTGTTCTTTGATAACCTGAGTATTCAGCATATCACCGGCCCCATTACCGAGGAGACGCATTATTATCCATTTGGATTGACAATGGCAGGCATTAGTTCCAAAGCAATGGACAAACTGGATAATAAGTATGAATACAACGGCAAGGAAAAACAAGAAAAAGAGTTCAGTGATGGCAGTGGGCTGGAATGGTATGATTATGGGGCAAGGATGTATGATGCTCAGATTGGCAGGTGGCATGTGGTAGACCCGCTTAGTGATATTAGTCGGAGATGGAGCCCTTATACCTATGCTTTTAATAATCCGCTTCGTTTTATCGATCCTGATGGAATGGCATCTCTTGATTTATCCTTAGGGGAGATAGGGCAAAAGCGGAAGAAGATGTAAAGAGTATTTTACCTGAAAATTTAAGAGGCCGTGTTACGGTTAATAATGAAACAGGAGTAGTCGCCTTTAATACAAAAGGGCTAACAGATGATCAATTAAATGATGTTGGGGTAAAAGCATTAAATAATTTAGTGACAGCCCAAGAAAAATACTTATACTCTGTCGCAGATAATGCAACTGTAGGTTTTCAAGAAGTAGACCCAAATATAAACAGACCAACAGGAGAAAAGGAGCTTGTTACTTACGACTTAACCAGTGGAAGGTTAGATGGAGTAATAAATGTTTCGACAACGCCTATGGGAAAGGATGAACAGGGAAATAATATTCCTGGAGCAACTCCTGTTCCTGGAAGCAATCAATATGACGCAGAGGTTACCATCAGCGGAAATGTGGCTCAGCGGAGTTGGACAGAGACAATTCTAGAATGGTTGATAAATCGAGACCGGCTGTTGTACTTCATGAGTTAAACGAAAGTTATGATAGAACAACAAACAAAAAAAATTATGGTGAAGCACATAATGCTGCTGTTCAGACAACATTATCTATACCTGTAGGAGACCGTAGAAGAGATTTGGAGCCAGGTAGGTCTCGAGGAACCAGAAAATTATAAGTAATTATGAAAAAAAGACTATTAATATCGCTTGCTTTAGCCTGCTGTTTTGCGCCTTTACTATCGGAATCGCAAAATTTAAGCATTAACAAAATAGATGCTTTGAAAAATGGAGCCCGTCTTATATATGTTAATGAAAACGGTGACTATTTGGGCTGCGGTATAAAATTAGAGTGCATGCCTTTTAGTGTTATAATGTATTCGATAACCTTTGATAAAAAAGCAATATATTCACCATTTGCGGAAATGTTTTTGTTGATGGGATTTCTAAAGATACGGTTACTGTTGGCGGCGTATCTATTCTTATTGCCAAGCCATTAAGAGATACGCTAACCAATGTTCGATTCATTGGCAATACCATAGAACATAAGGGGAAGAATATTTATCCTTACCGAAGAGGAGATTTTAAGATTGAATTTATTGCGGAAAGTAACGACAAGTTATATTTTTCTCATCCAATATTTTCTCTGATTGAGTATGATATTGGTAAATTAGTATCGGCGTTGTCTGTTGCTAAAAAGTAGAGGTGGTGCAGCATCAATAAAACACAAAAGCCCCTAACTGGCGCAAGGTGTGTCAAGAAGTAAAAGATAGGCTCATTTACATGCTGTTTAATAGATGAGAGTTGGCCTCTCAGGCACGCTGTACAGGCTGAGTGCCTAAACCACTTCATGCTGCTTCAATCAAAAGTTGAGGTGGTGAGCAATGAAGAAAAGGTGGTGAGAACCATCAGGTCGGTGTATTGGAGTTGAGCGGAAGCGAATCGTTGAAGACATGTCGAAACAGTTCAGACCCTGTCAAAATTAAAGGAATCTTGCGTCCGGTAAGATAACTGCAGCGGGTACCTGTTTATTGGCTGCAGGGCAGGCGGCATTAAGACGACAAGAACTTTACCTTCACTGGCGCAAGATTGAGGGGTGGGTTTGTGTGATGGTATCTTGTGCCTGTATGATGGCTTTGTCATATTCAGGAAGCATAGGCCTGCCTGGCTTTGTAATCCCGCAAATAAGCTGATATGGTTTTTTCAATATGCCTTATCGCCCTGTATTGTAAATATCGCCCAAAACGGATATTTTTATGTATACCCAGCAACGAAACCCAGAACTGGGATAGCTTGTCCCGACAGGAACTATCTGGATGTTCTTTGATAACCTGGTGGTTCAGCACCATACCGGTCCCCTCACCGAGGAAACGCATTATTATCCATTCGGGTTGACGATGGCGGGGATAAGTAGTAGGGCGTTGGCGTTTGGAAATCCTGAGAACAAAAACAAGTTCACAGGGAAAGAGTTGCAATCAAAGGAATTTACTGACGGAACAGGGGTAGAATGGACAGATTTTGGGGCAAGAATGTATGATAATCAAATCGGTAGATGGCACACCCCAGACCCCCTCATTGAAAAGTGGCACAAGTTTTCACCGTATAATTATGCAATCAATAACCCGTTAAGATATGTTGATATTGACGGTCGAGATTTAATTGTTAATGGCGAGGGTACGGATGATTTTTTAAAGACTACAAATAAAGGCTTGGGAGGTTTTTATTCTGCAACAAGAGATGCGAAAACAGGTGTTGTAAGTCTGACTAAAAACAAGGATGCAAAAGGTAAAATGAATAAAGAACAGAAGGCATTCAATAAAGTCATGGCAAACGCTACAAATAAGGACAAGGCAGATGTTACATTAACAATAAGTAAGGGTTCTCAAAATGAATATCCTGCTGACCCTAAGAATGCAGTTATTGATATTTCCGACATAAACAAATATGAGACAAGCAAGGTAGCCAATAACATTGCAAAATTAGGACATGAAGTAGCCGAGCAAACAGACATTCAGAGAAGTGAAGGAGGATATAGCACAGACCAGTATTACAAATCTCATGAAGGTGTTGGAGTAGGGGCGGAAAATGAAATAAGCGGATCAGTAAGACAAGATGTAAACGGAATAGCTCCAACATCTAATTTAAAACAAGTAGACCGTTCACCTCAAGGCAGGCCCTTGTATTCTGGATGGAAAGATATACGTTATATCAAAAATGGAAAACCCGTAACTGTTCGGGATTATGTAGACAAAAATAATATTACCAAAGTTGAAGATATACCCCACAACAATGAAAAATAAAATATTGATATTGCTTTGCTTTTTGTTTATTGTATGCAAAGGCATTAGTCAGAATAACCAACGTGCTTGTTCTGAAGTAGAAAATAGATTAAACATCATCCAAAACTTTGTTGAAGGAAAGGAAATAGACTCTACATTAAGGCGAGCAGAGGCAGTTGCTTTTATGGAGAAGCTTACAAAGATTGAATCAGAATCTCCTTTTATTGCGGAATCAAAATCAAACCCTACTAAGATTGATTTTGATAAATGGAGCAACTGGTATAAACAGAATAAAGAAAAACTATATTGGGACAAGCGAAACAAGAAAGTATCAGTCAAGAGTGACAACAACACGCTAAAGGTCAGAAGCTTGATGCAAATAAAATGAGTTCTGAAGTTTTGTTGCCAAGTGAACGAGTATGTTCTGAAATGGGCGAAGCAGTTTAGGTATGAACAAATTAAATAGGTTCTATGAAATGCTTTGCATATTTATTACTCTGCTTTATATTTTTGCTGGTTGTGGCAATAAGGAGGGCAAAGAAAAACAACCAGGCACAGTCCAATTTGATCTTAATGAAGAAGGGATCATAAAAAGATTTGCACTACCCTTTAATGAGAATCTCCAATTAGATAGCAGCAATTTTATTTTTTATTACACAAAGCCATTTGATACGACTTTTGTTATGCATCTTAAAGAAATGAATGGGGTGGTATCAGGGGTCTATTATGAGGTTTTGCCTTCATTCCATAGTGACATTGAAATTACTTTGATCAAAAATCAGAGCTGCTTTTTTTTGAAGGGTATAGCTTTAAAGTTGACAACCATGCGTGGAGCGAAATAAAGATTAGGGCAAAAGAATTGCTTGCCCAGGATAGTATTTTAACTACTAAGACATGTTTTGATTGTAGTTCTTATTTTTTGGGGTATAACTTTAAAATCAGGAGAGATAATAAAGAAAACATACATGTCTTTAAAAAACTTGCCGATTATTTAAAGACAGCGATAGTATCAGGATTTAATAAAATCAAAAGAGAAAGAGAAGAACTTATTTCCTCGAAAAGCAACAAGTAAACTATAAAGCCCCACACACACTGGCGCAAGATTGAGGGGTGGGTTTGTGTGATGGTATCTTGTGCCTGTATGGGGCGTTGTCATATTCAGGAAGCATGGGCCTGCCTGGCTTTGTAATCCCGCAAATAAGCTGATATGTTTTTTTCAATATGCCTTATGGCCCTGTATTGTAAATATCGCCCCAAACGGATATTTTTATGTATACCCCAGCAACGAAACCCAGAATTGGGATAGCTTGTCCCGACAGGAACTGTCGGGATGTTCTTTGATAACCTGGTGGTGCAGCATTATACCGGTCCCCTCACCGAGGAAACGAATTATTATCCTTTTGGACTTACGATGGCAGGGATTAGTTCCAAAGCCGTTGGCAAACTGGATAATAAGTATGAATACAATGGCAAGGAAAAGCAGGAAAAGGAGTTTAGTGATGGCAGTGGCCTGGAGTGGTATGACTATGGGGCGAGAATGTATGATGCGCAGATAGGGAGGTGGATGGTCGTTGATCCGATGACAGATAAATATCCCAATTGAGTCCTTATGTATACGCCTTTGATAATCCAATCAGGTTTATAGATTCTGATGGCCAAGAAGGCGGAGACTTTAGGATAAAAGATGTTCAAAAGCTTGCCCGTCAGTCACCACTTGTAGTGGGATTGGAAGCGAAGGTAAATATCTCGAAAGTACAGGTGATAAAAGCTGATGTTGACAAATCTGTTTCAGGCAAAACCACCAGAAACAACGAACGTATTGTAATATCGCCAAATAATACAACGGAAAGTGCAGCCCTTGATTATGTATGGGAACTCTCAAACGTGTCCAATAGGAGCAAATTGGATGCTAACGATGAGAAGGCAGCAAAGGGAGGAATTGACATGAAAGGATTCGTTACGGAAAGGTTTAGAATAGAAGCAGAGGCCGCAGTAAATATGATGAAAGTAAATGATGAATTAGGTCTTGATGGTGGTAATTTTAAGGATATAGTGGGGAAGTTCCAGGACGATCTAGGTAAAGTGGAAAGCGGAGAAATGACCATGGAGCAATTAATAAATAATATTGCAAACTACGGTATGAAAACTCGCCCCAACATTGTGCAAGGGTATAAGTTAGATTATGGGGATATCCGAACGAAAGGCATCGAGGATGAAAATAAAAAGAAAGAAGAGGATGAAAAAAAGAAAATAATAAATAGTATGAAAGTGAGATTTTCAATATGTATTGTTTTTATCCATTTTGTTTTTTTGCTACAGGCGCAAGAATCTGTAAAAGGTGAATATTGGAAGGAGTTGCAGAAAATTTCTAATAAGGATGCAGATTTTTGGGTAACCAATCCTGTTCGGATTAAAGATAGTACAGGTGAGGTAATAGCAGTAAGAAATATAGTTTTTAGAAAATAAATACATGAGCAAGATTGTAAGAAATTATGGCAAAAAGTTTGTGCCAGATTTAGTTTTATTGTTGACCGATAGTACCAGAGATTGGGCTGCCAATATTTTGTTATACAGTATTACCGAGACGAATGCGACTATGCTCAAATATTACCCGACCTCAAAAATGAATGAATGGCGAAGAGAGCGAAAGGATAAGGATGTTGAAAGGTGGAGAAATTATCTAAAAATAAATACCCAATAGCCCCAGTTGGTTTAAGTACGCAAGGTGGGTATAGGTTAAAGTGTACTTGCCCGCTTTTTACCTAAATTTACACCCCTTCACTGGCGCAAGATTGAGGGGTGGGTTTGTGTGATGGTATCTTGTGCCTGTATTACCGGTCCCATCACCGGGGAGACGCATTATTATCCTTTTGGGCTTACCATGGCGGGCATTAGTTCTAAAGCTTTGAACAAACTGGATAACAAATACGAATACAACGGCAAGGAAAAGCAGGAAAAGGAGTTTAGTGATGGCAGTGGCCAGGAGTGGTATGACTATGGGGCGAGAATGTATGATGCGCAGATAGGGAGGTGGCATGTGGTAGATCCACTTGCTGGAAAATACCCAACTCTTTCGCCATATATATATGCTTTTAATAATCCCATGCTATTTATTGATCCGGATGGCCGAGATAATGTTATATACTTATACGCTGCTGATAATAGCATTAGTAAAAAGGAATTAAAGCAGATAGCAAAACAATCGACAGCTAATTTTAAAGAAATGGGATTAAAAACTCAGGTAAAAGTATTTAAAGGAAAATTCGATAAAACATCCTATGGCAAGCTGGATAAGACAGATGCCGTTGCTGTGATTGGTAATAGAGATAATGTGACTAAATCAATAGAGGGGTTTAACGCTGGTTTTGCAAAAGAGCTTAAATCTGAGAGCTTTGGCTCAAGTAGTGGTTTAATCAACCCAGAGCATAGTCAGAATCCGAGAAACGGTAATGGAGATAATATTATTGCCATAGGCACAGAAGCTACAAAGAAGTTTGCAGGAGGCACCAAAGCCACATTTTCCGAAGCCGCTGGATTCTTAATAAATCATGGAGCTGGGCATAATTCTAATTTACAACATGCTGGAGATAATAACGCGTATGATGACCAAGGTAATTATCAAGCTGGAGGAGTTTATGTTCCAGGTACGCCCAATGTCATGAGTTATGGAGGTGTTGTTGTGGGAAGAATAGAGTCTGGATTCTTTGGGCCTGAAACTTTGCAGACTTATATTAAATCACCTGCTAATCAACAATCAGCTACTAGCAGATCATCCACTGGCTCGGCGGCCTCTCTTTCCATAAAAATGCGTATACCCATCGGTTTGGAAACAATATACCTAAAGCCAATTTACAAACTGAACAATGATAAAAAGAATTATTATTATCCCAATTCTGTGTGTTCTTCTGACAAATTGCAACTCTAAAAACAGATGTGTGAGATCAGTAATTTTGAAGGATTAGATTTGAAACCTGTTCATGTTCGTATTAAAATACCTCCATATCAAATTATGGATACGACCAAGTATGGGTCAGGCAGAACAATTTTAAATTATAAAATAAAGTCTGTTGATAGTTTATTGAATGTTGTAGCTTTTATTGATGACTACAATGATTATGCAGATGAACAGTTAGATATAGCCAGAATAACTTCCTTGCAAAAGCAAGAAGTTGAAAGGGGGCTAAATAACAAAAAGCTACTCACAGAAACAATTAAGGAGATTGATAGTATAAAGGTTGGCTATATTAAATACTTGGTTGAGCAGTCAGGTGATAAATTTTATTCAAGCAGAATATTTTTTTCAAGGATAAAAATTAATTGTATTATGGATTTTTGATAAAAACATTGATGATAAGTTAGTTTATGGTTCAACTTCTGATTGTATTTTTGAATCGTTGAAACTACTTTGATTTAATATTTAGCATTACTGGTGGCGAAGTCCCTTCACTGGCGCAAGATTGAGGGGTGGGTTTGTGTGATGGTATCTTGTGCCTGTATGATGGCTTTGTCATATTCAGGAAGCATAGGCCTGCCTGGCTTTGTAATCCCGCAAATAAGCTGATATGGTTTTTTCAATATGCCTTATCGCCCTGTATTGTAAATATCGCCCAAAACGGATATTTTTATGTATACCTCAGCAATGAAACCCAGAACTGGGATAGCTTGTCCCGACAGGAATTGTCGGGATGTTCTTTGATAACCTGGTTGTTCAGCACTATACCGGCCCCCTCACCGGGGAAACGCATTATTATCCATTTGGGTTGACGATGGCGGGGATAAGCTCCAAAGCCATCGGCAAGCTGGATAATAAATATGAGTACAACGGCAAGGAAAAGCAGGAAAAGGAGTTTAGTGATGGCAGTGGACTGGAATGGTATGATTATGGGGCGAGGATGTATGATCCGCAGATCGGGAGATTCCATGCAATAGATCGCTTCGCAGACAAATACCATTCATTAACTCCTTATCATTACGGAGCTAATAACCCGGTTTTGTTTATTGACGTAAGTGGAGATAGTCTAATAGTTTCAGGCAAGGATGCTGCAATACAGGGTTTTGAAAAAATGTCAATGATGGATTGGGAGGATTCTATACCACAAAACTGAATGAAAGCGGTACTTACTCTTTAGTTTCTACTGGTAAGGAAGGACAGATGACAGAGCAACAGCAGGCATTTTATGAAGCCGTTAATGGTGTTATGACCGGAGCAAAAGATGTTTCAATAATTGCTGTCATGAATGATGACAAGATTGACTTTGGCTCATTTTCTTCAGGAACTATTGATGTTGGAGATATGCAAAAGTTCAATTCCATCAACGACAAAAATCCGTCAGGTTCAACAAGAGAAGGTTTGTTAGCTCATGAGCTTGTTGAGCAGAATGAACTACAAACATCAAATGTAAACAGGGCTGATGAGCAAGCTAAGTTAGATGCCTTTAGGCCTATGCACAGAAAAGCTATTGAGGTAGAAAATAAAGTGAATGGAAATATCCGCATGGTGGATATGGAAGGAGGAAGATTTAGTGACAAAACTTATACTAAAACCTACTTGGGAAAAAAATGGGGTCACTATTGAGACTACAACCAACAATACTAAAGATATGCAGGTCAATAAGCGTACGATTAAGTTATCAATTAATAAAGTGCAATAATTGTCAATGAATAAATTATTTATATACTGTGTGATACTTTTTTATCCGCTTGCAGGGCCAGCTATTGTCCCGGTAATAGTGCGAATATTGAAAAATTTACAAAAAATGTAGATATAATACGGTCTGCGGAAGAGACAAATATGCAAGTACTCATTGATGATTACAGAGCAGCCATTATATTTTTAAGCAAAATTACTGGAGTGATGGCGAGAACTGATTATAGCAGTACTATCGGTTATAGAAGTAAAGATGATTACTTAATGGATATTAAATTTTGGAATAATTGGTTAGCTAAAAATAAGTGTAAACTGACAACAACCTACATTGATAGTTGCATGGCAAAGGTTCAATAAAGATATTACATATGACTCAAAAACAGGTACAAAACCAAAACTGGCCCCTAACTGGCGCAAGATTGAGGGGTAGGTCATGAGCGTTAGCATCTTGTGCCTGTATAAAATACTGAAGCCACCTATTTACTGGTGGCTTTATCCTTTCAGGAAGCATAGGCCTGTTTGGTTTTGTAGTCTCTGACGTAAGCGGAGATAATTTTTATCAATACCCCCTGTTCTTCTTCGGGCAGGGCATCCACTTCTTTAAAGCGTTGTATCAGTTCAGAATTTTTCAGTGATGCTTTAGCCTGCTCTGTTTTATCCCCGCTGATCAGGTAATCAACAGCAGTGCCCAGGCCTGTAGTTGCTCGGTGTGTCTCCGAGTAGCCTAAAAATCGTATTGTTTAGTTGCCTAATTTTGCTTTAAGCCTTAGTGATGGCTTGTGTTTTTTTCCACTGGTGGGGTAAGAGTTTCCTGAGTTGCGCGGTAGTCATCTCGTTGATGTTATGACTAAGCACTTCGCGGAGCCACTCATAAGGGTTTACGGTATTAAGTTTGCAGGTAACCAGCAGCGAGTATAAGAGGCCTGCTCTTTGGCCGCTTCATGCGAGCCACAGAACAGGTAGTTTTTGCGTCCGACAGCCAGGTTTTTCATACAGCGCTCTATGGGATTATTATCAATATGCAAATGATTAGTAGAGGCATAGAGACTTAAGCCGTCCCAGCGTTTGATGCTGTAAGCTATAGCCTGTGCTATAGGGCTTTTCGGTTTTAGCTTTACATACCCTGCTTCATCCACTCTCCCAGTTCTTTAAAATAGGCACAGATTGTTCTGTCCGCCGCACTTTGATCTGGTCCGGGTTGAGCTGCTCTTCTCTACATTGCTCCTCGATCTTATAAAGCTTCGCTATCTCGGTCAAAGCATATTCTGCCCGAACTTTATCATTGCCTTTCGCCTCATAAAAATGACGACGGGCATGGGCCATACAAAAGAACACATGTATTCCTTTGATGTCCAACTCTTCATAGACATCATAACCATCTACCTGCAAGTGACCCTTAAAATGTTGTAAGATATGTTTGGCTGCCAATGTATCCCTCCCCGATGATAATCAAAGTAGATCAGTTGCCCGTTATGCGTTAAGTACGTCCAGTAATACCCCTGGTGGGTATCTTTCTTCTTATTCCTGTCCAGAACCTGTATGGTTGTTTCATCACCATGCCAATAATCATATTGGTACATCTCATGCAGGTGCAGATGGCCCAGTGGCGCTACCACGTTCGCAACCTGCCGTACCCAATCGGTAATGGTTGAATAAGCAATGGTGACATTACTTCTCTTGAAGCAGTCCAACTGACGATTCAGCGGTTTATGATCTATAAACTTATCTATAATGATCTGTGCTAACAACTCCGGCGTGGCAATGCTCTTAGACAAGGCTTGCTCTGGAAGATGCGCCTGCACTATACGATGCTGATCAGGCCGTTCTGCTACAGAGCATTTATACTGAGGGATAATAGTACGTTGGAGAAATATTTCTCCCGGCTTCCAGCCAAGCTGTTCCTTTACTTCTTCTCCCACCTTCTCGCATCCGCTCACATCTTCCGGAGGCTCTATCACGGTCTCTTCCACCCGTAGATGATCCGGAAAGGCATTGGCTAACCCGTTTTCCCGTTGAACCTGTTTTTGCTTTACGTAACTTATCTTTTGAACATCAGCAAGGTTGGTTGCTTTATACCCCTGCTCAAAGGAAAGGCCTAATTCCTGCTGTTGCTGTAAAGGGGAAGGAACAAACTTCTCAGTCTTAAAACCACCCAGTAACTTCGTTAGTTGATACAATTGATATTGAAGCTGCGTTACCTGATCGCGTAATTTTTATTGCTTTGTAATAGCTCCTGGTTGTTTTGTGGTAATTGTCCATTATTTTGTTGCTGTAGTTGCAGCATTGGAAGCAGTTGCTCATAGAGCGCTTTGTAATCTATATTTTCTGCTGCTGCTGACATTATACAAAGATAGCCCGGCTATGCATTTAAGCTATATCGTATAACCGAAAGTTATACAGCCGATGCGTGGATAAACCCGCATTCAAAATGATTTTAAAAACAGCACCAAAAATGTGGATAACCCGGCCTGTTTTTCTTAAAATAAAAAACGTTGCCATTTTTTCGATGGCAACGTCAAATATATTCAACCCATGATCCATAAGGATTACATCGTACCGATGTACCGCTTTCGAAAAACGCTTTCTTCAAAGAAACGCCCTGTAAGATCATACTTAATTGTTTAGCCGTAATACTACTGTGAGTGCCTTCCATAATACCTGCCGGTAACTCAAAGGTACCTTCCTCTAATCGCTTATAGTATAAGCTAAAACCATCCCCTTCCCATTCTAACGCCTTCAGGTGCGTTTGCCGTTTGTTCAAAAGATAAATACATCACCCGTCTGAATTTCCATTCCCAGTTCGTTGGTAACAAGCCCGCTCAAACCGTCAAAACTCTTCCTTACATCCGCCCACTTATGATACAACCAGTAATGGGTGCCGTTGTTGATCTGTAACATAAGTTAACTGATTAAAGCTTTTAAAAACTCACAGATGGCTCCCGGTAAAAACGGATGCCCCGGTATTCCGCAAAGAGATCCTGGGAAATGGAAACCTCTTGCTGCCCTGTCACTGTTAGCAAAGTGAAACTACTTTGATTCTCCATCGGCTTATCTTCCAACCGGGCGTGATATTTCTTCTGCCAGTAGTGATATGTACCAGGTGAAAGATCATACAACTCACAAAAATCTTTTACTGTCATCGAACTGGCTTCATGTTCAGCTATCAACGCGAACATTTTTTGCTCCTTCGATAAGCCACTTGATTGCTTTTGTTCCATACGTTTACATTTTTGATAAGCCCAAAAAGTAAACTTTTTATAATATCTTAATTTTTAGCTACTCGGAGGTACACGTTGCTCGTGGGTGCGGCAGGACAGGCCAAGGGCACCCTGGCCCAGCTCAGTGCCAATCCCGGCCCCTGGCAAGCGCCGTGACCAGTTTCCAGACTGCTCACCAGCCTTCCCAGGCTGGCAACAGCAAACCCAAGGCCTACCTCAACTGGATATTACTTGATGAACAATTAAAATATGTAGCAGCCAGCAGTGGGGCCCTTCCCGTAGGCGGCGCCAATGCCGTGCTCGCCCTGGCCCAGTCCGCCATCCCCATGACTAAAAATGGATTTCTGTATATTTACGTCAGCAATGAAACCCAGAACTGGGATAGCTTGTCCCGACAGTAACTGTCGGGATGTTCTTTGATACCCTGAGTGTACAGCATATTACCGGTCCCATCATGGAGGAAACCCATTACTATCCGTTTGACTGACGATGGCGGGGATAAGCTCAAAAGCCATCGGCAAGCTGGATAATAAGTATGAGTACAATAGCAAAGAAAAACAGGAAAAAGAGTTCAATGATGGTAGTGGACTGGAGTGGTACGATTACGGAGCAAGGATGTATGATCCGCAAATTGGTAGATGGCATGTGGTAGACCCATTGACGGATAAAATGAGAAGGCATAGCCCTTATAATTATGCATTTGACAATCCGATTAGATTTATTGATCCCGATGGAATGCTCCCTGTTGTGACTTTTATGACCAAGAAGCGAATAAAATTGGGACTGATGGTAAAAATGATGGTAAAAATTACGTTGTAGCTAATAGGTCTGAAGCAGAGGAGATTAAAGTGAGAAGTAAAAATGGTGAAACTATTGATCTAAAAGATGTAACTTCTGCTATACAATTACCATCTTATGGAGTCAGACAAAAATGGGTGAATCTGTAGATCGTTCTAAGAGCCCAAGTCTTACTGCAGAAATGCCTGATATATCTGGCGGTAGGCACGAAGAGGGGGCATTCATGGCACAGACCCTAACGGTAATGAAGTGGCTTTTAGTGCAATAGCTGGCCCGGTATTTCAACAGGGAGATACAAAGGTTGGTATTGATCCTCAAAAAATAGATTTCACGCAAGGTGACGGAAATGTTTTAAAGAATATGGAAACCTATAAAGACATGACCATTTCAGGTACATATCATGCTCATCCAAGTGGCGAATCGCGACCAGGTTACGTATTTGCACAGCCGCCTTCAGAATAAGACTTGGTAGTAACCCAAAGAGATGCGAATATAAGAGGTCAAACAGGTTATAGTTTTGTTTTGGGGGCTCGTAATAATACGGTTTACATTTTAGCTCTTTCCTCTGGTATAAAGGCAACTCAGGTAGCAACATTCCCATTAGACAAGTTTAGATCAATTAAATAATTGCAACTTTGTTACGTAATACATGTATATATACGGTTTTGTTAATAATAGTATTGAGTAGTTCATTTAAGTCAAGCTATTTAGAAGATCATCGAATAAGGATTTTGTTTGTTATTGATGGAATTAAACAGTATTTAGGACAAAATAGCAACCTGGTATTCGCGAATAAAAATGATACATTAAAAGTAGTATTAGATAGTGCTGGTTATCTGATCAAACCGAAGGAGCTAAAGCAAAGAGAATATGATGTTGTCTTTTCCCATGGAGGAAATATTTTAATATTTAAGAATGTTCAAGCTACAATGCTTATTCCTGATCAAAACTTTGAATGGGAGTTTGGTGTTGACAATAGGCCTTTTGATAAGTCTTTAGGATTGCTCACGCAAGATGAATATTTTAAAGACACTACAATAAGATTGTTGCATTATTGGGCTTTTAAGCCTTTAGAACGAGGAGATGGAATTGTAGCAGTAAATAGAATAAAGTGACTTAATTATCCAACAGAACCCCTTACTGAGCGTAGGTTGCACCTACGCTTTTTTATTGTGCATACGCCTGCTTCGTTTTTACATCCCTGATAAATCCAGCGATCACGCGCAGCAGGGCGGATTTATCTTCCACCGGCAGCGCATCCACTTCCATAAAATAGCGGATCACCTCCGCATCCTGCAACACTGCATTGGCTTTATCGCTGGTATTGCCGTTCACCAGAAAATCAACCGTTGTATCGAGGGCATCGGCAATCTTCTTCAGCACCGCCGCAGGCGGCTGGGCGTCCTTTGTCTCATAGCGTCCTATCTGCGCATAAGATACGCCCACCTTGGCAGCCAGGTCGGTCTGCGACCAGTTTTTAGCCTTGCGTAGTTCAATAATGCGATTGCTGAGTTTGTTTTTTTGCGACATAACAGGCGAATTATCCCCTTCACTGGCGCAAGATTGAGGGGTGGGTTTGTGTGATGGTATCTTGTGCCTGTATGATGGCTTTGTCATATTCAGGAAGCATAGGCCTGCCTGGCTTTGTAATCCCGCAAATAAGCTGATATGGTTTTTCAATATGCCTTATCGCCCTGTATTGTAAATATCGCCCAAAACGGATATTTTTATGTATACCTCAGCAATGAAACCCAGAACTGGGATAGCTTGTCCCGACAGGAATTGTCGGGATGTTCTTTGATAACCTGGTGGTGCAGCACTATACCGGCCCCCTCACCGGGGAAACGCATTATTATCCATTTGGGTTGACGATGGCGGGGATAAGTTCAAAAGCCATTGGTAAATTGGAAAACATGTATAAGTGCAATAATGGCTCCGAATTACAGAGAAAAGAGTTTAGTGATGGCAGTGGTCTGGAATGGTATGATTACGGGGCCAGGATGTATGAGGCGCAGATAGGAAGGTGGCATGTGGTGGATCCATTTGCGGAAAAATATGACCCATCATCTCCCTATGTGTATGCAGCCAATGATCCTGTCAATATGGTTGCCCCTGATGGCCAAAAAAATAAGGTTTAAGACTTCAGACCAGGGATATGGTGATAATCATATTGCAGCAGAGAATAAAGAACTGGAAATATTAGACAAAAAGGCAAATTGTCCTGGATTAAGTATAAACTAAATAGTATGCACATTACCCTATTATTCTGCATGAGCCTGCTTTATATTCAGCAGTCTGCTTGTGCACAAAATATAACGGCAGTAACCCCTTATACAAATATTAAAATAAACCTCAGGGATACAAATAATACACCTCAGGGATATTGGTAAATGATATACCCTGACGCATCCGGGCATCAAAGAGCCTTCTACGAAGGCGTTTATCTTAATGGAAAGCAAGTTGGTATTTGGATCATTACAGCAGGGCAAGGTGCCCGTATTATCAGTAAGGAAATATATATTGATACCACAGGTTTAAATGCAGAAGTCACCAACTTCTATAACAATGGCTTAATTGAATCTCAAGGTATGAAAACCGCGGTAGTAAAGAAAGATTCGATCGAGATTGTAGATATTGCTACAGAAAAATCAGATGGGACACTGTAAAAACGCTGATGCTCCGGAATGGTTATTGGAAATATTACTGGAAAAATGGTATACTAAAGGAATCAGGCAATCATACCAATGATCAAAAAACTGGCACTTGGTACTTTTATTCAGAAAAGGGAGATTTAATAAAACAAGAAGCCTATTAAATATATATTTGCCCCCTTAACTGGCGCAAGTAGGCGGTGTTGGAAATGTGTGGAAGTGTACTTGTGCCTGGGGCGCTAACCCTTGCTAAGCCCATTAAATGCCTTTAAGCCCGGCAACAATCCCGATCAATCTACCAAGCCCAAGGCCTATCTTAACTGGATACTACTTGATGAACAATTAAAATATGTAACTGCCAGTAGTGGAGCTCAAGCCGTACAAGGCCCTGACGCCATCAATACCCTCTCTCCGGGTACCTCTCACGTTTTCTCCTTGCTCACAAATGCAGGTAGTATCCTTTCAGCAGTTCAATAAAATCATCGGTATACCCGCCTTCTTCTTTTTTGAATGATGAGTTCGTATTCGGGGCAAAGTTTTCTTTATGGCGGCTATAATGTAGGATAGAGCGGAAGTTGGCATGCCGGGGACTTTGCTTTACAAACAGGTTCTCTACCAGGTGAAAGCCCGCCCGGGTAGCCAGCTCATGAAAATAGGTCCAGCGATGGTAGGGGAGTAGTACACCAAAACTACCCTGGCTGTCGAGGTTGTCGTCAATAGTTTGTACCAGTTCGTCCAGCTTCAGCAGTTTACTGTGTTTGGCTACCTGCTCTTCATCTGATCCGGACAGCAGGTCATTCTCAAAAAAGGAGGGTTGCTGATGATGAAATTATACTTCCTCGGGAAGGAGTAGGTACGCGCATCGCCGGGAAATACGCGGAGCCTTTCTTTCCAACTGTTTTGTCCTATGTTTTCTTTGAGCTGTTTAAAAGCTGCCAGGTCGATCTCGATGCCATGTATCTCGGCTTCGGATTGCTGTGCCAACATCATCATCAATAAGCCTGTACCGCTACCTATATCCAGGATGTTATAATAATCGGGTACTTTGGCGGCAAACCAGGCGCCCAGGATGCAGGCATCGGTGCATACTTTCATAGCACATTGATCCTGGTGAATAGTAAATTGTTTGAATTGAAAGTAAGTATTGGCCATAGGCAGCAAAGTAGATACAGGTGGTGGTTGACGGCCTAAAGGTAAATTTCACTACAAAACCAGGCATCAGTAGTTGTACCTGAATCTGGCTTTTTGAAGGCCATAGAATTACGTTACCATTCGGCACGTGCGGTGGGCTCTACCGACAAATTGCTGAAGTCTTTTGCCTGGAATTTATAATATGCCGTCATAGCGATCATGGCTGCATTGTCGGTACAGTATTGAAAAGCCGGGATAAAGGTATTCCAGCGGAATTGCTGTCCCCATTCCTGTAAGGCTTTGCGCAAACCGCTATTGGCCGATACGCCACCGGCAATGCAGATGTCTTTAATCCCTGTTTGAATAGCCGCCTTTTTGACCTTGTTCAGGAGAATGGTCACAATGCGGTGCTGAATGGACGCACAGATATCCGGGAGGTTCTTTTCTACGAACTGGGGATCGGCAGCCAGGTTCTCCTGCAGGAAATACAGGATAGCGGTTTTAAGACCGCTAAAGCTGAAGTTCAGGCCCGGTATTTTGGGTTCGGGAAACTTGAACCGGTCGGGATTACCCTGGCGGGCATATTTATCGATCAGCGGACCGCCGGGGTAGGGCAGTCCCAGTAATTTGGCCGATTTATCAAAGGCTTCACCGGCGGCATCGTCCATTGTTTCGCCGATGACGGTCATTTTTAAAGGTGATTCACAGTGTACGATCTGCGTATGCCCCCACTTACGGTAAGGCAAAGGAAGGGAAAGGCCGGTTTGGCATCGGGCTGGCCATTGGTGACTGACGGGATGAGGTTGGCTACTACATGAGCCTGCATATGGTGTACGGCTATGAGTGGTATATTCAGGGCCAGTGACAGGGATTTGGCAAACTGCGCCCCCACCAGCAAAGCGCCAATCAGGCCCGGCGCCTGGGTAAAGGCAATGGCATCCAGGTCGGTCATGGTGCAACCTGCATCCTTCATGGCTTTATCAACCACGGGTACAATATGCTGCATGTGGGCCCGGGAAGCCAGTTCGGGCACTACACCGCCATACTGTTCATGGACCTTCTGGCTGGCAATGACATTGGATAAAATAAGACCATCCCGGCATACGGAAGCTGAGGTTTCATCGCAGGAAGACTCTATGGCGAGGATTGTAGTTGACAAGTTGATTATTTGATCAATTGATAAGTGAATAGGTTGATAAGGATAAGGGGGTGCAAAGATACGTATACCCTGTCAACTTGTAAACCTGTCAACTAATCAACTCATGAACCATTCTACCTATTTGGAGCGAATAGCCTCTACGGGATTCATGCGGGCGGCAATGGATGCCGGAATAATACCTGCCAGCACGCCTACAAGGATACAAATACCGATGGCCAATGCCAGAATGCTGGGGGCAATGAACACGGTAAAACCCAAGGCAGTGGAGATCAGGGTGAGCAGAAATACACCCAATACGCCCAACAGACCGCCCATGATACAGAGGAAGGCGGATTCGAGGAGAAATTCGGTGAGGATGGTGGAACTTTTAGCGCCTATTGCTTTTTTGAGACCTATTTGGGGCGTGCGTTCCCGCACGGTTACAAACATAATATTGGCTACACCAAACATGCCCACTACCAGTGAGAGGGCGGCAATGGCCCATCCACCTTTATTGATATTGCCAAAGATATCGCTGGCAAAACTGCTGAAGGCATCAATATCATTGAGGGAAAAATCATTTTCCTGGGTAGGCTTCAGTTTACGGATGGAGCGCATGGCGCCGGCCAGTTCATCCTTCAATTGTGCCATGGGTACGGTTTCCTTGCCTTGCACCATGATGATGGGACTGCTGTTTTTTCACGCACCATCGTCCGCATAAAACCCAGGGGCATCAGGATGCTGTTATCATATTCCCAGCCACCCACAATGCTTTTACCTTGCTTTTTGATCAATCCCACTACCAGGCCTCTTTTTCCTTCCTTCATTTTCACCAGTTGCCCTACTGCTTTGTCGGCATTGCCAAACAAGTTGACAGCTACCTCATAGCCGATCACAAATACGTTGGCGCCATAATCAAAGTCGGACGGCTGCAAATAACGGCCCATTTGTATTTCAATGGGCTGTATATTGAAAACTCATCGGTAACGCCATAGTAGTTGACGCCGGAAATACTGTTATCGCCTACTTCCAGGGTATTGGTGGTACTGATATTAAAGGCTACATTGGCAGCGCCTGGCACCTTCTTCTTCAACATGATCATTTCATCATACGCAGGATCGGGCCGTTTTACGTATTTCCACCAGGGATAATCATTGCCGCCATCGGCATATTCCCACTTATCAATATATACTGTATTAGTGCCTAGCGCCTTGATGTCTTTTGTACGGCATATTCCAGGCTGTTGACCGCTGCCAGTACGGCTATGATACAAAAGATGCCGAAAGCTACCCCGCTTAGGGAAAGCAAGGTGCGAATCTTATGGGATTTGAATTCCTGCCAGGTAAGGTTGAGGCTACTGCCCAATATTTCAAATATGCGGCGCATGAATCAAATTTAATGTTTTCCCGCTAACCGGAAGCGTTAATATGACCATTGGTAGGTAGGCTGGACAAAATATTACAGAAGAGTCAGTAAAGTCGGAAAGTCCGGAAGTCGGCAAAGGCAGTAGAGTCCGGAAGTCAGCAAAGTCCGGAAGTCGGAAAGTAATACCCTGTGCTTCAATTTTTCTTACCGTCTTTCTGACCTTCGGACTTCCCGACTTTCGGTCTTTCGGACTTCCGGGCTTTTCCCGTCTTCCCGACTTCCCGACTTCCTCCGTATCTTGCAAGGCATTTAGCAATTTGAAATCATCTACCATGTTTAGCATTGAAAGTCCCCTCGTAAAAGCAGTGATCAATCCCAAAGGCGCCGAATTAACCAGCCTCGTGCATAAAGAAAATAGTTTGGAATACATGTGGGAAGGTGATCCCGCTTTTTGGAGCAAACATTCACCGGTTCTATTTCCGATTGTAGGTACTTTAAAAAGTAACCAATTTATATATAAAGATCAATCCTATACTTTACCCCGGCATGGATTTGCGCGCGATCAGCAGTTTGCGGTAGAAAGTCAAACTACCGATACCATTACTTTTTTGATCAAGAGCAATCAGGAAACGCTGAAGGTATTTCCTTTTACTTTCGAGTTCCGGATACGGTATACTGTACTGGACAATACCCTGGCGGTGACCTATAAGGTAACCAATACGGGCAAGGAAGACATGTACTTTTCGGTAGGCGGCCATCCGGCTTTTAAGATACCCCTGACAAAGGGCACCAGTTACAACAATTACTACCTGGTATTGGACCAGGAAGAAAACACTCCCCGCTGGCCCATTTCGCCCGATGGGCTCATTGAGGCCGAGCCTACGCCATTATTCCTGGATGGGCAGCTGCTGCCTTTGACCAAAGCCCTGTTCCAACAAGATGCTTTGGTAGTTAAAGGATTGAAATCCTCCCGCATCACGATCAAGTCGGACCAAACCAACCATGGGTTGACAATGGACTTCCCCGGGTTTCCTTTCTTTGGTATCTGGGCGGCGAAGCATGCCGATTTTGTATGCCTGGAACCCTGGTGCGGCATAGCCGATGGGGTAGGCAGCAACCAGCAACTAACCGAGAAGGAAGGCATCAATAAACTTCCTGCGGCTGCCGTATTTACCCGTACCTGGACGGTGAGCTTGTTTTGATGGGAGCGAACTGGAATGGGCACCCTGAAAGTCCCGGAATCTCCCTCCAAAATGATACCTTTGCAGCGGTTTTCAAGTAGCTACGTTCAAAATACACCGCAAATACAACGACAATAATAAGCTGATTATTAACACATAATCAGGCCAATCTAAAATAGAGAATGAAATATTTAAACGAGATCCAGAAGCGTAGAACCTTTGCCATCATATCGCACCCCGATGCCGGTAAGACCACCCTCACGGAGAAATTCCTGTTGTTTGGAGGCGCCATTCAAACGGCCGGCGCGGTAAAAAGCAACAAGATCAAGAAGCATGCTACGAGTGACTTTATGGAGATAGAACGCCAACGGGGTATCTCGGTAGCCACTTCGGTAATGAGCTTTGAATACCAGGGCATCCTCATCAACCTGCTGGATACACCCGGTCACAAGGACTTTGCGGAAGATACATACCGCACGCTGACGGCTGTAGACAGTGTGATCCTGGTAGTGGATAGTGTGAATGGGGTAGAGGAACAAACCCGCCGCCTGATGGAAGTATGCCGGATGCGCGATACGCCGGTGATCGTTTTCATCAATAAGATGGACCGGGATGGTAAAAACCGGTTTGACCTGCTGGAAGAGATCGAAAAAGAGCTGAATATACACCTGCACCCCATGACCTGGCCCATCAACAGTGGCAAGGACTTTAAGGGGGTGTACAACCTGCACGATAAAAACCTGCTGCTATTTACGGCCAATACCAAGGCCGCAGAGGATGACTCCATCCGTATTTCGGACCTGGACGACCCCATCCTGGATGATCGCCTGGGTGACAAAGATGCTGCCTTGCTGCGGGAAGATGTGGAACTGGTAGATGGGGTGCATGGCGAATTGAATGCGCAGGATTATATGGGAGGCAAAGTGGCCCCCGTATTCTTTGGCAGCGCCATCAACAATTTTGGTGTCAAGGAAATGCTGGATACGTTTATCCGTGTAGCGCCCATTCCCCGATGCCGGCCTACCTCCCTCCGGGAAATCTGTCCGGACGAGGACAAGTTCTCGGGCTTTATCTTTAAGATCCATGCCAACCTGGACCCCAAGCACCGCGACCGGATCGCCTTCCTGCGGGTTTGCTCGGGCAAGTTTGAACGCAATAAATACTTCCACCACGTGCGCCTGGACAAAGATGTACGCTTTAGCAATCCCTATACTTTCATGGCCAGGGACAAAGACGTTATTGAGGCGGCCTATCCAGGCGATGTTGTGGGTTTGTTTGATACGGGTAACTTTAAAATTGGCGATACGCTGACGGAAGGGAAGACTTTTACTTTACCGGCATACCTGCCTTTTCTCCTGAAATATTTAAAGAGGTAGTCAACAAGGACCCTATGAAAACCAAGCAATTGGAAAAAGGTCTTTTACAGCTTACTGATGAAGGGGTGGCTCAGTTGTTTACCCAGTTTGGCGGCAATAAAAAGATCATTGGATGTGTGGGAGAACTACAGTTTGAGGTGATCCAATACCGTCTTTTACAGGAATATGGGGCCTCTTGCGAGTTCAGGGCGCAGCCTTATTACAAGGCTTGCTGGATTACGAGTACTGATCCCAAAAAGCTGGAAGACTTCACCCGCTTCAAGAGCAACAATATCGCCACGGATAAAGATGGCCACCTGGTCTACCTGGCCCAAAGTGAATGGTTCCTCAATACCGAGCGCCAGAACAACCCGGATATCGAGTTTCACTTTACGAGTGAGATCCATAAGGAGGCGGTGTAAGGTAAGAATAGTGTGGGCCGTAGTTTATTGTAATGTCTTTTGTTATCTTTAAGCAAATCCTTTCATGTTTAAGCAGATTGATATAGAAGGTTTTCGGTCAATTAAGCAGCAATCCATTCCGCTTAAAAAGATCAACATTCTCTACGGGCCCAATGGATCCGGTAAGTCTTCTGTATTGTATGCCCCGTATATTTTCAGAAACTTCTTTTTAAACCCAACTCAACGGTTGGATAGCCTATTTAACCTGGGGTTCATCAATTTGGGAGGGTTTGAAAATGTAACTTTTAAGCAAAACACTGACCATCTTGTAAAGGTGTCATTTATAGTCGATTTGCAAAGCAGGCTTCAATCTAGGGAGTTAAAAATCCAGAGCTTCGACTTTAAATATTCTTTAACCCTTGATAAGGATGTATTTCCTGGATCGGAAATAGTATTTAAGTTTAACGATATTATCAAGTACATCAACCTAGATTTTCCCTACTCCTTAACTCAAAAGAAAGAAGTTGATATTGGCGGGATTAAAATGTTATGGAATGGATTAACTTTTGAGCATGTTAAAGGGGTTCAATTTTATTTTGAACCAGCGTTTAATTCTGTATATGAGGACATAAAAATATAGAAGTTATATCAGTGAAAAGGGGGTTCTTTAATGCCATATTTTCAACAGAACAACCCAATGAAGAATCGGAATTTGCGTTAAGTATTCGAAAACAGGAAAGGGACTTCGAATCAAAAATTGATTACTACTTTAAAAAGATATTTAATAAAACCTTTCGCTTTGTTGCTATACCAGGTACTTCTTCTTTTTACTTGCGAACACAAAACGATAAGAGATTTACTGTTGACCTGGTAAATGAAGGTTTTGGAGTAAATCAGGCGGTCTACATGCTTATCAATCTATTAAAGAAAAGTACATCCCTCGCATTTATAGAAGAACCGGAAATACATCTGCACCCTTCCGCTCAAAACAAACTGGTAGATGTTTTCACGGAAATTGCTCAAAAAGAAGAAAAGCAAATATTTCTGACTACGCATAGTGAAAATATCGTATCAGGTTTTTTAAGGAAAATAGCTAATGGTGAGTTGAAAACGGATGATGTTCAATTCTACCTGGCGAAGTCTGAAGAAGGGGAAACGACAATTGTTCCTCAAACTATTAATGAGAAAGGACAAATTGAGGGTGGGTTACAATCCTTCATGGAAAGCGAACTGGAAAATCTTAAGGCTCTGTTAGGCTTATAATAAACTAACAGAATGGAAGAAAAGAAGCAACTAACGATTGATGAATGGTTTTATCACTGGATGGCGGATGAAAACAAATACCTGCTCGCCGCAAAATTTCTGATGAAAATTCTGGAAATCTGTGATAAAATAGTTTTGCAAAAGACACTCGCCTTGCCCGTAAATTCTATTTATTGGATCAGGAATCGGGAAAATGGACTCCCCAGCAACGCCAGGTGGTCCGTATTGTGAAAAATCAATTCCTGCAAAACCTTTTAAAGATCCATTGGGTAGAAGAAACCCAAGAGTTTACGGAGGAAGTAGAAGCCGGTTTACCTAGAAAGGACGTTTATCTCGTAAAAATATGCTGTGGTACATTCCATAAAATACTAATTACTACCGATGTGACCCTACACCAGAACGTGTCGGACCTTTATGAACATCTACAAATTACCCCACATTTCGCAGAGCGATTTATTGAGGAATACCTCAAACAATAACCTGATTTACAACATACTATTTCTATCATTCAATTTCAAATTCCTGATTTCCCGGCTAGGCTTTACCTTCATCTCATGGTTGAGACGGCCCGCCTATGGATCACTCCACTGACCAGGGAGCAATTGCAACTGTACCTGCAGGCGGATGATCTTTTGAGAAGTCGGTACGCCTGGCCTGTAATGGCCGCATCGTAGTGCCGGCAGTGCAGCAAATGATGAATAAGTTTACCCTCCCGCAAATGGCTGCCTCTACGGCCGACAATTACCTCTTCTATACATTTTGGGTGGTGGTGGAAAAATCAACCCGCCTTATCGTGGCCGAACTGGGTTTTAAGGGCGAACCTACGGGCAATGGCGATATTGAAATAGGCTATGGCACCATGCCGGCCTTCCAGGGCAAAGGTTTCATGACGGAAGCGGTAGGAGGTATGGTACGCTGGGGTAAAGGACGGCCGGACGTACAATGTATGCTGGCGGAAACGGATGAAACCAATGCGGCCTCCATCAAAGTACTATTAAAAACAATTTTGTTCCCTATACAAAGAAGGGAAATATGATTTGGTGGAAATACAAATGTGATAATGTGGCAATTTGAGAATTTGAAAATGCTTTAATGCCTGGTTGCTGTTAAATAGCAGGTGCGTATGGGAGCAAAGCCCCACTTTCAAATTAGCACATTTTCAAATTATCTAATTAGCTAATTAATCCGGGTTTGTACCGAAATAGTTATGGGGACTGATCTTCTTCAGTTCTTTTTCAAAGTAGCCGGGATCTTCAGGCCATCAATAAACTGGTGCATGGTTTGTTTATTGATGCCATTCTTACCACGGGTCAACTCCTTTAAAGCCTCATAAGGCTGGGGATAGTTTTCGCGGCGCAATACGGTTTGAATGGCTTCGGCCACCACGGCCCAGTTATTGTCGAGGTCGGTATAAATGCGCTCGTCATTCAGTACCAATTTACCCAATCCCTTTTCAATGGATTTGATGGCCAGGATCACATGGGCAAAAGGAACGCCGATATTACGAAGAACCGTAGAGTCCGTCAGGTCGCGCTGCAAGCGGCTCACCGGCAGTTTGGCGGCCAGGTGTTCCAGCAAGGCATTGGCAATACCCAGGTTGCCTTCGGCATTTTCAAAGTCGATGGGATTTACTTTGTGCGGCATGGCCGAAGAACCAATTTCACCCTTGCGGGTTTGCTGTTTAAAGTAATCCATGGAGATATAGGTCCAGATATCCCGGCAAAAGTCGAGCAGGATGGTATTGATCCTTTTCATGGCATCGAAATGGGCAGCCAGGAAATCGTAATGCTCGATCTGGGTGGTGAATTGCTGGCGTTGCAGTCCCAATACACCTTCTACAAAATCATTGCCCAGTTTTACCCAATCCTTTTAGGATAGGCTACCTGGTGGGCGTTGAAATTGCCGGTAGCCCCGCCAAACTTGGCGGTGAAAGGGATATAGATAAATTGTTCTACCTGGTTTTCCAGTCGCTCCACAAATACCCGGATCTCTTTACCCAGCCGGGTAGGGCTGGCAGGCTGACCATGGGTACGGGCCAGCATGGGGATCTCTTTCCACTCGTCAGACAGGATCTCCAATTGCCGGTTGAGGTTGAGCAGTGAAGGGAGGTATTCAAATTCTACCGCATGTTTCCACGAAAGGGGGATAGCGGTATTATTAATATCTTGTGAGGTAAGGCCAAAATGCACCCACTCGGTTACTTTCTCGGCTTTGGCCGCTTTTAATTTCTCTTTGATAAAGTATTCCACGGCTTTTACATCGTGGTTGGTGATCTTTTCTGTTTCCTTGATCTGCAAGGCATCTTCAATGCTAAAATTGTCCACCATTTCACGCAAAGCCTTCCGCATAGGGGCGGTGAGGGAAAAGAATTTTTATCGGCCAGGAACTGGAAATATTCTACTTCTACCAGCACCCGGTATTTCATGAGGGCAAATTCGGAAAAGTATTCGTCCAAATGCTGTACCTGGTTACGGTAGCGACCGTCGATGGGAGAAATGGCTGTCAGTGCGTGTAAGTCCATGAACAATTGTTATGTCAATATTCTGTTATCTTTGCGCCGTAAAATTAAATGAATTGGAGAAGATTAAGGTTGGAATCGTGAATTATCTGAATACCAAACCGTTGATTTACGGTTTAGAGCAGTCGCCGGTGATGGAGCGTATGGAATTATTAGGCGATTATCCGGCCAATATTGCCCGCCTGTTGTTGGATGGAAAGATTGATATGGGCCTGGTGCCGGTAGCGGTGATACCCCTGTTAAAAGAACATTATATCAATACCAATTGGTGTATTGGATGCGATGGACCGGTGGCTTCGGTTTGTTTGTTCAGTGAAGTGCCGGTTGATCAAATAGAAACGGTATTATTGGATTACCAGAGCCGTACCTCTGTAGCCCTGGCCAAAATACTGTTGCGCGACCACTGGAAGATAGCGCCCCGGCTGATCGACACAAAAGCTGATTTCAGGGCCGATATCAAGGGCGCCACTGCCGGTATTGTGATTGGCGACCGGGCGCTGGAGCAGCGCAACAAATCGGCCTACGTTTATGACCTGGGGGAGGCCTGGAAGCAAATGACCGGTTTGCCCTTTGTATTTGCCGCCTGGGTGAGCAATAAAAAGTTACCCGCCGACTTTGTAGCAGACTTCAATGATGCCAATGCCGCCGGGGTCAATTGCATTCCCAGTGTAGTAGCAACTACTCCCTATAAAATATTTGATCTACACGCTTATTATACCCGCTATATCAGTTATGAGTTGACGGCCGAAAAGCGCAAAGGGCTGGAAAAATTTTTACAACTGCATACTGCCCAGCCCAAACCTGCTGCAGCACAATAGGGTCAATCGATTCCAATTATTTAGCGGTTTCCCTGACCTGAAAATGCCTATTTTAGCCAGCAATTTCAGTTATTGCTTATGGGTAGATGGCCTGCCGGAAGAACCACGTGTTTATCCTTTTTTTTCCTAATATTACTGGGTATCCTAACCGCCCACGGGCAGGAATACAGCTATGCCCGTTATGAGGTGAAAGACGGTCTGGCCGGTTCTGTGGTATACCATGGTGTGGAAGATAAAGAAGGGTTCCTGTGGTTTGCCACTGAAACCGGGGTGAGCCGCTTTGATGGTACCCATTTCCGCAACTTCAGCCGGGCCGATGGCCTTCCAGATAATGAAATAGTCAAATTTTTGTGGACGCTAAGAACCGGGTTTGGATGATGCCCTTCCGGAACTCCATCTGCTATTACTGGAAAGGAAAGATCTATAACCAGGAAAATGACTCCCTATTAAAGCAATTGACCATCAGGAACCAGATTTCCGATGTAGTGGAAGACCGGCATGGGTCTTTACTGCTGGTGGATCCCAAAATGCTCAATTTTATCACCCCCATCAGTCAATTCGGACAGTAAACCAATTTGAAGGGAAGGATTTTATAGCGGGGTGTGCCGGATTAAATGCAACCGGCGATTATACAGTGCAGCTAACAGTAGGTGCCGACTCAGTTTCGCAAGTTAGGTATGACCGGCAGGGAGCATTGCAGCATAAAGAATCCGTCCGGTACCGACCAACCTATTCTAACCTTGTAACACCTGCCATGAACATATACCGGCAATCGGATAGCCTAATTTTTGTCACTATTGCCGGGCAAACACAAAAAAATTGGGTTACCCAGGGATTTCATCAACCTATCCATCATCAACGATACCCTTTGTTCCATCAATACGGGGAATGGGGCTTTTTTGTATGACACGCAAAAAGGAGCTATAACGAGACATATTTTACAAGGAAAGGTCATCAATGGTGTTTTCCAGGATAGAGAGGGCAATACCTGGCTACTCACTGCCGGAGCAGGCATTTTCCGGATCGGATCTTTTGAATTCATGAATTATACCTTTTCGAAAAACCAAAAGGATAACCAGGCTATTTACTCCCTGAATAAATTTGATTCCCTTTTATATGCAGGTTCTGATAAATCATGGTTATTTACCATCAACCACCCAAACAGGCAGGTAAGATCCTATTCTATTTTTAAGGATGAGATTAATCTCAGGATACTTTCCCTCCTTCAGCTTCCATCGAAAACCATCCTGCTGGGTACCAATTATGGCGTTTATACCACCTCTGGTAAGGAATGGGGTAAAAGTAGGGCGCTATCAGTGAAATCCATGCAATTGGAAGGAGATACTGTCTTTATCAGTACACATAGAGGTTTGGTCAAGATACCCAAAGAACATAGTTATTTAAATTTTTGGATGAACCAAAGATCTACCTGCTCTTACAAACAGGGGCTGGTTTATTATAATGGTACTTTAAATGGCTTATACCTCCGCGATAGCCTGGGGCAGGATAGCTGGCTGGGAGAAAAGGAGCCATTGTTACGTGGCCGGATCATGGACCTGGAAGGAGCGCCGGATGGTATGCTTTGGATTGCCACCCATGGCGATGGGGTCATTGGGTATAAAAATGGAAAGATACTGCACAGCATCCGCCAAAAAGATGGCCTGACCAGTGATATATGCCGCAACCTGTTCATTGCCGGCAGGGAGGTATGGGTAGGAACGGATAAAGGGCTTAACAGGTTGCAATGGCATAAAGACGCTTACAAGATCACTACCTTTGCCAGTGCAGATGGGCTGCTATCAGACATCACCTATGCCATCCATGTGGAAGATTCCCAGGTGTATATAGGCACTCCGGCAGGATTAACCACCTTTGATGCCAATAAGATATCCTTACAATCCTTTTGTACATTGCGCATTACAGATATCCATGCTGCTGGCACGCGGTGGGCTTATGATACCTCCGGATTTACCCTGCTACCCACTAACAATGCCATTCGCTTTGATTTTGTGGGCATCTCCTACCGGTCGGCAGGGGATATTACCTATCAATACCGTCTGCTGGGGCTCAACGACAACTGGCAAAGCACCCGGAAACCTTTCTTAATTACTTGTCCCTGCCTTCGGGCAAATACGAACTTCAAATACGGGCTACCAACAAATTTGGAGTACAAAGTGATATGATATCCATCCCTTTCCAGGTTGAAAAGCAGTTATGGGAAAAAACTGGTTCCGCATAGGGGCTTTAATAATAGTCTGGATACTGATATGGATTTTTGTCAATTCCCGCATCAAAAAGGTACGCAGGTTAAACGATGAGAAGATGCAGGTCAATAACCGGATGAGTGAACTGGAGCAACAGGCGCTGAAAGCCCAGATGAACCCGCATTTCATCTTTAATAGCCTGAACTCGGTACAGCAATACGTAATTGATAAAGACCTGCTGGGGGCTAACAAATTCATTACGGAATTTTCCCGGCTGATACGGCTGACGTTGGACATTTCTTCCAAGACCCGGATCAGTATTTATGAAGAAATTAGCTACCTCACTACTTATCTTGAGCTGGAAAAAACGAAATTCGAGGATAAATTTTCCTATTCAATAGGTGTCGTAGGGGACCTTGATCCCTCCGACTGGTTTATCCCTCCCATGATCCTGCAGCCCTATGTAGAAAACAGTATCCGCCATGGAGTACGGTACCGGCATGATAAAAAGGGACATATTAAAGTTTCCTTTCAATTGAATGAGCAATACCTCATTTGCCAGGTGGAAGATAATGGGGTGGGCCGTAAAAAAGCAGGGCAGTACAAAGTGAAATGCCCATCGAGTACCAATCGAAGGGAATGACCCTGACGGCCAAACGGATTGAAATGCTCAACAAAAACAATGAAATACCTGTATTGATCACTATAGAAGACCTGGAAACCAATTACCAACCTGCTGGCACACGGGTAACCTTACAGTTCCCCTGAAAGATGCCGGCAGAAACAGCTAAACCTTTGAAATGATACGTGCCATACTAATTGACGATGAACCCAAAAACAACCGCATCCTGAAACTGATGCTTGAAGAATTTTGCCCCCAGGTACAAATATTGGGGCAAGCCGACAATGCTGAAGAAGGCGTAAAACTGATCCAGGAAACAGCGCCCGACCTGGTTTTCTGGATATAGAAATGCCCTATGGGAGTGGGTTTGACCTGCTGGACAAATTAAAGCCCATTAACTTTGAGGTGATATTCATTACAGCCTTTAATAATTACTCCCTAAAAGCCATTAAATACAGTGCCCTGGATTACCTGCTGAAACCGGTGAATATTGATGAGTTAATAGCAGCCGTTGGGAAGGCCGAAGAAAAAGTGGCTTCCCGGCATGTAAATGCCCGTATAGATAACTTATTATACAACCTGAAAAGGTCTAATCAGGGCATCCAAAAGATTGCCTTACCTTCCAAAGAAGGGTATGTATTTGTATTGCTGACCGACATTATACGGTGTGAATCAAAAAATGGTTATTCCACTTTTATATTAAGGATATGGAGAAGGTCATCTCTGCCAAAGGCATTAAGGAATACGAACCTATGTTAAGCGAAGATGTATTCTTTCGTATACATAATTCCCATATAGTGAACCTCAACTATATTAAAAAATACCACCGGGGCAGGGGTGGTTACATTGAAATGGAAGATGGAACGTTGATAGAAGTAGCTACCCGCCGCAAGGATGAACTGATGGCCCGGTTTGGTATTTAATGATGGTATACCCTCTATAGCATAGGAATGACCCAACCACGGCTTACGCTTTTATTATTACTCCTTTCTTTTACTGGCGTTGCCCAGGAATACAGCTATGCCCGTTATGAGGTGAAAGACGGTCTGGCCGGTTCTGTGGTATACCATGGTGTGGAAGATAAAGAAGGGTTCCTGTGGTTTGCCACCGAAACCGGGGTGAGCCGCTTTGATGGTACCCATTTTAAGAATTTCACCCTGGCAGATGGGTTGCCTGATAATGAAATAATAAAACTGTTTGTTGATTCAAAGAACCGGGTATGGATGATGCCGTTCCGAAATGCTATTTGTTATTATTGGAAAGGAAAGATCTATAACCAGGAAAACGATTCCTTATTAAAAAGAATACCGGTTGTCAACCAGATCTTAGATATTGTAGAAGACAGAAAGGGAAATTTGCTGTTCAGGGATCAGAAGGCGCTTTATGTTGTCAGCCCAGATCAGCAGGTTAAAGTTATCAGGCATTTTGATGGGCAAACTATTGGGGCCAGCAAAGCTGGTTTAGCTGCTTCTGGTAATTTTTCGGTTTTAGCAGAAATGCCCAATAGAGATTATTTTACTTTCGAATTTGACTCAAGTTATTGGTGATTGGCAAGGAAAAAATCGCATACGGTCCGGTGATGGAGCAATGTAATTTCTTATCCCCGCATCTTACTACATACAGGCAGGGCAATAGCATCCAATTCATCCACAGGTCGGGGCAGCAATCATTGGAATTGCCGACTGACTTTACAAACCTTTCTGTGATCAATGATACGCTTTGTGTCATCAGTACGAGTAATGGCGCTTATTACTATGATGTAATGAAAAACAAAGTGTTCAGACATGCTTTAATGGGCAAAACTGTGAATACTGTTTTGCAGGACAAAGAGGGGAATAACTGGTTCCTCACTGCAGGAGCAGGAATCTTCCGGATAGGGTCATTTGAGTTCAGCAACTTCACCTTTACAAAAATAACAAAGATCACCTTTCAGTATTCAGTGTGAATAAAATTGACTCGCTGGTCTATGTTGGATCAGAACAATCATCTCTCTTCACCATTGATACCAAAACAAAGAAAATCCGGCCTCACTATGAGGTAAAAGGCGCTATAAATACCAAAATAATTTCCATTCTCAGGATATCGCCAAAACGCATTTTGCTGGGAACCAGTCAAGGCATAATTGACTTAAGCAGGCCAGATACAAAGAGAAAGACAGAAATTAATGTAAAGTCAATGCATATTGACGGGAATGGATTGTTGATCAGTTTACATTCCGGGCTTTTAAGGGGGTCAAAAGACCTTGATTTTCTGGACCTTATCTTTAAAGTTAGGTCAACCTGCTCATATGTACAAAATAAGATCTACTACAATGGTACCTTAACGGGATTGTATGAGTTGGACAGTACAGGAAAATCTACCTGGCTGGGTGAAAAGGAAGTACTACTACGCAGCAGGATAGCGGATATTGAAGGGGCGCCCGACAGTACTTTATGGATAGCCACGCATGGGAATGGTATAGTTGCCTATAAAGCGGGGAAGATAGTATACAACATTCGTCAACGGGATGGATTGACCAGTGATATATGCCGCAACATATTTATTACCGGAAAGGAGGTATGGGTGGGGACGGATAAAGGCCTTAACAGGCTGCAATGGGAAAACGGACGTTACCGAATTACGACTTTTACCAGTGCAGATGGCCTAATTGCCGATATTATCAATGCCATTCATGTAGACGGCTCACAAGTATATGTGGGCACGCCTGCCGGATTGACCACCTTTGATGCCAATAAAATATCTCAGAATTCATACTGTCAATTGCGGGTGACTGACCTACAGGTTTCCGGCAGGAGTTGGCCTACTGATACAGTAGGATTTACTTTGGCGCCCAGAGACAATGTCATCCGCTTTGATTATGTAGGCATCTCTTACCGGTCGGCAGGCGATATTACTTACCGGTACCGTATGGTGGGATTGAATGATAACTGGCAGAGCACCCGGGAAACCTTACTCAACTACCTCTCCCTACCTTCGGGAGATTATGAGCTGCAATTAACAGCTACGAACAAATTTGGGGTGGTAAGCAATACCATCCGCATCCCATTCCGGGTAGAAAAACAGGTATGGGAAAAATTATGGTTCCGGGCACTAGTGCTGATGATCATCGCAGCCTTGATCTGGCTTTTTATAGCTACGCGTATTAAGAAAGTGCGCAGGCAAAATGATGAAAAATTGCAGATCAATAACCGGATGGCAGAACTGGAACAGCGGGCCCTTAAAGCACAGATGAACCCCCATTTCATCTTTAATAGCCTCAACTCGGTACAGCAGTATGTTATTGATAAAGACTTGTTGGGCGCCAATAAGTTCATTACAGAATTCTCCCGGCTGATCAGGTTAACACTCGATATTTCTTCTAAAACTAAGATCAGTATCTATGAGGAGATCAGTTACCTGACCACTTACCTGGAACTGGAAAAACGAAATTCGAGGACAAATTTTCCTATAGGATAGTAGTGGATCCCTCTATGGATACTGTTGATTGGTTTATTCCCCCATGATACTACAACCCTATGTGGAAAATAGTATCCGGCATGGGGTACGCTACCGGCATGATAAGAAGGGACATATCAACGTATCCTTTCGACTGGATGAACAATACCTGATTTGCCAAGTGGAAGACAATGGTGTGGGCCGCAAAAAAGCTGGACAGTACAAAAGTGAAATGCCCATCGAATACCAATCGAAGGGAATGACACTGACGGCCAAACGGATTGAAATGCTCAATAAAAACAATGCAGCTCCTGTATTGATCCATATAGTCGACCTGGAGATCAATCACCAACCTGCCGGTACGAGGGTAACCTTGCGGTTTCCTTTACAGACAGCTATGTGATTAAACCAGCCTTCATTCATTACCTGATCAGCATTACCATTCCTTTCCTGCTTACTTCGCCGCATAATGTTTTTGCCCTGATCACATAAATATAGCCGCCGGCATCCTGGGGTTTACCGCTCATAGTGCCATCCCAACATTGGCCTGGGGTATTGGCCTGAAAAACCTTTTGCCCCCAGCGGTTATAGATGATGAACTCCTGTACAATGGCGCTGCCCCATCGTTTAATACCAAAACAATCATTGTTGCCATCGCCATTGGGGGTAAATGCATTGGGGGTGATAAATCGTGGAATACCATCTTTGGTCACCTTAACCTCTACAAAAGCAGTGGAAGTACAAGCAAATTGATTGGTACCGCTAACTGCATAGGTTGTTGTAGTGTCTATGGCTGCCACAGGGTTGGCTTTTGAAGGATCGTCCAGTCCGGTGGCGGGGCTCCAGGTATATCGTATGGCGCCTGTAACCTTAAGCTGTGTGGTAGGTGTATTACAATTCACCTCATTGGCTTTTTCAACTGTCAGTACGGGATTGGGATTTACCGTCACCCGCATATTGATGGTGGTATCAAAACCGCAGGTGGCATCCTGCATATACACACTGAACAGGGTAGTGGAGGCTGGCGTAGCCACCGGGGTTGGTGAGCTGGGATCGTTGAGTAAGTTGGCAGGAGCCCATTGGTAGGAATCGCCACCACTGGCCTGCAAGGGTTGGCTACCACCTTCGCAAATGGCCCGGTTGCCGGTAGCAGTAAAAGCGGGTAGGGGCGAACCGCCACACGCACGGAATCGAGATTAATACAGTTGTAACTGTCTGTGATGGCCACGCGATACGTAATAGCTGCTGTTCCTACACTGACCAGGGGATGATCGGTATTGGCATTACTTACCTGACCAGCCGGCGACCAACTATAAGAAACGCCGCCCGTGATATAGAGGGGAAATGTTGTATTGCGGCAAACCAGGGTATCGGCTGTTTTGGTAATAACAGGTTTTGGAAAAGTGTTGATCACCACGGTGTCTTTGGCTTTGCAACCATGAATAGTAGTTCCTGTAACAATGTATTGGGTGGTGCTTGCAGGAGCCGCAATAGGATTGGCAATAGCAGGATCTGACAAACCGGTCACCGGCGACCAGCTATAGACAGCCGCTCCAGTAGTGGATAGGTAAACAGGCTTTTCTTTACAGATGGTGGTATCGTTGTTTGTTCTTATCACTGGCTTCTCTACTTTGACAACCACGCTATCCTGTTTAATAAAGACAGGCGCAAAAGACAGGTCATCCAGTGCAAAATCATTGCCCAGGGAATTGGTATTTTGATTTACAATCGCAATTTCGGCGGTGGTGCTATTGCCCGAATTCCAGGTTTCATAAAATTGTTGCCACTGGCAGGTTGTAGAGCTGGCATTAAAAATATTGCCCAGTAACTTGCCATTAATAAAGAATTGCAACCTGGCCGGGTTGATGGTGTAAATGGATTGTATCCAACAGGAAAAGGCATAGTTGGTATTGGGTGTAATGGCAATGGTGGAATACCAAACTTTTTGTCCGGGAATATTAGCCCCATCAAACAGCATCATATTGCCATTAGCGCCGGTATGATCGGTACACTTTGCGGCCCAGGTATTCCAGGCATTCGGATCGCTGTTGATGCCATATACGCCAACCATGGTATTATTGCCGGTTGAATACAAATACTCGGAACTGAATCCTGTATTGCCTGCAGAAAAATTACCATTGGTGATCAGGTTATTGCCAGTGATCTTGGTATTGAGGTAATACGTGATATCCTGTGGCGTACTGGTAATTGGATTTTGAGCAGTTGGATTATCCAGGTAGGTAGTGGGTGACCAGCAATAAGTCAAAGCCGGCTTTGCCCTCAATTGTTTGGTAACTCCATCACAAATAACGGTATCGGGGGTGAGGATAATGTCTTCTTTGATCACCTGAACGGCTATGACCTTGGTTACTGTATCCACACAAGTACCATCGGCCACACTGAAACGTACGGTATAATTGCCCAATGCCTGGTATTGGTGTTGCAGGTTGGTACTTCCTGTAATGATCTGTCCATCGCCCATATCCCACCAAGGGGCGGCTGTGCCGGTGCCCGCATTGAAAAACTGTACGGAATAGGGATTGCATACATCTTGCTGAAAGCCAAAATCCGATACCAGTCTGGTGGAAACTTTAAAGCTGTCGGTAGCCTTGCAATCGAAGCTGGTGCTTTCTACCCAATAAGTGCCAGGGCTGGTAATATTGATGGAATCGGTGGTGGCGCCTGTATTCCACAGATAGGAAGCATTTTTGGTAGCTGTTCCAATTTTGATTTGTCCTCCTTTACAGAGGGTCAGTAATTGAGTTGGTGCTGCTATCGGGCCAGGCAATACGACAACCTGCTTACAAAAAGCTGTCTGTGTTGGCAGGCCATCATCTACTGTAAGGTTAATATTATAGGTACCCGGGGCATTGTATTTAACCGGTGGCGGATTTTGGGCGGTAGAATTGGGGATACTGGCATTGGTGCAACCGGGAAAACGCAGGCGGGTAATGGTATGGTTGGATACGTTGGTCACAAAGCCATAAATGTCTTCATTTACCCTGAACAACCTGGAGATGGAATGTGCAAAATCGAGGTTGCCGATATTGCCCAGGGAAGCGGGGACAGGAATGGAATTAAGGTCATTGTTGAAATCGAGCCGGGCAATATTGCCATAACCTGGTCTGCCGTTGGCCACAAAAGCTACTATCTGGCCACAGGAGCGCATAATGGTAAGGTCTCTGGGAGTAGACAATACATTGCCTGGATTGCCCAGGTTTACACCTGTAGGCGTATTCAATAACGTGGATCCGAAATCGAGCCTGGTTAAAGAGGTATTATTCCCGGCGTTGGTTATAAACACCTTGTAACTGCCATTGTCGTTAATGGTATAGACACCTGTTGGATAACTAAGACCGCCGATATTGCCCAGGTTGGTAGCCGTAGGTGTATTATCAAAACTATTGGTGAAGTTAAAGCGGGTGAGGGTATTGTTGACTGCATTGATGGTAAATCCATACCAGTTATTGCCTTCCTGGAAAATATCAAAATCAACAGGCTGTTCCATGTTTCCAAGATTACCCCAATCGGTAGCTACAGGCGTAGGATTGGTGATATTGGCGCCGAAGTCGACCTTAAATATCCTGGGGAGGGTTGCGTTGGCACTGGAGCCTCCCACGATGATGGCATACCACTTGCCGTTGTTCTGCACGACGCGGATGCCTTCAGATCCACCCGTTGCATACATCAGTCCGTTAAAGCTACCCAGGTTGACAGCCGTGGGCGTATTGAGCAGGCTGTTGCCAAAATCCAGCCTCACCAATCCACCGGGCAGGTGATTGACCACGAAGCCATAATAGTTGTTATTGACCAACACATAGTCCATGAACACAGGCTGGGCCAGGACGCCGCTGATATTGCCCAGGTTGTTTCCTACAGGCGTGGTGGTAATATCGGCTACGCAAAAGTTCCAGAAGTAACTGCTGCCGCCGGTGGTTGTATTCGTAATATCAACAGGCGTATTGATGCACACCGTGTCGGGGGTGCTAAAACGAGCCACCTGGCCGATGGAAAATGAATAAAAAAGCAGGAAAAGCAGTAGCGTAAACGAAAAGCGCATCATGAAGGGGCAGGGTTAGGGTGTTTGCCCCAAAATAATAAAAAAAACGCACCCGTATTCATCCAACTCGTAACTGTGTCGTTTTGGACAATAAGTGTGCAGATTTGGGGCATAACTGTGTATGGAGGTTATTTTTCCGGCTCAACCTTTTCCTCACCACGGCTATAAACTGTGGCAGATCGGGGGTAAGCTGGAAATAAAATACGCCAGCAAAGAACAGCGCGGAAAACATGGCCGACCGCGCCAGTATACCCACGAGCCCATGTATGTTTTGCAATAAGAACCAGGTAAGCAGGTAACTACCGGCAACCAGCAGCAAAGCGTAGAGGGTTTTGATGGTAAATGGTGTTAAGTTGAACCGATACCTAATAAACACCAGCCGGCAACTATTATAGACAAATAGGGTGCCTGCGGTAGCCAATGCCACCCCGTCCATACCTACATGGGCAGCCATATAGATATTCAAGGGGATGGAAAGCGCCAGTAAAACTACACCAGCATAAAGCTCAAACCGCCAGGCAGGAGAGGTTATAATTAATATGGCATTGGTACCTGTGCCCAACTCATATAAGTTGCACAAGCCTAACAAGAGAAAAACAGTTTTGCCGTCGGCAAACCTGCCATCTATATGCAAAAATTTGAGTCCGTCATCATAATTGAGCCAAATGTTGATGAAAAGAAAACTACCAATCAACAACAAATTAATGGACGAGCGCTCATAAATACGTTTAATTTCCTTAAGGTTTTTACTCTTCCAGTGCTCTGCAATCAACGGACCGGCAATGGCCTGTAAGCCCCGGAAAGGCACCTGTAAAATAGCTGCAGCAAACTGATTCAGTGAGTAAATGCCTGTAGTAGCGAGGTTTTGTTTTCCTGCCAGTGCAAGTGTATCCACCTGGCGGGCCATATTAATAATGACGGTGCTTGTAAAAACATAGCCTACATAGGTCCTTACACTCTTCCTCAGTCGCCTGGATACAGGGCTAAAACTGGTAGCTATATACAGTTGTTTGGTAAAAAACAGGTAGGAAACGATAATGGTTACGATGAGCAGGTAAATACAACAAAAAAGAATTACAAAAGCGCCGAAAGAGATCACCTGGAACAGGTACAATATAATGAGTGCAAAAACACATAACCTGTACGCTGTTTCCTTCATGAAATTGGGCAGCACGGTTTTCTTCAAGGCGCCCATATAACTTTCCAGGATGGTAAAGCATAAATAGAAAAAGGCAAAAACCAGCGCCCAGTAATAAAACTCGACCAACAGGGGAGATTTTGCCTTGAAGTTTCCGATCATCCATGGCTCAAACAGGATGCACCCTCCAAAAACAAGTATGGCGCCGATACCACTAAAAATGATGGCGATGGTGAGCATATCGTTTTTAGGATGCTCCAGGTGGCCAAAATAGTAGGGGAAAAAGCGGTTGATAAAGGCGGTCATTCCCAGGCCGGCAAGGGGAGCCAGTATCTGTGACAGACTGATAATCACCTGTGTAAGCCCATATTGCTCGGGAGTAAAGATGCCTTGTCTGGTAAAAAAGTAGGTATTGATTGCGCCAACTCCGAAACCGATATATGATAAAAAAGAGGATTGAATGACTTGTTTGCGTATCTGCCCCATGATAATGCCCGGTTATTTTGCCTGCTCTGTAGTTTAGCGGTAAAAATACAGTATTTATTGTATGAGCCTCTTCCTGGCATTCCCGATAAACCAGGAATCTACCCGCTTGCTTATTATGCCATTGTTTTCAACGGGGGTAAAATTGACACTGGGGGCGTATTAAGGTCTTTTTTACTTCATTGCTTGATTATTCCGTTTAGAACCAATATATTGACCGGCCTTGCAGGCCCTTTAAGGTTTCAATAATTAGGGTTCTATAATGAGATTTTAATGCTATTTATGCTTAGTTTCGCACACCATTTAAGCTTAAAATGGCAGTAGCCTTAGGTGTGGATTCTATAAAAACCAGCTTATAGACCTGTTAAAAAGTTAAGAACAGCTAATACCCATTGTTTTTATGCATATTAAAACAAGAACCACTTGTCGTGTTTGCGGATCCTCGTCATTAAAAAATGTGATCGATCTTGGACCTCAATATTTGCAGGGCTCCTTTATTAAACCGGGTAAGGAAATGCCCTCTACGCGTAAGATACCTTGTACGTTGGTGCGCTGTAATCCGGAACAAGACGAAAATGCCTGCGGTTTGTTACAAATGGAACACTCTGTTCCTCCCGAAATATTGTATGCAGCTTATTGGTATCGCTCTGGAACGAATAATACCATGCGCAATCACCTTAAGGGCATAGTAGATACAGTAGTGCCGATCATAAAGAAAAAAAAAGATGCTATTGTTTTGGATATTGGCTGTAATGACGGTACCCTGCTTAATTTTTATCCTAAAGGGGTGATGAAGTATGGTATTGACCCTTCGGATATAGCACAGGAGATCAAAGATGAAGATGCCACAGTGGTTCAGGATATTTTCCCTTCCAGGAAGTTGGAAGAGGTATTAGGCAGTAAGACTTTGGATGTGATCACTTCTATTGCCATGTTTTATGACCTGGAGAACCCGGTAGAGTTTGTAAAGGGCATCAAGCAATTGCTTTCACAAAAAGGGGTATGGGTATTTGAAATGTCTTATATGCCCGACATGCTGCAACTGGACTCTTTTGATACCATTTGTCATGAACACCTGGAGTATTATAGTTTGGCTGTTCTTGAAATAATTTTGAAGAAAGCGGGTATGCGGCTGTTTAAGATATCCTTCAATGATATCAATGGCGGCAGTATCCGTTGTTTCGCCACACACGATGCGAATATCGCTTATGATAGCCCCGAGGATATTCAATTGCTGAATGAGATCAGGCAAAAGGAGTTTGACCTGGAACTGGATACTGATAAACCTTACCAGGCTTTCTGGGAGCGTATTGTTAAGTTAAAGGAAGAACTGCATGCGCTGTTGGTGAAATTAAAAAGCGAAGGCAAAAGATACATATATACGGCGCCTCCACCAAGGGCAATACGATTTTGCAATGGTGCAATATCGACAATTCCATTATCGATTATGCAGCAGAAAGGAACCCGGATAAATACGGCGCTATGACGCTGGGAACCAATATTCCCATCATCAGTGAAGCAGATAGCCGGGCTATGAACCCCGATTATTACCTGGTGTTGCCCTGGCATTTTAAAGCAGAGTTTTTGGAAAGGGAGAAAGAAACGCTTGAAAAAGGAATAGGATTGATCTTCCCATTACCCAAGATCGAGATCTATAAAAATAACTCGCAGGAAAGTGTAATTATTTTAATGACTGAAGGTTTTATATGGAAACTGTTTTGTTTATTTCTCATTCGCAGAAGCAATGTGGTGTTCATGAATTCGGGAAAAATGTAGCAGAAGCTTTAAGGAGTTCAACACAATTTAAGTTTTCTTATATAGAATGTTCGGGCATATCCGATTTGTATCAAGTTGTTGATACGCATAAACCGGTTGCCATTATTTATAATTATCACCCCTCTACCATGCCCTGGCTGACCCGTAAGGTCGTCCACAATTTCAGGTTACCCCTGAACAGGAAAATAAAAGTACCACAGATCAGCATACGGCATGAGGTGACCCAACATTGGGCCGACCGGGTTGATAACACGCTTTTGATTACCATATAGGTGCTGATCCTACTTTATTATTAAAGAACCCCATTGTATTTAAAACAGGAAGGCTAATTGTTGAATACCCCAATCGTTTTCCTGCTCCGGAGATACCCACTATTGGAAGTTTCGGTTTTGCCACTGCCAATAAGGGATTTGAAGAATTGGTGAAAGCTGTACAACAGGATTATGATACAGCCATTATTCGTTTTAACATCCCCTCTGCCGATTTTGGTGATAAAGAAGGTAGTAATGCCAGGAAAATAGCCGATGAGTGCCGCCGGTTAATTCATAAGCCTGGTATTGAGTTGAAGATCACGCATGACTTTTTTTTCCCGCAGCCAATTAATGGATTTTTAGGGCACAATACTGTCAATGTATTCCTTTACCAGGATAAGGAAGGGCGCGGATTATCCAGCACGATAGACTATGCATTAGGTGTAGACAGGCCATTGGTGGTTTCGGACAGTGTTATGTTCAGGCATTTGCATAATGTAGAACCATCCATTGTTTATGGCCGTAATACGATCAGGCAAATTGTTGAAAATGGGGTAGGGCCATTAGGTAAGCTGAAGGAAGAGTGGAATGCCAGCAACCTGGTATGGGAATATGAGCGTATTGTGGCGGCTGTTTTAAAAGAGAGCGCCAGAAAGGGAAACCAGGGTTGCACACGTACGTGCTTAATTTTAAAAACCTGGTACGTAAGCTGCTTGGCATGCCTCCCAAAGGCTTTTCCTGGCTCAGAAACACCAACCAGGCCATTGAAGATAAACTGACTGTTGATACAACCCAGACCTACACACCGGTTGTATTACCGGCAGGGGCGCCTTTGAACAGGATATTGGACAATGATGCCCGGGCTTTGTATAAGCCTGCTATTGATAAACTGCAAGCGTTGGTGCCCTTAACGATGCAGAAAAAAATACCTGAGGCCAACGTACAGCAGGGATTTGTTTTTGACACGGTTTACCGGTATTTGAAGGATTATAAAGAGCCAAAGCTCCTATGTGTGGGCAGCTATGAAGATACAGCCGCTATGTCGTTGATCCGGATGGGCTATCAGGTTGAAGAGATAGACCCCGTTTTGAACTACTATTTGCAGGAGTATGCAACGAAGCCTACCACTGTAAAGCAATCGTATGATATTGTTTTCTCCACTTCTGTCATAGAGCATGATCCTGATGACGAGTCCTTTGTTCAATGCATTCATGATCTAATGGCTCCGGGAGGGGTTGCCATCATTACCTGTGATTATAAGGACCACTGGAAACCCGGCGATCCCAAGCCAGAAGTAGATGCCAGGTTTTATACACAAAATGATCTAAGAAACAGGCTATTGTCGTTTATGCCCGATTGCAGGTTGGTGGACGAACCTCAATGGGACTGCCCCCATCCCGATTTCCTATTCATGGACAAGTACCGATATTCCTTTGCGACATTCGTGGTAAAGAAAATAAAATAGCTCAGACAATGACAGCAATTATATTTGGCGCTAATGGGCAGGATGGCTATTATCTCTCTGAATTGTTATTGAAGAATAACCTACAAGTAATTCCGGTATCCCGGCAGGGAAATGTGGTAAAAACGGATGTGGCAGATTTTGAATCAGTAAAATCCTTGATACAGCAGCACAAGCCGGATTATGTGTTTCACCTGGCAGCCAATTCAACTACCCGCCATGAGGCCTTGTTTGAGAATCATACTACCATTGCTACAGGCACTTTAAATATCCTGGAGGCAGTAAAGACAATATGGCCCCAAGCCAAAGTATTTATTTCGGGCAGTGGGCTGCAATTTAAAAACGAGGGCCGCCCCATTAAAGAAACGGATGCTTTTGAAGCCAGAGATGCCTATTCTGTAAGCCGTATCCAATCGGTTTATGCAGCCAGGTATTATCGTACCTTGGGATTAAAAGTATATGTGGGCTATTTTTTTCAACCATGAAAGCCCACGCAGAACTGAACGCCATATCAGTAAAAAAATAGCAGAAGCGGTAAAAAGGATTGAGCAGGGAAGTACGGAAAAACTTGAAATTGGTGATGTATCCGTGATCAAAGAATGGACTTTTGCCGGAGATATAGTGAATGGAATATGGACACTGGTGCAACAAGATGCTATATATGAGGCCAATATTAGCTCTGGCAAAGGGTATTCAATCCAGGATTGGTTAGACACCTGTTTTGGCCTGGTTGGAAAGAACTGGGAGGACCATACGGTTATCAAAGATAATTTTGTAGCAGAATACAAACAATTGGTATCAGACCCGGCTTCCTTGTTATCTCTTGGTTGGCAGCCCGCTGTTTCCCTTCATCAACTGGCCGAAATGATGTTGGCCAAAACCTAGTTGTTTTATGGAAAAAGTATTAATTGTTTCCTCCGACGATTTTATTCTTTATCAGCCAACGATCCTAAATCTGTACGACTTTCTACAAAAAGACTTCGAGGTTACCATCATTAGTTTTGAGCCTAATTTTCTGGGCAAGAAAAAGACACAACAAGGCGGGTAGTATACCTGGCCTGTCCAGAATGGAAAAGAAAATTAGCAAGGACCATCGACTTATTTACAAATGCACTGCTTAAACGGATAGACAAGCACCTGTTCAGGTTTAAATTCCGGTCTCAATTGGTGAGACGCTTAAAGAGCCATATCCTGATCAATGCCTTAGAAAAGGCAAGCTATTCCCACCTCATAGCAGTAGATATCATGCCGCTTTATGCTGCGCAACAAGTGCAGGACCGCTGCCACTTCCTGTCTTTGGAAATCCTCCCACATGATAGTTATTTAAGAAAAATAGACAAGGATAAAATACAATCGGTCATCATTCAAAACAAAAGCCGGTACGACTATTTGTTTAAGGGGAAAGACCTGCCTACGTTTTATATACAGAATGCGCCCTTTTGTAAAGACATCCATGTTAATCATGAAGAAAGACGCTATCTCTTATGGGCTGGAAGTATTGTGAAGGAGTTTGCTGTTTTTAAATGCCTTGATTTTGTGAAAGCATACCCTGACTACAAAATTGTATTAAAAGGGGCCGCTAATGAACAAACGAGGCGTGAACTAATGGCTGGTTATAAGGATTTGGTGCAATCGGGGAATGCCGTGATCAATGAAGATTACCTTTCTGCAGAAGATTTCATTGGTTATCTGTCAAAGTTTGCCATTGGCTTTTGCTTTTATAGCTGGGATTTGATCAGGAGTAATTTCAATTATCAGTCTGCCCCTTCGGGCAAACTTTTTATGTACCTGGCTGCGGGTGTTCCGGTTATAGCATGTAATATACCTGCCTTTAAATTTATAGAAGCGTATGAAGCGGGCATATTAATCGACGACTATGAACCCGCCACTATTTACAAAGCGATCAAAGCCATTGAAGCGGATTATAATAAGTACCACCTGAATAGTTACAAGGCGGCTTATGATAGCTGTTTCGATAACGGAGCCGGCAAGTTCAGGCAATATTTATTGTCAACAGAAAGTGACCGGTAAATACGTACATTTAGTAAATCTATAATGGATATCTCTTCCAAAAGCATTTGAGGCATCAGTATGAGTCTGTCAATTATTATAGTAAATTATAAGACGCCTACACTGGTAGTTGATTGCATTCAATCTATAACAGACCATGATTGTTATCGGGATTATGAAATAATTGTAGTAGATAACCACTCATCAGATAACAGCGAAGGGATGCTCAAGGCGCGTTTTCCGGAAACGCGTTTTATACAAATGGGAAGCAATAGTGGTTTTGCCCGTGCCAATAATGAAGGTATTCGGCAGGCAAAGGGGAGGTATTCCTGTTATTAAATTCAGACACCCTTGTAGAGAACAAGGCTATAAAAGAATGCTATCAAGAGTTTATGCAGTCTGCCTATGTAGCTTGTGGTGTACAATTGCTGAACCTGGACCGGTCGCCCCAGATATCGGGCAACTATTTCATGCGGGGCGGCTTGAATAACCTGTTGCCGCTTCCCTATATAGGCAATTTTATTAAGTGGCTGGGAAACTCGCTGAAAGTAAAGAAGCCCAATATCCCCGATACCCAATCAGCTGTAGAAGTAGATTGGATCAATGGGGCTTTTAATGGTAAAGAAAGCGGCTATCAATAAGGCAGGATTACTGGACGAAGACTTTTTCTGTATGCTGAAGAAATAGAATGGTGCAGCCGCTTGCGAAAAATGGGAAAACTCTGTATCTATGGTCAGTATAAGGTAATTCATTTACAAGGCGCAACAGCCAATGAATCATTTGGATCAACTGGACAGGGATATTATAACCTTTACGACAGGAAGGGATTACAGATCATGCTTTCCAATTTTGTACGTATCAGGAAGCAGTTCGGGACCGGCTGGTTCCTTTTTCATTTACTCATGTATACGGTAGCAGTGCCCCTATTTTTTCTAGGCGGCTTGATCGAGTCCCTGGTAAGGTTACAAAATCCCCTCAACAAGCTTTCTCTGGCATCCAAATTAGGTAGGAACGTTGCCATTCTTTGGAGTTATGCTCCCCGCATCATAAGCAATAGGCCATATTTTTATAAAGTGCTGCGGTAGGAGAGTGAGATAAATAAGATAGCAGGAATAAAATATTCTAAATTTTAAGGGGCTGACCTTTGTGAGGCAGCCCCTTCGTATTTTATGCTTTTGTTGTTGGGTTTGGTGCTCGGTATTGTTTCCATAGATACCAAGTTCCCACCAGCAACACCAGGATAGAAATAATACCCACGATCATAGAAATACGGTCTCCCAGAACATAATCTTCTGGTTCAAAGCGGAATTCGATCGCATGGTTACCTGCGGATAAGGGTAATCCACGCAATGCGTAGTCGACTCTTACGATAGGCGTTTCTTTGCCATCAACAAAGGCTTTCCAGCCGGCCGGGTAATATATCTCGCTAAATACGGCGAATTGGTTGGAAGCGGCATTAAACTCATAAGTGATCTTATCATTCAGGTTCTGTACCAGTTTGATGGACGCTGTAGAATCAAACTGGGGAGCAAATGGCACTTTTGATTGCTCTCGCTTGTCAATGATGACGGTATCTTTCGGATTGAACGTATCGAGTGCATTCATCTCCTCATCGGCGTTGTTCACATACTTAATGGTTTTAACCAGCCAGCAAGGGCCCAATGCTTCCGGATTCAATTGGGCGACGGGTTGCCTGTCTTGTGGATTGGTTCCGATAAAATATTTCGTATTCAGCATGTTGTACACCTTCATATTGCCATTGTTCAATTGGCGCTGAATAAGGTCGTCATACAACGCGAGGCGGGCAGGGTGCTGGCCACCTACTGAATTGTGGAAATAGGAAGCCCTTGAATCCACAAAGGGATTGCCGCCGGTTTGATCCAGTACACGGAAATAACCTGTATCCTGTTTTATCTGAAGATCGGCCCGTGTAGGCGTCAATTCACTGCTTTCATCTGCAGGGTGATAGTTTTTGTGCGATAAATACCGTAAGTCAACCCCCAACAGGTCGATGGTTGATAAAATAACCAGGCCTATAGCCACTATTTGTGCGGAAATATTCTTCTTTAAGTAATAGGCGAGGAGCCCTGCGGCGAGTAATATGAATATGACTGACCGAAGCAGATCGCCTCCAAACAAGGAGCGACGGTCATCTTTTAAGGCATTCACTACCGATCTGCCAAAAACGGAGGCCTGTTGCTGCATTTCGGGCGTTGGTTGTTGCCCTTGTGCTAATTGTTGCAGCATACCTTGTGAAAGGTTTTCTCCGATCTTGCTATCATTGGGCGCGGTATAATCCAGGGAAGTATACATGATGGCCAGTATGGCAATCACTGCACCGGTAATATATAAGGACCATTTGAATTTCTTCCAGCGGGCAACAGGATCATACTTATCGGATAACAATTCATTTAAACCCAATACAGCCAATAATGGCACTGTTAACTGCGGAATGATCAAGGCTATGGAAGGTGCTCTAAATTTATTGTAATAAGGCAGGTGGTCAAACAGGAAGTAGTTAAACGCTTTAAAATTGCTTCCCCAGGCCAGTAATATACCCAACAACGTGGCGGCAAGGATCCAGGCCAGGTGCCATTGGCGGTAAAATACCAGGCCTACAATGAACAAGAAGCAAATAATGGCGCCCAAATAGACGGCACCCGAAGTGCTGGGTTGGGCTCCCCAATAAGGCGAGTACTGCTTGGCAAACTCATTGGCCTGTTCTTCGGGCATGCCCGTTTTTCAGCGAATACCTGTGCAACTTTGGAGTTATCGCCTATTTCGTTGACATATTGATTGTCCAATACGGTTGGCGAGCTCCCTCCATATATCCGGGGAACGATAAAAGTAAATGTTTCAGAAATACCATAACTCCAGTTGAAGGCGTAATCCTTGTCGAGCCCACCCTTGGATTTATTGTTTTTATCCAGTGGGGTTAATTCTGAGCGACCGCCCCGCATGGTTTCCTTTACATAATCCTTGGTGGGTAGCAGCATAATGGAAAAAGCGGCTACACTCATTCCTACGGCGATAATAGCCAAACCCATACTGATCAGAAAGGGTTTGATCGTTTTTTGCAGTATGGACTGGATAAAATATGCGAGCCCCAGGAACCCGGCGATAAGAAAAGTATAATAGGCTACCTGGATATGGTTTTGGTAAAAAGGCAGGTCGTAAAAACAAGGGTGACCAAAAAGCCCAATACATATTGTCGTTTTGATAGTAGGATCAATCCTGCTAACATAGCAGGAGCATACCCCATGGAGGCAAATTTGGTAATATGGCCCACGGCTACAATAATCACACTATAGGAAGCAAAAGCATAGGCTATTGAACCCAGGATTGATATCCAGTTTCTTACGCCTAAGGCAAGGCACAAAATATAAAATCCAATGCAGGAAAGAAAGAAGAGGCCGGCCGGAGCTGGCAGAAAGAAAGTGAATAGGTGATGAAGTTGTGCAATGGTAATATTATACTTGGATTCCATTGCTATCTGGTAGGCAGGCATGCCGCTAAGCATGCTATTGGTCCATAACGGAAAATGACCATGCTTTTCTTTGAACTCAAAGGACTGTTGCGCCATAGCCTTCCAGCCTACTGAATCATGCCCGCCCAATACCTCACCTTTAAAAATAGGTAAGCAATACACACAGGATATTACAAAGAAAATAGCGATTGCTATGATATGTGGCGTTAGTCGTTGCCAGAGCGTTTTGTTCATGTTGAATGTGTTAACAGAAGGGCAAAATAATGCAATTTTACAGCAAATCGGAGTAATTTTTCAATACCATAACCTGGCTTCTACTTTTTTTAGATAAGACAAGGTACTGTCAGAAACAGGGCTGCGTTTTTCAGCCCGGGGATGCGGGCAATTTCACGCCAGGCCGAAAAGTATAGCCCCTTACGGAAGCCCGCCTTCTTTAGATATTCAAAGCTCCAAAGCAGCGCAGTCGTGTAGAAGTAGCGTTTGGGAAGGTACCGCCAGGCTACTTTACTTTTATTGACCCATTGCATTTTAAGTTTCTCTGCTACAGGTTTCCTTCCCAATGGCGATTCCTTATGCAGGATCACCACTGAGGCTTCATACTGGATAGCATAGCCAGCATCCAGTATACGGTAGCTTAGGTCGTATTCTTCCATCCCATAAAAAAAGTCCTCAGGATAATCACCTGCCTGTAACCATACCTGTTTTTTAATAGCATGTGCACAACCCACATAGTAGGAAGTCAGGAACTCGCTTTTATCTTTATACTTATTGAACTGCTTATGGGGAAAAGCAGTGACCTGCATTTCTCCATTGCTGTGGTATAATACTTTAAAACTGACTGCCCCTACTTCCCTGTCTGGAGAGAGCTTTTTGTCGAATGAAGCTATTATTTTGGGCAGTATATCCTTATCAGTTAACAACACATCGTCATCTACAAATACCAGGAGATCGCCCTGGGCAAATCCAGCCGCATAATTCCGGCCACGGGCCACGCCGAGGTTGGAGGGAGCATCTTTGTAACGGAAAGGAAGGTGTGGATTTTGTTCAATAAACGTTTTAATATCGCTGTAATCAACTGTAGAGGCATTGTTGATCACAATTACATCAGTCAGTGCTTCCTGTATGTAATTCAGCAGACTGATATCCTTTAACAATTCCAGACAATCGGCTGGGCGATTGTAAGTAATGATAATAATGCTAATACTTCTATTCAATGCTAAAGTCTGTGCTGTTTTGCGATAATCGGGCAAAATAATGCAATTTTGCAGCAACTTGACCTATGCGGAAACTATTATTTTTCTCCCGGGTAGCCTTTATCTGTAATATCTGTTTCTTACTTACCTGGCTGATGCGGTATTTACCTCCCATGCAACAGGGGCATATAGGATCCACGGTGGTTATCCTGGGCATTGGCCTTTCTGTGTTCTTGAATGTGATCATTAATTTTTTTATTATTGTAGCCTTGTTCCAAAAAAAAAAAAGGCTGTAACCGTGCATATTCCGACATGGCTGGTAATAGCCAATGTATTATTCATGATCGCTCAACTAATCCTTTTGCTTAAATGATCCATAATATCATAAAAGATAAGCCCACCCGCCTGTTTATTATATTGGGGGCTTTTTTATTGCCAATGCTATCGTGGCAGAGGTAACGGGTGTGAAGGTATTTTCGCTGGAAGATACTTTGGGTTTTCCCAAGGCCAGTATTGATCTGCTGGGTGAAAAAGGGCTATCCTTCAGTCTTACTGTAGGGGTCATTCCCTGGCCGGTGATCTTTGTGATGACGGATATTATTAATGAATACTATGGGGTAAGGGGGTGCGGTTCCTGTCAATACTTACAGTAGCGCTGATAGCTTTTGCTTTTATTGTTTTTTACCTGGGTATCCATACTGTGCCGGATAATGGCTGGCGCTACCGCGGACTTTCTCCCGGGGTTACTGATCAGCAAGCTGCTTATGTACAGGTATTAGGGCAGGGGATGAACATCATTATCGGTTCTATTACGGCCTTCTTATTGGGGCAATTGCTGGATGCAATGATCTTTAAAAAGATTAAGAAAATAACGGGTGAAAAAGCCATCTGGATGCGGGCCACGATCAGTACGCTTGCTTCGCAGTTCATAGACAGCATCGTGGTCACGTTTGTGGCGTTCTACCTTTTCCGCGACTTCAGCCTCGCTACTGTAACGGCCTGGGCGCTCACTGCCTATATGTATAAGTTCCTGATAGCCATTATCATGACACCGGTCATTTACCTTGTACATGGCATTATAGAACGTTACCTGGGTCACGACCTGGCTAAGAATATGAAGGAAGCTGCGATGCGGGACAAGTAGGTTAGAGATTTCTTTCCATCACAAAATCATTCATATAATATTGATGACCAATATCAATATCCTCTTCTTTGGTCACCACAAAGCCTAGTTTTTCATAAAACTGCCTGGCTTTATTATGTCGGTTTACATTGAGTCGCAAGGTGGTTGCTTCGGGAACGGGTAGCTGGTCGATGATAAAATCAATAAAGGTTTTACCAATGCCCTTGCCCTGGGTCTTGGGATGAACGTACAGCTTATGGAGCTTATAAACACCAGGTTCCTTCAGGGGTGAATAAGAGGCAAAGCCAACTGGCTCTTCATCTAATTCGGCTATCAGGAAAATGTGCTTATGTTTTACCATTTGTTGTTGCAGGGAATCGGGGCTATAGATCAGGTCCATCATGTACTTCAGCTGTTCGGCGGACAAGATGGAACCGTAGGTACCAGGCCATATTTGCTGTGCGAGATAGCCAATTGCAGGGAGATCATCAATACCGGCACTGCGAATTATTAACTCATCATTCATATTTCAAAACTAAAGTATATCTCTGGGGTTTTCAAATACCTGTTTGAAAGCGCCTGGTGCTGGCGTATGGAACGCAGGGATAGCCGGATGGCAATCCAATAGGAAATTAAGGCGCCCACTACCAATAAGGATTCTGACACATACCGGGTAACATTGGGATTGTTTTGCAGGAATAGGAAAAAGTCAAAGCTGCCATGAAAGAATACGGCCAGCAATAAGCCCTTCCATAAATGGAGGGCGGACTTTTCGGGATCAAATTTTGCCAGCCCGGTATGGTATCCCATCAATACGCCAAAACAGGCATGTGCTGGTACGGAGAGAAACATACGTAGTATACCGGTGGCAAAGCCGTGATGGAATACATACAGTACATTTTCGAGGGTAGCAAAGCCCATACTGACCATGACGGAATATACGATGCCATCGAAAGGCTCGTTAAATGCCTTTTGGCGATAGGAGTACAAGCGCAAAACGAGGAATTTGCTTCCTTCTTCGCTGAAAGCTACCAAAATAAATGCCCAGATAAAGTAATAGGTAATAGAGAACGGGGATACCAGGTGATCCAGTTGGGGTTGCAGGTTTCTTTGAATGAGGGCAGCTGGCACGGTACATACGACTCCTAAAAGGAAGGAGATAAAAAGGTTCTCAAACGGCTCACGGTCATATTTATCCTTGGAATAAATATAAAAGATGATGGCTATGCCAGGTGCAAGGGATAATGCTAATAAAGACAGCATACTCAAAAATACGGAACCACGGGCTTTAACGGTACCAATTTTTTGTGACTGCAGCACATATTTCAAACCCTGTTGTGAAATAGAGGTGACACCTTTCTTTCGCGACGCAGACGAAAGGTGTCACCTCTATACCCTTTAAGATGTACAAAAAAGACTTAATTTCCGGAATCATAACCCAATACTGCTAATTTCCTGCACATGCTTAGATGTTTTCTGTTGGCCCTGGGACTGCTCGTTAGTGGATTGCTGCCGGCCCAGCAATTTGGCGGTCATCCTACGCGTACGCATTGGAACCAGATCAATACGGATACGGTACGTATCATTTTCCCGGACGGTTACCGGCAACAGGCTGCGGCCATAGCGGGTATTGTACACCGGTTGGGGCAACAAACCACGCAAACGCTGGGGCAAGATATCCGGAAAGTGAGCATTGTATTACAACCGAAAACGACTATTTCGAATGGGTATGTGGGGCTGGGACCGTGGCGGAGTGAGTTTTATTTAACTGCTCCGCAGAACAGTTTTGACCTGGGCAGTCTTTCCTGGCATCGTACGTTGGCCTTGCATGAATACCGGCACGTACAGCAATACAGTAATTTCCGTAAAGGGATCTCCAAAGCCTTTTATTTCCTGTTTGGTGAGCAGGGACTTGAACTGGTGAACAGTGCTGCTGTACCCAACTGGTTTTGGGAAGGGATGCGGTATACCAGGAAACCTCGCTTAGTGAACAGGGCAGGGGGCGGTTACCTTCCTTCTTCAACGGGTACCGGTCGCTGTGGAGCGCGCACAAAGGCTATTCCTGGATGAAATTGCGCAATGGCTCGCTGCGTGATTTTGTGCCGGACCATTACAAACTGGGGTATATGATGGTAGCCTATGGCCGGGAAAAATACGGTCCGGATACCTGGGGAAAGATCACGGATGAAGCGGTACGATACAATGGGCTTTTCTATCCCTTTCAACGGGCAGTGAAAAAATATACGGGTATTGATTATAAGACTTTCCGTAGGGAGGCGATGGATCATTTCAAAGCATCCCTGGCCACTACAGCACAAGACTCTACGGTAGATCAGTGGGCGCAGCAACACCGCCATTTTGCAGGGAATGAAGAATACCCACAATGGATAGATGATCAAAGGCTCATTTTTGTAAGCAGCAGTTACAAGAAGGTACCGGCTTTTTACACCAGGAATGTGTTGGGTGGGGTAGATGAAAAACTGCGCATTAAAGATATTTCGCTGGACAATTATTTTTCTTACCGCAATGGAAGGGTAGTGTATGCTGCTTATGAACCGGATATACGTTGGCGCTGGAAAGACTATAGTGTGATCAAATGGCTGGATATAAACACCAACCAGCAGCGCACGTTAACGAAAAAGTCGCATTATTTCTCGCCTGATATTTCGGAAGATGGTACGCAGATAGTAACGGTGCAGGTGGTGCCCGGCACTGCTGCGGAGCTGCATATCCTCAATAGTACTGATGGCACGCTCATTAAAAACTGCCCAATCCAGACGGGTTGTTGTATACGTTTCCAAAATATTATGGTAAGAACGAGGTGATATCGGCTGTTCGCAATGGCAAAGGGGCCATGTCGTTGGGGCTGATCAATACGGAAAATGGCAATACTGAATATCTATTGCCCTTTTCGATGAATGTGATCGGATTTCCTGCGATCCACCAGGATACGATTAGTTTTTCGGCCAGTTGGAATGGACAGGACCGGTTATTTATACTGGTAAACAAAAAGCTGTTCCTGTTTACGCCACCAGTAGCGACGGCTTCTACCGGTCAATACCAGTTGCAGGTAGCGCATGGCCGCTTTGCCTGGAGCGCCTTTACGGCGGTGGGTGATCACCTGGTACAAGGGCAACTCAATAGCAATCAGCTGAAGCCGCTGGCTACTGAAGAATTTGCCAGTACACCTGCCATTTTCCAGGTGCAGGGGTTGGCGCCGGGAAAAACATCCTGCAGGATGAATTAGCCACTGATACGCTGTACCCGGTGACGGACTACCACAAAGCATTCCGTTTATTTAATTTCCATAGCTGGCGGCCCATTGTGGAAGACCCGGACTATACGTTTTCTATCATTGGGGAGAATGTATTGAATACTTTACAATCGGAATTGTATTTTAATTATAACCGGGATTTCAAATACAAACAAGTGGGCGGGCGGTTTACGTATGCGGCTTTGTTTCCCTGGATCAGGCTGGGGTCGGTATACACTTTCGACCGCACAACTACCAGCCTGGCAGGGCGGGGGTAAATTATAGTACCTGGGAAAACAGTATTGGCCTGCAAGTACCCTTGAACCTTACCAGTGGCCGTTTTAACCGGGCGCTCACCTTCGGCAGTGACCTTATCTATAACAAGCCTTACTTTACCGGCATCTACAAAGACACTTTCGATAACCGTTCGTTTGGTTATGTTAGTTCTTATATATCTTTCAGCAACCAGTTACAACAAGTCCGGCAGCAGATCTATCCGCACCTGGCGCAAAGCATATACCTCAACTATAGCCGGGCATTTATCAACCGGCAAGGCAACCAATTTGTGGCAACTGCCAATTGGTATTTTCCAGGCTTTAGCAGGGACCACAGTATCATCATCAACACGGCCTTTCATGGGCGGGATACTTCTTCTACGTACAACTTCCCCACGGCCTTTCCTTTTGCGCGGGGATATGTGGGCCTGAACCTGCACCGCATGTTCAAATTGGGGGCTAACTATCATTTGGCCTTGGCCTATCCCGATTGGGGTTTTGGCAATATCCTCTACTTTACCCGGATCAGGGCCAACTTGTTCTATGATTTTGTACGCATCCAGGATTATATCAACCGCAATAAGGTAGAGCTGGATTTCCGTTCTTATGGCACAGAAGTGTATTTTGATACGAAATGGTGGAATCAGCACAATGTAACGTTTGGCTTTCGCTATAGCCGATTGCAGGACCTTTCGCGGTTAAACCCTTCGGCAAACCGATGGGAATTTATCGTCCCCATTAATTTGCTGGGACGGAATTAATAAGATTATAAACTTTAATGGGGAAAGGGCAAAAACCTGCCATTTTATCAGTAAATTCAGGTAACAGAATTACTCATTATGGAACTGATAAAAATCAGGTTTTATTGTTCCCCGCACAAAGGCATTTACCTGCTTTGTCCTCCATTTCCGGTACAAATCGACTTTTCACTTTACTTTAGGTTTACTTCCGGTTTACTTCAAGTTTACTTCAAGCTTACCAGAAAGATGGCTACACTACGGCTGATCCAGGGCTGATATATTGTTAAGAGACGGTCAATCTACAATGGGATTATGGTAGAGGGGCTATCAATTGTAGGGGTAAGGAGAATAAAAGCAGACAAAATGTCACTTAGAAGGGATTAAAATATAAAGGGTGGACTGCCTGGTAATTGTATCCGGACGGTCCACCCTTATTATGTAATATGACCTGGTATCTACAGGTGAATAATCAATTGGGCCTGTTACAGGTGTGCGAGGCTTTCTTCGATGATCTTAATTTTGGCTTCGGCATCGGCCTTCTTTTTCTGTTCAATCCCTACTACTTCGGGCTTGGCATTTTGTACAAACCGCTCATTGCTTAACTTCTTGTTGACGGATTCCAGGAAGCCCTTCAGGTATTCCAGCTCTTTATTAAGTGTGTCTTTCTGGTGGGTTGTATCGACTTCCTGTTCGGAGGTGATGTAGAATTTATCTTTTCCAATTACAGAGGCGATACTATTAGGCACAGGCTCCTGTACATAGGTGATGGCTTCTGCATTCACCTGTTTGGTCAGGATCAGTTCTATTGCCTTATACAAAGCGTTATCAGCGGTTTGAATACATAGTTTGATCACCTCTTTAGGCTTCAGCTGGTTTTTGTTGCGGGAATCGCGTAAGCCGGTGATCACCTCTTTCAACAGTTCGCCTTCGAGTAAAACGGTTTTGTCGGCAGGTTGTGCAGGAGCAAACTGTTTTACGCAAAGATCATCGGTGCGCTCGGCCAGCAGGTGGTAGATCTCCTCTGTAACAAAAGGCATGAATGGGTGCAGCATCTGCATGAGTTCTGAAAAAACTCAACTGTTTTCTCATATACTTCCCTGGCAATGGGTTGATCAGGTGCTGGCTTAATCCACTCCAGGTACCAACTGCAGAAATCGTTCCATATCAGGGAGTAGAGTGTTTTTAATGCTTCGCTTAATTTGAAGTCGGCATAATTCTTTTCAATATCTGTCTTTGCCTCATTCAGGCGGTGTTGAAACCATTCGATGGCAAAGTTACGTGTGTTTTTCCCGGCTCTCCCTGCTCATCATGCTTAGCTTGTTTTTGCTCAAACATCTTCACCAGCTTCAGGGCATTCCACATCTTGTTATTGAAACTGCTTCCTTGTACAAGGGAAGAATCATCAAATAAGAGATCATTACCGGCCGGAGAGGAGATCATGATACCGAACCTTACGGCATCTGCTCCGGATTTATCGATCAGGTCCAGCAAGTCGGGCGAGTTACCCAGTTGTTTACTCATCTTGCGTCCCTGCTTGTCACGCACCATACCGGTGAAATACACATCGCTGAATGGTTTTTCATTCATGTATTCCATGCCAGCCATGATCATCCGTGCTACCCAGAAGAAGATGATATCCTGTCCGGTTACCAGTACAGAAGTAGGGTAGTAGTAGTTAATATCGGGATTGCCGGGTTGGGTAACCCCTTTGAATACTTCAATGGGCCATAACCAGGAAGAGAACCAGGTATCGAGGCAATCTTCGTCCTGGGTAAGGTCATCAATCTTGAATGTGGAGCCTTGTTTTTTAAAATCTTCCAATGCCGCTTCTTTGCTCTCTGCTACTACAAAGGTACCATCAGGTGCATAATAAGCGGGTATCTGCTGGCCCCACCACAGTTGGCGGCTGATACACCAATCTTTTACATTTTCGAGCCAGTATTTATAGGTTGCCAGGAATTTATCGCCGGGATGGATACGTACTTCACCACTGGTTACAGCCAGTAATGCTTTATCGGCCAGGGTACGCATGGCTACGAACCACTGGGTGGAGATGCGGGGTTCTACCACGGCATTGGTGCGTTGTGAAAAGCCCAGGCGGGTGGTATAATCTTCCTCTTTAACCAGCAGGCCTTGCTCTTTGAGTAATTTCACGATCTCTTTACGGGCATCAAAACGGTCCATGCCTACGCATACCTGGGCAGCTTCGCTCAGCTTGCCATCTTCGGTAAGGGTGTCAATGATCTCCAGGTTATGTTTCAGGCCCAGGTTATAGTCATTGATATCATGTGCGGGTGTAACTTTCAGGGCGCCTGTACCAAATTCCTTGTCTACATATTCATCAAAGATCACGGGTACTGCACGGTTGACCAGGGGAACAATTACTTTCTTTCCCTTTAGGTGGGCATAGCGTTCGTCGGTAGGGTTAACGCACACACCTGTATCGCCCATAATGGTTTCCGGACGTTGGGTGGCAATGACGATGCCCTTTTCGTCTGAAGGGGTACCATCGGCGTTGGCCACTTTGTATTCTACATAATACAACTTGCCTTGCAGCTCTTTGTATTCTACTTCTTCATCGCTCAATGCTGTTTTTGCAGCGGGGTCCCAATTGATCATGCGGGCGCCGCGATAGATGAGTTTCTTATTGTACAGGTCCACAAAGACCTTGATCACGGCCTTGTAATAGTCGGCATCCATGGTAAAGGATACGCGGTCCCAGTCTACACTACAACCCAGTTTTTCGATCTGGTGATAGATGATACCACCATATTTATCTTTCCATTCGTAAGCGTATTCGAGGAATTTTTCACGGGTAAGATCGCTCTTTTAATGCCTTTTTCTTTTTCGAGCATCTGTACCACCTTGGCTTCTGTGGCAATGGAGGCATGGTCGCTGCCAGGCACCCAGCAGGCATTAAAACCACTCATGCGTGCTTTACGCACCAAAATATCCTGAACGGTTTCGTTGAGTGTGTGCCCCATGTGCAGTACGCCCGTTACGTTGGGCGGGGTATCACTACGGTAAAGGCTTTCCGTTGGTCGGGTTTACTATTAAAATAACGTTTTTCCTTCCAGATCCTGGACCATTTTTCCTCGATCCCGGAGGGGGTGTAGTTTTTGCTTAATTCCATCTGTATGATCGTCTTATAGGACGGCAAAGGTACGGAAAACGAATGGCAGATTGAATCGCAGATTTCGCTGATTGGGATGGATTGGGCGGATTGAATCGCGGATTAGGCTGATTGGGGAGGATTACGCTGATTAATTCACTGCAGCCCCGATTGGGAGAGGTTATGCTGATTGAAGGTTAAACGGATCTAACGGAAAGTCAAAACGCCCCATGATGTTCATGGAGCGTTTTGAAAAAAAGAGGTATACTGCCGGCAAAGCCTTTGCCAGCGGTCTTTGTGTGGTTAAGGTTTCAGCATATTAATTATGCAAACCAGTACAGGTAAGAAAGCAACATAATAAAGAACAGGAAACCGATTGCCAGTAATACAACTTTACCAGTTTCACCAAAATGAAATAAGGAACTCTTTTTCATACGACTACGTGTTTTGTGTGTTAAGAAATTGTACGTGTACGATCGGTACAATCGGTCTTCAGAGGGATGTGAATTCGCAGGGGTGGTCTGTCAATAAGATACGTAGTACGATTCAGGGAGTAGTAAAGTGATCAACAATCGTGTGAAACTCGGCTAATGTGCTTTATTCCGGGGTCTGGCACAAAAGTAATACAAGGATTTTGAAAGTGCAAGCCAATTTTTACTCAATAAAAAATACCCGCAGGAAAGTCGGCTCCTGCGGGTAAAAACCTATCCTCATTGATTATCAATGACAATCAACTTTGTGTAAACCAAAATGAAAACAGAATTAAGGCTGAAAAGTAGAGGACAGTAGCAGTGGCCAATACGGCAGTTTCACCTGCATTTTGTAGGTCGATCTTTTGCATAGATATGGATTTTGAGGTTTAAAGACAGCTCAAAGTCCTCACAGGGGATGGGATCAGGGTAAGAAGCTGGTTAGCAGCTTCCTGATTGGGTGGTGGTACGTGGATAAAAACCGGTGTGTCTATTCTACTCAATTGCAGGCGCTTCTTCCTAACTTTATTGCCTCATTCTTATGTATGCCATTGTTGATATAGAAACCACGGGCGGTTATGCTGCTAATAACGACATAACAGAGGTAGCTATTGTGTTGCACGACGGAGAAAAGGTAGTCAACCGGTTTGAAAGTCTTGTACGACCTGAACGGGCCATACCTTATTATATTCAAGTACTTACGGGTATTACACCGCAGATGGTGGAAGAGGCGCCTTCCTTTGAGGAACTGGCTCCGGTGATTCATGGCCTGCTGGAAGGGGCCATATTTATAGCCCACAATGTGAATTTTGATTACTCCTTCTTAAAACACCATTTATCGCAGGCCGGCTATGAGCTTACCACCCAAAAGCTTTGTACGGTACGGCTTTCCAAAAAGGTGTTTCCGGGCTTTAAATCGTATAGCCTGGGCCGCCTGTGTGAGAGCCTGGGCATCCTTATGGAAAACAGGCACCGTGCCGGCGGGGATGCAGATGCTACGGTCAGGTTATTTGAACATCTGCTGCAGCATGATGCGATCACCCATATTCAACAATTCATTAAGAAAGGGGCCAAGGAACAATCGCTGCCGCCACACCTGCCCAAGGAAGAAGTGGAAAAACTGCCTTATACCCCGGGGTGTATTATTTCCACGACCAGAAGGGCAAGGTGCTGTATGTAGGCAAAGCTAAAAACCTTAAATACCGGGTACGCAGTCATTTTACGCACAATGGGGCCGGCCGGCAGCGGCAGGAATTCCTGCGTAATATTTACAGCATTACGTACCAAACCTGTGCTACTGAATTGATGGCCTTTATCCTGGAAAGTATAGAGATCAAGCGGCTTTGGCCTCCTTACAATAGCAGCCAGAAACGGTTCACGCCCGCTTTCGGTCTGTATTGTTATGAGGACAGGAGTGGTTACCAGCGGCTAGCCATCGACAAGATGAAGAAAAATCTTGTTCCTATTTATACTTTCAACCTGTTGCTGGAAGGGCATGGGTTGATGCGCCGGTTGATCACACAATTTGAGTTGTGCCCCAAATTGTGTCATATGCAAACAGATACAGCAGCACCTTGTACGGGTATGGACGAGGGCAGCTGTCAGGGGGCTTGCGAACACCGTGAACCGGCTTCGGATTACAATGAGCGGGTAGGGCAGGCGTTGGAATACCTGGATCAAAACCTGCCTACTTTTGCGGTGGTGGATGAAGGCAACCAATCCATCGAGCAAAGTTGCATTCTCTTTGAAAAAGGGCGTTTTTATGGTATGGGGTACCTGCCCTCGGATTGTGCTATTCATGACATGGACTCCCTCAAAGGGTACCTCACGCGATATCCTGAAAATGATTATATCCGGGGACTGGTGTACCAGCATGTAGAAAAATACCCGCATAAGAAAGTTACCTGGAAGGTGGAGGCCTAAGGCATACTGGACCAAATGCAGTACGGTAGCTGTCTTCATTATGAAGGGCTACTACTTAATGTTTTATAAGCATGATTTCTTTTAAAAATATTGAGAAAAAGGCGAAATAAATTTTGCAGTAATTATCCAACCCTTATCTTTGCACTCCCAAAACGATACCACGGTACGGAGAGAAGGAAAAGAAGGGAGGTTTGGGAATAAAAAGGGAGTTTAGCTCAGTTGGTTCAGAGCATCTGCCTTACAAGCAGAGGGTCGGCGGTTCGAGCCCGTCAACTCCCACAGCATAGGTAAAGCTCTACATTGCAGGGTTTTATTATTTTTAGGCTACCGGACTGTCGAACTTTATTGCACGCGCGTAGATCTATGGTAGTGTTCCTATATCGGCCTGAGCTGGTTAATATACTTATCTATCTCCTTTACTTTATAGATCCTATCCTCATGTCCCTGCTGGTTGGAGGCGATCAAGTCGCGTTCGCTCAAAACCTGCAGATGTTCGATATCGTAGGACGCACAGTGTCAAACTGTCTAGCAATGACCTGGAAAGCGCAACCTCTTAATTTCATAACCCCTTTTAGGAAGCGTGGTCATTTTATATATTTGAGAGTATTGCTATCTGGCTACGCAAATAAACATCGTATTAATTTCGAGAAACCAATTACTGGTTTAGTTGTCTTCTTATTAAAGAGAAGGGTGAAAGCGGATGCCGCTATCGTTTGACTATATTGATGGTAGTGCCGCAGCTGGTCGAAAATATCTCACAGGTTGCATGTATTTGCCGGGCGCGGTAGGAAAGGTTTTTCAGGCCATTTCCTTCAGAAACGGCCGACATATTGAAGCCACAGCCGTCATCCTTTACCTGCAGGCAAAGCCGGCTATTGAGATAGCATAACCGGACCTGTATGTGACCGCAACGAGCATATTTAAGGCTATTGGTGACCCCTTCCTTTGCCATCAGCAGGTAGTTGCGTTTTTCCGTTTTCGTAAGTGTATGGTGGGTGATATACGTTTCGATAGTAGCGCTGAAGGCGATCTGGTGAGCAAGGCAGACCGGCTGTGCAAACTTCCTGATCCTTTCCATCAGTTCATCTACAGTATCCCTCGAATCGTCCAGCACCCAGATCATATCGCGCAGACCCAGTGTAGCTTCTGTGATGGAAGTCTCTATATTGTTCAGATGTTCCTTACTATCAGGTTCACGTTTGGCCAGGTGGGTGAATATTTTCACGGAGTTCAGTGTGCTGCCGATATCGTCGTGCAGGTCGTTTGCAATATCTTTGCGTATCTGTTGTTGCTTGCGTAGCTGGGCAATACGATTACGGTAGATGAGATAGAGAATGGTTAGCAGACAAAGGAACAGCAGGATCTTGAACGTCCACGTCTGGTACCACTGTGGCTGGAATACGAGACTGATCTTCTGTGGTACACTCCACACGCCGTCTTCATTGGCCGCTCTGACTTCCAGCACATAGTGGCCAGGCTTCTGACCGACGAAGGTGATGAAGTTCCTGTTGCCGGTCTCAATCCAGTCGTTCGTCAATCCTTCGATGCGGTAAGCATACCGCACTCTTTTGGGATTACTGTAGTTGAAAGCAGTAAACGAAACGGTGGTCTGCAACACATCATTGGACACGTAAAACTCTTTTTGCTGCAGCAGGAAACTATCCTGCTTGCCCGAAGCTCTTTCCGTTTTCAGGTTCGTAATGTAAAGGGTGGGCGCTATGGTATTATTGTGCAGCAGGGCCGGCACGATCCTCGAAAAACCTTCCACGCCGCCTGCATAGAACACGTTATTACCCGCAGAGCCACAGTTTTCCTCAAAGTGGTTGCTGTTGAGGCCATCTTCCACGAGGTACTGGTGAAGGCTACGAGTAGCAGGATTAAGCGTGAACAACCCGTTGTTGGAGGTAATGAACAACAGGCTGTCTTTGTAAGGAAGCAGTTTATAAACCCCGGTATTCAACAGCCCGTCGGCCGTAGAGTATATGTGCACGATGCGACCTGTACTATCCAACTGTGCAACACCTTTGCCATACACTGAGAGCCAGTAACTTCCTTTCAACTCGCAGATGTCCATCAGCAGGTTCAGCGGTATCTTTAGGTCCAAGTCCATCAGGCTAAGCGGCTCTACCTTCTGCAACAGGGGATGCCACAGGCTGATAGCATTGTCAGATAATATCCAGACCTTGTTGAGCGCATCTTTGTACACCGTATTGATGATGGTGTTACTGAAAAGGGTAGTCACAGCTTCGTGCCCCTGCATCGTATGATTCCGCAGGTCCCAGATGAAGATGCCCTTGTTGGTCTCACTACCCATTACCACCAGTGAATCGCCGAGAAAAAGGCAACTGTTGATCATTTCTTTCTGAATGGGCGCCAGTTCCGGGTAAAGTTGGTCAATGGGCAGGAAACGATGGTCATTGTACGCCAGTAATCCCGCTTCTGAAGATACAATGAGACGATGGTCGAAGTTCCTGAAAAGGTAGTTACTGCCAGCTGCCAGTCCCATGCTGGTGATGGCCCTGGTTATACGATTGACAGTAAATAAGCCTGTGGTGGTACAGGCGTATAGCAACGTGTCGTTATCTGAATACACGTAATTGACGTGTGTCAGTTTGATGTTTTTTTCGGCGGATTCGAAATACGGGGAAAAGACGGGTTCACGCAATGGAGCATAGGCTATACCTTTACGACATGCCAGCCACATATTATCCTGTGCGTCGAAGCAGATGTAGGAAATAAAGTCGAGCCGTTCAGCCTGGCTTTTGTCGCCCGCCATATCTTTTACTGGTACATACTGGGAAGATTGAAGGCTTGTAACAAACAATTGGTCGCCGGTGGAAAACCAGAGCCGGTGGTACCTGTCGAATGCACAGGCATAAATATACTCTTCGCTGATGGACTTGTTCACGGGCAGGGCTTTGTTCGCTACAATATAGCCTGCCTGATCATGAACGACCAATCGGAACCCATTGTTGATCGCCATCAAAAAGCTGGAATCATCGATGCGAACCACCCGCCCAGGAAACTGTAAAAGCTTTTGCGTTCCGGCTGTCCGAATGTTGCCGGTATATAGGTGTGCAGCAACTTGCCGGTACGGCCCTGGTAGGCCAGCAGACCTGTGCCGGGCAGATAAGCCCATACATTGTTGTAGCCATCCGCATAAAGGAAGCTGACATTGGCCTTTGGCTGTGTACCTGCAACAGGCAGATGCTCTATGGCCATAAATGCCCTTGCCTGCGGGTTGTACACCACAATACCGTTTTCCGTACCTATCCATATCAGTCCGGCACAGATGGTGAAGCATTTGAGCCAGCCGCCGGGAAATCCCTTTGGGGTGATGTCGTTCCTTAGCGTATGTATTACACGTCCAGTGATCAAATCGATGCCGTTCAGTCCCCCATAGGAAGTAGTAACCCAAAGCAGGTTGGCCATCGAATCGATTTGTATGGTATTGATCATATTGCCCAGCAGCCGGTGGTCCGTATCACTGGTCTTGTTGTAGATGATGAATTGATTGCCGTCAAATCGGTTGAGGCCATCCTGTGTGGCAATCCATATAAATCCATACCTGTCCTGTACGATCTTGCTGGCGTTGTAGCTGCTGAGGCCTTGTGCGGGACCAACCTTTTGGGTAAAGGCCAGCCGGAAGTCCGTTTGAGCATGCAGACTATAGATGCCGGCCAAGAAGATACCAGCAAAGAAAGTGATGGTCAGGGGGCATTTCATTGAACTCCCATAAATTGTAAAAACTAAAAATAAAGAATTTATGCAGCAAGGCTGGACTGTTCTGTTTTTTATTTATGCAGAAGACGACGAAACCAAATCTTATGCGGATGCACTGCTGACTACTTTGAAGCAGTCGAAGCACAATGAACAATTGACCTTGCTTGTGTTCGAAAGTCAATTCGAGCAATTGAGCGGCGGCCGAATCACCGGCAAACTGAACCTGTTTGAGCACAATACTGCGACTGGCAGAAGAAGGGAGAAGCTGCTGCACGATTTCGGCGAAGTGAATCCGGGTGAAAGGAGTGTGCTGGCCGCCGTGCTGCGCCATATCAAAGACAACGACCTGCTACGGGAAAAGTTCCTGTTGTTTACCTGGGACCACGGTACAGGCTTCGGCATCTTCGACGGTGACCCTACGAAGCATACGGAAGAATTCAAAGCGATGCCACCCGATCACCTGCTGCCTAATATTTTTGCCGAAGAGGTATGGGCCGACAGGGATGAACTACAGGATGCGCGCGGCTCGGACATCAAGGTCATCGCCAACCGCCGTACGCGTTTTCTGGTGCAAAACCAACCTGCTTTCGAATCGTTCGAGTTCAACGAGCTGCTGGACATCAAGTTCAAAAATACCCTGACCGATAAGGTGGAAGATGATGAGGTGCAGATCAATATGCTTACGTTAACCGAGATTAACAGCGCCCTCAAAGTGCTGAACATGAAAACGGAGCTGGTGATCATGGTCAACTGCTGGATGCAGATGCTGGAAAATGGCGTGGAGCTGGAAGAGACGACAAAGTGGTTTGTGGCTGCCGAGACAGTGAACTTCTTTGCAGGGTTCGATTACCTGAAAATCCTTGGCCGCATTGCGCAAAACCCGGCCGTGGACGGAAAGGAGCTGGCTACGGTAACAGTGCAAACCTTGCCCAATGTATTTAATAACCCTACCTGGGAGAAGAGCATCAAAGAACTGGTGGTGAGCGCCGTGCAGCCAGTGGTAGCAGGTAAAGTGATCAAGGCGCTGGATGTTGTTTGTGAATCGCTTGCACAAGCCCTTGACAATCATTTGTTCAACCAGATTGCTGCAGAGCGGCTGGGCTGTCTTGATCTTTCGAAAGGCTACTTCCTGAATGAAGACGGTTCTATCGACCTTACTGCACTGATCTTTTGCATCGACCTGCTCGACTATGTGGCCCGCCTTGCAGAGAAGGGCCTAGTGACACAGGAGAGCTTCCGCGACCTCAAAGCCGCGATCGAGGAATACAGGCCGTTCAGGTTCGTTGGTGACAATTTCAAAAGATCAATCCTGACACGCAGCTTCCTTTCGGACATGGGCTTTCCATTTTTCATCCCGACCTGGCCGACGATTTTACGCAGATCGTGTTCTACGATTTCTTTTATGCAAGCAAGCGGATTAAAATGGCAAAGGGCAGCTGGGGCAAATTTTTACGCAGCTATAAAAAGAATCGATAGGCAACTATCGATTCTTTTTATAAAAACACATTGATCGCGGCTATATATTTATTTCTTTTTCTTAGGGGCCGCCTTTTTCTTAGCTGATTTTCCGGGAGGATTGGGAGAGGTCCCTACAGGTTTGGTGGGATCGGTTTTCTTCTTAGCTGCCTTCTTGCTGGTCGTACCCACTGGTTTGGGTTTGGTGGGGCCGTTTGATCTGGTTGTTTTTAGCTGGCTTTCCGGGCTTTTTAGAAGTGGTGCCTACGGGTTTGGTAGATGTTGCCATTATTATTTTGTTTTAATTAATGAATCGATACCATTTTCCGCCGGATGGCTTCCAGCGCCATGCCTACGCGGCTCTGTACGTTCAGTTTTTCAAATACGGATTCCCGATAACCATCGATGGTCCTTTCCGACAGGTTCATCCGGGCTGCCACCTGCTTATATGTCAGTTCGCTGCAGGCATATTGCAGGAACTCCATTTCCCGCTCTGATAATCTATTAGCCTCCAGTTTCCGGCCGCTTACGATAAGGCGGCGGTAATTGATGTTGGCCGTATCTGCGTTGTAATAACCTTTCGTGTCTATTTCCTGCAAGGCTTTTTCCAGTTCATCCGGATGGATGTCTTTCAGGAGGTAGGCGCAGCAGCCCGCCTTCAGCATACTAATGATGGTAGTATCATCGTCCTTCATCGACAAGGCCACCAGCTTGATCAAAGGATATGTTTGCGTCAACCTTTCTGCCGTGTGCACGCCATCCATTACGGGCATGTTCACGTCCAACAGAATAATGTCGGGCAGCACAGCCTGCTGTTCCAGCTTTCGCAGCAACTCCTGGCCATTGAGCGCATCGAGTACTGCTGTAAAACCTGAAAATGTATTCACTAGGATGGATAGTGATTTAGTGAACAACTGCTGATCGTCTGCTATGCCGATGGTCTTTTTCATTACCGTGAATTTACTAGTCTCACACAACAATGCAATATTGGCTTTACGGAAAACAATAATGCACAGTGTTTTTCCGTTTTTTCCGTCCTTTTCCCCATTCGTCCGCGCCGCCCGCTAATGGAATTTTGTTCCACACTTTAACCTGTCAATCGTTTCATATGCCAGATAACCTACTTAATCTCCTCATGGCCCTCTTCATCCTGAGCCTACTTTCCGAACGGGTGGCGGAATTGCTTAAGTTCCAGCCCTGGTTCAAATTGTTCTTCCGCATCAGGAACACCACCCTGAAGCTGCCTTCGGAAATGCAGGAACAGCAGCGGTACTACCGCATTCTCAAGATCAACATCAGTGTGGCCATAGTGGTGGCTACCATCCTGCGGGCCGATCTGTTTTACCTGCTGGTGAAGTCGGGCGACATGCAGCTGGGTTGGCCGGTGAAGATCACTGAACTCTATCCTTCCGGCGGCTTTTGGCGTTATTGCCAGATCGTGCTGGGCTGCATCTGTACTGGCTTTTCCTCAGCTTCGGCTCCAAGCTCTGGCACGACCTGCTCGACATCGTGCTGGCCTTCAAGGAAGCGAAAAGACAGATCGCCGGTGGGTTTCCCGTCAATGCGCCTGTCAATTTTGAAACACTGAGCGCTTCCGAAAAAGAAGCAGCTATCAAAGGGGCCATCGAAACTTTCGGTACCAAATGGCAGAACACAATCGACGGCTTTGCCGGCACGGGCGTGGGCAAAAGACGACTGGTAATGAAAATACCGGTCAGCTTGTGCTGGAATTTTATGTAAACAAGAAGAAAGATAACCTCACTGAGATCACCAACCCGGTCCCTGCTTTTATAAACTATGGCGGCATCAATATTCCTACGGATGTAAAAGAAAAGCCGGTGGGCATCAAACCGCAATGGCGAAATCCCGGCGGCGACCACCTGCCGGCGCGGCCGGGCGAAAGCGTATCGCGCATTCACCAGGATAACACGGGCACGATGTCGCTCAAAGTGACTAAAAGCGAACCTGATGGCAGCACCACGCTCTATATGCTGAGCTGCTACCACGTGCTGTTTGGCAGCGAGCTGGCCAATGGCATCCTGGAAGTGAAACCACCGGCTGTGCTGAGGGGGGCTGGCAAACTGGTGACACCGGGCACCCTGACCGGCCTGGCAGGCCATACGCTGGCACAGGCAGACTTTGGCTATATCAATGATTTTGTGGACGCGGCCGTGGCGCGGCTGGATGACGAGAACAGCCTAAGCGACCGGGTGGACGAACTGGGCGAGCCGGAGGACCTCCATGCCGTCAACGGCGAGGACATCGGCACCCTGAAGCTGAGCTTTTGCGGGGCCATGTCAGGCAAAAGGACCGGCATCGGTATCAAGGCCTGCGGACAAACGCGGCCCTATAACATCAGCGCAGCCCATCCAGGGCTTTTCCTGAAAGACCTTATCGAGCTGGAAAAATGCAGCGAGGAAGGGGACTCCGGCGCACCTGTAATGGACGACCAAAAGAACATTATTGGCATCATCATCGGGGCCGACCTGACCAGTACCTATGTTGTGCCCATCCAAAACATCATCAACAACCTGAAAGTGTTTCCCCATTTAAAACTGAAAAACAACTGATATGAAAAAGTTGATCATTTCTTTCTGTCTGTTTGTGGTCGTGTATAGCACCAACGGTCAGTTGGTGACCGTTGAACAGTCGACATTGGAAGCAGCCATTGTTAAACAAAACCATTGCCCAAAATAGAACTGGATTTTCTGGCAGACGGTGCCGGCTTTGGTATTGAAGCTTCTGATGGAGCCACGGATATACAGCTAACCGAGTTTACCAAAAAGTTTATGGTCTTCGTGGACGGTGTACCAGAAAAACTTATCCTTTTCAATTGAGAGATATTGAAGGAGAGAAAGTATTGCTAATTGACTTTAAGAAGAACAAACTACAATCTGTCAAAGCAGGCTACGCCATAGTGCTGAAGACAGTTGGAGACAAAGGGATTGAACTATTGCGGCTGATAAACAAAAAGAAAGCAGCCATTGACGATAATTCCGGTACCGATGCTGCACCTGCTGCCGGCAGTAAGCCAGCCGTGCCTGTTTATCCCAAATACTTCGACTCTGTAAAAAAGTGCTGAAGACCAACCTGTTTGATAACTACCGGATACCAGCCAATTTTTGCTGCGATACCTGCCTGAGTTGTGAGGACACGCTGCTTGCTTTCAACAACCGCATCGTGTATGATGCCTCATCAGGCCTTACTTATTTCATTCCCTATAAGTTTAATAAAACACAAAGCCGTGATACTATCGACCTCTTCCTGAAACTTTGCGACACCTGTCCGAAAGTTCGGCTGGCACGGGAGCAGTTCGTGGTGCACAATACGCGCCGCATTCACCTGAAGGCAGGCGCCCCGTTAGTGTACATCGTTCGGAACGTGAATCCCTATCTTTATGATGTGGAATTAACCGATACGGCTTTTCTGGTGAACAACGAGGCAAGCGGTTTGCTGGAAAACCTGCTGTTTTCGAAGATCGACAATCCGCAAGGCATTTCACCGCAAAGCGCCGGCCAAAAGAAGGAGGATGTAACAGATGAGCAGGCGCGCTACCTGTTTGTGAAAACAGCTCTACTTCACCTGCGGGCGGAGATGGGGTTGCTGCTGGAAAACTACCGCGTGATGTCGCGGACGGCGCACAATTGCATTGAAGACAAGAAACAAAAGGCCCTGCTCGCCATCGACAGCGTGCTCACTGCTGTGGGGAAAGACACACACCAGTCTTTCACCAGCTTCGTCGATATTTTCCTGGACCCAATCTCTGCTGATTCCAGCCTGGGTAAAAGTCTTAAAGCACTGTACGGCGAGTTCTGGCGCAGCAAATACGTGATCGCCTATCGCTTCCCCGATATCCCTGAATACGATCAGATCAATTTCAAGCTGGCCATTAAGCGGAAAGAAAATGCGCCTTATCCCGACCTGCTGAAATCCAACTATCCTACTCAGATCGGCTACATCAGGAACTTCTTTAAGATCGATGTCAGCTCCGGCCTGTATATCGGGGGCCTTGCAGACAATGAGTTCACTACGCGGAAAGACAGCGACCTGACTGTAACGCCCGTTGTCAGGGGCAATCGCATCATACAGGAGAATACCGGTAAGGTCGAGTTTGGCTTCGCTTCCTACCTGCACTTTTATTATAAGTTCGGCTATTTCTTCAATGCAGGTCTACACTTCGGGGCGGGTGTCAACTTCAGCGACAAGCCGAGGCCTCGGTACTTTACGGGCGTCAGTTTCCTGTTTGGCAGCAACAATCGCCTTTGCGTGAACACCGGCTTAATGTGGGGCAAGGTAACGGAACTGAGCGGCCAGTATCCCAAAGATGCCAATGGCAATTACAAATGGCTGCCGGAAGGGGAAAGCACGCTCGCTACGAGGAACAGGCTCAAGAACGGCTGGTCCATATCCGTTACATACAACCTGCCTTTCATCAAACGTAAAAAAGCATCCTCTGATATCGAGCCACCAGCAGCAGAAAACAGCAAGACCAATACGACGAATAACGCGAATACAACGAACACGACAAACGGAGCAGATAAAGGCGAGAATCCTAAAAGGGTAGTTGAGATGATGAAAAGCCTTCCGCACTATCGCGGTGGGCTTAAAATGAAATATTACACCTTAATCCTGTATTACAGTCACAAAAACGAAAATAAACGATCAAATTCGATTACGATCGCATAAAATCGCAAACCCGGGTGGATAGGATTCTAACTTCAACAATGCCTTAACAAAAATTGTATACAAATGAATGCCTGTCGCACTCGTAATAAATATAGCATAATCTTATTTTTTTAATATAATAGCTTACTTTATTTTCAACAAGCTATTATCAGTCAATGATTTAAGTTGGTATAGTCGTCTGAAAAAGGCTCTTATATGGTTCGACAATTCGTCGGCAGACTCCACTCTACCGGACGGCAGTACAAAATCACTTGTACTGCCGTTTTTTATTTCCCTGAAACCCGCGTCAGGACTGAATAAGCACGCTGGGTGCGGCTTCCAGCGAGATAAAAACAGAACAGGCTTCCAAATTTGGAAGCCTGTCCGACTCGGTGAAACCCGCTGGGACAAAACTCGAATCAATTTATACGGGACCTGGATTTGTTAAGGAGAATGCCATAGCAAAAGTATATGACACAGTCCTAATAATTCACCTGGAGCCTAAATGTTCAATGGAGTCTTCTGAATAGCCTTGTAGCATTGATAATCTTAGTAAAACCGTGGTTCCCCGGCCTTGATTTTTTGGGTAATGGAGGGTAAATATTGCTGAAACCACAATGGAAGCATTTCTGATGGCACGGCATTCGCAGGTTTGCCTTCTTCTAATACAGCAAGGACTACATGCTCCGCCTCGGAAGTATCAATGATCTGAACTGTTTGGAACATTTCGTAATGTTCATTCAGTTTTTCCAGATTGCCATAAAAGTTATCTGCTACTGTACGGGGATCTACATAGTGGCCACCGGCTTGTGACCGGTCAACGACACGAAGCTCAGATAAGCCTGTGTCCTGAAGACCGAGAAAAATTAAGTGGATAGAATAGCCTGCTACCCGAAATTGGCGAGGAATATCCCAGGTAGCTTCATTGGTGAAGTGCCCTTCGTAGGCAAAATCCACGTTCGCTGCAAGTGCGGTTTCTACCAGCCTGTCAAATGTTTCAGTAACGAACGCAAATGCTAATTTGCTGCATTCTTTGTGGGATTTGATGCTTCGCCAAAGTTCCTTTCTTTTTTTCGACGAGGAGTTTGTCTCCATCAAAAATGGGGCCTTGCTGCCGGATGTGAGTAGGTAGGTACTCTGGGCCAATACTGGACTTACCAGCTCCGTTAGAACCTGTAATAATGAATAGTTCCGGCATAATTAAAGACGGGAAAGACCATATCTGCTACGTAGTGACAGTTCCTCTGAAGGAGACAAAGTGCGAATTACCGTGAATTCCCTGGCGGCATTTTTTAAGTAAACAAGCTGAATGGAGCCATCCGGATATTCCAAATAGCATTGGTTAGGTTCCAGATCTTTCGAATTGATCATGAAAGGATAACCACTGCGTAGCTTCTGTAGACGGAGCTTTTGCACAGCTTCGTTACCTGTTTTTCCAATGATTTGAAGCGCTGTCATATAAAATAAAGATACAGAAAAAGAGGGAGTTCAGCAAACGCAAGAACCGGTAGAGTGGACTCAGGAAGAATGCATTATAAGTAAGTTAAATTAATGGCTACCTGTTGGGTTAATTAGCAAGCCGATTACTTCAATTACCTGACATTCGACCGTCCTTTTGCACCTTCCCTAAAATAGCATACTAAGCCTTCTTTTATATGACCATAATGGTAGGGCCTTCTTTCAGGTACAATTACCCACATAGGGGCTGTACCTATTTGAGGAACAACAGGATCATTTTCCAAAATAACTTCACCTGCTGCATTCTCGAATTCTGGCCATATCATGAACATTTTATTTTCTGAGTTATCACCGTGATCGTGCCAAAAGTCACAACGAAGTCCTTGATAAGGGAGTATTTGCCTTCTGCCTTCCTCTTTCGTAAAAGAGCAATATTTCACCCTGAAATCAATTATATGACCGAGTTTTATTTTGTATGGAGAATGCATATTAGCCAGGAATGCTTGGTTCGATATTTGGTACTCGATCCCCTGATCCTAATATTCAGCGTGGACGCGGGTTTGAGCGAAAGAAAAATGGGACAAGCACCGATTTAGTGTACTTGTCCCATCAAGTGAACCCGCTGGGACTCGAACCCAGGGCCCCAACATTAAAAGTGTTGTGCTCTACCAACTGAGCTACGAGTTCTAACCTCCCTTTCTACTCAATAACTGTCTCATTTTCAGGACCGTTATATCGTTTTTTGGAGTGCAAAAATACGCTAAAATCACATCGCACCAAATTTATTTTATATTTTATTTTCACATCCTGTGGATCATTTCTACTTGTTTTTTTGAATTTCCCTGAAAGCCAGTACTAGACTGGACTGTGTAAGACCCCCTACCTTGCCGCCTCCGAAAATATTTTTACAACCGGATGAGTTACAGAAATTTAAACCCGACCTTAGGCCCCTGCCAACAAAACAGTGTGTAATTTAGTTATGAATACAAGCTATGGATTATACCCGGGAATTCAGGAAGTTTATCAGTAGTCAGTATTTATATGCCGGCGTACGCATTACCGCAGGTGCCATCATTCCGGCCCTTATTTTAAACCATTTCGGCCTGTTATCCCACCTCATGGTCATTCCCCTGGGCGCCCTGGTAGTCAGTACCACCGATACACCCGGACCGCCCCAGCACCGCCGCAATGGGATGCTGGTGAGCATCCTGCTCAATTTTATCATCGTTGTCATAGTAGGGCTTACCCGGCATTCTCCCTGGTTGATAGGGCTGGAGATCATCGTTTTTGGTCTTTTCTTTTCCCTGGTAGGTGTATATGGCAACCGCGTAAACGCCATCGGCCTGATTGCCCTCCTGGTTTTCATTTTCAATATTGACAGTCACCTCGCCTCCTCCAATATCTGGCGCGATGCTGCCTGGTTTACCCTCGGCGGTACCTGGTATGCTATCCTCAGCCTTACCCTGTATACCCTGCGGCCCTACAAACCCATTCAGCAATTACTGGGCGAAAACCTCATGGGAATTGCCGATTACCTCAAGATCAAAGCCGCCTTTTACGAAAAGGAACGCGATACCGACAGCCTGGTACGGGAACTGATGCGCCTCCAGGTTTCTGTGCACCTGCACCAGGACGAGTTACGCGAAATGCTGTTCAGGGCCCGCCGTGTTGTATTTGAATCCACCAGCAAAGGCCGTATCCTCATGATGATGTTCCTCGACAGCATGGACCTCTTCGAGCGCATCATGACCACCCAACAGGATTATGAGTCCCTGCACAAAGAATTCGACGATACAGAGATCCTGCCAGTATACCACCGCATGATCATGCAGGCATCGGAAAAACTGCACCGGATTGGCCTGGCCGTGCAGGAAGGAACATCCTATAAGCACGACAATACCCTGGATCAGGCATTCAAAGAAACCAGCACTATCTTTTTGCCCACCGCGACCAGCAATTGAATCCACATACCATCGAGGACTGATCAAACTACGCCATATCCTGTACAGCATCGAAGACCTGGTAGAACGAATCGGTATACTGGCCCATTATTCCACCTACGACCGCAGCATCAGCAAAAATAAAAGATCGATCCCGACCGCCTCGAAGAGCAGGATGTAGCCGGACAGGAATTCAATATCCGCTTATTGGTGGATAACCTTAGTTTGCAATCTTCCCATTTCAGGCATGCCATCCGTGTTACCCTGGCCATGATGATCGGTTACATTATTTCACTCCTCTATCCCCTGGGGCATGGTTACTGGATATTACTTACTATTGTCACCATCCTGAAGCCGGCCTACAGTATTACCCGGCAAAGAAACTTTCACCGGTTGGGTGGCACCCTCATAGGAGCGGCCTGTTCTTTTGGTGTGTTGTTCTTTATCAAAGACCATACAGCCCTCTTTATCCTTATGCTGGTGGCCATGATCCTGGCATACAGCTACCTCAAGTTGAATTACCTCGTCGGCTCTGCCGGTATCACTACCTATGTGGTATTAAGCTTCCACTTTATCAATCCCAGCGGCTTGACAGATGTGCTGCAGGATAGGATTGTGGATACAGGCATCGGCTCCATTATTGCCTGGCTGGTATCTTCCTTTGTATTGCCCCTGTGGGAGCATGAACAAATGGAACCCTTTATCCAGAAATCCATTACGGCCAGCCGCCATTATTTCAATATGGTAGCTGCCTTTTTACCGGGCAAACGCCTGCCAACAACAACTACCGTACAGCCCGTAAAGAAGCATTTGTAGCATTGGCCAATATGTCGGACCACTTTCAACGGATGCTTTCTGAACCCAAAAACAAACAGCCTGGCTTACCACACTATCACCAGTTTGTGGCCACCAGTCACTTGCTTAATTCCCATATTGCCTCTTTGTCTTATTATGCACAGCGCTCGGCCGCACAATATGCTTCAACCGATTTTGTGCCCCTGGTAAAACAGGTAGATGATCAATTTCAGAATACAGCCAATGTGCTCGAAAACCAGGCCATTCTTAAGGCCGATCAAAAAGCCAGCGAATACCCCATCCGTGCCCGCCTGCAGCAATTATTAGAGCAAAGAAGGCTGGAAATGCAGCCAGGTGCTGGCAAGCCCGAACAATCAGTGCGCAAAACCCTGTCCGACCTGAAAGCCATCACCGACCAGTTTCAACTCATCTACTCCATTACCACCGAACAGGTCAAGATCATTGAGAAATTGCACAAAGCCGAATAACAGTTTTTATGTAACGAATTTGTCCAAATTTACCCATCTGAAAGTCTATTCTACACCCCGTACAAGTACCATTTGGCCAATAGCTTTGATAGGAAATCAACGCTAAAAATTAAAGCCATGGCAACAACAACAGATTTTACACTTACCCTATTGACGGAGGGCACTCCCAGGAAGTATTTAAAGCAGTTACCAATGTACGTGGTTGGTGGCAGGGATACTATGGGGAAGAATTTGAAGGCAATACCGAAAAGCTGAATGATGAGTTTAGTTTTCGTGCCGGGGATGGGGTTCATTATAGCAAACAAAAACTGGTGGAAGTGATCCCCAATAAAAAATAGTATGGCTGATCACAGAAAGCGAACTTAGTTTTATTGAGAAAAGACAGGAATGGGTAGGATCGAAAGTGATTTTTGATATTACAGAAAAAGGAGGCAAAACACAACTTGTATTTACACATGAAGGGTTGACTCCTGAAGTAGAGTGTTACGATTCCTGTGCGCCTGCCTGGACCCAGTATTTGCAAAACAAATTATTACCCCTGATCAATTCGGGTAAAGTGCAGCACGCTTAGGACATTTCTACAGGAAAAACTATTTTGGTTGCAGGCAATTTTACACGCATATTTGTTGCCATCAAATTCGCAATTAACACGCAACCATGAAACAAAGCCTGGCACTCATAGCCCTGGTAGTAAACGATTATGACGAAGCCATTGCCTTTTATACCCAAAAATTACATTTTACCCTCATAGAAGATACCGTGCTCAATCCGGTAAAGCGATGGGTGGTGGTGTCTCCTCCCGGTTCTGATGGCTGCTGCCTGTTATTGGCCAAAGCCGCCAATGAGGAACAACAAAGCAGGGTAGGCAACCAAACCGGCGGCAGGGTATTCCTCTTCCTGTATACCGACAATTTTGAAAGAGATTATCAAAACCTCCTCGATCAGGGCATCACCATCGTGCGGGAGCCCGTTCTGGAAACCTGGGGTAGGGTAGCCGTATTTGCCGACCTCTATGGCAACCTATGGGATTTAATTGAACCCAAATAAAAACGGGGACTAATGGTAACAAAGGTTTCGATTGTCCTACTAAAGGATACATAGCCTATTAAATATGCAATACCCGAAACTGTCGCAACCCCTTGCTTCCTTCATTCTTTTATCGTTTTTAGCCTGTAACACTGGTCAGAAAGCCGCCAGGCCTAATTCGACCGCAAGGTCGGGCAAAGCGACTATTGCAAATTCTGACCAGCAAAAAGTGTTTGCAACGAAACTGTTAAGTTCTCTGCTGAAAAGCTGCTGGCCACTCAATCAGGCCAGCTGATGGACGTGAATACTGAAATACTTGTAAACCCAACGGCGAAAACGATCACCTTGTCGGCCCAGGCATCGGGTCAAGAGAAGGAGGGATTCGAGATGATTCTCGAGCAAATTGATTGCAATTTTAATAATGACTTTACAGTTGGCGGTGCCCTATACACTGGTTTTATCAAGCAAAAAGACGGTAGCCTAACCAAGCAGTTAATTAGACTGGAGGCGAAGGACGGCAACCTGATATTTTTCAATGGCGATCCCGAAAAGCCAAACGAATTAACAATCTATGTATCAAAATGGGAGATCATGAGTGACCTGTAGTCCTAAAATAGTCAAAACATACTGAATTTTGTTCTATCTTGAAGGGGCCATATATGCGCCCCTTTCTTATTTGTATAGCTTGTTTCCTTTCCTCACTGGCCTGGGCCAGCGATACTATTTTCCTGAAAGTTCATTTTCTGTATGGTTCTAAGCCGTTGAAGGAATACTCAGCTACCGAATCGAAATGGTTTGGCGGTATCTTGGGCGGTCATGTGGGCATTGAAGCCGACAGCAACCAGATCCTCAATTTTCTGCCTGCAGGTGCCTTTCATGTATTCAAAAAGCAAAATAACCGGCACAGCATCTATGCCGAACACAATGAACGTAGTTTTTATGCCATCTTGGGTGGTGATCCTGATAGCGCTAAAAAGCCGTTGTATACATTCCCGTCACTACCCGGCAAAAGCAGCAATTCGACAGCATTGCAAAGGCCTATCTGTTGCAAACACCCTACGATTATGCCTTGGTAGGTATGCGTTGTGGATCGGCATCCTATGAGATCCTTGGTCAATTGGGTATCCTGCCAGGCTATTCACGGAAGAAAACGGTCTTGAAAATATTTTATCCCAAAAACTGCGGAAAAGATTACTCAAAAGCCGTTGCCAATGGCTGGACCATTCAAAGGCAGGAAGGATCACACAAAAGAAAGTGGGAGAAGGATTGAGTGCGTAACTTTAGGAAAGGATTGCACTAAAATCGAACAAGATGGAGAAAAGTATTAACAAATCCATTGAGATCAATACCGCCGCTTCTAAAGTGTGGAATGCATTGATCAACCCCGATATCATTACCCAATTTCTGCCAGGAGTAGAGGTTATCACTGATTGGAAAGTGGGTAGTGAACTGATATTTGTATACGACCAGGCAGGTAACCAGGTGAGGGATAAAGGTATCATCCTCGATTTTGTGCCTACGCACCTGTTGCGGTATACCTATTGGACACCCTACAGTGGTTTAGAAGATCACCCCGAACATTATACTACCATTACGTACAGCCTGTCGGAGGAAAATAATAAGACCCTTCTAACGGTGAATCAAATTAACTTTAACTGCGAACAGTGGTGGCAAAATTCCCTGGCCGGATGGGATGATGTGTTGGCCACCATCAAAGAAATCGTAGAACGATAAAGCTGAACAATAACCATGATAATTGCTGAAACAGAACGCTTGCTGGTCAGGCAAATAACCGTAGAGGATGCCCCCTTTATCCTTCAACTCGTTAATGAACCAGCCTGGCTCACCTTTATTGGCGATAAAGGCGTGAGGAACCTGGAAGATGCTGTGAAATATATACACAACGTTCCCCTGAAAAGTTACCAGGAGAATGGCTTTGGCCTATGGCTGGTGCTCCTGAAAGAAGAACAAATTCCCATAGGTATGTGTGGACTCATCAAAAGAGATGCATTACAGCATGTTGACATAGGTTTTGCCTACCTGGCTCCCTATGAAGGAAAAGGATATGGTTATGAGGCTGCAACAGCCGTACTGGTCCATGCAAAAAATAAATATGCCTTACCCTATATCCTGGCCATTACTAACCAGGACAATGTACGCTCTATCAGGCTGCTGGACAAACTGGGTCTGAAATATGAAAGAATGATCACCATGCCCGGCGACAAAAAGCCCATCGTACTAATGGGAGCCAGTCTGCAACCTCAAGGCTAAATGTGGTGGTTAACTCCTCCCAGGCGCTGTTCATTGGCTCCTGCCTAATTAACCAACTACTCGTGTCCTTGTAAACCAACCACGAACCCAAATCCACTAAATCCTTCAAATCCAAAAAAATCGGGGTTCAGACATAATTACCTATTTTTGTTTGACTTAACCGGTTAATATGCAGGATGCAATCATTGAATTAAAGCACGTAAATATATACCAGGGTACGAATCTCGTTCTGCAGGATGTGAACCTCAGGGTGCAAAAAGGGGGAGTTCGTGTACCTCGTTGGAAAGACGGGTACCGGAAAATCAAGTCTCCTGAAAACCCTTTACGGCGATCTACCCCTCAAAGAAGGAGATTGCTCCGTTGTGGGGTTCAACCTCCGTGAAATGGATTGGAAAAAAGTGCCTTTCCTGCGTCGTAACCTGGGCGTTGTATTCCAGGATTTTCAATTGCTGACCGACCGAAACGTGAATGACAACCTCAAATTTGTATTGCGGGCTACCGGCTGGAAAGATGAAAACTCATGGACGAAAAGATCATTGATGTACTGGACAAGGTAGGTTTAAAATCAAAAGGATTTAAAATGCCTTTTGAATTGAGTGGTGGCGAACAACAACGGGTGGATGTGGCCAGGGCATTACTCAATTCGCCCAAACTCATCCTGGCCGATGAGCCTACCGGTAACCTCGATCCCGAAACTTCCGATGAGATCATGCAGCTCCTGTTTCATATATCGCGCGATTACGGCACCGCGATAGTCATGGCTACCCATGATTATATCGTGATCAATAAGTTCCCGGCACGTATGGTGCGTACCGAAAGGGGCCGGGTAATCGATAATGCAAGCATCGACATGGTATGATCTCCGTCCTAATTCCCGTATTCAATCAGGATATCAATACATTGGTGGCCTGGCTAAGCGCCGGGTTTTCCCGTTTAGGAGCGGCCGGAGAAATTATTGTAATGGATGATGCTTCGGAACCAGCCTTTCAACTTGTCAATAATGCCATTGCTTCCCTGCCATTTGTACGTTATTCCCTTCATGCACAAAACCAGGGACGTATACGCATCCGCCAGCACCTGGCAGATGCCGCTACAGGCGATTGGCTCCTTTTCCTGGATGGCGATAGCGAACTGATCACAGATGATTTTTTAGACAAATATATCCTTGCAGTAACTGCCCATGCAGGTGTAGTAGTAGGGGAGAACCTATACTGCTGCTCCGCCCAAAGATTGTGCTCTCCGTTTACACTGGACCTATGGCCTGGCTCGTGAAGGCAGGAGGGACGACAAAAAACACCAACCGGCTTTTATGACCAATAACTTCATCATAGAAGCCCGCTATTTTAAACAATTGTCTTTTGAAACCGGCGGAGAGGGATATGGACATGAAGATACTTGGATAGGTATACAATTGGAAAGAGCGCGTATTCCCATTGCTTATATAGATAATCCTGTATTGCATGCAGGATTGGAAATCAATAGTGCGTTTATTGCCAAATCCGAAAATGCACTGAAAAACCTGTGCGGCTTAAGCAATTTGCTACCGGCTGCCGAACTGGCCAGACATGTAAAACTATTCAGGATTTACCGTTCATTGAAGTCATGGAAAGGGGAGTGGATACCGCTGCTCTTGTATCACCTGTTTAAAGGCCCTGTCCGGCGCAACCTGCTTTCCTGCAATCCTTCCTTAACCTATTTTGATTTGTATAGACTTCAATACTTCATCAGGCTTTCTAAATAACAATAAACAGAACCCTGCTTTTTCTCGTTGCCTTACTGCCACGGTGCCTGGTTGCCTCCTTCCTGAATGCTTCACCTTATCACCCTTTCAACTTTCCAACCTGTCAACCCTTTCCATTCGTGTTAGCTGTATTGGTGTTCTCCCTGCCATATCAACGATATCAATTGCTTGGTTAATTGACCATGATTTAAGAAGGGGGCCAGTATTTCTTTGCGCAAAACCAATTCGTGCTCATCGAAAGGCTGGTGATAGAGTTGGATGATGATCGATTGAAACGCTTCGGCAGTAGTGGCTACATGACAGGCTGTGTCCAGTCCGGAAGTATTTACCATCGTGGGGTTTACTACACAATGTCTGCCGGAGAAAAGAGCGTTTAATAATTTTACCGACCTGCTCTTACGGCAAAAGGATGGTAATACATGGATCTGCGCTTTACGGATCAGGTCATGCATTTCCTGGGCCGAAGGATTGAGATGAGGCAGGCATGACCATGCAGGTTTACTTCCCGCTCCAGCCGGGGCGATGGTTTTTTACCAGCTATAATAAAGGGAACATCTATCTTATTGAAGATATTCGTCAGCAACCAGATGGCCGCTTCTTCATTCTCTGCCACAGAAAGGTTACCGTGGTACAAGCAAAAACAACCGATACCCGTTTCTGTTTCTACGGCCGTAAACGGCAGCATAGGAGGAAGGCATACTACATTTTTGGCATGAAGCTTTTGTCGGTATACCGCTACGTCCTGTTCTGATAATGCCAGGAACATGGCCTTATCGGCAATCGTTTTTCATAGTTCTTTAAAAGGCGGCTCTCATGGTGGTAGTAGATCTTCTTCAGTGGTTGCAATACCGTAGTGGTTTTGCACAACTGCTCATAATATTCATACTCTACATTCATGAGCCGCACAAGTATCTTCCTATTGTCAAAACGCTCATCGTTGAGCAGGTAAGTACAATGAATACCTTGTAGAAGTATCGGATGATTGTCCTCCAGTAATTTTTCCCGCAATTGATTGCAGGAGCGGGAGGCCACTATATATGGTAACCGGGGCGTAATGCACTTGTGCCCGGTAAGTCGTTGATAATAATGAACCGTTGTACAATATTGGTCAAGCATTGGTTGTTGTCCACGTCCATCATCAAAACAATGTAAATGAACTTTAACACCTGCTTCATGCAGCGCCTTTACCGTACAAAATACATCTATTACACCACCATAATCTACGGGATAAGGGATATCCGACGAAACAATATGTACATACTTTTCCAAAATAACAGCCTCAAATATTTGTTGAATAAAAAGTAACCAGTTTCTGCTCTTCTTGTTGCCAGTTAAAAATCCCTCTTGCAGTTAAGCAGTTTTGCTGTAATCCCAGATATAAATGCTCATCATTTAACAATCTGTTAAGTTGACCTGCTATGTTGTCAGCACCCAGATCGTCTATAAGAACAGCTATTTGGTACTGATTGTTTATTTCCCGGTAAACCGGGTAATCCACACCCAGTTGTGGAATTCCTGCCTGTATATAGTCAAAGAACCGGTTGGCCAGCGAATAATAGTTGCTTAAACCCTTATTTTCAAATAGCGTAATACCTATCCACGCATTAACGGTATAATCTATTAATTCTTGTGGCAACACCCGGCCTTTGAAAATAACCTTTTCCTCCAGTTTGTGCGCTGCCACTAATTGCTTTGCCTGTTCCATAAAGTTGCCATCCCCACAAATGATCAGTCGGGCGGGCACCTGTTGCATAGCCGGAATGAGGGTCTCAAAACTCCTGCCTTCATTCACCGTTCCCTGGTATAAGATATACTTTTCTTTCTTATGTGGGATCGTTAGCGGATATTCCACAGGTACATTGCGGATCACCGCATAATTCACTCCATACATGTCCTTAAACGCATCGGCTATGGGTTGGTTTACTGTATACCCGGCTTTAAAGCGGGGTACAGCAAAACGCTCCACCCGTTTCCAAAACCGGTAGATCCGGGGCCTGATCACCACCTCTTTCATTTCGCAAAACAGCTCATGCGCATCATAGATCCTTGGAATCCCTTTAATGGCCGATACCCAATAACAGGGGAGAATGGTATCCAGGTCAATAGCGCAGATTACGTCTAATTTGGTGGTTATCAAGTAAAAAATAGCCTGATATTGTATTCTATATAAAACCCTTTCCCTTTTGAAAAAAACAGGATAACCTTTTTTGGTGGAAAGGCTGCTCTTTAGCGGTACTGAGTTATCCATTTTCCGCCCTATCAGCTTCACCCCGTACCCAGCCTGGCTCAGCGAGGTACAGATCCGTATCATGCGCTGGTCGTAGCTAAGATCATTGGTGACAGTAAATACAAGCTGCTTCATGCCGGCGGTAGGGTAGTTTAGGAAATAAGTGGGGAATATGGCCCCTGGAAGGCAATCAGGGTGGCATAGCGCCGGGTTATAAGCCCACAATAGCTAATGGCAAACTGGTAACTCATGCTGGTTTTAAAGGTTTTACTGCCTATTTCCCTCCATCGGTATGTCCGACTTACCTATCTTCACATCTTCCCCATTTTCTCTCGATAAGAAAAAAAAACGGACAGGCAAGATATTAAAATCACGATTAATTCCATACCTTTGCCGCCAAATTATAGAAGAAGTTAAAATTTGGATGTTTAAAAAAATTGAGATGCCGTATTTAACAAAAGAAAAAGTATCAGATATCTTCACCCAATTTGGCGGAAAAGCCAACAATACCGGTTCTATTGAAGGTCAAATTGCTTTGCTGACAGAGCGTATCAACGGGATTTCCCAGCACCTCCAGCAAAATAAGAAAGATTTCTCTACCCACCGTGGATTGATGAGGATGGTTGGTCAGCGTAAGCGCCTGCTGAACTACCTGAGCAAGCACAACCTCCAGGGGTATCGCCAATTGATCGAGAAACTCGGAATCAGAAAATAATCAGTATATGCTTTAAGATACTATTCCCAACTGTATAATACCAGTTGGGAATACTTGTTTTACTGACATACTGGTTTGTTGACCGGAAATTGTATTTTAAACCTGGTTGCTCTCACAAACCATTCCTTCCCGCCTACCCGTTTGCGATTGCTAACCTTAAATTGAGACTGTATGCTCTCTCAACCTATTAGTGTAACATTTGATATTGGTGGTGGCCGTATGGTAACCATCGAAACCGGTAAACTGGCTCGCCAGGCTCATGGCTCCGTTACCGTTCGCCAGGGAAACAGCATTATGCTGGCTACCGTTGTAGCCAATAAAGAACCTAAAGAAGGACAAGAGTTTTTCCCCCTTGTTGTAGATTATAATGAAAAATTTGCCTCTGCTGGTCGTATCCCAGGCTCTTTTTCAAAAGAGAAGGTAGACTGAATGATTATGAAGTATTGGTAAGCCGTTTGATCGACCGCTCTTTGCGCCCCTTATTTCCAGAAGATTATTTCTGCGATGTACAGGTGTTGATCACCCTCGTATCCAGCGATAAAGAAGTAATGCCCGATGCCCTCGCATGTCTGGCCGCTTCTGCCGCACTCGCAGTTTCAGATATTCCCATTAAGGAAGTTATTTCACAGGTACGGGTAGCTCGTATAGATGGAAACTTTGTTGTAAATCCAAGCCGTACAGAACTCGCTACTGCTGATATGGACTTCCTGATCGCCGCTACCGATAAGAACCTGATGATGGTGGAAGGTGAATCCAAAGAATGCAGTGAAGAAGACCTGGTAAAGGCGCTGGAAATTGCGCACGATGCCATCCGCATCCAAATCAAAGCACAGCAAGAACTGCGCGATAAAGCTGGTGTAACTGGTAAACGTGAGTATACCAAGCCCGTTGTGAACGAAGAACTGCGCGATAAAGTAGCTGCTTTTACAAAAGAAAGGATTTATACCATCGCTAAAAGTGCTTCTGCAAAACACGATCGCAGCGATGCTTTTGATAAGCTGAAAAAGAGCTGATCGAAAGCCTCGGCGAAGAAGTAGAAGACAGCACTAAAAAGCTGGCTAAAAATATTACGAAGACCTCCAGTGGGAACTGGTACGTGACATGATGATCAATGATCGTGTACGTCTTGATGGTCGTCAGCTCGATCAGGTCCGTGGCCTCGCCATGGAAATTGATCCACTGCCCTCTCCCCACGGATCAGCCTTATTTACACGCGGTGAAACACAATCGCTCACTACCGTTACACTCGGTACGCCATTGGATGAACTGCTGATAGAAAGCGCTGCCAACTCTGAGTATTCAAAATTCATCCTGCATTATAACTTCCCGCCATTCTCTACAGGTGAAGTGAAAATGATGCGCGGTCCCGGCCGTCGTGAAGTAGGACATGGTAACCTGGCCATGCGCTCCCTGAAACAAATGATGCCTGGTAACGAATATCCATACACCGTTCGTGTTGTAAGCGATGTGTTGGAATCCAATGGATCTTCTTCCATGGCTACTGTTTGTGCAGGTTCATTGGCATTGATGGATGCAGGTGTTCCTTTCCCTAAGCACGTTGGTGGTGTGGCAATGGGTCTCGTTACCCGCGCATCTGACAATAAATATGCAATCCTTACCGATATCCTGGGCGATGAAGATCACCTCGGTGATATGGACTTCAAAGTTACCGGTACTCGCGAAGGTATTTGCGGCGTACAAATGGACATCAAGATCGATGGCCTTAGTATGGATACCATGCGCGAAGCATTGAACAAGCCCGTAAAGGCCGTTTGCACATCCTCGATGCCATGTACGAATGTATATCGACTGCACGTGAGGAAGTGAAACCACATGCTCCTCGTATGGAGAAACTCTTCATTGATAAAGAATTTATTGGTGCGGTGATCGGGCCACAGGGTAAGATCATCCAGGAGATCCAACGCGAAACAGGTACTACCATCAATATTGAAGAAGTAGGTAACTACGGTGAAGTAAGCGTATTTAGCCCGGCCAAAGAAGGCTTGGATAAAGCCGTGGCCTGGATCAAGGGCATCACTGCCATGCCCGAAGTTGGTTCCGTATACGAAGCTACCGTTAAAGGCATTAAAGAATTTGGTGCCTTCGTAGAATTCCTGCCTGGTAAACAAGGTTTGTTGCACATCAGTGAGATCTCTCATAAACGCCTCGAAACAATGGAAGGCGTTTTGAAAGAAGGGAGAAGGTGAAAGTGAAACTGATCGGCATCGACCACAAGACCGGCAAGTTCAAATTGAGCCGTAAAGTGTTAATGCCTAAACCCGATGGCGCGCCAAGGTCGCCCCAGGGTACCAATGGCGCTGCTCCCCAGCAGTAAGCCCACGGGAATTAATACTTTGATCGCATAGTAAGGGTGAGCTGCTTCAAAAGCCGCTCACCCTTTTCTTTAAAAAACATTTTGGCAACCACACACCATGTCCACTTACATCCACCTGAAGTTCGCTCCTGTTGATAAAGAGGTCCAGGAAATCCTCATTGCCCTGCTGGGCGATCAGGGTTTTGAAGGATTTGAAGAAGGAGTTCAATACTTGTCGGCTTTCATTCCCGAAGAACAATGGGATGAGGCGTATATCCAGGAGCTGGCAGAACAATTAGGCGGTGTATCCTGGACTACCGGGCGTATTGCTCAACGGAACTGGAATGAAGAATGGGAAAAGAATTTTGAACCCGTAGTAGTAGGTGATTTTTGCGCTATCCGTGCACATTTTCACCAGCCACAACCGGGTATGCAATATGAGATCATCATTACACCCAAAATGAGTTTTGGTACGGGCCATCATGCTACCACCTTTATGATGGTGCAATACATGGAATCACTCGATTTGGCCGGTAAGTCCGTGCTCGACTTTGGCACCGGAACGGGTATCCTGGCTGTATTGGCCGAAAAAAAAAGGAGCCTCCCATATTACTGCCATCGACAATGACGATTGGAGCGTGGAAAATGCGAGTGAGAACATAACTGTAAACGGTGCCACAAACATTGTGCTGGAAAAGGCCGATAGTTTAGAAAAATTTGGATTATTTAATATCATATTGGCCAACATCAATAAGCATGTTTTACTGGCAAATATGGGGGCTTTACAACAACATTTAACACCAGGGGCGTTATTATAATGAGTGGTTTATTGGCAGGCGATCGTGCTGATATTGAAGCTTCCGCAATTAGTAACGGATTAAAAATTGTGGGTGAAAAACAACAAGATGCATGGATCGCTTTACAATTAACTGCTGTGTAACAGAATAATGCAGTGTGATCCACTGATTTAAACTGTTTTTACTTATATTTGAATTTTCCAACTTTCAACCAACTATTCAATGAAAGAAGTGCTCGTCATTGTAATAGCATATTTGATCGGCTCTGTTCCTACTGCTGTCTGGGTCTCTAAAGGCTTTTTCGGCATTGATATCCGTGAATACGGAAGCGGAAATGCCGGTGCTACCAATACCTTCCGGGTACTGGGTTCACGCTGGGGTACCTTCGTAATGATTATGGATGTACTCAAAGGCGTAGCTGCTACTAGTCTATACCTCTTACTACCTTTTTATGCCAATAGCGTCAATGAATGGGATCGTACCAACTTGATGGTAGGTCTTGGCCTTGCTGCTGTATTGGGGCATATATTTCCCATTTGGGCCGACTTCAGAGGAGGTAAAGGCGTTGCCACCTTATTTGAATGATCCTCGCTATTCAGCCCCTGGTGGCCGTTTGCTGCGTAGGTGTTTTCCTCCTCGTATTATTCCTTACTCGTTTTGTATCCCTCAGTTCCATCCTGGCCAGTATTGCATTTGCTGTACTGATCCTTTTCATATTTAATGAAAAAGAACCCTTGTACCGGGCATTTGCCATCGCGGTAGCCCTCCTGGTAGTGCTCACACACCAAAAAAACATTACCCGCCTGCTGCGTGGTAGTGAGAGCAAAGTGCCCATCCTGAAGCACCGCGACCGCAAACGGGAGAAACGCCGTTTGGCCAAAGAAGAAGATTAAACGCTTTTAAATAAGTATAAAATTTTAACATCCGCTGCTTTTTGTAGCGGATGTTTGTTTTTACAACCATTCAAGCCCCGTTGGTCATACAACCCCTCCAATTAATTGATTCTGTATTCTGTATCCTGGATTCTGTATCCTGTATGCTGAATTCTTTCACCTTCCCCAAGGCTGGTATTATTTTAGTACTATTTTTGACAAAATTACTTTCCATGAAACGAATCTTTGTTGCAGCCGCACTATTAACCCTGATAACGGGTTGCAGCCAAAATACCATTACTGGCAGAAATCAACTGTCCTTATACAACGAGGCAGATATCCAGGGTATGGCATCTACCCAGTACACCCAGTTCCTAAGCGAGAATAAGGTGGTTGCTACCAGTGCCAATAAAGATGCTGAAATGGTGCGTAGGATAGGACAGCGGCTTACTACTGCCATCAATAGCTATTACTCCACCAAAGGACTTTCTCAGGAATTACAGGGATACAAATGGGAATACAACCTGGTCGATTCCAAAGAGGTCAACGCCTGGTGTATGCCTGGTGGTAAGATCGTTGTCTATACAGGACTGTTGCCCATCACACAAAATGAAGCAGCACTTGCTGTAGTAATGGGACATGAAATTGCCCACGCCCTTGCCAAACATGGTAATGAGCGCATGAGCCAGGCCAGCTTGCAGCAATTAGGTGGTGTAGCACTTCAGGTGGCCATCGCCAATAAAACCCCCGCAGCCCAAAACCTCTTCATGAATGCCTATGGTATCGGCTCCCAGGTAGGCGCCATGCTACCTTTTTCACGCAAACAAGAGTTGGAAGCCGACCGCTATGGGTTGATGTTTTCTGCCATGGCCGGATACAATCCACAGGAAGCCATTCCCCTCTGGGAACGCATGGCTGCCGCAAGTGGAGGTCAAAAACCACCCGAGATACTCAGTACTCACCCTGCCGAAGCAACGCGTATTGAGAAATTGCGCGAGCTCATGCCCGAAGCCCTTAAGTACTATAAACCAATGGGTAAATAGGTAAGTAAAAATTATATTATAATCGATTTTATACTACCCGCCAGGGGCCTATTAATGCACCTGGTGGGTTTTTAATGTGAAAAGTACAATTTCGTATCCTATTTACCTTACCTTTGCAATCCCGTCTAAACTAATCCTAAATCACTTACTAAAAACTTCTCAGGCATGTCGCAAAACTTGTTAGATAAGCTTCAGCTCCAGGAAGAAAAAAATGTACTGATTCAGGGACTTCCTTCTTCAATCGAGAAACAGTTTGTAAAATTAGCCTTCGCTAAAAATGTAACCCCTTTGCTGAAGTCGCGCAAAATCGACTTTGCACTGGTCTTTGCAGTCAACGAAAGCCAATTAACAGGTATCATGAAGGACGTTCTACCAGCATTGCAGGAAGAAGGTAAATTTTGGATCGCTTATCCAAAAACCACTTCCAAGATCGTTACAGACCTCAATCGCCAATGTAGTTGGGACTGCATCCGGAATGCCGGTTTTGAAGGCGTAGGAGAAGTAGCGTTGGACCACGTATGGACCGCCATGCGTTTCAACAAAATACCTACTGCCCCTACAGCGCATGTTGCTAAAACTGGTCGCAGGGCCCCGGTACCCGGAAAACGTGTACCAGCTTTGGTCGATTAATCAATCCGTCGTCACACATCACTTTATTGCTAACAGACCCATTGAATAAATGGGTCTGTTTTACTATTCTGCTATTTTAGTAACAGCCTTTTCTATGCTGCCGTTTCGTCCACAGCTCGCAGCTCGTAGCTTGTTTTCCAGCCTCGTTGCCTCAATGCCTTGTTGCCTCGCTGCCTTGCATTCACACCTTCTCATTCCTTACTTCGCGCTCCCCGTATGATCATATCCTTGCTCCCGCTCATAGGCAATCATGGCTGCCGGCCGGTAATTAGTAATGAAGGCCCGCCGTCTCGTATTTGTTGAATTGCCCCTTGAATAATGCAACGTATGTCCATGGTGAAAGATACCCGTACCAGGCGGTATCTCTATGGCCAGCCCTTCCCCTTCGGCGGCTACACATTCCAGCGCCCCGCCACCTTTCCCCGCCGGTACATGCGTACGGATGGGCAACTTGTGCGAGCCCGGTACATACCACATACATCCATTATCTCTCGTAGCTGCATCCAACGCCACCCAGCAACTCGTTGCCCTTGTATCGGGCATAGCAATCCAATACGCGCAGTCCTGGTGCCAGGGCGTAGGTGTATTGGATTGGGGCGCCTTATCGATCAGCATATCAAAGTCAAGTGCCATATCTGGTCCCATTAGTTGCCTGGCTAGCTGCAGGGCTTTTTGGTGCAATGGTTTTCCAATAGTTCAGGCAATACCCGTCCCGGTACCATGATCTGCGTGATCCGCTCCTTTTTTTCCGGGATTTCCTTACTCACATGGCTACCCAGGTCCGAACGGTAACGCGATGCATCGATCCGGTTGGCTAAAAACCCTCATACAGATCCCGGTAATAACCCACCTCTTCCGCCGATAATAAATTGGGCACGATCAGGTAACCTTCCTTTTCAAAAAAATCAACTTGTGCTTGCGTGATCTCTATTGACATGATGCTTGCATTATGGTGAAAAAAATTATTGATTCGTAGCATACCGTTCCCGCAGTAACCGGCACATATACAAATTGATCTCCCATTGATTGCCAATGGGCTGCTGAGTAAAGGGGGCACTTGACATATATGGCGCCGGCCCAAACTCGGGCGTAATTGTGAAATACGCCGTACCTGCCTTGCGGTGATATTGTATAACCTGGTCCCACCAGTGCAAATGCCTGTCCAGCGCATATTGCCATTCGGGTAGCCTTGGATCCGTTACCTGTGGCCCCTGTGGATGACCCACCCGTGCATGCAGATGATATACTCGCGGATAGATAGCCTCCATCGCTGACTGCTGGTCTTCCAGGAACGATTCCGATACCGTACAGAAATGCGAAAAATCACCCGTAAGCCTTAAGTTGGGCAAACTGTTAATGTATTGCATCGTAGTAGCTGCACTATAAGCAAACTTACCACGATGCGTTTCATGAACGATCCGGCAACCCGTTTCCTGTTCAATAGTAGCTGCCAGTTGGATCAAAGCCGTATTCTCTTCTATCGGGTAAAAATCACGACCCGTTTGCGAGTTAATGAACAACGGATTAAAGGAGGCCAGGTAGCGCAGGTGCGCTTCATAACTGTGTGCATACCCTGCAAAGCTATTGCCCGATGCATCATATTGCTGAGCTACTACTTCCAGCTCCAACACCTTGGCAAGCTCCATAAACTCCTTCCTGATGGGGTCATGCAGCGAACAGCCATATTCAACCCCATCATAACCCGCATCTTTGATCCTTTGTAGCGAATCCTTTAGAGGCTGCCCTGCCATTCCCCAAATGGGGCAAATCATGAATAATTGCATTGTTTGTTTGAGCTTTTAGTGTTGCGTATCGGCCAGCGTAACAGGCTTCATCGTGGGTGTTAACCAGTGGATCACCAGCCACGCCAGCAGGAAGGAGAACCCGCATACAAGAAAGATGATATTGTATCCTGTTACCAGCTTACCGATCCCTTTGTAATAATCCAATATAAATCCAATGAACAAGGGGAAAATTACACCGCCTATAGCCCCTGCCATGCCACCAATACCAATGACAGAGCTCACTGATTTCTTAGGCAACATATCCGACACAATCGTATAAATATTCGCACTCCAGGCTGCATTGCCGGCAATGGCCAGGCTGATCAGCGCTACCGCCGTCCACATATCTGTAGCAAATCGGGCGCCCAGGATGGGCAATACCAGTAAGGCCGAAATAAACAAGGCTGTTTTGCGCGACTTCGATACCGTCCATCCTTTGCGGATAAACCAGGAGGACAATAAGCCTCCTCCAATAGCGCCCACCGTAGCAGCCGAGTAAACGATCACCAACGCTAGCCCTGGCTTCTTGAGGTCAAGATTAAATGTAGTATTGAAATAGGAGGGTAGCCAGAACATAAAAAAGTACCAGATAGGGTCTGTCAGGAATTTGCCTGCAATAAACGACCAGGTAGGTGTAAGCCTGAACAGGTGTATCCATTTGATCGGCGCTGCTTCAGCCATGCGCTTTCCGGTAGCCCCTTCGGGTGCACCATCTTCGTCATCAATACGGATATACGCCAGTTCTTCCTTCGATACCTTCTTGTGTTTATCCGGATGCTCATAAAAATACGCCAGGCGATTAGCCACAGAAAGCCGATCGCTCCTGTGATAATAAAGGCTTCACGCCATCCGTATGCTCCTAATATCCAGGGCACCAGGATGGGGGCCACACAGGCGCCTATATTGGCTCCTGAATCAAAAATACCTGTAGCGAGTGCCCGCTCTCTTTTCGGAAACCATTCCGCCACCGTTTTAACAGCGGCAGGAAAATTGCCCGATTCTCCAATACCCAACGCACCACGGGCAATACCAAAGCCCAGCGTGCTTTTTACCACCGCGTGCAACATGGCGGCAATACTCCATACGGTAACCGAAATGGTATACCCCAGCTTGGTCCCAATCCGGTCAATGAACCGGCCAAATACTACCAGCCCAAGGGCATACGTAGCCGTAAAGGCCATCACGATATAACTATAATCTTTTTCTGTCCAATTGAATTCCTGCTCCAGTACCGGTTTCAGCAATCCCAATACCTGCCTGTCGAGGTAATTGATGGTTGTTGCAAAAAGAGCAACGCGCAGATCGTCCACCGGTAGCTTCCTGTTGTTGGATGCATGTTTGGATAATTATGAGGTTACGGACAAGGATTGATAGGAATTGGCTTGTTTTTTACCAGTAAAACTATAATAGATAAGGAATACATATACCGGCACTAAGATCCAATAAGCCTGCTGGTTGTTGAATACCGTGGCCAGCCAGCCATAGAGCAGCGGCAGTAAGGCCCCGCCGGCTATGCCCATGATCAGGATAGCAGCCCCTTTATTGAGCAAATTGCCTTGCAAGCCTTTTAAAGCTTGCGGCCAGATAGCTGGCCACAGCAAAGCATTGGCACAACCCAGAAGCGCTACACAAATAATCGAATACTGGCCGGGAAGGATAAGGATCAACAAGGTAAAGAAAAGCCCCGCCAGCGTAGAGTAATAAAAAGCGTTTTGCTGCGAGATATACCGGGGTATAGCGAAGATACCCGCCAGGTAGCCGATCATCATCCCTGCCAACGTATAAGACGTAAGGCTTTTGGAAATATCCAGCGCTACCCCATGATACAATCCATAATTTCCAATCGTATCTCCCGCCATTACTTCGGCGCCCACACAGGCAAAAATAGCCAGGAAACCCAATAGGAATTGCTTGCGTACCACTGGCGATAACTTTGCTTGCTTATGATGGCCGCTACTGACCGTTCCCGCATCAGGCTTATTGATCTCTGGCAGGTGCGCATACCGGATGGCAATGGCCACCACCAGTAAAATGATAGTCAGGCAGGAGTAGGGGAGTATCACCGTTCTTGATAACTCATCCAGCCGCATGCTCCTGGCCTCCGGCGAAAGCCTGGCCAATTCCGCCAACAATCCATTGGAGTTTTTGAGAATGATACTGCCCATCACCAGCGGCGCCGGGATGCCCGCTACTTTATTACACACACCCATAATACTGATGCGCCGGGCTGCTGTACTTTCGGGTCCCAGTAAGGTGATATAGGGGTTTACCGCTGTTTGCAATAGCGTCAGGCCCGTACCTACAATAAACAAGCCCAACAAGAACAATAGGTAAGAACGTGCATACGCTGCCGGTATAAAACTCAGGCAGCCTACCGCCATGATGATCAGCCCCAGGCTCATCCCATTCACCATGCCCGTTTTTTGAGCAATATACTAGAGGGCATGGCCATTACCGTATAAGAAATATAAAAGGCAAAAGTAACCAGGTAGGCTTGCCATTCCTCCAGTTCACAGGCTATCTGCAAATAGGGGATCAGCGTGCCATTGATCCAGGAAATAAAACCAAATATGAAGAAGAACCCACCGATAATAACGATCTTTCTTCCGTGCCCTGATTGTTCCATATGTTAATGTTTAATATTATGTCGTTGAATGAAGAAGCTTGTCAGCGTTTATCCCGTTTGGCGGAACTACGCCCGTCGAAGTCGTCTTTAGGGTGGGTCGTCCTTTTGGGACGGCTTACCCTGATTTGAAGGTATCTGTCAAAGCCTTCAGTGGAATTCAATGATATTAACGTTTAAGGTTGTCAAGCGCTGCCTGCACACTGCCATATTGCAGCAAACAGGCTTTGGCCGTTGCGTAATCCGTAAGCCCCGATCTTTCCATCAGCATGTTAACACCACGGTCCAGCAATTTATCATTGCTGATCTGCATGTGCACCATCCGGTTGTCATACACCCGTCCCAGCCGTATCATCACTGCGGTGGAGATCATGTTCAGTACCATTTTTTGAGCCGTACCACTTTTCATTCTTGTGCTGCCCGTTACAAATTCAGGTCCTGTAATCACTTCTATCCGAAAATCCGCTTGTGCCGCCACCCGTGAACCCGGATTATTGACAATACATCCGGTAACAATACCTTCCTGCCGGCAGCGCATCAGTGCGCCCGCCACATAAGGTGTACTACCGCTGGCGGCTATACCAATCACCATATCCTGCGTGGTTACTCCGTGCTCTTGAAGGTCCCTCCAGCCACCTTCCGGATCATCTTCTGCATCTTCTGTACCCGTTCTCAACGCCTCATCACCACCAGCCATAATACCCATTACCAGCGTGGCCGGTACCCCATACGTAGGAGGGCATTCACTGGCATCCAATACGCCGAGCCGGCCACTGGTGCCGGCGCCCAGATAAAACAACCGCCCACCGGCCAGCATTTTTCTTCTAACCGGGCAATCAAGGCGTTTATTTGGGGCAAGGCCTGCTCTACTGCCAGTGCTACCGTTTTATCTTCCTCATTAATATGTTGTATGATCTCCGTTACCTCCATTTGTTCAAGATGCCGGTAACGCGATGGCTGTTCTGTTATTCTGTCTTGTATCATAATCGTTGCGCTGTACCATTAATCAATGTCATTTTCAAAAGCATATTGCTGGGTTTAACCATTGTCAGCCTGTACCTGTCGACCTTTCAACCTTGTAGAAGGTGGGCCACCCTGCCGCGCTGCTTTGCCGGGCTGCAGGGTGACTCACCTTTCATCTAAAGGAGCCTGTCGAGTCTGTTTTTAGGGTGGGCCCCTTTCAGGGCGGCTCACCCTGGATACACACCCTGGCGCAAGTCTGCAGCCGGGCTACTGTGCCTTGGCGTACTTGTGCCCGCCGAAGCTCCTCGAAGTTAAAGCATTGCCGACTGCCGATTGCCGATTCACGACTTCCTCGGCGTATACAACAGCGGATAGAACTGCCCTTGCATCTTCTCTCCTTTGGCTATACCCGGTGTTTTAGGCAATAACTCCCCATTGTCCGAATTCGATAAAGTACCATCAGCAAATACATTCAATACAAAAGCCCGACGGGGCCTTGGTGAATGATTGGCATAAGAACCATGCACCATCAGCGGGTGATGAAAAGCGCCATACCCTTTATTCAATTCAATGGGTACCGGTTTAAACTGTTCTTTCTGTTCTTCCGTCAGGTAGTCCATCAATCCTTCCATATCTCCGGCCAGTTCAGGTTTGTCCAGTAGACCCCATCGATGACTGTAAGGCACATAATACAAACAACCATTTTCCGTGGTGGCATCGTCCAACCCTACCCAGCACGTAAGGTGTTGCATTGGGGATGTGCGTGTCCAGTAAGAATAATCCTGGTGCCAGGCTACTACACCACCATGCCGGGCTGGCTTATAAAATAACTGGTCGTGCCAGAAACGTACTGCCTGGTTACCCAACAGTTGATGCGCAGCCATCACAAATGCCGGATTCCACAATACATCATGAAATCCTTGCGTGATGCGCCAGGCACCCAAAGCATGAAATAAGACCGAGGCTGCATCCGATGATTCATTGGAATAGAACTGGTAAAACAACTCATTGCCTGGATGCGCGGGATTGATAATTGATGCCAGTTCCTCATTCAACCTGTCGATTTGCCCGGCTTCCAGCAACTTGATATTACTTAGGTAGCCATACTCATGAAAGAAGGCCACCTGCTCACCTGTAAGCCGGTAAGCGTCCCATTCCGATGGCGTAGAGGGCCACCGGAACAGGTCCGAAAGGATATAATGAAACTTGGATAGATCGTTGATCGTTGTTGATGCCATAACAATAGGTTTTAATTCTCACTTATCACCGGCATCCACAATGGCAGCTGCTGCACCTTGGCTGCACTGGCTGTATCCAGGAACAGAAAGGCATTGGGCAGCGTGCGCAGAATGGTGGATGGATAGGTTTCCGAAACCTCATTTACCAGCGTATGGTATACCGCCTGTGCTTTGGAGGCGCCTGGCACCATGCAATAGATGCAGCCGGCTTTTAATAATGCAGGTACAGTAAGCGTGAATGCATCATTGGGTACTTCATGTACTGCTGCAAAACAACCTTCATTCACTTGCTGCTGCTTGCAGGCTTCGTCCAGGTCAACCACTTTCACCAGTGCCGGGTCATTGAAATTCGCTACATGCGGATCATTGAAAGCCAGGTGCGTATTCTCTCCAATGCCCATACAGGTAATATCTGTTGCAAATTGTTCCAATAAGGAGCCATAACGGGCACATTCTTCCTCCAGGTTGACAGCCTGCCCATTCAGATAAAATACATTCCTGAATCGCACCTTGTGAAAGATCCATTCATTCAGAAAATGCCCAAACTGTTGTGGCGAACCTGGGGGTAAACCGATATACTCGTCCATATGAAATGCATTTACCCGGCTCCAGTCTACCTCTTTTGAATCAGCGATTCCAGGAATTCGAGTTGCGAAGCCGCAGCGGCAAAGATCATGTTAACACTATCCTTCCTCGATAACAGATCATTGATATGCTTAGCCACCATCTCGGCTGCTTCTGCGCCCAGTTCTTTCCTGTTGCCATACACTTTTACCCTTAACTGATCTGCAATTCCTTCTTTCATGATAAACAATGTTCTTTTATTTTGAATGATGATTAACTAGTCTTGCATCGGTGTCACCCTGGACCATCTCACCCTGTGTTTGTCGAAGCACTATCAAAGGCCTATCGCAGGCGGCTTTTAGAGTGGGTCGCCCTCTAGGGGCGGCTCACCCTGCCTGTAGACACTTTCTCGCAGTCACTCCCCTTACAGCCGAATGGCGGGAGGAGGACTTGCACTCGCTCGCCTCTGGCGAGTGAGGTTATTTTGTAGCCTCCGGCTACCAACCTGAAACCGGGTCTAAAAGAGCCTGTCGAAGGGCTGTAAAAGATTCTTCTTCCAGACTTCCGGACTTTCCGACTTTCGGACTTCCGGACTCAAAAGAGCCAGCCTACACTTTCTCGTTGCCTTACTTACAACCTGAACTTGATGCCCGCACGACCCCAGAAAGAATAAAACTGCTTTTGATAAACCCTTGATCTTTCACCGAAATAATCTAGCTGTGGCGCCTTCGTTAAATTGAGCGCTTCCGCATATACCGAGAACATTTTGTTGATGCGGTAAGAAGTATTAACGTCGATCTGGATCCTGTCATGGCGTATTACATCCGTAGCATCTTTATCTCCCAGTATGACCGTATAGGCGCTGTTGTAATTCAAATTACCCTGTATTGTAAATCCTTTGTAAGCAAATGACAGCGAGCCATTGGCAGTATGATCGGCCTGACCAGGCAGGCGAAGACCTTTCCTGAATTGTGCATCGGCTTTGGAATGGGTATAAGTGTAATTGGCCAGTACAGAAAACCCTTTCAGGATCCCGGGCAGGAAGGTAAGGTTGGCTTGTGCATTCAGCTCAATGCCAAATACGTCTGCTTTATTACCATTCAGCGTTCTGTACCATCTCCAGCCCTTATAAACGGCCGCATTGTCAAATTCATCACCCTGAAGCGTCACTACACTATTGTATTGGAACTTGTTGATCCTTTTATAGAATACACCCGCCGATAGGATACCAAGGTTAGACAGGTATTTCTCATACATCAGGTCCCAGTTGGCGGCCGAAGCGGGCTCCAGCTCTGGATTGCCATCTGTTACTGTTTCACTAAGAATGCTCGTTACACGACCGGGAACAAGGTCCACAAAATTGGGCCTTGAATAACCATACGTAAGCGCGGCACGGATCAGCGAAGATTTTGTGAGGTCATACTTCACTTGAATATTCGGCAATACCTTCACATAATCATTCTTTTTACGGTTGGGCGTGGTAGAGATCCAGTTGCCATCTTTATCCTGGGCAATGATATTTCCCTTATAATCTACTGATGTGGCTTCCACCCGTACGCCGGCCAACACCATAAATTTGTTGAACTGGATGCGGTTCATCGCATAACCAGAGGTCACCGTTTCTATCGCATCATAGAAGTAAGAGTCAATACTCATCCGGGTAGCCGGTACATTGATGGGGAACAGACTGCTGCCCAGGTTGGCATCCAGGAAACTGATCGTTTTATCCTTGTCAACACCCAATCCAAAATTGGTATTCCCATCCAGTAAGTCGTCAGATACCTCTGATTGCCCCAGGAAATTGCCCAAACCACCGGCTGCAGCTGCACCTGCATACGTGGTAACAATCGTATTGTCGGGGCGGAAACGGGTATTGTGCATCCTTTTAAACTTACCGCCCATCTTGAAGGAAGAAGCGTTTTTGCCAATCGAATAAGGCAGCATGGCATTGAGCCGGGCTGTAAAATTCTTACCATTCGTAGTCCACCAATCCCGTTCTACCGTATTATACGTATACAACGATGCATCATTTTTCCAATCAGCCCCATACGCCTGCGGGTAATCTGTAGAAATGTCTTTGATCTTTAGCGGAATGTCCTTGGTAATAAAGTTGTAGATGCCCGACCTATTTTTAAACTCCGATTGACTCAGGAAAATACCGGCATCCAGCTTTACACGACCCACCTTCGTTTCACCCGATACATTAAAGTTCAGGTTGCTATTGTTTTCCGTAGCTGCCTTTATTTCATTGTATCCGCGTCCCCGGGTGGTTACATATTCATTGTCTGCATTCAGCGTAGTACTCTTGCTTTGCATACGTGTGCGCTTGCGGTACCTCGTCAAGTCATTATTGTGATCCGCATACATCAGGTTGGCCACAATACTGGTATTGGGACTGAAATTATAATCCAGTGTCAGCGATGCACCCGTACGGGTACGCTCATTTTCTACATACAACAACCGTACATCCGTAGGGAAAAAGATATTCCCTTTCCCATAATCCTTTTCTTCCCATACCTGTGCCCTGATCTCATCATAACCATTTTTTGTTTTGAAATAACTGCCTGTAGCCATAATGCCCAAACGGCCATTGGGACTGCCCGCCGAAGGGAAGAAGCGTTTACTCCACGAAGCATTGCCAATCGCATTGAAATTGCTCCGCAGGTTATTATAACCCGTTCCCAGGTCCACTGCAAATTTGTGTCTTAATGAAGTAGCAGTAGGCGATTTCATATTGATGGCGCCGGCAATGGCATCGCCATCCTGATCAGGCGTGAGCGTTTTGATCACCTCCATAGATGACAAAACATTCACCGGTATTACATCCAGCTGCGCATTCCGGGAACCATCTTCCTGCGTACCCATGATCTGCTCACCGTTTACATTGATATTGGTGAAATTGCCTGGCGTGCCTCGCAGTTGCACCGTAGCACCTTCACCACTGCTGTTCCGGCCAATCGTTACACCTGGCAACCTTTGCATCGACTCCGCCACGTTCAGGTCAGGATAACGCCCCATTAGATCGGCCGAAACTACCTGCTTGATATTATCTGCATTCCTTTGCTGGTTAAGCGCCTTGGCCTGACCTTCCTTGCTGCCTACTACCGTTACTGCCGTTAGACTGCGTGCCAGTGTGGTCAATTTGAAGTTTAAAGGAGCTGTTTGGCCACGTTTCACATCCACTTCCCTGTCTACCGGGGCATACCCCATGTAGTTCACAGTGATCGTTTGCTTGCCTTCCTTTACACCAGTTAGTGTAAAATTGCCGGCCAGGTCAGTAGCTGCACTAATAGTTGTTCCTTTTACCGTTACAGAAGCGCCGGGAAGTGCATTCCCCTCACCATCCGTAATTTGTCCTTTTACCTGACCACTGGACTGTGCCATGGCAGCGGTAAAAAATGTTGGCAAAACAAATACAGCCACCAGTAAATGGAGCGGTAACAGCACCCTGTTGATCAATCGTTTCATGTGCAAGAATTTAGGCAGTTATTAATGTTATATTATTTAGCGTTGAAATTCAGGTAGTCAACCAAAAGCGAAGTCCGAAGCTGGTACCAATATCCCGGTTCGTAAGCCATACTTTCCCTTTTCTAAACCGTGTTCTCGTTTCTAGCACCGCTCCCCGTAAATTGGGATCGGGATGGTCCTGGGCATAGCGATTATTGATAAGCCATTGCGCCGATTTTTCAATATTGCTATCAAACTCCTTATAGCCGTACTTGGACAATTCGATCCATACAATACCTGCCAGCGCTACCGAGCTGCCCGTGGCAGAACCTTTATCCGGTTGCCGCTCACTCATGTAGTTGTCATAAAAGATCGTTCCGTCTTTCTGCTGCGCTTTTACAAAAGCCCGCGCTGTTTTCGCTGCCCCTTCCAGGTATTTCTTGTCCTGCGTCATTTTGTACGCATGGATCAGTGACTCGGCATACCATAAGGAGAACCGTGGGTGGAATGATTTCTCATCTATGAAATTGGGCATGAACTGCATCCAAACCCCTTCAGGCCCCTGCTTTTCCAACAGACTATTACACAGGTTGAGATAGGCATCCCTGAATTGCTTATTCCCCGAAAACTCATAGGCGTCTTTAAACAGCCAACCTTCCGTATTGGGGCGCGAAACATCAAATAACTTTTGCTCTTTTTTATCTTTTAGTTTCCAAAAAGGACTGTACTCTTTCAATACTTCTCCTGTCTTGGCATCAATATTATCATAGCAAACACCTTTTTCAGCGTAGTACATATTCTTAAGCATCCAACTGGCGGCGTTCGTAGCTATTTTGGCATAACGTGGGTTCTTCGTAACACGCGATAACTCATAGATACCCGGCGTACCATCAGAAATCGTAGCAAATACAATGAATTCATCTCCCAGTGCATCCCCATGTACGCCAGCTACCATACCCTTCATCACCGGATGGTCTTTGATCTCAACCCGGCCCAGAAATTACCGCCCCTGATGGCGGCATCCAGGTAAGCCTTATTATTCGTTTGTTTGTAAGCAGCCAGCAAGGCATACACCGCCTGCCCCGTATGCCAGGGCACTTCATACGCATACCATTTACCTTCTGTGAGGTTATAATCACAGCGGCTTTTCCCTTCTTCATCCAGCAATACATTCGATACATAACCTGCCATCTGGTCAATGGCCAATAACACCTCTTCTTTTTTACCTGCGCCTTTACATGGAGGGAACAAAGTAAAAGGGCAAACGAAAAACATACAGCAAACCGTTATTCAGCTTCATATACTTTGTTTTTGGGATTAGCCTGGTATTTGTGTTTCTGATTGATCACCTCTACTTCCGGTGCCAGCCTGAATAAGAATTGCCAACCCTGTTCTTCCCCTTGTGGTATTTTCAATAGTAAGTGGTTCATCCCTACCATAAAGGGTAACAAGTATTTCTTTTCACCCGGCATCACATCATTACCTGTTGTGGGGTGATAGGCTTCCCATTGAAAAACAACTGTGCACCCGCCGGCGCTGTTAAAAAAGCCCCTGTATTAACAGCCTCTTTAGAAGTAATATGACAATAAGCGAATGCGCTGGCCGGTGTTGTTTTTCCAAACTTAGCCTCAGGTCAATGATCCCCCATTTGAAGTGGCAAACTTTTGCCAGCGATACGTTTTCCCCTCGTACATCGTGAAGTCACCGGGAGATGGTGGTTTATTGTACTCCTTGTTCTCGGCGTAAAGGAACCCGGGCGCCTGGCCCGGTTCTTTGGCCGGGAAGGGGCCGGTGAGCATCCAGTTCTGAAAATAACTAAAGGTCGTTTCAACTATATCGAGCCGTGTATTACTGGCAGGGGTAGGGGCCTGCTGTTGTTGGATGGCTGTAGCAGCGCTTGTTAATGCCTGCTCAAGCTGCTGCAAGTCGGCTATCTTGTTATTATAAGGCTGTTGCACTTCCTTCAGCCAATATTCCTGGTTTTCCCTTCTCCAGGCAGCAGTGTATCCTTCCTTCATCAATTGATACCGCCTTGACAGTTCCTGTATCGGCTTCACTGCATTTGTCAGCAGGGAAACAGCCTGTTGCGGTTGGGTAGCTGCCATACTTAGCCCGTGCCGGTATTGATTCACCGTTTCTGCCAGCACAAGTCTTGTATCCATCATGATCGTGTATTGATCAATGGCGTGCTGAAGCGTATGCACATCATCCCCATTCCATTTTGGCACCGCATTAGCAAGCGTGCCGCCTGCTTCTTTTAATATCGCCTTGGCTGCGGGTACAGAACGATTGTTCAGCAATAATCTTTTCCCTTTTTCTGGCAGCAATACCTGGTTCCACAAATTATCATTCAGGTTATAAGTGAGCGGAAGCTCCCTTAACTCCATCAACTTAAAGAGCGACTTTACATACTTGCCATTGCTGGTACCATACGCAGTAACCTCATACCGCCTGTCGAATGAATGGTCCTGCGTACTGTCCAGATTCCAGCTTTTTCTGCTGCTACATACACCCCATACCAGTCGGCCGAAAACAAATAACTACCCCCATCATCCCAAATCGTGGTGAAGGCGCCTGTTGCCCCCTTTACCTTACCTGCTTCCAGGAAGCCGGCAATATTTCCTTTGGCCATCACCATATCCGGAAACATCCGGTAAGAATTGAGTATGCCCGGGCACACCATAAACTCCAGCTTACGGTCTGCAAAGGTTGTATCCACCGGGCATAACTCTGCTGGTCGCTATATTCCCAGGTAAGGTAAATAATATCACGGGGCAACATATCCGGGATATCCTTGTACTGAAGGGCGATATCTCCCCAGATCATCATCTTTTTATGATGCTTCTTCGCAACGTCATACAAGAACCGGATATGGTCGGAATAAAAACGGGCCGGGCCGATACTGTCAATGTACACTTTGGATCTTCCTTTATTAAGGTCAAAAGTTTCGTCACAGTTCACATTAAACCAGGGCGCATTAAACGCATCACACAATTCACCAATCACCTGTTCCAGAAATTGACGCGCCTTGGGGTCAAGCGGTGAGATCATTGTATTCGTTTCTCCCATCGACCGGTATTGTGGTAACGACAATATCTTTTCAAAATGCCCAAACGATTGAAAACTCCCCACCAATTGTATATGGTATTGTTCTGCATAGGCCGAAAGCTCCTTGATCTGCCCAATCGTAAGCTTGCCATTGGTGGGCGCAAAGTCAGGGTGCGAGAGTGGCTGCACCACATGTTCAATATAGAAAGAGAGATAATTGATCTTAACCTCTGCCATCCTTTCAATCTGTTCCTTGATATATGCAACCGTTGAAATAGGCCCCCGGCTGATGTCATCATAGATTACCCGCGTAGCAAATGCCGGCCAGTCTACAATCACTAAAGCTTGTGCCCATTGCCCCCTGGTTAACTGCTTCAGCGTTTGTAATCCATAAAAAGACCCGTTTCCGTATGTGCAGCAATAACCCGCTCTTGGGCATTCATGATCATCACATAACCTTCCTGGCCCAACTGACTCCACCTGCTGCCGGTTACAGCCTGTAATTTTTATCAGTTGCCGCATTTTTACCCAGCATTACCAATGATACTTTGGCACTGCCAGTAGCTACTCCCTGCATTCCTTTCCCAAAATCTTGCCAATGCCGTGTTAATCGTTCACTTGCTTCCTTAGTAAGCCCATTGACCTGGAACTGCAATTTGGCCGGATAACTAATTTTCCTTTCCTCTTCCTGGGCATATTGCGGATAAGGCAATACCGGTAAGCCATTGGCGCCTGCAACCTGGCACAAGAGCAAAAAAACAATCCTTGTATCAATGTCCTTACAATCATGGATGATCATTTGATGGCCAATAAGGTATTTCTATGCCGATACTAGCCTCATTATTGATGCTGGTGATTTCTTTCCCTCCATAACTTACCTGGATCGTAAGCTGGTGCTTCCCTTCCCTTGCCTTCCATTGCAGTCGCACTACTTGCGCGCGCGGTTCAAGGTCATTGGGCGCCTCAATTACCGGAATGATATGCCGGTCCGTTAGTTTTCCATCTACCAATAGCGCAACCGTCACCTGCCTGGCTGCCACACTGCCTATATTGTGCACCGTGCACAGAATATCCGCTACATCACCTGCTTCCAATTGTTGATGCCCAATAGCAATATCCCGTTCACTGATCGCTACATCAGCTCTTTTTGAAAGCCCTTGCCCATCTGCACGAAGCTGCTGCAGTTCTACTACCACCAGCTTTTGCGCTGGTAAGTTTATTTCAATCCTGCCTATTCGTTCAGTGATCCTGATCGTTTGTTCCGTCAATATTTCCTCTGCCTGTAGGTCATCATTGCTATCTGTGCCAATCGTAAGTTTGTATTCTCCAGGAGCCAAACGCCAGGTATTCATTTCAATTGCCTTGGCCTTACCACGGTTGAACAACGATACCAATGCCGACCGTTCATCTCCCCGGCGCACAAAAACAGATACCTCCGGCCCCGTATTTTTCCAGGTAGCAACCAATGAAGGGAATTCAAATCCCCTACCAAAATGCCCCGTATACATACCCGTAAGCAGATCGCTGCCCCGTACATAGACCCGGTCCGTAAACTTTACTTCACTTGTAAGTAAAGGAAAATTGTAACGGAGTGAGGTCAGTATGGGAGTAAAGCCTTCCAGCATGTCCGCCACCTTGCCCGTAAGCGTATATTGATTGTAAGGAGAGGATAGCTTCTTAACCAACTCATCATAAGTTGATTGCCTGCTTAACTGGCGTGTCATGGCAAATACCTGACCCAGTGGATGATTCCCCGCTGTTTTATCTTCACCCCCTGCAACAGGATCTGCTTCACCCATTCGGACGAACCCTTGGGCGCATCGGCAGCCGGGGCATGTTGACTAGCTTCCGTAATGAGCTTGGCCGCATAATTCACCGGATCCAGCAAATGCCGCTGCCGTGTGAGGTAATACATCCCCGTTAAATGATAATACAATTCACCCACATGTCCCAGGTGATCCCAGTCATAATAATCATACTTGAGTTGCGGAGCATACCATTGCTCACCAAAACTTTCATCCCCAAAGTGCACTGCTGCGGGAAAAACACCTGCCGGCTTGCCATCTTTTGCTGCTGCTGCATCAGCTACCCAGGCATTTGACCATTCTGTGAACAACCGCAATAGGGTGGGATTATCGTTATACCAGGCCGTCCACAGTCCAGGCAGCAACGCCCGCGCATTCAATGGCACATCTACACCATAAGGAGCATCCTCCCAGGCTTCGGTTGCCGACAGGTAATAAGATTTAAAATGACGATGCCCGCCCGGCGTTATGCCCGACCAAACATCCCTGAAATGCTGCATACTGATCATGCACCTTTCTACATAAGCCGGATCACCATACCGGATCATGAACATACCCGGATGCGAATCCCTGAAAGCTCAGCCGAATGCTCCACATCATCCACTCCCTTTGAATAACCCCGGTACAGCAGGTCACTGTTCCAGATGCCATCTGCCAATCGAGTATAACCCTTGCGTGCAATACTGTCATCGGCGCCTACTACCGCAGGAAGCCACCACCGCAGCATTTCTACATCATCACCAAACTTGCCGCCTAGCTCCCCATTGGCCGCTTGCCGTTGCTGTACCCACCAATGGATCAACTTCTGCATCCTGCTCATCGCTTCATATTGCAATACCGCCCAGCGGGGAGCCCCTGTTGTATCACCCGGTGTAAAGCTGTCAGGTACCTGATTGCCCAGGTACATCTGCAGCACTTCATGCTTGGGAAATATACTGGCCAATTCCTTAAAATAAATTGCCGCCTTACTATCCGGGTACAATTGCTCATCTTCCTGGTACAACCAGTAATGGATCCTGCCCAGCAGGTACAATGCCTTATAATAAAATGGATCAGCCGGATCGGCCACCACCTGTTCCAACAGGTTGGCCGCTGTATACATCCGCTGAATTTGGTTCATACCCGTTTTCCTGGTGGCCCATCCCCAGCCGCCCCCGTTGTAATACCTGCACGCTTGCAAATATTGACGAAGCGAGTGCAACTGGTTGATGGCCGCCTCGGGATTGCTACTATTGCCTATAACCTGAACGAGTTGGTGCTCAAATTGTACTGCTACAGCCGTGTCCTGCTCCGGGCTTTTCTCCGGAAATGCGATCTCCTGTATCGGCGTCTCAGGCCTTATTTCAATACTCATAATGCCGATAGGTCCACCACCAATAGCAACCATACTAATGATCGCCTTATCATCTGTAATAGCCACCTTTTTTCGCGTACTTCTAAAAGGTAGCCGGAACCAGGGTGTTGATACCGTATCAATAAAAACATGTCCATTTATCTTCACTTGCAATTGCAACTGATCAGCCTTGTGCTGTCCCGTCACCACCGTGATCCAGTAATTACCATTTGGAATATCCGCCCTGAATACCATACTGTCACTGCCTGTTACCCCATCCCTGAATAAACTGTCAGACAGCTTGCTGTACATCGAGTCAAAACTTCCCGTAGGTGCTACCACCCAGCCATATCCTTTCTCTGCCCCGTAAACATCAGTGGGACCTACCCGCATATACCCACGTTCTGTGACCGAACCATCCGGTCAATATCAAACAACCTATTGACCGCCCGGCTTCCCCTTCCAGACCCGCAGGCGCCAAACAGGCAACAACCCAATAACCATATCAGCAATACTTGTTTCAATGCCTCTTATTCGTTTTTGTTTATTATCCAGTTTTGATATTTCTATCGCGGCTGTGATCACAGCCCCAGTCCGCGCGGATCATTGTCCAGTTGTTTCCGGTTGAGGTAAAAATCCTCATCAAAGCCTATTTCCGTGCCCCGGCAAATACCATGCACAATACCACCTGCTTCAATTTGCCGCGCTACCCCCTGCCAGCCCAATAAGGCATATTTTTTGTATGCTGTTCCCAGCCATCCCATGCGCACACCACGCGCTATTGCCAGCGTAAACATCGCCGTGCAAGAGGTTTCTTCATAAGCTCCTGGCCGGTCCAGCAACTGCCGCCACATACCACTACTTTGTTGGTACTTGACCAATGCCCCTGCATGTTGCCGGAAAATCGTAAGCACCTTTTGATAATCGCGGTGATTAGTAGGCAATACATTAAGCAGCTCCGCCGTAGCCCATACGATCCAGCCATTGGCACGGCCCCAGTAAGCCACCGATTTTTCCTGGCTCCTGCTGAACCAGCCATGCTTGTACAAACCAGTTTCAGAAATGAACAGGTACTGCTGAAATTGCAATACCTGTTTCGTTGCTTCATCAAAAAAACTGGCGTTGCCTGTAGCCTTTGCCATTATCGAGAGAAAGGGTACACTCATAAAAGATCATCAGCCCATACCGTATAGGCCACCGGCTCCGGCCGGCAAAAGTCCCATCGGACAACCGCACCTGCTCCCTTGTTACTACCTGTGCAATCGTATCTACCAGGTTCTTCAGTGCCGGATTGCGCGTACTGCTGTACAATGTTGCAAAGGGAAGTATGGGCGCTCCCGTATCATCCAGCATCGTGCGGCGAAATAGCCGGTGCAGCGTGCCCCGGTAAGCAAAGGATTGCTCGTATTGCTGTCTAAAATAAGCACTATTCCTTAAAACAAAATCAGTGTATTGTTTTACAAAACCATCCATCGAGGTATTCCCGCTTGCTTGCGCCAGTTGCCAAATACTCCATACCGTAAGCCCGTGCGAATAATGCCAGTTGGCATACGACTCCCGCTGATAAATGGCAGTACTGTCAATCCGCAGCGTAGGTAACAACCTTTGTGGCGCTTGCTGCCAGCTGATCAGGGCCGGACCTGTGAACAGATACGGTTGCAGTTCCTTTTCCGGCAAAGCAACAGCTTGGGAAGCTGTAGGTTGTCCAGTATACCACCAGCCACTTTTGCCGGCAACTATACCACTAAAGTTAACACCTTGGTCAAGATCACCTGCTTCCGTTTGCGGCCGCAGCAATACCACCTGCGCCCCAGTCTTTGTTGGCTCCAACTGGACCAGCCATTTGTTGATCCCCTTATGCTGCATGGTCGTGAAGTATTGCCCAAACCGGAATTTGCCATACGCTATTTCCCGGGGTACCCCATACAGGCTTTCTCCTTGTTCAAATACCAATACATCATTCACCCATATCTTTATTTTCACACTACTGCTTACACCGAAGCGCATCAGCGTATCCGTACTGGATTGGCTTTGACAGTAAGCATAAGCTTTTGTCCTGCTTGCATTCCCAGGTGCCGGAAATCAACTACCTGCATACCCAATACCGCTTCCTGTGGCTCAAATACAAAATCAAAGCGAGTATCCTTTACAAACCGTTCAGCTACCTGCCTGCCCAGCGAAAGCGCATCTGTGCCCTGTTGTGCAAAGCCATAACCACCGCCTGCCAATGCCAGCAGCAAAAAGAAAATAAACGGTACAAGTATGCAATACGATCCTTCATGCGAGTATTATTAATGAAAGCAAGCCTGCGGCTATTGGTTGTGGAAGCCTCCCTATGGTGGGTCTCCCTCCCCAGGGGCCGCTCACCCTAATCTATCTCTTACAGGCTACCAGAGCCCCTTTATTTATCCACTTTGATATTGCCCGACTGTTGATCCTGCTTGATCAACCGCTTTGCACGGAATTCAGGTACATTACGACCCACTATCCCGTTCTTACTGTTGTTCACTACAATCACTGCATCAGTAGTTGCCTCAGCTTGTACATTAAGCCCACGCAGCGTAAACCCATCCGTTCCCACTACCGCAAAGGCCGGTCTTGCTTCTGCTTGTTGAAAGCGCAGCCGGATATCCGATAACCTTACATCCTTGGCATGACGAATGAAGAATCCATAGGCCGGTAACTTGCCAAACATCGTGGCTTCCGGGTAATCCACTTCCTTTTCCTCCGGTACAGTCTGCCCATCCGCCGCAGCACCGCCACCACTGAAACCAATACTGATATTGTGCAACGATATATTTTCTACAGGCGCTTTGTCAAGCCCCGAAATCGAACAACCAATGCCATTCGCCCCCGTAGCAATGATATTCGAGATACTGACATTTTTCAGTTTGCCTGGCAGGGGAGTGGGGACAGCTGCAATATGCTTGCGCGCCCGGTTGCCCAGCCTGATAAACAGCGGCACTTCCGGGCCATCAATCACCATATTACTGATCGAAATATTTTCCATGATACCACCATCTACTACTTCCAGCGCAATGCCGCTAATGCCAGCAGGGCGCCCATAGATCGTACTTACCTGCGCCGAAGGTTTGATCACACAATTGGATACCACAATGTTGCGGTAGCCGCCCGTTGATTCTGTACCAAACTTAAGCGCATTACAATGACTGCTTAAAATGCAATTGGTGATCGTTATATGCTCCGAGATCAGCGGAGATGTACTCTTGATCGTGATGCCATCATCATCCGAATCCCCGGTTATATTCGAGATCGTTACATACTTGCAGCCATCAATATCGATCATGTCATTGTTCTTATTGCTATGATTCCAGATATGCACTCCATCGATCAATACCTGCTCACAACCCAGGTAATGCTGCATCCAGAAGGCCGAATTCCTCAGCCGTACCCCTTTCACCGTGATCTTCTTGCTGCCCGCAAACCACAACAGGTACGGACGGTCTTTATAGCGATCCGGCTTTTGATCGTATTGATCACAAAAGATCCTCCCTGTCCATCAATCGTTCCTTCCCCTTCAATACCCACATTCTCCTGGTTCTTGCAAAGATCAATGCCTGCCGGGCCCAGTCTTCACCATAAAACGGAATGCCCGACTGTTGATAAGCGAAATGCCTCGATGCAGGTTGACCCAGCAACGTTGCTTTGGCCGACAAATGAAGCATTACATTATTTTTAAGACTATCGTACCCGATAAGAAAGTGCCTGCCGGAAAATAGACCTTACCGCCCGTTACCGTACAGGAATCAATAGCCCTCTGTATAGCGATCGTATTATCAGTAACGCCATCCCCCACAGCACCCGAGTGTACAATATTATACTGTTGCGCATTACTACTTTGCAGCGCCAATACCGAGCTTAATAACCCTATTAAGAAAGCTTTTCTCCTGCATGTTCCAACCAATACCATGAACCTTATTTTAGTGTAAATACCTTTTTATTTGCGTATTCAGCCAACTGGCAGTTTGCGTATATGCCTGGTCTATATTGTTGATCTTTGTTTCGGCCCCTCCTACATCAATGGCAATCCTGCCTTTATATCCAATACTTTGCAAGGTGCTAAAGAAACCATCCCAATAAATATTACCCGCCCCTGGTACCTGGTGTTCTACCTGTGTACCTGAATTGTCCGATAGATGGATATAACTGATCTTATCAGCCAACCTCAAAACACTCAGCGACAGGTTCTCTTTCATAAAATACTGGTTCGCCGTATCCAGGTTAAAGTACAGGTTACCTGCGCCCACTGCCTGCCAGAAATGCAGGAAAGAATCCGTTCCCACCGTTAGGCTCCTTCACAAGGATGCAGGTGATAAGCAAGACCATAATGGGCTGCAATGGCGCACGCCTCCCGGTAAGTGGTCGTAAGCTCCAGCCAATAATCGGCCCAGTTCAGATTGCGCGGCGGCAGCAATTTGCCCAACACCTCATCATTATAATGACGCATTACCGGCATATCCAGTGGGTAGGTGAGCGGTAAAAGTGGACCATTATCCAGCACCCCCTCAGCACCCAACACTTTGGCGGTGGCGCATCCTTTCTCAAACAAAGCCAGACTCTTAGCGCGTTCGGCTGTTTTACCTGAACCCAGTTGCGGCAGCACAACACAAAACATGGGCACCGTACAATGATGAGTATCCAGCGCTGTTGCAATGCGGCTGCGGTGTTCGTAGAGGTAATTGATATTATCCTCTCCAATTCCTTCTAATTCAATATGCCGGAAACCCAGTTGCGCCATCTCCTTAATATGCCTTTCCGTATCCGCCACCGGTGGGGATAGCCATACTTCGAGATAATATAGAGGTACGCACAACACATATATTCACTGTATTCAATCATCAGTTCAGGGTGGTTTTCATTACAATTTCGGGCACGTGCCCGAAATTGGAGAAAAATAAAATCCCGCTAGGGGAACTAATAAGGTAAAATGGAAATCGAATAGTAACGTAGGATAAGAACGGGCACGTGCACGAATCTAAACAAAATAATTAAATAACCAAATATTTTTCCCCATTCTTTATCAGCGGTTTGTTAAAATTACTACCCTCCTACCTGCTATACAACACCACAATCTCACTACGCTTTCCTTCAATACGACTCAATTAACTGATCCCCTTTTCTTTTCTTCCCGACTTCCGGACTTCCTGTCTTCCGGACTTTCAATCCACCCATATCCTATACCGCACCTCCTGCGTAAATCCTTTCCCTGGCGGCACTATTTCAAATTCAATCGGATATGCCTTCACAGCAGGGTAGGGCATCCGGTAATTAGCCGCATTCCGCCCCATATAAAGCCTGGCATTCCCGGCCTTGATACCCACATGCACCGCTTGACTTTGAACACGCATCAGTACATGCGTACTATCTACTTGCGTGAATACACTCCCTTCTACCTCTACAAACGGCTCCGTGATCGTCACTACCGGAAATGCATCGTGATACGTGAGGCGAACCGTTTTATCAATATAATTATCTCCAAAAACATACGTGAGTTGATAAGCTACCCCACCATTGATCCAATCCTTGTTTTTAATTCACCTGTTGCTGTTACCTGGAAAACTCCCTTCTTCAGCACCTTTATACTAAGCCGGCTATCAAATTCATAGAGATTAGTGAAATAGCCCGTAGAATCACGATAAGCTATTTGGGGCGTCAAACATTGCACACCCGGTGCTTCAGGGAAACTCATCGGCTCGGGACGTGAATAAGCTGTAACACTCGATACCTGTAAAGCCCCAAATCCCTTTAACCACAAATAAGATTGCGTACCTCCATTGGGCCGGTGCATGTATTTACTACGCGCCCCTGCTGCTTGGTCTTTGTACCGGTAACCCGTAATCGTGGCCATGAATTGCTGCGTCCTCACCTGTACCAGGTCCAATGAAGGGAAATAATTGATCCAGCCAATTGAATCTGCCGGTAGCTTGGCCATTGTATGTTTGCCTTGCTTATCCAGCTCGTATGCCAGGGCCAGGTTCTTGGCTTTTGTAAAAGTAGGGTAGATGCAAGGAGCAACTGTCAAGGCCCGGTAATGATGCGGACCATAACCGATCAACCCTTCCGGCAATATATTTTTACGGATGAACTGCAGGTTGCGGTACGAGGCCGCCCCATAGCGGGCATCGTCATTGGCATACAGCGCAAACAGCGCCTGGCACCCGTCCGAAGTAGCTCCGCCATACAAGGTCCACTTATTCGATCGGATGCCCCATGAATTATCCAACGAACCATCGGGGTATATAAAGTACAAATGCCCTTTCAACGATTTCCTGACATGGCTATCTACCAGCGTGTCCCCCGTTAACCGGGCATACAAACCCAGTCCCCATAAACTCATTTCCATTTCATACCCCAGGTCTATCCCCAACTTATTGCCAATACCCCGGCCGCCTTCCCCATTGATGAACCCATATTCATCCATCTTCGAGATCGTTCTGTGCGCCAGTTCCCGCGCCCTTTGTAAATGCTGTTGATTTTTGTAAAGGCGTAAGCCTTGGCCAGTGTAGCCGTGGTCGTGGCTACATAGTTGATGCTGGCAAATTCCGGCTTCATTACTGCATATAAGTAGCCCGCAGCCTTGCTAATCGACTCCTGCCAGGCTTTCTCTTCTGTTGCCGTAAAATGAGTGTGAATGATATCATACGCCAGCATCAGCATCAACAATTGGTCCGTAGTGGTCCCCGTCCATTCTTCGGGCGTTTCCTTCCAACTGCCATTGACTTCCTGTTGCCTGATAAGCCAGGCAGCGGCATTTTTTGCTGCTTGTAAATAACGGGCTTCTCCTGTGATGCCGTAAGCCACCGAAAAGGGATAGACTGATTCCCCTGCCCGCGTATGCCATACATTGCAGGCCTTACAGGCAATGGCCCCACAAGTAGGCGCCTGCTCCTCCTTTACCTGCCGTTCCAGCAACGTTTCCGTCAACTGCAGCAGCGTAGTACCATACGCTTTTTTCAGGTCCAATACCTGTGCGCCAGCAATAGAATACCATAGCAGCATGACTACTATGACAAGCTTCGTTCCGTGCATAAATAGCCGGTTTTGTCAATAAAGCCCGAATTACGGGCACGTGCACGAATATAGCAAAAAAAAATAGCCCGTGATCAGTTTCTGTAAAATTTATAGTTGGCCCTGGTAATAATATCAATAGGCATCAGGTAATTTTCTTCTACAGGCGAGGAATACACCAATCGTTGAAATAAAGTCATCACACCACGGAATCCTTGCTCCTGCGGTTTCTCACAAATGAGAAAATCGATCAACCCTTTTTCAAGATAACTTACATTGTCATCCAGGAAATCATAACCAATTAACAAAATATCCTGCCGGTCATTCACTTCCAGCCATTTAGCCACCAACGATACCCTTGAATTGGTAACATAGATGGCGCCGATCTCCTTTTCCTTCTTCAGTAGTTTCGATAACCTGGCCGAAACCGTTTCATAATCCGTATCCGTTGAATTAAAAGGCACCAACAATCCTGCCGAAAGATGATCATTAAAATACTTGCGGAATCCCTCTTCCTTGCGCAGGATGGCGAAATTGTTCTCAATCTCCCGCGCAATATTGGCAATCATTACCTTTTGTCCCTTGTCAATACAGTAATCTACCAACTGCGCCGATAGATAACCACTGTGAAACAATTCCGGACCGATATAGGATAGCCGGTTATAACCCAATACATCCGAATTGATCAACACACACGGAATATTTTCCTTGCTACAATAAGTCAGCAACTGTTTCGATTCCTCTTCAAACGTTGGCGACACCAGCAGCCCGTCGGGTTTGTTCTTCATGATACGTTTGGCTTGCTGTGCAAAGGATGACTTTACATTCTGATCAAAGAAATACCGTTCAATCTGTACCCGGTATTGTTTGACCTCCGATTCAGCTTTGTTTACCCCTTCCAGCGGCGCTTTCCAGTATTCCGTTTCTTCCGAAATCTCGGGCAGCAATACAGCCAGCCGCAATGTACCCCTCGAAGCCAGCGCCAGCCGCTGTGCCAGCACATTGGGTTGATAGTTCAGCTCCTGGATGATCTTATTGATGCGGTCTTTCGTTTTAGCCGAAACTCCTGTTCGGTTATGGATCACCCGGTCCACTGTGGCCGTAGAAACCTTTGCCAGCCGGGCAATTTCCTTCACGCCTGCATTCGTAATGTCCTTTTCTTTTTCATTGTAACCTTGGTAGAATAAGTACCAAATATAAAAAATGCAGCATAAATTGCTCCCATATACTTTTATCCGATGCCATTTATTAATATTGAGATCAAAGCCCGTACTGAAAAAACCGATCAAATAAGACAATACCTATTGAATAGGGGAGCAGCGTTCAATGGAACCGATTTTCAAACCGATACCTACTTTAACGTACCCAATGGCCGCCTGAAATTGCGCGAAGGCAATATTGAAAATAACCTCATCTGGTACCAGCGCACCAACCAGGCCTGTCCAAAGCAATCCGATTTCCTCCTCACTCCCGTATCCGATGCGGCTGTTTTGAAACAAACATTAACCAATGCGCTGGGTATTAAAGTAACCGTAGTAAAAAACGCGAGATCTATTTTATTGGCAACGTGAAGTTTCATTTGGACCAACTCGATACACTAGGCTCCTTTGTGGAAGTAGAAGCCAGCAACAAAACCGAAGACCTGCCAGTTGAGAAGTTGCAGGAACAATGCCAATATTACCGCAAAGCATTTGAAATAAAAGACCAGGACCTGCTACAATACTCCTATAGCGATATGCTGTTAAATAGCGGGCAATAAATAGCCCATGCTCTTACTGCTAACCATTGCCGGTTCACGACTGCCAACCCTCGATTCACGTCCCTAATGGCACCAACACCACAAACCGCTCCGGCGTGACCTCTATACTTATTTCTGGAAGATTCAGTAAACGGAACTTGTTGTTGATGTTCGACAGGCCCACACCATTCGACATCACCTGGTTCTCCTTTTTCTGTATCCTATTTTCAACTACCAATAGCGCCGGAGGCCGGTATCCGATCATGACTTCCAATGGCTGTTTCCGCGAAACAATATTGTGCTTCACCGCATTTTCTACCAGCAATTGTAACGTCAGCGATGGTATAAGGCAGCTATGATATTGTTTGTCTACATCGATCGAAAGCCTGAAACCGTCTCCATGCCTTGTTTTCAGCAGGTGCCCATAGGAGAGTATGAACTGTAGTTCGACAGCCAGCGTAACCATTTCCTGGTTATTACTTTGTAATAGATATCGGTATACCTTGCTTAATTCATCTGTGAATTGCTCCGCTTGTTTGGGATCTTCACTGATGAGCGAACTAAGCGCATTTAAACTATTAAATAGGAAATGAGGATTGATCTGATTCTTGAGCAGATCGAACTTGGCCTGCCATTCCGAACGGATCAGTGCTTCTTTTTCTGCAAAAGTTTGCCGCCATTGTTTCCACAGATAGCCTCCTTCATAAATATTCAAGGTTACCGTGGCATAAAAGATCAGTACGCCCAAGCTTGATGTATAATCAATCAGGTGTGGCCAGCGCCAGGGAAAACTGCCCAAAATACTATGTATGAAGTTACGTAAGATATAACCCATATGCGACAGCACAATAATGGCCAGGATCAGGAAAATTAACCGTTGCCGTATACGTTCCAGGCCCGGTAGTTTATGCTGGAGAAACAGCGCTGTTAACCTGGCCAGTTCCCACCCAATATACCCACTCCCCAGCGCCACACATACCAGGATCGGCAACTTGGCGCGCGGCGTATCCAGGTACAATTGCAGCCGGAAGAAGAGCGCCCCTACCATAAACAAAATAAGCGGCCCCAGCAACCTAAGCCGCCGGTCGGTAGAAGAATAAAGGGTGAGCGCAATAGGACCATCAGGAAAAAGTACTGCCTTCAAAAATACTGGATTATCCGTATATCCCTGTGCCCCCAGTTATGGCTGATGAAGCCCCTGTATGAAATGTGGAAAAGGATGTATGAACTGTATAGAAGCCCGATGGGTTTACACCAGCCACCAACATTGGCATATTGGAAAAAAAGGGATAACTTAAACAGCTAAGAAACAAAAATGCCATGACTACCAGCTCCAAAGCAAGAAAGCCTGCCGGCAAAAAGGCCGCACCTAAAAAAGCAACTACAAAACGCCCGTCTAAAACCAAACCACTGCCAGTTAAGAAAGCTGCTGGCGCCCTGCCAGGCAAAGCCGGTAACCTCACTGCCCAAAGCTTCATAGAAGCCATGCAACTATTGGTCTCTGAGGCCGAGCTGAAAAAGATACAGCGTTACTTTAAATCCGGCGAAGGCCAATATGGCGAAGGCGATGAATTCATGGGCGTACGCATGGGGAAGTATTTACCCTGGCCAAAGCCTATATGCAGATGCCCCTGAAGGAGGTGGAAAAGCTACTCGAAAGCAATATACATGAGATCAGGGCAGGAGCCGTGAGCATCATGGATTTCCAGGCCAGGGATAAAAACACCCGAAACCAGAAAAAAGAACTCTTTGAGCTCTACATCCGTCGGCACGACAGGGTCAATAATTGGGACCTGGTGGACCGGAGCGCCCAGTTTGTTGTAGGTGCATGGCTTTTTGACAAATCACGTACCCTTCTCTACAAGCTCGCCAAATCAAAAAATATATGGGAGCGCAGAACTGCTATTGTCAGTACCGCCTACTTTCTTAGACAAGGAGAAACCGGGGATACTTTTAAAATAGCTGAATTATTACTCAAGGACGAACACGATCTGATCCATAAAGCAGCTGGCGGATGGATTCGCCAGGCCGGCCGACAGGACCAGCACACTTTACTGGCCTTTCTGGATAAACATGCAGCCTCCATGCCCCGTACCATGTTGCGCTACGCCATTGAACATCTCAGTCCCGGTCAAAAGAAAAACTACATGAACAAATGAAATATCTAATCTTATCCCTCCTGATGATTGCGGCCTCCTATGCAGACGCTCAAAAAAAGCCGGAGGCGCAACAAAGGGTAAACCTGCCATTGGATTTTACCCAGCCACCCAAAAACATTTTAACCTCATCGACAGCCTGCGATTCAAAGACACAGAAGGCCTGGAAGCCAAAACGAAAGACTTATTCAAACCATTGCCAGGTACCGCGCCGGAATTTAACCATCAGCGATGTAACAGATAATGACCTGCTATTCATCGCCAAATCGGCAGACAGCAAATTCAGCCTCGTGTCATAAGATACACGCAGGGGAGGTACCATGATCATGTTTGCTACCATGGCTATTTATATTTTTAGAATAGAAAATAGCCAACTGGCTAACCCTTAAACCTCGGAGCCTAAGATTGCCGACTGCCGGCCAAACCTGACACAGGGAACTGTCATCCAAATTGATTAGCCTTAGCCAGAAGGTTGCCAATAGTAAGTAATCAAAGTTACGCAGGGGGAGGAGTTGGCTCGCCAGGCCGCGCGGAGCGATCGGGCCTGGCTTGATTTTTGGTTCTTTTGCATCAAGGCAAAAGAACAGAAATGCCGCCCAGCCAGGTAAGGCACTTGTACCCCGGATGCATAATTTGTCCCACTCCGCGGGAAGATCGCACTGCCGATTCCCTACTTCAATATCACCGTTCCATTTTGTTTGATCATATCCTGCTCCAGTTGTTTCAGGTGCACATGCGTTTGCAACAACACCAGCAGCTCTTCTGAACTATGCGGGCGTTGCATATCCCGCTGGTTTTCCTCCATCAGCCGGCGGATTTTACGGATCTTAAGATAGGTCACCGCAGAGGTTACGTCGTTTCGGTAAGTATCTTCCGTAGTGGGCATTTTACCATCAAAATGCTCACTCCATTTAGGACTTAATTCATATGCAAATTCCGTGACCGTTACTACCATAGCACCCAAGGTCTGGTCTTCATGATACAGAAAGTTTTTCGGCCCGGGTTCAAGCCCCTCATCATACCACACTTTGTACATTTCCATTACTCGTACCAACTCCTTATTGTCGATCATATTCTGCTCGATCGACTCCTCAAAAATATAATCCGCCACCCGCCGGTTCTCATCCCAGGGCTTTAGTCCAAACTCAAGCAGGCAACGTACCATGCCCCGCTCATTCATTTCGTCTTTGTTAAACAGCGAGCCGGCATCTTCCTCGGGGATAAAGGGTGGGGACCTTCATCATAAAACTGACCATCCTCCGGCTGTTGAAAGGATTTACCGCCTTCCTGCTTCTGTACCTTATCCCGGATGAATTTGTTCACCAGGTTATTTAAACCCACTTCTTCAATACGCAACAGGTCCGCACAGCGCCTGATATAATCCTGCTGCTTCGTAAAATCTTCTGCCTTATTAAGTTTGGCAATCGTCTCTGCAATCTGGTTTACCAGCGCCGCTTTTTATTGGTATCATCCCCTGCATCTTTCAGCAGTATCTCCACCTGAAACAGGATGAAATCTTTTTATTCGCCTTGATGAAGTCCTGGAATTGCGCAGCCCCGATCTTGTTCACATAACTGTCCGGATCTTCTTTATCCGGTATCAGTACCAGTTTCACATTCAGCCCTTCTTCCAGGGCCAGGTCAAGCCCCGCAGCGCGGCTTTTACACCCGCCGCATCACCATCATAGATGATCGTCAGGTTCTTGGTATATTTCTTGACCAGGCGCAACTGATCGGGCGTCAGTGAGGTACCACCCGAGGCCACTACATTTTCAATTCCCGCCTGGTGAAGTGATACCACATCCGTATAACCTTCTACCAGCAAACATTCATCCTGCTTATCAATCGTATGCCGGGCAAAATAAGAGCCATAAAGGATCTTACTTTTATGGTAGATCTCATTTTCCGGCGTATTAATGTATTTGGGAGCCTTTTCTGCTTTACCAATTACCCGGGCGCCAAATCCCAGAACCTTACCACTCTGGTTATGAATGGGGAAAATGATCCGTCCCCGATAATTGTCATACAGCCGGTCATCCCGCACCACGATCAGACCACTTTTTGCAGGTATTCCTGGTTGTACTGCGCGGCAATCGCTGCTTTGGCAAAGGCATCCCGTTCCTGCGTGCAATAGCCGATCTGGAATTTCCGGATAATGTCCTCCCGGAACCCCCGTTCTTTCAGGTAACTCATGGCGATATCTTCGCCTTCTTCTGATTCAAATAATTTTTCAGAGAAATATTGCTGCGCAAATTGATTAATGATATACAAACTGTCCGCAACCTGGTACTGCTGCCGTAGTTCCGGACTTACTTCCGTTTCCTCGATGTCAACATTGTATTTGTTGGCCAGCCAGCGCAGGGCCTCCACATACGAATACTTTTTTCATGTTCCATCAGAAAACTGATGGAATTACCGCTTTTACCGCAGCCAAAACACTTGTAGATCTCCTTGGATGGAGATACCGAAAACGAAGGCGATTTCTCGTTATGAAAAGGACAAAGCCCGATATAGTTCGTTCCCCGCTTTTTCAATTTTACAAAACTGCCCACTACTTCCACTACGTCTACACGACTCTGGATCTGCTGTATCGTTTGCTGTGTTATCAACTGATTTACAAATATTTATTTGAGAAACCCCAAAAATACGCAATTATCGAGAGAGAATCCAGAATGCTGAGCCAGCATACAGAATTAAGCACCTGCACCAGCTACTCCTTGCCGGATATTTCGTATATTTAAAAAAGGGCAATATATATATGTGGTACCGCCTTTTTTTCAATTCTTCTGTTTCGATCAAACCAGCCATGGGACTGTGTTTGCCAATCAGAAACAATATAAACCAGCATTGGGCCTGCATTTGACCCCCGAAGTCTTACTATTGCTTTACTGTTCCTTTACTGTTCCTTTACTGCTCACCTGGACTTAACCAGGGAGAACCCAGGGCTTAGCCAGGGACTACTATGGCAATGACAAGCCGTATACCACAGGGTGTTCAGGGAATGATATGGAAAAAGCCGGGGGCTGTGGCGCACGCTCCAATCAGCGTTATCCCCAATAATCATAAAATTGGTGGTTAATTTTAATCCTTTTCCCCCTGCCCTTTGCCCAAATCTTCCTAAATTAGGAATCAGAACACATAAGCAATCAGTCCATCGCGTTCCAACTAGTTCTTTATTTCTTCACCTAAATTTTTCTCCCATGGTTACTACAGATGTAGCACAGCTCTCACGAGAATGCAATGCCTGGAGGGAGACATTGCGTTCCTGGCGCGACGAATTCGGCCAGCTTAAACAAAGGCTCATTGATGTTGCCGCACGGCAAACAACCAAAGAAGACCTCCTTGAAGTAGACCACCTGGACAACCAGCTCCACATCCAGCTTATCAACATCCACGACCTCAAGCACGCCATTAAATCCCACACCCGGAAGATCGACGCGGAAACTGCCAAAGGCCAGATCAATGATGATACCACCGCCAGCCATGAAAACCTCCTTGACGAGTACCAACATCTTGAACACACCTTAACTGAAGTTAAACAGGAATTTAAAGACTTCGTTGACCGAACGTGACCATTGCCCGCACAGGGCCAACCATTCCAGGCAGTAGCGGCATTGATCAATGACCCGTACGTTATTGCTTATACGTTGTGGCTTCCGCCATCACGTAACCTATTACTATCCCTATAATTCACGCCTTATCAATACTACTAACATTAAAAACCTTTTGCTATGCCAGAGTTTGATACTTCACACGTAAAAATATAGTCTTGCTGGGCCATGCCGGCTCCGGTAAGACAACATTGGCGGAATGTATGCTCTTTGAAGCAGGCCTTATTAACCGCCGCGGCTCCGTCCAGGAGCGCAATACCGTTTCCGATTACCATGAGCTGGAAAAGGAACGCGGCAACACCATCTTTTCTACCTTACTCCATACCAAGTGGCGGGGATACAAGATCAATATCATTGATACACCCGGTTATGACGACTTTGCAGGAGAAGTGGTATCCGCCTCCGTGTGGCCGATACAGGCGTTATGCTCCTCAATGCCGTAATGGGGGTCGAAGTAGGCACCGATATCATATGGGATTATACCGATCAGTTCAAAACTCCCATGATCTTTGCCGTTAATAAATTGGATGATGACAATGCCGATTTCGACAATACCGTAAAAGAAGCCAAAAACCATTTTGGCAATAAAGTAGTCGTGGTCCAATACCCACAACAACAGGGTGCCGGCTTTCATGCCATCATTGATGTGTTGCGCATGACCATGTATAAGTTCCATGATGCCGGCGGTAAGCCCGAAAAAATGGCTATTCCTGACGAAGAAAAAGAAAGAGCCGATACCCTGCATCGTGAATTGGTAGAAGCCATAGCAGGCAATGATGAGGCCCTGATGGAAAAATATTTCGACAAAGGCGAACTCGAAGAAGATGAAATGAAAGAGGGCCTTAAAAAGCCATGATCAACCATGACCTATTCCCCTTATTCTGCTTATCCGCCGAACGCAATATGGGCAGCGGACGCTTAATGGGATTCATAGATAATGTATGTCCCAGCGCCAATGAAATGCGTCCCGCCAAATTAGTAGCCTCACAACAATTACTGCCTTGTGATGCTGCAGGGCCCGCCTGCCTCTTCGTCTATAAAACAGTTTCAGAACCCCATGTAGGAGAACTGTCTTTCTTTAAAGTGTATTCAGGCACCCTGAAAAGCGGAATGGAACTGGTGAATGAAACAACTGGTGTCTCCGAAAAACTCAACCAGTTGTTTGTCGTAGAAGGCAACAAACGCATCAATGTGACCGAACTCGTGGCAGGTGATATTGGTGCTACCCTCAAACTAAAAATACACATGTCAATAATACCCTCCACGAAAAAGGGAAAAACCTCGAACTGGAACCCATTGTCTTCCCGCAAGCCAATATGAGCATGGCCATTGAATCAGTACGAAAAGGAGAGGAGGAGAAACTTTCCGTGGCCCTCCACCAGTTACCCGAAGAAGATCCCACCATCCGCGTGGAATTTTCCCAGGAATTGAAGCAAACCATTATCCATTGCCTGGGCGAATTACACCTTACCGTCATACGTTGGCGCATTGAGCACCTCCATGGCGTAGAAGTAAAATTCTCCAGGCCCCGCATCCCTTATCGGGAAACCATCCGCCGTATGGCCGAATCCAATTACCGCCATAAAAACAATCCGGTGGCAATGGCCAGTTTGGTGAAGTATTTATGCGCATCGAACCCTGGTACGAAGGCATGGCCGATCCCAAAGGCCTCAATGTTCGCGGGCGCGAAGAACATGCCCTCGATTGGGGCGGTAAGCTGGTATATTATAATTGCATTGTGGGCGGCGCCATCGACACCCGCTTCCTCCCTTCCATCCTCAAAGGCGTGATGGAAAAAATGCACGAAGGCCCTCAAACAGGTTCCTTTGTTCGCGATGTACGCGTATCCGTCTATGATGGTAAAATGCACCCCGTTGATTCCAATGATATTTCATTTAAGATTGCCGGACTCATGGCCTTTAAACAGGCTTTTGCACAGGCCGATCCTCAAATACTGGAACCCATCTATCATGTAGAAGTACTTTGTCCCGACGAACTTACCGGCGCCGTTATAGGCGATCTCCAAACCCGGCGCGCTATTGTAGAAGGGATGGATTCAGAAGGTCATTTTACCAGGATTCTGGCCAAAGTACCCCTGGCCGAAATGCATGATTATTCCTCCTCCCTGCGGTCCATTACCCAGGGTAGGGCCAAGTTCAACATGCAGTTTGAAGATTATGCAGCCGTACCCGGTGAAATACAGAAAAACTACAGGACGATTACCATAAAATGGCGAAAGAAGAAGTCTAAACCAGTGATCCAATCATTCAGGGCTGTTAAAAACGGCGACTCTTGCTGAATGAATGTGCTTACCCGTGTATAAATGCAGGTTATTTGCCAGCCCGGCAAGTGATCTGCATTTTGTTTTACCCCCAAAGTCGGGCATCCCGCAAGAGTGCGGACCTCGCCTTTTGTCTGCCTTCCAATCGAAGACTGTCCACCTCTTCAGGCCCCATACAGCTTACTATTTTAGATTGAAACCTGATTGCCCGTTGCAGAAATATCATTAACCCCCGCCGCACTGCACCCCGCCGGGTTACGTAAATTAGCGCTAAGAGCAGGATTGTTATCCAGACCAGAAAACTGGCTTGCTACCTAAACACAGGAACCCATTGGCAATGAATCAAATACTGCCAATACCATTTCTTTCTACCCCCACTACTCCAGGTGAATTCCGCCACTTCCTGAATACCCTTATAGAGACCTTTTCGAGACCTTATCGAGACTTTATCGAGACCCTTATCCGTACACCATCCGCACACTAGCCATATACCATCTATACACTGGCCATATTCCATCCGCTCTACATAGGATTGCCACCTTCCTTTCAGGGTACCTAGCAAGAGCGACATTCAATTTTCCACCCCTCCAAAAACGCCCAGTTTGTTTTGCTCAGGTCCCATTCCTGGACCGTTCTCCTCACTAACCACACACGTGCTCCACTTTCGAAGCAAACGTATTCACGATTGCCGATTGCCGCTCATTCAAAGCAAAAGATTACTCTTGCCAACGAGTGGACCGACTGCCGATTCAATGTCGTCTAGTTAGCAAGACTTTTGGGGCGGGAACAAAGGTGGGTCGCTCTGCCGCCTGGCAGATGAAGCACTGCAGAGCGGCTCACCTTAAAGGAGCCAGGTAAAACTAAACACTATTGACTGCCGATTGCCACTCATTCAAAGCAAAAGATGGCTGATTCAACGTCGTCTAGCTAAGCTTGTCGCTGCTTTAAGGTGAGTCACGCTGCCGTCCGGCTAATGCAGCGCTGCAGAGTGGCCCACCTTTGTAACTGGCAAAAGTTTTCTTAACTAAACACATTGACTGCCTACTGCCGTCCCTTCAAATTAAAAGATGGCCGCCCCGTCCAAACTGTTAAAACAATCCCAAAGTTCTCTGCTCTGCAAGGATGCCAATGATTCAGCGTCTAATCTGTATCTCAAAGAGAGTCAATCTATTAATGACGATAATTTTTACCTGGTGATGAGAAAAATAGGAAGCTTATGTGCATTTATTTGTTTGGCCATCAATGTATTTGCGCAAGATAGGAACCGCACCGGTGGCGAACACCTCGAAGCGCCACATGGTCGTTTGTATGGCAGGATTGTAGATCCAAAAACAACAAGGGCGTGGAAGCTGCTTCCGTTCGCCTGTACTTCATCCTCAAAGGCGCCGACGGCCTATCCAAAGACAGCCTGGCCGGCGGGATGCTCTCACAGCCCAATGGCGACTTTAACATAGAAAACCTTCCCTTGACTGCCAATTACCGCCTCAATATCACCATCATTGGCTATAAAGAATTTAACCAGCCTGTGGCCTTTCGCAAAGGCGGGGCCGCCGCTACCGGGCAAGACCTGGGTAATATCAAATTGGAACAGGATGCCAATACCCTCGATGTGGTTACTGTAACCGGGCAAAAGCCTGCCCTGCAGATGGGGATCGACCGTAAATTCTTTGATGTCGATAAAAGCCTCACCGCTGCCGGTGGTACTGCCATCGATGTCATGAAAAATATTCCTTCTGTTAGTGTCGATGTAGATGGCAATGTAACCCTGCGCAACAGCAGCCCCCAGATCTTTGTGGATGGCCGGCCTACCATTTTGACCCTGGATCAGATACCTGCCGATAATATTGAGCGCGTAGAACTCATTACCAACCCCTCCGCCAAATTCGATGCCGCCAGTACAGGTGGTGTGATCAATGTGATCCTGAAAAAGAACAAAAAACTGGGCTTGAATGGACTGGCTTCCATAGGGGCCGGTTATCCAGATATCCTCAATGGCAACCTTACCCTCAACCTGCGCCAGAATAAATTCAATTTCTTTGCCAGCGGCAACTACAACCAATCCGGTGGTATCGCCAAAAGCAAATCATTCCGCCAAAACAGGAAAGCAGGTATTGCAACCGATTATTTCAACCAGCAATCCGAAGCCGACCGCTTTCGCAAGTTTGGTTCCGTACGTTTCGGTGTTGATTACTTCATGGACAACCGCAATACCTTCACCCTTTCCCAGAACTTCGTAAGCGGCAATGACCGCAATGATGAAACACAGGATCAACGATACACCAACCTCAATAATGAACTTACCCAATATGGCGACCGCATTGCCAACAGCAAAGGCAATTTCAACAGAAGCAATACCCAACTCTTGTACAAACACAAGTTTGCCGAAGCGGGTAAAGAACTGAGCGCCGATATCAGCTACAATACTGGCGGTGGCTCTAACAGTTCACTCATTACCAATCACTATTTTAAGCCCGATGGCAGCCCTGCGGCCAATACCAATATCGTTCGTAATGTTGGCCATGACGACAATGACCAGGTAACCATGCAGGTCGATTTTACCGATCCAATGGGGAGCATACCAAATTTGAAACCGGTATTCGTTCCTACCTCAACAACTACCGCAGCCAGTTCAATGCTTTTGCCCTGGCCAATGGTACCGAAACAAAACTGGCATTGAGCAACAATTACAAGTACCGCGAAATGGTCAATGCAGCCTATGCCACCTACAGCAGCAAACTGGGTAATATCAGCTACCAGTTAGGTCTACGGGCCGAATATTCAAAGTTCGACGGCGAGCTCATCGACAGCGCAAAGAAGTTTGGCTATACCTACCCCGAAAAGCTCAATAACCTGTTCGACGCCTTGTTCCCGAGCCTCTTTATCACCAAAGCCTTGAGCGAAAGCGAAGATATCCAGGTCAATTATACCCGCCGCATCCGCCGGCCCAATTTCTGGCAGATGAATCCTTTTGTCGATATCAATGACCCCCTCAACCTTCGCCAGGGTAACCCTTCCCTCAAACCAGCGTTTACCAACTCCTTTGAGTTCAATTACAATAAAACCTACAGTTCCGGTAGCTTCCTCGGTGTTGTTTATTACCGCCATACCGAAGGAGAGATCACCCAGTTCAGCGATACCATCACCGCAAAACAGTATGAGCAACTCAACAATGCTGCTGTTGATCCCAATGCCATTCTAAGCACCTTCATCAATGCCAATACCGAAAATGTATGGGGCAGCGAGCTGACCCTGCAGCAAAAATAGGCAAGAATTTCGACTTTACGCCTACCGTGAGCATGCAGTATACCAAGGTAAATGCCAAGCTCGATAAGATCGATCTTAGCAATGATGGATTCAACTGGGAAGCTAAACTGATTGCTAACTACCGCATAGCAAGCAAATCAAAACTGTTCGACAAACTAAGCTTTCAAACCATTGGAGAATATGAATCCCCGAAGTATTGCCACAGGGTAAGCGAAAGGACCAATTGAGCGTGGATGCAGCCCTGCGCAAGGATTTTCTGAAAGGTAATAAGGGCACCTTTACATTTAGTGTAAATGATGTATTCAATTCACGCCGTTGGGGAACTATTTATGATACCGACAACTTTTACCAGGATTCTTACCGCCGCCGCAATGTGCGCAGCTTCCGGATAACCTTTACCTATAAGTTCGGTAAATCCGACTTCAACCTCTTCAAACGCAATAATCGCAATGAAGGTGGTGGTATGGAAGAAGGCGGCGGCGACCGAGGATAACCAATAGATCAGCTGATCATAAGGCTTGAAAATACAAATGGTGGATCGCTTTCAAAGGCGACCCACCATTTTATTGGCTGTTTCAGCTCGCAGCTCGAGGCTCGTAACTCACAGCTTGCTTATCTCACAAAATCCACATACATATACTTGAAATTGATCACCAGCTCACTGAATTGCGACATCACATCTTGCCCCAGGTTGCCGTAATAAAATCGATCCTTGCTGTTAGAACTGGTGGTTTTCACACCCAGGTTGGGCAGGGTAAGCGACTGGCCGCCTACGGCAAATACCGTAGCAGGCACACGCCAGGCTTTGGAGATTGCGTAACCGCCGGCACCCCCTGTTGCATATCATACAGTTTACCTGTGGCTTCAATCGTCGGTTTATATTGCTCGTAAAAAGGCTGGTTGAGGTCAGTTGTTTGAGCCCCTGTGTCGAACGTAAAAGCCAATGAATCCTTATTCACGTTCACCTGTACAACCGGTGTCAGTTCATCAATCCCAAAATTGTGGATCGATTTGTTGACCGCTTCTTGCGGTACTTCAATAAACCCGGCTTTGTTAATACGTACCTCCTGCAGTTGCTCAATAACCGGGAATCCTATAATCCCCTGATCCTATAGGCGCCGCCGGCAAATGACAATACACTGTCCGGGAAAACGATGAACACTACATTTTCTACTTCCACATCACCCATCTTCAGTAATTTGGCCACACCAAGTTTGGCATTGACATCAATACCCGTGATAGCCCGCACCTTGAATACGACATTGCGTACATCCAGCCCGGCCTTGATCGCATAACTTTCTGTGATCACCGATAAATTGGCGCCTGTGTCAAATACAAAGTCAAAAGTACTATCCTTGAACTCCACCGGTACATTGATCAGTCCTGCCATATCCCGTTTATAGAAGACCCGGCTGTCTTTCCGGATGCGTGTGCGCTGGGCGGGCACTTTTTCCAATCCCTTCCAGATCACGTCCGAATTAACCACATCCGTTCGTTCTTCCTCACTCAGCGTATGCCCGTATTTAGACAGTAATAAGGCGCTGGTGGCATGGGCTTGTTGATATTCATAGCGCTTTGCATGATTATCGATCTTCTTGCCCAGTAACCTGCCCAGTTCCTTATCGGAGAATTGACCACCGTACTTTTGAATAACTCTTCGATATCCTTGTTAGAGGCGGCTCCCTCATGAAAAAAATTATTGACGAAGGCCTGAAAATACAAGCGCCGGTGTTCCGGTAGTTGGTCTTTGGGGGCCGAAGAAAGCACTTTACGAAGTTCGAAATATTGCCGTCGTTGAAGCAGGCTGTCCAGCCGTGGGGTAGTTTCCGCATGCAGCGCATACGTCACAAAAAAGACTACAATAACAATGAATACTCTCATATATAAAGGTTGAACAGAATGCAAAGTAGTAACAAGCCTGCCAGAAATATTAGTTAATGATCTGTGAAATGATCCAAATCCGTCATGAACCGTATTCCATTACCTTGCTCATCCTCTTTAAACACCCAATGCCACAGATCGTTCAATCTAAACGGTTTGAATCGTGAACCCCTGTCTTTGCGCAAGCAGGCAGTCCGGTTTCGTGTGCTGGCGTACTTGTGCCAAAGCAAGAACGTGAAGGTTGCCAATGGTAAGTAATCAAAGTTACACAAGGGAGGAGCTGGCTCGCCAGGCCGCCCGGAGGATCGGGCCTGGCTTGATCTTTTGGTTCTTTTGCATCAAGGCAAAAGAACAGAAAAGTCGCCCCTGGCGCAAGCAGGCAGCCCAGCCCGGTATGCTGGCATACTTGTGCCTTTACTGGTTGCCGACTTATGTTTGTGGATTTCTCTATACAATTATGCCCCCTCAATTGACATTGTCATGCGCCCTTGTTGCCCCTTCCTTGAAGGCGGGGGAGGCATAGCTTTTGAACATACGCTACTAAAACCGCCATGAACAACACCGGGCAAATGACCACCTTATTACAAGTATTGGAAAAATTAAGACTGGAAAAGAAGGACAATGAGTTCCGTTGGACCCCGAAGGCTTTACCGCAGGGCGGGGTAAGAACTACCAGCCCCAAGACTTGAAGATCATCAGAACCTTTCGTTTTGAAGGAGAATCCAATCCCGATGATTCATCCATTTTATATGTGATCGAAGCCAATGATGGATTGATAGGTTATAGCCTGGATTCCTATGGGGCTATCAGCAGCCATGATAATGAACTGGGGTATGATAATTTCCTGCGAATGATTCCCGTGGAGAACCGCGATGACCAACTGATCTTTGAACTGTAAGTTGTTTCACTCGTTGCCTCCTTGCCTTTTTACCGCGCAGCTATATAAAGATTCGCCTGCCCGAAAAACTTTCTCTGAACTCCCGGGGCGTACAGCCTTTCTTTTTCCTGAAAATACGGTTGAAGTTGGAGATATTATTGAATCCGCAATGGTAAGCGATCTCTGCTACCGATTGCGTCGTGTCGATCAACATACGAGAAGCATGACCCAGCCTTATTTCAGTTAAACTATCTATAAACGTATTGCCTGTACGTTGTTTGAAGAACCGGCTGAAAGCTACTTCCGACATATTGGCCAGCTTGGCCACTTCACCCAGACCTATTGCCTTGTCAAAATTCTGGTTCATATATTCAAACGTCTTTTCTATCCGCCGGCTATTATAACTATAGGGCTCTGTTGTATTGAACGACGAGTCCGATAACGTACGCATATTGCGTGAGGTAGAAAGGTCATGTAAGATCGACATAAGCTCCAATACAGAATCAAAACCATTTTTGCGGTTCAGATCAATCAGGCGGGGCGCTACCTGTTGAGCGGTTTCCTTAGAAAATAAGATCCCCCGTACCGATTTCTCAAATAACGTACGGATAAAATTCAACTGGTTCCGGCGAAGGAACTTTTCATCAAACAGGTCCTTATGAAATTGTATCGTGATCTCCCGGATCTCTTTTCCTTTACACTTATGCGTAAACCAGGCATGCTGCAGGTTGGGCCCCACCAGTACCAGCTCAATATCGTCAATCTCCTCAATATGATCCCCAATAACCCGCTGTGCATTTTTGCATGCTGTATGAAATTCAACTCAAACTCCTCATGATAATGCAGCGGAAAATCAAAGACCGCTTTTATCCGTGAAAACAAAGTAAAGCAATCGCTTTGCGTAAGGGGAGTGATCTCCCGGAGGATATCATTCTTGGCCGCTTTGGTCATAAATAAGGAGATAAATACTGAAATGCTATCAAAATTATATAAAGAATTGTAAATAAAGTATCAGTGCTTCACTTTGTTTGTTGAATTGACATAATTGGCTGTGGTAGCCAGTTATATGAGAGTATTAGATTTTGTGAGTAACCAGTCAATGCTAAAAAACACCTGAATTGGCTAAAATAGTATTTGTAATGTATAATTGACAGGAATATTTTTGGGTCAAACATTCCTGCTATATGAGAAATAAAGTATTTCCCCGGATACTGCTGGTTATCCTATTATGCATATCCGCCTTCTCCTTCTCTTTTGCACAGCAAAAACCATAACCGGTATCATTTCCGATCAAAACGGTGCCCCCTCGTCAACGCTACCATACGCGTCAAAGGAGAGAAAATAACAGCCACCACCGATGCCAATGGCGCTTTCAAAATACCTGTTCCTGCCAATGCCAAAACCCTGGTAGTTTCTTATGTAGGCATGGATCCACAGGAGATATCCATCGAAGGCAAAACCAATGTACTGGCTACCTTACAAGTAACCGATAACAGACTGAATGAAGTAGTCGTGATTGGTTACGGTACCGCCAAGCGCGCCAACGTAACCTCCTCCATTTCCTCTGTTACCGAACGGGACCTGAAAAACATTCCCGTGGCCGGCGCCGACCAGGCCATCCAGGGTAAGGTAGCAGGTGTAACCGTGAGTAGCAATGGCGGCCAGCCTGGTGGTGGCGTATCCGTTAGAGTAAGGGGTATTACCAGCGTTAATGGCAACGACCCATTGTATGTAATAGATGGCGTGCCTATGGGTGGCACCATCAGCAGCCTTGAACAAAATGTATTGGGCGGCGGCTCAGGCCAAACCGGACAAAGTGTACTCGCCAGCCTGAACCCTTCCGATATTGCTTCTATCGACATCCTCAAAGATGCCTCTGCACAAGCCATCTATGGTTCCCGCGCCGCCAATGGCGTGGTATTGATCAATACCAAACGGGGTAAGGCAGGCGAAGGAAAAATTGCTTACGATACTTATTATGGCTGGCAATCCATTCCTAAAAACTGCCCATCATGAACCTGCAGGAATATGGCGGTTACCTCAATTCCCTCGTCAACGAAGTAAGAGCTGCCGGCGATGGAATGGACAGTACCGGCGAATTCAAGAACCCCGCTTTACTCGGCGGCGGTACTGATTGGCAGGATGCCATTTTCAGAACAGGCCTCATCCAAAACCACCAGCTATCTTTTTCCGGTGGCCAGGGCAAAACCAATTACTATTTTTCAGGCAACTATTATAACCAAACCGGTATCATCATCGGCTCTGAATTCAAACGCTATTCCCTGCGTTTCAACCTCGATCAACAGGTGAAAACCTGGCTGCGCGCAGGCGTAAGTGCCAACCTGTCCCGTAGCGACCAAAAATAGCCCTCACCGATGGATTTGATGCCGTAACCGGCGTAGTACTCTACAATAGCCCCGCTGCGCCCATCCGCACTTTCGATGGCAATTATGCCACCACTACTTCCATTGGTGGTATTACCTTTGGCAATCCCCGCAATCCTGTGGCCCTGGCGGAAATGCGCGATGTACGCACCATTCAGTCCAAAGCCTTTGGTAGCCTCTATGCCGATCTCTCCATTCTCAAAGGACTTACTTTCAGAAATGAAGTAAACTACGATTTCAACCTTAGCAGCAGCAAGGCGTATCAACCCTTTGTACAAAATGAGGCTTCTAAAGAGATTATCCTTAGCCCCAGCCACCTGCGTGAAGAAAGAGGTAATAGCTATTACTGGGCGGTAAAAGTTACCTCACCTACAACAACAACTTCGGCAAACATGCTATAAACGCTACAGGCGGTCATGAAGCACAATATTCCAAATGGGATAATATACAGGCCTACAGAACCAACCTCACCCTCAACCTGCCTTCCCTGGCCGCTGGTGCGGGTGGTAATGGTTCGGGTGAGCAGATTGGCGCCGGAACGGGCGAGTGGAGCATGGAGTCTTATTTTGCCCGGTTGAATTATACCTACGATGAAAAATATGCCTTGAGTGCTTCCATACGCCGCGATGCCTCCTCTGCATTTGGTGAAAATAACCGCGTTGGGTATTTCCCCGCAGCATCCGTTTCCTGGACAGCCAGCAATGAAGCCTTTATGCAAAACATCAAATGGCTCAATTACCTGAAATTAAGGGCCGGCGCCGGTGCCGTAGGCAACCAAAACGTGGCCGCTAATTCCTATACCACCAATATCCGCCTCCTTACCGAAGGCCCCTTTGGTCCCGGTGGCATTCCGCGCAACGTAGGCAATCCCGACCTGGGCTGGGAATCCGTCATCACCTACAATGCCGGTATCGATGCCTCCTTATTCAACAGGCGCGTTGACCTTACCATCGACCTCTATAAAAAAGTAACCACCGATATGTTACTCGCCACCCAATTGGGCGATTTCTCCGGCCTGGGCGAACAAACCAATCCCAATAACTGGAATGATATCTGGACACCCATTGCCAATGATGGCGAAATGACCAATACCGGTATCGATATCTCCCTCACCACCTATAACATTCAAACCAAGGCACTCACCTGGAAAACGACGGTTACATTCAGCCATTATAAAAATATCCTCAATCGCCTCAATACCCCCGATGCCGCCATTACCGGCAGGGTAAAAACCGATTACTCAGGCAACGACCCCGTAGTAACCCTTACCAAACAAGGACTGCCTGTAGGCGCTTTCTATGGTTTTGTAACCAATGGCTTGTTCCGCTCCATGGACCAGTTGAACAATGGTACCACCTGGGGCCTGCCCGTGGGCATGAAAACCTATTGGCTGGGTGATGTGATGTACAAAGACCTGGATGGCAATAAAGTGATCGATGATAAAGATGTAGCGTTCATTGGTAACCCAAACCCCAAATTCACATTCGGGTTCAATAATTCCGTTTCTTATAAAAACTTCGACCTGGGCGTATTCCTGTATGGAAGTGTGGGCGCCAAAATATTCAATATCGTACGCCGCCATACCGAGGGGTTGACCAATGCTTACAATAACCAGTCGAAAGACGTGCTCAACAGGTATACCGCCACTAACCCCAATGGTGCTTTGCCACGCTTTAATCCCTGGCACAATAACAACTTCCGCATCTCCGATCGCTTTGTGGAAGATGGTTCCTTCCTAAGGATACAAACCCTTACCCTGGGTTATAACCTGCCTAAAAACCTGATCAGTAAAGCTAAACTGACCAATGCCCGCCTATATGTATCAGCACAGAATATCTATACATTTACCGGCTACTCCGGCTATGATCCCGACCTCGGTTCCCTGAATAACAACGTCACCCGCATGAATATTGATGACGGGCATTATCCCAATCCACGTACCATTACCATCGGTGCAAACATTGAATTCTAATAGCCATTTAAAGCTCAACACCATGCAATTAAAACTCATCATATCATTACTTTTTGCCGGTTGCCTTGCCACCTCCTGCAAAAAAACTTTTCTGGAACATCCTTCTGAAACCAGCCCTACCCTCGATAATTATTACAACAATGCCACCGAAGTAAATGGCGCCACCGGTATCCTGTACAACTCCGTATGGGGCGACTGGTTCGATAAAGCCTTTATTGATGTAGGCGATGTAATGGGAGGGACCCTGTATACCAGGGATGACAATTATAAAACCTTCTACAATTTCAACGTACAAAGTACCGACGGATTGGTGGGCGCCACCTGGAAATCTTGTTACAAAGCCGCCGGTAATGCTGCCGTACTGGTAAAGACCTTTGAACAAAAAGCTGCCAAAGCAGGCGCTGCAGCCTACCTCACACAAGGCATAGCCGAAGCCAGGTTCATTCGTGGATTTGCCTATTTCTACATTGCCCGTGCCTTTGGAGATGCGCCCATTGTAGAAGATCCTATTTCCCTCACCGCGCCGGGCAAATATGCAGTACCCCGTTACTTCCAGAAAGATGTATTGCGCTTTGCCCTGGAAGACCTCAAATTTGCCGAAGCCAACTTGCCCGGGGATCCTTATCAGCCAGGCCGCGTTACCAAATACTCAGCCAAAGGCCTCATGGCCAAATTGTACCTGTACAATAAGGACTATGACAATGCCAAAGCCAAGGCAAAAGAAGTAATAGATTATGCCACCGCCTCCGGCAAAATTGGACTGATGGACAACTATCAGTACATGTTTACCACTTCCAAAGCCAACAACAACAAAGAATCCCTGTTTGCCCTCCAATGGCAGGCTTCCATGAGTTGGAATGGCGGCAATCCCTACCAACAGTACCTGGGCCCTCAGCCACTGCTGAAACCCAAACCTACTACTGCAGACGGCTACTCCGCCTGCGTTCCTTCCCTCGATATGCTGGACCCCGCCACCGGTTATGCCACGGGTGATAAACGGCGCAACTGGTCTGTGATGCAGCATGGATTTACAAAAGCCGATTGGATCAATGAGAATTTCCCCGCTGGCTTTATGTATGATACCACTACCGCCGCTACCAATGATTTTAAGATAAAAACACCTACCCGCTCCAACGTACAGAAATACATAGTAGGCCCTAAACGTGCCGATGAACCGGTGAATGGACCCCATACCAGCATGTGCACCTATATACTGCGTTATGCCGATGTATTATTGATCTATGCAGAAGCTGTGATCGGCAGCGGCAGTTCCACCGCCGATGGTACAGCACTGGCTGCATTCAATGCTGTGCATACCCGCGCGCAACTAACACCCCTTGCCAATCTTACAAAGGACATCTTACTGCACGAACGTAAAGTAGAATTTGCCTTTGAAGGCGATTACTGGTTCGATATCCAGCGCCAGGGATTTGAAAAAGCAAAGGAAATGATAGCCAAACAGGAGCGGGGCAATTACAACGACAATGGTACCATCAATACCCTGAAAGTAATATTGAGTGCGCCCGGTCAGTTATTCCTGCCCGTTCCCCAATCTGAAACCGTAGAGAACCCAAAACTGAAAGAACCAGCCATTGCCTATTATTAAAAACATTTGTCAGGTTGAGCCTGTCGAAACCGGATTTGGGTGGGTCGCCCTGCGGGCTGCTTTTGTTGCGCGGTAGGGCGGCTCACCCTGAGCAGATGAAACCAACAACCTAACTAACAAATGCTTTAAACTATAAATATGAAACCTCACTTCCTCCACATGCCCAAGGCCTTCCTGCTAGTGGCAGTTAGTACCCTCATCCTGGCCGCCTGTAAAAAGATGCCAATGAAGGGCGGGCCAATCCCAAGGCCGATAAACTGGACCCTGTAAAAGCTTCCGGTGGTACCGTATTAACCTTAACCGGTGCCGACCTGGCCGATATGCGGTCCATCGTGTTTGACAATGGCAATGTGCCGGCAGCTTTCAATCCCGTATTTAATACTTCAAATGCCGTGATCTTCCGGGTGCCCGATACTGCCAATGGCGGTGACCAGAACATCATTTTCACCAATATAGATGGCAGGTCCGTTAAGGTGCCTTTTTCGGTAGTGGCTTTACCTGCTGTAGCAACCGTTTTCCCGGTCGATTTCCAGGCAGGCACTTCCATTACCCTTACCGGGGCAACCTCGAAAGCGTTAGCAAAGTACTGTTGGATGGCACTACCACCGAAGCTACTATCGTATCGAAAGAAAAAAAGAAACTGGTGATCACCATGCCCGCCACTGCCCTCAATACCTGTAAACTGATTATTACCAATGCCTCCGGCACCATGACCACCTCCCAGGTATTGACAAACGTAGACGCGGCCTATGCCATCTTTAAAGATGCATTACATAGCGATTGGGAAGATTGGTCCTGGAGTCTGACCAATACCCCTTCCACTACCGAAAAAATAACCGGCACTGCTTCCATGCAGGCCGCCTATAGTGGCGCCTGGGGAGGTATGCAATTACATGCCAAAGTGAAAGCCGTACTGGCTCCCTATAAATACGTTACCTTTTGGATCAAGGGCGCTGATGTAGAGAAGAAAATGAAGTTTAACTTTAACTGGACCAATGACCAAACCCTTACCATTCCACCCAACGTATGGACCTATTACAAATTCGATCTGGGTATTTTCAAGAATGCAGGGGTGGCAGAATTAGAAACAGTGATCATGCAGATCAATGATGATCCAAAAACATTGTACTTTGATAACATCCTGTTGGTGAAATAAGATAAGGCAAATCCATGCACAAGATCCCTGGCGCCTTTCGGCTCCATCGGAGCCAAAGCTTTGTAGCAAACAAGGATATAATAAACACACGGCCCCGTAGGGGACGAACCGTTTTTCGCAAAACGACGCATGAAGAAAATAAGCGGATGTATAATGGGCCTTGTATTGGCCACCTGCCTGGTTGCACAGGACAAACCAGTTGATCCCCAGGCTACCAAAGAAACCGTTAACCTGTACCGCAACTTGAAAAAGCTGGCCGCTACCGGCATCATGTTTGGTCATCAGGACGATCTGGCCTATGGCGTAGGTTGGAAATACCTACCCGGAAAAAGCGATGTAAAAGAGGTCACAGGCGATTACCCCGCTGTATACGGTTGGGACCTGGGTGGATTGGAAATGGATAACCCCAATAACCTCGATGGCATACCTTTTAAGAAAATGCGGCAATACATACAGGAAGGCTATGAAAGAGGCGGTGTGATCACCATTAGCTGGCATGCCCGAAGTCCCTTGGATAAGGAAAAAGGCGCCTGGGATACTACCCATGGCACCGTAGCAGCTATTTTACCGGGAGGTACCCTGCATGCCCTTTACAAAGAATGGTTGGACAAAGTAGCAGCCTTTCTGCTATCCTTAAAAGGGAAGAAAGGAGAACAGATCCCCGTTCTGTTCCGGCCCTGGCATGAATTAACCGGCAATTGGTTCTGGTGGGGCCGCAATGCCTGTACCGAATTTGAATTCCAAACCCTCTGGCGTTTTACAGTCTATTACCTGCAGCAGGAAAAGAAAGTACACCACCTCCTCTATGTGTACAGCACCAGCGGCGACTTTAAAACAAAAGAAGAGTTCTTACAGCGCTATCCCGATGATGATATGGTTGATATGGTAAGCTTTGATGCATACCAGTATGAAGACCCCCTTACCAATGATTGGTTCCTGAAAAATACACATGCCTTACTGGGTATACTTGATACCGTAGCCCGCGAAAAGAACAAACTCACTGCTTTTTCCGAAACAGGCTACGAGGCCATTCCTTATGCCAACTGGTGGACAGAGGTTTTATTAAAGGCCATTGGCAATCATCAGCTCTCCTACGTATTGGTATGGCGCAATCATGGATTTGCCAGTTGGAACAAGAAGATGCATTATTATGCCCCTTATAAAGGCCAAACCTCTGAAGCTGATTTTATTAAGTTCTATCAATCGGATAAAACTTTATTTGAGAAAGAGGTCGCAAAGAAGAAACTATATGAATGAAGATTGAAAGCGTATGAAACTAACCCTGCTCGACATTGGCATTATCGTAGCCTATCTCACTACCATGGTGGTAATAGGCTGGGTACTTAGAAAAAGGCCCGTACCAATAAAGAAAACTACCTCATGGGCGGTAAAAACTGCCCTGGTATATGCTGGGACTAAGCGATGCGTCTGATATGTTTGATATCAGCGGCACCATGTGGATGGTAGCCCTCTGTTTTGTGTATGGCATGAAAAGCCTTTGGATACCCTGGCTGTGGCCGGTATTCAACCAGGTCTTTATGATGATGTTCCTGTCAAGTGGTTACGCCGGTCAAATGCTACTACCGGTGCCGAATGGCTGGCTACCCGGTTTGGCATTACCGGAAAAGGTGTGCAGGCATCACACAATATCGTAGTGGCTTTTGCTTTACTCAGTTGCTTTGGTTTCCTGGCCTATGGTTTTGTAGGCCTGGGTAAGTTCATCGAGATCTTTGTGCCCTGGGAAATGGTGAAAGATCATATCCCCTTTGCCATCTCTAAAGAATTTGTTCCCCATTTTTATGGCATCATCTTCACCCTCTTTGCCATGTTCTATTCCATACTGGGTGGCATGCACAGCATTGTTTTGGGCGATGTGATCAAATACTGCGTCATGACCGTGGCCTGTATTTCCATTGCCGTAATAGCTATGATCCACTTACATGGAAAAACGCTAGCCGTCCCTGCCGGTTGGGAAAACCCCTTCTTTGGTTGGAAACTCAACCTCAATTGGAGCCAGATAGTACCCGATGCCAATAAGAAGATTGCCGAAGATGGCTTTGGCCTTTTTGGAATATTCTTTATGATGATGCTGTTCAAAGGCATACTCGCCAGCCTCGCAGGCCCTGCACCCAATTATGATATGCAAAAAGTATTGTCCACCCGCTCTCCCCGGGAAGCTACCAAAATGAGCGGCTTTGTATCCATCATCCTGCTGCCCATCCGCTATTCCATGGTCATCGGACTAACCGTTTTGGCTTTATTGTATTATGATCAATTGGACCTTGGCGCCAGTGCCACAGGAACCGACTTTGAAAAAGTATTGCCCGCTACCATCAACACCTTTTTGCCCATGGGTATCCAGGGACTGGTACTTACTGGATTGTTGGGCGCTTTCATGGGCACTTTTTCCGGCACCCTCAATGCCGCTCAGGCTTATATCGTGAATGATATCTACCTGAAATATGTAAATCCCCAGGCTTCCAACAAACGTGTGATGACTATGAATTACCTGGCAGGAATAGGCGTGGTGACAATAGGTGTTGTACTGGGGTTCTTTGCTAAAAACGTAAACAGCGTATTGCAATGGATCGTTGGCGCCTTATATGGTGGTTATATCGCGGCCAATATGCTCAAATGGTATTGGTGGCGTTTCAATGCACATGGTTTCTTCTGGGGCATGACCAGTGGTATTCTAGCTGCATTGGTATTTCCATACCTGTTCAAAGGGCTACCTTTGTACAATTGGCCCTTGCTATTCCTCATATCCCTGGCTGGCTGCATCGCAGGCACTTACACCGCACCAGTCACAGATACGCAAATATTAAAAACTTTTACCGAACCGTAAAACCCTGGGGATTTTGGCAACCTATTCATGTCCTGGTGATCGCAGAAGACCCTTCATTTGTGCCCAATAAGCGTTTTAAACTCGATATGTTCAATGTGGCGCTGGGCATTATTGCACAATGCTGCCTCACCTTGCTACCGATGTACATCGTACTGTGGTTGCAACTCCCCTATTCATTACCATAGCCATATTACTCATCATTGTCCTTATCCTTAAAAAACCTGGTGGGATAAACTGGAAGATTAGTAAGGCCCATTTGCCATTAGCCACTCGCTACCAGCTACGGGTTGTATTCACTCGCAGCTTGTATTAAGAATACGAATTAAATGACAACCGATGTATAAAGGATTTCTTCAAAGATTAGAGCACCTGGAAACTAGTTACGATCAATTGGTCCGTATACCCAATGAAGCCCTGGAATCATCCAATGGTATTTATCAGCGCTACAAAAATGCCGTGCTCACACACCAGCATACCCCCATTTTCTGGCGCTATGACCTTAATTATGATACCAATCCACACCTCATGGAACGTTTTGGCATCAATGCCGTATTCAATGCAGGCGCTATGAAGTGGAATGGGAAATACATCGTGATCGCCAGAGTAGAAGCCGCAGACCGTAAATCTTTTTTGCCGTCGCAGAAAGCGACAATGGAATAGACAATTTCAGGTTTTGGGATTATCCCATCCTCATGCCCGAAACAACCAACCCCGATACCAATATCTATGACATGCGCGTAGTCCAACATGAGGATGGCTGGATCTATGGTATCTTCTGTACCGAAAGAAGAGACCCCAGGGCATCAGATGCCGATCAATCCGCTGCTATTGCCCAATGTGGCATCGCCCGTACCAAAGACCTGGTAAATTGGGTACGCCTGTCCGACCTGAAAACACCCTCTCCCCAACAACGCAATGTTGTATTGCATCCCGAGCTGGTACATGGGCAATATGCTTTTTATACACGCCCCCAGGATGGCTTCATCAACGCAGGCAGTGGCGGTGGTATCGGATTTGGCTTAAGCAAGACCATCGAACAAGCCGAAATAACAGCAGAACTCGTGATCGACCATAAAATGTACCATACCGTCTATGAAGCCAAGAATGGCCTGGGCCCCGAACCCCTCAAAACCAAACATGGCTGGCTGCACATGGCCCACGGTGTAAGAAATACCGCAGCAGGTTTACGCTATGTACTCTACCTGTTCATGACCGATCTCCATGATCTCACCAAAGTCATCTACAAACCTGGTGGTTACTTTATGGCCCCGAAGGAGCCGAAAGAGTAGGAGATGTCTCCAATGTCCTGTTCTGTAACGGTTGGATTGCCGATGAGGATGGTGCCGTATTTATATATTATGCCTCCTCCGATACCCGGTTGCATGTGGCCACTTCTACCATTGAACAACTAACAGACTATGTAATGCATACACCACCCGATGGACTGCGCTCCGCCACCTCTGCCGAAACCTTGGTCCATATTATTGAGGCCAATCAAACTTATCTGGATCAGCAGGGCAGTACCCTGACAGTGGAGAGGGACCGGCCGGTCAAAAAAACGCCTGATAGGATGTATTGATAATCAATACTCACCAAATCCCGTAACTGGGTAGTGAGCACGCCGAACTGATGTAAATCAAATTTTGCGATCCACCGTTTCTTCTCCGTAGTTGTACTTATGGGTTTAACGTTTCATTACTTATATTTACGCATGACAACCCCTGTTATACAGGATGAGCCTGTACGTCAGCAGCTACAATTATTCCGTCGAGAGATTGAAAACGAACTCCAATCCGTCCTGTCCTGGTGGATGAACCATGCCATTGACGTGCAATATGGCGGTTTCTATGGCAGCATCGATCACCATAATTCCATTGATATACTGGCCCCCAAAGGATCCGTGCTGAACAGCCGTATCTTATGGACCTTTGCAGCCGCCTGGAACCATACCCATCACCAACCATACCTTACCATTGCCACCCGGGCTTATGAATACCTCGTCACCCATTTTGCCGATGACGAAATTGGTGGCGTTTTCTGACGGTAGACCATGCCGGCCACCCCTTTGATACCAAAAAGCAGGTATATGGACAGGCTTTTACCCTGTATGCCTTCTGCGAATATTACAAAGCCTGTCGCCACGAAACCGTGAAAGAGCGCGCTATTGAGCTATATACCCTCATTGAGCGTTTTAGCTATGATAAAGACCGCGAAGGCTATTTTGAAGCCTTTGACCGCGAATGGAGGCCACTGAAAGACCTTCGGTTAAGTGCCAAAGATGCCAATGAGAAAAAGTCCATGAACACCCACCTGCATGTACTGGAAGCTTATACCAACCTCTACAGCATTTGGCCCGATGAAGGGTTGCATAGGCAAATCACCCGCCTCATCAATAATTTCCTGGACCATATCATACATCCTATTACCTACCACCAGGTATTATTTTTGATGAACATTGGCATGCCCGCAGTACCATTGTTTCTTTTGGGCATGATATCGAAGCTTCCTGGCTGTTGGCAGAAGCTGCCAATGTTATTTCCGATGGAGAACTGATCCTGCGCGTAAAGAAAGTAACCCTGCAAATGGCCTATGCCGCCGCCCGTGGCCTGGATTACGATGGAGGTATGTGGTATGAGCAGGACAGCGCCACCAATTTATGGGTCAAAGAAAAACATTGGTGGCCACAGGCCGAAGCCCTCGTGGGATTCTTCCATGCCTGGCAGGTTAGCAGCGACCGGACCTTTCTACAACATACCCTCAGTAACTGGGAATTCATCCGCGAAAACATCATTGATCACGAATTTGGTGAATGGCGCTGGGGCGTACTCAATGAAGCATCCGGGACCGATAAGACCGTCATGTCATGGGAAGATAAAGCCGGTCTTTGGAAATGCCCCTACCACAATGGCAGGGCCTGTATGGAACTCCTCAAGCGCATTGACGGGATCGTGAAGTCGTGAATACGCTATACATAACTACTAAAGCGAGAGGCTGATTAAATCGAACAGGATGTTCCATTTAATCAGCCTCTCGCAGTAATCGTGACTTATTCACGACTACCGATTGACGATCCACGACAACTCACAACTTCATCGGGTATGGCGCCCGTAGGATCGGAATGGATCGTTACCACTTGCTCTTACTGACGATCGATGCACAACTGGAGAGCCTCTTCCAATATATTAATATCTGTTAAATCTTTATTGCTTTACAATCTGTTGCCGGTACTTCACCGTTTCTCCACTAAGCTCCAGCGTATAATTACCCTTGGGCAAGCTATTTACATCCGTAATGTTAAAGGTGTTAACACCCGCACCACTCCGGGTAGTGTATTGCTTCACCGTACGGCCTCCCTGGTCATACAACCGGATCTGTAACAGTTCAGCTTTTTCCAGTTGATAGTAAATATTGATATTGCCGGCAAAAGGATTGGGGCCCGCTTTTACTTCCACTTTATCCAGGTTACTCCTAAGCGTCAGTATTTTACTGTACATCGACCTGCCGTCAACGTCTACCTGCTTCAACCGGTAATAATTGATCCCTGCCGATGGGGTAGCATCCGTGAAATCGTATTGGTTGTACACCCCTCCCTTGGGGCTAACCTTGCCAATAGCCGTGAAATCACTGCCTGTAGTGCTTTTCTGTACTTCAAAATAACTATTGTTTTGTTCCTCTGCGGTTGCCCAGCTTAGGAATGATTTACCATCCTTGATCCTTCCTGTAAATGAGGTAAATCGAACCGGCAGGTTGGCCAGGGCCAATACCCCGCCAAATTCAGAAGTACTGCCTGCACCAGTGGCATTCATATAAGCCAGCGCTGTAAACCGTGTACCTGCTGTAACAGGCGGAAGAGAGCTGAGTGGAATACGGAAGCTGAACTTGTTTTCCGTACGCGTACCGCCCGAGCCGGCGCCTTCTATCGTTGCATCGTAGGTGCCTGTAGTAGCTTCCATATCTGTAATCGTACCCAACGTTCCGCCTTCCTGGGCACGCACCACAAAACTTTGCCCCTGGCCAAAGCTCTTAGTGCCAATTAATGGGTTGGGGTGGGGGCCCGCATCGGCCACATAGAATTCGATCACACTATTGGGGCGGCTAAAACCATCAATACCAGGTCACTGCCCTCAATCCGGGCAGAAGTAATGACCGGCGCGTTGAGCAGGTCATTCGCCCCTGCATCTCCATCCCCATCATCATTCACCGTTACACCACTGGTCTCTATGGCACCACCCTGCAAGTCAATGCCCAGCGCACCATTATTATAAATTAAGTTGCCCGAAAATTTATTACCCGTAGTAGCAGTGCCTCCCCTGGAGCCAATACCCGGATACCATTGCCCGCATTATTCACAATAATATTGCGTTCCTCAGTATTGCTAACCGCTGTACCAAAAATATTATCATTGACAGTAAAGGGAGACAAGGAAGCCTGCAGCTCAATACCATTGGTCCCATTGGGGTGGCTGACTGTAAGCCCCGCGTTGGCGCCTATGATATTTCCTTTAACCACATTGCCATTAGAGCCCGACTCATAAGCTGCGCCGAAAAAGCTTTCACTACTGATACGAAGTCCTGCAAAAGTGTTCGACCCGATTATATTTTTTTCCAGTGCATCACTGGTACCATTACCATCTGTACCGATCCTGTTCGTGGAGGCATTGAGCAATAAGATGCCAGTTCCATTTCCAGCCCCGGCATCTGCCAGGTCTACACCCACCGTATTGCCTGCAATGATATTATTGGTTGATATGCCTGCCAGTAAAATACCATTGCGGCCATTGCGCGCGATCGTATTGCCTTCTATAGCGTCTGCCGCACTTCCATCACCATCTGTACCGATCACAACATTGGTACTTCCTACCGTAACCACAATACCATCCCTCGTATGACCCAGGCCAGTACCCGTTCCATTTTTGTTCAACCCAATAATGTTACCGGCAATCACCGAATTGGTGCATCGCCAGTATAGTACCCCATCGCCGTTATTGCCTGAAAGACTGCTACTGCTAGTGATGAGGTTGCCTTCATTGCCATCGTCAACACCATCGTCTTTAATACCTACAATAATGTTATTGGAGGGTGTAAAACTACTTCCCAAATTAACTTCAATGCCTCCGCCCACATTACCCAAGCCCGCATTAAGGCCCGTACTGTCTGTGCCAATATAATTACCCCAGATATGCAGGTTACTCACACTGGCAGGAATTGCCAGCCCCTGGATCCCGTAACCCCGGGCGCCATAAATAGCTAAACCTGCAATCGTAACATTATCTCCTGATATGGTAAAAGCATTCGTATTGGCGCCTGCACCGGTTGCATTGATATTGACCCGGATGACGCGGGTAGCAATAGGTCCCTTCAAAGAACCTGGCTGTGAATAACCATTAATAAATAGCGCTTCACTAATGGTAGGTAGTGCTGTTGTAAGATTAATAACACCAGGCTGGTTGGGATCAAGGTTAAATTCGATCACATCTGCCCCAGGGGTACTATTCGCATCAGTAATAGCTTGTGCCAGCGAGCCGGCCCCACTGCTATTCGTATTCGTAACAGTAAAAGTGGCTGAAAATGCAGGAAAGGTTGAGATAATACAAAAGTGAGGATAGCAAACCGCTTCCGGTTCTTGTAGAGCTTTAACATAGCTTGATTTTTGATGGTTCAGAGATTGAAACGGTTCAACAGGGAAGATGTGGATTCTGTTGAGATAGGATAGTAGACTGGATATTGAGAGCACTAATATAGAAACCTTCCCGGAATAATCATAACATTTTTATACATTAATTCCTATGTAAATTAATATTATGCTGTAAATCAATTGAGTATGGTGGGCGTTTTACCCCATACTGATAGTTATCAATGTTAAAACAACCAATAAGCAGGCGATAAGACAACCTATAAGAAACACCTTGTTCAGGAACCTGGTTTTGATCTTTGAAGTAGCTGGAGGAGGGAGCGTTTTGGAAGAATTACTATTATTGGCATTGGCAACTACGAAAGGAGGAGGACAGGGGGCGGGCAAAATGGCCTGTAATTCAACTACTGATCCCGCTGTTACCCATTCATTCAGTCCCTCATACCATATAGGTGTATCTCGAAGCAAGTGTTGGTGTTTTAATTCAGCATAGCTGAAGGGCCCATATTGGGCGCCATTATACAGGTAATACTTCTTCATAGGGACAACAGGTTAAGGGTAGCGAAACCGGTGCATTGGATTGTTTCGCTTATATACAAACGCAAAATACTGCTGCCTATTATCACTTACAACTCCTGGAGTGCAGAATTATGCCTGTTATTGCTTTTTTTTGATGTGGATCAATTGATCTATACCGGTAGTTCCTGATATTTATTGATGTAAAACAAAAGACCGCCGGCAATAAACCGGACGGTCTTGAACTGAAAGAAAGGCGTGCCTTAATTAATCCTGATCAATTTTTAATAGCTCATCTGTTCTTATTCCTGCCTGCTCATTGCCTTACTGCTTTTCTCCCTCATTGCCTTTTACTTATGCTTTGGGAATAGGTACCTGAGCTACCAGCCTTGCCCGCTCCTTAGAGATCCTTCTGCCCCGGAAAAAAGGTAAAGATTAAAGAACAGGCTTATACCCAGGTAGATGCAGTACCCGCCAATCTTCGTGCTTAATATTTCCAACATACTACGCGTGGCGCTGATGTCACTGGTAATTTCCATGACCCAAAAGGCAAATCAAGGTTCAGCAGATAGAAGCCCGTCTCAAACAACTTATTAGTGGCCACCGCGATCTCGGCTTTGCCATTGAATATATCCAACATAAATACTTTACTGTTTTTGAACAGCGTGTGCGCTACATACCAGGTAAGAATGATCACTACGGGCAGGTAAATTAAATAGGCCATAAAATTGTAAGAGGTATTCATATACTATATTTTGGAGTTAAGAAAATGATCGTTCCGTTTGCTAATGAAGTAAATGACCGCCATATTGCAGAAATGCATGACCGCAAGCGTTAGCATGATCTTACCCGTCATGGCCACTATACTAACCAATAAGGCCGTCCATGTATTGATGGTTTCCCAGCTTCGCAACATCAGTGCAGCATAACCCAGGTTCAGCAAATAATAACCCGTTAGCAACAGCCGGTTAATGAAATCAGTAAGTTGTACGTCATTATGGAGTAACCCCAGGATAAATACACGGCCATTGCGGTAAAAAAGAAACCCCACCCGTACCGTAATAATATAAGTGATGACTAAGTAAATAATGTAAGCGATGATGTTCATACCAGTAGAATTTAAGGTGTGGTAGAAGGTGCTTTGCTGACTCAAAGGTAGTCGTTAATTCCGAACTTTCAAAATATTCTGAAAGTTATTTATTGCCTTGCCTGCTGCTTGCCTTAAAAACCGGATGGCGCAAATACCCCCGTCTAAAGTCGTGTTGCCCCCAGGAGGGTGCTACCTTCCTTCTACTTTTGATAGCAACACATTAAACAGGGAAAGTTTCCATGAAAAAACTAATACTGCAGATACAAACTTCCGTCGATGGGTTCATTGCCGATGCTAAAGACAGAACCGATTGGATGGTATGGAATTGGGGGGCCGAATGGACCTGGGATGCCGCTTTACAAAAACATTTTGTCGACCTGCATGATACGGTAGATACAGTTTTATTGAGCAGAAAAATGGCCGAAGAAGGATTTATTGGGCATTGGGCCAGGGTTGCCGCCAACCCCGATGGACCACAATATGCTTTTGCCAAAAGCATCACCGCAGCCCCAAAAGTGGTATTTACCAAAACCCTTAACCAGTCAGTCTGGGAAAATACCAGCCTAGCCAAAGGCAGCCTGGTCAGCGAGGTTACTAAACTGAAAAACCTGCCCGGTAAAAACATGATCGTATATGGAGGCGCCAGCTTTGTGTCTGCATTAATTGAAGCCGGGCTCATTGATGAGTTCCATTTATTTGTCAACCCCATCGCTTTGGGCAGCGGTTTGTCCATCTTTAAAGACCCCGGTCATAAACTCAGTCTGCAACTCGTCAATACCCAGTCCTATGAGTGTGGCGTAACCGTGCTTACCTACCTGCCTCCCAGAAACTGATTCAGCAATTCTTTATATACCTCCATGTCGTTGAACTAAGGAGAATGTCAAAAAGTGATTGAAGGGTGGGTCGCTCTCCAAGAGCGGCTCACCCTGGTCCTCTGCACTCGCTCGCCTTCCCGCTGAATGGTGGGATGAGGCCATTTCGTATGCCTTTACTTGTTGAAGCGCTTTGACAGGTCCATCAATTGATCCGCCTGAAATCAACGGGTTGACCTTCGCTTTGCAAAGCGATAAAGCCCTTATTCAGCATCTTACCGTCTTGTTTAATAGCCGGATCATAACGATTCACTACCGGACCACCGATTTGTGGTTTGGAATATTGCATCACAGTATCCCCATTAATAATATGCGTGATCAGCGAATCTCCCAATACGATCAGTTCAGCCCGTACCCATTGATCCCCATCATAGGTCCTGGAAGTAGAGTTGATACAATGGCGCGTATCCAGCTTACCCTGGTATATGATATGCGTACCGGGTGAACACATATTACCCGTAGACCTGGGTTTGCCATCACCCAAACCACCCAGGAATTGCATTTCAATGGAGATAGGCCAATCCTGCTCTTTGGGCATCGTGCGCGGATCTTGCGAATGATACATCACCCCACTATTGCGAAGCGTATAACCAGGGGCGCCTTTTTGAAGCGCGCCAACAAAACGGTATTCCAGCTTTAGGTGATAATAAGAAAAAGGAACCTTATAATACAGGTGCCCAAACTGATCATTGAAATCCCCATATTGATCATAACTTACCCTGATCATACTGTCCTCCACCCGGAAGGTATTGCCAAAGTTTTCACCTATCTCATGGTGCTGGATCTTCACAAACCAGTCATTAATGTCTTTCCCATTGAATAAAGAGATCCATTTGCTGTTGTCAGTGGCGGTTTTGGTGGTTTTACAACCAGCGCAAACAATCAGTACCAAGGCTGCTAAAAGGAGGGTTTTCATATGTGGTTGATAATGTGTAACAATAAAGATAAGCCTGCCGGTGTTTAAAGAACCAATTATTCCCGAAGAATTTAATAATTTGCTCCTCATGAACATGGATACCTTTATATACCTCGATAAACTACGTGCCCTCACGGTCAACCTGCCAGAGGTGAATGAAGGTATCTGCTTTGGCACCCAGGCATTCTATGTGCGCAAAAAACTAATGATGCGCATGAAAGAAGATGGCGAAACCCTGGCCATCTATACCGAAGACAGAGACCAGTGGATAGCCAAACAACCAGCCGTTTATTATTTTACTGATCACTACCGCAATTATCCCATGATGCTGGTTAGGCTCAATAAAGTAAAAGACAAAGACCTTCAGCAATTACTGACAACTGCCTGGCGCATGCGGGCTACCCCTAAAATGATCAAAGACTTTGACCAAAAGCATCCTGAACAATTGTCGTTGAATTAAGCTGTTACCCTAAACCTGCCAAAGATGGGCCACCGGGCGGGGCGCTAGAATAGCATGAAAGAACTCACGAGGGGCGCCTATACAACTAAGCACCTTTGACTTGACCAGCGTAGTATACCCTATTTATTGCCCGGTGTTTTCTTTACCACCACACAAGCACAAACCACAGATCCTGGTTTCATTTAATGAAAAGGACAGCAGCCCTGTTCAGCAATAAAAGATGCAAGCCATTTATGCCAATGCAGGCATACCCGGCGGCATCGGCACAACAGCATCCTGCCTGCCTTCCAAAATGTCTTTGTTAGCCGCCTTGCCCCTGCAGCATGATCCCGGTATCGCTTTTACTTACGGATTGAATATTGATCGCCTGGGCTACCTTCCCATTAATATTGACAGCCCATACCCATCGTTTTTCTTCCAGGCGGGCACCTGGTAAAATATCCGTAACTTTAGGACAGTTCTTTCTCCCTCACGTAAAAAAATACACTATGAGTTTCCTTCAACGCATTGAGCATTGGGGTGATACGCATCATCCGCAATGGATCGATATTGTACGTGTAGCATTAGGCATATTCCTCTGCTACCGGGGTATTGTTTTTCTTGAGAATATGAGCGCCGAATTGGGGCGTATTGCTAATTTTGTTTCCTGGGGTTCATTTTTCCTCCTTTCCATAGGTCACCTCATTGTGTTTGCCCACTTGCTGGGCGGAGTATTGCTCACCTTGGGCGTACTCACCCGTTTTGCCTGCCTGATCAATATACCTATTCTGATCGGCGCCATCATCTTTGGCGGCTCTGCCTCGGGATTGTGGACGCCATTTGCAGAAGTTTTGTTGGCTATCGTGGTATTACTGCTCCTCTGCTATTTCCTGGTGGCGGGCAATGGCCGCTGGTCGTTCGACCGGTATATGGAGTCAACCAGTAAGTAGTTATGGATGTATGCCAATATTTTTCTGCACCAGGTGTAGAAAGGGCGGCTTATGCAATACCCCAACGTAGCTTTCAATAGATCTATGACGAAGGGAGGGTTGATTTAACAAATCATTCGCAGCGGATACAGGAAGGGGAGGGCCCCTGGTAGTGCAAACACCCCATTTGACAAATGTATGCGTAAGGGGTACAAACCATGCAACAATTGCCAGTTTGTTAAGACTATAGATCAAGCCGGGCCTATTCCGGTACCTATTCTATACACCTGTTTGTACCATGAAAAAAACACCTTTGGGGTCTTTGTCTCCTGTTTTCCCTGGCTGGCAACGCTCAACAAATAGCGAGCAATAATCCACTCCGCACCCGGCTCGATTCAGCCATTCATACGGCTGCCCTTACTTATATGAAAGATTCCTCCCGGGTAGGATGCTCCATTGGGGTGCTACTTCATGGAAAAAAATGTACCTATCACTACGGTGAAAGCGCCAGGGGTACCCATCGGTTGCCCACCAATGAAAGCCTGTATGAGATCGGCTCTATGACCAAAACCTTTACGGGACTGCTCGTGGCCCATGCAATCGGGGAGGGACGCATAAAACTCAACGACGATATTCGGAAATATTTGCCGGGCACATTCCCGCATTTACAGTATCCCAGTGGCGATCCCTTGAAAATAGGCTACCTGCTGGCCTATACCAGCCAATTACCCAATTCATTTGTCAGAGCTGCAGATGAAACCTTGACCGACACCTCATTCATCCGGCAACTGGCTGCTTTAAGGCCCGATACCTTAAAGCCTTTTACGTACCGCTATTCCAATGCAGGATACCAGGTACTGGGCCGGATATTGGAACATATTTATGGAGCAACCTACCAGCAACTATTGGAACGCTATATAACAAAACCACTGGGCATGCATGCTACTACCATTACCATAGATCAGCAACAAAGGACAGATCTGTTAAAAGGCTATGATGCTGCTGGCCTGGAAGCGCCTTCCATCTATACTTCCTTTCCTGCGGCTGGCAGCATTAAGTCTACCCTGAGCGATATGTTGAAATACCTGCACTATCAATTGCAAGAAAAAGAGGTTGCTGTAAAAATGACCCACCGCATTTTGTATGGTAATATAGATGATGGAGCCACCTGCTTTCAGTGGGCCACCGGCAAAACCTGGAATTGGGATTATTATTTTCGTGCCGATGGAGGAACACCCGGCTTCAGGACCTTTTACTCTTTCTATCCCGATTATGATCTGGCTATTGTATTACTTTCCAACCAAAACAATGACACGGCAGGCAGAAAATTGTACGAACTATCCGCCGCCATCTTGAAAGCAGTTAAATCCCATTGATGGGAATGGGTGGGGCATCAAATTACACATTCAGCAGGGCCCGATGGGGATACCTGGAAGTATCCCGGGTACTCCACACAATATTGCCTCCTTGCTTAAAGAAAAAGATCATTCGCAAAGCAGATCGCATTGCGTACCAGCGTAGTCATTTTATTCACCCGCTCATCCAGGTATATGATATCCGGCAGGTCTACCTGCCCCGTCAGTTCCAATGAATCAGTAGCCAAATTAGCCGCTCCCAGGTATTGCCTTACGGCAAAGCATTCTTCAATCGCAGGGGTGAGCCCTTGCACCGTCAATTCATATTGCCACATCCCTCCTTTGAACATATCCTTAAACCCCCGCAACATTCTATCCTGGTAGATTTGTCCCGATCGCGAAACAATTCTTTCCCAGATATCGCGCAGTGCATGCAGCATTGGCTGATGCTGCGCTTCCACAGCAACCCGTTTTGTATAGAGAATAGCATAGATGAAAAACCTGCAGATCAGTTCATATAGGGTAGGGGGAAGTTTCCGGCCACAATGAACAAAACAATTGCATTCGTCAGATTGATGATGCATTTCATCGGTATGACAAGTCACTGATAGAATACTACTTCCCCAATTGGTATTTCTATTACAACTTGCGGCGCACTACAAGCTATTACTACAAAAACGATCTGCTGTGCCAGGGGCTTTTATCTATTATTTAATGGCCCTTTTAATAAACCTTTTCCTCGTTGCCTGTCATATAAGGAACAATTCCATAAGCTGCACTTGCCTGCTTTAGTGGGCAATCGCTTCATGGCCATAGCACAACAATATTACATTCCATAAACAACCAAACAAATTCTATGCACCAGATCAACCTGGCTATTACAGGCGTTTCTTCTTTCGTTGCTGAACCCATTAGTATTGATGAATGGGCCACTGCCTTCAAAGTGCCCGACAGACAAACGGAAGGGAAGTATTTAGATGGTAAAATGGTAGAAAAAATACTGGGTATTAAATCCAAAAGCTGGGCCCCCGATGTATTTAAAGATCCACAGGTAGTCATTGATACTACCAGGGAAGCTATGCGGAGGGCCAGGGTGGATGCGGCTGATATTGATGCCGCCATTATCGTTACCTGTTCCCCCTTTATGGTGCAGCTTGACCAGGATGCTTTTCTGCTGTACAAGGAAATAGGTCTTAAAGATGATATTGTTCCTGTATTGTTGGGAGCCGGATGTGCCGGTTTTGCCCGTGCCATGGCCCTGGCTGCTCAAATAAAAGCCAAGACCATCCTGCTTATATCGTATAGCCTCAGCAGCCTCTATACGCAAACGTCTGTGTACAAGAGTAACGACCATCATCCCTACGCCAAATCCCTGTGGATGTCGGCAGCCCTTTTTCTGATGGTGTATCCGCAGTGGTTTTGAAGAAAACAGACGAGCCTACTGGGTATTCATTTTATTCCAGGGATTCTTTAAGCTTTGGACAGGAAGCGGGTTTTGATGATCCCCTTATCCACTATACTGGTAGCGGAGCCTGGGATCCTCCTGGCACCGAAAAATGTGAAGCCCTGTCCTGCTTTGCCATGGCAGGCCCCGGATCAAAGAGTATTATATCAAAGGTATGACCCTGAATCACCAGCAATTATTGAACTTACAACCTGATTATTTGAACCAGGTAAAGAAGATCTACACCCACCAGGCCAGCCCTACGCTGACCAATGCTTTCCTCGACACCCTGATCAAAGATCATGGCATCAGCCGTGATAAAATGGGCATCAATGTGGTGAAGTATGGCAACCTGGTGAGTACCAGTACCATTAAATTGCTGGATGATGATATGCAGGCAGGGGTATTGGAGCCGGGCGACAAAGTATGTATTTCTGTAGTGGGCGCAGGCCCAGAAAGAGGGGCATTCATTATTCCTGTACAAGCTGCCTAAGCATGACTCATTTTCTTCAACAAACGCAGGTGCGAAACAACTCCACCCCAATACGTGGTTTGGTTGGGTTTGATATGGTGTTGTAACAATATGCCGTACAATATCCTATTTAGCCTGGGATAATGAATATGGTGGATATGGGGAAATAAATGATGTGCAATATGATTATTGAACCCGCCCAGTAGAAAATTGGCCCAGGCACTGAAGGGATGCATGTCATTGGAGCTTTTCACCTGGTTCATAAGCCAGGAAGTATTAATAAACCCATCTTGGTCCGTTACCGGGTAAGCAGTACTTTCTACATGGTGTGTCATGAAAAAGGTAAATAGCAAAAACAGTGATTGCGTGAGGTGCATACAAAGAAAGCCCGTTACAACTATGTACCAGGGCTGTGCTGTAAACAATAGGGGCAATACCAATGTAAGAAATAGATAAATCGCTTTTTGTATCCAGAACGACAAATGGTAGGGGAAATTCTTCCTGGCTTTATAAATATCCTTGGAAAACAAGATCACAAAGTCTTTAATGAATACCCAGTACAGGGAATAACTCATATAAGCCACCGGTGCATAAACAGGCTGGTACCGGTGGTACCACCGGTATTCACTATGAGGAATAACCCGGATCAGTTGAGTGATCTGAAGGTCCGAGTCATAATCTTCTACATTGGGCGCATAATGGTGCGAATGAATATGTCGTTCTTTCCATGCTTCCGCATGGGCGCCCACCAGCGTATAGATAATGGTGAAACAAGTATTATTAAGCCGTTTGCTTTTAAAGACCCTATTATGTGAAAAGTCGTGCGAGAAATTGAACGCAAATAACAAGAGTATAAACCCATAGACTATAAAGCAACTTATAAAAAGCAAAGGCTCGCTAATTTTGTACAAGGCGCCATAACTTAGGACCGATAAGGTAAAGTATACCACAAACTTTAGTACGATGAGCCGCCTGGCCGCCTGTTGGTCAATGACCAGCTGTTCCTCTACCTGCCGGTAGATGGTTTTGAGCAGTTCGCTGTCCTGGGGAATATGTATATGCTTATCCCGCAAATGCCTGGGGTTTAATATGTACGTTTCTTCCCATGGCTTTTAAAAACCGGAAATGGGCTGCCAGTGCCTGGCTATACGACATTTCCATATATGTTAATCCATGCATATTACACAACTCTCTGAAAATGGGAAGTATTTTTAAATAATGTACATGAGAAATATTGGGCAATAAATGATGCAATGCATGTGCATTAAATCCGCCAAGCGTCCAATTGAAGAACTGACTGCCCGGATGATAATCGACCGAGGTCATTAATTGCAACTTGGGCCAGCTCACATCCAGTTTATTATCGGCTTCCGGCACAGGATGCGATACGTAGTCCGATACATGCGAAACACCCAGTACCCCTACAAAGATCCAGGAGATCATAAAATGGTTCAGTACAAAAGCCAGTAACACGGTGGTGAACCCAAAAGGCAGCAATACAACCGGTAATACGATCATGTATCCAATGTAAAGCAATTTAAAAATAACCAGCAAGATCACTTCGCGCCGGGAATGGTAATCCCTGATCGTACGGCTGGAATAATTAAAAAGCATCAACGTTTCCCGGAAGAAAAACCAGTTCAGTGAATACAACAAATACAAGAGGGGAGCATATAGGAACTGATAACGATGGTACCATTTCAACTCCTGCGTTGCTGTCATCCGGAACAATGGGTTATTCAATACATCAATATCACTGCCTTCTACATTCGTATATAAGTGATGCGATTCATTGTGATTTTTCCCCATACATAGGCATTGTTGCCTTGCAGGTTGAAACTAAGGGAGAATAAGAACTTGTTCCAGAACTTGCTTCTTACAGCTACTCCATGCGCCGCATCATGCGAAATATTGAAAGCTGTTAATAATACAGATATTCCCATCAGCAAGTAATAAGCGTAAAATGCCAGTATGGAGGTGCTGGTGATCATTAACCCATAGAACAGTATATCAAGAAAGAAGTATAGAAATATCTTGAAGAACATCTTTTGGTTGCCGGTCTTATGGATGCCATGCAAGGTAAAATACTGATCTATTCTTTCAGTCAGTTCTTTGTAGAATGCGGAGCCTTCATCTTTGCTGAACTTTAATTTATTCATGGGATGACAGCTGGGGTTTGGTTCAGGCAATTTAAAGATTAGCGCAATACTAGCAATGGCAGCAAGGCCGAAAACAGGCAGCTGCGATGTTAAAGAAAAGGTAATAATTAGCAGGTTTTTCTGTATGCCTGGCAACGAGACTTTTACACTATAGAAAGGAAATAGGCTTAAGATTCAGAAGGAGTGCTTTCGCCTGAAAAATAATGCTGTAATTCAATCAGTGAACCTTCCGTATTCGGCATATCCCGGACAATACTTCCCTTTTCAATAATTGCAATGCGTGTTGCCAGTTCAGTAACATGATTTAGGTCATGACTGGATAAAATAATGGTGGCGTTAGCAGATCTGTTGTAGTCTGTTAGCATGCGGTTCAATAATAACTGGGAAGTAGGATCCAGTCCATTAAATGGTTCGTCCAGGACCAACACGGCAGGTTCCGTCATTAATGCCGAAGTGATGCCAATCTTTTGTTTATTCCCTTTAGAGAAATCACGTATGTATTTCTTTTTCTTACCAAGTATTTCGTCTTTGAAAAAAGGTAGAAGCCTGCAAGTTTTTGATCGATGGCGCTTTGACTAAATCCATAACTATTTCCGACGAAATAAAAGAACTCCTCTGGAGTCAAAAAATCCATTAAGAATCCATCGTCTATATAGGAGGCGGTATATGCCTTCCAGCCTTCTGATCTGAATACAGGAAAGTTACCGGAGCAAATGGTTCCTTTATCTGGTGGTACCAGGTCTAGCAACAATCGCAATAAGGTAGTTTTGCCGGCACCATTATTCCCAACAATGCCTAAAAACTCACCCCTTTCTATTTGCAGGTCTTTAATATCCAACACCTGCCTTCCATGGTATTTCTTTGCAAGGTCTTTAATTGTGATCATTAGAATTTGTATTAAACAGAAAGTTTACGGTAACCTTCCAGGTTTTTGTATTTGCGCCTTAGAAACAGGGGCACAATGATCCTTTTATCCACCAGTTATGAAAAATAATCAATAGTATTCCAGGAATTGCAATTGCCAACTTGCCGGCGGTTTCATTCAACAGGTACCTGAACAATCCAAAAAGCCCTAAAGGAAGCAGGACAAATAGAAAAGAAAAAAACAAATTGATTTGCCCTGACACCCTGGTAATTGAGCAAGGCCCCCTTGCCCAGATCGATCCGGCCATCATTGAACGAGCCGATCAGCAGGATCAAAAGCAGGTTACGCCTGCACTAAACAGACCCAATGAAAATAAAAGCAGCGTATCTATGCCGGTTGTGAAAGAAAGGGCAATATACACTGGGATAAAACTAATCAGGATCATGATGAGCATCAGGTAATACTTAGCAGCAACATACTGGCTAAAACTCCCCGGACGTGTCATGATCCCATCGAAACAGGCGCTTTCCCAACTAAACACAAACTGGCCATACAATGCGGGGAAAAAGCCTGCAAGAAAAGAAAGGAAGATCAGGTTTGGACCATGACCCGTTTTATGATCTACCACCATAATGATAAAGAGTCCCAGGTAGAAGGGCATCAGGCTAAGCATTTGCCGGGGGCGTTTGTTCTTATTAATAGATTTACTTCCAGCCATATATACCTTTTGACCTCTCCTGCCTGCGTAAAAGCGTCCAGGCCGGTTATTCGCATCATAAATGTCCATTGACGCCGCGTCGTCATTTCATCTAAATAGAAGCCCGTTTTTAGTATTCGTCGGGCCAAATTTAAAACGACCAATATACCTGCCAGTAAAACAGAGATCAAAAGGAGTCGGCCTTCCAGCAGGGATCTTCCGGTGGCGATGGAAGCAAGGTTCACAGGTACATGCAGTTCCTGCAATAAGTACAAGCCAGCCACAACACTCATGGGAATAATAAACCAGGCCAGGTTCTTTTTGACCAGAAATCCCAACAGCAATGCCAAATAATTATTAAACACAACCATTAAAAAACACCAGCTAAATATTTGATCACTGGCGCTATTCCGTACAAAGGGTAGATTATTTTGGCAGCAAATGGTATCAGTATCAGGAACGGAAGGATACTAAACAAGTTCCAGAAGTTGGTAAAAAGCAGGATATTGATCAGCTTTTTCCGGGGAATAGGCAACCGGAGATAGGGGATAATCTGTAGAGTTGGCAAAGGCTGCAAAAACATCTCAATAACAGGTCGCCCGCGAAATACCATAATAGGGTTGCGTTGAATGTTTCTATCGGGTTACCACCTGCCTCCTTTAATGTTTCTCTGATGGAGCTGCCCAGTATAAGAAAGGAAAGGATCAATATTAACGCCAATAACACTACGAAAATGTTGCCGGCCACATTTCTTCGCCATTTTTCGTTCCTTAAAAAGGATTGCCATTGTAACGAGAGCAATTTTTTTTATTAGCATATTGGGGTTGTTATGCGTCTGCATACGCCTGCCACAGCTTTACCGCTTCCATGGCTTCCTTTACATCATGAACGCGCAATATATGTGCGCCGTTTAGCAAACTGAGGGTATTTAATACAGTGGTTCCGTTCAGCGCTTCGCTGGCTGTAATGCCCAGGGTTTTCCATACCGTTCGTTTGCGTGATAAACCTACCAGTACAGGAAGTCCCAGCATGTGCAGTGTGCGCATATTTTTCAACAGCTCCAGGTTATGGTGATCGTTCTTGCCAAATCCAAACCCGGGATCAAGAATAATGTCTTTTATACCGGCTTCCCGGCAAAGCGCTACCTGTCGGATGAAGAAATCCAATACTTCGCGGGTAATATTTTCGTAGACTGCTTTTTCACGCAGGGTTTCCAGCGTGCCTTGCATGTGCATCAATACATAGGGCACTTGCAGGCGGGCCACGGTGGGTATCATGGCCGCATCAATACTGCCTGCACTCACATCATTGACGATGGAGGCGCCGGCCGCAACTGCTGCAGCTGCTACCTGCGATTGGTAGGTGTCGATAGATATAACTGCCTCCGGAAATCGCTGGTGGATAGCCTGGATAGCCCCGGTTACCCGCTTCAGTTCTTCTTCTACAGGCACCCGCTCGCTGCCGGGGCGGGTACTTTGCCCGCCAATATCCAATAGGGTGGCCCCTTCTGTTAACAGGCGCTCCGCCTGCTGCAGGATCTCCGTTTCCAGGTAGCGACTGCCCGCATAAAATGAATCCGGGGTAGTGTTCATTATACCCATTATCAGGGGTTTATCCACCACCAGCAGCCTGCCTTTACAATTGAGTGTATGCATTTAACCTTTGTTCATTATTTTTGGCGGCTTAAAGGTAAAGCAAGAATATAGAATACAGGAGCCCGAATATGGAATCCTGAAGATACCAGGTATTATGAGCAATACAAACCAACAATACGACGCAGCAGTACAATCGTGCAGGGATATTTTCATTAAGAAAACCAAAGACTACGGTACTGCCTGGCGTGTGCTTAGGGCCATTTCCATTGTAGACCAGATCTTCATTAAGGCCCAGCGTATCCGCACCATCCAGGAAAAAGGAACTCAGCGGATAGGAGATGATATTGCCGGCGAATTCAAAGGCATGGTGAACTATGGCGTAATAGGGCTTATTCAGCTCGAATTACAGAACAGTGCCATGGAAGATCTACCAGTTACAGAAGTGGAAAGATTGTATGCCGGAAAGATCGCTTTTACCAAAAACACCATGCTGGATAAGAACCATGATTATGGAGAAGCCTGGAGAGGCATGAGCCAGGAAAGCTATGCCGACCTGATCCTGATGAAGCTCATGCGGATCCGCCAAATATTGGCCAATGAAGGCAAAACCCTGATCAGCGAAGGTATTGATGCCAATTATGTTGATATTATCAATTATTCCATCTTTGCCCTCATCATGATCGATGAAGGAAAACATAAGGGATAATTCACATTTTCAATGCCCAGGCCATTATGTCTTTCTTATTGCGCGAAACAGGTACCTGGTGCCCATTGTCCAGCAGCAGGTAGCCGCCATCTTCCTTTACCCAGCTTTTTTACATACTTTTTGTTCACCAGGTGTGATTGATGGCAGCGGATAAAACCATAGCCCTTTAGCAATTCTTCATATTCAAAGATGGGGCGTGAAGCGGTGAGTTTTTCACCATTGGCCAGGAAGAAAACCGTATAATTATTGGATGATTCACAACGTACGATCTCCGGTGTACGGATGAAGCGCGTTTCCTTCATCGTGGTAAGCGCAATCCGGTGTTCTTCCTTTTGTGCTTGCAACAGTTGTAGCAGGTTTTCCAGTTGCAGGTTCTTCTTTTTGTCCCGGTGCCGGGCAATTGCCCGGCCTACGGCCAATTGAAGCTCCTCAATGTTTAATGGCTTCAACAAATAGTCTACTGCCGCAAATCGAACCGCTTGTATCGCATACTGATCATAGGCTGTCACAAAGATCACTTCAAAACCATAATCCGGTAGTTCCCGCAGCAAGTCAAATCCATTTTTGCCGGGCATTTGTATATCCAGGAATAGCAGATCGGGGTGGTATTGCAAAATGGCTGTTTTCCCTTCCACGGCATCCAAAGCCGTAGCTACTACTTCCACACCCGGACAATATGCCTTCAACAACTGTTCTAAGTTGATCAGGTTATTGCGCTCATCATCTATTAAAATGGCCTTTATCATATTCATGCCAGCCAGTTTTTGAATAACAATCTAACAATGGTTCCCTGCTGCGGTACACTTTCAATACCAAGGTGTAGCTGTTCATTGCCCGCCATTTCATTCATTAAATGGATCCTGTCTTTCGTCAACTTCAGTCCATAACCTGCTACCGCAGTACCTGCTACAAACCCCAAACCATTATCGCTGATGCGGATCACCATATCATCTCCTTGTCGCAACACATCTACCCGGATAAGGCCTTTTTCGCCCAGTGAAGCTACACCATGTTTTACGGCATTTTCTACCAATGGTTGCAGTAGCAAAGAAGGGATCTCGGTTTCTGCAACCGGCACTTCTTCCGTACAATGGATCACAAAGGCAAAGTTAAAACGTAGTTTTTCCAGCGTAAGATAAGTTTCTAAAGTTTGCAGCTCCTGCTGCAGGGGATACTGGCCTGCTCACTATCAGCGAGCGAACGGCGCACCAGGCTGGCAAAATCCGACAAGTACCGGTTGGCCCCTTTAATATCGTTGTTATTGATGAGCCCTTGTATGGACGACAGCGCATTGAACGTAAAATGAGGATTCAGTTGGGCATACATTGACCTTAGCCCCTGCTCAAACCTTTTTTTTTTAGCCTGCTCAGCCGCCGTTTTTTACGCTGCCTGCGTAGCTTGATCAGCACTACCAGGAAGCCAATAGAAGCCAGTAATAACACCGCCATCAGGATGCGGAATGCCCAGGTTTGGTACCAGGCCGGCTGCATCGTGAAAGGGTAGGAGGTTACCTGGTGCCGCTGTTTACGGTAGCGCATTTCCAGTACATAATCCCCGGACCGGGATCGTCTATCCAGATATAGCTGTTATTCGCTTTATTACCCGTCCAGTCCATCAGTGGCCGGCCATGGCGTGTGATCCGGTATTCCAATACCCCCTTTTTGTAAACCCTTGCCTGCACCTGGAAGATCAACCCATTTGCCAGCGGCTCTACCTCCCAATGTTTGGGAAGCCCTTTACGACTATTCACACCAGCGGCATTCTTATCGTCGCCTAATGATGCCATAAGGTCCTGATCGATTCGGTAATCATTTGTGAGGCGTAGCATCCTGGCCGTGAGTTCGCGGGAAGTGAATACTGCCTGTAATACTGGTTTGGCAGTTTGCCAAAACACCACTGCACTGGTAAACGCAGTAGAATCCCTTTTCCTGCGCAATTCAACTACCAGGTAATTGCCCCAGGTTGTTTTAAATGCTCCAAGGAATCAAACTTTGTACGGAAAAATTCATTTGTAAGGAAGCATCCACAAAAGTGGTTACCGCCCCCAGGGCTGGATCTCTTTTTGGTTGTTCTCCAATACCCTGAATTCAAATTGATCAGCATTATGCTTAAAGAGGCCGGGTGTCAGGAAGTATACCTCTCCCGAGTCATACGTATACAACTGTTGCCGGGTATTGGCCAGTTGTGAGCGGAACCGGTATCCTTCAAACGACATGTCCATGGGCGTATTTCCTGAATGCCCGTCATTAAAGTCATAGATCCCATTATAGGGAATAGCCGTAACGATCAGTGGAATGCTGTCACTGCCTTCACCCAGGAAGGAGGTCGAGTAATTATCCCAGGCTATATCTGGAGCCCGGTTGGTGATTTTTAAATTCACCTGCGCTACCATACCTGGCATATACCCGCAAAAAAACAAACAAATGAGGAGTAGTGGTTTCATATTAGGGTAGTTGCCAAAAGCTGGCGGCATTATTGGTATTGTAAAATTGGTAAGTGGTACCTGTTCGCTGACTCTTTTCTTCCCTTACTGCAGGGCCTTGTTTAAAGTACGCCAGCGGCAGTAATTGAATATACTGGATGGTTTTACCCGCTTCGGCGTTTTCCATATTCCAGCTGCTGTTTACAGGACATTGCAATATATAGAGGTTCTTGGCCATATAGTTGTACAGGTAGTTTTCTTTTGTGGTAGATACCTGGTGGTTCCAATTGGCCGTTGGGTTCAATAGTAAAGGCTGTTGCTGTACCAGCCTTTCCCGTACCTCTTCTATACTTAATAATGTCCCTTTTTCATCCATCACATAGGCGTCCTGTGTAGAATCAGCCCAGATCCACTTTTGAGCGAAGGTACATACACTGCATTGATCACATGACAATCGGGATCTACCTTCAAACTGTCCTTGGGCAGGCAGGTCACCAGCCGCGAAGCAAAACCCAGCGCCAGGTAACATTCATTCAATACCGTGGCCAGCCCCCGGCAATTTAACCCCCTGTTCTCCTTGTGGCAAACAGCCAGCATCGCCAGCGCATTTTTAACGGCGGGATTTTCATGATTGCCATCATGCGGTACCTGCTCATGTACCCAATGCAGCACCTGCAATACCTGGCTCACATCGTTGCCCCGGCCGGCAATGGAATCCAGCTTAAAAGCCTTGCGCAGCGCCGTCAGGTTACTGTCGCTGGCTGCCTGATAGCGAAATGCCGGTAATGGCCGCTGATCCTTGCTATTATATGCGCTGGCCTTTTGTAAGATGTACAGGTAGTCGCCAGTAGCCCGCAAAGGCTGCACCAGTTTGGTGAATGCCGGGTCCTTCCGGATACCCTCCAGGTCGGTATCCTTCATCAAATGCGCATAATTGTAATAGCCGGCGCGGATGGATTGCCCCAGGTTGTCAAGCGCTGCCTGTTTATTGCCTACCAGGGCGTGTGTACAGGCCAGGTTATAATAGGCATTGGCCAGGTAACGGGTGTATTGCTTTTGGGCTGTACCGGGCAACTGTTGGTACCGTTCCTGCCAGGTCTGCAGCAGCTCCGTAAAAGCGTTGGCCTCCCTTTTTTGTATAAACCATCAAATACCTTTTCCTGTTGCCTGGCATAAACGCCAAAGGCTGTATCGCTGTGCTGACGGGCTTTTGACAGCAAAGGCCCCAGCAATAACAGGGCACTCATTATAATTTTCCAGTAACCTAACATAATATTTTTTGCTTTTGGTGATCAATTGGGCATCATTCAGCCACAAATCTCCGGTTCCAACCCCTGTTTATTCAGGCTATTGTGAATAAAGGGGTGATGATTGAGAATCCGGTTTTGTTATCTTGCATACCATTACCAAGCATCCTAAACACTTATGAAATATTTTCTTACCATATCCCGGATCATCGTAGGCGTACTGTTTATCTTTTCCGGGTTGGTGAAAGCCAATGATCCCCTGGGCCTTAGTTACAAAATGCAGGAGTTTTTTGAGATCTGGGGATGGGGATTCCTCGACAATTATACCCTGGCCTTTTCGGTGGCCATGATTGCTTTTGAGATCATTGCCGGTGTAGCTGTACTGGTTGGCTGGCAAATGCGCCTGTTCAGCTGGCTGCTCTTGCTCCTGATCATCTTTTTTACCTTCCTCACCGGCTATGCGCTATTCTCCGGGAAAATACGCGAATGCGGCTGTTTTGGCGACTGTATCCCTTTAACCGCCGACCAGTCCTTTATGAAGGACCTCCTTTTGCTGGTATTGATCGGGATCATCTTCCTTTTCCGTAATAAGATCAAGCCGGCCCTGCCTACCCTCAGCAGCCTCGTTATTCTTTTCTTTACCACCATATTCTCTTTCGCTTTTCAGTGGTTTGTACTTCAGCACCTGCCTGTAGTAGATTGCCTGCCTTATAAAGTGGGCAATAATATAGCCGAGGAAATGAAAGTGCCTGCCGGCGCCATTCCCGATAGCACCGTCATTAGCTTTGTATATACCAAAGAAGGCAAAGAAGTAGAATTTACTGCCGACCAGTTTCCCGACGACTTTGATGATTCGCTCTACAAGTTTGTAAAACGCTATGACAAACTGGTGCGCAAAGGCAATGCAATAGCAAAGATCAAGGACTTTTCACTGCAAACTTTTTATAAGAACGATACAACCCAGGCCCTGCTGCAGGACGACCATTACCAGCTTTACCTGTTCCTGCGCAATGATTACAACAAGGGCAACTGGCCCGCAACATTGGAGGTGATCCTGCAGTCGGCCACCGAAAAGAATATCAGGGGTTTCCTGGTCACCAGTATGCCCTTACAGGAGTTGTACAGTGAGGGCTCTCCTGGTGTATTCAGTAAATTACTGCCATTGAGTTGTGACCCGGTAGCTATTAAAACTGCTGCCCGCACCAACCCGGCTTTATTCCTGATCAAAAAAGGCACCATTCTGAATAAATGGTCCTATGCCGACCTGGATAAAGCATTGCCGGTAATCTTAACCTTACCTGCACAGTAAAACAAGTAGCTAAATCCTAACACCTATTACATTGATCAGATACTTTACCAAACGACTATTATACGGCCTCCTGGTCATGCTGGGTGTAGTAGTGTTGGTGTTTTTCCTGTTTCAGGGATTTGGCGATCCTTCCCGGCTTATGCTGGGCCAAAGTGCCGATGCAGCTACCCGTGATAATATCCGCAAAGAGCTGTACCTGGATCAGCCCGTTTGGAAACAATTTACCCTATACCTTAATGATGTGTCGCCCATTGCAATACATACCCGGCAGGAAATAGAAAAGAAACAATTAAAGGGTTGGTTTGTGGGCAGTGAAACCAAAGTGGGATTGAAAGTGCCTTACCTGCGTCGTTCCTATCAAACCAAGAAAGATGTGTGGCAGGTATTGATGGAGGCCTTGCCAGGTACCCTGGTGCTGGCCCTGGCTGCTATTTTTATTGCTATAGCATTGGGTATACCCCTGGGGGTGATTGCTGCTGTGAAAAAGATACCTGGATGGATACCTCGGCCATCTTTACCAGTGTACTGGGTATTTCGGCACCCTCTTTTTTTCATGGGTATCATTATCGCCTACCTCTTTGGGTTTGTGCTTAGTGATTATACGGGGCTTAACATGACCGGCACCTTATTCGATAACGCACCGCCGGACTGGCACCGCGCCTTGCAATTGAAGAACCTGATCCTGCCGGCTTTTACCTTAGGCATTCGCCCCCTGGCCATAATTACCCAGCTTACCCGTGGTTCCATGCTCGATGTATTGAATCAAGATTACATACGCACGGCTTATGCCAAGGGGCTTACCCGCAGAACGGTGATCTGGAAACATGCCTTGCGCAATGCCCTTAACCCGGTGATCACGGCCATTACAGGTTGGTTTGCCGAATTGCTGGCAGGTGCCTTCTTTGTAGAATATATTTTTGGATGGAAAGGCATCGGTAAAGTAACCGTAGATGCCCTGGAAAAACTGGACTTCCCCGTAGTAATGGGTTCTGTCCTCATCACTTCATTTTTCTTTATTCTGGTGAATATCCTGGCCGATGTATTGTATGGAGTAGTAGACCCACGCGTTCGGCTTACTTGATCACTACTTCTTTCACTGTGTTTTCACCCAATGTTTCATTAACGCGTTGAATGATCTGCTCTTTCTGGTAAAGTAATTCTTGTTTGAGTGGAGCTACTGTAGTGGTGATATATAAAGTACTGCCGTAGATCTGTATCTTATCTGTGTATTTGGCAATGGTTTTGCCCATGATCTGTTCCCACACATCTTCAATTTGCAATGCCTGCATAGATCCTTTGATACGCGGGTTACGCATAAAATGCTTCAGCGCATCACTCATTGAATACTCTCCCATGGGTGCAAGTTAGTAAGAAATCAGCTTACAACTCAAATTTAGGATCGCGTGATCTGTATCGGGCAGGTTCAATGACCGACAGGATTGTTTCACGCGAATGGTATTGAGGACGTACACAGTTGATCAGGTTGTAGCCCGTTTCACTCACCATCCATTCCCGCGGGCAAAATGCCAGGCTGCTTTGTGCAGGTATTCTTTCAATTTCAAGGGATTTTTTGAGTAGCTCCAGGGCATAGAGTCGCAGTCCTTCTTTATTGGCACTAATGGCGCCTGATTCACCTGCTTCATCAGTGGTATACGAAAAATAAGCTACTGCGGGGTCGTTCGTTTCTTCCAGAAACGCTATAACAGATTCAATAGTCATAAGCAATCGTCTTCTCCTATTGTAATATACGTTTTAAACGCCATTTTTAGACGGGTAAAACCACTTTTTCCTTGCGGTGGAGTTGATAATTGATCAAAGGCAAATTATCTGAAAACTATTGACAATATTGCTGAAATGTTTATGGATGCGTTCCTCATGCGTGTCGGTAATAAATAACTGTCCTTCGTTTTCTACACATACCTGGCTTAGCAGGTTGTGCATGCGTTGTTCGTCCAGCTTCTCAAATACATCATCCAGCAATAGGAGGGGGAAAACCCTTTGGCTGACCTTAAGGCTTCAAATTCAGCGAGTTTGAGTGCAAACAGCAAACTTTTCCGTTGCCCTTGCGAAGCGATCTGCTTAAAAGATTGTCCTTGCAGTTGTATGTCCAGGTCATCCTTGTGAATACCTCCTGTAGTCCGTTGCAACAGCATATCCTTTTCCCGGAAACGGAAAAATAAGTCGGAGAAAGAATAATGCAGTAACTGGCTTTCATAGATAATATCCAATTCTTCTGTGGTGCCGGCTATTTGCCGGTAAAAGGTTTGTACTGCAGGAATGAATGATTGCAGGAAATTTTTCTTTTCTCAAATACATAGTGCCCGTATCGGCTCAATTGCTCATCGTAAACGTCCAATAAGCTCGTATCATGCAGCCTTCTTTCGGCCAGTGATTTCAGAAAACTATTGCGTTGTTGTAATACCCGGTTATAATCTATCAATTGTTGCAGGTAAGTGGCATCCAGTTGCGAGAGCAAAACATCCAGGAATCGCCTTCGTTCTTCGCTGCCTCCCGTAATGATCTGTATATCGTCGGGGGCAATGATTACACAGGGCAGCCTGCCAATATGGTGCGCTAGCTTTTCGTAAGGTTCGTCATTGACCAGGAATTCCTTCTTACCCGTTTCACGCAATATGCAAACTACTTTCAACGGTTCGTCCTGTAAAGTGAAGTGCGCCTCTATCCTGAAACCGCCAGCTCCCCGTAAAACGTTCTGACCGTCCGACCGGGCAAAATAACTTTTGGTAAAACAGCAATAGTACAGGGCATCCAGCAGGTTGGTTTTACCCACCCCGTTTTTACCGGCAATACCAATAATACGGTCATTGAAAGTAAAAGAAGCCTGGTTGTAGTTCTTAAATTGTACCAGTGATATGGAATCCAGCTTTAACAAGAACGCAATATACAATCGAAAATCTAATGCATCCTGTCGCCCCGTACAGCCAGGTTATTAATGATGTTGGCTTCATAGGCCAGCCATTCCTGCCAGCGTTTACGAACCTGGGCTTTGTCAAGATAGGTATCGGCCAGTTCAATAAACAGGTGATAGTGTCCCGCTTCACTTTCCATGAACCGGCGGTAGAAATTGCGCAGGTAGGGGTCTTCCAGTCCTTCACTCAGCCGTTTGAAGCGTTCACAACTACGTGCTTCTATCAAGGCAAAAATGAGGAGTTTATCCAGGAAACGTTCTTCCGGGCCCCCCTTTCTTTTCAAACTTCATCAGTTCATTGACGTATTCATCTTTCCGTTGTTTGCCCAATTTCAGCTTGCGTTTGTCCAGTTCGGCCAGCACCAGCCTGAAATGTCCCCATTCTTCTGTGACGATCGGTGAAAGTTCGCGTACCAGTTTGTCCCGGTCACTATAGCGTTGAATGAGTGATATGCAGCTGGTAGCTGCTTTTTGTTCGCAATAGGCATGGTCCGTGAGGATATCCTCCAGCGAGATCGCTGCCAGGTCAACCCAGCGTGGATCCGTAGGAAGGTGCAATCCCAGGATATTCTTTACGTCATTCGTTTCCATGGCCGCAAATTAAAGAAAAAGCGGGGAGCTGTGGAAAAGCTGCGAGCCCCGGGCTACAAGTCGCGGGCAAAAACGCTCCCAGCCCGCAACCGCCCTTCGCAGCTGCTCTGGCGCAAGATACAAAGGCGGGTCGCTCTGAAGCCCTGCCGGTGCAGCGCTGTAGAGTGGCTCACTTTCATCAGGAAAGCCGTGACACCTTTCGCTTGCAAAGCAAATGAAAGGTGTCACCTCGAATATTTACCTTTGTCCCCGGATTTGAAATACCAATCAGGGATCAACAGATGAACGACAACTTTCTCCATAAAAAGCTCGATGAACGAAAAGCAGCACAGGCTTTCCGTACACTCCGTTTACCCGATGGTAAAACCGACTTTTGTTCCAATGATTACCTGGGCATTATTCACCAGGGGTTGCTGGAGAAAAAGATGGATAATGCTGTGCCGCCATTGCCACATGGTTCCGGTGGTTCCCGTTTGCTGGCGGGCAACTATCAACGGGTAGAGCAATTAGAGCGATCCCTCGCAGTTTTTCATGCAGCGCCGGCGGGCTTGTTGTTCAATTCGGGATATGATGCCAACCTGGGCTTATTAAGTTGCGTACCTCAGCGGGGCGATACCATTATTTATGATGCCTTGAGCCATGCCTCCCTGCGTGATGGTATCCGCTTAAGTTTTGCCCAGTCTTTTTCCTTTCCACACAACGACCTGGTTGTATTGGAAAGCAGGCTGCAAACTGCCACGGGGAATATCTTTGTAGTAACCGAATCGGTATTTTCAATGGATGGCGACAAGGCGCCGTTGGAAGAAATGGTACGGCTTTGCAACCAATACCAGGCCCACCTTATTGTTGACGAAGCCCATGCTACAGGAGTAGCAGGCTCAATGGGCGAAGGGTTGGTACAGCCACTCGGGTTGCAACAAAACTGTTTTGCCCGTATCCATACCTTTGGTAAAGCCGTAGGTTGCCATGGAGCGGTGGTATTGGGTAGTGAAACCCTGCGTCAGTACCTCATCAATTTTTCCCGTCCCTTCATTTATACCACCGCCTTGCCCGAAATCAGTGTGGCAGCCATTGAAACCGCTTACCAGCTCTTTCCTGCTATGCAGGCCGAAAGAAACCACCTGCAACGACTGGTTACCTTGTTTCAACAAACTCCCCTTGCTTACCAAAAACTTCCTTCCGATACCCCCATTCAAGTAGTCATCATTCCTGGTAATGATCAGGTAAAAGAAGTGGCTGGCCGGCTACAGTCGGCTGGTCTGGATGTACGGCCCATTTTATATCCTACCGTGCCCAGGGGCAGTGAAAGGTTAAGGATCGTATTACATGCTTTTAATACACTTCAAGAACTAGAAAAGCTCCAACAATTACTTTCTGTTGAATAGGTAGGCCTACAATCTGAGAACTGTGCCAATGCGACACTATTGAACTTTCGGACTTCCGGACTTTCCGTCTTCCGACTTCACAAAAAACGTTTCATTCGGCCCAATGCCTTCGATCTGCATCAGGCAGGATTCTGTGAACCATTCATAGTGCGGCTGATCGGCTTTAATAACAATAAAACTGCCCGGACCATATACCGGTACATTGCCTGAGGAATCAAAGCGATTGCCCAGGCCAATATGGGCCGATCCTTTAATGATCGTTACATACAGATCGCCGTTGTGAATATGTGGTAATCCTTTGTATCCGGCTGGGAAGCTGCCACGCTCAACAAAAAACCGGGTTTGTTTCGTAGGCCTACCAGGTAGGTATTCTTACGTCCGCTGGGCAGTGTAGTATCTTTTACTTCGGGCAGGATCATCGCAGCTTCGGGAGTGGGGAGGCGATCGGTGCTGCATTTTCGTGGGCCGACTGGTCATTGCAGGCCAGCCATGGAACCAGTAATAATGCAAGGATATGACAAGCTGATTTTTCATAGCAAACCATTTTGAGGTGAGGAATATGAAAAGAACTACCTATAAGTTACGAAAAATGCTTGAAATAGTGGCCGATAAAAAGGGAGGGGAGATAGGCAATAAGGAAGCCGTACCAGTGGAGGGGGCTGGTAAAATAATGTAAATAACTGGCAGGTAAGAAAGTATACCGGCAGTCAACCGGAACAAAAGCAAAGCCTGCGGTAGCTACCTCCTCATGAGGCAGGCCTGGCGGTGTTCATGGTTGTAAAATTTGCCTTCTAAGCCCAGGGATGAGGGGCAGGCAAAAATAGCTGCTGGCATTCCAAAAAGGGCCAGGCATCAGGGTTAGTACATAGCTTGTTGGGGAAAGCGGGCTACTTAAACTACCAATCCTACTACAAACATGCAGCAGACAAGGGTAATACCAGCTAACTTTTTAAGACGGAAGATGTTGATTTTGGGAGTAGACGATCTTTTCATAAACGAAGATTTGGGGATTAGGAATTGGATACAGGCGCAAGGTAATGCAGGCCCATTAAAAATGCAAATAACAACACGAATAAATTATAATAACAAGTGTTTAGCCTATATCGCTAAACGTGAGTTACTTGTAAGGAATGGCCGGATATGGAAAGCCGGCCCGCTGAGGGCCGGTTCATTTACGACCGATTTAGCAACCTATGACCGATATAAGTAAGTTCTGACTGTTCGGGAGTTTTTAAAAACCGGTCCCGAGGGACCGGTTTTCGATGACAATAAGCCACCTTGTTTCATAAAGGCGTTCGATTAAAACGACGACTGTTTAAATGTTCCCTCAAACTCTGCTGTAAAATTGCACCCTTATTACATGCCCCACAATACAATTTTGTGGTATTACCAGTTCGTGTTACTTTTAAACGATTTCTTTAAACCCTTCCGGTAGTATGAAACTCGTTCCAACACTAATATCCGCTGTTGTGACAACAGGTTTGGTCACAGCATTGAGCATGCCATTCGGCAGCATTCCTCCCTGGGCGGCTTCCTTAGCCCGCAGGAGGGCTTCTGGCAAAACGCCGAACCTGCAGATCAGGATTACAATACCACTTTGCACCTGCCGCAGTTGAAAGAGCAAACAACGGTATACTTTGACGACCGGATGGTGCCCCACGTATTTGCCCAAAATGATGAGGACCTGTATTTCGTTCAGGGATACCTGCATGCGAAATTCCGTTTGTGGCAAATGGAGTTTCAAACCCATGCCGCCGCAGGCCGCCTCACCGAAATATTGGGAAAGGGTGATGATGAGGTGATCCTCACCTTCGACCGCAATATGCGCCGCATTGGGATGTTATATGGCGCCAACAACTCCCTGCAGGTAATGGAAAACGATACCAGCACAAAAAAGCGATGGATGCTTATACCGCGGGTGTTAATTCCTATATCGATCAACTCACCTCCAGCACCCTGCCCCTCGAATACCGCCTGCTCAATTACCGCCCCGAACATTGGACCAACCTCAAATCGGCCCTATTTCTCAAATACATGAGCTACGACCTGTCGGGCAATGAAACCGATATTGAATTTACCAATGCCAAAGCCGCCCTTAGCCGGGAAATGTTCAATAAGTTCTATCCGCTTACCCAACCCGATTCTGTGGCGCCCATTGTGCCCAAAGGAACCGTGTTCCAGCCGGCTGGTGTGCATCCCGTAGCCCCCGCTTCAGCCGATTCCTTGTATTTTCAGTGGAAGGACAGTGCAGCCCTGGCATTGCTGAATAAACCGGATAAAGACAATGGCAGTAATAACTGGGCTGTGGGTGGACAAAGAACGCAAAGCGGCAGGCCCATTTTGTGTAGCGATCCCCATCTTACCCTGTCACTGCCCTCCCTTTGGTTTGAAATGCAGCTCCATACACCACAAAGCAATGCGTATGGGGCCAGCTTCCCCGGTTCTCCCACCATCATCATAGGATTTAATGATCAGATCGCCTGGGGCGTTACCAATTCCCACCGCGATGTAAAAGATTATTATGTCATCCGCTTTAAAGACGACTCCAAACAGGAGTATTGGTTTGACAGCGCCTGGAAACCTGCCCAATTAAAAACAGAAGAGTTTAAGATCAAAGGAGGAAACACTGTCGCAGACACGGTGGCTTATACCATCTTCGGCCCGGTACAATACGATGCTTCCTTCGATGGTTTTGGCCGCGCTAAAAAGCCGCCAACCTCGCTGTAAAATGGAAAGCCCATGATGGCTCCAATGAACTCAAAACTTTTACCTGCTCAATAGAGCCACGGGCTATACCGATTACCTGGTGGCTATAAAAAACTTTACCTGCCCCGGACAAAACTTTGTATTTGCCAGCAAAGACAATGACATCGCTATTTGGCAGCAAGGCCAATTCCCGGCCAAATGGAAACAGCAGGGCGATTTTGTGATGCCGGGTACCGACAGCAGTTATATGTGGCAGTACGATATTCCCCAGCAGGAAAACCCCCATGTATTTCCCGGCGGTGATTTTGTAAGCAGCGCCAACCAGGTGCCGGCCGATTCGGCCTACCCCTATTACCTGGGTGGTAGCTATAACCTGTACCGGAGTGTGGTCATCAACCGGCAACTGCGCAACGCAAATGCCGTTACGGTAGATGACATGAAAAAACTGCAAACCGAAAACCTCAATGTATTTGCCGAAACCGCCCGCCCGATCTTATTAAAGTATGTAAATGAACACATGCTGACCAATGAAGAAAAGGCTTACCTGGAGATCATGCGTTCCTGGAACCTGCGCAATGATCCAGATGAAAAAGGCGTGGCTATTTTTGATACCTGGTTCAAAGACCTGGAAGCCGAAGTATGGAGCGATGAACTGGAAGTAGCTCCCAAACCTATCCAGTTACCCGAGACCTATACCCTGGTGGAAGCCCTCATAAACGATTCGGCTTTTGCGCCTGTCGACAATATCAATACCCCGGCAAAAGAAACCATTGCCGATGTGGTTACCACCGCTTTCAAAAAAGCAGTACCCGTACTCAAAAGAGCGGATGCCGAAGGAAAACTCACCTGGGGTAAATTCAAGGATACCGGTTTGCGCCACCTGCTGCGTAAGATAGCCCCGCTGGGCAAGCTGCACCTCAATGTGGGCGGCGGTGAATCGGTGATCAATGCTACCAAACAATACCATGGTCCTAGTTGGCGTATGATCGTTCACCTGACTGATAAGACCGAAGCCTGGGGCGTTTATCCCGGCGGTCAACAAGGGAATCCCGGTAGTAAGTATTACGACAATTTTGTAGACAAATGGGCGGCTGGTGAGTACAATGTACTGTGGGTGATGACCGAAAGTGAAGGCAAGGGCCCCGGTGTGAAATACACCATGAACTTTAGTAAATAATGTGGTAATTAGCTAATTTGAAAATGTGCTAATGGTTCCTGTTTGATGTTGCTTTCCATTTTCAAATTCTCAAATTTTCAAATTCTCAAATTAAACAGATGAAATTCATCGTTGCCATTATACTCACTGCTTTATTGAGTTTTGCTGCCGGCCTGTATTTGGGCTGGTGGAGCCTTGCCCTGGCTGCTTTCATTGTAGCTGTGTGCATACCCCAAAAGCCCTGGAAAGCCTGGCTGGCCGGTTTCCTTGGTTTGTTTCTCCTGTGGGGCATCCTGGCTACCCTTATTGATATGAAGAACCAGCACCTCCTTTCCCAAAAAATGGCGCAGGTATTTCCCTGGGTGGTTCTTATATGCTGTTAATCCTGATCACTGCCCTGGTAGCCGCCCTCGTAGCCGGCTTTGCCGCCCTTACAGGAAGTTATGTGCGCAAGAAATAGAGGAAGCAAATGGCTTTATAACATAATCCCTTCATTTGTCTGTCCATGTACCAACTCCAACCACACCCCAAGGAAGATTTTTAACAGATGAGCCTGCCTTTCGCCTCGCCCGCAAAACCAAGCGTTGGCTTGCCGCCGCTGTCGACTATACCCTATTTTTAATTATCGTGGGAGTAATAACCTATTGTCTGGGTGAGCCAATTTCAGATGCCGAAGGAAATATAACTTATACCTTATCGGGCGGTCCTGGTTTTCTTGTCATAGTACTTGCCTGGTTTATCCTCCTGCCACTGATTGAAATGCTTAACGATGGACAAACCATCGGAAAGGTGATCTTCAAAGTCCGGGCTGCTACTATGGGGAACCAAATTAGATTATTCTGCAGGTTTAGTTCGTCATTTGTTTGATATAATAGACTACTTTCCATTTCTCGGCATTGTGGGCTTGCTCGTTGCCTCTAACAGCAGCAAAAAACAACGTGTAGGCGATCTGGTAGCCAAAACCATCGTGATAGAGGCTTAGCGTTTCGCAGAGGAGTGTACTATTCGCTTGCTAAGTAATCGTTCCACTCGTTACTCACCACTTCCCCTTGCCATTTGTTAAAACTTAATTAACCAGGCAAGCTCCTTGCTGTTCGTGAGCCGAAAGCCAGTATTTTCGCGCCACAAGAACTGCTATGAAGAAGACCTTACTCTATTTAACTACCTTATTGCTTTTTTCTTTTGCGGCACAGGCCGGCCGCGTAACCGGCAACGTAAAGAATCAACAAGGCGATATCTTACCCTATGCCTCCATCCTCGTAAAAGGCACTACCATCGGTACCACCACCAATAGCCAGGGAAGCTATTTTCTTGACCTCATTCCCGGCACCTACACCATCACCTGTCAGTATGTGGGTTATTCCAGGGTGGAAAAAACGGTTACTGTAACCAGTAGCAGCCTGACCCTCAACTTTGAACTTTCGATACAACAAACCACCATGAAAGAAGTGGTGGTACGGGCCAATGCCGAAGATCCCGCCTATGAGATCATCCGCAATGCCATCCGCGCCAAAAAGAACTACCTAGCCCCCTGGATTCCTTTACCTGCGAAGCTTATATCAAAACACTTGTCAAGACCCGCAAACTGCCGAAGAAACTATTTGGCCAAAAGATTGAAGACAATGATAAAAGGACATGGGAGTGGACTCAGCCGGCAAAGGCATTATTCACCTGTCCGAATCACTGACCAAAATTGCCTTCAAAAAGCCCAATAAAATAAAACTCGAAGTATTGTCGGGCCGCGAAAGCGGTTCCACTGGTTATGGTTTTAACTTTCCCACCTTTATCAATTTCTATAACGACAATGTCAACGTATTTACAGCCCAGCTCAACCCCCGTGGGTTTGTATCTCCCATTGCAGATGGCGCCATGGGCTTTTATGCTTACAAATACCTGGGCTCCTTTTGGGAAGATGGCAAAGAGATCAACCAGGTACAGGTGATTGCACGCCGCAATTACGAACCCCTGTTCAATGGTACCATCAATATTACCGAGGGTGACTGGCGTATTCATAGCCTGGAGCTGACGCTGACCAAAAATCGCAGTTGGAAATACTGGATACCATGCGCATCAAACAGATCCATGTACCGGTTACCAAAGACGTGTGGCAAACCAAGGACCAGGTGGTATACTTCACCTTTAATTTAATGGGTATTGATGCCGTGGGCAATTTCCTGAACGTTTACAACAAGTATGAGGTCAATCCCAGCTTCAATAAGAAGTATTTCAACAATGTGGTGATCAAATACGATACTGCTGTCAATAAGAAATCAAAAGCTTATTGGGACTCCATACGCCCCGTACAGCTGGAACTGGAAGAAGTAAAGGATTATAAGATCAAAGACAGTATGATGGCCTACCGGCGCGATTCTGTGTGGACCAAAGCCTATACCGATTCTATGCGTAAGAAACAGGGGAAGCTCACGGTTATGAAAGTATTATATAGTGGGTACTCCCATTATAATTACAACCCTAAAAGTCCCACCCGGTTTACCTGGAAAGCTTTACTGCCACAGGTGCAGTACAATACGGTAGAAGGGCTGGCGCTTAATGCAGAAGCCACTATACAACGCTCATTCCCCAAAATAAAACAACAGGTTAGCTTTACGCCCCATATCCGCTATGGCCTTAGCAACCAGCATTTCAATGCCTGGGCTACCCTGCAGTGGTGGAAACGGGCCTTTACCTGGGATCAGGATGGCGGTACTACCAGCCGAACGGTATGGACGGCCACGGGCGGTAAAAGGATCAGCCAGTTTAACCAGGATAACCCTATTTCGCCTTTATTGAACAGCCTGTATACCCTGTTCAACAGGCGCAATTACATGAAGATCTACGAGAACTACTTCGGTCGCCTGGCCTTTACCAAGCGGTTTGACAATGACCTGCGTATTACAGCCGATGTATTGTACGAAGACCGTATACCATTGGAGAATACCACTGACTTCTCTATTTTCAAGGATAGGAACAAAATATTTACAGCCAATTATCCGGTAGAAAAATACCGGCGCAGTTTGCCCGTCACCAGGCAGTTATTACCAGCATCAACCTGCAGTTCCAACCCGGCCAACGGTACATCCAGTATCCCAATAACAAGTTTCCCATCGGTTCTAAATACCCCACTTTTGCCGCCTCCTATAAAAAGGATTGGATAAGGTACTGGGCAGTGATGTGGATTTTGACAAGTGGACCTTTTCTATATGGGATGATATGAATTTCAAACTGCGCGGCGCTATGAAGTACCGTTTTAGTATTGGTGGTTTTATCAACGACCGCAAAGTGTCTATCCAGGATTACCAGCATTTCAATGGCAACCAGCTCATCTTTGCCAGCCGTTACCTCAATAGCTTCCAATTGGCTCCTTATTATGAGAACAGTACCACTGAATCATTTTATGCGGTGGGGCACCTGGAACATCATTTCAATGGTTTCCTGACCAATAAGATCCCTTTATTCAAACGACTGAACTGGCACCTGGTAGGCGGGGGCAATGCCTTTTTGTGAACAAGGATAATAACTACGTAGAAGTATTCGGGGGATTGAAAACATCCTGAAACTATTCAGGGTGGATGTGGTTGCTTCCTATCACAATGGCAACAAAGGCCAGGTAGGCCTCCGTATCGGCCTGGGTGGCTTATTGGGTGGAGCTATCCGGCTGCCGGAGTAAAGTTTACTTTCCCAATTCCAGAAAATCTGTCCCAGGCTGGGAGTGTTTCAGCGGGCTGAAAGGCTATTTCCCCTTTAAAATAAGCTGGCATGGGTATTGAAATACCTATATCGGTTTTTCATAGGATATTGGATTTTGAAAACGGGGCTGGATCTTTATCCGGGCCTCTTTTTTATATCGTCCGGAAATAACAGGCAATACAACTTCTTTTTCCGGCTTCCCGGCTTTTCCGGCTTTTCCGACTTCCCGACTTCTTCACTACCTTTGCACCGTTTCAAAATTTTGACTGTCAGGCATACGGTCACAAAATTTTACCCATGGCTATTTTACACAACAGAGTCTCCCAGAAGGAATTAAAGGAACGTTTGTACCAGGAAACCGAAGCCCGGACCACCATTTCCTTTTACCAGTATTTCCCCATTCCAGATACACAGGTATTTCGTGATGAGCTCTATAAGGCCCTGCAGGCTTTAAAGGTCTTTGGCCGCATCTATATAGCCCGGGAGGGTATCAATGCCCAGATCAGCGTACCTGCCAGTAATTACGAAGCCCTGCAACAGTACCTGTATTCCATTCCTGCCTTAAACGGCCTGCGCTTGAATATTGCTGTTGATGATGATGGCAAATCATTTTGGGTGCTCAAGATCAAAGTGCGCGATAAGATCGTGGCCGATGGTATTGCTGACCCGGCTTTCGATATGAGTAATAAAGGCAAGTATGTAAATGCAGCCCGTATGAATGAGCTGCTCAACGATCCCAATACCATTGTGGTTGATATGCGCAACCACTATGAATATGAAGTAGGTCATTTTGTAAAAGCCATTGAAGTACCCAGTGATACTTTCCGTGAGCAATTGCCCATGGCAGTGGATATGCTCAAAGACCACCAGGATAAAAACATCATCATGTATTGCACCGGTGGTATCCGTTGCGAAAAAGCCAGCGCCTATATGCTGCACAATGGCTTTAAAAATGTATTTCACCTCGAAGGGGGATCATCAATTATGCCCGCCAGGTGAAAGAGCAGGGGATGGACAGTAAGTTTATTGGTAAAAATTTTGTGTTTGACGACAGGCTGGGGGAGCGTATTACGGAAGATGTAATTGCCAAATGCCACCAATGCGGTAAGCCCGCCGATAACCATACCAACTGTGCCAATGAAGGTTGTCACCTTCTTTTCATTCAATGTGAGGAATGCGCCCGCCAATACGAAGGCACCTGCAGCAAGGAATGCCACGACTTTATTCACCTGCCCCCGAAGAACAAAAAGAATTGCGCAAGGGTGTTGATAAAGGCAGCAATATCTTTAATAAATCAAAAGCCCGGCTGCGTCCTAAACTGAATCCCTGAAGATGTGAGATTCAGCTTCAACACAGGTATTTTACTGGTCAAATAAAGACCGGGTACGGACGAAATTTCCGTTTATATTATAACTGGGGCGTACGTCGGTTGATTTTTGTATTAGCCCTTTTTTGTCAGACTGCTTATGATATTTCTAACTTTTCTTTTGTAATCATTGTAATGCTTGACATCTAACACCTTCTGATTCTTTCTGAAGTACAAAAATCCCCTACTTGTGCAGCATTGATGTCTTTTATGTTTTGGCCAAACTCATTAAAGTGATAAATGACATTTATGACATCTTTATAGTCGGGTGGCAGGTCATCAAAGGCTCCTCCATAAATGTTTCTTAACTCATCAATAAACTCAAACTTAGTTAACACCCTGTCTACAAGGTAAACAGGGTATAGTCCGGGGCTTTGTGGATGCTTGTAGATTAATCCCCAATTTTCTAGTTGTGCTATAACAGCAAAATGGTTGTTGTCAGGCGTTAAAGCAATAGTGTATTTTTCAATTTTATTCAGTCGTTCAGATTTATAGAAATAGGACAATACAGTTCTTTGTTCATCGGATAGATCGCGACCATTAGTCTTTCTATAAATATATCCTCCGAAACTTCTGGACCACCATTCTGTCTCATCGTCTAATACTTTGCCCTTATTGATGAATAAGCCTATGTCTTGCTCGGCATACAAAATGTAATAAGAAATGTCTATTTTATTCTCTAAGGCTAAGTTGGTTAACGATGACATGCCCCACCCCTTGCCTTCCCAACGGTCAAAAGATTTTAATACGTCAGCTAATCGGGGGTTTTGTGCTTTTGGAATTGGGATAATTCTTCTAATTGGAATATCGCCTTCTATTCGTAATACCTGCTCATTTCTGAATTTACCAGGGTTACGTATCTCTATATGGTTTCCGGGAGAGATGGTAATATTAACAAACTTATTAACACTGTAATCCCTGTGAGCAAGGGCATTGTTTACAGTTTCACGTATTAGCCTTTCAGGGTATTCAAAAATTGTTGAACCTCCTTGTTTGGAGCTAATTCCTGTAGAAATGTTTGTAAAAACAAAGCCAATACTACTTTCAAGTAGGGGAATGATATTGTCCTTAAATACTTTTTATTGCCAGCAATGTCAACCGGACTCTCTACAAAACCATCTACCTGACAACGTCCCTGAACATAGTCATACAGGTCAGTTCCACAAACAAGCATGCCTAGTAAAGTAGGGGTACCATTAATGACAAATTTTTCCGTTCCAGGAAAGAACTAGCCGAAGGTATATCAGCTTTTAATGTTTCTACCTTCATTCCCTGATTCAGCCGCTGTATGTAATCATTAAGTTTGTCAACACTTAGGTTTTCCAGACTGGTATCTTCAACTTGACGCAGCTCTCGCGCTAATTCAAGATCAGCTCTCAGCTCCCTTTGTTTTTCAACTTCGGCTTTTAAAATTTTATGGTCTCCGGTCAGTTTTCTTTCGTAAGCTATACCATTAAACATCACATATTTCTTATCCTCTGGTAGTTTTTCAATGTATAAAATACATACTCTGCCATCCATGAAATCCTGAATTTCAAATAAATCAGGACGAATATAATCGGTAAGGTCTAACACCTGACCACTATCTGAAGTAAATTGCTTTGGTATCTCTTTTAACTTTGATTCATTATTAGCACTGAAACCCTTAAATGAGTAGGCGGTATTTTTATCGTTTTCGTTAATACCAATTATTACTATTCCCCCATTCGTATTAAGAAATGCACAAATTGATTTATAAAGCTCCTTCCAATCATCACCTGTTGAAAGGTCTTTTAATTCAATTTTCTCTGTTTCTAATTCTTTGTAGGTATTGCCTTCAATACATTGTTGGACCTGTTCTAATATTTTATCAACGATCTTAAGCATCTTTAATTCTCTTTAAATCTCTAAGGATTTGATCTGGTGAACCGCCTTTATTTTTCATCCTGGTAATAATTTACCAGGAAGGTTTCAACTCCTTCATGGTACAAGTAAAAAACCCTTGCAAGGTACTATAAGACTGATAGCTACGGAATTTCAATTGAATTTATTTGGCTAAGTGTGATGAAATCAAACACTTATGTGTTTGTCGGGGTTGCATGTTGTTAAAAATTACATGATGTAAATCAACTCATTTCACCGGTATCCATTTCAAACAAACCGGTTTGTCCAGTTCGATCTTCCTGCCCGTATCTGTCAGCAGGCCCGTTTCTTTATCCCTTTTAAAGATCACTATGTCATTGGTGGTTTGATTGGCGCACAGCAGGAACTGTCCTGTAGGGTCGATACTGAAGTTGCGCGGCCCCTTGCCCAATACTGGTTGATGGCCTTTCAGGGTGAGTTTACCGGTTGATCTATCAATGGCAAAGATGGCAATATCATTCGATTCGCCGCGGTTGGAAGCATACACATACCTGCCATCGGGCGATACATGAATATCGGCACTGCCAATGGGACCTTTATAGCCTTCTTTAATAGCAGAGACCGTTTGCAGAAATTGCAGTTTACCCTTGTTATAGGCATAGGCAGTGACGTTACCACTCAATTCTTCCATGAGGTATACATAATCACCATTGGGGTGAAAATCAATATGGCGGGGGCCTGCTCCGGGCAGGGTGGAGTTGGAGGATCTTAGCCGCCTTCAGTTCACCCAGCTTGTTGTCAAAAGCATATACCATGATCTTATCAATGCCCAGGTCTTGCACCAGCAGGTACTTGTTGCTGGGATCAAAAACAGTACTGTGTACATGCGGTTTATCCTGCCGCTGTTTGTCGGGGCCGCTGCCCGAATGTTTAACCGTGCGCTCGGCTGCCCGCAGGTAACCATCCGGACTCACAGCCAGTAAGGAGAAATTGCCCCCACTGTAATTGGCTACTGCCACCCATTTGCCCGATTCATCAATGTCCACATAACAGGGATGATCTCCGCCACTGGACTGCTTGTTCAAAAACTTCAGTGAACCATCTTTCTTATTAAAAGAAAAAGCGGCTACACTGCCATTGTCGTCTCCATCCTCATATACCGAATAAACATATTTTTTATTTTTAGATACGGCCAGGTAGCTGGGATTGCTGGCTGCTACTTTACTCACGTAAGCCGTATCGCCGGTGGCCGTATTGAATTTATAGACATAGATACCCTCGCTTTTCCCTGACGTATAGGTGCCTATCAACAAATAATATTCCTGGCTAATGGCCAATGCTGGTAAGATCATAAACAGCAAATTGAAGAGCATTCTTTTCATGCCCGTAAATTACATGATATAATCTTGCTACGGAAATCCAGACTATACTGCGCTACGTACCTATTGCATTCCAATGGCGATCCCCCAGCTCATTAAAACCATTGCAAAAATGAAACTGTACTGTAAAACACTTGCCACAGGCATGCTGCTCCTATTGCTGGCCAATGCCTGTAAAAAGGCAGCCCATGAACAAACCCCTGCCAATTCCTCTGCCAGCAATTTACCTGAGGCCGTACTGGAGGAAGCGGTAACGCCGCTCAACCGGCCCATCGCTGTTCCCAGCGCAGGCAGGCAGGGCCTGCGCGATGCCAACAGTGCTCCCATGCCCATCATCCTGGTACATGGCCTGGGAGGTTTCGGCCCTGGCGAGCTACTGGGCTTCAATTACTGGGGTGGGATAGACAATATCCCCAATACCTTACTAACAATGGTTTTCCTGCGTATGCCACGGCTGTAGGCCCGTTCAGCAGCAATTTTGACCGGGCCGTAGACTTGTATTACTATATCAAGGGCGGTTATGTTGATTATGGTAAATTCCATAGCAACCATTATGGCCATCACCAGAAAAAAGCCGTTACTATCCCGGTGTGTATCCCCAATGGGATGCCGATCATCCGGTGCACCTCCTGGGCCATAGTATGGGTGGCATTACCGTGCGGAAATTATTAACCCTGCTGGAAAAAGGCGACCTGGCCGAACAGCAGGATGCTGATCATGCCGGTCTTTTCAGTGGTGGTAAAGTAGGATGGGTGCGTTCTGTTACTACCATCAGTACACCCCACAATGGTGCTACCCTGGCGTATAAACTACTGCCCGATTATGTACCCGTGGTAAGGGGATTGGTAACTACAGCGGCCGCATTGGCCGGCGCCAGCCTGGAAGCCGATAACATATATGATTTTGACCTGGAACAGTGGGACCTGGAAAGAGAGCCAGGCGAAAGTTTTGCGACTTATACCGGCCGGGTAGCCAACAGCAGGATATGGACTACCGATGATTATTCGGGACATGATGTAACCCCGAAGCAGCGCGCGACTGGAACCAGGCCGAACCCGATTCCCGGAATGTGTATTACTTCTCCGTCAGTACCAAACATACTGTCAAAGGGCTGCTTACCGGTTGGGAATATCCCCGGTTGACCATGTTTCCTGCCCTGATACCAGTGGCCTATCCCTTTCCGCTCATGATGGGCCTGGGCAATTTTATTCAAAATGAACCGGGCAAGGTGGTGATCGATTCAAAATGGTGGGCCAATGATGGCGCTGCCAATGTGTATGGCATGAGCGGCCCCAATACCAGTATGATCAAAGACTATTCACCCGTTGCGTTGGAAAAAGGCGTGTGGAATCATATCGGCATGTATAACGGCTATGATCACTTTGCCATCATTGGTATGGGCCTGATCCCCTATAATGTGCGGCCCTTTTACCTGAACCTGGCCAATGTATTGGCGGCTGTGGAGTAAACTGGCCGTTTATAATTTATTTGGCTACAGAGGTGACACCTTTCGCTTGCTACGAAAACGAAAGGTGTCACCTCTTTTCAATTAAGGTGAGTCACCCTGCTGCCCGGCTTAGCAGCGCGGCACGGTGGCCCACCTTTTCCTTCTGCAACAAATCTTCGGTGTGCTACAGACAACAGCCCTTGTTCCAGGAACAAGGGCTGTTGTATTATTTAAATTCGTTGCTCGCAGCTCACCGCTCAAAGTAGCCTTTCACCACTAGTGTAATGACAAATTAATTATGAAACATTTTGTATATTAGTGCTCTAAATCGACACTAATATGGCATTATCCTTAAAGCTTAACCGGAAAGAACTATCCTTTCTAGAGTCTAAAAAGCAAGGTAAGGATTTGGGGTTGCGCAGATATAACCGCATTAATGTGCTATTGCTTCTTCACAAAGGGAAGAAGGCGTCAGAGATAGAGGAGTTCCTGGGAGTCGACCGTATCACGGTCTGGCGCACAAAGAATCGTTATCTGGAACAAGGGATAGAGGCGGCCATTGAGGAAGAAAGTCGTACAGGTCAGCCGGTGAAGTATACAAGCGATCATGAAGCTGAATTGGCCTCATTAGCCTGTGGTCCGTGCCCTGCAGGCAGAAAGCGTTGGACAATACGTTTACTCACAGAAGTGATCCGGTCCAAACCCGGTTTTGAACAGATCAGCCGCGAAAGTGTGCGGCTGGTGTTAAAAAAATGAATGTAAGCCTTGGTTAAGGAAGATGTGGTGCATTCAGGAGATAACCCCGGAATATCGTAAACGAATGTACCGGCTCCTGGATCTTTACAAGCAGCCATATGACGATAAACACCCGGTGATCTGCCTGGATGAAAAAGTAAACAGTTATTAATGGACAGCCGTTCACCGATAGCGGCCAAACCCGGAAATCCGGAAAAGTATGATTACGAATACAAGCGAAAAGGAACCTGTAACATATTCGTTGCAGTTGTACCCAAAGCCGGAAAGCGTATCGTGAAGGTAACAGATACAAGAACAAAGGCGGACTTTGCCTGCTTCGTTGAAGAACTGCTGAACAACCATTTTCCAAAAGCCGATTACATACAGTTAGTCGTGGACAACTTAAATACACATTTTGAACGTTCCTTTTATGAAACAATGGGGCATCAAAAGCTTCCCGGATACTGAAGCGAATAAGATTTATTTACACCCCGAAACATGCAAGTTGGCTGAATATGGCAGAAATTGAAATCAATATTATGGATAGGCAGTGTACCGGCGGCAGGATAGAATCAAAGAAAAATTGATCACTGACATCCACGCCTGGAGCAAAAGCGCAATCGTAATAAATGTGACATCGAATGGAAGTTTACACAGCAGGACGCAGATAAAAACTTTCTAAACACTACGTTTCATAATTAATTTGTCACTACACTAGGCCTTTCCCAACTCTTTCAAGGCATTCACCACTACCTCATAAGTGGCTTTTTCATCCAGTTGTTGCGGTACGAATTGCTGACCGATCACTTTTTCATACAGTTCAATATAACGTTGACTAATGGTATTGATCCATTCGTCTGTCATTTCAGGAACCGTTTGTCCTTCTTTACCCATGAAATTATTGGCGATCAACCATTCCCGTACAAATTCCTTGCTCAGTTGCAATTGCCTTTCACCTTTGGCCTGGCGTTCTTCAAATCCATCGGCATAGAAATAGCGGGATGAATCGGGTGTATGAATTTCATCCATGAGGTAGATGGAATCTTTGATCCTGCCAAATTCATACTTGGTATCTACCAGTAGCAAGCCTTGTTTGGCGGCAATTTCTTTGCCCCTTGCAAATAAGGCCAGTGTATAATGTTCCAGTATTTTCCAGTCGGCCGCTGTGGCCAGCCCCTGGGCAATGATCTCTTCTTTGGAAATATCTTCATCGTGGCCGGCTTCGGCCTTGGTAGAAGGGGTGATAATGGGAGTGGGGAAATAGTCGTTTTCGCGCATCCCTTCCGGTAGGGTTACCCCGCAAAGTGTTCTTTTGCCGCTGGCATAGGTACGCCAGGCATGGCCTGTCAGGTTGCCCCGTACCACCATTTCGATCTTGAAAGGTTCACAACGCTGGCCAATCGATACATTGGGCCCTGGCACTTTCAGTAACCAGTTGGGACATATATCACGGGTAGCTTCCAGCATATACGCCGCAATTTGGTTCAATACCTGCCCTTTATAGGGTATGGGTCGGGGTAATATTACATCAAATGCTGATATGCGGTTGGAGGCGACCATCACCAGCCATTCATCCTGAATAGTGTATACATCACGCACTTTACCCTTGTAAAATTGGGTCTGTCCGGGGAATTGGTAGGCATTCATGGCGCGAATATAGAGCAGCCCGTCAAATGGCAGAAAAAAAGAATGGCTGAGATATTCACAATCAAGCCCTGGATGTTCAAAAATTAAATTTTTACTTAATAATTACAATACGTAGATTAGTAGTATACATAAACAAAAACTGCCATCATGAGAAGAAGCTACCGTTATAGGGCGGCTTTATTGAACCTTGTACTATTGCTTTTTGCTGCCAACACTTATTCCCAAATTCAAACTTACACCATTACCGGTACTATCCGGAACAGCGCCAACAAAGATGTGGTGCCAGCCGTTTCAGTTACATTGAAAGGGTCTTCTACAGGTACTTTTTCAGATGAGCGGGGTCACTTTAAATTGGTCACCAATCAACGTCCACCCATAACCCTCGTATTCAGCTCCATTGGTTTTGAATCACAGGAAATAGCGGTGAACAATGCGGCCGATGCCGTGGAGGTCAATTTTGTACCTGCACCCGTGCTCGGTTTGGAGGTGGTAGTATCTGCCAGTCGTAACGCTGAAAAATACTTGAATCGCCTGTATCTATTGAACGCATGAGTGCGGCCAATGTACGCGCTTCTGCTGCCCCCAGCTTTTACCAGGGCCTGGCCAACTATAAAGGGGTTGATATGACTACTTCCAGTCTAACCTTCAATACCCTTAGCACCAGGGGCTTTAATGGCAGTGGTAACCTCCGTTTCAACCAACTGGTGGACGGTATGGACAACCAGGCGCCCGCCCTCAACTTTTCCGTGGGCATCATTACCGGCCCTACCGAACTGGATATTGACAATATAGAGTTGCTGCAAGGCGCCTCCTCCGCCCTCTATGGTTCGGGTGGTATGACCGGCACGCTCCTGATGACCAGCAAGAACCCTTTCAAATACCAGGGCCTCAGCTTCCAGGTAAAACAGGGCATCATGCATGTAAACAGCCATGCCCGGCCCACCGCTCCCTATTATGACTGGGCTTTCCGCTGGGGTAAAAGGTCAGCGAAAAATTTGCCTTTAAGATCGGCGGACAGTTTGTCTCCGGCCAGGACTGGCAGGCCAATGATGCCCGCAACCTGGCCCGTAACAATGTGCTTAGCAAGATCATAGATGGCAACCGACAGACCGATAACAATTATGATGGCATCAACGTATATGGCGATGAAGCCAGCGTAAGCATGAATGCCCTGGCGCAGGTGGTCAGGGCTACCGTAGCCGCCAATCCGGCTGCAGCGCCTGCCCTGGCAGGCATTGATTTCATGCTGCAGAATGGATTTACCGCCCAGCAAATTGCTGCCAACCCGGCTTTTGCCCCGGTTGCGCAATTTCTTCCCTTCCTCATACCTACCAGTTCAGTGGCCAATAACCCCTACAAAGGCACTTTTGGAGGACAATTGGTAAGCCGTACCGGTTATGATGAAAAGGACCTGGTAGATTATAACGCTTTCAGCGTAAAACTCAATGCGGGCTTGTATTATAAGGTCACCAACAATATAGACCTCAATCTGCTGGCCTATTGGGGTACCGGTACCACCGTATATACCGGTGCCGACCGCTATTCACTCAAAAACTTTAAACTGGGCCAATACCAGCTTGAAATGAAAGGGAAAAACTGGTTCCTGCGTGGTTATACCACCCAGGAAAACTCGGGCGACTCCTATACAGCCACTACAGCTGCCCTGGCAATAAATAACCTGTGGAAGCCCAACCTTTCCTGGTTTCAGCAGTATACCGGTACTTATGGCGCAGGGCGCCTGGGTATCATCCCCAATCCGGCCGGAGGTTTCCTGCCCGTATTCCCCGATGCGCAGGCCCATGGCGCCGCCCGCAACACAGCCGAAACGGGCAGACTGGTACCTGGCACACCTGCTTTCGAAAATGCCCTCAATACAGCCATCAATACCAATATCAACGACAAGACCGCCGCTGCCGGTGGCGCCAAGTTTGCCGATAAATCGGCCCTGTACCATGTAGAAGGCCAGTGGAACCTGAGCGATTATACCAGGATCGTCGAAGTAATGGTGGGCGCCAATTACCGTATCTACCACCTCAATTCCCGTGGTACCATCTTTGTGGATACTGCTGGTGCGATCAATATAGATGAATATGGTGGTTATATCCAGTTGCAAAAACGCCTGTTCAACGATGTTCTTAAATTAACCGCCTCTGGCCGTTATGATAAAAATGAGAACTTCAAAGGACGGTTTACACCCCGGGTGACAGCCCTGATCAGTGTAGCGAAAGACAATAACCTGCGTTTGTCATTCCAAACCGCTTATCGTTTCCCGTCCACACAGGATCAGTACATCAACCTCAATGTGCCTGGCGCCAAACTGATTGGTGGCCTGCCCTTATTCCAACAACTATATAGCTTTAATACAAAACCGGTATTCACTGCTGAAAGTATTGGTGCCTTCCGTGGCTCTGTTGCCGCCGGTGCGCCCAATCCAACTTTGCTGCAACAGGCCTCCTTCAAAGAGCTGAAACCCGAAACAGCCAATTCTTATGAGTTTGGTTATCGTGGCCTGCCCATGAAAAACCTGTTGGTGGATGCTTATGTTTACTATTGCGAATACAAGGACTTTATAGGCCGCCGGGCTGTGGGTAGGCAAACCGTGGGTACCCCTGTCAATGTAGCCAACCCCCTTACTACCGAAAACTATTCCTATCCCGAAAATTCCACCAACAATGTAAAAGCCATTGGTTGGGGTATTGGGGCCGAATACCGTTTCTTAGGAAGCTATAGCGCCAGGGCCAATGTATCGGGCGATCAGTTGCGTGATGTACCTGCCGGCCTCACCACTTTTTTTAATACACCCAAAGTGCGTTTCAATATTGGCCTGGGTAGCGATGGTATCAATAAAGGCCCCTGGGGCTTTAACTTCGTGTACAGGTGGCAGGATGGTGTAGATTGGGAAGGTACTTTTGCTGCTGGTCCTATTCCTTCTTTCGGCACCCTCGATGGACAAGTAAGTTATAAGTTCCAGAAGATACGCAGCCTGGTAAAACTGGGCGCTTCCAACCTGCTGAATAAATACTACTACAGTGCATTGGGCAATCCTTATGTGGGTGGTATCTACTATGTGTCTTTTGCTTACAATGTCTTCTAATCGCAGATGAATGGATTAATCAGCTGTAAGGACTAAATACGATCTGTTATAAAAGTAAATGCCCGCCATTCGGCGGGCTTTTACTTTTATAGGCAATTCATGTCCTGAAAATCCTTTCAATCCAATAAATCATGGTTCAGACAACTGCCAGCACTTTAGCGGCTCCTGCATAGGGCGCCTGCTGAATGGTATCGGCATCAACCTGGATGCCATAACCAATGCCAATTGACAATACCAGCGAAAAATGCTCATCTGGTGGACTTAACGGTGGCGTCAGAAATGGGTGGACCAATTCTAATGTAGTGGCGGCCATTCCTTTTTTTACCGGTTGCCAGGTGGTGATATAGGTAACGGGAAAGGAATCAATAAGTGCATACCATTTATCCGTATAGCCGTATTTACAAATATTAGACTTGGCTTCGGGGTCAGTAAAGGCGTCATATTTGGTCTGTAGTGGTTCATGGTTTTTGGTGAAAACGATATCGGGTACAATACCCAGAGAAATAATAATACTGAACCAGGGGTATTTTTCCGGCGCAAAAAAGTTGATGCCTGGTATTAAGGCAGGCAGATCTACACTGGCTGCGCCCATCTCTTTGTCCAGCACATACTCAATTGGATACCTGATGGTGGTATCAAAGTGATTATTCCGGTTGAGTGAGAAACCCTTTAATATCTGCGGATTGGCTGATAAGCATACACTGCGTTGTCCCCATGAATGTTCCCCATCCAATGCCTGTATGGATCGTAGCAGGGCATTGAGTGGCCCGGCAATATTGTGATCGGCCAGTGGCTTATGCCGTTTAAGGGCCCGCATGATCCATTTGGAAGCGGTGGCCCGGCCGCCAAATTCCGTGCAGCCACGGCGGGTGTTGATCATGCCCGGCGCCTGATTGTATTGCTCCCTGGAGGGGCCGCCTTTCTTGCGTACATACGTGCCTTCCAGTCCCTTGATCTTATAAAAGGAGAGGCCGTCAATAGACCCTTGAAATCCGGCGCCCGGGCCGGCCAGTACTTTAGCCATACATCATTGATTTAAGAGGTAAGCAATTCCATAGATGAAGCCCTGCAGGTGTATTCACCAAGGCTTCCAAATTCTACTATATAACGTATAAACCAGCTATTTAACCACTACACAATACGTAGATATTACGTCTTTTATAAGTACGGATCATATACGGAACATCTAACTATTGTATACGTAGTATATACGGAATATCTATATTCCTGGATTGTACCAATCCACAATATTGCATACTTGTAGCATAGGGATGCCCGTAACCGGGCAGTGGGAGTGGAAAGATGGAAATTGCAGCCCGGTTTCCTGGAAGTAGGGGAAAGAGAAACCTTCCGGGAGGCCTTCAAATGTGTAGTGTGTACCCTGGTGCTTTCGGGGTAGGGTGGGTGAATTCACCCATTGTGTTGAGGTTTATCAAATGGGGATAGGGTGTTTTGTGCAAAATGAAAGATTCTACTATCTTCAGTAGGTATACGATGTCGTACACCAAAAGAACTATTATGAGTAAGTTGGCACTTAAGCTGGTTAAAGAATGTTATGAAACGAAGAATCCTTATTTGGATTTGGGGTATTGTAGATTGAGTGACCAGGATTTTATAGTGGACGGCCCATTGGATGAGGCATTAAGAAAATGCGTGCATTTGGAAAGCCTGGTATTGAGCAATGAATGGGTGGATTTTCGTACAGAAGATTTTGCAGTAAGTCAGAATGGGGCGCAAGGTAAGGGCAAGAATAAATTTACAGCCATCCCTGCCGCCGTAACGGCATTGGTGAATCTTACTACATTAATAATTGCCGGGGATGGCGAATCTGGTCTGCGCATTGACCATATCCCTTTGTTGCCTTTGCCCAAACTGCGTGCATTAAACCTTAATGGTAATAACATCTCTACCATTAATGGGTTAAGAGAATTGTGTGCTTTAGAAATCCTGTACTTGGCTGGAAATAAAATTGCAGAGATATCAGGGTTGGAGGCCCTGATCAATTTGAAAGAATTATCTCTTGGCTATAATCAACTAACGGAGATCAAAGGACTGGAACTCCTGACAGGTTTACAAAGTTTAGACCTTGGTGTCAATCAACTAACCGAGATCAAAGGATTGGCTACCCTGACCAGTTTGCAAAAATTGTACCTTGGTAGAAATCAACTAACCGAGATCAAAGGGTTGACTACTTTGACCAGTTTGCAGATATTAGACCTTAGTAGTAATCCACTAACCGAGATCAAAGGATTGGAGTTTCTGACCGGCTTACAGACTTTAGCTCTTATTGGCAATCAACTAACCGAGATCAAAGGATTGGAGTTCTTGACCGGCTTACAGACTTTAGCTCTTAATGGCAATGAACTAACCGAGATCAAAGGATTGGCAACCCTGACCGGTTTACAAAGTTTAGAACTTAATGGCAATCAACTAACCGAAATCAAAGAATTGAGGCTCCTGACCGGTTTACAGACTTTAACTCTTAATGGCAATGAACTAACCGAGATCAAAGGATTGGCTACCCTGACTGGGTTACAAATTTTAGACCTTGGTGGCAATCATCTTACCGAAATCAAGGGATTGGAGTTCCTGACCAGTTTACGGTATTTAGACCTAGGAAGCAATCAACTAACCGAGATCAAAGGATTGGAAAGCTTAACTGGTTTACAGGAATTAAACATTCTTAATAATCAACTAACCGAGATCAAAGGATTGGCAACCCTGACCGGGTTACATAGTTTAGGCCTTAGTGGCAATCAACTAACCGAGATCAAAGGATTGGATCACCTGGTAAATTTGAACGTTTTATCATTGACCCGAAATGAGATACAAGATATTAAACCCCTCCTGCAGTTATTGTGTAGAGAACAGTTGCCCTTAAAAATAGTTGCAAAGGAAGATGACCTAAAATACGAAGGGCGAATAAATGTAGCTGGTAACCCACTGATCGCCCCACCGATAGAAATCGTACGCCAGGGAAATGAGGCCGTCATTAGCTATTTTGCTGACCTGGAAAAACAAGGTGCCGATTACCTGTATGAAGCAAAACTCCTGATAGTAGGACAGCCCAGGGCTGGCAAAACGTCGCTTCGTATTAAATTGTTTGATAGCCTGGCTGCGCTACCAGAAGAAGATAAAACTACCCGGGGTATCGACATACAACGTCTCGAATTTGATATCAGGGACGTGGAAGGCAATCCACGAAAGTTTTATTATAATATCTGGGATTTTGGCGGGCAACAGATCTACCAAACCACGCACCAGTTTTTTTAACACACCGCTCCTTGTATGTATTGGTGATGGATACGGGTAAGGATAGTATTGGTAATGATGATACTACGGTCAACTACTGGCTGCATGCTATTGAGCTGTTGGGCGGCCATAGTCCGCTCCTGCTGGTAAAAAATGAAAAGAATCAGCGGACAGTGAACCTGGATATACAGCAAAAAAAGGGGCGCTTTAGCTTTTGAAGAACGAATACAATGTAGACCTGAATGCCTTGATTCCTGAAACCAATAGCTACAATGCAAAACGCGAGAATGACTTTAGCATCTTAAAACAGGATATAGAAACCGAGCTTAGGCGTTTACCCCTGGTAGGTTTCCCCATGCCAAAGAACTGGGTAAAGATCAGGGAAGCCTTGCAGACGTTTTCTCAGGAGGAGGCCTATATTAGTCTTTCTAAGTATAAAACAATCTGCGATCAATTTGAGGTTGTTGAGGAAGAAAGACAGTTGGAGCTTAGCCGTATCTTTCATGACCTGGGGGTATTCCTGCATTTCCAGGATTTTCCTGCTTTGGGCGATTTCATTGTTCTGCAAAATACCTGGGCCACCGATGCGGTTTTTGCAGTATTGGACAATGAAACTGTAAAGTCAAATAATGGCCGTTTTACCCATCATGACCTTGCAGGTATATGGAAAGCCAAGGGTTATGGTCTGGACGTGCACTATAAGCTACTAGGCTTAATGATGCAATTTGAACTGTGTTACCAGGTAAATAATGTAAACCCCTGCGCTTATATCGTGCCCGAAATGCTGCCAGATTCAGCACCAGCAGTCTATAGTTGGCAACCCAAAGACGATCTACCTCTTCAATACCGGTACGATTTTATGCCCAGGGGTTGCTTACCCGCTTCATCGTACGGTTAAACGACTATATTTATAAGGAGCATAACCAGCAATGGGTGTGGAAAACGGGGGTAAAGATCGACGGTAATTCAATGGGTTGCCCCCATACTTATGCTGAAATAACAGAAGCTTGGGATAATAAACAACTGAACATCCGCATACAAGGCCATTTTTCCAAAGAACTATTGAGTAAGATTACCCATGTATTGGATGAATTGAACAAGGATTATTTTAGGCAGATTGATGTGGATGACAAATCACCCAAGAGCAAGTGGTACAAAATGATCCCCTGCAACTGTGCCACCTGTAATAACAGTAAGGACAAAACCTTATATAATTATGATGATTTACTAAAAGGATGACGTTTGGAAAAGACACGATTGAATGCAAGGAGCCGCCATTTGCACCAATAAATATCCGGGAATTATTGGAGGGTATTTTTTCAGGAAAAGCAGAAATACCGCGGGCTACAAAAATACAATTTGGTTTAGATAAAGCCCTGGAACCCTACAAACCCGGGTCAGGAAAAAAGCTATTTATCTCCTATGCGCATAAGGACGAGAAATGGAAAGATCAATTGGTTGAAAACCTTGCTACATTACGTAACCAGGAACTGATCGGAGATTGGACTGACAGGCAAATTGAAACTGGCCTTTGGGACCCACAGATAGAAGCTGCCATGCAGGAAGCGGATATCTTTTTATTGTTGATCACCCGGAATTTCCTGAGTTCAACCTATATCAGTTCCAAAGAAATCACAACCGCCTATGCCCGTTTCAAAGCAGGGAAAGCTATTATATTCCCCGTTATCTGCGATGCCTGTGCCTGGGAATTACAACCCATAACCAGGGAGGAAAAGGCATTACATCCGGTTGAACGCAAAGAGCTTTATTTATGGCTGGGGAAATTCCAGGCCTTTCCCAAAGATGCTAAGCCCATCAAGAAATGGCCAAACAAGCAGGACGGTTTTGTAGACGTGATTAATCAACTAAAGAAATATCTATAGACGATTATTAACTACATCGTTCTACCATATTTCGCTGATCAGGCCATAGCGCTGGTTACCAATATCGCTTCGGTACAGGGCGCCCCTTTGGCCTGTGCCAGCGCCTTCTTTCTTCTATGGTATAAATAATAGGATACGAAAAAGAAAGCGACAAAGAGCAGCATGTACATCCAGTCGGGTTTTCCGATGGCGAATATGGAATAGGTAGCACCCATGAGGTCAAACCCCAATCCTGCATAAGCCCACTCTTTAATACGGGGAAAACCGGGTAACAAAATAGCGATAACACCCAGTGTTTTGGCCACTCCGATAAAAGGAATAAAGTATAAGGGATAACCTAATTCAGTGTGCATACCCTGCACAGCCACGGGATGACTGAAGATATCAGGAATGGCAGAGAGCAACATAAAAGCACCAAAGAGGCTGGTGAAGATCCAATAGAGAATGTTTGTTGTTTTCATGACTTGTTATTTTGAGAACACAAAACTATATACTGCTTGTATCATGGAAGGGGGACTTCTGTCATTACAAGGGGTATCTGCGACGTGATGTATAATTAGAGAAATAACGGTGAATTATTAATTATTGTAATTACAAAGTGCTTTCCTAAATTAGCCAACCAATCTCACTCTAACCACTGCCATACAATTCATAGGGTCAAACTAGCACAGGCAACAACATCATCAACTTTTAACTTTATTAAGGCTTCAAAATCAATATGGTACAGGATTCACTACTACCAACCTGAAGTACATGCGCCAGTTCTATCGGGCATTTGAAAAAGTCACGCATTGCGTGACCAATTAAACTGGACGCATTATCGCCTGTTACTAAAACTGGAAAAAGAGGATGCCCGGCAATTTTATATAACTGAAACAATTGCCTGTAAGTGGAATACCCGTACCCTTGAAAAACAGATCAACAATCTTTATTATGAAAGAATGCTCCTGAGCGGCGTGGACAAGAGGCCTGCTGTGAGGCAGGAAGCCGAATCTAAAAAGGAGGCTATACAGCCAAGGGATATTATTAAGGATCCTTATTTGCTGAATTTCCTTGACCTGAAACCTAATCATGCCTTTTATGAATTTGAGCTGGAGGAAGCGCTGATCAATAAGCTACCGCCCCACAGACTAATCAGCAACAAGTAAATTAAGTTACCTTAGCGGCGCATTACCAGGATTTTACCAGGTAACGGAAATGCTTATGAACTGGTTATTCGCGTACGAAATCATATATATCATCGTGGTGGTGCTGGTATGCCTGCGCATCATCTATGATACCCGCAGCACCACCAAAACAGTAGCCTATATGCTACTGGTGATCTTTATTCCCATTGCCGGTATCTTCATCTATTTCTCTTTTGGGATCAATTACCGCAAGCGAAAGATCTACAACAAAAAGCTGATCAGGGACAACAATCTTGAAAAGAAAGTATATGATGAGATCTTTCAGTATTCGATGCACAACCTCGAAAGAAACAACCCGGCCATCGGCAATAACCGTGAACTGGCACGCCTGCTGCTGAAAGACAATATGAGTCCTTTAACGGCCAACAATTCGGTAAAGGTATTGGTGAATGGTGAACAGAAGTTTCCCGAAGTATTAAAAGCCCTGGAACAGGCAAAACACCATATCCATATTGAGTACTATATCTATGAAGATGATGAAATAGGTCAGGCCATTGAGCAATTGCTTATCAAAAAAGCAGCAGCAGGGGTAACGGTGCGTTTTATATATGACGATTTTGGCAGTCGCACCATACGCAAAAAGATGGTAAAAGATTGCGTGCCGGAGGCGTACAGGTATTCCCCTTCCACAAGATCATCTTCATAGCCCTGGCCAACCGCCTCAATTACCGCAATCACCGCAAGATCATCGTTGTGGATGGTGAAGTAGGTTTTGTGGGTGGTATCAATGTCAGTGATAAGTATATTAATAACACCCAGGATCCCCAAAAACTATTCTGGCGCGATACGCACCTGCGCATTGAAGGTACGGGCGTACATTTCCTGCAATACCTATTCCTGGCCGATTGGAACTTCTGCGCCAATGACCACCTGGAACCGGATTTTGGCTTCTTCCCCAAAGCCCATGTCATGTCGGGCAAGGGTAATAAACTGGTGCAGATGGCTGCCAGTGGTCCGGATTCAGACAGGCCCACGATACTGTTTGCCCTGTTGCAGGCCATCTACCTGGCCCAGAAAGAGATACTCATCACTACGCCTTATTTTATTCCCGGTGAAAGCATCCAGGAAGCATTGATCGTGTCGGCCTTGAGCGGCCTCCAGGTAAAACTGCTGGTGCCCGGTATTTCTGATTCGGTATTTGTAAATACCGCCGCCCGCTCGTATTATGGCGATTTGCTGAAAGCAGGAGTGGAGATCTACCGTTACCAGAAAGGTTTTGTACATGCCAAAACCATGGTTACCGATAGTAAGGTAGCCATTGTAGGTACCGCCAATATGGATTACCGGAGCTTTGACCTCAACTTTGAAGTAAATGCCATTGTATATGACCAGGAAATAGCCCGCGAACTGCGTAATAATTTTTATGAAGACCTGAAAGGCGCCGAAAAAATTGACCCCATTGCCTGGGATGACCGCGCCTGGTATTATGAGATGGCTGAAAAAACAGCCCGTTTGGTAGCGCCCATGTTGTAGCTGCCTGTTAACGCATAAGCCCGTGTTTTATTGTTTGAAGGTTTCGTAATCAGTGGCAAATTTGACTAATATCAAGTTGGTTGGTGTAACGTGAAACGCATGTCTGTATTGTGGTTCCCCGTGGAACACTCCATTTTTCCTGGTTTCACAGGCATTCCACGGAGTGCGACTGGTATTAGCCTTGTATATATGGCTGTTCTGCGCTATCGGCAGGATAGGGCAGTGAAAATAAATAGTCGAAATCTATTTTTCCCAGAGGTCCTGCATATCATGGGCATGCACCTGCTTATAAAAGGAAGGGAAGAAGCGGAACAATCCTTCATACAGGAGTTCAATGGTCTTCAGGTAAGGTTTTTCCGATTGTGTGATCGTATCTAATGGTATCGCAATGGGGTAGGACTTTAGTTTAATAGCATCCTGCCTATCGGCTTCATAAATATCTACCTGGTGCGGGCCAAATGTATCGACCGGCATCAACATCATGGCCAGTTCAATATTCCATTCACCATTCAGGATAATGTTGTTGGGCACCAGCAATTCATCAGTTATGAATTGAACGAGGTAATCCGTCACTTTATGGGATAGGGAGGCCGGTGGGGCGATTCGCAGAGGAGTACTATCGAAAATGTTGATTCCATGAGATTGCAAGGTACAGCTTTCTATTTCTATACGCTTTAGCACAGCCAGCGTCCGGGCCTTATATACCTGTTGATTTAGCTGGATGAGTTTCTTATTTATGTTGTTTCTTAGGCTGTCTGTTGAAGCCTGTACCTGACGCCTGAGTAGCGTACAAAAAAGAAGGGGCTTAGCACCTTGTCTTTGACAATTCAGCTAAACCCCTTAATCGTTTTATTCACTTTGCGCTTCTTATTCCATTAAATACCACAAATCCAGGTTCAGACAGTTATACGTTGAACCTGAAATGCATGACATCACCATCCTTCACCACATATTCTTTGCCTTCAATGCGCAGCTTACCTACTTCGCGTGCAGCCGCTTCTGAACCAAACTGTACAAAATCAGTATAGGCAATTACCTCGGCCTTGATGAATCCTTTTTCAAAATCGGTATGGATCACACCGGCAGCCTGTGGCGCTTTCCAACCTTCATGGATGGTCCAGGCACGTACTTCCTGTACACCGGCAGTGAAATAGGTATACAGGTTGAGTAGTTTATAAGCGCTGGTGATGAGGCGATTCAGGGCTGGTTCCGTCATCTTATATTCTTCCATAAACAACTGACGGTCGGCAGGATCTTCCATTTCGGCAATCTGTGCTTCGATATTGTTGTTCATTACAATGATCTGGGCACCTTCTTCCTTAGCGGCTTTGGCCAGTGCTTCAGAGTATTTGTTACCCGTGTGCATAGAGGGTTCGTCTACATTGGCTACGTACAGTACCGGCTTTTCTGTTAGCAGGAACATATCGGCAATAGCGGCACGCTCTTCTTTGAGAGGTCCAGCGCACGGATGCTCTTACCTTGTTGCAGGTGGTTTTTACAACGTACCAGCACATCCAGTTCGGCCTTCATTTTGGGATCAACCCGGGCGGCTTTCTCTACACGCCCAATTTTGCGTTCTACACTGTCCAGGTCTTTTAACTGCAGTTCAGTATCGATGATCTCCTTATCGCTGATGGGATTGATGGCCCCTTCATCGCGGAGTACATTTTCGTCTTCAAAACAACGGATCACATGGATAATGGCATCCACTTCGCGGATATTACCCAGGAACTGGTTGCCCAATCCTTCTCCCTTGCTGGCGCCACGTACCAGGCCGGCAATGTCTACGATCTCTATCTGAGTAGGTACGATGCGATTGGGGATTACCAATTCGGCCAGCTTATTGAGCCGGGCATCGGGTACATCCACCAGGCCTACATTGGGTTCGATGGTACAAAAACGGTAATTGCTGGCCTGTGCCTTGGCACTATTGCTCACCGCATTGAACAGTGTTGATTTTCCTACGTTCGGTAGTCCTACGATGCCTGCTTGTAAAGCCATATTGTATTGATTTTCTATGATCGGCTGCTACCTGCAGCCTACCTTTAGGCGCGCAAAGATAAGCTGAAACAGGGATATAGAAACGCTTAAATAGGCCTTGGTCCATTTGTATGGAGTCAATTGAGTGTAAACCGGTTAGGGAATGCCAGCTTTGCCAGGCCAGTCTGCGGGAAATGGCACGGTAAAGGAGGCCGGGCAAGGGAATGCCCCAAAGAACGAGCCCCCAGGCGCTGATGCAGCAGCACTAGGGGTCTCGAAAATAAGCAGACCTGTTTTACTGGTCGCCAAACCGTCTGCCACTATTTAGCAAGGGCTACCGGCTTCTTCAGCTCCTGCAGCTCTTTTTTTAATTGTTCAATTTCGACCTGTTGCTGTTTTACAGAGGCTACCAATATGGGGATCAGGCTTTCCATATTCACCGTTTTGACGGTAGCCGTACGGTAGGTGTTTTTCCCAAATAGATAAGTATGGGTAGTACGCTTTATTAACTCCGGGAAAACAGCTTCTATTTCAGCAATGGTAAAACCATAATGCTTGCCCTGGGGCAATTTCAATTGTTTGGATTGCTGTTGATCGTATTCAAAAACCCCTGGTTCTAATTGCACCAGGCTTTGAACGGGATGTTCAATAGCCGCTACTTTCTTTGCACCACACCCGGATTGTTTTCCTGGCCAATGGCAACTGTAACAGCTAAAAGCAGGAAAGAAAAAATAATGTTTTTAGGATATATTGAGTTTTAGTAAACATACATAGCTTTTTAAAGATAAAAAGATACCACGGTAATGCGGGTATTACCGGCAAACAAGGGAACAGGGATGGCTCCTTTGGAAACAGATTAAATAATAGTTACATCGGGTGGGGGAGTAGGCACTGGTATTACCACAGCTTGCCGGTAGGCAATATTGCTGGGAATAACATAATCGGCAACAAAAATAGCGGTGCCTGGTGTATATAGTCAGATGAATGAGCACAGGGCAGGTAGTCGGTTCTAGCGTCGCCTTGTGCTTCTTCTGTACTTCTTTCGGTATTCGCATCCTCCTGGACGGCCATTGTTTCATTCACTATTGAATGGGAAACGCGGCCTGTCAGGATCATCAGTTCCGGCACAATGTCATTGCACAGGAACGCAGTGATAAGAAAATAACCAATGATATATTTTGTCCAATTCCGCTTCATAAACATGACCAATAAATATATGCTGTGTTTATATCCTTGCTGTTGCGCTGCAAATGTACGACGCAACGTTTATTTTCTAAAATGGTGAGAATATTATTAACATACGAATAAGAAAGGCGCAGTTTCAGTATTGTGAAAACAAAGATCCCGGCAACTGGACAAAGTCAGTGTACCGGGATCATTAAGTAATTGGTAAAGGATGTAGCTAGGGCTTGTTATCGTAGCTCACGCATTCCTTTAATTCCTTATCTGTGTAAGCCAGGCCGTATTGTTTCAAAACATCATCTGGCACCCCATTCCATTTATTGGGCTTGTTACCGGCATAGCCAATATCTTTTACACCCATTTCGGAGGTATAGAAACCGGTGGCGGTGAGGTTGCGGATCAGGTTGAAGAAAGCGACCCCTTGCGCCATTTCGGGCTTGGCTTTGGCAGGCCAGGCTATTTCGTCCACCATTTCCATTTGCTGTTTCTGATCGCAGTCCTTAAAGGCTTTTTCATACCGTTTAAGACATTGCATGTCCAACCAGCGCAGGCCGCCCCGCATGGGGATCTGGTGTTGCGGCATATCTTTTACAATAAATTCAATGAATTCGGGCACCTTGGCCTCAGAAGCGCTGCCACTCACTTCATCTTTGGGGATGATGATATCGCCCAGGATGGTAATGGTAGTCATTTCCTGTGGGGTGAAAAAGGTTTCGGCAGTAACCGCCTTATAGTGTGCCTCCTCTTCCTTCATACGGTCGATCGTGGAGCCGGTAGCACTGGCTTTGGCCTTGGCTTCCGCCGCTTTTTTATCCGCATCGCTATCATTGCAGGCTTCCAACAGTACGCCCGCCGAAAGGGTTCCTAATGCTAATGCTTTGAGGGATTTTCTTCTGTCCATAATTGTATATATGCTGGATTCTGAATAAAAGATCCTGAATTTCTTCCGAATGCTGTATGCTAAATGCTGTAGGCTGTTTTTACAGGTTTTGTTTCTTCATCTCATCAATAATGTATTCACTGGCCCGCATGGACAATGCCAGGATGGTCCAGGTGATATTCTTATCGGCTTGTGATACAAACTGACCGCCATCAACACAGAACAGGTTTTTACAATCATGCGCCTGGCTCCATTTGTTAAGGGCCGATTGTTTGGCATCATTACCCATCCGTACGGTGCCGGCTTCATGAATGATCTTACCAGGGGTATCGATACCGTAGTTGTTTTCGGCCGTACCATCATCGCCCCAGGTAATGATAGCACCCATATTGTGCATGATCTCCCGGAAGGTTTCTTTCATGTGTTTCACCTGTTTGATCTCATGTTCGGACCATTTTACATTGAATTTCAATACAGGGATGCCATATTTGTCAACCACATTGGGATCAATAGCGCAGTAGTTGCTGGCCAGGGAGAGTGCTTCACCACGGCCTGCCATGCCTACGCTGGCGCCATAGAAGAACCGGATATCTTCTTTCAGGGATTTGCCATAACCGCCGGCTTCTTTCTTTTGGCCGTTGACAGCATACTTACCGTTCATACCCTCGGTACCCCAACCTACACCATAAGCAGGCTGGCCCATACCACCCCAATATTCAATATGGTAACCGCGTGGGAAATCCAGTTTTTATTGTCGCCCCACCAGGGAGAATATACGTGCATACCACCTACACCGTCCTCATTGTACCGCTTACGGCCAAAAAGTTGTGGTAATACACCACCCATGGCGGTGCCGGTTGAATCGTGCAGGTATTTACCAACCACATCGCTGCTATTGGCCAATCCATTCGGATGGCGGGCTGATTTGGAGTTCAATAATAAACGGGCACTTTCGCAGGCACTGGCAGCCAATATCACTACACGGCCGTTCACCTGGTATTCGTTCATGTCGATCTTGTTCACATAAGAAATACCGGTGGCTTTTCCTTCCCGGTCGGTCAATACCTCGCGTGCCATTGCATCTGTTACCAGGTCCACATTGCCTGTAGCCAGCGCTGGTTTTACCAATACAGAAGAAGAGGAGAAATCGGCATAGGCATAAGAACAGGCCCGTCCGCACTGAGCGCAATAGATACATTCACCACGGTCTTTATTACCCGGCAGGGCCTTGGTAAGGATGGACAAGCGGGAGGGAATGACCGGTACGCCGGCTGCCATTCCTGCCTTCTTGATCATCAGTTCATGCAGGCGCGGCCTGGGAGGAGGTAGAAAGATGCCATCAGGGTCATTTTCCAGTCCTTCATTGGTGCCGAATACACCAATTAATTGATCTACCCGGTCGTAAAAAGGTTTGATATCCTCATAGCCAATGGGCCAATTTTCGCCCAGGCCGTCAATACTTTTGCGTTTGAAATCTTTTGGACCAAAACGGAGAGAGATACGGCCCCAGTGATTGGTACGTCCGCCCAACATACGGGCGCGCCACCAGTCCCATTCCGTTCCATTGGCCTTGGTATAGGGCTCTCCATCAATTTCCCATCCCCAGTAACAGGCATCAAAATCGCCAAAAGGACGGTACCTGGTGCTGGCTCCACGGCGGGGAGATTCCCAGGGATTCTTGAATTGGGTAATGTTGGTCTTGGGGTCATACATAGGTCCAGCCTCGATGAGACATACTTTCAATCCTGCATTGGCCAGGATATAAGTTGCCATGCCTCCACCAGCACCAGAACCAACAATTACCACATCATACTGCTTTGCACTTTTTTGATCTGCAGATCGCCCATATGGCAAGTTTAAATAATGAATATAAAAAGGTGGTATAAATGTATAAGATTTAGATGGTTTAACACAAATCAGCCAGTATTTTTTTATTAATGGCCATGCTTTCGTAACTTTCTATTCGGTTTTCTCCATCCAGGGCTGAAGATAGCTATCTATAACCATTTAGCAAAAAGCGGACTTTTAAACATCCATACTTTTTAACATGTTTTGATGTTATTTAAACCAGGCTACAGCAGCTTGTTTTCTACGCAATCGGTTTCGCCATCATTGATGAGATTGGCCTGTTCTGTTCAAGTAAATTTCCCCCTTTGCTTCCATGCCACTATACCTTGTTGCCGTTCTCCCTATTCGCTGGCACAATTCCTTGTGGCCGTATTGTTGTAGTTTTTCTGCAGCCTGCCAGACGGTTATGGCTTCCTTGCATGAACAGTACCAAGCTGTGGATACTTTGTTCATAGTAAGGGATTGCTTTCAACAATAAAATGAATGTCAGCCTATTCCGAACAGTCATCGTATCTTACTCCTGTTATTGGTGTTTTCCTGCATCGTAATTTTCTAATATGCCAATACAATTTTCGCATTAAGCCTGCGTTAAATAACTGTAAGGCTATTCGATAATATATTTCAATCCCTATGAACCCCAACATCCAAAACGACCAGGATTACCTGGCTGAGAAATTTAAATTATTGGAGAATCATACGATCCACGCCAGTAAAATTGCGATTCTGAAGATCCAAAGCTGGAAGTTTGCATTGAAAACACCTGAGGTAGGCTCCCGTTATCAACAGGCTGCCGAGGAAATGGTGAGGGAATCGCTGCTACGGTTTATACCTAACGAACTTGTATTAAGCGAAGAAGGTTTCTTTTTCGCCGCTCTTGATAACTAAACGTTTTCTTGCCTGCTTATTAATTCTAGGTGACACCTTGTGAAGGGGGTGTCACTTTTTTGGCGGCGGCTTTGTCCATACTACGACCCACAAAATAACCTGCCACTACACCGGCTGCTGTTCCTATTGTAAGCCATAGCAGGTCGGGCCCTGCAGATACATACGCTACAAAGAGTCCCAATACGCCCATAAAGACCATCATGATCTTAACGGCTTTTCCTTTTGCCTGTTGGCGGGAGCCTTTGGAAGAATGAGATGCATGTGCATGTTGATGCATGTGTTTGTGCCGATGCCTGCTTTGCGCCATATATTTATTTTCCTAAAAGTTACGAAGAAAATAGAAGTTACCTGGCGGTGAGCGTAAATCTGCGGGCAGCAATGGCAGTTTGCAATACCTGCTACCTCAATCAAAAGCTCTGCAGCCACATGAGTGCCTGGGCCAGGGCAATATCCTCTTGCTGGTGCAGGGGATCGGGCTTTATATAATCGTCGGGGATGATCTTGCCTTCGCAGATCTTGCCTGTTCTATCGGCTTCGCGGCAAATGGTGAGTACCAGTGTTGAGCCGTCGAAGAGGTCATAAGTGGTATTGGCAGTGGTAAATCCTGCTGTAGGTTCACCCATCAGGCGTACCTGGGGCATGCCTTTAAATGCAAGGGCCAGTATTTCGCCCGAACTGGATGTTTTGGGTCCGGTAAGTACTACGATCTGTTGCCGTTGCTCATCACTCAGTACTACTGGTTTGCTGGCCTTGCACATGACGGTACTGCCATGCATGGCAAGACCATCCTGGTATCGGATGCTCGTTACCCGGGCTTTCCGTACTAAATAACCGCATACGCCATTGCCCAGTAAGGCCCATGCCAACCAGCATTGGCCAGCAATTACCGCCACTGTTCTTGCGCAGGTCAATGATCCAACGGGTGGCGCCCCTGGCCGCAAGCTTACCAATAAGGGACTGCAGACTGTCGGCCAGCAGGGTACATACAGTGGTATCCGAAGTACTGATCCTGGGTACCACTATATAACCAATGCCGCCATCGGCTAATTCGGCTTCTATGGGGCCTACCAGCTCCTGAAGGGCAGGAACCCGTTTAAGATGGGCAATATTGTTGGTGTATAAATCGGTGTTCCGGGCGGGCATGATAAAGCTATGCGCGCCATTTACTTGTTGGAGGCATTGATTAATGACTACATGGGCATCCTGTGCAGCGTTGGCATCGGCCAACTGTTCACGGGCTACAGCCACCATCGAGTCCCAGGAGATTTCTTTCCTAAAAGGATTTTTGAATATAGGCCAGGGCCTGTTCAAATAAATGCACAGCGCTGTCCTGACCCGACAATAAAGTGGCAGCCATGGAAGAAACCGGCGATCTACCAGATTGTCCATAACTGAGGGATGCGATAAAAATAAACAGGAATAATAAACGCAGCATAAGCCGAATGGATCAATGATGAAATAGTTGATGAATCAGCCGCCCCAAACCCAACCTATCTTATTGGGTCAGATGCATACTGGCCGGAATTCCATAAATAGTCAGGCTTTGAGACCTTTTTTGCCATTTCCTCAGCCAGTTTGGCTGGTAGGGGCCGGCAGGCACCAGGTTGCTGATGCGCCAGGTGCCATTTTATGGGCTGTTCAAAATTGGTATTCCGGGGCATGTGGTGCTTTTCATGCCAGGCTTTGTTCAATTTCATATAGCTAAATATAGTCAATTAGCCCTGCTTCCCGAAAAAGTAAAACTGTTGCTCATATTCCCCATAACAACCTATTATTTTCCGCTTTCTCTCGTAGGCAGGGTTTTAGTAACCAATAAGGAAAAAGTGTTATGAGAGATTACGATGCAACGGAAAGCTGGATGGACGATCCGGTGTTGCCCAATATAAGGTCTAATAACGTGATCAATGTGAGTTGGCCCGAGCGGTTATTATCTGCCACTACAGGGGTGGCCCTGATTGGTCATGGTATGCGTCATTTTACCAAACATCCAGTAAAGAGTTTATTGCAGGGAATGGTTGGTGGGTTTTTATTGTACCGCGGTGCATCCGGCAATTGTCCGGCCTATACTGCCTTGGGTAAAACAAGGAATGTACGGCGTACGCCAGCCATTAATGTGCGTACCTCACTGGTGGTGAATAAACCCCGGCATGAAGTGTATCGTTTCTGGCGCAAACTGGAAAACCTGCCCTCCTTTATGCATCACCTGGCCGCTGTGCGGAAGTAGACCAGCTGCATTCCCGCTGGGAAGCCATTATCCCGGCCAATCTGGGCAGGATACGTTGGAATGCACAAATCGTAAAAGATGAATATGGCGTATTGCTGGGATGGCAATCTATTGCCGGTTCAGCAATAGAAAATGCAGGAAAGGTTGAATTCAGGGATGTGGAAGGAGGTACCGAATTGCGGGTGATCATTTCTTACCGGCCACCGGCAGGTGATATCGGTGTAGCCATTGGCAAGCTCATCAATCCGGCCTTTGAGCGGATCGTAGAACGCGATATCCATCAATTCAAAGTATATATAGAAGGGATTACACCAGCCGAATTTGAAGTAGTACCACATTAGTTATTAATCCGTACGCTATACAGAAAAAGCTGGTCGTTTGGGCGATCAGCTTTTTTGATATTAGCAAGTAATGGGTGGTTCATGCAGGAACCTGATTGTATCTTTAGCATTCAATCTTATTTTATGCAACCTGCCATTTTCCTCAATGATATCCATATACGTACCACCTTGCAACCTGGCGATATTGGTTATATTACCTACCTGCATGGTTGGATATACAGCAAAGAAAACAATTATGGCATTGCCTTTGAATCTTATGTAGCTGTAGGGCTCGCTGAATTTTATCAGCAATATGATGTTACCAGGGATCGTGTTTGGATCTGTGAGCACCAGGATAAGATAGTAGGCTTTTTGTTGCTGATGCACCGGGGCGACGCTGCCCAATTGCGTTATTTTGTGCTGCATCCCGGCTATCGCGGTATTGGCCTGGGTAAAAACTGATGGAATTGTACATGGCTTTCCTGCGTGAAGTAGGGTATAGCTCCTCTTATTTATGGACCACCAAAGAACTGCCCGCCGCCGCTGCTTTGTACAAAAACATGGGTTTGTAGTAGTTGAGGAGAAGCCTGCTGTAGCGCCTTTTGGTAAACCCGTCATCGAACAGCGGTATGAGTTGCAAACAAACTAACAATCGTTATCTTTGCAGGCATTCACTCTATTGAACCTCATAACATATTAAAGATCAGCTATATGAACAAACGTGAAGTATATATCATTTCGGCCGTACGTACCCCGATTGGAAGTTTTGGAGGAAGTCTTAAAGACTTCAGTGCTACCCAATTAGGCGCCATTGCTATTAAAGGGGCCCTGGAGAAGGCAGGCATCCAGCCCGCACAGGTACAGGATGTGCTGATGGGTTGTGTGATCCAGGCCAACCTGGGACAGGCTCCGGCCCGTCAGGCAGCCAAATTTGCCGGACTGCCCAATGAAGTGAATTGTACTACCGTCAATAAAGTTTGCGCCAGTGGTATGAAGGCCATTGCCCAGGCTGCTCAAAGCATTGCCCTGGGTGATGCGGATATTGTAGTGGCTGGTGGTATGGAAAGCATGAGTAATGTACCTTTTACGTAGACCAGATGCGCTGGGGTAATAAATACGGCAATGCGGGTTTAATCGATGGCTTAGCTAAGGATGGATTGACGGATGTATATGATGGCAAGGCCATGGGCAATGCTGCCGAACTGTGTGCACGCGAATGTGGAGTAAGCCGGGAAGAGCAGGATACTTTTGCTGTGGAGAGTTATCAACGCAGCCAGGCTGCCTGGGCAGCGGGTAAGTTCAATGATGAAGTAGTGCCTGTTTCCATTCCACAACGCAAGGGTGACCCGGTTTTATTTTCCAAAGACGAAGAACCTTACAATGTAAAATTTGATAAGATACCTGAGCTCAAACCAGCCTTTCAGAAAGATGGTTCTGTAACAGCTGCCAATGCATCGAATATGAATGACGGGGCTGCTGCATTGGTATTGATGAGCAAGGAAAAAGCGGATGAGCTGGGCTTAAAACCACTGGCTAAAATAGTTTCTTATGCCGATGCCGAACAGGCGCCTGAATGGTTTACCACCACACCAGCCATTGCGCTGCCCAAGGCAGTAGCCAAGGCAGGGCTCAACATGGATCAGATAGATTATTTTGAACTCAATGAAGCCTTCGCCGTTGTAGGCATTGAAAATACACGCCGCATGAAGCTGGATCCCGCCAAAGTAAATGTACATGGTGGTGCGGTAAGCATTGGTCATCCCCTGGGAGCCAGTGGCGCCCGTATCATTGTTACCCTGATCAATGTGCTGAAACAAAACAATGCTCAATATGGAGCAGCAGGTATTTGTAATGGGGGCGGAGCCAGTGCCATGGTGATCAGTTTATGAGTAGCCTTACCATACGAATAGCTACCGCGGAAGATGCGAGTGTAATTGCCGACCTAAGCCGGAAAACGTTCTACGATTCCTTTGCTGCCGACAATACCCCGGAGGATATCGAGAAGTTCATGAATGAACAATTTACCCGGGAAAAGCTCATAGCCGAAGTATCCGATCCGGCCAGTATCTTTTACTGGCACTCATGGAGGGTGAGATCGCTGGGTATGCCCGCCTTCGTGAAGTACCCAATCCGCCTGAATTGGGTGATGAACCTTCCATTGAAATTGCCCGCATATATGCGGTTACCAATAACATCGGCAAAGGGGTAGGAAGTACCTTGATGCAGCAATGCCTTGATATTGCCCGGGAAAAAAAGAAATCCCTGGTTTGGTTGGGGTATGGGAGTACAACCACCGCGCTATCGCTTTTTATACCAAATGGGGATTCCAGAAATTCAGTCAACACCTATTTGTAGTAGGCAATGATCCGCAAACGGACTGGATGATGAAAAAGGAATTATAAAGCATAAAGAGCAAAGTACGCAGACAATACACAACTACCCGGTGTGTATGCTGCGCACTTTGCCACTGTGATATACCAAGTGAATACTAAGCGGCTTCAACAATGGCCAGCTGTTTGGCGCCAAGCAATAATATCTCACTTACCAGTATCTCTGTAGTAAACCGTTTGACGCCATCCTTATCCAGGTAACTACGGTTTACCAGCTTCCTTCTACAGCTACTTCTTTTCCTTTCAAGAGGTATCGCTCGGCTATTTCTGCCATTTTGCCCCAGGCTACCAATTGGTGCCATTGGGTTTCTGTAACTTTTTCGCCCAGGGTATTCCTGTAGGTTTCATTGGTCGCCAAAGAAAAACGGGCCCATTTTTTTCCCTTTTCTGTAAGTCTTACGTCCGGTACATTGCCTAAATGTCCAATCAATTGAACCTTGTTTCTAAGTGCGTACATAATGCTAATATTTAAGAGTTGATAGATACTTTATTCCAGGCTAGCCTTGCCTCGCTGCCAACACAAATATGCACCTCCCGGAAATCCATAGTCGGTTATTAGTCGTTTATAGTCGGATGTAAGTGTTTGTAAACGTTTGTAAGTGCTTACAAACGCCTTTCATAATACGATCCATGTTCATAAACAGCTGACTATGAATCTAGAACCAAGAAATTGTCCTGCTTGTGGGAAACCCGTTAAAGGAAGGGCCGATAAAAGATTTTGCGATGATTATTGTCGCAACAATTACAATAACCAGTTAAATAGTGATTCCGTCAACTATGTGCGCAACGTGAACAATATTTTACGCCGTAACAGGCGTATATTGGAAGAAACCATGAATGGCGTAGAGAAAGCCACTTCCCGGACCAAGGCCGAGCTGGCTAAAAAGGCTACCGGTTTGATTACTTTACCAGCATTTTCACCAATAAGGAAAAAGAAACCTATTATTATTGTTATGAGTTTGGCTTCAAAGAAATAGATCAGGATAAGTGCATCATTGTTCGCAACAAAACACAAAAGCTATTGGAGCCGGGCGTCAAGGGGTAGACCTTAGTTAGGGGCCTTGGACACGATACAACAAACAGGCGCGGGTTGCATTTTCTGGAAGGTTGTTGATGCTATCACAAAACCACCATCTTGTAAACTGGTTGTTGCTTTTTCAGCAATGGCCTTTATTTTTCCATTCCAGTGGTGGGCGGAGGTTGAAAGAATAAATAAAAGGTGCCACCTGGCGCCAGGCATTGCCGTATGATGCCCAGCTCAATATTGGCCTTGGCCAGAAACAGGTTTACATTAAAAGCAAAGATGATGTTGTAATGGGAGTGGGGGAGTTGCACTTCACTGAACTCGCCGGTGCAAAGTGTCAATTGCCGGTTTTTGATCCAGGGCTGGTATCGGTTGGCAGCTTTTTGGGCCATGGATGTTGATCGCTCCACTGCCGTAAGGCTGCCTGATGTAAGTACAGCCATGATAGGAGGGATGGCGGCACCTGCTCCATACCCAATTTCCATTACCTGGTGGGTAGGCTCAATAGCCAACCTGGATAAAGCCCAGGATATGCGTTCGGGCAGGTTCATCCTGCATATTTAATAAAAAACCGGCTTCATCCAAAAGGACAAAACCGGTAAGACGGGGCAGTGCTGATAACTGCCCCTAACCGTAACACCAACGGAACCTACTTTCCTCTTGTGACTGGCCTATGGCGCATCCAGCGCCCACATTAACCTTTCTACAGGCAGCAGTATTTCCTTTTCCTGCAAGGGGCCAGTGCAAGGATAACCCCGACCAGGAGGTGATAGCTTTCCCGATACCAGGCATAGAATACCCGATACCAGCACAATTGGCAATACAAGTTTTTTCATGGCTTACTTATTAATGAACAGGCTATACTATTATAGTAGATAAGTTTAACCAGTGGTTTGCTGCATGATAAACAGGCTATTCAACCAGTGGAAGGATGAACCCCACCAGCTTTTGATACCTGCCGCAGTATCTTATTGGTGGGATGGAAACGGTGATTCGGGGTTTGAATGCGCCGTTGGTGCCGGATACTACCCGGCACTTTTTTCCAGGATTGATTGTACCAGCTCTTTGTAACTTCTGCCAATGGGGATCAGTTTACTGCTGATCTCTACATCGGTAGCTGTAAATGCATCGATCTTGTCCTTGGCAACAATAAAAGAACGGTGTATTCGCAGGAAATTGTTTTTGGCCAACAGTTCTTCTATCTGTCCCAACTGGAATTTGGTGAGTATATTCTTGGTTTTGGTATAGATGCGGATATATTCTTTAAGGCTTTCGATGTATAAGATCTCATCGAGGTATACTTTCACTTTCTTTTTACTCACATTAAAGAACAGGTAGGCCCTTTCGGCACCTGGCATGAGTGAGGTAATACTAACAGCCGGTACAGGCGATTGCTTGAGTTTGTTGACGGCCATTAGGAACCGGCTGAATTCAATAGGCTTCAACAGGTAATCTACTATATTGTATTCATAGCCTTGCAAGGCATATTCATGATAGGCAGAGGTAATAATGATATGAGGCGGCAGTTTCAACGTTCGGATGAAATCAAACCCTTTTAGTTTGGGTAGATGAATGTCCAGGAAAATAAGATCGATCTTTTGCTGCTGGAGTAATTCCATGGCAAAAATAGCATCACTGGCTACCCCTTTCAGTTCAAGAAATGGTACCTGCCGGATATAATCCTGCAATACTTCAGCCGCCAGTGGCTCATCTTCAATAATTAGGCAATGATATCGTTGCATCGTTGTTAAGATTAATGGTGAGGTGAATGGCAAAACGGTCCTTCTGGTTATCAACTCGTAAATGGTGTTCCTGGTACATCAGTTCCAATTGGCGACGCACATTACTAAGTCCAATATTGTCGGTAACCGTAGTTTCACCATTTTCTTCCTTTGAGTTCTCAATACAAAATTGTAACTGGCCTTCCTTCAAATGGACCTTGATATGAATAAAGGAATCGAACCTGGTTTCACTGGCGCCATGTTTAAATGCATTTTCAATGAACGGCAATAGCAATAAAGGTGCTATTAACTGATTGGTGTCATCTATTTCTTTTTCAAATTGGATACTAAGCCGTTCATTGTACCGTATTTTTCCAGTTCCAGGTAGTCTTCTATCATCCGTAGCTCAGCACTGACAGGTATTCGCTCTTTACGCGATTCATACAGCATGAAGCGTAGCAGCTTGAGAGTTTCATCACCACATCGGCCGTATCGTCGGACTTTTTACGCGCCAGCGCGTAAATATTATTCAGTGTATTGAACAGGAAGTGCGGATTGGTTTGTGTACGCAGGAACTTCAATTCGGCTTCCAGCTTTTCCTGGAGCAACTTTTTCTCCCGCATCCGGACCTGCCAATTCATACGCAGGAATTTCATCGACACGGCTATGGCCCCCACAAAAATAATATCCAGGGAATTGGCAAGAAGCCTTTTGGGGTTCCAAAACCCGCCCTCTGACCAGGGGTTGTGGAGTAGCCTGGGTACTACATAATAATACAATATGTTACGGTAGATGGCAACACATACCATAAGGACAGGAATGGTCATTAATATCAGCCATGGCAACTGCTTGTTGTTGTTAACTGCCCGACCTACAACCCATAAGATAAAATAGGTAAATAATATTTTTGCCGGAAACAGGCATAGGACGGTACGGAAAGCCAACCATAGCCTGGTACCCACCGTTACAGAAGGAAAATAAGAATTGAACCAGGCATACTCCACCAGTGTTTCGTGCACCATGTATACCAGCCAGAAAAAATATGTAGTCGTAATCTGTTCTTCACCGTATAAAAATCGTAAAAAGTGTGATGACTACCGGTAAAATTGTACTAAACGCAGCTTGGAACATATAAACAACACCTCATTATTTCTTATTTCCGATACCCAATTCGCTCCATCACCTCTTCTTTCTGGTATTTGGATATGGGCACCTGGTATTTGCCAATATGCAGGATATTGCCTTCCACCGCCCCAATGGCTTGCATATTTACCAGGTACGACTTGTGTGGCTGAATAAATATACCCGGCGGCAGGCTTTCCTGCAACCCTTTTAAGGTAGAATGGGTAATGAATTTCTTTTCTGCCGTATAAATGGCCACATAATTTTCCATGGCCTCTGCAAACAAGATATCGGCAAACCTGATCTTTTCCAGGCGGCTGTCGGTTTTGATAAAGATATGAGCCTGTTCGGATGCTGCGGTGGGTTGAAAATAATCAAAAGCTTTATTGGCCGATCTTAAAAAGCGATCAAAAGAAATAGGTTTCAGCAGGTAATCCAATACATCCAGCTCATAACCCCGGATGGCGTATTGTTCATAAGCTGTGGTAAAGATCACTTTCGGGGGCTGGGCCGCTTGCTGCAGAAAATCAATGCCCGTGATATAAGGCATTTCAATGTCCAGGAAAAGCAGGTCCACCGGCTGTTTTTAAGGATGGTGTTGAGCTGGAGAGCATCTTCACAAGTGCCTACCAGCTGTAGAAAATCTATTTTCTCTACATAACCCTGTAATCCTTTACGGGCCATGGGCTCATCATCTGTAATAATGCAGGTTATTGTTCGCGGCATCAGTCTAGTTTTAACTGTAGTTCGGCCCAAAATTCATCCGGCTGTTTCTCTGTACGCAAGGTACTTTTTCCGGAATACAGGAGCTCAAGTCTTCTTTTCAGGTTTTCCAGCCCAATACCGCTATTGGCTTTCACTGGCATATTCAAAGGGATGGAATTGGTGACTGTAAACTGCAGCTGGTTATTGATAAGCTTGGCCTCTATATGGAGTTTGTACCGGCCTCCTACATATTTAAAGGCATTTTCTACCAGGGGCAGCAACAATAGGGGGTATACCTGCTGTCCATTCAGTCCGGGATCAAAATGAACCGTTAGCTGAAGTTTTTCAGAAGTTCGCACCTGTTGCAGCTCAATGAAATTGGTGAGGTACTGTATTTCCTGGCTTAGTGGTACTGTTTGCTGCTGGTCGTACAACTGGTAACGCAGCAAGCCCGAGAATTTCTCAATACTCTTTTTAGCGGCCTGTACGTCCTCATCCATCTGAAAATAGACCGTGTTCAGGGCATTGAACAGGAAGTGTGGATGGTATTGGGCCTTCAGGAACTTCAATTCTGTTTGCAAATGATCATTGGTGATCTTTTCCAGTTTCACCTTATTGTCGATATAGGCTTTCAGTAATTTATTGCTCCGTATTACCGTATAATAGATCAGGTTATACAACAGGGGAATCACATTGATAATCGCAAAATCGCCCCAAGACAAACCATCATCCGTTAAAGCAACCATCGGCGTCATCACCAGGTTTACCCCTACCTCGGTTACCACAAAACCCAAAGTAATTCCCGCATAATGGTTTTGGAACTGGCCCCTGCTGCCAGGTAGTTGTCGAAATGCCGGAATACCCGCTGCATGGCAAAATAGATGATATAACCCATCAATACGGTAAAGCCGATCTCAATAAAATTCAACAACAAAGGGCGCTCCCAGAATTTATCATCGGCCAATGTATCATTGATCAGCCGTATTGTAGCATAGATCAACAGTCCATACAAAGGAGGGGTAAGGTATCTCCATGCTCTTTTCATGAATAGAAAGTTACGATTTAATGCGTCAATCGTGAATCGGCAGTCGTAAATTGGGCTAATAGTAAAGACACATGGGGATAAGCGGCGTCTGGTTCCTTACCTGGACTACTCACCACCCGGCACTCCAACTACGACGGCTGACTCATGTTTTAAGAATTGTTCTTTTGTTTTGTAAGGAGATTGCTGATTACTTCCGCCAGGAGCCGGTTCCTGCTTCTCCTTCGGTTTCATACCAAATAAGAATCGCATTACTCCAAAGGGGCGGATCAGTAAATGGTAAATACTCATGGATACAAAGAAGGTGGCACCAACGGTAAACAGGTATTTCATGAGGATGGATTCTTGCACCTGCACGATATAGTATACCAGTACCAGCATCACCGATTGATGTAATATATAGAAAGGGTAAACTGCCTGGTTGATATAGTCCAGTGCTTTGTGCCTTTTGTTCATGTATTTCTTGCCATACCCCAGACCCGTTAATACCCAACTCCAGGCCATGATAGGAGTGAGTGCTAAAAAGCATAAGTGCGCCAGTCTGAACGCCAGTTGGCAATCGTATCCCAGGGCTCGTGATCATTCCAGCGTATATAATTGATCAGTATAAAAGAGAGAAAAGCAATGGTAAAGGATAACCGGCGGTTCCTTTCGATACTTTCCATCAGTGCAGGAATGGCCATACAGAGAAAGCCTACCAACAGGAACTGCAGCCAGTAGAAAAAATTGCACCAGTCATGGATCAGGTCATTCGTGCCCGGAAATTTAAGGACCAGGCTGGTATAGATGATGATACCAGGGATGATCAATATATAAATACGGTTGCCTTTGCCCAGGCCTTGTAATTGGCGAAGGGCATTTTGCCCTTTTTCGCTAAAGGTCCATTTAAACAAGGGGGTGAATACCACATCATAAATAAACAGGTAGAGGATGAACCACAGGTGATGCCAGCTAAAGCTGCCTCCTGAGGGATAGGGCTTGAATTCAAAAACGGTAGCCCAAAAGTCCCAATAACTGCCAGTATAGCCCTGGTTGAGCCTTTCTACATAGATCTGGGGCGGCACCACCACCAGCATTCCGAATAAGAGCGGTATAAGCAGCCGTCTGAAGCGCAGGCCCACAAAGGCCAGGCCCGATTTACTTTTGAGCATAAAATAGGCTACCGTGCCAGATATGAAGAACAGTAGCGGCATCCTAAACCGGCTTAGCCAAAAATTAAGTTCCAGAAGCAGATTACTGGTCTCTTTATTCTTAATATGCCATTCCCATTCGGCTACATAAGCCATGGCGGAATGGAAGAACAATACACCTAAAATGGCGAGGATGCGCAGCCAGTCTAAATAACTTTGACGGGAGGAAACAGTTTGCATGGTTGGTTATTTTTTACAAACCTAGCTTCGGGCCAAGGGAGGGAGAAATCCGTTTGACGTACGGACAGTTTAGGGTGGTCTAAGGACAAGACTTCCGTATTCCAATTTGTTTATCTGCCTCTCAACCAATAATTTTGCGTCGCCCGATGAAGGTCTTAATGCAGTCGGGAGCATAGAAAAATTAAACTAAATAACCGGATGGCAAGATTAATAGCATTTCGTGAAGCGCTGCGCGAAGCGATGAGCGAAGAAATGAGAAGAGATCCTAATGTATTCCTGATGGGTGAAGAAGTAGCAGAATACAATGGCGCCTATAAGGTTAGCCAGGGTATGCTGGATGAGTTTGGCCCCAAAAGAGTAATTGATACCCCGATCGCTGAATTGGGTTTTACCGGTATTGCCGTGGGCGCTGCACAGAATGGCCTCCGTCCTATTGTTGAGTTTATGACCTGGAACTTTGCCGTTCTGGCTTTAGATCAAATTTTAAATACTGCTTCTAAAATGCTGGCAATGAGCGGTGGGCAAATTAGTTGCCCCATCGTATTCCGTGGTCCCAACGGTTCTGCCGGTCAATTGGGCGCTCAGCACTCTACCGCATTCGAGAGCTACTATGCCAATATTCCCGGTATTAAAGTGATTTCTCCTTCCAACCCATACGATGCCAAAGGATTGATGAAATCGGCCATCCGCGACAATGATCCGGTGATGTTCATGGAAAGTGAAGTAATGTATGGCGATAAAGGTGAGGTACCTGAAGAAGAATACCTGATCCCCATTGGCAAAGCTGATGTGAAAAGGCAAGGCCGCGATGTGACCATCGTTTCCTATAATAAGATGATGAAAGTAGCCCTCGGAGCTGCTGCCGAACTGGAAAAAGAAGGTATCAGCGCAGAAGTAATTGACCTGCGTACCATTCGTCCGCTTGACTGGCATACCATCGTGGAAAGTGTAAAGAAAACCAACCGCCTGGTAATTGTAGAAGAGCAGTGGCCCATGTGCTCGGTATCTTCTGAAATTGCTTACCGTATTCAGAAAGAGGCATTTGATTACCTCGATGCGCCCATCCGCCGTATCACTGCCGCTGATGCGCCCCTGCACTATGCCCCTAATCTGGTAGCCGCCGCGTTGCCCGATGTGCCCCGCACCGTGGCACTGGTGAAGGAAGTGATGTATGTGAAGAAGTAACAATGTGAATCGTCATTGGTGAATGGGACAGACGAATAGCTGGTTCCTGATAATCTTCAATCCCGGGGTTTGTGCTCCGGGATTTTTTGTGCCAACACCTCGGGAAATCGATTGCGTTAATTATCCGTAACTCCTGTTCAAATAAACGTATTATCATTATCTTCCCTATTCCAAACAACATCACTATTATGATCCGACTAACGATTGCGTGTTTTTTGACTATCTGTTCTTTTACCTGTTTCAGCCAGCAGCCTGGTTATACTCCTTCTTTGCAAAATATGGAGTCCCGCAAATGGTTCGACAGTGCCCGCTTTGGCATGTTCATTCATTGGGGTGCTTCCAGCGTATTGGGGCATGGCGAATGGGTTATGAACCAGCGAAACATCCAGGTACCGGAATACCGCCGGTTGATCAATATCTTCAATCCTATTAATTTCGATGCCAGGGCCTGGGTAAGTACGGCCAAAAATGCCGGTATGCAATATATTACCCTTATTACCCGCCACCACGATGGGTTTAGCTTATGGGATACCAAACAGTCGGACTGGAATATCATGGGCACACCCTACGGTAAGGACATTGTAAAACAAATGGCCGATGAGTGCCATCGCCAGGGTCTCAAGTTGTTCTTTTATTATTCCCTGCTGGATTGGTACCGCACTGACTACCAATATGAAACTGGCCGTACAGGTAAAGGCACTGGCCGGACAGAAAAAGCAACTGGCCCAGCTATATCAACTTTATGAAAGCCCAGTTGACCGAATTACTTACCAATTACGGAGAAGTAGCCGGCATCTGGTTCGATGGTCATTGGGATCAACTGGAAAATGACCATAATAAGACAGCTGTGTCTAAGGTGGATTGGAAATACGATGAGATTTACAGCCTCATTCACCGGCTGCAGCCTCAATGTATGATTAGCAATAACCACCACCTGACGCCTATTCCGGGAGAAGACTTCCAGGCGTTTGAAAAGACCTGCCCGGTGGCAACACTACAGGATTTGGCGGAGCCTCGGTATCAACGCTGCCACTGGAGACCTGCGAAACCATCAACGACTCCTGGGGTTTTAATATCACTGACCGCAATTACAAATCCAATAAAGCCCTGGTACATTACCTGGTAAAAGCTGCCGGTCACAATGCCAATTTTCTGCTGAATATCGGACCCATGCCCAATGGGGTTATTCAGCCAGAGTTTACCGATCGACTGAATGCTATGGGGCAATGGTTGAAGCAATATGGCACCACCATCTATGGTACCAAAGGTGGGTTTATAGCCCCGCAAGATTGGGGTGCTGTAACCGAGAAGGGCAATACCGTGTATTTACACTTGCTCAAAGCGCCTGAAGAAAAGTTATTCCTGAAGATCCCCTATAAGATCAAATCCATTAAAACCTTCACTGGCAAAGCGCCCGTAAAATTCCAGGTACTACCGGATAATTATGTGGTGATCGATGTGAAAACCGTTCCGAAAGAGGAGTATGATACGGTACTGGAAGTGGAGGTGACGAAGTAAAATACAAATGCCGGCCAAACGCCGGCATTCTTTTTGCTTGCTATACAGTCATCCGACCTATTCAATAATTTTTATTGCGGAAGAACAAAGCATAAGAAAAGCATAAACGGCGCCTAAAAGAACACCTCCTAAAATCGTTAAACGCATAATAGTTTTGCTGAATGAGGGGTGCTGAGCATTGATCTGAGCCTTCATAGGGACACTTTTTGGGATTAGATAATAGTTTTTCAAAGGATGATGCTGGTACTAAAGTAATAAGCAAGGTTAAATATTGCAATAGGACTTTTACGAAGTTCATCTACCAGCGCCTTAACTGCTGTTGCGTAAATGTCCATTCCGGGGTTTCTATAATTGGTTCATTACCTGCTTTATACCAGGGATTCAAGGTTTGATCCATAGGATTTTTTAGAATATGAATGCTTTGGGCGGGCATATAGCTTTGCGCCAGCAGGTAGATCTTTTCTCCGGCCTTATTAATCGCCACATCCATTACCATTACTGCATGGCCCGGCGAGCCTCCCTTGATCAATACATCCCCGGCTGGATATCGGTAAAAGAGGCTACCTGCTTCAATTGTTTTTCCAGCGAAAGGGTACCACACCAGGCATAGACCTGCTCCAGGTATTTTTCAAACTTGTTTTGATCGGCGCCGGCGGGGCAGCTGTATTTCTTCCCATTATTATCCGAAAACCAGCTGCGGCTGTACAGGCCACGCCGGTAAAAGAATTCCGCCCGCAGGCGCATCACGGCATCGGCACACTGTTGCAGGTCTTTTTACCAACCGGTATATCCAGTACCGCATATTGCGCCCCCTGGAAAGGTTTCAAACGCCCGTCAAAGAGATATACCTTATTATCGGCTTTCAGGGATACCTGCCGGAGCCAACGGGCAAAGTCTGCATCCCGGCCATCCATTCGGCTATAGCCGGCCGGCAGGGCTATATCACTCACTTTTAGTAAGGGTGGGGAACCCGTAGTGCCGGAATTGGCGCCTGGCTGGGCGGCCATTTCCTGGCAACCGCTCAAAAACGGCAGGATAATTGACAGGAGGAGGATAGAAAAATTAGCAGCCCTGCGGTCGATACAGTTCATTATTTTTGGATTTAATTAGATGAGATAAGCAGGATTTATTTTTCCATAGCAAAAGACTGTTAAGTATATGTCAAACATTTTAATTATCGACGACGAAAAGGCGATCCGTAAAACATTGAGCGAAATCCTATCCTATGAAGGGTACAAGATCGACGAGGCAGGGGATGGAGAAGAGGGGTTGAAACGGTTCAAAGAGAAAAGTTATGACGTTGTACTGTGTGATATCAAAATGCCCAAACTGGATGGCATTGAGTTTCTGGATAAAGCCCGGGAAGCCAATCCCGATGTGCCTGTGATCATGATCTCCGGCCACGGCACCATCGAAACGGCGGTAGAAGCTGTTAAGAAAGGAGCCTATGATTATATTTCCAAACCACCCGATCTGAACCGCCTGCTGATCACCATCCGCAATGCCATGGATAAAACCAACCTGGTGGCGGAAACCAAGGTACTCAAGCGTAAGGTGAGTAAGGTAGAAGAAATGATCGGTGAGTCCGGCCCAATTGCCCGGATCAAAGAAACCATTGAAAAAGTAGCTCCTACCGATGCCCGCATACTCGTAACGGGCGAAAATGGAGTGGGAAAGGAACTGGTAGCCCGCTGGGTACATGAAAAAGCAACCGCGTATCCGGCCCCTTGATTGAAGTGAACTGCGCTGCTATTCCCAGTGAGCTGATAGAAAGTGAACTCTTCGGTCATGAAAAAGGTTCATTTACCTCGGCCGTCAAACAACGTATTGGCAAGTTTGAGCAAGCCCATGGCGGCACTTTGTTCCTGGACGAAATTGGAGATATGAGCCTTAGCGCACAGGCCAAGGTATTGAGAGCGCTGCAGGAAGGAAAGATTACCCGGGTAGGAGGGGATAAAGACATTAGTGTGGATGTGCGGGTGATTGCGGCTACCAATAAAGACCTGCTGCAGGAAGTGGACGATAAGAATTTCCGGCTCGATCTATACCACCGCCTTAGTGTGATCATCATCCATGTGCCTTCCCTCAACGATCGCCGGGACGATATTCCCTTACTGGTAGATAAATTCCTGGGAGATATCTGTGCTGATTATGGCATTGCGAAGAAAGGTATCGAAGCCGATGCCCTGGCTGCCCTCAAACACCACAACTGGACCGGTAATATCCGTGAATTGCGCAATGTAGTTGAGCGATTGATTATCCTGTCGGGTAAAACGATCGTAAAGGAGGATGTTGAGACCTACGTATTGCCGAGGAAATAGCTATTACCTGTGTTATCATATTTAGTCCATTGGAATAATCCAATAAACTTGTTGTTTCCTGGCCGTCCTACTACCTTACAATTACTTACTCATAAATCCCGACAAGGCCTTCCTTAGTTGATTCTTTATCGACTTTGGGAAATTGTCTTTGATCCAGAGTTTGATCTTGCCCTTGGTGGTGCTGCGTGCCAGTTGCCGGTAGTGGTTTTCGTGCATATTGGCGTAATAACATACCTTCTTTCGAGTGGTCTCATAACCTTCTGCCACCAGGTCCTTACGGTATTCCTGGAACAGTTCAACTAAAATCGAGAAGTCACTGTCCTGGTACCGGTCCTGCTGATCAGTGAAAAGCTTATTACCCGATATGTTTACGTTACTATAATGGTAAATGGCCAGTCCATAACTGTTGTTGACCATCACTTTATTATTAATACGGGTAATACTGCGTTCCATCAGGTTCCAATAGCCCACATTGTAACCGGGGTGTTTTACCACCACTACCTTGTCGAAGAATACCGGCGCCAGGATGATCCATTTCTGGTCGTAGAAAAGTCCCGCTTTCCAGTCTACATAACTATAATGCCTCAGGCGGTCCCGCCACCAGGTAATGAAGCGCAGGGTATTTTCATTTACGGTAACCGAGATCAGGCCCAGGTTATAAGTACCGGTGGCCAGGTAGGATATTTCATTGGGTGTTTTGCCGTCAAATGGCTGCGGCTGCAATAGGTGAGGGAAAAGCAGGATATCGCCTTGTTGGTGCAGTTGGGTAATTTCATCCAGCTTTTCGTAGATCACCATATCCGGGTCGATGAACAGGATATGCTCGGCTTGCGGGTATTTCCGGGCAAAATATTCCAGGTAAAAAGGTTTCAGCGCATTTTTGATATCACTCACCCCATAATGGATAGCCATCCCCATCAGGTCTTCAATGCCAGCTTCATCACAGGGAATTACGTTAAAACCATCATACCAGTTAGACAGGTCCACCTCGCGTTTGTCGCAAAGGCCGATGAAAAAGGCATAATCCGGGTTATGTGCTTTCAACGATTTGCCTACTACCCGCGCCAGGGAAAGGAAGCTATTGGTACATATTGTAAAAGCGATCTTCATGTTCCATTTATTATTTATACTACTCCTCTCAACAATCGGCTTCCGGTCTTCCGGACTTTCAGACTTTTCCGACTAACAAAATCGGCCGAAAGATAATAGAAAAACGACGGTATAGGAAGGTATTCTTGCAGTACACTGATAATTTATCTATATTGTCAGTCAACCTGAATACGATAGAAATATTTCATATTCATGAAGAAGCTCATTAAAGCCATCAACCTGTTCTATTTTTTCCTGAAGTTTAAGAGTTACCGTATCGCCCATTTCCTGGCCAAGGATAGCTTTCCGCTGGAAAGGGTTAACGAGATCTCTATCCGAGATGGGAAGGTCGTTGTCAATAAAACCGGTCAGGCTTTTACCCTGGAACAAATAGCGCCCTGTGCTGCCAGTTTTGATCTCTTCCTCAACATTGCTACCCACGATAAAGTAAAGATCGACAATGCCGGTAAAGAAGTCTACCTCACCTGGGAGCAGGTAAAGATCAAAGCCGCTACATTTGAAAACTTTTACGTGGCCAGTGAGCTCTTCATTGAAGGACTCTATAGCCTGCATTACGATAAAAACCTGGTAGTATGCGATGTGGGTATGAATGTAGGTGTGGCCTCCCTGTATTTTGCCAACATGAAGAATGTGCAGAAGGTCTACAGCTTTGAGCCTTTCCCCGAAACCTATGAAGCAGGTTTGGCCAACTTTGCCCTCAATCCCGCACTTTCTAAGAAGATCGTTCCCTATAACCTCGGCGTCGGTGGCAGCACTGCCGACCTGGTGATCCCCATCAGTAATGTAGACAGTGCCACCAAAAGTACGACCGACTTCTTCCTGCAACAGATCGATACCGATCAATCCAACTCCATTACTGTAAAGATTAAAGACATTCGTGAAGTGGTACAGGAGATATTTGCCAATCACCCAGGTGATGCACTCCTCCTGAAGCTCGATTGCGAGGGCGCTGAATACGAGATCCTCGACAAACTGAATGAAAGCGGCCTGCTACCAAAGATCAAGGTGATCAAGATCGAGTGGCACTTCAAGGGATATCACCCGCTCGTAAAACTGCTCACCGCCAATGGTTTTAGCAGTGTGGTATTTCCACGGCCTACCCAGGCCATCCCCGATATGGGTATGATCTATGCGTTTAAAATGCAATAGGTGAGGAAAAAGCTGCTAGCCTTTGGGGCGTTCAATATGCGCTAACAGCTAATACCTGATACTTATCCATATTTCTTCAGCAGCTTCCTGGCCCGGGAGTGGAAGGAGGGCAATTCATGCGGCCAGCGTTCTTCAATGATCAGTTTTATTTCGGGAATAATATCGGGATAGCTATCAGCCAGGTGTTCCAGCACAGTCAACGAAAATGCTTTGATAGCAGCAGGCTGCTGTGGGGCGGTAATGAACTCAAAGCAGATATTCATCACCTGTCCCTGGTATCGTGTGGGAATAGTAATATCCTGCAATAGCCGCAGGATGTTGCGGGTGACGGCATTGTGCACATCTTTTCTTTCCAGCAATTTCAACAGTTTGCCCAGGTAGGGCATTACAAAAGAGGGGTTACGCTGTGCACAATAGCTCAATGGCCAGCCACCCCTTTGCTGCACCAGTTTATCACCTTCCAGGAAAACCTTCATCAGGGCATCAAACCTCTTTTTATCGTGCCCTACATATTGCACGATCTGGTCAGTCTGGTCTTTGGAATGCTTCTCCAGTAGGGCGTTTTTAAGATCCACTCGTCTTGATTAATTTCTTACGGGCAAAGCTAAACAAGTCCTTATAAGCCTGGATCATGTATTTGAAGATATTGCGTACTTCCACATGCACATATTTCTTGAGGATCACGATCAGTACAATGCCCGACACGATATTAAATGCCACCGTAGCATAGGCGGCGCCCATGCCCTTAAACCAATACAAACCGGCATAGGTGGCTACCAGGTTAAACAGCGTGAGGCATACACTTACATAAAAATTGGCCTGTGGCTTGCCAATGGCGTCCAGCGTTGAGCCAAACTGGAAACCCAAAGGACGAACCAGGCTGAACAGAATAGTCAATTGCAGGATGGGAGCAGCTGGCATATAATCGGGGCCAGCCAATAAATAAATGATCAGCCGGGGAAAGCAAAGATGAATAAGGAAAGGGGCACGATCAAAGCCAGGATGGTACCCATCATCCGTTCGAAGTAATATTTTACCTTACCAAGTCCATCAGTTTCCAACGTCTCCACATTTTTGGGAAACAATACGTCGGCTGCTGCCAGAGAGGGTACATCGATCATATTGTTGATCCGCGCCACAATATTGTAATACGATACATACTGTTTGCCCATGGCCGGGCTTAGCAACGAAGCCGTTACAAAGTGGTCAAAGGTCCGGGCCATATTGGAAAACAGGTTGGTACCAAAAATGTATTTGCCAAAATGGAACATCTTGCGCATCGTATGCCCGTCGAAATGAAAACCACGCAGGCGATAGGGGCTGTTGCCCTGAACAAGATCGCCACCCCGGCCAGCAATGCCACGATCTGCAATAGTACCAGGTTAATCAAGGTCAGGTATCCACTAAAAACAAAACTAAGCAGGATCACTCCTATAAAGAAAATGCCCTGGCGTACAAAGTAGGCCCAGAAGATTCTGGAGAACTGGTAGTGTGCCTGTAACAATACTTCATAGTGGTTATAAGGAATCAGCAACACCACAAATACCACACTCCAGGTTAACATGGGTACCAGGTCTGTCATCTTCAAAATATGGGATAACCAGGCACCTCCGATAGTAAACAATAAAATAACAAGTAAAGAACATGAAATATTGATAACCAAAGATGAAGATTGCACTTCTTTCTTTTTATTAGCGAACTCCGAAAGGCCCAGGAACTTGATGGTAGGATTGCGCAGCAAGCCCTGCTTGATGGTTTCAAACAAGGCCAGGATGGTGAGGTACATGGCCCATACACCATTTGTTTCAACACCATGTTCCTGTTTGGAAAATCCCTGACCAGGATCATAAAAGAAATCGCTCCAAAGAAGAAAAGCGAAAAACGTTGTAAGAGGGTATAAAAGATAGAATGTAACCAGAAAGATGATTTCAACAGCTTCAAGGGGAATACTTTGGGCGTGAAATTAGTGTTTAAATCAATTGGTGGTTAGTGGAAACTACGCAACATGGGGCCCGAAGGTGCATTTTACCCACATGAGTCGCCTTTTCAGTCCCGCCAATAGGAGGGACCACCTTGATTAGTCTCCCTGTCTAAAGGTTCGCTTAAGGTAGCCTTAAGGTTGTCTTAAGGTAGGGCGTTAAAGCGCACTTTCTAAGGGTTGGCCGGTTGTGTTTGGGCGGCCAGTTGCTTTATCCATTTCCGGGTAATCCATAAAGGGATCAATCCAAACACCCCAAAACAGCAATCGATCAGGATATGGAACCAGGGAATGCCCCGGATGGGACCGGCAATAAGCGCCAGCGGAAATACCACTACACAGGCCAGCATGGCCCATTCAATAACCCAGATATTTCGAACTGGATCCCGATAGGGGCCAATAAATGCCATCCCGATCACAATGTGGGCAAAAGCCAGCCAGTCGAACCCATAGAACAGGAAGGGGTATTGGTCATTGGCAGCCTTTACGCCCAGCCATACCTGGTATAAGAAGGCGCCGATCAGTGAATCACGCGACAATACTTCGTGGTCCATGGCCCATTTGAGTTGCGTGTAAACAGGGAAAGCAGTAATGCCGCTTAATACCAGCATGATCACAAAAAAGAGGATCATGGCGCGGATACGGCGCAGGCGTTTTTGGGGAGTCATCTTGTTGTACTTTTACATTTAACCGTTATCATCATGGCCCGGGATTTGCCAGAAAACAGCGTTTTATTCCCCGGCATGGGTACAAGATAGAAAAGATTATGAAAGCAATTCGATGGACCTTATTCCTATTATTGGCCGACATTACTTCCTGTCAACGGCCCGCCCCCAAAGCGGCGCTGGTTTTCCAAACCGACTTTGGTGTAAAGGATGGCGCCGTAAGCGCCATGAAAGGAGTAGCTACAGGTGTATCTCCTGAACTCAAGCTGTATGACCTTACCCACGAAATACCCGCTTATAATATCTGGGAAGCGGCTTACAGGCTGCAGCAAACGGCTCCTTATTGGCCAGGGGGTACCGTATTCGTTTCTGTGGTCGACCCTGGTGTAGGCACCAGCAGGAAGTCAATAGTGGCCAAGACACGGAATGGACAATACTTCGTAACGCCTGATAATGGCACCCTTACACTTATTGCTGAATCAATTGGTATAGAATCTGTGAGAGAGATTAATGAGGTATTAAATAGAAGAAAAAACTCCCAAGCTTCTTACACATTTCATGGCCGGGATGTATACGCCTATACCGGCGCCCGCCTGGCGGCTGGTGTGATCAGTTTTGAGGAGGTCGGGAAGCTTCTGCCTGATACAGTAGTTCGGATTACCTATCCAAAACCGGTCTTGAATGGCGATACATTGATAGGCGGTATCCCTGTTCTGGATGTTCAGTATGGTAATGTTTGGACGAATATTAATGATTCGATTTTCAATAAATTACAACTGTTGACTGATAAAAAAGTAAAAATAATTATCGACAGGGGAGGGGTGACCTTCTTTAACCAGGAGGTGCCGGTAGTGACCACCTTTGGTGCTGTTCCTGAAGGGCAGGCATTGGCTTATATGAACAGCTTGATGAACTTTTCACTGGCCCTCAATATGCGCAGCTTTGCCGATTCTTTTCACATCAACAGCGGACCTGATTGGAGGGTTAAAATAGTTGCTGCTCACTAAAGGGGCAATAAGGTCCGGAGTCTGAAATAGGAAGTCTGAAAAGCTGCTTATAACGGAATGAAAATCCTGGATTTCTGACCTCAAGCTGCCGACTTCTTCTTTCTCCACAAAAGTGGAAAAATGAGGTCAAAAACACTGGTTTATAACGGGTTTTCCGCCCCAAATAGGGTAGATTTGCCACCCATCGCGATCCGTCATCCTGGCGGACATAAAATGGATAAAATCAGCTAAATACAGCTATGGAAGAGAATCTCACACCATCAGAAACGAATGATCAGAATCGGATCGTTCCCGTGAACATTGAAGAGCAGATGAAAACAGCCTACATCGACTATTCCATGTCGGTCATTGTAGGTCGCGCCTTACCCGACGTGCGGGATGGATTGAAGCCGGTTCACCGGCGCATCCTGTTTGCCATGAATGAAATGGGGGTTACTCACAATAAACCATTTAAAAAGTCAGCCCGTATCGTAGGGGACGTACTCGGTAAATACCACCCACACGGTGATAGTTCCGTTTACGACGCCATGGTTCGTATGGCGCAAGACTGGAGCATGCGCTATACCCTGGTTGATAGTCAGGGTAACTTCGGTAGCCAGGATGGCGATGGCCCGGCGGCCATGCGTTATACGGAGGTGCGTCTTGAAAAGATGGCCGAAGCCATGCTGGAAGATATCGACAAAGAAACAGTTGATTTCCAACTCAACTTCGATGACTCCTTAAAAGAGCCTACAGTATTGCCTTCCCGCATTCCCAACCTCTTATTGAATGGTTCCAGTGGTATCGCCGTAGGTATGGCAACCAATATTATGCCGCACAACCTGTCGGAGGTGATCGACGGTTGTATTGCCTACATCGACAAGCGCGATATCACCATCGAAGAAATGATGGCTTACGTGAAGGCGCCCGATTTCCCAACCGGCGGTATCATCTACGGTATGGAAGGCGTGAAAGCTGGTATGGCTACCGGTCGTGGCCGGGTGGTGCTGCGTGGCAGGGTTACCTTGGATGCCAAACCCAGCGGTCGTGAACAGATCATCATTACCGAAGTACCATACCAGGTAAACCGGGATGCTTTGTGCGACCGTATTGGCCAACTGGTCAATGAAAAGATCGTAGAAGGCATCGCCCATGTAAACAACGAATCCAACGAAAAAGAAGGCACCCGCATCGTGGTCGATCTGAAAAGGGATGCTATTGCCAATGTGGTGGTCAACCAACTTTATAAATATACCGAACTTCAAACCTCCTACGGTATCAACAATGTGGCGCTGGTAAAAGGCCGCCCCAGGATCCTGAGCGTACGGGATATGATCACTGAGTTTGTAGAGTTTCGTCATGAAGTGGTGGTACGCCGTACCGAGTTTGAACTGAAAGAAGCACAGAAGAAAGCACATATCCTGCAAGGCTACCTCATTGCCCTGGACCACCTGGATGAAGTGATTGCTATGATCCGCGCTTCTTCAACACCCGAAGTAGCCAAAGAAAACCTGGTCAACGCAGGCTGGGGATTGGATGAAATACAAGCCAAAGCCATCCTGGAATTACGTCTCCAACGCTTAACCGGCATGGAACGTGAGAAGATCAAGGAAGAATATGATGAACTGATGAAGTTGATCGCCTACCTGCAGGAATTGCTGGGCAACGAAGGCATGCGTTATGATGTGATCAAAAGGAACTGATCGAGATCAAGGATAAGTATGGTGACGCCCGTAAATCAGAGATCACTTACCTCGATGATGAAGTAAGCATCAAAGACCTGATCAAAGAAGAAGATGTGGTGATCACCATATCTCACCTGGGATATATCAAGCGTACTTCTGCCAACGAATACCGCGCCCAGAAAAGAGGCGGCAGGGGTGTGATCGGCGGCCGTACCAGGGAGGAAGACTTTATCGAACACCTCTTTGTAGCTTCCACCCACCATACCATGCTGTTCTTTACTGAAAAAGGCCGTTGCTTCTGGCTCAATGTTTACCAGATACCTGAGGGTGAGAAGACCAGTAAGGGAAGGGCCATACAGAATATGATCCAGATACCGCCGGATGATAAGGTGCGCGCCATCATTGATGTGAGGGACCTGGAAGACAAAGACTTTGTCAAGAGCCATAATATTGTACTTTGCACCAAGAAAGGCGTGCTGAAGAAAACTGAACTGGAAGATTTCAGCAATCCCCGCAAAACAGGTGTCAATGCCATCACTATCCAGGAAGGTGATGAACTGTTGGAAGCCAGGATGACCGATGGTAATTGTGAGATCATGCTGGCTGTAAAAGTGGCCGCGCTATCCGTTTCCCCGAAGAAAAAGTAAGAGCAACCGGCCGGGGCGCCATTGGTGTAGGCGGTATTGAAGTAGATGATGCTAATGACGAAGTGATTGGCATGATATGTGTCGGAAAGGAAGATAAATCGCGTACTGTTCTGGTAGTGAGTGAAAAAGGATATGGAAAACGGACACAGATCGATGAATACCGGATCACCAACCGGGGCGGTAAAGGGGTTAAGACCATCACTGTAACCGATAAGACTGGTCCGCTGGTAGGTATACTGGATGTAACCGAAAAAGAAGACCTGATGATCACCTGTAGGAGTGGTGTTACCATCCGGATGCCGATCAAGGGCGTTAGTGAACAAGGTCGTGCTACTCAGGGCGTAAAGCTCATTCGCCTCAATGACGGCGATGAGATTGCCGCTATTACCAAGCTGGATGAGGACGATGAGGAAACCGAAGCTGTAGTAATTGCTGAAGGTGGTACAGAACCCATTATTGAGGAAACAGCGGCTGACGAAGAAGGATTAAATGCTGGTGAAGAGCCAACCGGAGACGCGGAAACCGCATCTGGAGAAGAAACAAACCCATCATAAAACCAACTATCACTTTAAAACTAATAAGCAAACAATGAAAAAGGTATTGCTGACCGTATTGCTGGCCGCCACAGGTTTTGGCTTGTATGCGCAGAAACTGGACAAAGCCAAAGATCTACTAGGTAAAAAGAAACTAACTGAAGCAAAAACCGAAATAGACGGCGTACTGGCTATTGATAAAAACCAGGCTCTTTCTGAACCTTATTACCAAAAGGCTAAAATTTACATAGCCATCAATAAGGATTCCAGTCTGAAAGGAACGGTACCAGACGCCCGTGAAGTTGCTTTCCAGTCCCTCAAAAAATACCTGGAACTGGAAGGAAAAGAAAAGGATGCCAACAAAAGGTACCTGCTGCTCACCTTTGATGGCAATCAACCCCTGGTTGATGTGTATACCGGGTATTCAAAAGATGGTGCCGCTTTCTACAATGCCGGTAACTACAATGATGCCCTCACCAATTTTAAGAAGACACTGGAAGTATTTGATGTATTGGCCGAAAGGGGTATCGTTCCCATGAAAATGGATACCACTACCACTTTATATGCCGGTATCTCTGCCGAAAAAGCCAGCAAACCCGATGAAGCAGCTGTATACTATTCTAAAATAGCCGAAGCCAAAGCCAAGAGTGAGGGTTTTGTTGAGATCTACAAGTGGTTGGCCGACCATTATCGTCAGAAGAATGATATCGCTACCGCTCAAAAGTTCTCTGCTCTGGGTAAAGAAGTATATCCCCAGGATCCATTCTGGACCGGCTTCGACCTGGAAATGCTGAGCGATAAAGGTACCAAGCCCGACCTGTTCAAGAAATATGAAGAAGTGATCAAGGAAAATCCCGATAACCATATCTTCCTGTTCAACTATGCGGTTGAATTGTACAAAGAAGGTTACCAGGAAGATGTGACCAAGCGTCCGGCCAATTCAAAAGAGCTGATCAACAAAGCAGCTGAAATGATGAAGCGTACCCTGGAAAAGAAGCCTGATTACGCCAATGCCAATATGGTAATGGGTCAGATCCTGTATAACCAGGGTGTAGACATCAATACAGAGAACAAGGCCATCCGTCCATCAGGTGGTACCAAATTGACGCCTGACCAACTGAAGAAGAAGGAAGAACTGCGCCATGAAGTAGTGAAGAAATTTGACGAAGCCACTCCTTATTTTGAAAAGGTAGATGAGCTGCTGGACAAGCAAGCTAAGCTGAAAATGGATGACAAAGACATCCTGAAAATGCACTGGATCTGTTGATCACCATCAATGAAGAAAAGACCAGCCAGTTGGAAACAAAGCGTAATGCTGCGGAAACCAAAAAGGCCACTGCAGAAATGAAACAGTATGAAGCCGAGATCAAAAAGCTGCAGGATAAAACGACCGTTTACACGGAGAAGTTCAACAACGTTGACCGCAAGCACTAAACAAAACCTGCTTGTAGCCTGAAACAGGGTTGCGATTTAGCAGCAACTTGTTCAGAATATTATAAAAGAATCCCTCGTTATTACGGGGATTTTTTTATTTTTAAGCAGATTCTAACCTTTAAATCAACGTGCGACATGTCTACCTACAACGATTTGCTGCTAATTGTGTTTATTCTCGTCACGGTGCCTTGTTTTACGTATTGGATGGGCTACCGCAGTGGTGAGAAATCGGGTGAACTGAGGGTGTATAAGGACATACAGGATAAAAGTGAGGCGGGGCTTGAAACCAGGCCAACATTATCCGATTCTCCGGCTTAGGACAAGGGATTTACGAAGGAATCAACAAACTGGAATAATTACACCGAAAACTTTTTAGAAAAGGCAAAGTCTCAGCTTTGCCTTTTTTATTGCCCTAAGGTTTGGGCTAAGGGCGCTAAAAGCAGGAGTGTAAGGCAGATCAGAGGTCTATGCAAAGGGTAGCTAGTCTACTAGAATGCCCTGTGCATTTGACTGCCAGTTGTGTTGTCCTAAAAATCCCTTGAAGTAGGAGAATTGAGCTAATTTCGGCACTTAAAATTCCTAAGTTTTGTATTCTTCCCACCTTGATAGCTTAATTAGCCAGTACAAGAGCTTCAACCTGCACGAAGTGCTGGACTATGACCGTTTTAATCAGTACCTGATAATCCACCATTCGACCAGTATCGAGGGTAGTACCCTGACGGAGGTTGAAACCCGGCTACTCCTGGAAGAAGATATAACCCCTAAGGGCAAGCCGCTAATGCACAGCTTAATGGTAAAGGATCATTATGAGGCGTTGAAGTTTGTATTAAAATCTGCCCAGAAAAAGCAAGTAATAACAGTAGAGTTTATACAACAAATTAACGCTCGTGTGATGCGTAATACGGGGAGTGTATATAATACAGTGCTTGGCGAAGTAGATGCTTCCAGGGGAATGTTTCGTAAGGGAAATCTTAGGGGCGAAAAATAGGATTAAGCTAGAAAATGTAATTTTGCCTATAAATTAGAAATCATGACACAGATCGAAATTGACAAAAAGAAATATGCTTTAATTCCTTTAAAGGAATATGAGGCTTTACAGAAAAAGGCTGCTTTGAAAGCAAAGACAGAAAAGGTACTTAGCGTTGAAGATGCCCGATCTTACAGTAAAAAGTTGATCCGAAAATGGGCAAGCGCAAAGTCGTAGTAAAGGAGTCTGCTGCTGAATCCATCGCAACTGTAGCCTGGTTCATCGAAAGTCAGGGACTTATTGCGACAGCAGAAAAGTGGGTAGATCGTGTTTATGACTTTTTATTAAAATGGCAGACAATCGGAAATCTTACCATGTCTGCAGAGATGCTCCACGTGCAATTTTAGGGTATAAATGTCTTCCCTATAAAAAGAAGTATACCATTGTTTTTATCGAGACTGAAACGGAGTTGATAATTTGCGAATTTGTATCGTCTAAGTTGATTTATTGGTAAGGTCTATTCTTCAGGCTAATTAGCTTTTTTAATGTACCCATTTACATTTGTTAAAACGGCCTTACTCCATTGATTTTTATGCTTTTAGTCGTATATTGTGTGTAGTTCTTTGAAATAGGATCCTGACAAAGCGACTGAAAAGGGAATATCGGTCGTTGTCCAGTATCGGTTATATGTTTGAAATTTAGAATAATCAGTAGGGGAAAAATTTGCAAAAGCAGGGGGCAAAAGTTGCCCTTTTAGTGTCTACTTATATTTAACATAATATCAATTATAAGAGAACCTCCAGTTGGTTTGAGCTAAACTATTAACTCAAACCAACTGGAGGTTACATTCAAATAAGATGCTAAGCGTATTAAATTTCACAGCCTAAAAGCGACTTATTTTACAACGTATAAAACACCAACTTTGTTGGCCCGCAGACAGCAGCCGTAAGCTCCCTATCGAATTCTTATTCCGTTTTACAGCACGTAGAACGCCTTCGCTGGCCTTTCATATTCCAGGAATTCCTGGTCGCGCAGCATTTGCCGCAGGTCCCTCTCAATGTTGCGGGCTATGGTGGTCATGGGTGTATCCGTGGGCTTATTTTCAAAAGGATCCTGTAAATGGATGGCCATTTTCTCGATCAGCAGGAACGATGCTGAAACGGCCATCACCAGCGGGATTTCAAGAACCCAAAATACTCAATGACGCCGAAGGGCAACAGAGCGATGAACAGCAACAACGAAAAATGAATGTACAGACTGTAAGTGTGCGGAAACACAGTATTCTTGATGCGTTCGCACTTTCCCATGGCTTCACAAAGCCGGGATATGGTACGGTCCAGCTCTACTTGCTGGTAGCGGTTTACCCAGCCGTTTTCCAGCGCCCGTTTCAGGTCACGGCCATGCTGCTCCAGCAAAGCTGCCGGCACATTGCTGTATTGGCTCACCATTTCCAGCTCTCGTTTGCTCAGGTACCTGTCAAGTCCCTGTGTGGCCGGTGTGCCACGCAGGTTTTGCCCCAGGCTGTAATTCCAGGCTATTTGCCGGCGGATGACCCGCTCCCTGAAAAAATATACATCATCGTCTTCATCCCTGTTATCTGTAAAACTAAGCACCTGCCGGGCCAGCGTGCGCGATTCATTGACTATGGCCCCCAGATATGCCTTGCCTCCCACCACCGGTCATAGGCCTGGTTGCTGCGGAATCCCAACAACAGCGAGATCACTGTACCCAGCAAGGCAGGGATGGCCAAAGGAATCGAAATGGGTAACACCCGGTTAGTTTCATGCAAAATGGCTATAACTGTGGTATACAGCAGGATGATCAGTAACTCATACTGTATCTTGCCGAATATGTAACGGAATGGGATATTCTTCTTTAACAGCATAATTTTTTTCTTTTGTGACTAATGTTTCATTGGTTCTCTTCCTCGAAATTTCCAGCTCCTGTACAGGCGTTTCTGCTTCTGCCTGCTTCCTTTTGAGCTTAAATTCCTTCATCATAGGCACGCCGCCTTTATTGAACAAAGGCACAGGGTTTACACTGCCCGTGTGTACTGAATGAAATACATAATGATCGGGACACACGATGAGGTCAATATCATTGGCGTCCACAAAATTCCGGAAAACGGCTGCCGTATCGCCATACTGGTGGCGGATCACAATGCTGCGGATGGTTTTGGGGTGTTGTAGTTTTACCCGTTTACAGGCATTCCGAAATGCTTCTGTAACCAGCTCTGCATAAGGCAACTTACCCCGGATGTCGAATACATCACTTACAAAAACGGGATCTCAAAAGCATGGAACAGGATAATGTTAAGCGACTCTCCTTCCAATGACTGTGCTGTTTTATCAGCCAGTTCCAGTGAGGCCACAGAAAAATCTGTAGGGATCAATACATTTCTCATGGGTTCTTTTTTGTATCATTAATTGATTATCGGATACAAAATTGGCCCGCGCCCATTAGCCTGGTTTAAGGCACAGATTAGAATCCAGTGAGATGATGATTAGAAACTGATAAATGAAATAAGAATACGATAAGAGAATTCAACTTAACCTAGCAACGGGTAAACTCACCAGCACGGTGGTCCCTTTCCCTACCTGCGAATTGATCCGGATATCACCTTTGTGCAGCCGGATGATGGTATGGGTTAAGGGCAGTCCAATGCCATATCCTTCATAATCAAAGGTATTGGAGGCCCGGAAAAAGGATCGAAAATATACTTCACTTCAGCAGCCGGAATGCCAATCCCTTCATCCACTACTGCAATAATGATCTTCTTTTCAGCAGCGGCTAAGGAAAGTAAAACTGATTTATTATCAGAGTATTTGCAAGCATTTAATACAATATTGCTTAAGGCTAGATGCAGGAGCTGATCGTTGCCCTGAACGGAAACCAAACGTTCATCTTCAGGTAGGTGGAGGCTGACCCTGACCCTGTTATTGGGCTCTATTTCATCCACTGTTTTTAACGTTCATCAAGGACTCATCCATTCGCAGGATGCCCCACTCCTGCTTTCGGCCGTCAAATCCGGCCTGGGCCAGTTTGAGTAAACTGGCGGTCAGGTGTTGCAGCCGGGCTGCCTCGCGCAGAATGACCTGGAGAGATTGTTGGTATTCCTGTTCAGAACGGGCTTTTGACAGGGCAATTTCGGCTTCTCCTATAATGGTAGTTAGCGGAGTGCGTAGTTCATGGGAGGCATTGCTTACAAAATTGTTCTGGGTCTCAAAGGAGGTCTCTAGCCGGTCCAGCATATTATTGAAGGTTTGCGCCAGGGCTGTGATCTCATCTTTACCAATCCCCTCTTGCAAGCGCAGGTGCAGGTTATGGGCACTGATGTCTTCCACCCGGCGCGTGATCTCTCTTACTGGTGCAAAGATGCTCCGGGAAAGAAATGTACCAACAGTAAAAATAGCGATAATTGACATGATAAAAGTGATTATCAATACATTACCAAGATTTTTACAACTTGATCGCCATATACATTGACAGCCGAACTGATCACCAGAAATTGCCTATTGTGTGCATTCCGATACAGGATGCCGGCATATTGGGTATGCTTGACAGCTGTAAAAACTGTTTTCCCATTTTGCAGTATGATCGAATTGTAAAAGGTTTGAGGCAGTTTAGGACCCGTGTCGTTTTTAGTTTTCTGGCCAGGCTATCATATTCCAGGATATATACTTTTTCCTTGGGCAAAGCGGTCAGGTATTGTTCCCGTAATTCATTAAAGGCAGCCGTAGAGGTTTCGTCATCTTCAAAATGTATGCGGGCCGATATCTTGGCCCGTAACTCCAGCCTTTTGAGAAAGTCATTGAAGGTAAACCGGCTGGCAAAATAGTACACTGCCAGGCTAAGGAATAAAATAATGCCCGCTGTGACAGCTGTAAAAAGCAAGGCAGTTTTTACCTGGATCTTCATGCCTATTGTTCTTTAATAATATAGCCCATGCCAATCACTGTATGGATCAGTTTACGGTCATGATCATTACCCAGTTTTTTGCGAAGGTAGTTTACATATACGTCCACTACATTAGTACCCATATTGAAGTCGATGCCCCACACATTTTCCAGCAGTTCAATACGCGACAAAACCCGGCCACGGTTACGAACCAGGAATTCTAATAAACGGTATTCAGTAGAAGTAAGGGCTATTTCACGTCCATCCCGGATGACGTGTTTGGCAGCTGTATTGACAGTGATATCGCCAATCTGTAATAGATCGATTGCCCGGGCAGCAGTACTTGATTTCCGGCGACTTAGGGTGCGCAGCCGCGCTTCCAGTTCGGCAAATTTGAAAGGTTTTACCAGGTAATCATCGGCGCCATTGTCCAGCCCTGCAACAATGTTTTCGGTGGTGCCCAGGGCGGTAAGCATGAGTATGGGTGTATCAATACCTTCCCGGCGCAGCCTTTGCACAGTTCAGGCCATTGATACCGGGCAGCATGATATCCAGGATCATTACGTCAAAACTGTGGCCCGTACCCATGTCCAATCCTGCCTTGCCATCGGGAGCCACGGAAACGGAATATCCGCTTTCGCTCAATCCTTTACGGATCATAGCCGATACAGTTGCTTCATCTTCAACCAATAACACTTTCATGGGCGCCTGTTTAGAAGGTGCAAAAATAACCCCTATTTCACAGCATTGACATTAGAAAACGATAAGAATTGTGACCGGTTGGGCCCAATGGCCTAAAAACAAGCGCCCCGTAGAAACGGGGCGGTGGTAAAACAAAAAATGCATATGAACTGATTTGAACCTTTATGCTGGAGTTTCAATCGCTACAGGGATTGGTACCGTTCTATCACCAGGGCCCATTCTTGCTGACCTGATTGGGAGTTTTTATCCTCCTGTAATAAACCAGGAGAACCGGCAAAAACCGTTACAACTACTTTCCCGCTTGCACTAATGACAAAACCTGGTAAATCGGTGCCGGCAACAGGTGCTGTATCATGATCGGAATGCATACCTAATCTTAATGCATCTTTGACCAAACTACTCCCCTTGTACTTAACCACAGCACCTGTGCCGGCTATTGATTTTTGTAGTAAGCTGATTTTACTTACTTCCTTTATGATCTTAAACCAGGTATTTTCAATAGAAACATACCTTATTTGATCCATGATGCTTTCCAGGATGGGCGACGGTGCATTACTGCGCTGCTTCCCTTGTCCATCCACCCAAACCAACATCGCCTGCTGACGGATGTCATCTTTAATGCCTTCATGAAGAATGGCCTGATCACTGTGCAGGAGGGCGCCTACGCCATATCCATTGAGTAATTTTTTGTGCTTATCGGGTTGCATCACTACCGGAATGATCAACAGTACACCGATATAAAAAGGAATACTTTTCATCGTCACTTTTTTAAAAAGCCCGGAGACCAGGAAACCTGGTTAACCCTAACCTTTGAATCAACTCCAGCTAAAAGGTCCTACCCGGGCTTTGTGGTTCTTCTGTCCTTCCTTAGTCCAATGCCGCCATGTCAGCCATATGCAGCCTTAGCTTCTTAAAACTGTAACCGGTACAGTATGTCCGGGAAAAAGCCTACCTGGTTTACTGCGCCTACCTCTTTCCTTTGGCGATTGTATCGCTGAATGAATACATTGTCTCTATTGGTTACGTTCTGTATATCGAGGTAAAAAGTGTGCGACAGTTTGCGTTTGGCGCTGTTGAGCCGGATACCAAAACGGGTATCAAAACGCAGGTAGTTGGAAAACTGGAGTTCATTGTACCGGTTCTCATCCAATTGCTCATAGCCCGATGCATTGGAAGCTGCTATGTCAACCGGTGTATAATATCGACCGCCCGACTGGGTGAATTTGATGTCGATGGTAAAAGCATTACGCCCATCACGTCCCATTTTCCATTCCCTGCCTGCCAGTACATTCACCACGGCTTTATTATTGAACGTGGAATTTCTTTCTATACCATCACTGCCTTTGTATTTGGCATCGAAAATAGAAGCCGTGGTAAGTAGGTAATATCCTTTGCTGAAGAACTTCTCTATGGTGAGCTCAATACCGGTATTGGAGCCTGTACCATTACTTACCAGTCCTGCTTTTTCGGGGAAGGTGAAATCGGCCCCGCTGTTGAGAACGGAGAAGCCGCTGGCCTTCCGTTCAACTGGCGCATGTGAAATGGATTGGTGGTAAACCTCCGCTTTTAGTCGCCAATCGCGGGCAAAGAACCAATCGTATCCAATAACATAATGGTGTGCCCTGGTGAAATCGAGATCGCGATTGGACTGGTCATAACTGCCATTCGGCAATTTTTCCTGGTAAAGATATACGGGCAATGGTTGTTGCTGATGGTGCATTCCATAGCTGAAAGTAAGCGTTTGATTCCCGGCAATCGCATAACTCAAGGAGGCACGTGGTTCCACAGCTGCCTTATCGTTCAATCCATAGTATATGCCATGGAGTCCGGCATTGAGTGATAATTTATCGGTAAACCTATATTTACCTTGTGCATAGGGCTGTATTAACCAGGCGCTGCCATCATAATCGCGAATGGTTTCCCAATCAGGCTTGTCTTCGCGGGTGCGCAGCCAGGTATCTATACCATTCAGTTCGGCCAGAATACCACTGCGCATGGTGAAGCGGGTATTTATTTTGGAATTAATGAAGGATGAGAAGCGCCATCCGGTGTTCTTGGTAGACTGCTCCGACATGAACACGCGTGCGGGCAGGGAATCAAAATGCTGGTAACCGGTTCCTTCATTGCTGACATAAGAATAAGATACCATCGTACGGAGGTAGCTGTTGCGACCCAGATCAAGCGTGTGTTTGAGGCCGAGCACACCAATATTTGATTTGAAATAATTGTCTTCATCTCTATTGGCGAAGAGGTCAGAGGAATCTAGGTCAGCGCCTACCATATCGATACTGCTGGTACCACCCATTCCAAAGATGCTGAACTTGCCCCATTTGGATTTGGCGAAATTGATGTGGAAAATAATGTCTTGGTATTTTGGTACTGCTTTTGTACCGATATCAAATCCCAGTGATTGGCCAATTTGTGCAAAGGAATAGCGGTAACCGATGAGGAAGGATGACCCATTCTTGCTTTTATTTAATGGACCTTCAAGCATGGCTTCCAGGCCGCTGAACATATTCAATTGAATGGTCTTTTCAAACTTGTCTTTATTTCCATTACGCAATCCAATATCAAAAACGGCACCGGTAGCATTACCAAATTCTGCCGGGAAGGCTCCTGTATAAAAGTCGGAGGTCTTCAGGGCATTGGTATTTAAAGCACTCACAGGACCGCCGGTAGTTCCCATGGTAGAGAAGTGATTGGGGTTGGGAATGGGGATGCCTTCCATGCGCCACAATACAGCCGTGGGCGAATTGCCGCGTACCACGATATCATTACGCGAATCGTTGGTGTTTGCCACGCCCGCAAAGTTGCTGGCTAGCTTGGCTGGGTCATTACGCCCACCGGCATACCGCGTTACATCATCCATACTGAAGGAGCGGGAACTGCTACCGGCAAATTCATTGGAAGCCATGCCTTTTCTGGTTCTGCCAGCGGTGATGGTTACCGCGTTCAGGGCGGCAATCTGTTGATCAAGTGGCACATCCAAAATCACCTGCTTGCCGGAGGTAACCAGTACTTCAGGAATGGTGACAGTTTTGTATCCGATATAGGTAAAGGATACATGGTGACGGCCCAGTGGTACAACTGGTAGTACAAAACGACCAAGGGAATCGGTGGTGGCGCCAATGCGTGTGCCCACAATACTTACGGATACATTGGCCAGGGGCCTTTCCGATGCTTTATCAATAACGGTACCGGTTACCGTTTGCGAATTGTTTTGAGCGTAAGAGTAAAGGCCACTAATGAATAGCAGCATCACAATAAGTGAATATTTCATAATGTAGGTTGTATTACTGGTATAAAATTGCCTCCTCTCTACTGAATGTAAAAACGAAGTATACCAGTGTCTGAAACTATGCGACGTGTCTACTGTATGTGTAGACAACGTGAATGAAGGTTACCCCTATCTGAATTTAGAATTTAAGATGGAGATCATTTAAAAGCTTCGAGCAAAGCCTCTTGCTATGAAAGTATGTTGCAGGCATTCTTTCATAGAAAAATAACACACATCACTGGTGGTAGGTATATGGACTGTAGTCTATGTGTTGAAACCCGCAGCTCGTGTTTACATTAACTTCTGCGGGTCAATAATGCGGAAGAGATCTTCACGATAAGAATCACTGATGGGAATAATATGCTGTTGTATATAGATGCGATTCTTACGAATGGAAGTTATCTTGTCGATACATACGATATAAGATTTGTGTATGCGTATGAACCGGTTTCCCGGTAGTTTTTCGGCAACAGCTTTCATGGGCAGGCGGGTGATCACTGGTTTATCCGTACCCTGGAGATAGATCTTTATATAATCTTTTAACCCTTCAATGAAGTAAATATGGCTGATGGTAATCTTTACCAGGTTGTATTCAACGTTCACGAAGAAGTAATCTGCCACGGCGGCGGCAGGGGCCGAAGTTATCCCGGCATTTGTTGCAGCAACAGGAGTAGTGCGCAATGCATGGTATTCAGCAGCTTTGTTAACGGCTTTCAGGAACCGTTCAAAGGCCACCGGTTTTACGAGGTAATCCAATACATCCAGTTCAAAACCATCCAGTGCATATTTCTTATAGGCCGTTACAAAGATCACCATGGGTCTATTGTTCATACCCGACAGGCTTTGCAGGAATTGCGTGCCCGTAATGCCCCCATCTGAATATCAAGGAAAATAAGGTCTACCGGTTCCAGGCGCAATACATCCAGGGCCTCAATGGCATTGGTGCAACGGCCCACCAGATGCAGGAACGGTATGCGTCGGATATTGTCTTCCAGCAATTCCAGCGACAACATTTCATCATCAACAGCCAAACACCGAATCATGCAAATTAAGTTTAAGTGAAGCTTTGAAATAAGCACCGTTCTTCGACACACTCATGGTGTGATTATGTGGATACAACAGCTTGAGCCGCCGTTCCAGGTTCACCAACCCAATGCCGGATGTTTTATCTCTTGTTTCAAGTAGTTTATCATTGTATTTATTCTGAACAGATAATTGTACCTGCCCTTTTTCAACGTGGAGCCGGATATCAATTTCGGGATCGTTGATGAGGCCAATGCCATGTTTGAAAGCATTTTCAATTATTGGGATCAGTAGCATGGGTTCTATGCAGGGATCGGAAGGCAATGGCCGGTTTACCGAAAACTGGATCTTTACATTATAGCCAAAGCGAAGGGTTTGCAGATCAATATAACTTTGGATATAGTCTATCTCCTTCGAAAGGTTGACCTTCTCCTGATCCGATTCATACAGCATATAGTGCATGAGGTTGCTGAGCTCAATTAATGCAGGCTCCAACTTATCACTTTTCTTGCGGGCCAGGGCCACCATACTATTAAGGGTATTGAACATGAAGTGGGGGCTCACCTGCGACCGCAGAAAGGATAGTTCCATAGTCATACTTTCCTTTTGTTTATACTCCTGCTTCATCACATCCATGATAAATCGGTAAGCTGTACCCGTTCCCATCACAAAAAGCACCACAAAGAATTTGGTGGCGATATGCGCCCAGATGATGGGGCCAGGCATGGCGGAAAACAGGTTGGTTACATAACCAGCTACGATAGCCACAAACAGGCTGATAAGTAACGTGATGGTGAGGTAGAGCATGAGCTTTTTCCTTAATAAAAACTGGGATAGAGCCAGTAAGCACTGACATAACAGGAAATAGTAGCCATACCTGTCATAATGAAAACAGGTATGTTATAGAAACTCCTGGTTGAACCCTCCTGGTTATCTTTTAAGGGCATCAGAAAAATAGGCACCATTACTATCAACGTAGTAAACAGTACATGTAAGAGGATATTCACCAATCGTTTGCGTGATATTTGCATAGCGTAACAACAAAAATACCCTTTTCAAGGCAGTTACAAGGGAATACAGACAAGCAGGCGCTAATTTGCGGCAAGGGGAGCAATTGTGCCGATGAAATGGAGTGAGATGTGAGACGTGAAATGTGAGATTTGAATGCCTGATTTTAAACTATTGGGTTAACTGATACCCAATACCTAAAAGATTGGGGACTGGCAGGGGGAAAAACTTGGATTATATTTGTCCGGAACCGCCCTCCATACATTGGACATATAATTAATATTAATTAATGAAGTACAGATTGTTTTGTCTTATCCTCCTGGTTACTATAGCTGGCTGTGCCGCTGAATCAGCCGATAACCGAATCCCCCGCCGGTACCTACCTGATCTCTATTTCGCCAGGGCGGGATCTCTGGAATACCACCGGCAGGAAGAACCCCGAATTGTTGTTCGACAGAAGTGTTGCGGAAGGGAATAAGATGGACCAGGAATACTTTATGAACAATGATTATGCTAAACCCATGGTGTTCTATATATCTCTGGGTGATAGCTGCTATGATAAACTATCCATTGACTACTTCCATGGTTATGGGGCCAGCAACTGGACCATTACAGTATACGATAGTAACCGGGTGCAGAAAGGGGAATATAAAATTACCGGTGGCAGCAATCGCTGGGACCTGTTACAGGGAAATTTAAGTACACTTAGCAACCCCATCCGTTTTATCCGTTTCCAATCGACCGATCCTTCGTCTGATGTACGGGAACTGCGCATCTATGGCCATGGCGTAGCAAAATGTTTGCCCCTGGTACCGGCCCAAACTATCCGGTACTTGCCCGATCCGGGCATTGGTTTCAGGGTGGATCGGCAATTGGCGGCAAGGATGTTAATTATATGAAATTGAGCAGCGGCTTGCCGTTGTATGGTTCCTTCCGTTCGCCCAGCAATGTATTTCACTGGGTACATGACCTGAATGCTCCTATCGATCAGCAGGCTTTTGAGATCGATAAATATGGCGATTTCGATAAAAGTATGCTCAGCTTTCAAAAGAAAATGGGCACACCTGTTATGCTTTATATAAATGGCGCCAATATTAAAACCGTGAGTAGCCTGAAAAGTACGGATGATTATAATGCGATGACCCAAAGCAATGCTTTCAAAGATATTCCCTCAGGGTCTGACAGTACGGCTTATGAACCCTGGACCAAAAATCATGGCCGCCTGTGGAAAGTGATCGCGCATTTGTGGGCCAATAACTACCGGTCGGTTTTGCCAGCCAGCTACCGTGTATATGGCAGCTCACATCCCAATCTCACCCCAGGCCAGGATAAGATCAAAGCATTTGAAATAGGCAATGAAGATGACAAGAACTGGATGGGAACTACGGGTTACCACTCCCCCACTGTGTTGTTACAAAAACTGAAAGTAGCCTGGGACTCCATCAAATCGGTTGATCCATCTGCCAAGGTATATCTGGGTGCCCTGCTGAGCGCTGATACGGTACAATGGAAAGCCCTGTATTTTCTGAATTATTGGTTGTATCCCGGTCAACCTTTCCCTGCCGACGGCCTTTGTTTTAACCAATATATCAGTAACCGCTATGGCGGCCAAAGCCACAATACGGATGCCGATGCGGTAAGTCCTGAACAATTCCAGGTAACGGAACAGGTAGCGGCCTACAGCCGTTTCCGCGACCGGTATTTTCCGGGCAAGGGGCTACGGTGGACGGAGATTGGCTACGCTGTTGGCAATAGTGACTACAACGTAAGATCAGTGCCTGGAATTCCAGATACGGTAGTGGCTGCTAATTTCATGGTGCGTACCCTGGAGCGTGCAGCGGCTGTACCCAATGGACTGGAAGTGGTGTATAATTATTTCCATACCTCCGATGGATCGGGCGTATTTGGCAGTATGTACATGGTGAAGGAACTATTTGATCCCACTACTTATGTATACCAGGGATCACACAGGATGCCCATCTGGTGGTGGTATGCCACGCGGATGAATGTATTACATGATTATAGAGGCTGGTCAACCATGATGAAAAATGGTGATAGTACGGGTGTAACTATAACCCGGTATGATCATACTACCAATCCCCGGCTAAAAGTATACTATGTATGCCGGGGTACCTATGATGGTTCTACTTCAGCAAACTATAAAGTGAACGTTGGCAAGGCCGCCAAAGCAACCCTGGTAACCATGGCCATTGGAAAGGAAGAAGGGACGAGAATTGACTTACCAGTAATCAATGAGGCTGTTTCCATACCGTTGGTAACGGAAGGGCCACAATATATAATAACGTCTGGGCCCTGATTTAAAGGATTCAATGGATTGGGTGGATATTAAAGTATTAAGACCGGGGTCTATATACCTATTTATTTTACCCAATTCACTTTTTCTTCCATGCTACCTCTTCGGCCTTCGGTAGAAGGTACCCGGATATAACCCAGGTAAAAGAATCCCATGAGTTTATCATCTGGCCCCAGGTTGAACAAGGCTTTAGCTTCTTCTATGAATGTAATGCCGCCTGTACTCCAGTAAGCGCCAATACCGTAGGCATGGGCTGTCAGGTGCATGTTTTGCACAGCACAGGCTACTGCCGCTATTTCTTCCATTTCGGGTATATCAGCGTGCCGTTTCATGCCAATGGCAATAATATGCGAGGCCAGCAAGGGCATTGTTTGCATTTGTTCATATTTACCTTGCTTGAACTTGGCGCCTGCAAACTCTTTATAGATAGCCGCTTGTTGCTGCGCTAATTTACTGCGACCTTCTCCGCTGAATACAGTAAAACGCCAGGGTTCTGTATGCTTGTGGGTAGGCGCCCAATTGGCATTTTCAATACCTGCCGGATGACCTCATCGGGAATGGCCTTGCCGGGCTCAAACTGTTGGGTAAAAACACTGCGCCGGGTGCGGATCAACTGGTTCACCAGGGCAGGGGTAGCACCTATGGATGGATTTTCTATCATTTTTTTGCTTTGGAGTGGCAAAGATAATCCCGGAATTACAGCAATTATTACGAATTGCGGAAACAGCACTCGTGAATTGTCTATTATGGGTCGTGATTGTTCTATTATTTTACGCTGTTTAATTGGAAAAATCATCTAAAAAGGAAAAATGCCTTGTCACAGATCAAAGAAAATAGATGCTTGCTTGACTCAAAGCAATAATAAAAAGTAAATGCAGAGAACAAAATCTACCGGTAAATCTATTTTCGTAGGTCTTAGTATATGAGAAACCATTCACCTGACCACCTGCAGCCTATCGGGAACTTCCCTGTTGATAATACCCACCTTCTGCTCCAGTCAACTGAATCTGCCACAAACGGGGAGCATGCTATGATCGAAACCTTTGTACTGAAAGAGATCCATGATGAAATTGAAAGGCTGCCTGGCCTTTGTAAAACTGTATTTAAGCTCATTTTTCCATGACATGAACAATTCCGAGATAGCGGAAAAACTGCATATTCCTATGAGAAAGGTGTTAGATTATAAAAAGGAGGCCCTTGGTTCCTTACGTTTTACGGTACTTAAAAAATGCCTTACCTCCCGGTCAAAACCTCCTTACTTCTGAGGATCTTACGGTACTATGCGACAGCGATACCGGCCGACATCCATATAAGGGTAACATTCGGGTCTGTTTGCATAGTACCGTTTTTGCTAATCACATTATTTGATATATTTAGTTGCTGCATTGAATTAAACCCATAACAAAAATCATGAGGCAACTAAGTAGAACAAGGAATGTATTCAGCTATCTATTAATTACTACTTCCCTTTTATTACCAGTATTGACTGGGGCACAGGCTACAGGCAAATCTAAACAGGATCTGGCGTCTCTCCAGCAAGCCTTTGTAGACCTTCGCTTTGGGATGTTTATCCATTTTAATATCCCTACTTTTATGGACCAGGACTGGGCTGATCCTGATGCGTCACCAATCCTGTTTAACCCTGCCAAACTGAATTGTGATCAGTGGGCCAAGGCTGCCAAATCGGCCAATATGAGCTATGGTTGTCTTACCACCAAGCACCACAGTGGTTTTGCGATCTGGGATACCAAAACCACTGATTATAATGTGATGAACAGCCCCTATAAGAAAGATGTGGTGAAAGAATACGTCAATGCTTTCCGGGCCAATGGATTAAAGGTCATGTTGTATTATTCCATCCTGGATACCCACCACAAATTAAGGCCCGGCCATATCACACCCCAGCATATCGCCATGGTGAAGGCTCAGCTTACTGAACTCCTCACAAACTATGGTGAAATTAGCGCCCTGGTTATTGATGGATGGGATGCGCCCTGGTCCAGGATATCCTACGATGATATTCCTTTTGAGGAAGTGTATCTATTGGTAAAATCCATTCAGCCCAATTGTTTGGTGATGGACCTCAATGCGGCCAAATATCCGGCAGAGGCATTATATTATACCGATATCAAATCTTATGAACAAGGAGCAGGCCAGCATATTTCAAAGGAAAGCAATCAACTGCCGGCCCTTTCCTGCTTGCCCATCAATGATGCCTGGTTCTGGAAAACCTCCTTCCCTACCCGGCCCGTGAAAGATGTAAACAGCCTGGTGAATGATAATATTATTCCATTCAACAATGCCTATTGCAATTTTATATTAAATGTGGCACCTAACCGTGATGGACTTATTGACGACAATGCCCTGGCTGCTCTGAAGCAAATTGGGCAAACCTGGAAGCACCAGGGCTCTACAACCAAATTACCAGCTGCAGATGCGCCCATCATCTCTACCAACCTGGCCAAATTCAAGCGACCAATGCTAGTTGGAGTGATGATATGTGGATCATGGACTTTGCTACCGATGATGATTTTGGTAAATCCTGGATTTCCAATCCCATTGTTAAGAATCCCTGGTTCGAAGTTTTGTTCAAAGGCGAAAGGCCATTTAATATGGTGGTTATTGCAGAATCGCGGAAACCCCACATTCAAAAATACCGGTTGGAGTATTACCAGAATGGTAAATGGCAACTCTTACTTACCGGAGAAAAACAGGTCGCATAAAAGTACATCGGTTTGAACGGGTATATGGCGAACGTGTGCGCATCTTACTGGATGGCTTTGATGCTCCGCCGCAAATTGCAGAGTTCGGCGTGTTTAATGAAAGACGGTAAGTGGTTGTCTATACCCTGCAAGCCTGTAAGGTAACAATACCTTGCAGGCTTTTTTATTTTGTACTGGTTACAGAAACGAGTAACTGCTCCAGTACTTGCCTTATTTCCTGTAAAGTGGCTGCGGAAAAACCATCGTGTTTTGTATCCAGGTCAATATTAGCCGCCAGCTTTTATACAACTCCAGTGATTGAGTGGTGATGGCGCCAGTTGATGCTTTGCTTTTTACATACAACTGTACTTTATCCAGGTTATGGACTTTTTCTCCCTCACCTGAAAATGGACTTCGATAATACTGGGTAATATTCCTGGCATTTTCATCAATAACTATTTTCTTGATCCTTGGCTTACTGATGAGGTCTACAAATTGCATGAGTAATAAACCAACAGCTATCAATAAAATGTATCTGTGATATCGAGAAAGTTGTTGGAGAAAAATTGATCATACACAACAATGATCAAAAAGAAAGCGATGGATACCGACCATCGTTTCAATATATACGGCCAATTATTTTTCTGGCAGTGGTGTAAATGAGCATGGGGTTGGGTGAGGATATCAATATCCCTTAGGTGAATTTACACCCATTCACGGAGATTATAAAGTAATTATCGATGATTGTATTCTCAAGACCTGTAGGAGAAATTAAGAAGATTATATATGTAAACTTACCCTTATGAGTACTCCTTATTAAGCCCCTTATTCCATTTGCATCATCATTTTAACAGTTTTATTTAAAATACCACTAAAGGGGTATTGGTAGTCTGCATGAAACCCTTACTTTTGCCTCGGTTTTTCATAGGATATTGGATTTTAAAACGGGGCTGTATTTTTATGCTGGCCCTTTTTTTGCCCCTACCTTAAGTAGTTCTACGCACGATCTTCATCCATACTCGCTTTCACATTTGTTTTGTAATGCTTTTATTTTTCAACCCCTTTTAGTGATCATATACTTGTATTGTTTGCAAAAAAATACCCCAAAAAGCAACATGTGCATATGCTTTTGAGGTAAGATAACCTGCCGGGTGAGCAAGTCGAATGTGCACAGCCCTGGCTGTGTGTGTTCATGGCTATACCCCTGAAATCGATTATTGCTTTTTATTGTTACTACTGAATGAATCCCGGTACATTTTCCAGCCTTTGGCTGTTTTCTTCCATAATACCAGGAACTTTCCATTATCAAACCTTACTCCGTTGGCATCGAACGATTCCCATAATCCTTCTTCCGTAACATACTCTACGCCGTCTCCATAAACAGCTGTGGTGGTAAACTTACCATTGCGTAATCCTATTCCATAATAGGCGATCCTGAAAAATTCAAGCGGTGCAATGGGCCCACATAACTGTGGCGCTTCGGGTGCCATAATACAACAGTCTTCTGTATAACGGTCAATGAATATCGAGGAATCACCTTTTGCAAAAGCTTCAAAATAGATAGCATTGCTGGCGGCGATTGCTTTTTTTGGCTTCCTCCAGGTTGGAGATTGGTTTTGCATCGGATGTACCGCAGCTATATACTAGCAGCGACAGGGTAACACTTAACAGCAAATTGAAAAAACTGATCGGCTTCATAACTTGTTTTGTTTTCTTTAACAGTGATTTTGTTATTGAATACAAAAGTAGCCTGCGGAAAAATCCTGAAATTGTACAAAACGGAACAAGTGGTTTTCCAATAATGGGAAACAATCCACCGTACTATTCCTTAGGTTTTTCTTTGTTGTTGCCATGGCTAGTTTGATTACCGGATTACTTCATAATGAAGCCCTACCACGCCAGAAGAAAAGGTTTTCGATAATTCCAGTTTCAGGTTGGTCCTGTTTTTGGCACCTTTGAACAAAGGGATACCCTGGCCAAGGATGATTGGGTTCACAAATAGCCAGTAATCATCTATCAGGTTTTCGGATGAAAGGATATGCCCCAGCGATGGGCTGCCAAATATCACCATGCCCTTTCCTGGTCCTTGCTTCAGCTTTTTGATCTCGTCGGAAATATTGTTGCTGATAATTCTTGCGTTGGTTAGGCGCTGCCCTTCCATCGTTTTCGATATTATGATCTTATTGACCTTATTATACCAAGCGCTGTGATCTTTGTCGTGTTTTGTGGCGTTGGGCCGATCGGCGGCGGTAGGCCAGTAATTGTCCATCAACTCGTAGGTCACCCTGGCATACAAAGCGGTATCAGCTTGTTCGGTTTGGATATGTGCATATTCAAACATATCATCATCGACTTTAATCCAATCCATTTCCCCGGCTGGTCCGGCTACAAAACCATCCAGCGACACATGCATAAACCATACAATCCTTTTCATGCGTATATTTTTGTTGCCTGCAAATTAGCTGATCCATCCTGCTTCCGGAGGGTGTGAGTACGACAATAAGGGGATAATTGCGTCAGGTATTAATCGGCTGTTTTGATCAGCTTCCAAAAGAGATGGTCCTGCGCCGGGTGAAGCCCATGTATTCATATAGCCTGATGGCCCGCTCATTCGTTTCCAGTACGTGGAGAAAAGGAATAATACCCTTGTCAAGATTGGTATTACAAAGATGTGCAATTAAGTGCTGTGCGTATTGGCGGCCTGTATAAGCAGGATCGGTACAGATGGCGCTGAGCTCTGATAACTCTTCCAGACGCATACGTTCGCCGGCAACAGCTACCAGCTTATCTTCCTGCCAGATGCCGTAATAGCTGCCCAGTCGATGGGTATCGGGTTCATAATATCCAGGTTGCACTTTTTGAATGAGGTGGTACATGTCCCCACTGTGGTCATCTGTTAGTGTAGCGATCATCACATTGCCTGCAGGCGGAGTGACTGCTGTCTGGTTGATCATCTGGGCACAGGGCAATTCATTCAGTATAGTCCAGTGTGCGGGCAGTGACGTTAGATCTCCAATCAGGAAAAATACCTCATTGGGTTGCAGCCACGTATCTAAGGCTGTGATACTTTCTGTTGTTCCATATTCGTAAGCAGCGAAGGGTAAAATGCCGCGTTGATATCTTTTGATATGCGGGGCGCCTATAGCGAAGGATTGCTGTACCCCATTAAGGGCCCACCAGGCCGGGTTGTCCAGTGAAGCGAAACGATCATGGCTCATACGGCAAAATTATTCAAAATTGCCCGACCTGCGTTGTGGTTTGCTAGGGTTGGGTAAAAGATGATCCTCCGGACCTTTCCAGTAAACAAGATCATCCTATTGTTTAGTGATGCTTGTAATCACAAAGCTGTATATACAACAGGGTTCGCCGGAGGTGTAAGGGGTAGCTTTAACCTCGCCGCTAATAAAAACTTTCAGGTCATTTTGCAGAAATTCACTGGTCAGTGGATTACAGGGCACTAACTTAGTATCAACGGTACCGTCTTCCACCAAGTAGGTACTTGTTTTAAGTCCGCCGGATACATGGACTGTGGCTTTTTTGTTTGTAATCACACGGCCGGTGGGGGCGCCAGGATAACAACCATCCGTTTTCTTATTGTCATCTTTGGAGCAAGCTCCAACAGCAATTAATAAAACTATAAATATGAAGCAGGTAGAAATAATACGCAGAATCATTTTTCCAGGTGACCAGAAAAACGCGTGACTGTTGCATCACCTATATTATCTTAAAAGGAACCATTTATTGGCCTCTGACCTTCCCTCGCTTTCACCCTAGCTGGCCTCCTATTGAACCTTAGCGCATATGCAATACAGCAACAAAGCCCGGCTATCGCCACTGGTGTTATGTATAAAAAAGCGCCAACGGTTACCTCCTGCACTGGGATCGGGGCCTGAATAATGTATCTGTATATCATACATCGCCGTATTAAGATCACGGTGACCGCCACCGCCGCCAATAACCTTTTTGCCCTCCGGGCATTCCATGTAAAGGACCGCCGGGAATGGCTGCCAATTGTAGCATCCCTTCTCACATACTCCACATCAATGAGCACATTGCCCGAGGCTTTGATATTACCATTTACCTGTAGTGCCTCCGTAGGCATATCCACCCGGTTGATGCCTACAAAACCATTGCGCAATATACTGATGGCGGGTGTGTTGGGTATGATGCTGATGGTAAAACTACCAGACGCTGCACTGTTGGGGCCTAAATGCCGCAACTTCCAGGCCCCAAACACGGTAGAAGTGCCTGTATTTTCTGGCCTCATACTTACACTGCCTGCGTCGAGGTTTCCTGCAATGGCCCCATTACCTGTAATACTAAAATTACTACCTGGTTGTTGTGTGGTTTGATTACGGATAAAGAGGCCTGAACTTTCAGACACCAATTGGCGCCATAAAGGCAGTTCTGGTACCCCCATATTGATGTAGATACCCATACCATCTCTAAACCTATTGTTGGGGTTGAATACCATCAACCCAGTAGCGGGAAACTGAATAGGGTTACTAATCAACGACACTCTTGGGATCAACAATCCTTTGTTATTACTGCTAATATCAAGCGCAGCACTGGTATCCGGCTGGTTAGTGCCAATGCCAACATTTTGTGCACGGAGTATGGTGACATTGAGCAATAGTACACCTGTTATCACCAGCATCCATTTGTATAAAGGTTGCATATCCATTGTTTTTATATGACAGGAATTGGACTCAAGGTTGGAATAGGAATTAACTGCAAAATAGCGGCACTGGCCAGAAAATGGGAGTAATTGTAGGTGAACTACCGGAGTTTGTATGTGAAGGAATAATGTCGCATTTTTCCTATTCCGGCCCCCGGCACGTAATTAGTTTTGGGTTATTAAAAGTATAGCCATGCAAAACAAACAAACCATTACCCATATTGAGATACCGGCTCCCGACCTGGCCGCTGCCATGGCATTTTATGCCACAGTGTTTCAATGGGAAATCATACGCCAGGGTGATAATTATGCTTTCTTCCGTATTGGGGATACCAATTCCGGCGGCGGCCTGGACCCCTCCCTGCAGCCTGCGCTTGAAAAGCAAGGGGTACAGGTGGTGATCGATGTGGAGGATATTGATACTACCCTGGCCACCATTGTACATGCCGGCGGACGCATTGATTTTCCTAAAACAGCCATCGACGGAGGGCATGGCTTCTATGCCGGCTTCTGCGATCCCAATAACAACCACATCCAGCTTCATGGCCGACAATAACCGGCCAGTAAAACCTAACAGCTAACACCCAAAAATAAACAACAGCACCATGAAAAAATCACTTTGCCAGCAAATTATCAAACCGTAATGCCTTACCTGATCGTGGACAATGCCGCCTTATTTGATCAATTCATGAAAAATGTTTTTGAAGCAAAGGAATTGAGGAAGGTAATACGGGATGATGCCCCGGGTATTATGCATGCAGAAGTGCAGATTGGCGATAGTACCATCATGTTTGGTGATAGTACTCCCCAATGGCCTGTCGTTACTGCCGGACTATACATTAATGTGGCCGATGCAGATGCTACCTATCAAAAGCCCTGTCGGAAGGCGCTACCTCCATTATGGCCCCGGTTGACCAGTCCTATGGCAGAACCAGTGGGGTGAATGATCCTTTTGGCAATGTGTGGTGGATCACCACGCCTAAATAACGTCATAGGGCCAGGCCATACCTACCCGAAAAAGCCTTTTACCCCGTAGCGGGTCATGCAAATGCCGGAATTTTTCCGGCATTTGCATTGTTGGCTAGAAATGGGTAAGGGTTATTTCGTAAATCCGTCACCCATTTATTATTTTTGCAATTATAATTAACAGATATGTCGTTTTTAAAGATAAGGTAGTTGTCGTTACTGGTGGTACCGAAGGGATAGGAAAGGCGCTTGTTAATGCTTTTATTGATGCCGGGGCTAAGGTGGCCACCTGCGCCCGGAATTATGACAAACTCTACACGCTTCAGTTACAACATAGCAGCGTGATGCTGCATACGATGACCTGCGACCTTAGCAAGGAGCAGGACTGCCGGCGTTTTATTGAATCCACCATCAAAACCTTTGGCGGTATCGATATTCTCATTAATAATGCCGGTGTAAGCATGCGGGCACTATTCCGCGATACCGATGTGGAGGTGATTAAAAAAGTGATGGACATTAATTTTTATGGATCAGTCCACTGTACCAAATATGCCCTCAATTCCATTATAGAACGTCAGGGAACCATTGCAGGTGTTTCCTCCATTGCTGGTTATAGAGGCCTGCCAGGCCGCAGCGGTTACTCAGCCTCAAAATTTGCCCTGCAAGGATGGATGGAAGCCTTGCGTACCGAATTGCTGCAAACAGGTGTAAATGTAATGTGGGTATGCCCCGGGTTTACAGCCTCCAATATACGCAATGCTGCCCTCAACAAAGACGGCAACCCACAAGGCGAATCACCCATGGACGAAGGCTCACTCATGACTGCTGATGAAGTGGCCAGTCATATCGTAAAAGCCATTGAACTGAGGAAACGCACCCTCGTACTTACTTTTACCGGTAAGAGAACGGTGTTCATGAACCGTTTCTTCCCTTCCTGGACCGATAAGCTGGTACATAAGTTCTTCTTCAAAAATGGAGAACTCGTTAAATAGAATGGCATTATTAACCCTGACATCAGATATAGGACAACAGGACTACCTGGTAGGGGCATTAAAAGGCCAGCTATTACAGATCAATCCTGCTTTTACACTCATTGATATTTCCCATACCCTCTCCCCTTTCAACTATCCCCAGGCTGCCTATGTTTGCCGTAATGCCATTAACAATTTCCCTCCCTTTACCTTTCACCTCCTGCTTGTAAACCTCTTTGAAAAAAGCCAGAGCAATTGTTGTTGGCCTACCACCAGGAACAATATATTCTTTGTGCCGACAATGGCCTGCTAACTATGATCCTGGAAGGCAAGCCCGAAATGGTGATCGGACTGCCCCTCGACAAAACCGCCAATAAGAACACCCTGTATTGCGCGCGGATCATGGGCAATGCGGTCCAGGCCTTACAGGCAGGTACCAGCCTCCTCGATATAGGTACGCCTGATGTACATTTTACCGAAACCAACCACCTGCGCCCCCTATTAAATGAGAATTGGATTGAAGGCCAGATCATATTTATTGACAATTTTGAGAATATAGTAGTCAATATTACCCATGCCCAGTTTGAGGAGCAGCGCAAAGGCAGGAGCTTTAAGATCGTTTTCAAACGCAATGAGGTAATAGCTGCCATCAGCGAAACCTATGCTGATGTTCCCGAGGGCGAAAAATTGGCCCTTTTCAATGCTGCCGGATACCTCGAAATTGCCATTAATAAGGGCAATGCCGCCGGCCTCTTTGGCCTCCAGGGATTTACCGAAAAATCCCAGAACATGCAAAACCGCCTGTTTTATCAAACTGTGCGAATCTATTTTGGGTAATTGACTTGCACCAACTGCCTAAAATGAAGGCTGTTCTACGTAACTTTTCGTCTTTTCTTTTCCTGTTTTCCCCACCTTCTGCTATAATCGAACGTAATTAGCCCTAATCGGGCCTGTGGCAACTGTAAAGACATGATTAAAAGCTCTTATGTGTGGCCTGAAATCCTGGAATATAAAGATTGGAAACCCGTAACACGAAACCCGAAACTCTATATATTTGCCAAGTTTAATAAAATCAATACAATATGAATTTTAGCCGTGTCAATAACATTGTAGGTTGGCTGGTTTGTTTGATTGCTTGTACTGTTTACGTTCTCACGATGGAAGCTACCGGCAGTTTTTGGGACTGCGGCGAGTTTGTATCCAGTGCCTACAAGTTACAGATACCCCACCCCCTGGAGCCCCCTTGTACGTATTACTTGGCCGTTTCTTCATTGTTCTTTTTGGCGATGATCCCTCCAATGCAGCCAGGGGTGTAAACTTTATGAATGCTATTGCCAGCGGCTTCACTATATTATTCCTTTTCTGGACCATTACCCACTTTGCCCGTAAGCTGATGCAAAAGGCGCCGAACTTACTGGCGAACAAACTTTTGCCGTAATGGCTGCTGGTGTGGTGGGCGCCCTGGCCTATACCTTCTCCGATTCATTCTGGTACAGCGCCGTTGAAGGTGAGGTATATGCCCTCTCCTCCTTATTTACAGCCATTGTTTTCTGGGCTATCCTGAAATGGGAGCACGAGGTAGATAAGGAAAGTCAGACCGACGGCCATAAGTTTTCCCGCGCCGACCGCTGGATCATCTTCATTTTCTTCATGATGGGCTTGTCTATCGGTGTTCACTTGTTGAACCTGTTGACCATTCCCGCCATTGTAATGGTATATTATTTCAAACGCTATAAGGTTACTGCCTGGGGCACTTTCTTTGCCTTCATGCTCGGTTGCGTGATCACCGGCCTGGTACAAGTGGTCATCATACAATGGTCTATCAAGGGCGCCGGCGCATTTGATATCCTGTTTGTGAATGATTTTGGCCTGCCCTTCTTCAGTGGTTTTGCCACCTATTTTATCTTACTGGCAGCCTTGCTGATCATTGGCCTTCGTTTTGGCGAAACACAGATCAAAAAATTTACTCTTTTCCCTGTATGGCTCTCTGCCATTATCTTATTATTCTGTTTCCCTTTATCAAATCCCCAGGCTCCTTTGTGATCCTCTTGCTTGGTTTGGGTGGTTTGATCGCACTTTGTTACTTCTATAAATCAGGTGTTTCTTCTTTCCTGAAGATCGGCATCTGGTCGGCCATATTTGTTATCCTGGGCTATTCTACTTATTTCACTACGTTGGTACGTTCTTCAGCCAACCCATCTGTGGATATGTACAATGTAGACAACCCTGTGAGCCTTGTAGGGTACCTAAGCCGCGAACAATATGGCGATTGGCCCATTCTCTACGGCCCTTATTTCTCTGATAAGCCCTCCCAAGAGAATTTTGTCATTACAGGCGACCGCTACGTGAAAGGAAAAGACAAGTATGAAGTAGCAGGTAAAAATGGCGGTATTGATTATGGTAGCATGCCTACCGCTCACTTATTCCCCGCGCCTGGGACCCCAACAACGAAAGGCAACAAGAGCAGGTATACCGCAATTTTGGCGGCCTTGAACAGGATGAAGAACCTACCAGGGCTTCTGAAATACGTTATTTCTTCAATTACCAATTCCGTTGGATGTACTGGCGCTACTTTATGTGGAACTTTGCCGGTAAACAAAACGACCTCAAGGCTTCGGTAATCGCCGCGATGGCAACTGGAATAGTGGTATCAGTCCTGTAGATAAATTCTTTGGCCACAGTACCCCGGATGTATTACCGGAAACAGCCGGCTCAAAGAATAAAGCCAATAATAAGCTCTTCTTCCTGCCCCTGATACTGGGAGTGATCGGTCTCATTTACCAGTACCGCAACCGCAGGGACTGGCTGGTTACCTCCGCCTTGTTCTTCTTTACCGGTTTTGCCATTGTTATTTACCTCAACCAGGCAGGCTATCAGCCTCGTGAGCGAGACTACGCTTACGTGGGTTCTTTCTATGCTTTTGCTATCTGGATTGGTATTGGTGTATTGTGGGTAAGGGAATTGCTGAGTAAATACCTTAAGGGTGCCATGGCCGGTTATGCTGCTTTTGGTATTACCTTACTGGCCGTGCCTGTTTTAATGGCAACACAGGAATGGGATGACCATGACCGTAGCCAAAAGTTGTTGGCCCGCGACCTGGGTTCCGATTACCTGGAAAGTTGTGAGAAGAATGCCATCTTGATCTCATTTGGCGATAATGATACCTATCCCCTTTGGTATACCCAGGAAGTAGAAGGTGTACGCAAAGACCTGCGGGTAGTAAACTATAGCTTATTGGGCACTGATTGGTACATCAACCAATTGCGCTATAAAGTAAACGAAAGCGAACCTGCTGATGTAATCTTAACACCTGAGCAGATACAAGGTGGTCGGCGCGACAGGATCTATTACTATCCTCTGCCTGGCTACAACCAAACTGATTATTACGATCTATACAAAGTGTTTAAAGATGTAATAGCCAGTGAAGACCCGGCTAAAATGGCCCCCATGGAAGGTGATGAAGAGCGTCCAAGCGTATTCCCAGTGAAGAAATTCAGTATTCCTGTAGATGTAGAAGCCGTGAGAAAGACCCTGAAACTGAATCCAGGCGATACTATCGTAAGCGAACTGAAATTGGATATTAACCGCAATTCTATTGATAAGAACGACCTGGCTGTACTGGCCCTGATTGCCGCCAATAACTGGAAAAGACCTATCTATTTCACTTCTACACAGGAGTTGGAAAACCTGGGTCTGGAAAAGTACACCCGTATGGAAGGTTTGTCTTACAGGCTCGTACCCATCGAAAATGCCAACAATATTGCTACCGACGTGATGTTTAAAGTGGTGATGGAGAAGTTTAAGTATGGTGGCGCCAACAGAGGTGGTGTATATTATGATGAAGAAAACCGTCGTCATATCAACAGCATCCGTCAGGCTCATGCCCTCCTGGGGTTAAACCTGGCTAACCTGAACCTGAAAGATTCAGCCAAAAAGTACTGCAACGTTATGACAACAATGTATTGGAAAGTAATGTGCCTTATGGCATGACCTCCAACCGTGGTAATTTCCATAACCGTGTATCCATGTCATTCCTGCTGGCAGCTTATGAGGCTGGCGATATGACTTTGGCTGCTAAAGTCAACACTTCCATGAAGCGCGACCTGGAGCAGCAAATGCGTTATTACCGCACCCTGGGTGATGATATGAGCAACGAACAGTTGGCCATGCAGGCTATGGCTTATCTCAATAACAGGGGGCATAGCCTGGCAGGTTCACAGGAAGTATTTGCCCAGGATATCTATTCCTCTTTCCAGATGCTGATGCAACTGGGTGAATGGGAAAAACAATTCAAAGGAGGTGCTAAACCTGCCGGCAATACCGATAATCCCAATTCGGATATCTCTACACAGGATTCTCAAGGCGCGGCACCTAAGGATACTACCAAAAAATAAACAGGTTCATCCTGCTATATAAGAAACCCGTCCCGGCTTTTGTCGGGACGGGTTTCTTAGTGCCATTATCTACAGCGTCAGTACTTACCTGCGCAAAAGTTTGCTCATTTAAATTAGCCTATTACTCCATGGCGAACAATAAAAAAATGATACATTGTTATCGGTCATTCTTAATAATCGCGTAACGTAGGTAATATAGCTTGCATTAGTAAATGCCCCGCATGAACGATCTGAAAGCCTATAGCGAACAGTAATGGCAGCTGGTTCAGCAGCGCCATCAGGGGCTTTTGATGCATTGTATTACCGGTTTGCACCCTCCTTATTACAAACTGCCTTTCAGAAAACCAATGACCGCCACCTGGCCGATGACCTGGTGCAAGATCTGTTCATCTGGGTGTGGCTGGTAAGCGCGTTTTTCCAGCAGGAATTTTTCAAACTTGAAAGTGGTGCCGGTTTTAGTGATCTCCATTCCATAAGCATCTGTAGAAGCTGGTAATCCGCCTATGCGCCACCTTCTAATGTCCCAGAATCGTTGGCCTTCAAATGCCAGCTCAATCCTGCGTTCATGGCGTATCCGCTCGCGCCCCTGCAATTGGATATCGACAACCATTATTGGTTTCTACAGCCGAAGCATGCTCCCACCTTTTGACCTCTTCCCCATTCCACAGGGTGAAAGAGACAAGCAGCGAGCTCTGCAACAGAATCCCGGCTATAACTAAAGCTGTCATTTTCGCCCTGTACTTATTCAACTGAATAATGACCTGTTGACCAGTAAGTTATTCATATTCGTACCCTGCTAAAGGCATCCATAGATCGCATCATGGATGCTTTTTTTATTACCTCTCTGTTAGCCATTGGTTAACGACCTCCCTTTTCGTCAAAATAAGCGGCATAATACTTTCATACATGATTTTTTTTTATTAAATTAGGTTAGCCTAACCCACCCTGTGAGCCTCATACAATCTCCAATTTCTTAGGAATCTAGTCCACTATCCCCGACTATTTCAATTCTTCACCTTTCAAAACTAATGTTATGAGTAAGCTTGCTTGCCTCCTTGCCGTACTATTCTCCTGCATTTATTCTCACGCTCAAATTGGTGCTCTCAACCCCGCATTTGGTACTGGTGGTGTAGCTATTACCCCCATCGGGGCTGGTCAGGATTTTGGAAGAAATCTCGTGTTACAACCCGACGGAAAATTAGTCGTCGTGGGTAATAGCTTTAATGGAACCGATCTTGATTTTGCTGTCGTCCGGTACAATACAAACGGTACCCTGGATAATAGCTTTGGTACCGGAGGCAAAGTAACAACCAATATTACTCCGGGTGATGACGATGCATTTGGCGTAGCACTGCAAGCCGATGGAAAAATAGTGGTAGTGGGCACAGTAGGAATTACAAATAGCCAGGATTTTGGTGTAGTGCGTTACAATATCAACGGCTCCCTTGATCCAACCTTTGATGGCGATGGTATCGTAACTACCGATATTACTGGTACACTGTCTGACGATCATGGTTCCTATGTAGTGATCCAACCCGATACAAAGATCGTGGTGGGTGGATACCGGAATTCAGGCAGCAATGGCGATTTTGCATTGGTGCGATACCTTACCAATGGGGCCCCTGATCCCGCTTTTGGTGGAGGGGATGGTATCGTAACTACTGACCTGAATGGAGGTACCGAAGATTTTATTTCCGGGTTATTATTACAGCCTGATGGTAAACTGGTAGCAACGGGTTCCAGTGGTGCAGGCGGCCAGGTGTATGACTTTGCTGCTGTACGCTACATGACCGATGGCACACTGGATAATGGATTTGGTGGTGGAACAGGAATTGTAACCATTTCTATTGGTGGCAATGACCATTGTTATGCCTCTGCATTGCAGGCCGATGGTAAGATCCTCCTGGGTGGATGGGCAGATTTGGCTGGTCAGGATGATTTTGCTGCCATTCGATTAAATACCAATGGTACTCCTGATGTTACTTTTAACAGCGATGGTATCGTGACTACCAATATCGGCCCCGGTATTACCAACGACCAGGCAATTGGCGCTGCTATACAGAATGATGGCAAGATCCTGTTGGCTGGCAATAGCGACAATGGCGATTTTACCCTCGTTCGTTACCTGACCAATGGAGACCTGGATCTAACCTTTAATAGCGATGGCATTGCCACAGCCGACCTGGCTTTTGGTCAAAACGATAATGCCCGTAAAGTAAGGCTAAGTGCCCAAACCATCTATGTTGTCGGATGGATATCCCAAGGCGGTAATCAGGATGTTGCTCTGGCTGCTTTTCAAAACGATGCTTCTGCCCTGCCCCTGCTGTTAACGCAGTTTTCGGCCCAAAAACGTAATGATGAAGTGCTATTGCAATGGAAAACCACCGATGAGCAAAATGTGGCTCAGTTTGTGATAGAGCGTAGTGAAGATGGAAAAACTATGTTTCCATAGGAACACTGCCGCCGCTTAATACCCCTGCACTCAATAAGTCTTATTCCTTTACCGATGCCCACCCCGCATCCGTCACCAATTACTACCGGTTGCTTATAAAGGATGCAGATGGTAAAAAACAATACAGCAAAATACTCATCATCAAACTCAATTACCTCAATACAAAGCTGCAGGTGTTCCCGAATCCTGTTCACAGCCTGTTACAAGTACAACTACCGGCCGGTATGAAAGGAAACCTAGCCTTACAGATAATTGACGCTTCAGGAAAACATGTGAGAACAATGAATGTAGAATCGGCTGGTTATGTCCTCATTACCTCTTTCAATGTAAGTGGGCTCAAACAGGGTATGTATTTACTGCGCGTTAAATCAGGCAACACCCGGCTAACAACAAGTTTCCTGAAAGAGTGACCGTTTCTTATGTTTCTCGCTGCCCTGTAGCCTCCCTACCTTATCCTCGAACGCCAACAATTTCACTTAACAATTTGTTATTGAAATTGATAGGGATTGTTATACCCATAGTCGGCAATAATCCTTAAATTGAGAGAACCCTTTATATAGTATAAAACATAATTTGTGATAGGTCATTATTTTACAAAATTTGATCCCAATAGCGAAGGAAAGAGCCGGTTTGACCAGTTGCTGGATGTGCTGATGCAGTTATTGGCTTATACCAATGGCGATATTAATGAAGCCCTCAACTGGATGAGCCAGTTGGACAAGGAATACGAACTCACAGACAATGAGTACGGTATGGGCGATTTTATAGAAGATCTGCGCGAGAAGGGATATATACAGGAAAACCCGGTGAACGGGCAAATATCCATTACTTCCAGGACCGAGCAGGGCATTCGGAAGAAGTCACTGGAAGAGATTTTTGGTAAGCTCAAAAGACCAAACAGGGCCAGCACCATACCTTTAAACCAGGCCAGGGCGATGAGATCAGTCCCGATACAAGGCCCTACCAGTTTGAGATACCCTGGAACAGATAGACTTTACCACCTCCATCCTCAATGCACAGATCAACCATGGTATTGAGAGTTTTAGTATGCAGGAAGATGATCTTTCTATCCGGGAAACCGATTTCAAAGCACAGACCTCTACCGTGCTTATGATCGACATTTCCCATTCCATGATCCTGTATGGGGAGGACCGCATTACACCAGCAAAAAGGTGGCTATGGCCCTCAGCGAGCTTATTACCACTAAGTATCCCAAGGATACCCTCGACATTGTGGTATTTGGCAATGATGCCTGGCCAGTGGAGATCAAAGACCTGCCCTACCTGCAGGTAGGCCCTTACCATACCAATACAGTAGCAGGCTTGAAATGGCCATGGACTTATTGCGCCGGCGCAAGAATCCCAATAAGCAGATCTTTATGATCACTGATGGGAAACCTACCTGCCTCAAAATAGGTAAGCGATATTATAAGAACAGTTTTGGCTTGGACAGGAAGATTACCAACCGCTGCCTGAACCTGGCAGCTCAATGCAAAAGCTTAAAATACCCATTACCACATTCATGATTGCCACAGACCCTTATTTACAAAGGTTTGTACAGGAGTTTACAGAAACGAATAATGGTAAGGCTTTCTTCGCCTCCTTAGACAAACTGGGCGCCTTTATATTTAAGGATTTTGAAAGTGGCCGGAGAAAAACTGTTTATTAACCAAACCCTCCTGATGAATGGTTTTATTGGTATTATGTTGGCAATTATACTGGTGACAGCTTGCGGGGATGACTCACTCAGTGTTAAAACCCAAAAGCTGTTCTTGCCCAAAGACGAAAAAGAGCTCCCTGATTCCATCGTTTATTCCGACAGCGTGTTAACGCTTATATTAGCTCCGCGCGACAATGTGTTTTATTATAAAGGCCCTCTGAATGATCGGGCTGTAGTAAGAAGGGTTGATTATAAAGGCCTTCGGACTGTATTGTTGGATGTTAAAAACAAGTTGGGAGATGCAATGCTGGTTTTGATAAAACCTCATCCCAATGCTACTTATAAAAACACTGTGGATGCTTTGGATGAAATGACAGTAAATGACATAAAGAAATATGCACTGATCGACTTAACAGAAAATGAAAAAAAGGGTTATTCTGCATGAACCTGGCATTCAGAATAGTGAGGATACTGCTGAACCTGTAGTGAACATATCACCCCGGACTATAGCACCTTCCTCCTCCCGTATTCGGAGGAAGGGGATCATCATCACTATTCAAGACAAAACTTTAAGCTGGCAGATAGACAATCTAATTAAAGTTGCTGACCCCGAGGAGATCAAGCCTGCAACAAAAGAAAATATTAAGAAAGTAATAGCTGATTGTCAGAATAGCCTGGGTGGAACCAAGGTTAGTATGAATTTCATCATCAGGGCGCCAAAGGATACACGTTATCCGGTTTTTAAAACGCTGATAGACGCTATGAAAGAGCTGGATTTATACAATTTCAGCATGGAGGATATCCCCGATAATTAAATAACATAACTGAACAAATAATAATGACTAAAAGATTAGCAGCAACCTTAGGAGAACTAAAGAAAAGTGGTTATAAACCTTTGTCGGTGAAGGAAGAGATCCGTAAAAACCTGATCTGTTCCTTGCAAAAGAAGGAAAATACTTTCAATGGTATTGTGGGTTATGAAGAAACCGTGATCCCCGATGTAGAAAGAGCCCTTCTTTCCAAACACAATATCCTTTTCCTGGGCTTGCGTGGGCAAGCTAAAACCAGGATGGCCCGGCAAATGGTAGAACTATTGGACGAATACATTCCCGTCGTTTATGGCAGCGAGATCAATGACGATCCCTTGTTGCCAGTTTCCCGTTATGCAAAAGACCTGATTGAGGAAAAGGGCGACGAAACCCCGATTACCTGGCTGCATCGAAGCGAGCGATATGGAGAGAAATTGGCCACTCCCGATGTAAGTGTGGCCGATCTGATTGGAGATATCGATCCCATTAAAGCGGCCAACCTCAAACTCCATTTTGCTGATGAAAGAGTGATCCATTATGGTATCATCCCCCGCAGTAACCGTGGCATCTTCGTGATCAATGAAATTCCCGACCTGCAAGCCCGCATACAAGTAGCCTTGTTCAATATACTGGAGGAAGGCGACGTACAGATTCGGGGTTTCAAGCTCCGTATGCCCCTGGATATCCTGTTCGTATTTACAGCCAATCCTGAAGATTACACCAACCGGGGCTCCATTGTAACCCCTTTAAAGGACCGCATTGAAAGCCAGATATTAACACACTATCCGAAAAATATTGAAACAGCACTGAGCATTACCGAACAAGAGGCCGATGTGCCGGCAGAACAAAAGAAAAGGTGCGCATCAGCGACCTCATAAAAAGGCTCATCGAGCAAATACCTTTTGAAGCACGCAGTAGTGAGCTGGTAGATAAGAAGAGCGGTGTATCAGCCCGGTTAAGCATATCCGCATTTGAAAATGCTGTCAGTGCTGCTGAAAGAAGAGTCATCATTAACCAGGAAAAAGATACCCAGGTCTGGATCAGTGATATGATTGGTGTTATCCCTTCCATTACCGGTAAGATCGAATTGGTGTATGAAGGTGAACAGGAAGGCCCTTACCAGGTAGCTATGAACCTGCTGGACAAAGCCATCCGCACCCAGTTTGTTCATTACTTTCCCAATCCCGAATCCCTAAAGAAGAAACGTAACCAACAACAGCCTGATGAAAACCCCTACCGTTCCATACAGGCCTGGTTCGATAAAGGCAATTCCCTGAACATCCTGTTCAATACCACCGATGCCGAAAAGATCCAGCAATTGTATCGTGTAGATGGCCTGCATGCCCTGGTAAAGAAGTTCTTCAAACAGGCCAATGAAAAAGAAGCCGCCTTATTAATGGAATTTGTACTTCATGGATTGGCCTCCTTCTCCTTGATCAGTAAAAAGATCGTGGAAAATAAGGTGGAGTTCAAAGACCTTATGGGTTCCATGCTCAACCTGGGTAATGCCAGCTCATTTTCCGATGAAGAGTTAGGGGAAGAAGATTTTAATTAATTGCCTGAACCGGGGATTTGATGGATTATTTAGTATGTAGTTTACTTTATTACCGTATAGTATCATGCAAAAAGGCAGCCTGATCAAGCTGCCTTTTTACTATATGCCCTGTTTATTCCTTGCGTGCTATTTCCTCTTCATCCTCAAAGTCCAATGAATCATGGTTCAGACAATATTCACTTCACGTTCCAGTGTTACACCAAATTTTGCTTTCACACTTTGCACAATATCTTCACTGAGGTCGTATATCTCTTTTCCCGTAGCATGCCCATAGTTCACCAATACCAGGGCCTGCTTTACATGACAGCCCGCATCCCCCTACGTACTCCTTTCCAGCCACATTGTTCAATGAGCCATCCTGCCGCCAATTTAGTAGACCCATCTGCATTGCCGTAACCAACAATTCCTGGAAAGGCTACTTGCAATTCTTTAAAGAAGGAGGTCTCTATAGATGGGTTTTTGAAAAAGCTACCCGTATTCCCAATCTCTTGCGGATCGGGCAATTTTGAACGACGTATATTGATCACAGCCTGTGAAATAGCTTGAATGCTTAGTTGCGATACTCCCATACGCTCTAGTTCTTGCTCAATAGCGCCGTAGGTAGTATTGAAACGGGGATTTTTACAGAGGCGGTAAGTTACGTTGAGTATTACAAACTGGTTGCGGTACCGATGTTTGAATACACTTTCCCGGTAGCCAAATCCACAATCATTCAGGCTGAACAATTGTACCTTTTATCGTGCAGGTGAAAGGCTTCCAACTCCTGGAACACATCTTTGATCTCCACGCCGTAAGCTCCGATATTTTGCATGGGACTGGCACCCACGTTGCCAGGTATGAGCGATAGGTTTTCTACGCCAGCCAGATTCCTTTCCAGGCAATACATGACAAAGCCTTGCCAATTCTCCCCTGCCCCTGCTTTTACATATACATAATCGTCATCTTCTGCTACTACTTCAATACCCTTTACCTCATTCTTCAATACCCACCCGTCATAATCTTTCGTAAAAGGATATTGCTGCCTCCACCCAATACCAATGGCTGATTGTTTGCTGCCCCTCCTTCCAATAATTGAATCAATCCATCAGCATCCGAAAAAGACGCAAATGTCCTGGCCTTAACATCAATACCCATTGTATTGAAAGCGAGTAAGGAATAATTATTGAGAATAATCATAAAATAGTAAAAAGTAAAGTACGGAAATTTCGTGCATCCCCTACATCGTATCTACATCCACAATCACCACTACTTTCTTAAACCGCTGGTGTTGGTGCATGATCGCAATTTGTTCTTGTATTTGTTGTTTGCAGCGTTGAATGATCCGGGCTTCCCTCGGTAATTTAATCAGCAACTCCATCAGATATTGGTTGCGTACCCGGTTTACAACGGGTTCTGCCGGCCCCACCAGGTAATTCCCAAATTCAGTTTTCAGTGATGCTGCAATACTATTCGCTGCTGCTTCTGCCGCATCTTTGACATAGTGTTTAAATGTAAGCAGGATACAACGCGAGAATGGTGGATAAGCAAATTGTTTCCGGCCTTCCATCTCATACAGGTAAAAAGAATGGTAGTCATGCTGTTGTACATATCCCAACACCGGATGACGTGTATTGGATACCTGTATCATTACATGCCCCTGCTCGTCTTTGCGGCCTGCCCGGCCGCTTACCTGTTCCATTAATTGAAACGCCCGTTCATTGACCCTGAAATCGGCAAAGCTCAAAAGACTGTCCGCATCAAGAATCCCTACCAGTTCTACATGTTCAAAGTCCAGCCCTTTCACAACCATTTGCGTTCCTACCAGCATATCCAGCTTTTGTTGTTCAAACTGCTGAATGAGGTTGTCGTGCGCTGTTTTCCCTTTTACACTGTCTACATCCATACGCGCGATCCGGTATTTGGGGAACATTTCCTCCAATTGTTCCTCTATCTTTCCGTACCAAAATTGCGGGTGAGGAACCGGTCACTCCCGCAGGCCATACAAGTATACACCGGCGGGTAGATTGTACCACAATAATGACAATGCAGCTTATTCGTATTCTTGTGAAAGGTGAGCGAAACATCGCAATATTTACATTGCGGTATCCAACCACAAGCCTGACATATTTGGTAAGGTGAATAACCACGGCGATTTTGGAATAGGATCACCTGTTTATTCCTTTGCAATGAATGGTCTATAGCTGCCCGTAGTTCGGGCGAAATAATCACTTTATCCCTATCGGGGCGCAGTATTTTTTTGTATCAATGATATTGATCACCGGCAGTTGCACCCCACCAAACCGCTCTTGTAGCGTTACCAACCCATACTTGTTGGTTTTTGCATTGTAATAACTCTCTATCGAGGGCGTGGCGCTGCCCAATAATACTTGCGCATTAAAAAGTGAGGCATAATATACTCCTCCGTCCCTTGCATGATAGCGTGGTGAGGGGTCCTGTTGCTTATACGAGGTATCATGCTCCTCGTCTGCTACGATCAAACCAAGGTCACTAAAAGGCAGGAATAACGAGCTGCGGGCGCCCAATACGATCTTCAACTCCCCGTTTTTACTTTATTCCATATTTCTAGCCGCTCGTTTTGGTTGAATTTACTATGGTAGATACCTATATACCCACCAAAATGCCTTTGCAGGCGGCGGATGATCTGCGAAGTAAGGGCTATTTCCGGCAACAGGTAAAGCACCTGTTTTCCCTTGCGTACATATTCCTCAATAAGCTTAATGTATACCTGTGTTTTACCACTGGAGGTCACACCATGCAACAGGCAAACAGGTTTTTCCGTCAGCGAGGTCAGCGTTTGTTCCAGCGCTGTTTGCTGCGCCGGTGTAAGCGTGAAATCAATATTGATATTCCGGGGCAGGTACATCAACCGGTCTACCTGCCTTTTCTCCAGGAAAAGAATATTCTTATCTACCAGTCCCTTTAATTGTGCATCCGATGCATTGCTTTTTTGAGCAGTTGCGCCTTGCTTACCTCTCCTTCCGTCTTCATAAGGTGCAGATAACTCAATAACAACTCCAACTGCTTTTCTGCCCTCTGTAGTTTTTTGTCTTCATTCAGCAATCTGGCCAGTTCATCCTCATTGTCATAGATCGGATTCAACAATACAAAACTCTCTTTTTTTTGGGCGTATACGTTTCTTTCAAGGCCTCCCATACAAAACAAACCTTTTATCAATGAGCCTTTTAATAACAGGATATACATGCGAACTATCCAGCAATTGCTGTACTTCCCAATTTTCAATTCTTTTTCAACAACAGCGCCTCTCCCACCAGGTATTCGTCATGGTCCAATTGATCAAAATTGTCTCCATACTCCTCATTAAACACCAGTTGCGTTTCACTGCTTAGCTTAAAATGCGAGGGCAATGCCGCAGCCATCACCTCTCCTTCGCTGCACATATAGTATCCCGCAATCCATTCCCAGAGTTTTAGTTGTTCAGGATATACGATCGGCTCTGCATCCAGTATATTAAGGATATCCTTGGCCTCAAAAACTCCGGTTTTTCATTGTGCAGCCTTTTTACAACCCCCGCATACCGTTTCGTTTGTTTGAGCCCTACTTCCACCCGTACCCCCACCTTTACCTGTTCCAGCAAATGGGCAGGTACCGCCCAGGTATAGTTCTTGGGCAAAGCCAGCGGTATGATTATTTCTGCAAACAAATCAAAAAAATTAAGGCGCAAGATACGCTATTACCATCACCCTATTTCCCCTCGTACCTTCCATCAATCCAATCAGCTTTGTATTCCAACAGCCTTTTTCCATGATGCTATATACCTGTTGTTTCAGCGCAGGCAGGTCTTTACTGGTTAACCCTTCTACCGGAATAGGCGCCAGGAATACCGACCTCGACCGACCGGGGTTAAGTGAGAATATACTTGTATAGTGCATCCGGGTATACGCATCCAGGAACAGGACCGGCTTGATGGGCGTTTGCGTTTCAATCGCAATACGGAAGGCCCCATCAAAAAAATCCTTTACGGGTTGGTACGTTTCATTGAACGTGCCTTCCGGGAATATAAAAATAGAGATACCCTTTTGATGACCGATTTCAACACCCGCACACTACGCGCCCGGTTTTCCGCACTACTCCTGTCAACCGTTACCACCGCATTTTTATAAATAAGGCCAAAAACGGGCATCTTCGACATCTCTATCTTTCCCAATACACGCACAGGTTGCCGCAGGGTAGTCACAATGACCGGGGCATCAAGATACGAGATATGGTTTGCTACAAAAATGTACTGCTGTTTTTATCGTGCGGCACATCATAAATATTGCGATGCCTTATACCAATGAGAAAAACCAGCTGTCTCCCCAAAAACTACAGATTTTATAAATAAAATTGCCTCCTTTGAGTTTGCCAAAAAAAGAAGCTATGATAACAGGAATAACCACCAGCAGCATTATGACAATGAATACCAGGTATGCATAACAACAATACAACCACCGGAATGGGGCAAAAAGATATTTCATGGGGCAGTTTCCTAATTTGAATCGGGGAAAGTAAGCATTAAGTCCGAAAGTCAGAAAGTCCGGAAGTCGGAAACTCAGTAAGCAATTAAGATTTTCTTACCGTCATTCAGACTTTCCGCCTTCACGACCCTATTTGCAATCGCAGCTCCAATCCCTACCCAGGTCAATTACCGTAATAACCACCATTCCCCGGTCGGAGGGGGCAAAGATGATGCGTACCTGCTGACCATCATGCGTACGTCCTTCCAGTGCATATTTGGGATCGGGCCGGGCCGCAGGTTCACTTTTCCGCTCATTGACCGTTCCCTGCTCCAGGATCTCCTGCACCTCCGTTTCATCAATTTGACGGCAGGCCATCCTGCAACGGGCATGTTTGGTATAGATCAGTTTACCCACCCGGCGGTCAAAACCACCCTCCCGGCCAGGGCCATCACTGGGCGGGTTGTTCCGGCGGTTATCCTCCCTGGATCGAGGCACGGCGGTATCTCTCCGGTCAGTTTGCTCTTGCTGTGGTTTCTGGCCTTCCTTTTCGCGTGAGCGATTGTTTTTCAATACGATACCCAGCACAACTACTAAAACCAATAGGACTATTGAAACAGGTCCCTGGGACTTTTTCATAACATAATTTGCTGCAAAATACACTTTAGCAAATTCTAAATCCCACCCCTAAACCCTAAATCCTTAATCCCCCGTATCTTTGCCCCGACATGGCAGAAAAAGAACAGTAGCATTTCATACACTCGGTTGTAAACTTAATTTTTCAGAAACCTCCACCCTTTCCCGTTTATTGGAGAATGAAGGTTTTGAGAAGACTGATTTTGATAATCAGGCAGATGTGTATGTTATCAACACCTGTTCCGTAACAGATAATGCCGATAAAGAGTGCCGCCACCTGGTACGCCGTATTCAACGCAAATTCCCCGAAAGCCTGGTGGTGATCACAGGTTGTTATGCACAGTTAAAACCCAGGAAATTGCCGAAATTCCAGGCGTAGACCTGGTATTGGGAGCTGCTGAAAAATTCAATATTGCCCAACATATCCGCGAACTGGCCAAAGGCGACTCAGCCAAAATTTGCAGTTGCGATATCGAAACCATCACTGGGTTCAATGCTTCTTATTCTCTTAATGACAGAACCCGTACTTTTCTAAAGGTGCAGGATGGCTGTGATTACAATTGTTCCTTTTGTACCATTCCCATGGCCAGGGGGAAAAGCCGTAGCGATACCATAACCAATGTGTTGTGCAATGTAGAGGAGTTGGCCACCACCGGTGTAAAGGAGATCGTTTTAACAGGGGTAAATCTGGGCGATTTTGGCAAAGGGGACGATGGAATGGCTATTGCCGAAGGTGGAAAGAAGCCCTATAAAGAGAGCTTCCTGGATCTGATAAAGGAGTTGGATAAAGTGCAGGGCATTGACCGTTACCGTATTTCTTCGATAGAACCCAACCTCCTCACCAACGAGATCATAGAATTTGTAGCTAATAGCGATAAATTCATGCCTCATTTCCACATGCCCCTTCAAAGTGGCAGTAACCACATTCTAGGCCTCATGAGGAGGCGTTATAAACGCGAATTGTATGTCGATCGGGTAAACCTGATCAAGACCCTCATGCCGCATTGTGCAGTAGGTGTGGACGTCATTGTAGGCTTTCCCGGCGAGTCAAATGACCATTTCAAAGAAAGTTTTGACTTTTGCATGCCCTTGACGTAACTTATCTCCATGTTTTCACGTATTCAGAAAGAGATAATACCAGGGCATTAGAAATAGAACCTGTTGTTCCTGTCAATATCCGGAATGATCGAAATAAAACACTGCGTAACTTATCCTATATGAAAATGCAGTATTTTACCCAACTCCATGCTGGTCAAACACGTAAAGTGTTATTTGAAAGGCATGAAAAAAATGGTATGATGGAAGGCTATACCGACAACTATATTAAAGTGACCATGCCTTACAGAGCCGAATATGCCAACCAGGTAACCGACTGCAGATTGTAAACAATTATGAATTGTTATGTGTTACTTGAAATGGATAGTATGAAGAAATTCCAGGTTACGATACATTTTGAAATGGACGATGAATTCATGTCCCTGGTTCCCTCCCACCGTGTGTACATTGATACTTTAATAGAGAAGGGCATCATAGATCAGTATGTGGTGTCTATGGAAACCCAGCGTGTATGGATCACTTTTACCGCCCAAAACAAGGAAGAAATAGAAGAATACCTCGTTAAATCTCCCATTCATAAATATTGAGCTATGAAATTGATGAGCTCTTTATCTATGATGGCCAACATTACCGTCTCCCGGCTGTACAATTGAATTAGGAGGTCAAACGTCTTTGACAACCAAAAGCTGTACAAAGTTTCTCGACACTTCCATTGCCGATTCACCACTGCCGATCAATACAACCACCAGTATTTATATAATGCGGGAAATTCTCTTACAAGTCCATACCAGTCTTTTATTGCCCTGTAGCCAGAGCTGGCGCCTTCTACCTCCGGAAATCCTAGCTTTTTAACAATGTATTTACACCGGGTAATATGGTAGTAGCTACTTACAACAACAGCCGCCCTATATCCAGCAGATCGATTCAAAGAAAGGAAATTAACTGCCGTCAGGTAACTATTGTCCCCTTCATTATCTACCCAGATATCTTCCTCCCTAACCCCTTGCTGCAACAGGTAATTCCGCATGGCATCTCCTTCCGGGTATTCGGAAGTGCCGATCCCTCCACTAACCATTATTTTTTTCACTTGCTTATTGCGGTAGAGTCTTAGCCCTTCATCTACCCTTCCCTGCAGCCAGGGCGATAAACTGCCATCGGCAAAAGCCGTACTGCCAAAAACAATGGCGATACCTGCCTTACCCGTAAATTCCTGGAACCCATCTTTTACCACCCATATACAGTGCAAAAAGAACCAGGCAAGGAAAATAAGAGTAATGATGCGGAGCTTGTTCAACATGGGTTTGCGTGCTTGTTCCTATTTGCCCAGCCAGGCGGGTTTTGTTTTCAGTATCTTTTATAAATGGGGCAAGCTTCAATATGTGCACCAGGAAGGTAACCAATGCTCATTAGGAAGGAATGTACGATCTCTCCTCCCGTAAAAGGAAGGTCTTTTTAAATAACTTCACCCATTCTTCCTTCGTTTGCGGATGATGCGCCCCTAGCCATTGCTGAAAAGACCCAAATTCCTTTTGTAGCTGCCGAATGCGTTTGGCATTTTCTATCGCGGCATTAATTTTTAGCCGGTTGCGTATGATGCCCTCGTCCTGTAGCAGCTTGGCTATTCTTTTATCCGTGTACCTGGCCACCTTATCAATATCAAAATCATCAAAAGCCTTATAGAAATTCCCCTTCTTTTTCAGGATTGTAAGCCAGCTCAATCCAGCCTGATTGATCTCTAATACAAGCCGGGCAAACAATTCATTGTCACTCCCGATGGAGAAGCCATATTCATCGTCATGGTAATGAATATGCACATTACCAGGCTCCATCTCCCAAACGGCCTCACAATAACTTTTTTGGGTGCTTGTGCCATAAATGAAAACCGCAAAAAATAACAGTAAAAGAAAGAAGGTTTCGGGCATCAAAAATAGCCGGGCCCATAACCTAAAAAAAAAAAAAAAGAAATTGCCTTAATTTTTTTCTGAATAAAGGATTTAGTACCTTTTCTTTGTCTATGCGCTGTTACTTTTGATCATGTTTAGCACGTTCTGCACCGTTCATTTTGTCAGTTTTGCATCGTGTCCCTTGCCTGCTGTGGTTAACAGCAGTGATGCCCGGCAACCATGGGCGCCCCTAAATCGAAGGCTCTGAATGAATCGAATTTCGTTTATGCCGGTTTGAAGTAGCACAAACCAGCATTACAAAATCCCTATTATGATCACTTCAACACATCCGTTGAGCATTTTGGTGGTGGAGGATAACCCGAGTGACTATTTCCTGTTCACAGAGTACCTTCGTTTAACCGGTTTACCCATTCGTGAATTGTTTCATGCCGAAAAATTGCAGGCTGCCCTGCAAATAGTTCAGGAGGAAACACCAGACCTGATTTTCCTCGATCTCACCTTGCCCGACAGCGAAGGCCTCCAATCATTTGTTCGTATTAATGAGCAGGCGCCTCATATTTCCATTATTGTACTTTCTGGCCTCCCGGACACCCAGGTGGCCCTCAATACCATTGTCATGGGCGCACAGGACTACCTCCTGAAAGGCGAGTTTGATGAAAAACTACTGGCCAAGTCGATCCAGTATAGTATTGAACGCAAAAAGATCCTGCAAAAGGTAGTGGAAAACTATGAACGTTACAATACCCTGATCAAAGCCACCAACGATACCATCTGGGATTGGGATTTGAGAACCCATGAAATTTTGTGGAATGAGGGCATTACCAACATCTTTGGATTTAAGCCAGTAGATGTGCAAAATACCATTGAATGGCATAACCAGAAAATACATCCGGATGACAGGGATAGAGTATTGCAGAAAATTAATGACTGTATACAGGAGGGAAAAGACCAATGGCAGGAAGAATACCGTTACCTGTCAGCAGCAGGCACTTATCGCTTTGTATACGACCGGGGTATATTTTACGCAATGACCAGCGCCGACCCTATCGTGTTATCGGCGCAATGATGGATATCACCGAAAGAAAGAAAATGCAGGAAGAACTCCTGCGAAGCCAGATCGAAACCCAAAAACTGATTACCCAGATCACTATTCAAACACAGGAACAGGAAAGAAGGGAAATCGGCCGGGAGCTCCACGATAATATCAACCAGATTTTAGCAACAGCCAAATTGTGTGTGGATATGGCCATCAATGACGAAGATATTCGCAAAGAACTCTTGCACAAGAGCTATGAAAATATTTCAAAAGCCATTAATGAAATAAGATCATTATCCAAAAACCTCGTCCCCCATCCCTGGGCGATATTGGCCTTAAAGAGGCTTTGCTGGAAATGATTGAGAATATGACCGTCTCGCCCGAACTCCATATTCGTATTAAAGCCAACGATCAGCATATTGAAACACTCTCCAACAATAAAAGCTGATCCTTTACCGCATCGTACAAGAACAAATGAACAATATTGTAAAACATGCCCGCGCTACCCATGCTGATATAGAGTTGAAAACTTCCCGTAAGAAAGCACATCTTGTTATCAAAGACAATGGTATTGGGTTTGACCCGAAACAAAAAGCCAAAGGTATTGGCTTGAATAATATCGTAAGCCGGGTAGAAATGCAAAATGGCAATATGGAGATCATCAGCAGTAGTGGCCAGGGCTGCGTATTGAAGGTGGATATACCCTTGTGACCACGCGAAGTATGCCGGAGATCATCAAGCCCCATGCTGCCAGCCGAAATGCTTTTCTAATATTCCCAAAACGATTTCCTGAGTAAGTGGTTTATTACGGAAGCTGGAAATATAGCTGATCCTGCTAGCTTTCAACTCATCTTCCGGATTGAACGAGGTGGTTAGCATAACAACAATAATAGATGCTTTCAGTTCAGGAGATAGCTTGTCATACCGTTCCAGAAATTCCCAACCATCCATAGCAGGCATATTGATATCCAGTAATATCAGTTCTGGCGTAGATAGTTGGCCACTAACTACAGTTTGCTGTTTGCCCGATAGGTACTCCAGTGCTTCGCGGGCACTTTGGGCTACCTTCACTTCTTTCACCATACCGGTTTCCTCAATGATCATCTTATTGAGGAAGTTAGTGGGCTCATCATCGTCAATGAGCAGCACGCAATCTAGTTTTCTTTTCATTTGATCACTGATTTTCTGAAATGGTAAAGAAAAAGGTGCTTCCGGCGCCGGGTTCCGATTCTACCCATATCCTTCCTCCATGTAATTCTACAATCTTTTTGCAGTGTGCCAGCCCAATGCCCGAACCATCATAATCAGTACGGTTATGCAGTCGCTGAAAAATTACAAATATACGTTCCAGGTATTGCGATTCAATTCCAATTCCATTGTCCCTTAAGGAAAATTCCCAAATTCCACTATTCTTTACTGCGGTGATTTCCACCAGCGGAGGTACACCTGGCCGGCGGAACTTGATAGAATTGCTAACCAGGTTCTGGAAAAGCAGTTTCAACTCCGTGGGAAAACCGTCAATCAGCGGTAGTTTCCTGCCTTTATTTCAGCCTTACTTTCCCGGATTACCCGGTTGAGGTCGGCCCTTACCTGCTCTACAATACTATTGCAATCCACCTGCCGTCTTTCTTTTTCGCGCCCCAACCTTGAATAGTCCAGTAAGTCCCTGATAAGTATTTTCATACGGTCCGACGACTGAACAATATAATCCAGGTACTTATCCGCGTTGTCGTCCAGCTTTCCTCTGTACTGCTTGCGCAACAAATCTACAAAGCTCGAAGTTGTTCGTAGCGGTTCTTGCATATCGTGCGAGGCTACATAGGCAAACTGCTCCAATTCCTTGTTTTTCGCTCCAGTTCTTCCGTTCTTTGTCTCACCTTTCGTTCAAGCGTGATATTCGTATCCCGGATCACTTTTTCCAGCTGTTTTTCTCCGACGCGTCCCGGATCGCAGCCGTGAGCATCAGGCCTTCTTCTGTTTCCATGGGACTAAGGCTCATTTCAACCGGAAACTCGTGCCCGTCCTTACGCAATGCAAATAGTTCAAATCCTTCTGCTACCTGCGTCGATTGTGATGTATCATAAAATCGAAACCGCCTGAATGGGTGCATCTTTTCATACCGTGGCGGCATCAGCCCTTCAATACGCGTACCCACCAATTCTTCCCGGCAATAACCAAACATTTTTACTGTTTGTGCATTGACCAATTGAATAATTCCTGCTTCATTGACAACAATTACACTGTCGGGTAGCCTTTCCAGGAAATTCCTGAATTTTGTTTCTGCTTTTTCCGTTGCTCTACCTCCTCTTCCAGGTCGCGGGATGACCGCAAAGTAAAAGCCTTGGGCAAGATCTTTATGAGGTAAAATACAGTTATCCAGCTAATAATTCCTGTGATAGCGCGTACCAGCGCATTGACCCTGTAAACCGGAAACCAAAATGTGACGGCATCAAAGAAATGGGTGGCTCCACAGGCCAATATAAAGGCCGCAAATAAAAAATATAAACGGATGAACTGTGCATCGTGCTTCCGCGTAATAAAACGAATGATTATAAAGGGGATTGCAAAGTAGGCCGACCAAACCATGAGGTCACTGATAATGTATAGCCATCCATGGAACTCCGTCCATTTTCCGCAATGCCAACGAGGGGGCCAATCAGAGGTTTTCAGTAATTTCGCAAAGAATTCTACAACCTGGTTCATGCATTAGTATTGGCTCATCCCTATCGATCAACTGGAGGGCTACAGGCAAGCCCGGCCAGCCCACATTTCGAATAGGATGAAGGTCAGGCTTAAAGATACAATCAAATTTTATTATAATATACTTCACGGTTTGCACTGACAATGAGCAACAATCAATGCCCAAAAGGATGGGTAACACCTGATTTTGCTGAAGATAAACAATAAGGTCAGCCATATGACATAATAAAATCGTTCATTGGCCACACAAAAGACCCTGGAGTCTTTTATTCTTGACCCTTTTAGGCATATTTGTGGAAAATGTGTAGCATACAACTATGAAAACCATTCCTTTTGTCTTATTCTGCTGTTTGATTGCCGGTTGCGGCCAAACTCCCCAAAATACAGGCCATGAACCGCCAGCCATTGTCAATCCTGCTGCCAGTATCCCTCCTTTTCGGGATACCGTACAAAAAGCCCCGGTTGCCGAATACCGCATTAAAACAGATAACCCCTTAAATGATTGGTACTTTTCTGTCCGGTTATTTGAAACCCATAAAACCTTTTACTACCTTATTCGTCTCCAATTTGAAGAGATAGAAGGTACCGACACCCTCAAACTACCCAATTTTGGCATTATGCCCCGGCCGGAGATCCGCAAAGGTCCTGAAAATTATTCCTGTATCATCGGTTTTATGGACAAAGACAATCAATTCAGGGAGTATAAAAAAGTATATGTAGTGGGCGAACGCCTGAAGATCACAGCCCTGAAACATTATGCTGTCTATACCTACCAGGACGAGAAATAACTCACCTCTCACCTCTCACTTCTCACCCCTTGCCTTCTACAACGAATCAAGTATCTTGTAGATAACTATCAAATACTACATGGAAAGACAAATTACTTCCTGGTATAGCCCCTCTCTCAATAAAGAAATGCCCATAGCTACTTATGGATACTATGGCTTTGCTTTATTACTCATCCCTACTGCTGCAGCTGATTACCTGGAATATGAACGCTTTGGATTAATAGAGTCTCTACAACCCTTCGTCGATGCAGGGAAAGTAAAACTATTTTCCATCAACAGCATCAACACCGAAAGCTGGATGAACAATGAGATGGAACCTCGTAATAAAGCCATCAGGCATCGCCAATGGAATGATTACGTATATGAAGAAGTAATTCCTTTCATCCATACCCACACAAGCCAGGAGACCCCCATCATTGTATCCGGCGCTTCATTCGGTGCACTTCACAGCGCCAATTTGTTTTTCAAAAGACCGGATCTGATGAATGGTTGTATTGCCATGAGCGGCGTATACGAATTGACTGAATACACCAAAGGCTATTTTGATGATGATGTGTATTTTAATAGCCCCATCCATTACATGCCCAACCTGACAGATCATAATATCCTGGAACAGATCAGGCGCAGCCATCATATTCATTTACTTTCAGGCAGTGGTGATTATGAAGACCCTGAATCTGCACGCCGGTTTGCGGGGATACTGTATGGTAAAGGCATCAACTACGAGTTGGATGTCTGGGGGCAAGAGTGGCGGCACGACTGGACTACCTGGAAGACTATGTTGCCCCATTATTTGGGCACCAGGTTCTAGCGCCTTACATGAGTTTGTTAATAAGCGTAATGAAATCCTCCCGTTCGATCATCTGGCCGCCCAGCGATTCGAGGTGCGGGGTGTGTACCTGGCAATCGATCAGTTGAATACCTTCCGCTTTTAATAATTGAACATAGCTAATAAATGCATATTTGCTGGCATTGCTGACCCGGGTAAACATGCTTTCTCCACAAAAACTTTCCCCAGCCTGATACCATACAGCCCACCCACCAATTCTCCATCCTGCCAAACCTCTGCACTGTGTGCATAACCTGCTTTATGTAAGCCTATATAGGCTTTTTCTACTGCCGGAGTGATCCAGGTGCCTGTTTGACCCTGGCGCCTGATGGACTTGCACTGCTGTATAACAGCTGCAAAAGCCTTATTAATCGTAAATGTAAAAGCATCCTTTTTAATAATTGCTGCATGCTCTTGCTCACTTTTAACGTTTCGGGGAATAATACAAAACGCGGATTGGGGCTCCACCACAGTATATGGGCTCCTTCATACCAGGGAAAGATTCCCTGTCGATATGCCAGTAAGAGCCGGTCGAGCGAAAGATCGCCGCCCACGGCCAGCATGCCGTCAGGTTCAGCAAGATGAACCGGAGGGAAATACAATTCTTTTTCTAAAGCAAATAAAGGCATACCAACAGTGTTAGGTTGCCACTACCTCAATCGTAGCGCCGATGCTCCTATCTGTAATGGCATCGCATTGAGGTTTTAATTCTTCGTAAGTACCTTGCTTTACAGCATATTTCCCCTGAAAATGGATAATATAGGCGCATTGTTCCGCCTGTTCGGCGCTATGGCCACATACCTGTACCAGGGTCTCTATTACCCATTCAAAGGTATTCACTTCATCATTCCACACAATTAGACTACAGGGATCTTCACTTTCCGTGAGTACATCCACATCTTCCGATTCATAAGGGCGTGTAGGTCCGTCAAATGCCATAAACTCATGGGTATTAATGACACAAATGTATAAAAAGCCTTTAACCCGGGCAAGTGGTGGGATAATTATGCCTGGGGTGACTGAATTTTCTTAGAATCAATTACTTAGTAGGTATCAATTGTTTGGTTTGAGTCCCTGTTAACTTCAGCCATATTCTTTTATTTTGATGATTATTGCGTATTTTTCCGAGTAGGCAGAAATTCGCAGCACACAGTGACCGTTAAATTAGGGCACACTGGCTATTTTAACTTAAAACAGTTACAACAGAGCTATCAAATATTTCGAATTGAGGCCAATAAAGTAAAATAACAATCCGTAAGAAAGAGTATCTATGCAAAGTTTTTAACGTTGAATACCATGCCAAAAAGTAAATACCTACAAAAATTTGACTCGCACTAAAAGAAGAAAGGTTGTAAATCAACTATTACAACCTTTTAAAGTGCCCAGAACAGGAATCGAACCTGCACTACCTTTCGATAACAAGATTTTGAGTCTAGCGCGTCTACCAGTTCCGCCATCTGGGCTCTTGCTTGGGGTGCAATATTACGCTTTTGTACAATTGCCGCCAAAACCTAATTATTTTTTTTTCAGGATTTCTCCATAAAAGTTCATGATAGTGAAGGGAATGCGAAGTCCAAAGGAGGCTCAACAAGCGTCTGTAATTCCTGCTCCCCTTCTGTAGCCGGCGCTTACAAAAGGGCCTCACCCGCCAGCGGGAATGACCTCCGGGGTGAGCCGCTCCTGGGAAGCGACCAAACCCGGCCCCGGAAAGACCAAACAAATATCAATACCGTTTCCCCACCCTTCCATATTTGAAAAGAATTGGATAATTTAAAGCCGTAAAGCCAATTCCTCTGAACCTGACCCGATTAAGCAGGTAATTTAGTGGCGCATTAGTCGTATCCGTCCCCTATCCATCCCAACCACCATTTGATTAATACTTCCACCGGAGCCCGGCTCCTGGCCGTCCCTATATTCTTAACCAGACACCAACAGCTAATTTCGACAATGAGTTTTTACGCTTCCAAGAGATTTTACCTCAAAACCGGGGCAGCCCTGGCTGTAGCCATGGGTATCCTGGCCACCGCGGGCGATGCCTTTAGCACCTCCAATACCATTGTTGTTTTCCTGCAGGAAAAGTGGGGTTTCTAAAAATACGGTCGCCACCGTTTTATTGATCATGGGGGTCATCATCGTTTTGGCGGTACTGGCCAAAGTGGTGAAGGACTCTTTTATGTCGTCCAGGAAAACCTTTACTACCGACGAGGAAAAAAAGAGCCCGTAAGGCCTACCTAAGCTTGATGAAGAAAGACATTGGCAACAGGGTAAAAAGCTCCATCCACTATGCACGGTATGTAGACCTGCAACTGAAAGCATCCAATTCGCATATTTCCGCCTTCCATTTTACACTCCAGGGTATCCATGAAGAAGAGAAGATCATCGACTCCATCAACCCGCTCATTGAAGGAAAAGAATTCAGCATCCTGCTCCTGGGGCCCCGGGAGCAGGAAAACCACCACGGTACTAAACTGTGTAAGCTATTGTATTGAAGAGGCGATCAAAGAAGAGTCCGGCGCCATCCCCATCCTCATCAACCTGTCCAAGTGGCGGAAAAATGAAGGGTTCGTGCGTTTATTTAAACGGCAGCATAACAGTAGTAATGAAGAGGAACTGATGACGATGGGACTGGACGAATGGGTGGTTAAAACAACAGCCAGCCTGCACCGCTCGGGTCTCAACCGCGCTATTGTACGGTCCTGGCTGCAAAAAGAGAAGGTCATTTTATTCCTGGACGGACTGGATGAGGCGGATGAATCGATCAGGAACATTATAGTCGACAAGATAAATGCCTTTATAACCCGCTACCCTACTATTTCGCTGCTGGTATGCAGCCGCCTGGCCGATTATGAAGCATTGGTCAATACCTCTAAAGTGAAGCTGAAGCTGGATGCCGCGGTAACGATTAACCCGTTGACGCCAAAACAGATCAAAGAATACCTCGACGCCGCCCAGGCCCCCAACTGCAGGAACTGCTGGATAACGATGAAGAGCTGAAGGAAATGGCCAAATCACCCCTAGACCTCAGCATCATGGCACTCGCCTGCCGGTATACAGATTTTAAAACCGTGCTTTTGCAGCAAACGCATTCTATTACCAAAAAGCGGGTAGCCCTGTTTGATGCCTATGTAAAAGCCATGGTACAACGGGAACAAGGCAAAAGATTACCCGACTCCCACCTGCATGATGCTGATTTTATTAACCTGCCTGTACCTGAAAAAAAAATTGTCCCGCCTATACAGGTACCTGGAATGGATAGCCCAACTACAAAGTGAAAGGTCTGTCTCCACCTTCTCCACCAGTAAACTTTATGACTACTTATCGGAAGATGAAGTGGGGAATGAAAATAGGGTGATTAACCCCAAAGGATATATTCAAACGGTCAATGGGGTACTGCTCTTTAGTACCCTGGGTTTGCTGGCCCTGCTTTTTATGCCTTATTACCCGGTGCTTATACTCGCCGGCTACCTATTGGTGATCACCGCCGGCTACTTTTATGTGAGTTATTTAAGACTGGACGACGCGCCGGATAGCAAGGCGTTTTATGCCATAGGATATGTAATTGGCTGGCCAGTGGTCATGCTCGTAACAGTGGTGCTGTATATCCCCTTTGTTGCGCTGTTCACCACCTGGCAAGGCAGTATAATGGGCATCCTGGTGGTATTTGCTGTTGGTTATATGGCCATTGTATACAGGATCGGTAAATTGAGTGCATCCCTATTGTTCAAGGCGTTTAACAAAGCACCCTGGTGGAAGCACCTGATCACCGGGGCAATCATAGCCATACCTCTATTGTTCTTGTATTATTACAATACAGTAGTTTATTACAGATGGGTTTTTATGTATATGGGCGTTGTATTGATCAACGCAGCCATCCTCAACGACGAAAAACCTACATTCTGGGAATTTTTAGGTAACAATGTATATTCTATATCTGGCGGGATTGCCGGCTTCCTGCTCTTTCAGCAGCCGGGGCTCATGGTGCTGTTGCTGATACAAATAGTGATGGCGATTGCGCTGTTGGTCTTTTAGACAAGCAACTGAATTACCAAACCCTGGGTGTATTCCTGGGTGCTTTTCTCGGCGCGCTGGCAGGCCTCCTGGTGTCTCCTGGATACTCCTTTTTAATAGCCCTGGCGGCAGGCGTTTTTCTATGGTTTTATGGAGCTTCGGTTTGGCAAAAGGACTTCATTTTATTGGCAGCAGGATACTGCTTTCACGGCTCAAGCTGGAGAAAAATTGCCCTGGGCTTTTAGTGGCTTTCTGCATTATTGTACCCGGGCGCTTTTATTAAAACGAAGTATGCATGAGTTTGAGTTCATCCATCGCCGGATCAGGGATTATTTTGCTATCCGGCAATTCCTTCCCTTATTAGAACTATCGGCCGTTTCCGCCCGGGCCTCTGCCATTCTACAGATCAGCAAACTGAAAGATGCCAGTTGTGACGTATTGCTGGAAATGATTGACGATAATGATAAAGGCATCCGGCTGGAATGTCTGTCCGGCCTGGGGAAATTGGTACCGTAACGGCCGCCAAATCGCTCCTGGAAGCCATCAAAAGACCAGTGGCGAGCTGAATGAATTGGCCATTGAGAAGCTGAAGGGCATTAAAGATATTGCCGCCACTCCCCTGTTAATTCAAGCCCTGAACGATTATGCGGTGGGTACGCCTGTTTTTAATGCCTCCCTGCAGGCATTGGTGGAAAACCTGGTGCGTTTATCTGCCTGGGAAAATGAAGCAAAAATGAAGGCATATCTAAGCGGCCCCTCCCCAAATACGAGGAGCAGATCAACCGGGAGCTTTCCAACAGGGCTGCTCCGGTAGAAAAAGCAGGGTGCAACTGCTACTGGAGCGATACGGCGGTATATATGGGGGTATTTGAATAAGTTAAAGATTATAGTAGAATAAAAAAGTGCATTTATTGCACTGTCCAACCTGAAACTTGCTACAGGCTTGACTTTCGGGGCAGAGAGTCAATCGAAAAACTATCTATTTAATGCGTAGGAATCGGGTACACCTAAAAGTTAAAACTTCCATTTCGGTAAATCTTCGGTATAGTTTCTTACTGTCAGGATATGTAAAGAAGTTTGTTTTTACGCAGATAAGGGGATGTAAACTACTGCAAGTCAACGTCTTTTGATTTTAATACACTCTCCATCAATTCCCGCCTCAACTTACTATAGAGTATATCAAAAGCTCAAAAAATCTGGAATCAAACACTTGGATTAGGGTGTTTAGCTCCTCTCGGAACGTGACAAGTTCCGTTTTGTCACTGTACTTAGCTCTGATGTAGCCTGATGCCTTATCCATAAAAACGGTATCCATCAAATCCATCTCATAAGTAATTAAGCCCCTCTCTCGTTCAGTGTCTAAAGTATTGGGTATTAATAATTTAATACCAATAATCCGCTGATAAAGGAAGTACGCTCTTTTAAGCAGGCTTTCGACCTCCAAATACAACTTAAACCACACTTCGTCTTTAGCTGGCTCTTGTTTTTGGTATAGCCGATTCCAATATTTATTGTCTTTTCGCGATACCCCTACATTACCCCCTGCACCATGACCCTGCATTTTCGGTAATTTATCGGTAAACATTTCACCGATTCCGGTATTGAACCACCCTACATTTACGTTAAGTAATTCAAAAGCTTTTTTGAGACTTTTTACTCACACCAATACGCTGTCTTTCAATATCTGTAATGGTTCCCTGGCTAACATCTAAAGCTTGCGCCATCTCTTCTTGAGTCTTAAAGAGTTGCTTTCTAACCTCTTTAAACCGCTCGTTAATTGCTTTGTCCATAAAAAAATACCGAAAAAGTTACAAATACCGAATTAATACAGTTAAATTGCCTAAAATATCGGTAAAAACTGTCGTTTTTCGGTATTTAAAATTGATAAATCTATGCACAAAGTAGTTATTAAAGCCGAAAATATAAAGAAAAGCCTACCACATGGAGCTATCGGAGAGATTGCCAGACTCGCCAAAGTCTCCCGTGATACTGTTCAAAATGTTCTATCCGGGAAGTCTCAAAACCTGAAAGCATTAAAAGCCATCAAGACGTATTTGGATGACCTCAAAGCCACAAAGGATGCCATAGCCAACACGGTAGATAGCTTGGATATTGAAAAACCAATTTAACTCCTATGGGAAAGCCAATACTTTTTCGAAATGACGCGCTTTACCTTTCTTATAAATTCATTGCCTCTTTCGGTATTCCAGAACAGACAATAAGCGCCTGGAGAAGGAGAAAAATAGGATCACGAATTTATGAAGGCAAAGAGGCGTACATTGATTACTCCTCAATTCCTGACCAAACAAGATGGAAGCTGCCTCCAGAAGCTGTTATCAAAGCAACGTACAGGACGCAAAAGGCAGAGATACTCACTGAAGAGATTACCTCAAAGCTGGAGAGCGCACTATCTGCCAATTATTCAAAGTGGTTCAACCTTTTCAAACCAAAATACCCTCAACTCCCAACGGAAAAATTGAGAGAAGCAGCCATTAAAGCGGTCTCAATAGAGTGCGTGTTGCAATTGGATGGAGATAAAGGAGAGAAGAAAGCAGCTTTTGAAGCATACAATAAAGTGGTAGCCCGCCCCTATGACTCTGAACACGCTTTTATAATGCCCTCACCAAAGCCCGACAAAAAGGCATTGAATTTATTGCCGTTGATAAACGTGCTCTAAAGGAGCAAATGGAAGAAAGGTATGATCCTGCTGTTTACAACTGGCTCCGTCAGCTATCCGGCTCTCCTGTTAAGTTGACAAATGCAAAGATTCATGAGGCCATTGTAAAACTCTGCAAGGAGGCTAATATCAATGTGGTGCCAAGTGTAGAATGGGTAAAAAAACACAGGCGAAGGGCGCTGAAGAATCATGAAATCTTTAAGAGTCGGTATGGTGCTCAAGCTGCCATTAACGAATTAGAGCCTTATGCCAAAATAAACCATGCCAAAAACGCAAACTCTCAATGGCAAATTGATGGCTTCACACTGCCCTTCTACTTTGGAAAGATCGGAGAGTATAATAAGTTGGTCTTCTTTGCTGTAGTTGACAGCCACAGCAAAAAAATGTTGGGTTACTCTTTTGGTGAATCTGAAAACACCCTTGTAATTTTTGCAGCCCTGAAGGATGCTGTCTCAAACACTGGCTATCTGCCTGCGGAGTTTGTTTGTGATAACCACTCATTCAACAAAACCGATGAGGCCAAAGACCTAAAAACAAAATTGGACTCATACGGCATCCATTGGACTGTTTCTCACAACCCCCGTTATAAATCTATACTTGAGCGCACGTTTAAGCACTTTAATGAGCACTTCTTAAAGAATTACCCAGGGTGGACAGGCCAAGGCATATTAACAAAGGATAAAGAAGGGAGACCGGCTCAAGAGTATATTGATAAGTTTCAAAAAGCAGGCTACCGCCTCACTGAAGATCAAATCAGGATCAATGTAATTGAGGCGGTTGAGCATTATAACAATACTGTCCTGAAAAAGCACAGTAAAACGCCTGCTCAAATGTATTCAGAAAGCAGCAAGCCTCATGCTATAGAGGTTAACCTGTTTGAGCAAGCGCGAATATTCATACCCTGCAAAAAAGCTAAAGTACAGAGAGGGCAAATCAATATCACAAGAAGAGGCGTATTGTATGAGTATCAATTGAGCGCCGACCTGATGCACCAATACAATAACCAAGAGGTATTTGTCCGGTATGAGAACCTTCACGATGAAATCTACATCTCAATATTAAGAATGACAGCTTTATTGGAGTAGTAAAAATAAAGCGCGGCATCAATGGTGCCAAAGTAGATCAAACCCCGAAGACATTGAATTGCTTTTAAAGAATAAGGGGAGGTTAAAGGGTTATACGTCCAAAGCCAAAAAGGAAAACGAATCAAAGGCGCATCCCGATGCTTTTGCAGACCTCAACAAAATCAAAGCTCCCAAAGAATTATCTCAACAGCTTGAGAACAACTATGTACGATACAGGGCCGGAGAATTGGGGATTGACTTAACAACAGTAGTCACCGGTTTACCTGTTGATGAGTTCACACTTGAATCACTTCAACCTAAAAGCAAGTTGGAAAATAAAACGCCTTTCAAAGTTGACGGCAAACATCAGATTGCCATTGATAATGATGAAGAGTTGCTTGACTAATAAAAAGCCTCTCTTGCAAGCAAGGGAGGCAACTTTTGAATCTTAAAACTTCAAACAAAATATAATCAATATGAACTCAAAAGTAGTTAAAACAGAAGAGGTCTCAAAAGAAAACATTTGCGAAGCCTTGCGTGAGTACTGCAACGCCAAAGGGGTTTCTCAAAGGGTAGCCGCTACCAAAATTGGGGTAAGTGATGCTACAATCAATAACGTTCTAACCGGGAAATGGAATGTCATTAGTGAGGAAATGTGGAGAAAGATATGGAATGCTGTTGGTACTGGTAACAAGGAGCCATTGTTCAATACTGCTGATCATTTGGCTATTAAAAAGCTTTGCAGTACCGCCCGTAAAAACCGGCTTATGATCGGCCTAACCGGTGATACCGGAATGGGTAAGACAAGATCATTGGAAAGTATTAAAAGAGGCCGGAATACTTTCTATATAGTCTATAAAAAGACAATGAACGCCCGGCAGTTTTTGTGCACTATCCTGAAAGAATTGGGGATTGTTTTTGAAGGCAATAAGTATGACATGGTTAACAGGATTGCAGAGGAGTTAAACGTGTTGACATCTCCCCTGTTGATCATTGATGAAGCTGGTAAATTGCCTCATACGGTTATGCAGTATTTACATGACTTGAGAGACTACACAATCAACAATTGCGGCATTGTCCTGGCAGGTATGCCCTACTTTGAAGAGAACCTTAAAAACATGCCCGGAAGCAAAAGGAAGGATGTGCAGAGTTTTTAAGAAGGGTAAACCTTTGGCATAGAATGACCGGATTGAGCAGGGATGAGATTGAGTTTGTGTGTGCTCAAAACGAAATCACAGACAAGGCAACAGTTAAAGAGTTTTACAGTAACAAGCGTTTTGGTGACCTGTTAAACCAAATCCTGCTATATAAGATTGACCTTATTGCTTCCACAGATACAGAGTAAATATTATTCCCAAACTACAACAACAATAATTATGACCTACTCAACAAATGCACAAATTGTAAAGATTCACATACTGTTAAGCCAGTTAAATTTAATGGACTCCAAAAATGAACTGGTTGCCCGTTTTTCCAATGGCAGGACAGTGAGCACAAAGGAAATGACGCTTACAGAGGCAAGCGATTTAATCAAGGCTCTTGCTCAATATGATCCTTGTGACAAAATGCGTAGGACGGTTTTTGCACTGGCTTATGAAGCTGGTATTATATGGGGTGATACCCTGGAGGATAAAAAAATGAACACCATAAAGCTCAATCAGTTTCTTTTAACCAGGGGGCTGTAAAAAGAGATCGGCTGTTTGTCATACAGCGAGTTGGTAAAAGTAGTTAGCCAGTTTAAAAAAATAGTCAGCAAGAATGTTGAGCAAAAAGCTGCTAAAGCAACATCTTCTTTACTGGAAGAGCTACACATTGAAAGCTCCTTTAAAAAGCACTCCAAAAGCATATGACTCTTATAAACCCAGCCTAAACTGTACAAAATCTTTAATCTCCCAAAAATCCTACTATGGTTAAAATAACTGATACTTCCCTGATCATCGAAATACCAACAGAGCATGAGGCTCCATTGGTAAAGCTTGCCAATATGCAAGCAGGCTTACTGGAGCTTGTTTCTTTGGTGGATCATGAAGGGGCGGGCAGGGAAGCTCAAAACGGCTTATTTGCTCTAAAAGCACTGCTTCAAGAGATGCTCCTTTCTCCAGGGCAGCTCATACGGATCACACAATTGGCCAAGACTGACTCTGCTTTAATGAACTCATTCCAATAACATGAAACAGAATAGCATTTACAGTAAAAAGGAAATGGTTGGCAAGCGCCTCAAAGCCCGTTGGCTGATCACGGTTGAAGGGTTTACCTGTAAAGATGCAGCCAGTGCAATTGATGTTTCATATAAGACTGTTTTAAAGTGGTATCACAGATACCAGTGGAAGGATGCGAAGAAAGGGGCCATTGAGGAGACCGGAGGCTTTCACCTGTATTTTGGCTATTTCCTGAATTACGTAAGGAGTACCAACCCCTCTATACATAACCAGGTTAAAGACCTGTGGTTTGCCTACCTGAAAAAGCTGCAAGACAGGTACTACCCGGAAAAAGTGTTTCATGATGAAGAATAGCCTGAAGAGGCGAAGATTGAACGCCCGCTGTTTCCACAGTGGGTTTTTTATTGCCTCAACATCCCTTTTGCGGTTGTTAAGGTGTGGAGTCAGCGGGTATAGAGGCCCTCAAATATCCATTATAGCCCGCACTATATCCCTTAAAACCGCTGCATAAATACAATGAAATCCCTCTTTTTTGAGCTATAGAAATAACACAACATGCTGATATTCAATTGGTAGTGCTGATTTTATAGGTATTTGACCACGTTTATAGGGAGTATTTTGTGATTTTCGGGCCTTATTACGATCAATCTGGAGTCTTTTCAATAAAAAATAGATGGTGTTTCATGCTCTTTATGCTGCTAATAATGGGTTGTTTGTTGACTCTTTTGGTGGATTTGGAATACTTATAAGCGGGTGACTGTGACCGTGAATATGTGAACTTTATTAAACCATCTGTCTGATCTATCTTTACTGCAAGCTTCTGCATCTTTAAGCTTTCCATCTCCATCAATCTTCATACATCTTCAGGCTGCTGTTGGATCAACAGCAGAGTTGCACTTCATTGGTTTTATTAATGGATTAGATACAAGTGAGCGTCATTCGATAAGTTTTAAATACGGTGTACTCACATGCAGCAGCGGGTTTCCGGGCAATATTATTTATCATTCATACAAACTCCACCAAATGAACAAGCTGAATAAAGAATTTCTGATTACTGATAGTACCGTCAATGTTTACGGCTTCAGGCTCCTAACGTCAGGCTACCTGATGGATGAGTTTAAAAAGAATCCTATTGGGTATTATATGCACAAGCGTGAAGAGGGTGTATTGGTTCGATGGGAGGGTTTTCGCGTCGAGGGTGATGCTGTATATGCAAAACCTGTTATTAACATGAGCCACCCAAGGGGGAGCAGACTGTTCAAGAGATTCAGGATGGTTTTTTGAATGGTGCCTCTGTTGGTAATATCGTTGTGGTTGAGTCGAGTGATGAACCCTCATTAAAGAAGCCAGGACAAACAGGCCCGACAATCACCAAATGGTATCATAGAGAGTGCTCTTTGGTTGATATTCCCGGTAATATGAATAGCCTCTCCTTATTCGATGTCAACGGTCAGCCGGTAAACTTGAGTGACTTGAGGACTGAAAAGAAGAAAGCTGAAAATGCGCCTGTTAAAAAGCTGGAGGGCAAAGCTGCCCAAAAGGCTGCAAAAAATATTGATGAGCAGCTTTCTGAAGCGTTTAAAAAGAATACCATCAATGAGCAGACCCTACACAAGTTAAGAACTATATATAAGGATGACCCGGAAGGGTTGGCTCAAGCGCTGGAGGAATATGCTGATAATAGAAGGCTTGCCTTGCTATACTGCTCATGGGAAACCTTAGATAGGCAGGGCTTGCTTGAGGAGTTAAAAGAAAGGGATTTAGAAGGGTTTAAAGCGAAATACAAGCAGACATTCAACCGCGATTATAAATCATAAATCAAAAATTCACAAACATGGAAAAAGTATTGATTGAGTTCAGGGAAGGAAGCTACCGTAGTCAGATCGCCAGCTTTGAGGCCGCTGCTGATTTGATACAAGAGGTAGTAACATTTTATTTGGCATCGGGCCTGCCTCCACTTACTACTAATTGCTTATACAGGCTATTTAAGGAGCCAGAGGCGTTGTTGCTTGATAAAATGACAGATGGCCAGCCTATTGTTGTTGGCAATGTTCAACTATGTAGAAAAAGGCTATCGAGCTATTACAAAAGCCAGAAGGGTATGACCAGTTATTAAACAAGGTCGGTGAGGTTGTAAAAAAACTGGCTGATTCACTTTATCCACCACAAAACCTGCAAATTACCCCGGCCACTTTATCTGCCTTGTTTGAGTTAAATGAGGCTGGTGCTGTTATCTTGAAAGAATCCTTGAAGGTGTCGGTTGAAAACGGCAACAAGGTGTTTGCTGAAACTGATGCGGCAAAGGCTATGCTTGAGTTTGCAAAGGGTGTCGCAGAAAAGTATTACGAATTGGGCATTGATAAGATGCACCCTGGAAAGCCTATTGGTGAAATTGTCTCAACTGTATTTGAATCCACCAATGGTGTTTCCCGGATAAAGGTGTCGGGTGTCTCCAATTACAACAGCAATCCTTATTTCAAAAAAGCTACTGCTGTTTAGGTTGAAGCAATGGAAGTAGTGCTTGATCCTTAATAGCGCTACTCCCATATTTTGCTTCCTATAAAAGTATAGTACTCGCTTTGTTTTAAAACAACTATTCTGCCTTATGCGTCAGGTGATCCGTGGTAACAATAAAATATTCAAGGACATTTTTAGTGAGCAAACAACTCAAGAGGGTTCTAAGCCAAAAAAAGGCAGGAGCATTGAGTTGAATGCAAAAAGAAATGAGTGCTTGATTGATCGCTATTTCTATTATGGCTTTACAACCCAAAACCGGTATGAGGTGATAATTGAGAAGCTTTCGGTTGAGTTCTTTCTTAGCACGGTTACCATACCGAAGATCATAGATGACAATTATGCAATGTTGGCAACCAAAAAAAGCGAGTATAAAGACATTGCAGTTGATCGCTTAAAGCGAAAGCTTGCATCTAAGTGGCCGCATTTATCATGGTGATACTACCGATTTAAAAAGCGTTCTAATCTAAAGGTAATTTTTATGAGCAACACATCTGTAATAGTAGACCTCGCCAAGCTTTATCAAAAAACGTTCGGCTCCCATCCTTATGTCATCAATGAAGAGGGAGAAGTTGCACAGGACACAACTGAAATGTTTCAACTGCCGCAAACTTCAGCATTAAACAAGTTCACATCAAAAGGCGGTATAATTTCAGAGAGCCTGAACGGGGTGGAGATAATGCTTCCTGTGCGACTTTATCAGGGGCCAAATCTACTAATGTACCTGCCATATGTAGTGGTGAAAATTAGTAGCAAAAAGAATATCATCAAAACTCCTATGACTGAAAGAAAGGGGACAGTGAAGGAGCAATACAGTATTGATGATTATGTAATAGGGATCAAGGGTTTTTTGATAGGGCAAGACAGACAGTTTCAGAGTCAGAGCTTGAGAAGCTAAAATTGATCTTTGAGACAAATACGGCTGTTAATCTGGAGAATGCCTTAACTGATATTTTTTTACTTACTCCAGGAGTGCCGCCCAATGAGCAGAAGCGAGTTGTAATCACCAGTCTGGATTTACAAGAGGTACAGGGAGGTAGACTTCATGTAAGGCCGTTTTCAATGGAGCTGGAGAGTGACTGCATTTTTGTTTTGGAGTATGATAATTGATACCTTAAAGAGAGTTGTACTTTGAAAAAGTCGCTATTGAGCGGCTTTTTTTTGTTATAGGGCCACTTGTGAAATTTGATAGTTACTGTTGAGGTTCTTTATAGTTTGCGTGTATTAGATAGGATGCTTTTAATAAACTGTACACACATTGGCAGGTAAGCAGCAAGAGGGAGCGGTCTGTCCCTTGATTATAGTATTGATTATTTGAGTTGCCTGCATCATACCAGTCCCACAATTCCATTTTACTGTAGTCCCAGGTAAACGAGTTACAAAATCGTTCAATGGTTATTTTGCATTGTGCAGGCATGTCAAGTTTGGTCAATAGACTCTTTTCTTGATCTTCAGTTAGCATCTTATGTTTGTTCGCTTCATTAAGGGTGTTTAAGGCTTCAATTAACGGTATAACGCTATTATAATATTTCATTAGATCAATACGACGAGGTGCAGATTCATAAGCACTGTTATCATTCCCTAAAGCAGCTTGCAACCATTCCCAAAGTGTTGTCAAATACTCATCCAATTCACACCACCCAAACGCAACTCGCAAAACACCAAAGGCATTGTCATGGTGCAATGCCCACAAGTCGTTGGCTATTGAGTGCGATCTTATTTTCATCTCATCATTCATGGGTTATGATTTAAAAATGAAAAAGCGGCCATCTCCCGTTTATGCAAACATAGGAGACAGCCTTTTGGTATCTGCCCAGTTTTCGGCAATCAGGAATACATAGAAATCGGCAACAACTGATACATAGTTTTCGGCAACAACGGTGCAGAGAAATCGGCAACAAAGAGTGCAGAGCTTTGTGGGTTAATCAATACCCCATTCATGGCGCTGACACCGTATTTATCGAAGCTTATGACGTATCACGAAGTACACAGATTATCGAGAGAAGGATTTTCCATCAGTTACATCAGCAATCACCTGGGTTTAAACTGGCGTACTGTAAAGCGCCTGTTGGTGGTAGAGGATGACCGTGATTACGAGGAGATACTGCAACGTGGGGTAGAAAAGGATTGTATATTGGATCGCTACGAAGTGTTTATAAAGTTGAAGCTGGAGCAGTATCCCGACACCTCATCGGCACAGATGCACGACTGGCTGAAAGAACATTACCCTGATCTGCCTTCCGTATCTGTGAGAACCGTATTTAATTACGTATCCCGTGTACGCCAGCGGTACCAGTTAGTGAAAACCGAAGGGGTACGGGTGTATGAGATGGTGCCGGAGACACCTTATGGAGCGCAGGCACAGGTCGACTTTGGGCAGTACAATATGCGTAACACACAGGGTGGTAGGGTTAAAGTATACTTTTTTACACTAGTGCTGTCAAGATCCCGGTATAAGTACGTCTTTTTCTCACAGGAACCCTTCACTGCCATCACCGCTATAGAAGCCCATGAGCATGCCTTTGCCTTTATAGAGGGACTGCCTGATACAGTGGTATACGATCAGGACAGGTTGTTCATTGTAGATGAGAATAAGGGAGATCTGATCCTTACTGAACAGTTCAGGGCCTATAGCAGCCAGCGTAAGTTCAAGCTGCACTTCTGCCGTAAATCCGATCCGGAAAGCAAGGGAAAGGTAGAGAACGTCGTAAAATACGTAAAACAGAACTTCCTGTATAATCGCTCCTTTAGCGATATAGATACCCTGAATGCAGAAGCACTGGCCTGGCTAAGCAGAACAGCCAATGAGTTACCCCATAGTACCACCCGCAAACAGCCCATACAGGAATGGATCATAGAAAAATCCCTGCTTCATCCTTATACGCCACTGGTACTGCAAGGGCCTAAAGGAACGCTTTATGCCGTTCGTAAAGACAACAGCTTCTCCTATAAAGGCAACTTCTACTCTTTACCTTCCAGCACCTATCAGGGACGCGGCAGCCAGGTGCTGCTGGCAAGGCAAGGCACCTGCATTGTTGTCTATAATTTAGAACACCAGGAACTCTGCCGCCATCTGATCAGCTCTGGCAGCGGAGAGAAAATTATTAACAATGATCATCGCCGTGACAAGAGTCCTGCTATACAGGAGCTGGAAGACCAGTTCTGCTCACTGGTCAGTGATGCTGAAGCTGCCGGCAGGTTCATCTCTGCCATCCGGCAGGATAAACCTCGTTACATACGCGACCAGTTACTGCTGCTGATACAGGTGGCGCAGCATTGCCAACCGGTTATTGCAGCGCAGGCATTAGCCTATTGTCTGAAGATTGGAGCAAAAGGAGCTGCCGACTTTAAATCAGTGGTGCTGCATCTGAACAACGAGCTGGAAGATCAGCAAGCCCCTGTAGTGTACCTCAATCCACTAAACCACAAAACACCCACAGAGGCACTAATACAGCCTGACACCAGCTCTATTAACGATTACGATATGTTTTAAACACACACAACAGCAATACATGGAACAAAAACAAATGATCAGGCAGTACTGCCAGCAGTTTAACATGACTGGCGTAAACAAGGTAATAGACGAACTTATTACCGATGCGGAAGCCAGGGCGCTGGGGTATATTGATTATACCCTGGGCTTCCTGACCACCGAAGCAGAGTACCGCAGGCAAAGAGACATCAAAAAGCGGCTAAAACTGGCCACCCTGCCCCGATACTGTGATCTGGCAGCTTATGACCCAGCCTTCACAAATGGCCTTAGTATTACCCGGCTACATCAATTACGGGAGCTACACTGGATGGATCAGATTTTTAATATCATCTTGATGGGGCCATCCGGTACAGGAAAAACATTCCTCTCGGCAGGACTATGCAATGAAGCGGTAAAGAAAGGCTATAAGGCTTACTTCCGCACTATGGACACACTTATCGGCACGCTTAAGATGAAGGAGATTACAGCCTCCGCAAAGGCTGAATACAAGCGTCTTTTAAACGCCCACCTGATTGTAATAGACGACATCATGCTGTTCCCCGTAGAAAAGAAAGAGGCGGTATTACTGTTCAATTTTATTAACCAGGTTTATGAAAAAACATCTTTCATTATTACCACCAATAAAAACCGGCGGAATGGGCACAGATGCTTAATGATGAGGTGCTGGCAACGGCACTACTGGATAGGCTACTATACCAATGCGAAGTGATTAACCTCACTGGAAAGAGCTACAGGCTTAAAAATCGCAAAACTATTTTTGAAGAACAGAACAACTAAATCTACTTTTGAGCTCTGCACTCTTGTTGCCATTTTTGTGTACTCATTGTTGCCGAAATCTCTGCACTCGTGATTGCCAAAAACTCTGCACTTTGGGTTGCCGACTACAATAGTATGTATTACCAGCCTGTATGGCATAGAGTGCTTTTATTAAGTTGACAAATTCATGATGTTTTGAGACAAAGCCTTCAATTTTCGATGCCTTGATTTTTCGCAGCTTGTAATACTCTGCTTCAGTCGTATTAATAATGACCCTTACTGCCGGGTGGTTTGCTTTTATCCACTGCGCAGTTTCCAAGCCATCCATTTCCGGCATATTCCAATCAACAATTACTATATCCGGGAGTTGAGCTGGATTTATGGCGTTAATGAAATCCCTTCCGTTCACCGCCTCACCTATAATGTCAAATCCTTTAGATGCAAGAATTTCGATAATAAACTCCCTGTACATCTTATGGTCATCCACCACAAAAAGCTTAATGGCCTGCTGTGACATATTCAATAAATTAAGTGTGAGAGGATGAGGCGTTGAGGCGAGTGCTCATTTAGAGAAAAGAAAATGGCGCAGGTCTCAACTTATTGTCCTGGAGGCCGGGCAGGCCCTACGAACGTATAAGAGAGAACCCACGCCAAAGGCATGGGCTCATCACTTATCATCCCGTTCGTATGAAATTTGCCCTTTTCCAGGACGGGAATCAAAGCGAAAGCTTCCAAATATTGTATGGAGTTCGCAAAGATATAGTATAATAGAACAAAAGCCTCCCTGTTAAAGGGAGGCGCACTAATCAAAATCATTAACCATTAAACCTTATCCTATGATGCACAATATAGGGATTTTTAAAACAAAACGTCCTATTTTCGGGACTTTCTTTTAAGGACTTCTATTTTAGGATGTCAAGTAAGGGGTTTTTATAAAAGGATTTATTCAATTATTTAGCCCCATGAGAACCAAGAAACCGATTGATAAAAAGCAAGTTGCACCGGAATTGTCAGCAGCGGAGGTGGAGAAGATACTGAAGAAGATTGGCAAGGCAATAAAAGCCAAGCGGAAACAGCAAAGCAGCCTTGACAACTTTGCTTATGAGGTCAACATTTCCCGGAGCGCTCTGGCCCGGTATGAGGCTGGAGGAGACATGCTATTGAGTAGTTTTATCAAGGTATTATATGGGCTGAAGATAAATCCCGATGATTTTCTCAAGGAGATCAAGTAACTTGAATGAATGTGATATAAGGGCTATACAAGCCCTTTTTTTTATGTGTGGATTTGCCAGTAACAAAGTAAGAACTATTTAACAACGTTGAATAATGACCAAAGCAGAGGCTATTTTGATGGATAAGGCACTCTTGAGGTGTCCCCGAAACACGCCCTTCGGTTTTCAGGGGCCAATGTACAACATATTGATAGGCGAACATGACCAGCACCCGGAAGATGTGTATAATGAAATGGTTCAGCTTTCGCTGTATCAATCGGCCAAAATCAGAAAACTCCTATTGATTGGGATTATTTAATATGTGTTAATTATGCGATCCCGACCGACCAACTAACGGAAACTGGTAAAAAAGCCCAGGATTTAGGTGGTCATGAGGCATACTTGCAATGGAAGGCGAAAGAAGAGGCATCCAAAAGGATTGAGGATTTCCCAAAAAAGAAATGGTATTGGTATGAGCCTGCCCGGATCGTTGCTACGGTGGTAATAACCGCTATTCTGGCCGTCCCTATTGCCTATTTAAAGGGAGTGAATGATGGTAAAGAACAGGCTCCGGCAGGCTCAAAGGCAGCTTTACCGATAATGCCAGTAGATGCCTCAAAAAGGCAGATAGCGCCACAAATGGCAAAGAAACTGCCTCTAAAGTCGTTCCAGGTTTGAAGGATTCAGGCGCTTTAAAGTAACTTCAATAGAAAGGTTGCATCTTTAACTTTTAGGTGTACCCGGTTTTTGTTGGCCGATTTTGGCATCCTTAACATTTTGTCGTCCCCTTCTTTAACTTTTTAATTTACCGCTCATATATAGACGAAAATAAATTGTCTAAAATACATTTCCTGGTGCATGAGCTGTATAACCTTAGCAACCTTGAGTTAAAGGAAAGTATCGCTGGTCATGAAGGTATTGCCAGGATAGCATTACCCATCCTCTTCCAACGGGACCCGGTAATGGCTGTCCATACTTTATTGGATAAGGCACAGGGGTACCGGAAAATTACCACCCTGGTCAAACTGCGGGGGGCAACTTGAGAAAAACACGGGAAGTGAGCAAAAAGATCATTGAAACCAATGATAAACGTTACCTGGCTCCAGCTTTGTCTTTTTGGAAAGAATACCCCGGCAAGCAGTCGGAATCAATCATTCTGCAAAAAGTGCATGGGTACGACACGGATTTAAAACGTATTTGTTTAGAGGTGCTTTCTAACCAGGCCACCAACCGGTCCATTCCCTTTCTCTTGTCCTGTTTGGGAGTAAAAGAGCATGAAGATGATGTATTGCGGGCGTTGGTCAAATTTAAAATGTCAACGATCATTGTGTTGATCCGTGATGACAATAACAAAGCCGTATGCGACAAGCTCATCCCCATATTGGCGTATAGGAAATCCCAGAAATACGCGTCTGTTCTAATGGAACAACTCCGGCGGGATGTGCCTGCTATTAAAAAAGCATCCATCCTGGCTCTGGGGCGATTGAATACACGCCAGGCGGTACCTGCTTTACTGGAGTTGTTTAAACAAGCTGATATTATTTACCTGGATGAATTGATCAGGGCATTAGCTGATTTTAAGGAAGCAAGCATTGTCCCCCGTCTGCCAGAAATGTTTATGCAATACCCTGCACTACGGATTACGATCCTTAAGGCACTCATGAGGATGGGCGCAAAGAAAGAGATCATGGAACTTTATGAAGCCATGATTGGCACCGGGTTTGACCGGGCCGATACAACGGATAAACTGCAATACAATTTTGCGGCTTATTTTGCGGTCAAGGGCGAAGCTGATATAGCCGTTGAGCTGATCTTTCACCACCTGACCTCCTGGTATGATAACTATGCCAAAGAAACGAGGATACCCGGCGCTTTGCAGATCCAACCGGCTACTTTGTTTATGGACCTGCTGATGGCCAATACATCGCCTAAAGATGATACCAGCTATGAATTTGAGCGAAAAACCAAGAAAGTCAGAGAAGGCTTCTTGAAAAATGACATACTGGATGAGCCCACCAGGAATTCCATTTTTCATGTAGCGGATATTCCTGAAGCAAGCAGGCTGATAGTGGATACCATCTATCTATATGATATACCCCTGGCCAAAGAATTGACGCTGGAGGTCTTCAGCAATAAAAACAAAGAAATTGCTGATATCATTAATGATAAACTTAACCGTACGGGTGATGTGCACCAGCAAATGTTGCTCATTGGGTTGATTGGCGCCTTTAAAACGCACTATGGCTTTATAGTACAGCCATTTTTACGGCACCACGAGGATGAATTGACAGCCATCACCATCCAGGTGCTGGGGCATTTGAATTTTGAACCGGCACTCGACAAATTTATTACCCACCTCCGTTCCGCTAATAAGGAGCTGGCACAAATTGCGTTGAATGCTATTAACAACCTATGTGCATCGGAGGGTAAGAAAGTAGATCAATTACTACTGCTCATTTATGACATAGAATACCTGCAAATATTATTGACCCTCCCTATGTATGCAAACGTACTCAAACAGCTTAGGTTTGAGGAATTGATGAGCCTGGCGGAACATGAAAATGCCCGTTTCCGTTACCTGGCCACCCTCTATCTCAGTATCCTGGGGCATGGAAAGGCCTTCAGCCGGTTAAATATGCTATTGGAAGATAGCTCGCCGGTAGATAATGTTGTTAGTTGGTATAATCATAAAACAGTGGGTGAAGGGGCGCTGTTTGCATTGGATACCATTGGCACGCCCTCTGCCAAAACCCTGGCCGACAATTGGCGTCAGCGGAAGGCTGATATTTGAAATGCCAGTAATGGATAAGTACTGAAACTAACTTGCTGTGATCACCAAAGCGCCCAATGGTATGATTGCCGATGTGTACCAATGCATCGGCCAAAAGATAATGGCCACAGCTATTCTGAGCAATACGATGGAGCGGGCAAGGGTTAAATAAGGCATCGGCTGAATATTTAGAAGGCTATTGATAATAAGCGCTTCCCTCAAAATTATCCTTCCGGTACGGGCTACTGAAAACTACTTGTGCCAACTGTCCTGTTTTGCACAGGCGCTTATAGTAACTGGCCCAAGGCCTGGCCGCCATTTGTTGACAGATTGTTGTTGTTTGCCTTTATTTGGATGTTATCAACTTGTTTTTGTGTACAGTGCCCATTTTTTTCGACTTTTGGCGCTATGAACAAGCCTTTCCGGCATATCCTTTTCTGGACCTTGTATTGGTGGCTGCTGGCCTACCTGGAATACATGTGGCTAAAGGATTATGTGCAGGACTGGTCCGAAACCAAGTACATCACCCGGGCTTTTGCCGGTGCATTCTTTACATCCTGCCTCACCTGATCTTTGCTTATTACCTGGTGTATATTGCCCTGGTTCAAATGGTACAAAAAAGATACAGTCACCTGGTCAATGCCCTGTTTATCCTCCTATCCTATCTGGCCGCCATTTGTGCCGTCATTGTATTGGCCCGTCAAATTGTATTGCCACACTTGTATGAAAATATTGTAGTGCCCCGGGGGGTATTTGTAGAGCCCAGGAAATTCCTGAGCATCATGATCGAAGCTGCCTTCCCAGCTGCCCTGCTCATGACTACCCGGTTTGTAACCTACCAGCAGGAAACGAAGGAAAGAGAAAAGACGCTTTTAAAAGAAAAACTCACCACCGAGTTGCAACTGCTAAAGAACCAGATCAACCCGCATTTCCTGTTCAATACGCTGAACAATATCTATGCACTCACCCGCAAAAAAGCGATCAGGCGCCGGATGTGGTACTGAAATTGTCGGAGTTGCTCAGTTTTATGTTGTACGAGAGTGGCAGCCATACGATTTCGATTGACCGGGAGGTAGGTTTTTGGAAGACTATATCGCCATTCAGCAAATACGGTATACGGATAAACTGTCGCTGGTGTTTACCAAGAACATCGATGACCCCCAGCAACCCATTGCGCCCTTGCTGTTATTGCCTCTGGTTGAAAATGCTTTTAAGCATGGCGCCGGTGAGAACCATTTTGATTCCTATATTCACCTGGACATGGTGGTGCAAAAGGGGCGGCTTTCTTTTGTGGTGGAAAATAGTTTTGAAGGGCCTGGCAATAATGGCGCTACACATGCGATCGGGTTGTCCAATACCAGCCGCCAGTTGGAATTGTTATATGGGGAGCAATCTTTACAAACAAGCAAGGAAAACCAGGTGTTTAAGGCAATGGTTCTTGTAAATTTGAATACGTATGGAAAAGTATAATTGCCTGATCATAGAAGATGAACCCCTGGCGGCCGAAGTACTGCAGGACTATATCGGGCAGATCCCTTTTCTTTCGCTAAAGGGTGTTTGCAGCGATGGCTTGTATGCCCTGGAACTGCTGAAGGGTGGCGATCTAGAAGTGATATTCCTGGATATTCATCTACCCAAATTGAAAGGGCTCGACTTTATACGAACGCTGAAATCCCCTCCGCAGATCATCATTACCACCGCCTACCGGGAATATGCGCTCGACGGGTATGAATTGAATGTAGTAGATTACCTGTTAAAGCCCATCAGCTTTAACCGTTTTATCGGGGCCGTTAATAAGATACGGGATAAACGAAAAGAGATAGCACCCTCCCCTTCTTTTGCCGGTAGCCTGCCCGAAAGAAAGAGCTTTTGATCAATATCAACAAGAAGAAGATCCGGATCTTCACGGAAGAAGTGCTGTACATTGAAAGCAAAAAAGAATACATCAATATTGTTACGGTAGCGGGCCAATACCTTACCAAGTACCAACTGGCCGATATAGAAGCCGAACTGGATAAACAGGAATTTATGCGCACCCACCGCTCCTTCCTGGTATCGAGAAATAAAATAAAAGCCTTTACGGCCACCGATGTGGAGGTCAACGGCCTCAAGATCCCCATTGGCCGAAGTTATAAAGAACTGGTGCTGGCCATCTTAGACCAGGACAATGCTCATTAACTCCCCTGTTACCTAAGCATGATTCAATGTCGTTTAAGTAAACGTCTGTCAGGTTGTACCTGTCGACTTTTTACTTTGTGGAAGGCCGCCCTTTTTCTTCCGGTCGGCTCACCCTGATCTATTGCTATCTTTCAACATATACCCCTTTCCATGCACATTGACGATACTGATGGTTGGGTCATGCGCCAGGTGTTTGCGCAGGCGGGAAACAATGACATCCATACTTCTCCGGTTGAAATAGTCATTGCTGCCCCATATTTTTCTCAGGGCCATGTCCCGGCTCACCAGGCCATTGGGTGAATTCAATAAGAGACGAAGCAAGGCTGCTTCCTTTTCGGTGAGATGGTACTCCCGCCATGGATGACCAGTTGCCGGGTCGTAAAATGAAACAGGCTATTGCCAAATGGCATGGGTTGATGGATGGCAGGTTCCTGGGCCTGCGTATTCCTTTTCACCACCGCTTTGATCCTGGCTACCAATTCTTCTTCATCAACCGGTTTGGTAATGTAATCATCGCAGCCCAGGTGAAAGCCCTTGAGCTTATCAATTTTTAACCCCTTGGCTGTTAAAAAATGAAAGGGGTGGTAATGCCTGCTTCATGGATCTGTTTGGCAATGGCAAAGCCATCTATATCGGGCAACATGATATCCAATAAGCAAAGGTCATAGAGTACAGCTTGTAATTTCTCCAGCCCGGTTTTACCATTCAGGGCCCGGGTAACCCTAAACCCTTTCATCTGCAAGTATTCCGACAGGATATACCCCAGGTTGTCCTCATCTTCCACCAGCAGGATATGAATGTTGTTGGCCATTATTGACAGTAGGTAGTTGAATAATGAATTCGCTGCCTTTGTTGGGAGCGCTTTTAACCAGTATACGGCCATCATGCGCGATCACCACCGATTGTACATAACTAAGCCCAATACCATATCCTTTCACCTGGTGCAAATTGCCGGTGGACGCCCGGTAAAATCGTTCAAAGATCAGTGCCTGGGTATCCTCATCCATACCGAGGCCATTGTCCTTAATGGAGCATACAATATAATGCTGCTGATTGGTGGTGGAGAGGATGATCTGTGGATGGACTGTGGTATACTTAAAGGCATTGTCCAGCAAGTTGTTCAGCATATTACTGATCTGGAGTTGATTGGCGTAGATATAAGGAGTAGCTGCTTCCAGTTGTAGTATTACCTCTCCTTGCTGCTGCCAGGCAACTGGTTGAAAGGTTTCGACGCTTTGCCTGATCAGTTCATGCAAGTCAAGTGTGGTTTTCTCAAACACTACTTGCTTTTGTTGCAGAGTGGCGGTTTCCAAAACTGTTTCTACCAGGTTTTTAAGCCGGTCAGTTTCCTGCCGGATGCTTTGCAGGAAGCTATTGTTCTTTTCCGTGGCGCCATTCCCCGCTTGCTCACCCATCATACGGGAAGCAATAGAGATGGTAAAGATGGGTGTTTTCAGTTCATGTGTCATGTTGTTGATGAAATCGTTTTTAAGTCGGCCAGTTTGCGCTGGCGCCGGATGGTGGCCGCCAGGTGCATGAAACAGCCGATAAGCAATAACAGGGATAATACCGACAGGGCCAGCAAGGGCAATAGCTGGCCAAAGATGTATTTCGTTTTGTCCGGAAAAGCAAAGGATACATACAAAGAGCCGCTTTTATCCATGCACAGCCCAATGATCTTGTAATGCGTACTGTCGAGCAGACTGGCCGATGTACTGTCGCTGATCCAGGAAAGGTTCTGGCGCGATTTGCCAATGCCAAAGACATAATGTGGGGGATATTGTTGTTGACAAAAAAGTATCCAGCGAATGGTGCAGTACGGCGCCAGTCTGGGGAAGACGTGTACTATCGGTCCACACGGCCCGCATATTCCTGGTAAGGGTTGAATCTTCTTGAATAAAATTGCCATATACCCGTAGGGCCAGGCGCACTTTTTCATCAAAGTCTTTTTCTTTCAACTGCCAGGTATAGCGCAACCAAAAGCCTTGTATAACCAGCAATAGCAGCAGCGCCGACAGGAGCAGGTAATTGACAAGGCGACTATAACGGTCAGCGCGAAGCATCTTTTAAGTTAAACTAAAAACAGCAATTATGCCTTTTTCAACAAGCTGTTAACATATTTAACTCCCTGTTCACCTTCCGGTTTTTGATATAACGCTTTCTACTTGCAGACTTTATTAATTTGAGGTATAAAATATTGTAGTCATGAAAAAGCTCCTGTTACTAAGCCTTTTTGCGCTTTCTGTACCTGCTTGCTGGCCCAATGTGTAAAGCCCACGCCCATGACCAGCCAGCAGGTACAATCTATTGTGGGCAACTGGAAAATGAAATATACCTACCTCAACAATGCCTATGAAACCGGGATCAGCATCCTTGCCCAAAAGAATAATGAGGTCAGTTGTACAATTGGTAAGGCGCCCATTGCCGGGAAAGAAACGGCTGCTGAATACTTCTTTTGTCCGGGTGGGGAATTTCACCTGAAAAATATGTGGGAGAAACGGCGTATGTATTCCAGGGTGTTCCCGAGAACGGGCAAATTAAAGGGATGTTGTCTGTCTATGACAAAGACAATAAGCGCACCCTCGGCGGTTATTTTACGATGGATAAGGTGGATTGATAGCACTTTTTTTAAGCGAAGCCCTGCCAACTGCTGGCAGGGCTTTGCTTTTTGAGCTAATCGTTTATTGCTTCAGGAATTTCAGCTTTTTAGTGGTGCCGTCCTTGCTAAAACCAGCATAAGAAATCCTTTATTTACCGGCTCAAGGCATCTGTTTGAAATGCAGGTCCAGCGATATGGGTACAAAATCGGAAATGGCGTTGTTTTTGATATTGCTGATGAAATTGGCCGATTGATAGGTGATACCCCACTTGGTCCGGTTAATGAGGAAGGCGGCTTTGGCCTGGATATGATCTCCTGGTTCAGCAGGGTAGCCGGAAAGGTTATTTCATTGATCTTGTCTTTCATCTTGAGCTGGCCGGTAATGGTAAAACTGCTGTCATTGGCACCGGGATCTGCCTTCACCAGGGTAAAATAAGCTTTGGGATATTTAGGTACATCAAAGAAATCCGGATCTTTTAAATGCTGCACCAGTCCATCTTCCGGTCCTTTATTGACCGGGTCGGTACTAAGGATGGAATTCATATCAAGCACAAAATAGCCGCCTGCCAGTTTGCCGTTGGCATCAATCGCCAGGTTTCCCGATTCGGCTTTCAGGGTACCGGCATGGCCGGAACCTACCACAGGGTTTCCTTTCCAATACAAAATGCTTTCCCTGGGCTGCAATTCATAGCCTACTGCTGCAGCAACAGGCGCCGGAGTTGCCGGAGTGCCGGTGATCTCTACAGTCGGTACGGTTGCTTTTGCTGCCTCCCGGCAGCTAATAATATGACAAGCGCCGGGCAGGAGAAGGATCCATAATAGTGTTTGCTTACGCATAATGGGTGAAATTTTAGGTGAACAACAAGCGCATGGCCCGTTCCTGCAAACCTAGGCCCGGCCTGCCCGGCAGTGGTAAAACACCTGTAAATTCTATGTAAACGACTGTAAAATCTATGCAAATGACACGACTCCCTGCATGAATACGCTATTTTTACGTATGCGTTTGAAGACTTTGTTGGTAGTGGCCCTGGCCCTGGTGCTCATTGTTTCCTGGACGGTTACACGTGATAAGGATGCGCTCCCCCGTATGGTCAGTCAAAGGAGCTGATCATGATCCGCAATATTGGTCACCAGGTCCTGCTGCATCATGGCGATTCCTCCTCCCGGGTGCTGCCGGTACAGCAAACAGGCAGTCATGAATACAAACTGACCTTTGAAAGTCCTTTTACTTTTATACCCGATTCACTGGTACAGGTTATTGACCGGGTGGTGAAACAGCACCAGCTCCCTCCTACTTACCTGGTAGAGGTCGTTGCCAGCGCCAGCAATGAAGTGATCTTTGGTTATTCCATCAATCAGGATACCGCCAAGAATATAGTGCCCTGTGTGGGGAGAGCCCAGGCGAAAGGGTGTTATGCCATTAAAATGCAATTTCCAGCTACAGCTGCAGCTGAGGCTTCTTCTTCCTGGTACCTGATGGGCGGCTGCCTGGCCGCCATTAGCTTATCCCTTCTGGGCCGGCTATTGTATTACCGGCGCCGTAAAGAAAGCAGCACCGTGCTGGCAAGCCCTGTTCAGGAAGTCCATGATACCCCGCTTCCGGCCAATGCCATCTCTATTGGTCGTTACCTGTTTTATACCGATAAGCAATTGTTGGAATTGGATCAAGAATCCATTCCCCTCACCGCCAAGGAATCTAAACTGCTGCAAATATTTGCGGCCAGCCCCAATGAAGTGATCGACCGAAGCAGGCTATTAAAAGAGGTGTGGGAAGATGAAGGGGTGATCGTTGGGCGCAGCCTGGATATGTTTGTTTCCAGGTTGAGGAAGAAATTACAAAAAGATCCGGGTATCAGCCTTATCAATGTACATGGTAAAGGATATAAATTGGCGGTAGAAGTCTAAAAAAAAGCCCTTCCCGGTTTAATCGGGAAGGGGTGTTGTAAGGATAGAATAAGGCTCAAGGCTAATGGAAACTGTATTTATCAAGGGGGCGCCAACGGCGCCTTTATCTTAAAGCCTAATATGGATCAGCCTGTAACAGTTGGAACATGATCATGCCGGTAAATATTCATTTTACCTGGATAATCCCGCACTGTTTTATCGAGTACAAAGCCGGCCTCCTGCAACAGGTAATTCGATCGTTTGTCCGACACAGAGGCTTTACAAAATACCCGGCTAATACCCGGAAAGGAAAAAAACTATACAAGCAACTATTGAGGGCATTGGCAAAATAACTCATGGGCTCATCAAAATGTGGTGAAAATAAAAAGTGAATGCAATAGTCTCCTGTCCGGATATCTTCTTTCAGACTGATCTCATCCTGATCGGCGCGTACAATATCAATTTGAAGAATGGCCGTGCCATTTACTTCGGCTACTAACGACTGACAATAATCAGCGGTCAGTAGATCGTGATAGGCTTCCAGCAATTGTTGCACTGGTGAAAAAGGGTTTTGACCAGGAATGCTGCAATATTCATGTATCCAGTTATAGATGACCGGCAGGTCTAAAGGGATGCAAAATGGCCTTAATGAAAATACACGGTGGTCGCCCGGTAATAACCCATAAAAGAAAGGGGTATAACGGACTGCCGGATCAAGAGGACTGCACAATTGTTTTTCAATAAATGGACGCATAACAATAAGGTTCAGATCAGGGTAAAGGGATTGCTCAACCATGCGGCGCAAGCTGTCACGTGTAAGCATCAGGAATCTGGATTTACCCATATCAATAACATTGAACTGTGTAATAAACAGTATTCAAATACTATTAAGCAGGCATATGCCAGGATTGCTATCAGAGGGCCGGGCACTTGGTTGTAGAGTTGTTGCTAATTCGTCTGTCTACCATTACCGGTATTAAGGAGAGTCTCCAAATCTAATCTTATATACCTACCGTACAAAAACAATGTCTGTTGATTTTGTTGTTTTTTGCTGGTTTAGTCACTAATGTTTAAATGGCGCTAGAGGGAAACCCTTAGGAGGGAAATAAGAGCGTTTGTTCGTTCCTTTTATTTGAGATATGTCAATAACGCGGGCGTTAGTTGAGGAGGTTTTTGCTTGTATCTTCTGGTTGCTGTTGGGCAATAAGCGCTGCAATTTGCTCCCAGGTTTTGGTTTTGTTGCCGGCGAAATCAAGCAGCGCCTGTTTGAGTTGGGTTGATTCGGTCAGGTTTTCAAAAAAGGCCTTGTTTTCGCCTGAGGCGCTTACCCAATCGTCAAGCTCCAACCGTTCCCTATCCGACATGCCATCCTGCATGTATTTGAGGATAAGCTCGGCTTTTCTTTTAATGATATTGTTTTCCATGGCGGATAGCCTTATTATTTCCGGCAGTCGGTTACTGGAATAGGTCAACAAAAAGGGTGCTATTAAATAACGAAAAAATGAATAATTGTACTGTCTGGCTATTGGCTTACGATAATTTTATTGCCGTTAATTGCAAAATGTACCCGGCTCATCTGTTCCAGATATTGTAATAGTTGTGACAATGGGGTGTTTCTTTCTATGCTGCCGGTAAACTGATCGTGCACGGTATTTTCATATACTACTTCTACATCATACCAACGTTCTACCTGTTTCATAATCTCTGGAAGATTGGAGTCTTTAAACCTGAAAAGCCCATCTTTCCAGCCAATGACAGCCTCTGTATTTACATTGTTGCGTACAGTTATCTGGCCATTGTTTTCCAGGCGGCCCTGTTGTCCGGCCTTCAGTAGCAGCTCATTAGGCCCTTTGCGCAGCTTGATAGCACCTTCCAGTAAAGTGGCCTGTACATGGGGCTCATCGATATAGGCTTTTACATTGAAACGGGTGCCTGCCACCTGCAATTGGGCTATGCCGGAAACCGTGAACAGGCTTACTGTAAAAGGCAGGCTGGTGGCGTTTTTCTATCCTTTACCAGTCCGGTAGCAGCAGGAAGGGTAGCTGGTATGCTTGTTACTTCAAAATAAGCCTCTCCCCGCAACTCTACCCTCCGTTCCTGCTGGCCAAACACGACGGGATAACGGAGGCTGGAACCTGCATTGAGCCATACCCTGCTGCCATCGGGTAATATCACTTTATACTGGCCCTTGTAGGGTATCCGGATGGTATTGAAGTAAATGCTATCACCCGGATCGGTACTGAAATAGGATAACCAGCCATTCTCTTTATACACCTGAGTGCGTCCACTGGCTTCAGTTGCCAGGACGCCATTGACGGTATCCATCAGGATGATGACGGACCCATCTTCGAGGGTTAGTTTGGCCTGGTCTCCACCCGGTAATACTTCATTTTTGAACCGGGCAGGCAGGGAGGTGAATACAGTGCGGCTGGTGCTTATATGCCATATTAGCCAGGCGCCTGTAATAATAACGGCAGCCAGAACAGCAATTACCAGGGGGCGGCGCCAGCGAAACCACCAGTCCGGGTGTTGAGCCTGGTTAAGTACAATGGATGCCTGTATCTTGTCCAGGATCTTTTTTTCTTTTCTCATCGTACCGGTTCAGGGCGTTTCGCAAATGACCTGGATTGGTGAGCGATTCAAACAAGTGACGGTTTTCTTCCGATTCGGCCACCCATCTTTCCAGTTCCTGCTGCTCAGCTGCATTCAATGCGCCTTTGATGTACCCGGTAATGAGGTCGGCCTTCCGTTTTGCAATATTATCCATGGGAATAGGTTTTGTTTGATAGCAGTTACATTTAATGTTCATCCTTAGCTTTCAAACTGCTCTCCCGTTGGGGATCGGGAAATGAAGGAGAGAATCAGGTCAATAGAGCAAGGGAAGGATCTTTCTACTTACAACGAAAAAGCAGGCTGAGGATACCGCCGGAGGTAGTATTTTTTATTTAAGGTGATACCAGGAACCTGGAATTGTTTCGCATGGCATGCTGCGTTACAACCTATTTGAATTTTATCCGCCAAGTAAAGAAGACGGCAGGGAGCTAAAAAGATCCCGGCCTAAACGGGAAAGGCCGGGATATGAATGCCAGACTGATTAAGTCTGGAATGAATTATACTGCCAATACATAGAAAAATGCACCGTTACAGTATAGTAAAAAATGAGTGTCAATCGCCCAGGCGAATAAAATTGCATTCTATATAAGCAAGGGGATCCGGGATATAACGAATAAGGTGGTATGGTGAACTATCGTAATTTGCAAAAAACGAAAAAAAGAATACGCATTCCATGTATAAATTACACAGCAAGCTAGCTGCTGCTGAAAATATTAAAGTTGAACTTAATTGGTTGGTAGGCTCATGCCAGTTTTTGGCTTAACACGGTAAGGCGAAGAAATTTGAGGGCAATGGTTTTTTGATTTTGTACTGTTTGCACGCTTATATTCAACCGGGCGGCAATAGCCGCATTTTTCATACCCTCCAGGAAAGACAGTTTGAAAATGATCTTACGTTGGGGAGGCAGGTTCTCTATTTCCTCGTATATACGACTTAGTAATTCACCTTCCACCAATCCATTGACAAATTTGGTGGCAGCGGCCATGGGCGAACTATTGCGGGCAATCATGGATTCATCGTCCTCCATCAACAGTTGTATCAGTTGTTGGTGTTTGCCGGCTTTCCATTTTTGGTGGCGTAAAGCATCAATGCAGGCATTGCGTGTAGTGACGTGTAGAAAGGTTTTGATCTTATGGATATTGTCGAAGTTGGCGCGCAGCTTCCAGAGCTTCACAAAAGTTTCAGCAGTAATATCCCTTGCTTCCTGTGCATCGGGCACAAAATGCCGGGCATAATAATAGATGGCGGTATAGTGCAGGTTGTAAATCTCTGCAAAGGCACTTTCCACGCCTTGCCGGAATAAGTGAATTAATGCGTCTCCCGCTGTTTTCATGAACAGGTCATTACAAGTTACCAGTGAATAAAAAGAGTTGATCAGACCAACAGGGTGCTATTCATAAACCGAAACCAGGAAATTGGGAATCACTTTAAAAGGACGATGTAGTGAAGGTCCGGGTTATAAAAGCCTGACTGTAAACCATTGCATCAGGAAGAGGAAGCAATAACCCATGGTGTAAAAAACAGGATTCCGTACTAAAGATAATGAACTAACAGGAATCTGGCATGGGGCAGCCTATTTTTCCGCGCGGCCGCAGCCTGCCGGACCCTTAACCTGGTGCATCGGAAGTCTTTGCTTCCAACTCCTTTCGCTCTATTTGAACCAGTAAAAACCCGTTATGATTTACGTTTCAATCTTAACGAAAAGAAGTGTTGGGTCTAAAAGTAGTAAAAAACTCGGTTATACCTCGAATATTTGGGGATGTTCTCCTGTATTGCTGATATGGTGAATTGTTATACTATGCTCCAGTGACCTGCTGAGTCGATGGTATATTGCAGACCATTGCTCATCAAATAGACCTCCTTATTGGTTTTGGGATCTATCCGGTTACTCTTTTCATATACCCTGATGCCATTGTTTTCCCGGGTGAGATACAGGATCAATGCATTCATGGTGGGTGCAATCTCATGCAACCATTGTTCATCACTTTCCTTTACAAATGCCTGGCTCATGCAAGTAGCAGCACAAAAACAATGCCCAGTAGCCAGGGCTGTCACTCTGGCACTGGCCACCTTCGGGTGGGTCGCCCTATTGCCGTCAATTGGGTGGGTTTGTTTGCCCATGCAACAATATTAAGATTATTTTAACTGGGTCCCGGCCTGGTAGTCAAGCCCCTGCACCACTACCCTATTACTGCTTTGCTTTTCTTGGTAATAGGCTGATAGTCAAAATTGTACATGATAAAAGGGGCGGTAAAGGATTGATTTATTGCCGGTCCTACATGTATGAATTATCCTATTTTATGCGCGACTGCCGGACGGGAGGGGCCTGCTTCAATTTTTCTTTAAAATTTACGTTTACTATTGCAATAATAAAAGCCCCTGTTTATTCATGCAATACTGGTTTAAAACAATGACGGCAGCAGCGATCACCTGTTCCGCCCTGACCCCTGTTACTGCACAATACACGGACAGCACCGGCAAAGCAATCCTCGCCACCGATACTGTGTCCAGGCGGGTGAACTGGAATACCCCGGTGGCCAATAATGCCTTTCCGGTAAAATCTTTTATTATCCCGGCAGCCCTGATCTCTTATGGGCTTACCTCATTGGGTTATCATAGCTTAAAGGACATTAATGAAAATATCAGGCAAGAGGTAGCTATCGAACATCCTCACCATCGCCTTTCTATTGACAATTACCTGCAATATGCACCTGCCCTGGCGGTATATGGATTAAATGCAGCGGGTATTCACGGTAAACATAATTTCAAAGACAGGACCATACTGTATGGTATGTCAATGTTGATCTCCAATAGCGCTGTATTTTCCATCAAGAAATTCAGTGGCGAACAACGGCCTGATGAGTCGGATTTCTTTTCATTTCCCTCAGGCCATACGGCCAATGCTTTTGTGGCTGCCGAGTTTATGCGGCAGGAGTATAAAGACAAGAGTTCCTGGTATGGGGTGGCTGGCTATGCAATAGCCGTTACCACCGGGTACCTGCGCATGTACAACAACAAACACTGGTTTAGTGATGTGGTAGCCGGCGCCGGTGTAGGTATAGCTTCTACCCGGTTGGCCTACTGGCTATACCCCGTTTTACAAAGAGGGCTGTTCAAAAATAAGCGACCCAATACGGTGATCATGCCTACCTATCAGCAGGGAGCTGTTGGACTGGGATTTGTACATAAGTTTTAATTGGTGCATAAGCTACGAGCTGCCAGCTGCGAGCAACGAGCCCAATACAGTGATCGCAATACACACAAATGGCTCGCAGCTAGTTTTCCCACTCACAATATCTTCACTGGCTTTTTGGCTTCATCTACAGCCACCATGGTGAAGCTGCCGCTTACGGCCTTGGTCCGTTGCGGAGAATACATTTCTTCAACAAAAATATCCACGCGTACCTGTAGGCTGCTATTGCCTACATGGATCACTGTGCCACACAATTCTATAATGGTGCCGGCAGGAATGGGTTGTGAAAAATCGATCCGGTCCGACGATACAGTGACCATGCGCTTACGGGCAAAACGGGTAGCTGTGATAAAAGCTACTTCATCCATCAAAGCCATGGCTGTACCGCCAAACAGGGTATCGTAGTGATTGGTGGTATTGGGAAATACGGCTTTGAATATCCTGGTTTCGGATTGTGCTATTCTTTGTTCAAGATCCATGCAACGAATGTTTGATTAAAGATACGGTAATCGGCAGTCGGCAACCGTGAATGGGTTGCTCAACGGGCTGATTTCATCATTGTCTATACTGGCTGATTTTGTCAGCTCATATTGTACAATGGCAGCCAATCATTAAACAGGCTGCCATTTACAGCCATAGGAGCTTATTCACGATTGCCGATTGACGATTCACAATATTACGCTACAGCCTCCTTCCCTACTCCGGCTCTGGCTACAGCAGCAGCTTTTACCATAAACTCCAATGCTTTTTTGGTTTCAGGCCATTTGCGGGTTTTTAATCCGCAATCGGGATTCACCCAGATATTGGATGCAGGTAATAAAGCGGCAGCTTTCTCCAACAAGCTCACCATTTCTTCTACCGCAGGCACCCTGGGTGAATGGATATCATACACGCCTGGGCCGATCTCATTGGGATATTTAAAATGAGCAAAGGCTTCCAGCAGCTCCATTTGGGACCGGGAAGTTTCGATGGTGATCACATCGGCATCCATGGCCGCAATATGCTCAATGATATCATTAAACTCACTGTAGCACATATGCGTATGGATCTGGGTATCATCCTTAACACCACTGACCGATAAACGGAATGCCTGTACGGCCCACTGCAAATAGGCTGGCCAGTCTTTTTTACGCAAGGGTAATCCTTCCCGGATGGCAGGCTCATCCACTTGTATTATGCTGATGCCGGCCTTTTCCAGGGCCACTACTTCATCCCGGATGGCCAGGGCTATCTGGTTGGTGGTAGTGGAACGGGGCTGATCATCCCGCACAAACGACCATTGCAAAATGGTTACCGGTCCTGTAAGCATCCCTTTCATGAAACGGGTGGTTTGCGCTTGTGCAAAACTGCTCCAGCGTACCGTCATGTCCCTTTGGCGACTTACATCACCCACAATCACCGGCGGCTTCACACAACGGCTGCCATAACTTTGTACCCAGCCATATTGGGTAAAGACAAATCCTTCCAGTTGCTCTCCAAAATACTCCACCATATCATTGCGCTCAAACTCACCATGCACCAATACATCCAGTCCTATTTCTTCCTGCCAGCGAATGGCGGATATGGTAGCCGCTTCTATGGCCTGGTCATAATCGGCCTGGGTAAGTTCTCCTTTCTTTAACCGGGCCCTTAATTGCCGTATATCCTCCGTTTGGGGGAAAGAGCCAATGGTGGTGGTAGGAAACAAAGGAAGCTGAAACAAACTGCGTTGTATTTGTTGCCGGATGGCAAAGGCGTTCTTGCGTTCAGCATCATTGACCGTAATAGCTGCTACCCGCTGCTTCACGGCTGGTTTGTGAATAAGGGTTGAACTACGGCGGTCTTCAATAGCTTGCTGGTTCAGCTCCAGCAAAGGGGTATTGCCCTTTACAATAGCCGCCAGGTCGCTGACCTCCTGCAATTTCTGTTTGGCAAAAGCCATCCAGTTCCTGATCACCGGATCGAGTTTGGTTTCAAGATCAAGGTCAAATGGTGTATGTAGTAGGGAACAGGAAGGCGCTATCATCACCCGCTCTTCACCAATGGTATCAATGGCCTTCTTTATAAGCGACAGGGATTTGTTGTAATCGTTTTTCCAGATATTCCTTCCATCAATTACACCGAGGGAAAGGGTGAGCCTGGCTGGAGAATTGTTCAGTACTTCTTCTAATTGCTGTGGTGCGCGCACCAGGTCGATGTGCAAGGCACATACGGGCAGGTTAGCAGCCAGGGCGGTATTGTTCTGCAGCCCTTCAAAATAAGTTGTGAGCAGGGTTTTGATATGGGGACAGTGTTTCTTTATTTCTCCATACGCATATACAAAGGCTTGTTGTTGTTTTTCCGTCAGGTCCATAGCCAGAAAGGGTTCATCCAATTGTACCCAATCAACCCGGTAATCATCTTTTAGTTTGTGGAGTATGTCGATGTATACCGGTACCAGTTTTTGATCAGGTCAATCCTGTCAAAGCTGGTGTCGCCACCTTTTTCTTTACCCAATAACAGATAAGAAACGGGTCCTATGAGTACCGGTTTGGGTGTTTGGCCGGTGATATGCCTGGCCCCGCTGCATTCGCTGAACAGGCGATTGGAGAATATTTTGAATGTCTGGTTGGGCGTAAATTCGGGAACAATGTAATGGTAATTGGTATCGAACCACTTAGTCATTTCCATAGCCGTGATATCCAGTCCATGCATTTGATAGCCCCGGGCCATGGCAAAATACAGGTCGATCTCTGTATTGTCTTTAACGTCGGTTACTACCGGGGCATAACGGGCGGGTACTGCTCCCAACAGCAGCGACATGTCGAGCACCTGGTCATAAAAGCTGAAATCGTTGCAGGGAATAAGGTCAATGCCAGCGGCCACTTGCAGGTTCCAATTGTGTTCCTGGATCTGTTTGGCGGCCAGGAATAATTCCTGTCTTGAAATGGCGCCTGTCCAATACTGTTCACAGGCTTTTTGAGTTGGCGGTGGCTGCCCATGCGTGGGTAGCCCAAATTGTTTGTCAGCATACGCAAAAACTTTTAGGTTAAACATTAAATAAATAATGCCTTTACGTTTAAGAGTATGCTTCCGGAATTTAAGAATAAGAAAGAAACAGCCTTATGAGGCATGGGACTGCTCCTGACTTCTGCTTCAAACTGCGAAAGCATTCGTCCGGTTTCCTGGCAAGTATCTGGCTTGGGAGGATGGTCTTCCCTTACAGTTGCGCGACAGCCCATGAATTACACATGGTTCCTTATTAATAATACAGCCGTAAAAGGCGTATTCACCTGGAAACGATCATTAAAGTAAAGAACTGCGACGCAAAGGTATATAATTTTTTAATAGGGGCTCACTATCCCGGTATTACCTGTTTTATACAGACAATGGTGGCAGCAGTGCAGCCAAATGACAATAATTTTGATGGCGCCACGGGTGTCATCACCAATAAGGTGAAGTCGGTAAAAGGAGGATGGGTATATGGCAACAGGGATAATATTTTCTGCACCCGGCAGGTATCCGGTAACCTATTCAAATACCACCGTTTTATTGTTGTACACAAATACCCGGTCGTCAAACACCAGCCGCAAGGCTTTGGCCAGTACGGCTGTTTCTATTTCCTTGCCGGCGTGCATCATGTTGGCTGCAGTGAGGGAATGCGTAACCGGTATGATCTGTTGGGCAATTATGGGCCCTTCATCCAGGTCATTGGTTACAAAATGAGCCGTGGCGCCAATGAGTTTTACGCCCCTTTCAAATGCCTGGCGATAGGGATTGGCTCCGGCAAAGGCGGGCAGGAAGGAATGGTGGATATTGATGATCCTGCCGGGTAGCTGGGCCACAAAAGCTGGTGACAGGATACGCATGAACTTGGCTAGCACAATATAGTCCGGGGCATATTGCCCAATGAGGGTGCTGATCTGTTGTTCAAAGGCTTCTTTGGAGGTATTCTCATGTGTTACAAAATGAAAAGGCACTTCAAATCGCTGACAGATATCCTGTAGTGTATCATAATTCCCAATGACGGCCAGTATGGAAGCCCGCAAGGTTTTAAAATAATGGCGGATCAGCATATCGGCCAGGCAATGGTATTCTTTGGTGACCATGATCACCACCCTTTTCTCGGGCAAGGGGTTTACCATGATCACAGCTTCGGGAGGTAATACCTGCCGCAGTAGTTTCCCGATATTGGCGGCGTTGCTGTCTTGCTCTACTGCTACCCGAAGAAAAACCGGTTCTCTGCTTTGTCTACATGCTCCCGCAGGGAAACAATATTCAACTGCTGCCGGGCCAGTACACCCGAAATGGCGGCTACCAGCCCTACCCTGTCCATGCATTGTATTAGGATGATCATAGCACCTGAAAGATACTCCAGGAAGTTGATATGTTGACAGGTTAACAGGTTGAAAAGTGAGGCAGGCTATCCGCCTGGTTTCTATGTTATGATCTTATCTTACTGTAGCAGCTTTTTATTAGCATCATATAAGCCCACCAGTATGCTATTGCCTTTGTTGTCGATGCGGATGCCGCCGTATTTGGCCTGGGCATATTTATCGGCCTGGCCTTCCTGGAAGAAGAAAGAATTGGACCCTATATTGATGTCCCACCTGTCGGAAGTATATTCAACCAGGTATTCATTGGCATGCAGCGGGGTACGGCCTTTCTGTACCCTGATCTTTTTGGCTAGGATGCCCGAATCGAGCCCAATTACACAATAGCCGCGTTTAGGGAACTCGCTGGCTTCCGTTTCCCTTGCTATGGCATAGTGCAACGCCATATAATCCCCTGCATCAGCGACCGTGGATCTACCGGCGCCAGTTCCAGCAATACCAATTTACCCTTCGAGAGGATGCTTTCTTTTTCATCACTGAGTAATGAAAAATGACAGTACCAACACCAGGTTCAGCAGAATGATGAGCTTGTATTTATTCATGTTGCCCCAGCTTTTTGGGGTGAGAAAATAAACCAGGATAAAAAGCAGGCCCGAGCCCATGAGCAATAATGCGCCGACAATAGCGGGGGCATACAGGGTAGCCGCCAGTATAACCACCAGGGCTTTTATATCATGCTCCTGTTTCATGGTTCCACTGCTTTTGCTGATCAATGAGTTTCTTTTTCAGGAAACTAACGCTGCCAATAATAAATAATGCGATGAACAGGAACATGCCCGCATCATCGGATATTTTCAGGGACAAGGCCGACAGGATCATAATAATACTGAATGGGATGATGGCCAGGTAGAACAGGCTTTTTTGCCTGAACCCATATACCATACCAGCGGTATACAATAGAGCAAAATTGGCTATTACTACCCATAAGGTGATGGCAATCGTCCAGCTTAAGAACAGGTCATAGGCATTGGCGCCTGTTTGGTACACCTGACCAAAAACAGCCATCAATACTCCCAATAATACGGCAGCAGCCGTAAGCATGATATTTTTAATGGTGGCAGGGAGCCGGGTAAATACAGCTTACCCACTACAAAAGATAGTAGATATAATTAACGCGCCAATCAGCGTAATCCCAAAAAAATCAGTGTAATCTGCGATCCTACCGCAGCTTCACCAAACGTTCGGTAATCGTTTTATCGCTGTACTTCATTTGCACAAAGTAAACCCCTGCCCCACCGCCAATGTATACACTCATCTGATTGCTGGCATTGCCATTGAAAGTGCGTTTGTATACTGTTTGCCCCATCATATTCACTACCTGTATGCTTTGCAGTTTTACAGGTACTTCCAGGTGCCGGATGGTAAAGTTCTGTTCAAATGGATTGGGGTTATCATATAACCCTGTTCTTTGAGGCGGGCTGGTAAGATCACCGGTGTGATCTGTATATTGTCCAGTAAAATATTGTTGCCCTTATTGCCACTGTTCCTGAACACTACCTGGAAGGCGTTGCCGGCGCTTACCAGCGGCGTAATGTCGAGGTATTCCTTTCTCCATTCACCCGCCCTGGCAGGTACATGGCCCAGGGTATCGCCTGGGCCATAGGTAATGGGTTGGCCCGGTGTGCCGCTGGTTTGTAAATCAGCTCCCCATTTCTTGTACAGACTTTGATAAGTTTTGCCACAATCTTTGGTGAGCAGTACTTCCAGTGTATCCAATAAAGTGGTGGTGGTGCCTGCTGGTTTCGACAAAGCATGTGACAGATCAAACCGTACCACTACCGAGTCAAAGGTGTTTACCCTTACCGGTGGTGTATACAGGTCGTCTGTTTTGCCGTTGCCCGCAAAGCGATAGTTCCTGATCCAGGCTGAATTACTTCTTTCACTGGCGCTGCGGTTGGTAGCTTCCCAGCCATAGGCATGGGTTTGCACATTCGTAGCCCAATTGAGTGGGGGAAAGCGGCTGTTTCAAATCCCTCTGTCAGTGGGGCGACTTGGGGATCGCTCACGGTAAATACCAGGCGACTGGTATCGTTGCCCGGGAAAGGCTCATTTTGTCCATTGGGTTGCTTCGTATATACTGTCAGTGTATGCCTGCCGGTTACAGTAGCGCTGAGGTTCTTGAGTGCTACCTGAGCCGATTGTCCTTTGCCCAACTTGCCTGTCCACTGGACAGAATCCAATTCATTGTTATTGACCCTGAACAGCACTTTCACAGTACGAATGGTATCCGTACCACGGGAGGTTAGGGTAACCGATGGCAGGTAATTGCGCGTGCAGATCACCTGTGTGGGTTCTGTGATGGCTGTAATGGCTGCATCCAGGTAGGTTGTATGCACCGCAATATTTACATCGTCAATGTACAGGTTATTGCCAAAGCTGCTGATGGTCTTAAAAGCTACCAGGGCCCTGCTGGCATTACCCAGGAAAGGCTTCAGGTTAATGCGTGTATGGAGCCAGTCGGCTGCCGTAGGTACAAAGGCCGTAGTACTGGTACCCGTGGTAGAAGACAGGTCTACCCCGCCCCTTTTCCATACTTCCGTATAAGTAGCGCCACAATCAAACGATACCATGATGGCCAGGCTATCGGCAAATTGGGCCTGTGGACTATAGGCTTTATAAGCCCTTTCAAAAGAAAGGATCACCGAATCGGCGCCCTGTACATCCAGTACAGGCGATAACAGGTAGTCCTGCTGCCCGTCGCCATCATCATAATCGTAGAAACGTATGCGGGCAGCTGCATTGCCCGATTTTTTGCCGGCGGTTGTACGTTCCCAGGTAAGGCTGCCCGTATTGCCATTGATCAATTGCCAGCCTGCCGGTGCAAAAGCCACCGACTCAAATCCTTCTGTTACCGGGCCGGCAATGGGCGCCAGGATGGAGAATGCTGCATTCAGTGTATCATTATTGTTCCTGCCATCAGTGGCTCCATTGGGATTGGTTACATAAATCTTCAGGTGGTGGTTGCCACCTGGTGCAGTGAGTGTATTCAGTGTAATGGTGGTGGAGGCCATGGGGGCCAGGCTGCCCGTCCAGTTGTAGGTGAGCGCTGTACCATTGTCCACCTGCGTTTTTACGGCCAGGCTGGTCAGCGTAGCAGTGCCAAAGTTCTTAATACTTATTTGTGGCGTTACCTGTGGCGAGCAGAAGGTATTGTTGCCGGTAGCGCCACAGGCGCCTGCAGTGGGCTGCAGGATAGCCGTCAGGGCGATGTCATGGGGCACCGCCGCCGGGGCTGGCAGCCATTAGACGTAAGCAGGTTGGAACGGAATAAGGTAAGGGCTGCCTCCATGCGTGCCACCTGGTTAAGGGTGAATAGGCAATAGCAGGCGTCATCCGTATAGTCCATGTAGTTCTGGTACATTTTACCGGGCGGATTGGGAGAACCGCAACCGGCTGCCACTACCCCGGAGGGACAACCACTGGTAGCCCCACTTTGTGTAGGTGTATCATCCACAAAACCCGCGAGGCCCGCTACCGCCGGGAAATCAGATTGACAGCCGCCGCCATCGCCCCAGATATGACGCGCATAGAAAAAGTGGCCGGCCTCATGCACGGCCGTACGGCCTTTATTGAAGGAAGGGTGCACATAGGCGGGATTGTTGCCAAATCCACTCAGGGTAAGTACGATCCCCTGATTTTCGGGCAAACCGGTATTCGGAAAAGTAGCAATGCCCAGGGTACCGTCTGTAGCACGTGCCACCCAAATATTGAAATAACGATTGGGGTCCCAGGACCGCACACCACAGGTAGCCGGATTTTTACATTGTTGGAGGTAACATCTGTCCAGGTAACGGTAGAGGAAACACGATCAATGCCGTTGGTGGGATTGCCCGTTGCATCTTGCTGCGCCAGACAAAACCGGATCTGCGATTGTCCGAAGCTCGAAGCAAATATACCGGCATTGACCTTGTCGGCATTGGTACCGCCAAAATCTTCATTGAGCTTATTGATCTGCCAGTTTACATCGGCATCTGTGATCTGGTTGGGATCTGGAAGCAGGATATGCACCACCACGGGAATGGTGACGATGGCATTGAGTTTGGCGCCTGCCTGGTTGCTATTGCGTTCCTGTATTTTCAGGATCGTTTGTCGGTTGAGGTTCTCTTCATCCACTTGCATCCGGGCTTTCAGCGAAGGGTCTTGCTTCAATAGCCCGGCCAGGTGTTCGGTAGCGCCACAGCGTTTGGGCGCTGGGGTTTGTTGGGCAACGGCTGATACAGTAATTGATAATAAAAGATAACAGCAACGGCCCGGGAGATGAATTTTCGCACAACGATTTGTTTAGGTAGCCGGCAAGTTACTAATTGCCTTGTTGCGGTACAAATTAGTTCGTTGAGCGGTAAGTTTAGGGTCGTTTACCACTATATAATTCATACTCCAGCAGGCGGCAATCAATAATGCTCGTATAAAATTCTATACGCCGGGTAGCTTTAAGACCAATCTTTTTAGCCAGTTCCAGGTTGCCCGTAAATACATAACCGAAATAGCCGCCGCATTTTTGTTTCATAAAATCGCCTATCCGGGCATAGGTTTTTCCAGTTCAGCTACCTCACCCAGCCGTTCACCATATTCCGGGTTTACATAAAAGATGCCGGGTACGTTGGGCGGTACAGTGGTATCGGCAAAATCACATACGGCAAATTCAATGAGGTTGGCTACCCCGGCGGCTACGGCATTTTTGCGGGCATTCTCAATAGCAAGGGAGCTGTAGTCTGTAGCAATAATGCGCAAGCCGGGTACTTCTGTGATCTGTTGTTCCAGCCTTGCGTCTTCTTCCAGGTATACCTGTTCATCATACCCCTGCAGGTGCATGAAGGCGTAATTGGTCCTGAACAGGCCTGGCCGGCGGTTGGTGGCAATCATGGCAGCTTCAATAGCTACGGTGCCCGATCCGCACATGGGGTTCACAAAGGGGCTTAACCGGTCCCAGCGGGTGGCATAAATAGTAGCGGCTGCCAACGATTCCAGCATGGGCGCCTGGCCGGGTATTTTGCGATAGCCATGCCGGGCCAGGGAGTCGCCGGAGGTATCCACAAATACTTCTGCTTCGTCATTCTTCCAAAACAAATGGATCACCGCACCCGTGAGCGCCGATCCGTAGCCGGACGGGTGCCCCGCTTTTCCCGTATGCGGTCGATGATCGCATCTTTTACCCGCAGGTTGGCGTACATGCTATTGTTGATCGTATCGTTCTGTACATTGCTGGTAATGGAAAAGTAGCCCGGTTCGGGCAATAGTTCCTCCCAGGCATAATTTACCAGTTCCCGGTACACCTCATCGGCATTCACTGCTTTAAACGCCTTCAGGCTATACAAAACCTGGCTGGCGCAGCGCAGGTTTAGGTTCAGCCGAATGCATTCATTTACGGTGGCTTTCAGTTTTACGCCCGTTACAAAATGGTCGTCGATGGTATAACCCAGCTCTTTTACTTCCTGTTCCAGGTAGGGCATGGTACGTTTGTGGCAGGTAATGATCACTGAGCCGGTAGTGGTATAAATATTCATGAACTGCGAAAGTAAACTATCTTGCCTTTATTTAATATGTGCTACCCATTCCAAACCATTAAACGTCCGGTATTGTCCAAACTACTCCTCCTGTTGCTGGCTGGCTGCATGACGGCTGCCCTCGCCCGGGCCCAATCGGATCCGTGGACTGGCAGCTGGCAAATGATCCGTAAACCCTGGACAGGCTCTTCTACCCCGCTGGTCATGGACTTGCAGATCGGGGTGCCCGACAATGGCCAATTGTATCCTGCTAAAATAACCCTGCAATACGGCGAGTTCAAAGGGGTGTATGAAATGCTGCTGGTGCGCAAGAACGATGGCCAATTGGGCATCAGCCGGGGTAAGTATCCCTTACAGGAAAAGCCTTTTAAGTTAGGCATCTGGATGTGGTACATCAACGGTTGTTTCGACTTGCGTAATAAGCAACTGGTGCTTAACCGCAAGTGGATAGATAAGGCCGACTTCTGGATGCGGGGCCTGTATGACGACGACGATATATGGGTCCAGAGCAAGGTCAACCTGCGCGATTTCCTGTACCGCGATAGCATCTTTTTAAAGAAACTGAACAACCAGCCCCTGGTCGATTCCAGTGTACGGCGCATTTTGCAGCCCCCAACCAGCGGCATTTACCTGGGCATCTACGACCCCATTGTTACCACCGATAGCCTGGCGCTGATGAAACTGGAAGACCAGGAAAAATATGATAAGGACACTGTTACCCTGCTGCACAATGGCAAGCCCCTCCTTTACCGCGATGAGGTGAACGACCACAACCGGGCTTTGCAGGCCCGGCTGGATACCGGCAGGAACCTGTTCATCTTTTTGCCGACAACTATGGCGGCATTCCGCCCAATACCGGTTTCCTGTACATGAAAACCGATGGCCGGGAGTATGAGTTCAATTTCAGCAACCGGTCCAATGCCTATGCTACATTCATCGTGGCCGATGTGTATTACCGGCCGGTCAACAATACCGTTTTAAACAAGCTGGTGGAAACGAGGACCACCGAACCCGTGGCTGCCATTACCGTTGATACTGCCGATATTGTATTGGAGTTATGGGATGGCGCCGTGCAGGATGGGGATAGTATTTCCCTGCGCCTCAATGGCAAGTGGATCACTACAGGGTTCCCTGTCAGGAATGCCTTGCAAAAGATCCCTATCCGGTTGCAAAGGGCGAAAATGAGCTGTTGTTCATGGCCGATAACCTGGGTTCTATCCCTCCCAATACAGCCGAGCTGCGCATCCGCTGGGGCCGTCAAAGTCAATCCCTCGGATTGAGTACTGATATGAAGAAGAACAATGCCATCCGGCTGATATTGCCGTAGCAATAATTTCGCACAACATTCAAATGATCAACTATGACCGAGGCTAGAGAGATAAGGGCCTTTTATACAGATAAGACCATCCGGGTGTACCAGGCTTTTAATCATGCCATTGCTGATTCCGCCATTCAACACCAGACATTCGTTTCTCCGCCATTTAAAATGGAGCGTACTACCTGGATCAAACCCTCCTTCTTTTGGATGATGTATCGATCGGGCTGGGCTACCAAAGAGGATCAGGAACGGATATTGGGAGTGGATATTACCCATGAAGGTTTTTATGGGCATTGAATAATTCTTCCTTATCGCATCCCAAAATGGGTGTATATCAAACGAAGGAGGAATGGAAAAAGGTTAAAGAAAATGCGCCGGTAGTCATACAATGGGAACCTGAGCGCGATAGGTACCTCATGAAGTTGAATTATCGAACCATTCAAATCGGCCTTTCCCCTTCTGCCGCCTCTTTGTATGTTAATGAATGGATCGTAGGGATACACGACTTAACCGGAGATGTACAAAAAATAAGAGCTGCTATCAAGGATGATAATATAGAGGAAGCCAATAGCCTTATACCCAAGGAGAGGAAGTATGAAGTATCGGCAGGTTTTCAATAATTTAAGAAACCACAAAACGAAACCCGCAATGAAAAACTACTATTACTTTCCGCATGTATGATAGGGCTTGCTACCCTGACAAAGGGTAATAAAATGCATATTATTAATGATCATGATACGGCCGGTGTGTGGAAAGCCGGAGTGCTTTCAATTGAGTTTAATGGACAGCAATACCATGCGATGGTGGTGAATGCCAGGCAACACAAGATCCGTATGCACTGGCTTTCAAGGCAAGGGGCTCCATTCAAAACACTGGACGCCGTAAAGCTGGATCTGCAAAGTAGCAAAGCAGATGTTTTAATGATTACCAATGCAGGTATGTACCTAGACAATAATGTGCCATTGGGGCTTTTCATAGCAGCAGGTAAAGAGCTTAGGCCAATTGATACGGCCAGTAATAAAACTGGCAACTTTTACATGCAGCCCAATGGTGTATTCTATATCGACAAAACAGGGCAAGGTCATATACTTACTACCCACGCTTTTGTGATTGCTGGCAAAAGTAATCAATTCAAAGTTGAATATGCTACTCAGTCGGGACCTATGTTGCTGAGTGGCGGAATCATTAATGCTGCATTTAACCCACAATCCAAAAACGTGAACCTAAGGAGTGGTGTAGGCATTTTGCCCAATGGAGATATGGTATTTATTATTTCCCAGTCAGATAATACAACCTTCTATGACTTCGCCTCCCTATTTAAAGTGAAGTTTGGTTGCCGGGATGCACTCTATCTTGATGGTGCTATTTCAAAATGTATTTAAAGGACTTAAGGCAACAAGATACTGGCGGAGATTTTGGGGCCATGATTTCGGTTGCCAGTAATAAATAACAGTAATCCAGATAAAACAATGCATGCTTCCGTATTACTTGCTTGTTATTATAAATTGCCTATTCTATAGAAACCACTTCCATTAAAATCATAGCTGGTTTTTACATCTTGAGCCATCAGTAATGCAAATGTATTTTCTTCTCCAATTCCTATTAATTTGTTCAAATAAGTAGAATTTCCCGATTCTAACGTAGAGTCAACAAGTAAGTCATAGTTGATCATGTTAACAAAAAGTGATAGGTCGCTTCGTTTAAAAATAAGCACTAAGCCTGTGTCTGATGAAAAACAGGGCTCATTACCGTTCTCGTAATCTGTCGAAAGGATGTCCTTGGTTTTGATTTCACGAAGCCCCTGCCCCCAAGATTAATAATTCCGTATGGAAATTCGTTGTACGGGAAAATAATCTCTCTTACATTCTTCAAGTCGTTAAGGTTAATATTTGCCAAGTGTAATCTAATATCGTTTAGATACAATGCGTCTATTATTAGGTATGTATTTCCATTTTTTAAATAAATGGGATCCCCATTCAATGATATGTTTTTCATTTTTATATAAGGCATATTGAGTTATTATGATTATAGGTGCCCGCCTTGTACTGGCAACCTCGTGACTTCCTTCCCAAAGCTAGCTCTAGTCGACAGCCGGGCTTTGTGCACAGCGGCCTTGTGCCCTTATTGTCTCATAGCCTTTCTAGCTTACTTCCCGGGCTGTTCCTGATTCAATGTCTTTAGGATTCCTTCAATTTGTTCGTTGGTGGTACCCAACTCTGTGTCGTACTGGTTATTATTGGCGGCTAGTTTTTTATACATTAATTCATAACTTGTAAGCCTAAGTTCAAAATATTTCTTCAGTAAGCTATTCCTTTCCTGATAGGGCTTGGGAAGGTCCAGTTTGCTGGCCCCTTCCAGTAGGGTGATGCCTTCCTTCCAGGCAGGGATACCCTTTTCTTTTAGGGCAGCCATTTGTTCTGCAACATGCGTTTGCTCGGGAAGCGAATACGCATCAATGGCTTTTGCTCCAGGGCAGTCAGCTCACTCATTGCCTTGTCGTATTTCAGTATGTCATTGGGCAGTTGCTTATATACGGCAAAGGAGGCGCCTACCACGAGCAGGGTTAAAATAGCCATCGTTACATATTGCCAGGTAGCAGTGCGTGGCTTTTTCAGCCCTGGAATATAAGCATAGCCAATGAGCAGGCCACTCACCAGCCCACCAATATGCGCCGCATTGTCAATGCTGCCCTGGCTGCCAATGGCCAGGTTGAGCACAATAAAAAAGCCAATACTTTTCAATAAGGCCATTCTTTGTGTTTTTCGATCAGGCTGGTCGTCAGCATAGCGAAGAATACACCATACAGGCCAAAAATAGCACCCGATGCACCAGCGCTGACGGAAAGGTCATGCCACCACAAACTGGTTGTACTGGATGCAATGCCTGTCAATAGATAAGCAGTCAGCAGTCTGGCCGGTCCAAGAAACGGCTCCAGCGCCACGCCGATATAGGTGAGTGCATACATGTTCAGTGCCAGGTGGAAGATGCCGATGTGTACAAAGCAACAGGTGATGAGCCGCCACCATTGGCCATCCAAGGTCATGGGACGGAAATTAGCGCCCCATTTTATCAATACCTCACTATCCGGCTGCAGGATATGGGCGCCATCAATGGCCATCAAAATGAATATGAGTACGTTGATGCCAATCAGAATAGGTGTAACGAAGTTGCCGCGGGTGGGCTTGAAGGCCGCTATCAAATTGCTCATCTGCTGCCCCTTGGTGCCGGGTGGTGCAAAGAGCTCGTCTTTTCCAGGCGCAACAAATTGCGGTTTAAGCGCCTCGTATTTTTGGGCCAGTACTTCGGGTGTTAATGCAGGTCCGAGCTGCTGCATGGTGGTGAGCATGCGCACAATGGTTTCTTCAATGTACGATCCTTCTACTGGTTCCGTGCCGGTAGCCTTGCTTAGGAAATGAGCCGTGGTAGCGGATATCCTGATCTTAAGTTCTACTTCCGGAGCCGACAAACTGCCCTCGGTACGGATAATGACGCCCGCCTGGCTAAGCTGGCGGATAGGCCAATTCAGCTGGTTGGCAGCTTCCACCGCCAATACCTGAAATTGTTCACGGGGTACATTTTCTAAAGGATAATCCAACACATACGTAGGGGAAACACTTGCTGCCATCAATTGAGTTTGAAGGCGGTAAGTTAAAGCGTTTTTACCAGTCGATGACTGATTATTTAGCCCATTCCTACTGCTTCAGAAAATCCAATACGGTATTATTGAAAAGTTTGGCATTTTCCTGTGGTATATAATGGGTGCCCTTGGGGAAAATAAGCAATTGAGCGCGGGTAATATGCTGCGCAATACCTTTTGTATGCTGCTCTTTGATGAGGTCATTTTCGCCTGCCATTACCAATACCGGGCAATGAATGGTGCGAAGGTCTTCAAAGCGCATATTGGGTTCCTCCTCCAATAGATGCATCAGCCGGATATCGTTGGGGGCTTTGGATGAAGTGTCTTTGGCAAATAAATGATAGGTATAATGCGTGCTGTCTGTAGTTGATCTACCCTGACCACGGGTATCCACGGCGATCACCTGGTAATCTTTCTTACAGAATTCGATCTGCTGCTCATATTCGCCTATAGCCTGCCCATTGCCATGCAATAACAGCAAGGGATGTCCCTGGCCATAGATCTCATAATAGATCTTAATGCCATTGACCTGAGCCCATTTGCCTGCTTCGGGATTGGCCCCATAGGGATACTCCGTCATATTGTTGGAGCCATCGTACCCAAAAGACCTGGCGCCGGTTACCGGATATTGGGTGCTACAACTTAAAGGCAGTTGATCTTTTGATGTACAAAATACCATACGTTTTTTGAGGTGGCGGCGGTATCTTCAAAGGATGCACCCTCCCTGGTGCTATGATACCGCATAGGATTTGTGCAAAAGAGTACCTTGTGCCAGTTATCGCAAAATGTAAGTTGCTTCCCCGTCTTTTTGCAGGTAATGAGAAAGAAGGGATAATTCTCGGTAACCTCCCCGATCTCCAGTAGTCCTGCCAGTCCAAACCCGGCCTGAATGGATGCCCTGTCATAAAAGAACAGCTTTACGCCGCCAAACATTTCATAACGATCCTGGCTGATAAGGGTATCTCGCAAAACTCCTGTTCTTCGTTATCGCTCATCATAGTCACTATTTGCGTTGTAGATGGTCTGGTCGTCAAATTTAAAGATAGTATAGGTAGTACTGTTCGTGCGTATAATTCATGATAATTAGCGGCTGGCGGATGGAACAGTCAGCCAAATTATTCTCCCTGGCGCGGGTATGCAGCGTTGGTTTTGAACGGAAGTGTACTTGTGTCCTTATTTTATAATCGGATCCATCAACCACAGGTTAGGTAGCCCTTTCTTTCACCAAAAATATGCTCTTCAGAAAGCGTAAATCTTCCAGGTGCAAGTACTACCTTTCACAAGGCTACCCTTTATACTTGCGCTAGTTTGAGGTATTAATTGTAAAGGCATTCAAACGAAGAGATGTCGATTGTCTTATAGATTGATGAAATTTTTGTTATGTACCACGAAAAGTCTGCTATAGGAATGTTTTCCAGCAGTTTTATATTTTCTGAAATTGAGATCATTAGAGTTGAAGGATCAATATACATTATGCCTATATTATGTAAGCCATCAACAAATTGCATATCAATACATGTCGCAAGATTTTTGTTGATGCTTTGCTTTACTGTGTTTTTGATATAATTGATCTCATTTAGAGGTGAGGCGATCCATTCATATGTGTCTTCGACCATATAAACAATAGCGCCATTTTTGTTCATTGACCAGCCTTGACTTGTAAGCCGATCCAGAATTTCATCATATTTATTGAAATCAAGATTTGTTGTTTTGATAAAAAGTGCTGCAGTTTTTGACATCTTATATATTTATTCGTTTGCATTTTCCTGATACTTGCATTCTTGATAAGTGTGCCGGCGTACTTGTACCTCAACTGAACGGTAAGTTTACCAGTCATTCAAGCCTACAGGTCGCCTAATACAATAACGAATGCTTCACCTGGGGAGGAGCAGGCCAGTCTGGCGGCCCGGAGGGATCGGGCCAGACTTGATCTTTCTGTTCTTTTGCATCAAGGCAAAAGAACAGAAAAGCCGCCCTGCCTGGCATGGCACTTACAATAGCTGGCCATGCAGCGTTGGTCTTGTACCCTTCCTGACGCAATCTAAAATAAAAAACCTGCCATTGGTAAAATGGCAGGCTGGTTGGGAAAAATATTATCCCTTACGTCTTCGCTTCCTGATAGGCCGGCCCTTCCTTATCGCCGGTCACGGTTTCCAATACAATGATGTAAGGCCCCGTTTTCTTTGCCGGCGGCAGGTACAAATTGAACTGGTTCTTTTGGGTTTCTTTTAGCTGCAAGGATTGCGACGGCGCGTCTAAAAAATAGCTTTTGCTGATCTTCACCTTATCGGGCACCTGGAGGCGGGCAATGCCACCAACAGGTTGGTTGAAGACTACCATATACACTTTATTCGTACCCGCTTTCCGGATATAATACCCCCAGTCCTGCTTTTTCCAGCCGGCATAATCGCCGCCATAGATGGCTTCGCCATTGAGCTTCATCCAGTCGCCAATGGCAGTAGCTATTTGCTTTTCTTCAGGCCGGATAGCGCCATCACCCTGTGGACCGAAATTGAGCAGGAAATTACCGCCCAGCGATGTCGTTAGCGTCAGCATTTCCAGCAATTCCTGAGGCGTTTTTACGTACGACAGGCTCCAATCTTTATGATAGCCCCATTGGTTCTCGGGAATGGTCATACAAGCCTCCCAATCAATTTGGGTTACCTGTACATTCTTTACGGGGTCGGGCAGGCGGCGCTCATATCCTGATTCATAATCACCCATCAGCTCGCCATTGAGTCGCGGTGGCGTGCTCCATAATCATCGGCCCGCAACCTGCTGTTCACGATCACACCAGGAATGGCTTGTTTCAACATCTTTTCTACTTCCCAGGTCCACCAGCCGTTTTTCTTGATGCTATTGTCCCAGGTACCGTCAAACCAAAAACATTTCACTGTGGGGTACCGCGTGGCCAGTTCTTTCAATTGGTTGTAGGCAAAATCAAGGTAGCGCAGGAATTGCGTTTGATCAGCGGCATTTTTGATATCGTATTTCCAATCGGGATGATGCCAGTCGAGTACTGAATAATAAAAGTTCACATCGATGCCTTCGGCATTGTAGGCTTCCACCAGTTCTTTCAGGATATCTCTTTTGAAAGGGGTATTGCCAATATTAAAATCGGTGTACTGACTAGGCCATAAACAAAACCCTTCATGGTGTTTGGTGGTAATGGTCATGTATTTAACGCCCATTTGCTTCGCCATCCTGGCCCAGGCCCTGGCATCAAAATGAACGGGGTTAAACTGGTACATTAGCGAATCCCAGGTAGCAGAAGGGATCTTAGCACTTGATTTTAAGAACTCCGCTGCATAGTTATAGGTTTTCCCATTCCAGGTACCACCGGGTATGGCATACAATCCCCAATGGATGAATTGCCCAAAGCGGTTGGCCCGGAACTTAGCCATGGCGCTGTCTTTTCTCTTACCCGTATACTGTGCGCCATATTGTAAGGTTTTGCGTGGTACCGCTTGTTGTGCCATGGTGTCCTGGATCAACAAGGCAATAACCAATAAAATTCCTATTCGTTTATGTAAATGCTTCATGTTTGTATGACTATGATGAGTGCCTGTTCAAAAGAAATACTAAATGTTAAATGCTCAATATTCAATTTTCAAAGTTCAACTGCCGCCCCACTTGCCACTCTCCTCCCCTCACTGCAACGTCCATTCCACTGTATCTTTCAACGCTCTTTCACCTCCACCAGCAGCAACCACTACCTTATTTACGCCCTGCTGCAATTCCACGTTGTCAAAAATATAATGTACAGCGGTGGTTCCTTGTTTTACGGCATCAATTGTTTTCCCATTCAGGGTTAATACGGGTTTGCCGGTATTGCAATATACGGTAATGGTGGTATGGGCATTTTTACGTTGTGTCAACCGACGGTCGGCAATGTACAATACCGGTTCCTTGCTCCAGTTGGCCTTGTACCAATAGAAGGCGTCTTTTTTGATCGTACGGTCAAAAGTCACCAATCCTTTCAGGTTGCGCGAAGGGATACCGCCGCGATTCCATAGGGGAACGGCAAAGTCAAACATATTCCACAGGTAGGTACCTGCCAGGTAATTTTGCCTGGACAGGAGGCCCCATTGTATTTCATGAAAACGGGTTTCCATCTGTTCGGGAAAATAAGGACTGTTCACGGGGTCAAATTTGACAGGCGGTTGCTCATCCTGCTGGTAAATATTGCCTTCGGCCCCGTATTCGGAAAGGATCACTTTATGATCCGGATATTTTTGTTGCAGGCCGGTCACCCATTTTTCCAGGTCGGGAGTTTTACCTTCATACCAGCCATAATAGCGGTTCATGCCCTGGATATCCGCTAGCTGGTTTTCGTAACGTTCCATACTGCCATAACCATTTACGCTGATGGTGTAGCGGTCCGGGTCTTCGGTTTTGGCTATTTCATGCAGGGCGGCGGTGAGTACAGTGGTGTAATCGGCGGCCGATTTACCATATACTTCATTGTGCAATCCCCATACATAAATGGAAGGATGGTTAAAGTTTTGGCGGATCAGTTCTACCAGTTGTTGTTTGGCATTGTCGGCTTCTTTGCCACTCACGGCATTTACAAATGGTATCTCGGCCCAGATGATCAGGCCCATGCTATCGGCTTTGGCATACATGTATTCCGACTGCTGATAATGGGCCAGTCGAATAGTAGTAGCGCCTATTTCTTTGATGGTGGCCAGGTCGGCAGCATGTTGTTCATTTGTCAGGGCACTGCCTTGCTCCCACCAATCCTGGTGGCGGCATACGCCATACAAGGGATAAGGTTTGCCATTGAGGAAAAAACCTTTGCGGGCAATGATCTCCATTGTACGAATGCCCAATGGCTGGCTCACTTCATCCAACACAACAGTCCCCTGCTTTACCCGCACGGTCAGCCGGTACAGGTAGGGATCATCCAGTCCCTGCCACAAATGCGGCTTCGCCAGGGTAAAGGTTTGATCAATATGCTGCAGCCCCTGCGGTAGCAAGGTTACTGCCTGTGTACTGGTTTTAACCAGCTTGCCTTTGGCATCATATACCGTGGTCTCCACCTGCACGCCGCTGGGCGTGCCCAGTTTGTTTTCCAGCTTGGTGGTTACGTTGATGGTGGCGCTGGTGGGGATACCTGGCGCTGACGGATAAAAATGCCGGGTGATGCATTGTCGGTTACAGCAATATGCAGTTTCTCCGTTACTATCAATTGCACCGGCCGGTAGATACCGCCATACACGCCAAACAACCGGTGGTTGATGGGTATTACATCTTCACGCGCTTCATTATTGGCTTTTACCAGCAAGACATTCTCCTGCCCCCATTGTATCACCGGCGTAATATCATAGGCAAAAGCGCTGTAACCGCCTTTGTGCTGACCAATCAATTTATCATTGACGTACAGGTCGGCTACGGCCCCTACTCCTTCAAAGCGCAGGAACAGGCGTTTGTTGCGCCAGGCGGTATCGGGCGTAAAGGCTTTTTGTATTGGGCTACTCCCTGGTAAAAGTTCTTGGTGGTTTGCATGTCCACCTTATTCCAGGTATGCGGAATGGTGATGGGCGACCATTCCGCGCCTGGCTTACTAAACTGCCATTGCTCATTAAAGGTATTTCCAGCCGGGTACGGCTTGTTTGTGACAGGGATTGGATAAACAATAAGCATCCGCCCAACACTAACCCAGTTCGTCTGTTCATGTAAGCTTTCTTTTGTTTGATGGTATTCTATTGAATAATTCGCTTCACCAGGTGGTCGTTATTGAGGCAACCAGGCATCGAGGTAAATGCAACAGAACCTGGCGTACTTGTGCCTTTCGTTGCAAACGCATTCAGGATTCAACCCGCAAGCCTGGGAGACTGATTGCCGCGCTTCGTAGCAAAAGCATTGCCAACTGCCGATTGCCGATTCACGATCAGTATCCCGGATTCTGCACCAACAGTGGCTGCCTCCCCATCTCACTGGCCGGAATAGGAAACAGGTACATGGCGGGGTGATTGAACACACGGGGATCGGCTACAATGTCTTCCCGTTTGTAATTGCTGCCTTCTTTGGTCCATTTAATACCACGCATAATAACCACTTCGGGGTCATGGGCGATCTTCCAGCGGCGGGTATCAAAATAGCGCTGGTTCTCATAGGCCAGTTCAATACGCCGCTCATTGCGGATATAGTCGCGCATGGCTTCTTTGGATAGTCCGGCCGGCAGTTCAAAAGGCGATAAGCCGGCGCGGCGACGAATGGCCTGCACGGCATCGTATACGTCCTGTGCAGGACCGCTGTATTCATTGGTGGCTTCGGCAAAGCTCAGCAGTATTTCGGCATACCGTATCTCGGCCATGCTGCGCTGGGTATTACCGGTCGATTCATTGTTGAGCATCTTGCGGCAATAATACCCCGTACGCGTGGTGTAAGTCGATACACCCATCCCATCAGAAGGAGCGCCGAAATAGGTAAACAGGGCGGATTGTGCCGTGGTGCTGGTACCCCTAAACAGGGCGCCATTGTACAGGATGCTATAATAAAAACGGGGGTCGCGGTTAATGTAGGGATTGGCGGGATTGTAACCACTGGCAGCATCGGTAATGGCCTTGCCATCTTTCATGGGGAAGGCATCTACCAATTGCTGACTGGGATAGGAAGCGCCTTGTCCGCCGCGGGTAGGTGGCAGCCACATGCCTTCCAACCGGGTATTGGGCGGGTCCATCATGTAAAAGATGCCTTCGGTATTGGTGCGCAGGTGAAATACTTTGTAGAAACCGTATCCCGGCGCGGTCGTATTCTCTTCATACAGGCTGTACTTACCCAGGTCGATCACGGCTTTAAAGGCATCAGCGGCGGCCTTCCAGCGGTTGGCATCGGCGGTGGGATAACTCACCAGGGCTTTTTGTTCGGCAGTAGCCGTAAAGCCATTGTTGTCGTTGTAGCCGCCGTTCCACAGTGGACTGGCAGCATACAACAATGTTCTTGCTTTCAGGGCCAGGGCTGCGCCCCTGGTAGCGCGGCCAAAATCAATGCCCACCATTTCATCGGGCAGGGCCTGTGCAGCAGCATCCAGTTCAGCTACGATGTATTGAATACAATCTGCCAGGCTATTGCGGCCCTTGCTGATGCGATCATCGGGTGAGTAAAGGGTATCACCCAACAAGGGCACCCCACCAAAAAACGTACCAGCTGGTGGTAATACCAGGCCCGCATAAAACGGGCTTCGCCGGTGGTACGCACCTGCATGGCAGTCGATAAAGGCGCTTTCCTGATATTCTTCAAAAGATATTGCTGTTGCGGATGCGGGAGTACCAGTGCGACCAACAACCGGTTACCCAGGCATAAGAAGGGTTCAAACTGCCCTGGTTGATGGGAATGGGATAATTGGTGGCCCCGGTCCACATCAGCTCCCCCTCATCTGTACAATCGGCCATACTGCCGTAATTGGTGAGGTTGGTTTGTTTGTAATTGTTTTGAATGCCCTGGTACAGGCCCGTCAGAAATTCCATGGTGCGTATGCTATCGGCAAAAGTGATCTGCTCATTGATGGTGCCGGATTCTGTTTTATCCAGAAAATCGGCTCCCTTCTTGGAACAGGCGGGCGCCAGGAACAAGCTGAACAGGAAAGCCGCGGGAAAAATATAGGCTGCGTATTTCATGTGTGTAGGGCTTTAAAAGGTGATGCTGAGACCAGCGTTGAATACTTTTTGTTGGGGATAGTTGTTGAGGGCGGAAGTACCTTCGGCCGTATTTTCAGGATCTATATTGTAGATCTTCAGTTTGAACCAGGTATGGAGGTTCAGGCCATTGGCATAAAAGCGGATCGTTTCCACCCGCAATCGCTTGCTGATGGCCGTGGGCAGCTTGTACCCGATCTCTACGTTTTTCAACCGCAGGTAATTGGCCGACCGCAACCAGTAGGTGCTCAAAGCGCCACCCAGGCCGCCACCTTCGCCCAGCCGCATAAATTCAGCCGTATTGGCGGTAGCAGGCGTCCAGCGCTTTTGGTGAATGTTCATTGTTTTTACATTCACCCCCAGGCTAAACATATCGGTATAAAAACTGCTGCCGGCCGTACCCTGAAACATGGCCGATACATCAAAGCCTTTATAAGAAAGGCCCATGCTGAAACCATAATAGGTATTGGGCCGGTTGGGATTGCCAATCGCTGTCCGGTCCCCATCGTTAATGCGGCCATCGCCATTAATGTCTACCATCTTGAGGGCGCCAGGCAGTACATTGCCCACATCCACTTTGGCACTGGTATCAATATCCAACAGGTCATTGTAAAAGCGGCCACTCCACACATACCCAAAGAACTGGCCAATGGGCTTGCCCGTAGTAGCCAGTGCAGGATAAGCAGGCGCTACCTCATCACTGTACAGGATCTTGTTTTTGGCATAGGTATAATTGGCCTTGGCAAAGAAATTAAAGGCCCCCACTTTCTGGTTTACGGATACTTCTACTTCAAAACCTTTGTTGTTCACCCGCCCCAGGTTCACCGCAGGCAGGGTGCTGCCCAATCCGGCAAAGGAGGGCGTGCTCTTGGGTTTGTCCAAAATATCATACCGATAACGGTCAAATACATCAGCGCTCACACTGATCCTGCCTTTAAACAGGCTCAGGTCCAAACCCAGGTTCTTTTGCTCTTCCGTTTCCCAACGCACATCACTATTGGCCAGGGAGCTGGGTACGATATAGGGCATGGTTACATGGTTTTCACCAAAGGAATAGTTGTTGTTGTAATTGGTGCTATTGGTACGTCCATACACTTCTTCATACAGGTATTGAAAACCATTCATCTTATCACTGCCTACCCTACCCCAGGAAGCCCTTATTTTAAAGTTGCTCACAAAAGCAATGTCCTTAAAGAAGGGCTCTTCACTGATATTCCATCCCACTGTGATGGCCGGGAAAAAGCCATAGCGTTTGCTGGCTTTAAAACGGTCCGTTCCATTGTAACCGGCTACGGCTTCCAGCATGTACCGCTCTTTGTAGTTGTAGGTAAGCCGGCCGGTATAGCCTTTAAAGTTTTCGGGTGTAAAGGCGGGTGCATTGCCGGCGGTGGTATAAGAATACTGGTTGTACAGGGCCAGCAGGTTGATGCTGTGATCACCCAGGCGGCGGTCCCAGGTAAGCGAGGCCTGCATATTGATGCGCTTGCTGGTATTGGGCAATGTGCCGCCTGCTGTAGCGTTGGCAGCCGTCAATGGCGGAATGCGGTACAGCTCCTTATTGGTATTGTACAGGGTATACTCACCCGTGGTGCTATTGTAATCATAGGCCGGGAAATTATTTCGCGTAAGTGATTTGTAATCGATGGCATAGGATGTGAAGGCCACGGTACCATGCAGGGCCAGCCCGCGGGTAATGAAATCCAGCTTCTGGTTGCCCGTAAAGTTCATGTTGAAGTTGTTGTCAAAACTTCGGTCATACCCATTCAGGGTAAGCATACCCACGGGGTTGATGGCCAAGCCACCCTTGGCACCATACGAGCCATCGGGATTGTAAATGGGATAACCATACGAAGGCAATACGCCCGACATGATCTGCCTCCAAATGGGCCAGGCCCCGCCACTCATATTGGCATCAGCAATATAAGGCTCATTGGTTTCACCAAAACGGCCCGACAGGTCAAACCGGAAAGTAGTGGAAGGGGTAGCCGTGATATCCAGGTTGCTGCGGAAATTATAGCGCTTGTAGTAATAATTGCTGTTGAACCCCTGTGATTTGCTGAAGTTCTTCATAATGCCATCCTGGTACACATAACCGCCCGAGATAAAGTACTTCACATTTTTAGTACCCCCGCTGATAGAGATATTGTCGCGCAACTGCACGGTACTCTTCTTGCTCAGTACATCGATCCAGTTCACATCGGGGAAACTGTACGGATCACTGTGGTCCTTGTATTTCTGGATGGATTCATCGGCATAGAGGTCGGGGAAATTGCCTACGGGGTTCTCCTTGCTGGCCAGCGATTTTTCACGCATGAGCAACAGGTCCTGGTAAGCCGGCAGGAAATTGAAATAGATCGTTGGTTGCTGCAATCCTACTTCACTCAGGAAGTTCACCTTGGGTTTGCCTTCCTTACCCCGGCGGGTAGCGATCACCAATACCCCATTGGCGCCCTTTACGCCATACACAGCGGTGGTGGATGCGTCTTTAAGGATGGACAAGCTTTCAATTTCATTGGGGTCAATATCTTTTACCTGGTCATAGTTCACTTCAATATCATCTACAATAATAAGGGGGCTGCATTGCTATTGTACGAGCTGATACCCCGTATGTAAAAGTCGGCACCATCACGGCCCGGCTGACCACTGCGTTGCTGCGCAAAAAGCCGGGCAGGCGGCCTACCAGTGAGTTTTGTAAACTGGCCGCCGGGCTTTGCCGTATTTCCGCCCCGTTATGGTGCTCACAGCACCGGTATTGGTGATCCTTTTCTTGCGGCCATACCCCACTACCATCACTTCATTCATATCTGTAGCCGTGGTTTGCATCGCCACCTGCACGGTGGTTTTACCTTTAGTTCCAGTGTATACACCAGGTAGCCCACACTGCTGAATACCAGTGCAGGGGTATTGTTGCTTTTCAATACAATGGTGAACGTTCCTTTTCGTCGGTCACGACGGAATTGCTCAGGTTGTCTTTTTCCGCAACCGTTACGCCTGCCAGGGGCGTATTGCCATCGGTTACCGTGCCTTTTACCAGCTTGCCCTGGGCCAATGTTACCTGGGCCACGCAAAGCAGCAACAGCAGCCAGGAGGTTATTTTATACATAGCAGTGAATTGAAATGGTTGATTGAATAAATTGCCCACGTCTTACCAGCCGGTATTTTGGGTTAATAGTTTGCTTTTTTCCAGTTCACCTACCGGGATGGGATAGCGGTACATCCTGTCGTCCCATACGGTGGTCAAAGCTATCCGGTTGTAATCGTAGGTAAAGGTGGTGCCTGTTTTGGTTACCGCTACACCCCGCACCGGCGTATTCTTTAATACGGCGGCGCCTATCTTCCAGCGGCGGATATCCCAAAAGCGGTGCTCTTCAAAGGCCAGCTCAATCCTTCGTTCATTGCGCAGCAGGTTGCGCAGGCTGTCTTGCGTTAATCCCCGTGAAATGGTAAAAGGGGTAAGGCCGGCCCGCTGACGAATGGTTTCAATGGCTTTATAGGCTTCTTCGGGCGCGGTGGTATTGCTTTCATTGAGGGCTTCGGCATAATTGAGCAATACTTCGGCATAACGGAAGATCATGGCATTGTGGTTGGTAGCTGAATAACCCGCACTGGTGGTAAAGGCCCCCATGAACTTGCGCATATAATACCCTGTTTGAGACCCCTCATTATCGCGGCCCGTAGCATACAATTCCACCGGGCGGTTGAGCCAGGTAGCGGTATTGTACAAAATGGTAGCGGCCAGGCGGGGATCACGATTGGCATAGGGATTTTGTGGTGTATAACCCGAACCAGTCTCCTGGATAGCCTTGCCATTTTTCATGGGGAATGCGTCTACCAAATTCTGACTGGGATTCATCAGTCCCGAACCTACACCGGCTCCCGAATAACCAATAGGGCCATAGTTGGTTTCTATATTGGTACTGGTGGCCGATTGATAACCCAGTATGATCTCTGGCGCGCGGCGGGTAGTAAACAGTGTAGTGAAGTTGGCCGCCAGCGAATGTGTGCCCAGGTCCATAATGTCTTTGGATGCCTTGGCCGCCGCCTGCCATTTGGTGATGTCATTGTTGGTATTGTTGAGGGCACTGGCCGCATACAACAGGGTCCTGGCTTTGAGGGCCATGGCGGCACTGCGTGTAATACGCCCCCAGTCACCATCGGCAATCACGTTTTCGGGGATCAGGGTATTTTGTATCGCTTCACACTCCGCTACAATGTATTGCACACATTCTTCATAACTATTGCGTGCAAAATCGACCTTGTCATTCAGGCCCAAAGTGGCATTGCCCAATAAGGGTACACCACCCCAGCGTTTGGTCAATTCAAAATAGGACATGGCCCGCAGGAACCTGGCTTCAGCCTTCCACTGATCCTTCAGACCAACTATCTTGATCGGTACAATATCTATTTTAGACAGGAACAGGTTCACACGCCGGATGGCCGTATAGTATTTGCTCCATACATCATCAGGCATATACCAGGATGTCCAGCGGCCATTCACGAATATCTCCACGGTATTGCCGGGATAACGGTACACGGCATCATCCGTGCCTGCTTCTATCAGCGCATTGTTGCCTACACCCGCATAATGGTTGGGCAGGTAGGAATAGATATTCATCAAAACTGACGGGCATAGTTGCCCACACTATCGCGCGGGTCAAACACCACCTCTTCTTCCCAGCGTTCCTGCGGGAAATCTTCGATCGACTTTTTACAGGCTACTGTGGTACCAATCAGCGCCAGTAATATCAGGTATTTATAAAGGGAGGTCATGGTAATTAAAATTTGAGGTTAATGCCTGCATTGAATACTTTCTGGTTGGGATAACCCGTAGCGTAGGGGTATTCCGGATCGAGACGGTCTACCTCGGTAAAGGTGAGCAGGTTAAAGCCGTTCACAAATACCCGCGCGCTGCTCAGCTTAATGGTTTGTATCCATTTAAGCGGTATTGACCAGGCCAGCTCTATATTCTTAAGCCGCAGGTAATCGCCTTTGTGCAACCAAAAAGTAGAAGCGCTTTGGTTATTGACGTTATTACCCACCGTCAGCCGGGGATACGTAGCGCTGCCGGCCGTAGCCGGTGTCCAGCGGCCCAGGTGATGCGCCTGCGCCTGTGTATAACCGCCATTGGCCAAAGGCTGAAACTCATAATCCGTTTGGTTCAACAGCAGGTCGCGGTTGGCCGTGCCCTGCAACAGGAAGCTCAGGGAAATACCCTGATACTCTACCCCACCCTGCAGGCCGCCACTGATAAAGGGGCGTGTATTGCCAATACCTGTCATATCATACCGGTTGATCACCTGGTCGCCATTGAGGTCCTTGTAACGGATATCACCGGCTACCGGAGTATAACCTTCCAGGGTAGGCGTTTTCCGGGCAATATCATCGGCGGTATAAAAACCATCGGCTATATAACCATATACCTGTTCTACTTTTTGTCCGGTGCGGCGCATCCAATCGTATTTGCGGTCTACCTCATCCTGGAAGATCACTTCCGACTTACGGGTGCTCAGCTTCAAGCCGGCATAGTATTTCACCTGGCCGGCAGCTGCTTCATATTGCAGCGAAAGGTCCCAGCCCTGGTAGCGGTTCTTGCCTATGTTCTCAGCAGGCCAACTGGTGCCCAGGAAGGCCTGCGAACGACCACGCACCTGCAGCAGGTCAAAATACGTATCGCGGTAATATTCCAGTACTGCGCGCAGTTGATTCCTGAACAACAGGGCTTCGGCGCCGATATTGAGTTTATCGGCTTTGGCCCAGGTAATACCAGGATTGGCCAGGGTACCTTCCGATACGCCGCCGGTACCCGTTGGCGTTACGCCCAGGTTATAGGCCGTACTGCTGGCATAAAACTGACTGTATACATAATAACCCAGGTCGTCCTTGCCGGTACGGCCATAAGACGATTTCAGGCGCAGGCTACTCAAGACTTTCAACTTTGGAAACCAGCTTTCCTGGCTGATGGTCCAGCCCAGGCCCGCAGCCGGGAATATCCCCGGTCATTGCCATTGGGATAGCGGTTTTGCTTGTTGGCCGTCACAGCCAGCTCTACATCATACCGTCCCTTGTAATTGTAGGTGCCATTTACCGAATACGTTTGGTATTGCAGTGGCAGGTCGGCATCGGTGCCATACTGCTGCGCGCTCACCATGGCGCGGCCGGTCAGGGTATGCCCTCCTTTCAGTGCACGGTCATAACCCAGGGTGATCTCCCAAAAGTTATTGCGCGTTTGGGTGGCAATGCTGCCACTATTGTTTTGCGTACCATCGTTGTTGAATTTGGTATAGGTGGTATCGCCCGTTACGGCATCTACGTTCATCTTATAGGTGGCAAAGGTCTTCGAGCGGTCAATGTTTTCCGTCAGGTCGGTACCAAACGAAGCCTTCCCCTTATCCACAAACCGGCGGTTACAATATCCAGTGCTTGTTGCAGGCCCACATCGGCATACAGGTTCCGGTTGTAGGTATTGCGATAACCTGAATTTACGGTACCCGCATAGAGGTTATTGGTGCGTTCGCTGGTGCCGGCATACGATCCATTGGGATTCAATACCGGATATGCATTGTTGGGCAGGTTGATGAAGTTGGAAAAGATACTGCTGGTCGTAGTGCCCGGCTGGGTACCATTTCTAATAAGGGTAAATACGTTGAGGTAGGCTTTCAGGCTTGCATTTACATTCATCGTTACGTTTGAACGGATGCTGTATTGCTTGTAATCGTTGTTGGTATTGTAACTGTTTTTGCTGTCCTTAATGAAAATACCTTGCTGGCTCACATGGTCAAGGGCCAGGTAATATTGGGCAAACTTACCCCCGCCCGAAATATCGGCACTGTAGCGGGCAAAGCTTGTCTTATCGCGCAGCAGCTTTTTTTTTTGCCAGTCTATATTGGGATGGCCAAAGGGGTCGGTACCCTTCTTATAGGCATCCAGGTCGGCCTGAGTATATTGAAGGGGCTTGCCATCATTGGCGAGGGCTTCATTAAACAGTGAAGCATAATCGTACGCATCCAGGTACCTGGGCCGCACGGTGGCTTGCTGTATGCCATATTGTGCTGTAAAGGAGATCACCTGTTTACCGGGCACGCCTTTTTTGTATTGATCAGCAAAGCCCCATTAGAAGCGCGCATACCATACAGGTTAGCGGCCAGGGCGTCTTTCAACACCGTCACACTTTCAATTTCCGCAGGGTTCAATAAGGTATAGGGCCTGGGAATGCCATCGATCACCACCAGGGGATTGCCCATGCCGCGAACATACAAAGCCGCCTGCTCATTGCCGGGCGTAGCACCCTGTTGCAGGGTATACAGTCCCGTGAGCCGGCCTGCCAGGGCATTGGTAATGTCTACCACCGGCGATTTGATCAGCTCCTTATTGTAGATCACATCAAAGGAACCCGTTACCTGGTCGGCTTTGCGGATACCGCCCGGCAGCTGCACCTGTTTAGCGGCGGCCAGGGTTTGTTCCTGCAGTTGTACGCGGATGGCCGTTTTTTCCAATCCCGTTACGGTATAACTGGCAGGGTTATAGGTTTCCAGTTGCAGAGCCAGTTCATCACCGGCATGAGCGGCAATGTTGAAATCACCGGTGCGGTTGGTTTGTACGGTTTCGCCGCTGGTCTTATTGGTAATATCGGCTTCAGCCAGGGGCGCCCGTCGGCATCTGTTACTTTACCCTTGATCTTTTTACTGGTCGTATCTGTTTTGTCCTGTTGCCAATGGCAGGTGCCGGCCTCACTGTTTTGTGCCGCCAGCAGGCACAGTACCACCGCCAGGCAGCGGCAAGCGCTACCCAGGCGCAGTAACTTATTGTTGTGTTGAAATTGCATGGTTGCTGTAAGTTTTGGAGAGTAAATCGAAGCTTACCGGAGCTGACCGCGCAGCAGGCCGGAAGGTTTGTTAACGGTGTGTACATCTATATATCCAATGCCGGTCCTGATGGCGGTGAGGATACCGTCGGCCAGGCCGGGCGCAGCTTTCACGGTATTGTAATCAGCACCTGCGCTGGCCAGCTTGTACACCAGCGCGCCATTGGCGCCGGCGGTTCCTGTATGCAGGTGTGCCTCGGTCAATACATCACCTGCTTCTACGCCATTGATGAAAAACTGGTAATGCAATACTTTATCGGTGGTGATGCGCAGTACCAGTTTACCACTGGCCGTGGTATTCACAGCGGGTACTACAGCGGCGCCCGTTAAGGCTACATCTGTATACCAGTCGATGTTCTTGTCCAGCTGCAGGCGGACCAATCCACCCGGACTGGCCGCTGAGTTTACATTCAGGAAAATGGGTTGGTCCATCAGTTGCTTCGCCTGATCGGGTGTGAGCTGTATACTGCCCTTTAGGTGCCGCCCATTGATGGTGGGTTTCAGGTCGGCCAGCAAGGTGCCTGTGCTGGCGGCTGTGCCGCTGTACAGGCCGGCGCCGGTGAGGGCTTCCTCTTTTCCTTCGGCATTGACCAGGATGTCGTAATAAAAACATCATCTGTCATGAGGTTCAGGAAAAAGCGTGCTTTCAATTCCGTGCCGCGGGTTACGGGCACTTCATATTGACTGCCCGCCATTTCATTCCAGTACTTGCGCAGGTAGGCTGTTTCTTCAACAGCATCCTCCTTCTGGCACGAAAACAGGGTCAGGCAGCACAGTGTGCTCAGTACCCAGGCTTGTTTGGTAATTATCATATGGCTACAATTTGCAGGGGGTGAATCAATGCCGGCACATGTGTAAGGTGCCAGGTGGGGAATAGTGTAATCGTGCATACAGTTTGGTGTTGGTTGATGACTTAATGTTGACGTTTATAAAGCAAATAGATTACGATGTCAGGTTGAGCCTGTCGAAGCCTTCTTAGGGTGGGTCGCCCTTTAAGGGCGGCTCACCCTGGGACGTCGACAAGTACAGGCTGTCTGCCTAATTCAACGACATGGAAACAGGTTCTATAGGAAAGGGTTAAGGGCAATGGATCCTAGTTCAGTAAATGGGTTAATGGTAAGGCTTATGGACCACCAGTTTGCCTTCAATAATTACCTGGCGCGCGCGGGGTGTATCTTTCCGGTTCAGCAGGTCCAGCAGCAGTGCGGCGGCTGATTCACCCTGTTGATAAGGATACTGTTCTACCGAAGCCAGCGGCGGCGATTGGAGGTAATTGGTAATGGGCAGGTTGGCATAACTGATCACTGTAATGTCTTTATGCAGTTGCAGGCCTGCCCGGTTGATGTATTGGATCACATCCAGCGCCACATAATCATTCATCGTCAGGATGGCCGTAGGTGCCGGTTTGCGCGATAGGATCACCTCCATAGCGCGAAAGGTGGTTTCGCGGGTAAGGTCTGTCGAGGCGATCAGGCTTTTATCTACCCTGATCTGCCGGCTTTTTAATATGGCTTTATAGGCTTCCGTACGTTCAATGGTCGAGGGCATGCATTCGGGTCCATTGAGCAGGGCAATGCGGCGGTGGCCGGCGGCCAGTAAGTGGTCCAGCGCCTGGCGCGTACCGCTTTCCATATTGAAATACACTTTGTGTACATCGGGCCGGTTGGGCACCCGGTCAAAGAATACCACCGGTATCTGTAGGTTTTGCAGGGCCAGGAAATGATCGTATTGCAGGGTTTGTTTGCTCAGCGAAACCAGGAGGCCATCGACCCGCTGTTTCTTCATGGCTTCTACGATGCGTTGTTCGCGCAGCACCTCATCGTGCGACTGACCGATCAGCACCTGGTACTGGTGTTGCATGGCCAGGTTTTCAACGGCACTGATGGCTTCCGAAAAGAAATGCTCGCGCAGATTGGGGATGATGAGGCCGATGATATGTGATTTGCGTTCCCTAAAGGCAATGGCGTGTTGGTTGGGTTGGTATTCCAGTTCCCGGGCCAGCTGCTGCACTTTGAGGCGCATGCGCAGGCCGATACTCCGGTTATTGTGCAAGGCCCGCGACACTGTAGAGGTGGCGACGTTCAGTTGGCGGGCGATGTCTTTGATGGTGGCTACTGCGGGGATGCCATGGCAATGGGTTTTGGTCGCTCCAAAAATACCCTTAGCAGCAGGCAAACTACCCGGTCAAATCGTGCAAAAATACCGGTCATTTGTTGCAAATGCGCTGAAAATCAGGCTAGTGGTGGGTGTACATTTCAACTGTCCGCCTCATGCACAAAGGCCGACGGCGTCTTCCCGAACTGCTGTTTGAAACATTTGCGGAAATAATCTACATCGGTAAAGCCGGCCATATAAGCCACTTCATTAACGGTGTATTCCTTTAGTTGGAGTAATTGCGCGCTTCTTTTCAGTTTGATGTCGCGGATAAATTCAATGGCCGAGAGGCCGGTCAGCGCTTTTAATTTCCGGTACAGTGTGGTGCGGCTCATGTTCACCACTTTGCCCAGTTCATCAACCTGCAGGGTGGGTTCCATCAGGTTGTCTTCTATATAGTTGATCAGTTTTTCCAGGAAGATAGTATCGGCCGGCGTAATGGCCAGGGCCGATGGCTGCAGCGTCAGGTCGCGGCTATACCGTTCGCGCAGCAGGCGGCGCGATTGAAGGAGGTTCTGCACCCGCACGTCGATCAGTGACAGGTGAAAGGGTTTGGTAATATAATCATCGGCTCCGGTTTCCAATCCCTCCAGCTGCGCCTGCAATCCGCTTCGGGCCGTGAGCAGGATGATGGGAATATGGCTGGTACGCAGGTCGGTTTTGAGGCGGTGGCAGAGCTCATTGCCATTCAGGCCGGGCATCATCACATCGCTGATGATGAGATCGGGCATTGACTCTGTAGCCATCTCCCAGCCTGCCTCACCATGGAGTGCATACAGGATGGTAAACCGGCCGGCAAAATGATCGCGCAGCAAGCTGTTCACTTCTTCATTGTCTTCTATGATCAGCAGCACAGGCGGCTGGTCCATCGTTTCCTGTTGAGGTGAAGGCAATATATTAGCGGTTGTCATCACCGGTACCGGGGTTGGCGCTTCCCTAATCACCCGCAGTTGTTTTCTTTCCGCAGGGGCATAGGGGGCAGCATCGGCGGGCAGGCTGATGGTAAAGCGGGTATTGCCTTTTGCTGTACTGTTTCTTGCCGGCTCACCACCTCGATGGTGCCCTGGTGCAGGGCCACCAGCGCTTTGGTAAATGTGAGGCCAATGCCTGTACCCGATATTTGGCGGCCGGTATCATTGTAATGGTGAAAAGGATCAAAATGCTGGGCAGCCGGTCCGGCGCAATGCCGGCCCCATTGTCTTCCACCTCAATAGTAGTATGCGTGGCTGTTGTATGTAAGGATACTTTGATCAGACCGCCGGCCGGGGTAAACTTAAACGCGTTGGACAACAGGTTGTACAATATCTTTTCCAGCTTATCTCCATCAAACCATACCATCGCGTTGGTGGTGTTGGTCTCCAACGATAAGCCGATCTGCTGTTGGGCGGCATACCCTTCATAGGATTGCAGGATCTCCTGAATAAAAGCGGTGATGTTTCCTTCACTCACTTCCAGGGGCATGCCACCTGCTTCAAATTGCCGGAAATCGAGCAACTGGTTGGTGAGCCGCAACAGGCGCTCACCATTGCGCTGCATCAATTGCAGTTGCGCTGTTTCTTTGTCGCGCCCCTGTACCAGCGCCATCAATTTTTCCAGGGGGCCAGTACCAGGGTCAGCGGTGTTTTGATCTCATGCGAAATATTGGTAAAGAAACTCAGCTTGCGCTGCATCAGCTCCTGGTCTTTGAGGCGGTTGCCTTCCTGCAGGGCCAGCTCATTTTTCAGCCGCGTGGTTTTTACTGAATAGAAATTGAAGAGGTACAATAAGCCGGCGATGATCAGTGTATACGCTATATAAGCATACCAGGTTTTCCAAATGGGGGCAATACCGTAATGTGCAAGGTGGTGTATTGTTCATTCCAATACCCATCGTTGTTGGCGGCTTTTACTTTAAAGGTGTAGTTGCCGGCGCTCAGGTTGGTATAACTGGCGGCCTGCTGGTTGCCCACGGCATGCCATTGGGTATCGTTGTCCAGGCCTTCCAATTTATAGGCATACTGGTTGGTGCGCGGGTTGATATAATTGAGCGCCGCAAAGTGCAGGGTAAAATAGGCCTGGTCGTAGGTCAAGGTAATATGGTCGGTGTAGGTGATCGACTGCTGCAGGGGTGTTGCTTCGCCAATGGTCACGGGGTTGTTCTTGATCAGCAGTTCGGTGATCACTACGGGGGCGGTACTTTGTTCAGCACCATTTCTTCGGGTTGAAAAGCCACGATCCCTTTCATGCCGCCAAACATGATCTGTCCCGAAGCGGTGCGGATGGCGGCGGGACCAAATTCATTCGTGCCGAGCCCATTGTTCACGGAATAATTGGTTACCTGCATCCCTGCTTTATCATAGGGCGGGGCCGTTTTCCCAGGCGTAATGCGGGCAATGCCCTGGTTGTAACTGATCCATAAATTGCCCTGCCGGTCTTCCATGATCGCATGTACAATGTCATCAGCCAGGCCCCATTGGGTATCCAGTGTATAAAAACGTTGCTGTTGCCGGTTCAATACCTTCACTCCCCCCACCCCGGGTACCTGTCCACACATTGCCATGAGCATCTTCATACATGCACAGGATGGCATTTTTATTAAACACTTTGGCATACTCATACAGGTAGTTTACAAACCGGGCCTGGCCGGGTGGCAGCCAGGAAAGCCCCAGCTCGGTGCCGATCCATACGCCGCCGGCATGGTCTACCAGAAGGGCATTGATATTTTCAGAGATAATGCTGGTACTGTCCCTGGCCTGGTGGCGGTACCGCACCAGTGTTCCATCGGCTTGCCGCTTAAACAGTCCGCCCTTGGCGCCTATCCACAATGTTCCCTGCCAATAGCCCAGTGCATAGATCATTTCATCCAGGCGCCGGTTTTCCTTTTCGCGTATCTCTATGCGTTGCATACGCCTGGCAGCAGGTTCGTAATAGAACAAGCCTTCCAGTGTGCCAATCCACAGGTTGCCTTTTTCGTCAAACTGGATGGCCTTGATGGTTTCCTGGTTCACCAGGTGATTGGAGGCAGGATCTACATGGAGGTGGCTGAACTGGCCGGTACGCCGGTTGAATATATTAACGCCGCCCCCTTCAGTGGCAATCCACAGCTGGTTGTTCTTGTCTTCCAGTATACGGCTTACTACCGGATAGTTGAGCCCCGCATCCTTGCCTACGCGTTCATTGATATAACTGAAATTGTTGTTGCCCGGCTGTACAATGCTTACGCCGCCGGCAAAAGTACCTACCCAAAAGCTGCCGGCATTGTCGTGCATAAAACACAATACTGAATTGCCCGACAGGGAGGTTGGATCATACTGATTCACCTGGTAGTGTTTGATCACCTCTCGCCGGCTATTGACAATGTAAAGCCCATTGCGCGAGCCGATCCAGGTATTTCCTTTGTAGAAGCCGATGGCCCTGATCATGTCATTGCTCACCTTCAGTTGACCATCGCCGGTGGACAGGCTGGCAACTTCACCGGTTTTCAGATCGAGCCAAAGGGCCCCTTCCCTTTCGGTACCTATCCATAGGTTTTGTGCGCTATCGATGGCCAAAAAAATACACTGCTTTTTCTATAGAGGGGGTAGTTGGTTAAGGCAGGTGGTATTGGGATCGCTTGTTTTTTAAGTGGATCATACTGTATGATGCCGGTACCGGCAGCAAACCAAAGGTTGCGCCGGGCATCTTCGACAATGGAGTAAACAATCTGCCGGTTGGTAATGCCCGCCTGTGTATAAGGTACCAATACCCTGTTGGCCTGGTCGTAGGTGGCCAGGCCGCGTGCCGTGCCCACCCAAATGGTACCCCGGCTATCGGTAAAAATGGTTTTTATGTAGCGGATGGCTTTTTCATCTCCTTTAACGGCAATGGGGTAAAACTGTTCTGTGCGGTGGTCAAACAGGTCGAGCCCTACGGAAGTGCCTACCAGCAGGTTGCCGGCACTGTCTTGCCCCAGGGCCTGCAGTTCATTGCTGCCAATACTGTGCGCATTGTGCTGATCGTATTTAAAATGGCGGAAGTTGTAGCCGTCATAGCGGCTCAGGCCATCGGTGGTGCCGATCCAGATAAAACCTTTCTTATCCTGAAACAGGCAATAGGCGGAACTTTGAGAGAGGCCATCGGCAATGCCGAGGTGTTTGAATTTGAGCGAGGCATCCTGCGCCTGGATGGGGAGGCTACTTATAAGCAGGAGGATATAGAACAGCCACTTGTACTTGTTTGTACAATGCAGTGCAGCAGTGTATAATCGTGTGTAAGCAGTTACTACCATACCCCGGTTCAAGATCCACTGATCCATTTACCGGGTGGAAGATAGAACAGAATGTGTAGTTGCAGCTGGAATATTTTGCCCTTTCAGCTGGTCAACCGATTGCGTAAATGGGTGACCCTAGCGACTGTCAGGCGGAGTAATGTCACCCAGTACTTGTCGACTGTCAGCCTGAGCCCGTCGAAGGCGTCTTAAGGCGGTTTTGACAAGCTCAACTTGACATTGTAGTCTAAAGGAGCCTGTCGAAGGCGTCTTTAGGGTGGGTCGCTCTCCAAGAGCGGCTCACCCTGTTCTAAACGAGCTTGTCAAAGGGATGTTGAAGAGGGTTTCCTGCCCTATTCGCGGAACTCAGCCTACTGTGTTTATTAATCCATGTCATTGGTGGCGGCATAGCAACTTCCTGCACCAGTTCACCTTTCTCATTCACTATCCATCTATGCACCGGCTGTTCATGCCCCATTCCGCGCGCTACACTTATAGCCTCATCTTCCGAAGACAGATATTCAGCCCTCCGGTTTCCTTCCTTGGTAAGCTGTTCTCCAAATACAGGTTCACCAACTTCCGGACTTCCCTCCCCATAACAATCAGGGCCGTCTTCCCGACTTTCCAACTTCTTTCCGTCTTCCCGACTTCCGGACTTTCGGTCTTCCTCCCTCCACTTCTCCAGCTCTGGTGGTAGCTCCCATTGCGGCCATACCGTTTTATAGCCCAGTCGCGCCAGTTCATCCCAGGCTGTTTGTTGTAGGGTTGCTTTCGTGGCGCCCTGGTGCAGCAGCTTTACCCCCAGTCCTACCAACTTACGATAAAGGTCGTGGCAGTGCCAGTCTTCCGTCAGGCTATTGTACACCGGGCTAACCCATGCCGATGCCTCGGCCAGTATGCTGGCATTGTGCCGGGTGCGGGCAAAACGTTTGTCTTGCTGGACCCTTTTACCCGTGAGCGAGCTTTTGGTGCGGATAAAATAAGCGCCATACATCTTGTAGCAGGTAATGATACCGCACAAGGTGGCTTCTACCTCGGTGGCGGCCAGGTAGTTCTTCCGGAATTCTTCCAAATGTGGCGGTAGATCAATAGGTTGTAAACGCTTTTTCATGACGGATGACCATACGCTGAAATTACGAAAAATAATATACAATAGCCCTCCGAAGCCTGAAATCCGGTCAAGGCCAGGCCATTGGCCGCCACTTGGTAGGCCCTTGTTCGCCCCATGTTCGGTACTCATTAATGGTTAATGCGCATTTACTAAGGGTCGGCTTCGACGAGCTGGGTCGAAGAAAGGTCGAACATGGTACGAGCTTGGTAATAACCAGACCCGAAGAAAACAGTCCGCAAGTCGGAAAAGTCCGGAAGACGGGAAGTGTTTTGGACAGCTGTAGCATAATGCCGGAGAACAGGGAGGCCTGTATACAGTACCACCCATTGTAGTAGTGCACCCATGTCTCAATCCCTGTCAACCATTCCTACCAATACTCACGGTCAATAACGCACGCTTCATGGTAAGTGAGTATTTTAATAAAATGAACAGTTTGTTCTTCCGGGTTATTAAAGCTGGCATTAAAATTGACTAAGCGTGGCTCTAATCAAATACCAACCAAACCTATCCTGGTAATACGGGATCAAAACACTATTAGTATGAATCGATTTCACGCAAGTATTTCCAAGTTTTCGGTCGCTGTTTTTACCATGAGTGCATTGCTGATTTCCGCTTGTAGTAAAGACAAAGGCGATGATGACGGAGGCAAGAACGAGGAAGTAGTATTTCAGGATAATTTTGACAATGGAGCGACTGCCATTTGGAAAGCAGGCACCAGTGGTCAGGTAACAAAATCGATCGCGGATGGTCACTTTGTATTGACCCATAGCGGTAGTGCGGCGGCTATTTTTAAAACCTGGGCTAGTACCAATGTTTTTACTGCTGCGCATACCAGGCAGGCAATTGAAATTAAGCAAACGCACGTAAAAGGCCATGATTACGACAAAGCAGGTTTGCTCTTTGCGGTAGCCGATGAAAATTATATCCTCGCCTTTCAGGTGGGCAATAAAGAGTTCCGGATTTATCAGAAAGTGAACACCACCAATACCAACCTGGTTCCCTGGACCACTTCTGCGCACATCAAAGGCGCCTTGAATGAATCCAATAAGTTGAAGGTTACCCTGGCCGATGGTAAGTTGCAGTTTTATATCAACGACAACCTGGTAGCCACCATGGAGGCTGGTCCTATTAAAACCCTCGATAAGGTGGGCTTTGAAATTGTAAAGGGCGTTGCTGCCGAAGCTACTTACAAAGTAGACTACCTGAAGGCGGTAAAACTATAACGGAAAGATAGGATTACATACCGGGCAGGCAGTACATGCAGGCCCGGTTTTTTAGTTGGTGTAAAGCCCCGGGGTGGGATTTGTGAGCCAGGGCATTTGTGCCCTTCCTTTAGATAGTTAAATTTTATACAGGTGACAGGTTGGTCGCTGCCTAAGTTGTACAGGGCCTGCACTGCCCTACTCTCTTAGCGCATAAACAACTGAACGGTCCTCTCTAGGAATGGAACCAGTGTCGCTAAGCCATTTTCTGAAAAATCTATCAAATTCGGGACCGTTACTAGACCCTTTAAATTGATCAAAATAATTAAAGTCGAGTAACTTATTAATAGCACTGCAGATCTTATCAAATGTTATATCATCAAGAAGAATTAGACCAGGCAAGGAGTAATATCCCTGGATTGTCATTTCATATTCTAGTGCATGCGGCAAGAAGAAATATACTTCAAAATACATGCCGTCTATTTCAATAACAATGTCGTCTCGATATTCTTTTTGATTGTAATGATTTTCGATGTCCAAACCATTACCATTTAAACAGTGGATATTCACTTTCATAATTTGTTATTTAGCGCGTTCAGTGATAATTTGTTTTAACAATTCTTGATATCGCTGTTGTGTCGTGTTTGAGTCTCTCGGTATTATATCCTGATGGAGTGCATCATTATTAGATGGTGTGTGAATGTTTTTAAGTTCATCAGGAATGTAAAAAAGGCGCCCCAGGTTGTTTATCGGCCATTGCATGATCCGCCATACTGGCAAGTATGAAGTGCGGGATTGGTGTGCCTGGGTGCTTGTGCCCTTCCTTTGTATAACTAATATTTTTGAAGGTGAAAAGCTAGATACTGCTCAATCTACCAACATTTCCACAATTGCCATTATTGCCAGTGAAACTTAAGTAAAGGTTTTCGGTTTATGGTTACATCCAGGAAATCTTCAAAGGATTCACCCACTTGATAAACTCCTTCCTCCATAACCATATAAAAGCATAAGTCTAAGGAAATGAGCAGAAGTGCATTGCCAAAATGCAGTAGCCCTGCCGGGATAAGTGTTTTGCTCACAATCCTTTCGTATGCTTTCACATCGTCAGTGTCGAGTGAACGTCTACCTTTTTCGATACTAAGCTCGATATCGCTAAATTCTCCTGTAGGTAAAGTAAATTCTATTCTCAAATTCCAAAACTCCTTCCAAAGTAAAATTAGATTTTCATTTGGGAGTGTGAATCCCTCTAATTTTAGGTCATCAATTTCATACGCTATATTGATACTTCTATTCTCATACCATCCTGCGGAATCTAATATAGATAAAATAGTGTCGTCCAATGCTGTTTGTTTTTATGTGAAAGTAGATATCCTGAAGTGTGGTTCCACTAATGTGGTGTTATTTCTTCAGCTTCTGGATCAGCCTCGACGTGCTTTAAATAATCTGCTTTTTTTTTCTGCATATTGTTTGTTTAAGGTTGACTGCTGTATTGTATTCCTACTGTTCTACTCTGTACACGCCATGTAGGAAAGAATGCAGGACGTTAGTGCCCTACTCCAAATGCCGCAGGTAATGTGCGGGGTTATCCAGAAAGGTTTTAGTGATCCTGTAATGATCGGTTTCCTTGTACCCCACCTGCTGCATCCCGTCTTCGCGTATTTCATAGATCGTAGCTTCCGGTATGCCCATCAAAATAGGTGAATGGGTAGCAATGATAAATTGCACCTTGTTGCTTTTTAAAACCTGGAGAATAAATGCCATCAGCGACAGTTGTTTTAAAGGCGAGAGGGCAGCTTCGGGTTCATCCAGCAGGTAGATCCCTTTGTCCAGTATTCTTGCCTGCAGGATGGTCAGGTAGGCCTCTCCATGTGAATAGGCCTGCATATTCTCGCCATACTTTTCACGCATGGCATGGAGAGAGTAGTTCATGCTTTCGCTCATTCTTTCAATAATGGCATCATCCACCTTCCCTTTTAATTCATCCAGGTCCCGCATGATCTTCTCCTGCTCCCTTTCTACGCTATTGATGAAATCGCTGAAATCTTCTGCCCGGAAGAAAAACCCATTGTTGGTTTGCTTTTTCCATTCAAAATTCACAAATGGTCTTAATATCCTGGCTGCTTCAAAGCCTTTATGCCCACCAATCATTCCGCCTGTCAAAGGAAGGTTCAGGCTGAGGGCGATACTTTCCAGCAAGGTGGATTTGCCGGTCCCATTATCGCCAACAAAAATAGTTATCCGGTCATGGAAGGCTATTTGTTGCGCGAATTGAATAGCGGGTATATTATAAGGAAATGGGTGCTGTCTCCCGGCATCGATGGTGAGTGACTTAATAAACGGCATACCCAAATGTAATATTCTGCGCCGGAAATAATATAAATCTTATACGCAATTGTGTAAGGATGCCCCTTACTGTCAATACTACTTTTGATGCCTGCCGGCTCACCTGCCGAAAAGGAATGCGGGGGTATAGTATCAAATTATACAATCTTTCAATTTATCATTAAATCAGCGGAAGGATGCTGCAATGTCTATGGCATCCGAAAATAACTATTTATGCAAACAACCAACTCAGTTTCAAAGCTCGCTTACGAGAGAAGATGGACTGCCCTTGCGCTGCTATGTATGGCGCAGTTTATGGTCATCATGGATACTTCCATCATTGGCGTGGCATTGCCAGCCATCAAAACCGACCTTGGGTATACCCAAAGTGGTCTTCAGTGGATCTTTAATGCTTATGTAGTACTATTTGGCGGCATCTTATTATTAGGTGGCAGGTTATCGGACCTGTTGGGCGCCCGCAAAATATTTATGTGGGGTTTTGCTATCCTTACGGGGGCCTCTTTACTGGCCGGTGCGGCCTGGTCGCCCGGATCATTAAATACAGGCAGGGCTATACAGGGATTAGGCGCTGCATTGATCGCTCCCGCAGCGATGACGCTGTTGATGACCACCTTTACCGATCCGAAAGAATTGGGCAAAGCTTTTGGCCTCTGGGGGCTTCGGCAGCCGCAGGCGGATCAGCGGGCGTATTCCTGGGAGGCGTCATCACGGAATGGATGAACTGGAGATGGGTATTCTATATTAATATTCCCATAGGCTTACTGGTTCTAATGCTGTGCAAAACCTATTTAATGGCAGGCAGCAAATCCAGGGGTAAAATTGACTGGACAGGAGCCATACTGGCCACGGCTTCCCTGATCCTGCTGGTATACGCTATTGTATCAGCGGAAAATGCCGGCTGGGGATCTTTTCAAACAATAGCATTGCTGGCCGTAGCCATGCTCTTAATGGTGCTGTTTATTTCCATACAACGGAAAAAGAAACAGCCCTTATTACCGCTGCCCATTTTTAAGGCGCCCAACCTATCTGCCGGCAATAGCGTGATGGCATTATTGGCAGCCGCCTGGATCCCCTTGTGGTTTTTCCTGAACCTGTATTTACAACAGGTGCTTCAATTAAATGCTTTCAACAGTGGATTGGCTTTGTTGCCCATGACTCTTGCCATTATGATCGTAATGGTGGGGCTAACGGGCAAGCTGGTGGCCAAATATGGTGTTAAAGCCAATCTACTGGCCGGTTTACTATTGCTGACATTATCGTTATTGTTGTTTAGCAATGTTCCGGAGAAGGGTACATTTATTGTGCATATTTTACCGGCCTCGCTATTGGGCGCCCTCGGTATGTCACTTGCCTATATACCTTGTACCATGGCTGCTATGGCCGGCGCCAGGCCAGAAGAAACGGGATTGGCTTCCGGTATTGTAAATACCAGTTACCAGGTAGGATCGGCATTGGGATTGGCCATCGTGGCCGTGATCGCAGCTGCAGTAACCAAAAGCGCCGCCCTGAATGGATTACCCGAAACAGCAGCACTCAATGCAGGATTCAAAACTGCTTTTTTAAGTGCCGCTGTTGTAAGTGGCCTGGGGATAGTGATTGCCGTTATTGGCATAAAACGACCCAGGTAATACAACGATCGTTTGTAGTTTGTAAAGTTGGACAGGTGCAAAAGTCTTCACTCCTTGTGAAGGCTTTTTGCCTGTCCATTCATTTTCATAGGCGCTGCAGTCAACGTCGCTTTGCTGTTGTACAAAGATTTTACCCTGCCCGTATCCTGGACGGTGGCGGATCGATATTGGGGGCAAACCTTTCACCCCCTGGCGCAAGCTGCCTCTTAAAGGTGGGTTGCTGTTCTTTGGTCAGGCAGTCTTTCTGTCACTGTGCACTGCTGAACGTTTGAGGCTTTACGGAAGGCGCCTTCGGCAAAGCCTGGTGAGTTAGCAGCGCGGTGCAAAAGACCACCGGATCAAAGAACTTTGTGAAACGGTTGCCCGCGGTGCAACCTATCTACATCCATTGTTGCTTTGGGTGGGAGGCGCCAGCTTCCCTGCCACTTGGTGCAAAAATGGGCTGTTTTTGTGTTTAGTGCTTTAAGCATACTCAATCCATAGGGAAGGTATACTGTAGCTATAGGGAAGGGTTATTGATTACTGATTATTGATTACTCTGATCTTTGTAAATTCTTTACTGTTGTTTTCTGTTCTTTGCTTCTGGTCCTTATGCTTTCTTTTCTTTTTCAGTAACACTGCAGGGCAAACGTACGACAAAGGCCAGGCCATTTCAAATGTGTTTTTGTCGTTTCGGCTATTTTATGTCGAAAGCGCTATAAATCGACGTCATTGTAGTCAATTTATAGCCGAAACGACATAAACCGGCAATGGGGTATTGGAAACGGGTATCCTGATGTCGTATGTTTGTAATCGAAGATAGAATCGCGGATAGAATCGCAGATTAAGGGATTAAAGTGATTTCGCGGATTGAATCGCAGATGCAAGGATTAAGTGGGTTTCGCGGATTATGAACTTTTGCTTCGCTGGATGTCTTTTGAGGGGTTTGGCGGAGTATCAATAAAGAAGCTGATCGACTGTGTGGACGGGGCCCCTAAGCACGGTTGATGTACGAGGAGTGTTGTGCAACACTTGGGAATACCAGCTTGGAGCGACGAGCTACGAGCTGTGAGCCTTAGGAGTCAGCAGTCAGGTTTTAGGTATCAGCTATTAGCTTTTGCTTTTAGCGGCCAGGTTGGGCTATTAGCGGTTGGGTTTTAGCAGTTGGTCTTAAGGTTTCGCCATTAGCAGTTTGTTGATGGCTACCGGCTGAGGGCTATTGCCACTGGTTTTCATTTTGCTGCTGTGATCTGTTAAAAAGCTTTGGTGAGCCAGCCACCAGGGCTCGACGGCACAAGTACGCCTGGTACAGTTACGGGGCTGCCTACTTGCGCCAGGAACGTGGACAAGGGTCCGGATGCAGCGGGGAGTGGAAGGCAGGTTTTGGCCGGGACAAGGGCCTTGGCTTGAACTGTTAGGAGCTAACGGTTAGGTAGCCTGATTTTCAACATGTCAATGTTTGGTAAGTATATACAGCAATGCATGCCATCACCTGTATTGACCTGGTGTTATGATGCAATGGCCCCGTTCGTGAGAGCGGGGCCATTTTTCTTAAATTTGTTAAGAATGAACATGGTTATGACGAAGCGGCAATTAGGGAACAGATAAGTCCTCATCCTGGGAGGATGCACATGATAGCATAAAATTAAAAAGAAAACCCCGATAATTTCTGTTATGAGCATTAGGCTAACTGGGACGGTCCCAGCAATTGTGAAAGTTCTAAAAATTGGAGCCCTGGGCAAGTATGAGTATTTTGTGGATCTAGAAGATACGAATCAATTAATAAAGGCGCGTACAAAGTAGCACCCGGTTCTGTTGCAAAGCCGAGAGGAAAAATGTGCAAACTACAATAACTAATAACACCCAAGATTAACACCAGGAAGATGAAGTTGATTACATATAAAGCAAAAGAGATCAGGGAAATAGTATCTAGTTTATTGAATCCCCTGTTTATCGAAAATGGGTTTGCATATAGCAAATCCCAAAACTGGTACCTAAAATCAACAGGAGACTACGATAATATTTTTCATATTGTACTACATAATCGAAGTGATCATTTTTCAATTGAGGTATTTATATATATTCGACAAAAAGAGGTGGAAAAGGAATTAAGAAAGACCCAAAGTAATTCAACAGAGATTACAATGGGAAATACCCTTGGGGTTTAATAGTCCAGATGGAAAAATTGTTGTACATAATTTAATGGAAATACTCTTAATTGAAGACATTGATCTTGATGCAGCAGCAGAAACAATTGAAATGTATTTCAACAGAATAGCAAAACCCTATTACGAAAGATATAATAACTTAAGAACAATAGATGAAATTTTCAACAATCCTCCATTTGCCTATAACCCTGCAGATGTAGGTGGCATGTTTGATGACAGATGCATGAGAGGGCTTATTGTTGCAAAACTGGCAGATAATCCTAATTATTCTAACCTGGTATCGATCTACGATGGGGCAATTTTGGAAACAGAGAATATTAAATCAATTGAAGATTATCAAAAGTAAAACAGGCTTTAGGGTAAAGTGGGCAGTGTTCCGGTTTTTGTGCCTGCCAAAAATTAAAATAGGTGGCGCAAGGAACTGCCCGGCCCTGCGCGTGGGGTGCTTGCCTGGAATAATTAGCTAGTCTCTTTAAAAAGAGCTGCCGCTGCCCTGTCTTCAAAATATTCATTTCTCCTTCAGCGCTCCCATTAACATCCTTCTTTACATTTTTGCCGGATCGCCCGCACTGAAATACCTTTCTACATTGCCCTCTCAACCCTCAAAAGTAAAGGAGCTCACTGCTAATGAACTCCTTTGCATATCTTAAATTAATGAAGGTGACGATCGGAACACTGCCGAAATTAGGCTACCACTTCCTTTGGGATAGGCACTTGCATAGGAAGATATTCTATGTCTTTATGTCCTTGAATAATAATAATATCTCCATCTGCGCTTATACTTTTATACATTTCAAAAAAAAAAAACTCAATCCCATTTTTGTTTCGTCTATGCTTTTCTCGAAAATGATTTGATCTCCTTTTTCCAATGTCATTTTTGAATACATCCCATCGGCTTTAAAATTAACCCAAATTGCAGCTTTAAGCAGTTGGCCATAAATTATGACCTCGGATTCAACCAATCTGTAGTCAGGATTTAAATGGATTTCCTTGCCTCCTTGGAAGGCATGCCTCACAGCATCAATAAGATCATTATTTTTAATGCTAATAGCAGCATATTCTAAGTATCTGCAGGCCTTTTCCCAAATATAGTCATTTTGTCTTTGAACACTAAGCGAATTGAATTTAGTCAGATCAAATAAGCCATAGTATGCAAGTGTCCCGCCATTTTTTTTGAAATAATGCACATAGTCCGATGGAATTGCTGGATACTTTTCGTAGTATTTATTATTTGCAAAATAAATATTGATAAACTTAATGGGATCACTTCGATACCTGTCATTTAATAATCTATTTAAAAGGGTAGCTATAGCAAAGTATTTCTCATTTAAGTGAAGCAACTCCCCTTCGTCAACTTTAAACCAGAACAAAGTTCTTTCAATCTTATTCTTCATTATTTTGGAGGCCGAATGGCTTTTTGCGTTTCAAAATTGATTGGATATGGCTTTTCAGATCTTATCAAAAGTTATATCATCAAGAAGAATTAGACCAGGCAAGGAGTAATATCCCTGGATTGTCATTTCATATTCTAATGCATGCGGCAAGAAAAATACACTTCAAAATAGACGCTATCTATTTCAACAACAATATCGTCTCGATACTTCTTTTGACGGTAATGACTTTGGATATCCAAATCATTGCCATTCAAGCAATGAATATTCACTTCGTAATTTATTGTTTGGCACGTTCAAAGATAATTTGTTTCAATCACTGCCGCCGACACTGCCAAAAATTAAAGAATTTCCTGGATAATTATATGTTCATTCCCTTTTATATCAAACTCATGATATACAACCGCATAATGGAGATTAGAATCTAAGGGTTCTAATATTGATTCAAGGAAAAAGCCCTTTTGCGCTATTCTCCTGGCAGAAACCGTTTTTCGTCGATTATCAAGAACAGCCAATTCATAAAAATTTTTATCATTCGGCAAAATGAGGTACAAAAAAAGCAAAGACCTATCTTTACCGTCAACGTTTCTTTCGTGCACTTTAATGTTAATTAACTCTCCTCTTTCATATTTGCCCAAACTGTCATATTTGGCCTCGTAAATTATATCCCCTTCAAAGTTATAAAAATAGAAGTCTGGCCATTTTTTTACCACCGAATAATCCCATGCTGGACCAACTACACGTCCATTAAGCGAATAAGATTTATACACTAACTTACCGACTGAATCATACAAATATTCGTACCCACTTCTGGATAGATTGTCAATAGAAAGACTATCAATTGTATTGCCTTTGTGCTGTTTCACATATGGCCCTGTTTCCTTGCCATAAGAGTAAATGGAATATCCTATGAATTCTTTAGTATCTGAATCATAATGATTTACTATTCCATGAAAAGCTGAATCTCCTAAAGTTGGACCTTTGGCAAGTACCCCTTCATTTGTTTTAACTTCAAGAATATTTTGTTTTCTATTTTCGTTGCAACTCAAACTCAGGAGGACTGATAAGATCACAAATATCCTCGACTTAATTTTCCTTCTTCGACTCATAATAAGGTTGTTTATATGATCATGCTCCAATCGGTACACGATAGATTTTACGACGCAATGTAGGGGGCGTTTTTCAGCTGACCACCACATTTTAAGCCTTTCTATCCACACCTTTTTCACCCTTAAACAGCAAAGGAGTTGACTATTAATCAACTCCATTACATATTTTATTTTCTCGCAGGTTTCAATCGGTACATTGCCGCCAGGAGCCATTATTATAAAACTACACGGTAACAGGCAACAGGAATGGTAAGGGGGCTGTGTCTATCGGAGCAGGCAGCTGGTTTATAGGTATGATAAAATTGACAGCCAGGTAGGAAAATGGGAGTTGTTCCAAAGGTTTTGAAGCATTGCAATGAGCCAAAATGGCTAGTAATAACCTGCAGTAATAGTTCAAATGATTAAATTGCTGATCCAACTAATTATTTGTTCATGACTGGTAATGATATTTTGAATTTTCTCAATACAGGCGTGATTCATGGAATCAACATAGGCATGTCGGTAGCATCTGTTAAGGATACCTTGGGGATACCGAATGAAAATACAGGAGACGAGAATATAGGATACCTCTTTTATGGAATACTATCGCTAGGGTATTACAAAAATACTATTGACGGAATCGCCATCAATTTTTTTAAGGATAAAACGATAAATGTCCTTATTGATGAAAATGATTTTGGCGAATCGGCTGTAATAAACGGCAATACCCAGATCCACGAGTTTATATACTTACTAAATTCAAGAACCCTTTTGTGGGAATGCAGTAATACAAAAGAGCTGGATTATTTTACTATTCGATCGAAGAAAGGAGTAGGGGTAATATTTGATTTATACGATGGGCGCTTAAACAGGTTGAGCTATGCAGGGCACAGTTTGTAACATAAGGGTCGTGTTCAATTCTCAACCTGCTTAAGGTCATTTTTTTAGTTAAGGGCACAAGTACCCAGGCACACTACCCCAGCGCTACCTACTTACGCCGGGTAAGTGCCTTGGCAGGCAGAGCGGCTTTTCTTTTGCCTTGATGCAGAAGTACATAAAAATCAAGCCAGGCCCGATCCCTCCGGGTGGCCTGGCCAACCAACTCCCTCCTCTTGTATAAATCCGGACACCTGATTGTGTAAAGGCTGTAGAGGTTGCACTGCCGATCATCACCACCACTGCCATATCCTAAACTCAGCCAGGCATATCATAAAGAGAACTAAATGTAAAAGGATGACTGCAATTATAGCTAATCGAAAAACAAGCAATCTAAATCTATCAGTGCTGTAGACATAATTACCAGACTCCAATAGATAAGACGCCAAACCTGCCCCCCAGTAAAAAAAAGTTAATAAGCCCGACATATAAAAACAAGACCGGTAATAGAAAGAAAAATTATAGTGATTTTTTGTTGTAACTGAGAGTACAAACAATATCACAAATAACAAAAACCAATGCTAATTACAATCTTATTGAAAAGCAACCAGCGGTCTTTGTACCACAATAACCTGTTATCTATAGACATATTATTAAATATATTTTATTTATCCCTATTCCTTCTACGTCTATGATCCCTATCGGTACGAGCTTCACTTCTACGGAATTCTACATCATTATTGCCTTGGAACACGCCTCCGTTTGTTGCAAATTTTGTTATAGGCTTATAGTGAAACCCTTCACGAATAGCCTTTTGATCGGCTTTTGTATCCCAACCAAGTTCTGATGGTAATGTATACGCCTGAGATCCTGCCACTGCCCTACTTCCAAGCCGCAGATAAAGGGTTTAACACCCTACGGATCATACGCCACCTTCTCTCTACACCACCACCTCTAGTTACCGGAATTTACCCAGCCTATAATTCTAGACATATACTCCGATTTAATCTTATGACGCGCCCCCTTTTTATTTAACTCTGTGAATACGCTTTGCAATAGCTCAGCATCTTCATTTGCCATTGGAGTAAAGCTTTGCTTAACACGCCTTGTTTGCAACGCTGGAATCAATTCCTTCTCCAACATTTTAAGACTTCCAGCTGTGTCAGTTACTGTATGCCAAGTCCTAACATATTTACCAAGTCGACTATGCTCCAGCTTTCTAATATCAAAAGAAGAATCATTTTTATACCCAAATTCAATGAATATTTCTAGCAAAACTTTACCCCGGGCTTTTTTGAGTTATACTAACATACTCAAGCCCGCGATAAGCCCCTTCCTTTACTATAGTTTTTTGTTTCCCGGAAAGCGTTGACGGTAAATCGCCTTATCCGAAGAGCAAGATAGCAGAACTCCAATTTGCAATAAAATAAAAAAAATGGTGGCTGTCAATTTCATACTACTTAATTAATAAAAAAAGAAACTACTAATAGCTTTTCTAGTTTTTCAGCAAATTGCTCTGAAATTTCTTGTTTATTTCTGTTCTTAGTAACTCCAGAATTTAATATCTGAATCTTATCTTTAATATCAAGAGACACCATCTTCCTGGTTATTGGATGTGCAAAAGAAACCGTATGCCAGGTGAAAATCGGTACACTGTCCACACTGCCCCTATAAGTGGCTTTTATAATAATTACACAAATCAATTCCTATTGAATCAAAATATGAGAACTCATCACGAGGTTTATCGCTCCAATTGAAAAATGCCGTTTTACTTCCGACAAAAAGGTAACAGTTCGAATGTTGCTGGAACAATTATTATTCTCTGATCCTTTAGCCAATTGGAAAACATAGCGGCCACTATCCGTGACTTTGTTCTCGGCTCCGATTTCCACTATTTCAAATAAATTGCCCTTTTCAAGTGATTTAAAGAGAAAATTTCTCCCCAGTACGTTACCTCCTATTACCCCTAAACCATTTTCCAATATTACACTGTCATTAATTGAATTGTATTTTTCGTTTTCCATTACAAATACAATACAAGGCCCTGCATAGGAATCACTTATTTGATATTCAAAAGGGCTTACCTGGCATCCAAAAAGCAAAGTCAACAATGTTATTCCTACAATTGTGTTCTTGATAATTAAAAGATAAAAAGATTTTAACATGCAATTTTAGTTTAAATAATTTTTCAATGTAAGCAACTAATCAGGTATTCTTAGTGGTAGTTTTCCGGTCGCTGATGACGGTCAGCACATTGCCCAGGTGGTTCGATAATTCATACTGCCGGTTGCCCCGGTAAAAGTAGCGCCCTGGTAATCCCCCTTACATATTTTATTTTCTAGCAGATTTCAATCGGTACACTGCCGCACACTGTCCCCTTATTTACCGACAGAATCAATAAAATATTCAAGCCTTTCTTTTGGGAATAAAATATACCAGGATAAGTAATAAAATAAAATCCGGATTCTAACTCATGAAGACTTTTTAGCTCTGTGAGATTAAACATCTTCACAAGGTTGTCAGATTGAAAATTGTACAGGCCTTCCTCTAAGTCTTCTGTTTTTAATTTAGTTAGCGAAGGGATGGAGTCGTAAACGAATTCATAATTTTTATTTTTACAGTTTTTAATATAGACCCAGCGAGGCTTGCCAGGATTTCCATTTAAATAGTAATATAAATAATCGTCATCAAAAAATAAACTATGATTGTTTGAATTAATTTTCTTCTCCTTGTGATCAATCTTTCTTTTTAAAACGAAATAACTATTCTTAAAGATTCCTATCTCTTTATATCGATAGATAGCTTTGTATCGGTCACTTTCAAATATTGTTTTTCTTTATATTGTTCACGACATGCCGTAAATGATATAATAAGAATGAATAAGATTTTTAATTTAATTGAACACATACATCAGTATAGTATTTAAGGTTGTCATTGAATAATATCCGCGCGTTTACTAGCTTATCCGTTCCTGTCAGTCAGATAATTCTCCTTTAGTAAAATCGTGTCGTTGGTGGCCATGGCCAAGGGCAAAATATCTATGTGCATAATGAGTAGCCATTCTTAAATTGGATTTCGTATCTCTATTAGTCAGGACTTGAAGTGATTTTATTGTAGTAACAGGGCTTATCTTTTCTGCCGATAAACGTGTAAAGATCGTCCACTTCGTACACCTGATTATACACCCTCATCCCATAATCCTGCTGACTGTTCAATCACTTTACTTCATTGTCATTCTCCTTGTTATTAAACCAGATCAGGCTCCAATGGGTACACGATAGATTTTACGACGCAATGTAGGAGGTGTTTTTCAGCTGACCACCACATTTTAAGCATTTCTATCCACACCTTTTTCACCCTTAAACAGCAAAGGAGTTGACTGTTATTCAACTCCTTTACGTATTTTATTTTTAAGCAGGTTTCAATCGTAACACTGTTTACCTTACTTATATAATTCCCCTTTAATCATATCTAGCCATTCTAAAGTATCAGCAGGACTCCTAAAGTACCTATTAGCATCCTGGCTGACTTCTTGCCAATAAGGTTCAATATTGCTCATTAAGGTTATCAATTCCTTTTTCAATTGCTCTAATTCAAGTTTGAATTTTTCGGATTTGCTAAATTCTATAATATAATTGTTTACAACCTCTTGATCAGTAATTCCATCAAAGTCCGCATCTGGAAAATAGCCTCCAAAAAACTGGAACAATCTGGGATAATCATTTTTTAAGCTCATGGCTATTTTATTTAATGTACATTATAATTCTACTGTTTGGTAAATGCAGTTAAAATATTGAACTGCACCAGACCTCTTGGCCATGCTTCTATATCAGTTATAAAACTACACCAAAAACAAAAAGGCTGGCTCAATATCAGTCTTTTAAGCATATAAAATTTAAGCAGGTGATAAGTTGTACACTGCCGTTTTGGGGCTACTTTATGATATAAACAAGCAATGGTCACACTTATAGTCAAACATGCCCAATAACTTTTCATCTAATTTCCAAGAACGATGACATTTAGGGCAGCCTTTAAATTTGTCACTGTCGTCATATCTGAATAGATAATAATAGCAATTTTTACCTGTAATTCTTGTCACCAATTCACACAATGTGATTCCGTGATGAGATAGTGAGCTTTCATAATTAGATAGCAAATTCAGAAAATACACATCATCAAAATTTCCTCTAAACCATAATCGATATACTGCTTCATAATCATTCACCCAAGAAATAAAATTATAATAATTAGTACCATCTGTTGATGTGGGCGGCAATAAATACAGAGGAACCGGAAAGAAATTATCAAGGGACCTTATAGGAGAAGCTCCACCTTGATATAAGATATAACCCGATACCCTACTTATCTCTTTTTCAACCTCTCCTTCTATCATTGACTCAATCACATAATCGAACTTGATATCTAACTTTTCTTTTAATACTTGCAATAATAATTGAACATTCCTGTCATATCGACCCACAGCCATCGCTTCCTCATCGATCAACACTCCATAAAACTCCACATACTGTCCATTATATATAGGATGCCCGAAAAAAATCAATTAATAGGCCACTATCTTTTTAAGCCTCGAAGGACATCCAACATAATGTCACTATCAAGTTGAGCATCTTTGGGAATCTCGAACCTTAATCTTGCAATACGATGACTCATAGTATAATTTATGTAAATTCCTTGGGCAGCTCACCGCTTCTTTTTCTTGCTCTCTTTCTTGTTCTATTGCATCAAATGCTTCTTTTCTCGCTTTCTTCAACTTTTCATTGTATTCCTTACTTTTTTTCAAGTAGTTCATCATATTGATTTCGTTTGGATGCATTAAAAGTATGTATGGGTGCCTGCCATTTTTACAGGCCTATTTTCCGTTCCATTTTGATTATAAAAATGGAATCGGCTCCATTTGGGTCTAATATCCAAATTGGATTATTAGCAAATGCCATATATGGACTTTCATAGTTTTTGGGTTGCGGGGCCACACTCAAAAACCTCCCAATCCTCGGATCATAGACCCGCATGCCATAATCCTGCTGACTAACCAATCCCTTTACCTCATTGTCATCTCCTTGCCATTAAATCCAAACCGGCAATGCTCCTTCCCGTTAACATTGCTGATCTGCCTGCTCAACATCCCAAGAGGATAATAATCATTGGCCGCCAGCATTTCGGGTTCATAGTAATTGACCACTGGTATGGTAAATCCGCCAGGCAATGTCAAAGAGCCATTCGAATATACACCTATTTTCCGGTCGCTGATGCTGGTGAGCACATTGCCCAGGTGGTTCCCTTACTGCGCCTTTTTAATTATTAAAATCAAGTTGCGGTTATACCAAAACTTTAAGTGCAAGTAATTTCAAAGAACTTCTTTGCTTCATCAAAGAAAAAATCTACTATCTTTTGAATAGTAGATTTTTGTTTAAAGCTTATATCCTATGTTATCAGTATTTAGGTTTCTTTTTTTGTGTGCCTTACAGCATTCACAATAATGGTATCTTCTTCTATTTCATACACAATTACATAAGGGAATCTGTTTATCTTCAATCTCCGGAAGTATTCATGTACCGAATAATAATACTGTGGATGATTACATATTTTGTTCTGTCCGACTTCCAACTCACCTAAAAACTCATCTCCTAACCCTGCCTTCTGTTCTTCATACCATTCATAAACTTCTTGAATATCAATAATGGCTTCCGCCTGTAATACCAGCGTATAACTCATTACTACTTCTTTTTGCCAGTAATGATGGCCTTAGCATCCTCCCAGCTATAAGTTTTACTTTCCCCGCTTAATCTCTTAGCTCTGCGTTCCTCAAATAGCTTTATTTCTTCATCGGTAAACTCGTACTCAAAATCATCATCATCGGTGTATTCTTTAGCTATAGCATACAGTAGCTTCAACAGCTTTTCATCACCTTTGTCTACATACTGATGTAGTTTCTGACGGATATTTGTGACTTCCATAACTATGCTCATTTTCAACAAATTTAAGGTTTTAAATGATTATCCAAAAGGATGGTGTTTTGCAAGGGCATCCTGTAAATCCTCCACCTCCTGGCAGCATATTTTCCAGTACTGGAAATATGCTTATGGCCAGCCATGTACTGCACCTGTCTTTTGGGGTGGATTTTGAGCCAGTTCATGATCACTGAACCCCGGATATGCAGGGCATTGGTGGCAATGGGGTTTAAACCCTGTAATTCCGGCAATAAATGGGCTATGGTATTGCGGACACCTCCGGACATCAATTCCTCTCCTAGGGGCTTTAAATGGCTTCTTATGACGCTTAAATACTGGTGCAGGGGCATGATCTGTTTTTAGGATAATTCCAATACCCTGTTCTTGCCCTGACTGGTGGAGGGGATGTAAACAGTACCCCTGAAATACCAATAAACCCAGTAATACAATGTTCCTGCCATGTGCCTGATCTGCCTGCTGTTGCCGGTGGGTTTCTTTCTTTAGCTGGCTGTACCCGTAGTATAGGCTATCCAGTTCTGTCCTGCTTAAAGGATTTTTGATCACCTTTTGCAGTTCGCCCTTAACCTGGAGTGTTTTTGGCAGGGTTCTTTTCCAGTTCTCCCTGCTCTTTCAGATAGTCCAGGTATTTACGGATACTGGTGAGTCGCAGGTTGATGGTCTCCATGCTGATGCCCTTTGTTTTCTCATACTGGATATAGGTCATTAGATCATTGTACCTGATTTCCTGTACTTCTATATGCTGCTGTTCTGTTAGCCAGCCCATAAACCGGCTTACATTCAACAGGTGTTCATCAATGGTTCTCGGGGTATGCCTCTTGGCTTGCAGGTATTGTTTAAAGTGATCCATCCTTTTGGTTTTTAAGTTCATGAGCCAGGTGGACATAAATCTGTGTGCTGTCAAAGGCTACTATGCCCCAGAAAACGGGCGATTTCTTCTATAGGGATACCACTAAGGGATAAATGGGTAGCTATGCTATGCCTCAAAGTATGCAGGCCAAACTGCTTCTCAATGCCTTCCAGGTACCGCCGTATATCTTCTGCATGCCTGGCAGCAATGGGCACATAACGTTGTTTATTGCCCTTGCCCTTCCTTACAAACAGCAGTCTCTTTTGCAGGTCAATATCTGTGAGGTTGAGCATAGTGCCTTCCATCTTTCGCAGACCACAGCCATAGAATACGGCAATAATAGCCCTGTCCCTTTGCCCCATAGCCACATTGTTTTCCCTATATAGTCCAGCACATATTTACCACTGCTGTTGATGTACTGGTACATTGCCCTATTCGGAATCTTGTTCTCTTTGCTTAATTAAGAAGTTAAAGATGTCTTCCAGTGATGGATTTAGGGGAAAGATTTCCTTGAAAAGTAATTTATCGCCATCAAAAGTTATTTTATCAATCGTCCAAGTGTTAGAATTTTGAACAAGAAGTACAGTTAAACAACCACACCTTATACTTGTCGTATAGATAAGGCGACTTTTGCCATCTCTTGCAGTTTTTTGAAGATGAAGAAAGTTTGTAAACCCAAACTCTTTCAACTTTGCCTCTGTAACCATTTTTGTTGTGTTTTTGTAAAGATAACGTCAACAGATATATATTCTCCATTTTCACCTAATACTTTGTTTTCTACTTTAGCATTGGAAAACTTTAGTCTTTTGCTGCTATTCCTGTAAAAGTACCTAGCGCGGCCTCGGATTCTGTCGCGCCTTCCTTTATGAGTCTATTAAATGTTTTAAGATTATCTCCCATTTGAACGGATGTTTTGGGTATTCCTGTTATCCGGCTGATGGAACTTATTCCAATGCTTTCACTATTGATGAGCTTTACCTGTTCATTGGTTGCCAGGTGGTTTTTTTGTACAAGTATTGACTACGGTGGTATAGGCTGCAGGTGTTACAGCGATACTTTTGAGCCGACTTATAGAATCCTTTCTTGATACAAATGCCTTTGTAGTACTGGCAGTTCATAGTTCAGGTGACGGTTGGAACACTGCCCCCTCTCGCCTTATTGTAATTTGGCATTGAGAGTAGGCTCTAGCCTTAGCGAAGCAAATGTGATCATATCAATGCTTTCTTTGTTGGAGGAATATTGTATGTGTAAACTATGACTTTGAAAATAATATTTATCCCAAAAGGAATTGGATCAATTATATCTACGCCCCCACCACTTCTGTTTGGAGTTCCAAAAGTTAATCGGATTTCGTTTTGGGACATATTAAATAATAGATTATAAGGAATGAAGCCAGCATACAATTTCCCGTCGTTGGTTTTCCCAGAGAATAAGTGTATGGTAGTAACACTTAAACCAATATCAATGACGAGATCAATACCTTTTTCTGGATTGTATAAGAAATACACATCCAAACCTTTTTCGAGATCTTTCCCATTAAAGTATTCATTAAACTCATGATCAGTCCTTAATTCAGGTATTTTTTTTTCAATCCAGTTAATAATTTTCATATTAAATTCCTGTTGTTGTATTTGTTGTCGTAGACGAATTTGTTGATCCTGCCGTATTTTTAATTTTTAAGCAGGTGCAAATCGGTACACTGCCGTTGCCGATCACTGCCGCCAATCCACATCTCCAAATAAAAAACCAGTTTTTATGAATTTTTCTAATGCCTGGGGAAAGCATTTAGTTATTATTAGCTTGAATGACTCTATTACTTTTTCTATTTTCTTTTCAAAATCAAATGAATCAAGCGTTCCGGCAAAAAGTACATCATCAATAATTGATTGAGTAATTTGAAATACCAACCTATCTTTCAGAAATTCCAATTCTACTCTTCTATCAAGCTCATAAAAATGAAGTATGAATTTACTTTTTTTATGTCCCAAAAAATGTAATAATGAATCGAGGTCTGAAGCAACTGAATTAAAATCGTACGAAAAATCCACCTTATTAAATCTGACATCCCATTTGGAAAAAATAGTAGAAAATAAAGCTATTCCCTTTTGGTCTATTGATAAGCATGCATCTGAAAGAACACCCACGACATCATCCTCTTCATACTCGGAATAATCCTCTCTATCTGGGATTAATTTTAAGTGATCAATAGTTATTTCCATAATATATGCTAATTTACTGGATACGCGGATTTAATGAATGCCTTTGCTTCTTGGCTGCCTCTCACTACCAAAACTTTTGTTGCAGCCTCAGTTACAACCTCTCCAACAGAATTCTTTTTAAGTACTTACCCCAAACCTGCTGGCAAATCAAAAACTTTGGCTTCGCCCGGTGCTAATGCGTTCCCTGATCTGCTACGGTGTAGGAGAAACTCTTGTTATCTTCCCCATAGGTCTTTTGCAGGTACCCGGCATTGAGTAGGGTTAAATGATGACGTTTTACAGTGCTTAAAGAGATATGCAGGGCTTTGTTGGCCTGCCTGTTGGCAAAGGTAGGGGATTCTGCATCTGCCAGCCAGCTTTTCAGTGCTTCAAAATAACTCCTGCAAGTCCCTGACAGGTCATCACTTTTGCGTAGCAATATCTCCCCCATCAGTTGAATGGCTTCCTGTATATCATCAGGAGTAGTCTCGATATAAACCTCTCTTATATGTACATCTGTTTTTTGCTCCCGTTGAAACTGGTGATAGAATGACTTCTATAAAAACCAGATAATGGGCATTTGTCCTCCGGGGTTTGAATACACTCACCGGCAACTGTATATCCTCTGCATAGGGATTCCTGACAGCTACAGGCCGCAATACCCTTTGTACATCCTGTAAAAACTGCTTTACCTGGTTCTCCTGTGCTGTATTGATCTTACCAGCACTCTTTTCACGCTGATAGTCCATAATCTGGTTATTTTGCTGCTGACTTTCATCCAAATAGATCAGGAAACTCCTGTTGGCATTGTCTTCATATACAGCCTCCTAAGTAGTACATGCTGCTACACATACAGGGTCTTCTACTCTTAAAGTGGTGGTTTGGGCTTCTACATTGGCTGTTTTAAACACCACGGTTTTATTGATCACCTTCTTGCTCTGTAGTTCCCGCAGGGGATATAGTACTTCCTGTGCGCCATCCAAATCCTCAATCAGTATCAGCTTATGCTTTAACTCCTGCTTGCCGAAGTAATAAAAACATTCTCACTCAAAGCTGTGATCTCAATTTTATCTTCCGGAGTCATAAGTTCCCCTACCTTCTCCTGCAAGTGGCTTTTACCTGTTCCACTGCTGCCTAAACTGATAATGTGTAGAGGCTGCTCTCTTTTCCGGCTGGTGAATACCAGGTACATGAGTAATCTGTTGGTTTCCTCTCCAATTACCCCACTCTGGCCTATTAGGTCATTGCTTCTTTGAAGTAATCCGGGTTGTTGTAAAAAGCGCTCCACTTCTCTCCTTCTCTCCGGCTTCATAGGTTCCCTAGCTTCCGTTTTAACCTGTAAATTCCGCTGATGGTAACCCCTCATTCCGGGCATGATCCCCCCTGCAAGAAGGCCCAAAAGAGAAAGAGCTATTTTGAAGATTTCAAAGATATGATTTGGGGGATAAGGACTATTATTTTTCTTTCTGCGTGATTCTCCTTTTAATTCAATTCGATGGCATCTGGCTGTCAGTCTGTCAAGGATTGCATCTGCCAGGGTGGGTTCATCCAGGTAATCATGCCATGCAGATACAGGTAATTGAGAGGTAATGATGAGCGATTTTTTTCGTACCGGTCCTCCATGATTTGAAGTAATGCCAGCTTTATATTTTTGTTGATATGCTGTAAGCCAAAATCATCCAGAATGATCAGGGGTACCTTTTCCAATTGGTTTAACAGCTTTACGTAGCTTCCTTCAGTTTTAGCCATGAGGATGGCTTCAATCAACCGGTTCATGTTAAAATAGCGCGTTTTAATGCCCATCATACATGCCTGGTGTCCCAGGGCGCAGGCAACTACACTTTTGCCGCAACCGGTAGCGCCCGTAATCAGTATATTTTCTCCGGCCCCGATGTAGTTGCCTTCCAGTAAACTGCTCCAGGTGGCTTTTGTGAGGTTACGTTCAGGGCTACAGTCTATCTGCTGGGGCGTGACATTAAAACGCAGCCTGGCGGCTTTTAACAAGGATTCCATGCGTTCGTTGGTACGGTGCAGTTGTTCAGCCTGTAGTAAATGAGCCAGTAGTTCGTGTCCTTCGAGTTGCTGGTTAACCGGCAGTTCCAATTGGCATCGGTAACTGGCTGCCATGCCGTTTAACTTTAAGTCTTGCATTTGCTCAAGGGTTTGTGTCGTGTTCATTGTTGTTGATTTTTATAAGTGATTAAAAATATCGTTTGGCGCTGTAGGAAGCATATGATTGGTTGATAAAAGCATTCATTCAATACCGGTAGTAAAATCATATGCTTCCTACAGTGCAAGCCCGCGGCAGGCGTCGGAGGGCTGGCGTGTGTAATAGCTGTATCATCGTTTTGATCCCTATTTGTAATTTTCAGGGCCTCGGATATTATCGTGTTCAGGCAACTGTTCTTTTTGTTCGTCCTGCTCTTCATCAAAAAGCAATGGTTGTTTATCCAGTCCGGCTTCAAGGATATTACGGATCATTTTCAGCGTTGGCCTGGGAACGTTGGCTGCTCTGCGGCAGGCCGCTTCCAGACGATCTTTCCCATATGCGTCTTGCAGGCGTATCATGGCGTGACAGGCCTTGTAGTTCTGTTCCGGGTATATGCTGCTATGCAGCAGTCGGTCGGCTGCCTGCCGGGTATATTCGCCTACCCATCCGGCTTTCTGAAGCAGTTGCTCTACCGTCCATCCCCGTAGCTCAACCATATGCTGATGATTGGCAGGCATATGCTCATGGATACGGTTAAACTTAGGTTCGTTGCTGCTGCGCACATGGAAGGCAATGCGTTCGTTTTGACAGAATACTTCTACTGTCCTGCTATCATAGCTCACCCATACTTTGTATCCGACATATTGATATGGAACCGTGTAATAATGCATGTTATCGGTGAGTTGGATGGCATAGTTTGATTGCACCGTTACCTGTTTGCCTTTTTCACCCGGAATGGCTCCGGGGAAGCGGTTTTAACACGGGAAGCTCCTGGCGCATAAAGATGTCCATGCGGCTCTCCGAACTGTTCTTGTATGGTTTTCGATTAAGGACATCCAGGTGCAGGCGGATGTGATGATTGAGCGATTCGATGCTATGGAACACGTCTTTGCGCAACCGGGCATAGATATGTGTATAGACTATGTTCACTGCATTTTCCACCATTCCCTTATCGGTAGGTTCTTTCGGGCGGGTAGCGCTGAGCGTGGTATTGTAGTGTTCAGAAAGCTGGTTGCAAAGATCAGTAAAGGCAGGCTCGTATTTATCGGCGCGTTTTACGGCTGTTTTGAAGTTATCACACAGGATGGTTTTGGTAACGCCACCAACGTACTTGAGGTGCTCATTAATGCAATGGGCAAAGTCGGCTGTTTTTTGTGATGGCACAGCCTTGCAGAATATCAGTCCGCTAAAGGGCAATACACCAACAAAGACTTCGCAGGCAATCACTTCGCCAGTTTGCCTGTCTACATAACTGAGCTTCTTTCCGGCAAAATCACCTTGCATGAACTCTCCCGGAATATATTCCCAGTGGAAAGCGGGGTCAGTGTCTTTCAAATATTTTCTAAACAGGTAGCAATACTGGCTATAGCGATAGGGTTCTTCATTTTGCTGGCAATATTCTATCCAAAGCAACTGTTTGGTAACACCGGTTTTGTGTAGTTCTTTCTGCGCCTGCTCAACGTGAGCCAGCAGGGCTTCGAAGCGTTTACCACGGATGATTGTATCATCGCTGTTATAAACAACCGCTGCCAGCTCTTTATCACTAGCTAATAATGATTGGCTATCATCATCATCGATGACTTCCATTTTGCGCAAGTATTTTTTAACCGTTTTACGGCTGATACCCGTTCGACGGACTATTTCCTTTATGGGAACGCCGTCTTGCTTTAATTGTTTGACTTGTTTTATCTGGTTCATATCAACTGCTTTTTTGAGCCATTTTCCCTGTTTAATCGTCTTAAAAAGGGCAAATGAATACAAATAGCACTGACTCTTTGGAGGCTTCTGCTGAAGGGGTTACCATGCTCCGGAATGACTATTACGCAAGTGGGTAACGAAAGGGGTTACCATGTGCCGGAATGACAGTGCGGGGAAAAGAAAAATTATTACAGTGCACCAAAAAAAGAGGGGAAAAAGTTACGGGAGATATAAAATCCAGGAGGATAAAAACGAAGCCGAGGGGTGGGGTTACCATCACCGGAATGAGGGGTTACCATAAAACGGAATGGGGGTACCATGCTCCGGTATCTACACGTTTTAACCTGCTTTTTAAGCCCACCAAGCCGGTAGTTATGAGTGCTGCAAACACCTCTGCCATGTAAGCAGTGCCCAAAGAAAACCGCTCTGCGCATTTCCTCACCAGTTTTTCCAAAGCAGTATCATTGTACAAGTCCACGTTATGTCTTACTGCCAGTTGCTTCCATTCAATCTTCAAGGTTACCCGCATCCTGTCCAGCCCTTCTATCTTTAGACCTCCCAGTATGCCAATTTGCAATTGTTCATAATTCCATGTAAAATATTCAGGATTATCAGTATTGAGTTCAGTTTTTGTTGACATGGTTACAGTTTAAAATGAAAAAGGAAACATTACTGCTTCCCTTGAATTGGTTATAACAAAAAGGACTGGCTTTTAACCAATCCTTTAGATATTTTAAATTTAAACAGCTGACAAGTTGGACACTGCCGGATATCCGGACGCTTTATTGTAGAAAGATCGTAGAGGTTGCAGGGTTACAAGTTGTACACTGCCCTACTTATTTGATGAAATTAAATGGGCTATACTTTTACTAAAAAAATCAACCCAATTACTATCTTGAATACTAATCAAGCCTGGCAAATCATGATTCTTTAGTTGCTCATTATAGTTGGACAATACGTGAAACAAATCTGAACACTTCTCATGAATATTGCGAAAATCTCTATAATAGTACTCAAATGCACCAAACGTAAACAACTGGCTTATTGCATCCGCAGTCAGGTCTGATATTCTTTCAGTGGTTTGAATCTCAAATCTTACAATATCCATACATAAAAAAACGAAACTCAAACTTATGAAGGCTGCTTTGGCTAAAATAGCTTTGATTGTCATTTTTGTCTTTAATCAAACTTATTGTTTGATCTATCAACTTTATATCATTTTCTATCATTCTTCAGCTATTGATTTAATATTATTTTGTAATTCCGTACTGAAATATTGCTTAGTTTTTGTGTATCGAATGGTGGAATCCATTACTGAAGTTCTTTTAGTCACTTCGTAAGTTACTAATTTATATCCTGAAAAATCTCCAAAGCCAACGCCTGTCGCCCCAGCATCAGCACCATAAGCATCTGTAAAAAGTGTTTTTCCGGTTCTATACCCCTCCTGCTCCTTTCGAACTTCCATACTTTATCTCCCGGGTTTAAAACAATTTCTTTGACTGTCTTATTATAATCAATTGTATTCATGAGATTATTAACATCTCTGTCTGATTTTCCCGCTGCTTTAAAAACACTTTGAGCATATTCTTTACGAATAGCTGTTTTACTATTAGCTGCGGCAGCCTGTCTCTGTACATTATTTATAGTAGAAGTAGCCTTAGCTTCTTGTTGCATGGCTCTTCCTGCATTTTCAATAGCAGGTGATTCAGCCAGCGCCTCTTCCATTTCAATTGCTGCCCTTACACCTGCACTACCAGTCATTGCTTGAGGAGCAGGAAGAACTGGAATTCCAGTTAAATAAGAAAGTGCTAATGGTATACCTACGGCAGGATTACAAAGTCCAATTGCACCAATTACAATTAACGGAGTTACCTTTGCTGATATATGAATCATAGCGCGATTCAGTCGATCTAAATAAGCAGAAAGCTCACCAGGCTTGTGTTTCATCGATTTTGGTAAAAAGGCTCTGTAATGTGTTCTTGTCCAGGGGCATATCCTCCTCCTCCAGGATACCAAGGCTCTAATCCATCCAGATCAATTGCTTGTATTGGAGTGTTACCAGCAAATTGATATGGCGTATACCAGGGATAATCCTTTGTCAACGGATCAACACTCAAAAACCTCCCAATCCTCGGATCATAAATCCGCATACCATAATCTTGCTGACTGCCCTGTCCCTTCACCTCATTGTCATTCTCCTTGCCATTAAACCCAAAACGGTAATTCGTTCCCGTACTGGCAGTAGCTACTCTGCTTAGCATCCCAAAGGGATAGTAGTCATTGGCACTCACCATGTCCGGCTCATAATAGTCTATCAAAGAACCTACGCCTCCCGAAGATACGCCAAACTTTTTATCGCTGATGGTGGTGAGCACATTGCCCAGGTGGTTCGATAATTCATACTGCCGGTTGCCCGGTAGTGCGTCGTGCCCCGGTAATCCGGGTTGATCCAGGGGCTGCTATTGGTTTGGGCATTGTCCACAAGACTGTTTTGCGGGAACAAGCTACCCAGCCGGCTGCTGCCATACAACTGTACGTCTGCCTGTGTCAGGTACAGGCCCTCCAGGTTCCCGCCTGCCGTATCTGTATTAACGGTCGTGTACGTGCTCAACAAATTACCCTGTGCATCCCGTACATACCAGGTATAATCCAGTTCCCACCGGTTGGGGGTTGGTTTTTTGTTGTACCATTTGAAAACCTTGCTGATCTGGTTGCCCTGCGCATCGTAGGTATACCGCTTGCGTTGTATGGTCACCTGGTCGGCTTCTGTAACATTCCGGTTGATCTCCGTGATCTTTCCATACACATTCCACTTGATGCTCGTAATCTTTCCGCCTTATCGGCTACCAGGTTGCCAATCGCACAAGGGCCTGTATACACTGTCGGGCAGCCCTACCCCACCGTTGGGCCGGTAATTGGCGAATGGCGTCACCCCGCATTGATCGGCTTATAATCTCCGTGGAAGTAGTTAAGGTTAAAGCCCAGCGCATCGCGATATTGCGTTTTCCAATCCCATGAGCGAGTCTGTCAATAAATAAGCCAGGTACCATTACCTCTACCATCACCCTATAGCCGATCACGAAGCATTGAGACGACATATGCCTAAAATGGTCGAAGATTATGCCAGCCGTCCATTAGCTGCTTTAAAGGGGCTTACTGCTGTCGAGGCCCTGGGCGGCCAACAGTACGATCCTGCTCAATACCATCAGCAGATTGCAACTGCCAGGGTCAGCCGGACAGCCACCAACAAGAAAGCCGCTTGTTGCTATGGCTTTTAAGTAAGCCAACTGTAAGCAGACTTTTTACTGGCTGGTCTTCTTTTATCAATAGCCCGGCTTGTGCTTTTGAGACCCAGCTTAATCAGAGGATGTTCAAGATTACACTCCTTTGTCTTACCCGCCGGTTGAAAATAAAACAGACCGACACAAAGAGCTTCGTTAACTCTATATGCTGGCCTGTTTCTTTGTACAGGTTCACCTTTTTAAGTGCACCTTACAGTGTAAATCTTATTTTTCCGCGATCCGGATATCCGGATCGCTAATCGTCAACACGTTGTGAAGGTTGCAGGGCTTCTTTGAAGCTGATGCTTCGTTGCAAATTGCAAATACCGGACTTGCTACGGTACGAAGCACAACGTTTCATCTTTTTTATTCTTTCAGATTCTCGTTGCCGACAAACTAATGATAACAGGGGGCGGCGAAAGCGGCTCCTTCACACAATTAGAACCAAAACACTTCCGCACTATCGTCTAAAGGTAAAATGCCTTTACTAACAACATTACGCAGCCCGTTTTCCTTAACCAACAATAGCCATTTCTTGTATAGAGAGTATGCCTGTTTTACTAATGCTCCATCAACTGTTTCGATTGACGTTCCTTCTCTATTTCTTAGTATAGGAAAAGCAGAAAATGAATAAGGGTTTGATAAAATAATATGATTAATAATAAATAAAGCCTCAATTTGGGTTGAATAAACTTTGGCTTGAGCAGGCACAGTTTGAGACCGCTTGGTATCATAACACTTTGGTTTAACCGAACACCAGTTTGTATCTCCTTCATAACTTAGTAACTCTTCAATCATTTCAACTTTTTCCAAATCACTGTAATTACTAAAGTAAAAAAATAATTACATTTTAGTACAGTATTACTATCATTTGCAAAAATCAACTTACAATACTTCTTTGCTTCATTGTTTTGAAAATCGCAGTTTACACTTTCTTTGGTAAAATATTTACGCATATTTTCTTGCGACTGCCCGCCGCAATTTAAATTCAATACGCATATTAAAACTATTAAAACATTCTTCATCTTATGGCTTCTTTAAAGGTATTATAATAGGAGGTTTAACATACGTTGCATTTACTGCTGCCCGTTGAGGCGGTATTTTGAAATCAAATTTAGGAACACTTGTTGTTGGCTTGGGTGCAGTACCGGGAACAGAAGAAGGGGTTAGAGCTTTCTTGACTTCTGCTTCTGTTGTATATCGAACACCATTGTCAACTGTCCCTGATTTTATATCAACTTGTTTGTCCGCTGCTTTCTTATCAACAAATTCAACATTTCCTTTTCCTTTGATGTCTGTTAACCCTCTTGAAGATTTATCTAAAGAAACATTCTTTTCAACTGTCAAAGTTCCTGCATCGTTAGAATAAGTTCCATTTTTGTTTCTAACAGCAGAATGTACTACAGCTCCACCTTTCTTAAATATGGCTGCATCTGCTGAACCTTCACTTACATTTCTTGAATATCCATCATGGTCTAACAAAGTGTTTACTTGGTCATCGTTAATCCATAATTTACCTTTAGCAAATGTGTATCCATGACAATCAGATACTGCTTCATAACCATGTTTCGCAAGGTCATCTTTTGCAGTAGAAAGAAGATTACCCTTTTTATCATATTGGGAGACAACAACGTAAGATTCGACTAATTTCAAAGCCTCTATTGGTGTGCCATCATCAGCATAAATTTTGACTACCTCATATTTTCGGTAAACTTCTTTGGTTGTAATATTTCCAGTTGATTTTTCAACACTATATCCAACAGCCATTGAAGAAGAAGAAAATGTACCTGTACTCGTAGCAATAATATTACCGTTCTTATCTTTTAAAATGTTTCCTTCATCGTCAAGAACATTAACGGGATTGTTAGCACTGTATGAGTAGGGCGATAAACTTGTGTAAACTTCTCTTAATGGGTCAACAGAAAACCATCTACCTATTCTTGGGTCGTACATTCTTGCACCAAACTCAATACTATTCCCCTCTCCTTTAATCTCATTATCATTCTCTTTCCCGTTAAACCCAAACTTGTACTTAGCTGAACTGCCAATCGTCCTGCTCAACATCCCAAGAGGATAATAATCATTGGCCGCCAGCATTTCGGGTTCATAGTAATTGACCACTGGTATGGTAAATCCGCCAGGCAATGTCAAAGAGCCATACGAATATACACCAATTTTCCGGTCGCTGATGGTGGTCAGCACATTGCCCAGGTGGTTCCCTTACTCCAATTTTTTTTGATTTAAAAATCAATCTGCGGTCATGTTGAGTTATTGAGCCAATAGTGTCTTTTACTTTGCGGGTCTGACATTTACCGGATCATTAGCCTGTTGAGCGGCCAATTAGCTTTTGAATGACTTTGTTGATATTTTCCCTGGTACGTGCTCCGCGTATAAATCCGATCACCTGCTTTGTACTCCGGTTAATTGCATACATGATATAACAGGGTTTATCCTTTCTGCCGATTAAGGTATACAACTCATCTACTTCATATACCTGGTTTGTCTCATTAAATACAGGCTCCGTTGCTTTCAGGGCATTCTTTTCTAATTGTCTTTGAACAGAAGCTATCGGAAGTGATAAGATTCGGCCAATAGAACTTATTCCAACCCCTTCCTTACTTACTATTTCAATTTCGCCGTCGAGACTTGCGCTGTATTTCTTATTGCGATAGTTCATCTGCTGGTATCTTTTACAATGCTTGCATCGATACCGCTGTGTCGATCTACAAAAGCCTTTCTTGATACAATTTCCTTCGCAATAGTTACAATTCATAGCCAGGTGCAAATCGGTACACTGCCGTATCCTGGCAACCTATTCAAGTAGCCCCTTGCCTGAGATTCTATATTTCAAAAACAATATGCCGCAAACCAGCACAGTAGTTAGCAAGTACAATGTTAGCAAAATACATAAATACCTTATGAATGATTGACTCCGCTGTTCTTTTAGAAACAATTTTACCGAGTTTACGCGAACTAATATAGCCATTAAAACCAGATAGACAATCGCTGAAAAATAAAACAAACAGCAATTACTGCTATCGCTGCACTGGCTGAAAACCCTGACAGTAATATCATTGTGTACTAGTTATGGTAATCGAATAATTTTTACTTCTTCTCTCGCATATCCATACACACCTCCTCTTGTTCCAGATGAAGAGGTTTGAGTTACAGTTTCGCTTCGGGTATAAGATATTCGAATTGGTTGATAACAAAAAGGAGCGGGTTTTAACCAATCCTTTAGATATTTTTAATTTAAACAGGTGACAAGTTGGACACTGCCGACACTGCCCAATCGGCACACTGCCTACCCTGATATTACTGGTAGGGGTAGATGATAGGTGTTTATTATTTCATCAAATTTTTATGCTCCCCTAAGAAGACTTGTAAATCCTCTGGCATATTAAGTAGAGCTCCTAATTTTCCTTTTCGCAATGACAAATCATCTGTTAAAATACTAATATATAGTTTACCTGAATCTGAAATAGAGAATTCATCTAAGTTGTAATATCTGATTAATTCACCTGCAATTGTAAACCAATTGTGTTCATTGCTAGTTAGGGTAGAATTATAAAAGCCAAGAAAGAATTCATTGACAATTTCGGAATTGTTTTGGCCAATATCTCTTAGTATACTAATCATTTTTGGGGATGTTGATTACCTTCAAATAAGAGTTCTATAAGGTTTGTATTGGGGTTGCCTTTTACAACCTCTAATTCCGCCCATTGAGATATAGATTCTGTAGAATAATATCCAAGCAATAAGCCAACTCGATAAATGTTTGCAATGATATTCTCGTTCATTATTTTATCTAAATATTCCAGGTCCTTCATGAAAAATAGTTCTTGTCCAAAGATTTATTCCAATTGATAGATCCTTACCCCCAATATTTATATTAAAGTACACCGTCTTCCAGTTATTAACTCCTGAACTCCGCAATTTAAGAATTTCATCCCTAAAAAAAGCTGTCCCTCTATGTCCAGCATCAAACTGGCCAAACGTCATCCCTCTAATGTCTGCATATCCTACTGTGGTTCCGGAACTTGTATTTAGAGAACATAGATATTGAGATTATTAATAAAAATAACAAAATCTATGTAACAAAAAAGACTGCTGATATTACTACCAGCGGTCGAGCTATTTATCCAGGCACAAGTACTCTGCCGCACAAGGCTAGACCCTGCATACTTGCGCCAGATAGGGATTCGGGCGCCTGCTTATCAAAAGGTCGTGAAGGTTGCCCTGCCCACTGCCGTTAGCTTTTAATACTGGTTGCTATTTCGTTATCGCGCCCTTTGTACTCTAGAACGCCAAGACTTGTTTCATTAAAGTCTAAGTCATTTTCAAAAACCTTCAGAAAAGACGCAGCTAAATAATAAACTTCTTGCCCACTCGATATTTCAAATAAATGCTTGTTGTCATAGCTTAGATATTCCGTTACTGAGTTGTAGCTAGTGATTTCATTTTTATCTATTTCCCTTATAGAAACACCATAAAGCATAGTGTACAGCTGAATATATCTTGTGCTAAAAAAACTATATCAATATTATGGGAATACGTTTCATTTTTCTGTGCCCGCAATAAAAGCTGCCCATGGCTCACATAAACATCAAATAAGGTAAAATATCTGTTTGATTCAAAAATTAAGCGACTCATATATGGTGAAGTTATTAAAATGGATTGGGGAATACATTGTCATTCAGGTAAAAAGTGGTCCGTTGCCCCTCCACTCCTTCCTTTTTGAAAAGTATCTTCAGGGTTACCCGCATCCTGTCCAGCCCTTCTATTTTCAATCCTCCGAGGATTGCTATTTGCAGTTGTTCATACTGACAGGTGAAGTATTCAGGATTATCTGTATTGAGTTCAGTTTTGGTTGACATGGTTACAGTTTAAAATGAAAAAAGGAAACATTTCAGCTTCCCTTCAATGGTTGTAACAAAAAAAGGGCTGGCTAATAACCAATCCTTTAGATATTTAAAATTTAAGCAGGTGATAAGTTGGACACTGCCCATTGCCCACTACCCTGTTAATTGGCAAAATATCTTCATTTCCTTTAAACTGTTTCTTTCTATTTTGTATACATAATGTTTTGCCCAGAGAAAATTCTCTCCCATAAAGTAGCATACTTTTAAAATAGCAAACTTAAAATTCATTGAAAATATGGGCCGTGAAAAAACGTAATAGCCATTATCATAATGCGCAGGATCAGCAATAATTCGAATATCTATAAACTTAGTAGGATCTATTTCTAACTTAATGCCTGCCATATCCCTTATCTGTAAATTGATAAAATCACTATCACTACTTTTGAAATATTCCTTTGAATTTTCATACAACCCACATTGCTTTTTTGTCAGTATAGATTGAACCTTTGCTGTTTTGTTCAAATGGGACTACTTCTCCTAAAACAGTTTTCGGCGCCATTCCGTCATTTCTCAAGACTAGAGATATAACCACATTCGACATGCTGTCAATTTTTTGACGACATTCATTGCCAATTTGAGTGTACCCTTTAAGGAACATAAAAATAACTAACAGACTTATAAATAACTTCCTTAGCATAGATTTTGTTTAAGTATTATTTGTTGCCATTCTGTATGTCCTTATCAATATTCTGTCTTGCCATATTTAGTTGATCAGGACTCGCCAAGTTCAAATTAGCATCACCAGGTTTTTATAGTTTACAGGAACATTTCCGTACATTAAAACATTCCTAATTATCATATTAATATCGGCTCCCCGGCTGGCAGATAAGTTAAAAGTTCGATCTTTTAGGAGGATTCCATGGATCCACCAAATCATTATCAGTTATAAGTCTAAGACCTTTCCTGTAGTCCAGATATAATGGAACCAAGTCTACATCCGGAGCTTCATTAACTGGCCCCTGAGGGTGCGACATTGTTGATGCTTGGTGAAACATCTCGTGAAGAATCGTACCTGAAATCTTTTCAGAGCTTCTAGCTACATATTGTTTTGAATTATTATTATAAATATTTGCGTAAATCGAAGACGTGTTGACTTGAGAATTCCTTTCAGTTGTTGTTCCCGTGAATTTCGCTTTGCTAAAAGGCATATAATCGTCAGTTAGTCTCATTCCAAAACCATCGATAGTTTGAGTGCCAAAAGTAATTTCAATATCGCCAGAATACTGAACTCTCCTCTTATCATCATAAACATTAACAGCTGGCTTAAAATCTTTGGCCAACGCTTCAGCTAATTGTTTTAAAGGCAAATTTTTTGTCATACTTTCATTTTGAATGTTCAATTTCACTTGAAAATGATCATTAACAACTCCTGTCTCAGGATTATAAGTCTCAGTCTTACTCCACTCCTTGCCATCCAAATCGACCCCATCAATCGGCCTGTTGCTTGCAAATTGATATGGTGTTAACATTGGATACCCTTTAGTCAACGGATCCACACTCAAAAACCTCCCAATCCTCGGATCATACACCCGCATTCCATAATCCTGCTGACTACCCAATCCCTTCACCTCATTGTCATTCTCCTTACCATTAAACCCAAACTTGTACTTCGCCGAGTTTCCAATAGTCCTGCTCAACATCCCCAAAGGATAATAGTCATTAGCCGCCAGCATTTCGGGATCGTAGTAATCTACTACGGGGATCGTAAATCCGCCTGGCAATGTCAAAGAGCCATTCGAATATACACCAATTTTCCGGTCGCTGATCGTGGTGAGGGCCCATCAGATTGCCCAAAATAAAAGAACCTCCTGCGGCAGCTATACTTTTTAAGCAAAGCTGTTAAGGAGGTTCTTTTACAGTACATTGTTAACCTGCGTTTTTTTCCTATTGGCTTTTTAAACTTCAGCCAACACCTGCTTTATACTTCCTGACGTCTTAACCCCGCAGCCCTGTTCCTCTTTTTATCCCGTCCGGATATCCGGACGCCTTATTGTAGAAAGATCGTAGAGGTTGCAGAGCAGGTGATAAGTTGTATACTGCCAAATCGGTACACTACCCTAAAATGGTCAATAATTTTTCAGCAGTAAATTTTTCATAGTAAGTATTCACTACTTGTAAATAAAGGTTTTTATTGCCTAATTGTTTCAAATCGAAATAATCCTTGACATCATTACCTTCTTTAATGATTGTCATCATTGTTACCTTATCTATTACCGAATCAACATGATTGAGTATGGATACTTCCAACCCTCTAACCTCTTCATATTCACACTCAATACTCTGCATACTTTCTCCAAACCTATCCTCTTTCACCCATGGACTCAACATTGCCCAATTATTATTGATTGGAGCTGCTTTCAATCGCTTAAAAAAAGGGGGACTTTATCAAAATTTAAATCTTTGCCATATAACCTCCATTTGTTTTTGCTTACTTTAGGATACTTATTTACAGAAACCGGCCCAAACATGATGCCGTGTTTTTTATATTATCAATGGTTGGTTCAAGATTTTTTTCCTTGTCTATTAATCCAAAAACCTGCATTAATATTCCATCAAACCCGGCAATATCAGAATAATCTAATATTTCAGCATAGGCATATCCTTTGCCAAAGGCAAGTGGAAACTTATATACATTTCCAGAAGTTTCAGCTATCATTTGATTTGTACTTTTAATACTGTTTGCCAATCAGGGGCATTTTTGTTTAGCCATTCTAATCCAGCACTTACATATATATCTTTTACTGCTGCAGCATTTTTATTTCCCAACACAGGCTTTACAGCATTGGTAGCTTTATTGGTCCCCCGTACTGGCGCAAGTATGCAGGGTTGGCTTGTGTGGCAGCGTACTTGTGCCCTTTACTTTATAATCGGATCTATCGGCAATAGTTCTATAAGCCCTTTCCCACCATAATAATCTTTAGCACTGCTAAAGGTATATTCTTCCGACTTTTCTACAATCCCGGCTAATACCGGGTTACGATGTATATAATCCAACCTTTGATGTTTCCTTTCTGGGGTAGTAAGCTCTATCGGATGATTGTCCTGCTGCCACAACTGAAAACCGCTGTTATTGCTATTGGCGGTACCGGCTCTGCCCATTAACTCTAGCAGCCATTCCTTGCGGCTTTCACCAGGGAGGCGCTGAATTGCGGCCCTTAACTTCTCTGAAGTATGTCGCTTCATATCCCGCATTATGTCTTCCAGCTTTTCACCATGAGAACCAATGATCAGGTGCCCATGGCTTGTCATAATACACCCGCCATACAGCTCCATACCTTTATTGGCTATGCAATGCCGCCAGCTATCCAGCATAATACCTTATATTCATTGCGAACAAAGAGGTCAATCCAGTACACCACAGCAAACGTTACGAAATACAACTTTTCCTGGTTCCGGAACTTGTATTTAGAGCTCATCGATATTGAGATTATTAATAAAAATAACAAAATCTATGTAACAAAAAGACCGCTGATATTACTACCAGCGGTCGAGCTATTTATCCAGGCACAAGTACCCTGGCACAGTTACCGGGCTGCCTACTTGCGCCAGGGGCTAAGAGGTGACACCTTTTCGTTTTCGTGGTAAGGGAAAGGTGTCACCTCTTTTCCTGATGAAGGTGAGCCGCTCTACAACGCTGCATTTGCCAGTCTGCAGAGCGACCCACCTTTCGCCAGGGGCAAACAAATAAAATTTGGATGACAGTTCCTTGCGCCAGTTAGGGGGCGTAACTTCCTGTCAGCTTATTACCGATGACGGCTCCGAAAATTACGGTCCGGTTTCTGCAATCACTTCCTCCGATCTGCCGCCCATTATAGAACACCTCATTGCCCAACAGGATATTGAATTTTCCAACTCCATGATCGAGGCGGTCAATAAACAATTACAATACCGCTTTCTGTATCACCGGTCCATTCCTGATTTTGCCGCCCTTCAAAAAATTATCCTGCAAGCCATTGAGGATTACAACAACCGGCCCCATGCTGCCTTGAATGGGTTAACACCCCTGGAAGTCTTGCATGGTAAACGATATGACAAAGCAACATACCATCAACAAGTTAATGCTGCCAGGGCCCATCGGATTGCCCAAAATAAAAGAACCTCCTGCGGCAGCTATACTTTTTAAGCAAAGCTGTTAAGGAGGTTCTTTTACGGTTCATTGTTAACCTGCGTTTCTTTTCCTATTGGCTTTTTTAAACTTCAGCCAACACCTGCTTTATACTTCCTGGCGTCTTAAACCCGCAGCCCTGTTCCTCTTTTTATCCCGTCCGGATATCCGGACGCCTTATTGTAGAAAGATCGTAGAGGTTGCAGAGCAATGCTGTTATGAAATAAAAAGACCTGCTTTCGTTAGTGCAGGTCTTTTGCTAATTACTTTATTGATATTTCTTGCGCGGATTTCTTCTGGTATGAAATACAGAAACAATAGCTATGACTTTCTTTCTTTTATGAATACGGTAGACAAGCAGATAGGGGAAAGTTTTTATAATGCCTTCCCGGTAATGTTTTCTTCTTTCAGGATACCTCTCTGGATTCTGTTCAATTGATCTGATACAGCTATCTATACTCATTTTGAATTTATCACCCAAGCCTGTTTGCCTATCCTCATACCATTCCCATGCTTCCACCAATTCCAAACGTGCCTTCTGCAAGTATTCTATGCTATAACTCATTTGGAAGCACGCTTTTTCTTTAATTGTTCAAAAGTTGCATCCACTTCCGCCTGTGAGTATCCTTTTTCTTTTCCACTTGCCCAGGCATCATACCTTTTGTCTAATTCTTTGACAAAAGCCTTATCCTTCCACCATTCCAGTTCTTCTGTAATTTCATCTTCCAACATCATGAATATCCCTTTCAACTTTTTATCACCGGCAACCCGGATATAGTCATATAGCTTTTCTCTTATTGCTGCTGTTGTCATAACTATGCTCATTTTCAACAAATTTAAGATATTTAATGATTATCCAAAAGGGTGATGTTTGGTTAGGGCATCCTGTAAATCCTCAACCTCCTGGGCAGCGTATTTCCCGGTACTGGATATGTACTTATGACCTGCCATGTACTGCACCTGCCTTTTAGGGTGAATTTTAAGCCAATTCAGGATCACATAACCACGGATATGCAGGGCATTCGTCACAATGGGGTTTAAACCCTGTATTTCCTCCATTAAGCGCAGAACTATGTTCCGAACACTGCCTGGTATCAATTCCTCCCCTTTGGGCTTTAAATGGCCCCTGATGGCGGCTAAATACTGGTGCAGGAGTATGGTCTGCTTTGAAGATAGCCCTGACTGCCTGCTAAAATCGGTCCTCTTATCCATTCTGCTAAGCTATTGAGCCGGGAAACTCTTTTGCTTTGCTGGCCTGGCTTTCATCGGCTCAATGTCCTGTTGGGCTGGTGTTGAGCCGGTAACCCGGTTTCATTCTCCTTCCAAACGTATAAGCTGAAGCAGGCTTCCAGCATGGTTATGCTCTTGCTGTAACAAATCGTTTTCCGGGATAACCTTTTTATATGTGTCCGCAGGGTGAGGTTCTTCCTTTCTATCCGGTTTGTTTTATATTTACAGACCCGGTGAAGCTTCGCTGGAATGATATAAGAGAACAGGGGTAACTTATCTGTGTATATTTTTTTAGGCGCCAGGCTCAACAATTTATTGATCACCTTGCCAATATTATCTTTTGTTCTGGCTCCGGTTACATAATCGATCACCTTCCGGGTAGCACGGTTAATAGCGTAGATCACAAAACACAACTTAACTCCAACAGGAGCATACAACTCATCTACTTCATATACCTGTCCGGATTCATCATAAATAGGTGGCTTTACCTGCTGTGATGCCTTCAACAATAACAGCTGAACGGAGCTTTTGGGTATGTGAAGTATCCGGCCAATAGATCTAATACCCATACCTTCGTTGTTTAGTAATACGATTCGATGTTCTGCTTCCTTATCGTAGCAGTTTTGCCGGTAAAATTCCCGCTGATGTTTTCCACAATTGTTGCATTGCCATTTTTGTACCCCTTTATACATCCCTTTCCGTTTGCATGATCCTTTACAATATTTACATTCCATAGCCAGGTAACAAGTTGGACACGATAGTTTTTAAAAGTCAATACAGACGCCCTTTTTTAAGAGCCTGCCTCTTAACAGGCATTCCATACCAACCATAAAACTACATCAAAAACAAAAGGACTGGTTCTGAACCAATCCTTTAGATATTTTAAATTTACGCAGGTGACAAGTTGGACACTACCGAATGAAAAAAGCCTGCTATTTTAATGATAGCAGACTTTGTAATTATTTAGGATTACTTACGATGCCTTTTGCGGGGATGTTTCTTTTGATGGATAACAGCGTTGACAAAGACCACCCTTTCTTTCTTGTACAACTTATATACTATGATATAAGGAAATACATCTACTGTTGCTGCTCTATACCCGCTCTTTGTCTTTTGCCCAAATACTTCAGGTGTTTTTGCTATTTGTTCCAGTTTAGCCTTCACCATTTTCAAAAAACGTTCCCCTAATCCTTCCCTTGCAGTTTCATACCATGTATATGCTTCCAGATAATCCCCTTCAACATCTTCATGGAAATCCAGCCTGTAATTCATCGTTTAGCCTTTACTTTAGATTTGTAGGCTTTCCTTACCCTTGTTTCCAATTCATCCAATGTAAGCACCTTTGCCTTCCCGCTTTCATATTCAGCAGTTCTACGGTCTAATTCAGCGATAAATGCTGAATCCTCCCAAAGATCATTTTCCTGTTCTTCTGCAAAGGTTTTAACAACTGTTAATACAGCCGTTATTTGTTTATCATTTAGCTGGGTCAGATAAGTATTGATTTGTTTCAGTTTAGTTGCAGCACTCATAATCGCATACATTTTCAACAAATTTAAGGTTTTAAATGATTACCCAAAAGGATGGTGTTTTGCCAGTGCATCCTTCAAATCCTCCACCTCCTGGGCAGCATATTTCCCGGTACTGGATATGTACTTATGACCTGCCATATACTGTACCTGTCTTTTAGGCTGGATTTTGAGCCAATTCAGGATCACATAACCACGGATATGCAGGGTATTCGTCACAATGGGGTTTAAACCCTGTATTTCCTCCATTAAGCGCAGAACACGGCTTCGACACCGCCAGGCATCAACTCCTCCCCTTTGGGCTTTAAATGGCCCTGGTGGCGGCTAAATACTGGTGCAGGCGTATGGTCTGCTTTGAAGATAGCCCTGACTGCCTGCCAAAATCGGTCCTCTTATCCATTCTGCTAGGCTATTGAGCCGGGAAACTCTTTTGCTTTGCTGGCCTGGCTTTCATCGGCTCAATGTCCTGTTGGGCTGGTGTTGAGCCGGTAACCCGGTTTCATTCTCCTTCCAAACGTATAAGCTGAAGCAGGCTTCCAGCATGGTTATGCTCTTGCTGTAACAAATCGTTTTCCGGGATAACCTTTTTATATGTGTCCGCAGGGTGAGGTTCTTCCTTTCTATCCGGTTTGTTTTATATTTACAGACCCGGTGAAGCTTCGCTGGAATGATATAAGAGAACAGGGGTAACTTATCTGTGTATATTTTTTTAGGCGCCAGGCTCAACAATTTATTGATCACCTTGCCAATATTATCTTTTGTTCTGGCTCCGGTTACATAATCGATCACCTTCCGGGTAGCACGGTTAATAGCGTAGATCACAAAACACAACTTAACTCCAACAGGAGCATACAACTCATCTACTTCATATACCTGTCCGGATTCATCATAAATAGGTGGCTTTACCTGCTGTGATGCCTTCAACAATAACAGCTGAACGGAGCTTTTGGGTATGTGAAGTATCCGGCCAATAGATCTAATACCCATACCTTCGTTGTTTAGTAATACGATTCGATGTTCTGCTTCCTTATCGTAGCAGTTTTGCCGGTAAAATTCCCGCTGATGTTTTCCACAATTGTTGCATTGCCATTTTTGTACCCCTTTATACATCCCTTTCCGTTTGCATGATCCTTTACAATATTTACATTCCATAGCCAGGTAACAAGTTGGACACGATAGTTTTTAAAAGTCAATACAGACGCCCTTTTTTAAGAGCCTGCCTCTTAACAGGCATTCCATACCAACCATAAAACTACATCAAAAACAAAAGGACTGGTTCTGAACCAATCCTTTAGATATTTTAAATTTACGCAGGTGACAAGTTGGACACTACCCAAGTTGGACACTGCCAGCAGGTTTCAATCGGTACATTGCCGACATTGCCCCTGCCGGTCTTATTCTTCCTGGGCTAATTCAAAAGATGCGTTGATGCTGTGTTGATGTAATTTATAACTTCCTCAACTTTTCCGTCATTGTAATTGCCATGCTTGCCCTCGGTTAAATGATAATCTTGCGAACTTAAAATGTATCCATTAGACCTTGATACTTCTATTCCAACAGTAAGGCCATTGCCTATATCCTCAAGATTCAACGTATAAACAACACCATATTCATCGGAATTGATTTTCTCTTTAACAACTATTTCTATTATGTATTGGTGGTAAGAAACCTCTTGTGCTGGTTGATGTTGTTCCATTCTCACAAAAATGGGACTTTCATCTCGTTCTGATGTTTCTTTTAGCTTGGAAAACACTTTTAAAAAGGCGGCTTCTATCTTATTGAAAATAATATTATTATCCATTGCTATTTTTTAGGTATTGTTCGCTCTCGAATTCGGGCTTTTTTAGAATCCTGGTTAATAAATGTGGTGCCTTACCTTTTTCAATATCAAGTCTTGTTTGTGCCCAAATTTTGAGAGCACGTTGACTTTTGGGTCTAATTCCTACATGTCCATCTACCTCTGTAAGTTGAAACCCTAATTTAGCTAATTTTTCGCGGCTTAGGACTTGAACTTTCCCCCTTTCCCTCTGGTTGCAGCTTCAGGTGTTGTGAATGTTGACCAACCACTTTTGGGATCTGATTCATCATTGTCATCTTGATCGGGTCTTGGTGTGAAATTTAAGTCTGTAAATGATCCACCACGATAAAGTAACTTTTCAGCTTTATCATCGTTAGTGTTATCTATGCTATTTGATGGGGATTTAGCTACCGGATTTTCAGCTACCATCGTAGGGACGGGATTCTGAGAATTTATTTGATTAAAATATTTCAGCTTTTCATCCTGTAATCCGACGATAAGTTTATCTACCCATGTAAGTTGGTGGCTTTTGGGAAATTTGAACACCGCATTTTTATAGGGTCGCCCATTTACATCAGCACCAGTGACCCAAATTCCATCATCATCTTGGACTACACCTGCACTCTGTGCATTTTTGGGAACGTATTGACTAAAAACTGCATCCGGTATATGTACTGTTGGGGCTGGTAAGTTTGCTGCTTCAGGAGACAAATCAAGTGGGGCACTCCTGATTCTGCCATTAGGTTTAACCACGTAGTTGCCAGGTTGACCGTAGTCGCTGGGGGTGGTATAAGTAATAGGAGGCCTTGTAGGCGCAGGAGTATTTTGAGCTCTGGCTGTGGGGGTTTCAAACCATCAAAATCGATATAATTGATCGGATTGCCCTCTGCGTAAGCATAAGCACTATTCCACGGAAATTCAGCTCCAATCGGATCCACACTCAAAAACCTCCCAATCCTCGGATCATAAATCCGCATGCCATAATCCTGCTGATTCTGCCTGCCCTTTACCTCATTGTCATACTCTTTACCATTAAATCCAAACCGGTATTTATCAGAAGCACCAATGGTACGGCTTAGCATTCCAAAAGGATAATAGTCATTAGCTGCCAGCATTTCGGGATCGTAATAATCTACCACGGGGATCGTAAATCCGCCAGGCAATGTCAAAGAGCCATTCGAATATACACCAATTTTCCGGTCGCTGATCGTGGTGAGTACATTGCCCAGGTGGTTCCCTTACTGCGGAGTTTTTGATGTAAAAATCAAGCTGCGGCTTTATCCCAGCTTAAATTATACAATTTAAAAAAGTAAATACTGTGGCAAGCAAGATGAATTGAATGAGAGGCTACCAGGATTTCACCTTTAGATTACTTATCTCATTGAAGTGCTTATCTCTTGTTATAAGAGTAAGGTCATGTTGAATTGCAGAAGCTGCTATCCAAACATCATTAATAGGTAATGGCTTACCTTTCTTATACAAAGCTGCTATTGTTTCACCATAGTGAATGGCAGTTTCACTATCTATATTAATCACTGTACATAACTTCAAAAAGTCATTAACTTTTTTCAGGTGCTTTGCTTTATTAGTCACACGATTTACACCTATGTATAGCTCCCCTAAAACAATTGAGGAAATATAAAATTCAGAGAGTTTACTGATCTTATCTGCGACATCCTTATTCCCGTCAAAAACTTCAATTACAATATTAGTATCCAGTAGTAAGTTATTTCCAGTCATCAGGATTAATTGTTTCGGAGGTTTCTGCAATAGCCTTTCTCATATCATTGGCTTCTTTTTAGTAAGGATACCGACAAAGTCATAGATACTTGGCTTCTTTTCCTTTTCTGCCTTTTTCTTTGACCTTTTTATTACAGTTTCCAACTCAATCAGAATAGCTTCATTGGTCACTTTGAGGACTTCTTCAATTAAATGTATTTTTCGAGCTTCACTATACATAACTCATAGGTTTATTGACAAATTTACAAATTTTAATCATTATCCAAAAGGATGGTGTTTTGTAAGGGCATCCTGTAAATCCTCCACCTCCTGGGCGGCATATTTCTCTGTACTGGAAATATACTTATGCCCTGCCATATACTGTACCTGTCTTTTGGGGTGGATTTTGAGCCAATTCAGGATCACAGAACCCCGAATATGCAGGGCATTTGTCACAATGGGGTTTAGACCCTGTATTTCCTGCATTAGACGCAGAACATGGCTTCGGACACTGCCAGGTATCAACTCCTCTCCTTTGGGCTTTAAATGTCTTCTTATGACGCTTAAATACCGATGCAGGGGTATCACCTGCTTTTGGGATAGCTCCAATTGCCTGCTGCTACCCTGATTGGTGGAAGGAATGTAAACAGTACCGGCATTCAGGTCTACATGGCCCACCTCCATTTTCTGAAGTTCCCCACTGTGTACCCCCTGAAATACCAATAAACCCAGTATTACAATGTTCCTGCCATGTGCCTGATCTGCCTGCTGTTGATGGTTGGCAACCTTCTTTAACTGGCAATATTGCTGGTACAGGGTATCCAATTCGACCCTATTCAAAGGGTTCCTGATCACCTTTTGTAGCTCTCCCTTAACCCGGAGGTTCTTTGCAGGGTTCTTTTCCAGTTCTCCCTGCACCTTCAGGTATTCCAGGTATTTGTTGATGCTGGCTAGCCGCAGGTTAATGGTTTCAACACGGATGCCCTTTCCTTTCTCCTGTTGTATGTAAACCAACAGATCATTATACCTGATTTCAGCTATCCCTATATGCTGCTGTTCTGTAGCCCAGGTTATAAACCGGTTCACATTCAGCAGGTGTTCATCAATGGTTCTCGGGGTATGCCTCTTAGCTTGCAGGTATTGTTTAAAGTGATCCATCCTTTTGGTTTTTAAGTTCATGAGCCAGATGTACATAGATCTGTGTGGAATCCAGACTACTATGCCCCAGGAAACGGGCTATTTCTTCTATGGGCATACCATTCAGGAATAAATGGGTGGCAATGCTATGTCTCAAAGTATGCAGGCCAAACTGCTTCTCAATGCCTGCCTTTTCTTTTAGGTATTCCAGCCTTTGGTAAAACCTTTTCATCCTTCCCCCATGCTGACCTATAAAAAGGCCCCGGTATCCGGAGCCTCTTTCTTCTTTGCGTATTTACGGGTGTAATCTCTGGCATAATGCTGGTGCAGGAACCAGTCCCCACCCTCTTCTAAATACTTTCGTATATCTTCCGCATGTTTGGCTGCAATAGGCACATGGCGTTGTTTATTACCCTTTCCCTTCCTTACAAAGAGTAGCCTCTTTTGCAGGTCTATATCAACAATGTTTAACTGTGTGCCCTCCATCTTTCTCAACCCACAACCATAAAACACAGCAATAATAGCCCTGTCCCGCTGTCCCATAGCTACACTATTTTCTCTATGAGGCATAAAGGTGGCTTCATACAGGTCTTTTATCTCCTGTACAGTCAAGACTGTAGGAATGGCTATATCATTTTCTGCTCTTTCCGGTATATAATCCAGCACATATTTGCCACTGCCGTTTAAATACCGGGCAAAGCTGTTGATGGCATTGATGATGGTATTGATACTGCTGCTGCTCAATGCCCCTGGTCTTACTGTATTTTGCCGGTATTTGATATGATACACGAAATCCTGTAGGTGGTAACTACTCACCAATGTTATATGCAGGATGTTCTTACCTTCCAGATAATGCAGCAGTTCCTTTACATGAGCAGGCCAGTTGTTTAATGTGGGATCAGCATAGCCTATGGTCTGTAACCATTCCTGATATGATTGTAAAAGGTATTCATAATAGGTGGTTTGAAGGGATAGTGTTTTCATGGTGTTTTTTTAACTTGTGTAAGCTGAACAACTGATCTGGTCTGCCCTACATTAATCCTTCATCAGCAAAGGAATAGTAGCCATCATTGGTAACAACAATATGATCAAGTACTCTGATGTCAAGCAGGCTCCCTGCCTGTTGCATTTTATGTGTTAAATGCTCATCAGCTTTGCTGCTACTTAATTGCCCTGATGGATGGTTATGGGCAAGTATGATGGCACAGGCATTAGCTTTAATTGCAGCAGCAAAAATCAATCTGGGGTCGGCTATTGTACTGGTAACCCCACCTGTTGATAATTCATATAGCCCCAATACATGATTTGACCTGTTGAGCAGTAATACCTTGAACTCCTCCTGCAATTCAATCTTCTTTTTGTTCCATGATTGATACAGAAGCCTGTAGGCAGCATCGGAGGTTTTTATTTGAGGTCTTTCAGAATACCTTACCTGATTAATATAGGAAAGTTCTATTAGCGGAACTGTAAACTGCTTACATGGCAGTAACTGCTGTTCCATACTACTTGTGCTTAAAGTAGGAGTTTCAAGGCCAATATTGCTAACAATACCTTTATTGATTTTAGTCGTTCTTTTCATTGTACTTGATTTTCTTTTATCTGATAAAAGGGTATAAAAAAAGCTGCCCGGTAATGGACAGCTTACATGAATAGAATAGGTTGCTTTTATTTTTCTTCTTTTCAATCTTCAATAAAAGAATAGTACTGTTATCGTATCTGAAATAACCCACTGGGTTTTGGAATAAAATAACGGATATACCGGGTTATAAACAATGACAATAACCACATACATAAAACTAAACTTCGTAAACTTAGGGGCAAAGTTTATATCTTCTATCAACAAGCTCCTGTTGGTAATCCTAAGCATTTGCTCCCTGTCATTTAAGTAGCTTATGATAGCAGTGAAACAAGCTGCTACTTTCAGCAGGATAAAATATAACCTGTCTGGCTTACTTAAATCTTCATTGAAAAATATATGACATTATATGCCAGGGCTATGCTTACTATTACCCTAAGCACCATCGAAATCTCAGGAGGAAAGGTCATATGACTATAGTTTAAGGGTTATTTTTCCTGAAATCCTTTCTGTATCTTATCATAGTCTCTATCAATGCTGATCTTAATTTGTTGCATAGCCATGTTGTAAGCTTCTATATTGGCCTTTCTACCTACTGAAGCCTGCACCATGTAAGGTGCATCTCCTTTTGTATAGCCATGATAAGCGGCCACATTCACTTTGGCTTTCCCTATAGCTTCATACCTTGCTATTAGCCTGCCGCCCTTATTATGTATTTCTACCTGCAATTCAAGTTCCTGTGTGACCGTATTCATGGGCATACCAAAAGCCCAGGCTATACCTGCTGTGAAAATGGCTGGCACCAAGTAACCCCATCCTCCCTCTTTGGTTTTAGAGAAGGTTATTTTTAACCTGATGTTTCCATAGGTTTCCGATGCAGGGGTACAAATATTATTCTGCACATCTCGTTCAAATAGGGTAGCTATATCCTGTATCCTTTTATCAGGGAAGGAAATACTGGTCCCAGCAAAGGCGCCTATTGTGACATACTTAGATGTGGTAGCCACTCCTGCTCCCTGACTTAAAGAGGAACCTTTGGTGTAAGCATTTTCTACTGACGGCAAATCAATTTGAGGAATTAAGGAAGCTATTTTACGCTGATTGCTATTGACAGGCTTTAAATCTGATACCTGCAATGTTTTGCAGGAAGCTGCAATAACCAAACTACAGATTAACACAGTATCCCAGTTTTTCGTTTTTTCATACTCAAATGATTCAAGGGTTAAATAATGATGTTGTTTATGATAACCTCCAAAGTACGGCTTTTTTGGAATTTGGTTGTCATAAATGATAACCTATGACAGAAAAGGTGTACCTGAAGAAACTGGGGCTTAAGATTAAGCAGTTAAGGACTGAAAAGGACATATCCCAGTTTGACCTGGGTGTGGAGATCAACGTAGAGAAGTCCAATATTTCCCGTATGGAATCAGGCAGGGTAAATCCCCGGATTTATACCCTGTACAAAGTGGCTAAGGCCCTTGATATTACCCTTGCTGAATTGGTAGAAATTGAATAAAAGAGCCTGATTGAAAGAATTGGCTATTTAGTATAAGCTGTAAGACTTCATGGTGCATTTAAATTTATTGCAGGTTCAAGTAAGGAATTAACTGGTCTGTGTATTCACATCAGGTTAACCTGTAACTTATCCAGTTGCCCATCCTGTCACTTCAAACTAAAAATATACCTGATAAGCGTATTCCTTGAACTATTTCAGGTTAATCTGTAATAAGTTTCAGTTCTACTTAAACAACAGCCTGTTTTAAGTACACCAGTCACTTACAATTTACTTCAAGAAAAAGCTATATCCGGGGAGGATTTCAATAATAACAATAACCGGCAATGGCAATCTTTTTCATTGATTATAATTAAGACCGATAATCAGAAAAAGAAAGCTGTCCAAAATATATCGTAGTCCTGTATAGGGATTCCGATAAAAGCTGGACAGCCTTCATTCCTCCTACTCATTAAACTGCTGCTGGCCTGTGCACACCATTGCTGGAATGGTTATACAGCTTGGTAAAATCAACAGCAGGCTGTACTTCTTCCTGCTCCTGGTACGCATACCGATGGGTAAGCATGATCACTTCCCTGTTTCCGGGATGGTGTACTCATAGGGTTCTGTTTCTACCTTCTGAATACTACCCGGTAATTGAGTGCCTACCAATGACTGGCAGGTCACTTCATCAAAAGTGGTGGGCAAAGAGGCTTTCTTAGCTGTCAGGTAGCTACCCCCATTGGCTGATCTGACCAGTTCCACCCCACCTTGCAAGATGAGGGCAAAAAGGTCTTTCCTTCCAAACTCTCACGGAGTTTGTAATCTGTTACAGTAACCATACAATTTTGGTTTTAAGGTGAATGAATCGGGTATTACCCTACATGGCAACCCATAGATTAGTGGGGGTGGATAGGGGCATATGGCCCTGTGAAAAAGAGGGAGCAGGCAGGTGGGAAGTGCTAAGGTGCTGGTGACCCTCCTGTTTCTGAAGATCAACGTAACCAAAGCTCCTGCTTTCTGATAGTGTAAAATCTATGCTTATAATTATAGCCCTGAAATTGGCAGCTCCTATTAAAACATGCCGGGGAGTTTCCCTTGATAAAAGTAGCCGGGGTGCTGATGAGGGTGGTCAGTGTGTATGATTTTTGGGTAAAAAATTTTATTAAAAAAAAACACCCTGTTCAGGTGGACAACTATCAGAATTAGATAGCTAATAAAACCAATCATTGTTTATCTGACAAGCAACAAAAGAAAACAGACCACATCAGCCTGTTTTCTTTTGACACTATCAACTCACTCGTTATTCAATAACTCCCCCATCCAAATCCTGGAACACTTTCAGGAGTCGCTGAACACGTTTTAGCAGTTCTGCAAAATCCTGTTCCTTCACAACAAAACCATTCTCATACCTGCCCTGTATATATGCCTTTTGGAGCAGCTTAAACAGTGATCTGTCTTTGTCATTGTTCAGGTTAAATACCTGAAGCTCATCCCCACAAAAAGGCACTGCATATCGCATTAGAATATTTAGGTTGTGGGTACTGGCTTTGAAACCTGTCTTTAACCTGATAGCTGTCATGAATGCCAGTTCTGTAGCCTGATGCAGCAGGAAGGTTGCCATACCATATTGTTTTCGTTTACTGTACATCTCCACCCCTGCCATACATTCAGTAGCCCTGTTAAGCCATACCATGCACTCCCTGCTTATTTTATCTTGCAGCACTTGCTGGTTACACATGCCAGGTTCAGCCAGTGGTACTTTGCCGGCATCGTAGATCAGGCAGTTATTGGCGTAGACTGTATGAGCCAGTAAATGGCCTTTCTGTAGCCATTTGTTGAATACCGGCAGGTGAATGATCATGGCAGTTATAGCCGTGTGTGACCTACAGGCAGATTCTACCATATTTTGAAGTTCATCTATAACCTGTCTGTCATCTGCATTGATCAAAATAAGCAACTGGTATTCTTTTACTGTAAGTGCAGGTTGCCTATTACCCCGGAAGATGTTTTCTGACAGGGTATGATCAGCAGTAGCACCCAACAGGAATATCTTTTCCGGGTGGATGGCTTCAGTAATGCAGTCTATCACTTTACTTAGCTGTTTTGTGTTGTACTTATTGATCAGGTAGGTTGTCTTCATGGGTGTTATCGGGTTTTTGCTTCTTTTTGCCGGTAGTAAATTGCCGGTATTGTTCATCTCTGTTGATTTCTTTCAGGTATTTAGCTTCCAGCAAGGCCATTAGCTCACCTATGAAAAAGGCTATATTGCTCCTGTCCAAAGGATCACTGAAATTGCTGTGGCCTGAACACAGGCAGGTTTCCAGGCATTGGGCCAGTAATTCTCTTACATCTCCCAAGTGATAGGAATACTTAAACTCATTCCACAAGGTCTTGAACTCCTGTTTTTCCTTGGGGTATAATAATAATAGTACGGGGAGGTATTCTTTTTCTTCTTCCATGATGATTGTTTTTTGATGCTGTTACAATGAGGCATAAAAATCTATGGCTGGCAATTGATTTACCAGCTACCAGCCATAGCAGGGATTTGACTTCAAATAAAAGAGGGATATTACGATAGCCTGTTAATGCAGGAACCAATGAGGGGTTTTGCTGTCCAGTGCATTTCTTATTCCTTCTGTGAAATTATATACACTGATTGACCTGTCCAGAAAGGTGTCTATATAGCTGCTTTTGTTGCTACCGGTAAACAGGTTGTATAACCTCCACAGGCTAATATCTCCATTGTCCAGTTTGCAAAAAGAACCATCCCTGTAATAGTCTTTGACAACAGTACTGATCTGGGTATCACTTAACAGTAAAGGTGTAATGACTGATTTCAGAACAGGTGGCAAATGGTGATACATCCTGCTTCTGCCAATAAGCAGGGCAAATTGCTGCTCTGTTAAGGCATAGTTAGTCAGGCTCTTCAAAGCACTGATGTGTTGGGTAGCATTGTAGTTTTCTACCAGTGCCCTGATGCAGGCTTTAAGCTGGTTGATATTACTTACCCGTACATCACTCGTATAACCATCACTCCACACTTTCAGGTTCATACATACCCTGTTCTGGAATCCGATAAACAACTTAAAATGCTCATCACTGCCTTTCCTGCCATAAAGGTTATCCATATTGTAGGCTTTGATACCTCCAATGGTTAGGGATAAGGTGTTGCCTTCGATGGTATCCCATATTCCCGGCACTTCAATAATAAAAGCCATTCTTTCATAGTATAAGGTCTTTTCCCACTCCTGAAGATCAATAGCAGGCTTGTTTCTGGCTTCCGGTATTCTGCCCTTGACTGGATGGCTAACCCGGATGCAGGGGCTTAGGATAGTTTCACCCCGGTAAACTTCCGAAATAACCTGCACCGTAGTATCTATGAAATCACCATGTGAGATCAAAGGCTCATTATCCTTGATAAATACCGGTATGATATGGTTATGGGTGATCTCCTGTAAGTTGGCAGCTTCTGTATTTGCCTGGATAAAGGGTTTGTCTGTGGATAGGTCTTGTACAGGAGTTTCAAACGAATCTACTACTATGCTTGTAATTCCATTGGATTGGGCTGGTTTAACCGGTAACAGTTCCATTGGTCATGGTTTTGAGGTGTTGGGAAATATGGTTTGATTGATTAGGGGCCTTGGTCAATAGTTCCTGCCTCTTCTTTGTGAAGGCATTGGAATGCTCTTGTTGCACCTGTGGAAGTTGGGATTTATACAGGGCTAACAGTTGCTCAACAGTGTTACAGGTTACAATCTGATCTTTTAGGGTAGTTTGATCAGGAGGAATATTTTGATTTGAAGGCACAGGGGTTCACTGCCTTCATTGCACCAGTTCAGGATGGCTTTACCTGTGTCTGGTGTTATCTGAAACTCCGGCTTACCAGTAAATAAACATGTCCTGTCTTTGGAAGCCCTGGCAAGGTGTTTATCATTGATGAGCTCTAAGGCAATGGTCATTTCATATTCATAACCATCCCTTATTTCATCATCCAGACCAGCTTTTTCCACTTTAGTTTTATTGCCTTCTGTGATCATGTTATAGCCTTGCTTCTTTCGGTTAGTGGTAATAACATGGCATTTTGATTGCAGGATGGCTGTAAGCCACTTTTGATACAAAGGAGTGGCCTTGGCCCAGTCCTGGTACCTGCCACCCAGTGAGTTTTGGTACTCCAATAGCCCTCCCTGCCCTTTCCAGACATGGGTAATGGAATCAATGATGATCACTTCCATGCCTGCATCCTCACAAATCCTGATGGCCTGTATGTACCTGTCAGGACTGTAAGGAGGGCCTAGTGAGAGTGTCTTAAAATCTCCCAGGTGGGAATACAGGGAGGCGGAATCATTTTCGGTATCAATGACCCCAATTTTCTGCCAGTTGTCGGTTATACCATAGGCAATAAGCAATGCTCCATAGGTCTTACCAAAGCCTGATGGGGAGGCAATGTTTAACCGTAGCTTTACTCTTTTTCTTGCTGCTTTTTGTAGTTGCATGTATTTTGATTTTATTTGATTAAAAATGAATGGCTGACAACTCAATCAATCCCCTTGCTGAATATGAGAACCTTATCCAGAATGGTGGAATTGAAAGGCTTTATGACAGGTTTTTAACTGATAGGGATTTTCTGGCTGGCAGCTTTACTACTGATGCAAATGATACCTTTGCCTTCCCGGAGCAAGATGAGTTTGGGGAATGGTACTTTACTACTGAATCATTTCAAGACAGGGTAAATGTTGCTTTCAAAAATGCTTACAGAAGTTCAACCCATGCTTTAAGTAATCAATTAGCTAGTGTAGTGACAAATTAATTATGAAACGTAGTGTTTAGAAAGTTTTTTATCTGCGTCCTGCTGTGTAAACTTCCATTCGATGTCACATTTATTACGATTGCGCTTTTGCTCCAGGCGTGGATGTCAGTGATCAATTTTTTCTTTGATTCTATCCTGCCGCCGGTACACTGCCTATCCATAATATTGATTTCAATTTCTGCCATATTCAGCCAACTTGCATGTTTCGGGGTGTAAATAAATCTTATTCGCTTCAGTATCCGGGAAGCTTTTTGATGCCCCATTGTTTCATAAAAGGAACGTTCAAAATGTGTATTTAAGTTGTCCACGACTAACTGTATGTAATCGGCTTTTGGAAAATGGTTGTTCAGCAGTTCTTCAACGAAGCAGGCAAAGTCCGCCTTTGTTCTTGTATCTGTTACCTTCACGATACGCTTTCCGGCTTTGGGTACAACTGCAACGAATATGTTACAGGTTCCTTTTCGCTTGTATTCGTAATCATACTTTTCCGGATTTCCGGGTTTGGCCGCTATCGGTGAACGGCTGTCCATTAATAACTGTTTACTTTTTTCATCCAGGCAGATCACCGGGTGTTTATCGTCATATGGCTGCTTGTAAAGATCCAGGAGCCGGTACATTCGTTTACGATATTCCGGGGTTATCTCCTGAATGCACCACATCTTCCTTAACCAAGGCTTACATTCATTTTTTTAACACCAGCCGCACACTTTCGCGGCTGATCTGTTCAAAACCGGGTTTGGACCGGATCACTTCTGTGAGTAAACGTATTGTCCAACGCTTTCTGCCTGCAGGGCACGGACCACAGGCTAATGAGGCCAATTCAGCTTCATGATCGCTTGTATACTTCACCGGCTGACCTGTACGACTTTCTTCCTCAATGGCCGCCTCTATCCCTTGTTCCAGATAACGATTCTTTGTGCGCCAGACCGTGATACGGTCGACTCCCAGGAACTCCTCTATCTCTGACGCCTTCTTCCCTTTGTGAAGAAGCAATAGCACATTAATGCGGTTATATCTGCGCAACCCCAAATCCTTACCTTGCTTTTTAGACTCTAGAAAGGATAGTTCTTTCCGGTTAAGCTTTAAGGATAATGCCATATTAGTGTCGATTTAGAGCACTAATATACAAAATGTTTCATAATTAATTTGTCATTACACTAGTATTCTATCAAGTGTAGACCTAAAAGCCAAAATAATAGCTTACCTGGATTCCCTCCATTTTCTTTATCAGCAAATACCGAAGATCAATACTTACAGGGCTGAAGCAGTAGTTGCCAAATGGCTGTTGAACTTAATTCTATTCCTACGCGATAAATACCCTTCATTAAGTATATCTCATAGTGTATTTAATCTGTTGTCCAATCTTAAAGAAGATGAAGCCGGGGATGGCTTGTTTGACTTTAAAGGAAAACGCAATGGTTTGAAAACCCTATTTAAGTTATTGTGTGAGCTTAAATTATTCAATGAGGACGAAACTAATGTTGATGATTTTATAAAAGTATTCACAACATCTACTCCAAGTGCATTAAACATTAAATTACAATTTGCCTGTACTTTAGAAAAGGCTGCTTATATATTGAAATATCTACAACCTTACTTTTATAACCTAAATGATAAAACCATTGAACTCTCTAACTCGTTCAAGAATAAACAGGGAGGGGGTATAACCCTGGGGGGCTTTACAGAAGGCAAGAAGCCTGTTTAAAAATGATCTCTCCAAAGAGGATGAAAAGACCGAAATAGAAAATTCTCTTGTCAATTTTAGGATTACAAAAAGGTAAGACCAACCTTACCTTTTCTTCTTACTGCTTCTCTTACCTTCTTACCTGTAAGGGCATTAGCTCTGTTTACTTTTGTTGCACCGGAAAGTAATCAGAGCTGCGCAGCTCATTTTTAATTTTTAACAATTATCAAATGAGCAAGAACAAAGCCCCCGAAAGGCAACATCCTATCCTGTTTATATCCCTGCCAATCTTGACCTGGGTATACTATTGCAACAATATCCAATGGATGAGCCTGGTGTCCAGGATAAATTAGCCTATCTGCTGCATATCATCCATGCTGTACCAGCCTTTAGAAAAGATGAAGACATCAATGAAACGGGTGGCTATACTATCCTCAAAAGTACCTATATCCAGAATAGGGTGCATGAGTATGTAATGCTCATGGGCTGGTTAACGGAAAGAGGTATCCTGGAGATTAACGGTCACTATATAAAAGGGAAAAGATCAATGGGGTATAGGTTTGCCCCAGCTTATAGAACTGAACTAACAGAATACCGTATTACTTCCTGGCCTTTGATAAAAAGCATCCTACTGGGCAAAAAGAGATCAAAGATAGAACAACCTGTATTAAATCCTGAAGACCTGTATGGAGTTTCTCCTGTTGATCTTCAAAAGGCCAATATGGGCTATTCAGCATTGGCAAAAAAAAGACTTCAGTACCTGAAGAAATGGTTTAGTAATAAACTGAACATTGATACAGATTTGGCTGAACAATATTTAAGATCAGTATTAAACCAGGAGCAGCAAGATAAAACCATTCTCCAACCCATGCACAATTTTAACTGCCGGAAAATGGTATTGGATGCAGTGGTCAATCATAAGGATATGCTTTTCTATGTAGATGATACAGCAGGCAGGCTACACACTCCATTAACCAACTTAAAATCCGAACTAAAAGCCTTTATTAACTATGATGGTAAGCCTATAGTTGCTGCTGACATTAAGAACTCACAGCCCCTTTTAACCCTTGTTTTCATGGATGAGCACCTGTTTCATAAAAACAGGATGCTGGAAAGGATAGGTTTGTATAATGACAGGTTTAGGATTATTGGAGGGTTTGCAAGGAATAATTCTCCCTCTCTCTGTTCTACGTTAGTAAATTTTATGCGTATTCAGGCACAAGATGTTGATTTATATAAAAATCTGGTGCTTTCCGGTGAGCTATATGAGTACTTTGGGAGGCTTCTGCTAGGCAATGGGATCGCCCAGGGATTGGGAGATATTGGACTTAGAAAATACGCCAAAGGGCAAATTTTCCGGGCTTTCTTTGACAGGAACCAGGCCATCAACGGGAAAGACAGCCAGGCATTGAGGCTATTCCGGCAGCATTTCCCTACTGTCTATGAGGTATTCCGGCTTATAAAAATGGGTAAGCACAATACCCTGGCTTGCTCCTTACAGAACCTGGAAGCCGAAATTGTGTTGCATAAGGCTTGTGGGGAGTTGTTTGCCATCAACCCTGAAGTGCCACTCTTTACTATCCATGATTCCATTGCATCAACTATTGAGCACTATGGGCTGGTAGAGCAGGTATTGAAAAAGCATTTATCAGAAGTCTTGGGAAGTGATGTCAAGATCAAAAGAGAACCCTGGGATGAATCCCTCCTGATAAAGCCTGCTTCAGAGCCTACCCAACCAACTCCTGAAATACAAAGCCTGTCCAATATTGGCTATGGTTATGCTGATGATACCGGTATCACCAAACCCTATACCCACTCTGTTTCTGTTGTTGCCAGGAAACTTAACATCGGTTCCAGAACCCTCTTTAAAGGGCTACGGAAATTAAACGTGCTTTATCACAATGATTACCGGCAAAATATACCATTTGATGAGTTTGTAGATAGTGGTTATTTCATCGTCATAAAAATCAGGATGACTTTATTAATATGGCAGTAACCAGGATCACTCCTGCCGGGATCAGCTTTATACAATCCCTGGTATTGGATTTCCCGAACTTGTTTCCACCCCGCAAAATAAAAGGTAAAAGGAATAATGATAAGCCAGGAGGGAGTTGATATTTCTCCTTATCTGTTCTACGTTAGTAAAATCACCCTCATATACCTCCCGGTGAGCTAATGAGCCGATAGCCTCTTTCTCTTTACTGCCTTAGGTTTCACCGGCTCAATACCCTGTTGAGCCAATGATGAGCCAGTGAGCCGGTGTTTGGCTTTTAAATCTTCCAGTACCTTGTCAAGGATGGAGGTAATATGGGCCTGTAGTTGCTGATAATCCCCCTGATGTGCCACGGTGTAAGAAAAGCTCTTATTATCCTCCCCGTAGGTCTTTTGCAGGTATCCGGCATTTAACAGGGTAAGATGATGCCGTTTTACAGTACTTAACGGAATATGCAGCCCTTTGCTGGCCTGCCTGTTGGTAAAGGTAGGGGTTTCTGCCCCTGCCAGCCAGCTTTTCAGTTCCTCAAAGTAGCTCCTACAAGCTCCTGACAGATCATCACTTTTCCGTAGCAGTATCTCACTCATCAATTGATTGGCTTCCTGTATATCTTCTAATGTGGTTTCAATATACAGTTCCCCGGTGTGTTGATCTGTCTTTTGCTCACGCTGGAATTGATGATAAAACGTCACCACCTCTATGAAAGCCAGATAGTGAGCATTAGTCCTGCGGGGTTTGAATACACTCACCGGCAACTGCAAATCTTCTGCATGGGGATTCCTTACTGCCACAGGCTGTAAAACCCGTTGTACATCCTGCAAGAACTGCTTTACCTGATTCTCCTGCATGGTATTGATCTTTCCAGCACTCTTTTTACGCTGGTAGTCCATGATCCGGCTATCCTGCTCTTTGGTTTCATCCAGATAGATCAGGAAGCTCCTGTTGGCATTATCCTCATAAACTGATTCTTTGGTGGTACAGCCTGCTACACATACAGGGCCTTCTACCCTCAATGTAGTGGTTTGTGTTTCTCCATTGGAAGACTTGAACACCACGGTTTTATTGATCACCTTTTTACTTTGTAATTCTCTCAATGGATATAATACCTCCTGTGCGCCATCCAAATCCTCTATCAGTATCAATTTGTGCTTTAGTTCCTGCTTACCGAAATAGTAAAAGGCATTTTCACTCAAAGCTGTGATCTCAATTTTGTCCTCCGGTGGCATCAGTTCTCCCACCTTCTCCTGCAAATGGCTTTTACCTGTTCTACTGCTTCCAAGACTGATAATGTGTAAAGGTTGCTCCCTTTTCCGGCTGGTGAATACCAAAAACATCAGAAGCCTGTTTTTTCTTCCCCTATTACTCCACTCTGTCCAATCAGGTCATTGGTTCTTTTGAGTAATCCCGGCTGCTGTAAGAAATTCTCCACTTCTCTCCTTCTCTCCGGCTTCATAGGTTCCTTCACTTCCGTTTTAACCTGCTTTTAAGCTCACCAAGCCGGTAGTTTTCCAAAACAGTGATGAGTGCTGCAAACACCTCTGCCATGTAAGCAGTGCCCAAAGAAAACCTTTCTGCGCATTTTCTGATCAGTTTATCCAAAGCAGTATCATTGTACAAGTCCAGGTTATGTCTTACTGCCAGTTGCTTCCATTCAATCTTCAAGGTTACCCGCATCCTGTCCAGCCCTTCTATCTTTAGACCTCCCAGTATGCCAATTTGCAATTGTTCATACTGCCATGTAAAATATTCAGGATTCTCTGTATTGAGTTCAATATTGTTTGACATGGTTACAGTTTTAAATGAAAAAGGAAACATGGCTGCTTCCCTTGAATTGGTATAACACAAAAAAGGACTGGCAAAACGCCAATCCTTTAGATATTTTAAATTTACGCAGGTGACAAGTTGGACACTGTCCTATCTGTTTCTATTTGGATCATAAATGCTTTTATAGAACCTTTGCGCCTCCACTATTTTCTCTTCTCCTACTTTTTTGGGGATCAAACTTATTATACTTCATATCAGCAATAAATTCTACTGGCAACAAGGAGGTATAATTTTTAGAGAGATAATGCACGAGATAACTTGGCCAAATCCATTTTCCATCAGTATAAAATATAAGGGGTACAATTGAATTACCCATAGCATCTTGAACATAATGCAGAAAAGATATTACAATTGTTCCATTTTCAAGATATGAAACAATTGCTTCATAGTTTTCGATTTTCGATTTATTGGGGGCATTAAAATCACTTAAAGCCTGCCCTATCTTAACTAATCCAGATTCATGCTCTTTTAGTATTCCAACAAATTTCATAATATTATAAATTTAAGACCTATTTAAATAACAACATTCTTCCTATTTCATGTGCTTGAGTGGGTTCTATGTAGAATTGTTGACCATAATTTACCATAAAACTACCTTTTCCAAAAATAGATAAAGCACCTGTTGGAGCCATAACGGGAGCATTAGCTAATTTTGACAATTGAACAGCACCTCCACCGGGAACAGATCCTGAATAACAAGACATTAAGCGGATTTTTGTTCCTTGTTGATACCCGTTAGCCAACATCATGTTATATAATTGATTAGGAGTAACGAGCTGTTTATTCACAGTAAAAGCTAAGCCATCTTCTGTTCCGTGAACCACTACATCATACCAGCCTTTTTTCGGAGTAAGGTTTGCCATATTTGAAGTAATAGCAGCATCATCACCGAACCCTGCAAGCCTCATTGATTGAGCACCTGCCAAACGAAATCCTCCATATGCACCCAACCCACTCTGCACCAATACAGGCAATAAAAACTCGCCTGCTTCAATACTCAATGCTTTGGCACGCCATCCTGCTGCTCTTGGATTTCTGGCTACCATGTAGTCATAAAACCCTTTGTCCAAATTCATGAACTTACCAACAGTTTCCCAATCTTTATTATTCCTTGATTCTGTGATTAAACCATCAAAATATATATTCCTACCCTTAGTAACCCCTTTAGCACTTTTAGAATCCTCAGGATTAAGCGTTGTTGTGGTTGTAGTCGTGGAGGCATTCCCATCTATTATCCTCGTAACAGTATTAGTGTAAACAAAAATATCTGGCCCTTTTGCAGGAACTACGCTAATTGAGAATGTAGCAGTTGCGTCTGGCCTTATCCCTCCAGCGCCACTAAATGTACTTCTGCTGGAAGTAGCAATCATTGAAGTCTTAGTAAATTTAACTGTATCTGCCCCATTGGGGTCTGAAAAGAGAATTGATTTCCACCATAAGCCTCATATGGGCTATGTTTATATACTGGGTCAATGTTCCACCTTCTTCCAATCCTCGGATCATACTCCCAAAACTCCGCAGTATAACTATTCCCCAATCCTTTAACCTCATTACTCATTTCCTGCCCATTAAACCCAAACTTATACTTAGCTGAACTTCCAACCGTCCTGCTCAACATCCCAAAGGGATAATAATCATTGGCAGCCAGCATTTCCGGTTCATAATAATTGACCACGGGGATGGTAAATCCTCCTGGCAATGTCAAAGAGCCATTCGAATATACACCTATTTTCCGGTCGCTGATGACGGTGAGCACATTGCCCAGGTGGTTGCTCAGCTCATACTGCCGGTTGCCCCGGTATTGGGTGGTGCCCCGGTAATCCGGGTTGATCCAGGGGCCACTATTGGTTTGGGCATTGTCTACAATACTGTTCTGCGGGAACAAACTACCCAGCCGGCTGCTGCCATACAACTGTACGTCGGCCTGCGTCAGGTACAGGCTATCCAGGTTCCCTCCTGCCGTATCCGTATTAGTGGTCGTGTAGGTGCTCAATAAATTACCCTGCGCATCCCGTACATACCAGCTATACTTCAATTCCCACCGGCTACTGTCTTTGTTATAATCCTTCCATACCTTACTAATGCGGTTGCCCTGCGCATCATACGTATACCGCGTGCGCGTAGTGGTCACCTGGTCGTATTGCGTGGCATTCCGGTTGATCTCCGTGATCTTTCCATACACATTCCACTTGATGCTCGTGATCTTTTCCGCCTTATCGGCTACCAGGTTGCCAATGGAATCATAGATATAGTTGCTGGTGTCTGCCTGGTTGTCTATATCATAAATAGCATCATAAATACCCGACCCATATTTGGTGGCGGCAATTTTATCATTTACCTGCCGTAGTTGATTGGTACCGGGATAGTATTGATACGTCAGGTCATCCATTTTCCGACCCCCGCCAATCGCATTACCGGTCATAGGTTTGAATATTGCCATTGGCATCATACCCTATTCTCCTGGAAGGTGATGTCCTTATTCCAGTGGTTATAGCTGTTTGCCTTCAGGTTAAAGTTGAAGTAATTGTCCTGCCCTTCACCAGCCTGTTCAACTGGTCATAGCGGTAGTTGTAGAAGATCGGCACATGGTTCTGGGCTTCAAACATGCGGATGTTGTGGCCATGCTGCTGATATTGCCATTGTACAGCGGGCGGTACACACTGGTCTGGCAATCCTACACCACCGGTGGGGCGATAATTGGCAAAGGGCGTCACCCCGCATTGATGGGCTTGTAGTCTCCGTGGAAATAATTCAGGTTAAAGCCCAGCGCATCGCGCCCACATACTGGTTGATGCTCCCTGCTTTGCCATCACCCCCTATATCATGCGTAGCCGTAGCCCCCGTACTGTTCATGCCTTTCAGCCAGCCTTGCAGCGTATAGGCATAATCAATACCCTGTACCTGTTGCTGACCGATCGTGGTGCGTGCCAGCGGCCCATGCAGGTAATATTCATATTTGGCTTCCTTTTCCCAGGTATAGCCATCCAGGCTGGTCTGCACTTCCGTCAGCCTGTTCTCTGCATCATAAAAATACCGGTGCGTAAACTGGTCGCTGTACTGCGGCTGGTATTTTACTTTGTTCACCTTCCCGCTGATCAGGTCATATTCATACACCACCTTTTTCCAGCGGTTGGCATTTTTGTTCATCAGGTTGGCCCGGCTGTCCGACCGGCCATAGTCCTGCAGCAAAGTGTCTACATTGCCATGGATATCATAACTGTAAAAGCTGGCATGGTTAAAGGAACTGGTAACGCCCGGCGTATCGGTATACGTTACATAGCTCACCCGGTTGCGCACATGGGCCTGGGCAACGACCAGGTTGGGTTCAATACCCGTAAAATTATAAGCGGTATCGTATACCGTGGCCGTTACCTGTTCGCGGTTGCCCAGCAGGCCGGTATGCCAGCTGTTCAGGGCGGTAGCATTGCGGGTAAAGGTATCGTTGATCACCGTATTCTGGTTGTCCTTCACCTGGCCCACCTCGCCAATACGGCCCAGCCAGTCATATTGGGTATAGCTGAAATAGTTGTTGTTGCTGCTGCTCATCGCCAGCTGGCGGGCATTGCGGCTCAGGGCCAGGCGGCCCAGCCGGTCGTACCAGAATTCGGTTTTACCACCATCGGGGCTTTTTTGGGCCACCATCCCGCTGAGGCGGGACAAGCCTGCTTCCGTAAGCAGTTAAGCATTTTTAGGTAGCCATCTGCAGTGCTGCTATTCAGCCGCCGTTGTGTCACTCCCTTGTACGTCCGGTTCATTATTCATCTGTATGTCAAAGAGCGTTTGCAAATATACAACTGTACTGCGCTGTTAGTGTGTGAGACAATTAAAACAATTCACTTTATTATCAACATGCTGTCAATAAAAATAACGTCAACATTTATTAAGTACAACCACCTGTACTGAGTATCCAGGCAGTCCTTCTGCAGCATGCCTCATCGCCGGCCAGCCCCGCTGCCCTGTTCATTCCGCTGCTGCACCTGGCCACCATTCCTTGCCTATTCAGCAGCAAAAAGGCTGCGCAGCAAAATTAGGGCGGCATCCTTGCCTGCAGAGGCTGCCAAAAGGTACGGCATAAAGCCCCTGTGCTAATCTTCTGCGTTATATCCTGCACCAGCTTTACCGGGTAATTCATCGACAACAATCCACCCATTTATTCCGCGTTCCTTTTGGCTTTGCGCCCATGCCGCCCTGCTTGCTGCCTTGCAGCTTATGCTGCTTATTTTTTACTTAACTGTATCGTCTATGCAAGTTTATTTAGTTGCCAGTTCCAGTTGCTGCCTCGTCGGTATTGAGCAGTGCCGCGCTTACATCGTCTTTCCCGCTCAGCAGGCCGCCTTTCTCCGGCAGTTTGCCGGTTGCATCCTATTGGCGGGCTGTTGCTTCAGTAGTTTGCCTCCTGTCACTATCTATGTGTACAATAAGGGCTCTTAGCCCTTGTTGATCTCTCCTGTTTTGAAGTGAACTTGAAAAACTGCCGGAGCATAAATTAATGGCAGGGCATCCCTTGCCATATCTGGCCACAAGCAGTCAGCTGTAGTCATCTTAGCCGGTAATGGTCAAAAGCGCATATGTATACCCAGAATAATAACCCGATGAAGTAAATTTGTGTTGACAATAAGGGAGGCTGTAGGGTAGCTGAAGGGTAGTCCTAGGGTAGTCGAAGGGTAGTAATAGGGTACAAATAGCGTTGATTGATACAACAGCCTTTTTTGCTATAAATGGCAGGGTAGGTTACGCCTGTAACCTCATTGTTGTTTACAATATGCATTATCTATACATTTGCACCCTCATACAAAAGAATATGAACTTTGCCGACTTTGTAAGATCCTGCCCAAACAAAAAGACAGTGCTACCAACAACTTCATTGCCTTTGTAAAAAAAAGGATGCAAGTTTCCCTACCACCAGCGAACCCTCCAAACTGGCTATTTACCTTTATCAACAATTGAATATTTCACAAACCACCGCTTTTCAAAAGCTGCTGCTATTCTATGCCAGCATGCCCTTTAATCAGCTTCCCGCCAAATGCCAGGACCATGACATGATGCTGATGGCCCTCAACATTATCGTGGGCCTTCAAAACTTTGATGCAGATTATCCTTACAACTAATCTTTATAGCTGGTTGTCCTTCCGTCAACCCGTTTTTTTGATCAAAACATCACTTGTTTCCTGCACCATGCCCTTATCAGTTGCTCCCTGGCCTGTAAAACCTAAACGTTCTTACCATCCTTATATCCTGTTGGGCTTTTATCTGGGCATCCTGCCCGATCATTTACTTCAACAGATCCCCTGCTCTACCCGGCACGACTGGAAACAACGCCATGCGGCCGTCTTATTTGGTTACGAGTGGTACCTGCAGCATCAGCCCTCTTTTACCGTCATGCAGCAGGTGTTCAATAACAGCAGGTTGCTGAAGATCAACCGGGCCCTGCTCAGGATTATAGCCCTTAGCCGGTTTATGGATCGCTACCAGGTGCGGATAAAAGATAAGATAGGATCGGCCAATGCAGTTGTACTGGATAATATCGCCAAGGTTGCAAAAGTGCTTTCAGTAGCCACCACCCTAAGGTATCTTCAACTGCCTGCTGGCCGCTACCGCAGGATGCAGCAAACTAACCGGTGCAGTCAATCTCTTTTCAGCCAGTGCCGCAGCAGGCATCCTGCACAGCTTCTGCATAAAGAAGTAGCAGCTATTAAGGAGTATTGCAGCGATCAGCAATGGCAATCCTGGCCCTTATCAAGCGTGTACCACCAGATGATCCGTGATCGTGCTGCCGTGTGCACCATTGCCACCTTCTACAAGTATGTTCGTCTGATGGCTCTGCAAAGGAAACGAGCTGCTCACCGGCGTAAACATCACCAGGTGGGTATCCGTGCTGCTGGACCGCTGCAGATTTTGCACGTCGATGTTACGGTGTTCAGAACAATGGACAATGTCAGGAACTATATTTATCTCGTGGTTGATAACTATTCAAGAGCCATATTGGCCTGGGAGGTCGCGCTCGAATGCAATGCCCGGTATGTGTTCCGGAACCTGCAAAAGGTGATCCGTGAGCACCTGCAGCCCGCTGGCATCAGTACCTGCCAACTGATCAGCGATGACGGGTCTGAAAACTATGGCCCCGTCAAGTCGCTCGTTAACCAGCCTGGTCAACCTCACATCAGGCACCTGATCGCTCAATGCGATATTGCGTTTTCCAATTCCATGAGCGAGTCGGTCAATAAACAAGCGAAATACCATTATCTTTACCACCATCCTATAGCCGATCACGCAGCATTGCGGCGGCACATGCCACTATTCGTGGAAGCATACGCCAACCGGCCATTAGCAGCCTTAAAAGGCCTCACCTCCACAGAAGTCCTCGGTGGCCAGCGCTATGACCGTGACGGCTATCGACAACAAATAGCCACCGCCAGGGCAAACCGAATCGCGACCAACAAGAAGGCCACTTGTTGCTATAGCTTTTGATAAGCTGACTTTTTACAGGCTGCTGAATCAAACCAGCTATTCTCACCCCCCTGCACTATCAGAGGATGTTCAACCCTTACAGTTTATCCTCTTCAATACTTACCTGCTTTGCACCGCCAATAAAAAATGACCGACACAAAAAGCTTTATTCACGCTTTGTGCCGGTCATTGTCTTTGTAAGGGGTTCACCTCTTAAGTGTTCCCTGCCGGTAAATCTTATTTTTCCGCTTTCCGGATATCCGGATCGCTAATCGTCAACATGGTGTGAAGGTTGCAGGGTTCACCTCTTAAGTGTTCCCTGCCGGTAAATCTTATTTTTCCGCTTTCCGGATATCCGGATCGCTAATCGTCAACACGTTGTGAAGGTTGCCCGGAATAAAAAAGCCGCTCACATTTTGCAAGCGGCTGAATAATTTTTGGTTTGTATTTTTTTGCTTTCTTGTTTCAACCCAGACGAAGGAACGAAACAGAATACCAACGACAGCAAAACAATTTTTAATGTCTTATTGGTATAACTTCAACAGAAACTTTACTTTTGGTCTTAAAAAAGCACTTCGCTTAATAGAAAGTAATACTTCTTGACATAACTTATAATCAGAATTATTGGTACAACTTATTTCACTTAAACTTCCGTCTTTAGCTACGATAAATTTTGCCTCAACAATATATTTCCCTTTTTTAGTGCTTCTGCAAAGTTTGGTAGATTTATTTAGCTGGGCTTCAATATGTCGCAAAAATGTTGAGTCTAAATCAGTACAAGTATCTTTAAAGGCTGCTTTAGTGTATATTTTGCTGGGCTTTCTTTCTTTGGTAATTTCTATGATAACTTGATTACAATTAGTCTGTCCAAAGCTCTTAGCGATAAATAATAGATGTAACAAAAGCAACCTAAAGCATTTCATATTTTAAAATATTTCAGTTTTTGTAGTTTATTAAACGAACAAAATATTTGCTGTTACTCCTGTATAAACCATTTTTCACTCTTTCTTCTTTGCTTCTTCAAGAACTTTTTTAATTTCTTCTCCATCAGGTTCGCCAGCATAGCCCGGACTGTCTTGTTCATTAACTTTGACATCTACTTTTTATTGGCATTTTTTCTGTAATACCCTGCAAAATTTTTATAGTTTGGATTCTTTTTATCCCCTTAATAGTTTGATTACGTTCAACTGGCTTTCTATCATCCTTGCTGGTAAGTCTTACTTTTTTTCTTTTTGCTGGCTTTGGTAACTGTAGCCGAATGCTGGATATTTCCTTTGTCGTCTGTAAAAATAGCTATATCGCCAGGCTGTACATCTTTTTCGTTCACTGGTGTAAACTCTGCCTTATTTTTATAAATTTTTGCCACATTATCTCGTCCTTCTTCATCTAAACCAGCAACATAATAGTCAAATCTTCCGGGGCGAAAGTTTAGAGAATTACCGTGGCAATTAGTTCCTTCAGGCTCTCCCGTATTATTAAATACATATAATTTATCTCTATCCTTCCAATTCAAAAATCTTGTTTGTTCTTTATCTCCCCATTCAACATTATCAACTGTACCTTTTACTCTATAAAAACAGCTTCTACTGCTTGCCCATCGTTTGTATAAAAATAATACAACTGTGATTCAATAATCTCATTACCATTTCTTTCATAAGTCACCTTTCCAATTGTAAAAATTATATTTCCGTCTTTATCTACAAAGCCAGTTGCCATTAGCATCCTTATACTGTAAGGGACTATTAACAGAAAAGCAGTAAGGTGAAACATTAGGATATTTATCAGAATAAGCATCTACACTTAACCACCTTCCAATCCTGCCATCATATATCCTTGCACCATAATCGTAATTATCATTTCCTGTACTATTATCTTTCTCTTTTCCATTAAACCCAAACTTGTATTTAGCAGAGCTTCCTATCGTCCTGCTTAACATCCCAAAGGGATAATAATCATTGGCCGCCAGCATTTCCGGTTCATAGTAATTGACCACGGGGATGGTAAATCCTCCTGGCAATGTCAAAGAGCCATTCGAATATACACCTATTTTCCGGTCGCTGATCGTGGTCAGCACATTGCCCAGGTGGTTGCTCAATTCATACTGCCGGTTGCCCCGGTAGTGGTGCCCCGGTAATCCGGGTTGATCCAGGGGCCGCTATTGGTTTGGGCATTGTCCACAACACTGTTTTGCGGGAACAAGCTACCCAGCCGGCTGCTGCCATACAACTGTACGTCGGCCTGCGTCAGGTACAGGCTATCCAGGTTCCCTCCTGCCGTATCCGTATTAACGGTCGTGTAGGTGCTCAACAAATTACCCTGCGCATCCCGTACATACCAGCTATACTTCAATTCCCACCGGCTACTGTCTTTGTTATAATCCTTCCATACCTTACTAATGCGGTTGCCCTGCGCATCATACGTATACCGCGTGCGCGTAGTGGTCACCTGGTCGTATTGCGTAACATTCCGGTTGATCTCCGTGATCTTTCCATACACATTCCACTTGATGCTCGTGATCTTTTCCGCCTTATCGGCTACCAGGTTGCCAATGGAATCATAGATATAGTTGCTGTCCACCTGGTTGTCTATATCCAGTATCACATCCCAGCTATTGCCATAAGCATTATCAGCTACCTGGTCTGTTACCCGCTTCAACCTGTTGGTACCGGGATAGTATTGATAGCCCAGCTCATCCATTTTAGATGGGCCCGGGTTGATACCATACCGGTCATAGTTTTGAATATTGCCATTGGCATCGTACCCTACCTGCTCTTTGTAGGTATACACAGATTCCCAGGTACCGGTATAGCTGTTTGCGTTCTTGTCAAACCTGAAGTAATTGTCCTGCCCTTTATACCGGTTCAGCTGGTCATACCGGTAGTTCGCAAATACCGTTGTATGCCCCTGCGATTCAAACATGCGGATATTGTAGGCCATGCTGCTGATATTGCCATTGTACAGCGGGCGGTATTGCTGGTCTGGCAACCCGGTTCCCGCAGTCTTGTAGGCCGGGAAGGGCGTCACCCCGCATTGATGGGCTTGTAGTCACCCAGGAAATAATTCAGGTTAAAGCCCAGCGCATCGCGGCCCACATACTGGTTGATGTGGCCTATACGGCCATCACCCCCTATATCATGCGTAGCCGTAGCCCCCGTACTGTTCATGCCTTTCAGCCAGCCTTGCAGCGTATAGGCATAATCAATACCCTGTACCTGTTGCTGACCGATCGTGGTGCGTGCCAGCGGCCCATGCAGGTAGTATTCATATTTGGCTTCCTTTTCCCAGGTATAGCCATCCAGGCTGGTCTGCACTTCCGTCAGCCTGTTCTCTGCATCATAAAAATACCGGTGCGTAAACTGGTCGCTGTACTGCGGCTGGTATTTTACTTTGTTCACCTTCCCGCTGATCAGGTCATATTCATACACCACCTTTTTCCAGCGGTTGGCATTTTTGTTCATCAGGTTGGCCCGGCTGTCCGACCGGCCATAGTCCTGCAGCAAAGTGTCTACATTGCCATGGATATCATAACTGTAAAAGCTGGCATGGTTAAAGGAACTGGTAACGCCCGGCGTATCGGTATACGTTACATAGCTCACCCGGTTGCGCACATGGGCCTGGGCAACGACCAGGTTGGGTTCAATACCCGTAAAATTATAAGCGGTATCGTATACCGTGGCCGTTACCTGTTCGCGGTTGCCCAGCAGGCCGGTATGCCAGCTGTTCAGGGCGGTAGCATTGCGGGTAAAGGTATCGTTGATCACCGTATTCTGGTTGTCCTTCACCTGGCCCACCTCGCCAATACGGCCCAGCCAGTCATATTGGGTATAGCTGAAATAGTTGTTGTTGCTGCTGCTCATCGCCAGCTGGCGGGCATTGCGGCTCAGGGCCAGGCGGCCCAGCCGGTCGTACCAGAATTCGGTTTTACCACCATCGGGGCTTTTTGGGCTGTCACCTGGTTCAGGGTATTGTAGCGGTACTGCGTAGGCATTATATGCGCCGGCACTTTTACCTGTCCGCCGCCCGCGCGGCTGCCACACTGTTTAGCCACAGGCTGTCATAATTGGCGCGCACACCGGCCGGGGCAATCGTTTTTACCAGGTTGCCCGCCTGGTCGTAATAATACAGCGTATAATGGTACTCACTCACGGCATGGCGTACGGTGAATTGCTCATACTTGTAAGCCTGCATACACTTGGCCAGGTAGTTCTTGTCAAACTGGCCTTTGAGGCTGTCGGTGTACCGGCGGTACAGGTCCTGCGCCTTGCTCATAATGAAGAAGGTCGAGTCGCTGCAATTGTCAATGGCTTCCAGCAAAGTGGCCGGGAAAGCCGGTTGGGCGCGGCCACAAAGGGTCAGGGCAGCCTGTTCACAGGCATCCAGGGTGATGCCCCGCTGTTTGTACAGGCTTACAATCTCAGCATAAGGCAGGTTTGAATTATTACGTTTGTTGAAGTAGCGGGCATAGTCCACTTCACATCCGCCGCAGCGGAGGGATGGATCGGGAATGGCCAGGTTCAGTGCATCAGTAAACTCTTCGCTGAACAGGTAGCGACCTTCTACATCCGAAATACGTATATAATCGATCTCTCCCTTCTGTGCATAGGCCGCTATTGAATATCCATAGAGCTTGGTCATCGGCATATCAAGGATGCGGGTGCCCATCAGGTTGTTGTCTATATAATACTTAAAGTCCCGGCCCCTGAACTGCAGCCGCACGGTGCGCCACACGTTCGTTGGCACCCTGGGCACATATTCTGGAAGGCAACTTTGTTTGGGATCGTTCAGGTGCGTACAAATACCAACTCCATTGGTGGGGTCCAGCTTGATCGATACCAGCAGCCTGCCCGAGGTATTTGGGTCCGACTCAAGCCGGATATGCCAGAGGTCGTTGAGATAATTGGGTATTACGTCTTCATCGCGCAGCCGTAGCCTTATTTCATAGGTAAAACCGGCCGGGTCCAGGCATAGAGTATCATGATACCTGTCATAGTTCAATACCCTATAAGGCACTGCATCAGGCAAGGTATCGGTATAGTAGTCCGGCAGTTTTAATGCACCGTTGTGGATCACTGCGTTCAGTGGCACACCCACCTTGTAAAACCTCGTATTGCCAAAATTGACCTTCCAGTTGGTGGTATCCGCCCCACTGGCATCCAGGTTCGGAATACCGCCATACTTTTATAATCGTTCAGCCATTTGGTCAGGGTGTCACTAATGGTACCATTGCTTGCGTTGCTGCAGGGATTGGGCAGTATACCACAGGTAGCCGTGAAAAGCGAATCTACCTGGTTTTTGAGTAGCTCTTACCCGTTCGTTGATTAAAATAGGTCACAAACGCGGCAGCACAATCTGCCGATGTTACAGGGCATAGGTAGCTCGCATCAGGCATCGCCGGCGCCGCTGGCGCCGTGTATTCTTCATAATATTTTAATTGCTCATTGGCATCATACATTTTGATCCAGTCAACATCACTCAGTTTACTTTTGATGCTTAGCTGGAAATTAGGAACGCTTTGTAAGGCATTGGCCGGGTTGCGGGCATGATCGGCCAGCAGCACGCCATTGAAATAGATATAGTAGCGCGATGGCGTTACCTTCATCTTAACGGTAAACCAGTTGGCTGGTGTGGTGCCTGCTCGTACCCCACCACTATAGGTTTCTTTCCATCCCCATTTGTCTTCGCTGCTTGTCAGAAAAATAGTATCATTATAAACACTGAAAGTGGAGACCAGGTTCCAGAGGGCCAGGTAAAACGTTTCGCCCCGGCATATCCCGGTATCCGCAGTTTCGCTTCCACCGTATAGCCATCAGTCCAGCAAAAAGATTTCCCGCCATTTAAAAAAGCTCCACTGCATTGTACCAATTGCCGGGTTTTGCCCGTACAGAATCGGGCAAGCGCAGCATACCATCGGTCATGATCGTATAAGGGTTGGTCAGTTGCGCAGGGCCGCCATAACCCAAGCGTGTCTCCACCCCATGCGTTTGTTGCCGGGCCATATTGAAACCGGCCACCATGTCCTGCAGGCTGTCGCAGTTGGCACTCACGATGGTTCCATAGCACTGCCCATTGAACAGCAGGTATTCTTCTGCCGTTTTCACATACCCCAGGCGATGGTTCATAAACTGCTCGTACACCAGGTTATGGCGCAACTGTGCCGAATCGGTCACCAGGGTATCAGATAACCTGGGTTGTACTCCGGGAATGAATCCTTAAAGGCCGTATTCAACTGCTTAAACAGGTTGCAGTCCACACATACATCATTGGCATTGCACTGGAATACCGGCGGCAGGTAAATGGCCTGCGATACATAATGGCAGGTAGTGGCCGGGAAATCTATATTACCACACAACGCCAGTAAGGTGTTGAGGGTCGAATCGGCAATATCGGTTTGGTATACCCGCTTCAGGTAATTGGAGAAAGTGCCAAACTGCGTGCGTTTGGGCTTGAATTTCGTATACAGGCGCGATATATTGTTGCACTCGCAGGTATCGGGTTTGTTGTACAAGGGTTTATTGCCATTGATCACCTGCTGGTCATAGGGTTTGGGAATGGCAATGCCATAAGCATTACAATTTACTTTGTCGGTAACACCATTGTTGGCATTATAATATTGTAAGTAGGCTTCAAAACTGCGCAGGTGGCCGGGCCGGGTGCTGGCAGCACTTACCGAGCTGGAGCCATACGGATGCTGCAGGTCCGATCCTGCTTTGCAAATGTCTATCAGCGCGGGTATGATCACCTGGTTCAGACTGCCCGTATCATATTTCGCACAAGGAGCCAGCGCTTCCAGCCAATGGGTTACATACGATTTGCAATTATCCTCATAATATTTTTGGGCCATGGCTTTGGCTTCGTTCGTATCCGATGGCAGGGGCGGCAGGGCGCCCGATTGCAGCAGTTCGGCAGCATCCGTAAAATGCGGCTGGTGGCCGGTAGCTACGATCGCTGCAGCAGTCATGCAACCCTGGCCTTCACAGCCTTTCACGTATTTGTTCACCAGCCGGCGTTTTACTTCCAGGTACAGCTGGCGAAAGCTGCGCCAGGCCATATCCTGTTCGGCGGCACACATGCTGTCAGCGTTAAAAGCTTTGGCATTCGTACTGTAATTAAGCACACAGGTTTGATTGTTGCTTTTGCCGGGGCACATCACGGTAATGGTGGCCGCACTCCACAAGCTCAAGGTTACCTCGGGCGTGCCCTTTCCATCGCCCAGTTTTACCTTCCTGAATTGCAGGAGAGAATCCCTCAGGAAGGTCATGAAGAAATTATTCTTCAGGCTGTATAAGGGATCAATATTATTGCTGTTGGTTCCAAAATAAGGTCTGACTGTACTCTCGTCAATCGGGTTCAAATAACCCGCGGCCCTGGCTTCGGCATAGGTGTCGATGGCTTCAAACTTACGGTCCCAGGCATGGCTGGCTTCCAAATGGGTATAGCGATCCAGCTTAGCATATTCGGGGTGCCTGGGCAGCAGGGCTTCGGCCCAACTGGGTTGAAAACGTTGGGCAAATTGCTCAGCCGTTAGTTTTTGTGGGGGCACCAGTTGGCCAATGGCTTCATCGTATACCAGTTCGGGCTGGCCATCGGCATTCCGGTAATTGGTCACCAGTGTATAGGCCGCCAGGGTATCCTTGGTTCTGTTATCGCTGGTAGAGTCCACGCGCGAAAAGAAAATAGAGTAACGGTCGTCCAGCCGGTCAATATTGGCATACTGGCCCGAAGAGGGCATCATATCCATCAGCATACTCTTACGGATGGTAAGGGTATCACTTTCTTTATCGCACAATTCCAGGCAACGCTGTCTGGCCTCCTCAAAGCTTTGGCGGGCCATACTTTCATAGGCGGCTGCATCTACCATGGCAATGCCATTGTTGGTCATAAACCGTGTTCGGTAAGCGGTATAGTCGCCCACCTCGGCTTCACAAGTCGCACAACTGGGTTTACAATCGATGGCCAGTTGTGCCCGCAGTGCCCGTTGTTCCGCAATAAAATCATCCAGGCTTCTGCAGGTGTTTTTCGCCATGAACACACTGTCGCGGTAATAATCCATCGCATATTTGCTGACCGACAGGCGCTTGGTGATCTCATAGCTGCCTTCTGGCAGCCATTTGGTAAAAGCTACTGTAAATCCTGTTCCATTATTACAAATGGTGTCAATGCCGTTCAGCGAAAAATTGCGCACCACCGTATCAAAGGCTTTACCACCCAGTTTATTGTTATTGCAATCATCGGTAATAATGATCTCCAGGTCGTACAGGCAATCATAACATACCGAATCCATCTTGCAGCCCTCCTGCTTCAGCAGCAAGGGGTTCAGCGTATATACAAAGTTGTGGTTACCTGCCGTAGTAACGTCCAGGCTTTTCTGACTTTCCATCACCAGGTCCTGATCACGGCCGAATAAGGGTCGGCCAGGGTTTTGGTAATAACAGCGCTTTGGTTGGAAGGCAGTTTTTCCAGCTTGCTTTCCAGGGAAGGGTTGCCGGCCAGTGCCGTGGCAATGGTGCGGCCATGCATATCAACATAGCTGATGCTGTACTGGCCATTGGCATCGCGCACCAGGTTTTTGAAATAATGCGAGCGGTCGCCTGCTTCCGTTCCAAACAAGGCGTCCAGTTCCCGCTGATCGGGCGTGGCATAGGTGTACTGGGTTTCATGGCCGCTGCCCAGGCGGTAGTCGGGGCCTACCCCGCCCTGCCGGCTGATGCGGCCTGTATTGTCCTGGGTATATTGTACTTCCGTAAACGGAAACCCACCGGCCGAAGGCACGTATTTATGCACCCCGGAGTCTTTATAAGGGCTTAGGGAGGAATAATACTGCGAGGCGCCGCTCACCGAGTCCATCGGCCCGGCCTGCAGGTTACAGTACAGCGAGGGGTTGGCCATGCTGTCAAACTGGTTCTTGTCATACGCACCGGGATTAATGCCCCGGTTAAAATTTTGCGTATAGCCGATAATCGTATTGAGCGTAGGCGCAGGCAATACCTGTATCACCGGCCTGCCCTGGTAATCGTAAAAGCTTTCGGCTACAATGGTACGGTTGGTGTTATTGTCCTTGGTCACCGTTTGCCGCCCGCGTAAACTACCGTCATAATATTGTACCACACTCTTGCGTTTGCCGTCTTCGGCAAAGCTGGTGGTAGCCTGCCAGTTAAAGGTCCTTTCATGGCCATCAAAAGCAAAGCGGCCATGCCCGGCAGTAATAAAGTTGCTCCAGGTGGCCTCATAACGGCCGCCCCTGTTTTCACCTGTACCGCCCGTACCCGGTAAAACAAATCGCCCTTGCTGTCGTACAACAGGGGAATGCGGTAAGCGGTGCTGGTGACCGATACCCGGCTGGCATTGAACGCAAAGATCTTTGCAGCATCAGGTTGGCCCAAAGCGTTATTGTACCGGCCTGCCGCCAGGGCGGCAGAATCTATATAGGCCCATTCCAGGTCGTATTCATCCGCGCCAATGGATGGCGTCCACCATACCGGCAGGTCGTCCCGGCCGCTATTGGCAGCCCAGGCCGAATCACTTACCTGGCCGATGCTATTCCCGCTATACGTAAACAGGTATTGTGGAAAGCTGTTGAGTTGGTTCACCACCTTTACGCCCGGCAAGGGGTCCCAGTTTCCATTCCTGGATACCGTTACGCTGGTGATCTTCACCGTTACTTCCGTAAACCCGGTCCTGATATAGGTAGCTTTATTTTTATAGCCGCCCGTCATCATATAATTGATGGCCAGCACCCTGTTCTCCGTGTTCAGGTTGCCACCAAAATCCTTATAGGTGATGGCCAGTCCCACGGTAACCGAAAAGAATCCTGCAGGTAAATGGGCAAGCCTTCATTCACCTCCAGCGACACAATGCTTTCGGTGCGGTAAGGGGTTACAAGCGGGTACACCCCTACCTTGGCGTCCTTAACGGATACCAGCGAGTCTACCTTTAGCTGTCCCAGGCTGCCATCCAATACTTTGATCACCGGCGGATCTTCTCCTGCCTGTGCAGGCGTATAGCATAGCAACAACAAGCCAATACTGACAATCCATTGAATAAGCAACAGCTTTCTCATAATAATATTATCAAAAGTTCTTAATCAAATCCTGAAGCAAGCAACGCGCTATGAGCGAAGTCAGCAATCCGGGCTTCAACTTCCGGTCTTTCCGGCTTCCGGACTTCCGGTCTTTCCGACTTTCCGACTTTCGGACTTTCGGACTTTTCATTCCATCAGCGTAATCAGCGATTACAGTCCCCCACTTCCCAAAAACACTTTATAGTTTTCATACGGTGCAACCGGCACATACGCCGTCCCTTCTTTTTAATATATTTCCCCAGGTTGAACACACCCTCTGTAAAAGCGCCCTGCTGGTAATGGCGATACAGCGTTTCAACGATCACATAGGCATCGCTGCCGCCATTGACCAATGCACGCACCGAAGGATCATACAACTGGTTTGCAGGCAATACACTCACCATCTTATTGAGGTAACCCGATTGCTTGTCGATATGCCAGGCTAACTTTTTGTACATGCCCGGGCCGGGAAACGATATTTCAATCACTTCTTCTGTCGCAGTGGTGGTAAACTGATAATTGCCTTCTTTTTGTATTACCAGGAAGGAGTCGAGCATCGAGACCGGACCCGCGCCGGCATTACTCCCTGCCCTGGCAAGCATCAGCAGTTTGTCTTCTGCAAATACCATCAGTTGCAACTGCCCGTCGTTAATACTTACCTGGTCGTCCAGTATGGACCAAAACCGGTTACCATGCAGTTTGTATTGCCCGCCCAGCGAGTCCAGCCAGGTGGCAGGTTGCGTTTCCGCCGCATAGCGAAATTGCACATCAAAGCTCAGCCATTGCGGCTGGTGGTATTTCGCTGCCAGCTTATGCAGCGCTACCACTGCCTTGTCAACTCCCGTTACCTGCCCCTGAGTTTGTTCGCCCCCGCCAGCATACACACCAACACAATTATGATTACGTTTATTATTTTCTTCATACCCCTGAATTATTCTGTATTCTTAATTTTCAAATTCTCAAATTGCCTAATTGTCAAATTGTCTAATTGTCCTTTACCAGCGCACTCCTGGTTTCCTTGATCGTTTTTATGCCCCGTTGTGTTTCCTTCTTCAGCCTGATCAGGGTGCCATCGTCATCATATTCATACAGCGTGGCATAATTGTTCTCATCCAGCTCAGCCATCAGCCGCAGGTTTACCGGATGAAAAGCAAAGGATTTCATATTGGCATTGAAGGGATGAATGCGTAGATCGTCGAAGTAAGCAGCGTTGGGCCCGATAGATTGCAGGTTCACCAACAGCTCCGTAGCATTGTTGCCAATGGTAAATACCCCTTCGTACCGTTGCCAGCCTTCAATAATGGGCCCCGAAGGATAAAAGGTAAAAGCTGTTGTTTTATCTGTTACCACGATTTTGTTGTTGGCGTAAGAGCTCCGCAGGGTGGTATCGCCTGTTTCTTTTACCCAGGCGCTGATCACCATACGGGTGGCCGGCGCGGGCTTAAATACGGGCAGCAATACCTTTTCGTTCGTACGTATATCCTGCAGCACCTGGCTGCCGCAATCCACATTTTTGATGGTAAAGGTCAGTTTGGGGATCACCGTATCGGCCGATAATGGTTCTACCCCGAAAGCTATGCCAATAGCTCCCCCACTGCTGCCCTGCACCTTGAGGCTGCGCAGGCCCGTATGCGCGTGCAGGGTATCGATAGACAATTGATAGGTTGAAAAATCAATATGGCGTTTGAGGCACAGGCCGTATCACATCGCTGGGTGGCAAACACATAATCTTCAAACCCTTCATAGGCGCTCTCCCGGTAACGGCTGTTTTGCACCACTGCTACCGGCATGGTGAGGTTGTAGCCATACAGGCCGGCATTGTACCTGCCCAGCGGATCGCGGTTCTCCACTTCAAAGCCCTTGCGGTTGAAGAGCGTCAGCTCGCTGTTCCATACCCAGCGGCTGGTATCGGGCGCCGCGGCCAGCCGCTCGTTCTGGAAAGCCCAGAATACCGAGAAGTCGTTGAAAGTGCCGTCCTGCCGGATATTCGTAGTAGCAGTAGTGGGGTCCTGCTCTTTGCGGCGGGCATAGTAGGTATAACTCTTATTGGCCCGCCAATTGCCCAATACCCCCGTTACATAAGGATTGAATACCGTATCGGCCACAATGCTTTTGCAGATGGTGCCGCGCAGGGTATCACAGGTTTGGGCGTTGGTTTCTATAAGAAAGCCCAACATCAACCAGGCGCCAGATATGTATTTAAAATATTTCATGCTCTTTATTGGCTTAATCTATTTAATAAACATTATTGTATGGGCCCCAGGTATTTGCAAGGTCCTGCAACGACACTTGAATTTGGTACATGATAGTGCCACAGCCAACCACTAGTCTCCTGGCCAGGAACATATTCCTGAATCCTCGTTCTTCCAATGAAAGCGGCTGTTCCATTACAAATGATTGTCTCGGTGTTACGGCTTAACATATAGCTTCCCTGGTAAACATCAACATAGTAAGAAACTGATAAATTGTATACCGGATAGGGTGATGTAAATGTAGAATCCGAGTAAAAACGGATATGAATATCTGCAGATGCGGTAGTTAAATCCTCTTTTGGATCATATACATGCGCCTCATTGGAATATTCAATTCGCGCATACACACAAGGGCGACAGCCTCCCGGGTTCCACCTGTCTGCTGTTGAATCGGGTCTGTTACATCCGGAAGTGTCCCTGTATATTAGTCGCTGGTATCCGGTATAATCGTTTGGTTTGTGCGGATCAGAAACAAGACAGAAGGAATCGACCAGCTTCCACGAAGAGGGCCTTGGGCAACTTATACAATTGATGCCTATCGCCACCCAACGGGTTTGGTTATAAGTAGGACTGCACAGCGCCGTGTCTCTTTCTTCCCGCTCTTGCTGGCCGGTATTAACACCACCAGATATCGCGCAGCGGAGAGAGGCTCCGGTAGCTTTCCAGCCTGCCGGCATGGGGCAATTGGTACAATTCACACCGTCGGCCACCCAACGGGTTTGGTTATAAGTAGGACTGCACAACGCCGTATCTCTTTCTTCCCGCTCCTGCTGGCCGGTATTGACGCCGCCAGACGTTACACAACGGGGAAGATTTGCGGTAGCTTTCCAGCCTGCCGGCATGGGACAATTGGTACAATTCACACCGTCGGCCATCCAACGGGTTTGGTTATAAGTAGGACTGCACAGCGCCGTGTCTCTTTCTTCCCGCTCTTGCTGGCCGGTATTGACGCCGCCAGATGTCACACAGCGGGGAGGAGTTCCGGTAGTTTTCCAGCCGGCAGCGCCACCGCCGCCACACATACTGCAATTAAATGCTGCCCTCACCCACCTGGACGCCGAATCATTGTTTAAGCAGGGTTGCCTGTTGATCTCCAGTTGTTCAGCATAACCGGTTTTAACGCCACCCACTATTTCACAACGGAAGGTGTCAATCTTCCACCAGTCAACGGGTTTCGGACAAAGGGTACAGTTGGCCGTATCGCGTACCCAGCGGATGGAGCCATAATCAGGGCTGCAGGTTTCTATATTCCGCTGTCTGCGCAATACATAACCTGTATGCACGCCATTGATCTTTGACAGCTATCGTAGGCCTCATATTGCCACTTGGCCGGCTTGGGGCATTCAGCACATTTGCCGGGAATAACGATCTTCCAGCGGTATTGGCCAAACGTAGCACTGCAACTGGCCGTATCCAGCTCGCCCTGGTATTGGAATCCCAGGTTATTACCCGCACTGTCCTGGGCGCACTGGAAAGTATTGGCCTGCACCACCCATTTGGCCGGACGGGGGCATTCTGCACAATTAAATACGGTATCCCAGGTCTTTTGCTGGTAAGAAGGGCTTAGGGGATTCATATCCTCTAACTGTATACGTTGGAAGCCGGTATAGATGCCCGCATTCCGGATACATTCCACAAAGCCATTGGGTTGGCGGATGGGTAGGCAGGTCATCGTTTTTTGCTTGCGCAGTATATCATCTGTTTTCCAGAATTGACGGAACTCACCCGCCGATGCGGCGATGATCCTGGAACTGGTATTCACTTTCAATTCATAGTTACCGGCTGCATTTCGCTTCACCAGGCTGTCCAGGCTGGTTACACTGCCCACAGCCCCCAATATATTCCGGCGGCCCGAACGGATAATGCGCATCGATACATTGTAGGCATTATAAGCCTTGCCCCAACGGTCTATAAAGTAAATGGCGCGGGTACCACCGTACAATACACTGCTGTCTACCGCCCATATTTTATCGTAGTCTGCAAAAGTGGCCACCGTATCATTGATGCAGCCAGGCAGGTCGGTTGTCAGTTGCCTGCCGGCTACCAGTATTTCATCGCCACTGGCAAATAGTTTTTCCTGCGCAGCCGTCATACCCACCAGTTTACCATCCCGGATGGTTACCTTGTCCAGTACCGCATCAATATTCTTATAAGCCAGGCCCATGCCATCATAAGCCCAGTGCGATGGATAGTTAAAATTGTATACAGGGTCATTGAATTCATTTTGCGTACGGGTCAACAACACATCACCTGTTTCACTGTCATACAGCATATCCTGTGTGGAGATCCGGCTGCCCTTATCGACCTTTATGGCGCTGTCCAAAATACCATAGCGTTGTATGATCTTGGTGGTAGCAACCGAACGGTAAATATTTTCTTCCCGCTGCAGGAAGTTCATAGCTGTTGGCAGTAAAAAGGTAGGCGGTACAAATGGAATGGTAAACCATTCTGTATTGAAAGGGATATTCACAGCATGCGTAATGGATTGCTGTTCCCGCATATCCATCATTAACTCCACATCCTTGCCAATCAGGGCAATGGTATCGATCCTGCCATCAGGGCCCATTGCCCATACCTGGTTCTTTAATCGCCGGTAGCCGGCTACAGTGGTATCTGTTTTATAAAATTGCTCACTGTACGAAAGCGGGGTGCGTTGATTCGTTTCCGCGTAAGAAGCCTGCGAGCGCAACTTGCCATGCATATCATTCAGTTCTATCTTAAAACCCTGCGATAAGCTCAGGAAATGATAGGCTTTGATGCGCAACAGGTTCTTCAATTCAGGTTTGTAGCGCTTTTTCGTAGCATCATCCAGGAAAGTTCTGTCTACAAAAATGGGGTAATCATACGCCGTATAGAATTTCGTTTCTTCAAATCCGTTGGCCGATTTACGGTTCTTATAATTAATGGTCCGCACACACACCTTACTGTACCCTACACTGGCGCCGGGGAAGAACGATTCGCCCAGGGGGCTTCGGAATAACCCAGGGATACCGGGCCCAGTGGTGCTATCTTCTCCACGTATTCTATCGGTACCCGGAAGGGGTTTTCTTCACCGCCAATACCAGGTTCCCAAATAGCCACCCCACTGCTGCCGGCCACCGAATCGCTATTTACCGGCCAGTCATTGGTATACATATATTCTTGTCCATACACCGCGGGCCTTACCTTGGGTTGGCCAGGCTTCACCGCCATCTTATCCCAATGGTCATACACCGTAATGCGTTTTACCCGGTGGCCGCCACCCATCTTTTTCAGGAAAGGATTGTTCAATCGTATAAAACTGCGCAGGGTATCTATCTGTTGCATCCAGGGTTTATTGCGCACCATCGCATCATAACCCTGGATGGCAGTTGTAATATTGGTGGCCAGCGACATCAGCATCATTACGGCTTCGCCCATATCCAGCTTGTCGCCCGTTTCTGATCCGGGATAGGCTTTGGAAGGCAGGTTCAGGCGCAGGAACTGGGAGGCTGCTTTTACGAGCGGACTAAACCTGCCCGGTCCATCGCCTTTCAGCGATATGCCTGCCAGTTTTACCCAGATCACCTGGCTGTTCACTACCCCATAATTACTGTCGGCTTCCAGGTCGGCATAACAGGGTACCGTTTCATAGCCGCTGCCATAATTGTCCGACGGCACTTTCACCGCTATCCGGAAGTATAGTTTTTCTATTCCTTCCAGGTAGGCATGGTACAGCTCGCGCCGGTTGCTCACGGGTTTGGGCACCCGGATAAATACATACCGGTGGTCATCCCAGCTCATCGAAATGTTTTTGGTATACAGACCCGATTTACGTAGGTCAAAATTGGCTGTTCTGCCCGTACCAATTACCCGGAAAAGTTGTGCCGCCCGTTTATTTTGAACAAAAGCATAGTCGTCGCTTTCATATTGCACCTTCAGGGCGCCGCCCGAAGGCAGGCGAATGGAATCCAATGCCCAGGCAGCTGCATTTTGAGCAGCGGTAAGGCTGTCCTGCAAGGCATACGGATAATCCACATTGCTCAGCAGGTTGCCGCTGGTCGATCCGGGGTTTTGTAAAGGGTCTTTGTAATTGCCCCAGCGGTCACTCGATTTAATATTATAAGCCGGGTTATGCGGGTTATAATGGAACACATAAGGGTTTTGTTTGCCCTTATTATTACCATTATAGGTAAACCACAAGCTGTCGAGGGTGAGCTTACCCGTGCCCGGCCCATAAACACCCGGGCAGAGTTTATAGGAGTAGCGGAAATGAACCGTTTTTACCGGTATAGCCCTGGTTTGTTTGGCCGCAAAGTCCGATTTACTGTATAGCCTGATCTCTTTTAACCTTTTGGCGGCATGGCTGTTGATGCGTTTGCCGTTTTCGTCATAAGCAGGCAGGTCATCGCGCTCTTCCAGTATAAAGGTGGCCACCATCGTTTTGGATTCGATGGAGTGCATATACCAAAGCTCTTTTTCACCATAAATGTAATTGCCCCTGTCGTCGCGGCTATCCGTCTTCAACCCTTCATTATACGCTGCTTTGGTGTCAAAGGCAGGAGTGCGCCATTGGTAAGGATTCCGGATGCCAGCCACCTTGGTATAATTGAACTTCACCGCATCGCCCATGTCATCGTCTGTAATGCCATTGCCGGTGATGTCCGAATAATCAGCCGATAAAATGCCTGTCAGCAGGTAAGAATGCGCATAGGCCGTCATTTCCTCGCTGTTGTAATAATTGTCCCTGCCCAGCTTATTACCGGTGGTATTATCGGTACCGGGTACATATCCTACCAACCCGGCATCGCGGTCGGCCTGCTTGTTATCAACCGAAAAGGTGACCTCTTTCTGCTTCAGGTTGTATACAGGAATACCATACACATAACGCCGGCCATCATTGTTCAATACATTGATCTCCGATATATGGCCAGCCTTCCTGAATTGGTTGACCCGTTGTTCCCTTACAATATAGTTGTGTTCAAAAGTATCTACAGCAGGCGGCGGATATAAAAGGCGCGGGGTACCGTATCCTTTTCCAGTTGATTTTTATGCTTCCATTCAAACATCATATACGAGATGCCGCCCTCTTCTTTATACTCCAGCTTTAAATTGTACATTTTACCGGCTTCCAGGTACACCGTATCACTACGTTGTCCACCTTCCCGGCTGTGCCGGCCCCAGTCATCGATCAGCAGGCTGTCGTTGAGCCAAAAACGCACACCGTCATCACTGGTGGTATAAAATATATAAGTGCCTGTTACCGGCGCTTTAAGGCGGCCCGTCCAGCGTACGGAATAATAATCGCCCGGGAAACCGGGTACGCCATCAGGCGAACGCCTGAACCAGTCATAAGCAATATTGGGGTCCTGACGTACATAGTCGGGTTTTCCCCTGAGGGTAATACCCTTATAATACTCGGCCTTCAGTCCCGTTCCGGTCAGGGGATCAATACCAAAAGAACCTTCGGTACAGGATACCGAATCAAACTGGTTCATTTGGTGGTACTCGATGTATTTCGACAGGCCTGCCGCTGCTGCTTCCTGGGCATTGAGGTAGCTGATTACCTGGGTACGTTTATCCCGTTGGGCTTTCACGGCATTGCTGGCCGATAGCACTTTGTCTCCATTGGACTTGCCATCCTTATACCGCCACAAATAATTGGTGGCGGTAATGATCGCACTGTTCTTATTCTCCTGTGCCAGGCCCACTGTTACCACATCATCGCCGCCCAGGGTTTCATAAAATTGTTTGTCGTTGATCGATTTTTCACCGGGATTACGGAAATACACCGCCTGAAAATCGGCCGAATCGGCCCTGAACCGCGTGGCATGCTTCAACACATTCTGGTTCAGCCAGGGGCCATTTTGTGTAACCACCCGGTTGATATTGAGGTCAATCCCGGCATGCACCAGGTCGCCGACCCCTATTTCCAGGTCGAGCCGGCCCGACTTGTCCTTGGTGCGGATAAAGTGGTCATGTACAAAACCAATATCACTCCTGTAGGCCCGGAACATACCACCTGTACCCTCACCGGTAATGGAAAACGCATCATAGGTATAAACGGGGAGGGCAATATGCGGAACGGCCGGCTTTTCCCGGTAAGGCATTTCCTTTTCCCGGTTAAAATCCAGCAGCGAAGCCCGGTTCTGAGCGCCAGTTTGGTAATGCAGGTAGCCATACGAAGGCAACTCCATGAGGGTATCGGCCTTGTCAATATATTGTTTGGAAATATAAGCGCTGACAAACAGGTCAGGGAAAGCCACTTTGATCGCCTGGCCTACTTTGGCCTTAAAAGAGATCTGGTGACTTGTATAGGGCATAGAAATAGTAGGCGTATAGCTGGGCGAACCAAAAGAGATGGCAGTAGAAAAACTATTGCCATAGCTGCCATTACTATTCTGATCCTTATGCTTGTTTCTTGAGTTAGTGCTACCTAACCCCAGTTGCAAAGCCCTCAATCCCGATCGTGAATTATAGGGTGAGGATATCGAGAAACTAAAGCCGGATAGTCCGTTATTTTCTTTATCAGTTACAAAAGTTTGGTACTAAGGCTGGCAGAGGGTGTCACGGAAAGTCCATCCATCGTACTGTTGGCAACGGAAAGCCCGCCTGTCAATGACCCCAAACCTGGTACACCGGCATTAATACTGGCATTGATACTATTTTCCAATCCCCAGCCTTTGTAATTATTGTGCATAATGCCAAGGCTACCGCCAAAGCTAAAACTGAAGCTAGCGCCCTTTGCTCCTTTGGTCGTATCTGAAGCCTTTTCACCGCCGTTGGATTTACCGGCTATTTCAATGTCTGCCCCTGCCGTTACCCCCACTGTTTTGTTTTCTTTGATCGACATGATCTTGCGCACGGTATCATACCGCCCATTGAAATCATCGGGCAGGCCCCGCATGCTCCGGCCAATCGTGCCGGGGTTGACATTCCACCCGAGGCCCACCCAGCTGGCATCCTGGTCCATCGTCACACCGGCGCGATAAGCCAGGTTCACCGGATAACCACCTACATCCAGCAGGGGAATATTATAAGAAAAGTCACCTGAAAACAGGTCCACCATATTGGCGCTGCCTACCGATGTAAAGGCATCCATCTCCGGTTGGCCGGGGCCGGTACCTGCTACGCCATCAGGGCTGGCTATCGCCAATGGCGCCGTCGCGGTTAATGGGTTGGTATACTTGTTACCGGTGGCGTTACCTGCCAGCGGTCTTGCCGCTGCCATCCATACCGGAGCTTTGAAAGGAATGGGGGCCTTGGTCATGGGTAAGTTGGCCCCTGTACCAGGAGTGGCAGCTGTTGACCAGCCTGCACCATTTTTCAAATAAGCAGCATCCCTGCCATAAAGTCCTGTCGACTTAAAAGCAATGGGCATCCTTGGTTCACTCCTCGCTGCCAGGGGCACCAGGGCCAGTTCCAGGTAGATCAATCCCATAAAAACCAGGCAATACACTTGTGATAACGCGCCAGAGAAACTAACATGCAATGATATTTTAATCGTGAATCGTCTTTTATTAATCGGCTGGTAGTAAATGGCTGGTGGCTGGTGGATCTTTGCTTGGATTTCCTACTCGCCACTCACCACTCGCCCCAGTCTCTACTCCCTGTACTCAAACTTCAAAAAGCCCTTCTCGCCCCTGGCATTCTCCACCTCCAGCAGGTATATATGCCTGGTGATCATACCAGGGTTTCCCGCAGGTCTGCCTGTACAAAGTTTTGTCCTATGCGTACCTGTTGGCTCGTACTATCCAGTTGAATGGACTTGCGGTTGGCGCTGCTGATATCGAATAATCGTAATTGAATGGCCGCACTGTTCAGGTCATTGTTGTATTCAAACCGCAGTACGCCAGTGCAGATGGTAAAGGCAGCATCTTCCTCCCGGTGCAGCCTGGCAAAATATCCGTGCCGGGCCCGGCAACGGTGTCCGGTGCATATTGCCGCACCCTGAAACTCCATACCTCACTATTGCCAATGGGCGCCAGGTTGTTCCTGGCCGTAATGCGCCAGGCATACAGCTTGCTGCTGTCCAGCTCAGGTGCAGACAACGGATATTGAAAATTGGTGAAGGAAATATTTTGCCGGCTCAACAGGGGCACATTCTGCTGAATGGCATCGGCCGGGCTTTGCGTAGCCTGTACTTCTACCAGCGTCCAATCGTACAGCAACCCATTCAGCGTATTGAAGGGCGAAGGCGGTATCCAGGCAAAAAGGGCCGGGTAATGGTTACCTGTTCTTCATCCATCGGTATCATCAGCTGGGGCGGGCTGACCGGTTCTATCTCGATCGTTTCACACTCCTCGCCCAGCCTGTCTACCGCATCACTTTCTATGCGGATAGCTGTATAACAAATATTGAACAACCCAATGGGTAAAAAGCCTTCGGGTGAAGGATCTACTGCATAGCCCGCACTGCCCGGATTGTAGGTAATGGGTATCACATCACTTAGCTGTACCTGCTTCAGCCCCCTGGGCAGGTGGATCAGTTTGGAAGTGCCCGTCAATACCCGCTGGTTGGTGGCCACATCCGTCATTATCATTTCAATACGCACCTGCATATCCTGCTGCGACGTATTGATCAGCGATAAGTTCCACAACTGTGGTTTGATGGTCAGGCCCAATGGCGGTAACTGCAGGTTGAGCACTACCTGTGTGTTACCGCTTAGGCCCAGTGCAATCAATGCCGTGAATAAAAATATCTTTCTCATAAGTCTTATTTCGTAATTCATTATTGCCTCTTCCTCCATCTGCGCAATCCTTCTCATCTGCGTAATCTGCGTTCCCGCTGCGTAACCTGCGATTAAAAACTCTTCTCCCCCTGGCGCAAGGAACTGTCATCCAAATTTTATTTGTTTGCACCCTGGCGAAAGGTGGGTCGCTCTGCAGACTGGCAAATGCAGCGTTGTAGAGCGGCTCACCTTCATCAGGAAAGAGGTGACACCTTTCCCTTACCACGAAAACGAAAAGGTGTCACCTCTTAGCCCCTGGCGCAAGTAGGCAGCCAGGCCCCGTGTACCGGCGTACTTGTGCCCTTCCTGCAATCCTTCTTTGCTGCGTAATCTGCGTTCCCGCTGCGTAACCTGCGATTAAAAGCTCTTCACAAACTGCACCGTCGCCATTTCATTTTGTATCAACCCTTTATTGAATCCAGGCAAATAACCCGATTCATAACTAAGCGTAATAAAATCCTGTTTGTATACCCTCAGGTTGACATTTACATACCCCCTGTTTTTACCAGTTGATCATTCAGTGCATTGATCTTTACCCCAAACCCGGCTGATCCCAATTGCCTCAGGTTCCATTGTATCCCTTCGTCCATCACCACCAGGCGGTAACTGGAATTCTTTGTATATGAAATAGCTACCTGCGTGGTAAACTTGTTGAAGTAGAATTGCTGCGCCCAGAATACATGGGTGGCATTGAAGTACACAAAACCTGTATCCCGGCCGCTATTGTAAAATTTGTTGAGTACCAGCGTAGAGGCCGTACGCAGGGTACCTATATGATAAGTATGGTAAGCGCTGCCATTCAGTACCTGGAACCGGTTTTCGATCACCACACTGTCCAGCGCCGTTAGCTGGCTCATGGGCTGGTAGCCCACGGTAATTGCCGGCCATTTGCGCATTTTGAAGGTAGCCGTCAGGCTTTTGAATACCGTATTGCTTTTATAATCCTGTGGCAGGAAGGGATTGGTAAATTCATTTTTACGCAGGGAGCCTGTCAGCCGCAATTTGCGTTTGAAGAATCCTTGTTCTGCTTTTACCATCCAGCTTTCCAGGGCATTGTTGGTTTGAAAACTGCTGAACGATTGGAAATTGGCGCCTGTATGTTTATAATAGCCTTCCAGGCGGGTACCAGTAGAAGGGATATAGGAAAATGCTTTGACGGAATAGGCCTGGTTACTTTATCCGGACAGCGAAAACTTGGTATTGCCCTGTGAAGGGTTGTGCCTGAAGTCGGGCGCCAGTGATTTGGCTATTTCAGCGGTTATATAGCTGGTACGGTTTAGCTGCATCTTTGCTTCAGCACTAAAACCGGTTACCGTAATAGAAGACAGCCGGGAGCCATTGGAGGGGAACAATTGTTTCTCACCCCGGAAGGCCGAGAGGATAAAATAGTTCTTTTCCAGCCGGCCAATACCCGCCCGTACCAGGTACAGGTATTGCGGTTTTTTATTCGACCCGTTCACCACAAAATCGCGGTAGCGGTAATCCACCAGGCCGGCACTCAATGCCAGGTAATACCAACTATTGTATTCAAAAGTTGATCCCGTTAACGCTGGTATTTTTTACCGTCAGCTCACTGTAGTTCGTTACACTTCTGCCCACACTGAATTGCCTTAATCCCATCAGCCAGCGGTATTTGGCAGGCACCTGCACCTGTCCCATGCCGTATTCCTGCAGTTTATCCGTCCAGCCACGTGTAGCCGTCAGTTCTTCCCAGCGTCCGCCCACCAGTTGTTTGAAGCGCTGCACTTTCTGCCGGTTTTGTTCGTAAGCCCCTTTCAGTGAATCCACCTGCCTGGTCAACCGGTCATATTCCCCCTGGTTTTATCGTAAAGGTCCAGGAATAAACCCGCTACTTTTTTGAGTGAGTCTTCCCGCGCCTGGTTCACACTGTCGGGCAGGCTGGGCGTCCAGGTAATGCGCGGCACCCGCAGGGTTTCATGCGCTTCTACCAGGTCTTGCGGTGAGAAGGAACGCAGCATGCCTGCTTTCAGGCTATCCAGTTGTAATTTTTTTACCCCATATAACTTTTCTGTCAGCGAATCGCGCAGGTTGGGCGCCATGGCCAGTAAACGTTGCCTTAGCGAGTTTTGTAATTGCTGTTTATAGGCTGCCCCGTCAAAAGACACCTGTACATCTGTAATGTCACGGAAGATCCTGAATTGCTTTGGCGCGACCACCAGGTCACCCGCACCGGTAAATGCCCGGCCAGGGTAAGCGACAGGTTGCCCGTAATATTATGCTGGGCAATATTCTTTTCTACATACGGCGTGTCAATAGCCGTGCGGTAGTTGAACTGGTAGCTTACATAACCGCCATTTAATTTTACCAGGGGTTTGGCCAGCAATAGTTTTTTGAACGGGTTGTGTACATCAAAACGCAGGGAGTCCCTAGGTAGCAGGTCCTTTGCTTTGGGTAAACCGGGCGCCGTGGGTAATAGCGATCGTTTTGACTTGATGGATTTTTCAGCTGACTTTCCCTGGTAGTTGGCCAGTTGCTTTACGCCTTTAATGGCGGTATCGGTGAGGGATCGAACGGAATCGGTGATCTTGCGTAAAGCCCTGGGGGCCGGCCCGGAGGTATCGGCGGCGGCTTTGTTTGATTGTTCCTGAGCCGAAGCAGTGGTCATGATTAGGACCAATACAACAGTCAGGGCATAGGAAGGTATGTACGAATATGGCTTTCCCATATACGCAGTAAGGTTTTGGGCTGGGTTTACAAATAGAGGTTATATTAGTTCCTCATAGAAGATTGGGATTCTTGTGGCCCGACTAAGGGAGACTGCAATATTAAGGGGATGCCGTTATACCAACAAGCACAAACCTATAAGTGTGCAGTTTAAACCGGTAACCGTGCTAAAAATGCCTAAAACCGTGTAAGGGCAATACTGCTTTGAGGCAACTATTAACTTCACCTGGTAGAAGGGCGCGCAAGATAGGAACTTTAATAGGAGGTGTAAGTTATGCAATCAATATGTTTATGCACATCTTGTTCAGGTAGCCGTTGTAGTGAAAAGCAACCGTTTGAAGAAGTGGTGAATATAGAAACTACCCCACCCACCATCATACTGGGATCTTATAGGAACAATAGTCAGGTGATAGTAATAAGGTCTATCCTTTCCCCGCCAATCCATTCCATCACCCGCATTACACCTCCTTTGACCAACCTGGCCTTGTCACCAACCAGCTTATAAAACACGATCCCTACCAGCCAAGAACAACCCTGCTCATCTACCACAGGCACTTTTTGCTCCACCTCAAAGCCTGCCCCCGCCTTACGCCCCATTATACAAAGTGGCCCCTCCTCTACACTACGTGTAAACCTCCCTGCTCAAAATCGATCCTAAGTATACACGATACCAGCCGGTAATGTGTTGCCCCTGCCGGTATGCTTTTCTTCTTCCGTAGCCTGAATGCAGGGATTGCCACCTTTGCTGCTCCCCCTTCCAGCCGGCAGTGGTTGGCAGTATTGAAGGGCAACACATCATCCAACCCATCGTCCGGGTTAAATTCAAATCCCCCAGCCTCGAAAAATCACCCGCCTTCATCGTTCGCTCCCCTCTGTTATGCATCCGATAACCCTTGATCACCGGGTGCAACCAGCCTATCATGCGGCCGCTCAACTGCATATTCTTCACACCAGCCAGCACTGGCCCCATCGCCAGGCGAAAAAGCTTCCCAGCCCCTGTGGCACGTTTAAATTCTGCTGCATTACACCGGCTATTGAGGAAGTTGTCTCCATGCTTCATCGCATGCGCATTGGGACTTCCTTTTGCCTTTACCTGCTTTCCATACGCATTCGTATAGAAAGTTTGCTCACCAACCGATCCATGGATCTCTATATTCGATAGATACCTGGCCATAACTTTAATTTTATTGAATTTACTACTAAGGATTGTGGTAACAAAAAGGCCCCTGTCGCAACCTGGCGCACCCTGTCGTATAGTGTCGCAATAAAATGTTAAATCTTTAGATGGACTGAAATTACGATCATAGAGAACCCGTGCCTATCACTTTGGTATACCACCAGGCACACCCCATGACAACACCTGGAGCACCCCTTGATGAACGGCAACCTGCTTCCAGCACAAGACACCACTTGGTATTTATCCTGGTAAAGTCATGGTCAGGCCCCCATCAGGTCTTGGTCCACCCCTGCCTTACTCCGGGCTAAGCCCTGGGTTCTCCCTGGTCAGGTCCAGGTGAGCAGTAAGGCAACAGTAAAGGAACCGTAAAGCAATAGTAAGGAAGGAAAGCTCAAATGCAGGCGGAATGCGGGTTTGTATTGTTTTCGATTGGCAAAACCAGTCCCCTGGCGCATTTGATCGAAATGGAAGTTTTAAACATAGACTCGTAAACCATAAGTATTGTCTCCTTATTCAATATACGAAATATCCACCAGATCAGTGCAATCAAGCCTGCCATTTCATATTCTCCTGCTCAACCATTCAACTTATCACCTTATCAACTCCCCATCCTTGCGCAAAGAAGGCATATTTGTTGCCTCATCCTTTAGGGCGGGACATACTTGTGCCCAACCTATCAGAACAAATCCATTAACCATTCACAGCTTGTCCCGCCTGGGCAGGAATTGCCGGCCGCCACTTCCTGCTCAACATGCACAGCCTGTACCCTGCCAGCCTATCATGAAAAGTTTACCACTTATCTGTTCTATTTCAAACCTCCTGCATTCACATTCGCTATCAATTCATAAATACTTCAATCGTGTAAAAATATATTTATTAACCGCCGTTGAATCTTTAACCCTGGCGCAAACGGTTGCACAATGAAACAACCTGCTAAATTGTTTTAGTAGTGGTAAAATTTGTTAAAGAAAAGTCAACATCTGCGCAATATTATCATGGTATTACCGCTACCTTTAGGTTAAAACCAAATTAACTGCAATGATGAAAAGCTCTTTTTATCATCGGTATTGCTATGCCTGTTCTTTTGTATGCAAGCGCAGGAAGTAATCATTACCGGCATTATTAGCGACTCCAAAAACGAACCACTACAAGGAGTCAGCATCAAGATCAAGGGCACCGACCGCGGTGTCACAACCAACGAAAGAGGTTTCTTCTCCCTTCCATCCCGCATCAATGATGTCCTGAAATTTCCTCCGTAGGTTATGCTACCCAAACCTTCAAAGTTAGCAGTGAAAAACCCTTCGCCATCAAGCTGGCCGAATCCAACAGTAACCTCACCGAAACAGTTGTGATCGGTTACCAAAAAGTAACCCGCAAGAAAAATACTGCTGCCATTTCGAGTATTTCAGGCAGAGAATTAGCCAACCTACCGGCCTCCAGCTTCGACCAGCTATTGCAGGGAAGGCTCTCCGGCGTCAATGTACAAAACTTTAGCGGCGCCCCTGGCGCTACGCCTACGGTAAGCGTACGCGGAAGTTCCCAGATCAATTCCTCTTACGACGAATACAGTATTCTCAATACGCCATTATATGTAGTAGATGGTGTGCCTCAACCCAACGAAAGTTTTGAAGGCCCCAATGGGACCGGTATGAACTACCTGGGTGGTATCAACCCCAACGATATTGAATCCATTGATGTATTAAAAGATGCCTCTGCCGCAGCCATCTATGGTTCACGGGCAGCTTACGGCGTAATCCTCATCACCACTAAAAAGGAAGGAACGGTCCTCCCAAAGTCATCGTATCGGGTTATGCGGGTATTACCCAGCGCCCCAAGTTGCGCGATGTTACCCTTGGTACAGAAGAAAGAAGGGCTAAGCTGTCCATTTTGCAAAAACAGCTGGATTACGGCCAACAAAGAAATTTACCCGCCCTGCTCACCGATAGCCTCAATCCTGCTTTTAACGGCAACACCGATTGGCAGGATATGTTTTATCAACCCGGCAATGTTAAGAGTGTTGACCTTAGTTTAAGTGGCGCCAGCGAAGGCGGTACCAATTATCGCTTCAGCACCAACTATTATGACGAAAAAGGTACCATCAAAGCCACTGGTTTCAAAAGGTATACCATGCGGTTGAACCTCGGCGCCCGTACCCTGGGTGGTAAACTGGAGATCAACCCCATCATCAGTTATGCCCGTACCGATAAAGCACGCGGTAATGGAAATGGCGCCAGCCCCATCGGCCTCGGTTCTGGCAATATGCCTTCTTCCCTTTTTAACCTCGATCCCAACAAAAAAGATTACCTGCTGGGTCAATATAAAGACAACCTGGATAAAAACGTCGCCAATCAGCTCAACTTTACACTCAACCTGTCCTATAACGTCAACAACCATTTAAGGCTTACTTCATTAACCTCTTATATCTACAAAAACTCCCGCCGCGATTATACCCGTACCAACGAACTGATGAACGGCAATGGTAATTTTTCATCTACGTTTAGTGACAATGGTCTCAACATTATGTCATCCAACTACCTGAGCTATGTCAATGAATTTGGTAAACACAACCTCAGCATCATTGCAGGCCAGGAATTTACCTACGATCAGTACCAGCGTACCATCGCAGCAGGATTTGGCGGCGCTGCCGACCAGATACAAGTGGTACAAGGCTTCCAGCAAACAAAGATCAGCGCCTATTCCGATTACCAGGCCTATGGCTTGTTGTCTTACTATGCACGGATGGCCTATGATTACAATGGTAAATACCTCCTTTCAGGTAGTGTGCGCAGAGACGGTTCTTCCCGTTTTGGCGAAAACAACAAATGGGGTTTCTTCCCTTCCGCATCAGCAGCCTGGATCATCACCGAAGAACCCTGGATGAAAAGAGTGGCCAATACCTTCTCCATGATCAAGCTGCGCGCCAGCCTGGGTACGGCAGGCGCCCTGCCCAACGACAACTATCTCCAATACAACCGGTATAGTGTAAATGCGGGCGGCTATAATGGTAACCTCCAGGCTACTTCTTACAATGCCATCACAGCCATTACGCCCAACTTTTACGATGGTGCTGCACAGAAAGACCTGAGCTGGGAGAAATCCAGGCAATGGAATATCGGTGCCGATTTCGAGCTCATGAATGGAAAGTATTCCGCTTCACTCGACTTCTATAATAAGGAAAACTCCTTCGGCTTATACAAACTCGTACTCCCTGTAACATCCGGCTACGATTCCGCCCTTACCAATGCTACCGGTGTTAGAAATGCAGGTGTGGAATTAACACTGGCAGCCAACCTCCTGCCCAATAAGAGCGCCATCAAATGGTTCTCCCGCCTGAACATTGCCTACAACAAGAACACCATTATGAACCTTCCCAATGGTGGCCGTGATATTGTGATGCAGGGTGACCGGTTCGATAAATCACATATCCTGTCAGTAGGCAGTCCCATCAACGCTTTCTATCTGTATAAAACACTCGGTGTTTATGCCACCGATAAGGACGTTCCTATCAATCCTTATACCGGTAATGCTTTCAGAAATCCAAATGATTTTTACCGGGCCGGCGACTTCCAGTTTGCTGACCTCGATGGAGATTATCTCATTGATGTATTCAATGATGGCATCAACCCCGACAAAGTGCCTGTTGGCGATCCGAACCCCAAAATAACCGGTGGTTTCACCAATAACTTTACCTGGAAGAATTTCACCCTTGGTGTCTTCTGCACCTTTACCTTTAAGAGAGACGTATTGAACCTCTTTAAATCCGACCGTTTCGCCAATTCACAAGATGGAGACCCCTATTACAACTTTGTAAGGTTTTCCATTCCCGATCTCAACAAGATCAATATCTGGCGTGAACCAGGTGATAGAGCTGAATATGCAAAATATGACCTCGGTAGCTATCGCTACTATTATACATCCGCCCAAACCTTCTTCCTGGAGAAAGGCGATTATTTCAGGATCAAGAGTATCATCCTGGGCTATGAGATCCCCGTAATCTCCTAAGCAGATTTAAAATTGATCGTTTCAAAGTATTTGGTACCATCGACAATGTGGCCATGTTCCAGCGTTCAAAAGACCTGCCCGATGCTGAAGCAGTTAACCCCTATGGTGAGTACAATGGCAATGGCTATCCCATTCCAAAAAAATTCACCATTGGCCTGGAAGTTCAATTTTAATCCAAACATTTAAAAGGAAAACAATGAAACCTACATTATCAATATATAGCCTCGCCTTCTTGCTGGTAGGTGTACTGGCAGGCAGTTCTTGCAAAAAAATATTGGAACAAACGCCCAGGAATGCCACCTACGATGAGGTATTCTGGAAAACAGGCCGCGATTACCAATCTGCTATGGCCGGCAACTATTCCTTATTAAGAAACGCCGTGACCGATAAAAACAACCGCTACTATATGTACGGCGACGCCATTGCCAAGAATTATTTCACAATCAGGTATAATGGCGATGGACTGGAAGGCATCAAAATGGTGACTTCATCTTCAAATACAATGTAACTACCCTGGGCGACTGGAAATTGTATTTCAAGAGCATCACCATGAGCAACCTCATCATCGACAAGATCAATAAATCCACCAATGCAGATTTTGCCGATGTACAGACCGATATCCAGGAATTTAAAAACAAAATGAAAGGTCAGGCCCTGTTTATCCGCGCCCTCACCTACTTCATGATGACCCGTGTGTGGGGTGATGTACCCATGGTAGTAGAATCCTATCCCGATCCCCTCAAAGCGCCTCAATTACCCCGTACACCTGCAGCAGAGGTACAAAAGCAAATAGAAAAAGACTGTAAAGAAGCAGCCGTTTTATTGAATTGGGGCTATAAGGATAAAACAGAACGGGCTGTAATTGCCAACCGCGGCTCCGTATATGCCCTGCTGGCACACCTCTACCTCTGGCGCGCTACCATGAGCAACCTCAATTCCAATACGCCCAACCCTGCGGATGTAAACAACGCCGATACTACCGTTACTAAATTGCTGGCCCAGGGTGGTTATAATTATACCGATACGACCAACTATTATATGACCTTTATTGGCCGCAACAATACCACTACCTCACCCGAAGGCATTTTCCAATTGTATATGGACGACAGAACACAGGAAGGCTCGGCCAACCATATTGGCCTGGAATTCCTGCATGGCGACGATTATGTATACCAATCCGGAAACAGCGGCCGGTTCTGGGTGCCCAGCACCTATTTCAATTACAATTACAAATATTGGTTCGACCATCCTGTTGACGGTTGGATACAGGTTACCGACACCAACGATATACGGTATCGCAAAAACTTTGACTATACCAATAGCAGTGAACCCATGTGCCGCAAGTACAGTAATGTCATTTACCGTAATCCAGGACAACAACGCGACCCCTACCTCAGCAATGACCTGATCATCTTCCGCTATTCCGACATGAAACTCCTGCAGGCCGAAATAGCCCTGTATAAAAACGACCTCAACACCGCCATACAGATAATCAATGATTCCCGCGATAGAAATGGCGCCAATCCCTATTCCACCAACCGGGTTGACAACACCTATTCACGCGATGAACTGATGAAGGAATACATTATAGAAAGGGGTAAAGAACTCTATGTTGAAGGCCATATCTTTTATGACCTCCTTCGCACAAGGATGTACACCGAATTTGTTGACTGGCTTTCGGAAGGCAGGTTTAAGCGTGGTGGATTTTACTGGCCCGTTAGCCCCTTGCTATTCAAAGAAAACCGATTCCTGGTGCAAACCTCTTATTGGCTGGGGCAGATATAACCACCTTCTATTAACACAATTAATTACTGTATATGAAAAATATTTTTGTTTCCCTGCTTATCCTGGTCATTGCAGCCAACCTGGTATCCTGCAAAAAGGATAGCTATAAAGTTGATGGGGGCACCCACAACCCCAAGGTCAATATGACCACCTACGATTACCTCAAATCAAAACCCCAGTTCTCTTCCCTCGTTCACCTCATCGACAGGGCCGGCTTAAAAGAAACCGTCAACGGCAATATCACCTTTTTTGCCACCACCAATTACAGTGTGGACGATTTTGTAAAGGCCCGCTATACCAGAAGAACTATTGAACTACAGGATGAAAACATAAAATACACCCTGGACAGCCTGCCGCTGCAAGAGGTGAAGGATTCCCTGAAAATGTATATGTATACCGGCGACCTGGGGCGCGAGAAATTGTCCGTGGAAGGCAAATACTACCCAAACCTCCTGGGCACCATCCCCAACGTATCTTTCTACATCAAAATCAGAAGGACCCAGGATTATAGGGATTACATTGATCATGTAGACTATATTAACTTTACCAAAGTAATTGGTACACGCGATGAAACGGTACTGGATCCTTCCACCATCCCAGCAACCGAAAAGGATATGGGGTACGACTGCCAAACTACCGGCATTATTACTACTACCGGTACCATTCATGTTTTGAGCAATAACCACCGGCTATTCTTTAACACCGAAAAATACCAGGCTAATACGATCCGGTATTTTCAACCAATTCTTATACCTAAGCATTTTCACCATGAGAAAAATAATTATCTTACTCCTGGCCGTTGTAATAACTATCGCCGGATGTAAAAAAATACAGGAAGGTTTCCTCAGTGATACCATGCGCTATATCGACAAGAACGTTTATTGTCTGCGTGGGATGCCCCTGGTGCAATCCCAACGAATAGATGTAGATGGCTCCACACCCACGCTGGCCTTTGAAATGATGAACCTGCGTGATGAGAATGGTAAGCCTGCCCCAAAAGAGTTTTTTGAGCAATACAAAGTGTTGATGTTTAAACCGGGCATGGGCTTCGATATTAAGACCGACACAACAGTGGCGGAACTGGATAAAAAACGGGAATGGAAAACAATCCCACCCATGGATTTCAACCCCGTTAGCGGACAGATCAGCTTCAACCGCGGCTCCGTTAATATTCCCATTGGCAAATACACGTTCGACTTGAAAGCCACCAATAAAACAGGCACCAAAGTATTCACCGACTTTGCCATCATTAATATTGTAGATCCCGTTGCAGAAGATATCTTTTTACAGGAAGACAATGTTTCCAATGCCTTCCACAATGTAACCGGCGCGGCAACGCCCCACAAAAACCCCAAACTCACCTTTACCAAGGCTTCCAATGACGGCGCCAGGATCATCCTCAAGCTCACCGATAAATTTGGACATCCTTTCAATCCCAAATCAGGCGAGATCATCAAGCGAGGTGATCGCCCAACCTTCGAGAACTATGCACGCTTTACACCCGTCAAGTTTACCGATACCGCCATGATCTGCGATTTTGAGGTAGCCCCCTTCCCCTGGCAAGGTATAAAGATGCCACCACCGACTGGGGCCACCTGATCTATTACCGCATACCCAGCCAGTTTGTCACCGTGGACGGCTTTACGCCGGGATTGTATTCCGTTAATCCCCGCTTTGCCTTCACCTTAAAAATGGAAGGCACCTATATTATTGAACTCAAATTCACTGATGCAACCCGGGTTAACTAATTTCCACCTGGCCCAAAAAAAGGATACGTTTACAGTCCAATTGACCCAACCAATAGTTTTCGATAGCAATTACTCCGTACACTGAATAATCCATGTTCCGGTAGAGGGTGTAAAAAGTACACCCTCTTTTTATTCGGGTCCCTGTCGGAGACTTGAGGCCGTTTAAGCGATTCTCAAGCCCTAATTTTATTTTTGATACTTTCTCTTTTTATTTCACTTCATTAAATCTAAAATAAATAGCCCACCACCATAATAAACAGTTGTTTTACCCCGTTTGAACAATGAAATCCAATATTGGGAACCCAAACCATTCCCCGAGACTATGCTGTTCAATTCTTTTGAATTCCTGATATTTTTCCAATAGTAACCCTCCTGTATTTCCTGTTGCCACACCGGTTCAGGTGGCTTTGGTTATTGGCTTCCAGCTGCTATTTCTACATGGCATTTGTACCCTGTACATACTCATCCTTGGCTTCACCATTGTAGTCGATTATTATGCAGGCATCTTTATCGAAAAAGCCAGCGGCAGGAAAAGAAAGCTTTTCCTCGTCTGTAGCCTGGTAGCCAATATCGGCGTACTGGCTGTATTTAAGTACTATAACTTCATCAACGAAAATATTTCAGTATTATGCCAGTCCCTGGGCGTTACCAACAATATCCCCTACCTGTCCATCCTGCTGCCCATTGGCCTGTCTTTCCATACCTTCCAGGCCATGAGCTATACCATCGAAGTATACCGGGGTAACCAAAAAGCAGAAAGACATTTCGGTATCTACTCACTCTATGTTATGTTTTATCCCCAATTGGTGGCAGGGCCCATTGAGCGACCCCAGAATGTACTGCACCAGTTCCATGAATACCACAAATTCGACTATTCAAAGTTCGTAGCCGGTTGCAAACTCATCCTATGGGGGTTCTTCATGAAAGTGGTAGTGGCAGATCGCCTCTCCATTTATGTGGATGCCATCTACAATCACCCTGCCGACCACAATGGCAGCAGCCTCCTGTTGGCTACCTTTTTCTTTGCCATCCAGATCTATTGTGATTTTGCCGGCTATTCCACCATTGCCCTCGGATGTGCCAAAGTAATGGGCTTTGAGCTCATGGAAAACTTCCATCGCCCTTACCTGGCCACTTCCCCGCCGCCTTCTGGAGAAGATGGCATATATCCCTGTCAACCTGGTTTCAGGACTACCTCTATATCCCCTTGGGCGGCAGTCGCGTCACCATACCCAGGAACTGCTTTAACCTCTTTATTACATTCATGGTCAGCGGACTTTGGCATGGTGCCAGTTGGACCTTTATTATATGGGGAGCCCTCAATGGCTTGTACATGGTGGGTGAACGGCTTATCACTATAGCCGGAAAAAGGAGGCTTTATCAGCCATATTAAATTGCCCAAACTGGCAGGATCACTCATCACCTTCCTGCTTATCAGTTTTGCATGGATCTTTTTCAGGGCCAATAGCACACACGAAGCCCTGCTTATTGTACAAAAGATATTTACCAGCAGCGGTACCCCCTATATCGAAAGCCTCTCCCAGATCATGTTTGCCCTCGTCGGCATAGCCGTACTGTTTCTATACGACCTGCAACACGAGTTTTACGGAGATAAGACCCTGCTCCTCAACAGCAGGAACGTAATAATAAGAAATGTCACCTACGCATCCATCATCCTCCTCATACTTTTGATCGGGGTATTTGATGGAGGCCAGTTTATCTATTTTCAATTCTGATCTACTATGCAAGCCCTTAACCATAAACCACAACGGCTCTTATACAAACTGTCCATCTTTGTACTGATCATCGTGGCCGGTGATTTTCTCCTCGGCCAGGCGTTGCGTTACTGGTATTTCAAACAACAGTCCGGCCTTCTATACCGTACCACCTATGCGATGGACATGACCAATAGCAAGGCCCTGATCTTTGGCTCCTCCAGGGCCAACCATCATTACCATCCCCGGGTAATAGAAGAAGGACTGGGCCTCTCCACCTACAATACAGGCAGGGATGGCAATTTTATACTGTACAATACCGCCGTACTGAAAAGCACCCTGAAACGATATACCCCCAGCGTCATAATACTCGACCTCGATATCTTTTCCTTCAACCAGTCACCGGAAAATTATGACCGCCTTTCCGCCCTCCTGCCCTATTACAAGGCGCATGAGGAGATCAGAGACATAGTGGAACTAAGGAGCCCCTTTGAAAAATAAAACTCCGCTCATCCGTCTACCCTTTCAATTCCATGATCTTCAATATTGCCATCGGCAATACAGCCATGAATAAGAAAAAGGAAATCCGATCAGAACGGTTATATCCCCTCACCACCATATATAATAAAGAGATGAGGGAAAATAACCTACAGGAAGAAATAGATAGCCAGCTCGTAAAAGCTTTGCTGACTTTATCACCTCGGCAAAAGCTGCCGGGTCAAAAGTATTTGTGATCACATCGCCCGTTTACTACCGGTACCAGCGATCCAGGACCCTGGAATTGGCCCGGGAAATATGCCAGCGCCAACGGGTGGAGTTTTGGGATTATAGCCAGGATACCGCCATTCAACAACAAAAGGACCAGTTTGCAGACCCCGCCCACCTCAATGACACAGGCGCCAGGCATTTTTCAAAACGCATAGCAGCACGCATCAAAGGCATTATTAAATAACCAAACCCTTACACCCTGAACCAACCCATCATCCTGCCACCGGCAGGATGTTTTTTTTTAAACTCTTCCATCCATTTCCTGTTTCCCCAACTTCACCGCTTACCATCTCCTGGCTCCAAAATTCTGCCTAATCCCTCCAAATCTGCGCAATCTGCCTTTCCCACTTAATTAATTAAAAATTAAATAGGTATCGTTATAATAAACACCATTTTGTCCCGTTTAGAGATTTGTAATCCAATATTGGGAAAACACCACGGTTGCTTGCCATTGCTTTTGCTTGATTTGCCACCTGTTCAGGCGCCAGTGCCACCAGGTTTAAATTGAATAAACCATTTAGTCAAAATCTAATATCGGATGAAACCTATGAACCGGTTAAGTCTATCCAATTCTGTAGTGCCCTTATTGCTATGCGCAATCCTGTTTGCCTGTTCATGTGGTACCAATAAAAAGATTACCTACTTCCAGGATACACCCGATTCGCTTTACCTCTCCCCCAAGGTCCTTGCCGGCGCTCCGTACCAGGAGCCCATCATTCAGTCCAATGACATCCTGCAGATTTCCATCCTCACACTCGACCCCCAGGTCAATAATATTTTAGCAGCCGCCAATGCGGCATCCATCACTATTCAGCCCGGATCAACCGGTGCCGCACCGGCTCCACCAGCTGCCGTAAGCGGCTTCCTGGTCGATGCAAAAGGCTTTGTGGAACTCCCCGTAGTAGGTAAGATCAGGGTAGGCGGTTTGTCTACGGCCATTGCCAGAGACACCATCCACGACAGGGTGGCTGTTTATTATAAAAACCCGGTGGTCAACGTACGCTTTGCCAACTTTAATGTTACCGTACTCGGTGAAGTAGCCCGCCCGGCCAGCTATGTAGTACCCAGCGAAAAAGTGAGTATCCTCGACGCTATCGGCATGGCGGGTGATTTGACCATTTATGGAAAACGGGAAAATGTACTGTTGATCAGAGATTCAGCCGGCGCCAAAAATATGATCCGCTTTGACCTCAACTCGTCTGCCACCCTCTTATCGCCCTATTTCTACCTCAGGCAGGGCGATGTCGTATATGTGGAACCAGCCAAATCAAAAATTGCATCTACCGACGCTGCTAAGGCCAGGAATATTACATTACTCGGAGCAGGACTTTCTTTACTCGTTGTCATTTTTACAAGACTATAAGCATGGATATGTCAATACAACATAAAGCTGTAAACATTGAAGCACAGGAAGCGGAAAAAGTAATCAACTCATCCAGAAGTTTGCCAGCAAATTCTTCAGCCTCTGGCCCTGGCTCATTGTCTCTGCCGGTTTGGGCCTGGGATTGGCCTATTGCTACCTCCGCATATCCTTTCCGCTTATAAGATCCATGCTTCTGTATTGGTTCAGGATGACAACAAAAGCACCGATCTCGGAGAAGCCAGTATCCTGCGTGATTTTGGACTGATGGGAAAAAGCAATGTAGACAATGAAGCAGAGATATTCAAAAGCCGTTCCCTAATGGAACAGGTCGTAAGAGATATGCGGCTCAATGTAAGTTATTACTCAGAGGGCAAAGTAAAGAACACAGAAACTTATGGTGGAAGACCTGTAGACTTCAGGTTCCTCGTACCTTCAACCGATACCTCCGACATTACCACTCAGTATGTACTTCAATTCAATAAAAGCAGTATTACCAACTTCACCTTAACCAATAACGAACAGGAATACAAAGGCCACCTGGGCGATACTATTCAATTACCCGAAGGTCCTGCCCTGGTAAAACCGGCAGCAGGTTATGCTAAATGGGAGTATGAAACGCCCCTCACTATTGCAGTCGATCCTATCGACGCCGTTACTCAGAAATACCTCGCTTCCCTCAAAGTGGAGATCCCCAATAAACAAGTAAGCGTTATTTACCTTACCTAAACGATATCATACCCGCTAAAGGAGAAGCCATCCTTAATCAACTGATCACCGCCTACATGCAGGCCAACGTAACCGATAAGAACAGGATTGCCGACAGCACCATCCAGTTTATTCAGGAAAGGTTGCGACTTGTATTTGGCGAATTGAACGATATAGAAAAAGACATCGAAAGATTTAAGACAGACAATAAACTAACCGACCTCACCACCCAATCAGGCTTACTCCTGCAAAACACCAGCGAATATGCCAAACAGCAAACTGGTCAGGAAGTACAGTTATCGGTAGTACAAGCCCTGGAACAATTCTTAAAAGACAACCTCAACAACGCCCGGGTAGTCCCCTCTTCCCTGGTTATGCAGGATGCTAACTTTATAGCCCTCGTTCAACGATACAATGAAACACAGATGCAGCGCGACAGGATGCTGATGAGCTTAACTGCCAGCCACCCTTCCGTCATCACCACCGAAGAACAATTGAGCAACCTCCGTATTGAGCTCCTCAGCAGCATCGCATCCGTTAAAAAGGAATTGAAGTAAGCGTCAATGAGCTGAAGAAACGCACAGTGGGCATCGAATCCGCTATCACCACCATACCTGCTAAAGAAAGGACTTTCCTCGACTATTCCCGGCAACAGGCCATCAAACAGGAACTCTACCTTTTTCTGTTGAAGAAACTGGAAGAGACAGCCATTTCCAAATCCGCTACCATTGCCAGCGCAAGGATCATCGACCGTGCCAAATCCGATCCCAGCCCCTTCAAACCCAGTAAGACCATGATCCTCTTCATGGGATTGATGGCTGGCCTCGTATTGCCTTTTGCTGTCAGCTTTAGTAAAGACATCATCAATACGAAAGTGGCTTCTATGGAAGACATCGTCAACAATACCACCATCCCCGTCCTGGCAGAAATTGGCCACAACAATGCCAACCAGATCGTAGCCGTCACCATGAATTCAAGACAGCTCATCGCAGAGCAGTTCCGTTCACTACGGACCAACCTCCAATACCTGATACCCAACAAACAGGAAAAAACCATCCTCATCACTTCCAGTATGAGCGGCGAAGGAAAATCATTCCTCTCTATCAATCTTGCAGCTACCCTGGCCCTGGCCAATAAAAAAGTGATCCTCCTTGAACTCGATCTTCGCAAACCCAAAATATCAGAGAATCTTGGGTTACAAAAAACAGGCTTTACCAATTATACTATTTCGGAAGGTGCCGACTGGCGTACCATGATCCAAACCGCCGGCCAGCAACCCATATCCTTCGACATATTAGCATCAGGGCCCTTACCTCCTAATCCTACCGAGTTACTGATGTTGCCCAAAGTAGCAAAGCTGATGGAGGAACTAAAAATACCTATGATTATATTATCATCGACTCCCCTCCTGCTGGCATGGTGACAGATGCAGAGATCATGGCCGCTTATGCCAACCTCACCATCTACCTGGTAAGGCACCATTACACCTATCGCCAGCAGATCAGGCTAATCGAAAAATTAAACCATAAAAGAACCCTTCCCCGCATCAACATTGTAGTCAATGACGTGGAAATGAAGAAAGGACATTATGGATACGGCTACACCTACGGTTACGGGAATTATTATGCAGAAAAATAATAAGAACAGGCATGCAGATCAGCCGGCTTTATATTAATCACAAACATTCCATCCGGAACCTGTCCCTCTACTTTACAGCCAATATTATACAGGTTGTAATAGGGTTATTGCTCAACCCGGTACTGGCCTCACACCTTTCTTCCCACGACTTTGCAGTCATCGGGTATTACGATTCATTTAGCCTTTTCATCCTGCCATTCATCAGCTTTTCACTGTCTTCTTACTATGCTAAAAGTTTTTTCGCATGGGATGAATCAAAAGAGAAGAAGCACTCAATTCACTGGTATTATTCCAGGCTATGGTTGGATTGGTCACTACCAGCTTATTGCTAGGTGGGTTAAAAGTTTATTTCAATGTCCAGCACATAGAATTCGACTTCTTCCCCTACGCCATACTTACCTTTTCGAAAGTATACCTGCAGTGCATTTTTGCATTCTATTTTATGCACCTCCGGCTCCAAAAGAAAGCCAGGGCATTCTTTAATATTAACGTATTATACAACCTGCTCAATGTCGTATTCGTATTGCTGCTCGTGGTGGTTATGCGGGGCGAAGCCACCGGCCGTATGCAGGGTTTGCTGATCGTGAACCTGGCCATTGGCACTTATGCGTTTAGCAGGCAGGTAAAAAAACTATACATCAATTTTACCATAGTAAAAGATGCCTTACACTTTTGCTGGCCACTCATGCTCTCTGCCCTCCTCACCTGGTTCTTTTCAGGATTCGACACCCTCCTCCTGGAACGCGTGAACGATATGAATAACCTGGGACTCTACAGCGTGGCCGTAAGAGTGGCCTCCTATTTCCTCCTATTCTCCACCTCTATCGATTCCACTTTTGAACCCGATTTCTATAAACACATTAGCAATAACAACCGAAAAGGCCTGCTAAAAGTGATCCTTACTTCCAATGCATTAAAGATCTTGCCCGTATTGGTATTCCTGGCAGCCGCAGAACTTGTAATGGGTATCCTGACCAACTACCGGTACATGGATGCTACCGGCTTTGCACGTATCATGGTATTTGCCAGTATCACCCGGTCTATCAGCTTTACACTTTCCATGACCATGGTGGCCTGTGGTTATTCAAAACTATCACTGGTGGAAAAGCTTACCGGCTCCGTACTGGTGGTAGTTATGTATGTGTTCCTGATCAATAAATATGGATTCACAGGCGCCGCATGGGGCCAGGTATTGTCTTACGCTATCATGTCCGTCATCAGCCTGGCATTCCTTACCTGGCTCTATATGAATAAAAAATATTTCAGCCTGTAAACCAAACCTCTTAAACCGTATTTATGGTCATCCATCCGGAAGCGCCGGTCTTGTTAGTAACATTCAACCGGCCCGATTATACAAGGCAGGTGATAGATCAACTCCGAAAGGCACGCACAGCCCGGTTGTATGTATTTAATGATGGTCCAAGAACAGACAATCAGACCGACCGGGATGCACGTGTAGCCATTCGCTCCCTTTTGCAAGAGATCGACTGGCCTTGTGCTTTGCAAATGAATTTTCCCGATCAAAACCTGGGCTGCGCCAAAGGCGTTTCATCAGCCATTTCATGGGTCTTTGAACAGGAAGACAGGGCCATTATCCTGGAAGATGACACAGTACCCTCCCTCGCATTCTTTACTTATTGCAATGAACTGCTGGAACGTTATAAGAACAACACGGAAGTGTGGATGCTGAGCGGTAACAACTATAACGAAGAGTATGCTATACCAGCCAGCTATACCTTCTCCCGCAGCGCCATCCATATTTGGGGCTGGGCCACCTGGAAACGTTCCTGGTCCCATTACGATATCTCACTCGATGCCTGGCCTTCCTTTTTCAAGACAGGAGGATTCAATAAACTGTTCAACAATACCACAGACGTCAACTTCTGGACCCAGCGATACCAGCAATTGTATGCACACAAAGAAACCATCACCCGGAAAACCTGGGATTACCAGTTTGTATTGTCCCTGCACACAAACGGCGGCCTCTGCGCAGTACCTGGTAAAAACCTCGTCACCAATATCGGCCATACCGGCGAGCATACCGATGGCGTACATTCAATGCACAACAGGCCCGTAGATAATAATTTTACGATCCTTCAACACCCGGAATGCATCACGGCCAATACCGGCTACGACAGCCACCACGTGAGGAGATTTTGGAAAAGAAAAAAACAGTCATTACCAGGATCAAAAATAAACTAGAAAAATACTAAGCAGGTAACCCATGAAAGTACTTTGGTTTACGAATACTCCTTGTGCCGCTGCAGAGAAACTGCAATTGAAAAGCCATGGCGGAGGTTGGCTGAAAGCCCTTGAACTCGAATTGGGTAATTACAAGGAGCTTGACCTGCACATTTGTTTTTACAGTGCCCAGGCCCATGAACCATTTAAGTATGGCAACACCACCTATTTTCCCATACAACGCAAAAACAGGGGATCAAAACTCCAAAGGCTGGTACAGCGCCTCATAGAAAAGAACTATGATCAGGAAGAAATGAGACAATTGTTGGAAGTAACCCAAAAGATACAACCAGACATTATCCATATTCACGGTACCGAAGACAATTTTGGCCTGCTGCAGGAAAACACCCGGATACCTGCCGTATTGTCCATCCAGGGGATCCTCAATCCTTTAAGTGAAAAGTTTTTGCCGGTATTCCTTCCGGTAAGGCTCGCCAAAAAGAAGGATGGAAAGCAAAGCTCACCTTTCAGTCCGCGGCACGTTTACATAAAAGCCTGCTGAAGAAAGCTACACGCGAACGGCAGATACTAAAACAAACCCGTAATGTGATCGGCAGGACCGCCTGGGATAAACAGGTAACCAGCGTATTGGCGCCCGGCAGCCAATACTACATTAATAATGAAGCTTTGCGGCCTTCTTTTACCAGGCCCATTGGCAAAAGCAGGCATTTGGCCAGCCAATCAGGATTGTCACCGTTTCCAGCGATGCTATCTACAAAGGATTTGAAACCATTGTAAAAGCAGCCCGCGAATTAGCTGCCTATCCTTCATTCCACTTTGAATGGCGGATAGTAGGCTTAGACATCTATAGCACCACCGTTCAAATTACCCTCAAATGGTTAAAAACCGGTTTGGACAACCTCAACATTAAGTTGTTGGGTGGTTCAGGAGAACGTGAAATTTCACAACTACTCCAGTCAGCAGATATCTATTGCCAGGCCAGTCACATTGAAAATAGCCCCAATAGCCTTTGCGAAGCCATGCTCATTGGTATGCCTGTTATTGCCAGCTATGCAGGGGGTACTCCTTCCATGCTCGACAATGAACAGGAAGGCCTGCTGTTTCAAAATGGAGATGCCCATGCACTGGCGGGCGCCATCCTGCAAATGAGTCACAACTTCCGGTTTGCAGCTGCCTGCGGCCAAAAAGCCAGGAGCGTGCCTGGAAGCGGCACAATAAGGATACAATAACAAACGATTTAGTCGCCATCTATAAAACTGTCATCAACCGAACCTTGTAGAAATGCCCCCACACCTGCGATACCAGTATTTGACTTTGTAAACTATAAGCGTATCCTACGGTACCTGGTCACTTTTGCTGTGGTATTAATGGGAGGGTTTGTGGCAGGAGAGATCTTTGCCCTTTTGGTAGTGGGTATTATCCTGTTCTATATGGCCAGCGGACGGATGTTCAAGACCATCGAATGGTGGATCATCTGGTTTATCTGCTTTGGTTTTTTTCAGGGGCAGCTATTCATAAAAACCGAGGTCATTTCAAAATATGTAGCCAAGCCTTCTTTTTTATTGTTTATTATTTTCATTGCCTTCTTTCACAAAATACCCATACAGGTAAAACTGTCCAGGTACATCCTTGCCTGGCTCGCTTTTCTGGTACTTACCCTGATCAGCCTGCTCTACCACGATCAGTCACCCTTTGTCCTCATCACCGCCAGCGCATTCTATATCGTCTATATGACGATAAAAAGCAAGAGCATCACCCCTGCTTATTGCTACCAGTTGCTCAATCTGTTTACCGCTGGTGCCATTCTACAAACCATTGTTTGTATACTCCAGATAGCCCAGATCATCCCCCCTCCTCCCGGATGATGGACGATGGCAGCGGTGGTCAGTTTGAATGGATAGCCGGTCTCGATGATGTGGCCTGCGGAACATTCGGGCCTGTATCAGGTCACCTTGTATCCTGGTATGTGTCTATGATGGCATTGTTCTTTATCCTCGTATGGACCACCACCCGAAGATCGATATATATTGTCTTTGCCAGCATTGCCCTCCTGCAATTTGCCACCATTGACTCCAAAACTATAATGGGTGTAATGGCAGCAATGATGATATTCCTTTTTTACTACCTCGTCAAACACCGGATACAATTCAGGCTTCCCGTACGAAAATTAGGTTCCTTCGCCATAACAGGAGCAATGATGGCATTTTTCCTCTTCCTCGGTTGGAACTATTATTACGAATACCAGAATAAAGAAGGAGGCGCCCAAAACCGCGGAAGCTTTAATGAAGTGTACGAAGCTGAGATCAAGAAATCACAGGAACTGATACTGGAGAACATAGGCGACTGGGGCAAGATCAAAGGGTTTTCTTATGTGTTCGACGACTTTTTTGGAAAGCGATCCATTGGGTGTTTTCTGGGGTATAGCCTGCAGGGTTATACGTTTAATGGGAAAATGAGTTACATAGAAAGCAAAGACACCCCCATCATGCAGTTAAACAACTTTACCAAGAGCCGCTCCACTTTTATTGCCCAGTTTGCCCAAAGCGGCATCCTGGGGTTTTTCCTGTTCCTCCTGTCCCTTTACCTGTGGTATAATTTCAATTCAAAACCCAGGTACTGAATGATGTTGACCTGATCAGAAATGCCATGGTAAAGATTTTCCTTCCCTTTACAATGATTGCGGCTTTTCTATACAATATTACATTGACCAGTGTTACCATGGTAAGCTTTTCAGCGATCATCTCTATACTTAAACATTATTCAGATTATATAGAACAAACCAAACCGGTAGTACACAATAGTGAGTTATGAAATTCAGGAATATTGCACATACAGTATATACCATCCACACACGCCTAAAAGAGCTGTGGGGAAAACGGAACAGGTTGCATGCTGCCTGGTGGGGCGTGAAACTGGGAAAAGGATCAGGCTTTATTGGCAAGTGCTATTTCAAAAGGTATCCCGGTACGACCATTATCATTGGTAACAATTGTTCATTCCTTTCCAGTTCCAATGCCAACCTCATCGGTATTAACAAACCATGTATTATCTCCACACACCAGTCCGGACACAAGGCCATCATTGAGATCGGTAATAATTGCGGCTTCAGTGGAACCATCATTGGGGCATTTAGGCAGATCAGGCTGGGCAATAATGTACGCTGTGGTGCTAACACCCTCATCACAGATGCTGATTGGCACCTCGATGATCCAAGGAGTGGGCCACCTAAAGAAGTGGTTATAGAAGACAATGTATGGCTTGGCGTCAATACTGTGGTCCTGAAAGGCGTTACTATTGGAGCCAATACCGTCATTGGCGCCAATAGCGTCGTTACGAAAAGTATTCCAGCCAACGTGATAGCTGCAGGAAACCCCTGCCAGGTAATCCGTGTATTAAACGATAAAGAGATCCCCACCCTTCAGGCAATGTATCAAATCTAATACCCATGAAAAGCAATATCATATTCTTAGGTGCCACTGATAATTATCCATTGAAGTTCACCGCTACCAATTCAAAAAACGAACTGGTCGCAAGAGGGTTATTACCCCATGCAAAAAAATAACCTTTATCAACTCCCCTTTGGGATTAAATAAAACAACTCCTGCCGGTGAGCTCACCGGGGCAAAATACGGATACGAATACCATGTATTCCCCAAAAGCAGGGGCCTGCGCATGTTGAAGAACATACGGACTATATATAACCTGCTCAAGGAAAAAGGGATCCGGATGCCCGGAATATCCTGATCATGGAACACAATTACATTCCCCTTTACCTCCTTTACACTTTATTTGCCAAAAGACTCAAATACCGCACAGCCGTCTTTATCACAGAGTGGCATCTTTACATTAAGAACATGCCATTTCATAAAAAAAATTGACTACGCTTTATTTGATTATACATTTGGCTATTTTACACATGGCATCCTGCCAATAAGCCAGTTATTGGAACAAAAAACCGGGCATTTCAGGAAACCGATGTTGAAGGTGCCGGTATTGGCCGACTTTGAAGCATTACAACCGGCCAGCTATAATCCACAGCACGACAGCGAAGAATACTTTATGTACTGCGGTACACTTGGCTATTTCTCCGTGATTGTGTTTATCATTAAAAGCTACGCCATATTTGTACGCAAGGGCCATCAACAAAAACTCAGGCTGGTGTTAAATGGTAGTGAAGAGACCTTGCAGGAAGTAAAAGACCTCGTAACTGCCGAAGGCCTCAATACCTACGTGATCATTGAACAGAAACTTCCTTACCACAAGCTGCTCGAAGGATACCAACACGCATTGGCCTTACTGATTCCCTTACGTACAGTAGGCCAGGACCAGGCCAGGTTTTCACACAAAATAGGTGAATACTTATCCAGCGGCCGCCCCATCGTAACCGGCAATATCGGAGAGATAGTACATTATTTTGAACATAAGAAAAATGCCTTTATAGCAACTGAATTTACAGAAGAGGCCTATGCAGACCTCTTGACCTTGATTGCCGGCGACAAACCACTCGCCGATAAAGTGGGGATGGAAGGCCGTTCACTGGGCGAATCCTCCTTCAACTATTCCATCCATGGTAAAAGGATCGCCGAGTTTGTTAATCAAATTTAATCCTTAACCATCCCCTACCCGGGGCAATCTAATAATAGCCCGATTCGTTACTCTTGTCGCGATGCGTTTACACCGGTTTTAGCGGGGCGCCTCACATATTAATAAACTATTGCAAGTAAATACAATACTATGAAAGTATTAATGACTGGTCCCAACAATAATCCCGAGACTGCTGTAGGCGGTATTCTTACCATTGTTAATACCATCCTCAATAACAGTGCGGGCGAAATAAGCTATTTCGACAGGGATCTGGGGAAACTGGTAAGTTGGCTACCTTTTAAAGAAGCTAACCAGCTTTAAGTCAATGATAAAAACCAAAGAATATTCATTGGTTCATTTTCATATATCCCTTGATAAGAAATCTGTATTGCGGGAACTATTATACATATATGCCGCAAAAAAAAGAAAGCAACCATACATTATGCATTTACATGGCGGTGGCTATATATTTAATAAGAAATATTACCGTTTGTGCAGGTGGATCTTAAACGGGGCTGATAAAATAGTTGTCTTAAACCAAGCAGAGCGGGATTCTATTGCAGAACTTTACAAGGTAGATATTTCCAAAATACAAGTGCTTCGTAACTGTATTGACCTCAATGAAATAAAAAACCTGGATCAAAGACCGGGCTTTAGAAACAGGATCATATACTTTGGCCGCATTGACCGGAATAAGGGTCTTAAAGAAATTGTGGAAGCCCTCAGCCAATTGAAAATTCGCCAGGTCCCTTTTCATTTTGAGGTATATGGCGCCGGGCCCGATGAAGAATGGTTCTTTGCTGATCTGAGACAAGCAATCGGCGAATCATTTGAATTTAAAGGCCGCGTTTGGGGCAAAAGCAAAATGGGAAGCATTAAGCCAAAGCGATATCTTCCTGCTTCCATCTTACAGTGAAGGTATGCCCATGGCTCTCCTCGAAGCGATGGCCCTTGGAAAAATCGTGATAGTCTCCGATGATGTATCCATGGCAAAAGTCGTAAAGCATGAGGTCAATGGCCTGCTGGTAGAAAAGAGATCTTCTGTTAGCCTCATGAATGCGATCGGAGCTGTCTTAAATAATCCAGGCAAATTTAATTCCCTGAGCAACAATGCTAGCAAATTGATCAGGGAAGAATATTCCGCAGACTATTATATGACATCACTAAAGAATGTTTATTTGTCTGCGCTGCAAGCCAGTTAACAACTTTATATCATCCAGTTATTTGAGATCAACCTATGGACAGGAGATTTGATTTTCTAGGCGTTTCGATATCCGCAACCAACCTGGCAGAAACTGTTGGCCGGATCAATGCATATAATTTTAACCGCCCTGGTTATATATGCTTCCCCGATGCTTCTGTCGTAAAAGAAGCGAACGAAGATCCACTGCTGATCAGCATTCTGAACAACAGCTACCTTACCATGCCCGATGGTAAACCATCACAAATAGTTGCCAGGCTGAAGGGGTATAAAAATGTGAGTACCGTTTCTGGCTTTCACCTATGCCATGCCCTGCTGCAAACAGGCCTGACCCATTACTTTTATGGAGGCAACGACGCCACCATAGCAAGTATGAAGAAAAACCTGGAGCAACAATTCCCCCAGGCAAAGATCCTGGGATACAAAGCCCCTCCTTTTGTAAGTGCTGTTGAAATAGGCAATAGCGAACAAGTAAAAGCCGATATAGAGCATATACGTACATTACAACCCAACCTGGTATGGATAGGCATCAGCAGCCCTAAACAGGATTACCTCATGCACCATTTTTACCAGTACCTGCCCCAATCTATAATGTTGGGAGTAGGTGGTGTATTCCTCTACTTTGCCGATGAATCATTAAGGAGTCCGGAATGGGTAAAAAGATGGGATTAAGATGGGCTTACCGCTTAATAAAAGAACCCAAAAGATTGTGGCCCAAATATTACGCTACGATAAAATTTCTGCTGCAAAACAGATCTTTCTTCTTCAGGTTGCTCTTTAGAAAAAGCAGCAGCACGCTATTACCTGATACCCTGCTACTACCTTCAAACTAATCCATAAAAAAACATGCATATTACATGCATGCTTTTTTTTATTAAGGTTATTATTAAACTAGAATGACCTTAGTCGGATAATTTACGCGCAAAGTGCAGGTTGTAAGCGACCATAATACCTGCTACCCCTATTTTCGCCATGATGGGGTTAGCCGTAGTAGTATAATAAAAAGCAGAGAAGTCCACTTTTCCATTCAGCGAATACCCTACGGCAGGCATATAGCAAAAGAGTTATAGTCTGTACCAATAAATGACCAGCCGATCTGAGGCTCCATGAAAAATAACTATAGTTATCTTCTTTCCTGAAATCATATCTATAGCCAATCATACCCGACAATATATCACGCTCTTTTAAGCCCTTTCCTTTGTAGTTACCATTAATACTGATAGCATTCATCGACAGCGTACAATAGTCATTAGTGCCCAGGGGCAGGGCAAATTTACCAACACCTCCGGCAGCCCAGCCATAGGCTTTTATTTCTTTATTGAGTGGCATACCTACTTGTCCACTGATGCTTAAAAAAGGACCGTCACTCCATTGAGCGTAGCCGGAACTGGCTGATAGCAGGATGAATATAGCCCCAATGATGCGGGCTTTGCAAAATGATTTCATATAAGGTACGAATTAGGGAATGAATTATGGGTTATCAAATGCTGGCTCAAGATAATACCCTCATTTAGTAAACGCAATAGAACACAGCTTATTTTATATTTTACCGTTTAACTGTTGCGTTGACACCACTTTCCCATATTCGGAAACAAATTAATTAAGCATTCCATATACCATATAAACGAAACCTTAACGTTAATATGCCAGACTATCATAAGCTGCTATTATGCCCTTGTTGCTTATTTATATTGCTCTATATCAAACAATATAAAACATTGATTCAGGCATGCTTACACTCAGCAACAAAATTATGCTACTAATATGGTATCGTAAATATATAACCAGATAAAAATTATGTTCTTTTACTATAACATGCGACATATAACTAATAGTTTTACGTTAATATACCGGCTATAGGCAGAATCACTATGGCCTCCGTGATCCATTTATTCTATTGAAAACTTAACCCATATCCTTAATTATGATCCGTTCAGATCGTCGACTAACCCTTTTGTATGGCATGGGTGATTTCATTACCTTGATTGCCTCCTTTGCGGGTGTAGTGCTGTTCTATAAAGATCAAAGTTTGAGCAACCAGGATTACTTGTACATGGTAACCCTCATCTTTGCCTGGATCCTTCTTACTTCCAAGAACAAGGTTTATCTATTGCATTTACATAATGGACTTAGGTATCGCCTGAAGAACCACTTGAAAACCCATTTTGAATTAATTGCCGTCCTTTCCCTGTTGTACTTATTGCTGGGTATCCCTGCCGATTATACCAAATCGCAGTTCATGTGTTTCCTCCTGGGATTTCCTGTAGTAAATATGATCTCCAACTATCTTTTATTTACCATCGTACGCCGCCTGCGCATCAATGGCAGGAATGTACGCAAAGCATTGGTAGTGGGTGCCGGCCGCGTGGGCATGCATATTGAAACCTATTTCCACCAAAACCCCGACTTTGGTTACCGCATCATTGGATTCCTCGATGACAATCCGGAAGACTCTGACTTGCAGTACCAGATCATTGGGCGCATTCAGGATATGGACAAAGTGCTTACTTCTAAAAAGGTAGATGAAGTGATCATTGCCTTGCCTACACACCTCGACGAGAAGATACAGTTTGTGGTAGACAAAGCCGATTATTATGGTATCCGCGTAAGGCTGGTGCCCGACTATTTTCGCTTATTAGGCAGGAACTATAAGACCACCAGTTTTGGTGACATGCCCATTATCAATATCCGGGAAATATCGCTCGACAGGTTTCGCTTTGCGTTCCTGAAGCGCATCTGCGATGTGATCTTTTCTGCCACCGCCCTTATCATGTTGGCTCCTTTATTCCTGGTATTGGCCATTATGATCAAATGGGAATCGGCAGGACCCGTATTTTATTGCCCCATCCGTTTGGGGCAAGGTGGCCGCCAGTTCAAATTATACAAGTTCAGGAGTATGTTCCAGAACGATGCTGCGATGGCAGGTAAAGCATCTACGCGGAAAGATGATCCCCGCGTAACTAAGGTTGGACGTTTTATCCGTAAATACAGCCTCGACGAACTGCCCCAGTTCATCAATGTGCTGTTGGGCGATATGAGCGTGGTAGGCCCCCGTCCCCATCGCATCTTCCTCAACCAAATGATGCAACGTGAAGTGGATAATTATATGATCCGTCATTACCTCAAACCCGGTATTACCGGCTGGGCGCAGGTAAATGGCTGGAGAGGCCCCACCGATACGGAAGAACAACGCAATAACCGTACAGCCCATGACCTTTGGTATGTGGAGAACTGGACGCCCTTGCTGGATATCAAGATCATTTTCCTCACCGTATTCAGTGAGAAAACACACAAAGCAGCTTTTTAACCCCCTTAATAACTAACCAGGGTGGGTCTTCCCGGATTGTATCCGGGACAGCCCACCCTGCTCGTTTTAGGCCTCTGCAAGCGCCTGTTGAACGCTGCCTTTACCCGGCTCATTTTATCCTCCCTTACTACGGCAACCATTACAGTTATTGGCTGAACCAATACAGTTATTGCCCAAAACCCTACAGTTATTGGTGAAAACCATACACCTGTCAACTGATACTTTTCAGCTGCAAAAGTACGGCTACCTTCAGAGGGTAAAAATATTCCAGTCTACACCATTAACTATAATCATATGAAATCTGCCAAAACTAAAACGCAACAATTCCTTAGTTGCACCTTGACTGCATTAACCATTTTTTTGTTTTTGAATAGCTGTCAAAAGGAAGTAAAGCAACTAACTGATGCAACGCCATCGGCAATCCGCATCGCCCCCACCACCTCCAACCCCTACTCTTTGCAGAACATTCAAAAGCGCAGGCTGCACTGGCACGTAATAACCCTGCCAACAGAATAGGAGAACTTCCCCAATATACATACCTGAAGTTCGACCCCAAAAACCTTACGAAAGAAGAATTCGAGGCATTGGAAAATGACACAACAATAAAGATCCTGGACTTTCCCTTTGCCGATGGGGCCATCTATAACGATGAACTTGCTTTGGATGAAAAAAAAAGCGGAGCAACTAAAGGATGGAAATTTATATGCCGTAACTTATTTAGAAAACCCTTTGGTGCAAGCCTTAAGCAGCAATACGATGCTACGAACCCAGGTACTGGATACGTTGGCATTAATACCGGAAGAAGATACCACCTTGCAGTTCCAGGCCATGAGAGAAGCAGGTTATACCGACGAGCAATTGGCCGACCTACGCCTGCGCATCTGCCTTTTCAAAAGACCGGAGGGCCATGTAAGATATTGGGATGATCAATTACCCAATAATGCCGGTGGCGTAGGACGGCTGGAACCCGTTAGGGGCATACAGGTATGGGGTCTTATATTTGGTATTCCACGCTTTACCTATACCGATAGAAATGGCTATTATAGTTTTCCATGGAAGTTTAGTATTGGCACCATTATGGGCACACACGCCAAAAACCCCAGGGTGAATGTAAAACCATTTAATACCATGGGGGATTCCTTCAGGTAGTGCCACAACTGATTGCCAATTTCATAGTAGGTTCTGTATATATCTATGGGTGGGTTTCAAGCTGTAATATGCGCAATGATGTGAACTTTGAATTTTATGCGCATAGACAAAACAGGTATTGGGCAATGATATTGAACGCCTATTTTTACCACGATCTCTATACACAACAGGACCGTATTGATAGCGCCCCTAACGGCATGGTATGTTATGCCCATTGGGCCGATGATCCAGACTTTGGCATGGCAAGTGCGCCTATGTTATATCACCTGACCGGAGGTCAATTCACAGATGCATTTTTGCAGACTATTTTTAGCAACCCGGTTACCGGGCAACTGCTGGCGCTATTACATGGGCTTTTACCCGATATGACATTTAAGGTCTGTGGATCAACACAGCCAAGATTCTTTGGCTCACGATTTACACAAACGGCTTTTCATGAGTTGGGCCATGCATCTTTCTACAGGAAAGTGGGGGCTGGCTGGTACTTAGATTTTATATGGACTGAACTCAACAATGGCAGCGACACTGATTTTGGCAATCCCGGTTATAACGGTTGGGGCAAGGTGCAGGTGGGAGAATCCTGGGCCGAATTTCTTGGTACCCAACATGCTATAAGGCTTTATGGCAGGAATGGCGTAAATTTTAGTCAAATGTTGGGCTGGACCACCTTCGGCATTGCAGAAGAGGAGGAAGACTGGTTTCAGAATGTTTGGATACCATCAGGTGCTTACTTTGACCTGATGGACAATACCAATGCACTGTTTTCTGAAAACTTCTGGGATAATACAGGTGGTTCCAACATCCGGGAAATGTACAATGTTTTCAATGCAAAGACCACCGACATGTGTGAATACATGGGGCAGTTTATAGCTACCTACCCCAACTATAATCCGTTCCAGGTAAATGGTATGTTTAATCACTATAATAGTATCTGTCTATAATCCATTATACTACCATCCTGCATTTTTGTAATTTTTCAATGCAGGGTGGTAGTTCTTTCAATTGATAGTGCTACATCACTCACGGTCGCTTATTGCGCAACCGGTTCAAAAATTCATCTTTCCTGCGAAAGGATATCTCGAGGGTTTTACCATCCATCATTTCTACAGTTCCCCCTTACCTCGATGGTATTTTTTTACATGGTCCACATTGACCAGGTGCGAATTGTGTATGCGGCAAAAATATCTGGTGGCAACATGTCCTCAAACTCTTTAAGCGTCCCTGAAACCAGTAATCTTTTCCCCGTTACAAACCCAAACCAGGTATAGCCTCCTTCGGCAGTGCAATAAACAATATCCTTCACTGCATAAAACAACAATCCGTCATTGACCGGCAAAGCAATTTTAGCAACCGTAGCAGTTCCACGGATCGTGTCCATAAAATGATCCAGTCGCTGATTGATCGTATGTTCCTCTATACGTTTGCTGGCCTTTTCTATGGCCATTTTAAGGTCTTCCACATCAATTGGCTTCAACAGGTAGTCCAGCGCATTGTACTTGAATGCCTTGATGGCATAATTGTCAAAGGCTGTTACAAAAATGATCTCAAAATTAACCGGCTCCAGCTGGTCCAACAGGTCAAAAGCATTACCCCGCCGCATCTCAATATCCAGGAATACCAGTTGTGGGGCCGATGTACGGATTAACTCCTTAGCCTCTGCTATAGTAGTAGCTTCTCCTGTAACAGCTATGCCTGAGCAATATCGCTCGATCATTTTTCGCAGTATCGACACATTCCTGAGTTCATCATCTACTATAAGGGAGTTTATCATACGATTGGTGTGGGTTCAGTAAGTTGGATAAGCGGAAAATGGATCATGATCTTCGTACCAGTGGCTTTGCCGTCGGCACCGGTACAGTCAATGACTTCCATGACTATTTTGGGATCAAGGTTTTTATTCAACATATCAATGCGTTCACGGGTCAGTTGCATGCCCCGCGACTGGTATTCTATATGCTGTTCCGTCTTAAATGCCTGCGCCAACTTTCTACCAACCCCATTGTCAAGAATAATACAGATAAGTATATTGCTCTCCAGGGAAAGCACAATGTCAATTTGTCCCTGCTGCCCGTCTTTATATTGAAGGCCGTGCCGGATAGCGTTTTCCACAAAGGGTTGCAACAGCATGCCTGGTATGAAGGTATTGGAAGGTGCAATACCGGCACCCACTATAATACTGTACCTGAACTTATGTTTAAAACGCATCTCTTCCAGGTTCAGGTAGGTGGTCAGGTATCGTACTTCATCAGTTAAAGAGATCAGGGGTTGCTGGGAATTATCCAACGTTTGACGGATAAGACGTGCAAAATTGCTAAGGTATTTGTTAGCTTTTAGCGGGTCATTATCAAGAATAAATTCCTGTACAGAATTGAGACAATTAAAAATAAAGTGTGGATTCATTTGTGCCCGCAGGGCTTTCTGTTCCAACTCCTGCAACCGTTGCTCAAATGCCCTGGCCTCAGCTTCTTTTTCTGTCTCCGCCTATTCCTGCTGTTCACCACAAACCAGGTAACAAAAGCGGCTATTCCGGCACAGAGTACTACAAACCAGCTTGTTTGCCAGAAAGGCGCTTCTACCATAATGGCTGTGGAAAGCAGGTCGCTTTTAATACCAAACTTATTCGTAGCAAATATTTCCAGCACATATTGTCCGGGAGGCAGGGATATAAATTCAAGGGAAGTCTGTGTTGTATGCTTCCAGGCCGTATCCCATCCTTGCAGCTGGTAAGTATATACAATATCTCCGGCAGCTTTAAAAGAAATACCTGCATACTCAAATCGCATATTATTATCCGTGTGATGCAGCTTAAAACTGCTCTCATAAGCTGTTTCCCGTCCATTCACATATACGTTCAGCATTTTCAGATCACATCGCGACAAAGCAACTACTTTAGTTTCATCAAAATAGGTTATGCCTTCCGGCGTGCCCGTATATACCGTATCGCCCGCAATGAGTACAGTATTAATAATATCGGAGGCCAGGCCATCCGCTGTAGTGTAGGTTTTAATACTCACCGGATTGCTAAGCAGGTTTACTTTATTCAATCCCTTGTCCGTTCCTACCCAAATGCAGCCACTGTCAATAGCCAGGCTCCGGCAAATATTACTGCTAAGGCCATGTGATTGGGTAACCTGTTGTATGATCTGGTTATTTTTTAATTCGATGATCCCCTCCCCATAAGTAGCTACCCAAACAGTGCCATCTGGACCTTCCCGGATGCAAGCCACCCGGTTTTGCAAAACCGGATACTTATCACCCAGGTACAAAACCGTTCCATCGGGGTTTAGCTGGTAAAGCCCGTTTAACGCGCCGAAGTAAATAACATCCTTATGGAGGAGCAATGAGGTTGTTCTGCCTTTCCATAAATGATACACAGTATCTAATAAAGGCACCGATGAGCTATACAAATAATGCCCGCTGGCTACCACCAGGGTACTATCATTTTTAAAGGCAATTTCTTTAGTGGAACTTGTTGGAAGGGAATACCTGAAGTTTGATAGATCTTTGGTTAAAAAACAAAAGACCCGCAACCAATCGCCAGTTGATCGCCCCGCCTGCTGATGGAAGAAACAACGCCACTTAGCCGGATGTTAAGCTGCCGGCTTAGAGAGATCAATTGTACAGAATCTTGGCGGATTACCTGTACATATCCCATATCAGAACCTGCCAGGATAGCTCCCTGGTATTGTTGCAGGTCATAGACACTCAACTTTTGCCCGTCATCAATTTCTTTTTTATGTTCTTAAACTCTTTTGAGCTAAGCCGGTATACCCCATCATTGAACGTAGAAAACCAGACTCCCCCTTCCCTGTCCGTTAGCATATTGCTGATGTTTTTGCCGGGCAGAAAATGATTCTCCGCCTTACGTTGCAAAATATTCAGAAAAATAGCACCCCGGGTAGTATTCAGACAGAGAATAGAGTCATTGAGCCGGTACATATTAGAAAGTGGCGGTGCATCATACACATAATCCAGCTTATGTAAAGAAGATCGTATACGCACCTTGCCGTATGATTCCAGGGAGCAAAGCAATTGATCATCCAGGATGGCATGCCCCGGGCCTCCCAAACCAGCTTTCAGGCGGCTATAAAACGTTAAATGCTTCTTATCGTATGTATAAACATGATCCCGGTATAGAACAAAAAAATTCCCCGACTGGCCAATACCGATGATATACGCCTTTTTGAGTGTATCAGATGCTATGGGTATTACCTGATCGTTGGAAGTTATCAGGTACACACTTGAATCTCCCTTAAGTAATATTTCCTGGTGCTTATTTTCCCAAATGGTGGCTACAAAGTAATCCAGCTTTATTTCTTTTAATAATGGATCATTTTGCTGGTTGTATATTTTTCCTTTGTAGTAGTAACAAATAGCGTGTTTAAAAGGTACCAGCCACACCCTTCCCTTTGAGTCGGCAAATACACGAATGATGGTATTATCGGGCAAGCCATCCTTCACCGTAAAATTCTTAAAATGGGTACCATCAAACCGGCTTACACCGGTTTCTGTGCCAAACCATATAAAACCTTCTTTATCCTGGCACATGCTGTACACGACCGTGCCGGCCAGACCGTCTTTTGCATCATAATGTATATAACTGTATTCCTGGGCATTGACAACCCCAACAGTCAATAAAAGCAACAGCCACCATACAACCAGGTGCCGGATAAGAGAAAGGAAAGCTGCTAAATGAGAACAAAATACAGGAATGCGGACCCGTGGGTTTGGTATCTGGATAGGAAAAGGCATTGTATGGCCGGAGGGGCGGTTTAGATGACCAGTCAGATAATGGTTTACACACTGAAGATATTGAAAAAGAAACTATACTTTGGTAGCCGGCAGAAAACAGTACCACGAAATACCAGCCTGGCCAGCATACTACGCTTCGCCCCTGATAATCAACATTTTTTTCAACCATCCAGCCAATTCCGGAGTAATACCTTAACTTCGCTCAATTTTTTGAACAATGGTGTTGCTTATTCAACAGGCTTTCATTACAGATCCATCCTCTCCCTTTCATGAAACCAGGCAGGATATTCTTATAGAATCCGGCGTGATCAAAGACATTCAAACCCGTATTGAAGCAAAGGCAGATCAGGTGATTGACGCCCGCGCATGGAATGTTTCGCCCGGTTGGGTTGATATCTTTGCCCAGTTTGCCGATCCGGGTTATGAATACAAAGAGACCCTCGAAACAGGCGCCGTAGCAGCTGCTGCAGGTGGTTATACCGATGTGTTGGTGATACCCAATACCAAACCTGTTATCGACAATAAATCACAGGCCGAATACATCAGCCAAAAATCAAAAGGGCTGCCCGTTAATGTTTACCCCATTGGCGCCATTTCCAAAGGAGCCGAAGGGAAAGACCTGGCCGAAATGTATGATATGCGCGCCAGCGGCGCCATTGCATTCAGTGATGGCCTCCACCCTATTCAAAGTGCCGGCCTGCTGATGAAGGCCCTTCAATATGTAAAAGCATTCGATGGCGTAGTGATCCAACTGCCCGACGATAAAAGTGTAGGTGCCGGTGGCCTCATGCACGAAGGCGTCATTTCCACCCAATTGGGCCTGCCTGGCAAACCCATGATGGCCGAAGAATTACTGGTAGCCAGGGATATTAAACTAGCCCGGTATACCGATTCACGCCTTCATTTTACCGGAGTCACCTCACCCCGGTCACTGGAATATATTAAAAGAGCCAAAGAAGGCGGCCTGGCAGTTACCTGTTCCGTCACCCCCTACCACCTCTTTTTTACGGATGCCGACTTGCGGGAATACGATACCAACCTGAAAGTATATCCTCCCTTGCGTACAGCAACGGAAGTGAATGTGTTGAAGAAAGCCATCCTCGATGGTACCATCGATTGCATCGCCACGCACCATATGCCCCATGAATACGATAGTAAAGTACTGGAATTTGAATACGCCCAATATGGTATGACCGGCCTGGAAACCGCTTATGCTGTATTGAGAACAGCCATGCCCGATGTGCCAGCCGACAGATGGGTGGAACTATTGAGCACCAATCCCCGCAAAATATTCGGGTTGGGATCGGCGGCTATTCAAAAGGCGTCCGCGCTTGCATCACCTTGTACAATCCGGCAGCAACCGTAACCGTAAGTGCCCAACAATTCCGGTCCAAATCAAAGAACTCTGCTTTTATTGGTAAAACACTAACCGGTAAAGTAGAAGGCATTATCAACGGTGAAAAATAACACTAAGCCTATAAACCAGGCATTATGGAAACAACTTCAAAAAACAATTCCAGCGTAGGCTGGGTATATGGTTTAATTGCAGGACTGGCCATGGTGGTCTTCACCCTGCTGATGTATATTGGTGGCGTGGAAGCTTACATGGGCTCACAGGCTTATTTAGGTTACCTGGTCATCATTGCCATTGCGGTATTGGGCGGTTTACGGCAAAAGAAACTGAATGGCGGATACCTGTCCATGAGCGAAGGATTAAAAGTTGTATTTACCATATTTGCCCTGGGTTTTCTCTTACAGACGATCTTTAGCCATATCCTGCTGAACTATATCGACGTATCCTTCAGGGATGCCCTGACCCAGGCAGGAATTGAAAAGATGATAGAGATCATGAAACGTTTTGGCGCCAGTCAAAGTAATATTGATGAGGCGATCAAAAAAGCAAACGATCCGCAAAACAACTCTTTCTTTGGCATCCTGTTCAATTATTGTATTGTTTGCGTTATCTTTTTGTGATTTCGCTGATCATAGCGGCCATTATACGTAAGAAAAGACCGCCATTTGAAAATCTTACCAACCAATAATATGGACGTTACCATCGTCGTACCATTATACAATGAGGAAGAATCACTTCCCGAACTTTGCGCCTGGATAGAGCGGGTGGTGAATGAACACCGGCTTTCCTATGAGATCCTATTGGTTGATGATGGCAGTACCGATACTTCCTGGGAGGTGATAGAATCATTACGCCAACAGAATCCGAATATTAAAGGCATTCGTTTCCAACGCAATTATGGCAAATCGGCCGCCCTCAATGAAGGCTTTAAAGCCTCCTTGGGTGATGTGGTGATCACCATGGATGCCGACCTGCAGGATAGCCCCGACGAAATACCCGAACTCCGCCGCCTGATCGTAGAAGATGGTTATGATATGATCAGCGGCTGGAAAAAGAAACGGTACGACAATACACTTACCAAAAATATTCCCTCCCGTTTCTTTAACTGGAGTACCCGCCGCATATCAAAGATCCACCTGCACGACTTCAACTGCGGGCTCAAATCTTATAAGCGCAAAGTGATCAAGAGTATCGAAGTATATGGCGAGATGCACCGCTATATTCCTGTATTGGCCAAATGGGCTGGCTTTCGTAAAATTGGAGAGAAAGTAGTAGAACACCGCAAGCGCAAATACGGCACCACCAAGTTTGGATGGGAACGGTTTGTCAATGGCTTCCTCGACCTTGCGTCCATCATGTTCGTCAGTAAATATGGTAAGCGTCCCATGCACTTCTTTGGATTGATCGGCACCATCAGTTTCCTTCTCGGCTTAGCCATGATCCTCATCCTGATCATTGGTAAAATAGCCGACCCCAATAAGGGCCTTACCAATAGCCCGCCTTTCTATATTTCTTTAACAGCCATGGTGATCGGTACACAACTGTTCATGGCAGGATTTTTGGGCGAACTGATAGCCAGGAATGCCCCGGGCAGGAATAGCTACCTTATTGAAAAGAAAATCGGTATCGAGTAACTTTCTAACATGGCACACAAAAAGGTCGTCATCATTGGTCCCGGCCATCCTTTGCGGGGTGGGATTGCCACTTTCAATCAACGTTTGTGCAAACAGCTCATGGATGAAGGGCATACCTGTAGCATCTATTCCTTTTCCATGCAATACCCTTCCTTCCTTTTTCCGGGTACTACCCAGTATAGCTCTGAGCCACCTCCCCAAGACGTGGAAATATATGCAGTGATCAATTCCGTACATCCCCTCAACTGGATACAGGTAGGCAATACCATTAAGAATATCAAGCCCGATATCGTACTGGTGCGTTACTGGCTACCCTTTATGGGGCCGGCCCTGGGCACTATTCTCCGCCGCATAAAAAGAATAACTATACCCGCATCATTGCGTTGACCGATAATGTTATTCCTCATGAAAAACGGCCTGGTGATACCCCGTTCACCCGGTATTTTCTGAAAGCATGTGATGCTTTCATTACCATGAGCGAAAAGTAATGGCCGATCTGCGCCAGTTTGAACCCACCAAACCGGCCTTGCTGGTCAACCATCCATTGTACGATAGTTTTGGGGATGCCGTTCCCAAAACAACAGCCCGCCAACACCTGGGCCTTTCGCAGGATGATAAAATACTGCTGTTCTTTGGCTTCATACGCAAATACAAAGGCCTCGATATCCTGTTTGAAGCCATGAAGATCATAAAGGATAGAAGACAGAATACAGCAGCCGGGTCCCGGAATTCGGAGACTAAACAACCTGTCTCAAACATCAAATTGCTTGTAGCTGGTGAGTTCTATGAGGATAAGGCAGCCTATGATGAACAGATCAGGCAACTGGGCATTGAAGACCTGCTGATCCTGCGCACAGATTTTATAGCAGACAGTGAAGTGAAATATTATATGTGCGCCGCTGATTGTGTGGTACAACCTTATCGCAATGCCACCCAAAGCGGGGTTACTCCCCTGGCCTATCATTATGAAAAGCCTGTAATCGTTACCAATGTAGGCGGCCTGGCCGACCTGGTTCCGCATGAAGAGGTAGGCCTGGTTACAGAACCCGACCCCGTTGCACTGGCCAATGCCATCGAGCGTTATTTTGAATTGGGGAAGACCATTTTCTACCTCACCTGCTACGGGAAAAAGAAAAATACTCCTGGCATACCCTGGCGCAAACAATCCTGGACCTATCAGCCACAAAACTTAACTCCATCCATTAATTTTGCCTGTACAAGCATGTACGGATTAATTTAACAATCATTCATACAACCCTTATCCGGCACGCCCACATCTAATTGAATATACTATGCAAAACAAAATAAAGAGCATCATCAGCGAATCTATAGCCGTAAAGAACCAGGTATTGCAAAATGAAGCCTTGCTTAAAACAACAGAAGCAGTGGTAACAGCCATGGTAGCGGCCCTGAAAAATGGCAATCATATTTACTTCTGCGGTAATGGCGGCAGCGCCGCTGATGCGCAGCACCTGGCTGCTGAATTTTCAGGTCGTTTTTACAAAGACCGGGAAGCCTTGCCTGCCGAAGCTTTGCACTGTAATACCTCTTATTTAACAGCAGTAGCCAATGATTACAGTTATGATGTGATCTACGCCCGCCTCATCAAGGGCATTGGCAAAAAGGCGATTTCCTTGTTGGCCTTTCTACCTCCGGTAATTCTACCAATATTATGAAAGCCTTTGAAGTGGCCCGTGAAAAGGCATTGTTACTCTAGGCTTTACGGGTGAAACAGGCGGCAAAATGAAAGACCTGAGTGATTACCTCATCAATGTACCTTCAAAAATACGCCCCGCATCCAGGAAAGCCATATCATGCTGGGACATATCATCTGTGAACTGGTAGAGGAGCAGTACTTTTAATGCCTGATTATGCAAGCCCAATCACTATTCACTACTATGCTTGATCTTACACAAGTTGATAATAGCTGGACCTTATTCCTTGACCGGGATGGTGTGATCAATCATGAGAAGCACCAGGATTACATATACAACTATGATGAATTCAGGTTCTATGATGGTGTATTGGAAGCACTGGCGGCATTGGCTGGCCGTTTTAATAAAATAGTGATCACCACCAACCAGCGTGGCGTAGGCAAAGGATTGATGACGGAAGCCGACCTGCACCAACTACATGAGCGCATGCTCACTGATATTACAGCAGCCGGCGGGCGCATTGACAAAATATACTACTGTACTTCCCTCGATAATAACCACCCCAACCGGAAACCTCATCCGGGTATGGCCAGGGAAGCTGTAAAAGACTTTCCGGAGATCGACCTCCATAAATCATTCATTATCGGCAACAATATCAGCGATATGGAGTTTGGCCGTAATGCCGGTATGTTTACCGTATTTGTTAAAACTACGCATCCGCAGCAGCCATTACCCAACCATGTCATTGACTTAGCCGTCAAAGATTTGCCGGGTTTCGCAAAAGCTTTGCAATTGGCATAAAATTTAAGCGTAGCTTTTACGTTCCTTGAAAGGTACTGGTATACCATTGTCTTTATTTGCTATTAAGTTGATTGTACTTTCATTATGAATAAACGTATCATAAAATATCTTTCCGCAGGGAGCTTATTGTTGATGGTGTTTCTGACTACCAGCTCTTTACAGGCCCAATTAATCAGCCAGGCCGACAAAGCCATCCTGAATCAAAAGAAGATTCCCTGAAGGTCTTATCGGCCCGCATGGTCTTCGATTCCCTGGCGGCCAATAGGTTCAGGAGCGATAGCAACTTCGTGCGCACCTTTGTACGTGCCCTGCTTACCAAAAACTCTTTTTCTATCCCTTTGACTCCCTCAACATATCCAGGCTCTATGCCCCCGATAGCAGTTTTCGCATTTTTACCTGGCAAATGAAGAAGGATGAATACGTGTACATGCAAAAAGGGGCGATTCAAATGCAAACCCGTGATGGTTCCTTGAAATTATTCCCTTTATTTGATGCCTCCATGTACACTAAAAACCCGATGGATTCGGCCCGTTCTGCCCGCAATTGGATCGGGGCTATCTACTACCGCATCATCATGAAAGAGCACAATGGCAAAAGGTATTATACGCTGTTGGGCTTTGATGATTTCAGTGTGAACAGCAATAAAAAATGGATGGAGGTATTGTCTTTTAACGATAAAAGCGAGCCCGTTTTTGGTGGCCCCTTCATTTCTTTCAAAGACGATTCGGTCAAGAAAGCAGTACAATCCAGGTTCGCCATAGAATACAAGAAAGACGCCAGGACCATTCTTAATTATGATAGCGAAATGGATGTGATCCTGGTCGATCACCTGATATCGGAAAGTGAGGAGCCCGAAAAGAAATGGACCTATATACCGGATGGCGATTACGAGGCCTTTAAGTGGCAAAATGGCCAGTGGGTACATATCAATAAGCTATTCAACCAGCAATTAAAAGACGGCGATTTTCCCAAGGATGCACTCATCCTGGACGATGCCGGCAAGGCCAATGAACTCCAGTTGGAAGAGGCCTCCAGACGCAACCTCGAAAAAGCCAAAAAGAAGCCAGAACCACCCAGGAAGAAGGACAACTAGGGTTCTATCCCCTGGCACTACCCGGATACAGGCCGGGTGCACTTGGTATAGCCTGAATGGCCTACCATAATTGCACTGGCCCCAGGCATATTTGCACTGGCCCCTAGGGTGGAGTGCAAGTTTACTAGTACTCCAGTGCAATTATCAGGCACTATTTAGGCCTATAAGCTAGGACCAGACTAGGTTTCAGCTAGTATGCAAGGTGCATTTTAGTACAAAATGGCCTGGTTGCCATCCCCCATCAAGAGTTCAGTATGCTAAGCGATTCTCCAATAAACAATTGATTATAACCCAATTACTGCTCATACAGGGATTCGGGCCCTCCTATCCCAGCAGATTGTTTTTAGCCTTATTGTACTCATCTTCCGACAGGATACCCTGTTGTTTGAGTTGAAATAGCTTTTCCAGTTCTGAAGCGATGTTTTGGGCAGTAGACTGACCGGTGCCGGCCACGCTTGCTGTAGCAGTAGATTGCCATCCCATGGCGGCGGCCATTTGTTTGGCCTGGCTGGATAGCTGCAAGTTCTTGTATTCTGATTGGGCCAGGGTAATAGTATCTTTCAGGCGTTTGGGTTGGTGCACATTGAAGTAATCGGTAGCGCCTATTTCGGCGGCTGTTTGAATTTCTACATGGCCGTAATTGAAAATGCGGCCCCAGATATTCTGATCATAGGATACATTGTTGATCTTTTCCAGAGGGCTTTCCTTTGCAAAGTGGTTGATGAGCCCGGTTTCATCAATGACGCGGTAATTGGTCACTACCCAGATGTCGACTTTCCAATTCCAATAGGCAAACAGAAAATAAAGTAGGCCGGCCGCCGCTGCAATCCATCCCCAATATTGGATAAAACCAATTAACCAGGAAGCTACAAAACCAACGATCACCAACAGGGCCGGTACAATCATTTGCAACCAGCTTCGATGGGTGATCAGTAATACTTTTTCTTCTTTCTGCAAGGGAGTGCGCATGGGTAATGTTTAGAGATTAAACGTAATACTTTCGGGGAATACTGCCCCTTGTCAACCACCCACCTTACTTGTAACAGGATCTGGAAGCCAGCATTTCTTTTAGTAATTTATCCCATTTCTGCTGCGTGGGAACATTCGTGCCATGACGGGTTTCGTTGTCATACAAAGTTTGCATATTATTCAATTCCCGTTGTTTTTGTGCCTGGATATGCTCCAGTTTCTCCTGGTAATGTTCTTTGGTAAGCTGTTGCTGACGCAGGGTATCGACCAGCTCACAGGCTTTTAAGGCAGAGATATCAAAATGACCTTGTTCGTGTTTGAGGATAGTAGGATTGGTCTGGTATTTCTCAAGAAACCAGGATCTTGATCTATCAAAATAGGGCATGATCGTTACCAGTACTTTAATCTGTCCGCTATCAACACTGGAGGAATATTTTACTGCAATGGCGCTGGCGGTTTGTGCGGCGGCCCGGCTCAATTCATCGGGTATGGCAATAAAATCGTTTACGGTGAGCGGCCGGTCAGGGGTATACGCTATCAAGTTGGCATCATTGGATAGTTGCCCCATTTCAACCAGCAGTTTTACTGCTGCATTTTTTCATGGAGCAACCTGTTTTTACCCCAGAAGCCGTCAAAGTCGAGCAGGCTGTTGCGTACATTCAGTCGTATTCCCTCCTCGATATGCCTGAGCACATCGCCCATGGTCTGCACTTCAGCATGTGCCTTGTAATCGTATATTTTTCACCATTTGTAAAGAAGGAAAGGTTGATCACTGTTTCCACTTTGGTTCTTAGACCTGCAGGGCTTTCCTTGATCTCAAATCGGTAATATGCAATTCCATCGGCGTAAAAGCAGTATCCTGTACAAAGTTCTTTTTGACATACCGCCACAGGGAGGAGGAAGCACCGTATTCGAGATTAACGGCGACTGTTTTTTACCAAACAGGCCTGTCTTCAGTGTGCCCAGAGAGGTGGTGTCTTTACGATGATCCTGTACACCTGCAATATAATAATGCAAAATCCGCTGTCCGGGGTTATCATCCCGGAAGCGGATCAGCTTAATATCTTGTGCTTTGACTAATTGAGTAAAAAGTAGGGGTATTGCCAGCAACAGCAGCGTTCTGTTCATAATATAGCAATATAGGAAAGAAGCCCGGTTTTATCAATCATCCAACTTCAATACTGCCAGGAAGGCTTCCTGGGGTACTTCCACGTTACCAATCTGACGCATACGTTTCTTACCTTCTTTCTGCTTTTCGAGCAGCTTACGCTTACGGCTGATATCACCACCATAACATTTGGCAGTTACGTCCTTACGCATGGCCGAGATGGTTTCCCGGGCCAATACTTTGGCTCCTACTGCTGCCTGGATGGCAATTTGGAATTGCTGGCGTGGCAATAGTTCTTTAGTTTTTCGCACAACTTGCGACCAAAGTCCTGTGAACGGCTGCGGTGAATCAGGGCGCTCAAGGCATCGACTTTATCGCTGTTCAGCAGGATATCCATTTTTACGATATCGCTATCGCGGTAGCCGATGGGATGATAGTCGAAAGAAGCGTACCCGCGTGTTTGGCTTTTCAGCTTATCATAGAAATCAAACACGATCTCGGTAAGTGGCATTTCAAACTGAAGCTCTACACGGGTAGTGGTGAGGTAGCTCTGGTTGAGCAAAATACCGCGCTTGCCCAGGCAAAGGGTCATGATATTACCAATATATTCGGGTTTGGTAATGATCTGTGCTTTGATAAAAGGTTCTTCTATCCTATCGGTCTTTACGGGGTCGGGAAACTCGGTAGGATTGTTTACAATGATCTTTTCGCCCTTGGTGGTATAAGCAATGAAACTTACGTTGGGAACGGTGGTGATCACGGTTTGATCGAATTCCCTTTCCAGGCGTTCCTGAATGATCTCCATGTGTAGCATACCCAGGAATCCGCAACGGAAACCAAAGCCAAGGGCCTGGGAGGTTTCAGTTCATAGGTCAGGGAGGCGTCATTCAATTGCAGTTTGTCCATGCAATCGCGCAGTTCCTCAAACTCGTCTGTATTAACCGGGAAGATACCGGCAAATACCATGGGTTTTACTTCCTGAAAACCCTTGATCATTTCAGTAGTAGGCCGGGCAGAGTTGGTGATGGTATCACCCACTTTTACCTCTTTGGCATTTTTGATACCAGTAATCAGATAGCCTACATCACCCGCGCCCACTTCCTTTTTTTCGCTCATCTTCAGTTTCAGGATACCTACTTCGGCCGCTTCATAATTCTGATCGGTCGAAACGAATTTAACGATATCTCCTTTCCTGATGGTACCATTCAGTACCCTGAAGTACACGATAATACCACGAAAGCTATTGAATACGCTATCGAATATCAGTGCTTGTAATGGGGCTTCGGGATCACCTTTGGGGGCAGGGATACGCCCTACGATGGCATCCAGAATTCCATCCACGCCAATGCCGGTACGGCCGCTGGCCAGCAGGATATCTTCGGGTTTGCAGCCGATCAGCTCAATGATCTGGTCCTTTACCTCTTCGATCATGGCCCCGTCCATATCAATTTTGTTGATAACGGGTATGATTTCCAGGTCATTATCAATGGCGAGGTACAGGTTACTAATGGTTTGGGCCTGGATACCCTGGGTGGCGTCAACCAACAGCAGGGCTCCTTCGCAGGCAGCCAGTGCCCGGCTCACTTCGTAGCTAAAATCTACGTGGCCAGGTGTATCGATCAGGTTCAGGATATACTCCTGCCCGTCTTTATGCTTGTAATTGATCTGGATAGCGTGACTCTTGATAGTAATACCCTTTTCCCGTTCCAAGTCCATATCATCCAGTACCTGGTCCATCATTTCCCGTTCACTGATGGTATTGGTGGTCTGTAACAATCTGTCTGCCAGGGTACTCTTTCCGTGGTCAATATGGGCGATAATACAAAAATTGCGGATATTCTTCATGTACTTGCTTCCTCTGTTTAGGAGGTGCAAAAGTAGTTGATTTTAGGGTGACTTTAAGCTTTGAAGGCTTTCTTTTGCTCTAAGAGGTGGGATATTTCTTTCAGGAGTTTAATACGCACAAAAGCTTCTTTTCAGTGGTATCAGCTTTTTGATCGGGGCAGGGACCAATATCCTTGCGCTGTTTTCTGGAAAAAGGATAATGTCAACAAAGACAGCCATGAAGCCTATTATTAAAATTCCACCGATAATAGCGGTCCATATAATCCGGGTGTTGTCCATTTCACAGCTTTTTAATTTTCTCTTTTATCTCAAACCACACTCCAAATATAGCAATAATAATAAATGCATCCAATACAGCCCCTAAAACTAACAGAACATTATCAAAGGCTTCCTTTGAAGAATTGTTTTCAGGATAAGTAATCCTTCCCAGGAAAGCCAGGCCGCCAGTGAGGGCCAGGAATATAGTAACTAAAACTTTGAAGGTCTCTGTTAAAAATTTGACTTGTTCTTCTTGTTTGCGATCGCTCATAAGTACAGTTAATGGTTAGTCGCTACTAATCTTATGAGCCTATTGTATTTTGATCCGGGTCGCTAAATTATGTATTTATATAATACATTCTACATAGATAATACCGGAAATAAAAAATCCCCGCACAAGGCAGGGACCATTGATATCTTGCTATACTGCCTACGCTAGTTCTTATCGTATACAAAGGTATTTTTTGTTTCACCGCGGGGAGAAGTGGTGGTATTGTCGATGGACAGTGATTTACCCCCATCCTGTAATTTCCAGATCTCTACGGCCTTAATTTCAAAAGTATTGCCATCGCGTTCAAAATTGGTGGTGGAATTGATGGTCAGCTCTTCACCGCTGGCGCTCCAGCTAGCAGTGGAGACTTTCTTGGAATTACCAAATACGGTGCTTTCGGCAGGTTTGCCATCGGTGGTGATCTTTTTCGGAACTGGTTCTTGATTCCCCATTCGGTGCATTGGAAGTACGCTCGATGACGATGGCGTCACCATCGGCCGATACTTTTATCTTTTGTGCATTCATCCTGAAGCGGCCTTCACTGAGTTTACTTTTCTTTTCATTGAAAGTCCATTCACCTTTAAAGTCGGCATTGACGATGGTGGTGGCTGCAGTACCCATGATGGCGAAACCCGCCAGGATGATGGCTGCTAATCTGCTTTTCATAAACGCTGGTTTTGAGTGTATTAAAATGGTAAGGAAGTTAAGAATTTATCTTGTATGTAATCAGTATATAATTTTCATGGATATGTTGAGCCGTCCATTCCCTGGCTTCCAGGGTCTTTTATTTCCTTGTTTATCCCACAAGGGGAATATCGAAACAGAATTGGGAAATGGTAGCTAGTCCTTGTAGGTATAAACAGCTTGTAATCAAGGTAAAAAAATTGGTACGCCCTTTGAATAACCCATGCCAACCTTAACAGTATGATAATACATCCTTCAGTACCCGGCCGCCACGTAAAGCAACAACCTAGCAAGGTAGCTACAGTAAGTGTAGCTTTTCCTGAGCAATTCCTGAGAAGGCGCGTATTGTTAGGTGCATTGCTTTTAACTGTACTGTATCTGTGTTTCCTGTAAATGAGTAGGAACTACCGGGCAAGTGTATGGTATCACAGTAAGAGAAGGTTTTACCCACTACTTCAAAAAAATATTATATAAGTACGATCAACAAACGTCCCGTTTCCACGGGACGTTACTGTTTATACCAGGGTGCGGGACGAATGTTTCAAAGAGCTGTAAAGGTGGGCCTCCCTGCAGCCCGGCAAAGCAGCACGGCAGGGAGACTCACCTTAGTCGCTAAATGCCCACAGCCATCATACCTGACAATAAGTGTAAGTAAACGATAGTGTTATCGAATACATAAATCAAATTCTGTTTAAAGACTACAGACTTTTCCTTACATTCGCGATAAACTTAATGTGAATATGGACCTGAAAACCCTTTTGAGCAAGCTATAGAAGCCAGTAAAACATTATCCGACCGTCCCAGCAATGACACGCTGCTACAATTGTACTCTCTGTACAAACAAGCTACCGAAGGTGATGTAAATGTTGATCCGCCAGCCAATCCTTTTGATTTTGTTTCCAAAGCCAAGTTTGAAGCATGGACAGGATTAAAGGGTAAAACCAAGGAAGCAGCCATGCAGGATTATGTAAGTCTCATTGAAAAACTAAAGGGTTAAATAATCCCAATAAAATCATAATACCCTCATCATTAGTTTACAAGCATTGTTGAATCGAACAAGTATGAATCTTTGTGAAAAGTCGTCCCTGCTACTTTTGGAAGGAGTTTGCAAATTTTAAGCGAGCTGACCAGCAATATTCAGCTTCCCTGATGATTTTAATACCAGATCATAATATTGAATATGCCGGGCCCCGATGGTATGATAATTGAATGTTGCTTTTGCTGCTTCGGCAATAGCAGTCCGGTTAAACCTTTGGTACTGTTCGATCATCGATTTCATAGCCAATACCAATCCATCAATATCTTCACTTTCAACCAGGATACCATTGGTCTCATTCAGCAAATCCGGGATTCCTCCTACGTTGGTGCTTATTACAGGTAACCCACAACATAATGCTTCCAGGATAACACATGGCTGACTTTCAAACCTGCTGAACAATATAAAAGCAGAAGCTTGTTGCATGTTGAGAGCCACTTGCTGATAAGGTATGGGGGTAAAAAAAACGAAGGTATCCAATACACCCAGCAGGCGGGAATGTTTTTTAGAACATCGCTATCATTGCCCACCATCAGCAGTTCGAATTGGCAACCTGTAGCAGAGAGTCTCGCGGCAGCCTCAATAAGGCCCTCCGCATTTTTGTGAAAATTCATTGCGGAAACATGCAGGAACCTGAAAGGTTGAGGAGTACAAGGTTGGTAATAAAAAGCTCGGTATTAACAACATTGGCTATGGTATGAAAGCGAACCTTCAACAAATGCCCGTTAATAATTTGGCCCAATTGATGGGTGACTGGCAAAAACAAATCAGCATTCGCGAGTACCTTTTTGTCATTCTCCGTATCCAATAACTACTGTGGTATATGTTAGGTGTACATTGCGGGTAATAACCTGACCAATGTTCGGTTACAATAAAAGGCAGCCCTTTTTTCCTTTTTAAATGCAGGGCCAGGAATCCTGCCTTCATAGCTATATGTACATGTATCAATGCCGGGAGCCATATTCCTTTTCCACGATGGCCAATACCTGCTTTTGAATTTGTTTAAACAGACGAAACGACTGTAATTTTTCCAGGATCGTATTGTGCTTTGTAACCCCATAATAGGCTTTATAGGCAATAAGATTACCGTTGACAGCAATATCAATTTCAACTTTTCCGGTGGGCAATTGTTCATCCTTGGTTACCAAAATAACCACTGTTTTTATATGCAAGCTGACCGCTTGGGCATGCCGTTCAATAAAATCACCGGCAAATGCGTCTGTGCGATTTGGATACCAGGATGGTAACCACAAAACGTAGGTATTATTTTCTTTTCCCAATAAACCTCCAACTTATTTGAATGAGGGCCTCCCAATCGGCCTTTACAGGGATTAAAACACGCTGCAAAGGTTGTTTGGAGAAACGGCAAAATGCGTAAACGCTGTAAAAGCTGTAATACTATAAGCAATTGTACTGGCAATTGCAGCCCCGGTTTTTCCCCAACGGGGTATCAGCAGGAAATCCAATAGCAAAACGCCTATCAGACAAATGGCAGAGCCATAAAGATTGATCTTTGACTGATTGATGCCAGCAAAAAAAGCAGCCAATACGGTGGTGATACACAACAGTAAAATACCTGGTAACAACCAAAGAAACAGGCCCAAACTGGATTGGTAATCTTTACCAAAGAAAAACGGAATAAACCATCCTGCCACCAGCACACCAATTACAGCCAATACCATGTTAATAATATTCATAATTCGGATCAGCTTTATTATGTTTTCGGTGCTGGCATTTAGTAACCGCCCTGCTACCTGAGGAAACAGGATGCTGGCCAGCAGATTTGGAACGATCCAGAAGAACTGCGCAAGCTTTACTGCCAGGGCGTACCACCCTACCTCTTTTTCATTATAATAATAATTCAGAATCCAATAGTCTACGCGATAAGCAAGGAATTGTATTAGATTGGCAGCATAGATTATTGCAATATAGGTTCGGAAATTTTTTATTTCACCGGAATCAAGGCTTTTCAGGTTAAAATTAACACCTGCTACTTTCCTGAATGTAATCACTAGGCCTATCATTTGCAAAAAGATAACAGGATAAAAGCCCTCAGATAACCGGTTGCGCCAACCCCATTGCCCCCACGCATATAAGGCCAGTACCACCACTATAGCGACATTACTAATCAGTGAAAAACGGTTAAGAACTGTATACAAATGATAGCCATTGAATAAAGCGGTTATCTTTTCGGTAACTGACATGCTAAATACCAACATCATACCCGCCAAAACAGCCTCCAGGGAGAAAGCGCAAGAATGAAGGATCGCTTATAGATGATTAACAACACTGCGGCTATAAGGGCGATCATAAACTGTAATAAAAGGATACGCAGGACAAACCAGTATACAACTGCCGGCGTTATTCTTCCTGAAGCAATAAAATAGGTAATGCCCCCTTCTGAACCAAACGAGGTAAATAAATTGAATATGGTGACGGAAGCAATGACCAATGACAAGATTCCATAGCCCTCTACTCCCATTAACCTGGAAAGCATGATTGTGGTAATAAATTGCACCGCAATATTCAATAGGCGATTTACGCTATTAACGGCAATTGTTTTATCTAAGGCCATAATTTATAGCTCTTTAAGAGCAGTCACACCTCAAAATAACGTTAATTCATTCGTACTTGCCAGCTATTTATTTATTTTGCCGGCTGATTTATGGAATTATCTTGTCCGTGCATCTTTCATTAAACTACTGCGGCATGAACTCCTTATCATTACCCGTTGTACACCCCTCGTTTCAGAAATTAAAGCAAGCTGGCCGCCTTTTGCATTTGGTTGCAGGAGGATTAATATTGGTACATGCTATTTCGCACTTCAAGCAGCCCGAAAGTAGCCCCATTTACCTGGGCTGTTTATTATTAATGGCATTGGACATTTTTATCCTGGTAATTGCGGGAAAAAACATCCTTAGGGATATGCCCAAGGTAAACCTGTTCTTCCGGCTCACGGAGATCCTGTTTTTCCTGGGAATTGGTATTGTTCTTTTTATGGAAAGGAATTGGTTGATGGGCAGTCTGCATATCATACTGTGCCTGGTTTACAGTTATTTGTTCTATTGCGAAAAGCAGCTCAATTCGGAAGAATATGTGGCCATTCACCATACGGGCATCCGCATCCCCTCGCTACCGGAAAGCAAATTCCTGTTGTGGACGCATGTAAATGGGGTAAATGCGCAATATGACTGTATTACGATCAATACGTCCTTTGATAAATCTTATCAGTTTGACCTCCAAAAAATCTTGCATTCGAAGAACTCGATCAAATTCACGAATTTTGCAGGCATTATCTAGGTAGTTAGTTGAAAAGTTGGAAGGTTTATAAGTTGACAGGGCACTGATAATCAATGGTGGCGGACGAAAGGTGGCACCAGAATCAGGCGCTCCGGTTAATTTTTTCAACTGGTCAACCTTAGTGTACTCGTGAATTATAACAAACATGTCTGTATTAAAACAATCGCCGTATTTACTGTACTCTGACGGAAAGGGGAATATTTTTGAAGATACCACGCTGTATGCCTCGGGTCGTGCGGGCTGGGATGCCTTTGAGGTGCCTGTGGAAGACTGGATTGTGTTGCCTGATGGGGGCTCGATGTATGAATTACCTGGCCGCCGGGGTATTGGGATCGACGTTGAAACGGGCGATATGCGGTTGTGTGAGAAGGGCTGGGCTGTAGCGGCTTTTATTCCGCCCGCTCATACAGGTTTATACCTGGCTGCCTATGAAACGGGGCATGATGCGCCTACGCTGCCCTTGTTTTGTTATACCGCCGCCGGCTGGCTCGATAACCAGCTTTATGTGCCGGCAGTTCGTATTGAACAGGATATCAGGCAGGAATGCGCTGGTTTTGACCAAAGAGTGGTGAATACAGGGGTAGCGCATTTCCTGGAAGCTTACCCGCATAATAGGCTTGTCAAGCACCTGGCCAATAATTGTGCACTGACCTACCATTGCCCGGCCGCCCGCAATTACTTCATGGGTCGCTGGGAATGCCCCATACCCAGTTCTCCGGCCTGTAATGCCAATTGTATTGGCTGTATCTCGTTCAGCCGGCGGATGAGGAGATCGTTTCCACGCAGGACCGCCTTACTTTCAAACCTACGGCCGAAGAGATCGTAGAGTTTACGGTACCGCACCTGGAAAGCGCCCCTTATCCTATTGTAAGTTTTGGACAGGGCTGCGAAGGAGAACCGTTGCTGATGTGGGAAACCATCCGGCAGTCGATCATTGAAATGCGCAAGCATACAAGCAAAGGCAGCATCAATATCAACACCAATGGGTCCAAGCCGGCTGCAGTAGATGCGCTGTGCAAAGCCGGGCTCAACTCCATCCGGGTCAGTACCAATTCGGCACAGAAATATATCTATGAGGCGTATTACCGCCCCAATAATTACCAGTTTGAAGACATTGTGGAGAGCCTGAAAGTGATGCGCCGGCATGGTGGCTGGGCCAGTATCAATTACTTTGTATTTCCTGGGGTGACGGATAGTGAAGCGGAATATGAAGCGTTGCGCAAACTGATCCGTGATACGGACCTGACGATGATCCAGTGGCGCAATTTCAATATCGATCCCGACTGGTACCTGGGTAAGATCAATCTTTACGAAGCCGGTGATCTACTGGGAATCAAGCAATTGCAGGAATTGATCAGGGAAGAATTCCCGAATGTGAAGTATGGTTACTTCAACCCTCCCATGGAACGGATCAAGGGAACTATGAAGCGGATTTTGCCCATTATTAGCAGTTAATAGCAAAGGAGACACCTTTCGTTTGCGTTGGCAGAAAAAGGTGTCTCCTTTGTGTCCAAACACCTTTGCGTCTCCAGCAAGTTGAAAGATGTCACTTTGGAGCCTAAGTGTTGAACTTATACATTTTTATTTAAGACAGCAATTTCCCTTTCGGTGGTCTGATCTGTACCAGCAGCAGGGCCATCAGGAATAATTCGGGTATCACTTTATAGCGTACGATGGCGCCTGGGAAAGGGACTACATACCCAAGAAAAAGGTAAAGAAAGACGCTAAAGAACAGCAATACCCAGCATACAGGGCAGGTAGAAAAAGCAGGCATGGTTTTATCGCGCCTTATCAATGCCAGGGCTACCAATACCCAACAGAGCATAATTTCGACTGCCGCCATGAGCTGCAAAAAGCCTTTGGCTTCCCACAAAAACGGCCTTAGGAAAGTATTGCTTACGGCCTGGGGCAACACGTTCATAAAACTTTCCACTGCGGGCTGCAGTGGATCCAATTGAAACCTGGTATTGCCTTTCAGGGCCAGGAACTCTTGCTGACGCTCCACGATCACCAACGGTAAATTAGGAACACCGGGTAGGTAGGCGGTGCTGAAAAACAACAATATTGACAGGCTGTATACTATTGCAAAAACGGGCAGTGGCTTACGATTGAACGTTATGGTGACAAACCAGCTGATCAATGCAGGCAACAGCAGCAGTATGAGCATATCCCTGAGTATCAAAATGCCTATCAGGCCCAGGAGTGCATACAGGATAGAACTTTTTTTATGTTGGTGTAGCCACTTAAAGGCATGCAGTAGTAGTAAGGACAGGTACAAGAAGATCAGCCCATCTGTCCGTATGCCGCTTAACCAAAATACAACGGGTGGGAAGAAAAAAATAAGTAGCAGAAGGGCTTTTCTTTTTTGGGGGAATAGGGTTGTCATGAGTTTAAACAACCAATAATGGCCCCAGAAGGTGAGGAAACTGAAAAATACAGCATTGGCATAGTAGTTACCCTTGCTAATGATATTGAAAATACCCAGGGGCTTCGCTATTTGAAAGTATTCCAGATCGGCCAGGTATATGCGGAGCGCCAGCCAATGATCGTTGTTGATCTTGCGCCAAACCCTTGCCGGGTTAAAGTCTCCAAAAAACTTAGCGGGATCGTTCATCAACACTTTGTACTCATCCAGGGCTTCGTTGTGGATCTTCCAGGTATCGTCGCCCCCGTAATAATGAAGGAAAAGATAGCCATAAGCGCAGGCCAAAAGTACTTTGAATGCAAAGGCGGCCACTACCTCTGCCCTGGAGAGACCAGCATCCCCACGGCGTGTAAGCCGAATAATCAGAAAAGCAAACAGTAAGATTAAAATAGCTGTCAATACCATGTGTCGGTTTCCTGTTTATGGCAATTGCGGCCAAATCTATACATTTAAACCAATATTTTGTCATGCGCAGAAAGGGGTACGGCATATTATTAACTGAAAAATTCTTTTGACAACTGTTTTAATTGGTAAGGAGGTCAGTAATTTTACAAGGCTTAAACAGCACTCAATATCATTTTGAATTCTCCACGCCCCGCCTATATACTGCCGTTAATTGTGATCGCCCAGTTTACCGGTACCTAGCTTTGGTTTGCCGGTAATGCCATCCTCGCTGATATTCCCGCACTGGCCAGCCGGCCGCATGCCATTGGCCAGATGACCTCGGCGGTACAAATTGGCTTCATAGCAGGCACTTTGGGATTTTCCATCCTGTCTATCACCGACCGTTTTTCTCCTTCTAAAGTGTTTCTGCTTTGCTCTTTTTGGCAGCGGGATCCAATATGGGCATCATTTGGTTTTCGGACAGTTATAGCAGCATACTGCTGTTTCGTTTTATGACAGGGTTTCTCCTGGCTGGCATTTATCCTGGCACCAGGTCATGTTCTTTACCTCTGGCTTTGCTGTTACGGGCGGCCTGATAGTCATTTGTTTTATTCCGGACGGTCCTTTCAAAAAACAGGCAACGGGTTTTCATCCTTCTATGATAGGACAGGTATTTAGGTCGAAGGAGTTCCGTGCCGCGGCTTTTGGTTATTTTGGTCATATGTGGGAGTTGTATACGTTATGGGCTTTTGTGCCGGTGATGTTGGCTGTGAATGGTTCGGCACACCAGTAGTCAGTTTTTGTTCAACTGTTATCCGCATGCCACGGTGTTTCTGACGTTGGCGCCAGGGCCACTGCTGGGACTCATGGCCTGCCGGCGGCTGGTGAGGCAGCCAACCAGTTAAGCGGAAAGGATTACTTTTGCGCATCACTAACTCGATGAGTATTTCCAAAAAGGAACTATATACGGGGATCTTACTGGCTGTATTGGCTACGATTGTATGGTCGGGCAATTTCGTGGTAGCGCGTGGGGTGATCAAACAGATACCGCCTGTGGGATTGGCTTTTACCGGTGGATAACGGCCACGCTGATCATGCTGCCACTGGCCTGGAAATATGTGCGTCAGGAAAAAGGGATCTTACTTCAACATCGTAGTTATTTTTTCTGGACGGGCCTCACCGGCGTGTCGCTCTTTAATACGTTTGTATACATAGCGGGGCATCATTCACCGGCCATTAACCTGGCGCTAATTGGTACTACCTCTTCGCCCGTTTTTGCGATCATACTGGCGGCTATCTTTTTAAAAGAACCCATCAAGCCACTGCGTATTGTGGGGTTATTGCTTTGCCTGGGCGGTATTGTATGGTTGTTGTCGCAGGGGAGCTGGGAACGGTTAAAGGCTTTCCGTTTTTCCGCAGGTGATGGTTGGGTATTGCTGGGGGCTTTGTCATTTGCCATCTACAATATTATGGTGAAGCGCAAGCCCAGTGGCGTACATCCGCTTAGTTTTTATTCACGGTATTTGCTACGGGCACGTTGTTTTTGTTGCCCTTTTATTTAATAGAACTGACGCATGCAGCGCCCATCGAGTGGAATATGAACCTGGTATTGATCATTCTTTACCTGGGGGCAGGGGCATCGGTATTGGCCTTTCTGTGTTGGAATATGGCCATTGCGCGGTTAGGCGCTGCGCGTACGGCTTTGTTTGGTAATCTGATACCGGTATTCAGCATCCTGGAAGCAGTGTTGATACTGGGTGAGCAATTCACGATGGTGCATGTACTGAGTGGGATACTGGTTATAACAGGGGTGGTGATTGCTAATTTGAAAAAGTAGCTGGTGGTAAATGGAGAGCGGTGAGTGGGGCGTGGAAATGGCAGGTTCACGATTGACGATATGACGACTGAAATTATACTTCTTTGCATTGCAGCCTTTTTGGCAGGATTTGTTGACGCGATAGTTGGTGGCGGGGATTGATACAAACACCGATAGGATTGGTATTGCTGCCGCAGTATCCGGTGGCTACGGTATTGGGTACGCTGAAGATACCCGCCTTTTGCGGAACCAGTTTTGCTGCGGCTCAATATGCGCGCACGGTGAAGCTGGATTATAAACGGCTGGCGGCTATGACGGCTATTGCGTTCTGTGCCGCTTTCACGGGCTCTAAATTATTAACGCTGGTGAGCAGCAGTTTTATGAAACCGGTGTTATTGGTGATACTGGCCGGGGTAGCTATTTACACGTATACGAAAAAGAACTTTGGGGCGCATACGGAGAAAGACCATAGTGATAAACAGCAATGGTGGTATGCAGCCGGTATTAGCCTGGTTATTGGTTTTTATGATGGCTTTATTGGTCCGGGCGCCGGTAGTTTCCTCATCCTTGCTTTTGTGACGTTATTGGGTTTTGACTTCCTGAAGGCCAGTGCGCATGCCAAATTTGTGAACCTGGCCACGAACCTGGGGTCGATCATTTTCTTTGCCATCAGTGGCAAGATCATTTATGCGATTGCCTTGCCCATGGCGGTTTGTAATGCACTGGGTGGTTTTACGGGAGCACGGCTGGCCATCCTGAAAGGCAATTCGTTTATACGCATCCTCTTCCTGGTAGTAGTATGCGGTACGATCCTGCGTTTTGCGTATGATATCTTTTTTAAGTAAAGGCAACGAGGCATTAAGATATCGAGGCAACAAGGTTGGGATAACACGAACCAGGACAAGTTACACGAAAGAGGGTTCTTTTAACAGTTCGCAAACAGTTGCCTATGCAATTAGCATACTCTTTGTAGCGTTTTACCGTAAAACATTGGTAAATTCGTGTAATCGAATCTCTTGTATATGGTAGACAATTTTGAATCAAAGAAGAATATTCAGGCAGGTGGCTATACTGCATTGGTATGTGCCCTCCTGCTGGTGATCTTCCTTTTTGTGCGATGGTCTTTACCTCCCTTACCGGAGCCGCCTGTAGAAGAAGGCATTGAGGTGAACCTGGGCAGTAGTGATGCAGGCATGGGTGATGATCAACCTTTTGAGCCTGGCCCTCCGGCGCCTGCCGAACAACAAGCTTATACGCCTCCGGCACCTACACCTGTTCATGAAGAACCTGCTAAAGAAATAGCGGAAGACAATGAGCCGGATGCTCCTGTTATCAAGAAGCCCACAATTACCAAACCAACAGCTACTAAAACACCTGAAAAAGATGTGGTGAAAAGTAAACCGGTCAAGAAACCCGTGGAAACACCACCCGCCCCTGTGGTAGTCAAACCCAAAGCGGTATTTAAAGGCGTGAATGGAACTGGCACAGGCGGCAATGAAGCAGATACGTATAAGAAAGGCGGTAACCAGGGTATAGCAGGTGGACAAGGCGACCAGGGAAGACCAGGAGGCAATCCCAACTCGGATAATTATACAGGTGGCGGGAACGGCAGGGGCGGCATCTCAGTGAGATCGGGATTGGGCAATCGAAAGGTGACTGCCTGGCCCAGCCTTACCGATGACTTTGATGAACCAGGTAAAGTAATTGTTGCCGTGAAATTTGGAACCAATGGACGTGTAGTAGATGCCAGTATTGTATTAAGAGGCACAACAGGCAACAGTCAACATAAAGAAATTGCTCTAAGGAAAGCTAAAGATTTTAAGCTAAATGTTGATGCCAATGCCGCCGAAGAGCAGATTGTAACCTTTGAATTGAACTTCAGAATTACCAACTAACCAGCAATTACTAATCCTTCGATATAAGTAGCGCCACGGTTTTGGAACCGTGGCGTTGCTTTTATAGCTTTGTGGTCCCAATACGCACCATGACTTACGAAGAAACGCTACATTATCTGTTTACCCGACTGCCCATGTTTAGCCGCATTGGTGCAGCGGCTTATAAAAAGGACCTTACGAATACGATAGCGCTTTGCGATTACATTGGCAATCCGCAAGATCAATTCAAAACGATCCATATTGCGGGTACGAATGGGAAAGGCTCTACCAGTCATATGTTGGCAGCCATCTTGCAAACAGGGGGTTATAAAACAGGTCTCTACACCTCCCCTCACCTACGCGATTTCAGGGAACGTTTCCGGATCAATGGAGTGATGATAGAAAAAGATTTTATCATGGATTTCACACGCCGTATCCAACCGGCAATTGACCAGATAGAGCCTTCCTTTTTTGAGATCACGGTGGCTATGACCTTTGATTATTTTGCTCAACAAGGAGTAGATATAGCAGTAATTGAAACGGGGTTGGGTGGCCGGCTGGACAGTACGAATATCATTACCCCGGAATTATCCATTATTACGAATATTGGCTGGGATCATATGAACCTGCTGGGCAATACGCTGGAGGAAATAGCATTTGAAAAAGCAGGGATCATTAAACCGGGCATACCGGTTGTTATAGGGGAAACAGTACCTGCTACGCGGAAAGTATTTGAAGCAATAGCCGCAGAAAGGCAATCACCATTACTCTTTGCGGATCAATTGCGTTATGTAACGGACTGGAAATATGAGCACCATGAATTGAAAGTGCAGGTTACGCGCAATGGGCACGATGAACGGACTGCCTACCGGCTTGACTTGCCTGGTAATTACCAAACGAAGAACCTGGTAACGGTATTGGAGGGAGTTGATCAGTTGCAACAGCTGGGCTGGCAGCTACCGCTTGAAACGGTACAGGAAGCCTTGCACCAGGTAAAAGCGCTCACGGGCTTACATGGCCGTTGGGAGCTCATTCACCGCCACCCAACTGTGGTATTGGATGTAGGGCATAATGAAGATGGCATGCGGCAGATCGTATCACAAATTGAACTCACCAATTATAATCACCTGCATATTGTTATTGGCATGGTGAAGGACAAAGAGATAGAAAAGGTACTGCAGCAATTGCCACGGGAAGCCGCTTATTATTTTACGAAAGCTCAAATACCAAGGGCTTTACCGGAAGACCAGCTAGCAGCACAAGCAGCTACCCACGATCTGCATGGACAAGCCTATGGGGATGTGAATACGGCCTTGAAAGCAGCCTTATACAAGGCGCATAAGGATGACCTGATCATTGTATGCGGCAGTGTATTTGTTGTAGGAGAAGTGGCTATTTAGTCGGAAAAGTTAGGAAAGTCGGAAAGTCCGGAAGACGGGAAAACAACCGCTGTATTACTTACGGACTTCCGGACATACGGACTTTCGGTCTTTACTCACTTGTGGACTCTTAAGCTACAGCGCACCCAGTTTCTTCAGCCCATAATAAAGAGCGGTGACATGCATGGCCTGGATGATCTCGTTATTGTCAAGCATTTGTTTTAGTTCGTCGATGGTGGCTAGGTGTATCTCTATATCTTCATTGTCATCCAGTGATTGTTCTTTTACCAATTTACCACCGGTAGCCAGGTACATGTGCATGAGGTTGTTGTTGGTAGAAGGGTTGGCGCTGATCTTGCCCAGGTATTCATATTTGGTAAAAGTATAACCGGTTTCTTCCAATAATTCACGGGCAATGGCTTCTTCGTAATTGGCATCGGTATCATCCACACAACCGCCGGGAATTTCATAATGCACCTCTCCCAATCCATGCCGGTATTGCCGTTCCAGGATCACCTTTCCATCTTCTGTTAAGGCCAGGGCAGTCACCCAGTTGGGGAATTCGTATACATAATAAGGGGTAACGATCTTGCCATCGGGCCGTTCGCAGGTATCCTGCCGTACGGTAAACCAAAGGTCTTTGAAGAGGTATTCGGATTTAAGGGTTTTCCATTCGAGGTTACGCATATGATAAGTGTGTGTCTTTATTAATCAGGGGTTATTCAATCAGCGGCTATTCAACCAGAGGTGACACCTTTCGTTCGCGTAGCAAAAGAAAGGTGTCACCTCTCTATTCGTTTACCAGCCGCTGGCCAGTACATCGGCAATGTGCATGGTTTGTAAGGGAAGTCCTTTATAACGGATATAGCCATCAAGGTGCATGAGGCAGGAGTGATCGGTAGAAATGATACAATCGGCGCCTGTTTGGCGAGCATTGGTAACCTTTTGATCGGCCATGCCCATGGATATGGGTTCAAACTTAACGGCGAAAGTACCTCCGAAACCGCAGCAGGTCTCTACATCATTCATTTCGGTAAGCTCCAATCCTTTTACATGGGATAACAAAGCTCTCGGTTCTGGTTTTATTTTACATTCCCGCAAAGCTGCACAAGAGTCGTGATAGGTGGCTTTGGCATGGAGGGATGCGCCCAGGTCTTCCACCTTCATGACATTGACCAGGAAGTCGGTAAATTCAAAGGCTCGTTTTTGGAGTTCTTTGACCTCATTGTGGTGGGAAGAGTTATCGAATAGTTTTGGATAGTAATTGCGTACAAAGCCAATGCAGCTGGCACTGGGGGCCACTACATAATCGGCTCCGCTGAAATCGCGGAGGAATTTGATGCATACCTCTTTGGCTTCGCGCTGAAAACCGGCATTAAAAGCTGGCTGGCCGCAACAGGTTTGTTCGGCATTGTATTGTACTGTACAGCCTATTTTCTCCAATACTTTCACCATATTGAAGGCTGTTTGCGGGTACAGCTGATCAATAAAACAAGGTATAAAAAGTTGTACGTTCATGCTTTCCCTACCGTAGCCTGCCCCTGCCCGCTGCTGCCCTAAAAGGGACTTTGAGTGCAGGTAAGGGGCTGAGCCTGGCATTTATTTGTGAAACGAATTGACCAATGCAATCATTTTGATGGCGGTAATGGCAGCTTCTTCGCCTTTATGACCATGTTTACCGCCAATGCGTTCATCGGCCTGTTGTTGGTTATCTACGGTAAGTATACCAAAGATGGTAGGTACAGGAAGGGTGAGGTTAAGTTGTAATACGCCCTGGGTAACACCCTGGCATACGTAATCGAAATGGGGGTATCGCCGCGTAATACGCAGCCCAGTGCTATAAAAGCATCTGGCCGGTCTTCCTTGTATTTGTTGGTATCCCAATAGCTTTTTACGCCAAAGGGTATTTCAAAAGCACCGGGAACATTTACAATATGGATATGTTTTACGCCCTGTTGTTCTAATATCCGTATGCAGCCTTTCTCCAGTTCATCAATGATAGCAGCATTCCATTCAGTGCGTACAATAACAACACAGGCATCCTTCTTAAGAATGCCTGTGTTGACTTGTAATAATATACTATTGCTTACTTCGGCCATAATTCAATCAAGGTTCTGAGAAGCTACGAGCTGCGAGCAATGAGCCAGGAGTCGTTAGCTTTGCCAAGTTACTTATTTTGTATCGCCCCATTTACCGAGGTACTTATCAATATCCTGACCGCCTTGGGCCTGTGGCATAATGCTACGAGGATATTTATTTTTTACCTGTTTTGCCAATTCAATAGCTTCATTGGTTTTACCGGCATCCTGCAACAGCAGGGCAGCACGGAACAGGTACTCAGGAGAGTTTACTTCATCTTCGGGTAAAGCAGCTCCTGCTTTTTTATAATAACCGATGGCTTCTTCTTTTTTGCCCAGTTCGGAATAGGCATCGCCCAATAAACCGTTGGCGCGCATATTGGCCACCACTTCATTGGAAGAGAAGTCTTTCAGGTATTTAACGGCATTGTTGAAATCGCCTAGTTGGAGGTAGCAAGCACCTGCATAGAATTTAGCTCTGTTACCGGTTTTAGTACCACCATATTTGGAGATCACTTTCAGGAATCCCTGGTTGATACCATCGCCATTCAAAGCCAGCTTCACTGAATCGGTTCTGAAATACTCTTCAGCTTTCCAGGCGGCTTCAGCAGCTTTTAATTCTTCGGGACGTTTGAAGAAACTGTTATAGGCGAAATAACCACCTACGAGTAATACTACAACAGCCAGTGCTATACCGATCAATTTGCTGTTCTTGCTCCAAAACTGTTGGGCGCCCGCCACTACTCTTTCTTCAGAAGTCTTTTCTACAGGCGCTTGCCCGGTTGGCTGATTCACAGTAGCCATGTTTGTTCGTTTGTTTTAATGTTGGTTTGTTTGGGTTTGCCTTGTGAATTGAATGTTCAATTTACAAGGCTCGATGTTCAAAGACTAGTCTACGATGAACGGATAATTCTGATCCATGCACACATCTTTCAGGACTTCATCATCAGCTGGCCAGGGAGATTCTTCTGCAAACTTTACAGAAGCTTCTACGGTTTCGTTTACGCGTTTATCGATAGCTGCAATTTCGTCTTTTGTAGCATATTTATTCTTCAGGATGGTATTTAATACCAGCTGAATGGGGTCACGCTGCTTGTATTCTTCTACTTCTTCCTTGGTACGGTATTTCTGTGGATCGGAAATAGAGTGGCCTTTGTAGCGGTAGGTCTTAATTTCCAATAAGGTAGGACCATCGCCTTCGCGGGCTCTTTTCACAGCGCGGGAGACGGCTTCATGTACGGCCTCGGCGCTCATACCATCAACGGTATCACCGGGCATTTCATAAGCATCTGCCAGTTTATAAATATCCACTACGTTGCTGGTACGTTCTACAGAAGTACCCATGGCGTAATTGTTGTTTTCGCAAATAAATACAACCGGCAATTTCCAGGTCATGGCCATGTTGAAGGTTTCATGGAGCATACCCTGACGGGCAGCACCATCGCCAAAGTAAGTAAGGGCTACATTGTCGGTACCCTTGTATTTTTCAGCAAATGCCAGTCCGGCCCCGGTGCCAATTTGAGCACCCACAATACCGTGACCGCCAAAGAAATAGACGTCTTTACCGAAGAAGTGCATGGATCCACCCTTACCTTTGGCAGCACCGGTAGCTTTACCATAGAGTTCGGCCATACAAGCATCGGGAGAAACTCCTTTGGCCAGGGCGAGACCATGGTCGCGATAAGCGGTCACAAAGGGATCTTCGAGGCGGGTAGCGGTCATACAACCAGCGGCAATGGCTTCCTGCCCAATATAGGCGTGGAAGAAGCCACGGATCTTACCGTCCATTTTATACTTTTCTTCTGCCATGAGCTCAAACTGACGGATAAGCTGCATCAGTTCATACCAGTACAAATAAGTCTCTTTACTGAATTTGGTTGCGGCCACTATGCTAGATTTGAGGTTATCTGCCTAAAAATCATTTCCTCACCCCGGGTATTCCGGAAGGAAAAGGCGGGGGCAAAGATAAGGGGTTAACGGGAAATTTGTAATAGATTGTTATGCTTTTAAATGGCCATTTAATAAACTGAAGTGTAGGTAGTTATTGGAATAAATGGGCCGAGGGATGACACGTGGGTGGCATATTGCGAGAGAATCTTCCCGGAATGGGAAGCAGCGCTGGAGGCGCCGTGGAAGCAGTACCTGGTACGGCTGGTGGGCAGAGATAGCACGGATATGGGTCTCGTTAAAGTCTCGATAAGGTCTCTACAAGGTCTCGATTAGGGTATATCCAGGAGGGACTATTGATGGCCGAGGGGCCCGGCAAGGCAGGAATTATTGGTGTGTAGTCTATACACAAAAGAAGGGATACCTTCATCAAGCATCCCTCTCAAATTACGTTATTTTTACAGGTATTACATGCCTCCGGGCATCTTTTTCCTGGCGCAGGTCTTTAAGGGAGGGGTCCATAGCAATAGCCTGGTTGCACAATTGTTCGCCTTTTTGCTTATCGCCTTTTTTCTGGTACGCCAGCCCGATCATGTAGAGGGCATTGGAGTTTTTCTTATCAATGGTCAATATCTGATCCCAGGTATCAATGGCATCCTGGTATTTACCGCTGCGGTAATAGGCATCACCCACATTATAAATAAGTTCGGCATCCTGTGGTCTGTGGTCTAGCACGGCCTTCAGGAGGGGCAGACCTTTGTCGTATTGTTTGAGGTTGAGGTAGGCATTGGCCAGGTTTTCGAGGTACACGTCGGTGCGTTTGTATCCTTTAGCGCCTGCCAATTCAAACCAATACACGGCTTTTTATCGTCGGGGATGGCATAGGCTACCATGCCAGCCTCAAAGATCCAGTTGGCGTTGGAAGAATCGCGGGCAATGGCTTGCTGGTAGCAGCCTTCGGCTCTTTTATAGTTGCTCATTTCCACAAAACAGCGGGCAGCGATATAGACGACTTCGGCCATGGTAGAGTCATCCCGGAAGGCCTTTTCGCAATACTTGAGGGCTTCGCCGTAATTGTCCAACTCGTAGTAGCTTTTGGCAATGAAAAAGTTCATGGACTTGCTACCGATCTTCATTTGCTGCATTTTCTGGGCATATTTGATGGCATCGGCCCATTTACGCACATTGACAGAAAGGGAAGCCAGGTTTTCAATAATTACGGGGTTATTGGGGTCTTTGGTTTCGGCCCTGGTAAATTTTTCGCGGGCCTCCAAATAGCGGTTTTGGGCTACGAGTACATTACCCCAACTGATGAGGTTAGTGGTATTATCAGGGGCAAACTGATCGGCTTTGGCAAAATGTTTCTCTGCTTCGCGGTAGCGGCGGGCCTGTTCTTCGGCCTGGCCTTTTTGGGTGTAAAAGCGGCGCTGTCGGCATTTTGGGCCGGACAGGTAGTAGCTATACAGGTGCATAGCAGGAGCCACACGAATGGGTACTTTCGCATAGAAAAAAGGATTATAAGGTAATCAGAGCCTATTTAAGTACAAGAATTCCCAACGGTGGCAAATGTATATTTATTTCATATCGATTTTCCTTTTATCCACAAGTGCGGTTAAAATTTGCGGATTAAAGACATCGCCGGTTCCGCCATAGATGGCGAGGTCGCTATTGAATATTTCAGTCCAGGCCTCTTTCCCCCTGCATACAGCTTCCAGTCGCGCCGCACCACGGGGGTAAGGTTGAGGATAATGAGCAGGTCATTGGCAGGGTCCTTGCCTTTGCGGCGGTAGACCATCACGCATTCGGGACGGTGTGAAAGATCGACCCACTCGAAGCCATTTGTATTAAACTGGTTTTCATAGAGGGCGGGTTCCTGCCGCAGTAATTGGTTGAGGTCGCGAACACAATCTTTCAGTCCCCGGTGGCTTTCATATTTGAGGAGGTGCCAGGGTAATTCTGTTTTATAATTCCATTCGGTAGTGGCGCCAAATTCATCGCCCATGAAAAGGAGTTTACCGCCAGGATGGGTAAACATATAGCCGTAGAGGGCGCGCAGGTTGGCAAACTTTTGCCAGTCGTCGCCCGGCATTTTATACAACATGGGGCTTTTGCCGTGTACTACTTCATCATGGCTGAGGGGAGCATGAAGTTCTCATCATAATAGTACATCATGGAAAAGGTGAACTTGTTCTGGTGGTAGGGGCGCTCGATGGGATCGAGTTTAAAATAATCGAGGGTATCGTGCATCCAACCCATCATCCATTTCATGCCGAAACCGAGGCCATCCATAAAGGTGGGTTTGGAAACGCCCGGCCAGTCGGTAGCTTCTTCGGCGATGGTTTGTATATCGGGGAAATCGCGGTAGGTGGTTTCGTTGAGGTCTTTGATGAATGCAATGGCTTCGAGGTTGCCATCACCGCCAAATTCATTGGGCTCCCACTCCCCTTCTTCGCGTGAGTAATTGAGTTTAAGCATGGAACTCACGGCATCGACCCGTAAACCATCGATATGGAATTTATCGAGCCAGAACCGGGCGCTGCTGATGAGGAAGGATTTTACTTCGCCCCGTTTGTAATTAAAGATATAGCTATTCCAGTCAGGATGAAATCCCTTGCGCATATCGGCATATTCATAGGTATGGGTTCCATCGAACATAAAAAGGCCATGGGCATCGTAGGGGAAATGAGAAGGCACCCAATCGAGGATGACGCCAATACCTGCCTGGTGAAAGGCATCTACCAGGGCCATGAAGCCCTGGGGATCGCCAAATCGGGAAGTGGGGGCAAAAAAGCCTATACCCTGGTAACCCCAACTGCCATCGAAGGGATGTTCGGTGATGGGCATCAGCTCAACATGTGTAAAATGCATCTCTTTACATAATTTACAAGTCGCTCCTGGAAGAAGTCATAAGTATTATAGCGTTCTTCATCGTTGGGATCAGGGCGCATCCAACTGGCGAGGTGTACTTCATATACGCTCCAGGGGGCTTGTGGACTATTATGGGCAGCCCGTTCTTTCATCCAGTTTGTATCGTTCCAATGAAAACCCAGTTCCCAGGTAATGGAAGCGGTATCGGGGCGGCGTTCCCAGAAATTGGCATAAGGATCGCCCTTATCCATTTTACGGCCACGGAAACCATGAATATGGTATTTATATACTTCGCCCTTGGGCAACCAGGGAATAAATCCTTCCCAGATGCCTGAATTATCCAGTCGAACGTACAGGGGATGTGACTGGGTATTCCAGTCGTTGAAGTTACCGGTTACGGAAACCCAGGTAGCATTGGGAGCCCATACGGCAAAGTAATATCCTTTTTATCCAGTACGGTGATCCCGCGTGCGCCAAACAGCTCGTATAACCGGTAATGGGTACCCTGTTGAAAATTCTCAATATCTTCTTCGGTAAACAGTGAATAATTCCATACAGGACGGGTACTGTCTACAAAATGAATGTCCTCATACTTCTGTTCTTTTGCCACGTGTATACTTTTTTGATCTTATTTATGGATTCTTAAACTAAATGCATCCTAGTTTGTCCGTTGAACCATGTGTTTGACCGGTGGTCACTGAAAAATGTTAAAAGGGATTTAAAGCATTTAAGATAAGGATGATTATCCAGATTTTTGCGGCGGAAAAGAAAGAAAGTCAGGAAGGCGGAAAGATCGCAAGTTTAGCAGCCTTCAATATCTCTTTCCAGATTTCCGGCCAGGCTCCCAACTTTTTCCGGTACTTGGTACGTCAAAGTTGCGTATGCTTTTGCCCTGTTTGCAGATAGAGGTTCCCGGCTTGTAGATTTTGATTTGACGCAGGTGCCCGCGCGTGTAGTTTTACTAAGGTTCAGCGTATAGAAATAATGTTTAATTAACACTGATCAGCAAAACTTAGCCAAATCACAATTAACCCAGCAAAGACCCGATGCAAAAACTAACGTTGATTTTATTGGTACTTCTTGTATCAGCCTCTTCCTTATTTGCACAACAAGCTACTATTAAAGGTACCATCATTGATACCAGTGAAAAGAAAAATCTTACGAATAGTGTAGTAGCCTTACTTAGAAAATCAGACTCTGTGCTGGTTACTTTTGGCCGAACTGATAAGAGTGGTCAGTTCACGCTCACGAAATTTGTTCCCGGCAAATTTGTTTTAATGGTGACGCACCCTGCGTATGCGGATTACCTGGATGAAATTGAAGTGAAAGATGCTTCCCCAATAAACCTGGGTAAAATAGGGATGATCCTGAAAAGCCAGTTGCTACAGGAAGTGGTGGTTTCTCACAAATTGGGGGCGATTCGTATTAAGGGAGATACCATAGAATATAAAGCGGATAGTTTTTATATGAAGGCGGGATCGTCGGTGGAAGACCTGTTGAAAAACTACCGGGTATGCAGGTAGACCGGAATGGGAAGATCACGGCACAAGGAGAAACGGTACAAAAGGTACTGGTAGACGGGGAGGAATTTTTTAGTGATGATCCTACGATTGCCACACGTGGTCTATTATCGGATGCGGTGGATAAGGTGCAGGTATTTGATAAAAAGAGTGACCAGGCCACTTTTACAGGTGTTGATGATGGGGTAAAAACGAAGACGATTGACCTGAAATTAAAGGAGGATAAGAAAAAGGGTATTTCGGTAAGTTGGAGGCAGGTAGTAATGGTGATAAATACTGGAATAACAGTGGGATGTTGAATGCCTTTAAGGCCAAGCGTAAATTCTCGGCATTCGGCATCATGTCGACAACCGGAAAAACGGGGCTTGACTGGAATGAAAGGATGAACTATGGCGGCAATTCCGGTATGGAATCGGGGATGAGTGATGATGGCGGTATGTATATCATGATGGGAGGCGGTGGAGATGATTTTGATAATGGCGGCTCGTACTGGGGTGAAGGTTTACCCAAAGGGTGGGCAGCAGGTATACATTACTCCAACAAATGGAACCAGGACAAATTGCATTTGAACGGTAGTTACAAATTCAATAAAATAAATACGGAAGCCAATGGCCGGAATACGAGCAAGTATATTCTGCCTGATACACTGTATTACGTTAATGAATTTGGCAATAACTACACCAGCAAGGAACGCCACCGGGTGGATGGGATGTATGAGATCCAACTGGACTCATCATCCTCACTTAAAATTACTGCAGGCGGCTCTTCGGGTAAAACCAATAGTTACAATATCAGTAATACGGAATGGCTGGATGAAGATGGCAAGCCGGTTCGTACAATTGACCAACGTACCAGCTCTATTGGTGAAAATAAGGCTTTCAACTCTACACTCCTGTACCGTAAGAAATTTAAAAAGCAGGGCAGAACGATCTCGGTTAACTTCAACCAGGACTATAAAGAGAATGAGTCGCAAGGTTTCCTGTTGGCTAAAAATGAATACTTTGACAGTAATGGCAACAAAACGGAGCAACTGGTTGACCAGAAAAAGTTGAATGACAATATTACTTCGCTGGTAAGTGGCAAGGTATCTTATACGGAACCGCTTACGAAGCGGGCATTGTTGGAATTTAATTATGGGCTGAGCAATAACCACCGTCAGTCGCGCAGAACAGCATTGGGAAAACTGGACCCCAGCAGCCCTAAGTACGATGACGTTGTAGACAGTTTAAGTAATGATTATGCGTTCAATGTATTGAACCAATCGGCCGGCATTAATTACCGTTATGCCAAACCCAAGCGGATCTCTTTTGGCTTTGGGGCCAATATAGCCCGGGCCGATTTTACCCGCAAGGATCTGAAAACAACGAAGGATGTAAAATACAGTTTTACCAATTTCTTCCCTTCGGCCAATATAACCTGGACGCTGGGATCGAATGGCAGTTTGCGTTTCAATTATAATGGTAGTACACAGGCGCCTAATATTGACCAGATACAGCCGGTAGCCGATAATAGTGATCAGTCCAATATCAGAAGGGGTAATCCTGATCTGAAGCAAGCTTTCCGCCAGCGGTTCAATATCTCTTATAATAACTACAAGATATTGTCGGAAAGGGGTATTTATATGAGCATGAGCTTTTCTACGGTGCAAAACGACTTCAGTTCTATGACGTCTATCAAGGATGGAACGCGTATCACTACCCCAGTGAATGTCAATGGCAATTACAATATCAATGGCTGGTTTGATTACAACAAGAAGGTGAAACTGATCGATGCACAGGTAGGTCCGAACGTTGAATTCAGTAAGAGCCGGAATATCAACTTCATCGACGGTAAAGAAAATACCAATAACAATTACAGTATAGCCTTTGGTATCAATCTGTGGAAACAAAGGAAAAGAAATACCAGTTTAGCATCCGCCCGGAATTGAGGTACAATGAGTCAAAATCCTCTCTTCGTCCAGACATGGTGACTAAATTTTGGACACAAGAATATTATGCGGACCTGAACCTGTTTTTACCCTGGAAACTGGAAATTGGCAGCGATGTGAGTGTGAATATTCGTCAAAAGACCAGTGACTTTGACCGGAATAACAATGTGGTAAGATTGAATGGTCGGATAGAAAGAAAGGTGCTGAAAAATGATGCGGGCCGCATACGGTTTTCAGCTTTTGATATCCTGGACCAAAACATAGGCTTTAACCGGAGCATCAACAGCAACTTTATCAATGAGCGCACGTATGATACCTTCCGCCGGTATTTCATGTTAACGCTGATCTGGAACTTCAACAAGAACGGGAAACCGATGGGATGGTAAAGAATGGCTAGTGAGGAGTGAAGAAGACGGAAAGTCCGGAAGTCGGGAAGACCGAAAGGAAGTATTTAATTTTAATAACGACAACAAACTAATTATATGCAAAGGAGATCAATCATATTTATATTCTGCTTGCTGGCAGCCTCTTCGGCATCACAGGCGCAACAATATATTACGCATGGGAAAATAGAATTTGAGCGCAAGACAAACCAGCATGCTTTCCTGGAAGAAGGGAGTATGTGGGATGATATGATGAAAAAAATTCGCCCAAATTCCATACGGCTTATTTTGACCTATACTTCAAAGATGGTATTTCGGTTTATAAGAATGGCCGGGAACCAGAAACACGTCAAAACAAGGTATGGGGTGTATTTATAGCAGAGAATACGATCCAAACGAACCTGGAGACTGATAGTTCTACTACGCAAAAGGATATCATGAACGACCTGTACCTGCTATCCAATCCCCTGCGCAAAATAGATTGGAAGATAGGATCAGAGATACGGAAGATCGCCGGGTTTGATTGTCGCAAGGCGGTAGGCAAGATTATGGATTCGATCATTGTGATTGCGTTTTATTCGGATGAGATCATCCCTTCCGGCGGCCCTGAATCTTTTACGGGACTACCGGGCATGATCCTTGGGTTGGCCATTCCCCGTATGCATGCTACCTGGTATGCTACAAAACTTGAATTGATTGACATATCAGACAAAGACCTGCAGGCTCCCAAAAAGGCAAAAAATTGACTGGTGAAGCCTTCCAGGTACAGTTGAAAGATATTATGAAAAATTGGGGTGATGAAGGAAAACGGTTGATACCGCAGATACTGCTGTAGGCATCCAACCTGGAGCTGCGAGGTTTCGGGTAAAATTGTTGGCTAAAATATAGATGCTGAAAAAGGCGCTTCATTGATGAGGCGCCTTTTATTTATAAGCAATGGGGTATATGTTGTGTATTTTTACTACATGGTCCTGGGTGTATAGATGAATTGCACTACACCCGATCTGACTGGAAAAGAAGGTACTTAGGGAATCAGTTCCAATACCAATTGGGTTTTAGCTGGTATTTTCATTTTATCAGTTATGGTAGCGGACTGACCGGTAATGATATCTTTTGCTTTGGCAAAGCCTTTCAATCTTTCTTCAAAGCGGGCAGTAGATAGCTCCATTTCCTTATCGGTGGGATTCATGATGCACATAACGGTTTGCCGGGCATCATACCGGAAATAAACATATACGCCCTCTTCGGGCACATACTGCATGAGCTTACCGGTTTTAATAGCAGAAGAGGTTTTGCGAAACCTGGCCAAAGTGCGGGTATAATTGAACAGGCTGTCCTCGGCCAGGGTACGGCCAGCAGGGGTAAATTTATTGGCGCTGTCGCCCGACCACCCGCCGGGAAAATCCAGGCGTACGAGACCATCAGGATCAGCAAAGTTCTTCATCATTACTTCGGTACCATAATACAATTGGGGCACGCCTCTGAAAGTAAGCAGCCAGGCCAGGCCAATTTTTAATTTTTGAACATCCTCGCCTACTACTGACAGGAAACGGCTCAGATCGTGGTTGTCTAAAAGATCACCTGCTTCATGGGATCTTTGTACACAAAATCATTGGAAGCGGTGAGGTACAGGCGGTTGACACCTTCGGTCCAGCCAAAAGCCTGGTTAAGGGCTGGAACAATGCCATATAAGTTCAATTGAAAATCGGTCACAGCCAGCAGGTTGCTCTTAAAAGGAACCTGGTATACGTTCTGGGTAAAGAAGGTTTGATTGGGAATGCCATGCACCCAGGTTTCGCCGAAGATATGGAGCTGGGGATACTCATCCAGAAGGGCCTTGTTGCATCGATTCATAAAGGCCAGGTCATTATAGGCATAGGTATCAATGCGCCAGCCATCGAGGCCAAATTCTTCGGTACACCAGATGGCATGTTGTATAAGGAAATTGGCTACAAAAGGATTTTGTTGATTGAGATCAGGCATGGAGGGTACAAACCAACCATCGCTCATTTTCTTTTTATCAATGGCAGCAGCATAGGGGTCCATCAATACCTGGTCTTTGTAAGTGGTATTGGTATAGGTGGGCCAAAAATGGAACCAGGTACTATCGGGTAAGTCGCGGAACAGGAAATGTTCGATGCCTACATGGTTGTAAACGGCGTCCTGTATCAGTTTCATGCCCCGCTTGTGCAAAGCATTGGACAGGGAGTGATAAGCTGAAGCACCACCCAACCGGGGCTCAATGGTATAATGACCGGTAGCAGCATAACCATGCTCGGTACGTTCGGGCATATCATTTTCCAATACAGGATTCAGCCAAAGGGCGGTAACGCCCAGGTCTTGCAAATAATCCAGGTGGTTCTCTATGCCTTTAAGGTCGCCGCCATGACGGTCGAATATTTTAGTGCGGTTAAGGCTTTGGTCTTTCATGCCGGCTATGCGGTCGTTGGTGGGATCGCCATTGCTAAAGCGGTCGGGCATGATGAGGTAGATAAGGTCTGCACTGGTAATGCCTTTGATCCTTGTTTTACCATTTTCCTTACTGCGTGGCTTCAGCTCATAGTTGATGGCATAGGCTTCACGCAATAAAGGATTGGCTATGCTGATGTTCTTTATACCCGGCCGGGCATTGGCGGGTATTTCCACATCAATAAACAGGTAATGGTTATTGGCTGCTTTATGGGTTTTCAATATCCTGATATCAGGGCTATTGGATACCACAGCAGTTTTGGATGTGGTGAGGCCATCGGGATGGTATACCATTAATTGAAGTTTGTTGTTCTTCATGCCGGTCCACCAATGGGTAGGGAATACTTTGGGTGTGTCTTGTGAAAATGCAAGTTGTACTGCCAGTAACAGGCAAACGATCAAGAAAAAGCTGCGAGCTGCGGCCAACGAGCTGTGAGCGGAACAATGAGCAAATGACATTTTATACAAGTGATTTTAACTACAATAGATCTTCTTTCATTTTATCTTTTACGATCAGGGCGCAAACAAAACCTGCAAGGATGAGCAACCACCCTCCTATTTGTACGGCCATGAGGCGATCATTGTGGAGGAAGTTTTCCATGATCTTGCCAAAGAATAAGGAGGCTAGTATTTCGGGCAACACAATGAAGAAGTTGAAGATGCCCATATAGATACCGATCTTATTTTCGGGCAGGTGACCCGCCAGCATGGAATAGGGCATGGACAGGATGGAAGCCCAGGCAATGCCCACCATACTCATGGATACATAGAGCATGGAAGGATTGGTGATATAATTAACAGAGATGAGCCCAACGCCACCAATCAGGAGGCAAAAGGTATGGGTCATCTTCCTGCCCAATTTGCCTACCCAAAAGGGAGGGAAAAGGAAAAGATGCAGGTAACGAGGTTGAGAATGGAAGAAGTGGCGCCGGCATGTTCTATACCCTTGGTAAATAGATCGCGCAGGCCGGTATTGGTGGAAGTGGGATCTCCTTTATAAATATCCCTTGCTACGCCGGTTGAATAATAAAACCACATCAGGAATAAGCCGGGCCAGGTAAGGAACTGTACGAGGGCCAGTCTTTTCATTTGCAGGGGCATGTTCAGGATGGAATGGGTTATTTCTTTTACGGCCCCGCTGAAACCCCTACCATGTTGTGCGTTGAGTTTTTGTTTCCAGTTGGGATCACGGGGCGGGTATTCTTTGCTGCGTAATACGGTATACAATACAGCCCCAAAAAACATAATACCACCGATATAGAATGACCACATGATGTTTTGTGGAATGCCTCCACCTGCATGATCGCGGGATATACCAAACCATTTAACGAGGTAGGAAGGCAAAAAACCGGCGATAAAGGATGCGGCACCGATAAACATACTTTGCATGGCATAGCCAAAAGCGCGTTGTTTATCATTGAGGTTATCGGCTACAAAGGCCCTGAAGGGCTCCATGCTGATATTGATACAGGAATCGAGTATCCAGAGGGTACCAGCTGCCATCCATACGGTGGGGGAATTGGGCATTACAAATAGGGCGAGGGAACTGAGGATGGCGCCCACCAGGAAATAAGGACGGCGTCTGCCCCAACGGGGTGCCAGGTGCGGTCGCTTAGGTAGCCAATAATGGGTTGAATGATGAGGCCGGTCATAGGAGCAGCCAGCCATAAACCCGGAATTTGTTCAGGTTTAGCACCCAGGTACTCATAGATGGCGCTCATATTGTTCATTTGGAGGGTCCAGCCAAACTGGATACCAAAGAAACCGAAGCACATATTCCAAATGGCCCAGAAGTTGACGCGTGGCCTGGCTTGTTTGGCCGTTTCGGTGTCCAATGTAAGGGGTGTAACAGGTTCCATAGCAATCGTTATTTGTTATTGGCAGCGGAAAGATAGGGGTTTATTGTGTAATCAGTACACAGTTGACGAGTTGATACGGTTAAAAGTTGAAAAGGAACAGGGTTTAAAGGTAGTAAGCAAGCGGGGGTCAAGGTAGCATGGATTGGGTTTAACGGGGAATTGGCCGGTTTTAAGGCTTCAACTGGTCCAGGAGGTCTATAAAATTTTGCTGGGCGCTGTCGAGGGTAATGAGCCCCGGTGGGGCCGATCGAGGTCGAGGATGGAAAAATGGTAACGCCGATCATGAGGGAAAAGCCTGCTACCATGATCCAGTCGATTGTTTTTTACTGCCATAACCTACAATGAATCCGGAGGCGAGGCAAAGGGCAAAAAGGAGGAAAAGGATGGAATCGGGTATAGTGGCCTGGCGGGAGGCTTTGCGGGTAGTTACTGAGTCGATCATGGGGTTGAGGGCATTGACCATGAGGGACCCGCTGTTGCGGGTAACGATATCGGGGCTTTGGGCAGCCAGGGCGGCCATGGCCCAGAGTTGGTTGCCGGTTTTATTGGTTTGTAGTAGGGCATCTTCATTTTGTTGGCGGTTAATGCCGGCCTTGTATAGGTTAATGCGTGCATTGACATATTCCCGGAACCGGACCCGGTATAGGTTGCGGATGGAATCGGGAAGAGGTCGGCCCGCAGGATGGCGGTACCGATATTATTGGATTCCTGCACCATTACTTCATAACGGTTGTCGTGGCGGGAGCTGGACATGCTAAAGGTGAACGACAGCAAAAGGGCTAATAACCCGAGTAAGGATCCCTGTATGGCGCCAAAGCCCTCATCGCTGTAGGTTGGCTGTTTTTAACCTTTTTCATTTTTAATTGATAGCCCCAAACATAAAATACGACTATGAGCAGAACGATAAGGCATGTAAGAATGAAAGAGGAAATTTGAAACAGGCTGGATGATGGCATAGGTTCCTGATTTTATGTATGGTATAATAAATACTCAATATACGAAAAACAATATTTTTATCTACCTTCCCTCCCCTTTATTCATGACCTGATCCATGCGCCTGATTAAACAAATTGCCCTTTATTTTAAGGAAGGAAATTCGGATAAAGTATATGAGATCGATCTCTGTGATGCAGGCAATGATAAGTATGTGGTGAACTTCCGTTATGGGCGCCGGAGCGCTCCTTTAAAGGAAGGCAGTAAAACGCCTGTGCCGGTATCGTTGTCCGAAGCAGAAAAGATCTACGCCAGTGTAGCCGAAGAAAAATAAGTAAAGGTTATACCAGCAGCGAAAGCAGCCAGGCTCCTGGCGCCAGTGTTTCTTCTTTTCATTGACTATTCCTGCATCAGCCACGCTTATTGCTAATGGGAGTTTATTGCCCGAAGGCCGGCCCAAGGCCATTTTGTAACGATTGCAACAGGCGGTAGAGGGTAATGCTAACCGCAGGCAAAAGCCCTGGAAGTTGAGCCGGGTAATATGGAAAGCGGGTGAATACAGAATTAAAGAAGCGGGGCCTGCTATTATTCAATTGTTCTCAAAAGGTGATACGCTTCATCAATACGTTTGTACCTGGGCGCTCATACGAAGCGGTCATGCAGCAGCGGTGGAAGTATTGCCCTCCATTCATAAAGACCACCCCTCTTCGCTGGTGCGGCGGATGGCCGGCGCCGGATTGATTGTACTGCTTAGCGGTGATGACCGGAACCAGCACCTGACGCAATACCTGGAGGGATTACCGGAAGGCATTAAAACAGCCATCCAGGAAAACCAGGCCAATACGCTGGAAGCCTTGCTGACGGAAAATCTACAGCAAGCGGCCTCCGGATATGGATGGTTGGAGAACCTCTACTTGATATCTATAGAGCAGCGGTGGCTTCGCCCCCTCTTCAAAAAAGATGGTATTGCAGGCACCACTGCAGCCTAATTATTTTAAGCATATCCGGGCCATTTATAAATCGGCAGAGTTGCTGGATGATTTTGAAATAACGGGGTTATTGGGCTGCAGGCTGGAACGGGAAACTGAAATGTTTACGCACAATGTATCAGGAAAGACCTCGAAACGGAGATAGACCTTGATGAAGTGGATGATCTTATCAATCCACATAAAGAACTAAAACGAAAGAACAGCCGCCTGGCCTATTCGCAAAAAACACGTTGGTACCTGCACCGCCGTATACGGCGCCGGTTGAAATTGCTGGGCAATACAGGCAATACGGATTATGTGAAACTGGCCACAGCGTTATTGATCGCCTATAAAAAGAATTGGATTTTAAAGAGGCCTTTGCTACCAGCCGCAGTGAATGGAATGGCCGCAGTTATATTTCTATAGAAACCCGCTATCCGCAAAATGCGCGGGCGGTATTCCTGCATGAGTTGCTTAGCGGGGAACATCCCGAACTGTCATTGATAAAAGGACAGTTATGGCAGATGAGATCAGCAGCAAAAACCAGCGGGAGTTCCCGGCCATCTGGCAGCAGTAGTCATCAACAGACGGGTGGCTTACTGAAAAAGCTGATCGGTATATTTGGCCAAAAGAAAGCGGCTTCTACTACCCAACCCGCCGCTACACCGTCAGCGGCTGCTGCGGCAAGTAATGAAAATGGTACGCCTTTCCTGCATTTGTGGAATCAACTGCCGCAATCGTTTCTTCAATTATTGATAGAGGCCGAATTGGAAGAGATCCATGAGTTTGCGCAGGGGGCGTTGACGATCCATCCGCAGTATCAGGAAATCAAAGGGAAATTGGATGTACCGGTATACAAGCGGTTGTTGTTATCGCGATTTGAGCTGCCAGTTGAATTTGGTTATACGCTGGTAACAGAAAAGTATGCCTACCTGCAAGCTCCAGGGGAACTGGTAACGGCGATGCTTAATTCATCCGTTGAAAAAGCCCGCCATAAAGGAAAAGAATGGGCCATTGCGGGACAGGTTGAATATTTCCAGCAAAGTGATTTTATCAAGGACCTGTTGTTTGTTCAGCATGGCGATATCAGGCAATGGGCCTGGGAGTTGATCCGCAGCCGAACGATAAACTCCGATATCAGAAAAGCCGTGGTAGGCAAAGCCATTGCTGAGATGATCAGCCATACGTTGCCTCATGAACTCATGGCAAGGAGGATCAATGGCGCCAGCGATGGGTTGATTGAATTGTTCAATACGGAAATACAGGAAGTACCGCTGGCCATTATTGGCGACCTGTTGCAGCATACGCAGGGACCGGTTGTATTGTTTGGCTTAAAACTATTAAAGCTGCAACGGCAACAGACCAATGCCGATGCACTGAACAAGTCGATCTTGTTTGACCTGCTGCGGCGTGATGATGCGGCTGTACGGGCAGCGGGTATTTCATTGCTTGAGTTGGTAAGTAGTCCGGAATTGTTAAAGCACCAGGAAGCGATCATTGTTGCTTGTTATTCCACCTACCGGGATGTACGGCAGGGGTTAGCGCCGCTCATTGGCCGCCTGGCAAAAGATGAAAAAACCTTTGGGCACCTGGCTGCCGCAACTTTGATGCCATCCTTGCTGCGTAAAGAAACCACCGAGGGGCTGCATGCAGATACCAGCAGGTTGTTGTGTAATGAATTGAGTGATTACCTGCAAAATGCCAACAAGGAAACAGCACTGAATCTCTTATACGGCAATTACAAAGCCGCGCAGGATGTTGGGGTGGTGATCCTTGAAAAATATACCAGTCCGGATCAGTTGACAATCCCACAGGTGATTGCCCTGGGAGGTCATGAAAACCTCAACGTACGTAACTGGAGTTGGAAATTTTATGGGGAACAGGCGTCGCGCATCCGGTATGAAAAGGAAGCAGCAGTGAAACTTTTGGACAGCAAGTGGCAGGATACGCGGCAATTTGCGATGCAGTATTTCCGGGAGCAGTTTACAGCTACTGACTGGACACCGGAAGCATTGATCACGCTGGCCGATTCGGTCAAGCCGGACGTAGAGGCATTTGGACGGGAACTGATCACCAGATTCTTTGACAGTGAACATGGGCTGCAATACCTATTGCAATTGAGTCAGCACCCCAGTGAGAAAATGCAATTATTTGCCACGAATTACCTGGAACGTTTTGCAGCAGATGATGTGGCCAAGATCAGTTCGCTGGAATTCTATATTCGCTCAGTATTAACGCGGGTTAATAAAGGTCGGGTAGCAAAGAACAGGATCTATCAATTTTTACTGGTTGAAGGCCGCAAATCGGGCGAAGCGGCCAAAGTGGTTAGCGGCATTCTTTCGGATGTATCGGCCACGGGAGCTATTGGGGATAAGGCCAAATGTATAGAAGTATTGTTGCAGCTGAAATCGCTGTATGAAGTAGAAACACCATTAACCCTAAAGCCATTCGTAACAAGAATGGCAGAATCATAAACGGTAGGTATGTTATTCAATTATCGCTTTGCAGGCAGCAGCAAGGTTACAAGTACCTCGCAAACAACGGGGTGTCGTTTGCTCCGGATACTTTGCGTGAAAGCGCCTGGTTTGTTGGCAAGCTGCACAAGAAGCTGGCATTCCGGGAAGCTATATCGGCGCTACATGATGTAGTGATGAGTGACCTGCGGTTCAAACCTAAGGACAAAACGGATTATAAGGAATGGGTAGCGCAAAACGAAGCGCTATTCCTGGCTGAGTTTATGGCCAGTTATGATGAGCAGGCGGCCACTAGCCGAATGGCCAGCATCAAAACAGAGCTAGCGGCGATTACGGTTGAAAAAGATAAGTTATTCGCGCCCTTCTACAAAGCCCGGCGGAAATATTACAACTACCTATACGAGAAGGACAAGGATATGTGGTTTGTGTTGGATCCGGTGATCACGATCCATCCTGATGAATTGTTCTTTGAATGTTTCAGTGAAGATGAATCGACGTATGGAAAGCTGGGCTGCAATTACAATGTGTTTAAGGAGGTGAATGACTATAAATGCGGCACCACGAATGTTGATTATTCGGCAGGGCTGTATGAAGAATTTCAAAAGATACGGGACTATAAGGAAACGGAGTTGAAGGTAGACCCTACCGGTTTTACGGTGCAAACTACGCAAGAGGAGTCCTTTAAGGAAAAAAGATCGACCTGCCGGAAAGTTGGGTACGGGGATTTTTGCAGGTAAGCAGTGCCATGACGCTGCCTACGATACAGGTAGACTTGCATCCCATGGATATTTACAGCATTTGCCTGTTGCTGCGCCGCTTTAAAGAAAAGCATAGGCCCAGGGCAATGCGTTATGTGCTGGAGCCGGGGCATCCGGTCAAGATCGTCCTGGAGCCCTGGGGCAAGGAGATCATCTGCACACGCAGTATCTATACAGGCAATAGCAAGCATGAAATAAGAACCTGGGGCCGAAGAAGATTGTTGATATTGGAAAGGCTGATACCGGTAGCCAACAAGTTTACAGTTCATTTGCTGGGCACGGGTTTACCGGCCTTCTATATTGCGGATCTGGGAGATATGAATTTTACGCTGGGATTAAGCGGATGGACGAATAACGACTGGAGCCACGCCGGTAATTTTGACCTGCTGGCGCCCAGACTTACGGTAGATGATATTACGAAACAGCAGGTGTTTGGGGCCTTGCAAAAGAATGGCTGGCTACGCCAGCGCATATTGGTCAAAAGTTAGGAATAGATACTGCTAAAGTGACGGCGCATTAAGTGCTTATACACAGGCCGGGCGGGTGATCTATGATCTTAACCGGGGTATACCGGTTGCGGGAATTGAGCCGTGAACCGCTTCCCTTTGAGCAATTGCGATTTAGATGACCGCATCCGCGAAGGTTCCAAGGATATGGTGGTATTGGAAGAAATGCAACGCCTGGGCTTTTGGCCTAAAAGTGATGCATCGCCTTCGGTACCGGAGCTACTGATCAAAAAAGAGGTGGAACTGAATAATGAGTTCCGTCGCTTGTTTGAGGAGCGCCGCATGTACCAGCAAAAAGAGGAAGTATTGAAGGCCATGCGGCAGAAACGGATGGCCGAAGCCAGGGCAAAGCAGCAAGAGAATAAAAGAAACGGGCTTTGCAAAGGCTCGAAAAAGCAGCAGCCTGGCAGCACAAGAAATCAACTGAGATCATTTACCTGGGTGAGGATGTTTCTATAGGGCTTAACCACAAAGAAAGCAATCTGGCAGCTTTACAAAAGCACCAGCTGCCAGTGTTTGCCAATGAAAATGAATTGGCTACAGCTCTGGGCATTACGCTGAAAGAATTGCGTTTCCTGGCCTTCTCACGCAAAGTATCGCCTATAACACATTACCGGAAATTCTACCTGCCTAAGAAATCGGGTGGCAAGCGTTTGATCTCGGCTCCCATGCCGCGGTTGAAAAAGGTACATTACCGGATATTAGAGCTGATCCTTAGCAAGGTGGCGGTACACCAGGCGGTGCATGGCTTTGCGCCCAAGCGTTCCATCATCAGCAATGCCTTGCACCATGTTGGTAAAAGACGGTATTGAATATGGATATGAAAGACTTCTTTCCTTCCATTCATTTCAAACGGGTAAAGGGCTTGTTGCAAGAATTGGGATATGCAGAAAAAATAGCCACTATACTGGCCTTGTTGTGTACAGAAGCGGTGACGGAAGAAGTGGGGATTGATGGAAAGGATTATTTTGTACAAAAGGGCCAACGGGTTTTACCACAGGGGCGCCTACCAGTCCGGCCATTACAAATATACTTTGTTATTCGCTTGATATTCGGTTGCAAGGGCTGGCTACAAAACATGATTGTAGTTATACACGCTATGCCGATGATGTGAGCTTTTCCTGGAATAACACGGATATCAATACACAACAAATGGTATGGCGCATCAAGAAGATATTGACGGATGAAGGATTTACGGTGCACCCAGAAAAGATCCGGATCATGCACCAGGGAGCCAGGCAGGAAGTAACAGGACTAATCGTAAATGAACGGTTGGGTATTGACAGAAAGAAGTTGCGTCAGTTCAGGGCCCTGCTGCACCAACTGCAAACGAAAGATGCCACAGAACTGATGCCGGGGCAGGCCAGTCCAGCCAATGTAGTAATAGGTTATGCCAATTTTGTAAAAACGATCAAGCCTGCACAGGGCGCCAGGTTTGCACAGCAGATCAATGAACTATTCAAGACCGGGCGTTTGCAATACCTGGTTAAAGAAGCGGTTCCTACGGTTAGTGATAATGGGCTAGCTCCTGCTCCACCCGATCAACATTCAGGGGTAAGGACGAAGACAAGCCGTGGTGGAATGTGGTGTGAGTGTTCAGCCAGATTTACTTAAACAAAAGATTTTGTCACTTCAATCTTCCCTATGATATTGCTGTTAAACTCTTCCAGCTCTTCAGCCGGTACCCAAAGCTCATTGTGAATTTCCCCGCCTACATTTTGCACCTGAAACTTTGTGACATAATCTGTTCGGACTTGAAACTTCGTTACAAATCCTGATCCTGAAGCAGGTACATTCCAGTCACGGGCGATCTGAATGGCATATTCCTCATTCATGACAGGATAAAAAATAGGTTGCTGAAGCAAACGAGGAGGGAATTTTATCCAACCCGATTCTTCAATCAGTGCCAATTCTTCTGGACCAACGGGGCGATATAAAGTAGTGGTTTCTATGTTTTGCATAAGTGTTTAATTTAGGATTGAGTAACTACTACCCACCCTGCAAAGGGTTTCACGGTAGCACAATTAGGGGTGCCGTCCTTGCCGGTTCCGGGAACTGAAGTCTGTAATATATCACCAGGATTATCATTTACCTGCTGGATCATTTCCCATGTAATACCTCTTAAAGGGATCTTTAAGCGCCGGCTCCAGGGTGAGGTAAATTGTCTCGCCGCGGTACCGATATCTATATAAACAAACCTTTCTCCGACAGGGCCTTGCGCAAAGGGACCTGCAAAATCGGGTAGACTGTCTTTGCCGGTCTTTACTTTCAGGGGAACTTAAAATGCAGGTCGTGCCCAGCTGCTTCAATAGCTTGCACAACTTCGTATTGGGTACCACTCCATTTTTGAAGGGCATATCGAACGCCCGATACCGGGGACTTCAAAACGATGCAGGCATTTAATTCCTGGTTCATAGAGGTGTGTAATAATAGAAAATTGAAATTACTATTCAATCTTCAATTGCGCCCATTAAATGATGATACCCTCGTTTTATTGAAAAGTTTTGATCACTTCATTAATAATGGGCCGTTCAGTGGAATAAATTATGCTAAGGGTATCACCCACAACCAATATACCACGGGCTGTGCGGTCGTTGTACTTTTTACCTTCCCTAGTTATATATTCATACTCCGCATAATCACCGATTCCCTTTGTATATCCTGTATTTGTTACCAGGGCTTTATTGTATTGGCCGTAATGATGAATATGGTATGATTTGTATTGATCGATCAGTTTTGGCACTGCAATCCAAAATCCGATCCAACAGGTCAATGTTAATAATAGCCCAATTACGCTACCTTTTGTCCAGGCACTTGACTGTTTCTTATTTCTTAAGGCTATAATTCCTGGAAATGGTGGCAATGGGATATTTCGCTTGTCGGGGAATAAAGCGTAGCCAATATAGTAGGAAAGGTATAGGCTTCCAAAGCCCAGGACTGCAAAAGCGGGTATTCCTATGTAAGAGGCTGGTGATGGTTCGTACCAGCAATAAATAAATGTCACTCCGGCAAGGAGTATCAATAGTAAGGGAAGTAATACATTCCTGATCATAGGGCTTCTATTTTAACTGCCAGCCTTTGCTGGTCAGGAATGATTTACAGTCGGTACAAAAGTCTGTTTCTTCATCCAAAGGGTTCCCGCCTTCGGCATCGCGCATAAAGCAGGTTTTAACAGAGCAATGTGGCAGTCCCTGGGTATGCCCCAGTTCATGAATGGCTACTTTATAAAACTGATCCTGTTGGCTGCCCCTGGTTAGTCTGAAGGAAGATACCACACAACCATTACCTGGACTGTACCCAAAGCCCATAACACCCCAATCTTTAATGGTATCTTTTGTGACGCTGATATCCTTATTGGTAAGCCCTATGATCACAGTATCTGCATTGCCCAAACGGTTTAAATACTTGATCAACGAATCAGCCCGGTAACGGTTTCCCGGCGCATACCAGGAGGATGCAGGAAACGGAATGGCTGTCCGGGTGATGATATGGGGATGGGTTTTCTTAAGCTCCCGCAACAAGGTGGCTACCTGGGTCGAAGGAAAATCGCCCAGGGGTTGAATAACCACTACTCTATTGGGATGAGTAGGTTGCTGGCAGGAAAAAGCCACCAGGCAACAGAGGACTAATGCAGACAATAATTTTGTTGTACGCAGCATAATGACTGGCCAGTAAAATACGCAAAGAAAATGACAGGTGGAAGTAGTTTTAATCGCGCGGTTCAAAGCCATTTACTTTCAGGAAGGCGATCCTGTCTTCCAGCAGGTGCAGTACATATCCATTATCGCTGCCTGCATTGCCCGGTACGACCAGGGTTTCAACAAATATTTCTTCGAACTTCAGCCCTTTGGCTTTAGCAGGTCGACAAGTTCTTTTTTTGTCCTGCGATCAGTGATCCGTTCATTGACGCCAATGAATATGCTGAAACGTTTGGCAGAGCCACCTATTTTAACGGGAAAGCCATCAACAGTTCCAGCAATCCTTTTTCCGGCAAAAGGAATCTTGATCTCACCGCAGTCAGCTCAGTTTTAAATCCTTTATCAAGGAGCAGTTTAAAGGGCGGACTATCAAAAAGAGCAGTAGCCCTGGAATAGTCAATGAAGGCGCCGAATAAAAACACCAGGTATCCAAAAAGGAAAGGGCCAGGCTCACTACAATATTGGTCCAGATCTTTTGCAGACCGAACTCAAAGGGTGTTCTATTTGCAATGGTCAGGACTATAAAAATGGCCAGGAAGAAGATCACTAACCCCCAGGCTTTCTTTTTATTTAGCAGGATGTAGTCGAGCATAATACTTATAAAAATACTATGTTTATTTCAACTGTCCGCCATTGATTTTCAGCCCACTTGGGTAAAGCATATTTCATGCAGGGGGTGCAGGTAATGTATTTAATACAATTATCCATCACCCACATCCCCTACATGAATGACAATTCATTATTCTTTGGTTATCCTGAATGTTGTTCCATTTATCTCCAATAGGTATATGCCCGGATGCAGGTCTGTAATAGGCACCTGCACCAGCAATAAACGTGGATCAACAGTCAGCGATCTGATAAGTCTTCCGGTTAGGTCTTTAATTACAATACTGGCCGTATGCCGCTTGCCGCGAATATAAAGGACACCTGTTGCAGGGTTGGGGTATATATTGAGTGCATTACCCTGTGGGGATACTTTTTAATGGATGAATAAACCTGGCTCCCTTCTTCGTTTTCTACTGCAATCCGGTAATAACTATCTACAGGCAATGGATTAAGATCGACATAATTGTATTCCCTTTTAGATGTCAGGTTCGGTAATACCTTAATGACCTCCCAGGTCCTGGCATCGGCCGATCTTTCCACCAGGAATTTAGCAAGGCCTTCATATGCCGTAACAGTCCAGGTAACAGTGGGTGTGCCGGTTTTAGTGGTGACGGCAAATTGTTCAACCACAAGAGGCAGCAGGATAGCGTTTTGGTAATACACGGTAATAGTTACGTGATCAACACTGGCTGTTAGTCCCACGCTCGCTACCCCTGCGGTTAACGATGCTTTAATGACCACTCCAAAATTGGCTGCATTAATATCAGCCGGTAGCCAGGCTAGTCCCCACAAATCCGATGCCCCTCCATAGCTGGCATTGGCATCACTGCCAGGCCAGGCTGCGGCACTGGCATGGTCGACACCGCTGATGATGCCATTTTTGACCAGTTTTATAGTGGCGTCTTTTACAGATCCGCCCAGGCTAATCCCCCTGTACTACGTTCCACCGTTACGGTTATGCCGCAAATGGCGGCGCCTGCCGGTATCAAAAACCAGGGTTTTCTACCAGGAGGTAATGGGTACTTGCCGAAGCCAGTAACGACAATACCACTGACGCCTGCGTAGAGTTGTTATCGGATAAGGCAGCATTGGCTGGAGTGATCCAGGCAACGGTACCAGAACTATTGTTATCAGAAAAACGGTCGGGCTTAACGGGCCTGACTGAATACATTGTGAAAAAGTGAGGTGGCAGGTGAATACAGGGCATAGGAATGCCATAAAAAGAGTAGCTCTTCTCATAAAATGTGGTTTAGGATTCAACAAATAGTTACGTTACCAGGAGCGTTGGCGGTCCTTGGGTAATAGAAAGGTCATCCCAACGTACCTGCTTTGTTGGGACACCCGTTTTTTGACGAATGAATGAAATGATTAACCGGTACCGGTTAAGGATAAGGTGGGCATTATAAGCCCTTGCAGGAAATAAATGTGTGAAACAGTGCTACAGATCAACGTAAACCAAAAAGGATGAAGGAAAGTGTTGCCTGTTTATAACGGGCATGGTCGGCTTTTATGATAAGAAATTTTAACCAGTTCTAATTATTTGTCATATATCAACCTCAAAGGTGGGTCAAGTTGTCACCAAGCGGGACCGTTGCTGGAGCCCAGCGGATGCTTAGGACGCTGGATGGGCGTTGCAAAAAGGGCCGATCAAAAGATCGGCCCTTTCGAGTTTTGTATTATGTCCGTCCTGTCCTTTATCTTGTTTGTGCTGCCACCTGCAGCCGTGATACATGGCCATCAATTTCGAGCAGGTAGTGGCCGGGAGGGATACCACTAATGGAAAGCTGTGCGGACAAAACAGCTGTATCCAGGAAAAGGGTCTTGATCAATCTTCCCTGCAGATCGCGGATCACAATGATGGGAGAATAGCGCCTACCTGAAATGGTAATGGTGTTAATAGCCGGATTGGGATAAAAACGAATATTACTGGCCTGACGTACCACCCGTTGCACACGCGAATACGTGACGCTACCATCGTCACTTTCTATGGCCAGTTGATAATAAACGGTACCCGGCGGTGGCGCTTGATCAGTAAAGGTATAGGTGTACTGGTTGGGCTGGGGATGGATGGTTGCGAAGGTATGCCAGGTGCTGCCATCGACCGACCTATTGACCATACACCGGGCTGCTGTTTCGTAATCAGCCATAGCCCAATTAAGGATATTTGTCGCATTACGCGCTGTGACGGTAAACCGTTCCAGTGTAACTGGCAATGTAGTAGGATTTAGGTAATACACGGTGATGGTGATATGGTCAATGCGGGCTGATAAAGCTATGCTTAGTAAGCCTGCCTGTAAGGAAGCTGCGATAGCTACTCCAAAATTGCCTGCATTGATATCTCCCGGAGTCCACGACAGGCCCCAGTTGTCGGTAGGGCTTCCATAAGTAATATACTCATCAAAAATGCTCCAGGCTGTGGAACTGGCATTGTTGGTGCCGGTGATGCTGCCGTTCTTTATCAATTTAATGACGTTGTCTTTTACAGCCCCGCCAAGGCTGATACCGGCTGCGCTGCGTTTTACATCGATGGATATGCCACTAATGGTGGCCGCCTCGGGAATAGCAATTCCCCAACCTTGTGCCAGGAGGTAGTTGGTGTTGACTGTAGCAAAGAGGCTCAATACCTGTGTAGCTTGTGCGCGGTTATTATCCGGCACGGCAGCATGGTGTGGATTACTCCATGAAACGGAACCCGATTGGGTATTATTAGAAAAAGCGGTAGCATTAAACGGCCCTACCTGAATGCGTTGGGCAGTAAGTTGGTAACTGATCATTAGCATGCATAGGGATGCCATTGAAAAGGAAAAGCTTTTCATTAATAAATGGTTTAGGATTAAACAATAAGTACTTGGCCGGGACGGATAGCTGGTCCCGGGAAATACATATACTCCTCTGGCGTAAGGTGGTTGCCAGAAGTCCAGGTGAATGATTAATGAAGGAAATGATCAACCGTTGCCGGTTGACGACAGGACGGGCACAATAAGCCCATGGAGGAAATTGGTTGATTAACCAATGCTACTAAAAGAAATAACCAGGAGGAGAATTGCGGAGAGTGGTGCAAAAGTACCGATGCACTTGTTATGTTGTAGTAATAAGCAATAAAATCTTACTATTTTTTGCTTTTGGTCAATACGCTACAAAAAACACTTTAGCCGATCGTAATTATACGTCGTACACAGGTCAGCGATAGCCACGATTCCTAACAGGCTGGATTTGATCAAAGATTGGCTGACATGAAAACAGGCTGTCACATGGGTGGTGTAACAGCCTGTTTTATTATGTAAATGTTTTCTTGAATTAGATCACAAATCCATCGGGCAGGATGGCTCCCTTCTTCACCACTACAATACCATCTTTAATGGTATAAAGAGAATGGTCGGTATTTTCCAATTGATCGCTGCCATTGATGCGTACATCGTTGCCTATGCGACAGTTCTTATCAATAATAGCGTTTTTGATATAGCAGCGGTCGCCAATGCCCAGGGTGGGCAATCCGCGCTCCTGTGCATGGGTCATTTCCTCGATGGTTTCGTAGTAGTCGGTACCCATGAGGTAGCTGCTCACAATGGTAGAGCCATAACCAATACGGCTGCGAATGCCAATTACGCTGTGTTCAATACGGCTGGCATTGATGATACAACCTTCGGAGATAATGGCTTTCTCCAGGGTGGTACCGCTGATCTTTGCCGGGGGCAGCATGCGGGCGCGTGTATATACGGCATTGGAATTGTCGAACAGGTTAAAAGGTGGTATCTCATCGGTGAGGGCCAGGTTGGCCTCAAAGAAGGAGTAGATATTACCAATATCGGTCCAGTAACCATCATATTGGTAGCTGGCCACCTTGTAGTTTTCCAGGGAACCGGGCAGTATTTCCTTACCGAAGTCGGTACAATCTTTATACACATCCATCAACAGGTCATTGAGCAATTTCCGGTTAAAGATGTAGATGCCCATGGAAGCGAGGTAATCTCTTCCTTTGGCGTGCATTTCTTCACCGGTATCGCTGGCCCAATCGGGTAATAATTCCTTCTTGGGTTTTTCTATGAATGAAGTGATGAGGTTATTTTCATCAGATTTTAAAATGCCAAAGTCTGAGGCTTCCCTTGCCACCACGGGGATGGTAGCGATGGAAATATCAGCTCCGGTATCCTTATGGTTTTGCAGCATCTTCTGGAAATCCATCTGGTAAAGCTGGTCGCCCGACAGGATGAGTACATACTCACATTCATGCTGATTGAGGTGGCGCAGTGACTGGCGTACGGCATCGGCCGTTCCCTGGTACCAGGAAGGGTTGTCGGGCGTTTGTTCGGCGGCCAGGATGTCCACAAAGGCGCTGCTGAATATGCTGAAATGGTAAGTATTCTTAATATGCTTGTTGAGGGAGGCGGAATTGAACTGTGTAAGTACAAACATCCGGTTGATGCCCGAGTTGATACAGTTGGAAATAGGAATATCCACCAGGCGGTACTTACCGGCAATGGGTACAGCAGGCTTGGAGCGACTGGCGGTAAGGGGGTACAACCTCGTGCCGGCTCCTCCACCCAATATGACAGCAATCACTTGTTTACTCATAATTGTTGGGTTTTTATATTTGATCAGTACAATACGTCAATTGTGAATCTGCAGCCCGTCCCGCCATGCGACCTATCGTGTGGACACATTTTTCATTATCATCCATGCATCGAAAGCAGCTTTAAAGTATTGTATTCCAATCAAAGGGTCGTAATACCAGGGTGTTTTCTACTTTCATAGCCCTTCCATCCGCCCATTCTTGCAATAACCCATACAAACCTTTTTAAATCCTGAGTTCTGTATGGGTTCTTTTGTTTTTCCGTTTTGCCTTCCAGTCGTATAATCTGGTGTTCCAGAAACAATTGTTCATCCTCACTAAAACAAGCCTCTGCCCCAAGGGCGACTTCAGGTTCTGCATAAGACAACCTCATCAGGAACAGTTTAATGACCACTTCCATAATCAGTAAACACATCTTTCGCACAGAGGAAGCATATTCCAGTTCCGATGCTTCTATGTTATAACCTTCTTTCTTCAGTATCTTAAATACTTCTTCAATCATCCACCGCCAGCTATACCACTCAATGCAACTTTTTGCCATGTCCGCGCTTTCAACAGCCAGGGTGGTTAACAAACGCCAGCATATCTTATCGGATCCCTCATAACCCACTTCCTTTGCTTCTACCAACCAAAGTTTAACCCATGGAACTACTCCTTCGCTGCTACCATACGTTCTCTTAATTTCCACTTCTCTATACCGGACTTCCATTCGGGCAATTCGCTTCTTCCTGCCGTTTTTAGCATCCACAACCAGTTCATAAGTGCCTTGCACCGGATGATCTGACAAACAACTGAATAACTTTGTTTTATCCTTTAATGTCCGGTTGGTCCTTACCCGGATTAGTAAATCGGCCCCTGCTTCCGGAATAACAGCAAATTGCTCATAGATATCACCTTCCCGGTCCTGTACAATGACCATTCCTTTTACTACATCCCCAACGCCTCTTTGGTGTTTTTAGACACTTCTATCCATCTGTACGACTCTTTTTCCTCTATCGGCAATGAACTATAGTTGCGCTCATGTTTACTTTTAAACTCCAGTGACCGGTTCCAGACCTTGATATCTGCATAGCCATAAGGAATCCCTTCAACAGCATCCAATACCAGGCTGGGGTGCAGCAGGAAACCCAAACCCTTTTTATTATTGGCATTGGTGGTACCTATATACTCATCTTTTTTAATCCGCCTGCTATGGCTGCTCAGGTTTATTTCTGTAGTATCCTGAATACACACCACATACTTATCCTGGCAGGCAGCTTTACAGTTAGCGGACAGATTCCGGACAATTTCTTCTTCACTCACACGGTCATTCTGCAAAAAACGATAAAACCCCTTGGCAGAAGACTCATCAGACGATAGCTGCCGGATCGAGTGGACACCTTTGCTAAATAAATCCCCTAAAATCTTATTGCCACGATACAATAAACGCAGGTCGTCTAATTCCGTAAATTCTCTCTTTTGCATAGTTTAAACACGCAAACTATACAAAAATGTGTCCACACGATAGGCCATGCGACGGGAGCGATCGACAATAAGCAATAACATGCCGCTTAGCAGAATGTTTAGCCAAGAGCCGCCTGGTATACTGCGATATACTGCTGTACGCTGGTTTCCCAGCTAAAATCGAGCTGCATCATGTGGCGGCGGATCTGTTTCAGGGTATCTTTTTGTTGATACAATTCTGTTGCCCGCCACACGGCCTGGGTAATATCGCCTACACTTGCCTCATTATAGCAAATGCCATAACCACCTGGATCACCATAGTCGATCACGGTATCTTTTAAGCCACCGGTACGTCTCACCATGGGTACGGTACCGTAGCGCATGGAATACATCTGGTTGAGGCCACAAGGTTCTACGCGTGAAGGCATCAGCAGGAAATCCATACCGGCATACATGGTATGGCTAAGGGTTTCATTATAGCCTATATAAACATTGTAATCGTATTGGGAAAGAGGTTTAATATCGGATAAAGCGCCTTCCACTTCGGGAAAACCGCTGCCCAGTATCAAAAAATTCATACGCCGGCCAATATGGTTCAGGGAATCGCGGATGGCCTGGGGCAGCAGATCGGCGCCCTTCTCTCCAACCAGTCGTCCAATAAATCCGATCAATGGTTTATCGAAATCCAGGGAAAACTGGTTGCAGAGCTGCATTTTGTTCTTGGCTTTGCCGGCTTCCATATCGTCCAGCCCATACCGGTGTACCAGGTATTCATCGTTTTGGGGATCCCAAACCTTTACATCAATACCATTCAAAATGCCATAGCATTTGCCTTTTTCGTATTCAAAGAGGGCTTCAAGCCCATTGCTCATGTATTTGAGTTCGTCGAGGTAGCTGGGGCTTACGGTGGTGACCTTATCGGCGCATTTGATACCGCAAGCCAGGGATTGATGTTTTTATTCCATTCCAACAGGCCCCACTGCCACATATCATAAGGGGGATGAAGATGCCCTGGTTCCAGCTCATCCATCCCTGGTATTGGGCATTGTGGATGGTAAGAACGGTATGAATGCCGGCAATGGGCCGGTATTTAATACAATGCTTAAGCATGAAAGGAATGAGGGCGGTGTGGTGATCATGTACGTGGATCATATCGGGCAGGTGCTGCCAGGCATTGATCCAATCAAGTACAGCGATCTGGAAAGCGGTAAACCGTTCGGTATCGTCATCATAACCATATACCTTTTCCCGGTCCAGCAGGCCATTGATATCTACCAGGTAGAGGTCAAAGCCCAGTTTATTGTTCCTTTCTTTGATGACGGTAAACTCAAACCACCAATTGCCCAGGTTGGTATATCCTTTATGAACGACGTCCCATTGGTTGGCATACAGGAATTTGGTACGGTACATGGGCATTACCACTTTGGCAATATGGCCCGCTTCATTGAGGTACTTGGGTAAGGCGCCCACAACATCGCCCAATCCACCAGCTTTGGCCACGGGGTAACATTCTGCGCTGACGTGTAAGATCTCCATGCTGTTCTACAATTGGTGTGCGAAATTCCTGTCAATTTAGGAAGGATTTTGATTCATTGTTGCACAGGGAGTAAAAAAGGTAAAAGATTACTCATGTATTGGCCTTATGCTTTGATGTATCATTACAAAACATACATTTGCGGCACTATTCCTTGCATAACTTATAAATTTTGACCGTCCGATACGGGTGATGGCAAAAACTGTTACTTTTAAAAATTTTACTAAAACGATTCTGCATGAGTCAACAAACCAAGTGGTCCCAGTTCGGTGTTTTGATCATCGTATTTTTCTTCTGGGGCTTCGTAGCTGCTTCCAACAGTATTTTTATCCCTTTTGCAAAAAGTTCTTTAAGCTGGATCAGATTCAGTCACAGCTGGTAGGTTCAGCCTTTTATGGCGCCTACTTTTATGGCTCTCTTATCCTTTACCTGGCATCGGCTATTGGCGGTACTGACCTGCTCAATAAGATCGGATATAAAAAGGTATCATCTATGGCCTGCTGATCTCGGTGGTAGGTGCGCTGGCGCTGGCCTTTATCAGCGGTTCGGGTAATGCCACTTTTGGACTGGTATTGTTATCCTTCTTTATAATCGCATTGGGCTTTTCACTACAACAAACATCTGCGCAACCGTTTGCTATTGCTTTGGGTAGTCCGGAAACAGGCGCCCACCGACTGAATATGGGCGGAAGCGTTAATTCCTTTGGCACCCTGCTGGGACCATTGGTAGTAAGTGTAGTACTCTTTGGTAGCGTCGCTGCAAAGAAAGAAGCATCGATCACCAATATCCAAACGCTGTATTTCTTCCTTTCCGGTTTGTTCCTGCTGGCAGCTGCCATCTTTGCTTTTGCCAAATTGCCTAAGACCACTTCCAACGAAAAGCTGGAAAAAGTCCCAAGGCTTTATATACCTTATTGATCATTGGTCTCATCTTCCTGCCTGTACTGTTTGCGGATTTCGTGAAAGAGCAAACCGGCATCAGCAAAACAGCCATTGTAGTAGGTTCGTTGTTGATCATCCTTGGTATCCTCTTCGTCTCCATGTTCCTGGCTTCCAAAAACAAGGAAGGATGGGGCGCCATGCAGTACCCACAGTTGGTACTGGGCATGATAGCCATCTTTATTTATGTGGGTGTGGAAGTAACGATCGACAATAACTTTGCAGCACTGCTGAAACTGCCTGCTTTTGGTGGTTATGATGAGTCGGAAATTGCGCACCTGGTATCGCTGTACTGGGGTAGTTTGATGATCGGCCGCTGGACGGGAGCCGTGAGTGTATTCAACCTGCCCAAGAGCACCAAACGGGTTCTTGGCCTGGTAGTTCCGATAGTAGCTTTTGCGCTGATCCTGCTGGTGAATTATATTAAGGGGATAACGTAGTCAATGAGTTCCTCCCCTACCTCATTCCTATCATCATTGCCGCATTGGCCTTCCTGTTTGCTGAAGAAAAACCAGTAAAACTGTTGCTGACCGTTTCTGTACTGGCAGCTGTTGCAATACTGATATCACTGGTAACCACTGGTATGGTTTCCAATTTTGCCATCATCAGTTGCGGTCTTTGCTGCTCTGTTATGTGGCCCTGTATCTTTGCGCTGGCAGTTACCGGTTTGGGTAAATATACCAGTCAGGGCTCTGCTTTCCTGATCATGATGATCCTGGGTGGTGCGATCATTCCGCCAACACAGGGTGCGATCATCGACCTCGATCAGGCGAGATTGGCGGCAGGTGGAGGTGAAGGAACCAATTTCACCCACCTGTCTTACATCGTTCCGCTGATCTGTTTTGCCTACCTGGCATGGCACACGATCAAGACCAAAGCAGTGTTGAAAAGTCAAGGGCTGGATATTGATGCGCAGATAGCCGGAGGCCACTAATCAACCAAAATAATTTGTACATTGCGTCCCGCTAAAGGCGGGACCTTTTTATAATCACTAATCATGGCAATCAGTCAAAAGCAAGAGCTGGCAATCGGTATTGATATAGGTGGCACCAACACGGTGTTTGGTATTGTGGATCATCGCGGGGATATTTCGTACCGGGGTGCTATTTCCACCAGGAAGCACAACAATGTTACTGATTACATCAATGAGTTGTATGAGGCGCTTTTACCGGCTATTGACGAAGTTGGTGGCATTGGCGCCATTCGTGGTATTGGTATTGGTGCGCCGAATGGCAACTATTACAATGGCACCATTGAATATGCGCCCAACCTGCCCTGGAAAGGGGTGATCCCATTGGCTCAACTGATGACGGACAAGTTCAATGTATCCTGTTCGCTGACCAATGATGCGAATGCAGCTGCCGTGGGAGAAATGATGTACGGGGTAGCACGTGGCATGAAAGATTTCATTATGATCACGCTGGGCACGGGTGTTGGCAGCGGTATTGTGGCCAATGGACAACTGATCTATGGCCATGATGGCTTTGCCGGGGAACTGGGCCATACCACCATCATTCCTGACGGCCGCAAACACAAAGGCACAGGCCTGCATGGCTCACTGGAAGCTTATGCTTCTGCCACCGGGGTAGCCTTAACAGCGATCGAGTTCCTGGAAAGGGACAACCACCGCGACAGCCTGCTGCGCAATTTTGCCAAAGAAGAGATCGATAGCCGGGTAGTTTACGACTGCGCAATGCAGGGTGATAAGCTGGCACAGGAAGTATATGAGTTTACCGGTAAAGTGCTGGGATTGGCGCTGGCTAATTTTGTGATGTTCTCTTCTCCTGAAGCCATCATTTTATTTGGTGGTATGACGAAGGCAGGCGACCTGATCCTGAAGCCTACAAGGGAGCATATGGAAAAGAATATGCTGCCCATTTTTCCAAAACAAGATCAAGCTCTTGTTCTCCGAACTGAAGGAGGCAGATGCCGCGATCCTGGGCGCCAGTGCGCTGGTATGGGAAATGAAAGGATAACCTGACTCCATAGCTGGATCACTTTAATAAAACGGGGCTGACCTAAAAGGTCAATACCCGCCAAAAGAAGAAAATTATATGGCCCGCCCTGTCGGGCTATATAATTTTGTATGGCAGTAAGTTTTTCGGGTATTTATGAGCTTGTGTAGAAGATCAGGGAGTAAAGCTACCCTTGAGAGCCTGTTTTTGCAGTCAGGAAGCCCTTTTGGCACCATTGAGATATACCTTTCGAAGGTTATGGGCCATGGCTACCAGCGCAATCTCTGTTTTTACTTTGCGCAGGCCACGCAGGTGGAAGCGACGGAAGCCCATATTGTGCTTAATGTCGCCAAAGCAACTTTCGATCTCTGTACCGCGTCGCTTTTTTAATGCCTGTCCCAGTTCTGTGTGAAGATTCTCCCGGGCCTGTTGCTTATAGGCTTCAAGCTTTTCATTCACCTCTATCTTCCGGTTGTACCCTTTGGTGGATTTGCAGCATTGTTGGTATAAGGGACAGCCAGCACAATTGTTACACTCATATAGTCTCACTTCAGACTTGTAACCGGTTCTTTTATGCGTCTTCTGATGTTTGCCTTTAAAAACAAGCAGCTCATTATTGGGACATCCGTAACTGTCGGTTACAGGGTCATAGGAGAAGTTCTCCTTTAGAAAAAGGTTTTTCTGGTACCCCTTTGTTTGTTCCTTATGATAAAGTGGGAACTTCATATAATTCTCTATCTCATTTTTCTGCAACAATTCGTAATTCTGTTCTGTACCAAAGATGCTGTCAGCGATGATCCTGTCCGGTTTGCAGGGCTGTTGTTGCTCTATCTGCTGCAGGTGACCTTCAAAGCAAACACCATCATTGGTTGTCTGGTGAACACTGATACCGGTAATGAACTGCTCTTCACTGCCAGCCATTATATTGTAGGCAGGGAGAACCTCCACTTTGTTTTTCATCATCATGGCGCTGGCATCAGGGTCTGTTTTGTTGTAGCCACTGCGCTTGCCTGCTTTGGTGATCTGGTTGTTATACTTGTCTATTTTATGTTCAGCCTCCTTTAGCTTCTTTTTCAGTGTCATTGCCTTGCGACGCTTTCTTTTGGCTGTAGTTGTACGGATCGTATCATTCAATTCAGCTACTTTCTCTGCAATGGCTTCCCGTGTAATAAAGGACGCCTTTCCATGCTCTTCCAGGTCTGCTGTACCGTAAGTTGTTTCTTCCTGCCTGTTCAACTCATCGATCTGCTTAAACAACGACCGGCAGTTTTCTATATTCTTTGCGCCATAGCGTTCTGCATTCTTCTTCCATACCATTTTGTGTTGATTGGCATCGGCCCGTAAGGTCGTGCCATCACAGAAATAGTTCTCCAGTTTTATGTATTGGTGGGCTACCAGGAATTCCAGCATTTCCTTAAACAGGATCTCTATGACTTCTTTGGCCTTGCTGCTACGGAAATTATTGATTGTCCGGAAGTCAGGCCGGCTCATACCACTGAGCCACATAAAATGTATATCCTGGCCGAGTGCTTTGGCTATTTTACGGCCAGTGTAGATCTTGACGCTGTAGGCATATAATAACACTTTCAGCAGCATCCGGGGATGGTAGGAACTAGTGCCGCCGCCTTTGTACAGATTAATTAAGTCACTGATATCCATAGACTCTACAACTTCGTTGACTACCCGGACAAGGTGCTTTTCGCCAATTAATTCTTCCAGAGAAGGGGGTAGCAATAAAGATTGTTGCTGATTGTATTGCTTAAATATTACGGAAGTCTTTACTTTAGCCATTGTAATTTTTGAGTGTGGTAACTTAAAATTACAAAACAGCCCTTACTCTAAAAAGTAAGGGCTGACCTTTTTGGGGTCAACCCTTACTTCTTTAAACAAACTGACCTTTTGGGTCAGCCCCGTTTTCCTCTCCAATCGATCAGGCAGGAGTGATCTGCCTGGTGATCGTAACGTCTTTTATTTTGTCGTCATCAGCAAGCAACAATGCTTTGCTGATGATGATGGATAATAAGTTATCTCCCTCAAAAGGCAGGAATACTTTCTCTTTACTGATGCCGGTGGCCTGCTCTGGTACAATACACAGGTACTGATCATTGGGCTCCAGGAGAATATTTCCGCTTCCCATGTGGATCTTATAGGTTCGCAATTGCCCCTTTACAACCAGGAACTTGCCTTCAAAACTGCATTTGTCCTTGATCTTCAGCCGTGGCACCAGTTTCTTCAATACATCAGCCCGCACACGCGCCGACTCCGACAGATCGCCGAAAGAATAACTTCCCCAGTAGGTATTCATCTGGTCGTTATCAATACCATTATCCCGCCAGGACGGATCATTGCCAATACTGGTTACCCCAACAAAAGGTCCACATCCCGCATCACCTCCGTAAATACGATTGCCGGTACGTCCTGCATTTTTAGTTGTTCGCCCTCCCGGTAAAATCGTACCTGGTCGGTGAGGATATGCTGAAAGATGCCGCTACTTGTCATATCTCCCTCCCAATTGGCATCGACATAGTATTGAGCCATCATCTTCCAGCCAGGGATTTGGAGCTCGGGTGTATTGTGCGAATCCCAGTTGCCCATGACCGCATAGGACCAGCCCCTTTGTTTACACAAGGCGGCAAATTGCTGTTGCCGCAACACATGCGCAGCAAAACGGTTGCTATAGGTCTCCGTATTCAACTCTGCATCGGTAACTAAATAGACTTCCCGGTAAGCCTGCTTGAAAGGTTGTGTAATTTCGTTATGCAACAGAAAATCCCTCCAGGCAACGATTACATCAGGGCCGAAACCGATCGGGTGCCATAACTGTACTGATGTATTGACCGTCAAGCCGGTAAGTGGTTCTCCCTGCACATCGACAAGGCCCCCATTCCACCAAATGCCCTGTTGTTTTGCCCCTTCTGTATCGAAGTGCCAGATCAGTTTTTGGCCAGGATTGCCATCAGCGGGTGCCGGATATAACTTGCTTCCCATTGTTCATAAGTCCAGGACCTCTGTTGCAGATAGGTTTGCTCCAATTTGTCTTTATAAACAGGCAGCAGGCTTTCTATTTCTTTGATCCGGGCCTTCAGTATTTTCAGGTCGGCGGTATAGCCACTTTTCACAGCTACCGGCAGGGATTTCTGTGGGGTACCCTGTTTTTCCCATTGCAGTTCGGCTTCATTTAGGCGCGTCACGGTGTATACTGCCTCATAATCACCAAAGCTCATACGTAATATGCCCTGCTCATCAAGACCCAGGCTGGGCACGCTCATTTCTTCCAGTTCCCCGCAGGAAATATTATTCTTCTTCGAAACATCCTCGATGATCTTGTTAATGGCTTTCAGGATGGTGTTGTTCTTGATCTTCATGCTGAACTTCGTTAGCCGGCCCACTCCTTCATTGGCAGGAAGCAGGGAAAATGCATACATGCAGGCATTACCTGTTTTGGCTGATAGGGAACCGACATCGTGCTTTTTCTTATAGGCCCAACCAGCATATTCGTCGAGGGCATTGTTCAACAGCGCATGATTCACAAAACCAGCACACCAGATCAGGGGCCGCAACAGGTCGTGGTTGACCTCATTGAGGTAATCGGAATTTTCCGGGCTTTGATGCGCTTCACTTAGCAACTCCTGCAAGAGGATCAACCAGGATATCAGCTGATCAGCAAATCGATCGTGCCCGATCGCATTCAACAGTACAGGCGTTTTTTTTACTCCATTGTTGCGTGGGAGTATTCTTACCAGCCTGCGAAGAACAATGCTCCAGCAAGGCATGCCAGGCTGCAGTTTCTTCGGCTGATGCAGTTTTGAAAAAGCATCCAACGCCTTGCCCCAACCATCGTTCACATCAAAGGTCCTGTCTGGACCACCTTGCAGCAGAAAGCCGATCCGCTCGAAGGTCTTCTTCATGATATCGATATGATAATCTTCCGGTGTTGCTTGCAATAGTTCCAAGGATTCAACGACAGGTGAAGTAAGTCCATTGGCCCGGATAAGGGCGGTGGCCATATTGACCAGTCTATCATAAGGCCACTCCTGGTAGGTCAGATCTAATGTAGGTACATCAGCCAGCTGCTGCACATAATATACAAAGGTTGGCTCATCGGGATCGGGCACCATTTTTATTATCCCGGCGGCTATCCGGTAAGAGATCACCCAATGCTTGATAAGTGATCCATCATAATTGCTGCTCTCTTCAGGAAGCAGCCGTTGCTGCTCCACCTTTTTCAATAGGAAAACAAAAAGATAGCAGCCATTGGCTGTCACGTTGGGCCAGGTCCAGTACTTCTCTTTTGTGACTGATATTTATTAATCGAGGGCTGGTCACGGTCTTTTCCAGGGACAGTTCCTGCAGTTGCAAATACAGAGCTTCCATTTCTACCTGAGAAATTGCTGAATGGGTCATCATGGTTATCCTCCTACGAGTGGGGTTAGTTTGACAAAGGAAATATTGGATTGTTTGTTGAGTAAGATGATCTGATCGAGCGATTCGGGCTGGATATCGTCGATGAGTACAAAATAGCCGTTGTTCCGGAATGCATCCAGGGCAATATGGCATTGTTGGTCTGCATCGACCGGTTTCGACCGGTTGTGCAACCTGTAACCATTAAGGGTTACTTCGGCATCGGTTGGTTGTACCAACCCCTGGAAATATTCAGGCTTTTTTTCGTTATAGGTTAATACTTCGGTCATTACCCGGGCGATAATGATGTCTTTGACAGTTGTCAGCTCATTGTCGAGTGTGACGGGCAATTCTGTGAGGATCCTGCCGCCGGCAGTCTCATCTCTGATGGTAACGGTTACTGGCATAAGGGGAAACATAAACGCTGATTGCCAGTAGATTAGTATCTATTTCCGTTTTCGGATGATAAATACGGCGGGTACGGGTCTTTGACCTGTTTTATCGGAAGGTTGGATGGTTTCTTTTCCATTTACCAGCACGCAGCTGCTGCCACCGCCATCAAGGTTCAGGGCTTCAATACAGCCCAGGTCGGCCAGTATTTTGGCTTCTTCGGCCAGGGTAGCGCCATCGGCCACACCTGAAACCGGCCCTGGATGGCCAGGATCAGGAGTTGCCGCTTATTGTTATATCCCATGGCAGTGCGCGGATGCCTGTCATTCTCCCCCTTCACAAACATCTGTTCTTCTTCATTGGTAACATGGATGAGTCCATCTTTCACCAAAACCGGCCCGCCCCCAATGGCGGTACGCATTTTCCACCATTTCCATTGATCCAGGGTTTTAAGATCGGCAAAGAAGGATCAGACTTAGTACCCTTGGCCAGGATGGGCCGTTCCTGGAAAGCATAGGGCCATTGCTGGGCTGTATCGGTAAACAGCCAGGCAACATCGGCCCGGCGATGTTTGGTAATACCCAGGGCACTGCGGGTAGGGTAATAGAAAGAGTCGGTATTCTTTTGTTGTAAAGCCGGTTGGTTATAAGCTACCATGCTGTCATCCTTCATGACCACATTGAGGTTCTGATTGGTGGCAAATGAGAAAAAGTACCATTCATGACCACTAAGGGCTTACCCTCTTGTTCATAGAACTGGGTGGGCGTATAACGTTTGTCCTTACTTACCTGGGTAGTAAACTCCAGCTTACGGTCTTTCAGACTGGCTACTACCAGGTAGGCCACAAAAGGGTGACCATTGAGGGAGTCGGTCGTTTTATATACCTGAACAGACCTAGGCAATTTACCAAAGGCTGAATCAACGCGGTTCCAATTCAGTTGGGCAGTTGAGGAGGTGGAATACAGTAACGCAACTATAGTTCCGAATAAAAGTATCTTTTTCAAACAAAACGTATAATAGGATGGAAGAAATGCTAGTGGCTAATGGTAAATGGCTAGTGGAAAATACAATACCACTTGTTCCCGAAAGCTTTCGGGACCACTTACTCCTCGCTTTTCATTATTGGCTTACCAATTCCTTTTCCAGCTTCCACTTGAGATACCGAAACCTGCTATCACATGTTTATCGCTGTGGTAGGATGAACGCACCAGGGGGCCGCTTTCTACGTAGTCGAAGCCCATTTCGTAACCGGCTTCGCGGTAGGCAGCAAACTCATCGGGATGTACAAACCTGATCACGGGCAAATGTTTGCGGGTAGGTTGCAGGTATTGGCCAATGGTGATCACATCCACACCACTGTTGCGCAGGTCGCGCATGGTTTGAAGTACTTCTTCTTTTTCCTCACCCAGGCCCAGCATTATGCCGCTCTTGGTACGCATACCACCTTCTTTCAACTGTTTCAGTACATCCATGCTGCGGCGGTACTTGGCCTGTATCCGCACCTGGCGGGTAAGGCGCTCAACGGTTTCAATATTGTGGGACACCACTTCGGGGCGGCCTCTATAATGCGTTGTATATTTTCTTGCTGACCTTTAAAATCGGGCACCAGGGTTTCGAGGGTGGTATTGGGATTGAGTGATTTGATGGCTTTGATGGTATTGTACCAAATGATACTGCCGCCATCTTTCAATTCATCACGGTCAACGGAGGTTACTACGGCATGTTTTACCTGCATCAGGTAAATGGCTTCGGCCACCCGTTGGGGCTCATCCCAGTCCACAGCATCGGGCCTGCCGGTAGCTACGGCACAAAAGCCGCAACTGCGGGTACACACATTGCCCAATATCATAAAAGTAGCTGTTCCTTCGCCCCAGCACTCTCCCATATTGGGACAGTTACCGCTCTCGCAAATGGTGTGTAATTTGTGGGTATCTACCAGGCCACGTACGTGCTTGTAGTTTTCGCCGGTAGGCAACTTTACCCGTAGCCAGTTGGGTTTCTTTACTTTGGAAGTTTCGGGTACCGTATTAATGATGGGTAATTCCTGCATATTTTGTCTTTCAGTGATCTGTATCAACAACTTAGGATAGTAAGTTGTTCATTATCCGCCCAAGGCGGGGCAGGCAAAAATACATCACTTTCTTCTACCAAGCAGCAGGGTTACATAGCCATTGAAGAAAAACTGTTTTTCCTTATTAAAGGCCATCTGGGAGACCTTCTGGGCATAGAATTCGGCCGAAACACCTACTTCCACGGCAGTAATGGTTTCATTAAAGCGTCCAAAATCAAACCTTAGTCCAGCCTTGGCTTGAGCGCCTGGGCGGATCTTTACGTCGCCCCAGCCTACCGTGAAACCAGAGGCACCGATCTCGAGATAGCTACTGTCGATAATGGTGGGATAGGTAGACCTGATACGTTCATCATTCTTCTTTGCCACATCCACATAATAAGGCTTCATAAAGCCCACAGACAGGCCACCAGCATAGGTAGCCATCACGGCTACGCCATTTTTATTGCCTTTACCGCCAATAATGCGTTGTTGGCCCACGCCCAATTTCAATTGGTAAAAATTATTGGTTTTACCATAGATCACACTGTTCACATTGAAAGCGCCTACGGCGTAGGAAGTCCTTTTTCCTTGGGGTGCTTTTTCTCATTCAGTTCGATCTGGAAAATGGTAGCCACCCGGTTGCTCTTGAATTTGCCCCATTCGTAAGAAAGGCCATAGCCGTCGGTAGCGAGTTTCAGGCCAAAAATGCTCTGTTTATTGAAAATGATCTCCCCTTCTTCCTCCATTTTCAGCAAATTGTTGATTTGCTCCCCGGCGGGCAGCTTTTTTGTCTTTTTTCGCTGTTGGAGATTTGGGACTGGGATTATTCTGCGCCCAGGCAGAACAGGTTAATAGACCTATGAGGATGACCAAAACAAATTTCTTCACCGGCTGTGATTTAATTATTCAACGTAAATTTAAGGCAAAATTACACATAATGACCTCAACTGTTGTTTACGAAGGAAACCTGAGAACGGTTTGTTCACATTTAAAATCAGGCACTGAAATTCAAACAGATGCCCCACCGGACAATCAGGGCAAGGGTGAACGCTTCTCCCCACGGATCTGTTGGCGACCTCATTGGGAGCCTGTATGATGACAATTATGGGTATAAAAGCAAGGGATATGGAGGTTGACCTGACGGAAACGAAGATCGAGGTAGAAAAGATCATGGCATCTGATCCGCGCCGTGTAGGTGGTATTAATTTAACATTTCATTTCCCGGATAGCTTACAGGCAGACGAGAAGCAAAAGACCATTTTGGAACGGGCCGCACATACCTGCCCGGTGATCTATAGTCTGCATCCCGATATCAAGATCAATGTGGTGTTCAATTGGAAAACGGTGTTAATTTAATTTGAGAATCAGGTAATTTGAAAATTTGATAATGCCCGAAAGAAGCCTTTAGGATTATGCGGCCATGACACAATCACCCACGTGCCTGAGTCATGGCTTTTTCTTTTCAAGCACTCCCCATTTTCAAATTTTCGAATTAGCAAATCTTCCCATTAGCATATTATCCCATTAGCACATTTTTTCTTCAACAGGGCGTTGCCCACCGCGCAATCCAGACAGCGCTTCTGATCGCAATAGCTGGTCTTTAATTCGATGAGGGCCTGCGATTCAAACGCATTTCTGCTGGCAATACCGCATTGAGCAAATCCCCGGGTGATGGTATTTTCCTCCACCATAACTTCGGTAAGCCATTGCAATGCACGGTCTTTGTACTGCTGTTCCTGTCGCTGCAGGCCATAGGCAAAAAGGGTGGGCACCACGGTATTGATGATGATATTATTGATCATGTTATGTCCTGTTCTTTTGGCCTTTGACACAGCTGACAGGTGATCAAAGGTATAATGTTGGTCCCAATAGGCACTGGCGCAGGTATCCAGCAGGGCTTTAACATCTTTTACTGAAATAATCTCCTTAATTTTTGAGAATAAATGACCTGAACTATGAACCAATGCAGCCAACTGGGCCAACCTGATGGTAGGAAAAGAAGCCGGTCTCATCCGAAGGAAAAGAGCGGTATTTGGACGCTGCTGGAGTTTGTATTTGGCCTGTTGGAATTGATAAGTTTCCTTTAGCTTTCGGGCATAATCATCTTCATAGCCCTTTTCCAATAAGCCTGCCTGTCCCATTAATATGGCTTCCAACTGCAACAATTGATTCTTTTGTTTACTCAATAGGGAAAGGGGAATACTGCGGGCCATACCCTCAAATACGTCGGCATTTACCTTCATACCAAAGTTGCGGGCCAGTAGCCACCAGAAAGTTTCTTCCCAATGCTGTTTATTCTGCTGCAGGAATTCAAAAACTACAGCCGATTTTCTTTGTAATCGCTCTACCAATAAACGCTCGTTCCAGGCCAGCCAGGTAATATTGTTGAGCTGATTAACCTGTTGCCCGCAGGCAATGAAACGGGGGCTATTCATCCAATCTTCAAATTGCTGTAATAATAATTTGGACACCCTGTCGCGCAGCGCCAATACAGGAATGGCGCTATTGGCACTGTCCAGGTCATCTTCCCATACCACATGCAAAATAACCTTGCTGTAAAGTGGATCAAGCTGGTGGCGATGTTTGTACCAGCCGGAGGTTTTGATGTGCAATTCTACTGGACCGATAATCAGGGTATCGCCTATTTTTATCCGGGTTGCCAGGAAATCGGGCCCCTGGTTGGTATTGAGGAGGCCCGGATGAACGATCTCAAAAGGTTCGCCCGTGTGAAGCTGAAGACTTTTATTGTTGAAATACTGGAATTGCCAAATAAACTGGAGTAGTCTTTCAGTCATGGGACATTGAATTTGGGGTATATACGAAACTTTCAGGCGCCCGTATTTACAAGGGCCTTATTTGTTTCAGCTATTGCCCCTACCCTTTGCCCTGCACATTAACATCATCGTTATTGATCTTCTTTCTTTCCTTCTGTTGAAACATATTACCAAACTCCCAGTTAAGGGTAAACTTCAACGCGCGACTGTAGTAACGGTTATCTACGGTTGACTGAAATGCAGGTCGGTGGGTCAACACAGACTGGGGCACAAATTCAGTAAAGGGGTTGATGGCGGCTACTGTAATGGTCAGTTTTTGTTTTTTGATCTCCTTCTTTACGGCGAAGCTATAGTAATACCTGCCGGTTTGGTTGCCCAGCAGGGTAACGGCCCTGGTATTGATGTTGATATCTGTTGCCCAACCCGATCTGTATATCTCCAGCCCCCGCTTTGGAAATCGAGGTAATTGAGGTTCAGGTTACCATTGAGGCTCCACCTGGGCGATACATTGACGGAGGAAGACACATTCAATCCTGCCTGTTTGTTGGCAGCCAGGTTTTGCTTACTGGTATAAGAAATGCCCTGTGCATCTGTGCGCATAAACTCCACGATCGCATTATCGGTTTGCTTCCAGAAAAATGAAGCATTCAGAAAGAAGTCAGTACCTGTATTGAGGTTATAGGTCAATTCGGCCTGATGGGCCAGTTCGGGCTGGAGGTAGGGATTGCCACCGATGATATTTTTATGATCACTCGCATCAGCATTGGGACTTAGGTCCCAAATATAAGGCCGGGTGAGGCGTTTGGTATAGCTGATAGACAGGGTCTGGCGGTCATCGATCTTTTTTGGAAATGGTGGCGGTAGGGATCAGGTTGGTGAAGTCATTGCTGAACCGGGTACCAGTTCCTGTAATGATCCCCTTCAGCCTGGTTCCTTCTACACGCACGCCCACCTCTGCATACCAATTGTGGTTGAGGTTGGCTTTCAACAAGGCATAGGCGCCCCATACATCCTGGTTATAGCTGAAATTATCAGACCGGGTGGGGTCGGGTTGCAAACCAGGTAACTGCAAAGGATCGCCGGCCAGTACGTTATACCGGTTGTTTACATCGCGGAAGATGAGTTTGCCCCCGGTTTCAAGCACATATTTCCCCTCTGCTGCCAATGGGTGTACATAATCGGCCTGGAAGGTCCACTCGGTATTACGGGTGTGGTTGTCATTGATCTCCTGGTAATAAGGCTGGCTGCTCTAATCGCTCAGCCAGGATTTGATAAGGTTCTTTGCTTTTTGATGGGAAAACTGGGCCAGTAAGGTTATTTCCTGGCCGGGATTGTTGAACTTCCGGTTATACCCCAGGTTGATATCGGCCCCGAGGTATTTTTCGCGGGCATGGATAGATTGGAAATAGTGTTCGGTGATCGATCCATTGGGCTGCCGGCGAATGGTTTCAATACTACGGTCATCGGGCCAATTGCCAAACCAGGCATTGACACCAGCGGTGATCTCTGTGACAGAATCGGGTTGAAAACTGATGGCCAGGTCGCCGGAACCATGGGGTGCGGCATTGTCTTTCTCCATTTTTTGAGCGAGCTGACCGGTGGCCTGCCCATTTTCAAACTGGGTACGGTTGGTAGTAGCTGCTTCTTTAAAACGGAGGCGGTGGGCATGGCCATGGGCCGCGATGCTCCATTTGCCGGTATTGATGGCTATGCGGGGGTTGAATACCTGTTCCAGGTTGCTGGCGCTTAATTCGAGGGCGCCGCTGATGTCCTTTCTTCCTTTTTTGGTAATGATGTTGATCACGCCAGCGGCCCCTTCGGCATCATACCTGGCAGAAGGGTAGTAATTACTTCTACAGACTGGATAATATCGGCGGGCATCATGTTGAGGGCATCGGCCGGACTGCGGGCCATCTGGCCCGAATACTTGCCATTGACCAGGATATTGAGGTTTGTGCTGCCCCGCATACTCACATTGCCCTGGACGTCTACATTCAATACAGGGGCCTTGCGCAACACATCGGCAGCGGTACCGCCTTTGTTGGTAGCATCGTTGGCTGCATTGTATACCAGCATACCGGGACGCACTTCTATCAGTTTCTTTTTAGAAGTAACTACCACCTCTTGCAAGGCGCCCGCTGAGGAGGAGAACAAAATATCGGGGAGAATAATTTTGCTTTGTGAAGATGTCATATTAACCGGCACCTCTTTATTATTATAGCTGACTGCCGAGATTTGGAGGATATAATCGCCTGCCTGGCTTATGGCTATGGTAAAAGTTCCTTCTTCGGTTGAGAAGGTGGCGCTTATTTTCTTTCAATTAAGAGAAGGAAGAATCACCGTTAACCGAAGTTTAATTTTCGATATGAGGAAATTTAAGCAGCATGATAAGCATGATTAATATATATAAATTTCACAACGCTTTCAGGGCCTGTACTACCCTGCTCACAGGCAGGCCCATTACATTGTAGAAATCACCATTGATGCGTTTGATGCTGGTTACGCCGATCCACTCCTGGATGGCATAAGCGCCGGCTTTATCAAAGGACGGTGCTTGTCTACATAGAAAGCAATTTCGCCGGTGGTGATGGGATGGAACCATACTTCGGTAGTATCGGAAAAAGCAATTTCTTCTCCATCCTGCAGGATCACTACACCGGTGATCACCAGGTGTTTCTTACCAGAGAGTGAGCTAAGAATATCAATGGCATCTTCGCGGTCGGCGGGTTTGCCAATAATGGTATTGTCCAGCACCACCACGGTGTCGGCCGCTATGATGGTGGCATTGGCCTTATACAGTCTGTATTCATCGCAGTTTTGCACAGCCAGGGCTTTCTGACGGGCAATATGTACAGGAATGTCTTCTATAGACAGGCCGGGGGGATAGGATTCATCGGTAGATCTTACAATGATATCAAAAGGAACTTCGGCCCACTCCAGTAGCTGTTTCCGCCGGGGACTTTGTGAGGCCAGTACTACTCGTTGAATAGCCATTACGCAAAATAAATTTTAAAGAAGATCATGGACACGATACCGGTAAGCATCACCAATTTTATCCACCCGCTTAAATGATGAAATTCGCGGCTGGCTTGCGCGGTATATAACTTACGCAATATATACAATAGGGGAATAATGATCAGCAATACGCAATAAAGTGCGGATCCCCACCATTCAAAAGTGAGTACATAGGCTTGAACAATGATCAGGGCGGCCACCAATACAATGATCCAGGTGGCTACAAAAACCTTTGATACATTTACGCCCCATACAATGGGCATGGTGCGGCATCCGTATTTCTGATCGCCTGCCATATCTTCAATATCCTTGATCACTTCCCTGATCAGGGAAATAATGAAGGCAAAGCCGGCATACAGGAAAGTAATGCGCATGATCTTGGAAGCCTCTACCAGGCCATAAAAGCCTGGCGTTTTGATCACCTTATAATGCACTATAAAGCCCACTACCATCACTGTCCAGGCTGTTAACAAGGAGATAATGATATTGCCGCTTAGCAGTTTTCGCTTAAAGGTAGTAGAGTAAAACCACAGGGCTATTACGCAACATAAATTGGCCGGAGCCAGCCACCATACCCTGATCTTCCAGGCCACATAAGTACTTAGGAGTATGCCTGCAGCCGATAAAACCCAATGCCATACTATGGCCCAGCGGCGTTTGATGATCTTTTCCACCACCAACCTGCGAGGTTTATTCACCTGGTCAATATTGAGGTCAAAATAATCGTTGATGATATAACCACCTGCGGCAATCAATACAGAAGCAATGGCCAATAGCACAAACTGGTAAATGGGTATCACCAGGGGCATATCTGATTGTTGAAATACAGGGATCACTACGCAATACAGGAATAACAGCTGGGTGAATGCAATAAACACCAGGTTCAATGTTCGTACCAGCCGTAAAAATGCTACCAGTAGTTTCATGAAAGCGCTAAGATAATCAAGAGATTTAAAGTTTACCAGTGGAGTTTAAGGTTTCATACAAAGTTGCCTCAGCTGCCGGAATTGGGTATCCGGCGGACTACAAACTGGCCGTATTCGTGTGCAAGTCCCAGTGATCGTTCAATTTCAGCACTTTTTCAATCACATCGCGCACACAGCCCATTCCGCCGGGGTAGCCGGAAATATAATGGGCCATTTCCCTTATTTCGATGGCGGCATCGGCAGGTGCGCAGGCCAGGCCCACTGATTGCATTATTTCATAATCGGGAATATCATCCCCCATCATCAATATTTCGACTACCTGGAGGTTGTGCTGGCGCCTATATTCTTCCAAACGGGCTTTTTATCCTTTACACCCATAAACACATCTTGTATACCCAGTTTGTGCAGACGTTCCACTGCCGGATCGCTGGTACTACCAGAAATAACGGCTATCCGGTATCCTTTTTTGATGGCCAGTTGTAAGGCAAAACCATCCTTGATACTCATACGCCGGTATTGACCACCCTCCAACACATATACGGTACCATCGGTGAGTACACCATCCATATCAAATATAAACGTAGTGATCTGCTTGAACTTGTCTAAAATACTCATGGCAATGGGTTAGTAATAAGGAACAAAAATAGGGAAACCACAAATAAGAACGCTGAATGGCAGGTATACCATTCAGCGTTCGCTATTATCTTATTCAAATGTCGTCTTAGTCAAACCTCTTTAGGCTACAGTTAAAACCAGTAGCCAGAGGCTGCAAATTACCTCACTCGCCAGAGGCGAGCGAGTGTTGAAGGCTTAGGCTGACAAAGGTTTTCTAATTCTTCCGGCCGGCGCCATTGGCATTGTATACCAGGTTTTTCTGAACGATCATATCATTGATCACATTTACGGCTTCGCCCAGGTAGATATCATTGTTGCGCAAGGATTTGATCCATTGTTTAAAGCGCTCTGATTTACCGGTATCGTACTCGAATTTTTTCAGGTCTTCGGCCATGGCTTCCACATCCAACTCTTTAGCCGATTTATTGATGGAATCAATTTGCTTGCCTACAGCCTTGATCTGCCGTTGCTCTTCCTGGAATTTCTTCAGGTTGAGGGGCGTTATCTTATCATTCTGCCTGGCCAACCATTCGGCATTGGTTTTTATTTTGGTGAATGCATCACTGCTCTTGATACGGTCGTCACTGGCTTTCTTGATGGGCGCCAGGTCCAGACCATATTTCCAGCGATTGTATTCAGCTTTTTTATTTCGTCCCAAGGCAATGCATCGGGATTGTCTTTTTCGCGCAGCTTGGAGTACTCTGCCAGATCGGGTAAAGGAATGTCTGAACTTACACCCCTCAGTTGGGTAGAACCGCCATTAATGCGGTAAAACTTCTGCAAGGTAAGTTTCACGGTACCTAATTCGCTGTTGGGATTGAGCATACCCAGGTTCTTGTCGAGGCCAATATTGCGTTGCACGGTTCCTTTGCCATAGGTAGTAGTGCTACCAATGATAATACCACGGTCATAGTCCTGAATAGCAGCGGCAAAGATTTCAGAAGCGGAAGCACTGAACTCGTTGACCATTACAGCCAGCGGGCCATCGTACAATACGGCTTTATCGTGGTCGTAATATATTTGCGGTTTGCCATCACGGTCTTTTACCTGTACAATGGGGCCACCTTCGATAAACAATCCTACCATTTGCACCACATCATAGAGTGATCCGCCGCCATTGTTGCGAAGGTCCATTACAATGCCATCCACTTTTTGTTCTTTCAGCTTGATGATCTCTTTGCGCACATCCTCGGCACAACGGGGGCCTTTGGGATTTTCAAAATCTGCATAAAATTCAGGCAGGTATATAAAGCCGATCTTGCCGCTGGTTGTATTTACAATAGCGCTGCGGGCAAAAGTTTCGTCTTGTACAATCTTATCGCGGATCAGTGTTACCACTTTAACTGAGCCATCGGTTTTCTTCAAGGTGAGGCGTACTTCGGTACCCTGCTTGCCACGGATCAGTTTCACGGCATCTTCTACAAAGAAGCCGGCCAGGTCGGTGGGTTCAGCAGCGCCCTGCCCTACTTTCAGGATCAGGTCACCTACTGCTATTTGACCCGATTTCCAGGCGGGGCTACCAGTGATCAGTGTATTGATCTTGATTCCACCCTCACCGTCCAACAGGGAAGCACCAATACCATAGAAAGTACCGCTCATTTGCTCATCAAAATAACGTTTGTCAACAGGCGGGAAGAAGGTAGTATGCGGATCCATTGATTCGGTAATGGTTTTCACAAACTCATTGAACCGGTCGTCATCGCTCACTTTTAATTTCAGGCGCTCATACAAGCGGTCCATGATCTTCATTACCCGGTCGCGGGCATCTTTTTCCAGCTCTGCATCTGTTTTCACTTTCACACTGTCCTTTCCCTTGTTCTTTTCACGGGCTTCCAACAGGTCGGCATAACGGTCCAGCACCAAAGACTTCATTCTTTTACGCCATACCTCTTTACGCTCGGCCTCATTTTTAGGGAAATCAATGTCGTCGGTATTGAAATTGGCCGATTCGTCTTTGGTAAATTCAAAAGGCTTGCTCAGTATCTCTTTATAGACCTGTTCGGTTTCCAGGATACGTTTTTCACGATCTCTGAAACGGCGGGCACAAACAGTACCGGTTCGCCCAGTATCTCATCGTCGATCTTTGTTTCGTACTTCTTCAGCTGTTGAATATCAGCTTGCAGGAGGATATTCTTACTTTCATCCACGTAGCGGCTGGTAAGAAACTTCTTAAATACCTCTTTGGAGAAATTATCGTCAATCTTTTTGGGACTGTAGTGGGCTTCCGAGAGCATTTCACCTACTGTATGCAGGATCTTCTCATATTTTGTAGCGGGTGGTTTACTGCCTCCTCCAATTCCCAGGGTACGGAAAGCCAGGAACAAACCGGCACCCAAAATAATCAACACAATGGGTAGATTCTTTCTTTTAACCATATAGCGTAATACTTTAGTCATTGCTTCCAAAAATAACGATAAATAAGGTGGGTTGTTGCAATACAAAATGAATATTAACAATCGGTTTTGCGTAAAGTCTTCTAAATCGGGAGGATCGGAAAAGACGGCTGGTTAAACGGTGCCTCAATCCATCTTATTGAATACCAGGTGCATGAAACCGCCTGTATTTACTTCAAAACCAATGACCCTGTTTTTAGCATCCCGCCTTAGCTTTAGGTGTTGCATCGGCCACAGATTGGTCACCAGGTGATCACCACCCAACACAGTTATTTTCCCTTCGCCTCTTCTGAAATTGCCCAGGAATAGCTGACCATCTTTCAGGGTGATGGTATAGGTACAATCCAGTTCAGGACTGTAATAGTTGCCAGTATAGGATTTCAGGGCCTGTTCGGTCAGGACCAGCGGATCGGCCACCATTTCCATTCGCAATGGCTTATCTACCGCCGGCGACATAAGTTCCAGATAAGGGAGGGTGGACCTGTTGCCCCGGTGGAAACCAAACCGGATGGCAGGGTTGACAAATACGTAGAAAGAATCAGCAGTTGTTTGCACCAGTACCCGGTTATTCATCCAGAACTTCCCGTCTTTCAATGAAAATTTCAGTTGGTAACCATCCTCTGCAATATAAGTACCGGTAAGTTCCTGGATGGCTTGGGGCTGCTTCAATACCTGGAGCGCTGAATCAAGGACGACGGCTGGTTTGGGAGCCGGTGAAGTACCTTTTTCCGGAACAAATAAAGCCGCCAGTTGATCCGATTTTGAGTACACTTCATTATCGCCGCCGTTGCCAAAAACAACAAAGCCCATTTTTAGTTCGGGATAAACAGCTATAATGGTACGGTAGCCTGCCAGGCTGCCATTGTGCATATATCGTTTCCATCCCCTCGCCTCATCTACACTGATGCCCAGGGCGTAATTGATCTGTTTTCCATTAGTGAGCTTGCCCCTTTCGGTCAATTGTTCAATGTCCCTGGCGTCACCGGCGCGGGGTGCATAGAAATTCATGATCCACCGCGTCATATCGTCCAGATTGGTAAACAGGCCGCCATCACCCAGGGTATACACATTGTGCAGGCTGTTTTTATAGGTGTTGTCCACGGAAGCCTGGTAAGAAGGAGCCCTGTTAGCAATCAGTTCCTGACCATCGTCAACAAAACGGGTACTGGTCATGCCCAGGGGTTTGACTATTTGTTCGTCGGTGAAAGCACGGAAGCTTTGCCCACTGGCTACCCGTACAATTTCGGCCAGCAACACAAAATTGGAATTGGAGTATTGGTATTTTTCGCCGGGCTCAAAATTGAGGGTTCGTTGATTTTTGAGCAGTTTAAGGGCATAATCCTGGGTGATCATGGCGCCATCGGGCGTACCTGATATATTGATCATATTCAAATCATCGCGCAGGCCACTGGTATGGTTTAATAAATTGCGGATGGTAATAGGCTTGCCAAACCGGGCCATCCAGGGCAGGTAAAGATGGATATCATCATCCAGCTTCAGTTTTCCCTGCCGGGCAAGCAATACGATGGCATAACCGGCAAACTGTTTGGACACGGAGCACATGTAATAAACAGTTTGTGGGGTGCTGGCGATCTTATTTTCGAGGTTGGCCAGGCCAAACCCTTTGGCATATATAACGGAATCATTTCGGATGATGCCTGCTACGCAACCAGGTTTGCCGGGAACATCCCATTTTTAAATAGGCTATCCACTTTCAGGCGCAGGGTATCTGGCAGGGCCTGAGCTTGTAATAAGCGGGGACTAATAAAATGAGCCCCAAAGGGAAGGTTATGTTTTTCATCACCCAAACATAGGAAATAATTCGTACGATTAGTTTCTTATATTAGGAAAATAATGCCGTTAGTTATCTGCCCTGGTAGGCAGGCGATATTTTTCACTTCTCCGGGTACGCCAAGTTGACACCTATTTCGTATTTTCGGTGCATGATCTTTTCTTCCACTTTTCCCATTATCGCTGGTGTCGCGGTTTTCTCCGCCCCTGGTCAGGCGATGGTTCTGTGCGGTAGAATAAATCAGCAGGCTCTCTCCATAGCCGCTCCGAGAGGAGAAAAAGACCTTTTCACTTTACTTTAAGTTTACTTCCGGTTTACTTCAAGTTTACTTCCGGCTTAGCTGAAAGATGGGGATGTACGGCCTATCTACGGCTGATCTGCGGCTTATCCACGGAAGGAAGTATGCTTAAACCGGTATAAAAGTGTTGGTAGCAACAATACGAAAAGATCGCCAAAATGACATTACATCCAAAATTGCATGATGTACGGATTTCGCGGATTACCGGAACGCAAGTTGCGAGTTGAAGAAAACTCATCAGGGCAACAAACCTGAGATCATGTTGAAATCCTGGGGTATTCAACTTATTTATTTGTAAAAGATAGTTGGTCTCAGGGTCATGGGATACTTTTCAACCTGATCCAATACCTGCCCGGCACATACAACAGGTTACTTAAAAGGGCAATAAAAAAGAGGCAGTTACCTGCCTCTTTTTTGGGTGGATGACCGGGTTCGAACCGGCGACCCTCAGAACCACAATCTGATGCTCTAACCAACTGAGCTACAACCACCGTATTGGGAGTGCAAAAGTAAAGCAATTCTGTTTTCTGTCAAAAATCATCTCCACATTTTTATGCAATAGACAATTTTTATTCACAAAGCAGGTTGATTATCATACAAAAGCTCCGAGCCATGAGCTACGAGCGGCGAGCCAATACCAGGTTTACCCGACTTCCCAATTTTCTTTTCACTCACCTGGTTCATGCCCGTCTTTCACGCCATTCACGTAGCCCGAAACTTGCTTTCCCGTCCAATTCCCTTTTCTTTGCAGCCTCTAAATTTTGCCCGTATGAGCCCCTGGTGGTTAATGATCCCTATTTTATCTGCATTGATTGGCTGGTTAACTGTACAGCTAATGGTAAAATTATTTCTAGCCCTGGCACTACCACGCAACAGGCAACAGTGGACAACCCAACTGGCCAAACTGGCTGCCACCGAATTGCTGTCGGGCAATATGCTGGAAGAAAAATAGGCAGTCCGGAAAGCCTGCAAAGATCAAACCCCAATTGGAGGTGCATGTAGATGAGTTCCTGCGCAAAGGGCTACCCAAAGCCTTTCCCATGATCAGCACCTTTATTGGTGAGCGCACAATTAATCAGTTGAAAGAAATATTCCTTAAAGAGTTGGAAACCATTTTCCCAGTGGTCATGAAGGGATATGTAAAAACCTGCAGCAAGACCTTAACCTGGAGCAAATGATCATTGATAAAATAAGCGCCATCCCCACCGAAAGGATACAAGTAGCTGTTTATCAGGCTATAGGTAATAAACTGAACCTGGCCGCAGGTCTAGCGGCCTTGCTGGGCCTGCTGATTGGCCTTGCCCAACTGGGTATTGTTATGGCTACAGTCAGCTACTAGCACGGCCTTTGCCACTCATCACAATGTCATTCCCGGGTCACAAGTTCTCGGGCACTTTTGCGTCTAACCCCTACAAATTAATTAACCTGGTATGAGAAGTTTCCTATTATTTGTTGTTTGTGCTGTATTGTGTAGCCAAAGTATAGCCCAGTTTCCCGGAGGGGGAGCGCCCGGCGGAGGAAGGCCGGGAGGAGCTGGTGGGGGTGTTCCCAATATCGGCCATTTTACGGCCGTATCCTCGATTCCAAAACCAATAAAGGTATTGAAGCGGTTTCGGTGCAACTGATCCAGACTAAAATGGACAATGTGACCAAAAAACCCAAGGATACGATTGTAAGTGGTATGCTTACCCGGGGCAATGGCGATTTCAGCCTGGAAAACCTGCCGATCTTTGGTCAGTTCCGCCTGAAGGTCACTGCCATTGGTTATAAAACCATTGAGCAGAAAGTAGGTTTTGAATTGAAGTTTGGCCAGGGTGGCGATATGAGCCAGGCCATGAATGCAGTAGATAAAGACCTGGGCAATTTCAAACTGGAGCAGGATGCACAGGTAATGGAAGCGGTAACGGTTACGGGTTCCAAACCCCTGATCGAAATGGGCATTGACCGTAAGATATTCAACGTAGAAAAGAATATTACCTCCGCGGGCGGTACGGCAGTGGATGTAATGCGTAATGTACCCTCGCTCAATGTAGATATTGATGGCAATGTAACGCTGCGCAATGCCGCGCCGCAGATATTTGTAGACGGACGCCCCACTACCCTGTCGCTCGACCAAATACCAGCCGATGCCATCCAGAGTGTGGAAATGATCACCAACCCTTCGGCCAAGTATGATGCCAGTGGCGGCCAGGCAGGTATCCTTAATATTGTATTGAAGAAGAACCGCAAAGCCGGTTACAATGGAAGTATCCGCGCCGGGGTTGATTCCCGCGCCCGTTTCAATGGCGGTGGTGATCTGAATGTACGCCAGGGCAAACTGAATGTATTTGCCAATGCCATGTACAACCAGCGTAAATCAAAAGGCTGGGGCTGGTCGGACCAGACGAGTAACCTGGGAGGCCGCAATAGTTATACCCACCAGGATAATGACCAGGTAAACCGTGGTTCTTTTGCTTTTGGCCGATTTGGGTTGGATTATTTCATGGACAACCGCAATACGCTGTCTATTTCTCAATCCATTGTGCGGGGTAAATTCAAAAATGATAACCAGGAAAACTATCACCTGGATACCATGGGTAACTTCTTTGAAACGCAGTACCGCAACTCGCTCGGCGAATTTGAATTCCGCAATTATGGAACTCAGTTAAGCTTTAAGCACCTCTTTGCCAAAGCCGGTAAAGAATGGACGGCTGATGTAAACTATAACCTAAGCAAGAATGAGAACAACAGCAATATCCTGTTCCGCTCATTCAATGATGCCGGGCAAACCAATCCTAAAGGACCCGAGCAATTACAACAATCCATCGGCAGTGGAAAGAACAGGTTCATTGTAGCACAAACGGATTTTGTAAACCCCATTAACGAAACCATGAAGTGGGAAGCTGGTCTTAGGGCACAGATCCGCAAATCGGAAAGCTCACAAGCTATTTCCACCAATGGGGTAGCCAATCCCGGTGTAAGCAACAATTTTGAGTATACAGATTATGTATATGCCGGTTATGCTACTTTTTCTCAAAAGGTAAAAGACAAATGGAGTTACCAACTGGGTTTACGCGCCGAAAGTTCTAATTACGACGGAAAGCAAATTGGTAAAGACAATTATTCCAACAGCTTCCCCATCAGTTTGTTCCCCAGTGTATTCTTAACGCGTTCGTTTGAGAGCAAGCAGGATATCCAGATCAACTATTCACGCAGGATCAACCGGCCCAACTTCTTCCAGTTGATGCCTAACTATGACATCTCCAATATCCTGAACTACTCTACGGGTAACCCCAACCTGACACCCGAGTTTACGCACTCGCTGGAACTGTCGTACCAAAAGACATACGGTAAAAACAACAATACCTTCCTGGCTACTTTGTTTGGTAAGTATACAACCGACCTGATAGCCCGCTACCAGGATACGCAGGTGGTAGAAGGTCAAAAAAGGTTTGTAAGTACCTGGATCAATGCTTCGGATGCTTATGCAGCAGGTATTGAACTGGTATTCCGTAATAACTGGACGAAGTGGTGGGATATGAACTTCAGCACCAACGTTTATTATTCCAAGATCAATGGCGATAATATCACCAAGCAGCTCACCAATGAGCGTACCAGTTGGTCGGCCAAGATCAACAATACTTACAAACTGGGTAAGGGGTGGAGCATACAGTTGAGTGGTGACTATATTTCCAAGAGTGCTTTACCGGTTAGCACCAGCAATAGTGGCGGCGGTGGCGGTGGCCGTGGCGGTGGTATGGGCGGCGGTGGCGGCTTTATGGGAGCAGCGCCTTCTTCCGTACAAGGTTTTATTGATGCCAACTATGGCGCCGACCTGGGTTTGCGGAAAGAATTCCAGATCAAGAAGAATACAGCTACCATTTCGGTAAACTGGAATGATATCTTCCGTACACGCCGCTTCTACTCCTTCTCTGAATCAGCCAACTTTACGCAAACAGATTGGAGAAGAAGAGATCCGCAGATCGTTCGCGTCAACTTCAGCTACCGTTTTGGTAAGTTTGATATCGGCCTCTTCAAACGTAAAAACATGAAGGGCGAATCGGAAGGTATGCAAAATGGTATGCAGGGCATGGGCCAGTAAAGACCTCTCTGTTCTTATAAAACTTATTGTGAAAGCCGTCTCAAGGGTATTGAGGCGGCTTTTTTTTCTGAAAAGCCTTCAAGAAGTTCCTTATCAACCTATCAAGGGATCAAATTTTTTTCTACGTGCTCTGAGGCACAGCTGCGGATGCTTGATAGGTGAAGCCAGTTTTTGTGCCGGTTTATATACCAGTAAAGCCTCGGCCTTTAAGGTTGCAATACAGCTTCATATCCGAGTTGTTTGATCTTCTGCAGATATGCATTAAGCTGTTTGGTTTTTATTTTTTGTTGTAATACAATTGGATCGGGTTGTGTAAAAGGTTGCTTGTCTTTAATCATATGCCAGACTGCACACAGGATCTTATGCCCTATAGCGATGAGCGCCTTTTTAGCGCCTATTCGTACCGCGAGGCTATAATATTTGTTACGTAGGTAGTCCTTTCCCTCGCCCTTGCAATGTGTAGCAGCCCAGGCACATTCTACTAGAACGGTTTTGAGTTGGGGGTTGCCTTTTGTTATTCGGCCGCTTTTTTTTACCAGCACTTTCATTATTGCCAGGACTAATACCAGCCCACGATGCAAGGTGATGTGAAGATGGGAAAGCCTCCATATTGTCACCAATTTCACTAATGATAGTAGCGGCACTATCTTTCCCAACTCCTGGTATGGTTTGCAGCAGATCAACAGACAGTTGGTGACTTTGCAGATGTTCGTCGATCGCCTGGTCAACGTCTGCGATAACTGCCTGTATTTGGGCTATAGACTTTTTGATTGTCTTGAGCATGAAGCGATGATGAGCAGTGATACGCCCCTGCAGGGATTTATGCAAGGTGTCTTTGGATGCTTTTACCCGACCAAGGGCCAGGGAGGTCAAAACAGCAGGATCTGTTTGGCCGCCAATGATGGCATCGATCACAGCTGACCCACTTTTGCCAAACACATCACTGATGACACTGCCGAGCTTGATGTTAGCGTCTTCCAGTATCTTTTGAAGGCGGTTCTTCTCGGCAGCAATCTGACCGGTGAGTTTCTTTTTATAGCGGAACAAGTCTCGCATTTCTCTTATGTCTGAAGGTGGAATGAAGCTGCCGCTCAATAATCCACTGAGCAATAATTTGGTCAGCCAACGGCTATCGGCCTTGTCCGTTTTGCGGCCAGGCACATTTTTACATGCCGGGCGTTAACCAGCAGGATCTCGAAGTCTTCTTCCAGGATATTATAGACAGGCTTCCAGTAAACACTGGTGCTCTCCATGGCTACGTGGGTAATACCAGTTTGCTTTAACCAATGGCGCAACTGCTCTAAAGAAGCAGTAAAAGTCTCAAAACTTCGGGTTTCTTCCACTATCCCTTGACCTCCAATACTGGCTACCACACTGTTCTTATGAACGTCCAGACCGCAGCCTGCAGCTACTACCTGGTCAAACTCAATTGTTGACTTTACCATAGTAACCTCCTTGTTTTGTATATAGGAAAGTTACCATTTTTCAACGGCTCACACTTTTCATGGGCGCGGGTGCTCAAAAGGCATCAATGTTTTTGTTTCCCTGCCCCCATCCTACTGCGTCAAAGGGTTAATTACCCGCCCAAAAACAGTGTTTTAACGGTTGTGAGTACCCTGAAATAATATGAGTTTTAACCAACCTATAACAATGCATCCTTCTCCTTTTAACTCGGCACCCTATACAAAATAACCCCTATGAGGGCCAATTAGAGTAACACTATTCATTTCGGACTAAATGAAAAAGTGGTATCCATACGGCAGTTAAAACAGCGATTAATAGTTGTTTTTAACAATAGGGTTCGTTATTGAAGCCAGACCACAGGAGGGCCTGCGGCTATTTAATAATAACGTATCGCCGGTACTGACCCAACAGCAGGGAGCAAAAAATCTATTCAAAGCTTCGCTGGTTTGTGGGATAAAAAAGGATTCTCTATAGGCGTAGGTTATGGCATCTGGAAAGACAATCCTTCCTTACAATATTCCTTAAATACAGCAGTACAATGGCGGGTGTATAAAGCCTTCCTGGGTAATTACCGTAATGGCGCCAATCCCAATGATACGCGTTCTAAAAGCCAACTCGTCTTTACCTTTTCACCGATGCTTACACTAAACCTGTCCAAAGGGCGCTATGTATACCAGGAACTGGAGCCCTTTTACCTGGGTACCCCCAATGCAGTATTTAATGATTATAAATATGCTGTTACGCTGGGTACTACTTTTACCGCTTCCCCGAGAGGAACTTACAAAAATGTATCTACCATTCGCAACCGGACGCAGCAGGCCTGCATGCTGGCCATCAACCTTAGGAATTTCAACTTCACTATGTACGATGATTATGTACCAATCCTAACAACGATCTTTCAGTTGGGTGATAACTGGGACCGTTTCTTCACCGGCGGCGGCTTCGTACGATACAGGTTCAATGATCATTATACTTTGCATATCTATTCTGAAGTATATACCGGATTGAACAGAGCCAATCCCTTTCTTGCGCCAGATATTATATCCTACAAAAACAGGGGAAATATTTGGAAACTGAAAAACTATGCAAACCAGAATGCCGGGCAGGAATATTTCAATAGCTCCTGGTTCATTGCCAGCCTTAGTTATACAGGCCCCCAGATGCCGGGAACACAGTCAGGAGTGTATCTCCCCAACTTTCATTTCTCAATTGGCTCAACTGCTCCCTGGACCATGTTCTCTCAAAATTTCATCCATTCACTTATCAAATACGACAAAAGAACTGTTTGAAATTACATTATTTCAAACACCGGTCATCGACACCTGGCAATCTTGAGGCCGGTGGCCGAAACAATTGGCAGCTTAATATCAACAGTATCTTTTTTGGAGGAGGGGTGGATGCTAATATATCGATGCCATGAAACAGAGTTTTACAATACGAATGCCTTTTTTTTGACGATTGTATCACTGGCATTTTGCCAGTGGCCGGCTATCGGACAACAGCAAGAAGTGATCAGGGATAGGTTAAGCAGCATTCAACGCGGCCTTGATACCATGATCTTTGTAAATCGTTTTGAATCTATAGAATCCTCCTGCCTTTACATTGCTTCCTGGGACAGTTCAATAGCTTGTGCAGAAAGAGCGGTCATTAACTCCAATTACAGGATCAAACTAGCCAAAGGGAAAGAAATCGATACCAATGGGGTAAAATGTTTAAGTCAGCATGTTGCAAGGTACCTCCGCCTAAGGGTTAAGGTGGTAGATACTACTGATCTTTGCCTGGCAGGCGTAGTAGAAACTACCTATGCCTATCCGGCCAGTAGTATCATACAGTTATTGGGGGCAACCCGTCAACTCGAAGGCAAAACAGATCGTTATTTCGACAAGTTGATAAAGTTCACCGGCACCTTTACTTTATACCCCGCGGATGATAAATACCGTATCAAAATGATACTGAATGACCTGCCATTTGATCCTGGAGACGCATATTTTGGGTACCTGGAAATTGTACTGGATGCTTTCAAACCACACGCAGAAAAGGTATACCTATTACGCTTTGACCAAATGAGTATCAAAAAGGGGATAGCAATAACCAGATAGCTGTCAATTTCTCTTCTACCACACATGCCCTGGAAATGCAATCGTATTCCTTCCTGACTTACCATGTATTGCGGCACTTCAATTCCAGGGATGTAGTAAAAAGGCCAATGCTATTTGGCTCAATAATTTTTTGAAGAATCCTGGTTGCCCCGCTTGCCAACCAATTTATAATGCAGCACGATACATGATCACCTTTACATCCTTTGCCTTACCCAATACAAGCCCGGCCCCTGCTCACTAAATAAACTTAAACCTTATGCCATTCTTTGACTTTCACATCCATCCTACTTTAAAAAGTATGTTTTCGCAGGAGACTTCAAAGACAAGTCCCTGGACAAATATTGATATCCACGCCATTCCATGGGTGGCACGTTGGTGTAGTGATTTTCAATATATTCTATGCTCGCAAAGCAATCTCGCCCAATTATCGAATACAGGGTGTAACCTTGTTTGCATTGCCCTCATTGCACCAGAAAGGGGCATGACACAAAATGCCCTTATCAACCAGCAGGCCAGGGGTACTCTGAGCAGGTACCTTGACCCGGATGAACTAACCAGGATCAACGATCCCAACACCAGTCCGTATCAACTTGTATTGAATGATTTACAACATGTACTATTAGATCCTGCAAGATTTGGTATTATGGATAAGAGCGTAGTATTGCTCAGAAATGGGGATGATTATGACCCTGATGACCAGTCAACACTGTATATTGCCCTAACCGTAGAAGGCGCTCATTCGCTGGGCAATACATTTGATCGTACCACGATCACTGCCGACAGTGTAATTGCCAACCTTAGTGACCTTACCTCTACCCGTGGATTCCCCATCATATCACTTAACCTAACCCACCTTGAGCAATACCCATTCTGCAACCATGCATTTGGTATCCAATTTGTAGGCAGTGACAACTTTTACCCTACAGGCAGGATGATAAGCCCGGCAGGGATATCCATCATTACAGCATGTTACGAACGCAGGATAATGATCGACATCAAACACATGAGCCTGGGGGCACGGCGTATGCTGATAGAGCAAATCCGGATTGCCGGGGATATGCAGGCCATCCTTCAACCACTCGTTTGTACCCATGCGGGATTTACGGGACTTTCCTACAAAGACATTCCCAACTATATCAATATGCGCGGGATCCAGGGGAATCATATAGTGAAATATCCTGGGCAAAGCCCAGTATATACGGCTCACTCGACAAAACGGCCTTTAATCCCAGCAGCATCAACCTTTTCAATGAAGACATTCTCGCCGTATTATATTCGGGGGAATGATTGGTCTATCGCTCGATAAACGGATACTTGGTTATTCGGAAGCAAGTAAAGATCCCCGGGATGCGCAGGAGTTGGTCATTGAAATAGAATACATTTCCAACGAAGAAAGGGAGTTCTACTTAACCGGCCCAACAACAGGTGCTAAAATATTGGAAGCCTATTGCATTACACACCAGGAAATTTTGGATGCGGGTACCGTAAATCCGGATGCAGCTTTTATCACCTCTGTCATTTTATGTCGCATATCCTCCACCTTATAAAAGTAGCCGGTGAAGGGGGCTATAATGTGAGCCAGGCGCTTATGCAGGTTTGCATCGGTTCGGACTTTGATGGATTGATCAACCCTGTTTGGTGTTGCCCTACCATCGATTCCATTAATGACTTCAAAAACGATTTCATCCGTTCATTTCCCCGTTTTGCCAGGGCCAATCGCGATAAAGTAAGCCTGCCTAATGGGTTTGATGTGCACGCATTCGCCGACAGGTTATTCTTTATCAATGGTAAAGAGTTCCTTTTAAAGCGGGTTGCGTTAATAGGATAAAGCCAATTATCATGATACAAGACGTTAATCATTCCATTCAAAACCATTAACATTCTATGTCTTCTATATTAAGTTATCTTACAGCTGGCTTTAAAAAGTTCTATCAATTTTTGCTGGAACACTTCACCCGCCAGTTCAAATCGCTCTGGAAAGCCAAAACAGGTATTCCGTTACGGTACCTGGTCAGCGATTTCTTTTCCGTATTGCGCAGTGTAGGCATGTTTGCCTTCCTCAACCTGATCGCCTTTATTGTATTTGCTTTTTTGCCACAGGGAAAAGATGTTTTACTGATCGTAGCAGAAGACATCAGCCGCCCTCCTCACCAGATCGGAAACCTGATATGGCTGCTGATTGGTGTCATATTCTGGAGTGTTGCCTCCGAATTTGGCTCGCGGTATTCGATCTATATAACGGATAATACCCTGCAAAGTATTTCTGATAGACGTATCAAATGGCGGCGTGCTGTACAGGAAGCCATAGCAGAGTATTTCCTGATGCTGCCCTACCTTATTGTAACACTGGGCTTCCTGATCAATTACCTGCAGGATACTTCCCTTAAACCCAACGAAAAACTGGGGTTTTGGCATTCCTGTTGCCAGCCTTTTCCTGGTATTCCGGGTAGTTGCCCATTTCTACTATGATGACAAGGAAAGGGAAATACACCGTAAATCCAATAATGCCTTTTACCGTTTCCTGCTGCTACCCCGACAGGAGTTAAAATGGTGCAATATGCTTTTGGTATATACAACCGGTATGTATATACCATTCAAAAACCTTGCAATTTCAAAGAGGAGATCAATGAAGAGTATAGGTTATTTTGCAATAACTTTCTTTGCCAACCACAAGACCCGCAGGATCCAGCCGGCAAAAAAACAATTTCCCCAGGATCAATCCATGATCGAAGACGATGTAAGGATACCTTCCCCTTTTATACTGGATGAGTTTACAAAAGGAGAGAATGACGAGCCGTCGAATCCCAAAAATGAATATTTCAAATGGATCTATAAGATCCCATTGAATTTTTATCCTACACTACACAAGCAGTTATATGTTTTGGTCATAGCTAGTCTAATTGTCTTCCTATCGATCTGTTTTTGCCGGTGTCAGCCTATCCTCATATCGGCGCTCCTGGCCTTATCGTAGTAGCCTTCGGATGCTGGTGCGGTATTTATGTGGGTTTGTTGTATGTGGACTATGCGCGTTTGCGCGATAAGAGAGTATCGCTTCGTTTTATACTGTTTGCGCTGCTGTTGTTTTCCTCCTGGATCAATGAAGATCATCCGGTCCGTTATAATAGCAATGGAACGGGCAGGACGAGCGGCCCGTTTTAAAGGACCATTTCACCAAATGGCTGGTGCAATACCAAAAAGATTCGTCAGAAACCTTGTGGAGCCTCCGGAGCGATTCAGCTAAAAAGATCCCTTCTATCCCGTTGTTTTTGTTTGCGCCGAAGGCGGCGCCCTGCGTACAGGCGCTTTTGCCGCCCAAACACTTAGCTTTTTGCAGGACTCTATTAGAAAGCATTGCGGTATTGATATCAAAGATCGGTATACGCCTATTCAGGCGTATCGGGGCAGCGTAGGCATCAGTTATTTCAATGCAGCCGCCTACCTAAGCAACCCCGACGACCTTCGGCAGGAAAGTTCTTTTAGTGAGTTGTCCAAAACATTTTTTACACAAGATTACTTGTCGCCGGTAATTGGTAAAATGTTCTACGCCGAAGTATTGCAATTATTTATTCCCTTCCATATTAATATACTCGACCGGTCAGTAGCCCTGGAACAAAGTTGGGAAGAAGGCTTTGAGAAAGTAATCAAACCGAATGGGCGGAATATCTTTTCAGCTGATTTCCGTAGTCTTTATCTGAATACTTCCAAAATCCATCCCGCGATATTTATCAATACCACAGAGGCGGAATCGGGATATCAATGCTGGCTTACAAACATAAAAATGACAGACTCTCCCATTGTAGAAGCTGAAAAGCGTGATCTGATGAACTATAAGATCAGGGGTGGTATCAATTACAGTACCATGATCAATTTCAGTTCCCGATTCCCTTTGTTTTCGCCCGCCGGTACCTTGATCCAGGATAAAGGGAAAAAGTTTCATTATATCGATGGCGGCTATGTGGAGAATACGGGTTGTGGCACCATGCTGGAAGTATTGCGGGCACTGGAACCTACTTTTAAAGACCTGGCCGATCCCCAAAAGACCAGGAAGCCCATCAAGATCAAACCATTTGTCTTTATACTTAAATACAACCAATCCAATAATGGAAAGACAAAAATATAAGCACTGGTAATGAATTTACCGAGATCCTGTATGGTATGTACAATACCCGCAATGGCCGGTCGCTTACTGCCAACCAGGAATTGTGTAACTATGTGCGCAGCCAGGGCGGAGAAGCCATGGAGCTTCCCTTGCAAAAATCGGGTAGTGAGGTGCCTATGAATTGGGTACTATCCACCAAAAGCCTCGAAGAAATTGAGGGTGATATTAAAGGCAAGTGGGAGCAACGCAAGGTTAATGACCTGCGTAAATTCTTTGCGATCGACTCTACCAAATTCGTCAAGCAGAAAGATTGGTATAAGCCATTAGCCTCCCAATAGGCCATCCTTCTACATGCAAAAGCTCAAATGCAGTCTGATCGGGGTCCGAACTCCCGCTACTTCTTGATTGAGATCATTACCTCAACATTAAAATTTTGTGACCGTTTAACGCTTATCTTATCATAAAAATCTGGCTATCACACCGAAGCGGAAAACCGCTGCCAGCGTGGTTCTACTGATTCACAATTGCAGGGTTGACAATGCCTATTGTTCTTTCTATATTGGGTAAATCCAAAATCCGAGCTATGAAAAATCTTCTACTCATTTTGTTGCTGGGCGTCTCAGCCAGCAGCTACGGCAAAACATCCCTGATCAGGATCTACAACGCGGCAGAGTACTTACTTGAATCCAACAAACTCACCGATGCCTGGCGGTTATTGAAGTATGTAGAACCTTACTGCGATAAAACAGATACGTTGTACCCGTATATTCTATGGAGTACACTAAGCACTACCACGAGGTTGGAATTGTATTACAGACTGAGACAACAGTTTGACAGCTCCTATTATTTTGGGCAGCGGTCATTACAACTCATTAGAAAGGGTATTCCTTATTTTAAGGAAACCTTTGTGAACAGGAAATACTGGATGTATAAAAACCTGGTCGTTTCCTCTTTTGGCTTAAATAAGCCCATCCAGGCAAGAAAGTACCAGGACTTACTTTACAAAGCCTATAAAGCCAGGAAGCTACCAGAAGGGATGGACCAGTATTACAATTTCACGTATTTCAAATGGAAGGATAAAAATGTATGGGGTTATGAATGGTACCCCGAGCCGGGTGAACCCAACACACAGGGACGTTACTCTAAGATCATTTATTATGTATACAGTACCAATGCCGATGGTACGGATAAAGAGCAACTATACCGGCTGCATGTGGTGAGATCAAAAAACAAGAAGCAGGCGCTTAAACGGGGTTATGTGTTAAGCAAGCAGCTTGAGAACGCGCAAAATGAAGTGAGCGGTATTTTGTATGGATATACCTATCAAAAGAAGATCAACTATCCCAAGTTGCAAGCCGATATCAAAGAAGTATTAAAAGAAAATTATTATCCTGATTCACAAGCAGCAGCCATGAACAAAAGATTACCGGTACCGGGCTCGCAGCTACGCTATCAGTACCGGTAAACCTGGTGAATGCGTTATTTTATTCAGCGCGCAGGCTCCTTACCGGGTTGGCCAACGCTGCTTTAATAGCCTGGAAACTTACGGTGAGCAGGGTGATCACCAAAGCGCCGCTACCGGCTGCAGCAAAGATCCACCAGCTTGCAGAGGTGCGGTATTCATAATGTTGCAGCCAGTTGTGCATGAGGTAGTAAGAGAGCGGAATAGCGATGGCCAGTGACAAGGTAACCAACAACACAAACTCGCGGGAGAGCAGGCGCCATAAGTTGAACACCGAAGCGCCCAGCACTTTCCTTACGCCGATCTCTTTGGTACGTTGTTCGGCCATGAAAGCAGCCATGCCAAACAAACCCAGGCAGCTGATGAAAATGGCCAGGGCGGCAAAGAATCCAACCAACTTGCCAATACGTTCTTCATCGGCAAATATGTGCCCGTATTCTTCATCAATAAACTTATAATCGAGTGGCGCTGCAGGTACATACTTTTTATACACGGCTTCAATGGCAGCCAATGCCTCGTGGGTACTATTATGAGGATTGAGGCGGATAGTGATCACCTCACTCATATCACCCAGGGTAGAAAAAACGGATTGCTTTACGGGTTCATAAGGCGATTGCATCACCATATCCCGCACTATGCCAACAACTGTATAGTCTCTGTCGCCCCATCGAACGATCTCGCCCAGCGTGCCTACTATCAGGATCACCGAAACGGTAAACTGTACCACCACCAGCACCTTGCGGGGAATACTAGCCAAACGCCCTACCCTGAAAGTGCCTTTCAATACTTTAACCGGCTGGAAGGAAGAGAGGTAGAAGGCGGGATAACTGCCAGCTATCAAGCCCGTGATCAGGGCCACACCTTGGCCATATCAGCCTTGTTAGCTACCTGCACAAATAGTTGAAACGAATTATTGTCCCATTGTTCTCCGGCTCTTTTACTCATTCATTGTTGCTGCTATACAGGTCCCAGGAGGCAATAAATGCCAGTTTACTGAAAGGTGTATTGGCCGGCAGGTTGGCATATACGTCCTATTAGCATGGCCACCGCCATACCCACCGATAAACCGGCTATATTGATAAAGGAATGGCCTTTATGCCGGCCCAGGTTGCGAAAGGCGACTTTGAAATAATTTTTGATCATGAAGGCTTTTTTTCTGTTGGAATGATTGTAACTGGAACTTTCTTCTAAGAAAATGCAAGATTACAAACAACTAATAATTAACTCGTTATACTAGTTATCCAGTACCTGGATCGTCCGTTTTTGATACAGCCGGTGTTCAGTTTTGAGGAACCTATCCTATTTGTTTTTTGACCTATGTCACAATTCATTCCTATTGCCTGCCGCACCTTTGCGTCATCATTTAAAGAATAGAACAAGACATGAAAAAGAAACATTTTAATTACATCAACACCCTGTTTGTAGTGATTCCTATGACCCTCATTATGGCCTTTGTTGGATTGATGCGAAATGCTAAAGATCATACCAGGTTGGGAAAAACTCTACCGCAGCTACCTCGAAATGGCGTATGTAAACAATACCAACCGCCTCATGTCGTTTATCACCCTCGACGCCACAGAAAGGTACCGGCAACTACCTGATGAAAACCCCGTAGTGGTGCAGCGCCTGTCTAATAAAATGACTGCTTCCTACCTCAACGTATCGCAGGAAACCTTGAGTCGCCTGAAATCAAAACGCTGAACAGCCTGGTCTTTTTAGTGTTCCCACGGGGTTATCCTGATTGCACCTACAACTATGGGTTTTACCGGTTTTATTGTATTTTCAATCCCATATTACTAACCCTTAATAACTGCCGGGCTGCCGGTAACCAGATGACCAATACCAACACTACTATCCACAGCAGTACCCGATTGGGTTCCATGATCTGCGACCAGATTATAATGACGCTGATCTGTGTACTTTTCTTTATACCCGGCTTGCTTACCTCCTTTTTTTCAAATCATGGGAAGTTCGGACGAACTGCTTATGTTGAATCCATTTGGCGGTCATTATCCTTATATTTTCCTCATCGGATTTGCCTTGTACTTTTGTAAAGACAGCATTAAGGGAAGAAGTTTTGGCAAACGGGTTACCCGCCTGCAAGTCCTTGACAATACTACCGGCCAGGTAGCATCGCCCCTGCAGTGCCTGGTGAGGAACTTGTTTTGTATTATCTGGCCCATTGAAGTTATAGTGACGCTCACCAATCCAACCCGCCGCATTGGCGACCGGGTAGCCGGAACACGAGTGGCCTTGTATGATCCTTTTACTGCACCACAGCCCAAACTGGCGGCTGGTAAAATATTATTTTCCCTGGTTATTTCCTATGCGGTCATGGTATTGACCTTTTTGCCCTTGCCCCTGCACTGAATCGTCCAACTACGCCGCCCTATGTAAGAAGTTCATACAATGCAGCAGCCAGTCAATCGCTCGATAAATTGTTCAGTGATAGCCTGGGCCAATACCTGCAGCCCAGCTTCAGCGTATATGATTCGGTGACAGGTCATACCGGTAAGTATATATTCGCCCTTTTTAAACTCAAAGCCAATTACCTTGAATCGGATGAACAAGCCAACCTCCTGAAACAATTAACCATGCAATTATTGTATACCCGGTACAATCCGGATTCCTATTCAGGAGTGGCCAAATACATTTACCAGGATGGCCATAATAAACAGGTACAAGTCAACCATATAGGTAGCGATAATCCCTAGTTAAAACCCCGCCAGTACTGGTTCCCATAAGGGGAAACAAGTGTTTTTTGACCATCCCGGCAATACAAAGCGAACCTATTTACGTATATATAGCAAAGGACGCTGAATATGAGCAAAGTAATATTGTTCATATACCTTTGTCTGTGTATGCTAGTCCCTTTAACAGCACAGGATATGAACCCAACCAACCGAACGTATCTCGCCCTTGGCGATTCTTATACCATTGGCGAAGGTGTAGTTGAAACAGAAAATTTCCCACACCAGGCCGTGCAATTACTCAATACCGCAGGCCACATTTTTAATAAGCCCACCATTATTGCCAAAACGGGCTGGACAACAGATGAGTTGCAGCAAGCCATTGATGCCGCTTCCCTTGACAGTACCTATACGATGGTTTCCCTGCTCGTTGGTGTCAACAATCAATACCGGGGCAGGTCCAGCCCGGAATACGCCAACCAGTTTCAAATACTGCTGGAGCGTGCCATCGCTTTTGCAGGCCACCACCCGAATCATGTGTTTGTATTATCGATTCCCGATTGGGGCGCCACGCCCTATGCTGAAGGCAGGGACCGGGCACTCATAACCCGCGAAATTGATGCGTTTAATGCCATTAATAAGTCACTCGCCAACGAATATGGGGTGCATTATATCGACATCACACCAGGCACCCGCGAGGCCGCTAACGACCCTACCCTGCTCACGACCGATCAATTGCACCCCTCCGGTAAAGAATACAGCCGTTGGGCGGCAAAACTGGCGGAAGAAGTGATGACAGTGGTCAATGGGGGATAGCGAATGGAAAGCCTCCAACTCTGCAATTAATTTACAATCAATTATTTATTGGGAAACAAGGTAAAATAGCGTCCCCTCCAGGAGGAGGTAACCAGGCCATTTTGTACTAAAATGTACTTTGCCTGGTAGCTAAAACCTAGTCTGGGCCTGGCTTACAAGCCTAAAAAGCGCCTGGTAATTGCACTGGGATACTAGGAAACCAGCACTCCACCGTAGGGAGTCAGTGCAATTCCACTAGGGCCCCAGTGCAATTCGGATAGGCTATTTAGGCAATCTCACATGGATCTGGCGTGAATTCAGGTTGAGGAAACCATTGCCGATTGACGGTTCAAAATACCATTTAGTTAGGAGAATTTTGGGAGGGTTAAAAGGTGGGTCGCTCTGTTGTCTGGCCGATGCAGTGCTGCAGAGCGGCTCACCTTAAAGGAGACAGGTAAAACTAAGTGACATTGATTGCCGATTGACGATTCCCGTTTTTCCCATTAAATTGCGCCCTCAATAGCCCAGGTTCTGATATGGAAACGCAACAAACGCAGCCCCCGTTCTCAAATTAAGTTGGAGAGAAAAATTTGCCGGTATTCTGCTACTGCTCATTGGGCTGGTGTACCTGCTTTGGCAGGCCAGTGATTTCTTGTCCTCCAAAGCCGATGCCTATGCTGTGAAGGAAGGCGCCATCCAGATAAGCACCAGCGAACTGATGAACCATGTGCGTTCCATTGTTTCCATCATCCTGGCCCTGGCCGGAGGTTGGTTGTTATTAAAGGGCAAAAGAGCCGGCTGGGTGATCAGTGTGCCGCTGCTATTACTGCTCAATGCCATTGCAGCAGGTATTATGATAGCTGGTTACAACCTTACCAATACCAACAATAAAATAGTTGGCGGTGTTGTTGTATTCATTCTGCTACTGGCTCTGGTATTTTTATTACTGCCTTCGGCGCGGGTAAAATACAAGGTCGGCAAGCGCACTTACTTACCGACCCTGATCTTATTGCTGTTTTTGGTTGGATTGTATTTCTTCTTACAATAGATCGCCCTCATCGACCTGGTAGCGTTCCTTGATCTTACGCATTACTTCATCCATGGAAGCACGATGGTCTTTGGGATTCCATTCACCCCGCTCCCATTTGTCCAGTTCTTCATCAATATGCTTTTGTTGTAAAGCACTTAGCTTGTCAGACAACTGGTCTGATACTTCTTTTTGTTTGCGGTAAAAGCTTTCTTCTTTTCAGAGGTCAGCTCTTTGTCCTTGCGCATATCGTTTTCCGAAGCAGCCATCAGCGTCAACTCTTCTTTGGCCAGGGCTATATCATAAGGCCCTACGGGCATGATGAGTTTGGATATGATGGGCCCTACTTCGATCAGGATGATGAGGAGTGATAATAGGAGGCTGGTCCAGAATACACTGCTTTCTTCATTGGCCAGGTCCGTCAGCGCTTTGTTGCGTTCCAGGAAGCCCACATTGGCTTTGGCAGCGGCTTCATATTGTTTACGCTTTTCTTCCAGGCCTGCTTTGGCGCCGGCCAGGATACTGTCTTGCTTGCTAATATCAATTTGTAATTGTAATAACTCGGGTATGTACTGTTGCCGTGCATTGGTATAAGCATCCATCTTTAAGCGGGTAAGGTTTTCAATGCCCCTGCGGCCTGATCCACCCGTTCCATCAGCTTCCTGCACATAAGCTTGTTGCAGGCGGTGTAAGGTATCTTCGAGCGACAGCTTACGGTTTACCAGCCGGTTGCGTTCGGCTTCCGTGCTTTGCATCAGGGCCGTATTTTCGGCCTGCAGCAGGCTATCATTGAGCTGTATCTTTTATGAATATTCTCTACCACCTTGGTATCGATCTCCTTCTCAAAGATCTTCAGCTCCAGCGGGCGGGCAATGGTTACGCCGATCAGCAGGGCCAGGGCAACCCGGGGTAAAGCCATCCAGAACTGTTTGCGCCTGCTGACGCCATACTTGCGCATGGTGGATACCAGGAAGCGGTCGAAATTAAAGATGATGAGCCCCCAGATGATAGCAAAGAGAAAGGTCCACCCAATATTGTTGAAGATACTGTAAATGGCATAGCCCGATGAAATGGCCGCCAGTACAAAGGTAGCCAGGATCACCCCACCCAGTCCACCGTACTTGCTGTGCTCGGAGGGGAATTGCTTTAATAATTGCTGGTGCGCACCGGCGCACCACCACAGAAAATTGTTGTCCGATCTTTTACCGCTTCCCCACTAAAGGAGTCATAAGCGTACAGGTCATTTTCCTGCACAGTTTCTTTGGCAGTCATACAAATGCTTTAATGAATAAAATGTAAAATATTAAGCGATAGCGGTTGAAGTGGAATGAGAATACAACGGCAAATAAAAACAATAATTGTAAACAAAACGTGAAAGAATCGCAGATTACGCAGATTTATCGCAGATGGCGCAGATTGGATAGATTGCGTTGATTAGAAGCCCAGATTATGGTGATTTGGGTGGATTTCGCAGATTAGAAACGCGGCATGAATGGATTATCGCTCAAGAGTAGTTCATATTCCGGCCTTTTCCAGCTGGTTTTGAAAAGGTTCATCGTCCTGTCGGGTTGATGGGGGTGCAGTTCCAATCGCCGCTTTTTGGAAAACTTCGACACATAGAGGGTATCATTGATCCTGACCCATTCAAATTGCTTCCGGGCCAGCAATTTGTCTCTGTATTTTGTATAACAGGAGTCGCAAAAGGAGATGGTCTTTTCCTGGTTGCATTTACCACGTTCGTCGAAGTAATAATAAAAGGAGGCCGGTTGGAAGGAGCTGTCCTTTACATGCAGTACCATATATTGATCATTCATTTCGATGGGGCTGTTCCTAAAATGGCTTTTCTTACTTTCAGCTTTCAAGGGACGGATGACTGCTCTTTTGGAACGCCCAATATATCCCTGCGAAAAGTCAGGGTGACTGGTAATAGTAAGCAGAAAAGCAAGGTTACTCTAAGCAAATAGGAGGGGTTAAAGAAAATTAGCGGGCCTTGTAAATATCGAAATCTGTAAAGGCTATCTTCCCAAAGTCTTTGGCAGTCAGTATCTTCATTGTTCTTTTTCATCTTCTTCATCCCCGGCATTAAATTTAACATGGCCATCTTTGTGAAGGTACCAGGTACTGTCAGTCGCTGAATATTTGAAAGTGGTAGTGCGTGTCCAGCGACGGGCGCCACCGCCATAATGCTCAATGGAAAAATATCCATTCTTAATTACTAAAGCTGAATAAGGGTCTCCCATACCTCCGCCACCACAATCTGAACAATAGATGGCCTTGTCACTTTGGACTGCCAGTTTGTAGGTTGAGTCTTGCTGCCCTAATAATACAAGCATAGATCTTTTGAGTGGCCCTGCTGAATCAGCCCGTTTAGTTGCTACGATATCTTCCTGGGGAACATTCAATACCAGCAGGTAATCTGGATAAGTATCCAAGTTGAGGTCTCCACTGCAGGTATCCATAACCTGGTAGCCTGTGGGTACAAAAGCCATCAATGCGGGAAGGAGTTCTTCCAATCCCATACGCCCCCAATATGAATCAGCCTTGATACTACCTGGCGGGAGTTCATCATAAGTTATGTCGGAAGTATCAATAGCAGTTTTGGCGCTGTCTTTATTGGCAATAACCGTTGCTTGTTCAGCTGGTCCGCTACAAGCCGCGAGCATTACAATCAAGAGAAGGGGTAAAAGGAGTTTATACATATGATAGGTTGCCAGGAAGCAAGATACTATTAATCATTAAACGGATCATGGCTGTCCCTGTATTTGCCGCGCATAGCCATTCCTATATATAAAATGCCGCCCAAAATACCGCCAATAGCGAGGGACCACATAATGAACACCATCTTCGATTTGCTAAAATCATTTACAAAGTAAATATAAGCGGCGGCAGCCAGACCTACCAGTAGGAAAATTATCCCAAAGAGGTAACCGCCCCGGTTTTCCTTTTAAACTCGCCCCCGCTGGCCACAAAAAGTTCTTCCAGTAATTGGTTAGCTTCACCGGCTTGCATACCGCGGTAGTCGGCCGTGAGGTTCTCGATAATATGTTCCCTTTTGGAACCATCTTTAACGGCTTCAATGGCATATTCCAGGTTATCGGCCGTAACGCCTTTACCCAGGTATTTGGCTTTGATGATATTGATATTTTTCATGGTGGTGTGGGTTTATGACCTGCCATCAAAATAACACCAATTGGCTAAGTTTCAAACCAAAGAGCATAATCAACGACTAAAATATTTGCTCGCTATTAATAGTAGACTTGCTCCCACCAATACCCAGCCGCCTATGCGTACGATCCTTTCTTTTTTGAAATAGTCTCCATCACTTGCCTTTACCAATGTTTTGGAACTGGTAATGCAAAAATGCCAATCAGCAATGGAATGAAGGCTTCAATATATTTAGCCATGATGATATATTTTATAGTAATAAAATATACTTACTGCCACAACTTCGGCAGATCACTCATGATGGCCTTAACTCCCATTACGCCCATCACAGCCACCACCGCCCACCCTGCCAACTGCATCCAGAGCGGATGCCGGTATCCTTTCATCAGTTGCTTGTTCATGGCTGCCAGGAGTATAAGGCCCAGTCCAACGGGCAGGATCAGTCCATTGACTACCCCGGCGGCAATGAGCAATTGTTTCGGCTTGCCGATGGCTACAAAGATGAGGGTGGAAAGGATGATGAATATTGAAATGCATAGCCGCTCGTAGCGGGCAAAAACCGGGTGGAAAGTTTTGAAGAAGGAAACAGAGGTATAGGCCGCCCCTACCACAGAGGAAATAGCCGCCCCCACAATACCACGCCAAAGATGCGGAAACCCAGTTCTCCCGCCGCATGTCTGAACACACTGGCCGGCGGATTATTGACATCCAGCACCACGCCCTGCGCTACGACGCCCAGCACTGCCAGGAACAATACATACCTCATGATACTGGAAATAACGATACCACTCATAGCGCTGCGGTCTACCTGTGGCAAATGCGCCTGCCCCTTGATGCCAGCATCCAATAAACGATGTGCGCCAGAGAATGTGATATAACCACCTACGGTACCTCCTACCAGCGCTACAATGGCCACAGTGCTGATCTTTTCGGGCATGATGGTTTGGCGCAGCGCTTCGCCCAATGGCGGGTGTGCGCTGAAAGCAATATATAATGTAAGCAGGATCTTTATCACGCCCAGGGTTTTGGTAAAGCCATCGAGCATTTTACCGATCTCGCTTAACCAGAAAAGCGCCAGGGCTACGATACAACTTACCACCGCGCCGGTTTCAAACGACATGCCTGTAAGCACATTCATGCCCAGACCACAACCTGCTATATTGCCAATATTAAAAGCAAAGCCCCGAGTATCACCAATACGGCCAGGAAATACCCCAGGCCCGGCAATAACTTATTGGCCAGGTCCTGCGCCCGCAATTCGCTTACGGTCAATACCCGCCAGGTATTCAGTTGCGCGCCGATGTCCAGCAGGATGGATACCAGGATCACGAACCCCATACCCGCCAGCAGCTTTTGCGTAAAATCGGTGGTTTGTATCAGAAATCCCGGTCCTATGGATGAGTTGGCCATCAGGAAAGCAGCACCCAATACGGCACCGCCGCCACCAAATACAATACGCTTTTGAGCAGGTGGGTTACCGGATCGCTTAAACGGATTTAATTTCAATACCGTGTTGTTTTATTGTGTGGTGTATTTGTTGGGCAATGGTGAGTGCGTGGGCGCCATCACTATGAATACAGATCGTTTCGGCGGTGATAGCCAGGCGGTGGTTGCTGGTGGTGTAAACAATACCCTGTTCTACCATCTGCAATACCTGGGCAATACCAATCGCCGGGTCATCAATCAATGCATTGGCTTCCGAGCGCGGGGTAAGGCTGCCATCATCACGGTATGTACGATCGGCAAATACTTCACTGGCAGTAGGCAGTCCCATATCCAGGGCGGTACTGATCAACAGACTGCCCGACAAACCATACAGTACCAGTTTGCTGTCCAGGTCTTTCACCGCCTGGCATACAGCCGTAGCCAATACCGGATCAGTAGCAGCCATATTGTACAGGGCGCCATGTGGTTTTACATGGTGCAGGGAGGTGCCGTGTACATGCAGAAAAGCCTGTATGGCGCCTACCTGGTACAATACTATATCATATACTTTTTCAGGAGAGAGGTGAACCTGGCTGCGGCCAAAATTATCCCGGTCCTGGTAGGAAGGATGAGCCCCAATGGCTATCCCGGCTTTCAGGGCCGCCGCCACCAGTTCATGCATGGTATGTGCGTCGCCTGCATGAAAACCACAAGCAATATTGATGGAACTGATATAGGGTAATAAGGCCAGGTCTTTTTCAATATCATATTCCCATAAATGGGTACTCTCCCCATATCACAGTTAATGTCAGTTGTTAGCATACCAGTTGGTTCAGGTGATCATAGCAGGCCCGCTGAATAATATTGAGCTCATGCTCCTGTGAAAATAGCAATTCCTCAGCAGTAGGCATATCAACCATATTAAATTGTATGCTGTCGCTGGGCCTTAACTGTGCCAGTTTGGGCAACTGGGAGGATATCACATGGCCAATCCTGGGGTAGCCGCCCGTAGTTTGATGGTCGGCCATTAACAATACCAACTGTCCATCGGGCAATAATTGGATGGTTCCAAAACTTACCCCGGATGAAACCAGCCCGGTAGTATATTGCCGTTTTAAGGGTACACCGCGCAGTTGATAACCCATGCGATCGGAATATGGGTGGATGATAAAATTGTTTTCCAGCAGTTCGCGCTGTGATGTATGCGTAAGCTGACTCCATTCATTGCCAATAGTAAAAAGTATTTCGTGGGGCAGCTGATAGGTTCTTCCCGTATCTACCCGCCAGTTGAGTGGTTGGTATTCGCGTGTTTCTTTGAGCAGGCCGGCAAAATAAATGCTGTTTTCTTTAAAGGGCAGTTCATCGCCTTTTTCCAGCTTGCGGCCCTGGTAGCCGCCGGCTCCCGCCCTGAGGTTGGTACTATAACTGTTGAGCCAGCGCGGCACACAGAAACCACCATGTACGGCCAGGTAACAACGGCTGCCCGATAGCCACCGGGGAAATGCAACAAGGTATTCCTGCGCACTACAATGGGTCGCCAGGTGCCTACCGATTCATTGTCATTGAGGGTAGGCGAAAAATCGGCCCCTGTAATACTGATCAGCGCATTTTGTTCGAACAACAGCTGTGCCCCCGGAAAATGGATCTCCATCACCGCTTCACCCGGCTCATTACCCACCAGCATATTGGCCACACGGGCCGCATACGCATCCATAACCCCACCGGGATTAATACCCCAGCTACCATAGCCATAACGGCCAAGATCCTGGATCGTGTCCAACAATCCGGGTTTGATGATTGATAAAGACATAGGCTTGTTTAGAGTTTGGCGTCATAAAATTCCACTTCATCTCCTGCTTTCAATAGTACGGGATTTTCGGACTGAGCGTTGAACATTTGGAGGGGTACGGCCAATGATATTCCATCCGCCAGGGCTGTTGAATGGATAAATACCTGTTTGTGAGCCAGCTATACCTACACTGCCTGCCTGTACGGCTACCGGTTTAGCCTTGCGGGGCTGGGCGATCTGATCGTCCACAGTGCCCATATACGAGAATCCGGGTAGGAAACCGATCATATACACCTGGTACACCTGGGCTATATGGAGCTGTACCACGGCTTCGGGACTCAGGTTCCTGGCCTGGGCCAGCGAGGCCAGATCGGGCCCATTTTCGCCCCCATAATAAACAGGGATGCGATGTTTTACCGGGGTACCCAGGATGGCAGGACCCGATTGGCGGTAAGCAGTGACCAATCTTTCCTGCACCCACTCAAAAACAGTGTTGGCAGGCTGGTAATGGCTTTTAACAAAGGAAGGATCGTATAAGAGGGTAAGCGAAGCGTAAGCGATAATAATGTCTTTCAGGCCTTCAAAGCGATTTTGCTGCAACCATTGGCTCATAGCCAGTACTTTACCATTCAGCGTTTCGCTGAGCTGGTTACCCAGGTCGATGGTGACAGCGCCATCGCCCATTGGAAATATGATGGGCAATTGATTCAATGACAGGCTGCAGGATCTGCTACTTACTAAAGATATTAATTACTTGGATAAATAGGCCAACCGCCCGGATTCTTCTCCCACGAGCTTCCGGGTGCCTGAAATCGGTGTCTTACCGCCAACTTTTGACTTCAGGTTCACCGATTCCCCTTTGGTCCTTTTGTTCCACCTGATATGGCTGGCCGTCGACTTCCCTCCCACCCCTGATTTCAGACTGCTGACCACGGACCCCTATTGCTGAATAAAGTATAACAATTAACTTTCTCATTGACATTCTTCTATTTATATAGGTTCTGGCAGGCAGCAATTTGTTGATTTCGTGCTTATACACTAAACTTGCACGCCAACAGGTCTATTGTAAACTGTTTCAAACAACGTATGGCGAAGAATTTATTGATCGTAGAGTCCCCTGCAAAAGCAAAGACTATTGAGAAGTTCCTGGGCAAGGATTTCGAGGTGAAAAGTTGCTATGGTCATATCCGTGATCTGGAGAAAGACGAGATGGGTATTGATGTCAAGAACAATTACCAACCGCGTTATATAGTACCAGAAGAGAAGGAAAGGGTGGTGAAGGAATTGAAAACCCTGGCCAAAAGATCGGACGAAGTATGGCTGGCAACGGATGAGGACCGCGAAGGAGAAGCCATCAGCTGGCACCTTTGCGAAGTACTCGGACTGGACCCCTCTACTACAAAACGCATTGTATTTCATGAAATTACCAAACCTGCCATCGTAAAGGCAGTAGATAAACCACGTACGGTAGACATGAACCTGGTCAACGCCCAACAGGCGCGCCGGGTATTGGATCGCATCGTGGGTTTTGAGCTAAGCCCAGTGCTTTGGCGCAAAATGAGCATGAAGAACAACCTGAGTGCCGGCCGGGTACAAAGTGTGGCCGTTCGCCTCATTGCCGAGCGGGAAAGGGAGATCAATGCTTTTTCCGCTATTAGCTCCTTTAAAATAGAAGCACAATTCACTGCTAAGGATACTACGGGCAAACAGGTAACCTTCGGCGCCGAAGGCAAGAAGTACAACCAGGCCGAAGATGCCGAGAAATTCCTGCAAAGCTGTATCGGCGCCGATTATGCCGTAACAGATATACAGGTAAAGCCAGGCAAAAATCGCCTTCCGCCCCTTTTACCACTTCTACCCTGCAACAAGAAGCCTCCCGTAAGTTTGGGTATTCTGTAAGCCGCACCATGCTGCTGGCCCAAAAACTGTATGAAAGCGGTTATATATCCTATATGCGTACCGACAGTGTGAACCTGAGCGATACAGCCATGGATGGCATCCGCAACCAGGTAACAGGCCAATATGGCGACAGGTACTTTCAACCCCGCAAATACAAGAACAAGAATGAGTCGGCACAGGAAGCCCATGAAGCCATCCGTCCTACTTATATGGAGAACTCCACGGTAGACGATCCGGATACCAAGCGCCTGTATGAGCTGATCTGGAAACGAACCATGGCCAGCCAGATGGCCGATGCAGAACTGGAAAAGACGATTGCTAAAATACAGGTATCTACCAATAAGGAAGAACTCACTGCCAGTGGTGAAGTACTGAAGTTTGAAGGGTTCCTGAAGGTATACCGCGAAGACCGGGATGAGGAGGATATTACAGACGATGAGCAGAACGAAGGCATGTTGCCTCCATTAAGTGTACAGCAACAACTGCCCCTGAAGGAAATGAAAGCGATTGAGCGCTTCAGCAGGCCATCACCACGTTATACGGAAGCCTCGCTGGTAAAGAAATTGGAAGAGCTGGGCATCGGTCGGCCATCGACCTACGCTCCAACCATTTCTACCATCCAGAAAAGAGGTTATGTAGAGAAAAGGGACAAGGATGGCGTTAAGCGTGATTTCAGGGTATTCCGCCTGGCCGATAATGCTATTACTAAAGTAACCGAACAAGAAAATACGGGCGCCGAGAAGTCGAAACTATTCCCTACCGACCTGGGCCTGGTTGTGACCGACTTTTTGAAGCAGTATTTTGATGATATCATGGATTATGGTTTCACCGCCCGCGTAGAAGGTGAGTTTGATGAAGTAGCGGCCGGCAAACTGAAGTGGAACACGATGATCGACGATTTTTACATCCCTTTCAAAAGGATGTGGAGAATACTATTGAGCATGCCGAACGCATCAAGGGCGAACGGGAACTGGGTGTGGAAGCCGAAACCGGCAAGAAGATCGTAGCCCGTATGGGCCGTTATGGTCCCATGGTGCAGATTGGTGATGTGAACGATGAAGAGAAACCCCGCTTTGCCGCTTTGAAGAAAGAGCAGAGCATTGAGACCATTACCCTGGAAGAAGCGATGCAACTGTTCCAGCTACCGCGTACCCTGGGTGAATATGAAGGGCAGGAAGTAGCGGTGAACATAGGCCGCTTTGGTCCTTATGTAAAACTGGGTGAGCAATTCATTTCTATTCCCCGGGGTGAAGACCCGCTGGAAGTATCCCTCGGGCGGGCAATTGAACTGATCAAGGAAAAGCAAACTGCTGATGCGCCTATCAGCACCTACGATAACAAACCCGTTACCAAGGGTAAAGGCCGTTTTGGACCCTTTATCAAGTGGAACGATATGTTTATCAATGTACCCCGCCGTTATAATTTTGATGCCTTAAGCGCTTCCGATATTAAAGAACTGATTGAAGCCAAAATCAGCAAAGAAGCCAATCGCTACATACAGAACTGGCCCGATGAAAAAGATTGCCATTGAAAATGGCCGTTGGGGTCCCTTTATCCGTTTTGGCAAGAAAATGCTGAAGCTGGGTAAGAAAGCAGATGACTCAAATACACCGCTGAGGAAATGGCTGGGGTGAGCCTGGAGGATGTGAAGAGGATGATCGAAGTACAGGTACCCAATGCCTTTGCCAAGAAAACCAAAGCGGCACCGGCTAAAAAAGCGGCAGCTAAAAAGGCCCCGGCCAAGAAAGCAGCCCCGAAGAAGAAGAAATAATTCCGGATGTTGGTCCTCAAATACCACCTGACAGAAGAAGAATACTTCGATTACAATTACTATACAGCCTGGTCTTCGCCCGAGAAGAAAGGCTACCGGATACGTTATTACCTGCGGGTATTCCTGCTGTATACGGCCGTAGCTGTTCTATTCATCATCAGCCGGCAAAGCCGGCAATTGCTGATCGACTTTACCATTTTTGGCATCATTGCCATCACCTACTTTTACTGGTACCCTGGCTCATCAAAACTCTATTCGCCGGCGGGTAAAAGACATCCTGCGCCAACCCGAAAACCAGCATGTACTGGGAGCAGCCGAAGTAATTTTAATGGATACGGGCGTGATCGACAAAGATGAAGCCTCCGAATCCAAATATACCTGGGAGGCCATTGTACGCAAAGCCGAAACGCCCTTCTGCTATTACCTGTATACCAATTCCCATCATGCCATCGTTATACCTAAACGAGCTGCCCGGAATACAGCCGAAAAACAGGAGCTAGAACGAATGCTGAACCAGTATTTGTCACTCACTTCGGAATTCAGCAGCGCAGAAGACTAATTTTGTGAGCAGGTTGTTAGGTATTGTGCGTAAAAGAACTACACCTGTCAAGCTGTGAGCCATGCGCTTCGGGCAGTGAGCCATAGGCCTCTCAAACCCTTTCCCGTAGCCAATTCTGGCTCATCGTCAAAGGCTTCTGAATGCTGAATGCACTATGCTGAATGCTATTTTTCTGTATACTGTATTCTGTTCCCTTGTGGATTTGTGGAAAAGATTTTCATTTATAATATACCAGTTTGCCCGAAATTGACTGCCATATCTGCTGTGTTGGATATTGATGAAGTAAAAACCATGGAAGAAAATAAAGAAATATCAGCGCTGTTTCATTTGTTAGATGATCCTGACACAGAGGTATACAATGTGGTATCCACCCGCATCATTGATTATGGGAAAGGCATTATCCCCAACCTGGAAAACCTTTGGGAAAATACGATAAGCGAAGAAGTACAGGAACGCATTGAAGTACTGATACACCGCCTTCATCTTCGTGATCTTTCAGAAGAAGTAGTACAATGGGATAAACATGCGCACCAGGACCTCCTGACCGGCGCCTTACTGGTATCCCGTTTTCAATATCCCGATCTGGCAACCGCCACAGTTTACCAGGAAATTGAGAAGCTACGCCGCAACGTATGGCTGGAACTCAATAATTACCTTACCCCGCTGGAACAGGTGAATGTGATCACCAGCATCCTGTACAATTATTATAGCCTGCGCGGCACCGAAGTAGGCTACCAGCATCCTGAAGAATTTTTGATCAACAAGCAACTGGAAACCAAACGAGGCAATGCTATTGCCAACGGTATCCTGTACCTCATCCTTAGCGAACTGCTGGATGTGCCTATCCGGGTCATCAATATACCCCGCCAGTTTGTATTGGCCTATTTCAAATCAGATTATGATTTCAACCGCCCTACAGCCGATTTTCAGTACAAGGCGGAATTTTTATCGACCCCATGAGTGGGCAGGTATTTACCCATAAAGATGTAGAAAACTATTTCAAACGGATCAGCGTACCACCTGTACCTTCCTACTTTAAACCCCTATCCAATAAACGCATTATACAAACCTTGTTGGAAGAATTCAGCAAATGCTTTGATACCGACAAAACCCGGTACAAGCAAACCGAGCTGATGGCCCTGGCCGAACTGATCGTAGACCAGCCCGATGAGGATGCACAAGCCGATAGCGCGGATAGTGCGGACGCCCCTCCCCCTACAGAACCGGAATAGAGCAAATACAGCTGCGAGCGGAAAACAGCTACGAGCCACGAGCTGCGAGCTGCGAACGGAATACAGCTATAAGCGGCGAGCCACGAGCTTCGAGCTACGAGCCGTTTATCGTTGCTTTCCTCGTTGCCTAGATGCCTCGTTGCCTTAATCCCTTTCCTTATCAACCTGTCACCTTATCAACATTCCCCCAAGCTCGTGGCTCGAAGCCAGCAGCTCACAGCTTGCTTTCCGGGCATCGAATTTGCAACAATTCCGCCAAGCCATTAATAACCAAATAATAAAATATGAAAGCCAATATTGGTCTTACTGAAAAGAACGCCCAGCAAATAGCACTTACGTTAAACAAAATACTGGCCGATGAGCAGATCCTCTACGCCAAAACCCGCAACTACCATTGGAATTATGAAGGCGACAATTTCATGGAAATGCACAAGTTCTATGAAGGGCAATATGAAGAACTGGCCGATGTAGTAGATGATGTGGCCGAACGCATTCGTACCCTGGGCCATTTTGCCGAAGGCCGTCTGAAAGAATACCTCAAGCTGGCCGACCTGGAAGAGCAAGCGCCTACACCCGATCAGCAAAAACAGGTCAGGAACCTATTGGATGATCATGAAACCATGACCCGCTATATCCGTGAACAGATCAATATTATACAGGACAAACTGAAAGATGCCGGCACAGCCGATTTCCTGACCGGCCTGATGGAGAAACATGAAAAAGATGGCCTGGATGCTGCGCTCTTATCTGAAGTAAACACCCCATGGAGAGGAGACACCTTTCTCCTACGACGCAAACGAAAGGTGTCTCCTCTGGAACTACAACCTAAAGGAGGTAACACCTTTCCTCTTCAACGCAAACGAAAGGTGTCTCCTCTGGAACTACAACCTAAAAGGAGGTAACACCTTTCCTCTACGACGCAAACGAAAGGTGTCTCCTCTGGAACTACAACCTAAGAGGAGGTAACACCTTTCCTCTACGACGCAAACGAAAGGTGTCTCCTCTGGAACTACAACCTAAGAGGAGGTAACACCTTGCCTCTACGACGCAAACGAAAGGTGTCACCTCCCGAAAACAACTATTCAAGAAACATTCAATAATGTACAATGAAAAAACTCCAAACACTCGCTTGCTTACTGGTACTGGCCCTCGCCTATGCTCCTTGCCAGGCACAATTAAAAGGATTCGGAATAGGGCCTTATGTGGAAACCGGTGTGCCGGTGGGCGATCTTTCCGACACCCATAATTCGGGTTGGGGAGCGGGTCTGGCTGCCATTATCAATTTACCGGTAAAGTTGGCCGTTACCGGTTCAGTAGGCTACATGCAGTTCAACGGCAAATCCAGCATACCCAAGCTGAAAGCCGTGCCTGTTCGTGTAGGCTTGATGTTCCGGGGTCTGCCCATCGTTTATTTTAAGGTGGAAGCCGGTGCCGCCAATTATACAGGAGGTGGCGGATCGGCCTTTCTGGTGGCGCCCGGCATCGGCATACGCTTACTGAAATTTGATATCCAGGGTAAATACGAAGCCTGGATCAAAAGCGGCACCAATAGCTTCTTTGGGTTGAAAGCCGGTTATTATTTTTGATATAATATCTGTTGCCTATCCCTGGTCAGTAAAGCCCAGCGCTTTCATTACCTCGGCTTTATACTGCCTGCCAATGGGCAACTCCTGGCTGCCGAATAACTGCCTCATCTGCTTCCGGTTCGTCAGACCGGAGATTTACCGCTGGCTACCTTCAGATTCCTCCTCGCGGAGGATACCCTTGCCCTGAGTTAACGCTTCCCACTATCAAGGTTCGTTCGGGACTTGCACCCTACAGTTTGCGCCGGTGCCGGGCGCACATAAAAAGGAGACACTTGTTTCCAGGCATCTCCTCTTATGTGAAACCGGTAATACCGGTTTGAAATAACTAATTACAATGACAGGCTATAGCCATCGCGGTATTCGCGTTTTACAAACTGGTTGGCTTCATCAAAGTTGGTGATCTTCATGTTCTTCGCATCCCACAGCAGGCGTTTTCTGCCAAGGTATTTATCATCCCATCCCTTACCATTGGGGTTCTTCATCAGGAAGCTGCGAATAGCCAGGTTGGAAATGAGGATACTTTCAGTGAAAGGACCTGCAAAGGAGAAGGGAGAACTGGTCTCACCTTTGCCATAACCGGCAATACAAGCATTTACCCATTGTACATAGTGCCCTTCGGGTACACGCTTGATGGTTTCCTTCGGCATTGTTTTCTCCTTCATCAGGATGGTAGGGAGCAAACGGGGGTTGGCGCCATAACAATCGCACATGATCTTGCCCTTGGTACCTTCGAAGATGGTTCCACCATCCCAGTTACCCATGGGTTCATCAGGCAATAATTCATCGGGGCGTTGTGGCAACAGGCCGCCATCATGCCAGGATACTTTGATATTGCCTTTACCATCTTTCCTTGGATAGTTAAGGTGTACGATAGTAGAAGGAGGGCAGCTATCGGGATTGGCCGAATCATTCCACATTTCTTTCCATACAGTAGCTACGCTACATTCTACGCTGGAAGGGAAATCAATAGGTAATATGCGGTATACGGGGTCCATGATATGGCAGGCCATATCACCCAGGGAACCGGTACCGAAAGCCCACCAACCGCGCCAGTTAAATGGCAGGTAGGCAGGATTGAAATCGATCTTTTAGCTGGTCCTAGCCAGAGGTCCCAGTTCAGTTCGGAAGGCACATCAAACTGGCCTGTTGGTGTAGGAACACCCTGTGGCCATACCGGACGGTTGGTCCAGCAATGTACCGTATGTACTTCGCCGATCATACCAGCATCTACAATCTCTTTCATCTTGCGCACACCATCGCCTGAACCTCCCTGGTTACCCATTTGTGTAACCACTTTGTATTTCTTAGCGGCCTCGGTGAGCACACGTGCTTCATAAATATCATGTGTCATCGGCTTCTGACAATACACGTGTTTACCCAGTTGCATGGCTGCCAGGGCAGCTACTGCGTGGGTATTATCGGGTGTGGATACAGAAACGGCATCAATATTTTTGGCTTCCTTAGCCAGCATTTCGCGGAAATCCTTGTAGTAATTGGCCTTGGAAAAACGTTCGCGGGATTTTTAGCCTGGCGATCATCTACATCGCACAAGGCTACGATATTGGCATTGGGGCTCTTGGCAAACTCTGCCAGGTCGCTTTGTCCTTTACCCCCACACCAATACCGGCAATATTGAGTTTATCACTGGGGGCTATAAAACCTTTTCCCAGTACATGGCGCGGTACGATAAAAACCCAGCCGCCGCCAGGGAACTGTTACGGATAAAATCACGGCGAGAGGGTTTAGTCGTTTGCTTTTTTTCATGATGACAAACTTGATTTTAGGTTAATATGTTTACAATAGCAGTAATATAACGATTTAGCACCCAAATTAAGGAGAACTGGCCATTCTCCGAAATTAAAAATGCGGGAAGGTGAAAATTTGATAATTTGAAAATGAAGCCCTCCTGGCAGTACCTCATTTTGTTGTTTTTAAATGAAAACACAGGCAAACGACCTGTCAATACAAAAACTGCCTGTATGTGAAAGACCTGGCTGTTAATTATGCCCTGCAAATTAACCCAACCAGGCCTTACTATTTTCAAATTATTACTATGTGTTCTGCAAAGCAGCTTCAACACAATATCTAATTTCCGGATTCGCTGTTGTTTAGTTAAGAAAACTTTTGCCAGTTACAAAGGTGGGCCACTTTGCAGCACTGCATCAGCCGGGCGGCAGCCAGACTCACTGTAAAGGTGCGACAAGCTTAAACGACCTTGTTTCCGGACTGTCTGATTAAAGCTCCAGTTTCCAGTTGCCACGATATTGACGCTTTATAAACTGGTTGGCGGGCTCAAAGTTGGTAACCTTCATATTCTCGCCGTCCCAAAGCAGTTTTTTGCGGCCGGGGAATTTCTTGTTGCCCTTGCTGTCTGTTTCGCTGTAATAGAAACTGCGGATGCCCAGGTTGCCCATGAGTACCGTTTCCGTAAGCGGGCCCGCCATTTCAAAAGGTGAGCTGGTATAAGCACCATGCCCTTTTTTGCAGGCATCCGTCCATTGCGTTTGGTGCCCTTCGGGACCACGAACAACATAAGGCCTGTCCGGCTTGGGCAGTTTGGCGCCTTTGAACTTAGCGTCGGGCAATAACCGGGCATGCTCACCAAATATGCCGGCCAGTATCTTGCCTTTGGTGCCTTCAAAGAGAATACCGCCACTGTCTTCTCCAAAGGGTTCATCGGCTCCTAATTCATCCGGACGGCGGGGCATAATACCACCATCATACCATACCATTTCTACCGGCACCATTTTGCCCCGGGCAGGGAACATGATATGGGATTTGGAAGAAGGCGGATAACTATCGGTATTAAATGCTTCCTGGAAAAATCCGGTCCATACACGGGTTACACTTGAATCCACTGAAATAGGATAGCGCAGTTTCAGAGCCCGGTAAGGCACATCAATGAAATGGCAACCCATATCTCCCAATGACCCTGTACCGAAATCGGTCCAGCCTCTCCAGATAGCAGGAATATAAGCCGGGTTGAATTCGCGGAATGGTGCAGTGCCCAACCAAAGCTCCCAATCTACTTCGGCCGGTACAGCAAACTGCCCTTTGGGCGTAGGGATACCCTGAGGCCAGGTAGGACGGTTGGTCCATACATGCACCGTATGCACATCACCAATCACCCCATTTTGTACCCAGGATTCTACATTGCGGGTACCATCACTACTACTACCCTGGTTGCCCATCTGCGTCACGACCTTGTATTTTTGAGCTGCCTGCGTCAGTGTGCGGGCTTCATAAATATCATGCGTCAATGGTTTCTCAACATATATGTGCTTGCCCAATTGCATACAGGGCAAGGCCATTACCGCATGCATGTGATCAGGCGTACTGATCATGACTGCATCGATTGATTTTCCTTCCTTGTCCAGCATTTCACGGAAATCGCGGTAATAAGAGGCCTTGGGATGCTTCTTGCGGGAATCTACAGCCTGCCGGTCATCCACATCACACAAACTCACTATATTTTCTGCCCCATTATTATAGGCCAGGGAAATGTTCACAGAGCCCTTCCCTCCTGCCCCTACAGCTGCTATATTCAGCTTATCACTGGGCGCGATATAACCTTTACCCAATACATGACGGGGTACAATAAAAAGCCGGCTGCAGCCAGCGAAGAATTACGGAGAAATTTTCGACGGGACGATGATTGCTTACTTTTCATATTGCAAATGAATGGTTGAGTGAATAGAATGCCTGTTTTACTATTTTTGAATAAACATATTTTATCTATGACGATTTCCTGGGACGACTTTGAAAAGATCGACATCCGTGTTGGAACAATTCTGGAAGTTAACGATTTTCCAAAAGCGAAAAACCAGCTTACCAAATTACAATCGATTTCGGTGAATTGGGAATTAAAAATCATCCGCACAAGTGACAGCTGTCTACAGCAAAGATGAGTTGATGGGCAAACAAGTGGTAGCCATCGTCAATTTTCCGCCTAAACAGATTGCTAATTTCTACAGTGAATGCCTGGTGCTGGGCGTATATACTGATAAAAAAGATGTAGTTTTATTACAACCCGAAAGAAAGGTCTCCAACGGATGGAAAATAGGATAGACCATTCCGGGTGTAGGGAGTAGCTATGTCAACCCACTTTACAACATATTATCAATCGCCGGTAGGTCTGTTGCGCCTTTCCGGTACTGATCAATACCTCAGTGAAGTACATTTTATGAATGAGGAGGAAGCAGCCGCCCGGCCTACCCCCACCACTCCCCTGCCTCCCATGGCCATACAAGCCACCGAACAATTGATACAATATTTTCATGGCAACCGCAGGGTATTTGAATTGCCCCTGTATCAAAAGGGCACTGGCTTTCAGGAGAAAGTATGGAATGAACTGATCAATATTCCTTTTGGGAAAACCATCAGCTACCAGGAACTGTCGCGCCGCCTGGGTGATCCCAAGTCCATCCGGGCCGCCGGTATGGCCAATGGTAAAAACCATATCGCCATCATTGTTCCCTGCCACCGGGTAATAGGCGCCAAGGGCGACCTGGTTGGTTTTGGTGGTGGACTGGCCCGGAAAAAATGGTTGCTGACGCATGAGAATAAAGTAGCAAATGGTGTGCAAACGCTGTTTTGAGTTTACCTTCACTTCCTATGTCAACAAAGCTCACCATACTTCAAGGCGACATTACCAGGATCAATGCCGATGCCATCGTCAATGCGGCCAATAGCTCTTTATTAGGCGGCGGTGGTGTGGATGGCGCTATCCATCGTGCAGGAGGGCCTGCCATCCTGGAAGCTTGTGTACAGATCAGAAATAAACAAGGTGGTTGTAAGCCGGGAGAAGCGGTGATCACTACTGCGGGCAAATTACCTGCCCGGTTTGTTATTCATACCGTAGGCCCTGTTTGGCAAGGCGGTAACAAGCGGGAACGGGAATTGCTATCTAACTGCTACCGGAATGTATTAAACCTGGCAGTTGAACATGGTATTAAAACCCTGGCCTTTCCCAATATCAGCACCGGCATATACCGGTTCCCAAAAGAAGCAGCAGCCTCTTTGGCCCTGGCTACTGTGCGCGAATTTGTGGCCAACCATCCCCATCAGTTGGATGAGATCAGTTTTGTTTGTTTTGATGAGGAGAATTATAAGCTGTACCAACAGGGATTGGCGAATGGCTAATGATAAGCGGCCATTTCTCTTATTAAGATTGATTGACTTACTTTACAACGGAAACCAATAAACAGCGAACGCACAACTATATGCCATTTAAAGCACTATGGATAACAGAAACCACTGATGGAAAGTTTGAACGGAATATCATTGAGCGGAGCATTGACGACCTGCCCCTGGCGAAATAGTGATCAGGGTACTCTATTCTGCACTGAATTACAAGGATGCCCTTTCAGCAACCGGCAATAAAGGTATTACCCGCAAGTATCCGCACACGCCTGGAATTGACGCAGCAGGCATTGTAGAGATCAGCCGTAATGAACTATTTGCTACCGGCGATGAAGTGATCATTACCGGATACGACCTGGGAATGAATACCTGCGGCGGTTTTGCCGAATTTATCCGTGTGCCGGCAGCCTGGGTTGTCCGCAAACCCGAAGGTTATACCCTGAAGGAATGTATGATATTGGGAACCGCCGGTGTTACAGCCGCCCTGGCACTGCACAAAATGGAATTGCTGGGTATAAACCCCGAACAAGGCCCCGTAGTAGTAACAGGCTCCACAGGCGGTGTAGGCAGTATGGCCGTGGCCTTACTGGCCAAATCGGCTATGAAGTCATTGCAGTAACCGGTAAAAGCCATGCGCATGAATACCTGCAATTCCTAGGCGCTGCTAGAATAGAAGGTCGTGAATTGGTAAATGATACTACTGGTAAAGCCCTGCTGCGCCCTCAATGGGCAGGCGCTATAGATACAGTAGGCGGCAATACCTTACTCACCTTATTAAAAGCCTGCAAGCCCGATGGAGCCGTAGTTAGTACCGGCCTGGTATCATCACCCAAGCTTGATGCTACCGTATACCCCTTTATCCTGAATGGCGTGAGCCTGCTGGGAGTAGGATCGGCCGAAACACCCATGACCACCCGCCTGCTGATATGGGATAAGTTAGGAGATGTTTGGAATATCAAGGATAAACTCAATGCCATCGCCAAAGAAGTTACCCTGGAAGAGATCAACCTCACCTATATTGATGCCATCCTGCAAGGCAAGATCATGGGCCGGGTGGTTGTAAAAATTGCCGATAAATAATATGGACCTGTTTCAATGGAAAGTGATACGGGTTATACCCGAAGCAAGGAACACCATCAGTTATGTATTGCAGGAAACCAGCGGTCAGCCTGTAATATATGAGGCAGGACAATTTCTAACCTTCCTGTTTGATTACCACGGTCAGGAAATAAGGCGCTCTTATTCCCTGGGCAGTACACCGGGTATTGACCAACAACCGTTCATCACTGTGAAGAAGAAAGAGAACGGTGCCATATCCCGTTATATCCTCGACCATTGGACCGAAGGCACTCTTATTAATAGCCTCCCACCCGCTGGCATGTTTACGTTGCCTACACCTACCAGCCAGGCCAGGCACCTGTTTTTCTGGCGGCCGGCAGTGGCATCGTACCCATATTTGCCTTGCTTAAAAACTATTGCATACCGAACCACAGAGTAGGGCCATCTTGATCTACCAAAACCATGATGAGCAAAATATCGTTTATCATGAGGCTATTCAGCAACTAAAAGAACAATACCCTGACCGGCTTATACGCATTGACCTGCTTAGTCATCCTATATTGCCCGATCTTCCGCATCAGCGATTGAACAATGGCCTCCTGGAGACCCTCCTCAATAACCTGCTGCCACCCTCTACCAATACGCGGAAACCAGTACCTGGAAACCACGACAACCAACTATCCGAAAACAGCCAGTGCTGGTTCTATACCTGCGGCCCTGCTTCCTTCATGCGCATGGTACAGTTTACCTTGCGCGTAATGGGAGTGGAGGAAGCCTATATCCGCAAAGAAAATTTCACCGTAGAAACCGTGCCGCCGCCTGCTTTTACCCTCGACCCCGCACCCCGTACCGTGTTGGTAAAGCAGGGAGAGAAGAGTTATAAATTTAACGTTTCCTATCCAGCCACTATCCTGCAGGCCGCCCTTGACCAACAGATCAAACTACCTTATAGCTGCAAAGGCGGCCGCTGTTCGGCCTGTAGCGCTCATTGCAGCAGCGGTACCGTAAAAATGAATATGAATGAGGTACTAACGGAGCAAGACCTCGAAAAGGGCCTTATTCTCACCTGTGTGGGCTATGCCGTGACTGACCTGGTATTGGAGCTGTAAACAAAAAACATCGCCACGCGTTATACAATGTCAAAAGCGGTAATGCCCAACCTGTTGAAGCGGGTTTTGGCCATACAAGGGAAAACATAACAGCCAATCAATAGGTTACACAATAGTTACTGCCTTTTTGCAAACAAGTCAAGGAAAGCTATTTGGAATTAGTAAAAACAGTCATTGAAATAGTATAAGAGGAATTAGTGCGCGTAAATTGCGTGAGCAAAAAAGAATAGCCCTTTCTCATGGAAAAAGCAAGGGCTATTTAAAAACAAAAAATTAAATATGAGTCGAAGATACAGGATGTCTCGCTCATAGGTAATCGTTTCGGTTCTTTTTTAAGGAGTATGAAGATCTGTTCAGATCAAAGACTCGATCAGTAGGAGCAACTGCGTCCGTTTATTGTACCGGCTTAATGATCACCCACCGGCGTAACTGTCAGGCGATGGCGCAGGAAATGGATGGCGTTAATGATCAACGTCTTCACCACTTGCTCACGCAGGCAAAGTGGGAAGCCAGTGGGGTTATGGACAGGATCACGGTTGATTTTTATCGCCATCTCCAAAGCTATCATCCCGATGAGGACATTGCCCTGTTGCTGGATGAGAGTTCTTTCCCAAAGAAGGGTAACCAATCAGCTGGTGTAAACAGGCAATATTGTGGCCAAAGAGGGAAAATAGATAATTGTCAGGTAGGCGTTTTTGCTGCACTGAATGGTGGTTCCATGGTTAATCTTGTTCAGGCAGCTTTATATCAGCCAGATCAAAACATCAGTAAGATAGACCACGCCAGGGATATCATAAGTCATGTTACCACAGATCTGCAGATACCTGTCCAATGGGTTGGTTTTGATGCCTTTTACGGTAGGGATACATCCTTCCTGAGTGCCCTGGCAGAAACAGGGCAGGAATTTATCGCAGATGTTCCAGGTAACATCCATGTATGGCTGAGTTGTTTTGAAATGGAGATACCCGGCAAACTGCCAGGCAAAGGCAGAAAGCCAACCCGGCTAAAACCCACTACAGCATCCATTTTGATCCGGGACTATTGTTCATCGTTGAGAAGAAAGGACTGGCAAAAGCTGACGATACGCTATCAAAGTAAAGGAAAGCTAAAAGCAAAGTTCCATCGAAAAGATGTATATGTATTGAATCCATTGACAAGCCAGGCAATGAAGTTAATTCTGCTTGTCAGAAAGGATAAGGATGGAACGATCAAATACAGCCTTTGCCATGCTCCTAAATATGTGCGTACCCGGGTGCTGGCATACCGCCAATGTAAAAGGTATTTTATTGAACAGGCATTCAGGGATACCAAGAAAGAACTGGGCCTCAATGAATACCAGACCCGAAGTGAAGTTGGATGGCTCAGGCACATGGCACTATGTATGTTAGCTCAATTGTTTATTAACACAGAGAAGCTGCGCCAAAAAGTCCGACATCACTTAAAGCTTACCACAGGAGAGATCGTAAGATGTATCAAAATGAAAGTCTTATTCCCTGATAGCTATTCAGAAAAGGTTTTTTCTATTATCCGTTGGAAACAGCCATTCCGTAAAAGCACCCTCGATAACTTGTTCTATTTAAGAATGTGACAAAGTAGAGTTAAGCTAAAGCTGGGTTTTAAGTGGGTTCACGGGCAAACGGTGTATGGATTGTTAGAATCAGAACGTTTAAAACTAGCCTTGCGGTTACTAAACACGACGAACGATTTGGAGATCTTAGTTAGCAAGAAATGCGGGTACAATTACCCCGCCAATTTCGTGGCCGCTTTCAAAAGACATTTCAAAACTACACCGGCGCAATACAATAGATTAGGCAAACAGCCTGCCGCAAAACAGGCAAGAATGCTTCAGTTAACTAAGGGAGATATTCAAAAGTGCAGAAAGTGGCAGAGGTGATTAAAATATCACTCAAAATACATCTCCCTATTAAGGTGCTCGCCAAGGCCCATGGCATATCGCAGTCGAAATTGATGCTTGGCTTTAAACAGCAATTTGGCAGCGGGGTATATCATTACCTTCGATTGTTGAGAATGGAAAAAGCCAGGGAGTTAATGTTAAATGAATTGCCTATCACACAGATTTTACGGGAAATTGGGTATGAGCATGAGAGCAACTTTAACATTGCGTTCAAAAGGTATATAATCAAACGCCCGCGTTTTGGAAAGCCTCCATACTGCCACCCGACTCAAAAAAGGCCCCAGAAAAATATTACCAAATGAATTATAAAGGGGCCGGATTGCATTAATTGCACATCCTATTTTTACTTTCAGATACAACGGAACAAAAGGCTAACACAAATTCAAACAGCTTTTTAAAAACTTTTTACCCCGACAAGTTATATTCACTTTAGTTATTATCGTTAACATTCGAAACTGAACGTGCTTTACGACATTCCCAAATCCAGGAGGCTGGTAGTACATAAATTACGCGAATCAATTCAGTCCCCGGATTCATTTAAAAATCTATCGGGCATATGAAAAGGATACAGATAGTAAACATTATCGAGGTACTTTTTATCATCCTGTTTTTATATACGGCAATAAGCAAACTAAACGAGTACGACTTATTTAATGAGGAAATTGCGATTTCTTCGTTTTTAGCCCCTATCGCAAGTTTTATTACACCTTTAATACCGCTGCTTGAATTTATTACCGTTATATTATTAATTGCCCCACGTTGGCGGTTGAAAGGTCTATATTTCTCTACAGGGCTAATGATTGTATTCAGCGTATACCTAGTAGGCTTAATTCTATCTACTGATGGAATTCCTTGTAGCTGTGGGGAGTGATTGGTAATCTCTCCCAAAAGCAACATATAGTATTCAATTTGGTGTTTATAGGATTAGGAATTGTAGGGATCATTATCGAAAAGAAAATACGGAAGGAAATAGAAGAACAATGGAGCCTGGTAGGCAAGCAAAAGTCACAAATCCAATACCCTCCTTTAAATGGGAGTTAAAATGGAGTTCGGCTGCGCAGAGCATGACGGACAAAAAGATTAGCATGCTCGGAGACCAAATACTTTGACTACGGTCAGCAAAGCAAATATGTAAATAATAAAAGTATTGCAGATGCAACAAAGTTTATCGAATACTGTATCGTTCAAGAATTTCCTAACTAATGATAAAAGGAGCAAAATCATCCTATGGATCACATTAGCTGCAATTCTAATTCAACTTTCCATCTTTAAGTACTTTTATCCGTTCGCTAGCTATATACATGGAGATTCATTTGTGTATATAAATGCTGCTGCTAAGAACTTGTCAATTAATACATATCCAATTGGTTATTCAAAATTTTTAAGATTAGTTAGTGTTTTTTCTTCTTCTGACACTTTCCTTGTTTGCCTTCAGTATATACTTCTGCAGTTTAGTTTATTATTTCTATTCTTTAGTATACTCTATTTATTTGCAATAAAAACAATTTAACCAAGATTGGTTTATACATAATTCTATTGCTAAACCCAATTAGTCTGTATGTAGCTAACCTTGTATCAAGTGATTGCTTATTCCTATCAATCAGTATTCTTTGGTTTGCATTAATGCTGTGGTTTATAATTAAAAAGCTAAGATGGGCAATGATTGTATTAATTCCAGTTTTATCTATTGCCTTTATGGTTCGATATAATGCGTTAATCTATCCACTTATATCGCTAATTGCAATTTTGCTAACTAGAAATAGTGTTAAACGTAAAATAAACTATATAGTAATTATGTTCTTTCCAATTGGGTTATTTGTTCTATTTACAATGTATCAGTACAAGCAAGAAACGGAAATATGGCAGTTTTCCCCGTTTAGTGGCTGGCAATTGGCTAATAATGCGATGTACGCTTATAAATTTGTTGATAGTGCGTCTAGAAAGCCAGTTCTTCCAAAGTTTAGAAACCTTGATAATATGATTAGAAGGCATTTTGATACGACTCGAGATGCTAAGAAACATCCTGAAGAATTGTCATTAGCAAGTACAATGTATATGTGGACAAGGCATCAACCGTTGTTCAAGTATAGGGATTCCATTTTTAGGTCAGATACAATATCTTCTGAATTCAGGAAATGGGCTTCGATGGGCCCTTTCTATGCAGAGTATGGCAAGCATATTATTAGAAAATATCCGATGTATTATTTTAAATATTTCATTGTCCCAAATTCTATAAGATATTACTCTCTGCCATTGGAATATTTGAGCTACTACAATGAGGGGAAAGATTATGTACAAAATAGCGCAAAGGAATGGTTCAACTATAAATCGAATAAAGTATTCGCAAGAACAAAGACAGTAGAATCAAATCTTATAATTTATTACCCAGTTTACACAGGAATTATGAATGCGCTTTTTCTCTTTTTATTTATTTCCTTTTGACACTAAAAGTATATCCAGAGGAAGTTTTACTTAAGAAAGCCATATTTCTAGTTTTTTTCATTTGGCTTATAAATGCCTGTTTTACTATCTCTGTGTCCTCGGCGGCTTTAAGATTTCAGGTATTTCCAGTTATTCTTATTAGTTCATTTTCAATTATTTTGATGGACATTATTTATAGCTCATTAGTCGAATCAAGCAATAAAAACTAGAAAGTGAGGCCAACTTACCAATTATTGGCTATTGAATCTGTGCTGTAATAATTTAAAAAACTTAAGTTATGAAACACTTCATTGTAGTCTTAGCCATCTTTTTGATTTCCTCTTGCGAAAGCAAAGATCCTGTTTTACTTGAAAACAATAATATCGTGCCTAATGTAAAATTGAAATCGATTACAGATGGCACTATTGTTCAGGTAAACGAGGTTAGTAAAGGTCGTGAGCTGATATTGTTTCTTTTCGACCCTGATTGCCCCTTTTGTAACAAGCAAATTGTTGAGATACTTGATAATATAGAAAGGTTAAAGCAATTTCAGATATGTCTTATAACTAATGCTGATCCAGAGAAAACTAAAAATTTCTATACATCTTATAGTTTAGATGAATATTCAAACATTGACGTGCTATTAGACCAAGATAATAGGGTTGCTACGCACTACAATATCCCTGGAGTTCCGTATATCCTGGTTTACGACAAAAAAATGGATTTTCGGAAAAAAATAATTGGAAAAGAAAAATTGAAAACATACTCAACTAAAGGTATTTATTTTTTGAGTTGTTAATAAGTTATCCGGATTCTTCTTTATAGGTCAATCGCCTATCCTTAGAGAAGATTAAAAATTAGGCGAATTAAACTTTATAAAATTTAGCTTTTTAGTAAAAAGCACAAATTTATGAAAAGAGTAAAATTGATGTTAGCCGCTATCGTAATGCTGGTAACAGTAAGCGGATCTCTTGCATTTAAGGCAAAGGATTACGGTCTGATTAAATTTTATACTACAGTTCCATCAGGTACCGTCTGTAATGTAGAAACGCTTTTGACTTCTAACACTCCTGATGGCTTTTTTCAGTTAAAGCTTATACTACAATCACTAGCGATGCTCAATTTTGCATAGTTAGGAAACTTACTAGTGTTGAACCATAGTAGTTGAGTTTTTCCCAATTTCTTAGTTTATTAGGTCGTCCCAGTTAATTTGGGACGACCTTCTATGCTATTTGGTGAAAAGCCTATACAAAGAAACTGTTGGTAAATGTTGTTATGCCGTTCGGCTATGAAACATAGCACACAATTTTCTGCAGTATTTCTGTCTTGTCGCTTCTAGATTCTGATTCTATTTCAAATAATAGTTTGTAAATTCCGCTGATGGTAACCCCTCATTCCGGGCATGATACCCCCTGCAAGAAGGCCCAAAAGAGAAAGAGCTATTTTGAAGATTTCAAAGATATGATTTGGGGGATAAGGACTATTATTTTTTCTTTCTGCGTGATTCTCCTTTTAATTCAATTCGATGGCATCTGGCTGTCAGTGTACCTCCGAGTAGCTAAAAATTAAGATATTATAAAAAGTTTACTTTTTGGGCTTATCAAAAATGTAAACGTATGGAACAAAAGCAATCAAGTGGCTTATCGAAGGAGCAAAAATGTTCGCGTTGATAGCTGAACATGAAGCCAGTTCGATGACAGTAAAAGTTTTTGTGAGTTGTATGATCTTTCACCTGGTACATATCACTACTGGCAGAAGAAATATCACGCCCGGTTGGAAGATAAGCCGATGGAGAATCAAAGTGTACCTCCGAGTAGCTAAAAATTAAGATATTATAAAAAGTTTACTTTTTGGGCTTATCAAAAATGTAAACGTATGGAACAAAAGCAATCAAGTGGCTTATCGAAGGAGCAAAAAATGTTCGCGTTGATAGCTGAACATGAAGCCAGTTCGATGACAGTAAAAGATTTTTGTGAGTTGTATGATCTTTCACCTGGTACATATCACTACTGGCAGAAGAAATATCACGCCCGGTTGGAAGATAAGCCGATGGAGAATCAAAGTAGTTTCACTTTGCTAACAGTGACAGGGCAGCAAGAGGTTTCCATTTCCCAGGATCTCTTTGCGGAATACCGGGGCATCCGTTTTTACCGGGAGCCATCTGTGAGTTTTTTAAAAGCTTTAATCAGTTAACTTATGTTACAGATCAACAACGGCACCCATTACTGGTTGTATCATAAGTGGGCGGATGTAAGGAAGAGTTTTGACGGTTTGAGCGGGCTTGTTACCAACGAACTGGGAATGGAAATTCAGACGGGTGATGTATTTATCTTTTGAACAAACGGCAAACGCACCTGAAGGCGTTAGAATGGGAAGGGGATGGTTTTAGCTTATACTATAAGCGATTAGAGGAAGGTACCTTTGAGTTACCGGCAGGTATTATGGAAGGCACTCACAGTAGTATTACGGCTAAACAATTAAGTATGATCTTACAGGGCGTTTCTTTGAAGAAAGCGTTTTTCGAAAGCGGTACATCGGTACGATGTAATCCTTATGGATCATGGGTTGAATATATTTGACGTTGCCATCGAAAAAATGGCAACGTTTTTTATTTTAAGAAAAACAGGCCGGGTTATCCACATTTTTGGTGCTGTTTTTTAAAATCATTTTTGAATGCGGGTTTATCCACGCATCGGCTGTATAACTTTCGGTTATACGATATAGCTTAAATGCATAGCCGGGCTATCTTTGTATAATGTCAGCAGCAGCAGAAAATATAGATTACAAAGCGCTCTATGAGCAACTGCTTCCAATGCTGCAACTACAGCAACAAAATAATGGACAATTACCACAAAACAACCAGGAGCTATTACAAAGCAATAAAGAATTACGCGATCAGGTAACGCAGCTTCAATATCAATTGTATCAACTAACGAAGTTACTGGGTGGTTTTAAGACTGAGAAGTTTGTTCCTTCCCCTTTACAGCAACAGCAGGAATTAGGCCTTTCCTTTGAGCAGGGGTATAAAGCAACCAACCTTGCTGATGTTCAAAAGATAAGTTACGTAAAGCAAAAACAGGTTCAACGGGAAAACGGGTTAGCCAATGCCTTTCCGGATCATCTACGGGTGGAAGAGACCGTGATAGAGCCTCCGGAAGATGTGAGCGGATGCGAGAAGGTGGGAGAAGAAGTAAAGGAACAGCTTGGCTGGAAGCCGGGAGAAATATTTCTCCAACGTACTATTATCCCTCAGTATAAATGCTCTGTAGCAGAACGGCCTGATCAGCATCGTATAGTGCAGGCGCATCTTCCAGAGCAAGCCTTGTCTAAGAGCATTGCCACGCCGGAGTTGTTAGCACAGATCATTATAGATAAGTTTATAGATCATAAACCGCTGAATCGTCAGTTGGACTGCTTCAAGAGAAGTAATGTCACCATTGCTTATTCAACCATTACCGATTGGGTACGGCAGGTTGCGAACGTGGTAGCGCCACTGGGCCATCTGCACCTGCATGAGATGTACCAATATGATTATTGGCATGGTGATGAAACAACCATACAGGTTCTGGACAGGAATAAGAAGAAAGATACCCACCAGGGGTATTACTGGACGTACTTAACGCATAACGGGCAACTGATCTACTTTGATTATCATCGGGGAGGGATACATTGGCAGCCAAACATATCTTACAACATTTTAAGGGTCACTTGCAGGTAGATGGTTATGATGTCTATGAAGAGTTGGACATCAAAGGAATACATGTGTTCTTTTGTATGGCCCATGCCCGTCGTCATTTTTATGAGGCGAAAGGCAATGATAAAGTTCGGGCAGAATATGCTTTGACCGAGATAGCGAAGCTTTATAAGATCGAGGAGCAATGTAGAGAAGAGCAGCTCAACCCGGACCAGATCAAAGTGCGGCGGACAGAACAATCTGTGCCTATTTTAAAAGAACTGGGAGAGTGGATGAAGCAGGAGTATGTAAAGCTAAAACCGAAAAGCCCTATAGCACAGGCTATAGCTTACAGCATCAAACGCTGGGACGGCTTAAGTCTCTATGCCTCTACTAATCATTTGCATATTGATAATAATCCCATAGAGCGCTGTATGAAAAACCTGGCTGTCGGACGCAAAAACTACCTGTTCTGTGGCTCGCATGAAGCGGCCAAAAGAGCAGGCCTCTTATACTCGCTGCTGGTTACCTGCAAACTTAATACCGTAAACCCTTATGAGTGGCTCCGCGAAGTGCTTAGTCATAACATCAACGAGATGACTACCGCGCAACTCAGGAAACTCTTACCCCACCAGTGGAAAAAAACACAAGCCATCACTAAGGCTTAAAGCAAAATTAGGCAACTAAACAATACGATTTTTAGGCTACTCGGAGACACACGAATCAAAGTAGTTTCACTTTGCTAACAGTGACAGGGCAGCAAGAGGTTTCCATTTCCCAGGATCTCTTTGCGGAATACCGGGGCATCCGTTTTTACCGGGAGCCATCTGTGAGTTTTTTAAAAGCTTTAATCAGTTAACTTATGTTACAGATCAACAACGGCACCCATTACTGGTTGTATCATAAGTGGGCGGATGTAAGGAAGAGTTTTGACGGTTTGAGCGGGCTTGTTACCAACGAACTGGGAATGGAAATTCAGACGGGTGATGTATTTATCTTTTGAACAAACGGCAAACGCACCTGAAGGCGTTAGAATGGGAAGGGGATGGTTTTAGCTTATACTATAAGCGATTAGAGGAAGGTACCTTTGAGTTACCGGCAGGTATTATGGAAGGCACTCACAGTAGTATTACGGCTAAACAATTAAGTATGATCTTACAGGGCGTTTCTTTGAAGAAAGCGTTTTTTCGAAAGCGGTACATCGGTACGATGTAATCCTTATGGATCATGGGTTGAATATATTTGACGTTGCCATCGAAAAATGGCAACGTTTTTTATTTTAAGAAAAACAGGCCGGGTTATCCACATTTTTGGTGCTGTTTTTAAAATCATTTTTGAATGCGGGTTTATCCACGCATCGGCTGTATAACTTTCGGTTATACGATATAGCTTAAATGCATAGCCGGGCTATCTTTGTATAATGTCAGCAGCAGCAGAAAATATAGATTACAAAGCGCTCTATGAGCAACTGCTTCCAATGCTGCAACTACAGCAACAAAATAATGGACAATTACCACAAAACAACCAGGAGCTATGTGTACCTCCGAGGAGTTAAAAACTAAGGCGTCGAAAAATGTTTACTTTTTGGGTTTATCAAAAAAGTAAACAAATGGAACAGAAACAAGTAAATGGGTTATCGAAGGAGCAAAAGATGTTTGCACTGATAGCCGAACATGAGGCCAGTACAATGACAGTAAAAGATTTTTGTGAGTTATACGATCTGTCGGTTGGGAGGTATTACTACTGGCAAAAGAAATATCACGCCCGGTTAGAAGATAAGCCGATAGTGAACCAAAGTAGTTTCACTTTGCTTAACGTGACGGAGTCGCAAGAAGTTTCCAGTGCCCAGGATCTCTTTGCGGAATACCGAGGTATCCGTTTTTACCAGGAGCCATCTGTAAGTTTTTTAAAGCTCTAATCAGTTAACTCATGTTACAGATTAACAACAGCACCCATTACTGGCTGTATCACAAGTGGGCGGATGTAAGGAAGAGTTTTGACGGTTTGAGCGGGCTTGTCACCAACGAACTGGGAATGGAAATGCAGACAGGTGATGTATTTATTTTTTGAATAAACGGCAAACACATCTGAAGGCATTAGAATGGGAAGGGGATGGTTTTAGCTTATACTATAAGCGATTAGAGGAAGGGACCTTTGAGTTACCGGCAGGTATTATGGAAGGCACTCACAGTAGTATTACAGTGTGTCTCCGAGTAGTGTGTCTCCGAGTAGCCTAAAAATCGTATTGTTTAGTTGCCTAATTTTGCTTTAAGCCGTAGTGATGGCTTGTGTTTTTTTCCACTGGTGGGGTAAGAGTTTCCTGAGTTGCCCGGTAGTCATCTCGTTGATGTTATGACTAAGCACTTCGCGGAGCCACTCATAAGGGTTTACGGTATTAAGTTTGCAGGTAACCAGCAGCGAGTATAAGAGGCCTGCTCTTTTGGCCGCTTCATGCGAGCCACAGAACAGGTAGTTTTTGCGTCCGACAGCCAGGTTTTTCATACAGCGCTCTATGGGATTATTATCAATATGCAAATGATTAGTAGAGGCATAGAGACTTAAGCCGTCCCAGCGTTTGATGCTGTAAGCTATAGCCTGTGCTATAGGGCTTTTCGGTTTTAGCTTTACATACTCCTGCTTCATCCACTCTCCCAGTTCTTTTAAAATAGGCACAGATTGTTCTGTCCGCCGCACTTTGATCTGGTCCGGGTTGAGCTGCTCTTCTCTACATTGCTCCTCGATCTTATAAAGCTTCGCTATCTCGGTCAAAGCATATTCTGCCCGAACTTTATCATTGCCTTTCGCCTCATAAAAATGACGGCGGGCATGGGCCATACAAAAGAACACATGTATTCCTTTGATGTCCAACTCTTCATAGACATCATAACCATCTACCTGCAAGTGACCCTTAAAATGTTGTAAGATATGTTTGGCTGCCAATGTATCCCTCCCCGATGATAATCAAAGTAGATCAGTTGCCCGTTATGCGTTAAGTACGTCCAGTAATACCCCTGGTGGGTATCTTTCTTCTTATTCCTGTCCAGAACCTGTATGGTTGTTTCATCACCATGCCAATAATCATATTGGTACATCTCATGCAGGTGCAGATGGCCCAGTGGCGCTACCACGTTCGCAACCTGCCGTACCCAATCGGTAATGGTTGAATAAGCAATGGTGACATTACTTCTCTTGAAGCAGTCCAACTGACGATTCAGCGGTTTATGATCTATAAACTTATCTATAATGATCTGTGCTAACAACTCCGGCGTGGCAATGCTCTTAGACAAGGCTTGCTCTGGAAGATGCGCCTGCACTATACGATGCTGATCAGGCCGTTCTGCTACAGAGCATTTATACTGAGGGATAATAGTACGTTGGAGAAATATTTCTCCCGGCTTCCAGCCAAGCTGTTCCTTTACTTCTTCTCCCACCTTCTCGCATCCGCTCACATCTTCCGGAGGCTCTATCACGGTCTCTTCCACCCGTAGATGATCCGGAAAGGCATTGGCTAACCCGTTTTCCCGTTGAACCTGTTTTTGCTTTACGTAACTTATCTTTTGAACATCAGCAAGGTTGGTTGCTTTATACCCCTGCTCAAAGGAAAGGCCTAATTCCTGCTGTTGCTGTAAAGGGGAAGGAACAAACTTCTCAGTCTTAAAACCACCCAGTAACTTCGTTAGTTGATACAATTGATATTGAAGCTGCGTTACCTGATCGCGTAATTCTTTATTGCTTTGTAATAGCTCCTGGTTGTTTTGTGGTAATTGTCCATTATTTTGTTGCTGTAGTTGCAGCATTGGAAGCAGTTGCTCATAGAGCGCTTTGTAATCTATATTTTCTGCTGCTGCTGACATTATACAAAGATAGCCCGGCTATGCATTTAAGCTATATCGTATAACCGAAAGTTATACAGCCGATGCGTGGATAAACCCGCATTCAAAAATGATTTTAAAAACAGCACCAAAAAATGTGGATAACCCGGCCTGTTTTTCTTAAAATAAAAAACGTTGCCATTTTTTCGATGGCAACGTCAAATATATTCAACCCATGATCCATAAGGATTACATCGTACCGATGTACCGCTTTCGAAAAACGCTTTCTTCAAAGAAACGCCCTGTAAGATCATACTTAATTGTTTAGCCGTAATACTACTGTGAGTGCCTTCCATAATACCTGCCGGTAACTCAAAGGTACCTTCCTCTAATCGCTTATAGTATAAGCTAAAACCATCCCCTTCCCATTCTAACGCCTTCAGGTGCGTTTGCCGTTTGTTCAAAAGATAAATACATCACCCGTCTGAATTTCCATTCCCAGTTCGTTGGTAACAAGCCCGCTCAAACCGTCAAAACTCTTCCTTACATCCGCCCACTTATGATACAACCAGTAATGGGTGCCGTTGTTGATCTGTAACATAAGTTAACTGATTAAAGCTTTTAAAAAACTCACAGATGGCTCCCGGTAAAAACGGATGCCCCGGTATTCCGCAAAGAGATCCTGGGAAATGGAAACCTCTTGCTGCCCTGTCACTGTTAGCAAAGTGAAACTACTTTGATTCTCCATCGGCTTATCTTCCAACCGGGCGTGATATTTCTTCTGCCAGTAGTGATATGTACCAGGTGAAAGATCATACAACTCACAAAAATCTTTTACTGTCATCGAACTGGCTTCATGTTCAGCTATCAACGCGAACATTTTTTGCTCCTTCGATAAGCCACTTGATTGCTTTTGTTCCATACGTTTACATTTTTGATAAGCCCAAAAGTAAACTTTTTATAATATCTTAATTTTTAGCTACTCGGAGGTACACCTACCGAAGGCCTTCCAATCAATGATTTGAAGGCCTTTCTTTGAGGATATTAAAAGGCGGTTAAGCCGCATTAGCTGGTTGGGGAGGGGCTAATTTCCCGCATACGTTTGCGCAAGATTTCGTGCTAAGAGCGTGCTTTTCAGCAATTTTATCTACTTTGCCGCCGGCTCCCAAGGAGGTTCCTTTGGACCAATGCACAACAAAAATCCCGTATGAATCGCAGAACATTTGTAAGAAATGCCGGCGTGGCTACAGCCGGTTTTGCTATCCTGCCTGCCAGCCAGCTTTTTGCCCAACAACAAAAGGTGCGCTTAGGCATCATCGGCGTAGGATTACGCGGACAAAATCACCTGGACAATGCCTTGCGACGCAGTGATGTGGAAGTAACAGCCATCTGTGATATTGATGAGCGCATGCTGCAAATGGCTACGGACCTCATTAAAAAATCGGGTAAACCCGCCCCCAAAATATTCAAAGGAGATCCCAACGCCTGGAAGAAGTTGGTAGAAATGAAAGACCTTGACGGGGTACTGATCGCTACACCCTGGGAATGGCATACGCCCATGATCCTGGGCGCCCTGGAAGCAGGTATTAAATATGTAGGTACAGAAGTGATCATTGGTATTACGCTGCAAGACCATTGGGATGTGGTTAAGGCAGCGGAAAAACACCAGGCGCAGGTAATGATGCTGGAAAATGTGTGCTACCGCCGGGATGTGATGGCCATACTCAATATGGTAAGGCAAGGGCTCTTTGGTGAAATACTTCATTTGCAGGGCGGCTACCAGCACGATCTGCGTGAAGTAAAGTTCAACAATGGTACGGATCCTTATGGTGGGGGTGTTGAATTTGGGGAGAAAGGCTTCTCCGAAGCCAGGTGGCGTACCAACCATTCTGTTCACCGCAACGGCGACCTGTACCCTACGCATGGTATCGGGCCTGTGGCTAATATGATTGATATTAACCGTGGTAACCGCTTTGTATCCTTGTCCAGCTTTTCTACAAAAGCAAGGGGCTTGCACGATTATATTGTAAAGAAGGGTGGCGAACAACATCCCAATGCCAAAGTAGAATTTAAGCTGGGCGATGTAGTAACCACGATGATCCGTTGTGTAAATGGCGAAACGATCATGCTACAGCATGATACGAACCTCCCCGCCCCTACTCCCTGGGCTTCCGGGTACAGGGTAGCAAGGGACTGTGGATGGACCTGAATCGTTCGCTCTATATTGAAGGTGTAAGTCCCAAAGCACACCAGTGGGAAGAGGCGAAGCCTTATTTAGAGAAATACGATCACCCCTTGTGGAAACGCTGGAGTAAAGAAACGGAAGGCGCCGGCCATGGTGGTATGGACTTCTTTGTATTGCATGCATTCATTGAATCGATCAAGCGCAAAACGCCCACACCTATGGATGTATACGATGCCGCTGCCTGGAGCGCCATCACACCCCTGAGTGAAATGAGCATTGAAATGGGTAATGAAACCGTGGAGTTCCCCGATTTCACGGGCGGACAGTGGATGTACCGGAAGAATGATTTTGCTTTGAACGATCAATATTAACGAATAGGTTGATAAATAAACAGTTTGACAGGTTAAGACAGGCCTTTTTATATGCACGTAGACAATATAGAAGCTGCTGCCCGGCAATTTGGGCATGGGAAACCGGTCATTACCAGTCTTGGTAATGGGTTAATACACCATACCTATAAGGTAGAATTTAGCGGCGATGGCCTTAGCCGGCCCATCGTATTGCAATGTATTAACCGCCACACATTCAAACACCCCGAGAATATTATTTCCAATTACCGGCTGGTGTATGAATCGGTAGCATCGAATAATGGCCTGCATTTAGCCCCCTGGTACCTACCCTGGAAGGGAAATGGTTTTGGGTGGATTCCCAACAACTTTTTTGAGAGCAACCGGTTATATAACAGGGTCGTATACTCAAACCATTCCCAATACAGCGGCTGAAGTATATAAAACCGCCCAGTGTTTTGGGCATTTTACCAGATCGCTCAATAGTATTGATATCACGCAATTAAAGGTGATCATTCCCCATTTCCATGACCTGTCTTTACGTTATGCCCAATTTGAGCAGGCCGTTAGTAATGCGGCCATTGGCCGGCTATTGAAGTCAACGCATGTAATAGCCGAATTGCGCCAACGCCATCAACTGGTGGTCTTTTTTGAATCCTTGCATCGACAGCCAGTTGATTACCATACCCGGGTTATGCACCATGATTGTAAACTGAGCAATATCCTGCTGGATACGGCCAGCCACCAGGCACTATGCCCGGTAGACCTGGATACGGTAATGCCTGGGCTCTTCTTTTCGGATGTGGGCGATATGATCCGCAGTATGAGCGCTACGCAGGATGAAAACAGCACGCAATGGGAAGGCATTGCCATCAATGGCGACTTTTACAAAGCCATTATTGCCGGCTACCTGGAAGGTATTGGCGATAATTTCACGCCTGCCGAAAAGCAGCATATCCACCAGGCCGGTCTTATGATGGTATACATGCAATCGCTTCGCTTTGTGACGGACTTCCTCAATAATGATGTGTATTATAAAATAGACTATCCCGAACAAAACCTCAACAGGGCATTGAACCAATTGATCCTGCTGGAACGATTGGAAGAATTTGTGGGGCAATTGTGAGGGGAAAATAGCTGCATGCTTCGAGCAAATACAGTTTGAAGAGTGGTGAATGTGCTCTCAATGTAACCTGTCGATTGTCAGCCAGCGCCTGTCGAAGACGGTTTCAACAAGCTTCTTTAGACGAATGCCTGAGTCTGTAGCCGGAGGCTACAAAATACCCTCACTCGCCAGAGGCGAGCGAGTGCCGGGAGGTGAGTTGTGAATGTGCTCTCTCCGCTGGATAGCTTATCAATTCGTAATTAATGGCTCATAAAACGCTGGTTTTGTGGGCCCTTTAAATTTTCTACCTCAATTCGCATCAAACGAAATCAGCCGGAAAGGTGGAAACCCGGTGCACCGGGAACTTGCTTAAATTCAGGTGTACCGAATTTTCCGGAAACGCCCTACAGGTGGGCCGATCTGACTAAAGTGATTTCCCTTTCTTATTTTGGTTGCCTTCGTTCTTTTGGTTTAACATTTCAGCAATCCGCTTCATACGCTCTTCGTGTAGAGAATCCTTTGCTTTTACCTGTTCTTCGGAAAAAGCCTTTACTTTCTGATCAATTTGGTGGAATGCCTGATCGGGGGTGAGATCAATCAACATTACAGGTTCTACGGAGTTTTCCCATCCTTCCGTATCCAGTATTTGTGTCAACACAATCCGTTTGTTATTCATAGGGAATTTCTCACTATAGAAGTCGAGCATTTGGGCAAAAGTGAATTTATCCAACAGGACAGCAATATCTACGAAATCCTTTTTTCTTTTCTGTGGCAGATAGCATCGAACTTAAAGGCTGCAATGTCTTCAAGGCTGGCCAGCCGGATTACCCTTCATATTTTACCGGACGGATAAATTTAACAGCCCAGTTATAAATATCTAATTTCCGGGTATTATCGGGTTTTCCGGGAAGCGGCAGGCTAAAGCTGAAACCCTGCCTGGTTTCATTTATAAAGACAACTTCAGGATTGTATTGCAGGATAGCATCCTTCACTTCTAAGATGTCGAACGAGCGATCTGTAAAAAAATCAAGATCGTCGGATTTTCGATGACCAAGTTGAAGAGATAACGAAGTACCACCAACCAATGAAAAATTTGCTAATGCGGGAAGTTTTGAAAAATCTAAAAGAACCTGGTAAAGTGCAGGATCAATGGTGTTTAAGTGTACCATACGCCTTAAAATCTTGTAAAGGAAGTCCCAGTAAAGTATGTGCTAAAAACAGCCCTGGCCGGCTCAGGTACTTGTTGTTTTGTAAAATACTGGTTGTTTCGTTTTTCCATAAAAAGCGATCAGAGAGAGAACATCCTCAAACTTACCCCTTTCGAACATGCGAGAGATAATAAATCCTTTATCCCGTGAAAAGTCAAGATTTTCACGTTTTACATCCCAAAATGCGTATCCGGGAAGTGGTAATATATCGGCTGTCTCGATATTCATGCTTTAAAATTACAATCTTTTAGCGAATTTTCCGGTGTATGTATTGCTGGAATATTTCTCGTTAGGCATGGTGAAATCTTTATCTTCATAGAGGATTAAAGCTTTTTTGGTCATGATGGCACTATTCTCGGGATACTTCTTTCACTGGCTTCCAATAGCTCCTGTATCGGTGCAATGTTTTCCTGGCGAGCCTCGCATTCTCACTCTGATACTTTCCTTTTTAATAGCCTCACATTTGCCCTAATAAAAGTCTCAATGTATGGAAATACAGTTTGAAGAGTGGTGAGTGGTGAATGTGCTCTCAATGTAACCTGTCGATTGTCAGCCAGCGCCTGTCGAAGACGGTTTCAACAAGCTTCTTTAGACGAATGCCTGAGTCTGTAGCCGGAGGCTACAAAATACCCTCACTCGCCAGAGGCGAGCGAGTGCCGCCCTTAGAGGGCGACCCACCCTAAAGAAACCTGACATTGTAGTCTAAAGGTTTGACGGCATGTCCTCAAACCTCGATGCCTTGTTGCCTCGATGCCTTCTTACCACTAGCCTTTTACGCCCTCGCCAAAGTAAGTGATCTCTTCCTGCAAGTTCAAAAAGGATATTTCGCCTGCAATTCCTGGGCTTTATCAAGGTGGGCTTTTAAAAACCGTTTATGGGCTTCTGTAGCCGGATGAAACGCTTTGTGTTTACGGGCTATAACAATTTTCTGTACTTCGGCCGCCAGCTGTTGCGATTCGGCATCTGTAAAATGCTTCATGAACTTTTCCAATACAAAACTGGTGGCCGGGTAATTGGGATGCACCATATCAATATCATAAAAACGGTAGTCCCTCAATACATCGATCACCAGTTCATAAGCCGGGAAATAATATAACCTGTCAAATTTATTGACCAGGTGATGCACCACTTCTATCAACCGCGCCTTACTCCGGTTATTATCAATTATTCCATCGCGTATATGACGTACCGGACTTACGGTGAATATTATCCGCAGATCGGGATTGAATTTCAATACCTGGTACAAACTATTGTCCAAAACGGTATTGATCTCCTCTATGGTCATGAGGTGCTTGCGAAACCATTGACCGGGCGCCCGGTGGCAATTGGCTACGGCACCTTCTCTTCCACCGCCGTTGGCTGCAACATTCAACCCCACTTGTACATCCGCAATGGCCTGCTCATTCAACCGGTAAGAAAAGGCACTACCCAGTGTAATGATCAACCATTTGGCCTGCTTCAGGAAAGTATTTGCCTGCTGCTGGGAATCATTGATACGTTGTAAAGCGGTGGCCTGGTCAACATGGGAAAAACGACCATGGTGCTGCCAACTTTGCCATACTTCATTCAGGTAAAAAGATCGGCCGCAGTATATTGTTTGTTCTGTACGTAAGATACCAGGCTGGAAGCCACACTGGCCGGATCAAAGAGAATACCATGCGGATTTTGCAATACCTCAAACTTCAAATCCTGCAGGCTATTACCAATATGCTCGGTAAAGCAGGATCCCGTAAGCAGGATGGGTTCCCGGTAATTGATGGAGGCTGCGGGCGTTGGGATATTGATGTCTACTTGAAAATCCATAAATACAGGCGAGTGGTAAATGTTAATTTTTTACTACAATCTCAAGTTAATGCATATCGTTCTTAAAGATCTGATCCGCCATCATGCTACATTGCTGCAGCGCTTCCTTATTCAAAGCAGGCAGCAGGTTCAGTTGTCCAAAGTAAGGGATCATCCATTCGGTGTCCATATTACCTACCAGTTCATCATTGGCCATGGGGCAACCGCCAATGCCTTTTAAAGCGCCGTCAAAACGGCGGCAGCCGGTTTGTACAGCAGCTTCCAGTTTGGCCTGCTGGTTAAATGGCGTTGAATGCAGGTGAACACCTACCTCCGTACCGGTCAATGAATTCACCAGGTATTTGGTCATCGCACTTACTTGTTCCGGCGTTGCAAGCCCTACTGTATCGGCCAGGGAAATAATGCCAATGTCCATCGCCACCAGCTTGTCTACCCACTCAAAAACAATTTCGGGCGAATAAGGATCCCCATAGGGATTGCCAAAACCCATGGATATATAGACCACCAGTTGTTTACCCGATTTGATGCAGAGGTTTTGGATTTCGGCTACCCGGCCCAGCGACTCCACAATAGAACTGTTGGCATTACGCTGCTGAAATGTTTCCGATACCGAAAAGGGAAAACCCAGGTAAGTGATCTGATCAAATGCCAGGGCATCTGTGGCCCCCGTTCATTGGCAATAATGGTAAGCAGTTTGGTGGATGTACCTGTCAGGTCCAATTGCGGGATCACGTCCCTGGTATCGGCCATTTGCGGGATGGCTTTGGGCGATACAAAACTCCCGCAATCGAGGGTGTCAAACCCTACTCTTAGCAAAGCATTGAGGTATTCCACTTTGGTGGCTGTTGGGATCGATTCTTTCCAGCCTTGCATGGCATCCCGGGGACATTCGATGAGTTTTACCGGTTGATTCATTGGCGCTTATTGGAGTGCAAAGTTAACATTCCCGGGGAAATGGATGATTTGGAAAATGAACTGGAGGCTATTGAAGATAAGGTATTTAAAGAGCGGCCCCTTGCTGTATGTGAGCTCCTCTATGTTTTATTCAGAAGGTCAGGTTGGTTATAATCAAGGTTTTCTTACCTTAGGCATTCCATCAATTATTGCTTTCCTGTACCCTCCGGCCGGATGGTACCGATACCCGGTTTTCGTATACCCAAATCAACACGCATTATGTTTTATTCAAAACTGACCTGGCTTTTAGTAGCCCTTATCTGCTCTCTATCCATCAGCGCACAAACGCCTGCTGGCACTAATCCCAAACTGGATGGCTGGAAAAAGAAGCGATCCAATCATTGGACAACAAGGCTAAAACGGCGCAGGAAATGGTAGACATGGTATTCAGTTTTTCCGAACTGGGATTCCAGGAAACGGAAAGCGCCGCTTACCTGACCAATATCCTCCAAAAGAATGGCTTTACGATTGAAAGGGGCATCAGTGGCATCCCCACTGCCTGGATGGCCAAATGGGGCAATGGCAAACCCGTTATTGCGCTGGGCAGTGATGTGGATTGTATTCCCAAAGCATCTCAAAAACCCGGAGTTGCCTACAAGGAGCCCATTGTAGAAGACGCCCCGGGCCACGGAGAAGGCCATAACTCGGGATTACCATTGGTGATCCTGTCGGCCATAGAAGTTAAGAAGATCATGGAACGTGAAAAACTGCCCGGCACGCTTATTATCTGGCCCGGCGTGGCAGAAGAAGTGGTGGGTTCCAAAGCCTGGTATATCCGCGATGGGTATTTTAAAAATGTAGATGCCTGCCTGTTTACGCATGTGGGCAGTAATTTAGGTGTATCCTGGGGGATGCGGGCAATAATGGACTGGTATCGGTTGAATTCAAATTTGAAGGCAATGCCGCTCATGCGGCCGGACAGCCCTGGCGGGGCAAGAGTGCCCTCGATGCTGTAGAACTGATGGATATAGCCTGGAACTTTAAAAGAGAACACCTGAAGCCTACGCAGCGTTCTCATTACGTGATCACGGATGGCGGCAATCAGCCCAATGTAGTGCCTTCCAAAGCAGCTGTATGGTATTACCTGCGGGAAAGGACGTATGAAGATATTAAAGGCATGTATGATGATGCCATCCTGTATGCCAAATCCGTAGCAGCCATGACAGGCACTACGGTATCTCATAAACTGCTGGGTACGGCCTGGCCGGGGCATTTCAATAAACCAATAGCTGAACTGGTGTATAAGAATATTCAATCCGTAGGATTGCCTATCTGGGACTCGGCGGATCAGCGGCTGGCAAGAGCGGTACAGAAAATGTCCAATGCGCCAAAGAAAACATCCCGTGGCGAACTCATTGACGGACTGGCTGTCAAACTGGATACTTTAAGCGGCCCCGTTCAATTTTCATCCGGCGGCGGCAGTGATGATATTGCCGATATAGCCTGGAATATTCCAACGGTGGTATTCCGGTATCCCTCAATATTCCCGGCACGCCTGGCCATAGCTGGGTAGATGCTATTTCCATGGCTACGCCTATTGCGCACAAGGGTGTGGTGGCAGGCAGTAAAGTAGTAGCTGCTACGCTGCTGGACATGCTTACCAATCCCAAAACCATTACCGATGCCTGGGATTATTATAAAAATGTGCAGACGAAAGAAGTGAAGTATATTCCATTTGTAGAGGCCAGTACGCCACCGGCCACGCATTTGAATAAAAAGACAATGGATGAGTTTCGTCCCCTTTTGAAGAAATACTATTACGATCCTACAAAGTATAAGACTTACCTGGAACAATTGGGTATCCAGTATCCGCAACTGGAGAAGAAGGGTTTTTAGGTTTAAAGGTGAGCCACCCTGCTGCGCAGCTTAGGCAGCCCTGCAGGGTGACCCACCTTCCAATATTACAAACGTTGTTTCATCGCCTCGAATAAAATGATGCCTGCTGCTACTGATACGTTGAGTGATTCAAAATCGCCGGCCATGGGTATCCTGAATACATCATCACATATCTTCAATAAGCCGGGGAATACACCTTTGTCCTCACTGCCCATGATCACACAACAAGGCTCGGTATAAGGCAATTCAAAAACTTGCCGGGTAGCGGTCATTTCCGAAGCATAAACTTTGATGCCATTGAGGTGCAAGGTATCCACTGCCTTCATCAGGCTGTTCACCCGGCATACCTGGATCCTTTCCAGGGCGCCGGCAGATGATTTCACGGCTTCTTCATTCAAAGCTCCTACCCCTTTATCGGGGATCAGCAACGCCTGTGCGCCGCAGCAGAGCGCCGTACGCGCAATGGCGCCAATATTCCGTACATCTGTTACCCCATCCAGCATAATAAACAAAGGCACTTCTCCACTACCTACTACATGGTCTATCACCTGCTGCAGGTCGAGGTATTGCACCAAACCGGCAATTGCAATACATCCCTGGTGGTTGGCCCTGGTAAGCCCATGCAGTTTTTCAGGCGGCACCTGCTGTATGGGAATATGATGTTCTTGCGCTAGCTGGCGAATGGTACCTATGGCATCACCGCTTACATTGCGCTGAAACAATATTTTATCAATGGGCCGGCCACTTTGGATGGCTTCAATGATGGGCTGCCGTCCAATGATCAATGATGATTTCTTTATACCTGGTTTCTTATGATATCCGTCCATCGGTCAACATCAGTTTTACTTTTAGAATAGCAGCCACAGATACAGAATCGGTGATCTTTCCCTGCTCTACCATTTGATATACTTCTTCAAAAGGCAGTTTACGCACCTGCAACTGCTCTGTTTCTTCCGGACAGGCTGTTTCCTGCCGCAAATTACGTGCAAGATAGATGATCGCATGCTCATCAGAAACGGAGTTGGAAAGATGCATGTCCATGATCTTCGTCCATTCATCCGCCACCAGGCCGGTTTCTTCCAGCAATTCCCGTTGTGCCGACAATAAGGGGTCTACATCCAATGCACCACCGCCTTCAGGTATTTCCCAGCTATATTGGTTCAGCGGAAAACGATATTGCCCTACCAGCCAGGTATGGAGTTCTTCATCCAGGGGCAGTACGCCCATGGCCCAACCTTTAAAATGAACCTTGCCATAGATGCCCTTGCCTCCGGAAGGGTTAATAACATCGAATTCAGTGATGCCGATCCAAGGATTGTCATATATCTGCTTCTGTCCCTTTATCTGCCAGGGATTGTGCTGCTCATTCATTAGGCGAAAATAAGGAGGATTGCCCCTACAGGGCAAATGGATTTGTTGACAATCAATTCTACAAAGCTGTAACCCCTCACGGGGCGTGCAACCCTTTCGACAAGCTCCTTTGACCAGGGTGAGCCGTCCCGCCAATGGGCGGGGAAGAGCGACCCACCTAATAAGGCTTCGACAAGCTTAGGATGTTCCCGCCTCACGGCGGGAGCAGTCGTGAATCAGCAGCTGCAAGAGGTAATACCCATAAAAAAGCCCCGCTGTTGGCGGGGCTCCTTCTGTTTTTTTCAGCAACTATTTGGAACTAAATGCCTTTTGATCTTGCTCACATAATCCAGCTTCTCCCAGGTAAACAGCTCCACTTTCTTCTTAACGGTTTTACCGTCAGGTGATGTGAATGTTTTTCCACTACTTCTGGTTTACGGCCCATGTGTCCATAAGCAGCCGTTTCACTGTAGATGGGATTACGCAATTTCAAGCGTTGCTCAATGAAGTAGGGACGCATGTCAAATACCTCAGATACCTTCCTGGCAATCTGTCCGTCAGACAGCTTTACCTTGGCAGTACCATAAGTATTTACATAAATACCCATTGGCTGGGCAACACCTATAGCGTAGGAAACCTGTACCAGTACTTCATCGCAAATACCGGCAGCAACCAGGTTTTTAGCAATATGCCGGGTAGCATAAGCAGCCGAACGGTCAACCTTGGAAGGATCTTTACCGCTGAATGCACCACCACCATGTGCACCTTTACCACCATAAGTATCAACAATGATCTTACGGCCGGTAAGACCTGTATCACCATGCGGTCCACCGATCACGAATTTACCAGTGGGGTTGATATGATACTTGATCTTATTATTGAACAGGTGTGCAATTTTCTTATTCTTGGCAATAATGCGTGGGATCAGGATATTCACCATATCCTTCTTGATCTGCTCCTGCATTTTGGTTTCAGAAGCAAAATCATCGTGCTGTGTAGAGATCACGATCGCATCAATACGTACAGGCTTGTTGTTGTCATCATATTCCAACGTTACCTGGCTTTTGGCATCAGGACGCAGGTACTTGATCTGTTTGCCTTCTCTTCTTAAAATAGCCAGTTCCAGCAACAGTTTATGAGCCAGGTCCAATGCCAAAGGCATATAGTCCTCGGTTTCATTGGTAGCATAACCAAACATCATACCCTGGTCGCCAGCGCCTTGTTCTTCTTTCTTCTTGCGGTCAACGCCCTGGTTAATGTCAGCAGATTGTTCATGGATGGCAGATAATACACCACAAGAGCTGGCCTCGAACATGTATTCGCTTTTGGTATAACCAATTTTGCGGATCACATTACGGGCAATTTCCTGCACATCGAGGTAAGCGGCAGACTTTACTTCACCGGCCAATACTACCTGACCGGTAGTTACCAATGTTTCACAGGCTACTTTTGACTGGGGATCAAATGCAAGAAAGTTATCAATAAGCGCATCTGAAATCTGGTCAGCTACCTTGTCTGGATGGCCTTCCGACACACTCTCCGAAGTAAATAAATACGGCATGACTATTTGATTTGATAAAGGTTAATACAGAATCTTTAATGGATTATTCAAACACGCGCAAAGATAAGAGTCCAACTTATAATTTGGAATAAATAATTCGGACCTTCATCTTTTGCGTCGCACTGCTGCCGCCACCGGCTACCAGTCGACCATTGGCAATTGGACTGTTGACAAACAGATAGGTAAGCAATTCTTTGTTTGTTCCATCTGGCAATTGATAGAAGGGATCAGCCATGAATGGAGCATATATACGTAAGGTGTAATAAGGCAAATGCTTCGTAACCACACTCTGAAGATATCGTGTTAAATTAAATACGTACTTCTTGTTGTTAAGGTTTCCACCCAGGTTGGCAATATCATAGCCATTACCCTGCCCGGTATAGATGAAATCATTCCGGATGGTAAAGCTGGAGTCTCCTGCTGCATTCAAAGCATCAATAAACATCAACCCTGGAGCTGTATAGATATCATCCTGTGTAGAAGGTATTTGTTCAATGATCAGTTCAGCCCGATGAATTATGCGGTTTACATTTTTGAAGGTATCCAACCCGGGCACTTTCACGGTAGCATAGGAACCCGGTGATGATTGAATGTAAACCTTATCATCGTTGGGATTGCCATTGGTTAAGTAGGCTTGATACCCATGAGCCGGTACGCGGCGGATCAGGTTGGCCTGGTTACCGCTGTTGTAGGCAAATACCGCGGTGGTAGTATCAATTACCCCATTGTTGGTAATCCGGGTATAAAAAGTAAGCTTGGTATTGGTAGTGCTGTTGAGACTGAAATAGGCCAAGGCATTTTTAATGGCAGAACCATTGTTTGTTTTAATAGCCAATCCCTTGAAGTAGGTTTTGAAAGCGGAATCAGTTTTATACTGAACAGCGGTATCATAATTCACAAACTGGCGGCCAAAGGAGGTATCCAGCCTGATCCTTAATTCATTGATGGTTTTAACCGTATCCTTGCGGTCACGGTACCATAATGAATCATTTAATGTTTTGAAATCAACATCCTTACTACCCAGTACGGTAGGCAAAACGGTAAAATCGTTCTCGCCAATGCGGTATAGTGAATCCTTGAAATTAGAAGGATTGGGGTCGATCTGGTAAACTTCAAAACGCTCTATGGAGTTAGAGTCGCCATATAAACCACCATAGGCCAATGACAACACAATGGAGTCAATGATCACCGAATCTTTTACTACAAATGGGTGTGTTCCGAAAGTGGCGGGTTTGAAGGCAGAATATATTTTAGCCTCTGTTCTTCCAAATTCGGGATCATCGCCAATAATACCCAGTGCATGGAGCGAAGAACCGGTGATACGGGTGGTATCGGGGAACAGGAAATTGTCGGTTACAACATCGAGTACTGTTTCAAAGGTATGTACATTATCTACGGCGGGGATCAGTTCATTTCCAAGATCGGTGGTATCTACCTTGGTGCAAGAGCTATAAATGATGAAACCGGTCAAAGCAGCGATGACAGATGCAAAAATTTTCCTATTCACTTAGTGATTGTTAACAGTTTACGGAATTTAGCCTATTTAGCAAGGTCGGTATACAATTGCAAATAGTCTGTTAAATCGGACTCAGCATTATAGGTAAGTACTTTTTACCTTTCACCTTGCCAAACTCATCCACCAACTTCTTGTCTACCTTATCAGCTCCAAAAGTAACAGCATCGGCATAGGCAGCACCGCCGCGCATCAAAGCAGTATTATTAAGATCCTTGAAGGGCTCCAGGTCTTTTTCTTTAATATTAGGGCTGATATTGGCCAACTTCAGGAAATTAGCCCCCATCTTTTCCTTAAAACTGTTATTACCCATGGTATAAATCACTTTACTATGGGCAAAAACAGGTTCCTTTTTGTAAGCTGTTTTTTGATACAGCGGGATCAGCCCGGTCATCCAGCCACTGCAATGGATGATATCGGGAGGCCAACCGAATTTCTTAACTGTTTCCAGGGCTCCCTTGCAGAAAAAAACTGTTCTCAAGCCATTGTCATCAAACCATTTTTCATCATCATCATGAAATATCTGCTTGCGTTTGAACAGGTCTTCATTATCGAGAAAATAAACCTGTAAACGGGCATTGGGGAGGGAAGCCACTTTGATCTGGAGGGAAAATCATCATTATCAACCGAAACATTGATACCCGATAAGCGAACGACTTCATGGAGCCTGTGCCGCCTCTCATTGATCACCCCAAACCGGGGCATAATGCAACGAACTTCAAAACCACCTTCATTTGCTTTTATTGCCAGCCGGTTAACAGTTTCCGAGAATTCTGTCAGCTCCAGGTAAGGAGACATTTCGTTGGCAATAAATAAAATTCTTTTCTTTGTCAGCATTATGATTATAATTGGTTGCGGATAACCATTTTAAAAAACAGGGTGCAAAGTTAAGGTATTTTATTAAAAAAATGGGCGGCACAGCCAGTCCCATGCTTTTAAACGTCTCAAAATGATCATTTTTAAGCGCGCAGCAGACTTGGGCAGGTATCTGGAAAAGCAAGGATCGATGCAACGAAAAACAGGGTTTATTCCCACAATGGGAGCACTCCACGAAGGGCATTTGGCCCTGGTCAAAGAAGCCCAAAAACACACCGACATAACGGTTTGCAGCATATTTGTGAACCCTACTCAGTTTAACGATCCCAACGATTTTAAGAAGTATCCCAATACCCTGGATAAGGATATCTACCAGCTGGAACTAACCGGTACGGATGCGCTGTATCTACCCACTGTGGAAGAAATGTATCCACAAGGTATCCACCATCTGGAAAAGTACGACTTAGGGTACCTGGAAACGATACTTGAAGGGGCTTTCCGGCCCGGTCATTTCCAGGGTGTATGCCAGGTAATGAGCCGTTTACTCCGGGCCGTCCACCCTGCTCTATTGTTCATGGGTCAAAAGGATTACCAGCAATGTATGGTGGTACAATGGCTGCTCAAACACCTCTCGATGGACACTCAATTTGTGGCTGTGCCCACCATCCGTGAAACTGATGGCCTGGCCATGAGTAGCCGCAATATGCGCCTGCCAGCGTCTGACAGGCAAAAAGCCACTACTATTTACGAGGCCCTGTCGCATATCCGGCAGCATGCACAGCCGGGCCTGCTCGCCGGCTTGATTCAGGAAGCCCGGCGTGTACTTGAAAACCAGGGATTTAAAGTGGACTATGTAGCTATTGCCAATGCCCACAACCTGGCGCCTATGGACAATTGGGACGGAAAAACAGCGCTGGTTGCACTCATTGCCGCTTTTTTAGGCGAGGTGAGGCTGATTGACAATATGCAGGTAGTCCAATAGGGCATATTAACAATTGCATTAATCTGTGAAAGACTAACTAACGTTAGAAAATCAGTAAACTTTTATAGCTTTGCAGCCGTTTTTATAAACGCCATTTTTAACCGGGTACTTCCAATTGGAAATCCCGGGGAAAGAATGACGGACACCCCATCCAAAAACACAAATTAAAAGGTATCATGGATATAGAAGTGCTCAAGTCGAAGGTTCACCGGGCAGTGATTACAGAAGCCAACCTTAACTATGTAGGAAGCCTTACGCTGGACGAAGATCTGATGGAGGCAGCCAATATGATCGAACATGAGAAGATCCAGGTGGTGAATGTGAACAATGGCTCCCGCATTGAAACCTATTTGATCAAAGGCAAAAGAGGGTCAGGCGTATGCTGCCTTAATGGTCCTGCCGCCCGCCAGGGGCAGCTGGTGATATTGTGATCATCATTTCCTATGCCCGTATGGATTTTGAAAAAGCCAAAGCTTTCAAACCCTGGTTGGTATTCCCTATAGAAGGCAATAAATTATAACTATACCGTTATAATAATATTCCCGTTATATATTGTCCCTATTTTTGCCTGATACCAACCAGCCATTAACTCATGAATAAAAAGATTGTCAGCTACCTTCAATATGTATTGTTTTTAGGACTGGCAATCTTCCTGGTCTGGTGGTCGGTAAAAAAGATCCCCAACACGGAATGGATCAATATCAAAACGGCGATTCTCAAGGCAAAATACTGGCTTATTTTCCCTGTGATGGCATCGCTGTTATTAAGTCATTACAGCCGCGCCCTGCGGTGGAAGATCCTGATGGAGCCCCTGGGGTACAAACCCCGCACCTCCAACACTTACCTGGCTGTATTAATTGGCTATATGGCCAATCTCGCTTTTCCCCGATTGGGTGAAGTACTGAAGTGTACTGTACTGGCGCGTTATGAAAAAGTACCAGCGGATAAGCTGGTAGGCACCATCGTTGCCGAAAGAGCATTTGATGTATTGTGCCTTATTGTAGTGATCACCCTGGCAACGCTTACGCAAATAGATGTGATTGGCGGTTATGTGGGAGGTAAGGTAGACCAGATCATCGCCTCAAAAGCCAGTCTACTCACGCCTGGTAAGATCGTGCTGTTGATAGTTGTACTGTTGTTCCTTGTTTTTGCCACGATTTTTGTATTCAAGAAGTTTGGTCATATTGGCTTTATTCAAAAAATAAAGAAAATAATGGCCGGCATCTGGGGTGGTATTACCAGCATCCGATACCTGAAGAAAAAGGCTGGTTCATTTTTCATTCCATCTTTATATGGACGATGTACCTGGTGAGCGTTTGGATCGGATTCTATTCCCTGCAGGAAACCTCGATCTACGGTTTGAAAGAAGCCCTCTCTGTTTTATCCACGGGTAGCCTGGCCATGATTGTGCCCACGCCTGGCGGACTGGGTGTATACCATATTTTTGTGCAACAAACACTGGCCCTCTATGGGTTGAATGAAGGCATTGGGCTAGCCTTTGGTTTACTGATGTGGACTGTACAATTCTTCCAGATGCTGATCAGTGGATTTGTTGCCTTAGCTTTGCTGCCATATTTCAATAAGAAGCAAATCGTTCCTCATGCGCAAAGCGGACATCATCGAGAAAAAGATCTTCACCCTTCCTGAGTTAGTAAGAAGAATAGCGCAATGGCGCGCCATTGGCAAAACAGTGGCCTTCACCAATGGTGTTTTTGATATTATGCACCGTGGCCATATCTACTCGCTGTCGCAGGCCGCGAAAGAAACGGACTACCTGATTGTAGGCCTCAATTCCGACGCCTCTACCAAGCGCCTGAAAGGCGATTCCCGCCCGGTTAATGACGAGCAGGCACGCAGCATAGTGATGGCATCCTTGCTAATGGTTGATGCCGTAGTACTTTTTGAAGAAGATACGCCCCTCGAACTGATCAAAGCGGTAATGCCGGATGTATTGGTAAAAGGCGGCGACTACACGGAAGAACAAATTGTGGGAGCTAAAGAAGTAAAAGCCAATGGGGGGAAAATAGTGATCAATCCAATTGTAGAAGGCTATTCCACAACGGGCCTCATTGGTAAGATCAATAAGCTTTAGTTTTTATACTTGTTAGGCTGGGAGAATTAGCAATCCGCAATCAGCAATCAGAAATCCGCACATTACATCCTGTACATCCGCTCAACTTCCTGTACAATGACCTCCATTTCCTTTTCGTTGCCCTGGGCATCATAAGGCTGTTTGAGGTTGCTGTTGAAGAAGAAGGCCACGGTTTGTAAACACGGGCTGTAAAACCTCCTTTGTATTCTTTGATAATTTCGTAGCAGTTATTACCTGTTTGCCGGTTGATCAGTTTCATCAGTACCTTGCCCTGGTAGACAGACAGGTTACTCAATGGATCGGAAAACTCTTTTTTGAGTTCTTTCTCTCTTGTTTTAAGGTATTTCTTACGCTCTTCCTTATCTGTTACACCAGAAAGCCTGTTGTTGATCTCATTAATAATGGTGCCGGCTTTACGTGCATAGGGATAGGTAACATAAATGGCATTGCGCAAGCGCGTCCATTCCTGTCTTTTCTTCAATAAATGTTTAGGATAGGGAGCCGTTACCCATAACCATTCCATGTTTCCTGAAGGGATCAATTGATTACCGGTAATGATGGCAGGTACGGGAATGGTATCATTGGGGCCCAATACAGGATGCTCCACACCCGGGGGCAGCGGAATGGTGTCTTTTTCTCCTGTGCCACTGCCTGGCCGGTAACATACAGGCAGGCAGTTAGCAGGATCAAACAACTGTATGTAATGCGATGGGGAAGCATGGTACTCACACAAAATAGTGATTATTCCTCAGGAATAATACCGGTAAGACAAACTAAGTAACCCCTGCTGCTGCAAATATTTTCGTTAAAGTTGTTGCACAGTCTCTTTTTTCCTGACTGCTCTTTCTTCGCTGATGGGCTTTAGCAACCTGATGCGGTAAAACATACTCATGAAAAAGCCAATGACCATCAGAACGGTGCCCAACCAAACGAGCTTGATAAAAGGGAACTGCAACACTTTCAGGGCAATAAAAGGAACCATTTTAGCAGATTCTTTTACGCGTATTTCAATATGCTGGTCATCTACCACGCGGGCCAGGCTAAGTGACAGGCCCTGGGAGACGATGGTATCCATAATGTATTGAGGCTGGTTGTTCTCCAGGTAAAATACAGGCCGGGCAGTGAGTTTCTTCTGCTCACGGGTTACGATACTGATATTGGCCATGATGGCGGTATCAGATGGTTTGAATTGCCGTTTGGCAGTATGCGGATTCACTGTTACGCTGTCAAGGGTCATGAAACCATTGGAATAGTATAGTGTATCGCCCACTTTCACCTTTTGCGCCCGGAATTGAGAAGTGTCTTTCTCTTCCTGCATTTTGGTGGAGTAATTGATATATACAAAAATGTCCTTATTCCAGTAATGACGGGCATCGGGGTTATTGGAATAGCCTTCCTGGCCCTTGGTATTCTTAATGAGGTCGGGATAAAGGGGGAAACGTTCTTTACCGTCCTTGCTTTCCATATCGATCCTGAAATAGGTCATCTTTCCTTTTTCTGTTACGGAATCGCTGGTATAGGTAGCCCAGTACTTGCCCATATCTGTACGCACGCCCTGGTATAAGGTGAGGTTTTCTACGCCTTTCTCTTTTTGATCGGGACCAAAATTGAGGGGGTTCATAAAGTTCATGGACAATACTTCTTTTTGGAAGAGGAGATCAGTATGCCTACCATCATTACACCAAAACCTACATGGGCTACAGAAGCACCGGCAGCTTTGAGTTTACCCTTCAGTCCACCCCAGATATAATTTGTATTGGCTATTACGGCATAGACACTCGCAAAGAGGGCCAGGTGAATGGCTGCGAGATAACCCAGACCGGACTTATCATAGTTGATATTGCCCCATAAGCTAATGGACAAAGAGATGGCCAGGGCAATAGCGGTAGGCAATGCCAGTTTCTTAAAGAAAGTAGCCTTGGCGGTATTCTTGTATTTGAGGTATTGTGTTACAGCGGTGAGTATGCCCAGTACAACAGCTACAAAGATCTGTATGCGGTTGTATGGGAATTGAGGATCTTCCCCGATGGTAAAGCTGGTGCCAAATATTTTGTTGATCACCGGTAAGGAGGTGGCCACAATGATAAATAACGAAGACAGGAATAATACCAGCGCACCGATGAACATCCAGAATTCACGGCTATAGGAGTTTTCCTCTTTGGCAATATGGGGTATTTTTTTGTACCGGGCGAAAAACAACAATAAGGAGGGTACCAGGAAAACAAATACCAGGGCCCTTAATTGCCAGTTCATACCACTTCCTGTAAAGGCGTGTACGGAAGTATCCTGCAGATCGCCACTACGCGTAAGGTAGGTAGAATACAAAATGAGCAAGAAGCTGGCAATAAAGAAGAAATGTGTAGCGCGGAGTGAATGCCCGGTTGCATTGAAAATAATCTGTGTATGGATACCGGCCACCAGGATCAGCCAGGGTACCAACGAAGCATTTTCAACCGGGTCCCAGGCCCAGTAACCGCCAAAACTAAGGGATTCATAAGCCCAGTAAGCGCCCATCATAATGCCCAGTCCTAAAATACCGCCGGAAAACAACGACCAGGGAAGGGCCGTTTTGGTCCAGCCGCCGTATTCTTTTTCCACAAACCGGCAATGGCAAAAGCAAAAGGTACTATGGTGGAGGCAAAGCCCAGGAACAATACAGGAGGGTGGATGACCATCCAATAGTTCTGCAATAATTGATTTAACCCTACCCCATCCTGCAGATTAGACAGGTAATTGGCCTGACTAAAAATGGGGGCATTGGAAAACTGGTGGCGGGTAAGCAGGAAAGGGGTGCTGCCAATTTTGATATCCAATAAATACACGCCCAATACCATTGTAGCCAGGCATATTTGGGCAAAGCTGATGACTGCCATTACGGGCGCTTCCCATTTTTGGCGGTACGGATCAGGATCAGGCCCAACACGCCATGCCAAAGTGTCCACAACAGAAAGCTCCCCTCCTGCCCTTCCCAGATACTGGCCAGCAGAAATTTGGGCGACAAGGATCTATCGGAATGGTTATAGGCGTAATAATATTCGTAGTAATGCTGTACAATAATGAAGAGGATGATCCCAAAAACAGCGATTACAGCAAGTGCGTCTGTTATAAAGGCGATGCGCCCTATTTTACGCCAGCTCACGGCCTCATCGGGCAATTTGGCATTGGCGGATTTGAAATAAGCTATGCAGGCCACGATGGAGGCTACTAAAGAAAGTACTACCAGTAAATGGCCTAACTGTCCGGGTAACAGGTGTTCACCAATATAATCCATCGGGGTGCATTAATTTTGAGAGAGGTTATTGTAGGCTGCCTTGGGGTCGTCTTTGTATTTGGAGGGACATTTGATCAGGATACCATCCTTACGACTAATTTCAAACAAATCGCCTTTCATCTTGCCTTTCAATACAATACGATCACTTTTTTCCATATCAAAGGGCTTCTCGAAATAGTATATTACACGGGCTTTATTGCCCAGGGAATCTATTACGTGGAAACTGGTCAGGTTGGGATTGATGGCAGGATTGTATTCAATAGGTTGAGTACGGTCGAGCTGGGTAATAACTGTAACTGTTTTCCTTCCTTTTGACGGGCCGAAGCCAGGGTTTCATAGGTCGAGAGATCGCCCATGAAACTAAGCAGCACCATGATGCCGGCAGCAATGCAAACGAGAATAACGATGTGGATCTTCTTCATAACCTGGTTCAGTTCAACTGCAAAGTTAGGCCAAAATGCGGAACGGGTTTATGTGATTTTTATGTGTTTACGGGCTGTATAACCCGCCTGTTTCAATTTTGTTTAAAAAAAATCTAAAATATTGATTGTAAGAGAATAGGGTGTTGAGAATGGCGAGTGGGGAATAGCGGGAAAAGGGAGCGGGGAATAGCGAGTGGCGAGTGATTAGCGGGGCTTGTGAGACAAAGTGAAGACTCTACCAGTCAAAAGCGCCCACTCACCAGTTACCACGAGTCTTCTTCAAACAAACGCTCGTTTATGCAACTTATCGACATTATTTTGCTTCTATCTAATACTGTGCTACCTTGCACGGCGTTTTAAAGAAGAGACCTCTTCAACAATGACAGACTTATCTCATTTTGATCCCAACGGTGTAAGTAATCCTAATAATAATATATTCGGTTTACCCTTTACAGAAGAAGATGCCCGCCTTGTAATCCTTCCTGTACCGTGGGAAGTTACTGTAAGCTGCAATGCAGGTACAGCCAGGGCCGCCGACCATATCTTCAAAGCCAGTATGCATGTTGACCTGTTTGATGCGGATGTAAAAGATGCCTGGAAAAAGGGATTCTTTATGCGGGTGCCTGACAGGAAGATCTTGCTCAAAAGTGATTACCTGCGCAAAGAAGCCGAACTGTATATTGATTATATCTCCAGGGGAGAAGATGTAGGGAAGAACTCGTTCATGTGCAAATCACTGAAGGAGATCAATGAGGGGCTATATACCTCAACAATTGGGTATATGAACAAACCAAGGCACTGCTAGACCAGAACAAGCTGGTTGCGGTATTGGGTGGGGATCATAGTACCGCCCTGGGTTATTATAAGTCAATTGCTGAAAGATATCCCTCCTTTGGCATTTTGCAGATCGACGCGCACTGCGACCTGCGCAAATCATACGAAAGCTTCCGGTACAGCCATGCCAGTGTGATGTACAATGCGCTGCAGGAAATACCCCAGCTAACCAAACTGGTACAGGCAGGTGTACGCGATTACTGCGAAGAAGAGTGGAATTATATCTGCAACCATAAGGACCGGGTAGTTACCTATTTTGATAAGAGCATTAAAGAACGCATTTATGAAGGGCAGTCCTGGAAAGAGATCGCGGATGAGATCGTAGAGCACCTGCCACAGGATGTTTTTAAGCTTTGATATTGACGGACTGGACCCCAAGTTATGTCCCAATACCGGTACCCCGGTACCGGGTGGTTTTGAAGCGCAGCAGGTTTACTACTTATTGAATCGCATTATTAAAAGTGGCCGCCGCTTTATTGGTTTCGACCTGAATGAGGTAGGCGTAGGTGAAAATGAATGGGATGCCAATGTTGGCGCCCGTGTGTTATGGAAATTAAGCAATTTACTGGTAGCTTGCAATCAATAAGCCCATGGCGCATGATCTACCAATACGTTGTTATCCTTAAAAACAAGAACAGCAAAACCATCGACCTTATCGGCCTGCTGTTGAGTATCCTCTCGGTGATATTCTTTGTACGTGAATTGATCATGTCTCAACAGCCTGGAGTGGCCTACCTGCTCGGTATTGTTGCCATTATCGGCATCCTCACCTGGAACCTTGTACAATCATCCAAAGGCAAAAAAGTATATTATAGCCGCGCCCTGCTGGTGGCAGCCCTTGTATGGATGAAAATGCCCTACTTTCAATGGCTCACTTTTGTATTCATTATCCTGGCCTTATTGGAATACCAGGCCAAATACTCCCTGGAGATCGGCTTTTCTGACCAGGAGATCGTGATCAACTCGCTCTTCAAAAAAGATACCAGTGGATACAGTTCGACAATATCCTCTTAAAGGATGGAATGCTCACCCTCGACTTTGTCAATAACCGCATTCTGCAAAGGGAAATTGAGGATGATGAAGACGATGAGGCGGATGAAGATGAATTCAATGCCTGGTGCAGGAAACAATTGAATAAGTCCGGAAGTCTGTAAAGTCGGAAAGTCAGTAAAGTCCGAAAGTCGGTATAGTCCGAAAGTCGGTAAGAAATATACTAATCACGGTCTTGCTTCCGGACTTCCCGACTTCCCGTCTTCTCCTCTTCCCGTCTTCCCGTCTTCCCGACTTCCCGACTTCCCGGCTTACGGTCTTCCTGACTTTCGGACTATTGTATTCCGACTTCTACGCTACCAGGCGCAACTGTTCCAATTCCTGTTCGGGAATCGTTTCTGCAATGCGGGTAAAGATCACCCGGTCTTCAAACAGCAGGTGTTCATGTACCAGTTTTACAAATACTTCATACAGGTAATCGCCTTCCTGCGCCTCACGCAATCGCTCGGCCAATACCCGGATGGTATCATGTTCCCGGTGTAATAAGTTGGTGTACTGTAAGCCAAAATGATGTTGGATCAGAAAAGGGATCAGGGTTCTTTCTTCTGCTTCAATATGTTTTTGCAGGTTGTTGAGCCAGAAGTTCTCCACCGCTAACTTAGTAGTCTTGCTGCTTTTGCCGGCCATCATATTACCCAATAACTGGGTGCATATTTGCCGGTCGCTGGCGAGGTGGTTTAAAAATGGTTGTAGTACGGTATTCCGTTCCATAATAAGTCCCTCCTTTCCTATAGATACGACAAGAATTACTCCATAAGCTGTTATTGTGGAAAACTTTAACAGAACATGAAATGTGAAACGAGAGATGTGAAACAGGGAAAGTGAAAAGGTTGAATAGAAAAAGTGTACTTCCTTCTATTCAACCTTTTATCGTTACTGAAAACGGGAATTTGTACAGACTACGAACCCATTTCATGTCTCACCGCTCACGACTACTTCAACGCCTTGATGATAGCGATAAACTCTTCTGCATTGAGTGAAGCGCCGCCTACCAATCCGCCATCAACATCCGGGCGGGAAAATAATTCCACAGCGTTATTGGCTTTCACACTGCCGCCATATAAAATGGAAATACTATTGGCCAGTACCGGGCCATATTGTTTGGCCAATACACTACGCAAATGGGCATGCATTTCCTGGGCCTGATCCGAGCTGGCGGTTTTACCTGTACCAATGGCCCAGATAGGCTCATAAGCGATCACGATCTTTGAAATAACACTGTCGGCCAAATGAAATAATGATTCCTTTAATTGTGTTTCCACATAGCTATTCTGTGTACCGGCCTCACGGATATTGAGGGGTTCACCACAACAAAAATGGGAGTAATACCGTATTCAAGACAAATATTTAGTTTCCCGGCCAGCATTTGATTGCTTTCCTGGAAATATTCACGACGCTCACTATGCCCAAGTACGCAATACTTAATGCCAATTGAATGGAGCATTTCGGCTGATACTTCGCCCGTAAAAGCGCCTGTTTTTTGTTGTAACAATTCTGTGCTGCTATAAAATAGTTCTTCTCATCGGCTACTTCGTAATTGGCCATTATGAGGTAAGGAAAAGGCACGGCAAAGACCACCTGCCGGTGATCGGCCAGCTCTATATTGGCCCCCAGGATATTGTCTAATAGCTCCTCTCCCTGCTGGTAGGTACAGTTCATCTTCCAGTTAGCAGCAGCAATTTGTTTACGCATGTTGGTTGATTTGTTTGTTATTCTATTTGCTATTCCAATCGCAAGGATGGTGGGCGGCGGATGGAAGGCGACCCACTATCCTTGCAGAACTTTGTTTATGATTGCTCAAAAATATGTTTCAATTGCTTTGCTTCCGCGTCTGTAAGTTGTTGATTTTTAATTTTTTCCAATTACTGATATCAGACAGGGCTTTTTCAAACTCATACCTCGACAGGGCCTTGCTGCCCCAGGTAAAACTGGGAATAAATTTAGGCGTCAGTCCCTCTCCAAAGATATTGGCGCAAACACCTGTTACGGTACCTGTATTAAAGGCTGTATTGATAGCGGCGCGGGAATAATCGCCCATGAGCAAACCACATTTCATGCCGGCCCTGATAAAGTCTTTGGAGGGATTATGCCATACTTTAACATCGGCAGCATTGTTTTTGAGGTTGGAATTGGAACAGCCTGCCCCAGGTTGCACCACTCTCCTATCACGGCATCACCCAGGTAGCCATCATGTGCTTTATTGGAATAACCAAAGAAAACGCTGTTTTTGATCTCGCCCCCTACGGTACACTTAGGACCAATGGTGGTAGCGCCATAAATTTTACTGCCCATTTTTACCACGGCGCCTTCACAAAGCGCAAAGGGGCCCCTGATAAAACTGCCTTCCATGATCTCGGCATCTTTTCCTATGTAAATGGGACCTAGGGAAGCATTGAGCATACAATGGGCCAGCCGGGCGCCTTCTTCAATAAAGACCGCCTGGGGATTGATCGCCTGTACGCTTTGGGGTATTACCTGCGAAGTTTTGCCGCGGGTGAGTAATTTGAAATCTTCCCGCAATGCCCAATCATTCCATTCAAAAATATGCCAGGGATATTGCAGTATTTTGATGGATTCCCAGTCGGGGTCCTTTTTGAGTGTATTATCCTCTTTTTGAAGGGAGGCGATAAATTGTTCGGAGGGAATGATATTGGAGGCAAAAGGGCCGCCTTCGGTGAAGACACCATACTGCCGTCTTCCACCACTTTTACCTCCTGCCCCAGCAGCGCCTCCCATTTCTCCCGGATGGTGAGGATACCAATGCGGATATCGGCAGGCGACCGCATGAGGGTAAAAGGGAATAAGTGGTCACGTACTTCTTTATCGTTCAGGAATATCATAACTGGGTATTACTAGGTGAATGACTGATTTTCAAATGTAATACATCCTGCTATGCAATCCTGATTCCAGGGAAAAGACCAGAAGTCGGGAAGTCGGGAAGACCGGAAGTCGGAAGACCGGAAGACCGAAAGCAAGACCGTGATTAATATATTTCTTACCGACTTTCGGACTTTACCGACTTTCGGACTTTACCGGCTCTCGGACTTTACTGACTTTCGGACTTTACCGACTTTCGGACTTTACCGACTCTCGGACTTTACCGGCTCTCGGACTTTACCGACTCTCGGACTTTACCGACTCTCGGACTTTACCGACTCTCGGACTTTACCGACTCTCGGACTTTACTGACTCTCGGACTTTACTGACTCTCGGACTTTACCGACTTCCGGACTTTACCGGCTTCCGGACTTTACTGACTTTCGGACTTTACCGGCTTCCGGACTTTACTGACTTTCGGACTTTACCGACTTTCGGACTTTACCGACTCTCGGACTTTACCGACTCTCGGACTTTACTGACTCTCGGACTTGCTGTTTTATGGACTTGCCTAAAACAAGAATCCCTCTCCTAAGAATAGGAAAGGGAAAGTATAGCCATGAAAAACAAAAAATGTTATGCTGAAGTTAAGCTTTATTTCTTCTTTTCGTAACGCTTTTGAACTTATCAATTCTACCAGCAGTATCTACCAATACATTCTGACCGGTATAGAACGGGTGAGAAGTATTTGAGATCTCTAATTTCACCAGCGGGTACTCATTACCATCTTCAAACTTAATTGTTTCTTTGGTAACTGCTGTAGAACGGCTCAAAAAACTATTGCCATTACTCATGTCTTTGAAAACTACAAACCGGTAGCCAGCGGGATGGATGCCCTTTTCATAACTCTTTGATTTAAAGGTTGTACGGATTTTGCCGTACAATATTTTAATTATTAACAAAGCCGCAAAATTACTTCCCGACTGTCTTACCGCCAAATTAAATTTATTTCAATTGCTAGCCAATTTAAGTTGAACAAAATTATAGTTACAACACCGTTTATTGACTAAAATCAATGGTCTATTCAAACTCAATCGTTTGCGTTGATGATCTACTATTATAAAGATGTAAATCAGGTTTTTGGGGTTGCAATGGGATAAGTTAAAGAAAATGAAAATACGGCAATCGTGAACCGGACCCGCCAACGGGCGGTAGTAATGGGAGTGGAACCATTGCCAAAAAGAAAAAGCACCGGGTTAATATTCATACTCACCGAAGTTTGTACAGTTATTAATCCAATGCTTTTCTAAAAATCGCTTTAATACTGTTTAATTTATTTGGGCGACTTTCTACATCTAAGGTACTTTACCAGCTATAGTTGTTCCAAATTTTTAGCCTTTCTGATATGCACCAGTTCTGCACCAGGTTATCCACATTGGGGTGGCGCGAGAAGTGAGCGGTGAAATGTGAGGCGGGAAACGTCAGAGTGGGTCTCTCACTTCTCACGTTTACCGGCCCAGATTAGCTTCTCATATTCTCATACTGCAGGGGGATACCCAGTTCGGCCCCACGGCAAAGCTGGATCACTTCCTGCAGGTCGTCGATCTTTTGCCGGTTACCCGCACCATATCATCCATGATGGCCGCCTGGACCTTCAGGCCGGCGTCTTTAATGAGTTTTACCACCTTTTTGGCATCCTCCTGCTTGAGCCCATTGCGTACGCTTACTTCCTGCTTGGTGAGCTTACCGCTGGGATAGGATTCTTTGAGGTATCAAAAGCTTCGGGAGCAATGCCCTGCTTATGGGCACGGTTGATCAAGACATCGATCAGCTGACGCATCTTCATGTCGTCTTCTGTTTCCAGGCTGATCTTAAACTCCTTTTTATCCAGTTTGATCACTACGTGCGACCCTTTGAAGTCAAAACGGTTGGTAATCTCCTTGGTAGTTACGTTTACGGCATTGTCCAATGCCTGGGCGTCTACTTTACTAACGATATCGAATGAGGGCATAGCAACATTTTGCGCAAAGCTAGGGAATGTACGGAAATCATAATATGCTAATTTGCTGACTGAAATCTTAACAGCCATGGCCACTTTTGTGATGGGCGATATTCATGGGGGCTATAAGGCCCTGGTACAATGCCTCCAGCGGGCTCAATTCGACTACCAGCGGGATACCCTGATCCAGCTGGGTGATATAGCCGATGGCTATGATGAAGTATTTGCCTGTGTGGAAGAATTGCTGAAGATCACCCACCTGATCCCCTGAAGGGCAATCATGACGATTGGTTCCTCACTTTTATCCAAACCGGCATCCATCCCCAATATTGGTACCAGGGCGGTGAAGGTACCCTACGCTCCTATCTATTGGCTGCCGGCAAGGAAAATGAGATTCCCCCTACGGCTTTATCCATCCCCTGGCCTTGCAACCCGCCGATATACCTGCTGCCCACCGGGACTTCTTTAACCGCCAGCGTTTATTTTATGTTGACGACAATAAGAATTGCTTTGTACATGCCGGGTTCGATCGCCAGTACCCCTTCGGGGAACAAATGCCGCATTTGTATTATTGGGACCGGCAGTTGTGGTTGGAAGCCCTTTCCTGGGAAGCCACCAGCCGGGATAAGAAAAGGCCCGGGCGCTTCAAAATGGCTACCCGCTTTGAGGAAGTTTTTATCGGCCATACCCGCACCATCATGTGGGGAACAGATCAGCCGATGAAGGCTGCCAATATCAACAATATAGATACAGGCGGCGGAGGAGGCGGACGACTCACGATCATGAACGTACAGTCAAAACAATACTGGCAATCCGATCCCGTGAATAGTTTATATGAGATCTCTTACAGAAACTAATTCAAGTTGCAACACATCAAAAAATACAGCGCACTAAAAAGGCCCCATAGACATGGGGCCCGTTAACCAAAACTAACTGCTTATGAGAAAAAATGTATAATAGTTTTTATATAATCCTATCAAAAGTACATTCGACAATTAAAAACCTGTTCATGCTGCGCTCTTTCTATTAACGATCACTCAGGTCTTTTTATTTTACATGTACGAGATTCCGCATCCAACCAGGTACATCAGTACAATTACTATGAGTATAATTTTTTTTCATCGTTGGCTACTTATATAAGACTATTTTAAAAGAAAAAGGTTGTATCAACACCTGTTAAAATTTTCCAAAAGCCCACTGCATCATTAAAACCAGGTTAAACACTCACTTTATTATCAACTGAAATAAGTCACCCTGCAACTGAAAAAATCTATGTTGCAGGGTGTGCCACACCTAATGGAGGCATTCAGTCTTATAATGGGAAGACAAATGTCAAGTACCTTACTTCAATTTTGCAAAGAGCTTTTTCCCATTAGACGAAAACTTTATCAATTTGGGAAACAGGTTTCTACTATTGCAATCCCCATACCAACATTATTACCGGAAGTGGGTATTGCCCATTTAACAAATCTTTACTTATTTACGTTCGTCTCTAAGTGTTGGTTGTTATTTGTTGGTTATTCGCCAGCACCTTTTACGCGGTTTTGCTCTTCACCAGCACCACCTTTCTTACGTTGTCCGTTACCATTTTTCAAAGGTTTACCAAAACGATAGGTTAACGTGAGGTTAACTACCCGGCTATCGCGCCAGTTTTTAAACTTGGCTTCGGTTGATTGGAAGTTGATATTACCCTGGGGCTGCTGTGTGTAAAAGATATCACGCACATTCAATTTCACAGTACCTTTTCCCTTCAACACCTGTTTGGCTATACCGGCAGATAACTGACCAAAGGCATCCAATAAGATCTGTCCATCGGGTCCTTTTGAACGGTACCAGCCACTCAGCTCACCACTCCATCCTTTGTTGAACTTAAACTGGTTGTTCATATTCAACATCAGGTTACCCGCTTCAATAGATAGTTTCTCTCCATTGAGCACGCCACTGTATTTGATGTAGTTGTAATTACTGTACACCATGACGGTTAACCATTTGGCAACTGGCACCTGCACGCTTACTGCTGCACCCGCATTCTCACGGCGACCAATATTTCCCTGGCGTACAATGGTAGCATAACCAATATCTCCATTGGGCAATTCTTCCTGGCTAAAGGTCTCATTGAACAGGTCTTTGGTCACACTATAGTTCAATGTAGTGGTCAGAAAGCCTTTGAAAATATGCGTTACTTCAAAGTTGTCGGAATATTGGGGCTTCAGGAAAGGGTTACCAGCACCATAGGTAAACTTGTCAATAAAGAACATAAAAGGATTCAGGTCTTCATAAGAAGGGCGGTCTATACGGCGACCGTATGATAAGCCAAACTGGTTATCCTTATTGGCATTGTAGCTAAAATACACCGTAGGGAAAAGGCTGTTATAAGAACGGTCAAAAGCTGAGTCCTTTTTGGTAGGATTACCAAACTGTAGTCCCTTCAGGTTGGTATTCTCAAACCTCAAACCGGCTTGTACACCCCATTTTTTAGTCAATTGCTTATTGAGGCTTACATAAGCAGCGTTGATATTTTCCTTATAATTAAAGAAGTTGGTTTTAGTATAGTCGGGCTGCCACTGTGCGGCAACAAATTCAAAATAGTTGGCTTTGTTCTCTGTATTTACATAGCTGGTTTTAACACCCATTTCCAGCTTGGCATTGTTCTTTAATGGATGTGTATAATCTGCCTTGGCCGAATAGATATTGATAGATAAAGGCAGGTCGCCTTTCAGCAATTCATCATACCGTTTTACCCAACTGGGGTTGTAAGTACTATTGACAAAATCCTGGACATTGGTAGCATCATACCGGATATAATCCAGGTCAACAGTCAACTCGCGCCCTGTAGAATCAAACTGGTGGCGCATATTCAGGTTCACACTGGCATTCTTCCAGGCCTCTTTGATGTATGAATCAGCAGTGATAATTGAATCAACCTGCCCCTGGGGATTTTTCAGGTAACTGGTATTATCATTATCATTGGTTTGGGGATTGTAAGAACCACTCAATACGACACCCAGTGTTGTTTTTTGTGTCAGGTAATAATCCATACCCAGCTTCAGGTTATTGTTGCGGTTAAGGCGTTTCATGAAAGCCTTTTGTTCAAATATGGCGTTGGTGGTTTTATCAGCATTCTTATAGCGGCGGAAGATGTCCAGTTGCTGGAAGTTCTCATTGTAGCCAAAACTATAACTGCTGAAGAGGTTCATTTTACCATCCCGGTAATTAAGGCTGATGCTTTCATTGGTTTTGAAATAGACACCCTGCCCTACCCCTACGGTAGCATTACCATTAAAACCCCTGATCTTGTTCTTTTTGGTTTTGATATTAATGATACCCGAATTACCGGCAGCATCGTATTTGGCAGGGGGATTGGTCATGATCTCGATCTGATCCAGTTGGGAAGCCTGCACTCCTTTTAACAGGTTGGCCAGTTCGGCGCCACTGAGGTAGGAAGGGCGGCCATCCATCATAACGATCACGCCTTGCTTTCCCTTGAGTGAGATATTACCGTCTTTATCTACTTGCACACCGGGTGCTTTTTCCAATACCTCCAGGGCATTGGCGCCTACATTGGTTACTGAAGCCTCAACATTTAATACCGTCCTGTCAATCTTTTGTTCGATCATGGGCCTGCTGGCTGTAATGGTAACCGCCTTCAGATCCTTTGACTCACCGGCCAACGCAACCGCCGCTACTTCTACCGCAGCACCGGCTACTTCAAAAGCCGGTGTATATTTCTTTACATGGCCTACCGCCGAAACCAGCAGCAGGTATTTACCATCAGGAACCTGGGCAAATTCAAATTTGCCGGCTTGATCAGACACTGACATTTTCACCACACTCGAATCTTTCGCTTTTAAAAGGGTCACTGTTGCTGCCTGGATAGCAGCCTTATCTGTGCCCCCTACGGTACCGGCTACTTTACCGGTCTTTTGCTGGGCCTGGGCAGCCAGATTAAAAGCAGTTAGGATAATGGATGCTACGATTAGTTTTGTTCTCATGGCTATACTCTTTACTTTGTTGAATACTTTGTCTTATTAATTACAGTCCAAAAATAAGTACTATGTTACGCATAGTACATTGTCAAGTGCTGGATGGCTGATTTTATTGATATCCGGTAAATAATTGGTGACGGTAGTATGACGATCTGCTTTGAATTAGGTTACAGGCAGACTTTCGATTGGGATGAATGGTCAAAAACCGGGATTGAGCGGAACAAAGAGCGTATTAGGTATATAAATCAATGCTTTATAGTTCGTTTACCGTGCCTGTACTGGTACCAGCAGCCGTGGCAGACCCTGGCTGACTTGCCGGGATATTCACTGAACATTGCCTTCACATTCAACAATACTTGCACTGGCCCCCTCTGTAGAGGCCTGTTTTAGGCGCTTCCAGTGCAAGTATTGTTGAATGTATAGCGCATATTCAGGTCATGTTCAGGCAATTTCAATAGGCCTACACTAGCATTACACTACCAGTTGTAACCAAAAGGAAGCCAAGAGACCGGGATTTTGTAACCAGGTCCGGATTTGAACAGCTTTGGATTGAGCATTAATTGGCCTGCGTGGCTGGCTGTGCTTTTTTCCGGTTAAGGTAGAAATACAATATTACTCCAATGATGACCAGACCGGCAGAGATCAGTTCTGCCTGGGTAGGATGGAAGCCGCCGATGGTATAGGTGGTATTTACCCGTATTTTTCTATAAAAACCGCTCCAACCCATTCACAATCAAATACACAGCAAACATGCTACCGGGCACTTTCAGCCGGTTCCGGAGCGACCACAGTAATATAAAGAGCAGGAATCCCACCACCGATTCATAAAAAGGGGTTGGGAAAACGGGTATGGGCAATTGATTACAATATTGCTGATCGGTACAGCCGGCAATGGCCGTTCCTTCGTTAATTACATTGTGGGGATAGTGGTAGGCCACCATCCAATCGGGCAGCCAGGAGGGTGCTTTAACGGCCTTATGGTGTACCTGGTCTAGTGACTCCACCTGAAAGGTTTTCAAATAGAACCGGCTATTGGCCTGCAGTGCATTGTTGAACTGGGTAGTATCGGCCAGTGCTACTTTTGAATCGGGGGTGGTAACATAGGCACTGTTGAGAATACCCCAATCGCCATCGCCAGCCACCTGGCAACCTATCCGGCCAATGGCATAAGCAATCATCAATCCGGGCGCTACGGCATCGCACAGGTGTTTGAAACCTATTTTATGCTTACGGGCATAGAAAAAGATGGCCACCGCCGCACAGATCAGACCACCATAAAAAGTAAGACCACTGAAAGACAACAGGGCCTCAATAGGGCTGGCCCAGAACTCATTCCAGTTTTCCAGGTTATGGAATATCTTGGCGCCCAGGAAACCAAAGAGGGCAGCATAGATCACCAGGTCTCCTACCCTGTCATGGGGCCAGATACGCACTACCCGTTCTTCGGGTTTTGCCAGCTTTTGCTTGTTCTTTTCCCACCATTTGATACCCGCAAACAACAAACCCAGCCCAATACCTACCGGCCAGTTGCCGGCTGGAGAGAAAATAAAGGCCTGGGGATCTTCTGTAGCAGGGCCATTAGAAAGGAAAAGACCGATTATTTTGTAACCAAGGATAAATCCAAGGATGAAATTGAGCAATATATCTCTAAATCCAGCAGGTTTGCCAACTGTGATCTTTACATCCTGACCAGTAAGCAAGCCAGCCCGCTCTCTACGTTTTAGCTCATGCGTAAGTACCCAGGCGGCGGCCAGGAATGAAAGCGCTACAAAGAATCCGAATGAATTCACAAAGCGCAATCCCCTTGCTTCGATACCAAATAGATCACGAAAAGCGTAGTATAGGTTGGGATACATGTATTATGGATAGTTGAATATTAGGAGAATGATTTGAGATTTTGAATGTGCAATGATAAGTAAAAGGTTCCATCAATAAAAAAACCCTCCCAGGAATGGGAAGGTTTATCACTATGAACAAAGCTGAATTTAATCAGCGTAATTCCGTTTATAATGGGTACTTCTGTAAGTTGTTATTGCCCTGGCCCTTAGTAACACACTGGCTGAAGGCCAGCACAACCAACTAACAATATTGATCAAAAGCCGTGATCAGGTTGTGGGCGATCATTTGCGCCGGCCGTCCCTCGATCTGGTGACGCTCGATGAAATGCACCAGTTGGCCATCTTTAAATAAGGCAATAGCTGGTGAGGAGGGAGGATAAGGCAATAAATGCTCGCGCAATTTCTTAATGGCATCCACATCAAACCCCGCAAAGCTGGTGCTTAGGTGGTCGGGTTTTTTGCTGGCATTGGCCACGGCCATGAGTACGCCCGGACGCGCCGATCCGGCCGAACAACCACATACTGAATTGATCATTACCAGGGTCGTTCCTTCCTTACCCAATTGGTTGTCAACTGCTGTAGGAGTCAGTAATTCCGTAAAACCATAGTCCGTCAGCTCCTCTTTCATGGGCTGCACTATTTCTGCTGGATACATATTAATGATGTTTTTTTGTTCAAGTATAGAACGCAAATCTACGCAAAAAGTTGATGCCCCGTTTTTGAATTCAACAAACATGCTACTATGTCAGCCAAACCCAATGACGATATGCCATTATGACCTACCAGGTCCTGTACTCTTGCTAACCTGGCGGTAAAAACCCTTGTTTTTTGCGTTGGTACGCCATTTGAAAATACTTCTGTACAATCGAATTAAAAACTAAAAAAAAAGAATAAGACTATGACACTCGTAAAATTCAACAACCGTCCAGTAAACAGGGTATTTAATTCCGTATTTGATGATCTGCTCAACCAGTTTCCCGGAACCTGGAAAGACAGTTCTTTACACTATCCTCCGGTAAATATTCATGAAACCAAGGATGCTTATCATGTAGAATTAAGCGCACCTGGTTTAAGCAAAGAAGATTTTCAGGTGAATGTCGAAGAAGGTTTATTGACGATCAGCTTTGAAAAGAAAGAAGAAACAAAGGCTGAAGATTATAAAACTGTACGCAGGGAATTTGTACAACGCAGTTTCAAGCGTAGCTTTAATGTAGATGATCAAGTGGATGTTGACAATATCCAGGCAAAATATGATCAGGGTGTATTGAAACTTCACCTGCCAAAGAAAGAACAAGCTAAAGCAAGCACCAAACAGATTAACATTCAGTAAGAACGGCATTAAATATTTATTAATACTTTTTCATAAGCAGTTGGTTTTGGTTTAAGCCCCATCCCGATCTCTATCGGGATGGGTTTTTTATTGTTTTGTTATTAACTTCGGCCACGATTTAACAACATGAGTCCAAATCCCTTAGTAAATAAAGTGATGGTGTTGATTGTTTGCATGATCGCACCAACGGCCTGGTTAGCAGCACAAGATCAACTACGGACAACAGACACGATTCCGAAGTCTGTTGACACCGTGCCCCTGCCCCCTACGCGTATTGATACGGTAGAAAAGGTTTTGCGTATTAAAAACCTCAATCCCTATTTCACCCTGCATGTAGACTCCACGCTCATCTACCGGCTGGAGATCAATAAAGATGAATCCAAATTTTATTGGTACCTGCGGAACTCGCCCGTAGGCCTGCGTATTAATAAAGACAATGGTACGCTGACCTTTAAGGCGGAAAAATCATATTTCCTGAGCGGTAAGCTCAGGTATGACAATGAGTACCGGGTCAATATTGGGGTACAAAGCCTGGACAATCCCACTGAACGGGTAGATACCTCCTTTGCCATTGTATTTTACAATACCGAGATCGTACCTGCCAAGGTAAAACCATCCGTTAGCTCTACCCTCACGATTGAAGAAGGCGATACGCTTTCCTTCAAAGTACAGTGTGAGTTTGGCAGCTTCCCCATAGACAATATCACTTTCCTGTCCAATATGCCTATGAAGAATTATACCACGGTCAGGAAGTGTGATGATGATTTTGTGTGGTCGCCCCCTTGATTTTGTAAAGGAATCGGACCCGGGTAAAGAAAAAGTGTTGTTGCTGAGCTTTATTGGCTCCAACCGTTTTATGGCAAGGGATACGGCTGTAGTAAGAGTGATTGTTAAGGATGCACTCAATTACCCCTTTGCTTTGCAGGAGCACACCCTGGCAGCCCGCAATATCAACACGTATATACTTCAATTAAAATATACGTTTGTACAATTGGATAAGGGGGTAAAGAAAACCAAGAGCGCCCGTACGGGCTTCGATATTACCAGCTCCACCACGGCTTTAACGGGCAGTATACTCACTTCTTCCACCAGTCAGGATGCCCAAAAGACCGGAAAGATATTACCCAGTGTGGGCGTATCACTGGTACCCATCAAAGAAGCAGTAGCCCCGCAAAAGGTGTTTGACCAAAATCAGGCATCTTCTATCCGTTCTTCGATCAAAAGACTAGACTACATGTTGCAAGACAATAGCCTGGTAGGAGAAAGGGACCCGGATATTGCTAAAAAGACCAACAAGCTCAAAGACGAGTTGAAGCAGATACAAATACAGCTTATTGATATACCCCTGGAATTGGCCCATAGCATGAGTGAAGCCGAACTAAATGAATACTTCAATAGCCCTAAGGTGAATAGGAAATACAGATTGAAGAAGTAATTTGTTAATGTGCTAATTGGGGAATGTGCTAATTTGAGAATTTGAAAATTTGAGAATGCCTATACCGCGCAATGGCGACACATCTTCCCACATTTTCAAATTACCACATTGTCTAATTATCACATTTGCCTAATTAATCACACTTGTCTTTCCGGCGCGTATCTATTAAATATTGAATTTTCCACTGACCATTCAGGCGTACCAGTTGGAAGGAGTTAACGCCGCAGTGGCTGAAATTGCCATTGAAATAGAACTTATAGGGTGTCCAAACAATAGCCAGGGGGCCATCGATCTTAATGGTCTCAAATTGTATGCGCTCATCAGCAGCACCTGCTTTTTGCTTACCTACAAAATCGGCAAATTCACCCACGGCTTCATTGCGTATAACGGTTTTCCCTTCCTTGTTACGGGTAATGATGGTTTGCAGGATGGCGCTGTCGGCAAAAGCGCTTTTCACCAGGGCGGCATTGGCCGTTTTCATCCCTTCAAATAATTGGTTAACGGCCGCTTTAACGGAGTCTTCGGAGGTTTGGGCCTGCAGCCTGTTTTCCATCCCGATGGCGATCAGCAGCAATAAGATTACTTTTTCATAAAGACTGTATAAAAGGTTAATACCAGATGGGCCTATAAAAATAGCGGCCTATTGGAAGCAATGGCCTGTTTTTACACAGGCGGCGAATGGAGCTGTCCGATTTATACAAAGAGAAATCCCGCTGTTCCCGTAAAACGGGAACCAGCGGGATTTGTATTGTTGATACAGAGACAACGCTGTATTCTTCTGAATACAGTATTCAATCTGCTGTATGCTCTTCTTAATAACCCATGCCGCCCATATCAGGAGCGCCACCGCCATGAGCATGTGGCTCTTCTTTCTTAGGCTTGTCGGCAATTACACACTCAGTGGTGAGCAACATACCAGCAATAGAAGCAGCATTTTCCAATGCGATACGGGTAACCTTGGTAGGATCAATTACACCAGCACGGAAGAGGTTTTCATACTTCTCTGTGCGGGCATTGAAACCAAAGTCAGCCTGACCTTCTTTTACTTTCTGAACAACGATGCTACCTTCAATACCGCTGTTGAAAACGATCTGACGCAGCGGCTCTTCGATAGCGCGTTTAACGATGGCGATACCAGTTTGCTCATCTTCATTCACAGCGCCTTTCAGTTTGTCCAGGCTGGCAATAGCGCGGATGTACGCGATACCACCACCAGGAACGATACCTTCTTCTACAGCAGCACGTGTAGCATGCAGGGCATCATCTACGCGGTCTTTCTTTTCTTTCATTTCCACTTCGGTAGCAGCACCAACATACAGTACAGCAACACCACCGCTTAACTTAGCAAGACGCTCTTGTAATTTTTCTTTATCGTAGTCAGAAGTAGTTACTTCAATCTGAGCTTTGATTTGGTTAACACGGGCAGAGATATCTTCTTTTTTACCCTTGCCACCTACTACGGTAGTGTTATCCTTATCGATGGTAACAGAAGAAGCTTGTCCCAGGTAGCTGAGGTCGGCATTCTCCAGTTTGTAACCTTGTTCTTCGCTGATCACGATCCCTTTGGTAAGGATCGCAATGTCTTGCAGCATTTCTTTACGACGGTCGCCGAAACCAGGAGCTTTTACAGCAGCTACTTTCAGGGTGCCACGCAATTTGTTTACTACCAGGGTAGCGAGTGCTTCACCTTCCAGGTCTTCAGCAATGATCAATAAAGGACGGCCGCTTTGTGCAACTTTCTCCAGGATGTGGAGGATATCCTTCATAGCGCTGATCTTCTTATCGTAGATCAGGATATAAGGGCTTTGCAGTTCAACTTCCATTTTTTCGCTGTTGGTAACGAAATAAGGAGAGATATAACCGCGGTCGAATTGCATACCTTCTACCACTTCTACATTGGTATCGGTACCTTTTGCTTCTTCTACCGTGATCACACCTTCTTTACCTACTTTACCGAAAGCTTCAGCGATCAGTTTACCGATGGTATCGTCGTTGTTAGCAGAGATAGAAGCAACTTGTTGGATCTTTTTGCTATCGATACCTACTGTCTGAGATTGACCTTTCAGGTTCTCAACAACCTGGGCTACTGCCTTGTCAATACCACGTTTCAGGTCCATTGGGTTGGCACCTGCAGCTACGTTTTTCAAACCTTCGCTGATGATTGACTGAGCCAGTACAGTGGCAGTAGTAGTTCCATCACCGGCAATATCAGCGGTTTTAGAAGCTACTTCCTTGACCATCTGGGCGCCCATATTTTCGATAGGATCTTCCAGTTCAATTTCTTTTGCTACGGTAACACCATCTTTAGTGATAGCGGGTGCACCGAATTTCTTTTCCAGAACTACATTACGGCCTTTGGGACCCAATGTAACTTTCACCGCATTCGCCAGGATATCAACCCCTCTCTTCATTTTATTACGGGCTTCGATATCGAAGAACAGTTGTTTTGCCATATTATTTAATTTGAGAATTAGTTAATTTGAGAATTTGAAAATGGAAAACAGTGCGTATTTACCAAATGTGCGGACTCTCGAAACAAAAGTATTAGCACATTTTCAAATTAGCACATTAAACAATTGCTAAGATGTCACTTTCTCTCATGATCAGCAGATCATCGCCTTCAATTTGGATCTCGGTGCCAGAATACTTACCATATAATACGGTATCACCTACTTTTACTGTTACCGGCTCATCCTTCTTGCCAGGACCTGCAGCTACTACGGTACCACGCTGAGGCTTTTCTTTGGCAGTGTCGGGGATGATGATACCACCGGCAGTTTTCTCTTCCGCTTTAGCGGGTTTCACAATTACCCGGTCGTGCAAGGGGGTAACATTGACTTTCTTAGCCATAGTTTATCAGTTTTTTGATTTTGGTGAAATGTTTAGTATCCGGCAATCTTGTTTAATATGCCTGCCGGGGGCGGCAAAGGTAAACATATTCCATACCAAACCGTTTTTACAAGTCATTTTTTCAGCTTTGACGGCAAAGGCTGGCAGGCTGTCAACCGGTGTCTGGCAGAATACCCGGCTGTCCAATGCCAATTTTGCAGGTAAGACCGGAAGACAGGAAGACGGAAAGTCCGGAAGACCGGAAGCCGGAAAGTCCGGAAGAATATAGCAACGCACAAATTAATACATTTACCAGCCTCCGAACTTTACTGACCTTTCCAACTTTACTGACTTTCGGACTCTACTGGCTTTCAGACTAAACTGACTTCCGGACTTTACCGACTTTACTAACTTTTCGGGCTTTTCTGACTTTCGGACTCTACTGGCTTTCAGACTAAACTGGCTTCCGGACTTTACCGACTTTACTAACTTTTCGGGCTTTTCTGACTTTCGGACTCTCCCGGGCCCTACTTTCCGACTTTTATCCTTAATTTTGCCGGTTCAAAATAAGCTCTTAGCATGATCAGCAGAAGAAACATCCGTGTGAAGGTAATGCAGGCCCTCTATTCCGTGGAAACTCAGGAAACCACTCCCAAACCCAATGATCCATTTAAATTACTCCAGAAACATTTTGACCAGACGCACGCACTTTTCGTATACCTGATCCATTTCCTGACCGAAGTAGCCCGGTATGCAGAAACAGATGCCCGCAACCGCGCCAACAAACACCTGCCTTCCAGGGAGGATCTGAATGTAAACATTAAACTGGCAGGCAATGAACTACTTTGGAAGATACTGGAATACCCTACCTACCAAAAAGCAGTGAAGGATACCCGGCCCGAATTACTGGCCAATCCCGAACTATTGCGTAAGCTTTACCTCCAACTGGTTGAAACAGATAAGTATCAACAATATATTGTTGTAGCAGGAAGGGACAAGAAGGAAGAAAAGGCAATGTTGGAATTCATTTTCAATGAACTGATGTTACCCAATGAATCTTTTACCAGTTGGATAGAAGAAAACTTCACCAATTGGGATGATGATGCCGATATGCTGCGCCTGCTGGTACAAAACTTTCTCAATAAACCATCAAGCTTTAATTTTCAGGAACTCATTAGCCGGGAAAAATGGCTTTTTGGCAAAGGGTTACTGGAAACGGTATTGGAGAAAAAGAGGTGACGATGGAATACATCAAACCCAAGCTCAAGAACTGGGACCCTGAAAGGATAGCTGTTTTGGACATGATCCTGATGCGCATGGGTGTTTGTGAATTCCTGTACTTTGAAACCATTCCCCCAAGGTCACTATTAATGAGTACATCGACCTGGCCAAGGAATACAGTACTCCCCAAAGCGGTCAATTTGTAAATGGCATCCTGGATAATATACATAAGGACCTGGTACGTGATGACAAGATGCACAAAGTGGCTTTTAAGCCCTCCTGATCTTTATACTATACTTGATAAAACATTTCCATGAAAGCATTATTCTCTTTACTGATCGCTGTAGCAGTGGTGGCTGGTGCCTGCCAAAGCAATGCCACGGAACAACGGCCCAACCCGGCGAACTGACCACTATTCAATGGCTCGATTCGACCAGGGATATGGGGAAGATCGATGAAGGACAAGTGGTGGATATTTCTTACCGCTTTAAGAATACAGGCACTAAACCGCTGGTGATCAAAAATGTGACGGTGAGCTGCGGTTGTACGGTAGCCGAGAAACCAGAACAACCCATTGCCCCGGGTAAAGAAGGGGTGATCAAGGCAGCTTTTAACAGCAGTGGCAAACCCGGGCACAATAGGAAAACTATTTTTGTGTATGCCAATACACCAGGCAGTGACGAGCACAAACTGGAATTTTCAGTAGAAGTAGCGCCCAAACCGGTCAAGTAATTAGTTAATATACAGGCCATTTATAGATACGGAGACTATAATTATGTTGATTGACGTATCTTGCGCCCTCTGAACCTCATTCTTAAACATTTTTAAACAGATATACCAAATGACATCTTTAGTTGTTTTATTACAGGCACCCGCTTCAGGGGGAGGAACCATGCAACTGGTTCTGCTGGGAGGTATGATCCTTATTTTCTGGTTATTCATGATCCGACCACAAGCTAAAAAAGCCAAGGCCGCCAAACAATTCCAGGCAAATTTGCAGAAAGGTGAAAGGGTGGTAACGATTGCCGGTATTCATGGTAAAATCAATAAAGTTAACGAGGATGGTACCATCGACCTGGAAACCAGCCCTGGCAGCTATATCAAGATCGAAAAAGCGCTATCTCTATTGAATGGACCAACAACATCAATAAAGCTGCAGCTGCTGCCACTACGACCACTAAGTAAGCGATCGCCGATTGTATAAATATTGAACCGGATGCCTGCATCCGGTTTTTCCATTTATGCCCTTACCGCTATAACCAATCCGGCCTTGTCCAGTATCTCTTTTAGAATATAAATAGGCGCTTCGTATTTTATAGCCATGGTAATGGCATCTGAAGAGCGGGCATGCAGTGCTACCCTTTTTCGCCGCTAGAATACTGCATGGTGCAATGATAAATACTGCTTTCATCCAGTTGATCAATGGTCACGGCATCCAGCCTGTATCCAAAAGAATCGGTAGCCTCTTTGAACAGATCGACCGTGAGGGGCATTTTTACCGGCATTTTCTGAATAATGATGGCCAGGTTCATGGCTTCATGTTTACCGATAAGGATGGGTAGTTGCAGACCTGCAGCAGTTGGGGCTTTGGGCGCCAATACCACGCAATATTCCTGCTCTTTGGGTGGTCCAAAAACGGCTCTCCAGAAAGACGGCTTTTTACGTTCCGAAAGGCTGCGTACTTCCAGCTCGATAAGGTGGGGGATGTTTTCCATCCGATACAGAAATTTGCTGTAAAATAATCTTATTCTTTAATTAATTTGCCCCTTATGACTTTGCGCATTGGTCTTACAGGCGGCATCGGCTCAGGCAAAAGCACGGTAGCTAAAGTGTTTGAAGTATTGGGCGTCCCGGTATACTATGCCGATGAGGCCGCCAAACAGCTGATGAATGAAGACCCGCTGCTGCGGCAACAGCTCCTGCAACAGTTTGGCCCCGATACGTATGCAAATGGTGTATTAAACCGGAAATACCTGGCAGACATGGTATTTAATGACCGCAGTAAACTGGAATTGTTGAATTCACTGGTACACCCTGCCACCATCAGGGATGGCGAGCGGTGGATGGCGCAACAAACAACACCCTATGCCATCAAAGAAGCAGCCCTGATCTTTGAAAGTGGTTCCCAATCGCACCTCGATTATGTTGTTGGCGTATCGGCGCCCGACGCCTTACGCATCCACCGGACCATGCAACGTGACCATATAACCCGCGAAGCGGTCATTGCCCGCATGAATAAACAGATCAAACAAGTTATTAAAATGCGGCTCTGCGATTTTGTGATCACTAATGATGAGCAGGAGGCGGTAATACCACAGGTGATGAAGCTGCATGGAGAATTACTTACAATAGCGTGTGGCCAGTAGCTAACCTGCCGTCCTGCACTGTCCTGATCACAAATACATCTCATTCAACATTTTATTCATCAATTTTACCCAATTTCGCAAAAGTATTTTCCGCTTTGCGGTGCAATTGGTATCTTATGATCAAATAAAAGATTGCTATGCACCGAAGAAATTTCCTGCAACAATCCGGCAGCCTTATTGCCGGCTCACTCATGGCCGATTCTGTACTGGCCAACGAATCCCTGACCACTCCTTTTTGCTAAAAACGCATCGCCATGGTGGGCACGGGTGTGCGTGGCATTGGCATGTGGGGCAAACCCGTGATCAGCGAATTTGCCAATGAAGTAGAATTTGTAGGCCTTTGTGATATCAATCCCGGCCGCGTAGAAACCGCCAAAAGATCCCTGGGCCTCTCCTGCCCCACCTTCACAGACTTTGACAAGATGATGAAGGAAACCAAGCCCGATAAATTATTGGTCATGACGGTAGATGGCACGCACCATGAATTTATTATTAAAGGCATGGAATATGGTGCAGATATCATTACAGAAAAACCCATGACGATTGATGAAACGAAATGCCAGGCCATCCTGGATGCCGAGAAAAGAACGGGTAAAAAAGTAACCGTCACCTTCAATTACCGGTATTCACCCCACCGGCAAAAGATATATGAACTATTGCGCAATGATACCATTGGCAAGATCACTTCGGTCGACTTTCATTGGTACCTCAATACTTCGCATGGCGCCGATTATTTCCGCCGCTGGCACCGCCTGCGCAAGAATGGCGGCAGCCTGCTGGTACACAAAGCCACGCACCACTTTGACCTGCTGAACTGGTGGATCAATTCAGAACCCGAACAGGTATTTGCCTATGGCGCCCTGGAACATTATGGAAAAACAACAGCTTCCGCCATACTCATTGCCGCCCATGCCCGCATAAAAAGAATGCCAATTCTATTGGGATATGACCAAGAATAAAGGCCTGATGGAACTGTATGCCGGTAACGAACAGTATGACGGCTATCACCGTGATGGTTGTGTGTGGAAAGAAGACATCGACATCTTTGATAAAATGGCCGTACAGATCAAATACGCCAATAAAGTACAGGTAAGTTATTCCTTAACTGCCTATTCACCTTACGAGGGCTATCGTATAGCCTTCAATGGCACCAAGGGGCGATTGGATGCTTGGATCAAAGAAAGTCAACCCTGGGAAGAAGAAGCTTTTGATGAAATACAGGTAACGGCCAATTTTGGTAAACGGGAGATCATCCGCATTCCTAATAATGAAGCAGGCCACGGTGGTGGCGATAGCCGCCTGCGCAAACAAGTATTTACACCGGGCGCCGACCCCTATCACCAGGGTGCCGGCAGCCGCGATGGCGCCATGTCTATCCTCATTGGCATTGCTGCCCGCAATAGCATCGACAGCGGCAAGCCCATCAACATTGGCGATCTCACCTCGCTGGAGCCAAAGGTTTCGCGGGTGGGCTGAAGGAGTTACTGATTATTGATTATTGATTATTCGTTTGATACGCATTGTTCTGAAAAGGATGATGCGTTTCTTTTGTAGTTAATCGTTACCAGGCTTTTGGGTATCGAAACGATACGATGCCAATACAGGCAACCGGAAGCCCGGTAACTGGAAACCGGTAACCACCGGCCCCTTCTACCGTTCAACCGCTCAATTTGCAAACCCATCCCTAAACTGCATAATCTACCTAATCCTATAATCAGCGATTCCCTATATTTATTCCTTAAAAAATTTCCCTGCATGAGAAAAAACTGATTGCGCTCCTATGCGGCCTGGTACCCCTATTGGCTGCACAAGCCCAAAATGATTACAGTAATTACCAGCAACAAACCAATCGAATACAGGCTTTATCCAAACAGTATCCACAACTGGTTACGGTGAAGTCCATCGCCCATACGGCGGGTAATAAAGAAGCATGGATGATCACGATTGGCAGCGGTAATACTGCTACCAAACCAGCCATCGCCCTGGTAGGCGGTGTAGAAGGCAACCACCTGCTGGGTACAGAACTGGCCATTGGCTTTGCCGAAGACCTGCTCAAGGGCAGTACTACCGATAGCATCAAAGCCCTGTTGAATAACACCACCTTTTATGTATTTCCCAATATGAGCCCCGATGCGACAGAGCAATATTTTGCCAAACTGAAATACGAACGTCAGGGCAATGCGACTGCCACAGATGATGACCGCGATGGCAAAACCGATGAAGACGGGTATGATGACCTGGATGGCAATGGCAAGATCACCTGGATACGGGTGGAATCGCCACTGGGTGATTATAAACTGCATCCCGACGATGCCAGGGTATTGATCAAGGCCGATGCTTCGAAAGGCGAAAAGGGCAAGTACCTCTTACTGGCCGAAGGTATTGACAACGATAAAGACAATCAATACAATGAAGATGGAGAAGGTGGTATATGGTTCAACAAAAACTTTACCTACAAACATCCCTCCTTTACACCTGGCTCCGGCGAATTTGCTGTTTCTGAAAAAGAAACCAGGGCCCTGGCCGATCAATTATTTGATCTGTTCAATGTATATACTGTGATCAGCTTTGGCAATAACAATAATCTCTCTACTCCTATTGCTTATAATGCCACTGCCGCCAACCAACGCCTGGTAGCCGGCTACCTGGAAGCCGATGCCAAAGCCAATAGCCTGGTATCGGACCTGTACAATAAAATAACAGGGTTGAAAGAAGCTCCCAAAACTACTGCAGCGGGTGGCGACTTCCTTTCCTGGGGTTATTATCATTATGCACGTTATAGTTACAGTACCCCCGGCTGGTTTGTACCCAAAGCAAAACCCGATACAGCTAAAAAAAGAAAAAGCATTGTCTGTTGATGACCCCACGGCCAATTACCTGCGTTGGGCAGCCCAACAAGGCATTACCAACACCTTCACCGACTGGAAAGCTGTACAGCATCCCGACTTTGCAGGAAGAACGGTTGAAGCGGGCGGCCTTGATCCATTCGTATTGATCAACCCACCCTTTAAATTAGTACCCGACCTGGTAAAGAAACATACTGATTTTGTAGTAAAGCTGGCTGCATACCAGCCAGCGCTGGATATACTGAATGTAAAAACCGAAAAGATAGGCAATGGCCTTACGCGTATTACCTTGGATGTGGCCAACAAAGGCTTACTGGCATCACATACCAAACTGGGCGAAAGAAGTTACTGGATCAAGCGTATACAGGTAAAAGTAAATACCAATGGTAATCAATCCGTGATCAGTGGCCGTAAGAACCAACTGCTGAACACCCTGGATGGATTGAGCTCGCAAACGCTTACCTGGCTGGTAAAAGGCAGTGGCAAAATAACCATCGAAGCTGGTTGCCCAACCACCGGTACCGTAAAAACAGATATAACCCTTTAAGTGTAGCCCCTATGGGGCATTTGGCTTTGCAAATCTTTTTCTACAAAATGATAGCCCCTGACGGGGCTGAGAAAAGCACAAAACTGATTATTATGAAACTAAATATTGCATCCTTTATTTTTACTTGTGCGGTTTCTGTTACAGGTATGACCCTGCAGGCCCAGCAGCCCAACCAGGTTTTCAAAGGAGCCGGTAGCCCGGTGAATCCTAAAGTGCCTATGAACTGGAACCGGTATAATGACCATGCCGGTATTTCTGATATTGTTAAAAAGATAGCCGCTGCGCATCCCGACCTCTGTAAACTGGAATCCATTGGTAAATCATTTCAAGGCCGTGATCTCTGGTGCCTTACCATCAGTGATTTCAAAAAGGGGGCGATGTAAACCGCAAACCCGCCATGTATATTGATGGCAATATCCACTCCAACGAAGTACAGGGAAGTGAGTTTGCCCTTTATACCGCCTGGTACCTCACTGAATCCTTTGGCGATACCAAATACATACAGGAGTTACTGGCCGATAAAACGTTTTACATCGTTCCCACCATCAACCCCGATGCCCGTGACAATTTCTTCCATGAAGCCAATAATGCCAATTCGCCCCGTTCGGGACTGATACCGGTAGACAATGACCGCGATGGTGCTGTAGATGAAGATGGATATGATGACCTGGACAAGGACGGCAATATTGTGATGATGCGCCGCAAAAATCCCAATGGCCGGTGGAAACAGGACAGCAAAGATCCACGCAAGATGGTACAAGTAGGACCAGAAGAAAAAGGCGATTATGAATTGCTGGGGCTGGAAGGTATTGACAATGATGGAGACGGATTGGTGAATGAAGATGGTTATACTTTTGAATACGATCCCAATCGTGACTGGGGATGGGGATGGCAGCCTAACTATATACAAGGGGGCGCTTATAAATATCCTTTCTCCCTGCCCGAAAACAGGAATGTTATGGAATTTGTGATGAAGCATCCCAATATTGCAGCCGCCCAATCTTACCACAACTCTGGTGGCATGATCCTGCGGGGACCTGGTGGCCAGGAGGATGTAGGCACTTACAATGCCACCGATGTACGCATCTATGATGTATTGGGCAAGAAGGGCGAAGAACTGTTGCCAGGCTATCGCTACCTGGTCGTATACAAGGACCTCTATTCGGCCTATGGCGGAGAACTGGACTGGTTTTATGGTGGCCGTGGCGTTTATACTTTCTCCAACGAATTGTGGACCTCTTACCTGATGTTCAATAAAGGCAATGGTGACGATGACAACAATGCTGGTGTAGATCCTGCTTATCAATTCGACCGTTACCTGTTGTTCAAAGATGCTTTTGTAGAATGGCATGCTTATGATCATCCACAATACGGCAAAATTGAGATCGGTGGCTTCAAGAAGAACTTTGGCCGTATGCATCCTGGTTTCCTGTTGGAAAGTGATGCTCACCGCAATATGTCTTTCAGTATTTTCCATTGCTACCAAACACCCAAGTTGTCCATTGATTCCATTGCAGAAAAAGACCTGGGTGATGGACTGAAAGAAATTACCGCCGTTGTATCCAACGAACGCATTATCCCTACCCATGCCAGCCAGGACTTAAAATTCAAAATTGAACGCCCGGACTATATTAGCCTTACTGGTCTCAAAGTAGTGGCCGGCATGGTAATAGATAACCGTGACCTGAATATTACAACAGAACAAAAAAACAATCCTGCTACGATTGAAGTGGCCAATATTCCTGGTCAAGGTACCGTAACGGTACGCTGGATCGTACAAGGCAGTGGCAAGTACACCATCAATGTTGATAGCCGTAAAGGCGGATTGATTAGTAAGACGAAATAAGTTATAAACCAGTCGTCGCCAGCCTCTGGCTGGTGACGGTTATTTACAAGCCTCCGGCTTGTTGCAGCAAGCCGGAGGCTTGCCAATACCCTCACTCGCCGGAGGCGAGCGAGTGAGCGGACAGGTTTTCCCTCGAAGCCAGTTTTCCTATATTTGTATATGCTCCCTCCTATTGATACCATACACCTGTTTCCGGTGCTCGATCAACAACTGATCGAACTACTTCGCTCCCTAACACCCGAGGAGTGGAACCGGCATACGGTGGCCAAACTATGGACGGTAAAAGATGTGGCAGCCCATCTATTGGATACACATCACCGTTGCCTTTCCATAGCCCGGGATGGCTATATGGGTGATCCTCCCGGTAATATTCAATCGCCTCATGACCTGATCAACTACCTCAACCAGCTCAATGCCGATTGGGTAGCAGCCTACAAACGCGTCAGCCCGGCTGTATTAACCGATCAGCTGGCCATTAGCTGCCCACAGGCCAGCGCCTATCTGGCTACGCTAGACCCTGCCGAACAAGCCATCTTTTCTGTTGGCTGGGCCGGTGAAGCTGTATCGGCCAACTGGTTCCACATAGCGCGGGAATACACAGAGAAATGGCAACACCAACAACAGATCCGGGAAGCCGTGGATAAACCAGGCATTATGACAGCCGAACTCTATTTCCCCTTCCTCGACACATTCATGCGGGCACTCCCTTTCACTTATCGAAATACCAATGCCCCAGCAGGTACGGTGTTACAATTCACCTGCACGGGCACCGGTGGAGGCAGCTGGTTCCTGCAAAAACAGGATCAATGGGAACTTATTCCGACATCAACTGTAATACCTGCAGCCCATACCACGATTGATGGAAGTGTTGCCTGGAAATTGTTTTCCAAAAGCTGGCGTCGGAAAGAGGTACTACCCTATGTAACCATTGAGGGAAACCAGGAATTAGGCGATGTGGTACTGGATATGGTGTCGGTGATGGCGTGAGGGGAACCGTGAATCTTTTGCTGGAAGGGCACAAGTACGCTAGCACACAGTTGCTCTACTGCATACTCATATCATACCTTTACCATAAAATGACAAGTAGTCGGAGCACCTTTTACTGCATACAAAAACGTCAAAAACGATTTAGGGCGCAAGGGATATCTCCGACTTCTATCTTCTTTCGAGCTTGAACAGTTCCCAAAAGGACAGGTTAAACTTGTCACTTAGCATCTATGAGTAAAAGCCAGGAAGACCGTCATTTCCATAGTTAATATCTAAAACAATGTTCTATGGCTAAGCTACTTAAGTATGCAATTGGCCTGGACATCGCCAAGGACAAGTTTGACGCATGTCTGGCCGTAATTGATGAGACGCAAAAGGTGACTATCAGGTCCAGCAAAGCAGGGATTTCCAACAGCCCCAAAGGTTTTGACGAGTTACTGCATTGGGTAAAAAGCATATTTCTACTCAGGCGCCCATCCTTTTTTGCATGGAAGCGACAGGGATTTATTATGAACAGCTTGTCTGGTTTCTATATCAAAAGAGCATCCCGTAAGTGTTCTGGTCCCTAATAAAGCCAGGCATTATATGCGTTCCCTCGGTATCAAATCAAAAGACGATAAAATAGATGCAAAAGGCCTGGCAATGATGGCAGCTCAACAAACACTGAAATTATGGGTGCCCTTCAGCAATCAGATTTATGAATTAAGACAACTTACCCGGTTCCATCAACAGCTTCAGGATACCAGAACCATGCTTCGCAATCAGTTGCAGACAATGACTTACGCCAGGACGGAAAACGACACCGTCACTTTGGGCTTCAGGACGCTCCTTGCAGAAGTCGAAGTACAAATTAAACAGGTAGCAGCTGCTATCGAAAAACACTTCGTCAGGATGCTGCCTTATGGGAAAAAGTGGAAGCTATTAACTCCATTAAAGGTGTAGGCCTGATCAGTATAGCTACTATTATTGCCGAGACCGATGGCTTTACTTTATTTCAAAACCAGGCGCAACTGGTAAGTTATTGTGGATACGATGTAGTCAAAAATCAATCAGGAAAAAGACAGGGGAACACAAAAATATCAAAAATTGGCAACAGCCGTATAAGACGAATCCTATTCATGCCGGCATTTAGCGTGGTGAGGTACAATATCAAACCATTTACTGATTTATATGTCAGGGTATATATGAGAACACTGGTAAAAATGAAAGCATATGTAGCAGTCCAGCGAAAGCTACTTATTCTCATTTATACAATATGGAAAAAGGGAGAATCATTTAATCAGGACATGCATCCGGAGATGGGGACTCGGTCGCTCTCTTTCCATAAGACATAAAAAAGTAGCTCTGGATAGACCAGAGCTACACTAGATGAACGCATCCGTCGAAATTCGACTTCGGCGCTCTCTTTCCATATCTAAAATTTGGATGACAGTTCCTTGCGCCAGGATTGAGTCGGCAATGCGTTTGCTTTGATACTTTGGGCTCGCAGCTCGAAGCTTGCAGCTGGTAGAAATAATCTGATAAATTCAACAATCATGAATAAAATTAATCTCGCAGAGAAATTTGCCACCTTCAATGAATACTGGAGCCCTAAAATTGCCGGCGAACTCAATGGGCAACATGTAAAACTGGTGAAGTTCAAAGGGCCCTTTACCTGGCACCACCACGAACACGAAGATGAAATGTTCCTGGTAGTAAAAGGCAGCTTCATCATGGAGTTTAGGGATAAGCAGGTTACCATCAATCAAGGCGAGTTTATCATCGTACCCCGTGGTGTGGAACACCGCCCCAATGCGCCTGAAGAAGTAGAGGTATTGTTGTTTGAACCCGCCACCACCCTTAATACCGGCAATGTGGAAAATGAGTTCACGAAGAAGGAATTGGGCAGGATTTAGAAGTATTCTTTACCAGGTATATTAATAACCACAACGGCCGTATTCTGTATACCCGCCAATAATTTGAAGGGTGCCAGTTTAGTACAAAAGCTTCATAACCCGAAGCTATTTTATAAAACAAAGCACATTACTCATCGTTTTTATGGTAAACCAATCGGGTTTATTTATATTTGATCAACAGATCATAAGCTATAGCAGTTGATCCCTGCTGACTGCCTCAATACCTGCCTCCCCGTTATAGTGTAGCAAAATTTCCCCTATTACCGTTGGTTCTGAAGTAGCGCAAGCTGTTTGTGTAAGCAATAGCAGCTAATCTTTCATTTTATTAAACAACTCAATACTAAGGTTATGTCTACATTCCGCACAGAACATGATTTTCTGGGAGAAAAGCAGATTTCCAATAATGCATATTATGGCGTACAAACCCTTAGGGCCAAGGAAAACTTTGATATTACGGGTATTCCCATCAGTAGCGAACCTCTGTTCATCAAGGCATTTGGGTATGTAAAAAAAGCAGCAGCCCTGGCCAATAAAGAACTGGGTGTATTGGATGCTAAAAAAGCAGATGCCATTGCCTATGCCTGCGACCGGTTGATCAAGGGTGAATTTGCAGATCAGTTTATCAGCGACCTGATACAGGGCGGAGCCGGTACTTCCACCAACATGAATGCCAATGAAGTGATTGCCAATGTTGGCCTGGAGCACCTGGGACATAAAAAAGGCGAATACGATCACCTGCATCCCAACAATGACGTCAACCTTTCTCAAAGTACCAACGATGCCTATCCTACTGCATTCCGTATTGCTTTATACTTAAAGATCGATGCTTTTGCCGATGCACTGGAACACCTGGGCAAAGCATTTTATGATAAAGGCAGGGAGTTTGCCAAGGTGTTGAAAATGGGCCGCACCCAATTACAGGATGCTGTACCGATGACCCTCGGACAGGAATTCAATGCTTTTGCTACTACCATTTTTGAAGATGTGCAACGCTTGCGCGAATCCGAAAAACTCATTACCGAAGTGAATATGGGCGCTACCGCCATCGGTACCGGTGTGAATGCACCAACCGGTTATGCCAAATTATGTGTTGAACACCTGGCTAAGATCAGTGGGATACCGGTGACCCTGGCCGAAGACCTCTTTGAAGCTACTTATGATCCCGGTGCTTTTGTAGAATTGAGTGGTACACTTAAGAGAGGCGCCATCAAGCTCAGCAAAGTATGTAATGACCTGCGCTTATTGAGCAGCGGCCCACGTTGTGGACTGGGAGAAATTAACCTGCCGCCCATGCAGCCAGGTTCCTCCATCATGCCAGGCAAAGTAAATCCTGTTATTCCGGAAGTGGTCAATCAAACCTGCTTCTATGTAATTGGGGCCGATCTCACCGTAACCATGGCCGCCGAAGCCGGTCAATTACAACTCAATGTCATGGAACCCGTCATAGGATTCTCCTGTTTACCTCCCTGGAATACCTTACCAAGGCCTGCAATACCCTGCGTGAAAAATGCGTAACCGGTATTACCGCCAATGCGGAGTATACCAAACAACAGGTGATGCAAAGTATTGGGATCGTCACCCAGCTGAACCCGATTATTGGTTATGAGGAATCAGCCGCCATTGCCAAGGAGGCTTTGAAAACAGGCAAATCCGTACACGATATTGCCGTTAAAGAAAAGAAGTTGATCACCCAGGCCAAATGGGATGAGATCTATTCCATAGACAACCTCATCAATCCCAAATTCATTACCCAATGATAACGATCATACAACTGATCATCCTGCTGGCCATGATCCTCATTGGCTCCAGGATGAAGGGGATCGGACTGGGTGTTATGGGCATGATCGGCTTACTCATCTTTGTACTTGTATTTCACCTGCCCCCGGCCGATCCCCCATCGCTGTATTACTGATCATCCTGGCCATTGTAACTACGGCAGCTACCCTGCAGGCAGCGGGTGGATTGGATTACCTGGTAAGCATTGCCGAGAAGGTCATTCGCAGCAATCCATCCCGTATTACTTTTATCGCCCCCTTTACAGTTTACTTTCTTTGTCTCTTCGCTGGCACCGCGCATATTGTATATTCTTTATTACCCATCATTGCCGAAGTGTCGGCCAAAAAAGCGCATCAGGCCCGAGCGGCCCCTCTCCATTTCAGTGATCGCTTCCCACCTCTCGCTCACGGGCAGTCCCATGAGTGCTGCTACGGCCACCATGGCCACTGTATTGGCTACTGCCACCGCATCAGTCGATATCATGAAGGTTTGTATACCTTCCTGCCTCGTGGGTATCCTGGCTGGTGTACTCGTCGTACAAAAGAAAGGCAAGGAATTGAACGAAGACCCGGAATTCCTGGAGAAAATGAAGGACCCTGATTTTGCACAAAGTATTGATGGTTCCAGTGCCAGCGCAACCGGTGCCATTAAGCCAGGCGCTAAGCTGGCGGTGGGCATCTTTGGAATGGCCATCCTGCTCATCATTTTCTTTGGCGCCTTTCCCCAGTTTGTACCCAATGTAGGAGCCGGTCGCCCCAACTTTAGCGTGAATGCCGATGGTTCCCTCAACCTCACCAGCCTTATCATTATCATCACACTCTCGGCATCGGCTTCCATTATGCTGCTGACCAAAACCTCCCCGCCCTGGTTACCAGGGCCAGCCTCTTTACTTCTATGGCAACTGCCGTGGTATCTGTATTGGGCGTGGTATGGATGAGCGCCACCTTCATGGATGCCAATGAGCCCCTCATCAAACATGTTTTTGGCGATATCACTCAGGATCATCCATGGACCTTTGCCATTGCCCTGTTCCTGATGGGCGCCCTTACCTTTAGCCAGGCAGCCACCACCCGCACCATGATGCCCATGGGTGTGGCATTGGGCATTTCAATCCTCACCTGCTGGCCATGTTCCCCGCAGTCAATGGAGACTTCTTATTGCCCGGTTATCCTACCCTGGTAGCTGCCATGGACTTTGACCGCACCGGCACCACCCGCATCGGTAAGTTTGTGATCAACCACAGTTTTATCGTACCGGGTATGGTAGCCATCACTGTAACCATTGCAGTAGCATTTTTGCTTAGCAGCATTTTGATGTAAGCCAACCTGGATGGCATCTTTTCGCACACTTTTCAGCGAAGAGGTGACACCTTTCCCAGGCGATGCAAACGAAAGGTGTCACCTTTTAAATTTAAAGGTGAGTCATCCCGCAATTCTGCGGGACTGCCCGGCAAGGCAGCGCGGTCCCGCAGTAGTGCGGGAGCCCACCTTCCTTTCACCTGTTATAATACCGCTAAAACACGGTACAATTCTGTTTACTCCGTTTCTACATTTACCGAAGCAAATCAATAGCTACCACCTTTAAAACTTGAACGTATGCTTCGGTATATCCTGTTTATTACCTTGTTGCTGGGTACAACCACTTCCTGGGCGCAGGGCAATCACCAACCCGACTCTACCATGCAAGCCAAAGACCTGGCCGATAAAATAAAGAAAGACTCTATAGACAAAGCCAGGGCGGCCGGTACAGAAAAGCCAGCCCCCAAAGCGGCCGGCAATGCCGGTTCAACAGCCGATAAGCCGGCTAAGGTAAATGTAGACTCCACCTCCCTCATGGATAGGTACCACTATGATCTGGAGCATTTCAGGGAATATTATCCGGCAAAAGGGGCCTCCAATTGGCGGCTATGGGCCGCCATTGCGGGCGGGCTAATCCTTGTCTTCATAAGCCGGTACCTGATGTACAATACGGCATTATGTAAAGACCTCTGTTATGATCCCGCCACCAACAATTTGCGCCCGGCAGATAAAAGACCGTTCAGCTATTCCAAATTGCAATTATTCTGGTGGACCGTCATTATCCTGTCTACCTTCCTCACCTACTATATCTATACAGGCTACCTGATCTCCTTTACCCCCAGCATGGTACTCCTGATGGGTGGTGGACTCGCAGTCGCTGTATTTGGCAAAGTGATCGACAATACACAAATGAACCCTGAAGCCAACCCGGTACCCATACGCCACCAGGACTATGAAGATTCCAAAGGCCTGTTTACCGATATCCTATCGGATGAAGGCGGAATCACCATACACCGTTACCAGGCCGTAGTGATGAATATGATCTTTGGCATCGCCTTCATTGGTCAGTTTTTGAAAAGTATATTCGGTCATGAGGTATATCCCTTCCTGGAGTTCGAGTCCTGGCAGTTGACTTTGATGGGCGTCAGTTCAGCCGCTTTTTAGGCTTAAAGAGCAACGAAAATTCGCCCGCTACCAAGCAAAAACGGGAAGATGAGACCGTGCAAAAGATCAAAGCCGCAGCCCCGCCAGTCACCACAAAAGCTTATCAGCATTTGGAAAATATCGTTGAGAACCGGTAAGAACCGCCAATAGCTGCACGCCTTTTTACTTGTTGAAGGTGTCTCTAGGGTGGGTCGCCCTCAAGGACGGCTCACCCTGGTCTAAAGGAGCCTATCGAAATGCTTTCTTGTGTTAAGGCTCGTTTCTCAAAGACAGCTTCGACAAGCTCTGCCTGATAGCCTCTTTTAGCCGCTAACACCCGGATCCATTGGACCCACCGGAAACTTTTGCCCAGCCAGAAGTTTCCGATATCCTTATGTGGAAAAGAATTTCCAGCGCCCCAATGCCTTGCAAAAGAAATAATTACAAGCCCGCCCGCCCGCCTTCACCAGATTTTAACATACCCGGAATTTGGAAATTCAACCACCGTGAGTACTTTTGTTTGACAATTTTGTCAAACTATATTGTCAATGGCAGTTAAAGACAGTCAAACCGAACAACAGATCAAGGATGCGGCACATAAGCTTTTTTTTTCGCCGAGGGGAGGTTCAATGCCACTACCCAGGAAATAGCCGACGCCGCCGGTGTAAACCGTACCCTGGTCAATTACTATTTCCGGTCGAGGGACCTGTTGTTTGATCAGATCTTGCAAGAGGCCCGCGTTACGATGGACCAGCGCCTGGACAATGCCATGAGTGCAGAGACCTCGTTCAAAAGAAAATTGAGCATTTCATTGACATCTTCATGGAACAAGCTTTTACCTATCCCTACCTGGACATTTATATGGTAACCCAGATCAACCAGGATGTGGAAAAGCAAAATGAGATCATCAATGACCTCAAAAAAGACAGACAGGCTGAAGAATTTCCTGCGCGATATCGAAGCAGAGATCAAAAAAGGCACCCTGGAGAAGATGGAGCCCGTACAGTTTGTGATCACCCTCATTTCCCTGCTTTCGCACCCCGTAGTGATGCAACCCCTTTTAAGAAGATCTTCAACTATTCTGATAAACAATACAAACAGGTATTGATTGCCAGGAAGGAGCTTATTTTAAAAATGCTGTTCAGGTAACAGCCTTTTTTATGCCCCTGTTTTGACAAAATTGTTAAACACCTTTATTAAATAGTTATGTTAAAATGAAAGAACAGATAGCAGAGAAAGCAGCGGTTCTATTTAGTCAGTTCAGCGTAAGGAGTATTACGATGGATGAAATAGCCAGTAGCATGGGTATTTCCAAGAAGACGCTGTATACCTGGTTTACCGATAAAAATGAACTGGTAGAGGCGGTATATGCCGTTCCCTTAAAAATAACCGAAATGGATTGCTCGGCCATTATTAAGCGGGCCACCAATGCCATCCAGGAGGTATTTCTGACATGGCAATCGCTGAAGAAAACCATTGGCACCATGAATGAAACCCTGCTGCATGACCTGCAGAAATACCACCATGCCGCCTTTGAACGGTATACCAGCTTCAAAAAGGAATTCTTATACGAACTATTACTTAAAAATATTAAACGCGGCCAGGAAGAACAACTGTACCGCAGTCAGATCATACCTGAATTGATAGCGGGTTACCAGGTATCTATTACCGGTATTCATACCCGGCAGGAACTCAACAAACAACAGTTGTGGCCACAAGCCACCATCAGTGAGCAACTGATCCTGCATTACCTGCATGGCATGGCCACCACCAAAGGCATACGGCTGATCGAAAAATACTTAAAAGAATTTCCAGAGTCATAAAGGAAACGAGGCATCAAGCCAGTCGCTATTCAAAGCTCTCAGCTCATGGCTCACAGCTCGAAGCTTTCTTCAAAACCACCAAACAGCAATAAACAGATGTATTTATGGATGTGAAAAACAAAAGCACAATGAAAAGGCTCACGCTAAGCCTGTTGATGATGACGGGGCTTTTCTGTGGCAGGGTACTGGCGCAAAGTACGTCTCCCGCCAGCGGGCCGCTACCGGCCAGCAACGGGGCAAACGCCTCCACCGAACTCACCTTGAAGGAGGCATTGAAATATGCCCTGCAAGCCAGCCAAACAGCGCGTAAAGCGCGCCTGGATATGGAGAATGGCAAATACCAGGTCGACGAGGTAAGAGCCCGTGCATTGCCACAGATCACCGGTAATGCGGCGCTTAACTATAACCCCATTTTGCAGTTAAGCGCCCTGCCCGGCGAATTGGCCGGCCAACCTGGCAAAACGCTGATGGTGCCCTTTGGTCAAAAATGGAACTCTACGGCAGGCGTATCGCTGTCACAAAACCTCTTTGACCAATCGGTATTCACCGGTTTAAAAGCCGCCAGGTCTACCCAGGAGTATTATAAGATCAATGCACAACTCACCGATGAGCAGTTAATAGAACAGGTAGCCACTACCTATTACCAGGTATTGGTACAGCGCCAAAAGATAGGCGTACTGGATACCACCATTTTTAACACCAGTAAGGTACAAACCATCATAAAGGACAATTTGCCAATGGATTGGCCAAGCAAATCGATGTAGACCGTATTGCGGTGAACATCTCGAACCTGCAAACGCAAAGGCAACAGTTATTGAATGCAGTAACGCAGTACGAAAACCAATTGAAATACGCCATGGGTATGCCCATCCAAAACCCCATCGCACTGCCCCGGTGGAATTTGCTGCTATCCAGCCGCAAACAGCCCCCTCGGGCGACACGCTCAATGTGAGCACACGGACAGAATACAGGCTATTGAAACAGCAGGAGTCTTTGCTGCAATTCCAGAAAGACGCCTATAAGGCCGAGTACTACCCCACCCTTTCGCTCAATGGCAACTATGCTTACCAGGGGCTGGGTAATAAAGTGCCCTGGTTCCAGAAAGGCAGTGCCGGGGTCAACTGGTTTGACTATGCCTCGGTGGGATTGAGCCTCAAGGTACCCATATTCAATGGAGGTGCCACCCGTGCGCGCATCCGGCAAGCCGATGTAAGCATCCGCAAACTACAGGAAGATATTTCCAATACCTCCCTTTCGCTGAACCTGCTGTATGAGAATGCCACAACACAGATCAACAACAGCATCATCATACTCAACAACCAGCGGGAGAATGTTCAACTGGCACAAAAGTATTTTTCAATACACAGAACAATTACAATAATGGACTGGCTACGCTGACGGACCTGCTGGATGCAGAGAATTCCCTCACCGAAGCACAGAACAACCATTCTGCCGCCCTCTTGGATTACCGGGTAGCAGAGATCCAGCTCATCAAAGCACAAGGCAACTTAAAATCATTATTAAACTAAGCAATTCACCCAGGATGAAAAAGACCAATAGTACGTACCATCATTACCATCGTTATCCTCACAGGGTCTATTGCCCTGATAGGATGGGTACTCAATAACAACAAAAAGAAGAATGCAGAAAAAACAGCCGTTGTAGCACAGGCCAATGGTGATATTGCCGTTCGCATAAGCCCGGTCCAAAAGCAATCGCTGGAGCTGGACTTTGGCGCCAATGGTAATTTCATACCCGGTCAGCAATTGAATTTTTCGGCCGAGAACTCGGGCCGGGTTACGCAAGTACTGGTTGATGAAGGCAGCGTGGTCACCAGGGGGCAAACGCTGGCCATCATCAAAACCGACCAGCTCAATGTAGACCTGGAAAGTGCACAAGCCAATTACCGCAATGCCCTGAAAGATAAAGCGCGTTATGAGAATGCTTTCAAAACCGGGGGTGTTACGCAGCAGCAATTAGACCAGGCCACCCTGACGCTCGACAATGCCGAAGCAAGGGTAGCACAAGCTAAAATAAAAATGGGCGATGCTTATATCCGCGCCTCTATCAATGGGGTGGTGAATAAAGGTATATAGAACCAGGCGCTGTTGTAGCCCCGGCTACTCAATTGTTTGAACTGGTGGACATCTCCCGGCTCAAATTACAGGTAACTGTCAACGAATCGCAGGTAGCCAATTTAAAGGTGGGCGATAAGGTACAAATTAAGGTGAGTGTATTCCCCGATAAGGAATTCACTGGTACAGTAAGCTTTATTGCAGCCAAGGCGGATAATACCCTTAGTTTCCCTATCGAAATTTCCTTAGCGGCCAATCCCGGCAACCAGGTAAAGGCAGGCATGTATGGAACAGCCATCTTTAATTTCCCCTCCCAGGCGCCTGCTATCATGATCCCCCGCTCGGCCTTTATTGGCAGCGTTAGCAGCAACCAGGTTTTTGTGATCAAGAGCGACAATACCGCTTCTTTGCGCAAGGTGGTGGCCGGCCGTGTACTGGGAAACAAAGTAGAAGTATTACAAGGTTTACAGGAAGGCGAAAATGTGATCACCAGCGGACAGATCAACCTCAATGAGGATCGCCGGTATCGGTAGTGAAGTAACCAGACCAAAGGTGAGTCACCCTGCAGCCCGGCAAGGCAGCGCGGCAGAGGGTGAGCCGCCCCCGATGGGCGACCCACCCTTAAGTCGCCTTCACCAGCCCTTCAACAAGCCTGACATTGACAAGGAAGTACATTTAAAAATTGATTCATGAAACTTGCAGAAATATCGATCAAACGTCCTACCCTGGTGATCGTACTGTTTACAGTACTGATACTGGGTGGATTGTTAAGTTATAAATCACTGAACTATGAGTTGCTGCCCAAGTTTGCACCATCCGTAGTATCCATTACCACGGTGTATCCCGGCGCCTCACCCAGTGAAGTAGAGAATACGGTATCGAAGAAGATAGAAGATGCCGTATCGTCCATGGAAAACATCAAAAAATTAGAGACCAAATCATTCGAGAGCTTATCCATCATTACCATCACCCTGAACAGTGGTACGGATGTAGACTATTCACTGAATGACGCACAGCGTAAGGTGAATGCCATCCTGAAGGACCTGCCGGAAGATGTGGCCCCGCCCTCGCTCAATAAGTTCTCGCTCGACGACCTGCCCATCATGACCTTATCGGCCACGGGCAAGATGGAAGAAGCCGCTTTCTTTGACCTGATGGACAAACGTATTGCGCCCGTATTATCCCGCGTGCAGGGTGTGGCTCAGGTAAACCTCATCGGTGGTCAGGAACGCGAAATACAGGTGAATATAGATGCTACCCGCCTGCAGGGCTTTGGCCTCTCCCTGTTGCAGGTGCAGCAAGCCATCCTGGCGTCCAACCTCGACTTCCCAACAGGTAGTGTACAAACGCGTGAGCAGGATATCCTGATCCGTCTGGCAGGCAAGTACAAAACGGTGGATGAACTGCGCAACCTGGTCGTTTTAAATAAGAATGGCGTACAGGTTCGCCTGAAAGATGTAGCCGATGTGCAGGATGTACAAAAGATGTAGAGAAACTGGCCCGTGTGAACCAGCAGGCATCCATTGCCCTGCAGGTGATCAAACAATCGGATGCCAATGCCGTATCGGTGAGTGAACAGATCACAGCCAGCATTCAAAAATTACAAAAAGACTATGCCAGTGCGGGCTTGAAGATCGATATCGCCAATGATAGTTCAGTATATACCCTGCAATCGGCCGATGCGGTGATCCATGACCTGATACTGGCCATCATACTGGTAGCCTTTGTGATGTTGTTCTTTTGCACAGCATCCGCAATGCCCTTATTGTGATGGTAGCCATCCCGGCATCGCTGATCGCCACCTTTATTGGCATGGCCTTATTGGGTTATTCACTCAACCTGATGTCCTTACTGGCTCTTTCGCTGGTAGTGGGTATCCTGGTAGATGATGCCATTGTGGTATTGGAAAATATTTACCGGCATATGGAAATGGGCAAGAACCGGGTACGGGCAGCTTACGACGCTACCAAGGAGATCGGGTTTACCGTTACCTCCATTACCCTGGTCATTGTGGTCGTATTCATTCCCATCGCTTTGAGTACCGGCCTGGCAGCAGATATCCTGAAACAGTTTTGTGTTACGGTATCCATTGCCACCCTCCTGTCCTTGTTATCGTCCTTTACCATCGTACCCTGGTTGTCGAGCCGTTTTGGAAAACTGGAAGTGATCACCGGCAAAACTTTCTTTGGTAAGATCATTGTAGGATTTGAAAAAGGATTGCACCGCTTTACCAACTGGATCACCGGCATCCTCAAATGGTGCCTGGGTCATAAGAAAACTACGTTGGGCGCCATGCTTATATTATTCATTGGCTCCTTCTACCTGGTAGGCGCTGGTTATATCGGTGCAGAGTTCTTTGCCAAAACCGATCGGGGCGAATTCCTGGTGCAAATTGAAATGCCCAAGGATGCTTCCATTGAGCAAACAAATGCGATGACACGCCGGGCCGAGGAGTTCCTGAAAACAAAGAAAGAAGTAACCAAACTCATCACCATCATTGGCCAAAGCAGTGATGGTATGGGCGCCTCCCAATCCACCGCTTACAAAGCGGAGATCGACGTACAATTGGTACCCAAGACCGAACGGGCAGACGAGGCCAATATCTATGCCGTGAAAACGAAACGGGAGCTGGAAAAGATATTGATCGGCGCCAAAGTAAAAACCGTGCCCGTAAGTATCCTGGGTACGGCCGAACAAGCCCCCCTGGCGTTGGTGGTAACCGGTCCGGAGCTGGACAGCGTAATGCGTTTTGCCAATGCCGCCATGGCCGAACTGAAGAAAATACCGGGCGCCACGGAAATGCGTTTGTCGGTAGAAGCGGGTAACCCCGAGATCAGTGTACAGGTAGACCGTGACAAGATGGCCGCGCTGGGCTTATCCCTCAGTACTGTGGGTAGTACCATGCAAACTGCCTTCAGTGGTAATACCGATGGCAAGTTCCGCCAGGGCGAATATGAATATGATATCAATATCCGGTATGAAAAGTTCAACCGTCAAAATATTACCGATGTAAGCAACCTCCTGTTCATCAACGACCAGGGACAGCAGGTAAGGCTGTTGCAGTTTGCCACCGTGAAAGAAGGTTCTGGCCCCAGCCAATTGGAGCGCCGCGATAAAAGTACTTCCGTCACCATACAGGCCCAAAGTGTAGGCCGTCCTTCCGGTACCGTAGCCGCCGAATGGCAGGTTATGTTCGATAAATTACCCCGCCCTGTAGGCGTAGGTTATGTGTGGAGTGGTGATATGGAAAACCAGAGCGAAGGTTTTGGCTCCATGGGTATTGCCCTGCTGGCCGCCATTGTATTGGTATACCTTATCATGGTGGCGTTGTACAATAGCTTTGTATATCCTTTTGTCGTATTGTTCTCTATTCCGCTGGCCATTATTGGCGCCTTCCTCGCACTGGCGCTTACCAACAACTCCTTAAACCTGTTCACCATCCTGGGTTTGATCATGTTGATTGGCCTGGTAGCCAAAAATGCCATTATCCTGGTGGATTTTACCAACCAGCGTAAAGCAGAAGGAGCCAGTACCTACCAGGCGCTCATTGATGCCAACCATGCCCGTTTACGGCCCATTCTCATGACCACCATCGCCATGGTGATCGGGATGTTGCCCATTGCCCTGGCCAAAGGCGCAGGCGCCGAGTGGAAAAATGGCCTGGCCTGGGTTATCATTGGCGGTTTGATCAGTTCCCTCTTCCTCACCCTGGTAGTAGTACCCGTAATGTATGCCATCTTCGATAAGATCGTGAACAGGTTGAACCGAGGTAAAAAACAAAAGATGTCAACGAATTAATGACGGAAGATTATGTGCCGCAAGAAGTGCACGAAGGGGAGTTTAGTCCGTCGCATATTTAGGAGAGGCGGGAAGGCGAAATAGTCCGAAAGTCGGTAAAGTCAGAAAGACGGAAAGTCAGTAAAGTCCGAAAGTCGGTAAGGTCAGAAAGACGGAAAGTCGGGAAGTCCGAAAGTCGGTAAGAAATATACTAATCACGGTCTTGCTTTCGGACTTCCCGACTTACGGACTTCATTATTCTAAACCAGCAGCATTAATTACGTCGCCGTCTTTCTTTCGGACTTCCCGTCTTCCCGACTTCCCGACTTCCCGACTTACGGACTTACGGACTTCATTATTCTAAACCAGCAGCATTACAAATGCAGGAAATGGTCTCAACCGCCGCGGTAGTTATCGCCCAGGTTGGGATCATTTTCTTTTTTGACTTCCCGGTACAATGCTTGTACAACTGGTGCCTTCCACCACCCGTGAAAAATGTTTTACGCATCCTTTCCCGCTGGCCCCTGGTAAACAGGTACATGGCATCATCATCCACATAATCCATAAAATTCATGAACATATTGCTATGCCCGCAGGAGTTTTGCGGATAGGTGGGATGGCCCATATAGCGGGTACCCGTGCTGGGTGTATCATCCACATAATCCGTGGAGCTGCAATTGTCGGTATTACCAAATATATGTAGCAGGTTGAACCAGTGGCCTGTTTCATGTGTAGCCGTACGGCCCAACTCATGGCCCTGGCTCAAGGGTGGCTGGGTACCAAAAGCGCGGGGATCGATGACCACCGCATCAATACGCGCATCGGCGCCAGGGTAACTGGAATAACCAGCCAATCCCAATTTGCCTTGCCGGTCCGACATTCCGGCCACATAGATATTCAAGTAACGGTCTGAGGGCCAGGCATCGCTGCCGCCTTTGGCGGTATGAAAAAGATCGAGGTCTTCTACTGGTATCGTACCGGAAGGGTTGTTGCCACTCCAGCCATCCACCTGGGTGGAGACCCTGATAATGCCATCCGTAGGATTGCCCCTGGGGTCCTTGGTGGCCAGCACAAATTCAATTCCCACGTCAGCTACCCGATCAGTAAACTCGGCGGGTGTTTTAGACACGTCAGCATTCTTTTTACGAAAATCCTCATTCAGCACCGTTAGTTGTGTTTGTATCTTCTGATCAGAAATATTGAAGGCAGCATTACTGTATAACACATGCACTACAACGGGTATGCGTACAATTTCATCATCGGGGATGGAGGTTATGGGTGGAGGTTCCGGGTCCGGGTCGTGACCGGGCTTCCTGCAGCTCCCTATAGCCAGGGCCAGCAAAAATGGAAGGGCTACTTGATAAAAGCGGAGGCAGTTGTTTTGAGGCATCTTTACGAAGGTATAAAAACAAATGATGACTAACAGATGCCCCCTACGCTGCATCCCATCTATTTTTATATGGCATAATCATATAAACATGGTATTATATATTTTATTAACTTTAGCCGTTATTCATCTGCTCCTGCCATCTGAAACGATCGCTTTTTCATCCCCTACTCCTGCCATACTACCCCTATAACCATCATCCGTAGTACTGGTATTTTAACCATCATCAAAAACAGTTACTATGAGTCCGATCTTCACACAGTATTGGTGGATTTTCCTCTTAAGAGGGTTATTTGCGATTATCCTGGGCATCATTGCCTTATCAATGCCCGGCATTACCTTTACGACCCTGGTCATATTCCTGGGCGCTTATATGTTCATTGATGGTATATTTTCGGTGGCTGCAGCCATCAGTGGCCGGAAAACCATGGAGTATTGGGGCTGGGTGCTCACCATTGGTATATTGAGTATCCTGGCAGGTATTGTGACCTTTATGAATCCTTTTGTAACAGGCGCAGCGTTGCTGTACCTGGTTGCCTTTTGGGCCATACTGGTAGGTATCCTTGAAATTGTAGTGGCCATCCGCCTGCGCAAGGTCATCAGCGGCGAGGGCTGGTATATACTGGCAGGTATACTGGGTATTATTTTTGGCATATTGATCCTGCTAAATCCTATTGCAGGCGCCATCACCATTACCCTGATATTTGGATTCTATGCCCTCGTATTCGGCTTTATACTCATTTCCTTTGCCATGCGTTTGAGACGCAGGCATAAAGAAGCTATCCGGAAACACTACCCCTCTGCTACCCCCGCACGCATTGACCAGCCTTTGATCCAACCCCTCCCCCTTTTGTTTACAATATATGTATCGGCGAAATAAAACCCAGTGATATAACGCCTGTATTACCATTGAGGCGCCAAACTTACTCCTGGCATAATCCGAATACCGGTATACCCTGCCTACATAGTTCACAAATAATTTGAGGTTGAGCCCCTTGAAGGGGAAATACTCCACCGTAGGGATAAATCCCCAGGCCGTACGCAGCTTCTTGTTCTTATTGGGATCGGGATTGCCATCCCAACTGGCAAAATCTACCATCCCAACGGCCGATACGTTGACCTTACCTATCCTATAATCCGCCTTCAACCAATGGCTCATATACATTACATCCTGGTTAGCCGGCTGGGTATTATTGGGATCTGTAATGCCCGATACGATCCCCTTGCGATCAAGTTCTTCCGTGCTGTATTTAAAGTCATAGGCCAATTGAAACCTGTTGAGCGAAAGTTGGTTGCCCAGGGCGATATAGTGCATGTAGGTAGACCGTGCTTCCTTAAAGATGCTATAAGACCATATAGTACTTAGCTTACCGCCGAACAAATTACCCCGCCAATTGGCCACCGCTGCAATGGGAAACTTGGCTTCGGTGATATCTGGTACAGCGCCATATAATTCGGAGAAGGTACGGGTACGGGAATTGAGGGCCTGGAAACTGAAAGCATGATTTTCACTGGCCTGCACCTGCACCCCATACCCAGCAAAAATTGTCCGAATTGTCTACAATATCCGAATACTGGTAAATATCAATGGGGTTCAGGTCAAACTCAATACCTCCCCAATCGGCACAAAGCTTACCCACCGTAAAACTCAGTTTGTCAGTGGCATTCACCTGTATAAAAGCAAGGTCGGTAGACCGGCTCATATTATCTTCCGACTGGGGTTCCGCTTCCCGGGTGTACCGGTCTCTGAACCGGAAATAAACCCGGTCATGTATCTTTCCCTTGATCTCCAGCCTGAACTGGTTCATGACAAAATGGCCCCGCGTGTAATCACCATCTACAAATTCATTGCGAAGAGAGCTTTGCATATTGGCGATGACATCAATATTGCTTAGCAATTTTTGTTTGGCTTCCGGTATCAGCGGATGGTTCACTGCAAAACTATCTTCTTGTTTTTGGTTTTGCGCCATTGATGAATAACCGATCATCAACAGCCATGTACATACAATGGCTATCCTCATAAGTAGGATTGTTTAGATTAGTATTCAAAGAAATAATCCTGGAGTTTATTTTTATCTTTCGTTTGCGTGAGCCCGAGCATCAGTAAGATCCTTGCCTTTTGCGGATTGAGGTCATCACTTACAATCGTACCCAGTTTAGCATCATCCGTTTCGTCGTGCAATACTACCCGGCCACTATGCACGCGGGTAGAGCGACATACGATCACTCCTTTTAACAGCAGCAGTAACGGCATCCGTATTGGCTTTATTGAGGTTGCCATTGCCCAGGCCACCAGTAATAATGCCATCGTAGCCTTCTGCAGCGTATGCGTTGATCGCTGTACCGGGAGCATCGGCAAACAATTCTACAACGGCTACCCGGGGCAGTTTGGTGAGGCCTGTAATATCGAAAGGGGTTTGTTTATTGGCTTTTCGTTGCGCTTTTAAATAATAGATCACTTTGCCATCATATACCTGGCCCAGCGGTGCGCCATTGGGAGCCGTAAATCCATTTACCTTGGTCGTACTGGTCTTTACCGCATCCCTGCCATCAAAGATGGATTCATTAAAGGAGATCAATACACCCCTCCCTTTGGAATAAGGGCTGGCAGCTACCGTTACAGCATCGTACAGGTTCTTGGGACCATCTGCGCTGATGGCCGTAGCAGGCCGCATAGAACCGGTCAATACAACGGGAAGATCATACCGTACGGTGAGGTTTAAAAAATAAGCAGTTTCTTCCTGTGTATCCGTACCGTGGGTGATCACAATACCATCGGCCTCCTTGTTCTTAAATATCTCATTGATCCTTTTATTGAGTTTGATCCAAATATCCACCGACATATCCTGGCTGCCTACATTGGCCACCTGCTCTCCGGATATCCTGGCCACTTTTTCAATACCCGGCACAGCGGCTATCAGGTCCTGGATGGGCAATTCACCTGCTTTATAGGCGCTGCGGTCGGCAGATGCTCCCGTACCGGCAATGGTACCACCGGTAGCCAGGATCACAATGTGCGGAAGATTGTTTTGTGCAAAAGTGGATGCCATCAAAACGATGGCCAATAAGGCAAGCTTGAGTTTTTTCATAACCTATACATTTAATGATGATTAGTTGAAAGGATGATTATTTCCTGCCTTCACCGGCTTTCCAGCTGGCGGCATATTCTTTCATGATCATAGTAATGCTTTGGCCAATGGTCTTATACATTTCCGTTGGCAGGTTGGCCAGCGATACCCGGATCGACCACTCGGGCCCATCAAATCCGCCGCCATTCAATAGTACTACGCCAGCTTTTTCGGCCAGCCGGAACAGGATATCTACCGGTTCAAAATTCATCATCAGCCAACTGTTGAAACTATCGCCATATACTTTGCGGCCCCATACCAGGATATCGATCTCGGTATAGTAACCGGCATTAAGCGGATCGGAGATCAAGGGTATCTGTAATTCTTTCCACAGCAGTTTCAGCCTTTTCAATACCAACTGTTGGGTGAGTTTTTATACTTATCGCGTTTATCCAGGAGGGCAAACGCTGAAAACAACATCATTTGCATCTGTTGGGGCAACGACAAACCAGCCGTATGGTTGAGAGCTACCTGGCGACTATCGGCCACCATTCGATCAATGAACAGCAGGGATTCTGGTTCCAACGTAATGGTGCCATATCGTTTATTCAATACCTTTCGCTGGTTGGGTGGCAGCTTGGCAATAAAGGTGTCGAAGATATTATCCTCATGGATAGCAATTACGCCCAGGCGCCAGCCGGTACAGCCAAAATATTTGGAGAAGGAATACACACCAATGGTATTTTCAGGAATTACCGACATAAGCGACCTGAAACCAGGTACAAACGTACCATACACATCATCCGTCACAATGGCCAGGTTGGGATTGTGCTTGCGTATGATCTGCACAATTTTTTTGAGCGCATTGGGATGAATAGCGGCAGAAGGCGGATTGCTGGGGTTTACCACAAAGAGGATCTTCACCGCAGGGTCTTTCAGTTTATCCAGCTCACTGTCAGGATATTGCCAGGTATGCCTCCCCTCGCGGTTCATGGAAGAGGCATTGATCTTTACTACATTGAATTCATACCGTTCTAATTCTGGTATTTCAATATATGGGGTAAAGGTGGGCACCATCAGGGCAATGGTATCTCTTTTCTTTACCATAAAATTTTGCATGAGCGAGTCAAAAGATAACACATGGCAGCCGTACCGCCTTCTACTGCAAATAGTTTGTACTTCTTCTTAGGCGGTATCCCGTCGCACATTTCCTGTACGAGGTAATCGTGTACGATCACTTCGGGATGTACCAGCATTCTGTCGGGCACCGGATACTGATCACCTATAATACCTTCAGCCATTTCGTGCACCCAGCTATCCGGATCAAAACCATGTTGTTTGATCCCATATTTATACAGGCTGCCCAGCAGTTCAATGCCGGGAGCTTTCTTATTAGCGCTCAAAAACTTCTCAAAGCGCTGTGCAATCCCTTTTTTTTTCGGGTATACCTGCCAGTCCACCGGGTATATAGTCAGTACGCTTACATTCTTCCAGTCCAAATAAACCCAGGGTAAAAAAGCCTCCCGGGGTATAGTGGCCACCCAGTTGGGATTACCCCTGCCGGCATTGAGCATAACTGTAGCATTTTTTTGGTTTCTTCTTTTGCCAGGTCGATCAGTGTATTCTTTAATTCAAATGGGCTCAATTGTAGCAATTCCTGTTCCTGCTGGCGGGAGGTTTTTATTTTTGATAGTTTGGCCATTGCGGTAAGATTTAAACAAACATTAAATAGTATGGAGTTTGGATACAGATTAATGGGTGAGTAATACGATCACGACACCCCAGATGATGAGTAAGGTGTTGCCTACGGCATAGGTAACCGTATAACCCAGGGCGGGAGTTTTACTGCCGATAGCATCCTGGATAGCGCCCAGGGCGGCAGTGGTAGTGCGGGCGCCGGCTGTACAGCCCAGGGTTAAGGCAGGATGGAACTTGAATAGATACCTGCCCATGAGCACGCCTGTCAACAGGGGCCTATGGTAGCTACAGCACCTGCCACAAATAATCCCCAACCTGCTTGTTTAAACCCTTCTATAAAGCTGGGGCCGGCCGTAATACCTACCACGGCAATGAACATATTGAGCCCTACATTATTCATCATCCATAAAGCGGATTCAGGGATACGGCCAAAAGTGGGATGCCGGGACCGCAGCCACCCAAAGAACAGGCCGGCGATCAGGGCGCCGCCACTGGTACTTAGGCTTAGGGGCACGCCGCCAATATGAAAAGTAAGCGCCCCCACCAGTCCGCCAATAACAATACCCAACCCTACAAATAACATATCCGTTTTATTGGTTGCCCGGTCGGGATAACCTATTTCGGCAGCACCTTTTTCTACCGCTTTTGGTACCTACCAGTTCCAGTACATCGCCCCGGTCAATCACCGTATCAGGCAATACCGGTACGGAGATATCCGCTTTTTTAATTTCACGTATAAAGGCGCCATGCATAAAATCCTTTTGCCGTAGTTCATTTACAGTTATTCCGCCGATGGTTCCTTTACTCACCAATACCGGTAGTACTTCAGCCGGAAAATGGAGCAATTCGCCATCATTGACTTCGGGACCTACCCAATTTTCTTCCCCCATCATGTTTTCACGACGCCCGCTTAGTACGATCTCATCGCCCTTGCGAACAACTGTCTGGAGGTTGGCTTCTGCTACCTTCTTTGCTGCCGTACCCTTTCAACAAACAGGCGCACATTTTTATCCAGCAGGTAGGCTTCCACTTCCTGTACCGTCCGGCCATTTGCAAACCAATCATTGGTTATCCGGTAGGCACGGAAGGATACAATGGGATTGGCAGCAATAAAACCGGGTTCATCAAACTCACCGCCACTGCCCATACTGGCTTCCAGCTCTTTGCTCTTTTGCCGCACAGTTTCCAGTCCACCCAGTAATTTGGGGCCGATGCTGGCCAGGAACCAGGCCGAACCGGCTGTACCAAACAAGTAAGTAACCGCATAACAAACGGGGATGGCATTGATCATGGAAGATTTGGCAGCGGCCTCGATATTCAAATTGTTGATCGTATCACTGGCTACGCCTATGACGGCCGAGATGGTTTGAGCGCCTGCCAGTAAACCGGCAGCCTGCCCGGCATTGTACCCCATGACTTTGGCACAGATCCACGGAAATACCAGGCACATCACACATACAATGGCGGCAAAGATCATTTGCGGGATGCCATCTTTTTTAAGGCCACGGAAAAACTGCGGGCCTACACTGTATCCTACGGCAAAAAGAAACATCAGGAAAAACACAGATTTCACATTGGGGGAAATGGCAATGTCCATCTGACCGATCAATACGCCCATTAATAAAACGGCCGTAACCGTGCCCAGGGAGAATTTACCCAGCTTGAGGGGGCCAATAAAAAAGCCCAGTGCGATCGTAAGAAAAACAGCCAATTCAGGGTATGTTCGGAATACATGTACAAACCATTGCATGGTGGAATATTTAGTTTAAACTATCAGGAAATGCATGATCAGGAAAGAACATCGTCCCTTTCCTGCAAGGGCGCATGAGGGGGAACCAGGCCGGCAACAACCGATCAATAGAATACAGCTATGCACCATAAGATTAAATTATAGTAATACAACCCTATTATGGACACGCTACTAACCAATAAGAGCAGGAATGAGACGAGCTTGTTGAACTAAAACTAACCAGAAGGCCAGCACAGTTGAACAATGAAAGTTAGCAAATCGTATTTCTATCGGAAAGGATGGAGGGGTGGTTAAATAAAAGGTAGAATAAATATAATAAAATTATCAATCCCAATTACATAGGAGCAGTAATTAAATTCAGTAAGATGCACGGAATCGTAAATTGGATATTACATTTCATAGCTAAATACTACTGGTTACGGCAATAACCCTTCCGCACATACCCAGGCTGCATACCTGCGCAGTAAGAAAGAGGGTTTATTTAATTTATTGCTCGTCTTCATTTTACCATGCAAGTACACTTTATACATAAATAAAGCACCTGCAATTAATACAAATATTGGCGCAACCTCAATTATTGTCATGTAACTACTTTTTAATTACGGGATCTGTTACCCATCGATATGTAAACTCCCCTGGCTTGCGATACAATTCATGCCTGTTGCTTATATGAATTGCTGCAAATTAGACAGAGCCCTGGCCTTAAAGAACAGACTCTCTTTTGATCAGATGCTCATCGAAAAGCGAGTACAATGGGAGCAGGTAGTTGAATCTTACCTTAATCTTGAAGGCAATAATCATGCATCGAGATCCTTCTTTGTCAAAATAAGCAGATTCACTAGTAGCTGCTCTCCTTTATATTGTACCAAGAGGAATTGAAATTTTACTGGAGGTGGTGCGGTGGCTGCTGATGGCGCACTTTTAATTGTATCAGGAAGGAATAAAAAAGCCAGGCTTTGTTTAATCTTATTTACACCAAGCCTGGCTTTATATCAAACTATATACAGATAGCTGTTTATACAGTCGTGTCTTCCACGGTGGCATCCGGCGCATTGCTTTTTACGGAGGCAATGCCATTGTCACGTGCCGATTCGCTTTCATACATTTCGCTGGTGCCAATTACCTGACCATTGGTAGCCTTGAGGTTGAAATAAGGCTTGCTGTTGGAGGAGGTTTTCTTTTCATACTTGCTGTCTTCCTGTGAATTGGTACGTACCGATTCAATACCATTGTTGCAATTGCCCTTGCTGCTATACCCTTCACTGGCCAGTATGGTTTGCCCATTACCTGCTTTCAGTACAAACTGGAATTCGCCATTGGTTCTTTTAGAGATAACAAATTTGCCCATAATAATGTTTTTTAAGATGAAGAAATACCATGGTCAGTTCAGGATCGGGGGCAATTGTGGCTGGGATCTTAATGCAGGATACCGAACAACCAGGAAGGAGGCCATCAGTACCTATTCCAAATGTATTGAATTCTACCATACATTCAAAAATTTAGCGCCCTGCTTACGCTTCTACCTACCAAAGAAAGGTATTTATTATTTCGATGGTTTGATATGTTCTCCCTGCACCGGCGAATAGTCGGTTTTTACCTGCCCATTGACCAATAGGGTATCGAAGAAGCACTTGACGCCCATCCCCCCATTCAGGTCTTTTACATGCTGTATATGGAAATGGATATGCGCTTCGGACGAATTGCCCGAATTACCACAAAGACCCAATAGCTGACCTTGTTTTACCAATTGCCCTTCTTTTACCTTAACCGTATGCTGCTTAAAATGGGCAAAAACAGGAACTCCTTGTTGGCTGTTTTAATAACAACCGCATTGCCCAGTACCTGGGCAGGGTTCATCTCGCCAGGTACATTGTCTTTTACCCCATCCACCACCATCACGATCTCGCCATCACAGGGAGCCAGCACTTCCTTGCCAAAGGCATAGTAATCCTCATTGCTTTTGCCATTTGTTTTAAATGTACTCCCCTTTGCATCCTTAACCAGGAGATCAAAAGCATTTTTTGTGCCTTACTTGTCACATGATAGTTTTGGCTTTCCGTATCCCCTCCCCACACTACCGTCCATTCGTCTTTAAATGGCAGCAACATTTTTGTGGTATTGCGTTTTAGAAAGGCCACCGTTTCATCTACATAAGGATTAAACCTCAATCCATTAATAAGGGAATTGTTGTCCAGCGAAATGACGAGAGAAAAAAGCGTACGCTCGAAAGTAGTTTTGTAGATGGCATAGGTAGCTGTGGACTTGGTAAGTTCACGACTTGTAATTTTTCCTGCACTGGCTTTCAGACCGGTTAAAACATCCCTGACCTTCTCAATGGGCAAGGCCTTTTTCATATTGTCATCAAACAACGCAAAAATGCTATCCGGCTGGTCACGATTATAAAAGTCCGTAAACTTGTCGGTTACCACTTTAATATTTTCGCTCTCCGACTGGGCAAAGCTGCTGGTCATACAAAATGATAAAATAAGGATAAAGAAAAACTGTTTCATGTATTGGTGGTTATATTTTCGTTTTTACTTTAGTAGCAGGCACGGCCTATATATTACAAAACGCTCCTGGTTAATTGGCATTAATAAGTTACCCCGCTCAAAGCAGGCATGTATGATGAAAGTTTAATATTTTTAGGGGCCCTTACAGGAAAGCCCTGCACCTGACTGTATTTAATTGATGGTCGATTGATTCGCTGATATAAACCAATAATCTGTCATGGAAAAACTACAGATCGAGCTAAGTATATTGCTACCCGGCATACCCGATGAGCGCGATCATTGCGTACAACGTATCATTACCCTGTTGGAAAACAGGAAAGGAATTGACCGCGTACATGTGGTGCACGAAGGCGATCCCTCCAAAGCCCATCTGTGTTTCCATTACGATCCCGAAATCATCAGCATAGAAACCATCCAACAAAAGGCCCGCCAGGCCGGGGCCGATCTGGCAGCCCAATTTGGGCACCTGCTGGTGGATGTAGAAGGCATCAGGCATGTCAGGCATGCCCGGTACATCGAATCCCAATTGAACAAAGCAAAAGGCGTATTGGATGCAGCTGTAGCCGGGTCGGGGGTGATCAGTATTGAATTTGACCTGCAGCTTACCAACCGGGAAAGCATCCTGCAAGCTATCCGCAAAGAGGGCTTACGCATCAGGCAGGATATGGAACAGCCCGCACCAAACGGGAAAGAAAAAGAGCCTGATCACTCCGCAGGCAATGGACATGAATATGGAGGCCTGTTTGGCAAAAACACCGAACTTATCTTTAGCCTCCTTTGTGGCCTGCTGTTGGGCCTGGGTTATGGCCTTGCCTTTATTGCCGGCTTGCCCGGCTGGGTGCCCCTGATCTGCTATGTGGGCAGTTATTTTTTTGGCGGCTTTTATGTTACCAAAGAAGCATTGGAAGCGGTGGTGAAAGGAGCATTTGAGATCGACTTCCTCATGCTGGTAGCGGCCATTGGTGCAGCCATCCTGGGCGAATGGGCCGAAGGCGCTTTGTTGTTATTCCTCTTCAGCATGGGCCATGCGCTGGAACATTATGCCATGAACAAAGCCCGCAAATCTATTGAAGCCCTATCGGGCCTCGCCCCCAAAACAGCCCTTGTAAAAAAAAGGCGATCAAACCAAAGAGGTAGCCATTGATCAACTGCAGGTGGGTGATATTATTATCGTGAAACCCCATTCCAAGATCGCGGCCGATGGCGTCATTGTACAAGGAAGCAGTGATATCAACCAGGCGCCTATTACCGGCGAAAGCATTCCCGTAGAGAAAACAGCCATCGCACCCGATGGGTTCAACATCAGCAAGGCCGATAAGGTAGATAACAGTTACCGTGTATTTGCCGGCTCCATCAATGGCAATGGCTCACTGGAAGTACAGGTGAGCAAATTATCAAGCGATTCTACTATTGCCCGGCTGGTGAAAATGGTCAATGAAGCACAAACCCAGAAATCGCCCACCCAGCATTTCACCGATAAATTTGAAAAGATCTTCGTTCCAGCCGTACTCCTGTTGGTGGTACTATTGTGTTTTGCTTACCTTGTCATTGATGAACCCTTTAGCATAAGTTTTTACCGCGCCATGTCAGTACTGGTGGCGTCCAGTCCCTGTGCCCTGGCCATTTCCACACCCAGTGCCGTATTAAGCGGTGTAGCGCGCGCCGCCCGGGCCGGGGTACTCATTAAAGGAGGCAAACCCCTGGAAGACCTGGGTACGCTTACCGCGATGGCCTTTGACAAAACAGGTACCTTAACCGAAGGCAAACCCAAACTAACACAGATAAAGGCTTTGAATGGCTTTACAGAGGAAGAGTTATTACAAGCCGCAGTAGCCGTAGAAGCCCTTAGCGACCATCCCCTGGCAGCCGCCATAGTACGGGATGGGCAGGCGCGACTGGGCGCCAGGACAGTTCCCCCAGCCCATTCACTGGAAGCCGTACAAGGCATGGGCATCAAGGCTTCTTTGGAAAAAAGCTCCGTTTATGTGGGCAACCTCAAATTGTTTGAATCACTAGACGAAGTAAAACCCGAGGCCGCCCTGGTGCAGGCTGTAATCCAACTGGAAAAAGAAGGCAATACCACCATGGTGGTGCGCAAAGACAACCAATACATGGGCATCATCGGGGTGATGGATACCCCCGGCCCGAAGCCCGGCAAACCCTGCAGGCCCTCAAGCAGGTGGGTATCCGGCGTATGATCATGCTAACGGGCGATAATCAGCAGGTAGCCGAAGCCGTAGCCTTGCAAACCGGCCTTACCGAAGCCTGGGGTAGCTTACTGCCCGAGCAAAAAGTAGATGCCATTAAAAAACTGGTGCAGGATGAGCACCAGGTAGCCATGGTAGGTGATGGGGTGAATGATGCGCCAGCCATGGCCAATAGTACCGTAGGCATTGCCATGGGAGCTGCCGGATCGGATGTGGCATTGGAAACAGCTGATATCGCTTTGATGGACGATAAACTAACCTTGCTGCCCTTTGCCATTGGGCTTAGCAGGAAGGCCAGGGGCATCATTAAGCAAAACCTCATCATTAGCCTGGGTATGGTAGCCATCCTGATCCCCCTCACCATATTGGGCATTGCCACCCTGGGCCCGGCTGTGATGGCGCACGAAGGCTCTACCCTGGTAGTGGTATTCAATGCCCTGCGCCTGCTGGCTTATAAGCAGGAGTAAATGAATTTACCAGGTCATTAAAGCTTTTGTTGATCCGGGAATGATACCCTTTTGTTGCATTCCATTGACGATAGCAACCAACTGCGCCCGCTCCTTTTCTACATCAAAGGCTTGATCGTTACGGTCTAATAAGGTCCCCCCAAATAATGCTGGCAATATTTTACCGCATGAAACATGATCTCAAAAACGTTTTTAGGGTCGGCACTCCTTGGAATGGAAAAGCCAAACACCAGGTCATGGGGATTCATATTACCTGCTTTAACTTCTTCGGGGAAAAAATATCCTGGATTGGTGGTTGTCCATACACTGAAATGTTGATCATTCCCATAATTAGATTCATAATTATTCCAATGAAACAAATCACCATCTCCCCACACCAGCCCTACGTTTTGTAAGACATCCCATGCTTGCATCCCATTGAATGCCTGATCGCTTTGTAAAACAATGATAATATCCCTGTTAAACTCGTGGTGCAGCTGCACCAATCCTATTGCTTTTGAGAGCGCGCTGTCTACAGATTCCTGTTCCTTATACCTAAGTTTGCCAGGATATTTTTTTATTCGTTTTTCCAGTTCAACAGTGTACCTGGTAAGCTTGTCAGGATCGTAGGTCCCTTGATCTTTACTGTATACATCCTGAAAATTAATGGCTAGTTGGATCTTGGTAAATTCCTTGGGCGCATTACCTGCAAAAGCATAAGTCCACCTATTGTCCACGGCAGAAATCCCAAATATGGTTGAATCGAATTGGTCGCGCCATTGAAAGTCAAACATATTTAGCAGGTCCTGTTGCTTAAATTGGCCGCCATCAACCAATACGAGATCAATGATCCAATCCCTATCCGGATCAGCCTTGTACTCTATCCGTTCATCTTCAAAACCGTCTGTTGGTATATCGAGCTTTGCCTCTTCCAGGATACCGGCCACGTTTTCTGATGGCTGGGAGAGCCCCAATGCCTTAATCCTTTCATTGCTTTGTCCCTGCGTTGAAATATAAATCCCTTCAAACTGAGACTTCGGTTTTGGCTTAAACACAAATCGGGAAAGAATACCAAGAACAACCAGGGCAATAACAATAATCAGGTAGATCATATTGAACGTTGAAAAGGATTAGGTAGATATATTCCACACCATAGCTACGCAACAGTTACTAAAATAATTTATATTTTTAATGTCGTTACCAATAATCAGAGAATACCGGCAAAAATAGCAACTGCGCACACCCTGAAAGGAGACTCTTCTACCATTAGCTATTCAGCCACAAGTGCATACAAAGAACCTCCGGCAAAGCACCTATATGGATCAGCTATAGTTGAAGCATGGATAATTACCTGTAGACTAATAGCTTGTAGTAGGATACACCATAGATACACCATAGATACACCATATATACACCATTTATAGACCATTGTTACACCAATAATGGGAAATATGGTGTATCCCTTTAAGCTTACATACCATTATCCTTATTTTAATCTTTATTTACTTGTCATATCAATCTAAAACCGTTGGTATTCCGTATATAAACTACGGTAGAGCTAACTTTTAAAACTTACCATTATGGCAAAGGTCATTGCCGGCATCGGTACCGGTATAATAGGCACCCTTGATGAACTCTCCTTTTACCGAATGAAGGGAGTAGATAAAACCATTGTGCGCAGAAAAGGCGGGCATACCAAGGAGAAAGTGAAAAACATGCCCGGGGTAAAGAAAGCGATCAGCGAATTCAGTGGAAGAAGCACGGCCAGTAAATATCTGCGTAGTGCGTTGTGTACCCAGGTCAATCTGGCTGGCCGCAACCTGGCAGGAACGATCAATGCCCTGATGCTACCCGTACAGGAAAATGATCAAGCAGCACCATTCGGTAAGCGAAACATCAACCTTTCCAGTTGTCCGCATATCCTCACCGGGTTTTCGCTCAACAAAACCGATATTTTTGATAGCATAGTCCGGTATCCCCTCTCCTGGTCATTGCAGAAAGAAACAGGAACGGCCACTGTCCATTTACCAGAACTGGTGCCAGGACTTAGCCTGGTGAGCCAGGAAACGCATCCCTATTACAGATTTAAAGTGACCCTTGGTGTAATGCCCGATCTGAAATGGACAAAATCCATGTATATGCCAGTGGTGATGAAGTACCAGTATGGGGCTATTGAAACCCATAGCACCTGGTATCCCTTGCTGGAAGGGTCACCCGCCCTGGACCTTTCTGTAATCAGGCCCGACCTTCCCGCGGGTGATCAATATACGCTGGTACTTACGGTGGGTATCTGTTATGGCATTGTGCAGGGAACCAATCATATTGCACAGGCGCCCAATGCGGGAAGTGCAAAGATTTTGGAGGTGGTGTAGAGCCTGAAATTGCTTTCGTAACGTTCATTCCATTTGCCAATAATTTTATTGGCACAAATACTTGCCAACATTTTTATTGGCAACCGCATTTGTTGTTTAAGCCCGAAAAAAATAACTTGTGTTGTGAAAACGCAGGTCATCATAGCGCCTCCCTCCATTGCCCGGTATGTAAGCCATATCCTGGTGATTGAAAATGACCACCACCTGCACCCTGATTTTGAACTGCCACTTTTTGCCAATGGCTACCCCTCCCTCGTATTTCATACCGTGACCGCACAAAAGCAAGATCAATCCATTGGCAACCTCACGCTTTATGGACAATTGGTAAAACCGGATGCACTATCCCTGCAGGGCGATTTTATGCTGATTGCCTATTTATTTTATCCCTATGCCCTGCCCGCCTTATTTGGTATGGCCGCCCATGAATTGACAGACGGCTATATGGACATGGCTTTTCAGCAACAAGCCAGGGCTATTTCGCTGGAAGCACAGCTGATGGACCAGTCCTCTTTAGAGGAACGCCTTACCCTGTTAGATCAGTTTATTTTGCAATGTTCCCTTCCCGCTACTACCAATAGAAAGATCGTATTTGCCACCCAGGCTATTCTTACAAATAACACGGCTGATTCGCTGATCACCATACAAAAGGAGTTGAATGTATCCGAACGCACCTTCCAACGCTTGTTCGAAACGCATATAGGCATCACGCCTCGCCTGTTTAGCCGCATCTGCCAATTCAATGCCGCCTTCCAACAATTAAATCAACACCAGTTTGCCAAACTGAGTGATGTAGCTTATGAGCATGATTTTGCCGATCAAAGTCATTTTATCCGCACCTTCAAAGAGTTTACCGGGCTTACCCCAAGGAATATTTAGCCAAGCTGGCCCCATATAATCCCAAATTCTAATTTATTGACGGGTTCATTCTATTTCGTCCCATCAGGCAGGCGCAACTTTGTGGTAAATATGATTACCATGAAAAAGTTAATTGTCTCCGAATGGATCTCTTTAGATGGTGTTTTTAATTCAGCTACGATGGACCAATGGTTCAATCCCTATCACAGTGATAGCCGGGCTAAGTATATACAGGATATAATTGCGGACTGCGATACCATGTTGTATGGCCGCCACACATACGAGATGCTGTATGGTTATTGGTCGCCCCTGAAGAACAATGAAATGGGGGTTGCTGATAAACTGAATCAGGTTAAGAAATACGTGGTATCGGCCAACTTAAAAAAGCCTCATGGGAAAAATCCACGATCATTAAGAAAGACGTAATGGAAACAATTGCCGCACTAAAGCAGGGTGCAGGCGGCAATATACTGGTACAGGGCAGTGCTACCCTGGTAAAAGGGTTATTGGAAGCAGGTTTGATAGACGAATTAAAGATCCTGATCAATCCATATATGATGGGCACTTCAGCGGGCAGGCTGTTTGATGGTATGCAAGGCGCATTGGAATTGATCAGCGTGCAGTCATTGGATAAAGGTGTGATCAGCACAGTTTACAAACCCATTGACCGGTAATAAAATGCAGGCTAATAAAGGAAAGTAAGAGAAGTGGTCTGCCAGTAATCACCCAAAGCAAACGCACTCCTCTTTTGCTTTCCTTTTACTCATTCAATAGGTTAGCTCCATCTTACTTACTGGCCAGGTATTCCACCAACCTTTCCATAGAGGCAGTAAGGCCGCCTTTGAAGCTCGCTTTGTTTTCCAGGAAGCTTTCCACTTCGGCCGGGCTGGCTTGCAGCGGATAGCTATTATTGGTAACCGTGGTTTTACCGCCCTTTTCCGTCAACGTAAATTCATTGCGTATATACATCGGCCAGTTGTCAAAAAAGGGCGCGCGGGTAAGACCTGCCTGTTCATTGGAAAAAGAAAGGGTGATCTCCAGGTACTCAGGTTGCCGGATGGCGCCATACATCAGTTTGGCCCACATAACCGTATCGTCTTTTTCCATTTTAAAAGGCAAGTACCATTGGTACGGAAATCAAATTGCGTAATGGTCATGGTAAAGCCCACCGGCCCCCACCACTGGGCCAGGGCATTGGCATCAGTAAAAGCACCAAAGACCAATTCACGGGGAGCATTGAACTCCTTGGAAACCGTTAGTACGGCTTCTTTACTTTTTAGTGTTGCGTTTTCCATTTGCTTTTTGTTTTGCATGTTATCTAAATATTTTTCGAGGGCATTGAAGTTATCCGTCCAGAACTGTTTGTATTGGTTTTACCCAGGTAGACACTTCCTGCAATTGTTTCAGTTGGGCTTCGCAATAACGTTCACGCCCTTGTTGTTTAATGATGATTAAACCACATTCTTCCAGGATCTTCACGTGCAGGGATACAGCCTGCCTGGTTACGTTAAACTTTTCTGCTATCGCATTGAGGTGTAAGGGCTGTTGAGCTACCATGCCGATGATCTGCCTCCTGGTAGGATCGGCAATTGCCTGGAATACGTCGCGCCTGATCTCCATAATATGCAAGTATTTGCTTGCAAATATATGCGCAAGCATTTACTTGCGCAAATAATTGTCCCGTTATTTTTGAAAAAGCCCTGCCGGCACCGGGTTCTAGTGGGCGAAACCTCCTGTATCATTTTAGGAGTCAGTATTTTAAATATCTTTAAGAAAAAGAAAAAGATTATGAGAGCATTTCTGGGTATGGGCCTCCTGGGGGCCAATTTTGTAAAAGCGCTGCGTAAGAAAGGTGTTGAGGTCAATGTATGGAACCGCACAGGGGCCAAGGCTACGGCCCTGGAAGCAGAAGGCGCCAAAGCATTCAGCGATGTAGCAGCAGCCGTTAGCGGAGCAGAGATCATACATATCACGCTCAAGGACGATGCTTCGGTGGATGAAGTGCTGGCCAACGCCAGTGCAGGTTTTAAGAAAGGAGTTATCATTATTGATCATACTACTACATCAGCTCAAGGCGCCATTGAAAGAACAGCCAACTGGAAAGAAAAAGGCTTTACCTATTTGCACGCACCTGTATTCATGGGGCCGGCCAATGCTTTAGACAGCAGTGGGTATATGTTGGTATCGGGCGATCAGGTAGTGATCGGTCAACTCACCCTACCCTTTCGGCGATGACAGGTCAACTCATCAATTTAGGCGATCAGGAAGGCAAGGCTGCCGGCATGAAACTGATGGGCAATTGTTTCCTGGTGACCTTTACAGCAGGACTGGCCGATACCTTGTCGTTGGCCAAAGCATTACAAATACCCATCAAGGATATAGCCGCTTTATTTGATCTGTGGAATCCCGGCGCTATGCTACCCGCCCGCCTGAAAAGAATGAGTGCCGGCAGTTATGACAAACCTTCCTGGGAATTGAATATGGCACGCAAGGACACGCAATTGTTCTTAGATGCCGCTGCCGCAGCAAACACACCACTGGCCATCGTACCCGCAATTGCCGCCGAAATGGACCGCTGGATTGCCAGGGGTCATGGTAATGAAGACTGGACGGTGATTGGTAAAGAGGCGGTTTCGTAAGCTGAAATAATAAACAATTTTATAATGAAAGCCCTGTTTCGTAAAAGCGGAATGGGGCTTGTACTATTCAGAACTTTATACTTTCTTCATGTAAGATTCCATTTTATTATACCCTCCACCCAGACTATCTATGAGAAAACTAGTTTATATCTTTCTATTTGGCATTTCGTCTTTGGTTGCTCAATCTCAAAGCATTGTCAATAATAGTTTTTATCCGGACATAGATGATTTTAATACAATAGATACATTGATTGGCAAGAACAAAATCTCTTATGTCGAGATATACAGCTGTTCAGCTCCCAGATCAAAAACAGACTCTTGCGCCTTAGTTACTAAAATAAATTATGACTCAAAAGGCAGGATGATAAAGCTGATAAAAGGATCTGATCTTTTAAAAGGAAAAACAGACTACAAGGTGCAATTTGATAAAATATCCGACACGTTATTTCAAGGTATTGCCTGGTATCCGGCAAACTCCACCATGATACCAGATGACATATTCATTGATACATTAGTTAGGGGAAGCGCCAAAAAATGTGCTTATACACAAAAGACCATGACGGGAATATAGTTATCAGGTCTCTATACCACGTCAATAATGCCCTTGCCAATGTGTTTGAAACAAAAAAATAGATCGACTTGATCTGACTGGAAAATGTATACAAGTATTTTACCCTACAGGTAGCAGGGTACCCCAAAAGGAGTGGGCTGATACAATTATCAATGAATTTGGAAAAGAAATAATTTACAATGTTATTTATGCAGAAAACTATTTCCGGTCAATCAATATATATAACAAGAAGAACCAGCTTATTGAAAGCTCATACTCCAATGCTACGTTTGAAAGAGGGATCAATGAGCTGACAAGACAAATTATTGCCTATGATAAACGAAATCCAGTTTTAAGAATTACACTGGACAAGGATCAGCAACTGGTTTCCGAGGAAAGATATTACTATGGGAAAGGGAACTTAATGCGATATACCAAGGATAATGATCTAACAGATAGCCTTATAAACGAGGAAAGAATTTATGACGAGAATGGCAACCTTGTTTTATTTCAGCAATCCCCGTCAGATTATCCCAAAACTACTTATGTATGGAAATACTATTATGACAAAAATGGCTTAAAAAGTTACGAAGCGTATTTTCAGAATGGGGAACCCCAGTACAAAAAAATCTACAAATATAATTTACCCCCTCCCCAGAAAGCAAGTGACTACATGCGACACCCTATAGCTTACCTCACCTTTAAAAATCGCTTTCACCCAAAGCCCCAAAAATAACAGGGCCGCTTACGCGTACAGCAAGAAAGACAGTAACAGGTATTCATATAGCCGGAATCTTTCAACTGATCACATCTTTATAAAATTCTCTTATATTGCCGCCCCTTATCTATCACCCTAAACCCACCCACTTTACGCATGAGCAAGTTCTTTACTTTAGTTGCATGGTTCTTTTTTTTTCTCATTCAATCTGTTTTTTCACAAACACCACTTCCCCAATTTCCTGTAACGAACGGCACTGTCTATGACATGGTGCAAGATGGAAATACGGTTTATATAGGTGGTATATTTTTTGAAGTGGGCATGCAAGCTCCGTATGGCGTTTCTGTTCATGCTACCTCCGGATCACCCGACCTGTATTTCGCAAAACCCAATGGCAAGGTAAATACCGTGGTACCAGATGGCAGCGGAGGCTGGTATATTGGTGGAATCTTTACCGTAGTGGCGGACAGGCCAGGAATCGCCTGGCCCGGATCAATGCTGATGGCACGTTGCATGCCTGGAATCCGGATGCCAATGGGGATGTTAATATCCTTTTGGTCAATGGCAGCACGGTGTATGCAGGTGGCACCTTTACCTCCATCGGCGGGCAAACCAGGAACAGGATCGCCGCTATAGATAATACTACGGCACTGCCTACAGGCTGGGATCCGAATGCCAGTGGCAATGTTCTTACCCTGGCCATTAGCGGCAGCACACTGTATGCAGGCGGCACCTTTGTTACCATTGGCGGCCAAACAAGACGCAGGATCGCTGCTTTGGATATTAGTACGGGACTGGCTACGGCCTGGGATCCCAACCCCAGTAGCGACATTTTAACCCTTGCTGTGGATGGAGGTATCGTATATGCGGGCGGCAGCTTTACTAATATAGGTGGGCAATCAAGAAGCAGGATCGCTGCTTTGGATAGTACTACGGGACTGGCTACCAGTTGGGCCCCCAACGCCAGTAACTCCGTTGCAACCCTTATTGTGCAGGGAGGTGTTGTATATGCAGGCGGCTATTTTACTAACATTGGCGGTCAGCCAAGAAATTATATTGCGGCATTGGATGCTGGTACCGGGCAGGCAACATCCTGGAATCCCCAGGCCAGTAGTACGGTTCTCAAGATTGTAGCCAATGGCGGCACCATTTATGCGGCAGGCGGGTTCAACAACATTGGCGGGCAACCGAGGTCCAATCTCGCCGCATTGGATGCGAGTACCGGACTGGCCACAGCCTGGATTGCCAATACAAATAACGAGGTCAGTTCTATAGCAGTGAATGGTATAAGAGTATATGCAGCGGGAGGTTTTACAGGCATAGGTATGCAGTCAAGACATAATCTTGCAGCATTTGATGCTACTACAGGCGCCATAACCCCGTGGGATCCTTCTGCCATTGGCGGCGATGTGAGGTCACTGCTCCTCCACGGTAGCACGGTGTACGCAAGCGGCAGCTTTACTCAAATTGGTGGACAGCCGAGGAACAGGATCGCAGCTTTAGATGTTAGCACCGGACTGGCCACGGCCTGGAATCCCAATGCCAATCACTGGGTTCATACCATGGCTATCAATGGCGGCATCCTCTATGCAGGGGGTAGTTTTACGAACATTGGGGGACAACCGAGGAACTATATCGCAGCATTTGATGTCAATACCGGGCTGATAACTTCCTGGGATCCCAATGCCAACAACCTGGTTAATAAAGTGGTGGTGAGTGGCAGCACCGTTTTTGCAAGTGGGGCTTTACTGCTGTCGGCGGACAATCCAGAAACTATATCGCAGCTTTGGATATTGGTACCGGACTGGCCAGGGCCTGGAACCCCACTGCCAACGGCGGTGTCACTACCCTGGCGATCAGTGGCGGTACAATTTATACAGGCGGATACTTTACTTCTATCGGCGGGCAAGCCAGGAACAGGATTGCGCAACTGGATGCTAGTACCGGCCTGGCTACCAGTTGGAACCCCGATGCTGACGGCTCGGTCCTGGGTCTTGCAGTTAATGGCGGTTTGGTGTATGCCGGCGGAGCCTTCACTTCTATTGGCGGCCAGATGAGGGGACGGGTGGCCGTATTAGACGCCACCACAGGAACGGCCAACGCATGGGATCTCCAGGCTGACGCCATCGTCAGAGCCATCAAAGTATCGGGCAACAGGATATATGTGGGCGGAGATTTTAATGTTATTGCGGGAGGCGCGGTTAACTATTTCGCCGCTTTTGGGCTTATCGCATTGCCCGTTGAACTCCTTTCTTTCACAGCCAGGAACCAGGCAGGGGCAGGATCCAATACTGCTGTACTTTGTCAATGGAGTACGGCCACCGAACAAAACAGCGATCATTTTATTATTGAACGCAGTAATAATGGAACCACGTTTATACCCATCGGGCAAGTGGCAGCAAAGGGAATTCAAACACCGCACAGCATTATAATTTTACTGACAATACCCCACTAAATGGCATTGGATATTACCGACTGAAGCAGGTAGACCTCGATGCTAAGTCAACCCTTTCAAAAACAGTAACAGTATCAGCCAGCAAACCAGGTTCTTCTTTGATGATCTATCCCAATCCAATCAAGGGCGAAGCAACGCTTACTGTTTACCTTGCCCAAAAACAACCAGCTGTATATAGTGTGTTTGACCTGGCCGGCAACAGGCACTTTAGCAAAACGGTTTCTTTACAGGCGGGATGGAATACCATTCCCCTCACGCTGTCGTCTTTACTACCAGGCAACTATATCCTTCAGCTAGCAGGCAATGGCATTACGCAGCAAACCCGGTTGGTGAAACTTTAAACATACAACCTACAAAACGAAAAACAGCTCCTGACCAGGGGAGCTGTCTTTTTGTAACCCATTACAAGGATACGGATACTATGAAGGTTTAATGAACATTAATACTGATCATCCAACGCAAACACGGGTTTGCGGTACATCCACTGACCACCCGTGAAATCGGGAAACTCTACGGTTTCATTGCCCAGTTCAATAGACTGCTCGCTTAAAGGTGTGATGGCGCTCCATACAGCCGCATCGTACACATCCATTGGGGTAGGTACTTTACGCTTTACGGATTCAACAAAAGCCTGTACTACAAAGAAGTCCATGCCACCATGACCGGCGCCCGATGCCGCATTGCTGTACTTGGCCCACAGGGGGTGGTCGTATTTATCGAGCCAGACCTTTTGGTCGTCCCACTGATGTGGTTTGGTTGACTTACCTTCAATGTAAATGCCTTTATTCACATCCATCCATAAACCTTCGGTACCCTGTACCCTAAAACCAATGGAATAGGGCCTGGGCAAATTGGTATCGTGCTGCAACAGGATGGTTTCGCCATTGGCGCAGCCAATTTGGGTAGTCACCACATCACCCAGCTTGAAATTCACCTTGGCATTGGGATGGCTTTCACCCCCTTCTTTCACAATGTAATTGTGCAAGCCCCTGGCCTTGGTAGAAAAAGAACTTAAAGTAAGAAAACGGTTACCGCGGTTGATGTTGATATAATGGGCCAATGGTCCTACGCCATGGGTAGGATACAGATCGCCATTGCGATGAACGGAGTGGTTGGTACGCCATTTGGCTTCAGAAAATGCCTGGTCGCCAAACTCCACGCCTTTGCCGCCAGTGGCACTGTTGAATTTCACAGCCCGCAGATCATGCTGATAGCCACCCTGCAAGTGGATCATCTCACCAAACAAGCCCTGACGCACCATATTGAGCACGGCCATCACATCGCGGCGGTAACATACGTTCTCCAGCATCATCACATGGCCCTGGTGTTTCTCTGCTGCCTTTACCACATCCCAATGATCGGCCAGGGTAATACCCAGGATCACTTCGGTGCCTACATATTTAATACCCGCTTCCAGTGCACCAATGATCATGGGTTTGTGCCATTCCCAAGGCGTAGCAATGACTACGGCTTCTATGCCCTTCTTCTCTACCAGTTTCTTCCAGGCATAAGGATCGCCGGTAAATACTTCTGGCATCTTCTTGCCACTTTTGGTGATCATGTCTTTGGCACGTATCAGCATTTTATCATCTACATCACAAATCGCCACCAGGTCTACATCTTCCCTTTTCAACAAAAGGCTCAGGTGGCTTAATCCACGCAGCCCCACTCCTATGATACCGATCTTAACTTTTGGATCGGCCATGCCGGCGAATAAGCTTTTGCCGGGCAGTACCAGGGCAGCTGCGGCCAGGCTGGTATTTCTTACAAATTCTTTTCTGTTCATGTATAAAGGTTTTTACTTATTTCCAACCATCGTTTTGTTCCAGCTTGGGATTCGCCAGTATATCTCTTAATTGAATGGGATACCGGTTCATATTGGCGGTAAATACCCGCTCCTCCAGGTCGTAGGGTGTATAAACGAATACACCGGGGCTGGGTTGATCAATCTTCACACCGCGCATTTTGCGGTTAAAATCAGTTTTGGCAATATCCCAGCGACGGGCATCCCAGTAACGGTGGCCTTCAAAACTCAATTCTATTCTGCGCTCATTGCGGATACGGGCGCGCATTTGCTCCATGGTCAATCCAGCTGGCAAGCCCGGCATACCCACCCGGGTACGGATGCGGTTCACCGCTGTATAAACGTCTGACACGGCACCGTCGGCTTCATTGAGGGCTTCTGCATAGTTCAGCAGCATTTCGGCCAGGCGGAAATGGATCCAGTTGTGTTGGCTGGTTTGATTAGAAGCCAGGTTGAGGTTTAAGTCGATGTGTTTGCGCATATAATAGCCAGTAAGCGACCCATTCACTTTTTGAGGGCCATCGATGCCATTGCTGAAGGTTTCTATTTTTCGGCTTTTGAAAGTAGCATTATTAAACAGGATGATGGCGGCCAACCGGGGTCCCTGTTATCATACGGCTTGGCCGCATCATACAAAGGACTTTGGTTCCAGGCCAGGCCATCTTTCATTTCAAAAGCATCCACCAGGTATTGGGACGGGCATACACCACCGCCACCATTCACCTCACCTACCGGATAATTTTCTGTTTCCAGGTAGCTGGCATTGCCTTCCACCCTACTCCAGATGATCTCGGTATTGGTAGCGGTATTGCCACGGAACAGTCCTTCATAGTTGGCAATGCCATTGGGCAGGCTAAAGGGAGCTGTACCATCAAAAAAGGTTTGGCAGCTTCAAGGGCTTTCACCCATTTGGCCCTGTCGGAGTTTGGATTATTCAGGGTGCTGGCCGCATACAATAAGATGCGGGCTTTTAAAGCGGCGGCAGCCCATTTGGTGGCACGGCCATAATAGTTTTCGTAGTTGGTACCAATGTAAGTAACCGGCAGGCGGTTAAATGCCGAATCACAATCTTTTACGATCTGCGCCACAGTCTCATCAAAGCTGTTGCGGGGCAGGTCAATATCATCATTTAAGGTGAGGCTTTTTGTAACCAGGGGTACCCCGCCATAACGTTTGCACAATTCAAAATAGTAGAAAGCCCGGAGGAAGAATACCTCTCCTATCAACCTGTACTTTTGATCAACTGCCTTGATTTGGTTGATGATAATATCGTTGCTGTGGTCTACTACTTTTACACGCTCAATATTCTCAAAGAATTTGTTGCACTTGCGGATACTTCTGTAATGACCCGTCCATACATCATCAAAGTTGATGGTAGGGCCCCAGCTTCCATTGGTAAAGCGATAGGCGTCGTGCGCACTATTGGCATGGCGGGCATCGTCGGTAGCACACTCTGAAAAGGTGCCGGCAAAAGCCCCAACTGCCTGTACCCATTGGGCAAACCGGCATAAATATCCGTTACAAACTCGGTTACATAATTGATATTCTTAAAGATGGTGCTATCCTGCACATTTAATTCCAGCGGCGCATCGAGCACATTTTTTTACAGGCCGAACCTCCTAACAACAGCAACAGGCTGCCTGCGATGTATATTTTACTGATATGGGTTGATTTCATAAAAAGCATATTAAGGTTAGAATTGCAGGTTGATACCAAAATGCATGGACCTGGTGCGTGGGTAAGAACCAATGCCTGCACCGGTAAACTCGGGGTCGATATAATCTGGTTTCAATTTTGTCCAGGTATATAAGTTAAGGCCACTTACATAGACCCTGGCCTGCGACAGGTGCAGTTTACGGATCAGCCCGGAGCTAAAATTGTACCCGATCTCTACATTCTTCAGGCGCAGGTATTTGCCATCCTGCAGCCAGAAGTCAGATTGCCTGTAATTGTTCTCCCCGATTTGGCGGTGGTAGACAGGCGGGGAAATCGGCAGTAGCAGCGGTAGCTGGTGTCCAGCGGTTGAGTACAAAACTGGTAGGTTTGGCGCCACCGGCAAAACCCATGGTTGAAAAGTTCATCACATTGATATCCCTTGATCCTGTTCCCTGTAACCAGATGGTGAGGTCAAAACCTTTGTAGCGCAATTCTACAGAAGCGCCATAATACAATTGGGGATTGCCCGAAGGTTTGCCCAGGGGTACTTCGTCGTATACATCAATACGGTTATCGCCATTCTGGTCCTTGTATTTAATATCCCCGGGTTTTACCTGGCTGAAAGTTTGCACAGGGCTGTTGTTGATCTCTTGTTGATCTTTAAAGAAACCAAGAGCCTGCAAGCCAAAAGGAGTGCCCAGGGGGTTACCGGTGCGGTACAGGTAGGAATAAGGCAATACCGCTTCATCCATGTAAACGATCTTGTTTTTGGAATAGGTACCCAGGGCATGTACGGTAAAACCAAAATCACCCAGTTGCTTATTGTACCATACATCCCAGTCGATGCCCTTGTTTTCCATTTCACCGATATTGAAAGCTTTTACACCAATACCAATGAGGCTGGATAAACTGGAAGGAACAGCCAGGATATCTTTTCTCTTTTCATGGAATACATCAATGCTGGCGCCGAGTGAATTGCCAAAGAAAGCCATATCAACACCCACATTGGCATTGTACAGGGATTCCCAGGTAATATCGGGGTTGGCCAATGCACCTTCTGCGCGACCACCCAGGCTGCCGGGGTTGCGACCAAATGTATAGGAATTACCACCGGTATAACTGCTGTTGTAGAGGTAACGGTTGCGACCGCTGCCAAAGCTGCTGCCAAAATCGGCATTGCCCAGCAAGCCATAAGATGCCCTCAACTTGAGTAAATTGATCTGATCGTTTTGCAGGAACTTTTCCTCGTTGATCAACCAGGCCAGGGCCAGTGTGGGGAAGAACCCATAACGATTACCCGGTGCCAGGTTCTCACTACCATTGTAGCCCATGTTGAGCTCGGCAATGTATTTCTTCTTATACGCATAGTAAGCCCTGCCAAAAACCTTGTGTAGCATAGGGGAAATCATCGCCGGCAGGTGTGGTGACGGACTGATAAAATCCTGCCTGAGCAGCAAAGTCATGGTTAAAACCAAAATTGGTCTTATAATCAGCCTTTGCCCATACAGTATTCATGCGTTCCTGGCTCTGCGTCCTGGACCTGAAATTATAAGATACATCCGTACCAAATTGCTTATAGTCGCCGCCCGGTTGTAACTCCCAGGTAGCAAAGTTCATGGTAGCACCTTCGTTGTTATAATAGTAGTTATAATAAGCAAAAGCACCGGTAACACTCAGGCCTTTCACCAGTTTGTCCAGCTTTTGTTCTATACGGGCTGTGCTGGATAAATTGCGGTGCACTTCCCTGGTATAACCCGTTTGCGTCAATAAGCCATAAGGGTTGCGGTTATACTGTTGGTTGCCACCGATCTTTCCATTGGCATAGAGCATGGGGAACAGGTTGGGTGGATAGAGGGCAATATTACCCCAGATGGAACTTTGTGGCGACCCGGGGAAATTTTTGGTTTCCAACCTGCCGGCCAGGTCAAGGGCTACGAGCAGGCTGGGGTTGATATTAAAATCGAGGTTGGAACGGAAATTATAGCGTTTGAAATTGGCATTGGTGCTATAACCCATTGTTTTTTCATTGATGTCGCTGTATTTATAAAACCCTTGCTGGTTCATATATCCCAGCAATACAAAGTAGCGAACATCTTTGGTACCGCCCGAAAAGGTCAGGTTATACTTCTGCTGCAGCGCCTGTTTTTTGATCAGCTCATCATACCAGTTTACATCAGGATATACTTCTTTGTTGCGGGCAGGATCGTTGTAAGCCGCAATCTGTGCATCGGGGTAACGGGCAGGCAAACCATCATTGATGGCAGCCTCATTGTACAAGGTCATATAATCCTTGGCACCGAGGTAATCAGGTGCATCCATGGGAGACAGGAAACCTACCTGTGAATAAAAATTGATCTTACTTTTTCCGATCTCGCCGCGGCGGGTAGTAACGGCAATACCTTTGTTGGCGCCCCTGATGCCATAAGTGCCAGCGGCGGCAGCATCTTTCAACACTACCAATTGGTCTATTTCCAGGGGATCAAGCTGGTTGAAACCTACGGGTATATTATCCACGTATACGTACATGGCGCCATTGTTATACGTGTTATCACCACGGATATAGAGGGCGCTGCCATCATAGCCCGGTTCTTCACTACCCATGGATGTTTTCAGGCCAGCCAGGCGGCCTGCCAGCATATTGCTGTTATTGGCCACGCGGAAGCGGGCCATTTCTTCGCCGGTAATGGAGCTTACTGCACCCGCATAATATTTACGGGGCAGGGTATAGTTCCAGGGCAGGCGGAGGGGTTGGCTCCAGTAACTGGAATCTTTTCCAATTTTGAGGGTATCTGATACCGGCTGCGTTGCTTGCTGGGCAAGGGCCGATTGGCCGGCCAGGAGCATCAGCAGCAGGATATTATTTTTAGTAATTTTTATACGATGTAGCATAAGTAGTTAAGTGTAGGTGAACAACAACTTTTAGTAGCCGGGATTTTGTTTGATATCGGCGCCTTTATAGATCTCGGCAATTGGAATGGGATAGAGATACATGCGGTTTAAGAACTTGCGGTTCTCTATCACATAACGGGTATGTGCTACTACGCCATTCACCTTAGTGACCCTGAAACCTTCGGCAGGTGTATTGTCCGTTTGTTCAGCAATCATCCAGCGGCGTACATCGAAATAACGCTCAGCTTCGAGTGACAGCTCTACAGCTCTTTCATTACGGATCTTATTGCGCATGGCTTCTTTGGTAAGTCCGGCAGTCAGGCCCGGCATGTTTACAGTTGCCCTGGCTCTTACTGCATTGATCGCATTGTATACTTCGGTATTGGGGCCATTCATTTCATTTTCGGCTTCGGCCAGCATCAGGTACATTTCCGCCATGCGCAGGTAATGCCATTTTTGTACCCCATTATTGTTATCAGGCCGTTGGAACTTGCGAAAGAATAAGCCGGTTTTAACTACCCCATCAGAATAATCACCACCAATTTTATCTGTGGCCGATGCAGGCCAGAATTCCATGGTAAAGCCTTTCCAGGTATCGCCTGATTTTATAACTGTCATAGCCAGTCGGGGATCACGGTTGAGCCACCACTTGCTTTCATCATAACCCGAGCCAGCTTCATCTTTCATTTTGCCGTTGGTCATCTCGTATTTATCAACCAGGTTCACCAACATCTGAGAATGAGCATAACCAGTGAGCCTGCCCGGTGGGTTGAAGAAGATGGGTGTGTTACTGGTACCCTGACGGTACCAGATCAATTCGCGGTTATTGGCATCCCTTGACTCATTGAAGATATTGCCATAATTATTGTACAAGCTATACCAGTTGCCATTGGCGGCATTTTGTGTAAAGAAATCGCGGCAGGCATCGGCAGCCAGTTTCCAGCGGTTGCCATCATAACTGGTATAACCAATCAGTTCATCCGTCATAGCCCCAGGCTCTCCTGCGGCAGCCGGTGTAGGGTTGTTGTTGAGCTTGCTGGCTGCATACAACAATACTTTTGCTTTGAGCCCCAGGCAGGCGGCGGCGGTAGTGCGCCCACGGTTAATATCGGGTGCAGGAAACCAGGGCAATACCTTGGCTGCCGAATCCAGTTGCTGTACAATAAAGGTTACGATGCTGGCATAAGATGCCCTTTTAAGATTGGCTTTATAAACAGCCTGGGCAGCAGGATCCTTAATATCTTCAAAACTTACGGGTGAAGTAACAAGAGGAACACCACCATACCTTTTCAACAGCTCGAAATAATAAAAGGCACGCAAGGTTTGTGCCTGCGCCACAAACTGGGCTTTGGCAGTAGGGGCAAAGGTCATCAAATCCCGGTAACTTAATAATACATTGGTGCGCCGGATGCGGGTGTACATGGCAGCATACACATTATCAAGCGTATTACTGGCATCCATAGAGCCAAAGTTCATGGCATTGGTGCCCAGGTAGGCCGGACCGGCTTCTGCTTCATCGCAGATCATGCCGAAATGCATGCCATTGGACAATACTTCCAGCCCGCCAAACAGGTCGGCATAACAATTGGCCAGGAACTTTTCAGTATTGATGGAATCAGTGAACGTTTTTTGTGGATCCAGCGCATTGGTAAAAGGCGGCGGTTCAAGGAATCCTCTTTTTCACAGGCCAGCAATACAATGCAACTGGCAGCTATATAAAATCCTTTAAAAATAATATTTTTCATATCTATTAAGCAGTTATGGTTATAAAGTAATGTTTGCACCGGCACTCCATACCCTTTGCTGGGGATAATACCAGGCCCGCTGATTACGGTTTTCAGGGTCGAGGTATTTGATCTTATCCCAGGTATAGAGGTTAGATCCATTGAGGTAAACCCGTACACCTTTCATTCTCCATTTATTTATGAGTGATTTAGGCAGGGTATAACCAATTTCGGCTTGCTTGAGCCTGACATAACTGGCATCTTTCAACCAATAATCATTGGTGATATAATTGTGTTGGGTGCCAGATGGGCTGGAAGATAAGCGGGGGTAGGTAGCGTTTTCTTTATTGTCGGGCGTCCAGCGGTTGAGGTGGATGTCCATTACTTTACCTGTATTGAAAAATTCATAGGCGGCTTCCAGGTTCACCAGCATGGCTGTATTATCCGCTCCCTGAAACAGGGCGCTGAAGTCGAAACCCTTGTAGCTACCACCAAAACTAAATCCAAAAATATATTCGGGTACGGTAGGGTTACGCAGGGCCACCTGATCTTTAACATCAATTACCCCATCGCCATTCTGGTCTTTATAGCGGAAATCACCGGGCTGCAGTTTGCCCAATGCACCGGGATCATAACTGGAAGTAGCCCATTTGTCGATCTCTGCCTGTGAATTGAAAAAGCCCATCGTCTGCAATCCCCAAAACATATCCAGGCGTTCGCCGGTACGGCGCATCCAGGGATGGGGCGCATCGGGTTCATCAATAAATACACGTTTATTACGGGCAAAAGACAGGTTGGCTTTTACAAAATAATTGAATGCTCCCACGTGGTCATTATACCCCAGGTCAATTTCATATCCTTTGTTCTCTACAATACCCAGGTTAACCACCGGTAAGGTGGCACCTACGGTAGCAGGCACAGTACCGGGATTGGTTAAGATATTGCTTCTTTTTCATAGAAAACATCCAGGTTAAAAGTGAGCCGCTTGTTCAACCACTGGGTTTCTATCCCCGCATTGTACTTATTGGCTTTTTCCCATTGTGCATAAGGGTTACCAAATTCACCCTCCAGAATACCACCGGGATTGTTGTTGTTGGTAAGACCAAAAGCATAACCACCACTGCTGGTATATGCAAGGTTTTGGTACAAGAACCTGCGAGCATTGTTTTGATCATTACCCACCTGACCAAAAGATGCTCTCAATTTAAGGAAGTCCAACGCTTTAACAGCGCTCATGAAAGATTCGTTGGTCACTACCCATCCCAAAGAAAAGGAGGGGAAGAAACCATATCGTTTAGTAGAAGGAAACTGCTCGGAACCATTATAGCCCATATTCACCTCTACCATATACGTTTCATCCCAGTTATAGGTAAGACGGCTTACGACACCCTGGTAAGAGAATGGCCAATCAAAAGTAGAAGAGTTTCTCACCTGGCGGCTGCGATTGAACAACAGTAAGCCGGATACATTGCTCTTTCCGAATTTGTTGGCATAGTTAAGCCCTGCCTCCATATAAACGGTACGGTAAGAGTTATTGGCATCAGACACAAAAGACTCACCATAAGACAGCAAGGGCGCTTCCTGACCAATGGGTGCTCCATATAAGTAATTACCATCGGCATCCTTACCCGTGAGTTTGTAGCGTGTATAGAAGTCTTGCGAACCTGTACCACGGAAACGGGAAGTTTGGTGCCTGTAATGATTGGTAAAAGCGACCATGGGTTTAAAGCTGAGCCCTTTCAGGAACTTGTCCATTTTATAATTGGCAATGAAAGTTCCTTCCAGCAGGCTGGTATAATCTTTCGTATAGCCTTGATAAGAAAATTCGGCCAGTACATTATCAGTGAGCGAAGGCCCTGCACCATAAGTCCCGTCAGGATTTAACAAAGGGCCATTATTGGGTGGTGTACGCATCAGCAAACTGAATAAACGGCTGGTACCACCGCGGGGACCATTACGGGTTTCGGCCCGTGCCGCCAGGTTTACACTCAACCTAAGGGCGCTGGTTACATCCAGGTCTACATTAGAACGGAAATTATAGCGATTATAATTGAGATCGCCATCAAAGTCCCTGTCCTTCGTATGCTTAAATAAACCATTTTGGGTAAGGTAGCTGCCGCTTACAAAATACTTGGCCACCTTGGTACCACCCGATACATTGGCATTCATGGTTTGCTGGGCAGCAAAGGGTTTGAGGAATTCTTTGGTATAATCTACATCGGGATAGAGATAAGGATCGGTATGGTTTTTATAAGCATCGAGTGCCGCCTGATCATAAACAGGTTGCCCCCTTCGTTTACCCGGGCTTCATTCATCAGCCGGGCAAAATCATAAGAATTGAGGAATTTGGCCATACGCGTATTTTCCTGGATGGCCGAATTGAAAGTAAGACTTACCGAGGGCTTACCTATGAGACCTCTTTTGGTAGTCACCAATATTACGCCATTGGCACCACGCACACCGTAAACGGCGGTAGCAGAAGCGTCTTTGAGGATACTTACGTTTTCTATTTCAAAGGCACTTACACTATTGAAAGGCCTTTCTACCCCATCGATCAATACCAGCGGTGCGGCATTGTTGGTGGTTGCTTTACCACGGATAAAAAGGAAGAAGCGTCCACACCCGGGTCACCAGAGGTTTGCTGGGCTATCAGGCCCGGCATACGTCCTACCAGGGTATTGGTCACGTTGGCCACCGGTGTTTGAAGCAGTTCTTTACTATTAACGGTAGAGATGGCCGCAGTAACACTTACTTTTTCTGCTTACCAAACCCCACCACCATTACTTCGGCCAGGTTGGCATTGACGGGGATAAAGGAGCAGCTACTACATTACCGGAAGGTTTTATTTCCAAGGCTGTAAAACCCACGGAAGAAATGACGATGACGCCACCATCGGGCACAGCAAGCCTAAAAGAGCCATCACCATCCGTAGTGGTGCCTTTACTATTCCCTTTACCATCACCGAAGCGCCTTCAATAGGCAGTTTGGTATCGGCATTGGTAACCTGTCCGGTTACAATTCGTTGAGCAAGGGAAAAAGGGGCAGAGATGTGAGTAAACACAACATGACAAGCTGTGTCAGTCGTCTCATAGTTAGCATAATGTTATGGTTTTATATCAAACTGCCTGGCAACTGTACCGGCAGCAAATACGCAAAGCATGGTCAACCCATTGCAGTAATGCAATAGCCAGTTGATCATTAGTCTTATTTACTTTGTTCTTTTTCCCAGGAAAGTTTAAGAAAGGCGGATAACGCACCAGTAATAACAATACGTTACCAAATAATTAACAGGTTCCAATATTAAGAAGCTTCTTGTAGTTTTTGTGCGCAACCGGTAGCGCAAAATGTACTAGCAAACTACCTGTTTGCAGCATAATGCATAACCAGTGCGGGCATCACTTTTTCAATATGGTATTGCTGTTCAGCGGATGGGCTGCTCGTTTTTTCATTAAGTATTTTTATCATAAGCTCCATCGCTTTATGCCCTTGTCCGTAAGGATATTGTTCTATGGAAGCCAACGGCGGATAGGCAGTATAACTGGTAATTGGCAGGTTGGCATAACTAACGAACGCAATGTCCTTATTGATCTGAATATGTTGTTGTTCAGCATATTGAACAGCATCCATATGTACATAATCGTTGAAAGTCACTATGGCATGGGGCCTGTTTTTCAAGGCCAGTAATTTCTTCATGGCCAGGTGGGTGCTCTCTTTCGACAGGTCGGTACTCTCTACCATTTGCATATCGATCTTGAGCTTTTGCCGGGTAACACCTTCGAGGTAGCCTTTCAGTCTTTCTTTACTGGCGGGCAGTTTATCGGGGCCATTGATAAAAGCCACCCGGCGATAGCCCTTATTAAAAAGCCAGTTTACCATTTCGGTAGTACCCTGGTATAAGTCGCAGTATACTTTGTGCACCTGTTCAGTAGCCGGTACCCGGTCGAAGTACACCACCGGAATATCGTATTTATCCAGGGCCTGCAGGTGATCGTATTTATAGGTTTGTTTGGAAAGAGAAATGATCAGGCCATCTACCCGTTGCTTTTTCATGGTATCCACCACCTGTTTTTCCCTTTCGGGGTTATCGTAGCTTTGACCGAAGAGGATGGTATATTCATGTTCCATGGCAGCCGCTTCAATACCGCTAATAGCTTCTGAAAAAATTCTTCCCTGATATAGGGCAGGATAACACCTACAATGAAAGACTTACGCTGTTTGAAGAAAATAGCCTTGGCATTGGGCTCATAGTCCAGTTCCTTGGCCAGTTCCTGCACTTTGGTCTTCGTACGCAGTCCTATGCGCGGGTGATTGCTCAATGCCCGGGAAACAGTAGAAACAGATACGTTGAGACGCCGGGCGATCTCTTTAACGGTAGGCAGCTTGTTATCCATACACACAATTTTAATCGTTAGAAAAACTATTCAAATAGCAGGCGTCCAAAGGAAGCCGGCACGTGAAAGTTAGGAGCGGTGGTATTGATACCGTTCCAGGTAATAAAATGTGGTTCAGGCAAGAGGTCACCGCATTTGTAAAAATTGGCCCTGCATCGCTTGCCGGATAAGGTTAATGGCTGATGATGGATAAAGGCGGTTAATGGAATACGGATGGTTAGTTCCCAGGAAATATTTTTGCTACCGGGCTTCCGGTTGATCAGTGCGCGGGTGGCAACTTGTTCTACTGTAGGGGCGGATAAGAGGTTACGTTCGGTTTTGAAGGCCCAAAGCCTATTAGGGTTGTGCCAATACAATTGAATTCGAGGTTATAATAAGCAGCCTCATCAAAGGCAATGAAAAACTCTACACAACTGTCTTCCCATACAATGCCATTGACCTGGTTGCTTACCGCGCGGATGGCTTTCTCGGCTACAAAGTATTTGAGGAAGAGGTAGTTTTCCTGGTAGGCCATTACAAACTGTACGGAAGGCTTATAAGGATAAGCCGGCCAGGGAACTTCTTCAATTGCCTGTTTGGGTAAGGTATTCAATACCAGGTCCAGTTCCTGCATATCCTGCAGGTCTTTGATCGCAATCCGTTGAACAGTCAATTGTTTCATAGTCGGTCCGTTAAGGAAGGTTTGTAAAATCAATAACAGGCGCCTTATTGTCCCCTACCCTTGTAAAGGAACTTTTATAAGGTGTATACTGGTTGAAAAAGCCGCAATTCTTCAGGAAAAACTGATTGCCATCCACCCCGCCTGCATAATCCTTCCGGTATCCCCTGGCAGCCGTATTATCATACGTAAAACCTGCCGTTTTTAAGGATATCCAATTCCCCTTTACATCCCTGATCCATTGGTTGCCAAACAACACTCTTCTTTCGAGGTTGCCCTGGTCGGGATTGAAGTTTTCCAGGAAAGAATGGAAACGCGTAAGGTGCTTATTGGTCTTGGGTCTTTTGAAAGAGGCGATCAGCATCCACTTGCCTTGTTCGGGATCATGGAAATAAGCGGTATAGGTGGTATTGTTGTTACCATCGGGTACCCCTCTTAACAGGAACCCATACGTATTACCTGCTTTCCAGGGAAAGCGCAGGTAGCTTTGTCCGCCGGAACCTTCATTGCCAAATTCACCGGCATGTACCCCTTCTCCTTTCTTCAGCATGGCAATACGCTGGTCTTCGGGTATGCTTTTGGGGTCATCGGTCGAGAAGGGGCTCCATACAGAAAACAGGATCCTTCTTTCCGTGGCGGAGTTTACCTGGATGCCAAAGTATCCCTCGCCAAAACCATTGGCCATATAATAGGAACCGATCACATCCTGACCTACGGGTACCGTGATCTCATTGTAAAACCATTCGGCCTGTATTGTATCCGCAAAGGGATAGTTCAGGTGAACGGAAGGTCCACGACGGCCCCAATAAAAGAAATTGCCTTCATTGTTTTTACATACGCCGTGGTTGCATTGATGGCAGTGCCGCTCAATTCATAATCGCTGATATCGGCAAAACGGTCGCCATCCTTATCAACTGCCGATAATTGAATAGCAATATAACCCGTGTCTTTGAGCATCCACTCCCCTGCTGTTGCCCATTGAAAATCGGTGGTGTTTACTTTCACCGTTTTCTTTTTGCCGGCAATGGTCATGGACAATTGACATGCCTGCGCAGCTTTTGCTTTTAGCTTTACTTGTAAAGTACCAGCGGTATTGATACGTACATAAGTAATAAAGGATACTCCCTTATCGCTCCAGTTCTCGATACCATTACCGGTAAGGATGCGTTTCTTTTCAGTACTACCCTGTACCCAGGTATTGCCACCCAGGGGCAATTGAATCGTTTCGGCAGGTGTTGCCGCCTTCTTTGCACAAACGGATTGGTATGAAAAGCAGGCACCGCCAGCGGCATGGCTGCCAGTAGCACCGGGAATATGATAATTTGTTTTCTCATTTTATATGATCCATTTTGAGTGTCGCCTTGTCGAAGGTGAGTCACCCTGCAGCCCGGCATAGCAGCGCGGCAGGGTGGCCCACCTTTTGAGGTGTGAGTGGAAAGGGTGAGCCGCCCTTGAAGGGCGACCCACCCTTTGACTGGCTATCGAATAGGTTTTATCCAATAACTATACTGGTGATTGGTATAAGGTATCCTGTATTGTTCCAATGGTTGTGAACCCCAGCTGTCAATGCCCTGCACCCCGCTTTGCTGTAAATCAACATGCATATAGATCTCGTTCCGTTTTACCAGTTCACCCGAATGGTATTGCTTTTTGTTTACTTCCGGATCAAGATCATCCAGGCTATAAGGTAACGCTGCGAAATTCAGCAGGCTGTCGGCCATTTCAAAACGCAAACCTTTACCCTGTTGGTTGGTAAGCGTTACCCAACGCACATCTGATTTATTACCACTTTCCTGCGGACGGGCATAAGGAAAATACTGCTCATCAACTGTCTGCGAATAGATGCCCACCGGAGAAGCAGTTTTACGGTCCCAATAGTTTTCCCAGGGGCCACGACCATAAAACCTGATCTTGTTCAACTGTTGGTTCACCCGCAGGTCATTGCCCACCCGGTACCATAATTTATGGGTACCACTTATTGCTTTAAAACGGTTTTCTACTTTAATAGCGCCATCGCCATAAATGGTAAAGGTTTGTTCGGCCAGGGCATCGCCATTCATGATCTTTTTGGCAATGAGGACCTCATAACCTTCTGCTGTTTTTGTAAAGCTGGTGGTCAAGCCCGTCCCCTGCTCATAAGCATTGCGCCAATTGCGCAGGTTCCTGTTGTAGCCGGCGCCAATATCATTATCCGTAGGCGCTCGCCAGAAAGCAGGCTGCGGTCCTTGTTGCAGGAGCTCTTGTCCTTTCAGTGTATAATGGCTTAACAAGCCTTTTTCCAGGTCAAAACCAATGGCAAAATCTTTGCCCTTGAAAGTGAGTTGCTTTCCATTCCCGGTGGCTTGTATTGATCCTGCTTTGCCATTGGCAGCATTTGCCGCAACCGGCACTCCGCCAATCCAGATCTGTTCGGCGGCTATGCTGTATCCTTTTTCCAGGAAGGGTTCGGCTTCTTTGAGGTTGTAACTGATATTCAGAAAATATTCATGCCCTTGGGGATAGCTGGCTTTCAGTGGAATGGTAAAGCTGGCCGAATCCTGGGAGCTATATTGAGCGCAGGGATCACACCTTTTGCAATGGATTGACCATCTTGCAGCAGCTCCCAGTTCAGTTGGAAATTATCCAGGTTACGGAAGAAATAAGCATTCTTAACCACCAGTTGGTTATTGCCTTTCCAGCTTGTTTTGATATGCTGGTATACTTTTTTTTCACTTCAACCGCCATGGGCGTTAATCCGCGGTAAGCGGTGACTACACCCTTTACGCAAAAATCATTGTCACTGAAATTTTCATCTACCGGTCCGGCCAAAGGAAAATCCCCACCATAAGCCATGATCCGCTTGCCATTTTTTACCGTATCGATTGCCTGATCTATCCATTCCCAAATAAAGCCACCCTGTTGGTAGGGGTTATTCTCAATCTTGTCCCAGTATTCTTTGAAATTGCCCAGGCTATTGCCCATGATATGCGCATATTCACTCATGATCATCAGCCTGTCGGGATTGCGCTGCGAATACCTTTCCAGCGAAGCGGGAGAAGGATATTGCGGTACGATCATATCTGTATTGTAATCACGCTCGGCCCGCTCATACTGAACCGGGCGGCTATCGTGTTGCTTCAGCCAGTCATACGCTTCATACATATTGGTGCCATTACCCGCTTCATTGCCCAGCGACCAGGTGATCACCGCGGTATGGTTCTTATCGCGCTCGTACATGCGCAATATCCTATCCATATGCGGTTTCAGCCACAGCTTATCGTTGGCAAATGTAGTTTCGAGGTCATAATACCTGCCATGCGATTCAATATTGGCCTCATCGATCACGTACAAGCCATATTGATCACACAATTGCATCCAATACGGATCGGGCGGATAGTGAGAATGGCGCACGGCATTGACATTGAGCTTTTCATCATCTCCATGTCTTTTTCCATATCTGCATGCGATAAGGTATGCCCTTGGGTTGCATTGTGTTCATGCCTGTTCACCCTTTCAGGAATACCCGTTTGCCATTCACCAGCAAATTGCGGTGCTCGATCCTGATATTGCGGAAACCTACCCGTTGAGGAATAACCTGCAGCACCTTCCCTCTTTGTCTTTCAGGGTCAGGTACAAAGTATAGAGGTAAGGTTTTTCGGCCGACCAGGTACTTACGGCTGGTACCTGCCGTTTAAAATGCACTACCGAGCGGTAATTGCCGAGAACAGACTGTATGCCTTGCGTTTCTTCTTTGAAAATAGTCTTCCCTTCCCCATCGGTAAGCTCTATAGCTACCGAAAAAGTATCGGGCTTGCTGTGCAAGGTCCTTTTGTCTATTTTATAACTATTGATGGTGGCATCGATGGCCAGTTCACCTGTAGTATAATTATTGCTAAGACCGGCCACTACTTTATAGTCGGCCAAGTCTAATTTCGGTGTTGAGTACAGGTACACATCTCTTTCAATGCCCGAAATACGCCACATGTCCTGACATTCGAGGTAGCTGCCATCACTCCACCGGTATACCTCCAGGGCAACCAGGTTTTCACCTTCCTGTACAAAACGGGTAATATCAAATTCCGCCGCCAGCTTGCTGTCTTCACTGTAACCAACCTTCACGCCATTGACCCAAATGAAAAAGCCGATTTCACCGCACCCAGGTGAATGAATACCTGCCGGTCATTCCAGCCAGCTGGCAGGGTAAACTTTTTGCGGTAGGAACCTACCGGGTTATTGTGTTCGGGAATATCATAAGGTGGATTGAGGTTGCGGCCCATTTTCGCACGACCAGTAAACTCATAGGGATGATTGACATAGATGGGTAAGCCATACCCATTCAGTTCCCAGTTGGCGGGTACTTTAAAATTGGTCCATTGCGCATCATTGAAATCTTTTCGGTAAAAATCCGCGGGTCGTTGCGTAGGGTCTTGCACCCAATTGAATTTCCAAAGGCCATTGAGCGATAGGAAATAAGCGGAGTTGGCTTTCTCACCGCCTGCTGCCAGTTGCCTGGTTTCAAAAGCAAAGGAAGATGCTTTCATGGGCAGCCGGTTAACAGCTGTAATGTCGGGCGATTGCAATTCGGAAGGAATGGTTTGGGCGAGGATCAAAAGGGGCGCCGCTAAACACAATCCGGTCAAGGTCAGTTTCATTTTTTGATATAAAGCGGTGAAAAAATACCTGGCTAAAGGTAGCCATAACATGAGCAGTTTACACTTAATCAGCACAATTTCGCACAAACGGTTGTCACAATCGGTTGCGTAAGAATTGGAAGTCTGATGCCTGAAGTCGGAAGTCGGAAAAGCGTTTGCTTACCCTCAAGGTGTGCCTCCCTGCAGCCCTGCAAGGCAGCGCGGCAGGGGACTCACCTTTGCAAAGCTTCGATTACTACAACAAAGCATTGCCAGCTGGAGCAGTTATATGTAAAGCATCGGCCACTATTCCATTGAGCAAGGCTTCTTTTTCGAGCAGTTTTTGTAATAATACTGCCTGGTTTTCGGCCCTCACGGCATTGTGGTGTTCATAGCGAGGTTTATAATACACATCATTGTTCAGGTAGTCCGTCAAAAAACGCAGGGCCTGCATATAGATCAGAAATTTACCTGCATATACAAAATGCTGCTTTTCATCCCGGCTCAATAAGGGTTGCATGGCCGATAAATAACCGGTAATGATGGCCTGAAAATAATCTTCCCGTACCATGATCTGTGACAGGTCGGTTTCTTCTTCACTTACCGGGCATAAATAGGTACGCATCATATCGCCTACATCACTGATAAAGTATCCTGGCATCACTGTATCCAGGTCAATTACGCAACGGCCATTATCCGAAGCATCAAACAACACATTGCTGATCTTGGTATCATGATGGGTAACGCGCAGGGCAAATGACTTGTTTTGCAGAATATGGGTATAGGTGGTCATAATGCCAGCCTGGGACTGCAAAAAAGCAATAAGGTCGTTGGTTTCGGAACGCCGGTCTTGATTGCCCTGCTCCAGCGCTTGCAGGAACTGCTGGTACCGGAAAGGGAGGTTATGAAAATCAGGAATGGTAGTCCTGAGCTTTGCAGGATCAAACCCAGCGCACAAGCTGGTAAAGATCGCAAACTGCCTGGCAGCTTCATAAGCCTGCTTGGGTGCTTGTACGGTATTGATGGTACAGGAGTTTTCCAGGAAGGGGTTAACCTGAAATAGCCTAGTTGTTCATCATAATAAAGCTCCTGATTGCCGATGGTGGCAATGGGCGTAATAAACAAATAACCGGGGTGCTGTTGTTGCAGGTGCCTGGCAATATTGGCCACATTGAAAGCAATGTGTTCAGGCTGTTTGAATACAGCATGGTTGAGTTTTTGAAGGATGTAAGACCCTGATCGGTCATTTCTTTCTACTTTCCATGTTTTATTGATAAGGCCCATACCAAACTCTTCAATAATAACATCGCCAGGTTCTAAATTATAAGCTGCCAGTATTTTCTTAAACATAAGGATCAATGCTGCTCTTTTAAGCTGTAAAAGCATAAAAGCGGGGGCCTGCTTTTATGCAGCATCGAATTTACTGGACTCTGTGGCAAAACGGATGTGCAACCGGTTGTGCATATATTTGCAGGAGGGGCACAGACGGCGGCCTGCAGTTATTTTATCTTTTCCAACAATACGATACCAATGGTTTGGTCGGGGTCTACCCAGGTTTTGAGCATTTTATACTTTTCCATTAGAAGGTCTTTCTCTTCTACTTTACCGTACTTCGTAGCGTAATGGGTATCCCAGTAAATATACGCGCCTACCGGCGCTTCCTGCATGGCGGTAAGATTAACTTCTCCCTTCCCCATTGGAAATTGATCATTGCGCTTGTCATAATAAAAATTAAAGGTGGGCAAGGAACAGAGAATAAATTTCTTCTTTTCTATCTCATTCTCTTTTGACCATTCGTACACTTCTTTCATAGCAATGTTTTCTCCGGTCAATTTGAGTGGCCGCACCATGACAATCATATAGCCGGCAGCCAATAACAATAAAGCATACAATGCTTTTGCAGGTGGCAGTGGCGCCATGAGGAGCAACATAATCAGCAAACTAAAAATGGATACGGCATGATCTCTCGAAGTGATATCATATAGCACCCAATTATGTTCATAACTGGCATATTTCACCACCAGCAAGAAGTAAGGGATCAGGATGAGCAAGAGGCGGCTTTTCTTTGGCAAACCGATAAAACGGTCGAACCCCTGCGCGGCCAATACAGCCACCGCAGGAGAAATGATGAGTACATATCTCCAGCTGCCACCTGTTGAAGCGCCTATAACCACTGCCTGCCAATTCAGCACGCAATGAGTAAGTAGGGTAATGGCAATTACCGCAAGCAATAAATAATCGGCCCGTAGCTTTTTGAAGCAACACAAACCAATGTAAGCAGCCAAACAAGCCCAGGGAATGCAACCAAAGACGGCTGGCGCAATTACCAAATAATGATCAAATCCCTGGCGGGGGTAGGCATTTTGCATGCCCTCTGCCATATTTAAAGTATTGTTGATAACGTACAATATATCTCCGGTGGCCACATAACCTGCTATATTGTACAACAGGGGAAAGGTGGCCAGCAGGAAGGCCGGCAATAATTTCTTTTTCCATAACAGGAATACGCCAAAAGCAACGGCCAAAGGATAGAGTTCCTGCCGCATGACGGGCAAATAAGAAATAAGCAAGGCCGATACAATCAACCGGTTGGTGTAATAGCAATAGGCAGCCACGATCAGCAGAAAGGCGCCCAGTATTTCACAATAGGTTCTGTGACTTAACTGAAACCAAAGAAGTTGAACAACCAGCATTACAATGCCCGTCACCGGCAACTTCACCTGCTTCAATACACAAACCTTATACACAAAAATGCAGTGAATGCCGATAAAATGCAATTAAGCAGGATCACCGCTTGCTGTCCCAACAATGCCGGCAATGCGTAAACCAATTTCCACCCTGTTTTGGGCCAGTTGCCCATGATCACTTTCCAATCTCTCCAAAATTCGAGCATATTGATGTACTGGGCGCCTTCCTCTCCCTGGTAAAAACCATCCGAAATAAAAGACCACCCATAGGAAACGGCCGCCAACAAAGGGTAACCAATAACAACTGATTATTGGTAAGTATTCCAGGATTTTTTATTGCAGTTTGCTGTACAGGCAAAACAGTGGCCCCGGCAACAATCTTCCGGATCTGTCGCTTGGGCGTCTTTTTCAATTGGGGCATGGTGGTAATATAGTATGATGTACTATATAGCACGCGCCAATTCGCTTACCCTTATGCCTGATGAAAATTTATTTTACCGCCCAGGGCATCCTGGTCCATGGTATAGCCCAATCCACAACCCTTGTTATCTTTGCCGCTAATTTTTAATCAATTCAATGAATCATCACACCATGGAAAACGAACTGCTGAAAAAGTCCGGTTCCTGCAATATTATACGCTTACGATCACGGTGCTTTTTGCCGGACTGCTCGTGATGGCTTTTAACAGGGACGGCTCACACGAAAAATTTAAGGAGATAGATGTGGAAAGGATCAATATCATTGAGAAAAGTGGAAAACTGAAGCTTGTGATCAGCAATGCGGAACGGCAACACCCTGGTATTATTGACGGAAAAGAATTACCGAAGCGAGAGCGGCCCGCCGGTATGATCTTCTTTAATGAGGCCGGGGATGAATGCGGAGGTCTGATATATGATGGAACCAGGAAAAGCGCCGGTATGGTGTTTTCTGTTGATCAGTTTAACAATGACCAGATCATGCAACTTCAATATTCAGAACAGGAGAATGGCGCTCAAAAAAGCAGGTCGTACGGTCTGAAGCTCTGGGACCGGTCGGATCAGTTTACAGCCGGTCAGCTGATGAGAGCGGTAGATTCTGTAGAACGCCTCAAGGATACCGCCCGGATGCAGCAATTGATCAATACGCTTAACGAAAAAGGGTTGTTGGGTAAGGAACGGTTGTTTGTAGGAAAAACAAAACAAGAGGAGGTGGGCCTATTTATCCGGGACAATAAAGGAAGGCCCCGGATAAAAATATTTGTAGACAAAAAGGGCCAGGGAAATATCCAATTCCTGGACACGCTGGGCAAACAGGTACCTTTTCAATAACGGGAACACCAAACAGGCTGCACAGAAGCTTCGTAAGCAAGCAGAAAACCAAGCAATTAAATAAAAAGCCGGTATTGCAGCTAAAAGGTTACCTTTAGCGCTTTACCGGTTGATATTTTCAAACAGTAGCAGACCTCCTTTTTACTTCTTGATCAGTAGCCGGTGTTCAATTATAAACAATACAGTATGTCCTTTCTGAAAGAACACCTGGCCGGCAATCATTATCATTGGCTTATTGCCACCGCAAATGCGGCATTTACGGGTAGCCCCGGCCGTCGCATTTTTGATCCTTTCAACGGTCTCCAGGTATTGTACATCATCAATTATTTCGGGAAGCCATCGGCAAATTGTCTATTGATGAAGGACGCAACCTGGAAAAGCTGATCCTGCAGGATCTGCCCAATACGATCAAAAGCGAGATGGCCGTTTTTAATTGGCTTAGGGAACAATATATGTATGAAAATAGTTAAGCCCTTAGCCTCCTTTTACAAAAGAAATCCCCGATACCACAAACACTAATAGTATGATTATCCAGGTACATAACCTCACCCTGAATGTTATTGATTCCGATATCAGGAAATTATTTGCCGCTTTTGGCATTGTTGATGCGGCAGAAGTGATCAAAGATAAACTCAATGGCCGGTCAAAAGGGCATGCAGTGGTAGATATGCCAGTAGAAACACAGGCCAGGCAGGCCATCATGGCGCTGAACCAAAGCATTATAGATGGCAAAAGATCAGTGTACGCGAAATGCCGGCTTTCCCACATCACTAAGTCAACGCACCATACTTTATACTGCTCCTACGGGTTCCGGCTTTTCCAGGAACAAACCAGGTTAATAATCTGTAAACGACAGTCGCTTATTTATGGGTAAGGCTTCGTATTTTAGTTCTTAATATCTTAACCAACGAATGCTAAGGCAGCTTTTATCCTTACCTATTGTTATTTTTTTGTGCTTTCTCACAGGCACTGTCCGGGCGCAAGTGCAGGAGCAGCAACAGGACCTAGCCATCTTGTACGCCCTTGATTCGAGCCTTACCCAATATGCTGCCAGCCAGCAACCGCCCGATCTATTAATAGCTATTTCAACCATCCACAACAAGCCGTTTTCCAGCAACCCATTAGTATCAAGGCCAGTGAATCAACCACCTTTAAACTCTCCCCCTATCAACAGTGAGCAGTTCCCGGCCTGTTGAAGATTCAGTACATATAACTTACAAAGTGTTGACCGGTTATGGCGGGTTGGCCAGCGGTGGTGAACTTTCTTATGTACTACGGACGGCAGGGGTAACCCTACAAACGGGTAAGCAAAAGATCAATCCATTTGGAGAAGTGCATTTCGGCCTGTTACGTCAACAAGTTTTGGGCAAACGGGTGCAATTGCAGGCCACGATAACCCGTGAAAAGGAAAACAAAGTATCCAAACTGAAGTGCCTTTGTTTCAGGATGCTGCCTTCATCAGGCTGTATCCCGAAAGTGGTAGCCTGGTGCATGGCCATGCTTCAAAAACAGCTATTGAAATTAAGAATGGGCAAGGTATTCCCATTGCTACCAAGGGACAGGTACTGGCCAACGGTACGCCTATTGTTGCTTTTCAAACCGACTTATCCGGTTCAGGCATTATCAGTTGGCTACCGCAACAAAATAAGGTGTATACCCTGCAAATTGAAGATAATTCCCGGCTACTGGTCTATCAATTCCCGCCCGTAGCAGCAACAGGATACAGTTTACACCTGAAAGAATCGATCATTGAAGACACTACTTTCCAAATAGAAATAGGTACGCCAGGGAAAAGCAGCCTTCACCTGATTGCCCATAATTACCGAACATCTTTCTTTTCGGGCTCCCAAAGAGTTTTATGTAGCGGATTATGAAAAATTCAATCCCACCGTACCAGAAGTAATGTCTACTTTATTCTGGACGTATAAGGTACTGACAGATGAACAAGGGGAAGCCACCCTGCAGTTTTCGACCAATGACCTCAACGGACGTTTTACTTGCCTATTGCAGGGGTATAGTGCGGAGGGAGTGATCAGTGGGAAAACCTTTTTAAAGTAACGGAATAAACAAGGTCGTTTATTATAAAACCTGCCCAGGGAGCAGGTTTTATAATAACAATACAGCCTTCATACATTGGGGAAGGTGGCATATTGCTTTCCCTGATCAGGATGCGGTATTTTACTCACAAGGAGCAGCCGTATCCCAATAGTCATATTCCCCATAATACAAGGAATTAACCCTTACTATCAACCTATCGCCCACACTTAGCTGTACATCCGCATAATTATTATTACCCAGGTATACATTGGGAAGACCGGGCTGGGCAGGATCCCAAACCCAGGAATACGTATCACCGGGCTCACCATCTACTACATAATAATGCTCTACATAGTCGCAGGCATTTACATACCCCCTATTGCAATTGATCCAGACAGGACCATTGTCTTTTGATTTTTAAGGCGTTTTTTGCCAGCAGCAGTATGATGCACGGTAAAGCCTGCAATAATTACAAGCAAAAAGGAAGCGGTAATCGCTAAGAACATTTTTTTCATTTGTCTAAAAGTTTAATGGATAAAAGAAACGGATTTCAATTCCGTACAATGGCTGCAATGCCTGGGAAATAGTCATTGTATGAATGCTGTATATGAATGTTTTGTCAATTTAATGATAACCGGTAGTTCCTACGTATAGCTTACTGGCCATTCAGTAAGTTATGTTGGCATGGAAGAAAGCGGTGGTTCGTTGTTCAAATCATGGTGTCCCTTGTGTATACCAGGTGATCCCGGCTATATCTTAAACTAAATGCCGTAGCTTTATGTTTTCCTTATCAATGCCGCCAGGCTAAAAGCTGGCACAACATTTTCTTACGGAATTATTCATTTAACGTTCAAATACCATTTAATTATGAAACGTACAGGAACCGCCCATTGGAATGGCACTTTAAAAGAAGGTAAAGGTGCACTCACTTCACAAAGCACTACATTGAACAAAACACAGTATTCCTTCAAAACCCGTTTTGAGGAAGGTGTAGGTACCAATCCCGAAGAATTGCTGGCCGCCGCACATGCTGGTTGCTTTACCATGGCGGTAAGTGCAGTGCTGTCTCAAGCCGGTTTTACTCCTGGCGATCTGGATACGAATGCCATCCTCGACCTGGATATGGTGGGACTAAAGATCAATGGTATTCACCTGGAATTGAAAGCTGCGCTTATTGATGGCCTGGCTGCCGATAAATTCAATGAAATTGCCGAAGGCGCTAAAGCCAATTGTATTATATCCAAAGCATTAAGTGTGCCTATTACATTAAGTGTAACTTATCAATAGGCTCGTGGATTGGCATCTTTGTAAAGGGATCGTTGTTTTTGAACAACGGTCCTTTTTTATTACAGAGCTTTCAATGTAACCATTCACAGGCAGGTGTAGCCAGCTTAACCTTACAGCAAGCTATCCACTGCTTGAATGCAAGTAGCACTTAATTTGCTGATAATCAAAACCATGCCATTATATTCATGGACTCCCGGCAGAAATCCTTTATCTTTGGCCCTCTTATGAAGCTATTCACCTCTTTTACTCCCTTGGTTGCGCAGCTATTGCTGCCGGTTAATTATTATATCCCGGGTTAGCTTCTCTTACCTGTACTCATACCCATCATCTGAATGCCCATTTTTCTGAACGACAGATCAATTTTGCCTATATGACTAAAAAAAGACAAGACCATTTTACACGTTACATCCGAAGTAGGTACTTTAAAACGATTGCTGGTACATAGTCCCGATAGCGGCCTTGGCCGGGTAGTGCCCTCCAAAGCACAGGACTGGTTATTTGAAGATATTGTTCACCTGGAAACCATCCGCCGCAAGGAGTATGATTATTACACCAAAGTATTGTTGTATTTCCTGGACCCGGATAAAATTCATGGCCAGTTGCAGGAGATAGATGCGCCCGATAACAAACGCAACTTTTACAAGCCAGAGAAACCGGCCTTCTTTCGCAGTGAGAAAGTAATAGAACTGGAATGGCTGTTGGCCGAAGTGCTGGAAGACCATGAGATCCGTCTCAAACTGGTAGCTTCCGTATGTGCCGTGGAAGGATGTTCCTATACTACGCAAACCCAATTATTGGAACTTCCACCCGCGCAATTGTCCAAAGTAATTATCAGCGGTACGCTGGCAGGCGATGAGCTCTTATTCCCCCATCCCCAACTTTATCTTTACGCGTGATATTGGTATCGTGATCAATGACCATGTGTTACTGAATAAACCGGCCAAGAAAGCACGTACGCGGGAAGCCCTACTGGCCAAATATATCTTCTTCAATCACCCCTTGTTTGAACGTTACCGGGAAAACATACTGGAAATACCAGATACTTTTCACCATTTCCTGTTGCCCCGGGATGGAGATGAAAAAAAGGTAACCCTGGAAGGAGGTGATGTAATGGTGGTAAGCAAAGACCATTTGTTGGTAGGAGTTAGTGAACGTACCAGCATGGAAGCGGCCCACCAGGTGATCAACATGTTGTTTGAAAAGAACATTGTAAAAAAGATCACGGTGATCAAGATACCTAAAAAGCGCGACTACATGCATATTGACACTGTATTTACACAGGTAAAACGTGATGTGTGGGTTATGCTGGGCGCCTTTTCTAAAAAAAGTAATGAAACATGAAGATAATGATGCCGTAGAGCGTATACTGGAAGGTGGATTGAAAAAGATGAGAAGATCAAGATCATCCAGTTCCGCAAGAAATCTATTGATGATCCTAAGTATTTCGACAACCTGGAAGAATTGCTGACCGATATCAGCCGCAATGACCTGGGTTGTGAAGGCAAGATCAAGTTCATCTATTCGGGTAATAATAAATTCCCTTTCGATACACGGGAGCAGTGGACAGATAGTTGTAACCTGCTGGCACTAAGAGAAGGGGTGGTATTGGGTTATGACCGCAATGATAAAACGGTAGAAGCTTTCCGGGAATCAGGTTTTTCTGTGATACCGGTAAAGGAATTGCTGGATCAGTTTGAGCAGGGAATGATCCATCCATCCGATATGGAAAATACGGTTATACTGATGCCATCTGCCGAACTATCGCGTGCACGCGGAGGATTCCATTGTATGAGTATGCCATTGGTGAGAGAAGATATTGGGAAGTCGGAAAGTCAGTAAAATAGGAAAGCAATACAGAACAGTCCGAAAGACCGAGAGTCCGCAAGTCGGAAAGTCCGAAAGTAAAACAGTCTTTGAGTCTTTCCGGCTAGCGGACTCTCGGACTTCCGGACCTTTGTTTCACACTCTTATTTTTTAAACAAATCCTAATATGTCAATAACCCCTATATACTCATGATACGCCCGGTCAATTTTGGCTTTAATGCCGAGACGGCCGTTAATAATGCCTTCCAGGTACCGGGTCAGGATGTTGAAGCGCAACAAAGAGCGCAGGAAGAGTTTGATGGTTTTGTACACACCCTGCACAACAATGGTGTGGATGTGATCGTAGTACCGGATACGCCGCAACCACATACCCCCGATTCCATCTTTCCCAATAACTGGATCTCTTTTCATACCGATGGAACGGTATGCCTCTATCCTATGTTTGCCGTTAATCGCCGGCAGGAACGCAAACCGCATGTATTAGATAAATTACAGGAACGCTTTATTGTAGAGCGCACGTACGACCTCACCCACTTTGAGCAGCAGGAACGCTTCCTGGAAGGCACGGGTAGTATGGTGCTGGACAGGGATTTGAAAATTGCTTATGCCTGCCTAAGCCCCCGTACGGATAAAGGTATCCTGGAGGAATGGTGCCGGGCCATGGATTATCAACCCCTGGTATTTGATGCAGTGGATGGGAAGGGGCAGGCTATTTACCATACCAATGTAGTGATGTGTGTGGCCGACCGTTATGTGGTGGTATGTATGGATGCCTTACCGCAGGCAGCAGAGCGGGAATTGATCCGCAATACGATCGACCAATCGGGCAAGGAACTGATCGAAATCACCCTGGAACAGTTGAACCGGTTTGCCGGCAATATGTTGCAAATAGCCAGTATCCAGGGAGAAACCCTGCTGGTGATGAGCTCACAGGCTTACCATTCATTGACCCCGGAGCAGGTAAACAGGCTGCGTAGTTATAACCGGATCATTCATGCTCCGCTCTCTACCATTGAAACCAATGGCGGTGGCAGTGCGCGTTGTATGATAGCGGAAGTATTCCTGGAAAGGCGCATAGCGGAGTAACGGCCAGGAGGTAATGAGGCATAGAGGCGGCAAAGGATGGTGGTATGGAACGACCAGTGATTGATTTTTCTCAAAACAAACAATTCCCTGCAACGATCCCTTAAATCAACTTGTCACACCTTAAATACCCCCAATCACATGATGAAAATATCTACCCTGATCATCGTCTGCTGCCTGATTGTACTACTGGCCTGTAAAAAGGATAAAGAACAGGGAACAAAAGAACATGAAACAGTTTATGGCACTGTACTCTTTAAAGGTGGTGATTCTACCGCTATCCTGATCAATAAGCCGGATTATCTGAAATCGGATTTTCTTTGCTCTCCTACAATAGGCATGTTATCTTCCTATTATCCCAGTTGTGGCTCGGGTGTGATCATTACCAATTTGCCTGGCAACTTAAGAACACCAGGTACAAAGCTCAAATTCTCTATTTGGAAGATCGTATCAGAACCCGCCATTGCGCATCATCCACGCATCATTGAAGTAAATAATGCTCAGGAAGGCTGGTAAGCAGGGGGCGTTAATTGACCAGTAACTCGGGCCGGTATTCAAAGTGCATGGTATCGTAATGGTACCATTTGCCTCCCCATATAAAGCCATGTTTCTCAAAAATGGCCACTATTTCCCAGGGTATCTTATTGATATAGTTGGGGATCTTTACGCTTTCGTCGGTAGTCTTATTGTCCCACTGCCAGTAATTGGAAAAACTGGTATTGATGTCGATCGTAATTCCAAAGCTATGGGTACTTAAGCGGTTGGTACCTTTTATCACCCTCCAGGTAAAAGTACCAGCCACCTGTTGCACATAGGGCAGCAAGGCCGGGGGCAGCTTTTCCAGTTCATCGGAAATGGCCCGCATCTTTTATCTACCCCATTGATACGGGATACCCGCAAGGTTTGATTGGCTGATGCAGGAAGCCAGGTGATAGTAACAAGGTTTTCTTTTACTGCTGCAGGTGTAGCGCCATACATCACCTTAAAAAGAATCATTCCTGATCCTTCCGGGATCATCCAGCTCAGCCGGTCTGGGTGTTTTCCTTTCATATATACCGCCCGCAACTGATCTTCTATATCAGGTGCAGCATATTGCTGGGCCAGGGTTTTGAATTTCCCATCATCAAACAATAAGCGCACGCCATTCTTAAATACAACATAGTTATTCTGAATTCCGACAATACAATCAGGATAGGCTTTTATTAGTTGTTGGGCATACCGCTTTGTAGCCAGGCTATCCTGAGCAGTGGAAGGTATTGTAATAAGGAAAGCTATGTATAAAAAGCAGATCTTCATATTGACGGGTGTTGGCTGGTTGACAAGGTAATGAGGCCTTATCAACTTTTCAACCTGTGAAGCTTTTAACCTGTAAATTTTCCAACCTTTCAGCGGATCCCAAACATCCTCCTCATCCCTGCCTCAAAAGACATTGGTTCATAACCCAGCTCTCTCCTCGCCTTCCCGATGGCAAACCCTGTTTTTGGTGGCCGCTTGCCAGGTTGCTTAAAGGTAGACGCATCTACTTTTTCAATACGGCTTTTATCCAGGTTGAACAGATTGGCAGTTTGCAGGGCTATATCGTAGGGGGTAAGCAGGTCCTTACCGGAGATATGAAAAATGCCGGTGGCTTTTTCTCAATGATAAGCAGGATGCCCAGGGCCAGGTCTTCCACGTAGGTAGGCGTGCGCCATTGATCGGCCACTACTTTAATGGTTTTACCTTCTTCGAGGCTATCTTTTACCCAGGTAATAATGTTGCTGCGCGTGCCTTGTAAAGTATTTCCATATACCAGGCAGGTGCGCACAATGGCCCAGGGAATGGTGCTGGTTTCTGTAATGGCTTCGGCCTGCATTTTGGTAAACCCATAATAGCTGATGGGTTTCAGGTCATCCTCTTCCTTATAATCGCCCTGCTCACCATCAAATACAAAGTCTGTGGAAATGTAGATAAAATGCTTGCAATATATTTCGGCATCCACCAATACCTGGGAAGTGCCGGTAACATTTACCCGTTCGCATTTTTCGGAATGTAACTCACATTCATCCACCTGTGTAATGGCCGCCGCATGTACCACCACATCCGGCTGAAAACTGCTCAACACAGTTTGTACATCAATAGCATCTGTAATATCCAGGGGATGGTAAACATACTGTTGTCCCCACCCTTCCAGGTGCAAGCGGGCATCTCCTTTGCCGGTGGCAATAACCTCATATCCTTTTGTAGCAACAAGCTGCATAAATGTTGTCCTAATAAACCATTTGCTCCGGTGATGAGTACCTTCATGAAGCAAATATAAAAGAAGTGAGTGGTCCCGAAAACTTTCGGGACTACCCGCTACCCGGCTATTCATTAGAATCCTTTCTTACCTTCGCCGCCATTACCATGCTTAAACTTTGGCATATACCCCATATTGGTGAATATAAAGCAATAGATATCTGCAATGGTTTCAATATTCTTGGCCGTATTGCTGGCGCCATGGCCCGAATTGGTATCAATACGGATCATGACGGGATTGGCACCTTTGTGTTGCTCCTGCAAGGTGGCCGCATATTTAAAGGAATGGGCAGGCACTACCCGGTCATCATGATCGGCTGTAGTAATGAGCGTGGCGGGATAGGTCACACCAGCTTTCAGGTTGTGTAAAGGGGAATATGCGTAGAGGTTTTTGAAGTCGGCTGTACTGTCGCTGCTGCCATATTCGGCAATCCAGTTCCAGCCAATGGTGAACTTATGAAAGCGCAACATATCCATTACACCAACCTGCGGAATAGCCACCTTAAACAAGTCGGGACGTTGATTCATAACAGCACCTACCAATAGCCCTCCATTGGAACCGCCACGGATGGCAAGCCGTTGGTTGGAAGTATATTTATGCTGAATGAGGTATTCGCCAGCGGCAATGAAGTCATCAAACACATTCTGCTTTTTGAAGCGCATACCGGCCTCATGCCAGGCTTCGCCATATTCGGCGCCGCCACGCAAATTGGCCAGGGCATATACCCCGCCCTGTTCCAGCCAGGGGATCAGGGAAGCGCTAAACCCGGGCAGGGAGCTGACATTAAAACCTCCATAGGCATACAACATGGTAGGATTGCTGCCATCTAATTTGAGCCCTTTCCGGTATACGATGAACATGGGTATTTTAGTACCGTCTTTGCTGGGATAGAATACCTGTTTGGTTTCGTAATCATTCGGATTGAAGGAAAGCTCTGGTTGCCTGAATACAGTACTAATGCCCGTAGCAATTTCATATTTATAGATAGTTGGTGGAAATGTGAATGAGTTGAAGGTGTAGAATACAAACTTGTCGTCCTTATACCCACCGAATCCGCCAGCGGTGCCTAAGCCGGGCAATTTGATCTCTTTGAGGAGTTTGCCGGCATAATCGTATTCATATACGCGGGTAGTTACATCTTTCAGGTAACGCAGGTACAGGTGGCCACCTGCGGTACCTGCATTCTGCAAAGGCGCTGGTTTTTCTGCTACAATCTCTTTCCAGTTTTCGCGGGCGGGATGGGCCGGATCAAAAAGCAGGATGCGGTTATTTTTGGCGCCATCATTGGTAAAGAGCAATATTTTATTACCCTCATTGTCAATGGGGCTGTACCGGAATTGGCCCACATCGGCTACAATGGGCTTGAAAGTCTTATCTCCGCTTTTATTGTCCCGGTAATACAAGGCATTCCCCTGCAAACCTTTACCCCGGTCGTTAATGTACAAGTAGGCAAACCGTTCGTCTTCACTAACATAAACGCCATGAAAACGCTGTGGATTGGCTTTGTCCTCATACACCAGTTCGTCCTGCTCCTGTGAAGAGCCTGCCGTATGGAACCAAACCTGGTGGTTTTCATTTTTGGACGAGAGTTCCTTCCCTTTTCGGGGGCCGGATAACGGCTGTAATAAAAACCTTTCCCTTGCCAGGAAGCGCCAGATACCTTTACCCACAAAATAGAATCGGCCAGGTCTTTGCCCGTAAGCATATCGCGTACATAATAGGTATGCCAATCGGAGCCTCCTTTGAGATACCCCATACGGCATATTTGCCATCTTTCGACAGGTCAAAATTGGTTAGCTGTGTGGTGCCTTCTGCTGATAACTTATTGGGGTCCATAACCAGTTCGGGAGTACCCTCCAGGCCCTTCTGGCGATACAATACCGCCTGGTTTTGCAGGCCATCATTCTTATAGAAGTAGAAATAACCTCCATTGCGGTCGGGGAGGAATATCGTGGGTAATTAATAACCTCTTCGATCCGCTTTTTCATCTGCCCACGGTAAGGTATCTTATTGAGGTAATCAAAAGTCACCTTATTCTGTGCTTCCACCCAGTTTTTGGTTTCCGCACTGTTATCATCTTCCAACCAGCGGTAGGGATCGGCTACCTTTGTTCCCTGGTAATCATCTACATGGTCTATTTTTTTAGTTGCCGGATAAGTAGTTTGCCCAAAAGTAGTAGCACACGCTGCAAAAGTCATAGCTGAAATAATATATTTTTTAACCATACCTGGCGATTTGTTAGGACAAGATTACTGATTTTCAGACATCAATGGCTGCCGTTCGTGTATCAAACTAAAACCTTATTTTTGGGCCGCATTTTAAAAAAAGAGAGGCTGATTATCAATATTTCTTGCATTAATTTGGAGATTTTCTTAAAAAATAACTAACTGAACCAATTCATGGCAAAAAGGTGACAAAAATCGGTGTTCTGACCTCTGGCGGCGATGCGCCAGGGATGAATGCCGCTGTTCGTGCCGTTGTAAGAACGGGTATTTATTATGGACTGGAAGTATTCGGCATCATGCGTGGTTATACTGGTATGGTGGAAAATGACATAATTCCCATGCATTCCCGTAGTGTAGCCAATATTATTCAGCGGGGAGGTACGATCCTGAAAACTGCCCGTTGTAAAGAATTTCTCCAAAAGAGGGCCGCCAGAAGGCCTATAACAACCTGAAAGACCTGGGCATTGACGGCCTGGTGATCATTGGTGGTGATGGTTCCTTCCGTGGAGCCGATGTATTCAGCCGCGAATTTGATATTCCCTGTATCGGTATTCCCGGTACGATTGATAAAGATATTGCCGGAACGGATTTCACCATTGGCTTTGATACGGCGGTAAATACTGCTGTAGAGTCCATTGACAAGATCCGGGATACGGCCGATGCCCATGACCGCCTTTTCATTATTGAGGTGATGGGACGCGATGCCGGCTATATTGCCCTCCATAGCGGTATAGCCACAGGAGCCGAACATATTCTCATTCCCGAGCGTAAAACTGATATGGAGGAGCTGATCCACTCACTCCAGGAAAAAGAGCGCCGTAAAAAGCTGGTTAATATGGTGGTAGTGGCAGAAGGCGATGAATTTGGCGGTGGTGAGCAGGTATCGGCATTGATCAAAGAAAAACTGCCCAATATTGATACCCGCCTGTGTATCCTGGGACATATCCAACGAGGTGGCTCTCCTACCTGTTTGGACCGTTTGATTGCCAGCCGCATGGGTTATTCGGCCGTGGAATGCCTGCTCGAAGGCCGTCACAATGTAATGGTAGGCATACTGAATAACCGGATGCAATATACCTTATTGGAAAAAGCCGTTAAATCCAAGCAGAAGATCAGTGATGAATGGATGAAGATTGTCAAGATCCTGGCTAGCTAAATCGAAACAGTACCGGCAAATCGGCCACCGGCAGTCGTGAACCGGCAATGGATCGACGTCATTGCCTGCAGCTTGCAGCTTACATACTATGGCTCATCGCTTTTGAAAATATGAATTTGTAAATCAAGTAATCCCAACAAACATGGCAAGAGACCTTTCGAAATACCTGCATAATGAAATGGATAAGGAAGCGGGTATTGAACATATTACGCACCGCACCAAGATCGTAGCTACTGTAGGGCCCGCCTGTGATACCTATGAAAAATTACTGGAACTGGTGAAAGCGGGGGTGAATATTTTCCGTTTGAACTTTTCCCATGGCACCCATGAAAACAAGGCACAGATCATTTCCTATATCAAGGAAATGAATACCAAAGAGCCTTATAATATTGCCATCCTGGCCGACCTGCAAGGCCCTAAATTACGCGTAGGAGAAATTGAAAATGGCGCCCTGCCCATTGAACCAGGCGATATTCTCACCTTTACCTCTAAAGAAAAGGTAGTTGGTAATAAAGAAAGGATTTATGTATCCTACCCCAACCTGCATGAGGATGTGGAAGTAGGCAATAAAATATTGATCGATGATGGCAAGCTGGAAGTAGTGGTGACAGAGATCACCAAGTCGGGCGATGTGAAAGTACGGGTAACTTATGGCGGCACCCTGCTGCCAAAGAAAGGGGTAAACCTACCCGATACCAATATATCCCTGCCTGCCATGACAGAGAAAGATATTGCAGACCTGGACTTCATCATTGATCAGGAAGTAGAATGGGTAGCGCTCTCTTTTGTACGCAAAGCAGAAGACATTGTGGACCTGAAGCGCAGGCTGGCCGAAAGGAACAGCAAAAGCAAGGTTATTGCCAAAATAGAAATGCCATCGGCCCTGGTTGACCTTCGCAATATCGTTGTAGAGTCTGACGGTGTGATGGTAGCCCGTGGTGACCTCGGCGTAGAGCTGCCGGTAGAAAAAGTACCGATGGCGCAACGTGATATCATCCGCAAATGTATTCACCGCGCTAAGCCGGTAATCGTAGCCACGCAGATGATGGAAAGTATGATTGACCGTGTAAAACCCAACCGCAGTGAGATCACCGATGTGGCCAATGCGGTACTGGAAGGCGCCGACGCCGTGATGCTGAGTGGAGAAACTGCCACTGGTAAACACCCGGCCCTGGTAGTAGAAACCATGCGTAAGATCATCCTGGAAGTAGAAAAAACAGAATATCGTTATAACCGGGAAGAAGACCTGAAACCTCAGCCCCACTCTCCTTCTTTCCTGAGTGATGCGGTATGTTACAATGCCTGTAAACTGGCCAATGATACTACTGCCGATGCGCTGATAGGTATGACGCAAAGTGGTTATACCGCTTTTGTGTTAAGTAGCTACCGGCCCCAATCATTGTTATACGTTTTCACCAAAGAAAAGACGCTGGTAAATCAGTTGAGCTTAAGCTGGGGCGTACGTGCTTTTTCTATGATGAAGAGGAAAGCCTGGATGATATCATTTTTGATCAGATCAATATCCTCAAGGAGCGTGGCTTCATCAAGCCAGGCAATGTAGTGGTAAATACCGGTAGTGTTCCTGTACACCTGCACCTGCCCACCAACGTATTGAAGATCACAAAAGTGGAGTAATACGCTACTGAATTATTGAAATTGAAAATACGAATGAGGTGTTCGCCCAGGGCGAACACCTTTTTATGTGCAATCGGCAAAAAAGCCAATCGTCGCATATTAGGCAACTACCCTGCCCCTGGGGAAGGGCAGCCGGGAATTGCCCAGGGTTCAGTAAAAGGCAACATAAACTTATTAACATTTAGTTGCTGTACATTTGGGTATAGCATACTATGAACATAGCAAGGTTTTTGCCACCGCCGATAACCAGGAGCGGGTAGCCATCCTGGAAGGTTTCCTATTGCATATTTATTCGCCCGTACCGGAAATAACCGTCCTACAACAAGCCATTGAATGGCTCCCGGATTTTGAAGCCCATCATTCCATGGAAGAAATAGCCGAAGGGCAGGGTATACTGGAAAATATGTTCAACCGATATGGATTTCCGGGTTTTGATGTAGCAGGCAAAGAAGGATCATTTAACTTTTGGCTGATGGCGCAGCATTGTGATAAATGGCCTGCATTCCAGGACAAGGTATTGACCAGTATGAAAAAGCAGGTAGACAAGGGCAATGCCAATCCGCAAAACTATGCCTACCTCACCGATCGGGTACGGATGAATACGGGACGGAAACAATTGTATGGCACGCAGGTAACTTATAATACAGACAGTTGTCAGGCCTACCCCAGGCCAACAGAAGACAGCTTACAGCTCAATGAACGCCGAAAAATGATGGGCATGGAAAGTATTGAGAAATACCTGAATGCAGTAAGTGAAGGTCATTTTGAAATGAACAGGGCCGGTTATGAGAAAAGAGGTATTACCAAAGCAAAATTATACGCCATAAAACAATAGTACTGGTCGCAACACCTGCCGTGTATGAACAGGCGGCCTATTCAGTGGCCGCCTTTATTTTTGTGCATTGGCCAACAGTTGCCGCAGTTCTTCTTCATTGGCAATGACCACCTGGCCGCTATCCAGGATAGCGGGATTTTGATAGGTCACAGCATCGGGAACATTGACCCTGGCCGATGTATGGTATTCGGTAGCACCCGTTTCCCGGATGAGTTTTTCGATATTGGCCGCCCGGATGCCAGCACCTGGCATAATGGTAATACGGCCATTGGCTTGTTGTACCAGTTGAGCCAGGATACCGGTGGCATCAGGAGCTCCACTTTTACCCCCACTGGTCAATATTCTTTCACAGCCGCATTCAATCACTTCTTCCAATGCTTTGAATAGATCGGGTGTACGGTCAAATACCCGGTGGCAAGTAACGCCCATAGGATAGGCCCACTCCACGATGCGCTTCAACCGTTCTGTATCGATGGTGCCGTTCTGCAACTGCACTCCTGTAGAAATACCCTCACATGCCAGTTCTTTGCAAAGCAGGATATCCTTTTTCATGATGGCCCACTCCTCTTCATCATACCAGAAGTTACCTGCCCGCGGACGAATAATGGGATACAATTCAATATTGATTCGCTCACGTGTACGTTGTATGGTACCATGGGAAGGGGTGGTACCGCCTTCTACGGGATTCTCACAAAGTTCTACCCTGGCAGCACCTACGTTTTGTGCAACAAGGGCGGATTGGATATTGAAAGCACATACTTCTAAAACAATATTTTCTGACATAGCTATTTTCAATTGGACATTGATCGTTGAGGATTGAAAGTTGTGCATTGAACATGGATCATGAGGGATTGAACATGGAGCAAATATCATACCCGGAAATGTTCAATGCCCCATTTTCAATAAACAATGTTCCATGAGCTATTAATAAATGCTCTTCCCTTTATAGATGGTTTCTTCCTTCCCGCTCTTTACTGCATAGGTAAATCCAGGCTGGAGGGCATAGGCGCCAAATTCACCTTTTTTATTGATGGCCAGGAAACCTACCTGTATCTTCTTTGCCTTTTCCGGGCTGCGGCTGATGATGCGTTCCACCGCTTTTTTGCAGGCAGCTTCGGGCTTATGGCCCTGGCGCATCAGTTCCACTACCAGGTGTGACCCCACGATGCGGATCACTTCTTCGCCCACACCGGTGGAGGTGGCTGCACCAATTTCATTGTCTACATACAGGCCGGCCCCAATGATGGGCGAATCCCCTACCCTGCCATGCAGTTTATAAGCCATACCGCTGGTAGTGCAGGCGCCGCTTAAATGGCCATTGGTATCCATGGCCAGCAGGCCAATGGTATCATGGTTGTTAATACCGCCAGGCATGGGATCCTTCTCTTTATTATAGCGTTTGTTCTCAATATTCATCACGGGCTCATATTTAGAGGATTTGAGCCATTCCTTCCAGGCTTTCTCTGATGCGGGCGTGAGCAGGTTCTCTTTTTTAAACCCATTGGCCAGGGCAAACTGCAAAGCGCCATCCCCTACCAATACCACATGGGGTGTTTTTTCCATCACCAACCGGGCAACTGAGATAGGGTGCATAATATGTTCCAGGCACATTACTGAACCGCAATTATACTGTTCATCCATGATACAAGCATCCAGGGTTACGCGCCCATCACGGTCAGGCAATCCGCCATAACCTACTGATTGGTTGCTTTCATCGGCTTCCGGCACTTTTACACCTGCTTCTACTGCATCCAGGGCACGGCCACCAGCAGCCAGTATTTTCCAGGCTTCGGCATTGGCAGCCTTGCCAAAATCCCAGGTAGAGATAACAATGGGGTTTCCTTTGATAACAGGATAGCTGGTTTCGGTAATAGCCAGTAAAGAGTTGGCTGATAATACAGCGGCCGAACCTGTAATTGTTGCGCGTAAGAATTTTCTTCTGGTTGACATAGTTAATGGTAGATCTCTCTTGAATGAACGGGTTATATACGCCCTAAGGCGCTCGTTTTAAGGTTGTAAACATAAGGCTTTCAACCTATTTGGCGTTCATAAACTTTTTAAGGTTTGCCCTGGCGGTCTTGCGCACTTTATTGATCACAAACCCGCTCCATCCCAGCAATAGGCCCTTGAATCCCAGGGCCTGCCGGCTCCATTTCCACAAGTCAAAATCGTCCATATGTTCAATAATAAGGCCTTCATGAAACTTAAAATGGGCCTTGATATGGTTGGTAACCTGGCGACCAGTAGCAGAAAAGGTATAGGTAGCTATCCATTCGCAACTGCCATATTCACTGCCGGCCTCCACTTTCTGGTAAACCAGGGAAAACCCTTTTGCATTCTTGCACAACATGGTCCACATGGCTGCTACTTCTGTTGCATTCAGGTTCTCAAATACAGGATCATAAAAAGTAACCTCCTCATGATAACAAGTGATCATGCCGGGGGCATCCAGCTGGCTAAAGGCGGTATAGAATTTTTCGATGAGTTGTTGGTGTGGGTGCATAAATGGCAACTATGGGTTGAGCAACATTTGTTACATTAGACTTTAAAATTAATGGTTACATGAGAAAACTACACCTTTTCCTAAGCAATTGCCTTATTATTTTTTACTTGCCAGGCCCAACTGAGCCCACAAGTTGCTCAAGATTCGGCCTGGGTACGGGATAATTATACCAAGAAGGAATTGTATATTCCTATGCGCGATGGAGTGAAACTGTTCACCTCCGTATTTCTTCCCAAGGATGCCACGGAGAAACATCCTATCCTGCTGATGCGCACGCCTTATTCCTGTGCACCTTATGGAGAAAACAATTTCCGCTCCAACTTATGGGTCAGTCATTTGCGGCACTATGCGCGGGAGAATTACATCCTTGTTACGCAGGATGTACGTGGCCGCTGGATGAGTGAAGGGGCATTTGTTGATGTGCGGCCTTTCAATCCCGACAAAAAAACCAACCAGGATATTGATGAGGCCAGTGATACGTATGATGCCATCGATTGGATGGTAAAGAACCTGCCCAATACGAATGGCAATGTAGGTGTGATGGGTATCTCCTATCCCGGTTTCTACTCCACCATGGCCGCCCTGAGTGGTCACCCAGCCCTGAAAGCAGTAAGCCCCCAGGCGCCGGTTACCGATTGGTTCATGGGTGACGACTTTCACCACAATGGTGCTTTTATGCTCATGGATGCCTTTAGTTTTTATGCCGGCGGCTTTGGTTACCCCCGTCCTGCGCCCACCACAGTAGGACCCAAAGAGGCTTTACAGTTACCGGAAAATGATAATTATGAAACGTATTTGCGTGTTGGCGCCTTAAAGAACTTTATGAGGTTAACGGGCGACAGTATCAAGTTTTGGAAAGACCTCTATGCACACCCCAACCACGATGATTGGTGGAAAGCACGTAATCCCCGCAACTTTGTAGGCAATATTAAACCCGCCATGATCACCGTGGGCGGTTTGTTTGATGCCGAAGATTGCTTTGGCGCCTGGCGCTTGTATGAAGCCATCGAGAAAAAGAATGCTCCGTCAGCTTTTAATAAATTAGTGATGGGCCCCTGGTTTCATGGACAGTGGTCATGGCTGGATGGTACCAAACTGGGGCATGTGCAATTTGGCTCCAACACCTCTCATTATTACCAAAACAATATAGAACTGCCCTTCTTCAATTACTTCCTCAAGGGTAAGGGTGATATTTCCAAATTGGCCGAAGCCACCATCTTTTTCAGTGGGGCCAATCAATGGAAACAATATGCACAATGGCCACCCGCCAATAAGGCAGATCAGGCACTGTACCTGCAACCCAATGGTAAACTGGGTTGGGACAAGCCCACCGGCAAAAACAGTTTCAGTGAATACATCAGTGATCCCGCCAGGCCGGTGCCCTATACAGAGGATGTACATTTCAACCGTACCCGTGAATATATGACGGATGACCAGCGGTTTGCTTCACGCAGAACGGATGTATTGACCTTCCAAACAGACATCCTGTCCGAAGATCTTATGCTGGGAGGCACGCTGGTAGCCGACCTGCTGACCAGTATTTCGGGTACGGATGCCGATTTTGTAGTGAAGCTGATCGATGTTTTTCCGGATGATTTTACCTATCCTGGTACGGCACGTGATGCCGGCGCTGCTTACCCCATGGGTGGATACCAGATGCTGGTAAGGGGTGAAGTAATGCGGGGACGTTTCCGCAACAGTTTTGAAACGCCGGAAGCATTCAAGCCCAACAAAACAGAAAGGGTAAAGTTTGAGCTGCCCGATGTAGCACATACATTCAAAAAGGGGCATCGCCTCATGATCCAGGTACAAAGCAGTTGGTTTCCGCTGGTAGACCGCAACCCGCAGAAGTTTGTGAATATTTATGAGGCTGATGACAGCGATTTTCAAAAGGCTATCATCCGCATTTTCCATGATGCGGCCAATAGCAGCAATATCATTTTACCGGTGCTGAAATAGGGTTGAATTAATTGGTCATACCTGTTAAAGGTGGGCCACCCTGCCGCGCTGCTTTGCCGGGCTGCAGGGTGACTCACCTTTCGTATGCAGGAGTTTGCCGAAGAAAGCCTTTGGAAGGCAAGTCACCCTGTCATTTTACACCTGCCGCTAGCATGGCCAACGCCAGCGGCAGGTGTTTTTATTTGCGCTCAACCGATTGCACAATAATTATAGGTTCTTATTGCATATTACCCCCTCAGATTGGTTACATTTGGAAACCTAACATCACCTTTTTACAAAATGAACACTATGCGAAAGCTCCTGTCACTTGCCATGTTTCTCAGTAGTTCGGCCCTGTACAGTCAGGTAAACATTATTCCACAGCCTGTAGAGGTCAAAATGCCCAAACTGGCTGGTCAGTTTACCATTACCAGGAATACTGCCATCGTATTGGATGGTTCGGGCCTTGAAAATTCGGCCAATTTCTTAAATGAGTACCTGCAACAGGTATATGGGTTCAGCCTGAAAATAACCACTAAAAATGCGCCTGGGGCCATCCACCTCAACTATGAGAAAATGGAAAATCCGATACCAGGGGCCTACGTGATGCAGGTGAAGAAAGACCAGGTTTATATAGCTGGCGATAATGAAGCCGGTACGTTTTATGGCGTGCAAACATTGTTGCAGCTATTACCGGTTGAAAAAAGGCTGCCTTAAAGATCCCTTTTGTCAATATCAGGGACTACCCACGTTTTCAATACCGTGGCCTGATGCTGGATGTAGGCCGTCACTTCTTCCCCATCCCTTTTGTGAAGAAGTATATTGATTATATCGCGTTGCATAAAATGAATTACTTCCACTGGCATTTAACGGAAGACCAGGGCTGGCGTATTGAGATCAAAAAATACCCCAAGCTTACTGAAGTAGGTGGCTACCGTAACGGTACCATCGTTGGCCGTTATCCTGGTAAGAGTAATGACAATATACGTTATGGCGGTTTTTACACTCAGGAAGAAGTAAAGGAAATAGTAGCTTATGCTGCCAAACGCTATATCACGGTGATCCCTGAAATTGAAATGCCCGGCCATGCTTCTGCAGCGCTTACGGCTTTCCCCAACCTGGGATGTACGGGTGGTCCTTACAAAGTACAGGAAACCTGGGGGTGTTTAATGATGTATTCTGTGCCGGTAATGATACCGTATTTAATTTCCTGGAGGATGTATTGGATGAGGTGATTCCCTTATTCCCCGCTCAATATGTGCATGTAGGTGCGGATGAATGCCCCAAGGAAAGCTGGAAACATTGCCCCAAATGCCAGGCCCGTATTAAACAACTGGGACTGAAAGATGAGCATGAGCTGCAAAGTTATTTTATACAACGGATGGAGAAGTACATCAATGGAAAGGGTAAAACGTTGATTGGATGGGATGAGATCCTGGAAGGCGGCCTGGCCCCCAATGCAGTTGTAATGAGCTGGAGGGGAGAAAAAGGGGGTATTGAAGCTGCCAAACAAAAACACCAGGTCATCATGACGCCCACTACGTATGTGTATTTTGACTATTCGCAAACAAAAATGAAGATTCTATTACCATTGGCGGCTTTATTCCTTTACAAAAGGTGTACAATTACGAGCCTATTCCCAAGGAACTGACTGCCGAGGAAGGCAAATATGTATTGGGAGCACAAGCCAATGTGTGGACGGAATACATGAAATCGCCCACTAAGGTAGAATACATGATCTTCCCCGTGCTACGGCATTGAGTGAAGTATTGTGGAGCCCTAAAGAGCAACGTAACTGGCCCGGTTTTGAAAAGCGCTTACAAACGCAGTTCAAGAGATATGACCTCTGGGGTTCTAATTACAGCAAGGCCTATTATGACCTGAAAGCCAGCATTACGCCAAACAAAGACAACAATGGGGTGGTATGGAGCTTGCAAACAGCGGCAACTGACGGGAAAATAAGTTACTCGCCTTCTAAAACAGGTACAGCCTTATTGCCCTACACCAAACCTTTTGTGATAACGAAGGATACGGAGTTGGGTGGTACCCTGCTGGCAAACGGCAAGCCAACAAACTGGGTATGGCAAAAGTTCACCATTACGAAGGCTACCGGCAAGAAGGTAACCATCAGCACGCCCACGGCCGATAACCGCCAGGGCAATGGTGGTACTTTTGGTCTTGTTAATGGCGCAAGATCTGACAAAGGCATTACTTCTGATGAGTGGTTAGGCTGGCAAGGGCCGGATATGGAAGCGGTGATCGACCTGGGCAAGGAACAATCTGTATCCTCTGTAAATATCCACATACTGGATCAGCAACCCAGTTGGGTTTATCCTCCGCAGCGGGTGGAAGTATATGCTTCGGCTGATGGCAAAGCTTATGAGTTATTGGGTAAAACCAGTGAACTGAAAAAGGAAGAAAACAATATGGCTTCTATCACTGTTCCTTTTGCCGCCACCAATGCCCGCTTCATCAAAGTAGTGGCAAAAAACCATGGCATTATCAGCGAAGGTAAACCCGGATCGGGCAGCAAAGCCTGGTTATTTGTGGATGAGATTGGCGTGAAATAAATAAAAGGTGGGCCACCCTGCCGCGCTGCTATTCGAGGCAGCAGGGTGTCACCTCTTCAATTTTGTTTAGAGGAGACACCTTTCGCTTTCGACGCGGAAGAAAGGTGTCTCCTCTCTTTTTCATGGCTATTGTGCGATATAGGTTGGAAACATAATAAATCCATCGGTTTTGGAAACCTGGGTAGGTGAATGTCCATTGGCCCGCATGATATAAATAGCAGGATTGTATACCTCCGGATCACTGGCCAGGTATACAATATGCCGGCCATCCTTGGACCAAACAGGGTTGGATTCGATTTTCCTGGTGTTGGTAAGGCGTTTGTTTTCGGAACCATCAGGATTTACTACAAATATCTCCGTATTGTCTCCTACCAAACAGGCATAGGCTATTTTGGAACCATCGGCATTCATGACATACAGGAGTGAACGGTTTTCACCCGGACTGTCAAAAGCAAAAGCAATTTTATCTCCTTTGGGAGAAATGACCAGATTGGCATTTGCCGCTCCCACCTGGCCAATACGCCAGGAACCGCTCCAATCGGTCGTCATCACAAAAACACCGGGCGTATTACCCCTCGAATTGTAAATGATCTTCCGGCCATCCGGAAACCAATGGGGATATAAATTCCTGCCATCAGTGGTTAACTGTTTTTCGTTTTTCCCATCACTGTCTATTACAAATACATCCGAAGCAGCAATCGTACCAAGGGTCCATTTCAGGAATAAGATCCTAGTATCATCCGGCGACCAGGTCATAGCGCTGTATCCATTCAGGCCGCTGGTCAATAATACAGGCACTCCCTCTTTTATCGACTACATACAACCGACCCGTTTTGTTTTTATCATAGGTTGAAAAAGGAACTTATTGCCGTCGTGCGAAACAGCCAGGGGTTCATTGGTGAGGCTATCGCCCAAAAGGGTACGTAGCCCACTGCCATCAGTCTTCATCAGGAAAAGTTGAAAAGCACCGGCAGCCTTTAGTTTTGCCAGGTAGGCAATCTCATCGGCTACATTGAGGTCGAGTGGTTCCTGTATCTCATCCTTTTCTACCTTTCCCTTTTTACAGGCAACAACTGTTGAAAATAATAGTAATACGAGGGTACAGCGTATCATAACGGGTATTTATGCCTCCCTGACAAGGATAGACCAGGCAACGTTGCACGAAAAAGCCCCTCTATAAAGAAGGGGCTTTATTTGTACCTCGATAACGACTACGTATAACACTTAAAATACTCCTGTTTAATACCCAACAATTAATCGCTGTTAAAATATCGTTCATTTAGCCTGGGCCTTTCAAGGTGAGTCTCTGCCGCCCGGCAAATACAGCAATGCAGAGAGGCACACTTTTGTCGCGGCTCAAAAGCTAACTCTTCACTTACGGCTTATCCCACCACAGGCGTGTACCGATATTATCAGCTCCACCCAGCTTTTGTACGGCGCCCTGGTATCCGATATTGTTGGTTTGTTTTTCGCTGATGGCGAAGTTGATGCGCCTGATAAACTGTCCGTTGGGTATCACTCCACCGCTGTTGTTGATCACTACGGGGAATAATTTGGGGTAACCGGTACGGCGTTGTTCAGTCCAGGCCTCTTGTGATTCGGGGAACAAGGCTATCCATTTCTGGGTAATGATCTGTTCCAGTTTTTCTTCGGCAGCGCCTGCGTTGTTCCATTTGGGGCTTACTGTACTTAGTATGGGTGAACCTGCCGGTACGGTGTTGGTGCCGTTGAAAGGATCTACATAAGCAGCAGGTTTGGCAACGCTGTTCTTGTAAGCATCGAAATTACCCCCTACGCCCCATTGTTCCAGGGAACGTTGAATGCCTTTTCATAAGCATCCTGTACAGAGGGCACACCAGGCACTGACCATCCCCTTAATTTGGCTTCGGCCCGCAAAAACCATACTTCAGCCGAAGTAAGCATGGGCATTTTGGTACCCAGGCTGGTCACACTCGAAAACTTACGGTACAACTGGTTATTGGGTAAGGCAATACCATTGCGGATGCCTTTATACTGACCAGCTACGGCAGCATCAGTTGCTTTATCGAAAAACTTAGGCAGCCGGGGATCAGCATAACCTACCAGGTAGCTTTCAATGGGTGCCCCCATTTTGATATCACCCCAGCCCCGGAAATAACGCTGATGGGGTTATTGAGCGATTCGCTGTTAATAATGAAATCTTCGTCGATGTTTTCCAGTACGCCAAATTCATCGGCCAGTGATTTTTCTGCTTCGGTCTTTGCCTTGGTTGGATCGGCTTTGGAAAGTCTTACAGCCAATCGCAGACGTACTGAATTGATCAGTTTCATCCACTTGGTATAATCGCCGTTATAAACCAGGTCGAAAGCCCTGAACTTCCTTACAGAGTCGGCAGAACGCGCATAAGGGCGTAATTTAACCTGTGCTTCGTCCAGGTCTTTAAAGAAGGCATTATACGCTTCCTGCTGTGAATCGTAGGTAATGCTACCATCGGCATTGATCTTACCATAATTGGTATATACAATGGGACCAAATATGTCGCTTACACGGTGGGCCGCCACTACTTTTAACAACATGGCCCATGCTTCAAAATTGGGGTAGTTATCTTTTTAGCTCTGTTGATAACGGCCCTTGCAGGCGACATTACATTTTCATAAGGAATGGTCCAGATAAAATCATTCCATCCATCCATCATGGCATAGCTGGAATTGTTCACATTATTGGCAAAACCTGTGGGAGTCATCATATACCCCGAAAAGATATCTGCATTGAGGTTTTGAGCCAATTGGTATTGCCATTCTGGGGCAAACAAATGGATGCTCAATTGCATTTGGTTAAAAGGAGCGCCATAGATAGCGAAATCGCCCTTTAACTCATCTTCATTCATCCCATAGGGGTCGGTATTGATGGACTCAAATCGTTTGGTACAGCCTCCTGCTACAACGCAGATGAGTAACGCTGCATAGAAAAACCGGTTGAACAAAATAGTATTAGGTTTCATATAATGAATGCGTTTAAATGGTCAATTAGAAGCCTACTTTTACGTTGAAGCCGAAACTGCGTGTAGCAGGCAGTCCAAATACATCCACACCCTGCAAAGCATCGTTGGTACTCATCGAAATCTCTGGATCAAATGGTGCTTCGCGTTTAAAGAAGAAGAGGTTACGGCCAATGAGCGACAGGTTGAGGCTACGGATACCTTTCCATTTGAGTGGAACGGTGTACCCCAGTGATACTTCGCGCAGACGGATCGCGGTAGCATCATACATATAGAACTCACCGATACCAGCCCGGCCGCCAATGGCACCATAATACTTTTTAGCAGGCACCACTCCATCAAAAGGAACGCCATCAATGGTTCCCTTTACCCGTACACCACCTGCATCAAGCGCAGCGGCACTGGCCTCACTGAAACCATTTACATCCAGTTCGGCCTGGGTAATGCTCATTACTTCACCACCAAAACGACCATCGATCAGGAAGTTCAGGTCAAAACCTTTATAGCGGAAGGTATTGCTCCAACCCAGGGTAAAATCAGGGTTGGGGTTACCCAGCAGTTTTCTGTCGGCAGCCCTTACGGGTACGCTGTCTTTGGCCAGTGCCAGGTTGCCCTTATCATCACGGGCAGCGGCAAAACCAAGGATATCGCCAAAGCTTCCACCCTCACGAACTACTGAGCTGTAGGTATTATCAAAAGTGGTTAAGAAGAACATATTGTTATTACCTTCTGTAATACCAGCCTCGCTAAGGCTTACGACGGTATTTTTATTGGTAGCAAAATTCACAGCGGTATTCCACTCAAAACCTTTGCTCTTGATGGGCGAAGCGCTTACCATTACTTCAAAACCGGTATTGCGGATCTGACCCAGGTTCAGGAAGTAGGTACTAAAGTCGCCGCCACGGGGAGCAGGTGTTTCAAAATACTGGTTGAAATTGTCGTTCTTATACCAGGTAAGGTCAAGCCCTACCCTGTTATCGAATAATCTCCATTCTGTACCTATTTCAAAGGATCGGTTATCCTCGGGCTTCAGTGGCCTGTTGGGGAAAGCAGCCCTCGTATTTTTGATCACTGTACCGGTAACGGGGTTCACCCTGTAGGTGGGTGGGTTGGTAGCAAATGCGCGCACGCTGTTACCTACGCGTGCATAAGACAACCTTACTTTGGCCAGGTCTACCACTTCGGGCATGTGCAGCATTTCGCTCAACACACCGGTGGCGCCTACTGAATAATACAGGAAGCTCATATCGCCGGTATAAGCCAGGGTTGATGACCAGTCATTACGGCCGGTAAGGTCGAGGTACAACATGTCTTTGTAACCCAACGAGGCGCTACCCAATACGGACTGTGTTTGAAAACGCTGTACCGCCTGTTGTTTATTGGTATTCCTGGAATGGATATTCTGTACGTTGAATATATTGGCGATGCTGAGGCCTTGTTTCTCACCTCTTGAGTTAACAGCACCATAAGAATCAATAAAGGTGCGGTCGCCGGTACGGGAATCGGTGATAGAAGCGCCCAATGTAGCAGAGAGTGAAAGATCGGTGCTTAGCTTTTTATTCAGGAAGAACAAGAGATCACCATAAGCTACCTTGTTCTTACTGCGCTCCCAGGTGTAACGGCCATTGTAATCGGATATTACAGAATGGGTGCTGGCATAGGTCCTGGCATCATAATCATCCACGGAGAAATCATAGCTACCGCGTGCCTGTACAGCCAGGCCGGGCATGATATCGTAGCGCATGGTCAGGGAACTGAAAGCACGGTCGCGGGCATCTTCCCGAACATTACGGTTGAGGATCCAGAAGGGGTTTTGGGAATATTCATTGCCCTGCTCATTGGCATCGTACCGTACATTCCACCAGTTATGGACCATTAAGGCCCTGTTCTGCGACCATGTTTCAAACTTATCCTTATAGGATACAAAATCCAGGTTGCGGGGGAAGAAATACATACCCACTTGTGGATTGTTGTACAAGCCTGAAGAGGGGCGGTTGATAGATTTCTGTTTGGTAAGTGTAACCAGGGCGTCTACTGTTAACTTATCATTGAAGAATTTAGCATTCTCCCGGAAAGTAAAGGTATGGCGGTTGAATTTGGCAGTAGGGATAATACCTTTATTATCGGTATTGGAATAGGAGAAATAGCTCTGTGCGCGGTCACTGCCGGCCATCATGCTTTCGCTATTGATCCAGGTAACACCTGTTTGCCATAATTCATCTGTATAATCGCCTTTGCCATTTTTGGGCCCCAGCCATTTTCATTTCCGGCAGCATCCTGGCCATGTGAAAACTGTGCTTCTGGTTTCAGCATGGCGCGGTCCATCGTAATACTACTGGCCAAATTTACGCGGGCTGTACCTGCCCTTCCCTTTTTAGTGGTCACCAGGATGGCGCCATTGGCTGCCAGGCTACCATATAAAGCGGCGGCAGAGGCGCCTTTCAGCACCTGCATGCTTTCTATATCTTCAGGGTTAATATTTGAGATGGCATCGCCACCATCACGGCCAGCACTGGCTGTACCGGATGATTGTCCAAACAGGTTTTCGGGTTGGGCTACCGAGGTATTGAACATCGGTATACCGTCAATTACATACAGGGGTGAGTTATTTTGTGTACTCTTATTACCCCGCATAACGACTCTTACCGAACCACCAGCGCCCGAAGCACTGCGGTTGACTGTTAAACCAGCCACCTTACCGTTGAGGCTATTGACCAGGTTGGGATCTTTAACAGCGGTCAGTTCTTCGCCGGTGATCTTTTGGGTAGCATAGGTAATACTTCTGGACCTTCTGCTTATACCCAATGCGGTAACGACCACTTCGGTCATTTGTGATCCGGCAGCAGCTAATACCACGTTGACTGTTGTACGGTCGCCGGGCGCTACTTCCTGGGTGGCGTATCCTACCGCAGAGAAAATAAGGGTTTCCCCTTTATTTACTTCTACAGTAAAGATACCTTCTCCATTGGTAGTAGTACCTCTTAGGGTACCTTTTACGGAAACGCTTGCCCCCACCACTCCTGCCCCTGTAGCATCTGTGATTTTACCGGTAACAATATCACCTAAGCGATTATTAATAGCCTGTGCTTCGGAAACGCCTGTAGCAATTGTAGTGGCATTCATTTCAGTCCTGGTCAGTTCTTTGGCTGCGAGGATCACAAAGGTTTTGTCATTTACCTTTTTGTACTTTAGTCCGGTATTTTCCAGTACCTGGTTCAGGATCTTCTCTATGTCAATATTGTCCTTCTTTGCAGGATTTACGAGTCTTTCGCCCAGTGCTTCATCGGAGAAAAGAAAATAAACACCTTTTGTTTTATTCAGGTCTTTTAACACCTTGAACAGGGGTTGTTTAACGCTGGAATCTTCCGGTTTCCTGTTTTTATCATCCTGTTCGTGGATGGCCTTTTGTTTACTGCTGGCATAGGCATATACATCCTGTGCGCTGGCTCCCGGTGTGGAGAGCAATTGCAATCCCAGTAAACAGCCTAGCAGTGTTGGTTTTATGTGAACAACTCTCATAATGCAACATTTTAGTTAATAGCAGTTTAGTTTGTGATTGTTTACTTTTTAGGGTCGTACTGCTTTCAAAAACAGTTTTCATGGCATAGGTTATCCTCCTGCTTTCCGGAACAGCAGGAAAACACCTGGTTTGTACTTTTCAAAAGCCTTTTCTACAGGGCTTCTCATCCATACAAGGAACGACCCATAATCAACAGTTATTCAGTAATGAGGATCTCATTATTATTTCGTACTACATGAAAATCGGTAGTAGCTTCCAAAGCCTGCAGCAACACATCCAGGTTATCATTCATCATGATACCACTGATTGGTTTGTCGCCTATTCTTTCATTCGCCAGGCTGATCTTTACGCCATACAGCTCTTCAATCTTTTGTATCGCAGTACGCAGGGGTGTTTTCTCAAAAAACAGCTTTTTATCCTTCCAGGCCAATATATTTTCTTCTCTGGCGGTTATTAATTTATGGTCTTTGTCATTGAATTCGACAAAATCACCGGGTTTCATGTAGATATCTTTCCCGTCACGTGGTTTCAAAATAATGCTTCCTTCTGTGAGCATGACATTGGTTTTACCTGCGCGGTTCATTACATTGAACTGTGTGCCGGTTACTACGATATCAAAGCGATCGGTATGTACAATAAAGCGGGTTTTAGCGGGTGTTTTGGCTACATGAAAGAAAGCCTCCCCTTTCAGCCATATTTCGCGGGAAGTGCCTTCCTGCCAGCCTTCATGGTAGCTGATCTCACTATTGGCATTCAGCATCACGGTAGAGCCATCGGGCAGCTGTTGTTTGCGTATTTCACCATAAGCGGTGTGTAACTGGGCCGCTGGTGCAGACCTGTATAGCCATAAAGAAGCGCCCACCCCTATTACCAGTATGGCGGCAGCAGCCCACCACCAGCGACTGGTACGGCGCCTGAGGGGGATTACAGGTGCGGTGGTTTCAACCGACAGATGGGTCATTAAACGTTGTTCGGCAGCAGCAACCTGGCCGGCTGGCACTTCCAGCTCCTGTATGGACAAAGCCGCCATATATTCCTTTGCTTCCGCTACGAGGGGACCCAGGGCAGGATCGGAGTTCATACGGTGTTCCCAAGCCTGTACAATTGCTTCTTCACCCCCAAAATACCAGGCCTGAAAGCCCTCATCGGCTATAATATCCTCTACTGTTGAAAACGTTTTTCCATAAATCAGCTTGTTTCCGGTTATAAGTGACTGGTTTGAATTATTTGTAATGCTATTTTTAAAAATATTTTTACTAACGGTTGATTTTCTTCATTTTTACCGCTAGTTTACGTTTGCCCGCTATTCAACGAATGCCAGAAGACCCGATTAACCATAAACAGGACACTGACTGCTGGAAATCCTTTATCGAGGGTAACAGGGAAGCTTTGGGCCTACTCTTCCGCCGGCATTATTCGGATCTATACAGGTATGGCAATAAAATATGTGCTGATATAGCGATATTGGAAGACTGTATCCAGGAACTGTTCATAGAATTATGGCAAAGCAAAAATCCACCACCTTCTATCTCTGTCAAGGCGTACTTATTAAAAGCCATTAAGTACAAATTACTAAAAGCGCTCCATAAAAGAAGTAATACGCTGTTGCAGGCCAACATGCCGGAAAGCAGTCATTTTGAGATCAGTTATGAAACCTTTATCATTGATAAACAGGAACATGCCGAAAAAACGGCCCGGGTGATCAATGCCCTGGAACAATTGTCGGCCCGCCAGAAAGAGATCATTTACCTGAAATTCTACCAAAATCTTAGTTATGAAGAGGTAAGCGATATCATGAACATCAATTACCAGGTAGCCCGCAACCTGCTTTCACAGGCTATCAAGACGATGAAAAAGATCATCCAGCAGCTGCCTTTGTTGTTTTGTTAGAGTCGGAAAGTCGGAAAGACCGGAAGTCGGAAAGAAAAACCTTGTAGACGGCTTCGACAGGTTCCTGACATCATCGACGATGAAAAAGATCATCCAGCAGCTGCCGTTGTTGTTTTGTTAGAGTCGGAAAGTCGGAAAGACCGGAAGTCGGAAAGAAAAACCTTGTAGACGGCTTCGACAGGTTCCTGACATCATCGACGATGAAAAAGATCATCCAGCAGCTGCCTTTGTTGTTTTGTTAGAGTCGGAAAGTCGGAAAGACCGGAAGTCGGAAAGAAAAACCTTGTAGACTGTTTCGACAGGTTCCTGACATCATCGACGTTGAAAAAGATCATCCAGCAGCTGCCGTTGCTGTTTTGTTAGAGTCGGAAAGTCGGAAAGACCGGAAGTCGGAAAGAAAAACCTTGTAGACGGCTTCGACAGGTTCCTGACATCATCGACGATGAAAAAGATCATCCAGCAGCTGCCGTTGCTGTTTTGTTAGAGTCGGAAAGTCGGAAAGACCGGAAGTCGGAAAGAAAAACCTTGTAGACGGCTTCGACAGGCTCCTGACATCGTTAAAACTGCCCGTTTATGAAGGCCGTATTGCCCACAGCATAGGGCTTTGCGCAACCGGTTGCAAAAGGCAGCACACAAAGGCTTGTTTATTTTTCATTGTGATTTATAGAAATAGCCATTACCTTCGTGCGCTCAAATAACTCAGTCCACTAAAAAAGTTTTTATGAGCATGGTTGATTCGTTTGAGAAGATCCCCGTTAATATCTACACCGATCTTAAGCAAGGTTCCAAATCAGTAGCCAAAGAAATTGCCGAGCTGATCCGCAGCAAACAAGCCAAATGGGAAAAATGTATTTTGGGGCTCGCTACCGGCTCCACCCCCAAATCGCTGTATGCCGAATTGGTACGGCTGCATAAAGAAGAAGGTTTGAGTTTTAAGAATGTGATCACTTTCAACCTGGATGAATACTATCCCATCGAGAAAGATGCGCTTCAAAGTTACAACCGCTTCATGCATGTGCACCTGTTTGATCATGTAGACATAGATCCGGTGAATATTCATATTCCCGATGGAGAAGCATCCAAAGAAAATATCAAGGCGCATTGCCTGCGTTATGAGCAACTGATCGAAGAAGCTGGTGGTATTGACCTCCAAGTACTGGGCATTGGCAACAATGGTCATATTGGTTTCAATGAGCCCGGTTCCAGCATATACTCCCGCACGAGGCTGGTAACATTGGACAACTCCACCCGCATTGCCAATGCGTATGAGTTTGCCAATATTTCTCAAGTGCCCCGTCTGGCTATTACTATGGGCATCAGCACCATCCTCAAAGCCAAGCGCATTGTATTGATGGCCTGGGGCCCCGGTAAAGCACCTGTTGTACAGAAATCAGTAGAAGGGCATGTAGATGAACAAATACCCGCCTCCTTATTGCAACAGCACAATGATTGCACGTTTGTACTGGATGAACTGGCTGCTGCCGAGCTGACCCGCTTTAAATCGCCCTGGCTTACGGGTGACTGTGAGTGGACCCCAGCGATGATCCGCAAGGCGGTAGTGAACATGGCGCTGAAAGTAAATAAGCCGATCCTTAGTCTTACTAATAGTGATTACCGTGATAATGGCATTAGTGATCTGCTGGTTGAAAGAGGTGATGCTTATGAGATCAACCTGCAAGTGTATTACATGATGCGTGATACTATTACAGGCTGGCCAGGAGGTAAACCCAAGGCCAACCTGCCCAATCATCCCGAACGCAGTGAGCCCTATCCTAAACGGGTGATCATTTTCTCCCCCACCCGGATGATGATATCATCTCTATGGGTGGTACCTTTCAGCGCTTGCACGATCAGGGGCATGATGTGCATGTAGCCTATCAAACATCCGGCAACATTGCTGTTACCGACGAGTTTGTTACGCGCTTTATGGACTTTGCGGTAGGTTTTGAAGACATGTTTAGCATTGACAGTACCAAGAGTAAAGAAATACTGGAGCAGGCAAGAACATACCTCAAGAGGAAGAAATCCAACCAGATCGATACGGCTGATATCCGTGCTATCAAGGGGCTTATACGCCGTTGTGAAGCCAAGGCCACCTGCCGTTATGTAGGTATCAGTGATGACAACTATCACTTCCAGAACCTGCCTTTCTACGAAACAGGTACCATTGAAAAGAACCCCATGGGCGAGGCGGATGTTCAACTGACCATTGACCTGCTGCGTAAGATAAAACCACAACAGGTATTCTGCGCTGGCGACCTGGCCGATCCGCATGGCACGCACAAGGTTTGCCTGGATATAGTATTTGAAGCCCTGCGCCGCATCAAGAATGATGGCGATGAGTGGGTAAATGAATGTTGGATGTGGCTCTATAAAGGCGCCTGGCAAGAATGGGATATCAGTGAGATTGAAATGGCGATCCCCATGAGCCCTGACCAGGTTATGAAGAAACGTTATGGCATCTTCATTCACCAGTCACAGAAAGACAGTGTACCCTTTCAGGGTAGTGATGCCCGTGAATTCTGGCAGCGTGCTGAAGACCGCAATGGCAATACTGCCAATCTGTATGCCCAATTGGGATTGACCAAGTATGCAGCGATGGAAGCTTTTGTAAGGTGGCATTATTAAAACAGCTGCGAGCGGTGAGCTATGAGCTGCGAACTAAGGAATACAAGCGGATAGCTTTAAGGAATAAAAACGGAAGGCCTTTTTATAAAGAAGGCCTTCCGTTTTTTATTATCGAAGCAAAGGACCCGCAGGCTGAAGCTCACAGCCCGTAACTCTTTTATTGCTTCCTGAGTTGCCGGCACCCGGTACGGCACCAATCCTGATAAATTGCCGGCCATCGGTGCTGCGTTCAATATCGAAATGCTGTGTATTGATCTCTTCATAGGTTATCCATCAGATAACCCCATCGGTTTCCTGTATACGGGCCGACAGGTCGCCATACATAAGCGGAAGCGTTGACAGCAGGGGAACAGCAGCGAGCGAAATTGCAGGAAGATTCCCGATGTTGGTAAACCCTCCTCCCGCATACACGCTACTTTCGTTGACAACTAAAGTAGACACTCCCGCATTTGCATTGGGGTTCCAGGAAGATAAGTTGCCTGTAGTGGCATGCACCGCCGCCCGGCGCATCCCTCCCTGGGGGAGATGCGCCGGGCGACGATGTTTTACCATGCAGGCAGGTAGTTGGCTAAGGTTTCCCCTTCAGCCCTGGTAAAAAGCCTGTAATAATTCCAATCAACGGCAGGAAGGCGCATACCTGAAATATGTAACGAATGCTGGTCATATCTGCCAGCTTACCCAGCAAGGCGGATCCCAATCCCCCATACCAAAAGCAAATCCAAAGAAGAGGCCCGCAATCATACCTACCTTACCCGGCACCAGTTCCTGTGCATACACCAGGATGGCCGAAAAGGCTGAAGCCAGTAATACACCAATGATGGCCGCAAGAACTCCGGTCCAGAACAGGTTGACATGGGGTAATAGGATGGTAAAAGGAGCTACGCCCAGGATGGAGAACCAGATAATGTATTTACGTCCGAAGCGATCGCCCAGGGGCCCTCCCAATAAAGTACCGGCAGCTACAGAACCCAGGAAGATGAACAGGTAGATCTGTGACTGTTGTACGGACAGGTGGAATTTATCAATGAGGTAGAAAGTAAAGTAACTGCTCATACTGGCCATATAGAAATACTTGGAGAAGATGAGTACCAGCAGGATGCCCAATGACACCCATACCCTGGTTTTGGTCAATCCATTATCAATTACTTCTGCAGGAACCTTTTTGCTGGCGCGCAGTACGAGGTGTTCCTTATACCATACTGCAATTTTAGACAGTATAAAGATGCCCAGGATGGCAGCGATGCCAAACCATATTACATTGGATTGTCCATGCGGAATAATAATAGCGGCTGCCAGCAGGGGGGACCAATGGCGCTGCCTGCATTACCCCCAGTTGAAAGATAGATTGCGCCAGTCCTCTTTTACCACCCGATGCCAGGTGAGCTACCCTTGATGCTTCGGGATGAAAAATTGAACTTCCCACTCCTACCAGCCCTACTGCCAGCAGGATGCCATAAAAACCGGTAGCCATTGATAATACAGCCAAGCCTAAAAGCGAAAATCCCATACCAATGGCCAGGGAATAAGGCTTGGGTGATTTATCGGTATACTGGCCTACAAAGGGTTGCAGCAGTGAAGCCGTGATCTGAAAGGTGAAGGTGATCAGTCCGATCTGTGAAAAGCTTAATTGCAGGTTACTCTTAATCAGTGGGTAAATGGAAGGAATAACTGATTGCATCATATCGTTGAGCAAATGCGCAAAGCTAATGGTAAACAGGATGGGGAAAACGGTAGCGTTCACCAGCGCTTTGGGGGCGGCGGCGCTTGTTGTTGAATTCATAAAGGGGATTGATAAGGGTTTGATCGGGCAGGCTAAGCAGATATATGGCCATTGATACGGGCCGCATAATGCCAGGCGCCTTTAGGATCTTTGTCAATAATACTTTTTAATAATTCTCTATGGAGCTGCATCGTTTCAATAAATGGATCTGTACTGGCAAACCGCGACAAGAAGTCATTTTTTATGCGTGTGGAAAATGATTTGTACAGATCGGCCAGTATTTCATTGCCCGAGGCTTCGGCAATGGCATTGTGGAAATTAACATCCGCATCTACGCTACCGGCAATATCCTGTACTGCGGCTGCTTGTTCACGCGCATTGAAGTAGCGTTGTATCGTCTTGATATCTTTGGCCGTTCTGTTGACGGCTGCTTTTTCTGCGATCTTCATTTCCAGCAACTGCCTTACTTCATTGATCTCTTTCATATCCGATCGTTTCAGACGCTGAGCCAGGGCTCACCAACACCCGAATTGTCTTCTACAAAAGTGCCAATGCCTTGCTGAACACGTAGTAAACCTGAGTTGACCAATAACTTGATGGCTTCACGTATGGAGGAGCGCCCCACACCAAACTGATGCATCAGTTCGGGCTCAACGGGTAATTGATCCCCCACTTTATACTGGCCCGACAATATCTGCTGCTGTAAACGGGCCGCCACTTCATCGGCCAGGGAGCGCCGGGAAATACCATGTTGCATATTCATCAGATGATATGATGAGTCAAAGATAATACAATGGTACATACCGCCAAAGCATAATTTGTGCACTGGAAAACTTTGAGACAGCTTTAGCGTGGGTTGCCCTATAGGTCGCAATAAACCACAGAAGTGAGCGCATTTATGTACTTTTGTCCAACCCAACCAGCATTCTCCCGTCCCACACTATCAAATACACCCTCCCATCCTTTTTGACTTTCCATGGCTGGCTTGTCTTAAAAGCCACCAGCAAACAGTTTACTAAGTGCCTCTTTAATGGAAAACCAAAACAAAGGCAGGAGTTTACGGATGGCTGTGAACTGCCTGTCAAGGAGAAAATGCAAAATGAGAACTTTTATTGCTGCTTACGTTACGCTTCTATCCATGCAATCCTGTAGCCAAATCAAGCATGAAGCATTTATAACGAAAGTCATGAATGATTTTTCCAGCAACAGCTACTTTGTTGTACTCCATGTTAAATTATCAGAAGGAGTGGTCATCTCAACGATACAGAATGATGACCTGTTTCATTATTTTAATAAGACCAAAGGGTATGATGAAAACAGGTACAAATCTGAAATCGGATCGATGCTAAAAGAAAACAAACAACTAACTATTACAAACGCAGATTTCTTAGCCTTTGGATTTACGAAGGTGGTGGATGGTCCAAAAATAATCAGGGAGGCCCGGAAAGGGAAAGACATTGTGTTGAATAAATATTTTAACAGCCAGGTTATTAAAGAGGGCGTAAGCAACGATGAAAAAGGGGTGCTGATAAGGGTATTGTTTGAATGGAGTATTCCCGCCAGCATTGATGACGAGACCGGGTACCTCGTTATCGACACAAAATAAAAGCATGACCGCGTCCCTGTCGCAAAAGCCCCATCAATGGGTTTGATTCGTGTTTTGTTCGTGTCTTGTTCGGGACTCATTCGGGATTCGCTTGGGGTGGCTTCGGGAAGCCCCGAAGAAATCCCGAAGATGACTAAGCCAAGGTACGGTCTTGGTAATACCCAGAGACGAACAAGACCCAACCCAAACCTGGAAGATAACCGAAGTCCGGCATACACTGTGTAAATACCACGCAAAGTTCAATACCACGATACCAGCATTCCTTTATTAACTCCCCACTATTTAAACCCCAATACAGCTTCATTAAGCCCCGATCTCAATCAATCGCACACTCACCCTCAACCAAAACAAATAGCCCGCCATTTTATCCTAAACACCTTCTAAACGAAAACGGTTTTAAAGCCCGCCCAATGGTCAGCCAAAGTCCTTCTATTAGGCGCCTGTCTGCCAGGGTTGGGTTAGTGGCCAGGAACAGGTAGTGGAATTCGGACCATTTTTTTGGCATTTTAGTGACCCTACAGTTCACCCTACCTTAACACAAGGTTAAGGCTACCTTAAGACAACCTTAAAGCAAGCCTTCAGCTATCTATTTTGCGCCAAAAAATGGCAAAACAAGGATGCCAATGTGAAGAAAACGGTCGGACAGGTACTGTAGGGCCAGACAATTGCCTTACACAGGGAAATTGAGGGGATCAGAGACTGGCCAGGCGCTGATGAGGAGTTGGTCACTATATGGGCAAGGCTTACCCAAGACTTACCCAAGGCTTACCCGGAGCTTACCCAGAAGTTAGCCGAGAGTTGATCACAGGTTGACCAAGGGTTGACCAGGGGTTGATCAGGACTTGACCAGGACTTTACCAGGGAAATACCAGGCAAACACCAGGGAATGACCAGGGAATGTGTCGTCGTAAAATCTATACAACCTGAGCCCCTGGCCCCAAAAAAGAACCACTTTCACGTTCAGCGAAAGTGGCTCCTCTTATTATTCAATCCGCGAAATCCATTACAATCTGTGTAATCAGTGTTTCAATCTGCGTTTAAACTTCTACCAATACCCATTTCCAATCCCCTTAATTCGGCCAGGCCACGCAAACGGCCAATGGCTGAATAACCAGGATTGGTTTTCTTTCAGATCATCCAGCATCTGGTGACCATGATCGGGGCGCATGGGCAAGGCTATATTTCGTTTGCGCATTACCTGTATAATTTCTTTCACCACGCTGTACATATCTACATCACCTTCGAGGTGATTGGCTTCATAAAAATTACCATCGGCATCACGTTGGGTACTGCGCAGGTGAATGAAGTTAATGCGATCACCCAGGCGCTTTACCATGCCCGGCAGGTCATTATCGGCCCGCACACCAAATGAACCGGTACAAAAGCACAGGCCATTGGCTTTGGAAGGCACGGCCTCAAACAAAGCCAGCAAGTCGGCTTCGGAACTCACAACCCGGGGCAAACCAAAGATGGCATAAGGAGGATCATCGGGATGTATGGCCAATACCACGCCCGCTTCTTCGGCAACAGGTGTTATTTGTTGTAAAAAATAAATGAGGTGTTGTTGAAGTTTCTTTGCATCAATACCATCATAGGTATCCAAAGCTTCCTGGAATTGCTGTACGGTAAAGCTCTCTTCGGATCCGGGCAATCCGGCAATGATATTGCGTTGCAACAAAGTTTTCTCGGTATCGCTCATGCCATTCAAACGTGCTGTAGCACGCTGCAACTCCTGTTCACTGTATTCGGTTTTGGCACCCTTGCGTTGCAGGATCAATGCATCAAAAGCTACCAGGGCGGCACGTTCAAAACGCAGGGCCCTGGAACCATCTTCTACGGTATAGGCCAGGTCGGTACGCGTCCAATCGAGCACCGGCATGAAATTATAAGTTACAATATGAATACCGCAACGCGACAGATTGCGGATGCTCATCTTATAGTTTTCGATATACTGCTTGTACTCACCTTTCTGTATCTTGATATGCTCATGTACGGGAATACTTTCTACAACATTCCATCGCAGTCCGGCAGCTTCGATCTCTTCTTTGCGTTGCATGATCTCTTCTATGGGCCATACTTCGCCATTGGGTATATGGTGCAGGGCAGTTACAATACCGGTAGCACCGGCCTGCCTGATATCCCATAAGCTCACCGGATCTTTAGGGCCAAACCAGCGAAATGATTGTTCCATCTGGGGTACTTGCTGTTGCATGCTCATTGAATACAGGGAAAAATTAATGAATGAATATTTACGTGACGAAGATAAGGTATGAAGGCAGAATTAAGAATCCAGCATACAGAATTTAGAACAGGTTTGCGGGTACCCGGCTTCTGAATGCCATATTCTGGAGTCAGTGCCGTTTAGTTGTGCTTGTCGCTGTTTTAAAGTGAGTCACTCTGCCGCCCGGCGGATGCAGCGCTGCAGTGTGGCCCATGTTTGTAACTGGCAATAGTTTTCTACACTAAACGACATTGATTCCGGATTCTACAAACTCACGCCCCTTCTCCAGGGAATAAAGTCATCCTGCCCCAGCAATACGGCTTTGGGTTGTACCTGGCCGCTGGCTACTTCGATCACATAATCCATGATCCGGGCAGCGAGTTCCGGAATCGTTTCGGTACCCTCGATGATGGTGCCGCAGTTGACATCCATAATATCCGGCATCTTCGTAAACGTTTTCGTATTGGTGGAGAGTTTTACAACAGGTGCTATGGGATTGCCGGTGGGAGTGCCCAGTCCGGTAGTGAATAAAACAATATTGGCGCCGGAGCCTACTTCGGCAGTAGTACTTTCTACATCATTGCCGGGAGTGCAAAGCAGGTTGAGGCCGGATTTAGTAACCCGTTCGGGATAATCCAGTACATCTGTTACAGGAGAGGTTCCCCCTTTTTGGCTGCACCGGCCGATTTGATGGCATCGGTAATCAGACCATCGCGAATATTACCGGGGAAGGATTGGCATAGAAACCTGAACCATCGGCTTCGGCACGTGCATTGTACACCCGCATCAGGTCCATAAACTTCAGGGCGGTAGATTCATCCACGCAACGGTCGCTCAGCTCCTGTTCTACCCCACACAGTTCGGGAAATTCGGATAAGATCACAGAACCACCGAGGGCTACCAGGATATCTGATACATAACCCACAGCCGGATTGGCGGAAATACCCGAAAACCCATCTGATCCACCGCACTCCAGGCCAATGCAAAGCTTGGACAAAGGAGCAGGCTGGCGGGTGATGGTATTGGCCTGCATGAGACCTGCAAAAGTTTGCCTGATCGCTTTTTTCAATAATTGTTGTTCAGTCCCCTCTTTCTGCTGTTCCAATACGATCAAGGGTTTATTAAAACCCGGATCACGTTTCATGATCTCCTGCTTGAGGATGGAAGCCTGTGCATGCTGGCATCCCAGGCTTAGCACAGTAGCGCCTGCTACGTTGGGATGGGTAATATAGCCTGCCAGCAACCCGCAAAGGGCATTGGCATCGAGGCGGGTGCCGCCGCATCCCATATCGTGGTTCAGGAATTTGATGCCGTCTACATTGGGAAATACGCGTTGGGCGGCCTGTTCGGTAAACACTTCTTCCATGGGGGCGTTGAGGATATCCACTTCGCTTTTACCGCTTTGGTACAGGTTCACCAGTCCTTCCACATCGGCCTGAAAGCTTTTACCTTGCTGTATCCCAGCTTATCCACGAGGGCCTCCTTTAGTACTTCCACATTGCGGTTTTCGCAAAATACGAGGGGTATAACAATCCAGTAATTACCGGTTCCTACTGTGCCATCGGCGCGGTGGAATCCCATAAATGTTTTGTCTTTCCACCGGCTTATATCAGGCTGCTCCCACTGTAACCTGCGCTCACCCAGGTTAAAATCTTCTGCTGCATGGTGAATATTCCGGGTGGTGATGGCGCCGCCTTGCGGAATGGCCGCATCGGCCTTTCCTACCAATACACCATACATATAGATATTATCGCCGGGCTTCAGTGGATGAAGGGAAAATTTATGTTTGCCCGCCACAGGGTCTGTCAAAGGAAATTGATGGTTATTCAGTTCGATCAAAGTGCCTTTCGGTAAGTCTTGTAAAGCCACGAGAACGTTGTCACCGGGATGGATCTGGAGGTATTTGTGTGTATGCTGCATATTCTCTTTTAAGTGCCAAAAATCTGTAATACAAATAAATATATGGGGGACGGTTCAAAGTTTTATATAGTTATCATTTTACTAAGCTGAATTAGCATATCAAGAAACCGGTTTAGCTGTTTGGTTGCTTGATTATAAAGCCATTACCTGTGCTCCCCGGGGCCTGTTTGTATCGAAAACAAGTATCCTGAACCATCCTGATTTTCGGAAACGTTTGCATAAAAAATACGGTAGTGGTTGATAGCTCTATGAGAAAAAAAAATCCAATTTGTACCAGGTTACTAAATGCTATATTCTGTTCATTAAAATTGCTTGCCATGGCATATCCACGATGTCTGGTTGGTTCTACTACTGTGTTATACCGGCCAAAACTCCTTAAAGGGCTTCCTGCTTTTGGCGGTTCTACCATCCCTGTAAAACAGGTGGTCATTTCCTTTTTCAGCGTTCCGTAAAAGGTCCTCCTTTCCCTTAATTTTCGGGGCATTTTCGGATGGGCCGGCCTGGCTTTTCCGCAAACCCCGTTACCATTAAAACCTTTTTCTTCCAGTATCCTGTCCCAACCAGTTATTTTCACCGAGCACTTCAAATAAACACTTGCATGCGACCGCAACTACTTAAAGTATCGACCGGCCCCCGCCATTCCTTCAGTGTAAGGCGCGACCTGGTTCCTTACATCAACAACCGCTGGCATTACCACCCCGAAATTGAACTGATCCACTTCAAAAAGGGAGAAGGCACTCAATTTATTGGGGACAGCATCAAACGGTTCAAATCGGGTGATATTGTAATGGTCGGCGCTCACCTGCCGCATTACTGGCGTTTTGACGATTTGTACTTTGAAGAGGATACGCGGGTACAGGCCGATATCCGGGTGGCGCATTTTTGTGAAAATTTCTGGGGTGAACAATTCCTGCACCTACCTGAAAATATCAATATCAAAACGGTATTGGAAAAAGCCCGGCGTGGCCTGCAGATCACGGGCAAAACCCGGCAGCAGGTAGCTGAATTGCTGGAACGGCTGCTGCAAACAGACGGTTCCGAACGGATCATCATCCTCATGGAAGCACTGATGACGATTGCCGACTGCAAACAACCCAACATGCTTTCTTCGATTGGCTTCAAACACGATATGGTTGATGCGGAAAACGAACGGGTGAACGCTATTTATGACTACTCATTGAAAAACTACAAACGTAAGATCCAATTGGAAGAAATTGCGGCAGTGGCCAATATCAGCCCCAACTCCTTCTGCCGCTATTTCAAATCCAGGACCCGCAAAACATATTCTCAATTCCTGATCGAGATCCGCGTAGGACAAGCCTGCAAACTGCTCATCGAAAATAACCTGAGCATTAAACAGCTTTGTTATGAAAGCGGCTTTAATAATTTTACGAGCTTCCACAAATATTTTAAAATGATCACCGGCAAAAGCCCGCTCTGTTATCAGAAAGAGTTTATTGCTTAGAGAAGTCCGGAAGACCGGAAGTCAAGACCAATGAGTCCGGAAGACCGGAAGTCGGAAAGTCCGGAAGACGGGACCTAGGAGTCCGGAAGACCGGAAGTCAAGACCAAATAGTCCGAAAGACTGTAAGTCGGAAAGTCCGGAAGACGGACCTAAGAAGACCGGAAGACCGGAAGTCGGAAAGACCGGAAGTCAAGACCAATGAGTCCGGAAGACGGGAAGCCATTTGGTGCCGGAGCTTTTTCCGGAGAGTGGTTTCACGCCTTCCGGGCTTCTTCGTTTTCAGCCTACGCAACTGCTGTTGCCCACAAGCCCCCACAAATGATTTACGGACACAAAGCTTTCAGACTTTCGGACTTTGCCGACTTTCTGACTCCCTCGCCAATATCATTGAATAGCTGGCTAACAAATGACACCTGCGGGCGGGGAGATATCAGTTACTTGCTGATCAATTAATTGGCTATTTCTATGTTCACCAGGTACCAGCTTGCAATCATTCTTTTATGCCTAACCGGCAACCTTTTTGCACAATCCAAACAGATCGTTATTGAAACCAGCCATTCGGCGCTGGTATTGAATGTAGGGGGTAACCAGCGGGTTACGCAATCCTACCTGGGCAAAAATTAACCCCTTCCACCTACCCTTCGGGCGGCCGGGAAGTATACCTCACGGCCGGCATGGACAACCAGTTTGAACCTGCCATCCGGCTGGTACACAATGATGGCAATCCCTCGCTGGAATTGAAATACGTATCTCACCAGACAACCAAAACGGAGGAAGTAGCACAAACGGATGTGGTACTGAAAGATCCGGTGTACCCGGTAGAAGTAACGCTTCATTATACAGCTTACTATCATAGTGATGTGATAAAATCCTGGGCCGAGATCCAACACCGGGAAAAGAAACCGGTCATGCTCACAGAATATGCTTCATCCCTACTCCACTTCAATGGAGAAGAATACTGGCTTACGCAGTTTCATGGCGATTGGGCCCGAGAGGTCAATGTGGCAGAAGAAAAACTCACCAATGGCATTAAGTCCATCGAAAGTAAGCTGGGCACCCGCACGAATTTTTACCAAACGCAGGCATTTTTCTCTCCCTCAATGAAAGATCGACTGAGACAACGGGTGAGTTGATTGCCGGCACATTGGCCTGGACAGGTAATTTCAAATATACTTTTGAAGTAGATCAACGCAATGGCCTGCGGGTACGGGCAGGCATTAACTCCTTTGCTTCGGAATATTATGCAGCGCCTGGGGAATCCTTTACCACACCTGCCTTTATTTTCACCTGGACAGACCAGGGCAAAGGACAAGCCAGTCGCAACCTGCACAACTGGGCCCGGAACTATGGGGTGCTGGATGGCAATAAGCGCAGGCTGACCTTGCTCAATAATTGGGAAGCCACGCATACCACGTTCGATGAAAAAGGTTGGTGGAATTGTTTGATGAGGGTAAGAAACTGGGCATCGACCTCTTCCTGTTGGATGATGGCTGGTTTGGCAATGCTTTTCCCCGCAATGACGACAAAGCAGGGCTGGGCGACTGGCAGGAAGACAAAAAGAAACTGCCTTCCGGACTCGGTCACCTGGTGAAAGAAGCAGCCAATAAAGGGATCAAATTCGGTATCTGGCTGGAACCCGAAATGGTGAACCCCAAGAGTGAACTGTATCAAAAGCATCCCGATTGGATATTGAAACTGCCCAACCGGGAAGAGAACTATGGCCGTAATCAGTTGGTATTGGACCTGGTGAACCCCAGGTACAGGAATTTGTATTCAAGATAGTAGATGATATGATGACGAAGGATCCCGGCATTGGCTTTATTAAATGGGATTGTAACCGGAGTATGACGAATGCTTACTCGCCCTACCTCAAAGAAAAACAGTCGCACCTCTATATCGCTTATACACAGGGTTTATACAAAGTAATGGAGCGTATCAGGGCCAAATACCCGCACCTGCCCATCATGCTGTGTGCCGGGGGTGGCGGACGTACGGATTATGGGGCTATGAAGTATTTCACGGAATTTTGGCCCAGTGATAATACGGATGGTCTGGAAAGGGTATACATCCAGTGGGGGTATTCTTATTTCTTTCCTTCCAATACCATTTCAGCGCATGTAACCAGCATGGGCAAGCAACAATCGTTGAAGTTCAGGACGGATGTGGCCATGATGGGTAAAATGGGGTATGATATCCGGGTCAATAATTTTTCGCCGCAGGAACTGCAGTTCAGCCAGGAGGCGGTGAAGAACTATAAACGGATCAGTGAAACGATTTGGTTTGGCAACCTGTACCGGCTGGTATCGCCTTATGAAGAAAGCAGGGCGGTACTGATGTATGTATCAGAAAACAAAAGCAAGGCGATCCTGTTCAATTATCAATTGCAAACGCGCCGCAAGGATATTTTTTCCCGGGTAAAGCTGCAAGGACTTGATCCGCAGAAAAATACCGCTTCCGGGAAATCAACCTGTTTCCTGATACCAAAGCTGCCAACCCCGATAATGACAAGGTGCTTACAGGCGAATACCTTCTGCATATCGGGCTTAACCTGGCGCCTGGCCGGATAGCGCCACTGAGCAGCAATATATTCGAGCTGACAGAGGAATAATGCAAGGTAGCCATAGGCTACAGAATACCCTCCCTCGCCGGAGGCGAGCGAGTGAAGAAAACCTCCTCCCGCCATTCGGCGGTAAGGCCGGGGCAAGTGAACAGCCCGATCCTACATGCTGGATACTGAATTCTGTATTCTATTTTCTGGCTATCTTTCAGGCACTAACAGAAACCAACCAACATGAAAAAAAACTTCCTTTCCTTTTTAACGTTCATTGCATTGGGTGCACAGGCGCAAACGCATTCGCTGGTCAAATTATGGGAAACTGATTCCATTGTGGCGGTGCCCGAGTCGGTACTACTCTTTCAGCAAAAAGACATTTCCCAAAGTATATTGTTTGTATCCCTTATTGATGGGGCGCCCTGGGAAGCCGACGGCAAGGGCGGTATTGGTACCTTGAGCCTGGATGGAAAGGTTTATCATTCTACCTGGGTGAAGGGGCTTAACTGCCCCAAGGGAATGGCTATTTATAAGAACCGCCTGTATGTGGCCGATTTCAATGCGGTAGTAGTGATCGACATGGCCAATGCCAAAGTGGAGAAAAAGATCACGCACGACAGTACGCGTTCCTTAAACGATATTACGGTATCGGATAAAGGAGAAGTATATGTATCTGATTCCAAGACCTTCAAAATATGGAAACTGGAAAATGATGTACTCACGCTTTACCTGGAAAATATGCCGGGGGTGAATGGGCTGAAGGCAGTAGGCAATGACCTCATCATCGGCATGGGCAAAACCTTTCTGAAAGCCGATGCGCAAAAGGTTCTTTACAGAATAGCCGACCTGCCGCAGGGAGCGGATGGTATTGAACCGGTGGGCAATGGCGATTATATTGTTACGGCCTGGGGCGGATATATATTCTATGTACAGGCCGATGGAAAAGTAGAGACGCTGCTGGACACGCACCTGGAGAAAAGGAATGCAGCCGATATTGGGTATGATCCCGAAAAGAAGA